>CAWAXG010000039.1:0-597909 GCA_963785755.1 uncultured Acidobacteriota bacterium | reverse complement strand
GCGTGCTCGCGGATCTGCTCCGCTTCGCCGGCCGTGTGGACGACGCGCTGCGCGCGCTGACCGAGGGCTTCGCGCACGCCGAGCAACACGGTGAGGGGGGATACCTGGCGGAACTGCGCCGTGCGAAGGCGGAACTGCTGCGGCTCCAGGGGGACATCGCCGGTGCGGAGGCTGAATTCGCGGCAGCCGTCGGTGCCCGCGCGCGGGCAGCAGGCCCGCTCGTTCGAGCTGCGCGCCGCCACCGGCTGCGGCGCAACTGCTGATCGCGTCCGGCCGCCACGCCGACGCGCGCGCCCTGCTCGAGCCGATTCTTGCCTGGTTCACCGAAGGCCTCGGCACCGCCGGATCTCGTGGCGGCACGCGCGACGCTCGAGCAGGCTCGCTGAGAACGTCAACTTCCAGAGACCGAGGCTCACTCGTGATTGGCCGGAACATTTCCCACTATCGGATCATCGAACAGCTCGGCGCGGGCGGCATGGGCCAGGTCTATCTGGCGGAGGATGTGCGGCTCGGCCGGAAGGTCGCCATGAAAGTGCTCGCGCCGAAGCTCGTCACCGATCAAGACCGCGTACATTGGGTTCGCGCAGGAAGCGCGAGCGGCCTCGGCCCTGAATCATCCGAACATTCTCACGATTCACGACATCGGGCAGGTCGGCGACATTCATTTCATCGCGACCGAGTTCGTCGATGGTGAGACGCTTCGGGCACGCCTCGATCGAGGCCGTCTAGCCGCTCAAAGCGAGGTGCTCGAGATCGCTACTCAGGTCGGGAGCGCGCTCGCGGCCGCCACACGGCGTCGGGATCGTCCACCGCGATATCAAGCCGGAGAACATAATGCTGAGGCCGGACGGATACGTTAAAGTCCTCGACTTCGGCCTGGCGAAACTGACCGTATCAGTGTTGGCGAATACGGTGGTGGATGGGAGACGCGGATCTTCATGGAAACGAACCCCGATGTGGTGATGGGGACCTTCAGCTATATGTCGCCGGAGCAGGCGCGCGGCGGGTCGGTCGACGCGCGCTGGACATCTTCAGCCTCGGGGTCATGATCTACGAAATGGTCGCCGGCCGCCCGCCTTACGGACGGGCGCTACGCCGGGCGATATCATGGGCGCGATCCTCTAAGTCGAGGCGCTCCCGCTCAGTGACGTTTGGTCGGCACCCCCCTACGCTCGTCCGAGTGGTTGGCCAGGCCATGAGCAAGCGGCTCAGAAGCGCGGCCATCAGACCATGGACAGTCTTACCGTGGCCGATCTCAAAGCCGTCCGCCGACAGATCGAGCTCCTCTCGATCGGCAGTTTCAGTTTTTCGCCTGCGGATTCAGCGGTCTCCGTTCCGCCTGACTCCGGCACGTCAAGACGGGTCCAGAGCAGCGGGAGTGGGCCCGTGGCCGGGTCTGGCGTCGGGACGCGGGCCGAGGCCGCGCCAGCGCGGAAACGGCGCGCCCGGCGGACGGTTGACTCGCTCGCCGTGCTGCCGCTCGCGAACGCGAGTCAGGACCCGGAGATGGAGTACCTGAGCAACGGGATCGCCGACTCGATCATCAACACGCTGTCGCAGCTTCCGAAGCTGCGCGTGATGGCGCGGAGCACCGTCTTCCGCTACAAGGGGCGGCCGCAGGAGCCGCAGGAAATCGGGCGCGCCCTGGACGTCCGGGCAGTCTTGACCGGCCGGGTGCTCCAGCGCGGCGACACGCTCACGATAAGGGCGGAGCTGGTCGACGTGGACGACGGGTCGCAGATCTGGGGCGGCCAGTTCCATCGCCGGATGTCGGGCATATTCGAGCTGCAGGAGGAAATCGCCGATGAGATGACCGACAAGCTGAGGCTCAAGCTGACGGGCAATCAAAAGAAGCGTCTGGCCAGGCCAGCCACGCGGGAAGTCGAGGCGTATCAGGCGTATCTCAAGGGGCGGTTCCTCGTGAACAAACGGACCGCGGAGTCGTGCGCCAAAGCGATCACCCATTTCGAGGAGGCGATCGCGAAAGACCCTGGCTACGCGGCCGCATACGCCGGCCTGGGAGAGTTGCTCTTCCCTCAGTGTAGGGATCGGCCTCGGCCTGATTGCCAGGCCAGAGGCGCTTCGGCGCGCGAGAGCAGCAGCCGCCCGCGCGCTCGAGCTCGACGAAGCGCTCGTCGAGGGGCACGCGCTGGTCGCGTATCTGAAATATCGCTTCGATTGGGACTGGGACGGCGCCGAGCGCGAGTTCAAGCGCGCACTCGAGCTCAATCCGGGCCATGCGCCTTCGCATCACTCGTATGGAATGTTCCTGGGGTCGCGAGGCCGGTTCGACGAAGCGCTGCAGGAAATGCGGCGCGCGCAGCAGCTCGATCCGCTGTCGCTGCTCGTGGCGAGCGGCATCGGGCGCATCCTGCACTTTGCTCGCCGGTTCGACGAGGCGATTGCCCAGTACCGCCATGTCATCCAGATGGATCCGGCGTTCACCCGTGTCTGGTTCGATCTGGCGCTCACGCTGATCGCCACCGGCGCGTACGACGAGGCGTTTCAGGAACTGAAGAAGGTTGGCGATCAGCCGTTTGGCTGTCTGCTCACAAGCATCGGCGACGGGCTCCGGGGGCACCGCGACAGCGCACGCGCGGCGCTTGCCAGGCTCGAGGATTACCATCGCGCAGGGAAACTCGGCAGCGATGAACTGGCCCTGGTCTACGCCGCCATCGGCGAATCCAGGCGCGCGAGCGAGCTTCTCGCGCGCGCCTGCGAAGAGTCCGCGCCGGCGCTCGCCTACGCCGCGGTGGAGCCGGTGATGGAGTTCCTGCGCAGCGATGCCGAGTGCCGGCCCGTCCTCGAGCGAGCCGGCATCATCGCGCCGGTCCGTCAGCCGATCCTCTAACGCTCGCGATACGGGCGCGCCTCCGGCAGCCCCTTGTCCATCTGCACGGTCTCCGGCGGGTAGGCCGGCCGCTCGAAGCGATAGTCCCCCGGATAGTTCACGTCGTCGAACGTCTTCAGGAACTCGATGATGTCGTAGCGCATCTCGTCGTCGAGATCCGGGTAGAACCACCATTCGTGGCCGGTGTTCCAGTTCCCGAGCTGCCGCGTGTCGTAGGTGAACGGCTGCATGCGGGGCGGCGTCAGGAAGCGCGGGCCGTCCACGACGTAGCCGAGCTTCACCGGGTCGTACTCCTTCGTTCCGAGCTTGAACGTCGTCGGACGCTCGTTCGCCGGCCGGAGCAGATCGAACACGCTCGGGACCGAGCCGTTGTGGAGAAACGGCGCGGTCGCCCAGATTCCCTTCAGCGTCTTCGCGCGATAGACGCCGCGCTGCCGGGTGTCGGGGAACTTCTGGTACTCGAGCAGCGGCGCGCGGAACTCCGCTTCCCCGCGCGTCGCTCTTGATTCCCATCGCGCCTGCACGTCGGGCGGGATGTTGTGCTCGGCGTAGTAGGCGGCCTTTACCTTCTTGACGATCTCGAACGCGGCCAGTCCGAACGGCTTCGGCCCCTCGGCGGTCATCACCGTGCGCTCGAAGTTGATCGCCGTGCTCGGATCGGTTCCGACGACGTCGAGGGGGAACAACTGGTATTCGTTGAGCGACCCCGACTTGCCATAGGTCTCGTGGCAGAGCGCACACGTGCGATCGAAGACTTTCCTGCCTCGCTCGGCCCGGGCTTGATCGACAGGCCCGAACAGCTCGGCCGGCCATACCGGGCTCGAGAGCTTGTACTGGAGGTCCTCCATCGCGTGCAGGTTGTCGACGCGAACGGTCCTGCTGAAGCCCTTGTCGGGCTGCACCGTCGCACCGACGCCGAGCGCCTGGCCGATGTTGCGCTCGATCACCGAGTTCGTATTCACGCCCCACTGGAACCAGGACGTCCGCTCCATTCCCCAGAGGTGCGGGAAACTGACTGGCGCGTCGGCCGGCACGACGTTGAGGCCTTCCGTGAAGTTCGCGTTCTTGTAGGCGCCGAACAGCTCGTTGCGGCCGACGCCGAAAGCGTCGTTCCTGCCATAGCCCTCCTCGGTGCTGAGCGCCTGCCCCTGGACGACGAGCTTCATCGCGCCGAAGCCGTGAAGCTTGTCCATCAGGAGCGAACGATTGGCAATCGCCATCCGCAGACCGGCGAGAACGCGCCAGAAGGCGCCTGGCTCTCCCGCGTCGAGCGTCTCGTTCGTGCTTGCCGGCACGGAGACGGCGCTCGCCTGCTGGACGACGGGATAGTCGGGCAGCGGCACGAGCTGCACGCGCCGCCAGCGATCCAGGAAGCGCAGGCGCCGGCGGCTGCTGCGCGCGGTCGCGGACGTCTCGTCCACGATCCCCTTCACGAAGGCGTTGATGTAGGCCATCGACGGCCCGCCGTCCATCCTGAACGCGCGGCCGTTGTAGTGCAGCTCGCCGACGTGGCAGGCCGTGCAGTTCAGGCCCATCATCTGCTGCCCTGTGATCTTCCCGTAGCCTGCCGTCACGCCCACCGGGAGCCCGTACGGGTTGTACTGGCTCTTCGGGTCGGGCAGGAATCCGTAGCGCTCCACGTTTTCGAGGAACGGCCGGTAGGTGACGCTGCCGTCGGGCCACGTGATCTCCTGCTCGAGTGCGAGCAGCCATGCAATCGGGTAGGCCTCGCCCCCTTCGCTCAGGTGGTAGTACTGCTGGCGCTCAGCGTCGGTCAGACCGTTGCGGCCCATGGGAGGCGGCGGATACGCCAGCTGGTCGGCCCAGGGGAGATCTTTCGTGACGGGCCAGATCGCCCAGGCCAGCGCGGCAGAGAAGACGAGCGCGGCGACGGCGATCGCGGTCCACGCCAGTCTCCGCACGGGGCGGTCCGGCGTCCACGGGCTGGCCACGACGGGTTGCGCGAGCCGGGCAGCCCGGCTCGCCGATTCCGCGTGCCAGCGGGCGCGGTTGATGCTGCCGATCGGCCGCGAGTCCGGCGTGGAGTGCTCGGTGACGTCGATCGAGAAGGTTTCCGCCTGTGCCGGCGGCAGCACCGACTTCGGCAGCAACCGCAGCCGCGCGACGACATGGAACGGCGACTCGCGTTCGTTCCACTCGACCGCGGCGTTCTCCACCCAGAAGGACGCCTCCTGTGTCCGGCCGTCGTGCGTCATCCTGCCCGGTTCGAGGAGCTGGAGCGCGAAGTCGAACTCGCTCATCTGCTCGTCCTCGTTGACGTGCCGCACGAGCTCGTCCTGCAGCCGGTTCGGGCCGGCCTGCAGCGGCCGCGCCGGATTGTCTGCGGGGATCGCCGAGTACTTGATGGCGTCGCGGCCGCCGTGGAGGAACGGCACGGTGCTCCAGAAGCGAAGCTGCTGGTACGGCTTCCGCGGCGTGCCCTTCATCTGCTGACGGCCGAGCCGAATCACGCGGAGCAGACTGCGGAATTCGCTCCACGTCAGTGATCGGAGCGCCTTCCACTTCGCACGCATCCCCGCGGCCGAGAGCACCCGGACGGATACCGCGAACGCATGCGAGTCGTTGATGGGAAACGTGCTCCGGCTGTTCATCGAGAAATCGAGGCGGGTGGCGCCCGGGACGAGGCCGGGCGGCACGTCGATCGAGAACGACATGGCGCGGACGTCGGGCAAGCGGTCGCGCCGATGGCCGCCATCGGCATTCGCGAATCGCACGATCGCCGGGTAGATCCCGGGGGTCGAGAAGATGCCCCGGGCGAGCCGTTCGGCCAGCGCGGGATCGTGCCTACCTGGCGGACGTCGAGCACTTCGAGCTCGGCCCTCACGCAGATGCCCTTCGCGTGCGTCCCGCGCGCGAGCGGCCGCTGCCCGGCCGCCGCCGCCTGCGCCTGGATGGCCAGCATCCCGCGCCTGATCTCGTCGATATCGGCCGCTTCCGTCGGGCTCTTCCGCTCGAGTCCTGACGGATCGAGATCTTCCGCGACGAACGTCATCTGAAGACTCCTTCAAAGCCGGTCGGAACGCGGTCCTGCACCGGCGTGCGCGAAGTGCGGAGTTGCCTGGTTGCCAAGGGGAGGGGCGGATTATACGCGTGCTGTCGCCGATGGCGCAAAAGATCCATCCGCCCGGGTCTTCCGCGCGGCCGCGCAGAGATCCCACGCGTCCGCCAGTTCCAGCTCCCCCGCGACCGACATGACGCTGTGATACCCCAGCGCGCGATAGCTCTCGAACCGATCCTCGTCGAAGAACTGGTTGCCGGTCGGGTCGTGCGGAAACGCCGGATGCAGCGCGGCAAAGTTGCGGATGTCCACGGACTCGTCGCCCGAGAGCGTGGCCTTCACGTAGAGCAGCAGGCCATCCGGCGCATCGGGTCCGTCCACCGCGCTGTAGCGGATCGTGCCGAGCACCGCGTGAGCATTGCCGTCGCCCTGCCCCGTCTTCGACATGTTCATCTCGCCGAACTCGATCGGGATGCCGAGGTCGATGCGAATCCGGCGCATCGCGTTCGACAGGTCCGCGAACGTGTAGTCGGGATCGCAGCCGGCGTCCGACACGATGATGACGCCGCACCGCCGGACCACCATCGACCACAGTCCGAGGTTCTCGAAATGCCCGCCGTCCGACAGGTAGACGTAGGGGTTGGTGTCCGTCGTGAGTCCGAGCAGCTCACGCACGATCGGCCCGACACCATGCGCCGGATCACTCCGCTGCCAGGTCGCCGGATCGGTCGGGTTGCCGAACCACAGACCCAGGCGGGCGTTGGCCAGCGTCAGCAGAAACGCGAGCGCCTTCGACGAGTACATCCCCATCGCCGGGCTCGCCGCCGCCCCCGAAACAGCGAGCGCCATGCCGAGGGACAACCCCGTCGCCGGACCGCCGCCGTCCGACCCGTACTCCGACGACAGGCGGTAGCCGAGCTCGGAGCTGCCGACGTGGAGCGGCGAGAACGTGAACGCGTAGGCCTTCCTCTCGTTCCGCCCGTAGTTCGTGGACGAGACGTTGTTCAGCGTTGCGTTGATGACCTGCAGCGGACGCACGTCGCTCAGCTCGTGGACGCGCAGGTCGTCCGCGGGATCGAAGCCGGTGAACGCGTTCGGCCGGCGATCCGCATGCGACGCGCCGAGGAACGTGCGCACCAGACGCTGCCGGTACATTCCGTGCAGCGAGAAGCGGTTGGCCGGCACGAATCCGCCCATCAGCAATCCGAGGGCGAACACGACGGCGGCCAACAGCACGACGTCCCGAAGGCCGGCGGGCGGGTCGTTGCCGCCGGGTGGCAGGAAGCCTCGCAGCGCCCACGCGTTGAACCACGCCACGGTCGCCAGCAGCACGACGATCGTCAGCGGCAGCGCGATGCGCTGGAACGCGAGGCGCACGGTCGACGGCTGACCGCTGGTGCCGCCAGAACGCGCGGCCAGGCCCGCAAGCGAACTGAGCAGCGGAACCAGGACGCTGAAGAGCGAAGACGTCGTGTGATGTTCGAGCTGGAAAGCGGCGCCGGCCGCCTGCACGGCGAGCTCGATCAGATCGGCCAGGTAGAACACCAGCACGCCGGCCGCCAGCCACAGCGTCGCCGCAATCGCGAGCCACGCCGCAAACCGGTTCCACCACTCGAGCGCCGCATCCGTGAGCTCGTGGCTGGCGAGGCCGATGAAGATCGTGTTCGCGAGCAGCATCAGCGCCAGGATCCCCGGCACCGCGACGACGGCGTACAACTCGCCGAGCGGATCGCCGAAGTAGAAGTCCTTGCGCGCGAACCAGTATGCGCCGAAGCCGACGATCGGCCCGGCGACGAGCGCGGCCATTACGGTTCGCGCCCCCGCGTTCATCCGCACCGCGCGATCCGTGAGAGCGCTCCTGCGGTCGAGCCGTTGATTGATCGCGGCGACGGCGATCAGCATCAGCGGGATGCCGGCGACGAGCTCGATGCGCCACGGCCCGCCGGGCGTCCAGCCGCCTGCCGTCACGAGCGCCGCAGCCGTGAGCGCGGCGGCCGCCAGCGCCGGCGGCGCCGTGCGGACGTTCGGCCGGGCGATCGCGCCGATCACCAGCCAGCCCGCGGCCGGCAGCACGGCCGACACGAACAACGCCGCCGTCTCGTCGGGCGCGCAAGGATAGGCTGACCAGAACAACGTCAGCCCGATCGTGCCGATCACCGTCGGACCGACGACGAACGACAGGAAGCGCCCCTGCGGCCAGCTGTCCCCTCGCCCGACGAAATTCATCACGACGTAGCCGATGGCGACGACGAACATCGAGAGCGACAGCAACCCGAGCCAGAAGGGAGCGGCGTCGGCCGGGAGGCAGGCCTGGCCGGGCGCGGCGATCACGTTCTGCTCCACGTTCGCGACCGCCGCGAGATAGATGCGCGGGACGAGCAGCACCGCGGCCAGCAGCGGCAGCAGGACGAGCCAGTTCAGCAACAGGTTCCGCGCCATCGTCGCGAGCAGCGTCCAGACATCCGCGGAGATCACGCCCCCTTTCGGCGCGAGATACCGGCACGTCGCGCGGAGGCGGTTCACGGGCGAGAGCTTCGCGGCTTCGCCCCGCATGGCGCCGACCGGCGCGGGATCGATCCCGGCCAGCACCTCGTCGCGTCCGTCGCGGTGCAGCCACGACGTGAACCAGCCGCCGGTGTAGCCGCCCCCTGACACCGTCGACAGGTAATCGAGCTTGCCAAGCGGGCCCACGCGGGCGAGCGCCTGAAGGATGCCGAGTCCGAACGTCGCACTGCGGATGCCGCCACCGGAGAGACAGAGCGCGGCCGGGCGGCGCTGGTGCAGGAGCAGGTGAAGCGCTTCGAGCCGCTGCCGGGGATCCGCGGGCGGCCCGTGCTCGAACGGCTTCACGCCCGAGAGCGCTTCATATTCCGCCTCGAGGACGTCGCACCATTCGAGGGGACTGCCGCCAGCGCCGGGCCGCGGGCCCGCTTCAGAGGATTTCATGAGGGAGCGCGCCATTCTACGTCCAGTTATCGATCACCCTCTAGCCGCGCCGACTCTGCTGTCTTCCATTTCCAGTTCCATTTCCCGCATCCATTCCCAATCAGCACGATTACGGTCGCTGTAAGAGTTTTCGTCCCCCGGTATTCGCAAACTGAACTCGGCCATTCGGCGACGACCGGAAAACGACAGCGTTTCGTCTTCGTCCCGTTGGTCCCGCTCTTGCGCTGCGTCCGTGCCGAAAGGCGGAAGGCATGAGACGCTACTACCTGATTCTCGTGGTGACCCTGGCGGCCGGCTGCGACGACTCGCCGACCGAGCCGTCAGGCCCATCGATGAGCTTCTTCGTGACCAGTGCCACGAGCGTGACCGGCAATCTTGGAGGCCTGGCCGGAGCCGATGCCACCTGTCAGCGGCTGGCCGTCGCCGCAGGACAGGGCTCTCGCACCTGGCGCGCCTATCTCAGTGTCGAGCGGGATCCGGCCAACGGCAATCAGCCGACGAACGCGCGCGACCGGATCGGCACAGGGCCCTGGCACAACGCCAGCCTCGCGCTCGTCGCCAACAATGTGACCGAGCTGCATGCGCGGACCGGTGACGCGGCCTTGTTCCTCGACGAGCGCGGGCAGCGCATCAACGGCCAGTGGACCGGCTCGCCGACTCCGAACCAGCACGACGTGCTGACGGGATCGAACGCCGACGGAACGCTGATGCCCGGATTGACGTGCTCGGATTGGACGTCCGATTCGGCAGGCGTGTCGGCACGGGTGGGACACTCGGACGGCATGGGTCCCAACCAGAACACCGCACCCCCGCTGTCATCGTGGAACTCGGCGCACGACAACCAGAATTGCGCCGACACGGCGCCTCGCGGCGGGGCGGGCCGGTTCTACTGCTTCGCGCGGTAGGCGCTCACGCTGGTTCCTTCACGATCGAATAGCAGAAGCAGTCGCGCGGCCGATCGCTGACGTTCGGATGCACCAGCCATCGCCGAAGCACGCCCTCGCGCTGCATTCCGACGCGCTCGAGCACGCCGGCCGATGCGACGTTGTCGACGTCGCACGTCGCCCAGACCCGGTAGATGCCCGGCTGCGCGAATGCCCACTGCACGACCGCCGTCAACGCTTCGCTCATCAGGCCCTGCCGCCACCACCGCCGCGCGAGGGCGTATCCGAGATCGACCGTGCTCGGATGCACGCGGATTTCGATCATTCCGGCGAATGCCCCGCCGTCCTTCAACCAGAGCGTCCACGGAAACGCTGATCCGTCTGCCCACACCTGCTCGCATCGGCGAAGGAACTCGACGGTCTCATCGACATTCTGGTGCGGCCGCCACGTCATGTACCGGGCAACGTCCGGATCGCGTGCGTAGGTGTCGAAGATGACCTGCGCGTCCGCCATTGCCGCTGGCCGGGCCAGGAGGCGGGCCGTTTCCCACGTGTGTTGCGGTGTCGTCATCGATCGAATGGTCCAACCATCCCGCCGGCCGCGCGAGATCGTGATGGTCAATCGAACCTAATCGCCCTCGACGAGCTCCATGACGAGGGCGCGCACGCCGCCCGATTCCTCGAGGCCGTGAATGTGCGCGATGTTCGGATGGTTCAGCGACGCGAGCGTCTGGGCTTCCCGTGTGAACCGGGCGAGCCGTTCGGGATCGTGAGCGAGAGAGTCAGGCAGGACTTTGAGCGCGACATCGCGATTGAGCTTCGTGTCGCGAGCCTGATAGACCTGTCCCATCCCACCTTCGCCGATCGGCGCAGTGACTTCGTACACGCCGAGGCGGGCACCAGGGGCGAGGGCCAGTTGATGTGGATTATACGGTCGGATCAGCTGCGGCAACACGAGCATCAGCGGCAGCAACGAGTGCGGCGAGTCGCGAAAAGGGGCCGTAGTGTCGACCGTTCCCGGAAGGCCCAGGGCTGCAGCGCGACGTGATTACCCCAGAACGGGCGACCTGACGATTGCCGCCCCGGAGATGGGATCGGCTAGCAGGCCGTTCGCCACGCCTTACCTCTCGCTCGGGTGTGCGTAATCGGCAAGAACGGCTCGACAAGATCACACAAGGAATCTGGAAGCATCGCGGCCAAACGTCACACTACCTCGCCGAGAGGATCAAGCTTCGGAAGCTTCATGACACGCTCCTCATGCGGTTCGTGGTCGTCCACACTTCGACGAAATGTTTCCAAAAAATAATGAGTCTGTTGCAAATCGTACTTGACACATCTGAAGAGCGACATCCGAACAAGTCCCGTCCGTCGCATAGACGCCATGCTGCACGCGTTCCTGCGGCCCACGCGCGCATCTCCCGGTCAGACCTACCTCACGGGGTTCGAACCTCGCACATCGTGTCGCAGACGGGACTACAAAGAACGGGGAAACGACGATGTTACAAAGGAATCATGATGATCGACATACTCCGCTCCGCGGTTCTGCTCTCCGATGCCGAACTGCTCGCGCAGGTGAAGACGCTGGTGACAACCGAACGCGACACGACGGCGCGCCTCATTGCGGTGCTCGCCGAGTTTGACGCGCGAAACTGTATCTCGGACAGGGCTGTTCGTCGCTCTTCACGTATTGCACGGGTGTCCTTCACTTATCCGAGCACGCGGCATACGGCCGGATCGAGGCAGCTCGCGCGGCGCGAAAGTTTCCCGCAATCCTGGATCTGCTGGCTGATGGCTCCCTGCATCTCGACCGCCGTCGGTCTCCTGGCTCCGCACCTGACGGATGACAATCACACGGCTGTTCTCGCATCCGCACGCCATAAGAGCAAGAAGGACATCGAGCACCCTCGTCGCGCGATTGCGCCCACAGCCGCCCGTGGCGGCAACGGTTCGGAAACTGCCTGTGCCGGGAACGATTGTTCTGTAGCGGTGACGGCGTCGACGCCGGTCGCGGCCACCGCGGAACCAGATCGGCTGATAGGCGAGGCTGACGTCATGCCGCCTCGTCAACCGTCCCGCGCCGAAGTGAAGCCGCTCGCGCCGGAGTATTACAAGGTCCAGTTCACGGCCTCGCGGGACACGTACGACAAGCTGCGACTCGCACAAGACCTGCTGCGGCACAGACATTCCCGAGCGGCGATGTCGCGGCGGTTCTGGATCGGGCGCTGACACTGCTCGTGCGGGGAATTGCAGAAGGCCAAGCAGGCGGCGGTTGCTCAACCACGAGCACATCAGCGGTCCACCGCACAATCACCCCGGCGCCACATCCCTGCGGCTGTGTCAAACGCGCGGTCTGGAGCCGCGATAGCGGTCAGTGTGCGTTCACCCGGGTCAGCGGGACGGTGCACCGAACATGGATTTCTCGAGTATCACCACCGTGTGCCGTTCGCGGATGGCGGCGCAGCCACGGTTGACAACATCGAGCTGCGCTGCCGCGCGCACAATGCGTACAGATGCGGAACGGTGGTTTGGACCTGAGTAGAATGGTGTGACTCCGACTGCGTTTGGGTCGTCTCTGCTTGTTGATGACGGAGCCACTCGTCTGGCCCGATCGAGTGTTACTAACGCTTCGATGAGGTCGCGAGGAAGAACCAAGCCAGTGGGAGTCAAGCGGACGATCGGGCATTCTCGGGCGCGGCCGGTTTCTGCTATCAGGGCGAATCACGTGGTTGCTCGCATCTATCTCTTCAGCAACGCCGGCCAGTTCAGCACGACCGTAATGGCGGGTCGGTCGCCGTCATTGATCGGCGTGCTCATCAGGATTCGTTTGCCGTCTGCGCTCGGAACGAACTCAAAGCGGTATCGATCGACGCCTGCCAAACCCGTCTTGAAGAGGGGCACCGGAATGCCCTTCACGAAGGATGGCGCTGTCTCGATCGGCACCGACATGAGCGTCCCGTCGCGTTGCAGGTACAGCGGTTCGCGACCGTTCGGGCTCCATCGAGGCTGCGATCCGCCCTCGGTTGAAATCGTCCAACGCTCCTTCGCGTTGGGAAACGCCTGCACGTACACCTCATACCTGCCGGACTCATCCGATGCGTAGGCGAGCCATTGGGAATTCCGCGAGATCGAGCCCTGCAACTCGTTGTAGAGGGTTTGCCTGAGCGAGACGATCTTACGTTCCGCCAGCGCGAACGCCCACAGATCCAAGCCGCCCTTCGGCGTCGCGGCGTGATAGACCAGGTAGGTGCCGTTCGGCGACCAGTCTGTTGGAATCGGCGTCACTTGCTGCAACTCGCGCTGCTGTACCATTGCTCGATACGATTTCGGCATCTCCAACCCCCGTCGCGCCCACGCGGTCAGAGTTGGCTGCTGCCGCTACCACGATTCGAACGATAGATGAGCGCGTCACCCTCGCGTGACCGCTGCGGCGACGTCTCCGAGAGCCTAATCAGTCGTTACCTGCCGGTCTGCTCCACTCCGCAGGTCCTTTACCCACACGTCGGGCGCCTGTGTGACGGGGTCGACGCGGGAATGCGCGAGGCGCGTTTCGTCAGGCGAGAGACGGAAGTCAACGTAGTCGCCGGCCGGCGCCACCCCGTTGAGTGCAGTTCCGCCGCGGCTGAACCATCGCAATTCGCGAACGGCGCGCAGCGGACTCGCGTAGGCCAGGATACCGGTCGTGGACGTGGAAAAAGCCGGGTACACCGCGGAGCCACCGGCAACGTTTTGACGCAGCGGGACGGCATCGCCGGTTAGCTTGTCCCCGGGACCGAACGCCCGCGCCATCAGTGTGGTGCCCTTGAGAAACAGCAGAAACCCCTGGGAGATCTGCGCGCCCCAGTCGGTCGCCACGAGTGGCGTCGCTGTGGCACTCTCCAACGAGCCCACATAGACGAGCCCTTCGCTCTCGTCTCGGCGTTGAAACAGAAAACGCTCGCTGTCGCCGACGAAGTGAGGGTCACCGTCCGCCGCCGAGCTTCAGATTCTCAGCATTGGGATCCACGCCGACCGCGGTGCCTCCGGACTCCGGCACGCGCATGAGGCCGCTCAAGTTCTCGGGATTGAACAGGATGACGCCTGACGAGCTCCATGAGCCCCCCCGCGTGTTAATCGTCGCGGGGCTGAGTACCTGAGGGGCGCCGCCGTTGAGATCGACTCGCCGGAGGGCGCCCCGTGCGAAGAACGCCACGTTCCGACTGTCAGGCGACCAGAATGGATCCGTGGCGTCCTCGTGTACCGGCGAGCGGTCTCGCCTCGGCGGCATCCAGTGGGCGGAGCCACAGTCGGGCGACGCCATCCGCGCCCGCAGCCAGGAACACCAGATGGCGGCCATCAGGTGCAAGCGCCAGTTTCGCTGTCTGAACCGATGCCCCCTGGCTTCGGAAGGCTCCACCCGGAGGCGGATAGACTGAGAATACGACAACGTGCTGCCGGCGGCGTCGCTGAATTCGAGCCAGGGCGAACAATCGTGATGCCCAAGGACGGTCAGAAGAATCGCCGCGAGGCTCCATGCGGC
This sequence comes from uncultured Acidobacteriota bacterium, assembly GCA_963785755.1. Lineage (GTDB taxonomy): Bacteria > Acidobacteriota > Vicinamibacteria > Vicinamibacterales > 2-12-FULL-66-21 > JACCXG01. The sequence continues at coordinate 583,693 of CAWAXG010000039.1, read as the reverse complement.
GTATTCGCGGTAGCGCCCGTCGTGGCTTTCGCGTGGCGGCCGGTTGCTCGTCTCCACTCGACGCAATCCAGCGGAGCTCTCCGCCAACATCCGCGGCGCTTTGCCATCGTTCGTCAGGGTGTTTCGCAAGACATCGTTCGACAACGTGATCCAGTGTGCTCGGTATCAGCGATGCGCGCGTGGAGACCGGCGGTGGAACATCCTTGAGGATGGCGCCGATGACGGAGGCGGCCGAATCCCCGTCGAATGGGCGCTTTCCTGTGGCCATCTCGTACAACACCGCACCGAGGGCCCAGATATCCGTGCGTGCATCGGCCTCCCTGACCCTCGACCTGCTCGGGCGCCATGTCCTGCACTGTCCCGAGGATCGTCCCGTGCGCCGTCTCGGGTGCGCGCGTCGCCAGCCTCGTCATGCCCGACATCGAGATGGGCCCGGCCGTGCGCCTGTATCTTTGCCAGCCCGAAGTCGAGCAGCTTCGCGCCCGTCTTCGTCAACATCATGTTGGCGGGCTTAAGATCGCGATGGACGATGCCCTGCGCGATGCGCTTTGTCGAGGGCATCGGCGATCTCGACGGCGATCTTCAGCGCCTGGTCGAGCGGGAGCGGCCCTTTCTCGAGGCGCGCGGCCAGCGTCTGGCCCTCGAGATGCGGCATGACCAGGTAGTGCGTGCCATCGACGTTGCCGACGTCGTAGATGCCGCAGATGTGGGGGTGGTCGAGCGCCGCGACAGCACGTGCCTCGCGTTCGAAGCGGGCGCGCAAATCGGTATTGCCCGGCAACCTCACTCGGGCAGGACCTTGATGGCAACCGTTCGATCGAGGCGCGTGTCGCGGGCCTTTGTAGACCTCTCCCATCCCGCCGGCGCCGAGGGCGGAGACAGATCTCATACGGGCCGAGGCGGGTGCCGGGGGCGAGGGGCAAACGGTCTCGTGGATTATACGGCGGGCGGCAGCGCCGACGCGATTACTCCCGAGTGACGGCGCGGTGTTGAGGGGCAGGTCCACAGCCGCACCCCGGTCTTCTTGAAGGTTTCGGGTCAGGTTGCCCTCTGGTGGGCGCCATGTTGCGGTGTTGGCCGCCCAGGACGCGCTTGCAGCCGGCGGCGGCTGGCGCGATCATGACCTCCGGCACCTGAAGCGGCGCGCTAGACGGCTCACGCAAACCATGACCTGCCGCAAGTTACCCCAGAAAGCCGCGGCGAGGCGCGAGTGGGATCGCTTCGTCAGTAGCAATCAGCTGGTCATCGCATCTACTGCACTACCCGCCAGAGCAGCTGCCGCCGCTTTAGCCAACCAAAACCCCTGCGCCGGGGTTCAGAGGCGCACCCGGCTGAGGGAGGCATCATGCAGGCAACGCTCGAAAAGGCATTCGGCTATCAGGGCGACAACATGAACCTGCCGGTGCCGGATCTCGCCGCAGCGATTCCCTTCTACGAAACCGTGCTCGGCTTCCAGGTCTCATCGCGCAGCGACGCGCCGCACAAGTCAGCGGTCCTGACGCGCGACCAGGTTCAGATCGGGCTCGCGGAAAACGGCGGCGATCCCTCGCAGAACGGGTGTGCCTTCCACGTGAAGGGCCTGGAGTCGTTGTTCGCGGAGTTCACTGCCAACGGGCTCCACAAGGAGCACTCCAACTTCGACGTCGAGCGTCGCGACGGCGTCGCCTGGAACGTGTTCTACGTCATCGCGCCTGATGGCCTTTGCTACTGGTTTGGTGAGCGACAGCCGGGGTAGAGCCCGAAGCCTCACTGCGGGGGCAGCGCCGCCGTCCAGGTTTTAGGACGACGGTGACCGTCGCGGCCTGCTGCTCCGGCTGCTGGGCGACGAGGAAGCGCTTGCCGTCGGCGGTCACGGCGTAGGGAGAGCCGGAATTCGTGACGGCGAATGGGTGGGTCAGCGCGCGCTGTGACAATCGATCGGCGGGCGTCTCGCCCGTCGAGATGGGGGGGGGGCTCCATGAACAGGAAGTCGTCGCCCTGCTATGGCCGATGTCATGGAGCGTGCAGATATGCGGATGGTTGAGGGCGGCGACGCCCGTCTGCCGCAGCCGAGGGAACCGATCGCGGAGGACTTGTGCCTCGACGACGCGCTCGCGGCAACTTTGATGGCGTCGATGCGATCGAGCCGCGTGTCGCGGGCGCGATAACTTCGCCCATCCCGCCGGGGCCGTGGGACGAGAGCAGTTCGTGAAGGAGCCGCGGCGCGAACCAGATGTCAGGGGCAGACGCATATAGTTCAGGTGGCAGGAAGAGCGCGCGAACCGGGCCGCGAGTGAACGTGGCCGCTGCCATTCGCGAACCTCGGACGCGGAAAACGCCCTCGGTCGACGGCTCGTGCGCCTTGGCATTGGAGATTGGGAGTTGGAAGTTTTCGCGGGTGCGGTGCTCAGCCCAGCTGGGAATCCACCGCCAGACTGAATTGCATCTGCCGCGGAATCTTGGCGGTCGAGATGCGCCCGAATTCGGCGGCGGTCACCGTCGTGTTCGGGTTGTTGAGGTTCAGCGTGTTGAACATGTTGAACACCTCGGCGCGCACTTCGAGGTTCATCGCGCGAGAACCGGAACCGCTTTCTCAGCGAGAGGTCCACCTGCCGCCAGTGGGGCCCCTGAATCTGGCCGACCGTCGCGTTGCCGCGGCGATCGACCGGCGCGGCCACGAACGCCGCGGTATTGAACCACCGGTTCTCGTCGCCATCGTCGACAGACGATGTCCGCGCCGGTATAGTCCGCGCGGCGCACGCCGATCGAGGTGTTGGCGGTCGCCGTCAGGTACTGGCCGGACTGCCAGCGGATCTTGCCGCTGATCTCCCAGCCGCCGAGGATCTGACCGAGCGAGGTCGCCTGCGCTCGCGCAAGAACGGCGGCGTGTAGGTCGGGATGATGAGGAGACGTGCCGGCGATCGAACGACGTCGGTCCGACGAAATACGAGTAGTCGACGTTGTCGGTCGGGCGCCAGCCTTCGTCCTCGAGCGGGTTGTCGCCGTTGCCGCTGCCAAGACCGGTGACTTTGGCGAGGGTGTAGCTGACCGAGTACTTGAGGTCGCCGCGGCGCTTGTTCAGATAGAACTGCACGCTGTTGTAGTCCGAGAACGCGTCGCTGCGGCGCTGCGTGATGTTCGAATAGCCCTGGTACGGCCGCAGGTAGTTCGTGTTGGCGCGCTGCGCCGGCCGGCAGCGCTGCATTGGCGAGCTCCGCTTCGAACGTCGGAATGTTGATGTTCGGCTGCCAGATCAGGTTACGGCCCTTGTTGCCGACGTAGGTGACCTCGGCGAAATGGCCTTTCGGCAGCTCGCGCTGCACGCCGACGCTGTACTGCATCTGTCGCGGGATGTCCAGGTTCGGGATCCAGCGCGCTGATGTTGCCCAGCACCGAGGCGGCGGCCGCGGCGCCGGCGAGCGGATTCGCGAGGTTGCCGTTCTCGACGCTGACGCTCGGCACGAACGGCGGCAGGTTGGTCTGCGAGTAGATGACGTTGCCTTCCGGCTTGTCGTAGAACAGGCCGACGCCGCCGCGGACCACCCAGTTCGTGTTGATCGTGTAGGCGCCGCTGACCCGCGGCATGAACAGGTGCGCGTGCCTTGTAGAAGCCGCGCGGCGCGCCGGTCGGAATCAGCGCCGCCGCCGCCGGATCGATCGTCACCCGGCCCTGCTGATCCTCCGGAACGCCGTCGCCGGCGCGCACCAGGCCGGTGTAGCGGTTGGTCCCGACCGGGGACGACGCTGCCGTTCGGTTCAGCACCATCGCCTTCGACGCGTCGTACAGCGCCGGATCGAAGTTGGTGATGTTGTTGCCCTGCGTGTAGATCGGCTCCTGGAACTCGTAGCGCATCCCGATCTCGAGGCTCAGGTTCTTGTGCACACGCCAGTTGTCCGAGACGTAGCCGCCGTACTGGGTGAAGCGGAAGAACCCGAGCGGATCGTCGCCCCCCTCGGAGTAGGGGCGGAAGTTGCCGAGCAGCGCGTCCGCGAACGCGTAGCCCGTCGAGTTCGGGTTGCCGGTCGGATCGAAGTTGACGTCCCGGTGTGCTCGTTGCGCCCGTTCTGATCCTTGCGGTTGCGGGTGATGATCACGCCGGACCGCACCGTGTGCGCGCCCTTGATCCACGTCAGGTTGTTCGTGAACGTGAAGTCGGTCGTCGGCGACAGCAGCGACGCCGACGGGCCGACGATTTGTGCGGGCGCGCCGGTGCCGGCGAACGTGACACGCGGGATGCCCTCGCGTCGTAGCGGCCGCGATCGTAGACCTGGGGGAACTGGAAGTCGTAGGTCTCGCGCATCCAGTTCTCGCCGGCCGGCGGAATCCGCTGGCCGTTCCACGACGCCGTCGCCTTGAAGTCGTTGAACAGGTTCTCCCGGCGATCCAGGTGTGCGCGGCCTGCACGCCGTAGCCCGGCCGCACGCGGTTGGTCGGGATCGTCGGCAGTCGGCGCCGATGAACGTGCCGCGCGGCTCGATCAGGTCGTAATTGTCGTGCAGGTAGCGCACGTAGAACGCTTTGGCCGTGCTCGCGCCGGTAGTCGACGCGACCAGGTCCTGCCGCCAGTCGAACGGGAAATCGAGCTGGAACGTCGTGTTGTTCGCCGTCGGCGTGTTCGTGTACTCGGCCGCCAGGCCGATCATCCGGTCGTAGACGTTGGCGATCGCGCGGCCGTCCGTCGTGAACAGGCTCTGCGGAATGGTGTGGTTGGCGAACGGCTGGCCGTGCCGGGTTCCTCAGGAGTCGGGATGCCGTTGTCGTCAGTGGTGGCGACGCCGTCGGCCGAGGATCCGCGCGGAGAAGTTTCCCTGCAGCTCGGCCAGCGTCGGCAGCGTCCGGCGCTGCGGCGACTCCTGGCGATCGAGCGAGCGGAACTCCATGCCGGTGAAGAAGAACAGCTTGTTCTTGACGATCGGACCGCCGAGCGCCGCCGCCGTAGTTGTGGAAGTCTTCCTTGGCCTTGATCCGGTTGCCGTTGGGGTCCCGCGGCGAGAAGTAATTCGCCGAGTGGAGCTTGTCGTTCCGGTAGGTCTCGAGCAGGCTGCCGCTGAACCGGTTCGTGCCGCTCTTGGTCACGACGTTGATCGACGCGCCGGCGTTGCGTCCCTTGTCGGCGGCGAAGTTCGACGTCTGGATCGCGACCTGATCGATGAAGTCGATGCTGACGTTGTTGATCATGCTGGCGTTCGACCCCGAGTCCAGGTTGAAGCCGCCGTCGACCGTCAGGCTGTTGCTGTTGCCGCGGTTGCCGTTGATGACGGTGCCGCCGGTGCCGAGCCCGGTCATCGTCGCCATCTGGTCGTCGTCGGTGGTCGGCGCCGGGAATCAGCGAGGCCAGTTCGAGATAGTTGCGGCCCGAAGCGCCAGCGAGCCGCACCGGTCTCGCCGTCGACCACGCGCAGATTCGCCGGAGGTCCGGTTCACGGTGTCGCCGCGCACCGCTTCGACGGTCACCATCTCGGTGAGCGCCCCGACGCCCAGACGAAGTCCGCCGTGATGCGGCCGTCGGCCGCGAGCACGAACCCGGTCTTCTCCGTCTTACGGAAACCTTGCAGCTCCGCCGCGACCGTGTAGGTCCCGATCGGCAGGCTGGGCACGAACAGACCGGCACCGCTGGTGGTCTCGGTGCGCGTCGCGCCGTTTTGGGTATTGGTTGCGGTGACGGTGACGCCCGGCAGCACGCCGCCGGAACTGTCGCGCACCGTGCCGCGAATTTCGCCGGTATTCGTCTGGGCGCCCGCGGGCGCGCCCGCGGCCAGGATGGCCAGTGCCGTTGCCGCCGCGATTAGCGCTCTGGACATGCGTCCTCCCACGGTGTATTGCCTGTTTTGGAACAAAGCTGCGCTACTTTACCGCTAAAGGCAAGTTCGCCGTCAAGTACCGCGAGAGAAGGATCAGCGCTGTCTGGCGCGCTTCAGCGGTCGAGCGCAAACACGATGTAGGCCCGGCCGCCGGCGATGACAATGTGCTGCCGGCCGTCGATGGCAAACGACATGGGATTGGTGCGGATCGGGCCGCCGGTCTGGAACTGCCACAACGCTTGACCGGTCGTCGCGTCGAGCGCGAAGGCGTTGCCCTCGTTCGAGCCGCCGAACACGAGGCCGCCGGCCGTTGAGAGCACGCCGCCCCACGGCGGGCTCGGCAGCTTGAAATCCCACACCATCCTGCCGGTGCTCACGTCGAGCGCGCGAACGCTGCCCCACGCCTCGTCTTCGAGCCGCTTCTCGCTGCCCCCGGTGAAATACGTGCCTGGCCGATACTCGGCGTCGGTCTTGAAATAGACCGAGCCCATCTCACGAACCGGCACGTACAGGAAGCCCGTCTGCGGGCTGTAGGACGGACTGGCCCAGTTGGTCGAGCCTTGCAGGCTCGGATACACCAGCGTGCCACTTTCAGACGGCTCTGTGCCGGGAAAGGATGGGCCGGCCCCGCGAATCGATTCCTTTGGCCCACGTCTGCTTCGCGTACGGCTGCGCCAGCAGGAACTCCCCCGACGCCCGATCGAGCAGGTAGTAGAAGCCGTTCCTGTTGGCGGTGGCGACGAGCGCGCGGGAACGTCCGCCTCTCTCGCGGTCGACGAGAACGGGGATCTGGTTGGCGTCCCAGTCGTGCGTGTCGTGCGGCGTGAACTGGAAGTGCCATCGCAGCCGCCCGGTGTCGATGTCGAGGGCGACGAGCGAACACGTGTAGAGGTTGTCGCCCTTGCGCGATTCACCGTTCCAGTCGGGCGCCGGGTTGCCGGTGCCCCAGTAAAGCAGTTTCAGCGCCGGGTCGTACGAGCCGGTCAGCCATGTCGCGCCGCCGCCGGTCTTCCAGCTCGTCGCCGGCCCACGTCTCGTTGCCCGGTTCGCCGGCTGCGGCACGGTCCAGAAGCGCCAGACGAGCTTGCCGGTCTTCGCGTTCGTAGGCATCCAGGAACCCGCGGATGCCCGCTTCGCCGCCGCTGATGCCGACGATCATCTTGCCCGTCCACCACCAGCGGCGCCGCGGTGATCGAGTGCCCGGTCGCGTTATCGCCGACCTGCACCGTCCAGCGCTCGTCCGCTGCGCGCATCGAGCGCGACGAGATATCCGTCGAGCGTCCCGACGTACACCGTCTCGTCGAGCATCGCGACGCCGCGGTTGACCCGCGGAAACCCGAGGTTCAGCACGCTGCCCGATCGGCCGCGACCATTGCCAGATCGGCTTCCGCTCTTCACGCTCGAGCGCGACGACCGCGGCGGGCCCGGACGTGACGTACATCATGCCGTTGACGACGATCGGCGTGCCCTCGAGCGAGCCGGTGCCTGGCGGCTGATACACCCACACCGGCCGCAGCGAGACGACGTTCGCGGTCGAGATCTGCGTCAACGGCGAGTACCGGTGCGAGTTGAAGGTTCCCGGAATATGTGTGCCACTCGCCTTTCTGAATCGCGTCGCCTGGCGAAGCCGGTTCACGCTGCGCGAGCACGGCGCAGGCGAGGAGCACGAACGCCGCGGTTGGAACAGCGTGTCTCATGGGGCACCCCGTCGGCTCGCCAGATAGGCGACCAGATCGTCGAGCTCCGCGGCGGCGAGCATCGTGGCGTACGACGGCATCAGCGTGCCGGTCTGGTCGCGCTCGATGTCCGTCAAGTCCTTCTTCTCGAGAACGTGCAGGGTGCCTGCCGCGTCACGAAGGTGAATCCAGAACGTGTCTTCGTCGACGCGAATGCCGCGAACTTCCCCACCGGACCGTGCGGTCGCGCGCACGACCAGATAGCCGGTCGGCCGCGCCGCTTCGGGCTTCACGATCGCCTCGCGCAGGTAGGCCGCACCCCGCAGCGCGCCGATCGCGGTCAATTCAGGACCGAGCGCTGTCCCGCGTCCGGCGACGATATGGCAGGCCTGGCAGCCCTTCGCTTCGTAGAGTGCGGCGCCACGTTCGGCATCGCCGCGAATTGGCTCAGGTGTGGTCCGCCCCAGCGATCGCACGTAAGCGGCGGTCCGCCACGCCATGGTGTCGGTCAGCGACCATTGGAAGCCCGGCATCTCGGTGCCGCCGATGCCATTGCGCAGGATCGACACCAGATCCGTATCGCTCGCCGCGTGCCGCAGCGTGGCGCGTTGCAGGCTCGGCCCGGATCCGCCGACGCCGTCAGTGCCGTGGCACCAGGCGCACTGGGCGTTGAAGATGCGTTTGCCCGCGGCGAGGTCGTCGGGATCGGCTTGGGAGAGGGGCCGGGACTGGGCCTGCAGCAGCAGGGGCACGAGCAGCAGGCACAGGACGAGAGACGCATGGCGGCGATCGACATCGGCCACACTCCTGGGGCACGGATGTTAGAGGCGCGGATCATACCGCGGCCGGCACGTCCCGGTTTGTTCCTCCACCCTGAGACGAGCGGCGGCCTTGCCTTACACCGCGCCCGGTGTCGCGAAGAGACGCGTCAATGGAAGTTCGAGCCCGGCGAGATGCGGCGTGGTCAGCACGTCACCCGCTTGGTCGATAATTCGACCGGACTGGTGAAGGCCGCTCCTTCACGCCGGTACCCCGCACGATGTCGAGAGCCGGATCGAGTACCCAGTATTCGGACACGCCGGATCGTTCGTAGAGCCGGCGCTTGATGGTCTCGTCCCGCTTGCGTGTACCGGAGAGCCGATCTCCACGACGATGTCCGGAGCGCCGGTGACGTGTTGTGCCGTCACAATCTCCTTCATCCGTTCGTTCGAGACATACAGAAGGTCAGGCTCGACCACATCGAAGCGGGAGAAGACGACGTCGAACGGCGCGTAGAACACCTGACCGACCGGGTGCTCTTCGAGCCAGGACCGCATGAGGAAGTCAGGTTGCCCGACACGCTGGTGCTTCGTGTTCGGCGACGGGGTCACGTAATGCTCTCCGTCGATCAACTCATGGCGCTTCCCATCGTCGGGAAACAGCAGGAAATCGTCGTAGGTGAGCTTGATGCGGTCGGGGGCTGGCTTCATGCGGTCGCTCCCATGGCCGGGCATGGCTCATTGTAGCGCCGGCATGAGCGAAGGGCGTGCCGGACGGCAGCCTCGGAAAATGACCGTCTTTGCAGCGATTGTTCGTGAAACGTCGCAGATTGTGCGTACGTCTTGATTGGCGGGCGTGGCAGTAAATGCGGCGGCGCGAGGTTCACGTCGAACCGATGTCGAGCACATTACAATCAGGCCATGGCCACCGATGCCGAGCGCGCGTATGTCCGGAATTGGGTGGAGACGGGACGTCTGCTCGAAGAACTGCGCTGGCGGGAACTTCGGGCCCTCGACGATCGAGCGGCCCGTCTCGCGACAGATCGTCTGCTGCACGCCGCCTGCCTCGTTCCTGTGTCACCGCATCGTCGCGAGTGGTCGGGACTCGTGGCGATGCAAGATCTGATGCACGGTCGACCACATCGATGAACCCGCTGTTCGCGGCCGCCGTCGAGATCGAGGCGTTTTGTCGCGTCCGCGAATGGCGTTGCTGCGTCATCGGCGGCCTGGCCACCCAGCGGTGGGGCGAGCCTCGTCAAACGCGCGATGTGGACCTGACGATCCTGACTGGCCTTGGCGGCGAAGAACGGTTCGTCGATCCGATCCTCGCCCACTACGAGGCGAGGATCCCGGACGCACGTCAGTTTGCGCTTCACCGACGCGTGCTCCTCGTGCAGACAGCCGACGGCGTACCGCTTGACATCGCGCTGGGCGGACTGCCGTACGAAGACGCGTCATCGGGCGAGCTACGTCGTACGCGTATGCGCCAGGCGTCGACGTGACCACCTGCTCAGCCGAGGATCTCGTCGTGCTGAAGGCATTCGCCGACCGGCCGCAGGATTGGATCGACATCGAAGGCATCCTGGTGCGACAGGCGGGGCACGTGGATCGCACCCTGGTGTCGGACGAGCTGATGCAACTGCTCGAGCTCAAGGGCGACCTGCAGCCCTCTGCCCGGTTGAACGCCCTTTTTCAGAAGCATCAATAGGGCGGCAACGTGTTCCGGACCTTCCCTGCCTGCCTGGTTGGGATCGATGCGGATCCTCTGGCGCGATCGCGTCTTCGGCTGAGCGCGCGATCGCTGGCTCGTTCTCATTCTCGGGACTGGGGACTCGGGGCTCGGGACTAGGGGTGGTGGGCGGGGGGCTTCGATGGCCGCCATCCATTCCCTCTCCCCTTTCTCTTGTCGGCGACCGGCGTCACGCGTCGCGATGGACAGTCTCGGGCGAAAACGCGGGCAGACAGACGGCGACATACTCGGCGCCGCCGGGATCGGGCGTGCTGTAGCGGACCCATTCGCCGGGGCGGGTCACGACGGCCTGCCCGGCCTGCACGTCGAGCACACCGGACTCGCTTTCCACGCGGACCCGGCCGCGCAGCACCACGGTGACCTCTTCGAATGCCGGCCGCTGACCCGGCTCCTCCCATCCCCCGGGCGACACCATCCGGGCGACGCTCACCGCCGCGTGACCGGAGTTGACGCGACCGACGTACTCTTCAATCCGTTTCGGCTTGTTGCCGGCGGCCGTGATGACCGTGGGCGCTGGAATCAGAATCGGCATGCGCAATCGTACCTCGTGCGTCTGGGTGGCGCCCGCCCCTTTCGCCGGGAGTGTCGGAGGTGTGGTCAGCGGCCAAGGATCGCAGGTGCCGTCGGCACGCTGTCTTCAATCATTCGCGGTTCGTGCACGCCGCGACGCTGGCTCGGGATTCAGCAGCCAGATGCTGCCGGTTGTCTCGACCTGACTGAAGACGAAGGCATTGCTGACGATCGCCGTGCCGAAAGATGTGGATCCCCACCGCCGCCGCGGGTCGTGCAGGTGCTGCACGATGAACGGCTCTCCAACCGCCGTGCCGCGCGCCGGATCGATCCGTTGCGCGTAGAGGTCGCGAAAGCCGTCGCGTTCGAGCAGAAGATAGAGCAGCCTTCCGTCGGGCGACCACCCACACGGACGCTCGGCGCCATCCTCTGCCTTTTTCAGGACCGTTGCCCACTCCCGTTCACCAGGCGGATTGCCAGGGCGCGCCGGGGCAACCCACACGTATCGCTGGGAAGTGACCGCGAGCCAGCGGCCATCGGGAGAGATGTCCGCCCGGCCGACCAGAGGCGTCGCATGCGTGAAGAGAACCGCCTCGGTGCGATCCACCACGTCGATCACACGGATGCGTTGTGACGGGAACGTCCCGTCGAGCGCGAGGATTCGCCGGTTGTCCGCGAACCACCCTTGCAGTATGCACTCGCAGATCTGCCGAGCCGTGCCTCCGGCAGTCGGCACTACATGTCCGGTGGCGCGTGGAACCCTCGACAACACTGTAGGCGACGTGTGAGCCATCGTGAGCGATCACTGGGTTGAGATTCCCGAGCCGCGTCGTCACCAGGTGGCGCTCCTGGCCGGTCCGCAGATCCTTGACCCAGAGCTCGGTTTCGTTCGCTCGACTCTTCTGGTACGCGAGCAAGCGGCCGGCGTCGTCCAGGCTGTTCCGGCCGCCGCCGCGGGCCCAGAATGTCTGTCGAACGATCGGGCCCGTTGGCCGTCCGGCGTTGGCGTCCAGCGGGAGCGTCAGCGAGACGTAGCGCTTCCGACGAAGACTGGAACGCGATCCGTCCCGAGTCGTCGGCGGACGCGGCGAAATCGAATCCGGCACCGGAGGTCAATCGCTCGAGCGACGCATCCGCGGCCTGACCCGTATTCGGCGACACTCCCAGCCGCCACACGCCGACGCTTTCGCCGAAAGCAGCGGAGAAGAGCACCCCTGAGCTGGTCCAGCTCTTTGGTGTGGGCTCCAGTCGCGCCACGACGAGATCGCCGACTGGCCGTTGGATGATCCCCCGGTCGGTCATCATCCGATAGGCGCCTGTCGGGACCGGCTCGCGGCCGTCGAGCGGCGCCCACCACCAGTCGAACGTGCCCGACGGCGAGTCATCTGCCACCTTGCGACCGAAGAACAGCAGGCTCTTGCCGTCAGGGGACCAGACCGGATCGCGGGCGCTGGAGAATCCGTCGGCGACGCGAGTCGGCTGACCGCCGTTGGCTGGAACCGTGAACACGGCGCCCGGGCCGCGCGCTCCCGCACCCGAGAGCCACGGGCCGGTCCAGTACGCGATGCGGTTGCCGTCGGGCGAGTACCGAGGGCGACGCCCTCCTTCGGCCACGAGACGGGCATTGCCGCCGAGGGCGGGCATCACATAGACGCCGCCGCCGGAGCGGTCGGATCGAAAAGCAATGAAACTACCGTCAGGCGAGAAGTCCGGCTCACGATCGTCGTTCGCGTCGTTGGTCAGGGGGATGGGCAGCCCTCCGGCCGTTCGCTGCAGCCAGAGATCGAGCTGTCCTTCGCCTGCTGAGTCCGACGCGAATACCACCATCGTCCCATCGCGCGACAGCGCAGGCTCCGTGGAGTACGCGGCATCCGACGTCACGCGAGTGAATCGTGGTCCGAGAGACGACGCGCCTGGAGCTGTCTGTCCAGTCCGACCGCTCATCACGAGCACGGTGGCGAGCGCGGCGACGCCCGCAAGCGCGACGGCTCCAGCAATCAGCCGCCACCAGCCGGCCCGCCCGCGCGACGGCGACGCTTCGGCGCGAGGCGCCTCGTCGTCCGAGACGTCATCCAACGCGTGTCGGACGTCCGCGATATCGCGAAGCCTCTGGCTGCGATTTTTGTCAAGGCATCGCTGGAGCAGCCGACGCATGCTCCTCGGCGTTGCTGGAGGCAGCACCGACCAATCGGGCTCGCGCTCGAGAATGGCGGCGATACTATCCGGCACAGTGGCTCGCGCGAACGCCATGCGCCCGGTCATCATCTCGTAGAGCACGCACCCGAACGCCCAGATGTCGGTGCGCTTGTCGATCGGCTGGCCGCGCGCCTGCTCCGGGCTCATGTAGGCGGCCGTGCCCAGAATCACACCCATGGACGTCACGACCGGGCTCGTGATGGTCGCGAACTCCGTCGCGCCCGGCCGTGAGCCGTCGTCGGACTCGAGGGCTTTCGCAAGGCCGAAGTCGAGCACCTTTACCGCGCCGTCCTCGCGGAGCTTGATGTTGGCCGGCTTCAGATCGCGGTGGACAATCCCCCTTTCGTGTGCCGCATCGAGCGCATCGACGATCTGACGGCAGATGGCGATGACCTCGGGCATCGGCATCGCACCCTTCGCCAGCCGATCGGCCAGCGTCGGGCCTTCCACGAGCTCGAGCACCAGGGCCGTGATCCCCGAGCTCTCTTCGATGCCGTAGATGGCGGCAATGTTGGGATGGTTCACTGCGGCGAGGAGTTCGGCTTCCCGTTCGAAGCGCGCGATGCGATCGCCGATCGCGACCCAGGTCCCCTGCAACACCTTGAGCGCCACCTCGCGTTTGAGGCGTGTATCGCGTGCGCGGTAGACCTCGCCCATCCCCCCTTCGCCGAGAGGGGCGAGGATCTCGTACGTCCCGAAGCGGGCTCCTGTGGACAGACGCATCGGCACCCTGGCCTCAGAAAAGACGCCAGATTTCTCGGTAAGGGGCGCGTCAACAATAGCACCGTTAAGGGCACTCGATTAAGAACTAGAATTCCCGCGGCGCATGTTGGAAGGCGTGAGCTCGCCGAGAATCTGCGCCGGAGCAGAGCTTATGAACAGGACGGCATCGTTTCTTGCGACATGTGCTTTATCGCTTTCAATCCTGGACTCGATAGTCGGCGCGCAGCCGCGGGGCGGTTGGACGACGCTGTTCGATGGTTCCAGCCTGAAGGGCTGGAATGTCGTCGGCGACGCCAACTGGGAGGTGGTCGACAAGGCCGTGCAGGCAAACAAGGGCTCGGGGTTCCTGGTTACCCCGATCTCCTATGGAGACTTTCAGTTCACCGCTGAGTTCTGGGTGAGCGACGATGCCAACAGCGGTGTGTTCCTCCGGTGTCAGGATCCTAAAGCGATCACACAAACCAATGCGTATGAAGTGAACATCTTTGACAAGCGGCCGGACCAGACCTACCGCACCGGCGGCATTGTCGATGTGGCGAAGCCGGCCAGCGTCATCATGACCGGCGGCAAGTGGAACACCTTCGACATCACTGCGCGAGGCACGAAGCTGACCGTCATCCTCAACGGCACGAAGATGGTGGACGTCGACGATTCCAGGCATGCTCGCGGACCGATCGCGCTTCAGTACGGTGCCGGCACCGTGAAGTTCCGGAATGTCCGCGTGAGGACGCTATAGCGTTGCCCCCAAACCTCCGTCAGAACCCCACAACCACCGTCACCGACCCTTGACGCCCCGGGGCGTAGACCCAGCGCGGACCAGCGCTCGAGTAGTACGAATCGTTGAGCAGGTTGCGCAGCGTGCCCACGACCTGCAGCTGCCGCATCACGCGCCAGGCGGCGCCGGCATCGACCAGCCAATAGCCCGGCGTCGGCACTTCGCTCGGCCCCGCGGCGTCGTGCGATGCGAACGCCGCGACGCGCACGTACGAGCTGACGGCACGCAGGCTGTGCCGCGTCACGACTGCAATCGAGGCCGGGGCGATATCGTCGATCGGCGTGCCATCGTCGTCGTCGCGGCCCCGGGACGACTGCGCCGTGACGCTGACGACGAAGGCGTGCGGGAGCGCCGCACGCGCTTCGAGCTCCACGCCGCGAATGCGCGCGGCGCTGCGGTTCCGGAAGAAGAAGCTGTTCGCTCCCGCCTGGTAGCGTTCGATCAGGTTCGAGATGCGGTAGTCGTAGAACGCGCTGGAAAAGAGAAGCCGGCCGGTATCGTAGCGGGCGACGACGTCCATCTGAAGACTTGTTTCGGGCTCGAGATCCGGATTGCCCTCGATGAACCCGCGTCCAACCGGGCCTCGATAGAAGCGATCCATGAGCATCGGTTCCCTGAAGCCGCGCGACAGCTGCCCCGTGAGCGTGAGCGATGCGACCGGCATGAACGTGGCCGCGGCTGACCCGGCGATGTCGGCATTCGTCACCTCGCGGTCGCCGAAATGGCCGCCCGCGTTCGCGCTGCGCACGACATCGCCTCGTATTCCACCTGACAGGCGGAGTCGGCGGGCGGCCCGCACGTCCGCCTGGGTGAAGACTCCCGCGTTCGTGCGATTCGCGTCCTCGATCGACGGCGTGGCCGTCGTCGTCACGATCGCGCCGTTCGCGTTGTACGAGATCACCGTATCGGTCGATTCGAGCCCGTGCCGCCCGTCCACGTCGGCGCCAAACTGGAAGCGCGCGTGCCCGAACGTCCGATCCGCGGTCGCCCGCAGCTGGAACTCACGCGATTGGACGTCCGCCTGCTCGAGGCTGCGCGGCCGAGTGGGCGTCGGCAGCCGATCCTGGTTCGTCTCCTGGTGCACCGATCCGATCAGCCCGTCGAGTCGAACGCGTTGGAATCCACCAAGCGATCCGCGGCCGTACGAGACGGTGAGCCGGTGGGAATCCTCGGCCGGCGTGGTTACCCGGACGACATCGAGGTCGCTGCGCGGACGTCCAATGTCACGGGCGAGATCGGTCTGCCAGCCGACCGACAACACCGCAGACCTGGTCGCGTGCTCCCACCGCAGCCTGGCGCCGCTATCGCGCCAGCCGGAGTTCGGCACCGGACCTTCGGGTGAGTCGTAGTCGTCGACGTCCCGGCCACGCACGCCTGCGAGAATGCCACCGCTGCCGTAACCGGCCGACACTTCCAGATCGCCACTGACCTCGGGAAAGCCCGCCGCCAAGCGTGCCGGCAAATCGAACCTGCAGGGGGCGAGTGTAGTCAGGCCCACGAGTCCGCACGGCAATGATGCCGCCCATCGCATCGGAGCCATACGCGACCGATGCCGGGCCACGGGCGACCTCCACCCGTTCAACGATGGCGGGGTCGAGAAACGAAGCGTTGGGTCCCGCGCGCCGCTCGCTGGACGCATGACTGCCGTCGACCATGATGGACGTGCGGCCGCGGGCCAGGCCACGAATCGCCGGCGTCGCTGACTGGCCTTCGGAGATGACGCTGACGCCCGGTATGTTCTCGAGAATCCCGCCGACCGTGATCGGATGCCGAAGGTTGATATCCGCCGCGGTCACGATCGACGTCGAGCTCCCCGCTGAAACATCGATGGCCGGAGCGGCGCCGCTGACGTCCACCGATTCCGCGATCGCGGCTTCGACCACCAGCGTCACCGCGCCCGCTTCATCGAGCATCGTGACGTGAATCGGGCGGCATACCAGCCCGTCCTGCAGGATCACGACGAATACGAGAGGAGGCGCCGCTCTCAGTGCCCATTCGAACCTGCCGTCCGTGCCGGTCCGGACGGATCCGCGGTGGCCGACCACAGTAACTTCGGCATTCGCGATCGGGGCGCGGAGTCGAGCGTCGATGACTTGTCCGACCAACGCATGGGCGGGCCCAGCGATCAGCAAGCCGAGGAAAGCGAAGGAAACCACGCGGCGCAGCACGCGGCGAAGTGTAGCAGGGCAAATTCTCGACCGTTTTTCTGTTACAGTGCTTCCCACTCCCTGGAGATATCTAGATGGAACAGGACGACAAGGCGGGCGAGCCTCGCCTGCTGGCGCGTCGCGAACTGCTGCAGATTGGTGCAGCGGGGCTCGCGGCGATGGGTGCGGCCCACGCGACGCCCGCGAGGGCAGGCGTGCAGACGCCAGGATCAGGCCAAGGACAGCGACCGCCGCAGCCGCCGGCGCCGGATACCGTCGCCAATCCCGCGACGATGCGCGTCGAAGACTGGTCGGAGCCGTGGGTGTGGCGCCCGGAAGAGTGGCCGGGACAGCCTCTGACGCTGCAGATCGTGGGAAACCGGCATGTGCCGCGAGCGGTCTCGCCTGGCAACCGGTTCACGCCGCTCTACAGCTTCAACGGCGCGAGCCCGGGTCCGACGATTCGCACGCGCGGTGATGCCGTTCTGCGCGTGAAGCTGCGAAACATGCTCGGCCCGAATCACGGGCAGGTGCCGAAAGGGCCAACGCCGGACCCGTTCGAGATTCCGCCGGACGATCTCAAGGCCGCCCTTTGTGCCATTTCGAAGGCCCAGGGGGGCGACTGCTCCGCGCCGCCGACGCGGGTGCTCGAGCACCTCGACGAGCTCCTGCACCACATTCCCGCCACACTCGTGGATACGAGCTGCCTCGCCAGCCCCGCGAACGTGCCGCACGGTTCGCACACCACCAACCTGCACACGCACGGCATCCACGTGCAGCCGGGAACGAATCCGAACGGCACGCAGGGGGACAACACGTTCCTTCGCGTGCTGCCCAGGGGGGACTGGGAGATCCGCCAGCGCGCCGCCGAAGGATGCCGCCGCACGCTCGAAGCGCATGAGCGCGTCGCAGAAGCCGACTTCGAATTCGCGCTCGGCAACGTCATGGGGTCGCAATCCGGCCGGCGCGGCAAGCCCCAGCCCCATCCTCCGGGCACGCACTGGTATCACCCGCACTGCCATGGCGCGACACACGACCAGGTCGCCAGCGGCCTCGCCGGCTTCTTCATCGTCGAAGGGGACGTAGACGATGCGATCAACCGCGCGATGACCGGAACGGCCCGGCCGGATCCAACCGAGAAGACCGGACCGTTCGACTACCGCGAACGCGTCATGATGATTCAGCGCGTCGAGGTCTCGTCCCTCGATATGGACGCCGGCCCCCGCCGCAATCAGAGCCGCCTGCCGCCGCCGGTGGCGATCAACGGCGGATTCTCGCCGACGGTGATCTTCATGCGTCCCGGCGCCGTGGAGCGGTGGCGCGTGTTGAACGCGAGCGTCGACGGCCGCGGCACCAAGAACTTCATGGTGCTCGAGGGGCAGTTCGTGTTCGCGGATCGACAACTGTGGAAGGTCAAGCCGGGCGAAAACGCTGCTGCGCCGCGCATCGTGGAGCCGGCAACGCGGCAGGACGTCGAGAACGCCACTCGGACCATCTACCAGCTGTCGTTCGACGGGATCACGCTCGTCACCGTCGAGAACGGCCGGGCCCGGCACACCATCAAGGATCTCTCGAAGCAGAACGCGGGAACGAAGAGCCCGCTCGATCGGCAGCCGGCGGCTGGCGAAGACCCCGCGAAGGCGATGCTGCGCAACGTCGAGGACTGCTACCGCGACGGCGAGAGCGTGCGGAACCTGTTCGTCCGTCCCAATCAGATTTTTCTGACCAACGCGAACCGCGCAGACGTCTTCTTCAAGGCCCCGGTCGACGCCGCCGGCAAGGTCTACACGATTCTCGCGCAGGAATTTCTCCTGCACACGGACAACTTCCATCAGCGCCTGCAGGTGGGGATCGCCTCGGGCAAGAGCGGCTTCTCTGCCGGCAACCCCGCGCCGATCGACGTCGTCGTGGGCTACGTCCGCGTCGCCGGCGCGCCGGTGCCAGGGGGCGATTTCGACGTCATGAGCCTCCGGGATCGACTGCCGGAAGTGCCGCCGTATCTGCAGCCGGTCGCCGACGACGAGCTGCGCGTCCCGGCGCCGGAGGCATCACGCCGCAAGGTGCCGGCAGGGAGCTTTCGCACGCGCGTCATGAGCTACTCCGGATACGGTCCAACGGACTTTCCCCTGATCGAAGTGCCCGAAGCGTTCGCACGCCAGCACCCGGAGATGAACAAGCTGCGCTGGGCCGAGATCGGCGGCACGCGCGTGTTGCTGGCGCCGTATTCGAGAACGATGGCGATCAACGGGCAGTTCGACCTCGCCGCGAACCCGGATCCGCCGGTGCCGCAGAAGTTCGGGCACCACGATCCCCACCACCCGAGAGTGCTCATCGATACCTGCGAGGAGTGGGTGCTCTACAACTGCTCGATTCCGCTCTGGAGCCATACCAACAAGGAGAAGTTCAAACAGCCCGGTCAATACGCGCTTCACTATCAGGCCTATCCCATCAGCAAGGCCGAAGGGCAGGCCCGCTTCGCCCGCGATCCGGAGTTCCAGATCACCACGAAGGGCGCCGATCATCCGTTCCACATACACGTCAACCCGATCTGGGTCACGCGCATCGAGGTGCCCGACGAGCAGGGGCGTCTCCATAACGTGCTCGACGAGCCCGTGTGGATGGATACCGTGTCGATTCCGCGCGGCGGGCGGGTGGTGTTCCGATCGCGGTTCGCGGATTACAGCGGCATGTGGGTGAATCACTGCCACATCCTGATGCACGAGGATCACGGGATGATGCAGGCCGTGCAGGTCCTGCCGCAGCCTCGCGACGCGAACTACCGGCCGCGCGCCCGAGTGGCGTCGCACTCCATGTCTGCGCTCGACGTGACCGCGATCTATCCGGCCCCCTCGCTCGATCTGATGTACAGGCAGAGCCTCTCGTTCGTTGACGGAAGTCCGGAGCTGGGACAGCAGTTCCCAGGGTTTCCGCTCGACGTGCCCCGGCTGACGTAGAGGCCGATTCCCCTTGTCGCTGACGCCTGGAGTGCGCATCGGCCAGTACGAAATATCAGCCGCCATCGGGGCCGGTGGACCGCCTCCGTTCGCGCCCACTGACGGAGCGCGAACTACGGCGAGTCTCGCCGAAGCCAAGCAACGGACGCGATGACTCTCGAGAAAACCATCGGTTCCTACCGCGTCCTGGAGAAGCTTGGCGAAGGCGGAATGGGCGAGGTGTATCGCGCGCGCGACACCAGGCTCAATCGCGACGTCGCGATCAAAGTCCTGCCGCAGCTGTTCGCTCGCGACGCGGAGCGGCTGGCCCGGTTCACGCGCGAAGCACACACGCTCGCCGCACTGAATCATCCCAACATCGCCGCGATCTACGGCATCGAGGAGCTCGCGGGCGGCGGAGCGCTCGTGATGGAGCTCGTCGCCGGCGAGGATCTCTCGGTCACGATCGCGCGCGGACCGATGCTGCCCGCCGAGGCGCTCGCGATCGCGAGACAGATCGCCGAGGCGCTCGAGACGGCGCACGAGCAGGGCATCGTCCATCGCGATTTGAAGCCCGCCAACATCAAGGTGCGGCCCGACGGCACCGTGAAGGTCCTCGATTTCGGCCTGGCGAAAGCGACGGACCCGGACGGCGCGTCAGATCCGGATGCGAGGAACTCCCCCACGCTCACCGCGCGCGCGACGCAGTTGGGCACGATCATCGGCACGGCCGCGTACATGGCGCCGGAACAGGCGCGCGGCAAGGCCGTCGATCGGCGCGCCGACATCTGGGCATTCGGCATAGTTCTGTACGAGATGCTCACAGGACGCCGCGCGTTCGACGGCGGCGAAGTTTCCGACGTCCTCGCGGCGGTGCTCACCCGGGATCCGGATCTGTCCGCGCTTCCCGCCGCGACGCCCCCCGCCGTGCGGCGCCTCATCGAACGCTGCCTCGTGAAGGATCCCAAGCGGCGCCTCCGCGACATCGGCGAGGCGCGGCTGATCCTCGAGGGCCAGGACGCGCCGATGTCCGTCGCCTCTCCGGCGGCGGCGTCACCGCCACGCCGGCTGTGGCCCATCGCGATCGCGCTCGTTGCCGTTGCCGCGATCGCGGGCGCGGCCGGCCGGTTCAGCGCACCGCGGAACAACGCGCCTCTCGTGCGACTGTCGGTCGCGCTGCCGCCCGGCGAACAAGTGACAACCGCGCCGGCGATCGCTCCCGATGGCCAGACCATCGCGTACGCGGCCGGACGGACGCGGACGACGTCGCGTCTTTACTTGCGAAGGCTTGACGCGGTGACCACTCGCGCCGTGGATTCGAGCAGCGGGGCGCTCTATCCGTTTTTCTCACCCGATGGCCGGTTCATCGCGTTCTTCGCAGGCGGCAAACTCTGGCGCGCCCCTGTCGCAGGCGGCGCCGCGAGTGTCATCGCGCCCGCGCAGACGCCGTGGGGTGGCACATGGCTCGAGGACGGGCAAATTGTCTTCGTTCCCAATTTGAACTCTGGCCTCTGGCGGGTACCGGCCGACGGCGGCGTCGCCGAGCAGTTGACCGAGCCCGACGGAGCGGCAAAGGGATACGCGCACACGTTCCCGCAGCGCCTCGCCGGCACGGCGGACGTGCTCTTCAAGTTCTGGGGCCAGGAGTTTTTCACGGCGAGGCTGTCGCCCCGGGGAGGGAAGACAGACACGTGGAGCGATGTCTCGCCACGCCGGTCGAACGCCAACATCGACACTCGCAACCTCAGCTTCGCCACGTATGTCGAGGGCGGCTACATGCTTGCGGGTGACAGCACCGCCAGCATGAAAGCCGCGCGATGGACGCCAGATTCCACGATGACGGTCAGTCCTGAAACCGCGGTGCTCGACAACGTCTTCTATGCACCCGGCGCCCAACACCGGTGGTTCCACGCGTCGGCGACCGGCACAGCCATCTACGCGCCAGGGAGTCCGGCCAGGCGGCATCTGGTGTGGGTCGATCGTCAGGGTCAGATCAGCCAGTTGCCAGGTGAGCCGGATCAAATCGATCAGGGAACCGTATCGCGCGACGGCCGGCGGGTCGTCTACAGCGGAAAGAGTGCGCAATGGACGCTGGACCTGGCCACCGGCGTCCGTACGCGAATCCTTGCGGATGTGTCCGCGTGGCACGGAGCGTGGCTGCCGGGCGACGAGCGAATCGTGGTGAGCACCAGCGCGACCGGCGACTGGGAGCTCTACACGGTCGGGGCCGGCGGGCGCGCCGAGCCCACGCCGATTCTGAAACGGCCATTCGCACAACACGCGATGGCCGTAACGCCGGATGGAGCGGTGGTGTTTCTCGAACGCCATCCGGTAACCGGATCCGATCTGTGGGTCCTTTCACCCGATGGCCGGACGACACCGCTCGTCGTCACGCCCTACAACGAAGGCGCCGCCGCGGTGTCAGCCGACGGCACGTACGTCGCCTACACCTCGGATGAATCCGGCCGCAGCGAGGTGTACGTGATTCCACTGTCCGGAAAGCGCGACCGCGTGACGGTCTCGATTGATGGCGGCACCGGGCCGGTGTGGTCGCGCGACGGCCACGAGCTCTTTTATCGCGCCGGTGACGACCTGATGAGCGTGCAGGTCCAATCGACCGGCTCACTCGTGTTCAGCGATCGGAAGAAGCTGATGGACGTGTCCGCATTCGAGCCCGGGTACTTCCACGACTTCGACGTCTCGGCCGACGGTCAGCGGTTCCTCTTCATCCGCGCCGAACCCGAGTCGCGTCCGACGCGCCTCGACGTGATCCTCAACTGGCTGCCGGAACTGGCGAGGACAGTCGGCAAGTGATGAGATCCGGCTGGCGACAATGAAGAAGTAGCCGTCCTTCCCCCACTTCAGCCTGCCTCAGACTGGCGGCCTAGGCATCCTGCTCGCGCCGCAGCACGACAACAGAACGCGCACTCACCAGGTAGCTCGCCGTCACCAGTGTGGGCTCGTGTCCCGGTTCAACGATGTCTTCGGGGCTGGGCCGCGCCGTATCGACGACGCGCCGCCAGCCGGAACGCTGTTCCGCGGGCACCGTGAAGCTGCGATCTTCCCAGTGCCCGTTGATCATCACGTACAGATCATCATCGCCGACCGGCGCGCCGCGAAGCCTGTAGGCGAGGCATCGCGACTCGTACCCGAGATCGACCGGGCCGTCAGGGCCATGCCACGAGACGTCTTCACGCCAGAAGATGGGCCGGCCGATGCACGCGTGCGACTTGCGAAACGCGATCATCAGCTTGAAGAAACGAAAGACGTCGCGATTGGCGTCCAGCCGCGCCCAGTCGAGCCAGGTGATCTCGTTGTCCTGGTTGTAGGGATTGTTGTTGCCGCGCTGCGTGTTCAGGAACTCGTCGCCGGCCGTGATCATCGGCAGACCGTTGGCGAGCATCATCAGCGCGCAGAAGTTCTTCGCCTGCTGCCGCCGCAATGCCAGCACGGCTTCCGATGCGTCGGCGTCCCCCTCGGCGCCGCAGTTCCAGCTCCGGTTGTCGTCGGTGCCGTCCGTGTTGGCGTGGCCGTTGGCCTCATTGTGCTTGCGGTCGTAGGCCACCAGGTCGTAGAGGCAGAACCCGTCGTGCGCGGTAATGAAGTTGATGCTCTGATGCGGGCGGCGCGTCTCATGGAGGCCATCCGGAAACAGATCGTCGCTGCCATAGAGCCGCTGCATCAGGGCGCCGACCTTGCCCGGCTCGCCGCGCACGAACGACCGCACGTCGTCGCGAAACTTGCCGTTCCACTGCAGCCACCCGATGCCGGGGAACCCTTGACCGAGTTGATAGCTCGCGATGTCCCAGGCCTCCGCCACGAGCCGCACGTCGTGCAGGCGCGCGAGCAGGCTGAGCTCCGACACCAGGGGGGCTTCATGAACGTTCATCGTGCCGTCAGCCGCACGTGAAAAGATCGAGGCCAGGTCGAAGCGAAAACCATCCACGCCCAGCGACGCGGGCCCAGAAGCGGACACTCTCGAGCACGAGGACACGCGCGCCGGGATGGCCCGTACGCAGCGTGTTCCCGCAGCCGGTGTCGTTGACGTACTGGCGTCGATCGGGCGTGAGCAGGTAGTAACTGTTGTTGTCCACGCCACGGTAGCTGTAGGTCGGTCCGGTTTCGTCGGCTTCGGCCGTGTGGTTGTACACGACATCCAGCCACACCTCGATGCCCGCCGCGTGGAACGCCTGCACCATCTCGCGGAATTCCTGAAAGGCCTCGCCGTGCGCGTACGACTGATGGGGCGAGAAGAAATGCAGCGTCATGTAGCCCCAGTAATTGCCCTCCTGCGGATCGAACTGATGGATCGGCAGAAGCTCGACGACCGTGACACCGAGCTCCTCGAGGTACGGGATCTTCTCGGTCAAGCCGGCGAACGTGCCGCGCTTCGCGGGGGTGACCCCGGAGTTTGCCCGAGCGGTGAATCCCTTGACGTGGAGTTCGTAAACGATGGCGTCCTGACTGGTGTATCGCGGAGCCGGCTCGGTCGGAAGGACCGCGGACGTCTTGCCCGGCAGACGGCCGAGCGGCGCGCGTCCGTCAGTGCGGCCCGGCCCAGAGCACGCGTCGCGGCTGAAGTCAGGGGGAAAGAACACCGACGGCGCATAGGGATCGAGCAGGACTTTCTGCGGATCGAACCTGTGCCCGTGCTCGGGTTCGTGCGGCCCTTCGACCCGGTAGGCGTAAAGCGTGGCGCCGCGAAGCTCGTCCGCCGGGATGCGGCGGTGCCAGACGTTCCCGGTCTTGTGCGCCGGATGATGGAAACGGCATTCAAAGATCGGTGTGGCCGGGTCCTCCTCCCGGTAGCACAAGAGGGTGACGCCGGTGGCGTGCTTCGAGTAGAGGGCG
The DNA here is from genome assembly GCA_963785755.1 of uncultured Acidobacteriota bacterium. Classification (GTDB taxonomy): domain Bacteria; phylum Acidobacteriota; class Vicinamibacteria; order Vicinamibacterales; family 2-12-FULL-66-21; genus JACCXG01. The sequence continues at coordinate 559,593 of CAWAXG010000039.1, read as the reverse complement.
AAATTGAACGAATCCTCCGCCGCCACGAACCGGACCCCGAACGGCGAGGGACTCCCGGCAGAATTCCGGCGTGATGAGCCTGGCCCCGTCGCGGTTGTCATGCCGTGCGGTCGATCAGGCGGCGACACGCGCCGCGGTTTCGGCGAGGCGGGTCGAGTACCCCATCTCGTTGTCGTACCAGGCTGCAACGGAGAGCAGATCGCCCTGAATCGCCGTCAGCGGCAGATCCACGATCGAGGAATGCGGATCGCCGACGATGCGGGAGGACGCCCACTCGTCTTCGAGCACGGCCATGACCCCCTTCAAGGGCGGCGTCGCGGCCGCTTTGCGAAACGCGTCGTTGACCTGGTCGACCGTCACGGGACGCTCGGTGAGCAGGTTGAGCTCGGCGATGCTGCCGGTGCGCGTGGGGACGCGGTAGGCCTTGCCCGAGATCTTGAGGTCCTTCCAGATGAAGGCGAGCGCGCGCGCGGCGCCTGATGAAGAAGGGATGATGTTCTCGGTCGCGGCCCACGAGTCGCGGCGATCCTTCATCGGCTGGTCAGTCAGCGCCTGGGTGTTGGTGTAGGCATGGACGGTCGAGAACAGGCCGTACCGGATGCCGAAGTTCTCGATCACCACCTTGACCACGGGGGCCAGCGCGTTGGTCGTGCAGCTCGCCAGGCTGATGATCTTGTGCCTGGCGGCGTCGAACGTGTCGAGGTTGATGCCAGGCAGTATGACCGCGTCGCAGTCTTCCCGCGTCTTGCTCGGCGCGCTCACCAGGACGCGCCTGGCGCCGGCATCGAGATGGGCCTGGGCGCCTGAACGCGTGGACGCCCGCCCGGTACAGTCGATCACCAGATCGACGTCGAGGGCCTTCCAGTCCGGCAGCGCCTTCATCGAGTCGAAGTAGGGGATCTCGCGGCCGCCGACGAGGAAAGCGCTGCCTTTCGTCGCGACTTCCTCCGGCCAGCGTCCGTAGTTCGAGTCGACCTCGAAAAGGGCCGCCAGGGTCGGGACATCCTTGATGTCGGAGATCGACACCGGGACGAACAGCTTGTCCGTGAGTGCCACCCTCATCAACGACCGCCCGATGCGGCCGAACCCATGAATCGCGATCCTAGCCATGACTTATCCCTTTCAAAAGATGCGTGGCCCCACTCCAGGGGGAGAGCGCGCCGCCGGCGTGCGCCGGGCTCAGTCCACCTGGCACGGCTCGGCGCGCCAGATGTCCCTCGCGTAATCGGTGATGGTCCGGTCGCTCGAGAAGCTCCGCGACGCCGCGATGTTGAGCACGGCCTTGCGGGACCAGTTCTCCTGGTCCGCATACAGCTCGCCCAGCCGCGCGTGCGCCTCGCTGTAGCTCCTGAGGTCGGCAAGGTGCAGGTAATGGTCGCCCCTGCGGATGAGGACTTCGAGTATGGGCCCGAACACGCCGGGCTCGTTCCGGCTGAAGTGGTCACTGGCAATGAGGTCGAGGGCCGCGCCGGACTCGGGTTCGTTGTCGTAATGCCACATGGGGTTGTACCAGCCGCGGCTGTTCGCGACCTCTTCGGCGCTCAGACCGAACAGGAAGAAGTTCTCCTCGCCCGCCGCGGCGGCCATCTCGATGGTCGCGCCATCGCGGGTGCCGATGGTCAGCGCGCCGTTCATCATCAGCTTCATGTTGCCGGTGCCGCTCGCTTCGTATCCGGCCGTCGAAATCTGCTCCGACACGTCGCTCGCGGGAATCAGCCGCTCGGCGATCGAGACGCTGTAGTCGGGCACGAAGACGACCTTCAGGCGTCCCTTCGTCGCTGGATCGCCGTCGATCGTCGCACCGAGGTTGTTGATGAACTTGACGACCAGCTTGGCGAAGTGGTACGCCGGCGCCGCCTTGCCGGCGAAGAAGAACGTGCGCGGCAGCACGTCGCGCGCCGGGTCTTCGCGCAGGCGGTTGTAGAGCACGACGATATGGAGCGCGTTCAGGAGCTGCCGCTTGTACTCGTGAATGCGCTTGATGTGGCTGTCGAAGATCGCCTCGGGATCGACCACCTGCCCGGTAGCGGACTTGAGCCAGCCGGCGAACCGCACCTTGGCCTCGCGCTTGGCTCGGCGAACGGCGCTGCGGAAGGCCTTGTCTTCGGCCAGCGGCTCGAGCTTCTGGAGTTGCTCGAGATCGGCGATCCAGCCGTCGCCGATCGCGTCCGAGATCACCCTGGCGAGCGGCGGATTCGCGAGCAGGAGGAAGCGCCGTTGCGTGACGCCATTCGTCTTGTTGTTGAACCGGCCCGGGAAGAGCGCGGCAAAGTCCGGCACGACGGACTTCGTGAGCAGATCCGAGTGCAGCGCCGCCACACCGTTGGTGCTGTGCGAACCGACGATGGCGAGGTGGGCCATGCGGATCTTCCTCGGCTGGCCCTCCTCGATCAGGCTCACGCGTGAGGCTCGTGCATCATCACCGGGGAAACGCGCGCGCGCGTCGTCCAGGAAACGGCGGTTGAGCTCGAAGATGATCTCGAGGTGGCGAGGCAGCAGCATCTCGAACCAGGGCAACGGCCATTTCTCGAGGGCTTCGGGCAGCAGCGTGTGGTTCGTGTACGCCAGGGTGCGCTGCGTGAGATCCGATGCCTCGTCCCATCCGAGCTCGGCGTCGTCGAGAAGGACCCGCATCAGCTCCGGGACCGCGAGCGCGGGGTGCGTGTCGTTCAACTGCATCGCGACTTTGTCGGGCAGCACCGACCAGTCATTGCCGGCGGCGCGGAAACGCCGAATCGCGTCGGCGATCGTGCAGGCCACCAGGAAGTACTGCTGCAGGAAGCGCAGCCCCTTGCCCTCGGCCGTCGAGTCGTCCGGGTAGAGCACGCGCGTCAGCGTTTCAGCCGTGAGCGTCTCGGCCAGCGCGCCGATGAAGTCGCCGCCGCTGAACTGCTGGAAGTCGAAATAGTCCGGCGTGGCGGCAGTCCAGAGGCGTAGTGTGTTGACGGTCCGCCCGCCGTAACCGACCACCGGCCGGTCGTATGGGATCCCGATGAGCGTCGATGGCCGGCCCTGGATGGGCCGCAACGCTCCGGCGCGAATATCGAACGAGCAGGCCAGCTGTACCTCGACCGCCTGGTCCGGCCGCGGGACTTCCCACGGATCGGGCCGGGCGAGCCAGTGGTCCGGCTGCTCGTGCTGCCACCCGTCGCGCACCGTCTGCTTGAAGATGCCGTACTCGTAGCGCAGCCCGGAACCCATCCCCGGAATGCCGAGCGTGGCCATCGAGTCGAGGAAGCATGCGGCCAACCGGCCCAGCCCGCCGTTCCCGAGACCGGCGTCGGGCTCCTGTTCGATGATCTCGAGCGGGTCGATCTTGTGTTTCTCACAGAACTGGTTCCAGACCGGCTCGAGCAACAGGTTGGTGATGTTGTTCGCCAGAGAGCGGCCCATCAGGAACTCGAGCGACAGGTAGTAGACCCGTTTCACGTTCCGGGTCTGATATGTCTGCTCTGTCTTGATCCAGCGCTGCGAGAGGAGGTCGCGAACCGAGCGCGCGACAGCTTCGAACCTGTCGCGCGCGGTGGCGGCGGCGATCGGGACCACCTGATCGAAGGTCAGATGCCGTTCATACAGTGCGGTGCTGGTGCCGGAGAACGAGACCGGTCCGCAGTTGAAGCGATCGAGGGCATTGGAGCGCGCCATCAGTATTTTCTCTTCATCGAATCAGTTCCAACCCGCACGTACGCGGCCAGGACGCGGATCGGCATGGATTGACCTGTCGTCACCGGGACGGTCAGCTCATGAAACAGTCAACGCCCCCACTGCCTCGCGCAAAACATTCGCACTCCGGCGCAGCCCTTCGCGCTCCGTCGCATCGAGCGCCAGCGGAATCGTCGCCCGCACACCATGGCCGTCGACGAGGTGCGGCAACGCCAGCGTCATGCCTTCGCAGTCCGGCACCCCGGTGATGCGCGAACAAATCGTCAGGATGGCGCGCTGGTCGTGCAGCAGGACATCGACGATGCGTGCCACTGCGCTGCCGATACCGTAGTAGGTCGCGCCCTTCCCGGCGATGATCTGATACGCCGCCCGGCGGACGTTCCGGTCGATGTCGTGCCGGTCGTCCGTGGTGAGCGGCGTGGCGCGAACCGTCACGAACTCGTCCAGGGTCAGCCCGGCGATCGTCGCCTGCGACCAGACCAGCACTTCCGAGTCGCCGTGCTCGCCGATCACATAGGCATGCACGTGCTGGGGATCCACCTCGAAGTGCCGTCCCAGCAGCGTGCGAAATCTCGCGCTGTCCAGCGTCGTGCCCGACCCCAGCACACGCGTATGCGGCACACCGAACTCGGCGGCGAAGTGCGCCGCCAGATGCGTCATGAGGTCCACTGGATTGGTCACGACGAGCAGGATGGTGTCTGGCGCGACGCGAAGCACCGATGGGACGATCTCCCGGAACACGTCGGCATTGCGCTGCAGCAGCTGCAGGCGTGTTTCGTCAGGCTTCTGCGCCACGCCGCCGGCGATGACGACCACCTGCGCCCCGTCGAGATCGGCGTATCGCCCCGCACGCACCGTCAACGGATGCGCGAACGGCACTGCGTGGTAGATGTCATTGGCCTCGGCCTCGGCGCGCGCGTGGTTCACGTCCACCAGCACGATCTCCCGCCCGACTCCGCTCATCACGAGCGCGTAGGCTGAAGTCGAGCCGACCATGCCGCAGCCGACGACGCCGATCTTCATGCTTCTCCCCGCCGTTGTCGGCCCATTACGCAAAGCCGGTGCCCTGCGATCGAACAGCAAGCTCTTTGCAGGAAGGCCGGACATGGCTCCAAACGCGGGATTAGAGGGGCCAACGTTGTTGTTTTTCCGGAGGACCTCCGGCCGGATGGAGTTGGGCGGCGCGGCGGGCGGCAGAGCATGAAGCTCGAGCTATCCATATCGACGAACAGCGGCGACGCCTGGGCTCCGGCGGCCTGCCGGGTTGCTGAGGAGACAACGCCGACGAATTCCGCGGCGGGTTTCCATAAAGAAACGGTCGCCGCGGAGGCCGCGAGTGCGTGACCGCATCATCGCAGTCATCGCGAAGAAATGACGGAGGTCTCCGATGCCAGTCGCCGACTATAAACGGTACCTGCGAGATGCTCGATCGCGCGCGCAAGGGAAGATTCGCCTACCCGGCCGTCAACGTGACCTCGCTCACCACGGCCAACGCCGTGTTGAAAGGGCTGGCTGACAGCAAGAGCGACGGGATCGTCCAGGTCTCGACGGGAGGCGGCGCGTTCGCGTCGGGCGCCGCGGTGAAGGACATGGCGCTTGGCGCCATCTCGCTTGCCGAACATGTCCACCGTGCGGCGGCGAAGTATCCAGTCTATGTGGCGCTCCACACGGACCATTGCCAGGCGTCCAAGCTGGACGACTTCGTGATACCGCTCGTGGAGGAGACCGAAAGGCGGCGCGCCGCAGGCAAGCCCAACCTGTTCACCGGCCACATGTTCGACGGCAGCGCGCTGCCGCTCAAAGACAACCTCGACATCGCCGTGAAGCTGTTCGAGCGGTTCACGAAGAACGACCTGATCCTCGAAATCGAGGTTGGAGCAGTCGGAGGCGAGGAGGACGGCGTCAGTGCGAGCGCCGCCGCGAAGCTCTACACGACGCCGGCGGACACCCTGGAGGTCGCGCGTCGGCTGCGCAAGGTGTCAGGCGCGGCCTACCTGCTCGCGGCGACGTTCGGCAACGTGCACGGCGTCTACAAGCCCGGCCAGGTCAAGTTGAAACCGTCCATTCTCAAGGACTGCCAGGAAGCCGTCGTCGCCGCGCTTGGCGAGGAGGCGCGGTTCCACTTCGTCTTCCACGGCGGCTCGGGATCGGAGCTCCGCGACATCCACGAGGCGCTGGACTACGGCGTGGTGAAGATGAACATCGACACCGACATGCAGTACGCGTTCACGCGCGCCATCGCCGACCATTTCTTCAAGAATTACGACGGCGTTCTGCGCGTGGACGGAAACGTCGGCAACAAGAAAGCCTACGACCCGCGGCCCTACATGACCAGCGCCGAGACGGCAATGGCCGCTCGCGTGGTGCAGGCGACGACGGAGCTGCGGTCCGCCGGGACGACGATGATGCAATGAGCCGGTGGTGAGGACCGCATGCCCGACAAGGATTCCTCGACTTCACGATAGCAAGGCTCGGCGAGTGCCGCGTCCCGTCGCCCCTATCCGGCGTCCGGTTCACGGGCGACGACGAGCGCGTGCTCTATCACTCCACGCTCGAGGGCATCAGACCCTATCTGGACAAGGGCGAGGCGCCGCCCGCGATGGAGTCCGCCGGGCCGAGGCGCATGCTGTTCTTCGACCCGGCGAAGCTGGCGTGCGGAATCGTGACCTGCGGCGGTCTCTGTCCCGGATTGAACGACGTGATCCGCGCGGTCGTCCGGGGCCTGCGCCTCCAGTACGGGGTGAACAAGATCTACGGCTTCCGTTACGGCTACGAAGGTCTCGTGCGCCGGATCGGGCACCAGCCGCTCGAGTTGACACCGGAATCCGTCCATCGGATCCACGAGAGCGGCGGCTCGGTACTCGGGTCGTCCCGAGGACCCCAGGACGCCGGGGAGATGGCGGACTACCTGAAGGAGCTTGGCGTCGGGATCCTCTTCGCGATCGGCGGCGACGGGACGCTTCGCGGGGCACAGAAGATCGGCGAGGAAGCGGCGCGGCGTGGGCTCCAGGTCGGCGTCATCGGCATCCCGAAGACGATCGACAACGACATCTCGTTCGTGCGGCGGACGTTTGGATTCGAGACGGCAGTCACCGAGGCGTGGCGCGCGACCGATGCGGCCAACGCCGAGGCGGAAGCCGCGCGCAACGGGATCGGCCTCGTCAAGCTCATGGGCCGCGATTCGGGGTTCATTGCGGCGTTTTCAGCGCTGGTGAACAACCACGTGAACTTCTGCCTGGTTCCCGAAGTGCCGTTCACCCTCGAGCGGTTCCTGGCAGCGCTGCAGCAACGGCTCGAGCGCCGGGGCCACGCGGTGATCGTGGTGGCAGAAGGCGCCGGCCAGGATCTGATGGCGAAGAGCCAGGAGCGCGACGCGTCCGGGAACGTCAAATACGGCGACATCGGCGTCTTTGCTGCGCGACGCGATCACGGACTACTTCAAGCGGATCGGCACGCCAATCACCCTCAAGTACATCGATCCCAGCTACACCATCAGGAGCGTGCCGGCGACGGCGCACGACTCGGCCTTCTGCCTGCTCCTCGGGCAGAGCGCGGTCCACGCGGGCCTCAGCGGCCGCACGAACATGGTCGTCAGCTTCTGGAATCACCACTTCACTCATGTGCCGATCTCGCTCGCGGTCTCCGCGCGCAAGAAGATCGACCCGGGGGATGCACTCTGGAGCAATGTGGTCGCGTCGACCGGTCAGCCGTGGGACATGCGGTGATGCCATTGTCCCGTGAAGTTCCGTTGTACTTCCTCCTTGGTACCTGTTACTTGTTAATACGGCTCGTTACAGCAACCTCCACCACCGCCGACCACAGGAACTGGACGAACTGATAGAGCGAGGCCTCCGGCAGCCGCTCCACGTCCGAGTGCCAGCCGTGCTGGACGAAGTCGTTGCCGGTCATCGCCGGTCCGACGCCGTAAGAAGACACGCCTCTGGCGCGGAGCTGCGCCATGTCGGTGGCCCCGTTCATCATGCTCGGGAGCACCGTCGCGCCTGGATAGACGCGCTGCGCAGCCTGCTCGAGTGCCCGGTACATCGATGAGTCGATCGGGGACGGAGGCGCGACCGGACGCGTGATTGGCAGCGGCTCGATCCTGACCGCGGGGTCGCCGATGCGAGCGGTCATCTCGGCGGTGAGAGCCGGGAGGTCTTCGTCGGGCAGGATCCGAATGTCGATCACCGCTTCCGCCGTGGAAGGAATCACGTTCGGGCCAATTCCCGCCTGCAGCATCGTCGGCACGAGCGACGTTCGCAGCGCGGAATAGTGGACCGGTTCGTGCTCGGCAAGGTAACGCTGGGCCGCGGCGGAGCGTTGCGGATCGAGCAGGCTCCGGTATCGCGCCGCCTGCTCGGGCGTGCTGATCGACGCGAGCTTCTCGAAGTACAGCCGCGTCGTCTCGTTGAGGCGCATCGGCGTCTCCCAGCTGCCCACCTTCTCGACAGCTCTGGCCAGGCGGGTGACCGCATTGTCGAGGCGCGGGACGGAACCGTGGCCGGAGGTGCCGGTCGCGATCAGCCGGATCCGCCGCGGTACTTTCTCGGTGGTCGGATCTGCACGGTGCGACGCGTCCGTCGTCGATGGTGGCGCCGTTGCCCTCGGCAATCGCGAACTCCGCGTCGATGGCGTCGAAGTGCCGATCCACCATGAAGCGAATGCCGACGCCGGTCGGATCGGCCTCCTCGCCGGACTCGGCCAGGAAGATCAGATCGCGATCGAGCGGCTCGCCTGAGCGCTTGATCAGCAGGAACGCCATGAGGTTGGCCGTCAGGTTGTCCTTGTCGTCGGTCGTGCCGCGGCCCCACACGTAGCCATCCCGCAGAATCCCGCCGAACGGATCCACTGGCCATTTGTCGCGCTGCACGCCGACGACGTCGGTGTGTGCCAGCAGCAGCACCGGGCGCTTCGAGCCGTTGCCTTTCAGCCGCGCGACGAGATTCGGGCGGTTGGGATCGAGCGCGAACCTCGTGGACGGAATTCCCTCGGCCGCGAGGACCTTCTCGAGATACTCGACGACTTTGACTTCGTTCCCGGGAGGGTTGCTGGTATCGATCTGCACCAGCGCCCGGAAGTGCCGAGGATCTCGGCGTGCTGCGAGGTCCAGTTCACCGCAGGCTGCTGCGGAGACGCGGGCGAGCTCAGGAGAGTGGACACCAACATACCCGCGTACACACCGAGACGCATCGCGGCCTCCGATTCAAGCGTAGAGCTTCGACGTCGGCCGGATGATAGCCGGCAAAAGGATCGACCGGGAATCCTTTGGGCGTTGGGAGTTTCCCGCCTCCCGTGCCCACGCCCGACGCCGCCGGGCACGCTCGGGCGAGGTCTCGCCGTAGCGCGCAAGTCGAAGCATGCGCGCGAAGGCGGAGAGGTTGGAAGTTGATGTGTCTCTATTCGTGCCGCAGCGCCGCCAACGGGCTCAGGCGCGTCGCCGCGCGCGAAGGAACCTCGTTCGTGCTGAAGGTGCAATCAGCGCACGGGAGAGGGAGCGTGTGGCGCTGACTCTGCGGCCCGACGAACGGATTGAACTGAGCTTGCGTGGAAGCCGGGATCCGATGCGCTCTTTCTGGCGAACGGAATGCCGGAACCGGAACCATTCAGCTGTTCGAGCTCGACACGCGCAGGGCAGCGGAACCGACACCGCTCGGCATCTTCGTCAAGACGTTTGCCGACATCAGCGTCCATCCGGACGGCCGGCAGCTCGCGTTCCTGGACGCGGAGTGGCTGACGGAGTTCTGGCGGATCGACGGTCTCTCCGAGGCGTTCGCCGCCGCGGTTCGGGGTTCAGCCCCGGCACCTGCCGCGCGGCCGCGGCCGGCCGTTCGCTAAGTTCGGGCGCTCACTTGTGTCGCTGAGGCAGTCATCACACAAGTGAGCGGCTCACCGCCGCAGCGAGACAGATTGTCCGGCCTCACTGGAGCGAGACCAGTATCGGAATCAGATCCTGGTCCTTGCGGAGCGGGCGCAGCGCCTTGCCGATCACCGCGCCGAAAGCGCGCGCCGGATCCGTCGCCTTCATGGCGTGCCCGGGCGTGGGCGACGTCGTCAGCATGTCACCCACGTCGATGGGCGTATAGGTCGCATCCACCCGGCAGAACGTGCGACCGCTCAAGGCAATGGGATACCGGTTGCTGCTCGAGGGCTGCCGCCCGAGCACGATTGCCGGCCGGCAGCCGGAGGCTCCCGCCACGACCCCGGCGACCTTCCTGTCGTACTCGCGAGAGCTCGGACGGAGGCGGCCATCCTCGTCGATGACCATGACCACACCGGGTTCGACGCCAGCGACCTCGGTGACGTCGAACTCCTCGGCGCAGTCCGCGTTGTTGAACACGATATCGCCCTGCGCGCCGTCCAGGACAATCGAGTCCGTTCCCTCGTTGTCCCTGAGCACAATCAGTCCCGGTTTCTTGCCGCCGTCGCCCCTTGGCGCGCCAATCCAGAGTCCGGCTATCTTTCCGTCGAAGGCGTCGCCGGCGAAGTTGAACACCGGTCTGTTGCCGGCGTCCCGGATGAACATGTTTTCGCCCTCTCCGCCGTTGAGGACGATCGCATCGTTGCCCATCCGGCCCCTCACACGACGAGGGCCCCCTTCTTGCCGCCGTCGGCGGTGTGCGTGCCGATCCACAGGGCCGCCGCCTTGTTGTCGAACGCGCTCCCGACAAAATTCAGCACCGGCTTGCCGGTGTGATCCCGCACGTGGATGTTCTCCGCCGCATCGCCGTGCAGCGACACGATCTCCTTCCCGGCAGCGTCTCGGATGGAGACGCCCTGGCCGGCGCCGGCGGCGCGAATGGCGACCGCCGTCTGCCCGTCCTTCGACTTCAACACGAGGTCGCCGTCAACGTCGCCGCCTCCGACTACGACATCGCCGGCGGTTGTGAGGGAGATGGTCGACTGACCGCTCGTGTTGAACAAGGCGATGCCGCCTCCGCTTGGTGTCGTGCCGATCGGCGTGCGGAAGAGCGACGTGCTCGCGAGCCGCACGATCACCTTGCCGTCGGCGTTGCGAACCACGGCCGCTCCGGCCTGGCCGCTTCCTCCGGCCAGGATGTCTCCGGCGGTCCCGTCGAGCGTGATGGTCACGTGCCCCGAAGGCAGGGGCGCCGAAAGGATGTCGACCTTTCCGTCGAGTGGAGCTGACATGTTCTCCTCTCTTTCGCCTGAGCGCACCGATCCGGGCGCTCACAATCTGGATGGATCGGGGACCTCGAAGCAGTGCAGATAGCAATCGTCGCCGCCGGCATCGTTGTCGAGCTCGAAGACATGCACCGATGCGTGGCCGCCCTGAAAGTTCCAGGGCCGTACGGTCACGGACTCCACCTCCGACCAGTCTTCGCCAATCTGCCTGGACCCGAAGCAGTGCCCGTTGAGGGATGAGTAGCAGAACATGGCGTTGTAGCTGTAGCGCACGAGGATCAGGCGTCCTCGATCCGTGAACGTTCCCCCCTGCACCTTATCGAGATAGATGGCCGGCGTGGCCAACGGCACGTTGTGCTCGGGACGATACTGCAGCGTCTCTCGATCGTAGGCATGCAGGACGTCTGGCGTGCGATAGTTCGCCGTGTAGAGCATGCCCGTGGCCGGGTGGACATCACACCAGGGAAACAGATCGTTGTCGGGCAACTTCGACGGATGCAGCCACGTCTGCGCAGCGGTTTTCAGATTGATGCGCCAGACGCCGCGAGGACCCTGCACGGGGACGTAAAGCGTGTCCTGGTAGAAACACAGTGCGCCGAGATGTGGATTGTCGTGACCCGCGCCCCAATCGTCCTTGGCGTCGTATCGGGTCGGATCGTTCCACATCTCGTCCCAGATAGTGCTGGTGGGCGAGACGGTGAACAGGCGGTTCCACTGATCGTCGAATTTGACGACGCGCTTGCTGCCGTTCGAGCTGAGATACCAGCCCGCCCCATCGGTCGCCATCCCCTGAGCTTCGTCGAGTCCGCGTTGTTCTCGGACTTGAACGTGCGGCCCAGGTACTGCCATGCCGCCAGACCAGGATCGGTCATCCCATCCAGTGCCATTCGCATGCTGTGTGGAGTTCTGCGGCCGAACGACGCGCGAAACGCCAGCGGCTTATGGGAAGGTGACGGTTCGCCGATGCCCTTGAGGCGGTTCCGCACTGAGACCATGGGGCCCTCCCGCGTGGGTGCGTGAACCCGCATTGTGCGCCGCCTTTCTGCACCCGATGCACCAAATAGTGGGTATTGTTGAGTTGTGCCGAGTACGCGATTGCTGCGTAACGTCAGCAGCACGGACGCGCCGTCGCTGAGATAGTTGAGATATAAGAGACGTCCCGGCGTGGGACACGCCGGGATGCGAGGGCTGGCCGGCATGATCGCGCGATCGAGCTGGGATTCGCTGCGGGCGCTGTTCGAAGCCGCCCTGGATCGCCCGCCGGGCGAGCGCGCGGCCTTCCTGCGCGAGCGCATCGACGATCCGGCGATCCGCGCCGAGGTCGAGTCCCTCCTTGCGGCGCACGAACGGGCCGGCGGCTTCTTGAAGGACCCGGCGCCCGGTCCCGTTGGCGACGACGGATCCCTTCTCGAGCTGCCGCGGTTCCAGCCGGGCACCCGGCTCGCCGCGTTCGAGATCCTCGAACCACTCGGTGCCGGCGGCATGGGCGAGGTCTATCGCGCCCGCGACACTCGCCTGGATCGGTTCGTCGCCATCAAAGTGCTCTCTCCCGAGCTCGACCTCGCGGCGCGCGGCCGTGAACGATTCGAGCGCGAAGCGCGCGCGATCTCCAGGCTCTCTCATCCCCACATTTGTACGGTGCACGACCTGGGCACGGCGCAGGTGGACGGACGCGAGGTGCCGTTCCTCGTGCTGGAGCTCCTCGACGGCGAGACGCTCGCGTCCCGGTTGGCGCGCGGCCCGCTGGCGATCGACGAAGCCTTGCGCGACGCGATCGACATCGCCGACGCGCTCGCGGCGGCGCATGCCCAGGGCATCGTCCATCGCGACCTGAAGCCGTCGAACGTGATGGTGACGAGGTCCGGCGTGAAGCTGCTCGACTTCGGCCTGGCGCAGCTCCGGGCACCCCAGGACCCGAACGACGTTCTGAGCCCGGCGCCGCGCGATAGGTCGCTGACGCGTACCGGAATGGTCATCGGCACCTTGCCGTACATGTCTCCGGAGCAGATCGAAGGCCGGAAGGCCGATGCGCGTTCCGACGTCTTCAGCTTCGGATCGCTGCTCTACGAGATGCTCACCGGCCGCCAGGCGTTTGGCGCCGATCCGAACCGGTCGGCCGCGGCACAGATCCTCAGTCACGATCCGATCCCGATGACGCAGCTCGTGCCAGCGGTCCCCGCCGGCGTCGAGAAAATCGTCGCGCACTGTCTTCGGAAGGATCCGGGGCGTCGCCATCAAGCCATCGCGGACGTCAAAGTCGCGCTCGAGGACGTCCGAGAGGAATCCCGTGGCGCAACGCTGCAACGGACTTCGCGCGCCGGATCGGGACGACGATGGGGCTGGATGCTGTTGCCCGTGGCTGCGGCGCTCATTGCCGCGTACTTCGCCTGTCGATTCCACGCGTATCACCGGAAAGCATCCCGCCTCCGCGCGTGGTGCCGATCACTACGCTGCCCGGAACGGAAGCGACCCCGACGCTCGCCCCCGACGGCGACCATGTCGCGTTCGCGTGGTCGGGGACCAATCAGGACAACTTCGACATCTACGTACAGCGCATCGGCTCCGGCAGCGAACAGCGCCGGACTTTCCACCCGGAACGGGATTTCAGTCCGGCCTGGTCGCCAGACAACCAGTGGATCGCGTTTATCCGCGGTGGAGCCCCCGGTCCGAGCAAGGTGATACTGGTCCCGCCGCACGGCGGGCAGGAACGGTCGCTTGGCGAGATTCACATCCGACAGAACAATGCCATCCCGCCATATCTCTCGTGGTTTCCCGACAGCCGCGCGCTCGTCGTCGTGCATTCACCGGCTCCTGACAAGCCGGACGCATTGTTCGTGATGTCGATCGAAACCCTCGAAAAGCAGGCCCTGACCTATCCGCCCGCGGCCGACGTGTTCGACACGGCGCCGGCCGTGTCGCCCGACGGGCGCACGGTGGCGTTCATCAGGGGCCACGAGCTCAACGTCATCGGGATCGGAGACCATTACCGAGCCTCGACGCCGCCTCAACCCCTGACCCAACGGGCATTGGGGAACACTGCATCCCCCGCCTGGACGCCGGACGGGAAGGAACTCGTCTACGCGTCGGCCGGGGCTCTCTGGAGGATCCAGGCGTCAGGTGGCCAGTCGGCGGCCCCGGTGCCCCTGGCGGGGCAGGACGCGTTCATGCCGGTGCTGTCCCGATCCGCATTCACCAGGTCCACCCGGTTGGCCTTCGCTCGAGCGGCCTTCGATCCGAATATCTGGCGTCTCGATCTGACGGCAACCGGCGCACTCGCATCTTCTGGTCCCGTGCGGTCCATCACGTCGACCAGGCTCGATGCGAGCCCGCAGATCTCTCCGGACGGCAAGCGGGTAGCTTTCCGGTCGACGCGCACGGGCTCGAGCGAGATCTGGATCGCGGATCCGGACGGCGCGAATTCTGTGCCGCTCACGTCGATGGGCGGGACCAGCTCAGGGTCTCCACGCTGGTCGCTGGACGGACAATGGATCGCCTTCGATTCGAACGCCGAAGGACAGTGGGAGATCTACGTTGTGGCTGCCTCTGGTGGAATGCCGCGGCGTCTGACGTTCGACCCGGGCGAAGACAGCATCCCCAGTTTCTCCACGGACGGCAGGTTCATCTACTTCACCTCGAAGCGAAGCGGTGTGTTCGAGATCTGGAAGATGCCGGTGTCAGGTGGCGATGCCGAGCAGGTGACACGGAACGGCGGCGTGGTCGCACTCGAATCGAAGGACGGGCACCTCTACTACACACAGGCGCACCACGCGCCGAGCAGCCTGTGGCGGATGCCGGCCAGTGGCCGCCCACAGAAGTTACTGGACGGGGTCAGCGCGCGGGCCTTTCAGGTCCTCGACAGGGGGATCTATTACGTCGAACGGTACGGAGGCGATGGGCGCGCCCTGTGGGGGCTTCAGAGTGGCTTCGGGTTCCTGAGATCAGAAGAGCAGTTTCGGCTGCAATTCTTCGACTTCGCGAGCGAGAAGTCGACAGTCGTGGCGGACCTCCCCGGTCCTCTTGCGATGGGCCTTGCCGTATCATCGGACGGCCGGACGGTTCTCTTTACGCGAGTGGACAGCGCCTCGAGCGATCTCATGATGGTGGAGAACTTCCGGTAGCCATCCAAGCTTCGACATCACACGGGCGATCTGATCCACGCCCGCCACTCGGGCCATAGCGCCGTCAGGCTGCGACCGTAAGCGGCAGGAACGACGACTCTCCCGCGACCATCAGCCCGCGAGGGTTGCTCGAATGATCTCCGTCGCGGCACGAGCGCCCTTGACGATGTCGGGAGGAGCGTTCGTGATCTCGATCGAGTACTTGCCTTTGTACCCGCTCGCCTCCACGAGGCGGACGAGCTCCGCAACGTCGTAGCCCGGCCGGTAGTCGGCGTCGAAGCGATCGACCTTCGCCGAGACGAGGCCGGTGTAAGGCAGCAGCTTGCGGGTCGACTCGATCCGCTGCGCCTGGTTCTCGACCCGGAAGTTTCCCCAATCCACGATGGCGCGTATGCGTGGATCGATCGCTTTCATGATCGACACGAGCGTGTCGGGATCGGTGCTGTGTCCGCCGTGATTTTCCGGCATCGGCATGACCTTGATGGTGCTGCCGAACTCGACGAGCTGCTTGTAGGAATCGGCGGTGATGGCCAGATCGAGGGGCTCACCCTGCTTGCCGCCGACATCGGCGCGCACCGGTCGGAGCGCCGAGCGCGGCGGCGATGCGCATGCCTTCCTTGATTTCCTCGATGGACTTTGCCCGCACCGCCGGGTCCGCAGCGGACATCTGCCCGCCGAGCTGAAAGTTGATGAACTGAACGCCGGCTTTGTCGGCCGCGGCACGGACGCGTTCCGCGTACGCCATGGTGCGCTCGTCGAGATGGTTGATGATGATCTCGAGCTGGCGCAGCCCGAGTTCCTCGCGGACGAACTTCGGCGCGTCGAGCGCGGTCATGACCGCCCGCTCCGCCGCGGGCATTTTGTCATTCCGGCCGGCGGCCAGCAGGTGCCGGAAGCTCCACGTCGCGATGCCGATTCGCGCCAGTGGATCGGCCTGCACGGGCGTCCCCAGTGACCGTCGAGGGAGCGACAGTTACGAACAGCGGACTCGCCAGAGCCGCGGAGCCCTGTTTCAGGAAATCGCGGCGATGCATCGGCATGGGCAGCTCCTGATCCTTAATGGGTCGCTACTATACCAGCCTGCTCCGGTCCTACCGTCCTGCTCAGAAAATACGAGTTGCGCTTCGCGCCCGCACGAAGGCACGACGTCACGAAGTGCACGAAGGATCCGTTGAAAACCTCTACGTCGTGCCGTCGTGCCATCGTGCCGTCGTGCAGCGCGGCAGCGCCGTCGTTGGCCGGGTTCGGGTGGCCTCGGCTTACCGCAGGATCCCCGCCGCCCATGCCGTCCCGCGCCGAATCAACTCCGCGGTACCCGGCACCTTCAACGCCTTCACGTCGTGCCCCATGCTGGTGTTGAAGACGCGCGCGCGGTTGTACTGCAGCTCCAGCGCCATCGGAAAGTCGGCGAAATGCACGTTCGACGTCGCCACCGCCAGCGTCGTGATCGTGCGATTGCCGATCTTCGTGTCCCAGAACAGCTCGTCGTCCGTCTCGTAGTCCTTGAGGTCGCGCGTGATCGGGTGGTTCGGATTGACGATCTTCACCGTGAACGGGCCGCGGCGATCGTGCACGCTCAGCTGCGCGCGGCCGACGATGTTGACGTACTCGGGCCAGTAGGGAAACGCGCCGTTCGCCCAGTGCACGGTGACGAGACCTTTCGTCTGCCCGAGAAACTTCAGCAGGTTGGCCTCGACTTTCTCTTCCTGTGCGAGCGGGTCCTGATTGCGGAAGTCGAAGATGGCGACGTCGAACGTCAGGAACTCGTCGCTGGCGATGAAGTTCGGATCGGGCTGGATCACCACGTCCTGGAAGTCCTTGCCGCCGTCGAGGATGTTCTTGATTTCCGCCGACGTCTCCTTCCACACGTGGCCCTTGAAGGAGTTCTCCCCGGTTACGATGACGGCGCGCTTGGGCGCTGGTGGCTTCGCGCCCTGCGGCTTCTGCCCTGCTGCTGGCGATTGCTGCTGTCCAGCGAGTCCGCCCGCGACCAGGACAACGAGCAGCATGATTCCGATCACGCGTGACTTCATGGCGTTGGTCCATTTTGAGGGTAGTGAGGGATCCGGCTTGCGCGTAGTTTATACATCCGGGCGGGACACCGATAGAAGACCGGACATATAATCAGGCCTCCTTTTAGAACAATGAACACCGGCGATCGCCTCGGACCGTACGAGAATCGGTCGCGCCATAGCCAAGTCATGAGGACGCGATGAACGCTGGCGATACCCTTGGGCCGTATCGCGTCCTCGAGATACTTGGCGAAGGTGGAATGGGCCAGGTCTATCGGGCCCGCGACCCGCGGCTCGGCCGCGACGTCGCCATCAAAGTGCTGCCGCCTGCGTTCGCCGCCGATGCCGACCGGCTGCGCCGCTTCGAGCAGGAAGCCCGCGCCGCCGCCGCGCTGAATCATCCCGGCATCCTCGCGGTCTACGACATCGGCCAGCACGACGGCGCGCCGTACATCGTCTCGGAGCTGCTCGAAGGCGACGTCGCTGCGGGAACGCCTGTCGCACGGCGAGACGATCCCGGTCGCGCAAGGTCGATCGATTACGCGGCGCAGATCGCCCGCGGCCTGGCCGCCGCGCACGACAAGGGCATCGTCCATCGCGATCTCAAGCCGGAGAACATCTTCATCACCGACGACGGCCGCGTCAAGATTCTCGACTTCGGGCTCGCCAAGGTCGAGCCGAGTCGACGGGCCGGACGCGCGCGCGTCCGATGCGCGTCGACGACGTTCGCCGACACGATGCCGGGCATCGTGATGGGCACGGTCGGCTACATGGCGCCCGAGCAGGTGCGCGGCCTGCCTGCCGATCACCGCGCCGACATCTTCGCGTTCGGCTGCGTCCTCTACGAGATGCTGTCGGGCCGGCGCGCGTTCCAGCGGCGACACCGCCGCCGACACGATGACGGCGATTCTCAAGGAGGACCCGCCGGATCTGCCCGTCGGCCGAGCGGCACATTCCGCCGGCGCTCGCGCGCATCGTCGAGCGCTGCGCTCGAGAAGATCCCGCGGCGCGGTTTCAGTCGGCACGCGCGATCTCGCGTTCGCGCTCGAGGCGCTCTCGACGCATTCGGGCAGCGACGTGGCCGTTGCGGCGCCCGCGAGCCGCAGCCGCCGGCCGTGGATTCTGAGCGGTGTGCTGGCCGTGGTGACGGTCGCGGCGCTGGCGTTCACGCTGACGACGGCACTGCGACCCGCACCACGAGTTGAGACGACGCGATTCCTCGTGTCACCGCCGGACGGATGGGTCCTGCCGCTGCAGCTGACCGGCGTTGCGGGATCGGGTGCACTCTCTGTATCGCCAGACGGCCGCCACGTTGCCTTCGTCGCTCAGAAGGGATTGGAATCGCGGATCTGGATACGCTCCCTCGATACGCTCGAAGCACGCGGGCTCGCCGGCACCGAGGGTGGGCTGGCCCCGTTCTGGTCGCCGGACAACCGGTCGCTGGCATTCTTCGCCGGTGGAAAGCTCAAGAAAATCGACGTGGCCGGCAGTGCGCCGATCGCGTTGTGCGACGCGCAGCCCGGGCTCAGCGGCGCCTGGAGTCCACAAGGGGTCATCGTCTTCTCGGCCGGCGGCGGCACCGCACTCCAGAGGGTCCCGGCAGCCGGCGGCCAGCCCCAACCTGCGACGACGCTGGCCCAGGGCGAGAACGGCCACGCCAGACCTTCGTTCCTGCCCGACGGCCGCCGTTTCCTCTACCGCGTGACCGGCGGAACAACGGCAGGTGCGGTCTTCGTCGCGTCGCTCGATTCCCCCGGGCGCACGGCGCTGCGGGAGTCGGACTCCACCAATGTCCTCTATTCGGCGGGCCACCTGTTATTCATGAGCGCGCAGTCGCTGATGGCGCAGCCATTCGATCCAGATCGACTCGCGCTGAGCGGGACGCCGTTTCCGATTGCCGAGAACATCCAGACGCTTGGCGGGCCGTTCTATGGTTTCTTCGCCGCGTCGCCCGGCGGCGTTCTCGCGTATCAGACCTCGGTCTCGACGGGCGCGCTGCAGCTGACGTGGTTCGATCGGGCCGGGAAGGCGCTCGCGACGGTTGGCACGGCGGCTAACTATGGCGACCTCGTGCTGTCGCCCGACGGGAAGAAAGCTGCGGTCACGCTCGTCGGCGAAACCCAGGACATCTGGCTGGTCGACCTCGAACGCGACGGCCTGGCAACACGCTTCACCTTCGATGGAGGTGACGACATCACGCCGATCTGGTCGCCCGACGGGAGCCGGCTGGCGTTCGGCTCGCAGCGGGGCAGCGGGGACATGACCTTTCTTCAGAAGGCCGCCACAGGCGCGGGCGCGCCCAACCCCCTTGTCGACGTGAGGCTGACGAACTACCTCACCAACTGGTCGCCTGATGGCGGTTACGTGCTCTACACGGACATGAGCGCGGGGCGTGGCGACATCTGGATCCTTCCGCTCGGCACTGAGCGGAAACCCTTCCTGTTTCTTGGTGACTCGTTTCCGCAGAGCTCGGCGCAGTTCTCGCCCGATGGCCGCTGGATCGCGTATCAAGCCTTCGAGTCGACCCGCCCCGAAATCTACGTTGCGCCGTTCTCGGGTCAGGCGGGAGTCGCGGCAAGCAAATGGCAGGTCTCAGCGAATGGTGGAACCCAGCCACGATGGAGTCCGGACGGGAAGGAGCTCTTCTATTTGACCCAAGGACCCGAACCCGATCTGATGGCTGCAACGGTCAACGGAGAAGGTGCTACGTTCGGCGTCACCGGCGTCAGACGGCTGTTCGCCGTCCGTGCCGGCGGCACGCGCTCTTCCTATCAGGTCTCACCGGACGGCAAGCGCTTCCTCTTCAATGTGGCTCCTGCGCCGGCCGCGGCGACACCACTGACGGTCGTGCTCAACTGGGCTGCAGGAGTGAGCAGGTAGCTCGGGAACGTCGTCGATCCCATCACTGTATGTATGGTATTTCTATATACATGAAGGCTATACAAGTCACGCTGGATGACGCCCTGCTCGCCCGGCTGGACGCGGACGAGGAAGTACAACGTGATGGCCGCTCGGCAGTGCTCCGCCGGGCTGCTGACGAGTACCTCCGCCGGCGGCGCAAACGGTCGATCGCCGAATCGTACGCCCGTGGCTACGGCCGCGCCCGCGGGCTGCGCGAGTTCGAGGGCTGGGAGCACGAGGGCGTATGGCCAGAGCCGTGAACCGCGGCGAGATCTGGACCTACCGCTTCAAGGCGCCAGACAAGCGGCGGCCGGTTCTGGTGCTCTCCCGCCAGGAAGTGATTCCGCTGCTCCACACGGTCATGGTCGTGCCTGTCACGTCCACACGCCGTGGCCTGCCGAGCGAGGTACTCGTCGGCACGAAGGAAGGCTTGAAGACCGACTCCGCCGTCAATCTGGATCACGTGCAGACGGTCGAGCGCGCCAGACTCGTCTCGTTCGTTGGCGCGCTCGACGCTGCACAGATGCGGCACGTGTGTCGCGCCCTCGCGATCGCGACGGGTTGCGCCGACTGAGGGATTACGCAGATGGCCGCCTCCCTCCCGCCCGACTTCGCCGATCTCATCCCAGCCCGCGGACTCGTCGTCCTCTGCGGCGCGGGAATCTCGATGGCGCCCCCGTCCTCGCTCCCGAGCTGGTGGGACTTCAACCTGGCCGTGCTGCAGGCCCTCGTCCGGCGGCTGGTACGGGACACGAGCGGAGCGTGGGTCGAGCACCGGTTCGCCGAAGTCATCAGCCGACGTGAGCAGCTGCGCTCCTTCACCCCGGATTTCATGGCGCAGCTGATGGAAGAGGAGGTCGGCCTCGATTACTTCCGGGTGCTGCAGGCGCTCGACGCGAGTGCCTGGAACGCCAATCATGTGGCGCTCGCCGGTCTCGCCGCGGCAGGCGTGCTACGCGCGGTCGTCACGACCAACTTCGACTGCCTGCTCGAGCGGGCGCTCGACGCGAGGCAGACGCCGTACCGCGTCTATGCGACCGCGGAGTCGTTCGACGCGCTGCCCGGCGTGGTGCGATCGCCCGCGCCGGAAGGTCTGCCCCTCATCAAGGCGCACGGCTCGGTCACCGATCCGTCGTCGATGGTCGACACACTTGCGCAGCGTGTCGCCGGGCGGCCGAAAGCGCTCGAAGAGAGCATCGCCGCCCTGCTGGAACAGTATCCATGCCTGATGCTCGGGTTTTCTGGCGCCGACCTCGCGTACGACCCCGACTACCTCGGACTGCGTCCTGGCGCCGCTCGGGGCGCCGGCCTCTGCGCGCTGGTCCTGCCCGGCGACCAAACCGCGGCCGCCGATGCGCAAGCTCCTCGACGCCTGGGGCCCGCGCGGCTCCGAAGTCGAAGGCTAGCTGCCGCAGTGGTTCGCCGCGCTGGCGACCGGCCTGGGGGCGCACGCGGCAGCGGCGCCGCCAGACGCCGCAGCGTCTCCCTGGCAGGAGCGGCTCACGGAACGGACGGAGGCCTGGGTCGACTCGCTGGGCACGGTGTCGGCGGTGAACATGTTCACCGCGCTGGCCGACGCCAACAGCGACGCCGACAACGTCCTGCGTTACCTGATGTTCTATCGCCGCTACTACCGGTCCACCGAAGACGCGCTGCGGCCCCAGTACTGGCGGTTCGAATACAACCTCGGCCGGCGGCTCCTGGATCGCGGGCTCATCGGCACGATCGACCCCGTGGCCGCGGGAGTGGTGCCAGAGTGGCAGCACGACGTGGAGGCCACGGCGTACGTCGATGCCTTCCAGTTCCTCTCCCGGGCGGCAAGCGACGATCTCGGACGCCTGCCGGAAGGCCAGGCGGATCTGGTGAGGCTGCTCGCGCTCAAACTGGGGCACGGGCACGTGACCGGCAACCTGGCGCAACTCGTCGCGGCGCACCTGAGCGAGCGGCCCGACCGCGCCAACTACGAGGTGGCGCTGCTCGCCGCGGAGTTCGCGGAGGAACTCGGCAACGTGGACAAAGGCGTCCAGGTCCTGCCGGCTTGCGGTGGCCGTCGCGCAAGAACTGGGAGACGAGCCGCGGCGGGCTGCGGCGCTCGCGCGTGCGGCACGGCTCCTTGGGCTTGCCAAGAGCTACCCGACCGCACGCGACCTGGCCGAGCAGGCGCTTCGGATCGCCACGGATCTCTCGCTCCCCGTCATCAGGGGTGATGCGCTGGCGGCTCGCGGGCAGGTCGATGTGCTCGACAGTCGCGACGCGGACGCCGTGGATCCGCTCTCGACGGCATGCGCCATCTTCCGCGAGACATTGCGCCGTCCGCGGCTAGCCCTGGCGCTGTGCGACTACGCGCGCGCGTGCTACTACAGTGGCTCCGCCGACCAGGCGAACGGGGCGCTGAGCGAAGCCCTCACGCTCGCGGAGCGGCTCCCTGGCCTGCGACCCCAGGTCCTGGCGACGCAGATGGAGCTGTTCGAGCACCAGGGCGAGCGTGGAGTGGCTTTCGAGCTGGCAACCGAGCTGCTGGAGGCCGCCACGGAGGCGAAGCACAGCGCGTGGATCGGGCGGGCGACCCGCGCGCTCGAGCGGCTCAAACCTACAAGGCCGCAGGCATGACCGAACGCGCGCCGCGACGCGGCCGCGCGACAGGCCTCGAGGGATCTATTCCACCTGTTTCGCCAGGCAGGCGTAGAACCGATCCATCATCGTCCGCGCCACGCCATCGAGGAGGCGCGAAGGTCGTCTCCTCCCCCTGGCCGTGCGGCGACGCGCCGATGAACACGTTCGCCTTGCCGGTCGGGTGGACCCGGACGAGCGCGCTTTCCCACAGACCACCCTGGAACCCGACCGCGCCCGCCACCTGCGACGGGCCGAGACCGCAGATCTCGACTTCCTGCAGCGGCGTGAGCTCGCCGCGATCCGCAAGCCCCTCGATCGTGGTGACGCTCGTGCCGTCGGCCTGCACGGCGAGCGTGGTGCACGACTTCACGACGACGCCGTCCATCAGGACGGCGCAGGCTCCGCACTGGCTGGTGTCACACCCGATCTTGGTGCCAGTCAATCCGGCATCGCGGAGGAACTGCACGAGCAGGAGCCGCGGCTCGACGTCCTGTTGGTACAGCCGGCCGTTGACGCTGACGCTGACGGGGCATCACATGAAGTCCCTCCCGCGCGAAGCAAGAATCGCGGTCGGATCCCACCACGGATGCCGCGTCTGGCGCAAGAGGCATGGGGCCGAGTCTCACTCGATGTCAGACTCGCTCACCAGTCTCTGATACGTCCGTCGGGCGTGCTCGTAATCGGCTTTCGCCTGGTCCAGCTCGTCGCGCCTGATGAATCGCTCCTTCTGCGACCAGCACTGGTCGACGCCCTTGAGACACCATTCGGCACTCCGCCGCGACGCGCGCATCGGCTTGCCCTCAACCAGCACCCAGACGGGATTCGTGTGCGACGACGGCAGGATGCGCACCGCCACCCAGCTGCTGCGCTCGATTTTCGTCTCGAACGTCAGATCGCGCAGCGCGCCGTCGGCGACGAGAGTCTGTTTCGCGACGGGATACCCGTTGACGACGAGCTCCACCGCGACTTCGCGTGTGTCCCCGATGCGGGCGCGCTCGATGTCCCAGTATGGCTGTTCCTGGTAGCGGCGCCTCCCGCGTTCGGGATTGGGCTTCTCGTTCAAGAACGCGCCGCGCGGACCTGCACCTTCACGCGGCCGGCGGCAGACAGTCGCAGTTCGCTGCCGTTCTCGCCCATTCGGACGTCATTGACGGCGAAGTCGAGCAGATGGCTTCGGCCGTCGCCGACGTAGTTTCGGCCGCGGTGAATGCCCTCGCACCAATCGGCATAATCGAGCTTGCCGTCCAGCTTCACGTACCAGCGCCCGAGCCCCACCTTTTCGCCATAGACGCACGGGAAATCCGTCTCGCCGCTGATCCGGGTGCGGAAGCCCACGTTCAGCGTGTGGTACCAGATGTTCAGCTCCCACACGTAGGGCGTATCCACGGTAGAGATGAAGTCCACCGCGGGAACCGGCTTGCCATCGGGCCCAGGCACCTCGTGCGTGACGTCAACGATGTATTCGTTCGCGCCGATGCCGTTGAACGGCGGCACGATGTAGTTCGGCAGTTCCGACGAGTTCACCTCGAGGCCCAATCCCGAATGCGCCGGGCCGCACACCGCGCCCTGGCGCTTGGCCCAGCGCAGCGTATTGAGGCCGAGGGTTGGCCAGTGCTCATAGGAGTGCCGCCCGGGTAAATCTGCTCGTTCAGGCGCAAGAGCACCAGATGACCGGACTGATGCGAGCCAAAGCCCGAGACCTCGACGTCGTAGTGCAGCAAGTAGGGCGGACGAGAGACGGATCGTCTCTACCGGTGAAGAACTGCTTCTGGTATCGAAAGCGGGACCCCAGGTCAGATTTGCCCCGACCTTCAAGTCCTCGCCAAGGGTGTGGCGAACCATGTCCGCGGCGTGGACGCCTTCGGTCGGATTCATGTAGTGAGCGCAGCCCGCGGCGTGAATGTGATGGTCGCCCGACCACCACCCGAACTTCGCGGGATCGATCCACCGTTCGATTTGAAAGCTCGCGCCCTGAGCCGCACCACCATTCCCGCCGCCCGCACCGCCGGCTGACTCCACTACCGTGAGCGGCTGCGTCTTCGTAATGGATTCCGGACCGCGCCAGTACTCCACCGTGTACGTGCCGGCCGGAAGCTTCATGAATTCGCCATCAGCCCGGTAGACCTGCGGGTGGAACGCGAAGTCGGGCGCCAGCCGCTTGGCGCGCGACGGATACACGCGGCCTTGCGCGTCGCGAATCACGAATGCCGCGACCGTCGGCGCACCCGTTTCGTCGCGCACCCGCCACGGCACGGTTTCCGCCGGCCGGATGGTGAAGAGAATCGGGACCTCGTTGCGATATCCGAGGTCCTGTGTCCCCTGCCCGACATCGAACGTCAAGCTCGCCTCGCGCTGGCCGGGATCCCGGCTGTACAGCTGCACGATGCGGTATTCGAGTGCGAGCCCGCTCAACGTCCTGGTGAGCGGCTGGCTGTCGAACATCTGGAGATCGAGCCAGAGACTCAACAGTTCGTCGGGCATCGCGCCGGCGAGGCGCCGCGCCTGGCTGCTGATCCCGCGGAGGACGGCCGTCGTGCCCGACTCGTTGTGGACCTTCACGAGGAACTGACGCCAGCCGTGCTCGACGAGCTCGCGTTTCGCGGGCCCTGGTGCGACTTTCACGCGCATCTGCGGGTTGATTCGACCCCCACGAGGCAATGGCAGTCGAGCACGCGTTGAATCGCGGTCACTGCCGACGCCTCGTTGGCCGTTTTGAACGCCACCTCGAGCTCGCGCTGGTGGTCCGGAGGAAGGGGCGCGCCCAGGAACTCTGCGGCGGCGATCAACCGCGTGACCTGTGCGACCAACGGTTGCAACGGCACGGCGCCGACAATCGGCAGGCGCGATTCGCAGGGTTCGCCTGCCTGCCCGCCGAGAGCGGCGCGCGGTGTCGTCATGGCATCGGAAGGCCGCAGCAGCTCGGGGGATGCGAGGGCCGCGGGGAGAACGCTCGTCGAGTGAAGGAAGACGCGGCGGGACACGCCTGTGTTCTGCCGCGGACGGTCGCCGGGGGTATCGCTCATCTTTCTCCTCCTGCAGGCCGGGGTTGCTTGGCACGGGGAGTCGAACAGCGGGGATTCTATCGCTGCGCCGCAACGATGGACGGAAAACTTCTACTGCTGACGGAGAGAAATCGACTCTGGCTCGCCGCACTGGACGATTTCCGCGACTGGTTGGTGTGTGCGGCGTGAGGTCCGCCTTCGCCCCGACGGGGCTTCGGCGAGACATCTCGCCATAGCGCGCCTGAATTCACCGCGCGCGGAGGCGGATGGCTTGGACGCGTGGATTCGAAACGGCCCAGCTCGTCGGTCCTGGACGTTGCGGGTCGTACGGCGCCGAGCCGGCGATCTTCAGCGCGTCGGCGCGAGCCGTTTCAGCTCTTCGAACCAGTTCTGCACTACGACGATCTCGGCCGACTCCGGCGCCGGGGAAGCTGATGCCTCGTTCTTGAGCATCAGGAACCGCTGGCCGTCGAGGGTGTCGTATTGAGGAGCCGCCGAGGTGAACTGTCCGTCTCTCGTCGCGTAGCGGCCTGCGAACAGCCTCGTCGCGGGGCCTGCAGCCCAACCCGGGCCGCGCGTTTGAACGGTGACCGCCATGAGCGCGCCATCGGGCGCGACGTAGAACAGCTCCTTGCCGCCCGGCCCCCATCGCGGCTGCACACCGCCTCCGGTCGACACCGGCAGGATGCCGCCGGTGTCGGCACTGGGAAACCGCTGGACGTACACCTCGAACCGATTGGAGCGATTCGACTCGAACGCCAGCCAGCGGCCGTCGGGCGACACCGTGCCGGCCCGCTCATCCGCGCGGTATCGACGAGTGACGTGACCTCTCCGGTCTTCAGCGTCAGGAGTCGGATGCCGCCCGGGTTGCCGCGGTGCCTTCGGTGAAGACGACCCCCGAGCCATCGGGCGTGACCATGGGCGCGATTTGCAACGTCTCCCGGTCGATGGCGCGCGCGGCTTCACCGTGTCCGTCGGCCGACTGGACGTACAACCGATAGGAGCCGGTCCGGTTCGACGCGAACATCACCCGGCCATCCGACAGCCACGTCGAACTCAAGTCCGAGGCGGGGTCGTCAGTCACGCGGGAGAGCGCCGACGATGAGAGGTTCAGGACCCAGATGTCGCCTTGCCCGCTATCCGACAACATCACCCAGGCACCGTCGCTGGAGAGTCGCGGCTGCTGGTAAGGACGAGGGGGCACACTCGTCAGCGGTTTTTCCTTCCCGCCGCGGTCGACCCACACCACCGAGTAGGGGCCAGCTTGCGTGGCAGCCGATGGGACGTATACGAGCGTGCCGTTCGCCGCGACGTCGAGTTGGATGTCTCCCGACGACCAGGATCGGAGCGGGCGTCAGCACGGCCACCGGCGTACCCGTCACCGTCGGCGCGAAGGATCGAACGCCACCGCCTGCAGCGCGCCGTTCGCGCCGTACAAAAGATGACCCGAGGGCACGTAGCGCGCTCGTGTTCCGCGAATCGGCAGCACCGTCACCTGTCGAGTCTCGATGTCGACGATAGCAATCCGGCCCGCGTCGAGCCCACCCGTGGACGCGGCGATGGTGAAGACCACCGCGCGCCCGTCCGGCAGGAACTCGGGCCACGCGTGACCGGCCTCACCACGGGCTGCATCGGGCATCGTCAGCATCGTGACGTCCCCGCCCTCGGCCGGCACCCGCGCGAGCCCCGTCGCACCGCCTGTCGCGAACACGATCGTGCCGTTCGCGCTCCAGGTGGCGCCGCGCAGGCCGGCGTCGAGCTTCGCGACCGGCACCGACGCGCCGCCGGTCGTGGCTACCTTCCTCAGTTCGTCGCCGCTCGAGAACCCCACCCATTGACCGTCGGGCGAGGCGAACAGTCCGGCCGGCGTGCCGACTCCCGTCAATGTCGTGGGCTGCACGTCGTTGAGCGCGCGCACCACGATCCGATCGCCGGCGCGGTAGATCACCCGATCGCCGCGAGACGTGATGATTACGTCGCGTATGACCACGCTCGGCACGAAGGCGGCGACACCGCCAGTCGGGATGCTGAGCCGGGTGACCGGCGGCGGAGCCGGGCGCATGATGAACCAGACGGCCGAACCAGCGACAGCGGCGCCGGCGAGCCCGGCGCCGGCGGCGAGGGCTCCAGCGCGGCGCCATCCAGCCGATCCTGGCCTTTCCGTGCTGACCGGCACCGACGTCTCGAACGCGCCTTCGATCGCGAGCCGCACATCGTGAACGTCGGCGACACGCTCCTTGAGATCCTTCTTCAGGCACAACTCGAGCACGCGTCGCACTCGCGGCGGCGTGGCAGGTGGCAGATCCTCCCAGGCCGGCTCGGATCGGAGCACGCGCGACAGGGTCAGCGACACATCCTCGTCGTCGAACGCGCGCTGCCCCGAGAGCATTTCGAAGAGCACGCAGCCGAACGCCCAGATGTCGGCGCGTCGATCCACGGGCCGCCCGCGCGCCTGCTCCGGGCTCATATATGCGGCGGTGCCCAGAATCATTCCCGCCTGTGTCATTGCGGGCGACGTGATGGTCGGCGACTCCGCGAGCTCGCGGCGGTCCTGGCCTTGCGCCTGGTCGATGGCCTTCGCGAGCCCGAAGTCGAGTACCTTGACCGTCCCGTCGGGCCGCACCTTGATGTTGGCGGGCTTCAGATCGCGGTGGATGATGCCCTGCGCATGCGCCGCCTCGAGCGCCTCGGCGATCTGGCGCGCGATCTTCAGGGTGTCGTCTATTTCTAATCCGCGGCGGGCCCGTCCCTTCATCACTGCTCCGGCGTCTCCTCGGTCGCCGTCCCGAGGCCCCGAGGCGGCGCGCAGAGACTCGGGATGACCACTCGCGATCAGGTCGGCGACCGTCGGTCCGTCGACCAGCTCCATCACGAGCGCCGGTGCGCCGCCGGAGCCTTCCAGTCCGAAGATCTGTGCGATATGCGGGTGATTGAGGGCGGCCAGCACTTCCGCCTCGCGCTGGAATCGCGCCAGCCGATCCGGATTGCGGGCGACCGCGGGGGGCAGGATCTTGAGGGCAACATCACGTTTGAGGTTGACGTCAGTCGCCCGGTAGACTTCGCCCATTCCGCCTTCGCCAAGCATCTCGAGGACGCGATACGGCCCAAGGGTATCGCCAGCGTTCATCGCGTCCTCATGACTTGGCTTCGGCGCGACCGCGCCATAGCTCGCGCGCCCGAGCAATCGCGAGCGGCGGCGGGGCCGCCCTCGCCCAGCTTGGAGAGCACTCGATATGGACCGATGGTGGCGCCGATCATTGTTGAGCCCGCTACATCTTAATCGCCGCCCGGCGCAGCGCAGCTGTAAGCAGTCCCTGACAGGGATCCGGATCGGAAATCAGGATGAGGGACGATTAGGGGGCAAGGATCGAGGATTACAACGGTCGTTCAGGTTCGGTTCAGGCGCAAATGCGTATGGTGCCCGCATGTTCGACTTTCTGACCTATGACTTCGGCTACAGCTGGTCCGTGCGCTACGCGATGCTCGTTCCGCTGGTCCTCGCGGGCGGTGTCGCAGCGTTTGCCGTGTGGCGATCCTGGTCGCGCTGGGTGTTCATCCCGATGGCGCTGGTGGCCGTGTGGGCCGCGGCGGCGGTCGTGATCCTCAACGCGATGCTCAATCGCCCGATGCCGCTCCCAACCGAGCGCTTCCTGACCTCCGGCTCCGGACGCGTGCTCGACGTCGGCGCCGGATCCGGGCGCGCGGCCATTGGCGTGCTCCTCGCACGGCCGCACACCACCGCGATGGGCGTGGACATCTACAGCGGCTACTGGGGCATCGACGAGAACACGCCGGAGCGATTCATGAGGAACGCGCGGATTGCCGGCGTCGCCGAGCGCGCGGCCGCCCGCGTCGGCGACATGCGGGAGCTGCCGTTCGGCGACGGCGAGTTCGACGCCGTGGTCAGCTCGTACGCGATCGATCATCTGCGGCGAGCCGAACGCACCGAAGGCGATTGCCGAAGTCGCGCGGGTCCTCAAGCCGGGCGGCGAGTTCCTGCTGATGATCATCCGCGTCGACTGGAGGACCTGGCTCGTCTCACCGCTGCTCGCACATCACCCGTCGCAGGATCTCGAACCCTGGCGCGCCCTGCTTCGGGACAACGGCTTCAGCCTCGAGGAGGAAGGCACGCCGTTTACGACGCTGTATTTCCTGGCGAAGAAGCAGGGCCGCGCCTCCGAGTGAACGGATTCCGGGTATCATCAGCGCCCAACTGACCCTGGACACGGAGAGGTCTCGTTCCTCCCGTGATCCGAAGGAGGGCGCTGTGCGGATTCCGTCTCGTCTGGCTCTTAACGCCGGTCTTCTGGCGATCATGGTGGTTGCGCTGAGCGTCCTTCCGGGAATTGCGAGACAACGGGCGGCGGCCGGCATGGCCAAGGCCGCCAACGAGTTCGTCTCGAGCCTCACGGCCGAGCAGCGCGCGAAGGCCGTCCATCCCGTGGCCTCGCCGGAGTGGACGCGCTGGAACTTCATTCCCGCCAGCATGTTTCCGCGCAACGGAATCTCGTTCAAGGAAATGAGCAGACGCAGCGCCAGCGGGCGCACGACCTGATGAAGGCGGGCCTGAGCCAGAGCGGCTACAGACGACGGCGTCCGTCATGCAGCTCGAGAACGTCCTCCGGGAGATCGAGGGACCGAGCGCGACGGCCGGCGCGCCACCAGCCGCTGCCCCCCAGGCTGCGCCAGCGCCAGCCCCTGACCAGCCGCCAGGTGCCGCCGGCGAGGGAGCGCAGCGTGGCGGCGGCCGAGGCCGGGGGCGAGGCGGCGACGGCGGCGGCGGCACCGGTCGTGCGCGATCCGGAGCTCTACTATCTGACCGTCTTCGGTGATCCATCTGCCAAGGGAGCCTGGGGCTGGCGCCTCGAGGGCCACCATGTGTCGCTGCGGTTCGCGATCGACAACGGCCGCATGCTGGTGTCGAGCACGCCGCAATTCCTCGGCTCCAACCCGGCCGAAGTGCCGTACGGATTCGGTCCGTATACCGGCCTCCGCGTACTCGCGGCTCAAGAAGACGCCGCCCGCGCCCTCGTCCTGGCGCTCGACGCGAAGCGGCAGGCGATCGCGATCGTCGGACCCAAACCGCGAGGCTTCGCATCCGGCACCACGGTCAAGTTCGATCCGCAGGCTCCCGTGGGACTGCCGGTATCGCAGATGTCCTCGACGCATCGCGACATGCTGATGAAGCTGATCGACAGCTACGCCGGCATCATGCCGCCCGATATCGCCGCCGAACGGATGGCGCGGATCAAGGCCGCTGGCATCGACAAGATCATGTTCGCGTGGTCAGGAGCGACGGAGAAAGGGCAGCAGTACCAATATCAGGTCCAGGGTCCGACGTTCCTCATCGAGCACAACAACACGCAGAACAACGGGAATCACATCCACGCGGTGTGGCGCGACTTCAACGGCGACTTCGGGAGGGATGTGCTGGCCGAGCACATGGCGGCGCTCCCCCACTAAGGCGAAGCTGTGTACCCGACGTGATTTGCTAGTTGGCACGGGCTCACGGCTGAAACACGGAGAGCACAAAGCCCACGATGCCCACAAAGAATTCCAGGAAATTTGGCTTCGTGAGCGTTGTGACCTTTGTGGCCTTGGTGAACTGCCGTCGGCTCGTTGATGCTCGACTTCCCCTCCCGCTGTTCATTGTCACCGTGATTGTGGCGCTGCTGAGTGACCCGACATTAGCGCAGAGCAGTCGGTACGTCCTCACGAGCGTCGAGCAGAACATCGACATCGGCGACTGGCAGATCACCGCGCGCGAGACCGGCGTGGCGCCAGAGGTCCCGTGGTCGGTGCGGCGGCAGCGGCTGCACGGCGGCAAGCAGGACGGCGTCGATCTCGTCGTGATCGACAACGGACGGATGACGATCACGCTCGTGCCCACCCGCGGCATGGGCATCCTGCACGTCGTCATGGGCGACCTCAGACTGGGCTGGAACTCGCCCGTGAAGGAGGTCGTGCACCCGAAGTACATGAACCTCGAAGCACGGGGCGGCCTCGGGTGGCTCGACGGCTTCAACGAATGGCTGGCGCGCTGCGGGCTCGAATGGGCCGGCCATCCCGGCCCGGATCGCTTCGTCAACAACGTCGGCGAGCAGGCTGAGATGAACCTGACGCTGCACGGGAGGGTGGCGAACATCCCCGCATCAGAGGTCGAAGTGATCGTCGAACGGGAGCCGCGCCCGCGCATCCGGGTGAGGGGTCGCGTCGACGAGCGGGCGTTCTACGGTCCCAAGCTGGAGCTCTGGACCGAGGTCTGGACCGAGCCAGGGAGCTCGGCGTTCCGGATCGAGGACGCGCTCACCAACCGCGGCGCATTCGAGCAGGAGTTCCAGGTCCTGTACCACGTCAACTACGGTCCGCCGCTGCTCGGGGCCGGCGCGCGTTTCTCGGCCGCGGTCCGGCGCGTCACACCGTTCAACGCGCACGCGGCGAAGGACGTCGCGACCTACGCGGACTACGCCGGGCCGGTGCGCGGGTTCATCGAGCAGGTCTACAACCTGCACCCGCTGGCCGATGGCGCAGGCCGCAGCCTGCTGATGCTGCGCAATGCGTCGGGCGACCGCGCCGTGTCGATGGGCTTCGCGGTCGCGGACCTCCCCTACGTCACGCTCTGGAAGAACCTGACCGCGCTCGAAGAGGGGTACGTCACGGGTCTCGAGCCCGGGACGGGCTTCCCGTACACGCGACGCCTCGAACGGGAGGCGGGACGCGTGCCTAAGCTGAAGCCCGGTGACACGCGCCGCTTCGCAATCGACGTCGGGCTGCACACGACGGCGGCGGGCGTCACAGCGGTCGACGAACAGATCAAGCGGATCCAGAACGGCCGCCCGACACAGATTGATCGCGCGCCGGAACGATAATCCCTTATCCCTAATCCTCGATCCTGAATCCGTATCCCCATCCGAATCCCTATCAGGATCCGAATCCGGACCGCTTCTTCTCCGAGTCGCGCTTACGACATCACACTGGCAGATCGCCTACCCGGTCCTGCCCGCCACCGTGTCTCAGGGACAAGTGGCATAAAATCCAGCTCGACTATACTCCGCACGCGTGCCGTGCCCACCCTCTGACAGGCATCCGCGGCCCAAAAGGAATCGATGAAGCACCGACATGGCGTTTCGGGACTGCTCATTCTGCTGTTCGCGATCACCTACATCGACCGCGTGTGCATCTCCGTCGCGGGACCCCGCATGCAGGAGGACCTGGGCATCGATCCCATCCGGTGGGGGTGGGTCACCGCCATGTTCGCGCTGTCCTACTGCATCTTCGAGATTCCCACAGGCGCGCTGGGGGATCGCATCGGCCCGCGCCGCGTCCTGACGCGGGTGGTGCTGTGGTGGTCGGCGTTCACGGCGCTGACCGGCGCGATGTCGAATTACTACCTGCTCCTCTTGACGAGATTCTGCTTCGGCGCCGGGGAAGCGGGCGCGTTTCCGAACGCGTCCATTGTCGTGTCGCGATGGTTCCCCCCGACCCAGCGCGCGAGCATGGCCGGCGTCCTGTTGATGGCCAGCCAGATTGGCGGCGCCATCGCGCCGCTCCTGATCGTGCCGATCCAGATCCGCTATGGATGGCGCGCAGCCTTTTTCATCTTCGGCGGCGTCGGTGTGGTCTGGGCTGCCGTCTGGTACGCCTGGTTCCGCGATTCTCCCGCGGAGAAACCGGGCGTGAGCCGGGCCGAGCTCGAGGAAGCTGCGGGGTTCACGCCGGCGCCGGCGCACGGCTTTCCCTGGCGGGCGGCGTTCGCGTCAGAAACGGTGCTGGCCATGATGGGCACCGCCTTCTGCTACGTCTACGTGTACACGTTCTTCCAGACGTGGTTTCACACGTTCCTGGTCAGGGGCCGTGGTTTCAGCGAGGGCGGCCTGATGCTCTCGGCGTTGCCGTACGCCGTCGCGGTGTGCGCGAACCTGGCGGGCGGAGCGGTCAGCGACGCGCTGGTCCGGCGTCTGGGCGCGAAGTGGGGCCGGCGGTCGCTCGGCCTCATCGGACTGGGCAGCGCGTGTCTCTTTACCATCGCGGCCATGGTCACCGAGCAGCAGATGCTCACCGTCATTCTGCTCGTCGCTCGTGTACGGCGGGATTACCTTCCAGCAATCTGGTGTCTTCGGGGTCTGCCTGGACATCGGGCGGACGCACGCGGGATCGATGGTCGGGCTGATGAACACGTCGGCGCAGTCGGAGGCCTGATCTCCTCCATCGCCTACGGCTACATCGTCGAACGCTTCGGCAGCTACGACGCGCCCTTCGTCCCGATGGCCGTGGCGTTATTCGTTGGTACGCTGCTCTGGTTCAAGGTCGACGCATCGCAAGAGCTGCGCGCCGCGCCGATCGCGGTGCCCGTGCCATTGCTCACGCGATGAATCGGCGTTCAATTCAGCGGGCGAGAATCGAGCCCCGGGCGGGTGGCCAGATCCGCGAGCCGCGCACCGACCAGGAGGCCGATCACCATCGCGCCGACCACGAACACCGACTTGGCGGAGAGCGCCAGGGTTGCCGCGGCGAGGGCCGGATCGGCCGCCGTTCCCGCAGCTGACAATCGCATCGCGCCCGCAATGGTCTGATAGATGTAGACCCCCGGCATCATCGGTACGGCGCCGGCGAACGCAACCGACGAGAACGGCAGCCGCAGGCGATCGGCGGCGACGTTGGCAAGGACCCCGATGGCCAGGCACGCGAACAGCGTGGAGAACCCCACGCTCAGGTATTCGAGACTCAGATAGCGGATACCGTGGCCAACCATGCCGCACACGATCGACACCCACAGGACGCGCCACGGCGCGTTGTAGAACGCGCCGAATCCACAGGCAGCGACGCCGGCCAGCGCCATGTCCAGCAGCAGCGTGAGCCGCATGGCCTCCGACGGCGATGTCGACACGGTCACCGGTCCGAGGGTGAGAAGGCCTCCGAGGACAACGCCGAGCGCGGTGGCCACGAGGATGCCGACGGCAAGCGCCAGGCGACAGACGCCCGTCTGCATGTGGTTTTCCAGCATGTCGTGCACGCCGTTGATGAGATGCGGGCCCGGCACGATCATCAGGGCGGGAACGATCAGGCACAAGCCCGGCGTCTCCGTCCACCCCAGACGAATCGCCAGGCCGCCGAGGGCCGCGCCAATCAGTCCTGCTGCGAAGGGGTGCGCGAAGAGCAGGACAGATCGCCTGGCAAGCTCCTGGCGCGCGATCAGCCCCAGGGCGGTAGACAGGCCGCTCACGGCGATCGCGCCCCAGTCCGCGAGCAGCAGCCACGCGATGGCCGACGCCGCCAGCCCGAGGAGAACGGCGACTACCCAGCGGTTGTGGCGCGGCGCCAGGCGTTCCACGGCTTCCAGACTCCTCGTGGCTTCGTCGAGCCCGATGCGGCCCTGGCACAGATCATCGATCACACGACGGGTTCCCACTCTCACCGCGACGTTGATGCGAAGCTCCGGCGCCCGTGCATGGATATCACGGCCATCCGCCGGCGCGAGCGTGACCTCGCGATACCCCACGATCGTCTGAACGCTGGCCCCGAGGTGCCGCGCGATCCGCTCGATGCTGCGCTCGAGCGCTTTCGAACGGACGTTGTATTCGAGCAGGATGCGCGCAGTCAATTGGAGGAAGCGCAGCGCCGCCTCGCTGGGCGCCGTCGCGGGCCGAGGCGGCCCGACCCGGTGTTCGGCGGTCGTCGTCGCCGGTTGCGGCAGTTGCTGGGTGCTGTTCACGCTGTCTCTATCGGTCGCACGCGGGGTCACGATGCGCCGATCCAATGAGCATCATCTCGCATAACGCCGGCCAGTTCCCGCATAACGCGGGCCAGTTCCCAACAGAAAAGAAGCCGCGATTCAACCCGCCTGCCCCTGACTTCCTTACAATTGGCGTCGAGCGTAGAGTAAAGACCCCTGGGCGGCAGAGCCACGAGCGCTCGACTTGTAACAACGAGGTTGTCGACATGCATCCCATCCGCACGCCGCGGGCGGCTCTCCCGATTGTCTCGGCACTTGCCTGTCTCGCCGTGGTTTCCGCTCGTCGCGCAATCGCCGCCTCAGGATCTGGGCGCTGCCGGCGTCTGGCAGAAGCTGCTGAAGCTGCAAACGACCGCGAGCGCGCTGCACACGACGGCCCATCCAGACGACGAGCACGGCGGCGTGCTGGCGGCGCTGAGCCGCGGGCAGGGCGTCAAGGTTTCGATGCTGACGCTGACCCGGGGAGAGTCCGGCGACAACGCCATCGGCTCGGAGCTGTTCGACGCGCTCGGGCTCATTCGCACCGAGGAGCTGGCGATTGCGAACCGCTACTACGGCGTCGACGATCAGTACTTCACCCGCGTCGTCGACTACGGATTCTCCAAGCGGCTCGACGAGGCGCTGGAGAAGTGGGGCCGCCAGCAGGTTCTTGCCGACGTCGTCCGGGTCATCCGGCTGGATCGTCCGCTCGTGCTCATCGCGCGCTTCCAGGGGAACCCGCGCGACGGGCACGGGAATCACGAAGCGGCCGGCCTCATCACGCAGGAGGCATTCAAGGCGGCCGGCGATCCGAAGATGTTTCCCGACCAGATCGCCGCAGGCCTTCGGCCCTGGCAGCCGCTCAAGCTTTACATGGGCGGCGTGCGCGAGAACGAGGACTGGACGATTCGCGTGGACACCGGCGCGTATGACCCGGTGATCGGCGAGTCCTACCAGACGTTCGCGAGGCTGGGCCTCAGCTTTCAGAGATCGCAGAACAGCGGGCGGTTCGCTCCGCAGCCAGGGCCGTCGGTCTCGTACTACAAGCGCGCTAGAGTCGCTGGTCAACGCGCCGGCGAAAGAAACCTCGTTCTTCGACGGCATCGACGTCTCGCTGCCCGGGCTGTTTCGCACGCTGGGCAGGACCGCGCCTCCTGATGCGGCTGCGGCATTGGGGGAAGTCGCCCGCGACATTACCGCCGCCGTCAACGCTTTCAAGTTCAGCGATCCCTCCGCCGCCGCTCCTCCGCTCGCACGCGCGCTCGAGCGAACGCGCAGCCTGGCGGTGCGGTTTGGCGGCGAAGCCGACGTGAAGTTCGCGCTGGATCTGAAGGCGCGGCAGATCGCAGACGCGATCCACGCCGCCCTTGGCATCAGCTTCACTGCGCTTGCGCAGCCGTCGGGCACGCCGGACGCGACGGGGCCGTTCGCCGTTCCGGCGTCGATGGGTCCGGTCGTCCCCGGCCAGGCGTTCGAGGTCAGGACGACATTCGTGAATCGCGGGCGGATCGACGTGAAAGGAACCCGCGTCACCATCGAGGGTGCGCACCAGCCAGCCGCTGGCGATGACCGGCCCGCTCGTGATGCCGCACCAAATCAACCGCTCGTGGAGAAGTTCGCAATCAGTGTCCCGGGCGACGCCCCGCTGACACGTCCCCACTTCTTCCGCAGGTCCATCCAGGATGCGCGCTATAGCGTCCTCAAGGAGGCCGAAATACATCGACCGTCGGCCAGAGCGGCGTTCGAAGCGGTGGCCCGCTACGAGGTCGCCGGAGTCCCCGTGGAGATCCGCCGCCCGGTGACGCGGCTCGAGGCCAACCTGCCGTACGGCAACGACACGCGTGTGCTGGCCATCGTGCCGGCGATCTCAATCAATCTCACCCCGGCTCACGCGGTCGTTCCGCTGAATGCGTCGTCGAAACGAGTTCTGGTTACGGCTGACGTGCTGAACAACCAGGACGGGAGGTTGGACGGCACGGTGACGCTCCGCGTCCCGAACGGCTGGAAGGTCGCGCCGGCCTCACATCCGTTCCGGTTCTCGCGTCCGGGCGAGCGCGAGCGCTACACGTTCGATGTCAGCATCCCGGTGGTGGAGACGCGCGACTACCGCATCGACGCGGTGGCCACGTCGGCCGGCCGGGAGTACCGCGAAGGTTACGCAACGATCCGCCATCGCGACCTCGAGACGCGCTACCTCTATCGCGATGCCGCCGCATCGGTACGCGGCGTCGACATGCGCATCCCCGCGGGTCTGCGGGTCGGCTACGTCATGGGTGTGGGCGACGACGTGCCGTCGAACCTTTCGCAGCTCGGCATCGATGTCCAGCTGCTCGCCGAGCGCGACCTCGCGACCGCCGATCTCAGCCGCTTCCACGCGATCTTCACCGGCACGCGCGCGTACGCCGTGCGCGAGGACCTGAAGACATACAACCGGCGGCTGCTCGACTACGTGAGAGACGGCGGCAACCTGATCGTGCTCTACAACACGCAGGAGTTCGTGCCCAAGCTCTACGCGCCTTACGGCGGCGAGCTGCCGCGCACGGCGGAAGAAGTCTCGGAAGAGGATTCGCCAGTCGAGATCCTCGCGCCGGATGCCCCGGTCCTGAACGTGCCGAACCGCATCGCCCTCGCCGACTTTGAAGGCTGGGTCGAGCAGCGCGGATCGAAGTTCTGGACGACATGGGACTCGCAGTACACGCCGATCCTCGCGACGTGGGACAAGGGTCAGGCGCCGCAGAAGGGCGGGTGGCTGCAGGCCAGGTACGGCAAGGGCTACTACACTTACTTCGCGTACGCGTTCCATCGGCAGCTGCCGTATGGCGTGCCCGGCGCGTACCGCCTGCTGGCCAATCTGCTCTCGCTGAACCAGCCGCCGGCCGCAGGGAGCAAGGAGTAGCCACGAACAACGCGCGGGCTGCTGCACAGAACCGTGAGAACACTTTCCCTCGCCGCACCGACCCATGGCCGCGTGCTCGTTCGCGACGTGGGCTCGCCTCGCGGCCTGTTCGTCGGGTTCCACGGCTATGCCGAGACCGCCGCGATCCAGATGGAGCGGCTGGCAGCGGTGCCGGGGTCGGACCAGTGGACGCTCGTCTCCGTCCAGGGGTTGAACCGCTTCTACCGGGGCCGGACGCGGGACGTGGTGGCGGGATGGATGACACGCGAGGATCGTGAGGATGCGATCCGGGACAACATCGCATACGTGGACAACGTGATCGACGCAACCCGCACGGGCGCGGAACCGATCGTCTTCACCGGGTTCTCGCAAGGAGTGGCGATGGCGTTTCGCGCCGCCGTTCGAGGACGGGCCGGGGCGAGCGGCGTCATCGCGGTTGGCGGGGACATCGCTCCCGAGCTGCTGGCGGACTCCGCCTCGCGATTTCCGCGAGTGCTCCTGATGCGGGGCGCCACGGACGACTGGTACACGGCAACGAAGCTCGCCGCCGATATCGCCGCGCTCCGCGCGCGAGGCGACGAGCCCGCAGGCGTTCACGCATGACGGCGGCCACGAGTGGACCGCCGAGGTCTCCGCCGCCGCCGGCCGTTTCCTCGCGTCCACGAGCTGAACGATACTCACGCCATGACAACGGTTCTTCTTATATAGACATGTCAACTCCCAACTTCTCCGCCTTCGCGCGCATCATTCGACTCGCGCGCTACGTCGAGACCGCGCCAGAGCGTGCCCGGGGGCGTCGGGGGGCACGCGGAGGCGGCAAAACTTCCAACTCCCAATGCGACCGGTTCGATACGAATCTGCCTGGTACTCGCAGTCGTTGCGGCAACTGTGCTCCGTGCCGCGCCGTCTCCCGAGGTGCTGCGGGTGCGCGAGTGGCGCGCGAAGAACGAGCGCCAGATCCTCGCCGAGTTGATGCAGCTCGTCGCGCTGCCGAATCTTGCCGCGAATCGCGAGGACATCGCCAGGAACGCCGGCTTCCTCACCACGATGTTCGAGAAGCGCGGATTCCAGGTTTCACAGTGGCAGACCAAAGGCTCGCCGGTCGTCTTCGCGCGCCGCGACGCCGCCAACGCGCGGGGCACGCTGCTCTTCTACATGCACTACGACGGTCAGCCGTCCAACCCGAAGGAGTGGACGCTGGCCGGCCCCTTCAGCCCGCAGGCCTTCAGCGGCAGGACGCCGGTCGATCTGGCCGCGGGCACCGGAGCCGTCGATCCGAACGTCCGCATCTATGGGCGATCGACGTCGGACGACAAGGGCCCGATCGTCGCGTTCGCCGCCGCGCTCGACGGCTTGCTCGCCACGAAGGCCAGCATCCCGTGGAGCATTCGCGTGCTTCTCGACGGTGAAGAAGAGGCAGGCTCGCCAAACTTCGACGCGACGATGGTCCGCCATGCGAGTGACGTGAAGAGCGATCTCGCGATCGTCGTGGACAGTCCGCGTCACCCCAGCGGCCTGCCGACCGTGTTCTATGGCAGCCGCGGCACCGCCACCGCCACGGTAAAGGTGTACGGCGCGACGGGCGATCTGCACAGCGGCAACTACGGCAACTTCACGACCGATCCGACGATGGCGCTCGCGAGATTGCTGGCGTCGATGAAGGACGAACGTGGCAACGTCGCGATCAGGAACTTCTACGACGATGTCGTGCCGTTGACCGCGACCGAGCAGAAGGCCATCGACGGCATCCCCAACATCGATGGAACGCTGCTCGAGGAGTTCGGCCTGGCGCGGCCCGAGCATCCCGACAGCCGCATCGAGGCCCAGCACAACCGCCCGACGCTCAGCATCACCGGCATCGAGTCCGGCGCCGTATATACCGGAACGCGATCCGCGATTCCCGGCTCGGCCTCGGCGCGCATCGAGATGCGTCTGGTGAAAGGCCTGAGCGCGGACAAGCAGCTGGATCGCCTGGTTGCGCACGTCCGCGAGCAGGGATTCCACGTGATCGACAGCGAGCCGGACGATGCCGCAAGACGCCAGTATTCGTTGATCGCGCGCGTCACGCGCGGCAGCGGTGGTTTTCCCATCGGCAAGACGTCGATGGACGACGCGCGGACGGCGATCGCGGTCAGGGCGATCAGATCGCTCGATCAGCGCGTCGTGCAACTGCCGACGATCGGCGGCAGCCTGCCGTTCGCGACGTTCAGCGACACGCTCGCCTTACCGGCAATCGGTCTCGCGGTGGTGAACTTCGACAACAACCAGCACGCGGTGAACGAGAACATCCGGGTCGGCCATCTCTGGGAAGCGATCGACATCTTCGCCGCGCTGCTGACGATGCAGCGGTGAGGGGCCTCGCGGAAAAGGCGCCACGTCAACCCCAACTGCCAACTCCCCAACTCAGCGGCCTCCGAGCTCCCGCCATCCTTCCAGCAGATCCCGCACCATCGTATCGGCTTGCTCCCGAATGCGAGCCTCGAGGATCGCCAGCGCGTCGAGTGATTGACGGCGGAGGGTCGTCGCGGCTTCGCCGGCGCCATGAATGCTTCCTGCGCCCAGCTGCACACCGGAGTCGTAGACGATGGCGGACAAGTCCTCGACCGAGCGAAGGTCGTCCAGGCGGACCTCACGATAGGAGGGCTCCCAACTGCGAATCCACCAGTTGCGAAGGTGTTCGCCGCCGATGGCGGGCGCGGCAAGATCGAGCTCGGGTCCCGCCACGAGAATGTTGTGTTTCAAGCGGCCGAGCTGACGATTGCCGACAATCACGCGGATCGTCGGTCGAGACTTCGGAACCTCGAGACAGCCGATATCGTCGAGCCCGCGCAACGCCTTCGCCTCGAGCAGCACATCGTCTGCAGCATCGCCGGACGGACCGCTCACTCGTATCAGGACCTTCTTGCTCGCCGCGCTGCCGACGCCGATGTGCAGCCACCCAGCACGTAACACGCTGAAATATCCATCGGGCAGATCGGATCGCTCGAGCTGTACCACGCGCGCAAACACTTCCATCGCCTCGATGACCCCGTTCATCGTGGTCGC
Organism: uncultured Acidobacteriota bacterium; assembly: GCA_963785755.1. Classification (GTDB taxonomy): domain Bacteria; phylum Acidobacteriota; class Vicinamibacteria; order Vicinamibacterales; family 2-12-FULL-66-21; genus JACCXG01. The sequence goes on along the minus strand of CAWAXG010000039.1, from coordinate 518,488 downwards.
CGCCATCGGAGCCATCTGTGTCTCGGCCGACGCCAGAAACGCCTCACGCGTCGGCGGCGCCGACTGCGCCCTGAGACTGCGCACAATGTCGGGTTCCGGAGGCTGGTAGAGGGGATCCGAAAGACCTTGCCGGTAGCCGGCAAAGAAACGGTCGATCAGTTGACCGCGATTGCGCGTCCAGCCGCGGCGACGGGCGGCAAGATTGATGGAACCCAGGAACCTGACGATATCGACGAGCGCCGGACCTCGCGCGGAGTCGTCGAAATCGTCAAGGCCCCAGGCCTCGCCCATGAGCGCGTACTGTTCCACGTGCGCGTCGCCGTGCAGTTGCACTATGGGCTGGGTCGCGAGCCCTCCAGAGAAGGCCTCGCACACACGGGCCGTCCACTCATGGTTGATGAAGCGGAAGTAGTTGAAGGGGTCGCCCCGGATGCGATCCAGGAGTTCGGGTGCCGCCTCAGCCAGGCTCGAGCGATCGGCCATCAGCGGTCTGCGGCCGCCGCACCCGGCCATGACGACCAGCGCGGCAACAAGCACGAGTGCAGTCACGCGGGGACGCGAGCGACTCCCTTTTTTCGAAGGTGTCACTGACCCAGGATCCTGAATTGGCACTCGAAGACTTTTCTGAGACTTCACGCTGATCCGGTGCTGCCTGTACGTTATGCCGCCAGGCACCCGAAAGAAAAGCGGCTCGACGCGGGCAGGGCCCCGAGTCATCGGGCAGCAATCGCGTGCGGCATCCCCGCCCGGATCGACGCCGTTGACGCGTTGAGACACTGAGCCTTTGTGCGCGCGCGTCGCACAGGGTCGCGTACATTGAACAAGGCCTGCGACTGTTCCTCGCAGGCCCTGTCGCTTCAGTCTGGGCTTACCGCACGGTACAGCCGTCGCCAAATGTCTTGCCGGTCTGGCCGGGATGCAGGCGCGGGAGTAAGGGGGGCGGGGAAATCCGGGTTTTCAACAAGGAGGACGGGAGGATGAGGTACCGGACTGACTGACCCCGCACAATTCCATCGCCGGCGGACTGAGGTAGGATGCCCCGATGAAGCACCACACCTGCCTCCTCGCCGCGCTTTTCGCCATCGCATGTGTGTCCGACGCGCTGCCCAGCGCGTGGAACGCGATATTCCGTACGCCAAGGCGCACGAGCGCCAGGTGCTCGACGTGTATGCGCCCGACGGCGCGAAGAACCTGCCCGTGGTGTTCTGGATTCACGGCGGCGGCTGGCAGACGGGCGACAAGACCATGGTGGCCCTCAAGCCGAAGGCCTTCACGGCGGCGGGCTTCGTCTTCGTCTCCATCAACCACCGCCTGCTGCCGACCGTCGAGATGGGCGCGATTACGCGCGACGTCGCGAGCGCGCTCGGCTGGGTGCACAAGAACATCGCGGCGCACGGCGGGGATCCGGCACGGCTGCTCGTCATGGGCCATTCGTCGGGCGGACAGCTCGCCGCGCTGATGTGCACCGACGATCGCTACGTGAAAGCCGAAGGCTTCTCACTGACGGCGATCAAGGGCTGCGTGCCGGTCGATGCCGACACCTTCGACATTCCTGCGATGATCGAGGTGGCGGAAACGCGCGCCCGGGTGCACCACCTGCCGCTGCCGACCAACGGCCATCGCCAGAAGTTCGGCAACGACCCGGCGAAGCATCGCGACTTCTCCACCGTGACGCACGTCGCGAAGGACAAGGGCATTCCGCCGTTCCTCATCCTGCACATCGCCGGCAGTGCCGACACCGGCGCGCAGGCGCGACGCCTGGCCAGTGTGCTCGAGGCCGCCGGGATTTCCGTCAAGGTCGTCGCCGGGCGCGAGACGACGCACGCGAGCATCAACGACAACATCGGTGCGCCAAACGATACGGTGTCTGCGGCGTTGTTCGCGTTCGTCGCCGAGGCGCTCAAGCGATAGCGCCGGCACGATTCAACGCCCGGCGGGTGGTCTCGATCGTCGCGCGCTACTCACATCCCGTCATGAATGCGCCCGGTGAGCGCTCGAAGAAGCGCCACGAGATCCTTCTTGTCGCCCGGCGAGAGATTCAGCGGGCGGATCTCGCGATCGAGACCGGGGTTCGCCCTGCCGCCGCCGTCGTAGAACTCGACCACGGATTCGAGGGTGGGAAGGCTGCCGTCGTGCATATACGGCGCGGTGCGGGCGATCTCGCGCAGTGTTGGCGTCTTGAAGGCCCCGCGATCGGCTGGTGAGTGCGTCACCCGATATCGTCCTTCGTCAACGACCGTTCCGTCACGCCAGGCCACACCCGTATTGTGAAACCTCTCATCGGACAGGAGAGGCCCGGCGTGACAGGTGGTGCAGCGCGCTCGAGTTCTGAACAGCACGAAGCCCCGTCTGGCACTCTCGGTCAGCGCGTCGGTCTCGCCGGACACGAACCGATCGTAGGGCGCACCGCCCGCGACGATGGTGCGCATGTAGGAGGCCAGCGCGCCGGCGACGTCGAAGATGGTCGGTTCGCTGCCGAACGCGGCGAAGAACTCTTGCCGGTACCGACTCGAGCGGGCAAGGGCCAGGACCGCATCTGGCGTCGCGCCGAGCTCGTCGGGATTCAGTATCGGGCCGAGCGCCTGCTGCTCGAGCGTGGCGGCGCGACCGTCCCAGAAGAAGCTGGATCCCCACGCGCGGTTCACCAGCGTCGGTACGTTGCGAGTGCCCGTTGATCCGCTCGCACCCCGGGCGGTGCGCGCGCCGTTCGTGAAGGCCCGTCCGGGATCGTGGCAGCTCGCACACGCCATCGAGCCGTTGCGCGACAGCCGGCGATCGTGAAACAGCTTCCGGCCGAGCGCGACCTTCCCGGGAGTCAGAGGATTCGCGCGCGGCACCGGCCGGTACAGGTCGAGCCCGAGCGGCGTGCGCGGCCCAAGCGCATCGACCGTCAGCGAAATCGCCGCGCACAGGGCGAGCACGACGCCGCTCGTGCGCATGGCTCACTTCCGCGACGCGTGGCTCGGGAGCAGGTTCTTGATCATCCAGAGCTCCTGCTTCCGCTTGGTTCCGGTAAAGACCAGCTGCGTCCCGTCCGGCGACAGGTCCATCTTGCCGATGCCTTCGGTCGAGAGGTCCAGTTTGCGCGCCTCTCCGCCGTCGGACGGAACCGCCCACACGCGCGTGCGCTGCCGCCCATCCTCTGCCTTGAACAGGATGTATTTCCCATCGCGGGTCCACACGGCGGCCTGAGGCTGCGGATTGCCATAGCCGCCGCGATACAGGATGACCGGAGTGCCTCCGCCGGTGGAAAGGGTCATCAGGTGCACCTGGTTCGGACCCACGATGGTCATGAAGGCGAGCCGCCGGCCGTCGGGTGCGATCGTCAGCGCGAAGAAGCCGACGCCGCTCCGACACCGCGCGATAGAGCTCCGTTTCAGTGCCGCTGGCGATGTCTCTGCGCACGAGCCGCAGCCGGTTCATCGCGGGATCGCTGTCTGGCTCCAACCTCGAATAGAAGAGCGACTTGCCATCGGGCGCGATCGCGACGAGCGGCCAGATCGTCCGATAGGTCGCCTCGAAGACGAGGGTCTCCTGCCCGGACTCGACGTCGACGCGGCGAAACCTCGTTTTCCGATTGGCCTGGTCCGTGTCCGACACCAGCACCGACCGGCTGTCGGGGAACCATGCCGGTCCCATCTGCGCTGGAAGATAGCCGTCGAGCAATTTGGTCGGCAGCGTCCGCTCGGTGCCGTCAGCCACCGAGCGCACGACGAGAACCTTCGACCGTCGATCGGGCCCGCGAACGAACGCCACGTGCCTGCCGTCGGGCGACCATGCGGCCCCTGAGTTCGATCCGACGAAGCGATCGGTCAGAGGCGCGGGGGCCGCAGTGAATTCCAGGTTCGCCGGGTTCAGCTTCGCGACATAGACATCCGCCTGGCCGTTCAGCGAGCCATAGAAGTACGAACCATCGCGAGTGAACCCCAGGATTCGGACGTTGCCAACATTCGGCCGAACCAGTTCGGCGGATCCCTTCGGTGCGCCGTTTTCCACGCGCATCGTCCACAACGCCGGACTCCCCGAGCGGTTGCTCATGAACAGAATCGCCTTACCGTCCGGGGTCCAGGCCGGCTGAGAATCGTTCGATGGGCCCTCGACGAGAACGGTTTCGCTCGAGCCATCGATCGCGATCGCCAGAATGTCACGGCCGCCGTCGCTCGAACTCCCTCTCGACGCTATACAGAAGGAACTTGCCGTCGCGCGAAAACCCCCCCAATGTCGGCGACTGCCATGCCGTGGACTTCAGCCGCGTCACCGAACCCTCGGGCACCGAGATCAGCACGATCTGAGAAGTCTTGTCGGTGCCGTATCCGTGACTGCCGCCGCCAGCCATTTGCCGTCCGGTGACCACGTCAGATCGTACGGATATTCGCCTCCTCGACGCGGCAGCAGCACCCGCGGACGCGATCCGTCGGCGCCGATCAGCCGCACCGAGCTGTCCCATCCGTACGCCACCGTCTTGCCGTCCGGAGAAAGAACCGGGTACTCGGCGTACCCCTCCCCCATGTCCTGCGCGTTGGTCAGCCGCCGGTTCTGGCCGGTGGTGAGATCGCGGATGGCGACATTGCCGGTCCTGGTGGACGTCCAGTCGACGTAGGTGAGATAACGACCGTCCGATGACGGCTTGCCTTCGAGGCTGACCTCGGAGCCAGTCCACACCTGCCGCGCGGTCATCGCCGCGTCGCCCCGGTCTCCCGGTCGATTGGAAGAGGAGGCGAGCCGGGCCCGGGCCTGCGCGACGAGCTCCGGCTGGTCGCTGTAGTTACGGATCACCGCCTCGAACGCACCGCGCGCTTCGGGTCTTCCGAGCCGCTCGTAACAGATGCCGAGACGCAGCTGCGCCTTTCCGGCAGTCGTCCGATCGTTCGCGAACCGCTCGACGATGCTTCGGTACGCGGCAATCGCCTTCTCCAGGTCCCCCTTGACCTCCTCCAACTGCACCGCGCTCTGATACAGATCAGCGGCCGACTGCCCTTGCGCCAGCGGCGCCCCCGCCAGCAGACCGGCGGCGATCGCCACCATCAGGACCGTTCTCATGTCGTGTGCTCCTCGTGAAAGTGAACGGCCACAGCGTAAAGAGTCCAATATGAAAGGTCGCAAAGAGGATGTGAAACGTTGTAACGCCATCCGGCCGGCTACGGCACGAACTTGTATCCGATGCCGTGCACCGTCAGCAGGTGCCTCGGCTCCGACGGGATGTCTTCGAGCTTCTGCCGCAGTTTCACGATGTGCGCGTCGACGGTCCTCGTGTTGGGAGCGCTGGTGTAGCCCCACACCGCATTGAGCAGCGCATCGCGCGAAACCACCGCGCCCGGGCCGCGCGGCGAAGTAGCGGACCATCTCGAACTCTTTCGGCGTCAGCTCCAGCGGCTCGAGATGCCTGGTCGCCTGGTGACGCTCGAAGTCGATGACGACGTCGCCGAACTCCACGCGCCGCGGATTGCCGCCGGTGAACGCCGACCGCCGGAGGAGCGCCTCGATCCGTGCCATCAGCTCGGCGGTCGAGAACGGCTTCCGGATGTAGTCGTCCGCGCCAAGCTTCAGGCCGAGGACCAGATCGTTTTCGCCGCCGCGAGCGGTCAGCATCAGCACCGGCAGCCGGGGCGCCACCTTGCGCAGCGCGCGGCACACGTCGTAGCCATCGCGCTTCGGCAGCATCACGTCGAGCAGCACGAGGTCCGGCGCGCCCGACAGAGCCGCCTGGTAGCCGGCTTCGCCGTCGCTGGCGAGGATGACCTCGTAGCCGCGCGCCTCGAGGTTGTACTGCAGGCCGCGCGCCATGTCGGTCTCGTCTTCGACGATGAGAATCCGCGCCATGACTACGCGCGCACCGGTCCCGGATTGGCCGGGACTGACATCGCCGCCGCCTGGCCCGCGGCGAGCGGCAGCACCAGCGTGAACACCGTTCCCTCACCGGGCGTGCTCTGAACGGAGACGCGCCCGCCGTGCGCGTCGATGGTGTGCTTGACGATCGCGAGCCCGAGACCGCTGCCCGCCGGAACGGCGGCTCCGGTATCCGGCGCGCGGTAATAGCGCTCGAAGATGCGATCGATCTGATCGGCGGCGATGCCGACGCCGTGGTCCGCGACCGAGATCGAGGCGGTTCCGTCCGCACGCCGGACCGCCACCGACACGTAGCGTGCCGTGCCCGAGTACTTGATCGCGTTCTGGAACAGATTGACGAGCGACTGGACGATCGCGTCGCGGTCGATCGGCACGGGGAGCGGCGGCTGAGGGAACGCGGTCTCGACCGTGAAGTCCATGCGTTCGAACAACGGACGATACGCCTCGAGCGCGGCCTGGACTGTCTCGATCAGATCGTGCGGACGGATCTCGTAGTGTTTCGTGCCCTGGTCGATGCGGCCCAGATCGAGCACGTTGTCGATGAGGTGCGTCAGCCGCTCGCTCTCACGGCGGATGATGCCGTAGAACTCCTGACGCTTGCCGGCGTCGGAGACGATCCCGCTCTCGAGGGTCTCGCCGAACATGCGGATCAACGCCAGCGGCGTCTTCAACTCGTGCGAGACGTTCGACACGAAGTCGCTGCGGGCACGGGCGAGCTCCGTCGCGCGAGCCGAGGCGCGCACCGTCAAGGTGACCCCCACCGCCATCACCGCCAGCATGCCCGCGACCAGTGCGCCATAGGTCCAACGCTCGCGCGCAACCAGCTGCGAGATGGATCGCCCCTGCTGGTCGAAGAGCGCGACCTTCCAGTCCGGAATCGACGGCAGCAGCTCCACTTCCACCAGCGCCGACGACGAGCGGCGATCAGCGCGAACGGTCGGCGCGTGCTCGGGCGCGGTGAGGGCGACATGGAGATCGCCGCCGAGATCGACGGTCTCGAGTACTTGCGCGAGCAGCGGCCCGCCGAGGTAGTCCAGGCGCAGGTGAAAGCCGAAGACAGCCGGCACGCTCGTGTCAGGACCGAGGCGCCGCCAGGCCACCAGCGCGGGACGGCCGCCTGGAATCACCGCATGGCGCACGTCCTGAGGACGGGCGTCCTGCGCCATGAGCTCCGGCCGGACCCGCGCATGGATCTCCTTGCGGATGCCGTCCACGGCGGCCGCTTCCTTGACCAGCGCGGCCGCGGCGGCGTGGCCGGCGGTGTCGCCCGGCGGAAGCAAGCCGGCGACGCGAGCCAGATGCTGACGGTACCCGTTGTCGAGATCCCAGGGATGGCCGATCACGTAGCGGGCGAATCGCTCCTCGGCAGACGCCTGCGCGTCAGGACGCCGGAGTGCCGCCGAACCATCGATGATCTGGAGCATGGCGATGGCGGCGTATGGCAGGCCGTTCCCATCCACGGCGTCGCCCGCCAACGCCGCCGCGGCCTCGTATTGCGCGATGCCTTCCGCAAATCGCCGCAGCTTGAAGAGCGTGCGGCCGATCCGCGTCAGCACGAACGCGCGGGCCGCGACGTCCCGTGGCGGAACTCGGCTGAGGGCAAGCTGATAGAGGCGGACTGCCGTCTCGAGATCGCCGCGCGCGAACTCCTGTCGCTCTGCGTCGAATACCGCAGCCGCGACGGCTGGAAGGGTCGCGAGGACGTCGCCTGGCTGCGGGAGCATGCCGGCGTGCAGCCGGGCGGTGATGACACTGCCGTCGGCGCGGAGAATGAACGGCATCTGGAGCCAGTCGTTCTGCGCTTCCAGCGCCGCCAGTTGCGGCTGCGTCGCCGGCGGGGACAGCGAGGATTCGAGGCGCGCGAGCTCGAACGCCAGACGATCCCGCACGAGAACGGTCGTCGCGGTGTAGTTGGTCCGAAGGCTGTGTTCCCGTTCGGCCAGTGCACGGAATCCGAAATAACCGAGCGTCAGGCCTGGCGCGACGATCAGGGCGACCATGGCCAGCAACGGAACACGACCGGCCATTCGCACTGGGGCACCCATGCGCCAAGAGGATACCGCCGTCGAGACCGGCGAGTTGTAAAAGGGTGTGAAGAAGCTTGTGAAGCAGGCGCCCGTCAGACCTGGAATTCGGCGACGACTGTCTCACCGGCGGACGAGCGCCCGCCAATCCATGACTGCGGTGAGCTTGGGTTCTGGCTTGATCGGAAGCAGGAAGCGCTCCCCGGCGTTGTCCACGACGTACGGACGGTTGTCGCCGACGGAGATCTGTGTCGGGAACAGCGGTCGAGGCACACCCTTGGCGAGGCCGACCGCCGGATCGAAGTCAGCCGCCATCATCGTCCCGTCCGGCGCCACGAAGAAAAGCTCCTTGCCGTCCCCGCGCCAACGCGGATACATCCCGCCAGCACGCGAAATCTGCCGTACTGGATCCTTGTCCGGGAATGGCCGCACGAGCACTTCGTAGCGGCCAGACGCGTCCGACTGGTAGGCGACCCACCGCCCGTCAGGCGAGAAGGTGCCGTTGAGCTCGCTGTGTTGCGTGCTGACGAAGACCTCGGGTGTGCTGTCTCCCGGCCACCTCAGGGTCATCAGGTCGGCGGCCTTGTCCTTGGTGCGGGCGTTGAAGATGATGACGTCGGCACGTGACCAGGCCGCAACGAAGCTGGCCGTCCCGGACTTCGCGAGGGGCACGTCGGCGCCGCTGCCGTCCGATGCGCGCGTGAACAGGCTCTGCCGAGAGTCCCACCGCGCCCGAGTTGAAGACGATGTGCTTTCCATCAGGCGACCAGGCGGGGTCGTATTCATTGCCGGGGTCATCCGTCAGACGGGTTGCTGTGTCGGTTGCCAGATCGATCACCCAGATATCGGTTTGGTTGCCGATACTCGGCCGAGGCATCAGTCTGGCAACTGCCAGCTTCCGACCGTCCGGGCTCAAATCGAGATTGCCATACACTCCCGGTTCGCCAACGATTCCCAGGGGGCGTCCTCGCCGGTCCAGCCAGGTCAGCTCTGCCTGCGTACTTGGCGGCGGCAGGAACGCAAGCCGGCCGTTCGTCGAGACCGAGAATCTGGAACCCACGACGTTGTCTCGTCTGACCTGCACGCCAAGGGACACGGGCTCGCCCTCGAGCTTGAGGGTCTCTTCACTGAGGGCCTGCATCATCAGGTTCCCGCCGCGCATGAAGAACAGGTGACCGCCCGCGTACACACCTGATGACTCGAACGTCCCAATCGGCGCACTGTCCGCCGTCGTCAGCGACGCCACCCGTATCTCGACGCCGGACCTATCGGTGAAGTAAATGAAATGTTGACCGTCAGGGAGAAACGACGGGCGACGCTTAAAACCCTCCCCCCCCGTCGGGACCAGCGACGGTGTCCGGTTCTCGTTCACGCCGACCTGATACAAGTTGCCGTCGCTGGCCGGTCCGAAAACGATCACGCCCTTGCTGTTCCACGTCCCCATGGGGGCCTGACCGCCGCTCTCCGCCGCCAGGGGGAAAGTCATGGACCAGGGAGAGGATTCGACGGGTGATTCACCGCCTGCCGGCACCGTTTTCAGCTGATTGTTGGCAAAGAAGCCAATCGACTGGCTGTCGGGGCTCCAGAATGGATTGCGCGCGCCGTCGGTGCCAGCAATCGGCCGGGGATCGACCGCGGCGAACGATCGGACCCACAGCGACGAGCCGCTTTTCGAGGCAGCCACGAACGCGATGCGCCGCCCGTCGGGAGACACGGCGAAGTCGCCCATAATGAAACGCCAGCCCTCAGGGGGGAGAATCGGAAACTCGACGAGCTCGGCCCCCGTCGCCGGCACCTCACGGCGGTTCACCAGCATCGTGCCACCGAGCGCCAGGGCAAGGACACCGGCCGCAATCCACGCGAGCCGCTCACGACCGCGGGCCGGCCCTGCCGGCGCGACATCCACCGCTGATCTGGTCGATCCGACGGGCTGGTTCGCATCCTCGAGCTCGATGCGCGCATCGGCGATGTCGTGCAGCCGCTTGCGTGGATCCTTGCGCAGACAGCGTTCGAGCAAAGTGCGAATCGACGCGGGCGTCGCGGCCGGCAAGGCGGTCCACTCGGGCTCGCGCTCCAGGATGCTGACGAACGTGTCGGACACCGTGTCGCCGGCAAACGCGCGGCGGCCCGCGAGCATCTCGAACAGCACGCAGCCGAACGCCCAGATGTCGGTGCGCCGATCGACCGCGTGTCCCCGCGCCTGCTCGGGACTCATGTAGGCCGGCGTGCCGAGGATGCGCCCTTCGGCCGTGCCGTCGAACGAGCCCGGGGGCCGCTCGGTCAAGTCTCCGTCCAACCCGCCGGCGATTGTCCTGGCCAGACCGAAGTCGAGCACGCGCGCGCGCTGGTCGCTCGAGGGCACACCAGAGGCCAACGCCGCTCCCTGCAACACGATGTTCGCCGGCTTGAGATCGCGATGGACGATGCCTTTCTCGTGCGCGGCGTCCAGCGCTTCGGCGAGCTGGCGCGCAATCGCGAGAGCATCGGCGATCGGCAGCGGCCCGCGCGCCAGCCGATCGGCCAGGGTGGGACCTTCGACCAGTTCGAGAACCAATGCCGTCACGCCATCGATCTCCTCGAGGCCGTAGATCGCGCCAACGTGGGGATGATTGAGGGTCGCGAGGAGGCGGGCTTCGCGTGCGAAGCGGGATCGGCGCTCGGGGTCTGCGGTGAAGTGTGACGGCAGGATCTTGATGGCGACGTCGCGCCCGAGCTTGCTGTCGCGCGCGCGATAGACCTCGCCCATGCCGCCGGCGCCGAGCGGCGCGGTGATCGTGTACGGACCGAGTTGTCGGCCGATCATCTGACTCGTCTCGAGCGTTCGCGCGAAATCGCCTGCCACCGCGGCTGGCGTTTCGAGGAACGGCGCCGCATCGGACTCATACCGCAGCAGGGACTCCACTTCCTTCAGCAGGGCGGGGTCCCCATCGCACGCGCCCTTCAAGAACGCGTCGCGCTCCTCGGGCCGACACTCCAGCGCCCGATGGTACAAGTCCGAAATCCGGTTCCGCGGCCCTGGCTCCACAGCCCTACCCCCCGGTCGGAATTCCGACCTCGAACCAAAGGCGCAGGAAACCCGGTCCAGCTGTCATGCCTCATCCCCAGCCAGTCCCCTGGCGGACGGTCGAGCGGAGCTCGTAGCGCTTGCCATCCCTAGCTCATCGCAGACAGGACAGGCCCCACCTTCGCGCTTCGCGCTACGGTGGGCATCCTTCGCCGGCATTCATGAGCGAAGGATGGCAAAGGCGAGAGTAGCGCAAACGATCCGGTGACGCCTAAAGGGCCGCGCAAGGCGGTCGATGGTGCCTGGACTCTGCCTGCGATCGGACCAAAGACAGCCCGGAAGGCGACTATCGACATTCGCGATCAAATTGTCGCGATCCAGGTCGTGAAAGCACTTGACCGCCGGCGTGCGGGCGCGGTATTGAAACGGCCTCCAAACAACTGAACGGGCAACCTCGTGAGCGGGACGACGGGGGACGGAGAGCTGCGCGTACAGAGTCCAGTGCACGCGGAGCTCGAGCTTCTTCTGAGCGCGGATTATGAAGGTTGTGTACGTCAGGCCCTGAGAGAATGCTGAACATGTCAGCTCCCAACCTCTCCGCCTTCGCGCGCATGATTCAACTTGCGCGCTACGGCGAGACCTCGCCAGAGCGTGCCCGGCGGCGTCGAGCGTGGGCACGCGGAGGCGGGCAACTGCCAACTCCCAAGGGATTCTCGGTCGATCGGCTCTGAGCTCCTTGGGAATTGGATGTTGGGAGTTGGGAGTTATCTCGGGCTGCGTTCTTCGGCAGCCTGCTGGCAGCCAGGGAACTCGACCTGGAGTATCATCCGGCCGCACTGACCACTACGTCGATCACCATGGTCAGTCGTAGTCGCAGGTGAGTCGCCATGTCGTCATCCATCACATCTCGCGTTGTCGCTGCCTGGCTCGCCGTCGCCTGCCTGGTGTGCGTACCGCTGGCGCAGACGCGCCAGCCGTTCGGTCGCATCGCCGTCACCGTCACGCCCGATCATCCGGACTGGACCTATCAACCAGGCGAGCCGGTGACGTTCCGCATCGACGTCGTCCGTGATGGCCATCAGGTTGCCGGGGCCACGGTGAAGTACGGCGTCGGCCCCGAGATGCTGCCGCCCGTGACCGAGGCGACCGCCGTCGTCGGCACCGCGCCGCTGACGGTGAAAGGCGGCACGATGAAGGCTCCCGGTTTTCTGCGCCTCATCGCCACCACCGTGATCGACGGCCGCACCTACCGCGGCGTCGGGACGGCCGGCTTTGCCCCCGACCAGATCCGGCCGACGCAGGTGAACCCGGCCGACTTCGATCGGTTCTGGGAGGCGGAACGGACGCGGCTCGCGGCCCTGCCGCTCGATGCCAAATGGACACCGCTGCCGGACTACGGTACCGCCGATGTGGATTGCTCGCAGATCAACCTTCAGAACGTCGGCCTGACTGAAGGCGCGAGCCGGCTGTACGGAATCCTGTGCGTGCCGCGCGCGCCAGGGAAGTATCCGGCGATGCTCAGTGTACCTGGCGCCGGCGTGCGGCCCTATCGAGGACTGCCGGAGCTGGCGGCCCGCGGACTCATCACCTTTCAGATCGGCATCCACGGCATTCCCGTGATCCAGCCGCAGGAGGTATACGACAGCCTGGCCCGCGGCGGCCTGAGCGGGTATCCGACTTTCGGGCTCGACTCCCGCGAGCGCTATTACTATCGCCGGGTCTACACGGGAGTGGTGCGGGCCAATGATTTCCTGACGTCGCTGCCGCAATGGGACGGACGGAACCTCGGCGTCACCGGCGGCAGTCAAGGCGGCGCGCTGGCGATCGTCACCGCGGGTCTCGATCGGCGGGTGACCCGGCTGGCGGCTTACTATCCGGCGCTCTCGGACGTGACCGGTTATCTCAAGGAGCGGGCCGGAGGCTGGCCGCACATGTTCCGTGCGACGACTGGGCCCAACACCCATCGCGATGAGGCCAAGATCAACACGACGCAGTACTATGACGTCGTGAACTTCGCCCGCCGGGTGACCGCGCCGGGACTCTACTCGTGGGGCTTCAACGACGAGACGTGTCCACCGACGTCGATGTACGCGGCCTACAACCTCATCACCGCGCCGAAGCGCCTGATGCTCGCGTACGATACCGGCCACAGGACCACGCAGGAGCAGGTGGACGACGTCAACGACTGGCTGGCCGACGAGCTCACCGGTCGCAGCCGATCGTCCGCAGCACGGTAGCCCTCCGAGGCGCCGCCGCCCATGGCCTTGTCACTGCTTCTTCGCGTGGAGCGAGAACGCCGCTCCCTGCGGATCCATGGCGTTCACCACCTGGTCGCCGCCGGGGACTTCCATCGGTCCATTCAGGATCTTTCCACCGTTGGCGGTGATGCGCTGTACTGCGGCGTTGATGTCGGGCACGCGGAAGTAGATCCCCCAGTTGGGCGGCACGTGCGCCAGTTCCGGCGGCTTGTTCATCATCCCGCCGATCATGCCGTGCGGACGATTGAACATGTGGTATTTGCCCATCGGACCCATGTCCATCGTTTCGCTGGGCTGCCAGCCGAACACCTCGGTGTAGAACTTCATCGCGGCGGGCGCATCGGTCGTCATCAGCTCGTGCCAGGACCCCTCGCCCACTTCCGGCGCGCCCTCAGGGCGCTCTGCGGTGGACGCCGGCTGGATGATGTAGAAGGCCGCACCTTGCGGGTCCTTCACCATCTGCAGCCGGCCAACCGTCGGGATGTCGATCACTGGAGACAGCTCGCTGCCGCCGAGCCGTTTGATGTGAGCCACGGCATCGTCGAACTGCGGGACGGCGAGATACATCGCCCAGAACGGCGGAGCGTTCATGCCCTCCGGCACCTTCAAGAGACCGGCGACCCCGACATCGCCGCTTCGCTTGAACAGCGTGTAGGGCTCAGGCGAGCCTTCGAAGGGAGTCGACGTCCAGCCGACGACGTTCTTGTAGAACGCCTCGGCGGCCGCAATGTCGGTTGTCATCAATTCGTACCAGACGGGGCGTCCAAGCAAGGTCGAGGCAGCGGTCGTCATTGCGAAACCTCCTGAATCAGCAATCCGCAAGTGTGCCACATCGCGCGCCGCGCGGATCCCACGAAGACAGCCTGAGCTGGGATGAACGTCGTGACGAGTTTTTCATGCACCGGTCGGAGGGATTTGATCTCCCTTGGTACTGCACAGGGTTTTCGGTTGGTGTAGATATATTTATAGTGTATACTATAAACATAGCCTATGGGCAAAAAGGCAGTATCACTGACGCTGACCACCGATAACCTGACGTGGTTGAAGGGGCGGTCTGTCGCGGCGGGCGAGAGCATGAGCGAGCTGATCGATCAGATCGTTAGCGCCGCCCGGGCTGCCGGGCGGACAGGTCCGACGCGGTCGGTCGCGGGCACCATCGATATCGACTCCTCCGATCCGTTGCTCGAGGGGGCGGATGCGGCGGTGCACGCGCTGTTTCAGGCGTCGCTCGCGCGGCCGTTGATGGTCGCGGAGCGGCGCACGGCGTATCGATCCGGCGGGAAGGGACGTCGAACGCGTCGTGGCTGACCTCGCCAGCGCGGTGACGGACACGCACCCACTGTTGTTTCACGCGGCCGGCAGCGGACATCTCGGCAGCAAGGCGGCCGCCTTGTTCGAGCGATGCGAACGCCGCGAGGCCACCCTGTATGTGCCTGCCGCGGTGATGTGGGAGTGCAGCCTGCTCGCGCGCGTCGCGCGCATCAACCTGCGGCGGAGCGTTCGCGCCTTCTTCGACGATCTCTTCAGCAACCCGGCGTTTCAGCCGCTGGACCTGACGGCGGATCAGATCTTTCTCGCCGACGAGCTCAGATTCACCCGCGATCCGTTCGACGGCCTGATCGTCGCCGCGGCGCAATCGATCGGATTGCCGCTCATCACCCGGGACACCCTCATCCGCGAGTCGGGCACCGTGCGCGCCGTCTGGTAGCGCCCCGTTGACGGCCGCTCACTGCGCGATGCTCTCCCCCGCGTATTCCGCCTGCAGGCGTCCGATGTCGGCGGGCGCGAGCTCGCCGCGATGCAGCACGATGCGATAGCGCAGGATCACCGGCCGGTCGCGCGGAATGGCGGTCGGCTGCCGGCCGGGGTAGACGGCGTTCTGCATGCTGCTGCGTGCGCGGAGGATCCAGGGCTGCGGAAAACCCGTCGTGCTCGGATGCGTCAGGACCGTCAGGCCGCTCTTGCCCGAACCTCCATAACTTCCCGACACGTCCATCCACGGGCTCGGACTGACGGCATTCTCAATCGGCGAGACGTCGCCCTGCACGCCCGTGAAGCGGATGTCGGGCGGCATCACGACGCGGTACGAGAAGCCGCCGTAGCCCTTGGCGTCTTCCGATCCGCCGATCTCGACGCCATCGACGAGTGCCGTCAGCTGCTGGTGGAAGTCGATCTTGCGAATCGCGCCCTCCGCCCGGTGGACGCGCGTGACGCTCCGCTCCTCGACGAAGGGCCGGCGCCCGCCCTGGGCATCCGTGAACCGCGGCGATTCCCAGACGACGCGAAGCGCGAGCGATGCGGAGCGGTCATCGGAATCAATCCTGGCGTCCTGCACGGTCCAGAACGAGTCGCGGTTGCTCCACTGGTCCTGCACCACCGTGCCACTGACCCGCACCTGGTGCCAGGCCCAGAAGATGCCGCGGTGATGGATGTGGTCCTTGGGGAAGTCCTCAGTCAGGACGTTCCCGTCCAGATCGTAGAGCGGATGAAAGTAGTTCGACCGCGCAGCCTGGCCGTCGGGCAGCGATTTTCGCTCGGCCTGATAGAACAGGACTTTGACGTCGCCGTCGGTGAACCAGTAGCCCTGCGGGTCCTTGGTGATGCGCACGGCCGCCTGCTCGGCGGGTGACGCTACGATCGCTCCCGCAGCCAGCAGAGATGCGCCCGCCAGGACGACCACTCGCGCGCGTGTCATGCGCCCTCCAGTACCGGTTTCCGGCAGACCGTCGCCTCAATCGTAGGCAGTATATGTCGGTCGACCGAGGCGCTGGCCTGTCGAAAAGCGATCAACTCCCAATCTCCAACTCCCAACTCCCAAATAGGACCAGCTTGAGAGTTGGAGGTTGGAAATTGGAATTGATGGGGTTCGTGGTAACTTTTTAGAACCGCGTGGTCAGCGCGAGTCGAATCGCTCGCGGCGAGCCGGGTGTGATGTTCGTGTTGCTGTGGGCATTGAGATAGTAGTTCTCATCGAACAGGTTCTCGATATTGACCTGGGCGCGGACCGTCGACGTCAGATTGTAGTAGACGGCGGCATCCACGCGGGCCCAGCTGGGCAGCACGACGAGGTTGTCCGTCGAGGTGAACACGTCGCTCCGGTAGATCACGCCAAGGGCGGCCGCCAGACGAGGCGTGACGTCGTACTTGTTCCACAGCGAGAACGAGTGCTTCGGCAGTTGGGCGAGCACCGCTCCAGCCTGCGCCGTCGCGGAAATGGACCGCGTAATCTCGCCGTCCTGATAGGCATAGCCGCCCGCCATGCTCCATGCGCGCGTGATCTGCCCGTTCAGCCCGAGCTCCAGTCCCTTGGTTCGCTGCGCGTCGACCAGGATCGAGCTCGCCGGATCGTCGGGATCGGGCACGATGACGTTGCCACGATCGAGACGGTACAGCGCCGCCGTGAACGAGAAGGACCGGACGACGTCCCACTTCGCACCGAATTCGTAGTTGCGGAACTCTTCGGGATCGAGCGCCTGATTCGTCAGCGAGAGCGACGACAGTTGTTCGCCCGCCCGCGGCAGGTAGGTCAGGCTGTAGCTGCCGTACAGGGACAGCGGCAGAACGGGCTTGTAAATCAGTCCCACCCGCGGCGACAGAACGCCGTCGTCGCTCGTGAAGTCGGTCGCCGTCCGGTTGTTGGTCACGTCGGCGTTGAAGCTGTCGAACCTGAGGCCGACGACCGCCTGGACTCGTGACGTCAGGACGATCTGGTCCTGCGCATAGACCGAGGCGATAGTCGTGACGCCGTGGTTGTCCGCGTCCGTGGCGTTCTGACGGAACTCCACGGGCAACGAGATCGTCGGCGCGGTCAGCGGTGCATTGACGCTCGTCACATTGGCGCCAAGGCTCGAGAAGAATCCCGTCTGACGAAAATTGTCCGTCTCCTGACGCCCGAACTCGGTGCCGAAGAGCAGCGTATGGCCGAATCGCGCCGTCTGCGCCGAGACAATCAGGTCGGTCTGGTTGAACAGATTCTGTCGGGTCGTCGCATTGTTGTAAGCCGAAATCGCGACCGTCGTGGCGGCGGCATTCACGGCGCCAGGAAAGACGTTCTGGTAGAACTTGTCGTAGTCGCCGTAGCTGAGGCGATTCCTGAGTGTGATTCGAGGGCTGAACCGGTGCTCGACCACCGACGAGACGAAATTGACAGTTGCCTCCGTCGGACTCCGCGACGGATCGCCGAAGAACGTGCCGGGATCCGCTTCGACGGGACGCCCGTTGAACGACGAGATGCCGCGGTCGGCGATCCGCTCATCGTGGAAGAATTCATAACTTGCGCGGAGCGTCGTGTCTGGTCCAACCCGGAATGCGACGGTGGGATTGAAGCCGTAGCGCTCGACGCCGGTGCCATGGCGGTAGGAGTCGGAGTTCTCGAACAGCGCGGTGGCGCGAAGGGCAACCGATTGGTTGAGGCCGCGGCCAACGTCCGCGGTGAATCGCTTGTTGTCCCACGATCCGAATTGCAACGAGGCTTCACGCGACTGCCCCCAGCCGGCCTGCCGCGTCACGCGGTTGATCACGCCGCCGACGCCGCCGCGGCCGAAGATCATCGCGTTCGGCCCCTTCAGTGCTTCCACGCGATCGACGTTGTAGACATCGCGGAAGTACTGCACGTCATCGCGAACGCCATCGACGAAGAAATCCGACGTCGAGCTGTTGCCTCGCAGGATAGGCGTGTCCCGATTGCCTTCACCCTGAGCGAAGCCAACGCCCGGCATGTACCTGGTCACGTCCGCCATGCTGGACATGCGTTGATCGGCGATCAGGGCACTCGTGACGACGGTGACGGCCTGGGGAACATCTCGCAGCGGTGTCGTCGTCTTCGTCGCGGACGAAACGGCCGGAGTCGAGTAGCCGCTCGCGGCCTCGACGCGGACCGATTCTTGAATGCCAGCGACCGCGAGCGCGAAGTCCGCGGCGGTCGTCGCTCCCTGGCTCACGGTGACGCGACGGGAGGCGTCGACGAAACCGTTCGCGCTCACCCTGACGGTATAGCCACCCGGGGTCAACGGGATCTCGAACTCACCCTGCTGATTGGTCACGGCAGACAGCGGTGCACCAGGATGGTCGGGCGTCACCATCACTCGAGCTCCAGCGATCGCGGCGCCGCTGGAGTCGAGGACGCGTCCGCGGACGACCGCGAGCGACGCGGATTGGTGACCGCCTTCATCCGCGCGAGCGATGGGGGCCGCACGAAGGACAGCGGACGGCAGTGATACGCACAAGACAGCACACGACAACCAGCGACGCATAGCACCCCTCTCCCACTTGCGCCGGTAGCTGCCCGTCCGTACTATGAGCGTGTCGGACGCGCCAGCGCGCAAGCGAGTGGCAAGAAAACGGTCTGCCCAGACCTTCTGTTCGACCGGGCCCGTCGGTGTTCACAGCACCGGCGGGCTTTGTTGAGAACCCTCGATTCGTCGGTTACCCGATCACGTGATCACGTCCCAGCCTTCGGCTTGGACACCAGCTTCACCGTGCCCCTGGCGTGCACGAAATCACGGATCTCCTTCACGTGTTCGGTTTCCACCTCGACCTGGCGACGGATGAACTCCTCCAGCACCGGATCGCCGGCGACACGCGGGAGAAAATCCTTGTACGCATCGAGCGCCTGTTGCTCGACGTCGAGCGCCTCGGCCAGGGCCGTCTCCAGGCGCATCCGATCACCACCCAGCGACAGGTTGATTCGCAGCGTCGGGATGTGGCCCAGTGCCCGAATCTGGTGGGCGATCGAGTCCGCATGCTCCAGGGTTTCCTTGATCGCGTCCTCGAAGAACGGCGCCGCGGCCTGATAGTCCTTCTCGCGCAGGCGAAACCGCATCTGAAAGTACCGCAGACACGCCTCTGCTTCTTCCGCCATCAACCGATTCAGCTCTTCGATGATTTCGCTATCGCTGCCGGCGCCTGGTGTCCTCTCGCTAGGTGGCATATTTGAGTTCATCAATCAGACAGTGCCCATTGCAGACGCTGCACGTGCGATTTTCGGGACAGGACGCCTCGAACGAGCGAAACTGCTTGACCAACTGCCGGCTCACCGGCGCTCCGGACGTCAGGAATTGCAGAAAGTGCACGAGCCGCTCGCCGGTCGAATGGCTGATCAGATGCTCGATCTTGCAACTGTCGATTTCGGCTTGCGATTCGGGAATGCCCAGCACACCGCACAGAAAGGTCCTGACGATCACGCGTTTCGCCATGACCGAGTGCACGATCTTGAGTCCCTTCGGTGACAACTTCACGAGACGATGCTCGTCGGTCTGGACCCAGCCGCGTTTCTTCAGCGTCCGCAGGTTGATCGAGACGCTGCCCCGCGTGATGTTGAGGCGCCGGGCAATGTCGGACACGCGCGCCCAGCCGCCATACGCCTCGCCGACTTCGAAAATGGCCAGCAGATGATGAGCGCCGCTGTGGGTCAGCTCGTTGGCTTCGAATTCCTTCCACGTATCCATGGGGTTTGATTGATATACCATACAGATGGTTGACGTGTCTATCTTTGGTCGCGCGACGCGAAGGACCGGGAGGAATTCGCAGTGGCTGGAGGAAGGTGACGGCGATCTTCCAACACGCGCGCGAATGCGAGAGTATCGCGGCAGCCACAAAGGGGGCCTGTCCCAATGACCGAAGACGAATTCCGCGCCATGGCGTTGAGCTTGGCGGGCGTCATCGAGGCGTCCCACATGGATCATCCCGACTTCCGCGTCGGCGGGAAGATTTTCGCCACGCTGCGGTATCCCGGCCCGGGATGGGGCATGGTTGCGCTGACGCCTGACGAGCAGATGCTCGTCGTCCATGCTGAGCCGGACGTGTTCGCGCCGGCCAAAGGGGCCTGGGGACGCGGCGGCGCCACAATGGTGAATCTCGAGGCCGCGCGCAAGCGGTCGATCCGCACGGCGCTCGAAGCCGCGTGGCGACGGCGCGCGCCCAAGGAGCGCACGCGCAAGACCAGCGCATCCGCGAAAACGGATGCAAGGGCCGTCAAGAAGGCGCGGCCACGCAAGCGTTGACGCGCCCGCGCAGCGGCACTTGCTTGTTCGCTGCAGCGCGAGCGCGCTCTTGAATCGACGGCTCAATACCCCGTGAACTCCTGGCCGGGCTTGATGTGTGGGTAGGGGGCCGAGCCCGGCAGTCACAGCCCGTTGTGATCGCCTCGCAGGGTCCCGCCAGCCTCATGGAGGATCGGCGGCGCTTCCTCACAGAATCCGGCCGTTTTCTACGCTGCCGTGACAGCGGGAGCTGGCGGCAGTCTTGCCTAGCATGAAGACACGGGCCTGGTTGGACTTTGCCCGTTATCAGGGTGAATCGCCGGGTGCGACCGCCCTCAGCGGTGCGTGCACCCGTCGAACACAACTGAGAAGAAAGATGAAGGCTTCAGCCATGCAGTCTCCCATTTGTCGCGGCGTTGTCGCTCTGCTGTTTGTGGCGTTCGTCACGGCCTGCGGCGGTCAGCAGCAGGAGGCGCCGGCCAGCACGGCCGCCGCGCCGGCGGCGGCGACACCTGCCGCAACGACACCGGCGGCGTCACCATCTCCGTCACCGTCATCGTCCGCGATCCGAGCGAGACGCGCCGATCCCGGACACGCCCTCGCCGTTCGACGCCCTGCCGGAAGGCGTGCGGGGCCTGATCGACAGGCCGTTCACCGGCGACCTCGACGATATGATCAAGCGCCGGATGATTCGCGTGGCGGTGACGTTCAACCGCACCCACTACTTCATCGACAAGGGTCAGGAGCGCGGGATCACTTACGAGGCCCTCAAGGCATTCGAGAACGACCTGAACGCCGACCTGAAGACCGGCAACCTCAAGGTAAACGTCGTGATCGTGCCGATGACGCGTGAACAGTTGCATCCCGCGCTCTCGACCGGAAAGGTCGACATGGTCGCGGCCATGGTCACGGTCAGGCCCGAGCTGGAAAAACTCGCGGCCTTCTCGGAGCCGACCCGCACCAACGTGAGCCAGGTCGTGGTCACCGGACCGGGCGCGCCGCCGCTCGCCACGGTGGACGATCTGGCCGGTCAGGAGGTGTTCGTCCGAAAAGGCGAGCGCCTATTACGAAACCCTCACCAGCCTCAACGGGCAACTGAAGGCACGCGGCAAACCACCGGTGAGGCTCAACGAAGCCCCGGCCGTCCTCGAAGACGATGACGTGCTCGAGATGGTCAACGCCGGCCTCGCGCCGATCACCGTCGTGGACGACTACCTGGCCGAGTTCTGGAAGCAGGTCTTCACCGGCATCACCGTGCGCCCGGACCTCGCGGTCCGCTCGGGCGGCAGCCTGGCTATCGCGTTCCGCAAAGACAGCCCCAAGCTCCGGGAGCTCGTCAACACGTGGATCCGGAAGCACGGAAAGGGCGACGCGTTCCGCAATGTGCTCGAACGCCGCTATCTCAAGGACGTGAAGTACGCGAAGAACGCCGCGGCCGACGCCGAGCGCCGGAAGCTGCAGGCGGTCGTCAAGCTGTTCGAGAAATACGGGGAGCAGTACGACCTCGACTACCTGCTGATGGCGGCGCAGGGCTACCAGGAGTCGACGCTGGACCAGAACGTCAAGAGCCCGGTCGGGGCGGTCGGCGTGATGCAGGTCATGCCCGCGACCGGCAAGGAACTGAAGGTCGGCAACATCACCGAGGTCGAAGCCAACATCCACGCCGGCGTGAAGTACATGCGGTTCATGATCGACACGTACTTCAAGGATGAGCCGATGGACAGGTTGAACAAGGGCCTCATGGCGTTCGCGTCCTACAACGCGGGCCCCGCACGCGTGCGGCAGCTGCGGCGCGAGGCGGAGAAGCGGGGGCTCGATCCCAACGTCTGGTTCGGCAACGTCGAGCGGATCGCCTCGGAACGGATCGGCCGCGAAACGGTCACCTACGTCAGCAACATCTACAAGTACTACGTCACCTATCGTCTGCTCAGCGCTCAGATGGACCAGCGCAGAGCCGTGAAGGCGGATATCGAGAAACGCAAGTGAACACGCGCTTCATTCAGGGAACGGCACACATGACCAACGTTCATCCTCGTCGCTGCTCAATCACGACCGCCGCCGCGATCGCGGCACTGCTCCTGCTTCCCTCGACGGCGGCCGCGCAATTGAACGGGTTCAACATCAAGGGGGATGCCGGTCTCAAGGCCGGATCGCAGGCGCCGCCGGGCGCGTACGTGCCGATTCCGTTGTACTTCTACACGGCTGATGCGGTGAAGGACGGCGATGGCAACGAGCTCCTCACCGGCAACCTCGACGCGGCGTTGTTCGGCATAGGGCTCAATGTCGTGACCACGAAGAAGGTCCTCGGCGGCAACTACGGCTTCCTCGCCATCCTGCCCTGGGCGAACAACCGCGTGCAGGGCGCCGAAGACTTCGACTCGAATCCAGGCACGGGGCTGACCGACATGTACATCCAGCCGATCAATCTGGGCTGGCACCAGCCGCGCGCCGACTTCACCGCCGCGTACGGACTGGCCATCCCGACCGGGCGCTACGAGGACGGCGCGTCGAACAACACCGGCCTCGGCATGTGGGGGCACGAGCTCCTCGTCGGCACGACGGTCTACCTGAACGAAGCGCGAAGCGTTCACGCCGCCACCGCGGCGACGCTCGACTTCCTGTCGGAGAAGAAGGACAGCGAGACCAAGCCGGGCAACATCCTCAATCTCGAGGGGGGTATCGGCGCCGACTTCCTCAAGGGCGGCCTGACCGCGGGACTCGCCTACTACGGCACGTTCAAGCTCACGGAAGACAGGTTCGACTCGCCGCTGGCGTCGGCGCTGCTTCGGAACAAGAACCGCGTCTGGGGACTCGGACCAGAGGTCACGCTGGCGATTGCGACGAAGCAGGCGGTCTACGGCTTCGTCACGGTGCGCTACCAGTGGGAGCTCGCCGCGCGCACGACGACCGAGGGCGCGGCCTGGAACATCCTGGTGACCTTCCCGACCAAACCCATTCGCCTGCCGTAGCGGCACAGAAGACACGATTTCGCGCTTCGCGCCGCACGACGGCACGACGGCACGACGGCACGACACGAAAAAGGGGGGGTCGGACGGTGACTGAAAAGCGCCTAGAATGACGGGATTACGGAACAGGACACGAACGTCACCGCACTGCTGCTCAAGTGGGGACAGGGTGACCAGGCCGCTCTCGACAAACTGATCCCGCTCGTCCATCACGAGCTGCACCGGATCGCGCGACGCTGCATGGCGGGAGAGCGCGCCGGTCACAGCCTCCAGGTGACGGCGCTGGTCAACGAGGCCTACGTCCGCCTGGTCGACGGAAAGGCGGTGGCCTGGCAGGACCGCGCGCATTTTCTCGCCGTGTCCGCGCGGGTGATGCGCCGCATCCTCGTCGATCACGCGCGCGCGCGGCAGGCACAGAAACGCGGCGGGGCGGGCGCGCGGGTCACGTTCGACGAAGCGCTCGTCGTGACCGACGAACCGCACCAGAACGTCGTCGCGTTCGACGAGGCGCTGCTGGCACTCGCGAAATTCGACGAGCGCAAGAGCCGCGTCGTCGAGCTCCGGTTCTTCGGCGGGCTGAGCGTCGAGGAAACCGCGTCAGTCCTGAAGATCTCGCGCGACACGGTGATGCGCGACTGGCGGCTGGCCAGAGCCTGGCTTCAGGGCGAGATGCGCGGCGACCATTCGGGAGACGCCTGACATCATCCGCCGACTGTGGGCCTGGCGGTGCGCTTCAACGATTACCGCTTCTCGGCGTACCACATGGTGGCCGGGCATGCAGCCGTATTGATCCTGCCCATCGCGCTCACGTCCGAAACGATCGAGCCGGTCATGATTAGGCCATCGTCTTCTGAGGAAGAGAACGCCCCATCCCTCACCGTTACATCATGGCGGTTACCTCTGATCCGTGAAGCGCGAAACGGCCGGCACAAGTGGCACCAGTCGAAAAGGACTAGAATTGCGTGAGTTTCCGCAGTCACCCACATGACGCCTGAACGCTGGCACCGGGTCGAGGCCCTGTATCACGCCGCCTACGCCCGGCCGATGGGCGAGCGTTCCGCGTTTCTCGCCGAGGCCTGTGGCGGAGACGATGCGCTGCGACGCGACGTCGAATCGCTGCTCGCGGAACCCGTGTCCGACGATCAGTTCCTTACCGCACGAACGCTCGGGATAGCGATGGATCTGGAGCACGATCCGGAGCTCGGCAGCTCGGCGGACATGACCGGCCAATCGATCGGAGGGTATCGCCTCGAGTCGCTCCTCGGCGCCGGCGGCATGGGCGAGGTGTACCGCTCGCGCGACACGAAGCTCGGGCGCGATGTCGCGATCAAGATCCTGCCGCGCGCCTTCACGAGCCACCCGGATCGGCTCGCGCGCTTCGAACGCGAGGCGCGGATGCTCGCCGCGCTGAACCACACCAACATCTGCGCGATCTACGGCTTCGAGCAATTCGACGGGATCCGCTTCCTGATTCTCGAGCTCGTCGAGGGCGACACGCTCGCCCACACGCTGGCGCACGTGTCGAGTGCGCACGCGAAAGGCGAGGGACTGCCGCTCGGCCGGGCATTGCACATCGCGCGGCAGATCACCGACGCCCTCGAAGTCGCCCACGACAAAGGCATCGTCCATCGCGATCTGAAGCCGGGGAACATCAAGATCACGAAGGACGGAGCGGTGAAGGTTCTCGACTTCGGCCTCGCCAAGACGGTCGGCGGTGATGGGTCGGGGTCCGATCTGACGAGCGCGCCAGAGGCGACGCGCGGTGAGCCAGGCCAGGGCGCCGTCATCGGCACGGCCGCCTACATGAGCCCCGAGCAGGCGCGCGGCCTGCCGGTCGACAAACGCACCGACATCTGGGCCTTTGGCTGCGTGCTCTACGAGATGTTGACCGGGCGCGTGACGTTTGCCGGCGACACGATCTCGGACTCCATCGCGAAGATCCTCGAGCGCGAGCCGGACTGGTCTGCTCTTCCGCCTGCGCACGCCGATAGCTGTTCGACGGCTGCTGCTCCGATGCCTGACGAAAGATCCCAAAAAGCGGCTGAGGGATATCGGCGACGTCCGGATCGAAATCGATGCGATCGACGAAGTGCTGCCTGGCTCCGCGGCAGCGTTGGCGTCCCGTCGCCGGCAAGAGCGGGGTGTCAGATTCTGGCTGCCGTGGGTGGCGCTCGTCATCGTGGTGCTGATGGCCGCTGGGCGCGTGGGTGGCACTTCGCCCGGAGATGACCGAGCCGAACCCGCTCGCCTCCGAACCTTCTCGCGCGTCACGGACTGGGAGGGCTCGGAAGAGCAGGCCGAGATTTCACCGGACGGCAAATTCGTGGCCTTCCTCGCCGACCGCGATGGGCAGTTCGACGTCTGGGTCAGCCAACTTGGCCACCGGAGACTTCAAGAATCTCACGGAAGACTCGGCCCGTTGGTGACGCCGGGTACCTGCTGCGAAGCCTTGGGTTCTTTGCCGAGGTTCGGCGAGACTCTGGTTCGGCGCCGTCCAGAGACAAAAAGTGGAGATGCCGTGGTCAGGTGGCAACGCTCGACCATTTCTCATGGACGGCAATCACACTCCGGCGTGGTCTCCGGACAGCGCCTCGTCTATTTCAACAATGCAACCCGGGCGACTATCCCTGTTTCTCGCCGACGGCGCACGGGCGCGAAATGCTCGAAAGCTCGAGATCGAGTGGCCGAGCTCGCCAGGGTCGCCACGCTCGCCAGGCTCCAACCCGGACGACGCCTACCACAATCACAACATGGTGTGGTCACCGGACGACAATGGATCTACCTGGTCGCATGGCACCACACGCGATCCGACTCGAGCGACCGCGAAATGGACGTCTGGCGCATGTAACCGTCAGGCGGAGTGCCGGAGCAGCTCACATACCTGAACGCCCCGATGTGAATTTTCTGGCGCCGCTCGATCTGGACACCCTTGCTCTTCATCGCCCGTGCCGAGAGCGGGTCCGGCCCCTGGCTGTGGTCCCTGGACGTCGCGGAACCCCGGACGTTCAGCCGATGGTGGGAACAGAGCGGGCACTGCCAAAGCGTTCCCACCGGCACCCGAGCAGTACGTCGTCGATTTCCGCCAGCCGAAACGGCCGCCGCGTGGTCGCGACCGCAGCCAACCCCACGGCCAGCCTGTGGCGCGTGCCGATTGCGTCGACGAGCTGGCCAAGGATCGCGATGTCGTGAACCGTTCCCGGCGTTCAGACCGAGCGGGCACTGGCACCACGCTTCGAGGGGCACGCTCCCGCTTTTGTTCTCTCCTTTCGACGCGCGGGACCGGCGACCGGCTCTGGCGGTTCGAGAACGGGCAGACGTTCGAAGTGCCGAAGGGCGCCGACAGTGCCCTGACCGAGCCCCGGCGCGGTTTCACCGGATGGCAGCCGCGTGGCGGTTGTCGTCAGACAAGAGGGGAAGCGCCGCCTCGCCGTCATGTCAGCTGACGGACCAGCCTCGCACTCCTGGCCGGCTCCATCGACATACTCGGGCAAAGCGCGGCGGATTGGTCGCCCGACGGGACACTGGATCGCACCGGTGGCAGCAGACGCACGAAGGTCCGGGCCTGTTCATGATCCCGGTTGACGGCGGCACAGCCGGACGTCTTGTCGCAATCGATGCGTTCAATCCCGTCTGGTCGCCGAAGGGCGAACTCATTGTCTATTCAGGCCTTTCTCCGGGGCTGCGGCGGCGCGCGCGGCCGGTGCTCCGCTCCTGGCTGTGCGACGTGATGGGACCAGCACGACCTCCCGCTTGTACCGATGGCCGGACGGTCCCGGGGCCTCCGCATCAGCCCTGACGCCCATCGTTTCCTGCCGAGCGGCATGGGCCTGGTCTACCTGACAAGACGTGGAGACGCTAGGATTTCTGGCTGCTCGATCTCGACCACGAACCAGAGCCGCCAGCTCACGCACCTCAGCGACAAGGGCTTCGTGAACACATTTCGACATCACGCCTGACGGGCGCTACCTCGTCTTCGATCGCTCGCGACAGAACTCGGACGTCTTCCTGATCGACCTGCCCAGGAAATAGCGGCGCTGCTGCGATCTACAACTTCTTCAAGATAAGCGAGGAGCG
This sequence comes from uncultured Acidobacteriota bacterium, assembly GCA_963785755.1. Classification (GTDB taxonomy): domain Bacteria; phylum Acidobacteriota; class Vicinamibacteria; order Vicinamibacterales; family 2-12-FULL-66-21; genus JACCXG01. The sequence continues at coordinate 491,335 of CAWAXG010000039.1, read as the reverse complement.
CGGCGCGCTCTTCGGGCAGTCGGCCGTCGATCGAAGTTCACGCCGTCGGTCGTCGCGATCGGCGGCACGACAGCCGGGGTCCCGGGACGAAGTTCACCTCGGCGCGCCTGAAAAAGACGTCATAGTGATCGAGCATCTCCTCGAGCGTGGCGGCGCTGTTGTTGTGGAAGTAGGGTGCCGTCCTGCTGAGGCCTCGAAGTCCGGGCACATCGAACTTTTCCCAGTCGTCCCTCGGTCCAACACCGCCAACGAACCCGGTCAGCAGCGCGCGGCCGGGATCGGACGACGTCCGGCGGACGATGGTCCCGGCTGGAAGGACCCCGGTCGGGGTGGACGTGTCAATCGACAACGCGATGGCGTAGGTCCGTGCATTGCGGGCGAGTTGCGGCGAGCACTGCGCGAAGACGAAGCGGCCGCCCGGGTCAACCGGACGTGGGCATTGACTCGCGATGCTGTGGAATCGAATCACCGGCGCCGGCGGGTTGTTGGGCGTCGCCTGTGGAGTCGATTGTCCGGGCCCGCCGTGGCACTGGGCGCAGGCGCGTTCGAACACCGCCTTTCCTTGTTGCTCCAGCGCGTTGAGCCGGCGATCGGGATCAGGCAACGGCAGCGCGCCCTGACGCACGGCATCCGACAGGGCGCGGACGCGCTCGTTCGTGAACAGCACACGCTGGAACGACGACAGATCGTCGAGCAGTTGTTGCGGCGGCGCGGACTGGATCTGCGCGTGATTGGTCAGCGCGGCGAGCGCCTGCTCCTGCAGCGTCCCGAAGCGCGCGTCCAGCTGGTAGCCGCCACGCTCGTTCGGTCCGCGCGGCCACAGGATGCCGTCGTCCGGCCCGGTGAGGGCGACGTCGTTGACCGTGGGTACGGCCCGCCACACGTCCACTTCCGTCTCCGACGACGGCTGATTGGTCGCCGGATCGATGAGCCTGATGTTTGGCGGTAGCGGGAAGGTGATCCGGACGAGGCCGTTCTGGCGGAGATTGCTGAAGTCGCTGGCGTTGTCGCCGTTCGTCCGGAAGTCATCCGCGTCGATCGGCCGGAACAGCGGATCGTCGGCGTCCGGATTCAACCGCCGCCGCCACTGGAGGAACTGAAACCTCACCTCGACGCTGGCCGGAGAGAGCTGGAAGCTGTCCGTCGGCATATGGCAGTCGGCGCACGCACGTCCATTTGCACTCAGTCCATCCAGCTTCCGGTCGAAGAACGCACGGAAACCGCGTACGACCGCGTCGCAGGGCTCACCGCCGCAGGCGTGCGGGTCGAGGCTGGAGGCGCCGGTCGCGTGACCGTTCGACGCCAGGGGTATCACTTCGGCGGTGGTGGTCCTGATCAGCAGCGTTGAGAACCACACGAGACAGGAGACGATGAGCAATGATGTCTTCACAGACGACCTCCGATCTGTGAAGCGGGAAGCAAACGTGAAAAGTCGGAGGCTGCTGAACTGCCTGGGCGGCCGTGGCGTTCATCGCCGGGCGAGTCGAATGTCGAACCGCGTATCGCCGCGGACGGTCGCCGCGATCATTTCCTCACCGTGCGTCAGGGAGCCGGTCGGATCGAATATCTCGAAGCCAGCCTTCTCCACGAGGAGATGATGCACACCGTTGCTCGTCCAGTCCAGGCTGTAGAAGCCGTCCGCGTCGGTGTATACGAACGTGTGACCCTCCGGGCTGCCGCACGAATCACAATAGAGTTCGACCCCTTCGATGGGCACCTTCCCCGCTTCCGTGAGCTCGAACACGACGCCGGAGAGCGTGTAGGTCTCTGTCGGAGCCGGAGTCGGAGTCGAAGTGAGCGTCGGAGTCGGGGTCGGGGCATTCGGGATTGAAGCTCCGTCGCCACAGCCCGACAACACGATGGCGAGACTCACGAGTGCCGAGAGAGGCTTGATCAGATTCGCTGTGCCGGTCCACGTGGTGGACGTCAGTTTGTTCATGGCCCTTTCCCTCCTAATCAGGAAGCGGGAAAGGGCAAGGAAAAGTCGAACTGGCCTGAGCTACCGGCCCAGATTCAGCCTGAGGCTGAGCATCGCGCGGCGCGGATCGATGAAGATCGCGCCCTCACCGAACACCGGGTCAGGCTTCGTCATCACGTCCGTCCGATGGCTCTCCTCCGCGGTGTCGTCGAGGACATTGAGCACGTCCAGGACACGTCCAGCCGTCCCAGGCCGCCGACGCGGAACGCTTTCGACGACGCGGACATCGAGCAGCGTCTGCGACGACAGCCGTTCGGTGCCGCGCGTCTCGATCATGACGGCCGCGGTTCTTCAGTCGGGTTGATGTGCGCCGTCCTCGCCCAGGGCTTGCCACTGAGATGCTGCAGGTTGGCCGCGACCATGAAGCCGGTTGCGGCACGTCGACTGCGGCTCATGATCCGGACATGTGCGGGCGATCGTTGGGCAGGCGGCCGCGGGCGTTGGTCAAATCGTTCGGGTCCTGGCCGAACGTGACCCCCGGCCGAAGGTGGCGGGCGGCGAGCAACAGTGCGACCTGCGCGCCCGCAGCCGCGTGCCGCTCGAGGGCAGCAGGCCCGTCCGCCTTCGACACGTGTACGAGGCGAACGCCTGCCAGCCGCGGACCGTCGCCTCTCGACCGCGATGACCAGTCCGTTGTACTTCAGCGAGTACGCCTCGGAATTGGCGCAATCGAAAGCGGCTGCTGAAGCAGAGGTCACCGCGGTTCCAACCGGAACACCGTCACGCTACCGAGTCGGCCAACGTCTGTCTGCCCTCGTCGTACTCGCCAGCGACTTCCTACCACCCGATGAAGTCGCCGCCATCCTTGCGGACATACACGACCGACAGGGTCAGGGTGCCGCCGACCGGCGCGATCCACACCGACTGGAGTACCGGTCGGTCCGCGGCGCGCGCGTCTCGCGATCGAACTGCAGGTTGACCTTTGGATCGACCGTGCTGGATGCGCCCGAGTAATCGCCGGTGGTGGAATTGAACGCGGCCAGCGTGACCGGGGTCGCGCCGGGGTGAAACGGTTGAGCTCTCCGGTCAACATGCCCTGGACGAATCGCCCGTATCTCGCCCGGAGTATCGTGCGGCCGCGCCGGTCAGCTTCGCTGTGAGACCAAGTCGCGGCGACCACATGTTCCAGGTGTCCATCGTCCCGTGACCGATCAGCATCTCGTCGATCTCCCGCACCATCCGATCGAGCGCGCGCAGATCCTGACTGATCGCACGGCTGTGGTCGAACCGCACGCCAGCACTGATCGTCACCCGGTCGCCCACGGTCATGGTGTCGGTCGCAAACGCCGAGGATGTGAACGAAACGCCGCCGACTTGGGCCGGAAGGCTCGAACCTGCTGCAGCGACAACCCGCCCCGAGTCCTCGTACCTGACACCGGTCGGAATCATGTTGACCGCGTCGTGCTCGCCACGTTCGAACTGGCCGCCGATTCTTCCACTGTGTTCAACGCCGAGAGCACGCCGGTAGTGGCGTGACCAGCCCGTCACCTATGCTCGGGTCAGCTCGACGGATTCCGACGCGCGGTGGCGCGCCGGTGGTGTCGCCGGTGACAGTTCGAGACCGGCTCGGATCGTCTGACCTTCCGTGGTCGCCTCGTCCTGCGTCGAAACGAACCGCCCGACGCGAATATCCCACAGGGTGTTGGCCGACTGCGTGTGCGTCAGATTGCCGAAATTCATCGCTGGCGACCGGAGGCTCGTCCGTTGCGTCGCCTCCAACGGCTTGTCGATGGTCGGCCGTTTCAGGATTGGTCCCGATCTCGTCGTGGAAGCTTTGCACCAGCCGCCACCCAGGGCCAGACGCCAGGTGAGCTTCGCGAAGATCTTCTGCATCTCGTACCGCCTGGAACTCCGGATCGGTGCCGGGCTGGCTGTCGGGATCGCGCAGGCTCTGGTATCCGCCGAAGAACCACAGCCGCTCGCGAACTGCGGGTCCGCCGAGACTGCTCGTGAAGTCCTGGTACTCCGCACGTCCGAAGCCGCTTCCAGCTCTCCCTGGAGCCGAGATACGCGATTCATCGGCTGGCTGGTCAGCGCCGCCGGCTGTCCGAAGTAGGCCGCGTCGTAGAGAAACCGCTTGCTGCCTGTCTCGTGATGATGTTGATCGACCCCGCCCTGCATGTTGCCGAATTCTGCGGACGCCCCGACGGCCTGGATCCGGACTTCCTGGATGAAATCGATCCCGGCTCGGCTCGCGCGACGCCATTGCCTGGCACGTGATGTTCATGCCATCGAGAGAATACAGGTTCTCATCCGCACCGGAGCCGAAGGCGGAGACGGTCGGGCGAGCGCCGACCGGCGATGTCGGCGACATCGCCAGGCGCGACCTTGACGCAGTCGAGGCGCCGGCTCGTCGCATCGGGATCGCGTCGATGTCCTCGGTGCGGAAGCTGGTTCACGAAGCCAGACCCTCCGGAGCTTCGATTCGCGAGCCGGCCCTTCGACCACGATTGCCTGCCGACCTTGCGACTGTCAGTTCAACCGTCACGCTCGAGCTGGCGCCCGCGCCGATGGGATGCCCACCTCATGGTAGGGCCTGAACCCCTTGAAAACGACGTCGAACATGTAGACACCCGGCGGCAGAGCCGGGAAGCGCGCCTGGCCGTTGTCGGTTGTCTGAGTCTACGACTCCGGCCCGCCGATCAGCGCCGGTGAACTGATCGTGACGAGCGCACCCGCAAGGACGCCGCCCTGTTCGTCCTTGACGGTTCCGATGAGGGTGCCGGTGAGGCTCTGGGCCACTGCCAGTCGGAGGCATCAGAAGACCGGCGATGGCAATCCACAGAAAGCCCATCGCGAGCCGCCCATGGACGTTCGCGCATAGAGTGCAGGTCATCACGTGCCGCATCCCTCCCATCCAGGAAGCGAAACCCGAGCGCGAAAAGTTGCATCCGGTGAAATACTCGAGAACGAGACCGCGAAAGCAGATAGCCTGGAACCGGCTACAGACTTGCCACGCTCTGCACGGCAGTCAGGACGACGTCGGGCGGCGAGGGCTTGGGCAGGACCGCCGCGAACAGCCGTTGGACCACCGGGTCCGGGAGCGAGGGATCGGCCGTGTGGGCAATGATCTTGGCGTGTCTGGTGGCTTCCGTGGCTTTGATGAGCCGTGTTGCTTCGATGCCATCGAGCAGCGGCATCTTCATGTCCATCACGATCACGGCGGGCTGCATCTCATACGCGGCGAACAGCGCCTCGACACCGTTCACGGCCGTTCGCACGACAAACCCGGCGTCGCGCAGGACATAGGCGACCAGTTCCCGGAGGTCCTCCGCGTCATCGACGACGAGCACCGCAGGAGCTCCGGTCCAAATCCGCCCCACCTCGGAACGATCGGCCAGCCGGCCGTGCAGTCGCCGGGCGGTGACTTGTTGCTGCCGACCGCTGACGCAGGCCCGCTTCGCCGCATCGGCGTTCAGCCGGCTGCGGCTCAACCGGGCCGCGCACACCGTTTGCCACTCGGCCGCGATCGCCGCCTCTCCGCTGAGTGCGTGAGAGAGCGCCGCTTCGGCGTCACGTACTTCTGTTTCGGTTGCGCGAACCAGTCCCTCGAGGCTCTCCTCATGAACGTCCGCACGTCGAATCAGCAGGCGGACGTCGTCGCGGATGCGCGCAATATCTTCGGGAGAGAATTGCATCGACATCGTCACTCTCCTGCGCGGCAGTTCGTTGGCTGCCGCAAGCTCGGAGGCTGAGGCGACGTCAAACCGTGGCGTGGCACCAGTCTGGCGGGCAAATGTAGTCTACCGTACATTTCGAAGTCGGCCCGCATGGTAGACTTCCCGTACCTGCTTTTCTGAGCTGTGCCCGCAGCGCGGCTACTGCGCCCCTCCAGCCTCATCGAAGCGCCTGACCCGTTCAGGTTGACTCGGAGGAGACCTCATGCGGACGCAGATACCATCAACCGCTCGCGTTCTGCCGGACGGCACACCGCTCCACAACCGACTGCTCGCAGCTCTACCGGCGGGCGACTACCGCCGGATCCGCGAGCACCTGCGGATGAGCACGGTAACGCTTGGCAACACGCTGCAGGCGCACGGGGCGCCGGTCGTGAACGTGTACTTCCCCAACGGCGGCGTGTTCTCGATCACGAATCAAATGCGTGATGGGGCGCTCGTGGAAGTCGCAACGGTCGGGACCGAAGGCATGCTGGGGATCGGCGTGTTCCTCGGCGATCGCGCGGGTGCAGGCCGCATGTTTCAGCAGGTGGGTGACGGTCCGGTGCCTACCATGGCGGTGGCGCGGTTCGTCAAGGAAACCGTCGCGGCCGGACCGTTCCGTGAGATCGTCGGCCGGTACGCGCAGGCGAACCACTTACAGACGATGCAGTCAGCCGCGTGCAATGCGCTGCACGGCGTGAAGCAGCGGTGCTGCCGCTGGTTGCTCCAGACCCACGATCGAGTAGGGGCCGACGATTTCCGGCTCAAACACGAGTTCCTCGCGGTCATGCTCGGCGTGCGCCGTCCCACCGTGACCGTGGTGTTGCGATCGCTCCAGCAGGCCGGATTGATTTCGAGCCGGTACGGGCGAATCCGCATACTGAAACGAAAACAGCTGGAGCAGGCGTCGTGCGAATGCTACGACGTGGTCCGCGCACACTTCGTCAGGCTCGGACTGTGACTCACGTGCGGTCGTGCTGCGTGCCGCGTGCGAACTTGCCTCTCGTGCTACGTGCTACGTCCGACGGCGTCCGCGAGGCTTACGCCTCGGGCGCGGGGGCCGCGAGTAGTTCCGGCATCGGCCGCGCGACGAAGAGACGGCGACAGGGGCGCGCGATCAGCCGGGCCCAGCGGTTCGCGCGACTCACCCGCGCGCTGTCGGTCGCGATGCCGGTATTGGCGTACATCTGGCGATAGAGCTTCGAGATGAGCACGAACGCCACCCGGGAACGGAGCGTCGGCGTGCAGCGCGAGCGCGTCCAGATCCGGCGAAGACTGTAGAAACGGTCCCACACTGCCTGGGTTCTCGCGCGGATTTCATCCGGGGTCATCACCGGGTGCGGCGCATAGACCTTCGGCCGGTGCGCCTGCGGAATCAACCAATGACGGGTAATGGGAATGCCCGCCACCTGTGCGGCCGTGGCTCCCACGCTTTTCTCCCACGCCTCGAAATCGACGGTGCCGGGATACGGCGTGAGCATGACGAACTGTGCGAACGTGAGCCCGGCGCGCTCCGCGACATCCGCCGTCGCGTCGAAGGTTGCGGGACGGTCGCTCGGCAGCCCGAAGATGAACGAGCCGAGGACGTGGACGCCGTGGTCACGGAATTTGCGCAGACGCAGCACCAGTGCGTCGCCGACGTCATTGAAGTTCTTGTAGACGTCTTTCAGGCCTTCGGGGGTGACGGCCTCGACGCCCACCAGCGCGCCTTTGATGTTGGCCCGCCGCATGGCATCGAGGAACGCCTCGTCCTCGGCCGCTTCCATGGTGATCTGGGTGAAGAACACCATGTCCGATGGCAGCTTCGCCAGCGCGGCCATCAGCTCGAATCGCTCGGCGCGCAGCGCCCGCAGCTGTTCGAGGCGTGGGACGTTGCGCTGCCGCTCCGCCATGGCGAGGTCCGCCAGCGTGACCGGATAGAAGTTGTCGTCCGCGAGCGCCACGAACCGGAAGCCCCGCCGGCGGAGGTCGAGGATCTCCGCAAAGACTTTGTCAACCGCGCGCTGACGCGGCTTTTGACCGTCGGTGCGCCAGACCGAGCAGAACGAACAATGTTTGGGACAGCCGCGAACCGTCTGCACGGAGCCCCACATGTACCGGCCCTCGGGCAGCAGGTCCCAGCGCGCCGGCACGAAGCGATCCGCGTCCACGCGCCCGCCCTCGTACGCCCGCTGCAGCGTGCCCTGCCCCGCGTGCTCGAGAACGAGCGGCCAGATCACGTCACCGTCGCCGCGAACGACTGCATGCGCGCCGCCGAGCTCGTGGGCTTCGTCTGGATACAGAGTGGCGTGGATCCCGCCGAACACCACGGTGGCGCCCCGGGCGCGGGCGCCGGTCCCGATTTCGTAGCCGCGAAGCGCGTTGCCCGTGTGGATCCCGATGCCGACGATGTCACCGGCCTGCACGCGCTCGAGATCGAAGGGCTCGAGCGTCTCATCGGTAATCTGTGGCCGGCCATGAGAGTCCGGTGTCGCAGCGGCGAGAACGAACAGCCAACGCGGTGTGATCACGCCAACCCCGAACGACAGATGACTCGGGTTTACGAGGTGGACACTCATTCAGCTCTCTCTCTCATCGGGCCTGTCACCATTGGCCCAACCGGGATCGGCGATGGGGCGGCGTCCGAGAGGTTCGTGTGAGTCGGATCCGGAAGCCTGACGGCGGGACCTGACTCAACACTAGTGCGCTTGAGGCTGAGGCGACGTCAAACCCGTGGCGTGGCACCAGTCTGGAGGGCAAATGTAGTCTACCGTACATTGTGACGGGGGCCCGGCCGGTGCGACAAGCCTCGCATGACCTGCTTTGCTGGCCGGTGCTGAGCGATCGGCGTCGAGGCGCTGCTCGTCTCGAAGCCCGCGACCGCCACCTGCTCGAGTGGCGCCGACAACAGCTTCTGGATGTCGCGCAGGAGCGCCCGATCTGCGGTGGTCACCAGCGAGATCGCCCGCCCCGCAGTACCTGCACGTCCCGTTCGTCCGACGCGATGGATGTAGTCTTCGGCGACGAGCGGCAGATCGTAATTGACGACCAGCGGCAGCTGCGGAATGTCGAGACCACGCGCGGCGATGTCGGTGGCGACCAGTACGCTCACGCGGCCCGATTTGAAATCGACAAGGGAACGGCTGCGGGCGCCCTGTCCCTTGTTGCCGTGAATCACTGCGGTCCTGACGCGCGCGTCGTTCAGGTGCTCGCCGACGCGATCCGCGCCGCGCTTGGTCTTGCAGAAGACCAGGGCCTGACCCGCTGGGGCCTGTGTCAGGACGTGCAGAAGCAACGCCCGCTTGCGATCGAGATCGACGGCATGAAGGCGATGCGTGATCGTGGGCGCCACGGGATCGGCAGGCGACACGTCAACGCGCTGTGGATCGCGGGTGAATTCACCGGCGAGCCGCACGACGGCAGCGGACATGGTTGCCGAGAACAGCAGCGTCTGGCGCGCTTGCGGCATGGCCTGCAGCACACGGCGAAGGGGCGGCAGAAATCCCATGTCGAGCATGCGATCGGCTTCGTCGAGCGTGAGGATCTCCACCGCCGACAGGTCGATCGTCCGGCGCTGCAGGTGATCGATGAGCCGGCCTGGGGTGGCCACCACGATATCGGTGCCAAGTCTGAGGGCCTTCACCTGACTCGGCATGGGCACGCCACCATAGATATGAGTGGCGCGCAGCCCTACTGGCGCTCCATACGTCGCCAGCGCGCGGGTAACCTGGACGGCCAGCTCCCGCGTCGGCACCAGCACGAGTCCGATCGGCTTGCGAGCCGCGGGGCGCCGGCGGCGCACGAGGAGGCGGTCGATCATGGGGAGCGCAAAGGCGGCAGTTTTCCCGGTTCCTGTCTGAGCCCGCGCCACCAGATCGGATCCGCTCAAGACGAGCGGAATCGATAGTGACTGAACCGGTGTGGGTTCCCTGTAACCCATGCGAGCGAGGGGCGTACACAACGAGGGCGCGAGCCCGAGTTTCGAAAACGGCATTGAGCTAATCTCCTGAGTCGCCTGGCGCGTTGTCCGACGCAGCCGAGGCCCTGACAAGTGAACACGCGCGAGGCCAGACGGCGTCGCGGTGCGAACGAAGCGTACGCTCCGAGCGGATTTTCGGTTCGTAGCTAGGACTTGAGGAGGAACGAGTCAGGAAAGGCTCGATACGCCTGCAGAACAGAGCGCGTTGGAAGATCCGATGCCCTATCGTATCACGTGCGGCCGTTCAGGCCATTCGCAGGCACCGCGCGCATCATTCGACGACAGCCACCCACTTCCGTAATCCCGCGACCGTTTTCGTGTGACGAAACTGCAAAGGGCAGGCCGCCGGCCGCATTCTTCAAAGGATTCTTACGCTGACGACCGGCTCTGCAGTTGCTTATTTAACGGGCCGAGTCTGCCCGCGGGACGGCCGATCCGGACGCGGCGAACTCGGTCACCATGACCCAGTACGACCCCAACGAACCACTCGGCCGGATCCTCGGGATCGAGCCCGATCCGGAAGATCGCGCGGCGCTCGAACGCGCCCTGCTTGCGCGCGTCCGCGCCGAGGTCCTGATCGTCGCGAACGTTGAGGACGCGCTCGACGCGACCGCGTGGTTCATCCCCGATCTGATCCTCACCTCGACGTTCCTCCCGCCCGCCGACGAAGGCCGGTTGACCGCGCATCTGAGGCGCTGCCCGGAGACGGCGCACACCCGCGTCATCACGCTGCCGCAGTTCATCGATCCAGCCGAGCGCGTACTGACGGAAGTGGAGCGCCCTGGAGCCGCGGTCGTCTTGCGGTTCGCGCGAAGGGCCCGGGCGCTGGTGCCCCGCTGCGACGCGCAGCTGCTCAGAGAGCACATCGAGTCGTATCTGAACCAGGCTCACTCCCTGCGGCTCAGCGCCGAGGATCGCCAGCAGCGCGGCGTCGAGCCGCTCGGGGACGTTCCCCGACGCGCGCCCCTGCCGGATGCCTGGCTGCTCCCGAGCTCCACAGCGCTCGTGCTCGCTAACGAGCGGGATTCCCGCACACTGAGTTCCGCATTCAGCCTTCCGCGCGATCGCCGGCGCGCGTCACGGCACAAGGCGGGGGACCTGCCGGCTCCGCTGCGCGCCAGGCTCTCCGCGGGCGGCGACATCACGCTCGTCGACATCTCGAGCCTCGGCGTCCTGCTCGAATCCAGGACCGAGCTCACGCCGGGGAACATCGTGCATCTGCAGATGCAGGGCGGCGACGCCAACATCTCGATCGCGGCGCGGCTGGTACGGACGGAGCTTGCCCGCGTCAGCGGCTCCGAGCTCAAGTACCGCGTCGCGGCCGCGTTTGCGCGCGAGATCGATCTGTCGGCTTTACATGAGCCACGCGCCACCACGTCGCACCCGCCAAAGGTGCTGGGCGATCTGCTAGGACGTGTGCTCGCCGATGCCCACTGGATGGCGAGTTCGACGACGCTCTGGTCGAAGTTCGAGGAGGAGCTGAAACGTCTGGTGAGCGTGCAGGACGTCCGGATTCGCGCGGTCCCGGCCAACGCGCCGCCCGGCTGTCACTCGGTGTGCTTCGAAATCCCCGACTCCGGCGGCAACGGCCGCCTGGTGTTGCAGGCGATCTTCTGCAATCAGCCGGCTCCTGTGGAGGTCCGGCTGCTCAAAGCCGCGGCCGGCCTCGCGGGGGTCGTACTCCAGCTTGCGTCCGCCCACGACGCGTGACGGCGACCGGCCAATGATGAGCAAACCGTCTTCGAATGAAACTTCGTGTCGTCAATTCCGGTCTAAGTGCAGAACGCAGCTCGAACCCGGAGCTGACTCGTCTCGGCAGCCATGGACGGATTTCGACAAGACCTCCTCTACGCGCTTCGGGTGCTGCGGCACGATCGCGCATACTCCGCGGCCGTCGTTCTGACCCTGGCCGTCTGCCTCGGCGCAAGCACCGCCATCTTCACGGTCGTCCGTTCGGTACTCCTCCGGCCGCTTCCCTATCCCGAGTCGAACCGCATCGTGTCTGCATACGACAGGTTCCCGGGCGCCGGGGTCGATCGCGTCGGCACCTCGGTGCCGAACTGGGTGGACAGGCGTGGCATGACGGATGTCTTCGCGTCGGCGGCGCTGTTTCAGTGGGCGGGCTTCAAGGTCGGTGAGGGAGCCGGGGCAGAGAACGTGTCGGCGATGAACGTCACGCCCTCCTTCTTTCAGGTGCTCGGCGCCACGGCTGCGCGCGGCCGGCTCTTCACTGAGGCGGAGGGAACACCGGGCAAGAACAAGGTCGCCCTCGTGAGTCATTCGTTCGCCGCCAGGCAGCCTGGAGGGGTCGACGCGATCGTCGGCCGCCAACTGCGACTGAACGATCAAGTTCACGACGTCGTTGGCGTCCTGCCGCCGGCGTTCTTCTTCCTGAGCCCCGAAGTCCGCGTCTTCGTGCCGCTCGCATTCACCCCCGAGGAGCTGGGCGAGGATCGGCGCTGGAGTCAGAACCACGAGTTCGTGGCGCGCCTCGGCAGCGGCGCCTCGATTGAGCGCGCGCAGGAGCGGCTGGACGCGCACAACGCGGAGGTGACCGAGCGCGCCGGCTCGCTCAAGGACACCATCATCCGCGCCGGCTACGCGACCAGAGTCCAGCCGCTCGAAGCCGACATCGTGCGCAACGTGCGCGCGGCGCTGCAGATGCTCTGGGGCGGGGTCATCTGCGTCGTGCTGATCGCCGCCGTCAACATCACCAATCTGGCGCTCGCCCGCAGCAACGGCCGCATGAAGGAGCTGGCCACGCGGAACGCTATCGGCGCTGGCAGCTCGCGGATCGCGCGACAGCTCATCACCGAAGCCACGGTTCTCACGCTCGCCGGTGCGTCACTTGGCATCGGGCTCGGCTTTCTCAGCCTGGACGCGATTGAGTGGATCGGCTTCACGGACCTGCCGCGCGCGCACGAGATCCGCATCGATGGGATCGTGGTCGCCGTCACGCTGGCGCCCGCGCTTCTGCTCGGCGTCATCGTCGGTACCGGCCCTGCTCTGCAACTCGCGCGCACGAACCTTGGCGGCGCACTGCGCGAGGAGGGCCGGTCAGGGACAGCCAGCCGGACGTCTGGGTACATCCGCCGCTCTCTCGTTGGCGCGCAGGTCGCGCTCGCGTTCGTGCTCGTCGTCGGCGCAGGGCTGCTGCTTGCCAGCTTCGATCGTCTTCTCGGTGTGAACCCGGGGTTCATCCCGGCGGAGGTTCTCACTGGCCGCGTCAGCCCGCTCGCGTCGCGCTATGCAGACGATGCGGCCCTCCGCGCGTACGCGGCGCGGGCGCTGGCACGCGTGCGCGCGCTGCCAGGGATCGAATCGGCGGGGATCAGCAGCTACCTGCCCTTCAGCTGGGACGCGAGCAGCAGCGTCATCATCCCCGAAGGCTACGCTCCAAAACCTGGTGAATCGATCGTCTCGCCCAACCAGCTCTATGTTTCGCCGGGATACCTCGAGGCCCTGAAGGTCCCGCTCCAGCGCGGACGCCTGTTCACCGAGTCCGACACTGCCGGCGCCCCGCGCGTGGTCATCGTCGACGAACAGCTCGCGGCGCGCTTCTGGCCCAATCAGGATCCGGTCGGCCGGCGGATGTATCTGCCGGACAAGCCGGACGACGTCGCGAGCCCGGGACCGACGGTGAAGTGGATGCAGGTCGTGGGTGTTGTCGGCGCGGTCAAGCTCAAGGGCCTCGAAGAAGGCGAGAACGCCCGCGCCGGCGCCTACTACATCCCCTTCGATCAGGAGCCAACGCGCGGCATCGGGTGGGCCATCCGCACCCGCGGCGAGATCACATCGACCACGGCGGCAGTACAGCGCGCGCTCGCCGAAATCGATCCCGACGTGCCGCTGACGGATGTGTTCGCGATGTCCGCACGCGTCGAGAAGTCGCTCAACCCGCGGCGCGCGCCGATGCTGCTGGCCCTCGGTTTCGGAGGGATCGCGCTGCTGCTGGCTTCGATCGGGCTCTACGGCGTCCTCGCGTATCACGTCGGTCAGCGGACGCGGGAGTTCGGCATTCGCATGGCCCTCGGCAGCGACGCCCGCGGGATCATGCGGCTCATTTTGAGCGAGGCGGCAGTTCTGGTCGTCGTCGGGCTGATCGCAGGTCTCGCCGGCACCTTTGCCCTGCGCGGCGTGATTGCGGCGCAGCTCTATGGCATCGGGGCGCTCGATCCGCGTGTCATGCTGAGCGCCGTCGCGATCCTCGGCTTTACGTCGTTACTGGCCTGCCTCGGACCTGCGCGGCGCGCCGTGCGCCTCAGTCCGCTGATTGCGTTGTCGCGGCAATAGCCCGGAGGCCTGATGGAGGTGGATCCTGCCGCCGGCCACTGACCTCCTGCGGCGCGGATCACCTCGATGTTCTGCCAGCGGTCGGCTGCGTCCGCTTCAGCACCTCGAACCAGTTCACGATGACCTGAGGAATGTCGGGCTTCGGTGTTGCTCGCTTGAAGATGAGGAAGCGCCGGTCCGCCGCAACGTCGAAGTCATCCAGATCGGCACTCGAGACGAGCTCCTGAAAGTCGAACAAGACCTGCGGGCGAACCATTTTCAAGCGTGCCGGCTGCGGGAATCGCGAGCGCGAACATCTGGGAACGCTTCGAACCAAGGCCGCGGAAGAAGAGCTCGCTGCCATCGCGCGACCAGCGCGGCGACGCACCGCCGCCGGTCGAGACCTGCCACCTGCCGGCCGCGACGTTCGGGTAGGGACTCACGTAGACCTCGGCGATGCCAGACTCGAGCAGCCGGTAGGCCAGCCACCGGCGGTCTGGCGAGAGCCGAGGGTTCCGGCCGTTCGGCACGAGCATCCGCACCTGTTTGGTCGACAGGTCGATCACCTTGATGCCGCCGGCGTCACTGGCCACTTCCGCGTAGATCACCTCTGCGCCGTCGCGCAATACGGAACCGGCGTACTCGGCGGTGCTCGCCGCAACCTGCTGGACAGCCGCGGTAGACAGCTGCGTCGGCGCTCCGGAGCCGTCGGCGCGCTGCGTGAACAGATGTCCAACGGCGCCCAGCACGGGACGCGACGTGAAGACGAGGCTGACGCCGTCCGGCATCCAGACAGGCGCCTCGCCGAGGCCCGGATCGCGAGTGACGGTCGTGAACGCGCGGCGGCCGAGATCCCAGACGACGACCCCGATCCTCCCCTGCGTGTCCGCCCGCTCCATGGCCACGCGCGTCCCATCCGGGGACAGCTCCGGCTTGGCGTATGCGCCGCGGGGCATGTCCACCGGAATCGCTCGGCCCGACCGATCGACCCAGACCAGATCGACCGGAGCCCGGAGGGCGGCGTCGGGCATGAAGACAAACGTACCGGTACTCGCAATGCTGAAGTGACCCGCGCCACCGTTGTTGTGAAGGATCCCGCTCTGGACCGGAACTGACGGCCCCGTCACATCGAGGCGGGACGCATCGAATGGCGCGGCCATGAGAACGTTGGTTCGCAGGTACAGCAGGTGGCCGGTCGGTGCATGAACCGCCGAATGGCTGGTCTGATCGATCAGGATGCGATGTGTTTTCGTCGAAAGGTCGACAATGGCGACGCGGGCATCCGCCAACGGCCCCTTGAAAATAGTGAACAGCAGGCCACGTTCCCCCGGTACGAGCGCGGGGAAACGGTGGGCCACTTCGCCTGCCGCACGATTGACTGTGGTGATCGTCTCGCGCCGCCCGCCGCTCTCCGGGATCCGTGAGATTCCGGTGCCTCCACCGGAGTACACGTGACCGTCGGTGGACCAGGCGACGCCCCGGTCGCTGGTGTCGATGCTCCCGATTTCGAACGGCGACCCGCCGCTGACCGGTGCCCGCCAGAGCTTCCCGCCCGCGATGAATCCGACCTGGGTACTGTCCGGTGAGAAGAACGGGTTGAGGGCGACGTCGGCAGAAGGCAGCACTCGGATTTCTCCGGTGCGCAGGTCGCGGAGGTGGAGACGCGCCGCCTCCTGATTCCTCCTGGCGATGTAGGCGACATGCGTCCCATCGGGAGACAGCGCGACACCCGTTCCACTCGCCCCGACCCACTCGACATCGTCTGGCCAGTCGAGCGCGAGGTTCAGCGTCGGAAGCGCCCGCGCCGACGGCCACAGCCACGCCGCGATCAGCCCGGCAGTGGCGAGGCCGGCAACGATCCCCGCGCCGAGCGCTGCCCATCGTGAAGACGTGCGCCGCGCGCTGGCAACAGCCGGGACGCTCGGCGTCACGGCGTCGACGCCGGTGGCGTCGCGAATCTCGAGCCGCGCCACGCCGATGTCGGAGAGCCGCTCTTTGGAATCCTTGATCAGGCACCGCTGCAGAAGGCGGAGCACCGATGCCGGCGTCGCCGGCGGCAGCTTCGTCCAATCGGGCTCGTCCCGCATGATCGCGGCGAGGCTCTCGGTGATCGTGTCGCGCGTGAACGGTGCCTGGCCGGTCAGCATCTCGTAGAGCACACAGCCGAACGCCCACACGTCGGCACGCCTGTCCACGGGCTTGCCCCTGGCCTGCTCCGGCGACATGTAAGGGGCCGTGCCGAGGATCATCCCCATCTGAGACACGTCTGATGCGCCACCACTCGGCAACCTCGTCGCCAGAACCGTCGGCGAGTCGGTATCGAGGGCGCCGGAACGAGACTTTGTGCCGGGCGCATCCAGCGCCTTCGCGAGCCCGAAGTCGAGCACCTTCACGGTGCCGTCGGGACGGACCTTGATATTGGCCGGCTTGAGATCGCGGTGGACGATGCCCTGCTCGTGCGCCGCAGCGAGCGCATCGGCAACCTGGCGGACGATGTCGAGCGTATCGCTCAGCGGCGGCGGACCGTGCTGCAGCAGCTCGGCGAGCGTCTGGCCCTCGACGAGCTCCATGACCAGGAAGTGGCGGCCGTGCGCCTCCTCCATGCTGAGCAGCGCCGCGATGTGCGGATGGTTGAGCGCGGCGAGCATCTTGGCTTCACGCTCGAATCTGATGATGCGATCCGGGTCCGCGTGAAACGCCTCTGGCAGAACCTTCACGGCGACATCGCGGCCGAGCCGGGCGTCGTGCGCGAGGTAAACCTCCCCCATCCCGCCTGCACCCAGCTTCTCGAGGACGCGATATGAGCCCAGCGTGCTCCCAATCATCGAGGTCGCCGGATTATATGACGGTCGGATCGGGGATCGGGATCGGGGATCAGAACGGTGATCGGTGATCGGTGATCGGTGATCAGGCGATCGGGGATCAGGGATCAGGGGCTATCCGGAAATCAGTCGGCGATTAATGGGGGGCGCTATGCTTTTGATCCCCGATCACCGATCACCGATCACGACATATATCATAAGTTATTCGTGGCGCACAGCGTCCATCGGATCGATCGTCGCGGCGCGGCCGCGCCGGAGCGAGACACGCGAGAGCGGCAACGGCGAGCAGCAGGGCCGTCACCCCGGCGAGGATCAGCGGATCGCGCGAGCTTTCGGTGACCCACCGCGAGGCCAGCCGGTCGAACGCCAGGCACAGGATCACGCCCGCCACCAGCCCGACGCCGACGTTCCACGTCGTCCCGCGCAGCACGATGCGCACGACATCGCGCGCCCTGGCGCCGAGCGCCATGCGGATGCCGAACTCGTTCGTCCGGGTCGCCACGCCATAGGAGACCACGCTGTAGAGCCCGACCGCCGAGAGCGCAAGGGCGAGGACCGAGAAGATGGCGAACAGTCTGGCGACCAGCTGCTGCTGCGCGTATTCCGGAAGGTTCGTGATCCAGGTCTGAAGATCCCGTACGCGCATGACCTGCTGCTCGCGGTCGACGCGAACGAGCTCGGCCCGGACGTCGCGGAGTATGGACAGCGGCGGCACCTTCGTGCGCACCAGGATCTGCGTGAACATCCGCAGTTTCAACGTGTACGGCACATAGAAGGCCGGCCTGATCGCGTTGCGCAGGCCGTCGTTGCGCGCGTCGGCGACGACCCCGACGATCTCGATCCATCCGCCGGCGCCCGTTGCGGCGGGCGAGTACGGCGGTTCGTCCCTCAAGTTCGGGATCCTGAACCGCTGGCCGATGGCGTCCCCGTTCGGCCAGTACTGGCGGGCCATCGTCTGGTTGATGACGGCGAGGGGCGCGCCACGGCCGATTTCGTCGCGACTCCAGAGCCGTCCCTGCTCGACCGGAATCTGCAGCAGCGGGAAGTATTCCGAGCTGATGAAATTCGCACGCGCGAGGGGCTTCTCGAGCGCGGTGCTGCCGAGAATCTCGAACGCGCTGTCGTTGCCGTTGGCTGGCGGCGTGGCATTGGTCGAGATCCCCGCGGCCACGACCTGCGGCATCGCGGCGATCGCTGCCCGCAGCCGCTCGAAATACTCGGATCGCTCCTTCCAGGTTCCGTAGGTCCCGTCGTGGACGGGGATCGGCAGCGACATCGTGCTCTGCGGGTTGTAGCCGAGGTCCGTGTTCGCCAGCCGTAGAAACCCTTTCGCCGCCGCGCCCGCCGCCGTGAGCATCAGCAGTGTCAACGCCACCTGTACCGAAACCATCACGCGATGCACGCGCCGTCCCTGCACGCTGCCTAGCACTCGCCGCGTGCTCGCCTGCACCACGCGTCCCAGATCGGGACGCGAGAGCTGAATCGCCGGCCAGACGCCGAACACGATCGCCGTCACGACCGCGAGGCCCGTGCTGAACAGCAGGACCGGCAGGTTCATCTCGATGACCGACTCGGAGGCGAACGAGTTGGTCGGCACCCACGCGACGATCAGCCCCAGCCCTCGCCACGCGATCAACACGCCGAGCGCCGCGCCGGCCACCGCGATCACCAGCGCCTCGGTCAGCAGCTGCCGCACGATTCGCATCCGTGCGGCTCCGAGGGCGGCCCGAACGGCCAGCTCCTGCTGGCGGTTCGCCCCGCGCACCAGCAGCAGAATCGACACGTTGGCGCAGCCAATGAGCAGGAGCGAGGTCACCGCCCCGAGCAGCAGGAAGAGCCGCGGGCCCATCGGCCGCGCATACATCTCGATGATGCTTCGCAGGTTGACCCGGAACTGATCCGGGTAGCGATCGGGCGTCTGCGCGGCGAACGCCTGCAGGATGGGCTGCAGCTCCCCGTTGGCCTCGGCAATGGAAACGCCAGGACGGATCCTGATGTTCACGCCGTAATAGATGTCCGGCTCGAGCCGGACCTTGAGCGGCAGGTAGAGGTCCGCTTCCCGCCAGCGAAACCGTGGCGGCATCACACCGACGATCTGGTAGTCCTTGCGAACGAGCTGGATCGTGCGGCCGATGACTCCCGGATCGCCCGAGTGGTCCCGCTGCCAGAACTGGTACCCGAGCACGACCACGCGCTCCGGATCCTGGCCCGGAGGCGCGTCTGCCGGGATGAGCCATCGCCCCATGAGCGCCGGAACGCCCCAGTGGTTCGGCGCATTCGGAGAGATGTACGACGCGACGACGTCCTCGGGGATGTCGCCATCGGTGGTGGTGAGGTTCCACCCGTTTTCGGCGATCACGCTCTCGACGCTCCGCGCCTGCCGGAGCTGTTCCTGCTGAGCGCCGTTCATCCCGGGATAGCGGAACCGGCCGGCATTGTCCCTGATCGCGAGCTGCATCATTCGATCGGCGCCCACGTAGGGAAACGGATCGAGCAGGACGCCATAGACGACGCTGAACACGGCGCTGGTCGCGCCGATGCCAAGCGCCAGCGAGAGGATCGCGGTGACCGCGAACCCTGGACGGCGGCGGAACTCACGCGCCGCATAGCGCAGGTCGCCAATGATCGAGCCCATCGCCTACCTTGGACGGTAGGCACAGCCGGGGAGTTGGCAGGGGCGGACCCGGCCGTTGGTTATGATCGAGTCATGACGTCGATATCACGGCTGTTCAGCCTGCCGGCCATCGTCCTCCTCATTGTCTCGACGGTCTCGACGGTCTCGACGGTGTCTGTCGGAATCGCACAGGGACCGCCGCCAGTCAGCGACGAACAGTCGCGCTGGCTGGGTCACGTCCGCATGCTGGCCGACGATGCGCTCGAGGGACGGCAGGCGGGAAGCGAGGGATATCGCAAGGCTGCCGCCTACGTGGTGTCCGAATTCGAGAAAAGCGGGCTGAAGCCGGCCGGCACGCAGGGCTATCTCCAGAGCGTGGCCTTCTCGCAGCGGCGCATCCTCGAAGACAAGTCGCATGTGGCACTCGTGCGCGACGGGCAGGAGGAGGCGCTCCGCTTCGGCGACGACGTGACGATCAACCTGCGCGCGGAGCTGACCCCGGCGATCGAGGCGCCGCTCGTGTTCGCGGGATATGGTCTTTCCGCTCCGGACGCCGGGCACGACGACCTCGCCGGGCTCGATCTCAAAGGCAAGGTCGCGGTCTACATCGCGGGGGTGCCTGCCGCCTTGAACGGTGCGATCTCAGCGCATTACCAGCAGGCGGGCGTCCGCTGGGCCGCGCTCAAAGCCGCAGGCGCGGTCGGCAGCGTGGTCATTCCCAATCCGCAGACCTCGGAACAGACGTGGGAGCGGACGGCGCCGGCCCGGCTGAATCCGGTGATGACGCTCGTCGATCCGCGCTTCAACGATCTCGCCGGCATGCAGGTGAACGCGTCGGTGAATCCGGCGAGCGCCGAACGGCTGTTCACCGGATCGGGCCGCACGGCAGCCGCGTTGTTCGACGAGGCCACGGCCAGGAGGACGCTGCCGCGCTTCGCGCTGCCGGCGTCGCTTCGCGCGCGCGTGACCGTCGAATCGACGCCGCTCCACTCCGACAACGTCGTGGCGCTCCTGCCCGGCAGCGATGCGACGCTCGCCCGCGAGCATGTCGTGCTGACGGCGCACCTCGATCACGTCGGCATCGGCGCGGCAGTCAACGGCGATCGCATCTACAACGGAGCGATGGACAACGCCTCGGGCATCGCCAGCCTGATCGAGGTCGCGCGTGCGTTGGCCGCCTCCACGCCAAAGCCGAAGCGCTCGATCCTGTTCGCCGCGGTGACCGCCGAGGAGCACGGCCTGCTCGGCTCGCGCTACTTTGCCGGCGATCCCACCGTCCCGAAATCCAGCATCGTCGCCAACATCAACATGGACATGTTCCTGCCGCTCTTCCCGATGAAGTCGGTCATGGTGCTGGGCCTGGACGAGTCGGGTCTCGGCGATCGCGTACGGGACGTCGCGACGCGCGCCGGCCTGGGCGTCAACGCGGACCCGCAGCCGGAACGCAATCGATTCACGCGATCCGATCAGTACAGCTTCATCCGGCAGGGGATTCCGGCCGTGGCGCTGAAGGTCGGCTTCGAGCCCGGATCACCCGAGGCCGCGATCGACGCGGCGTGGACGAAGGAGCGCTATCACGGCCCCGCCGACGATCTGCAGCAGCCGATGGATCTCGGCGCGGCCGCGACGTTCACGCGCCTGGTCGCCGCGATCGCGGGGGACGTCGCGAATCATGCGGCGAAGCCGGAGTGGAAACCCGGGAGCTTCTTCCGGCGGTTTGCGACGGGCGAGTGATCGGCCCGGCGCCTCGCACGGGCTGCTGGAGCCTCACGCTACAATCCTTGGCGATTCGACGATTCAGTTGCCCATGACCCTCGCGCCCGGCTCGCGGCTTGGCGTCTATGAAGTGACCGCATTGATCGGACGCGGCGGCATGGGTGAGGTCTACCGCGCCCACGACCCGCGGCTCGATCGTGATGTGGCCATCAAGGTGCTGCCGGAGTCGACCGATTCGAGTCCGGAGAGCGCCGTCCGCTTCGAACGGGAAGCGCGTGTGCTGGCCTCGCTCAATCATCCGCACATCGCCGCCATTTACGGCCTCGAAGAAACGCGCGGACCCGAGGGTTCACCAATCAGGGCTCTGGTCCTCGAGCTCGTGGCCGGCCCGACACTGGCCGATCGGCTTGCGCCAGGATCTCTGCCACTCGCGGACGCGCTGCGGCTGGCGCGTCAGATCGCCGACGCGCTCGAGGCCGCGCACGAGAGGGGCATCGTTCATCGCGATTTGAAGCCGACCAACATCAAAGTTACGCCCGACGGCACGGCAAAGGTCCTGGACTTCGGGCTCGCCAAGCTCGTGGCTGGCGACGTCGAGGGCGGCGAGTCGGCCACAGTGACCGGTACGCACGCCGGGTTGATTCTCGGGACGCCGCGCTACATGAGCCCGGAGCAGGCGCGCGGCCAGGCCGTCGACAAACGAACCGACATCTGGTCGTTCGGCTGTGTCCTCTACGAAATGCTGACCGGGCGCACGACATTTCCGGGAGACACGCTCTCGGATTCGATCGCCGCGACTCTGACCCTCGATCCGGACTGGCGACTCCTGCCTGAGGCGACACCTGCCCCGATCCGGACGTTGCTGCGGCGATGTCTCGAGAAAGATCCACGGCAGCGGCTCCGCGATATCGGCGACGCACGGATCGAACTTGATGCGGTCATCGCGTCACGCGGCGTGTCCTCGAACAGGACGGAAGGCGATCAGACACCGGGCAGCGCAGGCCATCCGCCGGTGTGGCGGCGGCGGCTGGGGATCATCGGCGGCGCCGTCACACTGATCGCTCTCACCTTCGCTGCAGCGACATGGCTGGGTAAGAGAGAAGCGGCGCCGGCAGACGCCGCGCGCGTGACGGCATTGCTTCCGACCGGAGTCACCGTGACACGGGGTCCGGCGAAGCTCCAATCCCTGGCTCTTTCTCCGGACGGCCGCACACTGGTCATCGCAGGTTCGGACGCCAAGGGCCAACGGCTCTACGAACGGACGCTCAACCGGACGCAGGCCAGAGCCCTGGCCGGCACCGAGGGCGGAGCGGCTCCATTTTTCTCACCAGACGGAGCGTGGATCGGTTTCTTCGCGGATCGGCGCCTGAAGCGCGTGCCGGCTGGCGGAGGTGCTGCAGTCGACATCTGTGCAACAGCCGGATACCCGGCCGGCGCGAGTTGGGGGACGGACCATCGCATCGTGTTCGCCACGGGGTACCGCTCGCCGATCTGGCGTGTCCAGTCGGGCGGCGGAACGCCGGAACCTTTGACGAAACCTGCCTCCGGCCGTGGCCACAGTTTTCCCGAGATGATGCCTGACGGACGCACACTGCTCTTCAACGAGCGCGGCTCCATCGAGGCGATCGATCTCGTGAACCAGCGCCGAACCACGCTGGTCAGGGGAGTGGGACCGCGGTACCTGGCGAGCGGGCATCTGCTCCTGACCAGAGGGACAACGCTGCTCGCAGCGCCCTTCGATCCGGCCCGCCTCGAGCTGACAGGCCAGGTGGTTCCGGTCCTTGAAGATGTCGCGGCGGAACGGGCGATCGGCGCGGCGCATCTGGCAGTCTCCCAGGCTGGAACGCTGGCGTATGTTCCCGCCACCAGCACGTACGCTCTCGTCATCGTCGAGCCGGACGGCTCGGAGCGAGTTCTCTCAGAAGACGTGCTGCTGCAGAATCCGCAGTTCTCGCCCAGTGGCAAACAGCTGGTGGTGGCGGCAGCCGGCCGGTCAGAGGAGAGGTCCGAGCTGTGGGTCCACGACCTGGAAAAGGCAATCCCGGCATCCAAGCTGACCACCGAAGGAGGGCGGGCACCCGTGTGGACACCAGACGGCGCCTCAATCACCTACTCACGGCCGACGGGCGAAGGGTCGGGTATCTACACCATCGCTGCCGACGGACACGCTGCCGCACAGCAGGTCGCTTCCGTCCCGACCTTCCACTGGCTGGTCGGTTGGACTCCGCAACGTACGCTCGCCTACGGAATGATGGAGAGCATGTCTGCTGACGGCGTCTCCCGTTCGTCGATTCTGGCCGTCGAGGGCGGGCAGTCACGCCGCGTGGTCGGTCCTGGTGACACGTGGGGTGGACGGCTGTCGCCGGACGGCCGCTGGCTCGCCTATTACTCGCTCGATGCCGGCACTTTCGAGATCCACGTGACACCATTCCCGAACACAGGTTCACGGCACTTGATCGCCGAGGGGACCGATCCGGTGTGGTCGCCGGACGGATCCGAGATCTACTACCGGAGCGGGAGCCGACTGATGGCGGCGCGTATCGACAAGGCATCCGGTATCCGCGTGCTGTCACATCGACTGGTGATCGAACCGTTCATGCCGCCGCTCTACGACGACTACGCGATCCATCCCAACGGTCGCACGATCGCGATGGTGCGTCCTGCCGGCGGCTCATTCGGAAACGAAGTTACGCTGGTCCTCAACTGGCTCGCCGACTTCCGCCGCCTGGTGCGCTAGCGCGTCTAACCAGCGACCCGCGGAGAAGCGCTCACGCTTTGTCTGCGCGCAGCCACGCGGCGTGATGATCGCGGATCAACCCGATCGCCTCGTCGGCTGTGCTCACGCAAACCGGGATGTTCATGTCCTCGGGGTTCGCCAGCGGCGGCTCTGACGTCAACAGGTGCTCCCTGGCCCAATCCACCAGCTCCGGCCACATCCGGCCAACCAGAATCAACGGTGTGCCCTCGACGTGCTTCACCTGGAGGAGCTGCCAGATGAGCATCAGCTCGAGCACCGTGCCGATTCCTCCTGGCGCGACCACGTAAGCGTCAGAGGTCAGCACGAAGTGGTGGAGACGCGAGAAGAAGGTCTTGTGCTCGAACGCCTGCTCGACAAACGGGTTGACGTCCTGCTCGAACGGCAAGTCGACTCGAATCCCGACCGAGCGATCCCGCTCCGGAGCTCCAACTGCGGCCGCGCCCTCGTTCGCGGCCTGCATCAGGCCTGGACCACCTCCCGTGATGATGTCGCACTCCATCTCGGCCAGTGCCCGGGCGACGCGCTTCACCTCGTCGTAGACGTATGTCCCTGGCTTGGCCCGAGCCGATCCGAAAATGGTCACCCGGTATCGCTCGCGCCTCGACGGGCGCAGCCGGGCAAGGTTGTTGACGATGTCCCAGAGGCCGAACACGGTGCTGACGAGGACTTGCTTCACCGCTTCTTCGTCTGCCAGGCTGACCGTGCCGGGTCTGGCCTCACGCGGTTCTTTTTCGCTCATAACACAGCTCTCGTGCCCCCGCCGAGATAGTAGTTACGGCTTCGGCAGCGCGAACGCGACCATCCCGCTCGCGGGTGGCGTCTCTGCGCCGGGGGCGCCGCCGCCTCCACCCTGGCTTGCGGTCATCACGACGAACTGGCGGCCCTTCGATTCGTACGACAGCGGCACGCCGGGCGCGTTGCCGGTGAACGAACCGGACCAGAGGACCTTGCCCGTGTCCTCGTCGTAGGCGCGAAACTTTCCGTCGCCGCCGGCCTGGAACACGAGGCCGCCTTTGGTCACGACCAGCCCGTTGCGTGCGCCGAGACCGCCGGTGTTGGACGGGCCGCCCGCCGCGATCGTGGGCGCATGATCGCCGTTCGGCACCTGCCACTTGATCTCGCCGGTGTTGAGATCGTACGCGGTCAGCGTCGTGTAGGGCGGCCTGGTCCACGACGCGAGCACACCGTAATCGCTCATGTACCGAGTCGTTGGCAGCGGATTCAGGTCGTCGGGGTACGGGTAGCTTCCCGCGTTGCCGCCGATGCCTGGATAGAAAGGTCCCAGGCTGCGCGGTGGCGCGGGCGGCTGCGGCGCGCCGCCGCGCGCGACGACCGGCCCGGGCGGGAATGATGGCGGCGGCCCGCCGCGGCCGCGACCGCCGCCGCGATTCGGACTCGAGTTGGCGAGATAGGCGATCACCGCGCCCAGCTCGACTTCCGTCACCGAGGAAACGGGCCGCATCAGGCCGCGGCCGCCCGTGACGATCGCCTTGATTGCGTCCTCGCCCATGCGTTCGGTCACTCCCACGAGCGAGGTCGCTCCCGGAACCGCACCCTGCAGGTTGACGCCGTGGCAGGCGCTGCAGTGCTGCTGATACGCCAGGAATCCGGCCTGGAGCGGCCCCGCGCCGCCGCCGCCGCGGCCCTCGGGAATCTTGCGCGTCCTCACGTCTTCGAGCCGCAGAATCGCGACCTGATTCACGTTCACGACGAAGACCAGTCCCTTCTCCGGATTCGCGGCCGTCGATCCCCAGTTCGACCCGCCCTGATTGCCGGGCATCGAGATCGTGTCGATGAGAGCAGGCGGCGTGAACAGGCCTTCGTTGCGCGCCTTCGCGACCCGCTCCTTCATCGCGGCGTACTCTTCAGGCTTCCCCAGCCACGGATTCACATCGTCCACGGTGAACGTCTGGCGCGCGAACGGCGCCGGCTTGGTGGGAAACGGCTGCGTCGGCCACGCCTGCTCGCCGGGTACGTCGCTCTTCGGTACCGGCCGTTCCTCGATTGGCCAGAGCGGCTCGCCGGTCACGCGGTTGAACACGTACATGAAACCGGTCTTGCCCGCGAACGCGACGGCATCGATGCGCCGGCCGTTGTGGCGCACGGTCACGAGCTGCGGCGCGGAGACGTTGTCGAGATCCCAGAGATCGTGATGAACCGTCTGGAAATGCCAGATGCGTTTGCCGGTGCGCGCGTCGAGCGCGATCAAGCAGTTCGCGAACAGGTTCTGGCCGAGGCGATCCGCGCCGTAGAAATCGTAGGTCGCCGATCCGGTCGGCACATAAACGATGCCGCGCTCGTCGTCGACGGAGAACGAGCCCCAGTTGTTGGCGCCGCCGACGTACTTGTAGGCCTCCTTCGGCCAGGTGTCGTAGCCGAATTCCCCGGGCGTCGGGATGGTGTGGAACTGCCACACTCTCTTGCCGGTGATGACGTCGTAGGCACGGATGTCGCCCGGAGGCGAGATGAACGCCTCGCCCGTCGTCGACCCGAGGATCAGCAGGTTCTTCCACACTTTGCCGGGGCTGTTGTTGTTCCAGCCCATCTTGTCGCCGCGCAGCAGCTCGGCGCGCAGATCGACGGTGCCGTCGATGCCGAACGTCGGGATCGACTTCCCGGTGCGTGCGTCGATCGCCTGCAGAAAATTGTTGATCGAGAACAGCAGCCGCCTGTCCTTGCCGTCTTCGCTCTGCCAGTAGTTGATGCCGCGGCTCGGGAGTCCGTTCAAACCTTCGTGGATCCAGATCTCCTTCCCCGTCGCGCCATCCAGCGCGATGAGCGATCCGTTCCGGCCCGAGACGAACAGCAGGTCGTCGACCATGATCGGATTGAATCCGGCAGCGGCGTAGGGGTAGGTCCACGCCACCTCGAGCTGGGTCACGTTCGATTTCTTGATCTGATCGAGATCGACGTAGCTCGAACTGTCGGGGCCAGCCTGGTTGTCACGCCACCATTTGCTGTTCCCCTGCGCACTCGAGAGGGTCATCGCGCCGGCGGCCACGAGGCCCGCCGCGATGCCGACCAGCCAGAGAGAACTCCCGATTCCACGAGCCATCGATCTCATGACTACAGGCTTGCCTCCGCGCGCATCATACCGAGCCCGGCGTCTGGAGGAAAGATGAGGAGATCGAACCGCCGGACCGGAGGGTGAGTGTGGTAGGTTCATCCGCCAGATGACAGCTGCCATCACCCATTGAAGGAGGCCGCGTGGCGAAGGCATCGAACGTGGAAACGACGAACACGGCGTGGAGTTCGACCGCTCCCCCGGGCGAGTTCCGGCCGTACATTCCGGAGTCGGCGAATGTGCCGGAGTTCACGTTCAAGGCGGTCCTCTTCGGCGCGATCTTCGGGATCATCTTCGGCGCGGTGACGGTCTACGTCGGCCTGCGCGCCGGGCTGACCGTGTCGGCGTCGATCCCGATCGCGGTCCTGAGCATCAGCCTGCTGCGCGCGTTCGGCAAGGCGACCATTCTCGAGAACAACATCGTCCAGACGGCCGGGTCGGCCGGTGAGTCGGTGGCCGCGGGCGCGATCTTCACGCTGCCCGCGCTGATCTTCATGGGCTTCCCCTTCGAGTACTCCCGCATCTTCATGCTGGCGCTGATCGGCGGCTGGATCGGCGTGCTGTTCATGATTCCGCTCCGCCGTCAGCTGATCGTGCAGGAGCACGGCAATCTGCTGTATCCGGAAGGCACCGCCTGCGCGGACGTGCTGGTGGCGGGCGAAAAGGGCGGGTCATTCGCCAGCCGCGTGTTCTGGGGCCTGGGCCTGGGCGGCGCGTACACATTCCTGATGGCCACGGCGCAGCTGTGGAAACAGCGTCCGCTGTACGAGCCGGCGTGGCTGCCCGGCGCGTCCTTTCGCGCCGAGATTACCAGCGAGTATCTCGGGGTGGGCTACATCATCGGTCCGCGGATCGCCGGCACGATCTTCGCCGGCGGCGTGTTCTCGTGGCTGGTGCTGATGCCGGCGATCAAGTTCTTCGGCGAGGGTCTCGCCGACCCGCTGTATCCCAGCACCATTCCGGTCCGCGACATGACGCCGGGGCAGCTCTGGGAGAGCTACATCCGCCCGATGGGCGCCGGCGCCGTCGCCATGGCCGGCCTGATCACCCTGGTGAAGACGATGCCGACGATCGTCAACGCGCTGCGAAGCGGGATGAAGGACATCCGCGCGCAGCAGGCTGGCCAGGACGCAGGCGGACGGCTCGAGCGCGACATCGCGATGAAATGGGTCGTGCTCGGCTCGATCGCGATCGTCGTCCTGATGTGGCTGATGCTGACGTTCAATCCGATCGCCGGCGCCCGGACGACCGGCTTCGAGAACCTCGTCGCGTCGCTCTTCGTGGTGATCTTCGGATTCCTGTTCGTCACGGTCTCCTCGCGCATCTGCGGACTGATCGGCACCTCGGCCAATCCGATCAGCGGCATGACCATCGCGACGCTGATGGCAACGTGCGCGATGTTCCTGGCGATGGGGTGGACCGCGCCGGCGTACTCCGCGCTCGCGATCACCATCGGCGGCGTCGTGTGCGTCGCAGCGGCGAATGCCGGCGCGACGTCGCAGGACCTGAAGACCGGATTCCTCATTGGCGCAACGCCGCATCGGCAGCAGGTGGCACTGATGATCGGCGTCATGGTGTCGGTGTTCGTCATCGGCGCCACGCTCATGCTGATGAACTTCGGGCTCTCCGAGTTCCGTCCGCTGCAGCGGCCGCTCGACATCGACAGGGTCCGCGCGGAACAGGGCCAGCGTGGTGCCGCCGTGCGCGTGGAAAAGGAACTGGACGACCCGAATCCACAGGTGTACCGGGACAAGCGGTACATCCTCGTCAACGCGCTCGGCTCGCGTGAGCTGCCCGACGGCAAGTACCTCTACGACCCCGACACCAGACAGATCGAGGTGCAGTGGATCACCGGCATCGGCAGCGACAAGGCCGCCGCGCCGCAGGGCCGGCTGATGGCGACGGTCATCACCGGCATCCTCAACCAGCGCCTGCCCTGGCGCCTGGTCGCGATGGGCGTGTTCCTCGTCATCGCCGTCGAGCTGCTCGGGATTCGATCGCTGTCGTTCGCCGTGGGTTCCTACCTCGGGCTGCACACGACCCTCGCGATCTTCTGCGGCGGCGTCGTGCGCTGGGCGGCCGAGCGCGGGCGCAAGCCGAGCGGCGATCACGCGGAAAGCGAGGTCAGTCCAGGGTCGCTGTTCGCCAGCGGCCTGATCGCCGCGGGCGGGGTGATGGGCCTCATCGCCATCATCATCAACGTGCTCGGCGATCCGGAGCTCGGCATCCGGGTGATCCCGCCGGGCGTGCTGGCGTTCGGGCCGAAGATCGCGCCCGGCCTGGTCACGTCGAACCTGCTCGCGGTGGTGATGTTCGCGCTGCTGGCGTACTCGCTCTACCACTTCGCGCGCAAGAAACTCGACTAAAGTCCGGGTCGCCTCAACTTGACATCCCAGTGAAGCCGTGCGAGGCTGCGATGACTCCACTGGAGTGGCCAGTGGACGCTTGGGTGTGGCTGTCAACGGGGATCGGCATGGCCGCGGTGCGTCGCTTTTTCCTCAGGCTGATCAGCTTCGTTCGCGCGGACCGCGCGGATCGAGAGCGCGACCGGGAGATCGCGGCGCATCTCGCGCTGCTCGAGCAGGAATTTCGACAACGCGGCCTCTCCGACGCGGATGCGCGCAGCGCGGCGAGACGCCGGTTCGGTGGCATGAGCCACGCCAGGGAGCTTCAGCGCGACGCTCGATCGTTCATCTGGCTCGAGGACGCGAGGCGGGACGTTCAGTACGGCGTGCGGACGCTGACGAGGACGCCGACGTTCACCGCGGCAGCGGTGCTGACGCTCGCGATCGGCATCGGCGGCGGTACCGCCGTCTTCAGCCTGTTCAACGCCGTGCTCCTGCGTCCGCTGCCGTTCCCGGACCCGGATCGCCTGGTGATGATCTTCGAAGAGAACTCGATTGCCGGGTTCGCGAGGTCAGACTTGAGGCCCCGCCACTACGCGAGATGGGCCGCGGACAACGAGGTCTTCGAGTCCGTCGCGGCGATGACCGAGTTCGGCGCCGTCCTCCGCGGCGGCGGCGAGCCGGAACGGATCGCCGCGCGCCGGGTCACGAGCACGTTCTTTTCCGTGCTCGAGACTGCCCCGTTGCTCGGACGCGCGTTCACGGACAGCGAAGATCGCCCCGGCGGCCCTCGCGTCGTGGTGCTCAGCCATGGCTTCTGGCAGCGGCGGTTCGGCGGCGAGCGGACGGTGATCGGACGCGACATCGTCCTGAACAACGACCGCTTCACCGTGATCGGCGTCATGCCGCGGGGATTTCAGTTCATGGATTCCTACGTCGCGGCCTGGGTTCCCGCCGCGTTCAGCAGCCAGGAGCTGACGCAGGGTGCACGGTACCTGCAGATGGTCGGGCGGATGAAAGCGACCAGCGATGCCGCGCGCGCGCAGGCGAATCTCGACACCATCGCCGCACGCCAGTCCGCCATGTATCCGGACGACGATCGATGGCGTGCGCTTCGATCGGTCGTCGTCCCGCTCGAGGAACACCTCGCCGGGTCCGCGCGCCGGCCGCTGTTCGTCCTGCTCATCGCGACCGTCGTCGTCCTGCTCATCGCCACGGCCAACCTCGCGAGCCTGCTGCTGGCGCGGGCGGCGTCGCGGCGTCAGGAGATCGCGCTGCGCGGCGCCCTCGGCGCGTCGCGCGGACGGGTCATCCGGCAGCTCCTCACCGAGAGCATTCTCCTCGCCGCAATGGGCTGGGTCCTCGGACTCGTCCTGGCGCGATGGGCGTTCACGTTTCTCGAGCAGCTTGTACCGCCCACGATGGCGCTCTTCACCAGGCCGGTCCTCGATGGCCCCACGCTGTGGGCAGCATCGGTGATGGCGCTGGGTACAGGCGTGCTGTTCGGTCTTGCTCCGGCGCTCCAGACGACGGCCGTCGGTCTCTCCGACGCGTTGAGATCCGGCGGACGAAGCCTCACGAGCGCGCAGAGGGGACGCAACATCCTGGTCGTCGCCGAAGTCGGCATGACGCTCGTGCTCCTCGTCTCTGCCGGTCTCCTGCTGCAATCGCTCTACCGCCTCAGATACGCGGACCTCGGTCTCCGGCCCGAGCAGGTGCTGACGCTGCGTACGGCGCTTCCGCTCGATCGGTATTCCGAGCATTCCCGGCGCACGGCCTTCTACGATGAGGTGCTGCAGCGGGTCGAGCGATTGCCCGGCGTCGTTGCCGCGGGCTACACGACATCGGTGCCGCTCGAGTGGAGAGGGGCCACGAGCCAGTTCGCCATCGACGGTAGAGCGCCGGATTCATTGCTGCCGTACGACGCCAATCATCGGCAGGTCAGCTCGGGTTATCTGCAGGCCATGGGTGTGCCACTTCGTCACGGGCGATATTTCGAGCCCGGCGACACGCGACAGGCGCAGCCCGTCGTGATCGTCAACGAAACGATGGCGCGGATGTATTGGCCGGATGAGAGCACGGTCGGGAGGCGGCTCGCGATCGATCCCAAGAGCGGACCTGTCGAGTGGCGCACGATCGTCGGGGTGGTCGCGGACGTCCGTCAGATGGGGCTCGATGTACCGGCGCGGCCCGAGATGTACATCCCGCACCGGCAGTTCGCCTTGCAACCATGGTTCACGCCGCGCGATCTTGCCGTGCGAACCGCCGGAGATCCGCTCGATCTGGCCGGCGCAATCAAGCACGAGATCCATTCGGTCGATCCCACGCTCGCGGTCTCGAACATTCGCAGCTTCGACGAGGTTCTGGACGAGGACGTCGCCGCTCGCCGGATGGGTACGACGCTGCTCGTGGCCTTCGCCGCGTTCGCGGTGCTCCTCGCGGTCGTCGGGCTGTACGGCGTGATCTGGTACTTCGTCGTCCAGCACGTGCCCGAGATCGGCGTCCGCATCGCGCTCGGTGCCGACGCGCGCGATATCGTGGCGCTGGTCGTCGGCAAGGGGATGAGGCTGGCGCTGGCCGGCGTCGCCGCGGGCACACTCGCCGCGCTGGTCACGACGAGACTCATGGCCAGCCTGCTCTACGGCTTCACGGGGACCGGCCTGACGATGTGTTTAGTTGGAGGTGTCCTGCTGATGACCCTCGCATTCATTGCGAGTTATGTGCCCGCACGTCGCACGACGCGCCTCGATCCGATCGCCGCGCTGAGGTCGGACTAGCGCGGAAAAGCTGGATGCGTGATGCCGAACGGGCGCGCCTGGCGGGGCGCGCCCCTCGGCTCGCGCTTATTTCGCTGGCTCGACGCTGACCGCGAACGCCTGGGTGTAGGTGATTTCGACCTTGTCACCCGCCTTCACGCCTTCGAGGTTCTTCGGGTTGTCGACCTTGAACGACATCTTGCGGCCGTCGGCGCTGGTCACCGAAACGGATGGCGTTTTCGGATCGATGGCGTTGACCGTGACCACGGTGGTCATCTGCTGCGCAACCGTGGCGCCTGGCCGGTCGCCGGGGGTGCGCGTCGCGCCCGCGGTAGCGGCAGTCGGAGCCGCGGCGCCGGGCTTGTTGATCTGATAGACCATCGACTCGTGATAGCGGAACGTGACCTTGTCGCCCACTTTCAGCGCATCGAATCGCTTGACCTCCGGTCCGCAGTAAATCGTTGCGGTGCTGCCGTCAGTGTCACGAAGCGTGACCAGACGTGTCGAATGATCGATCGCGTCGATGACGAACGTCCGGGAGACCGCGGCCCCCTGCGAGATGGGCTTTGTTTGCGCGCTCGCCGGCTGGACCATTCCCAGCAGGGCGACCAACAGAACCATGGCCACGACGTGGCCAACAGACGAACGTTTCATGCGTGCCTCCTCAACTTTTCCATGACTGGGGACCACCGGCGATCCGAAACAGAACACCTGGCAGCAGCGCCGAGCGTCTCCCGTCTCAGTCCGACCTGGCTGGAGCCGGTGGCGCGGAACCGAACTGCACGGATTGTACCCCCGGCACTCCGCCTCGCGTTTCAAGTGACTCACCAGCACCGCTTACGGCACTTCGCAATATGCGGTCTCCCCCGTCCGGTCCGGCTCACGCCGTACGGTAACGGCTGACCAAGGCGCGATCGAAGGCGGCGGCCAAATCTGCTACGCTCACGCGCGCATGTCGCTGGGCCCCGGCACCACCCTCGGCCGTTACGTGATCGAGTCGCCTCTGGGCGCCGGAGGCATGGGCGACGTCTATCTCGCCGAAGACACCGGCCTGCACCGGCGGGTGGCGCTGAAACTGCTGTCCGGCGCGCTCGCCGCGGACGACACCGCGCGCAAGCGCCTCGTTCGCGAGGCACAGGCCGCCGCGGGGCTGGATCACCCGAATATCTGCACGATCTACGAAGTCGGCGAGGCCGGCGGCCACAGCTTCATCGCCATGCAGTATGTCGATGGAGAGACACTGGCCGAGCGGCTGAAGCGCGGTCCCGTCGACCTGCCGTCGGTGATCGCGCTCGCCCGTCAGGTCGCCGAAGCGCTGGCCGAGGCGCACCGACAGGAGATCGTCCACCGCGACATCAAGCCGCAGAACATCATGCTGACCCGCTCGGGTCAGGCGAAGGTGCTCGACTTCGGCATCGCGAAGACCGCCGAGGCCCGCGGCACCGATCTGAACACGGCGTCGGCGCTGACTGCGCCTGGACTCGTGCCGGGAACCATGTCGTACATGTCTCCCGAGCAGGCACGCGGCGAGCCGGTCGACCAGCGCTCCGACATCTTCAGCTTCGGCATCGTCTTGTTCGAGATGGTGTCGCGTGCGCATCCCTTCGCGCATGCGAGCTCCGCCGAAACCGCGTCGGCGATCCTGACCAAGGATCCGGCGGTCTCCGATATCGCCGCGCCAGCCGAGCTGCGCCGCATCCTGCGCAAATGCCTGGAGAAGGATCGCGAGCGCCGCTATCAGACGATGCGGGACCTCGTGATCGATCTGGAGAACCTGGCGCGGGACCTCACGGCGCCAGCCGCGGCGGCCTCGCGTCCGGGAACCTCACGACTCGTGCCGTGGGCCACGGCGATCGCGGCGGTGCTGGCGGTGGCGGCGGCCGCGCTGTGGTTCGGTCGATCGTCACCTCCGCTCTCGATCGGCGACTACGAGCAGATCACCGACTTCGCCGATTCGGCGACGGCACCCAGTCTGTCCCCCGACGGCCGCATGGTGGCGTTCATCCGCGGAGGGGGAGCGTTTCTCACGCGTTCGGGGCAAATCTTCGTCAAGCAGCTGCCCAACGGCGAGGCGGTCCAGCTGACCAACGATCCGCAACCCAAGCTGGCGCCGGTCTTCACGCCTGATGGCAGGCACGTCGCCTTCACGATCCGGGAAGGCGGCGCGGTCGAGGGCTGGAACACGTGGACCGTTCCGGTCTCCGGGGGCAAGCCGACGCGGATGCTGCCCAATGCCGCGGCGGTCACCTGGATCGACGATCGCCACATCCTCTTTTCCGAGCTCCTCCCGAACAGCACCATTCACATGGGGCTGAAGACGTCGACGCAGAATCGAGCGGACGCGCGCACGGTTTATGTGCCAGCGCACGAGCGCGGCATGGCGCACTATTCCTACCTCTCCCCCGATCGAACATCGGTTCTCGTGGCCGAGATGATCGCGACTGGCGGCTGGGGTCCGTGCCGTCTCGTCCCGTTCGACGGCAGCTCCGCCGGACGTCTAGTCGGTCCCGCGGGCGAATGCCGATTTGCCGCGTGGTCGCCGGACGGCCGCTGGATGTACTTCAGCGCGCTGGTCGAAGGCGTGTCTCACCTCTGGCGGCAGCGATTCCCGAACGGAACGCCTGAACGACTGACTTCTGGCGCCGCGACCGAAGAGGAAGGAGTGGCCGTGGCGCCTGATGGCGCCTCGCTCGTCACATCGCTGGGCCGCAGTCAGAGCTCGGTCTGGCTGCGCGACGCGCGCGGCGAGCGATTGATCTCGGCGGAGGGGTTCGCGATTCGACCCGAGTCTGTCGGCGGACGGTGCGCGCGCGTACTACCTGCTGAGACGAGGCGGCATGGCAGGGACCGTCGAGCTGATGATGGTTGACCTCGCGTCCGGCAGAGCCGATCGACTTCTGCCGGACTTCTCGGTGCTCGGCTACGACATTTCACGCGACGAGCAGCAGGTCGTGTTCACGACAACCGGCGACGGCGGCGAGCCTCAGGTCTGGACGGCGGCGCTCGACCGCCGGTCGCCGCCTCGCCTGGTCGCGCGGCAGGCTGATTCACCGCGCTTCGTCGATGCCGGTCGTATCGCCTTCCGGTCGCTGGAAGGGCACATGAACTTCATCGATCGCATCGGTGCGGACGGCCAGGCGCGCGAGCGCGTGACGAGCATGCCGATCGTCGATCTCCGGGGCGTCTCCCCCGACGGAAAGTGGCTGGTGGCGATGGTCTCACGCGGTGGCAATCTCGCCCGCACCATGGCGATTCCACTTGACGGTGGATCGGCCCGGATGCTCTGCGACGACTCGTGTCGGACGGAGTGGTCGCCGGACGGCAGGCGACTCTTCATGTGGAAGGGTTTCTTCGCTAGCGAGCGGCCGCTCGTGATTGTGCCGATTCCTGCCGGCCGGACATTACCCGAGTTTCCTGCCGCCGACAGCCCGACATTCGAGCACTGGTCGAGGGTGCCGGGCGTCGAGACCGTCGAGCACGAGCACTTCATCCCGAGCAACGACAGGGCCACGTTCCTCTTCACCAAGTCCGACGAGATGCGCAACCTGTTCAGGATTCGGCTCGGGAGGTAGCACGCACGTGCCACGTGCCATGTGCTGCGTGCTACGTGCTGTGCTGCGTGCTACGTGCTGTGCTACGTGCTACGTGCTGGAAACGGCGCCTACGCCCAGCGAAACAGGAGCGTGAGCGGCTTGCGTAGCCGCACTTGGAACAGTGCGGCGGCCCCGCCGGCCCAGAACGCCGCCACGTGCGTCAGGACAACGCTCCCGTCCAGCAGCACGTGAGACGCGGCCATGGCCAGAATTCCCCAGGTGATTGCCTCGTTCACGGCCGCGATGTGAAGCGTCCAGGTCGAGCGCGGCGAAGGCGCGATCTGCCGCAGGACCTCGGCACGCCAGGCTGGAGTCGGCGACTCGCGGAGTGCCTGCGTCAACAACGTTTCATCCGCGCCTGCGGCGTCGTACGCCAACCGGCAGTCGTGACAGTCGCGGATGTGCTCCGCCATGTCGGGTGGAATCGCACCGTGCCCGCGCCGTGCCGCCCGGGCATCGTCATCGTAGAGGCGATCGAGGAAGTCGTCGCAGATCACGGGACACCCAGCTCCTTGCGCAGCATCCGCCGTCCCCGGTGCAATCGGGTCTTGACCGTTCCTTCCGGGATCTCCAGCGCTCGAGCAATCTCCGCCACCGGCATCTCCCCAAGATAGTACGCGAGAACCACGGCACGCTCGGGCTGCGCGAGCCGCGCCACCGCCTGGCTCATCCGCCAATCCTCCTCGCGGCGAACGGCCTGCTCCTCTGGCGCCAGGATCGCGGCCGTGGGCGGCGACGGTGGAAACGTCTCGTCACCCGGCGAGCCCGAGGGCACCTCGCGTCTGTGCGGCGAGCGGAAGTGATCGGCGACTCGACGAAGCGCCAGCGAGTAGATCCAGGTCGACAACCGGGAAACGCCGCGGTAGCGCGGGAGGGCGCGAAACACGTCCAGCATGACCTGCTGGGACACGTCCTCACGATCGGGGCCGGTGAGTCCGCTGTGCGCGCAGACGGAATAGACAAGAGAGGCAAAGCGATCGACGAACGCGCGTTGTGCCTCGACATCCCCGCCGCTGCAGCGCCGGGCCAGCTCCAGATCATCGTCATGGCGACCCGACAGAGGATCAGGCGTGGCGGCCATCACCCGGGGCGGAGGATTCAGTCAGCGCCTTCAGGTAATCCACGAACGCCTGGTGCATCTCCTCGTGCATGCGTTGCCGCCGCCTCCACTCCGCGTGTCCGGCCACGACCCAGTGGACGAGTCCGGCGATACCGAACGCGGTCACCACCATGCCCCAGATGCGCTGGCCGGGAGGCAGCCCGGCCCAGAGGGCGATCCCCACGCCGAGCGCCCCAAGCGTAGGCTTGAGGGGATGGCTTGGGGCGTCCGGCGGCTTTGGAAGCGGATCTTTCTGAGCCGGAGGCGGCAGCCCCTTGTCGATGGCGGCCAGGTACCTCCCGGCTGAGCGCCTCGCGATCCGCTATGGCCTTCCGGGTTTCCAAGTACCGAGAACGCCACGAGCATCGCGAAAACGCCGAGCGGGATCAGCAGTCCGGGTTCCACCAGGCACCTCCCGTCGCGACGGATTGATTGTCGCTGGAGTATGTGTCGGAACGAGGGCCCGTACGGTTCTCGGGCCGGCGGATGAGCCCTGGAGAGCGGACCAGCCAAGGGGTCGCCGGGCCGCGCCGGTCGCCGCCGGTGAGCTCCGGAGTAGAATGAGCGGCCGTTCATCAGACACGCTGGGCGCGAGAATGGATCGCCGTCAGGAGATCTTGCGCGTTTATCACGAGGTCCGCAGGCGCGACCCGCGCGACCGGGACGCGTTCCTCGCGGATTCCTGCGCGCGAGATCCAGAGCTCCGGCGCGAGGTCGAGTCGCTGCTCGCCGCTGCCGAAGACGAGCCGGACAACGCCGGTGGCCAGCAACGCGCCACGTCGACGAGCGTAGCGTCGGCGACATTCCCATTCCCGGCCAATCGGCTCGCGCACTACCGCATACTCGGCAAGCTCGGCGCCGGTGGGATGGGCGAGGTGTACCGCGCCCGGGACGAACAGCTGAATCGCGATGTCGCGATCAAGGTCCTGCCCGCCGTCAGCGTCGACGATGAGGCGGCGCGGGCACGGCTGGTGCGTGAAGCACGCGCCGCCGCCGCGCTCAACCATCCACACATCTGCACGGTTCACGAAGTGGGCGAGGCCGCGGGCCGCGCCTACATCGCGATGGAGCTCGTCGAGGGGCAGACGCTCGACGCGCGGCTCACGGCCGGCCCGCTGCCGTTCGACGAGGTGATGCGGTACGGCGGGCAGCTCGCCGATGCGTTGGCCCACGCGCACGAGCGCGGCATCGTCCACCGCGATTTGAAGAGCGCCAATGTCATCGTGACGCCGAACGGCCGCTTGAAAGTCCTCGACTTCGGGCTGGCGAAACGTCTGACCTCGAACGAACTGACGCAGGTCGGCACCGAGTTCGATGCGACGTTCACGCAGCCCGGAACAATCATGGGCACATTGGCGTACATGTCGCCGGAGCAGCTGCGCGGGCAGCCCACGCAGGCGGCGAGCGACGTGTGGGCCCTTGGCGTCGTGCTCTACGAGATGGCGTCGGCGCTGCGCCCCTTTCAGGGGCAGACCGCATTCGAACTGAGCGACGCCATCCTGAACGATCGCCCACGCTCCCTCCCATCGTCGATTCAGCCGGCCTTGCAATCCGTCATCTCCCGCTGTCTGGAGAAAGAACCGGGCGAGCGATACAAGTCGGGCGGTGAAGTGCGCGCGGCGCTCGACGTGATGCTGATGGGCGGCGCCGGCTCGGGCGTGGCCGAGATGCCACCGGCTCCCATCACGGAGAGGACGCAACCGGTCGTCACCGTGACGGTCAGCAGGCGGCGCGTCATCGGTATTGGCGTCGCAGCCGTCATCCTTGCCGCGCTCGGACTGGCGACCTGGAAATGGCTGCCGGTGACCGCGGACGTACGCACGCTGGCGGTGCTGCCATTCGAGAACCGGCTGAAAGACGAGGACCTCGAGTATCTGTGTGAGGGTATCGCCGAGAGCCTCATCAAGCAGACGTCGGGTCTGAGGATGCTCAAGGTCAGCAACCTCGCCGCCGTGCTCGGCTTGAAGCCGGAGTCGGCGGATCCGGCGGCAGCGGGCCGGCAGCTCGGGGCCGAGACCGTTCTCGCGGGCACATTGGAGCGCGAGGGATCGCGCTTGTTGATTTCCGCTCGACTCGTCGACGTCGCGTCCGGCAGGCAGCTCTGGACCAACAAGTACCGACCGTGACGCTGCCGACCTGCTCGACGTCCGCGACGAGATCGCCAGCGCGATCATGAGTGATGGCCTTCGCGTTCAGCTGACCAGCGCAGAGCGCCAGCAGCTCGTGCGCCATCCGACCACCGACGGCGACGCGTACGACTTGTTCCTCCAGGCCCGCTACGTCCAGCGTCGCGCCACAGAGGAAGACTACCTGCTCGCGCTGGAGCTGCTGCAGAGAGCTATCGTGCGCGACCAGAAGTTTGCGCTGGCCTACGCCGCCGTTGCTGCCACGTACGCGATGATGGTGACTGACGGCCTCGTGCGGCCGACCGATGCGTGGCCGCAGGTGAACAAGTACGCACGGCAGGCGCTGACGATCGATCCATCACTGCCCGAGGCGCTCGTCATGGAGGCCGCGGTTGCGTTTTTCTTCGATTGGGACTGGCCGGGCACGGAGCGGGCGCGGCGGAAGTTCCTCGAGTCGCCGGTCGGGGATTTCGACCCCGCCTACCTCCGGGCGATGTCCGCCGAGCTCTGGGCGCTCGGCCGACTCGACGAGGCGCTGCAGCTGGCGCGAAGAACGCGCGAGCTCGATCCGCGAAGTCCCTATCTCGCGATCCTCGAAGCGGACTATCTCCTCCGGGCCGGGCGGTTCGACCAGGCGGTCGCGCTCTATCAGTACGCGCTCGGCGCGGAACCGGACAACCTCAACGGCTACTTTGGACTGGCCGAGGCCCTCTACCGGCAGAAGCGATTCGAGGAGGCCGTCGCAGCACGGCGCAAAGCTCACGAAGTAGCGGGCGACGACAGCTTGAAGAACGTTTTGGCGGCAGCGCGCGGAGAGCAGGGATACCGTCAGATCGAGCAGGCCTGGGTGCGGCAACAGATTGACGCCTTGAAAACGCGTCAGGCCACCGGCTACGTCTCCCCGCTCGACTTCGCCCGGGCTCATGCCCAGATTGGCGAGAACGAACTGGCGTTCAAGTACCTGGAGGAATCATTCGCGGATCGGTCCCCCGGGCTCGTGTTCCTCAAGGTCGATCGCGTGTGGGATGGCGTCCGCAACGATCCCCGGTTTCAGGCAGCGGTCAAGCGCGTGGGGTTGCCGTAAGCGGGCAGCCGATCCGGCCGCTTCAGCGACACGGGCCGCTCCGTCGACTTGACAAGCTCAAGGGTCGGCGTTACTGTCGAGGTCGCCGTTGACTCGGCTCTGCTGGAGGCATTCATGAAAAAGCAGGTGCTCGTCGTCGGACTCCTCGTACTCGCCGGCGCCGGGCAGGATTTGTTAGCCTGCGGAGACAAATTCCTCGTCAGCAGTCGCGGCACACGTTTCCAGCGTGCAGCCGTAGCTCGACGGCCAGCCAACATTCTCGTCTACGTCAATCCATCGTCCACTCTACCCAAGGCCCTCGAAAAGGTCATGGTTGATGACACGCTGAGGAAGGCTGGGTATCGGCCCACCTCCGTCACCGCGACGACCGATCTCGAGCAGGCGCTCAAGCAGGGTGGCTGGGATCTAGTGCTCGCCGACCTCGGCGACAGCGCCGCGCTGCGGACGCGTCTCCAGGGCAACAACGCGCCGATGGTCGTGCCGATCGTGTACAACGCCACCGGCAGCGAGATGGCCCAGGCGAAGAAAGACTACCAGCGCGTCCTCAAGGGACCATTCAAGAGCCAGGCGTTCCTCGAGGCAATCGACGACGCCGTTGCATTGAGGGACAAACTCCGGGTCAAGAGCGCCTGACGTTTTCTCAATGGCAGCCCACTGACCGCGTCGCGGAGCGCGGGCTCGTGCGATGCGTCCTCGGGTTGATGGGGGCGCTGTTGCTACTGGCCGGGCCACGCCCCGCGTCCGCTCAGGCCTGGGTCCCTCCAGCCGGAGTCGTCATCGTCAGCGTCGTCTATCAGGACATCAACAACACCAACCATCGTCTGACCGACGGTTCGTTGTTCGACGGGTATGACAGCCGGAGCCGCGGAGCGCTGTTGAGCGTCGACTACGCAATTACAGATCGCCTGTCGTTCTCCGTCGGCCTCCCATACCTGGGAGCGAAGTACACGGGTCCCGAGCCCAGCCTCTTCGGGCTCCCTCTCGACGAGTGCTTCTGCTGGAACCACGGCTGGCAGGACGTGAGCGCGACCGTGCGGTACAACCTGTCGAACGGCGCTTTCGCCTTGACGCCGTCGATCTCTTTCGGCGTTCCGAGCCACGCCTATGACTATTTCGGCGAGGCCGTGCTCGGACGGAACCTCAACGAAGTACGGGTCGCGATCGACGTCGGCCGGCGCATGGATGCCATCTCGGACAGGCTATCGATCTCCGGTCGCTACTCCTATGCGTTGGTCGAGAAGGTGCTCGACCTGCCGAACAATCGCAGCAACATGGCGCTCGAAACCGGATTCCTGGCCACGCGAAGGCTCTCGACGCGCCTCGGGTTCACCTGGCAGCGATCGCACGGCGGCCTGCGGTCGACTGAGTTCACGACGGTCGAAGAGTACGAACAGTACGATCGGATCATCCGGGACAACCACTTTCACATCGCCGGAGGTGCTCGCGTACTCGTTCCCGCGGTTCGACGTGTTCGCGTCTTACCTGCATTACGTGAGCGGAACCGATACCCATGTCGGCCGCGTGATCACCACGGGGATCAGCTGGCCGTTCGAAACGCGGTAGTCGACATCGCCCGTACGCCGAACCTTTGAACCCCCGAACCCTTGAACCCCTGAACCCGAACCCTTGAACCGCTGAACCTCTGAACCTTTGAACCGACCAGCGTAAGTTCAGTATCACCGCCGCATCGTGAGCCACCATTTCATGGTCGACGTCACGAGCTCGGCGGCGTCCTGCTGGACGAAATGCCCGGCGCCGGGGACCGTCACGAGCGTGAGGTCCTTCTCCAGCCAGTCCCAGGTGCCCGCGAGTCCGTTGCGGTGCAGCGCCCGGTCGTCGAGCCCGTGGAACATCAGGACCGGCGCCTTGACCTTCGGCAACTGCGGCACCGGCGGCGCGTCCGCGCCCGATCCCTTCGGATAGTTGGCCTTGTAGTAGTTCAGCATCGCGTCGAAGTCCGAGCGCGCGAAGGCCTCGACGTAGCGTTTGCGCGCGGCCGCGTCCGTCACCCACCCCGACAGTGTTTCCGGCGTCATCGGCCTGCCGAAGAAAACCGTCGCGTCCTTCGGGGACCCGCTCTGGAAGGTGCGAGCGTATTCGCTGTTCGCGATCTGCTCGGGATTGGACTTGAGCTCGCGCAGGAGCCCGCTCGGATGCGGCAGGTTGAGCACGACCAGGCGTTCGGTCATCTCCGGCAGGTTCATCGCGAACTGCCATGCGACCATGCCGCCCCAGTCGTGACCGACGATCGTCGCCCGGTCGCGCCCGAGGTGCTTGACGACGGCCGCGACGTCGGTCACCAGGAGCCGCATGGCGTAGCTCTCGACCCCCTTCGGTTTGTCGCTCAAGTTGTAGCCGCGTTGATCGATGGCCACGACCTGGAAGGTGTCCGACAGGACCGCCATGGAGTGCCGCCAGGAGTACCAGAAGTCCGGAAAGCCGTGGATCATCACGACGAGCGGTCCCGTGCCGAGCGTCGCATAGTGAATCCTGACGCCCCCCTCGGACACCGCGTATCCGTGCGTCACACGGTCGAAGACATCTGCCTGCCGGCCGGAAAGTCCTGGTGACACCAGCAAGCAAGTGGTCAGCGTCGCAGCGGTCAGGCGGATCGACAATGTCGTGACTCCTTCCCCGGCGCGATGATAGCCTAGCCCAACCCGAAGGAGACTATTCATGCGTTCACTCAAGACCGCTCTTCTTGTGTCTGTTGTCGTCACCGCTGCCGCTGCACAATCGCCCGATCCCCTGCTCTCGGAGACACGCTTGAGCGTGCATACCCTCGTGCGCGAGGACATCTTCGCGGGCTTCAGGAACGGCAACATCGAGCGTCTGGCGAAGGCGGAACAGAACATCGAGGTGCTGCTGAAGGAACGTCCCGAGCAGCGCGCCAACCTGCTCGCGTGGAAGGCCGGAGCCGCGACGTATCGGGCCGTGCGCGCCCACGAGTCGGGGCAGACGGCGGAGTTCGGACGCCGCTTCGCCGAAGCGCTCGACGGCTTCGCGGCCGCGGCCAAGCTCGATACCGGGAACGAAGGCGTCGCCGCCATCACCGGGGGGACGATGGCGACGTTTGCGGACCGGCTGCCCGAGAAGCACCGCGCGGCCGCGTGGGCGCAGGCCTACGACAACTATTCGCTGCTGTGGAAGCAGCAGGGCGCCACGATCGAAAAGCTTCCGGTTCACCACAAGGGGGAAGTGCTCGCGGGACTGACGCAGTCGGCGCAGCGGACCGGACGCAGCGAAGAAGCCGCGCAGTATCTCGACAAGATGCTGTCGGTACTGGTGGACACGCCGTATGAGGCGATGGCGAAGCAGTGGAAGTCGGACCCCGCGAGCGCCGCGACGACCAATCTCACGTGCAAGAACTGCCACAATCCCGGACGCCTCTCCAGCCGCCTGGAGGCGCTCAAGACGAACCTCGTGAAATGAGCGAACCGAATCGAACGCGATAAGATCACCGCATGATTCTGAGCACCACGACCGTTCTCGAAGGGCATGCGGTCAGCCGTTATCTCGGTGTCGTCACTGGCGAAGCGATCATCGGCGCCAACATCTTCCGCGACCTTTTCGCCGCGGTCCGCGACGTCGTCGGTGGACGCTCAGCGACCTACGAGCGCGCCCTGGACGAGGCACGCAAGGTGGCCATGGCGGAAATGACGCAGCGTGCGCAGGAGCTCGGCGCCAACGCCGTGATCGGCATCGACCTCGATTACGAAGTGCTGGGACAGAACAACGGCATGCTGATGGTGGCGGTCAGCGGCACGGCCGTCGTGACCGGGTAAGCTTGACGGATCATCCTGACCCATGACGCTCGCTCCAGGGACCCGGGTCGGTGTCTACGACATCGACTCGTTGCTCGGCGCCGGCGGCCCGCCTCCGTTCGCGCTCGTCGCTCACAGCGCGAACTACGGCGAGGTCTCGCCGAAGCCCAGCACGCGGACGAGGCGAGAATGATTGGTGAGTCCGTTGGCCCATATCACGTCCTGGAGAAGCTGGGCGAAGGCGGAATGGGCGAGGTCTACCGCGCGCGCGATACGCGGCTGCAGCGCAGCGTCGCGATCAAGATCCTTCCCTCGACCTTCGCCGCGGATCAGGAACGGCTGGCACGGTTCGAACGCGAAGCGCAGGTCCTCGCCTCGCTGAATCATCCGAACATCGCGCAGATCTACGGCGTCGAGGAAACCGGCGGCGGGCTGGCGCTGGTCATGGAGCTCGTCGACGGTCCGACGCTGGCGGAGGTGATCGCGCAGCGCGGCCCGCAGCGGAGGGCCCCGTCCTCGGCGAGCGGCGCGTGGGATGTCGACCCGCTTGCGATCGCGCGCCAGCTGGCCGACGCGCTCGAAGCGGCGCACGATCAGAACATCATCCACCGCGATCTGAAGCCGCAGAACATCATTCTGCGTCCGGACGGGACGGTCAAAGTCCTCGACTTCGGCCTCGCCAAGGCACTCGATCCGGTCACCGGCGGAGCGGCCGACAATTCGCCCACGATCACCAACGCTGCGACGCGCGTCGGAACTCTGCTCGGCACGGCGGCGTACATGGCGCCGGAACAGGTCAAGGGACGGCCCGCGGATCGACGGTCCGACATCTGGGCGTTCGGCGCGGTGCTCTATGAGCTGTTGACCGGCGTCATGCCGTTCACCGGTGACTCGGTCACCGAGATCCTGGCGAGGGTCATCGAGCGCGAGCCCGACTGGTCGAAGCTTCCGCCGGACACGCCGCCGGCGGTGACGCGGCTCCTCCATCGCGCGCTCGTCAAGGATTCCAGGCGAAGACTGCAATCGATTGGCGATGCGCGGTTCGATCTCGACGAAGCGAGCAGCCCGATTCCAGCGTCCGCTCCCGTTGTCTCACCTTCACCTGGCATCAGCCGCTGGTGGACGTTGGGGCTGGCGCTCGTGGTGTGCGCGGCCGGCGGTGTTGCGGCGGGACGATGGATGCGTCCGGCTGCGACGATCTCAGGCGCGCCGCCGATCCGCGCCGCCATCGCGCTTCCTCCCGGGCTCTTCCTGGATGGCGGCGGGCCGCCCGAGCTGGCGTTTTCTCCTGACGGGC
The DNA here is from genome assembly GCA_963785755.1 of uncultured Acidobacteriota bacterium. Taxonomy (GTDB): domain Bacteria; phylum Acidobacteriota; class Vicinamibacteria; order Vicinamibacterales; family 2-12-FULL-66-21; genus JACCXG01. The sequence goes on along the minus strand of CAWAXG010000039.1, from coordinate 446,430 downwards.
AGACGCTCGCGTTTCTTGCGCGCGGCGGGACAGGTTTTCAGCGGTTGTATGTTCGTGCGCTCGGATCGGAGACTGCGACACTCGGTGCCCGACAGCGAAACGGCTGAAGGCCCGTTCTTCTCGCCAGACGGCCGCTGGGTCGCGTTCGCGGTCGGCGTGTCAATCTCCGGGGGAGTCCCGCCGGAGTTGCGAAAGTACTCGCTCGACACCGGATTGACCCAGACGATCGCCCCGCTCGGCGACTTCTTCGGTGGGGTGTGGCCGGCGGACGGGACAATCATCTTCGTCAACCAGCAGCCGGCCGGCCTGTGGAGCGTGAACAGCGCCGGCGGGGAGCCGCGCCAGCTCGCCGCGAAATGGATCCTGGATGGTCAGGAGGTCGAGCGCGCGATCGCGTGGCCGTCGCTGGTGCCAGGAACACGGCTGATCGTGCTCACCGTGTGGGGCACGTCGCGGGTCGGTCATCTCGTCGTGGCCGATCTGGAGACCCGCCGCATGGTGGACCTCGGCATCGATGGCAGCGGCGGGCAGGTGCTGCCGAACGGCTATCTCGTCTATGCGAACCCCGGCGCGGTGTTCATGGCCGTTCGCTTCGATGGTGCCGGCCGTCGCGTCGCCGGCACGCCGGTGGCGCTGATGCCGGACATTGCCCTCGGCCGTAACAATGTCGCCGGTGTTCGCCATGTCCCGCGACGGCACGCTGGCATTTGCACCCGGACTACCTTCGATGGAGCAGGCGCGAGCCGATGCAAGTCGTCAAGATCTCCCCGGCAGGAGTCGTGACGCCGCTCGCGTTCGAACCGGATTTGTTCTTTCGCGGCTTCGAGCTGTCGCCAGACGGAACCCGCCTGGCGATTGGTATGTGGGACGGCTCCCGATCGATTCTCGACTTGCGGCGTGGCACGCGTCAGAAATTTGCCGACCGCTCTTTCACCGAGATCTACAGCCTGTCGTGGCACCCGGATGGCCGGACGCTCGCGTGGGGCGGGCAACTCGCTGGATCGAACGCGTGGGGGATCGTGACCGAATCGCTGGATGGCAGCCGCAACGATCGGCTCATCAGCGAGCCGGTGCGCGAGGTCTTCACCGCGGGATGGCTGCCGGGCGGACGCGCGCACGTTGCCTGGATCGGCCTGGCGAACCGCGCGTCAATCGTGCGCAAAGACGAGGGCCAGCCGCCGCAGACCATCCTCACCGAGCGCAATTGGATTCGAACGGTCCGCATCTCGCCGGACGGCCGCTGGCTGGCGTTCGACATCGAACGACGGCGGGCCCGTTTCACGTGTACGTCGATCCCGATCTCCGGCAAAGGCGATCGCGTAGCAGTCTCACCGCGACCAGCTGAATCCCCGCGCTGGTCGCACGACGGCCGGCAGCTGTTCTTCCGCACCGGCACGGCGATGATGGCGGTGGACGTTCGCACGACGGGCGAGGAGATTGAGCTCGGTGCCGAGCGCAAGTTGTTCGACGCGGAGATGGCGTCGGAATACGCCGTCGGCCCGAACGGCGACTTCTATACGTTGGCGGCCGTCCCCGGGGCCGCCACGCAGACGCACATTCAGCTGAGGACACGCTGGTTCGACGAAGTCGATCGCCTGATGCGCGGATCGGAGCGGCGCCCGTGAGCGAAGGCGCCGCTCGGTCGTCGAACTTGAATCACCGGCCTGGAATGGCACCCGCCAATGGCCGGCGTCAGCTGGCCGCCGTCACCTCGTCGTAGGCAGGCCCGAGCGGCCGCTGCACGAGCGGGCCGTAATCCTCGAATCCCTGGATCACATCGGTGGACGCCACGATCTGCTCGCGCGTCTTGCCGGCTTTGACCTGCGTCCGCACGTAGTCGAGCAGCGCCGTCAGATACTTCGCGTGGTGCGCGAGGTCCGCACGGCTCCCGGTGACCTCGTGCTTCGGACCGGCGTGGCCGAAGATGTAGAGCGTGTCCGCCGGCAATTCCGCCGCGACCTTGTTCAATACCACCGTCCAGTTCGCGATCGACGCGCCGTTGGCCCGGTCGATGACCGGGTGCGCGCGGTTGAACATCAGGTCACCCATGTGCGCGACGTTCGCCTTCTCGAACAGGATGACGACATCGCCGCCGGTGTGCGCGGGCCCGTAGTGCTTGATCGACACGCGCTCGTCGCCGTGATCGAAGGCGAGCGCGTCGGTCAGGGTCCGATCGGGCACGACCGGTTCGGCCGGCGCCGGGGTTGTCGGCGGCGGCGTCACCTGCGCCCGCTTGGCCATCGCCGAGTCGTACCCGGCCTTCAGGTACTTGGGCACGTTGGCGTGGCCGATGATCTGTTTCGTTTTCGGACGGAACGTGCCATTGCCGCCGGTGTGGTCGCCATGATGATGCGAGTTGATGAGCGCGGCGATCTCAGTCTTGCCAGAGGTCTTCAACAGCTGCTCGAGACAGAGCGCCGCCGTGTCGGGGAACTGGCTGTCGACCACGACCGTGCCGGCCGGGTTGATCAGCCATCCGATCGTGCCGCCGCGAGCGGTCCAGAAGCCGGTGTTCCGCCGGAGCTGCTGGAAGACCGGTGTGACCGCAGCGGCTGGGGCGGGCTGTTGACCGAATAGCGTCAGCCGCCCGAATGAACCGGCGGCGATCGCGGCTGAGGACGAAGCAAGAAAGTGTCGTCGTGTGAACATGGGCGGGATCATAACAAGGGGCAAGGACCTTGTACTTGTCCCTTGCGCCTTGTTACTTGCTAAAATCCCCGTCTCTCCACATGTCTCTGGTGCCCGGCACCCGACTCGGTGCCTATGAGGTCGTTTCTCCGCTCGGCGAAGGCGGTCCGCCTTCGCCGCGAAGCGGCTACGGCGAGACTACGCCGAAGCCCAGCACAGGGACGCGGGAATGATTGGCAAGACCCTTGGTGCCTATCGCGTCCTGGAGAAGCTCGGCGAAGGCGGCATGGGTGAGGTCTATCGTGCGCGGGACACGCAGCTCAATCGCCACGTTGCCATCAAGGTCCTCCCCGAACACTTCGCCCTCGATGCCGAGCGGCTGGCGCGCTTCACGCGCGAAGCGCAGACCCTGGCCGCGCTGAATCACCCGAACATCGCGCAGATCCACGGCCTCGAAGCCGGGGCGGCACCAGGCAGTCCGCGTGCTCTCGTCATGGAGCTGGTCGAGGGTGAGGACCTGTCCGCGATCATCGCGCGCGGGCCGATCCCCCTGACGGAGGCCTTGCCCATCGCGCGGCAGATTGCCGAGGCCCTCGAAACCGCCCACGACCTCGGCATCATCCATCGCGACCTCAAGCCCGCGAACATCAAGGTCCGACCCGACGGCACCGTCAAAGTGCTCGACTTCGGGCTCGCCAAGGCGCTCGCGGCGGACGGCACGAGTACGCCAGGGGACGCAATGCAGTCGCCGACGCTCACGGCGCGCGCGACGCAAGTGGGGATGATCATCGGGACCGCGGCATATATGGCGCCCGAACAGGCGAAAGGCAGACCGGTCGACAAGCGCGCCGACATCTGGGCCTTCGGCGTCGTCCTGTTCGAGATGCTGACGGGGCGGCGGATGTTCGCCGGCGACGACACGTCCGAGGTGCTGGCGAGCGTGTTGAAGACGGAACCGGATTGGACGGCGGTACCCGCCGATACACCACCCAACGTCCGCCGGCTGCTGCGCCGGTGCCTCGAAAAGGAACCGCGAAAGCGCCTCAGCGCGATTGGCGACGCACGCCTCGAACTCGACGACAACGAGACTGTCTCAACCACGTCGAGCGCGGCTACCAACGCGTCGCGCCCATCGATTGCTGCTCGACTGTGGCCGGCCGCGATCGGGCTTGCCGTCACTGCCGCCGTGGCGGCAATGATGTGGCCCTCCACGAGGTCCGCCGACGACTGGAAAGGTGACACGCCTGTCGGTGCTGGCGCCGCCGGGCGCATACCTCTACCCCGACTCCGACAGCGTGGCCATCTCTCCCGACGGCACCATGGTCGCGTTCATCACCGGCGCCGTCACGCTCTCGGACACGCAGCTCTGGGTCCGATCGCTCGACTCGATGGCCTCGCGACGGATCGAAGGCGGCGAAAACGCCGTGCTGCCGTTCTGGTCACCGGACAGCCGACGGATTGGTTTCTTCACACAGACCAAACTCATGATCGTCGCCGCATCGGGCGGGCGCGCCGAAGTCGTGGCTGACGCCGCGAACGGGAGGGGCGGCTCATGGAACTCGTCGAACGTCATCGTGTACGCGGCAGACAGCGGTGGGCCGATCTATCGCATCCCAGCCAGCGGCGGCACACCGGTGCCGGTGACTACGCTGGATCCGGCGAAGAAGGAATTCAGCCACCGCTTTCCGACCTTCCTGCCCGATGGCAGACATTTTCTGTATGCGGCGCTTCCTGGAAAAGCAGGCAAGTTCGAGATCTTCGTGGGCAGCCTCGATGATACGGCGCGCGTGGCGATCGGTGCCATGGACAGCGCCCCTGTGTACGCGGATCCGGGCTGGCTGCTGTTTCGCGCCAGGGAGTGCTTGCCGCGCAGGCCTTCGACCCCCGGACGCTGAAGATGAGCGGGGATCCGATACAACTGCCCGACGAACCGACCCGCATGCTGGATCCGTCGGTCGCCTACACAGCCAGCGTGTCGGCAACAGTCTCCGCAACCGGATCCCTCGCGTATTACTGGGCGCCGTCGACCAACACGCTCGCGGCGTGGTACGACGCGGACGGCAAGCACATCGCCGATCTGAGTCTGCCGCCGGGCCACTACGAGACGGTGAGCATCTCACCCGACGGAGAACGCGCGGTCGTCGTCAAGTCGACATCCGCTTCGGAATCCGCGCTGTGGCTGGTGAACCTGGCGCGCGGCGGCGCGTCACAGTTGTCGTCCGGCCCCGGCCGCAACGATACGCCGGTCTGGTCTCCGGATGGCAGCCGGATCGTCTTCGCCGCCGATCGTGATGGCCCGCAGGACTTCTTCGTGAAGCGGATCGGCGATGCCGCACCGGAACAGGTGCTGTATCGCTCCGAGGTGCTGTTCAAGGGCCCTGACAGCTGGTCGGCCGACGGCGCAGTGGATCGTGCTGAATCAGCTCGATCCCCAGTCGGCGCAGAACGTGTGGCTGCTGCCGGCCAGCGGCACCGGCGAGCCGAAACTTCTGGTCCGAACCGCGAATCGCGACCGCGGAGGCGCGGTCTCACCCGACGGCCGGTGGCTCGCGTATGCGTCGGAGGAGACAGGACGCTACGAGATATACGTGCAGGCCTTCCCCGACCCGGGGCAGCGCCAGCAGGTCTCGCAACATGGCGGGATGAAGAACTGGTGGACGCGCGACGGCCGTCAGATGCTGTTTCTCGGCAACGACCAGCGCAGCCTCTGGCTCGTCGACTTCGAACCAGGCGCGACGCTCCGTATCGGCATACCGAGGCAGATCGCGACATTGCCCCCCGGCATCCGAGGAATCGACGCGACACCGGATCGCCGGCGCTTCCTGGCCATCGTGCCGGAACGCACCGGACCGGGGTCGCTGACCATCGTCCAGAACTGGCGGGCGTCCCTCGCGGGGCGGTGAAATACGGGGATCGGCGACCGGGGACCGGGGATCGGAAACGCGACAGCCCCGTGATATCGTTTTCCGTCTTTTTCACACGAGGAGCTCATGGTCCTGACCAAGCCCGAACTCATCGGCTCGTTGCAGAACGAAGTCCGCATCCTTCTTCACCTCGCCAGCAAGATCGATCGGACGATGCTCGATTACCGGCCGACGCCGAAGCAGCGCAGCACGCTCGAACTGCTGCAGTACCTGAGCATCATGGGTCCGCAGCTCATCCCGATGATCAAGTCCGGCACGTTCGATGTCCCGGCGTGGACGGCGGCCGAACAGGCGGCGGCCGCACAGACGTTCGAGCAGGTGCTGGCAGCCATCTCGCGTCAGACCGAAACGTACCCGGCGCTGCTCGCTGACATCTCCGATGCCGACTTCCGCGAGAAAGTCGAGCTCTTCGGTCAGAAGGCCACCCGCGGCGGCTTCCTCGTCAACCTGGTGCTGAGCGGCTACGCGGCGTATCGCACGCAGCTGTTCCTCTACCTCAAGGCCTGCGGGCGCGAGGAGCTCAGCACGATGAACCTGTGGGCGGGAGCCGACGCTCCGGCGGCGACGGTATAAGCCGACCGCACGGCAGCCTCGCGACCTGCGGATTTCATCTCCAATTCCCTCGATGAAACTGGCTGATCCCGTTGGCGAGAATCGAAATGGGTTCCCATTAGTTTGTCGAGGGGCAGACCTTGCGCGACGTGATTGGCGGACGGCCGCTCTCGCGGTACTGCTGCAGCGGCTCGGCCTGCCACAACAGGTCCGGTGAAGCGACCCCTTCGGCAGGCTCTTTCGGAAGACGTCATGCGCGCGGGCCATCCTCACCGCGGCATTGGCACGGGCCGTATCGACGCCACGCGATTCTGCAGACCGAGCGACGCGAGATCCGGAAGATCTCCCGACACGACCACGCACCGCCCGGCAAAGCCCGCGCGGTCGCACAGCTCCCAGGATCCGCCCGTGACCTGAACGCTCTGCGCGCGGTTCGCGAATCCCGACAGCGCCTCCGTCTCGCGCTCGACACGATACGACTGGCCGCGGTAGCCGCGGGCATCGTAGAGGATGATGGAGCCGCGGTTTCCGCGCCCGCCACCACCGCCGCCACCCTGCCCCACGCGCCGGACCGAAGAGATGCGACGGGACATGCCGAGACTTTTCAGGTCGGCAAAGTCCGAATTCACGACGCGACAGTCGTTGAAGTCGATATGGTCACAGACCTCCCAGGTTTCGCGCGGGCCGATGCGCAGACTCCGGGCGGCATCGTTGAAGCCGAGCCTGCGCAGGTCCGGCTGCGAGTCCATGATCACGCGGCGATCGCCGTCGAAGTCATCACTCGAGAACAGCTCGAGCCCCCTGCGGCCGGGCGGCACGGGCGGGCCGAACCCGCCCCCGCCTCCCCTGAGCCGCCGCGCGGAGGAAATCATCTTGTTCCACCCGCTGTCGCGCAGATCGGCCTCAGAACCCGAGACGACGACGCAGCGGCCGGCGTAGTTGGCGTGCTCGCAGACTTCCCACTGCTCGCCCCGCCCGACTCGAAGGCTCGACACGAGATCGTTCAGCCCGATCGCCTGCAGGTTCGGCATGTCTTCACGAATCGTGGCGGTGCGGCCGCGGAAGTCGCGGTCGGCGAAGACGGTCAGGCCAACGCCGCCGAACTGCCGTTCCTGTTGGGCGAACAGAGCGGGCCCGGCAACACCGATCGCTACGCCGAGGATCACCGGCAAACAAAACCCGCGCCGTCATGTTTCCCATGGACCCCTCCGCGTGAAGTAGTGCCGCCGCCTGCTGCAATGAAGTCGGGCGGATCATACAACCCGGGTCTCGAGCGAGTCACATGGCGTTCGATGGCGACACGGCGATCGTGCTATCATTGAGGTCCTTTCCTGAGTCTCCCGGCCCGCATCGGCCGCCAGCCTCTCTAAAGTGGCTGGCCAGACCCGCATTACCAGCCTCGTTTCCACAATGGTGCTGATCGGAACCCCTATGCGTTTCCTTCGATACCGGAGTCAGTACACGATCGCCGCTGCCCTGCTTGTTCCATGTGTGCTCGCGCTGTGGATGCTGCTCGTGCCAGACAGGCTGTCCCCGCTGACCTATCTGCTGACGACAACGATCGTGCTTGCGTCAGCGGCGGTCACGCTCACCGCCTGGCAGAACGGCCAGGGAACCGGCAGCATGGCGCAGCTCATTCACGAAACGGAAGTCGGGCGATCGGAGGGCTGACGCCGGTTGGCGCTATTCTGCGTCAGGCTGATCGTGCTGATCCTGGTCGACGGGCTGTTCGTCGATGTGCGAGTAGCGGTAGGTCATGCGCAGCGCTGAGGATCCTAACAGCCTGAGCTGCGCCGTCGTATCCAGCGACACCGGCATCAGCACGCCGTTGATCCGGCGATAGGTTCGGATCAAGTTGACGCGAGTGATCCAGAAGGACGGATTCTTCGCGAGCCGGCCCTCGACGCGCCGCAGATCGCCATCGACCGTCAGGAACAGCCGTCCGGCGATGAGCGACCGGTCCTTCCTCAGCGGCTGGATGCGGACGATCGCGAGCCCCTCCTCGTTGATCCCTTCTGCGGTGAACTCGTAGTTGGCGGGTGAAAGCGCGACGCGGGGGGCGCCGCCGCTCGCGATCAGCCGCTGCTCCTCATCGAGCAACGACCGCAGGATCCGTGACCGGATCAGGCCGGATCCCCCTTCCCCTGTGACGTCGTAGACGAACCCCGACGCGAACGTGAAATCGGTACGCACGTCGAGCCAGCCCCGCTGACCGCTGCCCGACGCCTCGAGACGGCGCGACGCGCTGTACTCATGAGGGATCGCCGGACGGGTGAGAAAGGCCTGCATCGCCGCGACGGCACTCGGATCGGTCACGCCGGCGGCGGAGGGCGGCAGGGTCCACGGCATCACCGTCATGACCACGGCGGCGCCAAGGCCGTAAACGCGGAGGCGAGCGTCGGGCAGTGCGAACCGGTATGTCATGTCATCCCCCGGTCGAGAACGCTGAACAGCCACCTCGAGTCGGCTCGATGCCGGGCCACCGTTTTCACGGCTTCCGCCGCGGCCAGGCTCAGGCTCAACCGGCCGGCCGGGGCGTTCGAGCTCATCATCTCTTAAAGATTTAAGAGATGATGCGAGTCTAGGAGCAGCAACGAAGTTTTGCAACGAAATAATCAGGAGTTGGCGGGGTGAGACAAGTGGCAAGTTACAAGGCACAAGTGCGACGGGAAATGCGTTGCAGCTTGCCGCTTGCCACTTCGCTACCAGCCACTTGCTCCAATTCTTGATATCGCAGTAAACTCTCCATTGCAAAGTATTCTGCGATTGCGTCACGGAGAGGAGCCGACCCATGCCATCCCGCCGGCGACTGCGCGTGAAGTTCATCCTGCCGGCCCTGACCGAGGCCACCAGCCCCTATTGGCGGCCGATCAAATACTCCCTGTTCCCGCCGCTGGGTCTGGCGACCCTCGCGGCCTACCTCCGGCCCGACGACGAGGCCGCGATCGAAGACGAGCACGTCGCGCCGCTGAACACCGGCGATTGCCCCGACCTGGTCGCGATTCAGGTCTACATCACCAACGCGAAGCGGGCCTATGCGCTGGCCGATGCGTACCGCGCGAGAGGCGTCTTCGTCGTCCTCGGCGGCCTGCACGTCACCGCGCTGCCGGACGAAGCCGCGCCGCACGCCGACGCCGTCTTTCTCGGCCCGGGCGAGCAGACGTTCCCGCAGTTCCTCGACGACTTCCGCGCCGGCCGGCCGCTCCGCCGCTACGTCTCGACTTCGGGGCGAACGCTGGACCGGCTGCCGCCGATCCGCCGCGACCTGATCCGCCGCCGCTCGTATCTCGTACCGAACTCGATTGTCGTCACGCGAGGGTGTCCACAGCACTGCGACTTCTGCTACAAGGACGCGTTCTTCGAGGGAGGGCGCTCGTTCTACACCCAGCGCGTGGACGATGCGCTCGCCGAGATCGCACGGCTGCCGGGACGGCATCTCTACTTTCTCGACGATCACCTGTTCGGCAACGCCCGCTTCGCGACGGCGCTGTTCGACGGCATGCGGGGAATGGGACGGCTCTTCCAGGGCGCCGCAACGGTCGACTCGATCCTGCGCGGCGACGTCGTCGAGCGGGCGGCGGCGGCCGGCCTGCGCAGCCTGTTCGTCGGATTCGAGACGCTGGCGCCGGCCAATCTCGTGCACAGCAACAAGCGCCAGAACCTCGGCCGCGACTATGCCGCCGTCACGAAGCGCCTGCACGACCTCGGCATCATGATCAACGGCAGCTTCGTGTTCGGCATGGATGACGACGATGAGAGCGTCTTCAGGCGCACGGTGGATTGGGCGATCGAGCAGGGGATCACGACCGCGACGTTCCACATTCAGACGCCGTATCCGGGCACGCGGCTCTTCGCCCGGACCGACGCAGCCAATCGCATCCTGACGCGGGATTGGGATCTCTACGACACGCGGCACGCCGTCTACCGTCCGGCGCGGCTGACACCCGAGGCGCTGAAGCGCGGCTACGACTGGGCCTACCGCGAGTTCTACCGCTGGTCGTCGATCGCGCGCGGATCTCTGTCACACGGCTCGGCCAAGCATCAGTCTAAGCATTTCTTCTATGCAGCGGGCTGGAAGAAATTCGAGCCGCTGTGGGACATGGTGATCCGCGCGAGACAACTCCGTCTCATGACGCCGCTGCTCGAAGGCGTGCTCTCGAGGGTCACCTCTGATGGTCGAGGTCAGACAGAACCCTCGCCAGAGCTTGCCGACCGCGTCCGCGAGAGGCAAGCGGCGACGGGCAACTCCCAAAGCGAGTCACGCGTAACAACTGGGTGAAAGTCGATCCGAGCAGGTATGTCGGCACGCCTTCCACCCAGCTCTCCCGGTCCTATCGCTTTGGAGGTTGGGAGTTGGAAGTTGGGAGTTGACTCGTTCCACCCGATCGGACCGCGTAGAGCCTGAACCCTTGAATCGACCACGGCGGACCGGTGTCGATCGTGGCCGTGAGACTGACCCGGACGAACTTCGCCTGTACCGGCGGGAAGACGACCGTCGTGGCCGATCCGCTGCCGCTGCCCTCCGCGACGGGCTTCCATGACGCGCCGTCCATCGACACCGCGACTCTGTAGCCACGCGGAAAACCGGGACCTTCGGGGGTCGCGATCGGCGCGCCGCCGAGGGCGACCGCCGCGCCGCGACCGCCCGGTGGCGGCGATTCGAACTGAATCTCGGTCAGCGTTTCCGGCTTCGGCATCTCGACCTGAAACCAGGTGTCGGCCTGCTGCGGTCCGCCGGAATTCCATCCAGTCAGCGTCAGGCCGCCTCCGGCGGCGTCCGCGTTGTGGCTTGCGCTCGCCTTCCAGCCGTCCTTGAACACGAACACCGGGATTGACGCGGCCAGCTCCGTCAGCGTCCACATCTCCTTGCGATCCGCTGTGGCCGCGCGCACTCGCGCGACATCGGCCGGCGTGATGAAGCCGGCGGAGTTCCCAAAGCTGCGGCGGACGTACGAGCTCACCGCGGCAACCCATTCGTCGTTGTTCACGCCCAGGGGCATCATGACGTCCGTGTACGTCTTGTCGTCCACGGGACCGGTGAGTCCGTGCAGAACGGTCTTGATGATGTAGTCGCGATGACCGATGACGCGCGGCGAGCCCGCGAGCGGTGGCGCCATGGTCGTCGCGAGCTCCGGCTTCGGCGTCCCCATCCCATCGGGCGCGTGGCACGCGAAGCACAGCTCGTTGTAGATCGTCGCGCCGCGCTCGATCACCGCCTGCTGCTCCGGCGTAAGCGCGCCGCCGCGGCCGCCACCGCGCCCGGCCGGCGGATTCAAGACCGTCGTGGCGACGACCTGGACGCCACGCGCCTGGTTGGACTCCATCGTCGCTTTGATCGTCGCGGCCGCCTCAGGCACCTTCCACCGGTTCAGCGTCAACATCGCTTGAATCACGACGTCGACGCTGGGGTCCTTCGTCAGCGCGTTGTAGTCGTTGGCAAACGACCGATCGCCGCCCTTGTAGAGCGTTTCGCTGGCGCGGATCGCCTGGATCCGCATCCGCGGCTCGGGGTCCTCCATCTGCCGCCGCACGACAGCGGGCCTGAGCGCGCCGAGCCCCTCGAGCGTCCAGAGCGCATGGAAGCGCGCCAGCAGGTTGGGCGAGGTGTTCAGCAGGGTCTGCAGCGCGGGCACGACCGACTTGTTCTGCCTGAGCACGAGCAGCTGCTGCGCGGTGTCGCGCCACCAGCCGTTCGGATGACTGAGGTGCCGGACGAGCTGCGCGGCGGTTTCGTCGTGCATGCGCGGCACGATGCGGTCGCGCCGCAGCCGGTCCGATCGATCGGGCGTGACGCCGTCGTAGACGAGCCGCCAGATCCGTCCCTTGTGAATGACCTTGTCGAGATCGTACTGCTCGATCTTCGCGCGCAGGTACGAGCCGGGCCTGGTGAAGTTCCCCACCTGGATGATCCCGTGGTACATGTCCGTGATGTACATCGTGCCGTCGGGCGCGGTGGTGATGTCCACCGGACGGAAGAACGGATCGAGGGACTTGATGAACTCGTTCCCGGGATACGCGTTGTGCAGGATGGTGAGCCCTTCCCGGTTCTCGGGATGAATCTGCCGGACGATGCGTGCGACCGGCTCGCCGGAGAAGAGCTCGTTGACCAGCTCCTTCGGCAGCCGGTGTCCACGGAAGACGTCGTTGCCGGCACTCGAAGTCACGCTCTTGAGGGATCCGTCCGGCATGCGCGTCGCGGCCATGCCGCCCTGCATGTCGGCGATGCGGATCGGCGCGCCCCATGGAATCCGGAAATCCGGCTCGAATTGATCGGGTACGTTGAAGTTGCCGTAGACGATCGGAAACTGAAAGCCTGATGGCACGCCGGGAGCGCCGCTCTCGAACCAGATCTTGCCGTCGTTGTCCTGCGTCACGCCCCATTCGCCGCCGTTGCTCCCGGTCGTCTCTTTGAGTACACCGTGCGGCGTCCAGCGCGCGCGAAACGCGTTGTAGGTGCTGTACATCCAGTTGTCCAGCGTCCAGGTCAGGAACGCTTCCTGGCCCTCGACGTTGCCGAGCCGGCCGTAGCCGGTGTCGAACAGCTCCTTCTTGTCCGCGACGCCGTCGCCATTGGTGTCGGTGTACTTCCACAGCTCGTCGGCGTTCGACTCCTTGGTCAGGATGACGCCCGGCCCGAACGGCGTGACGAACCGCGGGAACACGAGGTTGTCGACGAACACGGTGTGCTTGTCGTAGACGCCGTCGTTGTCGCTGTCGACGTGCATCGAGATCCGGCTGATCGGGTCGAGCTGTCCGGTCATGTCGAGATCGAGCATGTAGCTGCGATCCTCGACGACGAACATCCGGCCGTTGCCGTCGAACGCGATCGCGGTGGGCTCCTGAATGATCGGATCGGACAACACGAGCTCGAGGCGATACCCCGGCTGCAGGATGAACTTCTTGAGTTGTTCCTCAGGCGTGCTCGGACGGAGCGGCGGCTGCTTGGTCCAATCGACGTCGGCATTGATCGGATCGTCTTTGCGGCCGCCGCCCAGCCCGCGGCGCCCTGCTGGCGCCGGCTGTGGGGCAGGCGTGCTCTGACCTGCTGTCGTCTGCGTCGACCCGCCCGCGGGTGCCTGCGCCGTCAGTGCGAGCGTAGCGGCGACCAGGACAAAAGCGAGAGCCGCGGCAAGCGGAAGCGCATGTCTATGTGATCTGCTCATGAGAGGGTCGGACATACGCGAGTTGAGCTCCCAACTGCCAATGGTGCAATGCACAGTATCCGGGGCTGATGTCGCGTTCGCGGGTTCACGGGTGATTCTGCGACTCTCAGCCAGATGTTCCGACTGGCTCCCTTTGGGAGTTGGACGAGTCGGAGATTGGGAGTTGACTCCTATCTTCAGAAAGAGAACCTGAGGTACACCTGCACGTTCCGCGGCGTCTGATACTCGGTGACCGCGCCGAAACCGGCCTGATTGGGACGGACGCGGTTGGGCAGGATGTTACCGTCCGGGCCGTAGGGCAGATTCTGCGCGGTGACCGGATCGTTCGGGCTGGTCAGCGTCAGCGTCGTGTTGCGATTGGTGATCTGCGCGTTGTTCGGTGCGTTGAACATGTCGACGCGCAGCTGAAGCATCCGGCTGCCGCCGAGGCGGATGTTCCGCGCAATCGACAGATCCAGCACGCTGGAAAAGCAGCCCTTCAGATAGTCGTTGCCGGACTCGAGACCGACGCTGCCAACCCGTGGTCCCTCGAAGGCAGCGGCATTGAACTGCCGGTACGGGTCGCTGCTGCAGCCCTGGCCCGGATCGCCGACGATGACGATGCGTGGCCCGAAGTCGGGCGACCCGGTGATGTTCACGTTGCCGCCGCCGTTCTGGTAGCTGGCGCTGACGGTGTACGGCGCGCCGGTCAAGCCGGTCCAGATCGTCGAGAGCTGCCAGTCGTTCACCAGGTACCCGAGCACTTTGAGGGCGGGCTGGCTGGCGCGGAGATCCGGCATATCCCAGAGCGCACTGGCCTTCATGACGTGCGTGCGCGGGTTCTGATCGCCGAGCAGCTCCTGGGCCTGCGCCTCGTCAGCCCTCCGCACGAACTGGCCATCGGCGCCGTGATCGAACCGCGGCCCCACGCGGGCGACATCCGACAGCGTGATGGTGTCGTTGAAGCCGAACTGCAGGCCGTCGCGGAACCGCCGGTTCACGGAAATCTGGAACGAATGGAATGTCCGCCATCCTTCGTAGAAGCGGCTGGTGCTGGCCATCGAGCTGTAGCCGCGGTAGGCGCGGACCAGATCGGGGTTCGTGGCGGCATAGGACGTGGACCCGGGCACGGTGCCCGCAGCCAGCGTCGGATCCTGCGTCGTCGTCAGGAAGGCAGTGCCGAGATCGATCGAGTTGATGTTCCACGGCTGCTGGTCGTTCCAGCTGTGGAGGCCGGCATACGAGAGGTCGAGCGACGTCGCCCACGGCAGCAGCTTCTGTGCGCCGGCGCTGAATTGCAGCGAGGTCGGGAGCTTGGCTTCGTACTGGAACACCGTGATCCCCGGCGGGCTGATCGTCGTCAAGCCACCGGAGTTCAGGCTCTGAAGCTGGCCGTACCGAATCGTAATGATGCGCGAGCCGCCAGGAGGGTTGCCGACCAGCGCCTGGGCGTCACCCGGACGGGGCCGGTCGAAGTAGATGCCCACGGCGCCGCGTGCGACGAACTCCTGCTTCCCGGTAATGTCGTAGGCCATACCGAACCGCGGTCCGACATTGAGCTTCGGGAACGTGTAGGTGGTCTTCGCGATGCCCTGTCCCGACTGGAACAGGCCATTGGTCAGGTTGCCGGTGCCCGGCACCAGCGTGCCGATGGCCAGCGTCGAATTCGGTCCGAGGAACTGCCTGGTCACCGGATCGAACGCCTGACGATTGGTGCCGGAGCACGGGAAGACGCCATTGGCGCAACCGGCGACATAGAGCCGCGGCGCTTCCGCCTGCGTCCATTCATTCGGCAGAAAGTTTCCGCTCTGCAGCAGCTTGTCGTGCTGGGGCTGAGCGTGAACGAAACGCACGCCGTAGTCGAGGGTCAGACGGTTGTTCGCCTTCCAGTTGTCCTGCACGTACCACTCAGTGTTGTTGTAGATGAAGCTGCCTTCCACATACCGCGACGCCTGCGCGTAGGAGCTGAAGCTGCCGATGGCGGCGTTGGCGAAGCCGAACGACGTGTCGAACGGGTTCGTGCCGACCGTGTCGTTGGCAAAGCTCAACGTGCCGAAGTTGTCGGCCGCACCCTGGACGTTGTTTTCGCGTTTCAGGCTGTGGCTGTTGTAAAAGCCCGCCTTCATCGTGTGCGATCCCATGACCTTGGTCAGGCTGATCACCACGTCCTGCGTCGTGTTGATATTGAGGAAACCGGGGAAGTTGATGTTCGGCGGCGCGCCCTGGTTGTTGTTCGCCGCGACCACGCGGTTGCCCCACCCGAAGTTCGGCGCGCGGAGGATACGGTTACCGTCGAAGAACGGCACGCTGGCTTCGGTGAGGATGCTGTACGCGTAGTAGTCGGGATCAAGGACCGATGCCTCGGGGAAGAGCAGCGGAAGTCCGGTAAGGCCGGCATTGTTCAGGTTCGAGATGTCGTTGGTCGGAACTGCGGTCTGGTTGCAGAAGCTCGGCGTCGGACCGCAGGCCGCCAGCTGGTTGCCCGCGCGGCCGTAGGTCCCTTCGAGGAACGTCGTGGGGTTGATGCTGTAGTTGACGTTCACCGCCTCTGTGCCGATCCGCGGGTGCACCATCTTGGAATCGTTCCAGCCCGGAATGGTGCCGTTGAAGATCTGCTGGCGCTGAATGGCGCCCTGGTATTTCACGCTGACCCTGAGAGACTGAAATGGCTGGTAGTCCACGCGCACAGCGGGCTGGTACCCGAGGATCTCTTCGGCGGGCCGGACCAGCTCATGATTCCGACCGGTAGTCGTACCAAGGCCGTTCGGCGTCGGCCACATCTTGAGAATGTTGAGGCCGGGCTGGTACAGCCGATCGGCTGGAATCCGTCCCAGCACACCGCCGTCCCTGAAACAGGCCGTCTGATCCGCCGCCGAGCACACACCGGCGATGTTCGGATCTTTTATGTACGGGTAAGGATTGCCGAGGTTGTCGAGCGACTGGGAGAAATCGCCCCTGCGCTCGAGCTCGGTCGGGAACCGGAACGAGAACGTGTCGTTCCCCCCGGTGCGGGGCAGAAACTCGAGCGCGTGAAAGAAGAACAGTTTGTTGTTGCCGCCTGGCTTGCCAATCGGTCCACCGATCGAGTATCCGCTCTCCTGCTGCTCGATGATCGGTTTGGCCACGTTGTTCAGGATGTTCGCTTTGTTGTTCTCGTACCAATCGGAGTCGCGCCGCACGTTGTACAGCGAACCGCGGAACTGATTCGTGCCGCTCTTGGTCACGGCGGTGACCTGCAGGCCGCTCGACCGGCCGTATTCAGCCTGGTAGCCCTGGACGAGGAGCTTGACCTCGGCGATCGACTCGACGTTCATCTGCACGATCGCGCCGTTGCTGCCCGTATCCATCGTCGACACGCCGTCCATCATCACGGTCGTCGACTGGACGATCGAGCCGAGGCGCTGCGCCTGAACCCCGTTCATGACGACGCCGGGTGCGAGCTGGGCGAGTTGAAGGAAGCTGCGGTTCTGCAGCGGAAGGTTCTGGACGGTCTCGGTCGGAATCGCGAACGAGCGTTCGCCGGTCGCCGTCTGAATCATCGGCGACTCGCCCTTGACCGTCACCGTCTCGGCCGCGCCGCCGATCTCGATCGTCAGCACGCCCACCGACACGCGCGGACCGGGATTGACGGCAATGCCCGACTGCCGGAGGGTCTTGAACGACGCCATCTCCACTTCGATCGTGTAGGTGTCGGCGGTGACGTTCGGAAACACGAAGTCGCCGTTGACGTCCGTCGTCACCGGAATCGACCTGGTGCCGCGCGATTCGCTGACGAGCGTGATCGATGCGCCGGGGATGACGCCGCCCTGTGCATCCTTCACAGTTCCGGCAATCGACCCGGTGGTCACCTGCGCTGCCACCGGCAGCGCCAGCGTCAAGAGCAGCGCACATGCCGCTCCGCTGATTCCTACTCTCCGCACGGCTGTCATGAGGTCCTCCTCTCGCTTCCGTCGAACCGACCTACACGGCGACGACCCGGGGGCAGACAGGACACCGAACGACCGAACTGGCAGACAGCTACGACTGATACGGCCTAGGCTGCCGGATGCTAACAGGTGGTGGCACGCCAGACAAGAAACACCTGCGGAATGTCGTGTTCTCCGGTCACCTATCGAATTCCGAGCACCATTGCCTTTATCGGTCTGACGACCCCGCTATCGCGCTGCACGACGGCACGACGGCACGACGGCACGACAGACAAGGTCCTTAACGGATCCTTCGTGCCATCGTGACTTCGAGGCCGTCGTGCGGCGCGAAGCGCAATCGTTTCTGAGCAGGAATCATGGGAAGCACGACTTCCGGTTTGACGGTTGCCCGAGACGGCACTTAGAATCCGTGCCGGCCAGTAACCGGAGTCACACGATGAACGAACGGTCACATTCCCGCCGCGACTTTCTGACCACCGCTTCCGCGATTGCCGCGGCGGCCATGCTGCCCGGCGCCGCGCGCGCGCAGGACTCGAAAGGGACACGCTTCATGATCGGCTGTCATCTCCGCCCGTTTTCGCGGTTCCGCCTGAGCCACGACGAGGTCCTCGACGCGATCAAGGCTGCCGGCTACAAGTCGGCGGACATGATCCGCGCCACGCCGCCCGCTCCTCCCGCCGCCCCCGGCGCGGCGGCGGCCGGCGGTCAACGGGGACGCGGCGCCGTGGCTCCGGTGACGCCGGAGTCGATCGCGGCGCTCAAGGAAAAACTGGCGGCGCGAGGCCTGACGACCACGATCGCGAGCCTGACCGTGCCCACGGAAGTCCCTCTGTCAGAGGCAACCGCGGCCGTCCGCAAGCAGATTGCGGACGCGCAGGCCCTCGGACAGAAGTTCGCGCTCTATCTCGGGATGGGACGGGAAGATCAGTACATCCACGTCACCAAGGTGCTCTCGGATGCCGCGGCGTACGGCAAGGAGCGCGGCGTGCAGATCGCGATCAAGCACCACCACGGACTGAACAACACCTCGGGTGAGCTCGTCGGCTGGGTGAGACAGGTCAACCATCCGAACTTCAGCATCTTCCTCGACCCCGGCAACGTGATCTATTACACGGGAAAGGATCCCGTGGCGGCGTTGGAGATCATCGGGCCTTATGTCACCGGAGTCGTCGCGAAGGATTGCGCCGGCCCTCACTTCATGGAGCGGGAAGTCGGCGCGCCGGCCGTTGGCACGCCCAATCCCGATCCGCGCGGCGACGAGGTCATGATCCAGTTCGGCACCGGCAAGGTGAACTTCCCCGGCATCTTCAAGAAACTGCAGGCCGCCGGCTTCAGCGGCCCGATCATGGTCGAAGGGACAGCCGTCGGGGAGACGGTTCAGGATACGGTAGCGAACGCGCGAGCGAATCGCGAGTACCTCGAGAAGGTCATCGCCGGGACGAAAAGCTGAATGGCGCGCGCGTGGCGCGCGTCATCCCTCACTGCGAAGCGCGGCCACCGGATCGACGCGCGCGGCCCTGCTCGCCGGCACCAGCGCGGCGAACAGCCCGACGACCGTCATCGCGATCGCGGCCAGCGCGAAAGCCAGGGGATCGAGCGCGGATACCTCGAATAACAGGTTCTTCATCACCCTCGTCAACGCGAGCGCTCCGGCCATGCCGGCCGCGAGGCCGATGAGCAGCGTCCAGGCGGCGTTCCGCATGACGTGCGACAGCACATCGCCCGCGTCCGCTCCCAGGGCCATGCGGATGCCAATCTCCCGGCGGCGCTGATTCACCGCGTGGGACAGCACGCCGTAGAGGCCGAGCGCCGCGAGCAGCGCCGCGACGCCGGCGAAGGCGCCGATGATCCATGCGGGGTCGGTCTTCGCTGAGAGCGTCAGCCGCTTCACCTGCTCCATCGTGCGCACGTCCCCGAGAGGCAGCCGCGGATCGATCTCCCCCACGGCCGCGCGAATGGCAGGCATCGCGGCAGACGGGTCGGTCCGGGTTCGCACGATCAGCTTGATCTCCCGGCGCGGCGCCTGGAGCAGGGCGACGTAGACGACTTCCGGCGTCGGCGCATCGAGCTCGGCGACGCGCTCGTTGCGGATCAGACCGATGACCTCGACGTCCTCCGGCTTCCCGGCCTGACCGCGGTTCTCGTACATCGGGCTGCTGAGCTGAACGATCCTGCCGACGGTCTGCGCCGGATCGGTGAGGTTGAGCCGCTCCGCAAGCCGCTGCGCCAGCGCTTCGTTGACGATCGCAACTCTAGGCGCGCCCGCGCGGTCGCGTGCGGTGAAGCTGCGGCCGGCCAGCACGGGAATATCGAGCGTCGCGAAATAGTGGGGATCGACGCGCTTGAACCGGGCGCCGATACCCCCGTCGGTGCCTGGCACGCCAACGCTCTCGCCTTGCCTGACGCCGAGCAGCGGCACATCGGTCGAGACCGCCGCGCGCTCGACCCCGGGAATCGCCTGAAGCCGCTCGGCCGCCTGCTCGATGAAGCGGGTCGCCCGCTCGGGATCCGGGTATGTCGCAAACGGCAGATCGGCCGACATCGTGATCACGTTGTCGATGCGCACGCCGGCGTCCACGCGCTGGAGCTTCATCAGGCTCTTGAACAGCAGCACGGCGCCGCAGATCAGGACGAGCGAGACCGCGACCTCGGCGATGACGATCGCGCGGCGGACGCCTTCGCGAGACGACGATCCGCGAGTGGCCAGATTCAGTGCCCGCGACAGCCGGCCGGACGACATCTGCAGCGACGGCAGCAGGCCGACCACGAGCGAAACCGCGACGGCGGCAAATGCGGCGAACGCGAGCACGCGTGGATCGAGCACGACGGACGCCGTCGGCGGCAGCGTGGCTGCCAGCACCGGACCGGCGGCCCGGATGAGCAGGTAGGCGAGACCGACACCGGCCAGGCCCCCGACAAGACAGAGCACGAGGCTTTCGGTGAGCACCTGCCCGGCGAGCCGGCCGCGGCTCGCGCCGAGCGCGGCGCGAACCGCCATTTCCTGCCGGCGCGCCACGCCCTTGGCCAGGAGCAGGTTGGCGATGTTGGCCGCGGCAATGAGCAGGACCATGACGACCGCGCCGAACGCGACGAGGATCGACTGACGGAGATTGCCGGAAACCAGACCCTGATCGAACGGTTCGATCGCCACCCGCCAGTTCTGTTTGAACGCCGGCTGGAGTGTCGCAAGGCTCTCGCTGACGCCGCGCATTTCTTCCCGCGCCTGATCGAGGGTCACGCCGGACCGCAGTCGTCCCACCGCGCCCAGCCAGTGGTAGCCGCGTGTCTGCTGATCCGGCGCGAAGACGATCGGCTTCCAGAAGCCGGCGACCTCGCGATCGAAACTGCCCGCGGGCAGGATGCCGACCACCTGGTGCGGCTCGCCATCGAGCATGATGTCGCGATTCAGGATGGCCGGGTCGCCGGCGAAGCGCCCCTGCCACGTGGCATGACTGAGCACGACGACACGGCTGGCGCCCGGCTGATCTTCGCCGCGAAGGAACGTGCGGCCGAGCGCCGCCCCGACGCCGAAGACTTCGAAGTAGTCCGCCGAGACGAGCACGCCCCCGAGGCGTGCAGGATCCCCGTTGCCGGTGAGCGCGACGTTCAGCCCGCGAACCGCCGAGAGCGCCTCGAACGACGTGCTCAGCCGCTTCCAGTCGACGAAGTTGAGCGTGCTGATCCCGTTGCGGCTCGTCGGACTCGGCGCTTCCCACACGCGGACGATCCGCTCGGGCTCGGGATAGGGCAGCGGCTTCAACAGCACTGCGTCCATCAGGCTGAACATCGCGGTATTGGCGCCGATGCCGATGGCCATGACGCTGATCGCAACGAACGCAAATCCCGGATCCCGCTTCAGCAGCAGCAGGCCGTAGCGGAAGTCCCTGGCCAGCGTGTCCATCCATCGCACGCTGCGGCGATCGCGGTGCTCATCTTTCATCCGCTCGATGTTGCCGAAGCGGCGGCGCGCCTCGCGCCGCGCGTCTTCCCGGGACAGGCCCGCCGCGATCGCGTCCCGCTCCGCCAGCTCCAGATGCGCCTGCACCTCATCGTCGAGCTGATCGTCGAACCTGCGGGCGCGAAAGAGCGCGAGGAGGCGGCGAACGAGAAGGCCGGGCGTCACGGCTTGGCCTCGAGGAACCTGGCGACCAGCGCCGTCGCCCGCTCCCAGTTCTCCACTTCGACCCGCAGCTGGCGCGCGCCGGCAGCAGTGAGCGAATAGAACTTCACGCGCCGGTTCGTTTCCGAGATGCCCCATTGCGTCCGGATCCAGCGTTGCTGTTCGAGCCGGATGAGCGCGGGATAGATCGAGCCCTGACTCAGGTGCAGCAGGTTGTCCGCGACCTGCTCGATGCGCCGGGCGATGCTGTAGCCGTGCATCGCGCCCATCGTATCGAGCGTTTTGAGGATGACGAGATCCAGGGCGCCATAGGGAACTTCGGTTTTTTGTGTAGACATGTCGTCTCTCGACAGCTGCAAGTGTCGGCTATCGACATGTGTGATGTCAAACTGTCGATTAGAGAGGTGTCGGGATCGGTGATCGGTGATCGGTGATCAGGATTCCTTAACGGAGTCGGGGATCGGGGATCAGGGATTCCGGGAACCGAGAGTCGTGCGATCCCCGATCCCCGATCACCGATCACCGATCACGACTCTGTCACGGAATAATCCCCAGTCGCTTCCCAACGTCCACGGCCTGGGTTCGGCGGTTCACGCTCAGTTTGCTGAAGAGACGGCTGGCGTGGGTCTTCACCGTGTTCTCGCTGACGAAGAGGGTCTCGGCGATTTCACGGGTACTCATGCCGCCGGCGATGTGCTCCAGGATTTCGAGTTCCCGCGGCGTAATCCCGAGCTCGGCGACCTTCGCGTCATTCCGGACGAAGGTCTGGCTCGCGGGCACCGGCACCTCGCGCACGACCACGACTTTTTTCGTTTTGGTGAGCGAGAGACCGAGCCAGATGCCGACGCCGGCAAAAAGCAGCGCGATCAGGCCGCCGTAAATCTCGACGGAGTGCTCGACGACCAGGAACCGGTATTGAATGAACTCGAGCGCCGCAATCAGGAGACCGCCGCAGATCCCATAAAGAAGGACGGCCTTTTTCACACGGAGAGAATAGCAACCCCACTCCGTCCGGCACGCCGCTTTTTCTTCGCCCGCGGAAGACCGATCCCCCTTCCCCAGTCCCGTTCCCCCCGCATTCCGATCCCCGATCACCGATCACCGATCACCGATCCCGATTTCGGGTCATCCGAACGGGTGATTCTGGTGGTCAGGGCGCCAAATCATATGAAAGGATGACGACTTCTTCTGGCCCGGTCCGTACTGTTCCAGCCAGAGGAGGGTTTCGATCATGAAGAAAATCGTTGTCACCTTCGGGCTGATCTCCGGCGTGATGTCGTCGCTCATGATGCTGCTCACGGTCCCGTTCATGGACCGGATCGGCTTCGACCGCGGCGTGTTCTTCGGCTACACGGCCATCGTGCTCTCGTTCCTGCTGGTGTTCTTTGGCATCCGGTCCTATCGCGAAAACGTCGCCGGGGGGACGCTGACGTTCGGCCGCGGATTCCAGGTGGGCATCCTGATCACCTTGATCTCGTGCGCGTTCTACGTCGCCACGTGGCAGCTCATTTATTTCAAGCTGGCGCCGGGGTTTTTCGAGAAATACCAGGCCTATGCGATCGAGAAGGCGCGGGCTTCGGGCGCCAGCGAACAGGAAATTCAGGCAACGGCCCGGCAGATGCAGCAGTTCAAGGCGTGGTACGACAATCCCTTCTTGAACGCGGCGGTCACCTTCGTGGAACCTTTCCCGGTCGGCCTGGGCGTGACGCTGATTTCAGCGGCGGTGCTGCGGCGAAAGCATTCCGTCGCCGGGACCGGATCCGAACGGACTCAGGTCCAGGTGATCTAGCAGGGGATCACGTCCGGGACTCGGGGCTGGGGTTTGTTTCGGGATCGGCGATCGGCGATCGGGGATTATTGGGTGATTTGGGGCGTTGATCCCCGATTACGACCGTGATCCCCGATCACTGATCACCGATCCCGACTCAAATCCTGTAGTCCCCGATCCCGCCGCTTGTTCCCTCCGGCCGGCGCGCGTAAGATCGCGCCACACTCCACAGATTGGAAACACGGGCATTTCGGAGCGAGCTGATGGCACTGAGCGTCGGTACCCGAATCGGACCGTACGAGGTACTGCAGTTCACCGGAGCGGGCGGCATGGGGCAGGTGTATCGCGCGCGCGACACGCGGCTCAACCGCGACGTCGCCCTGAAGATCCTGCCGGATGCCTTGCTTCACGACCACGATCCGATGGCACGGTTTCGCCGGGAAGCGCAGCTGCTCGCCTCGCTGAATCATCCCAACATCGCCACCATCCATGGACTCGAGGAGAGCGAGGGCATCCGCGCCCTGGTCATGGAGTTCGTCGAGGGCCGGACGCTGGCGGAGCTGATCGCCGGCACGCCGACCCAGAGCGGCGTCGCGGAGAAACTGAGCCTGCCCGAGGCATTGTCCATCGCGCGCCAGATCGCTGAAGCCCTGGAAACGGCGCACGAGCACGGCATCATCCATCGCGACCTCAAGCCCGCGAACATCATCGTCCGTGATGACGGGACCGTGAAGGTGCTGGACTTCGGCTTGGCCAAGGCGCTGGAGCCCGCGAGCGCCGCGGCAGAACGCGGTCCGGGTGCGGACTACGACAACTCGCCGACACTGACGTCGCCCGCGGTCACGCATCAGGGAATCATTCTCGGCACCGCCGCCTACATGAGCCCCGAACAGGCGCGCGGCAAACCGGCCGACAAGCGCGCCGACATCTGGGCATTCGGCGTCGTCGTCTACGAGATGGTGACCGGGCGGCGGCTGTTTCACGGAGAGCACGTGACCGACGTCCTCGCTGCGGTGGTGAGGGACACGCCGGATTTGAGCGCCGCGCCGCCGGCGGTGAAACGGCTGCTCGAAAAGTGCCTGGAGAAAGATCCACGGAAGCGGCTGCGCGACATCAGCAGCGTCCAGTTGCTGCTCGACGAGAGCCACCCACCGCCAACTGCCGCGCCCGAGACCCGCAAGTCCAGATCGCGGGCGATGGTCGCTGCCTATGCGGTAGCGGCGGTCGCGATTATCAGCGCGATCGCGATGGGGGTCGTGCTACTGCGGCGAGGTGCTCCGGCACCGTCGGCGATCGAGTTCTCGATGGAAGCGCCGCCGGGAGCGTCGCTCGCCAACATCCATTCCGGCAGCGCCGTCTCGCCCGACGGCCAGCACATCGTGCTCAGCGCATCGTTGCCGTCCGCGGCACCAGTACCACCGACTGGTCCACCCGCGTCGCTGTGGCTGCGGCGCCTGGGCTCGGCCGAGACGCGGATGCTGCCGGGCACCGAAGGCGGCACGGCGCCGGTGTGGTCGCCGGATGGCCGCTCGATCGCGTTCATGGCGGAGAGGAAACTGAAGCGGCTCGATCTCGCCGGCGGCCCTCCCGTCACGCTCGCCGATGTGCCCCGTGCCGATCCGAACCAGCCGGGCGCGTGGAACCGCGACGGCGTGATCGTGTTCGGCTGTTCGTGTGGACTCGATCGGGTGTCGGCCTCGGGCGGTGAGGTGACATCGATAAGAAAGGTCGATCCCGCGATCAAAGAGGCCGCGTATGCCGCGCCCCAATTCCTTCCCGATGGGAATCGCTTCCTGTACTTCGTCGCGAGCGGGGATCCGAAGGTTCAGGGCGTCTACGCCAGTTCGCTCGCCGACCCGTCGCAGCGAACGCTGATCCTGAACACCCAGGCTAAAGCGGTGTACGTGCGGCCACGCGGATCGCATCCGGGCTATCTGCTGTGGATCGAGAATCAGACGCTGCAGGCGCGTCCCTTCGACGCCGACAGTCTTCGATTCCAGGGGGACCCGATCTCGGTTGCCGAAGGAGTAGCGCTCCAGGGCACGACGTCGTTACGCGCCGCGTTCTGGGTGTCCGATGCCGGATTGCTCCTCTATGCTCCGGGGCTGTGGGTCGACGCGAAGAGGCCGCTCGCGTGGTTCGGGAGCGATGGCAGGCCGCTCGGCGACGCTGCGCCGGAAGGCCCATACAACGCCATCGCCCTTTCACCCGACGAGCGGCGCGTCGCCCTGACCCGTCAGGGGATTCCCCGGACTTCCGAAGCCAACGGTGACATCTGGATCTGGGACTTCGCCCGTCAAACGAACACCCGGGTGACGTTCGGGCCGACGACGGACGAGAACCCGGTGTGGTCTCGCGACGGGAAGCAGATCGTGTTTTCTTCGGATCGCGATGAAGGGTTCTATCAGCTGTACCGCAAAGACGCCTCCGGCGCGGGTGAGGAGGAGCGGCTGACGAATGTCAAGAAGCACAACGATCCGCTCGATTGGAGCCCCGATGGTCGATACATCGTCTACCGCGAGATGAATCGCGGCACGGGGTGGGATCTGATGCTGCTGCCACTCGAGGGAGATCGGAAGCCGATCACGCTGCTGCAATCGCCGGAGAGCGACAGCGACGCGCGATTCTCACCAGATGGCCGCTGGCTGGCCTACCATTCGAGGCTGAACGGCAGCTCGCTCGAGGTGTACGTGCAGGCCTTCTCCGGAGACGGCAAGATCGGACTTACCGGTACGCAGGTTCCAAGTCTCGAACAATGGTGGAGCCCAGCCCCTGTGGCGGCGCGACGGCCGTGAGCTGACTACTGGTCGATGACAGACGGCAAGATGATGGCCGCGGCAGCCCAGTTCACGCCCCAGCCTCTCTTCGAACGTCCGCGTGAGCTCTTTACGCTGGAGTTCCGCGACGATGGGTTGCACACCAAGGATGTCACTCCGGATGGCAGGAAGTTTCTGCTGGTCCTCCGGTCTCGCGAAAAGCCCATCCCGCCACGTCTGATGGTGGTGACCGATTGGCAGGCGAAGCTGGGGAAGTGACACATCGTGATCGGTGATCGGGGAATCGGGGAATCGGAACGGGACTAGGCGTTGATTTGGAGATTCTCGATCCCTGATCACCGGTCACCGATCACGATTCCGACCCGCTTTCTGATATCGTCCGCCTCTACCAATGTCCAACACCGTCACGGTTTCCGACGAGCAGCTCGTTCGGGCGCTCGGTGTCCGTCAGGTCGCGGCGAGCATCGTCAATTGCACGGTGGGCGCAGGGATCTTCTTGCTGCCCGCGCTGTTGTCCCGGGAGCTGGGCGCGGCGGCACCGCTGGCATTCGTGATCTGCGGCGCGGCGATGGCGCTGATCGTCAGCGCCTTTGCCATCGCCGGCAGTCGCGTCTCGATCACCGGCGGCATCTTCGCATATGTCGAAACCGCCTTCGGACCCTTCGTCGGGTTTCTGAGCGGCGTCATGCAGTGGCTGACCTTCATCCTGGCGGTCTCGGGCGTGGCCAGCTCGCTCCTCGACCAGCTGAGCGTGTTCATCCCCGCGCTCGGCGTCTGCTCTGGCAGCTGGTGGTGCTGGCGCTGATCCTTGGCGGTCTCGCCTTCGTCAACGTCCGCGGCGTCCGCGCCGCCGCGAGAACGATCGAAGTGATGACGGTGGCGAAGCTGGGTCCGCTCCTGCTGTTCGTGGCGGTGGGCGCGTTCGCGGTCCAGCCATCCAACATCGCCTGGCCCGGAATGCCTGATGGCGACGCCATCGGCCGCGCGGTGCTCATGCTGATCTTCGCGTTCATGGGCGTCGAGGTCGCGCTGGCGCCAAGTGGAGAGGTCCGGGACCCGGCGCGAACGGTTCCGCGCGCGATCTTTCTCGCACTCGCCATCACCGCCTCGCTGTACATCGCGATTCAGCTGGTCGCCCAGGGCGTGCTCGGCCCCGCGCTTGCCGAGCAGAGCCGGGCGCCGCTGGCCGAGGCGACCAGCCGGTTCATGGGCGAAGCCGGCCGGACCCTGATGCTGATCGGGGCGATGTGCTCGATGTTCGGCTATGTGAGCGGCGACATGCTGAGCAGTCCGCGGAACCTGTACGCATTCGCGCGCGCCGGCGTGCTGCCCGCCGTCCTGGCCAGCGTGCATCCCACGCGGCATACGCCGCACGTCGCCATCTGGACGCACGCGGCCCTGGTCTTTGCGCTCGCGAGCACCAACTCCTTCGAGCGCCTCCTCATTGTGGCGAATGTCGCCGGTCTGGGGCTGTATTTCATGGGCTGTGCGGCCGCGATCGAGCTCACGCGGCGCAACGTGCAGGGCGCCGGCGTGCCCTTCGCGATTCCAGGGACGCACGTCGTGCCCGTCCTGGCTGCCGTGGTCATCCTGTGGATCATGTCGAGTGCGACCCTGCAGGAGTTGACAATCACGGGTGGGACGCTGGTCGTCGCGAGCCTGCTCTATTTACTCCGCAGGCGATGAATAGCGAACGGCGCCGGTATCGAGGATCGGATCCCCGATCCCCGATCGATCCCGGATCACCGATCACCGATCACCGATCCCCGTTTCAGAACCGCCGCGTCGGCGTCGGTCCGCAGTCCTTCGCGCCTTCGGCGACGAAGCTCTTGAAGAACGTCCCTTCGCCGTAGAAGTTCTGAATCCGGCCCTTGAACGTCCCCACCGTCACGGAATACGTCGTCGGCGTTTCGGTGGCGAGGATTTGCGCGATCGCCTTCTCGGTCTCCGGCGAGTGAGTGTACTGCTGGTAGTGGATGCACGACTTCGTCCGTTCCAGGTTGTGGACGACGAAGTTGGGCACCAGATCGGCCGTGAAGCGATAGACGGTGTCGCCCTCGTAGGTATAGTGCGCGCCGGCGTCGAGCGGGCTGGTCCGGATGTCGTTCAGCAGCACCTCGTCATGCGGCGGGTACGCCTCGCGCGGCATCGGGGCGATCGTGCTGTCGAGCACAGTCATCCTGCTGAAGCCCCGCCGCACGCCCGAGTCGTATCTGGCGTCGGCGCTGACGCCGGGATCGTACTGTCCTTTCTCCGAGAACTTCGCTTCGTAGGTGATTCGCAGGCCGATCGGACGTCCCTGGGTCGAGAAGAGCGGCGCGTACATGACGTTGAAAATCCGCGTGCGCGGCATGACGATCCGGCCGGTCGCGGCGGTGGCCAGATGCGTCCGCACGTCCGCGATCAACTGCGGACCGACTTCGTCGAGGGAACGCTGCACGAGGGTCGCCGATTCGGGCGACAGGCCCGGCCACGATCGCGGCCGTGCATCGGCGCGATCGATCGGGCGAAACAGCCGCTTGTGCGCCCGCCTGAACGTCTGGCCGTCGATCGCTTCTCCGGTGATGACGATGCGGAAGGGGTGGGCGGGCACGATCATCATGCCGATGAAGCGTGAGCTGCCGTACGGCGCCCGCGCGATGACCACCGGCTCGAGCACCGTCCCGTTGGTGTCGACGGCCTCGAACTTCACGGTGGCGATGGCTTCGTCACCATAGATGTAGGCTTCGACGACCGATTCCGCGCCGATCACCGGTTCGCCTTCGATGCGAAACAGCCCGGGACCGGCGTGCAGAAAAGCCGGCTGCTGGAACTCGAAGCTTCCCAGCGAGATCTCGGAGGCCTTCGGCGGCTCGGTCACATCCTTGACCGGCTGCGGCCCGCTCGGGACCGAGGGCGGCACCGCGGTCTGCACGACCCACACCGGCAGTGCGAGCAGCAGAACCGCCAGCGAGCGGGAATTCCGAATCCCCATTCGGGGCGGCGGTGCAAATCGAAGGCCCGCGAAAACACCGCGCGCGCGCGGCTTCCGGGCGGGGATCAAGGCCCGGCGGTGACAGAGTTGTGATTGAAATCACGTGCTTTGCTGATGAGTCCGCGGCGGCCGGCGCCACGGCCGGAGGGATATAATCCGCCCTGCTCCCTCCATGATTGGCCGCACGCTGTCCCACTACGAAATAGTCGGCGAGATCGGCGCTGGCGGCATGGGCGTCGTGTATCGCGCGCGCGACACGCTCCTCGAGCGGTTCGTCGCGCTCAAGATCCTGCCTGCGGACGCGGTCGCCGACGAGTCGCGCCGGCGGCGCTTCCTTCACGAGGCGCGCGCCGCGTCGGCGCTGAACCATCCCAACATCGTCACCATCCACGACATCCTGCACGATGCCGGCACGCATGCCATCGTGATGGAGCTCGTCGAGGGGACGAGCCTGCAGCAGCGGCTGCTGGCCGGCGCGATCCCGGCGGCCCAGGCAGTGGCGATCGCGCGTCAGATCGCCGACGCGCTGGCGGCGGCGCACGCGGCGGGCATCATCCACCGCGACCTCAAGCCGGCCAACGTGATGCTGACCGAGCGCGGTCAGGTGAAGGTCCTCGACTTCGGCATCGCCAAGCTCGACGCGACGCGCGCATCGACCGACGACGGCACGCACACGGCGCCGCTGACGGTGATGGGCCTGATTCTGGGAACGGCCGCATATATGTCGCCGGAGCAGGCACGCGGCGAGGCAGTGGACGGGCGCACCGACGTGTTCTCGCTCGGCGTCGTGCTCTACGAGATGCTCAGCGGCAAGTCCCCTTTCGCCGCGTCGTCGATCACCGCGGTCCTGCACAAGCTGATTTACGAAGACCCGCCCGAGCTGTCTACGTATGGGCTCGATCTGCCGCCCGCTGTCGCCGCGACGGTGCAGCGCGCTCTCGCGAAACAGCCGTCCGATCGCTTTCAGTCCATGGACGCGATGCTCGCGGTGCTCCAGGCGCTCACCGCTGGACACACGCCATCGTTGGCGCATGTCTCGAGCGCCGGCATACCTGCCCCTCCACCCCGCATCAGACGACGGTCTGCGCTGGCAGCCGTCGCGCTTGTCGCGGTGGTGGCCATCGCCGCGGCGCTCGTCGCGAGGCAGGCGGGCTGGTTCGGAGCTGACGACAAGGCTGGCGATCCGCAGCTGGATGCCGTCCAGCTGCCGGCAACGGCCAGCGAGGCCTACCAGCAAGGACAGGCGCTGCTGGGCCGGTACGATCGCGAGGGATACATCGATCAAAGCATCGAGAACTTCCGCCGCGCGATCGGGCTGAAGCCGGACTATCCGGCGGCGTTCGCGGGGCTCGGCCTCGCCTACTGGCGCAAGTACCGGGAGCAGCGCGACGCGATGCACCTGCAGCACGCGTCCGAGAACGCCGCTCGGGCCGTCGAGCTCGATCCGCAGCTCACACTCGCGCTCGTCAGCCTCGCGTTCGCGAAAATCGAGAACGGCGATCTCGACGCGGCGGAAAAGCTCGTCAACGATACCCTGTCGCGCGATCCCGGCAACGCCGACGCCTTTGCCGCCCGCGCGTACTTGCGGCTGCGACAGAAACAGATCCCCGAAGCGCTCGACGCGGTCCGTCAGGCCGTGCGGGCCCGCAGCGACGACTGGAGCCTGTCGCTGATGGAGGGCGTGATCCTGTTCACTGCTGGCCGGCCGGCCGAAGCGGTGCCCGCCCTCGAGCGGGCCGCGAAGCTGGCGCCGGACTCAGCGCTCGTCTACCGTAATCTCGGCGCCGCCTATCACGGCGCCGATCGCTACGCCGAAGCGACCACCAGCCTGCAGACCGCGCTGCAGATCAAGCCCGATCCGGCCGTCTACAACAACCTCGGCACGGTCCTGTTCACGCGCGGCCTCTACGATCAGTCGGTCGATGCCTTCGACCGCGCCGTCAAGATGGGCGCCAACGAGTACCCGGACGTGGGGCAACCTCGCCGACGCGTACCGGTTCACGCCAGGACGCGCCGCCGACGCGCGCGAGGCCTACACACGGGCCATTCAGCTTCTCGACCAGCTGCTGCTCAAGGCTCCTGGTGACCTCGACCTCTCCACGCGCCGAGTCGTGATGCTGGCCAAGCGAGGAGACTGTCAGACGGCGCTGTCTGCGGCCGATCCACTTCGAGACGCGGCGAGCAAGTCTTCGATTGCCGCCTATCGGCTCGGGGTGGCGTACGAGGTATGCGGCCGCCGCGACGACGCGCTCGACGCGATGTCGAAGGCGATTTCGGCCGGGGCCTCTCTCGATCAGGTACAGCGCGATCCCGAGCTCGTGAAGCTGCGGGCCGACGTGCGCTTCCACCGATTCGTGAGCACACTTCCGCCTTCGCCAAGCAAGTCCACGACGCGATAGAAACCGATGGATTTCTCCAGAGTCATCGCGTCTCTTGTTTGGCTTCGGCGAGACTCGCCGTAGTTCGCGCTCCGGCACTGGGCGCGAACGGAGGCGGTCGACCGCCAGGGAAACAATGACACGACAGTTCTCTTGAAGGAGACAGCATGGCGACGTATTACTTCACGACCGCGTTCCAGACCAGCGATCCCGTCTCCGAGGACGGCTTGCACCTCGAGGCGCAATACGGATTCGGCGTTGACTCCGGCAATGGCGTCGTGACCGCGCTCGGCAGCAGCGGCGGGTCGGGCCGCACGTTCGAGACCGTGAGGATCCCGGCAGCGACCGGGAACCAGGCGAACCAGCTGGTGATTTCAGTCTGCTCCGACCTTATCGGGATCGACCAGACCCAGTCGTTCGTGCGTGTCTCTTTCCGGCCGGCTCACGACGTCCAGCCGGCGAACAATCTCCCCCTCGCGCCCGTGAACCCGGCCAATGGCCAGACACTGCTGACCGGAATCGCACTGACCACGCAAGGGACCTCGACGACCGAGCGGGTCAACATCTCGAATGGCGCGGCGTTCGGTCTGCCGCAGGCCACCTACGCTACCCAGTGGCTCTTCGCGGCGATGCCGTTCCAGGGCGGCCAGCCACAAAACACGAGCTTGCACTTCGAATTCACGATCGAGATCGCGATCTTCGCCGGCAACAGCTGGACGTACTACAAGGTCGATCCGGAGATGCAGGTCGATTCTAGGTCACATTGTTTGGTAACGCCGCGCTGACGCGCGGACGGCCTTGACCGAAACATGGCTCAAATGCTCGGAATCGAGCCGGTCAAGGCCTCTAGCGAGGCGGCGGCGACGTTCTTCGGGCACATCAGGCGCAGGCCTTTTCGGCGACGGCACGGTGGAATAGACTGCGCCCATCGAAGTCCCTCTCTCGCCGCTCGAGTTCATGCGCCGGGCGCGCCGCCTCTACGGCTCCTGCGAGGCCGTGGTCGACGGCGAGGTGCGCCATACTTACGAGCAGTTCTTCGCTCGATGCGAGCGCTGGGCCGGGTACCTGCAGGCGGCGGGCGTCCTCCCAGGCGACCGCGTCGTCTACATCGCGCCCAATACTCACACGCACCTCGAGGGGTACTACGCCATCCCTCTGCTCGGGGCGGTCATGGTCCCGGTGAACTACCGTCTCACGGCGGATGATTTTCGTTATGTGATCCGTCACAGTGGCGCGTCGGTCGTGTGCGCACATCGCGACTATCTCGACGCGGTCGAGAGCATCCGCGGCGACCTGCCCACCGTCCGCCTCTTCGTCGCGCTCGAAGGCGGGCGCAACGGGTGGCTCGACTACGAAGCGGCGCTCGCCGAGGCCGCCGGGCCCGCGCCAGTGCCGATTCAGGAATCCGATCTCCTCACCATCAACTACACGAGCGGCACCACGTCGCGGCCGAAGGGCGTGATGATCACGCATCGGAACGCCTGGATGAACTGCATCGGGACGCTCCTGCACCTCCCCATGACCTCGGCGGATCGGTATCTGTGGACGCTCCCCATGTTTCACGCCAACGGCTGGACGTTCGTCTGGACGGTCACGGCTGTCGGCGCCACGCACGTGTGCCTTCGGAAGGTGGACCCGGCGCTGGTCTTCGAGCTCGCGCGACGCGAGCGGATCACTACGCTCTGCGCGGCTCCAACGGTGCTCATCGGCCTGGCGAACCTGCCGGCGGATCGCAGGGGCGATGTGCCCGCAGGCTTGCGGGTACTCACA
Organism: uncultured Acidobacteriota bacterium; assembly: GCA_963785755.1. GTDB lineage: Bacteria > Acidobacteriota > Vicinamibacteria > Vicinamibacterales > 2-12-FULL-66-21 > JACCXG01. Next base: position 413,471 of record CAWAXG010000039.1, on the reverse strand, counting down.
GCCGGGGCACCGCCGGCGGCCGCTACCATCGCGCGCATCGAGGGTGAGGTCGGCTGGACCGTCACGCAGGTCTACGGCCTGACCGAGACCTCTCCCTTCATCACCGTCTGCGAGCCGAGACCGGACCACGCCGGGCTGTCGGGCGACGAGCGCGCCGTGATCAAGGCGCGGCAGGGCGTCGAGCTGGTGACGTCCGGCGAGGTGCGGGTCGTCGACGAGACTGGTTCCGACGTGCCCCGCGACGGCGAGACGATGGGAGAGATCGTCGCGAGGGGGAACGTGGTGATGGCCGGCTACTACAATGATCCTGGCGCCACCGCGGCGGCGATTCGAGACGGCTGGTTCCACACCGGCGATGCCGCCGTCGTCCATCCCGATCGCTACATCGAGATCCGCGACCGGTTCAAGGACGTGATCATCAGCGGCGGCGAGAACATCTCGTCGGTGGAGATCGAAGGGATGCTTCTGCGGCATTCGGCGGTGCTCGAGGCCGCGGTGGTGGGGCTCGCGGATCCCGAGTGGGGCGAGTCGCCGCACGCGTTCGTCGTCCTGCGGCCAGACGCCGAGGCGTCGGCCGAGGAGCTCCGTCAGTTCACTCGCGAGCGACTCGCGCACTTCAAGGTGCCGCGCGCGTTCCACTTCGTCGAGGCTCTGCCGAAGACCGCCACCGGCAAGATCCAGAAGTACCTGCTGCGCAAAAGCAGCAGCGCCATTGCCAGGCAATAGTGGATGTGACCGCTAAAGGGGAGCGGCCGCCTGGTCGCCACGCCGCCGATTTGGCCCGGAAACCACCAACGAAATCCGGCACTCCAACGTCAAAGCAGCCATGCATACCCTCTTGCAGGACATTCGCTACGCGCTGCGCACGCTGACCAAAAGCTCGAGCGTGAGCCTGGTGATTGTGGCGTCCCTGGCCATCGGCATCGGCGCGAATACCGCGATCTTCAGCGTGGTGAACGCCCTGCTGCTGAAGCCGCTCCCCTATCCGGATCCGGACCGTCTCGTGATCCTCTGGCTGCGGTCGCCGGGCATCAACATTCCGCAGGACTGGCCATCTCCGGGTCAGTACATCGACGTCAGGACCGAAAACCGCTCGTTCGAACTGATGTCGATTTCGCAGGGCCGCAGCGGAACCCTGCTCGGCCTGGATCGGCCCGAACGGGTTCAGGCCCTTCGTACCTCATCCAGCCTGTTCCAGCTGCTCGGCGCGCAGCCGCTCTACGGCCGCCTGCTGCTGAGCGACGACGATGTGCCGGGCAAGGAACCGGTCGTCATCCTCAGTTACAACTTCTGGACTCGCCTGTTCAGCTCGGATCCGAAGGTCGTCGGCAGGAGCATCACGTTGAACGGCGTCGTCCCGGGAAGCGGCCCGGGCAAGAACCAGTTCACCGTTGCCGGCGTCCTCGGGCCGGAGTTCCTCCTGAACGAGGAAATCATGCCGACGGTGGCGAGCATCAATCAGATGGACGTGTTCCTGCCGCTTCCTCTCGGCGCGGATGCGGTCCGGGCCCGCGGCGACGAGAACTACAACCTCATGGCTCGGTTGAAGCCGGGGGTGACGCTGGAGCAGGCGCAGAGCGATGTCAGCGCGATCGCCGGCCGCATCCGCGACAAGGACAAGCGCGACCGGACGTTCACGATCAGCGTGGTACCGCTCCTCGATCAGGTCGTCGGCGACGTCCGGAGGGCGGTGCTCGTCCTGCTCGGTTCGGTCACGCTGGTGCTGCTGATCGCCTGCGCCAACGTCGCCAACCTGCTCCTGACCCGCGCCAGCGGCAGACAGAAGGAGGTCGCCATCCGGATCGCGCTCGGAGCGGGATGGCGTCGCCTGATTCGTCAGTTGTTGACCGAGAGCATCGTGCTGGGCCTGATGGGCGGCGCGGCCGGCCTGCTCATCGCCAAGGCGAGCCTCACGGTCGTGCGCACGATCAACCCGGGCAACATCCCGCGACTCGACATCATCAGGATCGATCTCACGGTGCTGGCCTTCACGTTCGGCGTGTCGATCCTGACCGGCATTCTCTTCGGGCTGGCGCCGGCGATTCGCGCGGCGATGGTCGATCTCAACACGGCCCTCAAGGCCGGCGGCCGGAGCGCGCAGGGGGACGGCGGCTTCGGCGGTTCGCGCCGCCGCCTGCGCAGCCTGCTCGTTGTGGCTGAAGTGGCGTTGTCACTCATGCTGCTCATTGCCGCCGGACTCCTCATCCGGAGTTTCGTGAAGCTGCAGAGCGTGTCTCCCGGCTTCAATCCGGACAGTGTGATTTCGATGCGGCTCGGCGCCAGCGGACGGCGGTTCGAGAATCGTGAAGCCGCCATCGAATCCTTCCGGGAGTTCGGCGATCGGCTCGCGAAGGTACCCGGGGTGAAGCTGCGCGGTGCAGTGTCGTCACTGCCGTTCACCTCGTCGGTCGGCTGGGGGTCGATCAACGTCGAGGGATGGACTCCGCAGCCGGGTCAGGAGCTCCAGGTCGATCAACGGGGGGCCACGCCGGACTACTTCCGGACGATGGAGATTCCGCTGTTGAAGGGGCGCTTCTTCACCGACTTCGATGCGCTGGCGAACGCGCAGCCGGTCGCGCTGATCGACGACAAGTTCGCACAGCGCTTCTGGCCCGGCCAGGACGCGGTCGGCAAGCGCGTCTGGCATGATCCGAAGCAGCCGATCACGATCGTCGGCGTGGTCGGCACGGTCAAGCAGTACGGCCTCGACGTCGACGGGCGCATCGTGGTGTATCGGCCTTCGCTCGGGTTGATGACCTATCAGGTCGCGCGTACTTCGATGGATCCCGCCACGGTCGCCGGGGCGATCCTCCGGGAGATCCACGCAGTCGACCCGACGATCCCCGTCTATGACGTGAGGACGATGGACGACCGCATGAAAGGCTCCCTGGCGCGCCAGCGGTTCGCCACGATCATGCTCGGCGCATTTGCGCTCTTCGCGTTGATTCTCGCTGTCGTCGGGGTCTACGGCGTGATGTCCCACCTGGTCTCGCAGAGCACGCACGATATCGGCGTGCGCATGGCGCTCGGCGCGCCGCGGCGCAACATCGTCCAGATGGTGATTCGGCAGGGAATGGAGCTGAGCGTCGCCGGGGCGGTCGTCGGCCTGATCTTCGCGGCGGCATTGACGCGCGTGATGGCCAGCCTGCTCTTCGGCGTCAGCGCGACCGACGTACTGACGTTCTCGATCGTCCCGCTGGTGCTCGTGGCGATCGCGCTGCTGGCGAGCTATGTGCCCGCACGGCGGGCGACACTGATCGATCCGGTCGTCGCGCTGCGCGACGAGTGATCGGCGCGAGTTCCGTCACGCTCCAACGTCCCCGCCCTCGCGCGCACGGATCGACGCACGCCGCGGCGGAGAAGTTGGAGAGTGAAGGTTGACGAGAGCTAACCCGCGAGCGCGAGCTTCTGACGCGCCTCGTGCTGAGGCATGTCGACCGTTGCGGTGACCTGCGCGCCGTCCGCGATCACGAGCTGCGGCGCCTTGAGATGTCCTTCGACGGCGGCGGTATTGCGAACCTCGAGGCGGCTCGTCGCCTCCACGTTGCCGTCGACCTCGCCCGAGACGATGACCGTCCCCGCGACAACGTCGCCGTCGACATGGGAGCCCGGCGCCAGCGTGAGCACGCGGCCCCCCAGATCTATCCGTCCTTCGACGCGGCCGGCAATCACGAGATCTTCGTCGCCGCTGACTTCGCCCTTGATCACGATGGTCTGTCCGTTGCTCATGAAGCCTCCACGCCCGGACCCGTTGGCAAAGACCATACCTTATCACCGCTTCGATCGGTGCTGATGGCGGCGCTCGCTGGAATTCGAGATCTCGATTCGGATCGGGGTGCCAGGTCATTGACCCTGAAGCCTTTGGCGCGCGCGGGATGACCTCGAACGCGATTACGAAATCGTCGGCGGATCACAGGATTGAACGTGAGTCGAGACGTAAACGAGCCGACGGCGGAGCACAAAGGCAGGTGGTCTTCGTGTTGTTAGCGAACTCCCTGACCCCCACTGCCCCCACCTGATCTTTTTACAGGGAGGACGAGGACGGGAGGTCTGCTTTTAGGGTAGAAGTTCCGGCGTCAGAACACGAACTTCACGGCCAGCTGCACGACGCGAGGATCGCCCGCCGAGGTAATCGTCCCGAACGCCGCCGAGCCGACCGTCATGTTCGGCGCCCCCAGTGGCGGCGTGTTGGTGGCGTTGAACACCTCCGCCCTCAACTCGAAGGCCATGGTCCCTGACAGCGGCACCCGGCGCATCAGCGCGAGGTCGAGATTGCGATAGGCCGGCCCGCGGACCGGATTGCGCGAGCTCGTGCCGAGCGTGAATGCCGGCGCTGCGCTGAAGGCGCTGGTGTTGAACCACCGGCTGACGGACCGCTCGTCAGCCGGGAGAGTGGGGTCGCCGGTCAGATTGGGCCGCTGAGTCCCGAACCCCGCGAAGGCGTTGTTGTTGGTGGTCTGGGCGATCGCGAGCGGAATGCCCGATTGCAGCGTGAGGACGCCCGCGAGCGTCCAGTCGTTGACCAGGCTGCCCCAGACGCCACTCACGCGACTGCGCCGGTTTGCACCCCAGGGAAGATCCCACACCGCCGATGCCACGAACACGTGTGGGATGTCGCCGGTCGAGTAGTCGCGTTCGAGCCGGCGGTTGAAGCTGTCGGCGACGGGAAAGTTGGCGACGGGTCCGGTCAGGATGGACGCGTCGAAGACCGACGAGGCGTCGTCGACCAGCTTCGAGCGGGTGTAGCTGACGAGATACGAGAGGCCGCGCGAGAAGCGCTGTTCCAGCTTCGTATAGAAGCCGTGATAGATCGTCGTCCCGACGTTGTTGCGATACAGGCTCACCGTCGTGTACTGCGGATAGGGCTTGAGGAGCTGCGCGACCGGAATCGTCGGATCACCGAGCGAGGACGAACGCGGGATCGAGCCGAAGAACGGATTGTCGACGCGCTGCTGCAGCGGCGCGCCCAGCGCCAGCTGTTCGACGGTCAGCTGATTCAGGTTCGTGTCGGGAAGGCCGACACGGGTAATCTTCGATCCGGTGTAGGCGACCTCCACCGCGATGTTCGCCGTCAGCTCGCGCTGAAACGATGCATTCCACTGCTGGACGTACCCCGAGCCGAGATCGCGATCGACGGAGAACACCCCCTGCCCGAGACCTGCATCAGGCGTGAGCGGGATCGGCTCGACCTGAGGCCCCGCGGAGAGCGTGAACGCGGGTGTGATGTTGTCCAGCGTGCGCTGCGACACGGTCTGGAGGAATGGAAACACCGGCGTCGTGAACGGTGTGGTGATCCCGGCCATCTCAATCCAGACCAGGCCGTAGCCGACCCGCGCCACGGTCTTGTCCGTGACGCGGCCGACGATGCCGAGACGCGGCCCGAAGTTGAGCTTGTGGAGTTCCCGTGCGGCGTGCGGCTGGCCGTCGCGGCCGAGATACTCGAGCTGACGGGTCGTCAGATTGAAGACGGCAACCTGGTCGTTCTTTTCGGTCGAGGGAAAGTTCAGCGTGTAGCGCACACCGCCGTTGACGGTCAGGCGATCGGAGACGCGCCAGTCGTCCTGAATGAAGTATTCCTCGAAGTGCGCACGGTTCCTTATCTCCTCCTGTTGCAGGTCGATCGAGAACTGCTGCACCTGGCCGAGGAGAAAACTCGCGAAGGGCGTCCCCGTGTTGGGCGTGCCCGGCAGGTCGGTGAACAGATTGCTGAACGTGAACGATCCCGTCGGAGACGGCGGCTGCACGACGTCGAGGCGCTCCCAGCGCAGATCCGCGCCCATCTTGAGCGTGTGCCGCCCCTTCAGCCAGGTCAGTGCGTTCGCGATCTGCGTGACGCTCGTGCCGAACTCCGACGCCGTGCTCACCGGCGATCCGAGCTGTTGATAGCCGCCAATAAGAAACGTGGGCAGCGTGTTCGGGAACTGCGCGTTGGACGGAATACCAGGAAGACCCAGGCTGGTTGACGGAGTTCCGTCGAGCTGAGCGGCCGTCCGCCCGACCGTGCGCCTGGTGTCCCCGATTCGAAGCTCGTTGAGGACGTTGCTCGAGAACGCGCGCTGGTAACTGGACGCGAATGACCACGACGTCGTGTGCTGCGGTCCGAGCGTCCCGGTCGTCAGCCCGCTGCCATCGGGCAGCGGCCTGACCGGGATGAACTCCTCTTCGAATCGGGTCATGCGTCCGAACAGCTGGTCCCGATTTGCCGGCAGACGGTGATCGAGCCGAAGACTGATCTGATCCTGATCGACGGTTTCGTTGTCCACGCGGCGATAGTTGTTCGCCGTTCCGGCGCTGGTCGGAAGCGGATACCGTTCCAGGAGCGTCCTGGCAACGGAGTCCATCCGTTCTATTGGAATGGTGTTGTTCGAGAACTGACTGCGTGTGACGCCGCCGATGGCGACCGGTGCGGTTGTGCCGGGATCGTAGATGGCCGGCACGCGCGCGCCGATGGCTTCAGTAAAGATGCCCTGACGCTGCAGTGCCGTCGGCACCGTGGAGATGACCGTCCGTCCGATCGTCTGCCGCTGGCCCTGGTAGTCGATGAAGAAGAACGACCGGTCGCGGCGAAGCGGTCCACCGAGGACGCCGCCGAACTGATTGCGGCGAAACTGCGGTTTGGCGGCGCTGGTCGAGGCAAAGAAGTTCCGGGCGTTCAGCTCTTCGTGGCGGAAGAACTCGAACACGCTTCCCCGCAGCGTATTGCTGCCGGCCTTCGTCGTCAGGTTGATCACGCCGCCGTTGAAGCGCCCGAACTCGGCGGGCGGGCTGTTGCTTTCAATCCTGAACTCCTGGATCGCGTCGATGTTGGGAAAGAAGGCGACCTGCCCCGGCTCGGGCTGCAGGACCGAGATGCCATCGAACAGGTACTCGTTGGTCCGCGGCCGGCCGCCGTTGATGCGTGGAAACGGCGCCGCCGGCGGCGGCGGAACCGCGACGCCCGGCGCCAGGCTGGCGAGGGTGATGAAGCTCCGGCCGTTGAGCGGCAGATCGACGATTTTCCGGTTGTCGATGACGTGGCCGAGCCCTGAGGTCTCGCTCCTGAGGAGCGGCGCGTCACCCACGACGGTGAGCGCCTCGGTGAGCGCGCCGAGCTCCAGCTGCAGGTCCAGCCGTACGGTCTCACCGGTGGCGAGCCGGATGCCTTCGCGCAACAGCGGGCGGAATCCAGCGAGCTCGACGCGTAAGCCATAGATCCCCGGCGTCAGCCCGGTGACCACGTATGTGCCTTCCCGACCGGTGACCGTCGTGCGGGATTGATTCGTCCCGACAGCGGTGATCGTCACGGTCGCACCGGGCATCGCGGCCCCGGCCTGATCGACCACGCTGCCGGCGAGGCCCGCGCCACCAATCTGCGCGGCGCCTGGCGACGCTACCGTCATTATCACCACTCCCAGACACAATCGTCCCCACGCCGACCTCCGCGCATGCACCTCTCTAAGCCAGTGACTGTAGAACGGATTTAGACGATCATCAAATCGACTCAAGTCGTATCAAAACATTTCATACAGAGTCGAGACCGGTGATCGGTGATCGGGCGCGAACCGCTGAACCTTTGAACCTGAACCTTTGAACCCTCTGAACCCTTGAACCCTTGAACCAGCGTCACGGCACGCCATACCCATGCTTGCGAAGAACCGCGCGTGCCGTCTCCCCCTGCATGTAGGCGTAGAACTGCTCCACGGTCGGACTGGCGCGCTTGAGGAGGACCATTCGTTGCCGCAGGGGAGAATGATCGGCTTCCGGAATCAGTGCGTAGGTGCCGCGATTCGCAAACCCGGGACCAAGCACCAGCGATTGGGCGACGAGACCGCCGACCGCGTTCCCGGTCGTCGCGAACTGGGCCGCCTGGGCAATCGTGTCGCCCATGACCAACCGCGGGCGAATAGAGTCCAACAGTCCACGCTTGCGCAGCACTTCCTCCGCCGCCTTCCCGTACGGGGCGATCTCGGGATTCGCAATCGCGAATCGGCCGACGCCGCCGGCCTTCACGAGGCGCGCGAGGCCGTCGAGGCGTTCGTCAACCGTCAGCGGCGAGCCGGTGGGCGCGAAGATTACCAGGCGGCCCACGGCGTAAACCGCGCCCGCGTCACGGGTGAGGCCGGCGGCCGTGAGCCGGTTGGGAAACTCTTCGTCGGCCGCCAGGAACAGCTCGAACGGCGCGCCGTCATGGATCTGACGCATCAGCGCGCCAGACGCGCCGAACACGACCTCAATCCGGCTGCCCCGCTCGCGCGCGAACTGGTCGGCGATCTCGGTGAGCGCGAAATTGAGGTTGGCCGCTGCGGCGATCGTCGGCAGGCGCTGAGCGTTCAACGCGGATCGGGATCCCATCGCCGCCGCGAACGCGGCCAGCGACAAGATCAGACATGCGGTGCGACGGAACATGCGTGCCCTGGTGGGTCCTGTCGCCGCTGGCGCGATCCACTGGCTTGACGAAGCCGGGCGCGCAGGAACCGTCCCGCTGACGGCGGTAATCGGCTCGAATAGGATCATTAATCGCCTCAGGTTGTAGTTTTCAGGACCGTAGAACTGAATGCCAACCCAGGCAAGCCGGGTCGTCCGAGGATGGTAGGATTCGGACCCGATGAGAGAGGAGCCGAGGCGGATGCCACTCCTGACCGTAAGAGCGGCGGCTGATCAGCTCGGGGTCGCGTACTCGACCTTGAAGCGATGGGTGCTTACCGGGCGGGTGCGGACGACACGTACCGAGGGAGGCCATCATCGCGTCTCGAGCGCCGAGATCGAGCGGCTGCTGGCCCGTCAGCAGCCCGATGAGAAGCGTCGAAAGACCACCGATGTCGGCGAGTCACTCGGCGGCCTGAGCGCACGCAACCGCCTGCACGGGTTCATCGAGGAAGTGCGCGTCGACGGCCTGCTCGCCCAGGTGCGGTTGCGGGTCGGCACTCAGTCCCTGACCGCGGTCATCACCGCCGACGCGGTGCGCGCCTTGAAGCTGCGCCGCGGCGATGATGCCATCGCCATCATCAAGTCGACGGAAGTGATGATCGCGACGGCGGGAGACACTCAGGGGCCGACGAAGCGCCGCTCGCGGAGGTAAGCTGCCTCTCGGAAGGCGATTGCCAAGTCGCAAGTAACAAGTAGCAAGCACAACGTACCCGGAACGGCGCTGACACCCTTCCGTTGGCTGATTCGATCCACGCGTCAGCATTTCTCTATTGCTCGCGGGGCCCTACCCTCGCGAGCTCGCGTGAGGCCCGGCACCCCCAGGCGAAGACCGGCCTCCGGCCGGGTGCCGCTCACCACCACTTGTGCCTTCCGTTGTTACTTGTCTCGCTGCGCCAAGCGTCACTTCCGGCCGAGTATGCGATCCAGCGAATCTGACGTCTGGTAGATCAACGCTTCGGGGTAGTGCGCGTAAGGATGGAAGTACTCGAACGTGCAGTAGCCACGGTAGCCCGTTGCGTTCAACGCCTGCATCACCGCCGGCCAGTTGGTCGTGCCGTCGAGCAGCGGCCTGAACGACTCCAGCGAATGATCGGTGCCTTTCTTGGTGAACTCCTTGAAGTGCGTGTTCCCGATCCGCTTGCCGAGAATCGGGACCCAGTGCTCGGGATGCTGGAACAGCATGATGTTGCCGGTGTCGAAGTGCACGCGCACGTACGGGCTCGCGAAGCTGTCGACGAACGCGTTCATCTCCATCGGCGTCATCAGATAGCCGTTGAAGAAGATGTTCTCGATGTTGAGGTGGACCTTGAGCCTGTCCGCCGTCTTCACCAGCTGCCCGACCGCTTCGCGGGCGCGGCGATCGCAGACGTCGTTCGGCACCGGCTCGTGATCGTCGCGCCAGGGGATGTGCACGGCGCCCGGCACGACGAGCAGGTTGTCGGTGCCGAGATCGTGCGCCGCCTGCGCCATGCGCCCGGCGAGCTCGAGGCCGCGGCTGCGTTTGGCGTCGTCGTTGCTCGTCAGCGGATACGGCCAGAACAGGAACGAGCACAGACCGCTGATGGCAATGCCGATCTTGTCGGCGCTCTTGCGAATGTCCTGGAACTCGCGCGTCCCCGCCTTCGGCGACAGATCCGATTCGAGGTCGTAGTTCAGCTCGATGCCGTCGAACCCCGCATCCTTCGCGAGCTGCAGGCACTGCACCAGCGACATCTTCTGCGGATAGGGGAACGCCCACAGATTGATCGACTTCTTCATGTCGAAACGCGTCCTGGACGGACCGGCCTGGCTCGCGCCCGCTTCGGCCGCCGGCGCCGACGATGGCGTCAGAAACGCGGCACCCGCCAGCAGCGAGCCGATCGCCGATCGCCGCGAGATCGGACCGAACGGGCCGTTGACTGAATCATCTGGCGGTGTCATCGCGAGCTCCTATCTCCTTCTGTTCTGATCACCCAGGCGCTCGACTACTCGAACAGGCTGCGACAGCCTATCAAGTGCGGGCGGTCCCAGCCCTCACGAATCGTCGTGCGCCTGGACAGCACTCGAAGGTTAGAGTGGACCCGATCGCCAGGGTCCCCAGATCGCCAGGGTCGCCGCTCGTTCGAATCTCTCAGGACCCACTGGGATTTGCACGGGGGCGCGGTAAGGCTGCGTCGTCCGCTCGGTGCTGCGGCCATAGAGATTGACAAACAGGGTCTTGCCATCGGGACTGAAGCACGCTCCCGCGAACTCGATGGTGTTGCGAAGATTACGCGCGAACTCGAAGACCTCGCCCGACGGGGAGACCCCGCGCAGATGCTGCGCGCCACCCGCGTCCTCACAGAACAACAGGCCCCCGCTCGGGGTCACGCAGACGTTGTCGGGTCCATCGAACACGTCGTGGTTCGGGGATTCGACAATGAGCGTAATCGTTTCGGCAGCGGGGTTGTACACCCACACCTGGCCAAATCCCATGTCGCCGCCATTGGTCGAGATGAAGAAGATCTGGCCGCTGCCATACCAGCACCCCTCGAGCCGCCGGAACCGCGCGCCACCTGCCGCCAGGCCTTCCACGAACACCGCCGACAGCGTCTGACCCGAGACCACGACGCTCGGGGGAATCGGATCGGGGTTCGTTATCGTCACCCACTCGACGTTCAGAGGAACGCCGGGCTGCTGATTGATCGCCGTCTCGTATCCCGTCACGCCAACGACCTTCAGCATCTGCAGCGTTCCGGTCGTAGCAGCCAGGTCGCCAGGCCGCCGCGGTTTGACGGAGGGCACATAGCGATAGAAACCGGAGCCGTCGCCCTGATCCTCGGTCTCGTAGACGATGCCGGTGGCGGGATCCACGGCGACGGCTTCGTGCGCGAACCGGCCCATGAGTCTCAGGGCGACCGGCTGTGTGGGCGTGCCGGGAACCGTGTCCACCGGCACTTCGAACACATAGCCGTGATTCTGCGCGAACCCTGTCGCAGAACTGCTTTCCAGCGTTTCCTCGCAGCTCAACCAGCTTCCCCATGGCGTCAGGCCGCCGGCGCAGTTTCGCAGCGTTCCGACCAGGCTCCAGTGTTGACTGACGAGACGGCGTTGACCATGCGGCTCGACCTCGAGCGTCGTGGTGCCGCCGCCGGCATAGGTGTCAAATGCAAATGCCCGCGGGCCGTAATGCGTCTCCAGTCGATCATGCAGGATGCCCGCGCTGGTCGACGTACTACCTGGCGGTCGCTCACGCAGCGTGTTCGGGGCTTGATTGTCCTCCTGGTTGCGAATCAACAACACGTTTCCGTTCGGCAGTGGAAACGCCGCCATACCGTCCATCGCCTTCGGCGTCGGAAACCCGTCATCCATCGGATCGCCCTCATTGCTGACGACGCGATACTGGAAGCCCTCCGGCAATGCGAGGTCATCGCCGGCCGGTCGGAGCGGACCGTATCCGGATGCCCTCCCTCCCCCTGGCGGCTGCGCGGCAAGCGCTGTTCGCGCGACAAGCGCGTCGAAGAGACCGCCGCCGATCGCGCCGCCGCCGGCCACGACAGCTGAACGAGCAAAGAACTGACGTCGATTGAGCGAAGACTGCTTGGACCGCATGTCGAACCTCCGTTGAGCATTGCCCTCGATGGTTCCGGTCAGGTGGGTAACGCGGGGCAGATCTTTAGTTCAAGCGGTTGCGTCAGATCAATCAGAATCGGAGTGTTGTCTTCGTTGTCGTGGCTGAGTCAGAGGAATGACCCGGCTCGTCCTCGTTGGCCAGCTCACCCGTTCGCGCAGCGGCCTCACTCGATCTTCCTGGCCTGCTGGTCCTTGCCTCCCTGGCTCAACACGAAATGGCTCACCTTGCCGTCAGCGTCTTTCACGAACCGCACCGACAGTTGCGGGACCTTGGCGAAGAACACGGTCTCTGACTCCGGGAAGATCTCGAACTTCCCCTGGCCAGTCGCCTGTGCCATGAGCCTGTTCTCCTCGCGCGTGATCGCCACCACGAAGGTGGGCGCGAGCTCGTACTTGCCGACATACTGGTCGAACACGGCAGGGTTGACGTCGGCAACCGTACGCGACGGGGGCGGTGTAAATGGCTTTCCGTAATAAATGCCGAGCAACTCACGGCCGACAGCGCCAGCATTCACGGCGTCGCTGTTCGACAGGACGATCGCCGTGACGTTCGTATCGGGAATGCGGATGATGACGCTCGAGAAGCCGTTGATGCCGCCGCCGTGGGTGACGCGACGATGGCCGAACGTCTCCGCTGACGCCGGCATCGTCACCCAGCCGTATGCGTAGTTGTTCTTGAACGGCGTCCACATGATCTTCCTGGACGCTTCCGGCAGCAGCGTATCGGTGTAGAGGGCCTGATCCCATTTGAGCAGATCCTCGACCGTTGAGTACATCGCGCCGGCCGCGTAGGGCTGCTGCATATCGAGCGCCGGCGCGTTGGCCCTGACCCCATCGCGCATCGTATAGCCCGACGCGCGCCGCGGCATGATCGTGTGGGACCAGTCGTAGCCGGTGTCGGTCATGCGGAGCGGCGTCAGGATCATGTCCTGCAGCGCCTGCTCGTATTTCTTGCCAGCCACCTTTTCGATGACGGCTCCGAGGAGAAAGTAGCCGGAGTTGTTGTAGGCGAAGTTCTCGCCTGGCGTCCACTGCAGCGGCAGGTCCCGGAAGATCGCGATGATCTGATCCACCGTCTTCGGCACCATGTTGGCTTCCCGCCACGATGCGATGCCGGTGTAGGTCGGGATGCCCGACGTGTGCGTGAGCAGATGATGGATGGTGACCGGCTTCCACGTCTCAGGGCAGGGCGTGACGAACGCACAGACGGAATCTTCGAGCTTCACCTTGCCCTGTTCGCGCAGAAGCATGATCAGCATCGACGTGAACTGTTTCGTGATCGATCCGATCCGGAACCTGGTCTGCGCCCCGTTCGGGATCTGCCATTCGATGTTGGCGTCGCCGTAGCCTTTGACCAGGAGCGGCTTGCCCGCGGCTGCTAGGAGCACGGTCCCCGTGAAGTTCATGCCTTTCATGTGAACGGTCAGCAGCTCGTCCACCTTCTTTTCGAGCGCGGCACCGTCGAGCTTGGCCGGGGGTGCCGGGGTGACCGCTGGCGGCGCCGTGGCCTGGCCGCGGCCGTCAGCAGCACCAGCCGTCGCCAAGATGACTGCGGACAGGACCGGAATGATCAAAAGGCGAAGCTGGTGCATGGGCGCTATCTTAGCCCCACATTTGGTGTGCTCGACCGTTGTGTCAAAACAGTAGAATCACCGCCCTGACCAGGCCCGTCGCGGGCCGCTCACTCAGCAGAACAGACCGCTTCGTGGGAGGTATGTATGGAGAAGACACTCCGGCGCCGTTTGACCGGAAGACACCTGACGGCAGGACTCGCCGTTCTTCTCGCGTTGACCGCGCTTTGTGCTCCGTTGATTCGCGGGCAGGTGCGTGAGGAGGCCCCGAAGCTGTTGTTCACCGCCGAATTCGAAGGCCTCGAGGCGGGGCGCTTTCACCAGGTCAGCGGCCTGTCGATAGAGGTCGAGGTCATCGAATTCTCAGAGGGTGGAATCAACATCATCCGCAAGCTTCCCGGACGCGCGAAGTATCCCAATGTCGTGCTCAAGCGAGGCTTCACGGGCGATCTCGCGCTGTACAACTGGGCGAACGCGAAGGTGCTGACCGGCGACGTCATCAGGCGGTCGGGTGTGATCACGATGTACAACCAGGCCAGCGGCGAGGTCGTCGCCCGCTACCACATCGAGGACGCCTGGCCGACGAAGTGGACCGGGCCGACGCTGCAGGGCTCCAAGAACGAAGTGGCCATCGAGACGCTCGAGATCGCGCACGTCGGGTTCAGGCGGGATGATGACTGATCGGCACGGTCACCACTCTTCGACATGCACCGCCAGTCGGCGACGGCGGGTTATGTGAAGTGCGTGCGCATGAAGCGCACGTTCTCGACGTAGCTTTCGAACATCGGCTGGCCCTTGGGCACCGCGCCTTCGATCTGGATCCATCCGGCGTAGCCGATGGCGTCCATGGCTTTCCGCACCGTCGGAAAGTCGATGCGGCCCTGGCCGAGGAGGAATCCGTTCTCCTTCGCATGGAACTCACAAATCCGATCGCGGCCAAGCTGACGGATCTCGGCGGCGATGTCGTAGCCCATCTGCGTGGAGTTCGCGACGTCGTAATAAACCTGAACGGCCGGCGATCCCACCGCGTCGAGGATCCGCAGATGATCGGGCGCGCTCAACCAGGACTCGATGCCGAGAACGATGCCGCTTCTTTCAGCTTTCGGCGCCACCCGTTTCAGCCGCTCGATGACTTCCGCCTGACCGGCAGCGTCGTTCCGCAAGTCGCCCTTGTCGAAGAACGCGAGCAGAACGACGCGAGCGCCGAGCGCCCCCGCCACGTCGATGCTTTCGCTGACCCATCGTTCGGCGCGGGGATCCGATTTGTATGCGATCTGATTCATCACGTCGAGCGCGACGCCGCCGACGCGCACGCCGCTGGCTTGCGCCGCGTCACGATACGCCTGCTGAACATCCGGGCGGCGCAGGTGCAGATCGTTCTCGACGTTCCCCATCGACACCTGCGCGCCGTCGAGCTCCAGCTTCCGCGCCAGCGCCAACGCCTCGGGCCTGGCGCGCATGCCGATCGACCAGTCGCATGCGCCGATGCTGAAGCGAGCCTGTGCGGACCCGGCCGCACTCCACTGGATGTCGGCAATCAGCCCGGCGCCGATCACCGCCGAGGTGCGCAGGACGTCGCGCCGGGAAGGCCTGGAAGGAATGCGGCGGGCAGTCACGGCCGCGCCTTCATCAGGAACGCGGCGATGTCCGCGACGTCTTGTTCGCTCATCGCCAGCGCCAGCGGATCGGGCATCAGCGTGCCTTTCAACTGCCGCCGCGACGCGAGCTCTTCACGGGTGAAGGTCCGCGTTCGCCCGTAGCCGTCACGCATCGACACCGTCGCGCCATCCGCCTGGAGAAAGCCGACGTGCGGGACGTCCTGGCGCGTCACGAACAGCTCCGGGTTGAACCCGAAGGCGATTGCGGCATTGGGATTGACGATGGCCTCGACGAGACCGGCGAGATCGAACTTCCGCGCAATTTCCGTGAGATCGGGCCCGACCTCGCTGCCGGACTCGCCACGGCGGTGGCACGTCGAACAACTGGCGGCAAAGCCACGAGCGCCGCGATCCACGTCCCCGGTGCGTCCGAGCACATCGGCTGCCGTCATTCGCGCCTGACCGCCGGGCCGCGGAAAATACGCTACGGCAGCGGCCCGGACGATCCGATCCGGGTTGCTGAAGATGACCGAGCCGATCGCCTCGCGCACCTGATATGCGATCGGGCCCTCGGCCGCGAGCGCGATCAGCAGCAGCGCGCCGGCCGGCTCGCGCGCCATCTCGAGTGCCGCATCGATGCGCTGATCGATCGGCGCGGCCGCGTCCACGACGAGCGCGCGGCGTGCTGCGGTCTCGGCTGGCGCTGACGTCCTTACGTCGGCCGACTCGGTGATCCATCCGTCGACCGGATACTCCCGCCAGTCGTTCGACTTGCGATAGGTCATCCACCAGGCGGCCTGAGATGCGACATCCTGAAGCGCGCTGCCAGTGAGCCCGGCCATCGCCCGCGCCGCGCGAGGATCGTTGATGAAGCCCAGCGCAACCAGTGCCTGCGATCGTGCGCTGGCGGTCAGCCGGCTCGACC
The DNA here is from genome assembly GCA_963785755.1 of uncultured Acidobacteriota bacterium. Lineage (GTDB taxonomy): Bacteria > Acidobacteriota > Vicinamibacteria > Vicinamibacterales > 2-12-FULL-66-21 > JACCXG01. The sequence continues at coordinate 397,380 of CAWAXG010000039.1, read as the reverse complement.
CCGCGCGGGCCGCGAACGCGTCAATCGCGCGTGCCGGGTGCAGCCGCCACGCGAGCGCCGAGAAGCGTGGCGTCCACTCGAGAGGATCCGCATGCCCCAGCACAGGCAGCCACGACGCGTACACGGCATCCTCGTGGCCGGCGGCGGCAATACCCAATGCTTCGAGATACCAGCGATCTGTTCCGTCGTAGCCTTCGGCGAGCTTCACGAGAACGTCGCGTCTTTCTTCGAACGGAACACCGCGCAGCGACAGCGCCGCTTCACGCCGGACGGCTGGTGACGAATCCTGCGACAGCCGGCGCGCCTCGTCTTCGACACGGGACTGAATGCGGCGCAGGGCGCGGAACGCCGTGACGCGGACCTGCGGATCCGCGTCGGTGAGGAGGCGCCGCACTTCCTGAACCCCTTCGGGGCCGAGCTGAGCCAGCAGCCAGATCGCGCGGGCGCGGTGGAACGGGTTGGCATCTGCCAGTACGTTCTTGACTGCCGGCAGCGCCTCCTGCCCTTTCGCCTTGAGCCGCTCGAAGCCACTGCTCCGCACGTTGACCGCCGGACTGAGCAAGGCCTGGATTTGACCGCTGGTCGTGCTCAGATCGACGGATGGACGCCGCAGCTTCCGGCCTTTCGGCGTGATCCGATAGATGCGTCCGTGCCCCTTCCCATCGTGCATCTGGTGCCCGCCGACGATCGGGTCGTACCAATCGGCGACGTAGATCGCGCCATCCGCGCCGACCGCCACATCGCTCGGCCGGAACCATTTCCGCCGGTCCTGATCGACCTGATTCCAGATGTAATTTCGATTGGGTGTTGCCAGGCTCGACAGGAAATCGAACCGCTCCAGCGCGAATCCCGCGCCGCTCGGCTTCGGCAGATATCCGAACACCACGTTCCGGCCGGCATCGGCGGTCAGGAGCAGGCCGCGATACCTGGCGCCGAGCAGATCGCTCTCGTTGCGCACGACGCCGGCAGGCGCGCCGGCGCCCGTGTTGTCGCCGGCCGGCAGCACGCCCGGATCTTCCTGATGCCAGTGCGCCGTGAAGGTGTCCTGCCCGGGACGACGATCGGCCTGCCAGTAGCGCGTGCCGTCGCTGCTGAAATATCCGGCGTTGCTCCCCTCCATCAGCCACGTCATGCGGCAGGTCATGACCTGATCGTCGTTGTCGTTCTGCCAGAGGTCGCCGAACGAGTCGACGGCGAGCTCGTAGGCATTGCGAAAGTTGTGGGCGAGCACGGTCAGCCGCGTCCCGTCCGGCTCCATCCTCAGCCCCAGCCCACCGGTCCACACGCGGCCGTCATCGCTCACCATGCGGCCTTCGTTCTTCAAGTTGTAAGGTGTGCCGCCCGTGTACAGGCTGCCGGCGCGAAGCGTCCAGCCGGAACGGTCCGAAACCACGTGCGGGCCCGCGTTGCCGGTATTGAAATACCACCGGCCGTCGGGCCCGGCGATCAACGCATGCAGCCCGTGATCGTGATCGAGGCCGCCGAAGCCGGACAGCAAAATCTCCTTCTTGTCCGGCACATCGTCGCCATTCGCGTCGGTGTAGACGACCAGGTGCGGCGACGCCGAGACGACGACGCGGTTGCCGATCACCGCGAGGCCGAGGGGCGCGCGAAGATCCTTGTCCTGGACGAAGACCTTGACGGAATCGGCGCGGCCGTCGTCATCGGTGTCGGTGAGGATCAGCACGCGATCGCCAGCCGGATGGTTGAGTGGATCCTGCTTCGCGGTGTTGAACCGCCGATAGTTCACCGCCTCGGCCACCCAGACGCGGCCGCGCGCATCGACGTCGATGTTCGTCGGGTTGTAGAACATCGGCGACTCGGCCCACAGGGCGATCTCGAGATCGTCGGGAAGGATGAACTCGTCGGCGACGGCCCGCGGAGCCGATCCGGAAGCGGCCGCGAAGAGCGCCACCAGCAGCAGGCTGAGCCGAATCGGGCGGTGGTGCGGCATGCGGGAACGATAGCAAAGAATCCATCCAGCGACGCCATTCGGCTCGTTCAATCCCTTCGCAATGGTGAACACCTGATCCGCCTTGTGGTCACCGTTGCGATCGACGACGGCGTAGACCACACCGCCGGCAGTCTTGTTCCGGGTGCCGACGAAGAGCGTGCCCTTGGTGCCGAGCGCCATCTGTCTGGCCACGGGCATGCCAGTGGCGTAGACGTCGATGGTGAAGCCCGGCGCCATCTTTATTAGATGAAGGGGGAGGTCGGACGCGGGCGCGGGAGCCTGAGCCGACGGGAGTTTCGAACCCGCCAGGAGGGTGGCGGCAAAGGTGAGCAGCAGTGCAAATGATCGCGTCACGCTACCGATGCCACGGCAGTCGAGCGGCGGCAGCCAGCCCGTTCAAGTGACGAAAATCCTCGGAAAAACGCGCGTTTTGGGACCTGGTGCTATTTTTTCACCCCTGTGCTATTTTCATAGCACCTTTTCCCGGGCGCTGCCGTCTAATAGGCATGTCGGAGCTGATATTGATGACACCAGAACCCCATCTCGATCTCAGCCGCCGGGAGCGGCAGATCGTCGACATCCTTTACGCGCAGGGGCGTGCGACCGCCGCTGAGGTCCAGTCCGCACTCCCGGATCCGCCGAGCTACTCAGCCGTACGGGCGATGCTGCGCATCCTGGAAGACAAAGGACACGTCCGGCACGAGCAGGATGGTCCGCGGTACGTGTACCTGCCGACGGTCGGGCGCGATCGAGCCAAGCAGTCGGCTCTTCGTCACGTCCTCCAGACCTTTTTCGATGGTTCAGCCGAACAAGCGATTTCCGCGCTGCTCGATTCTTCTGATACGCGCCTCTCGGATCGAGAGCTCGATCGGCTCGCAAAGCTGATCGACCAGGCGCGCCGCACCGGAGCCTAGCCATGACGATCACGAATCTGCCTGTCGAGTGGCTCACGCTGGCCGATGCGGTCCTGAAGGCCACGATCATTTTCGCCGGCGCCGCCATCGTGTCTTTCGCGCTGCGCCGGGCGTCCGCTGCGTTCCGCCACCTACTGTGGACACTGGCGCTCTGCAGCGCCCTCGCGGTTCCTGTCCTGTCGATCGTGCTGCCGAAGTGGCAGCTGCCGATCATCACGCTTGCCGCGAACGAGGTGGCGATTGCGGATGTGAGCCCGTCGCCCACGGCGCCGGCGCCACCAGAGATCACACCGCCGTCGCGCACACGTCAGACGGTGTCGTCCCCTGCCGCGACGGTGCCCCCGACGGCGCCCGTCGACACGTCGGCGGCGCGAGCAGCCTCCGCGTTCGCAGCCGTCACCTGGCAGCAGGCATTGTTCGCGATCTGGCTGGCCGGCGCCGCGATCATCCTCGCACGCATGGCGATTGGACTCGCCGCGGTCCGGTGGCTCTCCCGCCGCACGCAAGAGATCACTGATGCGCCCTGGCTGCCGATGGCGGAGGAGCTCGCCGGTGATCTGGGTCTGCACTCGCCGCCGCGTTTCCTGCGCAGCGGCCGCGCGGCCATGCCGGTGGCGGCCGGGATCTTCCGGCCGGCGATCATCATGCCCGGCGACGCCGACACCTGGTCCGGGAGCAGGCTGCGGATTGTGTTGCTGCACGAGCTCGCGCACGTGAAACGGCGCGATTGCCTGACGCACCTGCTGGCACAGGCGGCCTGCGCGTTCTACTGGTTCAATCCGCTGGCATGGCTCGCGGCAAAGCGGGCGCGGACCGAGCGCGAACGGGCGTGCGACGATCTCGTGATTGCCTCCGGCACGCGCGGATCGGATTACGCGGACGAGTTGCTCGAGATGGCTCGCGCGATGCGGGGCGACCGCTTCGCGGGTCTGTTGACCGGGGCCAGTCTGGCGATGGCGCACCGCTCGCAGCTCGAGGGCAGGTTGATTGCGATCCTCGATCCCAGGCTGCCGCGTGCTGGCGTGTCGCGGACGCGAACGCTTGCGGCCATCGCGCTGTGTTGCTGCGCGGTTGCCCCACTCGGTGCGCTGCAGCCGTGGGCTGCGGCCACCGATGATGCGAAGCGTGAGAGCGTCGCGGACGCGGTCCTTCCCGCGGAAACGCCTGCTGCCATGCCGGCGGAGACGAAGGCGCTCACCGATGCGTCGAGCGAGCGCGCAGCCGGGCAGATGATGCAGGCACCGCAGGGGATGCAGGGTCCGCAGGGGACGCAGGGTCCACAGGGGATGCAGGGACCGCAACCGCCGCAGACCGCGCAAGCACCGCAGCCCACGCCGATCTTCAACGAAGTCCTGGACCCGATTGCGGAAGCCGCCATTGCCGCCGTCGAGAATCTGGAAAGGGCCGCCGAAGGCGCCTTCGAACACGAACCTGGGCATCAAGACCCCAAGCCGAACCCGGACCCGAAGCCGGACCCGAAGCTGGCCAAGGGCAAATCCGGCCGGGAAGTCGATCCCCGGATGGTTGCGGCGCTGACCGCAGCCCTGAAGGACACCGACAAGGAGGTGCGCGAGACGGCGATGCACGCGCTCATCCAGCTGCGCGATCCGTCGATCTTCGAGCCGCTGGTCCAGGCGCTCAAGGATGGTTCCCCGGACGTGCGGGAACAGGCGGTGTTCGGGCTCGGCCAGTTGCGCGACCCTCGCGCGGTCGCCCCGCTCATGGGCGCGCTCAAAGACGAGAACGCGGAGGTGCGTGAAAAGGCCGTCTTCGCGCTCGGGCAGCTGCGGGATCGCGCGGCGGTGCCGGGACTGATCGCCGCACTGAAGGATGTGTCGCCCGACGTTCGCGAACACGCGGCGTTCGCGCTCGGGCAGCTGCGCGATCCCGCGGCGGTCGACGCGCTCGGCGCCGCCGTGCGTGACGAGAACGCCGGCGTCCGCGAGAAAGCGGTGTTCGCACTGAGTCAGATCCGCGACCCCCGCTCGGTCGCGCCGCTGATTTCCGCGTTGAAGGATGCCAATCCGGACGTTCGTGAAAAGGCCGCGTTCGCCCTCGGGCAGCTCCGTGATCGGTCGGCCGTCGAGGCGCTCATCATCGCGGTCAGGGACTCGAGCGCGGACGTGCGGGAGCAGGTCGTCTTCGCGCTCGGCCAGATTCGTGACCCCCGCGCCATCGAGGCGCTGACGATCGCCCTCAAGGATCAGAGTGCGGACGTGCGCCAGAAGGCGGCGTTCGCGCTCGGTCAACTCGCTCGATAACTTCGCCCGGTCACGGCGGCGGTTGACAGCAACCGCCGCGCCGGACGGAGTGTTGTTTGGAATGCTAGTTTTCTAGCAAGGCTTCCAGAGGAGGCTGCATGAGTCCGCTGATGGTGTTCATTCGCACGCTGATCAAATCGAGCGCGATTTGCCTCGGCACCGGCTTCATCTTCCTGAACCCGTCGCTCGACTGGTCCTCGGCGTCAGCGACACGGGGCGCAGTGACCGCGCAGAAAAGCCCGGCCGAGGGCGCGATCGATGCACTGATCGGAGCGCTGAAGGATCCGGACGCCGGCGTCAGGCGCCAGGCCGCGCATTCCCTTGGAGAACTGCGCAGCCAACGCGCGGTGCCTGGGCTCATCGAGGCGCTGAAGGACGCCGACGTGGACGTTCGCGCCCGCGCGATGGCCGCGCTCGGAGAGATTCGCGATCCGCGCGCGACAGGCGCCATCACCGCCGCGCTGAAGGACTCGGACGCGAGAGTCCGGGCGCGCGCCGCCTCGACGCTCTCCGAGCTGCGCGACCCGGCGTCGGTGGATGCACTGATTACCGCCACCAAGGATGCGGACGTCAACGTCCGCCGTCACGCCGTGCGAGCGCTCGGCGAGATTCGCGACGCGCGCGCCCTGCCGGCGTTGACCCAGGTGCTCAAGGACGAGGATGCGGCAGTCCGCCGTCATGCCATCGTGGCGATCGCCGAGATCGGCGAGGGCCGTGACGGGAGCTGGCGGCCGAGGCCCAACCCGAATCCAAATCCAAATCCGAATCCCAACCCGAATCCGAGTCCGATGGCGAGGAAGTGGCGGTAGCCTGCTTTCCTCCTCATCGAGCCCGTTCGCGACATCTCACCGATAGAGGGGACCATGCACGTCCGATCCGTACTCACGCTCGCCGTCGCATTCACGTGTGTCACCGTGTCCGCGCAGCAGCGTCAGGTCCGTGAGCTCGTCGCGGATCTCGCCGCCGCCGATCCCGTCGTCCGGGCGCGCGCCGCGTGCGATCTGAAACAAGAGGGAGATCGTGCGGCCGAAAGCATCGCGCCGCTCGTCAAGATGCTCGGCGACGCCTCGCCGGTTGATCCGGCGGTGTGTCAGGAGCGATGGGGGCGCGGATCCGACAATCAGACCTCCCCTGGCGAGCTCGCCGCCGCCGCGCTCGTCGGCATTGGTTCACAATCGCTGCAGCCGCTGATCGCGGCGCTCGACCAACCGGTCTGGATCGCGCGGCGCAACGCCGCCTGGGCGCTTGGCGCGCTCGACGATCCCCGCGGGATCGTGCCGGTGACCTCGGCGCTGCGCGATCGCGAACCCGGCGTCCGCGCCCAGGCGGCGTGGGCGCTCGGCGCGATGGACGCCGAAGCGGCCATCCAGGGCCTCATCACGACGCTGAAGGATTCGGACGAAAGGGTCCGTCAACAGGCGGCGTGGGCGCTTGGCGCGATCGACGCCCAGCCGGCAGTGCAGGCGCTGGTCGCGGCCCTCAAGGATTCGCACGAAGGAGTACACAAACAGGCGGCATGGGCGCTCGGCGCCATCGGTCACGCTTCGGCGGCCGATGGACTGATCGGCGCGCTCCGTGACAGCAGTAGCGAAGTCCGTCAGCAGGCGGCATGGGCGCTTGGCGCGATCGACGCCGATTCGGCGGTGCAGGCGCTGGTCGCCGCGCTCAAGGATTCGCACGACGGCGTCCGCAAGCAGACGGCCTGGGCCCTCGGCGCGATCGGTCATAACGCCGCGGTCGACGGACTGATCGGGGCCCTGCGTGACAGCAGCAAGGACGTGCGCCAGCAGGCGGCCTGGGCGCTCGGCGCGATTGGCGAGGCGCGCGCCGCGCAGGGCCTGCTCGTGGCCCTGAAAGACAGCGAGCCGGGGGTCCGGCGGCAGGCCGCATGGGCCCTCGGCGCGATCGGCCGGTGACCGCCTGGGCGCCGAAGCGCGGCAAGCCACCACGCGTCGGCGATTGCTCTGCGCGCGGCCGCGCATCCACAGGCGATACGGAATACCTCCCTCGGCATTGAACGTGACCTCGAAGTAATTGGTCGGGCTGGCGAGCGCCTGCCGGAGCGAGCCCGGATTTCGGTCAAGCTGAAGGGGCTCCGGCTCAGCCGTACCGGTTGCGATACGATCCCAGTGCCAATGCTGTTGGCCTCGTTCGTCATCCTGCTGCTGATTCTGCTGACCGCGCTCTATGTCGCTGCGGAATTCGCCGCGGTCGGCGCGCGCCGCAGCCGGCTCCGGCGTCTCGCGGAGGATGGGAACGCGCTGGCCGCCCGAATCCTGCCGGTCGTGGATGACGCCCACGAGCTGGATCGCTACATCGCGGTCTCTCAGATTGGCATCACCCTGTCGAGCCTGATCCTCGGCGCCTACGGGCAGGCCGCTCTCGCGCCTCGGGTGGCGCCGCTCCTCGTCAGCGTCTTCGGCCTCGAGGCCGACACCGCCGAATCGACGGCGGCGGTCATCGTCCTTCTGACGCTGACCATCCTCGCGATGATCGTGGGAGAGCTGGTGCCGAAGTCGCTGGCGCTCCAGAATCCGACTCGAGCCGCGCTCTGGACCGTGCTGCCGATGCAATGGTCGCAGCGATTGTTCTCGTGGACGATCGACGCCTTGAACGGCAGCGGGGCGATTCTGCTCAGGCTCCTTCGCGTCCCTTCGACCGGCCATCGTCACGTGCACTCGCCGGAGGAGATCGAGCTGCTGATCGCGGAAAGCCGCGACGGAGGACTGCTCGAGCCCGAGGAGCAGATGCGGCTGCATCGCGCGCTGCGGCTCGGCCTGCGGACCGCGAGTCAGCTCATGGTGCCGCGCGGACGGCTCTCTGCGATCGACGTACAGACGCCGCTCGACGACGTGCTGCGCAGGGTCGCGGGAAGCCCGTTCAGCCGCCTGCCCGTGTACCGCGTCGACATCGACAACGTCCTCGGCATGCTCCACACGAAGGATGTGGTCACGGAGTACGTGAACGGCATGCGGCGGCGTTCGCTCACGTCGCTGCTCCGCCCGATTTCACGGGTGCGACACGACATGCCCGCAGACCGGCTGCTCGCGTTTCTGCGCGAGCGCCGCACTCATCAGGCGCTGGTCATCGACGGTGACGGCAGCGTCGCGGGCCTGATTACGCTCGAAGACGTCGTCGCCGAGCTGCTCGGCGGCGTCGCCGACGAGTTCAAGATGGCGCGATTCCGGCCCGCGCCCCCGGCCGAGGAACCGGCGCGATGATCGAGTTCGCGATCATCACCGCCCTGATTCTCCTCAACGGCGTGTTCGTCGCCGCGGAGTTCGCGATCGTGGGCGCACCGCGCGCGGCAATCGACGCCCGCGCCGGCCAGGGAGATCGGCTCGCGCGCCTCGTCCAGAGCGTTCTCCACGATCCACGGAAACAGGATCGCTACATCGCCACGGCGCAGCTCGGCATCACGCTGGCGAGCCTCGGGCTCGGGATGTATGGCGAGCACGTCCTCGCCGACGCGATTTACGAGGCGCTCGGCGCCTCGGGCGCTCCCGCCTGGCTGCTCTCGCACGGCGTGGCAAGCGTCACGGCGGTCGTCATCCTCACCTATTTCCACATCGTCATCGGTGAGATGGTGCCCAAGTCGCTCGCGCTCCAGTACGCCGAAGAGCTCGCCTGCTGGATTACTCCGCCGATGCTCTGGATCAAGAATCTCTTGTTCCCGTTCGTCGTCTCGCTCAACGAGCTCGGGAATCTGATCTTGAAGGGTGTCGGCGTCAACCGGCAGGTCCAGAACAGCGATCACTACTACACGCCCGAGGAGCTTCAGCTCATCGTGCAGGAGAGCGAGGAGCTCGGCGCGCTGCGCTCGGAGTCGGGGCACATGCTGCAGGAGCTGTTCGAGTTCGGCGACCTCACCGCCGGCCAGGTGATGGTGCCGCGGGTGAGGATCACCGGCATCGCCGTGGGTTCCAGCCCGCAGCGCATCCGCGACATTCTCGCGGCGTCGGCGCACACCCGCTATCCAATCTACGAAAAGGATCTCGACGACATTGTCGGCATGATGCACATCAAGGATCTCCTGCAGCTGCTGCTGGAGAACCAGCCGATCGACCGCACGCATGCCCGGCCGGTGCCGGTCGTGCCCGAGACCGCGGAACTGGATTCGGTTCTGGCGGTGATGCGCCGCGAGCGCACGCAGATGGCCGTCGTCATCGATGAACACGGCGGCACCGCGGGCGTCGTCACGCTGGAGGATTTGTTCGAAGAAGTGGTCGGCGACATCGAGGAAGGACCCGGTTCCGGCGCTCAGGTCTATCGCGATCGCGACGGGCGCTTGCGTGTCCCGGGCACCATGAGAATCGACGAGGTCGGTCAGGAATTCGATCTCGACCTGGAGCACGAGGAGGTGGACAGCGTCAGCGGCCTGGTGCTGACCTTATTGGGCCGTCCGCCGGTCGTCGGGGATCGGGTCCATTATGGGCGGCTCGAGTTCGAGGTGACCGCGGTCAAGGGTCACGGCGTCGAAGAGTGCGCTGTCTGCCTGACCGACGCCGAGACCGATTCCGGACCAGGCGACATGCCCTGACGGCGTCCCTAGAGGCCTTGACCGGCTCGATTCTGAGCATTTGAGTCAAGTTTTCGGTCAAGGCCGTCCGCGCGTCAGCGCGGCGTTACCAAACAATGCGACCTAGCGAGGCGGAGCCTCGAGGGTCTGAGGCGCAGCCTCGCTAGATCTCGCCGCGAGCCGCCGCAAGCCTGAGGTCTTCGTCGCTCGCTTCGACGAACTCCCCTTCCCATTTCGCGATGACCACGGTCGCCAGGCAGTTGCCGATCACGTTGACCATGGTCCTTGCCATGTCCATCAGCTCGTCGACGCCGAGAATCAGCGTCACCCCCTCCAGCGGCAGGCCATAACTGGCGAGCGTCCCGGCAAGAATCACCAGCGACGCGCGCGGCACGCCGGCGACGCCCTTGCTCGTGAGCATCAACGTCAGCAGCATCGTGATCTGATGGCCAATCGACAACTCGACTCCCGCCGCCTGTGCGACGAACACGGCCGCGAGCGAGAGATACAACGTCGACCCATCGAGGTTGAAGCTGTAGCCAAGCGGCAGCACGAACGACACGATCCGCCGCGGAACGCCAAGCCGTTCGAGCACCTCCATGGCGCGGGGCAGGGCGGCCTCGCTCGAAGTCGTGGAGAAGGCGATCACGGCGGGCTCTTTGACGGCCTTCACGAACTTGCGAATCGGGACGCGGAACAGCAGAGCGATTGGAAGGAACACGCCGAGGATCAGCACGGTCAGCGCCAGGTAGAGCGTGCCGACGAGCCAGGCCAGGTTCCAGAGAACCCGCATGCCGCCGTGACCGACGGTGTACGCGATCGCGGCACCGACGCCGATCGGGGCGTAGTGCATCACGATGTTCGTGACCTTGAACATCGTCTCGGCCACCGCTTCACACCAGACGACCACCGGCCGGCCCTTCTCGCCGATCATGCCGAGCGCAATCGCAAAGAAGATGCTGAAGATGACGATCTGGAGCACGTCCCCTTCCGCCATGGCCCGGATCACCGATTCGGGAACGGTGTGGAGCAGGATCTGATCCCAGGTCTTCGCCGCCGCGGAGATCTCGCTGGCCTGACCCATGGGCAGGTTCACACCGACGCCGGGCTTCGTGATGTTGACCGCGGCGAGGCCGATCAACAACGCGAGCGTCGTGACGATCTCGAAGTAGATGATCGCCCGCACGCCCATCCTGCCGACGACCTTGACGTGTCCGGCGCCGGCGATGCCCGCGACGAGCGTCGCAAAGATCAAGGGCGCGATGATCATCTTGATCAGGCGCAGGAAAAGCTGGCTGAACGGACGGAAATACACGGCCCATTCGGGATGCGAGGTGCTGACGAACCACCCGACGATGATTCCGATCGCGAGGCCGATGAAGATCTGCTGGGTGAGAGTGATTCCGCGGCGCGGCACTGCCGTCGTCGGTGTGGCCATGTGCGGCGATTCTACTTCGGCTGCTCGGCGTCGCGGCCCGCCGCCGCGGCCGGACGGCCGCCCCTCAAATACAGACTCCGGGCGGTGAGCTCGCGCGGATCGAGGCCCGCGGCTCTCGCGAGGTCGCGCTGACGCGCGGGGAGGTGGGCGGGGAAGCGCCACTCGTCCACTCGCCCTCCCGCCTCCCGGAACGCGGCTTCCCAGGTGCTCCACCAGGGAGTCAGGCGACGGGCGACGGGTTCGACGACGAGGACGTGCGCGCCACGGGCAGCCGCCGACAGGAGGCGCGGTAACAGCTCTGCTCGGCCGGAGTCCTGCAGCTCGTTGACGGTGTATGCCGCGAGGATTCCGGCATCCGCTGACGGGACCAGTCGGGCCCGAAGAACATCGAGCTGCACCGCCCGGCCCGGAACAGACAGCTGCTGATACGACCAGTTCGCTTCGGCGACGGCCCAGGGATGCCTGTCGACGCCGGAGATTCGGACACCGGGCGCTTCAAGCGCCCACGCGGCGCCGGCGGCTCCAGTGCCGCACCCCAGATCCAGAAGATGGGTGAGTCGCACACCGTCGAAGGCAAGAGCCCGAACGATGTGTCGCGCAATCAGAAAATGAACGGGAGCATAGAACAAGGCGAAGGCTGCGCGTTTGCCGGCGGTGCCGAGCGCTGCTCCTTCAATCAGCTTCGAACGCCGCTCCACATAGCAGGACGACAACGCGCGCAGCGCCCTCGCCACCTCCGAAGGCGTGAGGTCGGAGAGATGCCGTCGATCGATCGCGGCAATCCAGGCGTCGAATCGCGGGTCGGAGGCATCATCGCTTTCCATGGCTACCATGACTGTGTCGGAAAAATTGTAACGACGTAATTCTTACCGCAGTAGAATCCGACGTTACGGCAGACTTTCTGGCGGTTGGCTTGGGGCAAACGGTCTTCCGCTCGGTCATCCGAGTCGAGCGACAATCATTTTTTTCGTTCAGCTACTGGTTGATCTTTCGAGGTTGGCATGCCGTCGATTGATCGACTGGTGCGACCTCGAACAACGACTGAACGGGGATCTGTTCTTGCACCATATGAGCGTCAAAACGTCCAGACTGTCGTCATCACCCATGACTTCTGAATCTCCTGATGATGGCCGGAGGCCTGTTGGCCCTGGTGATGGGTGGAGTCGCTCTTCGCTTTCTGCGCGGGCGCGCCAGTCGAATAACGCCCGATCAGCTCAGCGGCGAATGGGTCTCGCAGGCCCGTGGCCGGGAGGAGCAGCAGCCATGGTAAGCGAGCGACGCGCGTTCGGCGAGCGGCTGAAGCGACATCGTGAGCGCCGCGGGGTTTCTCTCGACACGATCGCCAAGGCCACGAAAGTACCGGGCGAGTCTTTACGCGGGGCTCGAGCGCGGCGACTGCGCGCGCTGGCCGGCGGGAATCTACAGCCGTGCCTATGTCCGCGCATATGCGGACGAGGTCGGTCTGAATGCCGCCGATGCGGCCGAAGAATTCACCGCGATTTATGGTGAGATGCCGAGCGCTCCTCCCCCGGCGGGTGTGGCCGTCCAGGGAACGGGAGGGCGCGGCCATTTCCGATTGTCGATGGCGGAGGAGCCAGCGGTCGATCCCGAGCGCCTGGCCAGACGCGCGGCGCTCGCTGCGGCTGAGCTCGTCATCGGCCTGCTAATCGCGTCGATCGCTCACGCAGGCTTCGGGGTCAACGCCTGGATCACGGTCGCCTGCGTCGTTTCGTATTACGTCACGGGCCGTCTGGTGAGCGACGACCCGCTGCTCTTCTGGGTCTACATGCGGATGCGGAACGCCTCGGCGCGGCCCTCCCCCGAGCCACAACCCGAGAACGTTCCAGTAGGGGACGCAGCGAGCACAACGGCCTAGTGGTTCGCGCTCGATCTTCGGCGGCCCTTCCGCTCGTCCTCAGGCTGACCTTCAGCCCTCAATCCGTTTCTGGATGTCGTTCGCGCGCTGGCTCGCTCGAAACTCGATAATCCGGAAGTCGGCGAGGCCCTCCGCGTAAAACGGATCTTCCTTGATGATCCGCTCGATGGCGTCGCGACTCGTTGCGACCGCCAGAATGATGCCGCCATCGCGCGGTACCTTCCGTCCCGAGACGAGGAAATTTCCCGAGGCGTAGTACCTCTTGAGAAACGCGACGTGCGCGGTCATGTGCGCATCGATGTCGGACAGGTCGGCCTTGTAGATGAGCTCGATCACGAACATGGTTTCATTTCTGAGATTGTGTCGGGACTCAGCGTCTGGAGGCCGCCTCCGCCCTGTCGGGGCGACGGCGGGACTGCCTTCGATCTGATCATGAGCGAACGCTGGCTTGCCGGCCGTAGCTCACGCTTCGGCGTCAGCGCGCGTGAGCGGAGGCTGGACTGAGCTCCGCCTTCGCGGCTTCGCCGCTTTGGCGCGACAGCCTTCGCCTGGCTTGCCGAGCCGAAGCTCACGCTTCGGCGAAGCGCGCGTGAGCGAAGGCTGGCGGAGGGAGAGGGATTCGAACCCCCGGGACCCTTCCGGGTCCAACGGTTTTCAAGACCGCCGCCATCGACCACTCGGCCATCCCTCCGGTCGGGCGAGTCCTTCCCGGGCAATCAGTGCGAGGACATTGCAGTTTACGTCAGGTGTGCTGACTTCCGCCTCATCACGATCGCTCGACTCTCCCGGTGTGATGATTTCCCCTGTGTCGAAGCTCGAGGCAACCATTTGTCACGCCCTCCATCTCGGTCAGTCCGACCGGGGCGCGGAGTAGCGCACGGACGCGACCGCACTCAATGAGTCAGTCGGATCTGATCCCTCACCAGGGCGTTGAAGAGCGGGTCGGAAGAGTTGCGAGGACGAGCGAGAGCGAGGAAGAGATCGTGGCGCCGCAGTGCGCGCGGCGCCACGCACGAACGGACTCAGAAGATGAAGTGACCCGTCACCACGACGGTGCCGGTGGTCTCGCGGAATTTCGGTTTGAGCTCGAACAGCGTGTCGGTGACGCCGGTGACCTGGCTGAACGACAGCATGCGGTAGTTGTAGCCGACGCTGACGCCGAGCTGACGATGCGGATAGACCGTGACGCCGGCCTCGGTGTTCAGACCGTAGCCTTTGAAATCTGCGTCACCCATCCTGTCGTCGAGGAAACTGCCGTCGTGCACCTTGAACCAGGGGAAGGTGCCACCAACCAGCAGGTGCGGCTGAATTCGCTTGCTGCTCAGGAAGTAGTAGCGCCCGTCCACGTTGATCGCCTGGAACGTGGCGGTGCCGCTGCCCTCGAGGAACGTGCCGTCGTGGCGCGTGCGGTCGTAGCCGATTTCGATGCCGGCCTGGCTTCCCCTGTAACCGAGCGCGACACGAATGAGATTTTTCGCCTTGAGCTTTGGCAGGATGACGATTTCCTCGCCGTCAATCTCTTTGTAGATGCTTTCGCCATCGAAGGTCACACCGTCGAACGCGAAGTCGGGCAGGAGCGCGACGGAGACGTAGCCCCCGTCCTTGGCAAAGCCACCCCCCTCCTGACTCCAGGCCGGAACCGCCAGCGTGAGCAGGAACATCGGGACGGCGGCGAATCGAAACAACTGGGTTCGGAAATTACAGATCATGGTGTCTCACAGGCTGCAAAGGGCTTGCCTCACGTGCCACAGTTCCGAGTGAGCCTGAGAATCAAGTCAGTTTCGAAACGAGCCTGGAATCGATCGTGATTGATGACCGCTTTCGCGGCGACGCATTCGTAATCGGGTAACGGAATTCGCCGTACACCGCCCATTCGCCAACTCCCCTCTTGTCAGCACCTCCGGCCGTTCGCGGGTCCCGGGTGTCTAAACACGCAATACATCCCGGCTCCCGACACGAGCCGCGACGACCTGCGCACCGACACTTCAGTCAGGAGGGTTCATGCGTTGGCGAGTCTCGTTCTCTGCCCTCGTCCTCGTCGCGTCCGTCACGCTCATGGCCCAGGGACCTGGCGCGTCCACGCGGTTGTCAAGCCCCGCTCCGCGCGCGCAGTCCACCGCGCTTCCGGTACGCCGCGTCGTCCTGTACAAGACCGGCGTCGGCTATTTCGAACATCTGGGAAACGTGCGCAATCGCCAGGATGTCGCCGTCCGCTTCACCAGCGCGCAGCTGAACGACGTGCTCAGAGAAACAGCTGCTTCAGCGCTACACGCGTCAGCTCGACGATCAGGAGAACAAGCTCGAGGCGCTGCGGAACGAAATGGCAGGGACGGTGAAGCGGCGTGACGCAACTCGAGAGGAGTTGAGCCTGCTGATTGCGAACTTCACCTATGAGGCGTGACGACCTCGCCGACCGGCGTCATCGGTTCCCGGACTCGATTCGTTCGACCCCGCCCATGAATGGCCGGAGAACGTCAGGAACCACCACGCTGCCGTCCTTCTGTTGATAGTTCTCGAGCACGGCGATCAGCGTACGGCCGACGGCAAGGCCGGACCCGTTCAGGGTATGGACGAACTCCGCCTTGCCCGTCCCCTCGCGCCGGAATTTGATGTTCGCGCGGCGGGCCTGAAACCCCTCGGTGTTGCTGCAGGAGGAGATCTCACGAAACGTGTTCTGGCTCGGCAGCCAGACTTCGATGTCGTAAGTCTTGGCCGAGGCAAATCCCATGTCGCCCGTGCACAGCAACATCGTCCGATGCGGCAGTTCGAGACGCTTGAGTACTTCCTCGGCGTTGCGCGTCAACGACTCGAGCTCGTCATAGGACTGCTCGGGAATCGTGAGCTTCACGAGCTCGACCTTGTCGAACTGGTGCTGCCGGATGAGTCCGCGAACGTCGGCGCCGTATGATCCGGCCTCGCTGCGGAAGCACGGCGTGTACGCGGTGTAGCGGATCGGCAGCTGCCGGCCGTCGAGGATCTCGCCACGATGGAGGTTGGTCAGCGGGACTTCCGCCGTCGGGATCAAATACAGATCCCATTCACCGGCGATCTTGAACAGATCCTGTTCGAACTTCGGCAGGTTGCCGGTGCCGCGCAGCGCCTCCGCGTTGACCAGGAAGGGAGGCTCGACCTCACGGTATCCGTGTTCTCCGGTGTGCAGCTCCAGCATGAAGTTGATGAGCGCACGCGCGAGCCTGGCACCCGCCCCCATCAAGACTGAGAATCGCGAGCCGGACATCTTCGTCGCGCGCTCGAAATCAATAATCCCGAGCGCCGGACCGAGCTCCCAGTGGGGGCGCGGCGTGAAATCGAACGCCCGCGGCTCGCCGTGGCGGCGGACCTCCTGATTCTGCTCGGCGCTCGATCCAACCGGCACGCTCGCGTGCGGCACATTCGGCAGGATCATCAGCAGGGCCGCCCGCTGCTGTTCCACCTGATCCGCCTGGATCTCGATCTGACGGATCTGCTGCGCCCGTGCCTTGTTCGCCGCAAAGATCGGCGACGCATCCAGTCCCTGCCGTTTCGCCCGTGCCACTTCGTCGCCAGCGGCGTTCTGCTCGCGCTTGAGCCCCTCGAGCTCAGGAATCAGCCGCCGCCGCCTGGCCTCGAGCGTCGCGAGCTGCTCGAGCTCGGCATCCGCCTGCACGCCGCGATTGCGCATCGCTGCACGGACAATCTCGATGTTTTCACGAAGGTAAGCCGGGTCGAGCATGACGCCTAAATCGTATACCGGCTGTCGTGTCGATCGGCTACGATGCGGGGATTCATTCGTGGGAGGGGAGTGCAGTGACCAAGACGATCCGCAAGGCCGTGTTCCCGGCGGCAGGCCTCGGAACCAGGTTTCTTCCGGCAACGAAAGCCCAACCGAAGGAGATGCTTCCACTCGTCGACAAGCCGATCATCCAGTACGGCGTCGAGGAGGCGGTGGCTTCGGGAGCGAACAACATCATCCTGGTCACCGGGCGCGGCAAGAACGCGATCGAGGATCACTTCGACGTCTCGATCGAGCTCGAATCCTTCCTGGAGGCGCGTGGGAAAAAGGATCTCGTGGCGGAGATCCGCAAGATCTCGAGCTTCGTCAACTTCTGCTACGTCCGCCAGGGAGAGCCGCTCGGCCTCGGGCATGCCGTGCTCGTCACCAAGAACCTGGTCGGCGACGAGCCGTTTGCGGTCATCCTCGCCGACGACGTGATCGACGCGAATCCTCCGGCCGTGCGTCAGATGATCGACGTCTTCGAGGAGGTGGAGGGCCCGGTGCTCGCGATCGAACGGGTCCCGCGCGAAAACGTCAGCTCCTACGGCATCATCGACGCCGAAGAGGTGCGGCCCGGCGTCTACCGGATCCGCGACATGGTGGAGAAGCCGCCCCAGGCCGAGGCCCCCTCCGACCTGGCGATCATCGGCCGCTACATCCTGACGCCCGATATCTTCCCCGCCCTCGAGGCGACGGTCAGCGATCGAACCGGCGAGATTCAGCTGACGAATGGATTGCGCCGTCTGCTGAAGGACCGGCCGATTTACGGCTGCCGCATCGAAGGCGTCCGGCACGATACCGGGAACAAGCTGGGATTCCTGAAGGCGGTCGTGTATTTCGCGCTGCGCAGGCCGGATATCGCCGGTGATTTCACCGAGTATCTCCGCAGCCTGGACTGGAAGGTGCCGGCCGAGACTAAGACCCGGAGCTAGAGCCGGTGCCGCTGGACCCGCTCGTGCCCGACTTGGGTGATTCAGATGACGAGCTCGTCGCAGGTGTCTTTTCTGACGCTTTACTGTCACCGGCCGGCGTGCTCGCGGACTCCTTGCCGTCGTCCTTGGAGGACTTCTTCGCGTAGTCGGTGATGTACCAGCCAGAGCCCTTGAATTGGATCGCTGGCGAGGACAACAGCTTCTTCACGGTCCCGCCACACGATGGACAGACGTCGATCAGCGGATCCGAGAACTTCTGGATTCGCTCGAACCGATGGCTGCAGACCTCACACAGGTACTCGTAAAGGGGCATACCTAGTCAATGATATCGCCGCTGTGGTCGCCGAGCATCAGCGCGCGATGCAGCCAGAGCGGCACGGTGCCATTACCGAGGAGGGTGTCGTGGAATTGACGGAGGGAATACTTCGCTCCTGCCTTTGATTTGTAGTCCTCGCGGAGCTTGAGCACCATCAGCTTGCCGAGAGAGTAGACGATGTAGGAGGGATCGAACGTGCCGCGCTCGGCCTCGCGGCGCGCGCTCACATCCTCGAGGAACGCTTCATCCTTGAAGAACCGGACCCCCTGTTCGACCGACATATCCTCGCAGTGCAGCCGGACGCCGACGACGAACCGGCACAGGCGAATCAACGCTTCGGCGAGCTGCCCGAGCCTGACCGAGGGGTCGTCCCGGCGGAACCCCTCGTCGATCATCATCTGCTCGCAGTAGTGCGCCCATCCCTCGACGAAGGCCGCCGACGAGAAAAGAATCGACTTGCGGAGCTTCGACTCGACCTGCCGGAGATGCTGGTAATGCAGGAAATGGCCTGGGAAAACCTCGTGGATGGAGATCGACCAGAGCGCGCCGTAGCTGAAGTCCCGAAGGTGTTCGTCCTGTCTTTCCGCCGGCCACGACGGATCGACGTCGGTGATGTAGTAGAACGCCCGCATCGGCTTGGCCTCGAAGGGCCCTGGCGTCCACATGCTGGCGAACGTCCACCGATAGAACCTCGGAGTCGGCGCCACTGACACCGGCTCCCCTTCGGGAATCGTGATGATGTCGTTGCGATTGATGAAGTCGACGAGCTCTTCGAGCTGGCGCTGGGCGACCGGCACCAGCTCGCCGGCGGCGGGATGGTCCTGTTTTGCCTTGGCCCATGCCGCGAGCGGATCCCCGCCATTGACCCGCGAGGCAACTCGCCGGAACTGATCCTGGGTCGAGCGCAGCTCCCGCATCGCGAGATCGAGCAGCCGTTCGGCCCCGAGCGCCACCCCCTCGTCGAGCCGCAGTTTCTGCTCGAACTTCTCCTGCCCGAGACGGAAGGAGCCCTTTGTTCGAGGGACCAGATCACGTTCGAGATAATCGATATAGCCTTCGACGGCGGTAGCCGCGGCCGTGGACGCGTCCGCGAGGTCGCCGAGGATGTGCAGGTCGTCGAGACGGCTGAACGCCCGCGGCAGGTCGTCGTTGATGAAGCGCAAGGTGCCTCGGAGGCTCTCGAGGCCAACCTTGACGAAGATTCCCGGCGGATCCTTGATGTTTTCCCGTGCCGCTTGCATCAGGCGATTGACTTGCCGCAGCTTGGAGACGACCCGGCGGGCCCGTTCCGGAAGCGGGGCATAAGGGAACAGCGCCTGACCCGCAAGGCTCGTCGCCAGAATGTCCGAATAATACTGGGGGCTCCTCTCCCACGTTCGGACGGACTCGAGCTCGAACAGCCGTGCCCGGATGTTGGCCTCGAGCGCGGGACGCTCGCGGCGTTCCATGTCCGTCAGTCTGGCTGGATCGATGGCAGCCAGGCGGCGGGCGAAGGCTCCGAGTTCCCGAATCTGAGCGTCAATGGCATGACGCCCGAGGTCTTCGAGCAGATCGTCGTGCAGATGCACGCCGTCGAACGTCGCATTCGTCGGATGAACCTCGTACAGGTACGAGAGGTATTCGTCAACGAAGTGCGGAAGGGGTTCGGCTGAATACATGCGGTACAATCAAAGTCCCGATGGCCGGGACCCTCTACGTTGTCGCAACACCGATCGGCAACCTGGAGGACATCACGTTTCGAGCGATCCGCGTACTGCGGGAGGTAGCGGTCATCGCCGCTGAGGATACCCGCCGGACCGCCCACCTCCTCCAACACTACTCGATCTCGACCCCGACGACGAGCCTGCACGAGCACAATGAACGGACACGCTCGGCGGCGCTGGTAGCCCGGCTTCGAGCTGGCGATTCGATTGCGCTGGTCTCCGACGCGGGCACGCCGTCCATCTCCGATCCGGGCGCGATCCTGGTCGCTGAGGCTCATGCGGCCGGCATCCGGGTCGAACCCGTTCCCGGACCCTCGGCTGCGATGGCGGCCCTGTCCGCGTCGGGGCTGCCAGCCGAACAAGTCCTCTTTGTGGGTTTCCCACCATCTAGGGCTTTAGCCAGAAAACGGTGGTTCGAGGCTCTCCGTGGCGAGGATCGCCTCATCGTTTTCTACGAAGCTCCCCACAGGATACGGCAGTCCCTCGAGGATTTGCGAGAAGCACTGGGAGAACGGGTCGTCGCGGTCGGGCGCGAGCTCACCAAGAAGCACGAGACATTGGTCGTTCGACTGATTTCTGCTGCCATTGAAGAGTTGGGTGAACCTCGCGGAGAATATACGGTCGTGGTGTCACGGCCCGGGCCGGGAGTCGCGCAGGAGCCGACGCTCCCAGATCCAGCAGCCCTGTTAGCCGAATTCGGTGAATTGACCGATAAAAATGTCGGCACCAGACGCGACGCGGTGAGACAGCTGGCGGAGAAGTATCACATGGCCCCCAAGGCTATGTACAAGCTGCTGGAATCACGGTAGCTGTTGGTCTAACGCCAAAACTAGCCGTGGAGCTTGCCGTTTCGCAACCCTTCTGTTACCGTGTTCTGTCCAACTAGCCCCGAGCAGAGACTGCATGGCCAGACAGACCAGGCAGAAAGCCCTATCGTCCTCGAAATCAACTCCGGCGAAAACTCCGCCGGCGGCTAAACCCGCCGCCGTCAAGGGCCGACCGGTCCAGGCCGAGGCGAAGAAGCCGCGGAGCCAGGCGACGACTCAACGTCCAGCCGTCGCGCAGCCAGCCCCGCCCGCACCGCCACCCCGGAAGCCCGGTTACTACGAGGCCCTGGCGATGTACGAAAATGGGGTTCGTGCCCTCCAGCGCCACGACTACCTGGGTGCCGCGACGCAGTTCCGGTCGATCATCGAGCGTTATCCCGAGGAGCGGGAGCTGCAGGAGCGATCGCAGCTTTAT
Organism: uncultured Acidobacteriota bacterium; assembly: GCA_963785755.1. Lineage (GTDB taxonomy): Bacteria > Acidobacteriota > Vicinamibacteria > Vicinamibacterales > 2-12-FULL-66-21 > JACCXG01. The sequence goes on along the minus strand of CAWAXG010000039.1, from coordinate 376,471 downwards.
CTTCGGGTATGTGAGCGAGAAACGGCGCGCCGGCCGGCTACTCCGCAGACGCCGCAGGAACGGATTTACGCCGCGACCGTCGCACTGAATGCGGGCGAGACGGCGGCCGCGCTGGATCACCTCCGGCGGGCGTTGACCGACGCCCCCGACAGCGACCACGCTCACTACATCATGTCCGTGGCGCTCGCATCGAAGGGGGAATCAACCCAGGCACTCGATCACCTGCGTCAGGCCATCACCCTGAATCCGGAAAATCGGGCACTTGCCAGACAGGATCCCGACCTCGAGGCCGTCCGCGGAGCCGACGGGTTCTGGGAACTGCTCGATTCGCCAGTCGGTTCGGCGCGCGCCAGATCCCGGAAGCGGCGGTGAGACCCCTTCATCTCGTGGTCCTGGCCGCCGGCAAGGGCACCAGGATGAAGTCGGCCGTTCCGAAGGTCCTTCACGCCGCGGCCGGCCTGCCACTGATCGAGCACGTGCTCCGAACGGCGGAGAGCATCTCTCCAGCCTCCATCGTCCTGATCGTTGGTCATCATGCGGATGCGGTCCAGGCGGCACTGAAGAGCCGGCCTTCGCTGAGATTCGCTCTGCAGGAGCCGCAGCTCGGAACCGGCCACGCTCTCCTTCAAGCCGAGAAGGCTCTGGCAGAAGCGACCGGGTCGGTGGTGCTCCTGTCCGGCGACGTTCCTCTCCTGCGCCGCGAGACGCTGCAAACGCTCATCCGGCGGCACGAAGAATCAGGTGCCGCGGCCACGGTGCTCACCGCCGTCGTCGACGATCCCACCGGGTACGGCCGCATCGTCCGTCGCGACGGGCGCATCAGCGCCATCGTCGAGCACAAGGACGCGACGCCGGAACAGCGCGCGATCCCGGAAATCAACAGCGGCATCTATGCGTTCGACATCGCACCGCTGTTCGGCGCGCTGCGACAGATCGGGTCCGCGAACGCACAGGGGGAGTACTACCTCCCCGATCTCGTTCAGATCTACCGTGACCGCGGTCTGCCCGCCGAGACCGTGACGGTTGACGATCCGCAGGAAATCATGGGTGTCAACAGCAGAAAAGAACTGGCCCAGGCGGCCGCCGCGTTGAGGATGGCGCGCAACGACGAGCTCATGGCGTCGGGGGTCACCATCGTCGATCCCGCGATCACCTATATCGGCGCGGACGTGACCATCGGCCCCGATACCATCATCCATCCGAACGTGCATCTCGAGGGACGTACCCGGATCGGCTCTGGCTGCGAGATCCAGTCCGGAGTCCGGATCGTGAACTCGACGCTCGCGGACGGCGTGTTCATCAACAACTTCTGCCTGATCGTCGATTCCTCGATTGGCCGCGGCGCGCGGCTCGGACCGTTCGCGCACATCAGGCCGGAGTCGGAGATCGGCGAGGACGCACACGTCGGAAACTTCGTCGAGCTGAAGAAGACCAGTCTCGGCAAAGGGTCGAAGGCCAATCACCTCGCCTACCTCGGCGACGCGGTGATTGGGGAGAAGGTGAACATCGGCGCCGGCACGATCACGTGCAACTACGACGGGACCACGAAGCATCGAACGACCATCGACGACGGCGCGTTCATCGGCAGCGACTCGCAGCTGATTGCTCCCGTACGGATTGGCCGTGGTGCCTACGTCGCTGCCGGTTCGTCCATCACCGACGATGTTCCCGCGGGTTCCCTCGCGATCGCCCGCGGCAAGCAAGTGAACAAAGAGGGATGGGCGGAGAAGAAGCGGGTCAAGAAATAGCAGGTGACGCCATGTGCGGAATCATCGGATATATCGGACAGAAACAGCTCGTTCCCATCCTGATCGACGGTCTGCGCCGGCTCGATACCGAGGCTACGATTCTGCCGGCGTCGCGGTCGTGCGCAACGGCAACATCGAGCTGCGGCGCAGCGCGGGCAAGCTCGCGCGGCTGGAGGAAGTCATCGCGACGAATCCGCTCGAAGGCGAGTACGGAATCGGGCATACGCGATGGGCGACGCACGGCCGCCCGACCGAAGAGAATGCCCACCCGCATCGCGACTGCACCGGGCGGATCGTTGTCGTTCACAACGGGATCATCGAGAACTACCTCGAGCTGAAGCGTCAGCTGCAGCGGGAAGGCCACAAGTTCGTGACCGAGACCGACACCGAGATCGTCGCGCACCTGGTCGAGCGCGAGATGAAAGACGACGGTCTCGAGAACGCGGTCCGGCGCGCGCTGCTGTACATGCGCGGCCTGTTCGGCCTGGTTCTGATCTCAGCGGATGACCCCAACAAGATCGTGACCGTGCGCAACGGGCCGCCGATCGTCGTCGGTCTCGGCGATGGCGAGTTTTTCGTCGCCTCCGACATCCCGGCGATCCTCAGCCACACGCGCGACGTCGTGTTCCTCGGCGACGAAGAGATGGCGGTGATCACGCCGGCCGGCGTCGAATTCACCGATTACGCCGGCGGCGCGGTTTCCAAGAAGAGCACGCGCGTGTCGTGGGATCCCGTCATGGCGGAGAAGGCGGGATACAAGCACTTCATGCTGAAGGAGATCTTCGAGCAGCCGCTCGCAATCAAGGAGACGGTGCTCGGCCGGGCTTCTGTCGAGACCGGCAAGGTCTTCCTTCAGGAGATCGAGATTCCGGACGAGGTCCTGAGTCAGGTCGAACGGGTCGTGATCCTCGCGTGCGGGACGTCGTGGCATGCCGGGCTGGTCGGCAAGTTCATGATCGAGAACCTCGCGCGACTGCCGGTCGACGTCGATTACGGCTCGGAGTACCGCTACCGCGACCCGATCGTCTCGAACAACACGCTCACCATCGTGATCACGCAGTCCGGCGAGACCGCCGACACGCTGGCGGCGCTGCGCGAGGCCAAGAAGAAGGGGGCCCGCAGCATCGCGATCTGCAATGTCGTCGGCAGCATGGCCACTCGAGAGACGGAAGGCACGGTCTACACGCACGCGGGACCGGAGATTGGCGTCGCGTCGACCAAGGCCTTCACCTCTCAGCTCGTCGCGCTTCATCTCCTCGCCGTCTACCTGGGCCAGATCCGCGGGACGCTTTCGGCGGAGGATGCACGGCCGCACCTCGAAGGCCTGTTGCAGCTGCCCCTGCTGCTAGAGCAGACGTTGAAGTGCGAGCCGCTGACCGAGGAGATCGCGAAGCGCTTCTATCAGCGCAGCGACTTTCTCTATCTCGGCCGCGGCATCAACTATCCGATCGCGCTCGAGGGCGCCCTGAAGCTGAAGGAGATCTCATACATCCACGCCGAAGGCTACCCGGCGGGAGAGATGAAGCACGGGCCGATCGCCCTGATCGACGAGCAGATGCCCGTCGTCACGATCGCCCCGAACGATCATGTCTTCGAGAAGATGGTGGGCAACGTGCAGGAGGCGAAGGCGCGCGGCGGATCGGTGATCGCCCTGACCACCGAGGACAACCACGTGATTCACGACCTCCTGGATCCGAAGAACGACTTCCTGATCACGATCCCGAAGTCCCATCCGCTGTTGACGCCCGTGCTCGCCGTCGTCCCGCTGCAGCTGCTGTCGTACCACATCGCCATCCGTCGAGGCTGCGACGTGGATCAGCCGCGGAATCTGGCGAAGAGCGTGACGGTGGAATAGCGGCGACCGCGGTCCGGTCTGACGCGCCAGGCGTTCGACGACGAATAGATACAAGGGAAGGCGGCCGGGGACCCACCCGCCGCTTTTGCCCGGCCCGAACGGTAAGCCGGGATGGCCTCAACGCGCCGCTTGGAGAGCTTCGACGGCGTGCGTCGTCATCTCCCTGGTGCCCACCGCTGCGCCGCCGGCAGAAAGGTCGGCAGTGCGAACCCCGCGCCGCAGCACTTCCTCGATTGCCCGCTCCACGGCCGCGGCTTCGGTATCGAGACCGAGCGCGTATCGAAGCAGCATTGCCGCGGACGCGATCGTTCCGATCGGATTCGCGATGTCCTTGCCCGCGATGTCGGGGGCGGACCCGTGAACTGGCTCGAAGAGACCGGCGCCGTCCCCCAGACTGGCTGACGGCAGCAGGCCAAGCGACCCTACGACCGCTCCTGCTTCGTCCGACAGGATGTCACCAAACATGTTCTCGGTAACGATGACATCGAACGACGACGGCGCGTAGGTCAGCTTCATCGCGCAGGTGTCCACGAGCATGTGCTCGAGTGTGACGTCCGGTACTCCTTCGCGACGTCGGTCACGACCTGACGCCAGAGTCGTGAGGTCTCGAGCACGTTCGCCTTGTCCACCGACGTCACCCGCCGGCGCCGCAGACGCGCGGCGTCGAACGCGCGCCGCGCGATCCGCGCGACCTCGGCGCGCGAGTAGCGCATCGTGTTGTGTGCGCTCTCCCCGTCTCCGGAGACGCCCCGCGGCTCTCCGTAGTAGAGGCCTCCGGTCAATTCGCGGAACATCAGCAGATCGGTGCCGGCGAGGACTTCGGGCTTGAGTGGACCCGCCGATTCGAGACCCGGCCAGACGCGCGCCGGCCGGAGGTTTGCGTACAGCCCGAGCGCGCGGCGGATCTTCAACAGTGCGGCTTCGGGGCGTTCGGAAGGAGGCGACGTGTCGTAGGCCGGATCGCCGACGGCGCCGAGCAGAATCGCGTTCGCCCGCCGTGCCGCGTCTAGCGTTTCATCGGGCAACGGCGGGAGCCCGCGCTTCAGCGCGGCGCCGCCGATGATGCCCGACGACAGCTCGAATTCATGACCGAATCGTTGCGCGACCGCGCGCAGGACACGCTCCGCCGCGGCGACGACTTCCGGACCGATGCCGTCGCCAGGGAGCAGAAGTATGGAGGCTTTCATCCGGAGATCGAACGCGAGTCAGCGGGTCGCGGCCGGACCGTGAGCGCGCCGCGAGTCAAGGCCCAGACGTCGCGCGTGCTAGACGCCGTGGCCGTAGCCCTTTTCCGCGGGCGTGCTCGCGAAATCGGCTAGAGCGGGCGCGTAAACCGGCGTTTCCGGCTCTTTCCCTTCGCGAACGCTCGCGACGATCTTGCTGAGATCCGCGTCGTTGACGATCTTCTCGCGATCGGCGAGCGTGATCACGGCCCGATAGACGCGATCCAGCTCGGGCCGCTCGAGCGTAACGCCGAGCTGCTCGCACCGGCGCTGCACGGCATGGCGGCCGGAATGCTTGCCGAGCACCAGCGTCGCCTCGGGCACGCCAACGTCCTCGGGGCGCATGATCTCGTAGGTGCGGCGATCCTTCAGCATGCCGTCCTGGTGAATCCCTGCCTCGTGCGCAAACGCGTTGCGGCCGACGATCGCCTTGTTCGCCTGTACGGCTTCGCCGGTCAGCGAAGTCAGCAGCTGGCTGGCAGCAAAGATCTGTTTCGCATCGATGTTGGTCTGGAACGGCAGGCGATCCGATCTGATGCGGGTCGCCATGACGACTTCCTCGAGCGACGCATTGCCGGCGCGCTCGCCGATGCCGTTGATCGTGCATTCGACCTGGCGCGCGCCGCCGGTGAGCGCACCGAGCGTGTTCGCGACGGCGAGGCCGAGATCGTCGTGGCAGTGGGCGCTCCACGTGACTTGATCCGAGCTCGGCACGCGGTTGATCAGACCGGAGAAGAATCTGTGCATCTCGTCGGGGGTCGAATAGCCGACGGTGTCGGGGAGGTTGATCGTCTTGGCGCCCGACTGGATCACGGCTTCGACGACGTGCCAGAGGAATTCCGGGTCGCTTCGCGTCGCGTCCTCGGCCGAGAACTGCACGTCATCCGTGAACTTGCGTGCGAGCCGCACTGCATCCATCGCGACGGTCAGGCAATGCGACCGGGACATGCGGAGCTTGCGTTCGAGGTGCAGATCCGAGGTGGCGAGGAAGACATGGATCCGCTTGCGGCGTGCCGGCTCGAGTGCCCACGCCGCGCGTTCGATATCGGCGCGGTTGCACCGGGCCAGCGCCGCGATAACCGGCCCGTCGATGTGCGTCGAGATCGTACGCACTGCTTCGGCGTCGGCATCCGACGCGATCGGAAACCCGGCCTCGATGATGTCGACGCCGAGCGATGCCAGCTGGCGGGCCATCTTGAGCTTCTCGTCGATGCGCATCGAGAAGCCTGGGGCCTGTTCGCCGTCACGCAGCGTGGTGTCGAAAATGATCAGCCGGTTTGAAGCCATGGGTCCTCCACGGACATACCAGTTGTAACCCGATCCGGACCAGCTGTCCAATTTATAACTTTTGAGCTTTTATAAGGCCGGATTATGATCGAGAAATGCAGCTGCAGGACCTGGCGGTTTTTGCCACGGTGGCGGCGGAACGAAGTTTCTCGAAGGCGGCCAAGAAGCTCCACCGGACGCAGCCCGCGGTCAGCCAGGCCATCAAGCGGCTGGAAGAAGAGCTTGGGGATCGGCTGTTCGACCGGTCGTCCCGCGACGGCACCCTGACCGAAGCCGGCCGCCTGCTCCAGGATTTCGCCGGCCGCCTTCTCACACTCGCGTCGGACGCGGAGCTCGCGGTGCGGGAGCTTCAGGAAGTCCGGCGAGGCCGCGTCGTCATCGGCGCGAACGAGGCGGCGGTCCACTCCCTGCTGCCGCTCATCGCCAACTTCGGCGCGGCTCACCCGCAGGTCCTGATCGACGTACGGCGGATGGCGTCGCGGCATATTCCCGCGGCCATCCTCGATCGCTCGATCGATTTCGGCGTGCTGACGTTCTCGCCGGCCGAACGTGCATTGAACGCCGTTTCCCTGGGGCATGACGAGCTCGTCATGCTGACGCATCCCGAGCACCGGCTCGCGACCAGAAAGCGCATCTCGATCCAGGAAGTCGGAACCGAAACCGTCATCGCACACAACGATCCATCGCCGGCTCGCGATCGCGTCCTGCGGCTCTACGAGCGAAAGCACGCGGCAATCAACATCAGGGTCGCGCTGCCGAGCCTCGACGGGATCAAGCGGGCAGTGGAAATGGGGCTGGGCGTCGCCGTCCTGCCTCGCCGGGTGGCGCTGGCGGAACTCGCGGCCGGACGGCTGGTCGCGGTCAAGGTGCCGGAACTCAGCGCCCAGCGGCATGTCAGGCTCGTCTTCCGGCGGGCTGCGGAGCTGTCGCACGCGGCCGCGGCGTTCCTCGAGACCGCGCGGCAGCTGACTCCCTCGGCCTGATCGGTCGCGCTAGCCGCTCCAGCCGCGAATGTAGGGGATCTCACGCATCGTCGCCTCAACCTGTTCGAAACGATCGAGCAGGAGTCCCGTCGCGTCCCAGCTGCCGTCGAGAAACGACTCGCGCGCGGCCGAGGGCAGGGCAATGCCGATCTGCACCGCGCCACAACGAAGCTGCAGTGCCTCGAGGTCGATGGTGATGTCGGTCGAAGGATGCTCTTCGATGATGCGCTGCAGCCGATCCACGTCCGGCTGACTCGCCGTCACGCACGGCATCCCGAGCGCCACCGAGTTGCCGAAGAAGATTTCCGAAAACGATTCGCCGACCACGGCGCTGAACCCTTTGCGGCGGATCGCCTGCGGCGCGTGTTCCCTCGAAGACCCGCACCCGAAGTTGCGCTTGACCACGAGGATCGAGGCGTTCTCGAACCTCGCGTCGGTCAGCGGATGCGTCACACCCTGCGACCGTGTCTGAGCGATATCGTCTTCGAAAAGATGCCGCTCGAGTCCCTCGAACGACACGGACCGCAGGAACCGCGCCGGGATGATGCGGTCGGTATCGATGTCATTGCCGCGCAGCGGCAGCCCCGGGCCTGCGACCCGGACAATCTTCTCAATCGCCATAGCGTGCGAAATCCCTTACGTCGACGACCTCTCCCGCCACGGCCGCGGCGGCGACCATCGCCGGACTCATCAACAGTGTGCGCCCGGTCGGGCTGCCCTGCCGGCCCTTGAAGTTCCGGTTGGAAGAAGACGCGCAGATCTGGCGGCCTTCGAGCCGATCCTGATTCATCGCCAGGCACATCGAGCAGCCAGCGCCTCGCCATTCGAAGCCGGCGTCCGTGAAGACACGATCGAGCCCCTCGCGTTCGGCAGCCGCACGCACGGCCTGCGAACCGGGCACGACCAGGGCCTGAACGTGCGGCGCCACGTGATGGCCGCGGACGACGCGTGCGGCTTCACGAAGATCGGACAGGCGCGAATTCGTACAGGAGCCGACAAACGCCACATCGATGCGCGTGCCTTTGATCGGCTCGCCGGCGCCAAGGCCCATGAAGTCGAGCGCTTCGGTGATGGCGGCGCGCTCCTCGGAGGCCACGTCGGCGGGTTTCGGCAGCCGCTCATCGACGAAGACCGACTGCCCGGGATTGATTCCCCAGGTCACGCGCGGCCGGATCTCCGCGGCGTTCAGCTCCACGACGTCGTCGTAGCTCGCGCCCGGGTCAGATGCGATGCTCCTCCACCACGAGGCCGCCTGATCGAAGGCCTTGCCTTCCGGCGCGAAGCGGCGTCCGCGCAGATACTCGACGGTGACCGGGTCGGGATTGACGTATCCGACGCGCGCCCCTCCCTCGATGGACATGTTGCAGATCGTCATGCGCTCGTCCATCGTCATGTGAGCGATGGCGTCGCCGCCGTACTCGTAGGCGTAGCCCACGCCGCCGTTGACGCCCAGGCGCCTGATGATCTCGAGGATGACGTCCTTGGCATAGACGCCAGGAGACAACCGGCCATTCACGCTGATTCGCCGCACCTTCAGGCGATCCATCGCGAGGCACTGAGACGCCAGGACATCGCGCACCTGTGAGGTGCCGATGCCGAATGCCACGGCGCCGAACGCGCCGTGCGTCGACGTGTGGCTGTCGCCGCAGGCGATCGTCATTCCCGGCTGCGTGAGCCCGAGCTCGGGTCCGATGACGTGCACAATTCCCTGCGCGCCACTGTGGAGATCGAACATCGGAATGTTCGCCTCCCGGACGTTGCGTTCGAGCGCGGACAGCATGTCTTCGGCCATCAGATCGCCGAATGGCCGGCGCTGGTCGCGCGTCGGGACGATATGGTCGACCGTCGCCACCGTGCGGTCCGGAAAACGCACCTGCAGCCCGCGAGCGCGCAGCATGTCGAAGGCCTGCGGCGTGGTCACTTCGTGAATCAGGTGCAGGCCGATGAAGAGCTGCGTCTGGCCGTTCGGCAGCGTTCGGACCGTGTGGAGATCCCAGACCTTCTGAAACAGCGTCGCCGGCATGAGGGGATGGTACTGACGACCATCGCCAGTCCGGTCTCGCCGCAGCGGAAGGAAATTTGCCCGGAGTTTCAGCGCGCCACCGGATCATTCACTTGCGGGGAACGATTGCAGATTGTGCGTACACCCGGAACGTGGTGCCGGGCAGAAAGTGAGACCCGCTTGGCGGAAAGGGCGTGTCAACTTGATTGCTCATGATTCTCCTCGGCGCATCTCGACTTCAAACGCGCTGGCCAACTGCTGAACGGCCGAGCCGCGCGCGAGAGAACTGGCCGCTCGAGGCCACGATTAGGGCCGCGGGCCAGATATACTGGAGATCCTCATCAATGAACTTCCTCGACAAACTGAATCCTGAGCAGCGCGAGGCCGTGTTGCACCGCGATGGAGCGCTGCTGATTCTGGCAGGGGCCGGATCCGGCAAGACCCGTGTCATCACCTATCGAATCGCCTACCTGATCGGCGATGGGCACGCGAAACCGGATGAAGTGCTGGCCGTCACCTTCACGAACAAGGCCGCTCAGGAGATGCGGGAACGAGTCGAGGCACTCATCGGCGGCGCGGCGGACGGCATCTGGCTCTCCACGTTCCATGCCCTCTGCGCGCGGCTGCTCCGGCGCGAGGCGCCGAAGGTCGGGCTCACGCGCGATTTCGTCATCTACGATTCCTCGGATCAGATCTCGGTGGTGAAGCACGCGATGCGCGAGCTCGGCATCGACGACAAGCTCGTGCCGCCCCGGCTTGCGCTCAGCCGCATCAGCCACGCCAAGAACCGGATGGAGGGGCCGGACTCGCTCCGTGGCAAATGGAACCTCAGGGACGAGCAGATCGCCAAGATCTACGAACGCTACCTGCAGGCGCTCAAGGACAGCAACGCGCTCGATTTCGATGACCTGCTGTTGAAGACCGTGGAATTGTTCGAGACATCGGAACAGACTCGCAGTTATTACGCGAACAAGTTCCGCTTCGTCATGGTGGACGAGTACCAGGACACCAACCGGCCGCAGTACCTCCTCATCAAACGGCTCGCGGCCGTGCACCGCAACCTGGCCGTGGTCGGCGACCCGGATCAGTCGATCTACAAGTGGCGCGGTGCGGATCTCAAGAACATCCTGGACTTCGAGCAGGATTTTCCCGAAGCGACGATCGTCAAGCTCGAGCAGAACTACCGATCCACGCAGGTCATCCTCGACGCCGCCAGCGCCGTCATCCGGCAGAACCGCAATCGCAAGGACAAGCGGCTCTGGACCGACCGCAAAGGCGGCTCGAAGATCGTGTACTTCCGCGGCAACGACGAGCTGGAGGAAGCCGACTTCATCACCCGCGCGATCAAGCAGGCGCGCGCCAGCGATATCGAGTCGATGATCGCGGTGCTCTACCGCACCAACTCGCAATCGCGGGCGATTGAGGACTCGCTCATGCGCGAGTCGATTCCCTACAAGATCATTGGCGGCGTGCGCTTCTACGAGCGCAAGGAAATCAAGGACTCGCTCGCGTATCTGAAGCTGATCATCAACCCGCACGACGACGTCAGCTTGCGCCGGGTCATCAACGTGCCAGCCCGCGGTATCGGCAAGGGTGTGATGGATTCCCTCCAGGCCATCAGTCCGGACGCGGTCCTCGCGGATGCGCCGCCGCTGCTTGCGGCCGGCCTGCAGGAAGTCGTCTCGGCGCGATCGCTGTGGGCGCGGCTGCTCTTTGCCATCGACGACGCCAAGCTCGGCAACCGCGCGATCAGCGCACTTCGCGTGTTCAGGGATCTGATTGCGGAATTGTTCGACGCCGCGCGGCGGGATTCCGTGTCGATTGTCATCGGCAAGATGCTCGATCGCAGCGGGTATCTGAAGGATCTGCGAGACGAGAACAGCGAGGAAGCCAACGAGCGGATCGAGAACCTCATGGAGCTCGTCTCCGCGGCGCGTGAATACGAGACGCGCGAGGCCGATGCCTCACTGGGCGGCTTCGTCGATCGACTCTCGCTGCTCTCGGAGGCGGATGAAGAATCGGGCAAGCGGGACGCTACCGTCTGGCTGATGACGATGCATGCCGCCAAGGGGCTCGAGTTCCCGACGGTCATCATCGCCGGCCTCGAGGAAGGGCTCTTTCCGCATTCCCGCTCGGGCGAGGAGGAAGAGGAGGTCGAGGAAGAGCGGCGCCTGTGCTATGTCGGGATGACCCGGGCGCGTTCGCAGCTCGTGCTCACCGGCGCCGCGCGCCGCCGTGTCTTTGGCGAGTATCAGTCGTGCGAGCCGTCACGATTCCTCGACGAGATTCCCCTGGAACTGATCGATCGCATCGCGGCGACGCCGAGCACGCGCTACGACGGCACCTTCGCCCATTCGCATTACGAGTTCCGAACGAACCCGTACGGACGCAAGGGGCGCCCGTCTCGGTTCAAGGAGGAACGGGCGGCCTACGCCTACGAAAACGAGGATCAGTCGATGTTCGGGATGTCGCTCGGCATGCGGGTGCGACACGCGCAGTTCGGCGTCGGAACGGTTACCGCCATCGAAGAGCACAACGACGATCTGAAGATCACCGTCCGCTTCAACACCGTTGGCGTCAAGAAGCTGCTGGCGAAGTACGCCCGGCTCGAGCCGGCTTAAGAACTGGGGGGCTCGGACTGCTCCTCTGACCCGCCGTTCCCCGACTCGTCGTCCTTCTCGGCCAGCTTGGCGACGGCGACGACCTGATCGCCTTCTTCCATCTCGATCAACCGCACGCCTTGCGTCGCCCGGCCGATGACCCGCATGTCACCGGCCTTCATCCGGATGATCATGCCCTGCTGCGTCACCAGCATCAGTTCGTCATCATCGTGCACGTACGCCATGCCGACGACCTTGCCGTTCCTGTCGGAGGTCTGGATGTTGATGATGCCGACGCCGCCGCGCGACTGGAGGCGGTACTCGTCGAGGTCGGTGCGCTTGCCGTAGCCGTTCTGCGCCACGCTGAGTATGGTCCCGCCCTCACGGACGATCTCCATCGCCACGACTTCGTCGTCGTCGCGCAGTGAGATGCCGCGAACGCCGTAGGCGGTGCGGCCCATGGCACGGACGTCGCTCTCCTCGAATCGAATCGCCATGCCGTTGCTGGTGCCGAGAAACACCTGCGACGCGCCGTCGGACAGCTCGACGGCGATCACCGCGTCGCCCTCTTCGACGCCCATCGCGATGATCCCGCCCGCCCGCGGATTGCTGAACGCGGTGAGGTCGGTCTTCTTGACGACCCCCTTGCGGGTGCCCATCACGACGAACTGCTGCCCTTCCTCGTCCGGGAACGCCTTGACGGTCAACAGCGCGGCAATCTTCTCCCCTTCTTCCATGGAGACCAGATTCGCAATCGCCTTCCCCTTGCCGCCGGGGCCGACGTCGGGAATCTCGTGGACCTTGAGCCAGTACGCCCGCCCGCGGTCGGAGAAGATCATGATGTAAGCGTGCGTGGACGCGACGAAGAGGTGGCTGACGAAGTCCTCCTCACGGGTACGCATGCCGATGCGGCCCTTGCCGCCCCGCCGCTGGGCGCGGTAGGTCGAGATCGCCGTCCGCTTGACGTAGCCGGTATTCGTCACCGTGATCGCCATCTCTTCGTCGGCGATCAGATCCTCGATCCGGAACTCCCCGCTGTCTTCGATGAATGTGGTGCGCCGCTCGTCGGAGTACTTGTCGCGGATGGCCACCAACTCGCCTCTGACGACTTCCATGAGCAGCGCTTCGCTCGACAGGATCGAGCGAAGCCGCTCGATGGTCCTGATCAGGTCCGCGAGCTCGTCCAGGATCTTCTGCCGCTCCAGGCCGGTCAGCCGCTGCAGCTGCATGTCGAGGATCGCCTGCGACTGGAGCTGCGACAGCTGGAACTGCGTCATCAGGCCTTCGCGCGCCTCACCCGGATTCTTCGATCCCCGGATCAGCGTGATGACGCGATCGAGGTTGTCGAGCGCGATCCGCAGGCCTTCGAGGATGTGCGCGCGAGCTTCGGCCCGGCGCAGCTCGAACTCCGTCCGCCGCCGGACCACCTCGCGGCGGAACTCGATGAAATACTCGAGGATGTCCACGAGCGGCAGCACCCGCGGACGGCCGCCGACGATCGCCAGCATGATGATGCCGAACGTCGTCTGCAGCTGCGTGTGCTTGTAGAGATTGTTGAGCACCAGCTCGGGCTGCTCGCCGCGCTTCAGCTCGATGACGATCCGCATGCCGTCGCGGTCGGATTCGTCGCGCAGATCGGAGATCCCCTCGATCGCCTTGTCGCGCACGAGGTCGGCAATGTTTTCGAGCAGCCGCTTCTTGTTGACCTGGTACGGGATCTCCGTGACGACGATGGCGACCTTCTCGCCCTTCTTCGATTCCTCGGTCGTCGCCTTCGCCCGCACGGTGATCGAGCCGCGTCCGGTCGTGTAGGCATTGAAGATGCCCTGGCGCCCGATGATCGATCCGCCGGTCGGGAAATCTGGGCCCGGAATCGCCTTGAGCGCCGCCCTGATGCGCGCGTCGCGGGGCGGGCCATCCGTCCGGTCCAGCGTGTCCGTGCGCTTTGTCTTCAGCTCGATGAGCGCCAGCACGCCATCGATCACTTCCCGCATATTGTGCGGCGGGATGTTCGTGGCCATCCCGACGGCGATCCCGGTGGACCCGTTCACCAGCAGGTTCGGGTAGGTCGTCGGCAGGACGGTCGGCTCTTCGGTGGTCTCGTCGAAGTTCGGGACGAAGTCGACAGTCTCTCTGTCGAGGTCGCCCATCATCTCTTCGGCGAGCCTCTCGAGCCGCGCTTCCGTGTAGCGGTACGCCGCCGGCGGGTCGCCGTCCACGGAGCCGAAGTTCCCCTGGCCGTCGACCAGGAGATAGCGCATGTTGAAGTCCTGGGCGAGGCGGACGAGCGTGTCGTAGGCGGGCTGGTCGCCGTGCGGATGGTAGTTGCCGATGACCTCGCCGACGATCTTGGCGCACTTGCGGTACGGCCGGTTCGACGCCAGTCCCATCTGCCGCATCGCGTAGAGCACACGGCGGTGGGCAGGCTTCAGCCCGTCGCGTACGTCTGGCAGCGCGCGCCCGATGATCACGCTCATCGCGTAATCCATGTACGAGCGCTTCATCTCGTCTTCGATGTTGACGGGGAACTTGTAGAGGGAGATGTCAGACATGCTTCTCGTTCTGCAACCGGCCGCGCGGGCACGTTTGTCCCGGCACGCCCCGAGCCGAGGATCGGGCCTGCGGGGCGGGTCTACCGGTGACGGCTATATGTCCAGGTTCTTGACGTCGAGCGCGTTGTCTTCGATGAACTTCCGGCGGGGCTCGACCTGATCCCCCATGAGGGTCGTGAACATCAGGTCTGCTTCCATGTGATCTTCCGCGCGGACCTGCGCGAGCGTGCGCGTCACCGGGTTCATCGTGGTTTCCCACAGGGTGTCCGGGTTCATCTCACCGAGGCCCTTGTAGCGGTTGATCGCGACGCCCTTCTTGCCGGCGACCGTGAAAAACTCCACGAGCTCGTCGATCGACTCGACGCGGACCTCGGCATCGCGCGCCGGCTTCGCCGCGGCCGCCTGACGCCCGGCCGCCGCTTCCGCGATGAGCGCATCCGCCAGCGCCTTCGGTTCGGCCGCGAGCCTGGTCGCGTCGTCGAGCGGTGCGCCGCCAATGGCCGTCTCGTCGGCCGAGGCGACACCGGCTTCTGCCGCCGCTTCCGCCGCGGCGTCTTCCGCCGCCGCAGAGGAAGTCGTCTTGACGATCATCGGACCGCGGATGCCTTTCACGTCCTGGTAGCTCTGGGCGAGCGTCCGGGTACTCGGCGGTCGTGATGAAGTTCTGGTCGATCCGGTGATGCCGCGGGTAGCCGCCCGTGCGGTCCTCGATGGCGAGCGCGAAGGCCTGATGCTCTTCGTCCTGCTGCACGGTCGTGGTCCGCAGCGCCGTCGTCAGCACCTGGGCGATTGCCTCGACGCGTTGGCGATCCTGGAAGAACGTCTTGTCCTTCGCGTCGGCGTCGAGCAGCGCCATCACGACCTCGTGCGACGGTCCGCGGCGCTCGACGATCTGCAGGAACTTGCGGAACAGCATCAGTTTCTCGAGACGCTGCTCGAGCTCGGTACCACTCATCTCGGTGCCGTCCGGCAGCACGACGACGCGCGATTCGACGGCGCGCTTGATCAGGAACGTCTCGAGCGCGCGCTCGTCGCGGATGAAGACTTCAGTCCGACCGCGCTTGGCGCGGAAGAGCGGCGGCTGCGCAATGTAGATGAAACCGCGCTCGATCAGCGGACGCATCTGCCGGTAGAAGAACGTCAGGAGCAGCGTCCGGATGTGCGATCCGTCTACGTCCGCGTCGGTCATGATGATGATGCGGTGATACCGTGTCTTGTCGGCGTTGAAGTCTTCCGCACCGATGCCGCATCCGAGCGCGGCGATCATGGTCTTGATCTCGTCGCTGCTGAGCATCTTGTCGAAGCGCGCCTTCTCGACGTTCAGAATCTTGCCCTTGATCGGCAGGATCGCCTGGAACTTCCGATCGCGCCCCTGCTTGGCCGAGCCGCCTGCAGACTCACCCTCGACGATGTAGATCTCGCTCTGCGCCGGGTCGCGCTCCTGGCAGTCGGCGAGCTTGCCAGGCAGCGAGCTGTTGTCGAGCGCGCCCTTCCGTCGAACGAGGTCGCGCGCCTTGCGCGCCGCCTCGCGGGCGCGCGCGGCGTCGACAGCCTTGGCGATGATTTTCTTGGCAACCGCCGGGTTCTCTTCGAGGTACGCCCCCAGCTTGTCGTTGACGATCGCCTCGACGATGCCCTTGACCTCGGTGTTTCCGAGCTTGGTCTTGGTCTGGCCTTCGAACTGCGGGCGCGGGATCTTGACGCTGATGACGGCGATGAGTCCTTCGCGGATGTCGTCGCCGCCGATGTTCGCGTCCTTCAGATCCTTCGCCAGATTGTTCTTGCCGACGTAGTAGTTGATCGTGCGCGTCAGCGCCGAGCGGAAACCCGAGAGGTGCGTGCCGCCTTCGTGCGTGTTGATGTTGTTCGCGAAGGTATAGACCGTCTCGGTGTAGCCGTCGTTCCATTGCAGCGCGATCTCGACATCGATGCCGTCCTTGTCGCCGTGCATGTAGATCGGCTTGTCGTTGACCGTCGACTTGTTCTGGTTCAGATACTGCACGAAGGAGTTGATGCCCCCCTCGTAGAGGAACTTGTGGCTCTTCCCGTCCCGCTCGTCGTCGATCGTGATCGTGACGCCGCCGTTCAAAAAGGCCAGCTCGCGCAGGCGCTGCGCCAGCGTGTCGAAGCTGTATTCGGTCGTCTCGAAGATCTGCGAGTCGGGCTTGAACGTGATCTTTGTACCCCGCTTCTTCGTCGTCCCGGTGACCTCGAGGTCGCCCTGGGGCGCGCCGCGCTCGTACTTCTGCTGGTAAACCTGTCCGTTGCGCCAGATCTCGAGGTCGAGCTCTACCGAGAGCGCATTGACGACCGAGACACCGACCCCGTGGAGGCCACCCGACACCTTGTAGCTGTCGTTGTCGAACTTGCCGCCGGCATGGAGGACGGTGAGGACGACCTCGGCCGCCGAGCGTCCGCTGGAGTGCTGGTCCGTCGGGATGCCGCGGCCGTTGTCCACGACGGTGACGGAGTTGTCGATGTGCAGCGTGACGTTGACCTGATCGCAATGCCCGGCCAGCGCCTCGTCGATGGAATTGTCGACGACCTCGTAGACCAGGTGATGAAGCCCGGGCGCACCGGTCGAGCCGATGTACATCGCCGGTCGTTTGCGAACGGCCTCCAGCCCTTCGAGGACTTTGATCTTGTCGGCGCCGTAGTCGTCCACACCCGTGCCGTTCCCGTTTCCGGACGCGGCTGACGCCGCATCAGTGGGCTGTTCCGGCACGACGTTGGTGACATTTTGGTCGACGACAGGCTGCTGATCGTCGTTCGGTGGATCGAGTTGTGACATTCAGAGTGTTCTAGAAACCCAGTGAACGCAGCGGCGTGTGCCATCCCTTGGCACGATGGCCGTACGCTCCAGATGGCCGGGCATGCTCGAGCCAACGGCTGCGAGCGCTGACCGACATTCAGACGCGCATCGGCATGATCACGTAGGTGTAGTCATAGCTTTCAGCATTGAGCGGCTTCATCACTGCCTGGCTCATCTCGTCTTTGAATTCCAGACTGACACCGTCGGTGTCAGCCACCGCAAGGAAATCGAGGACGTATTGCGCATTGAAACAGATGGTGACCGGCGCCGCCGTGTAGTCCACCATCAGGATTTCCTTTGCTTCGCCGAACTCCGGGCTGCTCGAAGCGATCTCGACCTTGCCCTGATCGATGTGGAACTTCACCGCGCGCGAGCGTTCGTTCGAAAGCAGCGCCACCCGCCGGACCGCGCTCGTCAGCCGATCGCGGTCGAACTCGACCCGCTTGTCGTTGCTCTTCGGGATGACCCGCTCGAACGCCGGGAACTGCCCGTCGATCATCCGCGAGATCAGCAGCCGGCCGCCGATATCGAAGAACAGATGATTCTCGCCGCGTTCGTAGTTGATCTCGCCATCCCCTTCCGCGAGCAGCCGGCCGAGCTCCAGGAGCGTCTTTCGCGGCAGGATAACGCGCACTTCATCGTCCCCCGCTGGGTCTCCCGCTGGCTTGGCTTTCCCCTTGGCCTTCTCGCGTTGCACTGAAATCAACGCGAGCCGATGGCCGTCGGTGGCCACGAGGCTCATGGAATCAGGGCGGAGAATGAAGAGCGCGCCGTTGAGGAAATACCGCGTGTCTTCGCCGGTAATCGCGAACTGCGTCTTCGCCACCATCTGGCGGAGCACGTCCCGTGGCAGCGTCGCACTGTACGAGCCGGTGGCTTCCGGCAACGTCGGGAAGTCCTCGCGCGGCAGCGTCTGCATCCGCGAATCGAACCGGTCGGCGGCGACTTTGACGCCGTTCTTGTCTTCCTCGATCCGGACGTCGGTCTCCGGCAGTGCCTTGATGATCTCGTACAGCTTTTTTGCCGGAAGCGTCAGCGACCCACCCTTCGCGACCGATGCCGCGCACCTGCTCCGCAGCCCGACTTCGAGATCGGTCGCCAGCAGTTTCACTTCGTTTCCATCAGCCTCGATGAGCACGTTCGCCAGAATCGGAATCGTGTTCTTGCGCTCGACAATGCCCTGGAAGAGTTGCAGTTCACGCAACAGATCAGTCTTCCGGACGACAAGTTCCATGTGCTGATGACCTCGCGGGGACGTGCTCGGTTGGTGCGCTGATCCCTATGACTTCAGTAAGGAGATCTTGAAGAAAGAATTATATCAGGAAAGAGGTGGTGTGGAAAAGTTTCCACGGTCGCGTAAGTCCAGTTCAGCCTGCAAGTTACGCTGTGCGGATCTTTGAGGAAACGGAGCACGATAACGGCCGGATGGAGCGTGGAAAAATCGGGGCTGACGGGCCTCCACAATTCATCCGCAGTTCAGGCTCGGGGCATTTGTGGAAAACCCGGCGGACCCGCACAGGCTCAGCGAAACGACTCCATGAAGTTGTTGATTAGCGTGTTGAAATCTTTTTCGCGCTGACGCAGGGCTTCAATCTTGCGGATGGAGTGAATGACGGTCGAGTGATGCTTGCCGCCGAAGCTCTTGCCGATCTCGGGCAATGACGCGTTCGTCAGATTCTTGCAGAGGTACATCGCAATCTGCCTTGGCATCGCCACGGACTTCGAATTGTTTCGCGACTTCAAATCGCCGAGCTTCAACTGGTAATACTCCGACACGAACTTCTGGATGATCTCGATCGTGATCGCCTTATCGTCGTTCTGCAGCACGTTGCGCAGAACGTCCTGCGCCAGCGGCAGGGAGATCTCCCGGCCGGTCAACGACGCATATGCAATCAGCCTGATCAGCGATCCCTCGAGCTCCCGGATGTTCGACTTGATCTTGCCGGCGATGTAGATCGCGACGTTGTCTGGGAGCGGAATTCCCTCGGTTTCGGCCTTTTTTCGCAGAATCGCGACTTTCGTTTCGAGATCGGGAGGCTGAATGTCGGCAATCAAGCCCCACTCGAAGCGTGAGCGCAGACGCTCCTCCAGCGAAGTAATCTCGTGCGGAGGGCAGTCACTGCTGATGACGATTTGTTTCTGCGCGTCGTAGAGCGCGTTGAAGGTGTGAAAGAACTCGGTCTGTGTTGCTTCCTTCCCGGCCAGGAACTGCACGTCGTCCACGAGCAGGACATCGACGCTCCGGTATCGTTCGCGGAAATCGAGGATGCGGTCGTAGCGGATGGCGTTGATCATCTCGTTCATGAATCGTTCGGACGAGATGTAGGTCAGCTTGAGGCTGTTGAGGTGCGTGAGCACGTAGTGCCCGATCGCATGCATCAGATGCGTCTTGCCGAGTCCGACGCCGCCGTAGATGAACAGCGGGTTGTACGAGCGCGAGGGGGCCTCCGCGACCGCGCGGCACGCGGCGTGAGCGAACTGATTCGATGTTCCGACGATGAAGGTATCGAACGAATATCGTGGCGCCAGGCCGGCGATTCCGACCTCGGAATCACGTGAGGCGTCGATCAGCGCGAGGTTGACCGGCGGCTCGGGGGCTGGAGCGACCTCTTCCGTTACGAACTCAATCGGCGAGCCCGGCCGCTGCGCCTCACGTAGAGCCTCGTCCAGAACAGCTGAGTAGTGCTTCGTCAGCCAGTCGCGGAACAGGGCGTTGGGCACCCGGACCCGAATCCCGCCGTTCTCGTCGGAAACGAACGTAGTCGGCTTGAACCAGGTGTAGAAGCTGTGCCTGTTGACCTTGGTCTCGATTCGGGCGAGAACGATGTCCCAGATATTCGTGCCCGTCATGCTCGTCATCGCCGATCGCCTTCCCGGCCGACAGTCGAGTGCTCCGGCATTCCAGCTGAGGAAAACAATGCCACCGACTTTCGCCCCCCAAATGACGAGCCGTCACGTCTTGTTTACGGCCACTGGAGCGCTCAGGCCCAGTAAAATAAGGCTCCGCGAGCCTTCGCCCCGCGTAAAGTGCCTTCACTCCAGCGTTACGCCAGAGCAACAAAGCGAAAATCTGGGCTTTTCCACATTTTTTTCCACAGTTGTGGAAAACTTCGGGGGGAGACCCTACGGCAGTCGCAAGGGACGCGACTGTAACATAGGCGTCAGACGCTGACAAACGCCCGAAATCTGTCGTCGCTGGTTTGACACCAGCGGCGGCGGTTCGCTACTATCTAGGTTTTCTCCGCAATTATTCGCGAGTTCAGGGGTACCAAGGACGATGAAGGGCAAGCGCACTTTCCAACCCAACAACCGGCGCCGCCGACGGACGCATGGTTTCCTAGTGCGGATGGCGACGAAGAACGGCCGTCTCGTACTCAAGCGGCGTCGCGCCAAGGGCCGCAAACGGCTCTCGGTCTCGTCGTCCTAGTCCGCGACGGGGAACCTGTTTGTACCCATCGGGCAACCCTGTAAGGCCGACATCGGTCGGGTCGACGGGTCTGATCGTCGACATCGCCCGGTCGACCCGCAGCCGTCGAATGTGAATCGACTCTGCACGGCACCGCCGGCCCGTGAATGCACTTCAAGCCGACCGTTCACCCACAACACGTCGCTTCGCGAAGGAGCGCCGGGTTCGACGCCGCCGCGAGTTCCAGCACGTATTCGAGCGAGGCAGCAGGCTTCATAGCCGCTACTTCACGTTCGTCTTCCTGCCAAACGGACAGGTATTGCCGAGATTGGGCCTGGTCGCCTCCAGAAAATTTGGCGGGGCGGTGGACAGAAATAGGGCTAAACGGCTGATTCGAGAGATGTTCCGTCAACAACTGCAGCGCACGGGAGAGTTCGGGGTGGATCTCGTCGTGATTCCCCGTCGCGAGTTGCTCGATGCCCCGTTTCTCGCGATTTCCAAGGATTTCCAACACGCCTGGCGCCGGGCGGTCGAACGAATGGCCTCACATGCACGACAGTAGACAGCCAGATCCGGACGGTCCTCTCACCGTCCCCCGGCGGTGTGCCGTTGCCGCCCTGCGTGCGTATCAGGTGGCAGTGTCCCCGATGTTTGCCGGATCGTGTCGATTCGTGCCGTCCTGTTCTGCTTATGCCGTGGAAGCGATCACGCGATTCGGAGTCATGCGCGGGTCGTGGTTGATCCTGCGCCGGCTTGCCCGCTGCAGACCCTTTGCGGCTCACGGTTTCGACCCGGTGCCGAGCCGCTGCTCGCACGACTGAGTGTTCATGGAAAAACGCGTTCTTCTCGCGGTCGTTCTGTCGTTCATCGTCCTGTATAGCTTTCAGGCACTTTTTCCGCCCCCCAAGCCCCAGCAACCAGCCGAGGGGGCAAAGCCGGCGGCGGCTGCCCCGTCACCCCAGAATCAGTCACTCGAAAAAGCCGCGCCCGCTGGGCCGGCGTCTCCTTCACCGCAACCCGATACCACATCGCAGCCTCTGGTTGCAGACACGAGCGATCGGGAAATCGTGGTTGAAAACGATGCCATCCGGGCGGTCTTCTCGTCCCGCGGCGCTGTGCTCACGAGCTGGCGGCTGAAGCACTACGCGGGTTCCGACGGAGCCCCTCTCGATCTGATTCCGTCGCAGGCGCCCTCCGGATATGCGAAACCGTTCGCGCTCACATTCGACGACGCCTCGGTCACCGGAATGCTCGGGCGGGCGCTGTTCAAACCGAACACGGATTCCCTGAATGCAGGCTCGGGTCCGGCTTCGCTGACCTTCGAGTATCGCGACGCGAACGGCGTCACGGCTCGCAAAGAGTTCGCGTTTGCGCCGGACCATCCATATCAGATCGTTTTCAGCGCGGAGGTCAGCGGGCCTGGCGGACCGCTCAATCCGACTGTCGAGTGGGGAGTTGCGCTCGCGACGGGTGTGATTTCGAGCGGGCTGACCTACAGTCCGTCACCACAGCCCATTTTTCACAAGGACGGTGACGTCAACCGCATCGGCTTCGATGACATCAACGAATACCGGACGGTCGAGGGCGCCGTGCTCTTTGGTGGAGTCGACGATCACGATTTCCTCACCGCGGTGATTGCCGGCGGGCAGCCAGTGCGCCTGCAGTACGAGCCGGTTCCGGTTGCCGTCCCTGGTTCCGACCGGGGTCTTCGCTTCGTGTCGTGGTCGGCCCGGTTTCCTTCGCCACCGTCGAAGGCGCGCTTTTTCGCCGGCCCGAAAGACTTCGACGTCCTGGAGGCGCTGGACCCGCAGCTGACCTACGCGATTGACTTCGGCATGTTCCGCACGCTGGTGGTCCCGCTGCTTCGAGCGCTGAAGTGGGCCCATGGGTACGTCGGCAATTACGGCTGGGCCATCATCGCTCTGACCATCATCATCAACCTCGCGATGTTCCCGCTCCGACACAAGAGCGTCGTGTCGATGCGGAAGATGCAGGAGATCCAGCCGGAGGTGAAGGCGATTCAGGATCGTTACGCCAAGCTCAAAATGAGCGATCCCGCGCGCCAGAAGATGAACGTCGAGCTGATGAATCTGTATCGGGAACGCGGCGTGAACCCGGCGAGCGGCTGCGTGCCGATGCTCCTCACGCTCCCGGTGCTGTTCGCGTTCTACGCGATGCTGTCAGTGGCGATCGAGCTCAGAGGGGCGCCCTTCATCGGCTGGATCAAGGATCTGTCGGTTCATGACCCGTGGTTCGTCACGCCTGTTCTGATGGGAGTGACGCAGTTCATTCAGACGAAAATGGCCCCCGCAACCGGCGACCCGCAGCAACAGCGGATCATGCTCTTCATGCCGCTGATCTTCATGACCATGCTGATCTGGGCGCCAAGCGGGCTCGTGCTCTACTGGACCGCGAGCAACACATGGGCGATCGGTCAGCAGCTCCTGACGAACAGGCTGATCGGGCCGGCGCCTCAGCGGTCCATTCGACCGGCCGCCGAGCGCCGGCTGAAGAATGCTGGCGGAGGAAAGAGTGACGCCGCCAAGGAGCGCAAATGATGGATCTGCACGGCCGCGTGAAAGACTTCGTCAGCAGCACGCTCGATGCGATGGGCCTGGCCCTCACCGTGAACGTGACCGACGCGTCCGACAGTGTCCGGGTCGATCTGTCCGGCGAAGATGGCGAGGTGCTGCTGCGGCGCCGGGCCGAGACTCTGGACGCGCTTCAGCACGTCGTCAATACCGCATTCCGCCGTGAGCTCAAGGACGATCGGACGTTCGTGGTCGACTGTCTCGAGTATCGCAAAGGCAAAGACGCGGAGACGCGCCAGATGGCGCGCTTCATGATGGAACGCGCGAAGTCGTCCGGCATGCCGCAGGAGATGGGGCCGCTCAACCCGTACGCACGACGGCTCGTGCATCTCACGGTCGCTGAAGATCCTCAGCTGGCGTCCGAAAGCATCGGCGACGCCTTCCTGAAGACGGTCATCATTTCGGTCCGGAAGTAAGGCGCCCCCGCGGCGCTCACCCGCCAGGAATGTTCAGCACGTCAGACACGATCGTCGCGATCGCTACGCCGCCAGGACGTGGCGGCATCGGCGTCGTGCGGATCAGCGGACCCGATGCGCCTCGCATCGTCATGCAGCTGACCGGTCGCGCAGAACCGTTCGAGCCGAGGTATGCGACGCTCGCCCGCGTCACGGGCGCCGCGGGCGCCACCGACCGCGTAATCGTCACGACATTCGTCGCTCCTCACTCCTATACCGGTGACGACGTCGCCGAGATCAGCGGTCACGGCAGCCCGGTGCTTCTCCAGTCGATCGTCGCCGAGAGTCAGCGCGCCGGCGCCCGCCTGGCGAACCCGGGGGAGTTCACCCTCCGCGCATACCTGAACGGACGCATCGATCTCGTGCAGGCCGAAGCCGTGCGCGATCTCGTCGATGCCGTCACACCGCTTCAAGCAAGAGCGGCGTTCGATCAGCTCGAAGGCACGCTCACCGCCGACATTCGTGACATCGACGCAGCGCTGTTCGACCTGACGGCCCGATTGGAGGCGTCGCTGGATTTTCCCGGCGAGGGCTACCACTTCGTGGCGGAGGGCCGCGTGACGATGGAGATCCTCGACATCGACGACCGCATCGCGCGGCTGCTGATCGATGCGGAGCGCGGTCGCATGATCCGCGACGGACTTCAGGTCGTCCTGGCCGGGCGCCCGAACAGCGGAAAATCGTCGTTGTTCAATCGGCTCGCTGGCGCCGGCCGCGCGATCGTGACCGATGTACCGGGGACCACGCGCGATCTGATCACGGAAACCATCGACGTCCACGGCATCGCCGTGACCCTGGTCGACACCGCGGGCGTCCGGGATTCCACAACGGACGCCGTCGAGGCGGAAGGGATGGCCAGAGCAGTTGCCGCGCGCAGCGTGGCGGCGGTCGTTCTCGTCGTCCTCGATGGGTCGGTCGCGCTGAGCGAGGACGATCGCGTGCTGTTGCGTGAGACGGCCAACGTGCCGTCGGTCGTGGTTGCGAACAAGGCGGATCTCGACCAGGTGTGGGAAGACAATGACGTCGCCCCACCGGTGTTCCGTGTATCCGCGTTGACCGGACAGGGGCTCGAGCAGCTGCGTCTCGCCATTGTCTCGGCGATGCGGGATCCGGGAACCGAACGCGATGTCCCCGCGGTGACCAACCTGCGTCATGTCGAGCTGTTGAAACGCGCGCGGGAGGCGCTCGGCCGCGCGGCCTCGGCGGCGGGGGCCGGAGTGCCCGAGGAGTTCGTGCTCGCGGACATCAACGAGGCGCGTGGACTGCTCGAGGAAATCACCGGCGCGCGGACGGCCGACGACGTGCTGGCGCGGATCTTCTCGTTGTTCTGTATTGGAAAATAGTTGTCACTGCAAAGATCGATGCATCACAGAGACGATTTCGACGTCATTGTCATCGGCGCCGGCCACGCCGGCGTCGAGGCGGCCTGGGCGGTTGCGCGGATGGGACGGACCGTCGCGATCTGCACCCTCAGTGAGACCACCGTGGGGCACATGCCCTGCAATCCCGCCGTCGGGGGAACCGCCAAGGGACACCTGGTTCGCGAGATCGACGCGCTGGGCGGGCTGATGGGAACCGCTATCGACCAGACCGGGATTCAGTTCAAGCTGCTGAATCGCAGCCGAGGGCCCGCAGTGTGGTCCCCGCGTGCCCAGGCCGACAAGCGCGGCTACAGCGCGTGGGTCAGGAACGAGCTTGCCAGGGCCCCGCGGATCTCATGGATCATCGGCAAGGCAGGCCGGATTGTCGTCTCGGGAAACGGGATCGAGGGTCTCGAGCTCGAAACCGGCGAGCTTTACACCTGCCGATCGCTCGTCGTCACAACCGGGACGTTCTTGAATGGACTGGTTCACGTAGGCCGGGAACAGCGTGCTGCGGGCCGAGCGGACGAACCTCCGGCCGTCACGCTCGCGGAGTCCCTCAAGAGCTTTGGCTTCAGCTGGGGGAGGCTCAAGACCGGAACGCCACCGCGTCTGTCCCGAAAATCCATCGACTTCTCACGCTTCGACGAGGAACGCGGCGACGATCCGCCGGTTCCCTTTTCGTTTCTCACGGGAGCCATCGATCGCCCGCAGATCAGCTGTCATCTGCTCTACACGACCGATCGCGTCCACGATCTGGTCCGCGCGAACATCGCGGAATCGCCGTTGTTCAACGGACAGATCAAGGGGATCGGACCACGGTACTGTCCGTCACTCGAAGACAAGGTGATGCGGTTCCCGCATCGTGAGCGCCATCAGATTTTCCTCGAGCCGGAAGGCCTCGACGTCGATGAGATTTATGTCAACGGGTTCTCGATGAGCCTCCCCGCTCCGGTCCAGGAACGCCTCGTCCATGCGCTGCCGGGCCTCGAGTCGGCAACGATGCTTCGTCCTGGGTATGCCGTCGAATACGACTTCATTCAGCCGACCGAGCTCCAGCCAACACTCGAAACCAATCGCGTCAAGGGACTGTTCCTCGCCGGCCAAATCAACGGCACATCCGGGTACGAGGAAGCCGCTGCCCAGGGGATCGTCGCCGGCATCAACGCGGTCCGGCGACTGACGAACGCACCGGGCTTCGTCCTTGGTCGGGACGAGAGCTATATCGGCATCCTCATCGACGATTTGACTACAAAGGGCTGCCTCGAACCCTACCGAATGTTCACTTCGCGTGCGGAGCATCGGCTTCTCCTGCGAATCGACAATGCGGATCTGCGTCTGACACCTCGCGGCCGCGCCGTCGGACTTGTTGATGACGAACGGTGGGAGGCATTTTCGAACAGGCGGCATCGGTACGATCGGAATCGGCGGACGGTCTCGAACGCGACGGTAGTGGTGAGCGGTGTGAAGGTCCCGGCCGCTCGCGCACTGAAACAACCTGAGGTTCGACTTGCGTCGTTGATCTCGGAGGGTCAACTGACACTCGACCTGGCTGCGCGTGATCCGTCCCTCGATCTTGCGAGTATCGAGACCGACTTCAAGTACGAGGGTTACCTTCGGCGTCAGGAAGCAGCCGTTGAACGGCAGCGGAAACAGGAGAACCGCCCGATTCCTGTTAGCTTCGATTTCCGAGGGCTCCCCGGGTTGTCTCGAGAGATGGTCCAGCGGCTAAGCGAATCTCGACCCGCGACGCTCGGTCAGGCATCCCGCATTCCCGGCGTCACGCCCGCGGCGATCGCCGTAATAGCCGCCCGATTGGATCGCCGGCTCCAGCCATCAGACCAAGGCTCGTTTCAGTAGCTAGGCGCTGGGATAGTGCTTTGATACGCTGTCGCCCGTGGCGGCGCGTGCTTTTGCAATACGACTGACTCGTCGCGCGGCACGCTTCGGCCTTTTCCTCAATGACGAGCTGGTTGAGAAGCTCGACGTCTTCTACTCTCTCCTGTCGCGCTGGAACCAGAAAATCAACCTGACTTCCCTGGCGGATCCGGACGAAGCGGTTGACCGGCTGATTCTGGAGCCGCTGGCAGCCGCCCGACACGTCTCGTCGGGGGCTTCACGGATGATGGATGTCGGGTCGGGCGGAGGGTCACCCGCCATTCCGTTAAAGCTGAGCGTCCCGCAACTCGACCTTACCATGGTTGAGGTAAAGGCCAGAAAATCCGCGTTTCTGCGTGAGGCGATCAGGCATCTCGAGCTCACGGATGCTCGAGTTGAAACGGCGCGAGTCGAGGAGTTGCTAACGCGCGCGGATCTTCACGAAGCGTTCAACGTGATAACGATGCGGGCCGTGCGAGTGGAAGGAAAGAGCCTTCATACCCTTCAGGCCTACCTCGCGCCCACTGGCCAGATTCTGCTCTTCCGCGGACCCAGCGGGCCGGACGCACCAGGCGTCATTGTCCCGCCGCTGGAATGGCAGGGAACATATCCCTTGATTGATTCGCTCCAAAGTCGCCTGACTGTGTTGTCCAAGCTCCGCATTGGTAAGGCGGATGTTCCACGTGGAACACCGAAGTGAGCTTTGGCCTTGGTTCTTGACCCCGGACGCATCGTGGCGGCAAGATTGAGTTGGAAGACGAAGATTTCGGCTATTCGCCCAAAATGACTGCTCGCATCCTGACCGTCGCCAATCAAAAGGGTGGCGTCGGTAAAACCACCACTGTAATCAACCTCGCGACTGCGCTCGCGCTCTCCGGACAGCGTGTCCTGGTCATCGACCTCGATCCGCAGGCCAACATGACCAGCGGCGTGGGTCTCAAAGGCCAGGCAGCTCCCAGCGGGACGGTCTATCACGCCCTCACGAACGACGTGCTCGATCCCAAGAGCTTCGTCCTGCCCACACGAATCGCGAATCTGAGCCTGATTCCGGCCGACCGCAATCTCACCGGCGCGGAAGTCGAACTGGTGACGATGTCGGATCGCGAGTCGCGGCTGCGACTGGTCGCCGCTGCGCTCCGCGACGACTTCGACTACATCTTCATCGATACGCCTCCGTCGCTCGGGCTCCTGACGCTCAATGCCCTGGTGACCGCGGATGCCGTCCTGATTCCGCTCAACTGCGAGTACTTCGCGCTGGAAGGCCTGGCCGACCTCGTCGCAACCATCCGGCGCGTTCGGGCGTCGCTGAACGCCTCCCTCGATATCGCCGGCGTGCTGATGACGATGTACGACGAACGGACGAATCTGGGACAGCAGGTCGCGAAGGATATCCGCGCGTTCTTTCAGGATCGCGTCTACTCCACCGTCATCCCGCGGAACATCCGGCTCGGAGAAGCGCCGAGCCACGGTATGCCCGCGCTTCTCTACGACCCCAAATCGCGCGGCGCGGAGGCGTATGTCGCGCTTGCGCGCGAGGTCCTCGCGCGAGATTCGTCTGCAGGCGCAGCAGTAAAGGAGCCGCAGCATGGCTGAAAAACGCCCGGCGCTCGGTCGCGGGCTGAGCGCGTTGATTCCGGACGCGCCGCTGGCCGCTCCGGCCGCTTCGGAGCGTGCGCTCGAAGTCGACATCGATCTGCTTCAGCCCAACAAGTTCCAGCCGCGCACGCACATGGATGACGCGCGCATCGACGATCTCGCCCGCTCGATTCGGTCGAACGGCGTGATTCAGCCGATCGTCGTGCGCAAGGCCGAGGCGGGCTACGAGATCGTCGCGGGTGAGCGCAGGTGGCGAGCCTCGCAGCGCGCCGGTCTGCTCAAAGTTCCCATCGTCGTTCGCGACATCCCGGACGACAAGCTCCTGGCCGCCGCGCTGATCGAGAACATCCAGCGGGAAGACCTCAACCCGATCGAGGAAGCGACCGCGTACCGGCGGCTCGCCGACGAATTCGGGCTGACCCAGGAACAGATTGCGGAGTCGGTCGGCAAGGACCGATCGTCGGTGGCCAACTACGTCCGGCTTTTGAAACTGCCAGATGCGATTCGCGACCATGTTGCGGCAGGTACGCTGTCGATGGGTCATGCGCGTGCGCTGCTGGGCCTTCAGGATTCGGGCGTCCTTCTTCGCATCGGCCAGGACGTTGTCGAACGCGGCTTGTCCGTGCGCGAAACGGAGAGCCTGGTCAAGCGAACGATCGAGCCGACGCCGCCGAAACCAGAGGCCGCAAAGGATGTGCACACCCGCGCCGCCGAAGAGCGAATGCGGTTCGCTCTCGGCACTCGCGTGCGAATCGCGCGAAAAGGCAAAGGCGGGCGAATCGAAATCGATTTTGGTGACGAGAACGAATTGCAGCGATTGTACGAACAGCTGACGGAGAGAACATGACCGGAAAAGCTTCCGCCATCAAACGACTGACCGGGTATTCGCACTGCGCCGGTTGAGCGAGCAAACTCGCCGCTGGTGAGCTCGCCCAGGTTCTGGGCGGATTGTCCGTACCTCCGAACGACCGCGTCCTGATCGACTATCGGACCGCAGACGATGCGGGTGTGTACAAGCTGGAAGAGGGTCGAGCGCTTGTACAGACCGTCGATTTCTTCACGCCGATTGTCGACGACCCGTTCGTGTACGGGCAGATCGCCGCGGCCAATGCGGTCAGCGACGTCTATGCGATGGGCGGTCGTCCGCTGACCGCACTGGCGATCGCCGGCTTTCCGACGGAGCTCGATCGGTCCACGATCACGGCCATCTTCACTGGCGGCGTCGCCATGCTGACGCAGGCCGGCGTCGCCCTGCTTGGTGGACACACCGTTCAGGATCAGGAGATCAAATTCGGCTACGCGATCACCGGCGAACTGGATCCGTCGCGATTGTGGACGAACGCCGGTGCCCGCGCCGGAGATCTGCTGTTGCTCACGAAGCCGTTGGGGACGGGAGTCATCGCCACGGCCCTGAAGGCCGGCCGCGCCTCGCAGGCCGTCGTCGATCGCGCCGTTGCATCGATGCTGACGTTGAACCGCGCGGCCAGCGAAGCCCTGTTGTCGCTGCCCGACACGGCGGTCCACGCGTGCACCGACGTGACCGGCTTCGGGTTGATCGGCCATGCGTGTGAAATGGCGGCAGCCAGCCATGTCACCCTCGAGATTCGCGCCGGCGCGGTCCCGCTCTTCGACGGTGCGCTCGATCTCGTCGCCGACAACATCCCCGGCGGTGCGCGAACGAACGCGCAGCATTTTGGGCCGGACGTCGGCGTGTCTCCGTCCGTCGACCTCGACGTCCTGAAGCTCCTGCACGATCCACAGACGTCCGGCGGTCTTCTGGTCGCCATCGACCCCGCACATGAGTCGGCGGTCTGGTCGGTGATGTCCGCGCGAGGGGTGACGGCTCACCTCATCGGACGCGTTGGCGAGGCAGCTCGACGGCGAATTGAGCTCAGCGCCTGAGATTCCGAGCCGTCGCGGTGAGACCGGCCCCCTCGCTGAGGCGTCCGGCTGGCGCGGGCCCAGCTGAGGTCCGGCTGGTCCGATAAAGGCTCTACATGGTATAAATTGACGTTTGTCCGCTGTGAGAGCGGTCGGACTGAGCAGTGCTTCCGCCCGTCGCGCTTCGGAGGTTTTGTTGTTTTCCCAGTCACAGTTCTCAGGTGCCGCGCTCCCGGAGTGCAGAGCGACGTGCGCCCTGACCTCCGCAAGTCTGTCCCTGGCCGGCAACAGCCCCGCGCTCCGCACCATTGACGACGTAAGACATTCCCCTGATTGCAAGGTGACCGCGTCCCCGGGCACAGACGCTACAAGAATGTCCCATGGCTGCAACACGGCCGCGCCGCGAGGCCCGGGCGCCGCAAGAATGTCCCGTGGCTGCAACACGGCCGCGCCGCGAGGCACGGGCGCCGCAAGAATGTCCCGTGGCTGCAACACGGCCGCGCCGCGAGGCCAATAATGACGAGCCGAGCCGCCGCCAAGCGCTTCGCGCGCGCCCTGTTCGACGTCGCCCGCGCGGAACGGCTCGACCTCGAGAAGGTCGACCAGGAGTTGGCGGCCGTCGCGGCATTTGTTGCCGCCAACGAGCCGCTGCAGCGCGTCCTGGTCAATCCCGCCATTCCCGCCCCCCGCAAGCGCGCCGTGATGCAGCAGCTGCTGGAGCGCAGCCCCGTGACCTCTGTCGTCGCCCGGCTCCTGCTGTTACTGGCCGATCGAGATCGGCTCGTGCTCCTTCCTGAGCTCGCGGAAGCGTATCGGCAACGGCTCATGGATCATCAGCTGGTGGTTCGCGCGGAGGTGACGACCGCCGTCGCGCTGCCTGACGATCGCGCCGCGGCGCTTCGGGCCGGGCTCGCGGCGGTGACCGGCCGCCAGGTACAGCTCGGGGTCCGCGTCGATCCCTTGATCGTCGGCGGCGCGGTCGCGCGCATTGGCAGTACGGTCTACGACGGCAGCGTGACGACGCAGCTCGAAAAGTTGAAACAGCAGTTGATCCAGGCCGAATAGGCGTTCCCGTTCTCGCGGAGTGTTATGAACATCAAAGCCGAAGAGATTTCCAAGATCATCCGCGACCAGATCGGCAGTTATGCCGTCGATGTCGACGTTGCCGAAGTCGGCACCATCGTCTCGATTGGCGACGGAATCGCGCGCGTGCATGGCGTGGAAAACACGATGGCCGGCGAGATGCTCGAGTTTCCGCACGGCGTTTTCGGCATCGCCCTGAACCTCGAAGAGGAGAGCGTCGGTGCGGTCCTGTTGGGCGACTTCACGGAGATCAAGGAAGGGGACACCGTCAAGCGCACCAATCGCATCATTTCGGTTCCCGTGGGTGAAGAGCTCGTTGGCCGCGTCGTGAACGCGCTCGGCCAGGCGATCGACGGTAAAGGGCCTGTCGTTTCGAAACAGACGCGCGAGATCGAGCGGATTGCTCCCGGCGTCGTCGATCGGTCGCCGGTCAAAGAACCGCTGCAGACCGGGCTGAAGGCGATCGATGCGATGGTGCCGATCGGACGCGGTCAGCGCGAGTTGATCATCGGCGATCGCCAGACCGGCAAGACTGCAGTCGCGGTCGATACGATCATCAACCAGAGGGGACAGGACGTGATCTGCATCTACAACGCGATCGGCCAGAAGCAGTCGACGATCGCGCAGGTCGTGCGGACGCTCGAGGAAGCCGGCGCGATGGAGTACACCATCGTCGTTGCCGCGGGCGCGTCCGATCCCGCGCCGCTGCTCTACATCAGCCCGTACTCCGCCTGCGCGATGGGCGAGTATTTCCGCGACTCCGGCCGCCACGCGTTGTGCGTCTACGACGATCTGTCGAAGCACGCGCAGGCGTATCGAGAGATCTCCCTGCTGCTCCGCCGGCCGCCCGGCCGCGAAGCGTACCCCGGCGACGTGTTCTACCTCCACTCCCGGTTGCTCGAGCGGGCGGCCAAGATGAACAAGGAGTTGGGCGGCGGATCGCTGACCGCGTTGCCGATCATCGAGACCCAGGCCGGAGACCTCTCCGCCTACATTCCAACGAACGTGATCTCGATCACCGACGGGCAGATCTTCCTCGAGAGCGACCTGTTCCACCAGGGCGTCCGCCCGGCGATCAACGTCGGCAACTCGGTTTCGCGCGTCGGCGGCTCGGCGCAGATCAAGGCGATGCGTCAAGTCGCCGGGTCGCTGCGTCTGGATCTCGCGCAGTACCGCGAGCTCGCCGCGTTCGCGCAGTTCGGTAGCGACCTCGACAAGGCGACGCTGAATCAGCTCAATCGCGGCCGCCGTCTCGTCGAAGTGCTGAAGCAGCCGCAATACCAGCCGCTCAGCGTCGAAAAGCAGGTCATCATCATCTATGCCGCCAACAACGGGTACCTCGATGCGGTGCCGGTCGAGCGCGTCCGCGAGTACGAAGCGGAGCTGATGAAGTACTTGGAGACGCGCCGCCGCGAGCAGCTCGCTGCACTCGCGGAAAAGAAAGAGTTCACCGATCAGATCAAGGGTGAGCTGAATCAGGCGCTGAAGGAGTTCAGCGAGCAGTTCGCCGCCACGACGAAGACGGCAGCGTAAAACGGGAACCGAGAACTCGATTCGATCATGCCTTCACTGTTGGATCTCCGCCGGCGCATCCGGGCGGTCAAATCGACGCAGCAGATCACCAAGGCCATGAAGATGGTCGCGGCCTCGAAGCTGCGCCGCGCACAGGACCGCATTCAGCAGGCGCGTCCCTTCGCCACCCAGATGATGCGGGTGCTGAACCGCCTGGCATCGCGCGTCGATCCGGCCGCGCACCCATTGCTCGACGAGCGCAAGGTGCCGCGCGCCGGCGGGCGCTCCCTGCTGATCGTCATCACTGCCGACCGCGGTCTGTGCGGCAGCTTCAATGCGAACGTGATCAAGGCCGCCGGCAACTTCATCGTCGAGCGGCCCGATCGTCCGGTCGTCCTGGGCCTGGTGGGCCGTCGCGGGCGCGACTATTTCGCCCGGCGGGCGGTCGAAGTCGTCTACGAGCGCATCAACCTGTTCGCGAAGCTCACCATCGCAGACGCACGAGACATCTCCCGCAAAGCCATTGAATCGTTCACGGGCGGTGAGGTCGACAGTGTCTACCTCGCTTACAACGAGTTCAAGTCGGTTATGGCCCAACGCGTCGTCGTCGAGCAGCTCCTGCCGATTCCGCGCGGAGCCTTCGACGCGGGCGCTTCAGAACAGGCCGGTGCCACGAACATCGAGTATCTGTACGTGCCGGACACCCAACAGCTGTTCAGGACGCTGCTGCCGACCCACGTCGACGTGCAGATCTATCGCGCCCTGCTCGAATCGAACGCGGCGTTCTTTGCCGCGCAGATGACGGCGATGGATGCGGCGACCCGGAACTCGGGCGAGATGATCGAAAGCCTGACGCTCTACATGAACAAAGTCCGTCAGGCCGCGATCACCAGGGAGATTATCGAGGTCGTCTCAGGAGCTGGAGCGTTATAGCTCCGCCTCGAGGCGGAACGACGCGAACCGGCGAGCGCGATTGCGCACCGGAGCGCGATGGCGAGTAACGGTTTACTAATGTGAGTTCCGCTCTCCGGCGGAAAGCCGAGCAGGAAGCATGGCAACAGCGACAACAGTGGAAAGAGCATCCGGCAAGGTCGTCCAGGTCATCGGTCCCGTGGTCGACATCGAGTTCGAAGGCGGGAAGCTTCCCGCGATCTATAACGCGGTCCGGGTGATCACGAAAGGTGCGTTCGACGTCGTCTGCGAGGTCGAGCAGCACCTCGGCGAAAACCGGGTGCGGACGGTGGCGATGAAGCCGACCGACGGCATGCGCCGCGGCATGGAAGTGATTGATTCCGGCGCGCCGATTTCGATGCCGGTCGGGACTGCGACCCTCGGGCGCGTGAT
Organism: uncultured Acidobacteriota bacterium; assembly: GCA_963785755.1. Lineage (GTDB taxonomy): Bacteria > Acidobacteriota > Vicinamibacteria > Vicinamibacterales > 2-12-FULL-66-21 > JACCXG01. The sequence continues at coordinate 342,302 of CAWAXG010000039.1, read as the reverse complement.
GAACGTGCTGGGCGAGCCGGTGGATTTCCCCGATCGGCCGGTCCTGGCGAAGGAGCACTGGTCGATCCATCGCGCGGCGCCGCCGCTCGAAGATCAGTCGACCGAACTGCAGATGTTCGAGACCGGCATCAAAGTCGTCGACCTGCTCGAGCCCTACCTGCGCGGCGGCAAAATCGGGCTGTTCGGCGGCGCCGGCGTCGGCAAGACGGTCATCATCCAGGAACTGATCCACAACGTCGCGATGAAACACGGCGGCGTGTCGGTCTTCGCCGGCGTCGGTGAGCGGACGCGCGAAGGCAACGACCTCTGGCTGGAGTTCCAGGAGAGCGGCGTCATCAACATGCAGGAGATGGAAAAGTCCCGCGCCGCGCTGGTCTACGGCCAGATGACGGAGCCGCCAGGCGCGCGCCTGCGGGTGGCGCTGAGCGGGCTCACCGTCGCGGAGTATTTCCGCGACGCGGAAAACAAGGACGTCCTGCTGTTCATCGACAACATCTTCCGCTTCACGCAGGCAGGGTCCGAGGTCTCGGCACTGCTCGGCCGCATGCCGTCCGCCGTGGGCTACCAGCCGACGCTGCTGACGGAGATGGGCGAGCTGCAGGAGCGGATCACCTCGACCAAGAAGGGCTCGATCACGTCAGTCCAGGCGATTTACGTGCCGGCGGACGACTATACCGACCCGGCGCCGGCGACGACTTTTGCGCACCTCGATGCCACGACGAACCTGTCGCGGGCGATCGTCGAGCTGGGAATCTATCCGGCGGTTGATCCGCTGGCGTCGACGTCGCGCATTCTCGATGCCCGCATCATCGGCGAGGAGCACTACAATGTGGCCCGTGCCGTCAAACAGGTGCTGCAGCGGTACAAGGACCTTCAGGACATCATTGCCATTCTGGGGATTGACGAACTGTCGGAGGAAGACAAGCTGACGGTCGGCCGCGCCCGCCGTATCCAGCGGTTCTTGTCGCAGCCGTTCTTCGTGGCGGAGCAGTTCACGGGTTTCGCCGGCAAGTACGTCCCAATCGCGGACACCGTGCGCAGCTTCCGCGAAATCGTGGATGGCAAGTACGATCACCTGCCGGAGCAGGCGTTCTATATGGTCGGAACCATTGAAGAGGCGGTCGAGAAAGCGGAGAGAATGAAGGGGTAACCCCACAAGGCCATGGCTTTACCGACCACCATCGATCTTCAAATCGTCACCCCCGAGCGGATGCTCCTGCACGAGCAGGTAGACGAGGTCGAGATCCCGGGCTTCGACGGATACTTTGGTGTCCTGCCGGGGCACACGCCGCTGCTCGCGACGTTGTCGGTCGGTGAGCTGTGGTACCGCAAGGGACAGGACAAGACCTATTTTTCGATTGTGGAAGGATTTGCCGAGGTGCTGCCCGAACGGGTCACAATCCTGGCGCGGGTCGCCGAGCCCGCCGGGGAAATCGATGTCGAGCGCGCGGAGGCGGCGCGCAAACGCGCTGCCGAGCGACTCGATCTGAGATCGGACGTCGATTACGAGCGCGCCCGGATCGCTTTGATGAAATCGATGACGCGGCTCCAGGTCTCTTCCCGGATCGGCTTAAGACACTTGCGGCACGAAAGGTGACGACTGTCGGACTATGAGCCGCGCGACGTTTACATGGGCCGTCGGCTCGGATCCAGGCCTCCGCCGCAGCAGCAACGAAGACAGCTTCCGCGCCCGTCCGGATCTCGGTCTCTACATCATCGCAGACGGGATGGGCGGGCACGTGGCCGGTGAGGTCGCCTCGCGCGTCGCCGTCGAGGCGATCGAGGTGTTCATCCAGGAGACCGCCGGCGCCGACAAGAACCGCACCTGGCCGTTCCCGTTCGAGCCCGCGATCAGCCTGGAAGCCAACCGGCTCAAAGCTGCGTTCCGGCTCGCGAATCGGCGAATCGCCTCGACCATCGCCGATTCACACGACCTCCGCGGCATGGCAACGACAGCGTCGGCCCTGCTGTCGGGCCCGGACGGCGCTTGCGTCGCCCACGTCGGTGACAGCCGCGTGTACGTGCTGCACGACAATGGGCTCGAGCAGATCACGAACGATCACTCCTGGGTCGAGGAGCAGGTGCGGGCCGGTACCATGAGCCCGACCGCCGCCCGGCAGCACCCGTGGCGCAACGTGGTGACGCGGGCCCTCGCCGGTGGCGAAGATCCCGAAGTCGACGTCACCCAGATCCGGCCGACGCGCCGCGAGCGCTACCTGCTCTGCTCCGATGGCCTGTTCTCGGTCGTGAGCGACGAACAGATCGCCTCCATCCTGGGAAACCGCGAGATACCACTGGATCAGGTCTGTCAGCTGCTCATTCAGGCCGCCAACGCGGAAGGCGGCCCGGACAACATCACCGCGCTGGTGCTGGAGGTCGATGCTCCGTAACCTCGCGCGTCTGAGTCGCTACCGCGGGTTGATACAGAGTCTTGTCGCGCGTGAAGTGAAAGCCCGCTATCGCGGCTCGGTCCTCGGATTCTTCTGGTCCTTCTTCAATCCGCTGCTGCTCCTGCTCGTTTACACCTTCGTCTTCAACAAGGTGCTCGAGGCGAAAAGTCCGCACGCCGAGCCGTACGCGTTGTTCCTGTTCTGCGGCCTGTTGCCATGGACCTGGTTCTCGACGTCGCTGACCGAGTCGTCTGGCGTCCTGATCAGCGGGGGGAACCTGATCAAGAAGGTGCTGTTTCCCGCCGAGATCCTCCCCATCGTCAGCGTGCTGGCGAACATGGTCCACTTCCTGTTCGGCTTGCCGATCCTCGCCTTCTTCCTCGTCTACTACGACAAGCCGCTGCAGATCACCGAGCTGGCATGGTTCCCGATTGTGCTGCTGGTGCAGCTGATCCTGACGCTCGCGTTCGCGCTGATCCTCTCCGCGCTCACCGTGCACTTCAGGGATATCCGGGACATCCTGAGCAATCTGCTCACGGTCTGGTTCTTCCTGACGCCGATCATCTACACCTGGCTCGACGCTCCGCCGTCGATCAAACCGTTCCTGAACCTGAATCCATTCATGCATCTGGCGGTGTCGTATCAGGAGATCCTGTTCTTCGAGGGACCGTTCGGGCATCTGAAATGGATGCTGCTGCTGGGCGTGCTGTCGGTGGTCTTCTTCCTGTTCGGCTATTTCATCTTCGACAGGTTGCGGGATACCTTTGCGGAGGAGGTTTGAGACGGACGAGCATCGGGGTGCCGCGCTGCCAGTCATGAATGCCATCGAAGTTCTCCACGCCTCGAAGATCTACCGGCGCTTCAGCCACAAGCGCCAGTTCGCGACGCTCAAGAGCGCGCTGCTCAAGGGCAGTCTGATCCGCGACCTCCGGCCTGACGAAACGTTTGCCGCCGTTCAGGACGTGTCCTTTACGGTGCCCGCGGGCCGCACGCTTGGCGTCATCGGCCGCAATGGCTCGGGAAAGAGCACGCTGTTGAAGCTGGTCGCGGGCATCACCAAGCCGACGCAGGGCACCGTTCGCGTCAACGGCCGTATTTCGGCGCTGATCGAGCTCGGCGCGGGATTTCATCCGGAGATTTCCGGGCGCGAGAACGTGTTCATCAACGGCATCATGCTCGGCCTTTCGAAGCGGGAGATCAGCCGCCGGTTCGACGAGATCGTCGACTTCGCCGAGCTGCGGGACTTCATCGACGCGCCGGTGAAGACGTATTCCTCCGGAATGTACCTGCGTCTCGGCTTCGCGGTCGCGATCCACGTCGATCCGGACGTGCTGCTCGTGGATGAAGTGCTCGCGGTCGGGGATGAAGGCTTCACGCACAAGTGCCTCGACAAGTTCGCGGAGTTCAAGAGGAGGGGCAAGACGATTCTGCTCGTCACGCACTCGCTCGGGCTCGTCGAGCGCTTCTGCGACGAGGCGCTGTGGCTCGACGGCGGACGGATGAAAGGGATGGGGGATCCGAAACGGGTCGTCGGCGCTTACATCACCGACGTCGAAGTGAGCGAAGAGCAGCAGCTCGCCGCCGGCGACGCCAGAGCCCACGAGTCGGCCGTCGTCGTGTCACCGGACGAGCCTGCATCGGCCGTTCTGCCGGATCATCCACTCGAGACCGCGGTAGCCCCCGCCGACATGTTCCGCGCGACGGAAGGACGATGGGGATCGCGCGAGGTCGAGATCACCGACGTGATGTTTGCCAGCGAAGATGGCGAACGGGCGCACGTGTTCCACAGCGGCGACCGGCTCGACATCCGGATCCGGCTGCGCGCGCCCCTCCCGATCGATGACTTCGTCGTCGGCATCGGATTGTTCAACGCGGAAGGCGTCTGTTGTTACGGCACCAACACGAGCCTCGAGGATTACAAGAGCGAGCAGATCGCTGGCGATGCCGAGGTCCTCTTCACGATTGAGCAACTCGATCTGGTGGAAGGCACCTACAAGCTCGACGTCGCGATTCACAAACTCGACGGCTATCCCTACGACTACCACCGCCTGCTCTACACGTTTCGCGTGAAGTCCCGCACCAAGGACGTGGGGATCTTCCGACCGCGTCATCGCTGGCAGTTCTCGGAGGGCATCAAAGTGACCCGGATGGAAGGAGACCTTCCCTGAAGGCCGCGACTGCAGCCAGCAGGCTCCTGAGCCGTGAACGGGCGAGCCAGCATGCGGCGGCGCTGCGTGGGGCGGGCAGGATCGTCGTCTTCACGAATGGTGTGTTCGACCTGCTCCACCCCGGCCATGTCCGCTACCTGGAGCAGGCGCGCGCACTCGGTGACGTCCTGATCGTGGGGGTGAACACGGACGGGTCGGTGCGACGCAACAAGGGACCGGAACGGCCGATCAATCCGGAGCGCGAACGCGCGGAGCTTCTGGCCGCCCTGACGTGCGTGGAAGCCGTGGTCCTGTTCGACGAGGACACGCCGGCAGAAATAATCCGCGCCGTCCAGCCGGACATCCTCGTGAAGGGGGCCGACTGGCCAGCGGATCAGATTGTCGGGCGCGACACGGTCGAGGCGCGCGGCGGCCGCGTCGAGCGGATCGCCGTCGCGGACGGACACTCGACCACGGCGATCGTCGAGCGGATTCGCCGATCGGCCGGCGCGCCGGAGGGAGGCTAGGCGCTAGGGTTTGTCCCGGATTGCCGCTTCGATCTGCGTCATCGTGCTCGGCAGGATGATCGTCATGTTGTGTTGTTTTCTGGCGTGGTCTTCCGCTTTCGCGAACACTTCGTCCGCGTTCTTGCCTTCGATGACGGTGTCGCAGCCGGGATTGATATCGCCGCACCTGAGGATTTTGGTCGGCATGGCACCCCTCCAACCGAAGCTGACGTTTCTCGGAGACGGGACGTTCGGGAAAGTCCCGGGGTACACGAAGCGCCGGAGAGAACCCAGTCAGTATAGCCCCTGAGCTCGTCGTGTGCTCGCCGGGCAGCGACCGGCCCTGCGGGCGGGTGATACAATCGAGGGTTCCGGATCTCGCCGCATTCGCCACCATGTCGACCTACACGTCGAGTTCTCTCACGCTTCGAGCTCTCCTGAAAACGGCTTCCGGCCGGCTCGGGGTGGGCGCCCCAACTGCACGCGTCACCGGCCTGACTCCTGCGGCGAAAGCGATGTACGCCGCGGCCTCAGCGGTACGGGCGCGGACTCTACTCGTGGTCCCGACCGATGCCGACGTCGAGCAGACGACGGATGACGCGCGGTTCTTTCTCGCCGCGCTCGAAGGGCTCTCGGATGCAGAGGTGGCGCGCGCGGTTCTGCCGTTCCCGTCGCACGAGGTCGATCCCTACCGCGGGCTGGCGCCGCACTTCGACATTGCGTCCGCGCGCGCCGGGGCGCTTCATGCGCTGACGGCGGCGGGCCGATCCGTCCGTCTCATCGTCGCGTCGGCGGGAGCGTTGCTGCCCCGCTTGAGTGCGCCGGCTCGTCTCGCATCCGTCTCGATGAGCCTGACGCCAGGTCAGGAGATCTCCCCGGTCGATCTTGGCGATCTCCTGGCGGCGGCCGGCTACACGCGTCAGGATCCAGTGGACGAGTCGGGTGAGTTCTGCGTGCGTGGCGGCGTCGTCGACTTCTATCCCGCGGGCGCGAAGCAGCCGCTGCGGCTCGAGTTCATCGGCGACACCATCGAATCGATCCGGGCCTACGATGCCTCGACCCAACGATCGACGGCGTCGCTCGATCAGACGGCGATCGTTCCGCTGCAGGAGCTGATCGTGGAGGCGGGTGATGACGATCAGCAGGACCGTTCGTCGACCGTGTTCGAGTACCTCTCGCTCGGCGAGCGGCCAATCGTCCTCCTGTCCGAGCCGGACGAGATTCACGCGCTGGGCGACAAGCTGACCGAACAGATTCGCGCGAGCTACGAGGAGGCGGTGGCAAAGGGGCTGCGCGCGGCGGCTCCCGATCAGCTGATCGTCGACTGGTCCGAGGCACGAGCGCGCCTGGCCGGCGCGGTCGCGCTCGAAAGCCTGGAAATCGCCGTACCGGACGCCGCAGCTGGCCAGAGCCACCACGTCTCATGTCAACCGGCGCTGGAATTCTCGGGACGGGTTCAGGACTGGGTCGCTGAAATCAGGAGAGGACGCGAACGCGGCGACACGATCGTCTTCATCGCGAACTCGGCCGGCCGCGCCGAGCGAACGATGGAACTGCTGGCCGACTACGACGTCTTCGCCGTCCCGATCGAACGGGCGGAGGACGCCCACCGGACTTCGGTGCTCGTCGGCACCGGCTACCTCTCACGAGGGTTTCGTCTTCCCGAGGCCGGGCTGCAGCTCTGGGCGGAAACCGACGTCTTCGAAGAAGAACGCAAGGTCCACGAGCGGAGACGGTCGGCAGCGCGCACCTTCCTCTCCGACTTCCGCGATCTGAAGGTCGACGATCTCGTCGTGCACGTCGATCACGGTATCGGCGTGTTCGTCGGATTGAAGCGGATCGAGGTCGGTCTCGAGCAGCAGGAGTTCATGGAGCTCCGCTACGCCGGCGAGGACAAGCTCTTCGTCCCGGTCGAGCGCCTGGATCTCGTTCAGCGCTACACAGGCGCCGCTCGTCCGGCGCTCGATAGACTCGGCGGCACCACGTGGGAAAAGGCGAAGACGCGCGTCAAGAAAGCGATGCGCGACATGGCCGAGGAGCTCCTGAAGCTCTATGCCGCGCGCAAAGCGATGCCGGGGCACGCCTTCTCCGCCGACTCGCACTGGCAGCAGGAATTCGAAGATGCATTCGAGTGGGATCTGACCCCCGATCAACGGACCGCAATCACGGACATCAAAGGCGATATGGAAGCGCCGGGCACGATGGATCGTCTGCTCTGCGGGGATGTCGGCTACGGGAAGACGGAAGTGGCCATGCGTGCCGCCTTCAAGGCCGTCATGGACGGAAAACAGGTCGCGTTCCTCGCGCCGACGACGGTCCTGGCGTTTCAGCACGTCAAGACCCTGAAGAACCGGTTCGCCGCCTTTCCTGTCCGCATCGACATGGTCAGCCGCTTCCGGTCCAAGGCCGAACACAAAGTCACGCTCGAGGATCTGACCGCCGGCAAGGTCGAGATCATCGTCGGCACGCACCGGCTGTTGTCGAAGGACGTTCAATTCCGGGATCTGGGTCTCCTCGTCGTGGACGAGGAGCAGCGTTTCGGTGTCGCTCACAAAGAAAAGATCAAGCAGCTCCGCAAGCGCGTGGACGTCCTGACCATGACGGCCACACCGATTCCGAGGACGCTGAACATGTCGCTGGCCGGCATCCGCGACATGTCGATCATCGAGACTGCCCCGAAGGATCGGCTCTCGATTCAGACCAACGTGGTCAAGTTCGATCAGGCGGTGATCTCCCGTGCCATCAGGACCGAGATGGAGCGCGGCGGGCAGATCTACTTCGTTCACAACCGGGTGGAATCGATCTACTCGATCGGCAACCTGGTTACCCGCCTCGTGCCCGAAGCCCGGATCGGCATCGCGCACGGTCAGATGGACGAGGATGCGCTCGAACGCGTGATGGTCGACTTCGTCGCGCACAAGTACGACGTGCTCCTGGCGACGACGATTATCGAAAACGGGCTCGATATCCCGAATGCCAACACGATGATCATCAACCGCGCCGATCGGTACGGACTCTCGCAGCTGTATCAGCTGCGCGGCCGCGTCGGGCGTTCGGACCGGCGCGCATACGCGTACCTGCTGATTCCGCCGGAAGAGGCTCTGTCACCGGTCGCGAAGAAGCGTCTCGCCGCCATCCGCGAGTTCAGCGATCTCGGCAGCGGCTTCCGCGTCGCCGCGCTCGACCTCGAGATCAGGGGTGCTGGCAATCTCCTCGGCGGCGAGCAGAGCGGCCACATTGAAGCCGTCGGCTTCGACATGTACATGAAGCTCCTCGAGCAGACGATCAAGGAACTGAAGGGCGAGGAGATCGAAGACGACATTCGGGCGAATGTGAATCTGCGCGTCGACCTGCGGATCGACGAGGGCTTCATCCCGGACATGAACCAGCGCCTGACCGTGTACCGCCGGTTCGCCGCAGTGCGGAACGAATCGGAGCTCGATCGGTTGATGGACGAGGTCAGGGATCGCTACGGCATGCCCCCCGACTCGGTGCTGAACCTGGCGGAATACGCCTCGATCAGGCTCATGGCGGACCGGATCGGGCTCGAATCGGTAGACCGCGAAGCTCAGACGGTCGTCTTAAAGTTCAGGCCCGATGCCAAATTGGACCCCCAGTGGCTGTTCCGGGTCGTCCAGGAACGCGGAGACGTCGTGCTCGTTCCGCCCGGGACGCTGAAGCTCGACCTTCGAGCTCAGATCGCACGCCGTCCCAAGCCTGGTGTCCTGTCACCGGGGCGGTCAAAGGGGGCCGACCTGGCCGCTGCCGGGTCCTGGTGGACGGCGCGGGCCCGGGCCGGAGAGGTGACCGCGGGGTTCACCCGGGACGAGATCATGAGGCCCGCCAAGGAAGATCCGAGGGCGGAAGGCGGAGTGTTCACCCGCGTCGCGGGGCTGCTGCGCGAGTTGAGCGCCGGCGGTGTGATGCGGTAAAATCAATTGTTTCAGGGACTTAGCTTTATGAATCAACTATTCCGTCTGGCGGCGGGCCTCGTGCTCGCCCTGATGCTCGCCCTGCCGGTGCGTGGCCAGATCATCGAACAGGTCCTGGTCAAGGTGAACGGAGAGATCATCACCAAGACCGAGCTGGAGGGGCGTCAGATCGCCGCCATTCGCCAGCGCATGAACCAGGATGTCAATCCTGAGGCGATCAAGAACGACGACGAGCTGAAGAAGCTCCTGGCTGAAGTCACGCCGCGAATCCTCGTCGAGGTCATCGACGACATGTTGATGGTCCAGCTCGCGAAGGAGCGAGGCTACAAGCTGCGCGACGAGCAGTTCAAGGAGTGGCTGACACAGCTGCGGAAAGAACAGAACCTCGAAGACGAGCAGAAATTCCTCGGAGCGCTGAAGCAGGAGGGGATGACGATCGACGATCTCCGCCGGCAGGTCGAGCGGAGCTTCATGATCTCACAGGTGCAGCGGGAGGAAGTCGGTTCCAAGCTGACCATCACCGAGGAAGAAGCGCGCCAGTACTATCTCAACCACCCGGTGGAGTTCACCCAGGGGGCGAACGTTTCGCTGCGCGAAATCCTGATCGAGATCCCGTCGACGACGCAGAAAGGGCAGCCCTCTATCAACGTCGGCCAGGACGACGAAGCGCGCATGCGCGCGGTGGCGATTCGCGGACGGATTGTGGCCGGAGAGGATTTCGCGAAGGTGGCCGGCGAGGTTTCAGCCGCCGCCTCGAAGTCGAATGGCGGCCTCATCGGTCCGATCAACATCGCGGAACTGTCGGAAGCGCTGCAGAAGATGGTGAAGTCGATGAAGCCGGGCGAAGTGACGCCCCCGGTTCGCACCGGCCGCGGCTACCAGATCCTCAAGCTCGAGACCCTCAAGGAAGCCGCCCTGCAGCCGTTCGAAAGCGTGCGCGACATCGTTGCCGAACGTGTGCATGCCGAGCGGCAGCGCCAGGAAATCCGGAAGTTCCTCACGCGCGTGCGCGGCCAGGCGATCATCGAGTGGAAGAACGACGAGCTCAGGAAATCGGTACGAGCGTCTCATCGCCGAGGTCACGCCCGGTCAGGGATGAGCATGCCCGAGTTGGTACGCTGTCTGGACCCGATCGCGGCATGAACAGGTCGTGCGCGTATAACTCGTTGAAAAATCACGCCGCCGATGTCGAACCGCTGCACATGCCGGTAATCCCCCTGGCCCGGGCCTGAAAACCAGGACTGACAGATACCCCCATGAAGATCGGCACGGTCGACCTCGCACCTCCGTTTGCGCTCGCCCCGATGGCGGGCATGACGGACACTGCCTTCCGTCGTCTGGTGAAGCGCCGCGGCGGGTGCGGGTTGGTGGTGACCGAGATGGTCAGCTCCGAGGGGCTCGTGCGAGGCATCGACCGCACGCTCGAATACGCGGAGTACACCGAGGAGGAGCGGCCGGTTTCGATTCAGATCTTTGGCGGCGATCCGCAGAAGATGGCCGCGGCCGCGCAGATCGTCGAAGGCATGGGCGCCGACATCGTCGATGTGAACATGGGTTGTCCGGTGCCGAAGATCTCGAAACACAACGCCGGCTGCAGCCTCATGCGAGAGCCCGCGCACGCCGCAGAAGTCGTTCGCGCCATGGTGCAGGCGGTGAAAATTCCGGTCACCGTGAAGATGCGTGCCGGGTGGGACGCCACGGCGATCAATGCGCCGGAGCTGGCCAGGCGAATCGAGGGAGCAGGGGCCGCCGCGGTCACGGTGCATGGGCGCACCGCGGCGCAGTCGTATTCGGGGTCCTCCGATTGGGAATTGATCGGACAGGTTGCGGCAGGCGTCGGGATTCCGGTGTTCGGCAGCGGCGACTGCATCGAGCCACAGCAGATGCTGGAGCGGCTGCGCGGAACAGCCGTTCGGGGGGTGCTCGTCGGCCGCGGCGCGCTGCGGAACCCGTGGATTTTCGCACAGGCCGCTGCGCTCTCCGACGGTCGTCAGCTCTGTGAGATTCCGGCGATCGAGCGTGGCCGGTTCCTCCTCGAGTACATCGATATGCTGATCGAGGAACGCTGCCAGGAGACTGAAGGATTCCGCCACGTCGCGCCGGGACAGGCGCCCGCGGCGCCGGCGCCGGCCCGCGGCCGCGAGCGATGGGTGATCAACAAGCTGCGGGCGCTGAACGCATGGTATTCGAAAGGCCTCGATAACGGCTCACACCTGCGAGTGGCGATCAACTCGGCGGATTCCATCCCCCAGCTGCGCGACATCATCGAGCAGTTCTTCATGCAGCCGGTCGAGGCTGCCGCCTGCGAAGGTTGATCGCCCGCGTTCGGGCCGCCCGCCCGCGGCGGTGACGAGCGAAGCCGCTACCCCCCGAGCGCCAGATGCGCGCGATCGAGCGGGACGAATTCATAGTCGTAGGCGAGCGAGGCGCTAGAGGCGCTCGCAAAGAACCCCCCAAGCTTTTCGTGCTCGGGGTGAGCCAGGTAGTCCTTCAGTCCCTGGAGATGATCGAACTCGAGTACCAGCGCGAACTGATAGTCCTCGCGCATCGCCTGTTCGTACCCCGGCATTCCGTGCCGGACTCGTCGTCCGATGCGGCACTCCCGAACGCTTGGGCACCGGTTCACCGCCGCGACGACAGAATCGAGGATCGCCCGCTTCTGCTCTATCGACAGCGACTCGTGCGCGTTGAACAAGACGATGTGGGCGATCATGCCGGCGGGCCACCGCCAGTGCCCCCGCCCCGGCCGCCCCCGCCACGACCGCCACCGCGCTTCTGTCCCGTACCGCGGTGACGCGAGTCAGGACGGAAAGCGCGATCGGGGCCGCGCTTGCCCTGACCACCGAATCGATCCTTGCTGCCGCCAGGTCCTTTGCCCGCTGGTTTTCCCCGTGCCTTGGCGTCTTCCTCACGAGGACGGCCGCCGCCTCGATCACGCTCGAACGGAGGACGAGGACCCCGTCCCGGTGGTCCTTTCGGTTTCCATGTCGTTCGCTGCTCCGGCGGTCGTCGATCGCCCTCACGGGGCCTGTCGGCCGATCCCGGTGGCCTGCGCTCGAATCGATCCTCACGAGGACGGCCGCCGCCTCGATCGCGGTCAAACGGAGGGCGCGGCCCCTTTCCCGGTGGTCCTTTCGGTTTCCACGCCGTCCGCGATTCCGGCGATCGTCGATCGCCCTCACGGGGCGGCCTGTCGGCCGGTCCCGACGGCTTGCGGTCGAACCGGTCTTTCCATTCCGGCTGCGGCGTCCGACGATCCTTCTCGCGTTGCTCCGGCGGCCGCCATGCGGGCGCCTTGCCGGACCGCTGTTCCCGAGGCCTCTCGCGTTCTGGCCGCTCGCGATCGTGCGGCGGCCGATCGCGCGGCGCCTGCGACGGCGGGCCGTTCGGATCGCGGAAGTCGCGACGCTGCTTGGCCGCGAAACGGCGGCGTTTTTCGTCGCGCGGGACTTCGAATCGCGCGCGCGGATCGCGATGTTCGCCGCCAGGCCGCCAATCACGCGCCCGCCGCTCACGTCCACCACGTTGCGCGGCCTGCGCTTCCTCAGGTGACTCCCAGAGGCGGCCGCGTGCGAACCACTTCATCACGACGTCGGGATGCCTGGTCTGCAGCTGCTTGAACGTGGGCAACAGATCGTCGCGCTCGTGCGCCCGGAAGGCCGTGGGCTTGCCCTCGAGAATGATCGTCCAGTACGCGAAACGTGGAGGCATGGCCTTACACCGCTGGTGTCACTATCGCCGGCACGAAGGCTCTCGAGTCACGGTGGGAGTTCACTCGGTCGCCTGATTGGGCTCGAGCCTCTTCAGCTTCTCGATCAGCGTCGTGCGTTTCAGATTGAGCAGCCGCGCGGCCTGTCGCTTGTTGCCACGCGTGCGCTCGAGCGAACGCTTGATGAGCGACAGCTCGATGCCTTCGATATACCGCTCGAAATCGATGCCGTCCTCAGGCAGCCACGTCTCAGCCCCTTCGATGATGCCGGCCTGATTCTGGATCTCGGGCGGCAGATCCTGCACGTCGATGTGAGTACGTCCCTGACTGAATGCGAGCGCGCGCTCCACCGCGTTCTCGAGCTGTCTCACGTTGCCGGGCCAGCGGTACGCCATCAGACAACGCATGGCTTCCTGAGATACCGTCATCGCACTCCGTCCCGTATCGGCCGCCAGCCGCTGAAGAAAGTGCTGCACGAGCAGCGGAATGTCCTCGCGGCGATCGCGAAGCGGAGGCAGCTGCACCGGCAGGACGTTCAGCCGGTAGAACAGATCCTCGCGGAAGGTTCCCTCCGCGACCATCTTCGCGAGGTCCGAGTGCGTGGCGGCAATGACGCGCACGTCGATCTTGATGGTGTGAGAGTCTCCGACGCGCTCGAACTCCCGTTCCTGGAGAACGCGCAGCAGCTTGGCCTGCAGCGACGGGCTCATGGTTCCAACCTCGTCCAGGAACAACGTGCCCTTGTGCGCCTGCTCGACGCGCCCCTGACGGGTGCCGACCGCCCCGGTAAAGGCGCCCCGTGCGTGACCGAACAGCTCGGCTTCGAGCAGCGTCTCCGGGATCGCGCTGCAGTTCAGGGCCACGAACCGGTTGGCCCGCCGGGGGCTGTTGTGGTGGATCGCCCGCGCCGCCAGTTCCTTGCCCGTCCCGGTTTCACCGGTGATGAGCACCGTGCTCGACGTCGAGGCCACGGTTTCCAGCAGCTGGAACAGGTCCCGCATCACGCGGCTGCGCCCGACCAGGCCATCGATGCGATATCGATCCTCGAGCTGCGATCGCAGGTAGGCGTTCTCCGATTTCAGCCGCCGTTGTTCGATGGCGGAGCGCAGGACATGCAGGAGCGCATCGAACTGGAATGGCTTGGTAATGAAGTCTGCGGCGCCCTGTTTAATCGCGTCTACCGCGTCCTTCACCGTCCCGTATCCGGTAATGACGATGGCGATGATGTCCGGGTATCGTTCGAGCGCCGCATCGAGCACGTCGCGGCCGCTGATGCCGGGCAGGCGGAGGTCGGTGATCAGGATGTCGAACGCGAACCCGGTCAGGCGCTGCAGGGCCTCTTCGCCGGACCCGGCCTGCTCAACCGAAAACCCGTGGTCCGCCAGGCGCTCCGATATGGCTGACCGCAGCGTGCCCTCGTCGTCGACGATGAGCAGATGTTTTTGGGTATCAGCCATTTAGGACGAATTGTCGGTATTGTGACACCGCTCGGCAGAAGCGATCAATAGAGCCGACGAGCCGGTCGCGCGAATCGCTCTATAGCGTCGTCAATTCCGCTCCGATAACTTCACCGAACCTCAGAAGGTTGCGCATCAAATGAACGATCGCAAAACGATTTCCATCATGAAGGCCTGCGAGCTCGTGGGAGTGAGTCGTCGAACGATCTATAACTGGATCGCGAGCGGCAAGGTCGAGTACATCCGCACCGCAGGCGGCTCGGTCCGCATCTTCGTCGATACGCTATGGCGCGAGCCGTCGCGGACCGCACTCACGAACAAAGAAGCCTCATGATGCCGTCCGCCGACGTGACGCCAGGATCCTCGTCCAGCGAGTCGTCCGATCTCGGGCTGCTGTTCCACCGGCTGAACAATCAGCTCGGGATCATCCTGGCCAACGCGGAACTGCTCGAAGCCAAGCTGCAGGATGAAATCAGCAGGGCGCGCGCGAGCCAGATCGTGTCCAGCGTGCTCGACGCGCTGACGACCGCCAGGGAGATACGTCTTCTTACCCGCCACTAGTCGTCCCCGATCCGCTCGGGTTCTTCGTCCCCAGCAATCCTCGCGTCACCCCTGAAGGGGCCAAAGTTTTGACAGCCCGGCATGTCAGCGCCGTCAAAACCTTGACCCTTCAGGCGGTCCATCTGCACCCTTCTGCCGCCATCTTCACGTGGCTACAGCCGTTAACACTCTGCTACACATAGATTTACAGAAAGCCTCCCGCTCCAGTTCCGCCTTCGCTTTTTCGCCGCTTTCTGCTTGGTATTCGAGTTGCGCTAGAGGTGGCCTGTCCGCGGCGCGACCTGCTCGCGGCGGCACTGCAGCCGCGAATGCGCCTGCGTGCCGAAGACGGGGCGGCGTGACGGTCGTGCCGCACGGACACAAAGGAGAGATCAGCGATGCGTCAGCCACTCGAAGCGAGCCAGCGCGAACGAATTTCCGCCGGCATTCCGTTTGTCGAATCGCTCGCGCGGCGTGTTGCCGCCTCGATGCCTCATTCGATCGAGCTCGGCGATTTGGTGCAGGACGGGATGCTCGGGTTGATCGATGCCGCGTGCCGCTTCGACGAAGCGCGCGGGATCAAGTTCGAGACGTTTGCCGAGCGGCGCGTGCGCGGCGCGATGATCGACGCGCTGCGGCGCGATGCGTGGCCGCGTGGCGTGCGGCGCCAGCGACGTCAGCTCGAAGCCGCGCGCGAGCAGCTTCGCCGCGAGTTGGGGGCCGAACCCTCTCTCGCCGATCTCGCGGCCCGGGTCGGATCCGATGAAACTCGTCTCGGACGCACCATCGTGCGTATTACCACGATCGAATCGACCTCACCGCTGTCCGCGGGCGAGAACGTCGACGGCGCGACGCTGCCAGCGGCGCTGGTGCCATCCGAGCCGCCCGCGCCCGACAAGACGTTCGAGGAAAAGGAAGTGCGCGACCGCATTCGTGCCGCGATCGCGGCGCTGCCGCCGCGCGAGCGCCGTGTGGTCGCGCTCTACTACTACGGTGAAGCGACGATGAAGCAGATTGGCGCCGAGATCGGCGTCAACGAATCCCGCGTGTCGCAGCTCCACGCGCGCGCCGTCCAGCGTCTCCGGAAAACGCTTGGCGGCGACTGCACGACCACCGAAGCCGCTTTCGCGCTGCGCCCGGCGATTCTCGCGTTCCAACAGACGATGCGGCGGCTTCGCCTGGCCAAGACGAACGTGGTGCGTGGCGGCGGCGTGGTCCTCGCGTACAAGCCGCCGGTCAAGACGCTGGCGAAGCCTCGGACGGCGGCGGCCGATCGCCGCGTTGCGATGGCCAGGTAAGCGGCCACCGGCACGCTCCTGTTCGAGCCGCCGAGGCTGGCTCAGCCGAGCATCTCTCCGGCGGCCTTCAACAGATCTCTCAGCCGGAACGGCTTCGGCAGCCACCGGCACCCCGTCTCTTCGAGAAATCGTTCGGCATCAGTGCCGGCGACATCGCCCGTGACGAACAGGACGCGCCGGGCCATCGGCGCGTTCTCCTCCTCGAGCCGTCGATAGAACGCGGGCCCATCCAGGCGCGGCATTTTCAAATCGCAGACGATGAGGTCGTAGGGCTGCTCTTTCACGCACGCGAGCGCTTCGAGACCATCACTGGCGAGCCGCACGGTGAATCCCGCGTCGCCGAGCGCTTCGGAGACCGCGGCGCCGAGCGCGGCCTCGTCTTCAACGACCAGAACCGACGCGGCGGTTCCCACATTGGCAGGGCGTTCCGCCGCCCTGCTGAGCGCCGGCTTGACCGATCCGCCGCCGACGGGCAGTTCGACGCAGAAAGAGGCGCCGCCACCCTCGGCTGACTTCACCGTGATCCGGCCGTTGTGCTCCTGGACGATCGCGTACGCGACGGTGAGCCCGAGGCCCGTGCCTTTCCCGACCTCTTTCGTCGTGAAGAACGGATCGAAGATGCGAGGCTGGACGTCTTCCGGCACGCCTGGTCCGTCGTCATGGACCTCGAGGACGACGGCGTCGCGCAGGGGATCGTGCCAGGTGCGGATGATCAGCGTGCCGCGACCGTTCGCGCCGAGCATGGCCTGCTCGCCGTTGATGATCAGGTTGAGGAGCACCTGCTGGACCTGGTGCGGATCGGCGAAGACGTGCGGCAGGCCGGCGGCGAGCGCCTCGAAGATGCTGATGTTGCTCTGCTCGTAACGCCGCAGAGCCAGCGTCTCGCGAACGACCTGGTTGAGGTCGACCATCGCGCGGGTCGTATGTCGCTTGCGTGCGAAGGTCAGGAGGTTGCGGACGATTTTCGCCGCCCGCTCGGATTCGCTGAGGATGGTGTCGAGGCCGCGCCGGGTCTGGTCGTCCACCTGGCGCTGCGACAGCCGTTCCGCCCACGTCAGGATGGTGGCGAGAGGGTTGTTCAACTCGTGCGCGACGCCCGAGATTGTCTGACCCAGCGCGGCGAGCTTCTCGGCCTGGAGCAGCTGATGGTACAGGTCACGCGCTTGATCCTCGAGGCGCTTTCGCTCGCTGACGTCGCGCATGAGCGCTTCGATCCGTAGCGCGTCGTCGGCTGCCGCTTCGGCGTGGGCGGTGACTTCGATCCAGACGAGCGAGCGATCCGCGCGGCGGAGTCGAAGCAGGTAGTCGGTCACCGCGCCGTCCCGGCGCAGACGGTCGAGAAACTGCTCGCGCGCGAGCGGATCGACGAAGCGTTCGATCTCGAAGGGTCGCACCTCTCCGGCGTGGGTCTCCCCGGCGAAGCCGAACATCAGTTTCAAATACGGATTCGCCGAGAGCGTGGTCGTGGATCGGGCGTCGATGAGGCCGATGTAGACGCCTTCGTGCACCGCCTCGAACAGCCGCGCGAAGGTTTCAGCAGCCGCCGTCGAGGATGTCGACATGCGGCGTATGGTAGCACCGAGCCGTGGACAATCGGCCGCCGGGGCCGGTAATCTGACTGACCATGTTCGACCCAACCACGCTCAAGGATCGAGTCGCGGTCGTCACCGGCGGCGGCACCGGCATCGGGCTGGCGGTGGCGAAGCGGCTCGGGGCGCTCGGCGCTCGAATTGTGATCGGCAGCCGGAATTCAGCGAACCTCGAAACCGGTTCGACCGAGCTGCTGCACGCGGGGTTCGATCCGCTCACCGTTCAGGTCGACGTCCGCAAACCCGAGCAGGTCGACGAGCTCGTGGAGCGTACGGTGAAGCACTTCGGCCGCATCGACATCCTCATCAACAACGCGGCCGGCAACTTCGTGTGTCGCGCTGAGGATCTGTCGCCCAACGGGTGGGATGCGGTCGTCGGCATCGTCCTGAACGGCTCGTTCTATTGTTCGCGCGCCGTGGGGCGTCACATGATCGAGCGGGGCGCCGGAGGATCAATCGTGTCGATCCTGGCGAACTACGTCTGGACCGGCAGCGCGGGCACCGTTCACTCGGCCGCGGCCAAGGCGGGCGTGATGTCGATGACACAGACCCTCGCCGTCGAATGGGCTCGTCACAAGATCCGCGTGAATGCCGTCGCTCCCGGTCCGATCGAATCCGAAGGGGCTGCCAGGCAGCTCTGGAACAGCCCGGACGCCGTGGAGAAGATCACGAACATGGTGCCGCTGAAACGGTGGGGAAAGCCCGAAGAGGTCGCGGACGCCGTGGCCTTCCTCGCATCTGAGCACGCCGCGTATATCACTGGCGAGGTGCTGACCGTCGACGGCGGGACCTGGCTGGGGCGAGGGCCGTTCGAGTTTCTGTGACGGCGGCGGTCCCACGATTCATACACGTAAATAGCCAAGATAGAGAACATAATTCTGTTGTTTGCGGAAATAGTGAGATAGAATTCTGTTGTTGTGCCTATCGACAGAACTTCTCTAGACCGGACCGACCGCCAGATTCTCGACCGGCTGCAGACCAACGCCCGCACCACTCAGGCAGACATCTCGAAGGCCATCGGGCTCGCGCCGTCTGGCGTGCTGGAACGCATGCGCAAGCTCGAGGCGCGGAGCGTGATTCGGGGGTACGCCGCCCTCGTGGATCCCCGAGCCCTCGATCTGCGAATGCTGGCCTTCGTGGCAGTGCGGACCGACGAGGTCGCGTCGGACAATCACGTGGCCAACGAGCTCGCCGCCACCCCGGAAGTGCTCGAGGTTCATGACGTCGCGGGCGACGACTGCTATCTCGTCAAAATACGCGCCCGGGATGCCGAGCACCTCGGACATCTGCTGCGCACACGGATCGGCCGCATCGCCGGCGTTCGGTCGACGCGAACGACGATTGTGCTGGAAACCGTGAAAGAGACGATGCGTCTCCCGATCGGCGCACCCGAGGAGGCCACGCGATGACCCCGTCGTCTCTTCGCGAACGTCGACTCGCGTACTTCGCCTGGATTGCGGTCTGCCTGATCTGGGGCACCACGTACCTCGGCATTCGGATCACGCTCGAGACGATGCCGCCAGGGCTGATGTCTGCGCTGCGATGGTTGATCGCCGGGGGCCTGCTGGTCGTCTACATGCGACTGCGCGGCGAGCCGCTTCCTCCCGCGTCACGATGGGGTGGAATCGTCCTGATGGGATTCCTGTTGCTCGTGGTCGGCAACGGGGGAGTCGCATATGCCGAGCAGTGGGTGCCGAGCGGGCTGGCAGCGGTGATGGTGGCCACGTCTCCGTTCTGGATGGCTGGTGTCGAGGCCTCGATCGGCAATGGCGAACGGATGACCGGCCGCACGCTCACTGGCCTCCTCGTGGGTTTTGCCGGCATCGTCGTGCTCGTGTGGCCAGAGCTGACGCTCGGCACCACCGAGAGCCGGCGATTCTTGCTTGGTGTCGTGCTGCTGCAGGTGGCCTCGCTCGGCTGGTCGCTCGGCTCATCGTATTCGCGCCGGCATGCGCGCAACGATCACCTGCTCGGCACGACCGCGCTCCAGATGCTGGCCGGTGGACTCATGCTCGGCGTGCTCGGCACCGTTCGTGGTGAATGGTCGCAGCTGTCGTTCAACAGTCGCACGTTGTCGGCTCTCCTCTACCTGGCCACGATCGGCGCGATCGGCGGATTCGTGGCCTACACCTATGCGCTGAGGCACCTGGCCGTGGCGTTCGTGTCGCTGTACGCCTATATCAACCCGGTCATCGCGGTTGGTCTGGGTGTCGCGCTGCTCGGCGAGCCGTTCAACCTTCGCATCGCGGCTGCGGCCGCGCTCGTCCTGATCGGGGTCGGCATCGTGCGATCCAAAGCCATGACCGCCTCCCAGGCGGCCTCTTCCGGCGCGAGACGGCTGGAGTATGGCAACACGCGGGCTGCGGTGAAGAGCGCCGTGAGGGATTGAGTCTAGGGCGCTGTGGGGATTTCGCCGCGAGGCCCCAGCGCGAACGTCATCGTGCCTTCGACGACGACCTTTCCCTCGACGCGGGCAATCCCTTTCAGCTGACCCATGCGACTTCGGATACGCCGAACCATCGCTTCGATCTCGACGACGTCGCCGGGGTGCACCGGCCTGCGGTAGCGGACGCGTTCGATGCCCATGAAGTAAATTAGCTTCTCGCGGTTCTCGGGCTTCGCCAGGATCATGATCGCCCCGACCTGCGCGACCGCTTCGGTGAGAATCGTCGGCGGCAACACCGGCGGGCCGTCGTCCGAATGAGCGAGATATCGCTCGTTCAGGGTGACGTTCTTGATACCCACGATTCTCTTGTCGGGCTCGAACTCCGTGATGCGATCGACCAGCAGAAACGGATAGCGGTGGGGCAGGATTCGTTCGATGGCTGAGTAGTCGAGCGGCAGCGTCAGGTTCATGAGCTGTTTGCAAGTATAATCCGAGGCATACGCGCGGGCTGGTCCAGACGCGCGGAAGGACGTCCATCCCTCAGTGAGTCAAGCAGATACATCAGATGCGCCCAACCCTGCGGCGCTGAACCAGTCAGACCCAAGCGAACACGAGCTTGTCGTCACGCTCTTCGATCTCGGCCGCCAGGTGACGGCCGTTCTCGACTTCGATGAGCTCCTTCGACAGATTCCGCGGCTGATCGGCCGGCTCATTTCGTTCGAAGCATTTGC
Organism: uncultured Acidobacteriota bacterium; assembly: GCA_963785755.1. Taxonomy (GTDB): domain Bacteria; phylum Acidobacteriota; class Vicinamibacteria; order Vicinamibacterales; family 2-12-FULL-66-21; genus JACCXG01. The sequence continues at coordinate 321,617 of CAWAXG010000039.1, read as the reverse complement.
CGTCTACCTTCGGGACGAGCGCCGTGGAGATCTGCGCCTGGCCTACGCGGTTGGCTATCCCGAGCCGGAGCGCGCCGTGCGGTTGCGCCCGGGCGTGGGCCTGGTCGGGGCCGCCGTGCAGGCGGAGCAGCCTCTCCTCGTGAACGACGTCTCGTCCGACTCCCGGTACGTCGAGTTCGCGCCGGGCATGCAATCGGAGCTTGTCGTTCCTCTCCTGCACAAGTCCCGGACCATCGGCGCCCTGAACATCCTCAGCAAGAACCGCGATCAGTTCTCGATGCGCGACGTCGCGATCGCGACCCAGTTCGCCGCGCACGTTGCGGTCGCTGTCGTCAATGCGCAGCTGTTCGAGCGGAGCCGGCAGGATGCCGAAGCGTTCGAAACTCTCGCCGAGATCGGACGCGATGTCGCATCGATACTGGACCTCGACGAACTGTTCGCCCGGATCGCGCAGCTCACGAAGCGGGTCATCGATTACCGGACCTTCGGCATCCTGCTCGTGAACGATGACGACGAGCTCGAGATGAAGCTGGCCGTCCAGTACGGCGAGAAGGTCGAAGTGCCGCGTGTGCGCCTGGGCGAAGGGCTCGTCGGCTACGCCGCGCTTCACAAGGAAGTCGTGCTCGTCACCGACGTGGACCAGGATCCGCGCTATATCAAGCTCGTGCCGGATGTACGCTCCGAGCTGGCGATTCCGCTGCTGTTGAAGGACAGGTGCATTGGTGTCCTCGATCTCGAGAGTCCCGAGCTTGCCGCGTTCAGCAAGCGCGAAGTCGAGATCCTGACCCTGCTCGCGAGTCAGGCGGCCGTGGCGATCGAGAACGCGCGGCTCTACGAGGAGGTCAGGTCCACGCAGGAGCGTCTGGAAAAGGAAGTGCGGTTCGCGCAGCGTGTACAGGCTGCCCTGCTGCCGGCAGGTCTACCCAAGCGCTTGAAGGGTGTCGAGCTGGCCGCGTCGTTTGCCTCGGCCCGCGAGCTTGGCGGGGACTTCCACGAATATCTCGCGCCCGAGTCCAATACGCTCGTTGTCGCCGTCGGTGACGTTTCGGGTAAAGGCGTGCCGGCGGCGCTCTACAGCGCGTTCGCCGCCGAGCTCGTTCGCGGCCGAACGTTCCGCAGACGGTATCTGCCCGAGCGGTCGAGTCCCGCCGGCGTGTTGTCGTCTGTCAACACGATCCTCCACCAGCGGCAGCTCGAAGAGTACCTACTGCACGATGTGCTACACGATCTTCGATCTGAAACGCCGGATCCTCACGCTGGCGAACTCCGGATTGCCGTATCCGATCCGGTGCTCGTCAGAGGGCTGCGCGCAGATCGAGTTGCCGGGCGTACCGCTTGGTTCTTTCCCTGGCACGACCTACGACGAGGTCACCTACGCGCTGCACGCCGGCGATGTCTTCGTGTTCTGTACGGACGGGGTGTTCGAAGCGATGAATGCGCTCGGCCAGGAGTTCACGGCCGAGCGCCTGCTGCAGGTGGTTGGAGCTTCGCGCGATCTGCCAGCGAACGCGATCGTCGAAGCCATCTTCAAGGCGGTCGCCGACTGGCGCGGTGATACTCCGCCCAACGACGATATGACCGCCGTCGTCATCCGGATCACGATCTGAATCGGTCGTCCTACCTTCGGAAGTCCACGTCGCGCTGTTGAATGTGGAGGCCGACGGCCTGGCCGCCGAAGGCCGCGACCTCGCTCACCCGGCCCTTCACGCGCACGCGCGCGCCCTTGGTTGGCACCCGTCCATTGTTGGCAATGACGGTGAGTTCCCCGGTCCCGTCGTCGACCTTGTACAGCTTGACCGGGACGAGCGGCAGGCCCCACGAACTGGTGACCACGCCGTTGATTGCGACAGTTCGATCATGATAGCGGCCGGGGTTGTATTTGAGTTCGGCCACGCTCGGACTCCGGACGGCCAGGGCGCAGCCGGAGAGCATGGCTGCGACGGCGACCACAGCAGCGAAACGGGGGCGTTGTGATTTGGACATGATCATCCTCTGGAGACACGAATGGCCGCGCGAAATCGACCAACTTGCAAGACGGGATGCGGCGATGCCAGCGCCTGCCTGAGTTAACGCACCCCGTTGATTCCGCGCGACCGCAGAGGCACACATCAAATCGCGTGCCCGCGAAAATCCCACACAAACCGAGTACATGGCTGGGTGAGCGTCCCTTGCGGGTGACGCCTCGTGACCTCAGGGCTGGACGATGAGCGTCGGCCCGTTCAGTCGATCAGGGAGGATTGAATGCCACCGTGATCGGGACCGGGAACGGCCGTGGTGGGCCCGCGAGGGCACGAGCCTGGTCGAGGCGGAGGCCTGCTGTCTGCCCGGAGGACGGTCAGAGTCAGAGGCCCGGCGTTCCGCGCATCAGAACCGCTGGACCAGTCGGAACGTGCCGCGGTGAACGCTGACGTCGTCGTCAACCGTGTCAGGCAGCGCCTGGTAGTCGTACCTGGCGTCGATCGACAGCATGGGGGTGAGGCGGAAGTCCGAGAATACCGAGATGGTATTAGCTTCGAAGGGGCCCGTCTTGTCGATGGTCAGCAGATAGAGCTGGTCCGGCCCGCGCGTGTACTCACCACCGAACGTCCACCCGGGGGTGATGCGCCCTGAAGCGCCGAGCACCCATGACTGCACGACATCGGAGCGCGCGGACTGGTAGTCCGTGTCGAACCGGTAGTACTTCGCCCACACGGCCCCCTGCTGCGGCAGCGCGAGGCGCAAGCCGCCGCCCGCGATATTGACCGAGATCTGATCGAAATCCGCGATACGGAGATCGAAGGTCCAGGTTGCCCGGCCAACGGCATATGCGAGACCACCGTAGGTGTCCACCTCGGGAAGGATCGCCGCGTCGCCACCGAACATGGCCCCGCCGTGGAGGCGCAGACTTCGGCTGGGCATCCATTCGACGCCACCGCCGCCACGCGTCTCGCTGATCGAGAACCGCCGTTGGTGCTGCACTGTCGCGGAGACCCGGAATGAGTCCGACACACGCGCATTGATCCCGCCGAACCCGGCCTGCGGATCCGGGATGTCCGTGTTGAAATGGTCGAATATGTAGCCGACTTCGACGCGGTGCGCCCGTTGCGCCAGCACGTCCTGGTACTCCTGCCTGACAATCGCCGACGTCGGTTCGAGTGTGAGCGATCGCTCGTAATAGGAGACCGCGAGCGTAGTACGTCCGGCGTTCGCGTGCAGTCGGGCCTGTGCGGCGAGAACCGCCGCGGACTCCCCCGCCAGGGACTCGGCCCGGTTCAGCGCGTCGGACGCCTCACGCATCCGGCCGACGGCCATCAGTGACTGACCCAGGCCGATCAGCGCGTCCAGATGCTGCGGATTGCTCGCGATGATTGACTGATACACCCCGATGGCGCGGTCGTGCTGCCCCATCAACGCGTGCAGCCGCGCGATCCAGACGCGAGCTTCGAGATCGTCGGGATTTGCCGCGGCGATCGCCTGGAATCTCTCGAGAGCCTCCCGATGCGATCCGCTTCGAGCGAGCTGTTCCGCCTGGGCGCGAGCGCCGGCGGGCTGGGCGCTTTCAGCCTGAGCCCCGGCGGTGAGCGCGAGGCTCAGGAGGAGCGAAATGAGCATGATTGGGCTGGAATTGTAGCATCCACACGGCACAACCTTTTCCGTGAGGGCCGCGTCTCACCTCCAGGTTGTGCAGAGTTCTGCAGGCTTTTGCAATGTTCGTCGAGGCTCGGCAGATTCCTCGACGCTCAAGGAGAGCGATATGAAGGTTTGGAGAATGGCTGCCATGGCGGCGGCGTTGGTCGCGGCTGCAGGGTTCTGGGCTGCGCTCGCACCGGCCGCGCACGGGCAGGCGAAGATCGTCAGGACGCAGTCGCCGAAGCTGGAGATCCTTCGCGGCGGGAGCCGCATCGGAGTATCGATTCGTGATGTCGAAGAAGCCGACAAGTCGACGGCGAAGGGCGCCACGAGCGGGGTTGTCGTCGAAGAGGTGGCCACCGAGAGCCCGGCGGAAAAGGCCGGCATCCGAAAAGGCGACGTGATCGTCGAGTTCGACGGCGAGCGCGTACGGAGTGCGCGACAGCTGACACGGCTGGTGCAGGAAACGCCGACCGGCCGCAGCGTGCCGGCCACGCTCCTCAGGGAGGGTCAACGGACGACGGTCAATGTCACTCCGAACGAGACCAGTCAGTTCTCGTTCGACGGACTCGGCTTCGACGATCTGGGCAACTATTCGTTCCGCATCGCGCCCCGCATTGCCGTGCCAACCCCACCGACCCCACCCAAGCCCCCCGCAATCTGGAGGTACGACGGTCTTCTCGATCGCGTGAATCGGCTCGGTGTGACGGTCGATACTTTGTCGCCGCAGCTGGCCGAATATTTTGGTACGAAGGCAGGCGTGCTGGTCACTTCGGTGTACGACAACTCGGCGGCGGCCAAGGCGGGATTGAAGGCAGGCGACGTGATTACTTCCTTCGATGGCTCACAGGTCGACGAGCCGGGTGACGTTCGCCGCCGGATTCAGAACCTCCAGGATGGCGCGGAATTCACGATTGGTGTGATGCGAGACCGGAAGGCGGTGACGCTCAAGGGGAAAGCCGAGCCGACCCAGCCCCGCAGGACTTTCCGGACGATCATCTGACACCGGGATCGGGATCTAGACGCCGCCGCGGAGTGGATGAGAGCCCCGGCAGGCCTGGGCTATGCGCCGGCGGCTTCGGATTTCGACTGAGGGCGTACCGGCGGGCCCACCAGCGTCGCGAGCTGGGCGGCGACGATGATGGCGACGGCGCGAGTCGATTCCTGGCGCTCGCCGCCGTTCAGCACCTCCGCGGCCATGACGCCGACCGGGCCCGTCGGAGTCATGAGCGGTGCGGCAATGGCGCCGGGGAATGTTCCTTCCGCCTTCGCCGTCTGAACCAGACCGGTCCGGAAGGCCGCCGCCGTGACGTTATCCGCCTCACGGTCGATTGTTCCGAGCCTGGCGACGAGATTCTGCGGGTAGCCGTGGGCGATGATCGGGGCCAGCTCGCGGCCGTCGGGATCGGCGACCCAGAGGATGAGTCCTGATGCCTGGAGGAGCGTCGCGGCACGTTCGAGGGCCCCAGGAAGCGCCCGCGTGTCGACGATCCGAGTCAACTCCGAGCACAGAGACGCGATACCCGGCAGGTCGACGGCTGGCGTCGCCGCCGCTGCGGCAGCGCCGGGTGGAACGGGCACCGCGACAGGCACCTGTCGTGAAACGGGGTAGTCGGCCGCTGGCTCCTTGGCCTCGCCGGACAAGGTGGTGCGCGGCGCCGGTTCCCGCGGGAGCGGGATCAGGAGCGCGAGCGTCAACAGACTCAACGCCGCTGCGCCGCCGGCGGCGAACCACTGCTTGCGCCGACGTTGCTGCAGGTCGGCATCGCGCGCCGTCAGTTCGATGGTTCGCGCCCGCTCCAGCGCGTCGACGCCGGCGTCCATTTTGCCAATGCCGTCTGAGAACACGAGATCGGACGCGAGCAGGCGCTGTCCGTTGCGCGCGTATTCGCGGGCACGCCGATCCATCTCTTCGAAATCTTCGAACGCGGCGGCCGCTGTCTCGATTTCCGTTTGCGCCTGAGTGGTGCGCGCCTCTGCGCGGAGCGCTTTGAATCCCTCCCGAGCGGATGCGAGCAGCGCGTCGATCTTCTTCGCCCAGAAGTCGTCGCCCTGGCCCGCCGCGACGTAACCCGGCTGCGCGCCCTTGATGTCGAGCAGGGCTCGAGAGATGAACCGGGTGCGATCGTCGAACTGTCGTGCCGCGTCCGCCGTCTCCCTGCCTTCGGATTCCTCCGACCACATCACATAAGCCGCGCCACCGAGCACGCCGACGAAGAGCGTCGCGAGCGCGAAGCGAAGGGCCCGGCTCTTCATGAAGGCCTCCCAGGGCTCATCTCGGAACGCTACTATAGCAGACTGACTATGAAGGTCGTCGCGATCATCAACCCGATTTCGGGCGCCGGTGCGGACGCGCGCGTGGCGGAACACCGTACCGCCCTCCTCACCGCGGAGCTCGAACGGCGCCGCTTGCGCGCAGACATCCATCTCACCGAGTATGCCGGGCATGCGCATGCGCTCGCGCGCGCGGCGGTCGAGCAGCGCGCGCAACTGGTGATCGTGTGGGGCGGCGATGGGACGGTCAACGAGACCGGCGCGGCGCTGCTCGGCACCGACGTCGCCCTGGGTCTGATTCCCGCCGGATCCGGCAACGGTCTCGCGGCAGCGCTGCGCTGTCCCCTGGAGTCGTCCGCGGCGATCGCCGCGGCGCTCGACGGATCGGTGCGCGCCATCGATGCCGGCATGCTCGCCGGCCGGCCGTTCTTCAACATCGCGGGCGTCGGCGTGGACGCAAGGATTGCGAAGCTGTTCAACCTTCGCGGCCGCGGCACCCGTGGCCGCTGGCCGTACGTCTTCATCGGGATTCGAGAAGGCTGCCGATACCGCAGCCAGGACTATGAAGTGGAGCTCGATGGCCGCAGCCGTTCGGTGCGCGCGCTGCTCATTGCCTTCGCCAACGGCGGTGAATATGGCAACGGCGTCAGGCTCTCGGCGCAGGCCCGCGTGGACGATGGCCTGCTCGACGCGATGGTTGTGGAAGACCGTCCGGTGATCTCACGGTTCTGGCATGCGAGACATCTGGCGGCAGGAACCGCCAATCGCGCTCCGCGAGTCGAGATGCGCCAGATCCGTCGCGCGGTGCTTCGATCGTCGCAGCCCCTCGAATACCACGTCGATGGAGAACCGGGCAGCGCCGAGGGGCCGATCGAGGTGGCGATCAGGCCCCGGGCGCTGTTGATTAGAGGCTGAAGACCGGGCGCTACTCGACTTTTGTGAGGGGAATCGCGTTCAACCACGCCGCCGCGCCGGCCCTGTCGACGAACTTCACCGGCGGCAGATCCTGGAACATGAAATCCCACTTCCATCGTTCGGATGGATTCGACGACTGCAGCCAGTGCCGCGCCGACACCGGGCGGGCGAAGGTGAGCGTCGGCAAGCCGGTGTAGCGTTCGTTGCCGCTCAGCGCCGCGGCGATGTCGACGCGGATTTCCTGGCTCGACGCATACGTCAACGGAGCTCCGAGCGCCACGCCGACGTTCACGAAGATCTGCCAGTCCTCGAGCGCGTCTCCTGGAGGGGTAATCGCGCGCGCGGCGCCCTGAATCCGGCCCTGCTCGTTCACGTAGGCGCTGTCCTTTTCCACCCAGGAGGCGCCCGGGAGCACAACGTCCGCCGCCTTCGCCAGCGGCGTCATCAGAACGCCCTGAACGATGAGGTGCGACAGGCGGCCGCTCTTCCGCGCATCGATGATCCAGGACACGTCGCCGAGCGATCCTTCCGGACCCGGATCGAACACGTACAGAATCGGAGCTCGTCCCTGTTCGACGCTGCTACGGAACGCCGCCAGATCGGGATCGCCGGATCCGGTCGATCGCACCGGGAATCCGAGGTCCATGGCGCCACGCACGTTCGGCGCGTCGACGGGTGGGACCTTGAACTTTGCGTTCGGCGGCTGAGGCTTCTCCCGGCGCCGCCAGCTGATCGCGACCCCTTCCTCGGGGACGCCGAGCGCTCCCCCGAGCCGTCCGATGATCGCGAGCTCCTCGAGCGAGGCGTGCGCGGACACGAAGAATCGAAGGGCTGCCCCGCCCCCCGCCGCGGTGACGCGATCGACGACCTTCGACACCGCGTTCCGCCAGTCGGTTGGTTCGAGCGTTCCTGCCTCGGTGCGGAGCAGCGGGCGCTGCAGACGATCGTCCCCTTCAATCCATCGGTAGTCGAAGCGGCCGATGTCGCACATCCAGTAGCTGTTCACTTCCGGGTTGAACCGCGGGGTCATGCGGATCAACTGCGCGCCTTTGGCCCATTCAGGCTTTGCTTTCAACCACGCCGTGGTGTTGCACCCCTTCTCGCAAAGCGTACAGATGGTGTCGACCGCCTCCGGGTTGTCCCATGGCCGCGCCTTGAACCGGTAGTCGCGCGTGGTGATGGCGCCGACCGGACACACGTCCATCAGGTTTCCCGACAGCAGCGAATGGACGCCCTGTTCCTGGAAGGTCGCAATCTCGCTGCCGTACCCACGATCGACGATGTTGATCTGGGCGTCGGTCTCGACCTCGCGCATGAACCGCACGCATCGGGTGCAGAGGATGCACCGGTTGCGATTCAGCATCAGCGTCGGCCCGAAATCGACGTCGGCCTTCACCCCCTCGCCGTCGAATACCCGCCTGGGGAACTCCATCCGGCTCTCGTTCGGCCCGAAGCTGTATGAGAAGTCCTGCAGCGGACACTCGCCGCCCTTGTCGCACACGGGACAATCGAGCGGGTGATTGATGAGCAGGAACTCGAACACGCTGGCCCGCGCCTCGACGACGTCTGGCGTCTGAGTGGAGACGATCATGCCGTCGGCGACCGTGGTCGAGCACGAGGTCTGCAGTTTCGGCATCTTCTCGATCTTGACGATACAAACGCGGCAGGAGCCGTCGATGCCGAGGCCGGGGTGGTAGCAGTAGTAGGGGATCTGGATGCCGCTCTCGATGGCGGCCTGCAGGACGGTTTTACCCATCTCGACGGTGATGGGGCGCCCATCTATGGTCAGCGTGACCGTATCCATAAGCCATCGATGATATCACCCCCGTGGGGCCAAAAAGGCCGCCGCGGCGCCGTGGGATGCCACGCGCGCCGCGGACAGGCCACTCGACGAATCGGTGGTGCCTCCTTATTGAATCGCGGTGTTCATGTCAGTCGTGATTTCCGCCGCCGTGAGCACCCGGGAATACCTTTCCGGCAGACTGAGGTCTGCGAGTGCGCGCACTGATCCGGCGGGGGGCGGCTCGGCTCAGGTCTTGACCGCGTCCCGCCGTCCTTGACAGTCCATGGCGCCGGCCCTAGAGTAGGAACTCTCTTCGGCCAACCTCACCCAGCCAGGGAGGCCCTCATGGACGCGGTCCGACTCTCCGACCGGTTCCGGCTTGCTCCACTCGTCGAGTGGCTCGTGGCAGCGGCGTTTCTCTGTGGCACTGTTGCCGTTGCGTCGCTGGTCGTCCGTGAGCTGCGCGGCCCGGTGCGCATCAGCGCCGCCGCACCAGCGGCTCGCCTGGTAGTTGCGTCTGTCCCGCCTGCGGTCCCGGCACGGGCCGTTTCCGTTCCGGTGCTGCCGTTCCTGGATGGCAAAGAGATTCGGGTGGGAGATACGGCTGTCGCTGTCGCCGCCAGGCTGGGTCGCGCCGCTGAGGTGGGGAAGCAGGACGTGGATCGCGGGACGCTCGGGGAACGGCTGACGCGCTTCTATGAGTACGCCGGATCGAAGTTCATTCTGGTGTTCGAGCCGTTCGAGCGAAACGGCGAAGCGCGGGTTGCGGCGATCTACCTCCCCTGATCGGCAGCCGGGACCCGCGCGACATCCTTTCAACTAGATTCACCTCGATCGGCTGTTTGCCGCCGTCTGGCTACTTGATGATCTCGGCGACGGCGCCGTAGTCCCTGTTCGCTTCAATCGACCGGACCGCGCTCTTGAGCGTGAGCGTGCGTTCCGCGACCTTGTCGGTGACGGGCACCACGACTTCTTCCACCTGCCCATCGTTGTAGATGACGGAAACCGTCACCGCCAGTGGAATCACCTCGCCCTGGTGTTCGAATCGCACCTGCGCTTCATTGCCCGCGATCGTGGATGTGAATTTCAGAGTGGGCACATCGGAATCGTAAACCCACGCGTCGAAGAAGCGCCCGAGGTCGCGCGTGCTGGCGCGTTCCATCGCGACGCGGAAGTCGTCGGTTCCGGCCTTCTTGAACTTCCACTCCGAGTAGAACTGCCGCAGGCCGGCAAAGAAGACCTCGTCCCCGAGCAGCCGCCGGAGCATGTGCAGAATCATCGCGCCTTTGTTGTAGACGATCGCGCGAAAGACCCGGCTTTCTCCCTTGATGTGGCCGAGACGGTAGCCCAGGTACACGGGCCCCTGACCGGATTCATCGAGAGCCCACTTCCGCATCTGCCTGAGCACGCTGACGAAGAGGTCCGGGCCCCGGTCCTTCACCGAGTACAACGCCGCGAAGTACTGCGCGAATCCCTCGCTCAACCACTGCTCGTGATAGTTCTTCCAACCGACGGCTTGACCCCACCATTGATGTGCGAGCTCGTGCGCCAGGAAGAACGACGGATAGTTGTCGAAGGCCACCGGATCGTTGCGCCACACCAGCGGCGTCGTCGGCGGCGGGTGATTCAGGACGGCGAAATATGGCGGGCTATGGCCGCCCGGCAGTTCGTTCTCGGCGACGGCGAGCGTGAAGCTCGGATAAGGCGCATCGCCGACGATCGAGCCGTAGTACTGGAAAATGGCCGCGGCCCGATCTGCGAGCGCGCGCGCGCGCGTCGCCTGCCTGGGATTCGCGATGACGCTCAAGGTAATGGCCGTCGTTTCAGCACCGCCGGTCTGCCCGGCGCGCTCCGCCGTCACGACATCGGTCGCGTTCGACTCTTCCGTGAGTAATTCACCAGTCGATGGCGAGTCCGCTCCCGTCCCGGACACGGTGACACGTCGGTCGTTGACGGGAACGGTGAGCTGTCTGGACTGGATACGACTGAACCGGCTGATGACGCACGCCAGATACCGCACCGGCCGCTCGGCTTCGAACACGAACAGCTTTCTCGCCCGCTGTCCCGCCTCGATTCCGATGAAGGTTGGCGTCGGCAGACCGGTTGACGTTCCCGTCGCGACGACGTCGAAGTCCTGGGGAACCGACACGCGTAAACGCGCCGACGCATAATCGGTCACTGTCGCCTGCGGATACCAGTAGCTGCGATTGCTGTAGATGTACTGCGGCTCGACCGGAATGTAAGCCTGTTCCACTTCCACCTGCTGGGACTGCGGCGCGTCGACCATGATGCCTTCACGTTCGATCTGCTGCGGCTCGAGCCGGCCGCCGTAGACGACCTTCAGCGAGAACTCGGCGTTCCGGCTCACCGTACCGGGGAAATTGACGATGACGCTGTTCTGCCCGACGACTCGGAGGTGCAGCAGCCGGCCGTGCTCCGGCGACACGATGCTTCGCACGACGAGAGGCTCGGCGAGACGCAGGGTCAGCGACGAGAGAATGTAAGACCGGACCTTGACTCTGAGCTCGACGGTGCCGTCGATCCACATCCGTTCCGGCGTGAATGCCGCATCCACCTCGTAGTTGAGCACGTCGTACTCGACCTGATCGTCCTCGCTGTAGAACCGTCCCCTCGAAGCGAGCTTCTGCGGCGACGCATAGACCGCGATGTTGCGGCGCCGGCGGCGTTCGAACAGGCTGATGTCTTCGGCGTCCTTGGACGATCGCGCGTAGGTGAGGCTGCCGAGCCTGCGCGTGCGGATCTCGGCAATCAGGTCGCCGGAGGACGGGATCAGCGACCAGCGTTCGCGGCTCAAGTCCGTGAGGTCGAGTTGCAGCGACTGTCCCACATAGTCGTCGAACAGTTCGCTCGCGCGCCGGTATTCCCCCTGTCCGACGGCCCGTGGGATCAGCGACGCAGCCTGAAACGTGGTGGAGAATTCGGACGGCCGGACGCGCACGAAGGCCGCGTCGAAATCCGATGTCAGCACCTCGTCTCCATTGAAGATGCGAATCTGCGTGCGTTCCGCGGGTGACGAAGGGGAGAATCGCATCCGTCCCCGCCCGAGCAGGACGACGGCCGTGGGGCCGTCCGACGTTTCGGCAACGAATGCATGGCCGGTCGGGAGCTCGAGCGTGAGATCGGTCCCCTGAACCTTGAGGTTGCGGACCTCGAAATGTTTGGCCGGATTGAGCGAGAGCTTGTGCAGTCCACTGACGACCGTCAGCTGCTCCATCTCGGCGATCCGGCGCTGTGCGGGGTCGGCTGCGGCCGGGGAGACGTCCAGGCGCCAGGTGGTAATGGCCGACTCGTTTCCATATTGACCGAAGACTTCCAGGAGCAGCCGGTCGATTGAGGAGGTGAGGGTGGCGCGGTCGCGTTCCTTGATAATGAAGCGAGTTGGGGTGGGTGTCGCGGCTGCTGCGAAGGCGCGAAGGCCCGAGGCCGATGGCGTCACGCCGAGCTGCAGCACCGCGTCGAAATTCCCGGAGCTCACGGCCTGTTCCAGACGCGCGACGAGCACCGTCGTTGGATCGCCGGGCGGTCCCTGACCGGCGGCGGTGCCGGGGGCTGCGAAACAGGCGACCGCGACGAGTAGCCGCAGGACCATGGGCCGTTCCATATTAGACCCCGCGCCCGAGATGAGCGATACCAAACGAATTCCTGTTACGTCAGCGCTTTCCGGCGGTCCGTGGGACGAGCGGCGGGACGAATGAACAGATCTCCGCGGACAGCTCTGCTGCTGGCGGCCGGCCTGGCCGGGACGTTTGCCATCTTCGTGGCGTGGACCGGCGGGATCGACGCCGAGGTCGCGGGGGTTCCGATTCGCTCCCGAGCGTGGGAACGTCCGGCGGTTATCGCCGCGCTGCTGTTCGCGGCGGGTCTTTATAGTTCGCGCCGACAGGTAATCCTGCTCGCCCTTTTGATCGGACGTCATGCGGTCGCTATCCGACGGCTCGCCGGTCTGTTGCCCGTTGCCGCCGCGTTCGGCGCTGGCCTCGTCGCACTGACCGCCGGCACTTTCGCAGCTGGCGGCGCCGACTCATATGGCTACGTCAGTCAGGCGGAACTGTTCGCTGAGGGCCGCTTGACGGACACGCTACCCCGGAGCCGCGCATTCACGTGGCCGGACGTTTGGTACACCCTGGCGCCGCTCGGATACAAGGTCGGGCAGGCGGGACGGACGCTGGCTCCGACGTATCCTCCCGGCCTTCCGATGTTGATGGCGGTTCCCGCTGCGGTTCACCCGCGCGGCGCGTTCCTCATCGTTCCGCTCTGCGCCGCCGCGGCGGTGTGGTTCTGTTTCGTGCTCGGCCGTCAGATCGGTGAACCGGTCGTCGGCCGCATGGGTGCGCTGCTGCTCGCGACGAGTCCCACTTTTCTTTATCAGGCCGTTCAACCGATGAGCGACGTGCCTGTGACAGCGTTCTGGATCGGCGCGCTGATCCTGGCCAGACGGCCGGCGTCCTGGAGCCCGATCGCCACGGGTGCCGTCGTCTCGATCGCGATCCTGATTCGTCCGAACCTCGCTCCCCTGGCCGTGCTGGTCGTCGCGGCCGCCGCGACCGCGTCAACTGGCGTCGATCTTCGCCGCGCACTGACATGCGCGCTCGGGATCATCCCGGGTCTTCTGATCCTGGGTGCGATCCAGAACGTCCGCTATGGATCGGCATTCGCATCTGGCTACGGGTCGATCAGTGACATGTTCGCGTGGAGCAATGTCGGCGAGAATCTCGCGAGGTATCCGCGCTGGTTGACGGCGACGCATACGCCATTCGTGTGGCTGTGGGTACTCTCGCCGATCTCGTTGATTCGTGCGCCCGCCGAGCAGCGGACCTTCGGATCGATCTGCTACGTCTTCGTGCTCGCGGTCTTCGCCGCCTATCTGCCCTACTCGTACTTCCGGCCCGAAGAATGGTCTTACACGCGCTTCCTGCTTCCCGCCATTCCCGTGATGCTGGTGCTCTCGACGGTTGTGATCTTGGATCTCGCCCGCCGCGTCGCGCCTGTGTACGGGTGGTGGGCCGCGGTCATCGTGATCCTCGCGGTGTCGGGACTCTCCGCGGACAAATCGGTATCGGTCGGAACCTTCGGGGTGCGCGCGTCGGAGCAGAAGTATCCGGCCGTCGGAGAGTTCGTCCGCCATCGCCTGCCCGAGTCGGCATTCGTGATGGCGATGCAGCATAGCGGCAGCATCCGTTACTACTCGGGACGGCACACGCTTCGCTGGGACCTCCTCGATCGCGCCTCGCTTGCCCGCGCGGTGGCGTCGCTGCGGGCCGCCGGGTACACGCCGTTTGCCATCCTCGAGCGCGAGGAAGACGACGAGTTCCACAAGCGATTCAGTACGGCGTCGCGTGAAGCTCTCGACCGGATGGTCGTCGTGGGCCGTATCGGCGACATCCAGGTATACGCCTTTCAATGAAGCGCCACTGAATTCCTCTCCGGCGGCTTCCCCCTTCAGCAAATTCATCCACGTATGCGATTAATTCACAGGCTTTTCAGTCGGAAGAGACGGTCGTCAAACGAGACCGTGGCGTTTCAGGATGAGGATCGTCAGATCGTCGGCGAACCGCGGTGCCTGCGCGTACTTTTCAACCGCTTTGATGATTTCGGCGCCGAGTTGCGCCGGCGACGTGTCCGGGTGGCTGTCGACCACTGCCTGCAGACCCGGCTCTTCGAGCGGCTGGCCAGCCGGGTTCTCCGCTTCGGTAATGCCGTCGCTGTAGAGGACCAGCAACTCGCCGGGATTGATGCGCGTTCGAGCGGAGGCGTATGTGGAAAGATCGAACATGCCCAGCGCAACGCCCGTAGCCATGAGGCGTTCGAAGCTGCCATCCTGACGGCGGATCAATGGCGGGTTCTGTCCTGCGTTGACGTAGGTCAGCGAACCGTCGGCCGGCGAATAGACGCCATAGAAGATCGTGATGAAGCGTGACGACGGGCTGTGCCGCCAGATCTGGGCGTTCAAGCGCTCGGTCAGCGCCTCCGGCTCGAGCTCTTCGTCGACCAGCGTCCGCAAGACCGCAAGCAGCAACGCCATCAGCAGCGCTGCCGGACTGCCCTTGCCCGCCACGTCGCCGAGCACCAGGATCACCCGGCCGTCCTTGAGCGGCAGCACGTCGTAGAAATCGCCGCCGACCGTATTTGCCGGCCGCGTCGCCCCGCAGATCTCGATGTCGCCCGCGGTGAACGTCCCGCTGGGCAGCATCGCGAGCTGAATCTCGCGCGCGACTTCCAACTCGCCCTTCAGAGAAAGCCGTTCGGCAACCTCGAGCAGCACGAGAAGATTGACCAGCAGCAGGCTGACGAGCAGCGCGAGGGTGCCATCCGCCCAGGCGGGCACGAGCACTGAGACCTGCATGAACGGCGTGCCGAACGGCAGATCGACGATCGCGAACCCGCGGAACAGCTTGATGAGGCCGAAGAGAGCGATGACCAGCGCGCCGAGGTAGAGCGCCCTGCGGGCGGCCGGCAGTTTGAGCGTGAACGCAACGAATGCCTGGCGAAATCGCACCGTCGCGCGCTTCCACCACGGCAGCCGGGCCAGCCGCTCCTCGTCGAGGCCGCGGCTGAAAAACCGGTAGGCGTCGGGTGTATCGTGCGTGAAGAGTCGCTGCAGATCCTCGGTGGACAGATCACGGGTGTAAGTGTCGATCCACTCCCTCGCCCGATCGGCTCCAGACGCTCTCACCAGCTCCTCATTGTTCAGTGAAGTTCAGCGAACCCCGGCTCAGTGATCCGGCCCGGTTCGGAAGCGGCCTCGTCCCGGCCCCCAGTCTGAGTCCTCAGCCCCAATCCCTGATTAGACGAGTCCGAGCTCCCGTCCGACCTTCGCAAACTTGTCCAGGGCAAACTCCAGGTCTTCACGCGTATGGGTCGCCGTCACGATCGTCCGGACCCGTGCCTTGTCTTTTGCGACCGTCGGAAACGCGATCCCCTGGGCGAACACCCCCTCTTCGAACAGCCGATCCGACAGCTTCATCGCCCTGCCGCCATCTCCGGCGATGACCGGCGTGATCGGACTCTCACTCAGACCGGTGTTGAAGCCCAGCTTTTCGAGCCCGGCCTTGAAGAACCGCGTGTTGTCCCAGAGGCGCTCCATGATCTGCGGCTCCTCGAGCAGCACATCAATGGCGGCGATGCAGGCGGCGGCGACCGCCGGCGGGTGCGACGTCGAGAACAGAAATGGCCGGGCCCGGTGATAGAGGAACTCGATCAGCGTCCGGCTGCCCGCGACATACCCGCCGAGCGCGCCGATCGCCTTCGACAGTGTTCCGACCTGGATGTCCACACGCCCGTGAACGCCGAAATGATCGATGGTGCCGCGGCCGTTGGCGCCGAACACGCCGCTGGCATGCGCGTCATCGACCATCATGATGCAGCCGGTCTCTTCGGCGACCGCGCACAGCTCGGGAAGCGGCCCCAGATCCCCATCCATGCTGAACACGCCGTCGGTGATCAGAAGCTTTCTCTGCGCCGCGGGCAGCTCCTTGATGATTCGCCGCGCGGCGTCGACATCCTTGTGCGGAAACACCTTGATCGTCGCCCGGCTCAGACGGCAGCCATCGATGATGCTCGCATGATTCAGCTCATCGGAGATGACGACGTCCTCTTTGGTGAGAATCGCCGAGACGGTGCCCGCGTTCGCGGTGAACCCGCTCTGGAAGACGACGACCCCTTCCACCTTCTTGAACTCGGCGAGCTTCCGCTCGAGCTCCATGTGGATCGCCATCGTTCCGGCGATCGTTCGCACCGACCCCGAGCCGACTCCGAACGTCTGCAGCGCCTCCATTGCTTTCTGGCGCAGGCGCGGATGCGTCGTGAGACCGAGGTAGTTGTTCGACGACAGATTGACGACGGACTTGTGGTCGAAGGACGTGCGCGCCTTCTGTTCATCGTCGAGGATCCGAAGCCGGCGATACAGGTTCTGCTGCTTCAGCGCGTTCAGCTCGTCGCCGAGATACGAAAGCGGATCGTGACGCATCAGACGAGTATATCCGTCGGCTCGGCGCGGAATCGGGGCGCCCGAATGGCTGCCGCGCTACTTGCGTGATTCGGGTTTCTCTTCTCTCGAGGCCATCCACTCGGTGAACAGTACCCTGAAGAATCGCCACCGTCGGCACCGCCAGGATCGCGCCTGGGATGCCGAGGAGATTGCCACCGATCAGCAGCGCGACGATAACCGCCACCGGGTTCACGCCGACCTGCCGCTGCATGACCTTGGGCACGAGGACGTGATTCTCGAGCTGCTGCTGCAGCACGAAGAACAGAGTCACGAGCAGGACTTTTTTCCACGACACCGTCGCCGCGATCGCAATCGCGGGAATCGCCGACAGGATCGGTCCGACGACGGGAATCAATTCGCCGATCGCGGAGATGAGCGCGAGCACGTAGAAGAAGGGAATGCCGAGCGCCCACAATCCCAGCGCGGACGTGCTGCCGATGATCGCCGCGAGAAGCAGCTGTCCGCCGAGCCACGCGCTGACCTTCGTCGTGATCGCGCGCGCCACGAAATCGACCCTCGACCGCTCTCGTTTCGCAAACAAGTGCAGCAGCGTTCTTCTGAGCGCGTCGGACTCGACGAGGAAGTAGAAGGTGAGGATGAGGATGGTCACGATCCCGACGATGCCGCCGACCAGGCCGACGATCGCCGAGAGTACCGTCCGGCCGACGAACTCGCTGCCGCCCGCCGCCGGCGCGCGTTCGACGGCCTCCGCCCAGGTCAGACGCTCGCGCAGGATGCCGTACCGGAGCAGGAAGTCCTGTGCCTTCAAGAACAGATCGGGAAGCTCTTTCCAGAGCTGTTCGGCTTGATGGAACAACGGCGGGAACACGAGGCTGCCGATCGAGATCAGCGCTCCGAGGATCGCGAGGTACAGGATCAGGATCGCCAGCCAGCGGGGAAATCGCCGTGTGCCGATGGGCAGCAGCTTCTGCCGCTCGATGATGCGAACGATGGGGCTGAATCCGATGGCGAGCAGACCGCTGATGTAAAGCAACAGCAGCACGCCGCGGACGAGATACGCCGCCCACAGCACCATCACGGTCAGCGCCGTCATCGCGATGGTCCAGCGGATCAGCGACTTGACTTCGGCGGGCTCGGTCACCTCTCGAGGGTCAGCGTCGGGCCGACAGGAATTGATGAGTGAAATCGGCGAGGAGATCGTAGATCCCGGTCAGTTCGGCTGGTGACGCGAGAAACACGACGCGGAAGAATCCGTCCTCCGGTTTGGTTCCGAACCCGGAGCCGTACACGCACAACACCCCCGTCGCCCGCAGCAGCCCGAGCACGAACTCTTCGTCTGTCGCGCCCGGTGGCAGCGCGACCTGCGGCATCGCGTAGAACGCCGCCGCGGGCGCAACGACGGACATCCCGGCGACGGCGTTGAGGCGCCTGGTCGTCACTTCGGCGCGTTCGCGCAACGCATTCCGGAACGTCTGCTGATGACTGCGATCGCCTTCGAGTGCGGCAACGATCGCATGTTCCATTGGAGCCGTGCTGCACAAGCGCCCGTCGGCGAGCTTCTTGATGCCCGCCAGCACGTCGTCCAGACGATCCGTTCGACCGACGGCGAGCCAGCCTGTGCGCCATCCCGGCGCGAGGTACGCCTTGGACAACGAGGAGAACGTGATCACTGGCGCATCCGGATTCAGGCTCGCGATCGCATCGACCGGCTTGTCGAACGCGAGATCGGCGTAGACCTCGTCGGCGAGCAGCGGAATGTTGTGCTCGTCAGCGATCTCGAGCAGCCCGCGACGGACGTCGGAGGGATAGCTCGCCCCTGTGGGGTTGTTGGGATCGATCACGACGAGCGCTCGCGTTGTCCGCGTGATGAGCCGTCGAATTTCCTGGACGTCCGGTACCCAACTCTGCGACGGGTGCGTCCCGTAGAACACCGGGCGGGCCCCGATCTTCGCGAGGACCGCGGTGTAGAGCGGATACGTCGGAACCGGGACCAGCACATCGTCTCCCGGGCCCGCCAGCGTCGTCAGCGCGAGCTCGATGCCTTCGGACGTTCCGGCGGTGACCAGCACGCGGTCCGGCGCGACCGGCATGCCGCGGCGCGCACACTCCGCGGCGACCGCTTCCCGCGCCGCCGAGATCCCGGCCGACGGCGCATAACCGTTGTGGCCATCTCTCATCGCGCGCTCGACCGCTTCGACCATGTGGGGCGGTGTCTTGAATCCGAAGATGATCGGATCGCCGATGTTCAGATAGCGGACCTTCCGGCCCGACGCTTCAACCTTGCGGGCTTCGGCGACGATGTTGCGGATGGCGTAGGCGAAGCCGCTGATGCGGCTGGCAACCGGAATGGTGGCGGTGCTCCGCGAAGTCATGTGCTGTCAGATCTTATCAGGACACCCGATCGGCATTCTGCTGAGCTGACCGGTGGCGCTCTGCTGAGCTTAAGGGGTGTGTTTTGTTGAGCTTGTGGGTCACATTCTGTCGAGCTGGCGCGGCGCATCTGGTTGAGTTGTCCACTGTATCGGCTGAGGTGGGGACGTCCAATCCGGTCACGGGATGTAAGAGTGACAGGCCTCAAAAGGCCTGAAGATGTAATTATTACCCGAAAACGGTCGTGCTTCACCTGCGGGCTCCCTCCAGATATCGAACTAAGTCATTGAAAGGATGTTGCTTATATGAATGGCCCGAGGTTTGGAGGAGTCCTCAGCTATGACGGGGGGAACGGTGCTCACGGGCATCCTGGGAGTGGCTTTCGCTGTCGCAACTGTTCAGTCGGCTCCTGAACAGACGCCGACCGGCGCGCAGCCATCGACCACGCAGCCGGCGACTCAGGTCGAACGGCAGGCTCCCGCCACTCGCTTTCGCTCATCGGTTGATCTCGTTTCCGTAGCGGCAGTCGTGCGCGATCGCAAGGGGCGATTCGTCAAGGATCTGGCCCAGAAGGATTTCGAGATCGTCGAGGGTGGACAGAACCGGCCGATTCTCGATTTCCGCGCCGAGCTGAATGGACCGGTCAAGGTCGGCCTGCTCCTGGACATCAGCGGCAGCATGCGCGTCGGGCAGCGGACAGTGGATGCCAAGGCGGCCGCGCAGCATCTCTTCTACAGCCTCACTGGCCGCGACCAGGCCGCAGTGTTCACGTTCGACACGATGCTCAGCGAGGCACAGACGTTCACGTCGGACCGCGACGCGCTTTCCAAGGCGCTCGACAACGTGGAGAAGCCGTTCGGGCAGACCTCGCTCTACGACGCGATCGCGCAGACCGCGCAGATGGTGGCGACGGCGTCGAGCAACGGCCGCCGCGGGATTCCGCAGCGCAGCGCGGTCGTGGTGATCACCGATGGCATCGATACGCGCAGCCGGATGAAGCCGTCGGAGGTATCGATGGCCGCGAGCGCGATCGACGTGCCGGTTTACATCCTCGCGGTGGTGGCAACCGTCGATGACCCGCGGGAGAACCCCGAAGATCAGCGCGCCGCGATTCTGGCGTCGGATCTTCAGGAGCTCGCGCGCCGGACCGGAGGCGAGCTGTACATCAGCAGCGCGCCCGCGCACGCGAGCGTGGCCGCGCGCGAGATGGTGAACGAGCTGCGCCATCAGTACGTTTCTAGCGTTCGAAGCGTCGAGTCGCGCCGGTTGGCGGCCGCTCGAAGTCCGCACGCGGCAGGGAAAGCTGATCGTGCGGGCACGGACCGGATATAACGGCGGACCAGCGTCATAGGCGAATCGAAGGCCCTGTGTAGAGACGGCAACATCGGACCAGCAGCGTCCCGGCGAATCCGGGCGTGAACATGACGGAGGCAATGATGAGAAAGGTCGTTTTAGCAGTACCAGTCCTGGCGCTTGCGCTCAGCGGCACAACCGCATGCGCAACCAAGAAGTTTGTCAGGACGAACGTCGCGGAAGTGAACCAGAAAGTCGACACGCTCGCGCGTACGGTCGAGGAGACGCAGGAGCGGACCCGCGCCAACGAAGGCAAGATCACCGAAGTCGACAACCGTGTGACTCAGGTTGATCAGAAGGCCGGACAGGCCGGTCAGCGCGCCGATGCCGCGTACACGGCGGCAGAAGCTGTCAACGGCCGCGCCGACGCGATCGAAAAGGCGTCGCGCCGCCTGATCTACGAAGTGGTCCTCAGCGAGGACAAGGGCAACTTCAAGTTCGGCAAGGCCGTGATGCCCGACGACGCCAAGAGCGAGCTCGACACGCTCGTGCAGCAGCTCAAGGCGGAGCCGAAGGGTGCCTACATCGAGATCGAAGGCCACACGGATTCGGCCGGCACGCCGGACACGAATTACAAGCTCGGACTCGAGCGCGCGGAGAACGTGAAGCGGTATCTCTACGAGCAGCACCAGGTGCCGCTCCACCGCATCAACATCATCAGCTACGGCGAGGACAAGCCGATCGCGCCGAACAAGACGCGCGACGGCCGTGCCCAGAATCGCCGCGTCGTCATCAAGGTGCTCACCTAGTCTGAGAGCACTACCTACAGGTGCTCGCCTAGGACGAGTGCCTGTCCACGCCGCGGAGCCTCATCCTCCCGTCGGAGGCTCCGCAGGCGTGGATTTTTCCATCTGCCGCGGGTGCGGTGGACCGGGGACGGAACGTAATCACGCCTCGTCGGGCTGGTCCGGTGACGGTGTGCAACGACTAACGTCAGCACTTTCGCAGGGTGCTTCGCGTTCCGTTCCCGGTCGACCGCATCCACGGGACTTCAGCCTCCCCGACGAATCTCCCCAGCTTGCCCAGCCTGCGTTCGCCGTTCGCTGTCCCCGCGGGCAGCCGAAAGCAGCTGCGCGGTCGTCGAAACAACTAGCGAAACCCGTCAGCCTGGCCGATAAACCCGGCGAGAGGCCAACCATGCTGTCCCGATGCGCCGTCGTCTTCCTGATCGCGATGTCTTCAGCCATGCCCGCATATGCGCAGTTCGGGATTGGCGGGCGCATCGCCATGGTTCAGGGGGACGAAGACGAGGGCACGGACTCGGAGCGATTCACGGGCGGTCATATCCGCGCGATGCTTACACCGCGCACCGGCATTGAAGTCGTCGCTCGATTTGCGTTCGGAAACCAACGAGGCCGAGACGCTGCGGGTCAAGCAGTATCCGCTGCAGGCGTCGCTGCTCCTCTTCCCCACGAAGGGTGCCTTCGCGCCATATTTTCTCGGCGGGGCCGGCTGGTACACCAACCGCATCGAGACCCTGGATGGCGATGAAACGATTCTGTCGGAGACCAGTCGCGACTTTGGCTGGCACGGCGGATTTGGCCTCGAGCTCAGATTCGGTCGTCACTTCGCCGCGCACGGCGACTATCGCTACACGCACTTGAATTTCGGTGACGATGACGACGAAGAAGAGGACTCCGGATTATTCTCGCGGTTCCTGCCGTCGTATCAGGGCTCGATGTGGACGGCCGGGATGACCGTCTACTTCTGAGCCGCCGCCGGCGGCTGCTTTACAGCGGGCCTTTCTCGGCGATCTGCTCCATTGCGGCGGCGAAGGTGTCGATTTCGTCGATCGTCGTATAGACGTTCGGCGTAATCCGCGCGCCTTCGTACTCGGGATGGATGATCGGCGTTGCGATGATCCGCCAGTCGGCCCAGAGCCGCTCGACGAGCTGACGCGTCGGCACGTTGGTGACCTGCACGGTTCCGATCGCGCACGAGTGCCCGGGATCGAGATTGGTGTGAAGGCGCATCTTGCGATGACCGGCGAGACGTTTCGCCCACCGGTCGCGCAGGTAACGCAGGCGCGCGGCCTTCCGCTCGATGCCGATCGCGTCGTGAAAGGTGAGCGCTTCGGCAATCGCGTTGTGGTTGGCCGCCGGGTGCGTGCCAACCTCCTCGAATTTCCTGATGTCGTCGTTCTTCGTGGCCGGCGCGGGCGTCAACGGCCAGAGACCTGGAATCTCCTCGCGCCGGACATACAGGAAGCCGGTGCCGACCGGCGCCAGCAGCCACTTGTGAAGGCTCGTGCCGTAGAAATCACACCCGAGATCCGCGGCCGTGAACGGGAAGTGCGCGAACGCGTGGGCGCCGTCGACGATGGTCTTCACGCCGCGCCGGCGCGCCTCGTCGCAGATGCGCCGCACCGGAAAAATCTGTCCCGTGAGATTCGTGATGTGACAGAAGTGCAGAACTTTCGTCGCCGGAGTGAGCGCACCGAGCAGCCGATCCGCGAGATCGTCGAGCGAGCGCGGCGGTACGGGGAACGCGATCTTCGTCAGGCGGATGCCGTCCCGCCGCACGCGCTGCTCCCACGTGTCGAGCATGCGGCCGTAATCCTGATTGGTGGTGACGACCTCGTCGCCAGCCCGGAGCGCGACGCCGAGCTGTGCGATCTGCAGCGCTTCGCTGGCATTGCGCGTGATCGCGAGCTCCTCGGGACGGCAGCCGAACGCCGACGCCAGGCGGCGGCGAACGGTCTCGATGTTCGGCTCGAGGATCTGCCACATGTGGTAGGCGGGCGCCTGGTTCGACACGTCGAGATAGCGCTTGAGCGCCTCGTGGACGATGCGCGGGCTCGGGCAGACGCCGCCGTTGTTCAGGTTGACGATCGTGCGATCGAGCGTGAACGCCTGCTGGATGTCCTGCCAGTAGTCCTCGTTCAACGCGACCGAGTCCGGCGTCTGACCCTTGATCGCCTGTCCTGCCGCAACCACACGGGTCGAGCTGTCGTCTCTGAAGGCGGTGACCGCGGCGAGCGCCGCGCCCCCGGCGCTGCCGGTGGTGCGCAGAAATGCACGGCGCGTCAGCATGGTGATCCGCTCCTTGTCCGGCGCGCGCGGCGGCCGGCCGGGCGCCGCAGTCGGCCACGGCACTACTGTATATCCCCCGCCGAAGGGTGTCACAATATGCGGTTCATGGTCTCGTGGCCTTCGCGGGGAAGGAGCTGAATGGAGTCCTACGGACCTGTCGTGCTTCGGTTCGCCGTGGGGACGATGTTCGTGGCGCACGGCATGCAGAAGTTCGGCATGTTCGGCGGCGGCGGCCTGTCGGGAACGGCCGCCTATTTCGAATCGATCGGTCTGGCCCCCGGCCTCCCGCTCGCCCTGGTGGCGGCGCTCACCGAATCGGTTGGCGGTCTGCTGCTCCTCGCCGGGATCTTCACCCGATACGCGTCGGCGGCGCTGATCGTGGGCACGCTGGGCTCGATCTGGTTCGTTCACCTTCCGAACGGCTATTTCCTCAACTGGGCAATCACACCAGGACGAGGCCACGGCGTCGAGTACAGCCTCGTGATCGTCGCGGCGCTCTTCTGTCTGGCGCTGACCGGTCCGGGTGATCTGTCCTTCGATCAATCGCGGGCACGCTCGGCTGAGATGTACGCGGCGAATCGTGCCCGTCTTCGCCACAAACATTAGGTCCGGGTAGTCCTCCATGCCGACCGATCTCACGAATCGAGCCGCGATCATCACCGGCGGCAAACGCCTCGGGGCCGCTGTCGCGCTCGAGCTCGCGAGGCGCGGCATGGATATCGCCATGTCGTTCAATCGCTCGCGAACCGAGGCGGAGGACGTCTCGGCAGCCGTGCGCGGCCTCGGGCGGCGGGCGTTCATCTACCAGGTGGATCTGTCGCGCAGCGAGGACACGTTCGCGTTCGTCGGGCGCGCGGTCGCCGATCTCGGCCGCCTCGACGTGCTCGTGAACATGGCGTCGATTTACAAGTCCGTGCCATTCGAGCAGACCGACGACACGGTCTGGAACGCCGTCCTCGCCGTGGATCTGACGGCCGCGTTTTCCTGTTCGCGGGCGGCGGTTCCCCACATGCGCGCCGCGGGCGGCGGGCGCATCATCAACTTCAGCGATTGGGTCGCGCGAAGCGGCCGGCCCCGCTACAAGGGCTACCTGCCGTACTTCGTCGCCAAATACGGCATCATCGGCCTGACCGAGGCGCTCGCACTCGAGCTCGCCGAATACCAGATCCTCGTCAACGCCGTCGCGCCCGGACCGATCATGGCTCCGCCCGGAACGACCGATGAGGAGTACCAGGCCGTCGAGGCGGCGACACCGCTTGGCCGCTGGGGAGGCGAGGCCGAGGTGGTCCGGGCCGTGATGTTTCTGATCGAGAGCGAGTTCGTGACCGGCGAAACCATCCGGGTGGATGGCGGACGTCACATCCGGTGATCACGGGCCCGCGCCGCCGGGCTACTCCACGAACGCCGAAGCCGCGCCGGCGAAAAGCTCGCGCATCGACGACAGTGCGCCGGTCAGCTCACGTCGGTCTCGAGCGAAGCAGAAACGGACGTAGCCTTCGCCGGTCGGCCCGAAATCGACCCCGGGGATGCACCCGATCCGCCCGCGGGAAATCAGATGCTCGGCCGTTGCCCATGAAAGCGACTGCGGGGAATCCGCGCCCGGCCGCCAGCGCGGATTGACGCGCAGGAACGCGTAGAACGCCCCACGCGGCGGCGTGCCGGACAGGACATCGCCGGCGTGCTCGCGAATCCCCGAGTAGAACAGATCCCTGCGCGCCTCGAGCTCGGTCCGGAATGCGGCGATGCAATCCTGCGACCCTTCCAGCGCACCGATTCCGCCGAACTGCACGACCGATGTCACGTTGGTGCAGGTATAGAACAGCGCCTTCTTCATCCGCTCGCGCAGCTTCGGATCCTTGACCGCCACGTACCCGAGTCGCAGTCCGGTCATCGCGTACGACTTGCTGAACGTGAAGACCGACAACGTCCGTTCGTACATGCCGGGCAGCGACGCAGGGCTGATGTGCTCCGCGTCGTCGAACAGGATGTCTTCGTAGGCTTCATCGGAGATCAGCCAGAGCTTCCGTTCCGCGACGATCGCGGCGAGGCGCTCGATGTCGTCGCGCGTCAGCACGCCGCCGGTCGGGTTGTGTGGCGAATTGACGTAGATTGCGCGGGTCTTCGGAGTGATGCACCGTTCGAGCTCGTCGAAGTCGAAGCGCCATCCGAGGCGCTCGTGCAGCGGACATCCGACAGGCCTTGCCAGCGCGGCGTGGACGTTGCCGGCGCAGGGCGGCCAGGTCGGATCCGGGATCACCACCTCATCGCCCGGCTCGAGCAGCGCCTGACAGGCCAGATACATCGCGTGGATGCCGCCCGTCGTCACCATGATCTCGTCGGGCGAGTCAATCGGGATCCGGTTCGTGCGCCGCAGCTTGCCGGCGATGAGCTCGAGCAGGCGGGGCAGGCCGGTGGTCTGGAGGTAGTGGCTGTGATTCGAGTCGATCGCGCGATGCATCGCGATCTTGACCGTGTCCGGCGCGTCGAAGCTCACGTCCCCCTGATCCAGCCGGAACGGATCCGCGACCGAATACATCATGTCGCGGATGCGGATGATGCCCGAGAACGGCACGCGATCGAGATGTTCACCCAAGCAGGCAGTCTCGCTAGTCGCCACCCGAGCCGCGGAACTGATCGTCCTCGTCCGCGAAGAGCACGTTGAAGCTGGTCAGCGTGCCGTAGCATCCGCTGATGTATCCCTGCAGCTTGATCTTGACGTCTTCAGGGAGGTCGGTGGCGTTGACCTGCTGCTCGAGCGTGCGGAGGCGGTTCCTCAGCATCACCACCTTGTGAAAGAACGTCTCGATCGGCCAGCTCTTCTCCTGCAGTTGTGCGTTCCCCGGCTTGAGCACCATCGAGCCGCCCCGCCATTTCTCCGAGGGCACGGCAGGGGTGATCCCGGTTTCCTCGCGGATGATGCGTCGCAGCACCATCTCGAGATCGACATCGCCGTCGGCGGAAGGAACAGTCATCGTGGGAGCAATCCTTTCCCGGTCGCTGACAATCGGAAACGGCTCGCGATCGGTCCGCGCGCCACGAGATGACGCCGCCGGCGAAGAGGGCGCCCGCGCCGCGGGCTCGTCGGCGCCGATGCGCGGCCCTCCCCTGTAGTTGTGCTCGCTGTCACAGAAGCCGCAGACGACGCGCAGCGGCCGACCCTCGGGATCTGCCGCGATGACCGTATGCATGCGATCCGTCTTGCACGCGCGGCAGAAGTCCTCGACCGAATCGCCGGCACGAAATACACGAGCCACGCGCCACATTGTACTGCGCGTGCGCCGGGCGGGGAGCCGCGGCGTCCGTGTGGTGAGCGGCTATCCGCCGCTCACTCCGCCGGCGCCGACGCCAGCGTCAGGATCCGGTTCAGGGTCACCGCGGCGCGCTGCAGCGGGAGGTTGCTGACATAGAAATGGCGGGCGCCGGCCTCCCGCAGCTCGCGGATGCTGCGCGCGCAGATGGCGTCGGGCGTGCTGCCGGCGGCGAACTCCTCTTTCAACTCGGCGGTCGGTACGGGCAGGAAGCTCTCGAGAGTCGCGAGCGTTCTGGGATTGGCCGACCGGTAGTAGAAGACGCCGAACATCCCCGGCATCGTGAGGTTCCGCCGAGCCGCCTCTTCGGCGAATGCCTTCACGCCCGCTTTGCTGTGGTGCGAGACGATTTGGGTCAGGTAGAACTCTGCGGTCGATCGAGGATCGAGCAGGTGGCTCACCTGTTCGCTCGGATTCGAATGCGGGTTGGCCCATCCGCCCAATGACAGATGCGGCTGGTGGGCCCTGATCTCCTCACGCAGCTGCCAGCCGTGCTCGACACAGCGGGGCGGGCCGACGCTTTTGTCTCCGCCGAGCACGACGAGCGCCTCGAATCCTTCCTCCATCGCGCGATCCGCATAGGCGATGCAGTAATCCATCGGGTGCTTGCAGGTCAGGAACGGCACTACGGCGCTGTGCGGGACGTCGGCGCCCATGTTGCTCACGAGGTGCCGCAGGTTGTCCTCTTCCTTCAGTCCGACGGCGCTGTCGGTGAGGAACACCGGCGTGCCGCCCCGCGTCAGGCTGCGCACGGCGTGATAGGTGTCGATCCAGGCGTCCATGCTTGCCGTGGCGCCGAGCTCCGCCCGTGGCGGACGCAGCTCGGCGGCAATGACCGATGGTTCGGCGCGAAGGCGATCGAGAAACGACGGCGACGACACGGCAGCGGCTTCGGAGCGTAAGGCCAAACGAAAAGTATACTGCGGGAGATGCTCCGGGCCCTCGCCGCGCTTCCGTCGGTGCCGCTCGCGCCCGCACCCACGCCCGTCGAGGAGCTCGCGAACCTGCAGGCCGCCCTCGGTGGCGGACCACGTCTCCTCGTCAAGCGCGACGATGCGATTGGGTTCGCGTTCGGCGGAAACAAGGTCCGCAAGATGCGGCTCGTGGCGGCTGAAGCACGACGGTGCGGCCACGATACGCTCGTCACGAGCGGCGGGATTCAGTCCAACCATGCCCGGGTCACTGCCGCTGTCGCGGCGAAGCTCGGCATGCGATGCGTGATCGTCGCGAACGGCCAGCCCGGTCCGACGCCGACGGCCAATGCGCTGCTGGATCACCTGCTCGGCGCGGAAGTCCGTCATGTGTCCACACGCGGCGAGCGCGCAGCCGCGGTCGAGGCCGCGGCCGACGAGCTCCGGAGGTCCGGACGCAAGCCGTACGTCGTCCCGATCGGCGCGTCCACGCCGCTCGGCGCTGCCGCGTACGCCATGGCCCTTGCCGAGCTGCTCGACCAGATCGAGCCTCCCGACGTCATCATCCATGCGACCTCATCGGGCGGCACGCAGGCGGGTCTCGCTGCCGGCTGTGCGATGGCCGGGGTGCGGACACGGGTCATCGGCATCAGCGCCGACGAACGGTCGGACGGGCTCGCGAATGACATCCGGCGGATCGTCAACGGTCTGTTCGAGCTCGCCGGCGAGTCCCCGCGCGATGTCGACATCGACGTGGACGATCGATTCGTCGGCGACGGGTACGGCATCAGCACGGAGGCGTCGCGCGAAGCGTTGTCGTTGACGGCGCGCACCGAAGCAGTTTTCCTCGACCCCACGTATACGGCAAAAGCGATGGCTGGTCTCATTGCGCGCATGCGCGAGGGGGCTTTCCGGCCGTCTGACACGGTGCTCTTCTGGCATACAGGCGGGCAGGTCGCCCTCTTTGCCTAGGCCGAAGCAGCCGATTGCTCGAGTCGCTCGAAGCGGAGCGACGTCAGGAGATTCAGTGTGCCGCTGACAGTGACCTTCCTTGGCGCCGCGCGGACGGTGACCGGCTCCAAATACCTCCTCGACACCGGCAAGGCCCGCGTCCTCATCGACGCCGGCATGTTCCAGGGATTGAAAGAGCTGCGCGAAAAGAACTGGCAGGACCTGCCGGTTCCTGCTTCCTCGCTCTCGTCGATCGTGCTGACGCACGCGCATCTCGATCACTGCGGCTATCTGCCGCGACTGGTGCTGCAGGGATTCCGCGGGCGCGTCTTCTGCACGGCCGGCACGCGCGATCTCTGCCGCATCGTCCTGCCCGATTCCGGACGGATTCAGGAAGAGGACGCGGCGAACGCCAATCGCCATGGGTTCTCGAAACATTCGCCGGCGCTGCCCTTGTATGGTGAGACGGATGCGTTCCGGGCCGTCTCGCTGCTGCAGCCGGTCGGCTACGAGCGCGCGATTCCGGTCGCTGACGGAGTCGAAGTGGACTTTCTGAGCGCCGGGCATCTCCTGGGTTCGGCCTACGTTCGGGTTCGCACTGCTGGTCTCACCATCCTCTTCGGCGGCGACCTCGGACGGTACGATCGGCCGGTCCTGCCCGATCCGGTTCCCGTGGCCGAAGCCGACTATCTGCTCGTCGAGTCGACATATGGCGATCGCGTCCACGAACGAGACGATGACGGTGATCATCTCGCCTCGGTGATTCGTGAGACGGCCGAGCGCGGCGGCAAGCTGATCATTCCGTCCTTCGCGATCGGCCGGGTCGAGGAGCTCCTCTACTGGATCGGCCGCCTCGAACAACAGAAGCGCATCCCGGTGCTGCCGGTGTTTCTCGACAGCCCGATGGCCCTGGAGGCGCTCGCCCGCTACAGCGAGCGGCTGAACGAGCTCGACCCTGAGCTGCAGCCCGAATCGCGGGACGAGAAGGCGCCCCACGACGAGACGGCGCACGATTCGCCTGCCAGACGCCGCGAGCGTGCCGGACAGGAGCGCCGTGTCTGCGCGTTCTGCACCGAGCGGTTCCGCGCCATCGAGTCGTCCGCCGAATCGAAGCAGCTGACGCAATCGGCCATGCCGGCGATCGTCATTTCGTCGAGCGGGATGGCGACCGGCGGTCGGGTGCTGCATCACATGAAAGCGGCGCTCCCCAACCCGAGGAACACCGTGCTGCTCGTCGGTTTTCAGGCCGCGGGCACACGCGGGCGGCAGCTGCTCAACGGCGCACCGAGCGTGACGATTCATGGGCAGCAGGTTCCGGTCCAATGCCGTGTTGGACGGATCGAGTCCATGTCCGCCCACGCCGACTCGAGCGAGATCCTGCGATGGCTCGGAGGGTTCGAGCGGCCGCCGCTGCGGACCTTTCTGGTTCATGGCGAGACGGCACCGATGGACGCCCTCGCCGGCACCATTCGCGAAAAGCTCGGCTGGAACGTTCACATGCCCGAGCTCGGCGAACTCGTTACACTTGAATCATGAAGCCTTGTCTTTTGATGGGAGTGGGCATGTCACTCGTACTCGCGGCGGGCCTGAGCGGATCGGGTTCGCGTTCCTCCGATACTCCGGCGGAAGCTGTGCCCGGCTTCGTGCCGCCGGCAGCCGTGGATCAGGCGCCGTCAACCGATCGCAAATACCTGCTCGAGCGGGTAGACGATGCGGCCGTCGCGCAGTTGTACGCCGACGGCTTTTCCGAACTGCCGCTCGATCAGAAGCTGCTGATCTGGCACCTCTATCAGGCGGCGCTCGCCGGCCGCGACATCTTTTACGACCAGCGCTACGCGCACAACCTCGAGATGCGCGGCATCCTCGAGGAAATCCTCACGCATTCATCAGGCGTCGATCCGAAGACCCTCACGGAGATACAGCGGTACACGAAGCTGTTCTGGCTGAATACGGGCCCGTACAACAACCTCACCGCGCGGAAGTTCGTGCTGAAGTGCACGCCCGCCGCGTTCTCCGCCGCGGCCGCGGCGGCCGAGAAGGCCGGCGCCAGGTTTTCGGTCCGCAAAGGCGAGACCCAGCAGGCGATGCTCCAGCGGCTGCAGCCGATGTTCTTCGACCCGAAGGTCGATCCCATCGTCACGAACAAGACGCCGGGACCCGGCAAGGACATCCTGAAGGAGAGCGCGAACAATCTCTACGTCAACGTCACCATGAAGGACGTTGAACGCTTCGAGGAGCGCTATCCGCTCAACTCGCGTCTGGTGAAGCGGCCCGATGGCACGCTCGTCGAAGAGGTGTACAAGATCGGCGGCCGGTACGACGCGGAGATCAAGCGGATCGTCCAGCATCTCGAAGCCGCGATTCCCCATGCGACGCCATCGATGGCGACGGCGCTCAAGGCGCTGATCAAGTGGTACCAGACCGGTGAGACCCCGGATCGCGTCGCGTACGACATCGCCTGGGTGCAGGACAAGAACTCGCCGGTGGACACCATCAATGGTTTCGTCGAGGTCTACATGGACCCGCGCGGACACAAGGGTTCGTGGGAGGCGCTCGTCTATTTCGTCAACCGCGACAAGACCGAGGACATTCGCAAGATCGCTGAAAACGCGCAGTGGTTCGAGGACCGGATGCCCTGGGACCCGCAGTACCCGGAAGCAGGGCGTGCGCGGCATCACCGCGAATGCCATCGACGTCGTCGTGGAGACCGGCGATTCCGGCCCGATTACACCAGTTGGCATCAACCTCCCGAACGACCAGGAGATTCGCGAGAAGCACGGCAGCAAGTCCGTGTCGCTCTCGAATGTGAACGAGGCCTATGACAAGTCCACCTCGGCGGCGTTCCGGCGAGAGTTCGCGTGGACGGACGAAGAAGCCGCGCGCGCCGAGAAGTGGAACAGCCTGGCGAGCGAGCTGACGACCAACATGCACGAGGTCATCGGCCACGCCTCGGGCAAGATCTCCGAGAAGCTGAAAGGCAGCCCGCAGACAGCGCTCAAGGAACAGTACTCGGCGCTCGAGGAGGCGCGCGCGGATCTCGTCGCGCTCTACTTCGTCTCCAGTCCGAAGCTGGCCGAGCTGGGCATCGTCGACGCCAAAGACCAGACCGAGATCGTGCGCGCCGAATACGAGGGGTATACGCGCAACGCGCTGGCCCAGCTCCGCCGCATCCGCGAGGGCACGCAGATCGAGGAAGATCACATGCGCAACCGCCAGATGATCGTGCGGTGGCTGATGGCCAACTCGAAGGCAATCGAGGTCAGGCAGCGGGACGGCAAGACCTATTACGTGATGACCGACGTCAAGGCCTTCAACGAGGGCGTCGGCCGGCTGCTCGCGGAAGTGCAGCGGATCAAGGCCGAAGGGGACTATCACGCGTCCAAAGAGCTCTTCGACAGCTATGGCGTGCACTTCGACCCGAAGCTGCGTGACGAGGTGGTCGCGCGGGTCGAGAAGCTCGACATGCCTTCGTACACGGGATTCGTGCAGCCGAGGCTCGAAGCGGTGAAGGGCGCGGACGGCAAGATCACGGACGTCGAAATCTCGTACCCGCTTGATCTCACGACCCAGATGCTGGAGTATTCCGGCCGCAGGAAGTGATTGCATGAGACATCCGGCCGCCGGCATTGTCGTTCTCGCGATGCTGGCGGCCGGCCTTCCCGTCTACGCTCAGCGAGCCGTCGTCAGGGGTTCCCCGCCGGTTCGGCTCAATCTCCAGGAAATTGCGAAATGGCAGGCGATTCTCCGCATCGAGGACGCCCGCGATCCGACCGCGGCGGACATCAGCCTCCTGGTCGCCGTGGCACGCCGAGCCGATCCGCCGCCGGATCCGAAGGCATCGCTCAACCTGCACCACCATGCGGTTCGGGCGCTGGGCCGGTTCGAGCGGCTCGAGCTGGTGCCGACGCTGCGAGGGTTCCTCCAGCACTCCGAGATACGCGGTACCGCGGAGCTGGCGCTGCTCACCACGCTGCGCGCGCACGCGTCAACGACCTCTCCCCACCATCTGGTCGTTGAGACGGTCAACGATCTGATCGCCATGCCGGCGTCGCCTGTGGTGCTCGGCAACCTCCCGATCAACTTTCCGGATCAGTTCGCGGCGGCCGAGGATCGCCTGCGCGCGGTCCTCAACGATCCGAAAGGGCCGCGCGAGGCAGCGGCCCGGGGTCTCGAAGCGCTCGCGCGTCGCAACCGGCGGATCGGCCGCCTGCGCGACGAGACCGTGGAGCTGCTGAAAAAGGGGGCGACGTGGCGGCTTCCGGAAATGCAACCCACGGTGGACGAGCCGATCGTCTTCCACTCGATGGCAGCGGTCCTCTCGGCTGCGATGATGGACGAGGAGCTCGTCGGCGCGTCGTTCCGTGAGCCCAATCCGGAGATCCGTCGGCTCGGTGCGCTGGCGCTTTACGGCAGCGGCTCGACCCTGGACGCGGACCGGCGCACCGAACTGATTGCGCAGGCCCTCAAGGACCGCGCCGCATCGGTCCGCCTCGAGGGTCTCCGGGCGTGGGCTCGATGGAACGCGCGAAGCGAAGGCTGCGGCCCGATCGTCGACGCACTCTCCGATGCTCGCGACGTCATCGTCCTGGCCGCAATCGACGCGCTCGCCGAGTCGTGCCCGGAAGACGAGGCGATCACGGCACGGCTGGCGAGCGAGGTCCGGACGCCGCCGAACGGTGGCCGGTGGCACCGGGAAACGCACGCGCTCGTGGCGCTGGCGAAACGCGCGCCTGATCGCGCCGCCAGCGGGATGCCGTCGTTCTCGCGCCATCTGACCTGGCAGGTCCGGATGTACGCGGCGCGTGCGGCAGCCGTGCTGAAAGACATCGAGACGCTGAGTCTTCTGGCCTATGACGCCGACGACAACGTCCGGCATGCGGCGCTGCCGCCGCTTCGTCTGCTCACGCGCGAGGACAGTGACGCCGCTTACATCGCGGCGCTCGGGCGCGGCGATTATCAGCTGCTCCGCACCATCGCGATGACCCTCAGCGGTGCGCCCCACAGCCCCCACCTGCTGACGGCTTTGACCCAGGCGCTCGATCGCGTCACGGCCGAGAAGAAGGATACGTCGCGCGACACGCGCCTCGCGTTGATGGAACGCATCGCCGAACAAGGCGGTAGAGAGGCCGCGTCGATCTTCGAGCGCCTGCTCACCGACTCCGATCCGAGAATCGCGACCGCCGCCGCGGCCGCGTTCACGACGCTGACGGGCCGCGCCGCGCAACCGGCGCCTCGGTTGCGACCACGTCCGCCGCCGCCGAGCGCACAGGAGCTCGAGGAACTGGTCGTCGACCGGCTCGTCGCGCGCGTGGATCTCGATTCGGGCGGCGCGTTCGATATCGCCCTCGATCCGCAGTACGCGACGCTCACGTCGACGCGATTCTTGCGTCTCGTGCGGGCGCACTACTTCGACGGCCTCACGTTCCACCGCGTCGCCCCCAACTTCGTCGTGCAGGGCGGGAGTCCCCGGGCAAACGAGTACGCGGGGGACGACCAGTTCATGCCTGATGAGCTCCGGGATGGGCGCCATGCCACGGGTACGGTAGGCCTTTCGACCAGGGGCCGGGACACGGGCGACGGACAGTTCTTCATCAATCTCGTCGAGAACCGGACGCTCGAGTTCGAGTACACCGTTTTTGGACTGGTAACGAATCCGCGGAATGGAGCCGATCTCGAGAACATCCTGGAAGGCACGCAGATCAGGCGCATCAGGATGGTCCCGCCCATGCGTTAGGGGGCGCCCGGCCGTTAAGGTATCCTGATCGAGCCACCGCCATGGGGGAATCCGTCATGCGCACCATGCTCACATCTTCCGTGCTCGTCGTGATGACCGCCACAATGGGCGCGGTGCAGAAGGAAACGCCTGCTGCCAGGGGCGTGAAGAAGGGGGATCAGATCGTCGTGCGCGGGTGCCTGAACGGCGGCGCGCTCGAAGCGACGGATCTCGGCGACGCGGGGATGTCCGCAGAGTTGTCGAGCGGCATGACGTTCCGCTTGACCGGTGACAAGGCGCTGCTCAAGCAGCTGCGAGAAGAACACAACGGCAGAGTCATCGAGGTCGAAGGTGTGTTGAAGTCGGATCTGCTGAAGGAAAGCGTCGCGAGTCGCAAGATCGGCAAGATGAAAGTCACGATTGGTACGCCATCGCCGAACACCATGTCGGAGACACAACGTTCGCTGCCGGTGCTCGAAGTGAAATCGTTCGACGGCAGCAGGACGACCTGCGGCCGGTAGATGCACTCCCCGGCCCGGCTGCTGCCGATTCTGGCCGGCGCGTGCGCCCTGCAGTTCGTTCTCGCGGCCCAGCCGCCCGCTCCTCAGCTCGACCTCGGTCCGTCCCGTGAGATCGCTTCCGGCGTCGTCCTTTATCACGTGACCGATCCGGCGCACCTCAATCCACCCGCACCGGTGTCCATCTGGCTGCTGCGCCTCGATCCACGTCAAGCCGACATTCGTGCGGCGCTGGCGAACGATGAGATCGTCGATACGGAAACCGTTCCCGCCATGGCTCAGCGGCTTGACGCGCTGGCAGCCGTGAACGCCGGCTTCTTTCTGCTCCCTTCCGGCGATCCGGCCGGTATCTACAAGCTGAACGGCCAGCTCGTGAGCGATACACGCCGGCCGCGCGGGGCTGTAGGGATCATCCGAAACGGCCCGATCCCCAGATTCATCTTCGGCCGTGTCTCGGCAACGATGCAGCTTCGCGTCTCCCGTCGCGCGAGGCCTGACATGACAGTCGAAATTGCAGGAGTCGACACCACGCGTCAGCTGGGCAGACTGATGCTGTTCACGCCGGCCTATCACGCGCACACCGACACGGCGGCCGGCGGCCTCGAATGGGTACTCGAAGGCAGTCCCCTCCGTGTGCGCGACAAGCCCGTGTCGGGCGGCAAGACGCCGATTCCAAGGAATGGATTCGTCCTGTCGTTCGGCGGGAGCCGTCCGCCGCCACCGCTCTCGGCGTTGAGGCCAGGCTCGCGCGTGCTGCTCGAAACCCTTTACATGCCGCTCGACGGCGCCGCCGAGGATTGGGTCGCGGCCGCGGACATCGTCGGCGGCGCCGGTCTGCTCGTCCACGACGGCCGCCTCCTCCTCGACTGGACGGTGGAGAAGTTCAACGCGGGATTCGCGGAAACCCGTCATCCCCGGACCATCATCGGCACCCATCCGGACGGTTCGGTGTGGCTGGCGACTGTCGATGGACGTCAGCCGGCGTTGAGCGCCGGCATGACGTTGATCGAGGTCCGCGAGCTCGTGCGCCGCCTGGGATTGACCAACGCCCTGAATCTGGACGGCGGCGGATCGACCACGATGTGGGCCGGCGGTCGTACAGTGAACAGCCCTTCGGACGGGGCCGGGCCGCGAAAGGTGAGCGATGCACTGCTGATCATGCGGCGCGGGCCGGGGAAGCCATGAGCCCGTTCGGTGACAATCCACGCCTTCAGATGAAAACTCTCCTGGGCGCCGCTTTCCGTCGGAAATACTAGAATCAACCGGCAGATGCCAACCGCCGCCTCCTACAAGTTCGGGCCATTCCTCGTCGACGGCGGCGCCTATCGGCTGGTCAAGGATGGCGAGAACGTTCCCCTTTCGCCAAAAATCATCGACCTGCTGCTGTTCCTGGCCGCCCGGCCGTCAATTCTGGTCTCGAAGGACGAGCTCTTCAAGGCCCTGTGGCCGGACGTGGCGGTCACCGACAACGCATTGACCCAGGCAGTGTCCGAGCTGCGTCAGGCGCTCGGCGACGACGCAGCGAACCCGAGATACGTTCAGACAGTTGCGCGACGGGGGTATCGCTTCATTTCCCCGGTCGAGCCGATCGCTCCCGTGACGACGCCGGCCGCGGCGCCGCCGGCCCCCGTCGAGGCCGCTCCGCCGCCGACGGTGGCGGTGCTGGACTTCGAGAATGTGAGCGGCGACCCCAGCCTCTCGTGGTTGTCGTCCGGCATCGCGGAAACGGTGACGAACGACCTCCGCGTGGCGACGCCGAGAATCATCGATCGCGTGCGCGTCATGGAATGCGTCGCGCAATCCGGTCGCGAGCTGTCGGCGCTACGCCGCTCGCTTGGCATCGATCGCGCGGTGGTCGGCAGTTACCAGCGCGCCGGCGATCGCCTGCGCATCACCGCGCGCATCATCGACGTCGTCACCGGCGAGTGCCTGGCGGATGCCAAGGCCGATGGTCCGCTCGATCAGGTCTTCGATCTGCAGGACCGCATCGTCTCGCAGTTCACCGACGCGCTTGGCGCCGGCAAGCCCGGGCCGGCCGAGCGGCGTCACTACCGCGAGACGACCAGCCTCGAGGCGTATCAGGCCTTCACCGAAGGTCGCGTGCGGCTGGAGTCACTGGACGCCGCGCTGGTGCCCGGCGCGATCGCGGACTTCGAGCGGGCGGTCGCTCTCGACGCGCGGTATGCGGCCGCGCACGTCGGCCTCGGCAACGCGAGGTTCTGGCAGTACCAGATGTCACGGGCGCGCAATCAACCCGACGGCGCGCTGCTCGCGCGCGCGATCGATCACGTGCGCCGCGCCATCGAGCTCGAACGCGATCTGGCTGACGCGCACGCGACGCTCGCGTTTCTGCTCGTCAGCGCCGGGCGCTCGGCGGAGGCGCTCGCGGCGGCGCGGCGCGCCGTGGCGCTCGAGCCCGGCTACTGGGGCAATCAGTTCCGCCTCGCGCATGCGGCCTGGGGTGAGGAGCGCCTGCAGTCCCTCGGCCGCGTGATGGAGCTCTATCCGGATTTTCCCTTCACGCATTTCGAGGCGGCGATGGTGCACATCGCGCGGGGCATGCTCGACCGCGCGGAATCGACGCTGCGCGAAGGCACGATCGTGCAGGACCGCCAGGCCAACCTCAAACAACGATATCCAGCCAAAGGTCTTCACTGGCTGCTCGGGATGGTGCGTCTGGCGCGCGGGGATGCGGCCGAGGCCCTGCTCGAATTCGATCGCGAAATCACCTCCGGCGTGGGGCAGCTCTATGCGCCGGAGTTCGCGATGAATGCTCACGATGGCGCGGCGTTCGCGCATCTCGCCACCGGTGATGCCGCTGCCGCCGTCGGGCGGTTCCGGCGGGCGCTCGAGCTCTTTCCCGATCACGCCCGGTCCCTGGTCGGCCTGGGAGCCGCGCTCGCGGCCGACGGCGAACGGGTTGCCGCCGATTCCGCATTCGCGCGCGCCGCCGTGGCGATCGAATCGCTGCGCCGGGGTGGCCGGGGCGGCGAGGCGGCGCTGGCCGAAGCCTTTCACCATGCGGTCCGCGGCAAACCAGACGATGCCGTGTCATCGCTCCAACGGCTGCTCGAAAAGGCGGAACTGTCGTTTGCCGGTTGGACCATCCCCGTGGAGCCGCTGCTCGAGGGTCTCAGGGGCACGCCGGCGCTTCACGCAGTGCTCGTAAGGCTCGCCGAACGGGCCCGCTGAACGTTTCAGCCTTCTTCACGCCCGCCTCAGGACTTCTCAGCCGGCCTCGTCCTATTTTGATAGGCATGGACGCGCCGCTTCTCACTCAGAGCTCGTGGACCGGACGCGATGAGGCCTGGCGCGAGCGCCCGTGCCGGGTCAATGATGTCCACTCACAGCTGAATCCCACGCTCGTCGATGGAATTCTGCGGCCCGAAACCGTTGGCGAGCTCGGACGGATCGTCAGGACTGCCGCCGAGAACGGGAACAGTCTGAGCTTCTGCGGCGGCCGTCACGCCATGGGGGGCCAGCAGTTCGGGCGCGGTGTCTCCCTCGTCGACATGACGCTCCTGGACCGCGTCGTCGAGATCGATCCGGATCGTGGCCTCGTGACGGTCGAGGCCGGCGCCGACTGGGTGACCCTCGTGCATCATCTGCTCTGGACGTTCCCCGGCGAGCATGATGCGTGGGGAATCATCCAGAAGCAGACCGGGGCCGACCGACTGACGATCGGTGGCGCCCTCGCATCGAACATCCACGGGCGCGGCCTTCGGCTCAGACCCATCATCGGCGACATCGAGGCGTTCCAGATCTTCGACGCGACCGGCGAGCTCGTGACCTGCAGCCGCCTCGTGAATCCCCGTCTGTTCGCGCTCGCGATTGGGGGCTATGGTCTCTTCGGTCCGATCGCGCGCGTTACCTTGCGGCTTGCCCGCCGCCGCAAGGTAGAGCGGCGCGTCGCGATTGCCTGTGTCGACAACCTCCCCGAGCTCTTCGATACGAGGGTGCGCGAGGGATACGAATATGGCGACTTTCAGTTCGCCACCGATCCGGCGTCGCGTGAGTTCCTGCAGGTCGGCGTGATGTCGTGCTATCGGCCGGTTTCCCGGGATACGCCGATTCCGGACGGCCAGCGCACGCTCTCGAGCCACGAGTGGCGCCGGCTCCTGCGCCTCGCGCACACGGCCAAATCCCGCGCCTTCGCGGAGTACGCGCGCTTCTACATGGCTACCGACGGGCAGTACCTACTGGTCGGACACACACCAGCTCTCGGACTATCCGGAGGCGTATCACGCCGAGCTCGACAAGGAGCTCGGCGCGACGGTGAAGGGAAGCGAGATGATCACGGAGCTGTACGTGCCTCGTCCTCTGCTGCCACGGTTCATGTCGGCTGTGCGCGAGGATGCACGGCAGCACGACGTCGACATCATCTACGGAACCATCAGGGTCATCGAACAGGACGACGAGTCGGTGCTCGCCTGGGCGCGCGAGCGGTGGGCGTGCGTCGTGTTCAACCTCCATGTCGACCACACGCCGGCGGGAATCGCGAAGGCCGGGTCGGACTTCCGGCGGCTGATCGATCGCGCGGCCGAGCTCGGCGGCACCTACTACCTGACCTATCACCGGTGGGCGACACCCAATCAGGCGCTGACGTGCCACCCGCGCTTGCCGGAATTCCTGCGCGAGAAGCGGCGATTCGATCCTGACGGTCTCTTCAGGAGCGACTGGCACTCCCATCACGAACGGCTGCTCGGCCTCGAGTCGTAGCGCTGCCGCGCATGCGGCGTCGCCGGCGGCTCTAGTTCGCCGCCTTCGTCTGCGGCAGATCGGCGAGCTCTCCCCACGTCTCCGGATCCTGGGACACCAGCGTCGAGAAATACAGCGCGACGTCGTCGGCGGGATACTTGCCCGAGATGTCGTCTGCCGCGGCGCGCAGCTTGTCGGCCGAGGGCTTGGTCACGCCCTCGTCGCTGATCAGGCCGTTCTCATGAGTGATGCCGAGAGCGTCGAGAAAGGCGCCCATCATCGGCCGCTGGCGTTCGAGGTGGTAATTGACGAGCGCGCGGGCTGCGACAGCGTCCGTGACGTTGGGCAGCCTGAGCAGATAAGTGGCTTTCTTTTCGAGCGGCAGAGCGAGCACGGTCTTGGCGCGGAACTTCATCTGCGTCGCAATCGAGGCGCAGGCCTCGACCTGCTGCTCGGCTGATTGTTCGTCGCTCCAGAAGAGGTTGGCCGCGTCGGCACGGCGCTCGGGGGTCATGCGTTTCCAGATGCGTGACGGGCGAAACCCGGAGTAGTCCTGTGTCATGGCCCTGAATGTTAACAAAGCCGCCAACCCTGGCTCGACCCTGCTCGTCTAAGCGGGAATCATGACTCCATCTTCATTCGCCGAAACATTGATTCAGGACCTGCGTTTCGGCGCGCGGGCGCTGCGACGCAACCCCGGCTTCGCCACGATCGCGATCCTGACGCTCGCGCTCGGCATTGGCGCCAATGCCGCCATCTTCAGCGTCGTCAGTGCGGTCCTGCTTCGGCCCCTTCCGTGGACCGACGCCGATCGCGCGGTGATGATCTGGAGCAAGTGGACGGCCTTCGACAAGACGTGGGTCGCGACCGGCGAGGTCGTCGACTACCGCCGCCGATCGCAGACGCTCGCCGAAGTCGCTGCCTGGGGACATGGGCAGGTCAACCTCACCGGTGACGGCGAGCCCGAACGCCTGCCAGCCGGCAACGTCACCTCGAATCTCTTCTCGACGCTGGGAGTGACCCCGCTCCACGGCCGGACGTTCACCGCCGCGGAAGATGTGGCGAACGGCCCGCGTCTGGTGCTGCTCGGCCACGCGCTCTGGGTCAGGCGTTTCGCGGCCGATCCGTCCGTCGTCGGACGCTCGATTCAGATCAACGGACTCGGGTACGAAGTGATTGGCGTGATGCCCGCGGGCTTCGTGCTGCCGACGGATTTCCAGAATCCGGAGCCGACGCAGCTGTGGATGCCGCTGCAGATGGATCCTGCGAGCACGGATCACGGGAGCCACGGGCTGTATGCGGCCGGCCGTCTGAAGCCGGGCTTCACCGTGGAGCAGGCAGCCGACGACCTGCATGGCATCGCCCGCGCGATGACCGCTGAAGGCCTCTACCCGGTCCAGATGCAGTTCGACACGGTGGTGCTGTCGCTGACCGACGAGGTCGTGGGAACGGTCCGCCGTGCGATCTGGCTGCTCTTCGGCGCCGTCGCATTCCTGTTGCTGATCGCTTGCGCGAACGTTGCCAACCTCCTGCTGGCGCGGGCGGAGGGGCGTCAGCGCGAGATCGGCGTGCGCGCGGCACTGGGCGCCAGCGGCGCACGGGTGGTGCGGCAACTGCTGACCGAGAGCCTCGTCCTCGCCATCGGCGCGTCCATCATCGGGCTCTTCCTGGCTTTTGCCGGCGTGCGCGCCGTCGCGTGGTGGAACCCAGCCAGCGTTCCACGCGTGGCCGGATCAACGGTCGATCTGCAGGTCTTGTTCTTCACCACTGTCGTCGCGCTGGTGACGAGCGTGGCCTTCAGCCTGGCGCCCGCCATGCGCGCGTTGCGGATCGACTTGACCGATTCGCTCAAGGACGGCGCCCAGGGGGCATCGAGCGGCGGCGCCCGGCAGCGGTTCCGGAACGCGCTCGTGGTCGTCGAGATGGCGCTCGCGGTCGTCCTGCTCGTTGGCGCCGGGCTCATGCTCCGTAGTCTATGGTCGCTGCAGCGTGTCGAGCTCGGCTTCGATCCGACTCACGTTCAGACGATGAGACTTTCCCTGCCGGCCGCGGCATACGAACGCCCGGAGCAGGTCGTGTTGTTCTTCGAACGCCTTCTCGACCGCGTCCGTCAGCTGCCGGGCGTGCGCACGGCCGGCGCCGTGCGATCGCTGCCGCTCGGATCGACGATCGGCGACTGGGGCCTGCAGATCGAAGGCTACACGCCGACGCCGGGGACGGGCGCGAAGGGCGACTGGCAGATCGTCACCGACGGTTATCTCGAGGCGATGGGTGAACGGCTCGTGCGCGGGCGTTCGTTCACCGCGGCGGATCGGACCGAGACCATGCCGGTGGCGTTGATCAACCAGGAGATGGCGCGCCTGTACTGGTCGGGACGGGATCCCATCGGCGGCCGGTTCCGGATCGGCAGCGCGAACCCGCAGCGCCCGTATGTCACGGTTGTCGGCGTCGTGGCCGACGTCCGGCACAACGGCATCACCGATGTCGTCAAAGAGAAGTTCTACGTGCCGCACACGCAATGGCATGTGTCGACCGGCAATCCCATCCGTGCCATGTCGCTCGTGATCAAGTCCGACCAGGACCCGCGCCTGCTGGTGCGGCCCGTCCGTGAGGTCATCAAAGGTCTGGACTCGAACCTGCCCATCGCCGATGTGAGAACGATGGATGACGTGGTGGCGAGGACGTTGTCGGCGCCCCGATTCACGGGCATGCTGCTGGGCGTGTTCGCCGCGCTGGCGCTGGCGCTGTCGGCGATCGGTATTTACGGCGTGCTGTCCTATGTCGTGAGCCGGCGGACGCGCGAAATCGGGATCCGCGTGGCGGTCGGCGCCGGCCGCGCCGACGTGTTGCGCCTCGTGCTGAGCACGGGCCTCGGCCTCTCGCTCGCCGGCATGATCATCGGCCTCGCCATCTCCGCCGTGGTCGGGCGCCTGATGCAGACGCTGCTCCATGACGTCACACCCACCGATCCTGCGACGCTGGCGGGCGTCGCGGCGCTGCTGACGGTCGTCGCGGCGTTGGCCAGTCTCGTCCCGGCCTGGCGCGCGACGCGTGTCGATCCGGTCACGGCGCTGAAGGCGGAGTAGCCGACCAGACCGTCCGCGTTCGCGATTGATAGTACGATCTGGGGATCCATGGCCTCCCCAGATCGCCTCTTCACACCGCGCTTCTTCATGATGTGCGGGTTCACCTTCACGGTATTCGTCTCGGCGTTCCAGCTCCTGCCGACGGCTCCGTTCCACATCCTCGACCTCGGCGGCACGACGTTCGCCTCCGGGTTGTTTCTCGGGTTCCTGACGTACTCGTCTGCGCTGTCCGCTCCGCTCACCGGCGCATACGCCGACCGCATCGGGCAGCGGCGCGTGCTCATCGTGACCAGCCTCGCCCTTGCGCTGTTCTCGGTCGCGTATGCGGTCATTACCGACTACCGGCTGATGCTCGCACTGGCCATCGTTCAGGGGATCTTCTGGTCTGGACTGCTGTCGGCCTCGGCGGCGTACATGACCCACATGCTGCCCGAGCGGCGGCGCGCCGAAGGCATCGGTTATTGGGGGTTGTCGACGATGGCGGCGCTCGCCGTGTCGCCGACGATCGGGTTCTGGGCCTACCGCTTCGGCTGGGTGTGGCTGTGCGTCATCGCCGGCGTGCTGAACCTCGTCATGGCGGGAAT
Organism: uncultured Acidobacteriota bacterium; assembly: GCA_963785755.1. GTDB lineage: Bacteria > Acidobacteriota > Vicinamibacteria > Vicinamibacterales > 2-12-FULL-66-21 > JACCXG01. The sequence goes on along the minus strand of CAWAXG010000039.1, from coordinate 278,543 downwards.
TGCCTGGAGCCTCGACGAACATCCGGCGTTCGAATCGGAAGGGGTCGACGATCGACGCGGCTTGCTCGAGTGGCGCGTCCTCGTGACGTCGCTGACATTGTTCCTCTATGCGTTCGGCTATGGAGGCATCACGAGCTTTGCCGCGATGTACGCCGACGCGAGCGGCACGACACCGAAAGGGATCTACCTGACGGCGCTGGCGATCGTCGTGCTCTTCACCCGACCCTTCACCGGACGGCTCGGCGACAGCTGGGGCTACCGGCGCGTGTTCGTTCCCTGTCTGGTGATGATCAGCTGCGGCCTGGCGTGCCTCGCAGTTGGAGGCACGCGCTTCTGGATGGTGACGTCCGCGATCATTTTCGGAATCGGATTCGGCACTGCCTATCCCGCGTATGTGGGTTACGTGATGCAGGACGTGACCGCCGATCGCCGCGGCGCCGCCTTCGGCGCGATCCTCGCCGCCTTCGACACTGGTATCGGCACGGGATCGACGTCGATGGGATGGCTGATCGACCGGCTGGGCTTCTCCGTGGCGTTCGGCGTCGCCGCCGCGATCTCAGCGCTCGCGCTGCCGTACTTTCTCATGATCGACAAGGCGCGGAGACAGGGGACGGTCAGTTCAAAGGTTCAGGGGTTCAGGGGTTCAGGGGTTCGGGTTCAGGGGTTCAGATGTTCAGGAGTTCGGGTTCAGCGGTTCAGCCCCGTTCGGGTTCAAGCGTTCAGAACGACTGAACTCGAACTCTGAACTGTTGAACCCGAACTCCTGAAACGCCCGAACCCTTGAACCAGAACCAGTGAACCTCTGAACCCCTGAACCCCTGAACCGACAAATCGTGTCTGCTCTAGAACCCGACGCGCATGCCGATGTCGAGTCTGCGGGCCGGCATTGCGGCTGTCGGCTGGCCGAAGAACGGCGAGGTCATCACGCCCGAGTAGCCGGTCGGGTTCACGGTGTTGAAGAGGTTCAGCGCCGAGACATACAGCTCGATGCGGATGCGTTTGTTCTCGGCGCCGCCGCCCATCATGCCGCCGAGCAGATCGCCGGCGCCGCCGGGCCCACCGGGACCGACGCGCTGGACGATCACCGTCGGGCCGCCGGGACCGGCGGCGGTCGCCTGGCGCTCGCCGAATCCGAACGCGTAACTCAAGCGGGCGGCGACGTCCCACATGCCCTTTGTGAGCGCGCTGTTGCGGCCGACGCCGGCGGGGCGATCGTTGAACACGGTGTCCCCGTTGTCATCGCGTCCGGTCGTGACGTTGTAGCGCGTGCCGGATCTCGCCGTGGTCGTCACGCCGAGCCTGAATCCGGCGGGGAGCGGCAGGTTCACGATCGCGCTGGCGATGTGGCGGGGCATCCCCGCGGCCGGACCCCATTCCGCGGCGAGGTCGTAGCTGTCGGCCGGCAGGCTGTAGGGACCGTCGGCGTCGTTCTGCTGATCGATCAGCGCGTAGTTCGCGAAGATGAACATCCGCCGCGCCGGGAAGTTCATGTTGAGCCCGACGCTGACCTGATTGTTTTCCATCCGCGCCGTTGATTCGACCTGCGTGACGTTGCCGAAGGCCGGGTCCGGCCTCAGGCCATCGATCGGCGCGTTGATGTTTCGTCCCCGCAGCCGGTTGCTGCCCTGGATGTGCGTGAGGTTGACGTTCACGCCGACGGTCGGCGAGATCTGCTGCATGATCCCGAGGTTGACCATGTTGCGTGTCGGCATCACCAGCGACTCAGCGAGCAGGTACTTGCTGGTCGGCAGGACTTCGGACGATCCGCCGCTGAACGGATTCGGATAGCCCGGGTCCATGACGATGCGATCCTGCTGACGGACGCCGTCGACACGGAGGACCTGCTCGTAGACGTCGGCTTCGAGCCAGTCGTAGAAGATGCCGCCACCCAGGCGCACCGTCGTCTTCCCGTTCTTGAAGGGCGACCAGGTCAGACCGGCTCGCGGCGCGAGGTTCGCCGCGTCACCGAGGTGGGTCTGGAACTCCTGGCGCAGGCCGGCGCTGAGCGTGAGATTCTTCCGCGCGCGCCAATCGTCCTGAAAGAAGAGGCCGGCCTGCCAGTGCGAGTACTCCACCAGCGGATCGCCGCTCCGCCGTGAGAACTTCGACGGCAGTCCGGCATCGTAGTCGCTCAGGCTCGCGAAGGTGAACGTGCCCAGGTAGTTGGTCCGGTTGTCGCTGTCGTAGACCCCTCCCTCGACGAGCGCGCCGAACTTCATCGCATGCCGGCCCCGCGCGATGTCGATGTTTGTCGCCCATTCGAGCTCGGTGCTGCGACGGCCGCCGGCCTGCTGTGCCCCGCCCGACGTGAAGGCGTCCAGCACCTGCACGGTCGGGGCTTCGATTGCCGACGATGACGTGGTTTCCGACCAGCGGACCTGCAGCCGCATCTCGCCGAACGAGGTGCGGCCCCACGACCCGCTCTCCGCCAGCCGCAGCGTGCTGTCGGTGGCCGTTCGTTCGTAGGCGCGGCCGGGAAGATCGTAGGCGCCGACGCCGAGGTTCCGCTGGTCGCTGCCGTTCTGCTGGAACATCGCGCGCAGCGTGTGCGACTTCGTCAGGTTGTGATCGAGCCGGCCGTTGAAGTTGATGCGATCGGTCGGCCTCTTGATCGGCGCGCTTCGCGTCCCATCCACCGTCGCGGCGAAGATGTTCGCCGAGTCGTAGATCGATGCGCCACCGATGGACAGCGCGAACGACGTCCGATCCCGCAGCAGCGTACCGGCGAGGTTGAACATCCCCTGCTGCGTCTGCTCGGGCCCCTTCACCTGTTGAAATGCATTCCGCGCGTTCAACGCGTCGTCGCGAAACAGGAAGTCGACGCCGCCGCGGATCGGACCGACGCCCGCCTGAGTATGAATGTCAACGAACGTCATGCCGCCGCCGTGGTTCTCGGCCGCGAACATGCCGCTCGCGAACCGGATCGACCGGATCTGCGACTTCGGTGGCAGCTTGCCGCCGCGGAAGCCGTCGACCCGGATCGTGCCGCCGGGCCCGGCCATTTCCTTGAGCACCTTCTCCATCTCGTCGGGATCGTCGGGCAGCGCGTCGATCTGTTCCTTCGTGAGGACGTTGCTGAACCGATCGCTGTTGGGATCGGACGCGCTCGTCGCCGGATCGCGGCCGACGGCGACGCTCTCGTCGAGCTTCTTGATCGCCAGCGGCACGTCGCGCCGGTTGGTTCCGGGGCGGACGCGGTACTCAGCGACGACGGCCGTCTCGAAGCCGGGGAAGCTGACCTCGATCGAGTACCGGCCCGGCGGCAGCTCGGAGGTCGACGCGACTCCCTGCCCGTCCGACAGCACGTCGCCGCGAACGATCGCCTCGGTGGCGGGCTCGGCCCCCTTGATCTGGACGGCCGCACCGGGAATGACCGCGCCGCTGGGGTCCTTCACGACCACCTGCAGCGATGCGGTCTGGCGCCGCGCCTGCGCGGCGGCTGCCTGCGGCAGCACCAGCACCAGCGCCGCGGCCACGACACGAAAGAGCACCCGCGTACCGATCACGTTGACTACCGCTCCCTTCAGCCTTCGAACTTCTTGGCGTCGATCTTCGGATTGACCTTCACCTTGTTGATGGTCCATTCCTCGTTGGTCGCGCCGCTCATCGCCCGGCGGATCCTGAACGGGAACTTCACGCCGTCGACCTCACGCCAGTCCTCGAAGTAGAGGGAGTAGTCCACCAGCTGCGGCGGCTGGCTCTGAAGTTCCTTGAGCTGCTTTTCCGCTTCGGCGCGCATCTTCTGACGCTCCTCGTCGGTCATCTCGCGACGGGCGGCCTGCTGGCCGCCGCCGTGCTGAGGCGCCGCGGCGCCGGGTACCGGTCCTCGCTGCGTGATCATGCGAGGCTGTGGGCCCTGGTAGGTCACCATCAGCGGCAGCTTCGTCTCCTGATCGATGAAGAGCCGCGCGCTGAAGCCGTCGGCGCTCTTTGCGTCGACGACGTGCGCCTTGCCGTCGGGAGACTCCGCTTCGCCGGCATAGGTGTATTCGACGGCCAGCGCGGGATGCGCCATCGCGAACCACCCGAGCATCAACCGCGAGATCTCAGCGCGCGACCCGCGGACCATCTGTTTGTCTGCCTTCTCCTGCTCCTCAGGAGTGAGCTTTTCGGCTGGCGTCATCGGGCCGCCCGGCCCCATCCGGATCACCATGGCGCCGCCAGCCATCGGCACGGCGTTAGCGGGACGGATTGGCTTCTCGCCGTTGAAGCCCATCGCCATCGACGTCGTCATCATTCCGCCGCTCGATGCGTCGGAGCGGACGTACTTGTCCGGAAGGTCGAGCAGGATTTCGACCTCGGATGCGAGCTGCATGTTGTTGACATTCCGCTGCAGCGACGCCTCGACGCTGAGCGTTTTCAGCGCGTCGAGCTTCTTGCCGCCAATTGCCTTTCGGGCGGCGGCCAGCGCTTCCGTCGCTTTGCTGTCCTCGGCAGGCGATGCGGCGCCCGCTGCCCCGAGCGCGAGCACGACGATGGCGGCGAGCAGGGTTCGAATTCGCATGTGCAGAAACCTCGTGACGATGAGTTGGTCGACGCGACGCCGGCCGTAACCTACGACCGTGCGGAAGTAGACGCACCATGATGGCGGCTCGGATGACGCGAGTCGTTAAGCCGGGGCAAAGAAATGGTTAAGGATGTAAAAGCTGAGGAGAGGCCCGTATTTACGCCCGAAATCGCGTGCTAGACTCGACGCGTGCGAGGTCGTTTCCGGCCGCCGTTGTTCGTGGTCGCGGCCGCTCTTGTCGGGCTGATGGCGCTGCTGGCGACGCTGCAATACCAGTGGCTCGGTCGCATCACCGCGGCGGAGCGTGAGAGCCGGAGGTCTACGCTCAACTCCAGGACGGCGGCGTTTGCCTCTGATTTCGACAAAGAGCTCACGCTCGCTTACATGCTGTTCCAGGTCGAGCCGATGCTCGACGTCTCGGGACCGGCAGACGATCTAAGCAGCCGCTTTGCCGTCCGCTACGATCGATGGCAGGCCGCCTCGCGCTTCCCCAGGCTGATCAAGGAGTACTTCATCGCCGCGCGAGAGACTGATGGCACCTCGCGGCTGCGTCGGTTCAATCCGTCCACGCGCGTCATCGAGCCAGCCGAGTGGCCGGAGGGCCTTGGTGAGCTGCGCAAGCAGATGACGGTCCACGACCAGGCGCCGGCTGGTGAGCCGCGGCAGGAGCCCGGCACCTTCGTCCTGCGCATCATGATGAGTCCGCTGTGGGAAGAAGTCCCGGCGCTCGTCGTCCCGATGCCGCTCATGCTGTTAGGGTCCGCGGACGGATCGCCCGCCACGCGGTTCAACCCGCGGCTCTCCTACACCGTGCTCGCGCTCGATGGCGACTACCTGCGGCAGGAGGTGCTGCCGTCGCTCGCGCAGCAGCACCTGCGCGGCATCGGCGACGGCGTCGACTATCAGGTCGCGGTCGTCAGTGCGGCCGGACGGGGCCCGGTTTATCACTCCGTGGAGGGCTTCAGCCCGGCGCCGGATGCCACAGTCGACGCGACAGCCGATCTGTTTCAGGTGCGGACGCAGGAGTTTGCGCAGATGGCGGCCGACGTGAAGCGCTTCACCATGGCCGTCCCGGGCCCGCAGCAGGGCCACACGATAACGACGGTGACGCGTATGCCCGGTGAATCGGACAAGCTGCCGCAGGACACGAGGCAGTTCGTGTGGCGCGACACCAGACCATTGACCATCGTGACCGATCAGACCGCACCGGTTCATGGCCGGCTCGTGACCTCGATCGCCAGCGGCCTTGCGAGATCCGGGGTCAGCCAGCCGCGATGGCGTCTGCTCGTCAAGCATCCGTCCGGTTCTCTCGAAGCCGCGGTCAACAGCACGCGGCGGCGCAATCTTCTGGTCAGCTCGAGCATCCTGCTCGTGCTCGGCGCCAGCATGACGTTGCTCGTGCTGTCCGCCCGCCGCGCGCAGGAAGTCGCGCGGCAGCAGATGGAGTTCGTCGCCGCGGTCTCACACGAGCTCAGGACGCCGCTCGCCGTCATCCGGTCCGCGGGGGACAACCTCGCGGACGGCGTGGTCGCCGACGCCGGTCAGATCAAGACGTACGGTGAGCTCGTGCGCAGCGAGGGGCGGCGCCTGTCGGAGATGGTCGAACAGATCCTCGAGTTCGCGGGCATTCAATCCGGCCAGCGCCGCTTCGAGCCGCGGCCGGTCGACGTCTCCACCCTGCTGCACGGCGTGCTCTCGTCGTCTGCCGCGTTGATCGAGGGGGCGCGCATGGTGGTTGACGTGACGATTCCGCGGGACCTGCCGGCGGTCGCCGGCGACGAGCCCGCGCTGCGCCGCGTGTTCCAGAATCTGATCGGCAACGCCATCAAGTATGGCGACGAAGGCCGCTGGATCGGGATCAGCGCGCGCGTCTCGGCCGGCGACGTGCTGATCGCGATTGCCGATCGCGGCCGCGGCATCGCGGCGGCGGAGCAGAGCCGGATCTTCGAGCCGTTCTATCGCGCCGCTGACGTGGTCGCGGCTCAGATACAGGGCGCCGGCCTCGGGCTCAGTCTCGTCCATCGGATCGTCGAGGCCCATGGTGGACGCGTCGTGGTGAAGAGCGCGCCCGGCGAGGGCAGCGAGTTCACCGTGCACCTGCCGGCCGCTGGCCCCGAACCGGTCCCCGGCGCCGACCCGCGGGCGGCGGAAGCTCCGCGATACACGTGAAACGGATCCTGCTCGTCGAGGACGAACCGGGCCTCGTGCTCACCCTGAGCGACCGCCTGGCGCGGGAAGGCTATGCGATCGAGACGAGCGGCGACGGTGAGAGCGCGCTCGAACGCGCCACGACCGAGGGGTTCGATCTCGTGCTGCTCGACGTGATGCTGCCGTCGATGAACGGCTTCGACGTCATCCGCGAGCTGCGGCGCCGCGGCATCGAGACGCCGGTGATCATGCTGACCGCGCGTGGCCAGATAGTCGACAAGGTCGTCGGTCTGAAGCTCGGCGCGGACGACTACGTCACGAAGCCATTCGAGATGGTCGAGCTCCTGGCGCGGATCGAAGCCAAGCTGCGGCGGGCGCCGGTCACACCCCACCCCGCCGACGGCTATCAATTCGGCGACGTCCGCATCGATTTCCGCCGCGCGGAGGTCGCACGCAACGGCGAGCCGGTCGAGCTCTCGGCCCGCGAATTTCAGCTGCTGCGCTACTTCATCGAGCACCGCGGCGCGACGCTGACGCGCGAGGAGCTGCTCAACGAGGTCTGGGGCTACAACGCGATGCCGTCCACCCGTACTGTCGACGTGCACGTCGCGTGGCTGCGGCAGAAGGTCGAGCCGACTCCCCGACACCCGCAGTTCATTCTCACGGTCCACGGGCTTGGCTACAAATTCGCGGGTTAGGTCAACTCCCAACTCCCAACTGCCAATTCCCAATGGAAACGACTCGAGCGATCGGGGTGAAAGTTGTACCGATCAGCTCCTTCCGGCGACTTCGATCCCGCTCTCTCGACCGGCTGAACATTGGGAGTTGGAAATTGGAGGTTGGGAGTTGACATGTCCGCCGCGCGGTTCGTAGGCGGGAGTCAGCAGCCGCTATAAAATCATCAAGTGCAGATAAGCGATTCCCACTGTCATTTTTTCTCTGCAAGGTTCCTCGAGATCCTCACCAAAGATCGGCGTGACCTGCCGGAAGGGGACCATGCGACCGCCGTGGCGGGTCTGCTCGGCTGGCAGGCGCCAGGCACCTCCGAGGCGCTCGCCGATCGATGGGTCGCCGAGCTCGATCGTCAGCACGTCGATCGGGCCGCGCTGATCGCGAGCATTCCGGGCGATGAGGAATCCGTCGCGACCGCGGTGGCGAGGCATCCCACGCGCTTCGTCGGGTTCTTCATGTTGAATCCCGCCGCCGCCGACGCGGCCGAGCGTGTCTCGCGCGCGCTCGGCGACTGGAAGCTGCGTACGGTGTGCCTGTTCCCGGCGATGCACCAGTACCGGTTGAGCGATGAACGCGTGACGGCGATCTTCGAAGCCGCGTCCTCACGCGGCGCCGTGCTGTTCGTCCACTGCGGCGTGCTGACCGTGGGCGTCCGAAAGAAGCTCGGTCTGCCGTCGCCATTCGATCTGAGGCTGGGCGATCCGCTGGCCCTGGCTGCCGTGGCGGCGCGGTTTCCAAAGGTTCCGGTGATCGTGCCGCACTTCGGAGCGGGACTCTTCCGCGAAGCGTTGATGGCCGCCGATCAGTGCCCCAACATCTACCTCGACACCTCGAGCAGCAACTCATGGATCCGGTACCATCCCGGCCTGACGCTCGACGGCGTCTTCCGGCAGGCCCTCGAGGTCCTCGGCCCCGATCGGCTGTTGTTCGGCACCGATTCGTCGTTCTTCCCGAGAGGGTGGCAGCGGCAGATCTTCGACGAACAGCGTCAGACGCTCGATCGGCTCGGGGTCGGTGCCGAGGCGCAGCAGAAGATCTTCTCCGGAAACTTCCAACGGCTCTTTGCCTGAATGGCCGTGATGATCGTCTCGAGGAGGGCTCCGTGATCCGCCGGCTGACGTGGGTTCTCACTCTCTCGCTTGCGACGGTCTCTCTCGTCGGCCTGGCTGCGCGCCTGCCGCAGGCCAGGCCGGAGCAGCCCGCCGATCTGGTCCTCATCAACGGCAAGGTCGCGACACTCGAGACGCCCGCCGAGGCGCAGGCCATAGCCTCGCGCGGCAGCCGGATCGTGGCGATCGGCGCGTCCGCCGACATCAAACGCTACGTCGGTCCCGCCACCCAGGTGATCGATCTGCAGGGACAGCTCGTCATTCCAGGATTCGTCGAAGGGCATGGTCACTTCACCGGCGTCGGTCAGATGCAGCTGCAGCTGAACCTGATGAAGGTGAAGAGCTGGGACGAAATCGTCGCGATGGTCGAGCAGGCCGTGAAGAATGCGAAGCCCGGTCAGTGGATCTACGGCCGGGGCTGGCATCAGGAGAAATGGAGCGTCAAGCCCACGCCCGCCGTCGAGGGCTTTCCGACGCATCACTCCCTCAGCCGTATCTCGCCCGACAATCCCGTCCTGCTGACGCATGCGAGCGGTCACGCGACGTTTGCGAATGCCAAGGCCATGGAGCTCTCGGACGTCATGGCATCGACGCCGAATCCATCCGGCGGCGACATTCTCAAGGACGAAAAGGGGAACCCGACGGGTCTCTTTCGCGAGACGGCGTCCCGGCTGATCCGCCGCGGCAGCGGCGAGCCGCCCGCGACGCCGGCTGAAGCGGCCGCCCGCGCGCGCCGCGTGCTCGAGCTCGCGTCTCGAGAAGTTGTCTCGAAAGGCATCACGTCATTTCAGGACGCCGGCTCAGGATTCGACGATGTCGATCTGATGAAGAAGATGATCGACGAAGGGAAGATCGGGAATCGGCTGTGGGTGATGCTGCGGGTCGACAACAAAGCGCTCGCCGCCAACCTCGCCAGGTACCGGACCATTGACTATGGCGACGGCTTCCTGACCGTCCGGGGAATCAAGCGATCCATCGATGGCGCGCTCGGTCCTCGAGGCGCCTGGCTGCTCGAGCCGTACGCGGACAAGGCCGGAGATACGGGCCATAACACTTCGCCGGTCGACGAGATTCGCGAGACGGCGCGCCTGGCCCTCGAACACGGCTACCAGCTGTGCGTCCACGCCATCGGCGACCGCGCGAACCGGGAATCGCTCGATATCTTCGAGGCGGCCTTCAAAGGGCGCGATGGCAAGAGCCTGCGCTGGCGCATCGAGCACGCGCAGCATCTGCATCCCGCGGACATCCCCAGATTTGGCCGGCTCGGCGTCATTGCGTCCATGCAGGGCGTGCACTGCACGTCGGACGCGCCCTACGTGATCGCGCGGCTGGGCGCCAGGCGGGCGGAAGAAGGCGCCTATGTCTGGAAGAAGCTGATGCAGTCCGGCGCGGTCGTGACCAATGGCACCGATGCTCCCGTGGAGGACGTCGATCCGATCGCGAGCTACTACGCGACGGTCACCCGCACGCTCGCTGACGGCTCGGTCTTTTACGCCAACGAGCGCTTGAGCCGCCTCGATGCGCTGAAGACCTACACCATCAACGGCGCGTTCGCGGCATTCGAAGAGGAGTCGCGGGGATCGTTGAAGGTCGGGAAATACGCGGACATGGTGGTGCTGTCCAAGGACATTCTCAGCATTCCCGAGGCGGAGATCCCTTCAGCGCAGGTCCGCTATACAGTCGTCGGGGGTAAAGTGCGCTTCAGTCAAGTTGCAAGTGGCAAGTAACAAGTACAACGAAACGCGCGTTCCGTTGTACCTGCCCCTTGATACTTGCAACTTGTGGCTAGCGCACTGCCGTTCTTGCGCCGCGCGGGGCGGTCTGCGGCGGCGGGACCTTGCGGCGATAGACGTCGAAGAACCGGCTGGTGGCGCGGTGGAAGCGCTCGTTCAGCGCGCGCCCCGTATCCCCGGGCACCGGCCCGAGGCGGCTCCAGGAGGCCTGGGCCTGCCGTACGTCTTCGGCCATCGCGCGCCACTTGCTTTCCTCGCCTGCCCGGCCGCCAATCGTGTTGGCGGCGAGGGCCTCACGAAGCATCTCGGCCAGCGCCTGTGACGAGTTCGCGGGCGGCGGCGCCGCCTCGGTGAGGAAGCCTTCGACGCGCACGCAGAGCTTTTCCATCTTCTGCCGGTTTGGTTCGACGTCGAGCTCGGTTCCCCGGAATGCGTCGGGATGGGCGATCAGTGCGTGTTCCAGCGCGCTGACGAATCTCGCGCTCAGCGGATCGGCGCCGTGGCGCACGACCGGCGTCGACAGGTTCCAGCGGCTGCGCAACGAGCGCACGCGCTCGAGCAGCCCGCCGCCGTCCGAGCCCGCTCCCGACGGATCGGGGGCGGCGAGCGCTTCGAGCTCGCCGACCAGCTGCTCCCGATCGGCCTGCTTCGTTTCCAGCTCGATCTCGTCGCGCCGCTTGTAGCGTTCGAAGAACGTATCGCAGGCGGTGCGGAAGCGCTGCCAGACGGCGTCAGACTTGTTGCGCCGCACCGGGCCGATGTTCTTCCAGTCGGCCTGCAGGCGGCGAATCTCGGCGGCCGCCTTGTCCCATTCCCGCGAGGCCGCGAGCTCTTCGGCCCTGGTGCACAGCGCCTCTTTCTTCGCGAGGTTCGCCGACCAGGTTTCCTTGCGCGCGGCGAGATCGGCGTTGCGGCGGGTGAAGAACTGGTCGCAGGCGTCGCGGAATCGTTTCCAGGTGGCCTTGGTCTCCTGCCGCGGAACCGGCCCGAGCTGCTGCCACTCGCTCTGCAGGCGCTTCAATTCCTCCGCGGTCTTGATCCAGTCGGTGGAGTCCGCCAGCTGCTCCGCCCGTTCGATGAGCACGAGCTTCTTGTCGAGGTTGCCCTTGCGCTCCTCGTTGCGGTGGGCAAAGAACTCACGCAGCTTGGCCTGAATCGGATCCGCCGCCTGACGGTAGCGATGCCAGAGGGCCTGCGCCTGGGCGCGCGGCGCCTCGGCCACGCTCTTCCATCGCTCCTGGATGTCGTGAAGATCGCGCGCGGCCTTGTCGAGGTCCTCTTCCTTCGGCCCTTCGGGCGTGTCGAAGCCGTACTTGACGCGGAGCACTTCGGCCTTCGCGATCAGTTCTTCCTGGACGGCGGCGTTGGCAAAGCGCTTCCATTCGTCCATCTCGCGCAACTCGTGCAGGCGAGGCGTGATCACGGACGCGGCCGCCTTCAGGCGGTCCACGAGCGCATGCTGCTCGCGTTCGTCAACCGCCGGCGGCGCGTCGGCGGCGGCGCGGAGATCGCGCGCCAGCCGGTCGGCTTCGCGCAGCGTGAGATCTTCGGCCGCGCTCCGCTTCTGGGCGCGGTCGATCAATTGCTCGACCCGCTGAACGTGCTGCCGCACCGTCCGCTCGGCCGCGGCGCGTCGTTCTTCGTCACGCTCGCGGACGCGGCCGGTCGCCTGCTGATACCGCTGCACCGTGGCTTCGTCGAGGGCGTCCGATCGCGGATGGAGCGTGTCCCATTCCTTGACGACCGCGCTCCACGCGTCCTCGGCCAGCGTTTCCTCGCCAGCCACGCGCTCGGCCTCACCCGCGAGCTCCGCCAAACGCGCATTGGTCCGTTGAATCTCGACGCGGTTGTCGTGGCGCCGCTGCGCGCTGGCAGTGGCGGCATCGAGGCGTCCGTGGAGATCGCTCCCTGGCTCGGCATCCTCCGTCCCGAGCGCGTCCCACTCGGCACGCACGCGGACGATCTCGTCGGGGAGGTCTTCGCCGCGGTAGCTCTCCAGCCGATCGATCAGCTGCTGACGCATCTGGCGCAGGGCCTGGCGTCGTTCCTCGGCGGCGCGGCGCTCGGACTCGATCCGCTGATGCTCGGCGATGGCCGCGCGGGCGTTCTCCATCGCGGCATCGAATCTCGCGCCGAGGCCGGCGTCGAGCTCGAACTCCGGTTGTGCGGCGGTCACGCGCCAGTCGGCGTCCGCTGCGGCGAGATCGTCATCCGCGCCGGCCGCCGCCGGCGTGGCGGCCAGCGACTCGACCCGGGCGACGATCGCCCCGAGTCTCTGCTGCCACGCTTCGAGCGCGGCACGCCGCGCTGCTTGGGTTTCCTCGATTGCCTGAATCATTGCCCGCGCCCTCTTCGACACCGATTTGTTTTTTGCCCGTGTGGCGACCGCGTCGAGCATTTCGCGCAGCGCGCCCGGTTCACTCAGTTCCGCTGCGCGCTCCAGCGCAGCGATCCCCGCATCCTTGTGCTCGGTCTTCAACGCGACGTTGTGCAGCTCGGCGCCATCCGCAATGCGCGCGACGGCTTCGAGCGCCGTCTGTCCGTGCGTGGCGTTCCGTGCGACGCTCCCCAGGGTCTTGACGTCGTGCACGCGAGCCAATGCCGCGGTGCGCACGGTGTCGTACGGCGACAGCTTCGCGATCGCCGCCAGCTGCTTGTGATCGTCGAGCCCTTCGAGCGCCTGCGCCGCGTCACCGTCGGAGTCGCCCGCGGCAATGGCGATTTCCACGAGCCGCTCGGTCAACTCGCGGCGCAGCTCCTCGTCCCCCTCCGTGCGCGCGAGCTGCACCAGATCCGCCGGGCCCTCGACCCGCGAGGCCGCCGCTCGACGAACCCGCACGTCCTCATCGGAGGCGGCGAGCTCGAGGATCGTGGCCGCGTGCTCCGCATCGTCTGGAATCTCCGCGACCGCGGCAGCGCGCACCGCCGCGTCCGCATGTTTCCATCGAGGCTGGGGCTTGAATCTGTCGAGGAAGGACATTGAGCCTGTTGATCAGCCGTTGGATTCCTGAGTGAGCCACTCGGCGATCTGCTCGCGCGTCAGCCGGTGATCGTCATTGAGGTGGACGATCATCGAGGCGAGCGGCAGCCGCTTGGCGCATCCCTGCGGGCACCGCTTGGTCACTTCATCGAGACAGCGGAAGAGACGCTCCAGATGATCCGGCACCAGCTTGCCGTGGTTCCGCGGCAGGTGGTAGACGCCCTCGTAGACCGCGCCGAGCGCGCACGATCCGCCGCGCTCGTCGAAGTAGCTGCCGAAACACTGGGGCCCCCGGCTTGAGCCCGCTCGAATGAAGTCGGCAAGCTCTTTCTGCTCGTTCTCGAGTCCTGTGGCCATTGGGATCTCCCCCGCGCAGGCTGCGCGTACGCGCGACCTCGCAAAATGTTTGCCGCCCCAGCCCGGGCGCGGACACCCGTCCGCACCCAGGCAAAACGGGCCGAGGTGTAACACGGTTGCGACACCTGATCCATCGAATTGAATTGAATGATGCGAATTCGCGATCGCGAACCGCGCCGCTCGCCGGCCGGACGTACCCCTGCGCCGCGCGCCGCTGATAGGATTACCCGTGATATGACGCCGCTGCCGCTCGTTCCGTTTCTTCTCTTGTTTCAGGCGGTTGCCGCCCCTCAGCCGGCGCCGCCGACACCTGCGCCGGGGAACCCCGTCGCCGTCATCAGCACGACGATGGGAGACATCACTGTGGAGCTGTTCAAGGATCGCGCGCCGGTTTCAGTCGAGAACTTCGTGCAGTACGCGACAGATGGGTTTTATGCCGGCACCATCTTCCACCGCGTAATTCCTGGATTCATGATCCAAGGAGGTGGATTCACCCCCGACCTCGTCGAGAAGCCCGCGCGACCTCCGATCCTCAATGAAGCGACCAACGGCCTGAGCAACACGAGAGGCACGCTCGCGATGGCCAGGACGCAGGCGCTGCGCAGCGCAACGGCGCAATTCTTCATCAACATGGCCGATAACCGCAGCAAACTCGATCATCGTGGATACTCACCCGCTGACTTCGGCTACGCCGTATTCGGTCGGGTGTTGACCGGCCTCGAGGTGGCGGACCGCATCGTCGTCTCGCAAACGCGCACCTCCGGTCCGCATACGGACGTACCGATAGAGCCCGTGATCATCAAGGGCGTGAGCGTGAAGCAGTAATCGCAGCTCCGCCGCATGTCCCGACCGCTCCTGGTAATTTTCCTTACGATATTCGTTAATCTCGTCGGCTTCGGCATCATCATTCCGCTGCTGCCGTTCTACGCGGAAACCTTTGGTGCGTCGCCGCTCGTGATCGGCGCACTGTTCGCGTCGTTCTCGCTGAGCCAGCTCATTGCCTCGCCGCTGCTCGGCGATCTCTCCGACCGCTGGGGGCGGCGGCCCGTTCTGATCCTCAGCCTGATCGGAACCGCGATCAGTTTCGCGATGCTCGCGATGGCGCAGAGCCTCCTCATGCTCTTCGCCGCGCGGATCGTCGACGGGTTGTCGGGCGGCAACATCACCACTGCCCGCGCCTACATCGCCGACGTCACCACCGAGGACGAACGGCCGCGCGCCTTCGGGTTCCTCGGCGCCGCGTTCGGCGTGGGATTCATCGTCGGACCGGCGCTTGGCGGGGCGTTCTCCACGATCAGCTACACCGCGCCGATCTGGGCCGCGACGGTCATCACGCTCGTCGCGATCGCGCTGGCGTGGTTCTGGCTCCCCGAGACCGTTCATCGCGCGCATGCCGGCGGGGTGTCGCCGTGGCACGCGCTCCGCGAGTTGAGCCATCGTTCCGGCCTTCGATTGCTCCTGAGCATCGACTTCCTCTACTGGATGGCGTTCGCCGTCTACCAGACAACGTTCGCGTTGTTCGGCGCGCGCCGCTTCGGCTTCGACGCGACACACACCGGATATCTCCTGAGCGCATTCGGCGCGCTCGGTGTCATTGTCCAGGGAGGCCTGGTGGGTCCCATCGCGAAGAGACTGGGCAGCCGTCAGACGTTGGTTGTCGGTCTGGTCTTCGCCGCAGTCGGGTGGGGCGGCAGCGCGTTCACCTACAGCCTGCCGCTGTTCGTCGTCATGCTGGTGCCAGGCGCAATCGGCATCGGCCTCTGCAACGCGACCTTGACGACGCTGGTGAGCAACGCGGCATCGCCGCGCGAGCAGGGACGGGTCCAGGGCGCCGCCGGCGCGCTCGAAAGCCTCGGCCGCACCGCCGGACCGATCTGGGGAAACGCCGTGTTGCAGGAAGTGGGTGAGGGGGCCGCGTACGGCGCCGCCGCGAGTCTCCTGATCGTCACCGCGGTGCTCGCCGAACGCTATCACCCGCAACGGCGCATCGAGAATGGGGCTGGGAATGCTGGCGGGTCTTCCGCCTGACCGCCTCCGCCAAGGCTCCGGCGAGTCTCGCCGAAGCGCTTCGCGCGAAGGCGGAAGGCGGAAGCCACGCCCTTCGTTACTCCTTGCCCCTTGCGACTTGTCCTTTGTGCGCCGTACTTGCGACTATAAGCGCAACTCTGCTTCGAGCCTCGTGACGAGATCGTCCAGCTGGCTGACGACGGCGCCGACCGTCTCGGGCCGGCTCAGATCGACGCCGGCCTTGCGCAGCTGCTCCATCGGATAGTCGTTCCCGCCCGATCGCAGGAGCTCGAGGTACCGCTCCCGGGCCTGCTGCTGTTCGCGCTCGCTGCCGGACATGATTTCCCTGGCGAGGCGCGCCGCGGACGCAAAGCAGGTCGCGTATTGATAGACGTAGTACGGCGAGTTGAAGAAGTGCGGAATGCGCGCCCACGTCAACCCGGTCAACGGGTTGAGATCGAGCGCGTCGCCGTAGTAGTCGTTCAGCAGCTGCTTGTAGGTGTCGGTCAGGACCTCGCCCGTGATCGGCTGATCCTGTTCGACGAGGCGGTGCACGCGCAGCTCGTAATCCGCGAACAGCACCTGGGTATAGAACGTCCCGGCGATGTTGTCGATCGCATGCTGCAGCAGCACGATGCGCTCGGTGGGATCGCTCGAGTGCTCGAGCATGTAGTCGAGCAGGAGCGCTTCGCTGAGCGTCGACGGCACTTCGGCGACGAAGATCGTGTAGTTGGAGTAGATGAAGGGCTGGGTCTCGTGCGACAGGATGGTGTGCATCGAGTGGCCCATCTCGTGCGCCAGCGTGAAGACGTCGTCGAGCGTGTCGGTGTAGTTGAGGAGCATATACGGGTGGGTGCCGTAGACGGGCGCGGAGTATGCGCCCGAGCGCTTCCCGTCGTTCTCATACACGTCGATCCAGCCGCCGGCGAATCCCTCACGCATCCGTGCCTGGTACTCGGGGCCGAGCGGAGCGACGGATGCCACGATGCGCTCGAGGACGTCCTCGTACAAGTACTTCTTGTCGAACGTGACCAGGGGAATCGAGAAATCGTAGACCTGGTAGGTCGGCAGGTTCAGGGCTTTTCGACGCAGGCGGTGGTACCGGCGCAGCGGCTCGACGCCGGCACGCGTGGACGCGATCAGATTCTCGACGACCGAGGTCGGGATGTTGTCGCCGTGCAGCGCCGCCTCGAGCGTGTCCTTGTAGCCGCGGGCGCGGGCGTGGAACCAGTCGCGCTGGCAGACCCCGTTGTACAGCGTCGCGTAGGTATTGAGGCTGGACTGGTAGGTCGAATGCAGCGCCTCGAAGGCCTTCGCGCGATCCGACTGCTCGCGATGCGTCGACAGGATGGCGCGATACTGCCCGTACGAGACGACGACTTCCTCGCCGGTCGAGAGCTTCACGGTCGGATACTTCACATCTGCGGTCGACAGCGAGAAGTAGGCGTCGTTTGGCGCCGAAGACAGCCGGCTCGCGAGCGACATCAGCCGCTCGCCGGCCTCGTCCAGGACGTGCTCCTGCTGGCGATAGAGATCCTCGATCGCGAAGCGATACAGGCGCAGCTCCTCGCTCGCTTCCATCCAGCTGCGCACGGTCTCGAGTGGGATGGCGAGGAGCTCGGGATTGAACCACGATTCCGCCTGCTTCCAGCGCGCGAACAGGAGCTGCACGTGCTGGCGCCTCGCGTTGATGGCGTTGTCCCGCTGATCCTCGTCGTAGCGAAGCGATGGGAAGTACCAGACGCGATACGCGAGCTGCCCCAGCTGCTCCGACAGCCGGAACGCCTCGAGCAGCTTGTGCGGCCCCTGTGACAGCGTTCCCTTGAGCGCAGCGTATCGTTCGATGCCGGCCTCGAGCTGCTTGAATGCGGCCTCCCACTTCTCCCAGCTCGGAAAGATGTCGTCGAGATTCCACTTGAAGCGCTCGGGTATCTCCTGGCGGTTGCGGCTTCTGGCGTGGGGCCACGGCGCCGCCAACCCGGCGGTATCGAAGCAGTCGGTGATGCGCATCGACTGAAACTATATCAACGCTTTTAGAGCCGGCCCCTGATCCACTCGCAGACGACATCCAGGATGGAGGCGAGGATCGCGTCGGCCTTCGGAGCGCCGCGCCCCGACACCTTGAAGGAGTGATCGCCGCCGGCGACTTCGTGAATGCCCGCGTCGTGGAGCGTCGGCAGCAGCGCGCGGATCTCGTCGGCCGTCCCGAAGGCGTCTCTCGAGCCCTGTACGAACAGCATCGGTTCACGAATCCGTGGCAGGTGCTCATCGCGCCGCTTCTCTGGTTTTCCCGGCGGGTGAAGCGGATAGCCCAGGAAGACCAGCCCCCGGATACCGTCGCAGCCCTGTGCCGCGATGTGCGACGCGATGCGGCCACCCATCGACTTGCCGCCGATGAAGAGCGGCAACCCCTCGAGCGCCTCGCCGGCGGCAGCTACGGCTTCGCGCCAGGATCGCTCGAGCACGTCGGGGCGGTCAGGCGCTCCTCGTCCGGCTGCCATGTAAGGGAAGTCGAACGTGGCCGCCGAGACGCCGCGCGCCGCCAGCCCGGCCGCGGTCTGTACCATGAATGAGCTGGTTCGTCCCGCCCCGGCTCCGTGCGCCACCACCATCGCCGCAACCGCCGAATCACTGGGGTACACTTTTACATCCATGCGCTCTGTCCTGATCGCTATCCTCGTGGTCTTTGCCGGCGCCAGAAGCGCATCGGCTCAGCGGCTGCCGGCCGATGTCGTGCCGATTCACTACGACATCACCGTTGCTCCCGATCTTGCTGCGGCGAAGTTTACCGGAGCGGTAACCATCCGACTACGCCTCGCCAAACCGTCGAGCACGATCGTGCTGAACGCGGCCGAGATCACGTTCAAGGAGGTTCGCGTCACCGCCGGCGGCAAAACGCAGGTCGCCCGCGTTGTCCTCGACCCGAAGAAGGAGCAGGCGGCGTTCCGCGTGACAAGCCCGGTTCCGGCAGGCGAGGCTTCGGTCGAAATCCGCTACGAAGGGATTCTGAACGACGATCTCCGCGGCTTGTATTTGAGCCGGGCCAACAACCGACGTTATGCCGTCACCCAGCTCGAAGCGACGGACGCGCGCCGGATGTTCCCGTCGTTCGACGAGCCGGCCTTCAAGGCGACCTTCGCTGTCACCGCGATCATCGACGCCGCCGACCGGGCGATCTCGAATGGCGCCGTGACCGCCGATACACCCGGGCCCGATCCGGGAAAGCACACGGTCAAGTTCGACACCACGCCGAAGATGTCGACGTATCTGGTGGCGCTGGCCGTCGGCGACTTCGAGTGCACTGGAGCCACGTCCGACGAGATCCCCGTTCGCATCTGCGCGACGCCCGACAAGAAACACCTCACCGGGCTGGCGCTCGAAGCCGCCCAGCAGCAGGTCGCGTTCTACAACCGCTATTACTCGATCAAGTATCCGTTCAAGAAGCTCGACGTCGTCGCGGTGCCGGACTTTGCTGCGGGCGCCATGGAGAACACGGGAGCGATTTTCTACCGTGAGACGCTGCTGCTCGCCGCGCCGGACGCGTCGGTGGACACGCGCAAGGCGATCGCCGAAGTACTCGCCCACGAGATCGCGCACCAGTGGTTCGGCGATCTCGTGACGATGCAGTGGTGGGACGACATCTGGCTGAACGAAGGCTTCGCCAACTGGATGATGTTCAAGCCGCTGAGAGCCGCGAGGCCGGACTGGCGCGTCGAGCTCGACGAAGTCGAGGACAACCACGTGGCGATGGGACTCGACGCGCTGCGGTCCACTCGAACCGTCAGATCGAAGGCGTCGACGCCGGCCGAGATCGCGGAGCTCTTCGACCCGATCGCCTATGAAAAGGGCGCCGCCATCCTCCGCATGATCGAAGCGTGGGTCGGCGAGGAGCCGTTCCGGAAGGGCGTGAACGCCTACATCGAGAAGTTCCAGTACAGCAACGCCCGCGCCGAGGACTTCTGGGGCACGCTGACGAAAGTCACCGGGCAGCCGGTCGACCGGGTGATGTCGACGTTCGTCGATCAGCCCGGTCTCCCGCTGGTCTCGATTGATGTGCGGTGCAAGGGGGATTCGGCGCAGACGGTCCTGGCCCAGCAGCGGTACCTTCGGGATCCGTCCGGTCCGGCGCCGGTTCCCGGTCAGCCCTGGCAGATACCGGTGTGCCTGAAGACCCCCGCTGGCGACACGATGTGCGAGCTGTTGCAGGAGCCACAGGAGCCGATCCAGTTGAACGGCTGTCCGGCCTGGGTCATCGGCAACGCCGGTGCTCGCGGCTACTACCGCGTCGTGGTGCCGCCCGACATGGTCAGGAAGATTGCCTCGGACATCTCGAAGCTGGCGCCGGCCGAGCGCATGGCGGTCTTGTCCGACGAACTGGCGGTGGTGCGTGCGGGGCGCCACGATGTCGGAACGTTGCTCGATCTGGCTGCCGCGTTCGGGCAGGAGCGGATCCCCGACGCCGTGCAGACGCTCGCCGGCGTCCTGGCTGCGGTTCATGGGGACTACACAATCGACGCGACGCGCGGTCCCTATCGTGCCTGGGTGTCGAAGCTGCTCGGACCAGCCCTCGACGAGGTCGGCCTGTCGGCGAGCTCTTCGGACACCGACGAAAGGAAGGCGCTTCGCGCGACGCTCGTCGGCGTCCTTGGCGGCGCTGCCCGTGACCCGCGGGTAATCGAGAAGACGCGCGAGCTCGCCCGGCAGGAGCTCGACAAGCCGGGATCGGTGGAGCCGACGCTGCTCGCCGCGTCGGTCACGCTGGCCGCGGTTGGAGGAGACGCCGCCCTCTACGATCGCTACCTCGCGCGCAGCAAGGCCGCGACCGATCCCGAGGACCGGTACCGGTGGCTCTTCGCACTGACGGCGTTCCCGGATCCGGCGCTCGTGCGCCGCACCATGGATCTGGTCCTGTCGCCGGATGTCCGATCTCAGGACGCGAAGCTGATGATCGCGCGGATGCTCGCCAGCTCGGACAATCAGCATCTCGCGTGGCAGCTGATCCGCGAGCGCTGGCCGGAGATTCAGAAGAAGACCGGCGAGTTCGTCGGCAACACCGTCATCGTCGGAGCGCTGTCGTCGTTCTGCGAGGCGCGGGTCGCAGCCGAGGTCCGGACGTTCTTTGCGAAGAACCCGGTGCCGGACGCGGAACGCACGCTCCTGCAATCGCTCGAGCGCATCACGTCGTGCGCGCGCGTTGCCGAGACGCAGCAGCCCAAGCTCGCGGAGTGGCTCAAAGGGCGCTGACGCTCTCCAACTCCCCCGCCTACGCGCGCCAGCAATCGGTGCGCGCTTCGGCGCGGCAGGCAACCACCAAAAAGGGAAACAGCGAAACGCGTGCCCGACTTCACTGTCGTCGTGCCGTCGTGCCGTCGTGTCTTCGTGCGGCGCGAAGCGCAAATCGTATGTCCTGACCAGTCGGGAGGTTAGAGGTTCGCAGCTGACGAAAGGCGCCAAGCTTGCCCTCTCCATATCAACTAATGTAGATTAATAGATATGGATTTGGGCGGTCAGCTCTTCCGTCTGCTTGGAGACGACGCGCGGTTGCGGATCTTGCGGCTGCTCACGGCCGAACGGCTGAACGTCACCGAGCTGACCGGCATTCTCGGGCTTGCTCAGTCGGGTGTTTCACGCCATCTCGGCATGCTGAAGGACGCGGGCCTCGTGGTCGAACGGCGCGAAGGGGTCTATACCTGGTACCAGCTGGCGCCGGCCCTCGTCCAGGGAACCAACGGCTTCGGGCCGCTCTGGCCGCTGCTCCAGACGCATTTCGAGCAGACCGCCGCCACCCCTGAGGGCCGCGCAGACGACGCACGGCTCGAGGAAGTCAGGCGGCTGCGGAAAGAAAACTTCGAGCAGCACGGCGGGGCTGACGCGCGCGAGCGGCAGCTCGTCCCGGGGCGCAGCTGGGCCGCGTGGGCGCGGGCGCTCGGGCACCTGCTGCCGCCGGTGCGCGTCGCGGATCTCGGCTGCGGCGACGGCTACCTGACCATGGAGGCCAGCCGCTGGGCGTCGCGCGTCATCGCCATCGATCGTTCAAAAGCCGTCCTCGAACGCGCGCGGGAGTTGGCTCGCCGACGTCAGGTGAGCAATGTGACGTGGCGTCGCGGCGAGCTCGAGGATCTGCCGCTTCGCGACGGCTCGGTCGACGTGGCGATTCTGTCGCAGGCGCTGCACCACGCCGAGGATCCTGCCCGCGCGCTCGCGGAAGCCGCTCGCATCGTCGTTCCCGGCGGACGGGTGCTGGTGCTGGACCTCCGCGAGCACGACCAGGAATGGGTCACGGATCGCCTGGGCGATCGCTGGCGCGGCTTTTCCGACGCGAAGCTGACCGGCCTCCTGAAGGCGGCCGGCCTTTCCGACATCAAGCTAACCGTCGGCGCCCGGCGCGCCGGCGATCCTTTTACCGTTCTGATTGCCAGCGGCACGAAGCGCGCAGCAGCGAAGTCGAGAGCCTAGATGAGCAACCCGAGTCCCGAGTCCCTGACCCCGAGTCCCGAGACGCGCCGGAGTCCCGAGTCCCCAGTCCCGAGTCCCGTGTTTGATGCGCTCGCCAACCTCCTGGAGCGCCGCATCCTCATACTCGACGGCGCGATGGGGACGATGATTCAGCGGCACAAGCTGACCGAAGCGGATTTCAGGGGAGATCGGCTGAAAGGGCACAAGAAGGATCAGCGGGGGAACAGCGACATCCTGATTCTCACCAGGCCGGACGTCATCAGCAGCATCCACCACGAGTACCTTGCGGCCGGCGCCGACATCATCGAGACGAACACGTTCTCGAGCACCGTGATCGGACAGTCCGACTACGCGCTCGAGCCGCTGGTCTACGAGCTGAACCTGGAAGGGGCACGGCTGGCCAAGGCGGCGGCGACCGACTGGAGCGCCCGCACGCCGGATCAGCCGCGACTGGCTGCCGGATCGATGGGACCGATGAACCGGACGCTGTCGATCTCGCCGGACGTCAACGATCCGTCGTTCCGCGGGATGACGTTCGATCAGGCGCGCGACGCGTACGCCGAACAGGTCCGCGGCCTGATCGACGGCGGTGTCGATCTCCTGCTGCTCGAAACCATCTTCGATACGCTGAATTCCAAGGCGGCGATCGTCGCGATCGAGAACGTCTTCGAAGAAAGAGGCGTGCGGCTGCCGTTGTTGATCTCGGTGACCATCACCGATCGAAGCGGCCGCACCCTGTCGGGCCAGACGCTCGATGCGTTCTATACGTCGATCCGGCACGCCCGGCCATTCAGCGTCGGGCTCAACTGCGCGCTCGGCGCCCGCGACATGCGGCCGTATCTCGCCGAGCTGGCGCGGATTGCGGAGAGCTTCGTCACCTGCTACCCGAATGCCGGGCTGCCCAACGCGTTCGGTCAGTACCGACGAGCTGCCCGATGAAACCGCCGCCTTGCTGCGCGAGTTCGCCACGAGCGGCTTCGTCAACATTCTGGGGGGCTGCTGCGGGACGACCCCGGACCACATCGCGGCGGTTCGGAAGGCCGTCGAGGGGGTTGCGCCGAGGCCGATTCCGACCAGCTCGTGGCTTCCGGCTTCCGCCTTCGCGCGCACCATCGGGCCGGCGGATCTTCCGCCTGAAGGCGGAAGCCACGAGCGAATCGGAAGGCGCGAGCGAATCGGCAGCGAGGACGCGGAGAACGGTGCGGACCACTTCTCACGATTCAGCGGCCTCGAAACGCTCGTCATCCGCCCGGACAGCAACTTCCAGATGATCGGCGAGCGCACCAACGTGACCGGTTCCGCCCGCTTCGCGCGGCTGATCAAGAGCGGCAACTTCGCCGCGGCCGCGCAGGTCGCGGCCGAGCAGGTCCGCGGCGGCGCGAACGTGATCGACGTCAACATGGACGAAGGCATGCTCGATTCCGAGCAGGCCATGACCACGTTCCTCAACTACATCGCGACGGAGCCCGAGATCGCCCGCGTGCCGATCATGGTCGACAGCTCGAAATGGTCGGTCATCGAAGCCGGTCTGAAATGCGTGCAGGGCAAGGGCATCGTCAATTCGATCAGCCTCAAGGAGGGAGAAGCGGATTTCCTCCACAAGGCGAAGCTGGTCAAACGGTACGGCGCCGGTGTCGTCGTCATGGCGTTCGACGAAGCCGGCCAGGCGGACACCGTCGCGAGAAAGGTCGAGATCTGTCAGCGCGCCTACGCGCTGCTGACCGGGCAGGCCGGATTCGATCCGCTCGACATCATCTTCGACCCCAACATCCTGGCCATCGCGACCGGTCTCGAGGAGCACAACGACTATGCGGTGAACTTCATCGAAGCCACCCGCATCATCAAGGCGACCTGTCCAGGCGTCAAAATCAGCGGCGGCGTCAGCAATCTGTCGTTCTCGTTCCGCGGCAACGACATCGTCCGCGAGGCGATGCACTCGGCGTTTCTGTTCCACGCGATCAAGGCCGGCATGGACATGGGGATCGTGAACGCGGGTCAGCTCGTGGTCTACGAGGACATCGCGAAGGATCTGCTCGAGCATGTCGAGGACGTGATCTTCAATCGCCGGCCCGACGCCACCGAACGGCTGGTGCAGTTCGCCGACACCGTCAAGGGCTCGGGCAAGAAGCGCGAAGCCGATCTGACGTGGCGTGAGGGAAGCGTCGAAGCCCGACTCAGCCACGCCCTCGTCCATGGCGTGGTCGACTTCATCGAGCAGGACGTCGAGGAGGCGAGGCAGAAGCACGATAAGCCGCTGCACGTCATCGAAGGGCCGCTCATGGACGGCATGAAGGTCGTCGGCGATCTGTTCGGCGCGGGAAAGATGTTCCTGCCCCAGGTCGTGAAGAGCGCGCGGGCGATGAAGAAGGCGGTAGCCTACCTGCTGCCGTACATGGAGGAAGAGAAGCGTCTGTCCGGCTCCCCCTCCGCGCAGGGCCGCGTGCTGATGGCGACGGTCAAAGGCGATGTCCACGACATCGGCAAGAACATCGTCGGCGTCGTCCTCGGGTGCAACAACTACGAAATCCTGGACCTCGGGGTCATGGTCCCGGCCGCGAAGATTCTCGACACCGCGATCGAGCAGAAGGCGGACATCGTCGGCCTGAGCGGTCTGATCACGCCGTCGCTCGACGAGATGGTGTTCGTGGCGCGCGAGATGGAGCGCCGCGGCATGACGATGCCGCTGCTCATCGGCGGCGCCACGACGAGCAAGCAGCACACCGCGGTCAAGATCGCGCCGGAATACAGCGGACCGGTCGTGCACGTGCTCGATGCCTCGCGCGCCGTGGATGTCGTGTCCAGTCTCCTCGGCGACAAGCGTCCCGACTTCGACCGCGACAATCGCGCGGCCCAGGCCGACACCCGGCAGAAGTACGCGTCACGCGCCGAGAAGCCGCTGCTCTCGTACGACCAGGCCCGCGCCAATCGCCTGCAGTTCGACTGGGACGATCACGTCATCGAGTCTCCGTGGTTCGTTGGCCGCCGCTATCTGGACGACGTGCCGCTCGCGGAGATCGCGAAGTACATCGACTGGACGTTCTTCTTCTCGGCCTGGGAGCTGAAGGGCCGATACCCGGCGATCCTGTCGCACCCCGAATACGGCGACGCCGCGCGCGAGCTGTTCGAGCACGCCGAGACGCTGCTGCAGCGCATCATCGACGGGAAGCTGCTGACGGCGAAGGGCGTGTATGCGTTCTGGCCGGCCAACAGCGACGGTGACGACATCGTCGTCTTCACGGACGATTCGCGGCGGGTCGAGCTGGCGCGGTTCCCGATGCTGCGGCAGCAGGAGATCATCGCGGACCGGAAGCCGAACCGCTCGCTCGCGGACTTCATCGCGCCGCGCGAGAGCGGCGTACCCGACTACCTGGGCATGTTCGCGGTCACCGCCGGCATCGGCGCCGACGATCTGGTGCGCCAGTTCGAGGCCGACCATGACGACTATCACGCGATCATGGTGAAGGCGATCGCCGATCGCCTCGCGGAGGCGTTTGCCGAGTACCTGCATGCGCAGGCGCGCAGGGACTGGGGCTACGGCGCGAAGGATCAGCTGACGAACGAAGACCTGATCGCCGAGAAATACCGCGGGATCCGGCCCGCCTACGGCTATCCCGCCTGTCCGGATCACACCGAGAAGTTCAAGCTGTTCGAGCTGCTCGACGCGACCCGGCAGGGCATCACGCTGACCGAGCACGCGGCGATGCTGCCCGCGGCGAGCGTCAGCGGCCTGTATTTCTCGCACCCGCAGGCGAAGTACTTCAGCGTCGGCCGGATCAATCGCGATCAGCTCGAGTCGTATGCCAAACGGAAGGGAATGCCGGTCGACGAGATGGAGCGGTGGCTCGGTCCGAATCTTTCCTACGATCCGGCCGAAGCCGGGGTGAAGTGTTAGTCGGCCATCTCTCTTCCTGCTGCAGCTGGTAGCTTCCCCTTCAGGGTTTCGTAGCTTCCGCCTTTCAGGCGGAAGCTCCATTTCCCCCAAGCTCGACCACTCCCCTTGCTTACCGAGAGGAGCAGGCGTATGCTTTATCTCGGTAACCGAGTGAGGCCTCGGATCCGCCGGAACTGAGGTGCGGGGATCACGAACCTCGGGCGTGCAGAGGAGCTGAGTCACGTGAGCAAACCATCGGATCTCGTGCAGGGCACGCTCGATCTCCTGATCATGAAAATCCTGGCCCTCGAGCCGCTTCATGGCTGGGCCATCGGACAGCGGCTTCGGCAGGTCTCCGGCGACATCCTGCAGGTCAGCGATGGCTCGCTCTATCCCGCGCTGCACAAGCTGGAGAACGAAGGCTGGATCGAGGCCGAGTGGAAGCCGAGCGAGAACAACCGACGCGCGAAGTTCTATTCGCTGACCCGGCCGGGCCGCCGCCAGCTGGAGAAGGAGAGCGCGCACTGGGATCGCCTGTCGGCCGCGATCACGCACGTCGTCCGGCTGGACGAGGCGTAGAAAGCGTATCGAGATCGGTGATCGGTGATCGGTGATCGGTGATCGGTGATCGGTGATCGGGATGATTTCGCAAGGACACGAACATGCCCCTCATGCGCTTGTTCCATGTCGTTCGAAGCCGCCTGCGGGCGGTATTCCACAGTCGAGCGCTCGATCGCGAGCTCGACGAAGAGCTCCGATATCACGTCGAGCGATCGATCGAGGCGAACGTCGCACGTGGGTTGACGCCTGACGACGCGCGCCGTGCGGCCTGGCTCGCGATTGGCGGCATCGAGCGGCGCAAGGAAGAATGCCGCGATACCCGGCGCGTAGGATTGCTGCACGATCTCCAGCAGGACGTCCGCTACGCCATCCGCACGCTCCGGCGTGCGCCGTCGTTCACCCTGGCCGCGCTGCTGACGCTGACGCTCGGCATCGGCGCGAGCGTGGCGGTGTTCAGCGTGGTCAACGGCGTGTTGCTCCGGCCGCTGCCGTTTCCTGAAGCGGACCGCCTGCTGCTCGTCGCCATGTCGCCGCGCAATCCCTTCATCCGCGAGCCGATGCTCTCGGATCGCAACTACCTCGCCCTGCGCGAACACGATCGCGCGTTCCAGCATCTCGCGTCCTATTCCAAGGCGAACGCCAACCTGACCAATGCCGGCGAACCGGCGGTGATCGCCATCGCCGGCGTGACGCCTGAATTCTTCCCCGCGCTCGGCGTTCCTGCCGCGCTCGGCCGCGTCTTTCTTCCAGACGAGGGCGCGAAGGGAGGCGAACCGGTCGTCGTGTTGAGCGATCGGTTGTGGCGCGGACGGTTCGCGGCGGATGGCTCCGTGGTGGGACGTGAGGTGACGCTCGACGGCGTGCAGCACCTGGTCGTTGGCGTGATGCCGGCCGGGTTCGATTTCCCCGCAAGGATCGAAGCCTGGACCGCGCGCACGATCGTCATCGACGGCGGCAACTCATTCATGTTCCCGGCTTTCGGCCGGCTCAAAGCCGGAATCAGCATCGCCGAAGCGCGGGCGCAGTACGACGCCATCATCGCCAGGCTGCCGCAGCAGCCTGACGCCAACCGTGCGGCGTGGCAGATCGGTCTGCTGCCCTTGAAGGAATCGGTGATCGCGAAAATCCGCCGGCCGCTGCAGCTCTTCGCGGGGGCGGTCGTCTGCGTCCTGCTCATCGCCTGCGCGAACGTCGCCAATCTGCTGTTGGCCCGCGCCGCCAACCGCGAACATGAGATCGGTGTCCGCGCAGCGCTGGGAGCGACTCGAGCGCGGCTCGTCCGTCAACTGCTGACCGAAAGCTCGCTTCTGGCTCTTGCCGGTGGCGCGCTCGGTCTCCTGCTCGCGCAATGGAGCGTGCCGGCGCTGCTTGCGCTTGCACCCGAAGGACGCATTCCACGAATGGAGATGATCCGGACCGACGCCTGGGTCGTGGCGTTTGCGATCGCCGCAGCGCTGGCGACCGGGCTGACTTTCGGTCTCGTCCCGGCTCTGCGCGCGACGCGCCGGCAGCTCACGGACTCCTCCCTCGCCCCAGGCGTTCGAACCTTCGGCGGCGGGCGCGAGCGGCTGCGCGCCGTGCTCGCGGTCAGCGAGATCGCGCTGGCGCTTGTTCTGCTGGCGGGAGCGGGACTCATGCTGAGGAGCTTCGTCCTGCTCCGCGCGGTTGATTCCGGATTCAACACCTCGAACACGCTTGCCGTCAATCTGGAGCTTCCCGGCTCGGTGTACGCGACGCCGGAAAAACTGC
Organism: uncultured Acidobacteriota bacterium; assembly: GCA_963785755.1. GTDB lineage: Bacteria > Acidobacteriota > Vicinamibacteria > Vicinamibacterales > 2-12-FULL-66-21 > JACCXG01. The sequence continues at coordinate 250,333 of CAWAXG010000039.1, read as the reverse complement.
GGGTCTTTCATCAGGATCTGCTGGCGCGGCTCGACACCGTGCCGGACATCGTGTCGGCCGGCTGGGTGAACTGGCTGCCGCTCGGGACCATGCACCTCAAGGGAGATTTCCGGATCGAGGGCCTGGACGTCGAGCCTGGAATCGATGTCGATAAGCCTGCCATCAGCGAGGGGTACTTTCGCGCCATGGGGATCCAGCTGCTTCGCGGGCGCGATTTCGAGCCGCGGGACACCGCATCCAGCCTCCCGGTCGCGATCGTCAGCCGCAGCGCGGCCAGGCTCATCGATCCCTCGGGCGACGCGACCGGCAAGCGAGTGGCTCTGCGAGGCAATCCACGCGCGGACGAATGGCTCACCATCGTCGGTGTGGTCGACGATGTGAAGCAGTGGGGACCGTCGCAGGAGTCTCGACCGGCCATCTATCAGCACTACCAGCAAGTACAGCAGCCCATGTTCCTCAGGCACGTGTCGTATGTCGTGCGCACCTCGTCTGAACCATTGCGCGCGGTGCCAGCGATTCGCGCGGCGCTGCGCGCGGTCGACCGCGATCAACCGGCGACCTCGATCGTGCTGATGGACGACCTGCTGGCATCGGCTACCGCCGAGCCCGGGTTCATCGCGCGGCTGCTTGGAGCCTTCGCGTCGCTGGCGGTCGTCCTGGCGCTGATCGGAACCTACGGAGTCCTCGCGTACTCAGTCGCGCAGCGAACCCATGAATTGGGCTTGCGTCTCGCCCTGGGCGCGCGCGCGTCGGCGATCCTCTGGATGGTGTTGCGCCGCACGCTGCTGCTCACCGCAGCCGGCGTGGCACTCGGCGTGGTGGGTGCAGTGCTGACCACCAGGTTCCTGGGCACGTTCCTCTTCGAAACGACTCCGACGGACCCCACCACCTTCGCCGCCGTCACCATCGCCATCTTCGTCGCTGCCCTGGCCGCGGGCTGGGTGCCCGCACGGCGGGCCACGCGCGTCGATCCCCTGGTCGCGCTCCGGCACGAATAGGCCGTACAATCGACCGTTCTGGACCGGCCGGATTGGCCCATTTCACGCCAACCGGTGTCTAATCAGGCCGTACTTCAGACCAACCAAGGCCTGCGCGGCGCCGTCTGATTACCGGAACCTGTGGCCATTGCAATGGATCAACCTCAACAGAGCCGTCGGCGCAGCCGCGCGGTCGCGGTCATCGTCTTTTTGTTCGGAATTGGGACGATTGGGACGTTGTTCCTGGGTGGCCGGGGCCTCAGAGCGGATCCCTCCAAGCAGGACGGCGCGGGCCGGCGCAACACGACGTTTACCGTCGCCCGACGGGATTTCGTTCGCGCGTTGCGGCTGAGCGGCACGGTCGAAGCCATCCAGTCGATGACGATTGCGGCGCCGCGCCTGACCGGGCCGAACGCGATGTCCCTGGTGATTACGCGCCTCGTCCGGCCGGGCAGCGCCATCCAGCCCGGCGATCTCATCGTCGAGTTCGATCGCCAGCAGCAGCTCACCAACGCGCTCGATCGACGCGTCGAGCTCCAGGATCTCGATCAGCAGATTCGGAAGCGTGAGGCACAGGAGCTGTCGGCCACGGCGCGTGACGAGGGCGAGATCAAACTGGCCGAGAGCACGTTGGCCCGCGCCGAGCTCGAGATGCAGAAGAACGAGATGATCCCGAAGATCAATGCCGAGAAGAACGTGAACGCTCTCGAGCAGGCCCGCGCGACGTTGAAGCAGTTGAAAGCCACGTTCGATCTCAAGCGGAAGGCTGCGGACGCGGATCTGCGGATTCTCCGCATCCGGCGCGATCGCGCCGAGAACGCCATGCGGCAGGCGGAGACCAACGCCGAGCGGATGGCGATCAAGGCGCCGATCGGTGGAATGGCCGTCCTGAAGACCGTCTGGAAGGGCAACAACATGGCGGAGGTTCAGGAGGGTGAGGAAGTGCGCGCCGGCGTGCCGGTCGTGGACATCGTCAATCCGAACGCCATGCGCGTCCGGGCCCGTGTGAACCAGGCGGACATCAACGAGCTGGCGGTCGGCCATCCGGTGAAGGTCGGGCTCGACGCGTATCCCGAGCTCGGTTTCCCCGGGAAGATCACCCAGATCTCTCCCCTTGGCATCACCTCGTCGCTCTCGCCGAAGGTCCGGCAATTCATCGTCCTGATCGAAGTGCACGGCGCGCATCCGAACCTGATGCCGGACTTGACGGCATCGCTCGACGTCGAGCTATTGCGTGTGCCTGGCGCGATCGTGGTCCCGCGCGACGCGATCCGGAGCGACGGCGAGCGGGCGCTGGTCAGCGTTCAGCGCGGCGGCGCCTTCGAGGATCGCGAAGTCACCGTCAAGACGATGAATGCGCACGAGGCCGTAGTGGCGTCCGGCCTCGAGGAGGGCGCCATCATCGTGCGCAACGCGGCGCGGGCCGCGCGATGAGTCCGCCGGCGCCACGGCGGTGGCGGCGGAATGCCGCGGTCGCGCTGACGCTGGCCGCGGTGGTCGCGGTCGGGGCGTTCGTCTCCGTCGGCCGCGGCTCGGCGCCCGACGTCCCGGTCGTCGAGGTCACCAAAGGCGAGTTCATCGACACCCTCGAAATCCGCGGCGACATCCGGCCATTCAAGTCGATCGTCATGGCCTCGCCGATGCAGTCCGGCGAGCTGCAGATTGTGAAGCTGGCCAAGAGCGGCGCTCCGGTGAAGCCGGGCGACGTCCTCGTGCAGTTCGACGGTTCCGCGCTCCAGCGAACGATTCAGGAGAAGAAATCGGAGCTGCGGCAGGCGGATGCAGAGATCGAGCAGGCGCGCGCGCAGGCCAGAATCACGGAAGAACAGAACGCCACCGCGCTGATGAAGGCGCGCTACGACATCGAGCGCGCGAAGCTGGACGTCAACAAGGGCGACATCGTCTCCCGCATCGAGAACGAACAGGCGAAGCTGGCGCTGCTGGATGCGGAGCAGCGGCTGCGTGAGCTGCAGGCGAAGATCAAATCCGATCGCGCGTCGGCCGAAGCCGACGTGTCGGCCCGCGGCCGCAAGCGCGAGAAGGCGCTGTTCGATCTGCAGCGCGCCGATCGCGGCCTCGCGGGACTCGAGCTCAAGGCGCCGGCCGCCGGCATGGTCAACATCCTCCCCAACTTCCGCTCGAGCATGTTCGGCAGCGAGCAGGAGTTCCGCGAAGGCGACCGCGCGTGGCCGGGCGCGGCGATTCTCGAGCTGCCCGATTTGTCCTCGGTCCACCTCGAGGCGCGTCTCGAAGAAGCCGATCGCGGCCGGTTCAAGGCAAACCAGGAAGCGACCGTGCGGATCGAGGCCATTCCCGGGCGTGAGTTCAAGGCGCGCATCAACAACATCTCGGTGCTGGCGCGCGTCGACTTCAGCTCGGGCTGGCCGCCGACCCGCAACTTCGACCTGAACCTGATCCTGCTGGATGCCGATCCGAAGATACGGCCCGGCATGACTGCCGTGGCGCGCATCGCGACGGACCGCGTCGCCGACGTGACGCTCATTCCGGCGGAATCCCTCTTCCAGAAAGACGGCGCTCCGGTGGTCTACCGCCTCGACGGATCGGAGTTCGTGGAAACGCGCGTCGAGGTGAAGCGGCGGGGGAAGGAACAGGCGATCCTGGCTTCAGGCGTCAAGCCGGGAGACCGCATCTCGAGACGGCGGCCGCCGGCCGAGGCGGTCAGGAGGACCGATTGAAGCGCCGGATGATGTTCGCGTTGATCGTGATTGCGCTCGGCGTGGCGGGGGCCGCGATCACCGTCGCCTTGCCGAAGCTGCCGGAACGAGGCGCCGTCACGCCGACCGCGCGAGTGTCGAAGAGCCCGTTGAAGTTGAACGTGCACGCGACTGGTGAGCTCCGAGCCGGACGGACGATCTCGCTGAGCACCCCGCCGGTCGGAGGCACGCTGCGAATCATCAAACTGGTGCAGACCGGTGTACCGGTGAAGGCCAACGATGTCGTCGTCGAGTTCGACCCGGCGGATCAGCAGTTCGCGCTCGACCAGGCGAAGTCCGAGCTGGCGGAGGCGGAGCAGGAAATCGTCAAGATGAAGGCGGATGGCGCCGTCCAGAAGGCCCAGGACGACGTCGCGCTGCTGACGGCGAGATTCGACGTCCGCCGCGCCGAGCTCGATGCGCTGGCCAACGAGTTCATCGCGGCGAACGACGCCAAGAAGAACGAGCTTTCCCTGGAGGAGGCGCGCCGCCGTCTCGCGCAGCTCGAAGAAGACGTCAAGTCGCGCGCGGCGACGAGCCAGGCATCCCTGGCCGTGGTCGAGGAGAAGCGGCACAAGGCGACGCTGTCGATGCAGCGTGCGCAGCAGGTCATCGACAGTCTGGTGTTGCGGGCGCCGCTCGATGCGGTGGTTTCGGTGAAGGAAAATCGCAATGCCGCCGGCGGCTTCTTCTTCACCGGCATGGTACTGCCCGAGTTTCGCGAAGGCGATCAGGTCTTTCCAGGTACGCCGGTGGCCGACGTGATCGAATCAGGCCGCATGGAGGTTCGCGCCAAGATCGATGAAAACGATCGCGGGAACCTCACTCAGGGACAGCAGGCGTCGATGACCGTCGACGCACTGCCGGGCGAGGTTTTCACGGTGCGCGTCGGCGCGCTGTCCGGAAACGCCGCCCGCGCGAACTGGTTCGACGCCGCCAGCGTCAGCCGGCTGTTCGACGTCACCTTCCAGTTCGAGAAGCCGGATCCACGGCTGAAGGCAGGTTCGTCGGTGCGCCTCGCGATTGAGGGTAAAGAGCTGGTGGACGCGCTCCACGTGCCCCGGCAGGCAGTTTTCGCGCGCGCCGGCAAGAATCACGTCTTCGTCAAGGTCGGCGACCGTTTCGAGGAGCGGGACGTCAAGGTCACGCAGCGCACCGAGAGCCGCGTGGTCGTCGAGGGCTTGTCCGAGGGACTCGAGATCGCACTGATCGATCCGACGCTGCGCCCGGCGGGGGCCAATCAGCCTTCGGCGCCGACCATGCCTGCTGCGGGAGCGCCGCGGTGACCGTCATTCCAGCGGTCGGACGCTACGCGGATTTCCTGCCCGATCTGCGGATGGGGTTCGAGAATCTCCGTGCCCACAAGCTCCGCTCCCTGCTCACCATGATGGGGATGATCTTCGGCGTCGCGGCCGTCGTCGCGATGCTGTCGATCGGCGCCGGCGCGCAGCAGGAGGTCATGGCCTTCATCGAGCAGCTCGGCGTACGCAATCTGATCGTCGAGTCGCGCGAAGCCCCCGATCAGCAGACGCTGCAGAAGATCCGCAAGCTCTCGGCCGGCCTCAATTTCCAGGACTACCGCATCATTCAGGCGAACCTGGAAGGGGTGACCGCGACGACGGCGCGGAAACGATTCACGCCGTCCAAGCTCCTGCCGAAACCGCAGGGTGATTCGCCCATCGTGTACGGCGTGAGCCCCGCCTACACGACCATCGCGAATCTTCAGGTCGTGAACGGCCGGTTCTTCGACGATGCCGAGACGGCCAACGCGGCCCCGGTCGCGGTACTGGGTGAGGCGGCGGCCGCCGCCTTGTTCGGGACCGATGACCCCATCGGACGCTACTTGAAGGTGAACGAACAGTGGTTCCAGGTAATTGGCGTCGCCGGTCCGATGCTGACGGCGCAGACCGACGTCGCCGGCATCCCGGCGCAGGATCGCAACAACCTGATTTACGTGCCCCTCTACGCGGCGATCTTCAGGATCGAAGACGGTCAGACCCGGCAGAAGGACGAGATCGACGGCATCTACCTGCAGATGCGCTCCGCCGACGACATCCCGGCGTCTTCCGCCCTGCTCCGCGGCCTGTTGAACGTCGCGCATCGCGAGGCGGGCGACTTCACGATCGTGTCGCCGGCGGAGCTGCTCGCCGAACAGCGCCGCACCCAGCGCATCTTCGAGATGGTCATGGTGGCCATCGCCTCGATCTCGCTGCTGGTCGGCGGCATCGGGATCATGAACATCATGCTGGCCAGCGTGATGGAACGCACGCGCGAGATCGGCGTCCGCCGCGCCATCGGCGCGAAGCGCCGCGATGTCATCCGTCAGTTCCTGATCGAGACGACGATCATCTCGCTGGCCGGCGGCGTGATGGGCGTGCTGATGGGTGTCGGCCTGTCACAGCTCATCGGCTATCTGGCCGGGTGGTCGACGATCGTGACGACCTGGTCGATCGTGCTCGCGTTCTTCGTCTCGGTCGCGATCGGGCTGATCTTCGGGCTGTATCCTGCCGCGCGCGCCGCCTCGCTCGATCCGGTCAAGGCTCTTCATTACGAGTAAAGAACCGCGTCAACTCCCAACCTCCAATTCCCAACTCCCAAGGCGAGCGGTTCGAGAGATTGGGGTGAAATTCGTTGCGATCGGAGAGGTCGCCGCCTATTCACCCGGAAGGTACGAACATCTCGCCTTGGGAGTTGGAAGTTGGAGGTTGGGAGTTAACGCGCGGCAGACCTATACCCGCATGAGAATCCCGCGGGTGGCCTGACCTCTCAGCTCGGCTAGCGCCTGGCAATAAATCGCGAGCTGCCGCCGGTAGCGCTCCATGTCGGTGTCGAGCTCCCGATCGGTCTTGAAGTCGAGCACGACAATGCTGCCGTCGCCGTCCTCGAAGGCGAGGTCGATGGTGCCTTCGGTCAACACGCCGGCCGGGTCATGCCAGATGAGCGGCAGCTCGCGAAAACATCGCTGCGCCCTTTCGGCCGCGCGGACCTGGTCGAAGAGCGGATGACGGAGCACCGCCATGACGGCTTCGGCGACCGCGTAGACTTCCTCCTCGACCCCTTCTCCCGATCCCAGCAGGATGCGTCCCTGGGTCGTCGCCACGCGGCGGACCGTCGCTTCGTCGGCATCGAGCGTCACTGTCGCGAGCGTTGTATGGACGAGCGTGCCGAATCGCGGCCCGAACGGGCGCCCGGGCACGCGGGGGACGTCGACGACCTCGATGTTGACGTCCTGAAGGTCGAGCAGCGGCAGCTCGCGATCCGCCGCCATCTGTGTCACGGTCCGTGCGGTGATCGACGGCTGCCGCGCGCCGGCGATGGCTGCCGCCCGCGCCGACTGCCACTGACGATAGGCGGCGAGGCGCTGACTGGATCCGGCAGGGTCACCGTCCTTCGCGATCAGATCGTCGCGGCGGAGGCCGAACGACGAGCCCGCGTCGAGCGCGAGCACGCGCGGATCCCACCACGTTACGAGATACTCGCTCGGGGCTCGGGACTCGGGACTCGGGACTGGAGAACCGGCGACTGGTGTGCCCGAGAACGAGAACGATCCCGGTGCGACGGTCGTGGCGCGCGCGGGATCGCCATCGGGGCGTGTCAGGACGGTGTCCTTCGAGGGGAATGCCGGACAGCCGATCGCGGCCGCCGGCTTGCGGCGATCGGAGAGTGACGGGTAGACCGCCGGCATGAGCGGATCGAGCCAGCCGCCATCGTAGACTTCGTCGCCGATCGCCGGGACGATCAGCACGTCGCGGGCCCGCGTGGCGGCGACGTACGCCAGCCGCTGTCCTTCGGCGCGATCGCGAGCGGCCTCGATACCGCCGTGCAGAAGCAGATCGGTCGGCGCCCAGCCCGCGAGCTTGATGGCGCACACCTGGCCGGCCGGATCGATCCATCGCCCCGCGTCCGGGCGCGAGAGCTTGCAGGTCAGATCGACCAGGATCACGATCGGAAACTCGAGGCCCTTGGCCTTGTGCACCGTCATCATCCGGACGCCGTCGCTGTCCTCCTCGAGAATTGGCGCCTCGGCTGCCTGCGCGGTATCTGCTGCCACCCGCAGCTCCTCGACGAAGCCTCGAAACGAGATGCCGCCGCCGAGCTCGTACTGCCGGGCGAGCTCCGCGACGTGCAGCACGTTGGCGAGCGCCTGCTCGCCGCCGATCCTCAGCGCGAAGCCGACGTGCGCGCGGGTCGCGCGCAGCAGCTCGTGCAGCACGCCTGAGGCGCCGCCCCACTCGCGGGCGTCGTCGCGGTCGGCGAACACGCTGTTGCGATGGCGGTGCAGGTTGCGCAGAAGCTGGAGCGCGCCGGCGATCGGCCGCAGGTGTTCGACGTCCGGGGGCGTATCGCGGACGAAGATCTCGGGAATGCGATGGGGATGAAACGGGTGTCGCCGGAAGCCCTTCTCGGTCGGGCGGCGGAAGCGGTAGGCCCAGTCGAGCAGGTCCTCGTCCGGGATCGCGAAGAACGGTCCACGCAGCGTCGCAAACACCGACAGCTCGTCGTCCGGCCACTCGACCGCGGCGAGCGCCGCGCGGATCGCCTCGATCTCTTCGCGCTCGTGAAAGGCGCGGCCCCCGACCAGCACGTGAGGGATACCACGCGCCTCGAGCGCCTCGACGTACGGCCTGGTCACATCCGTCTGCCAGCTGACGAAGCGGCGGAACAGCAGACACACGTGCTTCGCCGCCACGCCGACCGGTGCGGTGCCGCTGCGCTCGGTGACCTGCCAGCCGCTCTGGTTGAGAATCCAGTCGACCATCGCGCCGACGGCGCCGGGCAGTGATTTTTCGATGGCCACGCCCGACACGTATCTGGTCGCGTAGGGCGACGGTACTGGCAGGACGACGACGGCCGGCTGATTCGGCAGGGGTCCACGATCGGGAGCCAGTGGAACATAGGGTGCCTGCAGAGTGACCTCGTCGCCGGTGAGGACCGGCGCGAAGGCGGCGTTCACGCATGCCTGGATCTCGGGCACGCTCCGGAAGCTGGTGTTCAGTTGCAGCAGGCGCGCGCCGTGCGCTTCGAGCTGCTTCGACACCTCGCGGTATATCCCGACGTCAGCGCGACGGAACCGGTAGATCGACTGTTTCGGATCGCCAACCAGGAACAGGCGTCCCGGGACTGGCCGGACACGCCGCCAGTCCGTCTCGGCCTCGTTGTCGGCCGCGAGCAGCAGCAGGATCTCGGCCTGCAGCGGGTCGGTGTCCTGGAACTCGTCGACGAAGATGTGGGTGAAGCGCTGCTGGAAGCCTCGCCGGACCATCGGGTTGCCGCGTACGAGGTCACGGGCGCGTACCAGCAGATCGAGGAAATCCAGGACTCCCGCCGCGTCTTTCAGGCCTTCGTATCGCGTCGTCGCCCCGCGGAGCTCACGCTGCAGCAGCGCCGCGAGGTCGGCATCGGCATCCATCCGGAACTGATCCAGGCGCGATCGCAGCTGCTCCACCGCGCTCAGCACCTCGTCTCGCCGTACGCCCTTCTTGTAGAGGGCGCCACGGCCGTGGCGGATGTTTCCGAGCACGCGGTCGCGCGACAGATCGACCAGCCCCGCTTCCCAGCCGTCGTAGTCGGGGATGCCGGCATCGCCGAACCGCTCCTGCAGGCCGATCTCATCGCTGAGACGCCGCACCGGCTCGGTGCTCGTGCAGAGCGGATCGTTGCGTGATGCCGGATCGCGGGTGAGGTCGGCGACTTCATGCAGCAGGGCGACCGTGGCGGCGATCTCCTGCTCGCGATCGAACGGGTTCCTGGTCCAGTCGCCGGTGAAGTCGCGCCACCCGGTCAACTCCCACGCCGCGTTGCGAAGACGATCGATCGGACCATTGTCGCCGCCGAACGCCGTGCGACGAAGCGCACGCCTGACGCCTGCCGGCGGATCGGCGAGCTGCTCCTGCAACCAGCGTCCGAACGCGTCGTCGAACAGCCGCGCCGCCGCAGGCTCGGTCAGGACCTCGAAGAGCGGGTCGATGCGGGCCTCCACCGGCCGCTCGCGGAGGAGCTCGGCGCAGAATCCATGGATGGTGCTGATGTGGGCTTCTTCCAGCCTGGTCAGCGCGGCATCGAGCAGACCGCGGGCGGCCCCGCTTGCGACTGCGGTCCGCTCACGATCGAGACGTTCGCGCAATCGCAGCTTGAGCTCGCCCGCGGCTTTTTCCGTGAAGGTCACGGCGGCGATCTTGTCGACCGTGGCGCGTCCTTCCGCGAGGATGCGAACGATGCGGCCCACGAGCTCGGTCGTCTTGCCGGTACCGGCAGCGGCCTCGACGACCAGCGTCTCGTCGAGCGCGGTCGCGATCAGGTGCCGCGCGCGGCCGTCAGCCTTCATCTCGGAGCCAGAGCCTGCCGTAGCTCGACGACGAATCGTCCGAGCGAGGGCCTGCGCGCCGAAGCTCGACGACGAATCGTCCGAGCGAAGGCGGCTCACGGCATCCCTCGCAGCGAGGTGAGGTCGCCGATCGACTCGGCCGGCTTGCGGCGCAAGTGGAGCGGTGCGTCGGGGCCGCAGACCGGACGGAAATCGCACCACGTGCAGGCACGCTCCGCTGGCGCCGGCGGCAGAAACCCCAGCTCGATGGCGCGGTCGATGATCTCGAGCGCCTCGAGACCGGCGCGCCGATTGGCCTCGGACAACGGCACCGGGTGATCGGTGAACCCCCCGGCAGCCGTGCAATAGAACAAACGGCCGCCGCTGACCGGCTTGCCGAGCAGCTTTTCGACCGCGAGTCCATAGATGACTGGCTGGAGTGTGGCGCCGCCGCCGATGACGGTGCGCGGCGTCGTGCGGTTGCGGCCCGTCTTGTGATCAGTGATGCGGAGCTCGCCGGTTCCCTCCTTCGACTCGATCACGTCGATCGAACCGCGAAGGATGAACCGGCCATCGATCTGGACAGGCTCGGCGACGCTGCGCTCGTCACGCCCCTCGTCTGACAGCCCGAAGCTGTACTCGAAGTGCGTTGGCGTCCACCCCGCGGCCTCAGGCAGCCTTCTCACCCAGACCCGAAGATCCCGACCGATCGCGGCGATCTCGTCGGACCAGACGCGGGGGATGGCCGGCGCCAGCTTCTCTTCGTACTTCTCGGCGACTGTGGCCAGTACCCCTTCGAGGATGCCGAGCGCATCGGTTACACCCGCGGCGTTGACGGGCAGCTTTCCAGCGTCGCGCATCGCCCTGAAGAAGACCGCCTGGACTTCGTGGAAGATCGATCCCTTGGTCAGCGGGTCGAGGCGCTGCAGCGGCTCGGGCTCCTGATTCGGCTGGAGCCGGTAGATCGCTGACAGCGCGAACTGATACGGGCACAGCGTGAACTTCTGCAGCGCGGACACCGAGTACAGGCCGCGCGCCCAGCCGCTGCGTCGCCAGCATCGGCCTGATCGCGTCGCTCAGGACGACGAGGCCATCCTGCGCGCGCCAGCGCGACTGCGCGCGGGCCCAGCGGCGAATCACTGAACGCCGCAGTGAATCGTTGAGTCCAAGCAGGTAGTGGGCGTGTCCGCGCACCGCTGGGCGATCTGGATGGCCAATCAGCTCGCGCAGCGTCGACAGGTCGTGTTCGACTTCGTCGATCGCCTGCGCCGGGTCCGCCGGCGCCGGCCAGTCGAGCCTGGCGCCACCCTGCTGCGCCGCGTCGCGCTGCAGCGCCTCATGATTGGGGATTTTTCCCGTCACCGCGCGCATGACGTCGAGCATGTAGAACGACGGCACACGTGGGCGCGCCCCGCTGACGTCGAGCCGCGGATAGGAGAGCCACAGCCTCGACGTGGCCGCACCCACAGCCAGCCGGAGCATCAGGCGCTCGTTCTTGAGCCGGTCTTCCTGAACGAAGAGGCCGGCGCCGAGCGGCGTGCGCATCTCGACGTCCAGCAACATCGGATCTTCGCGCGGCGTCTGGGGGAACAGACGTTCGGCCAGCGACGGCACGAACACCACTTTGAATACCCGCCCGCGGAGCTGCTGCGGCGTGCCAACGAACACACAGCCGAAGCGGTTGGCCGGCGGCTGTTCGTCGAGCGTTCGCAGCCGTTCCGCCAGGATGTTGCGGGCCTCTTCGAGCGTGACCGGGCCGATCGCGGACATCGGCCGCAGCTCGTCGAGCACCCGCTTGACTCGTCCCGGGCGTCGAAGCACCCGGGGCGCAAGATCGCCGAACCGTTCGAGCCACTCGCCCCAGGTCGCGGCCCGCGGCCACGACGCGAGCGTCTCGATCACCGGCAGCGCGAAGCTGGTCAGGTGTGCGAGGTTGGCGAGATCTCTCTCCAGCTGACCGGCCCGCGCCGACTCCGGATCCTCGCGCTGCGCTTCCCGCAACTGCTCGTCGGTACTCGCCGCGCAGGCCACGCAGCCGGCGTCGCCACCGCTCCGGGTTGCCACCGATCACAGCCGAGTCCACGATGAGCTTTTCCCAGCGCCACGGAGCTCGCAGGGCGCCGGCGACGACCGCGTTTTCCACGTCGGCGTTCGTGTTCACGGCTCGCTCGTCGGCTTCGGGCTCGTCGGGTAGCGGCTCGACTCGCGCAAACCCCGTCACGCTGTCGTCGGCGGGCACAGAGGGCTCGGGCGTGCGGGCGGCTTCCTCGGGATCGGGAACCTGGCCGAGCGACAGGTATTCCGCAAACCTGAGCGCGGACAGCCGTTCCACCGCGCAGCCGAGGATCGCGAGGAAGGCGCGGCCGCCGGGATGCGGACGTCGCGCGCCGCGCTCGAACCAGCCTGGAATGCCAGCGCGATCGAACGCATCCTCGAGCAGGCCGACATAGTGGGCCGGCGCGCGCAGCGCGACCGCGATCTCGTCGAAGCGCGTGCCGTCGCGGGCTTCCTGCAGGATGCGTCGTGCAATCTCGATGCACTCCCGGCTCTCGCCCGGCGCCGAGAAGACGCGCACTTCGCCGGTCGGTTCCCGTTCCGGCGGCTGCCGCCCCGCGAAGAGGTTGCGCCGCAGGGCCGTCAGGTCCGAGCTCGCGACGGGCGCGCGCACGTCCGGTTCGACGCCAAGCGCCTTCAGGTACTCGAGCGTGGCGAGGTCGCCGAAGGGCACCAGCACGAGCGCCGGCGCCGCCTTTGCGATGAGATGCTGCGCCAGGGCGAACTCGACCGATGATTCGAGCGCGACGTCCAGCATCAGCAGCGGCCGGCCGCTGAAGGTATCCGCCGCTTCAGTCGCAGCCTCGAACAGCGTGGCGCGATCCGTCGCTGAGGCCGCGGTGAACTGTGCATCGAAACGCTCGAACAGCACCGCGAGATCGGCACCGCCGAGCGGCAGGCGGCGCAGCGCGTCAGGGCCCACGCGCGCCAGCGCGAGCTCGTTGAGCGTCCGGGCCAGTGCCCGCGGAAAGCCCGGTGTCGACGCGACGGGTGCGAAGTAGGTCAGCTCATGGCCGTGCTGCGCCTCGAAGGTCGCGCGCGCGGCAACCGCCTCCGTCCCGACGCGGGTCACCGGCACGGCCCCCCGCGACGCCAGCACCGGCGCCGCGAGATGGGCGGCCAGCTGCGTAAAGCTGAAACGATGCAATCCGAGCGCGCCGCCGCGCATCTTCGCCACCGAGCGCGCCAGATCGTCCGCCGCCCCGCGTGAGGCGCCGACGATGACCGCACCGCGGCCGGCGTGCGTCAGCAGCCACTCGTGCGCAGCCTCGAGCCGGAGCGCGGCCTCGGACGATTCGATGATGCGGAGCTGGTATTCAGGAAAGAGGGACATGCGCTCACCGTCCCCGGACGCCATGCCGGGTCACCGTCTACACCCACGCCACGCGAGTGTCGAGACGACGATAGCATGCCTGCACCCCGGCCGGAGGCCGGGTCTTCGCGTGGGGGTGGGCCCCCACGCGAGCTCGCGGGGGTGGGGCCCCGCGAGCAATAAGAAAATGCTGTCGCGTGAATCGAATTAGCTCTGTGCTGGGCAGAGGCGTTCTGTCTGCATTTCTTTGTTGCGCTTGGGGCCCCACCCCCAAGCGCCGGACCGGCCTCCGGCCGGTTGCTGCTCACAGGGCCTCTGAAGCTTGAGTAAAGTACTCATGCCATGCCTCTGAGCTTCGTGGTCCTCCTCCTGTCCCTTCTCCTGAGCGCCGACGCCCAGAAGCCTGCCGGCTCGAAGCCCGCGGCGCCGTTCAAGACCGATCTCACGACCGCCGACATGACCAACAAGCAGGCCGTCGTCAACACGACGGCCGGGACCTTCGTCATCGATCTGCGGCCGGATCTTGCGCCAAATCACGTCGGCTACTTCATCAAGCTCGCGCGAGCGGGCGCCTACAAGGGGACGACGTTTCATCGGGTGATCAAGCTGGGGATTATCCAGGGAGGCGATCCGCTGACGAGGGATCCGGCGAAAGCCAAGCTCTATGGGACCGGCGGTCTCGGCGTTCTAGCGGCGGAGCTTGGCGCCGAGCCGCAGACGCGCGGAGCCGTGTCTGCCGTGCTCCAGCCGGGCAAGCCGGACAGCGGCGGCGCGCAGTTCTTCGTGTGCGTAACCGATCAGCCGTCGCTCACCGGCAAATACACGATCTTCGGGCGAGTGTCCGATGGCATGGACGTCGTCCAGAAGATCTCCGAGTCGCCGGCCGGCGAGGGCGGCATGGTCACCGAGCGAATCGAGATTGTTTCTGTCGATATTCGCGACACGCCGCCTCCCGAGCCGGAACCGTTCAGCACAGAGCCAGCGGCCGTGCTCGCCAGCTATCGCGCCGTACTGGAGACATCGGCAGGTCCCATCACGATCGAGTTCTTTCCGGACAAGGCGCCCGGTCACGTCCGGGCCTTTCTCCGGCTGGCGTCGGCAGGCGTGCTCGACGGCACCAGCTTTCACCGCGTGGTCAAAGGTTTCGTCGTCCAGACCGGCTGGCTGCAGACACGCGGGCCGCTGTCGGACAGGCAGCAGAAGCTCGTGCGGGAACTGCAGCCGGAATTCAACGACACGAAGCACGTGAAGGGCATCGTCTCGATGGCCCACGGGGACGACCCCGCGAGTGCGACCACCTCCTTTTTCCTCGTCACCGGGACCGCGAGCTCGCTCGACGGAAAGTACACGGCGTTTGGCCGGGTGATTGACGGGATCGCCACCGTCGACGCGATTGAATCCGCGGCGCTGAATGGAGAAGAGCCCGTGACGCGCATCGAGCTGAAGCAGGTGCGGATCATCAAGTAACCGCAGGATGGCATTCGTTCGGGCCTGTCAAAGGCTCGCCCTGATGAAGCGCCGCTCGCATCGGCCGCCGAGCTCGAGCGGGTAGAGAGGAAACGCCCGCCGTCGAGGCGGCGTAGGAAGCGGAGAGGGATATTCATGCGCAAATCGTGTCAAGCGGCCGGGGCCGCGTTCTTCGTGTTCGCGATGCTTTCGTCGGTTTCGGTCGTGGTTTCGACCCGGGCGATGGACGATTGGCCCCAATGGCGGGGGCCGCGGCGGGACGGCGTCTCAACGGAGCGCGGGCTGTTGAAGCAATGGCCCGGCAATGGGCCGCCGCTCGCGTGGCAGACGAAAGGGGCGGGTGAGGGCTACTCGTCGTTTTCCGTCGCGAACGGCCGCCTGTTCACTCTGGGCGCGCGCGGCAGCACCGAGTACGTCATCGCGTTCGACACCGCGAGCGGGAAACGGGTGTGGGAAGTCGCCCACGGCCGCCGGTTCAACAACGACCGCGGCGACGGACCGCGCGCGACGCCGACCATCGAGGGCGATCGCGTCTATGCGTTCGGCGCCAGCGGCGATCTGTCGGTGCTCGACGCCGCCACGGGCAAGGTCATCTGGACGCAGAACGTCCTTCAGAAGTACGGCGGCTCGAACATCAATTGGGGGTTGAGCGAATCTCCGCTGGTGCTGAGCGATCGCATTCTCGTGAACGCCGGCGGCTCCGGCGCCTCCATCGTCGCGCTCCGCAAGACCGATGGCTCGCTGATCTGGAAAACACAGAACGACGAGCCAGGCTATTCGTCCGCCGTGCTGCTCGAGAGCGGCGGCCTCAGGCAGGCCGTTTTCTTCACCGCGGAGCGCGCGCTCGGCGTCGACGTGAACGACGGCCGCCTGCTGTGGAGCTACAACCGGGTCGCGAACCGCACCGCGAACATCGCGACGCCCATCGTCCGTGGCAGCCAGGTGTTCCTGTCGTCCGACTACGGCACCGGCGCCGCGTTGCTCTCGATCATGGTCGAGGGCCCGAAAGTCAGCGCCCGGGAGGTGTACTTCACGTCCGAGATGCGCAACCACCACTCGAGCTCCGTGCTGATCGGCGACCACCTGTACGGATTCTCGTCGAGCATCCTCACCGCGATGCATTTCGAGACCGGCAAGCAGGCCTGGCGCGATCGCAGCGTCGGCAAGGGCTCGCTCGTGTTCGCCGACGATCGGCTGTATCTCTATAGCGAGAACGGCGTGGTCGGCCTCGCCGAGGCCAATCCGGCCGGGTATCGCGAGCATGGACGCTTTCAGATTCGCGCCGGCAACCTCCCGACCTGGAGCCATCCCGTCGTCTCGGCCGGGAAGCTGTTCCTGCGCGATCAGGACACGATTTACGCCTACGACGTCACGGCCCGGTAAATGGCCGCCTTACGGATGGGTTGACGTCCCTGGTCAGGCCGGAGTCGTGCCCGGGGCACGGATGGAGCGATAATGTAACGTTGCCCGGTCCACGGCGGGAACCGTTGATCCGACACCGCGCAACAGAAAGGACAGACTGAAAAGTTTGGGAGACACACGACTCAAGCTCGCGGTCTTCATCGATTTCGACAACATCGAAATCGGGATCAAGAGCACACTCGGAACCCAGTTCGACATCGGCGTGGTCCTCGAAGCATTGAAGGAACGTGGGGAGGTCGTTTCGAAGATCGCCTATGGCGACTGGACCCGCGCCGGAGATTACAGCCGCTCGCTCACCCAGCACGCGACCAAGCTCGTGCAGCGCAACCTCACGCCGGGTGGCGACAAGAACGGCGCCGACATCAACCTCGCGCTCGACGCCCTCGAGATGGCGTTCACCCACACGCACATCAACGCCTACGTCATCGTCGGCGGCGACAGCGACTTCATCACCCTCGTCGAAAAGCTGAAGCAGTACGACAAGCAGACGTTCGTGGTGGGAGGCCGCGCCTTCACCAGCGTGGTCATGCAGCGCAACTGTCACGAGTTCATCGCCTACGAGAACCTCGTGAGCTCGCGGCGCAGCGCCGATCGACGGCAGGTCGGCCCGGTGTCGCAGGCGCCGATCGACCAGGCCGTGCCGCTCGTCCGCCGCGCCCTGAAGGTCCTGAGCGACCGCGAAGTGTCGCCACAGCTCGGCCTCTTGAAGAGCACGCTCCTCCAGCTCGATTCGACGTTCTCGGAGCGCACCTACGGCGTCAGCAGCTTCCGCGATTTCGCCCAGAAGCTCGCAACCGCCGGACACGTGCGGCTCCGCGAGCACGGGCGCAATGTGCTGGTGGAGCTCGACGATCGCGACGGCCGTCTGCGCGTCGACGATGCGCCGTCGCAGCCGGCGCCCGAACGACGCGACGCCCCGCGTGACCAACAGGACGTCGAGCTCTCGCCACCGCCTGGTGGCGAGCCGCGCGCCGCCGATGGCATCCGCGAAGTTCGCCGCATCTTCCAATCGGCGCCGAACCCGCCGCGATTCCCGATGTACGTGCGGCAGGCGAAGCAGTTCATGCGTGGGATCGATCCGACCTTCGACGAACGGAAGTTCGGCTTCGGCAGCCTCCAGGATCTGCTGCGAGCCTGCCAGCGCGACGGACTGTTCCGCATCGAACGCGATCGGCAGGGGGTGATTCGCCTGTTCCCCGGCAACGTGATGCAGCCGGTGTTCGGGATCGATGAGCCCGACGATGCCCGCCACGATGGCACCGAGTCGCCGGCGGCCGAGGGTGCCAGCGCCTGGGCAGCTGATCAGTCCCGGCCGATGCGGCACGACGATGCTGAGGTGCGCGGCGTCGACCGGTTCGATCAGGAGCCTGGTTCTGAACACGAGCCGGAAGTGGTCGACGGCGCGGTCGTTCAGGAGCTCGAGTTCCGCCCGGTCGTCGATGGAGTCGAAGCGGATTCCGAATCGGGGCCGGAGCCAGGCAACGAAGCCGTCGAGCCCAAGAAAGGCCGGGGCCGGAAGCGGGCCGCGTCGCCGGCGCGAGGAGCACGCAAGGGCGAAGCGCCCGGCCGCAGCCGGAAAGCGCCCGCGCGGCCGCGTGCGGCGAGGGTGAGGAAGCCGGCGGCGGAGTAACGACGTTTCCGTCTAGGGTTCAAAAGGCAGCAGCGGTTCTTCGGACGGCGCGAGCGGGTCGATCAGGTTGTGAACGCTCGCGCCGAGCAGGCGGACCGCACGGGCGCCGGCTTCTGTCTTCTCGAGCAGCAGCACGGCCCGTCGGGCGATGTCGTCGGCGTCCCGCGTCGCCGGCGTCGCGCTGTGGCTGCGCGTGACGGTCGTGAAGTCGGAATAGCGGACCTTGATCGTCACCGTGCGGCAGAGCAGGTTCTTCCGCGCCAGCCAGGCTGCCGCGTCGCGCGCCATCTCGTCGATTGCCTCGCGAATCTGTGTAATGTCGGTCAGATCGTCGGCGAACGTATTCTCCGAGCCCGAGGATTTCGGCGCGTAGTCGGCGACGACGGGGCGGTCGTCATGCCCGTCGGCGAGGCGCCGCAGCCAGTCTGCCTGACTGCCGACGGCATCCTTCAACATCTCCGCATCCGCCGTACGCACGTCGACCAGCCGCTCGATGCCACGCTCGCGCAGCCGGTCCGCCGTCACCGGGCCCACGCCCCACAGCGCGTCCACCGGCAGCTTCTGGAGGAACTGCTCCATCCGTTCCGGGGCAATCACCGTGAGGCCGTCCGGCTTCTTCCATGCCGACGCGATCTTCGCCAGGAACTTGTTGGGAGCGACGCCAGCCGACGCGGTCAGTGACGTCGCCGCCTTGATCTCCGCCTTCAGCCGCTGCGCCACCGCCTGACCGAGCGTCTCCCCCCAGGCGTTCTCGGTGACATCGAGGTAGGCCTCGTCCAGCGAGAGCGGCTCGACGAGCGGCGTCACCGATCGAAAGATGGCGAACACGCTCTGCGACGCCGCGCGGTACTTCGCGAAATCCGGCCGAACGATGACCAGCTCGGGGCAGAGCCGCACCGCACGCGACATCGGGATCGCTGACCGCACCCCGAACGTCCGCGCTTCATAGCTCGCCGCGGCGACGACGCCCCGGCTCGCGGGGCTGCCGCCAACCGCGACGGGTCTGCCGCGGAGAGACGGATTGTCACGCTGCTCGACCGACGCATAGAACGCGTCCATGTCGATGTGGAGGATGCGGCGGAGCATCGCGGCGCCTGGCTTGATTCTACCCGCGTCCGCGCGGCGGTCGATTCGATGAAGGGCGTCTCGCGAGGGTGGACTCGCGCAACCTCGTCGGAAGAGGAAGGGATCACTCCGCTCGGAGCGTGCGGATTGGATCGATGGTCGCCGCCCGGCGAGCGGGGAACCACGCCGCCGCCGCTCCCGCGGCGACAATCAGCGCGATGCTCACGGTGAAGGCCAGGGGATCCAGCCGGCTGACTCCGTACAGCTGCGTCACGAGCACGCGTGACGCCTGCGACGCGACGGCCAGGCCGGCAATCGCGCCGACGATGACGGGTGTGAGTGTCCGGCGGATGATCGAGTACGACCGCATCACGCTGTTGTGCACCGAGCGCCATTCGTATGCCGATCTCCTGCGTGCGCTGCGCCACGGACTGCGCCGCCGTCGCGGCCACTCCGGCGAGTGCCACGAGGAGCGCGAACAATCCCAGAGCAGCCGCGGCAAGCGTCATGGTGCGCCCCGCCTGCAATTCGCTTGCGAGCTCATCGGTCAGCGGCCGCGCGGAGATGACGAGGTGTCGGTCGACCCGGGTGCCGGCGTCGCTGGCCGGGCGGACCACCGAAGACGCCGGTCCCGACGTTCGGACCAGGATCGTGCCGCTGGTGCCGGGCCGGAACATGAATGGTTCATTTCGCTCCCGGAGTGACCTGTAGGGCGCGTCGCGAACGATCCCGACGACCACGTACGAGCTGCGATTGAAATCACCAGACGTGACGCGTGCACCCAGAGGATCGGCTGTGGGCCACAGTCGTGACGCCAGTGATTGATTGATTACGATCTCGTCGGACGCTCGCTCGTCGAACAACCTTCCCCGGACCAGCTGCATCCCTGCCGCTTCGAAAAAGCTGGCGGAGACGCTGGCCAGGAGTTGGCGCACACCAGGGGAGTCCGGCGCATCGGCGAGCCGAAGGGTCGTGCTGTGGCGGCTCCCGTCGAATGGCGCCGGATTCACCATCGATGTCGACACTACGCCGGGTAACGACTCGATCTCGCGGCGGACCGCCCGAAGCGCCGCCTCCAGTCGCGGCGGTTCATACCCGAGTACCCTTGCGTCGATGTCAATCGCCAGCAGGCGATCCACCGGCATCCCGGGGTTCATCGAATGGGCTCGAATCACCCCACGGATGAGCAATGCCGTCGCGAGGAGCAACACCACCGAGGCCGCGACCTCGGTGCCGATCAGCAGGGTTCGCAGCCGGCCGATGCGAACCCCTTCCGACCGTGTCAATGCGGGGAGCAGCACGGTCTTCGACGCTTGCAGCGCCGGCATCAGCCCCGTGCTGATCGTCGCGGCACCCGCAAGAAACGCCGCGAAGGTGATGACCCGGCCGTCGGGCAGGAACGACCACATGAGCGGCTGCGTGCCGCCGGACGAGACGACCGCGCTCAGAATCCAGGACGCGGCGATGCAGCCGAGCACTGTGCCGATCCCCGAAAGCACCAGACCCTCGGCGACGAACTGACGGACGATTCGCCCGCGACCCGCGCCGAGCGAGAGCCGGACCGCGATTTCCTTCCGTCGTGAGGAGGCCCGCGCCAGGAGCAGGCCGGCGACGTTGGCGCAAGCGATCAGCATCACGAAGAGAGAGACGGGTACTGAGCACGCCGACGACGGCGGCTCCTTCGGTCTGCAACAGGCGCGGATCGATGTCGGTGAGCCGCGAGACCCATGGTGCTCTGGGGCGGCGCTGGCCTGGATAGTCCGAATCGAGTGCCGCCGCCACCGTCGCTATCCGGGTGCGCGCTTCCTGAAGCGACACGCCCGCGCGCAGACGGCCGATCGCCTGCAGCCCCCACCATGTCGTCCTGTGACGCAGCCGTGCATCACCGGGCTCGAGCAGGGGCTGACACCAGAGCGGCACCCACACGTCCGGAACATGAGGATTACCGCTCGGACTTCGTGCGCCTTTGAATTCCCGCGGCAGGACACCGAGGATCGTGAACGCCCGGGTATTCAGCTCGATCGTCCGGCCGATCACCGCGGGATCGCGATTGAAGCGGCGGGACCAGTAGGCATCGCTCAACACGACCGTTGCGGTGCCGAGCGGCGGCTGGTCGTCGGCGTGGTCGAAGGTACGCCCGAGCGCCGCGCGTGTCTTCAGGACGCTGAAGTAGTTCCCCGAAGCCATTACTCCGCGAATCGCTCGCGGCTGTTCATCGCCGGGCAGACGCGCCGAGACTTCCGTCGTCGCGTACGCCGCGAGGTCTTCGAAGGCCGCTGTCCGATCGCGGTAATCGACGTAATCCGGATAGGTCGGTCCAAGGAGCGGCCGGCCATCGTCGAGCCAGACCAGGGTGTCCGGCATCGGGCAGCTCCGGCGATCGCAGGAGCATGTTGTTCAACGCGAAGAACAGCGCGGCGTTCACGCCCGCGCCAACAGCGACCGTGAGCACGACGACCGCGCTCAGGCCAGGGCTGCGGGTCATCAGCCGGGTCGCGAAGCGGACATCCTGAACGATCGAGGCGATCCACGGCCTGATCCACTCCTCGCGCGCGCGCTCACGGATCGCGGTCACGTTGCCGAATTGCCGGCGCGCTTCGCGTTCCGCGTCGTCCGCCGCCATGCCGTCGGCGACGAGCGCGTCGCGGCGCAGCTCGATGTGCAGCCGGATCTCCTCGGCGAGCTCGTCGTCCAGGCGATTGCGGCGGAAGAACGCTCGCATGCGTTCGAAGACCATGATCGATCCCTCGACAGACTCTGGGTCAGGTCGGTTTCAGTGTGTGCCATCCACCGGCTTCATCACCCGCGAGATCGCTTCGATCAGCCGCGTGAAGCTCGATTCGGCAATCCCCAGCCGCTTGCGTCCCGCGGCGGTCAGGCGGTAATAACGAGCGCGCCGGTTGTTCACCGAGTGCCCCCACTCGGAGGCGATCAGCCCCTGTAACTGGAGGCGCTGCAGCGCCGGATAGAGCGAGCCCTCTTCGACTGTCAGCACCTCGTCCGAAAGCTGGCGAATGTGCTCCGCGATGCCGTAGCCGTGCATGACGCCGCGGGTGAGGCTCTTGAGGATCAGCATGTCGAGCGTGCCGGGCAGGAGGTCCTGCTTGGCGGTGGTTTTACCCATAGACGGACTAGGGAATATCCTGGTTTCACGATTTTTGTCAACTCCCAACTTCCAATCTCCAACTTCCAAGGTAGCCGGTCGCACAATCGGGGTCGAAGGCGTCGGAACCAGCTGTGTGGTGCGACCTTCGACCCAGATCTCTTCGAGTGACTCAGCTTGGGAGTTGGAGGTTGGGAGTTGGGAGTTGACGTGGATGACTAGAGTTTGTCCAGCTGTTGCTCGATGCCCAGTGACATTGACTTGAGCGCGCGGTGGGCGCGGCCGAGAGCATGCTGGCCGGGATCGTTGAGGAGGTAATGCTTGCGGCGCCGGCCGCCTCGTTCGCGCGAGGGGATGCCGACGTAGGAGACGACCATCTTCTTGCGTTCGAGCCGGGCGAGCGTCATGTAGACGCTGCCGATGGCGACATCGCGGTGGGTGCGGTCCTTGATCTCGCGGCGGATGCTGGCGCCATAGGCGCCATTTCCCAGGCGCAGCAGCGCCAGCAGCACGAGTTGTTCGAATTCGCCGAGGACCTTCGCGTAGTAGTCTTCAATATGTATCACTTCGTTAAGTATATAGATCTGAAAATCTTTGCGCCGGGGTCTTGCTGAAGCTGCTGCCGACCCGCATAATTGACGCCTTCACTTCTTCGCGGCTTTCATCTCAGTCTCGAGGGCCAGAAAGGACATCATCGATGGGTTCCGCATCATCCGGGGACGCGCTTCGCAACATCAACGACTGGACGGCATCGCATCGCGGGACGACGACCGCCGCGGCGGCCGCCGTTCGCAGGATCACCGACGAATTCGGATCGCTCACGTTCAACGAGGAGGTCCAGCGGGCACGGCTGCCGAAGGACGTGTTCCGCGCGCTGCGCCGCTCGATTGCGCACGGTGAGCCGATTGAACCGTCGGTGGCCGACATCATCGCGAGCGCGCTCAAGGACTGGGCGGTCGAGCATGGCGCGACCCATTACACCCACTGGTTCCAGCCGATGACGGGGATTACGGCGGAGAAGCACGACTCCTTCCTCAATCCGACGTCGGACGGCCGCGCCGTCGCGGAGTTCAGCGGCAAGGAGCTGGTCAAGGGCGAGCCGGATGCCTCGAGTTTTCCGTCCGGCGGCATGCGATCAACCTTCGAGGCCCGCGGCTATACGGCCTGGGATCCGACCAGCCCGCCCTGGCTGCTCGTCACCCAGCACGGCACGACCCTGGTGATCCCGACGGCCTTTCTCAGCTGGACGGGTGAGGCGCTCGACAAGAAGACGCCGCTGCTGCGCTCGATGGAAGCGCTGTCGAAGCAGGCCATCCGGATCCTGAAGCTGTTCGGCTCGCGCGCGCAGCGCGTGTTCACGACCTGCGGACCGGAGCAGGAGTACTTCCTGATCGATCGCCAGTTCTATTTCAACCGGCCGGATCTCATCAACGTCGGCCGCACGCTCTTCGGCGCCAAGCCGCCGAAGGGTCAGGAGCTCGAGGACCACTATTTCGGCTCCATCCCCGACCGCGTGCTCAGCTTCATGATGGAGGTGGAGCGCGATCTCTACAAAGTCGGCGTCCCGGTGAAGACCCGCCACAACGAGGTCGCGCCGAGCCAGTACCGAAGTCGCGCCGATTTTCGAGAACGCCAACGTCGCCACCGATCATCAGATGATGACGATGGAGATGATGCGGCGGATGGCGCCGAAGTTCGGCCTCGCGGTCCTGCTCCACGAGAAGCCGTTCGCGGGCGTCAACGGCTCCGGCAAGCACTTGAACTGGAGCATGAGCGACGATACCGGCGCCAACCTGCTGAACCCGGGGGAGACGCCGCACGACAACATCCAGTTCCTGGTGTTCTGCGCCGCGGTGCTTCGTGCCGTGAACAAGTTCCAGGGCCTGCTGCGCTTCAGCATCGCGAGCGCCGGCAACGATCACCGCCTTGGCGCCAACGAGGCGCCGCCCGCGATCATCTCGATCTTCCTCGGCGACATGCTGACCGACATCTTTTCGCAGATCGAGAAGGCCGGCAGCGCCAAGACGACCAAGTCCGGCGGGATCCTCGACACCGGCGTGTCCGTGCTGCCGAAGCTCCCGCGCGACGCCGGCGACCGGAACCGCACGAGCCCGTTTGCGTTCACTGGCAACAAGTTCGAGTTCCGCGCGGTGTCGGCCAACCAGAGCATCGCCATTCCGAACGTGGCGCTCAACGTCGCCGTCGCCGAATCGCTCGACTACATCGCCACCGAGCTCGAGAAGAGCGTCAAGGAAGGCAAGAAGCTCCCCGCCGCCATCAAGGGGCTGCTCACGAGGCTGGTCAAGGAGAACAAGCGGATCATCTTCAACGGCAACAACTACTCGGCCGAGTGGGAAAAGGAAGCCGGCAAGCGCGGGCTGCTGAACCACCGCACGTCGGTCGATGCGTTCGGGGAAATCCTCCAGCCTCAGGTAGTCAGCGCGTTCGAAAAGTACGGCGTGCTCAGCGAGCGCGAGCTGCGGGCCCGCTATGACATCGCGCTCGAGCAGTACAACAAGACCATCAACATCGAGGCGCAGCTGATGGTCCTCATGGCCAACCGCTACATCCTGCCGGCCGCCTACCGTTATCTGGGCGAGCTCGGGGCGAGCATCGCGGCGGTCAAGGCAGCGGGAGGCGTCGCCAAGGAGCCGAAGAAGCTGCTCGACAAGCTGACCCGGATAACGGACGAGGCGAAGGCGGGCGTGGATCGTCTGCAGAGCCTGGCCGAGCACGAGTCGAACGGCGACGCGGAAAAGCACGCGAAGTACTTCCGTGACAAGGTCATCCCGGCGATGAACACGCTGCGGGAAGCGGGCGACGCGCTCGAGGCCCTGGTCCCGCAGAACATCTGGCCGCTGCCCACGTATCGCGAGATGCTGTTCATCAAGTAAGCCGATTCCTCAGCGCCTCGCGCATCTCGACAGCCATCGTTTTGTTTCGAACACGGACAAAACGGTGGCTGTCTCCGTTTCTCCGTGGTATAACCGGCGCCCTCCCCCCTCGAGAGGTGCCCCGTGGGACGAGCCTTTAGGATTCGGCTGACCACATCGGCCGCGCTGGCGCTGTTGCTGACCGTCGAGGCCAACGCGCAGTACTTCGGGCGCAACAAAGTCCAGTACGACCGGGACAACGTGCGCGTCTTCGCGACCGAGCACTTCGACGTCTATTACTCGGTCGAGGACGCCGCCGCGGCGCAGGTTGCCGGCCGCATGGCCGAGCGATGGCACGCCCGGCTCTCGAAGGTCTTCGATCACACCCTGCGAGGACGCCAGCCACTCGTTCTGTACGGCAGCCACCGGCGGTTCGAGCAGACCAACGTATACGGCGGCCTGATTGACGAGAGCACCGGGGGATTCACCGACGCCCGCAAACGGCGGATCGTCCTGCCGTTCGCGGCGAGCCTCGGCGAAACAGACCACGTCCTCGGTCACGAGATCGTCCACGCGTTCCAGTTCGATATCGCCGACCAGCATCGCAGTCCGCTCTTCCTGCCGCTCTGGTTCATCGAAGGCATGGCCGAGTACCTCACGCTCGGCCCCGACGATCCGCAGACGGCGATGTGGATGCGCGATGCGGCGTCGTCGCGGAAACTGCCGACGCTGCGCGAACTGTCGTCCCAGCGCTACTTCCCGTATCGCTGGGGGGCCGCCGTGTGGTCGCATCTCGTCGAGCGGTTCGGCGACGACCTGCCGGCCCGATCCCTGCGCGCGAAGCGCGACGTCAAACGGCGGCTCGAGGCGCTCACCGGCGAGTCGCTCGACGATCTGACCGAGGCCTGGCACGCGGCGCTGCGCGAGCGCTACGGCCACGAGCGAACGGACGCCAGCCACTCGCCACCAATCGCCGCCAACCGGGCCGGCGGAGGCCGGCTGAACCTCGCCGCGTCGCTGAGCCCGGACGGACAACGGATGATCTTTCTTTCCGAGCGCGATCAGTTTTCGATCGATCTCTATCTCGCGGATGCCGCAACCGGACGAGTCATCCGGAAGCTGATCACGACCGCCGCGAGCGCGGAGTTCGAGAGCCTGCAATACCTCCATTCAGCCGGGGCCTGGGATGCCGCGGGCTCGCGGTTTGCCCTGGCGACGATCAGTCGCGGCAAGCCCTCGCTCCTCATCCTCGATGTCGACCGCGGGAGGACCGCCGCCGCCGTTCCCTTGCCGCAGGTGGACGAGGTCTACAGCCCGACGTGGTCGAGCGGCGGCGATACCATCGCGTTCGCCGCGATGAAGGGGGGGATGACCGATCTCTTCCTGGTCACGCTGGCGACCGGTGACGTCCGCCAGCTCACCCGCGATGCCTATGCCGATGTGCAGCCGGCATGGTCGCCGGATGGCCGGCGGATCGCCTTTGCGACCGATCGCTTCACGACGAACCTGACGCGGCTGACGTTTGGCTCCTACCGGATCGCGTTTCTGGACGTCGAGTCCGGGGCCATCAGCGCCGCGCCCGGAATCGTCGGAACCCATCATCTCGATCCGGCCTGGGGACCGGAAGGGGCGAGCCTCTACTTCGTGTCGGATCCGTCCGGCGTCAGCAACGTCTTCCGGCTGGATTTCTCGAGCGGCGAGGTGCACCAGCTGACCGACGTCGATACCGGCGTCAGCGGGGTGACCCGTCTCAGCCCGATGCTCTCGGTGGCCTCCGCGACTGGCACGATCGCCTATGGCGTGTTCCGCGACAGCGGCTACGAGATCCATCGGATCGACTCCGAAGACGGGCGCGCAGGAACCCGCGTTGAACCCGTCAGCGCCACGGAGCCGCCGGCTGTCAACGCCATCGACCTGGCCGCATCGTCGATCGAGCTGGTCCCTCCGCTGCCGGCCCTCGCGGCCGCCGGCCGCGGCCCGCAGAAGCCGTACAGCCCCAAGCTGTCGCTCGAGGGCGTGGGGTCGCCATACGTGTCCGGTGGCGGCGGGCCGTTCGGAAGCTACGTTGCCGGCGGGGCGTCGCTCCTCTTCGGCGATCTGCTCGGCGATCAGCAGCTGGTGACCGCGGTGTACGTCAGCAGCCAGTTCGATGAATCCGCGTTCGGCGCGCTCTACGTCAACCGATCATCGCGGTGGAACTGGGGCGCCACGCTCGAACAGACCCCGGAGCTCAGACTTCGCACGACCGGGATCGAGGCCGATCCCGATCGCATCACCCGCGAGCGCGATCGACTCCTGTGGACGAACCGGCAGGTCGGCGGATTCGTCGCCTATCCCCTCGATCGATCACGGCGTCTCGAGTTCAGCGCCGGGATGCGGCAGATCACGTTCGAACGCGAGCGGCGCACGGAAGTGATCTCGCTCGAGTCCGGCAAGGTCGTGGAACACGACAGGCAACCATTTCCGTCCGAGCCATCGGTCGGCATGGCCGAAGCCGGTGTTGCCCTGATTGGCGACACCGCGATCTTCGGCGCAACCGGCCCGATGCTCGGCACCCGGTACCGCCTCCAGACGACGACGGCCGTGGGCGGATTGAAATACACGAGCGTGCTCGCCGACTATCGCCGCTACCTCATGCCGGTCCGGCCGTTCACGCTGGCTGTCCGGATCGTCCATACCGGCCGCTACGGTCCGGACGCCGCCGATTTCCGCATGCGCGACTCGTATGTCGGGTCGTCTTCGCTGGTGCGCGGCTATGGAGCGAGTACGGTCGCCCGGTCCGAGTGCCCCTCTGGAAGCGCGAATTGTCCTTTCCTGAATACGCTGCTCGTCAACCGGCTCGTCGCCGCGAAGATCGAGCTGCGGATGCCGCTCTTGAGCACGCTGACCGGGACATCTCGAGTGCGCTACGGTCCATTGCCGATGGATGCCTTCGTGTTCGCCGACGCCGGCGCGGGCTGGGGAGGCGAGCAGCGGTTTGGTCCAGGCGGTGAGGACGGACTGATTGTGCGCAGCGTCGGCGCCGGCGTTCGCGTCAACGTGTTCGGGCTGATCTTCGAGGCTGCGACCCTGCGCCCACTCGATCTCAAACGATCGGGCTGGACGATGGCGTTCAATCTGCGGCCGGGGTTTTAGCTCGGGACTCGGGACTTGCCCGCCGCCGCTTGCCGCGTCAGTTAGTAGGTGGCAAGCTCCGGCGAGGTCTCGCCGAAGCGCGCCTGCGAGCCAGCGCGCGCGAAGGCGGAGGACTGGGGCGGGTTTCGGGATCGGGGATCGGGGATCGGCGATCAGGGATCGGGATCGGGATTCGGATCCGGGATCGGGATCGGGGATTAAGGATAAGGATTCCGATCACGTCACGAGAAACCGTCCTTCCGCGACCATCACCGACTTTCCACCCACGCGGACGCGCGTGATCGCGCCGTTCTGGCTCTCGATCGAGATATAGAGGCGGCTCGGGCGCTTCATGGCGACGCCCTGCAGGCTCAGCATCGATCGGGCCTGATCGGGGCGTCACGACGCCGTGACGCAGCAGATAACAGCCGAGGGGACCGCTCGCGCCGCCGGTTGCGGGATCCTCTACGATGCCGAAGTCCGGCGCCAGCATCCTGCTGTAGACCGTTTCGTCACCTGTGGCCCCCGATCGATCGGTCGTGAAGAAAAACGTAGGCAGCGCTTTGCCGCCGCCATCCGTCATGACCTTCTCCAGCGCGCGCCGGTCGATGCTGATGCTGTCGACGGCGGTGCGCGAGGCGAGCGGCACGTACAGGAACGTGACGCCGCATGACCCCGAATGGATCGGGAGATCGGCGAGATCGCTGACGTCGAGTCCAACCGCCCGCGCCAGCTGCTGACGCGCGGTGATCTCTGCTCCCCACGACGGCAGCGGCTGGGTCATCCACACGAACTCCAGTCCCTGCTCGCTCCACTCGAGCTCGACGGGAATCGGGCCGACTCCGCACTCGAACACGAAGTCGCGGCGGCCGCGCGCGATCACGCCTTCCGCGGCGAGCGCGAACGTGGTGCCAATCGTCGGATGTCCGGCCATCGGCAGCTCGCTTCCTGGCGTGAAGATCCGCATCTTCACATCTCCGCCAGCCTCCTTTGGAAAAACGAAGGTCGTCTCGGAAAAATTCATCTCATGGGCAATCCGCTGCATCCGCTCGGTCGAGAGCGTCCGGTCCGGCTGCGGGCAGACCGCGAGCTGATTGCCTTCGAATGCCGTATCGGTGAACACGTCGAGATGCAGATAGCGCACACCTTCTCCAGTCCTGGGTCCGTATCCTCGATGTTATCCTCAATCCACGTGGAGGTTCTCGTTGGCGAAGCGATCGAAGAAAAGCGGCGGGTTGTTCGACGATGACGGCGGCGTGATTGACGCGCCACCGCCGGGCGGTGGCGAGCCAGAAGCCGTCCCGTTGCACGAGGCCGCGCAGGCCCGCTACCTGAACTACGCGTTGTCGGTGATCACGTCACGTGCGCTTCCCGACGTGCGCGACGGCCTGAAGCCGGTTCAACGCCGCATTCTCTATACGATGTGGCAGCAGAACCTCACCGCGGATGCCAAGCATCGGAAGTGCGCGAAGGTCGTCGGCGACGTCATGGGCAACTATCACCCGCATGGTGATGCCGCGCTCTACGAGACGCTCGTCCGCATGGCCCAGTCGTTCTCGCTGCGCTATCCGCTCGTCGACGGATCCGGCAACTTCGGATCGCTCGACGGCGATCCGGCCGCGGCGATGCGGTATACCGAATGCCGGCTCGCCCGCCTCAGCGATGAAATCCTGCGCGAGATCGACCAGACGACGGTGGCGTTCAGGCCGAACTACGACGGGACCCGCACCGAACCGGTCGTGCTGCCCGCGCGCATCCCGAACCTGCTGGTCAACGGCGCGACCGGCATCGCCGTCGGCATGGCGACCAATATCCCGCCACACAACCTCGGGGAGGTGTGCACCGCGCTCATCAAGCTGCTCGACAACCCCGATCTGACCGCGGTTCAACTCTGCCGCTACGTCAAAGGGCCGGACTTTCCGACCGGCGGCCAGATCCTGAACGCCCCCGAGGAGCTGAAGCAGATCTACAAGACCGGGTCGGGCGCGATCCGTTTGCGCGGCACCTGGCAGGAAGGGCCGCTCGCCAAGGGCAGCAAGACGATCTACATCACCAGCATTCCGTACACGGTCAACAAGGCGACACTCGTCGAGCAGATCGGCCAGGTCGCCGCGAGCCGCAAGCTGCCGCCGCTCGTCGACGTCAAGGACGTCTCGACCGACGACGTGCGCATCCTGCTCGAGTTGAAGAAGGACGCCGACGAGAAGATGGTGATGGCGTATCTCTTCAAGCACACGCAGCTGCAGACCAGCTTCGTCGTGAACCTGACGTGCCTCGAGCCCACCGAAGCGAACGTCGAGGTCGGGCGGCCGAAGCGGATGGATCTGCACGAGATGCTCTGGCATTTCCTGCACTTCCGGCTCGACGTCGTCACCAAGCGTCTCGAGCACGAGCTCGCCGCGCTCAAGAAGCGCCTGCATATCCTCGAGGGCTTCGAGAAGATCTTCGACGCGCTGGACGAGATCCTCAGGATCGTGCGCAAGTCGGAAGGGAAACAGGACGCGGCCGCGCAGATCATCAAGCGCTTCGGCCTCGACGCCGAGCAGACCGACGCGATTCTCGAGCTCAAGATCTACCGCCTGGCGCGGCTCGAGATCCTGATCATCCGGAAGGAGCTCGAAGAGAAGCAGCGGCGCACGCGCCAGATCAACACGCTGCTCAAGGACGAGCAGAGCCGCTGGGACATCGTCAAGGTCGAGATCGAGGAGATCCAGAAGAAGTACGGCGATCCTCGCCGTTCGACGATCGCGAGCGACGAAGGCGAGGCGGAGTACACGGCCGAGGACTTCATTGTCGAGGAAGACAACGTCGTGATCGTGTCGCGTGATGGATGGGTGAAACGGCAGAAGGAAGTGAAGGACGTGTCGTCGACGCGATTGCGTGAAGGCGACGCGGTGCTGGCGGTGCTGCCCGGCAGCACCCGGAGCGCGGTCGCGTTCTTCAGCAACTTCGGCGTCGCGTATACGTCGAGGATCATCGACATCCCCGCGTCGAGTGGATACGGCGAGCCGATCCAGCGCTTCTTCAAACTGAAGGACGGAGAGCGGATCGTGGCCGCGGTCAGCCTGGACCCGCGGGTTGCAGGCCAGATCGCGCCGAAGAAGGAGGGGCAGGAGCCGCCGATCCAGGCCCTGGCTGTTGCCAGCGACGGATACAGCCTTCGCTTCAGCCTGCAGCCGTTCGTCGAGCCGAGCACGCGCGCCGGCCGACGCTATGCCAGGGCGGGCGAGAAGGCGGAGTTCGTCGGCGTCGCGAAGATCAGCGGCACGGAGATCATCATCGCCGCGACCCGCGATGCGCACGCCATGCTGTGCGAAGTCGGGGAGGTGAGCTTCCTGTCGGGTCCCGGCCGCGGCGTCATCCTGATCAAGATCTCATCCGCCGACGATCGTGTGCTCGGCTTCATTGCGTCGACCGGCGATCGGGATCTGCTGACGGTCGAGACGAGCCGCGGCGCCGAACAGACGATCAGTACGGCGAAGTACGACGTGACCGGCCGCGGCGGCAAGGGACGTGAGCTCCTGCAGCGCGGCCAGTTCACGAGGATCGTGTTGCCGGTCCCCGAGGCGCCGGAGGCTTCTGCGGAGTAAACGAGTCAACTCCCAACTTCCAAAGAGAGTCCCATCCCAAGAGGAGCGAAATGGATACCGTTCTTCAGGACGTGTGGAACGCCCTTCGCCAGATCGGCCGCAGGCCAGGCTTCGCCGCGGTCGTGGTGCTCTCGCTCGCCATCGGGATCGGCGGCAACAGCCTCATCTACGGCCTTGTGGATGGCTACGTGCTGCATCCGTTTCCCTACCCGCAGCCGGACCGGCTGCTGTCTGTCGGCGTGGGTTTCCCGAAAGTGTCGTCGGAGATCGGCTACGTCGAAGTTCTTTCGCCTGCGGAGTACGCCGACATCCGAACGATCGAATCGTTCGCAACGACGGCCGCCTTCGACCTCGGCAACCGGAACATCTCCGGCGGCGACGTCGCTGAGCGTGTGTTCACGGCTCTGCTGCTCGACGATCTGTTCCCGGTCATCGGCATGGCGCCGCAACTCGGCCGCGGCTTCACGCGCGAGGAGCTGGCGCCGAACGGTCCGAGTGCCGCCATCATCAGCAGCCGGCTCTGGCACAGCCGCTTTGGCGCCGATCCCGGGATCCTGAACCGCACGATTCGGATCAGCGGCCAACCAGCGTCGGTCGTCGGCGTCATGCCACCCGGCCTGCTGGTGATTGGGACCGATCTGTGGATTCCCTGGGGCGGCGATCCCGCGAGAGTACCGCGAAACACCCGCCAGTTCACGGTCCTGGCCCGCCTCGCTCCGGGCGCGACCTTGAAGCGAGCGAATGCCGAGCTCGCCACGCTCGCGGGCGGCGTCGATCAGAACTACCGCTCGACATTCAAGGAGTACGAAGGCTGGCGGCTGGTCGGGTCGCCATGGGCGAATGCGCTGCTCCAGGATGTCAGGCCCGCCGCGTTCCTCCTGCTTGGCGCCGTGGCCCTCGTGCTGCTGATCGCCTGCGCGAACCTCACGAATCTGTTCCTGGCCCGCTCGACCACGAGGCAGAGAGAGCTGGCGGTGCGATTGGCGCTCGGCGCGGCGCGAGGACGACTCGTGAGACACCTGCTCACAGAAACGGTGCTGCTCGCGCTGATCGGTGCGCTGCTCGGGATCGGTCTTGCCTATCTCGGCATGAGGGGTGCGGCCTCACTGATTCCAGCGCAGCTGCAGATGCTCGAACTGCAGGCGACCGTCAACACGCGTGTGCTGCTCTGGAGCCTCACGCTGGCCATCGGAACCGGTCTCCTGGTCGGCGTCCTGCCCGCCGTTCAAGCGACTCGGACGGATCCGCACGAATCACTCAAAGCCGACGGCCGAGCGGGCACGGCTCGAGGCGGGTCACGGCTGCGCAGCGTCCTGGTCGTCGCGCAGATCGCGTTGTGCGTCGTGCTGCTGATGGGCGCCGGCCTGTTCATGCGCACGTTCGTCAACATTCAGCGCGTCGACGTCGGCTTCGAACCGCGCGACGTGCTGACGATGCGCTTGACGCTGCCGCGGGAGCGTTATCCCGGCGATGCCGCGGGCGCGTTCTTCGACAATCTGGTCCAACGGCTCGGCTCGCTGCCGTACGTGCGATCGGTCGCGGCCGCGTCGCAGTTCCCGCCGATGGGCGTCTTCGATACGCAGTTTTCACTCGATCAGGCGACGGGATCAGCGACCGGCATTCCCAGCGCGCTCATCACCGTGGCCACACCCTCCTACTTTGAAACCCTGCGCGTGCCGCTCCGCAGCGGCCGGACGTTCAGCGCCGGCGATACCCTCACGTCTCCACTCGTCGCCATCGTCAATCAGTCCTTCGTCGATCGATATCTGCCGGGCAAGGATCCGCTCGGACAGCGGATCGCGATCGGCAGTCCCCAGCGGCCGCGTCCGTGGACGACGATCGTGGGGATCGTCGCCGACTACCGGAACAGTGGCGCCACAAGTCAGGTCCGTCCCGAGATCTTCACGCCGGTCCGGCAGCAGACAGCCTGGAATCAGCTGTATGTGCTGACCAGAGGTGACGCGGACGCCGCGACCTTCCTGCCGAGCGTGCGGGAGACGGTTCGATCGCTCGATCCGGAGCAGCCAATCTATTCCGTCCAGTCGCTCGAAGATGCCATGGCGCAGTCGTCGTTTGCGCAGCGCATTGCCGCCATGCTGCTGTCGATCTTCGCGGTCGTCGCGCTGATCCTGGCAGCCGTCGGCATCTTTGGCGTCCTGTCGTACACCGTCTCGGCCCGAACCCAGGAGATCGGCGTGCGCATCGCCGTTGGCGCCGAGCCGCGGCACGTGCGATGGCTGGTGGTCGGGCAGGTCCTGCGGCTGGCGGCGATCGGACTGGTAGTGGGAACGGCGATGCTCGCCGCGGCCGGCCGGGCGGTGGAAGGGCTGCTGTTCGGGATCACCCCAGCTGATCCGATGACGATTGCAGCAGTAACGTGCATTCTTGCCGCGGTCGCTTTGTTCGCCGCCTGGGTACCAGCCCTCCGGGCGAGCCGGGTCGATCCCATTGCCGCGCTCAGGAATGATTAGTGGACCGCTCGGACTCCCGCATCGGAGAGCTGAGAGTTGGACGTTCACCCTGCGTTAACATAAGGAGATATGCATTCGTGGGGGGAATTCGCCGGACTGAATCGGGGGTACGTCCTCGAGCTGTACGAGAAGTTCCGGCAGGACCCCTCGTCGGTTGACGAAACCACGCGCGCGCTTTTCCAGCAGTGGCAGCCGCCGCACGAAGACGTCACCGAAGGAGCGCCGGTCTCGGGCGAGTCGCTGCACAAGGCGGTTGGCGCCGTCAGCCTCGCCCAGTCCATCCGCCGTTACGGTCATCTCGCGGCGCGGCTCGATCCGCTCGGCCTTCGGCCGCCTCTCGGCGATCCCTCCTTGCTGCCGGAAACCCATGGACTCACGGACGAGGATCTCCGGCGGCTTCCCGCGAGCCTGTTCTCGACGCCGCTTGCCGGCAACGCCTCGTCCATGGCCGAAGTCGTCGACGCGTTGCGCCGGCTGTACTGCTCCACGACCGGCTATGACTACGCGCACGTGTTCGTACCCGACGAGCGCCGGTGGCTCCGTCATGCCGCGGAGTCGGGCCGCTTCCGTGCCCCGGCCGATCCGATCGACCCGGTCGCGCTGCTCGATCGCCTGACGCAGGTCGAGGCGTTCGAGCGGTTCCTGCATCGCACGTTCCCGGGCAAGACCCGCTTCTCGATCGAGGGCCTCGACATGATGGTCCCGATCCTGGACGACGTCATTGCCGAAGCGGCCGAAGCCGGCATCCGCAACATCCTGATCGGAATGGCTCACCGCGGGCGCTTGAACGTGATGGCGCACGTGCTGAACAAGCCGTACACGCAGATCCTCGCCGAGTTCAAGGACCCGGTCTCGTCGAAGAGCTTTCGCGAGGACATGGCGTGGACCGGGGACGTGAAGTATCACGCCGGGGCGCACCGCGCGATCAAGGGCGGCCGCGAGATGGACCTCGTCGTGTCCATGCCGCCAAACCCCAGCCATCTCGAAGCGATCGATCCGGTTGTCGAAGGCATGGCCCGCGCCGCGGGAACGCTCGTCGAGGGCGGCGGCGCGTCGCGCTTCGATCCGTCCAGAAGCGTCCCGATCCTGATTCACGGGGACGCCGCCTTCCCCGGTCAGGGCGTGGTTGCCGAAACGCTGAATCTCGGCCGGCTGCCCGGCTACAGCACGGGCGGGACCATTCACATCATCGCCAACAACCAGCTGGGGTTCACGACCGGCGGCGAAGACGCGTACAGCACCTCGTACGCGAGCGGACTGGCGCGCGGCTTCAAGATCCCGATCGTGCATGTCAACGCGGACGATCCCGAAGCGTGCGTGGAAGCGGCGCGGCTGGCGTTTGCCTATCGCGAACGGTTCCAGCGGGACTTCCTGATCGATCTGATCGGCTACCGGCGTTACGGGCACAACGAGGGGGACGAGCCGGCCTTCACGCAGCCCCTGATGTACCAGCGAATCACCGAGCATCCGACGGTGCGCGAGATCTGGGCTCGCACGCTCGCGGATCGGGGCACCGTCGGCCCGGAGCAGGCCGACGCGCTCCTCAAGAAACATGTGTCGACGTTGCAGGCCGCGCTCGACGGGCTGAGGCCGGAGCAGGACTACATCGAGCCGCAGCCCGAGGCGCCGCCGCCAGGCGCCGCCTCCAAGGCGGAGACGGCGGTGCCGCTCGATCGGCTGCGGGAGCTCAACACGTCGCTCCTGACGCTGCCCTCCGACTTCACCATGCACCGCAAGCTCGAGCGGGTGCGCGAGAAGCGGATCAATGCGCTGAACAATGCGGACGAGCGGACGATTGACTGGGCGGCTGCCGAGGATCTGGCGCTCGCGTCGATCCTCGCCGATGGCATCAGCATCCGGCTGACCGGCGAAGACGTCGAACGCGGCACCTTCAGTCATCGTCATGCCGTCTTCCACGATGTCACCTGCGGCAGGGTGCACGTGGCGCTGCAGACCCTGCCCCAGGCGCGCGCCGCGTTCGAGGTGCACAACAGCCCGCTGACCGAGAACGCAGTGGTGGGATTCGAGTACGGCTACAACATCCAGGAACCTTCGCGTCTGGTGATCTGGGAAGCGCAATACGGCGACTTCATCAACGGCGCCCAGGTCATGATCGACGAGTTTCTGATCTCGGCGCGCGGCAAGTGGGGCCTTCGTCCTTCGCTCGTGCTGTTGCTTCCGCATGCGCACGAAGGCCAGGGACCCGATCACGCCAGCGCCAGGCCCGAACGATTCCTGCAGCTCGCTGCCGACATCAACATGCGCGTGGCCAATTGCACGACGGCCGCGCAGTACTTCCATCTGCTGCGCCGGCAGGCGGCGCTGCTGCTGGTCGATCCGCTGCCGCTGATCGTGCTGACGCCCAAGAGCCTGCTCCGTCATCCGCTCGTGGCCTCGCCGCCGCGCGAGCTCGCGGAGGGACGCTTCCGGATGGTGATCCCCGACGAGGAGGCTTCAGCGCGGGCGGCTGACGTCCGTCGCATCCTCGTCTGCAGCGGCAAGGTCTACACCGATCTCGTGGCCGCGGAGCAGCACGCGTCCCGCACCGATATTGCCATCTGCCGTCTCGAGCAGCTCTACCCGGTGCCGATGCGCGACCTCCGTGCGATGTTCGACGGCTATCCCAACGCGGAAGAGATCGTCTGGGTGCAGGAAGAGCCGGAAAACATGGGCGCCTGGGAGTTCATCCGGCCGCATCTCATCGAGGTGGGGGGAGGCCGCAGCGTGCGTCGTGTGGCCCGGCCGCGCAGCGCCAGTCCGGCCGAGGGATCGTCGGCGTGGCACGCGCTGAACCAGCAGGCGCTCGTCAATCAGGCGTACGGCGACGGCCCGCGGACCTCGGACGCGCAGGACCCGAACGCCGGACAGAAAGCCCGGCGCGATGCGCAGTTGACCAGGACGTGAACAAGTCGCAAGGGACAAGGCGCAAGTAGCAACGAATATGTCCGCAAACATTGTCGTACCTGAAGTTGGCGAGTCGATTGTCGATGCCCGCATCGCCAAATGGCTGCGCAAGGAAGGGGACCTCGTCGCCGCCGGCGATCCGGTCGTCGAGCTCGAGACGGACAAGGTCGATCTCGAGGTCGGCGCGCCGCAGGCCGGTGTGCTCAGCCGCATCGATCGCAAGGACGGCGACGACGTCAAGGTCGGAGAGGTGCTTGGGGTCATAGACGACTCAGCGAAGGGGAAGTCGGCGGCGGAGGCGGCGCCCGCGGAGGCGCCGAAGAGTGAAGAGCCGCCGGCGAGCCGCGATGCGGCGCCGGCGCGGACCGAGAGCTCGCGCCAGCGCGCGACGCCAACCGCCAGGAAAGTCGCGGAGCAGAGCGACGTCGATCTGGCCCGGATCCAGGGCACCGGCGACGCCGGCCGGGTGATGAAGCGCGACGTCGAGAAAGCCGCGTCCGCGCCCGCCGCGGAAGCCCGTACGCCAGCGCCGGCCGCCGAGCCGCGCCCCGTCGCCGCGCGGCCCTCCGTGCCTGTCGCCGAAGTCCCGGTGCAGCCAGGCACCCGGACCGAGGAGCGCGTTCGCATGTCCAAGCGGCGCGCGACGATCGCCAAGCGGCTCGTCGAGGCGCAGAGCACCGCCGCGATGCTGAGCACGTTCAACGAAGTCGACATGACCGAGGTCATGGCGCTGCGCGAACGTCACAAACAGGGATTCAAGGAGAAGCACGGCGTCGGTCTCGGCATCGCGTCCTTCTTCGTCAAGGCATCGATCGGCGCCCTGCGCGCGTTCCCCCGGCTCAACGCCGAGATTCAGGGGGACGAAATGGTGCTGAAGCACTATTACGACATCGGCGTCGCGGTAGGCGCCAGCGAAGGCCTCGTCGTGCCGGTGATTCGTGACGCCGATCGTTTGAGCTTTGCGGCGATCGAGAGGCAGATCCGGGATTTCGCGAAGCGCGCGGAGGACGGCACCCTGTCGCTCGCCGATCTCAAGGGCGGCACGTTCACCATCACGAACGGCGGCGTCTTCGGCTCGCTGCTCAGCACGCCGATCTTGAACCCACCGCAGGTCGGCATCCTGGGGCTGCACAAGATCCAGGATCGTCCGGTCGCGGTCGCCAAGCAGGTGCAGGTCCGGCCGATGATGTATGTCGCGCTGACCTACGACCATCGCATCGTCGACGGCGCCGAGGCGGTGCGCTTTCTCGTCAGGGTGAAGGAGCTCGTGGAGGATCCGGGAGCGTTGCTGCTGGACTGACGCGTCGCATGCGCCACTGCGCGGGACACGAGGCCGGAGTCGAGACTGGAGTGAAGAAATGACGCGTGCGGCCGAAACCGAGATCACCCGCATCGTCGACGAGCTCGATCGGGAACACGCGGGGGACGCCTGGCACGGGACGCCGCTGCGGCAGATCCTCTCCGAGGTCGATCACACCCAGGCCGCCGCCAGGCCTTACGAGGGCGCGCACACGATCTGGCAGCTCGTTCTGCACATCACCGCGTGGAAGAACGAGGTGCGGCGCCGGCTCGGCGGCGCGCCGGCTGGCCTGCCTGCCGAGGGCGACTGGCCGGTCCCGCCAAAGCCCAGCGCGCAGGCGTGGCGCGAAGCCGTTGCCGCTCTCGAAGAGGCGCATCGCGCGCTCGTCTCTGCCGTCCAACGCTTGCCTGAAGCCACTCTCTTCACGCCGACCAACGATCCGCGGGAGAGGGAAACGGGTCAGGGCGTGACGCACTACGTTCTGCTCCACGGCATCGCGCAGCACGACGTGTATCATTCGGGGCAGATCGCGTTCGCCAAGAAAGCGCTGTCACAGTCCAGGTAGCAAGGCTGCTGAAAAACGTAGCCGGAGACAGACTCCCAATTCCCAACGTATCTGGTCAGCGGTCGCCCACTTCGCGGCGCTAGTGCGCCATGGCATACAACAGGACGTTGATGCCGAACGCGTACCCTTCCACCGAGAAAGTATAGAAGTAGGTGGGATCGTCAGCCTCGCGCTCCCACGAATCGCCGATGTCGGTGTTGTGCGTGATGAGGACGACCAGGCGGTCGTCGGCGTCGGTTACGCCGATCGCGCGCGGCACCGCGCTGTCCGACCCTTGCTCCGACGTGCCGCCACCGCTGCGCGCCCAGAAATTGATCGACGGAATCTGGGGTACGCGCTTCATCACGAACTGCGATCGAAAGATCGGATGATCGATCGTGAGCTCCTTCAACTGGAACTCCGACGGTGGCAGAACCTTCGAGAGCTCGGATTCGAAGTGCGCCCAGGCATAGCTGCCCCAGAAGTCATCCGCCCAGAGGAAGCCGCCCTTCATCAGGTACTCACGGAGCCGCTGCGCATCTTCCGGCTCGAAGTACGCGTTGCCCACTTCCGTCATCATGATGAACGGGCACTGGAACAGCTCGGGGTCGGTCAGCCGCACGACGAGGTGATTCGGTTCGCCGGCGTCGGCGAGACTGATCTGCGTTTTGGTGAGCTCGGAGAGGCGGATCGAAAGGTTGATGTCGGCGCGAGGATAATCGACCATCCAGCCGTCGCCGCGACCCATGGTGCTGTACGACGTCATCACGCGGCAGAAGTTGAAGCTGCCGTCGAAGCTCTGCGGTGTCGGCGTACGGAGGTAATAACCGAATCCACGCCCGCGACGCTGAGCCTCCGCGACCGCTCCGATGGCGAGCGCCGCGATCACCGCGAGAATCGTCAATCGAAGTCGGCGTTCCACCGTTCCTCGTATTCTACGCCCGCCGCCTGTGTTCACGTTGAGCAGGGAGGAGATGCATCCTCCTGTCGAACAACAGCGGTCGGATCGGGCATGCTAAAATCGCGGAACTCCTTCCAAGAATGGCCACTTACACAGCAAAAGACATCACGGTCCTCGAAGGGCCTCGAGCCGGTTCGCAAGCGGCCCGGCATGTACATCGGTGGCGTA
This sequence comes from uncultured Acidobacteriota bacterium, assembly GCA_963785755.1. Lineage (GTDB taxonomy): Bacteria > Acidobacteriota > Vicinamibacteria > Vicinamibacterales > 2-12-FULL-66-21 > JACCXG01. Next base: position 210,359 of record CAWAXG010000039.1, on the reverse strand, counting down.
GGCGCCGCCGGTCTGCACCACCTGGTCTGGGAGATTCTCGACAATTCCGTCGACGAGGCAATGAACGGATATGCCTCGAACATCTCCGTCACGCTGCACGAGGACGGCGCCTCCATCACGGTTGCCGACGATGGCCGGGGCATACCGGTCGACAAGCATCCCAAGACGAAGAAGAGCGCGCTCGAGGTGATCTTCTCGACGCTGCATGCCGGCGGGAAGTTCGAGCACGACAGTTACAAGACTGCCGGTGGACTCCACGGCGTCGGCGCGAGCGTCGTCAACGCGCTCTCGAAAGAGCTCGTCGCGACGGTGCGGCGTGACGGCGCCCAGTGGCAGATGAAGTTCAAGCAGGGGCAGACCGTCGGCCAGCTGACCAAGCAGGGAGCTGCGCGCGGCTCGGGGACGACGGTGTTCTTCCGGCCGGATTCGACGATTTTCCCGAAGGTGGAATTCGACGCCGATCTGATCCGCCAGCGGCTGGAGATCTCGAGCTACCTGCACAAGGGCGTCAAGATCACGTTCGAGGATGAAGGCCGCGGCGAGCGCGCGGTGTTCCAGCAGACCGAAGGCCTGGCCGATTACCTGAAGAAGATTCTGCAGGAGCGTGCAGCAATCGCCGTTCACGACGCGCTGTTCACGATTTCCAAGGAAAGCGACGAGAGCGGCATCCGGCTCGATCTCGCGCTGCAGTGGACGCAATCGACCGACGAACACGTCCGCAGCTATGTGAACGGCATTCCCACCGGGTCAGGCGGCACGCACGAGAACGGGTTTCGCGCGGGTCTCGGCAAGGCCGTGCGCAATTTCATCGACACCCACAATCTCTCGCCGAAGGGCGTGACCCTGACCGCGGAGGACATCCGCGAGGGGCTCGTCGGCGTGCTCAGCGTCTTCGTGCAGGATCCGCAGTTCCAGGGCCAGACCAAGGACCGGCTGAACAATCCGGAAGTGCTGTCCGCGGTGGATTCGCAGGTGCGGCCGGCGCTCGAGCACTGGCTCAACACGAACATCAGCGTCGCCGAATCGATCGTCGCGCGCATCATCCTCGCGGCCCGCGCCCGCGAGGCGAGCCGGGCCGCCCAGCAGGAAGTCGCGCGCAAGGGTCCGACGTCGAGCCGCCTCACGCTGCCCGGCAAGCTCAGTGACTGTACGTCGGCGGGCCGCGACGACAGCGAGCTCTTCATCGTCGAAGGAGATTCAGCCGGCGGCTCGGCCAAACAGGGACGCGATCGCTCGCGTCAGGCGATCCTGCCGCTCCGCGGCAAGGTGCTGAACACCGAGAGCGTGTCGGTGGCAAAGGTCCTGGAGAACAAGGAGCTGTCCGATCTGGTCACGGCTCTCGGATGCGGGCTGGGGAAGAACTTCGACCTCACCCGGCTCCGCTACGGCCGCGTCATCATCCTCGCCGACGCGGATTCGGACGGCCATCACATCGCCACCCTGCTCATGACGTTCATCTACCGGCACATGCCGGGGCTGATCATGTCCGGCCGGGTGTTCCTCGCTCAGCCTCCGCTCTACCGGATCGACATCGGCAAGGAGACCTTCTGGGCGCTGGATGACGCGCACCGCGATCGGCTGCTCAAGCTCCACGGCAACGGCCGCGCCAACCCGGAGATTACGCGGTTCAAAGGGCTGGGAGAGATGATGCCGAAGGTGTTGTGGGAGACCACGCTGAACCCGCGGACCAGACGGCTGCTGCGCGTCGAGATCTCCGATCAGATCGTGACCGACAGGGTCATCAACGAGCTGATGGGAAAAGATCCCTCCGCGCGATTCCGCTTCATCATGGAACGCGCGGAAGAGGCCGAAGAGCTCGACGTCTAGCAGGGTCCCCAAGAAAACGTAGCGTGAGAACTGCCAACTCAATCGCCCGATCGGCCACGGCTCAGAAAACACGAATTGCGCTTCGCGCGGCACGAAGCCCACGACGTCACGAAGTCACGAAGGATCCTTGAACCGTTACCGTCGTGCCGCCGTGCCTTCGTGTCCGTCGTGCAGCGCGGTAGCGCGTTCGTCAGCCGATTAGGGGCGTTGCGCGAACGTCATTCGTACCGCAGCGCCGTCACAGGATCCACGCGCATCGCCCGGCGGGCTGGCACTATGCAGGCCAGCAGCGCGATTGCGAGCAGGGCCGCGGGGACTGCCGCCAGGGTGATCGGGTCGCTGTGCCCGACACCGTACAGCTGCCCCGACATCAGTGGCGTCAGTGCGAGCGAAATGGCAAGCCCGAGCACGATGCCGCATCCAGCCAGTGTGAGGCCCTGACGGGCCACGAGCGTCACGACCTGGAGCGGCTCGGCTCCAAGGGCCAGGCGGATCCCCATTTCCTGCGTGCGCTCGCTGACCACGAGAGCCATGACGCCGTAGACGCCGATAGCCGCCAGCATCAACGCGAGGACACCGAACGCGCCTGCGAGCACGAGAATGAACTTCCGCTCGGCAACCGACGCGGAGCGCACGTCGTTCATCGTCCTCATGTCGTAGACGGTCATATCCTTTTCGAGCGACTTGAGCTCGGCGCGCAGCGACTCGGCCAGGGCCGCCGGATCGCTCTGCGTGCGCACCACCAGGAACGGGTTGACGGGCGGTCCTTGACGGTACCAGATGTAGAACTCGGCGGCGGGCTCGGCCTCGAGCCGCTCGTGTCGAAGATCCCCGACGACGCCGATCACCGTGCTCCAGGGCGTCTGCGGATTCGCGCCCATCTTGAATCGCTTGCCGACGGGATCCTCGTTCGGCCAGATCCGGCGGGCCATGGTCTGATTGATGACGGCGACCGGCTGCGTGGTCGGTCCATCCTCGGCGCTGAACGTCCGGCCGCGCAGGATCGGCATCCCCATCGCCGCAAAATAGTCGTGTACGGCGCGTCGCATCTCGACTTCGGGCATTTCCGCCGGCGTCATGTTCCGTCCGTCGATCATCACCCGCGTGCTGACGTTGGTGCTGCCGAGCGGCAGTCGCGTGGTGCCACCGGCCGCGATGACGCCCGGCATCGCGTCGATGCGCTCGAACAGCGACGCGTAGAACGAGCGCCTGGCGTCTGGCGTGGTCAGCCGGTTCGGAATGCTGATCTGCAGCGTGAGCAGGTTCTCGGCGCGGAAGCCGGGATCGACCGAAAGCAGGGTCACGAAGCTTCGCAGCAGGAGTCCGGCGCCGACCGTCAGCATGACTGCCAGCGCGACCTCGCCGATGACGAGCGCGGCGCGAATCCGCTGCCGCACCGCGCCTCCAGCGACGCCCCGCGCCGCGTCCTTGAGCGCGGCCTGCACGTTCCCTCGAGCGGCTGCGATCGCCGGCACGATTCCCACGAAAACGCCGGCGAGCGCCGAGATCGCCGCCGTGAACATCACGATGGTGATGTCCGGACGCACTTCGTTCAGACGCGGCAGCTCCGGTGGCGCCATCGCAACCAACAGCCGCACACCGATCCACACGAACCCGAGGCCGAGGATTCCGCCCGCACTCGAGAGCAAGAAGACTCTCGGCGAGCATCTGCGCGAGCAGCCGCGCTCCGTCCCGCCCCGAGCGCGGTGCGGACGGCGATTTCCTTCTGGCGGGCGACGCTGCGGGCGAGCAGCAGATTGGCGACGTTGACGCAGGCGATCAGCAGCACGAACCCGACGCCCGCCAGGAGCAGCACGAGCGCGGGACGTACGCGTCCGACGGCCTGCTCGTGGAGCGCGACGACATTCGTCCCGAGACCGCGGTTCACCTCCGGGTACTGCTGCTCGAGCCGGCCGATGATCCCGGAGATCTCGTGCCGCGCCTGCTCGACCGTTGCGTCGGGCGCGAGCCGCCCGAGAACTCCGAGATAGTGCGTCGTGCGCACCGGAGCGCCGTTCTGTGAGAACCGGAAATCGGTCGTGTCGATTGGCATCCAGGCATCGGGCGCCACGGAGGCCGAAAACCCGCTCGGGCCGAGCATCGACTTCAGCGGAAAGTGGAAGTCGGGAGGCATGACGCCAAGGACGACAGCCGGCCGGCCATCGATGTTCATCTGCCGGCCGACGACGCCGGTATCGCCGCCGAACCGCCGCCGCCAGAATCCATCGCTGAGGACCATGACGCCGGCGGGATCCCCTGGCTGCATCGTCCGCCCGATCGCGGCCTGGCGGCCCAGGAGCGAGAAAATTCCCGGTGAGGTGCCCGCGGCGGTCAGCTGCTCGGTGCCCGCATCCGTCCGCATCGTCTGCGAGATGAGGAAGGAGTACATCACTTCAACCTGTTGGAGGGTGCGCGTCGCCGCCTTCACGTCGAGGGCGTTGGCCGGCGACATCGGATAGTGGCGGACGCCCTCGCGCGTGTTGTCGTTCCAGACCATCAGGAGTCGATCGGGATTGGCGTAGGGCAGCGGCTTGAGCAGCACGCTGTGCACGACCGTGAAGATCGCGCTGTTGGCGCCGATGCCGAGGGCGAGCGTCAGTACGGTCAGAACGGTGAAGACCGGCGTTCGCGCGAACGTCCGCAATGCGTAACGCAGATCCATCCTCAGGCCCTGCCAGCCCATGTGTCGTCGCTCCTGCTCGTGTCGCGCGAGCTGCTCATGAAAATTGGGAAACAACAGCCACCGGCGCACCGCCGCGCCCCGCTCGAGCGCCGCGTTGCCGAGCACGTCGATGAGCGTGCCGGCCAGGAACGGGCCGCGGCGGCCGCTGGCGGCCGCGGCGGCATAGCGCTCCCGGAATATCTGACGCATCGGCGGGCCGTAGCGGGCGCGGAACTGGCGCGGGAAGGCGAGCAGGAGCAGCGCGTACGCGCGCTCGACGATCACGCGTTCCCTCCCGGCAGCAGGCGGCGCTGCCGCGCGGCTTCCACCTGGCGTTCGAGCCGCCGCGCCTCGCCGCGCGCGACGTCGAGTCCTTTGCGCGTCAGTCTGTAGTAGCGCCGCCGCTCGTCGTCATCCTCTGGATCGGGACGCTCGTCCAGCTCTTCGATCAGGCCCGCCTCGAGGAGGCGGTTGAGCGCGCGATAGAGCGATCCGGCGTGCAGGCTGATCGTGCCGCCGGTCCGCCGCTCGACGTCCAGCATCACGGCATAGCCGTGCTGTTCGCCGCCGGCCAGGGCCAGCAGAATCTCGAACGAGACGGGCGTCAGCGGCAGAAATGCCGAAAGGTTGAGGCGATCTGGCATGTGTATTCATAAACTATATGCTTCGGGCACATAGATGCGCAAGCAGGTACAATTCGTTCGTGATTGAAGCGCCTGGTTCGCTTCGGGACGAACGCGTTCGTCAACGTCTGGAGCGCGAACCTTCCGAATAATGCCGAGAGGGTGGGTTCTGCTGCTGAGCGCGTACCTGCTTGCGTGGGTGCCCATGACGTTCGCCACCGAGCTCCAGCTGGTGCTGCCATCCATGGGCCGCCGCGGCGGGATGGCGGTAGCCGAGCTCGCGGTTCATGGCTTGTCGACGATCGTCTGCGGGGCAGCGGGCTGGATGCTCCTGGTCGGGGCGCCTGTTGCTCCCCCGGCCTCCGCCACCGCGGTCGTGCTCAATGCCCTCGTCTCGATCCAGTCGCTCTACTGGACGATGCTCCCGCGGAATACGGCGCCGAGCGATCGACTGCCGCTTGCCATACTGGTCTGCTGTCATGCGGCATTCTGGCTGGCGCTGATCGGTTGGTACGCGCGCAAGCGCGATCGCGACTAACTGTTCGCGAGCGCCGGCGTCGTCAGCACGATTTTTCCAATCACCGCACCTGACTCGAGCAGGCGGTGTGCCTCCGCGGCTTCGCTGAGCGGCAGGGTCCGGTCGACCACGGGACGGACGATGTCCGACGCCAGCAGCGGCCACACGTGCTGTTCGAGGTCGCGTGCGATCGCGGCCTTCTCTGCGACCGAGCGGGTCCGCAGCGTCGAGCCGGTGAGCGTCAGGCGCCGCCGCATCAGCGTCGAGAGATTGATGCTGCTTTTCGCACCGCCCTGCAGGCCGATCTGTATCAGCCGTCCCTCGAACGACAGCGCATTCAGGTTCCGCTCGAGGTAGTCGCCGCCGATGATGTCGAGGATGACATTGACGCCGAGGCCCGAGGTCAGATCGGCGATGGCCTGCACGAAATCCGTCGTCCGGTAGTTGATGGCGGCGGCCGCTCCGAGCCGCTCGCATGCGCCGCATTTCTCATCCGATCCGGCGGTCGCGTAGACGACAGCTCCGAAGGCGCGCGCCAGCTGAATGGCGGTCGTGCCGATCCCGCTGGATCCGCCGTGCACGAGCACGGATTCGCCCGTCGCCAGCTGCGCGCGCTGGAACAGGTTCGTCCAGACGGTGAAGTAGGTTTCGGGGATCGCTGCCGCGTGAATCATGTCGATGCCCGGCGGGACAGGCAGGCATTGACGTGACGGGACGGCTGCCCATTCCGCGTATCCGCCACCGGCCACGAGCGCGCAGACGCGATCTCCTGGCCCCCAGCGCTCCGTCTCGCCTTCGAGGACTGGACCAATCCGTTCGACCGTGCCGGACAATTCCAGCCCCGGAATGTCCGATGCTCCCGGCGGCGGTGGGTAGTGTCCCAATCGCTGCAGAATGTCGGGCCGATTCACGCCGGCCGCATGAACGCGGACCAGGACCTCGTTCGTCCCCGGCTCGGGCACGGGCCGCTCGACCGGGCGAAGGACTTCAGGGTCCCCGAAGCTGGTGATCTCGATGGCAATCATTGTTTTATTGCTCGCGGGGCCGGGCCTCCGCCAAGGCTTCGGCCACGCTCGCCGTAGCGTAAGCGAAGGCGGCCCACCCCCACGCGAAGAGCCGGCCTCCGGCCGGGTGCTGCTGTCTGCGACTCGGCTGATTCGACGCCTACTTGAGCGTCGAGGGCAGCCTGGGGGACGACAGGAGCTTCGTGAACTCCTCCCATCGCCGCGGCGCACTTCCTGCCACGCCCGGACGCGATTCGATGTACTGGCGGACGAGATCCTTGCCGAGGTTGTAGTTGATGACGTAGCTGCGGTACTGATCGAAGAACCTGACCCGCTGAGCCGCTCGCTCCCTGGTCATCAGCGCGTAGCGTTCGAGCCAGGCGGCGGCGCCGTCACGATCGATCTGCCCGTTGATGTAGCGGCGAGCCGCTTCGTTGCCGGCGTACGCCAGCTTCTCGACGAGCGTCTGGACCTCGTAGTACTCGGCGGCGCGCGACGGATCCAGTCCCGCCGCCGGAAACAACTCGTTCTTCTCGAACGTGATGCGCTCGGGACCAGGAAACGCGACGTCGATCCCGTAATTGGCGGTTCCCTCCGCGATCAGCGATTGCGGCGAGAACAGCGGATAAACGGAGAACTCGACCCAGCCGCGATCCCGCACCAGGTGCTTCTCCAGCAGCGCGTTGTAGACGTGGTGTCCCGGATAGCCCTCATGGCAGGCGAGATCGAGCGCCCGATCGATGTAGATCGGCAGATCCGTGTTCATCTGGATCAGGCTGCGGTAGTTGCCCTGATACCAGTTGTAGCCGCTCCACGATTTGTTCGTGACGTACTCCAGCGTGAACCGCTCGGTCTCGGGCAGCTTCACATGAGCGATTGTCCGCGCCCGGCATCCCTTTATCGCCGCCTGGAAGACCGCGTCGTGCTTCTCGCGCGGAATCACGAACTTGCTGCGGAACGCCTCGTACCTCGTGATCAGCGGACCGGCACCGGGGAACCGCTTCTCGAGCTGATCGAGGATGGCCTGGAAATGTGATTCGGGCAGGGTCGGCGCGACGGCATCGTAGAGCGCGCGAGACTCTTCATCGAATGACAGCCGTTCGCCCTTCAACATCCGGATGCGGGCCGCGAGCGCCGAGAGCTGCCGTTCGAGGTAGCGGTGGCGCAGGCCGTCCATCTCAGCCGATGGAACCGTCGCCGACGCGACCGCATCGATCAACACGCGCGCGCGTGTGGCCAGCTCGTCGAGCGGCACCTTGCCCGCCTCGGCCTCCTTCTTCCATTCAGGCGGGCCGTAGTACGCGTCGACATAGTCGGCATCGTGCTGGCCGAGCGCGAGCACGAGCTTGACGTAGCGTTCCGCGATCTCGTTCATGCCCCCCGTCCGACTCTCAGGCTTGCGCGCCGAATCCTGAGCGGATGTGGCGACCATCACCGGCAGGAGCAGCGCCCAGCAACACACTGCAATCCATCGATACCGAACGCACATGGTCATATTGTGTCATGCCCATTTGGCGCCGGCGGCGCGGGGATCCGGCTGCCGCGCGGTTTGCATAGGCTCCGACCCGGCGATGCGAGCGTTCTTCTATCAGGTTCTCGGCTACTTCCTCACACCGGCGGGACTGGTGCTGCTCGGCGCGCTCGACGCGTCGATTGTGTTCATGCTGCCGCTCGGCATCGACTTCGCCGTCGTGATTCTCGCGGCGCGCACACCCGCGCTCTTCTGGCTGTACGCCCTCCTGGCGACGGCCGGCTCCGTCGCAGGCGGGCTCGTCACCTTCTGGATCGGCCGCAAGCTCGGCGAGCGAGGGCTGACGCTGCTCATCAAGCCCTCTCGCCTCGAGCGGGTAAAGAGGCGCGCGAGCCGCCACGCCGCCGTGAGCGTGGCCGCCCTTGGCGTGATTCCGCCCCCTTTCCCCTTCACCGCGTTCGTGCTGGCCAGTGGCGCGGTCGGTGCCAACCCGTGGACGTTCTTCATCACGCTGGCCGCGTGCCGATCGCTGCGGTTTCTCGCCGAGGCAGGTCTGGCCGCGATCTACGGGCGCCGGATCCTGACATGGATGCAGTCGACCGCGTTCGAGGTGATCGTCGGCACGCTGACGGCACTGGCGATCGTTGGCACCATCGTCTCGATCGTCGCGCTCTATCGAGGAACACGCAGCCGCCGGACCAGGTGAACCGCTTCATCCTCTGCGCTGTCAGCGTGAGGTTACACGCCGCGGTCAGATCTTGAAGCGAAGCAGTGCGGCGACTCCGCCGTATCTGGCCAGCAGGTTCGGATCTTCGACGAACGTGATCCGTGCCGCGGTCTGAGCCGCCTTCGTGACCAGTTCCTCAGCGAGGCGGACCGTCTCCGTGCCGACTTGGGCCGCTTCTCCCGCCGTCACGGGCTGCACGGCGGTTTCGGGCAGAACGGCTTGCAGGCTGGCCGTGGACCGCGTGCCGGCCCCTGCGCCCACGGGCTGCAGCGCATGCATGCCCGCCGAAATGAGCAGCTCGTCCACCTGCCCCTTCCCGAGCGCGTCGAGCGTGTTCTCGGGCCCCACGACTCCAAGGCCGCCGGCGCGATACGCGCCGATCGCGGCCTCGACTTTCTCGCGCTCCGTCTGGCTGTGGACGCGTTTCATCGCCTCCAGCGACGCCTCGATGAATTCGTCAATGGGGGCGTCGCGGTCGAATCGCAGGTGGTCGACGATTCTTTCGGCGAGGTGCTTCGGCATCTGCTCGCGAAGCCTCGGGATGATGACCTCGTCGCCGCTGACGATGATCGCGTCGATGTTCTCGCGGGCCACGATGCGTTCGAGCGCGTCGACGACCTCCTTCGCGTGCTGCACGTGGAAGTTCTCGGCGTGGCGCTGAAATCGTGCCTGCGACCATCCGCCCTGCGACATGCGTTTCGTCTTGACCCCTCGTACTTCTTCGTCGGCCACGATCTCGCCGGTCGCGAACACGAGGATGCGGGCGCTGCTGGTTTCCGCCAGCAATGCGGCATAGCGCGGATAGAGCGACTCGACGCGCGCGAGCGGATACAGGTGCGGGCGATCGCCGATATACAACCAGTGCTGATCGATGGCGGCTGTCAGCTGCACGGTCTCGAAGAGCTCTGCCGCGGAACAGGCGAACACCGCGAGCCCGTTCGCGGACGGCTCGACCTCTGTCTCGAGGAACTTCTCGATCCGCTCGCTGTCGCGATCGAGCGACTCGCGTTCCGGCGAGCCGGTCTCGAAGGTGCGGGTCCGTGAGGCCATCTCCTTGCGAACGAAGGCATGAAACTGATCCCGGCCGGTCTGGCCGGGCTGTGAGTTGAGGTACAGACTGACGACCGGAAATGCCGCCGGCTCGAAGGCGGCGAGTTTGTCCAGCTGATCCTTGACGGGCATGCGAATCCCTCCACCGTGCATCCATGCGCAACGCGTGCCACGCCCGCCGCCACGTTCATGGCTCCACCGGGCGCGACGGATGGGTCACGGGCAACGAAGAACGGCGGTTTTCCACGGTGTTTTCGCCGACGTTCACTGGTGCACGAGCTGAGTCTCCCCGCTGGAGTCCGTGGCTGCGGATACAGACGGACTGGGGATTTTTCGGCAGTGATTACGCCAAGTGCGGTTTCCGTGCCGAGCGCGGATAGAATAAAACCCGAATGAAGCTGCGGTTCGCACCCTTCTGGTACGACCGGGTTCCTCAACGTCGCCGCCCCAGTTTCCCCCGTCATCGAAGCAATCTCGAGACGCGTGTCGTGGTCGTCGGCGGAGGTCTGACCGGGTGCGCGTGCGCCGCGGCGCTGGCGGCGGCACGTGTTCCCGTCGTGCTCGTCGAGGCCGGCCAGATCGGCAGCGGCGCGACGGCGGGCGCCGTCGGGCTCGTGCGCGAGGACTTCGACGTCTCGTTCACCGCCACGACGTCCGCGTACGGTTTGCGGGCCGGCCGAAGCCTCTGGCAGAGCATTCGCCGCGCCGCACTGGATTTCCCCGCCGCGTTGCGACGGCTGGAGGTCAGCTGTGACCTGACGCCGCAGGACCTGCTGATCCTCGCGGCTCCCGATCGCGATTCCTCCCGCAGGCTCCGCCGCGAATACGAGGCACGCCGCAAGGGTGGCCTCGATCACAGCTGGGTGACGCCGGCCGTCGTCCACCGTGAGGCGGCGATCCAGAGCGGCGGCGCGATTCGCACGCGAGGCGCCGTCCTCGATCCCTATCGCGCCTGCATCGGCCTGGCGCGCGCGGCCGACGTGCGGGGCGCCACGCTGTTCGAACGGTCCGAGGTGCGGCGGATCAAGGCCACGCGAAAAGCCGTCGACGTGATCACCGACGGTGGCGTCATCCACGCGGAAACCGTGATCGTGGCGACGTCCGCGCCAATTTCCGACTTACGTCAGCTCCGCCGCCACCTGCACACCAGACACGGCTACGGCGTCGTCACGCAGCCGCTGAGCGCGGCCGCCCGGCGTGAGGTTGGGAGCCGCTCATCGGTGCTGCGCGATTGGGCGGAGCCGCCGCATTTCGTCAGATGGCTGAAGGAAGATCGCGTGCTGATTGAGGGAGCCGACCAGGATCCGGTTCCGCCCCGTGCCCGGGCTCAGGCCCTGGTTCAGCGGACCGGTCAGCTCATGTACGAGTTCTCCCTGCTCTATCCCTCCATTTCCGGCACGCTTCCCGAGATGAGTTGGGCCTACACCTTCGACGACACCGTCGATGGCCTGCCCTACATCGGGCCGCACAGAAACTTTCCCCACCACCTGTTCGCCCTCGGACTCGCGCGGCACGGCGTCGCCGCGGCCTGGCTGGCGGCGAAAGTGCTGACCAGGCAGGTCACGGGAGAACCCGGCAAGGGGGACGATCTCTTCGGTTTCGGCAGGATTCTTCAGAGCCACTGACGTAGCCCGAGTCCCCGGTCCCGAATCCCGAGTCCCCAGCCTTGAGTCATGCGGTTGGGCTGCGCCGGCCAGCTTTTTCTGCTTTTCCGCGTAACGTCGCTGTTTCCAGCCGGTCTAAAATGATTGGCCCATCCGGCAGGGACCTGACTCGGAGGACCCGTCACATGGCGAGACCACGCGAAGAACACATCGAGCATCTTCTCCGCCGTGCCGGCTTCGGCGCGAGGGAGGAGGACGTTGTCCGGTATGCCGCCATGCCTTACGTCGCGGCCGTCGACCGTCTGGTGAACTACGACCGGATCCCCGACGACGTCGACAGCAAGATCGGTCAACCTGGCTACGTCGGGGTGACGGCGCGAGCGGCCAACGGATTCCAGCCGCTCATCAGCATCGACGACGCGCGGCAGCGTTGGTTGTTCCGCATGGTCCACAGTCAGCGTCCGCTGCAGGAGAAGATGACGCTGTTCTGGCACAACCACTTCGCGACCGCCTGGTCGAAGATCAACGGCAGCCTCAATACCCTCGACGCCAATCGCATGATGGCGGCAAAGCCCGGCGAGGACGCGCAGGGCGTGATCGGCCAGATCGAGCTGCTGCGTCAGCATGCGCTCGGCAACTTCAAGGACATCCTGGTGGCCATCGCCAAGGATCCGGCGATGCTGGTGTGGCTCGATGGCCGGCAGAACGTCCGCGGCCGGCCGCAGGAGAACTTCGCGCGTGAGCTGATGGAGCTGTTCACGATGGGCGTCGCGACGTTCACCGAGACCGACGTGTACGCCGGTGCGCGCGTCTTCACCGGCTGGAATCTGTCCCGCCCGAGCAATGCGTATTACGCCTTCGTCTACAACGCGGGATCGCACGACGTCGATGCGAAGGAGTTCTCTTTCCCGATCTATACCAACGGCAACCGGGTGATTCCCGCGCGCGCGGCCGCGCAGGGGATGCAGGACGGCCTGGATCTGATCGACGCCGTGGCGCGGCATCCCGCCACCGGTCCGCGGCTCGCGCGCAAGCTCTACGAGTTCTTCATCAACGAGGTCGACGCGCCCGATCAAGGCCTGATCAACGAGGTATCGCAGATCTATTACTCGAGCAACTACGAGATCAAGCCGATGGTCTGGCGGCTGCTGACGTCGCCGCAGTTCCACGACGAGCGCAACTGGTACAAGCGCTACTCGTGGCCGGTCGAATTCGTCGCGCGGTCGCTCAAGGAAGTGGGGATGAACGGGTTCACGCTCAGCAGCGCGCTGACGCCGCTCCTCAACATGGGGCAGCAGCTGTTCGAGCCGCCCGACGTCAACGGATGGGAGCTCGGACGCGGCTGGTTCTCGACCGGCGGCATGCTGTCGCGGATGAACTTCGCGGCGCAGCTCGCCACGAACCAGAAGTTCAACCTGCGTGACGTGTCCAGGCAGGATGGCCAGACCCCCGAATCGCTCCTCTCGTTCGTCCTGGATCGCCTCACGCCGCCGGAGTTCGCGCCCTCGTCGTACAACGCGCTGCTCGATTACGCGCGGGCGGGCGTCAACTGGACCGGCTCGGATGACCAGCGCGCGACCAAGGCGTCCGGCCTCGTCCATCTCGTGGTCGGTTCCGGTGACTACCAGTTGGTATAAGGGGAATTGGTATGGCCATCAGTCGACGTGAGTTCGTGCGCGGCGGCGTCGCCGCCTTCACCGTCAGCTTCGCGGCGCCGTCGTTTCTGTCGGATCTGGCGCGCGCGCAGGGACGATCGCAGCGGAACCTCGTCGTGCTGTATCTGAGCGGCGGCAACGACGCGCTGAGCACCCTGATCCCGTACACGGATCAGCAGGTACCTACGCGCGGCGGCCGGTGCTGGCGATTCCGGCGGCGAACGTCCTGCAGATCGGCAGCGACGGCGCGGGCAACGCGCTCGGGCTCAATCCGCGGCTCGCCGGGTTGAAGTCGATCTTCGACAGCGGCCGCCTGGCGATCATCCAGCGCACCGGCTATCCCAACTCGAGCCGCTCGCATTTCCTCGGCACGGACATCTGGTCCACCGGCGATCCGGGTGCGCCGCAGGGGACCGGATGGCTGGGCCGATACCTGGACACGCTGCCGTCGCCCGCCGATCCGCTGACGGCATGGTCGACCATACGGGAGACGCCGCGTACGCTGCTGGCGCGAACCGTCGGCGTGCCCTCGATCCCGAGCGTCGCCGGCTATGCGTTCTCGAGCCCCAACTCCGCGACGGATGCGGCCTTTGCGCGCGACAGCGCGTTGAGAATCGCGTCACACGTTCCGTCCGATCGTCCGCATCTGGCGTTCGTGAACGCGACGGCGCAGGGCGCGTTCGCCACGCTCGATCGCGTCGCCCAGGTCGGGACCTACGTGTCGTCGGTCGCCTACGCGAACAACGGGTTCTCGCAGGCGCTGCGCGCGGTTGCCGGCGCGATCTCGAAAGGCGTCGGGACCAAGGTGTTCTGGGTGCAGACCGGCGGCTATGACACGCATGCGAATCAGAACACGAACGCCGCCAATGGCTCGTACTCCGTGCTGATGAACATGCTCAACGAAGGCCTGACGTCTTTCTATCGCGACCTCGACAACCAGGGCCTGATCCGCGACACGCTGATCCTGCAGTTCTCCGAGTTCGGCCGCCGCATCAGCGAGAACGGCAGCCAGGGCACCGATCATGGCGCCGGCGGCCTGATGATGGTGATTGGCGGAAGCGTCCGCGGCGGCATTTACGGAACCGCCGCGACACTGAATGCCACCCCCGACAACCCGACGCTCGAGAACAACGGCGGGGACGTCCGCCACGAGACCGACTTCCGCTCGGTCTATGCGCGGGTGATCGACTCCTGGCTGGGTGGCGACGCGAACGCGGTGCTCGGCGGCGACTTCCGCGCCGGCGCGCCGGCGTTCTTGTCGAGAGACCTCAGTCCCCGAAGATTCCCCTGAAGGCGATGTCCAGCTCGGGATACCTGAAGTGGTAGCCGAGCGACAGGGCGCGCGCCGGGATCACCCGCTGGCCGGTAACGACGAAGTCGGCGAGTTCACCGAGGACGATCTTCAGGCCGAACTTCGGCGCCGGAAGCAGGGCGGGACGCCGCATCGCGCGTCCGAGCGCCCTGGCGAGCTCGCGATTGGTCACTGGATGCGGTGCGGTGACATTGATCGGGCCCGATGCTTCGGGCGTCTGCACGATCCACCGCACCATCTCGATCCAGTCGAGCCGGTGAACCCACGAGATGTACTGGCGGCCCGAGCCCACGCGGCCGCCGGCAAAGAACTTGAACGGCATCATCATCTGCGCCAGCGACCCGCCTGACCGCTCGAAGACCATGCCCGTACGGATGATGGCGAAGCGGACGCCATCCCGCGCGCCGCGCTGCGCTTCCTTCTCCCAGTCCTCGCAAAGCTGGGCGAGGAAATCGCTGCCAGCCCGCGATGCCTCCGTCTTCGGGTCGCCATCCGAGGTGCCGTAGTAACCGACAGCGCTCGAGCTGATGAAGACCTGCGGCGCCACGGGCGCAGCCGTGATCGCCTCGGCCAGGCTGCGCGTGGCCAGGATCCGGCTGTCGCGGAGCTCGGCCTTGCGCCGCGGATTCCAGCGCTTGTCGCCGATCGAAGCTCCGGCGATATTGATGACCGCGTCCGCGCCGGAGATCGATTCCGCCCACGGACCGGAGCGCCCGTCCGGCTTCCAGCCGACGCGAGTGATCCCCGGTACGCCGGTACCCGACTCGTGCTGTGATTCGCCTGGCGCGAGAGATCTGGTCAACACCCGGACGTCATGACCATCCTCGGCGTATGTTTCGGCAAGCGGGCTGCCAAGAAAGCCCGTGCCACCCGCGATCACGATCTTCATGCGCGCCGCCTCGCGATCAGTAGCGCCAGGTGGTGATTGCCCCTGGATTCAAGCTCCCACATCGCTGCCATCCCATCGCGTCCCGGTGATTGGACGGACGGCGTGTCCAGGAAGTTTGCACTATAATCAGAATTCTCCTTATTTTCAGTAATTTGCGGAGCTTCGATGCGTCGAATCCTGCTCGGTGCGCTGTGCGTGGTGCTGTCGAGCGCCACGATGATTCCGCAGGAACGCACGTTCCCGGTTCCGTCGAACGTGACGCTCGACGGCGTGCCGCCGATTCCGATGTCCCTGGTGGAGTCGGTTGCGCCGTACGGCCAGTTCAGGCAGGCGCGGCTCGTCGCCTGGCATCCAGTCGAGCGCCAGATGATCGTGGCGACGACGCTCGGCGCGGTGCCGCAGCTGCATCAGGTCAAGTTCCCCGGCGCCGCCCGCACCCAGCTCACCTTCTTCACCGATGGCGTAGCGACCCGGCCGGCCGGCGTGTTTGGCCCCAAGGGGGACTACTTCGTCTTCCAGAAAGACACGGCTCGCGGCGCGGAAGCGAATCAGCTGTTCCGATACGACGCTGCCAGCGGCGCGATCACGCTCCTCACTGACGGCAAGTCCCGCAACGGTGTCCCGGTCGCCTCTCGCAGCGGCCTGATCGCCTACGACTCCACCAGGAGAGACGGCAAGAATCGCGACTTGTACGTCATGAACCCGTCCAACCCCGCGAGCGATCGGCTGCTCGCGCAATCCGACGGGCAATGGATCCCTGCCGCGTGGAGCCCGGACGAGAAGGCGATTCTCGCCATCCAGGTTCTGTCGTCCTCTGAAACGTATCTCTGGCGTGTGGCCGTCCCCGATGGGGCAAAGACACTGCTCACGCCGAAAGGCGGACGGCCGGCGCGGTGGGTGACCGCCGCATTTGCGCCGGATGGGCAGGACGTGCTCGCGCTCAGCAACTTCAACGGCGAGACGCAGCGCGTGTGGCGCCTGACACAGGGGAACTGGCAGCCGCTTTCACCAGCCGAACAGGTCATCGAGGCGTTTGCCCCCTCGCCGGACGGCAAGACGATCGCGGTGGCCGTCGATCTCGGCGCGACGTCGCGGCTCGACCTGCTCGACGTCAGCGGCAAGTCGAAGAGAGTCCCGGCGCTTCCTCCCGGCGTCATCACCGATCTGATATGGCATCCGGTACGCAACGAGCTGGCGTTCAACGTCGCCGGCGCCCGGACCTTCAACGACGTCTATTCGGTCGACACGTCGGACGGGCGGGCCGAGCAGTGGACCCGGAGCGAGATGGCGGCGGCGAATCCGGAGTCGCTTCCGGACGCCGAGATCGTGAAGTGGAAAAGCTTCGACGGCCTCGAGATCTCGGGCGTTCTCTACCGTCCGCCCTCGCGGTTCACGGGCCCCCGGCCGGTCATCATCAACGTCCACGGCGGGCCGGTAGAGCGCGAACGGCCGCGCAACATCGGACGAAGCAACTATTTCCGCAACGAGCTCGGAATCGCCGTCATCTATCCGAACATCCGGGGCTCGTCCGGCTTCGGCCGCTCGTTCGAGGAGCTCGACAACGGACGCCTTCGCGAGAACGCGGTCAAGGACATCGGCGCGCTGCTCGACTGGATCGCGGGGCAGCCCGCACTCGACAAGGCTCGCGTGATGATCGCCGGCCCCAGCTACGGCGGGTTCATTGCGCTCGCCTCCGCCATTGCGTATCCCGACCGCCTCAAAGGCGTGAATCCCGCCTTCGGGATCACCGACTATCCGTCGTTCCTCGAATCGACCGATCTCTCCCGGCAGGCCAATCGCAACGCCGAGTACGGCGATCCCTCGGACCCCGACATGCGCGCGTTCCTCACCCGCATCTCGCCGCTGACCAACGTCGCGAGCCTGAACATGCCGGTGTTCATCGCCGCCGGCGCCCGCGATACGCGCGTGCCCATCGCGCAGGCGGAGATGATGGTCAAGGCGCTGAAAGCGAAGAAAACGCCGGTGTGGTACGTGCGGTTCGAGGAGGCCGGTCACCTGGAGCTCACGCCGGCGACCAACGACCTCAGCATCTACACGTGGATCATGTTCGTGCGGCAGTATCTGCTGAACTGAGGATCAGGCGCTTGCCCTGATTCATCCCCTGGGCGCCGATGAGGAGGATCAGGTCGCCGGGCCTGCTGCGATCGAGGGCGTCGGCCACGGCCTCGCTCAGCTTGTGATGCAGGACGAACTCGCGCCCGCGCTTCCCAAGCGCCCCGCAGGCGGCCGACAGTTCATCCGGCGAAACCCGATCGACGTCCGCGGCCGCGTCACTCGATGTGGTCACAATCAACGCATCCGCGAAGTGCTCGGCCGCCAGATCCGCGAGCGCTTCCGTGTTGCGCGAGTTGATGTCGGTGCCGCGATTGCCGCGAATGGCGTAGACGACGATCAGCCGTTCGTGCGGCAGCAGATCACCTACCGCGAATACCGATCGGAAACTGTCCGGATGAGCAGCGGTGTCGTCGAGCACCGTCCGGCCCATCACGGCATAGCGCTCCATCCGGCGGGGCAGGGGCTGCAGCGACGCGAGGACCTTCGATGCGCTGGCCAGGTCGATCCCGCGGGCGAGCCCGTAGGTGAGCGCCAGCGCAACGTTCCTCAGGTGGCCCGTCCCGAGCAGGGCGCTCGACAGCTGATGCCGTCCGCCTGCAAGCGGACCGTCGATCGAGAAGCTGGCGCCTGACGCATCGAGCGTGACGTCCGCGAAGACGAGATCGGTCGAGCGGCCGTCGAGCGAGAATCCGACCGAACGTCCACTCTGACGCGCCGCCGCCAGCTCTCTCGCGCCACGATTGTCATCGTCATAGGCGAGCGTCGCGTCCGGGGCGAGATAGTCGAGGAACAGGCGTTTCGCGGCGAGATAGTCCTCGTAGGTGCGATGGAAATCGGTGTGTTCCCCCGGCTTGATCGCGGCGAGCAGGCCGCCGCTGAAGGTCAGACCAGCTACGCGCTGCATGCGCAGCGCGTGACTGGTCACCTCCATGATCACGGTGCCGGCGCCGGCATCGCGCAGCCCGCGCAGTGCCCGATGCAGCTCGACGGGTGCGGGCGTGGTCAGTGACGTGTCCGCATCGCGGAAGTCCTGATACCTTGCGCCGAGGGATCCCAGGACACCCGGCCTTCCCCCGGCAGCCGAGAGCAGCGACCGCAGGACTTCGCTCGTGCTCGTTTTTCCGAACGTGCCGGTGAAGCCAACGAGCTCGAGCTCGCTGCCGGGCGCACCGTAGAACCGCGCGGCCAGCATCGCGAGAGCCTTGCGTGAATCGCGCACCTCGATGCGTGCAACCGTGTCCGGCAGGCTCTCGATCCGCTCGGCGACGATGACGCGGGCGCCGCGGCGGAGCGCGTCGTGAATGTATGCGTGCCCATCCTCGGCCGTCCCCGACACGGCCACAAAAAGTCCACCCGCAGTCACCTTCCGGCTGTCGTCGGTGATTGACGTCACATCGCGATCGGCGCCCTGGACAGTGAAACCGGCGGCGAGGACCGAGAGCAGCATGCGCTGAGCCTATCCTGCGGGTGGCGAACCTCCAAGACCGGGGCTTCCGCGGTCGGCCGTGCCATACAATCTGCGGTATGCGCTACCTCCGCATCATCTGCATCGCCGGGATGGTTGCCGCCGCGATGCCGGCGTTCGCCCAGCCCGACGTTACGGCTCAGCTTCAGGCGGCCGAAAAGCTGATCCCGTCCGATCTGCCCGGGGCGATTGCAACGCTCGAGAAGATTGTCGCGGTCGCCCCACGCTCTTTCGATGCGCGCCTCTTCCTCGGCCGCGCGCTCGACCTGCAGGGGAGTCATCCGGCCGCGCGCACGCATTTCGAGGAAGCGGTCAAGCTGGCGTCCGACGAGGAGCGCAATACCGCGCTGACGGCGTTGGGAATCTCGTATGCCTTCGAGTCGAAGCCGGACGAGGCGGCGCGCTACTACCAGCGCGCGTTCGACGCCGAAGTCCAGTCAGACAATCGCGCGGGCGCCGCCGGGCTGGCCAACGGGCTGGCGCGGATCTATCTGGAATCGGGGAACCTGCAGAAGGCCGAGGAGTGGTACACCACCGGATACGAGATGGCGAAGAAGATCCCGGGCCTGCCGGCTGCGCAAGCCGCGCTCTGGGAAATGCGCTGGCACAACGCGCTTGGCCGCATCGCGGCGCGCCGCGGC
This sequence comes from uncultured Acidobacteriota bacterium, assembly GCA_963785755.1. Taxonomy (GTDB): domain Bacteria; phylum Acidobacteriota; class Vicinamibacteria; order Vicinamibacterales; family 2-12-FULL-66-21; genus JACCXG01. The sequence continues at coordinate 190,836 of CAWAXG010000039.1, read as the reverse complement.
AACAAGGCGGCGGCGGATCAGCACGCCGCGGCGGCGAAGGCCGCGTTCGACAAGGGCGTCAACGAGAACCAGCGCCCCTTTCATCCGTACCTGCTTGGCTACATCGCGTACTACGCCAAGGACTACCAGACGGCGATCGATGAGTTGCTGAAGGGCGACCAGAACGATCCGTTCGTGCTCGGCATGATCGCGCAGGCCTATCAGAGGCGCGGCGACCGCGAGAAAGCCGCGGAGTACTATCGCAAGGTCCTGGCCTCGCCTGCACACAGCATCAACGCGGCTTTTGCGCGGCCGCCGGCCCGGGCGTTTCTGCGCTGAGCCACTCGTACACCTGATCGAGCATCCGGGCGAGCTCGGAGCGCGCCTGCTTCAATCTCGCTCTCGACTGGTGCCTGGCCCGCCGCAGCAGGAGCCAGGATTTTGCCGTTTCGATGACGGCCGCTTCGCGCTCGATCGCGAACAGCCCGGCAAGGGCGAGCAGCGGCACCGCGGCGGCAGCCCATATTCCGGCCGTCATCCCGAAGAGACGCCAGACCGCAGTCACGATCGCCGCGACCCAGAGCGCATAGACCACCGTGCCCGCGAAAACCTTCGCGGTCGCCGCGACGTCCCGCTCGCTGGTCAGACGCCGGGCGATCCAGCCGGTCACGTGATAGGGAACCCAGAAGATCGCGAGCCCTGCCAGCGCGACGGGCAGCATGACGATCGCTGCCACACCCTCGCGCGCGAGGAACGCGAGCGCGGCGCGCGTCGAGATGTCCCAGTCGAGATGACTGTCGCGCAGCCCGAAGCGGCGCAAACGTTGATCGTACCGCTGCAGCCGCATGGCAAGCTGCATGTAGGTCGCGCCGTCCGATTCCCTGAGCTTCTCGATGCCGGTCGCAATCGCGCGCCCTCGCGCGATGCGCTCCTCGGGGCTGCGCGGTCTCCCTCGCGCCGCCGAGTACAGGCGCTCGACCCGTTTCACCATCGCCGCGTCGGTCTTGGGATCCGCCTCGACCAGCAGACGCCGCATCTGTTCCGCGATCCGCTCGGTGAGCAGCCGGACCGCTTCCCGCTCCTCCGTCCCGGCGAGATCACGAGCAGAAAACGGCTGACCGTAGAGGACCGTGACCCGCGATCGGAACGCAGTCTTTCGATCGAAATTGAGCCCGACGGGCACGAGCTGCACCGGGATGGTGCGGCGCTCGGCGCCGATCGCCATTCGCGCCGCGCCGGTTCTGAGCGTCTCGAGCCGGCCCGTCGAATGGCTGATGCCCTCCGGAAAGATGCATATCGCTTCGCCGTCAGAGAACGCGCGGTCGACCGCCTCGAACGTTTCCGCGTTGCGCGAGGTGTCGACCCCCTGGTCGTGGCGCCGGTACACCGGGATCGCCCCGGCGGCCCTGAGCACGGGTCCAAGCGGCGTGCCGAAGAGCGTGGATTTTGCGAGGAATCTGACGTCCCGGCCCGAGGTTGCCCAGACGATGGCTGGATCGAGCAGAGAGTTCGGATGATTCGGCAGCAGCAGCACCGCGCCAGACGGTGGCACGTGGCCAGCCTGATCCACGCGGTAGAAGACTTGCGTCACGGTTCGCGCGAGCCACCGGATGATCGGCGCGGCGCTCATCTCACGCAGCGGTGAGCTCGGCCTCGGCGGCGCGAGCCGCGCGACGCCCGTCGTCGACGTTCACGAACGCCAGAATCGCCGCGCCGATGACGAAGAACACCGCGACCGCCAGGATGGCGCTGCGGCCCGAGCCGCTGCGCTCGACGACGAAGGCGAAAATCGCCGGGCCCAGCACACCCGCATATCGTTCGAAGACGCTGAAGAATGCAAAGAACTCCGACGACTTGTGGCGCGGGATCATGCTGGCGAAGAGCGATCGGCTGAGCGCCTGCGTGCCTCCCTGCACCATGCCGACGAGGATCGCCAGCGCGAAGAAGTGCACGGCGGTTCTCATGAAGTAGCCGAGAATCGTGATGAGCACGTAGACGGCCAGGCCGCCGAACACGGCGGTCTTGGCGCCGATGCGCTGTGCAATCCAGCCGAACACGAACGCGCACGGCACCCCGATGAACTGCGTCAGCAGGAGCGCCGTGATCATCGCGCTCTCCGGCAGGCCGATCCCCGTTCCATAGATCGTGGCCATCCTGATCATCGTCTGGATGCCATCGTTGTAGAGCAGGAAGGCCAGCAGCAGGATGAACGCGTTCCGGTAGCGGCGCAGCTCGTGAAAGGTCTCGGAGAGACGGCGGACGCCTGTGACAAACGCGTTGTCGCCGGCACGCTCGTCGCGTTCGAGACGGACCGCCGGTTCCGGCACCTTCCGGAACAGCGGGATGGAGAAGACGACCCACCAGATGGCGACGCTGGACAACGCCAGCCGCGTGCCGGCGCCGGCATCGGGAATGCCGAACAGCGCCGGCTTCTGGATCATGAGGAGATTGATGGCGAGGAGCGTTCCACCGCCGAGATAGCCGATCGCGTAGCCGGCCGACGAGACGCGATCCAGATCCTTTTCCTCCACCAGGTGCGGCAGGAGCGACTCGTAGAACACGATGCTTCCGGCCACGCCGACGTTCACGATCACGAAGAGGACCAGGGCCAGCTTCCAGTCGCCAGGGCCAATCCCGTACATCGCGGCACAGGCAACAGCGCCGATGGCCACGAACACGCCGAGCAGCTTCTTCTTGATCGCGGTGTAGTCGGCGATCGCGCCGAGCAGCGGCGCGACGATCGCGACGATGAGGATGGCAATCGTCGTGGCCCAGGCGAAGCGGCTCATGGACACGGCCTCGGGTTGTCCGGCGGCCGCGACCTTCTGGTAGTAGATGGGAAAGACCGCGGCGATGATCGTCGTCTGGACCGCGGAGTTCGCCCAGTCGTACATCGCCCAGGCACGCAGATCCGGGCGGCCCAGTCCGAGGCGGTGAAGGAATCCGGCCGGTGTCGGCAATGTCGGCAATTCAGAAAGTACGCCGCGCGACCCATTCGCGCAGCAGCGAGTCGACGACAACGTAGCGGTCGCCGTCACGCGCGAGGATGTCTTCGCGCACCAGCGCGGCGAGCGATGCCTGCACCGTCGAGGCTCCGCTCAGCCGGTATCGCCCTCTCGTCTCGGCGGACAGGAGCTCGCGGCCCTCTTCGAGGACCGCCGCGCGCAGCGCCGCCCGCTGCGCGAGCGTCAGGCGCTGCCAGGTCGCCTCGAACAGCGTCTCGTGCTCGCCGAGCAGACGGTGCAGCGTCGCATGGAGATCCTCGAGTCCGGCGGTCCGCCGGCCATCCGCCCGCACGTCGTCCCAGAGCTCGTGTGCGAGCCGCTGCACATCGTAGGGCAGGTTGCCGGCCAGCTCCACGATGGCGCCGCCGAGTCCGGCGGCCGGTTTCATGCCGCTGGCGCGGAAGCGCGCTTCGAGAAACGGCGCGAACCGATCGGCGGGAATGCGGCCCAGGCGCATGACCGGACCGGCCTTGTAGAACGGCCGGTTGCGTCCGAGCATCCGTTCCATCAGCGCCGGCTCGGAGCCCGAGAACACGTAGCCGACGTCGCGCTGATGCTGGACCGCGGCGCGAAGCGCATGCTCGACGCTGCCGCCGTTGAAGGCGCCGATGGCCTGGAACTCGTCCAGTGCGATCGCCAGCTTGCGGCGCCGGCTCTCGGCGATTCGGCCGGGCAGCGCGAAGACTTCCTGAGCCAGACGGGACACATCCCGCTCGGTTCTGGCCGCCGGGAACGTGAGCGCAACCTCCGAGCGGCCCGCGCCGGACGTCTCGATTCTCACTTCCGGTTTCACCGTCCCGAGCGCGTCGCGCAGCCAGGCCACCGCGCGGCTGGTCTGCTTCTCCATGGACGAGAGCGCGCGAGCGTAGCCTTCGAGAAAGCCGACATAGGAGCTGTAGCTGCTCACGGTGAGATCGATCACGAGGGCGCCGCCGCGCGACGCGGCGCGAAGCGCCTGGCGCACCAGCGACGATTTGCCGTAGCGGCGCGGCGAGATGAGGAACACTTTCTGGCCCGCCATCAGATCGCGGGTCAGACGGTCGAGCTCTTCCTCGCGATCCACGAAGGCGGCCGGAGGCACGACCTCGCCATAGACGAATGGGTTTGTCATCGTTCCAGCGCGACTGCTGGCCCTGCAGCCGTTACGTCAGGCTGCGTAACGGTTACGTAGACTACCGTAACGGAGGAACGGGAGCAATGGCCGGCGCCGGCGGCACCGGGACGATCCAGACGGCCTCGCCTGACCAGACGGCGGTCTCCTGGGGCATCCACGAGGGCAGCCTCTGCCAGCCGCTGCCGCCCGGGAAGCGGGCCGAACTGATCTTCACGCGCGTCTCCCGCAATCCGTCGGCAACCGCTCCGCGGAAGCTGGCGTCGAACACGACGCCGTCGGGCGGCACGGCCACGTACGAAGCCGTCCATCGTCCGAGCGCGACCACACCGGGCAAGCTCGACCGGGCCGGCACGACCCCCGCCGGCAACACGAAGCTCGCCACAAGCCCTGGCTCGCGCGGGACGACGGACAGGGTCACCTGGATGCCGTCGGCGAGTGGCTTCACCACGAGCGGCGCCAGGGTCGCTGGAGCGGGTCCCAGCGCAGGTCCCGTGGTGCGGAAAACGAAGGGGTAGGCGTAACGGCCCCAGGGCACCGACAGACCAGTTGCCGCCGTGGTCACCGGCATCCAGCCTGATGGCGCGTCCGGATTGAGGTCGATCCCCGGCTCGACCGATGCGATCTCCCAGATCGCGTTGGGCGCGTCACCATCCTGAAGGGCTCTGGCTCGCCGGCGGAGCGGCTCGTCGCTCGTATACGCAGGCGCGAAATACGCGGCACCAGAGGTTGCGGCCGTCGCGAGGAGGAGCAGGGACGTCACCAGCCAGGGGCGGACCAACGGCCGTATTCTGGCTAGAGCCGCAATCATCGGCGGCGCGGCCATCGCGCCCGCGAGGGCCAGCACCGCGGCATAGGCCGTCACCGGCGTGATGATTGGCAGCCGCCCCATGGTCGCCACGAGGAACCGCATCAGGTCGTGCGTTTCTCGCAGCCACACCGTGGCAGACACCATGAAGATGACCAGGGATGCGATCCGGATGGCGCCGTCATGCTGTGGCGGAATCGGCGCGAGCAGCACGCCTGCCGCGAGCAGCGGGAGCATCCACAAATAGGCCGCCGACGGCGCGAACCACATCGCCAGTATGGCGAAACCTATCCACGCCGGCAGCGTCATCGTCCAGGTCAGCGATGTGTGCCGCGTGGGGTGAGCGCGTCGAGGCAGCCACCGTCCCAGCCGCGTGACACTCCATCCGGCCGTGACGCCGATAGCGATGAGCAGCAGAAACAGCCTGCCCGGCCGCGCGTACCAGGGGTGATACACCTCGCGCCCCCAGCGCAGCAGCCAGGTCGCCCCGACCATCGCCCCGAACACGCCGGCGGCTCCGAGCCAGCTCCACACAACCAGCAGCAGCCACCGAAGCAGCCCGTCCTGCCGGATGGCATCCGCCGTCAGCCGCACCCAGGCGATGATGCCGAGCAGCACGGCCACGATCGAGATGATGAACTGGAGTGCGGGCCGATAGCTGATGGCAGTCGTCTCGCCGATGTCGAAGAACGTCGCCCCCTGAGCCATCCGCTGAGTGATGTCGACGTCCTGCAGCGCCGCGACCATCGTGACCGTGTTCTCACCGGTGCGCTGGATCGTCTGGCGCGACAGGCGCTCCGGTGTATCGCGGGCCGTGTGGTACGCGTAGCTGTCGCCAACGGGCGCGAAGTTGAGGCCGGGGATGTCCCGGGTCTTGAGGATCGAGAAGTCGGTATCGTTCGGCAGCCGTTGATAGATCTCGAGTGCGTACCGATCCCCCCCGTGGGTGCGGCGCCCGCCTCGCCCACGGCGAAACGAGCCAGGCGTTTCCGGGTCCCGTCTCGAACAGCACCGCTGTGCCGGACGATCCGATCGACTCGAGGTTGATGTACGCGCGGAGCCTGTCCATGACTTCGCGATCGGTGACGAGAGCAGCCGCTCCCATCAGTCCGGCTTCTTCGGCGTCGGTCACGATGACGAACATGGACCAGTGCCGCCGTCCAGAAGCGGCGAAGACCCGTGCCGCTTCGAGCGACACGCCGACCCCCAGCGCATCGTCGGTGGCTCCAGGGGCGTGCGGTGACGAATCGTAATGTGAGATGAGCCCGAGCGCTTCGCTGCGCTCTCCCGGAAGCACGCCGATGATGTTGGCGACTCTCGCGGTGAGCCCGAGCTCATGACGCCGGGCGTCGGTCTCCTGCACCCGCACCGCGAAGCCAATCTGCTTGAGCTGATCGATGATGTACTCGCGGGCACGCGCGTTCGCCGGGGTTCCGGCCGGCCGGCTGCCGATGGTTCCTGCGAGCATGCCGATGTGCGCGCGGGCGTTGCTGTCGACGAAGAGGCCCGGCTCGCGGGCACAGCTGACGGCGGTGAGGATCAGCAGGACGATGACGGCGCGGGGCATCGCGCCAAGCGTACTCCGATCATGGGCGGGACGGCATTTTGAGGCGGCCGGTGTAGAGGGCCATCCCGACCACTGCGTCCACACCCATGGCGTCGAGCTCGTCAATCTCCTCGAGGGATGTGATGCCGCCGGCGGCGATCACGTCGCGCGCCGTCGCCTGTCGAACCGCGGCGATCGCGCCCATGTCGGTCCCCTGCAGAAGGCCCTCGCGGTCGACGTGCGTGTAGAGAAAGCCGCCGAAGAACGGCTCGAGCTGACGGACCGCCTCGACCGCGGACACGGGGAGGCTCGTGCGCCAGCCGTCGATGACGACGTGCCCGGCTTTGCTGTCGACCGCTGCGATCAGCCGATCGGAGCCAAGCGCGGCTGCCAGGCTCGCTGCGAACTCAGTGTTCACCACGCCGCCGCGGAAGAGTGCGGACCCGACGATGGCGTGAGTCGCGCCAGCGGCGAGCACCTCCGCCGCCCGTTCGATCGACCGGATGCCGCCGCCGACGCGACACGGCAGCGCCGCGCAGACGCGCTTGACGAGGGCGTCGTTGGTGCCTTGCGCCTTGGCGGCGTCGAGATCGATCAGCTGCACTTTCGGCCAGCCGGAGAAGCGCGCAATCCACTCGTCGATGTCGTGGCTCTCGACGGCGAGGCGCTCGCCCTGGACGAGCTGAACGATCCTGCCGCCCATCAAGTCGATCGAAGGAATCAGCATGAGGACTACAGCAGCCGGACGGGCACGGCGTTGCCCGCGAGAAATTGTTTGAGCTCCGACACCGCGTGCTCGGAATAGTGAAAGACGCTCGCCGCGAGCGCGGCGTCGGCGCGGCCTCCCGTGAACACCTCGAGAAAATGCTGGAACGTGCCGGCGCCCCCCGACGCGATCACCGGAATCGCGACCGCTTCGGATACCGCCGCGGTGAGCTCGCAGTCGAACCCCTCGCGGGTGCCGTCGCGATCGATCGAGGTCAGCAGGATTTCCCCCGCGCCGCGCGACTCTGCCTCGCGCGCCCACTCGACCGCCTGCCGCCCGGCAGCGATGCTGCCGCTGCGTGAATACACGGCGAAGTCGCCCTGCCGCTTGGCGTCGATCGCGACGACGATCGCCTGGCTGCCGTAGCGTCCCGCGAGCCTGGTGATCAATGACGGATCGGCGAGCGCCGCGCTGTTCACGCTGACCTTGTCCGCGCCGGCTTCGACCGCTGCCTCGGCATCATCGAGCGACCTGATGCCGCCGCCGACCGCCAGGGGAATGAAGAGCTCGCGCGAGACCGCGCGAATCGTGTCGGCCAGCGCGCGCCGGGACTCGAGGGTCGCGGTCACGTCGAGGATCACCAGCTCGTCGATTCCCTCGCGGTTGTAGCGCCGCGCGAGCGTCGCGGGGTCGCCGGCATTCCTGAGCTCCTCGAACTGAATGCCTTTGACGACGCTGCCGTTCCTGACGTCGAGGCAGGCGATCAGGCGCTTCGAGAGCATAGCGAGACGAAGTTCCTCAACATCTGGACACCTGAGTCGCCGGATTTCTCCGGGTGGAACTGAACCCCGAACAGCTGCTCGGTCTCGACGACGGAGGCGAACGGGGCGGCATGTGTCGTGGTCGCGACTGTTTCCTCCGTGATGTCCGCGGCGTAGGAATGCGTGAAGTAAGTCTGCGTGCCGGTGGCGATGCCGGCAAGGAGCCGTGAGGGCCTGCGGATCTCCAGGGCGTTCCAGCCAACGTGGGGCACTTTCAGCGTCGGCGGCAGGCGGCGGCAGCGCCCGCGAATGACGCCGAGGCCAGGGACGTCCGGATCCTCGTCGCTGCCCTCGTAGAGCCACTGCTGGCCGAGGCAGATGCCGAACAGCAGGGCGCCGCGATCGAGGGCGGCACGGATCGCGTGACGCCATCCCTGATCGATCGCCGCGGTCGCCGCGAAATGTCCAACGCCCGGAACGACGATCGCGCTGGCCTGCGCGAGGTCCTCCGGTGTTTTCGGTGTGAAGAGCTCGGCGCCTGCGGCCGCGAACCCCTTTCGCACCGAGGTCAGGTTGCCGGCCCCGTAGTCGATGAGCGCGATCACAGCAGCTCCTTGGTACTGGGCAGCACTCGCGCAAGGCGTTTGTCTCTCGAGCAGGCAGAGCGCAGCGCGCGTGCGAACGCCTTGAAGAGCGCCTCGATCTGATGGTGGCTCGAACGGCCGTACAGAACCTTCACGTGCACGTTGGCGCGCGCTCCCTGCGCGAATCCCTCGAAGAAGTCCTGGACGAGCTCCGACTGCAGATCGCCGACGCGGCGGACTTTGAGCTTCAGATCGGTGACCGCGTGGATGCGGCCGCTCAGGTCGATCGCGGCGACGCCGAGCGTTTCGTCCATCGTCATCACGAAATAGCCGGCGCGGTTGATCCCACGACGGTTGCCGAGCGCCGCCGACACGGCCTCGCCGAGCGCGATGCCGACGTCTTCGACGGTGTGGTGCTGGTCGACGTCCAGGTCGCCTTTCGCGTGCAGACGCAGATTGAAGCCGCCATGCCGGGTCACCAGCTCGAGCATGTGGTCGAAGAACCGAATGCCGGTCGAGATGTCGTACCGTCCCTGACCATCGAGCGCGAGCTTGAGGTCGATCGTCGTCTCGGTCGTCTTGCGGGTGATTACCGCGCGCCGCACAGGACCTCCTCGAGCGCCGTCGCCAGGCGCCGGGTATGTTCAAGGACGCCCGCGGTGATTCGCGCGCACCCCACGCATCCAGGATCGTTCGAACGATCGCGGATCGCGATCCCTTTCAGGGCCAGACGCTCGATGATGCCGCGCACGTCATCGCCGAAGCAGGCGAGCACGAAGTTGCCGTCGCTCGGCCAGAAGCGCACGCCGTGCCGAGCCAGCACCTCGTACAGGAGCTTCTTGGACTCGCGCACTTCCGAGAGATACCAGCCGTAATACTCGTCGTCTTCGAATGCGGCGGGGAGGGCTGCGGCGGCGAAGACGTTCAGACTGTAAGGAGGAACGGCGCGACGCATCGGGGCGATGTTCTCCTCGGTGCCGAAGAGCGCGCCGATGCGCAGGCCGGCGAGCCCGTAGGCCTTGGCGAACGTTCGACCGACGATCAGGTTTGGAATCGCTCCTGACGCGGCTTCGGCGATCATCGTTTCGCCCGAGAAATCCGCGTACGCCTCGTCGAGGAACACCAGGGCCCGTGGCGCGGCCCGAGCCACGGCCGCGACCATGTCGCGGTGAACGGAGAGGCCGGTCGGATTGTTGGGATTTGCCAGGAAGATGAGGCGCGTCGCCGGCGTGATTGCGGCGGTCAGCCGCTCCAGCGCAAAAACGAAATCGGCCGCTGGCTGAATCTCGACAATCCGGCCGCCCATGGCATCGGTGCACGCCGCATACATGTCGAACGCAGGCTCGACGATGATGGCTTCGAACGGCTCGGCGGCCGTGCCCCCACGCAGCGCCACCATCGCGGCGAGCAGGATGCCTTCGTCGAGGCCGTTGGTCAGCAGCAGGTTGGCGGCCGCCACGCGGAATCGCGCCGCCGTCGCGGACACCGCGCGATCGTAGTCGGGATACAAGGCCGCCTGTTCGCGAGTCAGCTCGCGCAGCACCGCCATGACCCGCGGGGAACAGCCGGCGGTGTTCTCGTTGAGGTGCAGCCGCAACCCGCCCGATGCGATCGGCCGTTGGTACTCGTGGCTCATGATCGGCCTCGCGCGCCGCGATCCCGCCGGCCGGCGCCATCGCGCGTCAAGCGGATACGGATGGATGCGGCGTGGCCGGCAAGTCCCTCGGCTTCGGCGAGCGTCACCGCGGCCGGCCCGATCCGATCGAGTCCGGCAGCGGTCAGCCGTTGCACCGTCGAAACCCTGACGAAGTCAGCGGTCGTCAGTCCGCCTCGCGCAGAAGCGGCGCCGCTCGTCGGCAGCACGTGATTCGAGCCGGTGACGTAGTCTCCGCAGGCCTGAGCGCTGTATTTGCCGACGAACACCGTTCCCGCGCGGGTGAGCCGGCGGGCGACGGCTGTCGAATCGCACACGACGTGCTCGGGCGCGAGCCGCTGACACAGCGCTATCGCCTCGTCCAGCGTCGCGGTGACGATGACGCCGCCGTTGCCGCCGAGCGCGGCCGTCGCGGCAGGGATTCCGATCACCTGCCGCTCGATCGCGGCGACCACGGCAAGCGCGAGCGAGCGCGACGGCGTGAACAGGATGGCGCGCGCGTCCGGGTCGTGCTCCGCCTGGGCGACGAGATCCGCGGCAATCCACTCGGGGGCGCCGTCCGTCGAGACGACGGCGATCTCGCTCGGGCCGGCGAAGAAGTCGATGCCGCAATCGCCGGCGACTTGCGCCTTGGCGGCGGCCACATACGCATTGCCGGGACCAACGATCTTGTCGACCCTGGGAACCGACGCCGTGCCATACGCCAGCGCCGCGATCGCGTGCGCGCCGCCGATGCGGAACAGACGCCCGACACCAGCCTCGCGCGCCGCGAACAGCACAACGGGATCAGGTCGCGGGCAGACGGCGACTACTTCGGGAACACCGGCAACAACCGCCGGGATTGCGGTCATCAGCAGGGAGGAGGGCAGCGGATATCGTCCACCGGGCACATAACATCCCACCCGATCCAGCGGCTGCACGCGTTGCGTGATCGAGACGCCCGGCACCGGTGACATCGTCCAGGACGCCGGCACCTGACGTTCCGATACCCGCCGGATGTTCGTGGCGGCGGTCCTGATCGCGCGCTTTACTTCGGGGCTCAGCCGCGACGCGGCGTCGCGCATCTCGCGTTCGGGCACTTCCACCGGACCGCGCAGTCCATCGAAGCGCTTCGCGAACGAGGTCAGCGCACGATCGCCCTGCTGCCGGACGCGCGCCACGATCCCTGCAACAGCACGTTCGATGACCTGGTTCCGCGATGGCCGTTTGTCCAGCAGGGCCGACACCGCGGCCTTGTCGGTCGATCTGATCATCCTGATCGCGCGCGAGGCGGGGCGGTTCGGTGAAGATGTGCGGGGCATTGTCGGCGCGCGTCAGAGCACGATCTTGTTGAGCGGGTACTCGACGATGCCCTGCGCCCGCGCCGCTTTCAGCCTGGGAATGAGGTCGCGGACCGTACGTTCCTCGATGATCGTGTTCACCGCGACCCAGTCGCTGTCGCTGAGCGGCGAGATCGTCGGCCGCTGCAGGGCCGGCAGGAGCGCGAGCACGGCCTGCAGATCGCTCGCCCGCACGTTCAGCATGATGCCGACGCGTCCCTGTGCCTCGATCGCCGCCTTGAGCAGGAGCGCGATGTTCTCGAGCTTCGTCTTCTTCCAGTCATCCGACATCGCTTTCGGATTCGCGATGAGCTGCGTATTCGATTCGAGCACCGTGTCAATCACCCGAAGCCGGTTGGCCCGCAGCGAGGATCCGGTTTCGGTGACCTCCACGATCGCGTCGGCTAGCGTCGGTGGCTTCACTTCGGTGGCGCCCCAGGAGAACTCGACGTTGACTTCGATCCCGAGCCGACCGAAGTAGGCCTGCGTCGCCTTGACCAGCTCGGTCGCGATGGTCGCGCCTTCGAGATCCTGCGGCTTCTGATATCGCGATTCCTCCGGTACTGCCAGCACCCACCGCACTTTGCCAAAGCTCTGTTTCGCGTAGATCAGATCCGCGAGCGGGACGACCACGTCCGGGGTGCCGTTGGCTGCTGCCGACGCCGCGTGCTCCGCGATCCAATCCTGCCCGGTGAGGCCCGCATCGAGCACGCCGTCGGCGACATAGCGAGCCATCTCCTGCGCGCGAATCAGCATGCACTCGATGTCCGGATCGTCGATCGCCGGAAAGTACGAGCGGGTCGACGCGTAGATGTTGAAGCCGGCGCGCGCGAACAATTGAATCGTCGCGTCCTGCAGCGATCCCTTGGGAATGCCGAGTTTGAGCTTGTTCATCGAATCATCGGGCGGCGCGAAGGCCGCGCTGCAGAAACCGTATTGCGCGCCGGGCGGCAGACCAGGGGCCGGCCGTCATTCCAGTTCCCTGAAGAAACACGAGCGCTGTCCCGTATGACACGCGACCCCGTCACCGAGCGTCTTCACCCTGAGCAGCACCGTATCGTCGTCGCAGTCCACCAGTATCCGCTGCACTGCCAGCCGGTTGCCCGAGGTTTCCCCCTTCGTCCAGAGCTGTCCGCGCGAGCGGCTGAAGAACGTGGCGAAGCCCGAGGCGCGCGTCTTCTCCAGCGCGTCCTGGTTCATGAAGCCGACCATGAGGACCTCGCCCGTCGCATCGTCCTGGACAACGGCTGGAATCAGGCCGTCGAGTTTCGTGAAATCCATGCAGGTGCTCACAAGAGAAACAGGGGCTTCGGGCGCCCCGCTCCGATACCGGCTGAAAAAACAAAAAAAGGCCCCGCCGTTTCCGGCGGAGCCTGGAGAGTGCCTGTGCCTGGGAATCCCGTCAGCGCATGCGCAGCTCAACCAGCCCGCCGGAGCAGGTATGGTGATGCTGGGAATGATGCTGCACGGCGCGAAACATTGCTCAAAAGCCTAGCAGGTTGTCGGGAAAGTGACAACCCGCCGCCTCTCCTCAGCGTCCGGTCTTCGACGCCGGCTGATTCCTGGGCACCGAGGCCTTGGAATCGGGCGACCGCTTGTCGTTCACGCCATGCGGCGTGCCGTCCGGCGCGACCCAGATCGTGTGCGCTTCCCCCTGACGGGTCGAGATGGTTACCTCGTGGCCCATCGTACGGAGCGTGCCGAGTGCCGCTTCGCTGATGCCGTTGGGCTCGACCGACACGCGGTCCGGCATCCACTGATGATGGAGCCTCGGCAGGGCGACGGCCTCCGGTCCTGTCAGTCCGTATTCGATGACGCCGAGCACGACGCTCAACACCGTATTCGTGATCGTCCGCCCGCCCGGCGTCCCGGTGATGAGCACGACCTTGTCGTTCCTGATCACGATGGTCGGCGTCATGTTGCTCAACATGCGCTTCCCGGGCGTGATCAGGTTGGGGTTGGTGCCGATGTCTCCGGTCGCGTTCGTATAGCCAGGCTTCTTGTTGAAATCTCCCATCTCGTTGTTGAGCAGGAATCCCGCTCCCTTCACGACGACGTGAGAGCCGAACGATCCCTCGAGCGTCGTTGTCGTGGCCACGGTCATCCCATTGCGATCGATGACGGAGAAATGGGTGGTGGCCTCCGGCTCGGGGCCAGGCACGGCAGAGAGGATGTCCTTGCCCAGCTCCGCGCTGCTCGACGCCTTGTCGGGCAGGATCGAGGACGCCGTCTGGCGCGCATGATCCTTGGAGGTAAGTCGAGCGACGGGGATCTCGGTGAAGTCGGGATCGCCGAGATAGCGTGCACGATCCAGATACGCGCGGCGCATCGCTTCGATCTGCGTGTGCAGCGCCGGGGCCGTCAGCAGCCCCTTCGTTTTCAGATTCAGCGGCTCGAGCACGTTCAGCATTTCGATCAGGGCCACTCCGCCGGAGCTTGGCGGCGGCATCGAAATGATCTCGAAGCCCTTGTATGTCCCGCGGACCGGCGTGCGAACCTTGGCCTCGTAGGCGGCCAGATCTTCTTTCGTGATCAACCCGCCGTTCGTCTTCATGTCCTCGGCGATGCGATCGGCAATCCAGCCCTTGTAGAAGACATCGGCGCCCTCGGTCGCGATCGCCCGCAGGGTGCGGCCGAGATCGGTCAGCACGAGCCGATCGCCGGCGGCCCATGGACTGCCATCGGGCTTGCCGTACGTGGCAATCGAGGCGGGAAACTTGACCATCCGTTTGAGCTCGGCGTTCAGGCTCCGCGCCAGGGCGGCAGAAACGACGAACCCCTGCTCCGCGAGCGTCACACCGGGCATCACGACATCGCGCCAGGCAAGATGGCCGAACCGCTTGTGCGCCGCCTCGAGGCCGCGAACGCTGCCGGGTACGCCGGACGCGAGATAGCCGGCCCGCGTCAGGCTGGCGTCGATCTTCCCGTCCGCCCCGAGATACATCGTCGGGGTCGCCTTCAACGGCGCTTTCTCCCGGAAGTCGAACGCGGTGACTTCGCCCGACGGGGCACGTACGATGATGAATCCGCCGCCACCGAGGTTGCCGGCCGAGGGGTGTGTCACCGCTAGCGCGAACGCGGTCGCCACCGCTGCGTCCACGGCGTTTCCGCCGCGCGCCAGCACCGCCGCGCCGGCATCGCAGGCGGGAGCCGACGTGCAGACCACAAGTCCCTCACGCGAGGTGGTTCCGTGATCCTGTGCGATTGGCAGCGCACCACTCGTGAGGAGAACCGTGGTTGCGGCGACAATGAGTCTGAGCATCGATCGGCAGCTTACACCGGGGGCTGAAGCCGGGCCCAGGAATTGTAGGATCGCTCGAGCCGATCGAGCTGGCAGGACCTACGAGCGACCTCGCGCAGGAGTCAGGAGCTGCAAATGTCTCGGTTCCTGAGATTCAGTCGGAGCATGCATGCAGATCTGGCCGGGACAGCCTTATCCCCTGGGGGCCACGTTCGACGGCGTCGGAACGAACTTCTCCATCTTCTCCGAGTCCGCCGAGCGGGTGGAGCTGTGCCTGTTCTCAGAGGACGGCCGCGAGACGCGAGTCGATTTGCCCGAAATGACGGCGCTCTGCTGGCACGGTTACCTGTCGCAGATCAAGCCCGGACAGCGCTACGGCTATCGCGTTCACGGTCCCTGGGCGCCGGAGCAGGGGATGTGGTGCAATCCGAACAAGCTGCTCATCGATCCGTACGCCAAAGCCATCGAAGGTCAGTGGCAGTGGAACGAGGCGGTCTACCCCTATCATTTCGCGGATCCTGAGAACTCGAAGAACGACGCGGACAGCGCGCCGTTCTGCCCGAGATGCGTGGTCGTCAACCCCTACTTCGACTGGGCTCACGACCGCCGCCCGAACACCCCGTGGCACAAGACCGTCGTCTACGAGACGCACGTCAAGGGCTTCACGAAGCGGCACCCTGACATCCCGGAGGAGTTACGCGGCACCTACTTGGGCATGGCGCATCCCGTCGCGGTGAAGTATCTGCAGCGGCTCGGCATCACGGCGGTCGAACTGTTGCCCGTGCATCAGTTCGTCCACGATGCCGTGCCGATCCAGCGCGGGCTGCGGAACTACTGGGGCTACAACTCCATCGGCTATCTCGCGCCTCACAATGAGTACGCGCTCGGCCAGACCGGCGAGCAGGTGCAGGAGTTCAAGCACCTCGTCAAGACGCTGCACGAGGCGGGTATCGAGGTCATCCTCGACGTGGTCTACAACCACACCGCTGAAGGCAATCACCTCGGCCCGGTCCTGTCGTTCAAGGGCATCGACAATCGCGCCTATTACCGCCTGACGCCGGACAATCGCCGCTATTACATGGACTACACCGGCACCGGCAACACCCTCAACATGCGGCATCCGCACGTGCTGCAGCTGATCATGGACAGCCTGCGCTACTGGGTGCTCGAGATGCACGTCGACGGGTTCCGCTTCGATCTCGCGGCCACCCTTGCGCGCGAACTGCACGATGTCGACCGTCTCTCCGCCTTCTTCGACATCATCCAGCAGGACCCGGTGATCAGCCAGGTGAAGCTGATCGCGGAGCCGTGGGACGTCGGCGAAGGCGGGTACCAGGTCGGCAACTTTCCGCCGCTCTGGTCCGAATGGAACGGCAAGTACCGCGACAGCGTCCGCGACTTCTGGCGCGGCGCCGATCAGACTCTCGCCGAGTTCGGCTACAGGTTGACCGGCAGTTCCGATCTGTACGAGGGTACCGGGCGGCGTCCTTATGCGAGCATCAATTTCGTCACCGCGCACGACGGCTTCACGCTGCGCGATCTCGTGAGCTACAACGAGAAACGCAACGAGGCGAACGGCGACGGCAACCGGGACGGCGAGAGCCACAATCGCTCGTGGAACTGCGGCGTCGAAGGCCCGACCGAGGATCCGAACGTGCTCGCGCTGCGCAGCCGGCAGGTGCGCAATTTCCTGACGACGCTGATGCTGTCGCAAGGGGTGCCGATGCTGCTCGGCGGCGACGAGATCGGCCGCACGCAGCGCGGCAACAACAACGCCTACTGCCAGGACAACGAGATTTCGTGGTACGACTGGGCGAATGCCGACGCCGATCTGCTCAAGTTCACGCGCCGGTTGATCCGGATGCGGCACCGCCACCCGGTGTTCTGCCGCCGCCGCTGGTTCCAGGGCCGCCCGATTCACGGCGGCCGGGTGAGCGACATCGGCTGGTTCACGCGCAACGGAACCGAAATGTCCGAGGAAGACTGGCAGGCCGGATACGCGAAATCACTCGGCGTCTATCTGAACGGCCGCGCGATTCCGACGCCGAACGAGCGCGGCGAACAGCTGATCGACGACACCTTCTACGTGATGTGCAACTCGAGCCACGAAGTCGTGACCTTCACGCTCCCCGAAGCGAAATGGGCTCAGAATTGGCGCAAGATCCTCGAGACCGATGAACGCGAGGATGCGATGGAAGAGGACGCCAGGGGTGAAGAGTTCCAGGCCGGAGGCGAAGTCAAGGTGCAGGCATGGTCGCTCGCGCTGCTCTGCCGGCTGTCCTGAACGATGACCGCTGCGCGCGAGCTCGATCCCGGGATTCGATCGCTGGTCGAGAAGCTGTGGAACTATCACCAGCTGCACCACGAGCTGTCGCCGGCCGACGCGATTCTCGTCCTCTGCAGCCACGACACGCGCGTCGCCGAACGCGGCGCCGAGCTGTTCCTCGACCGATGGGCGCCCCTCCTGATCTTCTCCGGCGGCCTCGGCGGCATTACCCGGCACCTCTGGGACGAACCGGAAGCGAACCTCTTCGCTCGCATCGCCACCGGCATGGGCGTTCCCGCCGACCGGATCCTCATCGAGAACAGGTCCACGAATACCGGGGAGAACGTCCGCTTCACCAGACAGCTCCTCGACGAACGGGGCCTTGAGCTTCAGAAGTTCATCGTCGTGCAGAAGCCGTACATGGAGCGACGGAGCTACGCCACGTTCAGAAAGGTGTGGCCAGAGAAGGAGCTCATCGTCACGTCACCGCGAGCGTCGCTCGACGAATACCTCAGGCAGTACTCGAACGAGGCGCTGTCGAGTGACGACGTGATCAGCATCATGGTCGGCGATCTGCAGCGGATCCGGGTATACCCGGAGCGCGGGTTCCAGATCCCGCAGCCGATCCCGGACGATGTCTGGCAGGCGTACGAAGAGCTGGTCAGAGCCGGCTACAACACGCGCCTGGTTTGACGTCACTCCATCCGCAGTGCTTGCAGCGGATCGATGGCGAGCGCGCGTCGCGCGGGAAGGTAGCTGGCCAGCAGCGACATGACGGCCAGAGCGCCGCGCGACGCCGGCAAACGTCCACGCGTCGGTCGGCTGAATGCCGAAGAGAAGGTTCTCGAGGAGGCGGGTGACGGCAATGCCTCCGGCGACGCCGGCGGCGATCCCAGCCAATGTGATCACGACGGCTCGGCCGAGAATGACTGCGTAACACATCGCGCCGACTCGCGCCGAGCGCCGTCCGAATGCCAATCTCGCGGGTCCGCTGACCGACGGCGTACGAAGTCACCCCGTAGATTCCGATCATCGCCAGCATCAAGGCCAGGAAGCCAAACGCGCCGAGCAGCGACGCGTCGAAGCGCGGTCTTCCCAGCGACGTGCTCAGCACATCCTCGATCGCCTCCATGTGCGCGACCGGCAGGTCGCGATCGGTCGCGCGAATCTGTTCGCGAATCGCGCCCGCAACCTCGACGGGTTCTCCGGAAGTCCGCACGACCATCGTGAGTACGGGCGACGGCTCCTGCGTATGTGACAGATAGATCTCCGGCGCCGGATCCCGTGACAGGCCGTGGTGACGCACGTCGCCGACAATCCCGACGATCGTGATCGGTGGACTGAACAGGATTCGAATCCGCCGCCCGATCGGATCCTCGCCGGGCCAGAAACGGCTGGCCATGCTTTCATTGATGACCGCTGCTGGCATCGGCTGCGGCTCGTCGAACCGCGGCGGCTGCGGCTGCTGTGGGAACCAGCGAATGAGCGGGACGGCCAGGCGCGCGTCGCTTGCGGCAAAGAGGCGGCCGCGCCGCAGCGGGATCTCCATCGCGCGGAAATAGTCGCCCGCGACCTGGCGGATGGACGCACGCAGCTCCTCCCCCGGCCGCGTCGGGGGACGCCCATCGATCGAGAAGACTGAGCGGTTTTCGGCGCCCGTAAGCGGGAGCTGACTGACCGCTCCGACCGCGCGCACACCGTCGAGCGCGACGAGACGAGCGTTCAGATCCTCGAACGTTTGGATGCGCTGTTGAGGAGCGGCATATCTGGCCCCTGGCAATGAGATCGGCACCGCGAGGGCATTGCGTGGATTGAAGCCAGGATCGACGCGGGCCAGCCGCAGGAAGCTTTGAATCATCAGGGCCGATCCGACGAGCAGGATGGTTGCGAGGGCCACTTCCGACAGCGCGAGCAGGCTCGAGAGGCGCGCGGTCGAGGCGCTGGTGCCGCGGGCGGCGTCGCCCAATGGCGCCGTCAGCGTGGCCCGCGATCCGCGCACCGCGGGCATGACGCCGCACACAGTCCCAGTCAGCACTGAGACGCCAAAGCAGAGGAGCAGGACGCGGCCGTTCACCGACGCCTCTGCGAGACGAGGAACGTCCACCTCCGCGGCCGTAATCGCCGGCAGCAGCTCGACGATCCAGGTCGCCATCAGCGCTCCGGCGATTCCTCCCACCACGCCGAGCACCAAGCCTTCGATCAGCAGGAACCGCACGAGCCGGCCTCGCGACGCGCCGAGGGCCGCGCGAATCGCGATCTCTTTCTGGCGTCCGACGCCACGGGTCAACAGCAGGTGCGCCACGTTGGCGCACGCGATCAGCAGCACGAATCCCACCGCGCCGGCGATGATGAGAAGCGGACGCCGCGCGCTGCCGACGATGGTGCTGTGCAGCGGCACGACCTGCGCGCTATGCCCTGTGTTCATGAACGGAATCTGCTCTTCGAGCCGCTTGGAAATGACGATCACGTCCTTTTCCGCGCGCTCGACCGTCACACCGGCCTTCATGCGCGCGAAGACGCGCATCCCGTGCCGGCCCATTCGCTTCGTCTCGGCGGGCAGATCGATTGGCACCCACAGGTCCGGATCCATGTCCCCGGCTGGAGGCATGACGCCGACCACGCGGTGAGACTCGTTGTCGAGAAGAATGCTGGCGCCGACGGCGGTTGGCTCGCCGCCGAAGCGCTGGTGCCACAGCCGGTTACTCAGCACGACGATGCGATTGGCGCCACTTCGGTCTTCGCCGCTGAGAAACGTCCGGCCGATCGCCGCCGAGCTGCCCAGCACATCGAAGTAGTTCGCGGTCACCGCAAATGCCGTGACCGTTCGGGGGTCGCCTCCGCCCGTCAGGTTGAGCGCGCTGAACATGTAGCCTGCGACGCCGTCGAACACGTCGTTCTGTTCGCGCCAGGCGGCCATCTCGTGAGCCGAGAGGTTCAGTCCGGGAGCGCCATTCAGCCGTTCGTGCACAGCCACGAGCCGATCGGGATCGCGATAAGGCAAGGGACGCAGCAGCACCGCGTCGAGCAGGCTGAAGATGGCCGTGCAGGCCGCGATTCCAAGTCCCAGGGTGGCGACAGCCATCGCGCTGAAGCCGGGGGTCTGCGCCAGTCCTCGCCAGGCGTGACGTATGTCCTGCACCACGGTCTGCATGACAGCTCCTCGAATGCCGTTCCGCCGGGAATGTCCCGGTTGACGTCAGGTCCTGCGAGCGGTCTGCCAGCGGCTGCCGGAGTCTAAATGGCTGAAAGGATGGACTTTTTCGAGGATCAGGTCGTCGGGTGGCGTGCGGGACGTGTTCGGGTTCGCTCACGAGCGTCCCGCAACAGGACAGGTTGTCAGACAAGGAACAAGTTACAAGTTCGAAGTACAACGGAACGTAATGCTGTCGCAATTGTTCAGTTGTACTTGTGCCTTGAGCCTTGCAACTTGCCCCCCGTCCCAGCCGGTCGAATCGGAAGCGTCGAAGCAGACCGGTCAGTTGCCGCCGCGGCCGCCACCGCGGCGTCCCGCGGGCGGCTGGTCGTCGATGTTGACGGAGCGGCCGTCGACGAACACATGGCGGACTCTGGTCTTCTCTTCGAACAGGTCGCCGTCGGTCACGATCACGTTGGCGATCTTGCCCTTCTCGAGCGATCCGAGCCGGTCACCGGCCCCGGCAATCTTCGCGGCATCGATGGTCAGCGCGCGCACCGCCACATCCGGCGGCAGGCCTTCCTTGACGGCGCGCGTCACGTTGCGGACGAAATCGCGCTGCTCCCGCAGTCCGGCGGAGGCGAAGGCGAACGTCACGCCCGCCTTGGCGAGGGCGGCCGGCACTTTGGGGCCGTTCGCACGCGCCCTCAGCTCGCGAACGGGCTCGTCGGCGTCCGGCGCCAGCGCCTGCGATCGAACCGGAAAATTCAGGCTGAAAATGACGCGCGTGTTCCGCAACTTCAGATCCTGCACGACCGTGTCCGCCTCGTGGGCGCCCGTGATCACCGGATCGAGCTTGAACTCTTCGGCAATGTCGAGCGCCCGGATGATCTCGCGGGACAGATTCGCCTGGAAGGCCACCGGCAGCCGCCCCCTCAGCGCCGGCTGCAGCGCTTCGAGCGTCGGGTCGTAATTGGGCCGCGTCGTGCCGTTCTTCACGCGCTCGTAGCGCTCGCCGAGGAGCTGCTGATGCTGCGCGTCGTAGAAACTCTGACGCACGAAAGCGATCGTTCCCATCAGCGAGGCCGGATAGCCGTCGCCCTGAACACTGGTGGGGAACTCGACATGCAGCGCGACCGGCGTGCGCACCACCTGCAGTCCACGGCGGTAGTCGCCGACGTTGCCGATCTGGGGTTCGTCGGGCGGTCCCGCCACGTTCACCAGCGCGCTCTGTCCCTTGACGACCGAGCCAGTCGGCGTGGCGAGTATTGAGGTAATGCCGAAGGCTGCGAGCCGCGAGAGCTCCGGCGCGTCCGCGCGGACGTGGTTCGCTGCCAGCAGGTCCGGCCTGAAAATGCGGCTTCGCTTGTAGCGTTCGGCTTCTTCAGTGCTGCGGAACTCCGGCTGTTGTCCCTGGGCCGGCATCTCGAGTCCGGCGCTGTTGCCCATGTCGATCAAGCCCGGGTAGACCGTGAGGCCCGTGCCGTCGATGATCGTGGCGGTTTCGGGGGGCTGCACCGACGTGCCGACGGCCTCGATGATGCCGTTCCTGATCACGATGATGCCCGACGGAATCGGCGGGCCGGCGGCGGTCACGAGTCGTGCGCCGCGAATGGCATAGATATGGGGCGCCTCGGCTCCTGCTCCTCCAGCAACCAGCGCCGCGACGGCCAGCAGGCACGCACCGAATCGAGCTTTGTTCTGCATCTGACTACCTGTTGTGTTGCGCTGCGCCTATGGCCGCTTGATGTACTTCTCGTAGAGCGCCAGGTGCTTGTTCGCCAGCCCGACGTCCGAGCCCTGGATGATCACGTGCGTGACCTGGGTGCGGATTTCCAGCGGGTCCCCGCGCGCGATGAAGAGATTGGCGTCCTTGCCGGCTTCGAGCGATCCGATCCGATCGGCGACACCGAGAATCTCGGCGGCGTTGATCGTGAGCGCCTTGATCGCCTCGTCGCGACTCATGCCCCAGGCGACGGAGATCCCGGCGATGTAGGGGAGCAGGCGGGAATTGGTGCTCTCACCGGACGACAGCGCGACCTTGATGCCGGCCTTCGCCAGCTCTCCCGCGAGCTGATAGCTCGCCGCGTGAAAATCGTCCTCCCGGCTGGGCATCGTCAGCCGATTGCTGAGGATGACCGGGATGTTGTTGTCCTTGAGGAGCTGCGCCACGTGATTCGCTTCGGCGCCGCCCATGAGGATCATGTTGATTCTGGCGCGGGTCGCGAACGCGACCGCATCGCGGATGTCCTGCTCGAGATTGGCCGTCGTGATCAGCGGCAGCTTGCGCTCGACGACCGGCACGAGCGCTTCGAGCGACCAGTCCGGAGTTCGTTCCGCCCCCGCGCGCGCGTACGCGCGCACCTGATCGAAGAGCCGGATGACTTCGTCGAGGCGCCGATCGCGCTCGCGGCGGATCTCGTCGAACGTGCGGTCCGCGGCTGCTTGCCCCCCGCGGCCGCCGCCCCCGCCGCCGCCGCGGCCGCCTCCGGTTCCTCCGAGCGCGGGGAAGGTGAACTGGATGCCGGCGTTGGCCTTCAGCGTGGCTTCTTCCCAGGTCCAGCCGTCGAGATTCATGACCGGCACTTCACCGCCGAAGATCCCGCCCGCCTGGACGACGGCGGCCGTCGTGATGCCGTTGACGCGCGCGACCGGAATGGCGTCGCTCTCGACGTGAAACGCCACCCGCGTACGCACGTGCGGGTTGCGGTCGAGCAGTTCCCCGATGTCGTCGAAACCGCGAGGCCCAGGCTCGTCCAGGCCGATGTTCGTCGACGCGTCGATGAACCCCGGATACACGTCGGCGCCGGCCGCATCGATGATCCTGGCGCCGGATGGAACCGCGACGTTCGGCCCGATCGCTTCGATCTTGTTGCCGCGGATCAGAATCGTGCCTTTGGGAATGGCCGGCGCGGTCACGGGGTGGATTCGGGCGTTCGTGATCGCGAGCAGCACGCCGGAGCCCTGGACTCGCGTCTGCGGCGAGCCATCGCCCTCACGCACCGACGGTCCCGGCCGATGAGTCGCCGCCTGCTCGCTGCCGTTTCCGGCTCGCGGTGACGGCGGGCCGCCATCGTCGGCTCGCGGAGAGGATTCGGTGGTCGTCGATTTGCGCGTCCCCTGATCCGCGGCGATCAGCCCGGTCTTCTCTTTCTTGAGTTCGGTGAGCCGCCGTTCTTCGGCGAGCCTCTCGTAGTACAGCGTTCCGTCGATGTAGACGCGATCGACAATCGCGTACGAGCTCAGGGGATGGTGCGTCCACACCGTGACGTCGGCGTCCTTGCCGCTTTCGAGCGAGCCGACGCGGCTGTCGATGCGCAGCTGTTTTGCCGGATTGATCGTGACGAGCGCGAGCGCTTCGTCGTCGCTCAATCCTCCCCATTTGATCGTCTTGGCCGCTTCGGTGTTGAGCCGGCGCGCATGCTCGGCGCTGTCGGAGTTGATCGAGACGAGAACGCCCTTCCGGTGCATGATCGCGGCGTTGTAGGGCGTGGCATCGCTGGCCTCGACCTTGTAGCCCCACCAATCGGAGAACGTCGACCCGCCGGCACCGTGCGCGGCCATTTCCTTCGCGACCCTGAACCCTTCGAGGACGTGCTGGAAGGTGGCCACCTTGAAGCCCATCTCCTCGGCGAGCCGCATGAGCATCAGCGTTTCGTCCGCGCGGTAGGTATGCGCGTGCACGAGCCGTTTGCCTTCGAGGACCTCGACGAGCGAGTCGAGCTGGAGATCGCGCCGTGGCGGAAGAAAATCGCCGGCGGCACCGGCCGCGGCCTTTGCCTTTTCATAATCCTTCCACGCCCTCTGATAGACCTTCGCGCGCGTGAAGGCATCACGAATCACGAACTCGACGCCGGAGCGGGTGGTTGGATATCGGAGCGGCGTATCGGGTTGCGCACGGAGCTGGCGGGGCAGCTGCTTGGGGTTCTCGCCGAGCGCGAACTTGATCCCCGGCATCGCGCCTTCGAACAGCAGATCCTTGCCCCGTGTCTTGCCCCAACGGAGCTTGATCACCGCGTTTTTGCCACCAATGGGGTTCGCGCTGCCGTGGAGCACGTTGGCCGTGGTGAGCCCGCCCGCCAGGTCGCGATAGATGCTGATGTCGGCCGGATTCAGGACTTCCTCGATTCCGACCATCGAGCTGACCGTCGTTCCTCCCTCGTTGATGGAATCCGCGCCGATGTGAGAGTGCGCGTCGATCAGGCCCGGTGTCACCCAGCGTCCGGAGACGTCGACGACGTCGGCGCCTGCCGGCACATCGACGCTGGCGCCAACCGCCGCGATCTTGCCGTCGCGCAACAGGACCGTGCCGTTCGGGATGATGCCCCGCGTGATCGTCATGACGGTCCCGCCCCGGAGGGCGACAATGCGCCCCTGACGGGGCGCCTGCCCGGCAATCCGCGAGCTACCGGCCTGGACGAACGCCAGTGCGAGCGCGAAAACGAGCGCGCGTCGGGTGAGCAGTCGGCGTACCACGTCAAACCTCCAAGGGAACAGCCGGGCGAGTTCGAGCGGCTTCAGCGCGCCGGTCGGAAACGAAGGGACTTTAGCACACGGTCAAATCAGCAGATCCGACCGGATCGTGCGATGAAGATAGATACGCGCCTTCTCCCAGTCGCGCTGGATGGTTCGCTCGGACACGCCCCGCATCGCGGCGATTTCCGCGAACGAGAACCCGCAGAAGAACTTCAGGTCGACGAGCTGGCCGAGCATCGGATCGACCGCCGTCAGCTCGTCGACGGCCTCGCCGATCCGGCTGAGGGTCGGCGCGTCGGTCTGGTTTTCGGCGATATCGGTGTCGAGCGAGGCGATCTCGAACTGTCCCCCGCGCTTCTGGGCGCGCCGGCTGCGAGCGTGCTCGATGATGAGACCCCGCATCACGCGGGCCGCGTAGCCCATGAATCGGGCGCGATCGGGGAAGGACGCGTCGTGGCGTCCGGACATGTCCAGATACGCCTCGTGCAGCAGCGTCGTCACGCCGAGGCTGGCGGGTCCGCCCTGCCGGGCCAGCTCACGCCTGGCAAGCTGATGGAGCTCGGAGTACAGGACGGAGAACAGTTTTTCTGCGGCCGAGCGGTCTCCAGCCTCGGCCGAGGCCAGGAGCCCGGAAATCGTCTCTTCCAACTTCGCCTCGCTCGATCAATCCCTGGCGAAGCTTACCCGAGGATCTCGGAGAGTCGCGCGTCAATTGAGGAACTCATCGGTGCAATATCCGCACGTTCGCGGCGTCACCCGGATCAGGTCGTCAACACCACTTTTCCGATGTTCTGCCGGCTCTGAATGTAGCGGTGCGCGTCGGCGGCGCGGTCGAGCGGAAAGGTGCGGGCAACGACCGGAGCGATACGTGAGGCGCGCAGCTCGGTCAACAGCATGTCCATGATCGGCGCGAGCTGCCTGCGTTCGCTCCAGAGATGGCCGACGTGAAGGCCGAAGACACCGCGGTTCCGATTGATCAAGGAAAGCGGATCGAATCGCGGCGTCGCCCACCAGGCGCGGAAGGCGTCGATCAGACTGCGGCGCTCGCCCGGCGCCGCCGCCGAGAGCCCGAAGATCACGAGCCGGCCGAGCGGCGCGAGCATCCGATAGCTCGTGAGGAAGCTCCTCCCGCCGATGGGATCGAGGATCACGTCGACGCCGCGATCTTTCGTAATTTCGCGGACCGCCTGGGCAACATCGGCGCTCCGGTAGTCGATCGCGTGCTCGATGCCAAACCGCCGGAGCGCCGCGTGCTTGGCTGACGACGCCGTGCCGATGACCACCGCCCGGCGAAGCCGGGCGAGCTGCGTCGCGGCGATGCCGACGCCGCCGCCGGCATTGTGAATGAGGACCGTTTCCCCCGGCGCCAGCGCCGCCATCCGATATAACGCGAGCGCCGCGGTGAGGTAGTTCACCGGAACGGCCGCCGCTTCCGAGTCGCTGAGCGCGTCCGGGAAGTGAAAGACGTGATCAACCGGTACGGCGACGGCGTCCGCATACCCGCCGAACCGGGTCAGTGCCACGACGCGATCGCCCTCGTGGAATCCGACGACCCCCCGGCCGACCGCGTCAATCGTGCCGGCAACCTCGTAGCCCACCACGCACGGCGGCCTTGGAGCGTCCGGATACAGGCCAAGCCGCGCCAGGATATCGGCGAAATTCACCCCCGCCGCCCGGACCCGGATGCGCACCTCCCCCTCACCGGGAACGGGATCTGGCGCCTCCCGCAGCTCGAGGACCTCCGGAGGGCCGTGGCGGGGAATGACGACCTGCCGCATGGGTGTCGCGCAGGGTAACACAGGGCCCCGGCTCCCTACCTTGGAGCGGCCGATAAGCCGGCGGTGAGGTCAGCGAAGGGGATTTGTTTTGCCCGCGCCGAGGCCGTATGATTGCACCCCCGCGGACGTTGGGGGAAACCCCTAATTAGTTCACGCTTTTTCTGCTGTTTGCGCGACGAAAGAGCGTGAGGCGCGGAATCCAGGGGGCGTTCGGGCCATGACATACAGGGATTTCGACCTTCTCGTAGAGCGCACAGGGGCCGGTCTGCGCGCCCGCGTTCTGGCCTCGCCGGCTGGCACCGCATCCGCGGAGTTCAGCCTGCCCTTGACCGACGTGCAGCTCGAGAACTTCCTGTTGCGAGTCGGCCGAAGCCGGCGGACGGTCCGGCGTGCCGAATCGTCCGAGCTGCAGGCGGCCAAGAACTTCGGCGCGATGCTCTTCGCGGCCGTCTTCAGCGGCGAGGTCGCGGTGTGTTTTCGGAAGAGTGCCGAGGAGGCCAGGCGAAAGTCGCAGGGCCTTCGCATCCGCCTGCGATTGGGGGACGCCTCCCTTGCCGATCTGCCGTGGGAGGACCCTATACAGCCCGACGGTCAATCGTTTCACCGCGCTGTCGATCCGGACGCCGCTGGTTCGATACATGGATCTTCCCGATCCGATCGGTCCGATCTCGGTCACGCCGCCGATCCGGGCCCTCGTCATGATCTCGAGCCCAGCGGACTACCCGCAGCTCGACGTCGAGGGGGAGTGGAGCCGCCTGAACGAGGCGCTCAGCGATCTGGTCCGGTCGTCGCAGCTGGTCGTCGACCGGTTGGACAACGCCACCCTGTCGGCGCTGCAGCGACAACTGCGCCAGGAGAGCTATCACATCTTTCATTTCATCGGGCACGGCGAGTTCGATCAGGCCGCCCAGGAAGGCGTCCTCATTCTGAAGGATGACGAGGGACGCGGTCATCGGGTCGGCAGCCAGTCTCTCGGCATGCTGCTCCACGATCATTCCTCGCTTCGCGTGGCGATTCTCAATGCCTGCGAAGGCGCACGCACGTCGGCGCAGGATCCTTTTGCCGGCTCGGCGCAGACGCTCGTGCAGCAGGGAATTCCCGCGGTCATCGCCATGCAATTCGAGATTGCCGACGAGGTCGCTGCCACCTTCGCGCACGAGTTCTATGGCGCGCTGTCGGACGGGTATCCGATCGATGCGGCGGTCACCGAGGCCCGCAAGGCGATCTTCGCGGCGGGCAACGACGTCGAGTGGGCGACACCGGTCCTGTATCTGCGGGCTCCCGACGGACGCATCTTCGACCTGGACCATCGTCCTTCGCGGCCAGCCAGCGCGAAGCGCAACGCGCTCTCCGATGCGACGGTGTTGATCCGCGACGCTGGAGTCGCGCTCGCCCATGGAAAGTACGAAGACGCGTTGAAGTACCTCCGGGTGGCGTCGACACACGATCCGAACGCGCCGAATCTGCAGGAGCTCATCGACACCGCCGAACAGCAGCGCGCCGTCGCGGAGACCCGCGCGCGCTTGCGCAGTCAGCTTCGCGATCACGTCTCCGCGGCCGCGGACCTCTTCGCGAAGGGAGAAACGACTGCCGCGTCCGCGCGCGTACAGGAAGCCCTCAAGTTGAAGGCCGACGATACCGCGGCGCTGGCCCTGGAGACCCAGATCCGACAGGCGCCGACACGCGCGCTGCAGCGGGCGCGCGCGGCCGAACGTGGCCAGCATCCTCCGAGCAAGGTCTTGGCGATGGTCGATTCGAAGGCGCCGCGCGAAGGGCGCCGCACGAACGGCGAGGATCGAAAGAGCGATTCGGAGGTTCGCCCGATCGACACGGACTCGATCGACACGGAGAAGGATCTCCTGGATTGACAAGGGGGACCCAACGAAAGGACGAGCTGAGCGAAGCCCAACTATTGGTCGTGTAACGGAAGACGCCGGAACAACACGTACTAAGTGCGCCTGACCTAAGTGCGCCTAACGTAGGTATCAGTACAGCGAACATCAGACCTCAGCCCCTGTTGAGCTCGAGCTTCGTGGTCACAGGCGCAGGACGTGAGAGCGGGCATGGTTTACCAGGATTTCGACCTGCTCATCGACCGCACCGAGGGCGGATTCCGCGCTCAGGTGCTGAACTCGCCTGCCGGCCAGGCAACGTCCGAATTCCGTCTGCCGTTTTCCGAAGACAAGCTCGAAAACTTCCTGCTGCGCCTGGGGCGGACCCGCCGCACGGTAAGGCGGGTCGACTCGCCGGAGATGAATACCGCGAAGACCTTCGGGGCGTCGCTGTTCAACGCCGTCTTCAGCGGCGACGTCCGGGCGTGCTTCCGGAGCAGCCTCGACGAGGTCCGCCGCCAGGGTGCCGGCAGCGGCCTTCGCGTGCGGCTGCGGCTCATGGATCCTGAACTCGTCGATCTGCCCTGGGAGTACCTCTACAACCCGTCGGTCAACCGCTTCATCGCGCTGTCCGTGCAGACGCCGCTCGTACGCTACATGGACCTGGCCGAGCGGATCCAGCCGATCCCGGTGACGCCGCCGATTCGCGTGCTGGTGATGATCTCGAGCCCGACCGACTTTCCGTCGCTCGACGTCGAGGCGGAATGGACGCGGCTGAACGAGTCGCTGCACGATCTCCTGGAGTCCGGCCACATCGCCATCGATCGGCTCGACGATGCCTCGCTCGGCGCGTTGCAGCGGCGGCTCCGCAAATCGCAGTACCACATCTTTCACTTCATCGGTCACGGCGAGTTCGATCACGACGCGCAGGAAGGCGTGCTGATCCTGGAAGGGGAGAACGAGCGCGGGCATCGCGTCGGCAGCCAGTACCTCGGCATGCTGCTGCACGATCACGAGTCGCTGCGCGTGGCGATCCTCAACGCCTGTGAAGGCGCCCGGACCTCGCGCACGGATCCCTTCGCCGGCTCGGCCCAGAGCCTGGTGCAGCAGGGGATCCCCGCGGTCATCGCGATGCAGTTCGAGATCGCGGACGACGTCGCGAGTACGTTTGCGCACGAGTTCTACGGGGCGCTCGCCGACGGGTATCCGATCGACGCCGCGCTGACCGAGGCGCGGAAGGCGATCTTCGCAGCGGGACGGGAAGTGGAGTGGGGCACGCCGGTGCTGTATCTACGCGCACCGGACGGACGCATCTTCGATGTGGAGAGGTCCGCGCCGGCGAGGCCGTTGATTGAGTCGGAGCGAAGTGGCGGGCAAGTCATCGAGACACCGCGCACCGGAGAGCTCGATCGCGAGGAACACGAGCGCCTCGTGCTCGAAGCCGTCTCCCAGGCCCGCAGCGCGTTCGCCGCCGGGCAGCGCGCCGAGGCGCTGGCCATCCTGCGGCGCTTCAGCTCGACGCCGCAGGTGGCCGCCGAAGCGCTGCGGCAGCTGACGCTCGAAGACGAGAGGCTGACCGAGCTGGAGCTGCGCGAGGCGCAGGAAAAGGCGCAGCGAGAGGAAGAACAGCGGAAACGCGAAGCCGCCGAAGACGAGGCGCGTGCCGCGCGCCAGCGGCAACTCGTGCGCGATGACGTCATGGCGGCGGCCGATCTCTTCGCGGAGGGGGATCTGTCGAACGCGTGGTCGCGCGTCCGCGATGCGCTGCAGATCGATCCGGCCGATCCGGATGCGGTTGCGCTGGAAGCGCGGGTGCGGCGTGCGCTCGACGAGGCTAAGGCGCAGGCCGAGGCTCGTGAGCTCGAGCGCAAGCTGCGCGAGGAATGCGGAACGCGCCAGGGAGCGCGAACGCGACGCCGCGCTCGCGCGGGAACGCGACAGCATCGATCGGCATCTCACCGCCGGCGAGCTCGAAGCGGCGCACGAAGCGCTGGCCCAAGCCGACGCCGCGTATGCGCCCGGTCCGGCATTCGCCGATCTTCGAACCCGCCTCGCGAAGCTGCAACGGCAGGCGCGCGCGCGGCATGCCAAGAGCGCCGACGATGTCATCGCGCAGGCGCGCAATGAGTTCGTGCAGTCGCCCGCCGCGGCCTTGGGCCTCCTCGAACGATTTTCCCCGCCGCATCCGCGCGTCTCGGCCGTCTACCGGGAGCTGAAGCAGCTCGTTGCCGATCAAGCAACAGGCGCTCCAAGAAGCGGAACACCGCGCGGCCGAAGCGCGGGACCGTCAGCGCGTCGAAGAGCAGCGCGAGCGGGATCACCAGCAGTCCGTTCAGCGAATCGAGGCGTACCTCGAACAGGGTCAGCTGGCCGAAGCAGGACGCGGCGCTTGCTGCTGCCGAAGCCGCGTTCGGCATCACCAGCCCGCTTCAGGATCTCCGCGGCCGCCTCCCCGACGGCCAGCGCCGGGCCGCGTTCAACAGCAGTGCGAGGGCGGCCATTGCCGCGGCGCGGGGCGAAGCGGCGTCTGGCAACTACGCCGCGGCGATCGCTTGCGCTCGAGACGTTCGCGCCGCCGCACCACGAGGTGGACGGGGTCCTCGACGAGCTGCGTCCGGAGGCCCAGCAACAGGAGCGGCCGAAGGACGTCCATCGCGGGATCGCGAACCTCATCGCCAGCGTCGAAGAGGAACCGTCACACAGCGCCGCGCTCGCCAGTCTGCAGGAAGCGCCGGCGCTCGATCCGGACCATGGCGGGCCGCAGCAGGCGATCGAGCAGCGCCGGGCGGCGTTGCGGATGGAGCGCGCGAAGGCGGGCGTGCGGGCTGTCATGCATTCGTGGGCCTTGCGGGGAGCGGCGGCGCTCGTGGCGCTGGCCGCAGCCGTATCGGCAGCCGGGTTGTTCATCGTGCCACGTTGGAAAGCTCAGCCGCCGATCGCTGTCGGAGCAAGGCTGGTCGAACCTCCTGCACCGCCGCCTGTGAGGGAGACGCCGGCCATCGAACCGGACAAACCGACTGGTGTCACCGGCAGGGCATCGGGCGGCACTGACAGGATGTCTGGCGGCACTGACGGGGCATCGGACGGTACTGACGGGGAATCAAGCGGCACCGACAAGCCGCCCAGCAGCATTGGGAAGCCAACAGTCACCCCGGAAACGCCCATCGTCAATCCGGACCTTCTGAAGTACCGCAGAGCCGCGCGACGCTCCTATGCCGAGAGGAACAAGGAGGAGGCGCTTTCGAACGTCACGCGCGGTCTGGCCATCGACAAGGCGGATGGCCAGCTTCAGGCGCTGCTCGATCGAATCGTCAGCGACGCGCGCAAGTCCGCCCTGATCGAACGCGAAGCGGCCACGAATCGAAAGGCTACCGGCGTGCTGGCGTTCCGGAGAGGCGACGAGGCCATTCGGCGTGCGCAGAATTCGCCCAGTGATGCTGCTGCGCGGACGTACTGGGAGGCGGCGAAGTACTTCAAGGACGCGGTCGCGCCAGCAGGAGTCGGCAGCACGCGACGAACACCGCATTGACCAGCGCCACACCCGCATCCGAGTCACGAACGAACGCATACTTCGCTCCTACGGCGATGTCGCCGGGCGATGCACGCTAACGACGTCGGCCCTGCGGAGTCGCGCCTATAGTGCACCGGCGAGGTGTCGATAGTACAAACTACCAGGGAATCGACCCCCCAGCGCTCGCCACTCTTTCTGACACGAGACACCCGGCAATGGCCAAAACCTGCTTCGTCGTCATGGGCTTTCATAAGAAGACGGACTTTCCCACCGGCCGCACGCTCGACTTGGACAAGAGCTATCGCCTGCTTATTAAGCCCAGCGTTGACGAGTGCGGCCTGACATGCATCCGCGCCGACGAGATCACCCATTCCGGTGTCATCGACGTGCCGATGTATCAGAACCTGCTCGACAGTGATCTCGTGATCGCCGACCTGTCCACGAGCAATCCCAACGCGCTCTATGAGCTCGGTGTGCGCCATGCGCTGCGGCCCTTTTCGACGATCGTGATCGCCGAGAACAAACTCCAGTATCCGTTCGATATCGCGCACACCGCGATTCGGTCCTATCAGCATCTCGGCGACGCCATCGACTACGACGAAGTCATACGCTTTCGCTCGGAGCTCAAGTCGGCGATTGCCACCATCCTCGAGAAACGGGACAAGGACAGTCCCGTTTATACCTATCTGCCGGACCTGCGGCCGCCAGCGGTCATGAGCGGTCGTGGCGGTGGACGCGGATCGGTGAAGAGAGGCGCCGCGGCGCCGGCCGGAGACGCGCCGCAGTCGGCCGCCGCACTGATCGATCGCGCCAACGAGGCGATGGAGCAGAGCAACTTCACGTCCGCGCGTGAGCTGCTGTCGACGGCGCACGGCATGAGGCCATCGAACCGTCCCTGGACGGCCAACGATGACTACGTGGTTCAGCGGCTCGCGCTCGCGGTGGCGATGAGCGCGGCTCCGGACCGGGTAAGCGCTCTCGCCGAGGCGCAGTCGCTCATGCAGGTATTGCAGCCCGCCACTTCGAACAATCCGGACACGAGCGAGTTGTGGGGGCGCATCGCAAAGGACTTATGGGACAGCACGCATGAGCCGTCTCACCTCGACCGCGCCATCCTCGCCTACGAGCGTGGCTTCTGCCTGCGCCACGACCATCAGAACGGTCTCGACTATGCGATGACGCTCAACGTGCGTGCAGGGATTTCAGCTCCCGCGGAAGCCATCGCCGATTTCGTCCTGGCCCGGCGCATTCGCCGGCGCGTGGCCGACATCTGCACTGAGCAGCTGAGCGCGGAGGCCGGCGCGCCGCCTGCGGGCGCGGAGGCGCCCGCGCTCGAGCCGCGGTTCAAAGTTCGAGCGGCGTTGGCGGAAGCATTTCTCGGTCTCGACGATCAGGCGCAGTCGGACCGATGGCGGGACGAGGCGTTCGCGATCCCGGTTGCGAACGACATGAAAGAGGCGACCACTCAGCGTCTCTCGACCCTGAGCGCGCTGCTCGCGCAGTCACCACTTCGGTTTCTGACGGTGTAGTGCGGCCTGACTGGTCCGACTAGCAGCTAAGCTGGCAGGCCGCTGAAAAACGCAGCCGAAGATAACATGTTCCACTCTCACCAGCTCGAGAGCATGGCGAGCAGCGCCTTCTGGGTGTGCAGCCTGTTCTCTGACTGATCGAACACGACCGAGGCTTCGGAATCGATCACCTCGTCGGTCACTTCCTCACCGCGGTGAGCGGGAAGGCAGTGCATGAAGAGCGCATCTTCCGCGGCGTGCGACATGAGGCCGGCGTTGACCTGGTACGGCGCAAAGATGGCGCGCCGCTCGTCGACCTCGCTCTCCTGTCCCATGGATGCCCAGACGTCGGTGTAGACGGCATCGGCGCCGCGGACGGCCTCTTCAGGGTCGTGGGTCGTCTGAAATCCGCCTCCTCGCTCGACGTCCACAATCGACTGCCTCGCCGCTGCCTTCAACTCGTACCCGCGAGGAGTCGCCAGACGCACGGTCGCACCCAGCATCGACGCCGCCTGTGCGAGCGACAGCGCGACATTGTTCCCGTCGCCGACGTAGGCAATCGTGCGGCCGCGAAGCGTGCCCCACCGCTCGATCATGGTCAGACAGTCGGCAAGAGCCTGGCAGGGATGCTCTTCATTCGTCAGTGCATTGACGATGCGCAGGCGTGGCGCCGCGGCGGCGAAGGCCTCGAGACCGGCGTGGGCGAACGTGCGGACCACCGCTCCATACACCCAGCGTTCGAGGTTGCGCGCGACGTCGGTCATCGCCTCGCGTCCGCCAAGCGCGACGTCGGCGGGAGGCTCGATGACGTCGCCGCCGAGCTCCCGTATCGCGATCTCGAAGGTCGAACGGGTGCGCAGCGACGGCTTCTCGAACAACAGCGCGATGTGGCGTCCTTCGAGCGGGCGGACGTGACGCCGCTCGGCCGATCGAGCACTCTTCATCTCCGCGGCCAGCTTCAGGCAGCCCTCGAGCTCTTCCGGTCCGAAATCCAGGATCGAAAGGAATCGGGACCGGCCGGTCACGCTAGGTGCGGTAGTCCGCGTTGATTCGAACATAGTCTGCTGACAGGTCGCACGACCACATGCGGGCGTCACCTGATCCTCCGGTGCCGAGATCGACCTCGATGGCGATGTTCTTCCCGCGCAGATAGTCCGCCGCGTCAGGGGCGAGCTCGTCGTGCGGAACGCCATCCCTGAACAACTCCAGCTCTCCGATCCGGATCCTGGCGCGGTCGAGCACGAGCGTCTGCGTCGCGCGCCCGGCGACGGCTACCAGCCGTCCCCAGTTCGGATCGCCGCCATGGATCGCGGTCTTGACCAGCGGCGAATTCGCGATCGCCCGCGCCGTGGTCTTGGCATCCGCATGCGTCCGCGCACCGACCACGCGGATCGTGATCAACTTCGTGGCTCCCTCGCCGCCGCGAACGATGTCGATCGCGAGCGGTTCGCACACCGTTCGCAGCGCCGCGACCAGCGTGTCGAAGTCGCCGTCGCCCAGGGTGACGCCGCTGGCGCCGTTCGCGAGCGCGAAGACGCAATCGTTGGTCGAGCACTCGCCGTCGACGCTGATCGCGTTGAAGGTGTCGTCCACGGCGGCCTTCAAGGCGCGCTGCAGAAGAGCGGGCTCTACCTTCGCATCCGTGGTGATGAAGCCGAGCATCGTCGCCATCATCGGCTCGATCATGCCCGAGCCCTTGGCCATGCCGCCGACGCGGAACGTTCCCCTCTTCGCGCTGGCTTCGGCCGCAGCTTCCTTGGCAAAAGGATCGGTCGTCATGATGGCCCGGGCGGCGTCCGCGCCGCCGGCCGGCGACAGGGCGGCGGCCGCCGCCGCAATGCCGTTCGCGACCGTCGGCATCACCAGCTTCACGCCGATGACGCCGGTCGATGCGACGAGCACCGCCTCGGGGGCGCAGCCGAGCTTCGCGGCGGTCTTCTGCGTCATCTCGATGGCATGCGACAGGCCGTCGCTGCCGGTGCAGGCGTTGGCGCAGCCGCTGTTGACGATCACGGCTGACGCCTGCCCGCCGGACTTACGCAGGTGGTCGCGTGAGACGAGGACCGGCGCCGCCTGCGCGACGTTGGTCGTAAAGACCGCGGCGGCCGACGCGACGGTATCGCTGACGAGCAGCGCGAGATCCGGCTTGCCATTCGCCTTGATCCCGCACGCGACGCCTGATGCGCGATAACCTGCCGGCGCCGTGACGCCGCCCGCGACGATCTGCGTCTCGAGCGCGATCATGCGGGAACGGCCTCCTTCCGCTCGTCCTCGCGGTTCCCGGTCGTCTCATCCGGCTTGTCCGCCGTTTCGCCACCGACCGGCGTCAACTGCAGGCGCTCGATGTTCGGTCGCCGTGGCGCGACGCCGCGGCCGTGGATCATGGCGGCCGTGCGTTCCGGCGCGGCGGCGGTCCCTAGCCGCAGCCCCAGCCTGACCGCGTACTGCCCGCACCGCCGGAACAGCGAACAGCCGGTGCAATCGTGCGCGATCTTTTCCGGCATCCAGATGTGCGGCACGATGGTGAACCCGAGCCGCACGAAATGCGCCGGGTCGTGAGTGAATGCGCACAGCGTCGCGTACCCCGCAACCGAGGCCCTGCGCGCGAGGTGCGACACGAGCCGCGTGCCGATTCTCTGGCCGCGCCGCGCTTCCTGCACGACCAGCGACCGGACCTCGGCAACCGACGGGCTGAGCGGGGCCAGCTCGGCGCAGCCGATGACCTGCTCGTCGACGACCGCAACGAAGAACCGCGAAATGTGGCTGTCGATGTCCTCGAGCGAGCGCGGAAGCAGATGCCCGTTCTCGAGGTTCGCCGTCACGAGGCCATGAATCGCCGAAGCGTCCTGCTGCTGTGCGGTCCGAAGTGTGACGCTCATGAGCGGTTCTCCCTGGTAACGGTGCCGAGCGCCGCGTCGAGCACAACCGCCATCTGATCGACATCGCCGGATTCGACGATGTACGGCGGCAACAGGCGAAGCACGGTATCGGCCGTGCGATTGATCAACAGACCGCGTTCGAGCGCAGCTTCCACGACGGGCGCGGCCGGCCGATCGAGCTCGACACCCCAGATCACTCCCGCGCCGCGCACGTCGATCACGGACGGATGACGGGCAGCGACGCGTCGCAGCGCGGCCTCGATTTGCGGACCGACGGACGCGACGTGCGCCATCAGACCCGAGCTCAGCTCCTCGAGGAACACGAGCGCCGCACGGCAGGCCAGCAGGTTGCCGCCATAGGTGCTGCCGTGGTCGCCGAATGCCGCGGCCGCGGCGACGCGCTCGGAGAAGAGGGCAGCGCCGACCGGAACGCCGCCGCCGAGAGCCTTGCCGAGCGCCATCAGATCGGGACGAAGCCCGATCGTCGACGAATAGAACGGCACGCCGGTACGGCCGAGGCCGCACTGCACTTCATCCGCGATCAGCAGAGCGCCGGTGTTGCGGCAGGCCTGCGCGATGGCCGTGGCGATCTCCGGCCGAAGCGGCCTCACGCCGCCCTCACCCTGCAGCGGCTCGACGATGATGGCCGCCGTGTTGTCGGAGACCGCGGCCAGCAGGGCAGCGGGATCCGAGTTCGATACGAACGTCACTCCGTCGAGCAGCGGACCGAATGGCGTGCGGTAGTGCTCATCCCACGTCACCGACAACGCTCCCATCGTCCGGCCGTGGAACGCGCGTTCGAACGCGACGATTTCGGTGCGCGGTGTGCCCTGCGCGTGCCAGAACCGCCGGGCGAACTTCAGGCACGCCTCCACCGCTTCGGTGCCGCTGTTGCAGAAGAACGTTCGCGGCATTCCGGACATCGCCGAGAGCCGCGCCGCCACCTCCGACTGCAGCGAGTGGAAGTAGAGATTCGACGTGTGCAGCAGCTGCTCGGCCTGCGCCGCCAGAGCGCTGACGAGCCGCGGATGCGCATGGCCCAGAGAAGACACGCCAATCCCGGAAATGAAATCGAGATAGGCACGGCCGCTTGCGTCATACAGACGGCAGCCGCGGCCGCGCTCGAAGACGACCGGCGCGCGGCGGTACGTCTGGAGAACATGGGCGCTGTCGAGCGCCATCACTTCGCTGGCGATGGGGCTGGTCGTCGTAGTCATCTCTGTGCTCTCGTCTTTCCGTTGAGTGATTCGCCGTTCGTTCAACACACCTGCGTTCCTACCGCGGCGTCGAAGTCGTCGATGCCGCGGCCGGCGACGATGGAGACTTCGGCGACGCCGCGGCTCAACGCCTGCCGGCAGGCCGTGAGCTTCGCCACCATCCCGGAGTGCGCCGTTCCCGTGGCGGTCAGCCTCGCCACGTCAGACTCGCTCAGCCTCGGGATCGTCGCCCCTCCGCCGTCGAGCACGCCGGGCGTCGTGCCCGCAACAATCAGGCGCCGAGCGTGCACGACCGCAGCGAGATGCGCCGCAAACGTATCGGCATTCACGTTGAGCAGCGTCCCGTCCGACGCAACCCCGACGCTGGCCACGACCGGGATGTAGCCAAGTCCCAGCAGGTCGGTGACGAGCGCCGCTTCCCGGCTCGCGGGCTCGCCGACCAGGCCGAGGTCGACGCGCTCTCCACTTATCGTCGCCAACGGCGTGGACTGCACGGCCAGCCCGATCCGCGCGTCGGCGCCGGTGAGGCCGACCGCCCGCCCGCCGGCGGCGCCGATCGCCGCGACGAGCGCGGTGTTGGCGCGCCCCGCCAGGACGCCGATCACGCTTTCGAGGGTCGCGGGATCGGTGATGCGGAGCCCATCCGCGAACCGCGGCGTCAATCCCCGCGCGCGAAGCTCGGCATCGATCGCCCGGCCGCCGCCGTGGACGACGACGAGCGGTTCACGCGACGCGAGCCGCGTAATCGCCGCAGCCGCGGCGCGGATCGCGCTTGCGTCTTCGAGCAACTCGCCGCCGAGCTTCAACACCGTTCCCATGCCAGTCGTCAATTGAGGCCCGTCGCCTCAGGGAATCCGAACGCGACGTTGAAGTTCTGAATCGCCTGACCAGCCGCGCCCTTCACGAGGTTGTCGATACACGCGACCATCACGACCTGCGTGCCGTCGGGCGATACCCTCCACCCGATGTCGCAGAAATTCGTATGCGCCACGTGTTTGATCTCCGGCAGGTCCGAGCCGGTGAGCCGGACGAACGGGGAGTCGCCGTAGGCCGACTCGAGCGCCTGCTGAATATCGGCGCTCGTGACGCCCCGTTTCAGACGGGCGTAGATCGTCTCGAGAATTCCGCGATCGAGCGGGACCAGATGCGGCACGAAGGTCACCGGCTGCTCCAATTCCTGCTCGATTTCGGCCGCATGGCGATGAGCGAACACCCCATACGCCGCCATGCTCCCGTGAATCTCCGAAAAGTGCGTCCGTTCCGTCGGTGTCTTTCCCGCGCCAGACACGCCGGACTTCGCGTCGATGATGATCCCCGGCTCGAGCAGTCCACCTGCCACGAGCGGCTGCAGCGACAGAATGGCGGCCGTGGGGTAGCAGCCCGCACAAGCAATCAGCCTCGCCCCCTCGAGCTGATCCCGATACCGTTCGGTCAGCCCATACGTGACGGGCATCTCGGGATCCCCCGAGTGCGGGTACCACTTGTTCCGGAGCGTCCGATCACGAAGCCGGTATGCGCCAGACAGATCGAACACTCTCGGTCCCCGTAAGGCGAGGGCCGGCCCGACTTCCGCGGACAACGTATCGGGCGTTGCGAGAAATACCGCATCGAGATCCGCGAGCCGGTCGAGATCAAGGGGGACCACGGGGGCGTCCCAGATCTGCTTCAGCGCCGGCACGCGACGGGGCTCCGATCCCACCGAACCCATCGCCATCGTCAAACACGCGGCCGGATGCCTGGCGAGCCTCCGGATGAGCTCGACGCCGGAGTAGCCCGTTGCTCCGGCCACACCCACCCTGATTGGCGCATAAGTATTCATCGGAACGACCAGAATACAGGAGCAGTCTGAGCCAAGTCAACTACTTAGATGTTCGCGATTGCATATTTATGTGAATATGCTGTATAAATATAAGTTCGCACTGAACGCGCCGACATCACATGAAGCCGCATCGGCAAGCCATCATTCGGGATCTGGTCGAGCGGGAGTCGATTACGAGTCAGGAACAGCTCCGGATGAGGCTGCGGGACCGGGGCATCGACGCTACGCAGGCCACACTTTCGCGCGATATTCGTGAGCTGGGCCTCGTGAAACGGACGTCGGACGGCGCCTACCGGTCGGTCGGCACGGTCGCGACGGGTGCCCCGGTTGACGCGGAAAACGGCCTGGCGCGGGCCACCGCCGAGCACCTGCGGAGCCAGGAAGTGGTTGGACACATGATCGTGCTCAAGACGGACCCGGGTCAGGCGCAGACCCTGGCAGTTGCGATCGATCGGTCCCGGCAGGCCGAGATCGTCGGCACGATCGCCGGAGACGACACGATCCTGGTGATCTGCCGCGCGCCGGAAGCGGCGCGGGCCGTCGCCGACAAGTTCGTCGCGCTGCGAACCGAGACTTGAGAGACCGAGATTTGAAAGACATGAAAAGAATCCTTCTCGCCTACTCGGGTGGCCTCGACACGTCGGTCGCCATCCCCTGGCTGCGTGAGCAGCACGACGCGGAAGTGATCGCCGTCACCGTCGACCTTGGCCAGGGGCGTGAGCTCGCGGCGATTCACGAACGGGCGCTGGCCATCGGCGCAGTGCGCGCGCACGTCCTTGACGCTCGCGAGGAATTCGGTCGCGAATACATCCTGCCGGCGCTCCAGGCGGGCGCGGTGTACCGAGGATCGGTATCCGCTGGCGACAGCGCTGGCCAGACCGCTCATCGCGAAGCGGCTGGTCGAAATCGCGCGAATGGAGGGGGCGGACGCCATCGCGCACGGCTGTACCGGACAGCACAACGACCAGGTCCGCCTGGAAGCCGCCATCCGGGCGTTGAATCCCGCCATACCGATCATCGCTGCGGCGCAAACATCGGGAATGTCGCGCGAGGACAAGCTCGAGTTCGCGCGGCGCCGGAGCGTGCCGGTTCCCGACTCGACCTCGAGTCCGTACAGCATCGACACGAATCTGTGGGGTCGGGCCATCGCGGCCGGCGTTCTCGAAGACGCATGGGTGGAGCCGCCGGAGGAGATCTACACCCTCACCC
This sequence comes from uncultured Acidobacteriota bacterium, assembly GCA_963785755.1. Classification (GTDB taxonomy): domain Bacteria; phylum Acidobacteriota; class Vicinamibacteria; order Vicinamibacterales; family 2-12-FULL-66-21; genus JACCXG01. The sequence continues at coordinate 150,494 of CAWAXG010000039.1, read as the reverse complement.
GGTCGCCACAGGATTGCCCGGACGAACCAGCCTACGTGGAGCTCACCTTCGAATCGGGCGTGCCGGTTCGGGCCAATGGTGTGGAGATGTCGTTGCTCGAGCTGATCGAGAGCCTCGAGATCATCGCGGGCGCGCACGGCGTCGGACGCATCGACGTCGTGGAGAACAGGCTGGCGGGCATCAAGTCGCGCGAGGTCTACGAGGCGCCGGCTGCGGTCGTGCTGCACACCGCTCACAAGGAACTGGAAAAGCTCGTCATCCCCCGCGAGCTCGAACGAGTCAAGCACGATCTGAGCAGAATCTACGCCGACCTGGTCTACAGCGGCCTGTGGTTCTCGCACACGCGTCAGACGATCGATGCGTTCGTCGCCGCAGTGCAGCCTCGGGTCACAGGATCGGTTCGACTCAAGCTGTTCAAGGGGGATTGCCGGATTGTCGGCCGGAAGTCGCCGTTCTGGGCGGCTCCGGCCGACGCCACGATTTCCGCGGCGGATCCGCAGGCCGTCTGATGGCTCATCTCTGGTCGGGACGATTCGAAGGTGCTCCGGACGCCGCGTTGTTCGAGTTCGGCGCGTCCTTCCGGTTCGATCGCCGGCTCTTCGAGGACGACGTGACGGGCAGTCTCGCCTGGGCTGAAGCGATCAGGGCCGCCGGGATCCTTTCAGACGCTGAAGCCCAGGCCATCCGCAGCGCGCTCGAGCAGATCCTCGAACAGGGGCGCGACCACTCGTTCTTCGATTCCGCCGCCGCGCGGGAAGACGAGGACGTGCACTCGTTCGTCGAGCGTGAGCTGGTGTCGCGCGTCGGGGACGCCGGGCGACGGCTTCATACCGGACGATCGAGAAACGAACAGGTCGCGCTCGACCTTCGCCTCTACCTGAAACGACGAGTCCCGATTCTTCAGCAGAAGATCGCCGCCCTCGCCACGGTGCTCGTCGATCAGGCGTCGGCCTCGGGCGGCGCGCTGATGCCCTCGTACACGCACCTCCGTCGAGCGCAGCCGATCCTCGTCGCCCACTTCTTCCTGGCGCACACCGCCGCCCTCAAGCGGGACCATGCGCGGTTCGCCTTCCTGTTGAATGAGATCGACGAACTGCCTCTCGGATCCGGTGCGATCGCCGGCACCGCTTACGCGGTCGACGTGCACGCGCTCGCCTCGACGCTTGGATTCTCACGGATCGTCGCGAACAGCGTCGACGCAACCGGAGAACGGGACTTCGTGTCGTCGTTCCTGCACGCAGCGGCGTTGACGATGGTCCACATCAGCCGGATGGCCGAAGACTTCATTCTGTTCACCTCGGAGGAGTTCGCCTTCTTCGAGCTCGCGGACACGGCGGCGACGGGAAGCAGCCTGATGCCGCAGAAGAAGAACCCGGATCCGCTGGAGCTCGTTCGGGGCAAGGCGGGCCGCGTGATCGGCCGCCTCACGGGATGGCTCGCGACGATGAAGAGCCTGCCGATCGGATACAGCAAGGACCTTCAAGAGGACAAGGAAGCAGTCTTCGAGACCGAGGACACGCTGGGTGGCTCGCTCGACGCAGCGGCAGCCGTGATCGCGGGCCTGACGCTCAACGCCGATGTCGCCCGCGACGCGGCGTCCGGGCTGCTGCTCGCCACCGACGTCGCGGACTATCTCGTCGGAAAAGGCGTGCCGTTCCGCGATGCGCACGAAATCGTGGGAGCGCTCGTCCGCCGTCTCGTCCGCGAGCGGCGCTCGTTCGAGTCGCTCTCGCTCGACGAGTGGCGTGCAAACTCCCCCTTGTTCGACGCGGACGTGCGCCGCGTGATCACCCCGGAAGCGTCGGTCGAACGCAAGCGGACCCCGCAGTCCACGCAGCCCGAAGCCGTGCAGGCGTCGCTCGCGCAGTTCCGCGACTGGATCGCGTCGCTCGATCGGTGAGTCGTGCTGTTCCTGCTCCACCACGCTGATGCCGTCGACGCGCTGACCGACTCGCAGCGGCCGCTGTCGACGGCCGGCCGCGCGCATGCGGAGCAGCTGGCGGTGCGGGCTCGTGCCCGCGGCGTCAAACCCGACGCCATCTGGCACAGCGGCAAGCTCCGCGCACGGCAGACCGCTGAGCCTCTCTGGCGAGCGTGCAATCCGCTCGCGGAGTTCGCTGCCGTTCGCGGACTTCAGCCGGACGATCCGCCCCAATGGATCAAGGACATCATCGATCAGGATCCGCGGCACATCGTTCTCGCCGGGCACATGCCTCACATGGCCCGGCTCTATCGGTCGCTCGTCGGTGACGAATCGGATCAGCCGCGGCTCGAGTTTCCGCAGCATGGGCTCGTTGCCCTGGAACAGCGAGGAGACTTGTGGCGTGAGGTGTGGAGGGAACAATAGAAAGCCGACCGCGCGCCATCGGGCAGAACCCCGAGGCGCGCGGTCGAGTGACAGGAAGTTCGGATCAGAAGCGGAACACGACGCCGACGGTCCCGCGCCAGAAGTTGAACGCTCCCAGCGCCACGTCCAGCTCGTCGTCCGGTTCGTTGTCCCGCATCGATCGGAAGTACCTCACGTCGCCCTGCAGACCGACCCGGTCGGTGAAGAAGGCCGCGATGCCGCCGCCCACATTAAAGCCCCAGTCGGTGCTGTCCACCTCGAACAGATCTTCCGGGCCGTCGATGCGGGTCTTGATTAAACCTAGGCCGCCCGATGCGTATGGACGGACGCCGCCGCCGGTCTGCCCGCCGATCGGGATGCCGAGCTTCAGGTTCCCCATCAATGTGGTGACGTTGCTGTCGCCCCAGTCGAAGTCAGCGTCGCCCGTGGTCTCCTCGAAGAAGTTCGGGGTATAACCGAAATCGACTTCGAAGCCGATCACGCCGGCGCCCATCCAGGACACCGACCCGCCAAAGCTCGCCCGGCGCTCGAACTCATCCTCGAAATCGCCTGCGAAATCCGTAAATCTGGCACTCCCTCCCCAGTTCCAGCCGATGTACGGCGTGAACAGCCAGTCTGCGGACGCCCTGGACGGCGCGCCGGCGACGATGATGGCAGCCAGAGCTGATGTGATGGCCAGCTTGCGCAGAGACATATTCCCTCGCTTCTCCTTGCGGTCCCCCGCAATTCGTGGCCGACTCGGCCAGTTTTGGACCGATCGGCCGTGATGATGCGGCGTTCCGCTGCAAGCGGCGTGCCCCGGTCCCCCTCAGGAGGCTCTTAGCTCTGCCGCGAGCTGCTTCACCAGGGTCCATGCCCGCGCGACGTGTTGTTCGGTCGTGTGGAGATTGCCGATCGCCAGCCGCAACGTGAACTGGCCATGCAGCCGGGTTTGGGAAAGAAACACCTCTCCCGAGGCATTCAGACGCTCGAGGAGCGAGCTATTCAGCTCGTCGGTCCCGCGCGCCCGAAAACAGACGACGCTGAATGGCACAGGCGCGGCGCGCTCGAAGTGCTGGTCCTCGTCGATCCATCGCGCGAACAGCTGCGCCAGCCGCATGTGTTCGGCGAGCCGCTCCCGGATCCCGGCGGCGCCAAAATGACGAAGCACCATCCACAACTTCAACGACCGGAATCGCCGTCCGAGCTGGATGCCCGTGTCCATCAGGTTCCTGACGGTCTCGGCTTCGGCGGTCTTCAGATATTCGGGAGTCAGCGAGAATGCGGCCCGCAGCGTGTCCATGCGACGGCAATACAACACGCTCAGGTCGAACGGCGTGAACAGCCACTTATGTGGATTGATCACGACCGAGTCCGCCGCGGCGGCATCGCGCAGGATCCAGCTGTGCTCGGGAATCATCGCCGCGACGCCGGCGTACGCCGCATCGACATGAAGCCAGAGACTCTCGCGCTGACAGATGGTGGCTATCGCGCCAACCGGATCGACGCTCGTCGTCGAGGTCGTGCCGACCGTGGCAATGACGGCGATCGGCAGCGCCCCGGCGCGTGTGTCGGCGTCGATCGCGTCGGCGAGCGCGTCCGGACGCATCCGGAACTGTTCATCGGCTTCGATGCGACGAAGTGACTCGTGGCCGAGACCGAGCAGGATCACGGCCTTGTCGACTGACGAGTGCGCGTGTTCCGAGCAGTAGACGCGAAGCGGCGCCAGATCGAATCTGCCCGCGAGCCCGCGTCCGCGGACGTCAGTCACCGCATGCTCGCGTGCGGCGGCAAGCGCGTGGAGGGTCGAGATCGAGGCGGTGTCGTAAATCACACCCTCGAACGGATCGGGCAGTCCGATGAGCCGTCGCAGCCACGCGAGCGTGACCTCCTCGAGCTCGGTCGCTGCCGGCGATGTGCGCCACAACATCGCCTGGACGTTCAGCGCCGCGGAGAGGAACTCCGCGAGAACTCCAGGTGCGCTCCCGGAGATCGCGAAATACGCGAAGAACCCTGGATGATTCCAGTGTGTGATGCCCGGCAGCAGGATGCGCTCGAAGTCGGCGAAGATTCTGCTCGAATGGCTCGCTCGACTCGGGAGCCGACGCCGGCAGCGCCTCCCGGATCTCTCCGGGCCGGACCCGCGACAACACGGGGTAGCGCTCGGGTGCGGCGAAGTAGTCCGCGATCCAGTCGGCAATCCGGTGAGCCTCCTTCCGGAAGGCTTCCGGATCCATGTCGCCGAGGGAGCTCATTGTCGCCGGCGCCGCAGATTGCAGCCGCGATGCGCGGTCGCGCGAGCGCGCGACGCGAATCCGATGTTCAGTGGAGGGAAGGCCTGGGGAGGAGGGGAGGGGAGCATGTCGCGCATCTTAGCAGGAGCGCGAGCGGGCGCCCCTGCCTGGATGATCGCGAACCGATGGTGCTCAGCGCTTCTCGACGGATACCGTCAGCGGAGCCGCCAACCGGACGGTGACGACGGCGCCGACCGGAAGCGTGGCGGCGTTGCGATCACCGGCCATGACGACTGCGGTTCCGCCAGCCGCGCCGGTCGCGCCGCCGACGATCGCGCCTTTCTTGCCGCCGATGATTGCGCCGATGATTGCGCCGCCGGCGGCGGCGCCGCCAATCTTGCGCGTGCTTTCGCCGCTCGGCGATTCCCCTTCGCGGAGGATCGGATCGGTCCGAAACGGAAGCTCCGTGCCGTCCGCGAACACGAGCGTGTGGAACCGGACGCCGAGGCGCGCGCGCTCGCGCATCTTGCCGCCCTGTTCGACCAGCGTCACCGAGCCGACTACCCGGGTGCCGGCGGGAATCGCGGTCCGCCCGTCAACGGCGAGATCGCGCGTGACGCGTGCCTCGACCCGATCTTCCACGCGCGCGCGTTCAGTCGAGACCGCGCTCTCGATCTGAAGTCCGACCACCGCAGCCGACGGCACGCTGAGGTCCTCGAACACGGGCGGCGGCGGCGACGGCGGGGTCTCCGCTCTCGGTGCTTCAACCGGAGGCGTTGTCGTGCCCGGGTCCGTGCGCGTCGCAACCGGTGTGTCCGTGCGCGGCGGCGTCGCGGCAACCGTGGTGTCCGGTTGAGTGGCGGCCGCGGGCGCGGATCGGGTTGAGATCGCGGGCTGCGCGGAACGGCTCTGGGTCCGACTGGCGCGGGGCGTTAAGCTCTGGGGATCAGCGGCTGTATCCGGCCGATTGGATGCCGCGACCGGCGTGGCGGACCGTGGCTGCTCAACCGCCAGCTGGGCAGTCGGCGCCACGATGGCCTCCGTTTCCGGTACTGCCGGGCTGGCGGGCTGCGATTGCTCGACGGATCCGGTGGCTGCCGCCGCAACCCGGGCTGGTTCGTGATTCTGCCTGATCGCGACGTAGGCTCCGCCGGCCGCGGCTGTGACACACGCGATGGCGAGCGCGACGACGGCGAAAGGTTTGGAAAACATCCTTGCTCCTGGATGTTTCTGGTTGAGCAATACGCGTGCCCCACAGCCTCGCGGGAAAACGGCGTAAAATCAAGCAGATTTTCCATCCCGGCGGTTCGCTGAGACAGCCACGGGGGACAGCTATTGTCCTCCAGACAGGACCCCGCGACGCAGGGCTTTGCTCAGAAATCCAGCAAAACCTGGGGTTTCCCAACCGGAATCCGGGTTGCAGGGTCTATCGGGTGTCGGGTCATCGGGGAGGCTCAAGCATGCGTCGTTTTGCGCTGATAGCGATTGCGATCCTGGGACTCGCTCCCCGGGCCGAGGCGCTGACCATCCGGGACATCATCGAGTTGTCCCGCGCGGGGCTGGGTGAAGACGTGTTGATCGCCCTCATCGAAGTCGATCGGGGCATCTATGGTATCGACACCGACACCCTGAAATCGCTGAAGGCAGCCGGGGTCCCCGAAAAGGTCATCGTCGCGCTGGTGCGCAGCGGGCGCGAGCGGCCGGTTGCGGTGCCGGAGCCGCTTGCACCGCCGGTCGTCGAGGAAAGTGCACCCGCGCCACAGGTCGTCGTGATCGAGCACCGGGAGGAACCGCGGGTGCGTGAGGTGATGGTCCCCGTCCCGATCTACATCCCCGTTGACACGCGTTTCCGCCGACATCGTGCTGTGGACGTGAATCGCGTCCCGATTGAATCGACCTACGTCCCGTTCCAAACCGGTCCGCCGCCCGAACGGCCACGGGTTCCGAAGGCGGAGCCAGTCTATTGGGGTTTTGGCGGGAAGCTGCGGCCGGATGCCTGGAAGCCGGACGGCTGGAAGCCTGACAACCCCAAGCCCGAGCCGGATCGACGCGAATCAGAGGGACGGAAGCCGTCGGGCAGTAAGTGAGTCGCGAGCGCGTTCGGTGAGACTCACGCGGCTCGTGTTTCGTCGCTTCTCGTCTTGAGCTGTTTCCTCAGCTTCAGCGCCACCGGCAGCAATGCCGCAGCCCCAATCAACAAGTCGCTCGCGCGGACGGTCTCCGGTTTCGGCCGCGCCCGATCAATGTCGCAATTGACGTCGTCGGGGAAGAGCGGCGGATCGATCGGGATCCTCGCCCGCCGCTCTTCATGGGCGCGCGCAGCCGCGGGGCCGATCTTCTTCTTCTCTCCAGGCACTCGTTCACCGACGTCCTTGCCGTGCGGCGAGGCGTGCTCGATCTCTGCGTTGAGCTCGGCGCCCACGAGCAACGCGATGCCCGAGACGTAGAACCAGAGCAGCAGCACCATGACGCCGCCGATTGCGCCGTAGGTCTCGTTGTAGTTGGCAAAGTTCGCGAGGTAGAACTTGAATCCGAGAGAGATCACAATCCAGAGAAAGGTGGCCAGCACGGACCCAGGGGTAATCCAGATCCAGTCCTGCTCGGCGTCTGGCGCGACGTAGTACACCAGCGCCATGGCTGTCGCGATGAGCGCGAAAACGACCGGCCACTGAAGGATCTTCCACGCGATCGTGAACGCCGGCCCGAGTCCGACCGCGTCGGCTATCCTCTCCGCGATCGTCGGGCCCGCGATGATCAGCGTCATCGAAAGCAGGATGAAGAACGCGAGCCCGACGGTCAGGCCGATCGCCGTGAGCCGGACCTTCCACCACGGCCGGCTCTCGGTGATGTCGTAGGCCGCGTTCAGCGTGCTCGCCAACGACACCAAGGCGCTCGACGAGCTCCACAGCGTGAACACGAATGCGATGGTCAGAATCCCGCCGGCGTTTCCGTCGGCGATCTTGTCGATCTGCACTGAGACGATCTTGATGACATCCGGCGGTGCCACCCGCCCCAGCAGGGCCTGAACCTCATCAATCAGGTTGTCGACGGGAAAGAAGCTGGCGAGCGAGATCAGGGCCAACAGCGCAGGAAAAAGCGCGAAAAAGAAGTAGTACGCTTGCTGCGCGGCGAGGTTGAAGACGTCATCCGCCAGCGTTTCCTGCCACGTCCGCTTGACGAGTTCCGACCAGCTGAGAGGTAGGCGAAACCGCTCCAACATCCCGGATGATGCAGCAATCCGACTGCCAGGCGCTATCCCGCGGCCGTGCCGTTGTGCTATAACCCGTCGTTCCAACCGTTTGCGACGTCCTTGCCGCGCACTTCGCCATCTCGCCACGCCAGGGAAACGACACCGCGCATTCCAGCGAGCCTGGCAGTGCGTCGCACGGTACTCTCCATGGCGGCCTCGGCGTTCCTGGACTCCCATGTGCGTGGGTGGAACGCTCCGCGGCCTTCGTGAAGTCGCGAGCCCTGTGAGCTCGTCGGCGATCGCACACGCGGAAAGGGAGGATGTATGCAGAGTCGCTGGCGAGGCCCGCTGGTCCGCTTCGCGTTCGTGTGTTGGGTGCTCTCGATTGTCGGTACGGGCAGCACACCGTCGGCGCAGGCACCGCAGCCCGCCACGAAACAGAAGCTCGACGCCGACTACACCGCGAAGATCAAGGAGCTGGTCCAGGATCCGCGGATCTCGACCGAGCTCGTCGATCATCTCCCTGCCTCCGACACCGTCCCCTCTCCGCTCAAGTTCCTGAACCGCGTGGTCGGCACACCAGGCGAGTTGACGTACGCGAAGGACATTCACCGGTACTACGAGGCGCTCGACAAGGCGTCCGACCGCATCACCATGTGGCGCATCGGGAAGACCGAGGAGGGGCGCGACATGGTGCTGCTTGCCGTGGCAGACGAGGCGACGATCAAGCAGATCGACAAGTACAAGGGAATGATCGCCTCGCTCACGGATCCGCGAACGACGACGGAAGCACAGGCGCAGCAGCTCCTGAAGACGGCCAAGCCGATCTACTGGATCACCAGCGGCATGCATTCGACCGAGAACGGCGGCCCCGAAATGCTCATCGAGCTGCCCTACCGGCTGGCGGTCGGCGAGACGCCGTTCGTTCAGCAGATTCGCAACAACGTGATCACGCTCATCACGCCGGTCATCGAGGTCGACGGTCGCGAGAAGCAGGTCGACACCTACTACTTCAACAAGAAGCGCCGCGCCGCCGGCGAGCAGCAGGCGCTGCCGCTGATGTATTGGGGCAAGTACGTGGCGCATGACAACAACCGCGACGGCATGGGCCAGTTTCTCGCGCTCACGAGGAACGTCACGAAGACGTTCGTCGAGTGGAAGCCGACCGTGATGCACGATCTGCACGAGCAGTCCACCTACCTGTACGCCTCGACCGGCACCGGCCCCTACAACGAGCAGATCGATCCGATCACCATCGACGAATGGTGGCTGCTGGCGAAAACAGAAGTCATGGAGATGACCAAGCGCGGCGTCCCCGGCGTCTGGACTTACGGGTTCTACGACGGCTGGGTGCCGAACTACATGTTCTTCATCGCGCACTCGCACAACTCGATCGGCCGGTTCTACGAAGTCATGGGTTACGGTCCCGAGAACCGCACGGTCACCGCCGCCCCGACGACGACGAGCCGCGAGTGGTTCCGCGCGAACCCGCCGCTGCCGTCGATTCAGTGGGGGCCGCGCAACAACACGAACATCCAGCAATCGGCCCTGTTGATCGCGTTGAACCACGTCGCCCGGAACAAGGAGACGTATCTCGAGAACTACTGGGTGAAGAACAAGCGGGCAGTGGAGAAGGGCAGGAACGGGCCGGTCTACGGGTGGGTCATTCCCGCGACGCAGAGACGGAAAGCCGATGCGGCGGACGCGGTCAACGAGCTGAGACGGCAAGGCCTCGAGTTCCACAAAGCGTCGTCCGCGTTCAAGGCCGGAACCGTCGACGTCAAGGCCGGAGACTACGTCGTCCGCGGCGATCAGCCGTACCGGACGATTGCCGACATGTATTTCTCCGTGCAGAACTACGCGCCCTCGAACCCGCGGCCCTACGACGACACCGGCTGGACGTTCCAGTACATGCGCAACCTGACGATCAAGCCGCTCACCGAGAAGAGCGCCCTCGAGGAAAAGATGGCGGCGGTGACCGCCGATGTCCGGGCGCCCGGCGGCATCGAAGGAACAGGGCCGGTGCTCGTGGTCGAACACACCACGGACAACAACCTCGTGACGTTCCGATTCAAGCATGCCGATGTGAAGATGGAAGCCGCCGAAGAGGAGTTCGAGGCTGCCGGCCGGAAGTTCCGGGCCGGGTCGTTCATCATTCGCAGCGGCAATCGCGCAGCGCTCGAGCCGACGCTCGCCTCACTCGGTCTGTCGGCGTGGGCGGTCGCCACGGCGCCGGCCGTGCGCGTGCACGATCTCGACGTGCCGCGCATCGGCTACATCCACAGCTGGTCCAACACCCAGAACGAAGGCTGGGTCCGCGCGGCATTCGACACGTTCGGCGTGCCCTATACCTATTTCGCCGACGTCAAACTGCGCGAAGGCAGCCTGAGACAGAAGTACGACGTCATCGTCTATCCGCACGTGGGTGGCAGCGCGCAGGCGCAGGTGAACGGCCTCCCGAAAACCGGTGCCGCGACGCTCCCGTACAAGAAGACCGCCGAGACGCCCAATCTGGGCGCGCAGGATCAGGCCGACGACATCCGCGGCGGAATGGGTTGGGAAGGGCTGATGGAGCTCGCGAAGTTCGTCCGAGAAGGAGGAACGCTCATCACCGAAGGGGCCACCTCGACGATCTTTCCCGAGTACAACATCACCAACGGCGTCACGATCGAGAGTCCGGAAGGACTGTTCGTTCGCGGCTCGGTCATGCGAGGCGTAGTCGCGGATCGCCGAAGCCCGATCGCGTACGGCTACGACGCGCAGGTGCCGGTCTATTTCAGTCAGGATCCGGTGATGAGTGTCGGCGGTGGCGCGTTCGGCGGCGGCAGGGGAGACGGGACCATTCCTGGCGTCGGGATGAACGTGACCCCGATGGCCAACGCCAATAACCGGCTGTCGGTGTACGACCCCGAATCGCCGGAGTCGTCTTCGGCCGCGCCGGCCGCTGGCGGTGGACGCGGACGCCAAGGCGGGCCTGGTGGACAAGGCGGCGGGCGTGGCGGCGGCCGCGGCGGGCTCGGGGGAACACTGACCGAGTCCCCGCGGGTCGTCCTCGCGTTTCCATCGAATCCCGACGAGATGCTGCTGTCAGGCGTGCTCGTCGGCGGTCAGGCGCTCGCCAATCGTGCGCAGGTCGTCGACATTCCGGTCGGCCAGGGCCACGTGGTGTCGTTCGCGATCCGCCCCTTCTGGCGCTGGCAGACGCAGGGCACGTACTTCCTCGGGTTCAATGCGATCCTGAACTGGAACGACCTCGATGCTGGAAGGCCGACGACGAGGCCGACGTCGACACAGTAATTTTGAAATCGGCCGACTACCGCGCTGCCGCGCCCGCACGAAGGCGCGACGGCCCCGAAGCGCAACTCGTGTCTTCTGCGCAGGAACGTGAGTAAGGGAGCAAGCGCTTGTTCCCGTCCTCCTGCAAACCCTGCGTACGCCCGCAGTGCCTCCCCTGGCTCCAGATATGATCGTCTGATGGCCGGGGCGCAGGACGTCATCGTCGTGGGCGCGGGGATCATCGGGTGCGCGGTGGCGCGAGAGCTTGCGCGGCGCGGTGCGGCGGTTCGCCTGTTCGAGGCGCGTACGGTCGGCGCAGGGGCGACGCAGGCATCCGCCGGCATCCTCGCGCCGTACATCGAAGCGCACGAGCGCGGACCGTTGTTCGATCTCGGCCTGCGATCGCTGGCCCTCTACGACGACTTCGTCGCCGATGTCTCCGCCGAATCCGGACTCGAAGTCGAGTACCGCCGCTGTGGGACGCTCGAGGTCGCGCTCGACTCCAGCGCGGCGTCTCGACTGCGGGCATCCGCCACGCCCGACGGTCCGCTGCAGTGGCTCGAGCCGTCGGCTGCGCGCGGCCGGGAGGGCGCGCTCGGCGCATCAATCGAAGGCGCTGTCCTCGCGCCCGCTCATGGCTATGTCGCCGTGCCGCCGCTGATGGATGCGCTTTCGTGGGCCGCTTTGCGACACGGGGTGCAGATCGAAGCCGCCCATCGAGTCACGCGCGTCCGGGCGGAGAAGGGCGGCGTGCTCATCGACACGGAAGACGGGACCTCATGGTCCGCCGATCATGTCGTCATTGCCGCGGGCAGCTGGGCGGGGCAGCTGCTCATCGACGATCCGGCGGCGGGTGCAGTGCGACCTGTACGCGGTCAGCTCCTCCGGCTTCACTGGCGGGGGGCGCCGCTCTCACACATTGTGTGGGGGCCCGACTGCTACGTTGTGCCATGGCGCAACAATACCGTGCTGGTCGGCGCGACGGTCGAGGACGTGGGATTCGATGAGCGGACGACCGCCGCGGGAGTGCGAGACTTGCTCGACGCGGTCTGTGAGCTCCTGCCGGAAGCCTGGAGGGCGACGTTTATCGAGGCCCGGGTTGGTCTGAGGCCCGCGACACCGGACGGCCTGCCGTTTCTCGGGCCCTCAGTGAACTCGGACCGCATCGTCTACGCGACGGGTCATTATCGCAATGGCGTGCTGCTGGCACCGTTGACCGCGCACGCCATCGCCGATTGGATTCTCGATCGGAAAGCGGATCCCGCGATTAGCCGACTACGCCCTCGCGGATAAGCTTCGGGAGTCGTTCCGGCTCCCACGCGGGGTCCCTCTGACGGCCTCACTCTCACTATTGCGGCGTTGTCGCCGGCTGTGCAGCGAGCAACGGCGCCCGCCCAACGCGCTGCGCGCGCTCGAACGCGACCGAGGCGAGCTGGTAGTCGAGGTGCGCGCGCAGCTCGTTGTCGCGCGCGATCACGAGATCGCGCTGCGCCTGGATCACCAGGAAGCTGGTCGACATGCCGACTTCGAACCGCCGCTGTTCGGCGTCGAGGCGCTGCTCCGCGAGTTCGCGGCCGAGTTTCGTCGTCTCGATGCGCTCGCGATTCTGTTCGAGCCGCAGCGCGACGTCGCGAACTTCGCGCACCACCGAGACCTCGAGACTGCGGACTCGCGCCGCGGTCTGGTCGCGTACAACCCTGGCTCTCGCGAGGTTCGCCTCGTCCACGCTGCGGCCGAGCGGATACGAGAGCGTGAACCCCACGGTCCAGGTCGGGAAGTCCGAGCTCAGCACCTGCCCGAGGACGTTGCCGTAGGACGTGGCCTCGATGCCGGTAATCGTCCCGGGGAAACCGCCCGTTCTCAGCAGCCGCGATCCTCCCTGGCCGTTGGTGACGTAGGTGGCCTGGGCGCGGAGGTCGGGCAGCGTCTGATTCTTCGCGAGCGCCACGGTCGTGTCGCTGTTCTCGATCTGTTTCCGCGCCTGCGCGATGTCGGACCGTTCGGCGAGCGCGCGCCGGACTGCCGCATCGACGTCCGGCGGGCCGCCCATTACCGGGACCCGCTCCGCGGGATCGAGCCTGACGCTCCAGTAATCGGCGCGCTTCGGATCGATGATGAGCGTTCGAAGTACGTCCTCGACCTGCAGCGCGTTGGTCCGCGCGACGATCAGGTTCTCGCGGCGCTGGGCGACCTCGGCTCGAGCGGCCACGAGATCGAGCGGTGGCGACTGGCCGACGTCAACGCGCGCGCGGTTCGTCCGCTCCAGCTCGAGGGCGAGATCGAGAGAACGCTGTTGAACATCGACCGAAGCCAGCGCCGCGACGAGCAACCAATACCCGGATTCTGCCTCGGCGGCGACCTGCGCGGTGCGTTCATGAACCTGGAGGTCCGCGATGGAACGGTTCCGTTCCTCGATCTCCACCTGCGCCCGCGCTTGATCGGTCTTGAAGTCTCGCAGCAGCGGCTGCGAATAGATCGCTTGCAGAGTGGAACGCAGCGACGGCGTGAAGCTCGTGAACGGATTGTCGGTCGTCTCACGCTGTGAGACGAAGGAGACATCGTAGGAGCCGCCACCCCACCGCAGCGACTGCCTGAACCCGGCATCACCGGACCAGTAGTTCGTCTGAATCCCCGCCTCCCCCGAGAACAGGTTGGCCGGCGGCGTCTGCGTGCTGTTGCGCAGCACGGACGACTGGAACCGCGGCAGGAACATCGCATGGGCCGCCGACACGCGCGCATCGCTCACGGCCGGTTCGTAGCGCGTGACGGCGAGGTCGGGGTTGTTCTCGAGCGCCAGCCGGACGGCTTCGTCTCTCGTCAGCTTCAGGACCTCGCCGCCGGCCGTTCCCTGGCCGGCCTGCGGCAGCGTCGTCGTGACCGGCTGAGCGAACGACAGTGATGGAGCGACGAGCAGCGCGAGGAGCGCGGCGGTTGCCGCGGCCGGACGCGCCGCGCGGCGCCATTTCCACAGGCGCAGCTTGGACGCGTCATCGAACAGCGAATAGGCGACAGGTGTTGCAACGAGTGTAAGTACCAGCACGAGCGACTGCCCTCCGATGATGACGAACCCGATCGCGCGATTCGTCGCAGAACCGACCCCACTCGAGAGCACGAGCGGAATCATTCCCGCTACGAATGCGAAGGTGGTCATGAGAATCGGCCGCAAACGATCACGGCTTGCCTGAAGGATCGCGGCGTCACGATCCATTCCGCGGTCGCGGAGCTGATTCGCGTGATCGATCTGCAGGATCGAGTTCTTCTTGACGACGCCGAACAGGACCAGCAACCCCAGCGCTGAGAAGATGTTCAGCGACTGTCCTGTGATGATAATCGACAGCAGCGCGAACGGCAGCGTCAGCGGCAGCGAAAGCAGGATGGTCACGGGATGCAGCCATGATTCGAACTGCGCCGCAAGGATCAGGTACATGAACACGAGGGAGAGCCCGAACGCTATCAGGAAGTTCTGCGCGGCGCGCCCGAGCTCGCGCGAGCGGCCGGCGAACCGCGTGCTGTAGCCGGCGTCCATGTTGAGCGAGTCCGCGGTCCGGGTCATCAGCTCCATCGGCCCGGTCTGCGACACGCCGGGCAGCAGACCGGCGTAGACGGTGACCTGCCGCTGGCGGTTGAGCCGGTTGATCTCCGAGGGAGACGTCCCGCGAGCGAGCAACGCCAGATTGTCGAGCGGCACGCTGCCGAGTTTGTCTGACGGCACCGTGAGCTGACCGATCGCCGATGCCCTGTCGCGGTAGTCCGCCGCCGCCCTCACGTGCACTTCGTACTGCTCACCCGCCTCGTTGTAGGTTGTGACCTGATCGCCGCCGACGAGCAGGCGCAGCGCCTCGGCAGCCTCGTCGATCTTGACACCCATGTCCGAGGCCTTCAGCCGGTCGAGCTGTACGGTCAGCTCCGGCTTGCCGACGTTCATCGACGTGTCGACATCCACGACACCCGGCTCTTTCCGGGCCGCCGCCGCGACCGCGCCGGCGTAGGCTTCGAGCTTCTTCAGGTCCGGTCCGTTGATGGTGAACTGGATTTCGGCGTTCTGGTTGCCGCCTCCACCGATCGTGGCGATCGGCCGCACGCCCGTGCGCAGGTTCGCCGCCGAGACCTGCGGCAGGACGTTGCTGCGAACGTCGTTCATGACCGCGAACTGATCGCGCTGCCGATCGCCGACCGGCTTCAACCGCGTATAGACCGTGGCGACGTTCTGCGTGCGCGCCGGGTCGTCCGCGACGGTAACCAGCGTGAACTCGACTTCCGGCATCTGCCGCACGCGCGTGGCGATGCGGTTCGCGATGATCTCGGTGGCGTCGAGCGCGCTTCCCTCCGCCGCGCGGAGCCCGATCTCGAACTCCGACTGGTCGTCGTTCGGCAGGAAATTCTTGTTGACGAGGCTGAACAGCGGAACGCTGCTGGCCAGCACCAGCAGCGCCAGCGTGGCAATAGCCCATCGGTGCGCGAGTGACCACCGTAGCAGCCTCGCATACCCCTCGTCGAGCGGCCGGAAGAAGCGCGCCTGCTTGGACGAGCGCTCCTCGACTTCGTGTCCTTCGCCATCCTCACGGCGCGGCCGCATCTTGATCCACCGGGCCGACAACATCGGCGTCAGCGTGAAGCTGACCAGCATCGACACGAGAATCGCGAACGCCATCGTGAAGCCGAAGCTCGTCATGAAGCGGCCGACGATCCCGCCCATGAACCCGACCGGGACGAAGATCGCCACCAGCGACAGCGTGGTGGCGAGCACCGCCAGGCCGATCTCGCGCGTCGCCTCGATCGCCGCCTGCGCCGGCGGCCGGCCCTTCTCCTCGACGAACCTGTAGATGTTCTCGAGCACGACGATCGCGTCGTCGATGACTATGCCGACGGCCAGGGTCAACGCGAGCATCGTCATCGAGTTCAGCGTGAAGCCCTGGTACCAGATCAGGCCGAAGGTCGCGATGATCGACGTCGGGATTGCAATTGCGGCGATGATCGTCGACCGCCAGTTCCAGAGGAACACGAGCACGACGGCCGCGGCGAGAATCGAGCCGACAATCAGGTGCTCCTCGACGCTGCGAATCGACGCCTTGATGAACTCCGAGAGGTCACGGACGACGCGGATCTCGTAGCCCGCGGGAACGGTCGAAGACAGATCCGACAGGCGCTCCTTGACGGCGTCAACGACCTGGACCGTGTTGGTGCCCGACTGACGCCTGACCGTGAGCAGCACCGTCGGCTCGCCATCGACGTTCGCGCGGGTGTCAGGTTCGGCCATGCCGTCCTCGACCCTCGCCACATCGCGCAGCAGCGTGGCATGCCCTTCCCGCTGGCGCACGACGATGTCGCCGAACTCGGCGACCGACTGCACCCGGCCGCGCGTCCGCAGCGTCAGCGCGGCGGCTCCCTGCTCGACGCGGCCGCCCGGGATCTCCGCGTTCTGCGATTGCAGCGCGCGCGACACGTCCGTCACCGTGATGTTGTGCGCCTGCAGGCGTGCGGGGTCGAGCCAGATGTTGACCTGGCGGGACCGGCCGCCGACCACGACGACCTGGCCGACGCCGCTCACGCTTTCGAGCTGCCGGCGAAGCGTCTTGTCCGCGTACTCGGTGATGTCGCGGATCGGCTTCTTCGCCGAGACGGCGAGCGTGAGCACCGGCGCTGAATCCGGATCGAACTTCTCGACGGTCGGCTGATCGATCGTCTTCGGCAGCAGCGGCAGCACACGGTTGACGCGGTCGCGCACTTCCTGCGCGCCGGTGTCGGCGTCCTTTTCGAGCAGGAATGCCACGATGACCTGCGACACCCCTTCGGACGACACCGAGCGCAGCTCGTCGATGCCGCTGATCGTGTTGACGGCTTCCTCGATCTTGTCGGTGATCTCGGTTTCGACTTCCTCAGGAGCGGCACCCGGCAACCGCGTCGTCACGACGACGGTCGGGAAGTCGACCTTGGGAAAGCGATCGAGACCGAGGCGCCCGAACGAGAACGCTCCGACTACCGTGAGCGAGAGGATGATGACCGTTGCGAAAACGGGTCGTTTGACGGAGATGGATGCGAGCCACTGCATGACGGAGTCCTGCTACTTGTTCTTGACGGCCATGCCGTCGGTGATGCGTCCGCGCGGCTCGGCCACGAGCTGATCGCCCTTGGCCACTCCGCTGGTCAGCTCGATCTGGCCATCGACTTTCTCGCCGAGCGTGACGATGCGCTCCTCGGCCTTGCCATCCTTCACGGTGTACACGCGGCTGGTACCGGAGACGGTTTCAACCGCGGCCTCGGGCACGGTGAGCGCGGGCGCCGACGTGCCCTGCTGAATCAGCGCTGTCGCGAAAAACCCAGGCTTCAACCGCCCGTCCGTGTTCGGGACCACCGCTTCCACGGTCAACGCGCGCTGATCGACGCGAAGCGCAGGAGAAACGAAGCGCACGGTGGCCGCGAAGTCCTCCCCGGGATACGCATCGACGGTGACACGCACCTGCTGCCCGATTTTCACCAGGGCAACCGCCTGCTCAGGGATGGTGAGCTCCACGCGAAGCGGGTCGATGCTGACGACGGTAGCGACGCGCGTGCCCTTCGTCACGTAGTCGCCGACGCTGACCGCGCGCTCGGCGACGAGGCCCGAGAACGGCGCCCGCACCGCGGTGTCCGCCACGGATTTGTTCGCCAGCGAGACTCGCGCGCGCGCCGCTTCGAGCAGACGATAAGACTGCTCGGCGGCATTCACCGTGACCTTGTACTGCTGTCGAGCGGCCTCGACCTGCGTCCGGCGCTGATCGAACTCCGCCTGCGACACCACCTTCTGATCGAGCAGCGAACGGATACGGCCGAACTCCGCCTCCGCCAAATCGAGTGACGCCTGCGCATTCATCACTTCCGGAACACGCCGGGGATCGAAAGGTTGACCGGGCGCCAGACCCAGCCGCGCTTCGATCTGACCGGCGTTTGCCTGAGCCTCCTGCAACTGCGCACCGCTCTCGGCGCCGGAAATCCGCACGAGCAGCGCACCGGCGCCGACGCGCGTTCCGCGTTCGACCGGTGTCGCGGTGATCCGGCCGGCCACTTCGGCGCTGACCTCCGCCTGTTCATCGGCGATGAGCGATCCGGTGACGCGCAACTGCCGCTCGAGCGGCCGGCTCTCGACGGCCACGATGGAAACCGCGGTCGGCTCGGCCGCCGGAGTGGCGGACTCGGCGGCTGATGCCTGAGAGTTCGATGCGCATCCGGTGGCCAGCGAGGCCAGCGACAGGAGCGCGGCTGCTGAGAGAACGTACGAACGGGACATGAACGAATACCTCACTGAGTGTCTGTTGGGAGGCAGGACCCGGACCGGAAGCTCAGAGTCACTCCACTGCGGAGCCCGGCGAGCGCCACTTCGAGCGTGTCGTGAGCCAGCGCGTCGACGTTCTCGCCCGGCCCGAGCCGGTTGCACAACTGCATGACGGCGACGCCAAGGACGGCGGCGCTCAAAATACGAAAGACCGCATGCGGTTCGATTCCCTTGGGAAGATGGCCGGCATCGATCGCCCGCTGGATCAGTCCGGCGATATAGCCCTTGGTCGTCGCCACGAACGAGAAGCGCTCCCAGTTCTGGCTGATGCGGGGGACGGAGCGATCGACGAACATCAACGCGAAGTACTCGGGATGCCGGCGGCTGAATTGATAGAGATGCCAGAACGGGGCGCGGACCGCGGCCAGCCCGTCAGGGCCAGGGTCTTCCTTGAGATCGGCCGTCGACAAGAGCAGGTGGAAGCCTTCCTCGGCCAGCGCGAAGAAGATGTCGTCCTTGCTCGGAAAATAGCTGTAGATGGCCGCCGGGCTGTACTCGATACGATCCGCAATCTTGCGGATCGACACGTTCTGGTATCCCTCTGCGACGAATAGATCGCGCGCCGCATCCAGAATCGCCCGTGCTACCGCCTCGCGTTCCCGTTCCTGTCGTTCCTTGACTCCCAATGTGTTCCTCTCGCGAAACCGTCGGTGTGAACAGTGTTCACCATAATAACACCGTTAGACGCATGAACGATGTATTGGTTCCTATCAATGTATAATCATATGATTCAAAATGACTTGTCGGATCAAATGCAGAGTTGGGTGGCACTGGTATCGCATCCCCAGCCGTTCCGGAGGAGTTTGAACCGCTGGCCGTGTCCCGTAGGTATGCTGGTGCGATGAAGACGATTCCTGAAGACGAGGCGCGGAGACGGCTGGGATCAGTGCCCGGCTGGGAGCTCGCCGGAGACGCCATCCGGCGTCAGTTCACGTTCCGGAACTTCCCGGATGCGATTTCGTACGTGGTCAGGCTGGGATTTGCGGCCGAAGGCGCCGACCATCACCCTGACATCCTGATCAACTACAAGCGGGTCACCCTGACCTACAGCACGCACAGCGCCGGCGGTTTGACGGACAAGGATTTTGCGGGGGCGGAGGAAGCGACGAAACTGGCTGCGGCGCTGGAAAAGGCCTAGCCGATAGGAAAAATCGTATCGAGACCGTCGGCGGGCCGCGCGATCACATGGACGCCGACGAGCTCGCCGACGCGCCGCGCCGCGGCGGCGCCGGCGTCGGTTGCGGCCTTCACCGAGGCCACGTCGCCGCGCACGATCGCCGTCACGAGGCCGGCATCGACTTTCTGCCAGCCGACGAATACGACGTTCGCCGTCTTCACCATGGCGTCCGCGGCTTCAATCATGCCGACCAGGCCGCGAGTTTCGACGAGGCCGAGCGCTTCGCCGGGAAGGTCGTTTGCCACGGCGACGATTGTATCTCACACGCTCAGAACAATCCGAGCGGCGCGGGCGGCGTGAATCCGGGGAAGACCCGGCCGGTATCCGTGAGGCCCAGGTGGCCGCGCACGACCTCGCCAAAGACCGCCCTGAAATCAGTCGTGATTGCGAGATCGCGTCCTTCGTGCCGCTGCTCGCGCGCGAGCCCGGGCCAGCGCCCGTAGACCCTGCCGCCTCGCACGCTGCCCCCGATCACCATCATCGCGTTGCCATGGCCGTGATCGGTGCCGCGGCTGCCGTTCTCCGCGACGGCGCGGCCGAACTCCGACATGGTCAGGATGACGACGTCCTGCATGCGGTCGCCCAGATCGCGCACGAGCGCGCCGATGCCGCGGCCGAAATCGTCCAGACGATTGGCGATGAGCCCGGTAGCGCTGCCTTCGTTGGCATGATGGTCCCAGTTCCCGGATTCCGCGAACGCCACCTCGAGCCCGACGTCGGCCTTCACGAGCTGCGCGATCTGTCTGAGGGCCGCCCCATACGGCGAGCTCGGATATTCGGCGCCGTGAGCCGCGGTGTAGCGCCGCGGGTCGACGTTCTTCAGCATCCGGATGGCGTTGAACGCTTCGCGGCTGGTCGTATTCAGCGCGCGATCGGCCGCGGCGCTGTACTCGCTCTCGAACGACGACTGCACCATGTCGGTGTTCTGGCCGGCGCGGATGCCGAACCGATCGATCTGACCGATGGCGAGCGCCGGCGCCAGCCCTTGCAGGGTTCGGGGCAGCTGCGGCGCGAGCGCAACCGCCCGGAACGGCGTCGCCTTCTGGTGCTCCCGCGCGTGCAGGTAGCGATTGAGCCACCCGTCCTGCGTACTCTTCACGCCCGGCGTCCCCGACTCCATGTAGTCCTGGGCATCGAAATGCGATCGGGTCGTGTCGGTTGAGCCGCAGGCGTGGACGATCGCGAGCTGCCGCGCGTCGTAGAGCGGCTTGAGACCCGCGAGCCGGGGATGCAGGCCGAAGAAGCCGTCGAGATCGAGCGCGCCGCCAGGACCCGATCCCGGTCTGCCGATGGCGATGCTCGGGCGCGCCTTGTAGTAGTCGGCCTCGCCGAACGGCACGATCATGTTGAGGCCGTCGACCGCACCGCGCTGGAAGATCGCGATCAACGCCCGCTGGCGCGATTGCGCCGCCGCGACGGTGCGAGCGAGGAACTCGGGCGCGAAGCCGAGGCTGACGAGCGCGAAGCCGCCGTTCTTCAGGAAGATGCGCCGTGAAATCATGATCCCCTACCGTTTCTGGAACTCGGGTGAGCCGAGGATCAGCGCGACGGCCTGCGCCGGCGTCGTCGCCTTGGCCGCCGTCGTCGCGGTGGCGTCGGACAGGTCGCCGGCGAGCGCGGTCGTGACGAGCGCGCGCCTGGCCTCCTCCGCCCCGCCGGCGCCAGCCTCGCGTCCAGGGCCCACGCCGCGCATCCGGCCGCCCGAGAGCGTCAGCGCGAAGTTCATGCGATTGAGCAGCGCACCGGAATTCACCCAGGCTTCGGCGCGATCGGAGTATCCGGTTGGCGGCTGCGCGCCGTAGAGCGGCATCCCGAGATCGCGGACCGCCTGCACCAGCGGCAGCGCATTGGCGGCGTCGACCGCCGTGACGCGAACCGCGCTCACCACGAACTCGAATGGACTCTTGACCTTCGCGCGGTACGCCTCCTTCGCGAAGAACTCGGGTGACGTGACGATCGTCCGCACGACTTCTCGAAGGTTGCCGTCGGTCTGGCGGAACCGCTCGGCCGCGCGCGTCACCAGCGCGGGCGGCGGATCGTCCGCGATGAACCTTCGCGCCAGTTTGGTGGCGATATGCCAAGCCGTCGACGGATGTTTGACGAGGAGGTCGAGCACCTGCTCGCCGTCTTTCTGCCCACCTCCCGATTTGATCCGGTGTCCGAGTACGAGCTTCTCGCCGTCGTCGTGGAGGCGCGGATCGAAGCGGAATGGTCCGCCCTGGCGCGGGACCGCGATCGTCCAGCCGGTGAACGCGCGCGCGACTTCCTGGACGTCCTTCTGCGTGTAGCCGCCGTCGACGCCAAGCGTGTGCAGCTCCATCAGCTCGCGTGCGTAGTTCTCGTTGAGGCCGCGGCGTCGCGCCTGGGCCGGCAGGTCGCCAAGCGTCAGGTCTCCACGCATCCGATCCTGCGGACGCGGCAGCCGGCCGCGCTGCCGCATTTCCTGCTCGCGCTGCGCCCGCCGCCGTCTGGCGTCGTCGTCCCGCTGCGACGTCATGTCCGCCGAAGTGGGCGCATCCACCGCCGCGGTGCTCTGCCAGTTGTCGAGATAAAACAACATCGCCGGACTCTTCGCGGTTGCGCCGAGCAGATCGCGGAACTTCCCGAACACGTGCGGACGGATGGCATCGCGCTCGTACTCGATCAGGTAGGTGCGCACCTGACCCTTGCCCACGAACACGTTGAAATGGTTGAACCAGAAGTCGACGAGCACTTCCTCGAGCTGACGATCGCTATAGACGGCCCGCAGCATCTTCTGCTGCGACAATTCGGCCATCGGTGCGCGCTGCATCCGCATCGTTTCCATCTGTTCCGGCGAGCGCGATCGGGTGTTGTCCGGCGGCGGATTGTCCGGCGTGCCGTCCTGCGCCGCGCGGCGCTGCTGCTGGCGGCGCTCCATCATCGCCGGGAGGAAATAGTCTTCCGCGAGCTCGCGGGTCGATTTGCCGAGCGTCTCGAATCCGGCGAGCCTGGCGGCCACCGCCGAATCCGGAATCCGTTCCGGATGCAGCTGCTCGTCGATATAGGCCAGAAGGCCGTCCCGCCGGATCCGGGCGATGTTCTCCGGCGTGGGACCGAACCCGAGCCGGTTCAGCACATGGATCACCGTCTTGTCATCCGGGTTCTGCGGAACCGCCCCACGGTTGCCCTGGGCTGACGGAGCCGGGCCCGCCAGGGTGAGGGCTGCAGCCAGAACGCCAAATACAACGCGCAAACGTGCGGTCATCATCGACACCTGCCAGCTTAGACCGGCGGCCGGCGGCCCGGGTTGAACGAAACGCGCAGGGTCACCAACCCGCGAGCTGAGCCGCGGCCCGACGAAGCGCCGCGGTGAGGCGCCCCGCCTGCTGTGTGATTCGTCGCGCGTCGCGGCTGTCTATCGCGCCATTCAAGCCCGGAACCTCCTGCGGCTCGTAGGCAAATCCCGGGGCATACACGAGGTGTCGATACCACGGTCGCCCCGGCAGCCCCTCCGGATCGACGAACGCGCGCTCGAAACGGCGAACCTGCCCGTTCAACGCCTTCAGCATCGCGGCGTCGCTCGTATCGAGCGCGAACGCCCGCGTGCGGTTGAACGCTGACGTGACGTTCTTCAGATTGCTGGCGGCGGCCTCGAGCTCCCCCAGGCCGGGTGGGCGATCGAATCCGGTCACGCGACCGCTGGCCCTGCCGACATATTCGACGATGCGCGTTGCGGTGGCTTCGGGATCGATCGGGAGCGCATCCGCGTTGGCAAGCCGCAGCGCCGCAAGTCCCCAGACCTGCACCAGCGCGGCATGGTACCGAAAATCTGGATCGGCGATTCGCGACACGAAATCGTGAGTGTCGTAAACCGAGTGATACACGCCGTACGGCCCGTCGAACGCGAGATCGGCGACGGGAATTCCGAGGAAGTTCAGGAAGGGTACGTAGTCGGATCCGCCCCCAAGACGATCCTCGACGATTCCGGTGTTCGCGCCACCAGCTTCGCGTGCTCGATCGCGGGCGAGCGTCGCCACCGGAACTCCGCGCGCGGGGTCGCGCACGGCTTCCGCGACCTCGGTGATGAATCGCGTGAGCGACGGCACCGCCCCGGCGGTGAACCGCGATCCCGAAACGGCGCTGTCGACATTCAGATAGGCGATAGCGCGCTCGCCGAGCCATCGCTCGTGCTGTTCGACCCATTCGGTCGAGGAGGTCATCGCGAGCTCTTCCGCATCCCAGCTCGCGAACAGGATCGATCGCTTCGGCCGCCACCCCTGGCGCCAGAGCTCACCAAGCGTGCGAGAGAGCTCGAGGAGCGCGGCCGAGCCGCTCGACGGATCCACGCCTCCGTACACCCACGCATCGCGGTGATTGCCGACGATCACGACCTCGTCTGGAAATTCACTGCCGGGGAACATTCCGGTCACCGTCCAGATCGGCCGCACACTGTCATCCATCCGGACATTCATCGAGACGCGGGCCGGGCCCGGCCCGACTCGATAGGTGACGGGCAGGGCGCCGTGCCACCCGAGAGGCACCGCCGGTCCGCCAAGTGCTTCGAGGATCACGCCGGCGTCCGCCGCTGACACCGGGATGCTGGGGATCGTTGGCAGCGACACGGCATTCTTCGACGCGATGCGTCGAGCGCCGTCCACCGATGCCCATCCCGGCGTCAGCGGATCGCCTGGCGCGAGAAAGTCGTAGACGATCCCGCCGCGTTCGATACGACCCAACGGGCTCCACGGTCCATCGGGATACGTGCGTCCTTTCGGCAGGCCGTCCTCGGCCGGGTCCGAGTACATGAGAATGCCGGCCGCGCCGCGCCGTTCCGCGACGTACGCCTTGAAGCCGCGATAGCTGTAAGGCGTCGAATACCGGACGAGCACGATCGACCCGCGCACGTCGATGCCGTTGGCCGCGAGCCAGTCGTAGTCCGATGGAGCGCCATAGCCGGCGTAGATCACGGGAGCAGTGACGTTTCCCGACGCGGAGTAGGCGTGGAACGGCAGGCCGGCGACGGCCGACTCGATCCGCGTATCGGGATCGGCCATCGGCGGCTCGCGCATCGACGCGCGCCACGCGCGCGGCTGCACCATTTCGACCGCGATGTCGAGCGGACGCGGGAGCATCACATGGTGCGTGGTGATCCGGACGTCGTGCATTCCGGCGTCGGTGAAGCGGCGGGCCGTCCAGTCTGCCAGCTCGCGGTCGCGAGCGGATCCGGCGGGATGCGGCGTCCGCGTCAGCTCACGATGCGCATCACGCAATTGCGATCGATCGGGCTGCGAGAGGAAGCGATCTTCCAGAGCGAGCTGATCCCGCGCGGACGCGCGCGTGAAGCCGTAGGGAAAAGCGCGGCGGGCAGTCGGCAGCTCACAGGCGGCGACCATGACCGCGAGAAGAGCGATGCTGCGAGCGACCGCCATGGCCGCACACTGTAGCAGCATGTCGGCTCGGAGGCCCCGATCCGGCTCAGGAGCCTGGCTGGGCCTCGATCCGGGGTTTCATGTTCTTGATCGCTTTGGCGATCTCTCGCGCGGCATTGCGTCCGGGCGCGCCGGTCATGCCGCCGCCCGGATGGGTGCCGGCGCCGCACAGGAACAGGCCCTGGATTGGGGTCTGATACTGCGACCATCCGAGCAGCGGCCGCATCGTGAACAGCTGATCCAGTGCCGGCTCGCCGTGCAGAATGTGTCCCCGCGTGTAGCCGTAAGTGAGCTCCAGGTCGGCCGGTGACAGCACCTGACGGTGCTCGACCATGCGCGACAGTCCGGGCGCGTAGCGTTCGAGCGTTCTGAGAACGGTCGTCGCCAGCGAATCACGCAGCATGCGCCAGTCGACGTTGTTCGCCAGCTTGTAGGGGGCGAACTGCACGACCACCGACATGACGTGTCCTCCCGGCGGACACAGCGAGGGATCGAGCAGCGATGGAATCGTGATGTCGAGATAGGGCTCGGAAGAGAACTCTCCATACTTGGAGGCGTCGAACGCTTTCTCGAGATAGTCGACGCTCGGCGCGATGTGCAGCCGGCCGTGGAGGTCCGCGGGATTGGCGACGCTCACGAACTGCGGCAGCCCGCTCAGCGCGATATTGACCTTCGCGACGGTCCCGGGCATCCGGTAGTTTCGAATCCGCTGGAGAAAACCGGGATCGAGCTCCACCGGATCCACGAGCTCGAGCAGTGTCCGTCGCGGATCGGCGTTGGAGACCACGGCGTCAGCGGGAACCTCCGATCCATCGGCGAGCCGGACACCGGTGGTACGGCCATCCCGCACCAGCACCTGCGCGACCGGAGCATCGACGCGGATCGTCGCGCCGGCTTCACGCGCCGCCTCCGCGAGCCCGTGAGCGAGCGCGCCTGGCCCGCCCTTGACGGTGACCGTGCCGCCGCCGGGCGCGGGATCCATCGCCGCGTTGAGGAGGAGCGCCGCCCCGGTCCCGGCCGACCAGGGACCGGCCGCGCTTCCGAAGATTGCCCGTGCCGCGACCGCCGCCTGCAGCAGATCGGTTGAAAACCACTCGCCGACGAGGTCGGCGACGGCCATCGGCATCCATCGCAACAGCCGATAGGCATCCTGCCGTCCGAGCTTCCGGAACCGCCGTCCGGTCTTGAGCAGCTCCCACATCTCGCCCGGCGCGGGACCGTCGAGTGACGGCGGCGTGCGCTCGAGGATCGGGAGGAGAAACGCGCCCAGCCGTTCCAGGACACCGCAGAACTCGAGGTAGATCGCCGCGTCCTCTGACGAATGCGCGCGAAGTCCCTCGACCGTGCGCGCGTGATCGTTGCAGAACACGATCGCGCGGCCATTCGGGGACAACGCGACCAGCCGCGGATCCGGTCGCAGGAACTCGACGCGCTTCTGGAGATGCAGGTCCCGGACGATCGAGGGCCGCAGCGGGCCCGTCGCATGGGCGAGCGTCGGACAGCGGAAGCCCGGGACGAGCTCGTCGGTGAGCGCGCTGCCGCCGACCACGGACCGCTGCTCGAGAACGACCGGCTTGTGACCGGCCCTGGCGAGATAGAACGCGGCGACCAGACCATTGTGACCGCCGCCGATGATCGCGATTTGCTTCATTGCCACGAATGCCACGAATCAGGACGCGCGCCGCCGGCTGCCGGCGTCCTTGAGAATCCTCATCGCGGCGTTCCGTCCGGGCGCGCCCATGATGCCGCCGCCCGGATGCGTGGCCGATCCGCACAGGTACAGGTTGCGCAGCGGCGTCCGATACTGCGCCCACCCGGGCGCCGGGCGCAGGAAGAACAGCTGCTCCAACGTGAGCTCTCCCTGAAAGATGTTCCCTTCGGTCAACCCGAACTCGCGCTCGATGTCGAGCGGCGTCAGCACCTGCCGGTGCAGGATGACATCTTTGATGTTCGGGGCGTACTCGGCGATCGTGTTGATCACCGTGTCTCCGAACGCCTCGCGGTGGTCATCCCACGTGCCATCTCTCAGGTGATACGGCGCGTACTGCACGAAGCAGGACATCACGTGTTTGCCCGGAGGCGCGACCGATGGATCGGTCAGGCTGGGGATCACGATATCGATGTACGGCCGCCTCGAATACTGGCCGTACTTCGCCGCGTCGTACGCCCGCTCCATGTACTCGACGCTCGGGGAGATCGACACCGCGCCGCGGAGGTGCGGGCCGGGCCCTGGCAGGCTCGTGAAGTCGGGCAGGGCGTCGAGCGCGAGGTTGACCTTGCCCGATGACCCACGGAACTTGTAGCGCCTGACGTCGCTCACGAACTCGTCCGGGAGGTGCTCCGGTCCGACCATCTTCAGGAACGTCAGGTGCGGGTCGACGCTCGACGACACAATCCCCGCGGTCAGGTAATCGCCGTCCTCCAGGACCACACCGACAGCGCTGCCCTCTTTGACGATGATCTTGGAGACCGCCGTCCGGGTGCGGATCTCGGCTCCGGCCTCGCGCGCGGCGTCGGCGCAGGCATTGGAAATCGCGCCGGTGCCGCCGCGCGACAACCCCCAGGACCGGAACGCGCCGTCGATCTCGCCCATGTAATGGTGCAGCAGCACGTACGCCGTGCCCGGCGAGCGCACGCCGAGGAACGTCCCGATGATGCCCGACGCGGCCATCGTCGCCTTGAGGACGTCGGTCTCGAACCACTGATCGAGAAAATCGACGGCGCTCATGGTCATCAGCTGGATCTGGTTGTACTTGTCCTGATCCGGCAGCGCCTGGAACCGCCGCCCGAGGGAGAGCAGATCCATGAGGCCGCGCGGATCGAGCCTGGTCGGGTCCGGCGGCGACATCGTGAGAATGGGTTTGACGAACCGGCCCATCTCGACCATCGCCTTGCCATATTCTTCGTAGGCTTCCGCATCGACCCTGGAATGACGGGCGATCTCGCGGCGAGTCTTGGCGTGATCGTTGACGCGCCAGAGATAGTCGCCGCTGGGCATCGGTGTGAACGTGCCGTCGAGCGGCAGGATCTCCAGCCCGTGGCGCGGCAGGTCGAGCTCCCGGATGATCTCCGGCCTGAGCAGCGAGACGACGTACGAGCAGACCGAGTATTTGAAGCCCGGGACGATCTCTTCGGTGACTGCCGCGCCGCCGACCACGTGGCGGCGTTCCACGACGAGGACCTTGCGTCCCGCGCGCGCGAGATACGCGGCATGGATCAGTCCGTTGTGTCCGCCGCCAATCACGATTGCGTCGTAGTGCATGCTGGATTCTGCGCGCGTGTCACATCGTTGCTGAAACTGCGGTCTGGGCGCCGCGTCGTTCGACAGCGAAGCCCGAGGTCCTGCGCCTGGCGGCGCGCGTCAGAGGCCGGCGGTGCGAGAGCAGAGAAGGGCGAGCAGCAAACAGTGCGGTATTCTAGCCTAGATTTTCGCGCGCGTTCAGCATCCGCCGCGCGCAACCTGAGCCATGCCGATTGGAACCGCCGTTCATGACCGCACGTTCGCGCTGTGCGAGAGCCTCAACTATCGCGAATGGTCCGGCTACTACGCCGTCAGCGCCTACGAAGGCCACCACGAGCACGAATACAACGCGATCCGGAACGCGTCCGCGCTGATCGACGTCTCGCCGCTCTTCAAGTATCTCGTCACCGGACGCGATGCCGCGCGCTTCGTCGACCGGCTGATCACCCGCGACGTCTCGAAGATGTCGGTCGGCCAGGTCTTCTACACGCCGTGGTGCGACGAGCATGGCAAGGTCATCGATGATGGAACCGTCTCGAGGTTGTCCGAGACGAGGTTCCGCTGGACGTCCGCCGATCCGAGCCTGCGGTGGTTCCGCCAGAACGCCGCCGGCATGAACGTCACGATCGAGGACATCTCGGAAGGCCTTGCGGCGCTGGCGCTGCAGGGTCCGACGTCCGCCCGGATCCTCCGCGCGATCTCGGATGCGGACATCGACCGCCTCAAGTACTTCCGCGTCACGAGCGGAACGATCGCCGGGGTTCGCGTGGACATCTCGCGCACCGGCTACACCGGCGATCTCGGCTACGAGATCTGGATCCCTGCTGCCCAGGCGGTGCATGTCTGGGACGGCCTGATGGACGGCGGACGGCCGTTCGACATCAAGCCGGCCGGCATGCTCGCGCTGGATGTCGCTCGCGTCGAAGCGGGACTGCTGTTGATCGACGTCGACTTCTTCAGCAGCAAGAAAGCGTTCATCGAGTCCCAGAAGTTCACGCCGTACGAGATGGGCCTCGGCCGGCTGGTCAGCCTCGAAAAAGGGCGATTCATCGGCCAGCAGGCGCTCGCACGCGAGCGCGAACGCGGGCACGGGAGACAGATTGTCGGACTGCAGGTGGACTGGACCGACGTCGAACGGATCTACGAGAAGGCCGGACTGGCACCTGCCGTCGGCGCGACGGCCTCCAGGGTCGCGGTGCCCGTGTACCGCGATGGCCGCCAGGTCGGAAGAGCGACGACGACCACCTGGTCGCCGGTACTGAAGCGGATGATCGCCCTGGCGACGATCGAGCGTCCGCACTTCGCTGAGGGCTCGACGCTCCAGATCGAGCTGACCGTTGAAGCCGTGCGGCATCGCGTCCGCGCGACGGTCGCGCCCACGCCGTTCTTCAACCCGCCGCGCAAAACCGGGACGCCTCCGGCGTAGAGGCAACGGGGCGTCTGGTTCTTCGACGTAACCCACTTCTGTTCTCAACAAGGAGGACGGGAGGACGGGAGGATTCTTCTGAAAGCCCTGGAAAGATGATGGCCGAGCGGGGCGCGGGACGAAAGTAAGACTCCCGTCCTCCCCGTGAAGACTGGCGAAGACCGACTAACCCCCCGTAACTCCCTCGTGCAGGGCGACGATCATCCGGTCGAACGCGAACAGCAGATCCTCCCGGTTGGAGTACGGCCCTGGAGTGTAGGCGCGCGAGCCGATCCCGGCCTGGGAGAGCTCGCACACGTGCCAGTCCTGACGGTTCGTCATGTCCCAGAAGTCGATGCAGTCGCTCGCATCGAAGCCTTCGCGCCGCGAGCTCGTCAGGCTGGAAGTGCCACTCACAGATGTTGATCGTCCGATCGGGCGCGAGCGGCCACAGCGTGTGCACCAGCATGTAATCGGGGTGCAGGCTCAGAAGCATGTTCGGAAACACCGCGTAGTAGTAGACGCGCCGCCGGTCCTCCGCTGACAGGCCCGGCAGGAACGCCCGCGGGCACGTGCCGTCCATCGAGAGCGTGTCCACGCCCGGCCGCAGGTCCATCCGCCCGCCCATGTACGTGCCCGTGAGCGGTTCGTTTTCTCCGCTCAGGTAATGCGACAGCTTGTTGAGCGCGGGATGCAGGTTGGGGCAGTGCAGGCACTCGTTGTAGTTCTGGATGATCAGCTTCCAGTTCGCCTTGACGTCGTAGACGATCCGGCGACCGAGACGCAGATCCTGCATGCGCCAGGGCCGGAACTTTTCAGGCAGCCCGGCGAGCTGGCTCGCGAGCGGCGCCGCCGCGGCGTCGAGGTTGAGGAAGATGTGGCCGTCCCAGAGGTCCGCCCCGACCCGGTGAAGGGGATAGTCCTCCTTGCGGAAGTGCGGCACTTCGTCCATGTGAGGGGCGCCAACCAGCCGTCCGTCCAAATCGTAGGTCCATGCGTGATAGGGACACTGAATGCTGCCGGCGAACGTCCCTTCGGCTTCGGTGCAGAGACGCGTGCCGCGGTGGCGGCAGACGTTGTAGTACGCAGCGACCGCGAGGTCACGCGTCGAGGTGATGATGATTGGCTCGCCGAGCAGCTCGCGAACGAAGAACCGACCGGGCCGATCGATCTGCTCCGTCCGCCCGGCACACACCCACATTCGCGCGAAGAGCTGTTGCATCTCGCGGTCGAAAAACGCCTGGTCGATGTAGTACTGCGCCGGCAGCGTCCGCGCGGCCTCGGGCATCAGCTCGCGGGGTTTGACGACCACGTCCATACCTGGTCCCTTTTTGGCTGTTGGGTTCGCTCCGCCGGAAATGATACAACCTCGCAGTGTCCGCCACGACCCAGGCCGCCGCGCCATCCGTGCTGCGGCGTGCACTTGGCCGCTGGGATCTCACCGCGATAGGGGTCAATCAGGTCATCGGCGCCGGGATCTTCGCGCAGCCGGCGATTCTCGCCGCGCAGGCCGGGGCGTGGAGTCCCTGGATGGTCGGCGCGGTCGGCGTCGCCTCCATGCTCATCGCGCTGTCGTTCGCCGAGGTCGGCAGCCGATTCGACCGTACCGGCGGTCCATACCTCTACACGCGCGCGGCGTTCGGCCGGTTCGCGGCCTTCGAAGTGGGCTGGATGCTCTGGTTCACCCGTGCGGCCAGCTGGGGCGCGGTGATCAACGTGCTGGCGTCATCGCTCGGGTACTACTGGCCCGCGCTCACCACCGGGTGGAGGCGCAGCCTGGTCATCTCGACCCTGATCGCGATCATCACGCTGATCAACGTTCGTGGAATCCGCTTGAGCAGCGTGGTCGTGAACTCGCTCACCGCAGGCAAGCTGCTTCCGCTGGTCGTGTTCATCGTTGCCGGCGTATTCGCGATCGATGGGTCACGGCTCGTGCCGGACCGTGCGCTGACGCTCGCCGACGTCTCGGCCAGCGGCCTCCTGCTGATTTTCGCCTTTGGCGGCTACGAGGTCATCCCGGTCGTCGCCGGCGAAACGAAGGATCCGAGACGGATGATCCCGTTTGCGCTGATCATGACGATTCTGATTGCGACGGCAATCATGACGCTCGCGCAGGTCGTCGCACTCGGCACGTTGCCCGGGCTGGCGAAGTCGGCGACGCCGCTGGCGGACTCGGCCCACGTGTTCCTCGGATCGGCTGGAGCGGCGCTGCTCACGTTCGGGGTAGTGGTGTCGGCTTCGGGGAACAACATGGGCCACGCGTTGTCGGGCTCACGCAACCTGTTTGCCCTCGCCGAGCAGGGTGACCTGCCGCCGTTCTTTGGCCGCGTGCATCCCGAGTACAGAACCCCGGTGAACGCGATCCTGATCACCGCCGCCGTCGCGCTGACGCTCGCGCTGTCCGGCAGGTTCGCGGCGCTGGCCGCGGTCAGCGCGGTGAGCCGACTCGTTGTCTATCTGTTCACGTGCGCCGCGAGCCTCCGGCTTCGTGACCCGCGATTCGCCGCGAGCGTGGATCCGCCGCGCTTCGTGGTGCCCTTCGGGCCGGTCATTCCGTCGCTGGCCATTGTCTTCGCGCTTGGCATTCTCGCCGGCGCCACGCCGGCGCAATTGAGCGCCGGCGGGTATGCGCTTGCCGCTGGTGCGGTGTTGTTTCTGATCGCGGTCCGTTCGACCGCGGCCCACAAGGAGAATCGATGACACGTCGTCTGCTGGCTGTTGCTGTCTTCATTGCGGTCATCGCGACGAGCGCCGCTGCGGCGTTCGCCCAGCCGACCGCCTTCCTGGTCCGCCATGCCGAGAGGGCGGACACGGGTACGGCGGCTGCGAAGATGACCGGGGCCGATCCGGATCTGTCCGCGGCCGGAAAGGTCCGCGCCGAGACGCTCGCGAAGATGCTGAAGGACGCCAGAATCACCGCCATCTACACGACCGAGTACGTCCGCACGAAGCAGACCGCCGGCCCGCTGGCGACGATGCTGGGTGTTCAGGTGACCGTGGTGCCGTCGAAGGACACCGCCGGGCTGATACAGAAAGTCAAAGCGGCAACCGGCAACGTCCTGGTCGTCGGGCATTCGAACACGGTGCCGGACGTCATCAAGGCGCTCGGGGTCGCCGAACCCGTCACGATCGCCGAATCGGAGTTCGACAACCTGTTCATCGTGTCGCGCGGTGAGCTCGTGCGCCTGCGCTACTGACTGCTCGAACCGGAGAATCGAGTTCTGCCCCCTGTGCGGGATAATGCGGCGCATGCGCAGGCGTGTGCTGACGGTTCTGCTCCCGATCCTCTTCCTCGTCCTTCTGGTGCCCGGTGTCCGCGGCACGCAGAAGACGAGCACCTCGGCGGTTCAGCCCCAGGAGCTCGCCAGGATATGGGACGCGGAACACGTTTCCCCGCCACTTCCACCGCTCCTGACTCACGCCGACCTCCTCAAGCGCCTCGGCGAGCTGACGGCCGGCGCACCGGGTCTGTTCACCCGGGAGTCGGTTGGGGAGTCGGTGGAAGGACGATCCATCAATCTGATCCGCGTCGGATCGGGCGGCTTCCCCGTCCTGCTCTGGTCGCAGATGCACGGCGACGAGCCCACCGCCACGTCCGCGCTCCTGGACGTCTTCGAGTACCTGCGGCGCCGCCGGGACGATCCAGTGGTCAAGCGTATTCTCTCGACGCTGACGCTTCATGCCGTCCCGATGCTGAACCCCGACGGCGCCGAACGGTTCCAGCGCAGGAACGCGCAGAGCATCGACATCAATCGCGACGCGCTCCGCCTGCAGACTCCGGAGGGCCGCGCGCTGAAGGCGGTCCGCGACCGTGTTCAGCCGCGGATCGGCTTCAACCTTCACAACCAGAACTGGCGCACGTCGATCGGCGTTCCCCCCAAGCCGGCGTCCATTTCGCTTCTGTCGGTCGCGTTCGACGAGGCGCGATCAGACAGCGAGGGCCGTCGATTGACGAAGAAGGTCTGTGCCGTGATCCGGGACGCGATCGAGCCGTTTGCGTCCGGCCAGATCGGCCGATACGACGACTCGTTCGAAGTGCGCGCGTTCGGCGACAACATAACGCTCTGGGGCACACCGGTCGTGCTCATCGAGACCGGAGCCTGGCCGTCGCTCGATCCGGATCCTGCGCTCGTCCGCCTGAACTTCGTCGCCATCGTGGCGGCGCTCGACGCCCTGGCCACTGGCGCGGTGGACGGTGCGGACCCGGGAAGGTACGACTCGCTCCCGTTGAACGAGTCCCTCGAGCTCTACATCCTCGTCAGGAACGCCTCGGTGATCAGCGGCACCGGGATTCCCCCCTTCATCGCGGACATCGGCATCGGCGCCAATCGCCGGATCCGCGAGGCTGACGGGCGGCGGCAGCTGCAGACCACGACAACGATCGAGGACATGGGCGATCTGCGGACGATGGGTGCGCTGCGTACGATCGAGGCGTCGGGGATGACGGTCGTGCCGCTGATCAGCGACACCCTCGAGGCCGGCCAGGTCGTCGATCTCCCCGAGTGGAAGGTCAAACAGCAGACGACCGTGGAGGTCGGGCAGCCGGCAAGATTCGCTCTGCTGAAACCGGCATCCGTGCCCGGCAAATACGAGGTCGAGTTAGTGCTGAAGTGAGGGGACCGGTTCGGTCTCCGACCGCGGGATGCGGCGGTGGACGACTTTGCCATCGAAGATCGTCGCCGTCACCGATGCTTCGGTGAGCCGGCTCGCGGGTGTCTCGAAGATATCGTGGCTCAGCACGACCATGTCTGCGAGCATGCCAGGCGAGATCGCACCCTTTCGCTGATCGTCGAATGACGCCCACGCCGGTGTGGCGGTATACGCATCGATTGCCGCTTCGAGACGCAGGCGTTCGCCTGGGTGCCAGCCACTTTCGGGCGTGCCTTCGGCAGTCGTCCGATTCACTGCGACGTGCAGCCCGGCCAGCGGGTTGAGCGCGAACGACGGCCACGCACTACCGAGGATGATGTGGGTCTGCTCTGCAACGGTGGCGAAGGCGAAGGTACGGTTGGCTCGCTCGTCGCCCAGATGGCGGGACAATAATTCGAGCCGGTCCCGCGTCGGCATGCTCCGCGCGGGCTGCATGGACGCGATGATGCCCAGCGGCCCGAACCTTGGAACATCCGCTTCGTCCACGAGCGCCATGTTCTCGATGCGATGGCGGCGTCCCCGGGCCGGCGGGCGATTCGACCGCACGGCGTGCGCGAATGCCGTGAGGGCCGTGCGAACCGCGCGATCCCCCGTTGCCCGCGCGATGATCTGCCAACCTGCGGCGTCCGCCAGGCGGGCGGTGCGATTCAGGTCGTCGGACGTCACCGACATCTCGCCGGATTCCGACGCATCGTCGTAAGGCACGAGCATCGCGGCGGTACGGGTCGAGAGGTCTCCGTCGACCTGGATCGAGAGCGCTCCGGCCTTGAACAACGGATCGTCCGGGTACTTCGTCAGGATCGGAGCGAGCCGCGTGACGTCCGAGTCGGTGAGCGGCTTTTCGAGGCGAAGACCGGAATAGATTCTCAACGTCAGATCCCCCGCTCGTCGCAGGGCTTCGTAGAGTTCCAGATCTTCGACCGATTCCACGGTGGTCTGCACGCTGGTGATGCCGAGCGCATTGGCCTCGGATATCGCCGCTCGGATCGCCGCGAGACGCTCGTCGCGTGATGGCGACGGGACAAGCTGTTCGACCAGCTGCACGGCAGACCCTCGCAAGACGCCGGTCGGCTCTCCCTTTCGTGATTCACGGAGGATCACGCCGTTGTCGGGATCGGGAGTGGTTCGTGTGATGTTGCTCAACTGGAGCGCCCGCGTATTGACCCACGCGATTTCTTCGTCCGTGCAGTACAGGAGAATCGGACGATCCTTCACGACCGCGTCCAGCAGCGCTCGTGACGGCAGGCCATTCTTGAGGAGCTCGGGTGACCAGCCGCGGCCGACTATCCAGGCGGCGGATGGATTGCTCGTGCTCCAGACGGCGACCCTCTGCACCAGCTCAGCCGAGGTGACAGCCCCCGAGAGGTCAAGGGCGCCAAGCGTCAGCCCACCACGGATGAGGTTGAGGTTGGAGTCGTTGAAGCCGGGGACCACCGCGCCGCCGCGAGCGTCGATCATGACCGTCTGCGGCCGCTGGAACCTGGCGATCTCACGGTTCGTGCCGACGCGGAGAATCTGATTGCCGCGAATTGCGACCGCTTCCGCGAGGGTTCCTGCGGAGTACACCACGGCGTTATGGACGATCAGGTCGATCGGCCCATCGCTGTCATCGCGCTGGGCGCCGACCATCAGGCCGGCGATGAAGGTCGCTGCCACGATCGCGACGACCAGGTAAGCGGTAAGGCGGGCCGCCATGGATCCTCCGGATGTAGATCGCTGCCGAGCCCTCGTGGCGCTTCTCAGTCGTCGGCCGCGGGTGAAGCGGGCATTTTAGCACGCGGGAACATTGTTCTCGGAGAAGTCGAGGGCATCAGGTACCTCACGATACCCTACGTCGAAGGGCGGAACCTCGGAGCGCTGCTGCGTGAGGGCGGGCTTCTGGTGCCGCGCGCATAGAGGCTCGCGAAGCAGATTGCCACGGGGCTGCAGGCCGCCCGAGATACCGAATG
Source organism: uncultured Acidobacteriota bacterium (assembly GCA_963785755.1). Lineage (GTDB taxonomy): Bacteria > Acidobacteriota > Vicinamibacteria > Vicinamibacterales > 2-12-FULL-66-21 > JACCXG01. The sequence continues at coordinate 114,347 of CAWAXG010000039.1, read as the reverse complement.
GAGTCGAAGCCCTCGAGATTGTTGCGCGTGCCGGAGTTCAGTGCGCGCCAGTGCTGAGGTAATACTTTGTTCATGCGGTTCGCGATTCTTGGATCGGGCGCGGTCGGCGGCTATTACGGCGCGAGGCTCGCGCGCGCCGGGCACGACGTCACGTTCATCGCGCGTGGCGCTCATTTGCTGGCGATTCGCCAGCGCGGCCTCCAGATCCGCAGTCCCGCGCTGGGCGACTTCACCGTGCAGGCCCGCGCGGAAGACGACACGACGAAGGTCGGCGTCGTCGATGTCGTCGTGCTGGCGGTGAAAGCGTACGACAGCGGCTCGGCGCTGCCGGCGATTGCGCCGATGCTCGGTCCGGCCTCGAGCGTGGTGACGCTGCAGAATGGCGTCGACAGTGTCTCGGAACTGGCTGGCGCGGTCGGTGAGGATCGCGTCGTCGGAGGCACGACTTACATCGCGACGGCGCTCGCGGCGCCGGGCGTGATTGAGCAGACCGGAACGCACCGGCGGATTGTGATTGGAGAGGTTTTCGGCGCCTTGCCGCGGTTGACCGGGCGGGTGCAGGCGATTCAGCAGGCTCTTGCCGGAGCGGACATCCAGGCGGAGGCGGTCGGCGACGGACGCATTCCGATTTGGGAGAAGTTCATTTTTCTCGTCTCGCTTGCCGGATTCACCGGCGCCGCGCGGCTGCCGATCGGCGCGATCTGGGAGGATCCGGTCTGCCGCGCGCAGTTCCTGGAGGGATGCCGCGAAGTCGAGCGGCTTGCGCGTGCGGAAGGTGTGCCCGTTGCCGGCGACATCATCGAGCGGATCGGCGAGTACGTCGGGAGCATCCCCGGCTCGATGCGTTCGTCGCTCCTGATCGATCTGTCACAGGGCAAGCGGACGGAAGTCGAGGCGTTGCACGGAGCGGTCGTGCGCCGTTCACGGCAGGCGGGTCTGCCCGCCCCGATTATGTCGACGTTGTATGCGGTGTTGAAGCCATGGGCGTTCCCACGCGCCTGAGCAGCGCCTCGAAACGCTCGTTGCCCCGCAGCTTGCGGAGGGTCGGATCGACGGCGATGAAGACCGAGCCGCCCACGTGCGCCTCGACCATCCGCTCGAGGTGATCGATGGCGCGTTCGTCCTCGGAGAGCTTGACGTGACCGATGGCGAAGGTGAAGTGGAGCGCCGGCGGCGCATCCCCTTCGGGCGGCTGCATCAGCGCCAGCCGCTTCCGCCAGTATGCGGGTTCCCCTCCTTCGCGCAACGCGGCGATCAGCTGATCGCCGTCGATGCGGACACCCCAGCAGGACTGCTCACGGAAGAGGCGGCTTGCCTCCTCGAACCGTCCGAGCGCCTCGTACGAACTGATCAGGATGTTGCCGGCCTCCTCGAAATCCCTGACGAGCTCACGCGCCCGCAGCGCTTCCCGGATTGCCTCTTCGTGGTCACCTGCAAAGTGATGGACCCATGCGACTCCCATGTTCGTGAACAGTGAGAGAGGATCCAGCTCCTTCGCCGTGCGGGCTTCCGCCATGGCTTCGTCGAACCGTCCGCTCGTGATGAGGAGCAGCGCCCGGACGGCGTGTGCGAGCGGCAGCTTCGGACTCAACGCGAGCGCCTGCTGGAGCTCGCGGTCCGCGCCACTCCAGTTCCAGAGTGCGAACAGCTGGCCGAGCGCGAGCGTGACGTGCGCATCGGCGAGCTCCGGGTCGAGCTGGAGACCGCGCTCGGCGGCCGCCCGAGCCCGGAAGAAGCCTTCACGCGGATCGATGTACCCGTAATACGCCATTGCGCCGTACGCGTCGCCGAGGCCCGCGTAGGCGAGCGCGTACGACGGATCGAGGTCGATTGCCTGCTGAAAGCTGTCGACCGCGCGGCGGAACGCGTCGGCCGACCAGTTGTTCCAGTGATGCCGTCCCCGCAAGTAGGCCTGATACGCCTCGCCGTTCACCGTGGCCCGCTTCCGCAGCTTCTTCTTCTGCGCGGTGGTCAGCTTCAGCCGCAGGGCTTCGGAAATCTGCCACGCGATCTCCTCCTGCACGCTCATCAGTTCGCTGACCTTGTGGTGGAACTGTTCTCCCCAGAGTTGTGACTCGGTGCTGGTATCGACGAGCTCGGTCTGGATGAAAAGCACGTCATCGCGCTGCGTCACGCGCCCGGTCAGGATCGTGCGCGCGTTCAGCGCCATGCCCACCGTGGCCGGATCGGTCTGCAGTCCCTTGTACCGGAAGACGACGCTTCGCGGAACGACACGCACCTTGGGCAGCTGCGAGAGGCTGTTGATGACGCTCTCGGTGATGCCATCGGTCAGGTAGTCGAGCTGCGGATCGGCGGCGTTCACGAACGGGAGAATCGCGAGCGACTTGCCCCGAGGGCGGGTCTGACGCGGCAGCTTCACTGCCGACCCCGACCGCAGAGCCCGGAGCGCGCCGGCGAAATCCGGCGTCGACTCGAATCGCCTGGCTGGATCGCGCTCGACGGCGCGCGCCACGATGGCTCGAAGCTCCGGCGGCGCGAGCGGGTCGACGACTGACATGTCGGGTGCGGTGCCGTGAAGCAGCCTCGCGATGATCTCCTGCGCGGTGCCTCCCGAAAACAGCTGCTGCCCCGAGAGCATTTCGTAGAGCAGGCAGCCGAGGGCAAAGATGTCGGTTCTGCCGTCGACCCGCTCGCCCTTCACCTGCTCGGGGGACATGTATCCGAACGTGCCGAGCACGACGCCTTGCGCGGTGCGGGCGACGGTCGGGCCGTCGGGATCGGCGTCGAGGCGCTGCAGCGCGAGGCCGAAATCCAGAATCTTGACGTGTCCGTCGCTCGTGAGGAAGACGTTCTCGGGCTTGAGATCGCGATGGACGATGCCCTTCGCGTGCGCCGCGGCCAGTCCGTCCGCGATCGCCGCCGCAGTGTCGACCGCCTCCTGCCACGGAATCGAGCCGGCGGCAATGCGGTCGCGCAGGTTGCGCCCCTCGAGCAGCTCCATCACGGCGAATGGCGTTCCGTCGGCGATGCCGAGCTCGTAGATCGAGAGAATGCCCGGATGCGTCAATGCCGCGACCGCCCGCGCTTCAGTTTCAAAGCGGCGGCGCATGACCGGATCCGAGGCGACGTGAGGCGCCATGACCTTCAGGGCGACATCGCGATCGAGGCGCGTGTCGCGCGCGCGGTACACCACGCCCATGCCTCCGGAACCAAGCGGCGAGACGATTTCGTATTGAGCGAGTCGGGTGCCAGGAGGCAGCATGACCAGGGTTCCTGAGAATCAGGAGGCGGCCGCCTCGAGCGCCCGCCACGCCGACATGCCGTCGGTGATGTTCATCACGTTGCTCAGCCCGCGTCGGGCCAGGAGGCTTGCCGCCAGACTCGATCGATAGCCGCCTTCACAGACGGTCGCGATGGGCCCGCTGCGAGGGACCTCCATCCAGCGCGCGTCGAGCTCGCCGAGCGGGATGTGCAGCGCTCCGTCGATGTGACCGGTCTGCCACTCGTGCGCGCTGCGCACGTCGATGAGGGTCACGGCCTCGGATCGGATCTGACGATCTCGCAGTTCCGCGGCGGAGAGCTGCGGAATCTCCCGTATCGGCAGTCCGGCGATCCGCCAGGCGTCGAACGAGCCATCGACCCAGCCGCTCGCGCCATCGATTCCGACGCGCAGCAATTGACGCCTGGCGCCGGCGACGTGTGTCGGGTCGTCGGCCACGAACAGCACCCGTGCATCGCCGGGGACAATCCATCCCGCCCAATAACCGAACTTTGGTCCGAACGTCAGGTTGATCGCACCCGCGGCGTGGCCGCTGCCGTACTCCGTCGCCCTCCGCAGATCGATGAGACAGGCGCCTGATGCGAGTTGTTCGGCCGCGGCCCTCGGGCTGACGAGCGGGGGCGCTTCCACCGGACGCGACAAGCCGAGGACGGCCGGTCCTTCGGCATTGAGGCGCTTCATCCGCGCGAAGTACGGCGGCGTCTCGGGCAGATCCGCGAGGACCGCGGCGACGAACGCGTCGCGCGACCGATTCTGCAGCAGTCTGTTGAAGCGGCGCTCCTGGCCGATGGTGGTGTACGGCTCACTGCCGATTCCGGCGCCGCACAGCGACCCGGCGCCATGTCCCGGGTACACTTCCACGTCGTCGTCGAGCGCGAGCAGTCGCGTGAACAGCGAATCGAACAGTTCGCCCGCCAGCTGACGTGTCACCGCTTCGCCGAGCAGGTCCGGTCGGCCGACGGCGCCGACAAACAGCGTGTCGCCCGTGAACAGCCGCGCCGGCTGGCCGGGCTCGCGCGCCAGAATCGAGATGTGCTCGGGTGTATGGCCGGGAGTGTGAAGCACGGTCAACTCGATGTCCCCGACGCGGAGCGTCGTTCGATCGGCTGCTTGCAGATGATCGAACCGCAGGCCCGCGCCCGGACCGGCGACCGTGATCGCGCCCAGCGCCGCCAGTTCACGCGCGCCCGAAACGAAGTCGGCGTGGACGTGAGTCTCTATCGCGTGCGTGATCGTCAGGCCGGACTGCGAGGCCGCCTCCAGGTACTCGTCGATATCGCGGCGCGGGTCAATCACCACTGCGGTGCGAGTCCGCTGACAGGCAAGCAGGTAAGAGCTCTGGGCGAGGCCTTCGTCGAAGAAGCGCCGGAACATCAATTGCAATCCTGAGGCGATGAATCCATGATAACACCCGGTTCCTGCTGTGCCAGGCTCAGCGCGGCACGGTGCTCATCATGATCCCGACGTTCCCGACGCTCCCGAAGTTTCCGCAGTTTGCCTGAGATTTCACCCGGCATCGTCGTACTCGTCATCGGTGCGGGCGCGGTCGCCGGCGGTCTCGGCTCGACGCTCGGCCTTGGCGGCGGCGTCTTCCTCGTGCCCTTTCTCAATGTCGTGCTGGGGTTCCCGATCAACGTCGCCTCAGGTGTGGGCCTGATGACGGTGGTGGCGACGTCCAGCGTCGTGGCCAATCGAGCCTCCGGCGGCCTTGTCAATTTGCGGCTCGGGATGGTCCTGCAGATTGCCGCGGCCGCCGGCGGCTATTTCGGCGGCAGCTATGCCCGTCGAGTTCCCGAGCATCTCCTTCAGCTGGTGTTCTCGGTCGTGACCGGCACGATCGCGGCCATCATGCTGTCGAGGCTCGATCAACGGAACGTCATACTCGACCGGTCGGTGGAGCCGAACCGGTTCGGCGGCTGCTTCTTCGAAGGCGAGAGCCGTCAGGAGATCGTGTACCGCACGAAGCGTCTGCCCGCCGCCCTTGCCGTCTCGCTCGTTGCGGGCAGCATCTCGGGACTCCTCGGACTCGGCGGCGGCATCCTGCAGGTTCCGGCGTTGAACGCCTGGTGCGGCGTGCCGATGCGGGCGGCGGCGGCCACGAGCGCAATCATGATCGGGATCACGGCTGCCGCGTCCGCGCCGCTGTACTACGTGCGCGGTGACATCGTCCCGCCGCTGGCCGCGGCCGCGGTCGTCGGGACGTTCATGGGAACGCGGGCCGGCCTCTGGTTCGGCGTGCGGGCACGGGCGAAGTGGTTGAAGCTGCTGATGGCCGCCGTGCTGGCGTTCGTCTCGCTCACCTATCTCTTCAAGGCGCTATGACCGCCGCTGCCGATGAATCGATCGTCGAGCGGCTGGCCGCGGTGGCGATGCTGGTCGTGTTCTGGTCGGCGTTCGCCTGCCTGGCGGTGGGTCTCGGGCTGTGGGTTGGCAACCACTCGAGCGAGTGGGGCGCGCTGCTGCTCGCCGGCGGCCTGCTCTCCCTGATGGTGCTGCCCACGCTGCGCCTGCTCGTCATCATGGTGACGGCGTACCGGGAACGCGACTGGATGCTGCTTGGCGCGACGCTGACGGTGCTGGCCATTCTGCTCGCGTTGACTCTGCGCGACGCCGCCAGTTCCGCTTGATTGGCCGTTCACTGCCTCACGACGTCGTCGTCCTGGTGTTGGTACGCTTCCGGACTGGTCGGGATGCCAGTCTCCTCGATGGTGGTCGACACTTCCCTCAGACGATCGTTGGCCATCGTGCGCATCTTGTCCAGGAGCTCCGCGATTCGCTGCGCCTGCCGCACGACGGTGGCGAGATCCCGCTGCAGGCCTGGATCCGGATAACCGCGTTCCAGCAGGTCGCAATGGCCAATGATCGTCTGCAGTGCGCTGTTGATCTCCGCGGCGATCGCCAGCGTCACGTCAGCCATGACCTCGATCGTGCGGTACTTGCCGAGCAGCATGTGCAGCTGCTGCGCGACGTGCGCGACGGCGAGGATCTCGGCGATCGGGCGCAGCGCGTCCACCTGGGCCGCCGTGAACGCGTTCTTCCGCCGCGACACGACGTTCAGCGTGCCGACGCCGCGGCCTTTCGAGACGAGCGGCATCACCAGCGCCGACTCGAATCCGGCGGTGTGCAGGACGTTCGCGTCGAGAAACTCGTCAGCGGCCGCCCTCATATCGGGCACCAGCATGGGTTCGAGTGATCGCACGACGCTCCCGATTGCTGTCCGATCCATCTTGAAGACCACGTCGGGCCGCGGTCGATTGCGGCGTTCGTTTTCGCGGACGCGAGCCGTGAACGTCTCGAACTCCTGTCCGGTCTCGGTGAGCAGCGCCAGCCCGGCGCGATCGCACGGGACGATCCTCGCGATCCGCAGCGCCAGCGCCTGAAACGTCAGCGGGACGTCGACCGAGCGCGCGACGATCTCCAGCATCGCGTTCTGCGTCTGCAGCTGCTCGACTTCGTCGAGCGTGGCGCGATGCGCGTTCTCCTGTTCGCTGAGTTTTTCAGTGAGAGTCCCGATTCGGCGAGTGACCAGGACGGCAAGCGCGACCGTGGCCACCCAGCCGGCGATGACCTGCACGACGAGCACCGGCCGAAAGGACGATCCGCCGGCCAGCAGCCACGTGATTCCCTGAATCGCGGCAAGCGCTACGACGATGAGCCAGATCCGCCGCTGCCGGGCCTGCTCGTTCGATGTGCCTGATTCCTGCACGTCTGTGTATCGCTTGTATCGCTCGAACCGTTCTCTTCCCCCGGAAACCTTCTCTCAATCCAACCCCGCGTCGACTCGTGGATGGCTGCGGACCCGGCCGTCCGCCGTTCTCGAGGACTCACCGAAGACCTCATCACCGGCTCGTCGACACGAGCGGCCCTGGCGCGCCCTGGCAGACTCAAAGGATACCGTAATTACCGGCGCCCTCCCTCAGGCTGCCGAGCGCGCGATCGCGTGCACTTTCCGGTACGAGCGGGAAGGTGCCGAGGACGTGAGCGAACTCGGCGGCCGAGAGCCCGTACAGCCTGGCCACCAGCGCGTTCAAGAGGGCGACGCCGTCCTCGCGATGACCCTCTCGTGCGATCGTGGCACCGAGCCTCGCGATCCGCTCGAAGAGTGGATTGCCGCGCGGCGGCTTCGGCACCGGCAGGCGGGCGAGGATCGCAGCGCTGACGTGGGTCTTCACCCTCATCCGAACCAGATAATTCGCCACATAGCTGTTGAACACGGTGCAGAGAAAGAGCTGCGCCTGTTCGTCGAGCGCTTCCTTGAGGCAGAAAATGGTGTGCGTGGTGACCGCGCCGGCTGGCACGATCGCCGCGATGAGCGTCATCCGGTTCGTCGCCGAGGCGACATCGCGATAAGCGAGGCGCGGACGTCGAAAGGTCGAAGCGGCGTTCAACAGTTCCGCCGCGATTCGCTCCGGAATCGTGAAGCGCGACGCCGCCGTGTCGACGCGGAACGGATGAATCTGCTTGCCTTCGAGTACCGGCAGGCCGTGACCGTCGCTGCGGAAATGCGGCCGATCGTCGGTCGCGTTCAACTCGCGGCCGAAGTGAATGTCCCATCCCTCCGGGTCGCTGGTCGCCGGAACGACGAACGACACCTTCGTCAGTATCTCGAGATCGAGCGAGGTGGCGAGCTCCGGCACCGCGAGGTCGCTGCCGCTGGTCTTCTCAATCAATCCGCGCGGGACGCGAACCGCATCGGTGGAGACCCCGCGGTCAGCGATCCTGTCGAGAACCTCCGTCGATCGAACGTTCGCGTGCGCCGGCAGCTCGGACGTGGCTCCCCCGCTGCTGAACGTGAGCAGCAGAAACTTCAACGCCCGGTGAATGGGAAAGATGCCGCCGCGGTTCTCGATCGTCGTGAACGTGTCGACGGTAGTGCGATCGAACAGCAGCCGCCGCAATCCGCCGGCACCGTGGTCGGTGGCGAACCCCGCTGGAAGGATCAGCCCGGCTCGCCCACCTGGACGCAGCAACCGCATGACGCGCTCGACGAAGAGCTGATAGAGATTGCTGTGCCCCGGACCCTGCAGCGGATACTGGCCCGATCCGCGGACGAATCCGTGAAGCGCGCTCGAGTGAGGGTGGCTGCCGTCATCCCGCAGCATCTCCCAGGGAGGATTGCCGAGGATCACGTCGAAGCCTCCGCCGGGCCGCGCCGCGCCGGCCAGGTCGTAAAAAACCTCTGGAAACTCGAAGGACCAATGGAAGAAACGGCGCTCCGCGGCGATGGCGCGGGCCCGGGCCAGAAACGCGTCGGCGGTATGGTCTGGCAGCGAGCTCGTGCCGCGCATGAGGCGGTCGAGGAGCGCCTCGAACATCAGTCGTCCGGCCGGTTGACCGCGCTCCAGGTGCCACGCCGCACACCAGACATCGGCGGCCGATTTCCATCGGTCGAGCGGTCCGCCCGTCCGGTTCAGCGCCGTCAGCACCCGCTCCTTTTCGCGGACCTGCTCGATCGTGTCATCGGGAGTGTTGACAATCGAATGGCGTGAGCCGACGGCGCGCTCGAGGCAGCCCTGCAGCTCGTCGAGTGGAAACAGCGGAAGCTTCCGCTCGGGCCTCCGAGCCAGTCCCGGGGCGCGATGCCGGACGATGTCATCCATCGACGCGCCGACCAGGCTGTCGCCGGTCCGGAGATGATGGTCGAGAAATGACAGGGGCTTGTCTGCGGCAAGCGTGGCCAGCCAGAGAGACAGGCGCCCGAGCTGCACCGCCATCGGATTCACGTCGACTCCGAACAGGCACTTCTGTGCGATGGCGCGTCGAAACCGCGCCCGATCGTCTTCCACGACGTCGGCCGCCGCCAGGACGCCCTCGCGGACAAGGGCCTGTTCGTAGGCGGTTGCCAGGTAGCGGCACGCCGCGACGAGAAACGCGCCGCTCCCCATTGCCGGATCGAGGACGCGCAGCGCGAGAATCCGCTCGGATGCCGCGTCGTGCACGATTGGCGCGAGCGTGCGCCGGACCAGGAACTCGGTCAGCGATCGCGGCGTGTAGAAGGACCCCGTCGCCTTGCGCCGGCCGGTCGCGACCAGCGCCGCGGGTGCGGCGGTGCCGCCTGCGAGGTCGTAGTCGAGCAGATGTTCGTAGACGGCGCCGAGCTGCTCGACACCGAGATCCGCGTAGGAAATGGGTTCGGGTCCCCGTGGTCCCTTTCGCGTCGTCAGCGCGCCGAGCGCGCGGGAGACGACGCGATCGTCGAGCGGAGTGCTGTCGGCGAGCGGCGCGTTCGCCGGGGAGAACAGCCGCCCGTTGAAAGGCGGCACGCGCAACGTCCCCGCCCGGCATCCACGCTGCGCGAGACGTGAGATGGCCTGGAGCGCTTCCCAAAGTCCACCCGGCGTCGCTGGATCGCGGAGCTGGCGGCGCAGCGCCTCGATCGTGTAGCCGTCGCGATAGACGGGGTGCCACGACGGAACCAGCCCTCGGGCCTCCGCGAACAACAGAAACAGGACGCGATAGATGACGATGAGCGATTCGTCGAGCACGTCGCCATCCGCATGGCGCCTGGAGGTCGCTGCGCGGAACGCGGTGACGAGCTGCACGAGCGCGTCGTGCACGCCATCCCGCAGCGACAAGCGAACATCCGCCCGGTGCTGTTCGCAGAAGGCGACGGCCCGGTCGAGCACCGCTCCTCCAGCCGCCGGCTGAAAGGCCGTCGCCCGAAGCAGCCCCCACAGGAGCGCGAGCGCCTGGTCGTTGTCGACGGTGGCTTGAAGATCGAACTCCGCATAGCGGCGCGCGTACGCACGATCGGCGTCGAACAGGCGGATTGCCGGACCGCTTACGCAGAGGCACCATCGAGTGCCCTGGTCGAGCGCTCGATGGACCGCCAGGCGCCACACCGAGGCCGCCGGCTGCCCCCAGGCGGTCACGATCATGACCGCGGCTCGAGTCTCGCGAACCTGCAGCGTGGCTTCGACATGCTCGGAGTTTCCCGCCACCGGAACGACACGATATCCAAGCGCGGCGGCAAGCGGTTCGGCGACGAGGTCGAACACCGTCCGCGCGCTGCATGCCGGTCCGAGACGACTCCGGACCACAGCGTGCCATGCGCGAAGCTGTCGAACGATCGCTGCCGGGGCCTCCGGGGGGAGGTCCGGGATGACGGCCGATCCCAGGATTGAATGGATCGCGTCGTGCGACAGCAGCGGACCGGAGAGCCCCGGAATCATGTCCGCTCTCCAACCACGATTGCGCGAACCTCATAGGTCACCTCGACCCGGTCGTCCTCGCTTGTGGCGGAAGCGGCTGGCGCATGGAGATCGTCCAGCAGCATCTCGCGGCTGCGATCGCGTGCGGCCGCCGCGCGCAGCGCCCGGCGATCGAAGAGCCCTGACTGAACCAGCTCGCGCGCCGTCGAGCGAAGGTGGCGCTGCAGTTCCGTGTTCCGCGTGCGAGCCCGCTCCATCGCCGCCGCGCGTGCCGGCGCGATACTGATCATGCGCTGGTCGCCCAATCGGGCAACCGCTGAATCCAGCTCGGCGCCGACCGACGACAGCACGCGTTGAACCTGCTGTCGCAGGACCCGATGCCGCCGCTCCCAGCTGATGCCAGGCAGGGAGATCGAGAGTACGAACGGGCACTGGTCGAAGCGGCCGCGCCGATCGCGTAGAGACACATCGACGACGAGCGTCAGCGAGCGTCCGGACCCAAGCCACCCGGGCTTCGCCCGAGCGATCGGCACGGTGCTGGACCCTGCTGGCCGCCGACCCTTCAAGCGCCGCAGGACCGCGAGCCGCGCGACCTCCTCCACGGCCTCTTCGCGCAGATCGAGGGTCTCGAGCCATGGGTGACTGCCGCGCCAAACGTCGTCGGGCCCAGCGACGGGGATACCGCCAAGGACCTGCGCCGCGACGCGCGACTCCGGGATCAGATCGACGAGCGGAGTCCCCGCCAGACCGCGGGAGCGCACGGCGCGGCGCAGCAGCGGAACGAGCACGAGCTGTTCGCAGGTGTCGCGGGCGACGAGCGCGATTTCGTGGACCCGCCGGTCCTGCCCGATTCGATGCACGCGGCCGCGGCGTTGATGAAGCCGCGCGGGGGCCCACGGCAGCTCGAAATGGACGACGAGCCGGCAATGCCGCTGAAGGTTGAGCCCCTCGGACGCGGCATCGGTCGCGACGAGAATCGAGCCATCCGACGTGAACGTCGCGATGACCGCGGTCCGCTCTCTGGCCGACATGCCTCCATGGAGCAACAGGACGCGCAGACCGCTCGCGGCCAAAGCCGTCGTGAGGTGCTCGGCCGTGTCGCGATATTCCGTGAACACGATTGCCGGCTCGCGGACGCGGCCGAGAAGGCGGGCCAGCACCCGCACCTTGCTTTCGCTCCGCGCCGCTCGATCTGCCTGGTCCGCGATGATCGCCAGCAGCCGCCGCTCCGCCCGGCCGTCGCTCAACGCGGCTCCCGCGAGCACCGTGTCCGGGGCGCCGTCCTCCTCGACGCCGTCCTCGCCCAGGGGCAGGAACAGCTGCGATGGCGCCGGGGGGACACCGGCGAGAAGTTCCAATCGACGCCGGATGGACAACGCGAGAGAGATCGGGCTCGACAATGCACGTTTGCGGAGAATCGTGGCCACCAGTTCCGCGTTCGTACTGGATCGGTCCCGCGATTCCGACCAGACGCGGCCTGTGTACTCTTCGAGCAGCCGGTGCATCCGCTGCTCGGCGCTGGTCTGGCGGACAGCGAGGAGCCCCGTGCGTGGCGCGGATCCTCCGAGTGGCGTGTCGGCGCGGGTGCGGCGGAAGCACACGATTGGCGACCGCCGGTGCTCCGCGCCGATCGCACACAACGCTTCGAACTGCTGGTCATCCCCGGAGTGCGGCGTTGCGGTGAGAAGCAGGACGCATCGCGCCCGGCAGGCGAGAGCGTGAACAGCGGCCAGCCGATCGCTGCCTGGTGTCGCCGCGTGCGCTTCATCGACGACCAGCAGATCCCAGCGGACGTGTTCCAGCGGGTGGAGAGCTTCGGCGCGCTTGACGAAGTCCAGCGAGGCCAGATACACGCCGGGAAGCGACCAGGGGTTCACGTCCGGCGGCAGCTCACCGGCGGTACCGACGAAGCCAGGCCGCGTCCGCGTCGATAGCGGTCACGCCAAAAAGCGTCGTCAGCTCCTGGCTCCATTGGCTTCGGACGGCCGCCGGCGAGAGGATCAGCGTCCGCGACAGGTGACGCTGCATCGCGAGCTCGCGAACTATCAACCCGGCTTCGACGGTCTTTCCCAGCCCGACGTCGTCTGCAATCAGGAGGCGGGCAGCACCATGCCGAAGCACGGCGAGGGCGGGCTCGAGTTGATAGGGCAGCAGCCGGATGGATTCGGGACAGCGCTGGAGGCTCCCGTACGGCTGCGATCTTCGAAGGAGCGAACACACTTCGCGCGCCCAACGCTTGCGGGACACGACCTGGAGGCGGGGTCCTGATGGAGAGCGGGGTCGATCGAAGGGGACGAGCAGGGTGCGGGTTGCAGCGGAGTACTCGTGGGCGAGATCCAGCGCTTCGCAGTCAGTGAAGCTGGTCGAGCGACTCACTCGCCAGTCAGCGCCACGGACGATTACGCGGTCCCCCGGGCTCCAGGCCATCCTGCCTCGCCGATGGCAAGGGCGATGCCCGGAGGCCGGACCGTGAAAACCCTGGTTGAATCTGCGGAACCAGGCCGGATCACCGTGAAGGCGTCGCAGAATGCGCGATGCCAGCCGGTCGATCGGATTGAAGAAAATGCCGCGTGGAGGCGGCGGGAATCAGCGCTGGACCGTTCGCGCTTCTTCGAGCGCCCGCCTCGACACGATAACGGTCTGATGTCCGCCCCGCTGAGCGGTGCCCTTGCTGCCAGGGACGCGCACCCGCCGGATGCGGCAGCCGCGCGCGTAGGCGACGCCAGCGACGTGAGGCGGCAGCGCCAGTCCCGCCATCCACTCCCTGAGCTCGTCGCGCTCGCGTTCTTCAGGCGCCTCGGTCTGACGCTTGGCGTGCCAGGCCTCGGTTCGCGCCCATCCGGCCAATGGCATGTGACGGAAAAGTGGTGGGACCACGTGATTGTACTCCTCGCGAAACTCGGAAAAGTCGTCTGACACGACGAGGGGCTCGAGCGGCGGTGGCGCCGGCGAGTCGCTGAGCGCCGCCTCCCCGGATTGGCGACGAAGGGCGCGGCGCCGCTGGCTGGCTTCCCGCTTCTCGTGTGCGACGGCTTCTTCGCGCCGGCGGCGTTCGGCTTCGAGCCGTGCACGCTCGTCCTCGCGCGCGCGCTTGGCCGCCTCGAGCGCTTCGGCGGTGCGCTGGCGCTCCTTGGCGATCTCCGCCTCGACACGGCGTCGCTCCTCGTCTCGAACTGTTTCGGCCGCCAGTTCGGCCGCCTGCCGGCGGAGCTCTTCCTGTTTGAGGCGGTCGGCGGCGGCGGCCAGCTCGGACTCGACGCGGCGGCGCTCTTCGGCGCGTATGCGTTCGGCCGCGAGCTCGGCTTCACGCCGGCGCTGTTCTTCCTCCTTGGCGCGTTCGGCGGCCAGCCGCGCTTCCTTTTCGAGCGCCCTGATCTCCTCGCGGGCGCGTTCGGCGGCGGCGGCGGCCTCGATTGCGAGCCGTGCGCGCTCTTCTTCCCGGGCGCGCTCGGCGGCGGCGGCCGCCTCGCCGGCGAGGCGCTTGCGTTCCTCCGCGCGCGCGCGCTCGGCGGCCTGTACCGGCGTCGGCGGCAGCCCGGGCGCGTTCCTCTTCTCTCGCGCGCGCGGCGGCAACGGCCGCTTCGGCCTCGAGGCGCCGGCGCTCCTCTTCTCGCGATCGCTCGGCGGCGGCGGTCAACTCGGTTTCGAGCCGGCGCCGCTCCTCTTCAATCGCGCGCGCGGCGGCGGCGGCTGCGGCGGCGTCAATCCGTCGCTGCTCTTCTTCCCTGGTGCGCTCTGCGAAGCGGCGTTCCTCTTCCCGCGCCCGCTCGGCCGCGGCGGCCGCTTCGCTGGCGACGCGTGCGCGTTCTTCCTCGCGGGCGCGCGCTTCGGCCACGGCGATCTCGGCCTTCAGGCGGTGGCGCTCTTCTTCGCGGGCCTGTTCGGCCGCGGCGGCGGCGAGGACGGCGAGCCGCGACCGCTCTTCAACTCGTGCGTTCTCGACCGCGGCCGCAGCTTCCACAGCCAGCTGTGCGCGTTCTTCTTCGCGCGCCCGCACCGTGGCGACGGTTGCTTCCGCCTCGAGTCGCCGACGTTCTTCCTCGCGCGCCTGCACCGCGGCGTTCACGGCGGCCGCTTCGAGACGCGCGCGTTCCACTTCCCGTGCCCGTTCGGCGGCGTGCGCCGCTTCGGCCGCCAGACGCGTGCGCTCTTCTTCTCGAACTCGCGCGTCGGCGACCGCGGCTTCAGCCTGCAGACGCCGCCGTTCTTCCTCGCGCGCCTGTTCCGCGGCCTTCCTCGCGGCGTTGACCAGGCGGGCCCGCTCTTCTTCGCGCGCATGGTCCGCGGCCGAGGCGGCCTGGGCGGCGACGCGCGCCCGTTCCTCCTCGCGCGCGCGCGCAGTTGCGGCCGTGGCCTCCGCTTCGATCCGGCGGCGCTCTTCGGCGCGCGCCTGCTCGGCCGCCATAGCGGCGGCCTCTTCGAGGCGGGCGCGCTCTTCCTGCCGTGCGCGCTCGACAGCCGCACCCATCGCGGCCTCGGCTTCGAGCCGCGCGCGTTCCTGTTCGCGCGCGCGTTCTGCCGCCGCCACCACTTCGGCCCGCAGCCGCCGCATGTCGGCCTGACGCTCGCGCTCGGCCGCCTCGGCTTCGGCCTCGGCTTCCTGGCGTCTCAAGGACTCGTGCAGCGCGCGCTCGGCCGCGGCTTCGGCCTCCGCGCGCAGCCGCTCGGCTTCGAGCCGGTGCTCCTCGGCTTCGCGGCGGAGATTTTCGGTGCGTTCCTGCGCCTCCCGTTGAAGGCCCTCGGCGAGGGCGCGCGCTTCCGCGGCCTCGGTCTCGAGCGCCTGGAGGCGGATCCGCTCCGCTTCGAGCGGATCGGGCTCTTCGCTCGCCGCCACGGGTGCTTCACGCGGCGGATCCGGGACGACCGGCCGGCTGGCAGGCCCGCTCGGTCTCGACGAGACGTAGCTGGACTTCCATGCGAACGGATCCGACCAGGTCGATTCGGTGCCAGAGGGATCCGATGATGCCGACTCCGCCTCCGGCTTCAGCTTCGGCTTCCGCGAGTGCGAGGGCTGATCGGCGAAGCCGCTGTTGCGGCGCCGGTTCGACGCCTCGAGATCTTCCTCGAGCTCCACGGCCGCGCGTTGCACCGCGGCGATTCCCTCGACCTTGACCTCGGCCGCCCTGGCGAGGAACAGCCGGACTTCGTCGGCAAAGACGTCCGGATCGCAGCCGCCTATCAGCTCCGGTTCTTTCTTCTTCCGGAACACGCCAAGCAGGCCGCCGCTCTTCTGCTGCGGGTCGGCGGCACGACTGCCGCCGGCGAGCAGGGGAATGGTGTGGGTCTGAAGGTGTTCCGCGCCGTCGAGGGCGCGGAGGTGCGACACGAGCTCGTCCTCGTCGCGCGGCGACAGCAGCGCGGTCACGAGAATGACGTCGGGGAGCTGTCGATCGATGGCGGCGATGGCCGCGTCCCGCGATTCGACCAGGACCAGATCCGCGCCCACGAGCTCCCGCACGATGCGCTTGAGGATGGTGCCTTGCCGGATGTCAGGTTCGATAGCGAGGACTAGCGCCACTGATCCCCCAGAAGCGTGTGCAAAAGACGTGTGAGGGGCTGGTGGCCTAGGCCTTCACCATGAACAGGAACAGCACGGCACCCACGGTGGCAAAAACCATGAGCGGCGCATTCTCGATGCTCTGGTAGCGTATGGCGCTCGCGAGTGCCCCGACGAGGTCGCCGAATCGGTCACCCCAGGAGGCGATGCCGTCGCCTCCGGTCACTACGTCGCCCATGCGTTCCCGCACGCGCGCGTCGACCGATACGAGCGCCAGCAGCACGCCGCAGAACACCATTGTCGAGAGAACGGTTTGACGAAGTGAGAGTTTGATTTGCATTGCAGATCTCGATTTCGTGATTGCCAACCAGCCGCTTGGGCCGCGCTCCCGTGGAATGAGGCGCGAATAACAGGCCGATCGGCCAATTGCTCATCCCCGGCCGGAGCCTGGTAGCACGCTCTCTGGCAAGTGACGTGCCGCAGCGCCCGACCGCATCACGAGCGGCTCGCCGTTCCATTTCGTAAGCCGTCATTCTTTCGCTGCTTCGATTCGATTCACCGCGCAATCGCGGCGCATTTCGCGATCTCCGCGTACAG
Organism: uncultured Acidobacteriota bacterium; assembly: GCA_963785755.1. Taxonomy (GTDB): domain Bacteria; phylum Acidobacteriota; class Vicinamibacteria; order Vicinamibacterales; family 2-12-FULL-66-21; genus JACCXG01. The sequence continues at coordinate 97,861 of CAWAXG010000039.1, read as the reverse complement.
ACAATTGATACGACCCGGCGCACACGGCCGCACAGCGGCGGTTCGACGCGGCGCCGCCGCGGTTCACGAAATTAGCGAGAGGCCTTACGAAACTGATGGGCCGGCTGGTTGTCCGCGCCCCTCGCGATGAGTGCCGGCAGCCGCCCAGGCCCGCCGGGAAACCCACGAATTCCTGCGGAAAACGCAAGGTTTTCGCCCCGGCCGCGGCGGTCGGCCGGCCGCGTGGCATACCCGTTGCGATGTGAGGGCCCGTGACGCGGCGTCGCGCCGCGATGGTGAAGAAAACAAACTGCGGCGACGCCGCACATTACGCACCGGATGTTTAACGGTGCAGATGCCTCGGGGGAGGAATCATGTCGAATCTGATCAACTTCGTGAAGTCGTTCTCGAACCAGGAAGACGGCCAGGACCTGCTTGAGTACGCGCTGCTCGTGGCACTCATCGCGTTGATCGCGATCGGTGCGGTGACGGCGGCTGGCGGTTCGGTTAGCGCGATCTTCACGGCGATCGCCGGTTCGCTCGGCGCCGCGGCGTAAGGTTCGTGATACCAGGCCACGTGCAACGTGCGGCAACGCACGTTGCACGTGGGCTCCCACAGCCAGGTTCGCATGTGGCAGTAAAGCTCGCAATACGAAGCACGTAAGCACAAGGACCTGGCCCGGAGCACTCGAGAACGCACGTAGGTAGCACGCACTCACGCTGGAGACAACGTCCATGCAATCAGCCATTTTCGTTGCCGCACAAAAGGGGCTTGCCGTCACCCGCAGGTTCAGCCGCTCGGAAGAGGGCCAGGACCTGCTCGAGTACAGCCTGCTCGTGGCCCTGATCGCGCTCTTCGCCATCGGTGCGGTGACCACCGTCGGCAACACGATTCAAACAGTTTTCTGGTCGACGATTGCTGCCAGTGTCTAGTGCGGCCTTCGTGGCCGTCACAGCCGGGGCGCTCGCCGCAACCGTCATCGACGTTCGGACGCGGCGCATCCCCAACCTGCTGACGGCGACGATGGCTGGTGTGGGGGTTACCCTGGCGGCCGCGGGATTCAGCGGCCTGAGTTTGTCGGCTTCGCTCCTGGGACTCGTCGTAGGTTTTGCACTGATGATGCCGGGGCACCTGCTCGGCGCGACCGGTGCGGGTGACGTCAAGCTGATGGCCGCGATCGGCGCCATCATCGGCCCCGCCCTCGTGATCAGCGCGTTTCTCTTCAGTGCGGTCGCCGGCGGGGTTCTCGCCGTGGCGGTCGCGCTCAGGCGGCGGCGGCTCGCGGTCACGCTCGCAGGTACCGGCCGGCTCATCGCCGCGCCGAAGGACGCGAGACAGGAAATCGGATCGGGGACGCCGGCCAATCGCTTCGCCTACGGGCCGGCAATCGCGGCGGGAAGCGTAGTCGCAGCGTTATTGGGATGAACGTCAGCAACCGAAGTCATCACGGACGAGAAGGACGATGCGCACAAATCTCAGAAAGAACGAACGCGGAGCCGCCCTGCTCGAAACCGCGATCACCATCCCGATCATCCTGCTGATCGCGGTCTCCATCTTCGAGTTCGGCCGCGCCTATCAGACGTGGCAGGTCCTGACCAACGCTGCGCGCGAGGGGGCGCGCATCGCGATCCTGGCCGAGAAGACCGATACCGACGTCGAGAACGCGGTCAAGAACTACATCACGTCGGGCGGACTGCCGCTCGGAACCTCTGTCGTCAACATCGACCGCAACGTGGCGGTGGGTCCCAACACCGCGTCGCGAATCACCGTCAACTACCCGTTCCAGTTCATCGTGCTCAATCCCGTTATCCGGCTGGTCACGCCGAGCAGCACGACCGGCGCGCCACTGACAATGCAGTCCGTCGCGTTGATGCGCAACGAAGGTTAGGGAACTCACAATGCGTAACCGAATTTTTGCCGTCCTCGCCATCGCCATCCTCGCTGGAGGAGGCCTGGCCTATGGCACGTATAACTTCGTTCAGAACCAGCCGCCGCAGACCGTGAACGCGCCGACCCAGCCGGTCGTCGTCGCCTCGGCCGATCTGCAGCTCGGGTCCGAGCTCAAGAAAGAAGATCTCGTGACCCTCAACTTCCCGGTCGGGCAGGCGCCGGAGGGTTCGTTCTCGAAGCCGAGCGACATCGTGGGCCGCGGGCTCATCGTGCCGGTGGTCAAGAACGAGCCGATCCTCAGCGGCAAGCTCGCGTCGAAGGAAGCGGGCTCCGGACTGCCGCCGGTCATTCCCGAGGGCATGCGCGCGGTGTCGGTGCGCGTCAACGAGGTCATCGGCGTCGCCGGCTACGTCCTGCCGGGTACCCGCGTCGACGTGGTCGCGACGGCCACACCGACCCAGGCGCGCGAGGACACGACCTCGAAGCTGATTCTCTCCAACGTGCAGGTGCTCACCGCGGGCACCCGGATGGAGCAGGACCAGGAGAAGGGCAAGCCGATGCAGGTCACCGTCGTGACGCTGCTGGTCAACCCCGAGCAGTCGGAGCGGCTGGCCCTCGCCAGCACCGAAGGCAAGATTCAGCTCGCACTGCGCAACCCGATGGATCAGACGTCGCCCGAGACTCCTGGCGTGAAGACTGCGGCCCTCGTCGGTGTCGCCCGCGCGGCCCAGCCGAGGCAGCAGGTGGCGTCCTCGCGCCCGCGCAGCGCGGCCAAGCCCGCGGCGCCGATGACGATGACGCCGATGGTTGAGCCGATGGCGACCGTGGAAGTGATCCGCGGCGACAAGCGGGCGCAGGAAGTAGTCAAGTAAGCCGTTCTTCGACAAGCGTTCTAGAACTGACAGCGTTTCAAAGGACCCAACAAATGACTTCGGCATTCACGACTGAGCTTCGCCGCTTGCGGCGTGCCACGAACGGAAGGCCCGCCTCAACTGCGGCACTGGTCGTGGCCATCATCGTCATCCTCGTTGCCGCGCCGCAGGCGCAGCAGCCCGCGCCCGCCTTCGTGGCGTCCGCGGCGTCGCCAACCGCAGCTCCGGCGATGGACGCGCCGACCGACGTCGACCTGCTGGTCGGCCGCTCGACGATCCTCAATATCGGGGCGCCGATCTCGCGCGTCTCGCTGACCGTGCCGGACATCGCCGATGCGATGGTCACGACGCCGTCGCAGCTGCTGATTCACGGCAAGCAGCCTGGCACGATCTCGCTGTTCGTGTGGGATCGCGCCGGCGCGATCCGGACTTACGAGGTGAAGGTCCGCCGCGATCTGACGCCGCTCATCGGCCACTTCAAGCAGCTGTTCCCGGCCGAGAGCATCACCGTCATGGGCAGCGGCAAGGACGTGGTCCTCTCGGGCACGGTCGGGAGCAAGTACGTCATCGACAAGGCCAGTGACATCGCGTCGGGTTACGTCGACAAGAAAGAGAACGTGGTCAACCTGCTGCAGGTGAAAGAGGGCGTCGCGTCGAACCAGGTGATGCTGCGCGTCCGCTTCGCCGAAGTCAGCCGCAACGCGCTGCAGGAAGTCGGCGTTTCGCTGTTCGCGGACAACAAGAACAGCCGCTGGTTCGGCCGTACTACGACGCAGCAGTTTGCCGCGCCGTACTTCGACCTCAACCACCCGAGCGCCGCGCTGGGCGACAGCCTGGTCTTCAGCGACTATCTGAATCTCTTCCTGTTCGACGCGAAGAACTCGATCGGCGGCGTGGTCAAGGCGCTGCAGAGCAAGGGCGTCTTCCAGAGCCTGGCCGAGCCGAACCTGATCGCGCTGAATGGCAAGGAAGCCACCTTCCTCGCCGGCGGTGAGTTCCCGTATCCGGTGCCGCAGGGCAACTTCGGCGCGTTCACGATTCACTTCAAGGAGTACGGTGTTCGTCTGAAGTTCACGCCCACCGTGCTCGGCAGCGACCTGATCAACCTGAAGCTCGCGCCCGAAGTGAGCTCGCTCGACTTCGCCAACGCGGTCGTCATCGAGGGCTTCCGCATCCCGGCGCTGACCTCCCGCCGCACCGAGACCGAGGTCGAGCTGCGCGACGGTCAGACGTTCGCGATTGCCGGACTGATGAACAACTCGGCGCTCTCCTCCATGCGGAAGGTGCCGGGCATCGGCGACATCCCCGTGCTGGGCCTGCTGTTCAAGAGCCGTGCGTATCAGAAGGATCAGACCGAGCTCGTCGTCATGGTGACGCCGCACATCGTGCGCCGCGATTCACCGGGAGTCTCCGAAGGCCTGCCGTCACTGGTCGAGCCGTATCTTGGAGCCCCGAGCAAGACGATGCCGAACCCGGATCCCTACATCGGCTCGCCGCGCTTCCCGGCGAATCGTCCGGCGAAGTCACACATACAGGCCCCGGCCCCGGCACCCGCGCCGGCGCCCGCGCCGACAGCGAATCAGCAGCAGCCGCCGGCTCCGGTCGCGCAGCCGGCGTCGGTGCCGCAGCAGCAGCCGGCACAGTCGCAGGCGCCCGCGGGTGAGAACTCGCCCTCGGCGAACCACTCGTCCACCGCGGACCATCAGCCCGAGATGAAGCCCCTGACGAAGGAGCAGCTGCGGGCCCTGGAGCAGGCGCGCGAAGAAGAGCGCAAGGCCGCCGAGAGGGCGGCCAGGGACGACGCCCAGCAGCGCAAGGCGATGGAAGCTGCCCAGAAGGCGCGCCTCGAGCAGGAGAAGCGTGACCAGAAGCTCCGCGCCGAACAGGCCAGGAAAGACGACGAGCAGCGTAAGCAGGCGGAGAAGCTCGACCTCGAGCGGCAGAAGCGCGAGGCAAAAGAGAAGGAAGAAGAGCAGCAGCGCCAGAAGGACCTGACCGACGCGGCGCTGCGGTTGAAACAGGCTCAGGACGCGTATCAGGCGGAAGTCGCAAAGAACAACAAAGGTGGCACCAAATGACCGTTGCTGCCAAAGCCACGTGGGGCGGATAGGGCGGATAGTAAAGTCAGCGTTCGGCGCCGTTTTCGCCCGGGTAACAAGGCGGGAACGGCGCCGAAGCGCTTTAAGGGCCGAATGCCATGTGCGGCGGACGACCTGCGACGCCCGACGTACTGAGGGGATGACATATGAGCAACAGGCTACGCAGGCTCACGCAAGACGAAGCGGGAATGAGCTACGTGTTCATCGGTCTGGGGTGCATGGCGTTTCTCAGCGCCAGCATGCTGGCCATCGACGTCGGAATGCTGATGACGGCCCGCAACCAGGCGCAGAACTCCGCTGACGCCGGAGCGCTGGCGGGCGCGACCGCGCTGCTCTACGACGATTTCAACGATCGGTCGGCGTCCGGTCCGGCGGTCACGTCCGCGATCGCCGCCGCCACGAACAACACCGTCATGTCCGGCACCGTGTCGGTGCAGCCCGCCGACGTGACGTTCCCGCTGGATCCGACGGGCGAGGCGAACCGCGTGCAGGTCGCGGTACGCCGCACCGCCGCGCGCGGCAACGCCGTGTCGACGCTGATCGCGCAGTACTTCGGAATGGCCACCGCCGACATCGGCGCCACCGCGACGGCGGAGGTTTCGCCCGCGAACGCGATGACCTGCGTCAAGCCGTTCACGATTCCCGACAAGTGGAACGAGGCCCAGACGCCGCCGTGGAGCGGCGACGACACCTACGACGCCTTCGACAACCGGGGCAGGCCCCTGCTCAACCCTGACATCTACATTCCGGCGAATCAGACCGGGCTACACCGGCTATAACCAGGAGTCGAACCGCGGCGAACGCCTCGAGCTTCGCGCTGACAATGGCAGCAAGATCACGGTGAGCTTCTACTTCTCGCTCGCGATGGGCAAGCCGCCGGTCACCGGCAGCGACGAATACCGTGAGAACATCGCCAACTGCAACACGACGATCTACCACTGGGGCGATCCGCTGCTCGCAGGAGCCTGGCGCGATGGTCGGGCCGACGCTCCAGGGATCCTCAGATCTTGATCGCGATGGATCCCGGGAGCGTACTGGGACACCGCAACGAAGAAGGTCAAGGGCAGCGCATTCGGGATCAGGAGCCCGCGCGTCTTCCCGATTCCGCTCTACGATCCGATCGTTTACGACAGCGGCAAACGCAACGGGCGCGACTGCCGACCTGGTCACGGCGAACTGGATCGGCTACTTTCTCGAAGGAAGTCACCGGGATCAGCCTCTGGGGCCGCATCATTCCGATTGCCGGCATCCGTGACAAGAACGCCGGCCCGGCGCCGGAGGGCTTGAACCCGAAGGCGATCCGGCTCGTTCAGTAAGTCTCGAACAGAGTCTTGTAAGCCGTGGGCAGGAGGGAACGACGGGACCCTCCTGCCCTTTTCTTTTTGCGGTCCACCCGTTTGTCCCCAGCTCATCGAATTCCGTTGCTGATTCAGTAGCCCGAACGCACGGCAAGTTCTTCACATAGATCAGGCAGGGAAGCACGTCTTCCCTGCCTTTGTTCTTACGACGGGACTTGGGACTCGGGACTGGCCCGCCGCCGCTTGCCGCGTCAGTTGGCAGGCGGCAAGCTCCGGCGAGGTCTCGCCGAAGCGCGCCTGCGGGCCAGGCGCGCGAAGGCGGAGGACTCGGGCAGGTTTCAGGATTGGGGACTCGAGACGTGGGCTCAACGAATTCCGTTGCTCATCGACGGAAATGTCAGCGAGGCGGGTCGGCCGCACCGCGGGGCGATGTGGTTGGCGGCGCGTAACTGCCCGCCAATCAGGGAGTTGATCGAGGTTGGCGCCACTGATGTGCTGCGGCATACCGGTTGCGATTCCCCCGATGGCGGCACGTGTGGCCGCGTTCATTTCTGTCGATTCCGGAAACACTCATGGCTCAACTTGCAGCATCCATCGTCAGTCACGACGACGAATTCAAGCGTCAGGTATCGCGGCTGCTCCGCGCAGGTGGCGTACCGGTTGGCATTCTCGAAGGCCGCGTCGAGGGCGTCGTACCCGATTTGTTCGTGGTCGACATCCGCGCCGACGCCTCGTCCGGCATGGCCGCGATCGAGCGGCTCCGGGCGGCGCATGATGGCGTGCCCATCTTCGCGATCGCAGCCAGCCCGGAACCCGATCTGATCCTGCAGGCGATGCGTGCGGGAGCCAACGAGTTCTTCCCGTGGAGTCCGGGAGGCGAGACCCAGGCGTCGCGATCGATGGAGGAGTCGTTCCACGGCGCCGTCCGCCGCACCGCCGCGCGCCGTGAAGCGTCGGCCGCCGGCGGCCGGCAGCCCTGCACGACGCACGTCTTCCTCGGCGCCAAGGGGGGCGCGGGCACGACGACGGTGTCGGTGAACTGCGCCGTCGAGCTCGCGCGGCTGACCAAGCGCCCGACCATCGTGATCGACCTGAAGCCATGCCTCGGTGAAGTCGCGCTGTTCCTCGGCGTGCGTCCCCGGTTCACGGTCCTCGACGCGATCGAGAACCTGCACCGCCTGGACAAGGACTTCTTGAAGGAGCTCGTGACGAAGCACAAGTCCGGCCTGGACATCCTCGCCGGCTCCGAGCAGTTCGACCGCCCGAACGCGCACGACGCGGGAGCGATCGAGGAACTGCTCCGCGCCATCGGCAAGATCTACGAGACCATCGTGATCGACGCCGGCAACATGATCAATGGCTGCGCGGTCGCCGCCCTCTACGCGGCTGAGACCGTGTTCCTGGTGACGAACCCCGACGTGCCGTCGATCCGCAACGCGCAGCGGCTCGTCGATCGTGTCCGACAGCTCGGCGCCGGCAGCGAGCGCGTCAAGGTCCTGCTGAATCGCGTGTCCGATCAGCACCTGATCGCCCCCAAGCAGATCGAGACGGCGCTGGGGCTCGGCATTCACCACACCTTCTCGAGCGACTACCGCGCCGTCTCGGAGGCGCTCAACTCGGGCGTGCCGCTGACGCTCAGCAACAACTCGGAAATCTCGTCGCAATTCGGCAACTTCACGCGTCAGCTGGTGGGTCGCATCGAAGAAGCGACGCCGCAGCCCGAGAAGCGCCGCGCGTTTCTCGGTCTCCTCTAAGGCGGGACCACGAACATGAGCTCTACGGCCAATTCAATCCTTCCGCCCCGTCCGGGTCCGGCTCCACGCCAGGAGACGCCCCGGACGCCGCAATACGTCGAGCTGAAGGGGAACGTCCACCGCAAGCTGCTCAACCGCCTGAATCTCGAGGCCCTGGCCAACGCGGAGCGATCGCGGGCAGAAGGCGAGATTCGGTCGCTGCTCTTCGACCTGATCGCCGAGGAGGGCATGCCGCTCAGCATGACCGAGCGCGAGAGCATCCTGAGCGACGTCATCGACGAGGTCTTCGGCCTCGGGCCGCTCGAGCCACTGTTGCGGGATCCGGCTGTCAGCGACATCCTGGTCAACACCTACAAATCGGTCTACGTCGAGCGCGGCGGCAAGCTCGAGCGTCTGCCCACCACGTTCCAGGACGACCGCCATCTGCTGCGGGTCATCGATCGCATCGTGAGCGGCGTCGGCCGCCGCGTCGACGATAGCTCGCCGATGGTCGACGCGCGCCTCCCGGATGGCTCGCGCGTGAACGCCATCATTCCGCCGCTCGCCGTCGACGGTCCGCTGCTCTCGATTCGGCGGTTCCCCGCCGAGCGGCTCAAGGCAGAGGACCTGGTCACGCTCCGGTCGATGACCCGGCCGATGCTCGAGTTCCTCGAGCACTGCGTCCGGGCCAAGCTGAACATCCTGATCAGCGGCGGCACCGGCGCGGGCAAGACGACGCTGCTCAATGTGCTGTCGAGTTTCATCTCCGAGCGCGATCGCATCGTCACGATCGAGGACGCCGCCGAGCTGCAGCTGCACCAGGAACACGTGGCGCGGCTCGAGACGCGGCCGCCGAACGTCGAAGGCAAGGGCGCGATCCGGCAGCGGCAGCTGCTGATCAACGCCCTCCGTATGCGTCCCGATCGCATCGTGGTCGGTGAGACGCGCGGCGAGGAAGCGCTGGACATGCTGCAGGCGATGAACACGGGCCACGACGGATCGCTGACGACCGTCCACGCCAACACGCCGCGCGACGCGCTGTCGAGAATCGAGACGATGATTGCGATGGGCGCGACCAACCTGCCCGAGCGCGCCATGCGGCAGCAGATCGCCGCGGCGATTCAGATCGTCATCCAGCAGACGCGCCTCAGCGACGGCACCCGCAAGGTCACCGCGATCTCGGAGATCACGGGCATGGAAGGCGACGTGATCACGATGCAGGACATCTTCTCGTTCGAGAAGGTCGGCCTCTCGCAGGAAGGCAAGGTCATCGGCCGGTTCCGCGCCACCGGGGTGCGGCCGAAAGCGTGCGAGCGCCTGAAGACGGCCGGCGTCCACCTCGCGGCCGACATGTTCGAAGGCGTCACGGAGGTGCGGTAATGACCGCCTTCATTCTCGTCGCCCTGGCGTTTCTCGTCGGCGTCGGCATCGTCATGGGGGGCTACACGGCCGGCGAGAAGCTGCCGATGATGATGAAGCTCCGGCGCCTGAACGCCCGCCTGCAGGAAGTGTCGCAGCCGCAGGAGCGCGAGGACCTCAAGCCCGGCAAGGTGCTGGTCAAGGTGGAGAACGTCGGGCCGCTGCCGGCAGTGGACCGGATGCTCGCGGGTACCGAGCGCGGCTCGGCGCTGTCGCAGTGGATCGAGCAATCGGGCATGAAGGTGTCGCTCAGCGGCGTGATGCTGATCGCGCTCGGCCTCGCCGTGCTCCTGGCCATCGTCGGCGCCGCCATCGCGCGCTCGCGCTGGGGCATGCCGGTCGGCGCGGCGCTCGGCTTCGCGCTGCCGTTCGTCGTGCTGAACATCAAGCGCGGGCGGCGGATGCGGGCGTTCGAGGAGCAGTTCCCCGAGGGGCTCGACCTGATCGCGCGCGCGTTGAAGGCCGGGCATGCGTTCGCGACCGGGCTCAAGATGGTCGCCGACGAGATGCCCGACCCGGTCGGCCCGGAGTTCCGCAAGACCTTCGACGAGCAGAACTTCGGTCTGCCGCTGAAGGACGCGCTCGACAACCTTACGCACCGGATGCCGCTGCTCGACGTGCGGTTCTTCTCGACCGCGGTCCTGATCCAGCGCGAGACCGGCGGCAACCTGGCCGAGATCCTCGAGAACCTCGCCCACGTCGTGCGCGAGCGCTTCAAGATTCTGCGGCAGGTCCGCGTCTACACGGCGCACGGCCGCTTCACCGGCTACGTGCTGCTCGCGCTGCCCGCCGTGCTGTGCATCGCGTTGTCGTTCATCAATCCCGAGCACATGAATCTGCTGTTCCGTGAGCGCATCGGCCAGATGATGCTGATGGGCGCGCTCGGCATGCAGACGATTGGCTACCTGTGGATCAAGCAGGTCATCAAGATCGAGGTGTAGCGTGACGATGCTCCTGCCGATTCTGGCATTCATTTTCGGAACCCTGATCATCGCGGGCGGCGCGATGGCGCTGATGCCGCGCCGCGCGTCGGCGATCGATCGCCGGCTCGAGGAGCTGATGCTCGATTCCTCGCGCGAAGAGCAGGAGGCGCGCCCGCGCTTCCAGGCGCTGGTCGGCATGCTCAAGCGCGTTGGCGAGAAGGCGCCGCGCTCGCCGAAGGAGCTGGGGGCGCTGCGCCTGCGGCTCGTGCAGGCCGGCTACCGCCGCGACGAGGCGCTGACGATCTTCTTCGGCATCCGCGTGTCGTTCGCGCTGATCCTCTTCTCGGTCCTGTCGTCGTCGATGTTCGGGCGGCCGAACATGATGGTGGCCCTTGCCGGCCTCGGCTTCGGCTACCTGCTGCCCGGGATGGTGCTCGCCCGCAAGGCGAAGGCGCGCGCCCACCGCATCCGGCTGTCGCTGGCGGACATGCTCGACCTGCTCGTCGTCAGCGTCGAGGCGGGGCTGGGTCTGGACCAGGCGCTGTCACGCGTCGGCACCGAGCTGGCGTTCGCCTATCCCGAGCTCTCGGATGAGCTGCGGTTGATCAACCTCGAGCTGCGGGCCGGCAAGGCGCGCTCCGAGGCGCTGCGCAATCTCGCCGATCGAACCGGCGTCGACGACCTGAGCTCGCTGGTGACGATGCTGATTCAGACGGACAAGTTTGGCACGAGCGTCGCACAGTCGCTCCGCGTCTACTCGGAGACGCTGCGCACGAAGCGGCGTCAGCGAGCCGAGGAAGCGGCGGCGAAGACGGGCGTGAAGATGGTGTTCCCGCTGGTCTTCTGCATCTTCCCGGCGATCTGGGTCGTCACGATTGGTCCGGCGGCAATCCGGTTCATCACCGTGCTCTTCCCGCTGATCGAAAACACGAAGTAGGTCTTCCTCGATCGAGTTCTGTCATGGCGCTGATAGCGAGAAATCTGGATACCGGAACCGTCGTCGCCGACAAGGTCGCGGTCGCGGATACCCGCGCGACCCGCGCGGTCGGACTGTTGAATCGCACCGGCCTGAATCCCGGCGAGGCGTTGTGGATCGTGCCGAGCCGAGGGGTTCACACCTGCTGGATGCGCTTCGCGATTGATGTCGTGGCGCTCGACGACCGCGGGGTCGTCGTCGACCAGGTGTCGGCGTTGAAGCCCTGGCGCATCCGGCTGCCGCGTCGCGGCACCGCCGGTGTGCTCGAGCTTCCGGCCGGCGCGCTCGACGCCACGGGCACGAAGATCGGCCATCGCATCGAGCTGGCCGCGGGAGGAATGCAATGACCCCTTCAGCCGCCGCCGCCGTCGCCTCGTTCGAGAAATCGGCCCAGCCGACGCCGCCGCCGCCACCCGCGACGATCCCGGAGACGGGGCTTCACCCCGACACGCTGTCGCAGCTGCTGCTGAAGACGCTGGTGGCCGGAGAGGCGACCGGCACGGCGCTGGCGGAGAAGTTCCGGCTGCCCTACTCGGTGCTCGACGCGCTCGTGCAGCATGCGCGCGTCGAAAAGCTGGTCGAGGTCCGCGGCGCGAGCGGCACGGGCACGGCCGCGTATCGCTACATCCTGACCGACCTCGGCCGCGAGCGGGCGATGCAGTACCTCGACGTCAACCGGTATGTCGGGCCGGCGCCGGTATCCCTGGCGCAGTACACCGCTTACGTGCGCGCCTGCATGGCCGCGCGGCCCTACGTGGATCGCGACCGCCTGGCGACCGGCTTCGATCAGCTCATCGTCAACAAGGCGATGTTCGACCAGCTGGGTCCGGCCGTGAACTCCGGCAAGTCGCTGTTCCTGTATGGCGCGCCCGGCAACGGCAAGACGGTCGTCGCCGAAGGCATCGGCCGCGCGCTTGGCAGCGAGATGTTCGTGCCGCATGCGATCGACATCGACGGCCAGACGATTACCGTGTTCGATCCGGTGAACCACGTGCCGCTCGGCGGCATTGACGCCTCGACCAGCGTGATCGCGACGTCGGTGCACGATCGGCGCTGGGAGACCATCAAGCGGCCGGTCGTGGTGGTCGGCGGCGAGCTCACGCTCGAGATGCTCGACCTGACCTTCAACCCGATCGCGAGGTTCTACGAAGCGCCGATCCAGATGAAGGCGAACGGCGGCGTCTTCGTCGTCGACGACTTCGGCCGCCAGCGCATTCCGCCGCGGGATCTGCTGAACCGATGGATCGTCCCGCTCGAGAGCCGGGTCGACTTCCTGACGCTGCACACGGGCCGCAAGTTCGAGATTCCGTTCAACGTCCTGATCGTCTTCGCGACCAACCTCAAGCCGGAATCGCTCGCCGACGAGGCGTTCCTGCGCCGCATTCCGTACAAGATTCTCGCGAAGAATCCGACGATCGACGAGTACTGCAAGATCTTCGAGCTGAACTGCAAGAAGCGCCAGCTGGCGTTCGACCCGGTCATGGTGGAGTACCTGAATCGCAAGTACTACCAGCCGAGGAAGCTGCAGATGCGCGCCTGCCACCCGCGCGACCTGGTCGAGCAGGTGGTGAACATCTGCCGGTATCAGAACCGCGAGCCGATGATCACCCGCGAGCTGCTCGACGCGGCGTGCGGCAGCTACTTCCTGGAAGAAACGGAGTCTCAGGGAGCCGGAGCATGAAACGCATGATGCCCGCGAAGGTTGCCGGAGGGAACACGGCGATCGAAGTGGACATGGCATCGCTGCGCGACTCGGAGGGGCGCACGCGCTGGACCCCCAATGAAGTCGCCGACCTCGGTGCCCGCATCGTCGTCGTCGGGCTGTTCACGCTCATGGCCGTTCGGATCAGCAACGATTTCCTGGCCACCGGCCGGATGACCGGCCTGCTCCTGCTCGCGAGCGAGCTCCTCGTCGTGGTGCTGACCGTCCTGCGGCGGTCGACGGCGGTCGTCGATCGCAGCTATCGCGCGCGCGTGTTGACGGCCTGCTCGATGCTCGGCCCCGTGCTGGTCCGGCCCGGACAGATCGCGGCGCTGGCCCCCGAAGTGATGACGGTGCTGCTGTCCGCCACCGGTCTGATGGTCGTGATCGGCGGCAAGCTGTCGCTGGGACGCAGCTTCGGCCTGATGCCGGCCAACCGCGGCGTGGTGTCGAGCGGCCTGTATCGCATCGTGCGGCATCCGATCTACATGGGTTACTTGATTACCCACGTGGGTTTCCTCGCCGCCAACCCGACGAACTGGAACATCGTGATGCTCGTCGGCGCGGACCTCACGCTGCTGTGGCGCGCGGTCTGCGAGGAGCAGACGCTGCAGCAGGACGAGGCCTACCGGGCGTATCAGCAGGTCGTGCGCTGGAGAGTGCTGCCGGGAGTCTTCTGACACGTGCGGCGTGCCACGTGCTGTGTGCGCACGTGCTCTCCGTGCTGCGTGCTCACGTGCGAACGTGCTTTTCGTGCGACGTGCGCACGTGCTACGTGGCTTTATCGGGCTGCGTCGGGGTCCGATCGCAGTTGGGCGACCGTGGCGCCCAGATGTGATTCGGGCGCGTCGTAGAACGCCGTTACCAGCTCGTGCTTCTCGAGCGCGGCCTGCACGATCCCCCGCTGGATCCCTTTTCCCCTGCCGTGAATCAACCGGACCTCGCGCAGGCCGGCCTCGTGGGCCGCGCGCACGTACTCCTCCACTACTGACGGGATGTCACGCGGCGCGAACGCGTGCAGGTCGATCTGGGGCTCGATGGGGATCTGCATTTCTAGTTGCCGGTGGCCACGGCTGTGCGCGCGGCGTGATCAGAACGGCTGCCGCTACGCGGCCGGCCTCTCGTACCTCGCCGTCACCGTTGTCGAGATGCCGCCGCGCACGGAGAACTCGCCGACGACCGTCATCCGGCGCGGCCGGCAGACCGCGACCAGGTCGTCGAGAATCTGGTTGGTGACCGCTTCGTAGAAGATGCCCCGATTGCGGAACGCAATCATGTAGTACTTCAACGCCTTCAATTCGATACAGAGCTCGTCCGGGACGTAAGTGATGCGAATCTCGCCGAAATCGGGGAGTCCGGTCTTGGGGCACACCGACGTGAACTCGGGGCAGCGGATCGCGATCTCGTAGTCACGACCGGGACTCGGGTTGGGGAAGGTCTCTATCGTCGGGGTAGCCACCGCAAAAAATTGTAGCATTCAGGCCGGTTTTTCGCGGTCTTCTCAGGTATCGTCATTGACAGCGCAAAACACCGCGCGCTAGGATACCCGCTGATTTCGCTGCATTTCTCCGCTGCCGCCGCTTGCGCGCGTGGACGGTGGCGGGTTCTGATGAGCGCGCCCAAGCAAGGGGAATACGCCGATGGCAGAGGCCCGCAGGATGGGCAAGTCCGAACTGTTCTCGCACTTCGCGGATCGTTTCGAGGTGAAGCGGACGCAGGCGCGGGAATACTTCGACGAGCTGAACACACTGGCTGAGAAGGAGCTCAAGCGTTCCGGTGAGTTCGTACTTCCAGGTATGGTGAAGCTGGTGGTGCAGAAGCGCAAAGCCCGGATGGGGCGCAACCCGGCCACTGGCGAGGCCATCAAGATCCCCGCCAAGACCGTGGTCAAGGCGCGCATCGCCAAGCAGTTGAAAGACGCCGTTCTTCCCCGCAAATAGGAGCGGCGGTGCCGGCGCGGGTCGGGTGTGCAGAGACCCGCTGACGTTCGCCGGCTCGCGGACTCTCGGCCCCTGGCGCCGCTCGCAGCGGTCTGCCAGTGGGCCGGCTTCTTTTCGGTCACGCCGGCGCACTTTCTCACCATTCCCGGACGCAATCATGCGGGGGCTCTCGCCCCGCCGTGTGCATCCGCCTGGTTGCCGAGCACCGACGATCGTGGAGACGATCCAGCCGCACCTCGCGGTGCGGCGGCTGCTAGTGGCTGGCTCTGACTCCCTGCGGTTCAATCTCTCGGCAGGCGAGTCCATCCGGCGGCAACCCCGTCGCTAGGCGGCGAACGACGATCCTCCGGCGAGGAAACGGCTGTAGATCGTCGCCGGCGCCAGCCGCTCGACCTTGGATTCGAGGCTCGCCAGCGTATCGTCGTCCAGGATGATGCGATCGGTGTCGTCCAGAATCACCTCGCAACTGAATCGCTGACTGCCGCGCAACGTCAGGTGCGCGAAATACTCGACGCTATACCGGTGTCCCTCGACCTCGATCTCGGTCACTTTCACGGGCTTGCGGATCATGTCCTTCCTCCTTCATGCACCCGGGGTTGCTGGCGGTCGCCGTCTAGCCGGCTACGAGCATCGGCCGTGGACGCGTCCGCGGAAAGTCCAGAACGAAGGTGGTACCCTTGCCGACTTCACTGGTTACGCTGATGAGACCTCCGAGTTGTTCGACGATCTTTCGTGAGATGGCCAGGCCGAGCCCGAGGCCGCGCCGCTTCGTCGTGACGAAGTCCTCGAAGATGGCCGAGATGCGCTCAGGCGGAATGCCGCAGCCGGTATCCTGGATGCGGACCTGCACCCGGTCGCCCGCGCCTTCCGATCCGACGACGATGGTGCCTCCCGGCGCGGTGGCCTGAATCGCGTTGAGGATGAGATTCCGGTAGACCCGGCCGAGCGCGAAGACGTCGCCTTCGATGAAGACGGGCTCGTCGGACAGCTGCGTCTCGAGCGTGACCCCCGCAGTCTCGGCGTGCTGCTGCATCGACTCCACCGCTTCGCTGACCGAGCGGTTGATCTCGACGGGAAATCGCTCGAGCGGAATCGGCCGGGCGATGTTGCGGAGGTCGTCGAGCACGCGCTTGATGATCACCATCTCGCGCTCGACGGTGCGTTTGAACGTCTCGCGGTACTCGTAATCGTCGAACATCTTCACGATCAGCTTGCAGCTGTTGCCGATGTTCTGAATCGGATGCGACAGGTCGTGAACCAGGCCCGCCGCAATCCGTCCGAACATCGCCTGCCGCTCCTGCTTCCTGACGTCCTCCTGGAGCTCGACGAGCCGATCGGCCATGGAATTGAACGAGTCGCCGAGCTGCCGGATCTCGTCCCGGCCGCTGATCGCGACCCGCACGTCCATCCGGCCTTCGGCGATCGCCTGGGTGGCATGCTTGAGCGCGAAGATGCGGGTGATGAACGACCGCGCCCACACCCAGCCGAGGACGATCGTGCCGAGCAGCGCGAGACCGATGGCGACGAACAGCTGACGCTGCAGATCGACGGTGATTTTGTACGCCTCCTCGGTCGGCTGCTCGACGATCACGGTCCAGTTGATATCGGCGATCCGCGCCACCGCCGCGAGCTGTTCCCGCCCGTCCGGATCGACGTACGAATCGGTGAACGTCTGCTCCTCGGCGCGATGCTGCAGGAGCATCCGCACTTCCGGCAGCTGCTCGCCGGGATCGACGGGCAGGGCGACCAGCCGCTTCTCTTCCGGATTGCCGTGCGCGACGATGCGGTACCCGCTCTGCGGATCCTCGGACAGCACCAGCGCATACCCTCGCTGTCCGACGCGAACCTTGTCGACGAAACGCCAGAGCTCCTCGAGGGAGATCCGGGCGACCAGCCAGGCGCTGACCTCCGGTCCGGAGCCGAGGCGAAGAGACAAATCGGTCGTCGGCAGGTTGTCGTCGTCCTGGAAAATCGGCGCGACCTCGACCCCTTGCGTCCCATGGCCGGACGTCGACGGCAGCTTCGTCTCCGGCGGCCCGATGCGGCTGGTCGCGATCACGCGGCCGCTGGCATCGAACAGGGAGATCTCGCGGAACTCGGGAAACTCCAGCACGTGATTCTTCAGAATCCGTGACTGCTGCCAGTGGGCGAGATTCGTGTCACTGAGCTCTTCGCCGACCGATCGGAGAATCCTCGCGTTGCTGTCGACATAGAGCTTCAGCCGCTGGGCAATCTGATCGGCGACGCGCTGGTTGCCGGTATCGACCGACTCGCGGGTGCCCTCTCCCAGATTGCTGATCGACACGGCGCCATAGATCACCAGCGGCGCGACTGCCGCTGACGCGATCAGCATCACGAACCGCGAGGTGATGCGTCTCATCGCGTGGTGTCCGCCCGCAGCGCCGGGCGCCTGAGCTGCAGGAACGTGCCGAAAATGTCCCGGTCCGTCTCGTAGGCCACTTCGAACGACCGGTCGACTGCCCGCGCTTCGCGCGGATAGGCGAGGAAGATTGCCGGCGGGTCCGCCCGCAGGATGCGCATGACATCGGCGACCGCGACCTTCACCTCGTCGTCGGTTCGCGCCAGGGTCATGCGATCGAGCGCGGCATCGGCGGCCGAGTATCCGGTCCGCAGCAGCGCGATCTTCGAGTGCCAGAACCGGTACGGAAACCGCAGCGTGCGGCCACTCGACAGCTCGTAGATAAAGGTATCGAAATCTCCCTTGGCGACGCGGGTGCGGAATTCCTTCATCGAGACGAGCCGCAGCTGCATGTCCACGCCGACCACCGCCAGCTGGCGCTGGACCACCAGCGCGATCCGCTCGAACCGGAGATCTCCCTCGACCAGCAGGCAGGTGAAAGCGAACCGCGAGGGCATGGCTTGCGCATCGCGTCGCCCGACGGGCAAGGCTGCCGCGTCCAGGCGAACCCTGGCCGCCTCCGGGTTGAAGGTGCTCGGATGCCGTCCGGGAGGATAGGCCCAGTGGTGCAACCAGAAGGGGCCTTCGGCCGCCTGACCGTGCCCCCGCATGCCTTTCTGCACGACCTCTTCGCGATTGACGGCCTCGTTGAGGGCGATCCGTACTTCGCGCCGCTGCATCAGCGGATGTTTCGTGTTGAACACGAGCGAGACAACGTAGGGCCGGAGCAACGGATACGCGCGCAGGCCCCCGCCCGCCTCGATGAATTCAATCGCTTCGCGATTGACCTCGTGGAGGAAGTTGACCTCGTCACGCATCATCGCCGTCCAGGCGGCGCGGTGATTGGGGTAGCGCCTGATCTCGACCCGGGCGACGGCCGGCTTTCCCTGGATGTGATCCGCAAAGGGTTCCAGAACCGCCGGTGGTCCGAATGTCGTTATCCGGAACGGGCCGGTCCTGAGCGACACGCGGTCGTCGTCTTCGATGGCATAGTCGCTGAGATCCACCGGCTTCAGGGCGCCGGGGCGAGTCAACCGGACGACGAGCGTGTTTGCGCCGATCGGCTCGATCGACTCGATGTCGGGGTTCGGAGCTTTGGCGATCTTCGCCATCAGCAACTCCCGAACGCGCTCGGCGGTCACCGGCTCGCCGCTGTGGAATCTCAGGTTCGATCGCAGGTTGACCATGAGCGTCCTGCCGTCCTTCGACTCGGCCACCGATTCGGCGAGACGATTGACCGGACGCCCATCCCATCCGACCGCAATGAGAGGTTCTGCCGAGAGCAGGCCCGCAATGAATCCAACGCCTTCGGCGACGAACGTGCCGATCCTGACAACCGGCAGCTCGTCAGGAGCTGCGCGCCGAGCGCCGCCACTGCAGGCGGCAATCACCGCTGCAACCGCTGCGATGGTGCAGGCGAACGCTCGGGATCGGGACGCGGACATCTCTGGTCTGTCGACACGGCAGCGCGTCAGCGCTGCCGATCGAGAGTGTCAATGTGCCAGTCGATCGCGCTACTTCTTCGCGGCCTCGGGCGGCACCTCGAGCAGCCACGGGCACGGATCCGACGACTTGACCTTCGTGTTGGCCTTCTTCAGCACTTGAATCTTCATCGAGCTTCTCCTGTTCGAAAAATCCCGTTCGAAAACCGCCTCAGTCGAGGGCGGCGTCTGCTACTTCTTGCTCGCCTCTGGCGGCACCTCGAGCAGCCACGGGCAGGGATCCGACGACTTGACCCTGGTGTTCGCCTTCTTGAGAATCTGAATCTTCATCGCGCACTCCTCGTTGATTGGTCAATCCGTGCTGGTGATGGTTCTCGCTACCGCAGGTTGTCGACGACGACGTCGACGAGCCAGGGGCGAAGAGTGCCGCGATCCTTCTTCTTTTCGTTCTTCATCTGCTGCTCCTTCGTGGTGATGGTTGATCGGTGACGGACCGTGAGACGGAATCAGTTGACGAGCTCCTGGGCGCGTGCCGCTTCGCGCGCGAGCGACACCAGCCCGGCCTGCAGGGCGGTCTTGTGGCAGTTCGGTTTGTTCATGTCGCCGAGCTCGGTATGCGCGGCGACCGTGCAGCCGCCGGCGCAGACCGGGATGAACGCGCAGTCGTTGCACTCCTTCCACGCGGCGAGCGCGTCGAAGCGCGCCGCGGCCTCCAGCCGCCAGCGGTCCCGGCGGCCGTCGATGTGGCCGGTGGACTGCTTCGCATCGCCGGCGAAGCCGGGGCACGCGAAGAGCGCGCCGTCGGGCCCGATCGTGTGCGCGTTCTTCTTGTGGATCTCGCACGGGCCCATGTGGACGCCGTCGACCGTCGGGAACCCGCGCTTCTTCGTCTCCTCGCGGAGGAACGACATCTGGTCGTCGAGCACGTTGCAGCTGTCGCAGGCGCCGCTGGCGACGGCGGCGCCCGCGGACGTCATGCACGCGCCATTGAGCGCCTTGGTTCCGTGGTCGACCGTGGTGAGCGGAATGAATTTCGAGCCCCGGACGGCCGGAGCCGGCGAGGCCAGCGCGCGATCGCGGATCACCGGCTTGAACGTGACCTTGGACAACTGGTCCGCGAATTCCTGTTCCTTCAGGAAATCGAGCAGCGCCGGGTAGCTGTCGGCCGTGTCCATGTCGAAGTTGCCGCCGATCGCGATGCGGCACTTGCCGGCCACCTGGCGGATGTTGCTGATGATCTTGTCGAACGTACCCTGGCCGCCGCGCAACGGCCGCATCTGGTTGTGGGTGTCGCGGTCGCCGTCGAGCGTGATCTTCACCCCGTTGAGGCCGAAGGGCGTGAGGCGATCGACGACCTCGGGCGTCAGCAGCAGTCCATTCGTGATGATGTTGACCAGCATCCGGACGCCTCTCGACTCGCAGGCGTGCCACATCCGCTCGGAGAGGTAATAGACGACCGGCATGTTGAGCAGCGGCTCGCCGCCGAAAAACGTGAGGACGTACGATTCGGCGCCGAGCTCGTCCAGCCGGCCCTCGGCCCACTCGGCGATGCGCGCGGCGGTCTCGAGCGACATCTTCGTGGCGTGCTTGTTGTAATCGCCGTGATCGCCCTGGATGCAGTAGTCGCACGCGAAGTTGCACTGCAGGGTCGTGAGCACCGTCATGCGCAGCTGCTCGCGGCTTTCTCGAACGCTGTGGAAGAAGTCGCGAACGTTGCGCCGATCGGTGTCGCGGTCCTCGACGATGAAGCCGTTCTCCGCCAGCGTCGTCAACGCGTTCTGCTCGTCACTCGTCCAGCCGGTCGCCCCATCCTCGACGCGATCGAGCAGCTCCGCGACGTCGCGGGACACGATCAGCTGGGCGTCGGTGAACGTGTTCATCAGAAAGACCTCGTTCCGGTCTTCGAGCTGAACGCGGACGTTGAACATCGAGGGCTGCATGAGCACTCCTTGTGTTGAAGCTGCCTGAAAAGGGGTGAGTGTTGCCGATGCCGTACTCTGCGGGAACCTGGCAAGTTTTCGCCCGTCGTTTTCCCGCGCGAAGTGCAACTGACATTCCTGTAAGCTGGGCCGGTGTCGATAGAGTCCTATCCAGAGGGCGCTCGACGAGCTGCACCCAAGAAAAATCGGCTTACGGAACTGACTCTAGGTGACTCGAAACGGGCGAAACAATGGGCGGAAGCGGCACACGACCGGCCAAAATCCAGCCCGATCGGTCAGTTCATTAGCCCCATGAGCCAATGAATTGTCTCATTCGTTCGTCAGGCGCCGCGAAGCTTTTTGGCCAGCTCGCGGAGGTCCAGGCGGGCCATCTTGTGCTTCAGCGTGCTCAGGGGGATGCCGAGATAGCGCGCCGTCGCCGTGACGTTCCAGTCCGACTTCTCGAGCGCCCGCAGGATGAAATTGCGCTCGAACGTGTCGCAGGCTTCCTGAAACAACGCCTCGCCGGTGGGGCTCGGGACGGAGTCGAGACGGGCGAAGTGGTACTCGAGCGGCAGGTCTTCGTCGGTGACCCATTCCTTGTCGCCCACCGCCACCAGCCGCTCGATGAGGTTCTCGAGCTCGCGGATGTTTCCCGGCCACCAGTAGGACTGGAGGATCTTCAGCGCCGAGTCGGAGATCCCGCGCACCGGCTTCCTGAACTTGACGCGATAGCGTTCGAGGAAGAGGCGCGCGAGCTCGGGAAGGTCGTCGATCCGATCGCGCAGCGGCGGCATCCGGATCGGAATGACGTTGATGCGGTAGTAGAGGTCTTCCCGGAAGCGGCCATCCTTGACCGCTTTGTCGAGATCGACGTTGGTCGCGACGACGAGCCGGAAGTCGGTCTTGATCGGCTTCGCCCCGCCGACGCGCTCGATCTCGCCTTCCTGAATGGCGCGCAGCAGCTTGGCCTGCAGATCGAACCGGAGATCGCCGATTTCGTCGAGAAACAGCGTGCCGCCCGCCGCCAGCTCGAACTTCCCGAGCTGCTGCCGGTGCGCCCCGGTGAACGATCCGCGCTCGTGTCCGAAGAGCGTGCTCTCGACGAGCTCGTGCGGGATCGCCGAAAGATTGACGGCGATGAACGGCGCATCGCCGCGGCCCGATTCCCGGTGCAGCAGCCTGGCAAGGAGCTCCTTGCCCGTGCCGCTCTCGCCGAGGATCAGGACGGTCGCCGACAGGCGCGCGACCTTCTGAACCAGATCGACGATGTCGCGGATCTGTTTGCTCGGACCGATCAGGAACTCGCGCTCACCCTGTTCGGCGACTTGCGCGCTCAGCGTGATCACCTGCCGGTTCAGATCCTGACGCTCGCAGGCATTGCGAACCAGTGACCGCAGCTCGTCGTAGTCGAAGTCCTTGGTGATGTAGTGATAGGCCCCGTGCTTCATCGCCTGCACCGCGGTCTCGACCTCGTTGATCGCCGAGATCATGATGCACTCGATGAGGTTGTAATTCTCCTTGACGATGCGCAGCACGTCGAAGCCGCTGATCCCCGGCAGCCGGACGTCGAGCAGGATGAGGTCGACGTCCTCCTGCTTCAGCAGACCGAGCGCGGCCTCGCCGCTCGCGACCGTCAGCACGTGGTAATCGCGCTTCAGGATCGCCGCGATGGTGTCGCGCATGCCCTGATCGTCATCGCAGATGAGGATCGTCTTAGCTGGAGCCATTGGAACCGGCCCGATTGTAGAACATTCTGGCCCGTCTAGGGTCGTCAGGGGGTCAGCCCGGGTGAACCGTGCCTTGTGCTAAGGTACGACGGTTGTGGCCGTGTGGATGTTCGCAGGCGTGGCGCTGCTGCTCGCGCTCGTCGCACTGGGGGCCGTCAGGCGGTTATCGCGAAGGCTCGACGCGCTGAACCAGTCGGTACTGGGAGCTGCGCTACGACTACACCCGCCTGCGATCCCAGGTCGCACGGCTCGATCCGGAGCAGACCGAATCCACGCCTCAGGAGCCACCCCAGCCGGCATCGGTCTCCTTCGTCCCACTTTCGTCAATCCGAAAAAAAGACCAGTAACAACTCTATGGCCAACGATTACGACGTGGTCGTCATTGGATCCGGCACCGGCGGCTACGTCGCCGCGATTCGTGCGGCACAGCTCGGACTCAAAACCGCCGTCGTGGAACGGGCGCCGGTCCTGGGGGGCACCTGCCTGAACTGGGGCTGCATTCCGACCAAGGCCCTGCTCGAGCACGCGCACGCCCTCAAGGTCGCCCAAAACGCCAAGGAGTGGGGTCTGACCGTTTCCGGCGCGGTGGGCATCGACATGAACCAGGTCCACGCGCGCAAGGACAAAATTGTCAAAGGCCTCACCGGCGGCATCGAGCTGCTCTTCAAGAAGAACAAGATCGGCTGGATCAAAGGCAGCGGCCGGCTCACCGGCAACGGCAACGTCGAAGTGACCGGGGGAGACAATCAGACGCTGCACGCGACCAGGGAAATCGTCGTCGCGACCGGTTCACAGCCGCGCAGCGTCCCGGGGATCGAGATCGATCGCAAGCGCATCATCACCAGCGACGAGGCGATCTCCATGAAGGAGATTCCCAAATCGATCGCGATCCTCGGCAGCGGCGCCGTGGGTGTCGAGTTCGCCTCCATCTTCCGGCGCTTCGGCAGCGAGGTGACGCTGATCGAGCTGCTGCCGCGCCTCGTGCCGATTGAAGACGAGGCCGTGTCCGCCGAGCTCGAGCGATCCTTCAAGAAGCAGGGCATGAAGGTGCTGACGGGAACGAAGGTCACGAGCGCCGCCGCGAGCGGCGCCGGCGTCGAGCTCCAGGCGCAGACCTCCGACGGCAAGTCGTCGAAGGTGTCCGCGGAATACGTGCTGGTCGCGACCGGGCGGGGCCCGGTCACCAACGGCCTTGGCGCCGAAGATCTGAAGATGCGGATGGAGCGCGGTTACATTCACGTCGACGGCGAATTCCGCACCAGCGTCCAGGGAATCTCCGCGATTGGCGACGTCATCACCTTCGACCGCCCCGGTCACCCGCAGCTGGCGCACCTTTCCTCGGCCGAAGGGATCGCCCTCGCGGAGCGGATCGCGGGCAGCGAATACCGGCCGATCAACTACGACCAGGTCCCGGGATGCACCTACTGCGACCCGGAGATCGGCAGCGTCGGCCTGACCGAAAAGGAAGCGCAGGCACGCGGCTACGACGTCAGGATCGGGACATTCAAGTTCGGCATCCTCGCGCGCGCCCGCATCGCCGGAGAGACGGAAGGCTTTGTCAAGATCGTCGCAGAGAAGAAGTACGACGAGGTCCTGGGCGTCCACATGATCGGGCCGCGGGCGACCGAGCTCGTCGCGGAGGCGACGCTGGCGCTGCGGCTCGAGTGCACGGTCGAGGAGCTCGTCCGCACGATCCACGCGCACCCGACGATGTCGGAAGCGGTCGGGGAGGCGTCCCACGCGGCTCATGGCGCCGCCATTCACGCGTGACGCCGGCTACGAGGAACGTTGTCGCTCATTGACGGGTGAACTATGGCAACGAATGTGGTGATGCCCCAGATGGGGGAGTCGATCGCGGAGGGCACCATCGTCCGCTGGATCAAGAAGCTTGGCGAGCCCGTCGACCGCGATGAGCCGCTGTTCGAGATCTCGACCGACAAGGTCGACGCCGAAATCCCGTCGCCTGCCGCCGGGGTCCTGACCGACATCAAGGTCAAGGAAGGGGAGACCGTCCCGGTGAACAGCGTGGTCGCGATCATTGGCGGTGCGTCCGATGGGAAGGCTGACGCCCCGCCGGCGACGGCCTCCGCCCCAGCGCCGGCCGCGCCTGCTGCCAGCCACGACGCCGCGCCCGCAAGCGCCGAGCCGAGTCGCGACGAATCCGATGACGACGACGCGGATGCCGCGGACGACGCCGAGCCGGAATCGAAGGATGCGCTGCGGCGTCAGCGTTCCTCGCCCCTGGTCCGGCGCATCGCGAAGGAGCACGACGTCGATATCAAGCTGATCAAGGGCACTGGCATCAGCGGGCGCGTGACGAAGCAGGACATCCTCGGGTTCATCAAGTCGGGCGCACCCGCGGGAACCGCGGCGGCGCGCACCGGCCGGCCAGGACATCCCCAGCCAGGGCCGGCGTATCGTCCCGGCGAGAACGTCGCGGTCGTGCCGATGAGCGTCATGCGCAAGAAGATCGCCGAGCACATGGTGCTGAGCGCGCAGACCTCCCCGCACGTGTATTCCGTCTACGAGGTCAACTTCGGGCGGGTCGCGGCACTTCGCGAGAAGCGCAAAGCGGACTACGAAGCGGCGGGCGCGAAGCTCACCTACACGGGCTTCATCGCCAAAGTGATTGTCGATGCGCTGCGCCTGTTCCCGAATGTCAACGCGTCGATCGACGGGGACAACATCGTTTACAAGAAAGACATCAATCTCGGGATCGCTGTCGCGTTGGATCAGGGACTGATCGTTCCCGTCATCCGGAACGCGGACGAGAAGAATCTCCTCGGCTTGAGTCGCGCCATCAACGATCTGGCGGCTCGCGCCCGGGCCAAGAAGCTGAATCCGGACGAAGTCCAGCACGGCACGTTCACCCTCACCAACCCCGGCATATTCGGGGCCCTGTACGGACTGCCACTGATCAACCAGCCGCAGGTCGCCATTCTCGGCGTCGGATCGATCGAGAAACGGCCCGTCGTCCTCGACGATGCGATTGGGATCCGGCCGGTGTGCCATCTGACGCTCGGCCACGACCACCGGTTGATCGACGGCGCCGACGCGGGCCGCTTCCTCACGTTCGTGAAGGAGAGGCTCGAGAATTTCGACGAAGCGTGGATGTGAGTCGGGGGATTCGGCGGCGGCTCGAGGTGCACCGGCTGGGCGTCGTCGCGTACGCCGAAGGGCTGGCGCTCCAGCAGCGGCTGGTCGAGCAGCGCAAGGCAGGAGCGATCGCCGATCAGCTGCTGCTGCTCGAGCACCCGCCGGTGATCACGCTGGGTGTCAAAGTCCGGACCAATCGCTCCAACATCCTGGCGTCACCCTCAGCGCTTCAGTCGGCCGGCGTCGAGATGTTCGAAACCGGCCGCGGCGGCGACGTGACCTATCACGGCCCCGGCCAGCTGGTTGGTTATCCGATCGTGGATCTGCGGCCGGACCGGTGCGACGTCCATCGCTACGTCCGCGATCTCGAGCAGGTGATGATCGCCGCGGTCGCGGAGTTCGGCGTGCAGGCGGAGCGTGTGGCGGGGCTGACCGGCGCGTGGGTGTCGGATCAGAAGCTCGCGGCGATCGGCGTTCGCATCTCGCGGTGGGTTACGAGCCACGGCTTCGCGCTCAACGTGAGTCCCGATCTGTCGCATTTCAATTTCATCGTTCCCTGTGGGATCGCCGACCGAGGCGTGACCTCATTGTCGCGGTTGCTGCGCAGGGATGTCCGGATCCGGGACGTGGAAGACGCCGTCGTGCGCGCCTTCTCGGCCGTCTTCGAGTGCGATCCGACTGAGCCGGCCGACGCCGTCCTCCGCGCGGCGTCATCTTAACTTACTCATTTATATCTACTTACGGCGCGTTCATTTTGGCGATTCGGGCCCGGAATAATGGGGCTCCGTACGGTGTTCACATCGAACACGGAGGGCCCCAGCAATGCGTACTACCGGCGGAGAACGCGAGCTCATCGGACGGATGCAGGCGAGAGACGCCTCTGCGGTTGCAGAACTCTCGTCGACATACGGGCCACGGATCCATCAGCTCGCGTTCCGTTACATGAAGAACTGGGAGGACGCGGAAGAAGTCACCCAGGACGTTCTGATGAAAGTGTTCAGGAAGATCGACGCCTTCCGGGGTGACGCGGCGCTGTCATCCTGGATCTACCGCATCACCTTCAACACGGCGATGTCGCGGCTGCGGACTGGCCGCGCCGGCCGCGCCGTCGAGCAGCAGCGTCAGGAACCGACGGCGGACGATCTGGTGGGCATGCCGCCGCAGGATCCAGCCGACTGGTCGTCGCTGGCCGACGATCACGTCATGCGGCGTGAAATGCGGGAGCGGCTGATCAAAGCGCTGACGACTCTCCCGGAGGTCTACCGTACGCCGGTGATCCTGCGGGATCTCCAGGGGATGTCGACGGAAGAAGCGAGCAGCGTGCTGCGCGTCAAACCGCAGACCTTGAAGTCCCGGCTCCACCGGGGCCGCTTGATTCTCCGGCAGGCACTTGCGGAATTCGCTGGGGGCGTCGCGCTGCATACGCGCGACGCCGTCAACTGAGCGCCAGCCCGTTCTCGAGCGAAGTGCGTTCCTGCCGCGTCAACGCCGGCTGTACGACGCGCTCGATTCCCCCAGCTCCCAATCTGACAGGCATCGCGACGACTGCGCCTCGGTAAGGCGGCTGCTCGATCGAGACAAAGCAGGTGTGCGCGCGGCGTGATCCATGGACGATCGCCTCGACCGCACGCGCGGCGGCTGCCGCGAGCGCGAAAGGTCCAGGCGGCCAGAGCCGCGGCAGCCTCGCGGACAGCGCCGCGAGCCGATGGGGCGGTACGACCGTCGATGCCGGCTGGCCGAGCACTGTCGCTTCTTCCCACGCAATGACCGCCCGGTCCGGCGGCAGGCCGAGGATCCGTACGTGCGCTTCGGCTCCGCTGCCGTCGCATTCGAGCGCGATGAGCGCCCGCACCGCTGACTCGAGCGCGCCCGGCGCTGAACCGAGGACGCGCTTCGGCTGCACGTGCAGCTCGGTCACCGCACGCATGATCAATTGACGCTGCGAGGCCCCGGCAAAAAGCAGGGGCACCCGTGCGTCGAGGGCCGCGATGCGCCTCAGCGTGGTCAGGCCGGTTTCGCCGCTGTGCTCCGCATCCCCGTTGGCCGTGTCGGCAATGACGACGACGTCGGCGCCCGCCACGGCGTCGACGCTGTCATCCCCGGTGATGCGCGTGCTGAATCCTTCGATCGGTGACGACTGCAGGATGTCGAGGGCCTTGCCCCGCGCGACCTGTCCTTCGGCGTCGATCAGCCGCACGTCGCGCATGCGATCCATTGACGCCAGCCGGCAGGCGAGCGCGCCGCCCACGGCGCCGGCGCCCACAATCGCGATGAAGGACATCGGAGTCGACTATTCTACTGAGATGACCACGACCTCTCCAGTTCGCGACGCGCTCGCGAAGAAAATCGCGCTGGTCACCGGCGGGTCGCGCGGAATCGGCTTCGCGATCGCCGAAGCTCTGACGGCACACGGCGCGACCGCGGTGATCACGGGCCGGACTGGCCGGGATCTCGAAGAAGCCCGGCTGAAGCTCGGCGGTCAGACGCTCGCGGTCGAGGCCGATGTTCGGAATCCCGAGCACGTGGCGCGCGCGTTTCAACAGACCGCCGACCGGTTCGGTGGTCTGGATGTGCTGGTCAACAACGCCGGCGTCGGTGGATTCGCCCATGTCGCAGACATGAGCGCCCGCGACTGGCAGAGCGTGCTGGAAACGAACCTTGGCGGAGTGTTCTACTGTTGCCACGAGGCGCTGCCCCACATGCGGCGGCGGGGCGGCGGCTGGATCATCAACATCAGCAGCCTGGCGTCCAAGAACCCGTTCGCTGGCGCCGCCGCGTATTGCGCGTCCAAGGCTGGCCTGAATGCATTCTCCGAAGCGCTGATGCAAGAGGTGCGCTACGACAACATCCGGGTGAGCTACGTTCTGCCAGGTTCGGTCTCGACGGGGTTCGGCGGTCGCGGGCAAGCCGGAGAGGCGGACTGGAAGGTCCAGCCGGAAGATGTCGCCCAGGTGGTCGTCGATCTCCTGCTGATGCCGGCGCGGAGTCTGCCCAGCCGCGTCGAGCTGCGACCGTCACGGCCGAAAAAGTAAGTCCAGGGATGCGAAAGCGAAGGGATCCTCCAGTTGATCGGCGCGATTGCGCATTACAACCTGCTCGAGCGCATTGGTGAGGGTGGCCTCGGCGAGGTGTACCGTGCGCGTGACACGAAAGTCGGGCGCACGGTCGCGCTCAAGCTGACTCCTCCAGGCTTCGCCGTCGGTCAACGTCAACATCGTCTGATAGACGATGCGAGGGCGGCGGCCGCGTTGTCGCACCCGAACATCGCAACGCTGTTCGACGTCGGCGAGCACGATGGCCGGCTCTATCTCGGCTACGAGTTCGTCCAGGGGGTGACGCTGCGCCAGCAGATGAGCGGCGCCCCGATGAACACGCGCCATGCGCTCGATCTCGCCATTCAGGTCGCCGACGCGATCTCGGAGGCGCATTCCCACGGCGTGCTGCACAAGGACCTGCGTCCGGAAACCATTCTCGAGACCGGCAAGGGCAGCGCCAAGGTTCTCGACTTCGGCATGGCGGTGTGGACGAGAGGCGGTCAGACGCGGGCCCTCGCCGCCGCGGCGCCGGGCAGCGTCAGCGCCGATGCGGCCATGATCGTGGCGTACATGTCGCCCGAGCAGGCCCTCGGCGGCAGCATCGACGCGCGAACCGACGTCTTTTCCCTCGCCGTCATCGTCTACGAGATGGTCACCGGCCGGCATCCGTTCGCAGGCGGGGACGCGGCCGCGATCCTGCTCAACATCAGTCAGAAGGTACCGCCGGCGCCGAGCTCGATCAATCCGGAGCTGCCCAAGATGATCGACGTCGTGCTGTCGCGCGCGCTGGCCAAGGCGCTCGATCGGCGCACGGAGAGCGCGGCGCGGCTGACCACCGACCTGCGGCGCGCCCGCGGAATGCTCGAGCCGCGCGAGACGGCCCCACACTCGACAGCGTCGCGCACGGCCGAGCGCCGGACGGACATACTCCCGATCGAGGAGGAACGAGGGGGCGCGGGTCTGTGGTGGCTGCTCGGGGCGCTCGGCGCCGGCATCGCCGCCGCCATCTTCAACTGGCTGCGATGAGGCGGGCCCCCTGCCGGATCGATCGTTGACCGCGCACGTTGATATGATCGGCCGATGGTGCTCGCCGCCGTCGACGATCTGCTTTTCAGCTCGAAAATCCGGACTACCGCCAGGCAGGCCGGGGTCGAGTTGACGTTCGCCCGCTCGCCGCAGGAGATCCTGCAGGCGGTGCGCGAGTCCCGGCCCGCGCTGGTGATCTTCGACCTGAACAGCGGCAAGACCGATCCGGTTGCCACGATCTCGGCGATCAAGGCCGATCCGGCGCTGTCGTCGATTCGCACCATCGGCTTCGCCTCACACGTCCATACCAGCCTGATCGCGGCGGCACGCGAGGCGGGCGCCGATCAGGTCCTGCCGCGATCGGCCTTCGCCGGCAATCTCGCCGAGATTCTGCTGTCTTCACAGAACCAGGGCTCCTGATCACGCGACGCGACATCGAGTCGGCGGCGCGCCGCCTGGCCGGACGCATCATGCGGACGCCGCTGCGCCAATCCGAATGGCTGTCGTCGCAGAGCGGCGGCGACGTGGCGATCAAGCTGGAGTCGCTGCAGCCGACGTTCTCGTTCAAGCTTCGCGGCGCGCTGAATGCCGTGTTGCAGCTGGCGCAGCGCAACGAGCTGCCGGGCGAGCTCGTCACCGCGTCCGCAGGGAACCACGGGCGTGCGCTTGCGGTTGCCGCCAGCACCCTCGGCATTCCGCTGACCGTCTACGTGCCCGAAGACGCGCCGCAGGTGAAGCTGATCGCCATTCGTCGCGCCGGGGCCCGCCTCGTGACTTGCCGCGACTACGACGAGGCGGAACGCCTCGCCCAGGATCACGCCGCCGCCGGCTCGTCGTCTTATGTCTCGCCGTATTCGCACGTGGACGTCATTGCGGGCGCCGGGACCATCGGCCTCGAGATCCTCGAGGAGCTCCCCGGCGTGGAATCGATTGTCGTGCCCGTCGGCGGCGGCGGGTTGGCGAGCGGTGTCGCGCTGGCGACGTCGGGACGTGCCGAAACCTACGGCGTTGAAGTCGAGGCCTCCTGCCCGTTCACGCGCGGCTTCGCCGCAGGGCACATCGTGCCGATCGACGTGGGCGCGACAATCGCCGATGGTCTGGCCGGCAACCTCGCGCCCGATACGATGACGTTCGACCTGGTGCGCCGCCACGTCGCGGGGGTGGTCACAGTTCGCGAGGCCGAGGTCGTCGAGGCGATCAAAGGGCTGGTCGCCGAAGAGCGGCTGATCGCGGAGGGCGCTGCGGCGACGGCTATTGCGGGCGTGCTGTCCGGCCGCCTGCCGATCGAGGGCCGACGCTGTGCCGTCGTGCTGACCGGCGCAAACATCGACCGCGCGAAGCTGAGTCAGATCATTGGAGCGTGAGGCCGACGTCCGCAGCGCGGCGCTGCAGCGGCGCGTTACGGGAGCGGGCGCCGCGATCTCGCGAAGCCACCGCTCCCGTATCGGGGATCGGTTCGAGCCGATACAGCGTCGTGGTGTTTCGAATTGCCGCGATGATGAACGTCAGCAGCACCGCGATGGCGCCAACCGTCGCGCCAATGTCGAACAGGAGCAGGCGGTGTTCGCCAATCGTGCTCCACGGCGAGCGGAGCAGCTGCAGGGTTCCGGCGGCGAGCAGAATCCGCAATTCGGTCGGCCCGAACTTCCAGTACCAGATCTTGAAGGTGCCAAGCGTGTGCGTGGCGAGCGCGATCTCGATCGTGAGGAGGTAGTACGCCAGCAGGAACGCGGCCCCGGGGGCCAGGCTCATGAATCCTCCCGCGACGAGCCCTGCGATCAGGAACAGGATGCCAATCGCGTCGAGGACGTGATCGACGTAGAAGCCGTAACGCGGCCGCTCATGATGCCGTACGCGCGCCACGGTTCCGTCGAGGCTGTCGCCGAACCAGTTGATCGCCAGCATCAGCACGGCCACGAGCAGCGCGCCCGCCCACTTCGGCGCGACCACATAGCTAAGGCCGGCTCCGAGCATCGCGACCGCGCCGAGGACCGTGAGGTGATCGGAATTGATCCAACGCGGCAGCCGCCTGGCGATCCAGATCAGCAGGCGCTTTTCCGCCGCAGCGAGCAGGCTTCCATGTATGCGGATTTCCCGGTTTTCTGCAGCCATCAAGTGTCTCCATCCCTTAATGCGAAAATAGGGCGATGGCAGGCTCAGGGATGATTCTGGAAGTCCGGGCGGTCGAGCCCTTTCTGAAGAACGGCTTCGTGCTCGGCTGCGAGGAGACTCGCGAGGGAGTGGTCATCGATCCGGGTGACGAAGTCGAGGAGCTGCTGGACGCGGTCCGGTACCACCGGCTGCAGATCCGCCACATCCTGCTGACCCACGCCCATCTCGATCACATCACCGGCGTCGGCCGCGCCAAGGCGGCGTTGAACGTGCCGGTGGGCCTGCACGAGGCGGACGATTTTCTCTACCGCGCCATCGTGCAGCAGGGCATCGCGTTCGGGATCAAGACCGAGCCGCAGCCGCCGGTGGATTTCTTCTACGAGGGTGAGGACCCGCTCCGGTTCGGGCGCTATGCCATCCGGATCCGCCACACGCCAGGCCACTGCCCCGGCGGTGTCTGCCTCGAGGTGGGTCGCGACGATGAGTCTGGACGAATCCTGATCGTTGGGGACACGCTGTTTGCGGGGTCGATCGGCCGCACCGATCTGCCAGGCGGGGACACCGAAACGCTGCTGCGCTCGATCCGTGACGTGCTGATGACCTATCCCGACGACACCGTCGTGCACTCAGGCCACGGCCGCGCCACCACGATCGGTCACGAGCGCCGCACCAATCCGTTTCTCACTGCGACGAAGTTTTCATGACCAGGAACTCGACGGTTCCGACCCGCAGCGTGTCGCCGTCCTTCAGGGTTCCTCGAGCCACCCTCTCGCCATTGACGTAAGTGCCGTTCGTGCTCTCGAGATCGACAGCCTCGATCTCGCCCGCGCCCGCCGCCAGACGGCAGTGCAGCCGCGAGACCAGGGCGGCGTCGACGATGAAATCAGCTCGTGGCGCACGGCCGATCGTCTTCACCTTGCCCGGGATGATTCTGAACATGAACGGCTGTTTCGCGTCCTCTGGTGTCCTGAGCATCCACACGGAGATCCCTCTATGACTTGACGGCCAACAGCTCGCGAACGCGCGGGTGCACGACCTCGCCATCACGAGTCAGCAGCGTCTCGCGCGTGATCTCGTCGGAGGTGTCGATCGGAACGGCGGTCTGCTGCGCCCCGGTCTTGCCCAGCAGGTGCGTCAGGAACGTGATGATATTGCGCGAATACATCTGACTCGCGTGATACGGAGCCAGTGCCGGCGGGTTGGACGGCCCCAGGATGGTGACGCCGCCGTGAACGACGGTCTCGTCCGGGCGGGTCAGCTCGCAGTTGCCTCCGCGCTCGGCGGCGAGGTCGACGATCACCGATCCCGGCGTCATGGCCTCGACCATTTCCGTGGTCAGCAGAATCGGCGCGCGCTTGCCGGGGATCAACGCCGTCGTAATCACGACGTCGCTGCCGGCGACGACCTTGAGCATCATTTCGCGCTGGCGGCGGTAGAAGGATTCGTCCTGGGCCTTCGCGTAGCCGCCCTTGTCTTCGGCGTCGGCCGATTCAATCGGGAGCTCGACGAACTTGGCGCCCAGGCTCTGGACCTGCTCCTTCACCGCCGGCCTCACGTCGTAGGCTTCGACTTTCGCGCCCAGCCGCCGGGCCGTCGCAATCGCCTGCAATCCCGCGACGCCCGCACCGACGATGAAGACGTGGGCGGAGGAGATCGTGCCGGCCGCGGTCATCAGCATCGGAAACATGCGAGGCGATGCCGTCGCCGCGAGGAGCACCCCCTTGTACCCCGCGATCGTCGCCATCGACGACAGCGCGTCCATACTCTGGGCGCGGGTGATGCGCGGCATCAGCTCCATGGAGAACAGGGACGCGCCGGTCAGGGCCGCCTGCTGGACGGCAGCGGGCGCGCCGAGCGGATCGGCGAAGCCGATGACCGTCTGTCCCTTCTGCAGGCGCGCGTCAATCGGCGCCGACCGTACCTGCAGCACGATCTCGGCATTCTGGAACAGCTCGCTCCGACTGATGACGGCGACCCCCTGCTTTTCGTAGGCGTCATCAGGGAAACCCGCGGCAGCACCAGCGCCCTGCTCGATGGCGACATCGAGCCCGGCCTTCTTCAGCGTCACCGCGCCCGCGGGAATCACCGCGACGCGCGTTTCGCCGGGCCAGGTTTCTTTTGCAATCCCCACTCTCATGGCGCAGAAAGTCTAGTCGATTTTGCGATCCGCGTGGACGCCGCGAGCCGTCGATCCGTCGCGCGCGTGATCCCGGGTCAAATGCGGAGGCGTCACCTCGGCGGTGGCAGGGTCTTCAACCACTCGTCGACGCTGCGCGCGACCTCCGGACTGATGGTCCTGGCCTCGAGCGACGCGTACTCGGCGATGTCGCCGGTCTTGGCCGGCACGAACAAGTGGTTGAGCGCGGGCAGCGTTTTCTCTTCCACGGGCGGAGCATTCTTGCGCGATCGGGCGAGTTCAGCCAGGCGGCTGGCGTGATGCGCGGGCACCTGCCGATCGAGCGCTCCCTGCAGGACGAGTATGGGCTGTTTGACGTCTTTCATGATCAGCGCCGGGTCGAACATCAGCAGGCTGCGGTACCAGGGCGTATCCACGTGCGGCCGTACCTCGGGCGGCAGCGCCTCCCATCCCTGTTCGGCTGCCGCGGCCTCGAGGATCTTTTTCTGAAGCTCGATTTTGGCGGTCCGATCGGGCTCCGCGACCTTGGCGAGGTCGAGCAGGTGCTGCTGCTGTTCGAGAATCGCTTCCTTCCCGCTCGTGCCGGTGCCGGCCATCAGAATCAGTGCGGCAATCCGTTTTTCGCGCGCCGCCAGCATCGCAATCGACGCACCTTCGGCGTGACCGATCACGAACACGCGCTTGTCGTCGACGTCCTTCCGCTTGGCGATCCATTTCACCACCGCGATGGTGTCTTCGGCGTAGTCGCGAAGCGTCACGGTTTCGATGCGGCCGCCGCTCTGCCCGACGCCGCGCTTGTCGAATCGCAACACGACGTAGCCGAGGTCGGCGAGCTGGCCCGCGACCTGCGCGAACAGCGGGATGCCCGCCACGGTGACATCGCGGTCAACCGGTCCCGATCCGGGAATGAGCACGACCGCCGGATGACGCAGGCGGCCCTGCGCCGCCGGCGTGGTCAGCGTGCCGGCGAGGCTGAAGCCGGCGGCGGGGATGCGAACGTCGGCGTCGGTCGGGTTCCGCACCGTGTGCTGCCGCGTCGCCACGCCGGCGACATCCTGACGGGTCACCGTCAGCGCGCCGGTTCCGAACTCGATCTTCGCCAGCCGATTGCGATCGTCGACCGTCACTTCGGCAGTGAGAGGTCCACCAGGGTTCTGAAAAATCACCGAGTAGCGCCGGGTCGCGACGGCTCCGGACGGCGTCTGATAAGTGACGGGGGTCACGCCCGTGACGAGCAGACGAATCTCCGCCTGAGGCGCGACGTAGACGGGAATCTCGGTGCCTGCGGCCGTCTGGACGAGCCGGACGGCGAGCGCTTCGTAGGCGGCGTAGAAATTGTTGGGCAGGACGACCGTCCGCGCCGTGATCTGATCGTTCTTCGTATTGGTGATGGAGTTCTGCGTGATCTCGTTGATCGCCGTGGTCGTGGCGAACGAGGTCGCGAGCGTGATCGACCGTTCCTGCGCGCGCGCGTCGAATCTGAGCTCGATGGGCTGCCAGTCCGGCGCGTAGGTGATTTCGAATCGGTTATTGGTGAAGTTGAGCGGGGCAGCCAGCCGTCCGGTTGAGGTAATCGTCCAGCCGGCGGCAGTCTTCGACACGTTCACCTGCTCGCGGCCGGCATCCCGGCCGTTGATGAAGATGATGAAGCTGGCCTCGCCGACGGCCGGAACGGGCGCCGCTCCCTGACCCGCGAGCACGGCCCTGATGACGAAAACCACCGCAAGTGCGGCGGTACAATGGCGAAGAACCTGCACCCTTCGAGGATATCAGCGCGACCGCATGTTTTCACTCGAACAGTACCGGGCACTGCTGGAGCGCACCGCCGTGCTCGATCGGGCCGATCGCGGCCGGCTCGAGCTCACGGGCAACGACCGCCGCGACTACCTGCACGGACTGCTCACGAACGATATCGCCGCGCTGCTGCCTGGTACGGGCTGCTATGCCGCGCTGCTGACACCGCAAGGGCGGATGATCAGCGACATGCGCGTGTCCGAGCTCGGCGACCGGGTGCTGATCGATCTTCCGTCGCGGACGTCGGAGACCGTGCGGCAGCGCCTCGCGGATTTCATTTTCAGCGAGGATGTCGAGGTCGCTGACGTCTGTGAGCCGTTGACCCAGTTCGGCCTCTACGGACCTCTGGCCGCTGCCACGCTCGCGCCCGTCCTCGGCTCACGCGAAGGAAGCTCCGCGTCCGGCAGCGATACGCTGGACGCTTGTCGCCAGCGGCTCGAAGACCTGCCCGTGTCTGCGAACACCGTCTGGAGTTTCGGCGGCAGCCGGCTGGTCGCGATCGCCAGCGACGACTATGGCATTCGCGGCTTCGAGCTGTTCATCGAGGCAGCCCGCCGCGACGAGCTGATCCAGTCATTGCGTGACGCCGGAGCCGTCAATCTGTCGCCTCAGACCGCGACCGTCTCCCGAGTGGAGGCCGGCCGGCCCGAGTTCGACGCCGATATGGACGAGCACACCATTCCGCTCGAAGCCGGAATCGAGGACCGGGCGATCAGCCTGACCAAGGGATGCTACGTCGGCCAGGAAGTCATCATCCGCGTGCTCCATCGCGGCCAGGGGCGCGTGGCCAGGCGGCTCGTCGGCTTCGTGTGCGCGTCGGAGAGTGGCGTACTCGAAAAGGGAGAACGGCTGCTCGACGCCGACGGGGTGAAGGATGTGGGCTTCGTCACGAGTGCCGTCCTTTCCCCACGCCTGCGCCGCCCGATTGGCCTCGGGTACGTTCATCGCGACCATGCGGAACCGGGCACGGTTCTCCGTCGCGCCGCGCGGGACGGCGGCGAAGCGTGGCCAATCACGGTGGTGACGGTCCCATTCAACCCGCCAGGAGTCTGATCAGCTCGACGTCCGCCGGTGGAAAGGCGAGCTCACGCAGCTCCACGCGGGAGATCCAGCGGATCTCCTGACCGAGGAGCGGCCGCGGGTCGGCGCCGAGATCGCAGCGAAAGAAATGCAGTTCGACGGTCCGCTCGGGATAGTCGTGGGCAACGGACAACAGCTTCTCGCCGACCCTGACGGCGCAGCCGAGCTCCTCGCGGATCTCGCGAACGAGGCACTCCACATGCGTCTCGCCGGTCTCGCATTTGCCCCCGGGGAATTCCCAGAACCCTTCGAGGTGCGTGCCGCGCAGACGACGCGTGACGAGATAACGCGAATCCCGCTCGACGACCGCAGCCGCAACGACGATGCGCTCGTCACTCACGCTCGTGTTCGGGATTGAACGGATACGCCGCGCACCCGGCCCGCATCGGGCAGACGAGGCACTTGGGTTTGCGAGCCGTGCAGACGGTTGCGCCGAAGTCCATCAAGGCCTGATTGAAATCGAAGACTTGCCTGACCGGGAGGAGGGTGCGTGAGAGCGTCCAGAGATGACGCCTGGCGGCGTGCGATTTGAGATTCCCGCGGCCGATGAAGACCCGGAAGAGCACACGGGCGACATTGGTGTCGAGTATCGCGGCGCGCTGTCCGAAGGCAAAACTGAGCACGGCGCCAGCCGTATACGCGCCGATGCCCTTGAACGACCGCAGCGTCCCCTCGTCGGACGGCAGCTCTCCGCCATACCGGGCGACCGATTCCTTGGCGATGGCGTGCAGCCGGCGCGGCCGGATGTTGTAGCCCAACGGACGCCACAGATGGGTGACATCCGCTTCGGGCGCGCCGGCAAGCGCCTCGAGCGTCGGGTATTTCTCGAGCCATTGCTGATACTTGGGCAGCACGCGATCGACCTGGGTCTGCTGCAGCATGACCTCGGAGACGAGGATGTGATACGGGTCACGCGTCCTCCGCCATGGAAGATCGCGGCCGTTCCGTTTGTACCAGCCGAGGAGCCGGCGCCGGAACCGCTGGCGATCGCGAGGCGCCGGAAGATCGTCGTATCGGGGCTGGGGAGGCTGGCGTGGCGTCACTAGTGAAATAATTGGCCGAGTGAAAATCTACACCAGGACGGGGGATTCGGGAGATACGGCCTTGTTCGACGGGACCCGTGTCTCGAAGGCCGATCCCCGGGTCGCGGCGTACGGCGAGGTGGACGAGCTCAACGCCTGGCTCGGGCTGGCGATCGCGAGCAGTGCCGACAGCGACGTCAGAGAGCGCGTGACCGCGATTCAGCGCGATCTCTTCGCGCTCGGCGCGCGGCTGGCCGATCCGGGCCATCGCATCGCGGGCCGCGTCACGAAAGCGGCGATCACGCCCGAGGACGTGGCCCGGCTCGAGCGCTGGATCGACAGTTTCTCCGAGGAGCTGCCGCCGCTCCGGCGCTTCGTCCTGCCCGGCGGCTCTCCGAGCGGCGCCGCGCTGCACGTGGCGCGGACGGTCTGCCGGCGCGCCGAACGCGCGATGGTGGATCTCGGAGACTCCGCGTTCGAGGTCGAGCTGCTGCACTACATCAACCGTCTCTCGGATCTGTTGTTCACGATGGCGCGCGCCGTCAATCATCGGGCGGGCGCCCCCGAAATCGAGTGGTGACCGGTTTCACGAGCGGGACATCCGAGCCGGCTCTGGCGAGCGCGTACGCCCTGTGCGAACGCATGGCGCGCGAGCATTACGAGAACTTTCCGGTGGCATCCGCGCTGCTGCCGCGAGCGATGCGGCCGTCGATCGCGGCGATCTATGCGTTCGCCCGGCGGGCGGACGACTTCGCGGACGAAGGCGATCTGCCGGCGTCGGAGCGGCTCGACCTGCTCGATCGCTGGCGTCACCGCTTGTACAACTGCGTCTCGTCCCGCCGATCTCCACCGTCTCCATCGTCCGCAGACGATGCGCTGTTCTTCGCGCTCGGCGACGCCATTCGCCGGCACCGGCTTCCAGTGTCGCTGCTGAACGATCTGCTCACCGCGTTCGAGCAGGATGTCACCGTCAAGCGATACGCGACGTGGGAGGACCTGCTCGACTACTGTGCGCGATCCGCGAACCCGGTCGGCCGCCTCGTGCTCCGCGTGGCCGGACGTGACGACCCGGACCTCGATCGCGCGTCCGACGCCGTTTGCACGGCGCTGCAGTTGACCAACTTCTGGCAGGATCTCGCGCAGGACTGGGCGCGTGGGCGTTTATACCTGCCGCTCGACGAACGCGACCGGGCCGGCGCCCGTGATGCCGATCTCGACGCCGGACGCATCACCCCTGAATGGCGGGCCGCGCTTCGCGTCATGACCGCTCGCACGCGGGCCCTGTTTGCGGCTGGCCGGCCGGTTTGTGACGGCGTCAGCGGCCGGCTTCGCCTCGAGCTGCGCCTCACCTGGCTCGGTGGATCCCGAATCCTCGACCGGCTCGAACAGAACGAGTTCGACGTCTTCGGCCGCCGCCCCAGGCTGACCGGCGCCGATGCGGTCCAGCTCCTCTGGCGGGCCGTCGTCTGGCCACACGCCGCCTGAGCCCCGACCTTGGCTCGCGACACGAACTTCTACTACTCCTTCCTCGTTCTTCCGGCCGAGAAGCGCCGGGCGATCATCGCGGTCTGGGATTTCTGCCGCGCCGTAGACGATGCCGTCGATGAGGCGCAGGGAGTCGGTGCGCGCAAGGACGAATCGGCACGCGAGGAAATCGCGAGCTGGCGACGCGAGCTGGCCGCGTGCTTCGACGGCGGCGTTCCGGAGACGCGTCAGGGGCAGGCGCTAGTGCCGATGATCCGCAGGTTCGATCTGCCACGCGAGCCGTTCGAGGCGTTGATCGAGGGGGTGGAGATGGACCTCGGCAGCCGCCGCTACGAGACCTTTCCCGATCTCTATGAATACTGCATCAGGGTGGCCTCCGCGGTCGGATTGATCTGCCTGAACATCTTCGGCTACCGTGACCCGAAAGCGCGCCAGTACGCCGTGGATCTCGGCGTCGCGCTGCAGCTCACCAACATCCTGCGCGACGTGCCCGTCGATCTCGCGCAGGGCCGCGTCTACATTCCGCAAGAGGATCTCCGCGCGCACGGATGCACCGAAGCGGATCTTCAGAGCGAGGCCGCGCACGCCGGTCATGGCGTGCGGTCGGCGGCGGTCAAGGCGCTGCTGAAACAGCAGGCGGCACGAGCGCGCGAGTATTACGGCCGGGCGGCGAAATCCCTTCCGAAGGGTGACGTGCGCCAGCTGGTGGCTGCCGAGATCATGGGCGCCATCTATCGCGCCATCCTGCATCGCATCGAACGCTCGGACTACGACGTGTTTTCGAGGATCGTCCGCATCCCGCGCCCCCGGCGGGCGTTGATCGCTGCCGCCACCTGGGCGCGTGCCGTGCTGCTGCCGTGATCACAGGGCACGACGTCATTGTGGTTGGCGCGGGATTCGCCGGTCTGAGCGCGGCCACGTCCCTGGCTGAATCCGGCGCGCGCGTGCTGGTGCTCGAAGCGCGCAAGCAACTTGGCGGGCGGGCCACCGCGTTCACCGACCGCGAGACCGGCGAGCTCGTGGACAACGGCCAGCACGTGATGTTCGGCTGCTACCGCGAGACGCTGGCGTTCCTCCGCAGAATCGGCGCGGAACGTCACGTGCAGACGCAGCCGGCGCTGGAGCTGGTGTGCTACGACACGGCGCGGCGGCGTTCCGTCCTGCGTTGCCCGCCGCTGCCGGCGCCACTGCACCTTCTCGCGGCCGTGCTCAGGTGGCCGCCGATTCCATGGGCGGAGCGGCTGGCAGCGTTGAAGGTCGGGGGGGAGATTCTGAAGGCGCGGCGCCAGCTGAAGAGCGAGGGCTCCCCTGACGCCGAACCTGGAAGCGCGACGGTTCAGGAATGGCTGGATCGACACGGCCAGGGTCCGGTGCTGCAGGAGTGGCTCTGGCACCCGCTGGCGGTCGCGGCGTTGAACCAGCTGCCGCAGCACGCCTCCGCCGATCCGTTCGTCCGCATCCTCGCGGAAATGTTTGCCCCCGACAGAGCGGCCGCGGCGCTCGTCCTGCCGGTGCGGCCGCTGCACGAGATGTACGCCGAGCCGGCGCGCCGCTACGTCTGCTCGCGGGCCGGCGAAGTACGATCGTCGGCGGTCGCCCGGTTGATCGTGACGAACGGCGCCGTCGAAGCGGTGGACGTGCGAGGCGAGCGGTTCACCGCGAGTCACGTCATTGCCGCCGTTCCCTGGTTCGGGCTTCGCACGCTGCTCGGCGGTGCACCCCCGCCGGAGCTGACGCCTCTCCTCGAGACCGTGGGACGAATGGAGCCGATGCCGATTGTGACCGTGAATCTGTGGTACGACCGCACCATCATGCAGGACGCGTTTGCGGGACTTCCCGGCCGGACCATGCAATGGGTGTTCGACAAGCGGGTAGCATTCGGCGGCACCGCGTCACACCTGTCGCTCGTCTCGAGCGGCGCCACGGACATCGTGGGCAAGAGCAATGACGAGCTCGCCCGGCTTGCGGCCGCTGAAATAGAAGCTTCACTACCTGCGGCGAGCGGGGTGTGGCCGGTCCGGGCAACCGTGGTGCGCGAGAAGCAGGCGACGTTCTCACTGGCGCCCGGTCAGCCGGCGCGTCCAGGGTTCAGAACGCCGGTTGCCGGATTGATGCTGGCGGGCGACTGGACGGATACCGGCCTCCCGGCCACGATCGAAGGGGCGGTCCTGAGCGGTCACCGTGCGGCGGCCGCAATCCTCGGCCGCCGTTCGCCGGATCGCGCGGCCGCGGATCGAGCGCTCGCATGACCTCCGTCATCGTCCACTATCAGGAGATCGCGCTGAAGGGGAAGAACCGTCCCTGGTTCGTGGCGCGTCTGGTCAGGAACCTCCGTCAAGCACTGTCCGACCTGGACGTCCAAGCCGTTCGCGTGCTCATGGGGAGGATCGAGATCGTGCTCGGGCCGAACGCTGACTGGACCGCGGTCGGTGCGCGCCTCGAACGCGTCTTCGGCATCGGCAACTTTGCGAAAGCGGGCAGGGCGCCCCTCGACGTCGACGCCATAGCCGCGCGGATCCTCGATGACCTCGGTGCCATGCAGGCCGGCTCGTTCCGCGTGTCGGCGCGCCGGGCCGACAAGCGCTTCCCGTTGACCTCGCCACAGATCGAGCGCGAAGTCGGCGGGCGCATCAAGGAAGCCCGCCACTGGACGGTGAACCTGTCCGCGCCAGAGTTGACGATTCACGTCGAAGCCTTGACCGACGAAGCCTTCTACTTCTTCGGCAAGCACCAGGGCGCCGGCGGGCTTCCGGTCGGGGCGAGCGGCCGCGTTGTCGCGCTCTTGTCCGGCGGCATCGATTCGCCGGTCGCGGCCTGGCGCCTGATGCGCCGCGGCTGCCGCGTCGTGTTCCTGCACTTTCACAGTTATCCGGTGTTGTCCCGGGCGTCGCAGGAGAAGGTCCGCGAGCTGGCGAACCTCCTCACGCAGTATCAGTACGCCTCCCGCCTGCTGCTCGTGCCGTTTGCGGATCTGCAGCAGCAGGTGATCCTGACCGTGCCAGCGCCGCTGCGCGTGGTCATCTACCGCAGGCTGATGATGAGGATTGCCGAAGAGGTCGCGCGCCGGCAACGCGCGCTGGCCCTGGTGACCGGCGAGGTCGTCGGCCAGGTGGCGTCCCAGACCGTCGAGAATCTCAATCGCATCAACGAAGTCGTGACCCTGCCGGTCCTGCGTCCGTTGATCGGCATGGACAAAGAAGAGATCACGGCGCAGGCGCAGCAGCTCGGCACCTATCCGATATCGATCATTCCAGACCAGGACTGCTGCACGCTGTTCACGCCGCGCCATCCGGCGACCAAGGCACGCCGCGGCGACGTCGAGCGCGCCGAAGCTTCCCTTCCGATCCAGGAGATGGTGGAAAAGGCGCTCGCGGCTGCGGTCGTGGAGGAGTTCAAGTTCCCCGTATTAAAATGATCAGCTTCGATCACCGCAGCGGGCGCCTACAGAAGCGCGGCCGCGGACG
Organism: uncultured Acidobacteriota bacterium; assembly: GCA_963785755.1. Classification (GTDB taxonomy): domain Bacteria; phylum Acidobacteriota; class Vicinamibacteria; order Vicinamibacterales; family 2-12-FULL-66-21; genus JACCXG01. The sequence goes on along the minus strand of CAWAXG010000039.1, from coordinate 55,268 downwards.
CCGTGATCGTCAGAGGAGAACAGATCGTGAAAATGACACCAGGGAAGCTCGCCGGCATGAAGGCCGTGTCGGACGGCCGCGGCGTGATCGCCGCTGCCGCCATGGACCAGCGCGGCTCGTTGCAGAAGGCGTTGGCCAAGGAAAAAGGGGGAGACATCAGCGATCGCGACATGGAGGAGTTCAAGATCCTGGTTGCGGAGGTCTTGACGCCTCATGCCAGCGCGATCCTGCTCGACCCCGAATGGGGCATTCCCGCGAGCAAGCGCCGCGCCCCGAGCGCCGGCCTCCTGATGGCCTACGAGAAGACCGGCTACGACAAGACGGGTCCGGGGCGCCTTCCGGATCTCCTCGACCACTGGTCCGTCCGGCGCTTGAAGGAGGTCGGCACGGACTGCATCAAGATCCTGCTCTATTACACGCCCGACGATCCGAAGGACGTCAACGACCAGAAGCACGCCTGGGTCGAACGGATTGGCGACGAATGCCGGGCCAATGACATTCCGTTCTTTCTCGAGTTCGTCGGCTATGAGGAGGGGGCGGACGAAAAGGGGCTCGACTTCGCCAAGAAGAAGCCGCGCATCGTCGCCGGCAGCATGGCGGAATTCACGAAGGATCGTTACGGCGTCGACGTCATGAAGGTCGAGATGCCGATCAACATGAAGTTCGTCGAAGGCACCCGGGCGTTCGCCGGACAGAAGGCGTACTCGAAGCAGGAAGGCATGGACCACTTCCGACGAAGCGCGGAAGTGGCGACGCGACCATTCATCTACCTGTCAGCTGGTGTGAGCAACGCGGAGTTCACCGAATCGCTCGAGCTCGCGGCCGAGGCCGGAACCCGCTTTTCTGGGGTTCTGTGCGGCCGTGCGACGTGGAAGGATGGAATTCCGGTGTTCGGCAAACAGGGAGCTTCGGCGTTCAAGGCCTGGCTCGACGACGAGGGCGTGAAGAATATCGAGAACGTGAACGCGCACCTCAAGCCCGCGCGTCCGTGGTTCGAGTTCTACGGGGCCAAGTCGGCCGACGACCTGAAGTGAGTGAGAAGGGGCGGCTCCGAGGCCGCCCCTGACTGACTAGCGAGGCTGCGCCTGAGACCATTGAGGGCTCCGCCTCGCTAGGTTAATTCTTGACACGCCCCGCTGACGCGGGGACGGTCTTGACCCCGGAGAAAACTTGACTCATTTGCACAAGTTCTGAGGGGTCAAGACCTCTAGCGCCGTCGCAGCGTTTCGATGCCGCTTACTTTCCCGAGACAGGTGTCTCCGGAGTACGGCACGCGCACCGCGTCGATGCCGATCTCCGCCGTTCCTGACAGCTTGACGCTGCAGGACGTCAGTCCGGGGGCGTTCGCGTTCCCTTCCGCGGCCCAGAGAATCGTCGAACCATTGAGCGTGCCCTGCGCGGTGCCGGTCAGCTTGAGGTCGTTGGCGCACGTCGCGCTGAAGGAGCCTTTCGCGCTGTTCGACGTCTGCTCCGACACGTTCCATTTGAAGTCCGTGCACGTGCCGGGCGTCGGGATGAGGTTGGACGATGTCCAGTTACCCAGGAGCGTACCGATGCCGGTAGCGCTGGGAGCGGTCACCGTGCTCTTCCGTTCGAATCCGAAGCATGCCGCGGTCAGTGCCGCGACGGCAACACACGCAGCGAGCTGAATCGCGTATTTCAATGTCTTCATGGCCCCGTCTCTATGAAGCGTATCGGGCACACGGGGCCCGGGAAACAGAAGCTGGGGAGGTCAGAAGTATAGCAGCCGACGAAATGGTTCCTCCGTCGAAAAGACGAGCTCAGCCGCGATCTTTCTGCGGCCGGGCTACGGAAGTCGAGCCCGGGCGATCGATTCTGAAATAGTCCTCGAGCGCTTCGCGGGTGCTGCGGAATGCGAGCTCGTCCCAGGGGATCTCTTCACGGGTGAAGAGGCGCGCTTCGAGACATTCCTCGTCGGTGCACAGTTCGCCGCCGACCATGGTCGCCGAGTACACGATGATGATCGGGGCTGTTCCGCCATACGAGTAGACGTTGACGAGCTCCTCGATGCGGATCTCGAGACCGGACTCTTCACGAGCCTCCCGCAGTGCCGCGTCGAGGACCTGCTCCCCCCGATCCACGTATCCCCCCGGGAACACCCAGAGACCGTAGCCTGGCTCGATTGCCCGCCGCACGAGGACGACGCGATCGTCGCCGGTGCGAATGACGGTGCCGACCGCGACCTTCGGATCCATGTAGAACACGAACGCGCAGGTGTCGCAGACCAGCCGTTCGGGATCACCGGTCTTGAGCGTCCGGCCGGAGAGCCGCCCTCCACACGCCGGACAGAAGCGATACGAAACCAGGTCCATGCTGACGACTATAATGCGGCGATGTCGATTCTGAAGGTAGCGCGGATGGGTCACCCCGTGCTGCGCAAACCGGCGCGTGCCATGGATCAGGGGGAGATCAAATCGACTCGGATTCAGCAACTCATCGACGACATGTTCGAGACGATGACGGAGTATCAGGGCGTCGGGCTCGCAGCGCCCCAGGTGCACGAAAGCGTTCGTCTCTTCGTCGCGGGCTTCGTGCCCGATCCGGATGACGACGAGGAATTGCAGCGCGAGCGCGTTCCGCTGATGGTCTTGATCAACCCTGAGATTACCGTCGTCGGGTCTGACGTAGTCGAGGATTGGGAAGGCTGCCTGAGCATTCCGGATCTGCGCGGCAGGGTGCCGCGGGCGCGGCAGATCGTGGTTCGCGCGTTCGATCGGCGGGCCAAGCGGTTCGAGCTGCAGGCGTCGGGCTTCACGGCGCGAGTCATTCAGCACGAGGCGGATCATCTCGACGGCGTGCTGTTCCTCGACCGGATGAACGGCTTTCAATCCCTGACTTTTCTCGACGAGTTCGGCCGCTACTCGAGTGGCCAGCCCGTCAAAGTGGAGTGACGGCGTGCTGGGGATCGCGACAGGCCCTGAGTTGTTCACCGAGGAAGAGCGCGGGCGGCTCGCGCCCTACTTCACCAACGCCGACGCGCACGTGTTCGCGTTGACCAACCTGCCGGAAACGGTGAAAGGGGCACTCTTCGCGAGGTACTCCCGGTCCGCGAAGTCGCTGCGCCGGCTCTTTCTCGACGAATTCGCCGACAAGGTTGCGCCGGATAACGCTTCACCGAACGTGGAAGGGGGCGGCCGGGCCGCCATCGAGCGGGCCGAACGGCTGTACGCCAAGGTGTTCAGCGACTATGGCGACGACTCGGTCGCGCAGCTCGGCGGCGCGCACATCGCGTGCGAGTACGTCTCGAACGTGCTGACCAAGGCGCTCGAGTGGGGACGGCTGATGTCGTATCTCGAGCAGTCGACCCGCTACGTGCCCTACACCGACAAGCTTCATGGCCGGTGGCGGTACCACATTCCGGCGGAGCTCGAGGGAGGCGCCCTCCACGACGACTACGTGGCCACGATGAACCAGGCCTTCGAATGTTATGCGTCCTGGATTCCTCGCATGCAGGAGTACTTCGCGGCGCGGCACCCTCGCGCGGCGGGCGACTCGGACGCGGTGTATCGCGCGGCGATTCGAGCGAAGGCGCTCGACACCCTCCGCGGACTGCTGCCGGCCGCGACGCAATCGAACGTCGGACTTTTTGGCAGCGGTCAGGCCTTCGAGAGCCTCCTGCTGCGCATGCGTGCGCATCCGCTCGAGGAAGTGCGCGGCTGCGCGTCGCAGATGCTCGCCGAGCTGCGCAAGGTCATCCCGGCGTTTCTCACCCGCGTCGATCAACCTGAACGCGGCGAGCGATGGTCTCGGTATCTGGCGGAAACGCGGGACCAGGTTGCGTCCGTTGCCCGGGATCTCGTGCGTCATGAGACGGCCGCGACCGCGGACGAAGTGAGCCTGACGGATTTCGATCCGGATGGTGAAGTGAAGGTGGTCGCGGCGGCGCTCTACGCGTCGACCTCGCTGCCGGACGCCCAGCTGATTGAGGTGGCGAAGCGCCTGTCCCCTGACGATAGGGCTCTCGTGCTTCGCGCCTACGTCGGTGATCGGGCCAACCGCCGTCATCGCCCGGGACGCGCTCTGGAGCGAACGTCATATCGTTTCGACATCCTGACCGACTACGGCGCGTTCCGCGACCTGCAGCGGCACCGGCTGCTGACCCTTGAATGGCAGCCGCTGTCGACGCGCCACGGCTTCACCGAGCCGGCGGCGATTCTCGAGGCCGGTGGCGGCGACGACTGGCGGCGGGTCATGGACGCCTCGGCCGCGCTCTACGAGCGGCTTCGATCCGCGGGCCTCGACGCGGTCGCCCCGTACAGCGTCGCGATGGCCTACCGCGTCCGGTTCTACATGGACATGAACGCGCGCGAGGCGATGCACGTCATCGAGCTCAGGTCGGCGCCGCAGGGTCACCCCGCGTATCGTCGGGTCTGCCAGCGGATGCACACGTTGATTGGGGAGCAGGCCGGGCATCGCGCGATTGCCGGCGCGATGATGTTCACCAATCACTCCGAGGTCGAGCTGGAGCGTCTCAACGCCGAGCGTGCGCTCGAAGCCAGACGCGCGCAGCGGGAGGCGGGCGCCGGGCCGCGTTGACGCCGGTGACGGTCGTTTTCTCTCATCGCCTCGAAGTCCGCTTCCGCGATTGTGACGCGCTCGGTCACGTCAACAATGCCGTGTATCTCACGTATCTCGAGCAGGCGCGCTTCAACCACTGGCGGGCGATCGGCCTCGCCGATCTGACCGGCCACGCCGACATTCCCGGGGTTATTCTCGCGCGGGTCGAGATCGATTACCGGCGTCCCGCGAAGTTCGGCGACGTGCTGGAAGTCAGGCTGGGCATCGCCGCGTTCGGACGCACCAGCTTTACCTACGAGTACGAAATCGTCGACGTCGAGGGGCGGCTGGTCGCATCCGCGCGAACCGTGATCGTCCGTTACGACTATTCCACCAGCAAGCCCGTTCCCGTGTCCGACGCCTTGAAGCAGGCGCTGACAGGAGGGCCCCGCACCTGACGCGTCGCCCGGCGTTGCGATGTTCCTTTCTTTTCAGCTGAGTTGAAGTACTTCTTCTGACGCACGCTTCTGCCTGTTTGAACCGTTCACTCGAGTGCGTCTGCCGTGCGATTCTTAGGTTCACAAGAAGCCGGCCCTTCGCCTGCGGATGAGCCTGGCCTGGAGGGCGCCCGGTAAGATCAAGACGTGCAACTGATTCCCGCGGGCAACCCGTCGGCGTGGACGGGGCCGACAGGGAACAACACCTACCTCCTGACGGGAACGGTTCCGACCTTGATCGACGCGGGCGTCGGTGATCCCGTCCACCTGGCGACGCTCGAACAGGCGCTGCATGGCCAGGCGCTCGCCGCCGTGCTGATCACGCACGGCCATGAGGACCACATCGCCGGGATTCCGCGGCTCCGGGAGCGATGGCCCAGCGTTGTCGTCCGCAACGCCAGGCCGGATGCGTGCCGGGACGGCGAGATCATTCGAGCGGGAGACACTGAGCTCCGCGCGCTTCATACGCCCGGCCATGCTCCCGATCATTTCTGCTTTCTCGACGAGTCCACGCGCGACATGTACTGCGGAGATCTCGCGCGGCTCGGCGGCACGGTCGTCATTCCCGCGAGCGCGGGCGGAAGCCTCACCGACTATCTCGCCTCGCTTCGACGCATCCGGGCGCTCGCGCCGCACCGTCTGCTTCCGGGTCACGGGCCGCCCGTGGCGGAACCGGCGGTGCTCATCGACGAGTACCTGAAGCACCGCGCGGATCGCGAACGGCAGATCGTCGCTGCGCTCCGCAGTGGCCGCCGGACCCTGCAGGAGATCGTCGATGAGGTCTACGAGAATCTGGCCGAACCGCTCGTGCGGGCCGCGCGCGACAGCGTTCACGCGCATCTGATCAAGCTGGCGGCGGAGGGGCGGGCGCAGGAGATGCGCGATGGATGGGACCTGACGTGAGCGGATCCCGCACGGATCGACTCACGTCACAGTTGGCGCGGCGTCAGGCCGGCTGCCACCCCGGCGGGAGCTCGGGCGCGTGTTCGCCGCGGCGGGCCGCCTTCGGCATCGCGTCACGGACGACCTGTTCGAGCTCTTCGAGGTACGCGAGAAAGCGCTGGCGGCCCTCCGGTGAGAGCCGGCACAGTGTCTGCGGCCGCCGGTTCTCGAATCCTTTCCAGATTTCGACCAGGCCTGCCTGATGGAGCACGTCGAGGTGCCGGCTCAGATTGCCGTCGGTCAGCGCGCACAAGCGCTTGAGCTCGCCGAACAGCAACCCATCCGGCCTCGTGACGAGCGAGGTCATGATGCCGAGCCGCGCCTTCTCGTGCAGGACGCGATCGAGCCCTTCGTACGCGAAGCGCCCGGGCTGATCTTCACCGGTTTTCTTTCGTTTCATGGCTCCGCTCTTTCGAGTTTCCAATACAAGACCATCGCCGCCAGCAGTTGTCCGATGCCAAACGTTGCGCCGACATGCCAGCCGTTCAACGAAGCCTCGAGGTTCGCGGTCCACAGCAGCACCGATCCGGCCGCAAAGTAGAACAACGCGACGAGCCCGCTCGCCCGCGGCAGATACGGCCGCGACGAGAACGTCCCGATGCCGAAGCAGATGGCCCAGACGCCCGGCAACAGCGCAACGAGTCGAGGGCTCAGGTGCACGAAGCTGGCTGTCAGCACCGCCGCGCCGAGAATCCCCGGCAGGAACTGTCCGAGGACCCTCCGTGTGCGCCGCCGTCCCGACGCCTGCTCGTGCAACACATAGTTGTAGACAATCTCGCTGATACCGACGAGTGCCGCGACCGCGGCGACCAGCGTCCAGTACCACACGAACGCGATCGGATCGGAGGCGTCCGACGCGATCGGCTGGACCACCGCCGCCACGATACCGACGAGCCCCGAGGCGGCAATCGGCAGCGAGCGGTAGCCGCGATAAATCTCACCCTTGGCGATCTGCTCGTGAATCTCGGCGATCTGGGTCAGGGCGCGCGGGAAGTCCATCAGCTCTTCCTATACTTTGGGATACAAAGACGAACCTGTCAACCGGCCAGTCGCGGCAGCCGGCACCGGGGCGCGCCCGCCGCTGGCGCGGGCGAGGAATGCTATCCTCCTGCGCGTGCTCGAGCCCGTGTTCCGCCTGACCAAGAACCGGACGACCGTCCGCACCGAAATCCCGGCCGGCGTCACGACGTTCTTGACGGATCGCCGCTCACCGTCAGCATCACCGATGGGATCGCGTTCGGGTTCATCGCCTACGCGGTGCTCAAGCTTGGCACGGGACGGGCGCCGAGGCGCACTGGCTCGTCTACCTGTTCGCCGTGCTCTTCGCCGCGCGGTATGCGTGGCTGGCGCGTTGAGCGTTCGGAGCGAGGACCTGCTCTTGTCCGCCCGCGGCGCCGGCTCGAGAATTGGCAGTTCGGAATTGACGTGATGTACGATTCGCGGGATGGACGGTTACGCGAATGCGCACCTGCTGATCTCGGCCGACGAACTCGCGAAGGCGACTGTGGGTGCGGCATCCGGGCCGCTGCTGGTCCTTGACCTGCGTCCGGCTGACGCCTATGCCGCCAGCCACATCCCGGCCGCCGTTCACCTCGATCTGTTCGGCCTCAGTCTCATCGATACCGATCCCGCGCCTCTCAAGGCGTTCATGTGGATGATCGAGCACGTGCTGGCCAGCCGCGGCGTCGAGGCCGCGACGCCGGTCGTTGTCTACGATGAGCAGTCCGGAATCCGCGCGGCCCGCGCGTTCTGGTTCCTCGAGTACTTCGGGCATCCCTCGGTCAGGATTCTCGACGGCGGCTTCGGCGCCTGGACCAGTGGTGCGTTTCCGGTGACGCGCGACGCCGTGCCAGCGGTAGCCTCGACGTGGACGGGGAGGCGCGAACCGGGGGCGATCGCGACCTGGCACGACGTGCGATCGGCTCTTCATCAGCAGAGCACGGTGATTCTGGACACGCGGAGTGACGGGGAATACTGCGGCACGCTGGTGCGCGCCGCACGGGGTGGCGCGGTTCCGGGCGCGGTGCACATCGAGTGGACGCGGAATCTTTCGCCCGACGGCCGGTTCAAGCCGGCCGCAGAGCTCAGAAAGATGTACGAGGCGGCGGGCGTCACTCCCGATCGCGAGGTGATTACCTACTGTCACGGTGGATACCGCGCCGCGCACTCGTACCTGGCGCTTCGCCTGCTCGGTTATCCGAAGGTGCGCAACTACATCGGATCGTGGAAAGAGTGGGGAGATCGCACGGACCTGCCAATCGAGGTGCCCCACAGGCACTGAACGACCGCGAGGCCGTGACCGGCGGCCGGTGCTTCACTCCGCTCGATTGCAAGCCGGGTCGGCCCGGCGCAATGGCCGTTTTCGCAGGATCTGACACCGATATGAACAACATCATCGACTTCATCAACACCAATCGCGATCGGTACGTCGAGGAGCTGAAGACCTACCTCGCGATTCCAAGCATCAGCGCGCTGCCGCAGCATCAGCAGGACGTGCGGCGCTGCGCCGAATGGACGGCCGAGGAGATGCGCCGCATCGGACTGCAGAACGTCCGGCTGGTCGAAACGCCCGGCAACCCCGTGGTCTACGGCGACTGGCTCGCCGCCGAAGGCGCGCCGACCATCCTGTTTTACGGTCACTACGATGTTCAGCCCGTCGATCCCGTCGAGCTGTGGGAGTCCCCCCCGTTCGAGGCCACGATTCGCGACGGCGAGATCTACGCGCGCGGCTCGGCGGACGACAAAGGACAGGTCTTCATGCACTTCAAGGCCATCGAAGCGCACCTGAAGCAGAACGGCCGCCTGCCGGTGAACATGCGCATCGTTCTTGAAGGGGAGGAGGAAGTCGGCTCCAAGAACCTCGACGACTTCATCAAGGCCCACAAGGACGAGCTCTCGGCTGACGTCGTCGTGATCTCCGACTCGCCGATGTTCGATCGGGGGATTCCGTCGATCTGCTACGGCCTGCGCGGTCTCGTGTACTTCCAGCTCGATCTGCGTGGCACCAAGAGTGACCTTCACTCGGGATCTTTTGGCGGCGCGGTCGCGAACCCAGCCATGGCGCTCTGTCAGGTGCTCGCGCAGATGAAAGACAAAGGCGGGCGCGTCAAGATCCCAGGGTTCTACGACGACGTCCGGCCGCTGCGGGACGAGGAGAGAGCCGAGTTCAAGAAGCTGCCGTTCAATGAAACGAGATACCGGAAGGAGCTCGGCGCGCCGAAGCTGTTCGGTGAGAGCGGGTACTCGACGCTCGAACGCGTCTGGGGGCGTCCCACGTTCGAGGTAAACGGTCTGCTGAGCGGATTCACGGGTGAAGGGGCCAAGACGGTGATTGCCGCCGTGTCGATGGCGAAGGTCAGCATGCGCCTCGTGCCGGATCAGCATCCGGACAAGATCGCCGAGTTGTTTGAAGCCTACGTGGCGAAGGTCACGCCGAAGACCGTCGAGCTCAAGGTCACGCGCATGCACGGCGGCAAACCGTGGATGACCGACTTCGACAACAAGTACGTCCAGGCCGCGGGGCGCGCGATTGAAAAGGGCTTTGGCAAGGCTCCTGTCTTCAATCGCGAGGGGGGATCGATTCCGGTGGTGGCCACCTTTCAGGAGATTCTCGGTCTGCCCGCGGTTCTGTTCGGCGTGGGGCTCCCGGATGAGAATGCGCACGCGCCCAACGAGAAGCTCGACCTTGGCAACTTTCACGGTGGGATCATCGCGTCGGCGTATCTCTACGATGAGGTTGCCTCGACCAAGTGAAGAGCCGGTAACCGGGCACGCCGTTGTGGTGCAGAATTGATACGTGAAGCCGTCCATCACGCTGCTGCCCGGGTTGCTCGTCCTCTTCGCGTGTTCGGACCCCGACAAAGACCGCCTCAAGGACACGACGAAGCCCCGCTACGACCCCGCGACCGGCCGGTTGAAAGAGCTCACCTACGACGCCAACAAGAACGGCAAGATTGATACATGGACCGAAATGGACGGCACCCGTCCGCTTCGGGCGCGGATCGATCGCAACGAGGACGGCAAGCTGGACCGGTGGGAGTACTACGACGATAAGGGTCAGCTCGCAAAGGTCGGCTTTTCCCGAGCCGACGACGGGACGCCTGATGCGTGGGCGTTTTCCGGACCCGACGGCAAGGTGGCCCGTGTCGAGGTGTCGTCGGCCCGCGATGAGAAGCAGATCGATCGTTGGGAGCGCTACGACCCGTCGACCGCGGGGCCGGATGGCATGGGCGCGCTCACCGCCGCCGAGGAAGACACCAATCAGGATGGCAAGGCGGACAAGTGGGAGAGCTACGAACGCGGCACGCTCACGATGGCCGCGTTCGACGAAAACCACGATGGCAAGCCGGACCGCCGCTTTACCTACGAGAGCGGCGCGCTGATCCTCATCGAAACCGAACCGGATGCGTCCGGCCGCTACGCAAAACAGGTGCGCGTGAAGTGAGCGTGCCGCCCCCCATTCTGCTCATCGCGGCGCAAAGCGGAGAGCGGGAAGGACTGGCGGAAATGCTCGAGCGCCGCGGCCACGCGGTGACCGGGGTCGAGCAGGCCGCGCAAGCGCGCGCGATTCTCGACGAATCCACGGATCCCGCTCTGGTGATCGTCCTCGATCTCGCGCGCCCGGAGGCGCTGAGGTTTCTCCGTGCTCCGATGGTGCAGCGCGCGGGAATTCCCATCATCTGCGTTGCGGATCGCCGCAAGCCCGACGCCTCTTCGGAAGCGCTGCGCCTCGGCATCGCCGATCTCGTCAGCCGGCCGGTTCGTGAAGACGATCTGACGGCCGCTATTGCCAACGCCCGGGAGTTCGCGCACACCGCCGGCAGTACGAAGCCGGAACCGGCACCCGGCCTCGAGCTGCCCGCGGGCAGTGTCTTCGGCGCCTCGCCTGCGATCCGCGAAGTGCTCGCGCTCGTCCGCCGGATCGCGCCAAGCCGCTGCAACGTGCTGGTGCTGGGTGAGCGCGGAACCGGCCGCGAGTCGGTGGCCCGGGCCGTTCATGGGCAGAGTCCGCGGCGCGACAAGCCGTTCGTCAAGATCGATTGCGTGGGTGTGAAGGAGTCCGGATCGTCGCTCGAGATTCAGCGGGAGTTCGTCCCCGGTTCGACCGTGTATCTGCACGAGATGAACGAGCTGGACGAATCCGCGCAGCGGGAGATGGTGGACGTTCTCCGCCGCCGCGAGGCTGCCGACGATTCGCGCGACCTGCGGTTCATCGCCGGCACGGCGCCCCGGGTGGACGATTGGGTCGCGCGAGGAGATCTGCGCGTCGATCTGGTCGAAACGCTGGGCGTCGTGCGCATCGAGCTGCCACCGCTTCGTCAACGCACGGAAGATATCCCGCTCCTCGCCACGCACTTCCTCAAAGAGGCGTGCAGGCGCAACACCATTCCAGCGAAGACGTTTTCGAGGAGCGCGCTGACGTTGCTCGCGGCGTTGCCCTGGCCTGGCAATTCGTCCGAACTTCGTGCGCTGACCGAACGGCTCACGGTGCTGATCACGCGCGGAGTCGTGCTCCTCGAGGATGTGCTGGCGAACGTGCGGCTCGATGGAGCGGAGGCGCTTGGCGGACCTTCAGGGACGCTGCGTGAGGCGCGCGAGCGCTTCGAGCGCGACTACGTGGCTGCGGTCCTCCAGCATCATCGCGGACGCATGGGTGATGCGGCGCGTGAGCTCGGCATCGAACGGACGAATCTCTATCGCAAGATCAAGCAGCTCAATATCCGCTGGACCGCCGGGGCTGATTAGTCTTTTCCGGTAAAACCGACCGCAAAAACAGCTTTCTGTCGAGCTGTCCACAATCAAGTTCAATCTCTTCAGTATGTTGCCACCAATGGACGGTGGTGGTTGCAGTGCACAAACGTGCACGATAAGCCCAACTATTATCTTTTCGAACGTCTAATGTTGCGCCAGTGATACCAAATGAGGCTCAGATCAACGTCCGGGCAATTGACGAAGTCTGCGCAGTAGGCGATAACGTTACGTGTAACGGCGGCAAAGAATCGCTTACAGGCGACTAATGTCCGCTCCTGTCCTTTTGTTTGATGGAGTTGTCATGCGGACGAGCGTTGTAGTGGCGTTGGCGGTTGTGGTGGCGACATCAAGTTCGATTTCGGTTTTCGCACAGCAGGGTGGGGCCCTGAATGGCGTAGCCCAGAGCGCAGACAAGGCTCCACTTCCGAATTACAGGGTGCACGTTCGAAATGCGAACACCGGCGGGCTGGCCGGCTCGACCACGAGCAACCAGGCCGGACAGTTCGCGTTCGACGGGCTCCAGCCAGGCAATTACGTCGTCGAGATCGTGGACGCGGCCGGGAAGGTAGTCGGACTCAGCCCGTCGATTGGCGTGGCGGCCGGCTCGGTTGTGACGGTGACCGTCGGCGCGACGGCTGCCGGCGCGATTGCCGCATCCTCCGGCGGTGGCGTGAGCCTGCTCGGCCTCGGACCCCTCGCCAGCGTGGCGGTCGCGGGAGCGGCCAGCGCGGCGGCGGTGACCGCGGTCGTGGCAACTCGCGACGGCAAGATCGTCGTCTGCCACAAGGTGTCGGCGACGGTGTCGCAGACGCTCGAGATCAACGACGATCAGCGGGACTCGCACCTCGGCCACGGCGACACGCTCGGAGCGTGCCCGGCGAGCCCGAGCCGCTAAGGCAGGTTAGCGGCTCGGATGGCCTCCGGGCCATTTGACGCCGGCCGGTCTACGCGGGACCGGCCGGCGGGCCCACCGGGCCTGGTACCTCCGGCGCATGAGCGCCGGAGTACAGGTGGGCAGGGTTTCCGTTCTACTGGTTCACTCACAAACGGGTAAGCGCGCAGACGGGGTTCGATGCGCCCTGTGTGAGGTGTGTCTGCGCACTCTTCCGACGGCCACCGTGGGACGACCGCGCACGCGCTCGATGCCCGGTCTTTTGATGACGGACGAAGAACGATGAACGCAATCCTGATTCGCAGCATGGCATTGGCGGTGGCCGCTCTGGCGCTTCCGCTGCACGCATCCGCGCAGACGTTCGGCACCACGCGCGGTGCCGAGGAAATCGACGAGGTCCGGCGCGAGGCGCGATCGCACCTCGGCCCGATCTACGTCACTCCGACCATCCTCCTGAAGGAGCTCGGAGTCGATTCGAACGTGTTCAACGCAGCCGGCGAGCAGAAGTCGGACTTCACGTTCACGGTCGGACCGAAAGTCGATCTGTGGGTGCCCGTCGCCCGACGAGCGCTTTTGCAGGGCACGGCGGCGACCGACCTGGTGTGGTATGCGCAGTACGACTCCGAGCGCTCGGTCGATCCGCAGTTTGCGCTACGCGGTGAGGTCTACCTGCGCCGGGTCACGCTGTTCGCGAGCGGCCAATACGTCAACACTCGTCAGCGGCTCAATTACGAAGTCGACGTGCGGGCGCGCCACCTCGAGAATGGGGCCAACGCTGGCGTCGCCGTCCGCCTGACGCCGAAGCTGTCCATCGAGGCCGCGACTCTCCTGGAGCGGACCCGGTTCGACTCTGACGCGGTCTTCGACGGCGTCAGCCTGCAGAAGACGTTGAATCAGGACACGACCGGTTTCAGCGTGACCGGCAGGCACCACATCACGCCGCTGACCACGCTCGCCCTCAGATACGAGCGCCTCAAGGATGAATTCGAGTACTCGCCGATTCGCGACTCCAACAGCGTGCGCGTCATGCCCGGCGTGGAATTCAAGCCGCGCGCGCTGATCACGGGCACCGCCTACGTCGGCTACCGCCGGTTCACGCCGTCAGCAACCCGCGCGCTGCGTGAGTTCACCGGTCTCGTCGCGCAACTGGGCCTCTGGTACACGCTGCTGGGTTCGACGACGATGGGCGTGAGCTATTCGCGCGACCTCACCTACTCCTATGAGGTCGAGCAGCCCTTCTTCATCAACAACTCGGTCGGCGTCTCGGTGCGCCGGGCGATCGGCCGGCGGTTCGACGTCATCGTGTCGACCGATCGTCACCAGTACGTCTATCAGGACGTGCTGGTCGAGACGACTCCACGCGAAGACGTCACCTGGAACTACACCGGTACGTTCGGCTACCGCATCGGGAACGGCCGCATCGGCTTCGGCGCGTCCTACTGGCAGCGTGAGTCCCCAACCCAGAGCTTCCGTGACTACGACAATCTCCGCTTCGGCACAACGGTCACATACGGATTCTAATCATGCAGAGTCAACGTTCAGTCCCCTACGTCATCACCCGTAAAGTGGTCTGGTGCGCGACGAGCCTGTTCGCGCTGTTCCTGCTGGTGTCGGCTGCACCGGCGCAGGCTCAGTCCGCCGGCGACTATGTCATCGGCGCCCAGGACGTCCTGACCATTCAGGTGTTCGACCAGGCCGATCTCGGCGGCAAGTACACCGTCGAGGCCGACGGCACGTTCAGCTTTCCGCTGGTCGGGCGGGTGACGGCGGGCGGCCTCACGCTGCGGTCGTTCGAGGGCGAGCTGAAGAAGAAGCTGGCTGACGGTTACTTCCGCAATCCGCAGGTCACCGTCGCGGTCGAGCAGTATCGCAGCCAGCGGGTGTTCGTGATGGGCGAGGTCCGGGCTCCTGGTCCGGTGTCGCTCACCGGCGGCATGACCCTGATCGAGGCGCTCGCGCGCGCCGGCTCGACGCAGCCGACCGCGTCGGGCGAAGTGGCCGTCGTGCGCGCGCCGCAAGGCGCGAAGGGTCCGGCGATCCCGACGCAGGAGGCGGGCACTGAATTGTTCCGTGCCTCCATCCGCGATCTCGAGAGCGGCGCGCTGTCGCAGAACATCGAGCTTCGCGACGGCGACACCATCTTCGTGCCGCGAGCGGAAACGGCCTACGTGTTCGGACAGGTGAAGAACCCCGGCGGCTACGCGCTGCAGAAGGACACTTCCGTGCTGCAGGCGCTGTCGCTCGCCGGCGGTGTGACGGAAAACGGTGCGATGAACCGCCTGAGGGTGATGCGGATCGTCGATGGCACCAAGAAGGAAGTCAAAGTCAAGCTGACCGACATCGTGAAACCAGGCGACACCATCATCGTGCCGGAAAGGTATTTCTAATGAGCGACCAGTCGCCTCTCGAGCAGGACCCGCAGCGACAGCTGCGACTCGCGGCCCGGACGGAGCGTCCGCAAGCGCCAGCCGCGAAGGGCGGAGCGCCCGCGCCGGCTCCCCTGGGGTTCGTCCCTCAGGACATCTCGGCGACGGTCGAGACGCATCTGCTCGACTACGTCAAGGTGGTCTACAAGCGGCGGTGGATGGCGATGACCGCGTTCCTGCTCGTGCTGGGCAGCGTCACGGTCTACACCTTCTCGGTGACGCCGATCTTCGAGTCGCGTACGCGGCTGCTGATCGAAGCGGAGAACCCGAACGTCGTCTCGTTCAAGGAAGTCATCGACGAGGATCAGACCAAAGCCGATTACTACCAGACCCAGTACAACATCCTGCAGTCGCGGGCGCTCGCGCGCAAGACGATCGAGAGCCTGAAGCTGTGGGACCATCCGCTGCTCGACGCCGAGCAGGCGGATCAGTCGTCGGGCGTGAAGAAGGCGGCGGCCGGTGCCGCGCGCTGGGTGACTGGACTGTTCTCGACGGCGGCGCGCGGATCGTTCGAGGTGCCGGCGGCCGATGAGACGGCGGCGCAGTCGAAGACGATCGACGCGTTCCTCGAAGGGCTGATGGTTTCGCCGATTCGAAACAGCCGGCTGGTCGACGTGAAGTTCCGCTCGGCCGACCCCGCGCTCGCCACCAGCGTCGTGAACTCGCTGGCGAAGAACTACATCGAGCAGACCCTCGAGTACAAGTTCCTCGCGTCGAAGGAAGCGACCGACTGGCTCGGCGAGCGCCTGTCGGAGCAGCGCAAGCACGTCGAGGCGGCTGAATCGAAGCTGCAGGCCTATCGCGAGCAGAACGATGCGATTTCGCTCGAGGACCGGCAGAACATCGTCGTCCAGAAGCTGGCCGATCTGAACGCCGCGGTGACCCGGGCGAAGACCGAGCGGATCCAGAAGGGGTCGATGTACAACCAGCTCCGCAGCATCCAGACCAACTCGGCCGCGCTCGACACGTTCCCGGCGATTCTGACCAACACCTTCATTCAGCAGCAGAAAACGGAGCTGGCGCAGCTGCAGCAGACCGAGGCGCAGCTGTCGGAGAAGTTCGGCGACAAGCATCCCGAGATCGTCAAGATCAAGTCCGCGATCCAGACCGCCCAGCTGAAACTGCAGACCGAGATCAACAAGGTCGTGCAGTCGGTGCGAACCGAGTATCAGGCCGCGCTCGCGCAGGAGAACAGCATGGCCGATGCCCTGTCACAGCAGAAGGGTGAGGCGCTGTCGATGAACCGCAAGGGCATCGAATACAGCGTGCTCGATCGCGAGGTGCAGAGCAGCAAGCAGCTGTACGAGAGCCTGATGCAGCGCGCGAAGGAGACCGGCGTCTCCAGCGAGCTGAAGAGCAGCAACATCCGCATCATCGACCAGGCAGAGCGGCCGCGCTCCCCGGTCGTGCCGCGCAAGGGCCTGAGCCTGATGCTCGGCTTCCTGGTGGGGACCATCCTCGCCTGCGGACTGGCGTTCTTCTTCGAGTACCTGGACAGCCGCATCAAGACGCCGGACGAGCTCAAGGCGCACCTCGGTCTGGCCGCGCTCGGCATGGTACCGGCGCTCGACAAGAAGGCCTGGAGTGGCAAGGAGCCGATGATTCACACCGGCGTGCCGCCGAATTTCGTCGAGGCCTTCCGCACCATCCGCACCAACGTGCTGTTCTCGTCGGCGGAGGAGGGCTCGCGAACGATCGTGATCACGAGCACCGGCCCCGGCGAAGGCAAGACTACGGTGGCGAGCAATCTGGCGGTCGGATTCGCACAGGCCGGCCAGCGCGTGCTGCTGATCGACGCCGACATGCGCCGGCCGCGCGTGCACGAGATGTTCGGCCACAAGCAGGAGCCGGGGCTCTCCAACCTGATGGTGGGCAACGCGAAGGCGAGCGAGAGCGTGCGCAAGACCGCGGTGCCCGGACTGTGGGTGCTGGCGGCGGGTCACAACCCGCCCAACCCGCCGGAGCTGCTTGGATCGCAGCGCTTCCGCGACTTCCTGACCTCGCTGAAGGAGCACTTCGATCTCATCCTCGTCGACTCGCCGCCGGTCATGGCGGTGACCGACGCGGCGATCGCGGCCCACTCCGCGTCGGGCGTCGTGTTCGTCGTCGGCGCCGAGATGACCAGCCGGCACGCGGCGCGCGCCGCGCTGGAGCAGCTCGAGCAGGGTCGCGCCCGCTTCATCGGCGCCATCCTGAATCGCGTCGAGCTGGAACGGAACGCTTACTACTACTCGCACTACTACCGCCGCGAGTACGGCGACTACTACCAGCAAGCCGTCAACGCAAAGTAGGACGAAGATGCGCCACGCGCTCGTAACGGGTGCCGCGGGATTCATCGGCAGTCACCTGGTCGACCGGCTTCTCGCAGAGGGCTGGCGGGTCACGGCGGTCGACAACTTCGACACCTTCTACCCGCGCGCGCTCAAGGAGAAGAACATCGCAGGTCACCTGCGGCACACCGGATACCACCTCTTCGAGGTGGATATCCGGGACCTGGACGCCATGCGTGACCGACTTCGTGGCAACTACAACGTAGTGGTCCACCTCGCGGCTCGCGCGGGCGTGCGGCCGTCCATTCTCGATCCGCTCGCCTACCAGGACGTCAACGTCAAGGGGACCCAGAACCTCCTGGAGCTGGCGCGCGAATGGAAGATTCCGCAGTTCGTATTCGCCTCCTCCAGCAGCGTCTACGGCGTGAACCGGAACGTGCCGTGGAGCGAGGAAGACCACGGGCTGCGGCCGATCAGCCCCTATGCCAGCACCAAGGTCAGCGGCGAGCTGCTCGGGCACGTGTACAGCCACCTGTACGACATCCGCTTCGTGGCCCTGCGGTTCTTCACGGTCTATGGCCCGCGGCAGCGGCCGGACCTCGCGATTCGCAAGTTCGCCCGCCGCATGCTCGAAGGCGACAGCATTCCGGTGTACGGCGACGGATCGACGCGGCGTGACTACACGTTCGTCGCGGACATCGTCGGCGGCATCCGCGGCGCGATGGACTACAGACGCTCTCGCTACGAAGTCGTCAATCTCGGTAACAACCAGACGGTGGCGTTGACCGAGATGATCGAGGCCCTCGAGAAGGCACTGGGGGTCAAGGCGGTCATCGACTGGCAGCCCGCGCAGCCCGGAGACGTGCCGCAGACGTGGGCTGACGTGGAGAAAGCCCGCACCCTGCTCCGTTACGAGCCGAAGACGTGCCTTTCTGACGGCGTGGTGAAGTTCGCGGACTGGCTCGTCGCGGACTCATCACTGTCGGTGGTCTGATGTCTGGCCTCGTCCGCCGGCTTGGCGTCGGCATGTCGATGTCACTGCTGGGTCAGATCGCGTACGCGGCCGCGCAGTGGCTCGCGCTCGCGATGCTCGCGCGGTGGACGCCGGCCCTGGCGGTCGGACAATACGCGCTCGCGCTGGCGGTCTGCGGTCCGGTGATCCTGTTCACCAACCTTCAGCTTTCGAACCTCCAGAGCACCGAGTCACGCGACATCTTCTCGTTCGAGCACTACTTCGGGCTGCGCGTCGTGCTGACGCTGGCCGCGCTTGCCGCGATCATCGGCGCAGCCGTCGCTTTGCGATTCGACGCCGCGACGGTTCGCATCGTCGCCATTCTGGCGCTCGGCAAGTGCTGTGAAGCGATCAGCGACGTCGTCTATGGGTCGCTGATGCGCCGCGGACGATTCGCCGACGTCTCGCGCGCCCTTGCGGTGAATGCGGTGCTGTCGCTGGTCTGCTTCGGCGCGGCCGCCTACCTCACGCGGGACGTCGCATGGGCGGTGGCGGGATGGTCGGCGGGTTCGCTGGTGACCCTGGTCCTCCTGAACCTGCGCACAGCGATCGCGCTGCACACGGCGGCGGTCTGGCCGAGCCGGTCAGCCATGTCGTTTCTCACGTCGGGCCTCGCGGACCGGGACTGTCTCCGCAGGTTGGCGGTGCTGGCCTGGCCGATGGGCGGCATTTCGACCCTGCTGTCGCTGCAGGCCAACGTGCCGCAATACGTCATCCAGCAGTTCCTCGGCGCCGCGGCGGTCGGCACGTTCGCCGTGCTCGCGTACCCGTTCCTGCTCGGCAACATCGCGGTCACCGCGATGGGCCAGGCGGCGGCGCCGCAGTTCGCGGACGCGATCCGGCGGGAGGATGCCGGCGCCTTCCGACGCGTCCTCCTGGTCACGATCGTGAGCGGCGCGGTGCTCGGGTGCGCGGTGGTCGTCGCGACCTGGATTGGCGGTCCGTACTTCCTCGAGTTGTTCTACTCGGCGGCGTACACGGAGCACCGCGCGCTCTTCACGATTCTCGCCTGCGCCACGGCGGTTCGTTATGTCTACCTGCCGGTCGGCGTCGCCATAACCGCACAGCGGCGTCTCGGCATCCAGCTCTGGATTCGCACGGCAACGATCGTTGCGGTCACGCTGGCAGTGGCCGGCGGCGTTCTGTGGAAGGGACTGGCGGGGGCCGGAATCGCTCTTCTGATCGTGGCAAGCGCCGAAAGCGTGGTGTGGATCGCCATTGCCTTCGGCACTATTCGCGAGCACCGGCGCGGAACGCCGGCTGTCGCGGTGACGGTGCCTTAGTCATGTGCGGGATCTTCGGCTTCATCACGCCGGATCGTCCTGTCGCAATGTCCAAGTGCGCGGCGGGCCTCGACTCGCTCCGGCATCGCGGTCCCGACGGGTTCGGCATCGCCACCGGGCGGCTTGCCGATCGCCGCCTCGATTTCAACGCCAACACGAAACTTGTGGCGGATACCGCCGCCGATACCTATCTGGGCCACATGCGTCTCGCCATCGTGGACCTCAGCGAGTCGGCGCTGCAGCCGATGACGAACGAGACGAAAGACGTCTGGGTCGTCTTCAACGGCGAGATCTACAACCACGCCGGGCTTCGCACCGCAGCTCCTCGCCAGCGGCCATCAGTTCCGGACGCATCACTCCGACACCGAGGTGCTGGTGCACGGGTTCGAAGAATGGGGCGGCCCCGGGCTCGTCGATCGCCTTCGCGGAATGTTCGGATTCGCCGTGCTCGATCTTCGCCGCCGGCAGCTGTTCATTGCGCGCGACCCGTTCGGCGAGAAGCCGATGTACGTGGTCAACGACGCGCGCGGCGTGGTCTTCGCCTCGGAGCTCAAGGCCGTGCTCCGGACCGGCTTCGTCGAGCAGAAGCTCTCGGAGGCCGGTCTCGCGGACTATCTGAGGTTCGGCTACGTGCCAGCGCCCGGCGCGATTCTCGAACACATCTGGAAGCTTCGTGCGTCGGAGATGGCCACTTTCGATCTCGATCGCCCGGAGGCCTGCGGCAAGGAGATCTACTGGCAGCTCGCCGATTACACCCCGTCGGACCGGCCGGCCGACGAATGGATGGCCGAGTTCGACGAGCGCTTGTCGTACAGCGTAAAGCAGCGGCTGATGAGCGACGTGCCGCTTGGAGCGTTTCTCTCCGGAGGCCTCGACTCGGCGACCGTCGTCCGGCACATGGCGCGTCAGTCGTCGCGGCCGCGGACGTTCACCATCGGTTTCCCGGGTCATCCCTGTGACGAGACGCCGCACGCGCAGGCGGTCTCGACGCGCTATCACACCGAGCATCGTGTCGGAGAGCTGACGACGTCGTCGCTGCTGGAACAGGTGAACAGCGCGGCGCAGATCTTCGACGAACCGTTTGCCGATGCGTCGGCCCTCCCGATGATCCTTCTCAGCCGGATAGCCCGTGAGTCAGTGACGGTCACGCTGTCAGGCGACGGCGGTGACGAACTGCTCGGCGGCTACACGCGGTATCGGGTCAACACCGAGATCGACCGCTGGCTGGGAGACATGGCTGGTCCGCTCGGCTGGGGCGTCGGCCGTCTGGCCACGCTCTGGCCTCACACCGCACGCGGGTTCGGCATCGCGCGGCTGCTTCGTGGAGACGGGCGTGCGCGATACGAGGCTCTGCTCGCCGACGAGTGGCTGCTCGGCAAATCGACGCTCAACGCCGCGCCGGGATTCGATTTCCGGAGCGTGTGGGATCCGTCGGCCGAAGGCCTCGTGAATCAGATGTGCAACGCCGACATCCGCCTGTACGTGCCGGAAGACCTGATGGTCAAGGTGGATCGGGTCAGCATGGCCGTCGGACTGGAAGTGCGCGCGCCGTTCCTGGACCGCGATCTGTTCGAGTTCGTCGCGCGCGCCCCGCAGGCCGTGCGGAAGAACGGCCGGGTCGACAAGGCGGCGCTTCGGCGGGGACTGGCCACCGACCTCGGCGCCGCGTTCGCGACGCGTGGGAAGCAGGGTTTTCAGGTGCCGTTCGGGGCATGGTTCCGCGGTCCGCTGCGCGATCGCGTGTCCGACACGTTCTCGTCTTCGGGCGGATTCCTCTCGCGGTTCTTCCCGAAGCCGTGGTTGAGCTCGCTGCTCGAGGACCACGTGAGCGGCAGCCGCGATCAGAGCCATTGGATCTGGCTGCTCCTGGCATTGGAGAACTGGCATGAGGTGCATGCACCCAATGCGTAACTCGAAGCGCAGCCGGATTCTTCATGTTTTCGGCTCGCTGCAGCGCGGCGGCGCCGAGATGCGGACGCTCGAAGTGCTGCGGCTGCTCGATCGGGATCGCTTCGACTTCGCGATGGTTGCGCTGAGTGGCCAGCGGGGAGAGCTGGCGCCGGTCGCCGAAGCCGACGGCATCGACATCGAGGTCTGCGCGCTCGGCCGGGGATTTGGCCGGCGGTTCACGGGCCTGCTCCAGCGGCTCGACGTCGACGTGCTGCATTCGCACGTGCACTACGCGTCGGGCTACCTGTTGTGGCTTGCGAAGCGGGCGGGTTTGCAGCGGCGGATCGCGCATTTCCGCAATACCTCGGACGGGCAGGGCAATGGCCTGAGACGCCGTGCTCAGCGTGCGGTGATGCGGCGGCTGATCGAGTGGTACGCCACCGACATTCTCGCCGTGAGCGAAGGCACGATGGCCGAGGCCTGGAGTCCCGAGTGGACCCTCGATCCCCGCTGCCGGGTGATCTTCAACGGTCTCGATACGAGCCGGTTCGAAGCGCCCGTTGCGCCGGACGACGTCCGGCGCGAATTCGGATGGGCCGCCGGCGTGCCGTTCTTCATCAACGTCGCATCCTTCCAGCCAGCGAAGAACCAGATCCGAGTCGTCGAGGTGTTCCAGGCGATCGCGGAGCGGAATCCGGAGGCGCGCCTCCTGCTCGTCGGTCGTGAGGTCAACGGATATCAGGCCAGCGTGCGCGCGGCCGTCAACCGTCTGGGACTCGACGACAAGGTGGTGTTTGCCGGCGAGCGGAGCGACGTGCCGCGCCTGTTGAAAGCGGCCGACGTGCTGCTCTTTCCATCGCGGTGGGAGGGGCTCCCGGGCGCCGTGCTGGAGAGCTGCGCCGCCGGGCTTCCGGTCGTCGCGAGCGACATTCCCGGCGTTCTGGAGATCGGCCGGTATTTTCCGGCGGTTCGCGCCCTTTCGTTGTCCCAGAGCAACGCGGCCTGGGCGGAGCAGGCAACGGCGGCCGCGGACGCCGTGCGAGTGCGCCGCGGCGAGACGAGTTTCGATCGGACGCCGTTCGCGCTCGGACGGGCCGCGCGCTCGTTGAACGCCGTCTACGAACGAGCAAGCTGACAAGGGTCCCTTAGGTACGCCATGAAACTCTCGAGGATCACCAAGATTTCACCCCGCGGCCGGGCTGTCCTCGCCCTCGTTCTGCAGGGCGCCGTGTGTGCGGTTGCGCTGATGCTGTTGTTCGTGCCGGCCGCGGCGCTGCCGCACCCTTACGCCCTCAGCGTTGCGCTCGCCGCCCTCCTGGCCTGGAGCATCGGTTCGTGGAAGCTCGCGGGTCGCAGTTTGTTCGAGCCGTACATCATCTTCCTCGTCGCCGCATTCCTGTTCAACGCGGGTCACGGCCTGCTCGAAGTCATCGGCAGCAACGACCTCGGCATCATGAGCGGCGCGTTCTCCGAATCGGTCGTCCGCCTGACGCTGATGCTGTCGTTCGCGGGTCTTGCCGGGCTCCATCTCGGCGCGCTGCTCGCCATCAGCCTCGGCTCCGATCGCATCGGTCAGCTGCGTTGGGTGTCGGAGGACCACGAGATCTGGGTCCGCCGGATCGGCTGGGTGCTGCTGCTCATCGCGCTGCCGGCGGCGGGCATCTGGCTGACACAGACGATCTCGATCGTGTCGGCGACAGGGTATGCGTCGCTCTACGACCGCGAGCTCGGAGCCGGCATCGCGGCGACGCCGTTCGTGCTCAGCGGCCTTCTGGTGCCGGCCGCGCTCTTCCTCACGGCATCGGGCGCCCGCCACACTTTCGATCGCCGCCTCGCGACCGCGGTCATCGTGTCGTTTGCGGTGATTCAGTTCTACATCGGCTACCGCAGTACCGCCGCGATGCCGCTGATCGCCTTGATGTGGCTGCACCACAAGCTCGTGAAGCCGGTCAAGTGGTCCTCGATCCTCCTGTGGTCGCTCGTTCTCGTCTTCGTGGTGTTCCCGCTGGTGCGCGAGACGCGCAACATGTCCTCGGATGAGCGGTCGACCGAATCGTACTGGTCGACGTTCGCCGGCGTCGACAACCCGGCGATCTCCAGCGTCCACGAGATGGGTGCGACCATGGGGACGACGGCGCACACGCTGACGCTGGTTCCAAGCTCCCGGCCGTTCGACGATGGCGTGGGCTACGCCTACGCGCTCCTAACGCTCTTCCCGAATCTCTTCTGGGAAATTCACCCGACGATCGAAAGAGGAACCGCGAACGACTGGCTCGTGCGGTCGATCAACCCATGGCTCGCAGCGCGCGGCGGAGCCTACGGATATTCGTGTATCGCCGAAGCGTACTTGAACTTCGGGCACGCCGGCGTGATTCCGGTGATGAGCATTTACGGCATCCTCCTCGTTGCGCTCGTCATCTGGGGTGAGAAGTCCGGCGATCCCGCGAAGCTTGCGGTCGTCGCCACCATTCTCGCGTTCGTTCTCCGGTTCCCGCGCGACGAGCTGGCGGGCGTGATCCGGCCCGTCGTGTGGTACGCCGTCATTCCCTATCTCTGCACCATCGTGATTCCCGTGATTGCCGGCGGCGCGCTCAAGACCAGATCCGTGCGGCTGAACCGGCAGGTCGGCCGGGTGAGGCCGGGGGCCGCATGAATATCGCGGTCGTCTCCGAGGTGCGCTTCTGCCGGGTGGCGGACGGATCGGTGTGGGCCGACGCGTCGCCATACCAGTTCTGGACGCGCTACCTCGACGAGTTCAACTTCGTGACCATCGTCGCCCGCGAAGAGCGCATCGATGCGCCGCGTCCGGGCATGTTGCGCGCCGACGGTCCCGGTGTCCTCCTGCGTGGCGTGCCGCACTTCATGGGACCGCGGGAGTTCATGCTGCGCTGGCGCGGCGTCTGTAATGCCGTCCGCCCGCTCGTGCACGAGCCGGACGCGTTGATGCTCCGTCTGGGATCGCTCCTCGCGCTGGGGCTGCAAGGCACGTTGCTGCGGTCGGGCCGGCCCTACGGTGTCGAAGTCGTCGGCGATCCGTGGGACACCTTTGCGCCGGGTGTGATCGATACGCCGATGCGAAGCCTGGTTCGGCGCATCCTCACCCGCAGCCAGGAGCGCCTGTGCGCTTCGGCCGCTGGCGCGGCCTATGTCACGGAGAAGTCGCTGCAACAGCGCTATCCCTGCTCGAGAGACGAGTGGGCGGTGTCCGACGTCGAGCTAGAAGAGCGCTCGTCGTTCACGACCCACTACTCGAGCATCGAGTTGAGCTCCTCGGACTTCGCCGCTCACCCGCGCGTGCTGCCTGCGGCCGGTCCGCTCAAAGTCGTCACGGTCGGGTCGCTCGCGCAGCGGTACAAGGGCGTGGACGTGCTGATCCGAGCGGTCGGCGCGCTGAATGCCCTAGGGCGTCCGTGCGAGCTGACGGTCATTGGCGACGGCCGGTATCGCGCCGAGCTCGAGGCTCTGGCCGGTTCTCTCGGTCTGCCGGTGAGGTTCACGTCACAGCTGAAGCGGCCGGAGGTGATGGCGGAGCTGGACAGCTCCAATCTCTTCGTGCTCGCGTCGCGAACGGAAGGCCTGCCGCGTGCGCTGATCGAGGCGATGGCCCGCGGGCTGCGCTGCGTCGGCACACACGTCGGCGGCATCCCGGAACTGCTGGATCCGCGCGCGCTGTGCGAACCCGGATCGGTTGAAAGCCTCGTCGACTGCATGCTCGCGATCATGACCGGCAGGGTCGACGGCGACGCGCTCGCCGCGCAGAACCTGAAGAAAGCCCACGAGTTTCGCGCCGACGTCCTGCGTGCCCGCCGCCGGGAGTTCTACCGGCGCGTGCGCCTCGTGACCGAAGAGTGGCAGCAGGCGAGGGTTGCCGCATGAAGACCCTGCACCTGCTCAAGACGAGCGTTGGCGCCCGCTGGGCGCTGCTCCAGCTGCGCGAGCTGACGCGGCTCGGCGTCGAGTGTCACGTGGTGCTGCCTGACGACAAGGGCATAGCGGCGCAGTACGTGGCGGCGGGCGTGACCGTTCACGTGCTCGACCTGAACGCCGCGCCGTTGACGCCGCGGTTCTTCGAACGCGCCCGTGCGCTCCGCCTCCTCGTCTCGCGCCTGTCTCCGGACGTCGTGCACAGCCACTTCGTCGCGACGACGCTGCTGATGCGATATGCGCTCCGCTCGCTGTCGTGCGGGCGGGTCTTTCAGGTGCCGGGGCCGCTGCACCTCGAGAACGGCGTTCTCGCCCGCATCGAAGCGGGAAGCGCCAGCCAGGCGGACTACTGGATCGCGTCGTGCGAATGGACGCGCGAGAGATACCGCGCGCTGGGTGTCGCCGCCGATCGCGTGTTCCTGTCGCACTACGGCAGCGATCTCGATGATTGCCGGCCAGTGGCGCCAGGCGCGGTCCGCTCCGAGCTCGGTCTTGGCGACGGGACGCGCGTGGTCGGGATGGTCGCCTACTGCTACAAGCCGAAGGCCTACCTCGGCTCGCGGCGCGGCATCAAGGGCCACGAAGACTTCATCGATGCGGTCGGCCTTCTGCGCCGCGGCGGGCTCGACGTCATCGGAGTCGTGGCCGGCGGCGCGTGGCAGGGCGCTCAGGGTTATTACGCCGCCGTCCAGGCGTACGCCCGCGCCAACAGCGACGCCCGCGTGATGTTTCTCGGTACGCGCCGGGACATCGCCGCGATCTACGCCGACCTCGACGTCGCCGTGCATCCGTCGCTGTCGGAGAACCTGGGCGGCGCCGCGGAGTCGCTGCTGTTCGGAGTGCCGACCGTGACGACCAACGTCGGCGGATTCCCGGACCTGATTGCAGACGGCGTGACCGGGCGCATGGTGCCACCGCGAGATCCGGTGAGCCTCGCCGGCGCCATGGGTGACCTGCTGGCCGACCGCACTCGTGCATCAGCGATGGCCGTCGAAGGACGGCGGCATGCGCAGCAGCTGCTCGACGTCAGGCAAACGGCCGCGCAGGTCGCGGCGATTTACTCGCAGATTGTCGAGGCCCGCCGCCGTGTGGCGGCCGGGACCGCCGCCGTGCCGGTCGGGGCAGAGAGTTGAAGACGATGTATCGCCGCTACGGGAAACGCGCGTTCGACGTCGCCGGAGCGCTGCTCCTCCTGGCGTCCCTGACGCCGGTGCTCCTCGCCGCCATCGTCGCGGTTCGGCTGCGATTGGGCGCACCCGTGTTCTGGTGTCAACGCCGCCCCGGGCTCGGCGGCCAGCCGTTCACGCTGATCAAGTTCAGGACCATGACGAGCGAGCGGGACGGATCCGGCGCGCTCCTGCCCGATGCGGCGCGCATGACGGCGCTCGGGTCGTGGCTGCGGAGCTCCAGCGTCGACGAATTGCCCGAGCTGCTGAACGTCCTCCGCGGAGACATGAGTCTCGTCGGGCCCAGGCCGCTGCTGATGCAGTACCTGGATCGCTATTCGCCGGCGCAGGCGCGGCGTCACGACGTGCTGCCCGGGATCACCGGGCTGGCGCAGGTCCGCGGCCGCAACGCGCTCACCTGGGAGCAGAAGTTCGAGCTCGACGTGTGGTACGTCGACCACCGGTCGTTCGCCCTGGACCTGAGCATCCTCGCGCACACCGTGTGGCGGGTCGTTGCGCGTCGCGACATCAGTCAGCCGGGACACGTCACCGCGCAGGATTTCAGGGGGAGCCCGACGCGATGATTCTCATCGTCGGCGCCGGCGGGCACGGTCAGGTCGTCTCGGACATCTTCCGCGCCGCCCGCGCGGCGGGAGTGTCAGGGGCGGTGACGGCGTTCGTCGACGACAGCGCCGCGCGGCTGCATCAGACCTATGCCGGCAGCACGGTGCGTGGCTCGATCAAGGACATTGCGGTCCTGCGCCACGACGCGGTGATCGTGGCGATCGGTGACAACGCCGTCCGGGCGCGGCTGTTCACCCGGCTCGCCGGTGCGGGCGAGCAGTTCGCGATCGCGCGGCATCCGAAGAGCATCATCGCCGTGGACGCCGCGATCGGCGACGGCACGATGGTGTCGGCCGGCGCGATCGTCAACACCGCATCGGTGATCGGCCGGAACGTCATCGTCAATACCGCCGCGACCATTGACCACCACTGCGTGATCGGCGACCACGTGCACGTCGCGCCGGGAGTGCACATGGGCGGCGAGGTGCACATCGGGGAAGGCGCGTTGATCGGCATCGGCGCGACGATCCTGCCGCGCGTGAAGGTCGGCGCCTGGAGCACGGTTGGCGGAGGCGCGGTGGTGACCAGGGACGTGCCGGCGGGAGCCACGGTCGTTGGCGTGCCCGCACGCATGGTCTGCGTCAACGCGATTGGTTAGTCAGGTCTATCACATGACGCAACGAATCTATCTTTCACCTCCCGACGTCGGCGCCACCGAGCGCGCGCTTCTGCTCGACGCCTTCGATTCGGGGTGGATTGCCCCGCTCGGTCCCCACGTGGACGACTTCGAGCGGGAGTTCGCGCACACGGTGGGCGTGCCCTATGCGGTCGCGCTCTCGAGCGGCACCGCGGCGCTGCATCTCGGGCTGCAGATTCTCGGCGTCGGCCGGCGCGACGAAGTGATCACCTCGACCCTGACCTTCGCGGCCACGGCGAACGCCATCTGCTATCAGGGCGCGTCACCAGTGTTCCTGGATGTGTCGACCGACACCTGGACGCTGGATCCGGATCTGCTCGAGGAAGAGCTCGGGGCGCGGGCGCGCAGCAACCGGCAGGCTGCGGCCGTGATCACCGTCGATCTCTACGGACAGTGCGCCGAATACGGGCGAATCGAAGCGCTTTGCGCCTATTACGGCGTCCCGCTCATCGAGGATGCGGCCGAGGGCCTCGGCGCGACCTACGGGTCGCGCAAAGCCGGCGCCTTCGGGGACTGCGCGGCGTTCTCGTTCAACGGCAACAAGATCATCACGACCAGCGGCGGCGGCATGCTGGTGTCGAACAACCGCGAGATCGTCGAGCGGGCGCGTCATCTCTCCACCCAGGCGCGCCAGCCGGCAGCCCACTACGAGCACGAAGACGTCGGCTACAACTACCGCCTGAGCAACCTGCTCGCCGCGGTCGGCCGCGGGCAGCTCGGACAGCTCGACGCGAAAATTGCGCGACGCCGAGACGTCAACGCCATCTACCGCGCGGCGCTCGCGGACCGGCCCGGAATCACGTTCATGCCCGAAGCGCCATACGGCCGGTCGAACGCCTGGCTGACCTGCATCACGATCGACCCCAGCGCCTTCGGCGTCGACCGCGAAACGGTCCGTCTGCACCTGGAAAGCCGCAACATCGAGTCACGGCCGGTATGGAAGCCGATGCACATGCAGCCGATCTTCCAGAACTGCGACATGCGGGGCGGCGCGGTTGCCGAGGCTCTGTTCAAGGATGGCCTCTGCCTGCCGAGCGGTTCGAGTCTGACCCGTGACCAGCAGCAAACCGTGATTGCGTCCATCGAGGAAGCCCGTTCGGTTACCGCGACCGACCTCGTGGCCCTCGTCGGAGCGTAAAGCCATGCCGATGCCTCTCTTCATCCTCAAGTTCAAGCGCGCCTGGACGATCGGCCTGCAGCTGGCGATGGTCGCCCTGGCGAACATCATCGCGTTCGCGCTGCGGTTCGACGGCGTCCCGCCGCCCTGGGCGATCGCCTCCTGCGCGCAGATGCTTCCCTGGCTGCTGGTCATCCGCGGCCTGATGTTCAAGCCGTTCAAGCTTTACCAGGGGCTCTGGCGGTACACCAGCATCTACGACGTCCGGGGGATCGTCGCGGCCGTCGCCGCGAGCAGCGGCGTGTTCATGATCGTGACCTACAGCCCGCTCGGCCCCGAGGTCTATCCGCGATCGGTGTTCGTCACCGATGCGCTGCTGCTGACCATCATGCTGGGCGGCGGCCGTCTCTCCCGCCGCATCTATGCCGAGCTGTCCGGCGGCAAGCGTGGCAAGCGCGTGCTCATCTTCGGCGCCGGCAATGCCGGCGAGCTGGTCGTCCGCGACATGAAGACCAATCGCGAGTACCGGCTACCAGCCGGTCGGCTTCATCGACGATGACAAGAACAAGGTGGGCCGCCGCATCCATGGCGTTCCCGTCCTCGGCACCCGCGAGGATCTGAAGGACATCCTGATCAAGCACAAAGCGGATGAAGTCCTGATCGCGATGCCCAACGCCGACCCGGCGAGCATCCGCACCATCGTCCGCGCGCTGCAGGCATTCAAGCTGCCGATCAAGACGCTGCCGAAGCTCGCCGACATCATCGGCGGCAAGATCGAGCTCAACGCGATCCGCAACCTGTCGGTCGAGGACCTGCTCGCCCGTCCGCCGGTCGGTCTCGATCCGCTTCCCGTCAGACGCCTGATTCGCGGCCGGCGCGTGATGGTTACCGGCGCGGGCGGCTCGATCGGCTCGGAGCTCTGCCGCCAGATCGTCACGCTGAAGCCGGCCTGCCTGATTATGTTCGAGCGCTACGAGAACAGCCTCCACGCCGTCAGGATGGAGCTGGAGGACTCGAAGCCGGGGTGCGGCCTCCACTGCGTGATCGGCGACGTCGGCGACACCGTCTGTGTGAGCGCGACGATGCAGAAGGTACTCGCCGGAGATCGTCTTCCACGCCGCCGCCCACAAGCACGTGCCGCTGATGGAGGAGAACCCGTGCGAGGCGATCAAGAACAACGTGCGCGGCACCCGGCTGCTCGCGCAGGCGGCCGAGTTCTTCGGCGTCGACCGCTTCATCTTCATCTCGACCGACAAGGCGGTGAACCCGACGAGCGTGATGGGGGCGTCGAAGCGGCTGGCGGAGCTCGCGATTCAAACCCAGGCCATCGGCAGCGGCACGTCGTTCGGCGTCGTCCGGTTCGGCAACGTGCTCGGCAGCAACGGCAGCGTGGTGCCGCGGTTCCTCGACCAGATCCGCCGGGGTGGACCGGTGACGATTACGCATCCGGAGATGCGCCGGTTCTTCATGCTGATTCCCGAGGCGGTGCAGCTCGTCATGCACGCCGCGTCGCAGGCCGAGAGCGGCGGCATCTACGTCCTCGAAATGGGCGAGCAGGTCAAGCTGTTCGACATGGCGCGCGATCTCATTCGCCTCGCCGGATTCGTGCCTGACGAAGAAATCCCGATCGAGTTCATCGGCCTGAGACCCGGCGAAAAGCTGTACGAAGAGCTCGTCGGGATCCACGAATCACCGGGCCCCTCAAACATCGAGAAGATTTACCGGGTGACGAGTCGGACGAAGCCGGATCCCGATTTCTTCACGCGACTGGAGATCATTGAGACGCAGGCGGCCGAAGGAAACGTCGAAGGCGTTCGTGAATCGTTGAAACAGCTCATTCCTGAATACATGAACCCGGCGGAAGTTGCGGCCACGCAGGCCGGACACAGCCTTGAACCGGTAGGCGATGACCCGGCAGAGGAAGCCGAGATGGCCCAGGTAGAGGGAGGCGCGTTGTATCAATACTGCCCAAGTTGCATCTCGCCCCGAGTCCATCGGTCCCGTTCACGAAGCGTGTTCGAGCGGGTGAGACGCGGCATGGCCGCGGAGCGACTGTTCCGATGCGACACGTGCGGCTGGCGCGGCTGGCTGATGCCGCTCGTCAATATCGAAGGCGAGCCCGCCGATCTGGTCGAGGCGCCGGATCTCGGGTCGCTTGACAAGACCGTCTGGTCGTTGCCCGCGCCTGCGCCGCGGAGCCGCCGGAACTTCTCACCACGCGATCTGCAGTGATTAAGACCGAGACCCCGGCGATCGGTGCGACCGCGACCGCGTCCTCGACGCGCGCGCTGGCGCTCGCGCTCGCCGCGGTCTGCTGGGGCGCGCTCGCGTTCGGCGCGTCGTACCCCTGGGCGTACTGGCCGCTCGCGGCTGTCTGCGGGACGGCCGGAATCATGGGGCTGCTCGACTGCCGCGGGGTCGTCGGCGTGAGTCGGTCCCTCGCTCTGGCGCTCGGCGCCGTCGCGGTGGCGATGCTCCTGCAAATGGTACCCCTGCCGCTTTCGTGGCTGCAGTCGGTGAGCCCGCGCGCGTTGCCGTTGCTCGCCGATACCGACTTCCGATACGGTGCCGGCCTCACCCGTTTTCACCCGGTGTCGATCGATCCGGCGTCCACTGGTTCGGCGCTCGCGCTGTTTGTGTCCTTCGCGGTGCTGCTCCTTGGCATGACCCGCGTGCTCGCCGGCGATCAGACGCGGCGGCTCGTGGAAACGCTCACTATATTCGGCGTCATCCTCGCGCTCATCGGGATCGTGCAGAAGCCGATTTACAGCGGCCGGCTGCTCGGATTCTGGGAGCCGCAGACGCCAGGTACTCCATTCGGGCCGTTCATCAACAGAAATCATTTCGCCGGCTGGATGTTGATGGCGCTTCCGCTGACGCTCACGCTCCTCATCGGTGGACTCGAGCAAAGTGTGCGTGGCGTCAAGGCAGGATGGCGGTATCGAATCCTCTGGCTATCATCGGCCGAAGCCAACCGGCTGATCCTGCTCGCCGCGGCCGCGGTCGTGATGGCGCTCTCGCTCGTGATGACCCTGTCGCGATCGGGAATCACGGCGATGGCGGTATCGCTGATCCTGACCGGATGGATCGTGGCGCGAGGCCTCCAGAGCCGCTCCCGACGCCGGGCGGTCGCGACTTATCTGCTGATTCTAGCGGTCACGACGTTCGCGTGGGTTGGTGCCGATGTCATCTTTGCGCGCTTCTCGGAGTCGAACTGGACGGAATTCAACCATAGGCGCGGGGCCTGGGCCGACGCCCTCGACGTGTCGGCCGCCTTCCGGCTGACGGGCACCGGGCTGAACACCTACGAGACGGCCGCGCGATTCTATCAGCGACACGATCTCGATCAGTTCTACGGCGAGTCGCACAACGACTATCTGGAATTGATGGCCGAAGGCGGACTGCTGGTCGGCATTCCTGCGCTTACTTGCCTGCTGCTGCTCGTGCGCGAGATTCGCCGCAGGATGAAAGACGATCCGCCCTCCACCGTATGGTGGCTGCGCAGAGGCGCCGTCACGGGGCTGATCGCAATCGCGTTTCAGGAAACGGTCGATTTCAGCCTGCAGATGCCCGGCAACGCGGTGATGTTCGTGGTGCTGTGCGCGATCGCGCTGCACCGTCCGCGAGCGGCTCGCCACGCTGCGCCCCAGCCGGAGCCTGCACCGACCCGGCCGCGGATGCGGGTCGTCGCATCGAACGCGATGCGGGTGGAAGTCGGTCGCTGAGGATGCAGCTGCCTGGGCCGATTGCGGTTCCATAAGGCGGCGAGGGCAGAGCAGGAAGAAGAAAACATCGATAGAGCAAGTGCGCCGCGGCACATTCCGGCTGCCGGCCCCGGGTGACCCTTTCATGCATATT
Source organism: uncultured Acidobacteriota bacterium (assembly GCA_963785755.1). Taxonomy (GTDB): domain Bacteria; phylum Acidobacteriota; class Vicinamibacteria; order Vicinamibacterales; family 2-12-FULL-66-21; genus JACCXG01. The sequence goes on along the minus strand of CAWAXG010000039.1, from coordinate 22,461 downwards.
CTTCACGTCGTTGGTGCTCGTCCGAACTTCATGAAAGTCGCGCCAGTGCTGAACGCTCTCAGTGAGCGCGGTGCCAGGCAGACGCTGGTCCACACGGGGCAGCACTACGACGTCAACATGTCGGACGCGATTTTCCGCGAGCTCAAGATTCCGCAGCCCGACGTGAACCTGGGAGTGGGATCGGCATCGCACGCCGAGCAGACAGCGCAGGTGCTCGTCGGCATGGAGCGGTGCCTGCGCGAGCGGCTCCCCGACCTGCTGCTCGTGTACGGCGACGTCAACTCGACGATGGCGGCGACGCTCGCCGCGTCGAAGATGGGCATCCCCGTCGGACACGTCGAGGCCGGGCTGCGCTCGCGCGACCTCAACATGCCCGAGGAGATCAACCGGATCGTGACCGACCGGCTGGCCACCTGGCACTTCACCCCGTCGGCGGACGCCGACGAGAATCTGCTCGCCGAAGGCGCCAACAGATCGTCGATCATTCGCGTCGGGAACGTGATGATCGACACGCTGGTGCGGCTGCTGCCGCTCACCCAGCCGCGCCCGCTCCTCGAGATGTTCGGTCTCATGAACGGCACGGGTCCGAAGCCGTTCGCGCTGGTCACGATCCACCGGCCGAGCAACGTCGACGCGATGCTCGAGCGCATCCTCGACTCGCTCGCCGATATCGCGTCACAACTGCCGGTGGTGTTTCCGGTTCACCCTCGCACGCGCGCGCGCATGCAGGATCATCAGCTGCAGTACTCGGGACTGCTCCTGACTCAGCCGCTGACCTACCTGCAGTTCCTCGGACTGCAGCGGCACGCGACGGTGGTAATCACGGATTCCGGTGGCATCCAGGAGGAAACGACGTATCTTGGAGTGCCGTGTCTGACCGTTCGCAAGAACACGGAGCGGCCGATTACCGTCTACGTCGGTACGAACCATCTCGTCGGCGACGATATGGAGGAGCTGAAGACCCACGTGAGCGACGTCCTCGCCGGCCGCGGCAAGCGCGGCGCCGTTCCCCCGTTGTGGGACGGCCGGGCCGCCGATCGCATCGCCGATCAGATTCTCGGGAGGCAATAGCAGGCAGGCATGGCAGTGCGGATCGGGTTCGACATGGACGGCGTGCTCGCCGATTTCTCATCGGCCTTTCGAGAAGTCGACCTGAGCCTGTTTGGCCCTTCTTCAAAAGTGAACGCGGAGTCCCCGGAAGTCGAGGCGGCGAACGAAGAGAACGACGAGACGCCTTCGGCCGCCGACGGCAAGACGCCCGGCGAGATTCGCCGTCGCCGCGACGCGATCTGGAGCGCCATCCACAACACTCCGGATTTCTGGACGACGTTGAAACCGCTCGACCCCAAAGCCGTCGTCAGGATCCACGAGACGATGCTGCGCCGGAGCTGGGAGGTGTTTTTCATCACGCAGCGTCCGGCGACCGTCGGCCAGACCGTGCAGCGCCAGACGCAGCAGTGGCTGCACCAGCAGGGTTTCGACATGCCCAGCGTGCTGGTGATCAGTGGCTCACGCGGCGCCGCGGCCGGGGCGCTGCGGCTGACCTATCACGTCGACGACAGTCCGCAGAACTGCCTCGATGTCGCGTCTGATTCCAAGGCGAAGCCGATTCTCATCGTGCCCGAGCGCGACGAGGTCACCGAGAACAGCGCCAGGCGGCTGCGTATAGGGATTGCGCGCTCGATCAGCGAGGCGCTCGATCAACTCGAGCAGGCGTCGGACTCCGCGCCGAAAGAGCCGCGGCTGTTGAACCGACTCTCGAAAATGGTCGGCTGGAAATGAGCAGGTCCTGACCGACTCGCGCGACCCGGACTCCCACCACCCCGATTTCTACTGCGTGCCTGACGAGGCGCGGTAGTTGTGAATCACGACCACCGCATAGGCGGCATTGATTGCGGCCATGAAGGCGACGGCGCGCTTGGGGTACTTCTTGCGGATCTTCTCCGCGACGAGGATCGTTCCCGCGGTTGCCGCCCCTTTGAGCGACACGAACGCCACCGGGTGATCGACAGCCCATCGCATCAGCGGGTTCTGCTCGGCCAGACCGGCATCGACCGCACGAAACGTCGAATGCGTATCCAGTGCCTGCAGCGTTCCCAGTCCCAGGTACATCACCGGCAGCACCACGCCTCGCCCCGGCTTCTGTTCGACGGTTGGCGCAGACAGCGCGGATAGCGGCGGGACGGCGAGATCATCAATCGCCCTTCGCAGCGGTGACGCTTCGTCGGCGCCGCGATTCGGCACGTCCTGAGACGGGATCACGAGCGACGGATAGGGCTTGGTCGTCGCGATTTGTGCGTGAGCCGTCGAGGCGTTCGCGGCGGCAGACGTGAAGGCAAGGAACAGCATGCAGAAGCGTGCAAAGGCGTACATGGCGCGACAACAATATGCCGAGATTTTCGCCACACAAGCGAAGGTTGGGCAAAAGTAGCGTTATTTCCCGCGCCAGCGTGACTGGTCCGTTTCCGTCTGACTAAGTTCGTAATTCCGGGTGGTGGCAGTCACCCATTAGGCCGACTACAGCGCCCGAGGAAGACATTACCCGGCTGAGCTTCAGCCGACGCCCCCACACGGAGGGCACCGCTCGATCGGTCGCGGGGAATCTATTTCGAAATCGGATGAAATTGCGGACGCGGTCCGCCGAGTGATCAGACGCTCAGTTGAAGCCGGCGACCCGCTTGCGCAGATTCTTGATGTGCTCCCACACCTGAACGCCGTCGTCATCACTGTCGTCGCCTTGCGCCGGATCCTCGCCGGTCTCGAGAATCAGATCCAGGCTGGTCGGCTCTTCCGTGTGGCGGGGGAGCAGGCGCAGGTAGGTTTCGAGATCGCGCAGCGCCGCGCCGAAGTCCTGCAGGTGATAGGCGAGCAGACCGCGGTCGCGCAGCTCGGATACCGCTGACGGATCGACGGTCAAGAGAAGATCGGCGACGAATCGTGCCTGCGGGAACGATCGCATCCTGACGTAGAGCCGCTTCAGGTTCACGAGCATGCGGACGACGATTTCATGCCGCGTTGCCGGTTCGAGGAGATCGCGATCGAAGGCGGCATCCTCCCCGACGTGCTGCCGCAGCATCTCGCGGCAATCGACCTCGGACAACAGCGCGCCGCCGTGGAAGGGATCGACGATCAGCACCTCGCCGCCCAGGCGGGGCCGCCGCCGATCGCCGGAGGCGCGCAGCAGAAAATGCCCGGGAAAATTGATGCCGTCGACGGCGACGCCCGCCCGCCGGGCAATCTCCAGATAGACGACCGCGAGGCTGATGGGAATGCCGGTGCGGCGGTCGAGGACCTCGTTGAGAAAGCTGTTCCTCGGGTCGTCGTATCGGTCGCGGTTTCCGGTGAAGTGCTGATCGTCGTAGAGGTACTCGTTCAGCACCCGGATCGCATCCTGGCCGCGGGCTCCGGAGTGGGCCACCCGCGAGGCCGCGTCGTCTCCCATCCGATCGATGGAATCGAGGTAGCCTTCGATGTCGAGGGCCGGGTACTCGACGCGCGCAATGGCGAGCGCGGCCGGCGCGAGCTCCTCGCCCGCCACGTTCATCGCCCGTTCGAGGTCCTTGGCGACCTGCGCGCTGCGAGCCTGTAGCTGAAGGGCGTACTTCACTGCGGCGATTGTAGCGTGGATCTCAGGGTGGCTCGGGTCTGAGGCGCAGCCTCGCTAGAGGTCTTGACCCCCAGAACTGTCCCAACGAATCAAGTTCCTTGGGTCAAGACCGTCCCCGCTCAGCGGGGCGTTATCAAGAACGTGGCCTAGCGAGGCGGAGCCTCGTTGGTCTGAGGCGCAGCCTCGCTAGAGACCCTCGATCATCTCGACCGTGAAGCCGTCCAGCGAAGGGATGACGGCGTCGGCCGCGGCGAGCTCGTGCGCCGGGTAGCTGGTCGTGATCCCGACGCAGCGCAGACCCGCGGCCTTCGCCGACTCGATGCCCCAGCGCGAGTCTTCAATCGCTACGCACGCGGCCGGCGCCACGCCGTGCAGCTCCGCAGCCCGTCGATACGGATCGGGCGCCGGCTTGCTGGCGGGCGTGTCGCCCGCCGCGACGATGAAGCGGAAGTGCCGATCGAGGCTGGCACCTCGCAGAATCGCGACGATCTCGTGGCGCAGGGCGCCGGAGGCGATTCCGAGAGGGAACCTGGCCGCGAGACGTTCGATGCAGCCGGCGGCCTCTGGGAACATCACGTCCCCCGACTCGAGGATCTCGTCGAACACGATGGTCTTGCGCTCGACGAGCGCCGCGATCTGCGGGGTCGACCAGTTCTGTCCGTGCGCCTCGCCGATCGCCCGGAACGCGCCGACATCGTCGAATCCGAGATAGCGCTGGTAGTACTCGTCGCGTTCGATGAAGACGCCGGTCTCGTCCAGGACCTGCTGGTACGCGCGGAGGTGCAGCGGCTCGGAGTTGGCCAGCACGCCATCGAAGTCGAACACGACTGCGGTGATGTCCGGCATCAGAGCATTTTTTCGCCGGCCCTGATCGCGACTTTCAGCCGGTTTTCACGCGGCGGGATCGGGCATTCGTAGCGGGAATCGAACACGCAGAACGGGTGGTAGGCGCGATTGAAATCCAGGTCGTAGATGCCGGACGCCGTACGGTCGAGATCGAGGTAGCGGCCTCCCTGATACGTCTCCGTTCCGCTCGTCAGATCGCCGAAGGGTACGAAGAGCCGTCTCAGTCGCGTGTCGCCGACGTCGGCGAAGGCGGTCAGGCTCAGCGGCTCCCCTTTCAGGGTGAACGCCAGCGTGCCGATTCGACGCATCTGGCGGGTCTGTCCCGTCGACAGCGACAACTCGATGATCTGGTCGCTCTCGACCATCTTCAACCCGGCCGGCACGCGGTACTGTTCGTCGATCGGATAGTAGGGCAGCGGGGGAAACGTGGACCGCTTGTCCGCCGGGACCGGCGACTCACCGGCGCGCATGAAGGCGTCCTTCTCAGCCCGCCAGGCGGCGATTTCTTGAGGATAGGGCGCTGGCGCGCCGGTACAAGAGAGCGCCGCCAGCGCCAGCACGACGAGCAGGAACCGAGAGGCACGAGACACGCGCTAAAAAGGATACACGCGGCGCTCGACAACCGCGTCAGCGAGCCGCCGCCGCAGCGCGACGGTATTGATCGGCGTGGTCTTCGTCAGGCGCTTCAAGGCTGCGAGCAGGGTTCGAAGGGTGTCCCCTTCCTCGATCGCCGCCAGCGCATCGCGCGCGGTCAATTCCACCCGCCCGATCGCGTCGTTGACGAACAGACAGGCGGCCGTCTCGTGCAGCGGCGTTGCGGCGATGGTCGCGCGCAGGACCGCGCTCTCCGCGGCATAGACGTCCACGATGATGTCCGCCGCGCGCGAGAGCACTTCCTGTTCGTCGGCGAGCTTTGCCCCATAGGTCTGCATGGCCGTGCCCAGGACCATCAGCGCGGCTTTCTTCATCGACGCGACGGCCGTTCGAGCCGCGTCCAGCGGGCTGTCAGTTGGGGCGGCCGGCAGCGACGGGGTCAACAGCTCGTCCTGAAGCCGGCGCGCCGCGGGAATGAGCGGCAGATCGCCCTTGAGGGCGCGCTTGGCCAGCATCCCCGGGATCAGCAGCCTGTTGATCTCGTTCGTGCCCTCGAAGATGCGATTCACTCGGGCGTCGCGGTACTGCCCTTCCGCGGGATAGTCCTGCACGAAGCCATTGCCGCCATGAATCTGCACGTTCTCGTCGACGACGAAGTCGATCATCTCGCTGCTCGCGACTTTCAGGATCGACGCTTCGATCGCGAACTCCTCGAGCGCTGCGAGCACGGCTTCGCTCGCGTGGCTGCCCTGAAGCGCCTGGTCGATCAGACCGGCGGTGCGATACAGCATGGCCTCGACCGCGTATTCGCGGACGACCATGTCTGCGAGCTTCTGACGAATCGCTCCGAAGGATGAGATCGGCTGGTTGAACTGTCTGCGCTCGGCGGCGTATGCGGCCGCCTGCGCGATCACCCGCCGCGCCCCGCCGCTGCACATCGCGGCCAGCTTGAAGCGACCGTAGTTGAGCACGTTGAACGCCACCTTGTGACCTTTGCCGATCTCTCCGAGAACGTTCCCAGCTGGCACGCGAGCATCCTGGAGGATCAGCGGCGTGGTCGACGAGCCGTGCAGGCCCATCTTGTGCTCCTCCTTGCCGCTGCTCACGCCGGGGAAGGCCCGCTCCACGATGAACGCCGTGAACTGCCCGGCCTCGCTCCCGTCCATCACCTTCGCGAACACGATGAAGATGTCGGCGAAGCCGCCATTGGTGATCCACATCTTCTCGCCGTTCAGGACGAAGCTGCCGTCGGCCTGGCGCTCCGCGCGTGCCCGGGCGCTCAGCGCGTCCGAGCCGGACCCCGACTCGCTGAGGGCGTACGCGCCGATCAGCTCGCCGCTCACCAGGCGGGGCACATACCGGCGCTTCTGATCCTCCGATCCGAAGCAGAGCAGAGGCGTGACGGCGAGCCCCGTCTGCGCGCCAAAGGTCGTGGCGAACGAGGCGCAGCGTCCTACTGATTCGCCGACGACAAGCGAGGCGGCCTTGTCGAGCTCGACGCCGCCGAGCGCTTCCGGGACGTCGGTGCCGAGGAGCCCGAGCTCGCCGCATCGGCGAATGAGCGTCCTCGCCAGCGGCCAGTCCTTCTGTTCGAGCTGGCCGAGCACCGGGAGCACTTCGTTGTCGATGAACTCGTCGGCGGTCTGCCCGATCAAGCGGTGCTCCTCGCTCAATCGTTCCCGGGTCAGCATGGTGTCGGCATCGGCGTCTTCGATCAGCCAGGCGCCGCCGCGTGTCGTGGTCGATGTAGTCATGAATCAGTTTCCAGGAAGACGTTCGAAAATTCCCGCGGCGCCCATCCCGCCGCCGACGCACATGGTGACCAGGCCGTAGCGCGCCTCACGACGGCGCATTTCGTACAGCAGGGTCGTCGTCAATTTCGCGCCGGTGCACCCGAGCGGATGGCCGAGGGCGATTGCCCCGCCGTTCACGTTCAAGCGTTCGGCATCGATTGGCAGTTCGCGCAGGCAGGCGAGCACCTGGGCGGCGAACGCCTCGTTCAGCTCGATCAGATCGATCTGTTCAAGCCTGAGTCCGGCGATCTTGAGGACCTTCCGAATTGCGGGCACGGGTCCAATCCCGAAGCGCTCGGGCTCGACGCCGGCGGTGGCGAAGGCGACGAACCGGGCGAGCGGCGTCAGGCCGAGCTCGCGGGCACGCCGGCTCTCCATGACCAGGACCGCCGCCGCCCCGTCGCTCATCTGCGACGAGTTGCCGGCCGTCACGGTGCCGTTCACGTGGAACGCCGGCTTCAGCTTTGCGAGCGCCTCCAGGGAGGTGTCGCGGCGCGGCCCTTCGTCAACCGATAGCGGCAGGGAGATCGTGTCGGTCCCGGCGACCACTTCGTCGGCGAACCGGCCGGCGTCGATTGCGGCGGCTGCCCGCCGATGGCTCCGCAGCGCGAATTCATCCTGCTCCTGACGGCTGATTCCGTGCTCACGCGCGTGGTTCTCCGCAACCAGACCGGTCGTCAGGTAGGTATCCGGGTAGCTGTCGACGAGCCCGGGATTCGGCGCCGGCTTGTGTCCGCCCATCGGGATGAGGCTCATCGACTCGGTGCCGCCGGCCACGATGGTGGTGCCGCCGCCGGCCATGATCCGTTCGGCGGCGAAAGCGATTGCCTGCAAGCCCGAGGAACAGAATCGGTTGATCGTGACCGCCGAAGCAGACACGGGTACTCCCGCGCGCAGGCTGGCGATTCGGGCGACGTTCAGTCCCTGCTCGGCCTCGGGCATCGCACAACCGAGAATGACGTCCTCCACGTCGGCGCGGTCCACCGCGGCGGCGCGTTGCAGCACGGCGTCGATGGCAACCGCCGCGAGGTCGTCGGGACGGGTCGCGCGCAGCGAGCCGTTCGGCGCCTTGCCGACCGCGGTGCGGGCCGCGGAAACGATGACGGCTTCGTTCATTTCGGGTCCAGCTTCCGGTCTTCGTTGAAGTCGCCGAGCAGATCTTCGAGCGCCTCGCCGACTTCCTGGGTTTTTCCTTCGAACAGGTGATCGGCGCCATCGATCACCACGAGCTCCTTCGGCTCGTGAAGCCTGGCGTAGAACGCCCACATCCCCTCGAGCGGGCAGACGTCGTCTGCTTCTCCCTGCACGAAGAACTTGGGCTTCCGGCTCTCGAGCGTGTGCGGAAACGAATAGCCCATCCCGGACACCGATGTCTCGACCGGAGGAGCGATGCCGATGAGCGTCGTGACGCGATCGTCCTCGGCGCCGGTCTCGAGCGCGACCCAGGCACCGAAGGAGAACCCGGCGGCCCAGAGAGGCGTACCCGGGTACTTCGCGGCCATGTAATCGAGCGCGGCGGCGAAGTCGAGCATCTCCCCTTCACCCTGGGCGAAGGAACCCGCGCTGCCGCCAACGCCGCGAAAGTTGAAACGGAGGACGGCACAACCGATGCGCGACAATCCCTTTGCGCCCTGATATACCGCCTTGGTATGCATCGTCCCGCCAAACTGCGGGTGCGGATGGGCGAACACGACCGCAGCCCTGGGTTGCTCTGCCTGGGCAGGCTCGCCAAGGGTTGCCTCCAGCCGTCCCGCCGGGCCTTTCAAATCAGCGATAGTGGGCATGAACGAATTGACTCACTGTGTCGGCGAAACGATCCGGCTGCGTGAAGACGCCCACGTGTCCGGTCCCGGGCAACATCGCGTACTCGGCGCCAGGGATCAGCGCAGCGTAGGTTCGAGTCGACATCACCGGAACCACCCGATCGAGCGCTTCCTCACCGCTGAGCACGAGCGTTGCGGCGCGAACGCGCTCGCAATCGTTCTGAAAATCGATCGCCGCCGCGTTCTGGATGCGCGAGGCCATGAGCGCCGGAATCATCGGCGCGGCGGCGCAGCGCAGACCCTGCCGGAGAAAGAACCGCAGCCGCCCCGAGGCGTTCGGGATCGCCGCCGTCACCTCGGGCCACAGCCGCATCGGCGACGACAACACGAACGCGGGCGCCGACCACCACGGCCGGTCGAGCCAACGGCTCTGCTGCGGATTGGGATGCCATTGCGGTCCAGGCACGGACGCCAGCACGAGCGCGCTGACACGGTCAGGGAACCTGGATGCGTACCGCAGCGCGACGTATCCGCCGAATGAGACCCCGCAGATCGCCGCGCGCTCGAGGCGCGCCCGATCCAACACCGCCTCGAGCTGGCGGACGTAGTTGTCGAAGCCGAGCGCCGGGTCCAGGCGCCAACGCGAGCCGATATCGCCGCAGAGCGAATAGGACACGGATCGGCACTTCCGCGCGAGCTCGCGCAGCGCCGGCTTCGCCCACTCCCACCGCCCATGCAGTCCAGGCACGACCACAACCGGCGGGCCGTTTCCTTCGTCGAATACGTTCATCTCTCGTCGGTTCAATGGTTCAGAGGGTTCTTTCAATTTCTCAACGTTTTTCCCGTTTTCAGCGTGTGTGCGATGCGCTCCTGGGTGTTTCGTTCTCCGCACAGGCTGAGAAACGCCTCGCGCTCCAGGTCGAGGAGCGTTTGCTCGGGCACCATCCGGGCTGCAGCCTCGCTTCCGCCGGCCAGGATCCAGGCGAGCTTCCGGCCGATCAGGGCGTCGTGATCGCTGATGCGCCCGGCCCGCCAGGCGAGATGGACTCCCAGCTTCAGCGCGGCGAGCACGCTCGCGCCGCCGACCGGAATGGCCGTGCGGGGCTGGACCGGCGTGTAGCCGGACGCTCGCGCCAGCGCGAGGCTCTTCGCATCCGCCAGCAGACGGTCGCGATTCATCGTGATCCCGTCGCCGTTGCGCAGATATCCGATGCGGCGGGCGTCCGGGCCGCTGGTTGAAACCTTGCCGAATCCGATGGTCTCGAAGACCCGCTGCACGAATGGATGCGGATCCGATCCTGGAGGCAGATCCTCCATCGCCCGCGCGAGCATCTCCTTGGTTCCCCCGCCCGCTGGAATCAATCCGACGCCAACTTCGACCAGGCCCATGTATGTTTCCGCGCTCGCCTGCACCCGGTCTCCGTGCAGCGCGATCTCGCAGCCGCCGCCAAGCGTCAGCCCGGCGGGCGCGATGACGACGGGCACGGGGGCATGCTTGAGCGCCATCGTGGCCTGCTGGAAGGCGCGCACCATCAGGTCGACTTCGTCCCAGTTGCCCTCCTGCGCCTCGAGCAGCAGCAGCATCAGGTTGGCGCCGGCCGAGAAATGCTGGGCGTCGTTGCCAATCACCAGCGCCGCGAAGTTTGCCGTGGCTTCCTTGATCGCCAGCTGCAGCATCTGGATCGTGTCGCCGCCGATGGCGTTCATCTTCGAGTGGAACTCGACGCAGAGCACGCCATCGCCGAGATCGATCAGGCTCGCGCCCGGGTTCCTGCGGACGACTCTGTTCCGATCCCTGGCGCACTTGAGGAGCTGAAGCTCGCACGCCATGGATGAAACCGCCGAAACATCGGGTGCGAGACTGGCCTGGAGGATCTCGCCGCCGGTCGTCTTGTCTTCGACTCCGAGTGCTTCGGCCACGTTGTGAGCGCCGATTTCCCGCAGCGTCTCGAACGGCCCGAGCTCCCAGCCGAAACCCCAACGCATCGCGCGGTCAACGTCCTCGATTGAGTGCGCGATCGAAGGCGCAACGCGTGCGGCGTAGAGCAGCGTTGGCGCGAGCGTCGCGCGGAGGAATTCGCCGACGCGATCCTTGCCGAGAAACAATGTTCGAATCCGTTCGCCGGTGCTCTGAATGCTGCGGGCCGCGTCGATGGAAGGGAATCGTGGACGCGAAGACGGCAGGTAGGCCAACGTCCGGAGATCCAGCGCTTCGATCTCTCCTGAGGCCAGCTTTCGATAGAACCCGGCGCCACCCTTCGTGCCGGTGTGCCCCTGCTCGACCAGCCCGCTGACGACCCGCGGGACGTCGAAGGCTTGTCGCTCCTCGCCGTCGAGCCGCTCCGCCAGCCCACGTGCGACATGCACGAGAACGTCCAGCCCCGCAAGATCAACCGTGCGGAACGTCGCGCTCTTGGGCCGGCCGATTGCGGGCCCGGTGATGGCATCGACCTCGTCGACGGTGTAGTTTCCGGCGGCCGCGGCACGGAACACCTGCATCAACCCGTACATGCCGATTCGATTGGCGATGAACCCGGGAGTGTCCTCTGCGATGACGACGCCCTTTCCGAGCCGCCGATCGGCAAAAGTCCGGATCGACTCGAGCACCTCCGGACGGGTATCCGGCGTCGGGATGATCTCCAGCAGGTGCAGATAGCGTGGCGGGTTGAAGAAATGGGTACCGAGCCACCGGCCGCGGAACGAGTCCGAGCGGCCCCCCGCGATCGAAGACAGCGGGATGCCGGAGGTGTTCGAAGACACGATGGTCGATTCGCCGAGATGTGCTTCGAGCCGCTCGAGCAGCGACTGTTTGATGTCGAGCCGTTCGACGACTGCCTCGATCACCCAGTCGCACGAGCGGACGCCGCTCAAGTCCTCGAAGCTGCCGACCCGAATCAGGCCGTGCGTGTCCCTGGTGAAGAAGGGATCCGGCTTCAGCGCTCTGGCGCGCTCGAGCCCCTGCCGTGCAGCGTCGGTCGTGACGTCCAGCAGCAGCGTCGGCACAGCCGCGTTCGCGAGATGGGCGGCGATCTGTGCGCCCATGGTGCCCGCGCCGAGCACCGCGGCGTTCCGGATCGTCGTCATTTCGCCGCGGCCCCTCGCACGAACAGATCGACGATGGCGTCGGCCTCGCTCGTCAGTGAGTACTCTGCGTCTGCTGAGGATCCAGTTCGTGGCCATCTCGTCGAGCATGCCGAAGAGCAGTTTCGACGCGAGCGTGGCATTCAGATCTTTCCGGAAGACACCCGCTGACTGGCCGTGGGCGATCACGTCCCGGATGATCCCGAGGTACTCGCGCAGATGCGTCGTGGAAAAGCGCTCCATGAATTTCGTCGACTGTCGGAGCTCGACCTGAAAGACGACGGCCAGATCGCGGTTGCGGCTCATCCGATCCAGGTGAAGGCGGGCAATCTCGCGGAGCTGAGCCACGGGGTCCTTCAGAAGGGCGATGCTCTGACGCCCGGCCGCGATCGCCTCCTTCATCGTCCGTTCGAAGATGGAGATGAGCAGGTCATCCTTGCTGCGGAAGTAGAGGTAGACGGTCCCGGCAGCGACGCCCGCTGTTCGCGCGACGTCGGCAACCTGAGCATTGAAGAAGCCGCGTGCGGCGAACGTTTCGATCGCCGCGCGCAGCAGCGCGTCGCGCTTGTCGATCTTTTCGGTCCTGGCAGCGGGCAGGTGGCGGCGGGTCGCGGCAATGGTCATGAATGAATGTTCATTCATGTTTGTGCGGCTTGTCAACCTTGGCCGGCGTGCCCGCGAATCCGCCCGGCGCCCGGCCCGCGATTTCGCCCGGCAGCGAGAGCTGATGCCCAGTCGTGACAACGAGTTGGAGGCGCGTCAGGGGTTCAGCGACGTATAGTTGTCGGATGTTCGACCCTACCCAGCAGCAAGCCTTCGTCACACGTTTGAATCGCATCGAGGGGCAGGTCCGCGGCATCCGCCGGATGGTCCAGGAGCAGCGGCTCTGCATCGAAATCCTGCAACAGCTGGCTGCGGCCGAGGCGGCGATGAACCGCATCAGTCTCGCCGTGCTCAAGTTCCATGTCGAGAAGTGCGTGCCCGAGGGAATCGAACAGGGTGAGCCCGAGCGGACGAAACGCCTCACCGAGCTGGTCGACATTTTCGACCGCTTCGCGAGGTAGCCGGACCGCGGCGTCCCGAGCACGGCGTTTGCTAGACTTGGTGGGTTTGTTGGCTTCGATGAGCCGCATGCCGGCTCGGAGGATCATGATGAGGGCAAGACCAATTGCGGCCGTGCTGGTATGCATGCTGGCGCTCGGCGGTGCCGCCGCGGCACAGGACCGCGGCAAGGCCAAAGCGGAAGGAAAGGTCGTCGGCGACAACGGTCAGCCACTCCAGGATGTCATCGTCGCGGCAATCATGGAAGGGCTCGACAAGCCGTTTCAGCAGGTGAAGACGAACAACAAGGGTGAATGGAAGGTCGAGAACCTCGCCGCCGGGAAATGGAAGTTCTACTTCGGCGGAAAGGAAGGCCTCGAAGAGAAGAGCGTCGATGCGCAGGTCGGTGACGGCGGTACCGTCGCAGTCGCCGCGGTCACGCTCGGAAAGCCCGTCGACCACACGGCGGTGATCAATGCCGAGTTGCAGCGCGCCAACGAGCTCATCGCGGCCAAGTCGGTCGGGGAAGCGCGCAAGATCTTCGAGGGTATTCTCGCGAAATACCCGCAGATGCAGGCGGAGTTCCGCGGCCAGCTGCACGGCGCCATCGCGCAGACCTACGGCCTGGAGAATCAGCCGGCCCAGGCGGTGGAGCACTTGAAGAAGGCGATCGAGCTCGACCCCAAGAACATGGACCTGCAATTGGTCTACGGCGAAGTGCTGATGCAGGCCGGCCAGAAGGCCGAAGCCGAAAAGATACTGCTCGCCGCGGACATCACCAAGGTGAAGGATCCGTTCCCGTACATGAACATCGTCATCAGCCAGATCAACGATCAGAAGGTGGACGAAGCGCTTGCGCTGCTCGGCAAGCTGATGACGCAGTTCCCGAACGACAGTTCGCTTTACTACTACCGCGGCCGCGCCCATCTGGCCGCCAAGAAGTTCCCCGAGGCCAAGGCAGACCTCTCGAAGTACGTCGCGGGCGCTCCTGCCGATGCCCGTGAGCTGCCTGACGCCAAGAAGATTCTCGAGCAGTTGAAGGACATCAAGTGAGAGCAGCGCTCGCTGCGCTGCTCCTCTTGTGTTCGATTGCATGTGACGAAGGCGGCAACCGGCCGCCTTCGTCCGATGATCCTCCTCCGACGTCGCAGGATCCCTGCGCCTCTGTCACCTCCGTCGAGCTGCTGGCGCCAGCTGTTCCGTCCGCAACCAAGACCCGCGGCTTCGACGGCAGTCCGCAGGGCCGTGTATTCGATGCGCTCTGGACGCATCAGGCCGCGCTGACCCGGCGCGCCGGCATCGAGCCCATCGGGCCGCCGGCGGCTACATCACAGGACATCGGTGACATCGCGGTGCTCCGCGATGAGGGCGATTCTGATCCTTCCCGCCAACACCTACGACCTGAAAGGACTCGGTATCCGTTTCGCCCGCAACGGGTCCGGCGGATATGACGCCACGCGCATCGACGGCGCCTTCCGCACCGCCATCGGCACGCGCCTCACGCTCACCGACGACGACACGCGCCGCGCCGACGTCTCGTTTTCGTTTCCGTTCTACTCCGGCACCGAGCGAACCGCTTTCGTGAACTCCGACGGGAACATCACGTTCGGCGAGGGAGACAACGCCAGCACCGATCGCAACATCGGAAGACTGCTCAGCGGGCCTCCACGCGTCGCGGTGTTTCTCGCCGATCTCGACCCGAGCACCGGTGGCGGCGTCTTCGTCAATGCCGCTGCCGACCAGCACGTCGTGACCTGGTGCAAGGTCCGTGGCTTCGAGTCGTCCGATACGACGACCGCGCAGCTCACGCTGCTTCCCAATGGGACGATCGAGCTGAAGTACGCCTCGGCGATCACCCTCACCGAGGCGGTCGTGGGACTGTCGCCGGGACGGACCACGAACGTCCGGCCGATCGATCTCAGCGCGCAGGGGACGACGCAAGGCGGCTCAGGGGCGGTCGGCGAGCGCTTCGCCGACGCGCCGCAGCTCGACGCCGTCGCCGTGACCCAGACGTTCTATCGCTCGCACCCTGACTCGTACGATCAGCTCGTGATCTGGACCGATGCCCGCGCGATCCAGGACGCCTTCGCGTTCGAGAGCACGGTCGCCAATGACATTCGCGGAATCGGCGTCGAGAACTTCAACTTTTCACGCGACTTCGGCAGCGGCGGCCGTCTCCAGAGCTACGCGGTCATGGACTTCCTCGGCAAGTACCCCGACGATCCGCAGCAGCGCTTCCTCGGCGAGAACAGCACGGTCAGCGTCCTCGGTCAGGAAGTCGGCCATCGATGGCTCGCCTATCTCGATTTCCGCAATCACAACGGGCAGCAGTCCGATGCGCTGCTCGGCCGTCAGATGGCGCACTGGAGCTTCTTCATGGATTCGGACGCGTCGGTCATGGAGGGCAACGATATCGAGGATCTGGGTGGCGGGTCGTTCCGCACCGTCGACGCCGTCCGGCGCTACAGCCGGCTCGATCAGTACGTGATGGGACTGATTCCAGCGGCCGAGGTCCCCACGTTCTTCTACGTCGAGAGCCCGATGAACCTCTCCGAGCAGAAGGACCGTGAGTCGGCGCCGGACATTGGCGTGACCTTCAACGGGACGCGCCGGGACGTCCTCATCGAAGACGTAATCGCCATCCACGGTCAGCGGATCCCGTCCGCAGCGGAGTCTCCGCGCGTGCACCGGCAGGCGTTCGTGTATGTTGTCGGTGCCGGGCGTGCACCGGAGACCGGACACATCGCGAAGCTGGAGCGGATTCGCCGCCAGTGGGAAGAGTTTTTTGCGGCGGCGACAGAGACCCGCATGCGCGCCGATACGAGATTGCAGCAGTAGGGGCTATGAAGCAGCTGATGGCGTGTGCCGCGGTCATGGCGGGAATCCTGATTGGTCTCGGCATTCGAGACGCCAATCCGGCGCTGCTCGCGCAGACCGCCAAGCCCGCAGCCGGTTTCGATCAGAAGAAGCTCGATTCGATCGAGGCGCTCGTGCGAGAGGACATCGCACAGAAGCGGCTTCCGGGCGCGGTCGTGCTCGTCGGCCTGCGCAACCGCCTCATCTACCAGAAGGCGATTGGCGATCGTGCGCTCCTGCCCTCGCGCGAACCGATGACGCTCGATACGATCTTCGATCTTGCGTCGCTGACCAAGCCCGTCGCCACGACGACCAGCGTCATGCTGCTGATCGAGCGGGGCAAACTGCGGCTGATTGACCGCGTCGCCACCTTCATCCCCGGGTTCGAGCGGTATGGCAAGGCCGACATCACGATTCGCCACCTGCTGACCCACATGTCGGGCCTGCGGCCCGATGTGGACCTCGCCGATCAGTGGGTCGGCAGCGACACCGCCATCCAGCTCGCGATGGAGGAGATTCCGACCGCCCCGCCGGGCACGCGATTCGTCTACAGCGACATCAATTTCTTCCTGCTCGGCGAGATCGTCAAGAGAATCAGCGGGCAGCCGCTCGACCGGTTCGCGCACGAACACATCTTCGCGCCGCTCGGGATGACCGAGACGATGTTCAATCCTCCAGCCTCGCTGCAGCCGCGCATCGCGCCCACGGAGCGGTGCACACCCTACGGCTGGCCCTGCGAGGGTCCCGACATGACGATGCTCCGCGGGATCGTCCACGACCCCACGGCGCGCCGCATGAATGGTGTCGCCGGGCACGCCGGGCTGTTCGCAACGGCTGCGGATCTGGCCGTCTTCTGCCGGATGCTGCTCGGCGGCGGCAGCTACCGGGGTACGCGTGTCCTCGCGCCGCTCACCGTCGCCAAGATGACGACGCCCGCGACGCCTGGCGACGAACGGAACGTGCGCGCACTCGGCTGGGACTTCGATTCCTCGTTCTCGGGGAACAGGGGCGAGCTCCTGCCGATCGGGTCGTTTGGCCATACCGGCTTTACCGGCACCTCCATCTGGATCGATCCGACCACCGGGGTCTTCGTTGTTTTTCTTTCGAATCGCCTTCATCCTGAAGGCAAGGGTGATGTGACGCCGCTGCGTGCGCGCGTCGCCACGGTCGCCGGTGCGGCACTCGAGTCGCTGCCGCCATCGGCACGCGGTTCCGCGTACACCGGACGCGACTTCGGCCCCGGGCCATCGACGTCTGTACCGGTACGACACGTGCCCGTCGTGACCGGCCTGGACACGCTGCGGGCGGAGGGCTTCGCGGCGCTCAAGGGCAAACGCGTCGGACTTGTGACGAATCACACGGGCCGTGCGCGGGACGGGGCGGCAGCCATCGACCTCCTGCACGCGGTCAAAGACCTGTCGCTCGTCGCTCTGTTCAGTCCGGAGCATGGAATCCGGGGCATACTCGACGCGAAGGTCCCCTCCGAAGTCGACGAGAAGACGAAGCTGCCGATTCACTCGCTCTACGGTGACACGCGGCGGCCGACCGCGGCCATGCTCCAGGGTGTGGACGCCCTGGTCATCGATCTCCAGGACATCGGGACGCGCTTCTATACCTACATGACGACGATGGCGTATGTCATGGAGGAGGCGGCCGCACGGAGCCTGCCGGTGTACGTCCTGGATCGTCCCAATCCGATCAACGGCTTCCAGATCGAGGGGCCCACGCTCGACAAGGCGAATATCGGCTTCACCGGGTACCTGCCGGCGATGCCGGTGCGCCACGGCATGACGCTCGGCGAGCTCGCGAGGCTGTTCAACGGGGAGAACAAGATCGGAGCGGCGTTGACCGTCGTTCAGATGAAGAACTGGGATCGGAACCGCTGGTTCGACGAAACCGGACTGCCGTGGATCAATCCCTCGCCCAACATGCGGAATCTGATCCAGGCGACGCTCTATCCCGGCGTCGGTTCGATCGAAGGCACGAACATCTCGGTCGGCCGTGGCACCGATACGCCGTTCGAACAGCTCGGCGCGCCGTGGATCGACGGCGTTCAGCTGGCCGAGGCGCTGAACGCCCGCGCCATTGCCGGGGTGCGCTTCTATCCTGTCCGGTTCACGCCCGCGTCCAGCAAGTACGCGAACCAGGAATGTCAGGGCGTGTTCATGGTCGTCACGGACAGGACAGCGCTCCGGCCGGTGCGCCTCGGACTCGAGGTCGCCGCGCTGCTGCACAAGCTCTACGGCACGAAGTTCGAGCTCGAGAGCGCCGAGCGCCTGTTTGGATCGAAGGAAGGCCTCACCCGGATCCGGTCGGGCGACGATCCGGCTGCGATTGCGGCCTCGTGGGCGGCGGGCGAAGCGCGATGGCGGCTGCTTCGCGCGAAGTACCTGCTCTACCGCTGATCCCCTGGGTCAGACCGCACGGCTCTCGGGGAGGCGGACGCCGCGCTTGTGGGTGTACATCCGCTCGTCGGCGAGCTTCAGGGCATCCTGGACGCTGTTAGAGACCGGCGACACTTCGGCACACCCGTAGCTGAGGCCGACACCCATCGGAAGTCCCGTCGCCGAAGAAGACCCCGCGAATTCGATCTGCAGATCGTGCCCCCGCCGCAGCGCCTCGTCCTCGCGGCACGACAACAGCAGCAGGAACTCGTCGCCACCCCAGCGAAAGACGTAATCGGCATCGCGCGTGTTGCGCATCAGGAACGCCCCAACCTCGCGCAGCACGCGATCACCGGCAGCGTGCCCGAGCGTGTCGTTGACGGTCTTGAAGCGGTCGACGTCAACGAACAGCAGCGACAGCGGCGTGCCATAGCGGCGATGACCGTTCAGCTCATGGGCGATGATTTCATCGAAGAAGCGCCGGTTCCGGCAGCCGGTCAGCGCGTCGGTCACGACCAGCTGGCGGAGATCGGCCTGCGCGGATTCGAGACGGCTGTTGGTACGCCGCAGCTCGCAAGTCATGTCCTCGAAGGTCATGAGCTGCATGCCGAGCGCGGTTACCAGATAGAGCGCGAGCTGAACGAGAAAGGCCCCGGCTACAGGCTGTCCGCCTGGTGTCACGACCTCCAGCATCATCCAGACGTTGGTGAGCCCCGAAATCAGGAGCATCACCCCCACCACACCGGCTCCGAGCAGCTTGGCTTCACCGAGGATCCGCAGATGCGCCCCGCCGGCGATCAGCAGAACGACCGCGGTCACCAGGTGCCCGGGAACGAATACGGCTCGCGGTCCGAGCCCCACGGGCGCCAGCAGGAACCAGATTGCGAACGGAAACAGCAGGAGGACGTGCGCTCGCCTGATTCCCGACCGCATCCGATAGGACTCGGCGGCGACGACGAAGAACAAGGCGTGGCAGATTGCCAGGAACTGGGCGGCTCCGAACGCGAGCCATCCGATCTGCGCCTGGTCGTACGACCGGCCCACCAGGAACATCGACACCGCGAAGCACGCCCAGCCGCCAACCCAGTGCAGGATGTAGAGCCGGCGGCGATAGAGGTAGAGCAGCGCGAGCAGGCCGATGATGATCACCGACGCGCCGCCGGCGAGATTGGTGCCCGATTGCAGGGGACTCGTGTCGATCAGCGCAAGAGATTCGGCTGGACCTCGAGCGGGAAACGCCAGCAGAGAATATGCAGGCGGCGCGAGCAGCAACGTCACAACCGCCAATACGAACACCACGCGTCGTCCCTGTCTCAACCGAGTCGCTCCGCGAGACCGGCGCAGTGTTCGTCAGTACATCTGGTAGAGCATCAGATACACGACGATCCCGGTCACCGATACGTACAGCCACAGTGGCAGCGTCCATCGCGCGATCGGCACGTGGCGATCGAACCGCCCTCGCAGAGCCCGCCACAACGTCAGTCCCGCCAGCGGAGGAATCGCTGCGGCAAGGATGATGTGGGAGATGAGGATCGTGAAATAGACGGTGCGTACTGGTCCTCGTCCAAGGAACGGACGCGAACCGACGTGAGCATGATAGACAAGGTAACAGGCGAGGAACAGCGTTGAAACGGTGAAAGCGGCGATCATCGCGGCGCGATGAGCACGAATCCGACCTCGGCGGATGCAGAGGTAGCCGACGATCAGCAATACTGTTGCGATTGCGTTCAGCGTGGCATTGACGAGCGGGAGCGATTCAATGCTCAAGTTGGTCAAGCGACCTGTTTTTAATCGGTAGTACGGAAGACTTCAAATTATCTGACTGGGGCGGCTGCCAGATTTCCAAGGGGAACCGCGGTCGAGATCAGGTTCGGTTGGCAATCATCAGCAGCCACAGGATTGGGAGATAGACGATCGAGCTGAAGAACAGCCGGCGAGCGTCGTGTACGGCACGCGTCCACGCAAACCGGATCGACATCCCCAGAAACAGCAGCGTCAGCACCAGCGCGGCCGCGAAGTAGATCTCGCCGGACATGCCGACGAGCGTCGGCGCGAGCGCGACCGGCACGAGCGCGGCCGTATAGAGGACGGTCTGACGCGCGGTGCTGCGGCCATCGGGCTCGATCACGGGGAGCATCGGGAAGCCCGCCCGCGCATAGTCATCGCGATACATCCACGCGATCGCGAGAAAGTGCGGCAGCTGCCAGAGGAAGACGATCCCGAAAAGGACCCAGGCCCCCTGCGACAGCGAGTTCGCCGCAGCGGCCCAGCCGATCACCGGCGGCAATGCCCCAGGAATGGCGCCAATCACGGTGGCGTACGAGGTGTGGCGTTTGAGGGGCGTATAGACGACGGCGTAGCTTGCGAGCGTCGCCAGCGCGACGACCGCCGACAGCACATTGACGCCGGCGGCGAGGACGATCAGCCCCCCGACCGAGAGCAGCGCCGCAAAAACGAGCGCCTCCGACGCGGGGAGCCGGCCGTCCGGCAGCGGACGCGTGCGTGTCCGGCGCATCAGCGCGTCCGAGTCGCGCTCGAGGATCTGGTTGAAGGCCGAGGCGCCGCCGGCCACGAGAGCCGTTCCGATCGCGGTCCACACAATCGCGGCTACGTTCGTTGCCTCTCCCCCGGCCATCGCGTATCCCGCCAGGG
This sequence comes from uncultured Acidobacteriota bacterium, assembly GCA_963785755.1. Lineage (GTDB taxonomy): Bacteria > Acidobacteriota > Vicinamibacteria > Vicinamibacterales > 2-12-FULL-66-21 > JACCXG01. The sequence goes on along the minus strand of CAWAXG010000039.1, from coordinate 1,844 downwards.
CTGAGGCGACGACGAGCACGTTCAGCCGCGGCTTGGCCAGCGCGCTGAAATCGGATGCGCGGGTGCGGGCCGCCACGGGCGCGGCGGTCGTGGTTCTCATTGGTCCATATTCTACGGTGCCGTGGCCGAGGCCTTGAACGTAAACGTCACCGCTTTCTTGTCGTTGTCGGCGAGGGTCACCTGCTGGCTCTCGGTCCCGAGCTTCTCGTGCCAGGCTTCCACGGTGTAGGAACCGGCGGGAAGGTTCGCGAGCTCGAATTCACCGCCCGGCTTCGTCACCGAAAAGTACGGGTGCTCGAGCACGCCGGCATATGCGGACATCCAGTTGTGCATGTCGCACTTGATGCGCACCATCACCTCGGGCTTCGAAAAGAACCGTGAGTTCTTCTGCGTCTGAATCTGCTGGCTGAAATTGAACTCGGCGTTGGCGTTCGGCAGCGCGTGAACGTTGTGCGCAGTCGCGTCGCTGTTGACGAACTCGATGTTCTGTCCCACCTGGACGCCGAACACGTGCGGCTCGTAACGGCAGCCCTTCTGATCCAGCCTGACCGGCTGCGACGGCGGCTCGAAGTAATAGCCGCCGAGGCCATCCCTGACGTAGACGAAAACATTACCCAGCCCGCCGTTCTCCGTGACGAAGGTCTCGGACATGATGCCGTCCTTGTGTGCGGCTTCGCACACCGGATCCCCGCCCATCTTGATGGCGGTGCTCGGCGGCACTGATCCCTCGATCGTGACGCGGCCGCTGAGTGCGCCCGCCTTCGAGGTGTCCACGCGCTTGGCATCCGGCGGCGGCGCCGGCCTGGGCGCGGCATCCTCGCCGCTCGAGCACGCGGCCGCCGCTCCCAGCACGAAAGCGGCAACGATCGACACTGTTCGCTGGTTCATGTTCAGAAAGGAGGTCCCTTTGGCTCGTTCGTCGAAGGTCACGATCCCGCCGGCGCGCCGGCAGCCTTGAATTTCCTCAGGATGCGATCCTCGATCCAGTGCGAATCCCACCACTCCACCGGATTCACCATCTTGCCGTTCACGAGCATCGTGAAATGGAGGTGATCGCCGCCGGCCATGCCGGTCATCCCGCTGCGTCCGAGCTGCTGCTCCTTCTCGACGATCTGACCGGCCTTCACGTCCATCGACGACAGATGCGCATACAGCGACTGGACGCCCATCCCGTGATCGATGATGACGCAGTTGCCGTAGATGCCGAGCTCCTCGGCGAACACCACGACACCGCGATTGGCCGAGACGATGGGCGTCCCCGTGAACGACGCGAGATCGAAACCGAGATGGACCTGCTGATCGACCTCTTTGCCTTTGTAGATATAGGTACGGTGATCGGCGAACGCCGATTCCACGGCGGTGTTCGAAAACGGATGGAACACCACGCCTCGCCAGAGCAGCTCCGGCTTGGTCTGGCCCGCGAAGGACGCGATCTTGTCGTTGTTCTTGCGCCGGAGCTCGCCGTTGACGACGAGGAACTTCGCGAGGGTGTCGCCGTCGGGCTTCACCTCTGACGTGCCCTCGAGGATCGCCGGAACGACGCGATCCAGGAATCGATCGTCGAGCTGGATCTTGCTCTTCTTGAACGGCTTCGGAAACACCCGGAAATCGAAATCGGCGCGCGCGGTGTTGCCCGCTTCGTCGCGCGCGAAGAGCCGGATGGGAGTCTTGAGATCCTGGTCGTGCAGCAGGGCGAAAAACGCCACGCGTACGGCAGGATCCGCAACCTTCACGCCGTCTACCGTGATCCCGCTCGCCGGATAGCCCGGATACTCCACCTCGCCGACGACGACGCCGGAGGCGACGTCCTCTGGTGTGGCGCGATACACCACGACCTCGGCGCC
>CAWAXG010000038.1:0-69073 GCA_963785755.1 uncultured Acidobacteriota bacterium | reverse complement strand
TGGCAGGGCGGCCGGCCGTCGCGCGCCACCGTCGTGACCGCCTGACGGGCCGCGACGGCGCGAATGCCCTGTTTCGTGCACGCGCGCTGCACGAGCACGTCGTGCGCCTTCAGCGCTCCCGGCGGATTGAAGATGCCGTCGGGCGCGCTGCGGATTCCCTCGACCGTCCCGGTGACGCCGATCAGCCGCTCCGCCTTGTCGTAGTACGGCGCCAGATCTTCGTAGGCGATCGGCCAGTCGAATCCCAGGCCGTCGGTCGAACGCGGCTTGAAGTCGTAATCGGCGAATCGCAGGGTGACGCGGCCGTAGTGGTTCGTCCTGCCGCCGAGGATGCGCGATCGGAACCAGGAGAAATCGCTGCCCGGCGCCACCGTGTACGGCTCGCCCTCGAGCTGATTGCCGCCGTAGGTCGCGCTGTAGGTGAACCCGGTCGGTCCGCCGGTATAGGCCTGCCCGCGCGCGCCCGCGCCGCGATGCGGAAACTGAAAGGGCCACATGTGCTCCTTCAGATCCGCCATGTTCAGCATCGGACCCGCTTCGAGGAGCAGCACTGAAATACCCATGTCGGCGAGGACCTTCGTGGCCGTGCCGCCGCCGGCGCCCGAGCCGATGATGACGACGTCGTGCACCGTCTGGCTGGACGTGACCTGCGCCATGTGTCTGCTCCTTCCGGCCCTGCAAAGACAGCAACCGCCGCTCGTGTCCGAACGGGCGGAGTCTAAGTGATTCCTGCATGCAGTTCAAGCTTCACCCCCAGCCTTTATCCGCTACTGGCGCGGTTTGCCCGTCACTTCTGCATGCAAGACCACCGGGGATCCGACCAGGCGGGCAGGCCATGGAAGGTCGGGACGACATGGTGCGGGATCTCGCCACTGCGTGGAACGACCGCTAACGTCATGGCACCGACGAGCGTCTTACGCGCATCAGTCCCGACGATCGATGTGCGAACGTGGGACGACTGAGACAATCGCGCGCCGCGCGCGCTTGTCACGCGACGTGATCGTCAAACTATCCCTGCCAAATGTTCGTCATACTGGCTGGCTCAAACCTGATGCGCCGCGCGTGTTCCATCTTACTGACGACCTTGCTGCTCACCGCGGCCGCGGCGGCCCAGGACGCACCCGTCACACCCGCGGCACACGGGCCCGTTCCCGTCATCCAGGCCGCGCGGGCTACCGGGCCGATCGTCATCGACGGCCGCCTCGACGATGAGGCGTGGCTGCGCGCAACGCCGGCGACCGCGTTCATCCAGCGTGATCCCGAGGAGGGCAAACCGGTCAGCGAGGAGACCGAACTGCGCGTGGCGTACGACGACCGCGCGCTGTACGTCGGCGCGCGGCTTCGCGATCGCGAGCCCGCGCGCATCGCCCGGCAGCTGGCCCGGCGCGATCAGGAAGGCGAGGCGGACGGCTTCTCGCTCTACCTCGACCCGCATCACGACCATCTGACCGGTGCGATGTTCAGCGTGAGCGCTGCCGGTGTCCAGAGCGACGCGACCATCTTCAATGACAGCTGGAACGATGGGACGTGGGATGCCGTCTGGGAGTCGGCGACCAGGATCGACGAGGACGGATGGGTCGCGGAGATGCGGATTCCGTTCTCACAGCTGCGCTTTCCGGCGGCCGATCGCCACACCTTCGGCATCAATGCGATGCGCTACATCCAGCGGAAGAACGAGCGGGCGTGGCTGGTGCACGTGCCGAAGAAGGAGAGCGGGCTGGCGTCGCGGCTCGGCCATCTCGAAGGTCTGGAGGGCGTTTCTCCGCGGCGGACGCTGGAGCTCCTGCCGTACGTGGTCAGCCGCGCCGAGTTCATCGCTCCGTCGAGCGATCGGGATCCGTTCAACGACGGCGCCCGGATGTTTGCGGGCACCGGCATCGATCTGAAGTACCGGTTCAGCAGCAACCTCTCGCTCGACGGCACGATCAATCCGGACTTCGGCCAGGTCGAAGTCGATCCGGCGGTCGTCAATCTGACCGCCTTCGAGACCTTCTTCGAGGAGAAGCGCCCGTTCTTCATCGAGGGGGCGAACATCTTCGGCGATTTCGGGCGCACCGGTTCGAACAACTTCTGGGGCTTCAACCGCGCCGAGCCGCTGATCTTCTATTCGCGGCGCATCGGGCGGTCGCCGCAGGGCTCGGTCGACGCCGAGTTCGTCGACACGCCGACCGCCACGACGATTCTTGGCGCGGCGAAGGTGACGGGGAAGACGCGCAACGGCTGGAGCCTCGGGACGCTGGAGGCGGTGACCGGGCGGGAATACGCGATAACGGTCGACGACACGACGCGCGGCGAAGGAGAAGTCGAGCCGCTGTCGAATTACTTCGTTGGCCGCGCGCAGCGCGAGATCGGCCGCCGCGCTGCCGTTGGCGTGATCGCGACCGCGGTGAACCGGGACCTGCGTGAGCCGTCGCTGCGCGAGACCCTGCCGGCCCAGTCCTATGTGGCGGGCGTCGACGGCCATTTCTTCCTCGACAAGAAGCGTGACTGGGTGATCAACGGACGCGTCGCCGGGAGCTACCTGCGCGGCTCGACCGACGCGATCACCCGCGTGCAGGAATCCTCGCAGCGCTACTTCGACCGGCCTGATGCGAGCTACGTCGAACTGGATCCGGCGGCATCGGACCTCGGCGGCTGGACCGGCAGCATCAATCTGAACCGCCAGAGCGGCGTGCACTTGGTGAACGCCGCGTTGTGGGGAGTCAGCCCGGGCTTCGATTCGAGCGATGCCGGCTTCACGTTCAAGAGCGATCGTGGCGGCATGCATGCCGTTTATCAGTGGCGGGATCAGGAGGTCAAACGGTTCTCGCGCCAGAAGTTCCTGGCCGTCGCGAAGTTCTACACGTGGAACTACGGCCGCGAGGTGCAGGCCGATGGCACGTTCCTCTTCGGCAATACGCAGTTCAAGAACTACTGGCGAGTGTTCAGCGACGTCTACTATTTCCGCGCCACACAGAACGACACCGAGACGCGAGGCGGACCCTCGATGCTGACTCCCGAGTCGTACCGGCGGATCGATCGGCGGGGAGACCGACAGCCGGAAACGTCTGTCCTTCGGCGCCAACTTCAACACGAACAGGAGCGACTTCGGCGGCTGGAGGGTTGGCACCGGGCTGAACGTCCGCTACCGGCCGGCCGCCTCGCTGGAGGTGTCGGTAGGTCCCGGCTTCGACCGGAATCACACCATCGCGCAGTACGTCGGCACCTTCGCCGATCCAGTCGTGACCTCGACCTACGGATCGCGATACGTCTTCGGCTTGCTCAGGCAGCGCGAGCTCAGCATCCAGACGCGCGTGAATTACGTGCTCTCGCCGAAGATGTCGCTGCAGGTCTACATGCAGCCGCTCGTCTCGGTCGGCGCTTACGAGGAATTCAAGGAGCTGGCCCGGCCGCGCACGTTCGACTTCATCCGCTACGGGCAGGATAGCGGAACGGTGTCTTACGATGCGATTCGCGCGCGATACACCGTCCACCCTGGCGACGGCGGCGCCGACTTCGAGTTCGACGATCCCGACTTCAATTTCAAGTCCCTCCGACTCAACGCCATCTTCCGATGGGAGTGGCGGCCCGGCTCGGCGATGTACTTCGTTCTGGACGGAGCAGCGTGAAGATCTCACGGACCCCGGACGTTTCCACTTCGGACAGGACATCGGCCGCACGTTCCAGGCTCCTGCGGACGACGTGCTGATGTTCAAGATCGCCTACTGGTTTCAGCGCTGACGCGCGTTGAGGTATCCTCACCCGCGTCATGCAGTCACTCCTGACTCGCCGCGATTTTCTCGCGCAGACGGCGGGCGCCGCTGCGGCGCTGACCTTCACCACCCCCGCGAGCGCCTTCCAAGGCATGTACATCTCGCTGAACGGTTCGCTGGTGAACAAGCCCGGTCAGTCGCTGCCATGGCCGGAGTTCGTCAAGCTTGCCGGCAAGCTGGGCTACGGCGGTGTCGACGTGAGCGTGGCGCCGGCGCGGAAGGATGGCGTCGACGCGACGCGCGCGCTGCTCGCGGAAGCGAAGGTGAGGCCCGGCATCGCCAATCTCACCTTGCAGTTCGCCGCGGCCGACGACGCGGCGTTCAAACAGGGACTCGGCGAGCTCGACGAGAACGCGAAGTTCTGCGCGGCGATCGGCCTGAACCGGATGATGGCGGTCCTGCCCCCCGGCAGTCCGGTGCCGAAGGAAGAGCGGTACAAGTTCGTCAAGGAGCGCCTCGTCTCCGTCGCCGAAGTGCTCGCACGGTCGAACATCAGGCTCGGCCTGGAGTTTCTCGGCCCGCTGCATTTCCGGACGCCGTCGCAACGGAACCCGTACCAGTTCATCTGGACGCTGCGCGAAACCGTGGCGCTGGCGAAAGAGATCGGGCCGAACATCGGCGTCGTGCTCGACATCTGGCACTGGCATCACTCCGGCGGAACGGTCGACGACATCATCGGCGCCGGCAAGTCGCGCATCGTGCACATTCACGTGTCGGACGCGAAGGCGCAGCCGGCGGAGGAGGTGCGCGACAATCAGCGGCTCATGCCCGGCGAAGGGATCATCGATTCGATGGGCTTCTTCCAGGCCTTGAAGAAGATCGGCTATGAAGATGCGGTGAGCCCCGAGCCGATCGGCCGCGTGCCGGCGGAGATGTCGCCCGAAGAGGGTGCACGGATGGGGCTGGAAACGACCGCGCGCGGTGATGAAGAAGGCGGGCGTGCTCTAGTCAAGCTTCGTGGAACAGTCGCCGACGGCTATTTCCCCGGTTCGGTCAACCGCCGCAAGTCTTCCGTCCAGTTGAGCACGACGTCGAGGTGCCGGATCGATTGCAACGCCGACGGTGGATCCTTGAGGACCAGGAACCGCTTGCCGTCCGGTGAGATGTCGTAGCTGCGGCCCGGAGTGATCACGAGCACGTTGTCGAGAATCTTCGTCGGGTTGCCGATCGAGAATGTCGGCTTCGTTTCCACGCGAACCGACATCAGCCGACGGCCGGCATCGAGGTAGAACAGCTCTCCGCCGACCGGCGACCAGAGCGGACGCGTCCCCTCCCCCAGCTGCCGACGGAATGCGGCGGTATCGGGGAACGGATGCACGTAGATCTCACTTCGCCCGGAGCTGGACAACTGATACGCGATCCACTGTCCGTCGGGCGAGATGTCCGCGTTTGCGGCGGCGCCGGCGATTCCGGGCAACGGACGCGCCTCGTGCCCTCCTTCGGTCGACACCATGCTCAGCCCCGGCGCCGGCGAACCGCCGCTGATCACCAGCCACTTGCCGTCCGGGCTGATGGTCGTCGGTAGCGGCGGGCGGCCCTCGGGGGATTTCGTCAGTCGCTCGGGCGCCCGAGGCAGATCCATCCGGAACAGCCCCCGCTCGGCGACGGGTCCGGAATTCAGGTAGAGCCGCCGGGCCTGGTTCCTGCTCCAGACTGGATACCCGTCGGAATCCGGCTCCGACGTGAGGCGCTCCATGGTGTTGCGCTTGAAGTCCCACAGCCACAGATCCGCCTCCTCGTCGCGCGCATCGAGCACCGCGTACTGCCCGTCGGGCGACACGCGCGGCATGACGTACCCGTGCGGCGGCACCTGGATGGTCTCCTCCTGACCATCGCGGCCAACCCACGCCATCGTATCGATGGGCCTGATCGGGTCGCCTGACGCGAACACCAGCGAGCCGGTCCGCGAGACCGCGTAGTCGGTCCCCCGCATGTTCTTCGTGATTACGCGATCGACGACCGGTACAGGCGTACCGACGATGGCGAGGCGCGACAGGTCGAATCGCACGACGCTCAGCGCACCTTCGGTTGAAAATACAAGGTACCCGGCCGGCACGTAGCTCGGCTGGGCTCCACCTCGGACGAGCACGCGCTGCTTGCCGACCTTGGGATCCAGCACCGCGATATCAGGAGCCGTCTTGCCGACGGGGTGGATCATGAAGAGGATGGCACCGCCGGGCAGGATCGACGGAAACCCGTGCCGGCTCTCGCCGGCGGCCCGATCGATCCGGGTCACCTGCGAGATCCGTCCATCCGGCTGAACGTGGACCAGTCCGCCGTTACCGCCAGCCCGCGCGAACACAATCGTGCCGTCCTCGGCCCAGGCGCCGCCGTAGAAGCCCGTCGCGCATCCAGAACACACCGTTGTCGGGCTTCCGCCCCGCACCCCCATTTTCAGGAGACTGCCGTCGCGCGCGAACGCGACCATTTCTCCGTCCGGCGAAAAGAACGGGGCCTGCGCGTACTCGGTTCCGGCGATCGGCGAGGTCTCGCCACGATCCATCGTGCGGACGAACAGCTGCGGCGGCGACGATGGCCCGGCTTGTCCGACGTAAAGGATGCGCGAGCCATCCGGAGCGATCGCGACCTCCGAACCGACTGGGGCGATCGACAGCGTGGTCCGGCCCGGGAACGCCGCCTGCAGCCGCACCATCGGTGCGGCCGGCGGTGCGGACCGTGTCGCGAGCCACACCACCGCAGCGCCCGCGAGCAGCGAAACGATGGCGGTGGCGACGATCGGCACGGCGAGACGGCGCGCCTGTTGCGGAGCAGCGACGATTCCGGCGTCGTCTGCGGCAGGCGACTGCGCCGCCTCGATCTCGAGGCGCGCGTCCGCGGCATCGGCGAGTCGGCTCTTCCGGTCCTTCTCCAGACACCGTCGCAGCAAGCGCCTGATTGACGCGGGTGTGTCGCCGGGAAGCGCGGCCCAGTCGGGCTCCCCCCGAACGACCGCGGCCATCGTATCGGTGACGTTGTCGCCGCCGAAGGCGCGGCGCCCGGTCAGCATCTCGTACACCACACATCCGAAGGCCCAGATATCGGCGCGCTTGTCGACCGCGTGCCCGCGGGCCTGCTCGGGCGCCATGTAGGCCGCAGTCCCGAGAATGATGCCCGCGTGGGTCATCATCGGAGAGGTGACTGTGGCGAGCATCACGGCCGGGTTGGCGGCACCGGTCTCGGGACGCGCGATCGCCTTCGCCAATCCGAAGTCCAGCACCTTCACCGTGGCATCGGCTCGCACCTTGATGTTGGCCGGTTTCAGGTCGCGGTGGATGATGCCGTGATCGTGGGCGGCCTCGAGCGCGTCGGCGACCTGGCGGGCGACGGTGAGCGACTCGTCCAACGGAAGCGCCCCGCGGGCGATGCGCGCGGCGAGGTCTTCGCCGTCGACGAGCTCCATCACGAGCGCGGATCCTTCCAGCCCGTAGATCTGCGCGATGTTGGGATGGTTCAGGGCAGCGAGGGTGTGAGCCTCGCGCTCGAAACGCCCGAGCCGGTCAGGATCGCCCGCGAAGACTTCCGGGAGGACTTTGATCGCGACATCGCGATGCAGCTTCGTGTCGCGCGCGCGATAGACCTCGCCCATTCCGCCTTCGCCCAGCTTCGTCGAGGACGCGGTACGGGCCCAGCGTCTGTCCAATCACCGCGTCCTCCGGAGCTGGGCTGCGGCGGGATCTCGCCGGAGCTCGCGCGACACGCAGTCGCGAGCGGAGGCGGACCGCCAGCGCCGAGGGAGTCCTTGATCTCGTACGAACCGAGGCGGGTACCGGAGGTCAGGGGCATCGACGGCCGATTATAGGCCGCGGAGCGCTGCGCTACGTCCCGCCGGCGCGGCCCGGCACCCGCCTTTGCGCTCTTTCCCGCCGCGCGCGGATAATCACACCACCTCGAGGACCGGGGGGCGCGCCAATGCGGGTTCGCCTCCGCCGCTCCGCTCCGGGCCGGAATGAACAGGATCAGCACAGCCGCGGCGCTCATCGCTTGTCTTGTCGTCGCGTTCTCAAACCTGTCGCCCAGGGCCGACGATCGCCCGCCGGTCATGGGTCGCAATGCCGCCGTCTCCACGGGGCATCCGCTCACGACGGCCGCCGCGCTCGAGACGCTGCTGAAAGGCGGCAACGCGTTCGATGCGGGCGTCGCCGCGATGCTCGTGGGCGGCGTCGTCGAACAGGATCTGTATAGTCTCGGCGGCGAGGGCCTGGTGCTCGTCTATCCGCGCCGCAGCCGGAAGGTCGTTTCGGTGGTCGGTCAAGGATGGGCGCCAAGAGCCGCAACAATCGAGTGGTATGTCTCGCGTGGCAAGACGATGGCGGGGATCGGCCTCGACCCCGCGGTCGTTCCAGGCGTGCTGCACGCGGCGCTGACCGTGCTCGAACGATGGGGCACGATGACGTTCGAGCAGGTGGCGGCCAGGGCGATTGAGTACGCCGAGCGCGGCTTCCCACTGCGGCCGCGGACGACGCAGGCGATCGACGCGAATCGCAAGTTCATCGAATCGTGGCCGGACAATCGCCGGATGTGGCTGAAGCCGGACGGCTCCGCCTACAAGGCCGGGGACACCATCGTGCTGCCGGATCTGGCGCGCACGCTCAAACGGCTGGCAGATGCGGAGCGCCGTGCAGCCCGGCGCGGGAGGGTCAGCCGGGATCGCGGCCGCTCGCGACAGGTTCTACAAGGGAGATATCGCGCGCGAGATGGTGGCCTTCCTCAAGCAGCATGAGGCGCCCTGGGAGCTCGACGATTTCTCGGACTTCTTCGCCAAGGTCGAAGAGCCCGCGATGACGACCTATCGGGGCTATGAGGTCTACAAGCAGGCGTTCGGCAGCCAGGGACCGGTCCTGCTCGAATCGCTGAACATCCTCGAGCAGTTCGACCTCAAGTCGATGGGACGGAACAGCGCGGACTACGTCCACACGGTGGTCGAAGCGTTGAAGCTCGCCTACGCCGATCGCGACAGCTACTATGCCGACCAGGCCTTCGTCGAGAGTCCCGCCGAGGGTCTGTTGTCGAAGGCGTATTCGCGCCAGCGTGCCGCGCAGATTGACCCGCGCCGCGCGTCCCGCAGCTACATGGCCGGCGACCCGCTGCCGTTCGACTCCAAAGTGAAGACCTGGCCGTACTGGGTTGCGAACCTCGCCGATGCCGTGCCATCTCCGTCGGGCGATGACGATCCCACCCAGGGGATCGTGAAGGACACGACTCATATTGCGGTCATCGACCGCGACGGCAACGTGTTCGACAGCACGCCGAGCGGTGCCTGGATCCCGACGGCCGTCGTCCTGGGATCCACAGGTATCGCGATGAGCGTCCGCGGAGAGTCGTTCTGGCTCGACAAGACGCGCGCGGCCCAGCTACGGCCGCGCTCGCGGCCGCGCTACACGCTGACGCCGAGCATCGTGCTGAGGAACGGCGAGCCGTTCATGGCGATCGGCACGCCCGGAGGCGACAATCAGGAACAGACCATCCTGCAAGGCCTGCTGAACGTCATCGAGTTCTGGCAGGAGTGGTACCCGAATCTGCACGAGGCGTTCCGGTGGCCGCGGGTACAGACGCTGCACTTCTACGCGTCGTTCTGGCCGCACCCTGGTGGGTTCAATCAGCTCAACCTCGAATCGGACTTTCCTGATTCGGTCTTCGAGGCGCTGAAATCGCGCGGCCACGATGTCACGAAGATCGCGCCGCGCAGCATCCCGAGCTGCGCGACGGCGGTGGTCGTCGATCCGGCAACGGGTACGCGGATCGCGGGCGCGGATCCACGGCGGGATTGCTACGCGATGGCGTACTGACCACCGGTCGCACGCAGGCTTCGCGGAACGTGTCCTACTGTTTTACGGTGCCGCCGTTGGATCGACCGAGCGTCAGCGCCAGCAGTCCCGGCGCCCACGCGACGACCCACGCCGCAAACTGCAAGACGTAGTTTTTCCCCGTCGCCGGCGGCCGTCCCCACAGCGTGTTCATGACCAGGAAGAACGCGATGCCGCTGCAGATCGCAGCGATGGCGCCGCGGATCGCAATCTCTGCCCAGGACCTACGCGCAGGTGCGCGGAGCCACCGCCCGTCGAGCGCGGCGACGATCAGCCAGAGCGCCACCCACGACGCCGGGATCGCCGATCCGTAGGTTCGCCGATCTACGAGCGCGACGAGCAGGTAGTAGGTCAGCGCCCCGCCGACGCCAGCGAGTGCGCCGATCGGAAGTCCCTTCAGCAGCCGTCCCGAGTCCAGCCCCAGCACCGCCCCGACCGCAGTGAGGAGCACTGCGCCATGTACGATCCCGGTCGCGATGCTGTGCCGGACCCCCAGCGTGTACCACGTGTAGTCCGCGAGGGTCGCCACCAGCGCGACGCCGAGAATACCCAGCACGATCCTCATCGCTCCTCCCGCAAGCCAGCGCGCCGCCATCCTGCCATGTGGCCTCGAAGATACATCACGCGCCCGCGCCCCTGCTGCGCAGCGTGTTGGAAGTCGACTTCGACGTTGTGACCGCGTGTTAGACTCTTACTTGTAGGAGTAAGAGCGATGCGCCTGACATCCAAGGGACAAGTGACGATCCCGCTCGAAATCCGCGAGCGGCTCGGGCTGCTGCCGCATACCGAGGTCGAGTTCGAGATCGAGGGGGACGCCGTGAAGGTGCGCCGGGCACGGTCGAACCAGCGCGGCCGCCGCATCGTGGATCAGATGCGCGGACGCGGGAGCCGCCGGCTCACGACGGACGAGATCCTGGCGCTGACCCGGAAGTAGGTCGCCGCGTGCCCCCGACACTCGTCGACAGCAACGTCATCCTGGACATCTTCACCGAGGATGAAGAGTGGCTCGACTGGTCGTCGTCTGCGCTCGAGCGATGCGCCGGCGCGGGTCGGCTGCTGATCAATCCCATCGTGTACGCTGAGGTCTCGCTTCGCTTCGAATCGATCGAGGAGCTCGACGAGGCCCTGCCGCGGGAATACTTCGTCCGCGAAGATCTGCCGTGGCCCGCGGCCTTTCTGGCCGCGCAGGCCTTCCTGACATACCGCCGGCGCGGGGGCCAGAGGGCTCATCCCCTGCCGTATTTCTACATCGGCGCCCACGCCGCCATCGGCAGCTACGCGCTACTGACCCGCGATCCGCGCCGCTACCGGACTTACTTCCCGAAGCTCCGGGTCATCGCTCCGTGACGGCGAGGAAGCAGCGGTGAGGAGCGGCGACGCGGTTCAGCCGGTCGCAGTAGAATCACGCACATCCGGGACATGATCGGCCAGACACTCGGGCGGTATCTAATCCTCGCGAAGCTTGGCGAAGGGGGCATGGGAGAAGTGTTTCGGGCGGCCGACACGAAGCTCGGTCGCGCCGTCGCGCTCAAGGTGCTCCCGTCCGCGATGGCCCGCGATCCCGAACGCCTTGCGCGCTTCGAGCGCGAAGCGCGCGCCGTCGCCGCCTTGAACCACCCCAACATCGTCACGCTCTATTCGGTGGAGCACGCCGACCCTTCGACAGGCTCAGGGCAGGCCCCTTCGGCAGGCTCAGGGGAAGCTGGCGTCCATTTCCTCACCATGGAACTGGTCGAGGGCGAACCGCTCAGCCAGCTCATTCCGGCACAGGGCTGTTCGATCGATCAGGTGCTGACCCTCGGCAGCGCGCTCGCGGACGCGCTCGCCGCCGCGCACGACAAGGGGATCGTGCACCGCGATCTCAAGCCGGCCAACGTCATGCTGACCACAGATGGCCGGCTGAAGGTCCTCGACTTCGGCCTCGCCAAGGAGATGCGCGAGACGGATCGGGCTGACGCGACGATGACCGCAGCCGGGCATACGCAGGCGGGGATAGTGATGGGCACGCCGGCCTACATGTCTCCCGAGCAGCTGGGCGGCCGGCCGCTGGACCACCGGAGCGACATCTTCTCGCTCGGCATTCTCCTGTATCAGATGTGCACGGGCGGACGGCCGTTCGAAGGGTCGACGTCCATCGAGCTGGCGTCGGCCATCCTGCGCGACACGCCGCAGCCGCTCGAGGAGGTCCGGGCCGAGGTGCCGGCGGACCTTGCGCGTCTCATCCGGCGCTGCCTCGAAAAGGACCCGCAACGGCGCGTGCAGACCGCCCGCGACGTCGGCAACGAGATCCGCGACATCGTTCGGGAAAGGGCGGGCCCGCGTCGTGTCGCGAGCGGGTCCGTCGCCTCCCGTGTGGACGAGGGCTTCTGGATTGGCGTGCGGCCGTTCAAGTACAGCGGCAGCAACGAGGATGTGAAGGCGCTCGCCGAAGACCTGTCGGAAGAGATCGTCGCCGGTCTCTCGAAGTTCTCGTATCTCCGCGTGATGGCGCGAGGAGCGGCGGCCGGCGCAGGCCGCGAGCCATCCGCTCGGTATCTGATCGAGGGCAGCATTCGTCAGGCCGGATCCACGCTCAGAGTCTCGGCGCAGCTCGTCGACTCGGCGACCGGCGCACACCTGTGGGCCGATACCTACGACCGGCGGTTCGAGGCCGATCAGGTCTTCGCGCTCCAGGACGAGCTGATCCCGCGCATTGTCTCGACCTGCGGCGATCACTTCGGAGTGCTCGCGCGTAGCATCAGCGAAGCCGTTCGCGGCAAGGACGCCGCGCAGCTCACGCCCTACGAAGCGCTGATGCGAGGCTTTGGCTATCACCATCGCCTGAGCGCCGCCGAGCATGCCCCGGCCCGCGAGGTGCTCGAACGCGCGGTCGAGATGGCGCCGGCCAATGCCGATTGCTGGGCGATGCTGTCGTGGATCTACTCGCACGAGTACGGCCACGGCTACAACCCGCGCCCCGGCTCGCTCGAGCGTGCGCTCGCGGCCGCGCGGCGGGCCGTGGATCTCGCCCCGTCCAACCACCTGGCCCAGCAGACACTCGCGGTGGCGCTGTTCTTCCGCAGGGACCACAAGAGCTGTTTGAGCGCCTGCGAGCGGGCGCTGGCGTTGAACCCGCTCGACGGCAGCAACGAAGCCATCTTTCTCATCGCGTTCATGGGCGACTGGGAGCGTGGCTGCTCGCTGATTCGCCGGGCGATGGACATCAACCCGCACCACCCGCGGTGGTACGGCGTGATGTTCGCGTTCGACGAGTACCGCAGGGCGAACTACCGCGCTGCAGTGGACGAGGTCGCGAAGGCCAATGCGCCGGGCCTGTTCTGGACGCACGCGGTCGGGGCGGCCGCACACGCCCAGCTCGGCGAGGCCACGGCCGCGCAGGAGGCGCTTCGTGAGCTCCTCGCCCACAAACCGGACTTCGCCGACTCCGGACCGGAGATGGTGGGACGATGGTTGGATCACGGAATGGGCGAGCACATGCTGGAGGGACTCCGGAAAGCCGGACTCGAGGCTCCTGCCCTCGAGGCGCCGGCACGAACGGATTCGGGCGGCCGGCGCACCGACGAAGGTTTCTGGGTTGCGGTGCTGCCGTTCAAATACACCGGATCGGACGCGGCCGTCGAGGGACTGGCCGGCGGACTCTCCGAAGAGATCGTGACCGGGCTCTCTCGCTTCTCCTACCTCCGCGTCATCGCCCGCGGCTCGACGTCACGCTACGCAGGTGCTGCCGCCGACGTGCGGACGATCGCGCGGGAGATCGGGGCCCGCTACGTCATGGAAGGCAGTGTCAGGCAGGCCGGCTCGCAGCTGCGCGTGGCCGCGCAGCTGGTGGATGCCACGAGCGGCGCGCACCTGTGGGCCGAGACCTACAACCGGCCGTTCCGGCCCGACGCGATCTTCGACGTGCAGGACGACCTGGTTCCGCGCATCGTCTCTACGGTAGCCGATGCGTACGGCGTCCTGCCGCACTCGATGAGCCAGGCGGTCAGGGGGAAACCTCTCGCCGAACTGAGCCCGTACGAAGCACTGCTGCGCAGCTTCGTCTACGCCGAGCGGGTCACCTCCGAGGAGCACGCCGGAGCCAAAGCTGGCCTCGAGCGTGCCGTGCAGCAGGCGCCGGGCCATGCCGACTGCTGGGCGATGTTGTCGATCATGCTGGCCGACGAATACGGGCACGGCTTTGGCGCGTCACCCGCGACGCTGGAGACGGCGCTCCGGGCGGCGCGTCAGGCAGTGGACGCGAACCCGTCGAACCACCGCGCCTATCAGGCGCTCGCGTGGGCGCTCTTCCTGCGCAAGGAGTTCCAGGCGTGCAGGACGGCCGGCGACCGGGCGGTGACGCTGAATGCACTGGATGCGAGCACGGCCGCGTACGTCGGGCAGGTCTACGCGTATTCCGGTGACTGGGAGAGAGGGCTCGCCCTCCTCACGCGGGCGACGAGTCTCAACCCGCGCCATCCCGGTTGGTACTGGTACGCCTCATTTCTGGACGCCTACCGCCGGACCGATTACCAGGCCGCGCTCGCCTTCGCCGTGAAGATGAACCTGCCGGGCGTCTCGCTCGTCGACGTCGCGTTGAGCGCGACGCACGGGATGCTCGGCCACCATGACGCGGCAGCCGCCGCCGTCCGCGATCTCCTCTCTCGCAGGCCCGATTACGGCGCGATCGCGCGCACCGAGCTCGGGAAGTGGTTCGAGCCGGGTATTGTCGAGCACCTCATCCAGGGTCTGCGCCAGGCGGGACTCGAGATTGGCGGGGACAGGCAGGAGGGGCAGGCACGCGCAGAGGCCGACATCGTGCCCGCGCCTGCCGCACAGCGCAGCACGCCGCCCGTGTTGCCATCGATTGCCGTGCTTCCCTTTGCCAACCTGAGCGCTGACAAGGACCAGGAATACTTCAGCGATGGGCTCGCCGAGGAGATCATCAACCTGCTCGCACAGGTGCCTGGCCTGAAGGTCATCGCCCGGACATCCGCGTTCGCCTTCCGCGGCAAGGACGAAGACGTGCGCCGGATCGCCCATGCGCTCAGCGTGAATCACGTGCTCGAAGGCAGCGTCCGCCGAGCTGGCGGACGGGTGCGCGTAACGGCGCAATTGATTGCGGCGACCGACGGCGCGCAGGTCTGGAGCGAGCGCTACGACCGGGAACAGAGCGACATCTTCGCACTCCAGGACGAGATCGCCTCGGCGATTACCCAGGCGCTGCGGGTGACGCTGTCGAGCGAGGCGCTGCCGCAACGGTATCAGCCGAAGCTGCCGGCCTACGAAATGTACCTGAAGGGCAGGCACCACCTGGCGAAGGTGACGCCGGAGTCGATGGAGCTGGCGCGCCGCTGTTATGAATCCGCCGTCGAGCTCGATCCGGCATTCGGCCTCGCCCAGGTCGGGATCGGGTTCTATTGGCTCGGTCTCACGATCTTCGGCGGCTGCCCGACACGCGAGGCGGTCCCTGCCGCGCGCGCGGCGGTGCAGCGTGCCCTGCAAACCGACCCGTCGATTCCGGAGGCGCACGCGCTGCTTGGATTCCTGGCGGGACTCTACGACCTGGATTGGGCGGCCGCCGAGCGTCACTTCGAGTTCCCGATGGCGCGACAGGCTGCTTTTGCGATCATCCGGCCCATGTACGGGGGGCTGCAATTCTTCAAAGGCAATTATCAAGCGGCCATCGAGATGGCCGAGCGCGCGATCGAGGAGGACCCGCTGGAGGTGTGGCCGCGGATGAACCTGCACGCCTACCTGCAGGCCGTGGGCAGGGATCGGGAGGCCTACGAGCAGGCACTGAAGGTGCTCGAGCTCGACGAGAACCTGGTTGTCGCCCGCGTGTCGATCGCGCACTTCCATGCCGACTGGGGTCAGCTCGCCGAGGCGGTCGCGGCGGCACGGCAGGCGTACGCGTCCGGTCCGTGGTATCCGGACGCGGTGGCCACGCTTGCCGCGCTGCTCAGGACGAGCGGCGAGGAGGCCGAATCGCGCGCGCTGTTCGACTCGCTAGGCTCCAGCGAGCGTGCCGGTGATGTGCGTGCGAGAGCGGTCTACTACCTGCTGTGCGGCGACATCGATCAGGCGGCCGACTACGCGGAGAAAGCGATCGCCCTGCGCGATAACTCGACGATGTACTACCTGCGCTTTGTGATCGCCCGGCAGCTCCGCGCGAGCGCCCGGTGGCCGGCGATCTCCCGGATGCTCAACCTGTCCGCGTAGGAGCGCGCATCCGGCCGCCACGAGATTGGCGAGCGGCTCACACAAGGCGCCATTTCCCGTAGAATGCGGTTGCAACTTTGGAGGTCTTATGAAGGTTCGTCTTTCGCTGCTGGCGGCCGCCGGTCTGTCGGTCACCGCTGTGCTCGCACAGCAGCCTGCCCCGCAGCCGCCGCAGCCGGCGGCACCCGCGACGCAGCAGGCACAGGGACCGCCGCTTCGCGTCTTCATTCACGCGGGTCTGAAGACGCATGCGGAAGGGCAGCACGATTACCCGCAGTTCCTCGCCGACTGGAGCAAGCTGCTGACGAACCGCGGCGCCGTCGTCGATGGCGCGCTGCATTTTCCATCGGCGCGCGAGCTCGAGAACGTCGACGTGATGGTGATCTACAAGGGGGACGCCGGATACCTGAGCACGGAGGATCGGGCGACGCTCGACAACTACTTGCGTCGAGGCGGCGGCGTCGTCAGCTTCCACGATGCGCTGTGCGGGCCCGATCCGGAACACTTCGCGTCGGTCGTCGGCGGCGCCAAGAAGCACGGCGAGGTCAATTACACGCTCGAGGCCGACGTGCCGTATACGGTCGTCGACAAAGCGCATCCGATCATGCAGGGCGTAGCCGACTTCACGATCAAGGACGAAGCCTTCTTCAACATGACGTGGGCCAAGGCGCCGGAGATCCACGTGCTCGCGACCGCGACGATGGCGGCGACGCCGAGCGCGAAGGGACATCACGGCGAGGTCGTGCCGCAGCTCTGGACGTATGAGAAGAACCTGGTGCCCGGTCCCGGCAGCCAGCCGTTCCGCGCGTTCGTGTGGATGCAGGGGCACAACTACGCGAACTTCCAGAATCCGCAGATCCAGGCGATGCTCCTGCGCGGGATCGCCTGGGCGGGCAAGCGTTCCGCGGACGCGCTCGCGACGGAACAGCCGAGGGGCCGTGGCGGACGAGGCCGGGGCCGGCTCTAGGCGCACGGGAGGACAGTTCAAAGGTTCAAGAGTTCAGCGGTTCACGGGTTCGGGTTCAAACGTTCAAGAGGTTCAAGCGTTCAGGCGCTCGACACTTGGACCAACCTTGAACCTTGACTTGGACTCTCAGAACCGTTGAACCCGAACCCCCGAACAACTGAACCCTTGAACCCGAACCTCTGAACCTCTGAACCCTTGAACTGTTTGAACCGACCATCGAAGTCGCCGCATAGCGCTGTGCGTGGTGTTGTGCGCGGCGCTCGCGAACGCGCAGGACGTCCGGCAGGATCCTGAAGCGCGCCCGGGCGCGGCGCCGACGGTCATTGCCGTGCGCGTGCAGCAGGCCCCGGTCCTCGATGGCGAGATCCTCGGCGATCCGGCGTGGCAGCAGGCGGCGCCGGTGTCGGCCTTCTGGCAGGAACAGCCCGACGAGGGGCAGCCCTCCTCTGAGAAGACCGAAGTCCGCATCGTGTTCACGGCCGACGCGCTGTATGTCGGCGTGATCTGCTACGACAAAGCGCCCGACGGGATCATCGTCTCGGATGCACGGCGCGACTCCCCGCTCGACAACACCGACAGCTTTCAGATCGTCTTCGATACCTATCGCGACCGGCTGAGCGGCTTCGTGTTCGGCACCAACCCGGCGGGCATCGAGTACGACGGCCAGGTGACCAACGAGGGGCAGGGCGGCGGCGGCCTCGGCGGCGGACAGCGGCAGCAGACCGGAGCCGGCAGCGGCTTCAATCTGAACTGGGACGGCGCATGGGACGTGCGGTCCCGCATCACCGAGATTGGCTGGACCGCCGAGTTCGCCATCCCGTTCCGCACCTTGCGCTTTCCGTCGAGCGATACCCAGACGTGGGGCGTCAACTTCCAGCGCAACATCCGGCGCCGGAACGAGCGCGCGTACTGGGCGCCGATTCCGCGGCAATACAACCTGTACCGGTTGTCGCTCGCCGGCGCGCTCACCGGGGTGCAGACGCCAGCCATCCGGAACCTCAAGGTCACGCCGTATGGCCTGGGCAACGTGCTGCAATCAGGCTTCCGTCCCGCCGATTCCGAGTTCGACGGCGATGCCGGAGTGGACGTCAAGTACAGCCTGACGCCGAGCCTCGCGCTCGACGGCACCATCAACACCGATTTCGCGCAGGTCGAGATCGACGATCAGCAGGTCAACCTCGATCGCTTCGATCTGTTCTTCCCGGAGAAGCGCCCGTTCTTCCTGGAGAACGCCGGCTTCTTCACGGTCGGCAATCCCGGCGAGGTCGAGTTGTTCTTCAGTCGTCGGATCGGGATCGGTCCGTCGGGCGAGGCCATCCCGATCAACGGCGGCGGGCGCATGTCGGGCAAGGCCGGCAAGTTCAACATCGGCCTGCTGAACATGCAGACCGACGACATCGAGCTGTTGAACGTCCCGGTCGACGCCGAGCACGATCGCCTGACGGGCAGTAATTTCTCCGTCGTCCGAATCAGCCGCGATCTGCCGAACCGATCGTCTGTCGGCGGACTCTTTACCAACCGTATCGGCGTCGGCCGATTCGCCGAGGACCGCGACTACAGCCGGACCTACGCGCTCGACGGGAAGGTGGGGATCCGGCAGCACACCGTGCTCTCGAGCTTCGTCGCGAGAACCGAGACGCCCGGTATCGAAGACGACGACCACGCGTACAACATCCGATCACGCACGAACGTGCCGCGCTTCGATCTCGAATTCGGCTATCAGGAGGTGGGCACGCGGTTCAATCCGGAAGTCGGCTTCCTGACGCGCCGAGGATACCGGAAGCCGGACGCACGCCTGATGACGCGCTGGCGGCCGAACGATTTCCTCAATCTTCAGGAGCTCCGACCGCACACGTCGTACCGGGCGTTCTATGGCCTCGACGACGATCTGCTCGAGAGCATGCAGTGGCACATCGACAACCACTGGCAGTTCAAGAACAGCTACGAGTTTCACTCCGGCGTCAACATCACGGAGGAAGGTCTGCGGCGGCCGTTCGAGATCTATCCGGGAGTGTTCGTGCCGCCAGGCTCGTACCCGGAGGCGGAAGCGCAGCTGGTGTTCATGACCAACCAGGGAGCGCCGGTCAGCCTGCACGTCGAAACGCGGATCGGCGGCTTCTTCGGCGGCGACCGCGTCCAGTTGACCCCGACGCTGCGGCTGCGCTCCGGGGAAACCCTGACGGCGGAGGTCGCCTATCAGCGCAACGACGTCGATCTGCCGTGGGGCGACTTCACGACGAATCTGCTGCGGACGCGTTTGTCCTATTCGTTCAATACCCGGACGTTTTTGCAGGGCCTGGTGCAGTACAACGATCGCGCCGACCTCTGGTCGGTGAACCTGCGCTTCGGCTGGCTGCAAGCCGCCAACACCGGCCTCTTCGTCGTCTACACCGACACGCGGGGGCTCAACGACCTGTTCGAGCGGCCGGAGCGGACGGATCGATCGTTCGTGATCAAATTTTCAAGGATGTTTGACTTATTGCGATAACGGTCGGTTCAAGGGTTCAGGGGTTCAAGGGTTCAGGGGTTCGGGTTCAAAGGTTCAGGGGTTCAAGAGCTCGAAGGCTCAAGCGTTCAGGCGCTCGACAGTCGGGTTGCGGTTCAGGAGGAAGAGGATACTGAACCCTGTGAGCGCCATGAACACTTGAACCTTCGAGCAATTTGAACCCCTGAACCTTTGAACCCTTGAACCCTTGAACCGACGAGCGTGTTTGGTCCCGTGATGATGGCAACAATTATGTCGGACGCCCGAAGGAGAGCTAGCCCTTCCGAACGACCGCGCCCGACGACCAGCGCAGAAATGAGGCGGCGACCAGTCGATTGAGGACTTCTTCGCACGCCGCGGCGTCCATATTCCACAACCGTGCGGCCTGGTCTCGAGTCAGTCGCAATCCTGGCATTTCGTTGAACTCGCCACGAACGCGATCGACAAGGGCTTGTAAGTCCACGGGGCGGCCTACCTTTCATGTCTGCCGGATGAAACGACTCCCGCCGCGTATACCGCAGTCGGGATTGCCATTCCCAAGAGCAAGATGCGGGCCCGGGTCGCCGCGGCCGCCGCGCCGGATCCAATTCGAGCTGATTTCAGGCCTGTTTTTGCGAGTTTGGCGCTGATGTCGCCAATCCCGCGAGATCGGCGAATCCGACATTATTGTGGGAATGTGACCCAGCCTGGGACAACTGTGTTGGGCACTCGCTGACGGCCATCCCTATCCCCAGTCCTTGATCCGGAATCCTCATCCGGATCCCCGATCCGGATCCGGATCCCGATCGGGATGAGGATTCCGGATCTGGGATTGGGGATAGGGGATGGCGTGCGTGCGATATCCTGTCCTCGCCCTGCGACTTCAAAGTACGAGTGGATACCAACGTCCCTAAAGCCTTAGGCGCTGACCGGCTGATCCGGGAGGCGCGCAGGTACGAGGCGCTCTCCACGGATGGCGGGCTCCTCGTCTGGGCGATGGATCCGCATCTCCGTCCGACCGGGCCGAATGCCGCCTGGGAACGCTACACGGGGCAATCACGCGATCAGTATTTCGAGCTGGGATGGCTGGAAGCGATCCGCGAAAGCGATCGCGATCGGTGTCTGCGCGAGATCCAGATCAACGTTCCGCGCGAGCAGCCGTTCGAGATCGAGCTCGCAATCCGCCGGTTCGATGGCGTGTACCGGCGGCACCTGATTCGCTCGGTTCCGGTACGCGACGAGTATGGCGTGCTCGTCGAGTGGGTGGGGACGGCCACCGACGTCGAGGATCAGCGCGCCACGGTCGAACAGCTCGAAGCGATGAGCGACCGGCTGCGGCTGACCTACGAAGCGGCCGGGGTCGGCACCTGGGAATGGTTTCCCAAACGCGGCGAGCTGCAGTGGTCGAACGAGATGTACCGCATGCTCGGCGTCGAGCCGGGAGACCTGCGGCCCTCGATCGACGCGTGGGTCTCCGCGATTCATCCCGACGACGTCGTCATGACGGCGCGCGACTGGGTCGAGGCCGTGCGGACGAGCGATGCCGTGTCGCAGGAGTTCCGCCTGGTCCGCCGCGACGGATCGGTCATATGGGTCCTCAGCCGCGCATCCGTCGTGCGCGACGACCAGGGCGAGGTGGAGCGGGTTCTCGGCTTGATCCTGGATGTCACCGAGCGCCGCGCAATGGAAGAGCTGATGGCCGCGGCGCTCGCCGAGCACCGGGACCTGCACGAGCGTCTGGTGGCGCTCACCGATGGCGCAGATCCGCTGTTGCGCGCGGCCACCCCCGAGGGCGTCCGGTCGGCGCTCTGCGATCTGGCCGCCCGGGTGCTGCCGGCCGACGCGTACGCCATCTGGATTTTCGACACCGCCAGCTCGACGTGGGAGGCCGAGACGAGCCGCGGGCTCGGCGACGCGTTCGTCCAGCGCCTGCCCGGAACCGAGTTGACGTTCACCGAGCCGCTCGTCGCGGACACGCTGGACGCGGAGATGTTCGCCCAACGTGCCGCGGCGTATCGCGAAGAACGCATCCGATCGCTGATCTCGGTGCCGCTGTCGATCGGCGGAGTGTGTCGAGGGGCGATTGGCGTCTACTTCCGGGCACCGCACATGACGACCAGCGCGGAACGGCAGGTCGCGGTGGCGCTGGGGCACCTCGGCGGCGCGGCGCTCGGCAATGCGGAGGCGCGGCAGCGGCAGGAACAGCTCCGCGCCGAGGCGGAGCGTCACAGCCGGCGCATGGCGTTTCTGGCCGAAGCGTCCAGTCTGTTCAGCACCCTCGACTACGAGGAATCGTTCCGCCGGCTGTCGGAGCTCTCCGTGCCCTGGCTTGGCGACTGGTGCGTCATCCACGTCGAGCGGGATGGCATCTTGTCGCGCGTCGCGGTCGCCCATCCGGATCCGGCGAAGTTGTCGCTGGCCGAGGAGATGTACGAACGCTACGGGTCGACGTTCGACAACACGACGGACGTCGCCCGCGTCCTGCGCACGGGCAAAGCGGAGCTCTTCCCGGAGATCTCCGAAGAGCAGATCGTCGCGGCGGCCCGCGATGCCGAGCACCTTCAGCGGCTGCGCTTCCTCCGGATGCGCTCGGCGATCCTCGCGCCGCTGACGGCGCGCGGGCGCACGCTGGGCGTACTGACGCTGGTGAGCTCGAGCTCGGATCGGAGCTATGACGAAACCGATCTGCGGTTCGTCGAGCTCGTGGCCCGGCGCGCGGCGACGGCGATCGACAACGCGCGCCTCTACGAGGAGGCGCGGATCGCGAATCATGCGAAGGATGAGTTCCTGGCGCTCCTGTCGCACGAGCTGCGCACGCCGCTCAACGCCATCATGGGCTGGGCGCAGGTGCTGCTGACGCCGCCGCCGGCCAACCGCAGCGCGCCGCCGCTGGCGCGCGGATTGGAGATCATTCAACGCAACGCGCGGCTGCAGGCCGATCTCGTCGACGGCCTGCTCGACGTCGCGCGCGTCGCGACCGGCGGCCTGCCGCTCTCGCTCCAGATCATCGATGCCGCCGAGGCCGCCGCGGCCGCGGTCGAGGGCATCCGGCCCGCCGCCACCGACCGCGGACTGACGGTCCACGTGACCGCGCCCCCGGGCGATTACCGTGTGCGAGCCGATCCGAATCGCCTGCAGCAGATCCTCAGCAATCTGCTCTCGAACGCGATGAAGTTCACCGATCGGACGGGCCGCATCGACGTCCGCGTCCGCATCGTCGACACGTGGTGCGAGATCGAGGTCGCCGACACCGGCGCCGGCATTGCGCCGGAATTCCTGCCGCACGTCTTCGAGCGCTTCCGCCAGGCCGACAGCTCGTCCACCCGCCGCCACGGTGGCCTCGGCCTCGGCCTGTGGCTCGTCCACGAGCTCGTCAGAGCCCACGGCGGCAACATCCGAGCCGCCAGCGAAGGACTCGGCCACGGCGCCATATTCGCTATTCGGCTGCCACGAGGAGCCGAATAGCCTGCGACGTCTCCTACGTCCTACGTCCTACGTGCTCGCGTGCTCACGTGCTCACGTGCTGCGTGCCACGTCCTACCTGCTACGTGATTTCGTGCTACGTGCTACGTGCGAGAATCCCGCATGCCGATCCTCCTGTTCCTTCTCATCCTTCCGCTGAGCGAGCCGGTGCGTCCGTCCAGCCCCCTGGTCCACACCTATTCCATCGTCGCGCGCGATCCCGCGACGGGAGACATGGGCGTGGCCGTCCAGTCTCATTGGTTCTCCGTCGGGACGGTTGTGGCGTGGGCGGAAGCGGGTGTTGGCGCGGTCGCGACGCAGTCGTTCGTGGATCCTGGCTACGGCCCGCGAGGCCTGGCGCTGATGCGGCGCGGCGTGGCGGCGACGACGGCGCTCGACCGGCTCGTCAAGGCGGACGCACAGCGCGACGGGCGGCAGGTCGCGATGATCGACGCCAGAGGTCGTGTGGCGGCGTTCACCGGAAAGTCCGCGATCGCCGCGGCCGGCCAGCACATCGGCCGCGAGTTCTCGGTGCAGGCGAATCTGATGGCGAACGACAAGGTCTGGCCCGCCATGGCGGCGGCCTACGAGTCGACGCGCGGCGACCTCGCGGAACGATTACTCGCCGCGCTGGACGCGGCGCAGGCGGCCGGCGGCGATATTCGCGGCCGGCAGTCCGCCGCGCTCCTCGTGGTCAAGGCCAAGGGCAGCAACCGCCCGTGGGCGGGCGCCGACCGGATCTTCGACGTGCGGGTCGACGACCACGCCGAGCCGCTCGTCGAGCTCCGTCGCCTCGTGCGCCTGCAGCGCGCCTATGGTCACGCCAATCGCGGCGACGAGTTGATGACTGAGAAGAAGGTGGAGGCCGCGCTCGAGGAGTACAAAGCCGCATCAGTCCTGGCGCCGGAAATCCTCGAGCTGCCGTTCTGGCACGCCGTCACGCTCGCCTCGATCGGCCGGGAAGCCGAAGCCGCCCCGATTTTCAAACAGGTCTTTGCCAAGGAACCAATCTGGGCCGACCTCTTGCCCCGCCTCCCGGCGGCGGGTCTGTTCCCGAACGACTCCGCCTTGATCGAGCGGATCAGAAAACTGAGGTAGCGCAGCACGTGAGCACGTAGCACGAGACAAGCACGCAGCACGTGAGCACGCAGCACGAAAAGCACGTGAGCACGTAGGACGTGGCACGAAGCACGTGATACCATCCCCGACCGAGGTCTCGTTCATGAAGACCCGCAGCTACCTGCTGATAGCGCCTCTGCTCGTACTTGCGGCGGCCCGGCTGTCCCCTCCAGCGCGCAGTATTGTCCCCGAGAGCCTCACCAACGAGCAGTTCTGGAGCCTGACCACCTCGCTGTCCGAGCCGGGCGGGTCGTTTCGATCGGAGAATCTGCTCTCGAACGAGCGGGCGATGCAGCACGTCATCCCCGAGCTGCTGCGCGCGGTCAGGCCGGGGAGCGCCTATCTCGGTGTCGGGCCCGAACAGAACTACACCTACATCGCCGCGCTGCGCCCCTCAATCGCGTTCATCGTCGACATCCGGCGCGGGAATGCCCGGCTGCACCTGATGTACAAGGCGCTCTTCGAGCTGTCGGCCGATCGCGTCGAGTTCGTCTCGCGTTTGTTCTCGCGGAAACGGCCCGACGGCGTCGCGCCGGGCGCCAGCGCTGGCGAGATCTTCAACGCATTCCTCGCGACCCAGCCGGACAACGAGCTCTTCGCGCAGAACCTCGCCGCGATCCGCAAGCAGTTGACCGAGGTCCGCGGCTTCCAGCTGCCCGACGAGGACCTGCAGGGAATCGAGTGGATCTTTCAGACCTTCTATTCGAACGGGCCCCAGATTCAATACACGGCGAACTTCGGCGGCACCAGCAATCATCCGACCTATGCCGACCTGATGACGTCGACGGATGCCGCCGGCCTGAGCCGGAGCTTTCTCGCGACCTCTGAATCCTTCTTGTTCCTGAGGGGGCTGCACACGAGGAACCTGATCGTGCCGGTGGTCGGCGACTTCGCCGGATCGAAGGCGCTGCGCGGGATCGGCCGCTACCTCGCGGACAAGCAGACGATCGTCGGCGCGTTCTATCTCTCGAACGTCGAGCAGTATCTCGGCCGGGAAGGACGATGGAGCCTCTTCTGTGAGAACGTCGCGACGATGCCGCTCGATGAAACGAGCAGCTTCATCCGCTCCGTTCGAGACGGCACCTACGGCCGCGGGATGGGACTCAATTCGGTGACGGGCAGGATGCTGGCCGAAACGGAGGCCTGCCCCAGATAGGTCCCCAGGGGCCCCTTCGACCCTTCGACAGGCTCAGGGCAGGCCCTTCGACAAGCTCAGGGCAGGCCCTTCGACAAAGCTCAGGGCAGGCCCTTCGACAAAGCTCAGGGCAGGCACGAGTCTGGGCCGAAAGGCTGAGCCCTGCGGCAAACGGTAGCGCCCCGGCTGTCGTATTCTCGGCAGATGCCCGAACTGACCGATGTCCCGGATCGCGACAAAACGGCGGTCGGGAGCTACTTTGTTGCGAATTACCCCCCGTTTTCCGTCTGGTCGCCCTCGGCTCTGGACGATGCCCGCGTTGCGCTGAATTCGCCGCCGGCGGCGGTGCCGCTCGGGCTCTATCTGCACATTCCGTTCTGCCGCAAGCGGTGTCACTTCTGCTACTTCCGCGTCTACACGGACAAGAACGCCCGCCAGGTCGAGGACTATCTGAGCCTGCTCGCCAATGAGTGGGACATGTACCTCGACACCCCGGCGGTCGCCGGCCGTGCCGTGGACTTCGTCTACTTTGGCGGCGGCACCCCGTCGTTCCTGTCGACGTCGCAGCTGCAGGGACTCGTTTCGCGGCTGACGTCCAGGTCCGACTGGAGCCGCTCCGCCGAGGTCACGTTCGAATGCGAGCCCGGCACGCTCACCGAACCCAAGCTCGGGGTCATCCGCGATCTCGGCGTCACTCGTCTCAGCCTCGGCGTCGAGAACTTCGACGATCGGATTCTCGAGCTGAACGGCCGCGCGCACCGCTCGCCGGAGATCCATCGCGTCTTCGAGCAGTCACGGGCGCTCGGGTTCCCGCAGATCAACATCGATCTGATCGCCGGCATGATCGGCGAGAGCAACGAGAACTGGCGCGCCTGCATCGACAAGACGCTCGCGCTGTCCCCCGACAGCGTCACCATCTACCAGATGGAGCTGCCCTACAACACCACGATCAGCGCCAACCTCCTGAAGGGAGCGGGGGAGCTGGGCGGACCGATTGCCGACTGGGCGCAGAAGCGGCGCTGGGTGGCCGAGGCGTTCGAGGCGCTGGAACGTGCCGGCTATCACATCGGCAGCGCCTACACGGCCGTCAAGGATCCGGCGAAGACGACGTTCGTCTATCGCGATCGGCTGTGGGAAGGCGCCGATCTCGTCGGCCTCGGGGTCGCGTCGTTCGGCCATGTCAACGGCGTGCACCTGCAGAACATGGACACGTGGGAGAAGTACGCCGCGTCAATTGAAGAAGGACGCCTGCCGCTCGGCCGCGCCTACCGGCCGTCCGCCGAGGAGCGGCTGATTCGCGAGTTCATCCTGCAGTTGAAGCGCGGCGCGCTGCGGCCGACCTATTTCATCGACAAGTACGGCGCCGACCCGCTCGACCGGTTTCACGGTCCGCTGGAGTCGCTGCGATCCGGCGGCTTCCTGAGCGAGCTGTCGGGCGATCGGATTGCGCTCACGCGTGACGGCCTGCTTCGCGTCGACTCACTGCTGCACCGGTTCTTCCTGCCGCAGCACGCCGGGATCCGCTACACGTAATGCCGGGACCGCCAATCTCATCGGATTGTTCACGTTCCAGGACGCGTCAGTCCTGATCATCATCAGCATCATCATCGACGGGACGAACGACTGGCATGACATCGATTGCTTCTGAATACGACGTAGTAGTCATCGGCGGCGGCCCCGCGGGCTCCACCGTCTCGACCCTGATCGCGGACCGCGGTTTCTCCGTCGGGCTCTTCGAGCGCGAGCGCTTTCCCCGCTTCCACATCGGCGAATCGCTGATCCCCGAGACCTACTGGGTGCTCAAGCGCATCGGCATGCTCGAGAAGATGCAGCGCAGCCACTTCGTCAAGAAGTACAGTGTGCAGTTCGTGAACGCGAGCGGGAAGCTCTCGGCGCCGTTCTATTTCTGGGACAACAAGCCGCACGAGTGCTCGCAGACCTGGCAGGTCGTACGCAGCGAATTCGACAAGATGCTGCTCGACAACGCGCGCGAGCATGGCGTCAACGCCCACGAAGGCGTCCACGTCGTCGACGTGTTGTTCGAGGGCGATCGCGCAACGGGCGTTCGCATCAAGGATGCCGACGGGACGCGGCGCGACGTCCGCGCCAAGGTCGTCGTCGATGCCAGCGGTCAGGCGGCGCTGCTTCAGAATCGTTTCAAGCTGCGGGTGTGGGATCCGGTGTTGAACAAGGGCGCCATCTGGACCTACTGGGAAGGGGCCTACCGCGACACGGGCCGCGACGAAGGGGCCACCATGGTCCTGCAGACCCCCGATCGGAAGGGCTGGTTCTGGTACATCCCGCTGCACGGCAACGTCGTGAGCGTGGGCGTCGTGGCGCCGTTCGATTACCTGTTCAAGAATCGCGAGAATCACGAGAAGACCTACCACGAGGAAGTGCAGCGCTCGGTCGCCGTCGAACAGCGTCTGTCGGGCGCCAGGCGCGCCACCGGCTATTTCGTGACGAGGGACTACTCCTACCGGTCGACGAAAGTGGCGGGAGACGGGTGGGTGCTGATCGGTGATGCCTTCGGGTTTCTCGATCCGCTGTATTCGTCGGGCGTGCTCCTCGCGCTGAAATCGGGCGAGCTCGCGGCCGACGCCATCGTCGAAGGGCTGCAGCGGGGAAACACGAGCGCGGCGCAGCTCGGGTACTGGGGGGACGGCTTCAACGAAGGCGTCGATCGGATGCGGCGGCTGGTCTGCGAGTACTACAACGGCTTCAGCTTCGGCAGATTCGTCCGCAGCTATCCTGACCTGCGCAATACCGTCACGGACCTGCTGATCGGCGATCTGTTCACCGACCGGGTCGACAAGGTCTGGGCTCCGATGGAGTCGCTCTACGAGCCAGGCAAGGACGCGATCCTGTCATGGAAAGCGGGCATGCCCGCCGAAACCGTTCCACAGAAGGCGAACGAGCTGATCCTTCCGGATGGCAGGAGGCCCTGACCCGCGTTGCCGCCAGCCATGACCTCCTGTCGCGGCCGACATCCATTCGAGCTTCGCCACCGTGCCTGACTTCCGCTATCCCCGCCGCGTGCAGTTCGGCGAGACGGACCTCGCCGGCATCGTCCATTTCTCGTGGATGTTCCGCTATATGGAGGAAGCCGAGCACGCGCTCTGGCGCGCCGCCGGCCTGTCGGTTGTCGTGCCCGGCAGCGACATCGGCTGGCCCCGTGTCTCGGCAGCCTTCAATTTCCGCAGCCCCCTGCGCTTCGAAGAGGAGTTCGAGGTGGTCGTCCGGCTGGCCGAGGTCCGCACACGTGCGCTGCACTATGAGCACACGATCGTGCGGGGAACCATGATCGTCGGCACCGGGACGATGACGTCGGTCTGCGTCAGGCACACGCCGGGGGGGCTCGAACCGACCGCGCTGCCTCGAGATGTCGTTTTAAGGCTCGAGGCAGCTTTGAAATAGTTCAATAGTTCAGGACCTCTGAACCTTTGAACTATTGAACCGTTTCCCAGTTCTGCATACTTCTTGCAGCGAAAAATGATTCAGACCACGCGGCGATCGGCTTGACTGCCGAAAATATCGATGTGACAGCGGAAAACGGGCTGGACGTCGAAGGCGCCGTTGAGGTAGTGTGCACAAATTGCCCTGTGTTTTGGACACAGTGAGACGATCGCTCCTCGTCTGTTGTATATTATTGGGTAATTTCCAGCCTAGCTCAGCCGCGGCGTGGGGGCTTTTCTTGCGGGTGAGCATCTAATCGGGTAAACAACCAATCCGCCTGACAAGTATTCCAGGCATCTGCGTTATCGCAAGGAGGAGGCTCATGCGCCCGCGTGTGACCGCACGAAACAGACCCGAGCCGCTCGAAGACGAGGATCTTCAGCAGCTCATTACGGACCGAATCGAGGAAGATCCGGTGTTCTGGACCGGGTCAGGCCGTCGCCGGACTTATGTGACCGTTGAAGTGGAAGACGGCCACGTCATGCTGTCCGGAGTGGTCCGCTCGGCGCTCGATCGCCGTCGCGCCGACATTCTGGCCCGTGCGCTTGGCGCCGTCTCGGTCGACAATCGCCTCGGCATTGCCGAAGACTCGGCCAGCAAGGAAAAGGCGAAGCGCAGCGTGGCGTAACCGCGGACGCCACGCTGCCGTCCGCCTCGGCTATCGGATTCCCTCCGTAGCATTCCCCGTCAACTCTTCGCAGCCAGTCCATCGCTGGCTGACCGATCGGTGCCCCGGGGGGCGCCTCGGGCACGGCGATGCGCTGTGCTGGCTGTGAAGGACGGTCGAGGAACCTCTTGATTTCGTCCGCCAGATAGCCGGTTGCCGCGACTGCGCGATGTTGCCGGCTTCGCCGCCGCGGCTGTCGGTCTGCCCGAGTTCCCGCATCATCCCCCGGAGCTTCAGGGTCGCCATCGCCCGGCCTGCGGCATCAAGGCGCCGGCCGCCAGCGCTCATGAGGTTGTCGACGAGCACATGCCGCATCGCGCGGATGATTTCCGCCTCGTACGCGCTCCGCGCGTGTTTGGCTCGCGGCCGCGTCGCGAAGACGGTCGATCACCGTGTCGAGCCCGGGCAGCGTCGATCCAGCGCGCGCTGGGTCACCAGCCTGCGCCGCCCGCGCCGGTTCCAGCAGCTGTCCCATCACCAGGTCCGCAGCCACGACCGCCGGCGCGATCGCGTCGAATGCCGAGCCGGTCGTGCGCGGAAACAGCTCGCGGTGCATGCCGTAGCCCGATGGCCGCGGCGGAATCCCTTTCAGCACGGCGGAGGGCAGCGCCAGCTCCGACGGCCTCAACGACGCAATCAGCGCGTCGAGCGCGGCGAGCTGCTCCTTCGCCGGGACGTGCCTGACCGGCTCGCGGCCGTCTCCCCGCATCGCGTAGATGTAGTGAATGCCGCCGACTGCCGACGCCGCCGCTTCGATTTGATAGCGGTGGTGCAGGAAGAGCGGCACCAGGACCTCTTCGATCAGGGCCATCGGCTCCCCGCGTTTGATGGCCTGTTCGCCGAATCGATCCATCGACGCGCGCCGGATGCCCAGCATCCGCGTCAGCTCGGCGGCCGGGTCGGTGCCGTTCGACCACTGATCGACGCGCGGATTCGCGCTCGTATCCTGATTGGTCATGTAGCGCAGGTCTTCCTTCCAGGCGGCGTCGAGGATGTCGAGCGTGGCCTTGCGTTCGTCGGTTCCGTCCGGAAAATCGGAGTAGCCGAACGCGATCGCCACCTTGTCCCACTCCCCGATCCCCTTCGCATAGACCTGCGAATAATCGAGCGTGCCGTCCGGCTTCAGCGTGACGAGGGGATGGGGGTAGTCCATCACCGAGATGCGTCCCTTGTCGCTGTCGTAGTAGTTGTGACCGAGCCCGAGCGTGTGACCGACCTCGTGCGCCGAGAGCTGGCGGATCCGCGCGATCGCCCACTCGCGCAGTTCCGGCGGCGTCTCATCACCGGTCCTGTAGGGGACGAGCAGTCCTTCCGCGATCAGGTAGTCCTGCCGATCGCGCAGCGACCCGAGCGTCACGACGCCCTTGATGATCTCGCCGGTACGCGGGTCCGTCACGCTGCCGCCCGTGCTCCAGCCGCGGGTCGAGCGATGGACCCAGTTGATCACGTTGTAGCGGATGTCCAGCGGGCTGACGCCCTCGGGCAGCATCTGCACCTGGAAGGCATTCCGGTATCCGGCTGCCTCGAATGCCTGATCCCACCAGCGCGCGCCCTCGACGAGCGCGGTTCGAATCGGCTCGGGGGCGCCAGGGTCGACGTAGTACACGATCGGCTTGACCGCCTCACTGACCGCGGCCTTCGGATCTTTCTTCTGGAGCCGGTGGCGTGCGATGAACCGCTTGGTGAGCGGCTCGGTAATCGGCGCGGCGAAATCGTCGTACGAGATGCCGAAAAACCCGGCCCGCGGGTCGTGCGCGCGAGGCTCGTAGCTGGAGTCCGGCAGCTCGACGATCGAGTGATGCACGCGGATGCTCGCGGCTTCCGCCGACGCCGCGACGCTGCCGACCCCCTCGACGAAGCCCCCCGCGCGCCCCACCGCGACCGCCGCCGCCACCAGGGCCGCCGGCGCCGCCGGCCTGCCGCACGAACGTCAGTTCCGCTTCCATTTCGCTGTTCTTCGGGAATGCCGCGGTCGTCGGCATATACACGATGCTGCGGCCTGCTTCGAACCGGTAGGTGCCGGGCCGCAGCCGGCCGGCGACGTCATTGGCGTCGCGCACGAGGAAGTCCGTGAAGTCGACGAGGACGCGGCCGTCGCTGGCGGCCGCGACCTGAAACGCCCATAACACCGACCGCGCGAAGGCTTCGGTGACGTCGCGAACTTCCGCCGGATTCTTGCTGGTGCCGCGGTACTGATAATTGGGCTGCACCATCAGCACGCGCGGTCCGACCCGCTCGAACTTCACGATCCGTGAGCCGGTCAGCGCGCCGCGATCGATCCCGATGTCATTCGATCCGAGCCCGGTGGCGAATCCGGTCGAATGCAGCACCTCGGTATCGAGCTTCGGAATCTCGACGAACAGCCGTCCCCCGGCGTCGTCCCAGTAGAGCGGAAAGAAGCCGTCCAGTTTCTTCATGCCGGTCGTCCGGTCCGCGATGGACGGAATCGCGTCGGGACGGCGCGCCGGAGTGCCCTGGGATTGTTGGGCGCCGGCGGTCGCAGCGACGAGCAGCACGGCGAGCATGGTGAGCGCACGTTTCAGAGAGTTCAACATGGCTCAAGGTTCTATCGTGTTGGCAGCGGCCAGTGCAAGGAAGATGCAAGAGGTCAGTACGCCATTGGGCCGATCCCGATCGGAATCATCATCCCGATCCGTGATCCGGATCGGGATGAGGATCGGAATTGGGATCCCGGATCAGTGATTGGGGATTAGGGATGGCTGGGCGCTTCCCCCGACTCGATGATCTGTTTGAGCCGCCGGAGATCTTCGCGGATTTCAGTGGCAGCATCGCGGCCGAACAGTTTGGCGACGGCCGCCCCTATTTTGCCGCCGGGCGGGCTGTACTGAAGGCGCACGCGCACTCGTGTCCCCCGCCCCGGACCCGCGTCGTCGAAGTTGACCGAGCCGGCCGTGACGACGTCGGAGCCTTCGAGCGAGCGCCATCCGATCACCTTGTTCGGCACTTCGTTGATGATCTCGGCCGTCCACTCGACCGGAACTCCGGCCAGCCCCCGGGCCCGCCAGCGTGACAACGTGTCGGTGATGCGCTCGACCGATTCGAGGTGGCTCATGAACTGCGGCAGGTTCTCGAGGTTGCGCCAGAAGCGGTACAGCTCCTCGATCCGGCGGCTGATGGTGACCGACTCGTCGACGAGCTCACCGTTGGAGCCGCCGAGGGCGCGGCGCGTGTCATCGCCGGTGCCGGCGGTGTTCAGGCCCAACGCTTCGTAGAGGTGGCAATGACCGGTCGTCCCCCGCTGCAGGAGCATCCCCCCGATCGCCGTCATCAGCCAGCCTTGCTTGTTGCGCCGGCTGATGCCGTAGAGTGCGAGGCCGGTGCCCGCCGCGATCGACAGCCATTTCTCGGTATCACTGAGGTTCCGGCCGCTGTAAACCGCTTCTTCCTGTGCGTCCGCCGGGAATTGCAGCTCCATGTGCGCCATCGGGATACTCCGTTCGTGCGTGTCGAAACCTATTTCGTCATCCGCGCGCCGGCGGTCGGCGTCCAGGACGGCGAATCGCTGGCGGGGAAGGATTCATCAGACGACTCGTTCACCATGTCGCTGCGTCTCCAGCCACGCGCGTGCAGCGTTCGATCGACGCAGTCGCGCGCCATCGCCAGATCGCGCCGCCCCATGGCGGCCCGGACCGTCACGGTCATCCCGGCCATCGCCAGGAGGCCGCCGATGAACCCTCCGCGGCGCGCGCCGACTACCGTCAGCAGCGAGCCCCAGGCCAAGGTTACCCATCGTTCCTGATCGTAGGTCGCGAGCATCGCGCTGAGTCCTGGCTTGTCCCAGACGCTCCGTTCCGCTCGCGCCATCATGAGATTTTTGGATCCGTCAGACATGACACTCCTTTACGACGCGGCGTGATGGTCTGGCGAAGACCAGCCAGCCGCGGCAGTCGTCACCGGCGTCCTCGGTGCACAAGCCGTACCCGGGGCCGCGGATAGAATGCGGCCATGCAGAGGTACATCTGGGCCGTGATTTCCGGCGCTTTTATCGCCGCAGCGATGGCGTCGGCGCAAGCTCAGCCGGACTTCGATGTGTTGATACGCAACGGCCGTGTCATGGATGGCACCGGGAACCCCTGGCTGCGTGCCGATATAGGCATCAGAGGAGACAGGATTGCGGCGATCGGACGGCTGGCTGAGTCACGCGCCCGCCGCGTCGTCGACGCCGGGGATCGACTGGTCACCCCGGGCTTCATCGACGTCCACTCGCATGCGGCGGAAGGACTCTCGCGCGAGCCGCTGCGTCAGGCGCAGCCGCTTCTCGCGCAGGGTGTCACCACCGTCGTCGTGAATCCCGACGGCGGCGGCCCCGTCGATCTCGCGGCGCAGCGCAGCCGGTTCGAAGCCGATCGACTGGGCGTCAACGTCGCGCTGCTCATCGGCCATGGCTCGGTGCGGCGCGCGGTGATGAACAGCGCCAACCGCGCACCGACCGAAGAGGAGCTCGATCGCATGCGTGCCCTGGTGCGGCGGGGGATGTCGGAAGGCGCGTTCGGCCTCTCGAGCGGTCTGTTCTATACGCCAGGAAGCTACGCGACGACCGAGGAGGTGATTGCCCTCGCCAGGGAGATCGCCGCATTCGGTGGTGTCTACACGAGCCACGTGCGCGATGAAGGCAACTACGGCGCCGGGCTCATTGCGTCGGTGGACGAGGTCATCCGCATCGCCGAGGAGGCAGGCGTGATCGGCATCGTCACGCACATGAAAGCTCTCGGGCCCGAGAGCTGGGGACTGTCCGCCGCTGCGACGGCGCGGATCGAGGACGCCAGACGCAGGGGCGTTCAGGTCTTCGCGGATCAGTATCCCTACGAGGCGTCGTCCACGAACCTGCGCGCGGCGCTCCTGCCGGGAGGCGTCGAGCCGACCGAACCGATCGTCCGGGGCAACCTGAAGCGGCGGGGAGGACCGCAGTCGATTCAGATTGCGTCGTACCGGCCGGACCCGTCGCTCGAGGGTAAGACCCTCGCCGAGATTGCCGCCGCGAAGAAGGCGTCTCCGGAGGAAACGGCGATGGAGTTGATCAGCCGCGGCAATCCCTCGATCGTCTCGTTCAACATGTCCGAGGAGGACATCGCGCGCATCATGACGCGGCCGTACACGATGGCCTCGAGCGACGGCGGCCTGACGTTGCCGGCTGATGGCCAACCGCATCCACGGAACAACGGCGCCTTCGCGCGCCGGCTCGCGGTGTACGTGCGCGAGCGGAAGGTCGTCGATCTCGAGTTCGCCATTCGATCGATGACGAGCCTGTCCGCCGCGGTCTTCGGCCTCGAGGATCGGGGTGTCCTGCGCAAAGGCGCGTTTGCCGACATTGCCGTCTTCGATCCGGCGCGCGTGCAGGACAAGGCGACCTATACCGACCCGCACCCGCTTGCCGAGGGCATGTCTCTGGTGATGGTGAACGGGGTCGTCGTGATGGAGGACGGGAAGTTCAATGCCTCGTTGCCGGGGAGGGTGCTGCGGAAGTAGCGGAATAGAGAAGACCCGCCGCGAAGCCAGGGGTTTTCACAAAGAGGACGCGGACGGGAATCAGGGCCTTGCCTTGGGCGGGTTTTTGTGTAACAGTTAATCCGGATATACGGATGGAAGCCGCCATCTTCGACGATCTGACCGTTCTGGGCGATGCGACGCGCAGCCGCATTCTCGTGCTGCTCGAACGCCATGAGATGACCGTCGGGGAGTTGTGCGCGGTACTTCAGCTGCCGCAGTCAACGGTCAGCCGTCATTTGAAGGTGCTCGCGGACGGTCAGTGGGTGACGTCGCGCCGCGAAGGCACGAGCCGGTATTACGGCCTGGCCGATCCGCAGGAACCGGCGCCGCGGCGGCTGTGGCATCTGCTCCGCGAACAGGTGACGGCAACGTCGGCGGCAGACCAGGACGCCCGCCGCGCCAAGACCGTCGTCGCGCGCCGGCAGGACAGCGTCGCAGCAGTTCTTCGAATCGGCGGCGGGCCGATGGGACAAGCTGAGAAGCGATTTGTTCGGCAAAGCGTCCCACCTGTACGCGCTGGCCGGTCTTCTGAGCGAAGATTGGACGGTCGGCGATCTGGGCTCGGGCACGGGCCAGCTCGCCTCGGCGATCGCGCCCTTCGTTTCGCGGGTGATCGCCGTCGATCGCTCAGGCGACATGCTCCAGGCCGCGCGGCGGCGCCTGCGCGAATGGCCGAACGTCGAGGTCCGGCGCGGCGAGCTCGAAGCCCTGCCGATCGACAACGGGACGCTGGATGCGGCGACGTTGATGCTCGTGCTGCATCATCTGCCCGATCCTGCGGCCGTGCTGACCGACGTCGCGCGCGTCCTCAAGCCGGGCGGC
Organism: uncultured Acidobacteriota bacterium; assembly: GCA_963785755.1. Lineage (GTDB taxonomy): Bacteria > Acidobacteriota > Vicinamibacteria > Vicinamibacterales > 2-12-FULL-66-21 > JACCXG01. Next base: position 33,719 of record CAWAXG010000038.1, on the reverse strand, counting down.
CGAATCCTGATTGCCGATATGCTGCCGCACGACCGCGAGGACTACCGGCGTCAGATGGGTCACGTGTGGCTGGGGTTTTCCAACGAACACATGCGGCGGCTGCTGGCCGGCGCGGGGTTTCAGAACACCCGGATCGTGCCGCTGCCGGCCGATCCGGACTCGAAGGGGCCGGCGCTGTTCGTCGCGGCCGGCACCAGGGAATGACACGTTCAAGAGAGTGAGTGCAGGAGTGCGCTTCGCTTCAGTAAAGGGGTAGTTCGATGAGTACTGCGGTTCGAGAGATGCACGCGTTCGAGGCGGCCGCCAGGGCCGGCCGCGAGCCCTACAAGGTGAAGGACCTGTCCCTTGCGGAGTTCGGCCGCAAGGAGATCCGGCTGGCTGAACAGGAGATGCCCGGCTTGATGGCGCTCCGTGCGCGATACAAGGGCAAGAACCCGCTGGCCGGCGCGAAGATCATGGGCAGCCTCCACATGACGATCCAGACGGCCGTCCTGATCGAGACCCTCGCGGATCTCGGCGCCGACGTCCGCTGGGTGTCCTGCAACATCTTCTCGACGCAGGATCACGCGGCCTCAGCCGTCGTCGTCGGACGTCCGGAAACGGGTGGAACGGCAGAGAAGCCGAAGGGCATTCCGGTGTTCGCGTGGAAAGGCGAAACGCTCGAGGAATACTGGTGGTGCACGAGCGAAGCGCTGATGTGGCCGGACGGCTCGGGCCCGACCCAGATCGTGGACGACGGCGGCGATGCGACGCTGCTCGTGCACAAGGGCGTCGAGTTCGAGAAGGCCGGGAAGGTGCCGGCGTTCAATGCCGACGCGGAGCCGGAAGAGTGGGGCGTCATCCTCGATCTGCTTCGTCAGGAGCTGCAGCAGAATCCCAGCCGCTGGACCAAGGTCGCGAAGGACCTGCGCGGCGTGAGCGAAGAGACGACCACGGGCGTCCACCGGCTCTACCAGATGATGGAAGCGGGCACGCTGCTGTTCCCGGCGATCAACGTCAACGATTCGGTCACCAAGAGCAAGTTCGACAACATCTACGGCTGCCGCCACTCGGTGATCGACGGCCTCAACCGCGCCACCGACGTCATGCTCGGCGGCAAGGTCGCGGTCGTGTTCGGCTTCGGCGAAGTCGGCAAGGGCTGCGCCCAGGCGCTCCGCGGCCAGGGCTGCCGCGTCATCGTCACCGAAATCGATCCGATCTGCGCGCTGCAGGCGGCGATGGAAGGCTACGAGGTGAAGACGCTCGACGACGTGGTCGAGCGCGCGGACATCTTCATCACGGCAACCGGCAACCTCAACATCATCACCGCCGACCACATGTCGCGGATGAAGGACAAGGCCATCGTCGGCAACATCGGCCACTTCGACAACGAGGTGGACATGGCCGGCCTGAAGAAGGTCAAGGGGCTCCAGCGGATCAACATCAAGCCGCAGTACGACGAGTTCCGCTTCCCGGACGGCCACAGCGTGATGGTGCTGGCGGAAGGCCGCCTGATGAATCTCGGCTGCGCCACCGGTCATCCGAGCTTCGTGATGTCCGCGTCGTTCTCGAACCAGGTCATCGCGCAGCTCGAGCTGCATCAGCACAATGACAAGTACGACAAGAAGGTCTACATCCTTCCGAAGCACCTCGACGAGGAGGTCGCCCGGCTGCACCTCGATCATCTTGGCGTGAAGCTGACCAAGCTGACGAAGGAGCAGGCGGACTACCTCGGGGTGCCGGCGGAAGGGCCTTTCAAGCCGGAACACTATCGGTACTGACGCTTGTCGGGATCGGTGATCTGTGATCGGGGATCAAGGGCTGGGACGGGCTTCGCTTCGCGACGCCCGTTCTAAAGAGGGCTCAGTCAACTCCCAATCTCCAAAGCGGCGTTTGTCAGCGGCTACAATCGGAAGATCTTGCATAGATGAAAGTTCTCATTACCGGCGGCGCGGGATTTCTGGGGCAGCGGCTCGCGTCCGCGCTGTTGCAACGCGGGTCGCTGACCGCGGGCTACGGCCCCGAGCCGATCGAGAGCATCACGGTCCTCGACGTGGTCGCGCCGGCGGCGGCAGATCTACGGATCCGCCGGGTCGTTGGCGATATCTCTAATCGATCGGTGCTCGAGCGGGCGATGAATGCCGGGCCGACGGCCGTCTTCCACCTGGCCGCGATCGTCAGCGGCAGGGCCGAGTCGGACCTCGACCTCGGCATGCGGATCAACGTCGAAGGTACGCGGTTGTTGCTCGAGCTCTGCCGCCACAGCGGTGTGCGGCCGCGGTTCGTCTTCACGAGCTCGGTCGCGGTCTTCGGCGGCGGACTGCCGGAGACGGTGCTGGACACGACGGCCGTCAATCCGCAGACCTCGTACGGGGTCCAGAAAGCGATCGGCGAGCTGCTGGTCAGCGACTATTCGCGGCGCGGGTTCATCGATGGCCGTGCGTTGCGGCTGCCGACGATCAGCGTCCGCCCGGGCAAGCCCAACGCCGCGGCGTCGTCGTTCGCGAGCGGCGTGATTCGCGAACCGCTGAATGGTGAGGAAGCGGTGTGTCCCGTCGGCCCCGCCGCGCGGATGTGGCTGCTGTCGCCGTCAGCCGTGATCGAGAGCCTGATCCATGCGCACGATCTGCCGTCGGCAGAGTTCGGCGTGACCCGTACGCTCAACCTGCCGGGCATCTCGGTCACCGCGGGGGAAATGGTGGCCGCGCTCGAGCGCGTAGCCGGTCCCGAGGTCGCGAGCCGCGTGCGCTGGGAACGCGACGAGCGCATCGCGAAGATGGTCGACGGCTGGCCCGGCGCGTTCGACGCGCAGCGGGCACAGGCGATGGGCTTCCGCGGCGATGAATCGTTCGAGGAGATTATCCGGGCGTATATCGCGGAGCAGGGTCTATCTTTCGCCTGAGTTGGCTTGATCCTGTCAACTTCCAACTCCCAACTTCCAACTCCCAAAGAGCCGGGCTTCGCGACAACGGGGTGAAAAGGCGCGGAATCTCCCGGTTGCCGCGACTTTCACTCCGGTGATTCGAATGGTTCTCCTTGGGAGTTGGGAGTTGGAGATTGGAAGTTGACAGAGTTCACGCCGCAGGCAGCACCACCTCGTAGAGCACCTTGCCAGCGAGATCGTGCAGCTGCACCGTCATCGCCCGCGTGCGCGCGCCGATCCGCATGGTCCCGAAGAACTGAAAACCCTCGCTCGGCGGCCGGTTCGGCTTCATGCCTTTCGGAATGCCCGTGAACTTCACCTCCGGACCGAATGTCATGTCGAGCGTCCCCGGGCCGAAGGTGCCGGCGTGCAGGGGGCCGGCGACGAACTCCCAGAACGGATCGAAATCGGTGAACTTCGCGCGCGAAGGGTGATAGTGGTGCGCGGCGCAGTAGTGCACGTCGCCGGTGACCCAGACGACGTTGCGGATTTTCTGCGCGCGGATGAATCGCAGCAGGTCGGCGACCTCGAGCTCGCGCCCCAGTGGTGCGCCGTCCTCGCCGTTCGCGAACGCTTCGAACAGCGCCGCATCCCGCACGACGAGGCCGATCGGCATGTCGCTGGCGATCACCTTCCACGTCGCGCGGCTCGCGGCCAAACGTGACTTGAACGCGGCGAGCTGCGACTCGCCGAAGATCCTCGCGTCGTCGCCGAGCGCCGCCTGGCGGTTCACGCTGTTCGCGCCGCGGTAGCTGCGAAGATCGATCGCGAATACCTCGAGCAGCGGTCCGTAGGGAATGGTCCGATAGATGCGATCGCGATCGTCCGCCGAGATCGCGATCGGGTTGTATTCGAGAAACGCCTGGCGCGCCCGCGCCGCGAGCAGGGGAACGCTCTTGACCTTGTAGCGCTCGTCCTTCGAGAGATCCCTGGCGTCATACCAGTTGTCGCGCACTTCGTGATCGTCCCAGATGACGATCTGCGGCACCTCCGCGTTGAAGCGGCGCATGTGCTCGTCGAGCAGGTTGTACTGGTAGTTGCCCCGGAACTCGTCCAGCGTCTCGGCGACCTTGGACTTGGCCTCGGTGACGACGTTCTTCCACATCGAGCCGTCGTCCAGCTTGATCTCCGCTGGACAGTGCTGATCGGCGTAGATCGTGTCGCCGCAGTGGATGAAGACGTCCGGCTCGGCCCGGCGCATCGTCTCGTACAGGCGCAGGCCGCCCCAGTCGGGATTGAGTCCCCATCCCTGCCCGACGGTATCGGCGGACCACGCGAGCGTGATGTCGCGTCGCGGCGCGCTGGATGGCGGCGTGCGGAAGCTGCCGGCCTGTGGAACGCTCAGCGTGCGCAGATCGCCGAGATCCTGAAACTGCACGCGGTAGAAGATGCGCTGATCAGGCGGCAGATCGGTCAACACGACGCGCGACGTAAAGTTGCTCGGCTCGAGCGCCGCCGGGCCGACGCGGCGCAGCACGGTCTCGAATTTTTCCGTGGTGGAGTATTCGACGATGAGCCGGGAAGGGCGGTCGGTGCGGCTCCAGATGACCGCGCGGCCGTTGGTGACGTCGCCCGCGGCGACGCCCTGCGCGATCGCGGGACGCGAGGCGTCGGACTGGATGATGGCCGGGGCGCCCGACGTGAGGAAGTCGACGCTTCGTGCCGCGGACGGGAGGACGGTTGCCGCTGCGCAGGCACGCACGCCGGCAGCCACGAACTGACGGCGCGAGATCCGTATTGGACTCATCGCTACTTGATCCGCGCCGGTACGGTCCCGAGCTCCCGCGCCGCCGGCACGCCATTCAGGCTTTCAGCCTTCGAGACCGCGCGCACGATCGCCTCGGCCATCGCCTCGGCCGCGAGCGCGCCGATCATGCTGACGTTCGCCTGGCCCTCCCACCGGCCGGTCGCGAGTGAAAACACGGTGTCGCCATCGCCGGTCGTGTGCGAGGGATTGATCGCGCGCGCGAACCCGTCGTCCGCCATCATCGCGACACGGTTGATCTCCGTCTTCGTCAGCCTGGCGTTGGTCGCGACCAGTCCGATTGTCGTGTTCTCACCCGCGCGAGGCTGCGGGCGGCGTCCCAGCGCGCCGCTGCGAAGCAGCTTTCGCACGTCGGCCAGACCCTTTCCGTCCTCAGTCCTGACGCCCGCGACGACGGCGCCGGTCTCCGGATCGATGACGTCGCCGACCGCGTTGACCGCGACAATCGCGGCGACGACGAGGCCGCCCGGCAGCGCGATCGCCGCCGACCCAAGGCCGCCCTTCATGGACCGGCCTCCGCCCATCTTGCCGACCGTGGCGCCCGCACCCGCACCGACATTGCCTTCGGCAACCGCGCCCGCGGTCGCCGAGTTCGCCGCCCGATAGCCGCAATCCGCGGTCGGCCTGATCTTCGGCTGGCCGCCGAACCCGAGGTCCATGAGGATCGCCGCGGGCACGATCGGCACGACCCCTGATCCGACCTTCCATCCGATGTTGCGCTCCTCGAGCCAGCGGACGACGCCCTGCGCGGTGTCGAGACCGTACGCGCTGCCGCCGGACAGGACGACCGCGTTCACGCGATCAACCATGTTGGTCGGATCGAGCAGGTCGGTTTCGCGCGTGCCCGGCGCACCGCCGCGCTGCGACACGCCCCCCGGCACACCGTCGCCGTCCACGAGAATGACGGTGCACCCGGTCGGGCGCTCGGAGAGCGTGAAGGACCCGACCTTGATCCCGTGCACTTCAGTCAGCCCGCGGCCGCCGGTCGGCTTGAGGTCGGGCGCGGCTGGCGGGTTCTGTGCCTGGAAGGCGCCGAGGCTTGCTGCTACGGCCGCCGCGCAGGCGGAGGATAGGAGTGCGTGTCTCATAGGGGCCCTCGATAGAACTGTACTTTACTAGGGTCTTCTTCTGATTCTTTGAACAGGGAGGACGGGAGGACGGGAGGACAGTATGTTCAACTAACGAGTCGCGGATCTTCGCGGATACCGCGGATTTCTGACAGAGGCGAGCGCTCGATCGGCGGTCACGCGCGGTCGTGCCCGCGCTACGCGCGGCCCGAGGTGAGGATCAGAGAGAAATCGCAAGCCAACTGCGATCGGAATCGGCTTGTGATTTCTCTCTGATCCTCACCTCGGGGTGCCGGCCTGCAAGGCCGGCGCGCACGACCGCTGGAGATCCGCGTCGATCCGCGATTCGTCGATTCCCACCTCACGCTCGCCTTCACGGCTCATGCGCTACAAGTCGAGAATACTGAGCGCGAGCACCTTCGTGGCGTCGACCAGATCACCGACCCCGCACCACTCGTCCGGCTGGTGCGCCAGATCGAGGATCCCGGGGCCGTAGGCGACGCAGTGCGGGATGCCCGCGATGCGATCGACGTGCTTGTGATCGTAGGTGCCGGGACTCGCGACTCGGGCGGGCTTCCGGCCGGTCACGTGCTCGATGCTGCGCTCGAGCGCGGCCACCAGCGGCGACTCCTCCGGCGTGCGGACCGGATGCACGACCATCAGGTCGCGCAGATCGCAGGCGAGTCCGGGAATGTCAGCCGCGGCGCGATCGAGCAGCGATCGGATCTCGGCTTTCACCGCATCGAATCCTTCCTCGACCAGGAAGCGGCGATCGAAGACCGCGCGGCAGACATCGGCGACACACGGCGTCTGGAGCCCGTCGACCTGCTGGCCGCCGCCGATCGCGTTGATGTTCAACGTGGCGTGCCGCGCGAGATCCGGCACGACCGGCATGGCCGTCGTCCGTGTCGCCAGCGACGGGACCAGCTCACGCTCGATGCGCTCGAGGAGCATCGCCATGTGCGCGACGGCGTTTACGCCGAGGAACGGCATGCTGCCATGAGCGATCCGGCCGTGCGTCATCAGCTCGAACCAGTACACGCCGCGGTGGCCGATGCAGATGCGGTCGATGTGAAACGGCTCGGGAATGATGACGTAGTCCTGACGCGATCTGGCGATCCGGCCGCGCTGTGCCAGCAGCGCGACGCCGGCAAACCCGCCGCTTTCCTCGTCCACAGTACCGCTGATTTCAACCGTTCGTTCGAGCTGGATGCCGGCGCGTCGGATGGCTTCAACCGCGTAGACCGCCGCGGCGAGCCCCGCTTTCATGTCGCAGGCGCCGCGCCCGTAGATGCGGCCGTCGCGTACGAGCCCGGCGAACGGATCGACGGTCCATCCCGCGCCGGGAGGCACGACGTCGAAGTGGCCATTGAGGTGCAGGGCCGGCCGTGCGCTGCGGCCGCGCCGCGCGCCGACGACGTTGATTCGCGGGTGACGGGGCGTGTGTTCGGGCAGGCCGTCCGCGGCGTGGTATTCGACGTCGAGAGTACACTGCTGCAGGCGGTCGCCGATGAAGCGCGCGCACTCTTCGTATGCCTCACCCGGCGGATTGATTGTGGGGATGCGGATCAGATCGGCGGTGAACCCGACGATTTCGTCCGCGGCATCGTCGACCGCGGTCAGCACGCGATCGATGTCCGCCGCGTCCGGCATGCGGCAATTATAGAGTGATGACAGCGGTGGCCCGTTGAACGTTCACCTCGTTCTGCTCGTGGTCTACTCGGTCGGCGTCGTCGGACTCGGCATCTGGACGGCGCGGCTGGTGCGCGGCAGCAGCGACTTCTTCGTCGGCGGGCGCGCGCTCGGCCCGGGCCTGCTCATGGCCACGATGCTGGCGGCCAACATCGGCGCCGCGTCCACCGTCGGCGTCGCCGGCAAGGCATATCAGGAAGGCATCTCCGCGTGGTGGTGGGTCGGATCCGCGGGGATTGGATCGCTTCTCTTCGCGCTGACCGTGGCGCCGGCGCTGTGGCGGCTCGCGAACGTGCACCAGTTCTACACCACCGGCGATTACCTCGAATTCCGCTACGGCGTTGCCGTCCGCACGATCCTGTCGATTGTGATCTGCCTTGCCGCGCTGGTTCTGCTGGCGGGTCAGCTGCTCGCCGGCGCGACCATCCTGAAGCTGGTGATGGGCATTCCGCTCTGGGGCGGTGCGCTCGTCGGCGCCGCGATCATGACGATCTACTTCGCCGCCGGCGGCCTGCTCGGCTCCGCGTGGGTGAACAGCCTGCAGCTCGTGGTGATGCTCGCGGGGTTTCTGCTCGCGCTGCCGGTCGTCCTCGGCAACGCGGGTGGCGTGTCCGGGGTGATGCAGGCGCCTGATGCCCCTCCGTTCTTCGATACGTTCTTCCATTCGTCCGGGCCGGGATCGGGGTGGATGTTCCTGGTGCTGACCGCGCCGTCATTCCTGATATCTCCCGGGCTCATCCAGAAGGCTTACAGCGCCAGATCGGAGCGCGCGCTGAAGCTCGGCATCGGGCTGAACGCCGCGGTCCTGATGCTGTTCTCGTTCATCCCGGTGATCTTCGGCATGGCCGCGCGCACCGCCGTTCCCGGCATCGCGAGCCCGAATGACGTGCTGCCGGCGTTTCTGATGACCGCGCTGCCCGCGTGGCTCGGCGCGCTGGCGCTGTCGGCAGTGTTCTCCACCGAGGTCGATACGTGCGACACGATCCTGTTCATGCTGTCGACCGCGATTTCCAATGACGTCTACAAGCGGCACTTCAATCCGCATGCGAGCGACGCTCAGCTGCTGCGAGTCGCCAGGATCGCCGCGGCCGCGGGAGGCGCCTCAGGCGTCGTGCTCACGCTCGTTGTCGGTACAGTGCTTGGCGCCGTCACGATCTTTTATCAGGTGATGGTGGTGACGTTCTTCGTGCCGATTGTCGGCGGGCTCTACGTCCGCGGGATGCACGCGCGTGCGGCGATCGCGTCGATCGTCGCAGGGCTGGCCGGGCTGCTCGCGGCGCACCTGGCGATCACTCCGGCGTTCCGCTGGGCGGATCCGGTCCTGGTTGGCGTTTTTGCGGCGGTCGCGGCGGCCGCTGCGTTCATGTTCGCCGGGGGCGCGCAGCCGTCCCGGCAGGAGAGCTGATGGCAGCACGCAACATCTTCGATCTGACCGGGAAAGTGGCGGCCGTTATCGGTGGTGGATCGGGCATCGGCGAAGCGGTCGCGATCGGCGCCGCCGAGGCCGGCGCGACGGTCGCGTGCCTGGACGTCAACGCCGAAGCCGCGGCGGCCGTCGCGGAAAAAGCGCGTGCCGCGGGCGGGCGATGCGATCCCGGCGCGCTGGACATCCGCGATGCCGATGCGGTCGCGCGCACGTTCGACGACATCCAGAACCTGTACGGCAGCTTCGACATCGTCATCTGCACGCCGAGCATCAACGTGCGGAAGCGGATCGTGGACTATGCCGACCAGGAGCTCGATCGCGTGCTCGAGCTGAACCTGAAGGGGAACTTCAACGTGGTGCGCGCCGCGGGCCGAATCATGACCGCCGAGCGCCGCGGCAGCATCGTGCTGTTCTCGTCGATCCGCTCGCTCTCCGTGGAGCCGGGGCAGTCGGTCTACGCCGTCACGAAGGCCGGAATCGTGCAGCTGGCCCGAGGCGCCGCCTGCGAGTTCGGTCCCTTCGGCGTCCGCGTCAATGCCGTAGGACCAGGCGTGATCGATACGCCGCTGACCTCGCCGATCAGGAACAACCCCGCGTGGTTCAACGCCTACTGCGCCAAGAGCGTCTTCAACCGGTGGGGGACCGCGGAAGAAATGGTAGGCCCGACCCTGTTCCTGGCGTCGGACGCCGCAAGCTTCGTGACCGGGACGATCCTCTATGCCGACGGCGGCTGGCTGGCCCAGGACGGCCGCTTCACGCCGCCGGGGATGTAGCCGGAAGGCCGCTGAAGAACGCAGCGAGAACCAGTCATTCCCAACTTCCAGCCTCGTGCGACGTCAGCGCGAAGCACTCGTCGAGCTCGATCGCGCGATCTGAGCAGCGATCTTCGGGCCTTCGTGACGCTTGGGAGCTTGGGAGTTGAGCCGAGGTTGCAGGCCGTGCGGCCGCAAAAAAGAAAGGGGCCGCACAATCCCTGTGCGGCCCCACAAACCTACCGAATTCTGAACCCTAGAACGTGAAGCGGAAGCCGATCTGGCCGATCCGCTGTTCCGAGAACCCGTTGTCACCGGCGTAGCCCGTCGGCTTCATGAAGGCGGTGTTGGGCGTCTGATTGACCAGCGTCGTGCCCTGATACAGCCGTCCGGCCGCCACGACGCCGGCGCCGAACCCCGGGTTGATGGCGTTGAACAGGTTGAAGATCTCGCCGAACGCTTCAATCCGCATCGTGCCCTTGAGCCCGAAGACCTTCGCCACCCGGAGGTTGAACTGCGACAGTCCCGAACCGCGTCCGCAGTTGATCGTCTCGCACGTGCCGAGATCCTCGAACTCCGGAATGCCGGCATCGTCCACGCCCTGGAACTTGTACGCGGTCGGGTAGATGTCGTTCGTGACGCCGTCGCCGTTGAGATCGATGCCGTGCCAGATGTGAATCGGCAGCGCCGACCGGTAGACGAACACCGGCGCGACGGTGAAACCGCCCTTGATCTCGACGAGGGTGCTGACCGTGAACTTGTGACGGGCATCGGTGCGCTGCGACGGTCCGTACTGGACGTCCGCGAACACGTTGGTGGCGTCCTGCACCATGTTCGTCGTCAATTCGTCGACGCCGAAGCCGCCGAGGCCTTCGGCCTTCGACAGCGTATACCAGGCGTTCCACGCCCAGCCGCTGGTCAGCCGGCGGCGGACGCCGAAGTTGATGCCGTCATAGGTGCTTTCACCGATGCTCATGTTGAGCGTCGGGTTGTCCGGGCTCAGGCCGAGGTCCGCCCAGCGGCGCGCGCCGAGATTGATGCGCGTGTTCAGCGGCCACCGCACGCCGAGGTCCGTTCCCTTGATGTGGACGTAATCGACGTCGACCGCGATCGAGGTGCCAATCTGATGTGACCAGCCGGCCGAGGTCTGCCTGGTGAACGGCTGGCGGATCTGCGGCGCCGCGACGTTGGTGCTGAAGAAGGGCCCGTTCGGGTTCACGCCGCTCTGCGACGCGATGTTCGAGATTGGCTGACCGACCTGGAAGAACGACCCGTCGGGGTTGCGGATGCCGGCGCTGTTGTTGACGTCGAACACGAGGCCGGAGCCGCCCTGTGCGCTCAAGCCCGGGAACAGGATGTTCGCATTGGTAAACCCGAAGTCGTAGTAGATGCCCCAGCCCGCGCGGATGACGTCGCGGCCGTCGCCGCGGAGGTCGTACACGGCGCCGATGCGCGGCTGCCAGTTGTTCTTGTCCTCGCTGCCTTCCTTGCCCCATTCATCCATGGCGGGGATGCCGGCGAAGCGGCCCGCGGCGGCCGCGGTCGTCAGCTTGACGAAGTTCGTAACCCCGGACTGATCGATGTGGAAGCCGGTCACGAGGTCGTATCGCAGGCCGGCATTGACGGTCAGCCGATCGGTCGGCCGCCAATCGTCCTGGATGTAGAAGCCGTACTGATCCATCGGCAGGTTCGCGGCCGCGCCATCCTTGTTTCGCGACACGCGGCTGATTGGCCCGTTCTTGTCGTTCGTCGTGTGCGTGTAGGCGTAGTCCGCGCTGCCCGAGTTGAACGTGAGGTACAGCCTCGGCTCATGGATGTAATTGACGCCGGCCTTGAGGTCGTGGCCGAGCCCGCCCTTTCCGGTGACGTGCCAGGAGAAGTCATTGCGGAACTGGTATTTCTTCTGCTGCGTGGCCTGCGGCGTGTTCGTGTTGTAGCCGATCACGACGGCGTTCGGGAACGACTCCTGCGGCGCTTGCGAATGAGCGATGATTGTATTGCCGAAGTCGGCGTACTGGAACACGAACTCGTTGAGCTTCGAGCCGGCGAGCACCCAGTTGTGGTTCACGTTGATCGAGTTGAACTTGTTCTCGCTGTCGCCCCAGTTCTCGGGCGGCAGACGCGTACCTGCGCTGTAGATCTGTGAGTTGGTGTTCCGGCCGTACCGCACCGAGACATACTGCGATGGCGTGAGGTTGCCAGACGCCTTCGCGGTGAACAGGTTCTCGCGGTTCGGCGTCGGGAAGGAGCCATCTTTTTCGGGGAACAGCCCGAGCGTGTTGACCGTCTGCGTGGGGTCCGCCTGGGTACGCTCGTAGGCAGCGAAGAAGTGTGCCTTGTCTTGCGCAATCGGGCCGCCGAACGAACCGCCGTACTGATACCGCTGGTATTCCTGTTTCTCGGCGTTGGCGATCTTTTCGGTCTTCGTCTTGGCGTTCATGGCGGTGTCGCGCATGTTGGTGAACCAGCTGCCGCGCCACTGGTTCGTGCCGCTCTTGGTGACGATGTTCATCACGCCGCCGTTGCTGCGGCCGTACTCCGCCTTGTAGCGCTGGGTGACGAAGTTGAACTCCTGAATCGCCTCGAGCGGGAAGAGCTGCAGCAGCCCGCCGACCGTGTCGTCGTTGTTGTCGCCGCCGTCGATCTGGTAGTTCACGTTGCGGCCGTTGCCGCCGCCGATCTGCGGCGAGTACTGCGTGCTCTTGGTCGGATCCGAGTGGAAGCCGAGGCCGACGCCCGGAATCGCCACCGCGGCGTTGGCGAACTGCCGGCCGTTGAGCGGCATGCTCTCGAGGCGCTCGACGTCGACGACGCCGCCGACCGAGGACGAGTTGTTCGTGATGAGCGGGGTTTCGCCGCGGACCTCGACGGCCTCGGACACGCCGGCCACCTTGAGGGTGAGGTCCACGTCGACCGTCTGTCCGACGTTGACGATGAAACCTTTCTTGTCGACCGTGGCGAAGCCCTGGAGCTCCGCGGTGAGGTCGTAGGTGCCGACCGGAAGCGCGCTGAGGCGATAGATGCCTTCGCCGTCCGTCACGCCATCTCGGACAAATCCTGTTTCAGGGCTTTTGGCGGTGACCGTGACGCCGGGGATTGCCGCACCCTGATCGTCGAGAATCCGCCCTGTGATGTTTCCCGTCGTCTGCTGCGCGGCCGCGGAACCCGCGAACGTGCAAAGGGCAATCATCACGAAGATAACTCTGCGCATGCCTGACGCTCCTGAACTAAAGAACTGAGAACGAAAATACCCCTGTGGGACGAATGTCAAAGTGCAAGGGCCACACCACGTGAGGAGGGATGAAAGGTCGTCGTAAGTGGTTCAAATGCCACTATTTGGTGTCTGGCTGGGGATGGACACAAACCAGCTGACCAATTATCCGATGGGCTTGATCCGAGAATTTGAATTGCCCGTGGATCTGTGACCGTTGCGGCCCTTACTTTACCTCATCCAGAAGCCGCTGGACCTCCTGGCGTTGCGGCGCGTCGAGGGGCAACCGCCGCAGCAGTTCCCCGGCCTCCCGAGCCGCGTTCGCCCGTTGATTCAGTCGCGCGAAGGCGATGGCGAGGTTGAACCTCGCCTCGTGAAAGTCGGGATCGATCGTCAGAGTTCGCTCGAGGAACGGCAGGCCATCGGCGGGCCGGCCGCTGTCGGACAGGAGGATGCCCTGATTGGCCAGGACGACGGGGTTGCCGGGCTCGGTGCGATCGGCATCGCGCAGATCGCGGAGGGCGGCATCGATGCGGCGGCCGGCGGCATGACACGCGGCACGGCCCAGGTAGGCGTCGGCGCCGGGAATGCCCGCTTCGATGGCGGCGGTGAAATGCGAGATCGCCTCGGCGCAGCGCCTTCGACTCCTGCAGCACGAACCCGAGGCGCAGGTGGGAGCAGCGGATTGCCCGGGTCCGTGGCCAGGATTCGCCGCAGCACGCGCTTCGAGCTCCGGGCCGCGCAGCTCACCTGACGTGACGCGCGCGATGTCGGCCGCGAGCTCGCGCCGGTCCTTGGGATCCGCACCTCGCGAGGCATTTCGAGTGCCGGCGCCGACATATCCCAGCGACTGCAGCCGCGACGCCGCTTCGCGATCTGTCGCGGCCTTCGGATCCAGGGTCGCCGGTGAGTAGCGTTCGACGCGCTCGCGCATCGCGGCCGTGCGCGCGCCTTCACCGTATGAAAGGTCGCGCGACTCGCCGGGGTCGTCCGACAGCCGAAAGAGCTCCGGCCGTGGGGCATCGATGACCTTCCAGCCCTCCTCACGGACCGATCGGAGCGGGCTCCAGCCGAAGTCGAGAAACGGCGCGAACGATTCCGCGTAGAGCGCACGCGCCGGCGCCGCGGCTCCGCCAAGGGCCGGGGCGAGGTCCACGCCATCCGCATCGAACGCCTTGATGCCCGCAAGGCGGGCGATCGTCGGCGCCACGTCCACCAGGGAGACGGGCGTCTCGATCACCTGACGTCCGATTCCGGGCCCGGCAAATACGAGCGGCACGCGCAGGGTGGTGTCGTAGACAAAGATGCTGTGCGCGATCTCGCCGTGCTCGCCGAAGGCCTCTCCATGGTCCGCGGTCACGACGAAGGCCGTCGCGTTCGTATCCGGACCGACCGCCTCGACCACGCGCGCGACCTGCCGATCGCTCTCGGCAATCTCTTCGTCGTAGCGGACGCTGACGGGACGCTGATCGCCGGGGCTGCCGTATGGGGCATGCGGCTCGAACAGGTGAATCCAGAGGAAGAACCGCGCCGGCTGACCCGCGGCGGCGCGCCGATGCCCGGCAAGCCAGGCGATCGCCTCGCTCACGGCCTCATGTCCGGGTCGTTCGTTTGCCGGTTTGCCGTTCAGGCGAGGCAGCCGATCGCCGTAGGTCTGAAAGCCGCGGTCGAGCCCGAATCGCCGGTCCAGTGGAAATGCGGACACGAACCCCGCCGTGGCGAATCCCTCGCGCGCCAGGGCCTCGGCCAGGAGCGGGGTGGCCGCGTTCGCGCGAAGGCCGTTGTGGCGCGCGCCGTGGCCGGCGGGATACCGGCCGCTCAGCAGCGACGCGTGCGACGTCAACGTGATCGGCGCAGGGGCGTAGGCGCGATCGAACCGGGCGCCCCGCGCCGCGAGGCCATCGATCGCCGGCGTTCGCGCCGCGGCATAGCCGTACGCCCCGACGCGATCGGCACGCAGCGTATCGATCGTGATGAGGACGACATTGCGCGCGATGGACGGCGCCTGGCCAGGTGGCGCCGGCGGCGGACTGCTGCACGCGAGGGCGAATGCGATCAACAGCAGGGCTGCGCCGGGGCGCCAATCAATCGGCAATTTCAAGGGTTCCGCGATTAGAATTCCTGATGTTTGCTTCCGACCTTCGAGAAACGAGCTGCGCTTCGCGCCGCACGACGGCACGACGGCACGACGGCACGAAGCCCACCAGGTCCTTTAGCACGGAGTGAGCGAGATCATGACGGCTCCCTGTGATTTTATGACTTCCAGGTCTGACCCCCAGGCTCGACCGGACTGTCGCGACGGGCTCTGCTCCTGTCCGCGGCCGCGCCGGTCGTTTCGCTCGGCTTCCGGGAGGCAGAATCAGGCGCCCGCCGTGGTCAAGTCACGCCCCACCGACATCCGCATCGTCGAGGTCACGCACGCGTTCGAGGACTTCAAGTACCGCGCGCCCTATCAGTTCGGTGGACGGACCGTCGATGACGTGACGTTGCTGAATGTCAATTGCCGGGTGCGCACCGGCGGCGGGCGCGAGGCCTGGGGGTTCGGGTCGATGCCGCTCGGGAACGCGTGGGCGTTTCCGGCTGTGCCGTACGATGTCGGGCTCGGCGCGATGAAGGCACTGGCTGAGACGCTCCGCAAGCTGACCGCGGAAGTAGACGAGGCCGGGCACCCGGTCGATCTGGCCCGGGTCCTCGACCCGCAGTACTTCCGCGCCGCGGAGTCGCTCTCGACGTCCCGCGCGCTGCCGTCGCCGATGCCGCCGCTCGCGACCCTGGTCGTGGCCAGTGCGTTCGACGCCGCGGTGCACGACGCGTATGGCAAAGCCTTCGGCGTCAGCAGTTATGCGACGTACGGGCCCAAATACATGAGCCGCGACCTGTCGCACGACCTCGGCGCGTCGTTCAAGGGCGAGTACCTCGATAAGTACGTGCCGGTGAAGCCGCGCGAGTCGATGCCGGTCTTCCATTCGGTCGGCGCGAGCGACCCGCTGGAGCCTGGGGACGTCAAAACCCGGCTGAACGACGGGCTGCCGAACACGCTCGAGGAGTGGATTCAGCGCGACGGCCTCATTCGCTTCAAGATCAAGCTGAATGGCGGCAACATGCCGGCCGATCTCGATCGCGTCATCCGGACTGACCGGATCGTGAACCGGGCGCTGCCCGCGCGTGGGGTGACCGACTGGAAGTACCTGCTCGACTTCAACGAGGGCTGTCCCAACGTCGCCTATCTGCTCGAATTCATGCGCAAGGTGCGTGAGGCCACCCCCACCGGCTTCGACCGCATTCTCTACATCGAGCAGCCGACCGCCCGCGACCTGAAGAAGGACCGCGCCAACGTCATGCACGAAGCGTCGAAGTTGTGCCCGATCGTGGCGGATGAGTCGCTGACCGACCTCGAGTCGCTGCTCCTGGCGCGCGAGATGGGCTACACCGGCGTCGCGCTCAAGGCCTGCAAGGGTCAGACGCACGCCATGCTGCTGGCGGCGGCGGCCCAGAAGTTCGGCATGTTCCTGTGCGTGCAGGATCTGACCTGCCCGGGCGCGTCGCTGATCCACTCGGCCGGCATCGCCGCGCGCGTGCCCGGCAATGCCGGAATCGAGGCGAATGGCAGGCAGTTCGTGCCCGCCGCGAATGCGTCGTGGGAGGCGCGGTTTCCCGGTCTTTTCACCATCAAAAATGGCCTCATGAATACAGGTCAACTCACCGGTCCTGGTCTCGGCGCGGTTCCGCCGCGAACCTGACACTTCGGTCCTTGTTATGGTCTTCGACTCCTGATATAAGCGCCGTCTCACACTTCGATGCGCATGGGCGTCACAAACGGTACGCACTTCACGGCAAAAACCCTGAGTTTTCTCCGATCGCTGAAACGGAACAACGATCGCGACTGGTTTCGCGAGCGGCGCGACGACTACGAACGTCACGTGCGCGCCCCCATGGTCGCGGTGATCGAGAAGCTCGGCCATGATTTGAAGGACTTCGCGCCGGAGCTCGAAACGGCTCCGAAGAAGTGCCTCTATCGCATCTATCGCGATACCCGGTTCAGCGAGGACAAGTCGCCGCTGAAGACGCACGTCGCCGCGTCGTTCAGGCGCCGCGGTCTGCCGAGCGGGGAAGGGGCGGGCCTGTACTTCGAGGTTGCGCCGGGATGGGTGTGGATTGGCGGCGGGTTTTACGCTCCCGAGACGTCGCATCTCGTGCGGATCCGCGAGCGCATTGCCGCCACGCATCCCGAGCTGCACCGGCTCGCGCACGCTGCCGCGTTCCGCCGGGCGGTCGGAGCGCTCGACGGCGAGCGGCTGACGCGGGTGCCGCGCGGGTTTCCACGCGATCATCCGGCCGCGGAATACTTGAAATACCGCAGTTTTCTGGCTGGCCGGGAGTTTCCGGCGGGGCTGGCCACCAGTCCGGCCTTCTACCCGACCCTGGTCCGGACGTTCCGGGCGATCATGCCCGTCGTGCGGTTTCTGAACGAATCGCTCGAAACGGATGCATCATCGAGAGTGACGCAGCGCCTCGCGAGAGTTGCGGACGCGGCATCGATTGGTCTGAAATCACCGGCGCGGCGGGTCTCGGCGTTCGGAATCGCCTCGTGATCAGCGGCGCGCCGGATCGTCTTCTCATCGGCCAAGGTACGGTTGTTGCGACGGCAATTCTCACTTAAGGAGGCACCCACAGCATGGCACCTGGAGACAACGACACCGAAGACCTCATGGATGACGACATCGAACTGGGTGGCGGGGGAACAGACGAGGGTAGCGGCGACGACATGATGGGTGGTGGTGGTGACACCGAGCCTCCCCCGGTAGTCGCTCCGGCTGCTGCTGCTCCGAAGGGTGCGAGCCGTCCCCGGCGCTCGGCTGGCGGATCGCGAAAGGCTGCAGGCGGTGCCCGCAAGGCCGCACGTGGATCGAAGAAGAAGACCTCCGGTCGATCCGCGGGCGCGCGCAAGGCGGCGGGCGGTGCCCGCAAGGCCGCAGCGCGCGGATCGAAGAAGACCGCTCGCAAGGGTGCCCGCAAGGCCGCCGGGCGCGCGCCCGCGCGCAAGGCTGGCGCACGCAAGGGCGCGAAGAAGAAGGCTGGCGGCCGGAAGAAGCGCTGAAAGCTCTGAAGTCTGAAGTCCGAAGGATGGATGGTTGGTGAAGACGGACCGCGCACCCGCGCGGCTCCGTCTTCACCGCATACTCGGACGCTTCAAATCCATACGTCAGGCTGAAAAGGGCCGCGTCAACTCCCAATCTCCAACCCCCAACTCCCAACTTTGGAGTTGGTATTTGGGAGTTGGGAATTGACGGTTTTTTTGTCTTTCAGAACCAGCGCTGCGCCCAGACGATGGACGCCACCGCCGCGTGGTCCCAGTCCGTCGCGCCGAAGCGGCGCGATCCCTCGTATCCCGCACGCAGCGTCAGCGATGGAATCAGCCGGTACCCGCCGCTGACTTCCGCGCTCTCCCGCGTCGATCGCGTCAACGCCCTCGTCGGCGTCGTCGCGTAGGTGTAGCGCGCGGCGGCAAAGGTCCGCGGCGTGATCGTCTGCGCGCCCTGGACGTAGAACCCTCGAGAAACCGCGGGAGAGCCGTTGGTCTCGAATCGATCCCGCACCCATTCACCTGAAATCTTCGTGTAGCGGTACGAGAATTCCGCTTCGACATTCATGACCAGCGCATCCGCGTCGGTCAGCGTGCCCATGTAGCCGTCCGGCAGGCCGTAATACTCCGAATCCGAGGAGCTCCGGTATTTGCCCTTCGCGATCGCGCCGCCGACGCGAAAGCCCGCCCACGGCGTGACGCCGCCGCCGGCGATCACCTGCGCCATGGGGCTTGGCGAGGTCTCCGCGAAGATCTTCCGGTACCGCGCCGGCGTGCTGTCGGTGACTCCCGCGCGGGCATCCCACCTGGTTCCGGAAACGCTGACCAGCGCACCGAGCGGATATCCGCCCGACAGGATCTGCACGCGATTGTTGTACTCGTCGAAGGCAGGCAGCCGCCCGAAGTAGTAGAAGGGATAGCCGACCAGCGGGTTGAGGTCGGGGCGGAGCTCGAACGTGCCGAGGCCCATTGGCGAGGTGATGATGCCGGCATCGATCCGTACGCGCTCGGCGGGTTGATACCGGATTTGCGCCTGATAGAACACCGCATCCCAGTCGCCGCCCGGCAGCCGGCGCGCGTAGGGCCGGACGATGGCGTCCAGTCCGTCGGTGACGCGGAACGTGGACGCGAGATCGAATACGACGAAGGGATCGTCGATGCCGTCGGCGGACGAGGTCGCGATGGAGGCGACCGCTTCGATTGCCGCGCGGCCGGCCAGACCGTTCTGCGCCGCGGCCTGACTCGGCGGCAGCAGGAGGAAGAAAGCCAAGAGGAGGGCAGCGATGAGCGCGCTGGATCTCCTGGCGGTGAACGGCACGTTCAGCTCCTGACTATGGTCAGATGCCGCGGGGCCATCATCGCTGATCCATCGGCAGCTCGAACTCGATCCGCGCCGTCCGGCCCGCCTCGACCTTGATCGTCGTCTCGTTTTCACCGATGCGCTCGTGCCAGGCGAAGATCTGATGCGTGCCCGCCGGCACGTCGTCGATGACGAAGCTCCCGTCCGCGGCCGGCATGCGGAAGTACGTATGGTCGAAGACCAGGATGCTTGCCGACATGTGCGAATGGATGTGGCAATACACTTTGACGAGTCCGGCCCTCGTGAACCGATGGGATTCCGTCGCGCCCTTTGGATAACGGCCGAGGTCGAAGCTTGCGCCGCGCGTCAGCGAGAACACGTTGTGGAAGAACGGATCGGAGTTCGGGAACTCCACCGTCGATCCGCGCGTGATTGCGACGACGCGCGGGACGAAGGCTTCGTCTTTCTGCACGATCGTCGAGTTCGTAGCCGGCAGATCGCCGTGCCGGGGGACGTTCTTGAGGAACACCACGACGTTCGCGATCTCCGGCGATTTCGGAGCGGGGCGGCTGACGCGCCGCGACGGGTAGACGCCCGACGGAACCGTATTGGTGGGCGGCGTCACCAGCCGGACCTGGCCTTCGATGCGGCCATGGCCTCCCTGCGCTGAGGTCGCCGCCGAGGGACGCTCGCCAACGATTGCACACAGCGACACGATGCCGAGCACGGTCGCGGTCCGAATCAGGACACAGGTGTACAAGCGTGTAATCATCGAGGAGTACTTCGCCCTTCCGCACTGCGGAAGACGAACACCCGGATCTTACTGAACCTACGCCCATTAGCCGAGTTCGTTTACGACCCGGACTTTTTTGGGGGCCTGCCGGTCAGAGGCCGGCCGGCTGCAAGGCCCTCGCCGCTTGCAGAAAATCCGTCGGCAGTTGGACTGCGCATGCGATTGTGCCGGCAGATGAACAGCACGCGGCATTGGCGCTCCGCCTCGTCTGAATGGACTAATCTTAGCTGATGCAGCTGTTCTCGAGCGCGATCCTGATCGCGGCGTTTCTCTACGTCATCTCATCGTCACAAGCAGGGCAGGGCCCTGCGCCGCAAAGGTGACTCAGCTTCTCCACCCTCCTCTCCACCCGAACGTCATCTGCGCAGCCTCGCGAAGCTGACCAGCGGCGGCGAAAACGCCGAAGCGTATTTTTCGACCGACGGCTCGCGGCTGATCTTCCAGGCCACCCGCGCCGGCTATCCCTGCGATCAGATTTACAGCATGCGGATCGACGGTTCGGATCAGCGGCGCATCAGCACCGGCACCGGCCGCACCACGTGCGGCTATTTCTATCCGAAGGGCGATCAGATTCTCTTCGCGTCGACGCACGACGGGGGAAAGGAGTGCCCACCCCGCCCGAGCTTCGAGCGCGGCTACGTCTGGCCGATCTATCCGAGCTATGACATCTACCGCGCGAACCCCGACGGCACGAACCTGCAGAACCTGACCCGCACGCCCGGCTACGACGCCGAGGCGACGATTGCGCCGGACGGCCTGATTACATTCACGAGCGTGCGCGACGGCGACATGGAGATCTACACCATGAACGCGGACGGTTCCGGCGTGCGCCGCCTGACGCAACGCCCAGGACCGGATGGCGGGCCGTTCTTCTCGTACGACGGAAAACAAATCGTGTTCCGCGGCCGCCCGCTCGACGCCGGCAAGGAGCTGGACGACTACCGCACGCTGCTGAAAGAAGGGTTGTGGCGCCCGACGTCGCTCGAACTGTTCGTGATGAATCGCGACGGCAGCAACCTGCGGCAGCTGACAAAACTCGGCGGCGCGAACTTCGCCCCGTCGTGGCACCCCGACGGCAAGCGTCTGATCTTCTCGTCGAACATCCACGATCCCAAGGGCCGGAATTTTGATCTTTATCTGATCAATGTGGATGGCACCGGCCTCGAGCGCGTGACGTTCAACGACACGTTCGATGGGTTCCCGATGTTCTCGCCGGATGGCAAGCGCCTGGTCTTCGCCTCTAACCGCGGCGCCGCGGCGGAGGGGGAGACGAACGTGTTCCTCGGCGAGTGGGTGGACTGAAGGTTCGCGACGTGATCGGTGATCGGGGATCGGGGATCGGGGATCGGGGATTCTCCGACGGCTTCACGGATCGACGACGTCATGCGCCCAAGCAGGAGACGATAGGAAGCACCCTGGGCTTTCGCGAGGTCGGCATCTTAGAACGACGTCACGGGCGCGCCGCCTGGGCCTACCACCGTGGAGGGTTTCTCACGGAAGACGAGTTCCTCCGGCCAGACCGTCACGAAACCGCTCTGGACGAACTCGTCCAGGAAGTGCACCGGGGCGGCCGATGGTCCCTGGCTCAGGAACTCCGACGTGAGGTGCACGCTGTCACTGCTCCGTTTCGAACGCAGGTAGCTCTCGAACGTGCCGGAGATCATCTTCGCCTTCTTGTTGACGACGTAGGCGGCCAGACGCCGGAAGAGCTTCGGCACGACGACGCTTCCCACGTCAGCCGGCGGATCTGGTGCGACACCCTTGCCGCGGAACACCAGATCGATGTCGAAATCAGCGGCTCTGGCGAAATCGTCGAGATGCGGCCAGACACCCAGCCCACCGTCGAACGCCTGATTGGCAAGATCGACGATCGTCGTGATCTCCAGCTCGGACATCGACGAGTAGAACGCTGGATAGGCCCAGCCGTGCTCCACGATCCAGTGATTGACGTCGACGTCACTCCCACTCGAACGAACGAAGATGTCCCCTACCAAGCGACCGTACGTGTCGAAGACCTCGTCGGGAGTGTCCACGGCAGTCCGGACCGTGCACTGGATCGGGCCAGGACCAATCCCTTGAAAGAACCCGGCGAGGGCGAGCGTCGAGGTCTCGGCGAGGAACTGACGGAACTCGAGGTTCCATTTGAGGTAGAGCGTGTGTTGCTCCTTGGTCTGATCCGCCTTCTTCTTTGCGGCGGTCGGCCGGTAGTGCAGCTCCGGAGCATCCATGCCCTGAAGTCGAACCGTGATCTTGCCGTTCCGAATCGCATCGTACGTCGCTGAGCCCTTCACCCTGGCATTGTCGAGCGCGTGAGTGACCTGGAACGGGGCATCGTCGTTGGGGCGAAACCGGAACACCTCGCCTGCAACGTCGACGCGCATCTGTGAGGTGTCGGCATCGGAGCTGCCGACCGGCCAGAACTGCGCGATGTCAATCGAGCCATCGACTTCCAGGAGCCCCGCGGCCATGCCGACCTCCTTCTGTGTGAGCGTGGAGCCTGAGGCTACCCCCGCGCCTTGATCGCGGTCAAGAAATCTCGGGACGAGGACGCAAGTCCGTGGTCGCGCGGGGCGAACACCAACGCGTGCGACCTCAGCACACCCGCGTGTAGTTCCTTCCCGATACGCAGCCGCCAGTGCCCCAGCGAGCCCGTAGTCCCGTCTGCGAACCGCGCCGGCGCGGCAGGCTCGATCGGAGCCCCGCCTTCGCGCTCCGCGCCCCGGAGCCCCGAGTCTGCCCCAGTTTGTCGCCTTCGGTCCCGGCCTTTCGATCTCCATCATGAAAGGAGATCACAATGTTTCATCGTCCATTCATATCTCGTATCAGTCTGCTCATACCGGTGTTATTGGGCGCTGCCGTGCCTGCCCATGCGCAGCGCCCCGCCACCTGGGTCGTGCCGAATGTCGTCGAGCAGTTCAACGCGCTGACGCAGCGGGCCGATCCGCTCGGGTTTGACATCGCCGACTCGCCGAACCCGAGCACGTGCAAGCACTATCAGGGGCTGGCGCGCCTCGAAGGCCCCGACGGGACGCCGTACCTGATCGTCACGCGCAGCGGCAACACGCCCGACGTTCCCGGTCCCGATGATCCGGTTTGCGACGATTCGCCCGGCGAGACGGGGCACGGCAACTTCATCGTCGTCCGCATGGGATCGCGGGATACGCATGGCGAGCGGTTTCGCAGCAATCGGCAGACGAAGGGCCACGGCATCGACGTGACGCCGCCCGATCCGCGCGATCGCGTCGCCACCTGGTTCAAGTTCCAGCCCGGCATCGGGTTTCCCCTACTACGGCCATCCCGGCGGAATGCAGACCTCCGGCCACATGCTCGCGCTCGCCGTCGAGCACCCCTACGTGTCGAGCCTTCCGAAAACGATCGTGTTGATCATCAATATGAAGGATCCAATCAACCCTGAGATCAGGAGCACCTTCCCAATTGAATCCGAGGTGGGTGAGAAGGCCGGTCTGGTTGCGCTCACGCAGCTCGCCGACGGCCACTATCTGATGATGGTGACGGGCGGCAGCAATGAGAAGCTGCAGTTCTATCGGAGCACGCTCACCGACCTTATGAATGACACTCTGTCGTGGGTGCCCCTTGATGCGTGGCAGGCCGATCCCCTCTTTCAGACCGATCCCCAGGAGCCCGAGTTCCTGTGTTATCCCGGCTCGGTCCGCTGGGGCAGCCGCTGCTTATCGCCTGACGAAGTGCAGTCGGGCGCCAACTGGCCCACCACGGGAGGCGGCAACGGGAACCCGCACCAGACGCTCCAGTTCATTCGCGAAGGCAGCATCAACGGCGCATTGTTTCTTGCGGGCAGCCGCGGACGCATCTGGGGCGACGACTTCATGGACCTGTACCGAGTCGAGTGTGACACTCCGCTCTGCCTGCCCGGCGGGCAGGTCCGGCTGGCGCATGTCTCGACGCGCCACATGATTTCGAACCCCAGCTTCGGCGGCGACCGGCTCGCCAACTTCGCTGCGGCGTCGACGTTCTACGTGAGTCCGAGCCAGGAGCTGCTCCTCTATGCGACAGAGCACGACAACGACGGCCCGTCCGGCACCGTGAAGATGGGCGAGTGGCGTCACCGCAACATGGTCCGTGACGGAAGTCCCACGCTGCTGCCGACCCTCACCGTGAATGGTCCGTTCACCGTCGACGAGGGGAGCGTCGGCACGCTGAGCGCGGCGGCGAAGCAGCCAGCGACAAAAGCGTGGATGCAGCTCTTCACCGAGCCGCAGTACGACGGCCACTATGTCGTCGTCGACTACGACGACTACGTCCTCGACGACTACAACCAACTCTGGCTCTTCGAAGGGCCGTTCGGCTACTACCAGCTCACGCAGTCCTGGAAGTATTTCGCGCCGCTCTTCTGCAACGCGCTGGCAGTGGCCGACGACGTCTACGATCAGAGTGACGTGCCTTATCTGCGAACGCTGGCTGGATTTGGCGGTCCCCTCGGCAATCCCGACCTCACGCTGATCAAGGACGACTCCGGCACCGTCGACATGGACAAGCGGACCAGCGGCGTCGACTTTCTTCCGGCCTGCGACTCGTACTATCACTCGCCCTTCGACGTCCTGTGGGATCGCGACGGCGATGGCGGCTACGAAACCGTCGGCTCGTCCACCGAGTTCGATGCCAGAACCCTGGATGGGGACGTTTCGTTCAGCATCCCGGTGCGCGCGGTGCATCCCGTCGGCGGGAATCAGCTGAACGGTACGGCGGCGGTCACGGTTCGCAACGTCGCGCCCGCGATTGCCGGCTTCCAGCTCAAGAACAGCGCCGGCCAGCGGATCGGCGTCGACGTCTCCTTCGCGCTCGTCAACACACCGCTCACGATGAGCGCATCGTTCACCGATCCCGGCCGTCCGGATCACCAGACTGCCCAGGTGAACTGGGGCGACAACGTCGTCGAGAATCAGACAGCATTCTCGTCGTTCACCGACGCGTTCGGCGGGGCGACCGGCACCCTCGCGCACACTCACCGCTATATGGTCAGCGGTCAGCTCGAGCTGAAGCTGGCCGTGACTGACGATGACAAGGGCACTGGCGAGGTGTCGATGCCCGTGCGCCTGCTGACGCCGGCCGAAGCGCTGCAGGAAGCCCTCACGCTGCTCGACGCGGCGATTGCCAACGCCACGAAACCCGCCGTGCGCGCGTCGCTCGGCAAGGCGCGCATCGGGATCGTCGGGCACGGCAGCGCATCCGACGGCGCGCTGCGGATGCTCGCAGAAAACCAACCCGACGCGGCGGCCGCGTTCGTTCTGGTGACGGTCACCTGGGTCCAGGACGCGAAGAGCAAAGGGGCTGTCAACGTGGATGCACTGATTACGCTGCTGCAGCAGGTCTATCTGAGCCTGACGGGGGCGTGACGGGACGCTCCTGAGTTCAGCTTCGATCGGTGCAAGGGAGGGCGTCGCGGCGTATGACCGCGGCGCCCTCGGTTTGTTGGGTTACGCTGTTGTCGGTGCGCGTCTCGACTGGGGGCTCGCGATCTGGGCGGTTTCGTGATCGGTGATCGGGGATCGGTGATCACGGGTCAGGGGTGGTTTCGGGGCTCGGGCCTGCGCTACAACCCCGCGATGCGAGTCCTCCGTGATCCCCGATCACTGATCACCGATCACGAAGCCCACCCAGGTCCCAGGCCTGCCGTGACGACAGACAGACCAAGGTGCCTTCACCGACCTTGACCTCACGCCCCGCAACTCCCGCCGACTGCGCGGCCATCGCGCGGATCTACAACGAGGGGATCGCGGATCGCCTCGCGACGTTCGAGACTCGGCCTCGCGAGCCCGCTGACATCGAGCGCTGGTTCGACGGCCGCCATCCAATCCTCGTCGTCGAAGACGCCAACGCCATCATCGCCTTCGCCAGCACGTCAACCTACCGCCCGCGCGAGTGCTACGACGGGGTCGCGGAGTTCTCCGTGTACACATCCCGCGAGCACCGCGGCCGCGGAGCGGGCCGGCTGGCGATGGAGGCGCTGATCGAGGCGTGCAGGCAAGCCGGCTTCTGGAAGCTGGTCTCGCGGGTATTCGTGGAGAACCAGCCAAGCCGCGCGCTGCTGAAATCATTGGGCTTTCGCGAGGTCGGCATCTACGAGCGGCACGGGCGCCTGGACGGGGAGTGGCGGGACGTGGTGATCGTCGAGCGGCAGGTAGGGGAGGGCCGGTATAATGCAGGCTGAGTCGGGGCGTAGCGCAGCCTGGTAGCGCACCTGCCTTGGGCGCAGGGGGTCGCTGGTTCGAATCCAGTCGCCCCGACCAAATCTGATTCCACGGGCGGATTCAATCTCGAATTTATTGGCTGATTTTTGCACGGTTCGTCCGAACACCGACCGGCAATCGTCTCATCGGCCGATTCTCCGAGATTGCCCTGAATTCCCCCGCTCTGCCCCATCGCAGTCGGCACAAAAGTCTGGCACAGGGCCAACGGGCTGGCCGTTTGCTGTTAAGGACGTTGCCCTCACGCATCCGATGTTCGCGCCAAGCTCCTGAGGCTACAGCCAAGGGACAGCCAGATCGCAGCCGACCTCGGTAAAATGAGGTCGGCTGTCCCGCATGGCGGCCGGTCGTGGTCGGTTGTGGCGGAAGGTCCTGTAGACCGCTTGCAAGTTCTTGCATCACACGAGGCGAACCGCTATCAGGGCTCTGTATGAAACGGGCACCTGGTATATTCAGTCGCTCGCCTTCCCCTGCAACGAACGCAACAGTGGAGGGGCGACCCCTACAAACTCACGCGCGGGCGTTGCGCCGGTCGTCATTCCTGCGACGCATACTGGAAGAAAAGATTCGCAATCGAAAGAAGCTTGGGCGGCGTTTCTTCGGCGAAGCCTTCGTGACTGAGTTGATCCTGAACTCGGCTGGTACGGGTCGTTCAAGTGGCTCACGTCGTGGCCCGCGAGAGGCGGCTCTCCTGACGGGTCGAATTCAGGGCCGCGCTCAAGGAGCACTTTCCGTCTGTTTTGGAACTCTCGTCGCGCGCGCTCGCCCTCCGCGAAGTGCGACTCGGAGGCAGAAGCTGTTCCGCCCGATTCTGGTTGATTGTGAATGGCGAGCACCGGTTCATCGAAGTCAAGCTGCCCGGTGATCCCGATCAGGTCGACGCAGATCGCCGGGCTGGCGCTCATCTCCGCGCGTCGATCCAAGCAAGGGCGGCGTGTCCGCTTGGCTCTACAACCTGTATCCTGAGGGCGGCAAGCCCGATCCCATTCCCGAGAGGGTCCAAGCGGAGGACAAGGAGTTCTCGGGAGAAAATCTGCCGTCGCCGCACCCGCTCATGAGCACCACAGCCACAGATTACAACCGACGGAGCAGGTCCAATAGCGCAGTGTTCGGAAAAGTCCCGCCGTCCGCGCCAACCTGCCGACCTGCCGTGGCTCAGGAAAAGCCGTCTCGAATGCTCGAGATTCAATCCCCCTCCGGGAGTCGGAACCGGTCGACGGTGCCGGGAGACATCGAGGCGGCGACGTGACGTGCTCGCCCCAATGTGCAGGCTGCCACACGATTCGCAATGAGGCCGCCCGGCCTTATGCGGCCGCCGACAGCTGCTGCGGGGGAGTTCCGGGGGAGACCCGGGTTCTTATCCCGTGAGGGGGGTCTTACAAATTTCCGCAACGCGACGTTTCAAGCGAGACGTCCTTCCCGCGTCGTAGCGGACGCCTCCGGTGAGTGACAAGTGAGTAAAACTCGTACCCATATGCAGAGCGCCTGACCCGCATCAAATTGTGGTTCCTTGGGTTACGCGACTATCCCGAGGCTGTCGTGACCCTGCCGGAGCACATGGTGCGCGACTTCCCCAGCCTCCTCGCGCAGGCTCGAAGGCTGAATCCAGCAGTCCCCGTGGAGAGTGTCGTCTTCACCATCTGGCGATATTGGGCTCGCGCCGTCTTGAGCAGAACTTGGTGCGGCACATTCCGGTACGCGTCTCTGAACTGTCGCACGCCCCGTCACCGAATGAGGACACGTCATCCTCCGCCTGCCGGAGCAGCGCGTCCGGGTCACTATCGGGCTACGCGCCAGCTGCAAGTAGAGAAATGCGGCGCGACGCCCCCACACGGCCAGTTGGAGACGAGCCCCCGACGGCGGCGAGCCTCTTCGCACGCCGAGGGGATTAGCTGATTGCGTCCGCCGCGAGTTCTCACCAAGGCTCAGTGGTTGTCCACAAGGCTGCGGTCCCGGACGCCCTGCTGACCGCCGTCACGGCGTAGTCCTTCGTCCTCTCTGCCTCGGCGGCGAGGATCACCACGGGTCAGGGCGAGGATTTACAATCAATCTCCCGGTACGGAGCCGTCTCAGTTCCTCGAACCAGTTGGTCACGATGGGATTTGCGGCCGAGCTGTCGTGCCATGAGCTTTCATCATCAGGAACCGTCCGTCGGGAGCAACGTCGAACAATGGGTCCCATTCCCAGCCCGGAGCGTCAAACGACCCGCTAAAAAGCTCTTGTGGCGGCCCTTCCATCTGAAACGTGGCGTTCGGAAGGATTCGGGCGGCCATGACCTATACCGTCGCTCCGTTGGCTCGCCAGTAGAAGATTTCCTTTCCATCAGCCCACCATCTCGCCGATATCCCACCCTGTCTGCTTACGGGCCATTCTCCGGCGTCGATGTTGTCAAGAGAACGCACATAGATTTCGAACTGGCCTGTCCGATCCGATTGGTAGGCAATGAATCGTTGATCAGTCGATACGTCAGCGTTCGCCTCTCTCGCAGGCGACCTGATCAGCCAATGCCGCCCATTTGGAGACAGCACACCGATATCTGCGGTGTCGCCGTACATGATGCGGCCGTCTCGTAGCACCTCAAGCGGAAACTCGGCTCCGGAAGCAGAAGGTGCGACGGGCTCCGGACTACCTGAACTGTCGGCCGCTTGCGAGAAAATCCTCAGGGTTCCGTCTATAGCCGACGCGAACGCGACTCGCTTACTGTCGGAGTACCATGCGGGCACGTAGTTCGGGGCCGCGTCAGAAGTCAACTGCCTGAGCCGCTTGCTCCTCGTGTTCCAAATCCAGATATCGTCGCCACCGTCTCGAATCGAGAAAGCAATGTCGTGACCGTTGGGTGCAATTCTGGGATTGGTGTACGGGCGAGGCTCCAAGGGAATCGGGTCCTCGCGGCCATTGCGATCCACCCAGACCAATCTGCGCGGTTGACGATTCGGGGAGTGAGGTGGAATGTACGCCAACGTGCCGGTTTCGCTCACGGCAACGTAGGAAGTTCCCGAAAAGGGCCCCACCCCACGACGAACCTGCTGGAGAACGGGACGAGCGTCCCCTGTGGCCGAGGCTGTTTTTGGGTCAAATCGGACAGCCATCAGGCTAGCACCCAAGCGGTAGATTAGATGTCCAGAGTGTACGTAGCGCGCATCAAAGGCCCGCTCCATGACCAGTTTCGGGCTCACACCGTCGAGTGAAGCTGCCATGACGCGAGCATCGGACCACAATGACGCGGTCGTCAGCCGCGAAACCGCAGAATAGAGCAGCGTGCGCCCATCCGGAAGGAAGCGTGGCGTGTCGAACGCCTCTTCCTTGAGGGCCGACACAACAAGTCTCGGTGCCCCTCCCTGAGCGGAGACGCTCATGAGCCCCTCGGAGGCGCTGTAGACGATCTGATCACTGGTGCCCCAGTCCCCGCCACGAAACCCGTCCCGCGAAATCTTGCAGATATCAACTGTGGGGCCGCCGTCGATTGGAGTTTTCACGAGCGTTTGATCGCGACCGTTCACAAACGCGATCCATCGGCCGTCTGGCGAAAACATCGGCTCGGTGGCGTTCAGCCCGACCGAACCGCTGACCTGATGGGCCTCGAGCTCGTCCAGCCGACGAATCAACAGGCGGCCACTCGCGGTGTACGCGACCATCGAACCGTCCCTCGATATGGCCAGAAGCTGAGGGCCCGGTATGATCTCCTCGGCGTCACCCAGAACGTGGGCGAACCGAACCGGAGTTGCTACGGTCGGCATGCTCGCAGGACGGAACAAGAGAAAGAGAATCACGTTCAAGGTTGCGATGCCACCAAGCCCGACGAGCGCCACGATGCGAGACCGAGCCCCAGGGCGTGGCGAAGGCGACTCTTGCAGGCGCCAGACGTCCCCAATGTCGCGAAGCCGGGTCTTGGGGTTCTTGTCGAGACAATTTGCGAGGACACGACGCAGGGATTCCGGAGCTCGCGTGAGATCGGGGTCCGTTTTGACGATTGCCGCGAGCGTCTCGGTCACATCGTCTCCCTCAAACGCACGTCGGCCCGTGAGCATCTCGTAGAGGACACACCCAAACGCCCAAATGTCGGTTCGTCTATCCACCGGCTTGCCCCGCGCCTGCTCGGGCGACATGTAGGCCGCCGTGCCGAGAATGACGCCCGCCTGCGTCATCGCTGGAGAAGTAATGGTCGGTGAGTGGCTAACGTCGCCTGAAGAAGCCCATCGTTCCATCGCCTTGGCGAGGCCGAAATCGAGGACCTTCACCGTGCCGTCGTCACGGACCTTGATGTTCGCGGGCTTGAGATCGCGATGGATGATCCCCTGCTCGTGGGCAGCCTCAAGGGCCTCGGCGATCTGCTTCGCGATCAGCAGCGCCTCGTCGACCGGGATGAGGCCGCGGGCGATCCGATCCGCAGACGTCGGCCCTTCGACCAGTTCCATGACGAGCGCCGTTATACCTCGGACTTTCGAGTCCGTAGATGGCGCGATGTTGGGATGGTTCAGGGCGGCGAGGACTTCCGCTTCTCGCTGAAATCTGGCGAGGCGCTCGGGGTCGGCGGCGACCGTTCCGGCAGCACTTTGATCGCGACCTGGCGCTTCAGGTTGGTGTCGGTCGCGCGGTAGACCTCGCCCATGCCGCCCTGGCCGATCAGGACGGTCACTTCGTAGGGACCGAGGCGGACGCCTGGCGCCATCGGCATTGGAGAGCCGTGAGTATCTTACGGACGCAACCCCAAACGGGCAAGTCGACGGGGGTGCTCGGTCCGGCCGGTCGTACCGGGAATTCGGGCACGCGACAGCGATCGTCTGATTCGAGTCAAAAACTCTGAAGGTTCGCCGTGTGGCGAAGCTAATAGAATCGCTGCACGACGTCGTCCATCTGTCTCCTCCTCACGGGGAGACTCTGAACGATTCTCAGGCGGTTGCCCAGACGGGCCAGGGCGAGGACTTACGTTTGAGCCGCCAGTCAGCGCCAGCAGCCAATTCGGTCGAACTCGGCCTGCGTCACGGGACGACCAGCCACGATTTGTGGCCGCATCCGCATCGGGCGGCTCGACTTAAGCCGGAGAGCGCGAGCGACGGACCAGTATCGCTGACGGGTATCGCGGCAGCGGGCGCTCGTCGCGGCTAACCGACCATAGCCTTGGCGGGCTTCGTCGACTCTAATGGCCATTCGTGCTGGATGTAAGGACGGATCAACAGCCGCCCAGCTGGTGGATGAGTCATGCTCCGGTAATGCTCTGGCAGGTGGTGCTTCTCAACTACGACTCGACAGACGCGATTGTCGTTCTTGATCACCCGGTGGTGATCTCGCTTTTTACCGTCCACCTTGGAATAGAACGCACCCTGCAAACCGTCGAGGATTTCTTTCAAGAGGTTATCGACATCGCACTTGTCATGGTCGTGGCCTTCCTTCAGATACAAGAGCGGATAACCTCAAAGCACCCTTCGATCTTCCAGTCGGTGGCCGTCGCCTCCCGAGCACGCCGCAGGATAGCTTTCCGCCATTCCCTGTCGTCGGACTGAAACGGCGGCAATTCACATTCGATTGTGTTTGACTGACTGGGCAACGGAATCTCCTCGCGTAACGAGTTCGGACGTTCGACAGATCAACGCTTCACCGGCGCGGCGTGGCCGTTAATCGCCGCACACCAGCCCCGTGTGTCGCCGCTTCGACTGTCCTGATGGGACTCGCGTGGCGGCCCTCAATGCGCCGTTCGATCAACGGCGTCTGATTTGTGCCTGTAGGCACACAAAAAGCCGCGCCAGAACGGCAATTTCATCCAATGAACGTTCGAAATCTTGGATTTGCAGGTTCGCTGCTGCAATGGTGCTGCCGAACCGTGTGAGAGTCGGTTAAGCGTTGACTGACTGCTGAAAGACGGGCGGTAGGCGGCCCATCCGCCCAGTTTGCCGCGCTTCAGGACCTCGGGATCCGCAGCGAACGTCGGACGGCTTCCCTGATCAAGTCGGTATAAGGGCGATCCTGCTCGAACGCGGCGCGGCGGATCGCCTTCCACTCGTCATCGTCGAAATAGACGGTCTTTCGATGCAGTCCACCCGTCGTGATCGTCGTACGTGCCGCCACGTGGTGTCGGCTGGGCTTTGCGCGCACGCTTCGCCATTGTTGTTCGTGTGCGGCAGTGGCACCCTGGCGAGGCTGAAAATCGGTCGAGACATCTTTACTCGCAGTTGGCGGCAGAAGACTCGTTGTGCAAGTTCGCGCCCAGATACCGCAAGATGAAGACAGTCAGATCGTCGGTTTGTTCGAATCGGCGCGGAACTGTTGAACGGTCTCAAGAATGCACTCCAAAAGCCTATCGGGCGACAATTCACGATTGTTCTGTACCGCACGAAACAAGACGCTCCTCTCCGAACTCCTCCCCCTCAACGTTCATCGCTTCGGAAACACCGTCGCTGAAAACCACTAGCGTGTCACCGGGGTCCAGTTGCAGCTGCTCTTCCTCAAACGTTGCCTGCTGGAATGCGCCGATGATGAGTCCACCGGTCGCAAGTCGGCGTCGAAAGCCGTTGGGTCCGAAAAGAAGCGGCGGATTGTGGCCTGCGTTGCAGTACGTCAAACAGCCATCGAACGATACGATCGCGTAAAAAATGGTGGCAAAACGCGATTCGATTGCCCGGCGCAGAAGGGCGGCGTTGACCAGCCCCATCGTCTTCGCGGGGGAAAATCCAGAATCTGCATTTGCCGCGAAGATTCCTTGGAGCACAGCCGTGAGCAGGGCGGCTGGGGGGCCTTTTCCTGCGACGTCGCCGAGCACAAATGCGAACATTTCGTCTGCGGCGTCGAAATAATCGAAAAAATCACCGCCGATTGCTCGGCATGGCACCGACGTCGCCGCCACCTCAAATCGTGTGTTCGTAAACCGCGTGTGCGGCAGCAACGCTCGCTGAATGTCTGCGGCGATCCTCAACTCCTGTTCGGAACGCGCTCTCGCGAGCATCTCGCGATATTTTCGGATGCTGTCCGTCATCGGCCCGACTTCGCCCGCGAGCTGTAAGAGCACGCCGCTGAAATCAAGGACGCGGCGCTCGTGGACGATTAAACCGTTCCTGAACGTATGCAGGAATGCGCCGTGGACCCGAATTTCCCTGCCGGTAGGGGCCAGTCCGAGAAACCCACCAGATCCGTTCCAGAGAATGTGTTAAGTGACACGGCCCTGTCGCCGCCAATTACAATATCGTCGATCTCCCACTTCAGGTCGGGGAACGCCGAAAACCAGAGCCTATACACTCGCTCAATGTCACGCGTTCCGATGACTGTGCCCGCTGTTGGGCTGTGCAGGACGGCATACCTTATAGCCAGCCGCAAGCGCGACGGGATCGCGACGCGCTATTGCCTCGGTTAGCTTTCCAAAAAATGCGGTGATTTCTTCGACGGTCATAGGCAACCAGCCTACGTCGCAAATTGCGATGACTGTCACGACGACGCTGCAGCGTCATTGTGCTCTCGGCGCGGCCGAATCGACACCACGTATTGCGCGCGCGAGGGCTCATGTTGCGGCATCGGC
>CAWAXG010000037.1:0-298047 GCA_963785755.1 uncultured Acidobacteriota bacterium | reverse complement strand
GCGGGATTTGAACCAGCATTCAGCGGCAATGCCGAACGTCTGGCCCTACGCCAGCAGCTCCTTGACGACGGTGCCGTGCACGTCGGTCAACCGGAACCGGCGTCCCTGATAGAAGTAAGTGAGCCGCTCGTGATCGATGCCGAGCAGGTGCAGCAGCGTCGCGTGGAAATCGTGCACGTGCACGGCGCCCTCGATCACGTTGTAGCTGAAATCATCGGTGGCGCCGTAGACCAGCCCCGCCTTGACGCCGCCGCCGGCCATCCACACCGTGAAGCAGCGGGGATGATGATCGCGGCCGTAGTTGGTGGCGGTCAGCTTGCCTTGTGAGTAGCTCGTCCGCCCGAATTCGCCGCCCCACACGACCAGCGTGTCGTCGAGCAGGCCGCGCCGCTTCAGATCGATGAGGAGCGCGGCGCTCGCCTGATCGGTCTCGCGGCATTGCCGCTCGATGTCGCGCGGCAGGTTGTCGTGCTGATCCCAGCCCTGGTGGTAGAGCTGCACGACCTTCACGCCCCGCTCGGCGAGCCGCCGCGCGAGCAGGCAGTTGGCGGCGAACGTCCCCGGCGTGCGCGAGTCCTTGCCGTAGAGATCGAAGGTCTCGTCGGTTTCGCTCGACACGTCCATCACACCAGGGACGCTGGCCTGCATGCGATAGGACATCTCGTAATGCGCGATGCGGCCGTCCACCTCCGTGTCGCCGAGGCGCTCGGCCGCGTGCGCGTGCAGATCCTTCAACCGATCCAGCAGCAGCCGCCGCCCCTCGCGCGAGACGCCGTCCGGGTTGCTGAGATACAGCACCGCGTCCTTGCCGCTCCGGAACTGCACGCCCTGGTGCTCCGACGGCAGGAACCCGCTGCCCCACAGGCGCGAGTACAGCGGCTGATCGACCTTGCCGGGCGTGATCAGCACGACGAACGCGGGAAGGTCCTCGTTGTCGCTCCCGAGCCCGTAGTGAATCCACGCCCCCATGCTCGGCCGCCCGGCGATCTGCGATCCGCTCTGAAAGAAGGTGATCGCGGGATCGTGATTGATCGCTTCCGTGTACATCGAGCGGACGATGCAGAGATCGTCCACGACGGCGGCGGTGCGCGGCAGCAGGTCGCTCACCCACGTGCCGTGCTGACCGTGCCGGGCGAATCCAAACCGGGAGCCCGCGAGCGGGAGCGACGACTGGTTGCCGGACATCCCGGTGAGCCGCTGCCCCTGACGGACCGAATCAGGCAGCTGCTCGCCGTTGCGCGCGCTCAGCACGGGCTTGTAGTCGAACGTCTCCATCTGCGACGGCCCGCCCGCCATGAACAGATAAATGATGCGCCTGGCCTTCGGCGGAACGTGGAATTGCCCGCCGAGCACGCCGCGATCCTGAAACACCGACGCCGCGAGCTCGGCGGGATTGACGAGGTTCGCGAGCGCGATGCCGCCCAGGCCCATCCCGAAGCGATTCAGGACGGCTCGGCGCGACAGGCCGGCGATCGGCAACGCTCCCACACATTTCTGACAGCTCATGACCACGTCCTCATCGCACCACCACGAACTCGTCGAAATTCATCATCGCACTGACGACCATCGTCATGGCCCCGAGATCGACAGGCGCCACCGCCGCGTCAGGCGTAGACTCGCCCACCGCAAGCAGCTTCTTCGCGTCGTCCTGGTGCGCCGCGAACAGCGCTCGCTGCTCGTCGAACATCCGGCCGAGAATCCGGCTTTCGGCGTCGTCCGGCGCGCGGCCGATGAGTGCAACGAACGCCAGGCGGGTTCTGGCGGCGCCGTCAGCGGGAAATCGCTGGAGCGCGTGCTGGGCGAGCTCGCGCGCGGCCTCGACGAACTGCGGATCGTTCAGCAGCACCAGCGACTGGAGCGGCGTAGTCGTCACCTCGCGCTTCGCGGTGCAGACCTCGCGCGACATCGCGTCGAACGTGGTCATCGACGGCGGCGGGGACGTGCGCCGCCAGAACGTGTACAGGCTGCGGCGGTACAGGCTGGCGCCGGTGTCCTGCTTGTAGGTTTTGCCGGTGCCCGATTGCTCCCAGAGGCCCGCGGGCTGATATGGCTTGACGCTCGGACCGCCGATCGTGCGGTTGAGCAGGCCGCTCGCCGCGAGCGCGCTGTCGCGGATGGCTTCGGCGACCAGCCGCTGCCTGGGTCCGCGCGACAGCAGCTGATTGTCCGGATCGCGCGCCGCGCGATCGGGCGAGACGGAAGACGACTGCTGAAACGTCTCGGACGTGACGATGAGCCGGTGCAGCGCTTTCAGGTCCCAGCCGCTGTCCATGAAGCGCGCCGCGAGGAAATCGAGCAGCTCCGGATGCGTCGGCAGGCGGCCCTGACTGCCGAAGTCCTCCTGCGTCGCCACGATGCCGCGCCCGAAGTGCATACGCCAGATGCGATTGACGACGACGCGTGCGGCGAGCGGATTCTGGCGATCGGTCAACCAGCGGGCGAGGCCGAGGCGGTTGCGCGGCTGGCCCTCGGGAAACGGCGGCAGGCGTCCCGGCGTATCGCGCGGGACGATTTCGCGCGGTGCGTCGTAGGCGCCGCGCTCGAGACGATGCGCTGGACGCGGGTTCCGCATCTCCTCCATCACCATGATCTCCGGCACGTTCTTGACGAGGGCGTTCTCCTCGATCCGCAGCGCCGCGAGCTCGGTCAACGCCGCCTGGTACGGCTGGTGATGCCGCACGACGAAATGCTCGAGGGCCTCGTCTCCGCGTGGCTGGCGGCCCGCCGCCACGGCGACTTCGGCCGCCGTCAAGGCTGTGTCGAAGATCTGCAGGTCGTCGATCAGGCCATTCTTGAAGCCGCTGTCGCGAAAGCGCGCGCCGATCGTCAGCGGTGGCTGGTGTGGAACGTTGTCCCCGGCGGCGCGATCGTAGGTGATGTCCTTGTACAGGTGGTCGCGAATGACGTCGGTTTCGAGCGCCACGCCGTTCAGGAAGAGCCGGATGCCGGACGCCCGGCTCGATCCGTCGTAGGTCACGACAAGCCGGGACCACGCATTCAACGGCAGCGGCTGCCGGGCGCGCACGGCGATCGCATTGCCCGGCCAGAAATGAATCAGCCCGAAGAACGGGCGTCCGCGATCGAGCGTGAGCTCGAAGCCGCGGCTGCCGGCATCGGTCCACGCGCGGGACTGGTGCACGATGATGGCGCGCTCCTGGTGTTCCGTGGGTTGAAGCCGGAGCGCCAGCGAGAACTGATCGGAGCGGACGAACGGGCGAACACCCGGGTGGATGACCCAATTGTCGCCGCTGAATCGCAGCGCGCCGGCGGAAAGCGCCGGCCCATCCAACAGCTCCGCGGGTCGTGCCCCCACGGCGTCCGGCGTCTGCTCGCCGATCACGGCGTCGAACATCAGGTGGGAGATCGGCGCGGGAACGGCGATGCCGGCGTCCCTCGGCCTGGCCTTGAACGCTGAGCGCGCGGTGCGCACCGACTCGCGGAGTGCCGCCTCGAGCGCCCGCATCCTGGTCGTCAGCCGGCGGTGTTCCTCTTCTTTCGCCGGCGGCCACAGCAGCAGCGACGGCGACGGCGTCGCGCTGGTGAAGTGCGAGTAGAGCCCCGACTCGTCGATGTTGTTGAAGAACGCGAAGAGCGAGTAATAGTCCCGCTGCGTGATCGGATCGAACTTGTGATCGTGGCAGCGGGCGCACTCGAGCGTCAGGCCGAGCATCGACGTGCCGACGGTGTTCACGCGATCGACGACGTATTCGGTGCGGAACTCCTCTTCGACGCTGCCGCCTTCGTTGGTCTGCCGGTGCAGCCGGTTGAACGCGGTGGCGATCCGCTGTTCGCGCGTGGGATTCGCCAGCAGATCCCCCGCGAGCTGCCAGGTGAGGAAATCACGGTACGGCAGGTTCTGATTGAACGCCGAGATGACCCAGTCGCGATATGCCGACATATCGCGCTCGAAGTCGTTCTGGTATCCGTAGGTGTCCGCGTAGCGGGCGAGATCGAGCCAATCCATCGCCATGCGCTCGCCGTAGGCCGGTGAGCTCAAATACCGGTCAACGGCGCGGACATAAGCGTCCGGTGATCGGTCGGCGAGAAATGCGGCGATGTCCTCTGGCGCCGGCGGCAGCCCGGTCAGATTGAACGCAAGCCGGCGGATGAGGGTTTCCGGCGCCGCGCGGGGCGACGGCGGCAGGCTCTCCTGATCGAGCCGCGCCCGGACGAACGCGTCGATCGGATTCGCGGGGCCGGATCCGTCGCGCGGGGCCGGCGGCGCAACCGCAGGAACGGGCGCGAGAGACCAGTGCGGCCGGTAGTCCGCCCCTTCACCGACCCATCGGGTCAGCAGCGCCTTCTCCCCATCGGTCAACGAGAGATTGGAATCGGGCGGCGGCATCATCTCCTCGACGTCGTCCGAGGAGATCCGGCGCACCAGCTCGCTCTTGCCAGGATTGCGCGGCTTCACGATCGCCCAGCCGTCCCCGATCTTCCTGAACACGCCGTCGCGGACGTCGAGGCGAAGCTTGGCTTTCCGCTTCGCGCCATCCGGTCCGTGACAGCGGAAACAGCGATCGGACAGGAGCGGGCGGATCTCGCGATTGAAGTCGATCCGAGCGGCGGCAGGCGGGGACGTGCGCTCAGCGGCTGAGATGAAGCCCGCGAGCGCAGCGATCGCCAGCAGGAGGATGCTGCAGAGGCGGGCCGCCATCATCGGCGTATTGTGGGATCGAGGTCGGGAGGTGTCAACGTAGGACCAACCGGCTCCTTCCTGTTCGCCGTACCCGAGACGCGCCCCAGTCCCCTGTCCCGATCCCACAGATCACCGATCACCGATCACCGATCACCGATTCATCCTCCCTGTTCCGTCCTCCCTATTCCATCATCCCCGTTGAAAGTTCGTACGTGCGGAGTCATCGATCGCTCGTCGTTCTTTCAACAGATTGAACGCGGGTGCGCTTAGAGCGATGGGCCGGCGCTGGGTTGAATCGTCCGTCGCCGCCATACCGTTCAGACGGAACTCCAGGATGAGCCCGCCCACCTCCACGATGTCGCTGTCCCGCAAGTCGCGGCGCCCATCCACGCGCTCACTATTGACCAGCGTCTTCGCTCCGACGGCCGTCAGCGCATAGCCCGTGTCGGTGCGCACGATCGCCGCCGCTGTTTTCGGCTTGAACCATCCGCGGAGTCGCACCAGCGCTTCGCTGGACTTGCCGATGATCGAAGTCTGCCCCGCCAGCATGTACTCGGACAGCTCCGCATTCCCGCCGAGGACCCGCAGCACGGCAATCCCGTCTGCTTCCAGGGTCTCGGTCTTCGCCTTCTGCTGCTTGGCGGTCCGTTCGTCCCGAAGCCTGGCCAGCATCGCGCGGTGCTTTTTGGTGTCGAGGTATGCGGTCTTGCCCGGCGTCGGCTGCGCGGGTTGGGCAGGGACGGACTCTGCAACTGTCGCAGCGTCGAACACGAGCTTGTGTTTGCCGACGAGCAGCACGTCGCCATCGTGCAGCGTTGCGCGAAGGACATGCTGTTCATTCACATACGTGCCGTTCTTGCTCCGGAGATCCTCCACGACGTAGCAGTCGCCATCGAGAAAGACCCGGGCATGGTGGCCCGAGACGGCGGGGTTGTCGATGATCAGAGTGTTGTCCGGCAGCCGGCCGATCGTGGCGACCGTTCCCACCGGATATTCCTTCAGGACCCGGTCTTCAAACTTGAGAATGAGCGTTGGCATCGTACCCTCCTGTAGCGAATCGTCTCCATCGCACCGCGAGGCGGTGCCACCAGCCGGCCGTCACTTCCACCACGATCGCCGTGATGTTGTCGGCGCCACCGTTGCGATTGGCGGTCGCAATCAGATCGTCACAAATGCGCTGGGGATCGCGGCCCCGTGAGATGGCGGCCGCGATCATGGCGTCCGGCACCATGCGCGTCAGACCGTCGCTGCACAGCAGCAGGTAGTCGCCGCACGCCACCGGAACTTCCGCGAGATCGACCTCGACCTCGGGTTCGCCTCCCAACACGCGCAGCAGCATGGCCTGCTGGCCGACATCAATTTCCGAGGCCCGATGCGACAGGCCTTCGCGGGCGAGCGCCTCCAGGACGGAATGGTCGCGAGTCAGCACCTGCAGACGACCGCCGTGCCACAGATAGGCCCGGCTGTCGCCCACGTGGGCCACACTGGCAACGTCGTGCTGAAGCCACGCGCTGACGACGGTCGTGCCCATGTGCGCCTGGCTGGGATCCCTCTGCCCCTGCCGGTAGATGACGCGATTCGACTCACGCACCGCGTCAGCCAGGTGGCGCGTCGGCGGCCGAAAGCCCTGCTCTTCTGCGCGAACGGCAGCGCATTCATCGCCAGCGCGACTCAGCCGTTCAAGGATGACGTCCGCGGCGATCCGGCTGGCAACCTCTCCGGCCGGCGCGCCTCCCATCCCGTCACAGACGACAAAGACGCCCTGCGCAACCCGCAGCTCGTAAACGTCCTCGTTCATCTCGCGCACGCGTCCCAGGTTCGTTGCCGCACCCACCCGCAGCCGCATGTCGGTCCTTTCTCTCTTCGGCGCAACACACGCCACCGGCGGTTATGGTCAACGACCGGACACCACCTGGGCGCTCCGCCCGGTACGGTCCTCGAGGGCTTTGATCACCCTGTTGACCATCCGCTCATCTACGCGCATGACGACGAACCCATCCTCGAGGTCCGTGTGCAGTGAGATCCGGTGGCGGTCCCGGACACCGAACTTGTCCAGGACGTCGTCGCCCAGTCGGATCGCGCGAGACAGTTTCTTCGGAGGCTTCCAGGCGCGATCGCGCGAGTAACGAATCGCGACGACCTTGTCATAGGGCACGGAAAAGACGGCCGAGCTGCCATACGGCGTCACGCTCACGCGCCCGCCCCCAAGCGACAATCGCGCATCTTCCTCTCGACGCTCCTCGCCGTCAGAGAGAACGACCTTCGTCTGGAATACGAGGGGCGCCGGCGCGGCCTCCGTCTTCGCTGGCATCACGGCGGTCACCTTCGCCCGCGGCTCAATGGCAGGAGCATCTCGTGCCGACAGACGCGAAGCTCCGGTCTTCGCGGGTGGCGGTTCGACTGCCGAGGCGCCCGCCGCCATGTAGACGACAATCCCGAGCGCCGCGGCGCCAAGCAGCAGGCCGGCACCTTGACGCGACCGCGCAAAGCGTTTCGCTGGTGCCACCATGGTGAGCACCCGTTCGGGCAGGAATGCCGAGAGGGCGATCACACTTGCCCGCGCGGCCGGCACTGCTTCGGTCCGCGCGATCTCCATGGTTGCCGGCGGCACCTCGTGCGCAAGCGACTCAGCGAGCGGCTCGGCTGGAACGGCGAACGCCTTGGCGAGATCGATGGAGGACGCGAGTCCCGTCGCGCGCGCGATCGCGGCACGAAACTCTTCTGCGGTCTGAAATCGATCGGCAGGGGCCTTGGCGAGCGCGCGCCCGACGATGGCTTCGCACCAGTCTGGCAGCCCGGTGCGGTGCAGGTTGAGCGGCGGTGGCGTTTCCGCAACCTGCTTCTGCAACATGATCAGCGGAGCATCGGCGTCGAACGGCAGCTTGCCCGACAGGAGGCGGTAGAGGATGACGCCGACCGCATAGAGGTCGGCACGTCCGTCGACCTCTTCGCCGAGAACCTGTTCCGGCGGCATGTACGCGGGCGTCCCGATCGTGCAGCCATCGATCGTCATGTGCTCGGCGCCCCGGACACGCGCGATTCCGAAATCCATGATCTTGATGGCGCCCAGCTCGGTCACCATGATGTTCGCCGGCTTCAGATCGCGGTGGACGATGCCGGCACGATGAGCGTGTTCCAGGGCCGACAGGATCCCGTCCAGAAGATAGCCCGCGTGATCGGGCGGCATCGAACCCACGCGTTCCAGGACCCTCTCGAGCGTTTCCCCACGCACCAGCTCCATGACCATGAACAAGTCGGTGTCGATGGCGAGGAGGTCGTAGATGGTCGCGATCTCGGGGTGGCTCAGTCTGGCGAGGATTGTCGCTTCCGCGCGGAACCGTTTCAGGATCTCGGGCACCGCGACGTGCGGATTCAACGCTTTGATCGCGACGTCACGACCGAGCGCATCATCGACGGCTCTGTAGACGACACCGGTCGCGCCGCGACCGAGTTGTCCGACGATGCGGTATTTACCGACGGTCGTGCCAATCATGGCCCGGTCCTCCTGACCGGCAGCAAGTCACGAGAGGTCTGAATCGCGGCAGAAGCAGGACCGCAATCGACACGACCTCCTTTTGGAGAGTTCAGCTGAGATTGCATGAGCAGTACCAGCGGACGCGAGCGTGTGCGGCCACCGCTCTCCCCCTAAGTTCACGGGAGATACGAGGTTATCGAGGCAAGTCCGAGGCAGCACCCTGGCAGGTCGGACCCTGAGGAGGCGTACGCGGACGGATCGGTGCCGGTGCCGACAAAACCGTCAAGCCGGTGACGATATTGGCGGCGCCCGAAGGGACCTGGGGATGATGGTCGCGAGCGTGGTGCCGTCACGCTCGATCGGATCAGAACTGCTGCTTCCACTTTTGCCAGTCGTCATGCAGCCGCGTCCGCAGGGCTTCGAACTCGGCGTGGCCCTTCAGAGGCGCGAGGCTCTGATCGGTCGAGAAGCGTGGATAGGACGGGTAGCCCTCGTCGGCGGCTCTTTTCAGCCAGCGCACGGCCTCGTCGTGGCGACCGAGCAAACCAAACGCAGCGCCGATGTGAAACTGTGCGTGATGCACGTGCGACAACACGGATCGGTTTTCTGCTTCCGGAATCGCCGCCACGATCATCCGCTGAGCCTCTTCACGGCGGCCCAGCTGGGCGTAGACGACTGCGAGCAGGGCGAACGCGCCAACGTCGTAGTCGGGCGCGCCGGGCGACCGTAACGGTCGACTTGGCGAGCTCCTGCGCGGCCGCTTCGAACTGCCCCATGGCCGCGAGCGCATCTCCGCGCGCGTACGGCCCCAGATTGCCTTCGCGTTCCAGCTCGAGCCGCACTTTGTCGAATTGCGCCGCGTCAACCAGCGCACGAAATGCCCGGTTGGTCGGACAGTGCCTGTACCGGGTCGAGACGCTGCAGCTGCTGGTTCGCCTCGACCGCCTTCTCGGTGAGCCCGATATGGTAGTAGACCTTCTCCAGCTCGATATATGCGTCCGAAAGGTTTGGATTGATCGATATCGCCTCCCTGGAGATCGTCGAGCGCGCGTTCGTGCGGAAATTTATTTCGCGCCGTCCACGTCAGCTGCGCGCGCGCCAGATAGGCCTCGGCAAGGCCGGGGTCGATCCTCAGCGCCGCGTGAATCTCGGCAAGCGCCTTTGCTTCGACATCCTCCTCGGTGGCGTCGTAGAAGAGCTGCTGCGTGTAGGCGCTGGCCAACGCTGCGCGGGCCAGCGCGAACTCCGGATCGAGATCGACCGCGCGCCGGAGCTCCTGGACCGCGAGTCGCCGCGGCTCGACCCGTGCTTTCACAATCGCAGTGGCTGAAGAGCGCCCCTTGAGGTGCCACAGACCCCGCAGATAGGCCTCAATCGCCTCCGGAACCTTGCTTGCTGGTGCCGGTGATTTCGCTGACGGGCCGGCCGCGACCGTTCTCGACAGCGTTGCGGCAATCTGGCGGGAGATGTCCTCCTGAACCGCCAACACGTCGGTGACATCACGGTTGTAATGGTCGCTCCACAATGCGGTCTCGTCCCGCGGGTCCACGAGGCTCACGTCAATCCGCACCGCTCCACCCGCGCGCTGAACCGCACCCCGAACGATGAGGCCCACGCCCAGCTCGCGCGCGATGTCGCGGACCGCCGTTCTGTCGCGGTATCCGAACGCGGTGTTCGAAGCGATCACCCGCAGGCCGGCGACTTTGCCGAGCTCCGTCGTCACCGCCTCGGTAATGCCGTCGGCAAAGTAACCGTCGCCGCTTCCGATCGTGACGAATGGCAGCACGACC
Source organism: uncultured Acidobacteriota bacterium (assembly GCA_963785755.1). Lineage (GTDB taxonomy): Bacteria > Acidobacteriota > Vicinamibacteria > Vicinamibacterales > 2-12-FULL-66-21 > JACCXG01. The sequence goes on along the minus strand of CAWAXG010000037.1, from coordinate 288,143 downwards.
ACCGAGGGCGTGTCGCGCCCTGGCGACGAGCGGCGGGAAATCGCCCACCACGCGCCGGCCGTCATCAACGCAAGCGCTGCCGCCGCGACGGCCAGAGCGCGCCTGTGCCTCGCGATCTGGCGGACGACATACTCCGCGCTCGACTCGGACCGAGCCGCCGTTGCGTTCTGCGACGCGACGTCGCCGTCAGGCACGCCATACCCGACCGCGGTGCTATCTGCGTAAGCCGCCGGATCGGCTGCGCAGCGCCTGCAAGTCCAGCAGCAGGTCTTTCATGCCCTGATAACGCTGCTCGCGGTCCTTGCGGAGCGTCTTGTTCAGGATCCGCTGGAGTTCTGCCGGCGCGGACGGGTCGAAGCGCGCGATCGGCGCCGGCTCACGGTCGAGAATCGCCGCGAGGACGTCACTGGTGCTCTGGGCGGCGAACGGGTTACGCCCGGCGATCATCTCGTAGAGCATCACCCCCAGCGACCAGACGTCGGTGCGGGCGTCGACATCCTGCGCACGGCTCTGTTCCGGCGACATGTAGCCGACGGTACCGACGATGATGCCTGCGGCGGTGCGCGCGACCGACAACGTCGCGTCGCCCGCCGCGGCTGGTGCGGGGGCGAGCTTCGCCAGACCGAAGTCCACGACCTTGACGAGGCCGTCAGGACGAACCATTACGTTCTCGGGTTTCAGATCGCGGTGTACGACGCCCGCGTCGTGCGCGGTCGTGAGCGCCGACGCCACCTGGACGGCGATGTCGAGCGCCTGCCGGAGCGGGATCGCAGACGCCGCGAGACGCTGGCGCAGCGTCTCGCCGGCGACGTGCTCCATGGCGATGAACTGCTCGCCGTCAGGCGTCTCGCCGAGCGCGTGAATGGTGCAGACGTTTGGATGGTTGAGCGCGGAAGCGGCACGCGCCTCCTGCCGGAAACGCGTCACTCGCGCCGCGTCCTGCGTGACGTCCGCTCGCAGCACCTTGAGCGCCACCACTCGCTCGAGCTGTACGTCGCGCGCCAGCCAGATCTCGCCCATACCGCCGCTCCCGAGGTGAGCAACGACCTCATAACCCTCGAGGCGGGACCCAGGGTGATTGGCACGAGGTGGCCGGATTATAAGTCGGTCTGATCGAGCGTTGCGTGGCTTACCTGCCATGGCGCTCGGCCACGGATTTCAAGAATGAGCCGCAACGGCTGAGGTCGGCTGGTCACCGATACCTCACGCGGACCGCTCCCCAGCATCACGTCGCCAGGTTCGGGAAAAATCGCGCCGCCGTAGAAAATGAGCAGCAGTCGCTTCCTTCCGCCTCAAGGCGGAAGCCACGTAGACGGGGGCGCGGCGCATTCGTGCTGACCCGGACGGCCTGTGGTACGCTCCCGCCCACTTCCGGAGGTTTCATGGCAAGCCGTACACGCGCCGCAGTCGCACTGGCCTTCGCGGTCGCCGTCGCCCAGGGCGAGGCGCGGCAGCCGCGCGCCACGGGTCAGGTGCTGAAGGTCGAGGACTACCTGAACTACGAGACCGTCGCCGACCCGCAGATTTCACCCGACGGGACGCAGATCGTGTACACGCGCCGCTGGGTGAACCAGATCGACGACAAGATGGAGTCGTCACTCTGGATCATGAACGCGGACGGTTCCAGGAACCGCTTCGTCACGAAGGGATCCGACGCCAAGTGGTCCTCGGACGGGACACGGATCGCCTACATCGCCGAAGGCGAACCGAAAGGCGCTCAGGTGTTCGTCCGCTGGATCACCGAGAACGCGGCGACACAGATCACCACTGTCGAGCACGCGCCTTCGAACCTGAAATGGTCGCCTGACGGCCGCCAGATCGCCCTGACGATGCTCGTGCCGAAGACGACGAAGTGGGACATCGCGATGCCGACGGCGCCGGAGGGGTCGAAATGGACGAAGGCGCCGGCCGTCGTCGACCGGCTCCATTACCGGCAGGATCGCGTCGGCTACACCGAGCCCGGCTTCACGCATCTGTTCGTCGTGCCCGCCGACGGCGGCACACCGCGGCCCCTGACGTCAGGCGACTGGAACGTCGGCGCACGCTTCGACGGCATGGTGGGCACCGTCGGCATCGACTGGACCGCGGACTCGCGGACGATCGTCGTCGATGGCCTCGACGTGCCGGACGCGGACCTCCGCTACCGCGACTCCGATCTGTTCGCGATCGACGTGGCCAGCGGCAATCGGCGCAAGCTGATTGCCGGACCGGGCAACTGGTCGACACCGAGCGTATCCCCGGACGGCAAACTGGTCGCATTCGTCGGCCACGAGCTCACCAAAGCCAGCTACAAGACCGAGGAGCTCTTCGTCGTCGGCCTCGACGGGACGGGGATGCGGAAGATCTCGGGTACGCTCGATCGCGACGCGGTGAACCTGCACTGGGCCCCCGATGGATCGGGCGTGTACTTCACCGCGGACGATCGCGGGACCTCCAACGTGCAGTTCGCGCCGCTGTCTGGATCGCCGCGGGCGATCACGACCGGCACGCACATGCTGTCGCTGACCTCGGTGAGCACGAAGGGTGCCGGCGTGGGTGTGCGCTCGGCCCCGCATCAGCCGGCCGACGTCGTCCGTGTGAGCCTGACGCAGCCCAGCCAGGTCGTGCAGCTGACGCGCGTCAACGACGATCTGCTGCACGGCATCACGCTCGGCGAGGTCGAGGAGATCACCTACACGTCGACGAGCGGGACGAAGGTCCAGGGCTGGCTGGTCAAGCCGCCGGGATTCGACGCCGGCAAGAAGTATCCGTTGATCATGGAGATTCACGGCGGGCCGCACGGGATGTACAACGTCGGCTTCAACTTCTTTTTCCAGTTGTTCGCGGCGAACGGATATGTCGTCCTGTACACGAACCCGCGCGGAAGTACGGGCTACGGCTCCGCGTTCGGCAACGCGATCGAGCGCGCGTATCCCAGCGTCGACTACGACGATCTGATGGCCGGCGTGGACGCGGCGATCGCGAAAGGCAGCGTCGACAGCCGCAACATGTTCGTCGGCGGCTGCAGCGGTGGCGGCGTCCTTTCGAGCTGGGTGATCGGCCACACGGATCGATTCGCCGCCGCCGCGGTGCGGTGCCCGGTCACCGACTGGCTCAGCTTCCAGGGCCACACCGACATTCCGCTGTTCACGGCGAACTTCTTCGACGCGCCGTTCTGGGAAAAGCCGGAACAGTGGCTGAAGCAGTCGCCGCTGATGTATGTCGGCAAGGTGAAGACCCCGACGCTCGTCATGACCGGCGTGCTCGACATGCGGACGCCGATGCCGCAGAGCGAGGAGTACTACACCGCGCTGAAGATGCGGGGCGTCGACACCAAGCTGCTGCGCTTCGAAGGGGAATACCACGGCACCACGACGAAGCCGTCGAACTTCATGCGGACGGCGTTGTACATGATGAGTTGGTACAAGGACCACAGCCGCCCGGCGGCGGCGACGGAAGCGTCGCGTTGATCGAGGAGACGAAGACATGAACACGCCAGCTCTCGCATCGCTCGCGATCCTCTGCGTCACGTCGGCGGCAACCGCCCAGCAGGCGCACGTGAACCTGGACTGGAATCCGCACAAGAACACGCAGAACCTCGCGCCCTACGGCGCCAATCTCATTTCTCCGGACGTGAAAGACGACCGCACCGTCATCTTCCGGCTGAACGCGCCCGACGCGCGCGCCGTCGCGCTCACCGGCGGGCCGATCCTGCTGGCCATCGGCAAGGGGAACACGCCGATTCCGTTCGAGAAGGGCGCCGACGGTGTCTGGACGCTGACCGTGGGTCCGCTGAAGCCCAACATGTACATCTACCGGCTGGTCGTCGACGGCGTCGCGGTCGTCGATCCCAACAACACGGTCACGGGGTTCTCGGACCAGCCGGGATACAGCACCGTCGTCGTGCACGGCGACGGACCGGCGTACTACGACGCGAAGCGCGTCCCGCACGGGACCGTCACCCGTCACGTCTATCATTCCGACGTGCTGAACGGCGAGCGTGAGATGTACGTCTATACGCCGCCGAACTACGACCGCAGCCGGCGGTATCCGGTGCTCTATCTGCTCGGCGGCAGCGGCGAGCTGGCGTCGAACTGGCACATCGAGGGGCGCGCGAGCTTCATCGCCGACAACCTGATTGCGGAAGGCAAGACGCTCCCGCTGATCATCGCGATGCCGAACAACCAGGTCGTGCACCGCCGGGATCCGAAGCACGTCGAGCTGACGTTCCCGCTGTTCGAGAAGGAGCTGCGCCAGCACATCGTCCCGCTGGTCGACAAGACCTACAGCACGCAAGCCAATCCGCACGGCCGGGCGATCGCCGGCCTGTCGATGGGCGGCCGGCATGCGCAGCTCGTCGGCTTCAAGGCGCTCGATCTGTTCGCCTCGTTCGGCATCATGAGCGCGGGAGATCCGGACTCCGAAAAGACCACGCCGGAGTTCCTGAACGATCCGGCGATCAACAAGAAGGTGGACTACCTGTTCGTCGGCCTCGGCACCCACGAAAACCAGCCGACCAACCGGAGCGTCGTGTTTCACCAGGTGCTCGAAAAACGCGGCATCGCGCACGACTACTACATCGGCGGCGACGGCGGCCACGACTGGGGCACGTGGCGCGCCCACCTGGTCTACATGCTGCCCAAGCTGTGGCGCGCGAAACCCGCTCAGACGTCTACACGCAGTGAGAAGTGAGAGCGCGCAGGTCCAAAGGTGTCAACTCCCAATCTCCAACCTCCCCGCCTCCGCGCGCACGCATCGACGCGCGCTACGGCGAGGCCTCGCCAGAGCTCGTCGGCTGCGACCGAGCCGACGAGCGGCGGCGGGCAACTCCCAAAGAATCTCTCGGGTGCTTGGCTCTCTGAGCTGCTTGGAGGGTGGAGGTTGGGAGTTCTCTCTGTATGAACCCTTGAACTCCTGAACCTTTGAACCCGAACCTCTGAACCCCTGAACTCCTGAACTGTTGAACCGAGCAAGGGCTTTCCATCGATTCACCAACCAATCCGGGAGGAGATCTACGACATGAACACCGTCGGGCTCGTTGAAACCATCGCGCAGGACCTCCGCTATGGCGCGCGGCTGCTCAGGCGGAACCCGCTGTTCGCCGCGGTCGCGATCCTCACGCTGGCGCTCGGCGCGGGCGCCAACACGGCGATCTTTCAGCTGGTGAACGCCGTGCGCCTCCGCGCCCTGCCGGTCGAAGACGCGCACGAGCTCGTGGAAGTCGCGATCGATACGCACGGCAAGGGCCGCACCGGCCGCTTCATCAGCCAGCGTTCGCGGCTGTCGCACCCGCTTTACGAGCGTATTCGTCAGGATCAGCAGGTCTTCTCCGGACTCGCGGCCTGGGGCAGCACACGTTTCGATCTGTCGGACAGCGGCGAATCGCGGCCGGTGCAGGGCATGTGGGTCAATGGCGAGTTCTTCACGACGCTCGGCGTGAAGGCACAGGCCGGCCGCCTCTTCACCGCCGCCGACGATATCAGGGGCTGCGCGGCGCCGGCGGTCGTGTTGAGCAGCGGGTTCTGGCGCCGGGAGTACGGTTCCAATCCGCGTGTAATCGGCCAGACGCTCCGACTGGACGGCTTCCCGTACCAGATCGTCGGCGTGACGCCGGATTCGTTCTTCGGCGTCGACGTCGGCCGAGGGTTCGACGTCGCCGTTCCGCTCTGCGCCGAACCCCACAGCCGCGGCCCGCAGACCGGTCTCGGCAAACCGGACACCTGGTTCCTCGCCGCGCTCGGCCGCCTGAAGCAAGGCATGTCCTTCACCGAGGCGCAGACCTACCTGCGGACGATCTCCAGACCCATCTTCGAAGCGACGCTGCCCTCGCGCTATGTTCCAGAAGACGCGCAGTCGTATCTCGCGTTCACGCTCATCGCGATCCCGGCCGGGGGCGGCGTCTCGCAGCTGCGCACGACCTACGCGACGCCGATGTGGATTCTGCTCGGCGCGACCGCGCTCGTGCTGCTGATTGCCTGCGCGAATCTCGCGAACCTGATGCTCGCCCGGGCGACGGCGCGCGAACGGGAGATTGCGGTCCGCCTGGCGATCGGGGCCTCGCGGCGGCGGATCGTCCGGCAGATGCTGTCCGAGAGCCTGCTGATCGCGGGCCTTGGCGCCGTGTCGGGCCTGCTCGTCGCGAGGTGGCTCTCGAACACGCTCGTCGCGTTCGTCAGCAGCGGCGACAATCAATTGTTCGTCGACGTCGTGCTCGACTGGCGAGTGTTCGCCTTCACCGCCGGGTTGGGCATCACGGCCTGTCTGCTGTTCGGCCTGACGCCGGCGCTGCGCGCGACGTCCGCCGATCCGGGCGGAACCCTGAAGACCGCGGGCCGCGGCACGACCGATACGCGCGAGCGCTTTTCCGTGCGCCGTGGCCTGGTCATCGTGCAGATCGCGCTGTCACTGGTGCTCGTCGTCGGCGCCGTGTTGTTCGGCCGGAGCCTCAGAAATCTGATGACCCTCGACCCGGGCTTCCGGCAGGAGAACCTGCTCGTGGCCAGCATGAATGTGCGGCGCGCCGGTGTGCCTCCTGAACAGCGATTGCAGCTGTACCAGCGGATCGTGGAGCGCCTGGCCACGGTGCCCGGCGTGGCCAGTGCGTCGCAGATGGCGATCCTGCCAGTGGACGGAAGCACCTGGAACAACCGCATCCTGATCGGCGGAGCGGTGCAGCAGACCACCCTCTATTTCAACAGCGTCGGGCGGGACTATTTTCGAACGATGGGGACGCCACTCCTCAGCGGCCGGGACTTCTCACGGGATGACACGCCCGCCTCCCCTCGCGTCGCCGTCGTCAACGAGACGTACGTGAAAACGTTCTTCGGCGGCCAGAGCCCGATTGGCAAGAGCTTTCAGGTCGAGACCGGACCCGGTCAGCCGCCGCAGGTCTACGAGATCGTCGGCGTCGTCCAGGACTCGAAGTACAGCGATCTCCGATCGGAGATCCCGGCTCAAGCTTTTCTCGCCGCGTCCCAGGATCCCGAGCCTGACGCGTCCCTCCTGACCGTGGTTCGGACCGTCGTGCCACCCGCGCGGGTCTCAGGGGCAATCACCGCGGCCATGCGCGAGATTCACCCGTCGATCCTGTTGCGCTTCTCGACCGTCGAGGCCACGATCCGCAGCTCGCTGGCGCGTGAACGGCTGATGGCCACGCTGTCCGGATTCTTCGGCATCCTGGCGATGCTGATCGCCATGATCGGCCTCTACGGCGTGATGTCGTATACCGTCGCGAGACGGCGGACCGAGATCGGGATCCGCATGGCGCTCGGCGCCGACCGGGCCAGGGTCGTGCGCCTGATCGTCGGCGAAGCCGCGGCGCTGCTGGCGATCGGCTTGCCGCTCGGGGCCGGCCTCGCGGTCGGCGGCGCCTATTTCGCCGGCACGCTCTTGTACGGCGTGAAACCGTGGGACCCGGCGACGCTCGCGATCGCTACGATCGGGCTTGGCGTGGTGGCAACGGTGGCGAGCTGGGTGCCGGCGCTGCGCGCGTCGTGGCTCGAACCGACGACGGCGTTGCGCGAGGAGTAGCGGCCCTGGTGGAACTTGATCTCCAGCGGTCGTGCACGGCTGGTTCGAATCCTTGCTCAGGAAACCCTTCGGCGCCGCATCTGCCACATCCACCCGACGAGCGTGACGACCGACAGCCCGACCGCTCCCGCCTGCGCGGTCCGCGCCAGTCGAGCGGTGGTGTCGGTGTTGCGACGAAGGGGATGGGCAAAGCGAACGACGGTGGGCTGCCGCCGGTCCGGCTGACGTTCGGCCCACTGCCACCCTGCGGTCCATGCGGCTGCGCGGGGCGATCCAGCGGGATGCGGGTTGGTGAAGGGCTTTCCGGACCATCGCGCCTGCGCCCCTTTGTTCCAGGCCTGCTTCCATTCCCGGACGAGCGTGTCCTTGCCATTCAACCGGCGGACTCTGAATCGCTCGAAAAGCCCCCATCGTTGGTGTTCTGCCTGGCTGCCTCTTCCATTACCTGACATACGGTTTTTCGGTTTGGTGAATTCGCCGTGATTGGACCTTCGGAGAGATCGGACGCAAAATCCAGTGAGATCGTTCAGCGCCAGATCATCGCCGTCCATTCAATTGCACAAACCGGTCCGGACGTTGCGGGTGATTCTTCAGAACGGCGCTGAACCGCGGTCTCTGTCGATCGAGAACGCCATCACTGATTGAGAAGGGGCAATTGTTCGAGTGATGTCGGGTCGGAATGCAGCGCGGCGGCGCCCTCGATGGGCGCGCCGCGCTGATGCTGCAACCAGCCACAGCTGGCACACTGAAGAGGACGAAACGGTAGCGCTAGCGGATCTGCCCGCGGATCTCGCCACCGGGAAAATCGCCCGGCCCGGTATCCGTCGGCGCCACACCGTCGTTGGTATGGATGTTGACGTACGCATTGCCGGCATTGATCTCGTTGACGAGCGCCGACAGAGGCTGACCCGCGAGCGAGCCGATCAGGTTCGCCGAGGTGATCTCCCCCTTCGCAATCATGCCATCCAGGCGGCCCCCCCCGGCCGGAGCCTGCGGTCCCGCCGCGGTGTTCGGATACAACCAGAGGACGATGGCTCCGTTCTGCCCCGCTACCTGGAGGTGGATGTGCGCCTGGACGACATTGGTGATGTTGCTCACCATGAGCTCATAGGCCATCTTCTGGCCATCGCCGGCGATGTGAAAGATCGCCCGGCCGGTCGCCTGTGTGTTCCTGGTCGGCACCTCCTCGGCGCCGGTGATGGGCACGAGATGGTGCTTGTCGTGGTCGAACCGCACTTCCAGCGTGACGCCGTCAGGGCTGGTCGGTGAATCCGAGTCAGAACAGGCGGCCGCGATCGCCACCAACAACAAGGTCATGATTACTCGAAGGCGCATGCAAAACCCCCAGATGAATACGTCGCGTCGAGAGGGAACGGATAGTGACGGCGCTACATCTTGCAGAAACTGAACCAGGAGACAGTGAGAGATCCTGGCAGCTCGTCAATGGAGGCGTCGGCGCCCCACGCTGCAATTTTCCGCGTATTTACTGCTCCATCGCCCACAAGAGACCGGTTCAGCGGCACGAGGAACGAAAGCGGCTAACGTAAACCGTCCGGTTCACCTCCATAAAAACCATCTCGGACTCCGGTTATCTGAAGAAATGAAACGGTTTGACGCGACGATCCGAGCCCGCCCGCGGGTCGCCGTAGCTCGCGCGCTTCAAGACTATAATCTGGCTCTTCAATGCCATTGAGTGCGGGGTCGCGGCTCGGACCGTACCAGATCGAAGGTTTGCTCGGCGCCGGCGGCATGGGCGAAGTCTATCGCGCGCACGACAGCCGGCTTGGACGCGACGTCGCCGTCAAGATCGTGCCTGAGGCCGTCGCCGCGGACCCCGAAGCGCTCGGCCGCTTCGAGCGCGAAGCGCGGGCCGTCGCGATGCTGTCCCATCCCAACATCCTGACCTTGTACGACGTCGGCCGGAGCGAGGGCGTCAGCTATGCGGTAATGGAGCTGCTCGAGGGTGAGACGCTCCGTGCCCGGCTCGCCGCCGGCGCACTGCCGCCGCGGAAGGCGATCGCCATCGCCGCTCAGATTGCCCGCGGCCTCGCGGCCGCGCATGACAAGCACATCGCGCATCGCGATCTGAAGCCGGACAACGTGTTCATCGGCAGCGACGGCTCGGTCAAGATCCTCGATTTCGGTCTGGCGCGGCAGACCTCGGACTCGCTCACGCCGTCCGACGCGGCCACGATGGCGCCCGCGACCGAGCCAGGCATCGTGCTCGGCACGGTCGGCTACATGGCGCCCGAACAGGTTCGCGGGGAGCGCAGCGATCATCGCGCCGACATCTTCGCGCTCGGCTGCATCCTCCACGAGATGCTCACGGGACGCCGCGCGTTCCATCGCGACACCGCAGCCGAAACGATGACGGCAATCCTCAAGGAGGATCCGTCCGACGTCGCGGCGGCGGGTGTGCTGGCCGGACCGGCCGGGCAGCGCATCCTGCAGCGATGCCTCGAGAAACGTCCCGAGGAACGCTTTCAATCCACACGCGATCTTGCGTTCGCGCTGGACTCGGCGTTCGAAGCGAGCCGCGCGTCGGAGGTTGGCGCGCAGCCCGGAGGCCCGCGGCCATCGCGGCGGCTGAAGGGCGCGGCGCTTCTGGCGATCGGGCTGCTCGCCGGCGCCGCGGCCGGCGCCTTCGTCGCCGGCCGGCAGCGTCAGCCGTCATCTTCGAACGGGACGCCGCGATTCCGGCAGCTCACGTTCGAATGGGGCACGATCCGCGACGCGAGATTCGCGCCCGACGGTTCGTCCGTCATGTACAGCGCGGCCTGGGACGGCAATCCGCTGCGCATCTTCATGACCCGGACGGACAGCCAGGAATCGGTGCCGCTGAAACTCCCCGACGCGCGGCTGCTGTCGATCTCGCGGACGTCGGAGATGGCCATCTCGCTCGGGCACAAGTACGAAGGCTGGATGGGCTCCGGCACACTTGCGCGATCGTCGGTCCTCGGCAGCGCCCCCCGCATCCTCGCCGAAGACGTCCGCGAGGCCGAATGGACACCGGACGGATCCGATCTGGCGATCGTCCGCCACGCCGGCACCCTCGAGCATCTCGAGTTTCCGATCGGCAACGTCCTGTACCGGACTTCCGGGTTCATCACCGACATCCGGTTCTCTCACGATGGCAGCCGCATTGCCTTTGCCGATCACCCGCTGTTCGCAGACGATGCGGGCGGCGTCTCGGTCGTCGATCGGAAAGGGCAGCGACTCAGCCTCGCCGAGGGGTACACGACCGTGCGTGGGGTCGCGTGGTCCCCTGACGGACGCGAAGTCTGGTACAGCGCGGGCACCCAGAACGAGGATGGGATATACGCGGTCACGCTCGCCGGCGATCGGCGGATCGTCTGGTCGGCTCCCACATTCGTCAAGCTGCTCGATATCGCCCCGGACGGCAGGGTCCTCCTCGACCGGGAGACACCCGAGCGGCGGATCGAAGCGCTGCTCGCCGGCGCGACGGTTCCAACCGACATGTCGTTCCGCGCCGCGTCCACGAGCCAGTGGATCTCGGACGATGGATCGATGATCACGCTCGCAGATCAGGCCACGGCCAGATACTCCTCATACTTGCGGAGGGCTGGCGCAGCTCCGGTGCTGCTCGGCGATGGACAACCCTACGGCGTGTCGAAGGATGGGCGCTGGCTGCTGTCGTTGCCGGTCGATGGCGCTCCGGTCATGCTGCATCCGACCGGAGCAGGTCAGACGCGAACCTTGCCGAACCCGGACAAGCTGGTCCTCGACGCCGTGGCCTGGCTGCCCGACAGCCGGCATATCGTGATGTTCGGCCAGCCTCGAGGGCAGCTCTCGAGGGGATACGTGCAGGACATCGACGGTGGACCGCCACGGCCATTCACCGGGGAGGACGTTGGCGTGCGCGCCTCACGATGGTGGTCGCTCCGCGTATCCCCTGACGGCACCCGAGTCGTTGCGATGGGGGCCAACGGCCAACCCGCGATCTTCCGTCTGCGTGACGGCACGTCGGCTGCGATACCCGGTCTGCGGAGCGGCGAAGTCGTCGTGCAATGGCTCGCGGACGGTCAGGGCCTGCTCGTGGCTCGCCCGGGCTCACCGTGGATCATCGAGCGCCTGGACCTGTCCAGCGGACAGCGCACGCCCGCACTCGAAATCCGCGCCCGGGAAGCCGCCGGTCTGCGATTGAGCATCGTCGCGGTCTCGCCCGACGGCCGGCACTACGTGCACAGCTACTCGCGACTGCTGTCGCAGCTCTTTCTGGTCGAAGGCTTGCGGTAGAACGGCCCCTTGGTCAATTCTCCACACGCACAGGGGAAGAGAGGAAGGAAGACATTGAGTGGGACATTTTAGAACTCCCGTCCCCCGTCCTCCTTGTGAATTAGAAAGCCGTCCTCCAGTGAATGTGGACAGTCCCTGCCCGACATACGTCGACGACCACGAAATTGACGGGCTCACGCGAACGGTTTACCCTCTCACGCCAGACACAGCCACGCCGTCACCAACACCGCGATTCACGGCCGAAGAGGCAGCAACGGAGCACGAACATGCGCCGCCATCAGCCGGTTGTCGGGATGGTCGTCCTGATCGGGTCAGTCATCAGCCTCGCGGCTGATCTCGGCGCAGACGCCCTCTCCGGGCGCCGCCCTCAAGTACAGCTGCGCCGATATCGAAGCCTTCCTCAAGAAAGCCAAAGTCGTAGGGCAGCGGGACATTCCCGTCGGCGTGACCGTCCCGATCAGGGCCACATTGGAGGACGGGGCGCTGCGCCACGATGCGGCCGTCCAGTCCGTCGACGTGCAGGCCAACAGCTTCGAGACGCAGCGCGGGACCGAGCTCAACTTCCGCGACAGCTGGATGTTCAACGTCGCCGGCTACGAGCTCGCCAAGCTGCTGGAACTCAACATGGTTCCCCCCTATGTCGAACGGGCGGTGAACGGGACGCGCGGCTCCGTGTCCTGGTGGGTGAACGACGCGATCATGGAACGGGACCGGGTCCAGAAGAAGATGACGCCGCCCGACGTCGACACGTGGAACCAGGAGATGTACGCGATCCGACTGTTCCGCGAGCTGATCGGTGACGCCGATTTCAACGCGACGAACACGCTGATCACGAAGGACTGGCGCGTCTGGATCATCGACTTCAGCCGCGCCTTCCGTCGCGCGAAGAGCCTGCAGTACCCCGATGAATTGACGAAGACGGATCGCAAGCTGCTCGCGAACCTGCGCAGCTTGAGCCGCGACGTCCTGCGCAAGCGGCTGGGACGATGGCTGACGGGGGCGGAGATCGATCCGCTGCTCGCGCGCCGCGATCTGATCGTTCGCGCGCTCGACACCGCGCTCGCGGCCAAAGGCCCCGCCGCCGTGTTCTACGATCTTCCTCGAGCCAGCGAACCGTGCGGGGCTGGTCTCGACTGACGCGGCATGGGCTCAATGAAGGCGTCAACTTCCAACCTCCCCGCCTCCGCGCGCACGGATCGCTCGCGCGCTACGGCGAGGCCTCGCCAGAACTCGTCGACCGCGATCGAGTCGACGAGCGGCGGCGGGCAACTCCCAAAACGCTCTCGGCCGATCGGCTCTGAGCTCTTTTGGAAGTTGGGAGTTGGAAGTTGGGAGTTGTCCCCGCTGCGTTCTTCGGCAACCGTTGCTGGAGTAGGATCCGCACCATGCACACTCGACTCGCCATTCTCGCGGCCGTCCTGCTCGCCGGCGGAGCCGGACTCCCCTCGACGATCACGACCGGATGGGCGCAGCAGCCCGCGCCCGCCGAGGCCATCGTGCCCGACCGGGTCATCCAGCTGTTCAACGGGCGCGATCTCTCCGGATGGCAGCCCGACGTGCCAGCCAAGGACAAGAACCCCGACGCCCCCGCCAGCTTCACCGTCCGCGACGGGATGCTGGTCAGCCTGGGAACGCCTCGCGGCCACCTGCTCACCGAGGCGATCTACCGTGACTATCGCCTCGAGGTCGAATACCGGTTTCCCGGGAAGCCCGGCAACTGCGGCGTGCTCGTCCACGCGTCGCGGCTGCGTGCGCTGTCCGCGATGTTCCCGCAATCGATCGAGGTGCAGATGAATCACCTGCACGCCGGGGACTTCTGGTGCATCGAAGAGAACATCTCGGTGCCCGACATGGAAACGCGGCGGCCGCGGAAGGAAGGACAGAAGTATGGCGGCAGCGACGGCGACGCCCGCCGGATTCTGAACCTCACCGACAACTCGGAGAAGCCGCTGGGCGAGTGGAACACGATGGTGATCGAGACTCGCGGCCGGACGCTGAAGGTCACGGTCAACGGCGATCTGGTCAACGAGGGATTCGACAGCACCGCCGATCGCGGACGGATCGCGATCCAGGCCGAAGGCGCCGAGGTCGAGTTCCGGCGCGTTCAGATCGGGCCGTTGCCGCCGCCGGCCAAGTAACGTCGCAGCGGCCACTGCGTTCTGCCATAGTTCCCGCAACAGAGTAACGCCCTCCGTGCGTGCACTGCTCATTGTCTATCTCTGTGTCTATTACCTGCTGATCGCGGCCGCGACAGTGACCATCTGGCGTGCTGGTCTCATCGACCACCTGCCGCGAGGGTGGACCTACGCGGCCATCGGCGGCGCGGTTGCGCTGGGCGGCGTGCTGTGGGCTTCCAGGAAACCGCGTCCGCCCGAGGATCCTCAAGCGAGCCAGTGATGCCGGACCTCACCCCAGCGTGACCTGGACCAGCGTCGACGCCTGACGCATCCCGAGACATCCCCGCACCAAATACCCTGATATACCTAAGACGCGTGTGGAGCGATGCGGCGTGACGGGCACCGGGGTTGAAAGGCATCCCTCCCTTACTCCCGTCCTCCTTGTGAAAGCCCTGGCTGCAATGCTCTTACCGCGTTCGGACCTACAAGGAGGATGGGAGGACGGGAGGACTAATTCTGGAAAACACGAAGCCACCGGAACACACCAAACCCCCGACCGAACGGCTGGACACGACTTGCGCCGGCGACGGTGACAGCCACGCCCCCCTGGAATGGGCCGTGGCGGCGGGCCTGTTCGTGTTTGCGGTCGCCGTCTTCTGGATGAGCAGCGCTGCGCGCGGCGGCGCCGCGAGCACGCCGGCCGCGCTCCTGCTTTTCGGCGCGCTCAGCGGCCTCATGCTCTCGTTGAGTGTCGCTCGCTGGCGGGAACGGTTGTGCCGTCTTCCACTCCCCTTCCTGGTGAGGGCACTCGCCGCACCCGCGATCATCACCTCGGCGATAGCGATCTACAGCGCCGCGGCAGGCCTGCCGGTGGCGCGAAACGCCGCTGCGTTCGGTGTCTACCTGGCGCTCCCGGCCTTGATCGCGGCCACACCCCACGGACGCTCACCCGGCCCGGTGCGCGTGCTCGCGGCTGCCACAGCCCTGTGGCTGCCGATCGAATTCGATCTGCTGCCCCCGCTGCGGCTGCCGCCGCCGAACGGATTCCGCGCCACTCCCCTCGTCGGGCTGACCAACGGCTTGTTCCTCTTTCTCGTGGCGTATCCGGTGACGCAGGTTGGCTATACGTTTCTGCTGCGCCTGCGCGAGGTGCGCATCGCGGTACTGGCGGCGCTGGCGTTCGCCGCCGCCGCTGTCCCGATCGGTCTCGGCACCGGCTTCCTCGAGTGGAATCCGCGCGCGGAACCGGCCGTGCTGGCCGTCGCGCCATTCGCGATTTACCTGGCGACGGCCGTGCCGGAAGAATTCCTCTTTCGCGGCCTCATCCAGAACGCGCTGGAGCGCTGGATCGGCCGCGCCGGCCTGCCGGTGGCCGCGGTCATCTTCGGGCTCGCGCATCTGCCCGATCTCCGGTACGTGCTGCTGGCGACGCTCGCCGGCCTCGCCTACGGCTGGGTGTACGCGCGCACGCGACGCATCACGGCAAGCGCGGTCACCCACGCGGTCGTGAACTGGATCTGGCTCCTGCTGCTGAGGGCCTAGAGAGTGCCAAGAAACAGATCAGTGATAACTCCCAACTTCCCCGCCTCCGCGCGCACGGATCGACGCGCGCTGCGGCGAGGCCTCGCCAGAGCTCGTCGTTTGCGACCGTGCCGACGAGCGGCGGCGGGCAACTTTCAAAGGGCTCACGAGTCGAGCGACCGAGAGTGTTTTGGAAGTTGGATACGTTGGAAGTTGACGCTTTCATTGGACCACTCTAGTGCTCCGATCGCGATGCCCGGTATCATGCGGCGAGTGCGTCGCAAGCAGCGCGCGGAGGAGCCAGGCCCATGCGAACGTCGTTGGTACTGACCGTGCTCGGAGATGACAAGCCGGGCATCGTCGAACAGTTGTCCGATCAGGTCCTCGCCGCCGGCGGAAACTGGGAGGAGAGCCGGATGGCGCGGCTCGCCGGCAAGTTCGCCGGAATCCTGCGCGTCAGCGTCGACGCCGAACGTGCCGAGGCTCTCACGACCAGCTTGAGGAAGCTCAATCCCGCGCTCGCCATCGTCGTCGAAAACACCGGCGAGAAGGAGCAGCACGAGTTCCGCACGCTTCGCCTCGAACTGCTCGGCAACGATCACCCGGGCATCATCCGCGACATTTCGCGGGTCCTGGCACAGCACGGGGTCAACATCGAGGAGCTCGAAACCGATGTGACGAGCGCGCCGATGTCCGGCGAAACGCTCTTCCGCGCGCGCGCCCGCGTGCGCACCCCGCCGTCGGTCGGCCTCGATCGGCTCCGCAACCAGCTGGAAGCGCTCGCCTCCGAGCTGATGGTCGATCTGACGCTGGATGAGAGCGAGGAGTCGAGCGACGCGGCTGATACCGGCGCGCGGAATCCTACCGCGTGAGCCACGTGAACAACTCCTCCATGAAGATCGCGCTGTCCTTCCCCCAGTAGGGCGTCAGATTTTTTTGATCGCCTGAGAGCCTCACCCCGTTCGGGTCGCCCAGGAACAGCGACGCCATGCCCTCGCCGAGCACGACGATGCGGCCTCCCGTGTCGAGGCGGCTGTACGCGCCGAAGGGCTGCGCGGGCTTGCCGTCCTTGTCGAGCTGAAACGCGAAGGGCGTCCCTCCTTCGACCGCGCGCCCGCCGCTGAACGGCACCTCCCGGTCGGCCTTGTTGACTTCGCCCGCCTTCGCGACGGCTCCGTTGTTGTGCAGGTATGGGGTGTCCGGCGTCAGCTTCATCCCGAAGGGACCAATGAGGCTGTTCACTCGCGTCTTTTCCAGGGGCTGCCGCCGCTCCTCGTCCAGCACCAGCAACAGCGATCCGCCCCCTTTGACGAAGGCGACGATCGCCTCGGATTCGGCCGGTGTGAACTCCCCTGACGGAGCGCGGAGGTAGAGAATGCGCGCCCCCTTCAACGCCTCGGCGGTGATGGGAACCGTCGATGTCTGAATCTCGAGGCCGAGCTTTTTGGCGACGGCCTCCATCTGCGGAGGCGGCGGCTGCTCACCATGGGCCTGATCGAAAACCAGGCGGTTTGCCGCTTGCCCCGAGACAAGGTCGAACCGAATCGAGCACAGACTCAGCACTGCGAACAACAACATCCGGTTCTTCATGCAAAGCTCCTTTGACCGGTTCGGCTCCGGATTCCAGTCGGGATCAATCGTGACCCTGACCAGCTGAGGAGGCCAGGATTTTGTAATGAGCTACGGGATGCCGCAATGAGCGACGGAAAAGGCGAGATGGGTGGCGGAGCGTGGGACATCCGGGGCCAGGACGGCCTCGTAGTAGACTGATCGCCGTGCGCGGTTTCACAGCATTCGTGCTCGCCCAGGCGCTGATCGTCTGGCCGATCCTGCCCTCGCCGCTGCATGTGCACGAGTACATCGGGCACGATCACCCGGATCATCAACACGGACCGGCCTCGCACGAGCACCATCCATCATCCGCATCAGCTGAGCAGGCCCACCACGGTCAGGAAGAGGACGAGGATCAACAGGCGGCGCACGTCGAATCCTGCGACCCGGGAATGCATGCAGCCGCGGTCGCGATCGGTTGCGCGCAAGTGCCGCAGCCGCGCGTGGATCTCGGCGAGCTGCCAGGGCCGATGATCGTGGCCCCGGCGGCGCCTGTCCGATCCGCGATACCCGTCGTCGACGTACGAGTTCACGGTCCGCCCTTCGACCTTCGAATCCCCGCGCGCGCCCCGCCTCTGACATCCCCCGCCTGATCAACCTGATCATGCCGAAGCCGCCTTGCGGCGAAGGCTGATCGTCCGTCATCTCGAACAATCGAGGATCGTTTATGCCGACCCGAGCCCAGGTCTGTACCTGGATCGCTGCGGCCGGTCTGCTGGCACCGTCCGTCGCCGCCGGCCAGGACCGAACCGAGCGCGAAGTGGTGGAGCTCATCATGCGAGATGGACCGCAGGCCCGGGCCATTCGTGCGGAGTCGGAAGTGACCGTCCGCGAGCAGCTTGCCCGGATCGCGTATCCGAATCCGGAGGTGACGTACAGCCGCGAAGGCGCCGGCTTCACCGAGTTCTTTCAAGCCGGGCAGTCGCTGCCGATCTTTGGCGCGCGCAGGGCGCTCTCGCGGGCTGGCGAAGCGGCCAGCGCAGCCGCCGAGGCCGAACGTGACGTCCGGCTCTGGCTGTTGAGGTCTGACGCTGCCGCAGCCGTCGCTCGACTCGTCGCCCACCAGGCCCGCCTCGAGTCGGCTCAGGCGGACGCGCGCGAAGTCGAACGGCTGATCGAGATTCTTCGGACGCGAGAGCGCGAAGGCGAGGGCTCCCGCTTCGATCGGCTGCGCGCCGAGCAGGAGCTGCGCGACATCCGTCAGCTCGCGACGTCGGCTGCGGTGTCTGTCGTGGAGTCGCGAGCCACGCTCTCGGGCATGCTGCCACGCGACGTGTCAGTGACCAGGATTACCGCTGCGCAAGCTCCCCCGCCGCCGGCCTCTCTTGAAGCGCTGCAGACGAAAGCGACAACGACCCGCGCCGAACTGCGGGCCCTGCAGCAGTCGGCTCTTCGCGCCACGCTCGAAGCCGACGCGGCCCGGCGCGCACGACTTCCCTCGCCGTACGTGTTCGGCGGTGTGAAACGCGCCGACGGCGCGTCCGGGCGTGAGACCGGCGGGATGTTCGGCCTCAGCGTGTCAGTCCCGCTGTTCGACACCGGCGGACGCGAAGCCGCGAGGTGGGCAGCCGAAGGCGCCCGCATCGACGCGGAGCGCGCCTCGATCGAGAACCGCATCCGCAGCGAGATCGCCGCGGCCGCCGCGGTGCTGTCGATGCGCCAGGTCGCACTCTCCGAGGAACAGCAAGGTGCCGCCGATGAGCTGATGCAGATAGCGGAAGTCGCCTATCGGGAGGGCGAGGTCGGCATTCTCGAGTTGCTCGACGCGGTTCGTGCTGCGTCGCGGGCAAGGGTTCGTGCCATCGACTTACGGCTCGATGCGCGCCTGGCGCGGATTGCCCTGGAACGCGCTGTAGGAGAGACGTTGTGGCCTTGAAACATCTCTGCTCGATTCTGCTCATCGGCGTTGTCGCGGCCGGCTGCAGCCGTCCGGCGCCGCCTGCAGCCGCACCTGAAGAGCCCGAGCCGTTGAGCGTGACGCGGTGGACGGACAAGACGGAGCTCTTCGCGGAGTATCCACCCCTCGTCGCCGGCAGCTCGTCGCGTTTCGCCATTCACCTCACGCGGCTCGACACCTTCAAGGCGCTGACCGAGGGCCGCGTGGAGGTGCGCCTCCAGGGCGGCTCCGGCCAGCCCGAAGTCTTCCGGGTGGACAGCCCTTCCCGTCCGGGGATCTTCGGGATCGATGTGAAGCCCGCACACGCTGGAAAACGCGAGCTCGTGATCGTGCTCCAGTCCAGCGGCCTCAGTGACGAGCATCGGGTTGGCGACGTCGATGTGCATGCGACCGGGGAAGCGGCACGGGCCGCGATGCCGCCCGCTGGCGAGGACGCCCCAGGCATCAGCTTCTTGAAGGAGCAGCAATGGAGCCTGGACTTCGGAACGGCGATCGCAAGAGAAGCGGCGGTTCGGGAGTCGATTCGCGTTCCTGCCCGCCTCGAAGCGAGGCCAGGCGGGGCCGCGGATGTCGTCGCGCCCATTGACGGGCGTCTGACGAGCGTCGTGGACGTGGCGCTCGGCACGACTGTGTCCCGCGGCCAGGAGCTCGCACGCCTGCTGCCGCCACCGTCGGCGCCTGGCGACCTTCCGCAAGTCCAGCGAGCGCGCGCCGAGGCCCTGAGCGCGCTGACGCTCGCGACGCGCGACCGCGAGCGCGCCGAACGTCTGACGAGCGCGGGCGCCGCGCCCGGAAAGCGGCTGGATGAAGCGCGCTCCGCGGAGGAACAGGCCAGAGCGCGCCTTGCGGCCGCTGAAGCCAGCCTGTCACATTTCAACGCCGCGCGTTCTGGCGGTACCGCCGACGCCGCAGGGTTGTTCGTCATTCGAGCGCCCATGACCGGGGTGATCGCTCAGCGCGATGCCGCGACCGGCGCGAACGTCAGATCCGGAACGATCCTGTTTCGCGTCGTCGACGCGGTGCAGCTGCATGTGGTGGGTCAGATTCCGGAAGCGGAGGCGGCACGTGCCCGCCTCGCACGCGAGGCCGAGCTCGAAGTCGCGGGCCAGCCGGATCGTGTTCCGGCTGGCCGGCTCGTGAGCCTTGGCAAGGTACTCGACCCGCAATCCCGCACGCTGCCGATCACCTTCGCCTTCGACAACCGCACGCTCGGATTCGTTGTGGGTCAGGCGGCGTTTCTGCATCTCCTGATGGACACCGCGGCGCCGCGGCCGGTCGTGCCCGCGGCAGCGATCGTCGACGACGCGGGACGGCCGATCGTGTTCGTCCAGCGCGAGGGCGAGACATTCGAGCGGCGCGCAGTGACGCTTGGGCCGAGGGCCGGCGATCTCGTGCAGATCGCCGAGGGTGTGAAGCCCGGTGAACGCGTCGTCACGAAAGGCGCTTTCCTTGTCCGCCTGGCGTCGTTGTCAACGTCCGTGCCCGCGCACGGGCATGTGCACTGAGCGCCGGCCATGATTGACGGACTCATTCGCTGGTCGCTCGCGCACCGCCCGATTGTCGTGGCCCTGGCCGCTGCGTTCCTGGTCTGGGGCGGCTGGACCGCGACGAGGATTCCGCTTGGACGTGCTGCCGGATCTAACCGCGCCGACCGTCACGATTCTCGCCGAAGCGCCCGGGATGGACCCGCTCGAAATCGAAGCGCTGGTGACCTTCCCGATCGAATCCGCGCTGAACGGCGCCGCGGGCGTCCGGCGGGTGCGTTCCGCAACGGCTGTCGGCGTGGCCGTGGTGTGGGTGGAATTCGACTGGGGACAGGACATCCACCGCGCCCGTCAGACGGTGACCGAGAAACTCACGCTCGTGTCAGGTTCGTTACCGCCGACCGTCGAGCCGCCGTTCCTGGCGCCGGTCTCGTCGATCATGGGCGAAGTGCTGTTCATCGATCTCGAGTCGGACCGGCACTCACCGCTCGAGGTCCGGACGGTCGCGGAAACTGTCGTTCGCCGCCGGCTCCTGGCAGTGCCGGGCGTCTCGCAGGTAATCGCCACCGGCGGCGACCAGAAGCAATACGAGGTCGTGCTCGATCCGGCGCGTCTGACCGCCCATCGAGTGTCGCTCGCGGAAGTGGAAGAGGCGCTGACGGCAGCGAACCGGAACGCGACGGCGGGCTTTCAGGTCGCGCAGGGACAGGAATACCTCGTTCGCGGCGTCGGACGCCTTGCCGGCGTCGATTCGATTGGTGCGGTCAGCGTCAAGTCCACTGACGCCGTGCCTGTCCTCGTCCGCGACGTGGGGATCGTCCGTGAAGGCGCGGCGATCAAACGTGGAGAGGGTTCGCACAATGCGAAGCCCGCGGTCATCCTCGGGATCCAGAAGCAGCCCGCGGTGAATACCCTGGAGCTGACCGGGCGAATCGATACCACGCTCGACGACATTCAACGCGCCTTGCCACAGGGCATGCAGATCCATCGCGATCTGTTCAGGCAGGCGGACTTCATCGAACAATCGCTCGACAACCTCTTCACCGCGTTCGTCGAAGGCGCCGCTCTCGTCATCCTGGTGGTCGTCGTGTTCCTGATGAACGTGCGGGCCGCGGTCATCACGCTGCTCGCGCTGCCGTTGTCGCTGGTCGCCGCGGTCATCGCGATGGATCGCTTCGGCCTCACGCTCAACACCATGAGCCTCGGGGGCCTCGCCATCGCGATCGGTGAACTGGTTGACGACGCGATTATCGACGTGGAGAACGTGGTCCGCCGGCTGCGGGAAAACGCGACAGTGCCCGATTCACAACGCCGGCCGGTTCTCGAGGTCGTCTACCGCGCCAGCACCGAGATCCGCCACTCCGTCGTGTTCGCCACGGTCATCGTCGCGCTGGTGTTCCTGCCGCTCTTCATGTTGAGCAGCGTCGAAGGACGTCTGCTCCGGCCGCTCGGGTTCGCGTACGTCGTGGCTCTCGCGGCTTCGCTCGTCGTCGCGCTCACCATCACGCCCGTGCTTTGTTCCTGGCTGCTGCCGCATTCCCGCCTGATCGCCTCCGGCGCCGAGCCGCGCCTGACCCGGCGGCTCAAGGCCGGTGTACGAGCGCTGGCTGGAGCACGCGTTCAACCACTGGCGAACGGTTCTGGCGGCCGCCGCGATGCTGCTGGTGGCTGCGCTGGCCGGCATTCTGGCTGCGGGCCGCTCGTTCCTGCCCGAGTTCAACGAAGGCGCGCTGACGGTCAGCGCTGTAACGATTCCAGGCACGAGCCTGGCCGATTCGAATGCGCTCGGAAACGCGCTCGAACGTCTCCTGCTCAGCGTCCCGGAGGTGACCTCCACGGCCCGGCGGACCGGCCGCGCCGAGCTCGACGAGCACGTGCAGGGGGTCGAGTCGGCCGAAATCGACGTCCGCCTGGAGATGAAGGATCGGCCGCGCGAAACCGTCCTCGAGGAGCTTCGAGAGAAGGCGTCGCTGCTTCCCGGAACGAACGTGACGATTGGCCAGCCGATCTCCCATCGAATCGACCACATGCTCTCGGGCACGCGCGCCAATATCGCGGTGAAGATCTTCGGCGACGATCTCCCCCTGCTGCGGCAGATCGCGGCGCAGGTTCACGGCGAGATGTCGCAGGTGGCCGGTGTGGTCGACCTCGCAACCGAGGCGCAAACGGACATACCCACGCTCAAGGTGCGAGTCGATCCGGCGGCGGCCGCGCGTCAGGGGCTCGAGACAGGGACAGTGGCCGAAGCCCTGCAGACCGCTCGCGTGGGGCACGCCGTCGGCCAGATCCTCGAGGGGCAGATTGCCTTCCCACTCGTCGTGCGCTACGCAATGGACGACTCGACAACCCTCGACTCGATCGGAACGACGCAGATTCAGACGCCCGATCGCCGGCAGATTCCACTATCGGCCGTGGCGGCCATCGAGGCAGACCGCGGGCCGAACTTCGTGATGCGTGAGAACGTCCAGCGTCGCATCGTCGTGCAGAGCAACGTGTTTGGGCGGGATCTGCGCAGCGTCGTCAACGACATCCAGGAGCGGGTGGCGCAGAATGTTCGCCTCCCTCAGGGATACCACGTCGAGTACGGCGGGCAGTTCGAAAGCGCGGCGCAGGCGTCGCGGCAGTTGCTCTGGCTGTCGCTGGGCGTCATCATCGCGATCTTCTTCATCCTTTCCACGGCATTCGGCTCGCCGCGTGACGGGCTGCTGATCATGCTCAACCTCCCGCTCGCTCTGATTGGCGGCGTGCTTGGAATGTACCTCGCAGGCGGGGTCCTGTCGGTCGCGTCAATCGTCGGCTTCATCACACTCTTTGGCATTGCCACGCGGAACGGGATCATGCTCGTGTCCCACATCCGTCACCTGCAGGAGCAGGAGGCCGTCACGGATTTTCGTACCGCGGTGACCCGCGGCGCGACCGAGCGGCTCGTGCCGATTCTGATGACCGCGCTCGCTGCCGGCATGGCGCTGGTGCCGATCGCCCTTTCTGCCGGGGAGCCCGGCAGCGAGATTCAGGCGCCGATGGCAATGGTGATCATGTTCGGGCTGCTCAGTTCGACGGCGCTCAACATGATCGTCGTACCCATCCTGTACGCGCGGTTTGGCCGGCCAGTGCGAGCGGTGACGAATACACCATGAAATCGAAGGTGCGCCGGGTGCAAACGCCGGCACGAGGGAACACGTCAATGACGCGACTGTCAGAGGCGTTCAGGCTCCGCGACATGGCTGACGCCGACTACCTGGGAGCGATCGGAATCACCAAGACGAGGGAAAACGACCAGGGACTGGCGTCATCGACCCAGCGCGCCCCGTCGATCACGTCGTCTCGTTTCGGCAGTCCTGTGGCGACGTAATCCAGCGAGCCCTCGAGCTCCACGCCTCGCAGCCAGCGGCCCTCCGCCAGCCAGTTGAAGATCGACGCGCTGGTGTCGAGCTCGAAGTTCAATTTGTGCGTGTAGGCACGACGATCGGTGGGGCGCTCGGCCGCGCTGAACTTGTCCACGATGTCGAAGTGCGAAGCGACCCATCCGCGCGTTCGCGCCGCCGGCAGCCAGATGACATTGCTCTCGAACTCGAGTTCCGGAGTGCTGTCACGGTCGAAAGGAAGGAAGATTGCTTCCACCGTGAACTCGAGCCAGCGGACCCGGGTCGGCAGACCGAACGACAGAATGATCTCGAACTCGGCTCGACGCTGCTCCCGGATCGTGACTGTGTCCCGGTCGGCGGTCAGACGCGGCGATCCAAACACATTCGTAAACGTCACGGTCGGCTCGACGCTGAACTCCGGCGCACACAACACCCGGCAAGGCTGGGGCCCCTGTGCCATCGCCGGGGCCGCGACGGCCACCAGCAGCGCAACGCTGAGCAGCGTCTCCCTCACGGGAGTTCCTCCCGGCGCGTCGTGTTGCTGACCGAAACGATCCGGCCGGCGCGCATCTCGACAACGGAATCGGCGAGCGCGAACGCATCCTCCCGGTCGTGGGTGACGCACACGGTCGTGAGCTGAAGGGCGCGCTGAACCCGCGCCAGTTCCTGCCGCAGCGCCGCCCTCAGTTCCGGATCGAGACTCGACAACGGCTCATCGAGCAGCAGGATTCGCGGGTCACCGATCAGGCTGCGCGCCAGGGCCACGCGCTGTTGCTCGCCGCCTGACAGCTCGTGTGGGTAGCGGCCAACCAAGGTCTCGACCCGAACCCTGCGTAGCGTGTCCTCCACTTTCGCGATGCGAACCGCGGCCGCGAGTCGCTGCGGCTCGATGACGAATTCGAGATTTCCCCCGACCGTAAGATGCGGCCACAGCGCCAGATCCTGGAACACGAAGCCGATCCGTCTCTCATGTGGCGCGAGAAGACTCCGGCCGGCATCGCTGGCCTTCACGCCGCCCAGCCAGACCTCGCCGGCGTCCGGTGTTTCGAGCCCCGCGATGACTCGCAGCAATGTCGTCTTCCCGCATCCGCTCGGTCCCAGGACGACGACACAGGCGCCTGCGGTCATCTCGAGCGAGACGTCAACGAGCGCCTGGTGCGCGCCGAATCGCTTGCTGATACTCCTGACGGATACGACCGTGGACGTCGCCGTCAACGACCCTCCCGTTTGTCGATGACATCCGCCTCGAGACCTCGCTCGCGCCGACCCCGAGCCGGCCGAATGGCCGCGCCGCCCCGAGCTCGGGCACGCTCTCGGAGCGATGCAACGATTCCCAGGATCGCCGCGGGAGTAAGGACGACCAGCGCTTGAAGCAGCGCGAGCACGGCGACCTGTGCAGGCGGGGCGTTGGCGATGATCGTGTAGATGCGGATGGGCAGCGTGGACTCGCCAGGCGGGGCGATCAGGACGCTGGCTCCGAGCTCGCCGAAGGAGAGCACGAAGACCACGATCCATGCGGCGGCGATCCCGAGCCGGGCCTGCGGCAGCACGATGCGCCACATGGTGCGGGACCAACCGATGCCGGCGACGGCCGCCGCTTCCTCATGGGAGATCGGAACGTACCGGACAGCTGCGGCGAGGATCAGCGCCGCAACGGTCACGAAACGCGCCAGGTACGCCAGGATGAACATCGCGTCGGTGCCGTAGATCGCGCCCCAGGCTCCCGGCCGATTCCACAGCCCGATCAGGGCCACGCCCACGATGGTGCTCGGAACAGCAAAGAGCACGACGAACAGGATATCCGCGACGTGGGCGCCGCGGCCGCGGGCCCTGGCGCGCGCATAACCGAGGGCCATCGCGACCGCGGAGACGACGGTGGCCCCGAGCGCCGAGAGCATGAGACTGTTCGCAATCGCCTCGCCAGACCCGGCGAGCGCCACACGCAACGAGCGAATGCTCGAGGCCTCGTGGGCGAGCACGGCGATCGGCAAGACCACCGCGACGACGGTCACCACCGTGACGATCACTGGACCGCCACGCCGCCACTCGTCGAACAGCGCGGGATGATTTCCGGTGAGCCGTCGCGCAGCCAGCAGCCGGTCTCCCAGCAACTGCGCGGCGGCTGCGCCGACAATCGCGCACACCGCCAATAGCGGCAAGGCGAGCACGAGCGCCCGCGAAAAGTCGTAGAGCGCGGCGAATGCCGTGAACACCTCCGTCGTGTACACGCGCACCTGCAACAATCCCGGCACACCGAACTCCGATACCGCGAGCACGAAGACGACCAGCGCGGCGGCGGCGATCATCGGCGCCGCCAGGGGCAGCGTGATTCGTCGGAGCACCAGGCGACGAGGCCCGGCAAGAAGTGCGGCCTCTTCGAGCCGACCGTCAATCTGCCGGAGTCCGATCTCGCTCGCGAGCATGGACAACGGGTAGAAGACCAGGCTCAACACGACGATCGCCGCGGGCAAGCTGTAGATCCAGGACGTCACCACGTCGCGGTCGACGAACGCACGGAGCAGGCCGGCCCAAAGATAAATCCAGGCCAGGCCAACCAGGTAGGGCGGCAGCAGCATCGGTGCCGCAAGGACGATGCGGATCGCATTCTTGCGTCTCAGCGGTGCGCGCGCCAACGTGATGCCAAGAGGCACGCCGATGATGGTCGAGAGCGCGGCCGCACCCGCACCGAGCAGCGCGGTATTGGCAAGCAGGGTCCACTGACGCGCGTCGAGCAAGAGGGCCGCGGCGGCGCCGCTCAGTCCGGTCAGTGAGGTTGTGACCAGGTAGCCGAGCGGCAGGAGACAGGCGATGGCAAACACGACCCCTGCGGCGCTGATCACGGCCGTTCGACTGGACTGCCAACCCCACATCGAGTTGCGTATCCTCGTCCTCATCGCGCCGGCGGCTCAGAGCCCAAGAATGCCGGCGAGCCGTTTCGTCGCGTCCTCAACCCTCATGGCGACCTTCGCGAAATCGAGCGTCATCGGCTTGAAGGTATCGATCGCCGGGATGCTTTGGGCCCCTGCACACCCGGGTGCAGCGGGATCTGGACGGCCTCCGATTGCGCGAGTTGCCGTTCGACATCGGCTGACAACAGATAGTCGACGAGTTTCCGACCTTCGTCCGGGTGCGGCGCATTCGCGATCAGCGACACCATGTTGGGCATGACCGGGACGCCGAGACCCTCCTTGTCCGGCAGCACCATCGCGATTGGCTGGCCGTCTTCGAGCGCCACGTTGACATCGTCGGTATCCGTCAGACCCACCTTGACCTCGCCGCGCGCGACGAGATCCCGAACCACCGAATTGCCATCCACGACGCGCACGCCATTGGCTTTCAGGCCCCGGAAGAAATCGTCCATCTTCTCATCGCCCACGACCGCGTAGAGCGCCGCGACATGGAATGACGTCGAACCGAATCGCGGGTCTGCAATCGCCACCTGCCCACGCCACGTCGGATCGGCCAGATCGAACACGGAACGCGGGGCCTCGTCGGGTTTCACCAGTGTCGTGTTGTAGGCGATGACGCGGAGTCGCGCTGAGAACCCCGTCCAGTAGCCTTCCGGGTCGACCAGCACGGGAGGAATGCCCTGCGCGCTCGGGGACCTGTACGCCGCAAGGACATCTCGCGATTTCAGCACCAGCGTGCGGACCGGCTCATTGGACCAGAACACGTCAGCCACGCGGCCTCGCCTTCTCCGCCAGCAACCGGTTGGCGAGGCCGGTAGACTTCGTTTCCTCCGTGTCGTAGACGGCGTTGACCGTGACGCCGGACTGCTTTTCGTACTCGCGCAGCACCGGCTCGGAGAACACCCGATCGGTGGAGACGTAGACCGTGACCTGCCGCGTGGCTGTGAGCCGGGATTCCGATGATCCGCAGGCGCCCGACGCCGACGCAGCCAGGACCGCGACATGAATCCCGATGAAACGCGTGAGTGCGGTCATGGTCACTTACTTCGTCTCGATCGTCACGTCGTCGAACTGCGTGACCGAATCCGCCTTGGTCCAGAGGCCGACCTTGCCCGGCCTGCGTGAAGGTGGCTGTCCTCGACGTCGTAGAGTTTGCTGCCATTCAAGAAGACTTCGAACCGGGGCCCGGCCGCCACCACTCGCAACGTGCTCCATTGTCCTGACGGGACCTGCGCCTTCTTACCGTAGGTCCGGCCTTCGCCCTTCACGGGAAGGTCCGTGCGCTTGCCCTTCTCGACCTTGTAGAGCACCACGTTGTTCTCGAGCGCGTTTGCGCGAACGATGTAGTAATTGTCCTCGTTCTGGAATCGCCACACGAGACCTGCCGCCTGGTCGACACGGCCGGAGACCGGTCTGAATCGGGTCGACAGATCGACGTCTGCAGCCGTCACGTCGGACAAGACAGCGACGGGAAACCGCGAGCGCGTGTTGTCAGGATCAATCTGGGCAAGGTACTTGTTGCTGCCTTCGGCCTGCACCACCCATTTGCCGGGCGCGCCGACCTTTGCCGTGTGGCCGAACTCGAATCCCTTCGGCGCCTGCCCGACCGGGTCCTCCGAGAAATCCACCTTACGCGTGGCGCCATGCCCAATCAGCGCCATGGTCACCAGGATCGATGCGACCAGAAAGCTTAACGTCCGCATAGCCGTACTCCTTTCGATCGACGGAACCAGGATTGGGAGACATCGCGTGGCGTCACCTCGTCACTGACCGCGAACGCGCCATTCGAGCAAATGCAAGGGCCATTGTGAGCGCTAGAACGGCCATGATCTGAAACATTCGCGCATAGCCGACCGCGACGATCAGCAGGCCCGCGACGATGGGTCCGAGGGCGTCGCCGATGTCGTAAATGGTGCCAAACACGCCGTGGGCGGCCCCATATCGGGCGCCACGCGTCACATCGGTGATGTACGCGCTGGTGGCGGCCGTCGTCGTGGCCACGCCCGCGGCATAGGTGATGACGGCGACGACAAGCATCCATGAGGTTGATGCCAGAGAGAGCGCAAACACCGCCACACTGCACACCGTCAACCCGGTCACGATGATCCATTGTCGTCCCGCACGATCGGAGAGCCATCCGATGGCCGGCCGCACCGCCAGCGTCGTCAGGGTCTGGACGCCAAAGAGCCAGCCCAGCTCAGTCACCGTCAAGCCCAGCCCTTCGCGGCCGTAGAGTGGCAGGAAGGCACTCAAGGTGCCGTTCAACACGAACTGCGCCGCCTGCGCACAGCTCGTGACGAGCACGAGACGATCACCTCCGACTTCCACCACCCCACGCTTGAACTCCCGCCACGAGACGCGGGTGGCCGATGGCGAAGCCGGCGCAGCGTGCCATTCCGCGACGATGAGCGGTACGCCAAGGCCGATCGCGCCGGCGACGATGAACGCCAGATCGAAACGGCCGGCCGCGATGAGGTAACCGGCGACAACCGGGCCCAACGCCTGGCCGGCGCCCTGGGCGGTCGAGTACAAGCTCAGCCAGGCGCCGCGATTTGCGGGCGGCGCGATGTCTGAGAGACTGGCCGAGGCGACCGGGCCGAACACTGCCGTGGCGCTGCCGTGCACGAACCGCACCGCGATGAGCAGCGTCAGCGTCGAGACGGCGAGGTACGTGAACGGCAGGCACGCGAACACGAGCGCACCCGCGAGGAGCAGGCGGCGCCGGCCGAGCACGTCGGACAACGCGCCAGCCGGGAGTTTGAGGAAGATGCCGGTCAACGTCGACGCGCCCATCACGAAGCCGACCAGCGAGGGGCCGGCGCCCAGGTCGCGAGCGAACAAGGGCAGGAGCGGTGTGCGGCAGATCGCGTAGCTGCAATACGCGACGAATGCCGCGGCCGAGAGGCGTCTCAATGCGGCTCGGGACGTCCGGGCTGCGACTGTTTCTGCGGCGGGTCTACTCTCACAGGGAGGACGGGAGGACGGGAGGTCTAATTTCTGGAACACACGAAGCCTCCGGAACACACAAACCCGGAAAAGAAATCCCTCCCTTACTCCCGTCCTCCTTGTGAAACCCTTGGTTTGCGGCGGCGTCGGTCCTTCACAGGGAGGACGGGAGGACGGGAGGTTTGATTCTGGAAAACACGAAGCCTCCGATTTCCAGCAGAGGCAGCGCCTTGACGATGTAACGTTCGTTGCAGAGTATAAGATATGTGTTACGGCAGTCAACACGCCGTGCAATCATGGCCTCGGCGATCGGCTTGACGTTCCAGGGAGGTCCTCATGCGGAATGGCGTTCTGGTCCTGGGTCTGATTCTGGGCACGGCCATGGCGGCACAGCAGCAACCGAATCCACGCCAGCAGCCGGGCGCGATGATCACGATGTTCGCGCCCGAGCAGCATGACCTGTATGACGGACGGTTCATCCTGTCCGCCACCCGCATCTACATGGTCGGCGGGCTGAACGATCCGGCGGGCTGGGACCACATGGACAACGAAGCGAAGACGGTGAAGCCCGTGGCGGGAACGGCGGAGATCGACGTGAACGATCTGGCCAACACCGGCAGGTTCGAGGCGAGCCTCGCCATCCCCGAGGGCACGCTCGTCCTGGCGATCGACAAGTTCCACGAATTCAACCCTTGTCAGAACGGCGGGATCGTTGGATTCCTGCACGAGCACGGCACCGACTCCGGCTGCGGCGACAACAACTGGCCGAAAACCTTCGTCTATCTGGCGGGCTGGGGCTTCGGGCACGCGGCGCTGAACGGCAAGCCGCTGTACGACAACTACGAGATGCACTTCATGGTCACCCAGGGGATTCGCGACCGGAAGACGCTGCGGGTCAACTATCCGATGGCGAACAAGAAGCAGCCGGCGGGCGAAGTGAACCCGGCCGCGCAGCAGATCGATTTCTACATTCGCAGCCCGCAGCAGAACCCGAAGAACCGGCCGAATCGCGAGGTGTTCCTGCACTTCTTTGGCATGGAAGTGACCTGGAAATAGTCGCGGAGCCCGTCGCTGCGAACGCCAGAACGCACGCAACTGGTCTTGGCCTTTCTCCGAAGGAGCAGCCATGAATCCGACCCCACGTGGCATCGCCACCGCACTGACCGTGCTCGCAGTCTCGATGGTCGGCACCGTCGTGTCGGCCGCAACCATGCCGCAGGCGCAGGGCGGTTCGGTCAACGGTCCCAAACCGCCGACCGTCCTCTTCATGTGTCCGCACGGAGCGGCGAAGAGCGTGCTCGCGTCGGCGTACTTCGAGCGCCTCGCGAAAGAGCGTGGCTTGAACGTGCGTGTGCTCTCGGCTGGCACCGATCCGGATCCGCAGGTGGCGCCTGCCGTCGTGAATCACCTGGCTAAGAACGGCTACGAGGTGCCGGTTCGAAAGCCGCGACGCGCGACGCCCGAGGATCTGGCAAGCGCAGACGTCGTGATCTCGATCGGGTGCGATCTCAAAGACCTGCCGGCGCCGCTCGAGAGGTGGGATGACGTGCCGGCTCCCAGCGAGGATTTCGCCCGCGCCGACGCGAAGATTCGCGAGCGCGTGACTGAGCTCGTGGACGAGCTGCTCCGAAAACAGCCGCGCTGAGAGCCCGGGGACAGGCCAGGCAAAGGGGACAGGCAAGAGGGACAGGCAGGAGTGGTGTCCCCGCTGCCTCCCTGACCCCGGCCTGGCGTACCCGCAGCCTGCACCGGCCCCGGGGACAGGCAAAGGGGACAGGCAGGAGTGGTTGTCCCCGCTGCCTGTCCCGCCGTGACCCCGCCGTGAAAAAAGTGTGGCACACAGACCGGCATGGAGATTTGGCGTAAATTCATCCGAGAGATAACCCGGGCAAACAGACTCTCATGGCAACATGGCGACGATTGCGAGATCGGCGGCAACGCGACCCGGGAAGAATCCCGATGTCCGCGCTGCTGATACTGGTGAGTTGTCTCGCGGGGATCCTCGCGACTGCCGGACGATCGAGCACGGCGGCTCAGGGTCGCCTCGCGGCGCTTCCCGCCGAATCCCCCGCACCCCCTGATAATCCATCCACGCCCGAACGCGTCGCGTTGGGGCGCCTGTTGTTCTGGATCCTGTCCTGTCAGGCCAGAAGGACGTCGCGTGCGCGACGTGCCACCATCCCGCGTTCGGCTATTCCGACGGTCTCGATCTCTCCATCGGCGCGAACGGCGCCGGACTCGGTGCCGCAAGAACGTTCATCCCGGGCCACGCGTCGAGACCGGTGAAGCGTAACAGCCAGACCGTACTGAACGTGGCGTTCAACGGCCTCACGGCTGGTGGCACCGCGATCCCAGCGGCTGCCCCGATGTTCTGGGATCTCAGGGTGCGCAGCCTCGAAGCGCAGGCGCTGGAACCGCTCAAGGCCTTCGAGGAAATGCGCGGCGGGACGTATCCCGAGGAACGTGCTGTTCCTGCCGTCGTGTCGCGGCTGAACGCCATCGCCGAGTACCGCCGCCTGTTTGCTGGCGCGTTCGACGAAAGCAGGCCCGTGAATGAACGCAACCTCGGGCGCGCGCTCGCGGCGTTCCAGCGGACACTCGTGGCCGCCAATGCGCCATTCGACAGATTCATGCGTGGCGACACGGCGGCGCTCGACGCCGACCAGGTTCGCGGCATGGAGCGGTTCGAGTCGGCGGGATGCATCAATTGCCACAGCGGGCCGATGTTTTCGGACTTCGCCACTCACGTGCTCGCAGTGCCGGACAACCAGAAGCTGCCAGAATCCGATTCAGGGGTGAACAAGACGTACGCGTTTCGCACACCGTCGCTGCGTAACCTGGGCGTGACCGCTCCGTACATGCACAACGGCGTATTCGCCAGCCTTCAAGAAGTCGTCGGCTTCTACCAGCGGATCAGTCGCGGAGGTGGACGTCGAGGCGGTGGACGAGCGGGAGGGATCAACACCGAGGTGAGCCGCGATCAGATCGACCCGCTGGCGCGCCGGCTGAACATGCGCGGCAGAGGACAGCGTGACCTCATCGCGTTCCTGCGCGCGCTGGACGACCCGAACTTCGATCGAACGATCCCCGAGCGTGTGCCAAGCGGTCTGCCAGTCGGCGGACGGCTTGAGCCGCCCACGCCCGCGCGTTAGATGCTCGGCATCACGGTCGCGGCAAGGCAATCACGGCACCCGACAACCCCTCGGGGAACGACCAGATAGACCGCGCCACTGGCACTGCCAGACTCAAAGAACTTCCTCAAGGCTGGTCCCGCGAGTCACTCCACCGGACGACCGCCGCCGGCCCTGGCGCCCACCTGCGCTGGCCAGACTGGGCGTCCGTCCACCGGACTGCGGCCACCCACTGCAAATCGAGCCGCATCGTGTGACTGCGATCGGGCGAGAGTTGATCCTCCGGGAACAGCTCGCGAATCCTCACGAACACCAGGTGTCCCTCTTCCGGACCGACGAACTGCATCCCGCCAAACCCCACTCGCGCGTGACCGCCGGTGTCATCGGCGAAGACGATCTGGTCCGTCGGCAGCGACACCCTGAGGCCGTTCGGGAAGAGCACGAACGTGCCTGGTGGACCGTTCCCGATGATCGGCAGCATCGAGATCCGGTTGCGCTCCCGGACGATCGACGACGGCGTCGAGAAATCGATGAGCAGAGGAACGTTGTCCACTCGGCGGTTGACCTAGCCGCGCACGTTCAGTAGCGCGGCACGGACGGATCGACGAGCACTGACCAGGCGTCGATGCCGCCTACCAGGTTGTAGAGATTCCGGAACCCATGATGGCGGAAGTACTCGGCGGCGTGCTGACTGCGTATGCCGTGGTGGCACTGAAAGACGATGGCCGTCTCCCGGTCACGGAGGAGCAGCGCATCGTGGTACGCCTGGTCGAGCAGGCGGGAGCCGTCGATCGCGGCGATCGCGCGCTCCTCCTCGGTGCGCACGTCAACCAGCTCGATTGCAGTACCGCTCTCGAGCAGTGCCTCGAGATCAGGCGCTGAAAGCTGACGAATCGGAGGAGGCTCGGGTGCCGTCGTGTTGTCCGCCACCGCTCGTCGATTGTCGTCCGCCGGATCTCTTTCGGTCAAACCCGGTGCAACCGCGCCGGGCGCGATCAGGCGAGCGCATCGCGATCCAGCTGCGGTCTTGATCGACGAGGCCAGAGGCTGCGGAGCGTCAACTCCCAACGTATCTGTTTACCCAGCTCGGCTCGTTAGATACGCGCCGCTTGCGAAGTTGGCGACCCGCTCCAAACAGATACCTTCGAACTCCCAACGTATCTAATTTAGCGGGTCAGACGCGCCGATGCCGCATCGCCTCCCGCGGCGCCGTGATGGGCGAGCCTCCTGGACGAAGAACACGAGACGCGGATGTGCGCGGATCTCCAGCGGTCGTGCACGCCGGCTGCAAGCAGCTGCAAGCCGGCGTGTCGTGCGCTACGCGCGGGCACGACCGCTCGCCAACCGCAGATGGGCGCGCTCGCCCGCGTCGCACGATCCGCGGCGATCCGCGATTCGTTCCTGCCAGCGCTACGCCACGAGCCTCGCCCTCCGCCGCGGTCACGGCGATGTTGGACGGCGGGACGCGGTAACCAGAGACGTTGGAAGTTGGGAATTTTAGACCCGGCGCCTGTCCGTCTAGCGATCCCCGGTAGATCCCGTTGAGCTCCGGCTGCCAGCTGAAGATGCGCCCGAGCCCGGCAACGCCCACACGTTCAGCTCCTGCCCCTTCAGCGTGACGTACAGCAGCCGGCCATCGGTGGTGAAGCCGGCGGCCTCCGCCGGTGCGCCGTCCGGCGTGGCCCGTCGCACGACGCGTCCGGATGCGAGGTCCCACACCGCGAGCGGTGCGGGCCGCGCCATGCCATCCACGTCGAAGTAGGCCGCACCGATCGAGCGGCCGTCGGGAGACACGCTGAGAAACCCCACCGCGTATTTCTCCGGGCGGAATCGACGGGCGATCGACGCCGTCTGCACGTCGACGAGTTCGATCGCGCCGCTCGCGCCGCCGATCACCAGATTTCTGCCGTCGGCGGTAAACGCGAGGGCAAAGGTGGACACCAGCTGGTCGGCCGCACGGAGGTCTTCCGTTGACCGGTCGACACGTCCCAGAAATGCACGTTCGCGTCGTACCCGGCGCTCGCCAGCAGCGTCCCATCCGGTGAAAACGCCAGACTCGCGATGCTGCCGAATTCATGGCCGAAGGTGCGCAGCAGTTTTCCCGACGAATCCCACAGGTGGATTTGCTCCGCACGGGACGTTGCCGAGCAGCCGGCCATCAGCGCTGATCGGCGAGCCCGGGCTGTCTGCCGCCCGCTTCCATGCGCCGTACTACCGCTCCTGTCGCGATGGCCCGGACCTCGATGCCGCCATCGGCGAGCGCGACGATCATCTGGTCGGCCTGGGCAAAGACCATCGCCGAGCGGCCGCTCGGGAAACTTCAGTTCCTGGAGCAGCTTGCCATCCGGCAGCGACCAGACCGCGACCCGATCCTTGCCCACGGCGGCGGCAATCCTGTCGCCGCGCGGTGAAAGGATCGCGTGCGCCGACCTCGTCAGCCGCTTTCAAGGTGACGACCGGTGTCTGCGCCAATGCCGGCATCGAGCTAGAGCCAGGGCCATGAGAACGAAGAGTGTTCGCGCCATCATCGGCGCTCGAGGCACAGCTCGAAAGCTACGGCCGCGTACATGGCTTTCGGATCGCCGGCGATCGTGACGGGCCTGACGAGCTCGCGGCTCTCAATCAGGGGATCCTTTGAAAAGTTCTTGTCGGGATCGCCTTCGAAGACCGGATCGGTCGCGAAGTACAGCTGCGTGATGAGGGGCTTGTGGCCGGGAGCGGTGACCAGATAGTGCACATGCTGGCAGACGCGATCCGGATAGTGACCCGGCATGATCGTGTCGAACTGGTATCCGCCTTTGCCGTCGACCGGCACCTTCGCGCGGAAGCGGTAGCCCGCCAGGTCGTAATGCCCGCCGTGATCGGTGTGCCAGATCTCGACGGTCGCATCCGTCACGGCTTCCCCACGCGTATCGACAATGCGCCCACTGATGGCCAGCGGCATGCCGGCGTCTCCTTTGGTCCGGAGCATGCGGGTATCTGGCGCACGTTTCTTGTAGAAGGGCCCGAGGGCGTTCGGCGGCGTCGGTTTCTTGATTCGGCCTGTTCCCAGAAGCGCTGACCGATTCGATACCACACACCGGCAACGTCACCAGCGCGCCGAACACGGCACACCGTTCGAGCAGATCACGTCGACTCAAGCGCACGCGTGACATTCAGTCCTCCTGCGGCCGGCCAATAATTCGTCGATCTGTGTGAGAAGGACGGCAGTCTAGCAGAAAAGCGCCGAAAAATGGACGGATAGCCAGCGATTTCGTTTCCAGGGGACTAGCGTAGCGGCACCGGAGGACCCCAGTATTTGTCCATCCAGTCGACGACCTCCTTCATCATCTCGTTGCGCGGAATATTGTGCGACGCGTCATAGAGCCTCTGCCTTTTGTCCTCGTCGCGCATGCCCAGGAGTTTCCACAGCGGTTCCTGAGAAGTGCTCGTCGGGAAGAAATAATCGAAGCGGCCGTTGAGCATCAGGACGGGAGCCTTCACGCGCGGCGCGAAGTTCACGGTGTCCGCTTCCGGTAGGGAGGGCTGCAGGTAAAGACCGCCCATGTAGATGACGCCGAGTGAGATCCGCGGTTCGACCGCGAGAAACACCGGCGCCAGCGAGGCGCCCGTGCTCAACCCGATGAATCCAATCTTGTCCTTCGCGATGTCGGAACGACTCCGGAGGTAATCGACCGAGCGCCCCACGTCCTTCGACCACATCACCATGTGGTCACGGTAGGTTGCGCTGATGTTCGGCGTGTCGGACTTTACGCTGTCTGCGCGCTCGAACGTGCTTTTGTAGACTGGGTACAGCAAAGCCCGGCCGCTCCGCATCAGGAAGCTGAAGCGATGGAAGTCCGTGCTGTTGGCACTGGAGCGTTCGAAGAAGACGTTGCCGCCCGAGAACCCGATCATCACCTGGTAGGGTGGGGCCGCGTTCTTCGGGAGAAACAAATATGCGGGGATGCGTTCGTCGCCATACGCTGCGGCGTAGCTGACCTTTTCCCTCCGCCAGTCCGGAAACGCATCGTCGGTCCCTTCCTGCTGGACCTTCAGGTCTCCGTGATCGAAGAGTACAGGGTGGTTCGCCAGGCATTGAACACGGTGTCGCTGACCGGTCTCGCCTGCCGCGGGTCCCGTAACGAAGGCGTGATCTCACCGGCCAGCGCTGACAAGTCCTCCGCGCGATCCACCTTGATGCAGCGGAAACCATGTGTCCGGCCTCGCGTGAGTGGCGGCTGCGCATCCGGATCGTTGAACATGTACACCGGTTCGTCCCAACCGCCTCCCAGCACGTAGCGCTTCTTCTCGCCAGAGGCGTTCAGTGCCCACTCTTTCACGTTACCAGCCATGTCAGTCGTGCCCCCGCGGGTCGTCCCATGAGAAGCGCCCACCGGAAGCACGGATTTCCCATCGAAGTTGCTGACTGGGACGACGTCGCCACTGAGGCTCAGGCCGGCAGCGCGAGACCAGTGATAGAGGGTCGGCAGCGACTTGCCGGCCCAGCGCGCATACGCGGCGGCTTCGTACCAGCTGACGCCGGTGACGGGATAGTCATCGTGCCCGGCCACGTAGTTACCGAGCTCCCAGTCGGCAGGGCCCGGCCGACCGGTCGCGTCGCGAAACAATGCCATCCAGGCCGCAAACGTCAACGTCCGGCCGTCTTTGACAAAGGGTTCCTGCCACAGCTCGGGGCGCCGGTACCCGCCGTCGTCCACGAATTGCTTGAAGGCGCGGTTCGTCACCTCGTGCCGATCGATCCAGAAGTCGGGAACCGTCACTGGGGCAAGGTGTTCCAGCGACGGCATCGATGCTCTGACCGAGCTCCCTGCCGAGGCGATCCGGACCATGCCCGTCGGCACTTGCGTGGAAGGGAAGAGCGCAAAGCGGAGGTGCGTCGCCCGCGAGAACTGATCCGGCCCGACATCCTCCGCCGTCTCGTGGCCCGGCAGCTGCACTTTCCACTGGTGTGCCCCACGCGGCACGATCGCGCCCGTTACCGGCGTCTTGCCAATGGGCCGCCATGCTCCGTCCCTTTCGCCGTAGGGACGGTAGAAGACCTCGGCTCCGGCAGGATCAGACTCGATCGTTGCGGGCCGAGTGATTTCGCGCAGCTGTTCCAGGAGCACCGGATCGTCAGGAATGTAGCGCTGCGCCTGCTGCGCCAGGCGGTACGCGGCGTCGAACCTATCGTCACCCCCGAGCCGGATGATCTGAGGCAAGGCTTCAAGACGCGCCCAGCGAACCTTCGCGTTGCGCTCAGCGAACCACGCGATCGATCCGCCGGCAATCGCCAGCCCCACGACCGCCACGGTAATCCACAGTCGCGGTGAGGTACGCGGCGGCGCGAGTGCCGGAGACGGTCCGGAAGAGAGCCGGGCGTGACAGGATGCGGCAAGATCCCGCACCGCGCTGGCGGTCAATGCGCGGCGCTCGCGGTCCCGCACGAGCGTCTTCGTCACGACTTCTTCCAACTCCGGGACACTGTCGTTCCGCAGCTTCGTGACCGGCACCGGTGTGGACGTCATCACGGCCTGCATGACCGCACGCGCGTTTGTACCCTGGAAGGGAGGACGGCCGGTCAGCATCTCGTAGGTCACGACTCCCAGGGACCAGAGATCCGATCGTGCGTCCACGGCTTCGCCTGCGGCCTGCTCAGGCGACATGTAAGCAGCCGTGCCGATCGCGTCGCCAACAGCCGTCAGCTGCGTCGCCGTGTCCGCGGTTTCGGTTTTCGCGATGCCAAAGTCCAGGACCTTGACTTGTCCCGTCGGGGTCAGCATCACATTCGACGGCTTCAAGTCACGGTGGACGATCCCGGCATCGTGTGCAGCCTGGATCGCGTCGGCGACCTGCGCGAGAATCCGCGCGACCTCGTCAATGGACAACGAACCGCGGGTCAATCGCGCGGCAAGGGTCTCCCCTTCGTAGTACACCATCGCGATGAACGGCTGTCCGGCGTGGGTGCCGATTTCGTAGATGGTCGCGATGTGCGGGTGGTCGAGCGCACTGGCCGCGCGCGCCTCCCGCAGCAGACGAGCTGCGGCGTCGCTGCTGCCGACTCGCTCTGGCGGCAGGAACTTGAGTGCGACCCGCCGCTTCAGGGTCGTATCTTCGGCGAGGTAGACCGTACCCATTCCACCCGCACCAATAAGGCTGATGATGCGGTAATGGGAGACGTGGGTGCCAACCACGTGCAGAGATTACTACGTCCGGTGTCTGGGTCCGCCTTGGCCGCTGCGCGGCTGCAGCGGGACAGACTTCGCTCCTCTTATTGCACAGGGATCCGGTAGAGATTGCGCTGGGTGGTCCCACGATGGAACGCGTACACGTCAGGTGAGGGACCCGGCACGGCCATGAGCGCGTCGATTCTGCGGGCGCCCGGAAGCTGCGCGATGTCCTGCTCCGAAGCAAGTCCCCCGGCCGGCAGGGCAGGCATCGCCGCACCGGCTTGCAGCGGAATGATGTAGCTGCGGCCCAGCCCCGACTGGACCGCGGGAAATAGAAAAGGAGTCCCCACGCGGCGACCACGTCCAATCGATGGCATTGGTGAGGATCACTGTGCCCTCGCCGTTCAGCGAAAAAGCCTGAAACCCCGCGCCTTCGCCGCCCGGAAGCGCCGCCCATCCCACGATCCATCGTCCGTCCCTGGAAACAGCTCGCAGGATTTGGATCGGTTGCTCAACCGCTTTCCGCAGTCCCGACCCATCTGGATGGACGCGGTAGGCAAAGTTCGAGCGCTCCTCGCTACGGCGGAAGAAAATCTCCCCGCTCGGACCGAATCTCGCCTGCCGTCCCTCGACATTCGGAATCTGCACTGGGGGTGAACGCCGGTCCAGCGGCACAACCCACAGCCGCCGAAGATGTTCTGAGTCTTCACCTTCGATCACAACCTGCTGACCATCTGCGGAAATGTCATAGTCGAATGCCTGAAAGCCGGGCACGAGGGACTCGGAACGTCCGGATTCCAGGTCCGCGACCCAGATTTCACCAGGCCGGTTGGCAAAAGGTGTTGGGGCCTCTTTGACGATTGCGTAGCACAGCTTTTTGCCATCACCGCTGAATTTGGGATTGACGGCGACTGCTTCGAGCGGAGAAATCTGTCGCTCACCCCTCGCGTCGTGAAGCCATATCGACATGTCCTGGATGGCGACAGCGGAGATGAACGAGCGGCCGTCCGCCGCCATTGCAATGCCCTGCTCTGAAGTGGGCCCGGAGGTGATCTGCTCCGGCGTGCCGTCAGGGAACCGCTGTCGCCAGACGTGATTCACCCCGCCATTGTCCGAGTTGACATACATCCATTTGCCGTCGGGTGACCACGCGGCAAACGTACAGGCGCCGCTCGTTGGTCCGACCCGCCGGCCAGGCGAACTGCCGTCCATGGGAACCAGGCGACATGGCGTCCAGAGGTGATGCTCGTCCATCTCCACGAGGAGCACCCAATTTCCGTCCGGTGACGGGTAGGATTGATGCGCCATGCCATCGGCGTGCGCGGGCCAATAGACGTCGCGCTTTCCCACTCGTTTTTCGTCGGTCCTGACGATTCCCATATGGGGAATCTTCTCGAGAGCCATCTCCGAAAACAGCAGGCTCCCTGGAGCAGTCCAGACAAGTCCAGAGGCATTGGGCAGCCACCGCTTCGGGTCACCGCCCGCGGCGGAGACGAGCCAGCTGTACCAACCGAACTTGTCGTCCACGGTTGTGTAACTGATTCGCTCGCCGTCCAGCGAAAAGACCGGACTCATTTTCATCAAGCTGTCGTGCGTCAGTTGTAGAGGCTCCCCGTCGGGCAAGGTCTTGACGTATACCTGACCGGGCCCGAAGAACGTCTCCGGGCCGCGAACAAACGTGATCTTGCTCCCATCCGGAGATAGTGCGGGCTGGCTGACCGAGTCGGGCAGCTTCGTGATCTGGATCCACTGAGAAAGGTTGCTGCTACCACTCGGCCCGCGCGAGAAGAGGGACGCGCCGATCGCCAGCGCCGCCAGTGCGGCTGTCGCAATGGCAGCGACTTGCCAGGCGCTCGACCGGCGCCGCGCGTCCTCGAGGGTTTTCCGGGCGTCCGAGATGCGCTGCAGACGACTGGCCCGGTCCTTCGTCAAACACCGCCGCAGCAGTTCACGAATGCTGGCCGGAGTTCCGCGGGGCAAAGCGTTCCAGTCCGGGTCGCACTTGAGGACGGCAGCGATGGTATCGGAAGACGCCTCGCCCTGAAACGCTCGTTTCCCGGTGATCAGTTCATAGAGGAGACAGCCGAATGCCCAGATATCGGTTCGCTCATCGACAGCTTCGCCGCGCGCCTGCTCCGGGCTCATGTACGGAGGTGAGCCGAGGATGTGCCCCGCCATCGTTCCAAGTCCGGTAATCGTGTTCAACTGGGAAACGGGTGGGCTGTCTTCAACCGCCAGGACTGCTTTCGCCAATCCGAAGTCCAGGACCTTCACCCTGCCTTCGGGCGTGACCTTCACATTGGCTGGCTTGATGTCACGGTGAATGATGCCCTTGGCGTGAGCGGCTGCCAGGGCTTCAACGACCTGGGCCGCATAATCGAGTGCCTTGTCGACCGGTAGCGGGCCGCTGAGAATCTCGCCCTCCACGAGTTCCATGACCAGATGGTTTATCTCGCCGGATTTTTCCAGCCCGTAGATCGCCGCGATGTTCGGATGATTGAGTGACGCCAGGAGACGCGCTTCCCGGGCGAAGCGATTCAGCCGCTCAGGGTTGTCGGCGAACGTGGATGGCAGCGTCTTGATGGCAACATCACGACTGAGGCGGCTGTCGTGTGCCCGGTACACCTCCCCCATTCCCCCCGCGCCGAGCGCGGTGACGATTTCATAGGGTCCGAGGCGAGTACCGAGGGGGAGCGCCATTTCCTGAATCGGCATCGCGTCCGCTTGAGAGCTGAGGGCCGACGACGTGAGCTCGAGCGTTGGCGTTGAGGGGACTTGCCGCGTTCTGCCAAAGGAACCCGCGGCAGCGTCGCCTGCCAGCATCATCTCGACTTCTTCCCGAAGCTGTGCGTCCCCGCCGCATGCTTCGGCGACAAATGCACCGCGGCGCTCTTGATCGCACGCGCGGGCGGCGTGAAAAATCTCGGTAACTTGATGCCACCGTTCAGAGGTCATGTTGAGGCTTTCAGTAGTGTCTCGGTCCCCGAGACTTCCGGTCGGGATCGTGGAGCATCGCGTCGCGCCCCAGGACAAAGCTCGCGACGAAAACGGCGAAAGAGCGACGACATGACGGCTCAGGCGGACTGAGGCTTATCAGGCTGTCTGGTCAGGCGACCGTAGAGCCACGCGCGCGCTGCCTGCCATTCCCGCTCCAGCGTGGCGACGGAGAGTCCCATTACGTGGGTCATCTCGTCGAGCGACAGGCCACCAAAAAAGCGCAGCTCGGCGACCTGGCTTTTCCGCACATCGAACGCCGCGAGTTCGCTCAGCGCGCGATCGAGGTCCAGCACGTCAACCTCACCGTGCGGCGACTGTGGCACCTCATCATCGAGCGTCACCCGCGTCCACCGGCCCGATCGCTTTGCCATATTGCTCGCCCGGACCCGGTCGACGAGGATGCGGCGCATCATCTGCGATGCGACGCCAAAGAACTGCGCACGGTTCTGCCAGGCCGCGCGGTCTTGTTTGACGAGGCGCAGATAGGCTTCATGGACGAGTGCGGTCGGCTGCAACGTATGGCCGGCCGGCTCGCGGCGAAGATGGGCTGCCGCGCGTCGCCTCAGCTCCTCATACACGACGGCGAGAAGCCGGTCACGCGCCTCCAGGTCGCCGCTTCCCCATGCCAGCAACAGACCAGTCACGTCCGCATGCTGATTCTGCTTCGGGCTCATTGACGGTTTGGTAAGCCCGGAGTCTATCCGATCGCAGCGTGTGGGTGAGCAAGTTTTCGTCACGTTCTCGCGTCTGTGAGTAGGGGGAATTCGCCACGTTCCCAGGTCCCACTCTCAAAAGGATGATGCGATGCGATATTTGACGATTCTCAGCGTCTGTGTGCTCGGAGCCGCATGTCAAGGGCAACGGTCGCCGATGTCACCGTCGACCTCTACCATTAGCTCGGCAACGCAGACTCAGAGCGCCAGGGCCACTGCTCCGGTTGAAGTCACGTTCACGAAATGGATAACCACGTTTCCCGACATGGCGGGCGTCACCGGAGGCGACGTGGTAGGCACGTTTGTCGGAGAGGTTCTGAGCAGGAACGCATTCGACAACGGCGTCGTTGTTCAGCTCGAGGCCCGTTACGAAGTTCTGGACCCATCGGGGACGCACTCGTTCACAGCCCTCATCCGAGGCACTCAGAACAACGAGACGGGAACGGCCGTGCTCAACGGTGTCGTCACCGATGGATGGCTGATCGGCGCGCAGGTGCATGCGACGTTTCGAGTGATCACGCCCTGCGCGTTCGGGACCCGCAATGTGTGTTTCCAAGGAGCGATCCGCGTCATGCCGGCTTCAGCGAACTGATCCGTCAGTACCGCCGGCTGCGCAGTTCGAGGACGAGCGGGTGGTCGGCGTCGGCCGCGGCCAGGAGCTTCAGCAGGCGCGCTTCGATCTCGCGTGCCCTGGCCTCCCCGCTCTTGCGATAGAGCCGCGCGAGCTGCGCGTCACCGGCGCTCTGAAGAACAGCCAGCTGGCAGAAGGCCGATGTGAGTTGCCTGAAATCGATACCGCCGTTGCGGTTCGTCACGGATGTCAAAGCGATTTCGAGGTGAACGATCGGAACTCGCGGCGACAGGCACTTGCGGACACCGCCGCAGCCGTGCGGAGTGCGGACGCGAGCACGATCAGGACGGGTGGGACGACGAGTACGACCAGCGCGTGATTCACGAAGGCGGTGCCGGACTGCGCGGCGCCGTTCGCGAGGGGAAGCGCGAGCGTGACGGCGTAATACCACGCCAGCGGCAGAGCCGCGCGCCGGAGCGCCTGCGCGGGCGACGGCCGTGTCGCACCGGTCATGACCTGCTCCCGGCAGGGACCGTCTTGCGCTCGACGCACTGCACGAGCTCGTACAGAAGCACCAGACCCGTGAAGTACACCGCGATCCCTTCCACGCGATGGACCTGGGCCGGGCTGAAAGTCGACAGCGCCGACGGACGTTCGGCAAGCCACAGGGCGGTCGTGATGCGCGTCGCATTGACGATGATTGCCGCGCCATAGCTCGCCAGCAGACTGGCGCCGAGCACGAAGAGACCCGAGACGCCGGCCCGCACCCGGTGAAGCAAGGCGAACACGAGCATGCCGAAGGCGGCGACCAGGAAGTTGATCCCGGCGCACGACTTCTCGATGACGAACAGACGTTCGTGCGAGACGTATCCTTCCGAGGGCACCACCACGAACGTGGTGCCGGTCGTCACGCCAACCACCCGCGCCGTCGGGCTCAGGATCCACCAGAGGTCGTCCGCGCGCCCGTCGGCGTAGTGACGCTTCATGCCCCAGATGACCAGCGCCGCGATTGCCACCACGAAAAGCTTCGTCCTCACGCGACGACTCCTGAGCGCGATCGCTTCACGCGCAGTAACCACGCCCAGCCAAACACTGCCAGCACGATTACTGACATCCACACGAGCTCTGGTTCGACGCCGCTCGTCACGCCGACAGCGCGGTCCGAGACGCCCGCTGGAAGTGGCAGCGGCTGGTCGACGTCGTCGGCACCCTCCGCGGTCCGGCGCACGATC
Organism: uncultured Acidobacteriota bacterium; assembly: GCA_963785755.1. GTDB lineage: Bacteria > Acidobacteriota > Vicinamibacteria > Vicinamibacterales > 2-12-FULL-66-21 > JACCXG01. The sequence goes on along the minus strand of CAWAXG010000037.1, from coordinate 243,731 downwards.
TCGTGCACGGCAATGAACGACGTGTACCGCGTGAGCAGTCCATAAGTCAGCCCCAATGACGTGACTTCGGCGACGCGAGCTTCGGATGGGGCAGAAGAACCGAAGTCGGACAGATTCGCGATCCGTGTCCGTGCCCAGAGATGGCGAAGGGCAGCCTGCCTCGCATCCGAGCTCTGCGGGACGACCGCGATCGACGTCTGATAGCGCCCTCGACCCGTCTGGCCCGAGATCTCGACGGACCCGCGGGCAGCGCCTCGCCACTTTCCGAAGACGACGATCGGACGGCTGGCAAAGAGATCCGGCACCTTCCGCGGCTCCACGTCGTAGACGTCGAATCCCGGGAACGTTACGTCGATGCCGGTCAGCACAGGTGAGTCGATGTAGCGTCGGAGTTTCACGGCTGCCGCCGCCGCCTCGGCGCTCTCGGTGACGATGAACGGCTCCCCGAGGCCCGCACGGGCTACGCCTTCGATGAGGAAACGGTTCACGCTGCTGCCGATGCCGAACGCGAAGAAATTGGCGTCGTCGAGCTGACTGCGGACGTAGTCGAACACATCGGCTTCGGCCTCGATGTAGCCGTCGGTCAGGAGTACGATGCTGCGCGATACCCCTGGTTGACGCGGCAGTGACACGGCGCGCTGGAGTGCGCCGAGAAGCCTGGTCCCGCCACCGCCGTCCTTCCGCCCGATGAACCGCAGCGCACTCGAGAGATTCGGATTGGTCGCTGGAACGGAGGCTCGCGAGAACGTGTCAGTGCCGTCGGCAAACACGACGACGTTGAACGTGTCGGAGGGACGAAGCACGTTGACGAGGTCTCCCATCAGCTTCTTGGCGGTATCCAACGGAAAACCATGCATCGATCCCGAGACGTCGAGGACGAAGATGTACTCGCGGGCCGGCACCTCGTCGGCCGCGACGGCCCTGGGCGGCTCCGCCATGAGCAGAAAGAAGTTCTCCTCGCGGCCCTGGTAGAGCAGAAGACCCGAGCTGATCGTCTCGCCGGCGAGTCGATACCGAAGAATGAAGTCGCGGTTGCCCGACAGCCGCTCGGTGTCGGCGAGGCTCATCTCTTCACGCCCCTGCCCCGTTGAGCGGAACGACACCTGATGCGAGGGGGACGCGATCTCCTGGATCGGGATGCCGGTCGAGACTGTTCCTGCGAGGTGGAACTCGCTGAGTGGCTCCTCGTCCTCGTGGGTATAGGCGGCCTTGACGAACGCGTCTTCCGGCCCCGCCTGGCTCTCGCGCTTTTCGGCATACCGCGGACCGACGACGGTCGGGTACACGAACTCGTACACGCCTTCGGTCGGCACGAGCAGTTCGGTGTACTTCAGCTCGACGGCGATCGTGTCGCCCGGAAGCACGTTGGCGACATTCATCGTGAAGACGTTGGGACGGCTCTGCTCCAGCAGCGATGCGCTCTTCCCTTGGCGCTTCGCGGTTTCGAATTCGGCCTTTGCTTTCTCGCGCTCCTTGATCCTGGCGACGATGCGCACATCGCCCACGGTCATCGTCATGCCGTAGACCGCCGCTCGCGTCGAGGCAGGAAAGATGTAGCGGGCATGAATAGGCCGCGTTCCACGATTCTCATACAGCTGCCGGACGGTCACGTCCGCGATCACGCCGGTGATCGCGACGTCGACCCGCGTATCCTTCAGCGGCAGGCGATCGACCGTGGGATCGCCGCCGTCGACGAAAAAGTATGGAGAGAGCGTCCTGTCAGCAGACGGTCGAGGCGCTTGCGCCGAGACGTCGACCGGCGCGAACGAAGTACAAGCAATGACACCAATCACGAGGCAATGAACTCGGAGTCTCATGCGGCGGGAGAGAGCAACCGAATTGCCAGCCGTCAGGAGTTCGGACATCACCCGCAAGGCGTTGTTCCTGCGAGTGATAGCCGCAGTTGTCGATCGGGTAGCCGCGAACGCGCCAGGCCGCATGCGTGTCCATCGGTCCACGTGCGTGTCCAGGCGAACACAACTCCCAACCCTCCACTGCTCAGAAAATACGAGTTGCGCTTCGCGCCGCACGAAGGCCACGAAGTCACGACGGCACGAAGGATCTGTTGAAACATCCAGCGTCTTCGTGCCGTCGTGCCGTCGTGTCGTCGTGTAGCGCGGTAGCGCAGTCGTCGGCCAGGTTCGGGCGATGCTCGGAATATTCATTCCACGGGGTAGAGATTGGGAGTTGGGCGTTTACCCGTCTCTTTGAGCGCCCCGGCTCAAGCCGTGGCGCCGCATGATCTTCAAGAGGCTGGAGTGATCTGCGAGTCCGAGCGCCTCGGCAGTCCTGGTGACATGCCAGTCATGACTGTCGAGCGCGGCGAGAACAATCTGCCGTTCGGCCTGCGCCTTGAGCGCCTTGAGGGTCCCGGGGGCCGCTGGAGCATCGGCCGCGTCGTCCCGTTCCTCGCCCCGAATCTCCGGTGGGACGTCAGCCGCGCCGATGACGTCGGCGTCTGAGGCAATCATCATCCGTTCCAGACAGTTGCGCAGTTCGCGGACGTTGTTCTTTCGCCAGTCGTACGCGCCGAGCAGTGTGACGGCTTCGGGCGCGATCGACTTTGGCCGTACGCGCAGTTGTGAGGCGATCGAACGAAGCAGATGCTCGACCAGCGCCGGCACGTCCGACCGGCGCTCGCGCAGGGGCGGGACGCGGAGGGTATGGACGTTCAGCCGATAGAAGAGGTCCTGACGAAAGCGGCGAGCGTCGGCTTCGCGCTCGAGATCGCGGTTCGTCGCGGCGACGACCCGCGCCGCGATCGTGATCGCCCGGTCGCCGCCGACTCGCATCACCTTCCGCTCCTCGAGCACGCGAAGCAGCTTGGCTTGCGCCGGCAGCGGCAGCTCGCCAATCTCGTCGAGAAACAGCGTCCCGCTGCCGGCGTTCTCGAACGCGCCGCGGCGCAGCCGATCGGCACCCGTGAAGGCGCCACGCTCATGTCCGAACAGCTCGCTCTCGACGAGCTGCTCGGGCAGTGCCGCGCTGTTGACGGCGACGAGGGGCGTTTTCCGGCCTGGGCCCAGCCGATGCAGCTCGCGTGCAACGAGCTCTTTGCCGGTGCCGCTCTCGCCAACGACCAGGACGGTACTCGGAATCGGCGCGACGCGCGCGATCGCGTCCCGCAGCGCGCGCATCGGTGCGCTGTTGCCGATGATCGATGTCTCACCGTCGAACCGGGACTGGAGGGAGCGAAGCTCCCTGACCAGCCGCCCACGCGTGACGGCGTTCTCGATCTCCTGAACGACGCGCTCGATCGGCTCTGCTTTGTCGACGAACCCATATGCACCAAGCCGCACGGCCTGGACGCAACGGTCGTAGCTGCCGGTGCCCGTGTAGACGATGACCGGCGTGTCGATGCCGCGCTGCTGCAGCCGCCGCAGAACCTCGAAACCATCCGTTCCCGGCATCTCGAGGTCGAGGACGACGCAATCGATCGGCTCCCGAGCCAGGAGATCGAGCGCCTCGTCGCCACCGGCCGCAACCGTGGCGTTGTAGCGTCCGACGCGCTTCAGGTCATAGGCGTATTGCTCCGCCATCGCCGGGACGTCATCCACCACCAGGATCTGCAGCGTCATGTGTGCTTCGGGCCGGCGGCCGGAATCTCGATGGTAATGCGCGTGCCTTTGCCAGGTGCGCTCTCGACGCCGACCGTGCCGTTGAGGTCCATCACCAGTCTGCGAACGATGGAGAGGCCCAGGCCAGTGCCGCCCTCCTTCGTCGTGTAGAAATCGTTGAAGATGCGGCCAGTTTCCTCGGCCGTCATCCCTCGCCCGGTGTCGGCGACAGTCACCCGGATTGCCGGCGGCTCACCGTCTCGATCTATCCCGTGCGTCGACAGGGTGACGCGGCCCGCCTTCGATTGCAGGCTGTCCACCGCATTCGCTGTGAGATTCTCGAGGATACGCCGGATCGCGACCGGGTCTCCCACAACAGACGGGAGATTCATGGCCAGGTCGGTCCCGAACTCGACATGGTCGTGCGCCTCGGCGGCGCGTACGACGTCCGCGATCAGGACGTTCAGATCGCATTGGCGGCGGTCCAGCGGCCGCGACAGCCGTTGATAACTGGTGGCGAGCGTCTCGAGATACCCGATGCTCGAATCCATTGTCTGCCGCCGCTCGGCGAACACCACCGGAAGGGCCGCCGGTTCGTCCCGTTCGACTTGCGCGAGATGGCGCATCACGTTCCGCAGCGGAATCAGGCCGTTCTTGATGTCGTGATTGATCTGACGGGCGAGGTCGCCCACGGTGGCGCGGCGCTCGGCTTCCCGCACGCGAGCCGTGCTCGTCCGAAGGCGGGCGGCCAGGTCACCGAGCAGCCGCGACAATCTGCCGACTTCGTCGGTGCCGGCGTCGAAGTCGACGTCGAGCCGATCGAGGTCGAGCACCGCTGTCTTGTCGGCGAGAGCGCTCAGCCGTCTGCTGATTCGCGACGAGACCCACACGGCCAGCAGTATCGCTGTCACGCCGGTCGCCACGGCAGTCAGGAGAAACCAGGAGTCCACACTGCGCAGAAGCGCTCTGAGCGGCGTCAAGGACTGCGTGACCTGCAGCCGTGCCTGCACGATCTCAACCGGTGTTCCGGCTCCGGTTCGGATAAGGGGGAACTGAAGTTCGCCAACGGCGGCATCGTCTGTGTCGCCGGCATTTCCCGGTGATGGCGAACTCGAGAGCTGCCGGACAGTTGCAAGGCGTCCATGCGGATGAGTGAGCGATACGACGATCGCCCGGTCGCGGGCCAGCCGACCGAGAAACGGTTCGTCCACCGCAATACCACCGACGATTGTGAACGCCCGGCCACCAGCCTGAAACGATTGCGCACGCGCCAGGGCGAGGAACTCGCGGTCGGCGCTGCGCGCCGCCACGAACGCAGGCCCGCGCGCGCCGGTCAGCGCCGGCGCCAGTCCGGCCTCGACGCGGCCATGCTCGTTCCTGAAGTGGCCGGAGCTGATGATCGTGCCGTCGCCATCCTGGATCTGGAGCATCGACAACCCGGTGAGACGCATTGCCGTGGCGGCATAGTCGAGTAGATACGCCCGTTCCGACTCGATGCCGGCAACGGCGGCCAGGCGAAACCGGTTGTCGTTCAGGAGCGCACTCTGGAGCGACGCGAGCCGCTCGGCGATTGCTGCACTCTCACGAGCGAGATCTTCGCGAATGACCTCGATCACCCGGTCGACGCGAAACTGGTACTCGTGCGCAAGACGTCGCGCCATCTCCTGCCGCAACCCGAACACCAGCAGGGCGATGGCGATCAGCACGACGGCAGCAAAGGCCAGAAGCAGACGTGTCCGCAGGCTCATCGCTTATCTCGGGCCGCCCACTCCTGCGATCAGCAATCCGCCGTCCCATTCCGCGGTGATGCCGCCTCTGGTACGCCGCACAACAGCTCGCAGCCGCGTTTCGACCAGGGGGACGATCGTCTCTGGATGCAGCCAGCGAGTACTGTCCATCAGCATCTGGATGTCCCGGCACGGGTCGAGCGGACGACGGTCGAGGGAGATGATGTAACCGGCATCGTTTCCACGCCGCCGTGCCGTGGCGAGGGACTCGCCAGTCAGTGCGGCTGCGTGCAGGATCCCCGCGCGCGGACGATCCGGAAGCAGCACATCGAGGATGGCTGTTGCGGCGGCGCCTGGACCACGGGACAGGCCGACGAGGCGCTCGGCCAAATCCCGCGAAGCGGCGTCGGCCGAGTCGTAGACGATTCGCGGGGCCTGTGTGGATCGCGCTCGCGGCTCGGATGGCTCGACCTTGCAGTGCTGCAACTCCTGCCACCAGAACGGCCCCATCGCCCCCCGCGCCTCGCCCCGAACGGCATCCCTGGCGAGGATGTGCCGCGCTTCCTCCGACAGAGAGGGAGACTCGCGCGTGCGCCGGGGCGTGAGGAGGACGTGGACTCGTTGCCACTCCAGTGGCACGGACTGGAACTGCGGCAGCGTGGCGGCGTAATCGAGCGCCGCGGGATCGCGGGTCAGCAGCAGGTCGACCCCACTGTCGAGAAGATCCCGTGAGTCCCCTGAACCAACGACAAACCGGAGGGACGGGAGGTTGTCTCTGTTGAGCGTGATCGCAGATTGAGCGGACGGCTGGCGTTCTGGTGCCGCGGCGTCGCTGCGTGTGCCGAGCGGCCAGCGCGAATCTGCTGTGAACCGGGCAATTGCCAGATCGGCATGAGCGAGCGCCAGCGGCGCGTCCGGGCGTTGGCTCCTCAACGTGATCGCAAGGCTTCGTTCGTCGATGGGGAGGATCGATTGAACGAGACGACTCACCTCGGGGCGCAACTCGTCTCCGCCGCCGTCACGCGTCCAGCTCGCGCGCACGCCGGCGGGTGTGACCGGGGTGCCGTCCGAGAAGCGGGCGTTCTCCCGCACGGTGACGATCCAGCTGCGGCCCTCCGCATCGAGCCGCCAGGATGCCGCGAGCCCAGGCCGGGCGTGTCCCTTGCAGTCGACTCGGAGCAGCGTCTCGTACAGCTGCCGGAACAGTAAACGCTCGCTCTCGTTCGACGGGTGCGGTGCGTTCGAGGGATCGATTCGGTCGACGAGCGCAACGGTCGCGATGGAGTCACCCGGCTCGACGATCAAGGCGCAGTCGAGCGAGGTCTGATCGGGACGTGGATCTGTTGCCGCCGGCGATGATGGTGGCGGCTCCGCGCCGCGGGCAACCGGACTTGAAGGCTGTGGTGGTGGAGTCGCCGGTGGTGGAAGGGGTACCGACGGAGGGGTGCTGCTCCGCGAGCTGCATGCACATGCCAGTGCCACCAGGCAGACGGCGAACCCCAAGAAGACGTGTGCCGCGACGGGCGCGCAACGGCGAGGTTTAAGACGATCGCGGTTCATTACCGATGTCAGCGCGATTCTACGCGAGGTCCATGGATGCGCTGGGTCTGCCCGTCAACTCCATCGGCCCCTCAGGTGCATCCCTCTGGCACGTGTGCCTTCAGGACCGACGCCTGCCGCATACCGTCATCACGCGCGCGTTGACGACGGTCCATATCCCATCCTCACGACCCTGTAAGCGAGCCATCCCGCCGGACCGAACATCAGCGTCAGGAACAGGCACGGGACGAGCAGCCACCGCGGCACGCCGCGCCCGACGCTGTCGCGCGCTTCCCACGTGCCGATCAGCAGGTCGAACGCGAGATAGTGCAGCCAGCCGGCGAGGAGCAGCCACGGATTCGCGAACAGTTGCATGACGCCGGCGAGCGTGGAGAAGCTCCCGGCCGCGCGCGGAAACACCGCGGCCACAATCGCGATGTAGGCCACGGCGAAGAGCGCCGGCGCGGCCTTCCCGGTCACGACCTCCGTCACCCACCGGCGGTTCGGCAGCACCGCAAGGAGGATCCAGCAGAGTACGGAAAGCAGGTTTGCGATCGAGAACATCTGTTCGGCTGTCATCACGAAACCCTCATATCGCTGCGGTGTGTCGCGCGGCGTGAGCGCCCGCGAACAACGCGACCGCGGCGGCCATTGCCGTGGCGACCGCCCACGCACCAAGCTGCATGACGGTCATCGCATCCGGCGCGACGAGTGGAACACCGCGGCACGCCTGGATCAACAGAATCACGTAAAGGGCCGCATAGCTCGCGGCGGCGGTGAGCACGAAACGGACGCGCGCCTCCTGCTGCAGCCGCCTCCGCCCGACCAGAAGCGCGAGGAGCGAGAGCGCCTGGATCGCGTGCAGCCCGACGAAGTGCGCCACTCGCACGTCGCCGTGCTCCGTGCTCCAGCCGGTGCCGACCAGGCCCGGACCGCCGTCCGGCCCGCCAACGGTGTGCGCACCGGCGATGGTCATCCGCTCACCGGCGCGCGCGGCTTCGAGCTGCGCCGCGGTGGGCCGCGTCATCAACCCACCGGTGAACGCGCCGACGATGGTGATCACCATCCCGAGCCGCAGCGCCCAGCCACGTGACATGTCCGCGAAACGCTGCCGCCAGAGCGCGACCGCGACGGCAATGCTGGACAACGTCTGGAGGACGATCGCCGCCCCCATGATCGTGAACAGCACGCCGTCAATCACCGTCCCGACGTTGAAATGGCTCGTCGTCCCGCGCCAGGCCTGGGTGCTGATGATGACGATCTCGATGACCATCGCGATCGCGGTGACCCAGCCGACCACGCGCCGGGTGCGGGTCCAATCCGGAATGAACGTGAAGATCCACGCCAGCGTGACCGTGTAAATCGTGATGGACGCGGCGAACTTGGCCGGCTTGAGCCAGGCCGGCGCGCCGGTGATGACCGTCGGGTCCACCGCCAGCCCGACGATGGCGCCGGCGAGCACGATCAGCATCAGGGCAGCGGTGGCGATGAGCTCGGGACTGGTCTGCCACAATCGCTTGAACATGGTGAACTCTCCTTGGCCGAGATGTAATCACTGTCAACATTCAGGATAGATTGCAGTGTTGACGATGTCAACATCAACAGTTACGATACCTTCGCATGGTCAGTTCCCCGATGAGGCGGCCGCGGAAGAAGCGAGCCGGTCAGTACCATCATGGCGACCTCCGCCGCGCCCTCATCGATCAGGCGCTGCGCACGATCGACAGGCTCGGCGTGGAGGGACTCACGCTCCGCGGCGTCGGCGACGCGCTGGGCGTCTCGCGGACGGCCCTCTACCGTCACTTTTCCGACAAGCAGGCGCTGGTCGCCGCGGTCGCCCGGGAGGGCTTCAGAACACTACGGCTGGCGCTCGTCGACGCGTGGGAACGGAAAGGCCGCGGCCGGGCCGGCTTCGAGGCGATGGGCGAAGCCTACTTGCAGTTCGCCGTCGCGCATCCGGCGCATTACCGGGTGATGTTCGGCCGCTTCGTCGAGTCGGGCGCGCGCGATCCGGAGCTGATCGAGGAGGCGAAGGCCGCGTTCCAGGCGCTGGTGGACGCGCTGGTGGAACAGCAGCGCGACGGGCAGGTGCGCGCCGACGACCCTCTCATGCTGGCGCGGTTCGTCTGGTCGGTGACCCATGGCGTCGCGATGCTGGTCATCGACGGGCAGCTGCGCGAGAGTGACGAGTCCGGGACTGTGCTGAATCGATATGCGGCGGAGCGGATCCGCGCCGCGATCGCGGCTCCGCCGTCATCCTGACCTGTGGGGCTGGAGAACCTGTTTTCCGCCTCACACTTCCAAACCGTGAGGAGGGTTCGAAGGGACTCACCTCGGGCCCGGTCGAGCCCGAGGTGATCACGCCCACGCGTTACTTTTTCTCTGCCTTGACTTCGAGGTTATTGACGACGTCTTTCACGCCTTCAATCGATTTGACCTTTTCTTCGACGCGCTTCTTGAGAGCCTCCGACGGCGCGTCGCCGGTGATCGTCACGACCCCGGCCTTTGCATCGAACGTCAGATCGAGCTTGTCCTTGTCCCACTCGTCGTCTTCCTTGAACGAGCGATCGAGCTGCTCTTCGAGCTGATCGTCCATGGCCTCGGCGTTGGTGCCCTCGACCGTCACCTCGTTCACCACGCGACCGCTCGTGCCGACCGCCTGTTTGGCGAGCTCTTCCGCGCGGGCCTTGTCGGCAGCGCGCTCCACTTCCCCCTTGAGGTGAAGCGTCTTCTCATCAGCCTTCCAATCCGCTCTCACGTCGTCCAGCTTCGCCGCTTTGAGCTCGTCGTTGACTTTGGCCTGGTAATTTGTCTCGCCCCGCTCCGCACAGCCGACGATAAGTGACGACACACCGATCAGACCTATCACTGGTAACGTCTGAAGAAACTTCTTCATACATCCTCCCCGACCGTGAGGTGCGGCCGCCCCATCGGCGCGCGCACGGCGTGCCTGGCGGACCGACTTGGTCGTTCCTCGGAGATAGAGCACCACGTGTGCCAACCACGGATGGACGAGCAGGAGGTATTGCCGGGGTGTATCGGGGAGAAACACGTCGGGATCGGGGATCGGGGATCAGGGATCGGGGATCGAACTGGGGCATTGGCCTTCGATCACGCTTTCGATCCCCATCGCCGATCGCCGATCCCGACGACGCAGTAGCGACTTGACACCTCCTGTGGCGGCGGCGACACTGACGACGCTTCTCGCCAACCGTCCGACTCTTCGGCTCCGGAGCGTGCGCCATGGTCCGTCTGCAGCGAGTGTTCGCCTCTCTTTGCATCACCGCCGTCGTCCTGACTGGTGCGCTCGCCGCGCCCGCCGCCGCGGAATGGAAGCGACTCGACAGTCCGAACTTCGTGGTCGTCGGCGACGTCGGTGCGGGCGATCTCAAGAACATCGCGCGCAGGTTCGAAGCGTTCCGCGAAACATTGAGCCAGGTGCTGACACCGGCCGCGACGGCCACAGCCGTACCGACCGTGGTGATGGTGTTCCCGTCGGACAACGCGTTCACGCCGTTCAAGCGTCGCCAGAACGGCAAGCCTGTCGGGATGACCGGGCTGTTCATGCCGCGGCAGGATGCGAATTACATCGCGATCGTCCGGGACCTCAACGAGAACGCGATGCGCGGGGTGTTCCATGAGTACGCGCACCTGCTCATCTCGAACATCTCGGACGTTGTCCCGGTGTGGCTGAACGAGGGGCTGGCGGAGTTCCACAGCACACTCGACGTGACGCCGGACGGCCGGGAAGTGCTGATCGGGAAGGCCGTGCCGGGCCACGTCCAGCTGCTCAACGGGCAGCGCCTGCTTCCGCTCGAGGAGCTCCTGAAGATCAAGCAGGACTCGCCGCTCTACAACGAAGGGGAGCGCCGATCGACGTTCTACGCGCAGTCCTGGGGGCTCACGCACCTGATTCTTCTGGGCCAGCCGCCGCGCCGGGACAAGCTCGCCGCGTATCTCGACCGGCTCGCGTCGGGAACCCCGGAGCTGGACGCGTGGCAGGGGGCATTCGGCGCGGACCGGATGGATCGGGAGCTGAACGAGTACACCGGCAGAAGCGCTTTCACTGCGTATCGCGTCAAGTTTCCCGAGAAGCTCGGCACGTTCGACAACGCCGCCGTGACGCCGATGCATCCGGCTGACGCCGAAGCCGTGCTCGCGAATTTCCTCGTGCAGCAGCAGCGGAACGACGAGGCATTGCAGCGGCTCGACGGGCTGCCGCCGGCAGACGCGAACCGGCCGTGGGTCAACCTCGTCCGGGGGCTGCTCGAGTCGACGCGCGCTGACGACAGCGCGACGAAGCGGCTGTCCGGCCTCGATCCGGCGGACGACTGGCTGCTCGCGTATCTCGCGGGCTCGACGCTCGCTGAGGCGATTGAGAACCGGCGCGGCTCTGCCCAGGCGGCAGACGAAGCGACCGTCAAACGCTTCTTCCAGGTCGCCGCCAAAAGCGGACGGGAAATCCCGAACATGCTGGCGCGTACGCTGACGCTGGAGCTCCTGAAGGGGGAAAGGCCCTCGGACCAGACCATGCTGGCATTTCAGCGCGCGCTGAAGCTCTCGCCGGGGCGGACGGACTATCTGTTTCTGTACGCGCGCGCTCACGCACAGCGGTCCTCGTACCCTTCCGCCATCGCGCTGCTGCGTACGCTCACCGGGAACGGACACCCGCCGAACGTACGGGAAGAGGCGCAGCGCGCGTTGCAGAGCCTCGAGCAGGCGCAGCGCGCAGCGGCTGCGGCCGCCGCGGCGGACCGCGACGCGGCTGCAGCGCCGGCATCAAGCGATCGTCAGACGGACGGCGCTGCACAGCCCGGCGCGGTGCAGCATGTGTTCAGAACGCTCGAGCAGGGAGAACAGCGCTTCGAGGGCACGCTTCAGAACATCGAGTGCTCCGGGCGCGCCGTGGTGTTCCACGTCACCACGTCCGATGGTCCCGTGGTCGCGCGGGCGCCGACCATGGCGCAGGTCGAATTCATCACGTATCGGGAGGATCTGTCAGGGAAGATCGGGTGCGGCACGCTGAAGCAACCGATGCAGGTCTACGTGACGTGGCGCCCGGCACCGGACGGCAAAACCGAGCGGCTCGCGGTGGCCGTCGAGTTTCTGCCGAAACCCGAGTGAGGTCAGGCAATCGCGTCGGGATCGGTGATCAGTGATCAGTGATCGGGATCGGGGCCGGTCGAGTGCCCGGGCCGATCGCGATCCCTGATCACCGATCACCGATCACGTCGATCCCGGCTCGGTACTCAATCCGCCGCGAGCGTGACCGTGGCCGCTCTTTCTCGACTCGGACTCTGACGTCTACGGCCGATGCCCCCTGCGCAAGGACCTTGACCGGGTTGATATCGAGCTCAGCGATCTCCGGGCAGACCTCCAGAAGAGCCGACACCCGTTCGATGACGTCGTACAGCGCGTTCTCGTCGGCCGGCGGCATGCCTCGGTATCCGCTCAGCAGTCGGGCCGCTTTGAGCTCCTGCACCATTTCGCGCGCGTCAGCCCTGGTGACAGGATGCAGTCGGACGGCGGAGTCGCCGAGCAGATCGACAAGCACGCCACCGCTGCCGCAGACAACAACAGGACCGAAGAGCGGATCTAGAGTCGCTCCAACCAGCATTTCGACGCCGTCGGGAACCATGCGCTGGACGAGCACGCCGGTGAGGTCGACGCCGAAGCGAGCGACGAAGTCCGCGTACGCCGCCCGAACCCCCGCCGCATCCTTGATGTCGAGCAGGACCGCCCGGCGCTCCGTTTTGTGAAGGAGCGCAGGACCGAGCGCCTTGATCGCAACAGGGAAACCAAGCCTTCTCGCCGCCGCCACCGCATCCTCGGCGTTCGCGGCGGCGCAGCCGGATGGCGTGGTCACACCGATGGCACTCATCAGCTGCAGCGCTTCGGCCGCGCTCAACCAGCCACCGCCACGTTCCAGCACGGCAGACACGATTCGTTTCGCCGCATCTCGATCGATCCCTGCAGGTGCCGCCGATTCACCGGCCGGTTGACGGCGCCACTCGGCATGCTCGGCGACACGCGCCAGCGCGATTGCGGCCGACTCCGGAAAGGCGTAACAGGGGATCGGGGCGAGCGCCGGCGGCGCGCCTTCGGCGCGCATGAAGACGCCCAGCACCGGCTTCTGGCCCGCACCACGGCTCACTTCGACTATTGCGCGGGCGACGGCGTCCGCATCGGTCACCAGCGGCGGAATGAAGATCACCAGCAGACTCTCGACGGCACCATCCGCGAGGAGCAGTTCGGCCGCCTGGCGGTAGTGCTCCGCCGGCGCCGAAGCCAGCATGTCGATGGGATTGCCGACACTGGCGGAAGACGGCAGGAACGCACGCAGCGCCTGGCGGGTGCTCTCGGCGAGCGGCGCGAGTTCGAGCCCATGCCGCTCGCATGCATCGGCCGCGAGGATTCCCGGACCTCCGGCATTCGTCAGGATCGCCACGTGACGGCCACGGGGTAACGGCTGGTGGGCGAGAAGCGCCCCGACAGCGAACAGCTCCTCGAGCGTCTCCGTTCTGATGACGCCCGACTGCCGGAACAGCGCGTCGACGACCGCGTCAGATGCCGCAAGCGCGCCGGTGTGGGAGGACGCCGCCCGCGCGCCAGCACGCGAGCGCCCCGCCTTGACCGCCACGATCGGTTTCGTGCGACCGATGCGTCGCGCGATCTGGCCGAATTTCCGGGGATTCCCGAAGCTCTCCAGGTACAGCAGGATGACGGACGTCCGAGGATCCTCCCCCCAATACTGCAGCAGGTCGTTCCCTGAGACATCTGCCTTGTTGCCCACCGACACGAAGCTCGAGATCCCGATATTGAGCCGGCGCGCGTAGTCGAGGATGGCGAGCCCGAGCGCGCCGCTCTGGGTCGACATCGCGACGTTGCCTGCGGGTGGATAGACCGGGGAAAAGGTGGCATTGAGACTGACCGCTGGATCCGTATTGAGCAGGCCCATGCAGTTCGGACCAATCAGCCGGCAGCCCGCGCCGCGGACCTTCTCGACAAGCCTCGCCTCGAGCTCCCGGCCGGCATCGTTCGTCTCGCCAAAGCCGGCGGTGATGACGCAGATGCCTTTCACCCGCTTCGTGATGCACGCGTCCACGACCGCCAGTACCTGATCGGCCGGGACGGCAATGACTGCCAGGTCGACGGGGCCAGGGATCTCCGCTACGGTCCGGTAGCAGGTCAAGCCCTCGATCGTGGACGCGGATGGATGGACAGGGTGTATGAGCCCACGGAAGCCTGACGCCATCAGGTTGTGGAGAATCTCCGACCCAATCTTCCCCCGCGCCCGGCTCGAGCCGATCAGGGCCACGCTCTGTGGCTCGAAGAATGGCTGGAGCGACGCGGTGGCGGCGGTCTGCGCGCGCCGGGCTGATCGCTCGAGGTACATCGCGGTCGGGTCGAGCGACAGCGTGACGTGAAAGACACCCGATTCGAGCGTCTGCTGAACCGTGAAACCCGAATCGCGAAAGACCTCGAGCATCCGGGTGTTGTCGCCCAGCACGTACGCGTCGAACCGCTGGATGTCCTGCCGCCTGGCAGTCTCCGCGAGACGTTCCAGCAGGCGGGTTCCGACACCCTTTCCTTGCATCGTGTCCGCAATCGCGAACGCGACCTCGGCCTGGGGCACATCCGCGTGCTCCTTGTAGAAGCCCGCGAGCGCAACGATGCGGTCCCCGCACTGCCCCACCACAGACACCCCGCGTCCCGGTTCATCGGGAATCAGGCTTCGCGCGGTTTCCAGGCTCAGCTTTCGCGCGCCGAAGAAGCGTTGGTACAGGCTCCGATCGGACAGCTCCGTCAGGAACGCCAGCACTGCCGGCGCGTCCGCCGACGTGGCATGGCGAAGGGTCAAGGTCGACCCGTCCTTCAGAACTACGTCGCAGTCGAGTGCGGGCGATGTCGGGCACATGAAAGGAACCTCCATCTCGAGGCCTTGCATGTGTGCGGCCGTCGCCCGCCGGCGTTCGTCCAGCCAATCAGCGCGGTTGACTCGCCGGAGTGCGGAAAGTGTCATGGTCTTGCGGAAATATCCGCGGTGCCGGGCGTGAGGTCCGGGCGGATTCAGGTCGAACTGCTCTCCATCGGGTCGGCGCCATCGTGACGATCCAGCTTCTAATGAGACCTGCGGAAGTCCTCCCTGAAGCGGCCCGGTTCTTGAACCCTGGGATTGCGTCCGGTCGCCGACTGCCGATCTCAAAGTGTTTCTTCAACGACGGCGACGTGCGGACGCGCAGAGACACACAGCCATGGCGAAAACGTTTCCGAGCCGCATCAGACCGGCCGCCCGTTCGAGCCCGGGTGCAAAGGACGACCTCCGGTTCCGGCACATCCTCGTTCCGACCGATCTGACCGAGCGCACGGAAAAAGCGCTGCGGCTGGCGAACGTACTCGCCTCACGAGATTCGGCACGCGTGACCCTGCTCCATGTCATCGAGGCGCTTGACGGACTGTCGTTCGAGGAACTGAAGCCGTTCTACGAGCGGCTGGAGCGACAGGCGCGCACGACGATGAACGGCTGATTCGACGCGCACCGGAACGATCCGCCAGCGCGGCGAGCGCCGTGGTATACGGGCGCCGCGCCGAGGACATCGTGAAATTTGCAGCCGCCAACGGCGTCGATCTCATCGTCCTCGCCTCACACCGTGTCAATCCGTCAAGGGTCAACCGCGACTGGGGCACCATCAGCTACAAGGTAGGAATCCTGGCGCAGTGTCCGGTCTTGCTGGTCAAGTAATATCGCGAGCCACGACGTTCTTCCAGACACGGGCGAGCAGCCAACACACAGTCAGCCGTCAACGCAATCGTGACGAGGACAACGGCGAACTGGGCGACCTGGCAGACACACATCGCCTTCGTGTGGCTCCTCGTCGCTGCCTCAACCGGCCTTGTGCTGACTCTGCCCATTCCACCAGCCTTGATGATCGGGCTCGGTTGCCGTTGTATGGCTGGTACCGGTTGCTGGAGAAAGCCAACATGGAGCCACCCACCCGGTCCGCCGACACGCTTGGCAGTCACGGATTGGCGAAGGCGATTCTTGTCGCTGGACGCTTGGCGTGCCGTTGCTGATCTCCGGGCTGACCGGGGCCTTCAACTGGATGATTGTCGCAGTCAGCGCGCTCCTGCTGGTGGGGGTCGCTCTCAACGCGACGCAGGCCATCACGATCGTGACGCCGGACTGAGTTCGTGCGTTTCAGCACCGGCTAGAGGGTCCCTCCGGCAGCAGCGACCGACGCGGCAAGCGCGCGGGCTTTCGGGAACAGCACGTTGTTCTCCAGGTGCACGTGCACATGCAGGTCCCGCTCGAACTCTTCGAGCTCGCGGAAGCACGTCGCGTAGGTGATGCAGGCCCCACCTGGCAGCGCATAGTTCTTACTGATCTCCCGTATCCGCTCCATCGCCTGGCCGGCGTGCTCGTGCTCCAGCTCCATCATCGCGATGGGCTTGTCCACCGACCCGAACATCGCCCCAGGCGCCGGCTCACGGCGCCGGACTGCAAGCTCGAGCTTCTCGATGTAGGGAAACAGCACCTCCTCCTCTTTCATCATGTGTGAGGCCATCTCGTCGGCCACGTCTTCGAAGATCGCGGCAATCTCCTGCAGCTCGCGATGGTTGACGCCGTGGGACGCGGCCACCTTCCTGGTGTGCGCGACGATCGACGGGAGCACGCGACGCACATACGCATGATGGCGGCGCACGATGTACGCGACGAGCGCATCGGCGCCCCAGGCGTCAAAGCGCGGTGACGTCGTGTCCCGCTGCTTCGCAGGCGGCATTCACTTCGACCAGGACATCCAGCGGATTCACCTTGCGTTCCCGGCAGGCCTCGCCGAGCGTGCGGCGTCCGCCACAACAGAAATCGATTCCGAACCGTTCAAACACGGCCGCGGCGCGAAAGTCTTTACCCACGATCTCGCCCACGCTCGTGTTCAATGTTGCGTTATCAGCCATTCAGCCTCCTGATTAAGAAAATCCAGCGTACTTGCCCGGTCCGCGGCGACATATGACCGTCGTCATACTCTGTCCTCGCGGACGGCCTCTCTGCGGCCAGGGGGCATTCTTGCGGCGACAGTCTCGTCCTCGCGGGCGGCCTCTCTGCGGCCAGGGGGCATTCTTGCGGCGACAGTCTCGTCCTCGCAGGCGGCCTTTCTACGGCCAGAGGGCATTCTTGCGGCGACAGCCTTGTCCTCGCAGGCGGCCCATTGGTCGCCTCGCGTGAAATTTCCGCTCTGCGCGAAATATTCCCCGGCACCCGCCTCGCCGCTGCGCGTAATCACGCGATCCAGCCGCGTTCTTCGGCTGGCGCGCTTGTTGATGTGTGTCACTCGCCCGCGCGTCGCGAACGAGCGCCAGCGAGTGAGCCACACGAGCGGAGCGGGGCATCGGCGGCCCGGGGCGAAGCCCCCCGGAAAGTATGACGCGCGTCATAAGAGCCCGGAAAACGAGGCGAGATACTCGGAAGCAAGGAATCATTCGTGACTGATCGGAGGAAAGCGATGAAGAAGTTCGTGCTGCTTGCGCTGGCGCTGATCGTGGCCGGCGCCGCGGCGATCGGCGGATGCGGTCGGAGCACCATGCGTGCGGGACAGTCGGATCTGCTGCAGCTCGCGCAGGCGCGCGGGTTGACGCCGGAAGATGCGACGCGCGCGGTCAAGACCTTCGTGCCGCCCGGCGGCCGCGACGAATACATGCTGTTCGCGTCAGGGGGCCACTCGGGACAGGTCCACGTGATCGGCGTGCCGTCGATGCGTCTGCTGAAGACCATCGCCGTGTTCACGCCGGAACCCTGGCAAGGGTACGGATACGGCGCGGACTGGTCGGAGGCGGCGCTCAACGGCGAGTCCAACCCCGACCCCGGCGGCGAACACCTGCGGTGGGGAGATTCACACCATCCCGCGTTGAGCGAGACCGACGGCAAGTACGACGGCCGCTGGCTCTACATCAACGATCGCGCGCACGGCCGCATCGGCATGGTCGACCTGGGCGATTTCAGGACCAAGCAGGTCCTGCACGTGCCCAACCTGCAGACCTCGCATGGCGGCATCTTCGCCACGCCCGACACGCGCTACGTGCACATCTCCTCGAAGGTGCCGGCGCTGAAGGCGTGGGACGCGAGCAAGGGTCAGCGCGTCACGCTCGACGATCACCTGAACCGCTACGCCGACATCTATCGCGGCTACTCGACCTTCCTGCGCGTCGATCCGTCGACCGGCCGCATGAACCTGAAGGACAGCTTCCAGATCGAGCTGCCGCCGTACACGCAGGACCTGGCTGACGCAGGCAAGGGCGCGAGCAACGGCTACGCGTTCATCAACTCCTACAACGTCGAAATGGCGACGGGCGGCATGGCCCACGGCAAGCCGCCGCTCGAAGTGGGCGCCTCGCAGCTCGATTTCGACTACCTGCACATCGTCAACTGGCAGAAGGCCGAGCAGGTCGTGGCGGCCGGCAAATTCAGCGAGCTCAATGGCATCCGCGTCATCTCGCTCGAAACCGCGATCGCCGAGGGCCTGCTCTTCCTCGCCCCTGAGCCGCGCAGCCCGCACGGCGTCGACGTCGCTCCGAAGGGCGACTACATCACGGTCTCGGGCAAGCTCGATCCCCACGCCACCGTCTACGGTTTCGATCGCATCCTGAAGGCGATCGAGGCCAAGAACTTCGAGGGCAAGGATCGCTACGGCATTCCGATCCTGAAGTTCGACGCCGTCGTTGCCGGCAAGGTGGAGCTCGGCGCCGGCCCGCTGCACACGC
This sequence comes from uncultured Acidobacteriota bacterium, assembly GCA_963785755.1. Lineage (GTDB taxonomy): Bacteria > Acidobacteriota > Vicinamibacteria > Vicinamibacterales > 2-12-FULL-66-21 > JACCXG01. The sequence continues at coordinate 225,151 of CAWAXG010000037.1, read as the reverse complement.
AGTACGACGGGCAGGGCAACGCCTACACGAGTCTCTATCTCGAGAGCGCGGTCGCCAAGTGGACGCTGGGCGAGCCGTATCACCCGGCCGACAAGGCTTTCAAGATCGTCGACAAGGTCTCGATCCACTACAACATCGGCCACCTCGCGACCGCGCAGGGCGACACGATGGACCCGCACGGCAAATACCTGATTGCGATGAACAAGTGGTCCATCGACCGGCACACGAACGTCGGACCGCTCCATCCGCAGAACTTCCAGCTGATCGACATCTCGGGTCAGAAGATGGAGCTCATCGCCGACATGCCGATCGGCTTCGGCGAGCCGCACTACGCCCAGATGGTCAAGGCCGATGTCATCAAGGCGCACAACGTCTACGAGCCGGGCTTCTCGCCGGCCTCGATGAAGAAGAGCGCCGACGCCATCACCGGCGAGAAGGAAGCCCGCATCGTCCGCCGCCCCGGCGTCGTCGAGGTCTGGATGAACGTGGTGCGCAGCCACTTCACGCCGGACATCGTGACCGCCAAGGTCGGCGACAAGGTGATCGTGCATCTCACCAATGTCGAGCAGACACCGGACGCGACACACGGGTTCGCGGTGCCGATGAAGAACGTCATGGTGAGCCTGGATCCGGGCGAAACGACGACGGTCGAGTTCACGGTCGATAAACCCGGCTCGTTCAGCTTCTACTGCACCGAGTTCTGCTCGGCGCTGCACCTCGAGATGCAGGGATGGCTCATTGTGGAGCCCAAATGACACGTCCGACGTGCTGAGTGCCGGGTGCTACGTGCTGAGTGCTGACGTGCTACGTGCTGGGTGCTACGTGCGGAGAGGTGAGATGACGCCGAGGGTTCTGCTAATTCTGGCGGTCGCGGCGAGCGTCGCGTGCGGCGTGAAGGCGGACGGTCCACCGGAGATTCAGGTGGATCGGACGGCGTGCTCGCACTGCGGCATGCTCGTCAGCGAGCCGGTCTACGCGGCCGCATACCGCGCGCCGGATTCAGACCCTCGCGTGTTCGACGACATCGGGTGTCTCCTCGAAGCGGCACACAAGGAACCGCATGCGGACGCGCTCCGCTTCTGGTTCCATGATGCCGCCACTGCCGCCTGGGTTGGCGGTGGGGATGCCCTGTTCGTCAGCTCGCCGACCCTTCGCACCCCGATGGGCGGCGGCTTGATCGCCTACCGCGATCGAACCGCCGCCCGGGAGGCCGCCGCACGCCACCATGGCAGCGTCGTCGACTCAGTAGGCGATCTGCTCCGTTCGAGCAATCTCGGAGGTACTCGTGCGTCACAAGCTCGTTGACTTCGGAACCGCGCTGGCGGCAGCGGCGCTCGTCGGGCTGAGCACCACGCTGCCGCTGTGGACCCTGACGATGAAGGCGCCGCAGTATCCGAAGGGCCTGCGTCTCGAGGCGTACGGCACCAGGATGGTCGGCGATCTCCGCGAGCTGAACATCCTGAACCATTACATCGGCATGCGGCCGATTGAGATGCCGGCGCTCGAAACGGCGCTGTATCCGATCGGCATGCTCGCGCTGGTGGCGTTGTGTCTCGTGGCGCCCTTCCATCGATACATGCGGCGCCTGGCCGTCACGGCGTTGGCGCTTACGCCGGCCATCATGCTGGCGGACCTTCAGCGCTGGCTGTACATCTTCGGCCACTCGCTGGATTCGCACGCGCCCATACGCCTGAAACCGTTTACGCCGCTCGTGCTCGGCTCATCGAGGATGGGCAACTTCGAATCGTTCGGCATGGTGGGGAGCGGCGTGCTCTGCCTGCTTGCGGCCGCGATGATCCTGGCGCTCAGGAACCGCGTGGCCGCCCGTTTCGCACAGCGGACGGCAGCGGTAACCCCGGAGCGCAAACGCGCTGCAATGGCGGCCGCGACAGTGATGATGCTGGCCGGGCTCCCCGTCAACATCACGGAACTTGTCGCGCCGAAGCTCGCCGCCTCGACCGCAACGAGCGAAGGCGGAACCATTCAACAGCGCCTCGCTGCCGCTACACCTGGCAGCACCGTCATCATCGACGGCGGCGTGCATCAGGGGCCAGTCCTCATCCGCGGTCCTTTGACCGTTGTCGGCACGAACGGACCCGTCATCGACGGCAACGGCGTCGGGAGCGTCGTGACGATCGAGGGAACGGGTGTGGTGTTCCGCGGCTTCGTCGTCAGGAACAGCGGACGACAAGTCACTGAAGAAGCCGCGGGCATCACGGTCACGGGCGATGGGCACGGATCGCAGCCAATGATGTGCATGACGTCTACTTCGGCGTCCACGTCGCCGGCGGCACCGGGCACGTCGTCGAGGACAACACGATCGCGCCTGGTGAAAAGCACGGGGCGCGGCCCGGGCACGGGATCAGTCTCTGGCACGCCCGCGACGCCCGGCTGCAGCGCAATCGCATCTCGCACGCCCGCGACGGTATCTATCTGACTTTCACCGAACGCGTCGTCGTAGCTGACAACGAGGTGTCCCAGTGCCGCTACGGCGTGCACTCGATGTATTCGCAGGACGCCCGGATCGAACGCAATGAGCTGACGGCGAACCTGCTCGGCGCCGCCTTGATGATGTCGGACAAGCTCGTGCTGCACGGCAATCGGATCGAACAGCACCGCGAGGGATCGGCCGCCTACGGCGTGCTCCTGAAGGACATCGGCGACCTTCGCGCCGAGGGCAATTTCATCCTGGCAAACCGCGTCGGGATCTATGCGGAAGGCGTGCCTTCGCAGCCTGCGCGCCAGGCGGTCGTGGCGCGAAACGTGATCGCCGGCAATGAGGTTGGGCTTGCGCTCCAGAGCAACGCGGCCTTGACCGTGACGGACAACAGGATCTCCGACAACCTCACGGACGTGCGTGCCCTCGGCCGCCGGCTCTCCTCGTCGATGCGATGGTCGGAGGACGGTCGTGGCAACTCCTGGAGTCAGTATCGCGGGTACGACGCCGACCGGAACGGCATCGGCGACCTGCCCCACCGCGTGGAAGACGCGATGGATGCGCTGATGCGGCGGAATCCCATGGCGCAGGCATTTCTCTATACGCCCGCGCATCTGGCACTCGACGCCGCGGCACGAATGTTCCCGTTGTTCCGGCAGGAACCGCTGCTCATCGACCCCCATCCTTTGATGTCGGGGTCTGTCCGGGGGGCAAGATGATTCGGATCGAGAGCGTGTCGAAGCGGTACGGTCGGCGCACTGCCCTCTCGAACGTCTCGTTCGACCTGGGCCCGGGGCAGATCGCCTTGCTGCTTGGCGCGAACGGCGCCGGCAAGTCGACATTGTTGCGATGCCTGCTCGGCGTGACCGACTACGAAGGCTCGATCACGGTTGCGGGCCTCGACCCGCTGCGCCATGGCTGTGCCGTGCGGTCGCTCATCGGGTACATGCCTCAGTCTGGCGGTCTGCATCCGGACCTCACCGTCGACGACACGGTGCGCCTGTATGCCGAGATCCGTCGCGTGTCCAGCGATCGCGGCGCCACGCTGCTCGAGGAGGCCGGCCTCATCGAACATCGGCAGACCAGAGTGGGCGACCTGTCCGGCGGGATGCGTCAGCGGCTCGGCTTCGTGCTCGCGCTCCTGACCGATCCGCCGATCCTGATCCTCGACGAACCCAGCGCGAGCCTCGATGCGGCGAGCCGCGCGTGGCTGGCGGCACGCCTGCGGGCGATGGCCCAGGAGGGTCGCACCGTGCTCGTCTCGACGCATGCCGGGCAGGAGCTTCTCGACGTGGCCGGGCCGCGCATCGTCCTCGAGGATGGCCGATGCACGGAAAGACCGGCCGCGATCGCCCCGGCAGACGGCGGCTCTGGAGAAGATCACCCATCTGCCGCGAGCGGAACTGCGCGCCCTCTCCTGGTCAAGGAGATCAAGGACGCAATCGGCAATCGCTGGCTCGCCGGCTACGCCGTCCTCCTTGGCGCTCTGGGATTTGCCGCGGCTGTGACCGGCATCGACAGCAGTTCGGGGCTCGCGCTGCAGGCGTTCGGGCGCACGACGGCCACGCTGACGAACCTGTGCCTGCTGCTGGCGCCGCTCGTAGCGATCCTGATGGGGGCATCGTCCATTGCGGGGGAACGCGAGCGCGGCACGCTCGAGCACCTGTTGGCGCAACCGCTCTCGCGGCGCGCCCTGCTCGCGGCGAAGTACTCAGGATTACTGGTGTCGCTCACGCTCGCGACGGTCGCCGGCTTCATCCCGGCAGGCGTCCTCATCGTCCGGGAGGCCGGGCCGGCAGTCCTCGGGCAGTACGTGGTCTTCCCCGCGATCGCCGGACTGGTCGGCGCCGCGATGCTCGGCCTCGGGATGCTGGTTTCTGTTTCGAGCAAGAGCGCAGTCCAGGCACAGGGCACCGCAGTATTCGTGTGGTTTGGATCCGTACTCCTGGTACGACCTCGTCTTGATGGGGTCGCTGGCGATTGGCAGCATGCCGGTAGAAATCCTCGCTGCTGCACTTGTTGCGAATCCGATCGACGCCGCTCGCGTGCTTGGCGTGCTTGCCCTGGAGCCGGATCTCTACCTGCTCGGGCCGGCCGGCGCCTTTCTGACCGCACGGCTCTCTCGCGGAGGCGCAGCGACGTTACTGTTCGCGGCGCTCGCCCTCTGGGCCATCGCACCGCTGCTCATCGCGAACATCCGGTTTTCACTTCCGCGACATTCCTCGCGCACGTCGATCAAACACCCGCAACCCAAGACTCAATCTTCACGACGGTACCCTGTCGCGCCGACCTGTCCGCCGTAGCGCGAAGCGCGAAGGTGGAAGCCGCGCAGCGGCGGAGGCGGACATCAACGGAGGCAACGTTCTCATGACCCGGAAAGTCCTTGCCACTGCCGTGGCGCTCGGCGCTCTGTGCTCAGCCATATCGTGTTCATCACCCGCCGCGGGCTCCGGCACGCCGCAGGCGAAGCCGGCACAGCCAGCCGCAGCGGCCGTCACACCGGCGATGCTGGAGCACGGGCGCGGGCTTTACAAGACCAACTGTGCCGCCTGCCACGGGGAGACTGGCCGCGGCGACGGTCCGGGTGCGGGCGTGATGAAACCGCCACCGCGGGATCACACGGATCGCGCGTACATGTCCACACTGTCCGATGAGGAGCTCGGGAAAGTGATCCAGATGGGCGGCGCGATCAAGGGCAAGCCGCTGATGCCGGGCAATCCGCAGTTCAAAGGCGCGGACCTGGCGGCGCTCGTCGCATACACGCGCTCGCTGAGCGCGGCAGGAGGTAATTGAGGTTCGTCGCTACTCAGCCGCGGTAGACTCGAGCGCCTGACGATCGAGCACGACGAAACCGTCCTTCTCGGTCCGCACGATGCGCTGTTTGCCCCAGCGGCTCATGATCCGGATCGCGGTCTCGATGGTGGTTCCGGTCATGTCCGCCAGCTCCTGACGGGAGAGCGCCAGCGGCACGAAAGTGCCGCCGCGCTCTTCACGTCCCTTCTCGCCCGCCAGCTTCAGGAAGAGACGAGCGAAACGCGGCTCGATTCGCGCGCCACTCAGTTCCGTCACACGATTCGTCAATTCGACGAGCCGGTGCGTCAAGCCGAGCATCAGCCCCCGGACCAGAGAGGGGTGCTCCTCCAGCAGCCGGAAGAACACCGCCCGCGGTATCACGACGCAGGCCGTGTCCTCCAGAGCGGCGGCACTGGCAGGAAACGGCCGCCCGTCGTAGGCCGCCAGGGCTCCCACCGGATCGCCAGTCCCGAACACTTCGAGGATCACGTCCTTGCCCGCCGGCAGCATCCGGAAGATCTTCACGCGTCCGGACGCGATCGTATAGAACGCATCGGAAGGTGTGCCCTGCTCGAAAATGAGCTGCCCTTTCTCGTAGCGTCGGACTGCCGCCACCTCCGCAACCTTGCGCCGGTCGTCGGGCGACAGCTTCTGGAAAACGGGCGTCGTTCGAAGGACTCCGTCGATCTCGTCAACTGTGGCTGGCATTGAGTTATTGTCGGACAGATTGCCAACCCGGCGCACACGCAGCCCTTCATGAACGGACTCTCGACCGCGGAGGCCGCCGAACGAGACGGATCAGACCGAGTGTTCTTCCCGAGCAGCAGTGGATGGTGGGGTTCGGCGGCGCCTTGCTGTCGTGGCGACTCGCCGAGACAGTGTCGCGGATGGTCTGGCGGCAGCCGTAAGCGGCGGGCCATGCATCACCACTCGCGTGATCACCGCCGCTGGCGTGGCTTCCGCCTTTCAGGCGGAAGGAAGCGGCCGCCGCTCAATTTTCAACACCACGCCTCTGGCCACCCATGAGATCGCGAACGTCAGAACGAAATACGTCGCCACCGGGTGGCGCATGATGCACGCCTTGAGGGCGGTCATGATGCCCACCTTGCGGGCAGCCTTTGCGACCTGAGAGCGGCGTAGAGCGCGTCCCTGAGCGCCACATCTCGCGGGTCTCCAGTCAGGCTTGTGCCCATCTGACTCGTCACGTAGGCGTAGCCGATGCCGGCCGCGGGATCGGCAAAACCAAGCGAGCCGCCGGATCCAGGCGACCCGAACGAGCTGGCGCTGCCGAATGGCCACACCGGGCTCGGCTTCATGAAGCCGAGGGAGAACTGCACTTCTCCCTTCAGGCACTCGTCGTAGAATCCGCGCGCCGGCGGAACCGCAGGCGCCGCCAACAGGGCCAGCGTCTTCGGCCGCAGTCCAATCTCGTGTCCGCCGGTGGCAAACACGCTGTAGGCGCGCGCGATGGCGCGGGCCGTGCCGACGGCGCCACCGGACGGCACCTCGAAGTTGCGCGCATAGATGTGCGGTTCGTCGTGAGGGAGCTCGGAACCTCTGAGAGCCCGGACGATCTTCGAGTGTGGATTCATCGCCTCGAGCGTGAAGCGAAACGGGAAACCGCGCACGATATCGATCAGGCCGGGGCGCCGCAATGGTGGCCAGGCGGGAGTTCGGGATGTCGTCCGGCAGCCTGATATAGACATCCAGGCCGAGCGGCGACGCGATTTCATCCTCGAAGAACCGTCCCAGGCTGCGGTGTTGCGGATCGACACGGCGCAACAGTTCGCTCTCGTAGTAGCCGAGCGTGATGGCGTGATAGCCCTGCCGTGTTCCGGGCTCCCACGCTGGTTTCTGGCGGGCCAGGACGACCGCCAGCCGATCGAGGTCGGCGACGACACGGCGATCGACGGGTTGGTCGAGCGCGAACAGGCCCGCCTGGTGCGCGAGCAGCTGACGGACGGTGATGCGCTCCTTGCCCTGCTGCGCGAACTCCGGCCAGTACGCGCACACTCGTTCTTCGTAATCGAGCCAGCCTCGGGAGTGCGCGAGTGCCAGGGTCATCGCCGCCAGGCCCTTGGTGGCCGAATGGACGATCACCATGGTGCCCCGCTCCCACGGCTCGCCGTCCTGCTTGTTGCGGATACCGCCCCAGACATCGACGACCTTCTCGCCGTGAACGTAGGCCGAGCAGGCGCCGCCGAGCTCATGCCGCCGGGTGAAGTTCTCGGCGAATGCCTCCCAGACGCCCTCGAAGCCGGGGCTGACGTATCCCTTCACCGGTGGTGTGGCCGCAGGCATGGTGACCTCGCTTGCCGCATGGCGTTCGTCGCGGCTGTTCACTCGAAGGGCAAATGCCGTGCCTCGGCCACCTATGAAGCGCGCCTCACGGGTTGTCGGCCGGCGAGGAGCAACACGGGCAAGACGAAGGAGTTACAGCCGACCAGCGAACGGGGCGACAACAGCGACCGACCACTGGGCACCTCGCCATGCGGAATACTCCTGACTCGTGGCGGGATTTTCGGCAGTGTGACCGACGGCGAGGAGGTCATCCAACGCTGTTCGATCGCGTGATGTCCCCTGGGTACGTGCTTATCGATACCTCAACTGAATCAGATGATTCGCAACCTCCGGAAAGACGGTACCATCGAGGCGATGGACGACACACCGCCGTTTTCGCCAAATGCTGACCCAATGCTGCGGATCGCGTAATTCGTACGGAGGGTGTGCCGAGGGTCGATGGCTCTTTGCAACGCCGTTGAAGAAACTACCGCCTGAAAGGCGGTAGACTCCGCGCGCGAATGAAAGTCGCAACCGCGCCGCCTGCGAGCGGTAGTTTCTTCATAGGCGGGACCTGTGGTCCCGCTAGTCCAACGTGCTCGGCCAGCTCGAAGCAGCCGGCCAGACCGGACCGGCTAAGAGCTGACCGCCTGAAAGGCGGTGGGTTTAGACCTGGCACGTTGGACTAAAAACATGCGGTATTTCGCTCTGCTCTTTGTCGCTCTGCTGACCGATCAGCTTTCAGGTGCCGCCAGGTCTCCCCTGGCAGCGCAAACTCGTGCGACGCCGGGAGGTTGCGGGGATCCTGTCGATCAACGGCCCGCCGGCGGCACTTGCGTCACGACCGTCAACGGCAAAGTGATTGACGAAAACGGCAGGCCGCTGCCGGATCTCGTCATCTCGGTCTGCGCCGCAGCGTGCTACTACGGAAAGACTGGTGACGATGGCGCGTTTGCGGTCCGCGTGTACAGCCATCTGGTGATCGACCAGTACGCCACGTTGGTGCACGGCCCGCCCGATCGTGCCGATTACTACACACCGCTCCCTCGCGCTGCCGGAAGCACTTACACTTACGCGGCCCCGCTCCAGCTGCCGCGCATGCCCGAGAACGGACCGGCGATCGCGACCGACGGCACGGCGCAGACGATCACAGCAGGCGACGTGACGCTTCACTTGATGGCGGGCACGAAGGTTGACGTCTCGATCGAGGATCGCATGCTCGGTGACGTTGGATCGCAACTGCGAGTAATCAGGATCGCCAATCCGAAGCGGCTGCCTTTCATCGATGCGGCGGCGCCTCCGGCGGTGCTCTACGGCTTCGCGCCTTTCGAGGTGCGGTTTTCGCGTAAGGCCAGGGTGAGCTTCGCGAACACCAGCAGGTTGCCTGCCGGATCAGCCGTCGACGTGCAGAGCATGCGCGGCCTGCTCGCGGACAAACCTCCGGCCGGCCGCTTTTCGTCAGTCGCGACCGCTCACGTTTCAGCGGATGGATCTCGGATTGAAATGGAACCGGGTGAGGGAGTGCTCAGCCTGACATGGCTTGCTCTGCGTCCCAAATGACGTTGCACCTGGCGTGCGCTTCGCCTAGTCTGACTCGAATGAAACGAGGCTTGGCGTTCGTCGTGTGCGCGCTTCTGGCGGTGGCTCCTCGAGTCGAGGCGCAGCCGTTACAGCCCGGAAAGTTCTCGAGCCCGTTGTTGCAGCTCAAGCGTCTGCACGGCCAGGTCGGGCACCTCCACGTCGACGAGATCCGTTTCCGCGCCAGCGACAAGAAGCTGTTCCAGTGCAGCTATACGTTCGGCGTCATGGACGCGTCGAACGCGGCCAACCTGCGTTACCTGGCGGAAAACCTCAGGCACACCATCCCCGGCGACAAACGGTCGCCCGGGTGTATCCACCTCGCTGCCGATGGCAACATCGTTTACACCACGCATCGCGGAAATCTGAGCAACCCGACATTCATCACTGGTTGGGACATTTCGCCAGTCGCGGGGAACCGGAACACGCTTACTCCCAAGCAGCTGCCTGTCCTCCAGGAGCCGGGTGAGAGCTACGAAGGGATCGATGTCGACAGCCGCGGACTGGTCTACGTCGCGCTCAAAGACCATGGCCTCGGCGTGTATCGTCGCGACACTGCCACCAATGTCCTCCAACGCATCGGTTCGGTCTCCGGATTGGGCAGCACGTGGGGCGTCCGCGTGCGGGACACGACGGTGTTCGTGACGAGCCTCACCGGTCAGTTGTCTACCGTCGACGTCGCTGATCCGCAACAACCGAAGGTGCTCGGCAAAGTATCGACCGGTGGCGTGGCGCGCGGGCTCGCCGTCAATGGTCAGATGGCGTACGTCGCCGCCGGATCGGCGGGATTGGTCGTCGTGGACGCGAGCGAACTCACAAAACCTCGGGTAACGGGCAAGGCCGAGACACGCGGCACGGCGGTTCGCGTCGACTACTCCATGGGGCGCGCTTTCGTCGCCGCCTGGAACGACGCGCGTGTCTACGATGTCACAAACCCCGCAGCGCCGCGTTTCATCGGCGCCGTGCGTCTCACGACCGACGTCGCGTATCCGGATGACGGGCACCCGCCGGTCACGGCGCGGACGTTGGGCATCGCCGCGAACGGCAACGATGTCTTCATCGGCAACTGGTTCGTTCAGTACCGCGTATCGTCTTTACCCTGAACGTCCGGCTCCCAGTCTCGTCCTGCCCGAGGATGTCAATCTCCTCGACTTCGGGCCGGTGGCTGTTGGCGCCACGCGCACGATTCCGATCGAAGTACGGAATCAGGGCACCGCGCCGCTGACGCTGTTGAGCAACTGGACCAGCGGGGGCGACGGCGAGCGGCCGCCGGCATTCGACGTGACGCCGAGCCAATTGTGGCTGCCGGCAGGCGGCAAGGGCGTGCTCTCGGTCCAGTACAAGCCATCTTCGACTGCGAAAGCCACCAGCATCCTGACAATCATGTCCGACGATCCGCTGCAGCCGCTGCGGACCGCATTTCTCGTCGGCAATCAGCCCGGCCTCGGCGTCGGGAAACCGCTGCCGGAAACCAGGGTGACGCTCCTCGACGGCAGCGAGTGGGTCTCTTCGCAGGTCGTCGGTAAAGTTGCGGTGCTCGCCTACTTTGCGACGTTTTGACCGGTCTGCAGTCTGGAGTTACCAGACATCGAAAGCCGGTTGGTGAACAAGTACGGCGACAAGGTCGAAGTGATTGCGATCAATGCCAATGGCGACGCGATGGACGGGGTCCAGCGCTTCGTGTCCAACCTGCGCGTGACGTATCCGGTCGGCCTCGAAGATCCGTCGACCAAAACGTACTCGGCGCTGACCCAGAACTACAAAGGCTCGAATCCCTTCCCCGTCGACGTCGTCATCGGCAAGGACGGCGTCATTACCTACATTGCCCGCGAATACGACCCGGACGGGATCACCGCGGCCGTCGAAGCTGCGCTGGCGAAATGATTCGCTGAACGGATATGCGCAGATTCGCGGATGGGAGAGCTCACCGCACGGGTCTACCCGTCACGGTCGAGGAGATGGGCGCCTCGGTCCGCATGAGCGCGTCGTCATTCCATCAGCGCTTCAAGGCGGTGACTTCGATGAGCCCGCTCCATAACCAGAAACTGCTCCGGCTGGACGAAAAGCGGCGGCTGATGCTGTTTCAGAACTCGGTCAGCGCCGCCGGCCCTTCCCTGATTCAGGCGGCCTGTCGAACCGCGGGTCGCGGCACGTACCTGCGATAGACGCCGTCACGCTCGGTCAGCACTCCCGCATCCACCAGGGCGCCGAGGACACCAGCGGCAATGACGTCGTCGATGCCGAACCGCTGCTGTGCGGCCGGCAGCGTCAGTGACAGCATCGGACTGTCGAGAAACTCGGTCTGGATTCGCATCACCAGGCTTTCAATCCGGCTCCGTGTCGAAGTCATCGCGCCATCCTCCCGGTTCGTGCAGTGTTGCCTGACCAGGAGAGCAAGCCATGTGCCGCGGCTCGCAGCCGGTTCGCGGCCTGCGGCTTCGGGCGTGGCGGAGTATCGCATTTAAGCTGAAGACGAACTCGAGGCCATCGGGCGTTGAAATCTGCGGAGGACTGCGGAAAATTTGGCTCTCTTGATCGCCGGCGGCCCGCGTTCCCGCCAGATTGACGGGGCGGCGACCACCTCAGAGGTACGGCAATTGCTCCGCGTACTCCTGCGACGCTCCTCTGGCGCCACGGCGTTTCTGCTTCCTCACCAGCCTGTCCCGCCCACTGTGGCGGGCCGGGCCCACCATCGAGGGGCCCGGCGCCCTCGAATTGGTCTCGCAGCTGGCGCTCGAGTGGTGCACGAAGTATTTGAAGGCCGCATGCTGATCCACCAGCTGCCATTGGACACCGTGCTCTCGACGCTGCGCAGCAGGTCCGGAGGCCTGTCGCGGGCTGACGCGAGCGCACGACACGTCGAGTTCGGCGCCAACCGCATCGAGCGCCTGGGCAGCGTCTCCCTGCCCCGTCGCTTCGCGGCCCAGTTCACACACTTCTTCGCCGCGCTCTTGTGGGTGGCCGCTGTTCTGGCGTTGGTCGCTGACCTGCAGATGCCGGGGCAGGGCATGGCGACACTGGCGGCGGCCATCGTCGGCGTGATCGTCATCAACGGCGTCTTCTCATTCTGGCAGGAGTACCGTGCCGAGGAGACGATGGCCGCGCTCCAGCGCCTGCTGCCCCACCAGGTGCGGGTGCTGCGCGACGGTGCGGTTGATGTCATTCCGTCCGACGACGTCGTTCCCGGCGATGTGATCCTGTTGAGCGCCGGGGACAACGTGCCCGCCGACTGTCGTCTGGTCGAGGCATTCGGCGTTCGTGTGAACAACGCGACGGTGACGGGAGAGGCCCGGCCGGTCTCGCGGGACGCCGGCGTCTGCGACGAGCCTGACCTGCTGCGCAGCCGGAACGTCCTGCTCGCCGGCACGTCGCTGACGACGGGTGAAGCCAAGGCGGTGGTGTTCGCGACCGGGATGCATACCGTGTTTGGCGGCATCGCCCGTCTCACCCAGGCCACGGAAGACAGGCCGTCGCCACTGCAGAAGGAGATCGCCGCGCTCAGTCGCGTCATCGCCCTCCTCGCGGTCACCATCGGCGTCCTCGTGTTCGTCATCGGTGCCTTCATTGGTCTGCCGACGCACATCGGTCTCGTGTTCTCAATCGGCATCATCGTCGCGAATGTGCCGGAAGGCTTGCTCCCGACGGTGACGCTGGCGATGGCCATGGCCGCGCGGCGCATGGCGCGGCGGCAGACGCTGGTGCGCCACCTGCCGAGCGTCGAGACACTCGGCTCGGCGACGGTGATCTGTACCGACAAGACCGGCACGCTGACGCTGAACCGGATGGAGGTACGGGCGATCTACGTGCCTGACCGGTTCGTCACCGTCGCCGAGGCCACGAGCGCCGGGTTCGCGGCCGCGCATCGCCGGTTTCTCGAGTGCGCGGGTCACTGTCATGACTTGAAGGTGGCCAGCAACGGCACCGGCACGGAATGGATTGGCGACCCGATGGAGCTTGCCCTGGTCCGGTCGCCGACGCGGCCGGCGGCCGCGGCGTTCTCGATCGCATAGACGAAATCCCGTTCGACCCCGAGCGCAAGCGCCTGGTCACCGTCCACCGCGGTCCGGACGAGGTCGTCCTGTTCGTCAAGGGCGCGCCCGAAGAGCTGCTGCCGAGAGCACGCTGGATCGAGCGTGAGGGACGACAAGAGCCGCTGACGTCCGAGGCCTGTCAGGCATTCGGCCGGGTAGCCACCGGGATGGCGGATCGCGGGCTTCGTGTGCTTGCCTTCGCCTATCGTGTGCTTCCCGCCGGGTATGTCCTGGCGGAGGCGGACGGGGATCTCGTCCTGACGGCGCTCGTCGGCTTCGAGGATCCACCACGTCCCGAAGTGCCTGCGGCCGTTCGCCGGTGCCGCGACGCGGGCGTCAGGGTCGTCATGGTGACCGGCGATCATCCCCATACCGGGCTCGCGATCGCGCGGGAAGTCGGCCTGGTCACGACCGACGCGCCGCGCCTCCTGACCGGAGACGATCTCGCTCGCATGTCGGACATCGAGATCCAGCTCGCGCTCGACGCGCCGGAAATCGTCTGCGCGCGCGTCACCGCCGATCAGAAGCTCCGCATCGTGACGGCGCTTCAGCGCAAGCGGGAGATCGTCGCAGTCACCGGCGACGGCGTGAACGATGCACCGGCGTTGCGGGCAGCCGATGTCGGCATCGCCATGGGCATCTCCGGAACCGATGTGGCCCGGGAAGCCTCCGATGTCATCCTCCTGGACGACAACTTTGCGAGCATCGTCAACGGGATCGAAGAAGGCCGCGCCGTCTTCGAGAACATCCGGAAGTTCCTGACCTACATCCTGACGTCGAACATCCCCGAGCTCGTCCCCTACCTGGCGTTCGCGTTCGCGGGCGTGCCGCTCGCCCTCACGATCGTGCAGATTCTGGCTGTGGATCTGGGCACCGACATGGTCCCCGCGCTCGGCCTTGGCGCGGAACCGCCGGACCGCGGGGTGATGCAGCGTCCACCACGGCGCCGCGAGGATCGGCTGTTGACGCCAGGTCTTCTCGTGCACGCCTACGTGCTGCTCGGCTCGTGCCAGGCCCTTGCGGCGATGGCCGCGTTCTTCTTCGTCCTGTTCGGGGCGGGATGGGAATGGGGGCAGGCGCTCCCCGCCGACAGCGCGATCTATCGGCAGGCCACGACCGCCTGCCTGACCGCCATCGTGCTGATGCAGGTCGTCAACGTGCACCTGTGCCGAAGCCCGCGGTCGTCCATCTTCTCGCGGCCGCTCTTCAGCAACCGGCTGATCACCGTCGGGATTGCCGCCGAGATTGCCCTCATTCTGTTGATCGACTACACCCCGGCTGGTCATCTCCTGTTCGGGACCGCGCCGATCGGCTGGAGCGCCTGGGTGTTCGTCCTGCCGTTCGCGGTCGCGATGCTGATCCTCGACGAAGGCAGGAAAGCCGTCATGAAGTCGGAGCGCGGGGTCCTCGCCAGCGGCGGCGTGCGGGCCGCGGCCCGCGGCGGCCTGTGATCGCGCCGCCGTGAACTAGTCGCGGTGGCGGATGTCCTCGCCCTGGAGTAGGACGCGCCTCACACACGAGCCCATCGCTCGTCGCCCGGGCGCAACGTCACCATCGAACGGCGCGATCCGAGGCCACGCTCACCCTGGACCGCTCGAGACACCTACCAGGGGGGAAGCGTGTTGAACAGGAACTCCCGCAGGTAGCTGTCGGAGGACGCCAGCAACGCACCGGCGGTGCCCTCGAAGTGCAGGCGTCCCTCGTGCAGGACCATGAACTCGGCGTTGTCGGCCCTGGTCGCGTCGGCGGCCACAATCCGGATCCCCTCTGGCATCCGCAGCGCCTCATGCGTGGCGATGTAGAACGCATCGCGGATCTGATGCGTGACGAGGATCGACGTGGTCTGCTCGAGATCCCGCAGCTTCACGATCTCGTCGTCTACCGTCGCCGCAATGATGGGGTCAAGGCCTGTCGTGGGATCGTCGAACAGCAATAGACCTGGCCTGGACGCCATCGCGCGGGCGATCGCCACGCGCTTGCGCTGTCCGCCAGACAGGGTCGACGGCATCCGGTCGATGAACTCGGCGAGGCCGACGAAGGCCAGGACTTCCTCGACGCGCTGCCGTGCCGCGCCGAGCGGCGAACGTGCTCGCTTCGTAGAGCCGGTAGCCGACGTTCTCGGCGACGGTCAGAGAATCGAACAGCGCATTCTCCTGAAACAGCATGCCGATATCGGCGCGGACGCGCAGCAGATCGCGCTCGCGCATGTCGTCGATGCGTTGTCCGTTGACGAAGATCATGCCGCTGTCGGGGCGGAGCAATCCGAGAATCAGCTTGAGCATCACGGTCTTCCCGGAGCCGCTCGCTCCAAGCAGAATCTTCATGCTGCCCGGCGCGACGCTGAAACTCAGGTCGCTCAGGACCACGTGGGCATCGAACGCCAGGGACACGTGCATGAACTCGACCGCCGGTGCGGTTTCGATCGCCTGACCGGCGAACGCGGGCTCTGTCTTTGGTCGCGCATCAGGCGGTCCCGATCGTCGTCAGAAGTGGGGCCACGCGCGCGTCGTGGCCGGCATCACCTCTGCCGCTTCGGCAGTTCGACCCAGAACCACCCGCGAACTTCTCCTTCGGCGAACCCCACGGCACGATCGGCAGGATACCTCTCCTTCAGGGCATGTTGGACTTCCGGCGCGAGCGTGTCCGGCCGGCCATGGCACGACGCGCAAAGCGGCCGATGCGCGATGGGTCGAAGCAGTCCAACCTTGTCGCCGAGATCGACGACGTAGCCATCGACGTCCTTCACCGGACGGCCGGCATTCGCCGCGATTAGCGACGCCGCCCAGGGCTTCGGCGCATTCGCCGGATTGCGCAATCGATCGCTCGTTCGTCCGGCCTTGATGTCCCCGGAGCGCCCGAGGCGCTGAATGACTCCGACCACGTCGACGTGGCACGAGTTGATGGCGGACGCCGGTCCACCGGCCTCGAGCGTCCTGGACAGTTCCCGCAGCAGGGCGTCCTGGAGAGAGATGACGATCAGATCGCCCTCTGTCGCCGCAGGTCGCAGCTCCGGCGGAGCGTCCGCAATCCGCCAGGAGCCTGGGGGAAGTCCTGACTGCGCCTGAACCGACGACGCGATCGTCAGCAGCGTGACACACACGAACCTGGCCATCGTCCGCATGACTTCCTCCGTGCCGCTACAGCGACGGCGGCTCGGTGACCACCTCGCTCGAGGCGACGATCGCACGCAGGGCCCGCGTCGCGGTGTGAAGCCCGAGGCCACGATGGTGAATGCCCCAGAGGACGATATCGTCGACCGATATCATGCCCTTCACATCGCCGTCGCTGTCGACGACAGGCAGGCGCCGCACTCTCCATCTCGCCATTTCGGCGATCGCGGCATGAAGATCGTCGTCCGGCCGGCAGGTGTGGACGCGGCGCGTCATGACCGTGTCCACCGGAATGCGCGACGGATCACCGACCATGTCGCAGATCGCCACGGCCAGGTCGCGATCGGTGAGAATCCCCGCCAGCCTGCCCCGCGGATCCATGGCCACCAGCGTCCCGCAATTGTTGTCGCGCATGTGCCGGCTCGCGGCCGAGAGGCTCGTGCTGCTGTGGCACGTCTGCGGCGGGCAGGTCATGATGTCGCGCACCTTCATGGCATCTCCTCGCGGTCGTCCCGCCTGGCACGAGTCGCCAGTCTCATCCAGCCGGTGGTTGGAGGAGCACGATCCCTGCCGAAGGGCTCTGCGGCGGCGGCCATCGGATGCGCTGGAGTTCCCGCACGTTTTGCTGGCGGCGCCGGCACCCGGCCGGGTACCGGCCGCGTCGTGTGCGCCACGCACGCGGAATACTTCACGCACGTGTGGAAAATTTCGACGCGACGTCGCGGCAGAGCCGGGTGCCGACCCTCACGTCACAGAAACACTGCCTGCGGAATGCTTCGTGCACCTTCAGGTCAGCGTCAGGACACACACCATGCTGAACGAACGCACGCCCGCAACAGTCGCTCCCGGACCGGCCGGCGAATCTCCGACGCCCGATTCCGCCGGCGGTCACAAGGTTGTCTACTGGCATCGCGAGCTCCCGCCTCTGGATGCCGAACCACTCGGCGAGCACGTCGTCGAGGCGAACAGCATGCGTGTGACCGGGAGCCTCGCACGGCGCGGCGACCTGTGGGATCGCTGCTATCAAGACCTGATGGCCCGCGCGGAGCATCGGCTGCGTCAGGAAGTCAGCCGGCTTGGCGGTCACTACGCCCATGTCCTCGAGGAAGCGATCGACAGCCGGCACGACGATCGCACCGGTGAGGCATGGCTGCGGGGCCGCCTCAAATACGTGCTGTTCCGTCCGGGAGCGTTGAGGATCGGCGCGCGGCTCCCATGATTCCTCCGGAAACGGTGGGTGTCGTTGTCGCCGCGCTGGGCGGAGCGGCGGTGGGCCTGGAACGGCAGTGGTCCGGCCATGCCGAGGGCCCGTCAGCGCGATTCGCGGGCATCCGCACGTTTACGCTGCTCGGGATCGTCGCGGGGCTGAGCGGCTGGCTGATTGCGGCGGGTCTCGTGCCGGCGGCGACCGTGCTGCTCGCCGGGGCCGTCGCGATCACCGTCGCCGCCTATGCCGCGGCCAGCCGTCAGGATGTCGATGGCACGACCGAAGTCGCCGCCCTGGTCGTGCTCGCAGCCGGTGTCCTTGCGGGCACGGGCAGTCTGCGGCTGGCGAGCGCCATCATCACGATCGAGATTCTGCTCCTGCTCGAGAAATCCAGGCTGCACGCGCTCGTGCGCCGGATTGACGATCAGGAACTGCGAGCGGCGGTTCGCTTCGCCGTGATGGCCCTCGTCGTCCTGCCACTGCTGCCCACCGGCTCTTACGGTCCGTTTGGCGGTGTCCGACCTCGCGAGCTCTGGCTCCTCGTCCTTTTTTTCTCGGGCCTGAGCTTCCTCGGGCAGCTGCTCGGCCGCTCGTCGGACGCGGCCACGGATACGTCATTGGCGGCGCGATTGGAGGGCTGATTTCGTCGACGAACGTCACGTTCACGTTCGCCCGCCTGAGCCGCGCCGAACCGGCGTCGGCGCGCGCCCTTGCTGTCGGCGCCATCGGTGGCAGCGCGGTGCTCTACCCGCGAGTCCTGGTTGCACTCGTAGTCCTGAATGCTTCACTGGTTCCCGCAGTTGCCCCGTATTTCATCGCCCCCGCACTCATCGCTGCCGCCGCTGCCGGCCTGGGAGCCTGGGAGCGTTGACGCCCGAGTCCAGTGTGGACACCGAGCGGCCGACCGCGTCGCGAAATCCTCTTCAGCTCCTGGCGGCGCTGCAGATGGCAACCGCTGTTTCAGCTCGTCATCTTCCTCGTCAATACCGCTCGCGAGGTGTTCGGTGACGCTGGCGTTCTCACGACGGCGGCGGTACTTGGGATTGACCGATGTAGATGCCCTGACGCTGTCGATGGCGCGAGAAGTCGCTCGCAACGCCGCCATCGACACGGCGGCGTTCGCGATCGCGATAGGGATTCTGGCGAACACCGCCTTGAAAACCGGAATCGCGCTGGTCCTTGGATCGCCCCGGTTCCGGCTCATCGCCGGCGGCACGCTCGCGCTCGTGATCGTGGCCGCCGTTCTCTCGATTGCGCTCGTTCTGTGAGCGCCGGCGCGAGAGGCGCGGGTGCAGTCGTGGCTGGCGGGTGCCTTGCAGTAGAGCTCGGTAGCGGCGCGCAGCCATGAACACCCCCGAGACCCACCATATCGACGATCTGGTCCTGCTCGAAGGGCCGCATTCGCGCAGGCGCGAACTGTGGCTGGTGCTGCGAGCGGTGCGGGACTTCATTGCAGGCTTCAGGGCGCTTCATTTCGTGGGCCCCTGCGTCACGGTGTTCGGGTCCGCGCGGTTCTCGGCCAGTGAGCCCGCCTATCAGCGCGCCTGCGAAGTGGGCGGCGCGATCGCGCGGCTCGGGTTCACCGTGATGACGGGGGGAGGACCGGGCCTGATGGAGGCGGCCAACCGCGGCGCGAGGGAGGCAGGCGGGCGATCCGTCGGCTGTAATATCGAGCTGCCACTCGAACAGCAGCCAAACCCGTTTCTCGATCGCTCGGTCACGTGCCGGTATTTCTTCGTCCGGAAGGTCCTTCTGTTCAAGTACTCCTATGCCTTCGTCGCGCTCCCGGGCGGGCTCGGGACCCTCGATGAGCTCTCCGAGGCGCTGACGCTCGTGCAGACCGGAAAGATTCGAAACTTTCCCGATCGTCCTGATCGGCCGCGAGTACTGGCAGCCTTTCGAACGCATGCTTCACGCGATGGCGGCGGCGGGCACGATCGGTGTCGGAAGATCTGCGGCTGCTCCTCATCACGGACGATCGTCCAGGAAGCGATGGCGCACATCCGGCGAAACGCGATCGAGGCGTTCGGCTTGCGGCGCCGGCCCAGACCCTCTGCGCTTCTGGGTGAGAAGACCGCGCTCGACGGGACGACTGTCGCTGGCCACACCTGATTCGCTTCGACCTGGAGGTGCGCGCGATGGCGCGACGCGGCCCGCTTCTTCGTCTGACACCTCAATCGCGCGAGGGGTTTTTTCTGTGCGCGCCACGGAATTTTCACCATGACTTTTCGCGGACGCGAGTCAGCCCGCCGCAGGCGGCCACGCTGTTTCCCTTCGGTCACCTGGCCCGCTTTGTGCGTTCCTCTCCAACGGTCAGGTTCTCGCGTGCGGAAACCGCCGGAAGGAGCAGTTGCCATGAAGGCAGTGAACTCGATCCTGGTACCAACGGACTTCAGCGCAGCTTCGAAGCGGGCTCTCGCGTACGCGATCGAGCTGGCCGACGCGTTCGGCGCGTCGCTGCACGTCGTCCACGTGCTGGAGGATCTGTTCGCGCGGGGCGGGTACATGGACATGTATGCGCCGCCGGGCGACTACCTCGCAGTACCTCGAGCGTCAGGCCCGCGCCGAGCTCGAGGCCCAGCTGACGCCCGAACAAAAGGCGCGGTATTCGGCAACCCTGGTCCTCTGCACGGGCAGGCCGGCCAGCGAGATCCTCGCCTACCTCGACGAGCATCGGGAGATCGACCTCGTCGTCATGTCTACAGCGGGTCGCGGCGGAGTCGCCCGGCTGTTCATGGGCAGCGTCGCCGACAGAGTCGTTCGCACCGCCCGATGTCCGGTGCTCACGATCCACCCTCATGACCACGTGGAAACCGTGCCAGGGAATCGTGCCGCCTGAACTCGACGCGAAGACGTCCCATTCACGGGGACGCGCGTCGCGGCCTCCGACCACCAGGAGCCTCGTATGAAACCGTTGCCTCATCACTACGGCGTCCATCTCTCGGGCGGACCCTCGGGCTATGGCCGGGTGTCGATTGCCGGCGCGCCGGAGTTGCGCGCCGCGCCGCCACCCGAATTCGATGGTCCAGGAGACGCGTGGAGCCCCGAGCACCTGTTACTGGCATCGGTCCAGACCTGCTTGCTGTTCACGCTGCGGGCCGTCGCGCACAAAGCGAGGCTCGAGTTCACCACGCTGACGGTCGAGGCGACCGGCACGGTCGATCGGCGCGATGGCGTCGTGCAGTTTACGAGCATCGACCTGCTCGTTCGGATGGCGCTCGGTGAAACCGCGGATCCCGCGCTCGCCAGGCGCGTGCTCGAAAAGAGCGAACAGGCGTGCCTGATCTCGGCGTCCCTGTCGGCGCCAGTCCACCTCCGGATCGAACTGATCGAGCACGCACGCGAGCCGGCGGGCGCCAGCGCGAAGTGCGCCTCAGACATCGAGGAGCTCGAGGTCACATTGTCTGGTAGCCGCGCTGACGCGCGGCCGCCTTGATCGACGTCGTCGCGCGGACCGAGCCGGAGGCTACTGACGCGTCGGAAACGCGAGCCGTGAGATCCGCGACGGCGTGGGTGGTCTGGCGGTGCTCGTGGCTCGTCGCGATCGTTCTCACCGGCGACGTTCTCCCGGGCTTCACGCGGACACCACTCCTCGTGACCCGCGGATTCGAACAGCGCCCGCCGGCCGCGTCAGCGGCTGACGTTGCCGCGGAGATCCGTTCTTCCCTCGTCCGCATCGCCGAGTCCGCACCGAACGACACTGCCCGCCGCGAGCACGCGGAGCTGGTCAGACTCTATGCCTACTCTGCACATGCACCGCTCTGGGTGGATTCGACGAGGCGGCCCATGCGCCGGGCAGACGAGGCGATTGCCGTCCTCAACGAGGCGGCTGCTGACGGCCTCGATCCGGGGGCCTACCATTGCGGTGAGCTCGCCCGTCAGGGCTGGTTGCTCCGGAGCGCACCACCACCCTCCGCTCGTGATGTGGCGGCGTTCGACCTGGCGTTGAGCCGGACGCTGCTCCAATACTTCCGCCACCTGCATCTGGGACGCGTCGATCCTCGGGCGGTAGGGTATCGACTGACGGTGCCGGAGGATGGCCACGACTTCGTCGCGCTGCTGCACGCGGCGGTCGCCGGCGATCGGATCCGGGAGACCGCGGCCGGATTGGCGCCGCCCCTGGCACAGTATCGGGGTCTGCGCACAATGCTCGCCCGGTACCGCGCCCTCACCGGGCCGGACGTCTCGGACACGATGCCGCCGATTGGCGTGCTGCATCCGGGAGAGATCCACACGGGCCTTGCGGCGCTTCATCGGCAGTTGGTGATCTACGGCGATCTGGACGCCGGCACACCGGTGCCCGCGGCGACGGACGCATTCGAGGGCCCGATGGTTGACGCCGTCAAACGGTTCCAGGTACGGCACGGGCTGGAGCCCGACGGCGTCGTTGGCGTCCGGACGGAGGCGGCGCTCCGCGTGCGGCTGACAACGCGGATTCGGCAGATCGAACTGGCCCTCGAGCGACTGCGATGGCTGCCCGATGTGGGCGACCGCCGCTTGATCGCGCTCAACATCCCGATGTTTCACCTCTGGGCGTGGGATTCGATCCCGCCGAGCGGCGGCCCTGCGTTCGGCATGCGCGCCATCGTCGGTCGCGCGCTTCGTACCCAAACGCCGGTATTCGTCCAGGAGATGCGCTCCGTCGTCTTCAGGCCGTACTGGAATGTGCCCCGGTCAATCGTGCGCAACGAGATCCTGCCGCTCCTGGCGAGCGATCCCGATTATCTGCAGCGGCACGAGATGGAGATGGTGCGCGGTGGCGGCGATGACGCCAGTCCCGCGCGGGACACACCCGGGAACCGCGCGCTGCTGCGTGACGGGACGCTCCGGCTGCGTCAGCGGCCCGGACCGCGAAATGCCCTGGGCCTCGTCAAGTTCGTCTTTCCGAACGACGCCGATGTCTACATGCATGGTACACCCGCGCAGGAGCTGTTCGGCCGGAGCCGGCGCGACTTCAGCCACGGCTGCGTTCGGGTCGAGGATCCGGTCTCTCTGGCGACGTGGGTGTTGCAGAGCGAACCGGACTGGAACCGCGAGCGCATCCTCCAGGCTATGGCGGGACCAATCTCGCAACGCGTGTTCCTGTCGCGTCCGATTCAAGTGATTCTGTTCTACAGCACCGCCGCATTCATGCCCGAGACGGGCACGATGCACTTCGCAGAGGACATCTATCGGCACGATACGCGGCTGGATCAGGCGCTGGCCGCGCAGTAGCCATCCCGCTTTTCGAACGCGCGATCCAGGCAGTGGAAGAGGCCGTCGAGATCCCGGAGACCAAGATGGACACGGATTATCCACATCGCGGACACAACGCTGTACGTGACGCTCACGCTCGTCGTGGTGTCCGCCGTCGTCTCGATTGCGCTCGCCCGGTGAGCGATATCCTCGCGGGGTAAACCGCGGCAGCAGTGATGGGAGATCGTCAGTGGTCCCGCCGGCGGCTGGTTTTCGGCACCGTTCGAGCGCGCCTTTCCGCGTCCGTTTTCACCGGGCCAAGCGACATTCGGCGGATGAGTGCGACGCCTGGCGAAACGAGGGCCCAGTAGCGCCGGAACTTCAGCCGGGCGAGATCGTCGGTGGCCACCGCGCGGGTTTCCGTGCGGAAGATGGACTCATGGGTGCCAAGTGGATCGGCGCGCAGCGACCAGACAATCTTCACGTAATCCGGCTCGTCGAACGCCGCGAAGTGCTCCGGGCCAAGCGCGCGGAAGGCGGGATTGGGCACCCAGGGCTTGGTCGCGGCGCCCACGACGATTTCTCTAGCAGGGACTTCAGCAAGCACGCCCCATCCGAGCGAAAGAACCTGCGGCAGCAGCGCTCGTCGCCGGGCTCTTTCGTCCGGGGTGCTGCCGAACGCCAGCTCGCGGGTCTTGAATATCGCGCGGGTCACCGGCGACGCGAGCAGGTCCTGCTCGCGGGCGGCGGCCAGCGTGATCTCAGCCGGGGCCAGCACCCGCACGTGATGGCGTTCGACAACATCGTAGGTGGACATGAAGCGGTCCAGGAGCGGGTCCACATCCTCGGCGCCGGCCGGCTGGGGGCTGCCATACCGGTACCAGGTGGAGGCCGCCAATGCCGCGTAAGCCGCAACGGCCACGCCGAAGCCGGCACCGACGAGCCGCACGGCGGTGCGAATCCGACGCCGCCTTTCCAGCCGACGTGACCGGCCTGGCACACGAGGAGGAGTTCATCGCCTTTGCCCTCTGAACGGCGAGACAGGCTGAAGAAGTGCCGATCTCGAGGATCTCGCACGCACTACGCGGCCTGGGTGTGCGGCGGACTGTCATGCCGATCAACGAGGACTGGTGCAACGACGACGCGGCCGAAGCGTTCGGCGAAGGCACGCACGTCCTGCCAGTCGGTGTACTCGTAGTCACGCGTCGTATCGGTGTCGCCGCCCGCTTTTGCGGCGATCCGCTGCATGATCCACCGCGTCAGCCACCCATACTTCGTATAGGGGAGCGCGCCGGCGACCGACTTGGTCCACATCGGACGCCATCCTGTCGTCATCAGGAAGCGGTCGACGATTGCGTTCACTTCACGCTGGACCTCGGGTTGCCATTGCAGGACCCCCAGAGAGACAGAGATGAATGCCGACGGCTTTCCTGCGAGCGCCTCGCGGTTGTTCTGCACCCACTGCTGCACCGATCGTTGATACCGGCTGGCGTGCACCGACGCGGCGACGACGACCCCGGCGTAGTCATCGGCGCGCGGATCGTCCATGCCGGCCTCGACCACATCGACTTCGATCCCGTTCGCGCGGAGCGTGTCGGCGATCGCGCCCGCAATCTTTGCGGTATGACCTTCGGTTGTGCCGTAGAGCACCAGAACGCGAGACATGCCATCCTCCGCGCGTGTTAGTTTGAGTCCTGCTTCTGCCGTTCGAAGCGCTGCATCCAACGTCAACATCAGCCGCGCTAGCCGAACGCCTGTGGAAACGCGGCCGCCGTGGCCAGGAGGATGGCGCTGACCACCAGGCCAATCCCCCCCTCCTCGAACAACAATCTCGTCTGACCATCCCAGAACACCGCGAACGCCGCGATACCGATACCGGCGCCGACCACGGCCAGCGGACGCCACCATCCCGGCACCAGCGGCGCCACCGCCATCGCGGCTGCGCACGCGACGATCACGAGCCCCGCGATGACGTGCAACCCGACGATCAGATCCGCGAGACGATCGTGGCCGACGGCATCGCCAAGCAGCCACGAGGTTCCCTTCCACTCTCGCACCGGCGCGGGCAGGACCGAACCGATCCGGATGTAAATGAATCCGTGGCAGAACACGATCAACGCAATCACGTACTGCAGCCAGGGTTTCATCGGTGAACCCCCCTATCCGATCGCGGCCATCGCCGCCGCCACGAGGGCGGCAACCACAGCCGCCGTGACCATCCAGGCTGCCCGTCGGCTCGTCAGGACCCGGTAGTAGGCCTGATAGGCGGCGGACACCGCACCCCCGAGCACGACGAGAGCCAGAAGATCCCAGGCACTCTCACGCCAGACATAGCTGCGATACGCCACGACTCCAAGCAGGCCGAATGACATGACGAGATACGCCCACCGCAAGCTCGCGTTCTCGATGAGCATTGTCCGATCGTCGCGATGGATCGCTGGCGGGGCCATGACGCTCCTTCCTTCACGACTCGCTTCAATGCGATTGCAACTTTCGCACCTCGCACGGAACGGGCATTCTCCTGGTTCGATTGGAAGGACCTCGCTGAGAAGTCCGCAGCTGCCGTGAAATATTCCCGGGGCCAGGCCTGCCGGCCGCGTCCTTTCGTCGGAATTCACGCGCTTGCGCTGGTGCCGCAATGGAATGGTTGTTGCGCTGAGATCGATGGAGGCACAGTGATGGACACCAACACTGAACCCCACGTACCCGGCGCGACGGCCAATGATGCAGGGGCTGCAGCGACCGCGGCACCAAGGCTGCGCGAGCCTCACGCCGTGCTCGAGCGAGCCATGATCGAGACGTTTCTGGCGGAGCGCGGCTACACCTTGCGCTCGGTCGACGCATTGAGACCGGCGGATCGTGAGCCGCTGCTTCGCGCCGCCGTCGCCTTCGCGACGCTGAGACTGGCCGAAATCGAGGCTCGGGCACACTTCGTCGACGAGATTGACTGAGAGGAGCCACACCATGAGCACCACTTTGAATGCGAACGACCAGCGACTGCGTGACTCGGTCATGCGGCAGCTGGCGTGGGACCCTGAGTTCGACGCGAGTATGGTCGGTGTGTCGGCGCGGGATGGCGTCGCGACGCTGACCGGCTATGTGGACACCTACGTCGCCAAGCTGGCCGCGGAGCGTGCGGCTCGCCGCGTCTACGGCGTCAGGGCAGTCGCGAACGAGCTGGACGTCAAGCTCGCCCAGGAGCGGATCGACCCGGATATCGCACAGGACGCGCTGACGGCTCTGAAGAACCGCATCGACGTCCCGCTGGGGATTGCCGTCACGGTCCGCCAGGGGTACATCAGCCTGACCGGCACCGTCGCCTGGATGTACCAGAAAGTTGCCGCTGAACGCGCCGTCAAGTATCTCCGCGGTGTCCGGGGCGTGCTGAACCGTATCCAGGTCAAGCCGGGCGTCTCGGCCAAGGACGTGGAGAAACGAATCGTCGAGGCCCTCCATCACCACGCGGATATCGACGCGCGGCGGATCCACGTCGAGGCCTACGGCGGCGCGGTGACGCTGAGCGGCAGCGTGCGCTCGTGGATCGAGATGGAGGAGGCGGAGCGCGCGGCCTGGCGCGCCCCGGGTGTCACGGCGATTGACAACCGCATCACCGTCGTGCCGTAGCACACTGACATCAGCCGCGATCGGCGGGACCAGCGACGCGCTTCACCGACGGCCCGAAGTCAGCGCGTTGGCTGGCCGCCGATCGCCGCCCTCCGTTGCCCCGGTCGCGGCACCGGCGGCCATCGCCGGGCGAGATCCTCATAGACCCGCCACCGATGATTGACATCTTCCTGCGCCAGTTGGAGCAGCCGCTCTGCTTCCTCAGGGTTGGTCTGCGCCAGCATTTTGTAGCGGCCCTCGTTGTAGGCGTACGCCTTCAACGGAATCGACGGCGGCGGCGAATCGAGGATGAATTCCTCGTGCAGGCGCCCCTGCCCCGCCGGCTGGAACCGGTAGAGCGGCCAGTGGCCGCAGTCGGTGGCCAGCTTCTGCTGACGCAGCCCGAGTCGCATCTCGATCCCGTGCGCGATGCAGTGGCCGTAGGCAATCACCAGCGATGGCCCGTCATAGGCCTCCGCTTCGCGCAGGGCGTCGAGCGTCTGCTGCGGCGACGCCCCCATCGCAATCTGGGCGACGTAGACGTTGCCATAGGCCATGGCCATCAGCCCGAGATCCTTTTTGCGTGACCGCTTGCCGGCGGCGGCAAACTTGGCGACGCCGGCGCGCGGCGTGGCCTTCGATGCCTGCCCGCCGGTATTCGAGTAGACCTCGGTGTCGAGCACCAGGACATTCACGTTTCGTCCCGACGCCAGCACATGGTCCAGGCCACCGTAGCCGATGTCGTATGCCCACCCGTCTCCGCCGACGATCCAGACACTCTTGCGGATGAAATATCCCGCGAGCGTGCGCAGCTGCGGTGCTCGGGGATCCTCACTCGCCTGCAACGCGGCCTCGAGCGCACGCACCCGCGCGCGCTGCGCCTCTATCTCCTCGGGGATGAGCTGCGGCGAATGCAACAGGCCGTCGACAAGGTCGGCGGCGAGCATCGGTCCGAGCGCCGTCAGCAGTTCCTGTGCCTGCTCGCGGTGCTTGTCAATCGACACCCGGTAGCCCAGGCCGAATTCGGCGTTGTCCTCGAACAGGGAATTCGCCCATGCCGGCCCTCGTCCAGCCTGGTTGACCGACCATGGCGTCGTGGGCAGATTGCCTCCGTAGATCGACGAACAGCCGGTCGCGTTGGCGACGAGCAGCCGGTCGCCGAAGAGCTGCGTGAGAAGCCGCAAGTACGGGGTTTCGCCGCACCCGGCGCATGCGCCGGAATACTCGAACAGCGGTGTGAGGTACTGCGTGCCACGCACGAGCGCGCAGTCGACGTCCGATGCCGTGACTTGCGGGAGTTTCTCGAAGAAGGCACGATTGTCGCGCTCAGACGCGACGATCGCCGCGGTTTTGCGTGTCATGCTGATGGCGCGCACGTCCGCGCGGTCGCCGCCGCGCACCGGACACGCCTCGACACACAGTTCGCAGCCGGTGCAGTCTTCGACCGACACCTGCAGCGTGAAACGCTTCCCTGGAAACCCGCGCCCGGCGAGCGGCGCCGACAGGAACGGCCCCGGCGCGTCGGCCAGCAGGGCGTCCTCGTAGAACCGTGCCCGGATTGCCGCGTGCGGGCAGACCGTCACGCACGTGCCGCACTGAATGCAGAGATGTGGATTCCAGACGGGAACAGCGTCGGCGATATTGCGTTTCTCCCATTGTGACGTACCGGACGGATAGGTACCGTCAGCTGGCAGCGCGCTCACCGGCAGATCGTCGCCGCGGCCGGCGATCATCACGGCCGTAACGTGCTGCACGAACTCGGGGGCGTTCGTCGGCACGACCGCCGGCAACTCCCGCGTGCTGCTGACCACCGACGGGATTTGAACCTCGTGCAGATTGTCGAGAGTGCGGTCGATGGCCGCAAAATTCTGCTCGACCAGCGCCGCGCCTTTCCGGCCATAGGTGGCCACGACGGCGGCTTTGATCTTCGCGATCGCCTCCTCGCGGGGCAGGACGCCCGAGATCGCGAAAAAGCAGGTCTGCATCACCGTGTTGATCCGCCCGGCCATGCCGGCGTCGGCGGCCACGCCATCCGCGTCAATCACAAAGAACCGGATGTGTTTCCGAATCAGCTCCTGCTGCACCGGGGCCGGCAACTGATCCCAGACCTCGCCGGGGCCAAACGGGCTGTTGAGGAGAAAGACGATCCTTCAACGGCCTCAGACAACATGTCGATTCGATCGAGGAACTGGAACTGATGACACGCCACGAAGTGTGCGCGCTGGACGAGGTACGCCGAGCGGATCGGATGAGGGCCGAACCGGAGGTGCGACGTGGTGCGCGATCCGGACTTCTTCGAGTCATAGACGAAGTATCCCTGCGCGAACCCCGGGGTATCCTCACCGATGATCTTGATGGAGTTCTTGTTCGCGCCCACCGTGCCGTCCGCGCCGAGGCCATAGAAAATGCACCCGACCACATCAGGGGACTCGGTGATGAACGTGCGGTCGACAGCCAGGCTCGTGTGTGACACGTCGTCGTCGATGCCGACGGTGAAGTGGTTCTTTGGTGATGCGGCAGCCAGATTGTCGAACACCGCCTTCACCATCGCGGGAGTGAATTCCTTCGACCCCAGCCCGTATCGTCCGCCGAGGATCCGCGGCATGCTCGCGCATCGACCGGCCGCAACTGCTTCCGCGAACGCGGTGACGACGTCCTGGTAGAGCGGCTCACCCGCCCCACCCGGTTCCTTGGTGCGGTCGAGCACCGCGAGAGCCTTGACCGTCGGAGGAATCGCGGCCAGCAGATGCGCGCCTGAAAATGGCCGGAACAGGTGCACCTGCACGACGCCGACCTTCTCGCCCTGCCGATTCAGATAGTCGATGGTCTCGCGCGCGGTTTCCACTCCCGATCCCATGAGCACCACGACGCGATCGGCATCCGGAGCGCCGAAGTAATCGAACAGTCTGTACGAGCGCCCGGTCAGCGACGCCAGACGATCCATCGCGCTCTGAACCAGTGACGGGACGGCTGCGTAGAACGGGTTCACCGTCTCGCGTCCCTGGAAGTAGACGTCGGGGTTCTGCGCGACACCGCGAACCACGGGGCGGTCGGGATCGAGCGCGTGACGGCGGTGAGCAAACACGAGCTCGTCGTCGATCATCGCCCTCACGTCATCGTCGGCGAGCATCCGGACCTTGCTGACCTCGTGTGACGTGCGGAAGCCGTCGAAGAAGTGGATGAATGGAATGCGCGACGCCAGCGTCGCACTCTGAGCCACCAGCGCGAGATCGTGCGCCTCCTGCACCGAGCTCGAGCAGAGCATGGCCCAGCCGGTCATGCGCGCCGCCATCACGTCCGAGTGGTCCCCGAAAATCGAGAGCGCCTGGGTCGCGATCGCCCGCGCGGCCACATGGAAGACCGCCGGCGTGAGCTCACCCGCGATCTTGAACATGTTGGGAATCATCAGCAGGAGTCCTTGCGACGCCGTGAACGTCGTCGTCAGCGCTCCCGTCTGCAGCGCACCATGGACCGCACCGGCGGCACCTCCCTCGCTCTGCATCTCGAGGACAACCGGTACAGTCCCCCAGATGTTCTTCTCGCCCTCCGACGCCCATTGATCCGCGAGCTCGCCCATCGCTGATGAGGGAGTGATCGGGTAGATGGCGCAGACCTCATTGACGCGGTAGGCCACCGATACCGCGGCTTCGTTGCCGTCGATGGTCTTGATGCCGGCGGTGGTCATGGGCGTTCCTCATGCCATGTCGGCCGGATCTCGATTGGCTCCGCGACCATCGTGATCGCGCCGCACGGGCACTGGTCTGAACAGATCGCGCACCCGGTGCACGTCTCGAGGTCGATCTCGTAGCGTTGTCCGGGCCCGAGTTTGCGTATCGCCCGTTCTGGACAGGCCGAGTAGCATCCGTCGCACTCGAAGCAGTTGCCGCAGGCGTAGCACCGTTGCGCCTCGTAGCGGGCCGCTCGCGAATCCAGTCCCGCAGTGACCTCCTGGAAGGTTTCGAGCCGTTGGGGCATTGGGATCTGGGGCTGCCGACGGCCGCTCGATGTCGCGGCGTACCACAGCCGCAGCCGGTCGAACGTCGCGAGCTCACGGGTGGCTCGCGCCGCGGTCGGCAGCCCGCCGAGAAAGGCATCGATGCAGCGAGCCGCTCTTTGCCGTGTCCGATTGCGGTGGTGACCGTGCGGGCCTGAGGGACCATGTCCCCACCCGCGAACACTCCAGGATGACCGGTCTGCATGTCGTCGCCGACGACAACGGTGCCGTCTGGCTGGAAAGCGACTCCCGGCACGTTCCGAAGAAAGCCGGTGTCGGTATCCTGCCCCAGCGCCATGATCACGGTGTCCGCTTCGAGGGTCTCGAACTCACCCGTCGGAACAGCGCGGCGGTTTTCGTCGAGGCGCATCACTTCGACAACCATCTTGGCGCCATCGATTGCGCTGATGGTCCGAAGCCAGTGGACCTGCACGCCTTCTTCCAGCGCTTCGTCGAGCTCGAAGCGGTGCGCCGGCATCTCATTTTGTGTTCGACGGTAAACAATCAACGGCTCTGCGCCGAGTCGTCTGACTGTTCGCGCCGCATCCATCGCGGTGTTGCCGGCCCCGTAGATGGCAACGCGACGGCCGATGCGCGGCCGCTCGTTGCTGAGCTCGACGTGCTTGAGGAACTGCAGCGCATCGTAAATCCGCGCCGCGTCGTCCGCGGGAATCTCCTGCCGCTTGCTGAGATGCGCGCCAACCGCCAGGAACACGGCATCGAAGCGCCCGTCGGCCTTCTCCTGCAGCACGTCCACAACCGGACGGTTCAAGCGGATATCGACACCGAGGCTGATGATGCGTGCGATCTCGGCATCGAGCACTTCCCGCGGCAGTCGATATTTCGGAATCCCGAAGTGCATCATGCCGCCGGCCACCGGCCCGCCTTCGTAGATCGAGACCGCATGTCCGCGCCGCGCGAGGTGCCATGCGGCGGAGAGGCCGCTCGGACCGGCGCCGACGACGAGGACCCGTTTGCCGGAGGGACGCGCTGGAGGGTCGACCGGCCACTGCTGCTCGAGCGCGAGATCTCCGATGAAACGCTCGACGGAATGGATGGCCACCGGTTCGTCGATCTGGTTGCGGTTGCAGGCGGTTTCGCACGGGTGATAGCAGACGCGGCCGTGCACGGCCGGCAGGGGATTGTCGCGCAGAATAATCGACCACGCTTCGCGATAGCGGCCGGCCTGCGCTTCCGCGAGCCACGCCTGGATGTTCTCGCCGGCCGGGCACGCATCGTTGCACGGAGGCAAGCGATCGACGTAGAGCGGCCGCATGGTGCGCGGTGGTGCCATGGAATCGAACCTTCGCAGGACTACACGCAACGACCGCGCCATCTGAAGAAACTACCGCCTGAAGGCGGTAGACTCCGCGCGCGACTGAAAGTCGCAACCGCGCCGCCTGCGAGCGGTAGTTTCTTCATAGGCGGGACCTGTGGTCCCGCTAGTCCAACGTGCTCGGTCAGCTCGAAGCCGCCGGTCAGACCGGACCGGCTGAAAGCTGACCGCCTGAAAGGCGGTGGGTTTAGACCTGGCACGTTGGACTAAACCCGTCGATTCGTTCACCCGCAGGACCTGCTGGTTGAAACTGCGCGCGCGTGGACGCGTCGCGTGCCCACCCATGGCCGCCTCAGATCAGGAGCGGGGAAA
This sequence comes from uncultured Acidobacteriota bacterium, assembly GCA_963785755.1. GTDB lineage: Bacteria > Acidobacteriota > Vicinamibacteria > Vicinamibacterales > 2-12-FULL-66-21 > JACCXG01. The sequence continues at coordinate 193,295 of CAWAXG010000037.1, read as the reverse complement.
ATTCCGCATGCGGCCGTGAATGTCCGCACGGAACGCAAACAGGGGCCGCCGTTGTGGGTGGAAGGAGCTGCCGTCGCGTCACTCGAGCAGATACATCTTGAAGTCGCTCGGCAGCGTGCCCTCTGAAATCCAGCGGTTCTCGTCGGCGATCAGCCGCTCGACGTGATCGTTGTGAATGGGGTCCGCCGGATCGAAATTGCCGGCGATGTGCTGGAAGACCAGGTGGTTCACGGTCCCGCCCCAGTTCCACTCCGCCTTGACGTCGAAGCGATCGCGCAGCGCCTGTTCAATCTCCCCGGAACGCACCGCCTCCGACGGGTCGCGCGCGATCATTTCGGCGGGCGTCGGTCGATGAATGGCGGCTTTGAGTCCACCCGAGGTGACGTCGCGCCGCAATGGCGCCGGTAAGGTGGCCAGCTGCTGATTCGCGAACCGCTCCTGTTCGCGTGTCCATTGGAAACGTGACGGGCCGACATACTCGTTGACCAGCAGCCGGCCGCCCGGGCGCAAGACCCTGCGGCAGCCGTCGAGGACATGCTCGAGCGCTTCGATGTGGTGCAGCGACTGATAGAAGTAGATGAAGTCGTAAGCGCCAGCCGGCAGCGTGGATCGGTTCAAGTCGTCGGCCGCGTACCGGACGACTGGCGCAGGCGGCGCGGCTGCCGACAATCGTTGCGCCTGCTGAATGGCCGCCGGGCTGACGTCCAGCCCGTAGAGGGAGCGCATCACGAAGCCGTGTTGAGCGAAGAGCCGATCGAGATGGCCGGTGCCGCAGCCGAGCGAAAGCACGTCGCCGACTTCCCCGCCCGGGAAATAGCGATCGCGCAGCCAGTCGATCCACATCACCTCGCGGCTGCCGGTCACGAGGTAGTTGTGATTGGCGTGAACGGCCGGCACGCCAGTCCAGGAACGCCGCTCGAGCTCACGGACGAAGGCGTCGCTGGCAGTCTGGTCCCACTGATCCGCAACTATCTCGGGGGCCGTCGAACTCCGACCCGCCCGAGCCAGCAGTGCGTCGAGCGCTCGAGCCGTCCTGAAGATCGGTCCGCTGCGCCCGCCGAAGAAATGGCGGGACGCTAAGGCGCGACCGACTCGTCTGGCGCGGGTGCGAAGTCCCATCCGAGGATTAAACACGTTCAGGGCGACCCGGGGAAGATGGTGAAACGGTGCCCGTCACCGCGTCATCGGCACGTCGCCGTGCGCAGGGCTGCCAAAGGCCACCGGTCCGAATGACCCGGAAGCGGATCCAAACCCGAACCACTCGCCGGTGCTGGCGCGATAGACCGCCAGATCAACCTTGCCGTCGCCGTCGTAGTCCGCCGGCACCGGCACGTCGCCAAGCTCGGGCGCACCGAAGCGCAGCGGCCCGCGGAAGCCCCCGCTCGACCCGAAGATGAACCAGTCGCCGGTGGACTTGCGGTAGACCGCGACGTCCGCACAGCCGTCGCCATCGTAGTCCTTGGGCACCGGCACGTCCTCGAGGTCGGGCGACCCGAACTGCAGGTGGCGGAGTCCCTCCCGCGTGCCGAATATGAACCACTCGCCGGTCGTCGGCCGGTAGACGGCAAGGTCGAACAAGCCGTCGCCGTCGTAGTCGGCCGGCACCGGAACGTCGCCGAACTCTGGCGAACCGAACTGGTAGGCGCCGCCCGCCACGAGCCATTGACCAGTCGTGCTGCGATAGAGCCCGAGGTTGGTACCGCAGCCGACGGTCGAGTAGCGGCCAGGAACCGGGATGTCGCCGAGACCTGGATCGCCGAACGTGCGCACGTCGAGGCGCCCGCTGCCCGACAGCAGGATGGACCACTCGGCCGTCGACGTCCGGTAGAACGCCAGGTCGCCACGGCCGTCGCAGTCATAGTCGCCAGGGACCGGAAAATCTCCCGCGCCGGCGGCGCCGAACGTCGTCGTCACGAGCGCGGCATCCGAGGAGCGGCTGATGAACCATTGACCGGTGCTGCTGCGGAAGACGGCGAAATCAGCCTTCGCATCATCGTCGAACGACGGCGTCGGCGGGTACCGCCTGAAGACACCACCGCCATCGGTCGCGGCGTAGAGTCGCGGCACCGCCGTCGCCGGAATCGCGAGTGCGCTCACGCGTGCCCACGCCGAGCCCATCGCTATAGGCGGACCAGCTCGCGCCGCCGTTCGTGCTCTTGAACACGCCGCCGCCATTGGTGCCCGCGTAGAGCGTGTCGGCCTGGAGCGGTTCTGTCGCGATGGTCGTGACGGCGAGCGTCGTCAGGCCGGCAACGGCCGCCTGCCATGAGAGGCCTCCATTGAGGCTCTTGCCAACGCCATTCGGGCCGCCGACGTAGAGTGTCGACGGCACGAACGGATCGATCGCGATCGACGAGATCCCTCCCTGCCCCATCGAGACCGGCAGCAGCGTCCAGGACACGCCGCCGTCGCTGCTCTTGTACAACTGCGGCGCGTCGGCATCGTGGCCGCCGCCGGCATAGACGACATTCGACGACAGCGGATCGACGGCGACGACGCGCACGTAGATGTACAGAAGTCTGCCATGAGACGCCCCCGTCGACCGTCTTGGAAACGCCGGAGTCGGAGGCTACGTAGATCGTCGCTGAATCGGCCGGGTCAACCGCGATGGAGGTGATGCCACCGGACACGAGCGCGGACGAGATCAAGTGCCACGTCGCTCCCGCGTCGTCGCTGCGGTGGATGGCGCCAAAGGTTCCAGGCTTGTTGAAGGGTCGGAAATTGAAGGTGCCGGCGTAGACGGTTGCCGGTTGCGACCCGTCCACGGCCAGTGCGCTGACGTTCGTCAGGGCAGCGGCCGCCGACCAGCTGACACCCCCGTCAGCGCTCCTGAACACGCCCCGCGTCGACATCGCCGCATAGACCACGTGGGCGCGCTTCGGATCCACCGCCAGAGCGCGGATGACGGTGGCCACCAGCCCCTGGTTGACAGCGCTCCAGTTCAAGCCGGTGTCATCGCTGGTGAACGTGCCGCCGTCCGTGGTGCCGGCCCACACGGTCGAGCCGGCCAGCCGGGTCGCCGCCAGGGCCAGCACCGGGTACGACAGGGACGGCGCGCTCCACGTGACGCCGCCGTCAATGCTCCGGCGGAGTCCCGGCTCGCTTCCCAGGTAGAGCGTCCCAGGGGCTGACAGATCAGCGACCAACGCATACGCGAGACCCGGCACCTGGGTGCCGCCGGTCCAGATCGCGCCGCCGTCGGTGGTGCGGTGGATGAGGGTGAGCGCGGGCTCGAACGGTGAGAGCGAAATCGACCGAATCGCAGCGGCGTACACCGTGTCCGGGGCCTGCGGATCGATCGCCAGGAGGATCGCGACGGCGCCGAATCCGGAGATCAGCTGCGCCCAGCTCAGACTGCCGTCGACCGACTTGAATATGCGATCGCCCACCGATGTGTACAGCGTTGCCGCGCTGACCGGATTGATCACGATCGAGTGCACCCGGCCGGCGGGAAGACCAGTGTTTGCAGGCTGCCATGCCGCGCCGCCATCAGTGGTCTTAAAGAGGCCGCCGGCTGCCGTGCCGGCGTAGGCCACGGCGCCGGACGTGGGATCCACGGCAAGCGTAACGACCTGACTGGGGGGAAGCCCGGTCGACGAGCGAGCCCACGACACGGCGCCGTCGGCGGTCTTGAACACGCCGGACGGCGTGGCCGCGAACAGAACGGACGCGTCGGTAGCGGCAATCGCCAGCACGCGAACGTCGAGGTCGGTCAGGCCGACGTTCATCGGCCGCCACACCGAGAACGCGGGTGACCGCTTGAACACGCCGGCGGGCGTGCCGGCATACACAACTTCAGGCGCCGCGGCGGAGCTGGCCAGCGCCCGCACCACGCCCCCCTCGGGGCCGCCGGGAATCCACACGTCTCGAGCGACCGACTTGGTCGGCGCGATCAGCGGCAGCACCGCGACGAGCAGGCCGACTCTATACCAGCGCGAGTGGGGAGAAGCGTTGGGACACACCGATCACGTCCTTCCGTCGCGGCGTCCGGATCGATCGTCAGCGGCCGGAAGCCACTGAGAAACCGCCGAGCGCGGGGTTGCCGAATGCAATCGGACCGAACGGCCCGGACGACGATCCAAAGCCGAACCACTCGGCGGTGCTCGCATCGACAGGGAGAGGTCGCAGAGTGCGCGGCCATGGAATCAAGCCTTCGCTGGACCAACACGCAACGCCCGCGCCATTGCGCCGGTCGATCGCCACGCGCGAACGACGTGACTGGTTGGAGCTGCGCGCAGCGTGGAAGCGTCGCTGCCCACCACGGACGCCTCGAAAACAGCAGCGGGAAAAATTCCGCATGCGGCCGTGAATATCCGCACGGAACGCCAACAGGGGCCGACGATCGGACCGACAACCCGCGATACCGATCGTGGCAATGGGGTTGCTCACACCGTTGTGAAGATTGCAGGAATTGCGGAGGCGCGCCCATGCGTCGAACGTCTGTTGTTTGCGTTGCGGTCTTGATGGTTGGCGCGTCGCTTCTCGCCGGGCGGCAGTCACCCCTGCCCAACAACCCGGACTCCCTCAAATTTGCGGTCATCGGCGACAACGGCACGGGCAAGGAGCCGCAGTACGAGGTCGCCGAGCAGATGCGGCTGATCCACCAGCAGTTTCCCTACGACCTGGTGCTGATGCTCGGCGACAACTTCTACGGCTCGCAGAAGCCGGCCGACCTCGAAAAGAAGTTCGAGCGGCCGTACAGGGCGCTGCTCGATGCCGGCGTCATCTTTCAAGCCGCGCTGGGGAACCATGACGACGTCGCCACCATCGACTATCCGCCGATCAACATGCAGGGGCGGCGGTACTACACCTACGTTCGACAAAACGTCCGATTCGTCGTGCTGGACACGAACGTACTGGATGCGGCGCAGCTCACGTGGGCGGAGACCACGCTGCAGCAGTCGAGCGAAGCGTGGAAAATCGTGTACTTCCATCATCCGCTCTACGGCAACGCCGGGCGGCATGGATCCAACGTCGACCTCCGCGTGCTGCTCGAGCCCTTGCTCGTGAAGTACGGCGTGCACGTCGTGTTCTCCGGTCACGACCACGTCTACGAACGGCTCAAGCCACAGCGGGGGATCCACTACTTCGTGGCAGGTTCGGGCGGCCAGCTCCGCAAAGGTGATCTCCAGAAATCGGACATTACCGCGGCGGGCTTCGATCAGGATCAGGCGTTCATGCTCGTCGAGATTGCCGGCGACGAGATGCATTTCAAGTGGTGTCGCGCACCGGCGTCACGGTTGATTCAGGACAGATTCCGCGTCTCACCACGCGCATCGGAACGTGAAAGGCGGAGACGTCATGGCTATGGTCACTTCCCGGCAGAGTTCAGTCGCGCGGTTCCACGATGGCGGCAGCGAGCGGGCAGGCGCCCCGCATCCACGACGCCGCCCGGCAGAGTCGCATCACCAAAGGCATACCGCGCGACCCAGGTTGCCCTGGCTTTGGCACTTCGCCACCGAGTATCTCCTGCTGTTGCCGATAGGCGCGGCGATTGCGCTGATCTGGGCGAACACGGCGCCGGAAAGCTACTTCCGGACGACGTTCAGCCTCCAATTTCTCGTCAACGACGTGCTGATGGTGCTGTTCTTCGGCCTCGCCATGAAGGAAGTCGCCGAGGCCACCGCACCGGGCGGCGTGCTGCATCCCTGGCGGCGCGCCACGCTGCCCTTTGTCGCCGCGATGGGTCTGACCGTTCTTCCGGCGATCGCCTATGCGTTCGTGGTGCCGCTCTTCGACGAGCCCCGGGTCGCGTGAGGGGTGGCCGGTTGTTTTTGCGATCGATCTCGCCTTCGGCTATTTCATTGCCCGGGTGATCTTCGGCAGACATCCCGTCATCCCGTTCTTCATCCTGCTCGCCATCTGTGCCAACGCGCTCGGAGTCCTCGCGCTGGCGGTTGCCAGTCCGGCGGGAGAGCTGCGAGTGAAGACCGTCGCGATCCTCATGCTGGCTGCGATAGGGACGGTCGTTGCGCTCCGGCGTGCACGGGTGCGGAGCTTCTGGCCTTACCTGCTGGTCGGCGGTGGACTCTCGTGGTGCGCGTTCTACTTCGGGGGGTTCGAACCTGCGCTGGCCCTCGTGCCGGTCGTACCGTTTCTCCCGCATGCACGCCGGGACCCGGGGTTCTTCGTCGAGGCCGCGCCGACCGCCCACGATACGCTGAGCCGCTTCGAATTGTGGTGCCGGCACCCGGCGCAAGTGGCGCTGTTCCTCTTCGGTCTCGTGAACGCCGGCGTGCCGTTGAAGGCGTTGGACTGGGGCACGCTCAGCCTCCCGATCACGACGCTGATGGCCAAGCCAGTCGGTCTGTTCGTCGGAGTAGGTCTGGCGCTCGCGCTTGGGCTGCATCTGCCCCACCGCGTCGGCTGGCGTGAGCTGACGGTGCTCGGCTTCGTCACCACAATCGGCTTCACGGGGGCCTTGTTCTTTGCGACCGCTTCACTGGGTCCTGGACCGACGCTCTCGGCGGTGAAGATGGGCGCGCTGGTGAGTCTCGGTGGCGCATTCCTGGCCGTCGGGCGCGGCTGGATTACTGCGGACTGGAAGGTTCGCTCGTTGAACCCGGATGAGGGTTGCGGACGGAGGTCATCATGATTCACATCAAACATATCCTGTGCCCCGTGGACCTGTCGGAGTGCTCACGTCACGCCTTCGACCGGGCGGTCGGCATCGCCAGGTGCTACGACGCGAAGATCTCGGTCCTGCACGTCGTCCCTGCCGCGACTGCCGTGGCGGCGGTCCCGTTCGGCCCCGAAGGCCCTGGCGCCTTCCGCCTGCACCCGGTGGAACGCGAACAGATGCTGTCCGAGATTCCGCGATTTCTCGGCCTCGAACACTGGAGCGGCACACCGATCGAATACCACGTGGTCGAAGCGCCGTCGGTGCACAAGGAAATCGTCCTCCAGGCCGAGAGAGCGGCCGCCGATCTCGTGGTGATTGGCACCCACGGCCGCTCCGGATTCGAGCGGCTGATGCTCGGGTCGGTCGCGGAGAAAGTGCTACGCACGTCACAGATACCGGTGGTGACCGTTCCACCGCACGCGCCTGACGTGTTCCCGGTGAGTGGGGTTCCCTTCCGGCGGATCTTGTATGCGACAGATTTCTCCGGCGGCTCCGAGGTCGCGTTGCAGTATGCCGCATCACTTTCGCAGCAGGGGGCTGCCCGGCTGACGATCATGCATGTCATCGAGCCCTTCCCGGTCGCCCATGACCCGATCGTCGGGACGTCGTTCGATGTCTCCGCCTATCACGCGGACCTGGAGAAAAAGGCCAGAGCAAAGCTTCGCACCGTGGTACCTGAATCGATCCGGATCGACTGCGACACCGATGATGTCCTCACCACCGGCAAGCCGTACGCCGAGATTCTTCGCGTCGCCGCGGAACGGCAGAACGACTTGATCGTGCTCGGCGTGCACGGCCGAAACGCGCTGGACCGTCTGGTGTTCGGCTCGACGACCGAGCACATCGTCCGGCGAGCGACGTGCCCGGTTCTGACCGTGCGCGCCGCTGACCATCCTGGCCAGGCAGGCTGGGTGCCCGCGCACCGCGCATCGCAGATCGATCCGGCCGAAGTGCGCAGTTGCGTTGTTGAGGGTTGATCACGGTCACTTTTCGATGGTGCGGAGGCGTTATGGACACGATGCGAGCGGTCGCGTTTCGGGGAATCGATGATCTGCGGCTGGAGGAGGTCCCGAAGCCCAGGCCCAGGCCTGGCGAAGCCGTCATCCGGATCACGGCCACGACCATCTGCGGTACCGATGTTCACATCGTCAAGGGTGAATACCCAGTCCGGCCGGGCCTGATCCTCGGGCATGAGCCCGTCGGGATCATCGAGGAGCTCGGCGAAGGTCTGGAAGACGAGTACAGGATCGGGCAGCGGGTGATCGTGGGCGCGATCACGCCGTGCGGCCAGTGTTTCTACTGCTTGAACGCCGCCCATTCGCAGTGCGGCGGAGCGCTTGGCGGCTGGCGCTTCGGCAACACCATCAACGGCGCCTGGGCCGAGTATCTGCTGGTTCCGCATGCACGCGCCAACCTCGCGATCGTTCCCGACGCGCTCACCGATGAAGACGTCCTCATGCTGCCCGACATCGCGTCAACCGGCATCTCGGGCGCCGAGAGCGGCAATATCCGCGTCGGCGATGCGGTGGCAGTCTTCGCCCAAGGTCCCATCGGTCTGTGCGCGACGCTGGGTGCACGGCTGCGGGGTGCGTCACTAATCGTCGGCGTGGATCCGGTTGCCGCACGTCGCGAGATGTCCCGCCGATTCGGGGCTTCGATGACCCTCGACCCCGGTTCGCAGGATGTGGTGAAGCGGCTGAAGGAACTGACCGGCGGCCGCGGCGTGGACGTGGCGATCGAGGCCCTCGGGCGCCAGGAGACGTTCGAGTCCGCGCTGCGATCGATCAGGCCTGGAGGGGTGCTCTCGAGCCTCGGCGTGTATTCCGGCAAGCTCGTGGCGCCTTACGAGGCGCTCTATGCCGGTCTTGCCGACCAACGGATCGTGACCACCCTGTGTCCAGGCGGCAAGGATCGAATGCGCCGGCTGATGGCCCTGGTATCCGAACGACGGATGGACCTGAGGCCGCTCATCACGCATCGGTTCGCACTCGAGGACATCAAAGAAGCGTACGACCTGTTCAGCAGGCAGGGCGATGGGGTGATGAAAGTGGCGCTCTACCCGATCCCAGCAGCCGACCGAACGGAGCAGGCACGCGACAGGGCCGAGACTCTGGCGCACCCGGCACGGTAACGCACAGAGCGAACTGTTCGTAGCAACAGCGTCGATGGAGGCCGGCCGTATTCGGGTCGACTACAGAGCACGTCGTGAGGCGCGCCACGTGCCCGGTCCGGGAGCACGACCGTCCCGACGCGCGATAAAGCACTGCGATCGCGTGCGAAGCGTCCCGCACGCGGTCGCGCTTGGCACGACTCACGGCAGCCGTGGCCGCATCGCGGCCGAAGCCGTTTCGTCCGTCCTCGGCCCGCTGTCATCCCTGCGGACTATCCCGCAACGACCCGCAAGAGTTCCCACCAGGAGCGGCACGCGCCCGCGAGCGCCGGCGCAAGACCGTCCTTGCCGCCGTTTCGCGTTGAATCTGGAGAGAATTGCCGCCAGACGTGCTCGACCCGGCCAGGGCGACAGGCGCCGCGCGGCCATCGTTTTGCACTGACTGGTGTCATAAGGAGGGACGCCATGGGCGCGACTCTAAGAAAACATTTAGGGATCTTAATCGTGGTACTCGGCGCAGGCGTCACGGCCGCTGCCCAGAGCTCGACCGTGCCTGCCACTGAGAGCCAGATGTACCCCATCACGCAGGATCTGCTCGCGACCAAGGTCTTTCAGGACCGTGTGAACGACTACGTCGCGTTGCATCGTCTGTTGGAAGGACCGTTGCCGCCGCTTCGGACCACCACGAACATGGACGAGATCCGCATCAACATGCAGATGCTTACGAGACGGATCGTGCTGGCGCGGCAGCACGCCGCGCAGGGAGACATCATCACCGCGGAGGTGGCGCGGATGATTCGACGGCGCATCGCGACCTGTCTCCCGCCCGAGGAATGGGCGGCGATTCTCGCGGAGCTCGCAGAGGACGAACAGGGCGTTCCGACGCCCGCTGTCGCGCTCCGCGTCAACATGCCATGGCCGGAGCACATCTCGTTCGGTTTCGTACCGTCGCAACTCCTGTATGCGCTCCCGCCACTGCCGGCGGAACTGCAGTACCGCATCATCGGGCGTTCGCTGGTGCTGTGGGATCACCATGCGGATCTGATTGTGGACTTTCTGCCGGGCGCGTTTACGACCTGACGCCCTGCTGTATCCATGCAGACGCTGCTTGCGGTTCGTCCGGTGAGGAGGGCCTCATGATTCCGCATCCCCGGTGCTGTGTCCGATCGATTCCCGCAGACCAGGATGCCCGGGAAGTTTCCCCACCGGTCGGTGAAAAACCCCGCGGCCCTGGCGAGTCGCGCACCCGGCCGTGCTGATTCCACGAGAATCTTCCGGACTATCGCGCGGTGATGGCTGGCGACCGGGGGCACGCGTCTTGCCCCACTGGCCCTCGTGAGGTGGACCATGTCGCGCGTCCGACTGTGGTTGTCGTGGTCGCTGTTGCTGGTGCCGTCGGTGCTGCTCTCCTCCGCATCGGCCGGTCCAGCGCCGGGCGGAGCCGGTCGCGAACGCAGCGGACGAGAGGTCTACGAGTCGACCTGCATCGCGTGCCACGGACCCGACGGCCGAGGCATGGCGAACATCGAGCTGACCAAGATCGTCGCGCTTCCCGACTTCGCTGACTGCAACTTCGCCGCGCGGGAACCCGATGCCGATTGGATTGCGGTGGCGCACAGCGGCGGGCCGACGCGGGGGTTTTCACCACTGATGCGGGCCTGGGCCGGCGAGTTCACCCTGAACGAATTGGAGCTCGCGGTCAGCCACCTTCGGACGTTCTGTCGTGACGAGCGCTGGCCCCGTGGCGAGCTCAACCTGCCCCGCCCGCTCGTCACCGGCAAGGCGTTTCCCGAGGACGAAATCGTCGTCTCCACCTCCACGACTACCGGCGATGTCGGTCAAGTCGTCAGCAAATTCATCTACGAACGACGCATCGGCGCGTTGAATCAGGTGGAAGTCTCGATTCCGATCGCGTCGGCCGAGCAGCTGTCGGGCGCCTGGGCGGGCGGTGTTGGCGACATGGCCCTCGGATACAAGCGAACGCTCCATCACAACCTGCGCGGTGGGCGCATCTTCAGTGTGTCGGGAGAGGTGCTGCTGCCGACGGGCAGCGAGAGCCGCGGTCTCGGGAAGGGGATCACCGTGTTCGAACCGTTCGCGACGTTCGGACAGATCCTGCCGCGCGACAGCTTCATTCAGGCTCAAGCCGGATTCGAGATTCCCGCGTCGGACGAGCACGACAGCGAAGCGTTCTGGCGGGCCGCGGTCGGTCAGAGCTTCAGGCAGGGGGAATTCGGACGAACGTTTTCGCCGATGCTGGAGATCCTGGGCGTCCGGCCGCTTGCGAGCGGCGCCGCCATCGACTGGGACATCGTCCCGCAGATGCAGGTCACGCTCAACGCGCGGCAGCACATCAGAGTCAATGGCGGCCTACGGATTCCTGTGACGGATCGACAGAACCGGTCGAGCACCGTGATGGTGTACTTGCTGTGGGACTGGTTCGACGGCGGGTTCTTCACGGGATGGTAGCGGGATGGCCGCCGGTGGCCCCGGCGCGAGGATTGAGCCGAAAGCAGGGCCTGTCTCAGACGACGACGGCCTGGACGTGCGGGAAGCTGATGACCGAATTCGGCGAGCCAATCCGCACCGAGCACGAGCAGAGCGGTCGAAAGTGCGTCGCATTCGAGCGACGCATTTCCCACCACCGCCACGGCACGAGCGGCCGTGGTCGGCGCGCCGGTGCGGGGATCCATCACGTGGCCATACACCCGCCCCTCCGCCTCGAAGGCCTTGCCGTGCACGGCCGAGACGGATAGCGCCCCATCTCGCAGCTCGAACGTGCGCGCAGCCCCTGCATCTGGATTCCAGGCGATGCGCCAGGCGGTCTCGTCGGGGGGTGCGCCCAGCGCGTGAACGCTGCTCGTGCCGCCGTGCAGAAGCGCGGACGTGATGCCGAGGCCTCGCAGGACTTCGATGGCGGCGTCCACCGCATGGCCCTTTCCCACCGCCCCAAGATCGATGCGCATGTCGCGGCGGCCGAAACGCACCGTGCTGGCAATCGGGTCGAGATGCAGATGCCTCCAGCCGACACGTGATTCGGCATGACGGCGCGCCGAGCGGTCGGGAAGACTCCCTTTGCCGTTGACGAAGCCCCACGCCCGCATGAGGGGTCCGACGGTGATGTCGAACGCTCCCTCGGTCGCGCTGGAGAAGGCCTGACATCGTTCGAGCAATGCGAAGAGCCCTGGCTCGACTTTGACGGGCGTCTGGCTCGCCCGCGCGTTGATCCAGGAGACGTCGCTCGACGGACGATACGCGCTCAACTGCCGGTCGAGCCGCGCGATTTCGGCGAGCGCTTCTTCGCCGGCGCCGCGCAGCCGCACGGGGTCGCCCGGCCCGAGCACCAGCTCGAACCGGGTGCCCATGGCCTCGAGGGCGAGCAGAACGGGCGCGGACGGAACACAGAGAGACACGGTCAGGTGAGCTTCCTCGTCCTTTCGTCGAAACGGACCAGAGACTTCTGCCGGTAGGCCGCTTCGGCCATCGACACGACGGCCTGCACGCGGACTCCGAGATCTTCGCTGCAATTGGGCGGCGTGCTGCTCCGCATGCTCTGGAGGAAATTCCGCATGTGTTTGACGTGAGTTTCGCCGGCGTCAGGCGGCGTGCGATCGCCGGCCTCGAGCTCGTCGACATAGGGTCGTTCTGGCGTCACCTCGAGGCGAGCGCCGCCCAGAGTGAGATTGCCGCGCTGCCCGCGAATCACGTCCTCGATGCCGTGCTCGTTGCTCGTGGCGCCCGCCAGGAAGATCATCACGCCGCTCGGAAACTCGACCATCATCATCGTGGTGTCCGCCACCTCGCGCCGCTCTCCGTACGGCTTACCGTCCGCTCCCGGCCCGGCGTCGGTGTTGCACAGATCGCCTCCCAGGCAACTGACCGACCGGGGGAACTCCTTGAGATCCATCGCCAGCATCAACGGATAGAGCCGGTGAGGCCACAGGTCGCCGATGATTCCGGTGCCGTAGTCCCAGTACTTCCGCCAGCGGAAGAACCGCTCCGCGCTCCATGGGCGTTTCGCCGTGGGACCGAGCCATGTCTTCCAGTCCACGGTCCGCTCGTTCGCTTCTGGATCGAGCGTATAGTTCCACTCACCCTTCGGGTTGTTCCGGCAGTAGCTGCCCTGCGCCCAGAGCAGGCGGCCGAGAGACCCGCCGCTGATAATCTCGCGAGCCTTCAGCCACTTCGGATCGCTGCATCCGTGGGCGCCGACCTGGACGAGGCGCCGCGCCCGTTTGGCCGCGTCCTGAATCGCAAACGCTTCGTCGAGCCGCCGTGTCATCGGCTTCTCGATGTACACGTGCTTGCCCGCCACGAGCGCATCGACGCCCATCGCGCCGTGCCAGTGATCGGGTGTGGCCACGACGACGGCGTCGACGTCCTTGTTGTCGAGCAGCTTGCGATAGTCGGTGTACGCCTGACTCTCCGGGCATTTGGCGGTCACCTGCGCCTTGCGGCGCGCCGTCTCCCACACGTCGCACACCGCAATCACGTCGACGTTGTCGCCGGTCATCTCTTCGCCGACCAGATTGCGCAGGTGGCGGCCCCCCATCGTGTTGATGCCGATCATGCCAAGGTGAATACGATCGTTGGCGCCAATGATCCGCGGGTTGATGGCCGGAGCCTGGAACGCGTGCGTCGTGACGAGCGATCCCGCGACCGCCAGCGTGGTCGTTCCAACCGTACTTTTCATGAAGTCCCGCCGCGAGACGCCGTCCGGTTTCTGATCGCTCATGACGTGCTCCTATGTTTCGATGCGTCTGTAGTCAGCCGAGCTGGTACTCGGCGGGTGCCACCTCGATCCGCCCGCTCGTCAGCACCGCCTGGTTGGCCTTGAGTGCTGCGACCGTGGCCCGAAATCCCTCGCGCGCGCCGCAAACGGACGGCCGGCCCTGACGAATGCTTGCAACGAAACTCTCGAGCGCCAGCAGGAGCGCCGGTTTCTCCGGACTCGCGGGTCCGTCCTTGCCGGGTTCCTTGCCGGCCTGAAGCAGCTTCGTGGCGTCGGCGACCATTGCGATCCCGGTCTCATCGTGCACAGTTTCCTTGCGCGCGTAGACTTCCCAGCCCAGGAGTACCGAATCGGACTCCTTGACCAGCCAGCTCTGGTTCTCTTTCATCAGGAGGCTGCTGTTGCTGCCCTGGAAGACCGAGTACGCCCCACCGAAGGAGCTTGCGAGCGTCGCTCGATAGTTGACCCGCGTCCGCCCGACGTCCATGAGACACAGGACCGTGTCAGGCACCTGGCGGCCGTCCTTCCACGCGACCAGCGACCCGAAACCCGTAATGGCGCTCGGATAGACGCCGAGGTACTGCGCCACCAGATCGATCTGGTGAATGGCCACCTCGCCCATCACTCCTGGTGATCCTTCCTGCAGGCGCCAGTTGATCGCGCGCTCTCGCTCGGGTGTCGGGCCCACGCGGCGCCAACTCTCCTTCTTGTTCCATTGCGCGTTGACGAACGCCACGTCGCCCAGCACGCCGCTCTTCACGAACTGCGACACGTGGCGGTAGAGCGAGTTCGCGCGCCCCTGGAGGCCGGCCTGGAACACTTGCTTCGGTCTCCGACTGGCTGCGTCCGCCACAGCGCGCGCATCCTCGATCGTGGCGGCCAGAGGCGCTTCGCAGTACACCTGTTTGCCCGCTTCGAGACAGGCGAGCACGATGTCCTTGTGGGTTGGTGTGGGTGTCGCGACGATGACCGCTTCGACGGCGGGAGAATCCAGCATGCGCCGGAAGTCGGTTACGCTGGTCGCCGCTGGCGCAGCGGACGCGCCGCGCTTGAGAAACGGCTCGTACGTGTCGCAGATCATCGTCACGCGCGCCGCGCTCATGCGGCCGAGCGTCGCGAGAATATCGCGGCCCCACGGACCGAGGCCGACGACGCCGAAGGCAACCGGCGGACCAGCGGGAGCATCCTGTGCAGGCGTCTGAGCTGCGGTCAGACCGCGTGCGCTCGACAGCAAGGCGAGCGTTCCCGCTGCGGTCTTGAGGAAATCCCGGCGATCGAGGGCGATGGTCATACGGAGCCACTCAGCGAACAATCTCGCGCTGATAGCGAAAAATTCCCCAGGTTGGCCGCCCGCTCCGTGTCTCTCAAACAGCGCCGTTCAACGGTTTGCGCCACTGGATGCAACATGAGCAGGCCTCGAGCCGTGCGCAGTGCCAGTTGCGTGCCGCGCAGACGACACCACATGCCTGCCTGCAAAGCAGGCGCTGCGCCGAGGTTGCTGGTATTTGGAGGGACTGGCTTGTCGACGTGCTCTCGACCTTCGCGAAGTTCTCCCTTCGCCAGGGAAGATCCTGCGGCCAGGAGGCGCCAGTGCGGCGAAGTTGGTGAGAAGCACCAACAGGTTCAGCGATGTTCGCTGAGAGCGCCGGCACTACGGTTGCCCGTCGTTTGTCAGGACGTCCGATTCACTCGACGCCCGGAATCTCCTGCTTGAGGTGGGTAGTCGACCAGAAACATGTACGCGGCAGCCACTTCGGTATCTTGCAGGTATGAAAACACCGGCATGCGGCCGCGGTAATGGAAGGCCGCATCTCCCGTCGTCACAGCCGCGCCGCTGCGCACCTTCTTCAGGAAATCGACGACCAGTTTGTCCTCGAGCAGCGCAGTAAACGGCGGAATCTTGCCTTGTACGAGGAGTGCCTCTCCGGAAGGGCGTGGACCGACGGCGTCATGGCAGATGTGGCACGTGCCCTTGACGACGTGCTCGCCGAGCCGAGCCCAGCTTGTAGTCCGTTTCGACTGCGGTGACGCGTCCGGAGAACCGGCGAGCCGCGTCAAGTAGGCGTAGAGCACGTCGATGTCGGCCTCCTGCAGGTGCGCGAGGGCCGGCATCCGTTGCCCGCCTTTCTGAATTCGGCGATAGAGATCGGTCCGCGCTCGAGTGGCCTGCGCCTGGGCCGCCGATTCAGGGGCTCCTCTTCCCTTCTGCTGCAGGTGCTGACGCACCAGTTCGAGCGACGACCCCTGAACGAGCCCAAGAACGGACTTGATCTCCGGTGCTGACCCAGTGCCTTCGGCCTGATGGCAGGATTGACAGTTGAGCCGGTACAGATCGGCGCCGCTCAGCACGACCGGACGTCCAACCGCCAACGGCACCGTGCTCGGCAGCGACGGTCGCGCGGGCGGCGAACCGTACGTCGGTGGCGTGGGCGGCGGACCGTAGGTCGCCCCGCCACGACCGAGGGAGCTGTCGCGGTATGTGAGACCCAGTCGGTTCAACCAACTGGGACCTGCGACCGGCGTGACCCCCGGTTCCCGTGCCTTCGTCGGGGGCGCGCCTTGCTGATTCGAGGAGCCGCCGCCCACGACCGTCAGCGTTGTCCCGACGATCAATCCCGCGATGAGCACGATCCGCATGCGAGGCCTCTTCTTCGTGTTCGATCTTGGATCTGTCCCGAGCAGCCACGTGGGTCGCCGCTCAGAGCGTCCGGCCCGATCCTAGCATGGAGGAATCCGCGCCGATTGCGTGCAAGTCCTTCGGCCGCGGACTTCCGCCACTGAAATATTTCACGAATGTGAGGAATTCTTCGCGGCTTGTGCCTTACCCGGCGAACTGGGCGAATAGTAACGAAGGAGGCATGCGACTCCGAGTATTCCAGTCCGGCTGTCTACCCGAGTTTCGAATCGAATCGGCTGACCGGTAGCCGCGTCACCAGAGCCCGACCGCACTTGGTCGGTGGTGCATTCCTTGCACCGGCGGGACTGCAAAACCGTTCAGCGCGAGGTGCTATGCACTCGACCGATCACACTTCATCCCGCCATCCCTCCGGCACTCTGGCCATCGTCATCATCTACGCCCTGCTCTTCGTTGGCGGATGGGCGGCGATGTACCTGTTCGTGTTCCTCTCGAGAGGGCGGGTCACACCATGAACATCGACTTCTACGAAAAGATCTGGATGTGGGCGGCCGCGCTCGTCGTCCTCACGTTCATGGCGTTCGTCGGGGTCTCGACGGTCGCGCAGGGCATCCATCCGCCAAGCCACGTCGAGACCATCGACCCGACCAAGGTGTTTCAGGATCCTCGATTCTCGCGGCTCGGTACGCCTGCCGAGCTCCCGGACGGCACGATCGAGGTCCAGATGGCCGCGGTCATGTTCTCCTTTGTGCCCAACGAGGTGCGGATTCCGACGGGCCGGCGCATCCGCTTCCGCATGACGAGCGTCGACGTCACGCATGGCTTCATGGTGAGCGGGACGAACGCCAATACCATGCTCGTGCCCGGGTACATCAGCCAGTTCACGACCACGTTCGACACGCCCGGCGACTACCTCGTGGTCTGCCACGAATTCTGCGGCAACGGCCACCACGCGATGCACGCCCGCATCATCGTCGGTGAAGGGTCAGTGGCGGTGTCCGCCAACCCGGCTGCACACGCCGAGGTGCACTGATGGACGCTACTGCCACAATGCAGGGTGTTCCGGCACCTCTCCGAACTGACCGTCTGCAGATCCGTCACCTCGCGCTGGCCAACATCGGCGTGTCGGTGGCAGCGTTCGGCATCGCCTCGGGTATGGCCCTGATGCAGGCGCTGTCTCGAGCCAATCTCGATCTGCCGTTCAGGACTGCTGGCATGTACTACATGTCGGTGACGGCGCACGGCACGCTGATGGCGCTCGTCTTCACCACGTTCTTCATCATGGGATTCGGATACGTCGTGGCCGAGCGGACGCTCGAGCGGCCGGTGCCGTTCCGCGCGCTGGCGTGGGGATCGTTCTGGCTCGCGGTCGCTGGCACGCTGGCAACAGTCGTCGCGATCCTCGCGTTCAAGGCAACCGTCCTGTACACGTTCTACCCGCCGCTCAAGGCGCATCCTGCGTTCTATATCGGCCTGACACTTGTAGTCGTCGGCTCATGGGGTTGGTCGGCCGTGATGCTCATTGCCCTGCGCCAGTGGCGCAAGCACAATCGCGGACGCGCCATTCCACTGGCGATGCATGGCTTCGCGGCCACGATCATCGTGTGGCTGCTGGCAACGATCGGCGTCGCTGCGGAGATGCTGTTGCAGCTCATTCCGTGGTCGCTCGGCCTCACGGGCACCGTGGATCCGGTGCTGGCGCGGATGCTCTTCTGGTGGTTCGGCCATCCGCTCGTGTACTTCTGGCTCCTTCCCGCTTACGTCATCTGGTACGCCGTGCTGCCGCGCGCAGCCGGGGGGCGGCTGTTCAGCGATCCACTGGGTCGTCTCGTGTTCGTGCTGTTCATTCTGCTCTCGACGCCCGTGGGATTTCACCACCAGTTCATGGACCCGGGGGTCCCGTCGGGGTGGAAGCTGCTGCACACGTTCAACACGCTGTGGATCCTCTATCCGAGCTTTGTGACGGCCTTCACGGTGATCGCGTCGCTGGAGCTGGCGGGGCGGGCGCGGGGCGGCACTGGGCTCTTCGGTTGGACTGCGCGTCTTCCGTGGGGCGATCCGCTCGTCTCGAGTGTGATCCTCTCGATGCTGCTCTTCGCGATCGGCGGGTGGGGCGGCGCCATCAATGCCTCCTTCGGCATGAATGCCCTGGTGCACAACACCTCGTGGATTCCCGGTCATTTCCACACGACGGTCGGCAGCGCATCGGCGCTCACCTTCATGGGCGCGTCCTACTGGCTCGTCCCGCGCCTGCTCGCGCGCCGGCTCGAGCTGGCGCCCATGGCGAAAGTCCAGCCGTATATCTGGTTCTTCGGCATGTTGCTCTTTTCGATTCCCACGCACATCACCGGCGTCATGGGGATGCCGCGCCGGGTCTACGACGCGTCGTACGGTGGTCATCCCGCCGCGCTCGCATGGAAGACGCTGACGGACCTGTCGGCGATTGGCGGGATGCTCCTCTTCGCGAGCGCGCTGTTCTTCGTCCTCGTGATGCTGTTCACGTTGTTCGGAACGAAGAGTGAGCCCGACGCGCTCGACTTCGCCGAACCTCTCGAGCCTCCTGGCCCGCGCGCGGCAATCTTCGACCGCCTCGGACTGTGGACCGTCGCTGCCGTCATCCTGGTGTTGATCGCGTACGGTCCGCCGATCTGGAACCACCTGCAGATGGCGCGGTTCGGTTCGCCGGGCTTCTCGCCGTTCTAAGAACATCTTTCCCCGGGGGACTTCGTCCCCCGGACCCCCTTACACGCTCTCTCGCGGGGGCCCCTCACGCCCCGCTCCGTTCGCGTGGCTCGGTCGCTGCGCTCCCTCGCTGCTGCCAGCGGTTACATCATCCGTGCAAGTCAAGTATCCTGCCCTCGATATGGCCGATCCACGCGCCCTCGGTTCCACCGCCCTCATAACCGGTGCCGCCGGCGGCATTGGCTCTGCGCTTCTCGTGGCATTCCGTCAGGCCGGCTATCGGACCATCGGCGTTGACCGCGCACCCGCAGAGGGAGTAGTCAGTCTCGACGTGACCGACACGGCAGCCGTCACCGCGTTTGCCGCGAACCTCGACGCGCTGGCCGTGCTGGTCAACGCCGCCGGCGTGCTCAGATTGCGTGAGGAGTACGATCCGTCAGCGTTCGCGCGCGTGGTCGACGTCAACCTGACCGGGCACCATGCGCATGTCGGTCGCCTGCCGCGCGGCGCTGGCGAACGCGAAGGGCTCCATCGTCAACATCGCCTCGATGCACGCGATCTTCGGCGCACCGCTGTCGCCGGCCTATGCCGCGTCGAAGGCGGGCGTCGTGCAGCTGACGAAGTCGCTGGCCGTCGCCTGGGCGGAAGACGGCATCCGCGTCAACGCGATTGCGCCGGGCTGGATCGAGACGCCGATGACCGTGCCCGCCCGCGCCGACGCCGCGCGCAATCGCGCGATTCTGGACCGCACGCCGCTCGGCCGCTGGGGCACGCCGGACGACATCGTCGGGCCGGCGCTGTTCCTGGCAAGCGATGCCGCCAGCTTCATCACCGGCGCGGTGCTCGTGGTTGACGGCGGCTATTCGGCGAAGTGAGGATGAGAGGATGCCAATCCCTGAAGCGGACTGCCAATTCGCGCGTGGCCTACCGCCAGCCGCAGCCCGCCGAGATGGCGCCCGATCTCCTGGTGGCGCCAGTGGTGCCGTCGGACGAGCGCATCTGGGTGCCTCAGGCGCCGAACGTCTGGTTCCGGCCGCTCTGCCTCTCCGTGTCGCAGGGCTACTGGGTCAATCTGCTGAAGGTGACGCGCGCCGGGGTGCTGTCCCGCCATCGCCACACGAATCCCGTCCACGGCTATGTGCTGAAGGGCCGCTGGCATTACCTGGAGCACGACTGGGTCGCGGAGGAGGGAGGCTATGTGTACGAGCCGCCCGGCGAGACCCATACGCTGGTGGTTCCGGAGGACGTCGACGAGATGATCACGCTGTTCCAGGTCAACGGCATCATGCTCTACGTCGATCCCGACGGGAACGCGCTCGGTTACGAAGACGTGTTCAGCAAAATCGCCATGTGCCGCAAGCACTACGAGGCGTGTGGTCTCGGAGCTGATTATGTGGAGCGGTTCATTCGCTGAGACCGCTACCGGATGTCCTCGACGTCGAGACTGGGAAGTCCGCTCTCGCCGCGGCGCGACACATGGGCTGTATACTTTCAGGCACCCTTTTTCCTGGCTTCCAGGCGAATATGCTGATTCAAGAACTGACGCCGGCGCAGTGTGCCGAAATCCTGCAGCGGAACACTCTCGGCCGGCTCGGCTGCTCGAAGGATGGCCAGCCGTACGTCGTACCGATTGGGTTCTCCTTCGATCGTGAGCGCGCCTGCATCTACAGCTTCTCCGCCGTCGGGCAGAAGGTGTTGTGGATGAGGGAGAATCCGCTGGTCTGTCTGGAGATCGACGACATACAGGACAAGAACCATTGGCAGACTGTCGTGATTTTCGGCCGCTACGAGGAGATCCAGGATTCGCCCGAGGCGGAAGCACGACAGCGCGCCGAAGCGCTCTTCCATCAACGCCAGGAATGGTGGCTTCCGGCTGCCGCAAAAGTCAGCTCGCGTGAACCCCACGCGGTCGTGGTGTACCGCATTCAGATCGACCGGATGACCGGAAGGCGCGCGGCGCGGACTCCTCCGATCACCACCTGACCCACACACTATTCACGGAGTCGAGCTCACCCCGTTAGCGTTTGCGGCGAGACCGAATTTCTCGATCCGATAGCGGATCTGATCGCGATTGAGGCCGAGAAGTGCCGCCGCGCGCGTCTGGTTGCCCGCACATCGCTTCAGGGCCTGGATCACGAAGTTGCGTTCGAGCTCCTCCAGATCGACGCCGGTGGGCGGCAGCTCGAATGTGTCCGCGGACGCCGAGATGGTGCCGAGCGTCGCGAAATCGCGGGCCTCGAGACGATCGCCGTCCGACAGCAGCATCGCGCGTTCGACAAGGTTCCGCAGTTCGCGGACGTTGCCCGGCCAGCCGTAGCGCTGCAGCACCGTATAGGCACCAGGGCTCGCGCCCAGCACGTTCTTGCGGAATTCCGTGTTGAAGGCGTCGATGAAATACTCGACGAGCAAGGGCACATCTTCGATATGCGTTCGCAACGGCGGCATCGATACGGGCAGGACGTTCAGCCGGTAGAACAGGTCGCTCCGGAAGCGCCCTTTCGCGACCTCATCCTCCAGATTCCGATTCGTCGCCGCGATGACCCTCACGTCGACGTGAATATCCGCGGACCCGCCCACGCGTTTGAACGTTTTCTCCTCGAGAAAGCGCAGCAGCTTTGCCTGCAGCGCGGGGACCATTTCGCCTATTTCATCCAGGAAGACCGTCCCGCCGTCGGCAGACTCGAGCAGCCCGCGCTTCTGCATGCGAGCATCGGTAAACGCCCCGCGCTCATGACCGAATAGCTCGCTTTCCAGCAACTGCTCCGGCAGGGCCGAGCACGTGATGTTCATGAATGGACGGGGGGACCGCTCGCTCGCGTAGTGGAGCACCTTCGCCACCAGATCCTTGCCCGTTCCGCTCTCGCCGGTCAGCAACACGGTTGATGCCGGGCTCGTCCCCACCCTGGCCACCAGGTGGCGAAGCGACGTGATCCCCGGGGAGTTGCCGACGATGCTGTGGAGGCTGTACGGCCGCGCGGCGTCGGTCCGGAATTGCCGGATCTCGCGCCGCAGCCGGGTCGTCTCGAGCGCCCGCTCCACCGTCGCACTGACGTCGTCGAGGTTGAACGGCTTGTTGGCGAAGTGATACGCCCCAAGCTTCATCGCCTCCACGGCGGTCTCGATCGTGGCATACGCGGTCAGCAGAATGACCAGGATGTCCGGATCGAATTCCTTGACCTTCCGGAGCACGGACACGCCGTCCGTATCGGGGAGCTTGTAATCCAGGAGGACGAGGTCGATGCCTGCAGGCAGCTTCCCGAGCGCGGCGGCGCCGGTTTCTGCTTCGAGAACCTGGTAGCCCTCCCCCTTCAATCGTTCGGACAGCGACCAGCGGATGAGGGCTTCATCGTCGACAACCAGAATCGTGGCGTTGGGCATGGTGCAATTCTCACGGAAGCGGGCCGCTGCGCCGGGTGCGGTCCTGCGGCAGAGACTGCACCCCTGATGCCGGCGCGAAGTTGTTGAATTTGCTGGACATTTGAGCCAATCGGCCTGCCCGGGTGCGGATTTTTTCCCACCTGCGGGGAATTTTACCAGCGGTCAGAACTTCTCGAGCGTGTAAGGCTCGAGGTCCCGTGCACGCGCGGATAGCGACCCGGCGGAGTCGTCTCGTGTGTGAAGGATTCCCCGGACGCCGCGGAGATTCTCGCTGTGCCCACGCTGGGATCGGCCACGAATGTCCGGCCAAACGAACAACACGACACGACATGGCGGGGCATATCGATTGCTCTTCTCGTCGAGGGAGAAGTTCACGATGACGCTCACCTTAGCGACCCCGAGGCATCGCGCGGACCTGACGGCCCGCACTCGCGCAGAATTCCTCGACATGCCGGGTCTTCGCCTGACGCTGGCCCAGGCCTCGCGTCTCTGCGACGCGTCTCCAGAGGAGTGTCAGTGCGTGCTCGACGAACTAATCAAGGAGGGGCTCCTCTGTCGGGCGGGCAATCTCTATCTACGGGCAGACCTCGGACGGCGGAGCGCATAACGCACAAAAGGAACGCCGTCGGCGTTCCATCCGAGCGGCCCGCTGTCGGCGACTCACGCCCGGGAGGCGTCAGGCCTGGGGAGAAGCTGGTGCGGGCTGACGAACCAGCGGGATCGTCAGCGCTGCGACCGTGCCACCCCCATCACGCGGGCGAATCGACACGGTGCCCTGCTGCAGCTCCATGAGGCGTCTGACGATGGGCAGTCCGAGGCCGGTCCCCGCCTTCTTCGTGGTGTAGAACGCATCGAAGATGCGCTCCATGACGTCGAGCGGAATGCCGGACCCTCGATCGCTCACGGTAATGTGACACGCGTCGCCGGCGACACCAGCGGACACATCTACCTGCTCGCTGCCGGACTGACAGGCGTTGAGCAGAAGATTGAGCAGCGCCGCGCGCAGCATCTCCGAATCTGCCCGGGCTACGAGTCGCTGCGGCGAAGAGGCAATCGCCGGACAAGCGTCTCCCATCGCCGCCTTCGTACTCGCGATCGCATCCCCGATGATGGAGCTGATCTCCACCGCTTGCAGCACCGGGCTTCTGGGCTTGGCGAACCGCAGGAGATCGTCGACTTTCGCATTCAGGATGTCCAGACGATCCATCATGGCCTGGATGACCTCGCGTTCCTTCGGCATCGAGGACAGCCGGGACCGGAGCACCTCGAGCGAGCCGCGCACGCCCGCGAGCGGATTGCGCACTTCATGCGCGACGACCGCCGCGAGCTGCCCGAGCTGGAGCAGCGCGGCCTGGGACGCCAGCTGCGCCTCCGCCTCCTTCCGTCGCGTGATATCGCTGCGAATCGCCAGATACTGGCGCGGCTTGCCGTGTTCGGTGAGGAACGGCACGATCGTCGTGTCCACCCAGTAGTGCGAGCCATCCTTCGCGCGGTTCCGGAATTCCCCGCGCCAGATCCGCCCCTGCGCGATGGTTCTCCAGACTTCCCGCATGTATTCTTTCGAGTGGTAGCCCGAGTTGATGATCCGGTGGTCCTGCCCGAGCAGCTCCTCTCGTGAGTACTTCGAGATCTCGCAGAACTTGTCGTTGGCGTGGGTGATGATGCCGCGTTGATCCGTAACCGCGACGATCGCGGCCTGGTCGAGAGCGTAACGGATTTCCTCCAGCCTCGCGCGTGACTCCGCCACTGAGCTGCTCTCGCGAGCCACGGCGTTCTTCCTGACACCGGCGAACAGCCAACACACGGCAGCCGTCGACGCGATCGTGACGAGGACAACGGCGAACATCGCCATGAGGCGATAATGACATAAGGCCGATGTTCGCGTTCGCGCCAGACGCTGAAGGGCCCTGAACCCGCAGCACCTTCGCAGGGGCGGCAATCAGGTCAAGAACTGGCGGAAGCGAGATGTCCGAGCCTCATCCTGCCCAAAAGCGCCTTGAATCGTGGATCGTCGCGCACCGGATCGAATTCGACCGCAGCCGTGATCAGAATCAACGAACCATCCCGCTCCTCGAACGCGCGATCCAGGCAGTGGAAGAGGCTATCGAGATCACCGAGACCAAGATGGACGAGGGCCCTCCACATCGCGGACACATGGCTGTGGGTGGCGCGCTCTGTGAGCTCCTGGAGATGCTCCGTCGCGCGGTCGCGGTTTCCGGAGCGGCCATAGGCATACCCGAGGACGCCGATGTGGTTCGCCGACCGGCCGCCCAGCTCGATCGCCTTATCGAACTCTGAGAGCGCCCGGTCGTACTCGCCCTTTTGCGTACAGACATCACCGATCGCATAGTGCGCAAAGGCGAAGGACGGCTCCAGCTCCACGACTTTTTCGAACTGCGCGAGTGCGCGATCGAGGTCGTGATGAAAATAGTGGACGTAGCCGATCTGCGTCTTCACCTGGAGATCCAGCGGGTCGAGTCGCTCGGCCTCCTCCAGCTCGATGAGGGCACGGTCGTGCCGCCCCTCGAGAAGCGCGAGCCTCCATGCGTTCCAGAGATGCGCCGCCGCCGACCCGGGACCGAACCGCAGCGCCGCGGTGAGCGCCTCCTCGGCGCCGTTGCGATCCCAATCGTGGTTCATCGCGATGAGCGCGCGCACCTTGTGGGCATCGGCCAGCGTCGGGTCCATCTCCAGAGCTTTCTCAACCGCCGATCGAGCCTCGGGCACGGTGTCCGTTGCTGGAAGGATGCCCAGCCCCGAGTAAAACCAGATGTGGCTCTCGGCGAGGCCAGCGTAGGCCGGAGCGAACCCGGAATCCCGAGTGATGGCGTCCCGGAACTCGTCAAGCGCACGCCGCACCGAATCGGCCGTCCGTTTGTTCAGCGCGTACATCCCCCTCAGGTATGCGTCGTGCGCCACGACGTCGCATGGTGCTCGCTTCGCCGGCGAAAGCGTGGCGAACTCCATCCGGAGCTCGTTCACGATGGCCGCCGCGACCTCGTCCTGAATCGCGAACACATCGGAGAGTTTGCGATCGAAACGCTTGGACCAGACCTGATAGCCGTCCTCGGCATTGACGAGCTGCGCGGCGACGCGCACCCGGTCTCCGGCCTTTCGAACGCTCCCCTCGAGAGCCGTTCCCACCCGCAATCTCCTGCCGATCTCCGTGACTTCGAGGTTTCCACCCTGAAATGCGAAAGCCGATGTGCGAGAGATCACGCGCAGACCGGGAATCCTCGTCAAGGTATTGATGATCTCCTCGGTAATCCCATGACAGAAGTACTCCTGGTCCTGTTCCGGGCTCATGTCGACGAAGGGGAGCACGACGATCGAGGATGTCATCCTGCCTTCGGCCTGGACCGGGACCGCGGTCGCTGCGTGCCGCGCCGGCCTGCCCGCCGTAGCGTCGAGGCGCCCCAGTTCCTCGAGGAAATCGTTCGCTGACCGATAGCGTCGATTCGGATCCTTCTCGAGGGCTTTGTCGATCATGGCAACCAGAAACGCGGGAAGCTCCGGGTTCAAGCTCTGAACCGGGAGCGGCCGCCGGTTCAGCAGGTGATCGAAGACCATCGCCGGCGTGTCGCCCTCGAAAGGAGCTCTCCCGGTGACCATCTCGAAAAGTACGACTCCCAGCGCGAAAAGGTCGCTGCGCGCATCGACCGTCTTGCCAAGCGCCTGCTCGGGCGACATGTAGCCGATCGTGCCGACAGTCGTGCCGCTGATGGACATCTCGGCCGCCGTCGTTACGCCTTCCGGATCCGGCATCGAAGCGGGCCCGAAAAACTTCGCCACTCCGAAGTCGAGGATCTTGACGCGATCGTCGGCCGTAATCATGACGTTTCCCGGCTTCAGATCGCGATGCAGCACGCCCGCGGCATGAGCACACACGAGCCCCTCGGCGATCTGGGCCGCGAACGCGAGCGCTCTCGGAAGCGCCAGTGGAGCCTCATCGTTCAGGAGCTCGCGCAGGCTCCGGCCGTGGACGAGCTCCATCGTCAGGAAGATCAGGCCATCGGCTTCTTCGACCGAGTACAGGTGCACGATGTTGGGATGATTGAGGGCGGCAGCGGCTCTCGCCTCCCGCTGGAACAGCGCAAGACGATTGGCCGATGCAGAGAACTCGCGACCGGGAAGCTTGAGCGCGATGCGGCGGTCGAGCCTGGTGTCGTGCGCAACGTAGACGTCGCCCATGCCGCCGCTGCCAAGCCCACTCAGGACGACGTAGTGACCCAGTTGCCTACCGATCAAAGTTGCCTGCCCCGAGTTCGCGTCCCGCGGAACAGTGGACCACCTGGAGCGGCTCGTCGTCATGCGTTGACTGCTCGATCAGCCGCGCGCCGGCGGGAACACACTCTGCCCGCACTTGCAGCGCCCGGCCTCGGGGCTTCCGCGGTGCCAGATGCGGGTTCGACACTCCGGGCACGTCCACGTCTGGTCCAGCCTGGCGATGCGTTCCAGCGCAGCCTCCACTTCGCTTGCTCCGGCACGGCCGCGGCTTCCGTGCACCGCAACGTTCAGCGTCGCCCCGACGTCCGCCTCGAGGTGCTTCAGCAGCGGCTCGACCGAGGAGTCCAACAGGGTCTTCGCGCGCTCCTTCAGCGTACGCCGGAGTCCCCTGAAAAGTTCGCCGATCTCTCGTTTATCGTTCGCCTGGCCGCGTCGGAACGGCAATGGCGCCCACAGTGCCTCACACACCTCCTGCAGCAGTTCCTCGAGCGCGCGACGTGCCTTGGTGGCAGCACCCTGGACGTCGCCGCTGTCCAGTCGCTCCCGCGCAGCCCGGAGAATGCCCGCCGTTTCATATTGGGTCGTCCGCGGGCCGTCCGCATAGCTCCAGGACGTGAACTCGAGCTTGCGCCACGAGGGTGCGCGCCGGCTCAGGTGTTCGAAGAACTGCTGGTCGTGGGTGAGAACGATGAGCTGCCACTCGGCGAATCCTTCGGCCAGCAGCTCCGCGAGCCGCCCGCGATGCTCGACGTCGAAGCTGTTGATCACGTCATCGAGCAGCAGGAAGCCGATCCGCTGGTTGAAGCTTTGCGCCATAGCCAGGAAGAGCGCGATCGCGAGCGAGTTCAGATGCGACTCGCTGAGGACGCCGTGCGGAGGGCGCTGCCGCGACCCGTAGAAGTCGATCGCCAGCTCGATGCCCTTGGCGGTCCATGGCTCGACGCTCACCGCATCGAGATCCTCGCCCGGATGGAGCGCCGAATAGGTCTGCGCCACGCGCCGGCTGATCGCAGTCAGGAGCTCGGCAAGATCTTCTTTCTGCTTCTTCTGGTACGAGTCGAATACGCGCTCGGCGAGGAGCAGCGCGCGGCCGGCTCGCGAGGCTTTCTGCTCTGCCATCCGCCAGGCATTCACCTGCTGGCATAACGCAGCCAGCATGACGAGCTGCGTGTCGCGCGTACTGGGTTTCGCTGGCGCAGCCTTTCGAGCCAGCGCTCCGACCGCCTTGTCCCACTTGCGGACTTCGGACAAGCCGTCGGTGATCGCCTCGCTTGGGGCAGGAGCCAGCGCATCGACTGCGATCCTGAGCCCGGCGTGCGGAATATCCGGAACCGGCGGCAGCTCGAGCTCCATGGCGCGCGCACGGCTGTGAATGGAGCGCCGCTTCTCGTGGGCGGCCTCGAGATCATCGGCCTGCTGCGCGATCGGGTCGCGGAACCGATCGAAGTCTCGAGACGCTTCCATCACTTCCACGAGCGCGCCTTCGATTCTCTTCGCGAGGGCCTTGACATCGACTTTCTGGCCGCAGAGTGGACAGCGTCCCTCCTCGATTGATCCCGCCTCGACAAGCCGTTTCGCCTCGCGCACCAGGCCGGCGCGCGGGAGAAGCCGCGCCCGGTCGGAGGTCACGAGATCATTCCATCCGTCAAGGGCCTTGCGATCGAACGCCGGTGGACTCAGTGTCTTGATCTCCGCGAGCAGCGTCTCGCGATCGGACGCCTCAGCACCAGCCGTACTGGCGCCAACCGCTGCCGTCAACCAGGAAGAATCCACCACCTGATCGAGAGATTCGGGTGGCTCGACACCTAGCATCCGGCAGAACTGCTGGAGATTTTCGAGAACCGTGTCTTGGCTGACTTCCCCGGTTCCCGAAGCCAGGGCTCGCTGGTACGACCGGACTTCTTCCTCCGCAGCTTTGGATATCTTGCGAAGGTCGTTTCGCGCTCGTTGAAGGTCCTCTCGAAGACGCTCGACATCGTCCAGGCCGAGGATTTCGACGAGGGCTTTCCACTTCTCCGTTTTGGTCTTGTTGATGAAGTCGGCAAGGGTGCGGCCACGGAGCAGGAACGTTTCCCGACGGATCGCGTGAAAGCGTTCAGCATCGCGCTCGTCGGGAATGACAACCGTTCCGCCGAGCGAACCGTTTGTGATCACCTCGACCGAGGTCGCGCCATTGGTCTCGCCGCCCACGTAGCGCACGGCGTGCTGGCGTCCCTCATGCGAAAGCAGCTCGATCCCGCCCGTGAAATACCACTCGAGCGCATCGGCGATCGTGCTTTTTCCAGTGCCATTGTCCCCGTAGATGACGATGCTCTCACCCTTCCCGAAATCCACGGTCATCTCGCCGGGGATTCCACGGAATGCGTGCATCACGAGACGCTGGACCTTTTCATTCACCGGCGAATTCCTCGAACAGCTGACGGATCGCCTGCGAGCGGTCCCCTTCTTCATCCTTCTTCAGTATTTCTTCAAAGCGTCGATCGAAACCCGGCGGCAGATCCTCGAGCGTTTCGAGCAGCGATTGAAGGAACTCCTGTGCGCTCGGCCGGTGCATCGACAGTTTTCCTTGCTAGTGAAATAAAAGCGAAACGACTCTGAAGAGTACGAGGAAGTCTTCCCGCCGTCAACGCGACCCGTTGACGGCTTCGGGCAGAGCCCACCCTAGGTTCGACGGCAGGATGATGGCCGGAGTTCGGACTACCGGGGGGCGTGCCCGGCTCAGTATCTCGCCGCGACCGGCACATCGCCGAGGCTTGGACCGCCCCACTGCCAGGTGATGGGGCTGCCGTTGGATGAGTTGAGGATGAACCATTGCCCCGACGTCTGGCGATAGACAGCAAGATCGGCCCGGCCGTCCGCATCGTAGTCGCCCGGCACAGGGACATCACCCAGTGCGATCGACGACGGGGCTCCCCAGGACCCGTAAACCAGCTCTGCGTCCGAAGAGCGGAGCACGAACCACTCGCCGGTCGCCGCGCGATAGACGGCGACATCCGCTCTGCCATCCCCGTCGTAGTCGGCGGGAACCGGCACATCGCCAAGCCCGGTCGCCTCGGCGGCGCCCCAGTCCACGAGCCGCGCACCGGCACCCGAGGATCGGAGAATGAACCACGCGCCGGTGGCCCTGCGATAGACGGCGATATCCGCTCTGCCATCCCCGTCGTAGTCGGCGGGAACCGGCACATCACCAAGCCCGGTTGACTCGGGGGCGCCAAAGCCCACGACGCTCGCAACCGCGTCGGAGGACGGGAGAATGAACCACTCGCCGGTGGCCTTGCGGTAGACCGCGACATCGGCTTTGCCATCACCGTCGTAGTCAGCTGGAACCGGCGTATCGCCAAGCCCGTCCGCCGCGAGGGAACCCCACTCCACGCGCGTCGGTCCTCCATTCGACGACTGGAGGATGAACCATTCGCCTGTCGCCCTGCGGTAGACCGCGACATCCGCCCTGTCATCGCCGTCGTAGTCACCAGGGACTGGCGTGTCATCCAGCCCCGACGCCTGCGGCGCACCCCACTGGGCGTAAGTCAGGCTGCCGTCCATGGCGCGGATGAACCATTCGGCCGTTCCCGGTCGAAACACCGCAATTGCCGTGGATGCCGGGGAAGCGACCCGCCCGATCGCATTGCGGCCGGTGTCGGTGAACCAGACGTTTCCGTCGGGGCCAGCGGTGATGCCGAGCGGGCTACTGCCTGTCGGCAGGGGGAACTCGGTGATGATGCCGGTGGGCGTGATGCGGGCGATCCTCGGAGACGACGGACCTACGGTGAACCACATGTTGCCGTCGGGGCCGGCGGCGATGGTTACCGGAAATTTGCCACTCGTCAGGACGGCGCCCCCGGCGAGCGCGACGCCCCCCGTCGTGATCCTGACAATCGCGGCAGGATTTGACAGCAACGTGAACCAGAGATGGCCGTCGGCCCCTGCAGCGATGCTCTCCGCGAGGAGGCTGACGCACCCGACATGCGGCACGCAGGTTTGCCCCAGGCCGAAGCTTGTGAACGTGCCGCCGGGCGTGAGGCGCCCGATCGATCCGGCGTCGGCGAACCAGAGATTCCCATCTGAGCCGGTGGTAATGCCGCGCGGCGAGCCGCTACCGGGTGTCGGGAACTCGACGATCGTGCCCGATGTCGTGATCCGGCCCACTCTGTCGCCGCGTCTCTCCGTAAACCACATGTTGCCGTCAGGACCCGCAGTGATGCCGTACGGCTCGCTGCCGGCACTCGGCAGCGGGAACTCGGTGATGACCCCGCCGGGCGTGATCCGCCCGATCCGGTTGCCCGCACGCTCGGTGAACCACAGGTTGCCATCGGGCCCCGCGGCGATCCAGAAGGGGTCGCTCGCTGCCGTCGGCACGGGGAATTCCGTGATGATGCCGTGCGGCGTGATGCGTCCGATCCGGTTGCCCGAAGCCTCGGTGAACCAGAGGTTGCCGTCCGGGCCGGTAACAATCCCCGACGGGCCGCTGGCCGCCGTCGGCAGCGGGAATTCAGTGATCGACGGTTCCTGAGCAGCTGTGCAAGCAGGAGCCGCGAGCATGGCGAGGCACAACACGACGCCGGTAATGGAGTGAGAGGAGGCAGCCAGAGCCGTCATTGGGGTCATCGCATCGACAGAGGAACGTCGCCGAGCGCCGGACTGCCGAATGGCAGCGGACCGAAGCTGCCTGCAGTCGTGCCAAAGCCGAACCACTCGCCGGTGCTCGTTCTGTACACCGCGATGTCAGCCTGGCCATCGCCGTCGTAGTCCGCCGGCACTGGCACGTCGCCGAGATGTGGCGCTCCGAAAAGCACCGCGCCCTGGAAGCCGGCCGACGATCCAAAGACGAACCACTCGCCGGTCGAGGTCCGGTAGACCGCCACATCCGTGCTCCCGTCGCCGTCGTAGTCTGCGGGCACCGGCACGTCACCAAGGTGTGCCGCGCCGAACTGTGTCGCGCGGAAACCAACTTTCGATCCGAAGATGAACCAGTCGGCGGTCGACGTGCGATAGACCGCGATATCGGCCTTGCCGTCGCCGTCGTAATCTGCCGGCACGGGCACGTCTCCCAGCGACGGCGCGCCGAACTGCATCACGGCGCCACCAACGAACCATTCTCCGGTCGTGGTGCGGTACAGCGCCAGATCGGTGCGCCCGTCGCCGTTGTAGTCCGCCGGCACCGGCCTATCCCCGAGGGCCGCGACGCCAAACGCGAACACGAACTCGTGGCCCGTGCCCGAATTCAGCATGTGCCACTTGCCGGTGGACGGACGGAAGAAGGCCAGGTCCCGGCGCCCGTCTCCGTCGTAATCGCCTGGGATCGGCACGTCGCCATGCGCGGGGTCGCCGTAGGCCGCGGTTGTCACGGTGCCGTCCGATGAGTTCGCGACGAACCACTGGCCTGTGCCGTGGCGGTAGACGGCGAGATCCGCGCGGCTGTCGCCGTCGAACGCCGGGACCGGCGGCTGGCGCATCACGAGTCCTCCGCCGTCCGTGCCCGCATACAGGCGCAGGCGCGTAACCGAAGGCCCAGAGATAGCCGTAGCCGAACCACCGAACGCGATCGCCAGGGTCGTCACTCGAGCGGTGGTGAGCCCTTCGTTGTAGGGAGCCCAGCTGGCAGCGCCGTTGGTGCTCCTGAAGACGCCGCCGCCGTTGGTGCCGGCGTACAGCGTCGACGGCGAGAGCGGATCGAGGACGAGTGCCGTCACGTCGACCGTGGTGAGCCGCCGTTGACCGTCTTGAACACGCGGGTGCCGACCGCTGCATAGATGATCGCCGGGATCAATGGATCGATGGCGATCGACCGAACCTGACCCGCAGGGAGACCGGTGGTCGCGGGTTCCCAGCTGCTTCCGCCATTCACGGTCACGAAGACGCCGGCCAACGTGCCGGCGTAGACCGTGGCCGGCGCAGCCAGGATCGATGGCCACCGCGGACACTTCGCCAGCGGGCAGGCCACTCGCACTCCTCAGCCAGGTTGCGCCACCATCACTGGTCTTGAAGAGACCCGTCGGCGTGCCGGCGAAGAGCGTTGCCGGTGAGCCCAGGGCAACCGCGAGAACGCGAACATCGGGATCGGTGAGGCCGGCACTGGCGAGCCGCCAGTCGGCGTACGGCGAGGGTCGCACATAGACGCCGTTTCGCGTGGCGGCATAAACCGTTTCTGGCGTGGTGTCCGCGATCGCCATCGCTTGGACGAGACCGCCGGGAGGGCCGAGGCTCGTCCAGGCATCCTGTCCGTGAACAGCCGCCGGGGCGGAGCACCAGAGGAACACAACCAGCAGCCGGCCCAATACCTGGCCCCCGCGTCGGACTCGAGCAGCCGGCCTCGCCACGGCGAGAGTATACGGATAGTTGGTTGCTGGTGGAATCGCGAGTTCCGAAATTCAGCGGCGCCGCTTCACCTCGAACATGTCGAACCTGACGAATCGGCTCACGGGTCGAGGCCACACTTCAACCCTCTTCAGGGTGACGAAGGTGGAGTGATCCCGCCGCACAACGTCGCTCCCACCCGCAACACCGCCGGCGGCAGGTAGTCCACGACGAAGACGAGGAGCAGCAGGGCGAGGCGCCACGTCCGTCCCCACACCGCGCGCACCTCATGGAGTCTCGGCACCAGCGATCCGGTTTCGCCGACGGTGACGGCAATCGCCAGCGCCAGCCAGGCATACGCGGATGCGTAAGCCACGGCAATGGCCCAGGCCAGCGCCGGACGCATGGCCGCCTGCGGCAGCAGGTTGAGGTGATCGGCGCACGCGCGGTCGCGCGTGAACGCGGCCACGACAGCCACGAAGCCCGCAAACACGACCCAGAACGTCCGGTCGAGGAGCGTGCGCAGCAGGCGCGGCCGGTCAGCGGCGAGGCTGCCGGCAGGTCCAGACATCGAAGTACTCCGTAGAAGACGTGCGGGCGTAGGCCGCGAGGAACGTCTGCCGCATGGCGTCGGTAAAGAGCGGCGCGTGTCCGGTGGACGGATACCGGTTGCGCAGCGAGAACGGTTCAGCACCCCGCGCGATCAGCCAGGCGTCCACGTCGCACTGCTCGATCGCCCGCACGGTGGCGTCAGGAAGCGCCAGCCCCGACAGCTGATACTCCTGCACGGCCGGCGCGTCCAGCAAGTACGCACGCTGTCGGAACACCACCAGCGGCCGCACGTACGAGAACGCCTCGTCCTGCGCCGAGTAGCCCATCTCGATCCGATCCGACGGGTGCGCGTCGAGGAACCGCGTGACGTCGGCGGCAAGCGCCAGGCCGTCGGTGCGGTTCGCCGCCCAGAGGAAATACGCGACCTGCAGCGCGACAACGATCGCGCATGACAGCGCGAAGCTGCGAACGCCCGCCCTGAAATACCTGGCGTTCTCCGGCGTCGAGGCTGCACCCGATCCGTTCGCGGCCGCATGGAGAATCGCCGGAATGAACGGCATCAGGTGATACCGCCCGGCGCCCGGCTTCGACGCGGCCAGAGCCACCAGCACCATGCCGGCGCCCGTCGTCGCCAGGAGCCACGGATCGATCCGCTGCTCCGGGCGGCGCAACATCAGCGGCAGCACCGGCAGCAGCAGGAACAGCGACCATTCCAGGTTCTGCTTCAGCGTCCAGAACACGAGGCCGTTGTTCGCCGACACGCCGACCCACAGCAGATAGTTGTCGAACGAAACGTTCCCGAACGCGAGGAACGGCAGGACTGCGACGACCGCGGCAACGACCGCTGCGAACGGAATGGAGGCCAGCCTCCGCTGCGACACCAGAACACCGAACGCCGGCAGCGCATAAAGCGGCCCGGTCATCTTGAGCCCGGCGAGCACACCGGTCACGATGCCGAGCGCGAGTGCCGCGGCCGCAGCGTGGGGCAACCGGACGGCCAGCAGCGCGATGGCGGCGAGCAGCAGCTCGAACGAGTCGGGCCGGATCCAGAAGCTGGTGTGCTGAAAGGTCAGGCACAGTCCGCAGAACAATCCCGTCAGCAGCAACGCCGTCCGTGTCTGGCGGCGCCGCCACGTCAGCGCAAAGACGGCGGCCACGCTCAGCAGTCCGGCCGCCGCGCCGGGAATCTTCGCGGCCGTGAGACTGGAGCCAAACAGCGCCAGGCACCAGCTCGGGACGATGAACGCCAGCGGGCCGTAGATGTGCGAATACCGCTCGGCCGCATCGAGCGCGTGATAGACGGGCCGGCCGGCATCGAACAGCGTCGCCACCGCCGCCATCGTCGGCTCAGCGGCGTCAGCGTAGCCGTCCTTCGCCACGTACCACATCACCAGCGCCGCGTAGAAGCCGATCGCCAGGGTTGCGAGAAGTGCAGGAATGTTCGTGCTGGCGCGTCCCGGCTCGCGCCGCCATGGGGGAAGGGCCGCGAGCAGGACGAACAGGACGGCGAACAGCAGCAGCGGCCGGTTCGCGACCTGCTGGCGCAGCAGCGCGGTGGCCTCGACGACGTCCTGGAGGGTCATCGACGGTGGCGATGCTACCGTCCGGGCACGTAGACGACGGACACGGTGCTGCGGCGCCGCAGCACTTCCGGCCAGGCGTCGACCGCCTGGCCGTGGCGCGTGGCGATGACGCGCTCACGCTGCGTGCGAGGCCGCGACGGTATCATGGTCTTCACGATGTCCCGGAACATGAACGCATGAGCCAAGTCTCCGCTCCAGCGGAACCAGCCAGAGGATTCTACGCCCGTCATCGCCAGACTCTCGAGAGCGTGGCGATTCCCGTTGGTCAGGCAGTCTTCATCGCAGCCTGCTTGTATGTCTATCTTCGAGGGTGGACCCGGGACTTCAGCATTCCGTTCGGGTTCTCGAACGACAGCCTGGTCGCCATCCTGCAGAGCAAGAGCACCGTCGAAAACGGGTGGTGGTGGTTCAACCCGATGGTGGGAGCCCCCGTCGGGTACGATCAGCTGGCATTCCCCGCCAACAGCAACGTCGACCAGTCCATCGTCTGGGCGGTCAGCCGGTTCGTGCCGCACGCGGTCACGGCACTCAACCTCGCGTGGATGCTCATCGTCGTGCTCGGCGGCGTGTCGGCGACGTGGTGCCTGCGGAAGCTCGACGTGTCGACGACCAGCGCGCTCGTGGCCGGCACCCTGTTCGGCCTCAGTCCGTATGCGCTCTACCGGAATATCGTCCATTTCTGGATGGTGATCTATCTCGTGCCGTTTGCGTGCGCGGCAGCGCTGCTGCTGGCGTCGGGGCGGCTCGAGAAATGGCGTGAGAGCCGCTCCTGCCTGCTGCTGTTCGGCGGCTGCGCGCTGCTCGGCTTCAACTACGTCTACTACGCGTTCTTCGCCTGCTTCTTCCTGCTCGTGGGCTCGCTTGTAGGTTTCGCTGAGACGCGCCGGAAGCGGGTGCTCGTCGCGGGCGCCGTCGGCATCGCCGTGATCACCGGCTGCACCTTCGTGAATCTGGCGCCCAGCCTGCAATCCTGGAGCCGACACGGCAGGCCAGTCATCCTTCACGACAAGCTCCCCATGGAATCGGAGCTGTACGCGCTGAAGATCAGGCAGCTGGTCAGCCCGGCCATCGGACATGCTTTTCCGGCGTTCAAGCGATGGACTGACAAGGAAGCCGCAGCCACTTTCCAGCTGGAAGGGGAGAACACGTTCTCGCGCCTTGGTTTCATTGGCACGGTGGGCTTCGTCGGCCTGCTCGGCTTGCTGTTCTGGCCCGCGGCCGCGACGCGCTTCAGGGGCGGAGCAGCGCTCAGCGGCGCGAGCCGGCTCACGCTGGCGGCGCTGCTGCTCGCGACCATCGGCGGATTCGGCAGCCTGGTCGCGCTGCTGGTGACGCCGGAGATCCGCGCCTACAACCGCATCACGCCGTTCATCTTGTTCTTTTCCCTGACTGCGGTCGCCCTGGCGATCGATTCGCTCAGATCGCGACGATGGCGAATCGCGGCAGCTGCTACCGTGCTCGCCGTCGGCCTGGTCGACCACAAGATGGCCACGATCCGGCTGAACGCCGACCACGGGTACATCGCCAGGCAGGTCAGAGCGGTGCGCGCCTTCGTGGAACCGCTGGAACGCCGCCTGCCCGCTGGCGCCATGGTCCTGCAGCTGCCCTTCAGGACGTTCCTCAGCGACCCCGGTGTAGCGCGGATGGAGCCGTACGATCACCTGAGACTGTACGTCGTCTCGAAGTCCATTCGCTGGAGCTATCCCGCCCTGTCCAACGAGCAGGTCCTCTGGCAGTATGCGGCGGCCCGGCTGAGCCCGCGAGAGCTTCCATCCCAGCTTGCGGCCGAAGGTTTTTCGGCGATCGTCGTCGACCGTCACGGTTACGAGGACAACGGGGCTGCGACGATAGCCGCGGTTCGAGAAGGGCTCGGCGGCGGCACCGTCATCGCGGAGACGGAACGCTACATTGCGCTCGACCTCCGATCGCTGGCCGGTTCCGCGGCCGGGTCACGGCCCCGGCTGCAAACTCAGCTCGTCGTGGCGAGCGCGTCTATCGGCGAGTGCGGCGGCACACCGGTGGCGACGATCGATCAGATTGGCGCGGCGCGAGCGCCATTCATGACGGCGCCCTCGGTTCGCGGCTCGAGCGGCTTCAAGGTCATTGGCTGGGCCGTCGATCACGCAAACAACTCCACGGCGGCAGCCGTCGATCTCGTCATCGATCAGATCGCTTTTCCGACGTTCTACGGCTCCGATCGGCCCAATGTCGTGCAGTACTTGCAGCGGCCGGCCTATTTCGCGAGCGGCTTTCTGGCCTACGTTCCACCGCATGCGGTCGCCGCTGGTTCGCACACGATATCGCTGCGGGTCGTGTCCGCCAATCGAAGCTGCTACCATCAGAGCGCGGGAATCAACGTAGTCGTGCGATAGCGCGGCGGCGGCCCGCCCGCCGGTCATGGGCTGACCGCAGTCCGATTCGCCGGCCCGGAGATCGGCGCCGCGGCGACGAACATGATGTCGCCGAGATTGATCCAGAGTCCCGTCCGGCGCGTGAAGCGCTCGCCCATCAATCGAAGCGCACTCCGGCTGAGACCTGCCGCTCGACCCTTCTGCAGGTCTATGGAAGCCAGGACGTTGTAGATCGAGTGGTAGTACGCGGCGGTCTCGAAGCCGAGCACCCGGAACCCCAGGCGCTCGAGCAGCGTGGCGATCGTTTGCCGCGAGAAGTAATGGACGTGCGAAGGCGGATGAATCTGGCGCCAGTTGGCGCCTCGCACGCGCGCGTTCAGCGAAGAGATATCTCCCGTCGTCAGGAACAGCCGGCCGTCCGGCCGCAGGAGCCTGCGCGCCCGCTCGATGAAGCGGTCGGGCCGAGGCAGGTGCTCCACCGTGTCCCACATGCACACCACGTCGAAGCTCGCGTCCTCGAACGGAATGTCGAGGAACGAACCCGCATGGGCCTCCACGCCGAACCGCGCACGCGCGCGCTCCACGGCCCCGGCGGCGACGTCCACGCCGGCGACGCGGTCGTAGTAGCGCCGGGCTTCGTCGAGGAAGAACCCGTAGGCGCAGCCGATCTCGAGCAGCGCGCCGCGGTGCGCGCCGAAGTGAGACATCTGCTCGAGATGCCTTGCCATCGAGCGGCGCAGCGACGGTTCGTTGCCGACATAGTCCGGGTAGTCGACGTCCGTGAAATAGCGCTCGTCGTAAAGCGAGTTGGAGTCCACCTGCTCCGCCCCGGGCCAGGTTACGAAGCCGCAGGCGCGGCAGCGCGCGAGCGTTTCAAGGGCGGGTTCGAAGCTGCCGGAGGCGCCGCAGGCGAGGCACGCGGACGGCAGCGTCAACGCACGGGCCCAGCGGTTCCGCTCTGGCGCGGCGCGCGACGGACACGACTCACGATGTAGGTCGGCCGCCGTCTGACCTCGCGGTAGATCCGCGCGACGTAGACGCCGAGGATGCCGACGAAAAACAGCAGGATCGAGTTCAGGACGATCGTGACGGAGATGCTCGAGACCCACCCAGGCGGCGCCGTCCGTCCGACCACGACCCAGCCCAGTATGAAGATCAGGTAGAGCGCGCTCAGGAACACGCCGAGCGACCCGACCACCAGCCCGGCGTGCAGGAAGATGTCGGAGAAGTCGAAGAGCGATCGCGCCCCGAGCGTTACCAGCTGCCGCAGCGAGTACTGGGACTCTCCGCCGGCGCGCTCGGCCGCAACGTACGGGATGACGCACTGGCGGAACCCGACCCAGGATGTCAGGCCGCGATAGAGCCGCGCCACTTCCGGCAGCGACCGCAGCGCTTCGAGCGCGCCTGCGTCCATCAGCCTGTAGTCCGAGGCTTGCGGAATGATGCGGATCCCGGCGACACGCTTGATGAACGAGTACGCCACGGGCGTCACCCGCCGGCGCCACCACGACAGCCCCACCGTGCTCACCTTGCGCGTGTGCACCACGTCGAATCCCTGCCGCCAGGCATCGACGAGTGCCCGGAGCATCTCGGGCGGATGCTGGAGATCGGCGTCCATGGAGATGACGACGTCGCCCTCGGCGTGGTCGAGGCCGGCGCTGAGCGCGGCCTGGTGGCCGAAGTTGCGCGACAACAGCACATAGCCGAAGCGCGGATCTTCGCGGTGCAGCTGTTCCAGCACGCGCGCCGATCGGTCGCGGCTGCCGTCGTTCACGAAGAGGACCGACCAGTCCACGTCCAGCGCATCGAGCGCTGCTGCCAGCGCCCGGCTCGTCTGCGGCAGCACGGCTTCCTCGTTGAACGCGGGAATCACCACGCACAGCCGCGGCCGGTGCGGCGTGTCCCGCTCCTCGAGCGGAAAGGGCAGCGGTTCCAGCGGTTCGGGGCGGCTGACGCCGGCGGTCATGGATTGCGGATCGATGGTAACCGGCTCGAGCGTTTGCACCCTAGCTCCACTCCTGGCTGGCCGGGTGGCCCCTGAGCGCTTCGATCCGGGATCAACCGGCTCGCGATCGCCGGTTCGCGCCGGGCGCAGCCGGTGACGATCGCGTGGTGGAGGCTGGCGTCCGCCAGAAAGCGGACCATGGCCCTATCGCGATTACGGTTGGCGCCGCGCGCGGCCCAGCTTCTCTCGCACGATGGACGCCAAGGGCACACGGCTCCCCACCAGATAGAAGCTCTCATCGCGCCGCTCGACGAAGTCTCGATCCATGACCTGTCCCACCTTGAAGTTTACCGCACGAAGTGGCTATAAGCGGAGAGACACGAAAGGGGCGGCGCTTTGCGGCGCCGCCCCTTTTCGTGTGAACCCTTGGCTGCCGGGCAGGCTTACCAGCGCGGCTCGGAGCGCCGGCGGCCGTTGCCGCCGCCGTTCCCGCCGAATCCGCCGCCGCCACCGGAGGTGCCCTTCGGGCGCGCCTCGTTGACGGTCAGGTTGCGGCCGCCGAAATCGCGGTCGTTCAGCATGCTGATCGCCTGCTGCGCCTCTTCGTCGGTCGCCATCTCGACGAACGCGAAGCCACGCGCCTGGCCGGTGGCCATGTCGCGCATCAGGTTCACGTTGTCGACGGTGCCGGCGCCGGCGAACAGGCTCTGAAGATCCTGCTCGGTGGTGTTGTACGGGAAATTTCCTACGTAGAGCTTTCTTGCCATGTTGTGCTTCTCTCTTCGCCCCGCGACGCGGAGCATTCTCACAAGTAACGGATCCGATATGGATCCCTGATGGAGGCGGCGGCGGCTAAGCGATCACGTTGCGGGGAGAAGCGAGAACTTGGAGGGCTCGATTCGGCTCGGCGCGGGCTACAGCAGAGGCTGTCTTCCACCTAACCGCTACATCATACGCGCAAACGCGCACAATAGCGAGCCCCCTGCGCGACAGTGTCCGGCCAGATGATACGCATCTTGTGACCTGTGGCGACTCAGTCACGCGCGTCAGCCGGAACGAAGAAGTCGTCCTGGTGCCATTCGTTCACGCGCAGGTACCCGTGTTGTGCGAGCAGCGCCACGATCTGGCTTCGCTTGGGCTCCTCGCGATTATGCTCGATGGTCCAGGCACCAACGCGATATCGATCGAAGGGGAATGCCCGCAGCGCTTCCAGTTCAGCCCCCTCGACGTCCAGGGACATGAAGTGAATGAACCGAGGGGCGCCGGCACGCGCCAGGAGGTCGTCGAGGGTGACCGTTGTCACGTTCACCGTCGGCGCGCGCGCCGCCTTCTCATTCCATTGGCCTAGCGTGTTGGCTATGCCGCCGAGTCCTCCGGCAGTGTGGAACGGCATGACCAGGCCGGGCTCGCTGAAGACAACCTCTTTG
This sequence comes from uncultured Acidobacteriota bacterium, assembly GCA_963785755.1. GTDB lineage: Bacteria > Acidobacteriota > Vicinamibacteria > Vicinamibacterales > 2-12-FULL-66-21 > JACCXG01. The sequence continues at coordinate 152,757 of CAWAXG010000037.1, read as the reverse complement.
AACATCGTGCATGTGCGGCCTTCCATGTGGACAGGAAACGGATCGATACACACTCCCTTCCATCCGCGCTCCTCGAGCGTCCGGCTATTGGACCCAATCGTGCCGTGACCGGAGCCGATGTCAACGAAGTAGCCGTTGGTCACGTCGGGGAACACTTTCTCGAGCACCCACTTGTCCTGACCGATTTCGGAGGAGTCCTCCGTCAGACCCCTGAGTTCGTCGACCGTTACCTGCAGGTTCCGCATGAACGAGAGCTGACAGCACCGGCGGTTCTCCAGAAAGAGCCCGGTTGCGCCACTGCGCTGAATGGTCACGGAGGTGTAAAGCGCGGCGGCGACGACTCCCGCCAATAAGAGCGAACGGCCGATACGAATTCTCATCCTTGCGTCTCCTCGTTGAGCTCCGGCAGCGGCTGGCGGCGTGCGTTCAATCGTGTGCAGCGGACGTGCCGTACGCTCTTGAGGTTCGAAATCGCGACTTCAGGTCGGCTGAGCTCAACGATGATGTCCTTACGCGTGCTTTGCTGGTACTGACATTTCAAAAGGGGTATCGTGTAGGTGTTCGCAGTGTACCGGGCTCGTTTGCAGCCGTTCAGCCACTGCGCTACTGCCCACGGTTCCTGGGGAAACGGGACGCGCGACAGTCGCCGATGACTCCCTGCGGTTGCTGACCCTCCTCGACATTGCGACCTGCTTGAGAGGAAGGGACCAATGCTGAACGCACGTGAACTTCTTTGCCGCGACCAAGGCGCCCTTCAACTCGCACCAGTTCGGATTCACGTTTGGCGACCCATTCTCCGTGAACCGGGCATTCTTTTTCGGAGACTACCAGGCGTTGCGCCAGGACCAGGGTCGCACGTGTCATCGCCACCGTGCCCACCGTTGAGATGCGACGGGGCTATCTGCAGCGCCCTCGGCGGCCAGATCTTCGATCCCGGTCAACGGCCTCCCGTTTTCGGGAAACCAGATTCCCTCGGAGCGTATCAATCCGATCGTCCGGCAGGTCGCCGATCTCTATCCGTTGCCCAATCGCGCGGGTCTGGCCGACAACTACATCGAGAACAACGTCGTCGCACAGGACCAGAATGCCTTCGACATCCGCGGCGACTATCAACCTTGCCCAGGTGGGGTTCGTTCTTCGGTCGCTACTCGAGAGCCGATCGCGATTTCCTCGAGCCGCCGACCGGCAATCATTCATGGCGGGCGGGAACAGGTCGGAGTCCGGAAACTTCAACGCGGTCATCGGGCACACCCACACGGTGTCGCCGACGCAGCTCAACGAGTTCCGTTTCGGCCTGAACAAGTACCATACTCGCACCAGTTTGGCTCGGACTTCGGCATTCCGAAGAACAACGAGCTGGGCATTCCGAACGGGAACATCGACGGTCACCCCTACACGTCCGGGATCGCGGACTTCAACGTCTCGGGCTTCCTGCGCACCGGCTCGCCGGGGTTCAGCAATTCGGTCCGAATCGGTAAGACGTTTCAGTTCTCGGACACGTTCACGTGGCAGTTCAACCAGCACGCCATGAAGGTCGGCGGCGACTATCGGCGTATCAGCTCGACGCTGACGAATCCGCAGACGCAGCCTCGCGGGCTGTTCACCTTCGACCGGAACTACACGAGCAGTCGCGGCGCGACCAATACGGGCCACGCGTGGGCGAGCTTCCTGCTCGGCCTGCCGAATCGCGTCCAGCGCGACTTCGTCGACACCTACCCGGATGTTCGGATTCACTTCGTGGGGTTCTTCGTCCAGGATGATGTGCGGCTCACGAGCAACCTGACAGTGAACCTCGGACTACGTTGGGACCTGCTGACGAGTCCGGTGGAGAACAGCAACCGGCAAACGAACTTCAGCCTGGAGGACGGGTTGATCCACCTCGCATCGGACGACGACCGTGGCCCGCTGACGACGAACTTCTACGGCGGCTGGGCGCCTCGTCTCGGCGTGGCGTATTCTCCAGACGCCGGCCGGACCGCGTTCCGGGGGGCCTACGGTATCAGCTATTACCGCGACAATTTTGGCGCCAACGGCGGAACCCTGGAACGGAACCACCCGCTGTTCCAGCAAATCGACCTGCCGACGCCGGACCAATTCACGCCGTTCCGCACCGTCAGCGACGGGCTGCCTGGCTTCACCCCTGTGCCGCTCACACCGACGATGGTTCCGCCGCCGGGCTTCGCCGTGTTTTTCTTCCCGGCGGGCGACAAGCCGAACATGGCGCACATGTTCAATGCCGGCATCCAGCGGCAACTCCCCTGGAACTCGATGCTCGACGTGGCGTACGTCGGCACGCGGGGCAAGAACATCTTCGTGAGCCGCAACATCAACGTCCCGCTGCCCGGACCTGGCGACGTGAACCAGCGCCGACCGTACTTTGATCTCGTGCCGAACATCACGGCGATCAATCAACGCTCGGGAGATGCGGCATCCTGGTATGACGCTCTGCAGGTGAAGCTGGACAAGCGGTTCTCGAAGGGACTGCAGGCACTCGTGGCCTACACGTTCTCCCGGAGCGAAGACACCGCGTTCATCCTGCATCCCGCGTTCGAAACGCGGGCCGCGTCGATTGGAAAGGCCGTCGACATTCCACACAACCTGGTCGTCAGCTGGGCGTATGAGCTCCCGGTCGGACCCGGGAAGCCGTACCTGTCGGGTGGCAGCGCGGCCGTGCAGAAGCTTCTCGAAGGATGGGCCGTGAACGGGGTCAGCAGCTTCCAGAGTGGCGATCCGCTGAACATCATGGTCGCCACGTCGCAGCTGAATACCGGGACCGGGAACTTCGCCAACCAGACATGCAGCGAGGTGGGCATGACCGAGGAAGTCGGGCAATGGTTCGACACGAGCTGCTTCGCGAACCCGGCGCTGTACGAGTTCGGTAACTACGTGATCGGCGACGTGCGCGGTCCTCGCTTCGTCAACACCGACTTTTCGATCTTCAAACGTACGGGACTCGGCGGCACGCGGTCGCTCGAGGTCCGGTTCGAGTTCTTCAACCTCTTCAACAAGGCGCAGTTCTCGAACCCGAACACACAGTTCGGCAATCTGCAGTTCGGCCGCATCACCAGCACGCGATTCCCGTCGCGTGAGATTCAGCTCGGCGCGCGGTTCCTCTTCTGAGCGACCGTTGAGCGGCGGGTCGGCCGGTGCGAAATCGGTTCGCCCGCCGCCGCGTTCTGCACGGTAACACTCGCCACTTACGGCAGGCTACCGACTATGAGATAGACCGACGCGCCGGGCGCGCGCTCCCGTCTTTTCGCGCGTCGTCAATCCGCTCGGCAAAGACCATGTTCCGAATCTGCCGGATAACGTGATTTGGCCGCGTGTCGCCGAATCTCCGATTGTGGACAAACCCTGTGGGCAGCCGCCCCGGTCCCGCCCATCCACTCGCCGCCGTCGTCTGGTACTTGTGCGTCACGTTGACATGCAGGTGGCCGTCTCCGGCGATCTCGAAAAACGTCACCTCACAGTCGTTCGGAAGCGGTCGATCCAGCGTGAATCGTGAGACGGCTGACTCGAAGCTCTGAACATCTGCCGTCCACGAGGCGGTGAGCAGGTTACGCGTGGTGGTGACCATTCGTGCCTCCATTCTGCTGTTCGGGAATCTGCGAGACCACCGCTTCGGTCGTCAGGAGGAGCGACGCGATCGAGGCGGCGTTCTGCAGGGCGGAGCGAACCACTTTCGTGGGATCGATCACGCCCGCCTGTACCAGGTTCTCGTAGCGCTCGGTCTGTGCGTTGAAGCCCTCGTCGGCTTCCATCTCCCGCGCGCGCTGGACGACGATGGAGGCTTCGTGGCCTGCGTTGGTCGCGATCCATCGCATCGGTTCCTCGATCGCCCGGCGGATGATGTTGACGCCGACCTGCTCGTCGGCAGCAGCCTCTGAGCTCCCGAGGACCTTCGACGCCCGCAGCAGCGCCACACCACCTCCCGGCACGATGCCCTCTTCGACGGCCGCTTTGGTCGCGTGCATCGCGTCCTCGACGCGGGCTTTCTTTTCCTTCATCTCGGTCTCGGTCGCCGCTCCCACTTTGATGATCGCCACTCCACCGACCAGCTTGGCGAGCCGCTCCTGCAGCTGCTCGCGATCGTAGTCGGAGGTGGTGTCTTCGATCTGCGTGCGCAGCTGTTTGACCCGTCCCTCGATGGCCGCCGCGCCACCGGCGCCGCCGATGATGGTGGCCGTGTCCTTGTCGACCGTCACCTTCTTGGCCTGGCCGAGGTCGTCGAGTGTGAGGGACTCGAGCCGGATGCCAAGATCCTCGGTCACGGCCCGGCCGTTCGTGAGAGCCGCCACGTCTTCCAACATGGCTTTCCGCCGATCGCCGTACCCCGGCGCTTTGACCGCAGCCACCTGAAGCGTGCCTCGCAGCTTGTTGACGACAATGGTTGCGAGCGCCTCGCCTTCGATGTCCTCCGCGATGATGAGGAGCGGACGGCTGGCGCGCGCGACGAGCTCCAGCACGGGCAGGAGATCCTTCATCGCGCTGATCTTCCGCTCGTGCACCAGGATGAAGGGGTCGTCGAGCACGACTTCCATGCGTTCGGGATCGGTGACGAAGTACGGCGAGAGATAGCCGCGGTCGAACTGCATTCCTTCGACGATCTCGAGCGTCGTTTCGAGCGTCTTGCCTTCTTCGACCGTAATCACGCCGTCCTTGCCGACTTTGTCCATCGCCTCGGCGATGATCCGCCCGATGGCTTCATCACCGTTCGCCGAAATCGTGCCGACCTGCGCGATCATCGACCCCGTCACGGGTTTCGACATCCGCTTCAGCTCGGCCGAGATCGCCGCCACGGCCTTCTCGATCCCGCGCCTGATGGCCATCGGGTTGGCGCCGGCCGTGACATTCTTCGCCCCCTCGCGATAGATCGCCTGGGTCAGTACGGTGGCCGTGGTGGTGCCGTCGCCGGCAACATCAGAGGTCTTGCTCGCGACTTCCTTCACCATCTGGGCGCCCATGTTCTCGAGGGCATCCTTCAAGTCGATTTCCTTCGCGACCGTGACGCCGTCTTTGGTGATCGTGGGCGAACCGTATGTCCTGCCGAGGATGACGTTGCGTCCCTTGGGCCCGAGCGTCACCTTCACCGCATTCGTCAGGCTGTCGATCCCTCGCATAATCGCCTGGCGGGAGGAATCGCCGTATGTAATCTGGTTTGCCATCATGTGCTCCGTAAGAAAGCGACGCGCGCAACGCGCCGGAGGGTCGGGCACCGCGTGGTGCGTGTGAGCGGGATATGTCCTGTGCGCTCCATTGGCTGGCCAAAGTGGGCCGCCGGCGCGCACCCTGCAGGCAGGGCGCCCAAGCTTCGCTAGTCGCTCAGTTCTGGAAACTCTGCACCCACAGTCTACGACCAGGGGTATTGCACGCTGTGTGCAAAACTGCACTCCGCTCAGCGTCGGCCACGCTGTGCACAACGCGACAGACGTGACAGCAACCGTGTGTCAGGCTCGATCGTGGGTTGGTCCCCCCGTGGCGGGGCTCGTCAAGGCTGAAGGGGTTCTATGTTTGTCACATCCAGGATTGGCGCGGTGTCCCAGTTTGCGGCCGTCGTGCTCGCCATCGTGGCGTTGAGCCCGGTGCCGCTGGCCGTGCCGTCGGGAATCGCGGTGGCGATGATCGGGCTGATGGGGGTAGTCGCGTTGCTGTCAGCGCCCGTGGCAGCCCGCGCTCATGTCGCGACGCCAGGCAAAGACAGAGATGATGCCGCGATCGGCGCGAGTCGACTTCGAGACGAATCCGGAGCACGCGCATGACCGGAAGTTCTCAGAGCGCAATGAACCTGGGGCTCGCGTTGGCGATCCCGACAGCCGGCCTGGTGTATCTGTTGGTCGGCGTCGCGCTGCCTCCCAACTGGTCCACTATCGGCGTCGTAGTCGCCTCGGCGGTGCTTTGGCTGACGGCAACCGTGGTACTCAACACGATCCGTCGTCCTCGACTTCAGATCGCGGGGCGAGTCCAGGAAGCCGCCGGTACCGACATGCCGCGTCGTGTGGTGACGCCGGCCTATCCGACCGACGTCGTGGACGTCAGTCGACCCGTGAAGTCGTGGCGTTGGAAGACCGTTCTTCTGACGTCGATCGAACTCCTCGCCCTCGCATGGAGTGTCCCGGTCCTCATTCTGCTGGTGATGGTGCCGATTGGCTTGGCGCTCGCGAGTGCGCTGTGGGTGGGTCGACTCATCCTCGGGCCCTGAAATGTTGCGGGACGATACGCGTGGTCATTCGTTAGGGCCAGCTTGCAGTGAGCGAAGGCGTCGGTATCCACGCTCGCAGTTCCATCCGAGCCCATCTCCGTATACGCGGCGAACAGATCTGGATGCCCGACCGCCGCGGTAATGACCGCCGCTTTGAAACGGCTCGTCTGCACAATGAGGGAAAGCGCACTATGCGCACCGTAGCTCTGTCCCATGACGGCAAGTCTGTCGGGATCGGCATAGCCTTGCTCGATCGCCGCATTCACGCCGGGCATGACGGTCGTCATCAAATCTGACATGGCGCGACCCTCTCGGTGCGGCGCGTCGGGAAATAAGATTGCGTAGCCTCGTGTGGCAAGAATCTGCATGTTAAAAGTGGCCCCGGTGCCAACGAGTCCGAAAACATTGGCGGTCGCGGATCCGTTCGAACCTCCGTAAACCCACACGACCAATGGGAGACGTTGTCCGGCCTCTATATCCGGGCGGCAGCAGGAGCGCACCTCGTAGTTGTTGACCGTCCGTGCTGGACCATTCGATCACCCGTGTGGCGCCGAGTTCATACCGCTCCAGATGTTCAATATCGAGAGCCAATACCGAAAGGAACACCACCCGCGTGATATTCGTCATGCGTGCCTCCTGCCTCGAACGGGGATCGGACGGGCAGCGCCGCATGGCGCGGCTACGATGGATGCATCGCTCGATGCTCTGCGAGCCACCGCTCACTCATCCAACCAAGGTGGGCGCGGTCCAGCGCCCGCGGGACACGGAGGATACCCACGAGTGTGGTGACGACGAGAACGCCGATGATGAGCAGCATGGATGCCCCCCGTCGATAGGCCGAAGCGTGCAAAACTATCCTGACCGTTCTCGCCATCCCGGTCTGTACGGTTCTGCACAGCCGTCAGCCTGCATCGACCTCATCCGCGCGACGAACGCGAATCCCGCAAGGGCGCGGTAATGCCACGGATGAGCGCCTGCCTCGAGCAGGCGGTGTGCGCGTCTTGGCCGCCGAGGCGTCAGAGCTGTGCATTCTGGAACAGCTATCTTTGCCATCGTCACGTAACGTTTCACCATGCAACTTGAACAGACGAAAGCCATCTTTGTCACACTCTGGGTCTTGGCTCTATCTGTCCCAATCGTCATGCTGCGATGGTGGTATGACCGTCGCCAGACCGTGACGTTGGCCGCGCGTTGAAGTCGTCTGAGAAATCTGTGCCGTTTTGGCGCGGTCCGAATGCCTGGGTCGATGGATCACGAGCGGCACCTGGGTTGCTCCGACTTCTATGGGCTGTAATCCATGAATCACGTTGAGCCTGTGTCAGGTCGCGATCTCGTCGTGGCTGCGCTCCGTGAGCTTGTTGACGCGCTCGATCGACGAGTCGCCCAAGTCGAACGGCTCGGCGAGGCACGCATCACACGCGAGGCGGCGTCTCTGCGGAAAGAAGCCGCGAATCGTATCGCCGAGCTCACGACCGCACGGAGCGATCACGATACCCGCGAGGCCGCACGGTCAGACGCGGTGATGGCGGACGACGGCGGACCGCTCGGCATTCACCCCTAGGTCAGGCTACGCGCCAGAGCCGAGCGCACCGTGGCGCGGATCTTCTCCATTGCGGTTTTCTGGTTCTCGTCGGCGCTGCGCGCCCAGTACTCGCGGGTGAACAGTTCGAGCGACAGACAGCCGCGGAAGCCGTTGTCGCGGCTGTCCATTCGCCTGCCAACCCTGGGTCATCATCTGCCCACCTTTCGATCGACGAGAGTACTCAGCAGTTCGCAGGCGGGGAGGCGCGCGGCGCAGCGCGGCGCTCACCCATACCACTGTGGCTGCGTGGCTGGCGGCGGAGACCGAGTGGTCGTGGCGTACTGCGCAAGGCTTCATCGACATGAGCATGACACGCCAATCGCGGCGTGGTGGTACGGGAAATGCTCTTCAACGGGCGCACTATGCCAGCCAACGCCCTTCACGATTCCACTGCATTCTTGGCCGATGCCGGGCATGGGGTGGCATAGCCGGCATTCACATCGTTCGGGAGACCGATCCACCTGCGCGTGTGATCGCATGCGCATTCGATTCATCACGACATAACTGACGGAGATTCGACCATGGCTGAAGCAGGCACGCTCCACGACGCATTCATCGACGAACTGCGCGACACCTACGACGCCGAACGGCAGCTCACGAAGGCACTGCCGAAACTTGCCAAGGCTGCCACCTCACCTCAGCTGCGCGAGGCGTTCGAGACGCACCTCGAGGAGACGCAGGGGCAGATCGAGCGCCTCGAACAGGTGTTCGAAAGCCTCCAGGAGAAAGTGCGCGGCAAGCATTGCGACGGCATCGCGGGCATCATCGAAGAGGGCAAGTCCATCATGGACGAGGATTTCGACGACACCACGATGGACGCCTGCCTGATTGCCGCCGGGCAGCGAGCGGAACACTACGAAATGGCGGCCTACGGGACGTTGGTCGCGTGGGCGAAGGCCATGGGGCATACGGGCGCAGCGGACCTGCTCCAGGAGACGCTCGACGAGGAGAAAGCGGCAGACGAGAAGCTTTCGGCGCTCGCCGAGGGGGGCATCAACCAGGATGCCGCGGACACTGCCCATCCTGACGAGGATGAAGAGGAGCCGGCAGCGGTCGGCGCTGGCGCGAAGAAGACGCCGGCGTTGAAAGCGAAGCGCGGCTTTCGCCGGTAGGCACCGTCGTCGTCAACATCGAGCTCGCCGAGACCTTTGACGGGTTGACCGCCTCTGTGCGGTCGCCCGCAAAGGGCATATGGACGACCCCGGACGGCCACACCGAACAGGACGTGGTGATGGTGGAGGTGGTCACCGATCGCTTCGATCGACCGTGCTCATGCAGGACTGACGTGATGGCCAGAGAAGCTAGCGTGGGGTGGTTTCGCGATCGCGCGCTGACGCTGGTGTTGATGGCGATGTTCCTGTTGCTCCTGGCCGGTCAGATGATCACCGGCTTGTCCGAATACAACGCTACCCAGCGCGAACACGGCGAGCCGCTGGTGACGTGGAGTGGCTACCTGAGCACGGGCCATCCTTGGGAAGCGCTCTTTGAGAACTGGGAGAGTGAGTTCCTGCAGATGGCGGTGTTCGTCCTGCTGACGACGTTCCTGGTCCAGAAGGGGTCACCGGAGTCGAGGCGGCGCGGCGTGACGGAGCTCGTCGATGCGGACCCGCGCGACTTCGCCGACGAGCCCGACGTGCCTTGGCCGGTCAAGCGCGGCGGATGGGTGCTCCGCCTGTACGAGCACTCGCTTGGCCTGGCGTTCATCGTCTTGTTTCTCGCCTCATGGGTCGGCCACGCCGCCGGCGGGTACGCGGCGTATGCGGCAGACCAGGTCGAACATGGCCAGGTTCGGCCCGCGCTAGCGGATTACCTCGTCTCCCCGCGATTCTGGTTTGAATCGTTCCAGAACTGGCAGAGCGAGTTCCTCGCCATCGCCGCGATGGTCTGGCTCGCGGTATACCTCAGACAACGGTGGTCGCCGGAATCCAAACCGGTGCATGCCGCCCATGACGAGACCGGCCGTTGATCCGGCGATCAAGGACCGAATCGGCAATTGCCGGCCCTTGCCCTTATTCGATCGACGATGATCGGAATGCCGCGCTCTTCTGGTCACACCGCCCGGCTCCCATATAATCCCGGCACCTGGTCCGTTGCTTCCATGGCGGGCGCTCGCGTCGGCCCGTACGCGTCCGCGGTTTCACGGCAGGCCACGAGAGCGTCAATCGCTTCAACACTGCGACCATGAGCCCATGCCGCTGACACCAGGCACACGACTCGGCTGGTTTCTCATCGAGGCGCCACTCGGGGCGGGGGGCATGGGCGAGGTCTACAAGGCGAAAGACACGCGCCTTGACCGCACGGTTGCGATCAAAATCCTGCCCTCGGCCGACCCGGATCTCAAGGCCCGGTTCGAGCGGGAAGCCAGAGCCATCGCCGGTCTCCAACATCAGCACATCTGCACGTTGTATGACGTGGGCCATGAGGGCAGCACCGACTACCTCGTGCTCGAATACCTCGTGGGCGAGACGCTCGCCGACCGCCTGGCTCGCGGGCCGCTCAAGCTCGAGGACGCGCTGAAGATGGCAATCGAGGTCGCCGAGGCACTCGACAAGGCACACCTGGCCGGCATCGTGCACCGCGATCTCAAACCCGGAAACATCATGGTGACGAAGGGTGGCGTCAAGCTGCTCGATTTCGGTCTCGCGAAGCTGCGGCCATTGACCCAGGCGGTCAGCGGCTTGTCGATAGCCGCGACCGCGCCGAACCCGGTCACGAGCCAAGGCACGATTCTCGGGACGCTCCAGTACATGGCGCCCGAGCAGGTGGAAGGCCGCGAAGCCGACACGCGGACGGATCTGTTTGCGTTCGGCTGCGTGCTCTACGAAATGCTCACCGCGAGAAAAGCGTTCGAGGGTCAGACGCCAGCGAGCCTGATCGCGGCAATCCTCGAGCGTGAGCCGACGCCGGTGGCGACGCTTCAACCGTTCACGCCGCCGCTCGCCGAGGCCATCGTTCGAAAGTGCCTGGCGAAGAATGCGGACGATCGATGGCAGAGCGCCGCCGACCTCGCGACTGCCCTCCGGTGGGCCGCTGACGGCACGACGGCGTCCGTCCCCGCAGCGCCACAGCCGGCATGGCGCCGGATGTATGTCGCCGGCGCGTTGGCGGCGCTCGCGGGTGTCGCGCTCGCCACCGGCGCCCTGTTTGGCTGGCGGTACGCGTCGAGCGGCGCGACGCCAGTGCCGACGGTCCGGTTCGAGGTTCTGCCTCCCGCCGGCGTCACGTTGAGGCCGTCGCCCGTCGCCTCGGCGGCGCAGCTCGCGCTGTCGCCCGATGGACGGCATCTGGCATTCATCGCGGCGACCAAGGGCGGCCCATCGCAGATCTGGATTCGCCCGCTCGACAGCGTGCAGGCGCAACCACTCGCCGGTACCGAGGGCGCGTCATTCCCGTTCTGGTCACACGATGGCCGCTTCATCGCGTTTTTCGCTGCGGGCAAGCTCAAAAGGGTCGACACCAGGGGCGGCATCCCCCAGACGCTGGCTGACGCCCCGGCTGGTCGCGGCGGGACATGGAACGGGGACGACGTGATCCTGTTCGCAGGCCAGTCAACCAGTCCGATTTCCAGAATCTCTGCTTCGGGCGGGACCGTCACACCTGTCACGACGTTCGATCCCGCCCAGGAGGTCCTCACGCAGGTACTGGCCACAGTTTCTGCCGGACGGCCGCCATTTCCTTTACTACCAGCGCAGCGCGAAGACCGAGCACCAGGGCACTTACGTGACGGCGCTCGACTCCTCGCAGGGCACGCGGGTCCTCGAAACCGGTGGTCGGGCAGTCTACGCCTCGGGACGCCTTTTGTTCGTGCGCGACGGCATACTCTTCGCTCAGGCGTTCGATGACCGTGCGCTGCGGACGAGTGGCGAACCGATTCGTGTTGCGGATGGCATCGGCTACTGGGCAGGCGCGTTTGCCTATACGGCGGTCACCGCGTCGAGCGCCGGCCTCCTGGCTCACGGCCCGAGTGTGGTGTTCACGACCAGCCTTCGTTGGCATGATCGCTCCGGGGCGACCATTGGCCCGCCTACCCCAGCGCGTGCGTACCGATCGCCGCGCCTGTCGCCCGATCAAACGAGCGTCGTGGTGGCCATCCACGATGAGACCGACCGCGCAGCCCGATCTCTGGCTGCTGGCGCTGGCCCGGGGCACAACCTCACTGGTGACGTCCGACCGATCGAGCGACTGGTTTCCGGTGTGGTCGCACGACGGCAGCAGCATTCTTTTTGGGTCGGCGCGGATGGGCGCGACAACGATTTTCCAGAAGGCTGGTGTGTCGCCAGAAGTCGTGTTCGCGGACAGTGTGCTGGTGGGGAGTGTCGCCACATACCCCAACGACGTCTCGCAGGACGGACGATTCCTGCTTTATCAGCAGTCCACCAGTCGTGGTTACGATCTCGGTGTGATTCCGCTCTCGGGCGAAGGCAAGCCGACCGCGTTCGTCACCGGCCCTTCCAACGAGGTCCAGGGTCGCTTCTCGCCAAACCACCGGTGGATCGCATACGCGTCGGATGAATCGGGCAGGTTCGAAGTCTACGTGCGGCCATTCCCGGTAGAAAAGTACACGACCGACGACGATCTCGGTCGCCGGCGGCATGCAGCCCGAGTGGCGGCGCGACGGCAAAGAGCTCTTTTACATTTCGGCGGATGGAAAACTGACGGCGGTGCCGGTCGTCACCACGGAAACGACCTTCACCGCAGGCACGCCACGCGCGCTGTTTGACGTCGAAGTCCCCGAGCCGACCGCTCCGTACCCAACCGACTATGCGGTCAGCGCCGACGGCCAGCGGTTCCTCATCAACACCGTCGTCGATCAACCGACGCGCCCGGCGCTGACGGTCATCCTGAACTGGACCGCGGCGCTGAACAAATGAGCTGACAACCGGCCCTGGATCCGGGTGTTGAGCTGCACGCCGCCGGGAACCGGAAGTAGCCGAACGCGTTCACCCGGTGACGGATGTCGCGATCCGACGGACCCCACAGCAGCTTGTCCTTGACGGGGTCCTTCATCTCGGCCAAACACAACGCTATGCCGGCGCTGCAGGGTTCGTGCAATTCGCCCAGGATATCGCGGCTGTCCGCAAGTGGAACACGCGTGTCCTAATTTCGATCGGATGCTGCCAAAGGCATTGGCCTCACGCGTTTACGACGTTCAAGCGTTTGCTCTGTGTCGCACAATTGCACTCCGCCCACCATTGAGGGTCGGGACAACGCAATCTTCCCCGTATTTTCGGCAATCTTGTCATGGACCGCTTGTTGCACTAATGGCGACGGTTCACACAATTCCGATTCCGATACGCCAATTCGAATGGAACAAGAAGAATGTCCCGAACGAGATTAGCGGCCATCATTGCCGCCCACTCCTGTCGCGTGGGAGGCATCGTCTATCGTTTTCAACTTGAATTCTTCGCGAAGGAACCGCAGTGGTCAGGGGTGCGGTGCCTCCTCGGCGTCCGCGTGAACTCAGACACCCACAAAGAGGGAACCGTCCTGAATGTTCTCGTCCGTGGTGGAGCGAGACCTCCTGAGGTGCTCTCGTTGTTAAACGACGCGCTGGCCGCCTCGATCGCAGACCGGGATGAAGCGGCGTCGGCATTGCCGGTGGGATCAGTTTAGTTACGCTGGTCCCAAGCGTGCCGCACGCGTTCCAGAGCTTCGAGTGAGACACGCTCGATGCGCTCCGCGCTTTTCAACGCGTCGAGGCTGCGCTTCTCGAGCGCTTCGGCGCGAAGGCGCCAGCTCTCGCTGCGCAGCTGCAGGTACTGCTTCGCTTGCACCAGCAGAGGCTGCTGCTCGGTGCGGATTTGGTTCAGCGACTCGATGCGCAGCGTCGTTTCCTGCAATTCCGGGATGAGGGTCATCTCGATGAGTCGCGCGAGCCTCTCGGCTGACAGGGTGCCGAGTCTGAATTGGGCGACGGCCGCGTCATACAGGTGTGATGTGTGCTCTTCGACGGCGATCAGTTTTTCCATCTCTGGTCTCGCATCGGTCAGCGCCTGCCAATCGACGGTCATGGTCCGTGTGTGGGCGTTCAGGACGAGTGCCGCCGCCGTGACCACTCCTGCCACCGCCCAGGGGTTTCCCGAGAACAGGCCGATGACCAGCCACCTGGTTGCGCCAAGCACGCCAGTAGCGGACCTCTTCATCAGTCGAAGCAGAACGACGGCGGGCCAAAGGAGGCGCAACCGCTCATCCCTGTTCATCACGTAGAGGGCGAAGGCGACAAAAACGAGAAGCGGGATCTTCGTCATACGATCATGTGCGGACGGCAAAACCCGGGCCGCCTCGGAGTTGCAGATTTGCGGGTGTTCCGACGAGACTGCAGCGCATGTCAGGGTCGACGATTTCAAGATCGAGCGCAGAAGACAGAAGTGTAAGCGGGACCTGATCCGACCAAAACCGGCAAGCAGCTGCCAAGATTTCTGTAGCTGAACGCGCCGTACAAGGCTTCCTTGTTTTTGGGTCGTACTTCGTCTGAGCCGGCCAGCTCGAGACGATGAACGTCCACTCGGTCGGCTGCTTCAGGTCGATGAACAGCGTGTACTCTCCCGTAGGGAGCCTGCCCGTAATGTCTGAAAACTCGGTCGAACCACGACTGAAGCCTTCGTCATGAAGGGGGCTCACGGCTGCTCGAAGGCGGATGGCCGGTGCACCATGTGCAGCACATGCTCGGTCACGCGTCGCTGCAGCAAACCAGCACGTACCTCAACGCGACGCTCCGCGGCCTGCACGAGTCCATGCAGCATCTCGATCAATCCCGCCCCGCTTGCAAACCGCTTGCAAAGAAGCCCGCCCGCGGCCTCCGGCCTTTTCGCAAGCAGGCTCCCGCCCGATCCGGGAAGTCCTTACTGCACTGACTGTTGTAGTTGGCGGGGTCGACGGGACTCGAACCCGCGGCCTCCGGCGTGACAGGCCGGCGTTCTAACCAACTGAACTACGACCCCGAACTGAGACTGACGTTGGCTGGTTGCTGATCAGCCAATCGGTGAAGATCTCGCGAGCTGCAGACGACTCCCTTCGCTGTCACCACGAAGGATTCGTTGGTCCACCTTCGCGCTACGCGCTACGGTGGACAAACTTTGCGCTGCGAACGTGCCGCAAAGTTTGGGCGGTGCAGGGTTCGAACCTGCGACAGCCGGCGTGTAAGGCCGGTGCTCTACCACTGAGCTAACCGCCCCCGGTTCTGGCTCCCCAGACGGGCTCGCCAGCTGTCGGCCAAAAGAAGAATTATAGGGCTTTCCACGCGAGCAGCGCAAGCGTGGCACCGAGTCCGATCACCGCTCGGTACCTCGCGGTTTCGCATCGCGCGCGCGAGGCTGAAGCGGCGGATCGCGCTCGACGATCGACCTTCGCGGTACGCGGGATAGGCTTCACCGAATCGCCGCGTCAGGTCTGCCTCCTCCGTCGCGATCGCCGCGCTCAGCGTGATCGTCAGGTACGCCGCGACCAGCACCGCGACCAGCCAGCTCGCCGCGCCGATCGCCAGCCCGATCCCCACGATCGTCGACCCTGCATACAGTGGATGCCGCATCCACCGGTACGGCCCGGACGACGTGACCTCGCGGCCTTTTTCGAGATGACCGGCCGCCCAGATCCGCAGCATCTCGCCGGCGATCGCCACCGCGGCGCCGAGCGCCAGGCTCTGAGGCGTGGGACGCGAAAGCCACAGGGCGATCCCTCCAGCCGCGAATCCAAGCGCGACCCTCCTGCGCGCGATCCAGCGCACGACCGGATTCATTGCGCTCGCGCGACCGTGTTGAGGCGCTGCTGGATCGCGGCAGTGACCTCCGCAACCTGCACATCGTTCAAGCACCAGGCCGGCTGACGGCACTGACGCTGATAGTGGCAGCCGCATACGCCATGCCTCGAGACGACGATGTCATCGGGGGCCCACGGGCCGTTGCGCGCGGGATCGGTCGGGCCGAAGATCGCCACCAGCGGGGTCCCGGCCGCGCCCGCGATGTGGAGCGGACCGGTATCGCCGGACACCATCAAGGCAGCTTCGCGCGAGACCTCGACAAGATCGCCCATCGTCGTGGGCGGCGCCAGCCTGGCCGCGCCGGCCGAGGCTTCGATCACCTGCTGCGCGAGCGGCGCCTCCCCTGGTCCCCAGAGCACGTAACTCGCGAGCCCGCGCACATCGCGCAGGAACTGCGCGACCTCGCCGAATCGGGCGGCGGGCCACCGCTTGTTCGGCCATGCGGCGCCAGGATTGATCAGCGCATATGCCGATCGACCGGCGTCAGCCAGCCACTCCTTGATGATCTCCAGCGCCGCCGATTGCGTCCGCGCGAGCGGAAAGCGCACCTCATCGGTGTTCACTCCCACGCTCGCGAGCAGGCTCAGGTTCTTCTGAATCACGTGCGCGTTGTCCTGCGGCCCATCGACCTCCGAGTAGAAAGGTCTTGCCGTCTTCTCACGCAGGTGCCAGATCGAGAATCCGACGACGCGGCTCGCGCCGGAAGCGCGCGCGATGACCGCCGACTTCATCAGCCCCTGAAAGTCGAGCGCGACGTCGTAGCGTGCCGGCCGCAGCTGCCGCACCAGATCGATCCAGGCCGGCGCGGAGGGCTTGGCCAGCGTGATGACGCGATCGAGCGGCAGAACCAGGTCGGCAAACGCCGCGTGCCGCGCGTCAACGACCCAGTCGAGGCGCGCTTCGGGAAACGCGCGGCGAAGCGCGGCCGCCGCCGGAACGGTATGAACGATGTCGCCGAGCGCACCCAGCCGCACGATCAGGATGTTCATCGCCTGAACGGCGGGGGCGCTGCACTCCGCCAGGCCGGTGCTGCTCTCATTCGCGGATCCGTTTCAGCAAATCCCGCGTCGAGTGGTCTTTGGGATCGCCGACTATGGCGATGCGTCCGCCGTAGGCGCGCACGGTGTCGCGCTCGGGCACGGTCTCCGTCGTGTAGTCCGTGCCTTTACAGTGCACGTCCGGCTGCAGGAGGCCCAACAGCGGCGCGACGGTCGGCTCGGGAAACAACACGACGTAGTCCACGGCGCGGAGCGCCGCTACGAGCTCCGCGCGGTCGGCGGCCGGGAGGATTGGCCGCCCCGGGCCCTTCGTCGCGGCAGTCGCATCCTCGTTGACCGCCACGATGAGGCGATCGGCTTCGGCCGCAGCCGCCTCGAGATATCGCACGTGCCCGACGTGCAGCAGGTCGAAGCAGCCGTTGGCAAACGCCAGCGTCAGCCCGTTCCGCCGATCGCCGGCGACCCGCCGCACGAGCTCGGCACGCGTGACGATTCGTCCCATCGCGATCAACGATCTCCGCGAATCGCCGCCTTCAATTCCTCGGCCGTCACGGTCGCGGTCCCCCGTTTCATGACGACGAGACCGCCGGCATAGTTGGCCAGCCGCGCCGCCTCTTCGAAAGTGGCGCCGGCGGCGAGCGCCAGGGTCATGGTCGCGATGACGGTGTCCCCCGCGCCGGTCACGTCCGCGATCTGATCGGATCCGAAAATCGGAATGTGAACGGTCGCGCGGCCGGCCTCGAAGAGCGCCATGCCGCGGCTGCCGCGGGTGATCAACACGGCTCCGGCCCGGGTGCGTTCGAGCAACTCGCGTCCGGCCCGCTCGAGCAGGCGGCCGTTCTCGCCGATCCGGATCCCGAGCAGCTGCTCGACTTCCGACTCGTTCGGCGTGCAGGTTGTCATCCGTCTGAACCTGAGCAGCGAATAGCGCGAATCGACCAGCACGGGCGGCTGCACTTTCCCGGGTCCCCGGAGGATTCGCTGCGCGCCGCTGACGAGGATCGGCGTGACCAGGCCCGTGCCGTAATCCGACACGAGCAGCGCATCGCACCGCGAAAGCGCGGCCAGAAGCCGGCGCGTGACGGCTTTCCGCACGTCCTCGGGCAGCGACTGACGAGGCGCGCGATCGACGCGAACCACCTGCTGCTTCGCCGAATGGACGCCGCCGGCCAGAATCCGCGTCTTGGTCGGCGTCGTCAGGCTGCGGTGGCTGACGACGTGGCGGACGTCGATGCGGCCGGTCATCGCCTCGATCAACCGCCGTCCAGGTTCGTCCTGGCCGGTGACGCCGAAGGACATGGCGCGGCCGCCCAGGGCGGCAATGTTGTTCGCGGCGTTGCCGGCGCCGCCCGGAACGATCTCCGTCGAGTCGTACTCGAGGATCAGAACCGGCGCTTCGCGCGAGACGCGTGAGATCTTCCCGTAGATGAACTCGTCGACGAGCAGGTCGCCGAACACCGCGACCCGCACGCCGGCGAAATCGTCGACGAGCCGGAGGAGCCGATCGCGTGAAGGTGACGGCCCCGTCACTGCCGGAATATCCACGCAGCCGCGGCGATCAGGTTGTCGACGATTGCGGCGGGCTCGACTCCGGCTCGAGGCGCGGACTCGGTCGAACGGCCGTATCCGGTGCGGACGAGGATGCCTCGCGCGCCGACCGCCTGCGCCACCTGCACGTCCGACCACTTGTCGCCGACGGTGAACGAACGCGAGAGATCGATCGACAGGTCGGCGGCCGCCTTCCGCAGCATCCCGGGCGCCGGCTTGCGGCAGTCGCAGTCGACCCGGAAACGTTCGACCTCGCCCGTGGGGTGGTGCGGACAGTAGTAATAGCCGTCGATACGGGCGCCGCCTTCGGCGAGGCGCCGGGTCATCAGCTCGTGGGTCTGGAGCACGAATGTCTCTTCGTACAGGCCGCGGGCCACCCCGGACTGATTCGTGATGACGACAACGGCGAACCCGGCGCGATTGAGGAGTCGCACCGCGTCGACGGAGTGGGGGAAGAAGACGACGCGCTCGAGCCGATCCAGGTACCCGGCTTCCTCCAGCAGCGTGCCGTCGCGGTCGACGAAAACGGCGGGCCTCACGCGGCTGGTCCTTGCGCCCCGGCCCGGGCGTCGAGCCGGCGGATCACGGCATCGAAGACGACGTCCACGCTGATGCCTCGCATGCAGCGGTGATCGATGGGACAGTCGCGGAGCATGCAGGGACGGCAGAATACCTGATGAATGATCACGTCGTGGTCACCGAGCGGCGCGGTCACGCGTTCGTCGGTCGGACCGAAGATCGCGGCCACCGGGACGCCGGCCGCCGCGGCAAGGTGCATCGCGCCCGAATCGTTGGAGACAAAAGCGTGGCACTCGGCGAGCAGCCCCGCCAGCTGACGGAGGTCGGTGCGGCCGATCAGATTCACGAGTCGAGCGCCAGCCGGCACCGACGATTCTATCTCACGCCCTGCGTCGCGGTCGCTGAGGGCGCCGACGAGAACGGACGTCGCGCCGCGCGCCGACAGCCGGCTCGCCAGCTCCGCGACGCGCGCCGGAGGCCAGCGCTTGGCGTGGCCATACGCCGCGCCCGGAGCCATGCCGACGATCGGCCTCGATCGATCGACGTTCGAGGCATCGAGCAAGTCCGTGACCCGCTCCCGCGTGGCGGTACTGATATCGATGCGAGGCAGCGTCGAGGGGGTGTCGAAGCCCAGCGCACGCACGAGGTGAAGGTAGTACTCCGACTGGTGCCGGCGGCCGTGAGGCCGCGACACCCGTCGCGTCAACAACGGCCCCCGGCCGTACGCGCGGTAGCCCCAGCGGTTCCTGATTCCCGCCTGGCGGCAGACCCAGGCCGTCCGGAAGGAGTTCGTGAGGAGGATCGCGATATCCGCGTTCGCGCCGCGCAGCGCTGAAGCCTCGGAGTCTTTGTCGACGGTCAGCACTTCGTCGGGTGACGCGGCGGTGCGCTCGTGAAAGAGCGGCGCGACCGACGGCGCCGCCGCCACCACGACGGCGGCATGCGGAAACGCAGAGCGCAGCGCCGCCATCGCCGGCAGCGCCATGACCGCGTCGCCGAGCGGATTCGGCGCGCGCACGAGAACACGATTGATCCTGGACTCCGGAGGCGTACTCACGTCAGCAAACGATCATTGTGATCAATGCCCTTCGTGCCGTCGTGCCTTCGTGCCGTCGTGCTGCGCGAAGCGCCAAACGCCGTCAACACGAAACCATCGACCGCCTTCGTGCCCTCAGCGCCCCTCATCCGTCGTGGCCTCCGGAAACATGCCCTTCACTTGCGGCGCGCCATCGACGTCGCGCCAGCGCCTGTGCATCCAGAGCCACAGCTCGGGATAGCGCCGCACGTACATCTCGAGCACGTCGGTGCAGCGCTGCGTGAACGCGCGGATGGCATCTGGCGTGTCCTCCGGCGGCGGATCCACGGCGTGTTCGTAGACCATGCGAAACCGGCCGCCAGGCTGGGGCAACGCGAACACCGGCACGACCGGCGCACCGGTACGGAGCGCGAGCGCGGCAAGGGCCGACGTGGTTGCGGCCGGGCGGTTGAAGAAGTCCACGTAGACGGCATCGGACGACTGGATGTGCTGGTCGATCAGGATCGCGACCGCCTCGTTGCCGGCGAGCGCCCGAAGGACGCGCCGGATCGCGCCGCGCCGGTAGATGACCGCATTGCCGGTGCGGCGGCGGGCCGACTCGAGCAGATCGTGAAGCAGCGGGTTGTCGAGCGGGCGCGCCAGCACCGACATCGGCTTGATCTCGAGCGCGTGGACGAGCGCGTTGATCTCCCAGAATCCGAAATGGCCGGTGTAGAGCAGCACACCGCGGCCCTCGGCGTGCGCGGCGATGACCCGCTCCTCTCCTTCGAACTCGACCCGCGCGAGCATCTCGGCCGGCCTCATGGTCGTGAACTTGAGGAGCACGGTCAGCAGGCGCCCGAAGTGCGAGAACATGCCGCGGGCGATGCTGCGGCATTCAGCCGGCGACCGCAGCGGAAAGGCCGCCCGCAGGTTTCTGATGGCGAGACGGCGGTGCGGGCGATCGAACGCGTAGAACGCCATGCCGAGCAGCGTGCCGGCGGCGATCACCGCGCGCATCGGCAGGACGCGCACGGCCTGAATCACGCCGGCGACGGCCGCGTACTCGAGGCGATGCCGCAATCTGACGCGATCAGCCACCGCTCTGCCCTCGCACGGCGCGCAGCCCCTCGACAATCCACTCGCGAAACCGATCGATCGGATGCGGCTCGAGCACCATCGGGACGTGGACGATCGGCACGGGGAACGGACGGAACGGCAGCAGGCGGACCAGATCTTTCTCGGTCGTGACGATCCGCGCGGCCCCGACCCGGGACGCTTCGGCCATCAGGCGGGCGACGTCGTGCCCCGTGAACCGGTGATGATCGGCAAACCCGATCGTCTGAGCGACATTCCAGCCGCTCGCGCGAAGATCGGCGAAGAACCGCTCCGGCGACGCGATCCCGGCAACCGCGAGCGCCGGCTGCGCATCCGGAGGCGCGACCCCGCCGGATCGATGGAGCTGAAAGACCGGCAGGTCCAATCCGGTGGCCTCGATGCTCACGCCCGGGTCGGACGTCAGCACCGCGTCAGCGGCGATGATGGTATCGAGGGGCTCGCGCAGGCGGCCGCGAGGCAGCGTCACGGGATTCTCGACGTCCTCGCGCGAGAGGATCAACAGATCGATGTCGCGCTCGAGCTGCAGATGCTGGAACCCGTCGTCGAGAATATGGACCGACGCGCCGAGATGATGTTCGGCGAGGCGGCCGGCAAGGTACCGATCGGGACAGGTCAGCACCGAGACACCGGGCAGCTGGCGGGCAAGCATGAGCGGCTCGTCTCCGGCGCGCCCCAGATCCGCCCGAATCCCCTCCGGATCGCGCACGATGACGACGCCATCCTCAGGACGGGCGCGGCCGTAGCCGCGGCTGAGAATCGCGGGGTGCTCGCCGATCCCGTGCAGCATCCTGGCAATGGCGGCAGCCACCGGGGTCTTGCCGCGGCCGCCGACGGCGAGATTGCCAACGCTGATCACCGGACGCCGCAGCCGGCGTCTGAGATCCGGCCGCCGCGCATAGCGCTCGCGCCGGCGGCGCGCCACGGCCGCATACATCGCACTCAACACGTCAGGGACTTAGCAGGTTGGTGAAAAAGCCCGACGTCAACTCCCAACTCCCAACTCCCAATCGAGCTGGGCCGTCGTCTCTCTTTGGGAGTTGCCCGCCGCCGCTCGTCGGCTCGGTCGCAGCCGACGAGCTCTGGCGAGGCCTCGCCGTAGCGCGCGGCGATCCGTGCGCGCGAAGGCGGGGAGGTTGGGAGTTGACGCGGTCTCGTTTCATCATCCTGCAAGTGGTCGTGCCGTTACAGCACTCTGAAAGGCAGTACGGTGCCGGGCGTGTCGGACGGCATCAGCTGCGCGATCACGCTCAGGCTCTTCGCGCGCGCGCCGCGATTGGCCTCGACCAGCGCCCGCGCGGCGGCGCCCACGCCGGCGCGCTTGACCGGGTCCGACAGCAGCTCCACGAGCGTCGCCTCGAGCTCGGCGGCCGAGCGGACCTGGATCGCGCCGCGGTTGTCGATGAACGTCCGGGCGATGTCCGTGAAGTTGTGCATGTGCGGCCCGAACACGATCGGCTTGCCGAACACCGCGGGCTCGAGGATGTTGTGCCCTCCCGCATCGACCAGGCTGCCGCCGACGAAGACCACGGTGGCCACCTGATACACCTGCGCCAGCTCGCCGATCGTGTCGAGCACCACGACGTCGACGCGGGGCTCGGAGTCGACCGGCAGCTCGGTCCGCCGCGCGACCCGCCAGCCGCCGCGCCGCGCGAGCCGCTCGACCTCGTCGAATCGTTCGGGCTTCCGCGGCGCGATGATCAGCAGCGCGTTGCCCCAGGTGGCGCGCACGCGCTGAAAGGCGTCGAGGACCGGCTCCTCCTCTCCTTTGAGCGTCGACGCCGCGATGATCACCGGACGGCCGCCGGTGATCCGGAAGTAGCGGAGGACCCGGTTGCGCCCGCGGTCGGCGCCGGCCGTGCCGGGAATCTCGAGCGAATCGAACTTGAGCGAGCCGGTGACCGACACGCGCGTGCGATCGGCGCCGATCTCGATGATGCGGCGGGCCGATTCCTCGCTCTGCATGCAGAAGCGATCGACGTGGGCGAGCACGCGCCGGAAGAACGCGCGGGCCAACCGGTAGCGGGGAAAGGAACGGGCCGAGATGCGGCCGTTGACGAGCACGGTCTTCACCCCGGCCTTGTGACACACGCGCAGGAGGTTCGGCCAGATCTCGGTCTCCATGATGATGAGCAGGCGCGGCTTCACCAACCCGAGCGTCCGCTTCATGATCGGACGGAGATCGAACGGGAAGTAGAACACCTCGTCCACGTCGTGGACGTTCCCGCGCGCCACCTGCTGCCCGGTCATCGTCGTCGTGGACAGGAAGATGCGAAGCCGGGGATAGCGCTCGCGCAGCTGCGGCAGCAGCGCCCGCGCGGTCAGCACCTCGCCGACCGACACCGCGTGGATCCAGATCGACTCGTCGCCGTCGAAGTTGAACGACAGCGGCAGGTAGCCGAGCCGCTGCGGCAGGCTGCGGATGTACTTGCGGTGACGGATCGCCTGGTAGAGGAAGTACGGCGACATGACCAGGAAGAACAGCACGATCAGGACGCTGTACAGCGTGTACATGGGCGGTCTCCACTCTAGACCGCGATTGACCGTCGCGCAAGCCGTTCACTACAATTGATGGTTTCGGGCTGGAGGATTTCAGATGGCCATCAAAGTCGGTATCAACGGGTTCGGGCGGATCGGCCGCAACATCATGCGCGGGTCGATGGGCAAGAGCGGCATCGACATCGTCGCCGTCAACGACCTCACGACGGCCGAAACGCTCGCGCACCTGCTCAAATACGATTCGATCCTCGGCAACCTGAAGGCCGACATCACCGCCAAAGGCGACCGGATCACGGTCAACAAGGATGAATTCCAGGTCCTCTCGGTCAAGGATCCGGCGCAGCTGCCGTGGAAGGACCTCGGCGTCGACATCGTCTTCGAGTCGACCGGCCTCTTCACCGATCGCGACGCCGCGGCGAAGCACCTCGCCGCCGGCGCGAAGAAGGTGGTGATCACGGCGCCGGCCAAGAAGCCGGACATCACGATGGTGCTCGGCGTCAACGACGACAAGTACGACGCGGCGAAGCATCACATCATCTCCAATGCGTCGTGCACGACGAACTGCCTCGCCCCGATGGCGAAGGTGCTGCACGAACGCTTCGGCATCCGCAAAGGCTGGATGACGACCATACACTCGTACACGAACGACCAGAACCTGCTGGATCTCCCGCACAAGGACCTCCGGCGGGCGCGTGCGGCGGCGCTGTCGATCATTCCGACGACCACCGGCGCCGCGCTGGCGGTCGGCGAAGTGCTGCCCGAGCTCAAGGGAAAACTCGACGGGATCGCGATGCGCGTGCCGACCCCGAACGTCTCGGTCGTGGACCTGGCCGCGATCGTGGACAAGAAAACCTCGAAGGAAGAAGTGAACGCGGCGTTCAAGGAAGCTGCCGGCGGCAGCCTCAAGGGCATCCTCGAGTACAGCGAGGCGCCGCTCGTCTCGGTCGATTTCCGCGGCAACGATCACTCCTCCATCCTCGATTCGCAGTACACGGCGGTCATGGATGGGGATTTCGTGAAGCTGCTGGCCTGGTATGACAACGAGTGGGGCTATTCGATCCGCTGCGTGGACCTGCTGGCGTTCCTGCAGAAAAAAGGGTGGTGACCAGTGCCGTTACGGAGCCTGAGCGAAATCGACGTCGCCGGCCGGCGCGTGTTCGTGCGGGTTGACTTCAATGTGCCGATCAAGAGCGGCACGATCACCGACGATACGCGGGTTCGCGCGTCGATGCCGACGATCCGGTATCTCCTCGACCAGGGAGCGACGGTCATCCTCGCCTCCCACCTCGGCCGGCCCAAGGGCAAGCCGAACCCCGAGTTCTCGTTGAAGCCGGTCGCCGACCGGCTGGCGCAGCTCGTCGGACGTCCGGTTCACTTCGCGGAGGACTGCGTCGGCGACAGAGCCCGCGCGGCGGTCGAGGCCGCCGGCCGCGGCGAAGCCGTGCTCCTCGAAAACCTTCGATTCCATCCCGAAGAGGAAAAGAACGACCCGGCCTTTGCCAGGCAGCTGGCCGAGCTCGCGGACGTTTACGTCAACGATGCGTTCGGGTCGGCGCACCGTGCCCATGCGTCCACCGAAGGGATCGTGCACCACGTCAAAGAGGCCGCAGCCGGTCTGCTGATGGCGAAAGAGGTCGAGTATCTCGGCAGAGTGCTGCAGAACCCCGATCGGCCGTTCGTCGCCGCGCTCGGCGGCGCCAAGGTCTCGGACAAGCTCGAAGTCATCGAGAACCTGATTGCCAAGGTCGATGCCCTGCTGATCGGCGGCGCGATGGCCTATACGTTCCTGGAGGCCCGGGGTGTGCCGGTCGGCAGGTCGCTCGTGGAGAAGGATCTCCTCGACACCGCGAGAGACGTCGAGCAGCGCGCGAAGGCGCGCGGCGTGCGCCTCGAGCTGCCGGTCGATCATGTGGTCGCGCCAAAGCTGGAGGCGGGTGCGCCGGCCGAGACGCTCGCGGTCGGCGATCCGGCCATCGGGGACCGGATGGGCCTCGACATCGGGCCGCAAACCATCGAGACCTATCGATCCGTGATCGCGGGAGCGAAGACCGTGATCTGGAACGGCCCGATGGGCGTGTTCGAGATCGACGCGTTCGCGAAGGGCACAATCGAGGTCGCCAAAGCGGTCGCCGCCGTCAAGGGCACCACGGTGATCGGCGGCGGCGATTCGATCGCCGCCGTCGCAAAAGCCGGCGTCACCGACCGGATCACGCACATCTCGACCGGCGGCGGCGCATCACTGGAGTTCCTGGGCGGACAGACACTACCGGGCGTTGCGGCGCTGGAACACGTGCCACGTGCAACGGGCTGAGTGCTACGTGCTTCACGTGCTACGTGCTCACGTGCACACGTGCTTCTCGTGCCGGGGGCGACGTGCTAACGTGCCATGTGCTTTTCGTGCTGCGTGCTTCTCGTGCTCATATCGCGGCATTCGATGGACTCCAGGCGGCCACTTCAACACGTTCGTCAGTTAGCACGTAGCACGAGCACGTAGGACGAGCACGTAGCAGACGTAGGAGAAAAAGCACGTGAGCACGTAGCACGACATGCACGTGAGCACGTCGCATCGTAGGACGTAGCACGAAAAGCACGTGAGCACTCAGCCCGTGGCACGTAGCACGTATTCGAGGTCTTCCCCATGCGCACTCCCCTTCATCGCCGCCAACTGGAAGATGTTCAAGACCGTGCACGAGTCGGTCGTGTTCGTGAAGCAGTTCCGCAGCCTGGTCAAGGACATCGACGACGTGGAAATCGTCGTGGCGCCCCCGTTCACGGCGCTGCACGCCGTCGCGGAGGCGGCGCGGAACTCACCGGTCGGCGTCGCCGGCCAGAATCTGCACTGGGAAAAAGAAGGCGCCTATACCGGCGAGATCAGCGCGCTGATGCTGCGGGAGGCCGGCGCCGAGTACGTGATCATCGGCCACTCGGAGCGCCGGCGGCTCTTTCATGAAACCGACGAGACGGTGAATCTCAAGCTCGTCGCCGCGATGAACGCAAAGCTGACGCCGATCGTGTGCATCGGGGAAACCCTGGAGGAGCGCGAGGCGAATCAGACGTTCGCGGTCCTCGACCGGCAGATGACCAAGGGCCTCGACGGCCTGACCGGCGATCAGGTCGCCGCGCTCGTCATCGCCTATGAGCCGGTCTGGGCGATCGGCACCGGACGGAACGCCACCCCGGAACAGGCGGGCGAGGCGCATACGCACATCAGGAACCGGATCCGCCGGGGCTTCGGCGCGCAGGCCGCCGATCAGTGCCACGTCATCTACGGCGGCAGCGTCAAGCCGGACAACATTCACGCCCTCGTCGTGCACCCGGACGTCGACGGTGCCCTCGTCGGCGGCGCCAGCCTCGAGATCGCCAGCTTCTTCGACATCGTGACCCGCAGCCGTCAAAGCGCTACCTGACGCTGCCTGCGATCACGCGTGATCGGTGATCAGTGATCGGTGATTATCGGTGATCAGTGATCGGTGATCGGGGATCGAGGTTGGTCGGGTGGCTCCGGACCGATCGCGATCCCTGATCACCGATCACCGATCACCGATCACCGATCACCGATCACCGATAATCACCGATCACGTCTCTGCCGGATTCTCGCCGTCCAGCGACAGAGATGTGAAGTAGAATCCGGCCACTCCTGGGAGCTCATCATGTATTTCAGACGTCTGCTCGGCCTCGCCGTCTGTGTCCTGGCCTCCGGCACGTCCACGTTGACCGGACAACAGCCACGGCCGGCGCCGGCGCCGCTGCCCTCCTTCGCCGAGCCATCGATCGCCCCCGATCGGAAGGAGATCGCCTTCGTGTCAGGGGGCGACATCTGGACGGTCCCGGCGCAGGGAGGCGAAGCGCGGTTGCTCGTGTCGCACGCCGCGAACGAATCGCGTCCGCTCTACTCGCCCGACGGACAGCGCCTGGCGTTCGTCTCCGATCGGACCGGCGGTGGAGACATTTACGTCCTGTCGCTGGCGGCGGGCACGCTGAAGCAGGTGACGTTCGACGACGGCCTGGATCGGCTCGACGGCTGGTCGCGTGACGGCCGCTGGCTCTACTTCTCGTCGCCCGGCCGGGACATCGCAGGCATGAACGACATCCATCGCGTCCGCGCCGACGGCGGGACGCCGATGAGCGTCACGGCCGACCGGTACACCAGCGAATTCTTCGCCGCCCCCGCGCCTGACGGACGGCGCATCGCGTTCACCGCACGCGGCACCGCGCCACGCAGTGGTGGCGGAAGGGGCGTTCGCACCTCGATGAATCGGAGTTGTGGCTGCTCCATGACGAGCCTGGGGCGCCCAGGTACGAGCGCCTGACCGAACGGGGCGCGAAACAGTTGTGGCCGATGTGGAGCGGCGACGGGCGGGCGCTCTACTTCGTGTCGGATTCGACGCTCGAACACGATATTCGCCGCCGTCCAGGAAATCGAGGCCAGAGCACCCGCCCGTTCACGAAGCCCGTGACCTCGCGCGCCGTGCCACCGATCGGGAGGTCCAGCTGATCTGCGCACCGCGGAAATCGACGTGGAGTTCAGCCCGGCGGAAGACCTCGAGCAGTTCCACGTCGATGCGATCGACGCCAGGCGCGTTCGGTCACCAAGACCGAGACGGGGAAATCATCGGGGCCGAATCCCGCCAGGCATGGACCTACATGCGCGATGGCTTCTACGACGACAAGTTCCACGGCGTCGACTGGAACGCGGTCAAGGCGGAATACGCGCCGAGAATCGCCGGCGCCCAGACGCCGGACGAGATGCGGCGGCTGCTGAACCTGATGGTCGGCGAGCTGAACGCGTCGCACATGGGCGTCGCGGCCGCACCGCGGCCGCAGGGCAGCCCCGAGCCGCCGGCGTCGGCCAGGCTCGGACTGCGGTTCGATCGCGAGGAGTACCGAGCGCAGCGGCCGGTTCAAGGTTGCGGAAGTGATCGCGCTCGGCCCGGCCGCGATCAGCCGCGCCATCTCGATCGGCAACTACGTGACCGAGGTGGACGGCACACCGCTCGCCGCGTCGTCCAACCTCGACGAAATCATGATGCACGGCGTCAACCGGCGTATCGCGATCAAGGTCTCGACCACCGCCGACGGCGTCAAGGCCCGCGAGGTCGTGCTGCGGCCGATCAACATGGCGACCGAGAAGAACCTGTTGTATCTGCAATGGGTCGAAGCGAACCGCGCCTACGTCGACAAGATCAGCGGCGGCCGCCTCGGCTACGCGCACATGAACGACATGTCCGAAGGCGCGCTGCGCCGGCTGTATATGGATCTCGACGCGGACAATCGGGCCAGGGACGGCATCGTCATCGACATCCGCAACAACAACGGCGGCTTCGTCAACGTGTACGCGCTCGACGTGATCG
The DNA here is from genome assembly GCA_963785755.1 of uncultured Acidobacteriota bacterium. GTDB lineage: Bacteria > Acidobacteriota > Vicinamibacteria > Vicinamibacterales > 2-12-FULL-66-21 > JACCXG01. Next base: position 124,174 of record CAWAXG010000037.1, on the reverse strand, counting down.
CGCGCCGCGGCTACATGATGATGACGCCGCGCGGATTCCCGACCGCCCCTGCGCGCAGCGTCCTCGGCCAGCGCGCGCTGGAGCTGCCGACGATTCTGGTGACCAATCAGCATTCGCTGTCCGACGCCGAGGACTTCACGGAGGGCTACCGCACGCTGAAGCTCGGCAAGGTCGTCGGCGAGCCCACCTCCGGCTGGATCATCTATACCGGCGGCCGCGCGCTGGTGGACGGGTCGACGATGCGGATGCCGGCCGTCCGGATCACGACGCTCGACGGCAAGACGATGGAGCTGAACCCGCGGCCGGTGGACATCCCGCTCACCCGGCCGATTGGCGAGAGCCTGACCGGGAAGGACTCCCAGCTCGACACCGCCGTGCGCGAATTGTCAGCGCAGCTCGGCGCGCGGCGGAGCACGTCGGAGCAGCGGGTCCCCTGATTGGGAGAGCGCCGAGCCCCTCCCTTCCTCAGGCCCCTGACGTACGGTAAAATCGGCCGTTATGCTTTATTACCTGCTCGCGACCTTGTACATCCTGTCCTGCCTGCTGCTGGTGCTCGTGGTTCTCCTGCAGCAAGGGAAAGGCGGGGACATTGCGAGCGCATTCGGTGGCGGCGGCAGCCAGACCGCGTTTGGCGCGCGTGCCGGCGCAACGGTCTTGACCAAGGCGACGGCCATTCTCGGCGTGCTGTTCATGATCGGCGCGATCGCACTGGGGATCCTCGGCCGCGGCGGCGCGAGCGGTTCACTGATGCAGGGGCTTGGCGGACCTCAGCAGCAGACGCCGGCCCCGACGACCCCGGCCCCATCGACGCCCCCGGGAGCGCAGCCGCCCGCGGCGACGCAGCCGCCAGCGGCCCAGCCCGCGGATGCCGGGCCGCCGGTCGAGAAGCCGCAGCCGCCGCAGCCGTCAACGCAGAAGCCGGCCGGTCAGCCGAAGTAGCCGCGGATCGTTTTATCGGAGTTCGTCACCCTCTTTGCGAAAGTGGCGGAATTGGCAGACGCACCAGCTTGAGGGGCTGGCGGTAGCAATACCGTGGGGGTTCGAGTCCCCCCTTTCGCACCATTCGACTCGGCCTCGCCTTCGGCGAGGCCTCGCTCATGGCAGGCCGAGTCTCTATCTTCAGGCCGAGTCGAATGCCCTGAGCGAGCACAGCGAGTCGAAGGGCCCTCACCCCGTCAGGCTCGCTCATGGCAGGCCGTGCTTGTCGAATGCCCTGAGCGAGCGCAGCGAGTCGAAGGGCTCCCAGGCCTCTCCTGCAGCTGACGCCAACTCAGGCCAGGCCACGTCGGCGATCGCATTCCACACTCATCACCGGAGAACGGTCAGGCTCGCTCATGGCAGACCGTGCACGCTCATGCCAGCCCTCGTCGGCGATCGCATTCCACTCATTGCCCGTCAGGCCGCTCATGGCGGGGCTTGTCACTCCTCGCGGACGATGGCATCGTCGTCTAATGCCTTGGGTTTACATCCTGCGCTGCGCGGACGACTCGCTGTACGTCGGGCACACCCTCGATATCGGCAGCCGTGAAGACTTTCACAATGAAGGACGCGGTGGGCTCTATACTGCGCGGCGCCGTCCGGTGCGCGTTGTCTATTCCGAACATCACGATTCCCTCAAGGCGCACTCGCGCGCGAGCGCCAGCTGAAACGCTGGACGGCGGCCAAGAAAGCCGCGCTCATTGACGGCGACCGGGATTCGATCAAACGTTTGAGCCGATGCCGTTCACGTGGAGATGGTCGTGTCTGAGCTCGGGGTGATTCACCGGTTCGCAGCATACCGCCAAGCGCACAGTAGCTATGATGCGCTTCTACGCGGCGCGATCACGTCAACCCTTCTTCGATACCGGAGCTTGAAATGAACCGACTGTTCATGCTCAGTCTCGTCGCGATGCTCGGAATACCGGGCGCGCTGCTGGCGCAGGTCAAGACGCCTCCGGGAAGGAAACCCCCATCGCCGACCTATCCCACTCCTGCCGCACAGAAGTCTGATCCAGCACTGCAACAGCTCGCCCAGGATTACGAAGGGGCGTTCAACAAGGCCGACACCAGCGGAATCGTTGCCCTCTACACGGAGGATGCGCTTCGTGTCACGCCGGACGGCCGACTGCTCGCTGGCCGCGAGGCGATCCGCAAAGGCTACGGGGAGGCGTTTGCTGGCCTTTACAAGGGCACGCGCATCACGCTGCACCCTGGGACGACCCGGAATCCCGCGCCAGATGTGGCGGTCATCGAGGGCACCTATGAAGTTGCGGGTGGCAAGATCCCGCAGCGCGGCAGGTATGTGAATACGGTCGTGCGGCAGGACGGACAGTGGCGACTCGTCAGCGTCGTCACGGTGCCGGCGATGGGTGTGCCGAAGTAGTTGTGGGCGAGCATTCCAGTGGCACGGGACCGTCTCCGCGTCCGCGCTTCTTCGCCACGCGCACAAGCACAGTGCAAGGGGCTTGTAGCTACCGACCAATTCCCGCCCTGCGGTGTCTAAATCCACATGAGGCGACTGCTGGCGGCGACAATCGTGTCACCGCTCCGCGTGCGAGATAAGCTGGCGTGTTCGATTCTCATCTGGACAGCTTCTACAGCTGCCGCCAGTTGCAGCTATGCACTCGGTCCACGTGCGCTGATCGAGGCCACGAGTATCAACACGATCGCCTGACAGAATTATCACGTGGAATGGCCGAGACAGAAGTGCGATCCCTGATTGGTGATCCTGTCGAAAGGCGCCCGCACGATGGGCGAACCACGTGGCGTTATCGCGCGGTGTATCGGCAACGCGGGTGCGAAGTCGCGCTCTTCAGCGTTGTCCCGATCGATCGCCCGGCGAGAGAGTCGTTCGAGACGACGCTCGTGTTCGGCCCACAGGGTCTGCAATCAGGGACTTTCGTAGGGCGGAGTTCCGGATGGGCAGTTCATCAGCGAACTTCTTCTTGTCGAGCGTTAGCTGCCTTCCGCCGAAATCAAGACGACTGTTGGCCGTGACATTCGTCACGGGCGCACGTTGCTCCATTCCGATTCCCAAAGCAGACCATTCGTCGGGGGCATCTTCGCAGGGTCGTCTCGCTTCGGCCTTGCGGGTCCGCGCTTCTTCGCCACCGGCCACAGCATAGCGCCTCGGCCGAGAACTTCCACCGTGCGTTGGTGTCCAAAGAGCCATGTGGTCTTTCGTAGCTACCCTCCTTATCTCAAGTCTGTTCACGCAAGCGGGCGGCGACCTTTATTTCGGTCCGGCAGGCTCGAGGATTCCGTCGGAGCGCGAAATCGGAACCGCGATTGGATCGGACGCGGAGAGCCGCACGGTCATCCCTGAGGCGATCGCTCGATTCGTTGGGGTCGTGCCGCTCACCAACTCCATCAACGTGCTGGCGGCTCAACTTCCGCCCGAGTGGCTCCCGCGCATCGCGGACGTGAAGTTCACTCGCCTCGACCTCCCGGACGCGAAGCGGGAGTGGGACGAGTGTTCGAGGCTCCTATGGTTGACCATCACGACATCGGAGAACGTCCTGAGCGTAGGCGTCACCGAGGGGAATCGCTGCAATCGCAAGGGTATGACGTTCGAGTTCGAGCGCCGAGAAGGACGGTGGCTCACGCGGCAAGGGATCCCAGCGGGAACCCTCTCAGGCGTCGTGCACTGCGGCTGCATGTAGACCGCCGGTTGGCTCCGTCGAGCGCGATCGGTAGCTACTACTCAAGAGCCCGCCCGCATCCTGATCGCCTGCGCCGTGACCTACGCCGCTCGGGCGTTGCTCTAATGCTGGCGAGCCTCATGCGAGCGATACTCCCGAACATGGCTCTTGTATGCGACGGGCGAGGACATCAGGCAGGGGGATCGGATCATTTACGACGGCCTTCCCGGCGAAATCGAATTGGTCGCTGACCCCGAGTCTCCGACGGATGAGACAGATTGGTATGTCAGCGAATACGGCGGCGGTGTCACCGTCGCTGAACCCACTGTATTCGGAAGGTTGTTCCTGGACCTCGATCATATTGACGAACGACTCGCCTTCGTGTCGAGGGAAGGCACGTAGAGCGATGCCATGTGTGGGGAAGAGAGAAGTCCATGTCATCAGTCCTGTTCACCACACTGCTCACCGCCGTGACGTTCCTCCCCTCGGCCCAGGGCCGCTGGCTCCAGGGGATCTACCAGAATCCCGCCCTTGGTTACGAGATTGTCATCCCTAAGGGCCTGAGAGGCAGGACGGGTGATCAGTCAGGCCCGGAGCGAGGGTTTCGGATTCACCTTCCCTCGGGCGGGCAAATCTCGGTATGGGGTGAGCCGAACGCGCTGGAGTTCGCGTCAGCCGCAGATGCTATGCGGAACATGCTCGAATACGACGAATGTCCTGCTGATGGCTTCACCGTGCTGGTAACGCGCGTCGGCCGCCTCGACGGAGCCGAAGGGGCGCTGACTTGCGGCGAACGGACCACCCGGATTCTGTTGGCATCTCATTCAGGACGCGACCTTCTCTACTGGATGCACCTCACCACCGTCGTTTCCAACGCTGACACCGATGTCTCGGTTCTCAAGCGACTCGCGTCGAGCCTACGAATGATCCGGTGGGAATGAGCGGATGCTGAAGCGTGCTGCAGTTGCAACGCGTTCGGTGGGCGCGTCTGCCGAGGCGCTGCGAGTAAACGCGAGTGTAACGAAATTCCGGCCACGCCCGAGCTGCTACGCAGCGTGCACGACGTGTGTCTCCGGAACGGAAATGCGTGGGATCTCCACGAGCCCGGCCAGGTACGTCCGGGTCTCCAGCAGCGTCGAGGCCACGAGATTCGCCCCGGTATCCCGCAGCATCTGCGGGCTGTCGTCCGCCAGCGCCGGCGGTCCCCATCGCCCGACCAGGATTCGGACTTCGGGCAAGGCAGCGCGCAGTCTCTTGACGAGATAACGCGTCTTCGACGTCGGACTGGGTGGCAGATCGGCGAAGCACACGACCGCGAACCCTTGCGTTTGCACGAGCGCCAGCAGTTCCGAGGCCTGCAGGCGCGTCCCGGTAATCTCGACGTGGATTGGCAGATCGTCCAGCAGATGGGCGAGCATCGCGAGCGCGACCTCGTCGCCGACGCCGTTGGTCGCGTAGCCCAGCACGCGCAACGGTTCGCGCGGTCCCGGAAGTAGTGGACCATCAGGCAGTGCGGGCGGCTCAGGGTTGAGGCCCCGGATCGACTCCGCGGCGTCCGACAGCAGCTCACGCGTCGCATCGATGACGGCGGCTTCTTCGTCGGGCGACAAGCGCTGCTCCAGGCGGTCGCGCTCCGCATAGTTGAGCGCAGGGAGCAGCAGGGCGTCGTACACCGAGCGCGGAGACTCGGTCTTGATGTACCGCTCGATGAGATCGGCCGCCTCGCTCTGATCGCGGGCGAGCAGGCGCTGATAATAGTTATACTCCGGCGCGAGCGCGGGCGTGTCAGCCAGGAGCGTGCCGAGGAACTCGAGACCTGGCACGTGCTTCCCGAGCACGACAAGGCACACGGTCAGTGGCGTCGCCAAGACCAGGCCGAGCGGCCCCCAGAGCCATGTCCAGAACGCGACGGATGCGAGCAGTGCGACCGGCGAGACGCCGGCCGCCCCGGCATACAGCACTGTTTCGAGCACGAGATTCGTGAACAGCTCGAGCACGACAAACAGTGCGACGACATACAGCGGTCCGGCCCAGCCCTCGGCGGCCGCCAGGCTGACCAAGATCGGCGCGCCTGCGCCGAGCACTGGCCCGACGTACGGGATGAATCGGAGAACCGCAGCCAGCGCCGCCCAGACCAACGGGTACGGCACGCCGAGGAAGTAGAGTCCGGCGCCGACCGCGATGCCGTACAGCAGATTCACCAGGGACTGCATCAACAGCTGCCGGCTGACACGAGTGCCCGCCTCGTCAAACGCCTTCGTCGTGATTGCGAGATGACCGTGCCCCAACAGTCCGATCAACCGGTCGCGCAAATCCCGCCGCTCGAGCAGCATGAAGATGACCATCGCCAGCACGAGCCCCGCGGTGCCCAGCGGACCGACGATGGGACTGAGCCACGTGAAGCCTGAGAAACCCGCGACCTGCTCCGAGGTGACGACGACCGGCCGCGAGATCGTTCCTCGTCGGGGCACCTCCGATTTTCCGAGGTCGGTCTTGATGTCTTCGATCGTGTCCTGCAGCTTCTCGACGGATCCCCCCTTGCCTGCGCCGCGTACGTCCGCGATCTTCGCCAGAATGTTGACGCGGTAGCGCGGAAGGTCCTCGGCCAGATGGTCCATCTGCCGCGCCAGACCCCAGCCGGCGAGACCGAGGACGCTGAACACCAGCGTCACCGTCGCAAGAACGGCTGGGATGCGTCCGATCCATCGTTGCAGCCATGTGACAGCAGGACTCAGCACGAACGTGAGCAGGATCGCGAGCGCGATCGGCACGAGTACGGCTTGCGCCCAGTACAGGACGACCACGACGAGCACACACCCGGCGAACGTCACCCACCGCCTCAGTGTCGTCGACGTATCATCCATAAGGCCCGACCGTTCTTGGGGCAGGTGGCGCAGGACAGAGGGGCAACGGTGCGCCCGCGTCAATCTGCGTGGCGGCTGAATCGAAGCAGGCGTGCTGCCGCGTGTCTAAATAGACCCGCGCGACGTTGCGGTGTCGCGATTTCACTGTACCCAGCGGACGGGCCGTCGCACTCAAGGCCGGCGACAGCCCGTGGGAGCGGTGTACGTATTCGTCAGGGGACGAATGATCCCGGCGAGCGAACCAGCCTTCCGACTCAAACCCTGCGTCTGTAGAAGAACCCGCCGCCGCCGAGCAGCAGCACTACGAGGACGATGACGAGCAATGTGGTCGTGTCCATGTTCTCTCCGTATGTTTGGCGAGCGCGGCCCTGCGTCATCGCGGCTCGTGACGAACGACGGCGATCCGGCGCCCTCGCGGTCAGGATCACGCCAACTCCAACCTGTAGGCTAACAACAGTGCAGGCTGGTGTCTGTTCCCTTCTGGACACGGCCTGGCACGCTCCTCTGGCGATGGTGAGCCGGGAAACGCAGCCAACGGTTCCAGACAAGAGGCGCGACGACAACGCTGTGCCGTTTCGAACAGCCGCCATCTGACTCCATCGATACACTACGTCTGCTTTCCTGTCGCCGACCGTTCAATGGACCGGCCAGCTCACCAAAGCTTTACCCAGTGCGGAGGCGATATGCCGCTCCAGCCACTTTCCTATCCGCCGCCCATCCGTACCCTATCGGGGAATGGCGAAGAACGGGCCGCTGGCCGTGGCGGCGAGAGCCGCGATGATCGAGAAAGGCGGGGCATGATGCCAGATGCGATCGGCGAGACCAACGGAAGCGACATGGGAAACACCATCAGGCGATCCGCGCCCTGTCCTCACTGCGGCGCACAGACGGTGTGGACGCAAAATGCCTGGCACGCGGGCAGCGGTGAAGCGGTGAGTGCCGCGTATCGCTGTGTCAACGGTCACGTGCTCGACCCGTCCACGACGCGCCAGTGTCCAGCCTGTGGCGTCCACGACACGACGCCGCTGAGGAGCGCCGACGGCCGGCAGGAATTTCGCTGTGCGCGGTGTGGGCAGGCGTTCACATTTCCCAGAGAGTTCGGTGACAAACCGTTGCCGCAGCCTGAGGAAGCGGTCATTGCGCCGGTGAGGGCGGAACCAGCTGGACTATCAGACGGTTCAACTCGATAGAGCGGATCCATGGGAGCGAGGAGACACTCGTGACGACATCACGAAAGCTCGAAGAAATGGCCACCAACCTGGACGACCTGTCACTCACGCTCGAAGAAATCAAGGAGGAGATCACGGACGGCAGCAGGCGCGAAACTGAGAAACTCGACAAGGTCCACACCGAAATAGCAAGAACCGCGGATGCGATTGAAGAATCGCTCATGCGCCAAACACCGGGGCGCTGACTCGCTCCGTCAAGCTGCCGGGCGTCCCGCCAAACGCCTCGCCTTTTCCAATCCTCGGATGCCACTTCGTTTCCGATCAACGACCGATGAATGAATCCGGACTCGACCGCGAATCACGTTCGATGGCGTCGACGGCGGCGCCCAATGATGAGCCCAGCTCTGCCATTGCACACCCTTATCGCCAGACAGACTGGCCGGCTGTATCAAACGGTACAGCTCGCCGTTGTGCTCGGCCGTTACCCTCATCGTGATTTGTGAGGGCTGCCTACGAATGTGTTCGGGCCCGGACCTCATCGAGGGCACAGTGATGAAATCTCCATCTCCAACCAAGCATGTGATCTGTCTGTACTGTGGTCTCCAATCAGCTGTAACGAACCACGCCAGCCTCGGCGAATGCGTCGACGCGCTGCAACGCGAGGTGACTCGACTCAGAGGCCAGGTGCGTCAAGGCAAACCGAGTGTCCCCGTCGTTTCTCGACGCCAGTCGGATGAGCACTCTGCAGCGGCGACGTCGGTTCAGTTCACTCCCTTTCAATAGTCACGGATCTGCAGCTGCCGTTCCGTGAGGACGTACGCTTAGCGACTCGAATCTGATGGACTAGGAAAACGAGCGGCGCGGCTGGATGCAAGACGTGAGGTCCCTCGATGTGCCGTGTGGCGCGCATGCCACCGGTCTTCGGTTCGATCCCGGCCCAGGGTGACACATTTTTTTCTTCAGCCTTTGCTCACACCTCGTTCACGACACGAGCGCGACCTTCCGGCTATCGTGCTGCATACGCATGTTTCCGCCGCTTCTACTCGCCTTGTCGCTGATGCAGGCAGGTCAGGACTGCCCTCCGCTGGTACCCAGCCCGCGCCTGCCCGTCACGCGCGTGCCGGTGGATCATCCGGACGAGTCCGAATCCTTCGAGCTCGTATTCGCATTGGATGCCGGTGGAGGAACCAGCGCGCAGGGGAGCCCGTCGCTGTTCGGCGGCCTGAAGATTGGATTTGGGTGCTGCATCAGCGGGAAACATCCCAACGAAACCGGACGCACAATCACGCTGGATCTTGGCTACGACCGAACGGAATCGCACAACGGGTTCTCGTCGGAGCTGTCGGTCATGATTCCCGTCGTCAGGTTTCCGAGACCGCGCAGCAAGGCGTCCAACTATCTCCGCGTCTACGCCGAACCTGGCATTGGTGCGCGCGCGGGAAAGAGATTCGGCACGTATGCGAGCGGCAAGGTCATGCTGGCCTGGCTGTCGGACCAGCGAATCTTCAGGCTCGAAGGGTCACCGTTCGTCGAAATACAGGGTCGCCTCACGCTGCTCGCTCCGCACCGGCGTGACATCAGAATCCTCGCCGGCGCGATCGTGGGGCTGTGCAAGCACTGCGGTTTCGATTGACCTGCCCGTTGCGGGCCGCACGTGAGCGCGGTCCTTACAGCGCTAAACGCGAAGCCGGGCTGTCCCTACATGGAATTTTACACATCGCTGTCTGCAGCCGAATCGCTTCGGCGCGGGCGTCGCCTTCGCCTTGATCGATGTGCCACGTTCCCGATCCAGGCCAACGCGGCACGGCGGCGGTGAAGCTGGCGAACTTCGAACCGCGCTTCCCTCCTGCCAACCATCGAAGGCAAACGCCGTGACAATCTGACCGTCGGCCTGTCGCGCGTCCTTGCGCGTCCCTACTTTCCTTTCCCCTTGTTCGGATCGTCGGCCGGGTTCACGTAGTTGATCGCGAACGGGCCGATCCCGTGCACCTGCACGACCGTGTCGCCTTTCGACCAGGCATAGTGCGGCATCTTTTGCGGAACGAACGCATACCCGCCTGCGGCGAGCTCCATGGCGGAGGACTTGTCTTCCCGCTCGCCCATCCCGACCATGAACGTACCGGAAAGCACGGTGATGTGCTCGTCGGTGGGATGCCAGTGCGGCGGCACCCGGACGACCCCCTGATAGCGCATTCGCATGACGAAGGGGACGCCGGCCTTGTCGGGATCTCCGGAGACGACGGCAATCTCCGCCCCTGGTCGGAGTGGTCTCCACTTGACCTCGGACGGCCGGACCGTGACGTGGGTCGCGCCGGCGGCCGGGGTTTGCGCACGCGGGCCGGCAGCAACGGGAGCAGCAAGAACAGCCAACAGGCCGACGATGGTGGCACGGGTAGCTGGCGTCATGGCGCACAGCGTAACACCGCTCGACGCGTCTCTAGCGATCCGGCCGCCGCTCGAGCAACGCGTCGAGCTTCCGCTCGATCACGTCGAGCCGGCTCCAGCCGCGCGGCGTCGGACTCCTGTTCCTGCGAGGATGGCCATCGGCCATTCGAGCGAGAGGGCAATCCGCTGCCATCGAGACATGTGCGGCATTCTGAGGCGTCGCGGCCTGAAACAAACCGGACCGTCGGCGAATAGCATTGACCGATGTGACGCAACGTGACGGTCACTGCCGGGCGGCCGTTCACGGCACCACCGTGCGATTGACCACTGGGAGCAATCGCGTGACGAGATTCTATTGGACGCCGCGGGGCGTCCTCTCGATACTTGGTTTCGTCCATGCCGACGGAGCCATCACGGGAAGATCGACCCTCGACGTCGCCGCCGCCGATTCCCTCGATGCGGGAATTGCCGTCGGTGAAGTTGACGCTCGTGCAGCTGGGCGCGAAGGTGACCGTCTACCGCTGCGAAACCTGCGGGCAGTTCGTGGGGATCGCGCGCTAGCCGGCTGCGCACGACTGGTCCGACGCCATCACGGTACTAGTGTGCGCGCATGCCCTCGGCCGGCGTTGCATGCGGTTGACGCTTGCGTCCTTCCCTTCCGCCTGAACTGAAGGCGTAGCCACTGAGCAAGTAGCAAGTACTGAGAGTCTCGACAAGTGGCAAGTACCAACTCTTGGTTGGTACTTGTTACTTGTCCATTTCGCCGTACTTGTTACTTGTTATTGCCCTGTCTACCACGGCCATTGTTCATCCACCGCTCGAGCTTCGGCGAATCCTGCAGGGTCGCGGAATTTCGTAAGTACTTCCGTCTCAAACACCGATAACATCGAATGGGAGCTGTGAAGACGGATACGGCGCAGAAGCAGAAGAAGACCTTTCTGATCGTCGAAGATGACGATGACCTCCGGAAGCTGTTCGTTCTAGCGCTGAGGTTGGCTGGATTCGAGACGCGAGAAGCCCGCGGCGGGTTCGAGGCGATTCGAAAGCTCGACAGCGGTCCCACCGATCTCGTCGTGCTCGATCTCCTCTTGCCCGGGATCGATGGATTCGAGGTCCGGCGCGAGATCGCCGCCAACCCCGTCAACACGCGACATTCCAGTCGTCATCGTGACCGGCATGGAGTCCGATCTCTCGCACCTGGACCCGGCGTGCGTTCTGCGAAAGCCGATCGACGCCGACGATCTCGTCAGAGCGGTTCGCCTCTGCCTGCCGGCATGACACTCTCACGGCGAGACTTTCTCGCCGCGCTGCCAGCCGCCGCGACTCTTGGCGCGCCTGCACTCGACCGCTCCGTGAGCGCTTATTCCGGCCGATTGCAGGAAGAGCAGGCGGCCGCGCCGCGCGAGAAGCGGCTGCTTGCGACGCGCTGCCCGCCCGACCTCGTCCGGCGTCATCTGCTTCCGATGCGGGAGTGGAAGCCATTCGATGTGCCCGATTCGGGCCGCTTTGCCGTCCGCCTCCAGGCGAACTAACCGGACCGCAAGCCGCTGAGTTTCTGGAACGTTACAGGAAATGCACCAGCCGATGGGATAATCACCCGCCGCTCGCCAACAGGTGTCGGCATATGCACGGCCGAAAAGGCGTGGCTCGACGAATGCCGGGCCGTTGCGGCCGTGGCACGGGGAGGCTGCCCATGCGCAACGGAAAACTCACACTGATCATCGTGTTCGTGTGTCTGGCGGCGACGAGCGTCGCCGTCCAGCAGTCCTCCGGGCCATCGCAGTCCTCCGGGCCATCGGCAGTGCGCATCGCCCCGGTGCTCGCGAGGCTGCCCTCCGACTGGCGCCAGGCATCAGCGCTCCTCAGGATCTCCGAGGCCGAGCAGCAAAGGTTCCTCAAGCTGACGGACGAAGGGCTGCGTCAGTCGCTGGGCCGGCTGCTCATCCGCCAGCGCAGCGCCGATGGGTTCGTGAAGACGCAAATCGTGACTGATCCATCTCCCGCGGTCCGCTCGACGTTGCTTCAGGCGATTTCGAACGATGCACGATGGCTGGCGATGCCGGACACGCCAGCCCTCATCGAAAGTGTCATTGAGCGCGACCCGGAGGCTTCAGTAGCGCTGACCGCGCTCGACACCATGCGGCGGCTGAGGATGCGTCACCTCAACTCCCTGCTCGCCGGGCGTGCGGAGGCCGCAAAAGAGCGCGGCGCCGATCCGAAAACGCTCGATCGGTTCGCCGAAGAACAGGAGCGCTGGATCGCGCTCGAGCGCGGGACGATGCTGCCGGCGTTCATGCGGACGCCGCCGCCGCTCTTCACCGTGAAGCCGGCGGATACCGCGGTGCGCGTTCTGGCATTCGGTGACTTCGGCAACGGATCGCCCGAGCAGAAAGCGCTGGCCGGGACCATCGCCGCCTACCATCGCGACAGTCCCTTCGACCTGGCGGTGACGCTCGGCGACAACTTCTACAGCGTCGGCATGCTGAGTCCGTCGGATCCGCGGTGGCAGACCTGGTTCGAAGAGCTGTACGGATCGCTCGGCATCACCTTCTACCCGGCGCTCGGCAACCACGATTGGGGACACCCCGACAGCCCGGCCTCCGAGCTGCTCTACTCCGGCCAGACGCCAACGTGGAAGATGCCCGCGACGTACTACACATTCACCGCCGGCGCGGTGCAGTTCTTCGCCCTCGATACACAGACGATCGTAGCGTCGTCGAAGCAGCGCGAGTGGCTGGACCGGGAGCTGAAGCGAAGCGTGGCACCGTGGAAGGTCGTCTACGGCCACCATCCGATTTTCTCCGGCGGTAATTATCAGGATCGCCCGGATCTGATTGAGTCCGTCCTGCCCCTTCTCCAGAGCCGCGCCGACGTCTACATCTGCGGCCACGACCACAACCTCCAGGCGCTGCGGCCGGAGGGAGGCGTGCACTTCTACGTCGCGGGTGGCGGCGGCGCCGGGCTCTACGACCTGCGCGAGTACGAGCGCTCCATCTTCGCCAGCCGCAGCAACGGCTTCGCCGTCATCGACGGCTACCAGTCGCGCCTGCGGATCAGCCTGGTCGACGGCACCGGCAAGACGATCTACGAGAAGACGCTGCAGCGTGCGGCGACCAGCACGGAATCCGGGCGGTAGCACGGAGGACGGCTTCTTATTTACAAGGAGGACGGGAGGACGGGTTCCGCCCTTCCTGCTCCTGTTTATTGACGCGCTAACCAGGGTTCCCCCCGCCTCCGCGCGCATAGATCGACGCGCGCTACGGCGAGGCCTCGCCAGAGCTCGTCGCCTGCGACCGAGCCGACGAGCGGCGGCGGGCAACCTTCCAACGACTCAGAGCCGATCGGCCGACGGTGTCCTGGCACTCACTCAGCCTGGCTGTTCGGCACCGTGACCGTCACGGTGGTCTTGCTCGTGTTGCCGTAGATGTCGGCGCATTCGACGACGATCGAATAGACGCGACCACTTCCCTGACCGGCGCGTTCGGCCCGGAGACTCACCGTCAGCTCGCCCGTGATCGTCCAGTCGGGCGCCGCATCGCCATCGCCGACCCCGTTCACCGGCTCGTTGCTGGCAACCGACACGATCCGGCACGTGACGGCGCTGCAGTTGTCGATCGCCGTGACGGACATGCTGACCGGCACCAGCTTGTGGTTGGCAGACCAGAGCACAGCCGGACTTGCGGACGCGGCCGTGATCGCCGGACCAGACGTGTCGACGACCGTGATCGTGACCGTATCCGAATCCGAGCCGCCATTGCCGTCGTCAACGGTCAGCGACACCGTGTGCGTGCCGAGTGGCAGCGTGACTTGAGGGCTGACGCCGGATGCCGTGCCGAATGGACCGGTCCACGCGTAGGTGAGCGTATCGCCGTCAGGATCGGAGGAGGCCGATCCGTCGAGCGTGACGGCGGCCAGGCAGTCGGCTCCGGCGGATACCGTCTGAGGGGGCCCGGCATCCGCATCGGGCGGGCGGTTCGAGGTCAGCAGGAAGACGGCCCCGGCGCTCGAAAAACTCGAGACCGTCTCGCCTGGCTTCGCGATCAGCACTTCGGGCTTCGCGTCTCCATTGATGTCGGCGAGTGCCGCGACCCGAATCGCGAAGGCGTTATCGGCGGGAGCCGGTGTCGAGGGATCCGGGACCTGGAGCAATGCGATGCCAAAGCCGTCGAGCAGATAGGCGGCGCCGGCGGCGGGCAGGCCGACCCAGAAATCCTCCACCCCGTCGCCGCTGCGATCGCCGGCACGAGCAAGTGAATAGAGCTCGGTGTCGTTGTCGGTGACCGGGCTGGGGATGGCGCGGATCACGGCGCCGGTCGCCCCGCTTCGCAGCTCGATTGCCGCGCCGCCGCGGTCGCCGATCAGGTAGTCTTCGGCGCCATCGCCATCCTGATCGCCGACGCTGCTGACCATGCCGCCGTAGAACCCGCCGTCCACCGGCGCCGCCGCGAGATGCTGGCGCAGAATCGTCCCCGTTGGCGCCGGAGAGCACGAACACTTTCCCCGTGAGGGCAAAGCCGGGCGCATTCGGATCGCTGTCGAAGAACGGAGCGGCCGCGATCAGATCGCGTTTGCCGTCGGCGTTGATGTCCGCGAGCGGCGCGATGAATTCTCCGAGCGAAGCGATGTCCTGACGGTCAGGACCGGGCTCCTGCGTCATCCACAACTGCGTGCCCGTGGCTCCCGAGAACGCATACACCTGTCCCCAGAAACGCTGCAGCACCGGGCTGCCGACTGCGAGATCGCGCACGCCATCGCCAGTGACGTCGCCGAGATCGGCGAGGCTGAACCCGAACTTGAGGAAGGACGCCGTCGCCGGGACAATCTTTCGAATCAATCCGCCGGTCGCGCCGTTGAAGAGAAACACGCGGCCCCAGTGCTGCCGGCGGACACACGCCGCCGAGACTCGGATCGCATGGAAGCGGCACGATCGGTCCGAGTGGACCCGGCGCGCCGACCGCGATGTCGTCCACGCCATCGCCGGTAATGTCGCCGGTCCCGGCGACGGCAAATCCGAAGTTCAGATCCGTGGCACCGTCGGGATCGGTGTGCGTGCGGATGAGCGAGCGGTCGTCACCAGAAATGACGAATGCCTTGTTCGCGCCCGGGGCGCCCGAGACGAAGTCCGGGGTGCCGTCGCCATTCACGTCGCCGATGCCGGCGAGTCCCGTGCCGAAGGCCGCATCCGCCGCTGGCGACGGGTTGTCGATCTGGATGAGGGGCGCCGCGGCCTCGAGGGAGAGCAGGAACATCGAGACGCACGTGAACCAGCCAAGAGCGGCTAGAGGTCTTTGACGCATGAGTCACCAGCCATCGGGAACGCGGGGCTTACGCGAAGCTCCGGGCGGTCGAGTGTACATTCGGTCGGGCCGCTTGTCTGGCTCCTTGCGGGGGCTGGCCGGCACGCCAGCGCCCGAGAGCGTGGCGTAGTCGACCCAGAAACCCTCAGGGTGGCCTGCCTCCCACCTGCGTCAACGGAAAAAGGCCATCAAGAGGCAGCCTTTTCAGCGGGTTGCCGGACGTATGGTTGGACGCCCGAGGTCCAGTTTGCAGCCCGCCAGAAAAATTCTGCTGTACCCGGGTTCGGGCATGAACGACGGCGTCAATCCCGCCGGAGGTGCGCTAGTCTGTCGCCACCGTCATGACCACGCCGCACACCCGCCGCTTCGGACTCATTCACGCGACCGCCCTCAACATGATCAACATGGTGGGGATCGGCCCGTTCATCACCATCCCCTTGCTGCTGACCGCGCTCGGCGGGCCGCAGGCGATGCTCGGCTGGATCGTCGCGCTGATCATCGTCATCTGCGACGGCATGGTCTGGAGCGAGCTCGGCGCGGCGATGCCCGGGCCCGGCGGATCGTTCGGCTATCTGCGCGAGGCGTTCGGCCGCCACACCTTCGGCCGGCTGATGGCGTTTCTCTTCGTGTGGCAGTTCATCCTGAGCGGCCCGCTCGAGATCGCGTCGGGATACATCGGTTTCTCGGCCTATCTCGGCTACATCTGGACCGGCATGTCGAGCACCACGGCATTTCTGGTCGCTGCGGGCGTCGGCCTCCTGAACGTCGCGCTGCTCTATCGCCGGATCACCTCGATCGCCAGGATCACCGTCAGCCTCTGGGTGGGCACGCTGGCCACGACCATCGCGGTGATCGCCACCGGCGCCTTTCACTTCGATCCGAATCTCGCCTTCGACTTTCCCCCGGGCGCGTTCGATTTCTCGCTCGGCTTCCTGCTCGGCCTCGGCGCGGCCTCGCGGGTCGGCGTCTACGACTATCTCGGGTACTACGACATCTGCTACATCGGCGACGAAGTCGAGCGCCCCGGCTACGTCATCCCCCGATCGATCCTGATCAGCACCATCGCGGTGGCGCTGATCTACATCGGGATCAACCTCTCGATCATCGGCGTCGTGCCCTGGCGCGAGTTCGTCCCCGAGGCCGACCACCGGCCGCAATCGACGTTCATCGTCTCGATCTTCATGGAGAAGATCTACGGACCGGGAATCGCGACGGCGTTCACGCTGATGATCCTGTGGACGGCGTTCGGCTCGGTCTTCGCCCTGCTGCTCGGCTACTCGCGCATCCCGTACGCCGCGGCGCGCGACGGCTATTTCTTCAAGGCCTTCGCCCGCCTGCATCCCAGGGGGGATTTCCCGTACGTCTCGCTGATCGTGCTCGGCGTCATCTCCGTGCTTGCGTGCCTGCTGTCACTCGGAACGGTGATCGACTCCCTGATCGCGATGCGAATCCTCGTCCAGTTCATCGGACAGATCGTCGGCGTAATGCGCCTGCGCCGCGTCAACCCGGACATGCCGCGCCCGTATCGCATCTGGCTCTACCCCATCCCGACCTTCGTCGCGTTCGTCGGCTGGATGTTCATCTTTCTGACCACCGACGTGAAGGTGATCGGCTTCGGCCTCGGCATCCTCGCGCTCGGCGTCGTCGCGTTCCTGATCTGGTCGAAGCAACTGCGGCAATGGCCGTTCGAAAACGTGCAACGTGCCACGTCCTGAGTGCTCACGTGCTTATGTGCTACGTGCGCACGTGCTCACGTGCTTTTCGTGCTACGTGCTACGTGCTGGTGCTCCGCTGTACCGCGGCACGCGGACGTCTACGGCAGCGGCTGGCGAGGACAACATGACGCCGATTCGAATTCGTGTCGCGACAATCGCGCTGGGTATTGCGTTCGGATCTGGTGGCGGCATCGGCTCGACGCACGGTTCGGCGGAACTCCAGAACGTGTCCGGCACGACATCTCCTTCCAGACGGATGGCGGACGGTAAGGAGTGGACGACTGCCAATCTGAACGTCAACGCGTCGCCATCTTACTGTTACGACGATGTCGAACTGAATTGCCGTCGATACGGCCGTATGTATACGTGGGAATCGGCGCAGCGGGTGTGCCGGTCGCTCGGAGACGGTTGGCGCTTGCCGACCGATGACGAATGGCGGCAGATGACGAAGCGCTATGGCGGAGTCAGCGCCGATTCGGCTGACAAAGGGAGAGCGGCGTTCACGGCCCTCCGGAGCGGAGGCACGTCAGGCTTCGATGCGGTGCTGGGTGGCAACCGCTCCGATGGAAAGTACGCGCGGTTAGAGGCGCACGGGTTTTACTGGACGGCATCGGACAACGATCCGGGCAGCGCCCCGTTTTACAACTTCGGCCAGAACGGGCAAGCGGTCCATCGTCAGCCCCAGGGCGAGAAGCAGATGGCTATTTCCGTGCGGTGTATCAGGGAGTGACCGCAGCACCCGACTGAGCACTCAGCACGCCGCACGTAGCACCTCGCACGAAATGCACGTGAGCACGTAGCGCGCGGCACGTAGGACGTGCTTTACGCCGGCTGATGCTTCTGCGCGGCGTACCCCACGATGAGGCCCACCAGGCTGCCTGGCAGCATGATGTTCAGCGCGTGCCCCGGATTGCCCAGCAGGATCAGGTAGGCGAAGAACGCGCCGACCGCGAGGCCGAACAATGTCCCCCACAGCAGCGAGCGCACGCGCCGGGCGAACAGGCCGATCAGCAGGCCCGTCAGCACGCCCTTGATCGTCGAGCCGATGACGATGCCGACGATGTCGGCCCGGACTTCCGGCGTGAACCACGCGGTCAGCCCGTCGAAAACGCCGAGAAAGCCGCCGAGCAGGACCGCGAACGTCAGTTTCTTCATTGAAGATGTCTCCTCACCGGTTCTGTTACGCGTGGGCGCGGGGTTTCTTTAGAACGGCGGAAGCCATGGAGCCTGAAGGGTTGAAGCTGTGAGCGGACTGAATTCGACATTATTGGAATGTTGAAACCGACCCCTTTTGCTCCATCAAATCCTGAAGAACAACAGCAGCAGTGATCGCACCAGGATGTAGGTCGCCACCAGCGCGAGTGGCAGGCGGTGCCGCGACACGAAGCGCACGACCCGATCGGCCATGCTCTCCTGCAGCGCGTCGACGGCCAGGCCGGCCATGAACTGCGACACGTCCCGGCTGAGCGCGACGACGGTAGCGTAGCGCTCCGAGGGATCGACCGACATCGCCTTCGCGGCGATGGCGCGAATGGCTTTCCGGTCTGGCGCGAGGCCCTGAAGCATTACGCCGAGCGAGTAGATGTCGGCGGGCTCGCCCACGGTGCGATCGCCGCGCGCCTGTTCGGGGGCCATGTAGGCAGGGGTCCCGAGCACGGCGCCGTGACCGGTCAGGACCTTCGACGGCGCGGCGGCGTCAGGCGCGTCGGGGTCCGACCGTCCCCGAACCCGCGCGATGCCCCAATCGAGAACCAGCACTTCGCCGAACTCCCCGACCATGACGTTCTCGGGCTTCAGATCGCGATGGACGACGCCGAACGCATGGGCGAAGGCCACGGCTTCACAGATGCGGAGGAACACCGACAGGCGCTCGTGCACGTCGGCGACCCTGGCCAGCCATCGATCGAGACGCTCGCCGCGCACCCGCTTCATCGCGTAGAACAGACGGCCGTCGGCGAGCTGACCGAAGTCGTGGACCGGGACGATGCCGGGATGCTCGAGGCGGGCGAGGATGCGCGCTTCCTGCTCGAGCCGCGGGGCGGCGGCCGCATCGACGGTCCAGTCGAGCACCTTCAGGGCGACGTCGCGATCCAGCGTCGTGTCGCGCGCGAGATATACGACCGCCATGCCGCCGCGGCCGAGGACGGAACGGATCTCGTAGCGCGTGCCGGTGAGATCGGGTTCGGTGAGGACGCCGTTCAGGCGGTCGAGGGCGGAATCGGAGATCACCGGATGTTCCAGGCGCGTGCTTCGTTCTCGAACTCCTCGTCGGTTGCGCACTGTTCGCGCAGCACGTCGACCACGAGGCGCCGGAACTCGCGGCGCGCCGCCGCCAGTTCGTTGGTGACCTGCGTCACCGGCATCTCCAGCTCGCGCGCCAGCACGGCATAGGTCGGGCGCGACGAGTCGTCTGCGGCGAGATCGTACCGTTGAAAAACCTCGAAGCGCTGCGGCCGTTCCGCCGCGGCGCACGCCGCGCGCAGACGATTGACCGCCAGCGCGAAGAGCGTGCGGGTCCATTCCCGATGGAAGAAGGCGTCGACGTTCTCCACACCCGCCGCCGGATCGCCAATCTCACGCTCCGCGCCGGTGACGTCGAGCGGCACGAACTCGACGGCGCCCCCGCGCTTGAGCCGCGCGCCGTCCTGGCGCGCGCGCGAAAGAAAGCGATCGAGACACACGCGCAGGAAGGTGCGGAAGCGCGCCTTCGCGGGATCGAAGGCGGCGAAGTACTGCTTCTCGTACGCGCGCAGGAAGAAGGCTTGCGTCAGATCGGCGGCTTCCTCGCTCGTCAGGCGCCACTTCAGGCGAACGTACTTGTAGACCGCGCGCCAGTAGCCCTGCGCGAGGATCTCGAACCCGCCCCGGCGCACCTCCGGCCGCTCGCTCGCCAGCGACGCGATCATCGAATGACGGGTCGGCGGGAATGCCGGCGGATGGGGGGGCATCTGCGGTCATTGTAACTGCAGGGCATCCGTCAACTCCCAACTTCCAACTCCCAACTCCCAAAGCGAGTCGCCCGAACCAGTGGTGTGAAAGCTGACGGAACCGGGCATGTCGATCCGGCTTTCACCCAGCTGTTTCGAACGAGTCGCCTTGGGAGTTGGAAGTTGGAGGTTGCCCGCCGCCGCTCGTCGGCCCGGTCGCAGGCGACGAGCTCTGGCGCGGTCTCGCCGTAGCGCGCGCCGATCCCGTGCGCGCGGAGGCGGAGGAGTTGACTTGGAGAGATCCGTGTCTCCGATTGCAAAATCGGAAGACGCATCTGCACGCGGCGCCCCGAAGGCCGGGAGAGGCCGTGAACATGCGGGGCGCGCGCCGGCACGATCCTCGCACTACTGGCAGGGCATGTCATGGTTCGAGGTGGCAGATGGACGTCTGCGCTTCCGCGGACGCATAACGCGTGAACCGATCGCCGGTTGGGCAACCTCGGAGGAAGGCGCCGCGGCCGTCGCCGCCGCCGCGCGTGAGACCCGTTTCTCGCTCCTGGGCAGAACCCGCAAGGCGCGCCGCCGGTTGTGCCGCGAGCTTCACGACGTCGTCGCCGGCGATGCGATGCGATCGGTCATCTCGCTCGAAGCGGATCGCTATCTCGTGGAGTGGACGGAGCTCGCCTACGCCCCATCGCTGCCCCGGCTGCAGGTCGGCCTGCAGCGGCTGGTCGTCGTGCCGCGCACGATGATTCTGGCCCGGACGCTGTCGGGCGTGTCGACGCGCCTGCTGCGATGTCCGGCGTTCCCGGAGCTGGACGAGTCGTTCCGGAACTTCCTGCCGCGGCACATTCTCGCCGAAATGGACGACGCGATTCGCCGCTCGCGGCCGTCGCCGCAGCGCCCCGTCCGCGCCTACGAGTCGTGGTCCTGCGTGGCGATCGATCGCCAGTTCGAATGGATCGATCCGATGTGGTCGGGCCCGGAGTGGCTCGGTCACGTGATGCTGTTCGAGATGCCGACCGCCGGCCTGCAGCGCCGCCAGCGGAACGAGCTCGAGGCGGCGATCGAACGTCTGATCAGCACGCTGCCGAACATGTCGCACCGCCAGCGCGACGGGATGATCCGCACGGCCAGCGCCGGGCTGAGGCCCGCCAGGGTCTGAGCCGATAACGCGGGCCTCTGCGCTGGTATTCTCCGAGAACGCAGGCCTAAAGGCCTGCGCTACGTGTGTCTCTTGACGGCACACGGGCTCGCGGATTCCAACGACGACGGCCCAGCTGACGAGCGCGCGCCTCCAGAGAACGCTAAACTACCCCTCGCAAACTGATGGTTGGCCGAATCCTCAGCTCCGCCCAGGCCGGGCTGCTGCTCGTGATCGTGTGCCTTGGCGGGCTCCTCACCCTGCTCGCCGGGTCGCATCCCGATCGCGTCACGGGCGAGCCGGTGAACAATTTCCTCAACTCCTACACGCTGATCCAGACGGCGACCGACGCCAGCTTCTTCGCGATCATGGCCGTCGGCGCCACCATCGTGATCATCTCCGGCGGCATCGACCTGTCGGTCGGATCGATCTACGCGCTCGCCGGCGTGTCCACGGCGATGCTGCTGCGGGCGTCTGGACTCTCGGGATCGCTCGAGATCGCGCTGGTGGGCCTGGCGATCAGCGTTGGCGTCGGCCTGGCCTGCGGCCTGTTCAACGGATTGATGGTCGTCGGCCTCAAGGTCCATCCCTTCATCATCACGCTGGGGACGATGTGGATGTTGCGCGGGATTGCGTTCGTCGCCAGCGAGGCCGAGAGCATCGGCCTGCCGGCCGCGCTGACCGCGATCGCGAAAGCGCCGCTCGGCCTCGGCGAGTCGCTCTATCCGGTTCCCACGCTGGTCATGCTGGCCGTCACCGCGCTCGGCGCCATCTACCTCCGTCAGACGGTCATGGGGCGGCACGTCTTCGCGATCGGCGGCAATCCGGAAGCGAGCCGTTTCTCGGGCCTGCGCCTGAACCGGATTCAGATCGGCGTGTTCGTGATTTCCGGGCTGACCGCCGGCATCGCCGCCTTCATGGGCGCCGGCTTCTATGGCTCGGCGTCGTGCGTGGACGCCACCGGCTACGAGCTCTACGTGATAGCGTCAGCAGTCGTCGGCGGCGCCAGCCTGTCCGGAGGAAAAGGCAGCGCGGTGAACGCCATGCTCGGCGCGCTGCTGATCGTGCTCATCCGGCAGTCGATCCGGACGCTGCACTTCGATCAGAACTACGAGTGGATCATCATCGGCTGCGCGATCATCATTGCGGTGACCCTCGATCAGGCCAACGCGAGGCTGACCGCGAGGCGCCTCGCCCGGGCGGCCGTCAGAAAGTAGAGGAGACAGGAGACCATGAGAAGCACAGCCCTTCAGACGAAGCTCCGGCACGCCGCCCTGATCGCTGCGACGGCCGTCGTGGCGATCGGCACGGCCGCCTGCGGCGGCCCGCGGGAGCAGGTCGCGACGTCGACGGCGTCGCGGCCGCAAGGCTTGAAGATCGCCATGATCGCCAAGTCCTCGACCAACCCGGTCTTCCTCTCCGCGCGCACCGGCGCCGAAGCCGCGGCCAAGGAGCTGTCCGCAAAGCACAGCATTCCGATCGAGATCGTCTGGCTTACTCCGCCTGATGAAGACGGTCAGGTCCAGGCACAGCGCTTGGCGCAGGCGGTCAACGAGGGCGCAACCGCCGCCCTGATCTCATGTTCCGACGCCGGCAAGGTCACCGGCGCGATCAACGATGCCGTGGCCAGAGGCGTGCCGGTCATGACCTTCGACAGCGACGCGCCCGACTCGAAGCGCTTCGCGTTTTTCGGGGTGGATGACGTCAAGACCGGTCAGATGGTGATGGACGAGCTCCGCAAGCAGATGGGAGAGAAGGGGCACTACGCGATCCTGGCCGGCAATCAGAACGCGCCGAACCTGCGGAAGCGCGTCGACGGCGTCAAGGAAGAGGCGAAGAAATACCCCGGCATGACGCTGGTCGACACCTTCTACCACAAGGAAACGCCGCAGGACGCGGCGGCCGAGGTGATCCGGGTCCAGAACGCGTACCCGCAGATTCAGGGCTGGGCGATGATCGGCGGCTGGCCGCTGTTCACGCAGACGCTGCTGACCGACCTCGATCCGAAGAAGGTGAAGATCGTCGCCGTAGATGCGCTGCCCCCCGAGCTCGCCTACGTCGAGAAAGGGCTCGCGCCGGTGCTGCTGGCCCAGCCGACCTACCTGTGGGGGTACGTCTCGGTGAACAAGATCGTGGAGAAGGTCCATCTCAAACAGGATCCGCCCACCATCATCCCGATGGATCTCGTCAGGGTCTCGAAGGAGAACCTCGGCACCTGGGCCCGACAGCTCCGCGACTGGGGATTCGCGGACGTGCCGGAGTCGTATCTCAAGATGCCGTAGGCGGGCGGCACGAGCATGACGACAGGAACGCCCGCCGCGGTCACGTTCGAGCGGGTCACCAAGCGATTTCCAGGTGCGCTCGCGCTCGAGGACGTGAGCTTCCCGGTCGCCGCGGGCTCATGTCATGCGCTCTGCGGCGAGAACGGCGCGGGCAAGAGCACGCTGGGGAAGATCCTGGCGGGCATTCACCGGCCGGATGAAGGCCGTGTGCTCGTCCTCGGCAACCGGGTCGACTTTCACGGCCCGGAACAGGCCCTCGCCGCCGGCATCGGCATCGTCCATCAGGAGCTGGCGTTCTGCGACAACCTCTCGGTTGCAGAGAACCTGTGCCTCGGATCCCTGCCGGCGAGAGGAACGTTCCTGTCACGCCGCGAGATGTGGCGGCGCGCGGAAGAAAGACTGGCCGCGACCGGCGCCGAGATCGACGTCCGCCGCACGGTCCGCGAGCTGACGATCGGGCAGCAGCAGGTGGTCCAGATCGCGGCGGCCATCGGCAGCGGCGCGCGGGTCATCGTCTTCGACGAGCCGACGAGCAGCCTGTCGCAGCACGAGGCCGAAAAACTCTACGAGCTCATCGCGCGAATCCGCGGCCAGGGCGTCACCGCCATCTACGTGTCCCACCGGATGGAGGAGATCTTCAGGCTGTGCGATACGGTGACGGTGCTGCGCGACGGGCGCCATGTCGCGACCGAACCGATCGGCTCGCTCGATCGCGCGACGCTCGTGCAGCTGATGATCGGCCGCCGCCTCGACGAGTACTTTCCCGCGCACGTCCAGGCGAAGCCGGGGGAGGAGCTGCTCCGCGTCGAAGGCCTGAGCAGCCCGCCGGCGTTCACCGACATCTCGTTCACGCTGCGAGCCGGCGAAGTGCTCGGCTTCGCCGGTCTCGTCGGCGCCGGACGATCGGAGATCGCGCAGGCGCTGTTCGGACTTGATCCTCACGCCGCGGGAAAGGTTCACGTCGCCGGCCGCGAGGTCCAGATCCGCACGCCGCGCCAGGCGATGCACGCGGGAATCGGCCTCGTCCCGGAGGATCGCAAACGGCAGGGGCTGGTGCTGTCGATGACTGCCGCGAGCAACACGACGCTTGCCACGCTGCGGTCGTTCGCCCGCCTGTCCTTCATCAGCCATCGGGCTGAACGCGCGCTCGCGCGTACCTACTTCGATCGCCTGCGCGTCCGCGCCTCGGGTCCCGACGCGCCCACGGCTGGCCTCTCCGGAGGCAACCAGCAGAAGCTCGTGCTCGCGAAATGGCTGGCGGCGCAGTGCCGGATTCTGATCCTCGACGAGCCCACCCGCGGCGTAGACGTGGGCGCGAAAGCGGAAATCCACGGCCTGATCGACGAGCTCGCGGCCCGAGGCGCCGGCGTGATCCTGATTTCGAGCGAGCTGCCGGAGATCCTGAATCTGTCCACACGGATCCTCGTGCTGCGCGAGGGCCGCACCGCCGGCGAGCTGCCCCGCGAGCGCGCAACGCAGGATGCGCTTATGCGGCTCATGGCGGGCGTGGCTGCTTAACTTCCAATCACATCAACGTCAAAGCCCCCGTCCCCCGCGATCGTGACCCGATACAGCTCGTCGAATCCTTCGTCGCGCGTCGGGGCGACCAGGCGTTTGGCGGCGGTGAAGATGGCAACGTCGGGCACGCGCGCGGGGCCTTCCCGGCCGCGATTGCGGCCCACGGCTTCACGCGTGGTCGTACTGAAGTAGTAGCCGATCACGCGGGCCGCGAACTCACGTGCAGTCGTGATGATCGCCTGACGATCGGCGATCGACGGATTCGTGTTGTCGATGACCACGGACTCGCCGCGGCCGAGCGCGTCGCGAAGCTCACGAGCCTGCCGCGAATCCTTCTTCGCGCTCTTCGGCCACAGGTCCTTGCTGATGTGGCGGTGCGTTTCGGCGAATCGCTGACGGTAGAACGTCGTCTTGCCGGATGCGGGAATGCCGACGAAGACGAGACAGTCAGCCACCGCGCCGCCGGCCGATCAGGGCGATGCTCGGAACCTTCATTCGACGGGATGAGCGACGGTCAGGAAGACCTGGACCCGATTGTATCGCAGGGAGTAGGGGCGTCAGGAGCCGAGCCGGAAGCGGCCGAGACGCGTCAGCATCGTGGACTTCAGATCCGCCTCGGAGGTCGCGGACGTCAGATCGATGTCCGCATCGGCCACCGCATCGACGAGCGAACGAATGAGCTGTGCGCGACTGATCGCGGCGCCGCTCTGCGCCCGGATGTTCGCGGCCAGGCGGTCGAGGAAGACGATCTGACGATTGAACAGCACGACCGTGACCTTGGTCCACGCCTCGTCATGAACCGGCGGCCGTCCAGGCCGTCTTGCGGTGGCCGACACACGCTTGGTTCGAGCGACGGGATCGCCGTTCGAAGACGGGACTGTTTTACGGCGACGCGCCATGCAGGGTCTCCGTGGGAGCTGGTGCGGTAGTGTACTGCAAGCTCATCGACTGAGCGCAACCCGGACGGATCAGCTCCCGCTTGACACGCCGCGCCGGCGTTAACCAAACTCAACCAGCGCGGCACGCGCACAATCAACAACAAAAAACCGGGGACATACCGCTGGATGGGCTGGTTTGGCTGGTTTTCGCGAACGAACAGGAACGACGGCAAGCGGCTTCGTGAATGGCGCACTGCCTGGGCCGCTGCGGCCGATGCGCCCGGCCGGGCAGAGACCGAGGCCCTTCGCGCGCGTCTCGTCGAGCTCGGACTCGAAGACGATGAGCACGAGATCGAGCGGGAGATGCTCGAAGGCCTGGAATCGCTCGCCGGGTTGACGGAGCGCATGGGCGCAGGCAGCCCGCCGACGATCGAAACCGGGCACCGCGCGGTCGGACCGGATGCCTGTTATTTCAGCGCGCACGTCAGCCTGCCGGACGATCCGGCCCAGCCGACTGGAACGCTCCTCCTGACGAGTACCCGCGCGATCTTCGTCGGCGGCGCGAAAGCGCTGACCATCCCCTGGCATGCCGTGGGTATCTGCACGCGGCAGGAGCGCGACGTGCTGCTCGTGCGCACCGATCGCCAGGACCTCCACCGGCTGCGCTGCAACACCTATGGCGACGCGCTGCACGCCGCGTTCCTCGTCCGCCGTCTCGCCACGAAACGCCGCGTATAATGCTGCCGCATGACACCTCTCGCTCCAGCGACGCCGGCGGTTCGGATCGGACTCGAGCAGCTGATCTCCGATTACCGCGGACTTCTCTCCGGAAAACGCGCAGCCCTCGTCTCGAATCCTGCCTCCATCGATCGTGACTTCCGGCATTCGGCCGATGCGCTCTTCGGCCTCGAGGACGTGCAGCTGGTGGCGCTGTTCGGGCCACAGCACGGCTTCCGGTCGGATCTCCAGGACAACATGATCGAGACGCCGCACGGGCAGGACGCGCGGCGCCGGGTTCCGGTGTTCTCCCTCTACAGCGAGACGCGAGAGCCGACCAAGGAGATGCTGCGGGACGTCGACGTCCTGGTCATCGATCTGCAGGACGTCGGCACGCGTGTCTATACCTACATCTATACGATGGCCAACTGCATGCGTGCCGCGGCGCGCCACGGCGTGCATGTCGTGGTCTGCGATCGGCCGAATCCGGTCGGCGGGACGGCGGTGGAAGGCGCAACGCTCCACCCGGAGTTCGCGTCGTTCGTCGGCCAGTTCGCCATCCCGCTTCGCCATGGCATGACCATCGGCGAGCTCGCGCGGCTGTTCAACGAGGAGTTCACGATCGGCGCCCGCCTCGACGTCGTCCCGCTCGGCGGCTGGAAGCGTGACATGTATTTCGACGAGACCGGGCTGCCCTGGGTGATTCCCTCACCCAACCTCCCGACGCTCGACAGCGCGATCGTCTATCCCGGCGCGGTGCTGTTCGAAGGGACAATGCTCTCGGAGGGCCGCGGCACCACGAGACCCTTCGAGCTGATCGGCGCCCCCTGGATCGATGGTGAACGGCTGGCCGACGCGATGAACGCGCGGCGGCTTCCGGCCGTCCACTTCCGGCCCGTGATCTTCGAGCCGACGTTCCAGAAGCACGCCCGGCGGACCTGCGGCGGCTGTCAGCTGCACGTGACCGATCGAACCGCCTTCCAGCCGGTCAGGACCGCCGTCGAGCTGATCGCGGAATTCCGGCGTCAGAGCCCATCGGACTTCGCCTGGCGCGAGCCTCCGTACGAATACGAGCACGACAAGTGGCCGATTGACATCCTGTACGGCTCGGATCGGCTGCGCGCGGTGGTCGACGGCGGCAGCGACGTCGCCTCGCTCGTGGCCGGCTGGTCGCGTGACGAAGAGGCCTTCCGCAAGACCCGTCAGAAATATCTTCTGTACTAGCTCTTCTGCGCGGCGCCCCTCGCGGCCCGGATCTGGCGCGCGTGCTTGTGGGCGTGGTCGGCGTAGATCCTCAGCCACGTTTCGGCGGTGTAGCGCCCGCTCTCGGAATGCGTGCCCTCGCGCAGCCAGTCCTTCTCGGTCAGGCGCTCGAGGAGCTCGGCGGTCGAGAGACGGACGTACTTGAACAACTCGAGCGACACTTCATGCGGCCGGTCGTAGTGCAGCCGCCGCGCGAACTCGTCCTGGTCGTAGCCCTTGATGTGCGGGCGGTCCTCCGCCAGCAACAGCCGGATTCGGATTGCCGACGTCATCTCGCTGTCGGCGAGGTGATGCACGATCTCGCGTGCGCTCCACCGTCCCGGGCCTGATTTGGCGTCGAGCTCCTGGGGAGTGATTTTCAGCATCGCTTCCGACACGGCGGCGTAGCCGTCGCGGTACTGGGCGATGAGCTTCTGGCGTTCTTCGTGGTCCATGCGTCCCCGTCTTCGCCGGCGCGCGAGGCGCCGGATGATGTCAGATCCCGGCCGGCTCTGACGTCGAGGGCAGGCGTGCCGGATCGCGTCAGCCGCGGGTTTTCGCGATGCCAGGCGCCTTCTGTTCCTGCGCCGTCTGCGGCACCATGTGATACAGCTCGAGGAACTTCTTCAGCTCCTCGAAGGCATGTTCCGCCGAATCGACGCGGCAGAGTAGATCCAGATCCGCCTCGTTGATGGCCCCCCACTCGGCGAGCGGCCGGAGATCGAACACTTCGTTCCAGTATTCGCTGCCGTAGAGGATGACCAGCAGCTTCTTGGACAGCTTTCGCGTCTGCGCCAGGGTCAGGATCTCGAACATCTCGTCCAGCGTGCCGAAGCCGCCCGGAAAGATGACGAGCGCCTTCGCCAGGTAGGCGAACCAGAACTTCCGCATGAAGAAGTAATGGAACTCGAAATGCAGTCCCTTGGTGATGTAGCGGTTCGGCCCCTGCTCGAACGGCAGCCGGATGTTCAAGCCGATGGTCTTGCCGCCGGCCTCGAACGCACCGCGATTCGCCGCTTCCATGATTCCCGGACCGCCGCCCGAACAGACGACGAAGCGGCGGCGCGGCGCCTCCAGCGAGAGGCTCCATTTCGTCAGCATGTTCGCGAGCTCGCGCGCCTCCTCATAGTAGCGCGACCACTCGATCGCCTTGCGGCTCCGCTTGAGGAGCATGGCGTGATCGGCTGGCTTGGGGCCGCGCTTCTTCTGGAGGACCTTCAGCGCGCGCTCGGCGGCCTCCCGGCTGTGCACGCGGGCCGATCCAAAAAAGACGACGGTGTCCTGGATGTTGGCCAGGCGGAAGCGCCGGGCGGGCTCCAGATACTCGGCCAGCAACCTGATCGGCCGCGCATCGGTGCTCTCGAGGAATTCCTTGTTGTGGTACGCCAGTGGCTGCTTGCCTGTCGCGCCCGCTGAAGACTTGGCCATCGACGAAAAACTGTATCATCAAGAATGATGGCCGTCTCGGCTGTCATTCGAAGTGGAGGGTCACGAGATCTCATGCGTCGTCTGGTTTTCGTTCTGACGGCGGCCTTTCTCGTCGCCGTCGCCGCCATGCACTCGGCACCGCGTTTCGTCGCTTCACCTGGCGACGGAGGCGCCCAACAACGTTCGAGCTCGGGCTGGCAGCTGCCCCCCGACGCGCCGGACACCAAGAACCCGTTGACCGTCAATGACAAGGTGCTGGCGGATGGCAAGAAGATCTTCGGCGAGAAATGCCGGAAGTGCCATGGCCCCCAGGGCCTGGGTGATGGACCCGACGCCGATCCCGACCGCGTCGAAGAGATGAATCTCACGAATCCCAAACGGGCCGAGCGGAATTCCGACGGCATCGTCTTCTACAAAGTGAGCAACGGCCGCGCGAAGCCGAAGATGCCGGCCTTCAAGGAAGAACTGAGCCCTGAGCAGATCTGGTCGGTGGTGACGTTCGTCCAGTCCCTGCGCAAGAAATAACACCCGTGCCAGGCCCGCGCGAGCGTTGACCGGCAGGCCGCGGGCCGGATACTTCCCGGAACGATCAGGCGAACCGCAGGACGTTGATGAAGTTCGCGTCCGTGCGGTTCAACTCGTCGCTGACGTTCGCGAACACGACGACCGATCCTGGACGCAGCCGCGATTCGGAGATGAGCAGGCGCTCGAGCTCGTCGGTCGTCGACGCCGACGTCAGGAGCGGCGTGACCCCCCACAGCAGCGCGCAGCGGCGCGCCACGCCCTGGTCAGCGGTGGCGGCAAACACTTGCGTCGATGGCCGGAGCGACGCCAGGAGCCGCGCCGTCTTGCCCTCCCGCGTCACTGCCACGATCGCGTCGGCACGCGCGGTCGTGGCCAGCGTCACCGCCGCCTCGCACAGCGCGCGGCCATGCAGGCTTCCGGTCCGGTCGTTGACTGGAATGATGCGATCGGCTGGCAGCACCAGCTCCGCGTCGCGAATCACCGCATCGAGAGTCTGCACGGCGCGGACTGGATAGGCTCCGGCCGCGGTCTCCCCGGCGAGCATGATGGCGTCCGCCCCTTCGTCCACGGCATTGGCGGCGTCGCTGACTTCGGCGCGCGTCGGCCGCGGCTCGACCCGCATCGACTCGAGCACCTGTGTGGCCAGGATGACCGGCCGGCCGGCGGCGCGACACTGCCGGATGATGTGCTTCTGCACACGTGGAACCTGCTCCAGCGGCATCTCCAGTCCCAGATCGCCGCGCGCGACCATCACCCCGGTGGCCACGGCCAGGATGCTGTCGAGGTTGTCGACCGCTGCGGGTCGCTCGATTTTTGCGATGGTCGGAACCTCACCGCCTGATTCGCGCATCAGCCGCTGCGCATGCGCGACGTCATCGGCCGTCTGCACGAAGCTCAGCGCCACGAGATCGACGCCAAGGGCGAGGCCGAAGCGCAGGTCGTTTGCGTCCTTCTCGGTAATGGATGACGGCGGCAGTGCCACGCCGGGGGCGTTGATCCCCTTCTTCTGTCCGAGCGGTCCACCATTGACGACAGTGGTGACGATCTCGCCCGCGCCGCGCTCGATCACACGCAGCTCGATACGGCCGTCATCGAGCAGCAGACGGTCGCCCGGTCTGGCCGACTCAATCAGCGGCTGGTACGGCGTGAAGATGAGCCCCGGCCGGCCAGGCTCGTCACCTGCGGCGATGCGCAAGGTCTGACCTGGTTCGAGCGCGATCGGCAGGCCGCCCTCGAGCGGCCCGGTACGAATCTTCGGTCCGCTGAGATCCTGCATCACCGCAATCTGCCGGCCGCTCCCCTCGGCCGCGGCCCGAATCGCGTTATAGGTCGCGGACTGCGATTCGTGCGTTCCGTGCGAGAAGTTCAGCCGGAACACGTCCACACCGGCGAGCAGCAGTTCGCGCAGCACCTCGGGCGAGCTGCTCGACGGGCCGACAGTCGCGACGATCTTCGTATGCCTCATGTCCATGGATCCACAAGTGCCTTGGTAATACGCATCGCTTCGGCGTCAGCGAGCGCATCGTTCAGCGCGTTCAACGGATAGGTGCGGCCGCCGATGTCCTTCCAGGGTACCTCGGCGGCGTAACGTTCGAGCATCGCCAGCGCCCGGACGAAATGCCCTGGCTCGCTGCCCCAGCAGCCGCGAATCTCGAGGTGCTTGCGATTGATCTGCTGATGGACATTGATCGCGGCCGGCCCGGCGTCTGTGTAATGGCCGGCGATGACGTAGCGGCCGCCATCCCTCACCAGCGTGAGCCCCTCTTCGAACGCCCGCGACGATCCAGCAGCCTCGATGACGACGTCGGCGCCCTCGCCGTGCGTGCGGGCGCGAAGATCGGCCAGCCGCTCCTCGGTGGTCGTGCGATCGAGATCGTAGACGTGGTCGGCCCCCATGCGCCGGGCGAGGCGAAGCCGATCCTCGGGCGCGCCGATGGCGAACACCGCCGCCGCTCCGCCGAGCCGTGCGAGCGCGATCGCGCTGAGACCCACCGCTCCGACCCCTTGTACCAGGACGCTGTCGCCCGGACGCAACGCCGCCCGCTCGAGAATGTGGACCGCCGTCAGCAGGCCGCATCCGCCGCCGATGTAGTCGTCGAACGACACGCCGTCCGGCAGCCGCGCCACGGTGACGCCGGGTTCCAGATAGATGGCCTGCGACCAGCCTCCGAACAATCCTTCCGCCGCCGGATCGGTGATGCCGTAGACCCGCCGCGCGACGCAGCGCGTTGGTGTCCGGTGCACGGTGCAGGCACGGCAGCGGCCGCAGGTTCGATGGACGTCGAAGAAGACCGCGCGGTCGCCTTCGCGCAGCCTGCTGCCATCGATACCGGTCAGCGGATCCCGCACGCACGCGAGCGTGCCCGCGGAGATGTGTCCGGGAATGATCGGATACGGGACGCCTGCCAGACGTCCGTGCCACAAATGCACATCGGTGCCGCACACTTCCGAACGTTCGGTTCGGAGCAGCGCGCTTCCGGGAGGCAGATCGGGTCGCCGGAATTCACGGAGCTCGACCGGCTGCAGCGGCGCGGGCATCACTGCGGCCAGGATGCGGTCATCCACGTTTGTACGTTACTCTCTGGATGTGGGATCCCGCATCTGTTTTCTCGGCATGGCAATGCTCTGTCTCGCGTCCAGCGTCGCCGGACAGACCTACGAGGCCGCCAAACCTCGCCGCCACTTCGTGACCGTCAGCTACGATTTGTCGTACACGCAACCGCTGCGCTTCGGCGATCATCCCCTCTCCGATCTGCTCGGCGAGGACGTGGCCACCGCGCAGGGTCAAGTCTACGAGTATCGTACCCGTGACGAGGCCACGCTGATCGATGTCGTCGAGTTCAGCCGCCGGGCCAGGGGTGTGAGCCTGTCGTTGTATCCATTGGGCATGGGCAGCGGCGCCACGCTGATGCTGCGTGGCAGCCTCGAGCGCCTGCCACAGATCCAGGTCGAGTTCGACGGTCCGGCGCCGTTCGAACGCTACGAGCTGATGGAAGCGCGGGCGTTCGACGGGTCGGTCGGCGTCGTGGTCGCCGATCGATCGCCGGGCTGGGGTCTCGGCAGCCACGCCTTCCTCGTCGGTGGCATCGGACGGATCACCAGCGCCCTCGGAGACGGGCGCCGGCTGTTCGCTGAAGGAGGCGGCGGCCTCGGCGTTGGTCCATTCGGTGTCGAGCTGGGCGTGAAGTTCGCCTGGAACTCACTGTCGGAGCCGGTCGATCACAAGTTCCTGACGATTCCGATCACGCTGCGCGGCACACTGACTTTCTGACTATGACGATCGACGCCTGGCTGGAACACGCAATCGCTGATGCCGAGCGGCGCGGCCTCGCCGAGCTCAAGCCGCTGCTCGAGTCGCTGGCGCGCAGTACCTCCGCCCTCAGGGACGCGGACGAAGAGCTGCGCGCGCTGGAAGCCGCGGCCGGTCCGCCGCCGCCGCCCACGACCGGACAATGAGCGCGCCGGACGTTCGCAGCATTTCGAGCATCGCGCCGCTGATCCGGGCGCAGGCGGTGTCGCCGGTCGACCTCGTCCGCGGCTGTCTCGCGCAAATCGAGCGCAAACGCGACGGCAATGCGTTCATCACGGTGATGCGGGAGGGCGCCCTGGAGGACGCGGAGCGATCGGTCAAGGAGATCGCCGCCGGCCGCTACCTCGGCGCGCTGCACGGCGTTCCGATCGCGGTCAAGGATCTCGTCGACGTCGCGGGAACCCCCACGACGTCGGCCTCGCGCGTGCCGGCCCGGCTGCCGGTCACCGACGCCCCGGTCGTGCGGAGGCTGCGCGAGGCCGGCGCCGTGATCATCGGCAAGACGAACCTGCACGAGTTCGCGTTCGGGACGACCAGCGATGAAACCGCGTACGGCCCGGTTCGTCATCCGCAAAAGCCATCACACTCGGCTGGCGGGTCGAGCGGCGGCTCGGCCGCGGCGCTCGTCGACGGCATGTGCTTCGGCGCACTCGGAACCGATACCGGCGGATCGATTCGCATTCCCGCCGCCGCCTGCGGCATCGTCGGCCTGAAGCCGACCTTCGGCGAAGTTCCGACCGACGGCGTGGTGCCGCTCAGTGCGACGTTCGATCACGTCGGCCCGATGGCGCGCACCATTGGTGATACGGGTCTCCTGTTTCAGGCGATGAAGGGGACAACGGTCCAGGGTGTCGCCGCCGCCGGCGGCCGGCTGACCTTCGGCATCCCGCGAAGCTATTTTTTCGATCGCCTGGACGACGCGGCGCGGAAGTGCACCGAGAGCGCGATCACGAAGCTCCGTGAGGCCGGCTATGGCGTGCCCGAAGCCAGGATCGATCACGCGGAATGGACGCCGCACGTGTACCTGCACATCGTGCTGCCCGAGGCCGCCTGGTTCCATGCCAGGAGCCTGGCCGAGCACGCGGACAAGTACTCGCCCGGCGTGCGCCTGCGCCTGGAGATGGGGCGCTACCTGCTTGCGGAGGACTACGTCCGCGCGATGAGACTGCGCGAGGTGCTGACCCGATCGGTCGCCCGCGCGCTGGAGCGATGCGACGCGTTGATCCTGCCGACGCTTCCGATTGCAGCGCCGCCGATCGGCGCGACGGTCGCCAAGGTCGGGGACACCGAGGCGCCGGTCCGGGCGACGATGTTGAGCCTGACCCAGTTGTTCAACATGACCGGTCACCCGGCGATCGCGCTCCCGGCCGGCCGCGGGCCGGAGGGCCTGCCGCGCAGCATCCAGATCGTCGGTCATCGCGGGCGCACCGAGCGCCTGCTCGACATCGCGGCGGCGGTCGAAGAAATCATTCGATGACCGTCCGGTAGAACCGCGCACGTTTTTCCAGAGAATCGCTGAATCAGGGGAAGGTTTCGGGGTGTTGACACAGGTCTTTCATCGGTGGGAGCGACGTCTCGCGGCGGCGGCGACGGATCGGACCGTGCGCCCGTTCGAGTGGGGCACGGAATGGCTCGACGACAGCGAATCAACGGCGCCGGCATCGGCGTCGGAACGGCTCGAACGCTGGGCCGCGTCGATGCTCGCGGAGAGCGACCGGTTCTTTGCGCTCGATCCGTGCCCGGACTATGAGCTGGAGGGCGATCGCCTCACGTTTCCGAGCGCGGTGCGCACGCCGCATCACGCGAACAACATCGTCCGCGCGAGGTTCTTCCCGAACCGAACGCCCAAAGGCGGGCGGCGCGCCGTGCTGGTTCTGCCGCAGTGGAATGCGGACGTCGAGGGACACATCGGGCTGTGCCGCCTGATCAATCGATTCGGGATCAGCGCGCTGCGGCTCAGCCTGCCCTATCACGACGAGCGCAGGCCGGCCGAGCTTCGCCGGGCCGACTACATCGTGAGCGCGAACATCGGCCGCACCGCGCAGGTGTGCCGCCAGGCGGTACTCGATGCGCGCCGCGCGATCGCCTGGCTCGACCTTCAGGGGTATGAGTCAATCGGGATTCTCGGCACGAGCCTGGGATCGTGCCTGTCGATGCTGACGGCGGCGCACGAACCGTTGATCAAGGCGGCGGCGCTGAATCACATCTCGCCGTATTTCGCCGACGTCGTCTGGGAAGGTCTGTCGACGGCGCACGTTCGAGACGGCCTTGAAGGACACATCGATCTCGACCAGCTGCGCCGGCTGTGGCTGCCGATCTCGCCGTTTCCGTATCTCGAACGCGTTCGCGACAAGCGGATCCTGCTGGTGTATGCGCGCTACGACCTCACCTTCCCGGTCCGACTCTCCGAGATGCTGGTGAACGAATTCCGCCGGCTCAACATCTCCCACGACCTGCAGGTGCTGCCCTGCGGCCACTACAGCACCGGCGTGACGCCGTTCAAGTGGATCGACGGACTGACGCTCTGTCGATTCCTGAACAAGAGTCTTTGACAAGCTGCAGGAACAAGGGGCAAGGACCACGGAACGTAGTGGTGCTTGCCCCTTACAACTTGTCGTGATCAGAGGTACTTGAGCAAGCCCTGCAGCGCGTCGTAGATGGCGGCGCCGAGCGCTCTGACGAGTGGAGTCACCTCACCCTGCGC
The DNA here is from genome assembly GCA_963785755.1 of uncultured Acidobacteriota bacterium. Lineage (GTDB taxonomy): Bacteria > Acidobacteriota > Vicinamibacteria > Vicinamibacterales > 2-12-FULL-66-21 > JACCXG01. The sequence goes on along the minus strand of CAWAXG010000037.1, from coordinate 88,449 downwards.
GACGGCATCTGCAACCGTCACGGGCTGCGTCACGAGCAGCCAGATCGTCGCGCCGGCCAGCGCGACGGCCATCACGCCGACGACACCGACGAGGCTCAGACTGAGGCGTGCAGCGGACATAAAAGAGACCGTTCACAAGTCTACACCCGGCATGTTTTGCTCGGGTCTTCGTGTGTTGGACGGAAGGGTAGATCAACCGGTTCCTGGCGGCGCCGCTGCCTGCCGCCATTTGGCGGCCATCTACCGCCCGTTCTGGTGAGGCGTTGGAACGCTCAGGAAATAAGGAAGTTACAGAAAAGTTTCGCGGCCGAAGCGAGCTCGGCCTTGGCGGCTCATGTACGAAACCGGGCCCTCGAGAGCGGACCAGCGGCCGGTGAAACCGCGCGGCGAGCTCAGGCTACCGCGACGTCGGCCGCCTCCCCGAGGTTGAGGACGCCGAGCGTCGGTCCGACTTTGTCGCGGTCACCGACGATGACCGTCAGCAATCGAGCGGGATCGATGTGCTCCTGTGCGGCGCGCGTGACATCCGACGCATCGATGGACAGCACCTTCGGCACGAACGTGGTGAAGTAATCGTCGGGCAGACCGTACAACGCCAGTTGCGCGGCGCCGCGCCCGAGCTGCTCGGCGGTCTCGAAGTTGCGCGGGTAGCCGCGGGTCAGCGCGGCCCGACCCAGCACGAGCTCCTCGGCGGTCACCGGACGATCGGAACGGATCGCATGCAGCTCGCTGAGCACTTCGCGGACCGCGTCGGCGGTCACCGCGGACTGCACGCTGGTCTGAAAGACGAACGGACCGGGACCACGGCGGAACTCGAAGCTGGTTCGAGCGCCATAGGTGTAGCCCTTGTCCTCACGCAGGTTCATGTTGAGGCGGCTGACGAACTGGCCACCGAGGATCATGTTGAGCACCAGGACCGCGTGGTAGTCGGGCGTGCTGCGGGGCAGTCCGACGTGTCCGATGCGCAGCTCCGACTGGGCGGCGCCGGCGCGATGGACCGTGGCAAGACGGGCGCGAGGTTCGGCCGGCGTCGACAGCGACGTCAGGTCGACCAGCCGATCGCTGACCGCGCCGTTCCCCTTCCAGCTGGCGAACGCCGCCTCGACGAGCCCGGCGAGGCGCTCGTGCGATGCGTCTCCGACGGCAATCACCGTCGCATGCTTGGGCACGTACGCGCGCCGGTGGAACTCCGCGACATCGCCGAGGGTCAGCGCGCGGAGCGATTCTTCCGTGCCGATCGGCAGATGGCCGTAGGGATGCTCGTGATAGAGCAGGTTCGTGAACACGCGGTCGGCGACCGCCGGCGGCAGATCGCGAAGCTGCGTGAGACGGTTGAGCCTGAGCTCACGCACGCGCTCGAAGTCCCGCTCCTCCAGCCGAGGCGCCTGGATCATCGACGCGAGCAGGTCGAGGGCACGCGGCGCGTGCTGCCCGAGCGTCGTCATCTCGAGCAGGGTGGCGTCGGCGCCGATCTCGGTATCGAGATGGGCGCCAATCCGGCCGAGGGCCTCGTGCACCGCGAGCGCATCCAGATCGCCACTGCCTTCATCGAGCAGGTCGCCGGTGATCGCGGCCAGACCGGGATGGCGATCGGGGTCCTGCGACGACCCGACCGGCATCAGCACGAAGTAGGTGATGAGCGGCACCTCATGGTGCTCGATCGTGCAGACCCGGACGCCGTTCACGAGCGTGCGCCGCCGGATCTCCGGGAAAGGTGAAGCTCACGGGCTGACCGGGATCCGGCAGCCGGGAACGATCGACGGCCATCAGGACACCGCCACCGGTTGCGAATCCGCGAGGGCAAGGGCGGTCCGCCCGCGCGGGACGACGCTCAACGCGACACGCTGATGCGGCCGCAGGCAGTCGGCGGCCGCGCGCTGCAGCGCGGCCGCGCTGGCCTCGCGGTAGCGCGACAGGTCGCGATCGAAGTAGGCCGGGTCTCCCAGGAAGACGTTGTACGCGTTCAGCTGATCGCCCTTTCCACCGAATCCACCGACCGTCTGCAACCGGTAGACGAACTGTGCTTCCGCCTGGGCCCGGCAGCGTTCCATTTCGATCTCGGTCGGACCGCCTCCGACGAAGGCCGCAATCTCACCGGAGATTGCGCGCTCGAGCTCGTCGAGGTCCCGGCCGGGAGCGGCGGTCGCCACGATCTGAAAGAAGCTGCCGATCTCGCGGGAATTCTGCGAGGCGGCGATCTCCGTCGCGAGACGCTGCTCGAAGACGAGTGTCTTGTACAGACGCGACGTCTTCCCGCTCGCGAGCACCTCGGCGACCAGATCGAGCTCGGCGTCGCCTGGCGCGAACAGCGCCGGCGAATGCCAGGCCAGATACAGGCGCGGCAGCTCGATCTGATCCTCGAGCAGGAGCCGCGTCTCGCTGGTTCGCGACTCGGCCGGCTCGTAGTCGACCGGCGGCGGGTCTTCGCCGGCCTCGAGCTCGCCGAAGTAGTCGTCGGCGAGGCGAAGCGCCACGTCCGGACGCACGTCGCCGGCGATCGCGAGCGAGGCGTTGCGCGGCCGATAGTAGGTGCGGAAGAAATCGCGGACGTCGTCGATCCGGGCGTCGCGAATGTCCGCGGCTTCACCGATCGTCAACCAGTGATACGGATGATCCGGCTCGTAGAGCGCCGCGACAATCGCCATGCCGGCAAGTCCATACGGACGGTTCTCATAGTTCTGCCGGCGCTCGTTGAGCACGACTTCCCGCTGGTTCTCGAACTTCGCGTCGGTCAGCGCGGGCAGCAGGAAGCCCATGCGATCCGATTCCATCCAGAGCGCGAGCTCCAGCGAGCTGGAAGGCACGACCTCCCAGTAGTTCGTCCGATCCGCGTTGGTCGATCCGTTCAGCGCGGCGCCGGCCTCCTGCAGTGGATGAAAGTATCCACGGTCGTAGTGCTCGGATCCTTCGAACATGAGGTGCTCGAACAGGTGCGCGAACCCCGTGCGACCGGGCTTCTCGTTCTTCGAGCCGACGTGGTACCAGACATTGACGGCGACGATCGGACAGTTGCGATCCTCGTGAATGAGGACATCGAGACCGTTCCCGAGCGTATGGCGTTCAAACGGAATGTTCATATGAGCCGCGACGAAGGCACTGGCCTGGATCGTACTGGCAATTCCGTCCAGCGTAAACCGCTAATGCCAGCTGACGGACGTGCCGGCACACGAACAGAATGGTCATCACGGCCGGCGAGCTTGCCGCGGGCTGGGACGCCGGAGTCGACACCGCAGCCAATCGAGTGAAGGCTCGAGTGTGAGAGAGAAACCCGAGTGGGTCTGACGCGTGGTGACGGCTATTTCTTCAACTGCTTGAATTCTCCACAGGTGAGCATCTGTGAGCCGTAGTACGGATTCCGGATCTGTTCCTCACGCTGCAGCCACGATCGCTTGACCATCGGACAGTATGCGAGACGGAGCTCGGCGGCGGCTTCCTTTCCTTCTTCTGACTGGACGCGGGCGATCACGGCATCGCTCAACGGGCCGAACGCGTCGCGGGCGGCCTTGAGATCCGCGGCCGCCGCCATCGCCGTCGCCGCTTTCGCGATGGCTTCCCCGCTCTTCCCGAGCGAGGCGGCCGGCGCGGCAATCTCCTTGGCCGCGTTTTTGGCCGGCTCGAGACGATCCGCCGCAAGATGCGACTGAACCTCGACATACGACTTCACGATGGTCTTGTTCGCGTCAGCGCTCTGCTCCGCCGAGATGGCGACACCGGCGAGCAGGACGACACTGAAAGTCAGGGCACGCGTGTTCATGTATCTCTCCATTTGTGCAACGCTTCAGCGCAAGGACCGCGTCCGGCGCGGGCGCGCACGGTCACCGCTCGCCTCAGGATACCGGCGTCAGCGGAATCGGACGCTTGCTGAATGCCGCGATCGAAAGCTGTGCCGCAAGGCGCTCGGCCGCGTGCCGGAACGCCTGAGCCGCCGGCGAGGAGGGCTCGCCAATCATGATCGGAACGCCCGTGTCTCCGCCGATGCGGATCGGCTCGTAAACCGGGATCCGGCCGAGGAACGGGATCGACAGCTCGGACGCCAGCGTCTCGCCGCCCCCTTTGCCGAAAATGTCGCTCTCGTGCCGGCACGTCGGGCAGATGAAGTGGCTCATGTTCTCGACCAGACCGAGCGTCGGCACGTTCAGCTTCTGATACATCCGCACCGCCCGCCTGGTGTCGGCAATCGAGACCGTCTGCGGCGTCGTCACGACGACGCTGCCCGAGACCGGCACGCTCTGACTCAGGCTGAGCGCGACGTCCCCGGTCCCCGGCGGCAGATCGACCACGAGATAGTCGACGTTGGTCCAGCGCACCTCGCGGAAAAACTGCTGAATCGCGCCATGCAGCATCGGGCCGCGCCAGATCACCGGTGAGTCGTCGTTGGTCAGGAACGCCATCGAGACGAGCTGGATCCCGTACTGCTCGGCGGGCAGAATCTTCTTCCCGTCCGTCGTGAGCTGGGTGCTGATCCCCAGCATGATCGGCACGTTCGGACCGTAGATGTCGCCGTCGATTATCGCGACGCGCCCGCCGCACTGGCTGAGGGCAATCGCCAGGTTCACCGCCACGGTCGTCTTGCCGACGCCACCCTTCCCCGCACCCACCGCGATGATGTTCTTGACTCCTTCGACCGGCGCCTTCCCCATGTCGGCCGAGATCGTCGATCGGACCTGTGCGGTCATCTCGATCTCGACGCCGGTGACACCCGGCAGCTGCTCGACGATGGCGCGCGCCTGGTCCCGCATCTGATCCTTGACGGGACACGCCGGAGTCGTGAGCTCGATCGTGAAGGCGACCTGACCGCCGCTGATGCGCAGGTTCTTCACGAACTTCAGCGTGACGATATCGCGATGGAGATCGGGATCCTTGACGGCCTTGAGCGCGTCGAGCACGGCGGCTTCAGTGACCTGGGTACTCATGGTCTTCGGTCGATTCTATCAGGCGCGGCGTTGTTCCGTGGTCGTTGCCACTTGCCACTTGCAACCTGCCACTTGTTAAAGCCTTTGCTCCGCCAGATCCCCCACGCCGGGCAGCTTGAACCGTTCACCTTGGTACGCCTTGAGCATGAGGATCAGCCAGAGGACGGCTGACACCGGTGGAATGACGAGGAAGGCGAGAATCCAGCCGACAAACCAAACCGACAGAGCCACCATCCACGCGAGCGAGAGGCCGCCGAACACGATGACCGACTGCCAGGCGTGGAAACGCACGAACTTGTTCTCTTCTTCGAAGAACAGGAAGGCCAGACCCGTGACCCATCCCAAGGAGTACGCCAGGGTAGCGGCAACGTTCGCGTCGAGTCCTGAAGCGGTTGTCCCGAGATCGGTCTCTGTCATCTCAGTCTCGGCAGGTCACGGCGATCCACTCCTTCACGAGTGCGTCCGTGGAGCCGTGCCGGCAGTGCCTTCGAACTTCAGACGCGTTTCGTTGTGAAGCAGGACCCAGAAGGCGTAGACACCCAGCGCCGTGCCGAACGGCAGGACGAACAGGTTCGGAACCGCGAGGGCGAGGGTTGCCAGGCGGCCGGTGGGCCGACGGCTGGTCAGCGCCTGGCCAGCCCATGCGTTGACGGCGCCCGCGGCGAACAACGCAATCGCGCAGATCAGAAACGCGAATGCGGTGATGCCGGCCGCAAGGTCATCGCCGTCCGTCGTCCAGCCAATGGCGGCGGCGCCGGCGGCGAGCATGAGCGTCGACACGCCGAGCAGTACGCCAATCCCGCCCCAGACGCGCTGGAGCACGGACAGCAAATGGAGATGCGGTGACATCGAACAGTCAGCGGCCAACGCACCCGGCCGCGCAACGAACGAGCCATCGCGCGATCCGGAGGGATCGAAATCGTGACGCAGCCATCAGCGGATGCTGATGCGGATTTCGACCACGGTCGGCGGCGCCCCTGGGGGCGTGACGCTGAAGCGGAACCGCGCGCCTTCGCGAACGCCGGCGGGGACCTGCACCCGGAGTGAATGCGCGGCGGTGACCTCGCCCAGGCCGCCGCAGGCCACGCACCACTCGGTCCAGATCTCACCGCGTCCGCCGCACCTCGGACAGGTGTGCCGCAGCGGCACATCGAGTGGAATGGAGGTGCCTTCCCACGCTTCCCGAGCGGTGAGCACCAGCTGGGCCGACAGCGTCACCGGCAGCTCGGCGCTGAAGAACGCGTCGCGCATCCGGTCGAGGACGCTCGACACCGACGGAAAATCGATGGCGATCTCGTCGGAGAACCATTCGGCGCCCGACTCGCCGCGAGGCCGTCCCGGCTGGACGAGACCACGATCGTAGCGGCGGCGGCGCAACGGATCGCGCAGCACTTCATACGCACGCGCGAGCTCGATGAACGCGCCGCCGCGGTCCTCTCCCGAGATGTCGGGATGGTAGCGGCGCGCCAGCTGCCGGTACGCCCGTTTGATTTCATCGGCGCCCGCGTCTGGCGACACACCAAGCACGTCGTAATAGTCGCGCATAACCTGGGATCGAAGCCCCGCAGACAGAGTGCCGTCCTTCCGGCCCGATGTCAACAGAATGACCGATTTCGCGCAGAGCGCCCGGCGAGGTCGACGAACGGCCTCGCCCGCTGTCAAGTGCTAAGATCCGCGCATGAAGGAGTGCCCCCTGTGTGGGGAAACCATGCGCCTGAGCGTCAGGGAGATCAGCGACTCCATACCTGGCGCTGGGCAGGCGGCCGTCCGCGTGAGCCGTGAGTGGATCTGCCCGGAGTGCGACTATTTCGAAGAGGCGGAAGCCGGGGAGGACTGACGCGAAGGTTCAGCGGGCGCCGAGAGTCAACAGCAGTTCGTTGCGGACTTGTTCATCGAAATCGGCGAAGTTCAGCTCTTTCTCGCACTCGTCGCAAAGCACTTCGATGACGGCGGGCCGGCCTTCCTCGCTCGCTTCGACACGTGAATCGTCGCGCAACTGCACGACATGCATCTGCAGGGTCTTGACGAGAAAGTTCCGGTCATTCCCGCAGCTCGGACACGTCAGCGGCATCTAGGCAGTACTCCTCTCACCCTCACCAGCTGGGTGATTCGCTCGTTCATAAACCTTCGAATTGTACGAGAACGGCTTTCCTATACGCAATCAAGATCTTCCGGGAAAAGGTCATGAGGAACAGATATGGAACATCAACCCGCAAGCCACCATCACGCGATTCGCAGCGAACCGCGAGGTCCGCACTGGATCGCGTGGGTGGCGGATGAGAACGGAAGACCCGAACAATCGGTCGTGCTGGTGGGACTGACTCGTGAAGAGGCGGAGGAAAGAGCGAAGCGCTGGCGGGACGAACAGGTGCGGTCCTCGACCTGAGGTCGAGTCGGCGCTACTCGTCCGTGCTCCTCCTCCTCCTCGAATTCCGACGGATCTCCCAGCCGAAGAATCTGGCCGCTCGCGTGCCCGCTGAGAATGCAGTGTGGTCCTTTGGCCTCGAGCGAGACCACGGCAACGTCCCACGGACGTGCTCGATAGGCCGCTGCGACGCACCCGCAGGGCAGGCCCTCGAGCGCTTCGAGCTCGAAAACCGTCGGCGTCGGCCTTACGTAATTAGTCGCTACCCCAGGAACTGCCATACCGCACCTCCCGTCGCACCCCATCACTGCAATACGGGCGCCAGGTATCTGATTAGACCGCGCATGAGGGCAAACGGTTCCTCGAGCCCCGGAAAATACTGGATCCGTTGCAGTTGCGTGCACTTCGGCCAGATCGTGCTCCGATCGTGCCGGTTGACACCTGGTCAGGACATCCCGCCGTCAGATCAGGCCCGGGTAGGTCAGCCTGCCGTGCTCGACACGGGCGAACTCGCTCAGCTCATGGGGCTTAGCGGCCGCGGCCGACAAAATGTGAAAAACCGCGACTCCGCGAACCACCAGCGCGTCCGACAGCAACCGCCGGTGACAGCGCCACCACACTGATTCCGCGCACATCACCACGCTGGAGGCGCCACCGGAGAATTGAATGAGGGATTCAATCGCACGCTCAAACACAGGCGTCTCCATGTAGTCCGCATACCCGCGAAACGCCTCTTCACGCCAGGCCGTGTTGGCTGAGTCGGCCCTGGGTCTGCGCCGTCCACCCAGTTCGGGAAAATGACGATAGGCAATTCCGTGCAGGCGCAGAAATAAGTCGAGCGAATCCCGACAAAAATGAGGCTGCCGTCTGGATTGCGGGATGAGTCGCACATCCGCGAGTTGTCGAATGCCGTGCGCCTGCAGCAGCGAGGCAAATGCTTCCTGGGGATGAATCGAGTGTCCGATCGTGTGAATCACAGATACACCAGCAGGCCACGCACCCCCTCATGAGCGGATTCCGATGACGCGGCCTCCCGTTCCTGCACATCGAGCGCTCGCACGGCCCGCACGTACAAGTCCAACTGCCGTTGATGCGAATCGCGCGGCGCCCCGGTCTTGAATTCCACGACGGTCAGCCCGCCATCCGGGTCCCGGACGACGCAGTCAATCGTTCCTCGCACGACGGTCGTCGCGTCGCCGTGGCTGACAGCGATCGAGAACGGCACTTCGTACCATCTCTCCTGGGCCGACATCACCTGGACGATGTCGGGGCGCGTCCGCGCGAGGAGCCATGCGTCGGCGGCTCGAGCGGCGAACGTCTCGGGATTCTCCAGCGCGACCGTTTCCTCGGCTCGCAGCAGGCGGCGCGCAAGACTCTCGACCCCGCTCCTGTCGGGCTGGGCCTGAAAGTGGTCCGCCGCTTCGAACAACCGATGCAGCAGGATCCCGAACAGCCGGCCCGATCGCGCGCCGCCGATCCGGTCTGCCTCAACCATCTCGTCGCCGATCCACTCGCTGGTCGAAAGCCGGACCGAAGTCGTGTCAGAAGTCAGCTCGCTAAAGTCGCCGTCAGGCTGGCTAATTGCATCCGGCTCATCGATGGGTTGTCCCGGAACCGCTGCGAGGGCGATGCCCGGATTGGGCCGGCAGAGCCTCCATATGTAGTCGCGTCCCGACACACCACTCCATCCCAGTGTCTCGACCTCGTTGAACGTCTGATTCGCCAGTCCGAAGAAAGCTTTCAACGACTCGGGTAGAACCTCAGCCAGGCTGCCGCGGCCGGGCACGAACGCGCCATCCTTCAACGTCGCGGCCAGATAGAGTCGATCGCGCGCGCGCGTGAGGGCGACATACAGGAGTCGACGCGTTTCGTGGCGCTCGCGATCCCGCTCGGCCTCGTCTGTCTCCGAGATGAAGGGCCCGACGCTGACCGAGGGCTCATCCGCGCTGCCTGGCCCGCCATCGACGACGATCCGGACGGGCCGTGGCGGGCCGCTCGCCCCCTTGGCGAGATTGACGACGAAGACGATCGGGAACTCGAGGCCCTTGGCGGCATGGACGGTCATCAGGTTGACCGCATCGATCGCCTCGATCACCGCGTTCGACTCATCACCCGCGCTCAGCGCCAGGAGGTGGTCGGCGATTCGGGTCAGGGTCGCGTAGCCGCGGTTCTGAATGCGCCGAACCAGGCCTCGCATCTTCTTCAGGTTTTCCCACGCCTGCCGGCGGCGCGCTCCACCGAGCTCGAAGGCATAGGCGGTATCGGAGAGGATCCGTTCGAGCAGCTCGGCCGGCGCGGCGCGATCCACCTGCATCAGCCACTCTTTGACGAAGGGCCGGACATGCTCGAGCACTCTCCGGTCTTCGTCCTCGAGGGTGGCGAGCGCCGGAGGAGGAAGATCGGAGAGAAGCGCCGACCAGATTTCCGGCGCCAGCGCCGCCAGCCCGCGATCGGAGATGCGGATGAACCGCGAGCGGAGAAACGCAGACGATCGCAGGTTGGACGTGGGCTCGGCGAGGTAGCGCAGGAGCGCGGTGATGTCCTTGATTTCGTCGGCGTCGAAGAACCCGAGCCCTTTGTAGACGTAGGTGGGAATCCCCCGCCCGCCGAGCTCGCGCTCGAACTCGCGATGACTCGTCCGCGATCGAAAGAGGATGCCGATGTCTCCGGCCCGGGCCGGCCTCGTGAGGCCCGTCGACTTGTCGCGGACGGTCGCCTCCCGCAACAGCCGCGCAATCTCGTCCGCGACGGCTGCGGCGCACGCGTCAGGCGTCTCCGCGACGGCCACGCCGAGAACCGGCTCGCCGCCGTCCGTATGCGCACTGGTCACATCCACCGGAAAGCGATCCCGCTCGTCGTAAGTGAACTCGCCGGCGCTCTGTGAGGGCTGCGAAATCTCCGTGCACACGTCGTTGACGAAGTGCAACAGCTCGGGACATGCGCGGAAGCTGCGCGAGATCGCGCGCCGGGCGCGGCCGCCCGGCCGCAATCCCTCGATGTGCTCAGCCGCCTCGTGCAGGACGGCGACCTCGGCGTCGCGGAACCGGTAGATCGACTGCTTGCGATCGCCGACGATGAAGATCGATGGATTGGTCGCGAGCCCGAGGCCCTCGCCCCACGCCTTCACGAGCAGCGACACCAGCTCCCACTGCGCGCGGCTCGTGTCCTGGAATTCGTCGACCAGCACGTGGTGGTACCGCGACTCGAGGCGGAACCGGCTCTGCGAGAACTCGTCCATCTGCCGCAAGAGCTGCAGCGCGCGCTGCAGCACGTCGGAGAAGTCGAGTACCGAACGCTCCTCGAGCGCCCGCCGGTACTGTTCGAGCGCGATCGCGAACATCCGCCTGACGCCGCGCGCCATCACGACGTTTAGGTCGCGATTGAAGGCGAACATCACCTGTTCGATCTGCGGCGCAATCTGAAAGAGCGCGTCGCGATGACGCTTCATCGCCGGCTTCGACGGATAGTGCTCCGGCTTATACGGCGGGATCGCGGTGCCGGCCTTCCGCGCCCGGTTCTCGGTCGTGAGAAAGTGTCCGGACACGCGCTCGAGCACGCCGCGGATCGCCGCGTCCGACGCGTCCCCGAGCGACGCCAGGCGCTGCACCTCGCGGAGGAACAGGCCGTACCGTGGATGGCCCGACGGCCCGTCCGCCAGAAACGCCGTCAGGCCGCCAGGAACGGTCTGCAGCATTTCCTGCAGCGCCGATGCGGCGCCGCCGCAGACACTCGCCGCGGTCAACCCGCGAGGACCGCGTACGAGAAACCGATCGAGCGCGTCCCACGCGACCAGCCGCCGATCGAGCAGTGTCGCCAGCCCTTCACGCGTTCGCGCGATGCCCAGCTGCGCCAACACCAGGCTCACATCGTCATCGCTGGCGCTCAGGCTGACGAGAATCCGGAGCGTGCGATCGAGGGCCGTGGCCATCAGCCGCGGGATTTCGGTCTCATCGGCCAGATCGAAGGCCGGATCGACATCCGCTTCCAGCGGGAATTCCCGCAGCAGGGACAGGCAGAACGCGTCGATCGTGCTGATCGCGATCTCGCCCAGCCGGTCGCGAAGTTCCAGCCAGCGCGCGGAGTCGAGCTCGGATCGGTCAGCAGCGAGCTTGAGCTCACGGATGATCCGCTCGCGCATTTCCGCGGCGGCCTTCCTGGTGAACGTAATCGCCAGGATATTGGCGGGATCGACGCCGGCCTTCAGCAGGTTGACGTAACGGGCGACGAGGACCGATGTCTTCCCGGTGCCTGCCGACGCTTCCAGAACGACGTTGTGTCGGGGATCGACGGCGAAGGCGCGCGCGGCGCTATCCGGATCGAGCGGCGTCGCGGGCTCCGGCGATGCCGGCGCGACGGTCGGCGCTCCGAACAGCGACAACTGCGACACGGGCCCGGCCGGGGCCTTCCCGTCCCGCCTACTCATCGCCGACGTAGTCCTTTCGACACACGTGGGAGAAGCCGCAGCGCGTACACGTCCAGGGCTCGTCCGGACTCACGGGGAACTCGCCGGCTTCGATCTGCTCGACGGCGGTCAGAAGACGCTGCTGTCCGTCGCGCAACGCTTCTTCAAGGCTGCCGCTCCGGCCACGAAGCTCGACGAATGGGTTCTTTTCCCGGAATGCGACGTACCCCGCCCGCCCGAGCGTCCACGTCCGCCCGCGGTATCCGGCCAGCTGCTGTTCGGCGCAGACGCCGTAGATCGGCAGCTGAAGCACCCGAGCGGGCTTGGGCGCCCGTCCGAGCTTGTAGTCGATCACCCGCACAGTGCCGTCAGTCAGCAGATCGATGCGATCGGCCTTGCCGCGAAGGCGCACGTCGCGAACGCCTTCCGCACCTTCGAAGCGGAACGATCCGTCGAACTCGGTACTCGATGAGGCGCTCGACCACGCCGACGCCGTGCTCGATCTCGAACGCAAAGGCCCGCTCCGCGAGACCGGGAGAGGCGGCCGAGCCCAGCAGATAGGTTCGTTCGAGCGCACGGTCCGCTTCGGGCAATCCCTGCAGAAGAGATGCGGCGACGTCGGCAAACAGCGTCACGGCAGCGTCGAGGGTCTGAGTGGTGATAGTGGTGCCGCCTCGCTTCCGCCATTCGGTGAAGAACGCCTCGAACACGCCGTGCAGCAGCTGGCCGCGCTCCTGCGGCGTCAGCCCGGATTCATCTTCACGCTCCTCGTCCAGCTTGAGCACGGTTTCAGAAAAATATTTGAATGGACACGCAAGGTACCGTTCGATCCGGCTCACCGCATACGCCTCCGGCTGGCGCGCGCCGACAGCGCCGCGGTACCTCGGATCGGCGGCAGCGGTCCGCTCGAGCCTCATCTGCAGCCACGCGCGAGGGCTGCCGGCGATCGCATCGGGCACGACCGGGGACATGGCCAGCGCTTCGTGCGCAAAGATGCGTGTCGCGGGCGGCGCTTCAGGCCGCTGGAGAACGAGGCCGCTCGACGGGAGATCGTCGAGGAAGGGGGACGGCGGGATCAGTGCGTCTTCTTCGAGCGTGAACGACGAGACGGCCACCCGCTGGTGCGCGAGAAAGAGCAGATCCTGGAACTGCGCGCGAGCCGCACCGATCCGCTCCGCCTCAGACGCCCAACCCAGATCCTTCAACAACGACGCAGGATAGAAAATGCTGCTGCCGGCACGGTTCGGCCAGTCCGCCTCGACGAGCCCCACCAGCCTGACCTCGTCCATATCCGCGAACGCTGCCGCGGCGGCGTCGAGCAGCAGCACGCCTTCCTGCCCGGCGCGCGGCGCGAACGTCTGCCCTTCTATCCAGCGCCGGATGGTCGCGATCAGCTCGCCCACTGGCTGGGGGCGATCGTCGAACTGTTCGTGCGCGCCGCGAAGCGCCGCGAGCGCCCCGAGGATGGCTCCGCGCGCGCGCGCGTGGCGCTCATGCTCCGGATCGGTTTCGCCGGGCGGACGTTCATGCTGCGCGACGAACCCCAGCAGCCGATCGATTTGCGCCGACGCGGTCGGCGCCGTTGCGATGGCTTCGAGGTCGACGCACGCGGCCGCGGCCGCGGCGATCGCGGGCGCGGCCCGCCGCCAGAGCGCCGCCTCGCGAGTCGCGGAAGCGGTCCGCGCCGAGACGCTGCCGGCCAGAAGGCGCAGCCGTTCCCAGCCGCCGAGGTACTTCGACTGTTGCAGCACGCGGTCGAGCGCGGCTGACTGATGACTGTCGATCGGTCGATCGGGATCCGCCGGATCAGCGAACGACCACTGCGCCGATGCCATCAGCTCGACGAGCGACGCGCGGGTCGCCTCCTCGTTCACCACGGCGAAGATGAGATCGATTGCGGCGGCCATCGGCTCGGCCGCCAGCGGCAGGGCATCGGCCGCCTGGTAGGGAATCTTCGCCGAGCCCAGGACCTGTCGCGCAAGATACAGGTAAGGCAGCGGCCGTTGAAAGACGACCGCGGTACGGTGGAGCGCCGGGATCTCTTCGCGGCGGCTGGCCTGCCTCGCGCGATGCCGTATCCAGCGCGCCGCATCGACCAGCTCTTCCTCGCGATCCCGGCACACGAAGTGGAATGACGGTGCCTCCCGCTCGGGGGCCGCCGGGGCGATGAGGGCCGGCGGCACCGCTTCGGGAATCGGGCGGTCCTCATCCATTCCAGGGAGGGTGTCGTGGAGCCGCTGGTGAAAACCGGCTGCAAGCGCGCGCTCGGTGGCCACCACGTCCAGATGCAGGAGACCCGGGATCCGTGTGAGCAGGTCGAAATCCGCGGGCCACAACCCGCGAGGGTCAGCGGCCTGATCGCCGACACAGAGAATGATGTGGCGATACGGCTTCCGCAGCGGTGACGAGAGCAGCAGCGCCCGAAGCGCGTGCTCGTCGATTCTGCCGCTGTCGGCGACGCGGCGTTCGAACGCCGCGAACGTGCTCGACAGAAAGTCCGTCTGCCTGAGCAGCCGCGCCGCGCCTCGATCCGATTCGCTGCCCGGCTCGAGCCGCTCCCTGACCAGCCGATCGAACGTGTCGATCGACCGGCCGCGGCGCCGCAGCTCGTCGTAGAACCCCAGTACCGGCTGCCAGGAGACCAGGCCGCAGTCGAAACGGCGCCTCGACGCCCTGAGCCCGTGCGTCATCCGCCGCCAGCCTCAGCAGCACCTCACGCTCGAACTCGGTCAGCAGCGCCGGCGCATCACCGAGCCTCGCGTGGAGGTTGAGATAAAGCTCGCTGCGCGTGACGAGATCGGGAAGGAGGACCGCAGCATCGCCGTGACGATCGAGGATCAGATCCTCGACGGTCCGCCGCAGCTCTTCGGCGGCGCTTCGCGTCGGGACCACGATCGCGGCGGCACGCGCCTCCCACCCGCGCGGCATGACGGAAAGGATCGTGCGCGGCACCCCGCGCAAGTCAGCAGCGCGGAGCAATCGACTGACGCGGGGAGTTACCACCAGGAATTCGTACCGGACACCCAGTCACTCATCGAGGGCGGAGAGGCGACGGTTCGCGTGTGATCTTCCGCAGCTCGAGGACGGATTGATCCAGCAGCAGAAGCGCGCCGGCCGCGGCCGACGAGGCTTCCCATGCCCCTTCCATGCTCCCCGAGCGCAGCGCGTCGAGGCGCGCCTTGGCCGCACGGACTGCCATGCGCGAGGCCGAGCCAAGCGTGGAGTGCGCGCTGGCCACTTCGGCCGGCGGCTTCACCTTCGCGATCTGATGGCCGGCATACTCGGCGTCGAAAGCCAGACGGCGGAGCGCGTCGGGGGACGGCCCGGCGAGCTGCCGGACGTCGGTGAGCCAGATCCGGACGCCGAGCAGCCGGTCCATTCCCTGACGGATTTCCTGCCAATAGGTCCGAAGCAACGCCGTTCGCAGCACCCAGGCATCGTGCGCGAGACGAAGGCGCCGGGCGCCATCGATCCGCGCGTCGAGCGCCGCGAGAAGACCGGCGACATCGGCCGGGCGTGCCCGCTGCAGCCTGGTGTCCGCTTCGAGCACGCTTCTGACGAGCGACTCCAGTCCGCGGACGTCGGCGCGATCGGCGTACCACGAAGCGCGGGTGAGAGTCTGCTTCGTGAGATCCGCGTACGCGCGGTCGGTCTTCAACTCGACCTCGAGCTGCGCAGAGACGTCGGCATGGAGCGACGCCATCCAGCTGCCCGCCGGCGCAACCGGCTGAAGCGAATCCATGACCGCGCGCAGGAGAGAGATCCGTTCAGCCGAATCGGTCGTCTTTCGCGCGGCGACGAGCGCGAAGTCCACGCGTTCCCGGAAATCGGGAGACGGGAGCAGCTGCACCGGAGGGGCCGCCGCCGGCGTGCTCGCGACCAGCGTCAACTCGAAACGCGACTGCCCGGCTGCCACTCGCAGCTCGGAGACGACCTGGTCGAGCCAGGCTGACATCTGGGCAATTTCTTCGGCCCGATACCCAAAATGCTGCTGCGGCCACTCGACGAGCTGCTTGCGCGCGGCTTCGGCGAGCGCCAGGCGCCTGGCCGGATCCGCGACGGACCCGGCCTGGAACAGCGCATCGGCCACGTCGCGGGTCAGCTTGCCATAGTCGATCTCGCCGCGCGTGTCGGCGTAGCGGCGCGACCGCGCGGCCTGCGCGTACGAATTCGTCCGGTCCCAGTCCACGTCGGCTGACTGGATCGTCACCAGATGCAGCACCGGGCTCGAGTTGGTGCCGCCAATCGGGATCGACAGCACGACGCGATCGCCCATGTGCGCGAATTCGCCGTAGCTCACGAGCATGCCGCCGTCGCGGAGAAACACCCGGTAGAGCACCGCATCGGTCTGTTCGGCAACCGACTGCCTGGCGCCGGCGTGAGCCGGCGACACGACGGCAACGACTGCCCAGAAGAGGAGGCACGCGGGGCCAGCGGCGCGAAACAGGCTCCGGAAGGGGGACTGACCCATTCGATGTGCCAGCGTAATGCGCGGGTGGAAACGCGTCAAGAAACGGCGCCGGAGACCATCACGATCGCCAATATTCGCAGGCCTGTGGAAAAGCTGTGGAAGAAACGTGGAATGCCTGTGGAGAACGGCAGCAGACTGATCTTTTTTCAATGTGTTCGTGGAGTAAAACGCGGCTGTTGCACTGTGTTGATGCGCCTTCGGTTTTCCTTTCGCTTGAACGCTTTCGTCGACTCGCTAGAATCGCGACTCGTTTGAGCATTCAACAGCCCGTCATCGTCCCGACTGGAAAGTGATCGTGCATCGTTTCGAACAGATCATCAACGGCCGTGAGTACCACATCGAAGTCTCCAGCGTCGGGACGAACCAATGGCGTGCACAGATCGCCCGCTTACCCGGCGGCTCGGCGGCGTTGATGCCGTTCTACGGAAAAACCCCGGACGAGGCGGCGCGACAACTCAGTCGCTGGCTGTCGCTCGCCCACGGACAGCGCCCATCGAGAGTATAGTGACCGAATGCGTCGGTCGCGGCCAATCAGCGTCGGCTCGATCTTCCTGATTGGAGTCGCAGTCACCGGCGCGATGTTCGCCGCGCAGTCCTCGACCTCCGGCGCGGCCTGGCAGCCCTCGCAATCCCCACTTCCCAAAGTCAGGTTGATCGCCACCGGTGGAACGATCTCGAACCGGGCCGCCGGACGGTTGTCCGCCGACGAGCTCGTCAAGTCGGTGCCAACGCTCGCCCGTCACGTCAGGGTCGAGACCGAACAGTTCGCGAACACGTCGAGCTCAGCGTTGACGCTGGGACAATGGCGCGATCTCGCGCGCCGCATCAACGCCGCGTTTCGCGATGACCCCGGCCTGGCAGGCATCGTCGTCACAATGGGTACCGATACGCTCGAGGAGACCGCGTACTTCCTCAACCTCACGGTTAAGACGGACAAGCCCGTGGTCGTGGTTGGGTCAATGCGCGACCCGGATGCGGTCGGCTACGAGGGGCCTGCGAATCTGCTCGCGGGCTTCAGGGTCGCGGCCGAGCCGGCCTCGCGGGGCAAGGGAGTCCTCGTCGTATTGAACGACGAGATCAACGCGGCGCGCGAGGTGGCCAAAACCGATGCGCACCGGCTGGACACGTTCCAGAGCCCCCGCTACGGACTGCTCGGCGTCGTCGATGACGATCGCGTCGTTTATTACCGTTCGGGCGCCAAGCGGCACACCGCGGCCGCCGAGTTCGACATCTCCCGGATCGAGGAGCTCCCGCGCGTCGACATCGTGCTGGTCTATCAGGGTGCGAGCGGCGATGCGATCAAGGCGCTGGTCGATCTGGGCGCCAGGGGCATTGTCATCGCGGCGGCCGGCGCCGGTGCGACGACCGACAGCCAGACCGTCGGCGTCGGCTACGCGACCGACAAGCGGGTTTTCGTCGTTACGAGCACCAGGACCGGCAACGGACGCATCACCCCTCGATGGGTCTCTTCCACGACTCCCTCGACCCCCTACCGGATCGCGGCCGAAGATCTCGGCCCCCTCAAGGCGCGCGTCCTCCTGATGCTCGCGCTGGCCACCACGCAGGACGGCACGGCAATCCAAAGGATGTTCAGCGAGTACCTGAGGACGCCCGTAGCGCGGGACTTTAGTCCCGCGTCGCGCGGTCCGGATGATCCGGACGTTCAGCCGCGCCGCTAAAGCGGCGCGCTGCGGGCGAAGAGAGGATCGATGAGCGCCACGACACGAACGGTCAGCCTCTACTGCGCAGCGGTGGCACTGACCGCTGATTGATCCGGGTTCCTGGCCACACCCGCGCACAGCGCGGGCACAACCGCTCGCGGTCGATACGTCACCAGAGTTCGGCCGAGCTTTTCGCCCTCGGCCGCGCAACCCTGCCGGCTGCGCGGTTCGTGGTACGATCGGCGCGCATATGCCGACCAGGACAAGTGTCACGACTGCCATCAAGCAGTGGGTCGACGAGGTCGCCAACCTTACGCGTCCAGACACGGTGGTTTTCTGCGACGGATCGGAGGCAGAGAAGGATCGCCTCCTCGCCGAGTGCCTCGCCTCGGGGGAGCTGATCGAGCTCAATCAGCGGCTGATGCCGGGATGCTACCTGCACCGCAGTGCGCCGCACGACGTCGCGCGAACCGAACATCTGACGTTCGTCTGCACGGACGCGAAAGACGAGGCCGGGCCCAACAACAACTGGATGCCGCCGCACGAAGCGGTCGCGAAGCTGACCCCGCTCTTCGCCGGCGCCATGAAGGGCCGGACGATGTTCGTGGTGCCGTTCCTGATGGGCCCGGCGGGATCGCGGTTCACCAAGGTCGGCGTCGAGATCACCGACAGCCGGTACGTCGTCCTGAGCATGCGGACGATGACGCGGATGGGGCGCGTCGCACTGGATCAGCTCGGCGATTCGGACAACTTCACGCGCTGCCTGCACTCGCTCGGCGACTTGAGTCCCGATCGCCGGTTCATCGTCCATTTTCCGCAGAACAATGCGGTCTGGTCGATCGGATCTGGCTACGGCGGCAACGCGTTGCTCGGGAAGAAGTGCATGGCGCTTCGGCTGGCGAGCTGGTTCGGCCGTCAGGAAGGCTGGCTTGCCGAGCACATGCTCATTCTCGGCCTTCGCAGTCCCGAGGGGCGGACGTATTACGTCACCGGCGCCTTTCCCTCCGCATGCGGGAAGACGAATCTCGCGATGCTGGTGCCGCCCGATTCGATGAAAGGCTGGCAGGCGTGGACCGTCGGCGACGATATCGCCTGGCTGCGTCCGGGCGGCGATGGACGCTTGTGGGCGGTCAATCCGGAAGCGGGGTTTTTCGGCGTCGTTCCCGGCACGAGCCGGAGAACGAATCCCAACGCGTTCGAGATGATCCAGCGCAACACGATCTACACGAACGTGGCGCTGCGTCCGGATGGCACACCCTGGTGGGAAGGCCACGACGATCCGCCGCCGGCGATCGCGGAGGACTGGCAGGGGCGGCCGTGGACGCCGCAATCAGGCGAGAAGGCTGCGCACCCGAACAGCCGGTTCACGACCCCCGCCACCGAATGCCGCTCACTGTCGCCGGAGTTCGACAACCCGGAAGGGGTGCCCATCGACGCCTTTCTGTTCGGCGCGCGGCGGCAGCGGCGCGTGCCGCTCGTCTTTCAGGCGCGGGACTGGGTGCACGGAACGTTCCTGGGCGCGACGCTGTCGTCTGAAACCACGGCCGCCGCGACCGGCAAGGTCGGCGTGCTGCGGCGCGATCCGATGGCGATGTGGCCGTTCTGCGGCTACAACATGGCCGACTATTTCGCGCACTGGCTGCAAATCGGCGCCGGCCTGTCCTCGCCGCCGAAAATCTTCCGCGTCAACTGGTTTCGCACGAATCAGAACGGGCGATTCATCTGGCCGGGCTTCGGTGAGAACCTCCGCGTGCTGCGGTGGGTCATCGAGCGGTGCGAAGGCAGGGGAGGCGCCGTCGAGACGCTGATCGGCCACGTCCCGACCGTCGACGCCATCGATCGTCAGGGCATCGAGCTCTCAGACGAGGACATGGCGATGCTGCTGAAGGTCGATCCAGCCGAGTGGGTGGAAGCAGTGACGGGACAGGGGGATTTCTTCGCCCTGTTCGGCGACCGTGTGCCGAAGGCGTTGCGCGATGAACACGCCAGCCTCGGCCGGCGGCTCGAAGAGGCGATCACTCCGCCCGAGTTGCACGGACACGATCACACGCACTGATCGCCTACTCTCCGTGCTTCTTGCTCTCCTCCGCGGCGTCCCCCTCGAGGAGGTGCGGCAGCGTCGTGCCCGGCGCCGGCGCGAGCACGCCGGCCTTCATGTAGGTAAAGAGCTTGTCGCGGGTATCGGCGAGATCCAGGTTCCTCATCGTCAGCTGGCCAATTCGATCCTGCGGTGAGAACACGGAGGCGCCCTTCTCCATCGTCAGCCGCTCGGGCTTGTAGGTCAGGTTCGGGCTGACGGTGTTCAGAATCGAATAGTCGTTGCCGCGGCGCAGTTCGACGGTGACCTCGCCGGTCACGGCCCGTGCGACCCAGCGCTGCGCGGTCTCGCGCAGCATCATCGCCTGCGGGTCGAACCAGCGCCCCTGATACAGCAGCCGTCCCAGGCGGCGGCCGTTGTCGCGGTACTGCTCGATCGTGTCCTCGTTGTGGATGCCGGTGACGAGGCGTTCGTACGCGAGGAACAGCAGCGCCATGCCCGGCGCTTCATAGATGCCGCGGCTCTTGGCCTCGATGATCCGGTTCTCGATCTGATCGCTCATCCCGAGGCCGTGGCGGCCGCCGATCCGGTTGGCTTCCAGGATCAGTTTGACGCCGTCGTTGAACGTGAGACCGTTGATCGCGACGGGCTGGCCTTCTTCGAACCGGATCGACACGTCCTCGGGCTTGATCTCGAGGTCCTGGCGCCAGAACGGGACGCCCATGATCGGCTCGACGATCCGCATGCTGGTGCCGAGCTGCTCGAGGTCCTTGGCTTCGTGCGTCGCGCCGAGGATGTTCGAATCGGTTGAATAGGCCTTCTCGGCGCTCATCTTGTACGCGAGGCCGGCGGTGCGCATGTACTCGGACATCTCCGCGCGGCCGCCGAGCTCGTCGATGAACGTCTGATCGAGCCAGGGCTTGTAGATGCGCAGCTTCGGATTCGCCAGCAGGCCGTAGCGATAGAAGCGCTCGATGTCGTTCCCCTTGAACGTGCTGCCATCCCCCCAGACGTGCACGTCGTCTTCTTTCATCGCCGCGACGAGCAGCGTCCCGGTGACGGCGCGGCCGATCGGCGTGGTGTTGAAGTACGGCAGGCCGGCAGTGGAGATATGGAAGGCGCCGCACTGCAGTACCGCCAGCCCCTCGGACACGAGCTCGGCGCGGCAATCGATCAGGCGCGCGTGTTGGGCTCCGTACTGCAGCGCGCGCCGGGGGATGTCGTCGTAGTCGGGCTCGTCAGGCTGCCCCAGGTTTGCCGTGTAGGCGTACGGGATGGCCCCTTTCGCGCGCATCCAATGGAGCGCGGCGCTGGTATCGAGACCGCCCGAGAATGCGATGCCGACTTTCTCGCCCGCCGGTAGAGACTGAAGGATGTTTGACATGAGCGATCACAGAACGCGCGACGGAAACGTGTCGGAGAGCCTATGGAGCCTTCGGCTGGCGTGAGAGGCTGAACACGCCCGTGTAGTAGGCGTTGGTGTAGAAGCCGACGAACTCCTTGTCCGTCGCCCGGCCGATCCAGTCGTAGACGCCGCCATCCTTCGGCCCGAGATCCGCCGAGCCCTTGAACAGGACCACGCCGCCCGATGGCCGGCCTTCCATTGCGATCGTGTACTTGTAGGGCCGGCCGCAATCGCCCGTGAACGTCGCCTCGTAGACGTCACCCTTGCGCACGACATCAGCCTCGAGCTTCGCGCACTGCTCCTTGGGCGGCGTCGTCGCCTGCGCCGGGTTGTACCAGCTCCAGGTGCCCGTCCATTTCCCCGCGATGTCGGGCGGCGGACCCGCCCCGCGCTGTTGAGCCACGAGACCGGCAGTCGACACGAGCACCACGAATGCGAGGGACAGTCGATGTTTCCGCATGCCTTCTCCTAGTCGAAACCCTCCGATCATAGCTGGACATCATCGTG
This sequence comes from uncultured Acidobacteriota bacterium, assembly GCA_963785755.1. Classification (GTDB taxonomy): domain Bacteria; phylum Acidobacteriota; class Vicinamibacteria; order Vicinamibacterales; family 2-12-FULL-66-21; genus JACCXG01. Next base: position 66,687 of record CAWAXG010000037.1, on the reverse strand, counting down.
ATCGGTGATCGGGGATCGGGGATCGGGTGATTGGTGAACGGTGAGCGGTGATCCCAATCGCCAATGATCCCCGATTTCGATCACCGATCACTGATCACCGGTCACGAGGCGCCGTGTCACCAAGTCCAGCTTCCCGCCGGCGGCGGCCAGGAGCCCAGCATCTGACGCAGCAGGATGATCTGCCCGAGATGATGGGCGTTGTGCTGCGAGATGTGCACCAGCGCATCCCGAATGGCGTAGTGGGCCACCGGCGGGAATTCGATCGCCGGCGTGATCGGCTGATCGAGACGTGACTCGGGCAGGCCGCACGAGGCCGCGCGTTCCAGACCTGCCAGGAACCTCTGTTCGAGATCCGGCCAGCTGCCGTGAGGCGCGGCAGGCCAGCCGGCGGCGGCGGTCTGCGGCATTGGCGTCCCGGTGCCGGAGCATCTGTCGCTGAACCACTCCTGCCAGAAGATCATGTGCGCGAGGATCTCGGCGATGGAATGGGTGGCGCCGCTGACGCGCCGGTGTGCGGCGTCGGTGTCGAGGCCCTCGAGCGCGCGTTCGGGTGGAATGTGGACGACAGTTTCGATGAGGAGCTCGCGCGGATGCATGACCCGCGATCCTAACACGCGGGTTCAGCGGGTCTCCGGGATGCGCACGAAGAGATCGAAGTCGTGGGCGATGTCTCCCGCATCGATCGGGTGCCGCGACGCGAACGCAATCACGCGACCGGTTCCGTCGACTGCCGGTGCGCCGCTTTCTTCCATCCAGCCGCCGGTTCGTCCGGCGCTGACCAGCGCGACCACACCCGCCAGCCGATCGAACAGGAACACATCCGAGAGCAGGTTGATGTCTTCCGCGGAGGATGTGCAGCGGCGCGAACAGAGAAGGTCCGATGCCTCCGATTGAAACGCGACGAACCTGCCGTCCCCCGAAATCGAGGGGTTCCCGCTCGCGCCATTCGCCGCGCGCCCTGATTTGTTGCGGCTGACGAGCGTAGTCGAGCCGGATCTCCGCTCGTACAGAAAGACGTCCGGCGACCGATTCTGATCGGATCCGGCGAGGTTCGTGGCGATCGACACGAACGCCACGTAAGCGCCGTCACGGCTGATTGCCGGCCGCAGACAGGAGTCGTTGGGCGCCACACCTTTCGCCGATGCATTGATGCGCGTGGTCAGATTCGCGTGTGTATCGCGGATGTAGAGCTGCTGACGTTCGGGAGAGGTGGACGTCCGCGGAGGTGCAGCCGAGTCCTCGAGAAGGGCGGCCGAAGACACGAACGCGATGTAGCGGCCGTCGGCGCTCAGGCTCGGCGCCAGGCTCGAGCCGGCGGCCGATTGATGGCCGTCCCCATCGACGCTGATGCGATCGATGCGGCCGGTGGCCGTCTTGACTCGATAGATGTCGGGACGCGCGCCGTTCGCATCAATCCCGGGCACGAGGTTCGTGGCCGTCGACTCGAACACCACCGTCGCGCCGTCGTCGCTGACGGCAGCGGCGCCGCTCCAGCCGTTCGCGTTCGCGCCTGACTCGGAGCGGACAATCCGCTTCGTCAGATCGGTGTGACGATCGCGGAATATGACCTCGACGAAAGCAGTCTCGCCGTTGGCCGACGACATCGAGGCCTCGAAGACGAGATATCGGCCGTCCCCGCTGATGCGCGGGTAGACGCAGTCCGTATTGATCGGCGAATCGCCGGCGCTGCCGCTCTCGAGCGTGACGGCACCTGTCGTCCGCTCGAGCACGTAGATGTCGGCCAGGCTGTCGTCGTCGGCGGGCAGCAGCCGCTCGTACCGACGAGAAGGCGATGAATCGTCCGTCCCCGCTGATGCTGACCGGCGCGGGATGGGTGTTCGAGCGCACGCGATCGCGCTGGGCGACGGTGAACAGCGGTTCGTGGTGCTGAGCCAGCGACACCTCACCCAGCAGAGACAGACCGGCGGCAGCTGCGATGCAGGAGCCGCGCATTCACGCCTCAACGGCGACTGGCGGTCTCCCGTGCGACGACGCGCCCGACCCGAACCGCGCGCACCGTTTCGAACGATCCATCATCACAATTCCAGACCCCCGTCCCGGCGAGCTCGGATCGCGCGCGCAGGTCGACGCCGTCGATCTGCTCGAGGATGTGCTCGAACTCGTGCGCGATCAGTTCAGGAAGATTCTCGAGCGGCCTGATCGCGACCGACGCGATGACCCGCCGATCCGCGCTGATGCCGATGTCCGTGCGCGCTCTGACGCCGCTCGTCGGATTGCCGTGCAGCAGCCTCATGCGCACCATCAGCTCAGGAGTCTGCGCAATACGCAGGCACTGACGTCTGAAGGTCGGCGACCGCTCGAGCATGGCTTCGATCGTTGGACGGAAATGCTCGGCGAACGTTAGGTTCACCGGCAGCTCGACGCTCGAGGCGGTCGGCGGTTCGTCACTCCCGTACACGCGCATGACCGGAGCCGGCGCGTCGCGTGCGATAACGGCCGGCGCGGACGACTCGCGAGCGACGTGACTGTCCGATTGCGCGAACACAGGGACATCCGCGACAACGAAGACACTCGATGCAGTTGAGACAGTTGCAATCAGCGTTCGCCACCGCATGATGAACGTTAGACGGCAGCGCGGTGTCGAGTGTTGCTTGTCGATCGAGGTAGCGGAGATCTTCCGCCTGAAGGTGGAAGCCACGCGACCGGAGATCCGTTCATCACGCGACGTCGTGGTCCTATCGACTTCGTGGCTTCCGCCTTCAGGCGGAAGAACACCCGGCGGCGGATCAGATCAGCCCTGATGTAACGCGATGACCGGCTCGCCCGGCGTCCACTGGCAACTCAAGTGAAGACGGCCGCTTTTCCTTCCGACCGTGCCGGCGAACCGGGGACGATCAGATGGACTTGGTGCGGCGGCCGCCCGACACGCCGGCTTTCGACGTCGCGAGCGAGGCGACGGCGGTGGCGAGCGCGACCGGGTGGACGGGCTTGGTCAGATGCATGTGGAAGCCCGCCGACAGCGCGCGCTCCCGTTCGTCATCCCGGGCGTGCGCGGTGACCGCCGCAGCGGGGATCGCGGCGAGGCGGGCGGAGGGCATCGCGCGGATGTCGCGAATGAGCTCATAGCCGTCCTGTCCGGGCATCGCGATGTCGGACAGCAGGAGATCGATCTCCGTGGACGCCAGGGTCTCGAGCGCCTCGCGCGCAGACGAGGCGGAGATCACCGTCGCGCCGCAGGACTCGAGGGCCGAGGCCATGACCTCGCGGGCGTCCGGTTCATCGTCGACGAGGAGGACCGAGATGCCGTCGAGCACCGGCATCGGTTCTTCCTGCTCCGGCGGCGTACCCGCAGCGGCGTTCGGCGTCATGTGGCGGGAGGCGCTCGCGCCTACGCCGGCGGGCATCGTCAGCGTGAAGGTCGCCCCGCTGCCGGGACCTTCGCTGTCCGCCCGGATCGTGCCGCCCTGCGCCTCGACGAGGTGACGCGAAATGAACAGCCCGAGCCCGAGACCGCCGGCGCTCCGGGTCGGCGCGCTGTCCGCCTGGCGGAACCGCTCGAAGACATGCGGAAGGAAGGCGAGGTCGATGCCGGCGCCGGTGTCGGCGACGCGCACTTCGGCGGATCCCTCGGCGGCTTTCACCTCGACGGTGACCCGGCCGCCGCGCGGCGTGAACTTCACGGCGTTCGAGAGCAGGTTCAGGAACACCTGCTCGAGACGCCGCGGATCGGCGACCACGTTGATCCCGGGCAACGGCTCGAAACAGACCTCGACCCCTTTCGCCGCCGCGAGCGGCATCATGGCCTCGACCGCGCCGCGGATGTTCTCGCCGAGATCGACGTTCTGCGGATCGAACGTCGCGCGACCGGCGACAATCCGCGAGACGTCGAGCAGCTCCTCGATGAGGCGCCCCTGCCGCGTGGCGTTGTTGAAGATCGCTTCAATCGCCCGCTGCGTTCGACTCGCGTCGACCGACCCGCTGCGGAGCATCGCGGCCCAGCCGAGCATCGCGTTGAGCGGAGTCCGCAGCTCGTGCGAAATCGTCGAGAGGAAATCATCCTTCGATTGATTCGCCGCCTCGGCCTCTGCGCGCGCCCGCTCCGTCGTCTCGTACAGCCGGGCACGATCCAGCGCCTGCGCGCAATGCTGCGCCACGGACGTGAGCAGGGCGGTGTACTCCTCGTCGAAATTGACCGGAACCGTGAAATGGAACGACAGCACGCCGAGCGACGAGCCATCGGCGAGCAGCGGCAGCGTGGCCGAGGACACGTAGCCGCCATCGGCGGCAATCGACGCGGACTCCGGATACTTCTGCTGCCACTCGACGAACGATCCAATGAAGATCGGCCGATGCGTCTGAACCGCCGCGGTCGAGCACAGCCCGGGGCTGGCGGCATAGCGCCGCGGCGAGTCGCTGGCCGCGGCACCGTATTCCTCGGCGTAGAGCGCCTCGAACTGCGCGCCGCCGTCGACCAGCAGCGCGACCGAGCCGGCGGCCGCACCCACCACGACCTTGCCATGCCGCACGACCACTCTCGCGACCGCATTCAGCGACACCGACTCCGACAGCCCCGCGCTCAGTGCGTACAAGCGGCTGGTGCGCGCCGCCAGTGTCCGGTATCGCGCCTCGCTCAAGCGCAGCGCGTCCTCGGCCTTGTGCCGCTCGCGCAGTTCCGAATCCGCTCTCACCCGCTGCGCTTCCGCGTCGGCGCGCGCCCGTTCGGCCGAGTCGTACAAACGCGCACGCTCGAGCGCCTGCGCGGTGTAGCGCCCGGCGCGCATCAGGAATTCCCGATCGTCTTCGCCGAACGATCGCGCCGGGGCGACGGCGAAGACGATGGCGCCGATCGCCTTCGTCCCGGCGATCAGCGGCGCGACGACGTCGCCATCGTGAAACTCGAGGAAGGGACTGCCGGACACAGAGGGAGGGACGCGAAGCTTGCCGGGCGATGACTCGATAACGACCAGTTCGCGTCGGAGCACGGCCTCGGCAAGCGGCGATTCGGACGCCAGTGGCCACCGCTGCGCGGCTGCCGCCGCGGTGTCGCCGTAGCCGACGGCATGCGCCAGTTGACACTCACTGCCATCCTCGGACGTGAGGAAGAGCGCGCCGGCTCGCGCCTCGACCGCATGGAGCAGTTCAGGGAGGCTGGTGGCAATGACGTCTGCCGGCGTTCGCGCCTGGAGCAGGATCGAGGTGAGTTGGCGAAGATGATCCATCTGACGGAGCCGGCGCTCCGCCTCGACCCGAGCTTCACGCTCCAGCTGTGCTCGTTGCCGGAAATGGTGCACGGCAAGGGCAATCAGCAGACCGACAATCGCAAAGACAATCAATGAGGCGACATCGCCGCGACCGACAATCCGAAGCGTGTTGACTGGAGGCAGGAACAGATAGGTGGCCGCGAGGCTGCCGCCGACCGTCGCGAGTAGGGCCGGACCAAAACCGCCGAACCATGCAGCGACAACGACCGCGATGGGAAAGGTCGCCAGCGGGAACCGCTCCCCTACCAGCGGCTGAAGGGAATACTGCAGCGCACTTGCCGCCGCCACCGCGATGAGGGCGACCGCGTACCGCGTCGCGGGCGACCGATCTGGGCGGATATCAGCGGATCTGACCATTCGGTCCACTCCCCCGTCGCCGGTTCGAACACACCGTGAAAAAAGTACGTAGGTGGAACCGCGTGAGTTCAGGATGAGCTCGAAATCCGACTAACCGGGAAGCCGGAAGTCCCGCAAAAGCCTCGTGTTTCAAGCGTGAGCGTGTGGCAAGGAAACGCGCCGCCAGTCCGACCTTGTTGAAACCGCCAAGCGTGCAACTATGCTGCCGGAGGGGCTGGGACCAAACCGTCGGACTGGGCGGCAGACGACCCGTGGGTCGGTGTCACCAGGCGCCCGGTCAGCGGCCTGTACTCGATATGAACGTCGGCTCCGTCCCCCTCGACATCAATCCGCGTTCTGCTGACGGTGCGCGCGTCGGCTCGCGACATGCAGACGCTGAGCTCCGGCCGATCGCGCCAGCGGTGTCGATGGAACGCGGCCTGCCCGCGCAACGGCGATCGAGCGTGCTCGACGAGCCTGGCAAATAGCGCGTGTCTCGGCTGGCGCACGACGTGATCGCCCAACGAGGACGAGGTGAAGACCAGCGGCCGGTTGAGCAGGCGGGTTCTGACGGTGAATCGCGACCGTGAGTTTCTGAGTACCGCGACCCGCGATCGATCGACGATGAGCAGGGTCAAGGGCTCGAAGTCGGCGGCGGGCAGACGCACTGCCCGGGCCACTGCCGATTCCAGACTCTCGAGGCCGAGCAATGACGGAATGATCGTGCCGCGGCTTCGCATACGCGCCCCGGGATGCGGCCTCTTCACGCGATCGCGCCGATTGAGAACGGCCATGACCAGACCGGCTGCGTTCACGCCAATCCACGTACCGCCGCTGAACGGATCGCGGGGCCACATCGTGGTCATGCCCTCGATCTGGCGAAGCTCGGGCGGTTCGGCCGGCGGCCGGGTCCGCTGCTCGTCGCGATTGCAGACAAGGCGGAACCCGGTTGGTCGCGGCACGACAGTTACCGTACACACGGCTTAACAAGTACCAAGTGGCGATCTTTTGCTCACCTTGACATTCTAGGTCGGGACCAATATCGTCTCGCCTAGAATGACTACCAGACGAACTCGCGAGCGCATCGAGCTCATGCAGGGCACGCTGGACCTGCTGATCCTTCGCACTCTCCGGCTCGGACCCGCCCACGGCCACGCCATCGCCAAGGCGATCGAACGCGGCTCGGAGGACGTCCTGCAGGTCGAACAAGGCTCGCTGTATCCGGCGCTGCATCGCCTGATCAAGCGCGGCTGGATCACCTACGCCGAGGGGGCCTCCGAGAACAACCGGCGCGCGAACTTCTACAGCCTCACGGCGAAGGGGCGCAAGCAGCTCGACATCGAGACCAGCAAGTGGGACAAGCTGGCCGCGGCGATCGCGCGTATCCTCAGGCCCGCGGCTCAGGAATAAGACGATGACGCGCAAACAGCGTGCGCTGAACGGCCTCGAGGCGGACATCCGCGATCACCTCGAGCGCGAAGTGCAGGACAACATCGATCGCGGCATGCCGCCGGACGAAGCGCGCCGGCAGGCGCTGATCGCGTTCGGCAACGTCACGCTGGCGAAAGAAGCGGCGCGCGCGGTGTGGACGTGGCCGCGACTGGAAGAGATCCACCAGGACGTGCGCTACGCGCTGCGCACGTTCCGGCGCAATCCCGGGTTCGCCGCGGTCATCGTCCTGACGCTCGCGCTCGGCATCGGCGCGAACACCGCGATCTTCAGCCTGTTCGAAGCGATCATGCTGCGGACGATGGCGATGCACGATCCTGACGAACTGGTTTTCGTCGCGCACGGCGCCCAGCGGTCCTCCCCGTCGTCGAACTATCCGTACTACGAGCGCATCCGCGCTCGAACCGACCTGTTCGCCGGCACGACCTGCTACGCGCGCGCCACGTTCAGGGTGGCAGCCGGCGACGGCGTCGAAGCGACCCGCGGTCAGTTCGTCAGCGGCAACTATCACGCCGTGCTCGGCGTCCCGATCACGCTCGGTCGCGGGTTCCTCGCCGAGGACGACCGCGCCGGACAGGATTCGCTGATTGCCGTGATCAGCGACGGCTACTGGGAGCGGAAGTTCGGCCGGGATCCGGCGGTCCTCGGGCGCAGCCTGAGCATCGACGGCAGACCGATCGCGATCGTGGGCGTCACTGGTCCCGGCTTCACGGGTCTCGATCCCGGCACTCGCATCGACATCACGCTGCCGCTGGCGGTCAGGACGCTCGACGCGCCGGACCTGCTGACGAATCATGGAACCTGGCTGGGTGACATGCCTATCGTGGCGCGGCTGAAACCCGGCGTCGGACAGGCGCAGGCAGCCTCGGCGATCGATGCGCTGTTCCAGCAGTACATCGCCGAGCCGCAGAGCGTCTGGCTGCGGACGATTCCCGGTTGGGATGCGGTGCACGCGTCGTTGATTCCGGCCGACCGCGGCACGGGAGGTCTGCGCGATCAGTATTCGCTGTCGCTCCAGGTGTTGATGGCGATGGTAGGCGTGGTGCTGCTGATCGGGTGCGCCAATGTCGCGAACCTGCTCGTGGCCCGCGGCACGGCAAGAGCGAAGGAAGTGGCGGTGCGGCTCTCGATCGGCGCCAGCCGGCCTCGGCTCGTCCGCCAGTTCCTCACCGAGAGCGTGCTGCTGGCCCTGATGGGCGGCGCCCTCGGATTCGCCCTTGCGCGCTTCGGCCTGGCGTCAGTTGTCGCGCTCGTCGAGACCGGGCCAACCCCGACGCTCCTGGATCTTCGACCGAACTCCCTCGGTACTGGCGTTCACGATCGCGGTCTCGGTGCTCACCGGCATCCTGTTCGGCCTGGCGCCGGCGATCGGCTCCACGCGGGTCGATTTGACGCCCGCGCTCAAGAGCGGATCGATTCAGCAACGAGGCAGACGATGGTCGATGAGGAAGGTGCTCGTCGCCGCGCAGATTGGCCTGTGCGTACTCCTGGTCGCCGCCGCCACCCTGCTCGGCCGCACGCTGCGGAATCTGGAAACGCGCGACAGCGGATTCAATCGCAACAACCTCCTGCTGTTCTCGCTCGATGTCCGGAGAACGTCCGTCCCCGCCGAGCAGATGCCCGGCTTGTGCGATCAGGTCCTCGAACGGTTCGTCAGCCGCGCCGCGGCGATCTCCGGTTCCTGCTCGCGCAACATCCCGGTCAACTCGCGCGGCAACGCACGTCCGCTCGAAGTACCCGGTTCGGAGCCTCGCCCGCAGAACGCGCGGTTCGTCTTCACCAACATGGTGTCGCCCGACTACTTCCGCACGCTCGGCATCGCCGTCGTCGCCGGACGGGTCTTCGACTCCCGCGACTCGGCGGCGGCAGACAAGACCGCCGTGGTCAATCGAGCGCTGGCGCGCTTCTTCTTCGGCAACGACGACCCGATCGGCCGGCGCATCCACTATTTCAAGGGCGAAGACAGCCCGATGACGATCGTCGGGATCGTCGAGGATGCGACCCAGCGCAGCCTTCGCGAAGAAGCGCCGATGACGGTTTACACGCCGCTGTCGCAACTGTCCGAGCCGGAAGGACTGCTGACCGTGGCATTGCGGACGCGGCAGGACCCGTCGCAACTCGCCGCGGCCGTGCGCGGCGAAGTCCGCGCCGTGAACAATCACGCCGTCGTGGACTACATCCGTACGATGGAGCAGCAGATCGCGACGACGCTGGTGCGTGAGCAGCTGCTGGCGATGCTCTCGAGCGCCTTCAGCGTCCTGGCGCTCGTGCTGTCCTGCATCGGCTTGTATGGCATGGTGTCGTTCGACGTCACGCGCAGCGTTCGAGAGCTCGGCATCCGCCTGGCGCTTGGCGCGCAGCGGCTGGATGTCCTCCGTCAGGTGATCCGGGGCGCGCTCTCAATCTCATCGATCGGCGTGATCGCCGGACTGCTCGGCGCGCTGGCCGCCACGCGCCTGCTCTCGACGCTGCTGTTCGGCGTCACCGAGCGCGATCCCGTCACGCTCGTCGCGACCGCCCTGCTGCTGATCGTCACGACGCTGGCCGCCAGCTACTTCCCGGCGCGCCGCGCGGCGCGCGTCGATCCGGTGGTCGTCCTGCGTAGTGAGTAATGGAGAGTTAGCCCGATTCGAGGGGGAATTCACGCCGGGCACCTTACTATTCAACAGGGAGGACGGGAGGCGGGAGGTTTTTTCTTTTAGTACGATCTTCCTGGTGCGCTGACGAAATCAAATCGGAAATGTCATTTGAACTCTTCGTCGCCCTCCGATACCTGCTCGCGCGGCGGAAGCAGGCCCTCATCTCCCTGATTTCCCTGATCTCGGTGCTCGGCGTCGCCGTCGGCGTGATGGCGCTCCTGATTGCGCTCGCGCTGATGACCGGTTTTCGGGGCGAGCTGAGCGATCGCATCGTCGGCTCCGCTGCCCACGTCTACGTCTACAGAGTCGGCGGCGTCCAGAACGCCGAGCAGGACATCAAGAAGCTGATGGCGATCCCTCGCGTGATCGGCGCCGCGCCGGCGGCGGTCGGCAGGGGCCTGATCAGGAGCGCGAAAGGGGATGGCTTCGTCGAGCTCAAGGGGATCGATCCGGTCCGTGAGCGGACGGTGACCCAGCTGCAGAACTCGATCAAGAAGGGTTCGGCCGACGGTCTGAACCGCGGACCAGACGAGGTGCCTGGAATCCTGATCGGCACCGATCTCGCCGGGCAGCTCTCGGTCGACGTGGGAGACGAGATTCAGCTGATCACGCCGCAAGGCGACCTGACGTCATTCATGCAGACCTACAGGCCGAAACGCTTCGAGATCGCCGGTATCTTCAGCCTCGGCTTGTACCAGTACGACGCCGGCTATGGATTCACCAGCCTCGACGTGGCGCGGCGGATTCTCGGCCCGGAAGCGCCGGTCTATATCGAGCTGCGCGTGGATGACATGTTCCGCGCCCAGGAAGTCGTGGACGAGATCGTGGCGCGCTACGGCGCCGAGTACATCGCCGAGGAGTGGGGCGACAGGAACAGGAGTCTGTTCTCCTTGTTGTGGCTCCAGAAGATGGCGATATCGATCGCCATCGGCCTGATCGTGATGGTCGCGGCGCTGAACATCGTGGCCTCGCTGATCCTGCTGGTGATGGAGAAGAGCCGGGACATCGCCATCCTGAAGACGATGGGCAGTCCCGCCAGCAGCATCAGGCGGATCTTCATGCTCCAGGGACTGATCATCGGGCTGGTCGGCACAGCCGCGGGCGCGCTCGCCGGTCTGGCGCTGATCTTCGTGCTGGATCGCTACAAGCTCATTTCGGTGCCGGTGGATGTCTACGATATTTCCTACATGCCGTTCAAACTGCAGCCGCTCGATTTCGCCGTCGTGATTGCGTCGGCGATCGCCATCTGCTTCGTCGCGACCATTTATCCGTCGCGGCAGGCGGCACGGCTCGATCCGGCTCAGGCTCTCAGATATCAATGAGGCGCCTGGCGTTTGTCGAGCATCCTGTCGCCCTCGCAACGAGCGGCTGGTTTTGGTAGCGGCGCGCCCGAATCGTTACTTCTGTTCTCCGCCAGCGGGCCGCCGTCCCTCTCGTGCCCATGCCCGCAGCGCGTCGAACGCGCCGCCGGTCTCCGCCGCGGTGAAGTTGCAGTGACCAGCACGGTCGACGAAACGCGCGACGAACCGGTCGGACGATCCGGCACGCGCGGCCAGCGTTTCGTACGCTGTGGCGTCGCTGGCGAGCACAATTGGATCCGTCGTTGTGTGAATTGTGAGGACCGGATCCAGGGTGCGCCCGGTTGGGGATGCTGGTACCGACTGATGTATTCGCGTGCGGCGGGATCAGCCGCATATCGTTTCACGACGCGGTTCAGCGCGGCATCGTCGCCGAACCCTACGTAGATACGATTGCGATTGTCGAACGGTTTCCTCCGGCCCTCTGTTTGAGCTCGGTTGCGATCGCCTGGAAGAACCGGAGCACGTCCGGCAAATCCGTGACGGTGCGCGAGAAGCGCTGCGCATATCTCGCGGCCCGTTCGGGCTGCGCCGCAATTGCCGCCTTCACCGTCGCGGATATTTCCGCGCTGAAGTGATACGGCGGACCGATGGTGTCCGGGAACAACGCCTCGAACGTGACCAGCATGTCGAACACCGCGTTGTTCAGGAAATCAACGGCGGCGCCGAGCTGGCCGCACATGGGAAGCGCGCCCTGGTACGCTTCGGGGTAACGCTCGATGGTGGCGATGGTGATGTGGCCGCCCATCGAGCCACCCGTGATGTATGTTTCGGATGCTTTTCCGTACTTCGTCACGAAGTAGCGTCGAAGCGCTTCGGTGTCTTCGATCCCCTCTTTCACGGCCCAGCCATTGGCGCTGTAACCTGATTCGGCGAAGGCAAAGCCCCGCGACAGGAACACGGCTCGCCGCTGATTCGATTGCGGATCCTCCGGGTTCCAGGGCGGACCTCCCGCCGGGCGGTATCCGCGCGCGTACATGACGAGCCCCTTGTTCCAGTTCGGTGGGATCTCGATCCGGAACGGTGCCCCGTTGATCGCACCTGATTCAACGGTCGGTAACGTTGTCTGCGCGGGTGATTGGGCGTGGACCGGTTGCGCAGCGGTTGAGCAAAGGACGAGTAGCGCAGACGCAAGTCGATGACGGACTCTCATCGGACCTCCACGGTGAGGGCTGCCCGCGCAACGCTACACCTCGGCGGCCGGTTTCGCCAAGCAGTCGACTACTCCCTGTCGAATACTCCCTTTGTCAATTACTCCCGTCCTCCCGTCCTCCCTGTAAAAAATCGTCCGGCCGACGAAGAGACTCCCGTCCTCCAGGACTCAGTTACTCCCACTCCCGGCACCGACCGCAGCCAGGACATCCGCCTTGGTCAGCGGCTTGTCCGGAGTCGGGGGATGGGCCGGAATCCACGAGTTGTAATCGAGCTTGAGCCGATTGGTGACCTCGACCGCCGACTTCAACACGCCGAGCTGCACCGGCGTGGGATTCACCACGGTGATGTCCGCCGTATAGAGCACCTTCTCCACCGGCAGATACACGACCAGCATGCCGTCACTGTGCTCGTTGGGCACGTGATGGAGCTCGACGACCTTCCCGTTCGATCCTTTCCGCACGTCGCGCGCGCTCACGCCTTCGACGACGTTCGTGCGGCGCTTCGTGACCTTGGCGAAGCTGTCGCCGATGAGCGTGCGCGGACCGGAGAGCAAGCGCTCGAGGACCTGCTCGTTGTTGCGGTGGGTCAGAATCGTGGCGCCTTCCGCCGCCGCCGCTCCGAGTCCGCCGGCATGATCGAAGTGAGGATGCGAATTGACGACGAAGCGAATCGGTTTGTTCGGGATCGCCTGTTTGGCCGCGGCCATCACCGCCGTGCCACGGGCGTCGTTCTGACCGCTCTCGACCACGAGGACGTGATCGCCCATGTCGATGGCGAGAGAGGTGTAATTGCCGCCGATCTTGAAGACGCCCTCGCCGATGGGATCGACCGGCGGAGCTGACGGTGCAGCTTGCGGGCCGCCCGCGGCAGGGGGAGCCCCGCCCCGTCCACCCGGCGCCGGCGGCAGACAAGACCGCCGTAGTCAATCGCGCGCTGGCGCGCTTCTTCTTCGGCAACGAGGACCCGATCGGCCGGCGCATCCACTATTTCGAGGGCGAAGACAGCCCGATGACGATCGTCGGGATCGTCGAGGATGCGACCCAGCGCAGCCTTCGCGAAGAAGCGCCGATGACGGTTTACACGCCGCTGTCGCAACTGTCCGAGCCGGAAGGACTGCTGACCGTGGCGTTGCGGACCCGTCAGGACCCGTCGCAGCTTGCCGCGACCGTACGGGGCGAAGTCCGCGCCGTGAACAGCCACGCCGTCGTGGACTACATCCGTACGATGGAGCAGCAGATCGCGACGACGCTGGTGCGTGAGCAGCTGCTGGCGATGCTCTCGAGCGCCTTCAGCGTCCTGGCGCTCGTGCTGTCCTGCATCGGCTTGTATGGCATGGTGTCGTTCGACGTCACGCGCAGCGTTCGAGAGCTCGGCATCCGCCTGGCGCTTGGCGCGCAGCGGCTGGACGTCCTCCGTCAGGTGATCCGGGGCGCGCTCTCAATCTCGTCGATCGGCGTGATTGCCGGGCTGCTCGGCGCGCTGGTGGCCACCCGCCTGCTCTCGACGCTGCTCTTCGGCGTCACCGCGCGCGATCCAGTGACGCTCGTCGCGACCGGCCTGCTGTTGATCGTCACGACGCTGACCGCCAGCTACTTCCCGGCACGCCGGGCGGCGCGCGTCGATCCCGTCGTCGCCCTGCGTAGTGAGTAAGGGAGGCGAGGGAGGACGGGACGGGAGTTGCTTTCTAGGAGTTCTCTCTTCGAGCGTTAACAAAGACCTCCAAGAACTGATCCCTCGTCGGCGAAGTAGCGTGAACCCGGAGTAATCCCTTCACACCGTCGCTCCGCCCATATAATTCAGCGGTCTGGCTTTCACTCCCGGCGTCCGCCTCGGCGTCTACGAAGTCAACGCACCGATTGGTGAAGGCGGCATGGGCCCCGAGATGGTGTACGAGCGCGAACCTTTGATCTGCCGGCTGTAGTGGTTGTAATACGGCCGCGCGAAAGCGATAATCTCGCCGCATTCCGGTAATTCAAGGAGCTCCTTCATGCGCGTGAAGATGACACTGGCCGCCTTGGTTGTCGCCGCCTCGGCGGTGGTCTTCGGGCAGAATCAGAACCCGTTCGTCGGCCGCTGGAACCTCCAGGGCACCGGGCCCGACACCGACAAGGTCTACTGGCTCGAGCTCACGCAAAATGGCGACAAGCTCGAAGGGCGGTTCCTGAATCGCAGCGCCCACGCAACACCGCTCGCGTGGGTGCGCATGGAAGGCAACGAGCTGGTCTTCCAGTACGGTCGCGGCGAAGGAGTGCCAGAGAGTCCGGTCGAGGCCTGCGGGCCGATTTATCGGGCGCGGATGGACAACGGCAAACTGATCGGGCGCCACACGCCGGAACCCTGCAACCTGCCGCCACGCGGCCGGGCAAATGCGCCCGCGGCAGCCACCGCGGCCGCGGCGCCGGCCTCAACCGCGAAGCCTCCGGCGTCGCCGGCCAAGGAAATCAACTGGGTCGGCACGCGTCAGCCGACCTGGCCACCGTCGAACGCCAACGGCAAGCACACGTACGGCACGCCGGTCGTCCTCGTCGGTCCCGGCGCTAGTCTCGACCTGTGGACCGGACAGACGGCGCAGAGGACCGGCGGCTGGAAGATCGAGAACGGGATCCTGTCGAACGAGCCTGGGAACACCACCTTCAATCCCGTGTCGAAGGAGAAGTTCAAGGATTTCAAGCTCGACACCGAGTTCAATCTCGATGAAGGGCAGAACAGCGGGCTGTACCTCCGCGGCCGCTACGAGTTGCAGCTGGCGCTGGGCCGCGGCAACCCGCTGACGGCCGGACGCCAGGGGTTCCTCGCGATCTACGGCTGGAAGGCCACCGACGTGGACGCCGCCAAGCCCTCCGGCGAATGGCAGTCGCTCGAACTGATCGTCGTCGGCAATCGTCTGACCGCCACTGCGAATGGGAAGCGCGTCCACGACAACGCCGTGCTGCCGGCCATGACCGGCGGTGCGCTCGACAACGACGAGCTCGCGCCGGGTCCGATCATGATCCAGGGCGATCACTCGCGCGTCTCGTTCCGCAAGATGGTGGTAACGCCGATCACAAAGGCCGGCAGCTAGCTCACTCTTTCGTGGCTTCCGCCTTCAGGCGGAAGGCTGCGTGAGGCGTTCGACGCCCAGATCCGTCACTGCGCAGACGCGGGGATCTCTTCGCCCGGCTCCGTCCGGTGAGCGGACACGCCCCCTTGCCGGCGGTCTCCGCCCATATAATTCGACGGTCTGGCTTTCACTCCCGGCACCCGCCTCGGCGTCTACGAAGTCAACGCACCGATCGGTGAAGGCGGCATGGGGCAGGTGTATCGGGCGAGGGACACGACGCTCGGCCGCCAGGTCGCGATCAAGATCCTGCCGGACGCGTTCGCTTCTGATCCCGACCGCCGGGCGCGGTTCGAGCGCGAAGCAAGAACGCTGGCGTCACTGAATCATCCTCACATCGCCGCGATCTACGGCTTCGAGAAATCGGCGGGTCTGCACGCCCTCGTGATGGAACTCGTCGAGGGGGAGGATCTGTCGCAGCGTATTACCCGCGGCGCGATTCCCTTCGATGAGGCGTTACCGATCGCGAGTCAAATAGCCGACGCGCTCGAAGCCGCGCACGAACAGGGCATCATCCATCGCGACCTGAAGCCCGCGAACATCAAGGTGCGATCCGACGGCACGGTGAAGGTGCTCGACTTCGGCCTCGCGAAAGCGATGGAGCCCGCCGCAGGCTCGTCGCCGTACCTGTCGATGTCGCCGACAATCACGACACCGGCGATGACACACGCCGGGATGCTTCTTGGCACGGCTGCCTACATGTCGCCGGAGCAGGCGCGCGGGAAGACGGTCGACAAGCGCGCGGATATCTGGGCCTTCGGTGCCGTGCTGTACGAGATGCTCACGAGCAGGCGGGCGTTCGAAGCCGAAGACGTGTCGATGACGCTCTCGAAGGTCTTGCAGCGGGAGCCGGACTTCGATGCGCTTCCGCCGTCGGTGCCCGCGCGCGTCAGTCAGGCGCTCCGCCTGTGCCTGAGGAAGGATCCGAAGCATCGCGCCGGTGACATCCGCGATGTGCGCCTGGCGCTGGAGGGCGCGTTCGAGACGGTCGGTGCGCAGACGACCGCGACGGCAACAACCACGCCCTCTCAGGGACGGCTGGCGGGGATGACCGCACTCGCCGTCGCTTCGGTGATTGTTGCTATGGCGACCGCCATTCCCGCGGTGCGGCATCTGCGAGAAACGCCACCGCCAGTGGCGCTCGAGACGCGCGTCGACATCGTCACGCCCGGCAGCGCCCAGCCGTTGGACTTTGCCCTCTCGCCCGACGGCCGGCAGATCGTCTTTTCGGCCTCGGGTGATGGCGTATCCCAGTTGTGGCTGCGGTCGCTCGCCACGACCACGGCGCGGCCGCTGCCCGGAACCGAGGGGGCCAGAGGGCCCTTTTGGTCGCCCGACAGCCGGTCGGTCGGCTTCATGGCCGGGAACTCGCTGAAGCGGCTCGACCTTGGCGGCGGCGCGCCGCAAACACTCGCGCCGGTCACGTCCGGTGGCGGCGCGACGTGGAGCGCAAACGATGTCATTGTCTTTGCTCCGTTTACGAGAAGCACCCTGATGCGCGTGTCCGCCAAGGGGGGCGTGGTGGCCGCGGCGACAACGTTCGGCCCGAGGCAGGTCGGCCACCTCTCGCCGCAGTTCTTGCCGGATGGCCGCCGGTTTCTGTTCACGGCAGCGGGCGCGCCGGACGCGACCGGGATCTACCTCGGCACGCTCGACGGCAGCGCCCCGATCCGGCTGACGCCCACCTATAGCGCCGCGATGTATCTGCCCGAGGGGCCTGGGGGCGCCGGACCGTTTCGCGGAAGCGGGTGGATGCTGTGCGTGCGGGCGGGCACGCTCGTGGCGCAGCGCCTGGATGTCGCGAAGGCCGCCCTCACAGGCGAGCCGGTGACCATCGCCGACGGCGTGCCGGTCGATACACAGGGCCGGAGCGCGGTCTCGGTGTCCGGCCCCGGGCTGGTGGCCTACCGGGCGGCGACAGGTGGCCAACGGCAATTGACCTGGGTCGATCGGTCGGGCGCGGCGCGAGGCACCCTCTTCGACCCGGACTCCACGCTTGCCAATCCGAACGTCTCCCCTGACGGCCGTCGAGTGGTCGTGTCTCGTACGGTGCAGGACAACATTGACCTCTGGCTGCTGGACGGCGCCCGCGCGATCCGTCTCACGTTTGATGCGGCGCCCGACACGCAGCCGGTGTGGTCGCCCGACGGCACCCGGATCGTGTTCCGCTCGAACAGGACGGGTGCAGATGACATCTACGAGAAGCTCGCCAGCGGTGCGGGGGCGGACGAGCGTCTCCTGGCCTCCGACCAGGTCAAGACCCCCGAGAGCTGGTCGGCGGACGGGCGCTTCCTGCTGTATCGCAGCATCGACCCGCAGACGGGCCTCGACCTCTGGGTCGTGCCGATGTTTGGCGATCGTACGCCGTCGGTGTTCCTGAAGACCCCGGCACGCGAGGGCTATGGCGCGTTTTCTCCGGACGGGCGGTGGGTGGCCTACGAGTCGAACGAATCGGGGCGGAACGAGATCTACATCCGGCCCTTTGTCCCGCCCACTCCGACCGGCAAGGCCCCGGTCCCGGCTGAAGTCCGGTGGCAAGTGTCCACAGCGGGCGGTATCTATCCGCGGTGGCGGCCCGACGGCAACGAACTCTATTACCTCAACCCAGCGGGCGCAATGATGGCGGCTCCGATCACCGTGGTCGGGACCACGCCCTCAATTGGCGTGCCGGTGGTGCTTTTTCCCACGCGCATCTTCGGCGGCGGCGAGGACGCGGCACAGGGCCGACAGTACGACGTCGACCTCAACGGGCGCTTCATGATCAACACGGTGCTGGTCAGCGCCGCCGCGCCGATCACCCTGCTGCAAAACTGGAATCCGGAAGCGAAGAAGTAGAAGACTGCCCCTCCCTTACTCCCGTCCTCCCTGTTGAAGAAACACTCCCGGCCGACGAAACGACTCCCTTCCTCCAGTGACTCAGTTACTCCCACTCCCGGCACCGACCGCAGCCAGGACATCCGCCTTTGTCAGCGGCTTGTCCGGAGTCGGGGGATGGGCCGGAATCCACGAGTTGTAATCGAGCTTGAGCCGATTGGTGACCTCGACCGCCGACTTCAACACGCCGAGCTGCACCGGCGTGGGATTCACCACGGTGATGTCCGCCGTATAGAGCACCTTCTCCACCGGCAGATACACGACCAGCATGCCGTCACTGTGCTCGTTGGGCACGTGATGGAGCTCGACGACCTTCCCGTTCGATCCTTTCCGCACGTCGCGCGCGCTCACGCCTTCGACGACGTTCGTGCGGCGCTTCGTGACCTTGGCGAAGCTGTCGCCGATGAGCGTGCGCGGACCGGAGAGCAAGCGCTCGAGGACCTGCTCGTTGTTGCGGTGGGTCAGAATCGTGGCGCCTTCCGCCGCCGCCGCTCCGAGTCCGCCGGCATGATCGAAGTGAGGATGCGAATTGACGACGAAGCGAATCGGTTTGTTCGGGATCGCCTGTTTGGCCGCGGCCATCACCGCCGTGCCACGGGCGTCGTTCTGACCGCTCTCGACCACGAGGACGTGATCGCCCATGTCGATGGCGAGAGAGGTGTAATTGCCGCCGATCTTGAAGACGCCCTCGCCGATGGGATCGACCGGCGGAGCTGACGGTGCAGCTTGCTGGCCGCCCGCGGCAGGGGGAGCCCCGCCCCGTCCACCCGGCGCCGGCGCCGGCGCCGGCGCCGCACCGCCGCGGCCCGCGGGCGGCGGTGGCGTGAGCAGCTCCGCAAGGTTCGCCGGGTTCGGCGTGGCGGACGTGATCGACGCATCGAAGGTCTGCAAGCCGGCCTGACGCTGCACGATGCGGGTCGGGACCTGCACGCCGTTCATCGCCTGATAGATCCCGTACTCGAATTCCACCAGGAGGTCGCCGACGACGGAATGATCGACGCGGGTCTCGACCTTGGTGACGAGGTTCCGGTTGTTGATGTAGCCCGTGACCGTGTAGGTCTGGCCCGACGGAGACTTGAGGTTCGCCGGCGAGAACGTGACGACCTGCTGGCCGCCCTGCTGGCGCACCGTGGCGTTGTTGGCGGCCGCCCCTTTCAGGAACCCCCACGGCGTCGTCCAGATGTTCAGCGCCTGCGCCCAGCTGGAGGCGGCCTGCGTCCCGGTGACGTTCTGGTTGAATACGCCCGGCGGCTGTGGCGGCACGCCCGGGATGGCCGGCAGTTGAGTCGGGCCCGTCGCGCGGGAAACGAGCGCGGCCGGGTCTGACGGCGGTGCGAAGTTGATCGTGCGGGTGTACTCGGTGATCCGGGTGACGTTGACCGGCCCGAGCGGCTCCCCGATGCTCTTGCTCTGGCCGAAGGCGCCGTTTCGCGCCGATCCCGCGTAAGTGATCGAATTCAGCGTGTCCGCCCCCATCGCCTTCGACGCGGCGGCGAGGATCGATGCGGTGTCCTGCGTGGCAGCTCCTGTGGACAGGATGCTGATGAGCAGGGCGGCAAGCGTCAACGTTCTGCGCAACATTACATGCCTCCGAAGTGTGGACGGGAGTTCCTTCACACGAGGAATCGCGAAGGAGTATTGCTTTTCTAACCAATGAATTCAAACCCTTACCCACTTCTTCGGCGGGCTGACGACCGCGCTACCGCGCCGCACGAAGGCACGAAGCGCACACGCGTTTTCTGAGCGGCTGGAGAAGAGGTACATTTTCGACCATGGGATCGTTAATCGTGACCGGCGCGAGCCGCGGCATCGGGGCGGCGATCGCGCGCCTGGCAGCGAAGCGCGGTTACGCCGTCTGCATCAACTACCGCCAGGCCTTCGCACAGGCGCAGCAGCTCGTGGCGGAGATCAAAGCGGCCGACGGCGTCGCGATTGCGGTGGAAGCGGACGTGAGCGCGGAAGCGGACGTCGTGCGCCTCTTCGCGACCTGCGACGAACAGCTCGGACCGCTGGCCGGGCTGGTGAACAACGCCGGGATCCTCGAGACGCAGACGCGGGTCGAGTCGATGGATGCGGCGCGCATCCAGCGAATCTTCGCCACCAACGTCATCGGCCCCTTCATGTGCGCCCGAGAAGCCGTGCGGCGCATGTCGCTGGCTCACGGCGGACGCGGCGGCGCGATCGTGAACGTCTCCTCCGGCGCGGCGCGCCTGGGCGCCCCGGGGGAATACGTCGACTACGCCGCGTCCAAGGGAGCGCTCGACACCTTCACGATCGGCCTGTCGCAGGAGGTTGCGGCGGAGGGCATTCGCGTCAACGCGGTCAGGCCCGGGTTCATCTATACCGAGATGCACGCGAGCGGCGGCGAGCCGAACCGGGTCGACCGCGTGAAAGCCTTCGTGCCGATGAAGCGCGGAGGCACGGCCGAAGAAGTGGCGCACGCCGTGATCTGGCTGCTGTCGAGCGAGGCCTCGTTCACGACGGGAGCGTTCATCGACGTCACGGGAGGACGATGAGTCGCTTCGAGTACGATCTCGTCGTGATCGGGGATCGGGGATCAAGGAATCCGGGGATAATTCGAGGCTCTGCGTCTCTTGATCCCCGATCCCTCGATTGAGAGGAAGCCCGCCATGCCGCGAATGATTCACTGGCTCGTTCTGGTCGTCGGCGTCGTCGCCATGGCGGGGCCGCCGCGCAGCTTCAACACCGCCGTGAACCTCGAGACCACGTCCGAGGATTCCGCCAACGTGAGCGTGGGAGATCTCGACGCGGACGGGGATCTGGACCTCGTGCTCGCGAAGGGCCGGCACACGCCGCTACTCGATCGCGTGCTGCTGAACAACGGCAAGGGAGGCTTCGCCGCGTCGGACCTCGGGCCCACCGCGGATCGAACCTACACCGCGGCGCTCGCGGACCTCGATGGCGACGGGGATCTGGACGTGGTGACGAGCAACGACACGCCCGACAAGAAGCTCGTCTACCTGAACAACGGCAAGGGTCAGTTCGCGGTCGCCGGCACCTGGGGCGTGCCTGAATGGTCCACGAGAAACGCGGCCGTCGCCGACCTGAACGGCGACCGCAGGATTGACGTCATCGCGGCCAACCGGCCAGGGCCGAGCTTCGTGTGCCTGAACGAGGGCGGCGGCCGGATCGCGGCGGCGTGCATCAGCATCCCCGCTGAATCCGCCACGAGCATCGTCCCGGCCGATTTCGACAAAGATGGTTTCATCGATCTCGCCGTGCCCAGCCGCGACGGCGGGCAGAGCCGCATCTATTTCAACGACGGACAGGCGGGGTTCTCACGAACCGCACCGTTCGGTCCGCCGGATGCCGCCGCGCGCGTCGGCGCGGCCGCGGACTTCAACCGCGACGGCGCCGTCGATCTCGTCGTCGGCGACGAGCGGGCCAGGTCGATGGTCCTGTATCAGAACGATGGAAAGGGCCGTCTGACGCCCGGATACCAGGTCGCCGACAAGACGAAAACGCCGTACGCCATCGCCGCCGGCGACCTGAACAACGACGGCTCGCCCGACATCGTCCTGGGCTACACATCAGGTCCTCACACGATCTTCTTCAACGACGGAACCGGCCGTCAGTTCACGCAGGTGCCATTTGGTGAGCAGCAGGGCGCCGCCTACGGCTTCGCGATTGGCGACATCAATGGAGACAAGTTCCCCGACATCGCCCTGGCCAGATCGGGCGCGCCGAACGTGCTCTATCTGAGTGGGAAATGATCGGCTTCAGGCAGTGTGCATCGGTTTGAGGATGTCCCTTGCTCCGTTCCTCCTGTCGAGCGAACTCGATTAACAGGGAGGACGGGAGTAAAGGAGCCAACACATGGGACGTGAGCCGATGACGATTTCTCTCCGCTGGGTGGCAGCCGCGCTGTGCGTGCTGGCCGCGGCGCCGGGACCGGCCGCGCAGAACAAGGTCCCTCCGCCGAACAAGGAGCTCGAGTCGCTGCAGGCCCACTTCGAGTCGGCGATCGGCCGCCGGCACGAGCAGCTCTTCAAGGACATCACCACGGTCGCGCAGTGGGAGGAGCGCAGGCAGAAGACCCGCGCCGCGCTCGCGAAGATGCTCTGGCACGACATGCGCTGGCCCGACGCTCCGCCGCGGGCCACGGTGACTCACCGCCAGGAGCATCCGCGATACACGGTCGAGAACCTCGTGCTCGAGACCGTTCCCGGCGTGTACCTGACGGCAAACCTCTACCTGCCACGCACCGGCCCGGGGCCGTTTCCGGTCGTGCTCTACCAGTGCGGTCATGCGAGCAAGAGCGTGTATCGGCGGCACGGCGCGTGGTTCGCCGCGAACGGGATCGCGACCCTGGTGATGGACAACATCGAGATGGGCGAGATCGAGTTCACCCATCACGGCGTGTATTCCAACGCCTGGTTTCATTGGTACAGCCGCGGCTTCTCCCCGCTCGCCGTCGAGTTGCTGAACGCGCGCCGGGCGATCGACTACCTGGCCGCGAGGCCCGATCTCGATCGCCGCCGCATCGGCGCGACCGGACGATCGGGCGGCGGCATGACGACGTTCTTTCTGGCGGCCCTCGACGATCGGATCGTCGCCTCGGCGCCGGTCTCGGGAACGCTGTCGACCACGGGCTGGATCAAGCAGCGGCTGTCGATGGCTCACTGCGACTGCCAGTATCCGGTCAACAGCTACGGCCTGCTCTACTCGGAGATCGGCGCCATGATCGCGCCGCGGCGGCAGCTGCTGGTGAACGCGGACGCCGACCGCGGCTTTCCGATGGATGCGTTCACCGAGATGGTCGACAAGATCCGGGAGATCTACCGCCTCTACAAGCGGCCCGACACCCTCGAGACCGCGGTCACGCCCGGAGCCCATTCGGATACCGAAGCCATCAGGCTGCCCGTCTACTCCTTCTTCCTGCGGGAGTTCCTCGGCCGGCGCGAACCCGTGACGGTTGAAGGCCCGATCGACGAGCCACCTCCGGAGCAGTTGATCTGCTTCCGCAACGGTCTGCCGATTGACGAGCGCCTGACCCGTATCGACGAAGAGCTCTTTTCCACGCAGCTGGCGTCAGGCGCGGCCCCTGCGGCGCAGGCGCCGCGCACCGCCGATGAGTTGAAACGTACGCTGAGCGCTGAAGTCTTCCGCTATTACCCCGGCCAGCCTGCACCGCTCCGCCCTGAGTGGGGCCAGGAATCGATCGTCCAGGGCCGGCGGATCCGGACGGTCAGCTTCACGTCGTTCGACGGCCTTCGTGCCAGAGGAACCTATTCGCTTCCCGCAAACGCGGCCAACGACGGCAGGCTGCCCGCAGTTCTGCTCGTGGATCACCGGAAGGGGATCCCGGTGTGGGGCAACGAACAGCCGCTGGAGCGGAACCAGTGGGGCAACCGCGCGGTGCTGATTGTGGAGACGCTCGATCGCGGCAGCAGGGCCCTCGAGCAGAACCTGCGCAGCTTCAGCGACGACGACCTGCTGCATCACATGAAGCGGCAGGCGATGGTCGCGGGCACGACGCTCGAGTCGATGCAGGTGTACGAGATAGTGCGGTCGCTCGAGCTCTTGCGATCCCTGCCCACCGTAGATGCCGGCGCGATCACCGTCCTCGGCAAGGGCGAGGACGGCGTGAACGGAATGTATGCCGCGCTCCTGGACGGCCGCGTGGCGCGCGTGGTTCTGCAATCGCCGCCTGCCTCCCACATTCACGGGCCGCACTATCTCGGAGTGCTGCGCTATACCGACATCGCGCAGACCGCCGCGCTGCTGTCGGACCGGGTTCGAGTCCACGGCGAAGTGCCCGATCGCCTGCGCGCCGTCAAGGCGTGCGCGTCGGTCGAGGCGTGCCTGCGGTGAATTCGAGCGGTGTCAACTTCCAATTCCCAACCTCCCCGCCTCCGCGCGCGCGGATCGACGGCGCGCTACGGCGAGGCCTCGCCAGAGCTCGTCGCGTGCGACCAAGCCGACGAGCGGCGGCGGGCAACTCCCAAATCGTTCTCAGTCGGTCGGCTCTGAGCTCCTTGGAAGTTGGAGGTTGGAAGTTGGGAGTTGTCAGTGCGCGGTTTTAGCAACCGTCATCGCAGTGCTCACCGCGCCTCCGTCAACCTGATCGACTCCGCGACACGCTGGAACGTCTCCTGAAAATCCGCGGCCTCGTTCTCCGGCACGATCGTCAGGAAATAGAACAGGCTGCCATCGACCAGGAACGTCGTGTAGACGGTGATGCGCTCGCGGCCGCCGAGCGGCGACGGATTGACGAGCGGCGAGGCGATCGCCGATCGCTGTGAGATCCGAACCACCTGCTGCGTCCCGTCGAGACGCAGATCGGGGTTGTTCCGCGCGACCGCGTTCAGCCAGGCGTTCGTCGCTTCGCGCAGATCGCGCGATCCCGCCTTCGCGATCCCGAACTCGACGCCGTGGCTGAAGACCGTCTGTCCCTCGAGTTGACCGTAGCCATTCTCCGGCACCACTTTGATCGCGCTGTTCGATGACAGGCTCGTCCAGTTGGATGGCACGGCCGCTTGAAAGACGCCGCCGCCGCTGACGGTCCGGTACTGCGACGACGGTCGCGGCACCGGTTGCCCGGGCGTGCCGACGGAGCTGCTCGTCTCGCCGCCCGCGCCGCCCTTCGCGCGAGCCAGATCCCCTATCGACTTCGCCGGCGGCAGCCCGGCGAACGCGGTCTTGATCGGCGCGAACTCGCGATCGTCGGCGGCGCGCACGATCGTCAGCATCTCCGCTTCCTTGGTGATGTAGAGCGTCCGGTTCCCGGGATCCGGATGACTGCTCATCCACTGCGGGCCGCTGCTGCCGCTCGCGGCGGACTCACGCGCGATCGTTTCGAACATCCGGGCGAGCGCCCGCGGGTCGTAGCCGGCCCGCGCCATGATCTGCGCGCCCAGGAGATCCGCCTGCTTCTCGAAGTCGCGGCTGTATCGCAGCAGCAGCGTGCCCAGCCCGAACTGGCTGCCCTGGGCGATGGCCGCTCCGGCCCTGCCGCCGACGGCGGCGCCGCCGATCGCGCCCGCGAGCTGACCGAGCTGCAGCCAGGGATTCTGCGCTTTCGACGCATTGGCCGTCCCATGGCGCAGCAGCACGTGCGAGAGCTCGTGCGCCATGACCCCGACGACCTCCGCCTCGGCGGCCGCGGCGTCGAACATGCCGCGGTGCACGAACATCGGCCCGCCGGGCAGCGCGAACGCATTGATCTCTTTCAGGTTCACCGGCGTGAACGAGTACTCGTAGACGGGCTGCTTGAGATCGGGCGGCGCCGCCGCGACCAGCTGATCGCCGAGTCTGGAGAGATAACGCGTAATCCGCTGGTCCTCGATGACGGGATATTGCTTGCGGATTTCAGCCGCGGCTTCACGGCCGAGCTCCACGTCCTGTTGTGGCGTGTAGCGGTTCTTCGGCAGCTTCACTTCGGTCTGCGCGACGAGGCTGGTCACGGACACCGAAAAAACAACCAAGAGAGCGGTTGACCGCGTGGATCGGGTTCTTGTCGCCATGACTGGTCTACCAACTGAAGTGCGTGAGCAGCGAGGCCAGCAGGGCCCGCTGGGCATGGATCGTAAAACGGACCTTGCAGATCGATCAGCAAAAAACCCGCGCGGGTCGCGGGGCGCAATTCGTGTTTTCTGAGCAGACCTCCCTGGTCCGGCTCGGTTGATGGCGCATTGCGTGCGCGCCGGCGCATATAATCCACCGCGAATCTGTTGGCTCTCACCCCCGGCGTCCGCTTCGGACCGTATGAGATCCACTCGGCCCTCGGGGCCGGCGGCATGGGTGAGGTGTACCGCGCCAGAGATACCAAGCTCGATCGCGACGTGGCGCTGAAGCTGCTGCCGGCAGACGTGGCGAACGACCCCGACCGCCTGCGACGCTTCGAGCTCGAAGCACGCGCCGCCTCCGGACTGAATCATCCCGCCATTGTCGCCATCTACGATCTCGGCCAGGTCGAATCGCAGCCCTACATCAGCATGGAGCTGGTCGACGGCAGGACGCTGCGACAGATTCTGGAGACCGAGCCGATGCCGCCGCGGCGAGTTCTGCAGGTTGCCGCCCCGATCGCCGACGGGCTCGCGAAGGCCCACGAAGCCGGGATCGTTCACCGGGATCTCAAGCCGGAAAACCTGATGGTCTCGCACGACGGGTTCGCCAAGATTCTCGACTTCGGCCTGGCGAAGCTCGCCGGCGATGCCGAATCGGGCGCGGCCCTGCAGACCAGGACCAACCAGGGCACCCGGCCCGGCATCGCGATGGGGACGATCGGCTACATGTCCCCCGAGCAGGCGAGCGGCGGCGTGGCCGACAGCCGCTCCGATCTGTTTTCGTTCGGTCTCGTGCTCTACGAGATGCTCACCGGACAACGCGCGTTCACGCGGCCGACCGCGGTTGAAACGCTGTCGGCCATCATTCGTGAGGATCCGCCGTCAGTCGCCGAGCTCAACCCGTCGGTCCCCGCGCCGGTTCAGTGGATCGTCGATCGGTGTCTCGCGAAGGCCCCTTCAGACAGGTACGGGTCCACGCGCGATCTCGCACGGGATCTGGCTGCGGCACGCGACCACTTTTCCCAATTGACGACGTCGGCCGGGACCGCCGTCCCGGCAGTCGCGTCTCGCTCGCGCGGTTCGGGGGCCGGGAGATTCTCGCGTGGGCGCTCGTCGGCGCGCTCGTGCTTGCCGGCCGGCGCTCCTGCTCCTCCGCCCCTCCGGCAACGCGCGGCCGATCCTCGCACCGACCGCCCGTTTCTCCCTCGAGCCGCCGAAGGACGCCAACTTCACGTGGAGCATGGGAGCCCCGCCATTTGCCGTCTCGCCCGACGGGCGCCACCTGGTGTTCACCGGCTCGGCACCGACAAGAGACGGAGGCTCTGGCTCCGCCCGCTCGATTCGGTCGAGTCACGGCCGATCCCTGGAACGGACGGCGCCTTCGGTGCGTTCTGGTCGCCCGATGGTCTGAACATCGGGTTCTTCACGCAGAACAGCCTCAAACGAGTGCCGGTGTCGGGTGGGGACGCCGTGATCATCTGCGATGCTCGCTTCGGCGGGGGCGGGGCGTGGAATCGCGACGGCACGATCGTGTTCGCGCCTTCATTCAGCAGCGCGCTCTTCCGGGTGGCGGCAGACAGAGGCACGCCGGCGCCGGTTACGACGTTGGACCAGGCCCGTGGTGAAAGTGCTCATCTGTCACCCGTGTTTCTGCCAGACGGCCGTCACTTCGTGTTCATGACTATCGGCGCCGACAGGGGCGGCCTCTACGTGGCCTCGCTCGATTCCCCTGAACCCAAGCGTGTGTCGCTCGACGCATTGATGCCTGGCTTCAGCTCACCTGACGTCCTCTTTTTCCTGCGCGACACGACCCTCATGGCCCAGCGGATCGACTTGAAGCGCTTCGATCTCATCGGGGAGCCGATGCGCGTAGCGGAAGGAGTCGACAGGCTGGGCCCCAGCGCGGCCTTCGCCGTATCCGCGAGTGGGACGCTGGTCACCTGGACAGGCAGCCGAACCGTGACCCAGCCGACATGGTTTCAACGTGACGGCACCGCGGCGGGAACGTTGGGACCGCCGGCGGCCTACATGAACCTCGCCCTCTCGCTCGATGGGCAACACGCGGCGGTGGATCGATTCGATGTGACGCCTGGAATCTGGCTCCTCGACCGGGCGCGAGGCACCACGACCAGGGCGACGTTTGGCGCGATCTACGAGTCGACGCCGGTCTGGTCGCCTGACGCGACCGCTTTCGTGTTAGCGGCAGCGCACGATACTCAGCCGAACTTGTACGTGAAGCGGATTGGCGCAGCCGGTGAGGCGGAACGCCTCTTCCCGAACACCGTCCAATCCTTTCCACAGAGTTGGTCTCCGGATGGTCGATTCCTCGCGTACGTGACCGTGGACGACAAGACGCGGGCCGATATCTGGCTGGTTCCGATGGTCGGGGAGCACAAGCCGACACCGTTCATCCAGACCCAGTTCGATGAACGACATGCTCGAATCTCGCCGGATGGGCGATGGATGGCGTATGTCTCGAACGAGTCCGGGAGGCCGAGCGTCTATGTCACGCGTTTTCCGCAGCCGGGCGGAAAATGGTCGGTATCCCCGAATGGCGGCGGCTTTCCCATATGGCGTCGCGACGGCCGCGAGCTGTTCTACCGTGCGCCCGACGGGCAGATCATGGCCGTGCCGGTTGCTGCCGGCACCGACTTCGCGCCCGGCGTGCCGATCCCGCTCTTCAAACCGCCAGCGTTCCTTGGCGGCCTGGGGGTGGGAACGTTCTATGACGTCGCGCCCGACGGCCGGTTCCTGGTCAACACGTTCGTGGAGCGGACGTCACCGCCAGCCACCGTCGTCGTGAACTGGCGGCCCGGTATCGAGGCTCCCAAGCCGTAGCGTTCAGCGATCGACGATCTACCCTGGCCGCTCGGTCACCGCGCGGCCGCCCGCGCCGGGCAGGGGCGATTTCGCGCCACCGCGCTCTTCTCCTTCGAGCAGCGCGTCCAGGCTCGCGTACGCGTAGATCGTCGGCGCGCGGCTCTGCATCAATCCGCCGGTGTCGGCCGTCGGCCCGTAGTTGCTGTGCAGATCGCGTCCCAGCATGCGCAGCATCGCCATCTGCTGGCCGCGATGATGCGACGTGTGCGTCAGGCGGCGGGTCATCACCCAGGCTCTCGACCGCTGCACATCGAAGAACGCCGTCATTTCTTCCCACCAGCGTTCATCCGTCCGGCTGAGAGCTTCCAGCCGCTTGCCGCTGTCGTGCGCGTACCGCTTGATGAACTCGAGCCGCGTCTCCGGCTGCGGCAGCGGCGGCGCGCCGACGTCGATGCCGAGCATGGTCCGGAACCACGTGTCCTCGCTGACGCACTGATGCACCATCTGCTCGCGCACGCTGCGTCCCCGCGGATCGTCCTGTCTCGGCCGCACTGGAAGGTCCTCGTCTTTGAACTCGCTCCACACGCTGAGCACCTTCACGCGCTCGGTTTCGTAGCTCTCGACTAGAAAGTTGTATTTCATCCCTTCTTCGCCTCCGCGACCACGATCGCGATCGTGTCCCCCTTCGGCGAGACCGCCAGCCTGGAGACTGCGCCAAGGCCGTGAGGCGCGGCGTCGAACACTTCGGTCCATCCCGCGGCGCCGCGCGTCCACGAGAAGATCTTCGTCCCGCCGGACATGAAGATCGTCTTGCCGTCGGGCATCCACGCCATGTCCCGTTCCGCGCTGCTCTCGACGGCCTTGACGAGCGGCTCGATCTTCTTCGACGCGATCTCGATCTGTTTGACCCAGAACTCCCCCGACGCGTCGCGATGCACGAAGCTGACGAGGCCCGTGCCGGGAATGCGGTGCAGCGAGCGGCCGATGTTGTCCGCCGCGATCTCCGCTTTGCCGGTCGCGACGTTCGCGATCTGCAACGTGGCCGGCGGCCCGAGGACGAAGAGCGCGACGGTCTCGACGTTCAGCCAGGCGTGGTAGCCGACCGGCTTGATGTCCGTGAGCACGAGCTGGGGATCCCGGCCGCGCGCGTCGAAGCGCCACAGCCGCTGCGTCTTGTCCGGTTCGGTGCGCACGACGCTGAACGCGCCCGGGTCGCCGAGGCCCGCGGGCAGATACGTCGGCGAATTCTCGTTCTCGGGAGTCTCCGTGAGTTGCGACACCCGGCCGCCCTCGCGCTCGAAGACGAAGATGTCGATCTGCTTACCGTCGCGATTCGCCGCGAACAGGATGCGGCCGCCGTCCGGGCTGAACATCGGCTGATTGTCGTAGCCGGGCGCGGTCGACACCGCTGACGGTTTCGCGTCCTTCATCGATGCGATCCCGGCGGCCAGCGGAAGCAGGTAGATGTCCGTCGCCGGCGGCGCCGCGGGTGGCTGCGGTGTTACTGGCCCCTGCACCGCGCCCGAGACGAGCAAGACGATGAGGAAGAGGGCGCGCATGGCCGGAGTATATAGCTGGGTCTGTACACGGATGATGGTGCGCGCGGCACCCAACCGTTTTCACGGCGACCGTGTCTAACCGGGCATGTGGAGCGACCTTCGTTACGCCCTTCGCTCGCTCGGCCGCAGTCCGGGTTTCACGGCGGTCAGCATCCTCTGCCTTGCCCTGGGCATCGGCGCCAACACGGCGATCTTTTCCCTGCTCGACGCCGCCCTGCTTCGGACACTCCCGGTCGCAGAGCCGGATCGTCTGATCGTTGTCGAGAGCCGGGATCCCTCCGGCCGGGGCGGCAGCAGCTTTTCCTACCCAATGTTCCGCCATCTGCGCGAGCATGCCGCCGCCGCGGCGGACGTCTTCGCCTACGCGCGGCTCGACGTCAATCTGAGCGCCGACTCGCTGACCGACGCACCCGCCGGGCTGGTGGTCTCCGACAACTACTTCTCCGCTCTTCGCGTGCAGCCCGCGATTGGCCGGACCTTCGCGACCCCGGACGAAGCGATCGTCGTCCTCAGCTACCGCTACTGGCGGGCACGGTTCCATGGAGATCGCGGGGTCGTCGGCCGCGGCATCACGTTGAACGGCCTGCCATTCACCATCGCGGGGGTCGGTCCACGAGGCTTCTTCGGCACGGAGGTCGGGCGCTCTCCTGACATCTTCGTGCCGCTCGCGCTTCGTGACCGGCTCTCGTCGGTGGGGCCGCGACTCGCCCAGCCGAACAGCTTCTGGCTCAGGGTCATGGCACGCCTGGGTCCGGGCGTCGCGCACTCAGCAGGCGGCGGCACAACTGCAGGGGGTCCTGCAGACGTACGTCACTGGCGTCGGCGGATCGGTATCGCCCGGGTTGCTGCGCTTTCTCCAGCAGCGTCGGCTTTCCGCGGGCCCCGGCGCTAAAGGTCCGTTCAGCATCGGTGAGCAGTTCGGCACTCCGTTGCTGATCCTGATGGCCACCGCGGGCGCGGTGCTGCTCATTGCCTGTGCCAACGTCGCCGGGCTGCTCCTGGCCCGCGGACTGTCGCGACGTCGCGAGATCGCGATTCGTCTTGCGCTCGGCGCGGGACAGGGCCGATTGATCCGCCAGTTCCTGACCGAAAGCGTGGTGCTGGCGATCGCGGCCGGCGGATTCGGACTGCTCGCAGGCGTCTGGAGCGCACAGGCGCTCAGCGCGTTCCTTGCGGACCGCGTGCTCGAGTTGTCGCTCGATCGACGCATGCTCGGATTCGCGCTGGCGGCGTCCGCCATCACGGCCCTGCTCTTCGGCGCCGCGCCCGCGATGCGTGCGGCGCGCGCCGATCTGACGCCATCGCTCAAGCCGGGATCGTCCACCGTGCGCGCGGGGCGCAGGCTCGGCTGGCTCCTGGTTCCGGCGCAAGTTGCGCTCTCACTGCTGCTGCTCGTGGGCGCCGGCCTGTTCATTCGCACGCTGACGAACCTGCGCACGATGGACGCCGGGTTTCAGGGAGACCGGGTCGTCATCGCCACCGTCAATCCCGGACTCAACGGGTACACCACGGATCGGATCCGCGCGTTCTATGCGGAGTTGGTCACGCGCGCCGCCGCCCTTCCCGGCGTCGAGGCCGCCGCGATCGCGGACGCGCCGCTGCTCGGCGGCACATACATCGATGGCTTTTCGATCGAGGGATCGCCCGGCAGCGCGGAGGTCAGCCTCAGGATGGTCGGCCCGCGGTTCTTCGACACGATGGGCATACGGCTGCTCGCGGGTCGCGACTTCTCCGCCGTTGACCTTGCCGGTTCGCCCAGCGTGGCGATCATCAACGACACTATCGCCCGCAAATATTTCGCCGGGCGCAGTCCGCTCGGCCGACGCATCGACGTCGATGGCCGTCCCGGCACGGAGATCGTCGGCGTCATCGCGGACACGAAGTACCGCGGACTCCGCGATGCGATCCCGAACACTGTGTACCTGCCGATGGAGCAGGCGCGGTTCCTCGGCGCCGAGCGCACGCTGCACGTCCGCGCGAGGTCCGATCGCGACGAAGTCATCGCCGCCGTTCGAGCGCAGATCCGCGCGCTCGACTCTACTCTGCCCGCGAAGGTCAGGCCCTTCACGCATCTCGTCGACGCGAACCTCGAGCGGGAACGTCTGATTGCGACCCTCTGCGGTGTGTTCGCCGGCCTTGCGCTCCTGCTGACGTCGATCGGCCTCTACGGCGTGATCGCGCACAGCGTGCAGCAGCGCACGCGCGAGATCGGCATTCGCATGTCGCTCGGCGCCGCGCGCGCGGGCGTGTTGTGGATGGTCCTCCGGGACTGCCTGACCGTCGTGGCAATCGGCATCGCGGCTGGCGCACCGCTCGGCTACTGGCTGTCGGGAACGGTCAGGGCGCAGCTGTTCGACGTCTCCCCGCACGATCCGGCGACCGCCACCGGCGCCGTCGTCGTGCTCGTCCTGGTCGCGATGCTCGCCGGCTACCTGCCCGCGCGTCGCGCCTCACGAGTCGATCCCGTCGTCGCGCTGCGGCACGAGTGAACGGGTGGAGACTGTCGTTCGCGCTCTCACGCGCAGATGGTTGTCGGCTGACTAACGAATCGCGGATTTTCGCGGATACCGCGGATTCCTGTCATCGGGCGAGCGCTCAGATCAGCGGTGTCGCGAGCGGTCGGGCCCGCGCTACGCGAGGCCGGCGTGCACGACCGCTGCAGATCCGAGGTGATCCGCGATTCGTGATTCCCAACTCACGCTCGCCTCCCCTTCCACGAGTGAGCCCAGGGACTGCGTGGCTTCCGCCTTTCGCCTGCGCGCGAAGCGCTTCCGCCTTCGCCAAGGCTTCGGCGGACCGCCGTAGCTTTAGCGGAGGCTGGTCGGCGAGACGCGCCGTAGCCTTGGCGGAGGCGGTCAGGCGGAAGGGTCCACGATAGACTCTGTCCGTGACGACGTTCTGGCGCTGGCTGCGGCGGGCGCTCTACGCGGTGGTTCTGGTCCTGCTCACGCTGATTGTCGGCGGCGGGTGCGACGCGCGCCGGCGGCTGCCCGATCTCAAGGCGTGGCACCGGGTCGGCCTCGACGAGGTGACCGCCTCGACACTGGACGATCAGTTCACGTTTCCTCAGTATCAGGCCCGCGAAGAGCAGCTGTTTGCACGGGTCCGCGCCCTGGAGTCGACGATCGATGCCGCGGATCGGACGCCGGTCAACCGCTATCACGCCGGCAGCCTGTCGCATCCGTCGAGTGCCGGCCGCGACTGGAATCGATCGTTCGAGACCTCACCGGCGGCCATTCGCGGCGGCGCGCTGCTCATTCACGGCCTGACCGACTCGCCGTACAGCATGCGGGCGGTGGCCGAGGTACTGCGCGACAACGGCATCTACTCGCTGTCGCTGCGCATGCCCGGACACGGCACGATTCCCTCGGGCCTGGTCACGGCGACCTGGGCCGATTGGCTCGCTGCCGTACGGATGGGTGTCCGGCACGTGCGGAGCAGGATTCCCGAAGGCGCGCCGCTCATTCTCGTGGGCTATTCCAACGGCGGCGCGCTGGCGCTGAAGTACACGCTCGAGGCCATCGAGGGACAGCGCGGCCCGCTGCCATCGAAGCTCATTCTGCTGTCGCCGATGATCGGCGTGACTCCCACCGCCGGACTGGCCTGGTGGATCAGCCGCCTTGGCGTGGTGCCGTACTTCGAGAAGGCGAACTGGCTGGACGTTTTCCCGGAATACAACCCGTTCAAGTACAACTCCTTCCCCGCCAACGCCGGGTTTCAGACGGCGTCCTTGACGCGAGCCGTCCGGAACGATCTCGCCCGGATCGCGGCAAACGGCCGGCTCGACAAAATGCCGCCAATTCTCACGTTTCAGTCGGTCGTGGACGCGACGGTGAGCACCCCGGCGGTGGTGAACACGCTCTACGATCAGCTGCCGGCGAATGGCAGCGAACTGGTGCTGTTCGACGTCAATCACGTCTCGGGCATCGCGGTCTTCATGCAGCCGGAGGATCGATCGATGGTCCAGAGCCTGCTGGAACGCGCCCCGCGCCGATATCGCCGCGTCGTCGTGACGAACAGCTCGGCGGAGACGCGCGACGTGGAGGCGCGCAGCGCCGAGCCCGGTCCGGTCAGCGTCGCGCGGCGTCCGCTCGGACTGGCCTGGCCGCCCGAGATCTTCTCGCTGACGCACGTGGCGCTGCCGTTTCCGCCGAACGACCCGCTCTACGGCATCGACCCCTCGGGCGAGCTCGCCGGTCTGCTGCCAATCGGACGATTGAGTCCCCGCGGCGAACGTGCCGTGCTCACCGTCGGCGCCGATACGCTGATGCGGCTCTCGTCGAATCCGTTCTTTCCGTTCATCGCCGAGCGGATCGCGGAGTGGCTGGAGTGACTGAATGAATGTGTCAACTTCCAATCTCGCGAGACTTCGTGGCTTCCAGCCTTCAGGCGGAAGGAAGCGACTGCCGCTCGTTGTCGAGTGAAGCCACGCCCTTCCGCCTGAAGTTGGAAGCCACGCGTATGGAGCAAGTCTGTGAAACCGAACGGTTGGGAGTTATCGATGCTGGGTCTTTCAGCATCGCTGTCAGTATAGACGGCTTATCATTACCCTCCGTGCAGGAGGATTGCGATGAAAGCGACCGTCTGCGTCCTGGTGATCAGTGCGATGTCCGTCGTGGGCAGTGAGCCCCGAGCCCAGGCGCCGCTGCGCCTCGCCATTGCCGGGCTGGTGCACGGGCACGTCAGCGGGTTTCTGCGTGCCGCGCAAGGGCGGAGCGACGTCGAGATCGTCGGCGTGTTCGAGCCCGATGCGGCGCTCCTGAAGAAGTATGCCGAGCGGCACAAGCTCGGCGACAGCGTGCTGTTCACCGATCTCGCGTCGATGCTCGACCGGGCGAAGCCCGAAGCGGTGGCGTCGTTCACGAACACGTTCGATCATCCGGCGATCGTCGAAGCGGCCGCCTCCCGACGCGTGCACGTGATGATGGAGAAGCCGCTCGCGGTGAGCAACGCAGACGCACAGCGGATCCGTCGTGCCGCGGAGAAGGGCAACATCCAGGTGCTCGTCAACTACGAGACCACGTGGTACCCGAGCCACGGCGCGATGTGGACGCTGATCAAGGAGCGGCGCGCCGCCGGCGACATTCGAAAGATGGTGGCGATGGATGGCCACAGCGGTCCGAAAGCCATCAACGTCCAGCCGGAATTCCTCGACTGGCTGTCCGATCCGGTCAGGAACGGGGGCGGCGCGTTGTTCGACTTCGGCTGCTACGGCGCCAACCTGATGACGTGGATGATGGACAATCAACGGCCGGTGGCCGTCACGGCCATCACGCAGCAGTTTCAACCCGCCGTCTATCCGCGCGTCGACGACGAGGCGACGATTCTGGTGGAGTATCCGGCCGCGCAGGGCATCATCCAGGCGTCGTGGAACTGGCCGTTCAACCGCAAGGACTTCGAGGTCTACGGCGAGCACGGCCTGGCGATCGCCACCGGCGGCAACGGCCTGCGCGTCGCGCTGCCCAAACAACCGGAGCACGCGGTGACCCCCGAGCCGCTGGCCTCGGACGAGAAAGATTCGATTTCGCACCTCATGGCCGTGGTCCGCGGGACGCGGAAACCCAACGGGCTGTCGTCGCTCGAGAACAATCTCATCGCCACGGAGATTCTCGAGGCCGCACGTGAATCGGCCCGCACGCGCACGCGCGTGATGCTGCAGCCGGCAGCGAGACCCCGATGTCATGTTTCCGATGCGCGATTGTTTGGGATCGTGCCGTGTCCCGATTGCGCGATTGTTTGGGCGCACTGCGCAGAGTCAGATGCGAGGCCAATTGACTTGATGATCGGTCAGCCGCTCGGCCGCTGACGATCGAATCGGGATTCGGCGGTCGACGAGCTGCTGGTCTCGATCCCGACACCTATGCCTACGTTAAAGGGAACTTGCAGCGGAATCTGTTCCGCATCCCGCGGCTGCCGGATTAACGCGGAGGAATCGAGGCTTCCGCGCTTCAGAGTCGCAAGAAAAGTGTCGACTCGCGACGCGTCACTTCCGACTCCGAAGACGGACGCCACGAGCCGATCGACCGAGAGTGCTCTGGGAGTTGGACGGTTGGCAGTTGGGAGTTGAGAGGAGCCCCGCGCGATCATTCATGCTGCAGCGCGGCGATGGGATCGATGCGCGACGCGCGGCGTGCCGGGACCCAACACGCGAACGCCGCCACCGTCAGGAGAACCAGCGAGGCGACGGCGACAGCCGGGACGTAGTCCGGCCGGAAGCCATAGAACAGCGTCGTCATCAAGCGCGCCGCCAGAACGGCTGATGCGAGACCAATGACGAGGCCGGTGAGCGTCAGCGTCAGGCCGCGTCTGCTGAACGAGAGCAGGATGTCGCGGGCGGTCGCGCCCAGCGCCATGCGCACGCCGATTTCATTGGTCCGCTGTGTGACGGCGTACGAGAGGACGCCGTACAGGCCGAGCGACGCGAGCAGCAGCGCGAGCACAGCGAATACGCTCAGCAGCGCGGTGCTCTGCGTCGGCGTCGACAACTGGCGAGCGACGATGTCTTCCACCGTCTGCACTCGCGCAACCGGTTCGTTCTTGTCGACGGACGAGATCGCCTGGCGAACCGCCGGCACGATCGACGCCGGCGCGACCGACGTCCGAACCACGACGCCGCTCGGCTGATCCCCGGTCTGGTCCGCCTGTTCGTGCAGGCGATAAATCGCGGGATGCAGTTCTTCGGCGACGCCGCGCTCGCGAATATCCTGGACGACGCCGACGATCGTGTACCAGTAGCCCTTGCTGCCCCATCGCCCGAACTGCAGTCGCGCACCGAGCGGCGAACGGCCCGAGAAGCTGCGCCTGGCGAAAGACTCGTTGACGACCGCGACCGGCGAATCCGACTTCCGGTCGGAGAGGTCGAAGAACCGGCCCTCGCGCAGGCGCGCGCCGACCGTGGGGAAGTAGTCTCGCGTCACGACCCGCGTCAGCGCGATCTGTTCGCGGGCTTCGGTCGTGGACTGACCGGCAAGAATATAGAAGGTCGACTGGTCGGTGACGGTCAGCGGAATCCTGGAAATCGCACCCGCGTTGACGACGCCGGGAATCGCGCGAATCTTCTCCAGCTGCGCGTTGACGAACGCGACGCGCTGATCGAACGTGCCATAACGGAACAGCGGTGTCACGAAGGTCAGCAGGTTGTCGCTGCGGATTCCAAGATCGACCTGCCGCAGATGCTGGAATGTCTGCAGCAGCAAACCGCCGGTCGTCAGCAGCACGACTGCAAGCGCGGTCTCGACGATGATGAGCGAATGCTGGAACCAGTGGCTGCGCGTCCCGGCCGTGCCGCGGCCGCCCTCGCGCAATGCTGCCTGTAGCGCGAGCCGCGATCCGCCGAGCGCGGGCACCAGTCCGAACGTCAGTCCTGCGGCAATCGCGACCGCCGCGGAGAACGCCAGCACGCGCCAGTCGAGCGTCAGCCGCATGACGGCCATGGTCTCGGGCAACAGCGTTTCCAGGAACCGCATGACCGGAACGGCGACCCAGAGGCCCGCGACGGCGCCGAATCCCGAGAGCATCAGGCTCTCGACGAGAAACTGCGTGATCAATCGGCCCCGTCCTGCGCCGAGCGCCACCCGCAGCGCGACTTCGCGGCGTCGCACCACCCCGCGTGACAGCAGCAGATTCGCCAGATTGACGCAGGCGATCAACAGCACCGCCGCCGACGCGCTCAACAGTACGATCAGCGACGTTTGCGTCTTCCCCGCCAGTTCCTCACGCAAGGGCGCCACCACGGCGGCCCGTGGCGTGTCGAGATGCGCGGTCACGCGCAGGCCCAAGGCCGCCATCGATTCCGTGGCCTGCTGCAGTGTGACCCCAGGCTTGAGCCGCGCGACGCAGTGCACGTCGTGCCACGAGAACCTCAACAGGTGCTGCGCGGAAAACGACGTGGGCGTCCAGATGTCGATGTCGCGCGAGGGCATGAAGTAGAACTCGCGCGGCATCACGCCAATCACTTCATACGGCGTGTCGTTCAGCGTAATCTTGCGCCCGAGCACGTCGGACGAGGCGCCGAAGCGCCGCTGCCACAGGCCGTAGCTGATGACCGCCACGCGCACGCCGCGCGTGTCTTCGTCTTCAGTGAAGACGCGTCCGAGGATCGGCTGCGCGCCGAGAACGGTCCACAGGTTCCCGGTGACCCTGCGGCCCGCCAGTTCCTCGGCCTCGCCGTCGCCCGAGAGCGTCACCTGCCCCGGGTCGGTCGCGGCGATGTCCGTGAACACCGTGTTGAGGCGGCGCCACGCCTCCCACTCGGCGGGCGTCGTATAGAACTTCTGGGTACCGGTCAGGCTCGAGTTGTCGTCCCAGATCATGACCAGACGGCCGGCGTCCGCATAGGGCAGCGGCCGGATCAGGACGGCATCGACGGCGCTGAACATCGCGGTGTTGACGCCGATGCCGAGCGCCAGCGTGCCGATGGCGATCGCCGAGAACGCCGGATTGCGGCGGATCTGACGCAGGCCGTAGCGGACATCCTGAGCGATCTGCTCCAGAGGCGCGCGGCCACCCGCGCGCTCACCCTCTTTCGCGCCAGACAATGAGGTCGATAATCTGATCCGGGTCAACAGGCTCATCTCAACGCTCCGCTACGCCGATGCCGGCAGGTCCATGCTTAGACGGCGAGGGCGGGTGCATTGGTTGTGAGCCCGTTCAACATTTCGCGCTTAACCTTTTTGTCCCTTCAGCCGAGTCAGCCGCCACGACACCGAGAGCAGGTCGCGCAGGGCGGCCCGATCCAGTCGCGACAGCCGCGCCAGCACGACCGGATGGCTTCGATAGTAATCGGTCAGGTAATACGTGTCGGGCGCGTCCTCGAGGAGGTATTGCCGTGCGTCGAGATCGACGCGGACGACGAGCGTACCCGGTTCGGCCGAAGGGTGCATGGCGAGGCCGGCCATGAAGGCGCCGCCGACTTTCAGTACCGGTGATCCGTCGTACTTCGTGGTGGCTTCGACCCCGGCCAGTTCGAGGCCGGCGTCTCTCACGGCGGCGAACACGTCCGGAGACTGGCGCGCGGCGGCCCGCTTGTCTGGCATCGGCGAAGTATTCGCCGTCGCGCTACCGGTTTTCAAGCCGTGTTGGTGACGTGTCTGGCTGCGCTGCCGTCATCTGGCTGATCCCAGGATGAATCCAATCGAGCGCTCGAGCGGGTTGAAGAACTGACCGTATTCGGGCGAGGTGATGTTGTTCTGCACGTCGCGTTCGGCGTTCGCGCCGAACACGTTGTGCACCTTGATCCCGGCGCGGAAGCGGTATTTGCCGAACCGCCACGGACGAGAGGCGGAGAAGTCCAGCGTTCTCACGGCTGAGAGGCGTCCGCTGCGGTTGCGGGAACCGACGAAGTCCTGAAACTCGTCAACCGCCGACCATGGAAATCCGGTGCGGATCTCGATCACCGGAGCGAGATCCCATTTGCCAGGCAGACCAATCATGCCGCGGACAATCAGCCGGTTTGGCACGTCGGTGGGGATGAGGTTTTGTTCATTCGGCCGAAGAATGGGATTGCGGAGGTTGCCGTAGAACTGATCGTAGTTGTTCAGATCCGCAACCCCGTGAGACCGGACGTATGAAACCGTGATGTCCCGGCGTTCCCCACCGAGATAGCGTCCCGTGAGCTCGAGCTCCCAATAGCGTGAGGCGCCGGTGCTCGACAGCAGGATCTCGCCTCGTGACGGCGCCGGTTCGAGAATGTACTGATGAGACCCGACCCGCTTCAGGTAATTGCCCTTGATCAGCACCCGGCGCCCGAATCGCTGGTTCCATTCGACGTTGCCGGCGACTGATTCGGGCGTGCGAAGATCGGGCGCCGCAACGTTCGTGAAGGTGATCGCGGGACCCAGCGGCTGGTCGTTGGCGCCGAACCGCGTGACCACACGCGGCTCGAAGTGAGCGAAGGCTCCGACGTTGAGCGGCGTCCGCTGCCTGAACTTCCCAATGCCGCCGCGGAGGATCGCGCGTCCTTCCGGCAGTACGGCGATCGACACCCCGCCGCGCGGCGACCAGTTGACGCGCTCGATGACGTCTTCCCGATCCATGCGAAGGCCCAACTCCGCCGTCAGGCGCGAGCCGATCCGCCAGCGATCCTGAGCGAAGAGGGCAATCTCCAGGGAGGTCACGTCCTGCGCCGTCGTGCCGCCGAAGACCGTGCGCTCGGCCAGCGTGCCGTCGAGCCGACGGATCTCGACCGGACGGCTCTCGCTGGTGCCGACGTAGCCCGAGTCCTGCAGGTCGAGTCCGACCTTGAACAAATGCTGTCCGTGCCACTTGTCGGTCGAGAAGGAGAGCGTTTCGACCCACTGAACGCTTCGGACTTCGCGCTCCTGATCGTTGAAGAAGCTGCCTGCCTGCGTTTGTGGCGCGTACACCATCGGCTCCAGGCCCTCCGTGCCGGTATTAATCTCGAAGAACCGCGTGGCCAACGTGCTTTCGAGCACCATGTTCGACGACAGCGCGAAACGATCCTGGACGCCCACCGACAGGCCGCTCTGGTTGAAATCGGGTGTGACCTCCGGCGGACGGAAGGTATTCATCGTGAGGTGCTCGATCTCGCGCGGAAACACGACCGCGAGCCCGCCGAGCGTATGACGAGGCGACAGCACACCGTCGATCCGGCTCACCGAATCGAAACTCGTCAGCGTGATGTCGGGCTCGTCGGGGAGGCTCTTGACCGGATCGGCGACGTAACGGAACTGGACGTCCTGCGCGAGAAACACGCGATCTTTCTTGAGCGGTCCGCCGATCGAGAAGCGCGGTTCGAATCCCCGCACGCCGCTGAATCCCTTGCGGAACCGTGGCACGAGGTTGCCTGGTTTGAACGTCCAGTCGTTCGTGCCGCGCCTGGTGCGAATCTGCACGAGACTCGTCGAAAACCGCCCGTACTCCGCGGCGAACGGGTTGGCGAGCAGCTCGACTGACTCCACGCTCTGTCCTGGCAGTTGAAGGTCGAACTCACCTGACGACGGATCGACCAGGCTCGCGCTGCTGATTTGGAGCGCCCCCTGCGTCGATTGTCCGCCCTTTGGCCGCAACCGGCCGTCCGGACCACGCACGACGCCTGGCAGGAGCGGCAGCAGACTCTGGAAATCGTCCCCCTCGAGAGGGGCGATGTCGAGGACGGATCCCGCGAGCATGTCGCTCGTCGACACCGGCTGCACGCTCTGTGTCGGCGATGTCGGCGCTCTGACTTCCACGGCAGGCACGACAAAGGTCAGGTGCATATCCACCAGCACCTGGGCGAGCTCACCGGAGCGCACATCAAACGGCGCCGAATCGGTCGACGTGAATCCCGGACGCGACGCTCTGATGATGTAGCGACCGGCGGGAATGTCCGGGAACGTCACTTGCCCGGCCCCGTCGGTCGTGGTTTTGGCGACGACGAAGCTGTCGGCTGCCGACCGCAGCTCGACGTCTACACCGGCAAGGTGCACCGTGCCCTCGAGGACCGTGATAGTGGCCGCGACACGGCCCGGACCGGCGACGGCCTGCTGCGCACGTCCACCGACTTCAGGTGGACGAGCGCTCGCCGCGTCGACACGAGCGAGGGCGCACATCACCGCGACCACGATCGCGATGATCGTGCAACAACCACGTGGGTCCCTCGAGCCGCATCTTGTGCGGAAGGAGGTCATGGAACCTCTCATTATCCTGCCGTCTCGCATCGATCTCCGGCAGGCCTGCCTAATGAGACCACACAAAGCAATCGACGTGCCTCGAGTCGGTGTGTCCTGATTGCCAGCAGCGGAACGGTTCCGCGACGTGCGGGTGAAATCCCCTTCGCGATAGAATTCACGGTCTGACGACAGGAGGACACACGTGTTCAAGAAGCTTGCTGCCGAGGCCCTCGGAATCAGTGACGTCGGCGTCATCATCGCGCCCGACGACTACCACAAGGTCGACGCCGACGACTACCTGTTCAGGGAAGACGGCGAGAAGATTTTCTTTCTGATCAAATCGAAGAAGGACGAGTACTGCTTCACCAATTTCGGGCTTACGCACGTCGACGGCGACTCGGCGGTCTCGTCGAAGCGCACGATCAAGCGCTACGAGTACGGCGCGCATCGCATCACGCGCGTGACCATCGAGACTGCCGGAACCATCGACATGGACGTCGAGCTGAAGTTCTACGTCGATGACCTCCATTTCAGCATCGACGTGCGCAAGAGCTTTCTCGAGTCGCTCAAGGACATCTACAAGGCCCTGTCGATGATCTCGCGGCTGCAGGAGCGCAACGAGCAGGCGCGCGCGAACGCCGTGCGGACGCTCGACGCGATTTCGGCGATGTACAAGGTCAACACGGCGGTCACCGAGGATTCGATCGTCAAGCAGTACAACGCGCTGCTCGAGAATCTGAACACCGTCGTGCTCGATCGCTTCGGCGGCCGCGACTACAGCGCGGTCTTCGAGAAGTACATTCAGGCGTAACCGGGTCGTGGGAAGGCCTTCTCGCTAGAATCTCAGCCTCATGTGCACCTGGCAGCCCGGCGCCCGGATCGGGCCGTACACCCTCCTGAGCGGGATCGGCGCCGGCGCCATGGGCGAGGTCTGGAAGGCCAGGGACGAACGGCTCAACCGGTTCGTCGCGATCAAGCGCGTGCAGGTGCGGAGTGAGGCGGTTGCCCGCGAAGCCCGGGCGATCGCCGCATTGAATCACCCGCACATCTGCACGCTGCACGACATCGGACCCGACTACCTGGTCATGGAGTACCTCGAGGGCACGACGCTGAGCGGACCGCTCGATCCCCCCGAGGCCACACGCC
This sequence comes from uncultured Acidobacteriota bacterium, assembly GCA_963785755.1. Lineage (GTDB taxonomy): Bacteria > Acidobacteriota > Vicinamibacteria > Vicinamibacterales > 2-12-FULL-66-21 > JACCXG01. The sequence continues at coordinate 23,894 of CAWAXG010000037.1, read as the reverse complement.
TCGGGCTCCAGATCGTCAGCGCGCTCGAAGCGGCTCACGGCAAAGGGATCACCCATCGCGATTTGAAGCCGGCGAACGTCCTGGTCAGCGGCGGGCGCGCCAAGCTGCTCGACTTCGGCATCGCATCCGTTCACGACGCGTCCGCACCCGATGCCACCATGACGGTCGGGGGCACGATCACGGGCACGCCGTACTACATGGCGCCCGAGCAGGTGCAAGGCAAGCCGGCCGATACGCGGTCGGACATCTTCAGCTTTGGCGCCGTCCTCTACGAGATGCTCTCGGGACGCCGCGCCTTCGACGCTCACTCAACGTCCGAGACGCTGGCCGCGGTTCTGCGTGACGACCCCCCGGCGCTGCAGGCGCCCGAACCGCTCACCCGCATCGTCAGGCGCTGCCTGGAGAAATCGCCGGCGCGCCGGTATCAGAGCGCGGCCGAACTGCGGCTGGCGCTCGAGGAAGCCTCGTCGGCCCGCCCCGACGTCCCGTCGATCGCGGTGCTGCCATTTGCGAACCTGAGCTCGGATCGCGAGCAGGAGTATTTCAGCGACGGCCTGACGGAGGAGATCATCAACGCGCTGGCGCGGGTGCCCGGACTGAAAATCATCGCGCGGACGTCTGCGTTTGCCTTCAAAGGGCAGAACGTGCCGATCGGCCGGATTGCCGACGCCCTCGGAGTGAACACGATTCTCGAGGGCAGCGTGCGCAGGGCGGCGAACCGGGTCCGGGTCACGGCGCAGCTGATCAGCGCCGGTGACGGCTGTCAGCTGTGGTCGGATCGCTACGACCGTGAGCTCGCCGATGTGTTCGCCGTGCAGGACGACATCGCCTCGGCGATCGTTCACGAGCTGCGAGGCAGGCTCGGTGGCCGCGCGCCGTCGCCCCGGGCGCAGACGCCGGGCGTCGAGGCCTACGAAGCGTATCTGATGGCCCGGCATCGCATCTGGAGGTTCGACCCGGACTTCTTCGAACAGGGGCGCAAGTACGACGAACAGGCGATTGCGCTCGATCCCGGCTTTGCCCTTCCGCATCTCGGCCTCGCCGAGTTGTTCCACATTCGCGCCAGCGGCACCGGCGCCGACGCGCGCGCGGCCGCCGACCTGGTACGGCCCGCGGCACAGCGCGCGCTGGCCCTCGACCCGTCGCTCGCCGAAGCTCACGCCTGGCTCGGCATCTGCGCCAGCACCTACGATTACGATTGGCAGGCCGCCGAACGTCATTTCGAGCAGGGCGCCGCGACAGGCGTAATCACGCCGCGCTTTCGACACGTGCGCGGCTACTTCTATCTGCGGTTCGTCGGCCGCGCCGACGAGGGGGTTTCGGAGCACGAGCGCGCGCTGCAGGAGGATCCGCTCAACCTGATCATGCGGGTCGGGCTTGTCGCGTGCTTGCGCTCAGCTGGACGGCTGGCGGCCGCGGCGCGCGAGGCACAACGGCTCGCGGAGCTCGATCCGGAGTTCGCGGCACAGTACACGCTGCTCGCGCTCGACGTGCCGAACACCCCGCTCCAGACGGCGATCGCGTTTGCAGAACGCGCCATATCGCGCGCCCCGTGGAATACGGGACCGAAGGGCTTGCTCGCAGGTCTCTTGCGCCGCAACGGAGACGACGACCAGTCCGCGGCGCTGCTCCGAACAGTAGGCGATCCGAACGAGTACGGGCACGCCCTGGATTTCGCGCTCTATCACCTCGCGAGCGGCGAGATGGATCGCGCGTTCGATTATCTGGCCTCGCTTGCCGGGCAGCACCACCCGTTCCTGATGATGATCCTCGTCGGCGGTCCGTACGGCCCGATGCTGCGGGCCTCGCCGCGCTGGCCGGCGTTCGCCGCGACGATCGGATTGTCAGCGTAGGGCGCTCTGGAGCAACTCCCCACTTCTAACGCGTCTACCTGATCAGCGCACCGGCCCAAGATAGCGGTCGAACCAGTCGAGCGCCTCGCGCAGCACGTCGTTCAGATTGTCGGGGATGTGTCCGCCCTGCAGCGGCGCGTGGCGCTTGTGCTCGGGCGGCACGCCGAGCAATCGGAACAGCGGCAGCTGGGCCGTCTCCATCGGGTAATGGAAGTCGGTGCGCCCGTTGATCATCAGCGTCGGCACGCGGATGCGAGGCGCGAAGTTGAAGGGATCGATTTCCGGGGGCGGGGACCACATGACGAGACCACCGCCCGCCAGCACGCTCGCCTTGATCCGCGGCTCGATCGCCGTGCCGATGAGGCCGTGATAGGCGCCCAGGCTGAGCCCGTAATAGCCGATGCGCTGACGATCGAGGTCGGGTCTCGACTCGATGAAATCGACGACGCGCTGCAGGTCCTTGCCGCGCTGAATCGCGATCTCGCGCCCGGTATTCGGTCCGACGGTCTTGACGATTCGCTCGTACGTGCCTTTGTAGACCGGATACACCAGCGCCCGCCCGCTGCGTACCACGAAGTCCGTCTCGGTCAGTCTCAGGTTGCTGCTCGACGGCAGCAGCTGCGCGTCGCCTCCCGCGGCGAAGATCACGGGCTGGTACGGCGGCGGCGACCGCGGAAGGTACAAATAGACGATGATGCGTTCATCACCGTACGGCGCGCTGATCGTCATCGTCTCCTTGCGCCAGTCGGGCGTCTCCTCGACCCCCTCGACCTTGGCATCGAGCGGCAGCGGGTCGTAGGCATACAGCCTGCGAATCACGGCAAAGGCGTCATCGCCGACAGGCGTTTCCTTCGCGTAGTCCCGCACGCGCCGGACGAACGGGTCATAGAAGCGGGCGGGCTGCGGTTCGATGTTCTTGACGAGCCTGAATCCGTACTGCGGCAGCCGCTGGAACGGCGGCTGCGAGTCGACCGAATCGAACATGTAGGCTGGCTCGCTCCAGGCGCCGCCGAGGATCATCCGGCCGGTGCCTGACTCGTTCCAGCACCACTCCTTGACGTTGCCGGCCATGTCGTAGGCGCCGGAGGCGCCCAGCCCATTGTGACGGCCGACGGCGGAGGGCCCCTTCTCACCGAAGTTGCTCAGCCTCAGGATTTGCCCGAAGTTCCGCGCGAAGCCGTCCAACCCGGCCGCCGCGCGCCACTGGATCATGGTCGGCAGCGACTTGCCGGCGAATTCAGCGTAGGCGGCCGCTTCATACCAGCTCACGCCGGCCACTGGCACGTCCGCCTCTCCCTGCGGGTAATTACCGAGCTCCCACGTGGACGGTCCGGGGCGGCCCGTCTTGTCGCGGAACCTGGTCATCGCCTCGGCCCACGGCAGCGTGCGGCCGTCCTCGACGAACGGCTGCTTCCACAAATCCTCACGCCGATACCCGCCGGCATCGACGAACGTCTTGAACTGCCTGTTGGTGACCTCGAACTTGTCGATCCAGAAATCGCGGAGATCGGGCAGCAATCCTGGCAATCCGACGGCGCTCCTGGCGACGCGGACCATGCCTTCCGGCGTCGAGCCGACTTGATCGAGCGCGTAGGTCGCGCCGAACGGATTCAACGGCGCTTCGATGGGGTCGTAACCAGCCTTCGCGATCCTCACGCGCCCGGGACCGAATGGGACACGCGCTTCCTTGATCGGGGTACGGCCGAGCGGTATCCATTCACGATCGATCGCCTCGTACCCCTTCACCCACACCTCAGCCTCAGAAGGACGGCTGTCGAAGCTCGCGTTCATCGTCTGGTTGATCCAGAGGTTGCGCAGGTGCAGGTCGTCCTTCAAGAGAGGAACCACAGTCCGGGCGGCGCGGTAGAAGCCATCCAGATCGTGCTTCTCGGCGAGCGAAAGAATCTCGGGCATGCGGGCCCGGGCGGCGCGCACGTCGCGACCCGAGAACCACCAATAGAAGGCGCCGGCCGCGATCGCGGTTACGCAGACGAGCAGGGCGATGCTGACAGCCGGTCGCCTCAGGAGGTCTCGACCGCGGCCCGTGAGGGCTCGCCGAATCGCGCCGAGGCGACGGTGCACGTCACGCATCTCGGGACGCCCGCTCGGATCCAGCGAGAAGCACTCGTCTGTGAGGGCAATCAGTGCGGCGGGAAAGCTCCTGCGCGCAGCGTTCGGCGCCTCCGCGCCCGTGCCACTCGAGGGCGCCGGAAGCGCAAACGGCGCGGCGGCACGCCGTTGTCCGGTCAGCAGCTCGTAGAGGACGACGCCGAACGAGTACACGTCCGACTTCGCACTCACGAACCGGCCCTGCGCCTGCTCTGGCGACATGTATCCAACCGACCCGAGCACCGCGCCGGGGCCCGTCGCATCCGGGGCGGCAAAGGTCGTCGCATCCGGCACGTCGGCGGCCAGCACCTTCGCCACGCCGAAGTCGAGGACCTTCACCTGTCCGGACTCCGTCACCATCACGTTGGCCGGTTTGATGTCGCGGTGCACGATGCCGGCGGCATGAGCGGCTTCCAGCGCGCACGCGATCTGCTCGGCATACCCGAGCGCGTCGACCAGCGGCAGGCCGCCCGGACGGATGCGGCGGTCGAGCGATTCGCCGGACAGGAGCTCCATCACGATGAAGTCGATGCCGTCGTGCGCATCGACCTCGTAGATCGTGACGATATTGGGATGATTGAACGCGGCCGCGGCGCGCGCTTCCTTGAGGAATCGCTGACGCCGGTCCGGATCGGACACGTGCCCGATCACCTTCAGCGCAACCGGCCGATCGAGGCGGGTATCGACCGCGCGATAGACGACGCCCATGCCGCCGGCGCCAATGCGTTCGACGAGCCGGTAGTGCGACAGCTGTTGCGGGCTGTCCAACGGGCCGGCGAAAGGCGGGACGTCAGGCCTCACTGTGCGGATGGCGGCCATTGTAGCCGCAGAGCCGTCACTGCACACGAGCCAGACGCTAAACCCTCAAATCCCAACTCCCCGCCTTCGCGCGCACGGATCGACGCGCGCTACGGCGAGGCCTTGCTAGAGCCCCACCATACCTACTCGCCCCGCAGGGCGACGAGCGGATCGATTCGGGCGGCTCGCCAGGCAGGCAGGAAACAGGCAACGAGAGCGACGGCTCCAAACAGGACGGCTGCCGCAATGTACGTGGTCGGATCGCTTGAAGTCGTTCCAAACAGAAAACGCGCGAGAAGACGGGTCAGAAACGCGGCCGACACCAGACCGATGGCCAGGCCGAACAGGGCGAGGCTCATCCCTTCGCGCAGGATGAGACCGAGAATCGAGGGCACGCGGGCACCGATTGCCATTCGGATTCCAATCTCGCGAGTTCGTTGACCAACCGCCAACGCCAGCACTCCGTAGAGCCCAATAGCGGTGAGCAGCAGGGCCAATCCACCCGCGTAGGTGAGGACCAGCATGGCCAGCGGCACCTCCGCGTACATGTTCTCCAGCAGACGACGCAGCGGGAGCTCTTCGCTGATAGTCACTGACGGGTCCACGGTGGTGATCTCGCTTCGGAGCAGCGGCACCATCATGCGGAGGTCATCTTTCACCCTGACCAGCAAACGCCCTGATTCTGCGGCTGATGCCCAGTCCGCGCGAAACAGAAACGGCTGGTCGGCGAAGCCGGCGGGCCGGAGGCCCCGGTAGCGCGCCACCCCGACGACTTCGTGCGCCTTCTCCTGGACGAACAACGTCTGGCCGATCGGATCCGCATGTGGCCACAGACGGCCGGCGAGCACCTCGTTGACGACAACGGATTGCCGCCCGGCCTCAGAATCGCGATCATCGAACCCTCGTCCGCGAACGATTGGTATTCGCAGTGTCTCGAAATAGCCCGCTGCGACAAGATGCAGCGAGACGCGGAAGGCCTCAGCTGGCCCTGCCTGAGCGTGGTCACGGAGAGACACAGGGACGGTGCTTGGCGCAAGAGTCGGCGGGAAACGGACGAATGCGAGTGACTTCCACCGCGCCAAGCGCTTCGATCCGTCGCTGCACCTCGCGAAAGTAATCTGCAGCTCTTGCCCGATCGTAGCCACTCAGGCGGGGCCTCATCCGGAAGTAAGCGACGTCTTCCGCGTCGAAGCCGGGATCGCGCAGCGTCCTGACGCTCTGCATCAAGAGGACGGCGCCGATCAGCAGGACGACGGAGAGCGCGATCTGCGCGACCAGGAACACCGCGCGAAGGGGGAACGACGGAACCCCTGAGAGCTTGCGTCCTTGGTCAGCGCCGATCTCAGCGCGGTGCGCGATGCCACGGTCGCCGGTACCAATCCGGCTCCAACTCCGGTAGCCATCGCCACGAGCATCGTCAGCAGGAACGCAGTCCGGTCGATGGTCAGCGCGTACCAGTGCCGGACACCGTCGATCTCCGTGCTGTAGTTGTTGGACAATACGATGTTGCCCCACCACGCCACGATCAGGCCGAGAAGGCCTCCGATGATCGCCAGCAGCATGGTCTCCGTCAGCAGTTGTTGAACAACGCGGCCGCGCCCCGCTCCCAGTGCCAGGCGGATCGCGATCTCCTTGTGCCGGGTCGTATTGCGCGCCAGGAGCAGGCCCGCCAGATTGGCACAGGCGATCACGACCAGGCACGCAGCAGCTGCGGCGAGCAACCGGACGAGCCGCGCGGCGGCTTGCCGAGCCTCGGGATGAATCCCCTTCAACCAGGACAGGAAGAGTCCCGAACCGTCTCCGCTTTCCGCGCGATCGATCTCCAATTGACGCGCAAGCCCGGTCATCTCCGCCCGCGCCCGTTCGATCGTGCTGCCAGGCTCGAGACGTCCAATCAGATCCAGGCGGGCGCTGTCGCGGCTCAGGATGTCCAGGCCGGGTGAACCAACGTGGGCCATCATGTTCGGCACGAATACATCGACCGGCCAGCCCGCTTTCGTTCCTTCAAAGCCCGATGGACCGACTCCGACAATCGTGAACGACGTCCCATTGAGCTTCAGTACGGCACCGACGCAGCCGGGATCGGCGGCAAATCGTCTGCGCCAGAACGAGTGGCTGAGAACCACAACCGGGCTTCGGGCGGGCACCACGTCCTCGTCGGACCGGAAGAAACGGCCGACATGAGGTCTCAGGCCAAGCGCGGAGAAATAGTTCGCCGAGACGACGTAAGCGTCCAATGCATCCGCATGCTCCGTATCCGCGAGTGTGATGCCTGAATTGAAGTGACTGGCGAGCTCGGTGAATACCGTGTTCCGGTCCCGGTAGTAGAGATAGTCGCGATAACGGATCGTGTCTTCGTCGGGGACTCCACGAGTCAGCGCGCTGATGGCGACGAGACGGGGTCCATCTGCCACTCCCGCCGGAGCCCGCAGAAACAGCGCATCTATCAGCGAGTACACGGACGTCTGCGCCCCAATCCCCAGGCCGAGAGACAGCGCAGCAACCAGGGTCAACCCAGGGTGGCCGGCCAACGTCCGCAGACCGTGACGGATGTCTTGAATCACGCTGAGCATAAAACGCTCCTGCTGACGTTTTGGTTCACCCCGCACCTGACGCAAGCTCAAGTATTTGTCTTGTCTTGGTCGCTGGCGTGTGGCGTCGCTGCTCAACTCGAGTTGACACGCGCCCGGTACCCCGACCTACCTTGTTCCTGCGCGCACAAAAGGCGCCCGCGGGTTCGCGCGAAGGGCCAAGCCCACTGTCATATCTCCTCGAGCAACGGCACATACACCGCCGTGCTGCCTGTTTGCGAACCACAGGCTCGAGCATGGAGGTTGTATGACGCCGAACGCCCTTCCCGATCGTCCGAATCTCGAACAACTGAAGAAGCAGGCCAAGTCGCTGCTCCACGCGGCACAGGCGCAGGATCCCGCTGCCCTTCAACGCTTCGCCGTGCTGCCCGCGTTTGCGGACAAATCGGCCGCCGAGCTCAGCGCGCTCGGCCTCGCGCTGCACGACGCGCAGTCGGTGATCGCGCGCGAGCTGGGCTTTGCGTCGTGGAACGCGCTGCGCGAGGAAGTCGAAGCGCGCACGCTCTCGTTCGACGCCGCCGTCGAGGACTTCATCCGCGCGGCGACGGGCGGCGCCCGCGGCCGCGCCGAGCGCCTGCTCGCGCTCTATCCCGCCATCGCGTCGGCATCGCTCTACACCGCGTTGGTGCTGGGAGACGCGGCGTCAGTGGAGACGCGACTCGCCAACCATCCGGAGCTCGCGACCAGACCTGGTGGACCGCAGAACTGGGAGCCGCTGCTCTATGCGTGCCACACCTGCATGCACACCGGCGCTCCTGGACGCGTGGACGGAGTGGTCGCGATCGCGCGGCGGCTGTGCTCGCTCGGCGCGAATCCGAATGCGGAGTATCACTGGAACTGGCATCCGGAGCTGCCGCGCACGGCGTTGTGGGCGGCCGTTTGCGCCGTCAGCCATCTGCCGCTCGCCGAGGTGCTGCTCGACGCCGGCGCCAATCCCACCGACGGCGTGACCGTCCACATCGCCGGTGGCGGCGGCAATCTCGCGGCACTCGAGCTGCTGCACCGTTTCGGCGTGGACGTGAACGGGATTCCGGGCGGCGTGCCGCCGCTCGTCTACATGATGTTCTGGTCCACCAATCCCGCCGGACCACGATGGCTGGTGGAACACGGCGCGGATCCGAATCGTGCGTGGGGCCATGAAGGGGAAGCGCCGCTCCACGTCGCGGCACGGCGGTGGGACGTGCCGATGATCGAGCTGCTGGTCGAGCACGGCGCCGACCCCATGCGCCGCCGGTCTGACGGGCGCACGCCGCACACGCTGGCGGAGCTCAACGGCAACCGCGATATTGCGGCAAGGCTCGTCGCGTATGGCGCGTACGGCGAGCTGTCCCCGGTCGAACAGTTCGTCGCGGCGTGCGCGCGCGGCGACCGTGCGGCCGCGACGGCGATCCTCGACACCCGGCCGGGCCTCCGAGCCGAGCTGCGCCCCGAGCATCACCTGATGATGCATCGCCCGGCGGAGACCGGACAGGTCGTGGTGCTGGAGACGATGCTGTCGTGCGGATTCGACCCGCACGTCGGGGACAAGGACAACGTCACGGCGCTGCACCGGGCGGCGATGGCGGGCCACCCGGAAGCCGTGCGCATCCTGCTGAAGTTCGGCGCGGACGTCAACGCCCTGGACGGCATGTTCTCGGCGACGCCGCTGATCTGGGCCGTGGAAGGACAGGAGCACGCGCAGCCCGGCGCCGATCACATCGCCGTCGCGCGCGAGCTGATCGCCGCCGGGTCGCCGCTCGAGTGGACGCCGCCGGAAGGCGCGCCGGGACCGGAGCGCACGCTCGAAGGCCTGATCGAGCTGCGCCGGGCGGCGATGGTCAGCGCGTCCGGCTGACGATCACTCGACGCGAAGAGCGACGATCGGATCGATCCTGGCGGCGCGGACCGCGGGCACGACGTTGGCGAGCAGTGCCCCACCGGCGAGCGCCGCCAGGCTGATGGCGAGCGACGCCGCATCGTGCGGCGTCACGCCGAAGAGCAGTCCCGACAGCACTGGCGACAGGATTACCGCGGCGCCCGTTCCCGCCGCGAGACCGCCCAGCACCGGTGACAGACAGTTGCGCAGCACGAGGCCCATCACGTCGCGACGGGAAGCACCCAGCGCGGCCCGAACGCCGATTTCCCGCGTTCGTGTCGTCACGGCGAATGCCGAGACGGCATAGACACCCACCACCGCGAGGAACAGCGCGGCCGCCGCAAAGGCTCCCACCAGCTGCAGGTTGAATCGCCGCGCCGCCAGTGTGCCCCCCATCCATTGATCCATGCTGCGGACGAACGACGCCGGAACGGCGGGATCGACGGCGGCGATCTCGCGGCGCACGGCATTGGCCGCCGCGAGCGGGGCCCCCTCGGTCTGCACCACCCAGTACATGTTGTTCGCCAGCCAGATGGTGGTGGGATCGGGGACCTGCCCGATCGGGACGTAGACCTCGATCGTGGCTTCCCTCTCGAGACCGAAATGCCGCACGTCGCCGACGACGCCGACGATCTGCACCTCTCGCGGCACTTTCTCGCCGTCGTCCAGGCGCATGCGGCTGCCGACCGGGTCGCGGCCGTGGAAGTACTGGCGCGCGAAGGTCTCGTTGATGATCGCGACCGGCGCCGAACCGCTGCGATCCGCGGCGTCGAACGCTCGCCCACCGCGCACGGCGATGCCGAGCGCGCGGAAGTAGTCGGGCGTGATCATGCGGTAGTGTGCGTCCGGCGCATTCTTCGCCACCACGCCGTCCACGAAGAACGCTCATCGTCGCAAGGTAGCCGTTCATCGGGACGACGTTGGCGGCGGCTACCGCGTGCACGCCGGGGATGGCCGCGATTCTGGGCCGAACCTGGTTGGCGAAGTTGTCGATCGCGGCGCTTCCACCGTAGCGCGCACGAGGAAGCGACAGCCGGATGGTCAGGACCTGCGCTGGACGGAATCCGGGATCGACCGCCTGCACGTGCTGGAAGCTGCGCGTCAGCAGCACGGCCGTGATGAGCAGAACCGTCGACAGCGCGATCTCGGCGAACACGAGCGCGGTACGCATGCGGGCGCCGCCGGCGCTCGAGCCGCGACCGCCCTGTTGCAGCGCGCCGCGCAGATCGCGACTGACGGCCTGCATCGCCGGCGCGACGCCGACGATCAAGCTGGCGCCGAGCGATAGAGCAAGCGTGAAGAAGGCGACGGACGGATCGATGGCGATCTCGGCGACGCGCGGCAGCGTTGCAGGCGCCGCTGCGATGACCGCGTCGATCAACGTACGAGCAACGATGCAGCCCCAGCGCACCGCCGATGACGCCGAGAATCGCGGCTTCGCCAAGAACGTGTCCGGCGATACGGCCGCGAGAGGCGCCGAGGGCCGCGCGGACCGCCAGCTCCTGCCGGTGAGCCGTGCCCCGGACGAGGAACAGGCTGGCGATGTTCGCGCAGGCCACCAGGAGGACCAGCACGACGGCTCCGAGCAGCATGCGCAGCATCGGCGCGGACCGGCCGGTCATTTCCTCGTGCAGCGACACGAGCCGGATCGCCGTGTCGGCGCCATGGGCGTCGGGGTACTCGTCGCGCAGCCGCCTGCCAATCCCCGCGAGATCGTCATCGGCTTGCGCCAGGGTGATGCCCGGTTTCAGGCGGGCGATGACCCGCAGGAATCCTTGTGCCCGGTTGCCACGCCGCGCGTCGGTGGCCGGCGAGTACGGCACGACGACTTCGGCATCGCGGACGAGAGACACGAAATCCGGCCGCAGCACGCCAACGATCGAGAACGCTTCGCCGTTCAGCACGATCGACTGGCCGACGGCGTCGGCGGCGCCGCCGAATCGCCGCTGCCACATGCCATGGCTGATGAGCGCCGACGGCCGCTGCTCGTCGTCTGCTTGCAGGGGCCGGCCGAGCTGGACCTGCGCCCCGGTGACCTCGAAGTAGTCAGCGGATACCCGCATCGCGGAGAGCCGCTCGGCGTCTCCCCTGCCGGTGAGGTTCGCACTCCAGCCGAACATCGAGACGATGCCGTCCAGCGTCTGGTTGGATCGTTTGAAGTCATCGACATCCAACAGTGAGAGCGGCTGCCGATCGGTTCCCGGGCGCACGATCGTGAACGTAATCAGGCGGTCCGGGTCGGCCAGCGGCAGCGGGCGAATGAGAATCGCGCTGACCAGCGCGAACATGGCGGTATTCGCGCCGATCGCCAGCGCGAGCACGACGACCACGCCGGCCGCAAACGCCGGCTGGCGCCGGAGGCCGCGAGCGGCCTGCCGCAACTCCGTGAAGGGCATATCCCGAGCCTAGAGCAGGTCGAGCTACAATGACAGTTCATTGTTTTCATGAAAACAATGAATTCACATCATGAGCTTTTGACCGGTATGGACATCGACATCCGGGATTTTCAGATGGTCGCGGCCATCGCCGCATCCGGCAGCGTGACGCGGGCCGCGGGCGAACTGCACCGCACGCAGTCGGCGGTGAGCCACCAGCTGCGCGCGATTGAGGAGCGGCTCGGGACGGCGCTCTTCCTGCGCGCTGGGAAAGCGCATGGTGGTGACCGCCGCGGGGGAACGTGTGCTCGCCACGGCCCGGCGGGTGCTCGAGGAGATCAGGGCAACCGAGGAAGACGTGCGGCGGTTGGGCTCGCGTCAGGCGGGTGTCCTGCGCGTCTGCGCGCAGTGCAACACCGGCTATCACTGGCTGCCGCCGCTCCTCGACGGCTTCCGCCGGCGGCACCCGGAGATTGAGGTGACCCTCGCCGTCGAATGCACGCTCCGGCCGGTGGAATCGCTGCTCGAGGGCAAGCTGGATGTCGCGATCGTCACCCAGTCCGTCCGCCATGATCAGGTCCGGGTGCGGCCGCTCTTCGAGGACGAGCATGCGGCGATCGTCGCGCCGGATCATCCGTTTGCGAAGCGGCGGTTCGTGCGCCCGCAGGATCTGGCGGCGGAGCGGCTCCTCCTCTATTCCAGCTCGCCGGACGACAGCTTCACGATTCAGCGGATCCTGCGCCCCGCCGGCGTCGTGCCGCAGCGCGTCTCGTTCATCATGCTCACCGAAGCGATTCTCGAGATGGTGAAGGCGCGCCTGGGGATCAGCGTGATGCAGACATGGGCGATCGAGCCGGCGCTGCGCGCAGGAGACGTTCGGGCGATCCCGATTACCGCCGCGGGGATCCGCCGGCAGTGGCATGCGGCCACCCTCGAGGCCGCCGGCCGCGTCGCGCATGTCGACGCGTTCATCGATCTGCTGGCCCGCCGCGCGATGCCGGCTCGCCGGCGTCCGCTGCGCGTCCGCCGGCCTTGAGGACGGGAATCTGTCCTTTTCACAGGGAGAACGGGAGTAAGGGAGGCAATAGTGCCGCGTACCCGAAGTCATGTTAAGAACGCCGCCGGACGACGGTCTTGATGAGGTCGGCCGTTCCTTCGATCGGTTTAAGATGGCTAACCCAAAGGCGTCGCCAGAACGGAGTCAAGCCACACCAATGCTGCGAACACTGGCACTCTCACTGACACTCGCAATTCTCGCCGCTCCGGTCCGCGCCGCCGACCGCAACATCGTCTTTTTCGTCGCCGACGATCACGGCGCCGAAGCGTTAGGCGCGTACGGGAACCGCGTTGCGAAGACGCCGAACCTGGATGCGCTCGCGGCGGAAGGCGTTCGCTTCTCGCATGCGTTTGGGACGACGGCGAGCTGCAGCGCCAGCCGATCGGTGCTGCTGACGGGCGTGCACAACCATCGCAACGGACAGTACGGCCACGAGCACGAGTACCACCACTTCAGCGCGTTCCCCAACGTGCGAAGCCTGGCGGTCATGCTCGAAGAAGCGGGCTATCGCACCGCGCGCGGCGGGAAATATCACGTCGCGCCTGAGAGCGTGTTCCGCTTCCAGCAGGTCATCACGTTGCCCGAGCTCGAGACGTTCATCAAGGCCGATTCCACGAAGCCATTCTTCGTCTATTACGCCACGAACGAGCCGCATCGCCCCTTCAATCACGATGTCGAAGATCGGATCCATCCGAGCGATGTGATCGTTCCGCCGTGGCTGCCTGATATCCCGGAAGTGCGCGAAGAGCTCGCGCTGGACTACGCGTCGGTGCGAAAGGCGGACAAGGCCTTCGGAACGATTGTCGACACGCTGAAGCGGACTGGTAGGTACGACAACACGCTCATCATCTACCTGTCGGATAATGGCGCGGCGTTTCCCGGCTCGAAGACGAACCTCTACGAACCCGGCATCCGACTTCCGCTAATCGTCAAGAAACCAGGAATGACGCGCGGAGGTCGCGAGAATTCTGCTATGGTCTCGTGGGTCGACATCACGCCAACGATCCTTGATTTCGCCGGAATCACGATTCCGCGGTCCCAGCCATCAGCGGCTGTTTCGCCCGGGAACTTCAAGAATGAAACGCCGGGCCTTCATGGCCGTTCGTTCCTGCCCATCCTCGATCAGGATCCGCCGACGGAATGGGACGAGGTGTACGCATCGCACACCTTCCACGAAATCACGATGTACTACCCGATGCGCGTAGTCCGCACGCGCACGCACAAGCTGATTTGGAACATCGCGCATCCGCTTCCGTACCCGTTCGCCAGCGATCTCTACGCCTCGAAATCCTGGCAGGGAGCCCTGACGCGGAAGATGACGATGTTCGGACCGCGGAGCATCAAGGATTATGTGCAACGACCGCAATTCGAGCTCTACGACCTCGAACACGATCCGCTCGAGTCGAACAATCTCGCATCGGATCCGAAATACGCGCAGCTCCTCGCGGAGTTGAAAGAGAAGATCAAGCGGTTCCAGGAACGCACCGGCGATCCCTGGGTGATCAAGTGGAGCTACGAGTAGGACTGACGGGTTCACGGGCCAATGGGTCAACGAACCGTGGAGCGTGCCATGAAAATGCGATTTCTCGCGGTAGCGGTTCTCTCGCTCATGAGCGTTGTTCGTCCCGCAGCGGCCGACGCGCAAACTCCCGAAGCCACAATCAGCGGAGCTGTCTCTGATGCGACTGGCGGCGCGCTGGCAGGCGTCACCGTCACGGCCATTCATGGCGAGACAGGGCAACGGCACACGGCCGTCACCAACACGGAAGGCTTCTATGTGCTGCGGGCACTGCCGATCGGTCCCTACGTCATTGAAGCCGAGCTCTCCGGTTTTCAAAGGCATCGTCGCGAAGGACTGACGTTGACGACGGGCGCGACGGTGCCGCTCGACATCCAGCTTCCGCTCGGCGAACGCACCGAAACGGTGACGGTGCAAGCGGAGGCGCCGCTCCTGAGCTCACGCACATCGGAAGTCAGCCAACTCATAGAGTCGCGCTCCGTTGAAGGCATGCCGCTCGGCGATCGACGCTCGATGAACTTGATCAGGATGACCGCCGGGGCGGTCTTCGTCGCGTACGACTCCGGTCAGAAGCCGAACTTCAGCCTCGCCGGCGGCCGCACGCAAAGCCAGATGTTCTGGATCGACGGCGGCGGTGGTCAGAACATGCGGCTTGGCATCGGACAGATTGACGTCGATCCCCCGGTGGACACCGTCCAGGAAGTGAAGATTCTCAGCAACAACTATGCCGCCGAGTACGGCGGCTCGGCCGGCGGCGTCATGATCGCGACCACGAAGTCGGGAACCAATCAACTTCGTGGCAGCCTGTTCGAGTACTTGCGGCACGATGCGCTCGACGCACGCGACTTCTTCGCGCCGGTCGTGAACGGAGAGAAACAGAAGGCGGCACTTCGCTACAACGTATTCGGGGGAACCGTTGGTGGACCCATCCGCCGCGACAAGACGTTCTTCTTCGCATCCTACGAAGGATCGCGGCGAAAGACGGGCATCACGCGAATCCTCACCGTACCGACCGAGCTGCAGCGCAAAGGCGACTTCTCACAGACGCTCGACGCCCGCGGAAACCTCGTCGTCATCTACGACCCGGCGACGACGTCCGGGAACTTACGCACTCCATTTCAGGGAAATGTCATTCCTCAGGACCGGCTGGATCCCGTGGCGCTCCGGATTGCTGCGCTCTACCCGCTCCCGAACCGTCCTCCGGACAACGTCAGCGGCGCGAACAACTTCAGCGCGAATGGCACCGGAAAACTCGTGCGCGACAACTACATGATCAAAGTGGAGCACACGATTGCGCAGGACCAGAAGCTCACCGGGCGCTACCTCTATAACAGCGACAACCAATTCGAGACGAGCGTATACCCCGAAGCGGCGGCAGACACGGTAACGGACGCTCTGAGGCACCAGAACTACTTCTACATCGGCTACACGCGGACGTTCGGCGCAGCACTGATCAACGAAGTTCGGTACACCTACAGCGATCGCATCAATCACACAGTGTCGCCGGGGCTGGGCGGCGGCTGGCCGACGACGCTGGGGCTGACGGGGGTGTCGGACGAGGCATATCCGCGGTTCACGATTGCGGGCGTCGCGGCGCAAGGGGCAGCCAATCACGAACGGCGGCAATTCCCTATCCGCCAGCATCAATTCGTCGACACACTGTCGTACGTGCACGGACGACACACCCTGAAGACCGGTGTCGAGGTGCGGCCGTCATTCAACTACGAGGTGAATCGCCCGTCGATCTCTGGAGCGTTCGCGTTCGGCACACAGCCGACTGCGCTGCCCAGTCGCTCGGGCACAGGGCACGGCATGGCGAGCCTGCTGGTTGGTTTTCCCAACAGCGTCACGATCCGCGAGACCGAAGTGCTCGATCGATCGAGCTGGTATCTCGCAGCATTCGTGCAGGACGACTGGACTGTCGGCCCGGGCCTCACGCTCAACCTTGGCGTTCGCTGGGAAACTGACACGCCGATCGTCGACGCGAACGATCGGATGAACGGGTTCGATGCAGCCGCGATCAATCCGGTATCGGGCACGCCTGGCGTCGTGCGGTTCGCGGGCGTGGACGGATGGCCGACGGCTCCGTATGAAACCGACTGGAACAACATCGCGCCCAGGTTCGGGTTCGCGTGGCGTGCATTCGGGCGTGACCGGACCGTCATTCGTGGCGGCGCAGGCATCTTCTTCGCGCATCCATTCGATCATGGCGCGCCGAGTTCGGCGTCACTCGGCTTCGAAAAATCAGCCACGCTCGCCACGCCGGACAACGGCATCACCGCGCCGTTCTATTTGAAGAATGGCGTGCCGCCGCTGAACGCCGGCACCGGGAGCAAGGACCCGGGGTTTGGCGCCGTCCGCGTCGGAGAGCCTACGACGACGGCGGTGACGTTTTTCGAACGGGATCGTAAGAGCGGCTACGCGCAGCAGTTCAATCTGGGCGTGCAGCAGGAATTGCCGGCCCGCATGGTGCTGGAGGTTGCCTACATCGGTAACATCTCGCGCAATCTGCCCGGACCGAACCTATCGATCAATCAGATTCCACCGGATGCACTGCGACCGGGTGTGACCCAGCGGGATCGACCATTCCCGCAGTTTTCGAATGTCTCAATTGTGCTTCCGACGATCGGACGTTCCGATTACCACGCCGGCACTGTGCGGGTGGAAAAGCGTTTCTCGCATGGTTTCAATCTGCTCGCAACGTACACACGCGCGACATTCTTGAGCGACACTGACGATGGTGGTGCCAGCGTGGGAGACGTTGGCGTCTATTCAGACTTCTACAATCGCGCCGCCGATTACGGGCCAGGTGGAAACGACATCCGTCATCGCTTCACGATCAGCAGCGTGTACGAGCTGCCGATCGGGCCCGGCAAGAGCCTGCTGTCCGAGCATTGGCTCGGACACGTCGTCGGTGGCTGGTCTGTTGGCATGTTGGGCACACTTCAGTCCGGCCCGCCGTTCACGGTGACGACGCAGACGAACAACAGCAATGGGTTTTCGGCGGGAGCGCAGCGCGCGAATGTGACCGGCGACCCGCAGCTTCCATCGGACGAGCGCACGTTGAGCCGCTGGTTCAACACCGACGCGTTCTCGCAGCCGGCGCCGTTCACGTTTGGCAACGGTGGACGCGGCATCGTGCGCGGCGATGGAGTTGTGAATTTCGATCTGTCGCTTGCCAAGAATGTGGACATTGGACCGAGGCGGTTCGTACAGGTTCGCGTGGAGCTGTTCAACGCGTTCAATCATCCAAACTTCGGGCTGCCCGGTCGCACATTCGGTGCGCCCGATTTCGGGGTCGTGTCGAGCGCGTCGGGCGGACGCACCATTCAATTGGGACTCAGGGGCGTGTTTTGAGCGTCGTTCGCTGAGCTGAGTCCCCGGTCGCCAAGAGAAAACCAGGAGGAAGGGAGAAGCTAAAGCAACCGACTCCCGTTCTGGGCTCCTCCGTTCGTGCCATCGTGCAGCGCGAAGCGCGCAAAGCTGAGCCGCGCCGAGAGGTAAACCTTCAAGAGGCTCATGCCGTCTATTGAGCCAATTGAGCCGGCCGTCTCCGCGATCGCCCACCAGCCAGAGGAGAGACCCGTGCGAGCCACCATCGAAGCCATGCGGCAGGACGTCAGCTATGCCTGGCGGATTGTGAAGCGGAGCCCGGGGTTCACGTTCTTCGCGACCCTGACCATCGCCCTGGGCCTTGGCGCGAACGCCGCCATCTTCAGCATGGTGGACGGCGTGCTGCTCAAGTCCTTCAGCTATCCGGAGCCCGAGCGGATCGTCCAGCTATGGGAAAAGCCGCCGCGCGGCCTGCGCAACGGCATCTCGGCCGCGAACTTCATCGACTGGACGAGGCAGAGCCAGTCGTTCGAGGCCATGGCCGCGCAGACTGGCGCGGGGATGAGCTATGCCGCCAGCTCTGCCACCGGTTCGACAGGGCGAACCTCGTTTACTTCGCGTGGCGGTCGTCTCCGCACCGTACTTCGAGGTCTTCGGCACGAAGGCGGCGCTCGGACGGACGTTCGCCAGGGACGAAGATCAACCGGGCCGGGAGAAAGTCGCGGTGGTCAGCCACCGGCTGTGGCTGAACCTGTTCGGCGCCGATCCGACGCTCGTCGGAAAGGACATTCTGCTGAACGGCGATCCCTACACCGTCGTCGGGGTGCTCCCGGGGAACAGTGAATTCGATCGGCGGTCGGCGGATCTGTGGATTCCGCTGGCGTTTCCGGCGAACGTGGCGCGGGACTATCACTATCTCAGCGCGGTCGCGCGGCTCAAGCGCGGCGTCTCCTTCGAACAGGCGCAGGCCGAGATGAGCGCGATCGCCGACGGCATCGCCACGCGCTATCCCGACGTCAAGAAAGGCTGGGGCGCGACCGTCGATCGCTACATCGATCGCGTGGTCGGGCCGCAATTGCAGCTGTCGCTGCGTGTCCTCATGGCAGCGGTCGTCGCCGTGCTGCTGATCGGATGCGCCAACCTGGCGAACATGCTGATGGCTCGTGCGACGCTGCGCTCGCGTGAGATCGCGCTGCGTCTCGCGCTTGGCGCGCATCGGGCGCGGCTAGTGCGGATGCTGCTGACCGAGAGCCTGCTGCTCTCGATGTTCGGCGGCGTGCTGGGCATCGGGTTCGGCTACGCACTTCTCCGCTGGATTCAGAGCCTGCTGCCGCCGTTCTACTTCCCGGCGGAAGCCAGCATCGCCATGGACGGCCGGGTGCTGTCGTTTCTCGCCGTCGTCACGATCCTGACGAGCGTGATCTTCGGACTGACGCCCGCGCTGCGCGCGTCGCGGCGCGACGCTGCCGAAGCGCTGAAGGAGGGCGGACGCACGAGCTCGGCGGGACGGCGGGACGTCTACGTGCGCCACGCATTCGTGGCCGTCCAGGTGACCGCGGCATTCATCCTGCTCGCCGGCGCCGGGCTGTTGATTCGCAGCTTCTACCGCGTGATGGATGTCGACACCGGCTACGACACCGAGGGAATCGTAGCCGCGTACCTGCCGCTCCCGAACGAGCGCAATCCCGAGCCCGCGGCGCTGACCCAGTACATCCGGCAGGTGCTCGAGGAGGTGCAAGCGGTGCCAGGTGTGCAGGACTCGGCGGTCGCGACGGCCATCCCGCTGCGCGGCTGGGGCGACGGCATGCCGTTCCGCATGCCGGAGAAGCCGGACGAGATCGTCGGAACGGGGTTCAAGATCATCACGCCCGGGTACTTCCGCACCCTCGGTCTTCGTCTGGTGTCAGGCCGGCTGTTCGACGAGCGCGATACCGCGGGGTCGGTGCCGGTCGTCGTCGTCAACGAGTCGTTCGTTCGACGGTACCTGCCGAACCGGGATCCGATCGGCAGCCGAATCCTGGTCGAGCGAATCCTTCCCTCGCGCCGCGGGCTCGGACCGATGACCGCGTGGGAAGTCGTTGGCGTCGTGGTCGACGAGAAAGCCAGCGGGCTGGAGAACCCCACCGACGTCGGCGCCTACGCCAGCTTCGCGCAGAACCCCGTCGTCGGTCTCGGACTCGTTGCGCGAGGCAGCGGCGATCCGCTGATGCTCATCAAAGCGATTCAGCAGGCCGTCCGGCGCGTGAACAAGTTCCAGGTGCTCGATCGCCCGATGACCGTCACGCAGCTGAAGTCCGATGCGATGATCGGGCGGCGTCTGCCCACCTATCTCCTCGGCGGCTTCGCGCTGCTCGCGATGCTGCTGGCCTGTGCGGGGATCTACGGCGTGTTGTCGTTCGTGACCGCGAAGCGCACGCAGGAGCTGGGGATTCGCGCCGCGCTCGGCGCGTCACAGTGGGATCTCGTGCGCATGGTGATCCGCGCCGGGACGATGCCCGTGATCGCCGGCATCGTGCTGGGCCTCGCGGGCTCTCTGTGGCTGTCGCGATTCATTCAGACGATGCTGTTCCAGGTCAGCCCGATCGACGCGCCGAGCCTCATCGGCGTCGCCGCGCTCTTCCTCACCGTCGCGCTGGTGGCGTGCTTCGTCCCGGCGTGGCGCGCGTCACGGATCGATCCGATGGCGGCGCTGCGGCAGGAATAGGTTCGAGTCGTGTCAACTCCCAACTTCCAATTGCCAACTCCCAAACGAAATCGGTTCGTACCTTCCGGGTGAGGTCGATGCTGATCGGCAAGTGCCCATCACATGGCTCGCTCGCGCTCGCCCTAGCCGAGCGCGCCTGAGGTCTGCGCCAGCGAATGCGCCCGGACAAAACGCGCCATCGGACTCCACATGAACCAGCGCGGAAGCTGCTTCGCTTGAACAGGCGACCCTTCCACCACGACTCCGCCGCTTCGGAGAGCCGCGTCGTACTCGATCTGCCCCAGCCAGACACGGTAGAAGAACTCCAGATCAGCGCGGACCACAAGGTCGGAATCGAACCCGGGGGGCGTGACGCAGACGGACACGTCATGTCGCTCGAGCAACAGCCACACCCGCCTTCCGCGGGGACCCGTAAAGTCGAATTCGACCACAGCCCGCGTCTCCGGCAGCAGCTCACGATTGAGCCGCTGGTGAATCTTCCAGATCAACAACCCGGCGTCCAACTCCTCCGGCCTCGGTTCGCCGAACGCCCAGCGCACTCCCCACGCACCGAGCGCCTCGATGACGGCCTTGAGCTCTCGTCCTGCTTCGGACAGGTGATATTCCGTCATCGTGGATTGCGCGCGAGGCAGCCGCTCGACGACGCCCGAGTCTTCCAGGTCGCGGAGACGTGACGACAGCAGCGAGCGCGAGATCCCCGGCAGCCCTCGCTCGATCTCGTTGAAACGATGGCTGCCGAGCACCAGCTCGCGCACGATGAGCGGCGTCCAGCGATCCGCGAGAATCTCAGAGGCGCGCGCGACGGGACAGGTACTGCTGGTACTTTTGCATACGACATCCTGCCACTGCCGCCTGGTCCGCACCAGTTCGAAAATTGGACCGAATCAGTCCGATCGCTGCATTTCCCGCGTCTCCGGCGATTGGCCTTACTCAACCGCCCCTCGTTCCCGCAGCAGCGTGACCGTCCTTCTCTGAGTCGAGCCGCCAAACAGCAGCGCATATCCCAGGGCCGTGCACTCGACGATCTCATCCGGCCGCTCGTAGTCGCCCGGGAGCTTCAGGCGAACGGCGAGGTCTGCGCCGCGTTCAATCAGCAACTGGGCGATCGGCAAGCCCCCATCGTCGAACTGCGTCACCGCGTGGAAGAGTGCCGTGTGCCCGCCGACCCCAGCCTCATCGACTGCAGCGCGAGCATTGACGTCCGCCCCACGGTCGAGGAGCAATGCGGCCGCTCCGAGGTTGCCGTATTCCGCGGCGACATGTAAGAGCGTGCCTCCCTGAACCGTCAGCCGGCGACCGCCGGTCATGCCGCAATCGAGCTCGGAGAAATGCCTGTGCACGAGTGCCGGATCAGCGTCAATTTGCGCAGCCAGACTCTCGAGCCGGCCGCGAAGCACATCGAGGACCGCTGGCGCGTCGTACTTGGTCGCGCCACCCGCCTCGAGAAGGATGTCAATGCAGGCGCTCAGTCGTTCCGGAGATCGCGCATACGACGCGACGACGTAGTCGAGAGCGGTGCCTGGATATGGACGAGAGCCCACCTTGAACCCATGGTCGCGACAGTTCGGATTCGCGCCATGATCGAGAAGCCATTCGAGCGCGGCCGGGGCCAATGATTCGCACGGGGCGAAGATGATCGGGAAATGTCCGTGCCACAGCGCGTTCACGTCCGCACGGTAGGACACGAGCAGCTCCATCATCGGGATCCGATATTCATTGAGCGCGGCTCGCATCAGCGGTCCGTCGCCGCCCTGGTGCACGTCCGACCCATGCTCGAGCATCCATGCCGCCATGGCGAGTCTCGCCGGGCCCGGTGATTCCCACGGGACGCGGCATTCGGCAACCCACGTCAGCGGCCCATCTTTACCGTACCCAAGTGGAGCGCTGTGCAGCGACGGATTGCGCGTCATCAGGGTCTTGACACGATCGAAGTTGTTGGTGTCGATCGCCTGCTTGAGCTGCCCAATCTCCTCGAGGGAATCAACGTGCGCCTTGAGCTTCGGCCAGCTCGCAAACCCGTAGAGACGCGCGATCTTGAACTGCGCTTCGGTGACCGACGCCGCGGCGCCAGCCTCGAGCAGATCTCTGGCCTGGTCCTTCAGATGACGGAGATTCGGGCGGTCGGGAAGCGGACGCGCGGGCTCGGGGTGATCGATCGACATGGCGACCTTCCTTCGTCGAAACGCCCGTTGTCCGCACATCGGGCTGAAAGAAGGTGGCGAAGAGGTGATGCTGACAGGTGGGCTTCTACCCTTTCCGCGGACCGGATGCGCCCTTGACGCGGGGACCATCCTATCGCATGGCTCGGGGATGCGCCAGGGTCGGTACGCGGGGGCTCTCGTTCACGAGTCGCGGATTTGCGCGGATGCACGCGGATCACCGGCTCGGTCACGAGTCGCGGATTGGCGCCGATGGTCGCGGATCACCAGCTCTTGGTCACGAGTCGCGGATTTG
The DNA here is from genome assembly GCA_963785755.1 of uncultured Acidobacteriota bacterium. Classification (GTDB taxonomy): domain Bacteria; phylum Acidobacteriota; class Vicinamibacteria; order Vicinamibacterales; family 2-12-FULL-66-21; genus JACCXG01. Next base: position 1,246 of record CAWAXG010000037.1, on the reverse strand, counting down.
CGCCGATGGCCGCGGATCACCGGCTGCGGTTACGCGAGTCGCGGATTTGCGCGCGATGCACGCGGATCACCGGCTCGGTTCACGAGTCGCGGATTTGTCGACAGTCGCGATTTGCGCCGATGCACGCGGATCACCCGCTCGGTCACGAGTCGCGGATTTGCGCGGACGATGCACGCGGATCACCGGCTCGGTTACGAGTTGCGGATTTGCGCCGATGCACGCGGATCACCAGCTCGGTCACGAGTCGCGGATTTGCGCCGATGCACGCGGATCACTCGCTTGGTCGCGAGTCGCGGATTTGCGCCGATGGTCGCGGATCACCGGCTCGGTCACGAGTCGCGGATGCGCGCGGATTGCTATCGGCGACTCCGAGTGCCGGAGTGAGTCGACGTTGCCGCTGGCGTCGCTGATTCTGCAACGTCCGTCGAGAGGATCCGTCGCAATTCCTCCGTACTCTCGCATTGGAAACAGGCGAAAGACCAATGTTCTCGGGTGGCCCGACGCTTGCGATACCTGGCCGGCATGACACACGAACCCGTCAAGCTCCTGCACCGTGACGTAACGGATAACGTTCTCCGCGTCTTCTACGATACATACAACGAGATCGGATGCGGATTCCCCGAATACGTGTACAGCGCCGCGCTCGCGATCGCGTTGGCGGGCGCCGGTCTGACTGTTGCTTCCGAGGTGCAGCTGCCGGTGCACTTTCGGGGCATCCAGATTGCCAGGTTCCGCATCGACATTCTGGTCAACGACGTCGTGCTCATCGAAGTAAAGGCGGCCCAGCGCATCGAACCGTGGCACATTGCTCAGGTGCGCAATTACCTGAAGGCTTCGGGGGTACCGGTTGGCATGCTCCTGAACTTCGGCGCGCAGCCGACATTCAAGCGGTCAGTATTCGACACCGCACGAGGGACTTTCTTCACGGAGTCGTCATACGTGCCAGACCCGCGCGTATCAAGCGAACGAAATCCGCAGACATCCGCGACCCATGACGAGTCTGCAGACATCTCTGACTTGTGACAAGAATGGTCCGCTCCGTCCGAGTAATCCGAGACTCGTGAAGCCAGAAGAATCCGCGGCCCTCCGCGTGGATCCGCGACCTCGTGACCAAGAAGCCTGATCCGCGTTTATCCGCGCCGATCCGCGATTCGTGGAGCAAGAAGAATCCGCGGCCCTCCGCGTCGATCCGCGACTCGTGACCAAGAAGCCTGATCCGCGTGTATCCGGTACCCGATCCTCGCGA
>CAWAXG010000036.1:0-17210 GCA_963785755.1 uncultured Acidobacteriota bacterium | reverse complement strand
GTCTCGGAACTTGGAGCGAACGAGTGAAGCGCCCGCCTTCGCTCTTCGAGCTTCGGCGAGGTCTCGCCGCAGCGCTTCGCGCGGAGGCGGAAGCCAGTCGGGGAGTTACGCCTTCGCCAAGGCTACGGCGGATAAGACGAGCGAACGAGCGAAGCGAGTGAGCCTGGCGAGCGGAGCGGGGCGTAGGGCCCCCGCGAGCGAGCCAGTCGGGGAGTCCGAGGGGCAAAGCCCCTCGGATAAGAAATGAGTCTGCCGCTCCTCCCCGTCACCACCGTCGGCAGCTGGCCGCGGCCGCCGCGCGTCGCCGAGGCGATGCGTGCGTATCGGCATCGGCGGATCGAGCGTGCCGCACGCGATCGTGTCGCCGACGAGGCGGTGCTCGAGCTGCTGCGCCTGCAGGAGACGCTCGGCTGCGACATCGTCACGGACGGCGAACTGCGGCGCGACAACTTCTATTCGTTCGTCACCGACAAGGTGTCCGGCGTGCGGCTCATGACCCTCGCCGAGATGCTGGAGGTCGTCGAAGACAAGGCCGGTTTCGAGCAGCTCCTGCAGACGCTCGATGTGCCGGCCTATTCGATCAGCAGCCCGGTCTGCACGGCGCGCATCACCCGGCGTGAGCCGCTGACGGTCGACGACCTGGCGTTCGCACGCCGCCACACCGACCTGCCGATCAAGGTCACGCTGCCCGGACCCTATCTCCTGACCCGGGCGATGTTCGTTCCGGAATTGACGCGTGCGTACTACGCGGACAAAGAGGCGCTCGCAAAAGACGTCGTCGCGCTCCTCCGCGCGGAGCTCGAGGAGCTGCGGTCGGCCGGCGCGGAGTTCGTCCAGTTCGACGAGCCGGTCCTGACGGAGGTCGCCTTCGCCCCCGGCCGGACGCGGACGTTCATGTGCGCGGCGCTCGCCGCGCGGAGGGATCCAGCCGAGGAGCTCGAGTTCGCCGTCTCGTTGATCAACGAGGTGGTGGCAGGGATCGATCACCTTCGGCTCGGGCTGCACGTCTGCCGCGGCAACTGGAGCCGCGATGAGACGACGCTCTTGAGCGGCAGCTACCAGGCGCTCCGGCCGTATCTCGACCGGCTGCAGGTCACGCAGCTCGTGCTGGAATACGCCACCGATCGCGCCGGGACGCTCGTGGCGTTCGAGGGCAAGGAGCTGGGCCTCGGCGTCGTCAATCCCCGGACGGAGCAGGTTGAGACGCCGGCGCAGATTCGGAGCGCCGTCGAAGAGGCCCTCGGTCTCTATCCCGCCGAACGCGTGTTCCTCAATCCAGACTGCGGGTTCGGCACCTTCTCGAGCCGTCCGATGAACACGCGCGAGATGGCGTCTGCCAAGGTTGCGGCCATGGTCGCGGCGGCCCGCGATCTGCGCGGACGTTCGTGGACCTGATTCGACTTCCGTGCGGATCCCGCCGTAGGCCAGCGTCAGCACAGCGTAGGGATTGAGCGGTGAGATCCACAGGATCGACGGTTAGACGGCAGGCTCCGTCGTGGTCGCGTGGCGGTTGCACCCTTTTTGCGCGGTCGGCGTGGCGCGGCGAGCGGCCTGAAGGTCGTTACTGCCGATAGGGCTCAGAACTGGCGTCCGCACCGCGACAACCGCCGGGCATACACCTGGACGGGACCGAGCGGTGTCTAAGAATCTGGGCCAGGAGGGCTAATGCAGATACAAGGACCCGAGAGGCGGTTGTTCTGGTGGCTTCTTATCGTTATGGCTGGCGTGATGACCTGGAACATCTTCACCGCAGCGATGGGCTAACGCCACAGGTTCTACCCCGCGCGACGACCCCCTCAGCACTTCAGGGTTACGATTTCCACACGCCCACGCGCTCCGACAAGCTGTTCAGCGGGATTGCCGTCAAGCGACCGGCTGGTTTGGTGTGCTGTACAACAGGATGGATTTCCAACGTCACCTCGAAGCGGGCGCTGGCGCAGGAAGGAGCAGTGAGTCTTCTCAAGCGCACCCTTGAGCTCGTCCACGGATCCGCGCGCTCGGCGGCCCGAGATGGCGAGCGCGGCGCGGGTCCGGAACCCGACCGCGCTCGCCCGCTTCGCTCCCCGCCCGTCAACGCCTCAGGGCGAGCGCCTTCTGCGTCGCCTGACGGAACCTCTCGCAGGCCTCGACGTACTGCCCGTCGGCGGCCAGCTCGTGCCCGGCGACGACGAGCTGGGCCATCGAGTCGAACGTCCGCGCCTGGCCGCGGCTCGGGCTGGGGATCGCCACGGTCGCCGCGTAGTACGCGGTCGCCGCGATCCCCTCCGCGGCGAGGGCGAGCAGATCCCGGGTTCGCTTCTCAAACGGTGGCGATCAGGATCGCTACGGGGCCAGCCTGCAGGGATAGGAAACAGTAGCGCCGGCGTGTCAGGGTGTGGATCGGTCAAGCAGCTGGACCGCATGTTCGTCGGCGGCGCGTTCGACGAGACTATTTCGGCACGTTGACGTCGATCGTCTTCGCGCCGATCCAGCCGCCGCGATCGCGCGCGACAACGGTCAGCTGGTAGCGTCCAGGCGGCGGTGCGCTCACATCGACGGGGATCTCGGCGTTGTCACTCCGCCTGAGGGCGGCGACTTGCTGATCGGTGAGTCTTAGAGTCACGTCCTTGCCAAACAGCGACTTGCCTCCGACCAGTTTCCCCGCGCTGTCCCTGAGTGTGCCGTGCACGGTCAGTTCCGCGACTTCGCGCGTCTCGAGTCTGGAAAACGTGATCGCCCCCGGTGGCACATAGGCAATGACGCGCAACAACCTGTCGCGCTCTACGGTCGCTTCGACATCGAGACCGGCGTGCTCGAAGGCTGACGGCGATCTCAACGCACTCTCGATGTCCGCCGACTGCCGTTCCTTGTCTGTGGCCTCGTGGTAACCGCGCCGGAATCGCAGATCCAGGCCAGGACGACTGACCTTCACGTCGATCTGCTGATAGCGGCCTTTCCGGCGCCCCCCGGCTGGAGTGTAGCCGATCAGGGTGGTACGCGGCGGCGTCACCCCAGGCCCGGCGCAGACCCGAACGAAGGTCATTCGTGTTGAGAAATGCGCGCCCACCCGTTTCTGCGGCAACGACACGGAGATAGTCCTGTGGCAGGGTGGCCTCGTTCGCCGACGCACGGGTCAGCTGCCCGGATCGCGCAGACTTCGCCGATACATCCTGAGGGGCATCCGGGAATGCGCTGGCCAGACCCCGAGGGTCGATCGCATAAAAAGACACTTGCGATCGGTTGGCCTGATCCGCCAGTGACCGAACAGCACCGATCGCGTCGGATCCACCGAGGCCCGTCAACTCGGCGGCCGCGGCTCGGCGCAGTCGGACCGGATCACCACCGCACGCCGCTGCGGCGGCACCGACCAGATCGACGGCGTGTGACGTGGCGTCGAACGGATAGCCCCTCGTGTACAGCACGACATGCTTCCGTCCCGGCATGAACGCCAGGCCCCTGGCGAAGACGCCGAGCGAGGCCGACGTGCCGGCGACCTGCTGGCGCGTCTCCAGAATCATGGCCTTGGCCATCGAGACCAGCTGCGGCAACGGTGGCGGACCGCCGATGGCGCAGCTCTGCTGTCCTTGCTCGAGCAGCTCCGCCAACCCGACGTGGCTGCCCGGCACCGGCAGTGCCCGTGCCGCGGCAGCGATACGCGCCTTGTCGTTCGTGAACCACTGATGGATCGTCAGCGCCGGCGCCACGCTCGCGACGAGCACGTGAACATCCCCGGGCAGTTCCTCGGACACCATCCGGACGATCGCGTCCTGAACGCGTGGCATGTCCTGGACAGAAGCGCTCGCCAGATCGACGATAACCGCCACGCGTAACGGATCAGCCTGGTCGGCTCTCGGCGTCGCCGGCGCGTAGTTCGGCTGGCCCAATCGTCCGGCGTCGGGCGACTCGCGGCCCGGCGTCTCCGGCGCGGGCTTGCTCCGATCAGGCGAACGAACTGCACCTTCTGCGGCTTGCCGTTTTCAAGCACCTGAATCTCGTCCGCCCGAAGATCGCTGACGAAGCGGCCCGCCTGGTCGCTCGCGACCAGATCGACGATCACGAGATCCGAGCTGACGCGGAACGTGGGGGCCCGCTGCTCCTGGGCCGCGAGCGTGACGGCGCACAGCCAGACACAAACGGCGTGATTCGGGTTAGGGAGCCGCATCGCGATTGGATCATAGATCGACTTCTGAACTCCTGGAACGTCTGGAATCCTCAGGGATCGGGCTCGTTTCGGAAGGTATGGCGTCCCCCTTCAACCGTCAGAACCCCAGCCTGACTCCTACCCGCAGCAGCCGCTCGCTCCTCGTGCCGGTCGTGCTGGTGATTTCCGTGTACCCGTTCAGATTCCGGATCGTGCCGTCAGGATTCAGCTGCAGGCTCGATCTGTTCGCGCCCGGGTTGGCGAACTGCGGGCGGTTCGTCACGTTGAACGCCTCGATGCGCAATTGCAGGTTCGAGCGCCCGGACAAGGTGATCCGCCGGAACAATCCGATATCCCACTGCGCCACGCCCGGGCCGCGCAGCGAGTTGAATGCTGCCGTGCCGATTCCTCTTCAATTCGCGATAACGGTCCGGCAGATCGAACAGTGAACACAACCCCGCACCACGGTCGTGGGCGTCGCCTCGAACGACGCGGAGAGCGGTCGCGTCGAGTTATTGGTGAGGGTGACTGGATGCCACGCGAACCTTGCACGCTCTCGCTGAACGTGACGATGGCGTCCCCAACGGGATTCGTGATTGATTACCAGCCTGAACTCGATGGGTGTCCGACCGGGCCGCATAGGAGATGACCATGCGCTGCGAAGTCGCGGAAGGCCGTTGAGAAGTGGTGACGTGAACGCCCGGCACCAACGCGCGTCAGATGAACTCGAACGCATCAAAGGCGGTACGACGTCTTCGCGGTCGGCGCCTGCGACGCGCACCCACCATCGGCCGACTCCGGCCTGCAGTGCGCGGTAGCGTCCGGCCGGGTACGAGGTCGGATCCGCGCTGGTACACGCCGTGTGGCCGAAACGTCTGGCCGGTCGCCCTGGCGACGACCTCCCGGACCCCATCCTCGAGACGTTGCTGACGCGAACCCCGCGTGCCGCCGCGAGGGGCCGGCACTCGCCTCCGGCAGCACACCCTGCCAGGCAATCGATCGGCCGTCGCGCGACAACACCGTGAGTCGAACGCGACCATCGGCGCCTCGCTGCGCGATCGCTCCGTATCCGCCCGTCCCCTGCGGATTCAGGATCATCTGCTGGTGCAGGTTGCCGAGGGCCTCCGACTCCTTCTTGGGATGCCTCGTCGTGATCTGCCCGTGCGCGATCTGAAGTCTGCGAAGGGTCTCGAGGTCTTCGGGGACGTGTGCGGGCCGCGGCAAGCGGGAGAGCCCGACGAGCTGGTCCGCGAATTGATCGACCCAGCGGTCCATTTCGAGCGCGAGATCCTGGAACGTCATCCGCCAAGGGTGAGCGCTGGGCCACCGCAATGCCAGTCGCTCGTGCGTGGTAGCGCGATTCGGTTCGAGCCGGCACGTCTCATCGTCGAAGTAGCCCAAATCGTAGCGCATGAAGGTGACGAGCCGGATGGGTCGCCAACGTGTGTTGCACAGACCGCGCGCCCCTTGCGCTGCGTGGCTGAGGCAGACGTCGACGTCGCTCTTGCACCGCCCGTAGCGGGCGCTTTTGAGCCTCGAAGCTCGGGCCGCAGGGTGCAGCGCAGCAAGCCCAGAGCACGCCCAAACTGCCTTCGACGCTGGTCATCCGAGCGAGACGCTGACGCTCATGAACAATCTCGCCTCGCAGTACTTTCGCCGGGGGCTGTATGCCGAAGCCGGGCGATTGTTCAGCGACCTCATCGCCGTCAGACGTCGGGTGCTCGGTCACGACCATCCCAACACGCTCATCGCCATGAACAATCTGGCGACCGTCTATCGAGCCGAAGGCAAGTACGCGGAGGCTGAACCGATCTTCGTGGACGTCCTGGAGATCCGGCGCCGGGTCCTCGGCGAGGAGCATCCCGATACGTTGCGGACGTTGAACGCTCTTGCCAGCTTGTACGGACTGGCGGGCCGGTACCGGACGCGGAGGCGCATTACACGAAAGTGCTCGACGCCCGCTGACGCGCCGTCGGCGCCGATCATCCCGACACGCTGAGCACGATGAGTGGGCTGGGGCGCGTGCAACTCCTGCAGGCCAAGTACAAGGAAGCCGCGACCACCCTTGCCGAGGCGCTCAAGGCGTACGAACGGGCCCTGCCGAAAAGCTGGGAACGCTACAAGTGCGAGGCCTGCTCGGTGCAAGTCTCGCGGGTGAGCGCAAGTATCAGGAGGCGGAGCCGCTGCTCGTATCCGGCTACGATGGAATGGCCGAGCGGCGCGCGACGATGCCCCCGGACGGCCGTGCCGATCTCGAGTACGCGGTACCAGATCGTGCAACTGCACGGCGCCTTCGAGAAAGCAGGAGCTCGAATCCCTTCCCCGTCGACGTCGTCATCGGCAAGGACGGCGTCATTACCTACATCGCCCGCGAATACGACCTTGGACGGGATCATCGCGGCTGTCGAAGCTGCGCTGACAAAATGATTCGCTGAACGGATATGCGCGAGCCCCGTGATGACCGCATCGACGTCCGGCTCGTGATCCCCGCGGCTTGAGGGCGACTACTTGACGACGATGATCAGAGGGGGTAGCGTGACGACGTTCGAGCAGGCACTGCATGACCGATCGGCCACCGGCTCTGGACGAAATGCTGATCCGGACGGCGCCGCGGGCTCTACCGCACCTCTCGGAGTTTGCCGATAAACTGCTGAGCACGGTATCCGAGTCGGGCACGGTCATCCCACTCGACACCGGCCGGATCCTCTTCAGCCAGGGCGATCCGGGCGATCGCCTGTATACGGTTCTCTCAGGACAGCTTCGTCTCTACAAGCGGCTCGAGGACGGCAGCGAGATCGAGCTGCGGCGGCCGGGTCCTGGAGAGTCTCTCGGCGAGTTGGCGCTCATCGATGGCGGCGCGCGTTACGAAACCGCCGAGGCACTGACGCCGTGTCAGCTGTTTGCTCTCAGCCGCGAAGCGTTCCTCGCCGCCCTTCCGCAGTCACCAGGTCTTCTGTCGACCGTTCTCAACAACCTTGTCGACCACGTTCGCACCACGACGGAACATCTGCTGCGCACCGAGCTCGAGCAGCGCGCCCTCAGGACCGAAATGGAGCTCGAGAAATTCCGGGCGCTGGCTCAGATGGTTGCGGGCGTCGCTCACGAAATAAACACACCGATCGGCATCGTCAACACTGCCGCGAGCGTCATCAGGCAACGGATTGGATCGATCGCCGCGAGCGCTCCCGAGACTGCCGGCCTGGCGGATTTCGGGGATGTGCGCGAGGCAGTCGATCTGATGACCGTGAACATTCAACGGGCCCACCGGCTCATCGCCAGCTTCAAACAGCTGGCAGCCAGCCACTGCGTCGATCCGCGGGAAACGCTCTCACTCGTCGCGCTCGTTGAGGACGTCCTTGGTCTGTTCGCGATCAACGCGCGCCGCGCCCGCCTGGACATCCGCGTGGTGAACGGACTGCACGACGGAGCCACCTGGGTCGGCTATCGCGGAATCCTGACACAGATCCTGCTCAATCTCCTCACCAACGCGGAGCGGTATGCCTATCCGGGCGGCGGTGGCGGCGCGGTGGAAATTCGCGTCGCCGAAACCGCGGGAACACGCGAAGCAGTGTTTGTGATGAGCGTGCGCGATTTCGGACGCGGAATACCTGCCGAAGAAGTCAAGCGGGTGTTCGAGCCTTTCTACACGACCGGACGGGACAAAGGCGGCACCGGTCTCGGACTGGCGATCGTTCACAACCTCGTCACGGCCCGGCTGAAAGGCACGGTCGACGTCGTGTCCCGGTTGAATGAGGGGACTGCCGTCACCCTCACTTTCCCGAAAACCGTCCCTGAGTAACTGACTTTACGACGCGCGCGCAGGCGACGGCGCGCCAGATTCGTTGAATCGTGGCGCGCCAGTTTCCTGCTGCAGTAGTCAGCTCAATTGGGAAGGTCAGTGCGCGACAGTTTCCGTGACGCCAAAGCCAACGCGCTTGGCCTGCGTCGCGAAGATCTTGATCAGATACAACTGAAGGAGCCGCTCCGCTGTTGACGGCGGTGCGGGGTGCCGGGTGATATGCCACGACTCGTCGTATGCGGGTGTCGCCCGGAGATGGAGGACTTCAGCGCTCCCGGCTGCCGCGTACTCGTCACCCTCTGTGCCGAGCGGCTTCAGACCAACTTTGACCAGCCGATCTCGTTCGGCGATCGCCTCATTCTCCGTGAGGCTGCTGACCAGCAGTCGATCGCCGACGAACAACGCCACTTGCATCTGGTAGCTGTTCGCGTGAATCGGCTGCCCCTGCGCGTTCGCGGACGCACTCGCTATCGCCTGGCGCATCCCAGCCTGCAGTTCTGCCGGTGTCTGGGCGCGGACGGCATACATCGCCGTCTTGAACGATCCGAGCGCCTGGCTCACGAACGCGAATTCACGCACGCCGGATTTCACGATCGAGTACAGCTTGTCTTCAGTCGCCTCGACCTTGGTGAAGTAGCCGTTGATGTCGTAACGATCCATCACCTGACGTTCCGGCGCGACACCCGGCTGACCGGTGCGGATGAAGATCTGCGTCATGCGGTTGTCGAGCGTCTCGCGGATGTACTGACACAGTTCCAAGCCGGCCTGATCTGTCTCCATGACAACGTCGAGCAGCGCAACGGCGACGTAAGGAAAGAGCGCGCCGCTCAATCGTGTGTTGAGCAGCTCGATCGCCTGCGCCTTGCTCGACGCTGTGTGGAGCGTCACGGGAAGACCGTTGACCTTGAAATCGCGCATCGCGAGTTTCGACACGGCGAGCACGTCGGCGTCGTCGTCGACCACGAGTACCGGCCATTCTTTCTGAAACATGGGATCCTCCTTGATTCTGCCTGCGTTGCGGGAGGGACGCGACGGGCTCCAATAATGTCCTGAAGGTGTTCGCGGAACGGCGCCGCGTTATGAGCCGGAGATCTGCCCTGGCAACCACCGCCGCCCCGTCGCGGCTTTCGTTTCACCCTTCAGTCGCACATCGGCCGACGAACTGCCGACCATCACCTCGAACCCGCCTGGCTCCACCATCCACGCCTTCTGCTTCTCGTCCCAGAACGCCAGCCGTTCCGGCGAGACCGTGAAGCTGACGGTGCGAGTATCTCCCGCACCGAGAGTGATGCGTTCGAACGCCATCAGCTGCTTCTTCGGTCGCTTCACGCTGGCTTCGACGTCGCGGACATAGAGCTGGACGACCTCGTCGCCCGTTCTCTTGCCGCTGTTCCGAACATCGGCCGTGACCGTCAGCGGACCCCCCGGAACTGTCCCCGCGACCTTGAGATTGGAGTACTCGAATGTCGTGTAGCTGAGGCCGTGGCCGAACGCCCAGTCCACCTCGCCGTCGAAATACATGTAAGTGAAGCCCCTGGTGATGTTGTACTCCTTCATCGGCGGGATGTCCTGAACCGACAGATAGACGGTGTACGGCAGCCGCCCGCCCGGGTTGTAATCGCCGAACAGCACGTCGGCAATCGCGGTCCCGCCTTCCTCGCCTGCCCAGAACATGTCGAGAATCGCCGGGGCGTCGGGCCGCTGGCCGCCACCCGGGCCCGCTCCGCCCGCGAGCGACAACGGGCCGCCGTTCTGGAGCACGACCACCGTGCGAGGGTTCGCCTCGAGCACACGGCGGACCAGCTGCATCTGGACCGGCGGCAGGTTGATGAAGTTGCGGTCGATCCCTTCGCGCTCGAGGATCTCGTTGATGCCGACGAACAGGACGCACACGTCGGCCTGCTTCGCGACGCCGACCGCCTCGGTGTAGCCGGCTTCCGGGTTGTCACTTTCGACGATGCCGCTGCCACGGGCGTAGAGCACCTTCGTTGCCGGACCGACCTTCTTCCTGATGCCATCGAGCGGCTTGACGAACGTCGAATAGAGGCCGGTGTAATTCGGACCGGTCTGCGCGAAATCGGCGAACGGGCCGATGACGGCGATCGTTTTCACCGCGTTTCGGTCGAGCGGCAGGAAGTTGTCGCGATTCCTGAGCAGCACGATCGATTCGTGCGCGGCCCGCAGCGCCAGCTGCCGGTGTGCTGGTGAATCGATCTCTTCTCTGGCGAGCTTCCTGTACGGCACCATTTCGGGCGGATCGAATTCGCCGAGGCGGAACCTGACTCTCAGGACGCGCCTGAGCGCCTGGTCGATGTGGCGCTCGCTCAACAACCCTTTCGCCACGGCGCCCGGGAGATACCGCACGTACGCCGAGTTGTCGAGGTCGCTGCCGACCAGGACCGTTCTTGCCGCCGCTTCCTCGAACGTCGCGTACTTGCGATGGCCGGTCACCAGCCGCTCGACCGCGCCGCTGTCGGGGACGATGAACCCCTCGAACTTCCACTCGTCGCGAAGCAGCGTCTTGAGCAGGAACTCGTGTTCGGCGCCCGGCGTGCCGTTGATCGCGTTGTACGACGACATGATGGAGGACGCCTTGCCCTCGACGATGCCCGCCTTGAAGTGAGGCAGGAAGTACTCGCGCAGCATCCGCTCGCTGACGGTGATGTCCATCTTGGTCCGGTCGCGCTCCTCGTTGTTGACGGCGTAGTGCTTCAGCGTCGCGGCCAGCTTCAGGTACCGGGGATGGTCCCCCTGCGTGCCCTTCACGTACGCCACCGTCATCCGCGAGGTCAGCCAGGTATCCTCGCCGAACGCCTCCCAGATGCGGCCCCACCGTGGATCGCGGCTGATGTTGATGACCGGCGAGCGATACACGAGCCCGTTGTGCCGCAGCCGCCTGCCATCCGCCGTGACCGTGACGCTCTGCCCCTGTCCTCCCGTCGGCTCGATCTTCCCCTGAACCGTCGGCCAGTAGTTGTTGATCGCCCGTCCCTCGTCTGCGATGGCGGCCGCGACATCGTGCACCAGCGTGGGGTTCCACGTCGCCGCCATGCTGATCGGCACCGGGAACATCGTCGTTGGCTCGGTCCACACGATGCCGTGCAGGCTCTGGTTCCAGCCGTTCATCGCCGGCACGTTCAGGCGTTCGATCGCCGGCGCGGTTGTACCGAGGAGTGACATCTTCTCCGCCAGCGTCAGCTGGCGGAGCAGATCGTCCACACGTTCGTCGAGCGGCTTTGCCGGATCGAGGAAGACCGCCCGAGCCGGCGAGCCCGCGGGTGGAGACTGCCGTGCGCTTTCGAGCACCGGCACGAGGAGCACGGCGGCCAGAATCGGTGTCAGCGCCTTCTTCATTTCAGCTCCTGCTGTCTCGCCGAAGCGCTTTGCGCGGAGGCGGACGGGGCGAAGCCCCCCGGCTAAAAAACGTACTTGAACCCGAACTGAACCTGGCGCGCCTGGTTCGAGGTGCTCGTCACCCGCCCGCCGGCTGCCGTGTCGATATTCGTGTTTGGACCGCTGAAGTAAACCGAGTTCAGCACGTTGAACGCTTCGGCCCGGAACTCGAGCGTCTGTCCCATACGAATGTCGAAACGCTTGAACAACGACAGGTCCACGTTCCACTGGTGATCCGTGCGCAGGATTCCTGGCCCCGAGTTGCCGAAGGTGAAATTTTCGGGAGCGACGAACGCGGACTTGTCGAACCATGCGTCGATGGTGGGGTTCTCCAGCTCGCCCGAGCCGATCCGGTTCGGCCGCTGGCCGCCGACGCCGATGTTCGCCACGTCGCGGGAGGTGGTCGGCGTGAAGGGCAGGCCACTGCGGTAGGTGATGATGCTCTGGAGCTGCCACCCTCCGACGATGGCATTGGTGAGCGGGCCCGCGTCAGTGAGGAACGTGCGCCCCTTGCCGAAAGGCAGCTCGTATCCGGAGCTTGCCGCAAACAGGTGAGGGATGTCCCACGGCTGCGGCTGGACCTCGTAGGTGTAATTGCCGCCGATCTCCGGCGCCGGCACCCGGCGCGTCGCCTCGGCATAGGTGTACGAGACCAGGTACCAGAACCCCCTGGACGGCCGCTGCTGCACTTTCACTTGCAAGGCGTTGTAGTCGCTCGACTGCGCCTGCGTCTGCATCGACATGTTGCCGAACCGCGGGTAGGGCCTGCGCGCCTGCACGCTGCCGGCGCCCGCCGGGGGCAGATTGATGTTCTCTGCCGCCGTCTGGTGGTCGCCGGTCGTGCCGACATAGTCGACTTCCAATGCCGTGAGGCTGGACAGCTGCCGCTGGAAGCCGATGTTCCACCGCTGATCCCGGCCCGGCTGGGCCTCGAGCGGCAGCGGCACCCAGGTGACCGCGCCGAGCGATGTCCCGACCGGAGCACCCAGCCAGAAATCCGCGAGCGTGCGCGCGGGCACGACGTTGGTCGCGGCGGTCACGGTCTCGCTGACGCGGAACGGGATGAAGTTGAAGTTCAGCCGTCCGTCGGTGCCCTCGGCTTCGTAGAAGATGCCGTAGCCGCCGCGGACAACCATGTTGTCGCCGAACGGTCGCCAGGCAAAGCCGAGCCGCGGCGCGATCTGGCGGTTGTCATTCTTGGTGATGTTCAGCGGCAGCCCGGCCTCGCTGCTGGTCTGAATCAGATCCGAGAACAGGGCATATCCGACATCCGCGAGCCGCTGCGAGCTGAGATCGATCTCGCTGGTCTTGCTCGAGACGATGATGGACTTCTCGCGCGTGGGGTCGAACGCAGCCGCCTGCCCGCGGTAGCCAGTCAGCCAGGGCGTGTACTCGTAGCGCATCCCCAGGTTCAGGGTCAGGACGTTCGATACCTTGAAGTCGTCCTGGAAGAAGACGTGCCAGTAGGTGCCAAGGCCGCCCCACCAGGTGGCAGGGTTCGATCGCGTGGAGTTCGCAGGATAGCCGAGGAGGAAATCGGCAAACCCGTCGCCCGTGCCGGCCGCCGATGCCGGGTTCTGGGTCATCACACCCGTGAACCCGTAGGTGCCGTTATGGTCCCGTGCGTCGGTGAACAGGATGTTGCGGCGGTAGATCCGGCCGCCGAACTTCATGATGTGCGGCCCTTTCACCCACGTCGCGTTGTCGGTGATCTCGTACTCGCCGCGATCCTGCCATTTCGGCCGGCCGTCGCCGGCATTGCCCGAGAATCCTGCGTAGCCCGAGAACGAGAACGCGGGCAGGCTCGAGATTGCCGGGTCCTGCGCCTGCTCCAGCCCTTTGACTCCCGCGCTCGCCAGCAGATCGGAACCCTGCCCCTGAAAGTACGCCGTCGACCGGTATTCGCCGTACATCCGGCTGAAACGGAACTCGTGGACGATCGACGTGCCGAAGTTCGAGGTCAACGACACGGCGATGTTGTAGGCGGGTCCCGATAACTCGGTCGCACCCAGCGCCGGGAACGTGCTCGGCCGCAGCTCGTGATTGGAATGGCGGCTGAATCGACCGAACAGCCTGTGACCCGCGGTCAGTTCGTGATCCATGCGCAGGGTGAACTGATCCTGGTTGAACTCGACGATCGGGTTGCTCACCCAGGTGTTGTTCGGGCCGTTCGGCAGCGGGATGTAGCGCAGGAAGAATTCCGAGGCCGGCGCGATCCGGTTCGGCGGGATGGCGTTGCCCGTAAACTGCGTGCGGGTCGTGCCCGCCGTGGTGAGCGGATCGAAGATCGGCGCGAGCCCCTGGAAGTTGCCCTGGCGCTGGGCTGGCGACGGCACGATGGCGACGTCCACCGCGCCCGACTTGCGCCGCTGCCCCTCGTAGCTCGCGAAGAAGAACGTCCTGTCCTTGCCGTCGACCAGGCCTGGAATCACGACCGGGCCGCCGAACGTGCCGCCGAACTGGTTGCGCTCGAGCTTCTCCTTCGTCTGCGCGAAGTAGTTCTTCGAGTCGAACGCCTGGTTGCGCAGGAACTCGAACACGCTGCCGCGAAACCGATTGGTGCCCGACTTGGTGACGACGTTGAACGTGCCGCCGGCGCCGTGGAACTCCGCGGAGTAGGCGTTCTGCTGCACGCTGAACTCCTGCAGCGCGTCGACCGAGGTCTGGATCCAGGTCCCGCCCTGGTGCTCCTCGGTGATGTCCACCCCGTCGAGCAGGAAGCGCGTCTGACGGCCGCTGACGCCGCCCATGATGTTGCCGTTGACGATCTCCGGGCGCACCAGCTGGGAGTTGCCGCTCGGCGCCAGCAGGGCCACACCCGGCGTCAACCGCGCGAGCTCGTGAAAGCTCCGGCCGTTGAGCGGAAGGTCGACGATCTGCTCGTTGGTGATCACCTGGCTGAGCGTGGCCGATTCCGTGTTGAGCAGCGGCGTCTGGGTCGTGACCAGGACTTCCGTGGCGAGCGAGCTGATGGCGAGCGTGAGCTCGACCCGCGCCACCTGGCCGACGGTCAGCTCGACGCCCTCCCGCACCGTGGTCTGGAAACCGCTGACCGCCGCGGTCACCTTGTAGATACCCGGATCGAGCGGCGTCACGACGTAATTGCCTTCACGATCGGTGGAGGCCGTTCTCGCCACGTTGGTGGCGACGTTCGTGACCGTGACCGTGGCGCCAGGAATCCCGGCGTGCTGCGCGTCGAAGATCGTGCCGACGATGCGGGCGCCTTGCAGCTGAGCAATGGCGGGGCTCGCGATAGCGAGTGACAGGGCGATCAGACAAGCGGTACGAGCGACAAGCCTTCGGCTCATGGTGCATTCGCTCCTTTTGACCTGTTGAACCTGGCATCACCTCCGAGGGGGACGAGGACGGCGCCATGCTATAGCACACTGGCGCCAGGCCGGTAGGCCGAGTTCCCAGTTAAGTGGGGAGCAGTGTTCGCCTCCACGCTCATACGTGGACGATAGCCTGACACCGCGAAGGGATGTTTATCGTAGCTGGCGCTGCGACACCAGGGTATTCGAAACGTCTATTCGTATCGCAACGCCACGACCGGATCGACTTTCGTCGCACGCCGCGCGGGCACGTATGACGCGAGGCCAGCAACCGCCGCCAGCGTGAACGCCACCACCGTCATCGTCGCCGGATCGCGCGGGCTGACGTTGTAGAGCAGGTTGCCCATCAGTCCCGTGAGCGCCGATGCGCCGGCCAGGCCGAGCGCGAGGCCGACGGCCGTCAGCCACGCGCCGCGCTGGAACACGAGGCGCAGCAGACTTGTTTTGGATGCACCCAACGCCGCGCGGATACCCATCTCGCGCGTGCGCTGCGCGACCGAATAGGAGATCACCCCGTAGACGCCAAGCCCGGCAAGCACGAGCGCGACGGCGCCAAAGACACTCAGCAGCACCGACTGGAGGCGGCGGCCGGCCATGGCCAGATCGCGAATCTGGTCGACCGTGCGGACGTTGATGATCGCCTGATCCTTGCTGACGGAATGAATCGCCGCGGTGATGGCCTTCTGCAGCGTCAGCGGATCGATGCCGGCGCGAACGGTGAGCGCCATGCCGTAGACGGGACTCTGCTCGTGCGAGACGTACACGCCTGCGGACTGAACGTCGGCCGGCCCGCCGATTTTCTCGTCGCCAATCGTGCCGACGACCTCCCACGAGATCTCGGGACCGAGCTCGGTCTTCCCGGGGACGATCTCCTGGATCAGGATGTGCTGACCGATCGGATCCTGGTCGGGAAAGTAGCGGCGCGCAAATCGCTCATTGATGACCAGCACCGGCGGCGAGCTGCGCGTGTCACTCTCCGAGAGCGCCCGGCCCTTGACGATCCGGATCCCCAGCGTCGAGAAATACGAGGGGCTGACGACTTTGAAGAACCCGCCCTGACGGTTGGCGCGATCGACGGTCGGTCGATTGGCGATCTGCATGGGCATGCCGAAACACGCGCCCTGCATCGGCGGCGCGCAGCTGTACGCCGTCTCGCGTACGCCGGGCACCGCCTCGACCGCTGCGCGCACCTCCCTGAGATACCTGTTCACCTGATCGGCATCGGGGAACCGATCGGTCGGCATCGGCAGCTGCATCGTCAACAGGTTCGTCGCATCGAAGCCGGCGTCGACGTTCATCAGCCGGAAGAAGCTGCGCATCATGAGCCCCGATCCGACCAGCAGCACGAACGCCAGTGCGACTTCGGCCACGATGAGCGTGTCGCGAAGACGACGCCGCGCGAGGCTGCCGCTGGAGGATCGATTGTCGTCCTTCATGGCGGCGGCGAGATCGGGGCGTGTGGCCTGAATGGCAGGCACCAGGCCGAACAGGATGCCGGTAGAAATCGCGACGACCATGGCGAACGCCAGCACCCGCGCGTCCATCCCGATCGCCACCTCGCGCGCAAACGAGAACGGCGGCATGAGCGTGAGCATCGCGTTCATCAACCCGTAGCCGACGGCGAGTCCGAGCGCGCCACCAGCCACCGACAGCAGGACGTGTTCCGTGAGGAACTGCCGGATCAGCGACCCGCGCCGGGCGCCCAGCGAGGCGCGGACGACGACTTCACGTTCGCGGGACAGGCCGCGCGTGAGCGCGAGATTGGCGAGGTTGGCGCATCCGATCAGGAGGACGAAACCGGTCGCCGCCATCAACACCAGGAGCGCCCGGCGCATGTCTGAGCCAATGAGCGTGTCGGCATAGCGCTCCACGACAACGCCCCAGCCTTTGTTCGACGCCGGAAACTCCGTGGCGATCCGAGCGCCGAGCCCGCTCATGGCCGACTGCGCCTGTTGAAGGGAGAGACCCTGTTTCAGCCGCCCGAACGACACGAGCCAGTGAAAGTCGCGCGTCATGTTCGACGGTTCGAACGCCAGGGGCCGCCAGATCTGATTGAAGGCGCGATCGAACGCGCTGCCCTTCGGCAGCACGCCGATCACCGTGTGCGGCTGGTTGTCGAGCAGGATCGGCCGGTTCACGATACCGGGATCCGCGCCAAACTGGCTGACCCAGAGCGCGTGGCTGAGGATCACGACACGGTGGTTGCCGAGCTGATCCTCGCCGGGCGCGAACGTCCGTCCGAGAGCAGGTTCGATCCTGAAGATGCGAAAGTAGTCTGCCGAGACGCGTGCGCCGCGCAGCTGCACTGGCTCGCTGACGCCTGTCAGCGTGGCGCCTCCGCCCGTTTGCGCCGCGAGGAAGTCGAACGCCGTGTTGTCGCGCTGCCAATCGAGGAAGTTGAGCGTCGAGATCGAATTCCGTTCGCCTTGAGGCGGCTTTTCCATCACGCGCACGATGCGGTCCGAATCCGGATATGGGAGGGGCTTCAGCAACATACCGTCGACGAAGCTGAATATTGCGGTGTTGGCGCCAATGCCGATCGCTAACGTCAGCATTGCGATGGACG
>CAWAXG010000035.1:0-9343 GCA_963785755.1 uncultured Acidobacteriota bacterium | reverse complement strand
TGCTCAGGGATTGAGCACATCCAGGGAGTGGGACATGTTGCGGTTCTTCTGGTCGGGACGCTTGCTTCCGGCCGTGAATCCTGCTCGCGGCGCTCTTCACATGCCTGACAACGCACCGCGAACGGCAGGGCGCGCAGGCGCCGCTCCGAGATCTCACGGGCGCACTCGAGGCAGGACCCGGACTTGCCTGCGTCGAGCCGCAACCAGCGCGTCGGCGATGCGGGCGACGGTCTGCAGGCTCATCTGGACCAGTGCGAGTTCGATGTCCCCCTGTGTGCTGGCATCGGCCCGTTCGAGCTGCTCGCGCACTTCGCTTGAGCCATCGGCTCCGTGTGCCACGGACACGGCTCCGAATGTCGTTTCGCACTTCTCGGCGTTGGTCGGTGAGCATGCGCTTCAGGTCAGCAGTCCGGATGGTGTGGTTCATCTAAATCTCCCCCGCGTCAATGAGCATCCCAGGAGCGAGGGCGGACGTCTGTTTCGTTCTGAACAGGGCCGTTCTGGGGCGGCACATGCGGTCGCCCGCCGTGAAGATCGGCTCTCGGCGCAGGCGCCGGGGAGCCATCGGAAGACTTCCGGCGGTAAGGACGGAGCAGCCAAAGCGAGGCTCCACACCCGGTGCCCTCGCTCCCGTGTGAGATACTGACGGCCGATGCTTGGTCCTTCTGGGCTTCCCGACCCAGAACAAGATGCCTTCAGTGACCTCGCGAACTTCGATTCCTAATACGGCGGCCGCTGCCTCGAAAGGTGACATGACCACACGGATCACCTCCTACTGCGCCGTAAACGCTCCTAGCATTAGTCGTCAACCTGACGGCTCAGGGGTCGTTTTGTGGTCACCCCCAGGACAGGTAACTATTGAAGACTTAGCGATCGCCAATCGCATTCTTGCGAACGAGGGCATATTAGACGGGCTCGGCGATGTCAGCGTCCGTCGAGATCAGCAACGCGATCACTTCCTGCTGTCCCGTGACCAAGCCCCAGGATTGGTCACGGCCGACGATGTGATGGAGTTCGACTTCGACGGCGATCCCGTCGATCCACAGGGCCGGACATTTGTACGGGTAACGGTTCATTCACTCTTCGATTTACAAGGCCAGACCCGATGTGTTGGCAATTGTCCATGCCCATACCCCATCAATCCTGCCATTCACCACTTCTGACGTCTCCTTGAGGCCCATGTAAAACGAGAGCGCCTTTTTATTGGCCGGTGTACCGATATTCGAGTATCCGACGGGTCGAGGGCGCCACGGGAATGCTCGTGAGAGATGTGCGGGTCGGCGCAGCTCTGGCGCAGACGCTCGGCGACAAGACTGTTGCGCTGATGCGGGGGCACGGCCTCGTGGTGGTGGCACCGTCCCTTCCCGAGGCCGTGGCTCGGAGTGTTTATGTCGACATCAATGCTCGTGTCCAAGCGCAAGCGATTGCGCTCGGAGGAACGATCAAGTACATCGGGCCGCAGGACGTCACGACGGCGACTTCGGCAGAGCCGGCGGCCGGCGTTCGTCGCAACTGGGACATCTGGAAGCAACGGGCAATGGGAAGGTGAGCAGAGCGGCCTCCGTGCTATTCCGACTCCGGTCCTCGCGATTACTCCTGCTTCGTCGCCCAGTGTCGAAGGATTGACCAGCGTGACCAGATCATCCCGGCGGCGTTACTCTCGATACCTGATTCAGGTCGGCGCCGAATGCTGACGGACTTGAAATCAAGCGCTCGATGTTGGGCCTTGACCTCGTCCTTCCGGACGGGCATGCTCACCCCACGAGACGGAGGACCACCATGAAGTCTGGTCGAAGGAGTCCTTGGACAACGGCCGCGTTCGCCCTTGTCCTCGCGATCGGCGTGGCATCGACAGCCGGTGCGCAGCAGGCTCCGGCCGGTGCGCAAGGGCGGGGCGGTGGCCAGGCTCCGGCCGGCGCACAGGGTCAGGGCCGTGGTGGTGGGGCACCCTACACACCCGCGGCTGGAGCCAAGGACCTGCGCTCCGTGCTCTTCAACTGGATGTGGCACCAGGGCATGCTGAAGGGCGCCGACGAGCGCGACATGGTCGCAACGCTCGAATATCAGGCCAAGGGCGGCACGATTCAGGTGGACGGCCAGCCGTGCACGCTGTCGAAGTTCCGTGAGAGCACGAACTACCAGACGTTCAGTCAGCGTATTCAGTACACCTGCACGCGGCCGAACAAGCAGACGTACTCGAACATCGAAGTGGTCAGCTGGCAGTACGCGTGGAACGAGGACACGCGTGGCGCGGAGATCGCTGGAACGAAGGGCAAGGTGGCTGCGATGCCCGCGGCAGTGCAGGAGCGGCTGATCCGCATCTGGGCGAGTCCGCAGGGCGCGGCCAAGTCTGCGCTGGCAGGGACCATGGACACATGGAGGCTGGGTGCCAACCCGGGAACGGTGATCGCCGACGGCGTGATGAAGGCCGGCAACACGTCCCTGTCGTTCGATGCCGCGGGCAAGCCGGTCCTGACCTTCCCGATTCCGGGCGTTGCAGGCGCGACTGGAACGGCAACGCTCGATGCGAAATACATGACCGAGAAGGTCGTGGTCACGCAGGGCGCGACGACGACGGAGTTCACGTACAGCAACTATCAGGACTGGAACAACCCGCTGCACAAGATCGAGGTGTACTACGCCGGTCGGTTGACTGAGCGGAAGAACGGTGCGGTCGTCCGCGATCTGACGACGAGCGAAACGGAGACCGGCAATGTGTACGTCGTGGCGCCGGTGCCGCCGAGCGTGCAGAAGGCGATGAACGTCACCACGAAGGCACCGACCATCGTGTGGGCGAGGACGGAGCCGCCGACGAACACGACGGCGCCCACACCGCGGATCGGCGGGCATCCTGACATGACGGGCAACTGGGCGGAATTCAACATCGGCTGGATTGGGAACTACGGCAACCGGCGATGCGGTCCCACGCAGGTGGAGTGCAGGCGAGAAACCAACCAGACCGAAGACTTCGCGCTCTACTCGCCCTCGCGCTTCGGCATGCTGGGTCGTCCTCTCTACAAGCCGGAGTACTGGGACAAGGTTCAGCAGCTCGACATGTGGACCAACAAGGAAGATCCGGTCATGACCTGCCAGCCGCTGGGGCTTCCGCGTCAGGGCCCGCCGCGGCGCATCTTCCAGACGGAGAACGACATCACGTTCCTCTACGGGCAGTTTCCCGATGCGGGTGGCGGATACCCGGAATTCCGTGTGATCCCGACTGATGGCCGTCCGCACGGCCCGAACGCACAGTACGCGGCCAAGTACTTCGGCGACACGGTTGGGCGCTGGGAGGGCGACACGCTCGTGCTCGACTCCATCGGCTTCATCGACACGACATGGATCGGGCGCGGCGGGTACTTCCACTCCGACGAGATGCATATCGTCGAGAAGTTCAGGCGCGAGGGCGACGCCATTTTCTACGACCTGACGCTCGAGGACCCGGAGGTCTTGGCGGAACCGCTGGTGTTCCCGACACGGATCCTTCGGCGCAACACGGGTGCGAACGCGGGTCTCATCCCGGAACGTGGCAACTGCGAGACGAGCGTTCGAAACCGGAGCGGCCGCCTCACAGATTCGGCACTAGGAGGCGTCCTGTGTTGGACGAACGACGGACGCGACGGCCGGCGATATGCAGGAACTCCAAGTCGTGCTGAACTGGTTCGCCGAGCTGAAGCGCCTCGTCCCGACCGACTGACGTTGCCGCCCCGTGACCACCTGAATTGATCCTTCGGCATTAGGGCGAATCCCCGGCCTGCGGCACGTGCCGGCCATATACTCACCGCGTGGCACTTCCCCTGGGCGCCCGGCTCGGCCCATACGAAATTCTCGCGCTGATCGGCGCCGGCGGCATGGGCGAGGTGTATCGCGCGCGCGATACCAAGCTGAATCGCGACGTGGCGCTGAAGGTGATCGCCCGGCGTTTGCGCTCGACGCCGAGCGCCTCGCCCGCTTCCGCCGCGAAGCCCAGGTGCTGGCCTCGCTGAACCATCCGCACATCGGCGCGATCTATGGATTCGAGGACAGCGGCGAGACGCATGCGCTGGTCCTCGAGCTGGTCGAGGGCGAGACGCTCGCCGACCGTATCGCCCGGGGGCCGCTGCCGCTGGACGAGGCCATGGCGATAGCGCGGCAGATCGCCGATGCCCTCGCCGCGGCGCACGAGCAGGGCATCATCCATCGCGATCTCAAGCCGGCCAACATCAAGGTCACCCTCGAGGGCGCCGTCAAAGTGCTCGACTTCGGCCTGGCCAAGCTGATCGCTCCGAACGGGCCGAACGGCCCGAACGTTCCGACCACCCTGTCGCAGTCGCCGACCATCACCTCGCCGATGATGACGGGCATTGGCGTGGTGCTCGGCACCGCCGCCTACATGAGCCCCGAGCAGGCGAAGGGGCGCGAGGCCGATAAGCGCAGCGACATCTGGGCGTTCGGCTGCGTCCTCTACGAGATGGTGGCTGGCCGGCGGCCATTCGATGGCGACGACATCACCGACGTGCTCGGGGCGGTGGCCCGCCTCGAGCCGGACTGGACGGCGCTGCCGTCTGATGTGCCGCCACCGGTTCGCACTCTGCTGAAAGGATGCCTCTCGAAGGATCGCCGCACGCGGGTCGCCGACATCGGCGTGGCGGTGTTCATTCTCGATCACCACGCCGGCATGGCCGCCGGTGTCGCGACGCCATCGCTGGCACGACGATCGCTGACAAGCCGCGTCGCGTGGATCGCCGTGACGGCCGCGATCGGCGCCCTGCTCGCGGGCGCGGCAGTCTGGGGGCTGACACGCGCGGATCCGCGACCGCTGGTCCTTACGACAATCACGACATCTGGCGCGGAGGCGTTGACGATGTCGGGGGCAGATCGCGATCTGGCCATCACGCCCGACGGTTCGCGCGTCGTCTATCGCGGCACCGGCCAGCTGTTCGTACGGGCCCTGAACCAGATGCAGCCGACGACGCTGAGCGGACTCGGAGAGCCACACGGCGTCTTCATTTCACCGGACGCACAGTCGGTGGGGTTCTTCGATGGTCTCAGCCGACTAGCGCGAGTGGCGATTACCGGCGGCTCGCCAGTGCAGATCGGCCGGATCGACGGGGGCGGGCCCCGGGGAGCGACATGGGGGCCTGACGGCACCATCATTTTCGCAACCAACCTCCCCGCCACAGGCCTGCAACGCATCTCTGCGGCCGGGGGCGAGCCGACGGTGCTGACGACCCCCGACCGGGAACACGGCGAACGCGATCATCTGTGGCCGGAGTTCCTACCGAGCGGAAAGGCGATCCTCTTCACGATCGCGCCCACCGGCGGCGGCATCGAGAACGCGCGGATTGCGGTGCTCGATCTGGTCAGTGGTGAGTGGAAGGTGCTGTTTGCCGGCGGCAGTCACGCGCACTACGTGCCGACCGGACATCTCGTGTACGGCGCCGGGGGACCTTGCGGGCGGTTGCCTTCGATCTCGGCCGGCTGGAGGTGACCGGCCCCCCGATGCCAGTGCTCGAGGGGGTGGCCACGACCGCGCAGGGGGCGGCGGACGTCGCGATGGCCGCGAACGGCTCGCTCGTCTACGTTCCCGGCGAAGCGGGGGGCGGTGGCCGACAGGCGGCCGTGTTGGTCGATCGGCAGGGACGTCCGTCGCCGCTGCCGAATCTCCCCTTGGACTCCTACCGCGACGTCCGAGTGTCGCCCAATGGCGCGCGGCTCGCGCTGGCCACTGGAGACGACATCTTGACGTATGACATCACCAGCGCGAGGGTGAGCCGGGTGACGACCGACGCCTCTGGCGATCGTAGCCCGCTGTGGACGCCTGATGGAGCGCGAATCATCTACACGTCACTGCGCGCCGGCTATCCACAGCTGTTCTCGCGCCCGGCGGATGGCAGCGGCACCGATGAGCCAGTCCTCACGCGCTCCATGAATCTGCTCAGCCTTCGCGCCACCGGCTGGTCAGCGGACGGTACCCGCCTGCTGTTTACCGAGGTCGAAGCAGATGCTCGAAGCGCTATCGGGCAGGTTGCGATCGATCGCCCTTCTGAGGTGCAGGTGCTGCTGGAGAACGCGTTTTACAACGACTCCGGTGTCGTGTCGCCGAATGGACAGTGGATGGCGTACCAGTCCACCTTGTCCGGTCCACAATCGGAAATCTACATCGCGCGATATCCCGAGCTCGGCGATCGGCGGACGATCTCCACCGACGGCGGCACACGGCCCTTCTGGTCGCGAGACGGGACCGAACTCTATTTCGGTAGCCTTGACAATCGGCAGATGCTCGCGGTCACGATCACGGTCAGCCCGTCGCTCGTGATCGGCACCCCTCGTGTCCTGTTCGACTTCCCCATACTCCAGATCCGGGGCGGACCGCGGCCCTACGACATCACGCCAGATGGACGGTTCGTGATCATTCAGCGCGATCCGGCGGACGTAACGCGAACCGGTGCGTCGAACGTGATCCTGGTACAAAAACTGGTTTGAGGAGCTGAAGCGCCTGGTACCGGCCAACTGATGCCATTCACCCCCGGCAGCCGCATCGGCCCGTACGTGATCGCTGGATCGCTGGGCGCTGGCGGGATGGGTGAGGTCTATCGCGCGCGCGATACTAAGCTCAATCGCGACGTGGCGCTGAAGGTGATCGCCCGCGGCGTTCGCGCTCGACGCCGAGCGCCTCGCCCGCTTCCGCCGCGAAGCCCAGGTGCTGGCCTCGCTCAACCATCCGCACATCGGCGCGATCTATGGATTCGAGGACAGCGGCGAGACGCATGCGCTGGTCCTCGAGCTGGTCGAGGGTGAGACGCTGGCCGACCGCATCGCCCGGGGGCCGCTGCCGCTGGACGAGGCAGTGGCGATAGCGGGGCAGATCGCCGATGCCCTCGCCGCGGCGCACGAGCAGGGCATCATCCATCGCGATCTCAAGCCGGCCAACATCAAGGTCACCTTCGACGGCGCCGTCAAGGTGCTCGACTTCGGCCTGGCCAAGCTGACCGCTGCGAATGGGCCGAGCGGCCCGAACGTTTCGACCACCCTGTCGCAGTCGCCGACCATCACCTCGCCGATGATGACGGGCATTGGCGTGGTGCTCGGCACCGCCGCCTATATGAGCCCCGAGCAGGCGAAGGGGCGCGAGGCGGATAAGCGGAGCGACATCTGGGCGTTCGGGTGCGTCTTGTACGAGATGCTGACCGGCCGGCGCGCCTTTGATGGGGAGGACATCACAGAGGTGCTCGGCGCCGTGGTCCGTCTCGAGCCGCACTGGGACGATCTTTCGCCCGAGGTGCCGCAACCAGTCCGCACCTTGCTGCAGAGCTGTCTCGTCAAGGATCGCCGCCATCGGGTCACCGACATCTCCACTGCGCTGTTCGTGCTGGAGAAAGCCGGGAGCCTCGCGCCACCGACGGTGCTCGACGCCGCGGTGTCACAACAGCAAGCGAACGCCGCAGTGGCTGACGTGCGCCGCGCGTTGGCCCGTTCTACCCGTCGCCGCGTGGCGCTCGTTGGTGCCGCGACTTTTCTCATGGGCCTCGTCATTGCCGCCGTCGTAGCCTGGCAGCTGACCCGCCCCGCCCCTCTTTCCGTCGTCCGCATGACGATGATCACGTCCGGTTCAACCGCCTTGACGGTGTCGGGCACCGATCGCGACGTCGCCATCACGCCCGACGGCTCACGCATCGTCTATCGCGGCAACGGCCAACTGCTGGTGCGTGCACTGGACCAGCTCGAGCCCACAGTGTTGACTGGCCTTGGCACGCCGCAGGGCATCTTCGTCTCGCCGGACGGACAGTGGGTTGGGTATTTCGACGGAACCACGATCAAGAAAGTGGCGATCACTGGTGGGTCGCCAGTCACGATCGCACCCGTCGTCGGCTCGGTGTCGCGCGGTGCCACATGGGGCCCGGATGGAACGATCGTCTTCGCGACGGCCACGGCGGCGACGGCCCTGATGCGCGTGTCGGCGGCGGGAGGCCAGCCGACCGTGCTCACCAAGGCGGATCGCGCGCGCGGCGAAAGCGATCACGTCTGGCCCGAGTTCCTGCCTGGAGGCGAAGCGGTCCTCTACACGATTACTCCGGCCAGGGCCAGCATCGAGAACTCGCAGATCGCGGTGCTGGATCTGCGGACGGGTACGTCGACGGTGCTCATCCCTGGCGGCAGTGACGCACACTACGTCCCGACAGGTCATCTGGTCTACGGTTTCGCCGGGACGTTACGCGCGGTGGCATTCGACCTCCGAGCTTGAAGGTGGTCGGTACGCCTACGCCGGTGCTCGAGGGTGTGATGACCACGGCCGAAGGCGCCGCCAATGTCGCGATAGGTGCCAATGGCGCGCTCGTCTACATCAGTGGCGTCGCTGGCGGCGGCGCCGACCGCACCGTCATGACAGTGGATCGCCAGGGCCAGGCCTCACCGCTGCCGGGCCTTGCGCCTTCCGCGTACCGTGACGTTCGCGTGTCGGCGGACGGCGCGTGGCTCGCACTCACCAAGGAGGCGGACGTGTGGACCTACAATTTGGCTCGCGCGACGCTGAGCCGGTTGACCACCGACGCAGGCGCGGACGGCAGTGCGCTCTGGACCCCCGATGGACAGCGCATCGTCTTTTCGTCGAGCCGAGCGGGCTACCCAGAGATTTTCTGGCGCGCGGCAGATGGCACCGGCGGCGAGGAGCGGCTTCTCACGCGTGCGAAAGATTCCCTCGATCTGCGTGCGAGCGGCTGGTCGGCCGACGGCAAACAGCTCTTGTTTACCGAGGTGCCTTCGAATATTCAGAACGCGATCGGGCAGCTTGCCATCGAGCGCCCGTCGGACGTGAGGATGCTATTGGGAGAACTCCTTCAACAACGACTTCCCGGCTGTGTCTCCAGACGGACGCTGGATCGCCTATCACTCGAACTTGTCCGGTCGAGTGGAGATCTACGTCGAGCGGTATCCGCAGCTAGGAAATCGGCAGCTGATCTCGACGGGCGGCGGGCGTCTGCCCCTCTGGTCGCGTGACGGGAAGGAACTCTTCTTCAGCAGCCTGGACAGCCGGCAGATGTACGGGGTCGCGGTGCAGTCCGGGACGACGTTCGGCGCCGGGCGTCCGCAGGTGTTGTTCGAAAGCGGCATGCTCAGGCAAACGGCGGGGACTCGGCCTTACGACATCGCCCCTGATGGACGGTTCGTGATCATCCATAGCGGTCAAACGGAAGCCGCAGGCGACACGGCGTCAGACATGATTCTGGTGCAGAACTGGTTCGAGGAGCTAAAACGCCTCGTGCCGATGAACTAGCACTCGCGAGCCATCTCCGGTTTCGTGCGGCACGAGTTCGGTGAAGGTGTTCGCGAAGGGATCGCGCATTGAGCTCGATCGAGGATTGTCCTG
>CAWAXG010000034.1:0-39095 GCA_963785755.1 uncultured Acidobacteriota bacterium | reverse complement strand
CGTCCTCCGTTATGCCCAAGCTGGACCCCGATCGCTGGCGTGCTGTCAGTCGTCGCCTCGATGAGGTGCTGGAGCTGCCCGAGCACGAACGGCCGTCATGGATGGCCGCCCTTCGCGAGCAGGATCCGGTCCTGGCGGATGAGGTGTGGGTGCTGCTCCAGGAGGACGTGATCATTCGCCGTGAAGGCTTCCTCGAACAGCACTTTGCGCCCCGTCCAGGCGATGACGTCGATGATGGACCGCTCCGCGGCGCGGCCGGTTCACCGTTGGCCGGCCGCACGGTCGGCGCCTACAGGCTCGTAACGCCCATCGGCGAAGGCGGCATGGGAGTTGTCTGGCTCGCCGAGCGCTGCGACGGCAACTTCGAAGGTCGTGCGGCGGTCAAACTCCTGGATATCCGTTTCGGTCGATCGGAGGCACGATTCCGCCGCGAGGCCAATATTCTTGGCCGCCTCACCCATCCCAACATCGCGCATCTGATCGATGCTGGCCTGTCTCCCGAGGGGCAGCCGTACCTGGTGCTCGAGCTCGTCGACGGACAACCGATCGATCGATATTGCGACGATCGCGCGCTCGATGTTCCGTCGCGAATCCGATTGTTCCTGGACGTGCTGGAGGCGGTCGCGCACGCGCATGCCAATCGGATCGTTCACCGCGACATCAAACCGTCCAACGTCCTGGTGCGTACTGACGGCCACGCCAAGCTGCTCGACTTCGGCATTGCGAAGCTCGAACGTGACGGGCAACCGAGCATGGCGAGCACGCTGACGCTGGAGCAGGGCGCGCCGCTGACGCCGGCTTATGCAGCGCCCGAGCAGGTCACCGGCGGTTCGGTGACGACCGCAACGGACATCTACGGGTTGGGTGTGCTGCTCTACGTTCTGCTCACGGGCCAGCATCCGTGTGGTGAGGTCAGCTCGCCAGCGGATCTCTTGAAAGCAATTGTCGATCTCGAGACAAAGGCGCCCTCGGCTGCCGTTGTGGCTGGAAGCGTTCCGGAACACGATCGCGTTGCCTTCGCAGTCAGCCGCGCGACGACCCCGGACGGCCTGTACAAACTGCTGAAAGGCGATCTCGACACGATCGTTGCAAAGGCACTCAAGAAGGATCCGCTGGAACGGTACGCGTCTGTCGCGGAGCTGGCCGAGGATCTTCGGAGGCACCTCGCGTCGGAGCCAATCCACGCGCGTCGCGATCGCCTGGTCCGCCGGGCGGCCAGGTTCGTGCTGCGTCATCCAGTAGTGACGGCGGCCGGTGCGACAGGCATCCTGGCAGTCGGAGGGGCCGCCGGATTCTACGCGCTCCGGCCCGCCGCCGAGGAGCGCAGTCGGGCGGCTGTCGCGGAGCCGGCCGCACCCGCGCCGGTGACGAGCGAGCCAGGCGACGAGGCGATGCCGAGCCTCTCGCCCGACAGTACTCGCCTCGCGTTTTCATGGGTTCCGCCGAACGCGTCCAATGCCCGCATCGTGGTCAGAACGATCGGAACTGACGGAATGACGCAGTTGACGGACGGTTCGGCCGACGACGTGACCCCGATCTGGTCTCCGGACGGGCAGCACATTGCCTTCGTCCGCGGGTTTCGGGAACCCGAACAGACCAGGCAGATTTGTGTCGTGCCCGTGACTGGCGGGCCGATCCGCGTGCTGCACACTCGTGGATTCAGTCCGACGGGTCTCGCCTGGTGGGAAGCGGGAAACGCGCTGCTGTTCCCAATGTGGGTCACGGCAACGAAAGCGTTTCGCCTCGCCGCGGTGGACCTCGCAACGCTCGATGTGCGGCTCCTGACCGGTCCATCGCCATTGCCAGGGATCGCCAGCCTGGGCGACTTCCTTCCGGCGGTGGCGCCCGATGGCCGAACCGTCGCGTTTGTCCGCGAGACCAAGGAAGGGCGCGACGTGTATTTGCTGGATCTCGTTACCGGGACAGAGCGACGGTTGACGCGTGACCATCACCGAATCACGGGACTCACCTGGTCTCCTGACGGCCAGGCGGTGATCATGTCGTCCTCTCGCACCGGCGCCGACGGGCTCTATCGTGTCTCGATCGTCGACGGAGCGATCGTCCGTGTACCGGACACGGGGGACGGGGCCACGCAGCCGATGGCTGGCCGCGGCGGCCTGGTGTTCAGTCAGGTGCAAGCGGATTCGAACATTTACCGGGCGGATCTGCACGACGCCCGCACGCGCGGCCAGGGCCGTCTCATCATCGCGTCGTCGCGGGCCGACCTTGCCCCGGACATTTCACCCGACGGCCGGAGCATCGCGTTCCTGTCGACCCGCGGCGGCGGGCAGGACATCTGGATCGCATCGGCTGACGGATTGAACCCGCGCCGGTTGACATCTCTTTCGGTCACCAGCGGACCGCGATGGTCGCCCGACGGACGATCGATTGCGTTTGGCGCGCAGGCACCAGGGATGGTCCGGCCTGAGATCTGGATCGTTGATGCCGGCGGCGGAACGCCAACGCGGCTCAGCAACGATCCGGCGTACGAAACGATACTCGCCTGGGCAGCTGACGGCGCCTCGGTCTATTTCAGGTCCGATCGCGGCGGCGGCTTTGACGTGTGGAACATGCCAGTGCGGGGTGGGCCGGCGACACAAGTCACGCAAGGCCATGGCCTGCGTGCGCAGGAATCTGCTGACGGTCAGTTTCTCTACTACTCGAATGACGTGCCTCAGGTCTGGCGGCGACCGCTCCGCGCCGGGTCGGCCGAGGAGTTAGTCACGACATTTCCAAAAGGCACGCATTGGGGTGGTGAATGGGTGGTCGGGGCGCGTGGACTCTATTACCTCAACGACCAGGTGCCAGGCGCGCTGGCGATTGATGTCCTGCCATTCGGCCCCGTGAGCCGGCGGCCAGTTCGGGTGGCGCCACTGCTGGGTCAGCCGGCGCGCCACGCGTCGTTGTTTGCGCTCGCGCCAGACGAGTCGTGGCTGGTATGGGCGCAGGAGGATTACCGCAACAGCGACATCATGATGGTCGCACAGCGTTGAGGCCTGCTGGCCGCATCACCGAAGCTTTGCCAAAGTCGGCTGTAGCGGTCGGTTCAGAAATCCGGCCGGCCCTCGATGATTCTTTTGGAATCGTCCGATGTCTTGCAGAGCGCAGTAATCGAGGAAGTGATGTGAGTAGGCTGCCACTGGCCACCAGCCGTGGTCGGTCGCGGCCGTGCGCCCGGTTCCCACAGCTGACTTCGCCAACGGGGTCACGGCTGCTCGAGGCAGTCCTCCGCAAAGATCTCTTCCGCGCGGTCTAATCCGCGCGTAGTGAAATCATCGGGTCGACACGTGAGGCTCGGCGTGCGGGCAGCCAGTTAGCCAGGAAACCGCATGCGCCAAGCGCGGCAACGGCGATGCTGAGAATCAGCGCGTCATAAGGCGGCACGCCGAATAACAACGACGACAGAAGGCGACCGGCGCCGATCGCGCCGGCAATGCCGATCGCCAGACCGATCCCGACGATCGCGGTGCTGCCTTTCAGCACCGCACGCGAAATGTCGCGACGCTGCGCGCCGAGAGCCACGCGGATGCCAAGCTCGCGGGTGCGCTGCGACACCAGATACGACGTCACCCCGTAGCTGCCGCCCAACGCCAGCAACAATGCGATCCCTGCAAACACCACGAGCATCCACGAATACGCCGCCCGCAGCGTCAGGCTCAGTCTCATGCGCTCGTTCATCGTCCGCGCGTTGTAGATCGGAAGTTCCGGATCCATGTCGCGCACGATGGTGCGGGCGGTGGGAATCAGTGCTGCCGGATCGCCCGCAGCCTTGATCGCAAAGCTCATCGTCGACAGCACGATGCGCGGGAGCGGCAGGTACACACCAGGTCGGATGTCGCGCTCGAGGCCGTAGTGCTTCACGTCCGCCACGACCCCGACCACGGTGAGCCATGGCGCCTTTTCGCCCTGGCGCACGCGCTGCCCGATCGGATCTCTACCGTCGGGCCACAGCGTTTTCGCAAAGGTCTCGTTGACGATGATGACGCTTGGTTGGTCCGCGCCTTCGCGGCCGTCCTGATCTGTGAACAGGCGTCCGCGCTGCAGCCTGATGCCCATCGACTGGAAGTATCCGGGCGATGCGACCCGATTCAACACGACGGGATTGGGCTCATTCGGGCGGCGCGGTGCCGCGCCTTCGGCGTGGTAGAAGTTGCCCCAGTGGCAGTTGCTGATTGGTGCGCACGAGATGATGCCGGCGTTGGTCACACCGGGCAGCTCGCGCAACCGGGTTTCGAGCCGCTCGAAGAATGAAAGGCGCGCCTTGTTGTCGGCATAGGTCACGCCCGGCAGCGACACCGTGAAGCTCATGACGCCGTTGGGATCGAACCCCGGGTCGACGTTTTTCACGCGATCGTAGGCGCGCACCAGCAGACCGCCGCACACGAACATCAGCGACGCGAGCGCGAACTCCGCCACCACGAGCGCGCGCAGTGTGCGTCGACCGCGGATGGCGGGCGTCGAACCCGCGGTGTCCGAGGCCACGGCGCTGCGCAGGTCCGCGTTCATCGCATGCAGGGCCGGCGCCCAGCCGAAGAGGAGGGCAGAGACGGTGCACGTGCCGAGCGTGAAGATCACCATGCGGGCATCGAGCGCGAACGACGCCCATCGCGGCGCCTGGTCGGGCAGCGATTCGAGCAACAGCTGGATCGCCCAGTTGCCGATCACGAGTCCGAGGACGCCGCCCACGGCGGAGAGGATCAGGTTTTCGACGAGGAGCTGCCGCAGCAAGCGGGTGCGGCTGGCGCCGATGGCGAGGCGGATGCCCATCTCACGCCGACGCGTCAGCGCGCGTGCCAGCATCATTGCGGCCACGTTCGCGCAGGCGACGATGAGCAACAGCGACACGGCTACGCCGAGCGTGGAGACGATGGTGTCGTAGTCGCCGATGAGATGCTGGCGCAGGTCGCGCACCAGTGGTGAGACGTTTCGTTCTTTGTCGCGCGTGTCGAAGATCGGTTGATGTGCCCTCAGGAGATCGGCGGCGCCCTGTGCCACCGTGACTCCAGGCTTGAGCCGTCCAGCGCCTTCCAGAGAATAGCTGTCGACGGAGTTCGGATCGCCCTGTTGTGGGGTCCACAACCGCACGCCGCCAGGGAAGTCGGCGCTCGGAGGCAGCACGCCGATGATGGTGAACTGTCGGCTGTTGAGTCGAATCGTCTGGCCAAGCACGTCGTTCCGCCCGCCGAAGCGTTCGTGCCATACACCCATGCTAATCAGCGCGACGTTGGGTCCGTTGGGCCGATCTTCTTCGGGCGTGAACATGCGTCCGATGACCGGCTCGATGCCGAGGACCTTGGCGAAGTCCGCGGATACCGACGCGCCGTCCATCCGATCCGCACCGTTCTCGGTGGCGACGTTGAACGATCGGCGGTTGAACGTGGCAATGGCTGCGAAGGACTGCTGCGCTTTGTGCCATTGCGCGAAATCCGCATAGGTGATGCCCGTGGTCTCGAGGTTCCAACGCGGCGCCGTTTCGTTGATGTAGACGAGGCGATCCGGATCCGGGAACGGCAGCGGCTTGAGGAACAAGCCGTTGATCAGCGTGAACACCGCGACGTTGGCGCCAATACCCAGCGCGAGCATCGCGACGACGATCGCGCTGCCGAATCTCTGGTGGTTGAGCGCCCGCCATGCGTAGCGGATATCAGAACCGTTCATGATCGAACGCCTTTCTGCGGGAACGCCAACGCGGCCACGCTGGCGCCACGGTTGTTCACGCGGTATCTCAGACGAGATCACGCGCGAAAGCGTTTGTTCCGAATAGACTTTCCCGCGAATGCCGTACAGAGAGGTCCCGTCCGGAATGGAAAGTAGATCCGAGAAACCTGGGGAGTTTGGCTGAGGTGCGAAGAAATCGCGAACCGCGGTTGACCGTTCGGGCCTTGCGCCCGTTGATGTCGGGTCAGCTACGAGGAAGGCGACAGATGCTGTCGAATACAGCGATTATCTGAGCTTCCTTCCGCCTGAAGGCGGAAGCCACGCACTCGGGAGAGCCCGAAGGCGGACGCCACGCACTCGGGGCGCGAAGAGCAGGGTCACACCTCAGCCTGACTCGGCGCGCGCATGATATCGGCCGCATCACTTCAGTGTGCGACCCCGCATCTGAACGGCACTACAGCAAGCCGCTCCGGATCCGATCGAGGAGATACTCGGCGGCGCGGATACCGGACTGCGCCGCGCCTTCGATGAATCCCTGGAAATTATGGAAGCTGTCCGTGTGCTCGCCCGCGAACGCGAGATTCCCGGCAGGCTCGCCGAGCCAGCCCTCCATCGTTGTGAAGTAGCCTGGCTGGTTGCAGGTGTAGCTCCCCAACGCGTTTGATTCGGACGGCCAGTGGGCGCGCGTGAAGAGCTGGCCATTGAGAAGCGGTACGACCGCAGCCGCAGCGCCCGGGAAGATCTGATCGTAGCCGCTCAGGAAGCCGGTACCGTCTGGGTCGACGGTGGGGAGAAGACGGCCCCGTGCCCCGAAGCCGTAGTCGACGATGACCGGTGTCATCGGGTTCGCACCAGGTGCAGGCGTTTTCGAGGGGAATGCCACCTGCACGTTCGGCAGCATCGGATCGCTTGCGTAAGCGGCCCCATCGGCGCCGAGTGCGGCAAACGGCAGGTTCGACCGGAACTGGAACATCGTTTTCGTGTTGTCGCCGTACTGCAGGCCGGCGATGGCGTCAAGGGTCTCGGAAGCAATTTCCAGGCTGGTGTCGAGTGCGACCCGGGCTCGAATCACCGTCGCGGGAATGGCGAGCACGACGGCATCATGCGCGGACGACGTCCCGTCTTCGAACGTGAGCACGTAACGCCCGTCAGTTTCCTTTTTCAGGGCCGTCAGGCTCATGCCGCCGTGGACGACGCCGCCGGCGGCAACGACATCGTCGCGCAGTCTCTGCGCGAGCGTCTCGTTTCCCTCCGCGATGGCGTAACGCTCCGCGTTGTTGGCGCCGAAGTAGACGATGCGGCTCTTGCTGCGTGCAAGCTTCGCGAAAAGGATGAAGTTCAAGCAACTTTGCAGGTGGATCTCCTGTCCGTACTCGCCGCCGAACACCGACTGAATCGCGTTGATGAACACGTCGGGCGCGCCGATCTGCTCGAGGTACTCCTGAAGGTTCGTGTTGTCGAGTCGTCGGTCGGCGCTGTTGGGCGCAGGGTCGAAGTTTCTCGCGCTGATGCCGGACGTCACCGCCCGCATGTCTTTCTTCATGCGCTGAACGACGTCGCGGAAGGCGTCGATGATCGTCGACTCGGGGTAGGTCACACCGTCGATCCGGTAGAGGACCTCCTCGGTCGTGTCGAACAAGTCGATCCTCGTGAGATTGAAGCGCCGCACGTACCTCAGGATCGCAGCGTGCCAGTAGTCTATGAACTCGCCGCCCAGTTCGATCGTCCGCCCGGGAAAGGTATCGGCGATCGAACGGACGCGGCCCCCGACGCGTTCAGGCGCTGCCTCATAGACGGTGGCGAGAATCCTCGACTCTCTCAAGCGGTCGGCACACGCAAGGCCGGCCATGCCAGCGCCAACGATCGCGACGCTGCGGCCCGCGTTGGCTCGCGCGGCGTGGGCGAGCTCGAGCGGTCGAGCGACCGTGGCCAGAGCGCCCGACGCGGCCACGCGCGCGACGTCGCCGAGGAACTCGCGCCTCGAGCGCCGCTGTTTCGCCTGCCACCCGGCTTCTGCGGCGCGCGCGCGCGCCTCGTCCGTTGCGATCCTCGTCTCCTCGGCGAACCACGCGACGCGGATCGTCCGCGAGAACTGGTCGAATAGTGGGTTGCGGGACATGAAACTCCTCGTGTACGCGACCCCGAGATTGCGTATCGTGGCGCGCGGCATCGAAGTATCCGGTCGGACGTCGGCTCGTACCGTGTTGGCTTCGGATCCGAAGTCCACCGACCTCTCGGTGCGGTTGTCTTACAGGAGAGATCGCAAATCTGGATCGAAACACGTCAACGTTCCGGGCGGTCGTCAACAAGTGCCGCACGTGCCGCCGAACACGTCGTCAGCGTCGTGGGGCCTTGACATCGACCTGTCGCCTTCTTCCTGGCTACTTCGATCATGAAGACAAGGCGTCTTCCGATAACCATCTGATGCGGATTGTCGAGAGCGTCCACAAGGGGCCTCCGGGACCTGCGGGTCCGGGCGGATTCAAAGGCATGCGCGAGTTCACGACGTCGGGAACCCTGACGATTCCGTCCGGGGTGATGCACGTGTTCGTTGAACTGTGGGGGCCGGGTGGTGGCGGGAGCGGCGGCCAAGCAAGCGCGTGCGGAGGCTGGGGCTGTCTCCCGGATGGAGAAGGCAACGGCGGCGGCGGCGGAGCGTATGTTCGCGCGGTCGTCGACGTAGTCCCGGGCACGACGTATAACGTCGTCGTCGGCTCCGGTGGCGCCGGTGGTGCCGGGCAGCCACTCAATCTATCAGCGCCGCCCGGCAACGGCGAGCCTGGTACGCCGACACAGCTCACGCTTGGCACCACGGTCATCGCCGCGGCGGCGGGCGGCGGAGGTGGTCAGCAGTACGTCGGAGGCGCCGGCGCTAGCGCCAGCGCGATTGGGATTTCGAGGCCAGGCCTCCCCGGCAGCGTGGGATACACTGGCACCCCTAACAACCCTAGCGACGGCAATACTGCCGGCGGGAGTGGCGGAGTTGCGGGCCTGATTGCCGATCTCAAGCCGGTGGCCGGACAAGGCGGCGCCGGCGGGGACAGAGCGCCCTACGGCCAGGCTGGCAGACCGGGGCTTCCGGGCAAGCCCGGCTACGCGCTGATCACGTGGTAAGACTCGAATGCTGTCCCTGATCAATGGGTACGCGGGCGCTAGTGCGATCTTCTCCTCTTGCGAACGGAAGCATCGCGCCACAGCGTTTCAGAGAGACGGGACAGCAGCTCATATGCCCACAGCAGGTCGGCACGTATCTGAGTTTCCTTCCGCCTGAAGGTGGAAGCCACGCACTCGGAAGAGCCCCAAACGATCGGCTCCCAAAACGATCGGCTCACGCCGCGCTGGCGGCACCGGTCTGCTGACTGGCATCCGCGTGACGGGCGGCGCCACGCTGCATCGTGTACGCCAGCCAACCATACGCCGTCACCCAGGCGTCGCGCACCTCGGACGTGAATGCGTCCTTCAACCCTGTCTCGAGTGTCCACAAGAGTGCCTGGCCCACCGCCTCATAGTGCTCGTCGCGCACTCCGTAGCCGGCATGACGCTCCCCCAGCGCCTCCACGCCGCCCCGAAGTTGCGAAGGACGATCGATCCCCTTGACGACGACGGTGAGCGTCTGCGCCAGCAGGCGCGCCTGCTCGCGCCGCGACCGGCGAAACATGGGCTGCAAGGACGGATCAATCTCGAAGAGCCGGTCGTAGAACAAGATTGCCGCATCGTCGATGATGGGTTGAATCAACCGGAAGCTCTGCTGCACCAGTTCAATCTGTCGTAAGGTCATGATCCAATACCGCCTTTCATCCCACACGGGCGCAGGATGACGGCGGAATCGATCATTCCGGCGTCGCAGCACCCTCTTGCATGACGGCGGCAACGGCTGTCAGGACCAGCCGCCAGGCCTCGCGCGTGCGGGCGTCGAAATCCGCGCCCAGCGCCTGGCCAAACGCCCAGAGCAGAGCGGCGATCAAGCTGTCGGTACTGAGCCGGCAGGACGCCGTAGCTGGCGTGCAGGCGTCCGAGCTGAGCCAGGCGGGGCCGCAAAGACTCGAAGGGCCAGCTCGCGATGAAGCCAGGCCTCGGCCAGCCGTTGCTCGCGGCCGATGGTTCCGACAGAGACGTTCAGCGCCCGCGCCGTTTCCTCGACACTCAGCCCTCCGGAGCCTGAACGCGGCGTGTCCCGGGTCAACCCCAGCATTTCACAACGCCCTGCAGCCCTCGAGTCGTGATCGATTCAACCCCGTGTTTGCGCCCTTAGAAGCAGTTCGGGCCACGTTAGGCAATCGGTAACCCGGGAACGTTCGACGCGTCCGCCGTGTTCGAACACGAGAAATGCGATGAATAACTGTTATCTCGAAGCCATCCTCATCGGGTCGATCATCTGTCGCGACTGCGGTGTCAACGAGCAGCGCCGAGACCCGGTGGAACCGCGTTGCCCCGCAAGGGGCAGGCTTTTCAATCGAGGCGCCGAGCGAGCCGCAGACGGACGCCGAATCGGGTCAATATGTCTTCGAATCCGGGTTCTGGTTTCTTGCGGTCAAGCTGCTGCCGGTTGATCCGACCACACGGGAGCTCGTCGAGCGCCGAGAGCGCAAAGCACTCGTGAAGTGCCTGGAGTCCCTGAGGGACAGTATCGTCGAAGGGGCCACGGCCAAGCGGGGCCGCTCCTC
Organism: uncultured Acidobacteriota bacterium; assembly: GCA_963785755.1. Lineage (GTDB taxonomy): Bacteria > Acidobacteriota > Vicinamibacteria > Vicinamibacterales > 2-12-FULL-66-21 > JACCXG01. The sequence goes on along the minus strand of CAWAXG010000034.1, from coordinate 28,773 downwards.
ATCCGGTGACCTCGACGGCTATCAGTCACTCCGTTTCTCGCTCGAGATCGGGGAGCTCGAGGGCACCAACCTTCTCGTCGCTACCGGCGAGCACTTCTACCTCGTCATGACGGTCGGCCCAAAGGGATCACCGGACGATACGCCGAAGCGCTTCCTCAAAAGCTTTCGCCTGGTCACGACCGATCGTCGACCGGTTGTCGACTCGCGCGTTCCAAGCGTGCCGCCGATGAACCCGGTCACAGCGAAGCTGGCGGGCCCGATCCAGGCGGTGGCGCGCCTGATCATCGAAGAGAGAACCAGCCAGCTGATCGACGAGGTGCTGCAGAACGCACCGCCCGCGGCGCGGCTTGGCGAATCGCTGGAACCCGTCGACTGCGCCGTGGCGGGACGCTCGCAAGTCGTTCAGCAGCCGCATCGAGCGAGTCGTCGATGCGTACGAGAAGTCCGGCGATGTCGTGCGCATGCTCGAATCCGAATTCGGACAGCTCGCGCCGGAGGCTCAGGCCGAACTTGCAGCGCAGTTGAACGGACCGGCGGGCCCGGCAATTTTGAGGCAGCTGGTCTTATCAGAGTTCCTGTCGATGATGTCGGCTGACGATCCGAATGGACCGAAGCCTGGCGAGCCCGCCTGGAAAGATAAGATGCGCGCGCTGCAGACGAGGTTCGACCAGCGGATCGGATCCGCGATGCCTGCCGACGACGGCAGCCATGACGCCGAGGCCGACGCGTTTTTCTCTGCCCTGTCGAGCGATGCCTCCAGGCTCCTTTTCGGAGTTGTCGCACGGGCGACGAGTGAGCTCGAGGGCGCCATCAATCTGATGGTCTACGACAACAGCGCGGCAATCGGACGCGAAATTGAAGCGGTCATCGCCCGCGTGAAATGAATCCGTCAAGGAGACCGCAGCTCATTGCGGACGCTGCGTGCGCGTGGTGAGCGGCGGCCGGTGAGACCGCGCCTGTCGACTGGCGTGGTCGCGATCGCGACGCTCACCCGGTTCTGGTCTTCAAGTGCCGACGCGCCCCGGCGGAAAAGAGGACAACCGCAATTTGCTAATCGCGGTTGTCCTCATTGAACGCACCGCGCCCGGCAGCCGCCGGGCTGGCGTCAATCGGACACTGGCCGCAGGTACCGTTCGACCGCGCGGCGGCCGATTTTACGTCCGTGTTCGATCCCCTCTTCGACCGCACGGCGGAAGTGAATGCCGATCAGGATCCGTGAAAGGCCGTTCTCGTTCGCCGCTTCAGTGAAGCTGCGGAACGAGCGCAGCTTTGGCGTAGCGTCAGTGCACTTCTTTCCGGCCGGCAGCGTCATGCTGCAGTTCCTGAAGCGAACGCGGTCGGTGCCAAAGAACCGTTTGAGGACCTCGGCCGCCGCGCCGCCCTCGACGCTATGGGCCGAGTCGTGGTCGGGCATGGGATAGGTGAATCCCAACGGCGTCCAGCCCGGATCGCCTGCAGTGTCCGGATTGCCGTCGGTATCGGCCTCGCGAATCGCCGTGATCGGGCGCCAGAACTTGTAATGGTACTTTCCCTCCCACGACCCGATATAGCCGTCGGCGAGCGCCATGTTGAGCAGGCCGAACAGCCGCGCGTTCGCGTGGAGATCGAGATTGGCGCGCGCCGAGATCTGCCTGGCGATCCGGTTCCACGCGAGCGGCGAGCTCTCGATCCAGAACAACCCGATTTCCGTCTGCTCCGCCGTGCGCGCGGTTGGTGTCGTGACGCCGTCGGCGCCGAGCGACTTCACCTCGTTGAAATCCTCCGCATAGGCGCTGCTCTCGACCGGAAACGGCGGGCCGGCGCGAAACTGCGAGGAGTCGAGGAGCACGAAGGGCGTCACCTGGCCCCAGCCCGGCGCGAACGCGAAGGGCGGTGCCGGGAGTGAATTTGTACTCGCCGGGCGCCGTCCCCTCCTGGTACCCGAAGTCCAGCAGCGTTGTGTCCGAGCCGTCGTTGGCGCGCAGCGCGAGGATAGCGCTGGCGGCCGCCTGCCCGACTGCGATCCCGCGGGCCTTCGGCTGGTTGTCGGGAAGCTCGCCGAGGGCCGCCGCATAATCGGCCTCGACGGTGGCGAGGCCGCGCTGGATGCACTCACCGGATTCCTGGAGCTGGCCGATGACCGCGGCCAGCACATCCCGCGCCGCGGTGGCGATGGCGGCGCTGGATGACGTTCCACCCTTCACCTGGACATCGAACGCATACGGGCGCGAACGGCGCTCGATGGCATTCAGGGCATCGTGGACGGCGATCTGCACCATTGCATACATGCGGGCTTCCGCGAGCGCATTTCCTTCCGGCGTCAGGCATGCGGCCGCCGCGGCCTTGCCTGCATTCTCGTTCCACCTGAGGACGGCATCAGTGCCGGCCGCGCTCGGCGATGCCGTCAGCAGGCCGATCGCCAGACAAACTCCTCCCATAACGTGCTGCCTCATATGAACCTCCCGGGCCGGTCCAGCCGCGCCAATCCGGCGACGACTCGGCGCCCGCGGGCGGGGATATACTTTCGCCCTGTCGCCCCAGCGCTCCGGTTCCGGCCGTCGTTCTGTGAAAGCCGAAACGACGAACGAATCGGCTCACAGGGCGGTCCGACCCCCTCGACGATTGGTTGAGTGGAGGTAGCATGGATGTCGCAGCGATCGTCCGCGGACGGCCACGAAATCAGCGATCTGGTGCGGGATGTCGGCCGCCGCGGCAGACCCGCGGTCGATCGGCTGTTTCCGATCCTGTATCAGGAGCTCAAGCGCATGGCCCGGCGACAGCGCCGCCGGGAGCGGTGGGACCACACGCTGAACACGACCGGCCTGGTGCACGAGGCTTACGTGAAGCTGCTCGGGCTGGATCGTCTGACGCTGGCAGAACCGCGCCCACTTCCTTGCCGTCGCGGCGCAGGCGATGCGGCGGGTCCTGGTGGACTACGCCGTCGCGAAGCAGGCGCAGAAGCGAGACGGCCATCGTCAACGCGTTTCCCTGGACGACGCGATGCTGCAGGTGGAACGCCCGGTGGAGGAGCTGATCGCGATTGACGTTCAGCTGACCCGCCTCGAGGGATTGAATCCGCGCCTCGCCCGGGTTGTCGAATGCCGCTTCTTCAGCGGCATGAGCATCGAGGAAACGGCCCTGGTGTTGAGCTCGTCACCCGCCACCGTCAAGCGCGACTGGCGGCTCGCGCGCAGCTGGCTGCATCGCGAGCTCGCCCGCGACGCCCGCCCCGACGCCCCTAGCCTCATGACCCTCGAGCGCTGGCGTGAGGTCGAGGCGTTGTTCAACGCCGCGTGCTCTTCGTCGTCGGGCCGCGTCGCGGAGCTCCTGGCGCAGGCGGAACCGGAGGTGCGCCGGGAAGTGGAAGCGCTCCTGGCGCAGCAGCGCTGCGACGGGCCGCTCGACGGCTTCGCGGTCGATCTCCTGAACACCGGCGGCTCTGGCGAGATGGGGGATGACAATCTCGCGCACTCGGCGATGCGCCTCGAGCCGGGCCTGAGCCTTGGTCCTTACGTCGTGGTGTCGACACTCGGCCGCGGCGGGATGGGCGAGGTCTATCGCGCGCGCGACACGAAGCTCGATCGCGACGTGGCGATCAAGGTGCTGCCGGCGGTGTTCGGGTCCGACCCGGAGCGCGTCGCCCGCTTCGAGCGCGAGGCCAGGACGCTCGCCGCCCTGAACCATCCCAACATCGCGGCGATTTACGGGTTCGAGGAGCGCGACGGAGCGACGGCACTGGTGCTGGAGCTGGTCGAGGGACCGACGCTCGCCGACCGCATCGCTCAGGGTGCAGTCCCGCTCGACGAGGCGTTGCGGATCGCGACGCAAGTCGCTGCCGCCCTCGAAGCGGCTCACGAGCGCGGCATCATCCACCGGGATCTCAAGCCGGCGAACGTCAAGCTGCGGCGCGACGGCACGGTGAAGGTGCTGGACTTCGGACTGGCGAAACGCTGGTCAGGGGCGGACGCCCGCGACTTGCGCGTCGATCCCCTCACCGGGGGCGGGCTGACGGGCGATGGCGCGATTCTCGGCACGGTCGGGTACATGTCTCCCGAACAGGCTGCGGGCAGGGCCGCCGTTTTCGCATCGGATCAGTTCTCGTTCGGGGTGATTCTGTTCGAGCTGCTGACCGGCCAGCGCCCGTTCGCGAGGGACACATCGGTCGAGACGCTCAGTGCGATCATCCGCGACGATCCTCCGTCGATCGGGACGCTCAACCCCGCCGTTCCGGACTCGCTGCAGCGACTCGTCGAGCGGTGCCTGGCCAAGCAACCGCAGCATCGATACGCCGACACGCGGCAGATCGCGGTGGAGCTCGGTCGCATTCGCGAGGACCTGGAGACACTGCCGCGGCGCGAGGCGCCGCCGGCCGTCCCGTCCGGCCGGCCTCCGGTGGTGGCCGGCCAGCGTGGCGTCGAGGCCCGACGCCGCCTCTGGCCGCTCGCGGCGGCCCTGGCTCTGTCGATCGCGGCGGCCGGCACCGCGTGGCAGCTGTGGCCGACCAGCGGCGTTCGCACGCTGGCGGTCCTGCCGTTTGCCAGTGGCGATGCGGATCGGGACGTCGAATATCTCGCCGACGGCATCACCGAAAGCCTGATCCAGCGCATCTCGCGTCTGCCCTCGCTGTCGGTGATCGCGCGCAGCACCGTGTTCAACTTCAAAGGCAAGCCGATCGATCCGCGTGAGGTCGGCCGCCAGCTCCGCGCGGATGCCATCCTCACCGGGACGATTTCGTCGCGATCTGGACAGCTGCGCATCACCGCGGAGCTCGTCGAAGTCGCGAGCGGGGTCCGGCTGTGGGGCAACGTTTACAACCGGCGCGCCGCGGAAGTCGTGTCCGTGCAGGAAGAGATCGTCAACGCCATCATCAGCGAAGGCGTGCGTCTCGCGCTGAGCGATGACCGAGCGGCTCGCGATCGGCCGTCATCCGACCGACGACCCCGTGGCCTACGATTTGTATCTCCAGGCCCGGCACCTGGCGTTTCGAGGGACGGAAGCGGACGTCCTCAAGGCGCGGGATCTTCTGGTGCGTGCCACCGGGCGGGATCCGCGTTTTGCCCAGGCTTACAAGCTGTTGGCGGCCAGCTACGTGTCGCTGGCCCTTGACGGGTTTGCGCGGCCGACGGAGGCCTTTCCGGAAGCCAACCGCAACCTCACCCGGGCATTCGAGATCGAGCCGCAGCTCGCCGAGGCCCACGCGACCGCCGCGGCCGTGGCCTTCTTCTTCGACTGGGACTGGGCCGCCGCGGAACGCGAATGGGCGATCGCCGAGAGCCTGCCGAGCGGCGCGTTGCCCACGCAGGAACGCGTGAGCCATTCCATGGGGCGCTGGGTCCTGGGCGGTCCAGCCGAAGCGCTCCGGATCGTGCGGACGCTTCGAGCCATGGACCCGTTGACGGTGTCGTATGCCGTGCTCGAGGCCGACTACCTGTTCCACTCCGGTCAACTCGCCGCCGCCGCGGCGCTCTACCAGAAGACCATCGATGACGAGGCTACGGCAGACGCGCTGTTCGGCCTGGCCGAGGTCCGGCGCAAGCAAGGCCGCTTCGACGAGGCGCTCGACGTGCGGCGCCGCGCCCACCAGCTCGCGGGCGACGACTCGCTGCTGGACGCGTTCAAGACGGCACGTGGTGAAGAGGGATATCGCTCGATCGACCGGATGGCACTCGAACAGGAGCTCGACGTGCTCCGCGCCCGCGCGGCCACCGCCTACGTCTCGCCGCTCGACTTTGCCCGGGCGCATGCGCAGCTCGGCAACCGGGAGGAGGCGTTCAGCTACTTCGACGCGGCATTCGCCGATCGCGCGCCGGGGCTGGTCTTTCTCGAGGTCGACACCGCATGGGACCGTATCCGCGACGATCCGCGCTTCGCCGCGGCAGTCCGGCGCGTCGGCCTTCCTTGACGGTCCCTGCCCTGGCTGGACGACATTCGGGTGTATATTTGGGCCCTTCCGGCATCATTCAGGGGGACGATATGAAGACCCGACTCGTCGTGACGGTTCTGCTCCTTGGCGTGATCGGAGCGGGCGAGCCGCTGTTCGCGTGCGGCGAAAAGTTCCGGGTGGGCATCCGCGGCACCAGGTTCCAGCGGCCTCCAGTCGCGCGCGCCGCGGCGTCGATCCTGATCTACGCGAACCCCGCGCTCAACCTCTCGAAGGCGCTCCCGGGCGTCCCGGTCGACGACACACTGCGCAAGGCCGGCTATCGGCCGACCACTGTCACGACTCCGAAGGAATTCCAGGCGGCGATCGGCCGCGGCGGATGGGACCTGGTGCTTCTCGACCTCGCCGACAGCAGCGCCGCGATCGCGCGTTCGCCGGTCGCGAACCCGCCTGTCGTCCTCCCCGTGGTCTTCAACGCCTCGAAGGCCGAACTGGCCGCGGCGAAAAAGCAGCACCCGCGTGTCCTGAAAGGGCCGGTCAAGAGTCAATCGCTGGTCGATGCCATTGACGACGCGCTGGCCGAAAAGCCGCCGACCCAGAGCAAGATCAACAGCAATTCCGGTCTCTGAGGATCACGGAGAGGATGCGGCGCGGGACAGGCCTCGGTCGCGTCGTGCTGACGCGAGCGTCGGTCCTGGCCACGCTTCTCGTCGCATGCGCGACTTCCACGTTCGCGCAAGCGTGGGTACCCCCGGCAGGTGTGGGCTCGGTGACCGTCAGCGTTCAGAACCTCGACTACAGCGGACATTTCGTGACCGACGGAACTTTCTTTGATGTCGGGACGAGTCTTCACAACCGTGTCGATATCGAGGCCGATTTTGCGGTCACCGATCGCCTGTCGATCGCGGTTGGCATCCCTTTCGTGTTCGCCAGGTACGACGACCCGGAGCCGCTGCCCCCCTTCGTGCCCTTTCTGCCCGTTGACGAGTGCCGGTGCTGGCAAAGCGGCTGGCAGGATTTCGGGTTCACCGCGCGTTACAACCTCGTGAACGGCGCGTTCGGGCTGACGCCATCGGTGTCGGTGGGAATGCCCAGCCACGAGTACAACTTCCACGGGGAGGCGGCGCTCGGAGAGCGGCTGAAGGAAGTGCGCGTCGCGGTGGACGCGGGACGACGGCTCGACGTCATTTCACCGAGGCTCTCGGTCCAGGGCCGCTACTCCTACGCGTTCGTCGAGCGTGTTCTCGATGATGTCCCGAACAACCGCAGCAACGCGGCGCTCGAGGGCGAATTCCTGTTCACGCGGCGGCTGGCCGGGCGGGGGTGCTGACGTGGCAGCGCGTCCACGGCGGGCTGCGCCTGGGATCGCCATCGGGCGACCCGTTCCTCCCGCCCGGCGAGGTCAATACCCCCGCGCGCCAGTTCGAGCACGATCGGCTGCTCCGCGACAACAACTTCCGGGCTGGCGCGAGCATCGCGTATTCGATGGACAGGATGGACCTGTTCTTCTCGTACATCGAGCTGCTGCGGGGCACCGATTCCCATGGCGGCCGCGCGTTCACTGCCGGGGTGAGCTGGCCGTTCGAGATCCGCAGGCGGCCCACGCCGTGAACCGTTGTGCCTCGCGAATATTCTAGCCAGTTCGCTCTGGCCGTTCGCGCCTGACTTGACGAATCAATCGTTCAGGGGGATTCCCGGCGTTCTGACTCCTCCGCACCCTCGGCGGTCTGCGGTCGCCCGCCTTCGCGCTTCGCGCTAGGCGTGGCAGGCCGTGTGGGGAGAGTGTGAGGCGGCCGACTGAAACTGAAAGTACGGTCAGCCGACGAGAAACTTGCGCAGGCTCTTGAGCGTCCCCTCGAGCGCGTCCTTGGCGACGCCTTCCACGATGCCGGTGACGAGCCAATACCTGGATGCGGACCGAGTCCACGGCGGCGTCCTCGGCCGAATGTTAGACCAGCGACGCGCCGTTGAGCGCGTTCCGGACGTCCTCCGACTCGAGGAAGGTCGTCCGTAGCGTCCCGTCGTGCATGCTTGCCGCCAGCGTACCCACCTGCTCCTGTGCTGACCGGCGCTCCGTCGCGGCACGTTCGTGCTCGCCGATGTGCGAATAGACCTGCGTCGCGGTTGCGTGGATCCTCCACGTGACGATCGGCACCGGATGTGCCGCGCAGATCTCGCTCGCCTGCCGCACATGCGTTCGCGCGCGCTCCCAGTCTCCAGCCTTGGCGGCGGTATCCGCCAGCAGTCGTTCGGCCAGGAGTACGTGCTTCCACAGCTGGTGCCGACGCGCCTGCGTGCTGCATTCCTGCGCGAGCTCGATGGCGCGTGCGAAGTCGCCCAGAGCGAGCGCATGCTCAGCCGCGGTGGCGGCGAAGCGGATGCGCCAGAACCATTGATACCAGTCGGCAGCTCCGATGAGAGAAGCCGCCTCTGATACGAAGCTGGCGGCAGAATCAAATTGCCGGAGACGCAGGCATGCGCTGATGCGATTGAGCCGGGATTCGATCTGCACTTCACTCGTCTGGTCGACCACTTCAGCAGCGGCCGCGCCATCGTGCTGCAGGGCGGCGTCGAAAGCGCCAATGTCGATATAGAGCGTGCCGATCGCGTTGACGTAACGCGGAGCCCAGAAGCTGTATCCGTCGCTGCGGGCAAGTTCCAGGCCGGCGTTCAGCGTGGCAAGCGCCTCAGAGATGTGACCGCAATCTCCCAGCAGTCGTCCGAGATAGGCGGTTCGGTGAAAGAAAATGTTGCCGGGTCTCGGATCGGCCAACCGCGTCAACGCGGTCGCCGCACTGCCGGACTCCCGAAGGTCTTCCAGCGCAGACGAATAGTCGGCGCGGTAGTAGCGGACTTGCGCGCGCACGGTCAAGCCGAACGACAGACGCATGGATTCATCGAGTACCCGGGCCAGGGCGACGGCGCTGTCTGCCTCGACGGCCGCGGTATCCAGATTGCCCGCAGCCATCTGCATCTGCAGGTGCGCGAGCAGGTAGCGCAGGCGTTTCACTCCGCCCGGTGGCGGCTCGGCACTGTTCTCGAGATCCGCGGCGATCCGGATGGCGGTACCCAGGCGACCCGCGAGCGCGTTCGCGTAAATCGTGTCCAGCTGAATACCGAACATCAGGTCGTGTTCACCGGCCGTCGAGGCGGTCTCGAATGCGTTGCGCAAATCCGTCAGTGCCGGTTCCGCGTCGCCCAGAAACCCGCGCGTGTTTCCTCGCTTCTGAAGCGCGACGGCAAGCCGTCTGGGCTCCACGGCTGTCGCATCAATCGTCGCGAGTGCGACGGCGTCAGCATAGTGAGCGTCGGCCTCACGTGCCGCCGAGACCGTCATCGAGTGGTCGCCCGCCTGGACGAAGTACTCGAAGGCACGGCCCCAGTCCCGTCCTTCCTTGAAGTGTCGCGCGAGCTGGGACGCAATCGGCGTGGTTCGTCCAAGGTAAAGAGCCGCCAGCCGTTCGGCGACAAGCCGATGCAGACTGGCGCGGCGGCTTGCCGGCAGATCGTCGTAAACGACGTTCTGATACAAGGAGTGCACGAATCGATAACGGGCTCCCCAGGTTCCGTCGGGATACCGCTCGGGCCCCACTGGCGCAATGATGTGCAGCGACTTTGCCAGGGCGTCGAGACGCTCCTCGAGCGCGGCCGGATCGATCCGTGTGAGCGCAGTCAGCACGGACGTCGAGAACTCCTGGCCCTCCACACTGGCGTGCTCGACCAGCCGCAGATCTGATTCCCGCAGGCCCGAGAGCTTCCGCCGGATGACCGCCTGCACGGTCCGCGGGATCGTCAGGTGCAGACGGCCGATCGGCGTGGCCAGTTGCCATTCGCGATCGATCTGCCGCAGGTCGCCGCGCTGCATGAAGAGGTGTACCAGGCTGACGATGAAGAGCGGATGACCCTCGGTCGCGCTGAACAGCAACGCCGCGAGCGCTCGCGCGACATCCGGCAGGCCATATCGCTGTTCGAGGTATTCGCGAACGTTTTCTTCCTCGAGGTGATTGAGGGCAATGTGCTCGCAGGAGCCACGCGCCTCCAGGTCCACGAGAGCCTGACCGAGCGAAGAGTCCACCGCGGCCGCTTCTTCGGCACGGCACGTCACGATGGTGAGAATCGCCGCCCGTCCGATGCGATAGGCCAGGTGACGCAAGAGCTCGATCGTGGACGGATCGGCCCAGTGCAGATCCTCGAGGATCAGGATGATCGGGCGCGACCGGGCCGCGGCACAGAGCGCGTCGCCGAGCTCACGAGCGAGGCGCGCTGGTGTCGGCGGTGCCGCCGGGTTTTCGCTGTGGCCGTACGCCACTGGAAACTGGAATTGCCAGCTTGGAGCGAAAGTGCCAATGATGTCGTGGAGCCCCTGTCCAGGATGCGCGACGTGCGGCGCAAGCGCGTCAATGACCGGAAGGTACGGTTCGCCAACGCCGCTGTGCTCCACGCACTGGCCGCGGCACACGAGAGCGTCCGTCGCGATGGTCTGCGGCGCGTGGAGAAACGCATCGAGCAAGGCCGACTTGCCGAGACCTGCGTCGCCGGTGACGAGAATCGTCGTCCCCTCCCCGGCCGACGCACGGGACAGAGCGGCCAGAACGGCGGCCCGTTCCCGCTCGCGCCCCACGAACGGGGGCTTTTCGCGATTGGCTTCGTGGAGCGCTGTCCCCGTCGCGCTTCGCTGACCCGCGACGCTCGCCTTGAAGGTCCGGAGGATTCGGGCGACGTCCGCAGCGTCGACGGTTCGGTCCTCGAGCGACTTCGCCAGCATCCGGCGCAGCAGCGAGTCGAAGCCTGCCGGCAGGTCGGGTCTCACGGCGCTCGGCAGCGGCGGTTCGGCAGTACAGATCGCATTCATGACCGCGAAGGGGCTCCTGCCGTCGAAAGGCCGCCGTCCCGTGGCTGCGTAGTCCAACACGCTGCCGAACGAAAACAGATCCGTCCGCGCGGTGCACACTGCACCCTGAATCTGTTCCGGTGACATGTAATGCAGCGTACCGCCGAGCGGAGGACCGCTGCGCGTACCTGTCGATCGCCATCCGGTCCGACTCGATCGGGCGCGACAGTCCGAAGTCGGCGAGCTTGGCGCGGCCGTCAGCCGTCAGCAGGATGTTGCGCGGCGTGATGTCGTGGTGAATGATGCCGGCGGCATGAGCCGCCGAGAGCGCCTCGGCAACCTGCGCCCCGACCTCGCAGACCTCGGCGAGATCCAGCGGACCTGTCGCCAGGCGATCCGCGAGCGTCGTCCCGTCGACGAGCTCCATGACGATGAAGAGCAGCCTGTCGGCCTCTTCAACCGCGTAGACCGCAACGATCGAAGGATGGCTCAGCGCCGCTGCCGCGCGCGCTTCCCGCAGTAAACGTCGCTTCGCAGCCTCGTCTGTATCGGTGTCCGCTGTGAGGATTTTGATCGCGACGTCGCGTTTCAGACGTGCGTCCCGCGCGCGATACACCTCGCCCATGCCACCGGAGCCGATGGCCGCGACGATCTCGTACGAACCCAGCCGCATGCCCGTGGACAAGGACATTGGCGACGATCGACTGGGCGAAGTATACGCCCTGAACACGGACTTGCCGGAGGCGTAGAATCATTTCCTGCGGATCGCTCGCCGCGAGGAGGAAGCCATGAAGACGGAGCGTGCCAGCCGGCGGCCCGTGGTGGTGGGCAGCCTCATCCTGACCCTGCTCGTCGCACCTGCCTTTTTCGATCCTTCCCGTGCGCAGCAGGGCAAACCGAACATCGTCTTCATCCTGGCCGACGATCTGGGATATGCCGATGTTGGTTTCAACGGAGGCAGGGAAATCAAGACACCCGCCCTCGACGCGCTCGCGTCGGCGGGCACCCGGCTCGAGCAGTTCTACGCGCAACCGCTGTGTTCACCGACGCGCGCCGCCCTGCTGACGGGCCGCTATCCGATGCGGCACGGACTGCAGGTCGGTGTGGTCCGGCCGTGGGCTCAGTACGGGCTGCCGCTCGAAGAGCGAACGCTGCCGCAGGCTTTGAAAGACGTCGGCTACGAGACGGCGCTCCTCGGCAAATGGCATCTCGGTCACTTCAACCGCGCCTATCTGCCGACGGCGCGCGGCTTCGACCACCAGTACGGTCACTACAATGGCGCCATCGACTACTTCACTCACGTCCGGGAGGGCGGTTTCGATTGGCACCGGGACGATCGAGCGTCACACGACGAAGGGTACAGCACCCATCTCATCGCACAGGCAGCCGTGCGTTTCATCCGCGAGTTCGGCGGGCGCAAGCCTTTCTTCCTCGACGTGTCCTTCAATGCGGTGCATGCGCCGCTGCAGGTGCCAGACAGCTACAAACAACCATACGAGCATCTGAATGAGCCGCGCCGCACCTATGCCGGCATGCTTGCCGCCATGGACGAAGCGGTGGGACAGATCGTCGCCGCGCTCGACGAAAAAGGCCTGCGCGAGAACACGCTGATCGTCTTCTCGAGCGACAACGGCGGCCCGGCGCCCGGAAAGGTGACTGACAACGGACGCCTGCGCGCGGGCAAGAACACGCTTTACGAAGGCGGTGTCCGCGTTGCCGCGTTCGCGACGTGGAAAGGCCGTCTCCGACCCGGCACGATCGTCAGTCAGCCGTTGCACATGGTGGACTGGTACCCCACGATGTTGAAGCTTGCCGGCGCTGGCCTCGCCCAGAAACTGCCAATCGACGGCCGCGACGCGTGGCCAACGATTGCCGAGGGCAAGCCATCGCCGCACACCGAGCTCCTCCTCAATGCAGCACCGCGGGCGGGTGCGATTCGCATGGGCGACTGGAAGCTCGTCCTGAACGGCGGCTACGACGAAACGGAGGACATCGAGGCTGGCAGGACAAGCCTCGCCGGAACCATCGGGGAATTGTTCAATCTCGCCGACGACCCGTACGAACAGCACAACCTCGCGGACAAGCGCCCCGACAAACTCGAGGCGCTACGCGCGCGCTACGACGCGCTCGCGCGAGAGGCCGTCCTGCCGAAGATCAGAGCAAGAGCGGCCGATTTCAAAGTGCCGAAAGTGTGGGGCGAGCAATGACTCGGAGAGAGAACCGCAGGGCGGAAAAGGCATTTGCACCGCGATTGCGTGAACATCCGATCGTTCACTGCGACAAATCAGCGGGCCCGTTTCTTTCGGCCGGACGACTTCGATCTCCGCGGTTTACTCATGTCTGTTGAGGTTCCGTCTCCGGCGCCCTCGGGCAGGCGCAGCTCGGCAGCAATGCGGTCTAGGTCGGTAGCGAGCGCTTGCCGTCCTGCAGCAACAGCTGACCGGGCGAGGAGCGCGTAGCAGTCGGCGACGCCGCCGCGATCGCCGGCATCTCGAAACTCCTGGGCCAGCTGACAGATCACAACTTGAGCGGCTACTGGCGCTACCTCGGCGAGACTGGCTGCCGTCTGATGGCGATCGCTCGCCGAAAACCTCAGCGCAGGGACGCCTTCGGCGAGATTGCGGATGAGGAGATAGTGATGTATCGGCCGGCGTGATGCCTTGCTCAGTTCACGCAGCCAGGTGCGTTTCCGCTTCTCGAGCGCAGGGGCATTCGCGAGCTCAATGCTCTCCAGTCCTTTCAGTGCGTCCCTGGCCCTCGTCAGGTCGCCAAGCCGGTACGCGGCCTGGCTGAACAGCAGCCGGGCGTCGAGCTGACTCCCCGCGTCGAGTGCCTCCACGGCACGAACATACGCTGTGGCCAGTTCTTCCGCGCGCGGATCGTCGTCTCCGGCTTGCAGCTTCAGATCAGTCATGTGCCCGAGCACCTTCGCGACGCCCTCACGATCGCGAAGGTACTCGCAATTGACCAGGAACTGCCGCAGCCGGGCGGCTTCCGACATGGCGTCGAGCGAATCATCTATTACGACGAATGGCGGCGGCGTCAATTCACGGACCTCAGCCAGGTGCGCCTTCATCCTCGCGATCATCGAGGCATCGGGCAGCCCGGACACGGGATCTGGCTCCACGCCGGTCCGCACCTGCAAGAGCAATTCATCGCAATCGGCAAGCAGCCGATCGCGCATCACGGGCTCGTTGCAGAATGACTGCAACCGTTGCCAGCGGACTCGAGCCGAGGCTTCGCCGACTCCATCAGCCAGCACCAGCGCCTCGTCGAAGAGCTTCAGGGAATTGGAAAGCTCGTGACGCCGGCAGGCGAGCACCGCTTTCGAGGCGAGCGCGTCCACCTTCTGCTCTCGTCTCGCTGACAGTGCTGCTCGCTGCGCCGCTCTCTCGAAGCACTCAGCAGCCAGGTGATACTCGCCGCCTGCCATCAGCAATCGACCGCGCATGATGGCAGCGGCGAAGGCGTTATCGAGGTTGCCGCCGGCGACGGCCGCGCTTTCAGCGACGAGCAGGTACCACAGGATCGACGACGTCGGTTCATCCGCCTGCAGTTGGATGATGCCGTACGCGAACCAGGCACCCGCAAGCGCACGCAGGTCCGCCGCCAGGAGTGAGTGGTCGAGCGCCTGCCACATCGCCTTTTCGGCAGAGCCGAGTTTCGACATGCTCGCGTATGACAACGCCAGGTTGCCAAGGCCGATCGCGAGGAGGAAGTGAATCTCGTCCTCCACCTTGCGATGCGCGGCGTGCCATCCGGCAGCGTCATACACGCCCTCAAAGGGATAGGGCAACGGTCGATCGCGCGGACCCTGGCCGGCCTCGATGGCGGCGAGCGCTTCCGACGACGTTGTGCGCCATTCGTCCAACATCCGCCGGCAGCCCTCCACGTCCTTCTCCTGCCACGCTATCTTCGCCTCGTTGGTCGTCAGTCCACTGCTGGAGGAAAGCGCACGCAGCACCGTCACCTGAGTCGGCAAGCGTGGCTCAGACCAGGTGCCGGCAACTTCGGCAAGACGTGCGTACACCTGCCTGGCACGTTCGCGCTGTCCGCTGTCATCGAGAAGCCTCATGCACAACGTGACCGCGAGCGGCGCTCCCAGCGTCTCGAACAGGTCTTGTGCATGAGCCTTGACGCGTTCGGTGCGTGCTTCAGCGTCGTTGGGATCAACAGCCACCGCCTCCTCTGATACCGTCGCACCCAGTTCCCGCCACAGCGCTGGTAGCTCGCCCTCGACAACCTCCATCCGATTGCCGAGTCGCATGCGTAATGCGACAACCTGCGGGGCGGGCGGTGATCCCGGACGCACTACCCACGTCACGCCTTCGAGGTGGGTCGTCTCCAGTGACAGGTAGTCCGATGCAAAGTCGAGATCGAGTCCTGAGAATCCCACGGCCATCACTCGACAGTCGCGAAGCCGCTGTCGGAGCGCGTCGTGCCTATCGAATGGCAGTCCACGCGCCTTCTGTCCAACGGTATCGATCATCGACTGCGCCGCGGTTGCCACGCCGTGCAGGCGGATCAACGTGCAGGCCCTCTCTGCGTCGGCGGCCGTGAGAGGGTTTGCCAGCGGCACCCGGCCTTCCTGAAAGGCTCGCTCGATCAGTGTGTCGAAGTTCGGCGTCACGATGGCACGCAGACGCCCGAGGCTGGCCAGCTCCGCCAGCGCCTTGTGATTGGCGTTGATCGTCGTGCCGTCGAGCACCGTAAGGACAGGGAAATAGCCGATACTCGCGACGTATTTGGAGATCGCTTCCGACAACGTCGCAGTGGTGATGGAATCCGGCGTCAGGCTTCGGACAGCCGCAATCGAGTCCTCGTCGAGGAATGGCGCTGTCGCCGCCTTGGCGACTGCTGCAGTGAGCAGGGCGGTGGTGAACTCCGACCAGCTCGGCAGGTTCGATGGCGGCAGCATGGAGATGCCAGCGCCAGCCACCACCGCGAGTCGGCCTTGCCGGGCGGCATCGATTACGCGCTCGAGTCCAGTCACCGAACGCCCTCCCGGCTCATAGCGACCGCAGACACTGCGATGCCGGCGATTATCGCCCAGCGAAACAGGCTGAACACAACGCTCAGGATAGACCCGGTAACCGATGAGTTCGCCGGTGTATCCTGCTGACATCACCATGTCGCCGGACGGGACAGAGGATCGGCTCGAGCTCTTCTTCTCGCAGTCGCTCGACGGCTTCTTCTTCATGATGCTGGACGAGCCGATCGCGTGGAACGACCGGGCCGACAAGGAAGCGCTCCTCGACTACGCACTCGATCACCACCGCGTGACCAAGGCCAACGACGCGATGCTGCGGCAGTACGGGGCCTCGCCGGATCGGTTTATCGGCATCACACCGCGGCAGCTGTTCGCGCACGACCTGGGCTACGCGCGCCGGGTGTGGCGGGAGTTCTTCGATCGCGGGCGCCTTCACGTCGAGACCGAGGAACGCCGCCTCGACGGCGAGCCGGTCTTCATCGAAGGGGACTACATCTGCCTCTACGATGCGGACGGGCGCATCACCGGCCACTTCGGGATTCAGCGTGACGTCACCGAGAGCCGGCGCGCGATCGAGCAGCGCGAGCGTGAGCTCGAGATGCTGGTCGCGGTCCGAACCGCGGAGCTCGCCATCAGCGAACACCGCCTCCGTGCGATCCTGAGCGCGCTGCCCGACCTCGTCTTCCTCGTGGACGAGGACGGCCGCTACCTCGAGATCCTCTCGTCCGCCAGCCCGCTGCTCGCGAAGACTGCCGAGGAGCTGAAGGGCCGACTGTTCCACGACATCTTCCCGAAGCCGACGGCCGACGCCTTCCTCAATCTCGTCCGCGCCACCCTCCAGGACCAGGCGATGCAGACGATGGAGTATCAGCTGACGGTGCCTGCGGGGGACCGCTGGTTCGAGGGGAGGACGGCGGTGCTGCCGGTGGACATCACCGAGAAGCGGTGCGTCGTTTTCACCGCGCGCGACATCAGCGATACGAAGCGGGCCGAGGAGCTCGAGAGCCAGAACGTCTACCTGCGCGAGGAGCTCAACCTCGAACGCAGCTTCGGCGACATCGTCGGCGGCTCCGACGCGATGCGCGCGGTGTTCAAGAGCATCGAGATGGTGGCGCCGACCGATTCGACGGTGCTGATCCTCGGAGAGACCGGGACAGGCAAGGAACTGATGGCGTCCGCCATCCACGAGGCGAGCCGGCGCCGCCGCGGCGTGATGGTGAAGGTCAACTGCGCGGCGCTGCCGCCGGCGCTCGTCGAGAGCGAGCTGTTCGGACACGAGCGCGGCGCCTTCACCGGCGCGGTCCAGCAGAAGAAGGGCCGCTTCGAGCTCGCGCACCGGGGCACGATCTTCCTGGACGAGGTCGGCGAGCTGCCGCTCGAGATGCAGGCCAAGCTGCTTCGCGTGCTGCAGGAACAGGAGCTCGAGCGGCTGGGAGGCACCCAAACCATCAAGGTCGACGTCCGCGTCGTCGCGGCAACCAACCGCGATCTGTCGGACGCCGTGCGGACGGGCGCGTTTCGCGCCGACCTGTTCTACCGGCTCAACATCTTTCCAGTGCGCATGCCGCCACTGCGCGAACGTCTCCACGACATCCCGCTGCTCGCGGCGCACTTCGTCCGGCAGTTCGCCCAGCGCATGGGCAAACCCGTGCGGCGCATCGCGCCGGGTACGCTCGAACGGCTGGCCCGCTACGACTGGCCGGGCAACGTCCGTGAGCTCGCCAACGTGCTGGAGCGCGCGGTCATCCTGAGCAGCGGCACGGTCATCCAGGACGAGCACATCGGCCCGCTGGCGATTTCGTCATCAGTCGCACAAAGCGCCGGCTTCCCTACGCTCGAAGAAGTCGAGCGGCAGCACCTGCTGCGCGCGCTCGAACTGACGGGCGGCGTGCTCGCCGGACCAAATGGGGCCGCGCGGCTCCTCGGCCTGAGCCGATCGACGGCCTGGTCGAGGATGCGGAAGCTGGGGATCACGCCGCGATCGTGAAATGTGCTGAGATATCGGCACGCTGCTGAAATGTCGGTACGGCTGAGGCTGTAGCGACTTCAAACACCTTCCTCGTTCGTCTCGGCAACCTGCACACCAGCAACGACTTGCACCTGGGTTGTCGCCGCTCGTCGGTCCGGCACAGCCATCGCTCACCTCGTCCCGCGACGGCCGCCACTGCGGCCGTCGAGAAAGCGAGGACATCATCATGAATAGAAGGCTCACCGCCCTCACCCTCGGCGCAGCTGCGTTGCTGCTAGCGGGAGCGCCGGCGCAGGCGCGGGCCGAGGAAGTGGCGCGATGGAACCGCATCGCCACCGATGCGATGGCCGGCGCCGAGACCGATCCGGTGACCGAGTCGCGGATGCTGACGATTCTGCATCTCGCCATCCACGACACGCTCAACACGATCGAGCCGCGATACCGCACGTTCGGAACGGCCCGGACGACAACCCCTGGCGCTTCGACGGATGCCGCCGTGGCATCGGCCGCACACACGACCCTGACCACGCTGCTGCCCGCTTGCGCGACCACCTTCGACCGGGAGCTTGGCGTCAGCCTGGAAGCCGTCACTGATAAGGATGCGAGGGATGCCGGAGTCGCGACAGGGCGCACCGTGGCGACGGCGATCATGGCGATCCGGGCGAGCGACGGGGCAAGCCGCACTGTCACCTATGAAGCGGGCAAGCAACCCGGGGCATACCGTCCGACGCCGCCCGACTTCACACCGGCGTGGTTCCCGTACTGGGGAACGGTGACGCCGTTTGCACTGAGGAACTCTGCGCAGTTCCGGCCGGCCGCACCGCCGGAACCGGGCACGGCGCTGGCGTTGAGCGAGATCGCGATCGTGCAGCGCATCGGAAGCGCCACGAGCACGACTCGCACCGCAGAGCAGACGGAGATCTCGAAGTACTGGTACGAGCACTCGACCGAGGGCTGGAATCGGATCGCGCGAGACCTCGCGGTGACCCGTCAGCTGGACGCGTGGGCGGCGGCACGGCTGCTCGCGCTCGTCAACGTCGCGATGGCGGACGGATTCATCGGCGGGTTCGAGGCCAAGTATCACTACAACTACTGGCGCCCCGCGACCGCGATTCGCGAAACGACCGACCCGACCTGGCTGAGCAACCTGCAGACGCCGCCGGTACCGGACTATCCGTCCACGCACACCGTGCTCGGCGCGGCTGCGGCGGCGGTGCTGGCGCGGTTCTTCGAGACCGACTTCGTCTCGTTCGCGATGACCAGCGGCGCGCCGTACGCGGGGATTACACGCCGGTTCTGGTCGTTCTCGGAAGCAGCGCAGGAGAACGGCGCGTCACGCGTGCTCGCCGGCATCCACTTCCCGACGGCGGTGAAGGCCGGATACGAACAGGGCGACCGGATCGGCGGCTACGTGTTCGAGCAGGTGCTGACGCCGCTCACGACCCGTGCGACGACGACGGTCAGCTGGACCGCTGGACCGCTAGTCCTGCGGCTTCCCGCCGAAGCGCGAAGCGCGAAGGCGGAGGCCTGCCGCGCCGAAGCGCGAAGCGCGAAGGCGGGTTACTTGAGAGGCCCGAGCGGACTGGGTGCACACCCGGTCCGCTCGGTGGAGTAACCTGGCGCCTTGCACGTGTCCACAAGATCATTCGGCCGGTTCGTCTTGTGAGGCGCAAACGGCGAACGAGCGCTACGCATTCGTGCTCGTCTGTTCGAAGAGAGGGCAGCCGACGGGGAAGCATGGGGTTGGGAGTTTGACGGGAGGGGCCGGATGAGGCGATTGGGCCTCGCTCCAGTGGGCAAATGGGAATAGAGCGGAAATGGTCGGTTGGTTAGCGGGTTCTGCCCAGGCTCGTCTCGAGCAGGCTTCGGAATCGAGCGTCGTCCCGCAGCGGATCCAGCTTGGGATCGAGCCTGACGCCGATTGAGCAGCACGGGATCCCGATCCTGCACGGCCATGGTGTCTCGAGTCACGATCCGACTGCTCGAATTGCCAGTCGTAGACGCGTGAGGTCAGGCTGCGAAGACCGTACGCCTCGCCGAGCTCCGGATCGAGCGCCAGAGCCTGTTCCAAGCCGCTCCGCACTTGCGGTTTGGTGTCCGCCGGAGCCAACACACCCTGCTCGATCAGCGCGTTCAACGCCAGCGCGCGGCCATAGTGTGCTCGCGCGTACCGAGGATCCTCAGGTACCGCCGCCTCAAAGAGCTCAGCGGCGCGAGTAAAGCCGTCCGACGTTCGCTTATTGAGGAAGAAGCGGCCCTCCATATGTAGCTGCCGTGCTCGCGGTTGCCGGTTTCGCGC
Organism: uncultured Acidobacteriota bacterium; assembly: GCA_963785755.1. Taxonomy (GTDB): domain Bacteria; phylum Acidobacteriota; class Vicinamibacteria; order Vicinamibacterales; family 2-12-FULL-66-21; genus JACCXG01. The sequence continues at coordinate 8,824 of CAWAXG010000034.1, read as the reverse complement.
GCAGTCAGCTTTGCCTGCTGGTCGCCGGTTTGAACTCGTTCGAGCAGCTCGAATCGTCGATCAGCGTATCGATGCCGCGGCGACGTCGGGATCGAAGTTGCTCATCAGCCAGGCGTCAGCCTTTGCCTCGAAGACGCTGCAGATGATCGCCGTTTCGTCAGGCGTGAGGTCGCCGACCGATTGCCAAACCGGCGGGAAATTGACCGACTGCTCAATCCTCCCATCCGCGCCGACACACGCGCGAGAGCCTCGTTCCTTCCGGCGATCGCGGAGATCCACTCTCCATTCGCGGACCAACCTATCGGCCGGACGTTTGCGGCAAGTCGGCGTCCTCGCGTTGCGGCCACGACAACAGCCACAGAGTCGCCGACCATGGCCAGTGCCGCACGAATGCGACCTGATCCCCTCGGGGCGAGAACGTCGCATCGGAAATCCAGCTGTCCTTTCCGTGCGTGCTCGTTAGATATGCGTCGCGTCCCGTTCGCAAGTCACGGATCCGGTAGTTCTCGCGGTTCGGCAGGAGCCAGGCGAGGCGACCGTCCGGCAGCCACACCACATGGGCCTCGCCGAGCGCCGAGTCCTTCACCTCTTCGGGCGCCCGACCATCCGCTCGCGCGATCCAGACGCGTGCTCGATCCGCCGCCGCGAGAGACGAAGGCCAGGTGCTCCCCGTCGGGCGCCCAGACAGGACTGCCTCCTTCTCCCAGGCGGACAAGTTCGCCCCCGACAATCGGAATCTTGACCATATCCGGCCCGGATTCGGAGCCCGACATCGACGCTGCGAATCCACTGACCGTCCGGAGACACATCAGGCGCCCACACCAGCTGGGTGCCTAGTTCAGAGGCGCCGCGTTCTTCATTGAATTTGCTAAGTCGAGTCGCCAGAGCCTGGCCTCGCTTGCCTCCCGTCCGTAAAGCAGCCGCCGGCCATCTGCCGACACGGAGCAGCGATAGACCATTTTTCCGAACGGAAGACCCGTCGCGAGGACGACTGGCGGGCGTGCAGCACCGGCATGGATCGGCACGCGAATGAGATCCGTCATTACCGTTGCGCCGCGGTCCCGCAGCGCGTAGACGACATCGGATACCGGCGAAGAGCAGACGGCGCGGATACCCCTTTCCCTGTGGACGAGCGACTGGTCTGACCCATCGGGCGCAATGCTCCAGATGCTCATGACATCATCGTGATCAGACGTCAGGAGGATGAGGCGGTTGTACGCGCGTGCCAGTCCAGCGCTTTCGCCGAACGAAAGCCGGTCATGGACACACGCTGAATCGTTTCGTCTCCGAGGGAGAGAATGTCGAATCCAACGTGGGTCGGCCACGTAGCCGCAACTTCGGTGCCGTTGGGTGAGACGGCGACCCACCACCACACCGCGCCGATCAAATGACGAATATCGTCGCCGGCGCGGGACACGATCCAGATGCCGGGCTCGTCCTGTGACCCGCTGATCGCCAGATGAGAGCCGTGCGGGAGCCACGAGAGACCCCGGACAGTGCGGCCCGTCCAGATCGTGAGTGGAGGACCACCCTCAAACTGACGCACCAGGACTCGCGGCTGCTGATCCATGTCGCCTGTCACGTACGCGACGCTGCGACCGTCGGGCGAGATCGCGGACAGGAATACGTCGCCTGTGAACGTCGCCTGCTGGTGCTGCACTTCCTGAATGCCCGCGCGGACCGTGCCGCTCTCGTGCGGAATCGGCCCGCCAGCCGCCGAACAGAACAGCAGCGCTCCGGCAAAGGCGGCCAAACGCGTGGCGCCGCGGCCAGGTGTCAGCGGCCCGACGTCGGCAGCCAATGAATTGGCGTCACTGAGGATCGAGCGGAGCTCGCGGGCGACCTCGTGAGCGGTTTGCCAACGAGCGTCGGGATCTTTCGCGAGGCACTTGCGCACGAGGCGGTCAAGAGTGGTTGGCGTCAGAAGCGTGATGCCGGCGACCGACTCCGCATGGCGATCGCGGATCGCTGCCACCAGGCTACTTTGCGAGTTGCCGGTAAACGCGGGTCGGCCAGTCGCCATTTCGAATATCGTGGCGCCAAGTGCAAAGAGATCGGATCGGGCGTCCGCATCGCAACCCTCGAACAGCTCAGGCGCCATGTAAGGCAGAGTCCCGCGGATGGCGCCATCATTGGTGACCGGGCCACTGGCGCTCGCACTCGGCAGTGACGGAGCAGTGACGGAGACGGACAGCTGCGCCAGGCCAAAATCGAGCAACTTGATGCCCGCCGACGTCAGCATCAGGTTGCCTGGTTTCAGGTCGCGATGGACGATGCCTTTACTATGGGCGTTGTCGAGCGCGTCCGCGATCTCGATCGCATGACCGAGAACCTGATCGATCGGCAGCGGTCCTTTCTTCAACCGGCTCGCAAGCGTCTCGCCCGCAAGATACTCCATGACCAGAAAGTCGATCTCGCCGTGCTGTCCGATGTCATGGAGGACGCAAATATGCGGATGTGCCAGTGCGGCGACGGCTTGGGCTTCGCGTTCGAACCGTCGCCGGGGCAGCGGGTCATCGGCGTGGCGGGCAGCAAGACTCTTGATCGCGACAGTGCGGTTGAGCCGGGTATCTCGACCTTTGTAGACCTCGCCCATCCCGCCGCTGCCGATGAACGTGAGAATCTGATAGGGACCGAGTCGCGTGCCCGGCGCGAGACGAATGCGCGGCCACTCCGTCGCGACAGATTCAGGTGCTAACTGGGGATCGTCGGCCGCGTCGAGCGACGTCTCGGCTTCTCCGTCGAGGTCGCTGTTGGCCCTCGCCGCATCGGGACGAAAAGCCTCGCGGTTGGAGACGGAGCCGCGGAGCGCCAAGTCGAAGAAGTCTGCCGCGCGCTGCCACCGTTTCGAATTCGACATCACAGCCTCGGCGCACGCAAATTCTTGCCTTACGGATACTGAGGACAGGCGAAAGACATCGACGCCACAGACTGAACAGCGCGTGAGTGTCGCTTCCGGCTGCGCATTATCGATCGTCAACCGACCACTTTCCAGCCGCTTTTCGCATTAGCAGGTTGGGAACTGATCCACGGCCGCTCGGAGCGACTGCGCCGATCAGTATGACGCGAAAAGACGGCAAGGTTACATCTCAGCCGGCCCGATCACTAGAATTGGGAAGTGTCGGCCTGGCGTGGAAGGCGATGTGACTCATGGCATCATCGGATACGGCCCAGCTAACGGAACGTGGTCGACTGAAGTTTGCTACGACGCAATGGAGCATCGTCCTCGCGGCGGGCCGTGACCGCAGTCACACGTCGCGCGTGGCGCTTGCGACATTGTGCGAGCTGTATCGGTATCCGCTATACGCGTACGTCCGGCGTCAGGGCTACGTAGCAGAAGACGCGCAAGATCTCACGCAGGAGTTCTTCGCCAGGTTGTTGGAGAAGAACTATCTACAGCAGGCCGAGCCGGCACGCGGTCGCTTTGATCGTTTCTGCTCGCCGCGTTCAAGCACTTTCTCTCGAACGAGCGCGATCGCATTCGTGCGAAGAAGCGCGGCGGCGCCACGGTGCTCATTTCACTCGATCTCGAAACGGCCGAGGGACGTTACAGTCACGAGCCGGCCGAGGGGTTGACGCCCGAACGAATCTACGAGCGGCAGTGGGCGCTCACCGTCCTGGATCGCGTGTTGGACCGTCTTCGCGCGGAAGCAACACGGACCGGTAAGGCTGAGCTGTTCGACTGCATGCACATGTCCATTTTCGGAGACCAGTCTCACCCGTCCCATGCCGAAACCGCTGCTCGTTTGCGTATGAGCGAAGGCGCGCTCAAAGTCGCACTCCACCGATTGCGGCGCCGGTTTCAGGTTGTCATGCGCGAGGAGATCGCGAACACGGTTGCAACGACTGAAGAGATCGACGAAGAGATTCGGTATCTACTGCTCGCTCTGAACCCGACGTCTCCGGCTTGAGCCATCCATCCCTCAGGCGGGCCTGACCTTAGCGCCGAGCGCGCGTTGTGGCATTCGCACCGACCTCGATGTCTCGCCTGCGACCGCGAAGTCCTGCGGCGCGTAACTCCCGGAAAGCGCTGCTTCACTACCTATCAACGGCGAGTACACGCCAACATTTTTTGACCCTGGGTGAGCCCATGTTCGAGCGATCTGCGCATTCTGCGGTGATCAGCCGGGGGTAGAGTTGAACCAGGAGCGACCTGATGCTCTTAGACCACGGTCGCGCGTCCAGTCCGAGTTGCATGGCGGGCACCTCGGCAGGACCCGGCGTCACGAACAATATTCAGGCCCCGAATATCGAGGGGGATGCGACAGGAGTTCTGGCCCTGTCATTTGGTCTTCCGACGTCGACGTTTGGCTTTGGAGTGGCGCAGAGTACAGGGACGCCACAGCCTCAGTCGGTCATCGTCGACCTTTTCGCCCCTGGCGTCGGCACGCTCCGCCAGGAATTGTCGCTTTCGTCGACGAGTGATCCCAACTTTGTCGGTGGCCGGTTCGACTATCACGGACCTGCGGTAGAGAGGGCGACGATCCGATTCAGTGGAACATTCGTGCGATTCGTCCTGGACGGCGTCACCTATCACCTGCCGCGCCAGTGAGTCGAACAACGTGAAGTTGCCTGTTTCTGCGAAATGATCCCTGTTCACAACTGCAGTGCAGTCATTGGACCGATGCGCGACGCGCGAGAACAAACATGCGAAGGCGTCCGCCGTCGCATCGCTCGTCCCGCGCGCCGCGCAGACGCGACCGGCAACGCGTCAATTCACACCGCGCAGCTGCTCTTCACGCTCCGCTGGATTGAGGTAAGTGAACGGCAATCCGACAAGAAGCACTCCACCGACGACATTGCCTGCCGTGCTGTAGAGCAGGTTATGCAATGCCTCGGCGGAAGTGAGCGTCCCGCCTCCGAGAACGGCCATCGAGAACGTCCCCATGTTGGCGATCGAGTGCTCGAAGCCGAGGTATACGAAGATGAATACAACAAAAATCAGGATCAAGATCTTCGCGACCTCGTCCTGGCAGCGTAATGCTATGCGCACCGCGAGGCAGACGATCCAGTTGGCCAGTATGCCCTTGATGAAGATGACGCTTCCGGCCTGATGGGCCTTGTGCAAGGCGCCCGTGAACAGCGCATGATCGGCAGGCAGCTGAAGGGAGCCCGCACCCAGGAGCAGCGTGGCAACCAGGATCGCGCCGGCGAGATTTCCAAAATAGCAGGCCGTCCACAGCAGCAACGTCTGTTTCCAGCTTGTCCGTCCTTCCCTGGAAGACACCGTCAGGTACATGCTGTTGCTGGTGAACAGCTCGGTATTCGTGAAGACGATGATCGTCAGGCCGACACCGAAAAACCCAGCTGCGATCACTCTCCCCAACGAGATGTCGTTGAGGTTTTGCGTCAACATCCAGAACACGAAGACGACAATGCTCAAGCCCATCCCTGCGCCCACCGACCGCAGCAGATAGCGAGACGGGTCACGTTGCAGCAAGCTGACCTTGCCGGCACCCGCGTGGGCCGCCTTTTCTACGTACGTTCGATCATTCATGGTGAGCTCCCGAAGAGATACGTAATGGAGAACTTCGCTAACTCAGCTGTATTGTCAAGGACGCCGAGCCGCGGGGCGCCGCACGGCCGCACGCCGTGTAGAGACGACCAATTCCCAGAGGTCGCCCGCGGCGACCTTCAAAACCTCAGTCCGACCCCAATCACAAACGTTGGTTCGTCAGCGTCTGGATTGAAAACATACGCGCTCAAGTCCACCTTCTTGTAGTTGAAGCCGACGAACGGTCCTCCTTGACTCTCGCCGTCAGACTGGTGCACGTACGTCCGTTGAGTCGCGAGTCCGAACCGGAACCACTCCACCGGTGCCAGCGTCAGCTCCGACCAGGTGTAGGTAAAGCTGTTCGCGGAATCGCCCGTGTCGAAGACATGCTCGCCCTCGCTGTAGAGCCCGAGCTTCCACCAACTCAGCGCGCCCTTGTAGCCCGGCGCAACGCCGGTGATTTTGCCAAACACTCCGGCGAGCATCGGCGTGAATTCCCACGCCAGATTCTCGCCGCCGCTGAAGTTGTAGCCAACCCACGCCGAGCCGGTGTCGAGTGCCTCGTAGTTGTAGCGTGCTTCGAGGTGGAGCCAGCCGCGATCCGCGGTGAAGGTGGGCTGCACGTAGTTCCTGCTGTCGGGTTCGATGTAGGTGAGGGCCGAGGCGGAGAAGGACCATGCCTTGTCGTCCGTCTCTTCGGTCGTGACGGGCGGTGTGGCCGTGGCCGGGGAACCGGGCGCGTTCGGGTTCGTTTGGGCCAGCGCGCTGGCAGTCGCGAAGACGACCGCAATCGCCAGAGAGGCAAGTACTCGCAAGCGCTCAACCCTTGGCACGATTCGGTTGGAGTGAGTCGGGGACCCCCGAGTTCACGGAAGCCAACCGCACGTCGCCTGCGGGCGATCCTCACAGAAGAACACCCGGAGCCCGGCAGGCTTGTGCGCCGACGCCCAGGCGCGGCCGTTGATAAAGAACGGTTTCGTCCAGGCCTCGCTGTCCAACGTCCGTGGCGCGAGGACGGAAACGGCCGACGTCCCCTGAGCGGGGTAGCCGGTCCGCGGGTCGACGATGTGGGAGTACGTTCGGCCGTCCGCCCAGAAGAACTTCTCGTAGCTGCCAGACGTGGAAAGCGACATGTCCTCGAGGACGACGTGCGTTGCTACGACGGACGGATCCCGTGGGGTGCTGATCGTGATCGGCCAGCCCTGTGGCTCATCCGGCGGCGCGCCCAGCCCGTAGATACTGCTGCCCGATGCGGACACGAGCGCGATGCGAACGCCCGCGTGTTTGAGGACCTCTACCATTCGGTCGACCGCATAGCCCTTGCCGATCCCTCCAGGGTCGAGGTCCATGCCGGGGCGCGCGAAACGGACGGTGCGGGTGCCGGGATCGAGCTGAACGTGCCTGTACCCGACGCGATTCAGCGCATCCTTGACCCCCTTCGGCTTCGGCAGGCCTCCCTCCCCTTTGTAGAAGCCCCAGACCTTTATTAGAGGTCCGACGGTGATGTCGAACGCCCCATCGCTCAGGCGGCTGAATTCCAGGCAGTCTGAGAGGAGCGCAAACAGCTCGGGCGTCACGCGGACTGGCCGGCTGGCAGCCTCGCGGTTCATCGCGCTCCATTCGCTCCCGGCCAGATAGTTGGAAAGCAGCCGATCCAGGCGATGCGCCTCGGCGAATGCCGCCGCCGCCGCAGACTCCAGGACGGAACGATCGGGGCCGAACAGGACGAGCGAAAAGCTCGAGCCCATGGCCTCTTCCGTCAGTTCGAGACGCGCCAATCCGGCTGGCTGGTTCCTCTCGTACCAGGCCGGACCAGTCAGGGCGACCGACACCGCGACGCACATGAGGCCCGTGATGAGGGTATTCAACGTATTTCGCCCTGAGCTCGTCGAAGGGGCCAACAAACTGTATCGCAGGCTGGTCAGGCAGGCGGTAGCCTGCAACTCTGCCTTTGCGACCTGGCCGATGATTTTCGACGTAGTAATGGACTCTCACGCCCCTTTGCAGTTAAGTACCGGGACAACTCCCGCGCGTTCCGAAGCGTTTCTTTTCGGCGGTCAAGGCGCGGCCAGTAGAAAGGGAATCCTGATGCGTGCGCTTTTCAGGGTCGTGCGGCGTGTGGGTCTCGTCGCGCTCGCCGGGCTCGTTCTGACCACTCCTGCGGCGGGACAGACGGGGCTGGCGACCGTCACCGGGCTCGTGGCCGATTCGTCGGGTGCGGCGGTTCCGGGCGTCACCGTGACCGCAACCAACCAGGCCACCAACATCGAGTATGCCGGCATCACCAACGACGCCGGCAATTACGTCATCACGAGCGTGCCGATCGGCGAATACATCATCTCGGCGGGGCTGACCGGTTTCAAAAGCGTTCAGTCCAAGGTGACGCTATCGGTCGCGCAGACAGCGCGCGTCGACTTCAAGATGGAAGTAGGCAACCTCCAGGAGCGGGTCGACGTCTTCGCCGCCGGCGCCGTGCTGCAAACGGAGAATGCGGTCGTCGGGATCAAGGCGGACCGTGAGCAGGTCGAAAAGCTGCCGGCGATTTCACGAAACGTCTCTTTCGTGACGATGTATGCGCCCGGGGTCACGCAGCCGGTGATGTCCTCGTTCAACAGCTTGAGCGGCGGCGGACGCCCGTACGTCAACGGCCAGCTGCAGCAGGCGAACAACTTCACCATCGACGGCGTCGACACCAACGAGGCGATCAACAACTCCATCGCCTACCAGCCGAGCCCCGACGCCGTGGAACAGGTCAGCGTCGAGACCAACAACTATTCGGCCGAGCTCGGGAACGTGACCGGAGCGGTCGTCAACATGGTCATCAAGTCCGGCACGAACCAGATTCGAGGCAACGGGTTCTACTACTGGCGCGACAACGCCCTTGCCGCAACGCCGTGGAACACCAACCGCCTCGGCGGCGAGAAGTCGGATTACAACCGGGACATCTTCGGCGGCACGATCGGCGGCCCGCTCATGCGGAACAAGCTGTTCTTCTTCGCCGACTATCAGGGTGGACGTCAGGAAACGCCTCCGACCAGTTCCTTCGTGACGGTGGTGCCGGACGCCTGGCGGCAGGGAGATCTCAGCAGCCTGCTCGCCCGCACCACCCCGATCGTCGTCCGCGATCCGCTGACGGGGCTGCCGTTCACCAACAACCAGATTCCGATCTGCGAGGTTCAGTGCGCTGGCGCGCAGCCTGTTTGCGGATGAATCGCTCTATCCTCGCGCGAACGTCACGCGGCCGCTCAGCGATTTTCGCGACAACTACCGCGGCACCACCGCGTCGAAGGAGGATGTCGACCAGTTCGACGTGAAAGTGGACTGGAATGC
>CAWAXG010000033.1:0-108580 GCA_963785755.1 uncultured Acidobacteriota bacterium | reverse complement strand
ATTGTAGATAACGAGGCTCCAGCCCCGGCACCCGCCCGCATCAAGCGCGGTCCGCACGACTTCCGTCAGATGCGACCACGTCAACCCACCGGCGAGCGTCATCTCGCCGGGGGCGCCCCGGGCCGAGAAATCCCGTTCGTCGAGAACATCCAGGTCGGTGTGCAGCCACCAGTTCGACGCGTGTGAGGCGAGACGCTGGACGGCTTCGCTCGCCAGGCGAGCCGGACTCGCGGATACGTCTGCCGCGCTGCGCAGCCACACACGATCGGCGACGGTGGCGACCCCAAGCTCGCGCCGAAAGGCGTCGTCGCGCGGCCCGAGCATGACGAGAGCCTCGGGTTTCAGAGCGCCATGGGATCTGCTGAGTGGGTGCGGCAGCTGATGGCCGGTCATACCCAGCAACATGGCGATCTCCATGTTTGCCGCCTCGCCGGATTGCGACTGGCCGATGAGTGTCGCGTCCTCGTGCCCGTCGATGAAGAGCAGTCCCGCTTCACCCACAGCGTCGCGCAGTGCCGGCAGTGCCGTCAGCAGCACGGAACAGTCCGCTCCATAAATCAGCGGGAACCGGTCAGCGGACAGGGCCGCACTCAGCTCCAACTGCAGCGATCGACTCATCGCGAGGAGCGCCGATCCGTTCAGCATCCGCTCTCGCGATGAGTTCCGCGCGAGCCTCTGGCACCGTCAGGTCCGGCGGTCGACGAGCCACGAGGGACAACGCCGCCTCCAGTCCGGCGGCGCGGATCGCAGCGGGCGAACTTCCGCTTCGCGTTGGAAGCGCGCCAGCCGGTCGGGATCGGCCGCAACTGACGGCGGCAGGGTCTTGATGGCGACCTGACGTTTCAGCTTCGTGTCGGTCGCCCGATAGACCTGCCCCATCCCGCCTTCGCCGATCTGCGCCGTGATTTCGTAGACGCCGAGCCGTGTGCCGGGGGGCAGGGACAAATCGTCCTGGATTATACGAGCGGGGTCCTGAGCCGGACATGGAATTAGTCCGGAGTTCGCCGATCATTGACGCGGCAGGGTCAGCCGAGGCCTGATGATCGGGGCCGCGTCGGGGGGGCGGCCGGGTGAGCTTGATAGAATTACGAGTGCAGCCAGCGCGTCGAGGGTATTCCTCGGGAGCTGCATCTATCGAGGTCCCCATGAAGAAGCTCGCCGCCGTCCTCGCCGCAGTTGTCCTGCTCGCAGGGGCTCCACCCGCGGCGCAGCGCCCGGACGGTCCGGACATTCGACTCATCCTCCTCGTCGCGGTCGATCAGTTTCGCTACGACTACGTGACGCGGTTTCGAACGGAGTACACGGGCGGCATCAAACGGCTCCTGGCCGACGGCGCCGTCTTCACGGACGCCAATCTCGAGCACTATCCCACGGTGACCGCGATCGGCCACGCCACCATGCTCTCCGGCGCCACGCCATCGGTCAGCGGAATCATCGGCAACGACTGGTTCGATCGGGAGTCCGGCGCGACCGTGACGAGTGTGTCGGATCATGGCGTGAAGCCCATCGGGTCATCCAAGGAGGCGGCGTCGCCCCACCGACTTCTGGTGAGCACGATTGGCGACGAATTGAAGATGGCCTCCCGGGCAGCAAAGGGTGCCGCCCAAGCGCCTCGCGTGTTCGGCGTGTCGTTGAAGGATCGATCGGCAATCCTGCCAGTCGGCCGCGGTGCAGATGCCGCCTATTGGTGGGACACGACGAGCGGGAACTTCGTGACGAGCACGTATTATCTGGCTGAGGCCCCTCAGTGGGTGCGCGACTTCAACGCCCGCAAGCCGGCGGATACCCATGCCGGCGCGTCATGGAACGCGCTTTCGATGCCGTCGGTTTCCCTGCGGAAGCTGCCGGTCGAACTTGGGGCTGACTTCTACACCGCCGTCTATGGCAGTCCATTCGGCAACGAACTGCTGCTCGACTTTGCCGGCGAGCTCCTGAGCCGTGAACAGCTCGGTACGCGCGGCGCGACGGATCTGCTCTCCGTCAGTTTCTCCTCGAACGACTCGGTCGGGCACACCTATGGGCCCGATTCACCGCAGGTGCTCGACATCGCCGTCAGAACGGACCAGGTCATCGGGCGCCTGCTGAATCTGGTCGACAAGACCATCGGTCTGCAGCACACCCTCGTGGCATTTACCACCGACCACGGCGTTGCGCCCGTACCGGAATCGCTGCGGGATCGGGGCCTGCCAGGCGGCCGGATGACCACGAAGGAGTTGTTCGAGCCGATTCAGCAGGCCCTCACGACCAGGTTCGGAGAAGGTAAATGGCTCATGGCGACGGCAGGCTCGTCGCCATATCTGAATTACGAGCTCATCGAAAGGCTTCAGCTCGACGCCGCTGACGTTCGCCGCGTCGCCGCGGCCGCGGCGATCAAGGTGCCCCACGTCGCGAGGGTGTACACGCGGGACCAGCTGCTTCGTGGCGAGGTTCAGGATGACCGGATCGGCTCTCGCGTCCTGCGCGGCTTCAACGCACAACGGTCGGGAGACCTCGAGATCATCCTCGAGCCGTACTGGATGCGTCAGGCGCAAGGCACCACGCATGGAACTCCGTACAACTACGACGCACACATCCCTCTAATCCTGATGGGCCGCCGCATCCTGCCCGGTGAATACTCAGATCATGTCGCGTTGAACGATCTCGCGCCGACGTTGGCGACACTCGCGGGAATCGAGATTCCGGCGGGGTCGTCGGGCCGGGTCCTGACCGAGGCCATTCGTCCCGCTGTGACCGCGCCGCCACGCCGCAGTCGATAGCCCGAGCTCTGTGCTAGCGGATCAAGTCAATCAAGTTGAACCCACCGAACCCGAACCACCTGAACCCCTGAACCCGTGAACTCTTGAACCGACGGAGATCCCTGACCCCGTCACGAGTCGCAGATCCCCCTACATGAAGATGATGCTCACGGGCGCACCCACGCTTGCGAGATCACCGATCGGCGACAGCGCGCCCGTCGCCTGATCGATCGCGAAGACGGCCAGGGTGTTCGAACGCTGGTTGGCCGCGATCAGCCAGCGGCCGGTGGGATCGAGGGCGAAATTGCGGGGCGTCTGTCCACGCGTCGATTCGTGCTCGACGAAGGTCAGCGCGCCGTCGCCGCCGACGCTGAACACCACGATGCTGTCGTGTCCGCGGTTCGAGCCATACACGAACCGGCCGCTGGGGTGCACGGCGATCTCCGCCGTCGAGCCGGTGGTGACCCCGGCGGGTCGCGTCGGCACGCTGCCGAGCGCGGTCAGGGTGCCGGACTTCGCATTCCATGCGAAGGTCGTGATGGTCGCCGCCTGCTCGCTGATGGTGAACACCCAGCGCGCGTTCGGATGAAACGCGAAATGCCGCGGTCCCGACTTCGGCGGCAGCGCCGTCGAGGCCGGATCGTTGGCCCTCAAGCCGCCGCTTTCGGCATCGTACCGATAGACGAGCATGCGGTTCAGGCCCTTGTCGGCGGTGACGAGAAAACGGTTGCTGGCATCGAATCCGACGGCGTGGCCGAGCGGCTTGGCTCCCGCAGCCTCGCCCGCAAGGCCATCGACGACCGCGGTCGGGGGCTGGAGCCGGCCGTCGCTCCCGACCGGGAACAACGCGTAGTTGCCGCCGCCGTAGTTCGCGACCGCGAGGTGCCGTCCCGTTCGATCCAGGATGAGATGACATGGCCCGGCGCCCTTCGAGGGCTGAACGCTCAGCTCGGTGAGCTTCGCCGTCTCTCGATCCACGGCAAACGACGTGACGCTGCCGCCCGGCGCGTCCGCGTAGGTCTGCAGCTCGTTGACGGCGAACACGAACCGGCCGTCGCTGCTCGCGGTCAGGAAGCTGGGACTCGGGGTCTCGGCGACGAGGCCGATCGGCGTCAGCTGCCCCGAGGTGTCGTCGAACCGGAACGCGTAGATCCCCTTGCTCATCTCGCCGGTATACGTGCCGATGTAGACCACGCGTTGAAGACGCCTGAACGCGGATGCCGCCGGATCGATCGCCGCGGCGATCACGAGGAAGGTCAGGATGCAGGCGAGACGTCGCATGATCGCTCCGTGTGTGAGTGAGACCGTTGGCATGGTTGACGGATTCAGCTAAGCGATAACCCGATCGAGGAGTTGTCCCACCGCGCGATCCGCTTCGAGAATCGAGCTGCGGTGATCCATGTTGCCGGACAGGTCCGTATTGGCGAACGCGATCCGTCCGAACGGCGCTCCGCGCAGTACGTCGCGCGGGCCCGGTTTGCCATTGACGCCGTAGTACCAGCCGGGCGGCGGGCTCACATACGCATGTCCCCAGCGGTTCAGCACGATCCCGGCGATATCGGTCCGCGGGTCGAAGCCGGCCGGGCCGAACATGTCCACGAACTGCCGCCGGATCTGCCGTTCGTAGTCGCGAAACGACGTCGAGAGCAGCGTGGCGCGGCCGCGGCGTCCCTGCTCCTCGATCGGCAATCCCGGCGAGGAAAAGATCACCTTGAGCGTGATCACGATCGGCTGGTCGGGGCTCATCGTCGCCGCCTCGGTACCGGCGAGCGCCACGCGACGGACTTGAAGATAGGTGCCCAGGCCTTCGAACCACCGGCAGCCGGTGATGCCGAGCTTTTCGAGAAACCGCCAGTGCCGCACCGCGACATTCGCCATCAGAGCCGGAGATCGATGGAACTGCTGATAAGCCTCTCGCTGCGCCGGAGGAAGATCCCGTACGATCCGCCGCGTCGTCCAGGAGCCGCCCGCCATCACGACCGACCGTGCCCGTGCGCGATACAGCCGTCCGCCATTCGTATAGGCCACCGTCACCGTCTGTGACGTCCGTGGATCGCCATCATGCTGCACCCAGACCGCCGTCGAACGCAGCCGAATTCTCGTGGACGACGCCGGGCGATCGAGCGCGGCGAAGTTGACGGCGTTCCGGCAGACCCCCTGGGTGTGAGATCGCCGGCGATCGAATCGGGCAGCAGCGTCTTCGTGATCAGCCGGGCGAAGGTCGCGTTGCCGTCGGGAAACATCTGCTGCGCCTCGGCGTCGGGCATGGGGTGCAGGAAGTCCGGAGCATAGATGCACATCGCGGAGAGGGCATCGGGACCGAGACCGAACCCGCCGCCCGCTTCGGGCATGAAGGCGCGGACGGCGTTGCGGCTGATGCCGCACCGATCCATCAGGTGATCTTCGAGCGTGATCGTATCGAGGCGCCGGGAGATCGGATCGCCGTCGTAGCGCGGCCGCTCCTCGATCCAGCCCTGGCGCGGCGATCCGGCGAGCACTTTCAGCGCGTCGGCTCGCATGTCGGCCGGGAGCGGCGCTCCCTCGAGCTGGCGGCGCAGCGGATCGATGACCCAGAGTCCAGGTTTCTGCCCGAACTTCGCGCCGAAGAAGTAGCCGTACTGACCCTTCGCCAGACCTGGAGCGCCATACGGCGTGTTGCCAGCCACCATCGCCGGGCCGCGGCCGCCCCAGGCCTGGTAGGTCAGCCGCGGCTGCTTCAGTCCGATGGATTCGTAGAAGCGGCCGATGAAGCTGTACGGGTACGGGGCGAAGTGAAACGCCGAGCCCTGGTGAGCCATCAGCCGGTGACCGTCGACCTCGAACTCGTTGCGCTTGGCTTCGCCGCCGAAGATAGGGTGATTGTCCAGCACCAGGCAGGTCATGCCGGGACGCGCCCGCCGGTTGAAGATCAGCGCCGCGGCCAGACCGCTGATGCCGCCGCCGACGATGACGCAGTCGTGCGTCTCGCCGGTCTCGATTGCGGTCGCGGGAAGCGTGTCGAAGACGCCGTCCCTGATCTGGTGCGCCTCCGCCAGCACATCGAGCGTGTCGCCGTTCGCGGCGGCGTAGTCGCCGATTCCCCCCGGACCGTTCCAGTCCTGCGCGGCCGGCGCCTGCGCGAGCAGCTCCAGCGGATTCGACGGCGCAAGGCACGCGCCGGACGCCAGCAGCGTCGAATTCAGGAAATCCCGGCGCGTGATGGGCTGGTCCAGCCCGAGGGCGCGGTCCTGCTGGTCGTGTTTCGGGGTGAGCATCTGAGCCAGCGGCCGTCGAGCGCGACCCGCGGATCGACCGGACCCGGCGCGTCGGCGGACGGACGGTGGGCATTGTAACTTCACTCCAGCCGCCTTCGCCGCTTTGCCACGAGACGCCGATGGGGGGAGCTCCAGTCCTGGCTCACGGGTCGCGGGTTGGCGCGGAGGCTCGCGGATCTTCAGTCTTGGCTCACGGGTCGCGGATCGGCGCGGATGGCTCGCGGATCTTCAGTCTTGGCTCACGAGTCGCGGATCGGCGCGGATGGCTCGCGGATCTTCAGTCTTGGGTTCACGGGTCGCTGGATCGGCGCGGATGGTCGCGGATCTTCAGTCCTGGCTCACGGGTCGCGGATCAACGCGGATGGTCGCGGATCTTCAGTCCTGGCTCACGGGTCGCGGATCGGCGCGGATGGTCGCGGATCTTCAGTCTTGGCTCACGGGTCGCGGATCAACGCGGATGGTCGCGGATCTTCAGTCTTGGCTCACGGGTCGCGGATCGGCGCGGATGCTCCCGATCTTCAGTCTTGGGTTTCCGGCCGGGGATCGGCGCTGGTTTCCCGATTTGCACTATTTAAGAAGTCATCTAACAGTCGCCAGCTATCAAAAGATTCGCGAGCATCTGCGACTCTACCCGAGTCAGCGATCTGCGACCATCTGCGTCAATCCGCAACTCGTCACCCCAGGCAGTGATCCGCGACCATCCGCGTCAATCCGCGACTCGTCAACCCAAGGCAGCGATCCGCGACCATCCGCGTCAATCCGCGACTCGTGGCCCAAGGCAGCGATCCGCGACCATCCGCGCCAATCCGCAACTCGTCACCCAAGGCAGTGATCCGCGGCCATCCGCGTCAATCCGCGACTCGTGGCCCAAGGCAGCGATCCGCGACCATCCGCCGTGAATCCGCGACGGCCGCGATTCGGATCACCCGGCGGTTGCTTGTGATCGTCCGTTCCTGACGGTGTCCAGCGAGGCGAGCAGCTTCAGCAGCACGTCGTAATCGACGGGCTTGACCATGTGCGCATCGAATCCGGCTTCCTTCGATTTCTGGCGATCCTCCTCCTGACCCCAGCCGGTCAACGCCACCAGCACGAGGTCCTTGCCCCACGGCTCCTGGCGGATGCGGCCGCACACTTCGTAGCCGTTCAATCCCGGGAGTCCGATATCGAGCAGCACGGCATCGGGACGAAGCCGCTCCGCGGCCCGGATCGCCGCGACGCCGTCGTGCGCCTTGTGCGTCTCGTGGCCGCCGAACTGCAACAGCATGGCCAGCGATTCCGCTCCATCTTCGTTGTCGTCGACGATGAGGACGCGGCGAGAGACGAGCGGCGCCTCCTCGGCCGGGGCCGCTTGCGGAAGCGGCCTGGCGGTGTCGGCCAGGACGGGGAGACGAACCACGAATTCGCTGCCGCGGCCGAGTCCGTCACTGTGGACCTGGACCGTCCCGCCGTGCCCCTCCACCAGCGTCTTCACCAGCGTCAGGCCGATCCCCAGGCCGTCGCGCGAACGCTCCAGCGAGGTATCCACCTGCGCGAACATGTCGAAGAGACCGGGCAGGTTCTCGGCGGCGATGCCGATGCCGTTGTCGCGCACGCGGATGATCGCCTGCCCGCCTTCCTGATCGACCGTCAGCGCAACGTGGCCGCCCTTGTCGGTGAACTTGCAGGCATTGTTCAGCAGATTGCCAACGACCTGCGTCAGCCGCGCCGGGTCGGCGTCGAGATGCAACGGGTGGGGCGGTAACGTGACCGTGAACTCGTGGTCCATGCTGCGGTACTGCGCGCGGACGGCTTCGACGGCCTGGTGAACGATGGGGGCCAGTTCGGTGCGGTCTTTTCGCAGCTCGATCCTTCCCCGCGTGATGCGGCTCATGTCGAGCAGGTCATCGACCAGGCGAGCCATCAGGCCGACCTGACGCTCCAGCATGTCGGACGCCGGCCGAAGCGCGTCGCCGTCGCGGCCGCTCAGGCGCAGCGCGTGCGCGGCGTTGCTGATTGGCGCCAGCGGGTTGCGCAGCTCGTGGGCCAGCATCGCCAGAAACTCGTTCTTGCGGCGGTCCTCCTCGGACAGATCCGCCGCCAGGCGCCGCAAGTCGTCTTCCAGGCGCTTCCGTTCCGTCACGTCCTGGCTGACGGTCGCGAACGCGACCGGCTGTCCGGCGGCGTCCGGCAACACCAGCAGCTTGTAGGCCATCCAGCGCGCGGCGCCGGTCTTGAAATGCCGGAAGCGCACTTCGGTCTCGCCGTGGCCCTCCTTCAGGACCGACGGAAAGAACTCCTCCATGATCCGCGGCTGATCTTCCGGAAAGAAGAACGAGGCCACGGGCACGCGCCTGGCCGCCTCGATGTCCTCGAGCCCGACCATCTCCAG
This sequence comes from uncultured Acidobacteriota bacterium, assembly GCA_963785755.1. Taxonomy (GTDB): domain Bacteria; phylum Acidobacteriota; class Vicinamibacteria; order Vicinamibacterales; family 2-12-FULL-66-21; genus JACCXG01. The sequence continues at coordinate 100,223 of CAWAXG010000033.1, read as the reverse complement.
GCCCGCGCGGTTGACGAAGAACGGCACGCCGTCCAGGTCGCACATGCCGATGAAGTCGGTGCTGTGCTCGACGAGCGTGACGAACTTCTCGCGGTCGGCCTCGGCCCGCCTGCGGTCGGTGATGTCCCGCACGATCTTGGATGCGCCGATGACGTTGCCGGCGTCGTCTTTGATGGGCGAGATGGTGAGCGCGACCAGAATGCGGCGGCCATCGGAGCGAACGCGCTCGGTTTCGAAATGCTCAATTCGCTCGCCAGCTTTCAGCCTGGTGATGATCTGATCTTCCTCGGCGAGGCGTTCGACAGGGATGACCAGGGAGATGTGGCGGCCCACTGCCTGGTCGGCAGGGTAGCCGAAGAGACGCTCGGCCGCGGCGTTCCAGCTTTGAATCGTGCCGGCGAGAGACTTGCCGATGATCGCGTCATCCGAGGATTCGACGATCGACGCGAGCACCCTGGCCGTGTGCAACTGGGCGGCCTTGTCCCGTTCCATCCGCCGCTGCTCTGTAACGTCCCTGAAGATCAGGACGCATCCGGAGACCGTGCCGCGTTCGTCGCTGATCGGCGCGGCGCTGTCGTCGATCGGGCACGCGCTGCCGTCCTTGCGAATCAGCACCGTATGATTCGCCAGACCAACAGTGCCCCGCTCGCGAAGCGCTCTCGCCGCCGGGTTCTCGACCGGCCGGCGCGTCTCCTCGTTGACGATGCGGAACACGGTGTCGAGCGGTTGGCCGATGCCATCCGCCTGCGTCCAGCCGGTCAACGATTCGGCGACGGCGTTCATGTAGGTGACACGGCCGTCGACGTCGCTGGTGATGACCGCGTCACCGATGCTGCGCAGCGTGACGCGCAACACCTCGCGCCGCTCGCTCGCGCGCGTCTGAGCGACCCGGGTGGCTTCACCGAAGCCAATGATCAGGGCACACGTGAAGAGGTACGCCAGCAGGCCGATCAGCGTGGCCGGGTCGGCGGCATCCACGCGGCCTCGGGGTTGAATGAACAGGTACGAGCACGCGAGGTAGCCCGCGACGGCCACGACGATAGCCGGGCGGTAGCCGCCCAGCCACACGCCGGCGGCGACGGCGCCGAACAGCGTGACGAGCGGCAGCGCATCGCCCATCCATGGGTCGAGCAGATACCGGAGCAGCACTGCCGCCACGAGCGCGGCGAATGCCAGCGCGTAGGCGGTCAGGGTATCTGGCACTCCGTCCGCCCTGCCGGTCGCCGACCGTCTGCGTCGACTGCTCTGACATGTCCTCGCGATCCTGGTCCGGCATGCTAGCGCAGCAGGGACAGCGACGCCAACCAGCCCATCCCCGGCGACGCCGCGGATTGGCGCGGCACAGCGCTCACTTACTGGCCTGCGAGGGGTTCAGAACAGCGTGCCGGGCATCACTGACGGCGGGTGCGCCGCTTCCGGCTGGGCGAGCTCTTCGAATCACCGGGTCGGACCAGACTCGCAACGGCGATGACCAATGCCGCCGGATCCATCGGCTTGGCAACATGAAGCTTGTAGCCCGCCTCCATCGCCCGGGCCACGTCTTCGGGAGTCGCATATCCCGTCACCGTGATGGCTGGAATCCGTCCGCCCCGGTCGGGCTTCAACGAGCGGACCTGGCGCATGAGGTCGTAGCCATCTTCTCGCGGCATCCCGATATCCGAGACGAGAACGTGGGGCAGTGCTTCCGGCTCCGCAGACCGGAGCTGCGCGAGGGCGTCCGAGCTCGACGACACCGCCGTCACGCGTGCGCCGCTGTGCTCCAGCGCCCGCACCACGAGCTCGCGCGCGTCCGGCTCGTCATCGACCACCAGCACGCGAACGCCGGCGAGTGAAGGGATGGTGCCCTTGCCGAGTCCGCCGCGATCGCCGCGGAGCCGCCGGACTTCCGGCGACATGGCCGTTGGGAGATCGATCGTGAACGTCGACCCCTTGTTCTGACCTCCACTGCTCGCGGTCACGGTTCCGCCATGCAGTTCCACGAGCTCGCGCACCAGGGCCAGGCCCAGGCCAAGCCCACCATGGCGTCTCGAGCTCGACGCGTCGTCTTGACGGAAGCGTTCGAAGACGTGCGGGAGGAACTCCTCGCCTATCCCCTGACCGGTGTCGCTCACCGTGATCCTGGCCGACTTGCCGGCCAGCTCGAGCCGCAGGTCGATGGCGCCGCCCGACTCGGTGAACTTCAGGGCATTCGACAGGAGATTCCAGATCACCTGCTGCAGCCGATCCTGGTCGCCAAGCACGCGCGGTGTCTTGGGATCCAGGCTGGTTCGCAGCGAGATCCGCTTCGCGGTGGCCGCAGGCATGACCACGTCCACGGCGGCGAGCACGACACCCAGCAGATCGACCGGCTGCATCTCGAGGCGGAGCTTGCCGGCGATGATCCGCGCCATGTCCAGCATGTCGTCGATGATCTTGGATTGCGCGGTGGCGTTGCGCTCGATGACGTTCAACGCGCGATCGAGAAGCTCTCGATCGATCTGCTTGCGCGTCAAGCAGGATCTTCGCCCAGCCGAGCACTGCGTTCAGCGGCGTCCGGATCTCATGAGACAGCGTGGACAGAAACTCGTCCTTGGCCCGCAACGCTTTTTCGGCCGTGGCGCGGGCCGCTTGCAGCGCCTCGATCTGCGTTCGCAGTTGCGTCTCGCTGGCGAGGCGATCGCTGACGTCCTCGAGGATCGTGACGGTGCCGATGATGTCCCCGCCATGAGAAAGCGGCCCGATATGCCCACTCTGGGGCATTTCCGCGAACGGCAGCGCCGCGTTCGTCGGCGGCAGCGGCAGGAGGTAACGATGCAGACCGTGAGAGATGACCGTCACGTGCCCGGCCAGCGCACTGTCGTAATACTCGTTGACCCCGCGCGAGACCATGTCCTCGAACACGTCGAACACCGACCGATTCAACACCTGGGCGGCGGAGTAGCCTGAATGGATCTCCATCCAACGGTTCCAGACGATCACTCTGAACCGCCTGTCGGTGGCAAAGAATCCTTGACGCGACTCGTCGGTGAACCAGCGCGACAGCGCCGCCTGCACCTGGGCGAGGTCGACAGCCAACTCTGAGGACATACCCTACCGCAGCTCCCGTTCCCATTGCTCGAGCGCGGCAATCAAGCGCTCGAGCGAGGCGACGCCGAGAACGATCACGAGATATCCGGTCAGACTGCTGTCGCGCAGCCGGAACGACGAGTGGACGATCAGCGCGTAGCGAAGGCCTTCGCGTTCGACCGCAATCGATTCGACGACGCTGCCGAGCGTCTCCAGCGTCAGGTGAGGAACCGAAAACGACACCTGGACTTTCAACAGATTCCCGAACGTGCCGAGGCAGGCATTGAGAAGGATGTTGCCGATCTCGGTGACGACCTCGCGGGCGGACCGGTCGATCTCGAGGGGCAGCGCGGGCTCGTCGGTCAGCAGCTCCTTCAGGATCGCCGCGCTGCGTTGATCCAACACGAGAAGCGCATCCCCCTCGACCGGGCCGGAAAAGATCTGGTGCACCGTGGCGAGCTCGTTGCCCAGCAACGGCCTGAGGCGGTCGGCCATCTCCTCGATGGGACACATCGTGACCTGCGGCACCTCCAGTTGCACGCGGTGTCCGGTCAGCTTCGACAGCGCCGCGGCCGCGCGGCCAAAGCCGATGTTGATCAGCTCGATCAGGGCGTCTTGTTGGAGCGTCGTGAGATCCACTTATGCGGCTCCAGCCAGGGCGGTCTCGAGCGCGAGGAGAATTTCCGCCTTGTCAAACGGCTTGTTGATGAACGCTTTCGCGCCCGCCTGCGCGGCGAGCGCGTGAGATGAGGATTGAATGTCGGCAGAGACGACGACGATCCGGGCGGACGCGTCGAGCTCACGCAGCTTCTGCAGCACGTCCAACCCGTACATGCCGCGCATGACGAGATCGAGCAGGACCACGTCCGGCTTCTCGAGAAAGTACGCGCTCCAGAGCGCTCAGCCCGTCTTCCGCTTCGACGACTTCGCAGCCGGCGGTCTCCAGAATCTGACGGAGGCTGCGGCGCGTGAGCGTGGAATCGTCGACGATGAGGACCTTGGCCTTCATACCCGTTCCAGGATTGCGGCCGTCAACCGTTCCAGCGGCACGGCCTCGTCACTGAGGCCAGCCTCCACCACAGCCCGAGGCATGCCGTAGACCACGCACGTCTCTTCGGCCTCCGTCAACACAGTCACCTCCGCGAGCCTTGATCCAGGCGGCACCCTCGCGGCCGTCCGTCGCCCATGCCGGTCATGACCAGACCCAAGACGCGATCGCCGTAGACCTCAGCCGCGGATTGAAACAGCACGTCGACCGACGGGCGGTGGGGTGTATCCAGGGGCCTGACGTCCAGACGGGTCAGAACCTTGCCCTCACCATCGCGATGGAAGGTCAGGTGGCGACCGGCAGGGGCGACGAGCACGACTCCCGGCCGCACCTCGTCCCCTTCACGCGCCTCCGCGATGGTCAGCGCCGAGGAGTCGTCCAGGCGCTTGGCGTAGGCCTCTGTATAGCCGATCGGCATGTGCAGCACAATCGCGACAGGCACGGGGAAATCGGCAGGCAAACGCGGGACGACCGACTTCAACCCCTGTGGCCCGCCGGTCGAGACGCCGATGACCAGCACACTATATCGGTTCTGAAATGTCCGCGTGGCCGGCGGCGGCACGTCAACCGCGACGGTGCGCAGCCGGCCAACCGGCGCGCTCGCCGCGGCCGTGACCTTGGCCACGAGCTCCTCGGCCACGTCGAACACTTTGTCGGTCGCCAGCGCGGTCGGCTTCTGCACGAAATCGATCGGCGCCAGCGTCCAGACCGCTCAGCACGCGCTCGCTCGACTCGGCGGCAATGCTGACGATCACGATCGGCACGGGCCGAATCGACATCTGCCGCTGGATGAATTCCACGCCGTCGACCCCCGGCATGATCAGATCGCAGGTCACGACATCGGGCCGAAGCCGCTCGACCTGATCGAGCGCCTCCTCGCCGTCGCGGGCAGTCCCCACCACGTCGATGGCGGGATTGCGCGACAGCATCTCCTTCACGACCTTGCGGATGTATGCGGAATCATCGACGACGAGCACGCGAACGCTGTGACTCATGACGCCTTTTCGACGCCCGGCACAATCGCCGGATACCGTTCAGTCGGTCTCTGCCCTTCACGTACATGAACGCGCCACCGATTTCCTGGAGCTCGAACGCCGCCGTCCGGCGCAGCAACGACTCCGACGCCGCGACACAGAGGTACCCGGGCGAGGGCATCGACCGCTCGAACACGCTCAGGACCCGGCGAATGCTGTGGTCGGAGAAGTAGATGAAGACGTTGCGACAGAAGATCACCGGTGCCGATGCGTGGCCGGCCACCCGATCCTCGGCCATCAGGTTGACGATGTCGTACGACACGCGCTGCTGCAGAGAAGGATCGACGCTCCAGTAACCCTCGTGCTCGCACGAAGTACTTCTCCTGCAGGGCGGGCGGGAGATTGCGAAAGGATCGCTGGGTGTACTGCCCCTTCCGCGCGCGTTCGATCGCGCGCGGGCTGGCATCGCTCGCCCGGAGCTCGATGGGAGCGCGGTCGAACCAGCCCGCTTCGGTGAGCAACATCGCCAGGGTGAGCGGTTCCTCGCCCGTGGCGCACGGCACGCTCCACAGCCGCAAGGGCCTGCCCGTTCAGCGCACTGACGAGCGCGGGCACGACCGACGTCACGACGGCGCGGAGCTGATCGATCTCCCGCCAGAAATAAGTCTCCTGGACGGCGAGCGCGTCCATGACCTTGAGCCACTCGTCGGCGTTCCGACCGAGTACTTCAGCACGTAGTAGTAATCCATGAACGATCCAAGGCCGCGGGCCAGAACGAGCGGCGCGAGACGGTCGGCAACCTGATCGAACTGGTGGGGCTCGTACATCAGGCCGAGGTGCTCGTGGATCAGATCGCGAAAGATCGTCGTGACGCTGCCAGAGAGGCCCAGGGAATCGGCGCGATACTGCATGTGATTGCCCGGCCTACCGCGGATTCAGCTCGTTGAACGCGCTGGGGTCTTCCGCCCGCGCGATCGCCATCATGGCAGCATGGCGAACCTCGGCGTCCGGATCCGTTCTCGCCAGGGTCATCAGTTTGCGCTGCGACGTCCGGGTGCCGAGACGCTTCAATTCGGCCACCGCGGTCAACCGCACCGGCGCCGCCGCATCGTCCAATGCTTCTTCGACCGCCCGTGAGGCGTCGGGCTGCTTCATGCGGCTCAACGCCTCGACTATGGCGCAACGCACGGCAGGAGAAGCATGTCGCAGGCCAGCCGCGATGTCGCCAATGCGCCGCGGCGGGAGGCTGCTGAGCGCCGCAATCGCGGCTTGACGCCGCGACGGTTCCGCGGTCAGCGAAATCAGCGCACGGGTCGCTTCGGTGCCGTGGCCATCCTCGCGCACGCCGACTCTCGCCAGGGCAAGAACCGCGGCGCCGACCACGTCCGAATCAGCGTCGGCGGCTGCCGCCCATTGAAGAATCTCTGCGATCCGTGTCTCGCTCCGTACCGCCAGCGCGTCGATCGCGGCGAGCCGGCGCCACGGTGACGGCGCCCGGACCTCCTGCTCGAGCACGGCCAGCGCGTCCGGCTGACCGACGTGCCCCAGCGCACCGATCGCGGCACGGGCGATGTCCTCGTTGGGACCGCGGGCAAGCGGTTCGAGGATCTCGAGCGCCTCCGGGGGCGTGAGGCGGCCGACGACTTCGATGGCCGCGAGCCGGACATGTGGCGCGGGATCATTGCGCAACCGGGTCGACGACCGCCGGGAGCGCGCTCGGTGCCGCGATCGCGGCGAGGGATTTCAGCGTCACGTAGCGGACCCAGGAATCCGGATCCTCGAGCGCGCGAAGCAGCGCGTCGCTTCGGGATGGGTGCTCGACGCGCGCCGAGCGCCCGCGCCGCGGCCGCGCGAACCGAGGCGCATGTCGTCATCGAGAGCCTGCAGCAGCACGATCCGACGCACGCGAGTCGTCGAAGAGGGGCAGTTGCTCGACGGCGGTGCGGCGCACCGCTTCAGTCGCGTCGCGACAGCAGGCCAGCACGCGGTCGAGACAGGCGGGATAGCCAAAATACCCGGCGATCTTGAGCGCGGACTCCCGCACCGTCGCGTCCGGGTCATCGAGCAGATGGACAATGCGTCGCGGCATGTCGGGATGGCCTATCGAGTTCAACGCGGCGATCACAGACTGCCGGATCGCCGGATCTGCGTCTCCGAGCAGTGCGATGAGGGCCTCGAACGCGTCCGCGTCACCGATCCGGGCCAGCGCTCCGGCCGCCGCCACGGCGAGCTCGCGGTCGCCCAGGGCGGCGATCAGGGCCACCGTCGCCCGCCGGTCACCGATGCGGCCGAGCGCGACCGCCGCCGCCTGCCGCGTTTCCAGATCCTCCGCATGCAATTGTTCGGTGAGCAAGGCCACGACGCCGCTGCCGTTGCGAACGAGCGCCTCCACGACCTGCGATCTGACGGAGCCGTGACCGAGCAGACGGGTCAACGCCCGCTGAACGGCTTCCCCTTCGAGCCACCCCAGTACCCGCGCGAGTCCCGCAAGACGGTCCGATCCGACGCGTTGCACCGCATCCAGGATCTGTTGTGTCCCGGTGGCGCTGATGCTGCGACGCACCATCGCGGCGATGTGATCGCCCGCCCCATACCGGCTCTCGTACCGGTGGTAGAGTCCGGCCAGGGCATCGGTGATCACCTCTGTCGGGGCCGCCGGTGCATCGAGCAGCCTGCACCAGAGGCACGGTGACGTCCTCGTCGCCCAGCTCCCCGAGGGCCTCGATCACCGGGGCGCGCAGCAATTCATCCACGAGCAAGGGAACGAGACGCGGCGCAACCGCCGGCGTTCCGACCCGGCTCAATGCCTGCATAGCCGGGAACGACAGGAAGAAGTCTCTCTGCTCCGCAATGGCGACGAGCGGCTCACAGGCCTCCGTCGCATGAAGACGGCCAAGCGCCTCGATGACGTGAAATCTCACGTTGGCGTCGGGATCGCCCAGACGTGCAATCAGCGGCGCAATCGCGCGCCGGTCACGACGTTCGCCAAGAATCAGCGCCGCCTGGGTACGAAGATTCGCGTCTCCGTCATCGAGAAAACGGATGAGCGGATCGATGACGTCGATATCGCTGATGGCCAGCAGGTCCAGCGCACTGCTGAGCACGCTCAAATTGGCATGCTGCTGCCGAAGGGTCTGCACCAGCGACTCGACGATCGCGTCTCCCTGCTGCGCGAGCGCCGCGACGGCCTTCCGCCGGACGCGCCAATCCTCGATCACCGAGCAGCCGGGTCATCGACTCGATCTCGCGAGGAGATCGAGCGGGCTCCGCGCCCGGCTGTGAGGAAGGCACCGTGTGCCTGAGACGATCGGCCACGGCCTGACGCTCGCGGTCGATGCGAGCGGTCACGTCTTCGACGGTGACGATGAGGCCGACAATCCTGCCCTCCTCGCGGAGCGGCCCGATGGTGACGTGCTGCTGCATCCGGTCGAAGCCGGTCGACGGTTCCGTGGGCGCGCAGGCGAAGAGGTAGTGGTGCAGCGCCGGAGCCAGCACTTCAACGGTTCCCTGCGTCAGGACGTTGTGCAGCACAGCAAGGAGGCCGCGGGTCTCGATGTCCGGAATCACCTCGACGAGCGGCCGGCCCAAGGCCCGCGCCGCTCGATCCCGGTCGCGTCGGCCATCCAGCCGTCCCACGTACGCACCACGAGACGCTCATCGGTTGTCAAGATTCCAAGGGGACGGCGGTCAGGGGACATGAAGCGCTCGCACCAGGCGAATCGCACGGGCGCTCCGTGCGGACGGCATTGAGGTCGTGGTCAGATTCGTGTCCGCTCACCTGCCGGATCGAGGAGAACGGCCATTCGCGCGGCGTCCCTGCGAGGGCCGTTTGACGAGCGTGACCAGGGCCTGCGCGCGGCGCAGCAGGTCGTCGGTGCCGCCGCGTGTCTGCTTGACCCCGGTGGCGTTGCGATCGGTGATCTCCCGAATCTCCGTCACCGACGCCAGCAGCGCCGCAGCCGCTGACGACTGCTCGATGTTGGCCTTGGTTATCAGCTTGATCTGCCTGGCCGCGTTCTGCGCGGCGGCGGTCATCTCGCGCATGGCTTTCGTCTGATCCGCCAGGCTCGGGATGTCTGCTCCGACTGCGTGCGCATGCCATCCGCGCCGCTGGCCATATCCTTCATCCCTGCCGCCTGTTCGGTCATCGCCTTGGTGACGGTCGCGACCAGCTGCTGGAGCTCCGCCGCAGCGCGAGAAATCTGCTCGCCGGCGGCCGCCTGCTCGGCCAGCGCCCGGGCCGTCGTCGCGGCGCCGCGCCGCATCGACTCGGCAGCTTTCGCGATTTCGTTCGTGGTCTCTCACCTGTTCCCTGGTCGCCCGCCGCACCTGTGACGCCTGTTCCTTGGTGTTCTCCGCGGCCTTGAGAATGTCGCGCGCCGCCCGTGACTGCTCGGCCATCGCCTTCTTCACCTCGAGCCGCAGTTCTGCGAATCTGGGTGTTCGCCTGGACGAGCGTCGTCACCGACCTGGCCTGTTCATCCGTCGCACTGGCGACGAGGCGCGCCTGCTCGGCAGTGGCCGTGATTGCGGCAACCACGTGCGCGGCGGCTTCGCGCTGCTCGTCACTGGCACGCGCGATCTGGGCCACGACGTTGGTCGCCTCGGTCACGCCTTCCAGAATCTTCCCCAGCCCTCTTGCTCCTTCGTCGGCCTGGGTGTTGCTCTGCTCGGCGAGCTTCAATCCTTCGTTCGACGCGTCGACCGCCTCTCGAGCCACTTCCTGAAGCCCCCTGATGATCGCGGCGATGTCGGACGTCGCCTTCGCGGACCGATCCGCGAGGTTGCGAATCTCCTCCGCGACCACGGCAAAGCCGCGGCCGGCGTCGCCGGCCCGCGCCGCCTCGATGGACGCGTTGAGCGAGAGCAGATTCGTCCGCTCGGCGATCAGGTTGATCGTGTCGACGATGCTGCTGATCTCCCTCGCCCGCTTGCCCATCTCCCGGATGACGGTCGCCGATTGGGCCATCGACTCCCTCACCCGCGTGAAGCCCTGCATCGAGCGCTGCACGCTGGCGCCGCCCTCCTTGGCGTCCTGGCTCGCGCGGCGCGTGATCTCGTCGGCCTCTTTCGCCAAGACCGCAACCGATTGACTCGTCCGGTCGAGCTCGGACGCGCTCGTGGCGGCTGCGGCCGCCGCGTCGCTGATCGTCTGGCCGCTCTGCGCGACGCTCTGGACGGAACGAGCCAGCTCCTCGGTCGACGCGCCATTCTGCTCGAGCGTCGAGGCGAGGCTGTCGATCTGGGCGGTCACTTCCTCGATCGACGCCGCCGTCTCATTGATCGACGACGACGACTCTTCGGCGGTGACGGCCAGATCGTCAGCGCTCGTGGCCACGCCTTGAATGGATCGACTCATTTCCTCCACGGCTGCGGCGGTTTCGTTCACGGACGATGTCAGCGCCTCCGTGTCACTGGTGGTCGACCTGACCGAGGCCGTCATCTCGGTCATCGACGTCGTGACCTGCTGGGCCGCGGTGGCCATCTCCTGAGCCGTGCCCGTGACCCGCTGAATCGACGTGCTGCTCTGCTGAATGGCGGCGGCCGTCTGCCGGGTGAACCCGGCGAGGTTTTCCGCGTTCCTCGTCACCTGTTCGATCGACGCGCCGGCCTCGTTGATCGAGGAGACGAGACTCTCGGTGGACGAGGTGACGGACTCGGCCTGGGTGGCCGTTTCCTTGAGCGAGGCGGTCATCTGGGTGAGACCGCTGAGCGCGCTGTCGAGCGACCGGACCTGGGCCTCGGCGCCGTCAGACACCTGGTCGGTCATCTCGGCGATACGCGACACCGCCTCCGTGATGTGGCTCGCTTCGTCCCGCAACACTTTGTGATCGATCGCCCGTGCGCCGTTACCGTTTGCGCCGCTGACTCCCATGGTCCTTCTCCTTGCAGACATTGCCTTGTCGCCGTCGCATTAGCCGGGCGCGGCCGGGACGTTTTCCACAACCTCGCGAGTGTTGAGCACGAGCACGATCCGGTCGCCGAGCGTGGCCACCCCTTCGAGGTAGTTGCCACTGAGCCCGCCGATCGCCTGATGCGGCGGACTGATCGAGGCATCGGGGATGGTCATGAACTCCCGCGCGTCGTCCGCCATGAGTCCGACACGGCGGCCCTCGGTCTGCACCACCAGCAAGCGAGTGCGCAGGTCCACCTTCGCCCGCTCGAAGCCGAACCGGGCCCGGAGGTTGATCACCGGGACGACCTGGCCGCGGGAGAACACCACCCCTTCCACGAATCCCGGGGCATTGGGCACCGCGGTCACGTGCTCGACCATCTCGATATGGAGCACCTGATCGCTGCGGACGGCGTAGGTCGTGCCAGCGACGCCGAACAGGATGTACGTCTGTCTTGCCCCCGCGGGATCGCTGCCGAGCGAGGGGTCACGATTCTCAGTCACGCCGACATCCCCTCAACCCTGTGCGGCCGGTCCCGAAGGGTCCGGCTCAATGCGGCCACATCCAGAATCAGGACCAGCCGCCCGTCGCCCAACTCGGTGGCGCCGGATATGCCGTCGACACGCAGCAACGGATCGGTGATCGTCTTGACCACGATCTCCCGCTGGCCGGTAATCCGATCGACGAGGAGACCAACCGCCGCGAGGCCGGTGCCGATCACGATTGCGTGGAACCGCGGTCTCTCCTTCACCTCGATCGCAAACAGGTGCGCGAGGCGAACCATGGGCAGCGTGCCGCCCCGATATGTCAACAACTCGTTCCGTTCAATCGAGCGAAGCGCCCTCGCGTCCACTTCGATGACTTCGCGGACCGCTGATTGCGGCACGGCAAACGTGTGGTCTCCCACCTGCGCGATGATCGCGTCGGTAATCGCCAGCGTCAGTGGCAGGGTGATCCTGAACGTCGTGCCCTGGCCGGGACGAGTCTCGACCGCCAACGTGCCGCCGAGCTCTTCGACCGTGCCGCGGACCACCGCCATGCCGACGCCGCGCCCGCTCCCGCGATCCGCCTCATCCCGCGTGGAAAAACCGGAGGCACAGATGATGTCGAGGAGTCCCCGCCCATCGAGCGGCCCGTCCGGGACCACCATGCCCGCCGCGCGGGCCCGCTCCGACACCGCCTGCACGTCGATGCCGGTGCCGTCGTCGCTGATCTCGAGCACGACCGATTCGCCGGCAGTCGCCGCACTGAGCCGGATCGTGCCCTCCGGACGCTTGCCGGTAGCGATCCGCAGCTCCGGCGTTTCGATGGCATGGCTGATCGCGTTGCGAACGAGGTGGATGACGGGGTCCATCATGCGTTCGATCAGAAACTTGTCGATCTCCGTGCTTTGACCCACGAGATCGAGCTGCACGCGTTTACCGCTGTCGCGCGCCAGATCGCGAACGACGAATGGCATCCGGCGGAAGATCTCTCCAACCGGCACCAGGCGGACGCGCATCACGGCTTCGCGAAGATCGCGCAGCTGCCGCTCGATTCCAGAGCTGTGCTCCTGCAGCGACCGCCGCCACTCCTGGAGCGGAACATCGACGCGTTGGAGCGTATCCTCCAGGCGGGCGCGCGTGACGACCATGTCGCCGACGAGGCGCATGAGATCGTCGAGCCTGGCCAGGTCCACACGAACGAAATTGGCCGCCGCCGCAGCTGCGATCTCGCGTGGACGCTCGACGATGGGCGGCTCGAATGCGGCGTTACGAAAACCGGGCGCTGCCGCCGGCTCCGCCGCAAGCGGTTCGACCCCGAGGGGCTCGTACTCGAGCCCGTCGTCGCGCCAGGCCGCCAGCTGCCCCTCGTTGTCCGTCTCTACCTCGAATTCGAATGACACTCCACCGCCGGACAGCACTCTCGGAGCGACGTTCAGCACTCTTCCGAACTGGAGGAGTCGCGTGCGGATGGTGTCGACTTTCACGCCACGCGCAACGAGCTCAGGCGACGGCACGAACGTCACTTTCCACCGCGGCGCACTCGACACGTCCGGCGTCGAGCTCCGGCGCGAGGCGGTGCCAGGCGCAGCGGCGCCAGGCTTGCCCTCCTGAGCGAGTGCTGCCAGTTGTTCGAGCACGCGTTCGACCGGCGGCAGGGGCAAGCCGGCGCGGTAAGCCGCGATCGCCGTCTCGAGCAGCCTCGCGCCGTCGACCAGCGTCTCGAAGTTCGTGCTGGTCAAGGTGAGGTCGCCGTCCCGGACGGCGCGAAGGCAGCTCTCCATCTGATGCGGGAGAAGCTCCGCCTCCCGGAACTCGACCATCGCCGAGATGCCCTTGAGAGAGTGGCAGCTTCGGAACAAATCCTCGAGCACGGCCGCCGGCAACTCGGATCCGAGCGCAGCCTCGAGCGTCAACAGACTCCGGCGGACGGCGACGACGTGTTCCTCGGCTTCGGCAAAATAGTCGTCCATGAAACCGGCCGCGAACGGCGGGCGCTCGTCAGGAGTGGTCATTGCGCCAGGCCTGACGGGGAAGGACCGGGTGCGACGAGCAGTTCTCTCAGCGACGACATCAACGCGGTCGGAGAAAACGGCTTCGTCATGTACGCCGAGGCGCCGGCTTCGAGCGCGGCATCGCGACTCGTTTCATCACCACGCGTCGTGAGCACCATGACCGGCAGCCGCCGATACTGCTCGTGTGAGCGCACGAATCTCAGCACGTCGAGTCCGTGCATGTCCGGCATGTTCAAGTCCAGGACGATCGCCTGCACCGGCTGCACGGCGAGCGTCTCAATCGCCTGCAGTCCGGATCCGGCCTCGGCAAAGGTGACGTCCGCGAGCGGCGCGAGCGCGGTGCGCACCATTCGACGAATGGTCGGTGAATCGTCAACCACGAGGATCGTTTGCATCAGCGGCGAATCGCTGCAGCCGGAGGTCGGGACACCGGGACGGAGCCCCCTGGACACCCGCGTGTCCATCGTCCTCCGAGGAAACGTTCAGTTTATTGCATCGTGAGCAGGACCACCTTCAAGAATCGCTCCTCGAATGGCCGGGGTCCAGCACAGCAGGCTCGATTCCCTGCGTTTTCGTGCAATCCAGCAGGTTTCAATCTCGGCACCGGGTCAGCGGCTGACCGCCAGGAGCGAGCTCGACAGGACCGAATCATGGCTGCTCTCTTGCAACATCTGGTGCGGCACCGACAAGGGTGCCCGCGGCGCGGCGAAAACGCACCGGTTTGGTGCGCGAGGTCCGGTGACGCGAACTCATAGAGGGCGTGACGTGGAGTTGATTGCGTTACCAACCATCCTGGTCTTATCGATTGGGGCAGGCCTCGCGGGATCGAGACTGCTGCTGTCTGGTCTGTTCGTCTTGATGACCCGGCAGATCCCAGATCATTCCGCCGACATCTCGAACTTCGAACGCGCTCGATCATGAACATCACCGACTCGCCGCGGCCGCTGCTCGACTGGGTTCTCCGTCGCGGCCGGCAGCTCCTCAGACTGCAGGTCCAACGCGCGAATGACGGGTATCAAGTGTCGATCTCGCCATGCGGGCAGCAGAAGCCCCTGTACGTCAGGCTGTTTCGTGGCAGCCCCACGGCCTTTCAGCGGCATGCGGCGCTGGTCGCGGCATTTCGCGAAGCTGGCTGGACGTCAGTCGCTTATCGCTAGCGAGAAATTACTTGCGCGATTACGCGCATGCACACGCGCGGCGCTCGTCCAACCCAGTGCCGGCTGTCCATCGATCGATCCATCTGACGCCGCGGCGACAGTAGATAGATGACGAGCGCTACCCACGTTGGCACACGGCGACCAGCTCCGCGGGCCAGGAGTCGCCCCTACCGGCGATCCCGACATGCGCGTCCGGCCGGGCCGGCGCTACGCACCGGCCATCCCCGACCACGCACGCCCAAAGGGATTCTGAGCTTCTGGACCCGTGCCCGGCGTCTGCTCTGGTCCTGGTGGCCGTGGGCGCTCGTGAGTATCTGGGCGATCGGCAACGACCGCTGGGGCTGGGCGATCGGCGCGGGCGCCATGGCGATGGTGAGCTATCTCATCGCCCCCGCCGCGGCGCCGCCGCAGTACGGACTCGATCACGAGTTCCCGGTCGAATCGAGCGAGTTCGTGGCGACGGTGGCCGGCGCGAGCGGCAGCCCGTTTCTCCCGGGCAACAGGGTCGAGCTTCTCAACAACGGTGACGCGTTCTATCCGCCGATGCTCGCGGCGATCCGGCAGGCACACACCTCGATCAGCGTTGAAGCGTACATCTACTGGGCCGGTGACATCGGGCGCGAGTTCGCCGCCGCACTAGCCGAACGCGCGGCAGCGGGTCTCAAGGTGAAGATCCTGCTGGATGCCATTGGATCGGCGAACATCGGCACCGAGATCCTGGAGACCCTCGAAGCCGGCAGGTGTCAGGTCGCGTGGTACAACCCGATCCGCTGGTACAGCCTGGGACGATTCAACAATCGCACGCACCGGAAATCGCTGATTGTCGATGGCCGGATCGCGTTCACGGGCGGCGCGGGCATTGCCGATCACTGGCGGGGAAACGCGAGGCACCCGGACGAATGGCGGGACATGCAGATCCGTCTCGAAGGTCCCGCCGTCGTCCCGTTGCAGACCGGATTCGCCCAGAACTGGCAGCAGACGACCGGCGAGCTGCTCACCGGCGAGACCTATTACCCGATCATCGAGGATGCCGGGCCATTGGCGGTTCAGACGCTCCTGAGCTCGCCGGTCACGGGCGCATCCAATGTCAGGACGATGTACTACCTGTCCATCGTCTGCGCGCGCGAATCGATCTACATCGCGAACCCGTACTTCGTGCCAGACCCGGTTGCGATCGACACGTTGATTGACGCCAAGAAGCGCGGCGTGGACGTTCGCATCATGGTGTCCGGCATCAGGAACGACAACTGGCTCGCCCGCCACAACAGCGTGCGGCTGTTCGGCCGGCTGCTCGCAGCTGGCATCGACATCCAGGAATACAACCGCACCATGCTGCACCACAAGACGATGGTCGTGGACCGCCGCTGGGTGACGATCGGGACGACGAACTTCGACAACCGGTCATTCGCGCACAACGAAGAGAGCAACGTGTGCTTCTTCGATCGCGGGCTCGCCGGCGAGCTGCACGCGATCTTTCACGACGATCTGCGGGGGTGCGAGCGGGTCACGCTCGAAGCCTGGAATCGCCGGGGGATCTGGGATCGATCGCAGGAGTTTCTGGCGTCGTTTCTCCAGGAACAAGCGTGAGGACTCACGCCCACCGCGGCCTGTAGGTTGCTCGCGTCGGCCAGTGGCGACCAATCGGCGGACCCGCCCACGGTCTACTGCGTGTGTACCTGGCGCCGGGCTGACGGGAAGCAGAATAATGAAGAGGGTGGCTCGCCCAAGGGCAGACCTCGCGGGAAACCGCGGGCGTGCACGCCGGCGAGGGCCACAGAGGAGACGGGGTTGAAAGAGCTGTCCGACTGTCGGGTGCTCATCGTCGACGATGTCAAGGCCAATGTCGACATCCTCGTCGAAGCGCTCAGCAGCGAGTACAAATTGTCGGTCGCTCTCGGCGGACGGCAGGCCATCGACGCCATTCATCGGAACCCTCCCGATCTCATACTGCTCGACATCGTCATGCCGGATGTGGACGGCTATGAGATCTGCCGTCGGCTGCGGGCCGAGGAGGCGACTCGCGAGTTGCCCATCATGTTTCTCAGCTCCCTCGAGGACGTCAAGGACAAGACCCGCGGGTTCGAGGTCGGGGGGAACGATTACCTCACGAAGCCGTTCGAGATTCTCGAAGTCAAGGCCCGCGTCCGGTCGCTGTTGAAGGCGAAGTTGTACGCGGACGCGGTAAGAGCAGCGGCCGAGCGAGACCTCCGAATCGCACGCGAGATTCAGACGGGACTCCTGCCCGCGGATATTCCAGGGCACACACAGCGGACCGGACTGGACGTGCACGCTGTGCTCGAACCAGCGCAACAGGTCGGCGGGGATTTGTTCGAGGTCCTGCGGCTGAGCGCCGAGCGCGTGCTCGTTGCCGTCGGGGACGTGTCGGGCAAAGGTATCCCCGCGGCGTTGTTCATGGCCGTGACCATGACGATCCTGCGCAGCTTGGCTCGGCAGGGACACCCGCCCGAGGAGATCCTGCGTCAGCTGAATGACGAACTGCTGGCACAGAATCCCCGAGGCATGTTCGTGACGCTGCAATTGATGGTGTTCGATTTCGTGCAGCGGCGGGTCACCTGCGCCAGCGCGGGACACCACGCGGCGGTTCGGATCAGTCCCGGGCAGCCGCCGCGGCTCGCCTTCACCTCGTCGGGTCGCGTGCTCGGATTGATGCCCGCCGAGGACGTCAGCAGCGAGACGCTGGAGCTCGAGCCGGGCGAGACGTTCGTGCTCTTCACCGATGGCATCAGCGAAGCGTTCGATCCAAACGGGGAGCTCTTCGGAGAGGAACGCCTGCTGGCGCACCTTCAGGCCGCGCCCGGGCGGAACGCTCGTGAAACTACCCTCGGCATCCTGGAGGCGGTCCGCCGGCATGCGGCCGGCACGAAGCAGTCTGACGACATTACGGTTCTAGCTGTTCGCTACGCTGGCCAGTGAACAGAATCCTTATCCTTAATCCCTCATCCAGATCCTCATCCTCATCCTCATCCCCATCCCGATCGGAGGATTCGGGATCAAGGACGAGGATTGCGAGACATTGCCAAACGCGCCAAACTCGAGCGCAAATGGGCTCTGTTGGCATTGCCCGGCTGATTGCGCATTCGGCGTTCTGGGGGCTCATGCTCGTCGGCATCGTCTCGGGCGAGCTCGGGATGAAGGGGTGCGGGGTGTTCGTGCTCCTCTGGGTCCTCGGGCTGTTCGGGCTTCCGTATCTGCCGTTCGGCGACTCCTTGTTCCCGTCGTACGTCGCGCTGCTCGACGTCGCGCTGGTGTTCGTGATCTTCAAGGGGGACGTCAGGCTCAATTGAACAGCCGGGGCCGTCGGCCGATCTGGCGCCGCCGGAGGCCCGGCCGTGCCCGGCCGCATGTTAGCGGGCCAGCCGTAGGCCGCATGTTAGCGGGCCGGCCGTAGGCCGCATGTTAGAATGAGGAGTTCTGTCACGAGCGTCAGACAGTGCCAGGGGCCGCGGCGATGGATGAGACCTTCATGCGCGCCGCGCTCGAGCTCGCCGCCGAAGCGCACCGGCGCGGCGAAGTTCCCGTCGGCGCCGTCGTCGTGCTCGACGGGACCGTGATCGGCAGCGGGTTCAATCAGCCGATCAGCGCGCACGATCCGACCGCGCATGCCGAGATCGTCGCGATGCGCGCGGCGGCGCAGCATCTCGGCAATTACCGTCTGACCGGCGCCGACCTGTACGTGACGATCGAGCCGTGTCAGATGTGCGTCGGCGCCATGGTCCACGCCCGGATCGCGCGGGTGATTTACGGGGCGACGGAGCCGAAAGCCGGCGCGATCGAATCCGCGATGCGCGCGCACGAGCACCCGGCCCTGAATCACCGGCTGCAGGCCGTCGGCGGACTGCTCGAAGACGAGTGCCGTGCGATGATCCAACAGTTCTTTGAACAACGCCGGCCGCGTTCGCTTGCCGAATGAGTGCCGCCTTCGCTTGCTGATGAATCAAGCTTCGGCGAGCCAGGCGCGTGTGGTGCTATTAGTCAGCTGGTTGCTATTTAGAGGCAACCCGCAAGCGAGGGCCGGAGGGAAGTGCCGCGAAGCGGGCCCCGAGCGCGCAGCGAGGGGCCCGAGCGGGCCCTGAGCGGAGTAATAAACGGAGAGGTACCGAAGTGGTCGTAACGGGGGCGCCTCGAAAGCGTCTTGCCGGGTAACCGGCACGGGGGTTCGAATCCCTCCCTCTCCGCCACCCTTCGCTCATGACTCGCGCGAAGGGTGCCCACCGTAGCGCGCAGCGCGAAGGTGGGCTGACCAAAGGGCTCGCAAAGAGCTACGGGTGGCAGGCCCAACCTTCGCTCGCCTGTATTCGTGAGCGAGCTGCGGTTGGCCAGCCAGCGAAGGTTGTCTCGCCGTAGCACGCGAGCGTGCGAAGGCGGACTGGTCCCCGCCACGAAATCCTCATCTCTGATCGCTGATCCAGAATCCCAATCAAAATCCCGATCCGGATGCGGATTCCGGATGAGGAATGAGGGATAAGGATTGCGCCCGACTGTTGATCCACTTCACGAACTCCGCCCACCTCTTCTCCCACGTCGCGATCGCCCGCTTCTTCTCGTCGGCATCCATCGCCGAATGCACGAGCGAGTTCAGCGCGAGCTGCTTGAGTGCGCGCAGATCGAGACCCCACGCCATGAACGCTACGTAGAAATCGTGCGAGATCGAATTGCGCATGATGGCGGCGTCGTCCGGCGAGAGGACGACGGCGAGGCCGCTGTTGATGTAGTGGACGGCGGGATGGTTCCTGAGGTCGGCGACGAATCCGAGGATCTGGTTGCTCGTCGGACAGATTTCGATGGCGATCTGCCGGGACTTCACGATCTCCATGAGCAGCGGATGCTTGAAGAGCGCGATGCCGTGGCCGATGCGGGAGGCGCCGAGCAGCACGGCGTCGTAGAGGTTCTCGTTCTCGGCCGAGTTGCTCTCACCCGAATGCAGATAGAGCGGGAGCGTGACGCCGCGGCGGTCGGCTTCGCGGCGGGCGGCGAGGAGCTCCTCGATGTAGAAGAGATTCGTGTTCTGACGATCCTCCTCCTCCACGAGATCGAACCCCTTGATCCGGGACGGATCCTTCTCCCGAAGATCGATCACCGTCGCGAGCGCCTGCGCGATGCGCTCGCGCGTTCCCGATCGGCCGGCGACCGGAATGAACTTGATGTCGAACTCGGGATCGACGCGGCGGACTTCCTGGAGGATCGCGGACGCGTCGATCGGTGAGGTGCTGCGCGATTCGAGGTACTGGACGTTCTCCTCGATCAGGCTGACCATCATGTTGCGCCAGTACTCGGTGTAAATCGATCGGTTGGTCATCAACCCCGAGACGCGGCGGAAGGTCATCGAGAACTCGGCCCAGATGTCGGGCGCGTGCACCTCCTCTTCGCCGAGGGTGATCGACTGGAACAGCTGTTCGTCGAAGGCTTTCGCATCGGGCGCGGCGGCGCGCAGTTCGCTGATGAGACGCCAGCCGTCGCCCGGCGGCTGATCGGCCAGGCGCAGCGAGCCGGGAACGACGGTCGGCCCGCCGGTCACATTGATGTACGCATCGGGACGATAGGTGGCCTTGGACACGAGCCAGCGATAGTCCCCCATCGCACCGCCATGCGCGTGAAGAACGGCCCCCTTGGGCAGCCGCTTCATGACCTCGAACACCGGGGACTCCGCGATCAGCTGCTTCGTCTTCTCGAGGAGGAAGCTCCGCGCCGGCGGGAAGTAGGCGCGGCTTCGGTCGAGCTCCGCCCGCTTGAGCGCCATCAACGACTCGTTGGCTTTCACCTCTTCAGCGGTCAACACCAGCGCCGCGTCGAGACGACGCGAGCGTTCGTCCGCGATCAGCCGGGTACGGGCTTCGCGATACGCAGCCGCATCGCGGTACGGCTCCGGCGCCGGGACCGGCGCCGGCAGCGCCGGCGGCGGCGGCGCTTGATGGGACGCGCAGGCGCCGAGCAGGGTGATAGCGAATAACAGAATCTGGGGTTTCATGCCGATCTCGAAACTGGAACGAAGGTGGCGGAACTGCGCAGGTCGGGAAGGCTCGATTTTATATGCATCAAGCTCATCCCCGCGAACGCGAGGCCGGCCAATCCCGTCCAATGACCGTCGGAGGTCCAGAGATGGAGCGCATTCGCAGGTTCTCCCCCGTGTTGCCCGGACTTGCGCTGGCCGTCGCCGCGGCGCTGGTCCCAGCGATCCCCGCGACGGCCGAAGCTCAGCGTGCGGAGGGATCGTTCCAACGAACGCTCACCGTGAGCGGTCAGCCCGAAGTCGAAGTCAGCGCCGGCTCCGGCGGCATCGAAGTGCGCACAGGGGCGAGCGGCCGGATAGAGGTCAACGCCCGGGTACGCGCGGGCGACTGGGGGTCAGGGTGGTTCAGCCGCGGCGGCCTCAGCGCCGAGGAACGCGTGCGGCGCGTCGAGGCCAACCCTCCAATCCAGCAGTCCGGCAACATCGTCCGGATTGGCTACTTCAGCAATGACGACTCGCGCGACGGGGTGTCGATCAGTTACACGCTGACGATTCCGGCGGCATCGAACCTCATTGCCAAAACGGGATCGGGATCCGTGCAGATCGCAGGAGTCTCGGGCAACGTCGAGGCGCACAGCGGCTCGGGCTCGGTGACGTCCAAAGACCTCGGGAGCGGGTTTCGCGCCTCGACCGGTTCGGGCTCGATCACCGTTGACGGCGTCAATGGCGCGTTCCATGGGTCGTCGGGCAGCGGATCGATTCGGGCAACCGGTATCGGGAGCGCCATAACCGCCCGAACCTCCAGCGGATCGATCGACATCACGCAGACCGGCAGCGGGCGTGTCGAGGCGTCCTCGAGCTCCGGGTCGGTACGGCTGCGCGGGGTGCGCGGCGGCCTGGACGCGTCGACGTCGAGCGGCGGCCTCACGATTCACGGCGAGATCGCCGCCGACTGGCGCATCTCCGCCTCGTCTGGCAGCGTCAACATCAATCTTCCCCAGAACCAGGGATTCGAGCTCGACGCGAACTCGAGCTCGGGCAGCATCGATGTGGACTTTCCGGTCACCGTGACCGGCAAGGTCGGCCGGCGAACGCTCCAGGGCACGGCGCAGGGCGGCGGCCCGCTGCTTCACGTGCGCACGTCGTCGGGTGGGATCTCTATTTTGAAGTGACCTGTAGTCATCAATCGTCCACGGCCGACGGCTGTACCACAAAGGCCACCAAGCTCACGAAGAGCACAAAGACACGTACTAGTTGGTTTCCTTAGTGGGCTTTGTGAGCTTGGTGAGCTTCGTGTTGTGCCGTGGCCGTCGTGATCGGAGTTCTCAGCGCCGCACGATCGTCGCCCTTCGCACCGAGAACGCATCGTCTCCCGAGAACACGAGGTGCAGCGTCGTGCCGTCGGCGCTCATCCACTTCGTCGGAAACGAGCTGGATTCGCCGGGGCCGACATCCCATCGCTCGGTGAAGTAGACGGTGGTCCAGGGGCCCCACGGGTCCGGCGCGTCGTAGATGCCGAACCCGCCCTGAAAGCGCGCGTCTTCGCCAGGCAGTGTCTGCGACCAGAGATAGCGTCGCAGGCCCGCGTTGTAGGTGATCCCGGATCGATAGCAGCGGCCCTTGTGCGTGAACACTGCGCCGCGCTGCTCGATCGATCTCGTCCAGGCCGGCTGCCCCTTCGCATCGATCGCCTGGAAGAACTCATAGGCGTCGCGGTCGCGGATTCGGTTCGCGGGGACGCGCGCGAGCACCATGCGATCGGCGGGTGAATACGCGCTGTCGGCGTCGTGCGAGTAGACGTAGACGAAGCCGTCGCGGGCGCCGGCGTAGTTGGGTCCGAAGTTGAGGAACGTCGGCGCGCCGAAGCCGGTCGTGAACTTCCAGTCGCTCCAGGTCCACGTCGCACCGCGATCGGCAGGACCACGCCAGCTGTGAATTGCCGGCGTTGCGGACCCACAGATAGAGGACGCCGCCGGCCATCAGCAGGCCGCTGGATTTCTTGCCGTTCTGTCCGTCTCCAAACGTCTCTCCCGTAGCCGACCGGACGTTGGCGCCTGTGAAGCTGTCGGCATCGCCTGTGATCCGCGCGAATCCCATGCTGAGCTTCTTCGGGACGCGCGGCTCGAAGCCCTGGCCGTCGCCGTACGCGCCGAACAACGCGTCATCATCGGTCCAGGTCAACGGCCAGTTGTCGCTGCCCGCCGCGTCACGGCGAATCGTTTCACGCGGAGCCCAGACGAGATCGCGAATGACGGGACTCTGCGGATACGGCGCAACGCCTTCACTCCTGTTCTCTGCCGGCGCGCCACCTCCGATCGCGAGCACGAGCGGCGTGAACAGCGAGGCGTTCAGCATGTCGTGATGCTCCATCGTCTCGCCGAGCGAGGCGCCGTTGCGCACGGCGATCAGGTCTAGCGACGGGATCACCAGCACCACCTGATGACCGGCGCCCGATCCCCAGAACGCGTCCCGCGGAAGCGTTGGATACCTGCCCTCCCTGTTGCTCCACCATCCGATTCCGCCGTGGCCCGGTGTTCCGGCGTCCGTCGTGATTTGCCTCACCGCGTCCTTGCTGAGGACTTGTCTGCCGTTCCACTCACCTTCGCGCAGCATCAGGCGCCCGACACGGGCAACGGCGCGCGCGGTGTAGCTTCCCCCGCCCCATGCGGCAACCAGCGGCAGGCCGTCCACGGTGTACGTCGCGCCATACCCGATCGTCCAGTCCTCGTCCGCGACGCCAATCGGACGCATGACACGATCGCGCAGCAGCGTCCGCGCGTCGGCCGGTCCGGCGGTTCGCAGCGCCGACGTCAATGCGTAGGTCAGCATCGCAATCCCCGGATTGCTGTACTGGAAGCGCTCGCCCGGCTCGAACAGGATCGGCGCGCGATCCCGTGACGTCGTGAACGGATCGGCCGGCGGGTCCAGGCGCTTCCAGAAGTCCCCCTTCCAGCCGGTGAGCTTGTCGTGCGGCAGCTTGTCGGCCTCCGCATCGTCGATCCCCGATGTGTGCGATCCGAGCTGACGGATGCTGATGCGCGACTTTCGCGGATCCGAGGACCATTGCGGGACGTAGCTGGCGGCCTTGTCGTCGAGCGCGATGCGTCCGTCGGTGATGCCGATACCAATCGAGACGCCGCCGACGATCGCCTTGGCCATCGACGCGGTGTAGTGCTTCGCGGTCGCAGAGTGACCCTCGCCGTACCACTCGTAGACGATGCGGTCGCCGCGGATCACGAGCAGGGCTTTCGTGGTGGCGACGCCGAGCTGGTCCTTCAGCTTGTCGAGGGCGGCCGCGGACATCGCCTGCGCTTCCGGCGTCGCTGTCTGCCACTCGAACGGCTGTCCGCCGGACTGCGGCGGCAACACCGCGGCAATGCCGATGAGCGCCGCGGTCAAAGAGGATTTCGCAAGAATCATCGCGCTGACTCCCCGATCTGGCGGCAACCCCGGATTACCGTCCTGATCGACGTGCCGTCAGTAATGTTCGAGACGCGGCTCACGACCCGGTATGTTAGCGAGGCAAATCCCTCGTGAACAGAGGGTTACGGCCCTGCCTATTGCCAGACCCACTGGCAAATGGTTTGCGACGAGCACCAGCGGGGGAGGTCCCGAAGATGAGACGGATGTTCTGGATGACGCTCGCTGGAGTGCTGCTCGGGAGATACCGTCGCGACCACGGCCCCGAAGCAGGGCAAGGGTCACAAGAAAGCGCAGGACGGGCACGCGACGCACGCGACGACGGCGGACCGGTCCGATTCGCACGTCAACGTGCATGTCGTCTTCGGCTCGGGTGACGTGACGCTGATTCGCGAGCATTACGCGCCGCGCTATCGCAACCTGCCTCCCGGCCTGCAGAAGAAGGTCGCGCGCGGCGGGCAGCTGCCGCCCGGCTGGCGCAAGAAGTTCGAGCCGTTCCCGGTTGCGCTGGAGCGGCGCCTGGTTGTGTTGCCGGCCGACCACCGCCGCGGGATCATGGACGGCCACGCCGTCATCTACAACACGCGCTCGAACGTCATCATCGACGTCGCCGTGTTGTTCTGATCGAGCTATCCGAGCGCTGTTCACGACCCCGTCATGCTCAAGATGCGCCCGACTGCCCTGCTGGTTGCGGCGACAGTTCTCGCCTCGCTTACTCCGGCACAGGCGCAGCAGCAGCCATCCACAAAACCATCCGCTGCGATCGACGAGCTGCTCTGGTGGCTGCCCATCGACACCGAAACGGTGGCGGCTCGCCAGCCGGCAGCACGTCCTCGTGGGACTCCGATCGAGAAGTTGTTGTCAGAGGTCGACTTCGATTTCGATGGGTTCGCCCACAACAAGATCCTGGCTCACAACCTGACCGGCATCCGGGTGAAGGCATCACTCGAAGGCGCGAGGCGCTTCCGAGCACCGTCCGGACTTGGTGGCGCACTGTTCGAAGGGGCAACGTTGTATCTCCTGGACAGGGCCCCTGCCCTCCGCTGGCGCGGCTCTCATGGCGGAGCTCGCGAAACAAGCGCTGAATGTGAGCCGAGTCGGGCAGGTCGACGTGGTCGAGTTTCGCGACAAGCTCGAACAGGACGTCTGGACGTCCTATATCAGCGTCCCCCGGCCGGACGTGCTCGTGGTGGCGACGAATCTGGAGTATCTGAGGGAGGTGTTGAACCGCACCACCACGCGAGCTGGCGCCCGGGCATTTCCAATCAGACCTGCCCGAATGGCGCTGGATCGACGCGCGCTCGCCTTACTGGGCCCTCCGTCACTATCGCCGTGAACACAGCCGGGAGGATCCAAGCTTCGCCATTCGTTCGAGACACGGTGGCGGGACGGTTCGATAGCGGCGCAGTCGGACTCGTCGTCCACGCCGAGAACGACGGCCGCACGATGGTCGTTCATTACTTGTCGAAGGGCGCTGATCCAACCGCGGTCATGCGCGCGGTCTGGCTCGATATCGGGGAGCAGCTGTCGCCGACGATTCGAGCCGCCGCAAGCGAGGTCGTCGAGGTCCGGTTCACCGCCGGCAATGATGAACAGCTCGGGATGTTCCTCTTCCATCTTTTTGCGGCGCTCGGGCACGTCATTTATCTCTAGCGTTCTTCGTGGCGGGCCTGAGCCTAATCCGATCCGGATGAGGGACCAGGAGGATTACCGCGACCGCCCGAACCCTCCCCGCCCTGGTTGCGAACCCATCAGCGGGCTGCTCTGCCTGGTCTGCGTCGCGTTCCGTGCTTCGAGTCCCGTCGTCATGCTCATCACGACGTTCGCTCCAGGCTTGATGTCGTCCGCGTTCAACACCTCACTGAATGACCCGTCGGTCGTGCCGAGGCGAAGACGAACCATCTTCAGCTGATTGTTCTCGAACACCCAGGCCGTCGCGCGTGTTTCCCTGACCTCGATCGGCGCGAAGAGCGAGTCCGCCGTGACCGGCCGTCGGGCCGCCCCTCCTGCGGCAGGCGTTCCGCCGCGCGGTGCGATTGGAGCCGGGTCGGGACGATTCGACACTCGAGACGCGCGGACGGCCTGGTCGCCCGCTGCGCGTGGGGCCGCGCTTCCAGCCGCGGCCGCAAACTCCGGAGGCAGCGGCTGATTCAGGGCCGCAAACATCTCGCGCGTCGGACGGAAGCGTGTCGCCGCAAGCGGGACACGCAGCGCACCGTCCCGCCGGGCAATCTCGATGGTCACGTTCGCCGTCATGCCCGGCTTCAGCTTGAGCTGCTCGTTCGGCACCGAGATGACCGTGGAGTAGGTCACGACGTTCTGCACGACGGTGGGCTGCAGCCGGACCTGCGAGACGGTCCCTGTGAAGACGTCGGAGGGGAAGGCATCGACGCGGAACGTCACCCGTTGTCCCGGACGCATGCGGCCCACGTCCGATTCGTCGATGTTCGCGATCACGCGCATCCTGGTGAGATCCGCGGCGATGACGAACAGAGTGGGCGCGTTCATGCTCGCCGCGACCGTCTGACCCGCGTCGACGTTGCGGGAGATCACGATCCCGTCGATCGGCGCTTTGATCGTGGTGTAGCTCAGGTTGACGCGCGTGTTGTTGAGTTGTGCGCGGGCCTGCGTGAGCGCCGCTTCCGACGATCGGATCTGCGCCTCGGCTACCTTGACGTTGACGTCAGCGGTCTCGAGCTCGGTGCGCGGAATGAGGTTCCGTTCCGCCAGCTGGCGCGCGCGCTCCCGTTTCTGCCGCGCGTCGGCAAGGCTGACCGTGACCCGGTCGAGGTCCGCTTCCGCGCGCTCGAGGTTCGCCTCCTGCTGTTCGATCTGCGTTCGAATCAGCTGTGGATCGAGCTTCGCGATGACCTGTCCCTTCTTCACGATCGAGTTGAAGTCGGCGAACAGATCGTCGACCACGCCGGACACCTGCGTGCCGACTTCCACTGTTTCAACCGCCTCGAGTGTGCCGGTTGCGGTCACGGCGTCGACAATCGCCCCCAGGCTGAGCGGTTGCGTCACCACGTTGGGTTCCGATGCGGCGGTCCGCGCCGTGTAGACGTAGAACCCCGCGCTCAGTGCGGCGAAGACGAACCCGACGGCGAACGCCCTCTTCATGACTCTGACCATTTCTGCCGGCGTAACACCCGACAACTAGATCAAACGACAGGAACGTGGCAGGGCTTTGGTACAGGGGTGAAGAAACTGTGGCAGAGACGCCGAACATTTCTTCCGCCTGACCGCCTCCGCCAAGGCTCCGGCGAGTCTCGCCGACCAGCCTCCGCTAAAGCTACGGCGGTCCGCCGAAGCCTTGGCGAAGGCGGAAGCGCTTCGCGCGAAGGCGGAAGCCACCCAGCTTTGATCCATCGGGCCGTAAACCGGCAACCCGACGAGATCGTCTAAGACACGGTCAACAGCCGACCGTAATCGGGCAGAATTGAGCCGCCATGCCACACGACGACAACCGCAAATCCCTGGGATTCGAGACGTTTCGCCAGGATGTGAAGTACGCGTTGCGCGGATTCCGGCGCGATTGGGGACTGACGCTGATCGCGGTCGTCATCCTCGCGCTCGGCATCGGCGCCAACACCGCCGTCTTCAGCATCGTCAATCCGCTGGTGCTGAGGCCGCTGCCGTTTCCCGAATCCGATCGGCTGGCCTGGATTGCCAATATCGGCACCACCGGACTCAGCGGTCGGACCTTCCGGGTCGACGTCTTCGAGGCCTTCCAGCGCAACACTCAATCGTTCGGAGAACTGAGCGCATATTTCGCCTTCTTCGGGTACGGCGGACAGACCCTGACGGGGCGCGGCGAACCCGAGCGGCTGATGGCCGTCGACGTGGCGCCTCGCTTCTTCGAGGTGCTGGGGGTGAACCCGGCGCGAGGCCGCTCGTTCACCGCCGAGGAACACGCCCGCGGCGGCCCGCGGGCCGCCCTGCTGGGACATCGTCTCTGGCAGCGCCGTTTCGCCGGCGACCCGTCGCTCGTCGGCAGCGCCATCACGATCAACGGCGAACCGGTCACCGTCGTCGGCATCATGCCGGAGACGTTCGACTTCTCGTCGATCTTCACTCCTGGTACGAACGTCGACATGTTCGTCCCGGCGGTGCTCGACGTCATGCGGCCGTGGGGCAATACGCTCTCCGTCGTCGGGCGGCTGAAGCCTGGCGTCACACTCGCAGAAGCCCGCGCGGAGTTCACGACCATGCTGCCCCGGTTGCGGCGCGAGAACGATCGTCTTGGCGGCTTCGGCGCCGTGCTTGACCGATCTCAAGGATCAGGTCAGCGGACGGATGCGGCGGTCGCTGCTCGTCCTGTGGGCGGCGGTCGGATGCGTGCTGCTCATCGTCTGCGCCAACCTCGCGAACCTGCTGCTCGCGCGCGCGTCGGCGCGCAGCCGGGAGTTTGCGGTGCGCATCGCGCTCGGCGCCGGACGGGCCCGTCTGGTCCGTCAGCTGCTGACAGAAGGTACGCTGCTCGCGCTGGCCGGCGCCGCCCTGGGCGTGCCGCTGGCGTACGGCCTGACCGCATGGCTCACGAGCAGCGATACGTTGAGCCTGCCGCTTCTGCATTACGTCCGCGTCGATGCGACGGCGCTGATCGTCACCGCGGTTGTCGCGCTCGGCACGGGTCTGCTCTTCGCCACCGTGCCGGCGTTGAAGGTATCCGCCCGGACGCCGCAGTCAGCGCTTCAAGAACAGAGTCGCGGGTCGGTCGATTCGGCACGGCACGCGTGGGTCCGGCGGAGTCTCGTCGTGGCGGAGATCGCGCTCGCCGCGGTGCTGCTGGTCGGCGCGGGCCTGCTCGTGCGCAGCTTCATCCAGCTGCTCGACGTGCAGCTCGGGTTCGAGCCGACACGTGCAGTCGCGGCGAGAATCGAGCTTCAGGGACAGGTTCCGAACGAGCAGCAGGCCGCGCTCCGATCAGAGCTCGTGCGCCGGGTCTCGGGACTTCCAGGCGTGGAAGCGGCCGGCCTGACCGACGCGCTGCCGCTCGACCGCAACCGTACCTGGAACATCTACGTTGACGGTCACCAGTATCCGAACAATCAACGTCCGGGCACGTTCGTCTACATCGTCGGCCCCGGGTACTTTCGCGCGATGGGCATTCCGATGAAGGCTGGACGCGACTTCTCCGACAACGATCTGCCTGACGCCAAAGGCCAGGCGCCGCGGCCGCGACCGGTGATCATCAACGAGACCGTGGCGCGCGTCCTCTATCCAGGCCTCGACCCGATCGGCCGGCCCGCCATGACCGGAGGCTCACCGCTCACCATCGTGGGCGTGGTCGCCGACGTGCGGCAGACCAGCCTGGACGAGGCGCCGGTCGCGCAGATGTACCTCGCGCTGGCTCAAGGCGGAGGGGCCGGCGCGGATCTCATCGTGCGCACTGCGCTTCCCACCACCTCGCTCATCCCGACGCTGCGCCGCACGCTGTCGGAGATCGATTCACGACTGATGGCGACCGACGTTCGGCAGATCGAGCATCTCGTGGACCGCGCCGTCTCGCCGCGCCGCTTCATGGTCTGGCTGCTCGGGGGCTTTTCGCTGCTCGCGCTGATCCTCGCCAGCCTGGGCATCTACGGCGTCGTGTCGTACGGCGTCAGCCAGCGCATCCCCGAGATCGGCGTACGGATGGCGCTCGGGGCGACTGCCGGCGACGTTCGCCGGCAGATCATGACCGATACGATGACTCTGGCCGCGATCGGGATCGCGCTCGGCGCGGGCGTGTCGCTCGCGCTCGCCCGCGTCATCAACAGCCTGTTGTTCGCGACCTCGGCTACCGATCCGCTCACGTTCGGGGTGATGGTTGCCCTGCTGGCCACGGTCGCCCTCGTCGCCGGCTATCTGCCCGCGCGCCGCGCATCGCGGATCGATCCGATGCGGGCGCTGCGGGCGGAGTAAGTCCGCTCGCGTGGCTTCCGGCTTTAGCCGGAAGGATGTGGCTGTCGTTGAAAATGAGCAGCCGCTTCCTTCCGCCTGCCCGCCTTCGCTACAGCTACGGTGGGTCCGCCGAAGCCTTGGCGGAGGCGGAAAGGCGGAAGCCACGCACGGTCACCTCGGCCACGCGTCATGTCAGATATAGTCAGCGCATAGATCAAGGAGCACCCGACTGTGACGACGAGACGTGAGGTTCTGGGACTGGGGGCGGCGGCGGTTGGGGCACTGCTGGCGCCGGCCACCGGCGCGGCAGCACAGCAGACGCCGGCTGCGCCCCCACGCATCAAGATTGCCGTGTCGACCTATTCGGTACTGGCACTTCCGGACCGCGAAGTATCCGGTGGAACAGGTCATCGACGATGCCGCGAGGCTGGGCTTCGATGGCGTCGAGATCCTGCACCGGCAGATGACGGATGAGTCTCCCGCCTACGTCAACAAGTTGAAGCAGTCCGCGTTCAAAGCGGGCCTCTCCCTGCCGATGCTCTCGATCCATCAGGACTTCATCTCGGAGAAGCCCGAAGAGCGCGACGAGGCGGTCAAGCACACCGTCCGGTGCATCGAGCTCGCCTCCAGGCTCGGGATTCCGAGCATCCGCTTGAATTCCGGACGCTGGAACACGATCGTGTCGTTCGACGATCTGATGAAGGTCAAGGGAGACGAGCCGCCGATCAAGGGGCACACGGACGAAGACGCGTTCCGCTGGTGCATAGAGGGCATCCAGGCGTGCCTGCCGGCGGCCGAGCGCGCCGGCGTCCTGCTCGCCCTCGAGAACCACTGGGGGCTGACGACGAAGACCGAGAACCTGCTGCGAATCTACAAGGGCGTCGCGTCGCCGTGGCTGGGGATCAATCTTGACACCGGCAACTTTCCCGGCGATCCGTATCCGGAGATCGAGAAGCTCGCGCCGCACGCCTCAATCGTGCAGGCCAAGACCTACTACGGCGGCGGCGAGTGGTACACGCTCGATCTCGACTACCGGCGCATTGCACAGACGCTCCGCAAGGCGAACTTCAAGGGATGGGTCTCACTGGAAATGGAAGGCAAGGAGGATCCCGCGACGGCCGTGCCCAAGAGCCTCAAGGTCTTGCGTGACGCCTTCGCGTGATAGCGGCCATGATGAACTGGCTCGGGGAATTCCGGCGTGATGTCCAGTTTGGCGTCCGTGGATTGATCAGAACGCCAGGATTCAGTGTCCTGGCCATACTCTCGCTCGCGCTGGGGATCATGGCGACCACCGCGATCTACAGCGTGCTTCACGCGGTCGTCCTCAATCCGTTCCCCTACAAGGACGTCGACAACCTGATGAGCGTCCGCGTCAGCAATCCGGCGATGGCAGGGGGCCGGACCGGGTATTCGGTGGATCAGTTCCTGGAGATCTCGGACCGGAACACTATTTTCGAGGGCGTGATCGCGTCGACGATCAGCGACGTGCTGTGGATCGGCGACGGCGAGCCGCAGCGGCTGCGGGGGAACCACGGCACGTTCAACACCTTCGACGTCATGGGCGTGCCACCGCTCATCGGGCGCACCCCGACCGCCAACGACGCGCGACCCGGCGCCGAGCCGGTCGTGGTCCTCGGCTATCGATTCTGGCAGCGGCAGTTCAACGGCGATTCCGGCGTCCTCGGCCGTCAACTCCGGCTCAACGACACGTCCCGCACGGTGATCGGCGTGATGCCGAAGCGATTCATGTGGCGGGGCGCGGACGTCTATCTGCCGATCACGCTGCAGCGGGGCCAGATCGTCGAGGGCGTGAGGAACGTGCACCTGCTCGGACGTCTGAAGGCCGGCGTCAGCGACGCGCAAGCGGAGGCCGATCTCAGGCCGATCATCGCTGACCTGCGGCAGCGCGAGCCCGCGCAGTTCCCCGAGCAATGGCGCGTCGGCCTGCTGCCCTTCAAGCAGACGTTCCCGAGCGCGATCACGCGCGACATCTGGGTGCTCCTCGGCGCCGTCGCCCTGTTGCTGCTGATCGCGTGCGCCAACGTCTCGAACCTGCTGCTGTCGCGGGCCGCTGTCCGGCAGCGCGAAATGACGGTGCGCGTCGCGCTCGGCGCAAGCCGGCGCCGTCTCATCCGGCAGCTGCTCACGGAAAGCCTGATTCTCGCGCTCGCTGCTGGAGCGCTGGGCACCGCGCTCGCCTACGTCGGTCTCCCGGCGCTGCTCGCGCTCGTGCCGCCAGGGCACGATCCCCGACGAATCCGAGATATTGCTGAACATGCCGGTCCTCGTGTTTGCCCTGCTCGTGTCGGCGGCTGACGAGCGTCATCTGCGGGCTGGCGCCCGCGCTGCACTCGTCCGGGCGCGATCTTGCGATCTCGATGCGGGAAGCGAGCCGTGGCCTGGCTGGAACGTCGCGTCAGTCGCTGCTGCGCAAGTCGCTGGTCATTGTCGAAGTGGCGCTGTCGCTGGTGCTCCTCGCCGGCTCGAGTGTGCTGCTCCGCTCGTTCGTGGCCATGGAGCGGACGCAGTTCGCCGTCGCTCCCGAACAGATCCTGACGATGCGGGTGCCGCTGGCGCCGCAGCGGTACCCCGACGCCGCGCGCAGGAATGCATTCTTCCGCGAGTTCCTGCCCCGCGTGCGCGCGGTGCCGGGCGTGGCTGCAGTCGGCCTGAACAGCGGCGGACACCCGATCGGCAACATGTGGATGCCTGTCGAAGTGATTGGGGAGCCGCCGGTCAACGACCCGGTCCAGGCACACCACGTCAACGCGGATTACACCCACGCGCTCGGCATCCGGCTGGCGGCGGGCCGGCTGCTGACCGAGAGCGACATCGAGGCGGCGCAGCGCGTGGCGCTCGTCAACGAGCGCTTCGTCCGGATGCGGTTGAACAACCGTGAACCGCTCGGTCAGGCGGTGAAGCTCTGGCGGCTGAAGGATCCGCCGTTCAACATCCCGAATCACACATTCCAGATCGTCGGCGTCGTCCACGACACGTTGAATTCAGGTATCACGGATCCGATCATGCCGGAGGTCTATCTGCCGTTCACCATCGCCGGCGTGTCGAACTATGTTCTCGTCCGTTCGCACGGCGATCCGACAGCGCTGATACGCGACGTGACGTCGCAGGTGTATGCGGTCGATCGCGCGCAGCCGGTGACCGGGGTGCAGACGCTCGAGCGGGTGCTCAGGGACAACGAATACGCGACGCCGCGATTCAATCTCGTGCTGCTGTCGGTCTTCGCGGCGGTCGGCCTCGCGCTCGCCGTCGTCGGCGTCTACGGCGTGATGTCGACCGCGGTCGCGCAGGAGCGGCAGGAGATCGGCGTGCGCCTGGCGCTCGGCGCGGAGCCGGGCAGCATCGCGCGAATGGTGCTGGCCCGGGGCTCGCGGCTCCTGCTCGCGGGCACGGCACTCGGCCTCATCGGCAGCTTCGCCGTCGGCAAGTGGCTCGCCGGCGAAGTCTGGCGGGTCGGCGGGTTCGATCCGCTCGCATTCGGCGCGGTGGCGCTCCTGCTCTTCGCGGTCGGCTTGCAGGCGTGCTACTGGCCGGCCCGGCGCGCCGCGCGCACCGACCCGCTGATCGCGATTCGCGAGGTGCAATGAGAGGTCAGGCTAAAGCATTTGAAAGGCAAGTGTGAACTCCCAACGACAGCTGCAAGAGGGACAGGCAGAACTGCCTGTCCCGAGCGTTGAGCGCCTGCCGCTCATCGCGCGCGTCCTGGGATCGCCTGACTGGCAAATCTGGAAGTTGCTAATAGTACACGGTCACCTGCGAAAAATGGCGTGCTCATCCGTACCCACATCTTCGACGACAAACGGCACCTCGGGCAGGCCGCGGCGGCGCATGCCGCTGGCGCGATCGGAGACGCCACGGCGGAGCGCGGCGGCGCCCGCATTCTCGTGGCCACCGGCGCCTCGCAATTCGAGTTCCTCGAGGCCCTCACCGCGCGGCCCGACATCGACTGGAAGCGCGTCGAGATGTTCCATCTCGACGAG
The DNA here is from genome assembly GCA_963785755.1 of uncultured Acidobacteriota bacterium. Lineage (GTDB taxonomy): Bacteria > Acidobacteriota > Vicinamibacteria > Vicinamibacterales > 2-12-FULL-66-21 > JACCXG01. The sequence goes on along the minus strand of CAWAXG010000033.1, from coordinate 66,336 downwards.
TATCTCGGACTGGCTGCCGATCACCCCGCAAGCTTCCGCCGTTACCTGATGGAGCGATTCGTCCGGCCGTCGGGCATCGAGCGCTATCACTTCCTGGACGCGGAACAGAACGCGGACGAGGTCGTCCGGCGCGTCGGCGCCGCACTTCGTTCGGCCCCGATCGACTGCGCATTCGTCGGGATCGGCGAAAACGGGCATCTTGCCTTCAACGATCCGCCAGCCGACTTCGAGACGACGGAGCCGTACCTGATCGTCCGCCTGGACGAGGCGTGCCGGAGGCAACAGGTCGGCGAAGGGTGGTTCAAGACCATCGCCGACGTGCCCGACCGCGCCATCTCGATCTCGATCGGGCAGATTCTCGACTCGCGCGAGATCATCTGCGTCGTCCCGGACGCGCGCAAGGCGGAAGCGGTCAAACGCTGCCTGGAAGGACCGGTCAGCCCCGACGCGCCGGCGTCGATCCTGCAGACGCACCCGGCCACGACGGTTTATCTCGACAGGGACTCGGCGAGGCTGCTTTCGCGCAAGAAATGACGTCAAGATGTGTCGATGACCGTGTCCTTCCCCGCCTTCGTCGACCTCCAGGTGAACGGCTTCGCCGGCGTGGACTACAACTCGCCTGGCCTGAGCGCGGACGACGTCCATCGTTCGGTGGCGGCGATTCGGGCGACCGGCGTGACCCGGTTCCTGCCCACTTTGATCACCGGCCCGCTGGATCGATTTGCGGAGAGCGCACGCGCGCTCCTGGCCGTCGCGGATCCGGCGATTGCCGGCATCCACATGGAGGGTCCCTACATTTCGCCGGTGGATGGACCACGCGGCGCGCATCCACGCGCGCATTGCCGAGAGGCTTCGCCCGATGATTTCGCACGGCGCCAGGAGGCGGCGGACGGGCAGATCGTGCTCGTGACGCTCGCACCGGAAGTTCCCGGCACGCTGACGTTGATCGAGCAGCTCGTGGCGGACGGCATTCGCGTCGCCATCGGCCACAGCGATGGCGCGCCGGAGGTGATCCGTGACGCCATCGCCGCCGGCGCAACGCTGTCCACGCATCTCGGCAACGGCTGCGCGGCCGTGCTGCCGCGCCACGCCAATGTCATCTGGGAACAGCTCGCTTCGGATGATCTCTGGGCGAGCCTCATCGTCGATGGTCACCACCTGCCGCCTGCAATCGTGAAGGTGTTCACGCGCGCGAAATCGCCGGCGCGCACGATCCTGGTCACCGACGCGATGGCCGCCGCCGGGTGCCCGCCCGGCACCTATCGCATCGGCGACGTCGACGTCGAGGTCGGCGCCGACCGCCGGGTCTCGCTTCGCGGCACACCCTATCTCGCGGGATCGGCCCTGACGATGCCGGAGGCGATCGGAAAAACGGCGCGTTTCGGCGCCCTTTCGCTCGAAGACGTACTGCCGATGGCGTCGACGACGCCGGCGGCGTATCTTGGTATCCCGACGGCGGGCACGATCACCGCCGAATGGGACCCAGACGAGTGGCGGCTGGACATAACTGGTGTAACGGACACACCGTCGCGGGAGATGTGATGATGCTTCGCCGATTTCTTCACGTTGTCGTGTGCGCGGCCGCCGTCCTGCTGACGGCCGGTCAGGCAGGTACTGCCGTCAGCTACAGCGAGCGGCACTTCCTCTATGTTGCCGAGCCCGGGATCCGCAATTACGTCGAGTACGGCGGGATCGGGATCCTCGTCTACGACATGGACAACGGGCACAAGTTCGTCCGACGCATCCCGACTTTCGAGGTGCCCGAGGGGGCGCAGCCGGAGAACGTCAAAGGCGTTGCGGCGAGCGCGAAGACCGGCCGCATCTACGTGTCCACCCCCAAGCGCATCGCGTCGTTCGATCTGGCGACCGAAAAGATGGTGTGGAACCGCGAGTATGAGGGCGGCGTCGACCGGATGTCGCTGTCGCCCGACGGCAAGGTGATGTACGCGCCGTCGTTCGAGGGACCGCACTGGCACGTGCTCGACGCGCTCACCGGAGACGTGATCTCGAAGATCGTGCTGAACTCGGGGGCGCACAACACGCTCTACGGACCGGATGGCAACCGTGTCTATCTCGCCGGATTGAAGTCACCGGTCCTGTCGATCGCCGAGACCAAATCGCACACGGTAGTCGGCGGCGTCGGACCATTCAGCAATTCCGTGCGGCCGTTCACCATCAACGCGAGCCAGACGCTGGCCTTCGTCAACGTCAACGAGCTGCTCGGCTTCGAGATCGGCGACATCAAGACCGGCAAGATGCTGCATCGCGTCGAGGTCACCGGCTACCAGAAGGGTCCGGTGAAGCGGCACGGCTGTCCCAGCCACGGCATCGGGCTCACGCCGGACGAGCGGGAGATCTGGCTCGCCGACGGCCACAACAGCATGGTCCACGTCTTCGACGCGACCGTGATGCCGCCGAAGCAGATGACGAGCCTCGCCGTGCGCGATCAGCCGGGCTGGGTCACGTTCAGCATGGACGGACGCTACGCCTACCCGTCGACTGGAGAAGTCTTCGACACGAAGACCAAGAAGATGGTCGCGGCGCTCACCGACGAGGAAAAACGGATGGTGCAGAGCGAGAAGGTCGTCGAGATCGTCTTCGACGACAAGAAGCCGGTGCGCAGCGGGGATCAGTTCGGGATCGGCAGGAAACCGTAGGCGTTGCGATATAGTTCCGACCAAAAGATCGGCAGCCAGTGAGGCGCGATGGAGGCGATTGAATGCGTGGAGTCGAGGCACGGACGAATCCAGTTCTGGATTTTGGACTCGACCCGGGCGCGCTCCACTACGTCGGCCGCGATCTCCAGCGGCCCGAGTGCATTCTCGCCGAACGCGACGGCACGCTCTGGGTCGCCGATGCCCGCGGCGGCGTCGTCCGCATCAACGGCGACGACCAGGCAATCATCACGCAGAAGCGATCCGGCCGTTTCCAGGACGCGAACACCGAGGCGACGCGCTATCTCGAAGGCACGCTGCCGAACGGGCTCGCGTTCGCGCCGAGCGGCGACATCCTGATCTCCAACTTCGGGACCGACTGCCTGGAGATCATGTCGCGGGATGGAAGCTCGACGGTGCTCGCCGACCGCATCGACGGCGAACCCATCGGCAAAGTCAACTTCGTGCTGCGCGATTCGAAGGACCGGATCTGGATTACGGTTTCCACCCGGATCAAGAACTGGATGCACGCGCTTCGACCGGATCTGGCAGACGGCTACCTCGCCAGGTACGAGGGCGGCAGCTTCCGGATCGTGGCCGACGGTTTCCACTTCACCAACGAGATCCGCTTCGACGCCAAGGAAGAGTTTCTCTACGTGGTCGAGACCACCGGCGGCCGCATTTCGCGATTGCGAATCGATGAGCATGGCCACGCCACCGGCCGCGAGATCTTCGGCCCGACGAGATTGGGCAAAGGCGCCTGGCCGGACGGGATCGCGTTCGACAGCTACGGCAATCTCTGGGGCACGCTGGTGCTACTCGGACAGGCTGTTCGTGCTGACGCCGCAGGGCGATCTCAGAATCCTGCTCGACGAAGGCGACCCCGCGCGAGTCGACGCCCTCGAGCAGGCGTTCTTTCGCAAGAACGTCGAGCGAGGATGTGCTGTTCGCGACCGGCCGCGGCGTGGCCCCATGGATGGCCAGCGTGACATTTGGCGGACCGGATTTGCAGACCGTTTACATCGGATCACTGAAGGGCCGCCGAATCCCGTGCTTCAGGGCGCCGGTTCCGGGGCTGCCGATGGTTCATTGGGCGGAGCGATAGATCCTGTCGGTTCAGGGGTTCAACAGTTCTCAGGGTTCAAGAGTCAGAGGTTCAGAGTTCAGAGGTTCAGGTTCAGAGCTCGGGTAGGACCACGCCGCTCAGCGAACCCTGACCTCTGAACGCTTGAACTTTTGAACTGGCTGGAACCGTCGTCCCGGCCGTCAAGCTCCCCGCTTCCAGTTGTTCCAGAAGATGAACGTGCCCCGGCGGTCGAAGTGATGATGTCGAGCGCCCCGTCCTTGTTCAGATCGAACACGGCGGCTGTCGACCCGATGCCCGAGCGGTTGTGAATCAGCTCAGGGACGAATTCCGCGCCGCCGGGTGCTTTGGGGTTTCTGACGGTGCGATACACGTAGAGCACGGGCGCGCCGTGGGGATCCGGATCGAGATAGGTGTCCAGGTGTGACCAGAACCGCTTGCCGGTGATGAAGTCCTGCATGCCGTCGCCGTCGATGTCGGCATGCGTCGAGCCGTGGAGCTGCGAGAACGTCACGCCACCGGCGTTCTTCGTCGAGAAGTCCCCCATGATGGGGTGCTCCTGGAACGAGACCGAGCCGTCGGCGGCCTTCTTCTGCTCGAACCACGACAGTCCCCATCCGTGCGCCTGCAGCGTCGTGACGACGTCGTTCAGGCCGTCGCCGTTCACGTCGTAGACCGCCATTTCGGCGCCGCCGGGACTCGAGCGCGTCCAGCGGCCGAAGGCGGCCGGATGATAGAGCCAGGTGGTCTCCTGCCCTCTTGCCGGCTGCTCCCACCAGCCGTAGGCGTTCAGGAAATCCACGCGACCGTCCTTGTTCACGTCACCGACGCCCATGCCGTGATTGGCCCACGGACCAGCCTCGCTGATCGCATGCTTGATCCACGTTCCGGTCGGGTTCGCCGGATCGGGGTTGGCAAACACGAACTGGTTGTTGCCGTCCTTGAAGATGTAGTCGCTGCTTGCCGTCGCCGTTGACATCCTCGAGCAGCGCGAGCTCGCTGCTGACGCGATCGGTCACTGTGTACACGTCCCAGCGGCGCGCTTCCCCCTTTGGATTCACGTACAGAACGGTCGGCTGCGTGAACAGCGAGTTGATCACGTCGGGCCAGCCATCACCCGTGAAGTCATACGCGAACTGCACGCCGTTGAAGTACTGCGTCCCCGGGTCGAGCGTACGGGCCATGTAGATTTCCCTGGCGACGTTGTAGTCAGGGCCAAGGTAGTAGTAGGGTCCCGCGACGATGTCCTGAGTGCCGTCGCGATTGATGTCGGCGATCGACGGTCCCCACGAGTAGTAGAACTCGTTCAGCGTCTGCATGCGGAATCGCCTCGAGACTTCCTCGGCAAGAGCGACCCGCGGCTGCAGATCCTTGTACGCAGACGTCCTTGAACCGCACTTCGCCGGTGCCGCCCGCATACAGCGCGATCGCGCCGAATCCCGTGAAGTCTTCGTCGGCCACACCTCCGCTCACACCCAGCGCGTCGTTCAGGAAGGGGCGGAGAATGTTCGCGTCGAGAATGATGTCGATCGAGTTCCAGTCGCCCGCACGCAGACCCGTATCCGGCCGGGGAATTGGAGAAGGAATGCCGCCAGGCATCTGCGGCAGCGCAGGCGGACCACCTGCGGCGCCTCGACCTCCCGCGGCACCACGCCCCGCCGCGCCGCGACCGCCTGGAGCCGCGCCGTCAGCCGCGGGCGCCGGAGGCGGCGCGACGCGAACCTGACCTCCGCCCGCGCCACGCAAGGCCTCACGTGCGGTCTCGCTGCCACTCGAATCGAGCGTCACACGGTACGACGCGAGGTCGCCGTCGGTCAGCGATACGAAGATCCCTTTCATTCCTCCGTCAGACGACTTCTGCGCCCGGAGAAGGACGCCCGTCTTGCAGCCCGGCGCGCAGCGGAAGGACGCGTAGAATGCGACGTCCTGATACGACCGCTCGAGCAGCAGCCAGCCACCGGCCGACTTTGGCGTGGCGATGATCTCGCCATCCTGCGCGCGCCAGTCAGCCTGCCCGATCGGACGCCAGCCGGAGAGGCTCGAGCCCTTGAACGTCACATCGGGGACGAAGTTCTTCGAGGCGGCGGACGGTAACGCTGCAACCAGGACCACCATTCCGACGGCCATCGCCTTGACAGGGGACATGGGGGGCTCCGCGATTATTGGTTCAAAGGTTCAATCGTTCAGGGGTTCACTGGTTCGCAGGGGTTCACGGTTCGGGGTTCTGGTTCAGGTTCTGAACCGCTTTGAACCGATTGTGACGCTGAGCTACGAATTATCGATAATCGCGCGGACACTAACACGAATCATGACACCCGACAACCACGTGAACTCCGAAGGCTCTCGAGGCGGCACGCCCGCATCCGTCTCAGCATTGCCGGCACGCCGGCGGCTCGCCGCGGCTGCCGTGGCGGCGCTCGGCTGCGCGTTCACGCTCGCGCTGTCCGCCGCTGACGACAAGTGGTGGCCGGACTATGCCGGCGGCCCGGCGAGCTCGCGCTACTTTCCGTCGGCGCAGATCACCCGATCCAACGTCGGCCGGTTGACCGTTGCATGGACGTATCCATTCGGAGAGACCGGCTTCAATCCGATCGTCGTCCGGGGAGTGATTTACGGGCGCGGCCGCAACGGCGCGATCGTGGCCCTCGACGCAAAGACCGGGAAGGAGATCTGGATTCGCGAAGGCATGCAGGCGATGACCGCGCGCGGCATGAACTACTGGGAGAGCAGGGACGGGAAGGATCGGCGGCTGATCTTCAGCATGAACGACTACCTCCAGCAGATCGACGCGGCGACGGGACGGCCCATTCTCTCGTTCGGCAAGGACGGCGTCGCCGATCTGCGCGAAGGGCTGGGCCGCGATCCCGCGACTATCGGGCGGATTCAGTCGGGCAATCCGGGCAAGGTCTTCGAGAACCTCGTGCTGCTCGGCGGATCGACGGGCGAAGCGTATATGTCGCCGCCCGGAGATCTGCGCGCCTACGACGTGATCACCGGGAAGCTCGTCTGGCAGTTCCACACCGTGCCTCGGCCCGGTGAGTTCGGCTACGACACCTGGCCGAAGGATGCCTACAAGTACGTCGGCGGCACGAACACCTGGGGCGAGATCAGCATCGACGAAAGGCGCGGCATCGCCTACTTCCCCACCGGCTCGCCGACCTACGACTACTACGGCGCGGATCGACCCGGCGCCAACCTGTTTGGCACGTCGCTGCTCGCGCTGGATGCGCGAACTGGAAAGCGCCTCTGGCATTTCCAGATGGTGCATCACGATCTGTGGGACTTCGACGGCAGCGCCGCGCCGCAGCTCACCACGATAAGACACAACGGCAGGAACCTCGACATCGTGGCGATGGCCGGGAAGACCGGCTTTCTCTATGTTTTCGAGCGAGTGACGGGCGCGCCGGTCTGGCCAATCGAGGAGCGCCCGGTTCCGAAGAGCGCCATGCCCGGCGAACAGTCGTGGCCCACGCAACCATACCCGACGCTGCCGCCGCCGTTCAGCAAACAGTCCTTCACCGCCGACGACATCAATCCGCACGCGGTGGTCACGCCAGAGGCCCGCGAGCAGTTCAAGCAGCGCCTCGCAAAAACCCGCAATCTCGGGCTGTTCACGCCGATCGATTTCACGGACACGCTGCACATTCCCGGCAGCAACGGCGGCGCGCTGTTCGGTTACACCGCGGCGGAACCGGCGACCGGGGAGGTCTACGTCATCAGCCAGAACAATCCGGGAATCCTTCGACTGCTGAAACCCGGCGAGACGCCGGCCAATGCGCCGCCCGGCATGACGGTGTATCTGCGGGAATGTCAGGTGTGCCACGCACCGGACCGGAGCGGCACGCAGAACGGTCCCACGCTGCTCGATGTGCCGGGACGGCTCGATGCCGCGACGATCCGGGGCACGATCATGAACGGCAAGGGACGCATGCCCGCGTTTCCACAACTCGACGACGTGGACATGGAGAATCTGGTCAGCTTCCTGATGGCGTCCCCGTTCGGGCGCGGCGGTCGTGGGGGAGGCGCGGCGCCGACTTTCCCCGCAGGTCCGGTCGTCGGATCAGGTGGCGCGCGAGTCCGCGAGGGTGGCGGTAGAGGCCGGGGCTTCGGACCGCGGCCGTACCCCGATGACGTTCCCCAGCTGCCTCAGTACGTGATCAACGCCTACGGCACGATCGGCATCATGATGAAGCCGCCGTTCACGACGATCACGAAGTACGACCTCAACACCGCGGCGATCAAGTGGACGGTGCCTCTCGGCGATGATGCCCGCCTCGCGGCGCTGGGCGTGACCGGCACCGGCGTGACGCAGATGCGAAGCAGCCTGATCGTCACGTCGGCCGGGCTCATCTTCGCGCCCGGCGGCGACAGCAAGCTGCGCGCCTACGACACCGAGACGGGCAAAGAGCTCTGGGAGAGCGGACCGCTGGGCGGCACGATTCGCGGCGGTCATTCGATGTACGAGATCGACGGGCGCCAGTACGTGCTGGTCGCGGCGTCCGGCGAAACACCCCCCGCCGGGCAGTGGCCGGCCAGGCCGGGGGCGGCACCGTTGCCGAACGGGATATATCGCGTTTGCGCTGCCGCAGTAACTCGCTCGCGATCACCGATGGCACGACGTGTCTATTCAGGAAAGTCTACGTCTTCGTGCATCTCGTAGTTCTCGAGGCCGGTCGGCGGCGCGAAGAAGCAGACGATCTTCATCTCCTCGCCGCTGGTGTTGTGCACCATGTGCACCTGGCCGCGCGGGAACAGGACGACAGATCCGGGTTTGATTGCCGTCACTTCGCCGTTCACGAGCACGCGTCCGGATCCGCTGATGATGTAGATGACTTCTTCGCCGTTCGGATGCGAATGGGCGGGACGCACCCGGTCGCCAGGCTCAATGCGGACGACACAGGTGGAACAGTGCTCGGCGCTCAACGCTCCGGGGGCGACCAGCCACCGCAGCTGCCGGCCGGGAAGACCGAGCGCCTCGACGTCCTCTTCGTGCAGTGCGGGCACAGCCATGTTGGTCCTCGCCTTTCTGCGGTTACCGGTCTCGCGCCTCAGGCAATCCGCTGTTTGATCGTCTCCGCGATCTGCTGCGGCGCCAGACCGAAGGCGCGGATCAATTCCTCATAGGTACCCGAATGGATGAATCGTGGCCGGCCGTCGGCCGCGAGCGTGTTGATGGGCAGCACGTTCTCGACACCGCGCCACGACGGCTTGCGCCGCCGGAACAGAATGCGCAGCAGGTTCTGCAGGATGTAGCCGTTGTTCTGCTCGGCGATGCACAGCAGCCGGCCCGATTCGTAGAGCCGCACGAGCAGCTCCTCGTCGATGGTCGGCATGTCGACGACGCCAACGCTCAGTCCGAGCCTCGCGCACTCGGCAGCGGCGCCGAGCGCCTCATGCACGCCGCGGCCGCTGCTCACGACGACCGCGGCATCGCCAGGGCTCTCGCGGAGCACGTGCCCTCTGCCCGGCTCGAACGTGTAGTCGCTGCCGTAGATGACCGCCGACGGCGTGCGCATGACGCGAACGTAGAGCAGGCCGCGGTTGCCCTCCATCGTCCATTTCATGAGCGACAGCATCTGCTGCGGGCAGGAGACGTCGATGATCTGCAGATGCGCCATGCCGTCGAAGATCGTGCAGTCGTCGTTGCCCATGTGCGTGGCGCCGTTCGTGCGCGTCTCGAAGTTGGCGGCCGTCGCGAGCATCGTCAGATCGAGGCCGTGGCCTTCGCTGAGCCAGCCGTCCGGCGACTGCATCGCCTCGAGACGCTCCTGATGGCCGACGGCGACGCGCCGCATGACCTTCCAGTCGAAGAACGGGCAGAACGTGCTGATCCACGTCTGATAGCCGAGCGCGGCGAACGCCTCGCCGATGCCCATCATGTTTGCCTCGGCGACGCCGACGTTCAGCGCCCGGCGCTGATCGACGGCGGCGACGCCGGCCTCGAGGCCGCTGGTCGTCGCGAGATCCGAATCGATCGACACGACGCGCGGGTCACGGGCAAAGACCTTCATCGCGGCGGTGACGATGTCGCTCGCGGCGTATTCCTTCGCGGGATCGAGGCGCGGCAGGAGCGAGGCGTCGTAGCTGATGCGCTTGTCGCGAACGGGCGCGCGTTCGATCTGGATGGGGCCGATCACTGACGAAAGCGCCGGCTCGCCGGAGCCGTGGCGCTCGACCTGGAAGTGCATCTGCGCGGCGATGGCGTGGAGCGTCTCCTGCAAGGATTGCGCGTCCGCCAGGTCATTCAGCGACTGGTGGAACCTGAAATACTCCCGTACCCGTTCCTGGCGCTGTGCCGACTGCAACGTCATTTCCTGTTCGATCAGCGACTCGGGAACCGTGACCTTGTGCTTGTTCAGGAAGTCGGAGAGGGCGCCGTGCCCCTTCATGCCATGGCAGATGATCGCCGTCGGCTTCCCGTTGCGCGGCCCGAACCGGAACTTCTCGAGCGCGGCATACACGCCCTGCGTACTGCGTGGCGTCGACGCTGTGCACCTCCCAGGCGAACGACGCGAAGACCGCCTCCAGCTCGGGCATCGGGAAGACCATGCGGTTGGCGATGTCGAGCTGGCCGTTGTTGCGGTCGACCATCACGCAGAGGTTGTCCAGGTGCTTCTGGCCGGCATACATCACCGCTTCCCAGATCGGTCCTTCCTGGAGCTCGCCGTCACCCGTCAGACAGTACCGAATCGAACCGCGGCGACGATCGGCCGGCGATGGCAAAACCCTGCGCCACGCTGAAGCCCTGGCCCATCGGACCGGTCGCGAGGTGCACGCCGGGCAGCAGTGGTCCGGGATGGCCGTTCAGGATGCTCGAGTACCAGCGCGAGTTGTGAAGGACGGATCGATCGAAGTAGCCGAGCTCCGCATAGATCGAAGCCAGCGCCGCGACCGCGTGCCCCTTGCTCAACGTGAACAGGTCCTGACCGCGCCGGGTCGGGTCGACGACGTCGATGTCCATGAAGCCGCCGTAGTACAGCGCAACCAGCGGAATCGTCGCCGAGAACGCGCCGCCGGCATGGAGGCTCTTGTCCACGGCATCGCGGCACTGCTCGAGGGTCAGCAGGCGGACGTCCGAGTCCTTGATGTTCAGCAGCTTGAGGATGCCCTGCCGGAGCAGGTAGTCGTGGGTCGCGCCGGGGGCGCGAACGGTTCCCCGTCGGTGGAGGAGGCCGGCGTGAGGATTCATGAAATGCGGCCTACACCGCGGCTTCCGTATCGGCTCCTTCGCCGCGGGCGTTCTGCTCCTGCTCGTGCGCGGCGCGGATCCACTCGCCGGGTTCTTCGATGTGCCGCCGGATCGCCGCCTCGGCGCGATCGGGATCGCGCGACCGGAGCGCTTCGAGCACCACCCAGTGCCGCTCGGCGATCTCGTGCAGCGAGCGATGCGTCACCGAGTGCGTGACACACGTCGTAATCGACAGCCGCATCGTCTGCCAGACGTGCGCCAGCATGTTGTTGCCGGAGGCCTTGACGATCGCGTGGTGGAAGGCATGATCCGCGTCCGCTTCGGCCCGGTGATCGTCGCGCGCGGCGGCCTCGCACATCGATCCGATCAGCTCCTCGAGATGCGCCAGCGTCGGCTCGTCGATCTTGACGGCCGCGGCCCGCGCGGCCACGCCCTCGAGCGCGGCGCGAATCGGATAGATCTCGAGCAGGTCGTCGGTCGAGATCTTGCGGACCTGAGTGCCGCGGAACGGCGAGCTGACGACGAACCCGAACAGCTCGAGGTCGCGGAGCGCTTCACGGACCGGGCCCTGACTGACGCCGAACTGCTGCGCGATGCGGGTCTCGATGATCCGCGCCCCCGGCTGAAGCCGGCCGTTCAGAATGTCTTCGATCAGTTGTTCGCGGATTTCCTCGCGGAACACTCGCCGTTCGAGCGGTCGGGATTTGGTGTCTTGGGCCATGCGGTGCGGTCGCTTCATGAACGAGTCACGGGGTCAGGAGCGCGGCGCCCGAGTGGCGCCTATTGAGATTATCGATTATGCTCAATCGATTCACCGCACAGTAGCGCCGGATTCGACAATTGTCAACGCTGCTGCTGCCAGAAACGCGACCCGAAATCGGCTTGGCGACGGCCTGATATTATCGCCGCACTCTCGACGAAATCGATGCGCTCACGCCGTCCTTTCCTTCCGGTGGCCCGCGCACGGGATGTCAGCGCCGCAGGATCTCCGCGGTTTGATTCACGAACATCATGGACTACCAGCTGAAAGGCCAGACCGCCTACGTCAGTGCCGGCGCGCATGGCATCGGCGAAGCGATTGCCGATCTCCTGACGCAGGAGGGCGTCCAGGTCATCGTCGCCGATCACGACGAGGCCGCGCTCGGCGACAAGGCCGGGAAGTGGCGCGGCACCGTCACCGCGAATCTCGCGACCGCCGAAGGCGTCGAAAAGGCGGTCGCCTTTGCCCTCGAGTCGTTCGGCAAGGCTCCCGACATCCTGATCAACAACCTCGGCGTCGGCGATTCGACGCCCTTCGAGGAGATCACGGACGACCGCTGGGCGCGATCGATCGACGTCAATCTGATGGGCACGGTGCGGACGTGCCGTGCGCTGGTGCCGAAGATGGCGGCGCAGGGCGGCGGAGCGGTCGTCAACACCGGCTCGGACCTCGCGAAACAGCCGGAGCCGGCATTCATCGATTACGGCGCGTCGAAGGCCGCCCTGCTCTACCTGACCAAGGCGCTCGCGAAGCAGTACGCACCCGCCGTGCGCGTCAACTCGGTTCTCCCGGGGCCGATCTGGTCGCGAATGTGGACGAGGCCCGGCGGCATCGTCGATCAGCTGATCGCGCACTATGGCGTCGATCGCGACGCCGCGGTCAAACGGTTCCTCGAGGATCGCCAGATGCCGATGGGCATCGGCAACCCCGCCGATGTCGCGCACGCCGTCGTGTTCCTCGCCTCGCCGCTGGCGAGATTCATCACGGGCGCGGGCCTGGATATCGGTGGAACTATACGGGGGCTTATCTAGATGTGATCTCAGTCAACTCCCAACTTCCAACTCCCAACTCCCAAGGCGCGTGGATCGAGACTATGGGGTGGAATTCGCTGCGGCACCTCCGCTCGCCTCGTCTTACACCCCGATGTTTCGAGCGGCTCTCCTTGGAGTTGCCCGCCACCGCTCGTCGGCTCGGTCGCAGCCGACGAGCTTTGGCGAGGCCTCGCCGTAGCGCGCGTCGAGCCAATGCGCGCGGAGGCGGGGAGGTTGGGAGTTGGCAGTTGACGAATATGGAGGCGTAAGTGCCGCCACCCGACTATTCGTCTTTTGGCCTGACCGACAAGATCGCCATCGTGACCGGCGCCTCGCAGGGGATCGGCCGCGCCATCGCGCTGGGCCTCGCACATGCGGGCGCGCATCTCGCGCTGGCCAAGCATCCCGAAGGGCGGCATGACGAGATCAAGCAGGTCGTCGCCGAGATCGAGGCGCTCGGGCGCAGGGCGATCGTGATCCCGACCGACGTGGGAAAAGTGGCCGACGTCCGGGCGATGGTGGCCAGGACGAAGGAGACGTTCGGCCGGATCGACATCCTGGTGAACAACGCGGGATGGACGGGAAACTCCCTGGCGCTCGACGTCACCGAGGAAGAGTTCGACAAGACGATCAGCGCGCAGCTGAAGAGCGTGTTCTTCGCCTCACAGGCGGCGGCGCGGGTGATGATCGAACAGGGCCGCGGCAAGATCATCAACCTGGGATCCAACTTCGGCATCGTCGCGTTCCAGGGACGGTCGGTGTACGCGGGAGCCAAGGCGGCCGTGCACCATCTCTCGCGCGCGCTCTCGCTCGAATGGGCGAAGCAGGGGGTGACGGTGAACGTGGTCGCGCCGTGCATCACCGAAACCGAATCGCGCAAGGTCATTCTCGAGCGCCCCGGCTACAAGGAGTGGGCGACGGGCACGATGCTGCCTGCGGGCCGCTGGAATCAGCCCGACGATCTCGTCGGCGCGGTGCTGTTCCTGTCCAGCCATCTGTCGGACATGGTCGTCGGACATGTGCTGATGGTCGATGGCGGCTGGACTATTCACTAGCGTGTCACAAGGCAGACGTCGTACATCGGCCGCAGGCGCGCTGTATCGTCGGCAGCGGATGTCACGGGCTGTGATCCCGATTCCGCCCTGACGTGGACGAAACCGCGGTAGCGGGACTGGTTGCCGTGGGCGTCGGTGCGGTGATGACGCTCGAAGCCGAGGCGGACGTCGGACAGCAGTTCGTGCGCCGGGAGCACCTCGGATCCTTCGCTGATCCCGTTGTGATTGTCGTCGGTCCACAACAGCAGACGCTGGAAGAGCGGATTCCCGCTGTCGATCGCTGGCCTGCGCTCGCTGCCGATCGCGTCGCTGGCCAGTTGTATGAGCGCATTGGGCGCGCTGGTCACGCCTGGAATCGTGCGGCTTCCGATCAGGTCTCTGCCGCTCGAAATCATGCCGTCGCCGTCGCGATCCAGAGCCAGGAAGGCGATATCAGAGGCCGCTTCCGTCCACGAGGCCTGCTCCAGATCTCCATCCGCGTCGATGTCGAACCGCACGCCCTCGTCCACCGACGTCAACGTGAAAGGATTGTTTCGATTCACCGACAGCACGAAGACGCAGTTCGAGGGAGCTGCCGCATACGTGACCGCCGTCGGCAGGTTCGAGTGAACGGCTTCCTTCCACAAGAGGGGCGACTGGTCTGGCGATACTGGATTCCCGCCACCGTCGGAGAGTCGATCCTGGGCCACGAAGAGCACGAGGACGATCAGGATCAGAGCAAACGCACTGCGTCGCATGCCGGGGCTCATGCTGCCCCCATCTTACGCCGAAGCCGGGTGGGTGCTGGCCGCCCTCTGTCCCTTGAAAAGGCGGCTCTACAGCGAGCGCAGAAAGGCCAACAGGCTCTGCCTCGCCGCTTCATCCAGGCCATCGAACAGACGGCGCGCTCGCTCTGCCTCGCCGCCGTGCCGGCGGATGGCGTCTTCGATGGTGACGGCGCTTCCATCGTGCAGAAGCGGCCGCCGGAAGCGCAGACCCCAGAGCGCCGGGGTCCGGATCTCACGATCTGTCGCTGCCCCCTGCGGGATTCCGTCGCCGGTGTCGATGTCGTGGAGCAGCAGGTCGGAGAACAGCCGCACCGGCTGCCGGTTGAACGGCGGACTCGAGCTGGGACCGGTCCGCAGCACCGGGACGTGGCAGCTGGCGCAGCCCACCGTCTGGAAGAAGCCTTCACCGGCGATTTCCCTCGGGCCCGTGTCTCCGGGCGGCAGCGGCGCCAGGAAGCGCATGAACGACGCGAAGTTGTCGATGCCGCGGCGGCCGGTCTGACGATCGGCCACGTCCTCCGGATCGGGCATCGGATCGCACGAACGAATCTGCTCGGGCCGGATCCCGAAGGCCACTTCCGTCGGGAACAGATCGTTGGTGATGCCCATCTCGTTGCGATAAGCATCGGCGCCGAACGAGATCAGCGTCGCGTGCTGCGCCTTCCATCCGAAGCGGCCCACGCGATTCTCGCGGGTGTCGGCATCACGAATAATCGCGGCGCGCCCGCTGATCCCGTCGCGATCCCGGTCGACCGGATCCTCGAGCGCGAGCAGGGTCTCGTCCGGAATCGCCTCGACCAGTCCGGCGCCGAAGAGGGGAATCGGTGCGCGGCGGGCCACGATCGTGGCCTGCGACGGGATCCCGGGCTGGCACCCGTGCGTCGGCGTCGAGAAGAGATGCATCAGGGTCTCGCCGCTCGGATCGAACGTGCGGAACGCACCGGATTCATCGCGGTACCCGGCGCGGACTTCCAGGATCAGTCCGCCGCCGCCGATCGCCGGCACGTTGTGACAGACGGCGCAGCTCGTGGCGTTGAATGCGGGACCGAGCCCTTCTTCAGCGGTTTCCACCTCGAGAAAGTCGTCCAACCCGAGGCGGAACTCGGAGAACTCCCGCGGTGTGAGCCCTTGAATCGGGCCGCCGGCGCCTGGAGGCCGGTCCTGGGCGCGAACCACGAACGCGATCGTGAAGACTGACGCGGCGCAGATCAGGGCCGCGAGCCTGGTGCTTTTGTTCACGTCACGGCTCCTTGGGTTCGACGACAATCTCGCCCCGCATGAAGTGATGCCCCGCCCCGCACATGCGGTTGCACTCGAAGGCGAAGCGCCCGGCACTTTGCGCGACGTAGCGGATCACCGCCTCACCGTGCCCGCGCTTGGGAATGGCGACGTTGATGTCGGTGCCTTCGACCGTGAAACCGTGGGAGGTATCGGCGCTCTTGAGCCGAATCTCGATCTCTTCGCCAACGGCGACCTTGATGCGCGATGGCGAAAAGCTGAAGCGTTCGGCCTCGATCGTTACTTGCCGAGGGGAAGCCGGCTGCTGAACCGTTCCGGTCACGACGATCAACACCACGGTCAGCCCCGCCGCGGCTGGAAACACACTCATGAAACCTCCTAGAACCACCAGCCGATCCCGATGTTCAGACTCCGGGGGGCACGGATAAAGCCACTCCTGTTCTTCAGGACGGTGTAGTCGACCTTCACGGCAACGTCGGGATCCGGGTAGTAGGTCGCGCCGGTGATCCAGGCCGTGCGATCGAATTCCTCGAGTGGCAGGAAGCCGGCCGGCATGCGGAACTGCGTGTCGAAGTTCTCGTAGCGCGTGAAGACGGCGAGATCCTTCGCGGGACCGCCATTCCAGACGCGATAGGCACCCTCGAGATAGAACCCGCGCAGCTCGCTCGCGACGTTCGGCGACACACCCGTGTTTCGCTCGATCGCGTCGTTCAACGCCGCCGCGTCGGTGATTCCCACATGCGCGTACTGGGCGCGCAGCTCGGTGCGGCCGGCGCGGTAACGCGCGTCGGCTTCGGCGAGCCACACCGACGTATGGATCCGCGGAACCGCGAAGCTGGAGTTCCCGCGCCAGCCGCTCACGCCCAGCTGAAGACCGGGCACTCCCAGATACTCCAGGCGGCCCGTGTATGCGGGGTTGCGGATGTTTGCCTCGGACCCTTTCTGCCGGCCTTCCCGGATCCCCTCCTCCGCCGTGAACTCCAGCGCGTTGAGCGGCGCCAGCACATACCCCCGGTAGCGCCAGCCTTCGCCGATCTCTCCGTGAATCCCCGCGCCAACCTCGAACCAGGTCGTCGGCACAATCACGGTGTCCACGAATGGCCGCTCCACTCCCTGAAACACCGGCGGCTCGTGCCGTTCGTTGATGATGCCGATCGGGACCAGCACCATCCCCGTCCGCAGGTTGAAGGACCGGGAGATCAGAAAATCGAGGTAGGCCTGTTCCAGCTCCAGTTCGCCCGACTCCTCGAGCCCTTCGACGAACGCGTGTTCGAGCTCGAGTTCCCCGACGAACCTGATGCGGTCCGAGAACCGGTGGCTGAGCAGGAGGACGAACCGGTGGAAGTCGAGGATCGCCGGGGCGTCATCGGGCCGGTTCAGGTGGAGCTCCATGTAGCCCGAAATCGGTCCGGTCCGCGGCCCCGAGTCGCCCGATTGAGCGCTGGCGATAGAGGATTCGATGGAAAACAGCAGGGAAATGGCGAGAATCCGGTGCTTCATATAATCAAAAATGAGATTTTGAGTCATATAAATATACTCTTGCGGTCGGGCCGTCAACCCCGGACTGGAGCCCGAGCGCCGATGTCCGGCCTGAATGCCTTCGCTTTACATTGAGTGACGAGACGGTCTGATGTTGAAAAACACCCCGAATCCGGGAGCGACACGCCCGCCGTAGCGGGACTCGAGCTTCGGAGGAACCAGGCTGAGGGACCCCATCAGGCCGATGCCGGGGACCAGGCCTTTCCAGGACCCGAAGTGACGGACGTATCCTGCCTGCAGCTTTCCGACGGTGAATACGGCGGTCCCGAACTCGTGCGCGTGCAGGTCGTGCGCCGGCTTTTCGACGATCTCCGCTCTGCCGAACCACGTGTGCCGATCGCGCAGCGTGAGACTGCTCTCGAGCATCAGCGCCTGCGTCGCGGCATCGAGGACATCGACCACCACGATCTCCCGCGCGGAGTTGACGCCATAGGCGATCGTCGTCGACCACATGCCTCCGCCGTTCAGCGCCCGCTCGTAAGCCGCCGAGGCAGACAACCGGTCGATCGACGTCCGCGGCGCCGACGCGAACTCGGCCTCCGCATGGTGCAGATGTCCCGCCGAGATCTGGAGCGAGAGCCGGTCCGTCGGCAGGAACGTCACGCGGCCTGAAATCGAGTCCAGCGGCCCGAGATCGAGATCGGCTCGATTCTCATCCGGCTCGCGAGCGTTGAAGACCGACGCTTCCGCCTTCCATCGCCGATCCGAGATGCCCGTCGTGATCAAGCCGAAGGTGACGTGTGTCGCATCGATCCAATGATGCGAGATGGGCGCAATGGGATTCGGCATGGCCGAGGCGCGATGCGGAAAGCCCGGCGGCCCGAGCGCCGGCTCGCCGGAGAGGCCGCCGTACACCTGCCACCGCAGCGAGCCGCGCAACGGACGGTCGTAGTCGGCGGCCAGCTCCATCATGAGCTCGTGCGGGTGCTGACGATCGTGGATGCCGTCTCCCTCGCAGGTTTCTCCGGTCGCGAGGTAGCTCAAATATCCGCATCCCGGAACTGTCCACGGCTCGGAGCTGACCATGGCCCGCAGTCCCACCCGCCCGGCGCCGACGCGCCGGCGCGCCATCACCATCCCCCAGTTGGTGCTGCTGAATTGATGGGTGCTGAAGCCGCCGGTCCGATGGCGCTCGCCCGGCTCATAGAGGAACTGCGCGAAGAGGTTGCCGTGCAGCATCACGGACCAGCCGCGCCAGCTGCGGTGCACGGCGTACATGGGCGTGGCGTCCGGCAGCCACGACGTACCGGAGGCCTCGCGCGCCGGAAACAGTGTGTCGGACGGTTCCGGGGCATGCTGATGCTGCGGTGAAGCAGGCTCCGGATTGTGTGTGTGCTGCGCAATCGCCGGCGCCGAGGTCGCAAGGACGACCGCCATGAACAGTGTCGCCCGCACGAATCAGTCGGTCCCTTCCGGCTCCTCGAAGAACAGCTGTTCGAGCGCCATGCGCCGGATCTCCCACGAGCCGTACATTACTTCTCCCACCACGAACCGGCACACACCGGCGGAATCGAGAACGACTACCGCCGTGATGTCCAGGTCGAGGCCATCCCCGCGGACGTGAATACGCCGCCCGGCGAGCTCGAACCGCACCGCGGCGTCGACGCGTGGCGCTGTGAATCCGGTCGCAAGCCGCGTCACCTCATACCCCTCGTCGTCCTCCTGGAATTCGAACTTCCACCCATCGTCTCGATCGGGCAAGCTGTTGCGGCGCTGAACGTCTTCCTTCACGCCGCTTTCGAGCTCGTCGAACATCGATGCGGCACTGCACTTGGATTGAGCGGCAACCCAGTCGAAACTGTCGGGTGCGAAGTCCTGCATGGACTCAG
Source organism: uncultured Acidobacteriota bacterium (assembly GCA_963785755.1). Taxonomy (GTDB): domain Bacteria; phylum Acidobacteriota; class Vicinamibacteria; order Vicinamibacterales; family 2-12-FULL-66-21; genus JACCXG01. Next base: position 47,189 of record CAWAXG010000033.1, on the reverse strand, counting down.
CATATCGCCAGCTGGTTCTCAGGCCTTCGCGACAAGCGTTACGATGCGTCTGCAGCCGTCCCGAGGTGCGCTCGGGATGGGTCTTCCGAAAGGAGCTCCGGTCATGCGCCGCTGGTCATCAATTCTGGCGCTGCTCGTCGCAGCAGTCGCAGGGGTTTCTTTCTATTCGAACAGCTCGCAGGCAGCGCCATCTACCGAAGCACCGCTGCGCTTCGCCGCGGGCCAGTCACGCGATGGGAGGAGCGCCGCGCAGGGCTGGGCCGGCAAGCCGCCGAGCTCCGATGCGCCGCTCGAACCCAGAGCTCCGGCGGGAGTCAAGGAAGGTGAAGTCTGGATTCCTCCCCTGCCGACGATGGAGTCGGTGGCGCCGCCGGCGGGCTGGGTGACGAGCGGACCGGACGTGCCGCCGATGCCGCTCACGCTGCTGCGCCTGCCGCGCACGAACATCACGCGAGCCAGGTTCCCCGCGATCGATTTCCACGTCCACGCGCGAGAGCTGACGGACGCGGCGGCGTACCCGAGCTTCATCACGCTGCTGAATTCGATCGGCATGGGCGCGATCGTCAATCTGAACGGCGGCACTGGAGCCACGCTCGACGCCGCGCTGAAGGCGGGCGAACCGTACAAGGATCGCGTCGCGACGTTCATCACGTTCAGCAGCGACGGCATCAACGAACCAGGCTGGTCGGAAAAATTCGCGGCCGAGATGGAGCGCGCGTTCAAAGCGGGCGCGCTCGGGATGAAGGTGTCCAAGGCGCTCGGACAGGTTGCCAGGAATCCCGACGGCACTTTCATCCAGTGCGACGATCCGCGGCTCGATCCGATCTGGGCGATGGCCGCCAGATACAACAAGCCGATCATGATTCACACCAGCGACTCGATCGGCCGCTTCTATCCGATCGGCCCGAAGAACGAGCGCTACGAAGCCGGGCTCTGGCGGCGAGAGGGCGACACCTCCGAGAATCTCTACGTCGAGGGCCCGCGCCACGAAGTCATCGAGAAGGCGCGCGAGAACATGCACCGGAAGCACCCGAAAACGCGCTTCGTGAACGCCCACCTGGCGATGCTCTACTACGACCCGCAGAAGCTCGCCAGGTTCCTCGACACCTATCCCAATGCGGACGTCGAGATCTCGGCGACGCTGCAGGACCTCGGCCGCGCGCCGCGCTTCTGGCGCGAGTTCCTCATCAAGTACCAGGACCGTGTGTTGATGGGATCCGACGGCGCGCCGAGCCGGGGCGCCGAGGAATTCTGGATCCCGCACTGGAGATATCTCGAGACCTACGACGAGTATTTCTACCATCCGGCGCAAATCCGGACGGCGGGCGGCTCCCCCGGACACGGCCGGTGGAACATCTCGGGCATCGGGCTGCCCGACGCGGTGCTGCGCAAGATCTATTATCAGAACGCGCTGCGGCACCTGCCGTCGCTCAAGGCCTCCATCGACAAGCAGCTCGCGGCGAGGTAAAGACCACGCGAATGAAATCCGGGCCGGCGATCGGATTCATGCTCGCTGGCGCGTGCTCGCTGCTGATGGCGTCGAGTCTCCAACGAGCCGCTGCGCAGCCGGAGAAGTCCGCAACAACGTTCCCGCCGCCGGATTCCCAGGGCGGCTGGCGCGTCGCGCAGACACCGGATGATGTGCGTCGTGTGGCGGGAATGGACCGCGCCGGGCTCGATGAAACGTTCGAGTACATCAAGGGCAGCTCGAAGAACGGGGGACTGCTGGTCGTACGCAACGGCTGGCTCGTGTACGAACGGTACTTCGGATTGGGCCACCGCGAGGCAACGCCGAACCTGGCGTCGTGCGGCAAGAGCGTGACGAGCATCGCCGTCGGCATACTCCTCGACAAGCGCCCTGACCTGTTCCCTGAGGGGCTTGAACAGAGAGTCTTCACGCCAAAGTACCTGCCAGCCGAAGCGTTCCCATTGACGGATCCGCGAAAGGCGGACATCAAGCTGGGACAGCTCCTCGCCATGACCGCGTGCGTGCGCGGCAACAATCCGGTGTACGTCCGCGGGGAACCTTCAACCATCGATCCGGTCGGGCCCGACGGCTGGCAGGCCGGTCTCGACGCGGTGGCGCTCGGCCGAATCGACGCGCAGGACGGAACCACGCGAACGACCGCCTCGACGCTCTGGTGTGAACCAGGAGCGGGATATTCGTACGCGACCTCCTCTATTCACCTCGCCGGGATGGTGCTGCGTCACGTCACCGGACAGGACCTGCGCGACTACGTGGACGAACATCTCGCCAGACCGCTCGGTTGGGGGCGCTGGGGATTCGGCTACCGGGGACCTGGACGCCTCGAGCGGATGACCGGCGGCGGGGGCATCGCGGTCCGATCGACGGACATGCTCCGATTTGGATATCTGCTGCTTCGCGAAGGACGCTGGCGCGATCGGCAGATCGTTCCCGCCGGGTATGTCCGGCATGCCTCGAGGCGATCGCCGTACAACCCGCACTTTGCCTACAGCCTTCAGTTCAACGTCAACACGGGCGGCGAGATTCCGGAACTGCCCCGCGATGCCTACTGGAAGCTTGGCTCCGGTGGCCACGCCCTCTATGTGGTGCCGTCGCTCGACCTTGTCGTGTGGAAGCTCGGCGGGCGCGATGACCAGTACGCTCCAGCCAACACGGAAATGGAGCCTCACCCCGACGCCGTCCGGAACGCCACTCCGCGAGGGGACTGGAAGGCGGCCGTCGACGCGGACACGGCTGCGCGGCGGACGCTGCAGCTTGTGATCGCAGCGGTGAACAGATGAGCGCGCTGCGGAACGCCGCGGTTGTGGGTTTGTCGGCGGTTCTGGCAGGAGGCGCGCTCGCCGAAGCCCGGCGCACCAAGGTAGCCATTGCCGGCGCCACGTGGGAGCTGAACGGAAAGGTGACCTACCCGCGCACGGCAGCAGAGGGACAGTTGATGAACGTCCGCATGGTGAATGCGGTGTTCGAAGACGCCAACGATGCAACGCGTCCGAAGGGCTTCGATCCGGACGTCAATACGAGGGCGTTCATCAGAAGGCTCCCCGCGTACGTCTCGCAGGGTGCGCGCGCATTCACGATCAGTCTTCAAGGTGGGGATCCGCGGTACGAGGGGGCGGTGAACACGGCGTTCGCGCCCGATGGCTCGCTCCGGGAGTCGTACCTTGCGCGCGTGTCGCGCGTCATCGAGGCGGCCGATCGACACGGCGCTGTCGTGATCCTGGGCTGCTTCTACCAGCGCCAGGATCAGACGCTGAGCGACGAGGACGCCGTCCGCGCCGGCGTCGCCAACGTCGCACGCTGGATCCGCGACAACCGCTTCACCAACGTCGTCCTGGAGATCGCCAACGAGTTCGGACACAAGGGATTCGACCATCCGATGCTCCGGAGCGCCGAAGGTCAGGTCGAGCTGATCCGCTTGGCAAAGCAGACCGCGCCCGGCCTGCTCGTGTCATCGAGCGGGCTCGGCGACGGCCGAATTCCGGACGAGGTGGCGCGAGAATCGGACTTTCTGCTGCCCCACTTCAACAACACGCCACTCGAAGCAATCGCCGAACGCGCTGCGGCGCTGAAGAACTACGGCAAACCAGTCGTCTGCAACGAGGACGACAAGATCGGCGAGCAGGGGGCGAAGGCAGCCGAGACGGCTGTGACGAACGGAATCTCCTGGGGATTCATGGGCAAGACCGTGAATCAGCATCACCCGTTCAGGTTCCACGGACCGGATGACGATCCGATTGTTTATGCGATGATGAAGCGGCTCACGACACGACCACGCCCTCGCTGAGCGCCATCCAGCGAGCCGCTGAAGGAGAGAATCATGAGTGACGTCAATCGCAGGCATTTCCTGTTGAGCTCCATGGCGTTGCCGGCAGCGCTGAAGGCCAGTGCCCTTCCCAGTCAGAACAACACGGTTCGGGTAGCGGTCGTCGGATTCAACGGTCGGGGAAAGGCGCACATCTCCGCCTACTCGAAGATCCCCAACGTCGAGGTCGCTGCGCTCTGCGACATCGACGAGTCGGTGCTCGAATCCGGCGCCAAGATGGTCGAAGCCGCGGGCAAGAAGCGGCCAGCGGGCGTCACGGACATACGAAAGCTGCTCGACGACAAAAGCATCGACGCAATCTCCATCGCGACTCCGAACCACCATCACACGCTGCAGACCATCTGGGCGGTCCAGGCCGGCAAGGACGTCCTGGTCGAGAAGCCGTGCTCCTACAACATGTTCGAGGCGCAGCAGATCATCGCGGCCTCCCGCAAATACAACCGGATCGTGCAGGACGGCACCGGCGCGCAGGCCTGGCTCCACGAGGCGAAGCAGCGGCTCCAGGAAGGCATCATCGGGGACGTCTACATGGCGCGCGGTCTCGTCTTCAAGTGGCGCGACACGATCGGCCGCGCCAAGGAGGAACCGGCGCCGCCCGGGGTCGACTACGATTTATGGATTGGTCCCGCGCCGGTCAAGCCGTTCACGCGCAATCGCTTCCACTACAACTGGCACTGGCAGTGGGACTACGGCAACGGCGACATCGGCAACCAGGGCGCGCACCAGATGCATACCGCCCGCAAGGCGCTCGGCGTGAGATACCCGACGCAGATCAGTTCGATGGGCGGCCACTACCTGTTCGACGATGACCAGGAAACGCCGAACACGCAGCTCGCCACGTTCGAATTCGACGACGCGGGCAAGAAGAAGCTCCTGGTTTTCGAAGTGCGTCACTGGCTGAGCAACACCGAGGCTGGTATCGGCGAGCGGCCGGACGGCGCGGGCGGCGCCTCCGCGGGTCAGCCTCAGTCGATCGGCAACATCTGGTACGGCTCGAAGGGGATAATGGCCACCTCCGCCGGAGGATGGCGGACGGAGCTCGGCCCCGAGCACGCGCCAGGTCCGAAGTCGGAAGCCGGAGCCGGCGTCGGCGGCTTCGTCAACTTCATCGACGCCGTCCGCAGCCGCAAGCGAGAGGACCAGTTGGCAGAGATCGAAGAAGCCGCGATCTCGACGATGCTCATCCACCTCGCCAACATTTCGTACCGGACCAGGCGCACGCTGTACTTCGATCCAGTCACCTACACGTGCAAGGGTGATGCTGAAGCCACGGCGATGTTCACCCGGACTCAATACCGGGCGCCGTTCGTTGTTCCCAACGTTGGAGGATCGACCGCGTAGATGACGCCGCCTGGGGCGCGGACGGCGGACGCCGCGGCGCGGCGTTCAGTGGCTGCAGCTCACTTCTCCTCCGGCCTGATCGCCGCGAGTCGGACGACTCGGGTATCACCGAGGCCGAAGTCGGCTCTGGCATTCGTGTCCTCGTAACGGACGACCCGAAGCCCGGCAAAGATCTTCAGCAGCTCGTTGGTATCGAACACGACCGCGCCGCCGATCGGCTTGGTCTTGGTCGCATCGCGATGAAAGCCCTCGAGGATCAGCATGCCGCCGGGCCGCAGCGCCCGGCGGACTGCTCGGCGTATTCGCGGCCGCCGACGTAGCTCAGGACGATCAAATCCCACTGTGAGGAACCCCAGTCGAAGTCCTCGGCGCGGGCGACGTGGGTCGTGATCTTCACGCCCAGTTTGGTGGCCTGATCCTGCGCCGCGGCGACGGCGCGCTCCGCCGGGTCGAACCCGACGGAATCCCATCCTTCTTGCGCGAGATAAATGGTGTTGCGTCCCTGACCCATTCCAACGTCCAGGGAGCGCCCCGGCTTCACGCCCCTGGTCATCTCGACCAGGAAGGCGTTCGGCGCCGTGTTGAACATCGGCTTCGCCGAGGTGAGGATCTTGTTCCAGCGCTCCACCTCGGCGCGATCGCCGAGCTTCTTGAGCAAGTCCACGGTGGAGGCCGCTTCCTTCTCCGACTTGCCCTGGCTTCTCAGCTCCGCAGCGTAGCGCTGATAGACCTCCTCGGCTGACGCCTGCTGCACGTTCACCGGCTGTTTCGTAATCCACGCGCGGAACGTTTCATACGTCTGCAGCTCCTCGGGAGAGGGCGCCTGCGCACCGGCGGACGGCGGAGTCAGGCACAGCGTGAGAGACATCACGACGCACAGGCGGGCGAGGAACGTTCGCATGAGTACTCCCTTATGAACGGCCCGAGGTGCCAGATTCTAGCGCCGCGGACGCATCGGATTCTCGTACCACACGACGCCGAGGCCAGGGTTGCCGTTCGCGGCGTTGTTGCTCTCCTCGGTGTTGACGATGTCGAGATCTCCATCACCATCGACGTCGAGCAACAGATTGAGGTCGAACTTCACGCCGTCCGGACCACTCACATCGAAAGTGTCCCACTCGGGCTCAAACGGCGAGTCTCGAAACCTCAGCCAGACGATTCCCCGCCTCGCGCCGCCGGCTTCTTCCGATGACAGGACCACGTCCAGCCGGCCGTCGCGGTCGATGTCGCCGACCGCCGCGGCCTTCGGACGTCCTGCGATGGCGGGATAGCGGATCGCATGCTCGGCCCACTCCCCGCTCTTCGCCCGCGGAGTCGATCTGAAGATGCTCAGGCGGAAGTCGTTTGCCAGGTAGTGCGGCACCACGATCTCGTTGCTACCGTCACCGTCGAAATCAGCGGCGTCGAGCAGCATCGCCTCGCGGCCGCGGACGCCAATCCAGTGGTTCGTCCATGGCCCGTGAATGCTGACGGAGTCGGATCCCGGATGCTCGAGCCAGCGCACGCCGGCAAGACCGCCGCGCCGATCGCTCAACAGGAGATCGCGACGGCCGTCGCGATTCATGTCGGCGACCACTAACGACATGATCCAGCCGGCATCCGAAAGGCGATGGAACTTCCATGCACGAACGTCGCGCGGCTGCTGCGGAGATTCGAGCCAGCCGATGCTGGCGCGCTCGTTCTTCCCGCCCACGATCAGATCGAGGCCGCGGCGGCGGTCGACATCCATCGGCACGGCGAACATCCATTGGCTGCCGTCGGAGAAGAGCGTCTCCGTCTTCCAGTCGCTCTCGTTCGTGTATCGCTGCAGCGGTGGCGCCCAGTGGACCTGGATGTTTCGGGAGTTGCCTTCCAGCGAGGAGACGACGTCGAGCGCGCCGTCGCCGTCGGCGTCGAAGAACACGGCGTCCTCGATGTCCGGCGATTTGCCGATCGTTATGGGGCGCCACACCGGTGGTTGGTTCGTCGCGCGCGACCCGAGGTAGATCCGCGTCAGCCCGCCCTGCTCCCACCCCGCCACCAGGTCCATGATCCCGTCGCCGTTGACGTCCGCCGCCCGAACACCATCCGCGCCACGGGATGACGCGTCGATGACGTGCCGCGGCCAGGGCTGAGAGGTTGGCGCCTGACGAGAAGCGATCTGCGCGAAGATGGTCATCACGCCGATCGTCGAGAGCCAGATCAGTCGCATGGCGCCATCTCCTGGATCAGGACGGAGGAGCGACGACGACACCGTCGTAAGCGTGCTGCGCCTGAACGGCGCCGCTGTGCAGAAAGACCTTCAACGACTGTTCGTAGCGCTCGCGGGTGATCTGCAGATCCCCGGTCCAGCAGCCAAGCTTCTGGTAGCGGCCGATCGAGCTCGCAAGAGCGTCGAGACTGGTGCCGGGAAAGAGTACGGCTTCGCTCCTGGCAATCTCGTCCGCCGGCGCTTCCATCACCCACGATCTCGCGCGCCGGTATGCGCGCGTGAAGGCCACGGCGGTCTGCGATTGGAGAAATTCCCGCGACGCCATCAGGCTGCTGAACGCGACTTCAGGCATCGCGTCACCGACGGCGGCCACCACATATCCAAGACGTTCAACCTCGAGCTGCTGCGGCGCCGGACCTTGCTGGTGCACGTAATCTCCGCGGCCGCCGCGAAACGCCGCGTCGATCTCCTCCACACTGCCGGCGTCCACCACGTCGATCTTCCGCCAATCGACGCCCTGGCAATGCGCCGCGTACTTCAGCATCGTCAGCGGCTGGCCGCCGTGATCCGCGAGCAATGTCCTGCCTTCCAGCTTCTTCCACTGAAAGGCGGGATCCGGTTCGCGCCCGGCCAGGAAGAAACCGTCGCGCTGGTTGATCTGCGCGAAGTGCAGGGGGAGGTCCCGCTCCCCTTTTTCCAGTGGTCCCCAGCTCGAGGAGACGGCGGCCTGCACCACATCCACCTCGAGCTTCCGGATCATGTCGCGCGCCGTCCGATCCTTGGGCAGCACGCTATATGCAGGCTCCAGCCCCTCGTGTTGTAGAAAGCCGGCGGTGACGGCGGCGAGCAGTGGCGAATAGAAGCTCGCATGCCGGGACACCAGGATCCGGATCAGCATTCCCGGATTCTACTTGTCACGGGATGAAAGGGCTCGTCGTCAGCAGGCGCTCGGTTTGGCCGGCCGTGAGGACTATGATGCGCAGCATGAACCGCCGCACCGCGTTGAAGACCGTGCTGATGGCCGTGGTTCCTGTGCGCGGCTCAACCGCAGCTTCGGTTTCAACCGTCATCGGCAATGGCTCTCCAGGGTATTCGGACACGCAGGTGAACAATCCGTACGGCGTGGTCATCGGGCGCGATGGCTCGCTGTACTTCTGCGATCTGGACAATCAGCGGATCCGGCGGCTCGATCTGAAAACGGGCCGGACGACGGATATCGCGGGGAACGGCCAGCGGGCATATGCCGGTGACGGCGGGCCGGCGACGGCCGGATCGCTGAACATGCCGCACGAGCTCGTCTTCGACTCGCGCGGCCACATCTACATCGCCGAGCGCGACAATCACGTCGTCCGGAAGGTCGATGGCGGCACCGGCCTCCTGTCGACGCTGGCCGGCACCGGCGTGGCCGGATTCTCGGGTGACGGCGGCCCGGCGTCGAAAGCGCAACTTCGCCAACCCCACAGCATTGCCATGGGCCCGGACGGCCGGCTGCTGATCTGCGATGTCGGCAATCATCGCGTTCGCGCGGTCGATCTCTCGAGCGGCACGATCGAGACGATCGGCGGCACCGGCGAACGCCTGCCGACACCGGATGGCGCACTCTTGAAAGGCACGCCGCTCAACGGCCCGCGAACGATGGCGATCGATCGAGACGGGACGATCTACCTGGCGCTGAGGGAAGGCAACGCGCTGTATCGAATCGCGCCGAAGACCGGCACGCTCCATCATCTTGCTGGAACTGGCGAACAGGGATATTCAGGGGACGGCGGACCGGCGCGATTGGCGAAGCTCGCGGGACCCAAGGGGCTGGCGCTTGCCGGGCGAAGCCTCTACCTCGCCGACACCGAGAGCCACACGATCAGACGCGTCGATCTCGACAGCGGCATCATCACCACCGTCCTCGGAACGGGCGCGCGCGGCGACGGACCGGAAAGCGATCCGCTGCAATGCAAGCTGTCGCGGCCGCACGGATTGTTTGCCGGGGCCGGCAGTGCGCTCTACGTAACTGATAGCGAAGCACACCGCATCCGGGTGTTGAGGTCTTAAGCGGAGTTGTACACAAGTCCGTGAGGCCTTCCGAAGTGGAACTGGAGGTATGCGATGAATGAAAAGACCGACAGCCAGCGTCAGCCGAGCCGTGACGTTCGCGATCATGCCCGCGAGCCTGATTTCACCGAACTGGACGATCCGATGGATGGAAGCCCGGATCTGGAGCCTGGGGATGACAACCCGGACCAGCGGCCGATTACGGACAACAAGGCGGGCGGATGAGAAATGGGTGCAGGCCACGATAGCAAAGCGAGCACAGCGGTCATCACCGCGATCGTCCTGACCACAGTTGCACTCGAGGGGCAGCCGGTGCGGCTGCCCGTTTACGGCGTGCGGCACACGGTGGATGCGGTCCGCGTGGACGGCAAGCTCGACGAGGCCACATGGGCGATGTCACCGCGCGTCGGCGAGATCCGGCTGATTCACGATCCGACGCACCGGCCCGCCTTTCCTACCGAGGCGACGATGGCCTGGGACGACACGAACCTTTACGTCGCCTTTGCTTCCAACGATCCGGTCCCGTGGGGCCGGCTGAAGGATCGTGACGCGCGGCTGTGGGAAGAGGAAGTGGTCGAAGTGTTTCTCGATCCAGACGGCGATGGCCGCAACTACGCCGAGCTCGAAGTCAGCCCCCACAATATCGTCGTCGATCTGCTGATCTCACAGCCTGGCGGTGATGGCATACGGCGATTCGATGGAACATCGCCGGCCTGCAGACGGCGGTCGGTCGCCACGCGGCAGGCTGGATCGCCGAGATCGCCATTCCATGGAAGTCGCTCGCGGACGCGGGCGCCAGCGGCCCGCCAACGCCGGGCGCTCAGTGGCGCGCGGGCCTGTACCGGATCAAACGGCCTGGTGGACCGGAGAAAGCGGATCGGATCGCCAGGCTCCGTGCGGACCTGAAGTCAGCCGACGCCGACCGCAAGGCGAGCCTCGAGGAGGAGCTGCAGAAGCTGCGCGCGACCGACGAGTATTCCGCGTGGTCGCTCACGCGCGCCGAGCGAGGATTTCACGATCCGGAGCGATTCGGCTACATCCAGTTCATGCCGCCTGGGAACGCGGCCGTCCCGGGCGGCGCGAAAGAGCCGTAGCCCGCGCGATGTCTCATCTCGCCCTTGTCGCACTGGTCGTGCGCGACTATGACGCCGCCATCCGGTTCTTCGTTGACGTGCTGCAGTTTCAGCTGGTGGAGGACACGCAGTCGCTGACCAACGACGGTCGGCCGAAGCGCTGGGTCGTGGTTCGTCCCCGTGGAGGCGAGACCGGCATTCTGCTGGCGCGTGCCGATGGCGAGCACCAGGCGGGCGTCGTTGGCCAGCAGTTCGCCGGCCGCGTCGGCTTGTTTCTTCGCGTCGACGACTTCGAGGCGTCATACCAACGAATGATCGAGGCGGGGGTTCGGTTCGTGTCGCCGCCGCGGGATGAATCGTACGGCCGGGTCGCGGTTTTCATGGACCTGGAGGGGAACCGTTGGGACCTGCTGGGCCCGGTTCCCACTGGTTGAACGGCAGCCCGGTTCAGCGGATCGCCGGCGCCATTTCACCGCCCGTGCGCTGCGTTCCCCCACGCTCGCCGTTCGCATATGATGCGGGCGGCACGAAGGGTTCGCGGTGATCAGGCAATCGGCCGACCGATCCGCGACCCTGCTGCGACGACATGCGACACGCCACCCTCCTGACCGCCGCTGCACGAACGATCGGCCTCGTCCTCACGGTGATGGCCGCAAGCTGCGGCAGCCGCGGCCCGGCGACGCTCGCCATCGGAGCGCCGGCGCCGGCGTTCGCCCTGCCCGGCATCGATGGCCGGACGCACTCGCTCTCCGATTACGCTCGGAGTCCCGTGCTGGTGGTGGTGTTCACGTGCAACCACTGCCCGGTCTCCCAGCTCTATGAGCAGCGGATTCAGCGACTGCATGCCGACTATCGCGATCGCGGCGTCGCCGTCGTCGCCATCAACCCCGACAGCCCGAAAACGATCGCCCTGAACGAGCTGGGATACTCGGACGTCCCGGATACGCTGGACGGCATGGTGATTCGCGCCGCCCATCGGAAGCTCGACTACCCGTATCTGTACGACGGCGGCGCGCAGGCGGCAGCCACCGCCTTCAAGGTCGTCGCGACGCCGCAGGTGTTCGTCTTCGATGCGGCGCGGCGGCTGCAGTACGTGGGGCGCCTCGACGACAACGTGCGCGAGGATCGCGTCACGGTGCACGACGCGCGGGCCGCGATCGACGCATTGCTCGCGAATCAACGCGTGCGCGCCGCCGCCACCGCGGTCGAGGGCTGCCCGATCAAGTGGCTGGGAACGACGTGCCGCCGGAACGTGGCGAACGAACAGGACGCGATCAGGACCGCGGCGGTCGACCTCAAGCTCATCGCCGCGCCGGAACTGACGGCGCTCCGCGGCAACGGCACATCCAATCCGATGCTGATCAACTTCTGGGCGACGTGGTGTCCGCCCTGCCTCGCGGAGTTTCCGGACCTGCAGACGACCTACGAGATGTATCGATCGCGGCCCCTCGAATTCGTGACCGTTTCGATTGACGTGCCCGAGGCGAAAGACGGCGTGATGCGGGTGCTGCAGCAGCACCGCGCGAGGGGCCGCAATTTCATGTTCGCGAGCAGCGACACCGCGCGCCTGCAGGAAGCGTTCGACCCCGCGCTGCCGGCCGCCGTGCCTTTCACCGTGCTGCTCGCGCCGAACGGCGACGTGCTCCATCAGCAGCACGGGGAAGCCGAGATTCCCGCGCTGCGGCGGGCCATACTGGCGAACCTGCCGGACGATCCGAAGTATCCGGGACTGCAGGCATACTGGGCGGGTCATTGACATGCATCTCGCGGAGACGTGGCGCGAGATCCAGAGGAGGACGCGATGAAAACGGCCGATGTGATGCAGCGGAGACTGGCGCGGTGGTGTTTCGGCGTGCTGACGGTCTGCGCGGCACTCACGCTGAGCGCGGCGCAGGGGCCGGCGGCGACGGGGGCATCGGCTCAGCAGCCATCACCTCAAGGCGGCGCGCCGCAGGGCCGCGGCCGTGGCATCCAGGCCGAGTATCCGGTGCTGCCCATCGGCTCGCCGCTTCCGGACTTCTCGCTGCTCGGTATCGACGGCAAGCGACATTCGCCGAAGGAGTACGCCGGGGCAAAGGTGCTGGCGGTGGTGTTCGAAAGCAACCACTGCCCCGCGTCAATCGCCTACGAGCAGCGGGTCCATGATCTTTACGACAAGTACAAGAGCCAGGGCCTCCAGGTCGCCGCCATCAACCCGAACAACCCGAAGGCCGTGCGCCTGAACGAGCTGGGGTTCACGGACATGACCGACTCGTTCGAAGAGATGAAGATCCGCGCGGCGTTCATGCAGCTGACCTGGCCGTATCTCTACGACGGCGAGACACAGGCAGTCTCGAAGGCGTTCGGCGCGGTGGCGACGCCGCACATCTTCATCTTCGATCGCGAGCGGAAGCTCCGCTACCAGGGAGCGATCGACGACAGCCGCGCCGTGGCGCAGGTGAAGCAGCGCTACGCGGCCGATGCGATCGAGGCGGTGCTGGCCGGGCGTCCGGTCACGGTTGCCGAAACGCGCGCCCTCGGCTGCTCCACGAAGTGGATCGAGAAGTCGGTGGATGGAGTCGAGCAGGAGATGCAGAAGATCCAGGCAACACCAGTGACGGTGACGCCGGTCGACGGGGATGGCCTCAAAACGCTGCGTGAGAACGCCACCTCCAAGAAGACGGTGCTCGTCAGCTTCTGGCAGCTCGACAGCCGCGTCAGCCAGGGTCAGTTCGCCGATCTTCAGACCACGTATCGCATGTACGCCGGCAGCAAGCGGCCGGTTGACGTGATCACCGTGTCCACGGATCCAGCGGCAAAGAGCGCCGCCATTCTCGAGTACCTCAAGGGCCAGTACGCGACGACGACCAACAGGCACGCGGCGTCAGGCGATGCGGCGGGGCTCCAGGCCGCCTTCGGGCTGAAATGGAACGCGTCACAGCCCTTCACCGTGGTGATTGGCCCGGACGGCAAGGTGCTCTATCAGAAGGAAGGCAAGATCGACATCTACGAAGTGCGGCGCGTCATCCTCTCGAGCATTCCCGACGAGCCGGCGTGGCCCGGCATCCACGACTATTTCCAGGCGGCGGTGGCGCGGACGGCGGCGAGACGGAAATAGGGGTGAACGACGGAAGCACATCGCGCTTGCCGGTAGCGAACCATTCTCAGGCGCTGAGCTCTTCCATCAGCGGCAGGCCATGCTGGCGGCGCGACTCGTTGCCGTCGAACGCGGCCGAGATCTTGTAGAGCTCGAAGCGGCCGTCGCGTGACTTGGCGGCGATGCGCCGCAGCAGCGTCTCGCGCTGGCGCGCGCTCATCGGGCGGAAGCCGCGCGCGACACCCAGGTTCTGCTGGAGCACGCGCATCGTGTCGATGCCGCTGACCAGCGTCGCAATCGGCAGGCTGAGCGCGTAGCGCAACGCTTCCTGCGCCGTCACGACCTTCGCCTTCACCGCGCGGCCATCACCGCCGAGGCTCTTCATCCCGATCGGCGCAATGCCGCGGCGATTCAATTCCGGCAGCACGCGCTGCTCGAAGCTGCGGAACGAGGCATCGAAGCAGTTGAGCGGCAGCTGGCAGGAATCCCAGGGATAGTCGTGCGCCAGCATCTCGAGGTGCAGGTCCGGATTCTTGTGGCCGGTGAACCCGACGAAGCGCACCTTGCCCTGCTGCCGCGCCTTGTCGAGCGCCTCGACCGCCCCGCCCCTGGCGAAGTACTTCGCCGGCTCGTCGTCGAAGATCACTTCGTGAAGCTGCCAGAGATCGAGATAGTCGGTCTTCAGCCGCCGTAACGATTCTTCGAGCTGCTTCATGGCGGTGCGCGCGTCGCGGCCGTGCACGCAGCACTTGGTCATGAGAAAGACCTTGTCGCGGCGGCCGACGAGCGCCTTGCCCATGCGCGTTTCGCTCACGCCTTCGTTGTAGTCCCACGCGTTGTCCATGAACGTGATGCCGCCGTCGATCGCGGCATGGACCAGCCGCGTTGCCGCGCGCTCTGTTTTCGGCAGGCCGAGGTGCCAGCCGCCGAGCGCGAGCACTGACACCGGAATAGCCGCGCGTCCGAATGGACGGGTTGGCACACCACCAGACGACGCCGACATGTCACCTCCCGCTCAGGCGCGGACGATCCGCGCCATGCCGGCATCATACTGGAATCTATCCCTGGCCCTTGATCCTGGATCCCGATCCCGATCTGGATCGGATTCCTTGAAGCTGAAGGAGAACCTGCTCACGCTGAAGCCGCTGCTCGAGCGTCTGGTCTCGTGATCGCACCGGTGAACGCGCTCTTCAGGAATATGAGGCTGGTAGCGTGCTGTGGGGCGCGATTCCGTCAGTGCGGCCGGCACGAAGACGCCGGTAGATCACGATGTGGCCCAGGATCGCGAACGCCACCATCACCGTGGGCAGCCAGACGTACGGCACGGTGGTGATCCAGACGTTGGCGGGGCCGTCCCGAAAGACGCGCCATGGCGTCGGCGCTGACAGCAATGCGATCGAGATGATGTTGACGAGGAGCAGCGTCCCCATCACGTTCCACGCGCGCGCCGTGCGGACGCCGGCGCGGCCCGTCGCCAGCAGGGCGCCCACGATGAGCGCCGTGATGCCGGTGACGATGTCGAAGTTCAGGCCGCTGTAACTCATCTGCCGGGGCATCAGTCCGTACTCATACGCCCGGTGCATCAGCAGCTCGAGCGGCAGCCGGAACCCCTGCACCGCTACCAGGAGCGCGAGGGGCAGCCCGGCCGCCAGGCGCCGGCCGACCGGCGACACGCCAAGCCCGACGGAGAGCACCAGCAGCAGCACGAGCAGCACCACCATCGTCGGCGGTCCCGGCGGGAAATGGAGCATCCGGAAGCCCGCCGCAAGGTAGGTCGCTGCCATCCAGGCACTCAGCCCGAGCGTCATGCCGGTCGCCGCGAGAGTGGATCGGCGGATGGATGCGCCGGTACGGCGCCACCCGACGAACACGCCGGCTACGAGGAGCAGCGCCAGGATGACGGGCAACACCCTGAACGGCCACTCGATCGAGGCGAACGAGACAGGAATTCGCGCGTCCAGCAAGTGCAGACCGATGCGAGTGACGTGAGGCGTCTGGTCGCCGGCCAGGACGCGCATTTGGTTGCAGAGGACGACCACGCCAAGACGCCGTTCCGGGTCGAGCCCGACGAACGTGAGATAGCCGCCGGTGCCGCCGGTATGGGTCAGAACGTTGCGCTCCTGCTTCAGCAACGACCGCCCCCACCCGAGGCCGCCCTGTCGCCCGCCGGCTGCCGTGAAATGCGCGGTCTGCGCGCTGCGGATCGCCCGGCCGAGTGTCGAGCTCCCGGGGGGCGTCAGGTTGGCGGCGAGAAACGTCAGCATGTCGTCCACGTTCGATCGGAGCGAGCCGGCCCCGGCGAAGGCCTCCGCCAGATCCCAGTTCTGGACCTGCTGGCCGCGTCCGTTGTGACCCGGCGCAAGTCTCGCGACATCCGCAGGGGACAGCGTGACCTTCGTGGACGTCATTTTCAGCGGATCGAGGATCCGAGCGGTCACGAGCGCTTCGTACGGACGTGCCGGCACGCCGCGCAAGCGCGTGGCCGAGCAGCCCGACGCCGACATTCGAGTACTCCGCTTCCACTCCAATGTCCCGCCGCAGTTCGTGCCGGCGCAGAAAGTCATAGAGCTTGGCTGCCGTGTAGTCGACGTAGGGATTGCCGGGGTCGGCCGGGGTGAAGTTGTCCGGCATGCGCGGCAGTCCGGACGAATGCGTGGACAGATCCACGAGCCGGATCTGCCGGCCGTTGCGGGACGGCACCACGACATCACCGGGTAACAGCTCGGCGACCGGCTGCTCGAGACGCACTTCGCCACGCTCGGCCATCTCGGCCAGCAGAATCCCGGTGAAGACTTTCGTGATCGAGCCGATCTCGAAGAGCGTCCGTCCGTCGTAGGGCGCATCGCCGACGGTGATGACGCGGCGCGTGCCATCAGCTTCGAGCACGCCGATGACGATCCCGACCTTGCCGGAGACCGTCCCCGCCTGTCGTGCAATCTCCCGGATGGCCTCGTCCGAGGGGAAGTGCGCCTGCGCCGCCGCCGGCGTCGATGTCGTCAGGGTGAGCGCGAAGACACCGGCGGCCAGTCGGCTCGTCATGTTGGGATCATGCCCCTTGATCGAGGATCCTGATCCAGATCCTTGACTTGAACGCTGGATCAGGATCAACGATAGCGATCGCAACCATGAGAACGCTCTCCATCCGCGCCCCCACGCATGGCCGAGTCCTGGTCCGTGACGTCGGCTCCCCAAGAGGGTTGTTCGTAGGCGACAAGGGATGACCGTGTTCAGCCAGGTCACCCTGTGCAAACCAGGACAGACATTCGCGCCGCAAGGAAGCATACTCAGCCGACTGACGCATGGCCGACGGGACCAGGACACTCGACACCATAACCGCTGCCGCGGGCGCAGAGGTGCGCCGCCAGGAAGCGCTCCTCAAGACGGGCGCGCTGCAGAACGCCATCCTCAACAGTGCCAACTTCTCGAGCATCGCCACCGACGACAACGGTGTCATCCAACTGTTCAACGTCGGCGCCGAGCGGATGCTCGGCTATGCCGCGGCCGACGTTCTCAACAAGATCACGCCGGCCGATATCTCCGACCCTCAGGAGCTGATTGCCCGCTCCGACACCCTCAGCGTGGAACTGGGCACGACGATTTCGCCCGGTTTCGATGCGCTGGTCTTCAAGGCCTCGCGCGGCATCGAAGATATCTACGAGCTCACCTACATTCGCAAGGACGGCAGCCGCTTCCCCGCGATCGTATCGGTCACGGCGTTGCGCAACGATCAGGGCGGGATCATCGGCTACCTCCTGATCGGCACCGACAACACGGCCCGCAAGCGCGTCGAAGCGGAGCAACAGAAGCTCGATCAGCGTCTTCGCGACCAGCACTTCTACACCCGCTCGCTCATCGAATCCAACATCGATGCCCTGATGACGACGGACGCCGCCGGCATCATTACCGACGTCAACCGGCAGATGGAAGCGCTGACCGGATGCACGCGAGACGAGCTGATCGGCGCACCGTTCAAGAACTACTTCACCGATCCGGAGCGCGCCGCCGCCGGAATCAAGCTGGTGCTGCGGCAGAAGAAACTCACCAATTACGAGCTGACCGCGCGCGCGCGCGACGGCAAGATGACCGTCGTGTCCTACAACGCGACGACGTTCTACGACCGCGATCGCACGCTGCAGGGCGTGTTCGCCGCCGCCCGCGATATCACCGAGCGCAAGCACACCGAGCAGATTCTCCAGGAGAAGAACCTCGAACTCGAAACCGCGAAATCCGTCGCCGAGCAGACGGTCAGACGGCTCGAGGAAGTGGAACAGCTCAAGAAGGGGTTTCTGTCGACGGTCAGCCACGAATTGCGCACCCCGTTGACCTCGATTCGCGGATCCCTCGGCCTCCTCGCGTCCGGGGCCGCTGGCCCGTTGTCGGATCAAGTGCTCGAAGTGGTCGCGCTCGCTGAGCGCAATGCCATCCGTTTGATGACACTGATTGAAGACATTCTCGATCTGGAGCGGCTCGAAACCGGCAAGATCGATCTGCACATCACCAGCGTCCCGATTGCCTCGATTCTGCGACGGGCGATGGATTCGCTCGCCACCTTCGGCGCACAGAGCGTGAGGGTCGAAGCCCCGACCGTGTCGGCGGCCATCCACGGCGACGCCGATCGGATCGTGCAGGTGCTCGTCAATCTGCTGTCGAATGCCGTCAAGTTTTCTCCGCCCGGTGGCGTGGTCACGATTGCCGTGACCGCAGACGATGACTGGACGGAGTTCCGCGTCACCGACCAGGGCCGCGGTGTGCCTGCTGTCCACCGACGCGCGATCTTCGAGCGGTTTCGCCAGGTCGATCCCTCCGACGCGCGCGAGAAGGGCGGTGCCGGGCTCGGACTGGCGATCTGCAAGTCGATTGTCGAGCAGCACGGCGGCAGCATCGGCGTCGACAGCGTGACCGCGACGACGGCGGCGGCAGCGCATTCTGGTTTCGCCTCGCCACGCACGCGCCCGATGACGAGACGCCATCGTGAAGGTGCTGATCATCGACGATGACGCCGATATTCGCTTGGTCGCGGCGATGAGTCTCCGCGCCGGCGGCATCATCGAGGTCGTTGAGGCCAGCGGCGGCCTCGACGGCGTACGCAAGGCACGCGAGGAAAAGCCGGACGTCATTCTCCTCGACATGATGATGCCGATGATGGACGGCCCGCAGACGATCGCCGCCTTGCGGCTGCAGAGCGAGACCGCGACGACCCCGGTCATCTTCCTCACGGGGGGGACCGCCGCCGATGTTCAGCGCATGAAGGACCTTGGCGCCGCCGGAGTCCTGATCAAGCCGTTCGACCCAAGGACGCTGGCGGCCGATGTCCTCGCCCTGGTGACGTAGCGGTCAGCCCGCGAGTCGAACGCGAATGCGCAGGATCAGCTCGCGCATGTCGATGGGCTTGCTCAGGAAATCGTCGGCCCCGAGCGTGAGCCCGGCGAGCCGGTGGTGAACGGTCGCGCCCGTCGTCATCAGGATGACCGGGATGGCGCTCAGATCAGGATCGGTTTTGAGCAGCCGGCACACGGAATAGCCGTCGAGCCCCGGCATGGCGATATCGAGCAGAATCACCGCCGGTCGCTCGGCACGCGCCCTTTCGACGACGCCATCGCCGGAGCGGAGGGCGATCGGGAGGAACCCCGCGGTCGCGAGCGAGACTCCGAGAATCCTCCGCTGGTCGGCATGATCTTCAGCGAACAGGATCTTGATCCCGTTGGCGGGCGCGCGTTGCGGCGCCGACATGGCTGGAGCGTTCGCAAGATCGTGCGTGAAGGCGCGCCGCATCTTCTCCAGTGCCACCCGTGCCAGCGGCGCATCAATAGCGCCGGCGCCAAGCAGGCTCTCGAGGTCGACGGCGCGACGGCTGATGGTGGGAAACCCGATTGTCCCGGGCAGTCCAATGAGCCGATGCACCCGGGCAGTCAGTTCCGTCTGCGAATCACCGTCGGGATGGACCAGGGCTTCTTCCAGGAGCGCGGCGATGGCGTCGCAATCGGTCACGAACGTCGCCACGAAACGAGCGCGGGTCTCGTCCAGGACGAGCGCCAGCTCGTCGGGCGTCGTTGACGCTGGAATAGAAGGAGGCGAAGGCGGAGGGGTAGTCATGGCGTCTCCTCGTGAGTGCTCAATTGATAGGGTACGAAGACCGCGGCGTGATGGCTGTTCCAAACCGGACATTCCTCCTCATTAAACCTCGACGGGAGTGGCCACTCGGGCGCGCGCGCGTTCGCGGACCGTTCGTGGCCAGACGCTGCCGGGTCGCGCTCGGAAAGGCTGTGCTAGCATCGCCACGCAAGCGGCGGATTTTCCAGCGGAGGCATCATCATGTCGTTAGCCCGGCCGGCCGGAACCGCTGCAAACAGCCCAGAATATCCAACGCGGGCACCGATGGCGATGCCGTCCGTGCCGTTGTTCGCGCAGGTAATCGGGAGCAGAGGTTCACCATTTCAAGGTGGAGGGTGGAGATGAGTGTAAAGAGCCTTTTCGTGCGAGTCGCGTCCCTGGTAGTGGTGTTGTTCGCGGGCGTTTCCGCAATCGGGGCGCAGGCTCCGAAGCAGACGGCATCCGAGTTCTACATGACGTATCGGGCCGCGTTCGCGAAGGCGAAGGCGATCGAGGAGATGCTTCCTCTCATGGCGAAGGAAGTAAGGGCGGAGATCGAGAAGACTCCCGCTGCCGAGCGGCCCAAGATGTTCGAGTTCGTCAAGGAGATGTCAACGGCGATGACGAACGTCAAGGTGCTCAAGGAAACCAAGACCGACACGGGTGTGACGCTCACCGTGGAGGGGATGGACGGCAAGGACAAGATGTCGGGACAGGTCCAGATCCTGAGAGAGGGTGACGCGTGGAAGGTGGGCAAGGAAAGCTGGTCGTCCGCAAAGTAATCCTGGCAGCAGCCGCGATCACGCTCTGGACCGCGACGGCCCAGGCGCAGCCTGGCACCGCCACCGGCGCGGTCACCGTCAACGGCCGTCAGTTCGAGCTGCGATACGCATACGCGTCGGTGCAGCCCGGATCTTTCGATGCCAGGACCGAAGACGTTCGCGTGCTGTTGACCGACGTACCGGTGGACGAACCGTCACAAGCGGATACCACCGCGCTCGTCCGCCTCGCGCGCACCGGACGGCTCCATGGGATCGAAGTGGTGCTGGATGCGAAAGGGGAGCCGATGAGCGGCTCCCTCTTTCTCGACAGCTTCAACGGCATGGCATCCGTGTCGGGCGTGCACCGGTTCGAGCCGAAGGCGCTGGAGCGATCGCTGATCTCGGGCCGCATGTTTTCCGACAGTCCTCGTACCGTTCGCCGGCGTCACGTGGCAGTACGACGCCACGTTCTCCGCGTCGATCAAGCGGCCGCCGACCGCGGAAGAGACTGCCGCGGCGCTGAAAAGCCCGCCGGCGCTGGCGGCGGCCGCGCACGTCAAGGCCGTCCTCACAAGCTTCGATGCGTTCGTCACCACGCTGACTGAATCGTCGGCGGCTTCCTACCGGTCGCCGGGCGGGTTGAATCGGTACAACGAGCTTCGCGCCGAGACGCCGGCCGACAGCCGGGTCATCTCGCTTGCCGAGGGCCCGGACGGGACGCACATCGCCACCGTGCAGGGATTACGGCGAGACGGAATCGTCATCGAGTCCTCCCTGAAGCTACGCCGCGAGGGGACTGCCTGGAAGGTCGAACGATAGACTTTCACGCTCGAAGGCATTGCGGTAGTCTCTAGCCGCCGTGGCGGTCAGTTGATCGTGAGACGACTCCATATCTGCATCGGCCTCCCTTTCATCGTCGCCGCATTGTCATGCGCGCGCGGAGGAGGGGGCGCCGGCCCTTCGTCGGCCGCGCCGCGCCCGGCTCCTTCGTCCGCCCCCGCGGCCACGGGTTCGTCACCGCGAGGATCGGACGCGCGTGATGCCGGCGCCGGCCGCGACTGGCCCGTCTATCTCGGGCACGACACGAGCAATCACTATTCGCGGCTGAACCACATCACCAGGGACAACGTCGCGCAGCTGCAGGTGGCGTGGACCTACGACACGGGAGACAAAGGAGAGTTCCAGACCAACAACCTCGTCATCGACGGCGTTCTCTATACCGCATCTCCCACACGCAAGGTGATCGCGCTCGATGCGGCAACCGGCAAGGAGATCTGGAAGTTCGATCCGGCATCCGAGCGCAGTGACCAGGTCGGGAATCGCCAGCGTGGTCTCGTCTACTGGGCGAGCGGCAACGACCGCCGCATCTTCACCTCCGCCGCATCGTGGCTCTACGCGCTGGATGCTCGCACCGGGAGCGTGGTGCGCAGCTTCGGTGACAACGGGTCTATTCATCTCGGGCAGGGCATGGGCCTCGAAGGCACGCCGGTGACGCGGCTCAACACGCCGGGGCGGATCTACAAGGATCTGCTGATCATGGGCGGACTGGTCAGCGAACAGACGCCCGGCGCGCTCCGAGCATTCGACGTCCGCACCGGCCAACTTCGCTGGGTCTTTCACACCATTCCCCGGCCGGGCGAGTACGGCTACGAAACGTGGCCGCCCGATGCGTGGAAGACCGCCGGCGGCGCGTCCGACTGGTCGGGACATTCGCTCGACGAGGAACGCGGGATCCTCTACGCCTCCACGGAAACCGCGGGCCCGGACTTCTGGGGCGGGGATCGGTTCGGCATGAACCTCTTCGCCAACTGCATCATCGCGCTCGATGCGAACACCGGGCGGCGGCTCTGGCACTTCCAGACGGTGCACCACGACCTCTGGGACCTCGACATCTCGAGCCCGCCGACGCTGCTCACGGTGACGCACAACGGACGGCGGATCGACGCGCTCGCGCAGGGAACCAAGCAGGGCCTGCTCTTCGTGTTCGATCGCGTCACCGGCCAGCCGCTCTGGCCCGTTCACGAACGGCCCGCGCACCCGTCACAGATTCCTCAGATGACAACGTGGCCGACGCAGCCGTTTCCGGAAAAACCTGCGCCGCTGATGCGGCAGCTTTATTCCGAAGCGGACGTCTCGGACATCTCGGCTGACGCCCGCGCCATGACGATGGAGCGCCTCCGGCGGGGTGGCGCGTATGGCGCATTCCCGCCGCCGACGACGCGCGAAACGATTCTCTTTCCCGGGCCTGACGGCGGTTTCGAATGGGGAGGATCAGCGGCCGACCCGGAGGGGATTCTGTACGCCAACGTGAACGAGATGCCGTGGTCGTACCAGATGATCCCGACGCGCGGGCCGGACGGCGTCGCGACCTCCCGCGGTGAGCGGCACTACATGATCCACTGCGCCTCGTGCCACGGCTTCGACCGCCGAGGCGAGCCGGCTGGGGGGATGCCGGCTCTGGTCGATGTCTCCACCCGTCTCACGCCGGATCATGTGATGAAAGTGATGCTGCAGGGAGGCGGCAGAATGCCGCCGTTCGCGCAGCTCCCCGAGCCGCAGCGTCGTGCCATCGTCGAGTTCCTCTTCGGCACGGAGGTGACGGGGACAGGCAACAGGGACAGGCAACAGGGACAGGCACAGGCCGAACCGGGCGCCGGCCGCGGCCAGTCA
Source organism: uncultured Acidobacteriota bacterium (assembly GCA_963785755.1). Taxonomy (GTDB): domain Bacteria; phylum Acidobacteriota; class Vicinamibacteria; order Vicinamibacterales; family 2-12-FULL-66-21; genus JACCXG01. The sequence goes on along the minus strand of CAWAXG010000033.1, from coordinate 24,132 downwards.
CCGCCAGAGCCGCCGTACACATTTGCCGGGTTCCGCCGATGGTTCGACCGCGAAGGTTACCCCGCGATCAAGCCGCCATGGGGCACCTTGAATGCGGTGGATCTGAACACCGGCGAGATCAAGTGGAAGGTTCCACTCGGGGAGTATCCCGAGCTGACGAAGCGCGGCATTCCACCAACCGGCACGGAAAATTACGGCGGACCGATCGTCACCGCGGGCGGGCTGCTCTTCATCGGCGCGACCGCCGACGAGACGTTCCGCGCGTTCGACACGGACACCGGGAAGATCCTGTGGCAGGCCACACTGCCATTCAGCGGCACTGCCACGCCGAGCACCTACATGGTGGGCACGAAGCAGTATGTCGTGATTTCTGCCGGCGGCGGCAAGTCGGGCCGGCCCGCCGGCGGCTCGATTGTCGCGTTCGCCCTGCCTGATTGAATCGCGAGTCTGACAGCCAGTCGCTCCTTTTTCGGGTTTAGCAAACTCCTCCGTCCTCCTTGTTTGACCACGGCGAAACGAGTGCCCTCGCCTCCGGGTCCGCGATCCGAGGAACAACTCTGCCCGCACGAGTAACTGCTCAGCTGGCGCCCAAGTCCTGGGCTGAAGTTTGGAATGGAAGCGGCGTTCGCGAGAGAATACCCGCCTTCTCGTTCCAATCACCGAGAACCACCATGGATCCAAAGGCGCAGGTCACGTTGCTGCTCCGGGATGCGAAGAACGGCGACGGGGCGGCTCTCGATCTGCTGATTCCGATCGTCTACGACGAGCTGCGTCGCCTGGCGGCCCACTACCTGCGCGACGAGCGCGCGGCCGAGACCCTGCAGCCGACAGGCCTGGTCCACGAGGCGTACATGCGGCTCGTGGCACAGGACACGCCGGAATGGGAATGCCGCGCGCATTTCTATGGCGTCGCCGCGCACCTGATGCGGCAGATTCTCGTCGATCATGCGCGGCGACATCGCAGCCAGAAGCGCGGCGGAGGGGTAGCGCCCGTGCCGCTCGACGAAGTGTTCGCGTTCGCGCCCGGCAAGAGCGATGACGTACTGGCACTGGACGACGCGCTCACCAGCCTCGCCGCGGTCGACGAACGCAAGTGCCGCATCATCGAGCTGCGCTATTTCGCCGGCTTCAGCGTCGACGAAACTGCGCGGGCGCTCAACGTCTCCGTCGGCACGATTGGCCGTGAACAGCGGCTGGCCGAGGCGTGGCTGCATCGCGAGCTGTCCCAGCAATCACCATGAACGCCGAACGCTGGCAGGCGATCGGCGAGCTGTTCGAGCAGGCATTGCCGTTGCCCGTCGGCGAGCGGACCGCACTCCTGGACGACGCCTGCGGGGTTGACGAGGAACTGCGACGCGAGGTGGCGTCATTGCTGGCGAGTCACAACGCGGGCGGCGGTTTTCTTCAACATCGGATCGAGAAGGCGCTCGCATCGTTCTATGACACCACCGTCGCCGGCTCGCAGCCGGTTCGCGTCGGTCCGTACCGGTTGATCCGGGAGCTCGGGCGTGGCGGTATGGGCACCGTCTTCCTCGCCGAGCGGGACGACGATGAGTATCACGCCCAGGTCGCCGTCAAGCTGGTACGACCGGGCATGGACACCGAGTTCATCCTCGCGCGCTTCCGTCGCGAGCGTCAGACGCTCGCGCGCCTGCAGCATCCGAACATCAGCCGTCTGCTCGACGGGGGCACCACCGACAACGGCCTGCCCTATTTCGTCATGGAGTACATCGATGGTCCGTGGCTGACGGTCTTTGCCGCCAATCGCGGACTGTCCGTTGACGACCGGCTCCGGATGTTCGTCGACGTCTGTTCGGCTGTCGATTACGCTCATCGCAATTTCATCATTCACCGCGACCTGAAACCCGGCAACATCCTCGTCGATCCGGATGGCGTCCCCAAGCTGCTCGACTTCGGCATCTGCAAGTTGCTTCGAGCCGACGCGAGATCGGCCAACGATACGGTCGGCGCCCCGATGACGCCCGACTACGCCAGCCCGGAGCAGATTCGCGGTGACGCCGTGACGCCGCTTTCGGACATCTACTCCCTGGGCGCCGTGCTCTACGAGCTCCTCACCGGCACGTGTCCTCGCCGCTTCGCCGCGCTGACGCCCGTCGCGATCGTACAGGCGTACCGGACCGAGATTGCACGGCCGAGCAACGCCACCGCAGACAAGACGGTCGCACGCCAGCTCAAAGGCGACCTGGATAACATCCTGATGCGCGCGCTCGACATCGATCCGCAACGGCGGTACGAGGGGGCCGCGCAGCTCGCGGAGGACCTGCGCCGGTATCTGAACCATGAACCGGTGCACGCGCGGCCGCAAACCGTGCGCTACCGTGCGTCCAAATTCGTCCGGCGTCATCGCGGCCATGTCGCCGCCGCGGCCGCCGTCTTCGTCGCCCTGTCGGCCGGACTCGCCGTCTCCGTGCACGAAGCGCGGATTGCCAGCTCCCGCCAGCAGCAGGTCCGGACGATGGCGGACAAGCTCGTCTTCGATGTTCACGACGCCGTGCGCGATCTCCCGGGATCGACGAAGGCGCGGGCGGTCATCGTGCAGACCGCACTCCAATACCTCGATGCATCCGTCAACTCCGTCCAGGGCGACGGCCTCGCGGAGAAAGAGCTCGCCAGGGCGTACCGGAAGCTTGGCGATGTTCAGGGGAACCTCCGCGCCGCCAATCTCGGCGACTCATCGAGCGCACTGGCCCGATATCGCCAGGCCATCACGCTGCTCGATGATGCCATCCGCCGCGCTCCAGGCGATGTCGACGCGGTCGCGGAACGCCTCGTGTTATACGGCCGCATCGGCACGCTTCACGCCTTTACGGGACAGCTTCGTGATGCCGTGCAGACGCTGGAGGAAGGCATCGGTTTCGGCCGGGCATTCGCGGGGTCCAACCACACTGACGTGCGAATCGCGTTATCGGCCTTGTACCTCGACTGCAGTGACGCGCGACGAAACATGAACGATTTTGCGGCGGCACTGCGGGACGCCTCCGAAGCTCTCCGTCTGTCTGAGGGCGTGGCCGCGGAACGGCCCGCCGATGCGGCCGCCAGATACTCGCTCGCGAACGCGTATGCCGCGGTCGGAATGGCTGAGAGCGGAGTGAATCAGCTGGAACAGGCACTCGCTCACTTCCGGCAGGGAACCGCGGTGATGGAGACACTCGTGGCATCCGATCCGCGGAACGTCTCATGGAATCGCGATTTGATGTTGGCGTACGGCCACGAGGCCGACGTGCTCGGCAATCCCGGTCTCCACAACCTCGGCGATCGAACGGGCGCGCTGCAGGCCTACCGCAAGGCTGCCGAGATCGGGAAGACCTTGTATGAGACCGATCGTGCGGACCAACGCGCGGCGGCAGATTACGGCATCGTGCTGAGCCGGGTCGAAACGATGATGGACGATCGCGATCCGGACGCGAAGCGCGGCGTCCAGCAGGAATCCATCCGCGTCCTCGAAGACGCCGCGAAGATCAATCCAGGCAACGTGACACTCAAGATCTACCTGGCGCTGGTCAACCAGCACCTCGGTGATTCGTACACCGCTGCGGGAGACACCGGAACCGCGCACGAGGCCTATCTGAGATCCGCAGACATCGCCTCGTCCGGGATGAAATCAGGACACGCCTCATTGCATATCCTGTTCATCCACGCCCATCAACGGCTCGCGTTGAATGCGGTCGCCCGGGGGCGCCGGGCCGAGGCGCTGGAGTTCGCCGGGACGGCGTTGCACGCGGGAGAGAGTCCGCCGCCGGGCTCGGGGCCAACTCGAGCGCTGCCGCGAGGCCTTGCCGCGATGGGGTTGACATACGCGGTACTCATGCGGAGCCCGTTGCGCGCGGCGAGCGACCAGAAGGATGCCCTGTCGTGGCTAGCCAGAAGCCTGGACGGCTGGCGCGCCAGCCAGTCAGAGCCGGGGTTCGGCGAACCGCATCGACGCGAAATGCAGGAAGTGGAAGTGGCGCTGGCTCGCGCGCAATCGCCGTCGGCCGCTCGCATCACGCGGGGGCCGCGATGACCTCTCACCAGCGCCAACTCGTGCGCCATAGCTTCGAAGCGGTGCGTGACCTGTCGGGACCGGTGGCCTTGCTCTTCTACGGCAAGCTCTTCGAGCTGGACCCGTCGGCCCGGCGGCTGTTCCACATCGATCTGGCGGTGCAGGCGCGCAAGATCGTCGACACGCTCGCCACCGTGATCGAATCGCTCGATCAGTTCGACTCCATTCGCCCGCGGCTTGCCGACCTGGGTCACCAGCATGTCGGGTACGGCGTGCGGCTGGAGCAGTACGACACGGTCAGTACGGCCTTGATCTGGGCGATCGGTCAGGCTCTCGGCCCTGACTTCGATTCGGCCACCCGCGATGCCTGGAGGCTGGCCCTCGCCGACGTCTGCGCGGCCATGAAAGAGGGCGCACAGGAACCCTGATCCCTTCGACGCGCCGCGTTTCCACCACCCACCCGCCCGGCCCGCCCCGCGTCCCACTGACGCCGTGATCGATCTCACTGCCCTTTTGCGCCCGTGGGAGTACGGCCGCTCTTGACGGCCCCTAAAGGAGTTCCAGATGAAACGCTCGATGACTTCCTCGGCGCATGTGCGCCTCCTTGTTCTGGCCGTGCTCGTCGTTCTCGCCGGGGCCGGCGCGTGGCGCGCCTGGCCGGCCGGCCTCGTCCATGCCGCCAGCGTGGTCAACTTCATCGCGACCGACGACGTGGGACCGTGGTTCCAATGCGTCGGCGCCGGTTGTGTCCAGGCCGGGACGCAATCGCTCGCCGTGGTCAACCCTGGCACCGACGTCCAGATCACGGTGGGCAAAGAGAGTGGCACCGTGCATACGTTTTCAAGCCTGGTCTACCCGGCCGGCGCGCAGCAGATGCCGTTCGATCAGCCGGCCGCCTTCCGGGCGGACAGCAGGAGCGTCACCCTGACCGATCCCGGTCTCTACGTCTTCGTCTGCAAGGTCCATCCATTCATGCTCGCGGCAACGATCGTTGACGATCCCGCGACCGAGGGATTGGATCTGGGCGAGAACGTCTCCCTGGTCAACGGCATTACCGTGCCCACCAGCAGCGACCTGGCGACACGGCTGCTGCGGGCGTTCTGGCTGATCACCAACCCGCTGAACTATCAGGATCACAATCCCGCCACCAATCCGTCGATGACGTGGACGATCAACTATCCAGCCGGCGTCCCCGTCCGGATTTCCGGCGGGGCGGTCGTGGACCTGAAGGACACGCTGGAAGCGCGCTACGGAAACCACCTCCCGCTGGCGGCGCCCTTCAAGCCGGCGCAGAAAGGTATCGGTGAGGTCTGGATCGACACCGAATACGAGAACACGGCCGGCAAGACCAAGCCCGGCACCGCGACCGCCGTGAACGTCAGTTCCTGGAAGGTCACCAGGAAAGTCGCGCTCCCCGAAATCAACATGAACAATCCCCACAACATGTGGACCGATGTCGATCAGAAGCTGATCTACCAGACCCAGTGGTTCGACACGAAGCTCACGGTGTTCGACCGCATCACCGGCAAACTGGTCAGGAACATCGACGTCGGTGAATCGCCTGGCCACGTGATGACCCGTGTCGACACCGATCAGGTGCACGTCAGCATCAACGGTGGAGGCGAGATCGTCGAGCTCAGTCCTGGTGCGACACAGATCGATCGCCACATTGCCACCCAGCATCCCGGAGAACCGCAGTCGCAGCCGCACGCTCATTGGATGAGCCACGATGGCCACATCATGGTCACACCCAATTCGAACAGCAACGACTCGACCCGCGTCGACATTCCGTCCGGCGCCATCGCCGACAAGACGCCGACCGGTTTCCTGCCGATCGCGAGCAGCATGATGCCCGATGCGAGCAAGTACTACGTCTCCAACTACGTGGACAGCACCATCACCTGCATTTCCATCGGATCGCCGGCGTGCAGGAGCGGAAACGCGCTGGTACCCACCAAGACCATCAACCTGCTCCTCGGCGGCGCGTCGCTCGCCAACTACGATCCCGTCAGCGGCGCGGGATTCTCGACCTCCGGAGGTCTGCCGATTCAGACACCGGTGAGCCCCAACGGAAAGTTCGTCATCACCGCCGCCACGCTGACCGGGACGATCACCATCATCGATACGGCGACCGACGAACTGGTCAAGGTTCTGCCCTGCAGTGCCGGATGCCACGGCGTGAACTTCGGCGCGAAGAAGGGTGGCGGCTACTACGCGTACGTCGCGAGCAAGTTCTCGAACGACTTGATCGTCCTCGATCCCGATCCAAACGACGACGGCAATGTTGCCGACGCCAGCATCGTGGGCCGCATCCTTCTCACCGTCGGCGAGGATTCGGACGCGAAGACCGACGACGACGTGACGGCCAACGCCGGGATGGGCGGCCAGGGAGTCCTGGCGATACCGCTGGTCTACAACGGCTGGGTGCAGAAGCTCCCGCAATCCTGGAAGAAACAGCTCACCGAGAAGCAGTTGAATCCCATCAAGTGAGTCGGCCACTGCCCGCCGTCTGAAAGCGGCATCACCACGCTCGACGCGAAGCCCGCGCACCCGCAGGACAAGAGTCCTCTGGGTGTCGCGGGCTTCGTCGCGGGAAGAGCGTCGTCGAATCAGGACGGAGCCCCACTGGAGCGTGGGGCCGAATATAGCTGAGCTAGCTGAGTTCAGACTGCGAGACAACCTTCAAACTGCGAGACAACCATAGAGGCGCGTCGCGAGTGCAGCTCGATCACAAACAGCGTGGTAGTAAGTTGCGCCTTCAGGACGCGATTCTCTTCACGCAAGTGCACGATGATTGCGCGAGTCTCCTCCTAAACCTCCCTCTCTTCGCAACAATCAGGATTGATCGCTTGCGAAATCATCCTTCAGCCCCCATACTTGGCGTCCACCACCCCGACCACCAATGGCGCGTGCACCGAATCCATGGGCAACACTGTACTAATTGCGACTCTCGCACTATTCTCGCTCGGGCGCCTGGCGGGCTTCTTCACCGAGCCGCGTCTCGAGGCTGACGACATTCACAAGATTGTCGGAAACCAGGCGGTTGCGGCGCCCGCCATCATCCCCGAGCGGCTCAATGTGGTCTCGTGGAATATCGAGCGAGGCGTGCGCTTCGGAGGCGTGCTCGAAACGCTGCAGAAGCTCGATGCGGACGTGCTGTTGCTGCAGGAGGTGGATCGCTTCTGTGCCCGGAGCGGCGGGCGCGACGTCGCCGCCGACCTGGCCTCCGCACTCGGGATGAACTGGGTCGCCGCGGGCGAGTTTCAAGAAATTGGCGAAGCTACGAAGGGCCGCGCGGCCCTGCACGGCCAGGCGATTCTGAGTCGATATCCGATCACGGACGCCGGCGTCCTGGTCTTTGCCGACCAGGCCCGCTTCCGCTGGCGCCTGAATCCCGTACAGCCTCGGCGAGGCGGCCGGATGGCGCTCAGAGCGCGCACCGGCGGGATGCTGGTGTACACCGCGCACCTCGAAAGCGGTGGCAACGACACATTGCGCCGCAAGCAGCTGGACGAGATGGTTCGCGATCAGCAGCGCGAGGCGCGGCCCGATGAACGTGTCGTGCTTGCGGGCGATTTCAACAATCCGCCCGTGGCGCAATCGTCGATGTTTCGTGCGATCGGGGCCGCAGAGTTTGTCGACTCGCACGGCGGAACGCCGCGCCTCACCTCAATCGGCCGCTCGCATCCGATCGACTGGATCTTCGTGAAGAATCTCGCGCTCCTCGACTCGGACGTCTACATGGTCAAGGGCGTGTCGGATCATTTCCCCGTGCTTGCGAGTGTGATGCCGATCCAAGTGCTTGCAGCCCCAAGCCGGTAGTGGAGCGTATGGGGAATCAAGAGCTCGCGATTTTTCGCGAGCATGCGGTAGCGGTGCTCGCTTTCAACAGGGAGCATGGACGCGCGAACCTCAGCCTCAGCCGGCTCGACCGTTATAAGCCCAACAGCGCAACCACACAAAAGCAGGCGTCAAGATCGCGGCCTGAAAGCATCTTGCCGCGCCGTCAATGCGCAGCGGCTGGCGTGCGACCCAACACCCGCTGTCGGCGTCATACGCAAACAGTTCCGGCGGCGATATGCCACCGAAGACCACAGACGGGGGGCGAAGGTTGTCCGATTCTCCACCGAAGTCATGACAAGTGGACAGGTGGCAAGTCCGTCAGACCATCGCACGACGCGATCTGATTTCAGACTCCGCGCGCAGCGCAGGGCCTGGCATTGAAACGCTTGGCGACGTCGTTACACCAAGCCATTGGCCACTTGCGCTTCACAGGCTGAAGCCCGGATTAGGCCTCAGCAATCTTGACAACAACTTACGTCCAGTTTTGAGAGGAGGAAGTCGTTTCGTGCAGTCTTGCTTACGTCCAGTTTTTGGGAGTGAGGAGGAACTTTATGTCCATCGATCGTAGCGACGTCGGTCGCGCCACTGTTTTCGCTCTCTTAATCGCGCTGGGTGGAGGCCTGACGGCGCAATCCGCCGGGCAGACCACGCAGCAACCGCCTACGCAACCCACCGCCAGTGGCGGTGCACCACCGAGCGAGAAAGCCCCCGTCGATCCGGTGACAGGGAAGCCCATGAGCCCGGCTGCAGCTCCTGCCCGCACGGCGTATCCAGACGGCGTCATGCTCAAACCCGACGCGACGGGGCCGGCGCCCGGCGTCGCGGCCGGCCAGCCGACCCCGGTGCGGTTTTCCGGAAAGGTCGGTCCGGCCGGCAAAGTGGTCGGCCAGAACGCGCCCTCCTCACCGGACGGGCCTGCCAAAGTAACGGACCCGGCGATCGAACGACTCGGGCCCGGCGGGACTGCTGAAAAGGCGGCGGCCAACGAACGCCTGGGGCCCGGTGGGACTGCCGACCAGACGCCGGCCAGCCAACCTCTCGGACCCGGCGACCCCGCGTCCAGTCAGCCCGCGAAGAAAGCGAGCCCGCCTGCTAAGCCGGACACGCAGCAGCCGGCAAAGAAGGCCGGCCACAGCAGTGACAAGGGTCAGGTGGCGAATGAGCCCGTCACGAAAGGTGGCTTTCAGGTGTTCGTCGATCCGGCGACCGGTGAGATCACGCAGCCGACCGACGCTCAGTTGCAGGAGCTGGATCAACAGAATCGAGCCAATGTGTCGGTCGGACAGGCCGAAGTAGTGGAGCGCCCCTCTCTCGTAGGAGGCGGCGGCATGATGGCAGACGTCCCGGCTTCGCTCTTTCCGGTTGTCACGGCGGCGATTGGGGCCGACGGGAAGGTCACCCTCGAGGAGCGCCACGGTCAGGCCGGGGCCAAGGGTGCGATCGCGTCGACGCCCAAAGGCACGCAGCAGCCCCTCCGGTTTCAGGCTGCCCAGGGCCCCGGCGCCGCCGAGAACCCGCACGTAGGATTTGAGCTTCCCACGACGGCTGAAGTCACCGTGGCCATCGTGAACGGCGATGCCGCTGGAGAGGGCTTCAACGACCCCACGGCAGTCGCGCCGGTGTTCGGCAACCCTGGAACTACCAGGGGAGCGCAGCGACTGAACGCATTTCGAGCGGCTGCTACGTATTGGGGCGGGATCCTCAAGTCACCGATCACTATCCGAGTCGATGCGCAAATGGATCCTCAGTTCTGTACAGCCACTTCCGCAGTGCTGGGTAGTGCCGGGCCGATCACGGCGCATCGCGACTACGCGGGGGCTCCGGTGGCATCCACCTGGTACGTGCAAGCCACTGCCAATTCCCGGGCTGGCGCCGACCTGGATCCAGCAGACAGCGACATCGGCGCCACCTTCAACAGCGATGTCGACAACCCGACCTGCTTGGGTGCCACCAGCTGGTGGTATGGCATCGGCGCCCCTGCTCCGGCTGGGACCCTCGACTTCTATACCGTGGTGCTCCACGAGATCGGCCACGGGATTGGCTTCCTCTCCCTCGTAAGCCTGGGCACCGGCGCGAAGTTTGCTCGGTTTTGACGACGCCTACGAGCGCTGGCTTTGGGACTGGAACACAGGTGGGTGGCCCGGCATGACCAATGCCCAGCGACTGGCCTCAGCGGTCAACACGGGCCAGGTGATCTTCTGGGGCCCACGAGCCACCGAGGCGGGCAGAGGGTTCCTGAGCGCCGGCCTCAACGGGAATTACCCTCGAGTCTTTGCCCCCAACCCGGTACAAGGAGGCTCCTCGATCTCGCACTTCGATACCGTCCTGACCCCGAACGAGCTCATGGAACCCGCCATCACGGCACCTCCCGGCCCTTATGCGTACCTCACAAGCGGCGCACTGGAGGATATCGGCTGGAAACTCCTGGCGAATGGCGTCTTCGATTACGGCGGCTTTGGTACCTGGACCTGGAACCCCACGGATGGATGGTCCCAACCCACAACCGCGGATCCTTCGAACCTCGAGCCCTGGAACGGCAATTTCGTGGGGGCCTACCCCAGCGGGACGTGGCTGTGGAACGGGACGACCCAAGGCTGGACCCAGTTGAGCCCTGCTATTCCGAGCCAGTTGAAGGCTTGTGGCAACAACCTTCTGTGGGCAAGCGGCGCCTACGGCACCTGGCGATGGAACACTGCCACGGGATGGGATCAGCTAACGAGTGCGAATCCTGACAGTCTGGACTGTTTTGGCGGCGACGCGGCCTGGGAAGGGGCCTCCGGAACGTGGCTGTACGACTTCAACACGGGCGGTGGACCTGGAACAGGAGGGTGGTCGCAGATCACGGCTGCCAACCCCACGGGCATCTTGCCTTGCGGATCGAGGCTCGTCTGGTGGCGGGCTCCGGCCGCGGGCGCGGATACCTGGTTCTGGGATGCCGCGACTGGGTGGCACCTCCTGACTGGTGTGGGCCCTGAAACCACTGAGTGTTATCGAGGACAACTCGCGTGGGAAGGCGCAACGGGCCCAGGCACGTGGCTCTATAACTTCACCACGTCGGGATGGTCGCAGATCACGCCCAACAACCCCCAACAAATGCTGGCGTGGGGCCCCAATCTCGTTTGGGAAAACACCGCGCTCGGCACGTGGATTTGGGATGGGGCGGGCGTGGACACAGATCACGGGTGCCGACGCTACTCACATCGAAGTCCTGGGGGCCGACCTGCTCTGGGCCTTCGGAGGTGGCACGTGGGTGTGGAGTGGAGCAGCCGGAGGGACCGGTTGGACCAACATCACCGCTGCCGTTCCCTCGGAGATCGTGAGCACGGGCCAGGTGAAGTAGCCGAACCCGGACTCAACGCGGAGGGGACCCTGGTCCCCTCCGCGTACAATTGAGAGGGCATGATAGGAGGGAACATGCGTCCCAAGATTTGCCGGTCTCGTGGCGAGGAAGAACGCTTTGGCGCTCCGGGGACGGCGACGCGACGCAGCCCCAGGCTGGCGTGCCTGATGCTCGTGACTCTTTCCGCGGTGATAGCGTGCTCCGCAACTGGCACTCCCCTTCCCAGTGCACGGATCGAATCCGAAACAGCGAGTCCGGTTGCGCCCACCTCAACGGCGCAGGACACGCAGGACCAGATAGTGAAGAAGATCTGTCAACAGCAAAAGGTTGACGTCTCTGTCAACAAGTGTGGCGATTTCTACTCGGCATATCCAACTGGGTTCGTCGTCGATGCTGCGACGGAGATTTTTGACAAGAACGGGCAGCACATTGACTCCTGCGGTGGAAACAGATTCTTTACTTCTGATCAAGCGAGAGAGGAAGCCGAGCGGAAGTGCTCAGCGTATCTCGTCAAGTGCACGCAAGTGGTCGAGTCCTGTCGCTCCCTTCCTTGAGGGCGTAGGCAGGCTGTCGCGTCAGTCGAGACCCTGACTCGCCGTGGATCGACATCGATACGGCTGAGCCCTCAGGCCCCCCGCCCCCTTGCGCCCAATCTCTGTCCCGCCATATCCTCCACTCCCATCCGGCGGGCCAGTGCCGTCGTTCCGAGCCGGCTGCTGAGGACCCGCGCCCGCGGTGCATCACGAACCTGACGACGAGCGATGCCAATGAACAACCGACTTTGGACGAGCTGTGCCGTCATTGGCCTGCTCAGCGCCGCGCCGGCGCCGACCGGTCAGCAGGCGCCAGTGGACGTGGTCGTGGTCAACGCGAAAGTGCTGACCGTCGACGCAAAGAACACGCAGGCCGAAGCGGTCGCGATACGCGGGAACACCTTCGCCGCCGTCGGCACTACCGCCGACATCCGCAAGATGGCTGGGCCGCAGACACGCGTGATCGATGCCGGCGGGCGGACCGTGATCCCCGGCTTCATCGAGTCGCACGTGCACGCCACGGGCGCGGCACGCGGCGAAGTGTCGCAGGTGTTCGTCCAGCTGCATTCGATTCAGGAGATCAAGGACTGGGTCCGCGAACAAGCCAGGGAAGCGAGCCCTGGCGGCTGGGTGCGGCTGCCTCGCGTGGACGTCACGCGCATCAGGGAAGGCCGTCTGCCGAACAAGGCCGATCTGGACGAAGCAGCGCCGAACAACCCCGCCGTGTACACCTGGCAGTATGCGAACCGCAACATCCAGATCCTGAACGACGCCGCGATCAGGGCCGCGAAGATCAGCAAGGCGACCGTCGCGCCCAAGGGCTGCACGCTCCACTTCACGCCGGCTGGCGAGTTCACGGGCAAGATGGAGAACTGCCAGTCGCTGCTGGACATTCCACAGCGCGAGGTTACCGAAGCGCAGTATCTGGACAGCCTCGCCGCTTTGATGAAGAAGTACAACGAAGTCGGCATCACCAGCATCACGGAACGCAGCAGTAACGCCGACGGCTTCCGGGACTATCTGCAGCTGAAGGCGCAGGGGCGGCTGCCCCTCCGCGCCCGCGTCACGATCCGAATCGGCACGGGCGACAACTCGGAGGCCGCCATCGAGCGCATCATCAGCGGCCTTTCCGTGAAGTACGACCAGGGCGACGACTGGGTCCGCGTCGGACCGCTGAAGATCGGCATCGACGGCGGGGCGCTCTACGGCACGGCGGTCATGCGCGAGCCGTACCCGGCGACGTCGCACGAGCTGTACGGCATCACCGATCCCACGTACAGCGGCGAGTTCGGCCGCGGGCAAGGCCTGACCGCCGATGGCGTCAGGAACTACGTGCGCGTAGGCAACCGGCTGGGCTGGCAGCTGTCGTCGCACGTGACGGGCGATCGCGGCGTGGACATCGTCCTCGATGCCATCGAGGCGGCGAACAAAGAGAAGTCGATGCTCGACAAGCGGTACAACCTCATTCACGCCTACTTCGCATCGGCCGATGCGGCCAAACGCGCGGCGAGCCTCGGCGTGGTGGTCGACACGCAGCCGATGTGGTTCTACAAGGACGGCGACGCGCTGCTGAAGGCGCTCGGCCCCAAGTACATGAACACCTTCATTGGCGTGAAGACGTGGAAGGACAACGGCGTGACCGTCGCGCTGAATGCCGACCACATGCAGGGCTTCGATCCGGTGGGCGCGCTCAACCCGTACCATCCGCCGCTGGCCATGCAGGCGACCATCACCCGCAAGACGCAGGGCGGCCAGGTGATCGGGCCCGCCGAGCGAATCTCCCGGCTGGATGCGCTTCGCATGACGACGATCAACGCGGCGTACATCGGGTTCGAGGAAAAGAAGAAGGGCTCGATCGAAGTGGGCAAGCTGGCCGATCTGGCCATTCTCACCGCGGACTTCCTGACGGTGCCCGAGGATCAGATCATGAACATCAAGTCGTACATGACGATCGTCGACGGCAGGGTCGTCTATGAGGCGCAGCCGGCGCGGTAGCGGCAGGCTCGTGGCGTACGAGCAGGCACGAATCGCGGATCTACGCGGATCTCCCGCGGATCGTGCGACGCGGGCGAGCGCGCCAATCTGCGGTTGGCGAGCGGTCGTGCCCGCGCTGTGCGCGGGTGTGAACGGGAACCCGGAACACGCACAAGCCGGCGGAGAGCTGCAGGCCGGTTTGTGCGTGTTCCGGGTTCCCGTTCACGACACGCCGGCTTGCAGCAGCTTGCAGCCGGCGTGCACGACCGCTGGAGATCCGCGCACATCCGCGTTTCGTGTTCTTCCCCCCGAGGCTCGCCCGTCCTTGCGCCGCGGGGGCGATGCGGCTTCGGCGCGTCTGACCCGCTAAACATCCGCCCCCAATCGAACTCTCCCGCGTCGAGGCTCATCAGCGAGAACTCCTGCGAAGACCCGCTTGTAGTCCCTCGAGACCGCGCCTTACATCCGTCTGCCCCGCGCGTCCGTAGTTGCAAACGTGGCTCAGAACAAAATGAGGTGCGCATGAAAGCCAACCGGCCGCTGGCTGCACTTGCCCTCGCTTTGCCCATTGCGGCGGCGTGCAACCGTTCCATTCCGCAACCAGAACCGTCCACCCTCGCTCAGGCGTGCACCGTCGCCGTGACCGCCGATGCCGGCAGCAACGCTGAAATCTCGGCGCTGCAGGAGGACCTTCGCGAACGGCGCGCGCCGGCGCGCGCCGCGGAACACCTGGGGTATCGCTTCATTTCGCGGGCACGCCTGACCAACGACCCCGGTTACTACAAGGTTGCCGAGCAAGCGGCCGCGTGCCTCGAGTCGTTTCAACCAGGGGAGCCGTCCGCCCTGCTCCTCCGCGGACACGTGCTGCATCAGCTGCATCGCTTCACCGAAGCGGAGGGGATCGCCCGCCGGCTGGTCGCGTCGCGTGAGTTCGTGCTCGATCACGGGCTGCTTGGCGACGCCCTGATGGAGCAGGGCCGTCTCGCGGAAGCGGCCGAGGCGTATCAGAAGATGATCGACCTCAAACCCTTCTACCAGTCGTACACGCGCGCCGCCCATCTTCGATGGCTCAGGGGCGATCTCGACGGAGCGATCAGGATGATCCAGTCCGCGGTGAAGGCTGCGAGCCCGCGCGATCCTGAATCTGTCGCGTGGGCCTACGCGCGGCTCGCGGCCTACGAGTTGCAACGCGGCCGGCTCGACGAGGCGGATCGAATGGCCGGCGCGTCGTTGCAGTCCGTTTCCGAGTACGCGCCCGCGCTGATGGTTCGAGGCCGAATCCTGCTCGCTCGAAAAAAACACTCCGCTGCGGTCGAGGTCCTCGAACGTGCGGCGAGCCTGAATCCGCTGCCTGAATACCAGTGGACCCTCGCCGACGCCCTTCGTCTGGTGAAGCGCACCGACGAGGCGGCCGCCATCGAACAGCGACTGGTTCGGGATGGCGCCGCCGGCGACCCGCGCACGCTCGCACTCTACCTCTCCACGCGTCGCGAGGGCGGAGCTCTCGCCGTGGACCTGGCCAGGCGCGAGATGGAGGTCCGCAGCGACATCTTCACGCTCGATGCGCTCGCATGGTCGCTCGTCAACGTCGGGGAGGTCCGCGAAGCCTCGGCGCACATGGAGCGGGCGCTGGCCGAGGGCACCGAGGACGGCCGCCTGTTCCTCCACGCATCTGTGATCGCGGCGGCAGACGGGCGGCCGGCGGACGCGGCCCGCTGGGCGCGCAAGGCGCAAACGCTCCGATTCACGCTGCTTCCCTCTGAGCTGGGGGTGCTCCGGGGGAACGTCGTTGTCCCACCCCAGTCATGAGGTTACCGAAATGAAGAAACTGTTAGGCGTGCTGCAGCTGACGGCTGCGGCCGGACTCCTGATGTGGCCGGCGCCGGCGCAGGCGTCCAGTCACATGGACGCGCCGCTCATCACGCTCGACGATGCGGCGAACACGACGGACGTCTATGCGTTCGTCTCTCAGAGGTTCGGCCGGAAGTATCTCACCACCGCGCTCGCGGTCTACCCGCACGAGGAGCCTGGAATCGGCCCGAACAAGTACAACTTCGACGACGACGTCCTGTACGAAATTCGTGTCGCGACCGGGTCCGATGTGGCGAAAGGTCGAACGACGGTCTCCTACCGGTTCAAGTTCGACACAACCTATCGGAACCGCAACACGATTCTGCAGTCGTACCTCGGCGTGATCGCGAACGTCGGCGACGGCGCGCAGAATCTCATCCAGCGCTACACGGTCGATAAAGTCGATTGGCGCACTGGAACCACGACCCGTCTCGGACGAGGGATCGTGCCGCCGAACAACCAGGGCAACGCGACACCGAAGTACAACCGCAATGACAACGGGGAACTTCCGGCCAAAGACGGCGTCGCCAACGATGGCGATCTCGATTTGTACACGGCGCAGTCGATCGCCGAGCTCGAGGACGACTATCTGGCGTTTGCCGGTCAGCGCGACGACGGGTTCTACGCAGATGTTCAGGCGGTATTCGATCTGTTGAAGCTTCGCGGGCCCGGCCAGGCGGTTGACTCGCAGGGCGGGTTCAACGTGCACACGATGGCTCTCAGCATCCCGGTGGAGGAGCTCGGCGGCGATCAACAGGTGGTCGGTGTCTATGCCACCACGAGCCGGCGCCGAGTCAGGATCCTGACTCCCACCGATGACGCGGGCATCGGCGACTTCGTGCAGGTCGCCCGCCAGGGGAATCCGCTCTTCAACGAGGGCCTGGTCGCAATCAAAGACAAGGACCTCTACAGCCGCTCGACGCCCGAGGTAGACGCCACGCTGTTCCGGAAATATGCCGTCACGCCGGAACTGGCGGCGCTCATCAACGCGCTCGTGTTCGGATCGAACGTGGCGCCGACCACGAACCGTACCGACATCGCCGGGATTTTCATCCCTGATCTGATCAAGGTGGACCTCTCGACCGGTCCGGCGCGGCTCGCCGGCGGAGGACCCAGCCATCCCACGAACCCGGACGATGCGGGCTTCTCACGCCTCAGCATCTTCGGCAACGACACGCTGACCAGCTCGGTGCAGCCCGGGTTCGGCGGCGGCACCGTTCCAGGTGGATGGCCGAATGGCCGGCGGTTTGGCGACGACGTGCTCGACATCGCGGTCACGGCGCTCATCAGCGACCTTCGCGTGAGCCCGCCGGTCATCGTCGGGCCGGCAGGGGACAACGTGGACAAGAACGATATCGCGTACAACAAGGTGTTCCCGTACGCGGCAACGCCTCTCAACGGTCGGACGCACACCCACTGAACCAACTAGACCGGGGCTCTGCCCCGGACCCCGGCTCGGTCGCTTGCGGGGGCCCCACGCCCCGCGCCGCTCCCTCGCGGGCGCGCCGTGCGCGCCGCCGTTATGCGGCAGCGAGAACGGAATTCTCGTTACGCACCGCATAACGGTCTAATGCAGCACCAGGAAGGGACCCGGCGACGGGCCGGGTCCCTTTCACTTCATCGGATTCGACTTTATGCGCTTCATCATTACAACACTCGCCTGTTTCCTCCTCGGCAGCAGCGTCGTTCGCGCGCACGATCCGGGACTGAGCGCCCTGGACGTTCGCGTCCATGACGACGTTGTCTCCGCACAGCTCTCGATCGCGGCGCCGGATGTGGCGCTGATGACGTCCAGTCACGACATCGACCGACGCCTGATCTTGAGTGAGCTCGTACGCGACAGTGTCCGGCTCGCCGTTGACGGCGTTCCGCTCCCCGTCGTCGTGGACGACGTCTCGATCGAAGAGGGCGCTGCCCGCGTGCAGCTGTCGTTCGCGATGGCGCCGTCACACACGAGAGGCCGTCGCCTGACGATCGCATCGGATGTGCCGAATCGGGTTGCCCGCGGCCATCGTGAGCTGTTGACCGTCCGCGCGGGCGATCGCATCGTCACCGAGAAACTCCTCGACTCGTCCACCGGCGCCGTGGCGATCGAACTCGAAGCCGCGCCACGGCCGGCCGCCCAACGCGCCTGGCAGTTCCTGACCGTGGGTGTCCGTCACATTCTGACTGGTTACGACCACCTGGTTTTTCTGGCGGGCCTGGTTCTCGCGGCGCGCGGCGCGCGCGAGCTGGTGGTCGGCCTGACGACTTTTACGGCCGCTCACTCACTGTCGCTGGTCCTGGTCGTGATCGCGGGCGTTCATGCACCGCCGGCGATCGTCGAACCGATCATTGCCGCGTCGATTGCCTGGATCGGCCTGGAAAACCTCGTCTCCGGGCGTCCGGGTCTCCGCCTGCCCGTCGTGTTCGGATTCGGGCTGATTCACGGCCTGGGTTTCGCAGAGGCGCTGAGCGAGCTGGGATTCGGGTCGTCGGCCGCCGAGACCGCGATCGCGCTCGTGTCGTTCAACAGCGGCGTCGAAGCCGGTCAGCTGGCAGTGGCGCTGATGTTGATGCCGGTTGTCTGGACGATCAGATCGCGGCCGTCGTGGGCGGCAAGACTGCTGCCGGTATGTTCCGCACTGATCATGCTCGCAGGCGGGTATTGGCTGATCGAGCGTCTGCGCTAACGGTCAGCCGCTGTCACGAGACGCGGATTGGCGCGGAGGCACGCGGATCAGCCGCTGGGTCACGAGTCGCGGATTGGCGCGGATGCGACGCGGATCATGCTCCTCGGGCGAGTCACGCAATCTGCGGATCGGCGAGCGGTCGTGCACGCGCGATCAGCTCCTGGGTGCACGCGAAATCGCGAATTGGCGCGGAGGCACGGCGGATCGAGGCTGGCCTGGTTGCACGAGTCACGGATTCGCGTTCACGACATGCCGGCATCTGCCGCCTGGCGTCACGAGTCGCGGAGATTCGGCGCGGAGGTACGCGGATCATGCTCCTGGGTCACGAGGCTCGCGGCATTGGGCGCGGAGGCACGGCGATCCGGCTTCGAGCGGGTTGACACGCTCTCGAGTTGACTCTCTCTCTAAAAGTCGCGTCGCTCGACCGATGCGCATCGAGAGCCAGATGAGCAGTGCAACCGGCGGTCGCGCTCAGCCGCCAGCCCCGTCCACGGCACGTGGTGGTTGAAGAAGTAGTCGGCGCCATTCATCACTCTGAAGATGCTGTACGGCGTGAATCCCTTCACGAGAAACGTGAACAGGCCAACCAGGAAGATCAGCCTGCCCATTGCCACGTAGGCGGCGACGTCCCTCGTCATCACCCGCAGGAACATCGTCAGGCCGAACAGGCCGAGGCTGCCGACCATCAGGATGGCCGAGTGCATCAGCGCATCGCTGACCGGATACCGCTGATCCCTGGAGCGGCGCCATCGCGCAGACCAGCAACGACGGAACGATCGTGATCGCCGCGATCTGTCGCGGCGCTGACGGTCAGGCGCGAGAGCGCGATCCGCCGTCTGGTCGTCTGGCAGCGACAGCAAGTACTCGCGGCCGGCCGACTCCTCGAGCCCTGTCCCCGCCAGCCGAATGCGCGAACACCGGCCAGATCAGCAGCATCGTCGTGCTGAACCACCGCAGCCAGATATAGCCGCGGAACTCGTCCTGTGCGAAGCCGCGTCATTTCCGCCGCCGTGACGCCGAGGGCGCCGTTCGGATACGTCGTTGCCGGGATCCATCGGGATACGACATGTAAAGAGCGATGACCTGCGCCGACAGCAGCCAATGAGCCCCAGAAAAAACCAGAACCGCGAGTCGAGCCACGATTTATAGCGAAGCATGGTTCGCCTCCAGTCGATGCGGCGGTTGCTGCGTCGAGAAAGATGTCCTTCAGCGTGACCGGTATGACTTCGACTTCTCTCGCGTGCTCGTCGCGGGCCCGTGCCACGACCTCCTCGACGTGCCCGCTCACGAGCAGCGACAGCATCCGGCCCTCGCTGCGCGATTGTCGGACGCCGTTGGCGCGCGCCAGGCTTGCCGGCGGCGTTCCGTCGAACGTGGCCATGACGCGGCGGTAGCTCGCCTTCATCTCGTCGAGCGATTCCTCGAAGATCAGCCTGCCGCCCTCGATGATGCCGACGCGATCGGCAATCTGCTCGACCTCGTGCAGGCGATGGGAGGAAAAGAAGATCGTCGGCGTCGGCGTCTCGCCGGCGGCGTGCATCAGCGCCTGCAGCACGCGCTCGTTGATCACCGGATCGAGGCCTTCCGTGGGCTCGTCGAGCAGCAGAAGCTCGGCACCGCGGGCGAGTGCCAGCACCATCGCGAACGCCGTGCGCGTGCCCTTCGAGAAGCCGGCCACGTCTGCCGCCGATTGGGAATCTCGAACGCATCGAGGTACCGCTCGCTCGACGTCTCGTCCCGCCAGTGCGGGAAGAACGGCCGAGAGATCTTGCAGGATTTGATCGACCGTCATGCCGGGCCAGAGCGCTGCGGTCTTCGCCGACATGAGCCGTGCGCCGGCGGATCTCCACCCCGGCGCCGTTCGTCGCCAATCGGATGGCGCAAGATCCGGCCCTCGCCACCCGACGGTCGCACCATCCCCATCAGCGTCTTGATGGTCGGTGGTCTTGCCTGCGCCGTTGCGCCCGAGGAAGCCGTAAACCGAGCCGCGCGGCACGTGAAGATCGAGGCCGGCGAGCGCTTCCGTCGACTTGTAGCGCTTGGTCAGCCCGTGCGTCTCGATGACGAGATCCGGAAGTGACACTCATGATTTCCTCGTGCGCGGCCGGTCGGCCAGCCGCTGGCAGCTCCGCCTCGAACATCCGCCTGATTTCTTCGGGCGTGAGCCCGGCCGCCGATCAGGCGCTCCAATGCCGCCTGTAGCACCGGCTGCGCGGTCTTCACTCTCGCGACCCTGCCGGCGCGGCCGTTTTCGCTCACGAACGCCCCCGAGCCCTGCCGAAGCTCGATGACGCCCTCGTGCTCCAGCTCGCGATAGGCCTTGGCCACGGTGTTGGGGTTGATCACCAGCTCCTCGGCAACCCGCCGGATCGCCGGGAGCTGGTCGCCCGGGCTCAACGCGCCCATGTCGATCGCGTGTTTCACCTGCTCGATCAGCTGGAGATACACCGGAACGCCCGATGCAGGATTCGGTCTGAACAGCATTACTGTAATAGTAGTATAGTACAGTAACACTATGGCGTCAAGTGCCGCCGGTGCATCGAGGCGATGCCTGGATTCTCGAGCTTTGTGCAGCTGTGATCAGATCGCGGCCGTCGTGGGCGGCAAGACTGCTGCCGGTGGGTTCCGCTCTGATTATGCTCGCAGGCGGGTATCTGGCTGATCGAGCGTCTGCGCTGAATGATCCGCGTTTCGACGGACCTGAGGCGCCGGAACTCCAGCGAGAGATCCTTTGATCGTGTTCTCGATTGGTGTCCTCTGACGCTACCGACGTCCTTCGCTAGTGCGCCCCGCCGCGCCCGGTTCCCTCGCCACGCCCGCGACCCGCCTCCGCGCCCTGCGGGCGCTCTGGCGAGGCAGGCCCTTCGCCGCGTCCGCCGCGGCCGCCGCCACCCTCGGTGATGCCGTCCCAACGCGGATCGCCGAGGCCTCGATAGTCGGCGGGCAGCTTGTCCCAGTCCTCTCCGGTCAAGTCGTTGAGATCGTACACGACCTTGCCGTCGCGCAGGGTCAGCTCGCATCGCAGCCGCTCGGTGCCTCTCAAACGCGCGCCGTGCTGATCGGTGAAGCCAAAGCTGCCCTTTTCCACGCTCAGCACCGCGACGTCGGCAGCGGCGCCCACCGAGAGGTGTCCCAGCTGCTCCTGCTTGATGGCTCGTGCGGCATTCCAGGTATTGGCGGCAATCACTTTGTCGAGCGGCATTCCCATCGCCAGGAACTTGCTCATCAGATTGAGCATGTCCTTGAGGCCGGCATTCATGCTGCGCGTGTGCAGGTCGGTCGACATCGTGTCCGGCAGGAAACCCGCCTTCATCAACGGCACGGCCACTCGCCACCGGAAGCTCCCGCCGCCATGCCCGACATCGAAGAGCACGCCGCGCTTCCGGCCGTCGATCAGCGCCTGACTGGGCCCGAGCGTCTTTGGATCCTGTTCGCCGCGATTGCCGCCATAGACGTGCGTGAAAATGTCGCCGGGTCGAAAGACTTTGTTGAGCAGGTCGTAGAGCGGGCGTTCCGGGCGGCTGCTGCCGAAATCCACCATCACCGGAATGTTTGCGATCCTGCCCACCTCGACCGCGCGAGTAAACGGATCCCACTCCGGACCCGCGTAATGCGCGCTCTTCACCCCGACGATGATGCCTTTGTATTTGAGGGCCATTTCAGCGGTCGGCTTCACCTCCATGTCGTTGAGGTCCTGCTCGTACTTGCCGCCGGCCTGGCCGAGCCCAATGATGTTGATCATCGCGAAGACCCGGGTCCGGGAACGGTCGATGATCTTGTCTTTCATGTCCTCGAAGTTGCGCCAGCCGGAGCCACCCGGGTCGACGATGGTCGTGACGCCGTTGCGAAAGCTGAAGCCGTCGGGATAGACGGCCTGGTTTTCGGCAGTGAAGCCACGGCCATAGGTGGGCCGGTAGGTGTGGGCGTGGAGGTCTATGAGTCCGGGAGTGACGTAGAGACCCTGGACGACGACCGTCTTGAACGCTTGCGCTGCCGGGATGTCGGCCGCCACGGCGGCAACCTTGCCGTCCTTGATCGCCACATCACGAACGGCGCTCAGGTTGTTCCGGCTGTCGATGACATGCCCCCCCTTCAGCAGCAGGTCGTAATCCTGCGCCGATGCCTTGGCGGTAGACGCTGGCGGTGATTGCGCGGACGGCGCGCCGGTAAAGCTGGCGACGACGACGGCCAGAAGAAGCAGGGCGGCTCTGATCTGATGCATCTCAGGTGTCCTCAGCGCAGCCGAAGCGTACCGAAGGCCTTTGGCACGTGAAACGTGATGCCGTCGGTCGCCCGCCAGGTGTGGTGTTGTCTCGGGTTTGCGCCGCTGATTCGAAAAAGACCAATGCGCAACTCTCGGCCCTTTTCGGGTGGGCGAGTATCGATCGCCGCGAACGGTATGCGCATCATCCCGTACCAGACGTGTGCCTGCTCGTCGATGCGGCTCTTGACCTGATAACCGGAGTTCCAGCGCGCGCCTTGCTGCTCTTTCGGGTTCTCCCGATCGATCTCCAGATCCACCCATTCGCTCTGCGGCGAGACCTGGAGCTCCTTGTAGCGGCCGATGTGCTCGAAATCCGATCCGATGAACGCTTCGGCGACGTCCCAGTTCCACAGTCGTGACGTCTCGACTGTTGGCTGCGGATCCGGCTTGAGGTTCAACCCGGTGTACGGACAGATATAGAGAAGATACAGATGCTCTCGCGTCCAGCGGGAGCGGATTTCCGTCGCCGGCCCCGGGACCGGCTGGCCGGCCCGGTCGACCCGTGCGAATACCCGCGGCGCATCCGCCCACTCTTCCCGCGCCGGGTTTGGATCGAGCGGGATGTCGCGAGCGGAAAAAGCGCTCTCGAGCACGGCTGCCGGATCGCTCTGCGCCGCCGCGGAGAGGACCAGGCAAACGAGGACCGTCACGAGCGTGAGCACGGCTTATTTCATCCCCTCGAGATCGATGATCGCGCAGGTATCGAAGTCGGGGACCCAGAACTCCGTCGTCGTCCCGGGATGACGCACGTCACTGAGCTTCGCTTCGGGATTGCCGCCGTATGCGGCAATCCTCGCGGGTTGATAACGCCCCTGCACTCGTACCCGGATGGCTTCCACCCCAGCGGGCACAAGACGCCCGCTGGGGGCCCCGGCTTGCGCGCCGGCGTTCTGCTGGCGCCGGCTGCCGAACGACAGCAGAAAGAGCCGCGCGCGGCTCTTGTCGCCGGTGAGCCGGGCAATGACCCTGTCGGTGCCATACAGGCGGACGAGCCGTTTGTCATCGCCGAGTTTCGCGCGGACGCGGGCGGCGAATTCATAGGGGTTGGCGGCCGCTTCCGCCGGAAAGTCCGGCGTCCCGAGCTGAACGTTCAAGTCGACCGTTCGATCCGGCGCCGGCACCACCTTATATAGCAGGTTGCGCCGCGTCAGCAGGTTCAGCACCTCGTTGAAGAGGGGCGAAGGACTGTCTACCACGGCGATGTTCACCATGTCCGGAAGCGGCGCCTGCTCGTTTGCCTTCAGGAAACGCAGCATCTTTCCCAGATCCTCGAGATCCGCCGGATCGGGATTGATGATGGCGTCGACGTTGAAGACGAACGCTTCGGCTGCGGCAAGCGGCGCGGATCCAGCCGGCACTTTCGTGTAGCTGACCTTGCGCATCCCGCGCGCGAATCGCCAGCCATTCGAGTCGATCCAGGGAACGTTGGTGGCTCTGGCCACGTTCGGCAGGTAGCGGACACCGGGGCTGGGGATTTCCTGATAGGACGCCGCGTCCGATCCTGCCGGCGCCGCCGCCGCGAGTCCCTGCTCGACCAGGCTCGACGCCGCTGCGGTCAGGTACAGCTTGCTCGGAGCTGCCGGCTGCTCAACCGCTGGCGCTACCACTCCGTGAGCCACTACCGTCGCGCCGGCGAGCAGCAAACTGGAGAT
>CAWAXG010000032.1:0-239754 GCA_963785755.1 uncultured Acidobacteriota bacterium | reverse complement strand
TATCGTTTCGCGGTGATTGCCTCGAAGGGTGGCGTCGCGCGTTCAACGAAGCCGTCGTTCGTGCGTTCGATGAACAGCGCGGCGAGGTTCAGCTTCGTCGCCAGCGCCATGCCCTCGTCTGTTCCGAGTACCATCAGCGCCGTGTCGAACGCGTCGGCGCGAACCGCGAGCGCGTCGATGACGGTGACGGACGCCAGCCGGTGCGTCAACGGACGCCCGGTTCGCGGATCCAGGATGTGCGCGACGCGCTGGCCATCGACTTCACGATACTTCCGGTAGTCCCCCGCGGTGGTGATCGCCAGATCCGAGATCGGCACGAGGCGCTGGATCGTATCGCCGTGCAGCTCCGGACGCTCGATAGCGACCTGCCAGGGCGCGCCGGCCTCGTTGCGGCCGCGGGCCAGCACTTCGCCGCCGACGTCGATGAGGAAATCCGTGAAGCCCCGATCCGCCAGTCTCGCGAGAAGCCGATCGGCGGCATAGCCGGGAACCACCGACGAGAGGTCACACTGCACGTCCGGCCTCGTCTTCCGGACGGTCAGGGCCGCCGGATTGAGCTCGATCCGATCGAGGCCCATCGCTTCCCGCAGCCGTGCGATCTCGTCGTTGGTCGGCACCGTTTTCCGGGGACCGCCGGGACCAAAACCCCAGGCGTCAACCAGCGGCCCGATCGTTACGTCCAGCGCGCCGCCAGTCAGCGCCCCCACGTCGACCGACCACTTGAACACCTCGAACGTCTCGGGTGAGACAGGGAACGGTTGCGAGCTCGTCGATCGGTTGAATCGGGAAAGCTCCGAGTCCGGATCCCACGTGGACATCAGCCCTTGATGCGATCGAGGGTGGAGCGGAGCGCCCGATCGACATCGTGAAGACCGGGAGTTTCCAGCTCGTCTTTGGCAGTCACGATCTTCACTGAAAAGGTCCCGCCCATCGTGAGACCGCGAAACTCGCTGACATGTCGCTCGCTGGCGGGCTGTTCCTGCGCCTGAGTGACGGGAAGCGGGAACAGAACAGGCAGAAGGGAAAAGGCGCACCAGCATAGGGGCCACTTCGCGATTGTGGCCCTGGGCCTCTTCGCCATGTCGATGCCGCGCCGCTATGACTTGCGTGTCACAGCGGACAGCGTCCTCTTGGCAGCCACGCGCACATGCTCCGGCTGGGACGCGTCGGTCAAGCCTTCGAGCAGTGTGATCGCTTGACTGCGCTGGCCGGCCGCCACGAGTCGGTCGGCGCAAATCAGCGTGCCGTCCACAACGGCCTGCTGCACCGGCGCGGGTCCCTTCCCGCGAGCGGCCGCCAGCGCTTTGGCCGCCTCGGACGTGCCGATCTCTCCCAAGGCCTTGGCGGCTGCCGCCGCGGACTCGGGATCCTCGCCCAGGATCTTGATGAGGACTGGCGTGCTCGCCGCATCCCGCCGCGCGGCGACGGAATTGATCACACCGATCCTCGTGCGCCCCTTGGCCTGGCCGAGCGCATCGCGGAGGGCCTTCTCGGACTCTGGTCCCGGAATGTGCTCGAGGACGTTCCGGGCATGGACCGACAGCTCCTCGTCAAGGATCAGGGGCGTCACCGCGGGCACAGACGCCGCGGATCCGATGAAGACCAATTGGCGGCAGACGAACGAGCGGGTCACGGAGGAAGTAGGAACCGCCAAGATACGCGACGAGCCGCTTTTCGAGCGCCGCCCGCGCGGTCTCATTCCCATGCACCTCCATGACCGCCCGCTCGATCGGGATCAAAACCGTCGAGTCGGTTCCCACCTTGAACTCTTTCAACAACTCGAAGGATTGCTCCAAGGTCGGCAGCGGAGCCGGGGCTGCCTGGGGCGGACCCGGGCGCGGTGTCTGGGGCGGAGCCGGGGGCGGTGTTTGAGGTGCTTGCGCCATCGTTTGTCTCCCGTCACTATTCACTCAACTCATCCAGTCACTCATCAACTCCCAAGTTAAGTCTCTTCGAAGACATCGTCCTTCAGGGTAGCTTGAAGCCACACGAGGGCCGGCTCCAACTCTGGGAGCTGAATGCAGCCGGATACCACGAACCTGTTCGCTGCTACACCGTCCAGGGCGCCCGCATGGCCCTCTGGCGCATGCGATTGGCCATGTCGTCGCCGATGAATTCTTCCTTGATCGGATCCCACTTCTGCGTGCGGCCCGTCCAGGTGGCGATGTTCCCGAGGTGCGCGACGTTCGTTGATCGCGTCGCGGCCTCCACATTCGACACCGGCTGCGAGCGGAGCCGAATCGATTGAATCCAGTTGTCGTGGTGCGCGTAACCGCGCGCCCGATAGATCTGCTCGGCCAGGTCCTGCGGCGAGGTGGCACCGGTCTTCGCGTCCGGCTTGGCAGCGGCTCAGGCGGAGTCAGCTTCACGTCGGCAAGGATCGCCGGGCGGATGCCTTCAGCGGGCCCTGACGTCCGGCGACAATCCATCCGCGGTCGCCGACGAACAGGATCTCCCACTGGAAGCGCGTCGCCGGATCGAAGCCCGCCGGAATTTCCTGGAACTTGGGATTGAGCTGGCCCTGGAACGACTGCACGAGGACGCCGTTTGCGTACTTGTAGTCGATGATCCGGCGCTCGGGCGTCCCGGGAACGATCTCGATGGGGCCGCTGTCGTCCATTCCCATCACCCACTGCGCGATATCCAGGTGATGCGAGCCATTGGACGTGATGCTGCCGCCCGCGAAATCCCGCTGGATATCCCACGGTACGGTTCGAGAGCCCCGTTGACCGACCGGGTGATAGCGGCTGTTGAAGGGATGGTACGGCGCTGGGCCGAGCCACATATCCCAGTCGAGGCCGGGAGGAGGAGTCTCCGGTGGAAGATTGAGGGCCTGGCTGGTCCCGAACCAGTTGCAGTAGATGTTCTTCAGCGTCCCGATCCGGCCGTTCTGAATGAGGCGGCGGGCGGCGGCGAAGTCGTCAACGGAGCGTTGCTGGAAGCCCCCCTGGAAAATCCGATTATGGCGACGGAAGGTATCGACCATGACCCGCGATTCGTGAATCGTGAGGGAAACGGGCTTCTCGCAGTAGACGTCCTTACCGGCCTTTGCGGCCATCGTCGAGATGACCGCATGCCATCGGTCCCCGGTGGCGATCAGGACGGCATCGATATCCGGACGCGCCAGGATCTCGCGGAAGTCCCTGGTGGCCGCGACGCCCTTGTAGTTTCCACGCTTGATCTCGGCCGCGTACGCGGTTCCGACCGTGTCCCTTGCGTCATTCAGGCGCCATTCGTCGACGTCGCACACGGCGACCACCTGAAGGTCCGGGTTGCTGAGCATCCGTCGCAGGTTCCCGTTACCCATGATGCCGACGCCGATGGAAGCGACATTGATCCGCTCGCTGGCCGCCTTCAGACCGATTCTCGGCAATATCCACGGCGCGGCGAGCAGTCCAGCTCCCTGTTTCAGCAGCGTCCGGCGGTCGATTCCATTCTTCAGCCCAATTACCCATCGTCGTTTCCCTTCTCTCAGATGAGCGCACTGAGCGCGGTCGCAGCGAGCTCGGTGACTGCAGGTGATCGCACTCTTAAACTGCACGTAGCCGAGCTTCTGCAGACAAACCCTTACTAGTTTCTGCCGTTTGTCGCGGCATACAGGGCATGCTCCTCGAGCTCGTGCCTGATGTTCGCCTTCCGGTTCGCTGGTCTACGTCTCTGGAGGGCACTCGTTTCGCCCATGCTTGCGTATGGCGAAAACAGCCTTGCACACTATGGGCAACGACACTATAGTGACGCCGTTTCACGACTGTCAAGGGTAGGCGGCATCAGCAAGACAACGCAGAATCCATCAAGTCAAACGTTATCCCGTCTGGAAAAAGGAACTGTTAACATGATCGGCGTTCCGAAATTCCTCGCACGCTCGGCGTCCCTCTTGTTGGCGACGAGTCTATTGCATGCCCAGGCTGGCAATGCGGTGCGAAGCGTTCCAGGCGCCGCGCCCGCCACACCCGCGGCCCCGCAAGGCACCGGCCAAGCTCCGCAAGCCGGAGCCCCTGGCGTACCGGCCACCGGACGCGCGGGACAAATGCAGCTCACCTCGGCCACCCCGCTCGCCGAGACGGAAAACCTCGACGTTTATCCGGCTCCGCCCGAGGGATTCAATGTCGCCCGCGAACACATTCCGCACGGCGAGGTCAAGGTCGTGGAGTACCGATTCCAAAACGCTCGGGCTGCGCCGGATGCTGCGGGTCTACACCCCCCCGGGCTACACCCCCGACCGCAAATATCCCGTGCTTTATCTCCAGCACGGCCTGGGCAACACCAGCACCGAATGGACGCAGCGGGCCCGCGCTCCGATCATCATCGACAACTTGCTAGCCGATAAGAAAATCCAGCAGCCGTTCATCATCGTCTTCCCCAGCGGAAATGCGACCGCGACAATGGCCGACGAAAAGCAGGGCGACCGTACCCAACAGTCCTACGGAACGCCCTATCATGAGGACCTGCTGAAGGAGATCATCCCCTTCGTCGAGTCCCACTATTCCGTGTACACGGATCGAAACCATCGCGCCATCGCCGGTATGTCGATGGGCAGCGGCCAGACCTTGAACATCGGCCTGACCAACCTCGATAAGTTCGCCTGGATCGCCTCTGTGGCCGCCGCCCCGAACACCCGGCCGCCGGCCGAACTCGTTCCCGATCCAACGGCCGTCAAGCAGCTGAAGCTGCTTTGGCTCTCCGTCGGCAACCGGGACAACCTGCTGCGCGTCAGCAAGGGGCTTCACGATTACCTAACGGAAAAAGGCGTGCCCCATATCTGGCGCGTGGACGCCAATGGCCACGACACCGGCGCAATGACCAACAGCCTGTACCACTTTGCGCAGAAACTGTTCAAAGAGTAGAACAGCCAGCTCCCTAAACCAGAAAGCCTCCGACGTACGGAGGCATGGCTGAATTCCAGCTTGCTCGGCTCGACGACTTCGAGGTCGCCGTCCTGGAGGGGTAACGGACTGCCCCGTGGGATCGAGGCGTGTTAGGGTTCTCGGAGGGCAGCCAAGCATGAGACCAGTAGCTGTCGCGGTCGTGGGATGCGCGATCTGGCTGACGACGTTTCTCGCCGCGCAGCAGGCGCCTCCGCCTCACATTCCGCGGCGGTGTCGAGCTCGTCCAGTTCGACGTCACGGTGCTCGATCGCCATCGCAAACCGGTCGAAGGCCTCACCGCAGCGGACTTCACCGTGCGCGACAACGGCGAGGTGCGACCGATCGTCGCGTTCACGCCGGTCACCCTACCTGGCCCCGCGCCCGTCCCGGCGAAGTGGATGACGTCCTTTCCTCCGGACGTCGTGACGAATGCGCCGACCGAAGGACGACTCGTCGTGATCCTTCTGGACCGCAACATCGCCTATGGACGATCGGCGCAGACCGCGCGCGAAGTCGGCGCGGCCATCGTCGATCAGCTTGGCCCAGGAGACCTCGCGGCCGTGGTGCACACGGCGCATCTGAACCAATCGCAGAACTTCACCGCGGACCGGCAGCGGTTGCTCGCTGCCATTCAAAGCCGAGGCGTCGGCATGTCGTTGGCGCTGGGCGCCGGCAGGGCCATCGGCGACTGCCCGTGCGGTCTCTGTTCGATCGACGCCGTCGCGCACATCGCCCGCACGCTGGGCAGCGCCGGTCCACGACAGAAGACGATCTTCTTCATTGGCTCTGGCATTGCGACAGCGTTCGATGCGGACGATGGCGGGGCACGGCACCCGGCGGCGGCGACTGCGTCCAGGACCGATGGATGGCGACGCGGGAGATGTTCGCCGCCGCGCAGCAAGCCAACGTGGTGGTGCACACCATCGATCCGCTGGGCCTCGAGGCGCTGCCGCGGGCCGCGAGTGCGGCTGGGGCTGGGCAGGGCGGACAAAGAGTCATGCAGGACCTGGACTCGCTACGGGAACTCGCCAGCGCCACCGGCGGCCGCGCGGTGCTCAACACCAACGCCCCCGCTGATCGCGTCGCGCCGATCTTCGAGGAGGCGCAGTCGTACTACCTGCTGGCGTTCGACGCGGGCCGCCCGACGGCGAACGGGCGGATGCGACGTGTCGAGGTCACGGTCAATCGTCCGGGCGTCGAAGTCCGGACGCGACGAGGCTACTATCCTCCCGGCTCCGTGCCGGCTGTGACGACTGCCCGCAGTGCCGCACGCGATCGTGTCGCGCCCGACATCGCGGGGCTCCTGCCCAATAGCGCGCTACCGCTGACGATGGCCCTCGTGCCAGTCGCGGCGCCCGGCCGCGAAGACCCCGCCGTGGGCATCGTGCTCGGCGTCGATCGCGGGACGCGATCATCGGACGGCGGACGCATTGCGCTCGCGCGCGATGGCGTTCGATACCCACGGGCGCGAGCAGGGCTCGGTGCGGCAGATCTTCGATGCCGCGGCCCTGCCCGGCCGCTTCGACGTGCTGGCGCGCATGTACCTGCGACCCGGACAATACGAAATCCGCGCCACCGTGGACGCACCAGGCGGTACCAGCACGGCGGGCAGTATCTATGGCTACGTGGATGTGCCGGATTTCCGGCGCCAGCGCATTTCGCTTTCGGGGGTCGCGTTGAGCAGGCGGGGCCGCGTCACATTGCCGGCAGATGGGCTGGCAGACGCGCTGCCGATCGTGCCGACGGCGGAGCGCGCGTTCGCCCCGAGCGATCGCGTCAGCGGGTTCGTCCGCCTATATCAGGAGACCCGCGGCCGCCCTGTGGCGGCCACACTGACCGTCGCCGTACTCGACGCGCGCGATCGGGTCCTCACCGAACAAACGACGTCCTTCGACGCGAGACGTTTCGAGCTCGCACGAGCCGCCGATTATCACTTCGATCTGCCGCTGAACGTGGCGCCTGGCGACTACTTGCTGCGTCTCGACGCCACGGCCAGCAAGGCGACAGCCACACGTGGCGTGCGCTTCAGCGTGCGCTGAGCAGCTCGTGACTGAAACCTTCTAGACCGCTGGGACGTGAGGCGCGCGCCGCGGCGCACGCACCAATCGTCGCCGTCGCACACCACTGATCGAGGATCTTTGTCAGCTTCTGCGCGACGGGTCTAGCGATCCCGCCGCGTCACCTCCTTGTCGACATATCGCCACATCGCGCCTTTGGGGTTCAAATCCTGGAGACCGAAGCCGTGAGGGCCAGGGACGCAAAACGCGGTGCTGATCGTACGCGATAGCGTCATGACTATTTCACCTCTACGACAATGGCTTCGAATGTCCCACCGGGCCCTTTATCGGAGCGGGATCACGGGGTCGGGTCCAGTGCCTTTCGGGGTGTCGTAGACGCCCGCGATCTTCCGTTCCGGAATGGAGATGACGTAGATCTTGTCCTCTTCCTGAACCGAGCTATAGGCCAGCCGCCCATCCCTGGATAGCGAGATCGATACTGGTCGCCCGGCCAGCGGGATCTGCTGAACCTCCTTGCGGCTCTCGATATCGGCGAATGCCACGGATCGCCCTTCTTGGAGCGCGTAAATCAGCGTCTTACCGTCCGGCAACAGCGCAACACGGACCGGCGCCCTTCCGGTCGGGATGGTACCGATGCGCGTTTTTCGTTCGATGTCGAGAATCGAGATGGACGATTCGCCGGAGTTGGTAACGTACAAGGTCTTGCGGTCGGGGGACATGGCCTGTCCCTGTGGGCGCGCGCCGCTCGGGATCAGCCGGACTTCGCCGGAGTCGGTGTTGATTGCCGCCACCGTTCCCGTGTCGGTGTTGCTGCTGAAAGCCCAGCCGCCCGGGCCGATGTTGACGATATGGGGAGCTTTCCCCTGCACGTCGTAACGCCGTAGGATCTGGCGTTTCACGGGATCAACACTGAGAAGCTGCGAAGGCTGCTCGGTCGTGACCCACACACGCCCGGACGCTTCATCGAACGTAATACCGTGAGGCCGGCGAAACTGCCCGAGATCGATGACCGCAGTCCTGCGCTGCGAAGGAATATCGATCACTGAAAGCGTGTTTTCGCCAGGGCCTGTCTCGGTCATCCACAGTACGCCGTTGTCGGCGACATACAACGTTCTCTTGTCGGCCGAGAGCCACATCTCATGTGGATGCACGCCGACTCTCACACCACCCAGGCGCTTGAACTGAGCATCGTAGAAACCAACCGATCCAGCGACCTTCTCGCCGACGACGAAGGCTGGCTGCTGACCAAATATCGAAGACGACTGGGCGAGCAACGCGAGAACGGTGACGAACGTACACATTGGCATCACGACTATTCCTTGACACGCCGATGGCGCGATCAGTATAAGTGCAGCGCGCCAACTGCGCATTATGTTTTGCGCTATACGCAAGTATCTAGCTTTTGCGTTCGCATTACGGGGTGAATATTTGCCGTGTGGCTTCCGCCTTCAGGCGGAAGGGCTACGGGCGCCGCAATCTTCCGCCTGAAGGCGGAAGCCACGCGTGATGTGACTACGCGTGAATGTGACGCGTACGGCTGTTTCGACTTCCCGCGGAGGGGAGCATAATCGCGCGAGCGTGTAATCGCCACGAGGATCGTCGCAAACAAGCGAGGCCATCCGTGACAGATTCAATCAACCGTCGGACTTTCACGAAAACCGTTCTCGCCGGGCTCGGCGCGACAGCGGTCCCGGACCTGCCAGCGGCGGCCGCCGTGCCTGCTCAAGCCCAGCCGGGCAACACCGCGAGGCAACTTCGCATCGGGTGCACCGCACTCGTCTGGAATGCGGGTCCGCGCACGCCCGAGAATCTCGAGACCGCTGTCAAAGACATGTCCGAGCTCGGCTACAAGGGCTTCGAAACCTTTGGCGAGGTCATCGAAGAGTGGGACAAGAAGGGCACGCTCGACAAGCTCATCGCTCAGCACCGGATTCCGCTGATCTCCGCCTACTCCACGCTGGATGTCATCGATCCGGCGGCGCGAAAGACCGAGATCGAGACCGTCGTCCGCTGGGGCAAGATTGTGAAGAAGCACGGCGGCAGCTTCATGGTGGTCGCGGTCAAGGGCGCAAAACGGGAAGCCTACGACTTTGCCGCGCATCGCGCGAACATCGTCGCCGCGCTCAACGACTACGGCAAGGCCCTGGCGGACATCGGCCTCGGCTCGGGTCTCCATCAGCACACGAACACGCCGATCGAGACGCGCGACGAGGTGTACGCGGTCATGGAGAAGGTCGACACGAAGCGTCTTCAAGTTCGCGCCCGACGTCGGCCAGCTGCAGAAGGGCGGCGCGGACGCGGCGAAGGTGGTGAAGGACTTCGCCGCCATCACGGTGCACATGCACCTGAAGGATTTCGTCAACGGCCCGCACATGGGGGGCTATTCACCGCTCGGGATCGGCCAGGTCGATCTGAAGGGGATCCTGGAGACGATGGAGCAGGCGAATCCGAAGGCGAACATCATGCACGAGCTCGACGGATCGCGGAACATGCCGTACACCGCTCGCCAGACCGCCGAGATCAGCAAGTGGTATCTGCAGAAGCTCGGGTACATGCTGGGAACGTAGCGCCATGGCCCGTGGCACGTAGCACGTAGCACGTCGGACCGCAGGTGAGCATGATGGGCCGCGGTCATCTCCGCCGAATGGTGAGCAATCCGAACGTCCAGGTCATGGGGTCTGCGACGTGGATCAGTGGCGGGTGAACGACGCGAAGGCGCAGGTGGAAACCGCATACGCCGCCGCGAAGGCGGCACTACAAGGCCACGGGCTGATTCGCGAGTTGCTCGCCAGTCCCGGACATCGATGCGTGCTGATCGCGACCGGCGACCGCTGGCATGGCGTGTTGACGGTGATGCGGCCAAGGCGGGCAAGGACATCGACACCGCCCTGATGGTGCTCGGCACCGACGACGGGATAGCGCTGGCGAAGCGGTTGAACCTCGCCGCGTTGTTCATCGAGCGCACCGACGAGGGATTCGCCGAGCGCGCGACGCCGCGCTTCGAGGCGCTGACGGCGAAGCGATAGCAGAGGACGCGGAACAGCCGTCAACGATGCCCGCGGTCCGCCTCACTTGCGATTCGTGTAATACGTGTAGACGTACTTCCACGTCGTCGTCTTGCCCGGCTCCGTGCTGACGTCGACGAACGGCTCGACGGAAATGACGCTGCGAATCGACCAGAAGCCGATACTGGCCGGCGCTCGATCCGAGGTGACCCGGAACCCCGCGCCGGTGCGCTTGCTTTCGACGCGCACGTCGTAGTCCTTCGCCTCCTTGCCAAACCCCTGGATGCCGAACGTGACGCGTTCCTCACCTTCCAGCGTCTTCAGATAGACAATCTGGTTCCCGCGAATCTCGGCGAGCTTCGGATCGGGCGCGCGCGTGGGCTGGACCGCGAACGGGAGAGTGATCGCGAACTCCGGACCTGTCGCCGCGCGATCGAGGACGAGGAAGTTGTGGTTGTACTGGTTGGCGTCGAGCGGCAGGCGGCCTGTGTTCTGCAAGCTGTGGTCGATGACGAGCTCGGGCCGGCCGGCGGTGAGGCTGACCGTCTTCCGGTAGACATATCCAAAACCGGATCGCGGATCGTCGACCTCCTGCGTGAACTCGACCGCGTCGGCGCGCGGCCGGCTCGACCACTTGCCCGCATCGACGATCTCGTAGGTGTTGTAGGCGCTGTACGGCGTGTCGTCTTTCTTCCGCAGCACACCGACGCCGATCTTGACGAACGTCTCGCCTGGCTTGGCCGTGCTGTACCCCTGCGGCCGCTGGAATTCCTCGGCCGGGCCGACGCTGGCGCTCTGGGCGCTGACGAAGATGTCGGCGTCCCGGTACACGAAATCACGCACCGAGGGATCGATGCCGGTAAACCAGGGGTCGTAGTACCTGATGACCGTTGTATTCCAGGCTCGCGATCACACCCGACCAGTCGAACCGCGTCGATCGATAGAAACCGCGTCGTGCATCCGGCAGATAGAGCTTTGCTCGAATCTGGCCATTCGAGATCTGCGCTTCCGGAAACGGCGTGTCTCCTGCAACCCGGTCCTGGGCTCGTGGAGTGGCGGGGTCCTGAGCTGCCGCGAGCAGCACGCAGGCCACGCTCGTCAACTTGATCATCGTGTCGCGCATCTTGCACCTCTCGGGGCTGTGCCCCGGGGGATGATAATGCAAGGAAGCGTGCCGTAAGAGTGGGGCCGGCCGTTGCCGTACCGCCGATGGGTTGGCGAATCGTTGTCGGACCCGGCGCTGCGGACACCTGAGCGGGCATCCGCAGCGAGGGAGTGTTCGGAGGGTGAGTTCAGTTGCGCTTGCTTGTCACGTGTACTTCGAGCGCGTTGTTGATTCCGCTCTTCTCCTCGTAATGGACCTTCACGGTATCTCCCATGTGCACGAACTGACTGAACAGGGTCCTCTCGCCGGCCCTCTTCGACGCCCGCGCCTGGGTTCCCAACCCGGGGCCGAAGACTTTCGTCTTCCCGTTGATCGCATAGGTCAGGTCGCCGCTATTGCCCTTGATCGTCAAGAGTGCGTCGGTCACAGCCGTGACGACGCCGACGGCGTCTGACGCACGAGACGCCCCGGCTGCAGGAGCCAACGTCATCTCATTGCTGCTGCCCAGCTGGATCGTCACCGCGGCCGGTTCCGTGGTGCGCACGAGTCCGCGGGCAGTCTTCGTATCTCGAGCCGCCGCGATCTGTGTGCCGGACAGTCCGATTGCCACGGCCACGGCCGCAACTGCCAGTGTTTGTCTCATCAAATGATCTCCTTCGCGGCCCTTGCCATCATCGCTGGCCACATGTCTTCTGCAAGACAGATACGTCTCCCGGCGGGAAAGCCTTTTTATTTCTTTTCAGCTCTGATCGTCAGCCTGACTGGAATCAAGAAATTCGTAGAGGCGTTGAAATGATCCTCGGCCCGTTCGATCAGGGTGTTCGTTGGGCTGCCCGTGGCGCGCGATTGTGGGCCGCGCCAACTGCGCGACCGGGGGAAGGCGTGCGTCGGGGTTGTTGCGCGGCTCCGCGGAAGCGAGCCAATAGCGTGAAGCCGCTCGGACTGTCGGAAAACCACAGGTTGACTCCCGAGCGCTTGGCACAGGATCGTGCCATGCGTTCCGCTTCCCCACGAGTCGCGCAACCGAACTGGTCCGGCCCGGGAACCGCGCAGATGGCATACGACGGTGTCGCGTCTGGCCCGCTGCTGTGGATGACGACGTCGCCAGTCTCAGGAATGCTGTCGGGCATGGCGGTCTCCGAAAGGCTTACGTGGAGGACTAGTTGGACTCGAGCTTGTTCGGGTCGCGTATGTCACGGAGGGTCCGGCGCATTTCCTCGACCACATTCATCTGTTCGAGCGTCGTCTTCAGACTCTCGGCGGTTGCACGTACCGAATCGACCGCGGCCTGCCGTTCGCCGTCGGCGGCGAGCCGCGCCTCCTCGCCGGCGGCTCGCGCCGTCTCGGCCGCTTCCCGTAGCCCCTCCTGGCGCTGGCGGATCACTTCAGCCGCTTCGCGATGCCTGTCGCGGACTTCACGTGTTTCTTCAGCGAGGCGCCTGGACTCTTCCGCCTCATTCCTGCCCGAAGATGACCTGCGGCTCTGCATCCGGGCGCTCGACCTTGGAATCCTCAACGCCGTCGTCGGGCTTCGGTGTCGCGTCCGGCGACTGCTGCTCCGGGGGAGTGAGTTCGTCGGCCATGGGATGACTTCGATTCGACCTGCCTCAGCGTACCAAGAAGGTCGGAGAAGCGATGTGCTGAAGCGGACATAGACAGGCCTCTATGGTGGCGTGGCTGCCGTGTGCCATTCAGCACACCTCTTCTCCCCGGTTCCGGCATAAGGTCATGGGGATCGGAGATGGCCATCATGACATCTGAAAGAATTGCGAAGGCGTTTGCGAAGGCGACAGCACCGCCCGCCTCACGCGGCCGGGTCATCCGCGGCATTCCCACGTCATCGGCCTGGGCGATCGAGAAGCGTCTCGCGACTGCAGAACAGGAGTTGCGTGTGCAGTTCACGCGAATCGCACAGCTCCAGGCGGAGCTGGACCTGGTCCTGGCAGCCCTCCGACGTTCGCGGCGGCCCACGGACCAGCTCAGATTTCGTTGACTGCCGCGCGATGCTGCGGCAGGCAATCAGTCGCGCAGCACGACGCTGAGGAGGGAGTTGTTGATCTTCAGGCCCCCGTTGTACTCGATGAACCCGAGCTTGCGGAACTTGTTCATGAAGAAGTTCACCCGCGAGCGCGTGGTCCCGATCATTTCCGCCAGGGTCTCCTGTGACACTCTCGGCAACGCACGGTGTGTCGCCTCGGGTTCACCGTAGCGCGCCAGCAGCAGGAGCGTGCGCGCGAGCCGCTTCTCGCTGGAGTTGAAGAGCTGATCGATCAGATCTTCTTCGATGCGGATGTTCCTCGTCAGCATGTGGGTGAGGAACCGATCGGCGAACCCGGGCTGCGTGTGGAGCTGCCGCGCCATGTCCGGCTTCTCGACGACGATGATCGTGCAGGGGGCCATGGCCGATGCGGTCGACATCCGCTGGGCCTGCCCGACGAGGCAGCCCTCCCCGAAGAAACGCCCACCCTGGAGGACGGCAATGACCGCCTCTTTTCCCGCGTGCGACAACACTGACAGCCGCACGGTGCCCTCCTCCACGTACATGACGCTCGTCGCCGGATCCCCCTGAGCAAAGATCGTCGTCTCTGTTCCGTACTCAACGCGCTGGGTTGGGACGCCTGTCCAGTCGACGACGTCTGGCGATTTCACCGCTGCTGAGTGCTTGGCCTTCCTCATGATTGTTCGCCCAGCCGATCCGGGCGCCTCGCTGAACTCGGCGGTTTACGACGCAGAGAACGCTACCTGTGCTGAGCGTGACACGAATGGAGGGTCGCCGCAATGGTGTGGCGGCCCCTGGGATGGAGCGGGCGCACAGAATGTGCTGCATTGCACAGGTGCCAGTCCCCGGTGCGCCTGACCGCCAGTCGTGGCGGTTCACGGGCGCCGCCGCATGTCCCCTTATGGACAGCGTTGATTGCACGCCTCCTGTATCGTTGGAAATGGCAGTAGCAGAAAACTACAGCGATGACTGTGGACGGCGTTGGCTTGCGGTGCCAGCTGTGCTCTCGATCGACCGACAGGCTGCCGGTCGTGTCTGAAGCCGCAAGGCCAGCGGAGAGTCGGGCCGGTGTCGGCAAGGAGAGGCTTGGCAATGGATGGTCCGGTTCGCTCGGATGATGTGATTGTCTGTCGGGTGAACGGTACCAATGACTTCTACGTCATCGGCACCGTCGTGTCAGGGAATGTCGGCGAACTCCTCCTGCGCCGCGTGTCCACGATGGTCGGCCAGGACGCGGCACTCCGGCGCGGATACGACGACCGGATCGACGATCAATGCGTGTGGCTGTTCGACGGCGCTGCTGCCGCCTACGTCAAGACATCCGCGCCGCCCGCTTGACACGCCGGCCGCGATCGCGTCGTCTCGCGCCGCTTCGCGACCCTCAGCGACTGGCAACGTGCTGCACTGTCGCGAGGACGACAGCCGCCGTCGTCGGCTTGTGCAAGACGGCGGCGAACAGCTTCTGGGTGGGACCGTCACTAAGTCCGCCATTGGCGGTGTATGCAATGACGCGAGCGTGACGGGTCGTTTCGGTCGCCTTGATCAGCCGCGTCGCCTCGACGCCATCGAGCACCGGCATGGTCAGATCCATGACAATCACCGCCGGTCGCATCTCGTACGCGGCGAGCAGCGCCTCGAGACCGTTGGCGGCGGTTCTGACGACGAATCCGGCCTCCTCGAGCACCGTGGCCAGCACGTCACGAACGTCTCCGTAATCATCGACGACGAGCACGGCGTCGCCGCGCAGTTCGGTGCGCCGGCCGTCGGTGCTCGGATCATCGAGATGTCGGAGCAATTGATCCGCGGCGATCTGTTGCTCGCGGGCGCCGACGCACAGCTGCCTGGCGGTCTCGGCACCGGCGAGGCTTTGCCGCAACTGAGTCCCGAGCAGGCTCCGGAGACGGTCGACACACCCGTGCGTGGCATCGAGCGCGTCGGACAACGCCGCTTCGGCATCCCGCACGTAGGTCTCGGCGGCCGCAACGAGCGCCTCAGCGTGATCCTTGTAATCGCTGGCTCGCTCAGCCAGGATTCGTGCCTCGTCGCGGAGCGACGCCGGCTCGCCGAAACGGAGTGAAAGAGACAACGTCACGCTCCTGCGGGGTTGTGGGCTGCCGAAAGGCTCGGAGGCTGAGGCGACGTCGCTACGGCGTAGCGCCAGTCAGACGGGCAGACTGTACTCTATCGTACATTCGGGCGACGGTCCGCACTTGATGCTCCGTGTTCACCTGCCTTACTGAGCTGCTGTCATCGCCGCCGGGCCGCTGCAGTCTGAGCGACGCAGCTGAGATCGTTTGACGCTTGCTCAGCGGTGGCGACTCCATCCCAACCATATCTTCCGGGGGTTGGGAGGGCGACGGCACCGCTGCTGGAATTGCCCGCTTGCCGTCTGCCGTATTCCGGGCCGCGAGCCCGATGGCCGTGTGTGTCAAACCGCACAGCAACCGCTGGCGCTCACACGACATACTGCCGACGTGGGGTCGGAACAAGCATCATGGTGGCGGAGATGCCTGGATGACCTTCGTGATCCTCACGCCATGGAGCAATGAAATGAAGACGACTTATTCAGCGCTGGCCATAGTGATCGTGTCGACGACGTTCACTGCAGCCGCGAGCGGCGGCGGCCAGGACAGGATTCCTGAACTGCAGAGGGACGGCGCACTCTTCAGAAAGAGCGTCACACTCACTGGCTGTGTGACGCGGGGCACTGAGGCTGGCACCTTCACCCTGACGAATGTGCCGGAGGGTGACGGCGCGGCGAAAGACGCGCCACGGCCGCTGACGGTCGTGCTCTCGGCCACCAACGTCGACATCAGCGAGCACCTGAATCACATGGTCTCGGTGATCGGCACGCACGCGTTCGAGGTAGCGGCGATCGCCACCACAGGACATAAAGAAAATGACAATAGACCGCCCCCGACGTTCACCATCACGTCCTTGAAAATGGTCGCCGTTTCCTGCGCGAAGCCCACGTTGTAGTTTGCGGACGGCACACGGCGCCCAGCGAGGGAAGCCAGCCGCTTCCCTCGCTCGCGCGCGCTGAAGGGCCGATGGCTCGTCGAAATACGACCGTGCCGGCCGACCGCGCGAGCGCCCGAAGACGGACGGCCCCCAGAGAAATCGAGTGTCGAGGAGTTTCACATGAACGACGACAGCAATGATGGTGTCGCCCGGCTCGAACGTCAGCTGGGCCATGAGCGAATCTCGCGCCGTGCGTACGAGATGTATGAGGCGCGTCAGCGCATCGATGGACACGCGGAGGAGGATTGGTTCCGGGCGAAGGCAGAGGATGCGCGCCTTCGCGAGGACGGGCCCACGCCGCCCGGTCACTACGGTGCCAGCAGCTCGTACGGCGATAGGACGCGAAAAGCTCGCCAGTGACTTGCCGCACGGGCGCGGACAAAGCCGTTCGGCATCGATGGTGAGGCCGGCTGCACCGCCTTCTCGACCGCCTGCGCGCCCGCTCCGGCCGCGAGGTTGCGGCGCCGCGCGCCGGCCGCAGCAGCGCGAGGAAGACGAGCAGGCCGACCATCGGGATGTCGATGGCTGAGTGGTTTCAGAACCTGAATCCGATCGTGCAGGCGCTCCTCGCTGGCCTCTTCACGTGGGGGCTCACCGCCGCCGGCGCGGGAGCGGTGTTCATTTTCCGCGAGGTGGACCGGCGGCTCCTGGACACGTCGCTGGGATTTGCGGCCGGCGTCATGATCGCGGCGTCGGTACTGGTCGCTGCTGGCGCCGGCAATCGCGCTGTCCGAGCAGATGGGTCTCGTGGTGTGGGTGCCACCGCTGATCGGCTTTCTCGCCGGCGCCGGCGTGCTGAGACTTGCAGACCGGCTCCTGCCGCACCTGCACCTCTTCGCTCCCGCCGCGTCAGCGGAGGGCGTGAGGACCGGCCTGCCCCGAACGACGCTCCTGGTCCTGGCGATCACGCTGCACAACATTCCAGAAGGCTTGGCCGTCGGCGTGGCGTTTGGCGCCGCTGCGGCCGGCGCGGACACCGCGACCCTGAGCGCGGCGATCGCGCTGGCCATCGGGATTGGGCTGCAGAACTTCCCTGAGGGCATGGCCGTCGCGGTGCCGCTGCGTGGAGACGGCATGTCGCCGGCCCGCAGCTTCTACTACGGGCAGATGTCGGCCTGGGTCGAGCCCTTCGCTGCAGTCATCGGCGCGGCAGCGGTGCTGGTCATGCAGCCCCTGCTTCCATACGCGCTGGCGTTCGCCGCCGGCGCGATGATTTTCGTCGTGGTCGAGGAGGTGATACCGGAGTCGCATAGCGGCGGCCATCCGGACCTCGCGACTTCCGGCGCGATCGTCGGCTTTGCGACGATGATGGTTCTGGATGTGGCGTTGGCGTGAGCAAGGCACAGACCTTTCGCCGGGACTAGAATGCAGGTTTGATCGTCCATTCGCTGCCGCCCGTGGCGTGCAGCCGGATTCAGTCACTAGGGAACAGAACTCAGGAGACCTCCGATGACCTCGAAGATACGCGAGCCGGGCTCCGCGTTGCGTTTCGACGTGGTCGCAGGCCTCATCGCCGCGGCGGTCGTCCTGCCCAAGGCCATGGCCTATGCGACGGTGGCCGGGCTGCCGGTTGCGGTGGGACTCTATACCGCCTTCGTCCCGCTGGTGATCTACGCAGTGCTCGGCTCGTCGCGCGTGCTCAGCGTCACCTCCACCACGACCCTGGCGATCCTGACCGGCACACAACTCGGCCTGGTCGTCCCCGACGGCGATCCGGCGAAGCTCCTCACGGCGACCGCTGCGCTCACCGCGCTGGTCGGCGCGATCCTGATGCTGGCGCGGCTGATGCGTCTGGGATTCGTCGCGAATTTCATTTCCGCGTCGGTGCTGACCGGGTTCAAGGCGGGCATCGGCCTCGTGATCGTCCTGGACCAGGTGCCGAAGCTGCTTGGAACCCACATCACCAAGCAGGGATTCTTCCGCGATCTGGTCGCGGTCGTGCAGCACATGCCCGACACGTCGCTGATGACGCTGGCCGTGGCCGCGGCGACGTTCGCGATCCTGATCGGCATGGAGCGGCTGTGGCCGCATTCTCCGGCGCCGCTGGTGGCCGTGGGGACCGCCATTGCCGCGTCGTGGTACTTCGGCTTGCAGGCACTCGGCGTCTCGACGGTGGGCCTGATACCGCGAGGCTTGCCGGGATTCACGATGCCGGATCTCTCTCAGGTCGCCCAACTGGTGCCGGGAGCGCTCGGGATCGCTTTGATGAGCTTCGCCGAGACCATTGCGGCGGGCCGCGCCTTTGCGCACCCGA
This sequence comes from uncultured Acidobacteriota bacterium, assembly GCA_963785755.1. Taxonomy (GTDB): domain Bacteria; phylum Acidobacteriota; class Vicinamibacteria; order Vicinamibacterales; family 2-12-FULL-66-21; genus JACCXG01. The sequence goes on along the minus strand of CAWAXG010000032.1, from coordinate 221,487 downwards.
ACGATCCGGCGATCAATGCGAACCGTGAGCTCGTCGCCACCGGCGCCGCCAATCTGGGAGGCGCGCTGCTCGGTTCGATGCCGGCAGGAGGCGGCACGTCGCAGACCGCGGTCGTGCGCTCCGCGGGCGGCCGGTCGCAGACCGCATCGCTGGTGACCGCGGGCACCTCGGTTGCCACCATGCTGCTGCTCGCACCGCTGCTGGGCCTGATGCCGAACGCCACGCTCGCGGCGGTGGTGATCGTCTATTCGGTCGGGCTGATTCAGCCGGCAGAGTTCCTCGCCATCCGCAAGGTGCGCTCGATGGAGTTCCGCTGGGCGCTGATCGCGTGTGCCGGTGTGCTGGTGTTCGGCACGCTCAAGGGGATTGTCGTCGCGATCGTCGCGTCGATGATCGGTCTGGCCAGCCAGACGGCTCACCCGCCGGTGTCGGTCATCGGCCGCAAGCGCGGGGCCGACGTGCTGCGGCCGCTGTCCCCCGAATACCCGGACGACGAGACCTTCGAAGGCCTGCTGATCGTGCGGCCGGAAGGTCGCCTGTTCTTCATGAATGCGCAGCACGTCGGCGATCGGATCAACGCGCTGGTCGCGCAGCACAAACCGCGCGTGCTGGCCCTGGACCTGAGCCGGGTGCCAGACCTCGAATACTCGGCCCTGCAGGCGCTGATCGAGGGCGAGAAACGCATGACTGATAGCGGCATCGTCACGTGGCTGGTGGGGCTGAACCCGAAGGTTCTCGAGATGGTAAGGAACACCGATCTGGATGAGCGGCTCGGCCGCGACCGCATGCTGTTCAACGCTCGCGCGGCGATTCAGCGGTACCAGGCCATGCAGGCGGCAGGCGCGTCGGCGCCCGCCGCGTCCTGACTGCTGCGACACGATATGAAGCCTCCCGGCATCGTATCAGGCGCCCGGTCGTGCCCGGCGATAGCGCTGGCCGTCCTGGTCGTCACGGGGATGGCTGGCGACACGGCCGCTCAAACGGCGTCCGCGATCTGCGCCATCGATATGGGCAGCAACAGCTTCAGACGCATCGTCGGCTCGTTCGAGGATGGGCGGTACTCGCAGCGGAGCTTCGAAGTCCGGACGCTCGGCGTCGGCGACGATGTCACGCGGAACGGGCGGATCAGCGACGCGAAGCTGTCCGAGATCGGCGCGGCGCTGGCGGCGTTCAAGGCTTCCTGCGACAAAGACGGCGCGGCCCCGGTCCTCGCGGTCGGCACGGCGGCGTTCCGGCAGGCCCCCAACGGGCAGCGGGCCATCGACATCGCGGCGAAGCTCGGCATCTCGATGGAGATCGCGAGCGAGCCTCGAGAATCCGAGCTCGCATACCTCGTCGGCTCGCTCGGCCGCGACGATCACGCCGTCATCGACAACGGGAGTCGCAGTATCGAGCTCGTGTCGAGATCGGGCGGGCAGCTGCGCCACCAGGTCTTCGACCTGGGCTATCGGGTCGCCTACGAGACGTTCTTCGCCGCCGCATCGGATCCCGCAGCGGCCGTGCTGGCGTTCCAGAATCAGCTGCGGCAGCACACGTCGACGGCGGGGTTCATGAAGGGGATGCAGGCACTGGTCGGAATCGAGTTCGGAGAGATGGCGCAGGCGCTGTTCGAGCCGGCGGCAATCGAAGGACGGGTGTTCACGCTGGGTCAGCTGAAGCAGAAGCTGCGCGACATCACGAGCCTGCCAGGCACGGAATTCCAATTGCTGAAGAAAAAGAAGGATATCGACCGGGCCCTGCCACGTCTCGTCGTCGCCGCCACGCTGACGGAGGAGTTCGGATATTCGCAGTTGCAGCTGACCGAGAGGGAGCTTGGCGCGGGACTGATCATCGAGGCGTTCATGAGGCCGCAGCGCGCGAAATAGCCGGCGGTCCTGCCTACCGTGATTTGGACGTCCGCCGCCGGCTGTTCTTCGCCGCGCCGGGTGGTACCAGCGCCGCTCGCATGACCTCCGCGTAGAGCGACCAGTCGGCCGGCAGCGCGGCAGGCGCCTCGTGCGCGAGCTGGAGCAGACCACGGTACGCGGCGTAGGCGAAGACGGCGTGTGCCTTGGCCAGCGCCGCCGGGAAACCGAGATGGCTGTAGCAGACTTCCAGGTAGGTGATCCGCGCCGACGCGACGCGGTTCAGCACTCGCCGGACGACGGGATCCTCCGCCGCTTCAGCCAGCGCCGCGTATAACGAGCGCGACCGGGGCGGCTGTGCGGCAGCCGTCAGGATCAGCTCGAGCCGGCGGCGAGGGTCCTCTACGGCATCCAGGCCGCGAATGTTTTCTGTCGTCGCCCGCTGTTCCCATCGCGCGAGCGCGGCGGCGAGCAGATCCGATCGGCCCTGAAAGTGCCAGTAGAAGCTGCCTTTCGTGACGCCCAGCCTGGCCGCGAGTGCGCTGACGGTGAGGGCACCCAGCCCTTTCTCCGCGATCAGCTGCAGGGCGGCTTCCGCCCAGTCCGACGCCGTCAGCGTCGGTTCTCCCCGCCGTGCCTTGCCGGTCCCTTTCCGCTTCATGCCATCGATTCTCTTCCATACCCGAGGGTATTGACAACCGCATCGTCCGTACCTTAGGGTATGGAAGTATGGGTAAGACCTTTCCTGACATCGTGGCGCTGGAAGAAGCTTTCGACGCGGCCGAGCGCGACGCACGCAGTCTCGTGAGCCGGTCTGACCGAGCAATTGGGCACCTGGCGGGCCGAACCGGGCTCGTGGAGCGTCGCGGAGTGTCTCGATCATCTGGCCACCGCGCAATCGTGTCTACCTGCGCGCGATGCAGCCGGCCGCCGAGCGCGCGCTGACGCAAGGGCGGCGTCGGCGAGGCCCGGCCGAACCGGGCCTGATTGGCGGCTGGTTCGTCCGGCTGCTCGAACCGCCGGCGAAGCCCGGACTCAAGAGGAAGGCGCCACGAAAGCATTCAGCCGCGCGCGGCGCCTCCGCTCGGCGATGCGGCCGGGCAGTTCCTCGCCTCGCAGGACGAGGTCCGCGCATTCCTGCGCCGCTACGCGGACACCGACCTGACCGGCGTGCACTTCCCGAACCCGTTCATCCGCGGCATTCGCTTCAGTCTTGCCACAGGTCTGCACGTCATCGCATCGCACGAGCGGCGTCACCTCTGGCAGGCGTGGCGGGTGCGCCAGGCTGCTGAACGAACGGTCGCGGCGCGGCGTAGGCACGAACGCTCCTAACAGCGTCCAACTCAGAAAACACCAGTTTGCGCTTCGCGCCGCACGACGGCACGACGGCACGACGGCACGAAGCATCTGTTGAAACATCTACCGTCGTCGTGCCGTCGTTCGGGAGTCTGCCCGTCGCCGCTTTTTCGGCCCCGTCGCAGGCGACGAGCTCCAGCGAAGCCTCGCCGTAGCGCGTGTGATCCGTGCGCGCGGAGGCTGGGTCGATCCTATTGTGCTCCGCACAGTAGTGTGCTACTGTGTGCGACACACTAGATGAAGCCGAGGCGCTCTCGAGCGTGACCGTACCTCCACCAGGCGACTGGACGTCGCAGCTGCGCCGCGGTGTCCTCGAGTTGTGCATTCTCCGGCTGCTGCGGCATCGACCGAGTTATGGCTACGAGATCGTGACGACGCTCGATGCCCTGGGTCCGCTGGCGGCGGGGGAGAACACCGTCTATCCGCTGCTCCGACGGCTCAAGGCTGACCGGTATCTCGAGACCTTCACGCGGGAGTCGCCGGCCGGACCGCCGCGGCAGTACTACCGGCTGACCGCGGACGGGCGTCGTCGCCTTGCCGCAATTGAAAAAGAGTGGGCCGACATGGTGCACGCGGTCGAGCGTGCCGTCGACAAAGGGGAAGTGGCATGAGGCAGCAACACCCTGTCGTCGATCGCTATCTGACGCGCCTCGAGACGGCCATCGGCGGCCTCGATCCGGCGGATCGGCGCGAAGTCGTGCAGGAGATCCGCAATCACATCGCGGAAGCGGTGGCGGCGGGCAAGCCGCTCGACGCCGTGCTCGAGTCGCTTGGTCCGGCCGACGCCCTCGGCCGCGCATACGCCATCGAGCTGTTGCTGCATCCGCCGCCTGACCGCGGCCGGCGCGGCGCCCAGCGCTGGTTCAGCATCGTGGGCCTGATCGCCGTCCTCAGCATTCCCACGCTCGTGCTGGTCAGCACGCTGGGATCGATCGGCATCAGCTTCGTTGCGGCCGGGATCTTCGCATTCGCGATCGGCGTGCTCGAGGCGACCGGGTTCTTTCCGTGGCTCCATCGCCTGAGCGACCTGCCCCCGGCCCTCGCCATCCTGTCGGCGCCGGTGCTGATCGGCGTCGGGTTGATGGCGCTCGCAGGACTGAGGTTCTACGTCCGTTTCGTCGCCCGCGCCGTGCGCGGCGCGCTTCCGCCCGTCCCATCCGCCGCCGGTCAGGCACACGAACCCACCAGGCGATCGGCATGAAACGGACCCTCCTCATTCTGTGCGTCGCCTCGCTGTGGGCCTTCCTCGGCATGTCCGCCGTCGGTCAGCCTCTGGCCGCCGCGCGGATGGCATTGGCCGGCGGGACGATCCATACGAGCCCCGCGGCAGCGCCCATACGCGACGGTGTCATCCTGATTGAGGGCGGGAAGATCGTCAGCGTCGGCCGTCAGGCGTCGGTTCGCCTGCCGCGCGGGATCGAAGTGATCGACTGCAAGGGGCTGACGATCACGGCGGGCTTCTGGAACAGCCACGTCCATTTCCTGGAGAGGAAGTGGATCGACGCCGCCACGCTCCCGGCCGCCGAGCTCGATCGACAGCTCCAGACCATGCTCACGCAGTATGGCTACACGACCGTGTTCGATACCTGGTCGATGTGGGAGAACACCAGGCGGCTGCGCGATCGCATCGAGGCTGGCGAGATTTCCGGTCCACGAATCCGTTCCACGGGAGAGGCGACGTTTCCCGATGGCTCTCGGTGGCGCGCCCCCGGCCGCACAGGGATCCTGGGGTGCGCTGGGGTTCATGCCTCTCGACAAGTTCCAATCGGCTCGCGGTGCGGATGTGTCCGAAGCGGTTGACGCGGCGCGCAAGCTTCTCGGAGACGGGCACCGACGGCCTCAAGCTTTACGCCGTCACCGTTGGCCGCAACGGCATCGCGTTACCAGAACCGGTCATTCAGGCGCTGGTGAAGGAGGCCCACAGCAAAGGCAAACCCGTCTTTGCGCATCCCACGACCGAAGCGGGCCTGATGGCCGCGGTGCGCGCGGGCGCCGACGTGTTGGCGCACCCGACACCGCAGACCGGCCCGTGGAACGACGGTGTCCTGGCAGCGATGAAGCAGGCGCGGATCGCGCTCGTTCCAACGCTCTCGCTGTGGCGCTACGAGCTTCGTCATGAACGGATTTCGCTCGCGGACAGCTTCGAGGACACAGCGGTCGGTCAGCTGCGTGCCTGGGCCGGCGCCGGAGGCGTGGTGCTGTTCGGCACCGATGTCGGCTACATGACCAACTACGATCCAACGGAAGAGTATGCGTTGATGATGAAGGCCGGAATGAGCTTCCCTCAGATCCTGGCGTCGCTGACCACCGCGCCGGCGGAGCGCTTCGGCGCAGCCAGTCAGCTCGGACGGATCGCGCCGGGCCTCGCCGCGGATCTGACCGTTCTGCGGAACGATCCCGCCAGGGACATCACGGCCTTCGCGCGCGTCCAGTACACGATTCGTGAGGGAAAGCTTATCTACCGTTCGTCACGGTGATTCGGATCGAGCCGGCGCAGATCATTCGGCCCTCAACGCAATCATCGGATCCAGCCTGGCCGCCCGCCACGCGGGCAGCCAGCAGGCCGCGCACGCCACGACGCCCAGCGCGGCGACGGTCACGGCGAACATCACCGGATCCACCGGCGAGATGCCGTACAACCGATGTTCGATCAACCGCACCATCAGAACGGCAGCGACGATGCCGAACGTCGCTCCCAGTGCTGTCAACCGGAGGCCCTGCTTCAGCACTAATGGAATATCACCGCTTGTATTAGAGGGTCAAATGAAATGGAGCCGCGCCGCGTCGTGCAGGCGCACGGGATGGCGGGGCGCCTGGAGCAGGCCGCGTTCCCTGTTCGGCGCGCAGCGCCACCATCGGGTCGACTTCGGTGGCCCGCCGCGCCGGCACGTAGGACGCGAACGCGGCCACCGCGGCAAAGGCCAGCGCCACGACCGCGAACGTCCGGGCATCCAGCGGGGTGATGCCGTAGAGCATCGACTGCAGGTAGCGTTCTAGCCGGGACCGATCGCCCGCTCCACCGCCGTGCGGCCGCCGACCACGGGAAGGCGGAGCGACGTGTCCTCGAGCTCGACCGTCAGCTCCGTGCCCGGCGTCGACCAGAGCGTGAAGTCGCGGTCGCTCCCGAAGATCATCAGGCCGATGCGCGCGCCGGCCGGAATGATCTGATCGTCCGGCTGCAGATCGAACGTCAGCGTGTAGAAGCGCCCCGGCGCCAGCGGCTCGCCGCCTCGCATCGAGTCGTAGCTGCCGCCGTTCTTCAGCGACGCGTGGTTCTGGGGGTCGGCCCAGCCGCGGGTGATCAGGTTGGCGGGGCCAATCGGACCGTCGGTCCAGGGCAGCACCACGAGCCAGATGGACAGGTTGGCGGCCGGCCGGCTTGCCGCCAGTCGGATCGTCAGGCGCGCGGTCCCGGAGATGTGGAGAGGAGAGGCCAGTTCCGGCGTGGCGTAGATCAGCCGGTGCCTCGATGTCGCGGCGGCGGCAAGGGCAGCGCCCGCGAGCTCGACGTTGTCGGCGAGGGTCTCCGTGCCCTGATCGCGTGCACGCTCGAGGGCGAGTGCACCGTTGCTGCCGCGGCCGGCGCGCAGGTAGAACGTGACCGGCGCCGCCTCCGGGTTGGGATAGTCGGCGTAGGGGACGGGCGGCGGGATCGGCGCGCGGCCGCGCCCGCCGCCGCGCTCGCCGCCGGCGCCCGGGTTCGTGGCGGTCGACGGCGCCGCGGTACCGCGCGTCGTCTCACGGACGATCCAGGCTTTGGGCTCCCGCTCGACGCCGTTCTCGACCCCGTAAAGGTAGCGCGTGAACCACTTGTTCATCATCTCGAGCGGCGGCGCCCCGCCGTGCCCGCCCTGGTGGAAGTAGGCGCGCAGCGGCACGCGTCCCTTCAGGGCTTCGTAGATGCGCACGCTGTGTTCGGGCACGACGTTCCAGTCGTTGAACGCGTGCGCCATGAACACCGCCGCGCGGATGTTGTCCACGTGCTTCAACAGATCGCGCGAGGCCCAGAACGCGTTGTAGTCGCCGGTCGTGCGGTCGCGTCCCTGCGCGAACTCGCCGTCGCGAACCATCTCGTTGCACTGCGCCCGGCGCGCGGGATCGCCGCTGTTGACGTAGTCGTAGAGAAAGTCGATGTCCTCGCCGAGCCAGCCGCCCGGATGCCGGACCAGGCCGTTGGACCGGTAGTAGTGGTAGTACGACGTGTTCGGCGCGATCGGAATGATCGCCTCGAGCCCGCGCACACCGGTGGCCGCGGCGGCGAGCGGAATGGTCCCGTTGTAGGAGGTGCCGGTCATGCCGACCTTGCCGGTCGACCAGGTCGCCGTCACTTCCGCGGCCCCGTCGATCGTCGTGAAGCCTTTGGCGCGGCCGTTCAGCCAGTCGATCACTGCCTTGGGGGCGAGCCGCTCCGGATCCGATCCGACAGTGACGCACCCGTGCGACCGGCCGGTGCCGGGCGCGTCGGAGTGCACGACGGCGAAGCCGCGCGGCACCCAGGTGGTGACGAGCGAGTTGGCGACGCGTTCGCGCGCCGGCTTGAACTCGATCGCCGGCTGCGAGGTCCTCGGCGGCGGCGGCGTGCCGACGTCGTGCTTGACGTCCCACAGGAACTGCCGGTTGCCGGACGTCCCGGCGAAATACGGCGACGACTCGTAAATCACCGGCACCTTCAGCTTCTCGGTGTCGGTCTGCCGCTGCCGGGTGACGTCCACGAACACGCGATCGCGCTGTCCGTCGCGGTCGGAATCGAACTCGGTCTCGACCCAGAGCGACTCCCGGATCCACTGCTGCTCATCCGCGAAAGCGGGGACGATCTGCGCCTGGCCGTCGGCGAACACCGGGCGCGCCGGCGCGGCCGGCGCCTCCTGAGTGGGGCCTGACCGACGACGGCGACCGAGGTGACGAACGCCGCGACAGCAACGGCAGCGAGGTAACGAAGGTCAGGCGGGTATTTCATGGCTGGCGAATCTTAGCCCATCGGCGTGGCCAGCTTATGATCGTCCAGTGAGCATCCCATCACGGCCAACGCGTCGAGACGTTCTTTCCACGGCGGCCGGGGTCGCGGTGGCAGGCGGCGATTGTCCCGGTGCGGGCGCAGGCGCCGGCGGCATCGGCGTTCGTGCCGCTGTTCGGCGGCACCATTGACCAATGGACGGTCGAGAATACGCAGGCGAACAACTTCACCGTTCCCGACGTGCAATGAACGAGGAAGAGAAGTCAGCGCTCTCCTATGCTCGATCCTGGGTGCGCCGTTCATCCGAGCCGGCCGCATGGGCAAATTTGGCGGCGGTCTACGCCACGAAAGAACCTCCTGATCTCAAGCGCGCCCGGAAGTGGTATCGGCGTGCCGCACAGAAGCGGTACGACCGCGCCTTGCTCGAGTACGGGCTGATGCTCATTCAAGGCGAAGGCGGTCCGAAGAGGCCATGCTGTTGGGCGCCGTTATCTAGAACGCGCTGCCGCATTGGGGCAGATCGACGCGCTGAAAGTGCTGGCGGTACGCATTGTCGAACGGTGGGTATGGTTATGAGCCCGTCGCGTACAGCGGGCCAAGGCCGTCGAGCGGGCACTTCGACGAGCTATCGCGCATCAACGTAGAGACACGGCGGGCTAACGCCGCCGCAGCCGACCAGCGGCCCTCATGTTGCGCAAACCTCAACTCGGTCCGGACCGAGTTGCTGATTTGCAACTCGAAGCGTGTCGGAGGGACGTGACATGGCAACAGCAACCATCAACGGCGTCCAGATCTTCTACGAGCTCAGCGGAACCGGTGAAGTTCCCCTCGTCCTTGTCCACGGGTCCTGGGTGTCCCATCACAGCTGGGACCTTGTCGTTCCGCGTTTGGCCGAGTCGTTTCGGGTGCTCACCTACGACCGGCGCGGTCACAGCGAGAGCCAGCGCCTGACCGCACAAGACAGCGTCCGGGAGGACGTCGCCGATCTCGCGGCGTTGATCGAGCATCTGGAACTCGCGCCGGCGTGGGTGGCCGGGAACTCGTTTGGCGCGTCGATCACGCTGCGGCTGGCCGCCGAGCGTCCCGATCTCTTCCGGGGACTCATCGCGCACGAGCCTCCGCTGTTCTCCTTGCTTGCCGATGATCCCGCTCTGGTGCCACGGCTCGAGGAGGTCGGCGCGCGGATGGGTGCCGTTCTTACCGCCAGTTTCTCGGGAACCAGACCGAGATTACCGGCAGCCCCTCGACCGTGGAACTGATCCCCATCGAATACCAGCGCGTGATGTCCGGCTTTTTCGAGACGATGGGCATCGCGATCGTCCAGGGCCGCGGCTTCGAGTCGACCGATGCCAACGCCGATGGCGGCGTGGCCATCGTCAATGAAACGCTGGCCCGGACGTACTGGCCCGGACGCACGCCTGTCGGGCAACGGCTTCGCCCCGCCAGCACGAAGCCCTGGTTCACCATCATTGGCGTGGCGAAGGACGTCAAACAGGCCGGCGTCGATGCAGCCGGTCGGCGCGGAAGCCTACGTGCTGGTGGATCAGTTCACGACGCCGCCACAGAGCTGGGTGGCGATCTCGCCGACGACGATGAGCATCGTGGCGCGTACGGAGCTGCCCCTGGCCGCGCTGGCGCCGAGCATCGGCGGCGTGGTGCGGGGCATCGATCCATCGCTTCCGGTGGCGCGCCTGCGCGAGATGGACACGGTGTTCGACGAGTCCATCCGGCGGCCGCGTCTCCTATCGCAGCTGCTGGCGTTGTTCTCGACGCTGGCCCTGACGCTTGCCGCCATCGGCACCTACGGTGTGCTGGCCTCGATGGTGGCGGAGCGTCGCCGCGAGCTGGGCATCCGCCTCGCGCTCGGCGCCGATCGGGGGCGACTCCTTCGCGACGTTCTCAGGCAGGGCCTTTCTCTGGCAGGCGCGGGGCAGTGGTCGGGATGGCGGCCGCGCTGGGGCTCACGCGCGTGCTGACGTCGTTGCTCTACGGGGTCCAGCCGTCGGATGTCATGACCTTCGCGGCGGCGATGGCCGCGATCCTCGCCATCGCGGCCCTGGCCTCATGGCTTCCGGCCTGGCGCGCCTCACGCCTCGATCCGAAAATCGTGCTGCGTGTGGAGTAGCCTTCGACTCGCCCCTCGACTCGCTCCGCTCGTCGTCTCGCTAGGACGGGTCCGCACACCGGTCGTTCTCACACGTTCGGCCCGCCGCCCTTTCGCGAGCAGACGCGGCGATTGCGGGAAGGAGCGAACGTCGGCGCCTTCAGCGGCCGGTCGGAATTAATTGTGCGCGGACGGTAGTCGGGTATTCGCTGTCGCCGATGTTGATCGCAGTCCCGACCAGCGTCAGGCGTAAGGGTGCTCCGGCCGTCAGGTGCCCGATGTCGAGACGGCCTCCGCGATCGCCTGTCGTGTTGTCCATCTGCCATTGTGGGTGGTACCGAAACTGCGAGCTGACGTTCCGGACGACGTGAAACAGTCGCTCTCCACGAGCCCCGAGTACCGAGAGCGCCCACAAGTCGTCGAATCCCGATGTGCTCCGACGTTCGTGCGTGGAGACTTCGTAGTCCAGCAGCGCAGTGGGCGTCCCCGGTGGCGCGATGAGCGTCGACACTCGAGAGATCGTCTCGTCGCGACCACGCGACGGCACTTCGAGCACGGCTTCCGCCGCTTTCCTTCCGGCGCCACTCTCCGAAGGCCCGGGAATGTCCGCGCCGCCGGGTCCCTCGTTCGACAATGCCGGAACACCATTGATGACATCGGACACGTGACGTAAGACCAGCTTCACCTGACGCTGACCCGAGTGCACCAGCATTGCCTCGCCATAGTAGTAACGGCCTTCCGAGACCGCCACGCAGTCGACGGCGATCGGACCATGGGGAAACGATGCAATCTCGATCCGACCTCTGGCATCGGACACTCGCTCGACCGCGATGCCGGCCCCCATCACTGACACGCCGACCTGAATGTTGGATAGCGCAAGCTGCGGATTCGACGGCGGCGGCGCCAGGGCGACGGCTTAGTCCGGACCGGCCAACCCGGAACGCGATCCGATTGGCGTGAAAGACCTCAGCCGAGTCGGTCGCCACGACCAGCAAGCTGATCGTTCGATCCAGATCGGCGGCGAGGGCGTCGAACAGCGCGGACGTGTTCCTGGCCAGGATGGCGCCCTGAGAGACGGTAAACAGCTCGGCCAGGCCGGGTATCGACCTGGCGTCGGGATCGTCGAGATCGATCTGCTCGATGCTGACGATGGGCACCAATCGCCCCGCGCGCATGAACTTCAGCGTGAACGATGTGGTCGATGCAGGAACGATGTCGTCGACGGCCTCGGCGAGCACGAGCGGCGTCTCCTCGCTCACTTCCTTGCCATCATCGATGGCGATGGAAACAGTCGCCGGGCGTCCTGGCCGAATGGAGACGTACTCGGAGCCCCACCAGGAGGGCGTTCGCTCGGCGGTGACTCGGATGACACCCGACGGCACCCGCGCGGTGATCGTGCCGTTGCGGCTGGTCCTGCCGATCGCTATCGCGTCGACCGAGACCGTCATCGCGGAGACATCCATCCCGCGTGTTCGAACGGTAAGCGTCCCCAGCGGGGCCGGCTTCGTCGTGGCCACGCAGTCTCGAAAGGCGTCGATATCCTGCGTAACCTCGCTGCGCAGGTCATGCGGGAGGCGCCACCGCCAGGCACCGCGAACCTTCCGGGCCGCCGCGTCAAGCATGGCCCGCGATTCCCGCTGGCGGTTGAAGCGGAAGAGCGTCATGGCCCGATCGAGGTCGAATGGGTCGCGATTCGGAAGTGGCACGTTGCTGAGGGTGGTGATCGCGGACTCGTACTGAGTGCCGCACACTTCGGCATCCCAATCGATCTGGACCTGTGCACGGGCCGATGTCGCGGCGAGCAGGACGGAGACTGCAGCAAGGGCTGTCAGAAATGGTCTCCGGATCACGGAAGAGTCATGCGAGCTCCGGAACGGTGCATCCATAAGAGCCTGGCGACGTGGTTTGCAACGACCGCTCCAGGGCTGTGCTCGGACGGGCCGCATATCGGGTCTGCGTCAGTGGTGTCACGATGGCGACCCGTCGCGACCGAGATCGAAGTTGAACATCACGTGATCGCCTTCCGCTTCCGAACCGCCGGTCGATGCGTAGAGACGCATGGCGGCGCTGTTGGCCCGATCGGTCAGGACCCATGCCTCGCGGCAGCCGACGCGCCGGGCATGCTGCAGCAGCGCGCGGACGACGGCCCTGCCGAGGCCGCGGCCCTGATGGCTGGCCGCGACGCTGACTTCGTTGATCCACAGCTCGGCAGGCTTATCGGGATGCACGTAGTGCACGCCCGACGCGAAGCCGACGACCTGGCCCTGGTCGATGGCGACGGCCACATGGTGCCGGGGGTCGCCAAGGAACTCCGCGACCAGTGCCGGGTCGAGGGCGTTGTCGAACACGTCGTGCGCGGTGTTCTCGAGGATCGCGCGGTCGTCAGCGGTGAGCACTCTGATGTCGGGTGGCACGGGGCGCCTTATTGTGATGCTGCCTGGCGATGCGAACAAGCACTGGTGGGCGGCAGGCGCCTCCAGCCCCGACTGCCTGCCACGTATATAATCCCCTCACTTGCCTTCACAATCGACCCCGGTTCCGATCCCTCTCCGGTGATCCTGTGACCCCGCGTGTGTCTGGCGGCGTCCTTCCGCAGCCTGAGCAGGAGCGCAATCGCTTCCTTGACGCCGTCGAGCGGTTGGGCAACGCCCTGCCGGACCCGGTCCTGATCTTCGTCGCCCTGATCGCGGTGCTGATGGCGATGTCCGCGGCCGGTGCGGCCGCTGGCTGGTCGGCGGTCAACCCTGTCACCGGCGAGACGCTGATCGTCAAGAGCCTGTGGTCGGAGCCGTCACTACAGCTGCTCATTACCGAGATCCCGCGCACCTATGCGGCCTTCGCGCCGCTGGGCATCGCGCTCACAATCATGCTCGGGGCGGGTGTCGCGGATCGCAGCGGCCTGTTCGTCGCGCTCGTGCGGATGGGGCTTCGCGCCGTACCGGCGCGCGTGCTCGTGCCTGCGGTGATGCTGACCGGCATGCTGACGTGCCATGCGTTCGATGCCGGCTACATCGTCTTCGTACCCCTCGCGGGCCTGATCTTCGCTGCCGCCGGACGGCACCCTGTACTCGGTCTCACGGTCGGCTATGCCGGCGTCTGCGTTGGACTCGCCGGCAATCTTCTGCCGGGCCAATACGACGTGCTGGTCTTGAGCATCACCGAAACGGGAGCGCGGCTGATCGAGCCAGGCTGGACCATGAACCCCGTGGGCAACTGGTGGTTCAGCATCGGCGTCGCCGTTGTGTTCACCGGGCTGGGTTGGATCGTCACGACCCGTGTCGTCGCGCCGCGACTCGGCCCCTGGCACGGGGAACGCCCGGCCGCGGCCGAATGGCACGCCACCGAGGTCACGACGGCGGAACGGCGTGGTCTGCGCGCGGCGGGGCTGGCCGCGCTGTGTGTGGTCGCGCTCTTCGCGACGCTGTCGCTCTACCCGGGCTTCACGCCGCTGTACGACGAAGCCGCCGCACCAGGTCAGCGCCTGACGCCGCTCTTTCGCGCACTGATTCCCGGATTCTTTCTGCTCTTCGTCGTCACCGGCTGGGCGTACGGCGCGTTGACCGGCACCATCCGTTCTCATCGCGACGTCATCGCGATGATGGCCAACGGCCTCGAGAGCATGCTCCCGTATCTGGTGCTGGTTTTCTTCGCCGCCCAGTTCGTGGCCATGTTCGGCTGGTCGAACCTGGGGCCGATCACCGCCATCGTTGGCGCGGACCAGCTGCGAGCGATGCATGCGCCGCCGGCACTGCTGCTGCCGATCTTGACCACCATGTCGGCCTGGCTGGATTTCCTGATCGCGTCCGGTTCGGCCAAGTGGACGGCGATGGCGCCGGTGGCTGCGCCGATGATGATGCTGCTCGGCATCTCGCCTGAAATGACGACGGCGGCCTATCGTGTCGGCGACACCGTCACCAACCTGATTTCACCGCTCAATCCGTACTTCGTCCTGACGCTGACCTTCTGCCGCCGTTGGATTCCAGACTTCCGGTTGGGGACTCTGCTCGCGCTGCTGCTCCCGCTGAGCATTGCGTTCTACCTCGGAGGGGCCGTGCTGACGGCATTGTGGGTGGCGCTCGACCTCCCCGTCGGGCCTGGTGCGGCGGTGTCGTACGCCTTGCCCGTACTGCGGCGCTGACCGGTTCCTGTCTCGACCTCGAGAGATGCCCCGCCGCCACGTCCGGCGATTCGAGCACCGTCACGGCCTGATGCCCACCCGCACGCCCGGACCGAACGCCGTCGCCACCTCCGGGTAACGTGTGGCATCCCCGACGCCTCGAGCCGCCGCAGCCGCCGCAGCCGCGGCAGCCGAGCGAGCGCGGCGATGCCCCGGTTCGTCAGGCCGGCGCATGTATGGAGCGTGACCTCTTCGAGCGACTCGACGCCGCCGAGGATTTCCGGCGTGCGATCGGTGATCCGCGTGTAGCTCGCGAAGTACCGGTGCAGGTGTGACAAACCGCCGATGTGCTCGGTGGCGCGATCCGTGGTGTCGCGACAATACATCAGGACCAGGGACTCGAGCGTGGTCACACCGGCGATGTGCCGGTAGCCCTCGTCCGGGACGTCCATCGGCATCAGCTCGCGCAGCGCCGGAAACCGCGGCAGCGCCGACAGTCCTTCGTCATCGACGTTCAGGCAACTCACGGACAGCGCGCGCAGCGCCGGCAGCTCGGCCAGCGCGGCGTGCTCCGGGTCGAAGGGCTGCAGGAGCGCATCAGGGAGGACGTGCTGGCGTTCCTGCGCACCTGAGCCGAACGCCCGCTCGCTCTGCCGGCGCCACACGAAGCTGACCTCTCTTCGACGCGATTCGGTTTCGGCCTATCCTGTCGTCCATATGAACGACGGACGGTTGAGACTCGGCGCGTTTGGCGTTGGCCGCATGGGCCAGGTTCACCTCGAGCACCTGATCGCGCTGCACCAGGCAGGCGAGATCGAGCTCGTCGCGATGGGCGATCGGCACGGGCCGATGCTCTCGTCGGCGTCCCGTCTGCTGACCGAGGTCGGTGGGCCGCACATGGCGGACATGGCGAGGGTCGCGCGGTTCGATGACCCGGACCGGATGGCGGCTGCGGCGCGACTGGACGGGGTGATCATCGCGTCGCGCACCGAGGACCACGCCCGCGACAGTCTGGCCTTCACCGGCCGCGGCACGCCCGTGTTCGTCGAGAAACCGTTCGCCAACTCGATCGCGGAGGCCGCCGACTTCTGCGGCAGGCTTGGCGACGGCCCGAATCGACTCGTGCAGGTCGGGTTTCAGCGGCACTTCGACGCGGCCGCCAGGGCCGCCCTCGCCTGGCTCTCCACCGGCCGCATCGGCAAGCTCCAGCAGTCGCATCACGTCCTGCAGGACAAGAACCCGACACCGGTCGGCTACCAGAGCTGCGGCATCACGGCCGACATGGCGATTCATCTCGTGTTCGAGGCCATGAGCGTGCACGGATTCGAGCTGCCGTGCTCGGTCCAGGCGCTGCGGTTCGCGGCGCCGCACTATGACGACCGCGCCGGCGAGGGCGCCAACGTCGTCCACACGTTCTGCACGTGGCCCGATGGCGCGGTCGCCCATCTCTGGGGATCACGGATCAACAGCGCCGGATACGACAACGGCTTCAAGCTGATCGGCACCGAGGGCCGGATCGACGTCGGCGAATTCGTCGGGGATTTCGGGGCCATCACGGCACGCCTGTGGAGCGGCGCCGGCGACGCACGCGGCCGACAGATCGAGGATGCGACGTTTCCGATGACACGACCTTCCGCGCGGCATCCTGACTTCTACCCCCGGTACGCCGCGGCCTATGCCGCCGAGCTCTCGGCCTTCGTCGATTGCCTCAGGACAAAGGCGCCGTTCGATCTCGATCCAGACCTGGGATGGAAGAGCCTGTTCGTCGCTAACCTCGCCGAGGCCAGCTCGCGATCAGGTGGACGCCGATTCGACCTCGTGCAGGCCAACGGATCCGCGATCGCGACAGCCGATGACGCTGCCGCGTATGCGCGCGCGATGTCTTCGCCGGCTTGAGGCGTCACGTCAGCCCCCGGGGAAGATGGAACTCGGCGAGGGCGAGGATCTGTCGGGACAATGGCGTCAGTCCGCGCGGAGCGTCCCCGCCGGATCGCTCAGGGCCGCTCGCCTGGCCGGGAAATAGCTCGCGGTCAGCGCCACGACGACGAGCAGTCCCGCCGCCGCCGCAAACGTGACCGGATCGAGCGGCGACACGCCGTAGAGCAGGCTGGCCATCCCTCGCACCAGCGCGACGGCTCCGCCAAGCCCCAGCGCCGCGCCGATCCCGGCGAGGATCGCACCCTTGCGAAGGACGAGCCGCGACACCTCGGCCGGCATCGCGCCGAGCGCGATCCGCAAGCCGAACTCGCGAGTGCGCTCGGTCACGCCGTAGGCGATGACGCCATACAGCCCGACGCCGGCCAGCAGCAGCGACGACACCGCGAACACGACGATGACCGCCAGGTTCAGCCACCGCTCGGCCGCCGACCGCTCCAGCACGTCGTCCATCGTGCTGACGTCATAGACCGGCTGTTCCGGATCGAGCGAACGGATGGCCTGCAGCACCGCCGGCGTGAGTGCGCGCACCTCGCTCCGGCCGCGCACGACCAGGGCAATGCGTCCGTCGGTGAACTGGTGGTAGTTGAAATAGATCTGACGGTCATCGTCGCTGTCCAGCCCGCGATGCCGGATGGTGCCGACGACGCCGACGATTTCACCGGTCGTGGGCGGCTGGCCTGGAAACGCCACACGGAATCGCTTGCCGACGGCAGTCTGCCCCGGCCAGAGGGTGCGCGCCAGTCGCTCGTCGATGATGCTCACGAGCGGCGATTTCGCGCTGTCGCCTTCGCTGAAGACTCGCCCGTCGCGCACCGGGATGCTCATCGTGCTGAAGTACGCCGGAGTCACCGAACGCGACTGCAATGGTATGGGCTGCCCGGCGACGCCTTCGAACTCGATTGGCATCACCATGTTGTTCGCGGTCAGCGGCACGCGGTTCACCATGGCGGCGGAGACCACCCCGGGGATGGCGCCGACATGATCGACGATGCGTCTGTAGAAGGCGGCGATCTGCTCGTCGCTCTGATACTTCGTTCGCGGGATCGCCATGTGCATCCGGAGGACGTGCTCCGTGCGGAATCCTGGATCGACGCTGATCAACGCCGAAAAGCTTCGCGCCAGCGCCGTCGCGCCGGCGAGCAGCGGAAGGGTGAGGGCGAGCTGCGCGACGATCAGCGCGGTCCTCGTCCTGGCCTGGCCGCGGCTGCCGGTTGCGGATCGCGCGCCGATCGAGGCGGTGGGAACAGTCGCGCGCCAGGCGTGCATCGTGGGCAGGACGCCGGCGACCAGGCCAGTGAGCACGAGGACGGCCAGCGAGAATGCGAGCACGGCGCCATTGACCTCGATGAGGTCCACGCGAGGCAACGCCGCCGGCGCAACCGGAATGAACGCCGCGACCGCGAGCCTGGCCGCCACAACGCCGATGATGCCGCCGAGCGCGAGCACCGGCGCGACTTCCGCCAGAGCCTGCAGCGTGAGGCGTCCACGCGATGCCCCGAGGGCGAGCCGCACCGCGAACTCTCGCGTCCGGCTCGCCGCTCTGGTGCCGAGCAGGCTGGCAAGATTCAGGGACGCGATGAGCAACAGGCAGGACACCGCGGTGAGCATCACGTACAGCGTTCTCCGGATGCCGCGCACCGACTCTTCGAGTACCGGCACGACCTCGAGGCGGACGCCGCGGTTCGTCGCCGGGTACTGAGCTTCGAGCCGCCTCGCGAGCGCATCGAGCTCCCGCTGCGCCTGCTCGAAGCCGACGCCGGGCTTGAGCCGTGCCACCGCGAGATGGCCGTAACTGGTCAGCTGCCGGGTCATCACTCTCGGATCGAAGGTGAGAGGGATCCACAGTTGATGCTCGCGCTCGGGGAATCGGAAGTCGGGCGGCATCACGCCGACGACGTCGTATTGATTGCCGCTCAAGTTGATCGTGCGGCCGACAATCGATGGATCGGCGCCGAACCGCCGCCTCCACAATCCGTCGCTGAGCAGGACGACGCGGTCGCGGCCGCCGCCCTGCTCCTCGTCCGCAGTGAAGCCACGGCCGAGCGCGGGATTGACGCGAAGGAGCGGCAGGAGATTGGACGACAGGCGTCCGGCGACCAGGCGCTCGGGTTCTCCCGCGCCAAGGAGGTTGAAGTTCTGCGGCGCATTGGCGAGCGCGACATCTTCGAAGACGGTATTGCCGCCCTTCAGCTCGCGATGGTCGGCGGGATTCACCCCGAGCCGCTGCGGCGCGTCCGGAAGGCGGGTCCAGAGCGCGACGATCCGATCGGGGTCACCGAATGCGGGCGGCCGCAGCATGACGCCGTAGACAACGCTGAAGATGGCAGTGGTCGTGCCGACCCCGAGCGCGACGATGAGCGCGCTGACCGCCGCAAAGCCCGGCGCCCTGCGCAGGAGCCGTATTCCGAACGCGAGGTCGCGGGCGATCTGATGCATCAGGGCGCCCGGCCGGCCGGCCCGCGACGCTTCACGCAGCGCGTCGATATTGCCCACGGCCAGGTACGCGGCCCGCCGCGCCTGGTCGGGCGTCATGCCGCCATCGAGGTTGTTCCGGATCTGATGGTCGAGATGAAACCGCAGCTCCTCGGTCACTTCCGAGTCCAGCGCGCCGGGACGCAGCCAGCCTCGGATCGCCGCCGCTATTCGCGATCGCATCGGCATGGCGTCACGCGGTTCGCAGGAAGAGCGCGATCGCGCCGGACAGCCGCTCCCACGTGGCCTGCTCGCGTTCGAGGTGCTTCCGTCCGGTCTTCGTCAGGCTGTAGAAGCGTGCCCGGCGGTTGTTCTCGGACGCGCCCCACTCGGCGGTGATCCAGCCCTGACGCTCGAGCCGCTGCAGCGCAGGATACAGCGTCCCCTGCTGGACGCGCAGGACGTCCTGCGACACCTGGTTGATGCGCTGCGCGATGGCCCAGCCATGCAACGGCGCGGAGCGCACGGCCTTGAGTATGAGCAGGTCCAGCGTCCCCTGGACCAGATCGATCGGCTTGCCCACCAACCCCCCTTGACGGTCTACAAGAGGATAGCGGCCGTCTTGTCGACCGTCAAGGGGAATGGGGGAATGGTCCGAGCGCGCACGCTCGTCACTCGACGCGTATCGCCTTGACGGTGACGGGATTGGCGATCGGTCCGTTCTGGTTCTTCTGGAACGTCACCCGCAGCGTGTCGCCGTCCAGCGTGTAGGCATACGTCGTGAACGTTCCCGGAACCATGGACGCGGGGTTCTTGGCGACGAGCGGCCTCTTGCACCTTACTACTTGTACAAATCTCCGGCGAGATACTTGAGTCCGGTGTCGACGGCCACCGTCGCCACGATTCGGCCTGGTCCGAGCTCGCGCGCAATCTGAAGCGCGCCCACCAGATTGAGGCCGGTCGATGTCCCCGCGAACACCCCTTCCTCTTTTGCTGCCCGCCGCACCATCGCGCGCCCTTCGTCCTCGTCGATCGCCCTCGCCTCATCGAACGACCCTTCGATCAGGTGCGGCGGCCGGAAGCCCGCCGCCGTGCCCTCGACCCGGTGCGGCCCACTCTTTCCTGCTGTGAGGACTGGTGAGGTGGCTGGCTCGAGCGCGATGATGCGCGTGGCCGCGCCAGCCTGCCGCAAGGCGGTCGAGACACCGACCAGCATGCCTGCGGTGCCCACTGCCCCGACGAACGCATCGATGCGGCCGATCTGTTCGACCAGCTCGCGGCCGATATTGGCATAGCCATCCAGCGCGTCGGCGTTGTTGAACTGATCCGTCCAGAACGTATTCGGATCCTTTGTCAGCTCGGCGATCCGGGCTTTGAAGCGATCGAACAATCCCGGCGTCACCTTTCCTCCCTCGCTCGGCACGATCTCGAGGTCGGCGCCGAAGGCGCGCATCGTGTCGAGTTTCTCTACGGCGAAGGCGTCCGATGACAACGGATGGAAGGCGTAACCCTTCATCGCACACACCATCGCCAGGGATGAACCGGTGCTGCCGCCGGTGAACTCGACGACGCGCATGCCCGGCCGCAGGGCGCCACGCCGTTCGGCGCCTTCGATCATCGCGAGCGCCATTCGGTCTTTGTACGACCCGGTCGGGTTGAAGTACTCGAGCTTGATGACGATGTCGGCGGATCCCGGCGGGACGAGCCGGCGCAGCCGCACGAGCGGTGTGCGGCCGATTGTCTGCAGCACTGAATCAACGGGCGTGGGCGATGTGATCATAGAGCCTGATTATTCAACGCCTGCAGCCCTGCACGTTAGCGCTCATCACCCGCGCCTCTCCCGGACGCGCACGCGTCAGGCACACCTGCCAGGAGGACCGGCGGTAGAAGCCGACTGGCTCTGTACCTTCTTCCTTGTTACTTGTTCCGATACGGATAGGGATAGCCGCGAAGCAGCGCCGCATCGAGCTCGCGGTCGTGGCCGTAGATGTCGTCCACGAAGTGCACGACGTTCTCGGAGTTGACGTGCACCGTGTCGTAGAACAGCACCACTCTCAGCTTCTGTTTCAGATTGACCTGCGTCGGCCGCTCCCCCTGCATCGCGTCGTCGATTCGCTTGCGCGTCCACTCGGGTTGATCGCGCAGCACCCATTCGGCGAAGCGCGGGGGATCCTCCAGCCGGATGCAGCCGTGGCTGAAATCACGGCGCACGCGCGCGAACAGCTGCTGGGCCGGCGTGCCGTGCATGTACACGTTGTTGGAGTTCGGAAAGATGAACTTCGCGAGGCCGAGAGAGTTTTCCGGGCCGGGCTTCTGGCGGATGAACAGGCTGCCGGCGACGACCGCGGACAGGTTCTCGGGAGTTGGCGGCAGCGCCTGCGCGTCGTCTTTGCCGCTCGCCACGATTTCAAGCGCTTCGCGTTCGAGATAGGCGGGATCCCGCCGCGCGCGAGGAACGATCTCCTTAACGGTGATGCCGGGCGGCGGATTCCAGTACGGCCTGAAGACCACGTACTCCATTTCATCGATGAAGATCGGCGTCCGGTGATTGAGCGATTGGCCGACGACGACGTTCATCCGGAGCGGCTCGCCGCCGGTGACCGGATCCGTCGCCCACAGCCGGAACAGGGGCACGTTGACGAACACATTGGGCCGGTCGCTCAGATTCGGCAGCCATCGCTTGCGCTCCATCGCCAGTTCGAGCTGTCGCACGCGCTGTGCCAGCGATACGTTCACTGCCTTGATCGTTCCGGCGCCGATGATGCCGTCGGTGTTCAGCCCATGCCGCTGTTGAAATCGCTTGACCGCTTCCACGACTGGACCGGCATACAGGCCGGACGCGGGCTTCTGTTGCGCCGGCAGGTCGCCCAGCGCTCGCAGGCGAGCCGCCAGAGGCACCACGCCGGCCCATGACTTTCCCGGCTCGAGTTTCGTCGAGCCCTTCGGGAGCTCGGGCACCGGCTCCGGTTCTCCGGCTTCGACCAGCCGCCGGTAGGCCGCCAGAGTCTGGCGAGCGCGGACATAGTGCGCGAATGGTGGTTCGAGCGAAGCGAGAACGGCGGCCAGCGTTTTGTTCTCGCCGACACTACGGAGTTGCGCGGCGACATCGAGGTTCTTCGCCGCTGCCTCGTACCCCCAATTCATCGTCGCGGGATCGACACGTCCCACGTGCACCGCTTTCAGCATGCGGGCGACGGCGACGCTGACGCCCAGATCGAAATGTGCGCGCTCGGGCCCGGACGCCTCTCCGGCCTTGACGGCGGGCCATCGCTCCGCAATCAGAGGGGCGTCGTAGTCCGCTGCATCGAGACCGTAGTCTCCCGCGGCGGCGATAGTCGCTAGCGTGGCCGCCAGCCAGGGGACGGGCGTCTGGCCCGCGAACCAGAGCAATCGATCCGGCTCGGCCCCATAGAGAGGCTTGAGGCCGGCCGCCACGTCGGAGATCGCACTCCACCGCAGGGCTGGATGTTCCGCCGAATCGAGCACACGTGCGACGGTCGGCGCCACATCGGCGTCCTTCGCGTCGGCCGGAACCGCCTGAGGGCTGGCGGCTGCAATAGGGGTGGAGCCTGGCTCGTTACTGCCGTCGAAGCCGGCACACAAGAGCGCAACTGCGACAACGAAGATGCACGGCCGGCCGGAGGTCGGGGGATGGTAATGCACGGGCGATTCCTACCTCATCCGCTGAACGCAGCGGCGAACATCGTCAATCTTCCCCAAGTCGGGCTGCGTATGCGTGTCGATTTGTCTTGGAGATGCATCCGTCGTGCCCGGCGTCGGGTGCGACACGGACCCGCGCGTTCAGCGAGTTGCGAGCGCATCGCGCACGGCTTTCCAGACAGTCCTGTCCTTGGCCTTCTCGGCTTCTGACAGCTGCGGGTAGGGAATGCGGATGAGCGGCTCGCGCTCCCAGCCGTCCCGGCCGCTGTAGTGTCCGGTGTAGCGCCAGATCACGGCCGTGGCGTAATCCATCTCCGCGTCCGAGCGCGTCCGGCTGGCGCGGAGCAGCGATAACGCGGACGCGACGCCGTTCATCTGGTTCCTCATGATCACGGCGAGACGCTCGCCGGGGTTCGGGTAGTTCTGCGCGTCGGCCACCAGATCATCCCAGCTCTGTGCGTTGGCGTTGACGATGGATGTGTTGGCCGGGATCTCCGAAACACGCGGAATGCTCTTGCCTTCGAGTTTGTAGAGCGCCGCCCGATCGGCAACGGCCTCGAGGGAAAGCCGATAGCCGCCGGCTCCCTGCGCATAGCGGCCGAGGTAGGCCTTGAATCCCTCCGGGGTGAGCACTGCCTTCAGGGCAGCGTCCGCGGCCTTGAACTTCGCGCCGAGGAAGGGGTCCTGGCCGTCGCGGATGCGAACCTCCTGGCCCTTCCAATAGCCGTTGTCGTGAACGGCCCTCGCGAGCGCGCGCCGATTGGCCTCGGGAAGCGCTTCGACGTCCTGCCTCACCCGGGCCACGAAATCGACGACCGAATCGTACGACGCCAGCCATTCCGCTTTGCTGCCGTTCT
The DNA here is from genome assembly GCA_963785755.1 of uncultured Acidobacteriota bacterium. GTDB lineage: Bacteria > Acidobacteriota > Vicinamibacteria > Vicinamibacterales > 2-12-FULL-66-21 > JACCXG01. The sequence continues at coordinate 198,245 of CAWAXG010000032.1, read as the reverse complement.
TCGCTTCGAGGATCACACGGCTGTAGAAGTCGTCGTAATCCTTGGTGCTCAGCCTGGACTGGGCGGGACTCACCGCGCCGGCAAGGCCGATGAACGCACCGAGGAGAAGGGCTGCCGTCCTCTTCATCACCCGGCACCTTACGCTCAGGTACTTGTCAAGTGGCAAGGACGACGCTCTCCCTGAGCGCGACCTGGAACGCCGGCCACCTGTGGACACCGTCATCGGCCGCGACCGGGCGGCGGGCTGCTAGATCAGTTTCCTTGGCGTCACCGTCACGTTGATCGTCTGCTCGGCCCGTCGAATCGTCAGCGTTCGCGCAACCGGCTTCTCGAACCACTCACTGATTTGCGACAGCGTCAGCTGCTCGGCCGGCGTGCCGTCGATCGCCGCAATGATGTCGCCCTCCAGGATGCCCGCCTCGGTCGCCGGAGAATCCTCGAGCACTTCATGAACCCGGAAGGTGCGGTGTCCCGGTCCCTCGGCCCGCACGGAGAGGCCGCTGAACGCGCGATCGAACGGATCGGCGAACGTCGGCGACGGCTCCAGGATGATGCGCCGCCGGCCATAGTCCAGGAACAGCCGGAAGCGGCTCGCGATCTGTGCGCCGATGTTGCCCGCGAGCGATCCATCCGCGAACGCGCCCGCCTTGTCCTGTGAGAACAGGGCGATCGGGTTGTTGATCGTGAACCGCCCGATTTGCAGGGCCGCCACGCGGCCAAGGCGTCCGAACGAGCGGCCGCCGGCGCCGGCCAGGCCGGTCGCTCGAATCGTCTTCGACTCAGGCGCGAGCAGATTCTGCTCGAGCACGAACGGGCTGTGCAGCGCGAGCGCGAGGCCCGACCCGATGTCCAGCAGAAACTTGTGCTCGATGGGCTTGCCCCCGAGCGGCGTGATCGCGGCGGCGAGCACCGGATGGCCGTTCGAGTTGAAGTCGAGCGGCAGCGTCTCGCCGCGGCCGCGGTACACGAACGACGCCCGGTCGTGCAGCGTGATGGCGCGCGCGGCATAATCGAGCTCCAGCACGAACTGCTTGATGAACTCGCCGCCGATGATCCCGTCGATATCGCGGCCCATCCCCGATGGCAGGAGCGGCAGCGGCAGCGCCAGCGTAATCGGCTGCGCAAATCCGTCGAGGCCGGGCAGCGACCACGAGGCGCCCTTCACGCGGCTGCCCGCCTGTCTTCCCGCGCCCGCCCCGCCGGAGCTGACGGTGCCATGAAGCGACAGGCCGAGCTCTTTCGCGGTGTCCGTCCTGATGATGGCGAGGTTGGCGCCGGTGTCGAGCACGAAGGCCAGCGGCCGCGACCGGTTCACGCTGACCTTGACGATGACATGGCGAGTCGCGAGCTCGAACGGGACCGTAACGGCAGCGGCCGCCCGCTGCGCCGTGATCGCCGGCGACGCCGGGCCCGACGCTCCGAGAACCAGGGCAACGATGGCAGCGAGTGCGGCGTGCCTCATGACTGGCGGTGGTCATTCCATAGACGAGACGCTGCGGCGATTCGTTGTCTGGAGGAGCTCAAGATTCGATGGAGTAGCCTTTTTGTTCTATGCTACCGAAGGCGACCGAATGGGTGCGGTGCTGCCAGGAGTCCAGATTCCGGTCTACGGAGCGTTTGCACGGAGTCGTGGATTGTGGCACGGCAAGGAGGACCCTTCCATATGCCGCTGAGGATTCTCGTCGTCGAGGACCATGCGGGGTTCCGCCAGCTCACTTGTAAGGCGCTTCAACGACGGACGGAGTTCCAGACCATCGAGGCGGCGGATGGGTTGGAGGCCGTTCAGAAGGTCGAGGAGCTGCAGCCGGATTTGATTCTGCTCGATCTCAACTTGCCGAAGATGCATGGATTCGAGGTCGCGAAGCAGATCCCCAGGCTCGCTCCCCACGCACGACTTCTCTTCATGAGCCAGGAGTCCTCGCCGGACATCGTACGAGAGGCGCTCAGATTGGGCGCCCGTGGTTACATTCAGAAGGTATCTGCCGCGACCGACCTGCTGTCCGCGATCGACGCCGTACTCGCGGGCCAACGATTCGTGAGCCGCAGTGTCGCGTTTACCGAACCGACCGATGCTCCCGCTCCACGCCGTCACGAGATTCTCTTCTGTTCGGATGACGCAGCTATCGTCGATGCCGTAACTCGCTATGTTGCTGCCGCCCTGAACGCCGCCGATGCCGCGATCGTCCTGGTGACGGAATCTCACCGAACACATCTTCTGCAGGAGTTGCGCACGCAGGGCGTGGACATTGATGGCGCCATTGAGCGCGGCACGTGCCTTTCATTCGATGCTGACGTCGCACCTGACCCCGTCCGATTTCTTGACGCGATCAACGGTGTGCGTGAGGCCGCCGCCAAAGCCGGGAAAGCACATCCCCGCGTCGCTTTTTGCGGGGAACGTGCGGGACGCTTGTGGGCCGCAGGCAGAACGGCGGAGGCGGTTCAGCTCGAACAACTCTGTGGCGAACTGGCGCAAGACGTCGACATTCTGTGCGCGTATCCGGTGCCGTACTCGAACGACGATCAGGCGCTCACGCGCATCTGCGCGGAGCACACCGCTGTCTCTGCCAGCTAGCCGCTGGAACGTGAGGTGCGTGTGACAGAGGATGAACCATGCGTCCTCGCCGTGTCCCCGGACGCCACCGACCTCACGCGAGCGGAAGAACTCCGATTGCGGTATGCGGCGATCGTGGAGTCCTCAGATGACGCGATCATCGCCAAGACTCTCGACGGAGTGATTTCAGCGTGGAACGCTGCTGCCGAGCGGATGTTCGGATATACGGAGCACGAGGCCATCGGACAGCCGATCACGATAATCATCCCTCCGGACTTGCACGATGAAGAGCACGGCATTCTGAGCCGCCTTCGAGCCGGTGAGCGAGTCGAACATTATGAAACCGTCCGGGTCACCAAAGCCGGCGAACGCATCGATGTCTCACTGACGATCTCGCCGTTGCGAGACCCCGCGGGCAGGATTGTCGGATGCTCCAAGATTGCCCGCGACATCACGGAGGCCAAGCAGGCTGAGGCCGCGCTGCGGCAAAGCGAGCAACGGCTGGCACGCGAAGTGGCGGGCGCCAAAACGCTCCAGTCGATCAGCACCCGCCTGATTTCCGAGTCGACGCCAGAATCCTTGTATGAGCAGATTCTCGGCGCGGCAATTGAGTTGATGGCGTCCGATGCGGCCAGCGTCCAGATGCTCGCACCAGACCACACGTCGCTGACGCTCCTCGCGTGGAGGAATTTCCACCCTGACTCTGCGGCGTTCTGGCAACGGGTGGCGGTTGGAGCGGGGAGCACCTGCAGCAAGGCGCTCCGTGACAACGAACGCGTTCTCGTGGCCGATATCGAGGCGTGCGAATTCATGGCCGGCACGCAGGATCAGCAGGAATATCGTCGCTCTGGCATCCGCGCCGTGCAATCGACGCCGCTGCAATCGCGATCGGGCCGACCTCTCGGCATGCTCTCGACGCACTGGCGGACGCCGCATAACCCGACCGAAGAGGACTTCAGATTCTTCGACGTGCTCGCCCGGCAGGCCGCGGATCTGATCGAGCGCACCCTCGCCGAAGAGGCCCTGCGCGAAAGCGAAGAACGCTTCCGCCTCATCGCGAATACCGCTCCGGTCATGATCTGGATGTCGGGCGCCGAGAAACAGGTCACGTATCTCAATCAGATCTGGCTCGATTACACGGGACGGCCATTGGATACGACGCTGGGACAACGACAGGTCGACGTCCTCCACCCAGACGAAGCGGAGCGCTGCCGCGATGTGTACGGGAAGGCCTTCGAGCAGCGTGAGCCTTTTCAGATGGAGCATCGGCTCCGTCGCCACGACGGCGAATATCGCTGGGTGGTGACAGCGGGTGTGCCGCGATACAACGACGGGTCGTTTGTTGGTTACATTGGCACGGCCGTCGACATCACCGAGCGGAAGCTGGCCGAAGAGGCTCTTTCCACGGTGAGTCAGAAATTGATCGAAGCGCACGAGGAAGAAAGCGCTCGAATCGCCCGCGAGCTTCACGACGATATCAACCAGCGGCTGGCGTTGGTGAACGTGCGTCTCGGTTACCTGAAGCAAAGCCCCCCGGCTTCAGCGGCCGAACTCGAGCAGGCGATCGGGGGAGTCAGCCAGGAGATTGCGGAGCTTTCGTCCGATATTCAGGCGCTGTCGCACGGCCTTCACCCCGCGAGACTGGAACTCCTGGGGCTGGAAGCGGCGGCGGCCGGGTTCTGCGAAGAGTTGTCCAATCGGCATGGTGTAACGATTGACGTTCACTTCGAGAACATCCCGAAAGCGCTGCCACGGGAAATCTCCCTGTGTCTCTACCGCGTCTTGCAAGAAGCCCTGCAGAATGTCGTCAAGCATGGCGTGTCGCGACACGCCCACGTCTCTCTGAATGGTCAAATCAATACCATTAACCTGACAGTCAAGGACTCGGGCGCCGGCTTTGACCCTCACGAGGCGATGAGAGGGCCCGGGCTCGGCTTGACCAGCATGAAGGAGCGGTTGAAAGTCATTGGCGGGCAGCTTTCCATCCACTCGCAGCGCGGGCGCGGCACGATGATTCACGCTGTCGCGCCTCTCTGTCTCCCAACGAAGTCTGCAAATGCAGGTCGATGACTCTCCCCTGCAACCTGGGTCTGAACGCTTGGTCCGTAGAATCACCACGTTCGTCGTTCACCTGGGAAAGGTTGTGGATCCGCAGCTCGACCTGTGATCCATCATGCTGACAGCGACGGGGTTCCGGCCTCCCAGCACATGCTCTTCAACGGCTCGAGCGGGCTGTACCCGTTCGTCCTGAACTAATCAAAGATTGTGGCCCGGCAGGTTCTCAGTGGGTTTGGCCGTGAGCGTCACCTGGCGGCTTCAGCGGTCGTCTTCCTGCTGGGGTCGGTGTCGCGCCGAAGCCGGATTAAATCGGTCTTCAGATCGGTGGCGGTCTGGTAACGGAGGTTACGGTCTTTCTCGAGCGCCTTGTAAGGGTGCCACCACTCTAGTCGTCACTCACGTCCGTCAACGTGCGAGCTAGAACCTGTGTCAGAACCTCAACGGCGTACCGTGATCGATTCAGGTCGATGCGCCATCGAGTCGAGTCGCGGGGAACACCGATCGCAGCAGTGATCAGTTCGCGGGGCGGCGGTGGTCATCCCAAAACGCGTCAGGAGCGCTGCTGGCGGCCGCACCGCGGCGATGCGACGCGAGCAGAAAGTGCTCAGGGTTGTCAGTGCAGGCCCAGCCACGCTCCCCCTCGACGCTCATCGCAGATGACGTTTGAGGCAGTGGTTCTCGACCGAACTGCATGGTGCCCGCACATTCAGCGTGCGTGCAGGGTTTGCGATCTCCGCGTGCGGCTGCCATATGTGGCTCCTGTTCCTGTCCGGGCCTTTGGCCAATGTTTGCGGATCACGCCGTTCGTGTCTGTCCGGTTCTGGACACCACCTCGTTCACAATTCACCTTCAGCGAGATCGTCAACGGGATCCGTGCGGTCGTGCTGGCACACCGGTGTCCTTGCCCGGTTCCGCGCCTTTCGAGCCGGGGGCGTGCAAGCCTGGGTGTGCAGTCGGGAACATCGACATCGCGCCACACTCCATAGACTTCGGCTATGCAATCCGAGTACGTGCAAGCCGCGTTGGCCACTGTCTGGGTTTCTGCCGTGTGCGCTGCTGGTCTCCCCGGCAATGTCACATCACTCGCGAGCGGGATCGCTCTCGCGGGGTGTGCCGCCCTCCCTCTATTCGTAATGGTCCGGTACCTGGGATCGGCCGGCTCAGAAACCATCGCTAAGCATCCAGGAGGTACGCCGATGACGACTCAACTGGCGACGGTCCCGGAGTCTGATGCGGACGTCCGGTGGCGCAAGTGGCAGGCCCGAGGAGCTGAGAACGATCGACGGACATCCAGGAGGATGCGGACATTGATGGTCCTGATCGGCGCTGTGTTTGTCGTCTGGTGGTCGTTCGTTCAACTCGCATGAGGCGAGCCGCGTGACGGGTCACTCACGCCGACGTCGATTGCGAGCGAGGACCAGCAGTCTGACTCCTCGTACTACTCGCGGCGAATCGCCGCGAGTGCGTATAGGTGGCGAATCATTCGCTTCGGTCCGGCATGTTATTTCTCCTCGACCCGATCGCGTCGCGGTGCACGGCCAACGACTCATCCACCAGATGCCACATCCGCCGGGGCGCGGCGAAAATGGAGCGGATCTCGCAAGCTTTGCAGCTCCCGGTAGTAGTAGAGCGGGGTTGGCCGATTTCGTGTGAATTTGAGCTTCTTGAGAAACTCGATTTCCTCCGCGGTCGCATCGCCCGCCAGAGATGGATCCTGCAGGAAGTCCTGGAGCCCGGGCTCTTCGTTGACGGGTGGGACGGGTTCCCGTTCCACGAACTCAAATTTTTTCGGGTGCCCGGGCGCCAGGCGGCGGTTCAGGACGATCTCCATCGCGAACGTCGTGAGGTCGATGTCCCACGATTCGATCAGCGGATCCAAAAACGTGACGCAATTTTCCGCCGAAACGTTGAAGACATCCGTTTCCAGGAACTCAAGCACCATGACGCGCATCTGCTCGTAGCTTCTTTCGCTCAGTCGAGCGACGAGACGGAGCCAGTTTTGATCGTTCAACTCCTGTTTCGTCAGTCGCTTGGCAACGTCCAGCAGCTTCTGGGTGACGAGGCGTTCAAGGGCGCCGAAGGGCTCCTTCTCGAACATCGCACGGATGGGCTGCGCGTTTCCGGACGCGTACTTGCGAAGAATCAACTCCCGTACTTCCTTGAACAAGGGCGACGGAGGGTCCGCCAGCTTTCTCTTCAGGCCGTCCATGCGGCTGAGATCTGCGAGCGTGGCTAACTTCCCGGCAGGAAGCCTCAAGAAGGCCTCCATCCTGTCGTAGATGTCGGTCCGCTCCGGCGCCGGTGGCGCCTTCTTTCCTGTCAGTAGTTGGGAAATGTAGGACTCGGTCACCTGGGCCGCCGCCGCCAAGTTCCTTTGCTCGGTCCCCAGTTCCTTGAGCCGCTGGCGGATGAGGAGCGGGAAATCCACAGGAATTCCTCCGTTTGTTAATTAACTATATTGATTAAGCACATTGGACGATGTCGACATTATTGCACAGTAGACTTGACAAAGTAAGTTAATTAACCGATAATGATTAACAGGATTGCAGCCTACCCCTCGATCCTTCAGATGCTCTGAACTAAGTCAGGTTATCTGGTCCCTCCTCTAGGCACGCCAACCAGGAGGTTGACATGTTTGCTCGTACCGTTTCCTTCCATCTCAAGCCCGGTCGTGCAGAAGAGTTCACCCGGCTCCTCGACCAGGACATCATCCCCGTGCTCAGAAAGCAGAAGGGCTTCCAGGACGAAATCTTGCTCCTCGCCGCCGGCGGAGCGGAGGCGGTCGGTATCAGCGTGTGGGACCTGAAAGAAAACGCGGAGACCTATGCCCGGAGCGCGTATGCCGGTGTGCTGAAGGCACTGGAGCCGGTGGTGGAGGGCACGCCTCAGGTGCAGACGTATGAGGTGTCCAACTCGACCTTCCACAAGATCGGTGCTCGCGCGACTGCCTGAAGCCGACACGGCTGGCGTGTCGGCTTCCCAGTTCCGTTGCGAGGGGCGGGGCAGTCCCGCCGACAGAGTGTTATCAGCAAAAAGGAGAATCATCATGACTATCGTTCGTTGGGATTCGTCCCGTGACATGGCCGCGCTGCAGGAGCAGATGAGCCGGGTGCTCGAGGGCTTCTACCGCCGGCCTCAGGAAGACCTCAACCGCGTCGCGTGGGTGCCGGTGGTCGACATCTACAGCAACGGCCAGCACGAGCTGGTGCTGAAGGCTGAGCTGCCAGACATGAAAGAGGAGGAGATCGAGCTCACGGTTGAAGACAACACGCTCACGCTCAGTGGCGAGAAGAAGCTCGATACCGAAGTCAGCGAGGAGCAGTTCCATCGCATCGAGCGCAGTTATGGCTCGTTCGCGCGGACGTTCGCGCTGCCTCCGACGATCGACGCCAGCAAGGTCAGCGCCCAGTACAAGGCCGGCGTGCTGACGGTCCGGCTGCCCCTACGTGAGGAAGCCAAGCCCAACAAGATCAAGGTCGCAGTAGCAGCGTAAGTCACCGGCTGTGGAGGCGGGTCGAGGAACCCCGCCTTCTTTTTTCGCCGGGGAGTGACCGCCATATTCTAAGTAGCCCGGCGCGCGCGGTCGAATCGTTCCGGGCAGGCATCGCGCGGGCTGGGCCTACGAGACGGCGTACGAGGGCGCGCTCGAGGGCGGCCCCCGATGCGGTGAGTTCATGAACACGTCCGAGCTGATTCACGCATTCGCGCCACGCTGGAGTCGACATCTATGACTATCAGACCCCTACACGACCGCATCGTTGTTCAGCGCATCGACGAAGGCGAACAGAAAGTCGGCGGAATCATTATCCCCGACAGCGCGAAGGAAAAGCCGCAACGGGGCAAAGTCATCGCCGCGGGTAATGGCAAGTCCAAAGACGATGGCAAGCGCGTCCCGCTCGACGTGAAGCCCGGCGACAGCATTCTGTTCGGCAAGTACTCCGGCCAGGAGATCAAGCTCGATGGGGACGAATACCTCATCATGCGTGAAGACGACGTCCTGGCGGTGGTCGAAGAAGGCGACATCAAGAAAAAGACGACGAAGACGACGAAGACGAAGAAGTAGGTCGATCGCGCTCGAAAAGAACGGCGATTCATGTGGGCTGACTCGATAATGTGGGCCACCGTTGGTGGCTGACGGCGCCATTCTCGAACGGATTCTGGATGCCTACCCGCTAGCATCACGATCGAGTCGCCAGGCATTGGCCATTCGACAGAGGTAGACTGCCTGGGCACTGTTCCTCACAGTTGCGCAGGGAACAGACCTGCTGGCAGCGCGCAGCGACGGCTTTCCCGCGAGGAAGTGTTGTATTGGCGGAGCGACGTCTTCTAACGCGGTAAATCTGAGAGCACTGAGAGCCGAGACGTTGAAAGGCATCGAGATCTCGAACGTGAGGCGGCAGCCGGCGCAGTTCCTATCGATATTGACTGACAGTCCGAAGTCGATCTCGTTTGGGAGGCGTATGCGCTGGCCAATCATGAGACGAGCAACCACCGGATTGTGGTCACTCCTGCTTCTTGTTGGCGTCGCCGTCGCGTCCGCCGGGCAAAATCCTCCGGCCAGCGCCGACGCCCAGAAGCTCGAAGCGGCATGGGCGTTCCTGCGCGCGCGGAACGCGCGCGACTACGCCGTCGCCACGCCGAACGGCATCGACGAAGCCCGTTACGTCGAGGTCGGCGGCATCCAGCAGTGGATCACGATTCGCGGAGAAGACAGAAACAACCCGGTGCTCCTCTTTCTTCACGGCGGACCGGGCGATGCGACCAACCCGTGGGGCTACGCCGGGTTCAGGTTGTGGTTGAAGCACTTCACCGTGGTCCAATGGGATCAGCGCGGCGCCGGCAGAACATTCGGAAAGAACCCGGATGCGCCGCCGCAGGCCATCACGGTCGCGCGCATGACGCAGGACGGCGCTGAGCTCGCCGACATGTTGCGCAGGCAACTGCGCAAGGACAAGATTATCCTCGTCGGCCACTCGTGGGGATCGATCCTTGGCGTCCACATGGTGAAGGCGCGGCCCGATCTCTTCTACGCGTTCGTGGGCACGGGCCAGGTGGCGGACCCGGCGACGAGCTATACCGTGGCCTACAGAGAACTGTTGAAGAAGGCGGAAACGCTCAAGGACGAACGCGCCATTCGAGAGCTGCGCGAGGTTGGGCCGCCGCCATATCCGGACGGCCGTGGGTACGGCGTGCAGCGCACATGGTCGAATTTCTTCGAGGGCGCGGACGCGTTCATTTCCTCCATGGTCGGCTTTGCCCTCGCTGCGCCGGGTTACACGCTGCGCGATGTCAACGACTGGTTCGACGGCCAGAAGGTCAGTGCCGAGCGCTTGGTCCCGCAAACGAGCGCGCTCGACGCCCGAACGCTCGCCGGCGACTTCGCGGTTCCGGTCTTCGTGATTCAGGGCGCTGAAGACTTCACCACCCCCACGAGTCTCGCGCGCTCTTTCGTCGATTCCATCCGGGCGCCAGTGAAGGCATTTGTCCCGATCGAGGGAGGCGGGCACTTCGCGGTGTTTATGAAGTCCAGCGCGTTTCTCGACCAACTCGTGTCGCGAGTTCTCCTGCTCGCGCGATGACCTAATCGCCAGCGTCTCGCGTGGAATAACACGTCCTTTCACGACCACGATCTCAATGGTACATGGAGATGAGTCGGAGGTTTGCGGCGATGGCTCGCGTCGCGTACCTCGCCCATGAGTCGGCTGCATCGTGGGGTTAGCGAGCCCTCCACGAAAGGGCGTCGTCGAATGCGGCCTGCAGGACCTCGTTCCATTCATGGTGTTGCTCAGGACATTTCAGTGCCGGTATGAAGGTTCGCCTCAGGGTTTCATGCCGCTTGTCAAATGACAGAATCCGGTTCACAGTCCCGGCGTACAGTAGCTGACTGGCAAGCTGCGGATATCCAAAACCCGGTCCAAACGCGGGATTTGCTGAATGATCACACTCGATCGCGCCGAGCAGTACTGGCGAATCTACGGCAATACACGCCTCTTCAGCCAATTCGCGCTGCAGGCAATCGAGTAGGCTCTCACCAGGTTGCACGTGACCGCCGGGAATCGAAGCGCCACGCCCGACGACGTCAACCAAGACGAGCTGATTGCCAGAAAAACAGAAGCAATGGACGGCCGTCACTGGTTCCGAGTATTTACGCGGCTGCGGGATCCACGTGAGACGGACGGGGCCTGAGGGCCAATGTGCAAGTGCGCTGATCATCTGTCTGGCTACCCAGCAGCCGGCCACACTCGATAGGTTCGATACGCCTGCGGACGGTCGCAGTCTAGGGCCACGGCTCGTCTGGATCAATGCGGGTGACGTAAATGGATCAAGGGCGCCTGGGTCGAAAAGCCCGCCGAGCGGCGTCGCCGGTTCTACAGGGTCACCGCTGAAGGGCGACGCGTGCTCGCGCAGCAAAGAGAAACGTGGGCCACATTCGTGGAGGCCGTGCGGCGCATCACGGGAGGCGAACATGCCTGACTGGTCGCGAGAGGTGCGGAGGCGGTTATCGCCGTCGATCACGCCGGGAGCCCCCTCCCGCCACTTGCTGGGCGATCTCTGGCAGGATCTGCGCTACGCCGCGCGCATGTTGCGGAAGCAGCCCGGCTTCGCCGCCACGGCCGTTCTGACGCTCGCGCTCGGCATCGGCGCAAATACGGCGATCTTTAGTCTGGTGAACGCCACGTTGCTGCAGTCACTGCCGGTCCCCGATCGTGATCGCCTCGTCTACATTCACAGGGGCAGCGGCGGCGGAGCGTTCGGGTTCTCGTATCCCCTCTACAAGGAGCTGCGCGACGGCAACGCTGCTTTCGAGGGACTCGCCGCGTGGGGCGGCATCACGGCCAGTCTCAATGCTGGCGATACGACAGAACTCGTGGCCGGCGCCATCGTCACCGGCAATCTCTTCGACGTGCTCGGCGTCCGCGCGGACCGCGGACGACTGCTGACAACTTCAGACGACGTCGCGCTGGGAGCACATCCCGTGGCCCTCATCGGCCATGAGTTCTGGCGAACCCGCTTCGGCGGTAGAACCGACATAGTCGGACGCGACGTGCGTCTGAACGGTCATGTTTTCACCATTGTGGGAGTAACGCCGGCGGGCTTCCCGGGCCCGCAATTGGGCAGTGAGTCGGACCTGTACGTGCCGATGATGATGCAACACATCATGCGGCCGCCGCGCGGGGGATACTCGGGCGAAGAGAATCCAGACCTGCTGAAGAACCCGAATAACGTGTGGCTGGCGGCGGTCGGCCGGCTTAAGCGAGGTGTGAACGCCGAGCACGCGCGGGCGGAGCTCCTCACTCTCGCGCAGGCGCATTGGCATGCGGTGAATCGGTTGCCGCGTGAGGCCATCATCACATTGGTGCCGATTGATGAAGGAAATCCCAACCTGCGCAGGCAGATGCGATCGGTGGCGTTGCTGCTCGGCGCGGTCGTCGGTTCGGTGTTGCTTATTGGCTGTGCCAACCTCGCGAACTTGCTGCTGTCACGAAATGCGGCACGGCGGCGCGAGCTCGCCGTCCGCCTCGCGATTGGAGCAAGCCGTTCGCGTGTTGTGCGGCAGCTCGTGACGGAAAGCGTATTCCTGTCGGCCATCGGCGGCACCATCGGACTCTTGTTCGCCTGGGTCGCGATACGGTTCTTCGAAGCTGCACCGCCACCACCGGGCGCGGTGCCCATCGCCATCGATTTTGCGATAAACCAGCGCGTCCTCGCGTTCTCACTGGCGTTGTCGTTCGTCACCGGTATTGTCTTTGGCGCCGCTCCGGCGCTCAAGGCGTCGCGGCCATCTCTCGTCCCGGCGCTCAAAGATGCGGCATGCTGCTGGTGGGTGCGGGGATCATCGTCGGGCTGGCTGGAGCCCTGGCGAGCGGCCGGTCGTTGGCGAGCTTTCTTTACGGCGTATCGACCACCGATTTGCCGACGTTCGCCGGCGTAACGGTTATTCTCACGTCCGTTGCGCTCGTTGCATGCGTAATCCCGGCCTTCCGCGCCATGCGCGTGAATCCGATCGCGGCGCTCCGGTATGAGTGACGAATCGTTGCCTATGTTGCAGGCTGGTTGAGGCGAGCCTCAAGAGATCGAATCAAGTTCTTGCCGTCGTCAGTGACGTCTTTCTTCGCCAGACTCAGGCAGCGACGATCATGAAGAACCTCGATCGGATCTCGAAAGCAGCTCACTCCCGCCCGGCGGCGGAAAATCGCAGCCCGCGCCGCTACCCTGATTGCCGCGCAGAAGTCGCTGCAGGAGCTCCGACAGGCTCACAAGCTGACGCAGAAGCGGATGGCCCAGGTTCTGGGGATCGGCCAGGACAGCGTGTCCCGCCTCGAGCGGCGCAGCGACCTGCCATTTCAACCCTTAGCGGGTACGTTCAGGCGCTCGGTGGCCGATTTCGCCGGAGAGGCGCTCTTTTGAAAGCCCAACCATCCGCAGATCGATACTTCTCAATCGAACCCTCGCGGCTGGTCGCGTTGATGCGAGATTGGCCCCTCCATGTAGGCGTTGGTACCGAGCCTCGTCGATTCCGAAATCCGAAGCACATTAAAGGGACGGGCGAGCTGCTCGCGTGCCTCCGGCCCGGGCGCGACGTGACCGTCTACTCCCTGCCGGTCGACCTCGACGCTGTGTTGGGTGAGCGGGCGGTCACCAAAGCATTGGAAGTCCTCGGACGTTGGAAAGCGGAACCCGTTGAGATCGTGGACGGACGGTCCCGTTCGATCGTCGTGTACCTCCACGACGGAGCGCAGCTGCGTGTCCAGGACGAGCGCCTGAAGTTCGCTCGCCGGAAGTTTGGTGCAGGCGAGGGATTGTCCAGTTCTCGGAAGCCCAGAGTAACGAGCCGCAACATCACCGAGTTGGCAAGGGTTGGGCTCGACTAACCATCAGCGATCTCACCCTGACAGAAGGACAAGACTAAGGCCGCCACGATGCCTCTCCCCCTGGGTTGCCTGGATGAGCAACGGCTGAAAACCTGAGGCTCAGAAGAGCGCCAGCCGCGGTCGCGGCACCTGGTGACAGGACGTGTCGCGCTCGAACTGCGCGCGCTTGAGCGCGCACCCAGCACACACGAATAGTCATGCTTCGCGTTCGCAGGGAGCGGTCATGAAGTTCGTCGAATATGCGGATGGCAGGCCGGAGCCGATCTCCCCCTATCAATCCCCCCTGAGCACGACGATCGGGTCGAGTCGCGACGCGCGAAAAGCGGGGAGCCAGCAGGCGACCGCGGCGACGAGCGCAATCGTCGCAGTTACGGCGGCGAGCGTCGCCGGGTCGGTCGGCTGCACGCCGAACAGCAGGGACGCCATCATCCGGTTCAGCGCCAGCGCGCCCGCGAGCCCGGCGATGATGCCGGCCATCGTGAGCTGAAGACCCTGTTGCATGACCTGCGCGAGCACCGTCGAGCGCTCGGCGCCGAGCGCCATGCGGATGCCGATCTCGCGCCGCCGCTCCGCCACCATGTACGACAGCACTCCGTACGTGCCGACGGCGGCGAGCAGGAGCGCCACGCCCGCGAACGCGCCAAGCAGCTGACCGAGGAGCCTCGGCCGGCGCATCGACTCCGCGAACACGGCCTCCATGTCCCGGAGCCGCACCACCGGGACGGCGGGGTCCACTTCGCGCACCATGCGTTCGACGGTCTGTGACAGCGCTTCCGCCGGCAGGGTCGTCCGCAGCACCACATTGGGCGCGGAGCGCAACTCGTGTTGTCGAGCTGTCAGGGGAACTCAGCGCGCCGATACTGGACGAAAACGCGCTCGTGGCCGTTCTCCCCGGAGTTCCCGACGACCAGATCCAGATCGCCGTCGCCGTCGATGTCTCCGAACGCGGCATCCGTCGTGGGATCGTTCACCGGTGGGAAGTGCGCGTCGGTTCGATCCTTGAAATGGGCGAGGCCGTTGTTGCGATAGTAATGATCCGGGCCGCCGCCAAAGCCATGGCCGACCTCGAAGGCGCCGGCGTTCGGCACGTACACATCCAGATCGCCGTCGTCGTCCAGATCGACCAGCTCGAGGCCCGTGTTCGTTTCGTCGGCGATGGGCACGGCGCCGAATTCGTCCGGCGTGAAGATGCCGTCGGCGTTGAGATAGAGCGCGATTGGTTCGTTACGGCTGTTGGCGACGACGAGATCGAGGTCGCCGTCGCCGTCGAGATCCGCGAGTCCGCCGCCGCGGCTGGTGTCGGCGGTGACCGGGAATCGAGCAGCGGTCTCATCGGTGAACACGCCAACGCCGTCGTTGATCAGGACAATGTCCTGGCCCCGATTGAGCACGATCACGTCGAGGTCGCCGTCGTCGTCGATGTCGCCAGGGAGCATCGCACCCGTCTGATCCGTGGCCGCGGGCAGTCGCGACGCGGTCTGGTCGGTGAATGCCGCCGTGCCGTCGTTGATCAGCACACGATTCTGACCACCTCCGGTCGGGCTGGGATTGAAGGGATTCTCGTTGGACAGCAGGATGTCGAGGTCGTCGTCGCCGTCCACGTCGGCGAGACGCGCATCAGCGGTGATGTCTTGAAGGAACGGTGGCGGTGGCGGCAGTCGAAGGCTCGCATCCACGAACACGCCGGTGCCCTGATTCAACAGGAGCTGTTCAGGACCGAGATTCGCGACGATCGCGTCGAGATCGCCGTCGCCGTCGACGTCGCCGAAATCCACCTTCGTGCTGTTCGCGTTGTTCGCCAGGCCGGATGGGAGATGCGTCGCGGTCACGTCGGTGAACACACCTCTGCCATCGTTGAGCAGCAGCCGGTTCGGCCGCGGGGCAGGGCTGTCGGTGCCTTCCGCGACGAAGAGGTCGAGGTCGCCGTCGCCATCGACATCGACCAGGTCGACATCGGTCGAAGACGTGCCGGGCAACGTGCTGTCCGGCGGCAGCCGGAAAGTTTCCTCCACGAATAGGAAGCTCTGGCCCCTTTCGTCATCTGCTCCTGTGGTGGCGGCTGATACGAGAACCGCGAGGATGGTAACCATCGACCTGACGCGTGCGTTCATTGCGTCCTCCACGAATGGGTAGGAAAAGCCTGCTGTGGACGTGCCGCCTCGCTGCCGAGGCGTCCTGATTCTGTCTAAATCCTGAGCTCTGTCAAACGGTGCGCCGCTCGAGCTGGCTGGCAGCGCGGACCCAGGTTTGCTTCCATCGGAACTGGAACGTGTTCGATCGGAACTCGAACATGAAGGAGGTCACAACTGATGCAGAACGATAAGGCGATTTCGGTCCTCAACAATTTGATCGAGACGTGCAAGGACAGCGAGCGAGGCTTCAAGACGGCCGCGGAAGGGCTGAGCAGCTACGAGATCAAAACGACGTTTCAGCGGTCCTCACGCGAGCGCGGCCAGATGAGCAGCGAGTTGCAGGCGGAGGTGCGGCGTCTCGGAGGCGACCCCGAGAAGAGCGGCAGCATGGCCGGCGCGCTCCATCGCGGCTGGCTCGATATCAAGTCCGTGGTGACCGGGAAAGATGACTACGCGATCGTGGCTGAGGCCGAGCGCGGGGAGGACGTGGCCAAGTCCGCCTACGAGAGCGCCCTGCAGGAGCCGCTTCCCGCGTCCGCGCAGATGCTCGTACAGCAACAGGCGGCCAAGGTCCGCCAGGCGCACGACGACGTGCGCACCATTCGTGATCGGGAGAAAGTGACGAGATAGAGTCGTAGGATTGAACGGCGGTCACCCCTGGGGTGGCCGCCGTCCTGGCGACAAGTCCGGCCGCAATGCGGCGACCTCACCAGTAAGGCGCGGCCTCAGCCGCGTGTTACTTCTTCGGCATTGGAGAGCCAATCGTCAGCAGGAACCCGCTCGGCTCCTTCACCTCGAATGCGCGGCTGCCCCACTCGGTGTCGTGTGCATCCATGGTCAGGGAAACGCCGGCCGCCTTGGCACGGGCGGCGACCTCATCGATGTTGTCCGTCGTTTCGATGAAGAGCCGCATGCCGGCGCCCTTGACCCGATCGCGCCCCTTCTTGCCATCGTCCTGGCTCAGCCCGAGCCGGACGTTACCCCCCTTGAGCATGACACCGAGCAGCACGCCGTTCTCTTCCCATCGCTCTTCGACCTCGAAGCCGAGGCCGCCGAAGAAATCGACGCTCTGCTGCAGGTTGTCCACCGTCAGGCTGGGTGTCACGCTGGTACCGGTCAACGTCTTGTTCTGTGTGGTAGGCATAGGTCCACTCTAACACCGCCAGCTAGGGATTGCCGTGGCCGAAGGGATCCGTGAGAATACCCGCAATCGGTCCGGCTGACGGCGGCCGCAGAGGTTCCGGAGACGGATTTCCGCCGGCAGCCGCGCGGGAAGGAGCAGACGATGAGGAAGGCGAAGAAGACACGCCAGCGTCAGATGACGCGCCGCGAGTTCGTGGGCGGCGCCGTGGCAGCTGCGGGAATAGTCACAGGGGCTCCGGCATTCCTGCGGGGACAGAATCTGAACAACAAGCTGAACATCGCGTTCATCGCCGCCGCGGGACGCGCCAACGCCAGCCTCAACGAGCTCACGATCCGGCCGGGCGCTCCTGCCGGCGGAGGCCGGGGCCGTGGCGATGCGTCCACGCCGTCGGCGCCGCACCCCGATGAGAACGTCACCATCCTCTGCGACGTGAACGACAACGCGATCGAGTCGGCGTCGGAGCGGTTCCCGAAGGCCCTTCGCTTGAACGATCTCCGGAGGGTCTTCGATCACGTCAAGGACTTCGACGCCGTCGTGGTGTCGACCGCCGAGCACACGCACGCGTTCGCGACCTATCTCGCGCTGACCCACGGCAAGCACGTCTACTGCGAGAAGCCGCTGACCTACAACATCTGGGAAGCGCGGTTGATTCGTGAATTGGCGGCGAAGTACCCGAAGCTGTCGACGCAGATGGGCAACCAGGGCCACGCCTCGCCGATGCGGCGCCGCGTCAAGGAGGTGCTCGACACGGGCGTCATCGGTCCGGTGCGCGAAGTGCACGTCTGGGCCGACCGCGCCTGGGGGCTCCAGGACGCGGCGTCGGCAGAGAAGTTCGACAAGCAGCACGGCTTCTGGAAGGGGATTCAGATCGTCGACCGGTTCAAGGAAGAGATGCAGCCGCCGCCGAACATGCACTGGGATCTGTGGCTCGGACCGGCGCCGGCGCGGCCGTACCACGACACCTATTTCCCTGGTCCGCGCTGGTACCGCTGGTGGGATTTCGCCAACGGCACGATGAGCGATCTTGGCAGCCACGACAACGACGTGCCGTACACCGTGCTCGACATCAAGCAGCCGCTGACCGTCGAAGCGAAGTCGCCGAACGTGCCGGTCGCGCACAAAGAGCTGGCGCCGGCGACGATGATGGTCGTGTACGAGTTCCCCGCGTCGCCGTCGGGCGCGCCGCCGGTCAAACTCGTCTGGCACCAGGGGGACAGCAAGCCGCCGGGATGGGTGCCGGAGTGGGGCGGCCGCTCGAACCTGTTCATCGGCGACAAGGGCATGCTGCTCAGCGCGGGCAACAACATCCGGCTGCTGCCAGAGGAGAAGTTCAAGGACTTCCAGATGCCGCCCGAGACCTTGCCGCGCTCGCCCGGTCACTGGATTGAATGGGTGAACTATGCCAAGGGTGAAGGGCCCGTCCCCGGATCGAACTTCCAGTACTCGGGATGGACGACCGAAGCCAATCACCTCGGCAACGTCGCCTTCCGGACCGGCAAGAAGATCGAGTGGGACTACGTGAACATGAAGGCCCGCAACGCGCCGGAAGCGGATCCGTTCATCAAGCGGCCGGAGTATCGCAAGGGCTGGAACGACGTGCTGAAGTTCTGAAACGCTGGCGCGTCGCACGACGTCACCAAGGCACGACGGCACGACGATGAACAGGAGAAGTCCTTCGTGCCGCCGTGACGTCGTGCCTTCGTGCGGCGCGAAAGCGCGAGTGCGCGAGTATTGGCAATCGTTGCGTTTTGTGCAAGAGGAGCCTTGTATGTTGACTCGCCGCGATTTCGTCAAACACGCCACGATCGCGTCGGCGGCGCTGCCGGCGCTGGCGCAGGGCCAGACCCAGACCGCGAAGCCGGCACCGCAGACGAAGGAAACGGTCAACCCCATACCGGTCCGGGTCGGGATGACCGACTGGAACCTGGGGCAGCGGGGCGACATCGCCAAGATCGCGCTGGCGCGCGAGATTGGCCTCGACGGCATTCAGGTCAGCGTGCAGTATCCGACCGACGGCAAGACGCCGACGCTGCGCGATGCGAAGACGCAGAACGAGTTCAAGCGCGCCGCGCTCGAGAACGGCATCCAGATCTGCTCGCTCGCGATCGGCAACCCGGGCAAGGCGCGGCTGCCGATGCACACCAACCCGGCCTTCGCGATTCTCCTCGCCGAGGCGGTGGAGATCGCCCACAACATCGGCACCAACAACATCCTGCTGCCGATTCTCGGCGACAGCCACATCGACATGGCGAGCCAGGCGCAGGTCGACACCTTCGTCACGATGATGAAGGAGGTGGCGCGCTACGCCGAGCGCTACGGCGTCGTCGTCGCGCTCGAAGATTGGATCTCGGCCGAGGACAACATCAAGATCGTCGACGCCATCGGCTCGGACTACGTGGCCGTCTACTATGACGCGCACAACATCGTACCCCGCGTGAAGGACATCTACGCCGAGCCGCAGATGCTCGGCAAGCGGATCCACCAGATTCACGTGAAGAACGCCAACATGCTGATGTCGGGCCAGGGCGGCAAGCTGGACTGGCCGCGGATGGCGGAGGAGTTCTACAAGATCGGTTACCGCGGCTGGTACGTGCTCGAGACCGGCTCGCCGTCGAAGGACATCGTCGCCGACACCCGCGCCAACATCGAGTACGTGAAGAAGACGTTCCGGATGCCGCCGGCGGCCGCCGCGCCGGCGACGGTCTGAGGGCGGGGCGCGGATTCTTCCACGGGTCGCGGATCTCAGATTCTCACGAGTTGCGGATCGACGCGGATCCGTCTCACGATCGCGGATTACGCGGACCTCGCGGATGGCTCGGGCTCATCACGAATCGCGGATGCGCGGATCTCGCGGATTCCTCGGGATTCACGAATCGCGGATGAGCGGACTGCTCGATCGGATTGCGCGGATTCGCGGACTCTTCATCTGGTCACGAGTCGCGGATCGACGCGGGTCTCGGTCTGGTCACGACTCGCGGATCGTTTCGAGCCTGGGAGATCCGATGTGGATGCTGATCGTTCCGTACTGTGCGGACTGTTCGCCGGTGCGGCGATCTATATCAACGCAGTCGAGCATCCCGCGCGCATGTCGTGCGGCACGGAGCTCGCCCTGCGGCAGTTCGCCCCGAGTTATCGCCGGGCCACGGTCTTGCAGGCGTCGCTCGCCGTCGCGGGCTGCGTGAGCGGCCTGTCGGCGGCATGGACTCGGGGCGATGTCTGGCTGGCGCTGGGCGCGATTCTGCTCGGAGCTGTCGTCCCGTTCACGCTCATCGTGATCCTCCCGACCAACCACCAGCTGCTCGATCCGGCTCTCGATCCGCGTGCGATGCGCGCCGCAGCGCTGCTGCTGCGGTGGGGGCGCCTTCATGCGGTGCGCAGCATCCTGAGCGCGGTGGCGTTCGTGCTGTTACTGGTGGGCCTGGCCGGGTGAGCTTCGCGGACTCTTGATCTGGCCACGAGTCGCGGATTGGCGCGGATACTCGCGCTGATTCACGAGTCGCCGATTTCTCCGCAGACTGCTCGAAGAAACCAGTACCGTCTCCGCCGCGCGACACCTCATCCGCGCGACGGATCGACACACCGCTGAAAACACCGCAAAAACCGCAGCGACAATCTGGCGTTTTTCTTGCCTCGGCCCGGCTCGCGAACCCCGCCTCAAGTCTGCCGCGTCGAGACAGGTGACCCATGATTTCCCGAATCATGTACGCGGTACCGGTGTGCCTCCTGCTCCTTGCATCCGACGCGCTCGCGCGCGACGCCGTGGATCTCGCGTCCAGGCTGATTGGACGGCCGTACGTGTGGGGCGCTGAAGGGCCCAACTCATTCGACTGCTCCGGCCTCACGCAGCATGTCTATCAGCAGGTCGGTGTCGAGATTCCACGGCGGGCCATCAGCCAGTCCAGGTCGGGCGACCCGGCCGGCAGACGGTTGCAGCGCGGCGACCTGCTGTTCTTCTCGACCGACGCGCGCAAGTCGCTGGTCACGCACGTCGGCCTCTACGAAGGCGGCGGCATGATGATCGAGGCGAGCAAGCGGCACGGCCGCGTTCGGCGGACCAGCCTGTCCGATCCGTATCTGGTGGAGCGATTCATGTTCGCCCGGCGCGTCGAACCATCGATTGCGGCGGGCAGAGCGCCCGATCGACGCGACGACCGCGCCGAAGATCCGCCTCGCCGGTCGAACGATACGCGCCGGGCGGCAGTCGGCGCGCTGATACGGATCGCCGAGGCCGTGATCGAGCGCCGCCGCCGCTGACGAAGCGTCCGTGCTGATCCGCGATTCGTGAATGAGCACGAGCAATCCGCGAGAATCCGCGTAATCCGCGCTCGTGACGAATCCGACCATTCGCGCCGATCCTAGATTTCACAGGGAGGACGGGAGGACTTAAAGGTTCTGAGGAAGCAGATCCGTGCTGATCCGCGCCTCGTGAAAGGGCTCCGCGACCTACCGCTACGTCATCCGCTCGACGTAGGTCTCGACGGTCTGCGGCGTGACGCCAAACCGATCGGCGGACTGCTTCCATCCCGGGAACGGCGGCGCTTCCGTGGCCGAGAACAGGCCCAGCGTCATCAACCTCGCCGCGACTTCGTTGAAAGGCTTCACGATGGGGTGCAGGCGCATCGCGGCGGCCGGGACGTGCCGGCGCTTGCCTGAGGTCTTGAAGCGGCGCTCGAGCAGCGTCGCGAGGTGGTTCTGGGACACGTCGGACGGACCGCCGGCGTCGACCGCCTCGTTCACGACTTCCGGGCGCGCGACAATCTTCACCGCGAACTCGGCGACGTCGTCAACCGCGATGTAGTTGGCGATCCGGTTGCCGTCGCCGAAGATCGTGGCGACGCCCTTCTCACGGATGCCCTTCCCGATGATTTCATCGATCCAGGTGTCCATGAAGGCGGTCGGCCGCAGCATGACGTGGGGCACGCCGCTTCGCCGGATGGCATCCTCGATGTACCACTTGATGCGGAAGATGTCGACCGGCGCGTCCTGAGCGACGCCCTTGTACGACACGTAAATCAACCGGCGCACGCCGGTGTTGCGGGCGGCCGCGCAGAGGTTCTGGTAAGCCGGACAGGTCGATGCGCGACGGGCTGGTGGGTCCCTTGCCCATGTTGTTGTTGGCGGTGGCGACGATGTGGTCGACGCCGCGGCACGCGTCGGTCAGCTTCGGCACGTCGCGAAGGTCCACCGGCGCGATTTCCGCGCCGGACGCGAGGCGGGACAAGGCATCACGGTTCCGTGCGAGCGCGCGCACCCTGGTGCCGGACGTGAGCAGTTTGCGAACGATGACACGACCGAGCTGACCCGTGGCGCCGGCAACGAGCACTCGAGGCGATTCGGTCATACGCTCTCCCGTGATGGCACGCGCAGCATCATATCGCGCTCCTCACGGGCAGGTCCGCGACTCGATCGAATCGGCCCTCGAGTGCTCAGAAGACACGAGTGTGCGCTTCGCGCCCGCACGACGGCACGACGTCACGAAGGCACGACGGATCTGGTGGACAGCAGCGACGCCTTCATTGGATCACTAGCGTGGCTCCAGATCGAAGCGGTCGATGCGGCACCAGCTGGCAGAGTCGCTGTTCACCCATATGTATGCTTGACCGCCATCCTCAGGACGAGTCGCGTCTCCTCTGCCGAAAATGCCCGCGGCCGCACTTCTCCCGGTGATGTCTCCGCTGACGATGAGGCCGGTGCCGTCGGGGAGGCGCTCGATCAAGTCGAACTGATGGTAGTCCCAGGGATTTAACGGCTCGATGACAAAGGTGATCACACCGGTTCCCGAAACCACACCCTTGAAGCTGCCGCTCCCGAGGTAGAAGTCGGCGCCTGACAGGAACACCTGCAGGTTGGCCCCGGTCTGCTGGACGCGTGCCGTATAGACACGTTTCTTTCCCGCCTCCGGGTAGCGACCTCCACAGCGGCCGGCGATGAGCGTCAACGTGTAGAGGCCGCTATAGTCGTCCCGCGGGCGAAACGCTCTGAGCGCAAAGTCGAGCGATCGATGTGCTGTGACGTCGATCTCCTGGATGTCATCGAGATGGTTGTCGCGGCCCGCCCGAATACGCACAGGGCCCGCCACCCCGAACAGATCGTAGTGACCGGAGGCGTCGGTGCCTGCAGTCAAACCTTTGCCGACGCCCTCGACTACCGTAACCTTCACGCCATCGAGGCCGACGCTGTCCGCGGTGATTCTTCCCGAGAGCCGGAAGGTGCCACGCGGAAGGACCAGTATCGTCGCGTCCGCCGCCAGGCCGGCGAAGCGCGCCGTGACCACGCCGATTCCACGATCGCCCGCCGTCGCGTGACCGGTCGCTGTGAGTGA
This sequence comes from uncultured Acidobacteriota bacterium, assembly GCA_963785755.1. Lineage (GTDB taxonomy): Bacteria > Acidobacteriota > Vicinamibacteria > Vicinamibacterales > 2-12-FULL-66-21 > JACCXG01. Next base: position 175,165 of record CAWAXG010000032.1, on the reverse strand, counting down.
AAGAACCGAGGTCGAGGATCCAACCGTCCACTGTGCCTGGCCGGTCACGTCCTCGACCGAACCATCGAATCTGACGACTTTCGCAGTCAGCTGAACCGACTCGCCCGGGGCGATCTCTGAAGGCGCGGTCAGTGTCAGGCTGGAGAACGTGCCTGTTCGCGTTCCGCCTTCCGGGCTGGTCGGACTCTTGTTGCACGAGACGATGCCGGCAAGCAGGAGAGCAGCTGGCCGAGTGCGAGGCGGCGGCACGGGAAGGTCATGGTGTCCTCGTTACGCTTCGAACCCGGAACTTCAGAGGGTTGACCAGGGGCCGGATCCGACGACCTGTGACTGGCTGGATAGTAGCCCACGAACGCGGCCAGAGCAATTGCGCCCGTTACAACTTGCCTCCCTTCCTCCCGTGCTCCTGTACAGAATCCAAATACGGCGACTAGGGCGCTTTTTGATTCGCCGCTACCGGCTCGACGATCTCGACGATGCGGTCGATTCCCACGTCCTTCAGCACCTGCTGCACCCCGCTCGGCCACCGCACGTCGACGCGCCGCAGGGTCTTCGCGTCGCCGAGCCCGAAGTGCACGCGGCGATCGCTTGCGGACTGATAGCTCGATGCGGTCGAGCAGATCCCGGACTGCAGGCGACCCTGATCGTCCTCGATGGTCACGACGGCGCCGATGCCAGGCCGGTTCGACTGCGTGCCCCGAAGTGACACCGTCAGCCAGTGGCTGGCATTGCCCCCCTCGTTGCGCAACAGCACCGGCGCGGCGTCGAGGTTGGCGATGACGATGTCGATGTCGCCGTCGTCGTCGAGATCGGCGAAGGCGGCGCCGCGGCCGGCGGCCGGGCGGGCGAATGCCGGCCCGAGCGAGGCGGAGACATCGGCGAACGAGGGACCCTCGTTGCGCAGCATCAGCGGCGGCTGGAGATAATCGAAGCCCTGGCGCGCACGTGTGACCGTATCGAGGACGTGGCCCTGCGCGACGAACAGATCGCGCCGTCCATCGTTGTCGAAGTCCACGAACTTCGTCCCCCATCCCGAACCCTGGAGCGTGGCGCGGCCGATCCCGCTCGCATGCGAGGCGTACTCGAAACCGCCGCGTCCGGTCGCGCGGAACAGTGCGTAGCGCTCCAGACTGAGCGTGGTCACGATCACGTCCGGCCAGCCGTCGTTGTCGTAATCCTCGACGTCGGCGCCCATCCCGGCAAAGCTCCGCCCGTCGTCGTCGTAGGCGACGCCGGCCTGGAGCGCGATCTCCTGGAACGTAGCGCGGTCCGTGTTCCGGAACAGGAACTGCTGCATCGAGTCGTTGGCCACGAAGAGGTCGATGCGGCCATCGCGGTCGTAATCGTGAATCGCGGCGCCGAGCGCCTTCCCCGGATGAGCGGCGATGCCGCTCGCGGCCGACGTATCGAGGAAGGTCCCGTTGCCGTTGTTGCGCAGGAGCACGGCGGGAACGGGCGCGAACTGCCGCGGGTGGCAATAGGCGCGCGTGGTACCGTCCGCCGAAGTGCAGACTGGATTCACGTCCCACGACCAGGCGAGATACCGGCCGACGTACAGATCGAGGCGGCCATCGTGGTCGTAGTCCAGGAACGCAGCGCTCGACGGCCATCCGGATACCGTGGCTCCCGCTGACGCCGTGACATCGGTGAACGTACCGCTCCCGTCGTTGCGGTAGAGGGTGTTGCCGCCAAGACCGGTGACGTGCAGGTCGACGTCGCCGTCGTTGTCGTAGTCGGCCGCGGCGGCGCCGAAGTCGTAGCGGGTGCCGGCCAGCCCCGATCGCGCGGTCGCGTCCTCGAACTTCCAGCCGCCCAGGTTGCGATAGAGCCGATTCCAGAACCGAGGCTCGCGCTTGTCCGGCGGCCGCGCGGACGTCGTGTCGACGCTGAGTGCCGCGCCGTTCGTGAAGAACAGATCCAGCCGCCCATCGCCGTCGGCATCAAAGACCGCGCCGCCGCCGCCCATCGTTTCCGGCAGGAACTTGACGTTCGTCTTCGACGCGGCGTGGCGGAAGGTGATCCCGGACGCGACGGTCACGTCGGTGAACGTGACGCGCGAGGTGGACGGCAGGATGCGGATGCTGCCGGCGATCAGCATCGCGCTCGCCAGGATCAGCGGCCGCATGGTCAGCGGCGCTCCTTTGGCGCGCGTGCTGACGCCGCCTGAAACGACTTCAGCGCCCGGTCCGCATCTTCGGCGCGTCCGAGCTTGCGGTAGGCCTGCGCCAGCAGATAGTGCGGCTCGGGGTAGTCGGGGTTCAGCTTGATCGCCTGCTCGAACCAGCGCACGCTGACGTCGCTGCGCCCAAGTTGCACGAGCGCCTTCCCCGTAAGAAAGAAGTTGCGCGCCTCGTCGGGATTGCGCTGTGCCGCCTCGGCCGCCAGATCGAACGCGCGTTGCGGATCGCCGAGCTTGATCAGCAGCTCCGCGAAGTTGGCGTAGACGACGTCGTAGCGGGGATGGTCCTTGTGAACGAGCGCGAGCGCCTTGAGGTAATGCTGCTGCGCCTGCGCGACATCGCCGAGCGCTTCCGATGCCAGACCGAGGTTGTCCCACGCTCTATAGGCGCGCGGGTCGAGCGCCGTCGCGCGCCGGAAGGCGTCGGCGGCCTCTTTGTGCCGGCTCTGCTGGTAGTAGATGCGGCCGAGATTGTACGGAATCTCGGCGTCGTCGGGGGCGCGCGCCGCGGCGCGTTTCAGCGTCTCTTCCGCGTCGGCGTCGCGGGCGAGGAGATATAGCGCCCTGGCCTTCACCTTCAAGGCGGATATGTATTCCGGGTTTTCAGCGGTGATGCGATCGAGCGATGCGACCGCGTCGGCGGGCTGCTGCGCCAGCAGCTGCGCCTGGGCGAGTGCGAGAAGCAGTGGTGCGCCCGGGCCGCATTCGGTCACGGCACGAGTGAACTGGATGACGGCGCGATCGTAGCGCCGCTCGTCGTACGCCTTCCGCGCGAGCGCCTGCGCCTCCTGGCAGTCCTGGCCGCCGGCGAAGATGGCGAGGGCAAGCAGGATGGTCATGACTTATGTCACTCCAACATCCAACTCCAACTCCCAAAACGAATGGCTCGAGAGAACCGGGTGAAAGTCGCTGCGATATGCCCCGGCGCCGGTGTTTCACCCAGATGGTTCGATCGACTCCAATTTGGGAGTTGGAAGTTGCCCGCCGCCGCTCGTCGGATCGTCACGCCCCCGACGAGCTCTGGCGAGGCCTCGCCGTAGCGCGGCGACCCTCGCGCGCGGAGGCGGGGGAGTTGGGAGTTGACCGTAATAGAGTCCGGGGGACGAAGTCCCCCGGAATGGCAACTCCTAGAAGGTCGCCCTGAGCGACAGCTGCAATGCGCCGCGCCCCTGATCCCTACGGCGAAGATCCGGCCGAAGTTCGGGCTCGACACGTCGGTGTTCGGGCCGCCCAGGCCCGAGCGATTGAACAGCGTTGATGATGTCCACTCTGAAATCGGCACTCCGGTCGCCGACGCACGAAGCGCTTGAGGAACCCGAGATCCTCGGTGGTACAGCGCCGGCCCGCGAACGTCGAGGATCGGCAGGTGCCGTTCCGATCGCGGCTCGGAATGCCCTGCGCCGACAACGGCTGCGTTGCGAACGCGGCCGGGTTCAGGTACGGCGTGCCGTTCACGAGATCGACCGCCGATCCGTCGTAGATGACCTGATCCACGCCGCCACGACGTCGGGACGGAACGGGATAGCCGGCGCCGTTGATCCGGCCGTCCGAGACGCTCAGCGTGCCGCCGCTGCGGTAGTTGTGGATGCCCGTCATCGTCCAGCCACCGACGATCTGTCCGAGCACGCCATCGACGTCGATCGCCTTGCCGGGACCGATCGGCACCTCGTAGATCCACGTGAGCTTGAAGAAGTGCGGGATAGTGCCGGCCCGCGGCATACGCCCACTCGTCACCCGACCCGTCCTGCTTCAGGACGTTGTCTTCCGTCTTCGACAAGGTGTAGGCGACGAGCAGCGCGAAGTCGTCCCTGAAATGCCGCTCGAGCGTCGTCTGCAGCGAGTCGTAGCGGGTCTTGCCCTTGTAGGTGTTCTGGTACGGATGCTCGTGAACTGCGGATACGGTCGCAGCGCCTGCAGCACCGTGCCGGTGAATCCAGGATACGGGAGCGGGATACCGAGCTGCGGCTGGCTCGACAGCGGGCTGAACAGCAGGTCGCCATACTGCCCGATCGCCTCGAACGGGATGCGGTTGATCTCGTGCCGTGTCGAAATCAGGGCATGAGTCGCGCGTGCCGTATGCGCCGATGTAGGCCACCGTCGCCGAGAAGTTCGCCGGCAGCTGACGGCGCAGCGTCACGTTGTAGTTGTTGTACCGTTCGCGCCTCGCCTCGTCTCCCCTGAGAACCGTCCCGACCCCCTGGTTGTTCAGCTGCGTCGGATCGTAATTGGGAGCCACTCCCGAGAAGCTCGGGATACGGTTCGCTCAGGGACATGATCGGGTCCTGTGCGTTCGGCGTCGGCCGCGTGGCGCGGGTGATCGAGATGGTGCCGTTGTAGCCGGCCGAGTTCAGGCGTGACGAAGTTCTCGCCGTCGCTGTAGGCCATGCGCCGGGCGGTTGCTCGAGCTGTAGCCCGCGCTGATTGCCATCTGCGGCGACACGGCGTACGCGACGCCCAGACGCGGCTGGACCTGCCCGTAGTACGTGTCGATGAACGTCTTCTCGCCTTCCTGATCGGCGAAGCGCAAGGCGCCTGGCCGGTTGCCCGCCGCCGCGTTGGGCAGGGTCAGATCGAGGTTGGTGACATAGCCGTTCTTCTCGTCATGCCCGGCAGAATCTGCCAGCGGACGCCCAGGTTGAGCGTGAGCTTGGACGACACCTTGTAGTCGTCCTGCACGTAGAAGTCGTAGTTGTTCTGGTAGTAGGAATTGTTGACGATCTGGACAGGCCGGCTCGAGGTCTGCACCGCGCCCAGCAGGAAGCTCCCGTAGGCATGCCCCGTCTGCGTGATCGAACCCGGGCAGGTTCGTCTGCGCGGAATTGAAGTTGTAGGTCGCGGTCCCGTCAGGGCTGTCGCTTTCAAGGTAGTAGAAACGCCCCTCGAAGCCGGTCTTGATGCTGTGCTTGCCCATGATGATCGTCAGATCGTCCTGGACGATCGTGCTGCCCTCGTAGCTCGCGTTGCGGTTGAGTCGATCCGTAATTGCCCAGAGTCAATCCGCAGAATTGCGCCGTCCCGCGTGAACGCGAACCGCGGGAACGTCGTGTCCGGCTGATTGGTCAGCCCGATCTTCGACGGCCAGCCAGCGTTGAAGTGGACGCTGCGATTCGCGTTGCCGAACCGGTTGTAGCCGAAGGCGAAGCGGTGCAGGAATCGATCGCTGATCACCCAATTCTCCGTCGCCCTGATCATCCAGCTGGGCGTGCTCTGAAACTGGTACAGATTGGTCGGCGACCCAGGCGGCAGACCGTAGCGGCCGGCGGGGGAGTTGTTCCGCTCCCGCCATTCGCGGTTGATGAAGAACGACAGCTTGTGTTTGTCGTTCAACACCTGGTCGTACTTCGTCGCGAAGGTCTTCTGATCGAAGACCGGGCTGCTGGTTGCAGCACCGGCTGGTTGTTCAACAGGCGATCCAGCTCCGGCGCATCCCACAGTCCCTGCTCGAGGGTGTTGCGCGCCACGGCGTCCCACATCGCGCGCGGGATGACATTGTTGGGGAACGGATCGCGGGTCACCCGGCCGTCGACGACGCGCGTGGTGCGCGGATCGTAGATCTGACCGAATCGTACGGGCGCCCGAGGGCATCAGTTCCGATGGTCGTCCCGGAACGGGCATCGCCCGTGTAGCCCGCATCGAACAGACGCGAAAAGTCGCCGTTCTGGAACTCGCGCGTCGGCAGCGAACGGAATGAGGTCGATGTCTGGTCTTCCGCGTGGGTCCTCTCGAACGAGGCATAGAAGAAGCTGCGGTTCTTGCCGCTGTATCTTCGGCAGCATGATCGGGCCGCCCACGGCGACCGCCCAGTTCTGCAGCTCCCGTACCGGAGTTCTGGCCGAGCGCCTTGGCGACTGGAACGGGCCGCGCGTCCATCGACGAATCCTGCAGGTAGAACGCGCCCGACCCGTGGAAGTCATTTGTGCCCGGACTTGACGACGAAGTTCGCGACCGCCGTCTGGCCACCGCCGAATTCGGCGCCGAGCGTGCCGGTCTGGAGCTTGAACTCGCTCGACCATCTCGGTGGGCGGCGACATCTCGTTGTTGCTGCCGCCCTGCAGGTTGCGGCCGAGCGGAATGCCTTCGATCAGGATTTCGTGCGAGTAGTTGCGGCCGCCGTTGATCGATCCTTCGAACGTGCCGCCCGTGGTACCCGGGAGGCTCGAGAAGATGAACTGCTGGACCTGCCGCTGACCGTCCCCCACCTGGATCGGCCACGTCTCGAATTCCTTGCTTCGAAACGTAGTGACCGATCTCCGCGGTGCTCGTTTCAATCACCGGCGCCGTGACCGTCACCGACCTCAGTGATGGCGTCGACGTCGAGCTTGAAGTCGAGCGTCAGCGTCTGTGCAGCTCGAAGGCGTGACCTGCTTGGCCTCCGCAGGCCGGAACCCCTGCGCCTCGACACGGAGTCTGTAGACGCCATTCGCCAGGTAAGGAAGGACGTAAACGCCGGCGTCGGTCGTTGTCGCTCTCGACTCGACGTTGGTCTCCACGTTGGTCACGACCACGGTCGCGCCGACGAGCACGCCGCCCGCCGAATCGGTGACCGTGCCGTTGAACTGGGACCGCGCCACTTGCGCGTGCGCGATGCCGCCGCATAGCAGCCATGCAGCGACGACGAGACTCCGACGATGCTCGTGTTGTCATCTGTGTCCTCGCCTCCAAACAGATGGACGGCCCGCCTCGCGGGCGTCCATCCGCATCCGAGTTGCGTTCATCGTGTATCTGCCAGCCGCCGGTCGTCCCTGTCCCTGGCGGATTGTCTGAATCGCGTTCGGGCGTCAGGCTGTCGAACCGTTCGACGGCGCCGTCGGGCCACCGGACTGTCGCCGGCGGCACCTTCGTCCTGCGGCCCAGCCCGAAACGGACGCGCATGTCATTGTGCGACAGATAACTGCCGCCGCTGCGGATTTCCGCGACCTGACGCGCGCCGTCTCCGTCCAGCCACACGCGCGCCCCGATGGCGTCGCGATTCCGCCGCTCGCGACCAGTTTCAGCGCGATCCAGTTGTGGCCCGAGTCTGTATCGTTGCGGAGCAGGGTCGGCCGATCGTTCATGTTGATCACGAGCACGTCGACGTCGCCGTCGTTGTCGACATCCCCGAACGCCGCGCCCCGGCTCGATTTCTCGACCAGCAGCCCTCCGCCCACGGTCTCGGTCACGTCGCTGAAAAGTCCCTGCCCCCGGTTCTTGAACAACTGCTTGGGCTGACGGTAGGTCGTGCGCGTGCCCAGTCGATCGATCTCGGGGTAGACGTGGCCGTTGGCGACGAAGAGATCGAGCAGGCCGTCGTTGTCGAAATCGGCGAACCCGGTGCCCCAGCCGAGGTTCGCGAGGGACGGCGTCACGACACGAGCCTGATGGCTCACGTCGCTGAAGAAGCCCTCGGCGCTGTTGCGGTAGAGGGTGTTGTGGTCCTGGGAGAAATTCGTGACGAAGACGTCGAGGCGGCCGTCGCCGTCGTAGTCCGCGGCGTCGGCGCCCATGCCGGCCTGCGCCTTGCCGTCGCCGCTCAACGCGATCCCGGACGCGAGGCCAATCTCCGAGAACGTGCCGTCGCGGTTGTTCCGGAACAGCAGATTGGGAACCGAGTCGTTCGCGACGAAGACGTCGGCCCAGCCGTCGCCGTCCAGATCGGAGAACAGCACGCCGAAGCCGTAGTGGCCGGGATCGACGATGCCTGCCGCGCGCGAGACGTCGGTGAAGGTGCCGTCGCCGTTGTTGCGGTAGAGGACGTCCGGCTCGCCGGCGAGGCCCTTCGGCCCGCACATCACGTCGACGCCCATGTACTTGCAGGTGGATGAGGCGCCGCGCTTCGGGATGGTGGCCTCGCTGAACGCGACGTAATTGGCCACGTACAGATCGAGGTCGCCGTCGCGATCGTAGTCAGCGAAGGCGCAGTTGGTGCTCCACCGCGGATCTCCGACCCCCGCCCGCGCCGTGACGTCCGTGAACGTTCCGTCCCCGTTGTTGTGCAGCGAGCACGTCCGGACCGAACGCGGTGAGGTAGATGTCCTGGAAGCCGTCGTTGTCATAGTCGGCGACGCACGTGCCCATCCCCCAGCCCCGTGCGCGCAGTCCGCTTGCCGCGGTCACATCGTCGAAGCGCCCCTTCCCGTCGTTGCGGAAGAGCGCCGCCATCGGATCGCCGCCCTGCTTGATCGCCTCCCGGGTCGAGCCGTTGACGATCAGGGCATCCATGTCGCCATCGTTGTCGTAGTCGAACAGCGCCGCGCCGTTGCCGTTCACGTCGAGGATGTAGTCCTTGGACGAGCCGCCGCAGATGTTGAGCAGGGTGAGGCCGGCCTGCTCGGCGACATCGACGAGCCGAATGGTGACGTCGGACGCGTGAGGAACCAGGGCGAGCGGGCCCAGGAGGATCGCAGGAGACAGGACGCAGTGCAGCGGGAGTCTGGCCTTCATCTCGGCTCGCGTCGCACTTCGGCGCGCGGCCGACGATGGAACTGCCGGCTGTTGTCCTGACTCCTGGCCCGGGGCGGCGGCGTCACGTCAAGCAGGTCCATCTGCGGCTTCGCCAAGTTTCATCGTGTCGCGCCGCGGTTGCGAACGTCAAGCGCTGAGTATCTCGTTCGTCCGGATGAGCCAGCGGAGCGTATATATCGCTTGGGAGAGGCCGTACCCGTTCAAAACGCCCGCGGCGTCAGCTCATCGAGCGTCTGCGGCAGCCACCTGAATCGCGTCGACGAGCGCACGGATGTCGTCGAGCGTTGCTTTTGGATTCAGAACGCAGGCTCGCAGCCAGAGAACACCATCCAGCGAGGTGCTCGAGACGAACACCTGGCCGCCCAGTTGCAGCCGTTCGAGAAGCGCCTGATTCAGGGCGTTCACATCCTGTGGCGTCCCGCGCCATGCGCGCGGACGAACGCGGAAGCAGACGATTCCGAGACTCTGCGGTTCGCACACTTCGACGTCCTGCGAGGCGCGCAGCATGCCGGCCAGGCGGTTCGCGAGATCCAAGGTGCGATCGATCGCCTCGCGATACCCGTCGACGCCGTGATGGAGCAGCGACATCCAGACCTTCAGGGCGCGGAATCCGCGGGTCTGTTGAAAGCCGTATTCGGAGAACCACGGCGGACCTCCGACGCCGGTCGGGCTGCCGTCGGTACGCAGGTACGGCGGCACGAGGCTGAAAGCCGCCCGCTGCGCCTCCCCATGCCGGACCAGAATGAGGCCGGCTTCGACCGGGACGCAGAGCCATTTATGGGGATCGAGGGCGATGCTGTCCGCCAGCTTGATCGCGGAAAGAACAGCGGCGTACTTCGCGGTCAGAATCGCGGGTGCGCCGTAGGCGCCATCGACGTGCATCCAGACATCGTGCTTCCGGCAGATCTCCGCGATCTCCTCCAGCGGATCGATCGCTCCGGTATTGACCGTGCCGGCGCTGGCGATGACCGCCACCGCTGTATGACCTTCCTGACGGTCACGCGTGATGGCCGCCTCGAGCGCCGAGGGCCGCATCCGGTACGCCTCGTCGTGTTGAATCGTTCGAATGTGACTGGATCCGACGCCGAGCAGTTCGATGGCCTTCTGGTGGCACCCGTGTGTTTCCGCCGTCCGGTAGAAAACGAGTTGAGATGGGCTCTGCCGGAGACCGGACGTGCGAACGTCGAATCCGCACTTCACGTGGCGCGCGACGGTCAGCGCGGTCAGTGCCGCCATGGATCCGCCGCTGACCAGCAGGCCGAAGGCTTCGGCAGGGTAGCCGAGCAGTTCTTTAAACCACTGCACGACCTGCCGCTCGACGTAGATCGCGGCGTGATTGCCGCCGGCGCAACTCGGATTCATCGCGGCCGCCAGCGCGTCCGCGAAGATGCCCATGACCGTCGGCGGCGAATTCACCCAACCGAAGAAGCGCGGATGGCCGTTGCCAAACGGGTACGGCTCGACCGTCGCTCGAAACATCTCCAGGATCGCGTCGGCGTCGCGTCCCTGCCGGGGCGCCGGCTCCTGCAGGAAGGCGGTCGAGAGATCGCGAGGCACTGGGGTGAACACGGGACGCGACGGCAACGTGGTGAGATGCTCCGCGATCAGATCCACGACACGGTAGCCCACGCGCCTGATCTCGTCGGGAGACCAGGTCCAGCGATCGTCTTCAGCAGTCATCGGCTCCTTCCTTATCCGTGGAATCCTCTGTGCTGCGACGCTTGCGGAATGGTCGATCCAAAGCCGCCCACGTTACTGCGCCGCAGCCCGAGCAGGGCAATCGCCGCGTACCACGCCAGCTTGAAGCCCGATGGCTTCGGAACGGTGACATTCGCGGCGCCCTGGCCTTTGGCCACATCGACGACTCGAATTTGAATCCCGTTGTCCTGCCAGCGCCGCAAGACGTGCGCGAGATCGGGCGGAATCGAGAGCGTGTCTTTCTGAATCAGCGTTGCAGTCCTGAACCCGCGGCTTGCGAGCAGCGCGCCCGAGGGAAAGTCCTGGGGCAGTGCGATCCAGCGATTGTCGTACGAGCCGGGCCGCGGATCGGCGCCGCTCCCGCTGCGTCGTGAATCGAGCAGGAAGGCTGGCGCCGCCTCCGCGCCGAGACTCACGCGCTTGAGCCGCTCCACGCCGCTCCCCAGGGCACGGGTGATTGGCGACACATCGATCACCGCCGACGGGCCGGACGTGCCGTTGAACAACGGGACGGGCCGGAACCCGCGCTCCGCGAGGGCCAGTCCCGCGTTCACGGCATCGGCGCCCGGCAGGTCGACGATGACGACCGACGTCGCATCGAGTGGACCTGGAACCGCGGGTGCCGTCGCTTCGGCAACCGGTTCCAGGACGATCGTGGGGCCTGCCTGGATGAACGCAATCGGCTTGGCCCATTCGGACCAGAACACGCCATCGGGCGCCCAGGCAGCGAATGCGTTTTCACTCGCAATAAAACTCAAGGGAACCTCTTCAGGCCGTCGACCTGATCGACGAATCAGCAGAGATCAGCGTCTCGTGAAGAATCCGCGACGAGCCGCGATCCGTGACCAGCACGGCGGCGTCGGCCGCGCGCGAGTCGATCAGCGGCACGCGAGCCAGCCGCCCATACGCGCCGACGGCTCGCTCGTCGAGGGTGTAGATCCCGAGGCACGGGAATACGTGCGTGTCGCCACCCTCCACCGGGAGAGGATGAAAGCGGCGTTGCGCCACCCACGCGCCTGGCCACCATCGCGCGCCGCGCGCGATGCGCTGCATCTCTTTGTGGTCGATGAGGTCTCGCATGCCGACGCCTTCGCCGACGCGGCCGAACGCCGGCTTGACGATCCAGTCCGATGACGTGCGCCATGGCGCCTGGCGTGGATCGCGGGTCTCCGGCAGCAGGCTGCGCCACGCCGGCAACGGCGTGCGCAGTGCGTCCCAGATCAGCGGAAAGCGTTTGCTCTGCGTCAGGATGGCGGACGCCGGATTGCTCAGCGGCGTCCGGGCCCCGGCGAACAACCACGGCCATTCCGTGTTTCGTGGCAGCTCACCGAGCCATTCCGCGGGAAAGAACCGGACGATGAGATCGAGCGGACCCTGCCACCAGGAGGCCTCGAGCCGCGCGTGTCCCTGACTCCAGCGCAGATGATTCGGACTCGCGAGATGGATCGAGAGGCCCGCGGCCTCGAGCCGGCGCGCGACGAACAGCATCATCTGCTGGTCGTCGCTGTATGCCGTCGCGTGAACGAATGCGACGGTCCCGTTCGGGGCACATCGGGCCAGCGCGTTCACGTACGCGTCCACCGGATCACCGACGGAGCCGGCCCAGGGATAGTGCGTCGCCATGATCCGCGGAAAGCCGGACGCCTCGTTCAATCCGCCTGGCACGTCGCAATTGACTTCGGAGATCCTCCAGCCGTCCGCGGTGAAGTGAAAATCGAAGCGCATGATCCGGGCGGCGCCGCGCGCCGCTCCAAGCGAGTCAGCGCGGCGGAGTGCCCGGCGCAGGGCCGAGGGCAGTCCGAGCGTCGCGTGCAAGTCCGGGCGGTGCACGAGCTCGGTCTCCGCGGCCAGCGTTTCCTTCGCGAGTGCTTCAGCCAGTGCCGTGACCTGGTCCCACGCGGTGCGCGTGACGACCAGTGGCTGCCGCGCGACCGAGCACGAGTCACCAACTTGCGGATCCCATTTCTGACAGTCGAAGATCGCGCGGCGTCTCACGCCAGCGAACTGCCGGTCATCGAGCGGCTGGACCGGCACCCACGGACTCGTTACACCGGCCATTGCATGATCCGCAGGGCGTTGATCGCGACGACCAGATACACAAGCGATGGCAGGACTCCCCACATGGGGAACGGGGCATGCGGCCGTCCCGGCGTCGGCCGAGCCAGGCGTTCGACGACAACGGCAAGCGCCAGGATCACGACCACGGCCGGGAGCACCGCCACGAAGTCGCTGACCGTGGCGGCCGCCGATTCCCAGTCCCCGGCAACACCGCGGTAGAGAATGAGCCCGCAGGAAACAAGAAAAGCGGCCAGTCGGACGCCCGCAGCCGGATCGCGATCGATGGTCACCGCGTCCGCGACCGGGCTCAGTTGCGCGAGCATCGCCCACGCGAGGAGGAGCGTGCCGGTGGCGAGGCCGGCGGCAAAGACCACGACCCACCATCCCGGGCCATCGCCGACGTTTCCACCGGCGTAGCACAGGGTGACGGCGATGAGCGCCCCGACGTACGCCCATGATGCCGCGCCGTTGCGCCGCTCGATCACATCATCGCGTGGACTCAGGCCTGCGTAGGGGAACAGCATCTGTGCCACTCGCAACCAGGCCAATCCCAGCACGAGGTACATGAATTGGTACTGCGGGGCATCGACCACGTCGAACGACGCACGCGTCCGGAGAACGAACAAGAGCAGCCCCGCGCATGCGAGCAGCGCGGCGGCAACAGGCATGACGCCAACGCGCCGCCGATGCATCGTCTGGGCTCGCGACATCTGGAACAGCCACAGGGTCCAGAGGACGGGGCCGAGCAGGACGGCGCCGACGGTGACGATTACTTCATCGCCTGACATGTTGGAAGGTGCAAGGTAAATGATTAGCGGGGTCGCCTCGAAAAAGTACAAGAGGACTGGAGGAAGGGAGTCAGTTCTGTTTCAAGTGGTTCCTTGCTCCATTCCTCCCATCCTCCCTGTGAACTACAAGGGTGTTCATGAGCGCCTATTGCGTGCGGGACGCGCTATCCAAATATGGTGCAAGTTAGAAGTACCAGGTACTACGGAATGCGGGTTCAAGTTGCAAGTATCAAGTACAGCGGAACGTATTGCCCATTGCGATTGTTCTGTTGTACCTGGTACTTGCAACTGGTTCCGAATGACCACCCGTCTTTTCCTCGTACGGCACGGCGCGACGACGGCCACGGAGGAAGGCCGCTTCTCCGGTTCGTCGGGCGCCGAGCTGTCGGAGCAGGGCCGCTGGCAGGTCGCGCGGCTCGGCGAGCGCCTCTCGCAGCAGAACATCACCGCTGTTTATTCGAGTCCGCTCTCGCGCGCGTTGGACACGGCTCGCATCATCGCCGGCCACTGCCGGCTCGAGCCCATGATCCGCGACGAGCTGCGGGAGATTGGCCACGGCCATTGGGAGGGCATGAAGCGCGAGGACGTCGAGCAGCAGTTCGGCGGCGAGTATGCCGCGTGGGAGGCCGATCCGTTTACGTTCGCGCCCGAGGGTGGAGAGTCCGGCGTGGCGGTGCTCGCCCGCGCGTTACCGGTCATCCGCGAGATCGTCACCACCCATCCCGGCGGGCAGCTGGTCGTCGTCTCTCACAAGGCCACGCTGCGGCTCGTGTTGAGCAGCCTGCTTGCTTTCGATCCGCGCGGCTATCGCGATCGCCTCGACCAGTCGCCAGCATGCCTGAATGTCGTCGACTTCAAGGATCCGGTGCGGGTGCGGCTGATGCTCTTCAACGACACGTCGCACTATGCGGACCGGCCCCGCGTGCCGGATCAGAGCCTCTCGAAGTGGTGGGATGTCCGCTAGCGCGGCGGGCTGATAAAAGAGCAGTGTCAACTCCCAACTTCCAACCTCCCGCCTCCGCGCGCAAGTCGAGGCGCGCTCCGGCGAGGCCTCGCCAGAGCTCGTCGGCTGCGACGAGCGACGAAGCGGTCTGTGGACAACTCACGAACGTCGCGCCGTCGTAGGAGCGGTCGCCGACTTTGCGAGCTTCGTGGCTTCGCCTTCAGCGCGGCAGTCGCCCGCGTCGCCTTTCTGCCGCCTGAAGGCGGAAGCTCGCGGCCATCTAGTTAAGTTCAACGAGGCTGAGCTGCGAGACGATATATCGGAGTTGACGTTCACAGCTGATCGACGAGAGCGCATGCGTCCCGCATCAGCGAACGATTTGCCGGATCCATTCCACCATGCGCGTCTTGTAGGTGGTCCACTCCGCGTGACCCTCCCAGTTCTCCAGGCCGTGAGGTGCTCCCTCGAGGGCGATCACGTCATGCCTCGCGCCGAGCTCGGTCAGCCGCTTCGCGAAGGCCTGCGCCTGGGCCCACAAGCGTTCCCCGGTGCCGTTGATCAGCAGGAGCGGCGGCATGTTCTTGTGCGCCTGATACAGCGGTGAGTACCTGCCGCAGCAGCGCCCGCGAGTCGTCGTCGAGCACCTGGCGCCGGAACAGACGCACGAGCAGCGATCGGGGCGATGCGTCGGTCACCATTGCGGGAAAGTCGTAGACACCGTAGAACGAGATCACGCCGGCGAGCGAGGCGTCCTCGGTCGCGATCTGCGCCACCATCTGGCCGCTGGCGGACTCTCCCACGAGGATGATGCGCGCCGGATCGATGTTGAAGCGCGCATGCCCGGCGCGCACGAACTGAATCGCCTGACGCACGTCGGCGAGCTGCTCCTGATGTGTCGCGGCCGGCGTCAGTCGATAGTCGATGGAGAACCACGCCAGCCCGGCGCGAGCGAGCGGCTCGAAGAGCGGCGTGACATACGTGACCTTGTCGCCCGCCTCCCAGCCACCGCCGTGCACGATGATGACCGCGGGCACGGGCTTGGTTCGTGCGCGGAACGAACGCGTCCAGCTTCAGCTTCGCGGAGTCGCTGTAGACGATGTCTTTCAGCAGCGTGGTCTCGGCGTGAGGCTGGTGCGGCTCGACAGGGACGGGGGCGAGCACTTGAAAGCCAGGCGACGACGTCGCGCTTGTAGCCCCACTGACTCGGCCACCAGTTCTCGCTGCGATGGCTGGCCCCCTCGACCTCGAGAAACCGGCACGTCCCCTTCGCGCCTTCAACCGAGCGGCAATACCGCTGTGCCTGTTCGATCGGCGCTTCGCTGTCCGCGCTGCCGTGCACGACGAGGAGCGGCGTCGGCGTCCGGGCCGCGTGGGTGAGTGGAGACGCGCGGGCGACTACGGCGGCCTCGACGTCTTTCGTGACGGCGGGTGTCGAGGCCAGGTCGTAGAAACCGCCAACCAGCGCGGCGCCGATCACGCCCGGCAGCCGCTCGGCTGCCAGCAACGCCGCCAGGTGGGCGCCGGAGTCTTCGCCGAGCAGCACCAGGCGATCGCGATCGATCCCCAGCTCGCGGCTCCGGCACCGGATGAACGTCACCGCGGCGCGGATATCGGCGAGCGAATCCTCGAAGCGATGCAAGCCGCCCAGGCGATAGTCGATCGAGAACCAGTTGAAACCGGCCCGCGTCAGCACGTCGAGGATCTGTCCCACGTGCGCGGTGCGGCTGCCCGCCGACCACGTCCCGCCGTGTATCACCACGACCGACGGCCGTCCGCCCGGGTTTCGCTGCACGTAGGCGTCGAGCCCGAGATCGCCGGAATAGCGGATGTCTCCCTTGACGCCGGGAACGATGTAATTGCCGTCGGGGTTGCCGACGGCAAGGGGAGGGCACGGCTGCGCGAGCGCAGGCGTGGCGAGCGCCAGCGCGAAGACAACGCGAGCGATTGTTCGTGCGAGGCGGATCACGCCCCGGATTATTTCCCAGCGCGGTGATGTTTTCAGGCAGAACACATCGTCCACTCTCGTGCCTGCCGTACCGAGATCCTCGGTGGTGACGCCGAACCGGCCCCACTCGCATGTCCACGGAACCCGTCGCAAGATACTCAGTTTCATGGCGGCCTCCCGCTATTCCGAGCAAGCTGAATGCCATGAATCCGAGCGCTGACAATTCTTAGTTCCTTCTGCCCGTGAGGAGCAAGCTTCGAAGTCGTCTCCATCAGCCCCGTTACGGGATGGACGATCCGACAATCGACGCGACCACGGCGCCGCTGCCGTACGCGACTGCGGCGACCGCGACGCCGAGCCACAGCATCTCGAGCCCGGCGCTCCACCACCGTTCGGGTGTGACGGTCGCGCGCGAGGCGCCGACCACGAACAGCGAGGCCAACGTCAGGACGACTGATAGTGCGAAGCGGTCTGCGCCGAACGCCGGAAACGCATACGGCAACAGCGGCACTATGCCGGCGGCCACGAACGCCAGCATGGTCGCGATCCCATGCCGAACCGGCCGGCTTTCCTCTTCCGGCCGGCCCAGCGCCGCCAGAGCGCTCTCATGCGAACGGATGCTGAGATAGTTGCCGACGCCCATCGACAGACCATCGGCCACGAGATTCGCCGCGCCGACGATCAGCACGGCGCGCGTCGACAACGCGCCGCCAGTCACGCCGGCGACCACGGCGAACGTGGTGATGATGCCGTCGTTGGCGCCATAGACGACGTCGCGGATGTAGTGCCGCGCGATCGCGACGATCCCTTCGGGCTCTTCGTGGATGGAGATCCGTCGCGAGGGGCTTGGCATTTCGATCTCGAGGTCCGATGATGTCATGGAAGAACCCTCCTGCAAACGGCGAGCCCCGGCAGGAGGTTGCGAAATGCGGATGCGCGCGGATCTGCAGCGGTCGTGCGCGCAAAGCGCGGGCACGACGGACGTGAGCGCACGCTCGCGGCTCAAGTTCCGTACGGGAGAACGGCACCGATAGTGCCACCTCGGAAATCAGCGGCGTTGCGGAAGATCGGCAGAGCGTCCGCGGTCTGGTGGGGAATTCTTCTCACGGTGTGCGAAGAGTTCCGCGGGCTGCTATCGCTGGGCTGCGGAGCAGTGCAGCGCTGACCGATCTGCCGCCCGGGCATCAGCCATCGGCCTCGGGCCTTGCGCGGGTCGCGGTCATGCCCTGCCCGGCGGCCCATTGCCCGAGATCGGCCGCGAATCACGGCCGCCGTCACATCGCTCGACCCTCTCGATTTTCAAGTCTCCCCGCAACGATGGCACCGCGCCGCCCGTCTAAGCCTCGAGTCGGTCGGCACACGCCAGCAGGAGCACATGTTGGGCAACCTCATCGGCGAGCTTCGTTACGCGCTGCGCCAGTTCTGGGTCGCGCGCGTCTTCACCCTGACCGCGGTGCTGACGCTCGCGCTCGGCATCGGCGGCACCACGGCCATATTCACCCTCATTCACGAGGTGATGCTGCGCTCGCTGCCGGTCAGCGATCCCGCGCGCCTTTACCGCATCGGGGATGGCAATTCCTGCTGCGTGCAGGGCGGCCCTCAGGATCGCTGGGGGATGTTCTCGTACCCGCTGTTCGAGCGGCTGAAGGCGGAGCTGCCGGAGTTCGAGGAGGTCGCCGCGTTTCAGGCCGGAGGCTCCCGTCTCAGCGTGCGGCGCCAGGACGTTGACACCACGTCGCGGCCTCTGCGGTCCGAGTTCGTGACCGGCAACTACTTTTCGACCCTTGGGGTCAGCGCGTTTGGCGGTCGCGTGCTGACGGTGACCGACGACGCGCCTGCGGCGCCCCCAGCCGTCGTGCTCAGCCACCACGTGTGGCAAGGCACGTACGGCGGCGATCCGTCGATGGTCGGCGCCACGCTGGTCATCGAGGGGCGCCCCTTCACGGTCGTCGGGATCACGGCGCCCGGATTCTTCGGCGAAACCCTGCGCGGCGATCCACCGGACCTGTGGATTCCACTGCAGCAGGAGCCGCTGATCAACGGCGACACGTCGATCCTGCGCCAGCCGGTGTCCGCGTGGCTCCGTGTGATTGGCCGCCTGCGGCCCGGCGCGACGACCGACGGCGTGGGCGCGCGGCTGACCGGGATTCTTCACCAGTGGATGCAGCACGACTCGGGATATCCCGCGAACTGGATGCCGGGCATCATCGAATCGCTGCCCCGCCAGGCGATCACGATCGTCCCCGCGGGTGCCGGTGTCGGCATCATGAAGGAGCAATACGGGCGCAGCCTGCAGATTCTGCTCGGCGTGTGCGGCCTGGTGCTGCTCATCGCCTGCGCCAATGTCGCCAATCTCCTGCTCGCGCGCGCGGTCGCGCGGCGCGGTCAGACCGCGTTGCGGCTCGCGATCGGCGCGTCCAGGCGGCACATTGTGACGCAGGCGCTCGTCGAGAGCATCCTGCTGGCGGTCGTTGGCGGCGTCATCGGGCTCATGGTCGCGATCGGCACGGCGCGGTTGCTGCTGGCGCTCGCGTTCGCCGGAGCGACGTTCCTGCCAATCGATACGCGGCCCGCGCCGATGGTGCTGGGGTTTGCGTTCGGCCTTGCGCTGGTCACCGGCGTACTCTTCGGGGCCGTTCCGGCCTGGTTCGCGACCCGCACGGATCCCATGGACGCGCTCCGCGGTGCGGGCCGCAGCACCGGCGACCACTCGTCGCTCACGCGTAAAGCGCTCCTCGTCGTGCAGGCAACCGTCTCGGTCGTGCTCGTCGCGGGATCCATGATGCTGGCGCGCAGCCTCGGCAATCTCGAACGTCAGGACTTCGGCTTCGAGGTCCAGGGGCGCGTGCTCGTAGCCCTGAACCGGCCGCCCGCCACCTACACGGCCGAAAAACTCGCGGCCGTCTATCGCGACGTCGAAGAACGGCTCAACCGGCTGCCCGGTGTGCGCGGGTCAGGGCTCGCGCTCTACAACCCGCTCACGGACAACTGGGGTGAGATGGTGCTGGTCGCGGGCAAGCCTGCTCCGAGGCCCGGAGATCAGGTCGGCTCGTCATGGGATCGGGTCAGCGCGAACTATCTGCAGAACCTCGGGGTCAAGCTGGCTCGCGGCCGTCACTTCACTGACGCGGACACCGACACGACGGAGCCGGTCGCCGTCGTGAACGAAGCCTTCGTCAGGCGGTTTTTCAAGAGCGACGAGGATCCGCTCGATCGGCGCTTCGGCCTCAATTTGCCGGAGAACGTCAACACGTTCCGCATCGTCGGCATCGTGCGTGATGCGAAGTTCGCGGGGTTCGCGCTCAACCAACCGGCGCGGCCGATGTTCTTCGTCCCGCTGGCGCAGACGGTCAAGTATGCGAACCCGATGATGCAGCGCCTGGAGTTTCAATCGCACTTCGTGCGCGGACTGCTGCTGGTCACCGACATGGCGCCAGGGGCCCTGGAGCCGCAGCTGAAGCGGGCGCTCGCCGAGGCCGATCCGAACCTGACCGTGACGACCGTCAGGACGCTGCAGCAGCAGGTGGATCGCTCGTTCGATCAGCAGCGGGCTGTCGCGAGCCTCGCGGGATTGTTCGGCATCGTCGCGCTCGTGCTTGCGGGCATCGGTCTCTACGGGGTGACGGCGTACACCGTTGCGCAGCGCACGAATGAGATCGGCATCCGGATGGCGCTCGGCGCCGATCGCGGCAACGTGGTCGGCCTGGTGCTGCACGGGGCGTTCCGCCGCATCGCGGCCGGTCTGGTGCTCGGACTGCCGCTGGCGGTTGGCGCGGGCTACGTGCTCTCCGCTCAGTTGTACGGCGTGCAGTTCTGGGATCCGCTCGCGCTCGCCATCGGCGCCGGGTCGCTCGCGATGTGCGCGCTCGTCGCGACGATCATCCCGGCACGGCGCGCAGCGTCGATCTCGCCGATTCGCGCGCTGCGCACCGACTGACGCGTTGCAACTTGCAACTTGCCCCTGGTTCCTTGTTCAATGTCACCTCGGAGCTCCCACTGCCATCCGATTCGGTCCCCACGCGCCTGGCGGCGCCGCTCGTCTTCGACCGTTACCGCACGATCCGCGAGATCGGCAGCGGCGGCATGGCGACCGTCTACCTGGCGGAAGACGCGAAGCACAACCGCCTCGTCGCGATCAAAGTGATGAAGCCTGCCGTGGTGCAGGCCATCGGTCAGGATCGGTTCCTCCGCGAGATTGAGATCGCGGCGCGGCTGAACCATCCGCACGTCGTTCCGCTGTTCGATTCCGGGGCCGCCGGTGAATATCTGTTCTACGTCATGCCCTTCGTGGAAGGGGAGTCGCTGCGCGCTCGCCTGACGCGCGAGGGGCCGCTGCCGCTCGAGGAGGCGCTGCGGCTCTCACGTCAGGTGGCGAGCGCCTTGAGCCACGCGCATCACCATCAGCTGGTGCATCGTGACGTCAAGCCCGAGAACATCCTGATGGCTGAGGGCATCGCGCTGGTTTCGGACTTCGGCATCGCGCGCTCGACCACTGCCCGGGACGACGACCGCACCCAGGCGTCGACGGTTGTGGGCGGCATTCTGGGAACGCCTGCCTACATGAGCCCGGAGCAGGCGTGCGGTGAGCCCGTCGGCCCGCCGTCGGACATCTACTCGCTCGCGTGCGTCGTCTTCGAGATGCTCGCGGGACAGCCGCCGTTCGAGGCGACGAGCTCGGAGTCGTTGATCCGGCTGCACGTCTCGGCGGCGCCGCGCGCGATCGAGACGCTCTGCCCCACGGTGCCCTCGGCCGTCGCGCGCGTCCTCGAGCGCGCGCTGGCGAAGCGCCCGCAGGACAGGTACGCATCGGCCGTGCAGTTCGCGGAAGCGCTGGCGGCGGCCGCGTCCGGAGGCTCGACGGCCACGCCGGCTCCGGCCGGGGAATCGCTGCCCGGCCACAACCTGCCTGGCCACCGGACGCATTTCATCGGCCGCGAACGCGAGCTCGCCGAGTGCGCGCGCCTGCTCGGCGACACGCGCGTCCTGACCCTGACCGGCATCGGTGGCTGCGGCAAGACGCGGCTCGCGATGAAGCTGGGGGAACACCTGCTGCCCTCGTTCCCCGGCGGTGTCTGGTTCGTCGACCTGGCGCCTGTCGCCGAGGGGAGTCGTGTGGTCGACGCCGTTGCCGGCGCCCTGCAGGTTCGCGAGGCGGCCGGCAAGGAGCTCATGCAGTCAGTCGGTGAGCACCTCGCCGGCAGGCGCACGCTGATCATTCTCGACAACTGCGAGCACCTGCTCGGGGACGTGAGCGTCGTGGCCGACAGGCTGCTCGAGGCCGACAGCGAGCTGCGCCTGCTCGTGACGAGCCGCGAAGGACTCGGGATCGACGGCGAGCGGCTGTTCCCCCTGAGGTCGCTGTCGATCCCGTCCGTGCAGTCGTCTCCCGATGCGGCTGCCATTCGCGAGTTCGAGTCCGTCAGGCTCTTCGTCGATCGCGCGCAGCGGGTCGTCCGCGACTTCGACGTCACGCCGGCGAACGCCGCTGGCGTCTCCGAGATCTGCCGCAGGCTCGACGGCATTCCGCTCGCGATCGAGCTCGCCGCCGCGCGCGTCAAGGTGCTCTCGATCGATCAGATCCGCGAGCGCCTCGACGATCGCTTCCGCCTGTTGACCGGCGGCTCGAGGACGGCGATGGCGCGTCATCAGACGCTGCAGGCCGCGATCGAGTGGAGCTACGACCAGCTCACTCCGGGCGAGCAGCGTCTGCTGCGGCTGGTCGCCGTGTTCTCGGGCGGATGGACGCTCGACGTCCTGTCTCGACTCGCGGAAGAAGGGACCGACGAGTTCGATCTTCTCGACGAGCTCTCGCGGCTCGTGGACAAGTCGCTGGTGATCGTCGATCGCCGCGAGGAAGGCGAACCGCGCTACTCGCTGCTCGAGACGGTGCGCCAGTACGCGCGCGACCGGCTCAAGGATGCCGGCGAGCTCGCCGCGGTGCGCGAGCGGCACGCGGCCGAGTTCGTCGCGATGGCCGAGCGTGCCCACGCCGGCCGCGTGACCGAAGAGGATCGGTGGTCCGCCGTGCTCGAAGCGGAGCACGAGAACCTTCGCGCGGCGCTCGACCTGCTGCGTGCGAGCGATCCCGAGCGGCATCTCGAGATGGCCGGCGCGCTGGCCTGGTTCTGGCTCGCGCGGTCGTATCTGTTCGAAGGGCACGAACAGCTGACCGCCGCGCTCGCCGCGACGCCCGCGGATCCGCCACGCGCCTTACGGGCACGCGCGCTCGCCGGCGCCGCCAATCTTCTGGCGTGGCAGGGGAACAGTGCGGCCGCCGCGAGCTCCTGGCGCGAGGCTCTCCGAATCTGGCGCGACGTCGGCGATGAGCGGGAGATAGCGCTGGCGCTCGAGGGCGCCGGCTGGGCGGACTTCGTCGCGGGCGAGGACGAACGCGCGCTCGCCACCTTCGAGGAGTGCATGCGCGTGCAGCGCGCGACGGGCGACGTCCACCTGATCCACCGTGCCATGGTCGGCGTCGGTCAGCTCGCGGTAGCGCTCGACCGCGTCGATCAGGCTCGATACTGCGCCGCGGAGATCCTGGCGTACTGCAAGCTCCACCCGAACACACGCAGCGAGCACCTGGCCGTCCATTACCTGGCCGACTGCGCCCTCATCGAATTCAACTTCGCCGAGAGCCTGAAGCTCTATCGCGACAGCCTGCGGCTCGCGCTCGTCCTCGGCGACCATGTCGAGATCGGATTCGAAGTGCAGGGCACGGCGATGTCGCTGGCGGGGCTTGGCGAGGATGCGGTCGCGCTGCGGCTGGTCGCGGGGATGGCCGCCGACTGGTCGAGGATCGGCGCCAACGTGACAGTCCGCTTCTGGAGCGCGCTGCTCGATCGCCACATCGGCGCGGCCCGGGAGCGTCTCGGCCCGGACGCCGATCGCGTGTGGAACGAAGGCCAGCAGCTCGCCTTCGATGACGTCATCCGGCTGGCGATGACGCATGACCTCGCGGCTCGCTGACGACACGAGGTAGTCGTCAAGGAAAGGGGCAACCAAGAACAGCGGGCGATGGCCGCGTGGCGTTGGGACGGACGCAACGCGAGTAGTCTCATTCCGGGACTGTCACTTCCGACTTGTTACTTGGCTGAACGTCGTGCGGCGCGTCAGCGCGAGGATAGGCGAGATCACGAGCACTCCTGTTACCATCCCGGCGTGAGCAAAGACACCGCCTTCGAAATGGCCGCGGCCAGCGTCCGCTTCGGCATCGGCGTGACGCGGGAAGTGGGCATGGATCTGAAAGAGATGGGCGCGCGCCGCGTGCTCGTGCTGACGGATCCGGTGGTCCGCGGGCTGCCGCCGGTGCAGACCGTCCTTCAATCACTCGAGGAGAACGGCGTCGAATACGGGCTGTACGATCGCGTTCGCGTCGAGCCGACCGATGAGTCGTTCCTCGATGCGATCGCGTTCGCGCGCGCCAGCGAGTACGACGCGTACGTCGCCGTCGGCGGCGGCTCGACGATCGATACGGCCAAGGCCGTGAATCTCTACGTGACCCATCCTCCCGCCGACTTTCTCGACTATGTGAATCCGCCGATCGGCAAGGGACTGCCGGTGCCCGGGCCGTTGCAGCCGCTGCTGGCCATTCCGACGACTGCCGGGACCGGCAGTGAAACCACCGGTGTGGCGATCTTCGATTTGAAACGGCTGCACGCGAAGACCGGCGTGGCCAACCGCCGCCTGAAGCCGACGCTCGGCTATCTCGATCCCGAGAACACCCGGACGATGCCGCCGCAGGTGGCCGCCTCCACGGGACTCGATATCCTGAGCCACGCGATCGAGTCGTACACCGCGATGCCGTTCACCGATCGGCCGCGGCCCGATCGCCCGGCGCTGCGCCCCGCGTATCAGGGATCGAACCCGATCAGCGATGTCTGGTCGATGCAGGCCTTACGGATGGTGACGCAGTTTCTGGTACGCGCGGTCGATGACCCGTCCGACGATCAGGCGCGCGCGAACATGCTCCTGGCGGCGTCGTACGCCGGCGTCGGATTCGGGAACGCGGGCGTGCACCTGCCCCACGGCATGTCGTATCCGGTCTCGGGACACGTGAAGAGTTATCGCGCCCCCGGCTACGTGGCCGATCATCCGCTGGTGCCGCACGGCGTCTCGGTCATTCTCAATGCGCCCGCCGTCTTCCGGTTCACGGCCAGCGCCAATCCGACACGTCATCTGCAGGCGGCCGAGGCGCTCGGCTCGGACATCTCCGGGGCCAGGGCGGAAGATGCCGGGAAGATCCTCGCGGACCGGATCACCTGGTACATGCAGCGCCTGAACATCCCGAACGGCCTCCGCGCCATCGGCTACTCATCGTCGGACATTCCCGCGCTGGTCGAAGGGACGCTGCCGCAGCATCGCGTGACCAAGCTGTCGCCGCGGCCCGCGGGCCCCGATGAGTTGAGCGCGCTCTTCGAGCAAGCCATGGTTGCCTGGTGAAAGCTCATGCCGCGCCCGTTCGAAGCCAGGTGGGCACGTAGCACGTAGCACGTAGCAGGCACGTGGGCACGCACCACGTCGCACGTAGGACGAAAAAGCACGTGAGCACACGGCACGTAGCACGTAGCACGTGCTACGTGCTACGCCACGCGCAAGCCTTCGCGGCTGATCACGATCGGAATCCTCACGAGCGCGGGATTGTCCTGGACGATCGCACGTACCATTTCGCGCTTTGCTGCCGGGCTGGCGCTGGACAGCAGCGTGATCGATCCACCGTCGCCGCCGGCGCCGTTCACCTTCCAGCCAGCCGCGCCGTGCGCCGCGGCAATCTCGATGACGCGCCACGCGTCGCGATGCACGAGCTCGGGATGCAGGTCTGCCTGCGTCGCGGTGTTGTCACGCATTGCGCATCCGAGCGCGTCGAAGTCGCCCGCAATCCACGCATCGCGCGCGCGCTCAGCCGCCGCGCGCAGGGCGTCGAGCTGTGGGCACGCGGGCCCTCGCTGCTCCAGATCCCGCACGACCTTCTCGTGAACCGCCGACGAGCTGTGCGGGCGGCCGAGATAAATGAGCGCGAGCCGCCGCTGGAGCTCGTGGCGCAGCGGATCGGGCAGCGCAAGCTTCGACACGATCGCCCGGGGGTATTCGTGCATGTCGATGAAGTTGGCGCCGCCGAACGCGGAGCACAGCTGGTCCTGGATTCCGCACTGCCGGCCGAGATGGACGGTCTCGACCGCGTGCGCGGCGCTGGCGATCTCCTGCGGTGTGCGATGTCCTTCCGACAGTCGATCCAGCGCGCCGAGCAGCGCGACGACGACCGCCGCCGACGTTCCGGTCGACGCACCGGCCGGGGCATCCGATTGAATCGTCACCTCGATCTCGACGTCGTCTGGCGGAGCGATCTCGCGGAAGGCCGCCTCGAGCAGCGGATGGGGTCCCCATGAGGGCGCGTCGAGGGCCGGCGCATAGCGCACGCCATAGTTCACGGCGTTCAGGACGACCCGGGCGTCACGCGTGCCGGATGGAAACACGTCGATGTGCACGCTCACCAGGGGCCGCACGGCGATGTTGAACACCTTGCCGTGCCGGGCGACCCACGTATCGGTCCACCCGCCGTTGTCGCAGATCCGAATAGGAGCGGTAGCGTGGATGGTGCGGATCGGCGTCATACCAGGTCGAGCTCGGGCCGCTATTCTAGCGAGGCTGCCGCCTCAGACCGTCAAGAGGCTCCGCCTCGCTAGGTTGCATTGCTTTGATTACGCCGCGCTGACGCGCGGACGGCCTTGACCCGAAAACTTGACTCAAATGCTCAGAATCGAGCGGGTCAAGGCCTCTAGCCCCCGGCTGACTGTCCTCATTCACGGATTCACGGCCTGACCCCGGATCACGGATTATCACGGATCACTGATCGCCGATCCCGATGCCGGATCAGCGAGGGCCTACAATCGGGCGATGAAGAGGACGATCACCTTCGCCCTGCTGATGGGCCAGGCGGTTGGGATGATGGGCTGTGCGCGCGAGGGGGCGCCGGGCGGGCGCGAGGCGGCGGGATGGTCGGCGTGGATCGAGGATGCGGCCGTTCAGCGCGGGTCCATCAAGCCCGGCGACTTCGCGCAGTTCGGCTGTCCGGCAGGCTGGATGGGCGTCGATGACACGGCGGCGGCGCTGCGCGGGGGCAAGACCGCGACGACCTACATGGGGACCGAGCCTCCACCTCGCGAGGGCACGATCACTTGCGTGGCGCAGAAAGAGTTTGCCTTGCCGCCGAAGTACCAGTCGTCCGATCCCGAGCGGGATCCCACCCGCCGGCCCCTGGCTCCCGTCTGGGTCGAGCTTGGCGTCGATCGCACGACGATCGGGTTCCGCTCCGAGCTTCCCGCCAGTGCCGCGATCTATCTGGGGCAGGACACGCCCTGCGGCCCGCGCCTGATTGGCGTTCGTCTCGGCGATCTCCTGAAATGGCTGTCCGATCCGCAATCGGCGACCACGCGCGATTTCCTCGGCATGATCAGCCCCGGGTGTCCGGACACGAAGGCGCGATGAACGTTGCCAACTCCCAACGTGCCTGTTTACCGCGTCTCCAAACGACAGGAGGAACCGATCCTCTTGTCCATTCCGGCTGCGCTCCTAAAAACGTTGGGAGTCTTCATGATCTCCGCCCCCCCGTCGCATTGAAAACTCCGACCATTTCGCTAATGGCTTACGGGCGCGCTACCGCGCCGACAAGGCACGACTCCGAAGTCACGCAACCTGGCAGTTGGGAATTGCGCGTGGACATCGAGCCGCCTCACGCTCGGCATTCGACATCAACGCTGTCACGCACCACTATGATCTCGCCATCCGCTGAGATCAGGTAATGGCCCTTGTTGATTACCCAGAACGTCCGACGTGTGTCCCTGGCGACCATCTTCAGCTCGTGACGGTACGCGAGGCTTCTCTGGTCCCCGCGCTCGCTGCCGACGAAATGGTCGATTAGCGTCACGCGGAATTCCTCGCCAGACGTCTCGCCGGTGCCGCGAACGGAGAGCGGCATCGTGTTCAGGCCGAAGTGATAGCCGCCGGCGCCGTCGGACACCATGGTGAAGCGCTGGTAGAGCTGGCCCTCGAGCGTCACCAGCTCACCCTCGCCCTCCGGCAGGGGGTCGCCCTCGGCGGAGCACGCGAAGGGCAATGCGCCTTCCGACAGATCGAACACGTATTCCTCCACGATACGCTCGGCCGGGACCGCTTTCTGCACCGCGGCTTCGGTCGCGATATGGCCGGGCGTGCCTTCGAACGCGCCAACGGACACGCTCCAGGCGACGACGATCGGGATGAGGCCTGCTGCAGACGTCATTGTCATGGTCATTGTCGACTTCCTTTCGAATTGCTGTGGCCGCCTTGTGTTCGACGGGCGTCGACTGATAAAGCCGGAAAACACCGAAACCTCCCTCAACAGGCTGACTGAGGGACCGTCGCCGCTTTCCTGGCATAAGCAGCTGGAGTCGATGGCGAGGACGGGAGGGTCTCGAAGGCAATGTTCCGGTCCTGCGTGCCGTGACCGGTGGCACTGGTCTCTTCAGCGGCTACATCGGCGAGCAGAAGCAGGAGCTCTCGGATTCAACGCGACGGGCGGCGTGAATCTGCGGGTGACGATCAAGCTCAGGAAAGTGGGGCGGTAAAGGTGAGCGGCTGCGGCGCCGGGGCTCCGGTACCGGCATGGTCCGGGGCCCTGGACGACGTTCGGCGCGCCCGGATGGCTGGGATCAGTAAGGAACGAAGCGTCCAGGAGGCACGCGGTAGCGTTCGACCAGCTCCGGTCGATTCGACTGCTGATACAGCTGCATCAGCGCTCGCTTCGTTTCCTGCACGTTGGGATGGGCGGAGTTGGCGTAGGTCTGCTCGAGCAGCGCGAGTGACTGGAGGAGCTCCTGCTCCGAGCGCATGAAATCGCCTCGCTGCAGCAGCATCTGTCCGTACTGACGGTGCATCTGGCCGATCAAGACGTTCGAGGGAGTAGGAGCCTGTTCGAAGGCCAATCGATACGTCTCGTCCGCTTCCTGGTGCCGCCGCTGCGACTCGAGGATTCCGGCAAGCAGCGGCAGGCGCGAGCTCGTGACGGTCTGATGGCGCGGTCCGAGCAGGCGGATGGATATGTCGAGCGCCTGCCGGGCCAGCGTGTCGGCTTCCGAGAGCCGTCCCTGGCGCGCGAGCTCGGACGCGAGCCGGTGCACCTGCTCGGCCACTTGCGGATTATCCGGGCCGGTCGCGGACTGCCTGATGGCCAGGGCGCGGCGGAACAGCTGCTCCGCTTCGTTGCTGTTCTGTCCGCCGAGGAGGCTGGCCAGGCTGTTGAGTCCATGAACGAGGCGGGTGCTGTTTTCACCAAGGCGCCGGGTCATGACTTCGAGGCCGCGGCGGTACAGCCGCTCGGCGGCGGCGACGTCCTGCTCGATGTCCCTGACGTGATCGCCGAGGTGAATCATCGCGTCGCCGGTCGCTTGATGCTCGGGTCCGAACGATCGCTCTGCGACGGCGAGCGCGTCACGGCCGGCCGCGACCGCCTCGGCCAACCGGCCCTGGCGGCGGAGGTTGGTCGAGAGCGCGCGCAGCACGGTTACTCGACGTTCTGAGGTGGCCGTTGTTTCGGGGGAATCGTGAGCGCCTGCCGGTGCACACGGTGGCAGCGGCAATTCTAGATCAGTGATGAGTATCCGGGCATGGCGCCCGCCTCGCGACGGCCCTGCGAAACGAACTCGTCAGGCGAGCTGAGATGAGTAGGCATTTACCTGCAGTGTGTCGCCGGCGACTACCGTGTGAGAACGTTCGTACATGACGAAGCGGGGAAACGCGTAGCGCTCCCCGTCGGTTGGGTGAGTGGTGTGTCGGTCTCCAGAGTGGCGACCGAGCGCGGTTGCCCCTCTATAGAGCAAGCGCGATGCCACTTGCTAGCGCTGCCTCGGCTCGACGGTTCCGCCCAAAGAGCCTGTGAATTTACTTGACCGGGGTCTTCACCGCGGCGTTCATCAGCTGCCGCCAGGCCGCAGCTGCTTTCCACCCCGCCTCGTCCGCCCGAAGCGGGTCGAAGCGGGTCGAGTCGAACGCCAGGTAGATGCTCTTGTAGAGCGCTTCGTCGACCCCGGGATTCGGTGTGTTCTCCTGCGCGCCGACCGACGCGCGCCACGCTCGCAGGCGCGTCCGGAGCGCCGCTGTCCGTGCCGGTTCGCGGGCGGAGAGGTCGCGGGCTTCGCGGATGTCCTCGTCGAGGTCGAAGAGCTCGGCGCGCTGGTCGTCGTAGTGCTCGACCACCTTCCACTTGCCGTCGCGAATGGCCCCGGCCGGGCGGCTGCCCTGATTCGTGTAATGGGGAAGATGCCAGTAGAAAGTCGCGCTCGCCGATGACTTTCCCGTTTTCAGCAGCTGCGCCCGGCTGACACCGTCGACATCGCCGGGGGCGGGTGCGCCGGCGAGCTCCAGCAGCGTCGGCAGCCAGTCGGTGTTGACGAGTGGCGTCTCGATGACGCGCCGGCTCGCGAGGCCGGGTCCGCGCACGATGAGCGGAACGCGGAGCCCGCCCTCGTAGAGGTAACCCTTTCCGGCCCGAAACGGCGTGTTGTGCGTGACGCGCGGGTGCGGCCCTTCGGGCATGTGCAGCCCGCCGTTGTCGCTGGTGAACACGACGATGGTCCGATCGCGGAGGCCGAGGCTGTCGATCTGCGCGAGCAGCCGCCCGACCGCGTCGTCGAGCGTCTGCACCGTCGCTGCGTAGGCCGGCTCGAACGCTCCGGCGTTGGCCTGAATCAGCTCCGGCTTCGCCGATCGAAAGGGAATGTGCGGATTGTTGTGCGCGAGATAGAGGAAGAACGGACGGTCCCGATTCGTCTCGATGAAGCGCCCAGCCTCGCGAGTGAGGTCGTATTCGCCTTTGCCGCCTTCGGCGTCGCTGGCCGTGGTGGTCGCCTGGCCGGCATGAAAGACGTCGAATCCCTGGGCTGGCGGTGCGAAGTCCGCGCCTCCCAGATGCCACTTGCCGATCATCGCCGTCGCATATCCCGCGGCGCGCAATCGTTCCGCCAATGTCTGTTCTTCGAGTGGCAGCTGCTGCCGCATCGCCGGATGCAGCAGCCGTTGCGACGATGCGTCCGGGCGGCCGGGGATGAAGGTGGTCAGATGCAGTCGCGCCGGGGCGCGGCCGGTCATCAGCGCCGCGCGCGACGGAGAACAGATCGGTGACGCCACATAGGCCGTGGTGAACCGCAGGCCTTCCGCCGCCAGCCGATCGAGGTGCGGCGTCCGGTGATCCTTGCGTCCGTACACGCCGAGATCGTTGACGCCGAGATCGTCGGCCAGGATGAACACGATGTTCGGCGGCCGCGTCTGCGCGAGACCTCGCTGATGCGTCGACGCCGAGACGAGCAGCGCGAGCGCGGCTGCCCCGATGATGCTGGCTGTCGTGAATCGCATGTCTTTCACTCTGTCAGCTCCTTGACCGTTCCTGTCACGCTCGAGTCACCGGACGCCAGCGCCGCTCGAGATACTCCGCGACCCTCGTCAACGGGAAGGTGAGCGCGAGGTAGAGCAACGCAACGAGCGGCCAGATCGTGAGCGGCGCGGCATAGCGGCTCGCGAGTTCCTGGCCGGTCCGCGCCAGCTCCGTCAGGCCGATCACCGACACGAGCGACGAGTCTTTCAAGAGCGCGATCCCCTCGTTGGTCAGCGGCGGGACGACGCGCCGGAAGGTCTGCGGCAGGATGATGCGGCGCATCGCCTGCCGGTAGCTCATGCCGAGCGCGCGTGCCGCTTCCATCTGACCGGCGTCGATCGACAGGATCCCGGCCCGGATCACTTCTGAGATGTAGGCCGCCGCGTTCAACGTCAACGCGAGAATGCCGCTCGTATAGGCCGGGAGATTGATGCCCACGCTTGGCAGGACGAAATAGACGAACAGAATCTGCACGAGCAGCGGCGTGCCCCGCATCACCTCGACGTAGATCGCGGCCGGCGTCGTGAAGAGCCGCTTCGACTGCACGCGCGCGAGCGCCAGGCACAATCCGAAGGGCAGGCCCAGCACGAGGGCGGAGACGGCCATGACCGCCGTCATCCAGACGCCGCGGACGAAGAACGACCAGGTCCGCGCGATGATCGAGGTATCGAAGGCGCGCGGCGCCGCGGCCACAGCGCCGTCGTCGGCGCGCTCGCCGAACCACTTGCCGTAAATCTTCGCGTATTCGCCGCTGTCCTGCAGCCGCCAGAGCGCGGCATTGACCGCGCGTCGAAGGTCGTCGCTCGTCCGCGCGAGCACGATGCCGAACTGCTCGTCCGTGTATTCGGCGCCGGTGATCTTCAGTCCGGGGAAGCTCCGGCCCACCATGTAGCGCAGCACGGGGCCGTCGCTCGCCACGGCCTCGATCCGCCCGTTCTGCAGATCCAGCAGCGCGAGATCGATCGTGTTGTACTTCGCGATGGTCACGCCGGGCCGTTTCTCCATCGAGAACTGCGCCGTCGTGTTGATCTGCACGCCAACGGAGCGGCCGCCCAGGTCGTCGAGCCCGGCAATCGCGCTGTCGCTGCGCACGGCGAGCTGCTGGCCGGCGGAGATGTACGGATCCGAGAACAGCATCGTCGCGCGCCGTTCGGGGGTAATCGTGACGGCCGAGATGACGACGTCGAAGCTGCCATTCTGGAGGGCAGGGAAGGCGCCGTCGAAGCTGGCGTTGACGAGCTCCGCCTGCACGCGGAGCTCGCGGGCGACCGCCCTGGCGATGTCGACGTCGAAGCCGCTGAACTCGCCCCCTTCGGCGATGCCAAACGGCGGATAGGTGGCGTCGATGCCGACGCGCAGGCGGCCGCTGGCACGCACGCGTTCGAGCGCCGATTGCGCAAACAGCGGCTCGGCCAGCGCCAGCGCCGACAACGCACTGACCAGCACCAGACGCAGCATCAGGATGTCCTTTCGTATCGCCGGCGGATTCACGGCGGTGTCGGCCGGCGCCCGCCGTGGTAGGACTTCATGAAGGCGAGCGTCTCGGGCTGGGTAGGGCGGCTGAACACCCCGCTCGCCGTTCCCGACTCCACGGCGCGCCCCCCTCGAAGTAGATGACCTGATCGGAAATCGCCTGGGCGAAGTCCATGTCGTGCGAGACCACGAGCATCGTCCGCTTGAGGTCGTCCAGCAGCCGCAGCAGTGCCGTGACTTCGCGGACGAGCCGCGGATCGAGAGCCGAGGTCGGCTCGTCGAACAACACGACATCGGGCTCCATCGCCAGCGCGCGCGCGATGGCCACGCGCTGCTGCTGTCCACCCGAGAGGCGCGCCGGGTACTCGTGCTCCTTGCCGGACAGCCCGACCAGATTCAGGTAGAGCATGCCGACGTCTTCAGCCAGCGACCGCTGCAGCTTCTTGACTGTAATCGGCGCCTCGATCACGTTCTGGAGCGCCGTGAGGTGGGGGAAGAGATTGAAGTTCTGAAACACGAGGCCGACACGCAGCCGGACCCGGTGGACCAGGTCGTCCTCCTCGGCCGCCGTGAGCTTCGCCGTCGCCGTTCCATGCAACTCGACGTCGCCGATCCGGATATGTCCTTCGTCGAACTGCTCCAGCCGGTTCAGGCACCGGAGCATGGTGGACTTGCCACAGCCCGACGGGCCGAGAATGGTCGTGAGCTGCCCCTCGGCAATCTGAAACGTGGCGCGATTCAACACCGATGTCGCGCCGTACCGCTTGACGACGTTGGTGACTTCGATCACGGGAGGGCTCTCGCGCGGCGAGACACCCTGCCCGTGCCGGGATGCGTCTCCATGCGCCAGGGACGATATCAGAGTTGCTACCGCTGACGGGATCGGTGATCGGCGATCGGGGATCGAATGCTCAACCCGCCCGATCGATCACCGATCACCGATCAGCCGATCACGACGTGTGTTACAAGAGCTGCTTGCGGGGACGCTGTGAAGCAGGCACACTTCGAAGTGATGAACCGACACCGGGCTGTTGTCGTCAGCGGACGGCGCGCGAGATGGGTCGTGGCCTGCGCGCTGGCTGCCGGGGTCCTGGCGGTGCCCGCTGCCGCGTGGCGTCAGCAGCCGATCTTTCGCGGCGGGAGCGACGCGGTCCGTGTCTTCGTCACCGTGACGGATCGGGACGGCAAGCTGGTCACGACCCTCACGCGTGACAACTTCGAAGTGCGCGACGAAGGGAGGCCGCAGCCGCTCACCCAGTTCGACAACAGCGCCCAGCCGATCCGCCTCATCGTCATGCTCGATGTGTCCGGCAGCATGGAAGGGAATCTGTCGCTGCTGCGTGCCGCCGCCGCGCAGCTCTTTTCGCGGCTGCTCGCGGATGACGTGGCGCGCGTCGGCTCGTTCGGACACGAGGTCACGATCAGCCCGTCGTTCACGCGGAATCCCGCGGAGCTGGCGGCCGCGCTGCCGACCCGGATCATCCCGAATTCGCCGACGCCGCTGTGGCGGGCGATCAACGGGGCGATCGATGGGTTAGGCGGCGCGGATGACAAGCGCAAGGTCGTGCTCGTGCTCAGCGACGGCAAGGACAGCGGCCCGATCGGGTTTCGCGAGCGGCCCGGAAGTCAGGCGGAGGTCATCGACCGCGCTCGCCTCGAGGACGTGATGATCTACGCGGTCGGTCTCCGCAGCCGGAACAACCGATCGATTCCGCCCGCGCTCGGGCCAGGCGGCCTTCAGGCGCTGCTGGTCGCCGACCTTCCGGACCCGGGACTCGCCCGCGTCGCCGAAGAGAGCGGCGGCGGTTATACCGAGATTCGCTTCGGGCAGGACCTTGGCGCCGCCTTCGCCGGCATCGCCGACGAGCTCCACACGCAGTATCTGATCGCATTCACGCCGCCGAAGCGCGATGGCAAGGTGCACGAGATCGACGTGCGGGTGGACAAAGGCGGGCTGAAACCGCGGGCGCGCAAGAGCTACGTCGCGCCGAAAGAGGACCGCGGGCGTCAGTGAACGGAACCGCTCCGCGTGCGATCTGCCCGAACGTCGCGCATCCGGATACAGCAGCCGGCATCCTCTGAAGGCTGAAGCTCTTGTAACACGTCGTGATCGGTGAATCGGCGATCGATCGGGCGGGTTGAGCATTCGATCCCGATCGTCCGTCCCGTCAGCGGAGATCTAGATCACCGTCATCTCCCACCTCAGCAGAGCAGTTCCAACCTCAACCGGCGGCCGCGCAGTAACATGCGCAGTCTTAACGAAGAGAGAGGCATAGTACGAATGCCGAGGCTCTACGACGTGAATGAGGATCCGGCAGATTTCGATCTCTTGAGAACCGGTCCGGACGATCCGGTCGGCATGCCGCAGCCAAGCGGGCGGGTCGCCGCGATTCTGACGATTGCAGCGCTCCTTCTGGGCGGCATCGTCGGTGGCTATCTGTACCTGCGCCGCGAGTCATCGGCGCCCGCATCCACCCAGGCCAGGCCCGCTGCCGCGCCGCTAACGCAGCCGGCAGCCGAACAGATCGCGCTGCCGCCGCTGGACGCGTCGGACGCACTGGTTCGCGAGCTCGTCGCCCGTCTCTCCTCGCACCCGACAGTCGCCGCATGGTTGACCACGGATGGTCTGATCATGAATTTCGTGGTGGTGACGACGAGGATTGCGGAAGGGCAGACACCGGCAAGCGAGCTGAAGGTGGTCGGTCCGGTTCCAGCGTTCAGTATCAGAAAGTCCCGGGACAGGGTCTACATCGATCCGTCGAGCTACCGCCGGTACGATCGCTATGCCGAGGCTGTCGGCGCGCTCGACGCGCGTGGCACCGCCCGCTTGTACGAGACGCTCAAGCCGCGCGTGGTCGAGGCGCATCGCAGGTTCGGTACCGCGGACAGCGAAGCCGAACGCACGCTGGAGCGCGCCATCATCGAACTGCTCCGGGTACCGGTGGTGGAAGGCGACGTGGCGCTGGAGCAGCAGGGCATCGGTTATGCCTTTGCCGATCCTCGCCTCGAGGAGTTGTCACCGGCACAGAAGCAGCTGTTGCGCATGGGTCCCGAGAACGTGCGGACGATCCAGGGCAAGCTGCGCGAGATTGCCACGCAGCTCGGCATCGACGGTTCGCGCCTGCCGCCGCCGTCAGGCACGTAACAAGTCGCAAGTGACAAGTACAACGGAACGTACTTTGATCCTTCCGTTGCACTTGCAAGCCCGCTGGCCTCCCTGTTAAAAAGTGCCTTCTGCCCGTAGAGGAGCTACTTCCTACTTTACTGCCTACTTGCTACGCGGTATTGCCCGTACTTCCTTGCCGCCGCTCTCGACCCGCGCCTCGATGACCTTGCCGCCTTCCCTCACGAACCGGATGCGCACGTCCGCGTCGACGGAGAAGAAGGTATCCGGGGATTCGGGCAGCAGCTCCGATCGCTGGGTCGCCTCCGGACCCGTGCTGCGGAACAGCCGCCCATTGTCCGCGATCACGTGCAGCACAGGCGGCGTGCGCCCGGGCAGGTCGTAGAAGCCGGCGTACTCCGGGTACATTTTCGAGTCGGCGCTGCCGCGCGTGCGCTCGACCGGTCGAAGGCCGGCGAAGCCGTAGCGCTGGGCGGCGGTGCGGACGATGTCGCCGGCAAGGGCGCCTCCCGAGTCGGAGTTGGTCATCACGACCACGCCGGACGCGTGGTCGCGATAGCCGACCAGCTGCGCGCGGAACCCTTCGTTGGCGCCGCCGTGGCTGAAATAGGTCCCGGCGCCCTCGCCGAGGACGCCGATCCCGAGCCCCCAGTTCTCGACCTGCTGTCGAAGCATGTCCTGGGCAAGCGCCTGCGACATCACCAGGTTCGACTGGCCCGCGGCGATCTTCTGCAGCCCGATCGCGAATCTCGCCAGGTCCACCGGCGTCGTCCACAATCCAGCGGCGGCCTGCTCCGGATACGTATGCCATTTGCCCGTGACCGGTTGGCCGTTGGCTCGATAGCCGGTCGCGGCTTTGTCGCGAAGGTCGGCGGGCAGGGGCTGGACGTACGTGCTGTCGGCCATGTCGAGCGGCTGCAGGACCAGATCGCGTGCGACGTCGGCGAATGGCCGTTTC
This sequence comes from uncultured Acidobacteriota bacterium, assembly GCA_963785755.1. Classification (GTDB taxonomy): domain Bacteria; phylum Acidobacteriota; class Vicinamibacteria; order Vicinamibacterales; family 2-12-FULL-66-21; genus JACCXG01. The sequence continues at coordinate 139,157 of CAWAXG010000032.1, read as the reverse complement.
GTTACATCCTCGACGACGAGCTGCGCGATTGAGATGCCGCCGCCGGAGTAGCGCCAGCGCGAACCGACGGGAATATCGACACGCACCGCCGCGGAGTTCGCCGGCTTGACGCCGTCGAGCAGCTGCACGAGCGACGGGACCTCCTCGCCGGCCGGATATCCGCGGAATCCATGGACGGTCGTTCCGGCCGAATGCGTCAACAGTCGTCGCAGCGTGACCGGCGAGACCGTATGCTCGTTGGGCGGCAGCTTCCATGACGTCAGATACTGGTTGACGTCGGTGTCGAGCGAGAGTCGGCCCTGCGACACCAGCGCGAGCACGGCCGCGGCCGCGACCGGCTTGCTGATCGACGCGGCCTGAAAGCGGGTGTAGCGATCCACGCGGCGTCCAGACTCGATGTCCGCGACACCTCCCTCGTACCTCCACTCGACGCGCCCGTTGCGGAACGCCGCGAAGCTGACGCCGGGGACCTTCAGCTCGGTCATGCGCTGCGCCACGGTTTTCGTCGCGATCGGCTCGTCCTTGACGATGACGGCGGGGACGAGCGCGTCCTCGGCCGGCGCGCCTTGCGGTTTGCCAGCCGGCGCGTTCTGAGCCAGGAAGACGGCCGACGCCATGACACCGGACACGGACAGGCACGCCACCATGGCGCTCGTGAGTCTGATCACTCTGCGCATCGCTTCCCCCGGGACGGAGTCAGGTTGTTCATTCGTTGGTTCGTCTGTTGTACAGGAGGACGGAGGCGGGAGTCAGCTGTTTCCTCACGAGTCGCGGATTGACGCGGATCTCCGCGGATCGCTGCGACGTCTCGGCGAGCACGCCATCGGCGGTCCGCGAGCGGTCGTGCCCGCGCTTCGCACGACCGCTGCTTGTCCGCGCGAATCCGCGTCCCGTGACAAACGTGTCGAGGCTCGCCGCCACCTCTCTCCACAAGCGTGATCCGCGTCCCGCCCCGCCGGGTATCATGCGGGGCATGCACGGCGGAGCCGATCGTGGCGACTGAGCGGCAGAAGATGCTGGCGGGCGAGTTGTACGACCCGTTCGACGCGGAGCTCGTCGCGGGCCGCGAGCGTGCGCGCGATCTCTGTCAGGCGTTGAACGCCACGCGCGAGGCCGAGCACGAGGAGCGGCGGCGGATCCTGCGCGCGCTGTTCGGCTCAGGCGGGGACTCGGTCTGGATGCAGCCGCCGTTCTTCTGCGACTACGGCTCGAATATCGAGCTCGGCGAGCGCGTCTTCTTCAACTTCAACTGCATCGTCCTCGACGTGTGTTCGGTGCGGATCGGGGATTTCACGCTGTTCGGGCCGGCGGTCCAGATCTATACGCCGATGCATCCGCTCAATGCCGAACTGCGGCGGCGTGAGGAGTTCGGCAAACCGATCGACATCGGTTCGGACGTCTGGGTCGGTGGAGGCGCGATCATCCTTCCGGGGGTGCGCATCGGCTCCCGCGCGGTGATCGGCGCCGGCAGCGTCGTCACACGCGATGTTCCAGAGGGTGTGTTCGCCGCGGGCAATCCGTGCCGGGTCATTCGCGAGATCACCGAGTGAGAGGCGCCTGCGGTTGATGTGTTGATCTAGATCAAGAAGGACTGCCGATCTGCGTCACAGACCTCAACACTATGCCAGGAACGCTTGACTCCACGATGGTTCACTCGATACACCACTCCTGTTGTCATGGCGGGTTGGAGCCGAAACCTGATTAACGGGCCTTGCCTATGGGAAACGAAGACACTCTGGTCCTCGACGAGCGAACGGCACGAACTGCTGAGACCGCCGCGCCGGCAGCGCCCGCGCGTCCGCGGGAAGAGCGGCGGCTCGCCGCGTGGATCGGGAAATCCGTCATTTTCAAGGGTGATCTGATCAGCTCGGAAGACCTGACGATCGATGGCCGCGTCGAGGGAACCATCGAAGTGCACGGCCACCTTCTGACCATCGGTCCCGGTGCCGACGTTCGCGCCGACATCGTCGCCCACACGCTGAACGTGCAGGGGGCGGTGACCGGCTCGATCACCGCGAAGGAGAAGGTCGACATCGCGGAGACCGGATCCGTCGAGGGCGCCATTCTCTGCCCGCGCCTCGCGATGGCGGACGGCGCCGTAGTGCGTGGTCAAGTCGAGGTCGGGCCCCGGCATGGTCGCGCCGGGTCCTAGGTCGGAGACGATTCGCCTGCCAGCCAGCCGGCAATCACCCCCGTCCACTCTTATTCACAGGGAGGACGGGAGGACGGGAGTTCTAAAACTTTCTTGATCCTCCCTTACTCCCGTCCTCCCTGTTAAAAAAGTTCGTCTGCCCGTAAGGAGCAAGCTCACGGCCGACGGCCCCGGGGACAAAACACACAAAGCTCACCAGGCTCACGAAGAAGATCTACAAACTGGCTTCGTGTGCTTTGTGAACCGCCGTGGCCCGTGAGCAGTGGGCGACCAGGCAGTCGTCAGCCTGGTCTGCCGGCGCGCTACTCCTTCCTTCGCCGAAGAACTCCACTCAGCCCCGCGAACGGGCCATAATCCTTGCAACATTTCGGAGGCTCAAGAATGCAGATCCGTTCCTCGGCCCTTCTCGTCTCGGCGGCGCTCGCGTGCGGTGGCGCCACAGCAATCCTTGGTGCGCAGGCGAAGGCGCCGGCGCCGCCGGCCGGCTTCACTGTGCTCTTCAACGGCAAGGACCTGGGCGGCTGGCGCGGACGGCCTGGCGGTGGCGGCGTGTTCAGTCCCTACACCGAAGCCAAGTTCACACCCGAGGAGCGCGAGGCCAAGCAGAAGGAGTGGAATGCGGACCGCGATCTCCACTGGCGGGTCGATACCGCCAAGGGGGAGATCGTCTCCGACGGCAAAGGCGTGCATCTCGCCACCGAGAAGGCGTATGGCGACTTCGAGTTCCTCGTGGACTGGCTGCTCACGCAGCCGGGAGGGGACTGGGGATCTATCTCCGCAGCTATCCCCAGGTCCAGCTCTGGGATCCCGCGAGTCCGCGCGATCAGAAGAACGGCGCGGACCGGGGATCAGGTGCCTTGTGGAACAACAACAAGGACAATCCCGGCAAGTGGCCGCTGGTCAAGGCGGACAACCCGATCGGCGAGTGGAACTCGCTGGCGATCAAGATGGTCGGCACGCGCGTATGGGTCACGCTCAACGGCAAGCCGGTCGTCGTCGGTCAGGTGCTCGACAACTTCTTCGATCGCGCGCAGCCGGTGCTGCCAACCGGCGCGATCGAACTGCAGACCCACGGCTCCGAAGTCCGGTTCCGCAACATCTACGTTCGGGAGATCCCGGAAGCCGAGGGCAAGGCGCTACTGGCGACCGTCCCCGGCGGTGCGCAGTAAGAGAACCCCAGGACGACTTTCCCTCGCAGGCCGCCTACCGGACCCCAGTCGCCGTCAGGTCCGGTTGGCGCCCCACGGGTCCAGCAGCTTCAGGTTCTTCTTCTTCAACTCCCGATAGCAGTCCGGGAGGTCGAAACGGGTCAGCACGCCGGCCGGCAGCGCAGAGAGCGGCCAGTTGTAGTCCTTGGCTTCCGCCACCTCGGAGCAGGAGGTCAACGCATTCTTCAGCGTCACCTGCACCACGTGCGGCGAGAGCAGCGCGGCGAACGTCGCGGGCAACGTTCCATAACCTCTCGCGGCCAGGTGGATCTGCCCATAGCCCCACGCGGTCAACCAGTCGAGCACCCGGAGGACGTCGAAGGTCCGCTGACCGAGATAGGGATAGTCGAGCATGATCGCGTGTGACGAATAGAAATAGTCGGTGCTGTATTCCCCTCGGTTGTTCACGCTCGTGGTCTGTGGTTCCGAGTCGCCGACGCCGCGCACGTCACAGGTATGGAATGCCGCGTCCGGATCGGCCTCGATGAGATCGCGAATCAGCCGTTCGCTCCGCAGTTCGTCATCCGCGGACTCGTGTGACACGTAGAGGATCGCCTTGTTGGTTTCCCGCGGTGGACGCGAGAGCAGTGGCTCTCTGGTCAGCCTGTAAACGATGGCGTGCACGCCAGGGTCGGTCTCGACCATGTAGGGGAGTGCGTGCCGCATCGGATACTTCCGGTCGGGTAGCGGTCGCAGAATGCGGAATTCCGGGGTGCCGGTCGGCTTCGGCAGCCGCAGGGTTTCCGCGACAGCCCGCGGCAGCGCCGCGCCGTCGAGATCGAGACGTTTCGCCGCCAGCAATCGCGACTTCTCCTGCGTGAAGAGATAGATCGGCTTGGACTTGAGCTCGGCGACCTGGCCATGCGGTGTGCACCACAACGTCTCGTCCTTCTCCAGCGTCAGCTTCGGCTCTGTCGTGGCGTTCGAGATGCCGGTGCAGCGGTTGAACCACCGGTACATCGCCTCGCGGTTCTCCTGCGAGTAGCCGTGATACGTCGGCCCGACGAAGTACCCGATGTTCTCTTCCGCGCCCAATAGGCGATAGAGACGCTTCAGCCGGTCGTACGCCGCTTCGTTGCCGCGGGCATCGAAGTAGTCCTTCTCCTTGGCCAGGATGATCACGGGCTTGGGCGCGAGCGCGGCCAGGAAGTCTTCGTGATCCAGACCGAGCGCCAGTGCCTTCGCGGGAATCTGCTCCATGTCCGCGCCGAGCTCGTTTTCCATGTTTCGCCTGAACTCGGTGACGAAACAACTCGGCGCTGCCATGGTCCACCGCTCGTCGACTCCGCACAGCCACGTCGTCATGGTGCCGCCGCCGGAGTTGCCGGTGACGCCGAGGTGGCGGACATCGACTTCCTTGCGGGTCATCAGATAGTCGAGCGCGCGGATGCCGTCCCACGCGCGCCACGTCCAGAAGCGCTCGTCCACGAGAACCTGCTGGATGCCCGCGTAATTGTGCTCGGCGGTTCCGGTGCCGCGCATCGGCTTCCAGTTCGCGTCCACGTACTGCATCCGTTCGCCCTGGCCGATCGGATCGAGGATGAGCACCACGTAGCCCAGTCGCGCCAGCCCCTGGCAGAACGACTGATAGGTCTCGATGCCCTTGCCATTGACCGAATGTCCGCACGAGGCGACGACTCCGGGCAGCGGGAAGCTCCGGCCTTTCGGAACGTAGAGATTTGCCGAGACCAGGAATCCCGGCCGGCTCTCGAACAGAAGGTTCTCGATCTTGTACGCGTCGCGTTCCACCACTTTCGTCACGCGTGGATTGAGCGGCGTTTTTTCCGGGAAGGGGCCGAAGCAGTCGCGAATCTTGCCCCGGACAGTCTGCACGTAGGCTTCGGCATCCGCCTTCGTGGCCAGCGCCGTGAGCCTTTTCAGCCGCTGCTGGTGGACCTCGTTCTCGCGCGCCACGAAAAACTCCTGGACCATGCGCGGGAATCGATTCAGCGGTGTCAGCGCCGGTGTGTCGGCCGCGCCGGGTGCTTGCATCGCCCAGACTGGCAGCTGCCCGGCCAGTGCCACCATGCCGGCGCCACCGACGGAAAGCGTGTGAAGCATGCTGCGGCGAGAGATCGTTCTCGCGCGCGCCGATCCTTCGTGATTCATAGTCGGGTACTCCGGTCAACGATTCAGCTGAGAGTATGAACCCGTTCGCCGCCGACGAAGACACGCCGGACCGCGAGATCCGCATCGAGCACGACCAGATCCGCGCGCTTTCCGGCTTCCAGACTCCCAATCTCGCCATCCAGTCCGAGAATGGAGGCGGGCGTGAGCGTCGCCATCCGGACCGCGGCCGGCAGGCTCAACCCGACCGTCTGCTGCATGTGCCGAACCATGAAATCCATCCCGCGCACGCTGCTGGCGAGGTTCGGAGAGTCGGGGAGGAGGCCCACGGCGCCGTCGCTCCAGAACGTTTCCCCGCTGTCGGCGGGTCCGAAGACGTAGGTGCCTGGCGGCTGATCCAGGGCGCGGCTGCAGTCGGTGACCAGCGCCGTCTTCTCGGCTCCCTTCCATTTCACGACGAATCGCAGGAGCTCTGGTGAGAGGTGCCGTCCGTCCGCGATCACTTCCGTGGTCATGTCAGCCGTGTCGAGAACGAACTCCAGCATGCTCGCCTGCATCGGGGTCCCACATCGCTCGCGCAGGGAGGAGACGCTGCTCATCGCGCAGTAGAAATGATCCACGTGCCGCACGCCCAATGCGTAAGCGGCCGCCATCTCGGCCCACGTGGCGTTCGAATGACCGGCGTTCAGCCGCACCCCCACGGTCGACGCGGCGCGATAGAAGTCGGCGGCGCCTGGCAGCTCCGGCGCGCAGGTCGCGGTCAGCAACACGTCCGAGAATTCGAGGTACTGTTCGAACTCGCGCCTTGTCGGAGGTCTGAGCGGCTCTTTCGGGTGACATCCGACTTTCTCTTCGGCGAAGTAGGGACCGTAGAGATGCGCGCCAATGGTGCGCCCGAGCCCGCGCGACGGATCGGCGCCGCGGCCGTGTATGGTGCGGGTATGTTCGAGGAATGCCAGGGTCTGCTCGTGGCGCGCCACTGTGCTGGTCGCGACGATGCTCGTGGTGCCATGGCGGGTATGAGCGCGTACGACGGTCTCGAAGGCCTCGGACGTGCCATCCATGAAATCGGCGTTGTCGCCGCCGTGGACGTGCAGATCGACGTAGCCGGGCGCGACGACCTGATGTTCGACGTCGAGCACTGCGCCGGACCAGGGGGGCAGCTCTCCGAGTGACCCGACCGCGGTGAGCCGCCCGCCGGCGATGTCGACCGCTCCGCCGTGGACGACCCGATCAGGAAGGACCAGCGTTGCGTTGACGATGCGGAACATTTCGAAAACCGCCAAGAGCGAGTGTAAATCGTCGGTTCAAGAGTTCAGACGTTCAGGAGTTCATAGGTTCGGGTTCAGGAGTTCTGAAGTTCAGGAGGTTCCAAAATTCGATTTCAGACGCTGAACACCTGAACCTGAACCTTTGAACCCCTGAACTCTTGAACCCGAACCGATGAACCCTTGAACCATTGAACTCCTGAACCATAGTATTCGCATGGTGATTGAATGAGGCCCGTGAGCAGACTTGCCCCCGAGTGGTGGGACTACACCACCCTGGATGAGGCGATCTTGAAGGAAGCGGCGACATTGACTCCCCGGAACCTGGCCGATCTCAGCCGTCCGGGGTTCGATATCCGGTTCTACGACACGCTCGAGGACTTCTACCTCGCCGAAGCGCTGGAATACATCCAGGCCTGGTCGCAGTCGACCGCCGACAATCCGGCGGGAATCTGCGGGCCGATCGGACCGACCGAGCAGCTGCCGCTGGTCGCACGGCTCGTCAACGACCTCGGGCTGAACCTGAAGGATGCGCATTTCTGGGCGATGGACGAGTGGGCCATCGATGGCCGTGAGGTGCCCATCTCGCATCCGCTCTCCTTCGCACGGACGAACCTGCAGCTCTGTTTCGACCGCATCGACCCGCGGCTGAAGATGCCCGCCGCCCAGATGCACTTCCCGACCGCGCAGCCGGCCGCGTACACGAAGAGCTTCGATCAGGTTCGCTGCGCGATCATGCAGGGGGGCCAGGGGGAAACCAAGCACTGGGCCTTCAACGATCCCCTGCCGCGGCGCGGCGCGTTTCAGGACGCCCCTCCCTCGGCGGAGGAATACCTGAAGCTGTCGACGCGTATCGTCGAGCTCCACCCGCTCACGATCATCCAGAACGCGCGGACCTCCGGAAACGGCAATGTCAGCATCGTGCCGCCCAACGCCATCAGTGTTGGCCCGGTCGAGACCTGGAAAGCGGAGAAGGTCTCGATCTGGCATGCCGGCACGCACGACAATCCCTTCGGGATGCGGCTCACGACGCTGATGATCTCCAAGGGCATCGTCGACTCGGCTGTGCCCATGTCGCTGCTCGCCCGGCACCCGCACGTGCAGTTTCACTTCTACCGTGGCGGCCTCGGCACCATGGAAGTCGAAATGCATTGATGACGCTGGCGGCCGGTCGCAGGCCGCCGAGGATGGAGGAATTTCCGATGCATCGTTTCTCAGGATCCCTGCCGGCCGCGATCGCGCTCGTCCTGGCCGCGAGCGCGACCTCCGCCCAGCGTGGCCCGGCGCCCGATCCGCTCGTGCGCGAAAACGCAACCGTGAAGATCGCGGCGCACACCTATGTGATTCCGGACGCGAACGTCGGCCTCGTCCCGAACGTCGGCATCGTCGTCGGCAGTCGCGCGACGCTCGTGATCGACCCGGGACTGGGCCGGCGGAACGGCGAAGCCGTGCTGCGGGAGGTCGCGAAGATCAGCAAGAACGCCGAGCTGTATGTCGCCTCGACGCACTTTCATCCCGAGCACACGACGGGCTACAACGCGTTCCCCGATTCCGCGAAGTACATCAACTCCACGGTGCAGGAAGAGGAGTTCGCCGAGAGCGGGATGAAGATGGTGCAGACCTTCGCGGGCCGCTCGCCGCTCACCGCCGAGCTCCTGAAGGATGCGGCCCGGCGTACCGCGGCCGTCACCTTCGATCGCGAGCACGTGCTCGATCTCGGCGGCGTGCGCGTCCGCTTCCAGGTGGTCGGTCCCACGCACACCCGTGGCGATACCGGGTTCTTCGTCGAAGGGGACAACGTGCTCTTCGCCGGCGACGTCGTCATGAACAACTCGTTCCTGGCGGCCACCGCCGTGTCGAGCATGAAGGCGTGGCTGGCCGCCTTCGACCGGTTCGAGGCCTTGAAGCCCAAGGTGATCGTGCCGGCGCATGGCGCGGTCGGTGAGGGCACGATCATCGCGGTCAATCGCGGGATCATGGAGGGCGTGCAGGCGCGCGCCCGCGAGTTGAAGGCCAAGGGCGTTTCCGCGGACGAGGCGGCGAAGACGATTCAGAGCGAGTTCCAGGCGAAACACCCGGAGTGGCCGCGGGCGAACGGGCTCGCGTCGGCGGCGCGGGCAGCGTACGCGGAAGCGCCATGACGACGTGCTGGGTGCTCGGGTCTCGGAATTACGTGACGGCGATCTTCGCGATGGCCTTCTTCAGCATGCCGTGGCCGGCAAGCGGGGCATGGGCGTCGTTGGGAAAGAAGATCGCGAAGCGGCCCGGCGGCACCGTCAGCCAGCTCGATGGCCGATCTGCGAAGAAGATGATGTCCCGGTCGGTGTCGAACGGTGCCGCGGGCGTTTCACACAGCGAGAGCGGCAGCCACCCAATCTCCTCGGCTCCCTCGATCGTGTACTGGATGTCGATGTATCGACGATGGGCCTCCAGGCGCGCGCCGTCGTGGGCCCGTCCTTCCCGGTGATCGATTGAGACGTAGAGGCGCTCGCCATCGATGGCGTAGCGCCCTGCCGCCAGTTCACCGAGATCCTTGCGCCCGAGAAACGCGAAGGCCTCCGCGAACCGTTGGTGCAGACCGAGGTAGCGTCCGGACTCCGACAGGACATCCAGAATCATGACGTCGTTCCGTTTATGACTCGATCTTAATGAGCTCGACGTCGAAGACCAGCATGCCCTGGGGCGCCCCGCGCTGTCCCCGATATGCGAGCTGCTCCGGAATCCACAACCGCCGTGTTTCCCCTTCGACCATCAGCTGGACGCCCTCTGTCCAGCCGGAGATCACCTGATTGAGTCCGAACGAAATCGGTTCGTTTCTCGCGACGGAGCTGTCGAACATCTGTCCGTCCGTCGTCCAGCCGCTGTAGTGCACCTTGACTCTCGAGTTCGCGCGAGGGTGCTGCGTCCCCGTGCCGGGAGTAATGACCTTGGTCGCCAACCCGGTTGACGTCGTCGACGCATCAGCGGGAGGTGCTGTGACATCGGCTGGAGCGAGGATAGTCTTTGGCATCATGTCCTTTCGTCTGACAGTATCGTACTGTTTTATGTCCGTTCCGGTCGACCTCATCGCGGCGCAATTGTCGCCTGAAGTACGCGCTGCGCCTGCCTACGTCCGTCGTGATCACGGGAATCGACAAGCTCGAATACCTGGATCAAGCGTGCGAGGCGGCCCGCACCTATCGAGACATGAAGGACGATGAGGTCGAGCGGCTTCTCGCGAGAACCGCCCAGAGCGCCGCGAAGGGCGCCTTCGAGCCGTTCAAAACCTCGTCGCTGTTCGACGCGACGGCGACCAATCCGTCCTGGCTCGGTGAGGAACCTGAACGGCTCCAGCAACTTATCCAGGAGTGACGTCGACGACCGATCCGCGCCAGGTGGCCGCACCTGCAGTCAATTCGAGCCACTTCCCGGGTGAAGCGGCTTGATATCATGACGGGGATTCCGAGTGAGCATCAGGCGAGACACCAGGCGGAACTGGAGCGGACGATGAGTTTTTGTGACCATTGTGAGGGCCAGCGCTTCGATCGGGCCCGTGTCCTGCGCGCACTGCGTTTGTTGCGCAAGGACGTGGGCAAGGGGCGCCGAAAAGGGGACGAGGTGCTGGACCTTGCGCTGAAGGCGATCAAAGCCCTCGATATTCCCCACCTGGAGCTTGTCGACGAGGGAACCGAGATGGTGCACTGAACCTGTCCGTTTGTGGCTGTGCTGCCGGCGCTGTGCTCGCATTCCGGGCCCTTTGCCGCGCCCACCACAAAACGTGAGACCATATGAATGCCTGCCTGCCCCTCCGGCGACCCGGTCGCCGGCTCCGAGGATTAGTTCGATGAGGTTCGTTCTTCCCGCGCTCGCCATCGTGATTGCTGCCGCCCAGGCCGTGCTCTTTACCGCGGCGGAGCCGCTCGCGCAGCAGCAGCCGTTCAAGAGCGGCGCCCGTACCGTCTCCGTCTATGCCACGGTCACCGATTCCGACGGCCGTCTCGTGCCGGATCTCACGCGGGAGGATTTCGAGGTCTACGACAACGGCAAACTCCAGCCCATCTCGATCTTCTCCAGCGAGATTCAGCCCATCACCGTGGTGATGATGCTCGATCGCAGCGGCAGCATGCAGGGGAATTTCCGGCTGCTCGAAGCGGCGGGCGAGGCGTTCGTCCGCCGGATGGGACCTGGCGACAAGGCCCGCATCGGCAGCTTTGCCGCGCGTATCCAGGTCGATCCGCAGGAGTTCACCAGCAATCAGGACGAGCTGGTTCGCATCCTGCGGACAGAGCTGCAGGAAGAAGGGCCGACGCCGCTGTGGAACGCCGTCAATGTGGCGATTACCAGCGTCTCACCGCAGGAGGGGCGCCGCGTCGTCCTCGTCTTCACCGACGGCGCCGATTCGCCGATGAACTTCAAGTTCAACAACCTGAGCGTGATGGATGTCATCGAACGGGCACAGCGCGAGGAGGTGATGGTCTACGCCATCGGTCTCTCCAGTTCAGGGCCGGCATCGTTCCGCCGCGGCGGGTTTGGCGGCGGCACCCAAGGACCGGATCCGTCGCTGCCCACCATCGCCGCCGAGACCGGCGGCGGCTACTTCGAGCTCGCGAAAGCCGTGGACCTCAGGACCACGTTCGCGCAGGTCGCCGAGGAACTGCACCGCCAGTACATGATCGGCTTCGAGCCGGCGAAGCTCGACGACAAGACCCACAAGCTCGAAGTGAAAATCAAGAAGCCCGGCATGAAAACCCGGGCGCGAAAAAGCTATCGCGCGTCCCGCGACAAGACGTCCCTCTAATCAACGGCTCGAGGTCGACTTCGCCGGCGAGGCTCCCCGCCGGATCGGCGGAGCCGTCGTTCGCGTCAGCCGTGGACCGGGAATGGCGGGTCAGATGCCCGTGCAAAGACGCGCGGTCGAGAGAGATAATGGGCGTCGCACGCGGAGGCTTCCACTCACATGCGCATTCAAGTCGTTGCCGTGGCGCTGGCCGGCCTGATTCCGGCCGCCGCTTCGGCGCCTGCACAAACTCCGGATCCTGGACGGAAATCCTTCGAGGGCCGCTGCGCGCGCTGCCATGGCGCCGACGGCAATGGCGGCGAGATGGGGCCCACCATCCTGCAACGGCTGCCCGTGCGCGATGACAAACAGCTCGGCGAGCTGATTCGTCAGGGCGTCCCCGAACGCGGCATGCCGCCCATGGTCGTGCCGGACGACGAGCTGGCCGATCTGGTCAAGTTCCTCCGCACCATCGAACGCCGGCCGGAAAGCCGCCCCATCGTCCGCGCGAAAGTGCAGACGTCGGATGGCAGGACGCTGGATGGGCAGGTCCTTGGCGAAGGTTTCACCGATCTGCAGCTGCTGACCGACGACAAGCGGCTCCACCTGCTGCGCCGTGCTGGTGATCGGGTGCGCGAGGTCACGTCGAAGGTCGACTGGCCCACCTACAACGGCGATCCCGGCGGGAACCGTTACACGACACTGACCCAGATCGACAAATCCAACGTCGCCAGCCTCGCGCCGAGGTGGGTCTTCACGATGCCCGGTGGCGGCAGCTCGCAGATGACGCCGGTCGTCGTCGCGGGCGTCATGTACCTCACCAGCCTGAACGAGTGCTTCGCGATCGATGCCGGCTCGGGCCGCCAGATCTGGCGCTATCAGCGCCCAAGGTCGAAAGCCACCGTGGGTCATGCGAATCGCGGCGTCGGCGTCGCCGGCGATCGCGTGTTCATGGTGACCGACGACGCTCATCTGCTGGCGTTGAACCGCTTCACCGGCGAGCTCCTCTGGGACCACACGCTCGACGACTGGCGCAAGAACTACGCGGCCACCTCGGCGCCATTGCCGGCGGGAGATCTGGTGATTACCGGCGTGACCGGCGGGGAACACGGCGCGAACGGGTTCGTGGCGGCTGTCGATCAACAGACCGGAAGGGAAGTGTGGCGCTTCTGGACGGTGCCGAAGCCGGGCGAGCCGGGATCCGAGACGTGGGGCGGCAAGGACATCGAGCATGGCGGCGCGCCCACCTGGTTCACCGGCAGCTACGATCCGCAGCTGGACATCGTCTACTGGCCCACCGGCAATCCGGCGAAGGAATACAACGGCGACGATCGCAAGGGAGACAACCTCTACTCCGACAGCATCCTCGCGCTGGATCGCAAGTCGGGAAAAATGAAGTGGTACTACCAGTTCACGCCGCACGATCTGTGGGACTGGGACGCCACGCAGACCTCGGTGCTCGTCGACGCGGCCTGGGAGGGCACGCCGCGCAAGCTGATGCTGCACGCGAATCGCAACGGATTCTTCTACGTGTTCGATCGCGTCGACGGCAAGCTGCTGCTCGCGAAGCCCTTCATCAGGAAAATCACCTGGGCGAGCGGCATCGGCGCCGATGGCCGTCCGATCAAGCTCCCGAATCAGGAGCCGTCGCCAGGCGGAACGCACGTCTGCCCCTCGCAGGACGGGGCCACCAACTGGTACTCCCCCTCGTACAACCCCGCGACCGGCCTCTACTACGTGCAGACGAACGAGAAGTGCAGCATCTACACCAAGAGCGAGCAGGGGACCTGGGAGTCGGGCAAGACGTATCTCGGCGGCACGCAGCGCACGGCGCCGGACCCCAAGCCGCAGCGCATTCTGAGGGCGATCGACATCAAGACGGGCGCCATCAAGTGGGAAGTGCCGCAGACCGGGTCGGCGAATTCGTGGGGTGGAACGCTGTCGACGGCGAGCGGGCTCGTCCTTTTCGGCGAGGACAGCGGCGCGTTCGTGGCTGCCGACGCCGTGGACGGCAAGGTGCTCTGGACCTTTCCCACCAACCACTCGTGGAAAGCGTCGCCGATGACCTACTTGTTCGAAGACACGCAGTACGTAGCGGTCGCGGCCGGGCCGACGATCATCGCCTTCGCCGTCCCACGCTGACCGGACGGGACAGGCAGGACAGGGGGACAGGCAAGGGGGACAGGCAAGGGGGACAGGCAAGGGGGACAGGCCGGAGAGTCCCCGCTCCACAAGAATAGCGAACGCGTCCATCAGCACACGCGGGACGACGACAGGCGTCGTCCCGCGCTCTCCGACATGGATTACCTCGTTCGGTGTATCTCGTAAATCGATCCGCGGCTCAGTGAGACGACGAAGAGGTTGCCGTTCGGACCGGTCTGCACGTCGGTGGTGACGCCGAAGTTGCGGCCGAACAGCAGGCTCTCGCTCTCGGTGATGTCGTACTTCGCGTTGTTGTCGGCCACCCGATCATCCAGCCGCGGATCGTCCACGGCGATGGCGCGCCGGTTGCCGGTGAGGCGAAGGCGGAAGATATGGCCGCCTTGCAGCGCGGGCGCCGCGGCGCCGACGAAAAGATTGCCGTCGTACTGCGGCCCGAGAGCGCGGCCGTTGAGGAACGCGATACCGCCCGAAGGCGGGACGCATGATGCCGCAAGCACTTACACCGTTGCGATCTTTTCCACCGGCGTAAGCGGTTACTGCCGGTGAAAAAAGGCCGACTTGGCCGGCTCACCGATAAAATGAGCCTACCTCGAGCGCAGGATTCAGCCGATAAGATAGGCTGACTTACAAGAGGACTCGATGACCGAAGAAGGACGGCTCGACTATTACGAAGTGCTGCAGGTCAGCTCGAACGCGGAGCCTGACACCATCCAGCGCGTCTATCGGCTCCTGGCGCAGCGCTTCCATCCCGACAACAGGGACTCGGGCAATGACGCGCGCTTCCGCGAGATTCACGAGGCCTATACCGTTCTGAGCGATCCGGAAAAGCGGGCGAGATACGACATCCATTACCAGCAGCGCCGTCAGGAACGGTGGCGGCTGGTGACGAGCGGTGCCCAGTCCGAGAACGACTTCGAGTCGGAGCTCATCGTACGGCTTACGCTGCTCGAGGCGCTGTACACGCGGCGCCGGATGGACCCGCAGTCGCCGGCCATCTACTCGACTGAGCTGGAGAGCCTGCTCGGTCGGCCGCGCGAACACCTCGAGTTCACCGTTTGGTACCTGATCGCGCGGAAGTTCCTGACGCGCGACGATCATTCGCGGCTCCAGATCACCGCGGACGGCGTCGACTATCTCGAGCAGAACTATCGATCGAACCTGCAGCGGCGCCGGCTGCAGGGGTCTACAGAGAAGAGTTGATCGGCGAGGGGGGCCGGCGCACTTCGGGCCGGGCCATGTCCGACTGTGGAGCAGGAGCCAGGCCGATGGCCTGGATCACCGAGGTGATGACGACTCGTCCGGCCCAGTAGAGCTCCATCCGGAATCCGACATGGACACCATGTCGCTTCAAGAGGCCGCCGCCGAGGCTGCTCCCGAGCAGCTGCACGGTCGTCCAATCCGGAAAATATCGTCCTCCGCGCACGAGCACTTCGCCGGTTCTCGCGGCCACGATCGCGAGATCGTAGGTGCTGTTCATGGTCTCGACGCGAACTGCCTGAAGGTCGTCCAGTTCGTCGACCTGAACGCCATCGTTCCACGAATGCTTCAGCCAACCATCGAGCGTCGAGACGGGGGAAACCGGGATCTCGCCGGTCTCGGTGGTGGATGGAAACGTGTCGGTCGGCCGTGTATTTTCTCGCATCGTTCACCGTGCCTGAGTCGCGCGCGCTCTCAACTCGTCGAACCAGTTCGACACGACATAGAAGCGCTGAGGTATGTCGGCCGCGTCGCTCCTGATCATCAGGAAGCGCTTGCCATCGGCGGCGACGTCGTAATTCCGCGCGCCGTCGATGACTTCGTAGGGCGCCTCGAACAGGACGCGCGCGGCGCCTGAGCTGAACTCCTGCGTTGTCTGAACCGTGACCGCCAGCAGCTGATCCCCACGCCGATAGAACAGCTCCTTGCCATCAGGAGCCCATGCAGGCTCGGTGCCACCATCGGTCGAGATTGGCCATTTCCCGCCAGGGCCGGGGTAGGGCTGGACGTACACCTCGTTGCGACCGGACTCGTTGGACACGTACGCGAGCCAGTTGCCATCGGGCGAAAAGGCGGGCGACCACTCATCGAAGGCCGTCAAGACGAACGGCGCGGGGTCACCGCCGCGGGTCAGGACCCAGACGTCGCGTTGCGCGCCGGGCTTGCGTTCGTCGAACGCCAGATGCCGTCCGTCGGGTGACCACGACATCGGCACGTGGGAATTCGCGCTGCCGGGCCGCGGCAACGTCCCCGGCAGCAGGCTGGCCATCCCGCCCGCGAGCACTCCAGACGTGCCGGCCGGCTGATCCGCGAGCAGCGATTCCGCCTGACCGCCCCCTGTAAGATTGCGCGCGAACAGACTGAAGCGTCCCGGACTGGCAGCCGCCTGGTAGGTGATTTCGGCGCCGTCCGGGCTCCACAGCGGAAAGCCGTTCACGCCGCCGCTCGTCAGGCGCTGACGTGTGGCGCGCTGGACATCGTGGATCCAGATGTCCGCGCCGCTCTCGTTTTCGACCGCAACCGACAGGCGGCTTCCGTCGCGGGAGAGACGCGGATGCGCGTAGGGACCACGCTCACCGGGCAGGGCCATGGCGCGTCCTTCTCGATCGACCATTACGAGCGTCCGCAGCGGCAGCTCGGTGCGGGCGGGAACGTAGACGAGCGTCCCGGCGCCGGCCAGCGCGAACGCCGAACCGCCGCGCGACAGGTCGATGCGCTCGAGCAATGGAATCGCGGAGCCGGTCAGCTCGCCTTTCGTGGCGTCGAACGGCATGGCGACGAGGCCGCCGTTCGCCTGCGCGTAAATCAGGTGCCCGCTCGCGGCCAGGTGCGCGGGGGTATATCCCGGTGCGCCGCGTCCGAGCACCTGCCACTCGCGTTTGTCGAGCGACAGGACCGCGGGCTGCCAGCCTTCCTTCGTGAGGATGCTGAACAGGATGCGGTTGCCGGGCAGCATCTGCGGAAACGCGTGCTGCAGCTCGCCGCTCTCGGTTTTCGGCAGCGTGATCTCTTCGGCCGTGCCGCCGTCGGCTGACACGCGCCGGAGACCGTTCGGTGCCGCCGCCGTCGCGAAGACGATCTGCTGATCGGCGCCCCACGTCGCGCTCCACACGGCCGGCGCATCGGCAATTTTCAGCGGCGCCCCCCCTTCGACCGACACGCGGTGGAGGGCGCCGTTGGCGTAGAACCCGACCCATCGGCCATCGGGAGAAAAGAACGGCGCGCTCGCCCCCTTCGTGTTGGGGATCACCGTGGCTTCGAATCGATCCAGCTCACGCGAGAACAGCTGCGTGCCGCCGCTGCGGTCGAGCGCGACGAACACCAGCCGCGATCCGTCGGGAGACACGACGAGCGAAGGGCCGGGCCCGTTTTCGAGCGCCACGCCGGCAGGCAGCGGCACGACGAATCGGCTGGGGGGTGCGACGCTGCCGCCCCCTGGCGTCCGGCGTTCCAGGCGACGACCATCGCGGCGATCGCCATCGCGACGATCACCGTCCAGGCGAGGGCGTTCCTGCGCGACACGCGCCAGGAGCCGTGCCCGGGCATCGGCACGACGAGCGCCGCGCTTTCGTTGAGCGTTTCCTCCAGCTCGAGCCGCGCGTCCGCGATGTCGTGCAGCCGCTGCTGCGGTTCCTTCTTGAGGCAGCGCCGGCAGAGACGCTGGAGACCGAGTGGCGCCGCCGGCAGCAGCCGCCAATCCGGTTCCTCTTTCAACACCGCGGCCAGCGTGTCGGAGATCGTGTCGGCGGCGAAGGGCGCGCGCCCGGTGAGCGCTTCGAACAGCATGCAGCCGAACGACCAGATGTCCGTCCGCCGATCGAGCGTCCGGCCGCGGACCTGTTCGGGGCTCATGTATCCGGCGGTGCCGAAGACGACGCCGTCGTGAGTACGGGTGGTGAACGTCGGCGAGGAGGGCGACTTCACCCGAGCGTCTCTCGACCTCGAGCGCCTTTGCCAGCCCGAAGTCGAGGACCTTTACCCGCCCCTCGGGCGTCACCTTGACGTTGGCGGGCTTGAGATCGCGATGGATGATCCCCTGGGCGTGCGCCGCTTCGAGCGCTTCGGCGATCTGCCTGAAGATCGGGATCGCCTCGTCGGCCGGCATCGGGCCGCGCTGGAGCCGTTCGGCCAGGTTCTCACCCGGCACGAGCTCCATCTCGATCAACGTGCGATCGCCAAAATCCTCGAGACCGTGCAGCGTCGCGATGTTCGGGTGATTCAACGCCGCGAGCACGCGGGCCTCGCGCTCGAAGCGGCCGCGCCGATCGGGCGTGTCGGCCATCGACTCGGGAAGCAGCTTCACCGCGACTTCACGACCGAGCCGCAGGTGCTGCGCCCGATACACTTCGCCCATGCCTCCCGCGCCAATCGCGGAAAGAATTTTGTAGGAGCCGATGGTCGTTCCTGGCGTGAGCTGCATGCGGGCGACCCATGATTATACCGCCGGCTCCGGCCGCTCCTCGTGGTCCTGACGACCACTCCTCGTGTTACAGTCGGGGTTCGCTGTCGGCATTCCAGGGACTCGTGGGCCGTCCGGTCCACTGACTTTCGGGAGATCGTGGACTGATTACGCGGGACAACTGTACGACCGTGTCTCACGCGGCGCCTGCCCGATCGGGCTGTCGCCTCTGCGTGTCGGCGATCGCGCTGATGTTCGTCGTCCACGTCTCGATCGGTTCGGCCCCAGCCGCCGGCGGCCAGACCGCGGCCCCGCCGCCCGCGGCGCAATCCGACAAGGACAAGCCCGTCGATCCGGGCGTGCGTGACGCGCTGCTGCAGTACGCCACGGCCCTCGAGAGTCTCGACGCCGACGCGGTCAGGAAAGTGCAGCCGTCGATTGATGTCGAGGGCCTGAAGCGCGCGTTCAGCCAGATGCGATCGCTCGACGTCGACATCGACAACATCCGCCTGCTGTCGAGCGATCCGGCATCGGCGCGGGTCAGCTGCCGCGTGGCGCAGACGCTGACGCCGAAGGCGGGGTCGCGCCAGACGACCACGGTCACGCGGGTCATGCGGCTGCGGCGTCAGGACAGCGGGTGGATCATTCAAGGCTTCGAACGGTGAGGACAGGAATAACGAGATGGTCAAGAGCATGAAGGCCGGGCTTGGAGTGATGGTGCTGATCCTGGCGCTGCCGGGATCCGTGGCGGCGCAGAGCGCCGGGCTTGCCGGGCTGCTGCCCGACCTGATCCTGCGCGACATCACGCTGCCGGCCCCGACCACGCCGGGACTTTCGCACGCCGTGCACTTCAGTCCGCTCAGCCAGGACGCCAATGCGGAGAACGCCGCGGTCGATATCGTCGGCAGTTTCAACGGGCTGCTGATCGGCCAGCTGGCCAGCCTGCCGCTCGGTTCGTCGTCGGGCGGCTTCACCTATGCGTTCGACCCGGCGCTAGGCACGTTCGTGCGCTCCAGCCGGAGCTTCGGACCATCGTTCGCCGAGCGGGCCACCACGATCGGCCGCGGGCGGATGAACGCCGGAATCAACTACCAGCACGCGAGCTACAACCGGTTCGAAGGTGAGCGTCTGTCGGATGGCTCCATCAAGTTCTATCTCCGTCATCAGGAGTGCTGCTCGACGAGCGGGCCGGCGGTGCCGCCGTTCTTCGGCGTCGCTGAACAGCCGAACGGCTCGAGACTGAACCCGTTCTTCGAGGGGGATGTCATCGAAGCGGCGCTCTCGCTGCGGGTGAACACGGACACCGTCACCACGTTCGCGAACTACGGCCTGACGGACCGATGGGACGTCGCGCTCGCCGTCCCCATCGTTCACGTCGATCTCGAAGCCAGCGTGCTCGCGACGATCCAGCGACTGGCGACCGGCGCCAACGGTCTGATTCACACCTTCGAGCAGGGCAACGCCAACGCGACGCAGCGGACGGTTGCGCAGAGCGGCTCGGCCACAGGCATCGGCGACGCCGTCCTGCGGACGAAGTACCGATTCTTCGGCGGCACGCATGGCGCGCTCGCCGCTGCAGTCGACGCCCGGCTGCCGACCGGCGATGAAGACAATCTCCTCGGCGGCAGTGCGCAGACGAAGGTGTTTCTGATCCTGTCAGGCGGGACCGGGCGCTTCGACCAGCACGTGAACGTCGGCTACACGTTCACCAACGGCGAAGACGACGCGAACACGATCGATGGCGGCATCCCGTCGCTGCCCGACGAAATCAACTGGGCCGCCGGAGTGGAATTCGTCGCGACCCCCCGCCTGACGGTGATTGGCGACCTGATCGGCCGGACGCTGCGCGACAGTGGCCGTCTCGAGATCCAGGCCAAACGCTTCGACTTTCAGCCGCAGGACCCGAATCAGCCGCCGTCGTTCATGACCTTCGACGAATTCTCGCCGCGCTCCGGCAATCTCAACCTGCTGCTCGGGACCGTCGGAGCCAAGTTCAATCCAGCGGGCGATCTGCTGATCTCCGCAAGCTTCCTGTTCCCGCTGTCCGACGCCGGGCTGAAGAGCCGATGGAGCACCGTGGTCGGACTCGACTACGCGTTCTAGGTGAGCGGGTGAAGTCTTCCGCCTCTAGGCGGAAGTAAGAAGCCCGCTGAGAAGACCCGCGCTACTTGCGCCAGAGACGGCGCGAGCTGACCCGCTGCCGCAGCGGATCGGGCGCATGGTGCTTGCCGAGCGTCCAGAGGAAGTCCATCTCGGAGTGAATCGATCGCAGCGCGAGCGTCGATTCGAAGCCGAGGAGCAGCGTGCCCACGAACAACAGCGCGGCACCGACCATGCCGAACACGACCGGCAGCCAGTTGAACTGTCCGCCCAGCCTGCCGGTGATGCCGACGAACCCGATCGTCACCGTCGTGGCCACGAACAGCCCCAGCGCGATATAGAACGTGGTCATCGCCCGCTGCAGATGCCGCGCGCGTGACGTCAGCCAATCGAGCTGGGTGAAGGTGAGCTCCAGCCGCTCCTCGTAGAGGACGATATCTCCCGGCGCCTTCTGCGCGAGCTCCTCGAATCGATCCGAGAGCGCGCGCACGCGGTCGACGACGCGCCCGAGCCGGACGGAGGTGGAGAGGATGAGCGCCCCGCAGGCCGATATCAGCACCGCCGGCGTAATCATCGTCGTGAGGACCGTCGGTTCGAGAGACATCCCAAACCGATTGTATAGTGCTCAATGCTGGCCGATGGCTCGGCCCCGGCGCGCGGAACTCACCTTCGAGGCGGCGCGCGGCCCATTCTGGAGGTCCCATGACCACGACGACCGCTGACGTTCGACCGGCCATCGGCACCGTGGCCTCGCCCGGCGTGGTCCACTGGTCGGTCTACGCGGTGCTGTTCGCGTCGACGAGCGTGCTGGTCGGCGTGCTGTGGGACATCTCGTGGCACCAGACGATCGGCCGCGACTCGTTCTGGACACCCGCTCATCTCGCCATCTATCTCGGCGGCGTCGTCGCCGGTCTGTCGTGCGGCTGGATGGCGCTGTGGATCACGTTCGCGGGCAGCGAAGACGAACGCGCGGGCGCGGTACGGTTCTGGGGGTTCCGCGCGCCGTTCGGCGCGTGGGTCTGTATCTGGGGCGCGTTCGCGATGCTGACATCGGCGCCGTTCGACGATTGGTGGCACAACACCTACGGGCTGGACGTGAAGATTCTCAGCCCGCCGCACGCGGTGCTCGCGGCCGGGATCGGCGCCATCCAGATCGGCGCGATGCTCATGGCGCTGGCGTGGCAGAACCGTTCCTCAGGACGTGACCGGAAGCTGCAGGCCCTGTTCATCTACGGCGCCGGACTGCTGCTGCTCAATGGCGCGGTTCTGTCGACCGAGTACATCCAGCGCTGGGACATGCACCAGTCGCTGTTCTATCAGGTCGTCTGCACCGTGTTTCCGTTCTTCCTGGTCAGCGCCGCGCGCGCCTCGGCGGCGCGATGGCCGGCGACCCTGGTCGCCTGCGTCTACACGGCGATCGTCTTCGTCATGATCTGGGTGCTGCCGCTGTTCGAGGGGCGCCCGCTGCTCGGGCCAATCTACGTGCAGCTCGATCGGTTCCTGCCGCCCGATCCTCCGCTCTTGCTGATTCCGCCGGCGCTGGCGATCGACCTGCTCATGCGCTCGTTCGGACGCGCGCGCGACTGGCGCCTCGCCGCGGCAATCGCCGTCGCATTCCTCGCGGTCTTCATCGCCGTGCAGTGGCCGTTCGCAGACTTCCTGGTCTCCTCGTGGGCGCGCAACCGGGTGTTCGGCACGCATTACATGGCCTACATGATTCCCCCGGTCATCCAGGCGAGATGGTTCCAGGTCAACCCGCCCGATGCGCTCGGCTCCGGACTTGCGATCGCCGGCGCGCTCGCATTCGTCTCGACCCGGTGCGGATTGTG
Organism: uncultured Acidobacteriota bacterium; assembly: GCA_963785755.1. Taxonomy (GTDB): domain Bacteria; phylum Acidobacteriota; class Vicinamibacteria; order Vicinamibacterales; family 2-12-FULL-66-21; genus JACCXG01. The sequence continues at coordinate 117,239 of CAWAXG010000032.1, read as the reverse complement.
GTGGGGCAACTGGATGACCCGCGTGCAGCGATGACGACGCGTTCGCACGTCGTTCGCGGTCTGCTGCTGGCGCTGGCGCTCGGCTCGATGGCGCATGTCGGCAGCCCCAACACGTTCTTCAACGGCGAGGCCGGGCCGTATCCGGTGCACGTCACCGTTCGCCTGCCGGGTGTGATTCCCGGGCTGGCTCAGATCGCCGTGCGCGTGCCCGGCAAGCCGCCCGACGCGATTACCCGGGTGACGGTGCAGGCCATCCAGTGGAACGTCGGACCCGAAGGGGCGCCACCTCCCGACGTCGCCGCGCGCGTGCCCGGAGACCTCGAGGTCTACGCCGCCGATCTCTGGTTCATGGCCGCGACGTCGTACCGCGTCCACGTCCTCGTTGACGGGCGCGACGGCAGCGGGACGGCCGTCGTCCCCGTGCTGGCGCTCGCCACGGAGCAGCGTGACATGCCGCGCGGCATGGGGCTCATTCTGTCGGGGCTGGGGCTGTTCCTGGTGGTTGGCCTGCTGACCATCATCGGGGCGGCGGTCCGCGAAAGCGTCGTCGCGCCGGGCGAATCGCCGGAGCCGCGCCGCCGGCGCCGCGCGCGAATCGCCGTGGCGATCAGCGCGGTCCTGTTGATCGCGATCGTGCTCGGCGGGCGCGCGTGGTGGGATGCCGAGGCGCTCGCCTATGGCGAGCTGGTGCTCTATCGCCCGTTCGCGACCGAGGCCTCGATCCGCGATACGTTCGACGCGTCGTCGACATCCGGCGCGCGGCAGCGTGTCCTTACCCTGATGATTGCCGATCGCCGCTGGCAGCCGCCGGGTAATCCGCTGTCGCGATACAACTCGCTGATGCCCGATCACGGCAAATTGATGCACATGTTCCTGGTGCGCGAGCCGGCCCTCGACGCGTTCGCGCACGTGCACCCGGTGGCGCGTCAGCCGGCAACCGCGTTCGACGCCGAGCTGCCGCCGCTCCCGGCAGGCCGCTATCGAATCTACGGGGACATCGTGCACGAGAGCGGCTACGCGCAGACGCTGACGGCGAGCGTCAACCTCGGCGAACCGCCGGCTGGCGCGGCATCGGCCGGCGACCCCGATGATTCATGGTTCGTTGGTGGGGCAATGCCCGAGGCCGCGCCGGCATTCCGATCCGCCGACGGCACGACCATCACGTGGACGCGCGGCGCGGACCCGATCGTGGCTGGACGGGAGAACCTGCTGAAGTTCACCGCACGCGATCCGGCCGGCGCGCCGGTCGCGCTGGAACCCTACATGGGGATGCTCGGCCACATCGTGGTCGCCCGCCGGGAGGGCGACGTGTTCGCCCATCTGCATCCCTCGGGGAGCGTGTCGATGGCGGCCTGGCAGAAGTTCTCGCAGACCGTCGATCCCCACGCCGTTCATCGATCGCCTGCCGCGGCGAGCGAGGTGTCAACGCTGTACGCGTTTCCGAAGGCCGGGCGTTACCGGCTGTGGGTGCAGATGAAGCGCGCCGGGCAGGTCACGACGGCCGCATTCGACGCCGACGTCAAGAGTCCCTGAATCTCATTCGTCGCGCGCTTTTTGCGCGTGCATTCCCATCTAGCGGACCGGTGGGGTGGTTTCCGTGCAGGCCGGACCGGCCAGGACGGACAGCAGGACCATCGGATTGCGGCCATCGCGCCGCAGACTGTGCGTCATGCCGCGCGGCACGAGCGCGAAATGTCCAAAAGACATCTTCGTGTCCTGATTGCGGATGCGCAGGATTCCGGATCCGGCGATGACATAGAGCATTTCGTCCGCTTCGGCATGCTGGCGATCGCTGAGCGGGTCGCGCACCTGGAGAAGGACCGCCGTTCCACCTTCCGCACATGCGAGCAGCGACGTCTTGACCGGTTCGGAACGAATCAGGTTGTTGTCGAGATAATCAGTCAGCGACAGGTTGTGCGGCTCGACCGCCCGCGGCGTGCGGGCAGGCGGGGGCGGAGGAGGCTCAGGCGCGGGAGCGACCGGAGGCGGTTTGGACGGCGCGGCCGTCAGGGCCACCGAGACGTCAGCCGCCTGGTTCCGCATCACGACTTCGCGCTCGAGGGTCGTGAACCCGTCGCGCTCGAATCGCAGCCGGTAAGTTCCGGCCCGCATCGAACGAAAACCCACGGCGCCGTCCTGTCCCGTGGAACCCGAACGGTCGACGGGGCCACCCACGCGGACCGCGACGTCACCGATCGGATTGCCGCTCCTGTCGGTGACCTGGACGGACAGGGTCGGTCCGCCACCGGCGCTGGCGCGCGGTTGTTGCGGCTTGGTCGCTGGCGGCGGCTGCTGCGGCGGCGGCTGCTGCGGCGGCGGCTGCTGCTGCGGCGGCTTTGCTGTTGTCGGCGGCGGTGGCGTCTGAGCGACGGCAACCGCGGCAAGCACGACCAGGACGCCCAACACGCTGACTGGATACTTCATGTGCGTATTGTGACGTGTGGGCATATATCGAATGCAACCCAGCTCGGCTGTTGACACATCGATCGGTGCGATTGCCCGGGGGAGAGATCGCCGATCGATGCGGCGTGATCAGCGGGTGGATCTGTGAAGCGGTACGCGGCGCGTTTACGCGGTCGTTACGAGCGACTCGGCAAGAGCTGGAGCGGCACCTCGGTGCAGTCGGCGCAGCGTTCCGCCGCCGCGGTGTACGTTTCATGGCATCGCGGGCAGAAACGCGCCGCATGTTCGGACGTCGCCGGCGGGGCGGTCAGTTGATCCTGAAGCGCCCTCGTCTTGGCCGCGCGCTCGATCGCCGGCCGCAGCGCCGGCGCGTCGAAGTGCCACAACCGTCCCACTCGCAGGAATTCGGCATCGTCTGCCAGGATTGCCGAGGCCGCGACCGGATGAAGGGACTTGATGGCGGACAGGCAGACGATGTGGGGAGCGCGGATGAGAGCTACGGGCGACAGCGCGGCGGTGACCCAGATTTCGAGCGGCGGCCGGTGGCCGTGAACACGGCGAAATGCGCGGAGGAACGCCACGAGCGTCAGCGCCCAGAGCAGCAGCGCCATGACGGTGTATGGCAGCAGGACCGAGAGCAGGCGGTCGGTGATGACGAGGACCGTCAAGCCACCCAGGACCCAGAGGAACAAAGTTCCCGACGCGATGCGGAGCCATCGCGTGGATTCCTTGACGCCGCCAACGAGGTCTCGCGCTTTGCGGATGTCGAGCTCGTCACCGCTCAGCGTGAAGGCGAGGCGCCAGGGCAGCACGGCCGTCCAGCTGAAGCCCACCGTCCCACCGAGGAGCTGAATCTCGGGCTCAGCGATCGCGCGCCACCCCTTGATCGCGCGAGCGCTGAGGACCAATTCTCCTGGACGCTGCCGTACGAGGCATTCCGATAGATAGATGCACCACAGCAGCGCCAGGAGACCGATCATGACCAGGATCAGGGATTACGCCGTGCCGCCGCTCGCCGTGGGGGAGGCCGCCATGTCCTGCTGCTGATCCTTTCTGCCGAACAGCGCCGCGAATATCTTCTTGGCGCCGCCAATCAGTGCCACGAACGCAACCACGATCAGCTTCCAGAATTTCTGCAGCAAGCCGCTCTTGACGGCCGCGGCGCCTGCGCCGCCGGCGATGAGCGCGGTGAGCCCGTAGCCGGCCAGCTTGTCACCCTTGACGAACTCGGCATAGCGCTGCCCCTGGTTGTAGCTGTAACCATCGAGCGCGGCGTTGAATTCGCGCGTCGCGTCGTCGATCGACGAGGAGTCCGCCACGAGCTGGACGCTCATCGTGCCGGTCCGGCCGAGGAGCCGTACCGAGTGATTGATCGACGGCGAGCCTTCGGCCGACAGCTTCGTCGCCCAGGTCAGGTTGTTGGTCGCGGGATCGTAGAACGGCCGCTGATGCCAGCCTTCGAGGTTGAGCACCTGCCAGCCGCGCTTCTGCCGCTCCTTGTTGCCGTACTCGTTGCCCTTCTTGAGCGTCTTCATCAGGGCGTCGGCGTCGATCGCGTCGCGCTCCTTGTCGTCGATGTGGCCCGTGTCCTCGTAGCTGAACACCGCGAACCAGTGATCCTTGTTCGGCATCACACGGAGCAGGGCGCCGAGCTCGTCGCCCGCGGGAATGTTCTGGCCTTCCTCGAGGAAGGTCCTGGTCGCCTTGGCGTCCAGGAAGATGTACTCCTCAGGCACGTTGACGGAGGCCACCGAGCCGAGCCGGCCCGTGGTCGGGCCTGGCGTCCAGCCGGACGGCAGCTGCTCCTGCGCGCGCCCCACGGCCGCGGTTCCGAGCAACAAAGCGACGAAGAAAACAAAGCGGCGCATGCCTATACCTCCTCGAGGGCGCGTCCTCGACATCAAAATGCAGAGAGGGCCGGACTGTCGGCGTCGGAACGTAAGTGAGCCCGGACAGGCATCGCGTGAACGAGCCGGCCGGTGCTTCAGCTAAGTGGTGAGGGGAGTGACGAGTATTCTAGCTCAGCGTTTGGAATTTGGCAATCACATCCGTATGCGCCATCGACGCATCCGCAGTGTCAATCTGTAAAGGCCTTTGACGCCCCCGGGAAATTGCGGCACATCCTGAGTGGACGCGCTATCTCACTTCGCGCCGCTTGGGCTGGGTGACATGCGCTGGATCATCGTCGCGATCCTCGCGCACATACCGCGGCATGGCGGGCTCGCTCCATGTCTGCCCGCATGAGTTACAGGAGAACGCCAGGTCTTCTCGTCGTTGAGGGGTCGTCAGGCGGATTGAGGACGATGAGCAGGACGGGCAGTGTTTTCCCAACATCGACCCCGGCAGTATCCACGACAGCCGATCAGCTGTCCAATTGAAATTTCAGCCGAGCTTGGCGAAAAAATGTGCAAAAGTGGAGGCTCCGCGGGGCCCGGCGAAGGATTTAGAGATCGCGATGCTCGAAGCGCCAATACCCGATGACACAGAAGACGGCGGCGGTTCCAAACAGCACGACCAGATTGCCGATCCGGAGAGCATCGCCAGCCACGATGGCCAGCGCGGGATAGTACCGGAAGGGCGAAACCCAGGAAATCAGCCGCATCGACGGCCAGCCGATCGACAGGAAATCCATCAGGTACAACACCACCGCGGCGAACGCCGCCGCGAAGAATGCCGTGCTCCAGCGACGTGCCCCGGCCGCGATCGCCAGCCCGCCGGCGCCGAATACCGCCGCGACGCCGATCAGGTGAATCAGCAGCATGGCGATCGTTCCCGCTGAAGGGGCTCCGAACGACGGCGACGCGAACGCGCGAAGCCCCAGCCAGGTGCCGAATCCCATCATCGCCGCCGCGACGGAGATGGCGACCGCCGCGGCCACGAGCGAGCGGGTGATCAAGGCATGCCGCGGCACCGAACGGGCGAGCTCGAGATCCACGAGGCCAGCCTCGACCTCGTGAGCCGGCTCGGTCGTCAGATAAATCGCCAGCACCGACAACAGCACGACCACGACCGGGTGAAAGTACCCGAACGCGACGGTTCCCTTGAACGTGGCGAGGAGCATGGCTCTCGAGCCGAGGCCGCGCTGGAGGAACGCCGGAACCAGCTCGCCTACCCGGCTGAACGAGTTCTGCTCCGCGATGGCGGACGCCTGGCCGACGATGACGAGCTGAAGCGCCCAGAGGAGTGCGAGGCAGCCGACGATCACATACCCCGCCTGTGTCACCGTGCGTCCGAGCAGCGCGAGGGACCTCATGATCGCACTTCGATTCCGTACATCTGGGAGATGTAGTCTTCGAGGCGGAACGCCTCGACCTGAAGATCGTGAACGGGCAGCCCGGCGAGTGCGTGAAGCAGCGGGCCGAGCGGTTCGGAGACTTCCAGCGTCCACTGTCGCGCGGTCCGGCCAAGTGTCTTGACGCCTGGCAACGCCGGCACGTCGCTGCTCACGTCCGCCGAGAAGTCCACGGTCACGACGCGTGCGGCGCGGAGCCGCAGGCTGTCGATGGTCTCGACCGCCACCATGCGTCCGCCGCGAACGAGGCCGATCCGCTCGCAGCTGCTTTCCACTTCGCTGAGCACGTGGGACGACAGGAAGACGGTGGTGTCGCCGCGGCGTTTCAGGACTTCGAGCAGCGCGAGAAACGACTGGGCCATCAGCGGGTCGAGTCCCGCCGTCGGCTCGTCGAGAATCAGGACCGGGGGCTGGGCCATCAGCGCCTGAACGATGCCGATCTTCTGTTTCATCCCGTGCGATTGATCCCGAAGCCGCCGGTCGAGATCGACGCCGCTCACATCGAATCGTTCGAGCAGCTCGTTCAGGTACGCGGCGGACACCGGGCGGCTGTCGAGCCGGGCGAGATAGTCAAGGTAGCGGGCGGCCGTGAGATCCGGATAAACCGGAAGCTCGCCCGGCAGGTATCCGATGAGCGCGCGCGCGGCCCGGCTCGCGCGGTGACAGTCGACGCCGAGCACCGAGGCCTGACCGCTGGTCGGCCGCAGCAGATCGAGCAGCAGCCTCATCGTCGTCGTCTTGCCAGCGCCGTTGGCGCCGAGGAAGCCGTAGACCTCGCCGCGCTCCACCTGAAACGACAACTGCTCGACGCCGACGACGGCTCCGTAGTACTTGGTGAGCCCGTCGACGCTGATCGCGGGCGCCGACATCACCGGCCCTGCTTGAGCCTGGTCAACTCGCGAAACGCGAGCACCATGGCATCGCGGGCGGGGAGGACGCTGCCCTCGCCGGAGAATTCGATCTGGCCAGGCAGCGCCGGCACGTCGAAGGCATACTGCAGGCTCGCGCCCTGTGCCCGGCGAATCAGCTTGTACGACAGGCTGTACGGCTTCCTGAGAAACGTGCCGGTGACCGCGAACTCGCTGATGCGGTAATCCCCGGCTCTGACGAGCACGCGCGCGCTCGTCAGATCCCACACCGGATTCGTCGTCGTGCTCCCCTCGTGCTGCACCTCGATCCGGTAGTGCTGGCCTTCGGGTGTGTCGATCACCTGCAGGAGCTGATTGCCGCTCGCCTGCATCATCGTGATGGTGGCTTCCATGTGCAGCCGCTCGATCTCGGGCAGCGACATGGGCAACTCCGCCGGCAGCGTCGTCTCGAAGCGGAACGGCTGTCCTTCGACGGTCATCACGGTCACGCGGCGATGCTGCGCCGGGTCCTGCGAGATCGCAGAGATCGGCTGGCCGTCCGGTCCGAAGCTGGAGAAGTAGAAGCGTCCGGGCGTGTCGTGATCGATGATCTGCCGGACGTGATACGTGCCATTCGCGTGGTCGGGCATCATCTCCTTCGGCACGCCGTCGATGACGAGCTCGTACTCGAGGACCTCGATCCCGGTGGCCGGCGAGTTCAGCCGTGTCGCCGAAGCCGCGAGGATCTCCGACGCCGACACGGTTGCCGGGTCCTTGATCATCGGCGCCACGAAGAGGACGGCGATGATGGTCGCGGCCACCGCGATGGTCGCGCTCCAGAACGCACGGCGGCGCGGCGGACGCGAATCCCCTCTCAAACGTGTGGCGCCGGTGGACAGCCCGGCGGCGAGCGCGGCGTCGATCCGCCGCGCGAGATGGCGCGGCACGTCGAGATCGCGCTCGACAGGGCTGAAGAGCGCGGCATTACGCCGTTCGCGCGCCTGCGCCCGGTCGGCGCAGCGCCGGCACGCGCGCGCATGTTCGCGCTGCCGGTCGTCGGCTTCGCCATCGATGAGCGCCTGAATCTCCGCATCGTTGAGACAGGTCATGTGATCCTTCGCTTTCGCGTGATGTCCTACTTGTTCACCAGTTCGCGAGCCGCATGGTTCGGCGGGAAATGTGCCGCCTCGGTGGAGAGCCGCGCCCAGCGGTCCAGTGCGCGGGCGAGCAGACGGCCAACCGAAGTCGGGCGAATCCCCGCGGCCGCGGCGATCTCGCGATAGGCCAGCCCGTTGGCACGAAGGGCAATCAACAGGCGGTCTCGTCCGGACAATCGCTGCAGCGCTTCGCGCGCCGCCTGCAGCCGTCCGTCTTCATCGGGCAGGGACGCCGGCTCGACCGCTGAGTCGTGATCGGGACGCCAGGGAATCCACCGCAGCCGTCTGCGCTGGCGATCCCGCGCGGCGTGCGCGGCCACCGTGAACAGCCACCCCCGGAGATTGCCGGCGTCCCCGCCCGACCGCAGGTGATGCAGGAGCTTCATGAAGGTCTCCTGCACGACGTCCTCGGCGTCCTCCGGGTGCCGGAGCATCATCAGCGCGAACCGGTAAACGGCGGCGCCGTGCTCCCGGAACAGCTCATTCGTTGCTCGGCTGGGTTCCATCATGGCCGTCACAGGTATAACGCGGGGGCGGGGGGTTTGTGACATGGGGAGGACGGGGGTTGCTCCTCACGGGCAGAAGGAACTTTTTTAACAGGGAGGACGGGAGGACGGGAGGAATTCCGTTTGGGTTTCTGCACAAACAAGTTTTGGACTCCCGTCCTCCTTGTGAATAAGAAACCCGTCCTCCAAGAACTCCCGACCCGCCGCCCTCAGACCCGAATCAGAAGCTTCCCCGTGGTCGCCCGCGCCTCGAGATCGCGATGAGCGTCGGCCGCGCGCTCGAGGGGGTATGAGCGGTCGATCCGCACGCGCAGACTCCCTGAAGCCACCGCGTTCAGCACGTCGCCGGCGCGCCACAGCAGCTCCTCACGCGTCAGCAGATAGTGGCCCAGGTTTGGCCTCGTCAGGAAGACGGAGCCGCGCGTGTTGAGCACCTGCGGATCGATCGGCGTCACGGGACCGCTCGACTGGCCGAAGAGAGCGAGCATGCCCCGTGGACGTAAGCACGCGAGGCTCTTCTCGAACGTCGTCTTGCCGACCGAGTCGTAGACGACATGGACGCCGCCGCTGGCCAGGCGCTTGACCTCGGTTTCGAAGTCTTTCTCGGTGTAGAGAATGGCTTCGTCGACGCCGGCTTCGCGCGCGACCTGCGCCTTCTGCTCGGTCGACACGGTTCCGAAGACGCGCCCGCCGCGGGCCTTGGCCATCTGCACGATCATGCCTCCGGCGCCGCCGGCGGCCGCGTGCACCAGACACACGTCGCCCGGCTGCACGGCATACGTGGAGTGGGTCAGGTAGTGCGCGGTCATGCCTTGCACCATCACCGCAGCGGCGGTTTCGAACTCGACGCCTGCAGGGATCTTGACCAGCTGCGCGGCCGCCACTACCGCGTATTCGGCGTAGGATCCTCGAACCATCGCGTACGCGACGCGATCGCCCGGAGCGACTTCCGTGACGTCAGAGCCGACGGCCTCCACCGTTCCGGCCGCCTCGCTCCCGGGCGTGAAGGGGAGGTCGGCCTTGTACAGCCCTTTGCGGAAATAGACATCGAGGAAGTTCACGCCGCTCGCAGCGATGCGCACGAGGGCATCTTTCGGACCCGGCTTCGGCGTGGGGATCTCCACGACCTTGAGCTGTTCGGGGCCGCCGGGTTGATCGACTTGTATGGCTTTCACGTTTTCGCTCCAGACTCTTGCCCTACTCGGCTGACGATTGCGCTACCGCGCCGCACGACGGCACGACTGCACGACTGCACGACGGCGACAAGGAGGTAGTTCCTTTTTGGGTTCAGCGTTCCTCCCGTCCTCCCGTCCTCCGCTCTCCAGAACTTATTCTCGTCTTCGCGCAGCTCCCTTCCTCCCTTGAAGAAACGCCCGTCCTCCCATACCGGCGACGATCATCAGAGCGAGCAGCAGTAGTGTGAACGATATCGGACGGGACACAAAGATCGAAGGGGAACCGCCGATCGCCAGCGCTCGCCGGAACTGCTGCTCGGCGAGCGGACCCAGGATCAGCCCGATGACGGCGGGGGCCAGCGGCATCGACCACCGCCGCATGCCGAACCCGGCCAGCCCGATGAGATACATCAGGCCGACGTCGAACGTCGATCGGTCGACGCTGTACGCGCCGAGGCTCGCCAGCGTCAGGATGCCAGCATATTGCAGCCGCCGCGGGATCGTGAGCAGCCGCACCCAGAGACCCACGAGGGGCAGATTCAACAGGAGCAGCATCGTGTTCCCGATATAGAGGCTGGCGATCATTCCCCAGACGAGCTGCGGCTCCTGTTGAAAGAGCAGCGGCCCGGGTTGCAGACCATATTGCTGAAAGGCCGCAAGCAGTACCGCGGCGGTCGCGGACGTCGGCAGGCCGAGGGCCAGGAGCGGCACCAGCGTGCCGGCCGCCGACGCGTTGTTCGCGGCCTCCGGTCCGGCGACGCCCTCGATCGCGCCGCGATCGAATTCGCCGCCGCCCTTCGCGAGCCGGCGCTCGAGCGCATACGACATCAGCGTCGGAATCTCCGCTCCTCCTGCCGGCACCGCGCCGAGCGGAAACCCGATGAGCGTTCCCCGCAGCCACGGCTTCCAGGATCGGCGCCACTCGCTGGCGGTCATCCACAGCGATCCGGTGACGGGAACGATCTCGTCGCGATCCGATGGCTTGCGGGCGGCCGCGTCGAACACCTCGCCGACGGCGAACAAGCCGATCACGACCACGACCGCATCCACTCCGTCGAGCAGGTACGGAATGCCAAACGTGAATCGCGCGTCGCCGGTCAGGCGATCGATGCCGACGAGTCCGAGGATGAGGCCGAAGAAGAGGCTGGCCAACCCTCGCACGAGCGAGCCCCCCAGCGTCGAGGAGACGGCGGCGAACGCCACGACCGCCAGCGCGAAATACTCGGCGGGTCCGAACCGGAGCGCCAGGGTGACGAGGAACGGCGCGGTGATCGTCAGCGCCGCGGTGCCGATCGTTCCAGCGACGAACGAACCAATGGCGGCAGTCGCGAGCGCGGCGCCGCCGCGTCCGCTCCTGGCCATCCTGTGTCCTTCGATCGCCGACACGATCGAGCCGCTCTCGCCCGGCGTGTTCAGCAGGATCGCGGTCGTCGATCCTCCGTACATCGCGCCGTAATAGATGCCCGCGAACATGATGAACGCGGCCGTCGCGTCGACCGAGTAGGTCAGGGGCAGCAGCAGGGCAATCGTGAGGGCCGGCCCGATGCCCGGCAGCACGCCGACGAGTGTGCCCAGGGTCACGCCGGCCAGCCCCCACAGCACACCGCGCGCGGACAGCGCCACGCCGAACCCGTCCCACAGGGCGTTCAGCGAATCCATGGAACAAATGTGGCGAGCCAGCCGGCCGGGAGTGACAGTCCGAGCCCGCGAGCGAACACGAAGTAGGTGATCACCGCGAACGCGGCCGCCAGCACGCCGTCGCGTGCTCGATGCCGGCTGCCGAACGCCAGCGCCGTCGTCCAGAACAGCAGGGTCGAGGCGATGACGAAGCCCGCAACGGTCAGCGCCACCAGATATGCCAGCAGTGCCAGCGCCGTGAGGCCGAACGTCCGGTAATCGAATGGGGCTCGTGGTTCATGGAGCACCGGTTGCGGCCGTCTGCGCTCGAGGAGGAGTGCGACGGCAAGGATGATGGAGCCGATGAACACGATGGAGGGGAAGAGTCGTCCGGCGATCGCTCGTCCTTCCGCCGCCGGCGTTCTCAGCGATCGCGCGATCCGCGTGATCCGGGCCCGGTCATCGTTCAGGAACCGCACGAAGTCGTCGTCTCGCAGAAAGCGATCCGACCATCCGCGTTCGCGGAGCGTCTGCTGCCAGGATGGACTGGCAACCAGTCGAGTCATCAGATCGGTGAGCTGCTCCCGTGCCTCGCGATCGATTTCCGGGGGACCGACGACTCCGCGCCAGTTGTGGAGGACGACGTTCAGACCGTACGCGGCGAGCGGCCGGGCGGCGATGCCGGACTGCGGCGAGGGCGCGGAAATCGCGAGCGCCCGCAACCGGCCCGAGTCGATGTGCGGCGCGAATTCGCTGTAGCCGCTGATCGCGGCCGTCACCTGCCCGCCGAGCACCGCGGCGAGCGCTTCGCCGCCTCCGGAGAACGCGATGTAGTTCACCCGCGCCGGATCGACGCCAACGGCCGACGCGATCAGGCCGGCGAGGATGTGGTCGGTCCCGCCGGCCGAACCACCGGCCCACGACACGGATGACGGGGCGGCGCGGAAGCGGTCTGCCAGGTCGCGCATGTCGCGGATCGGCGACGCCGCCGGCACCACCACGACTTCGAACTCTTCGGTGAGCGAGGCGATCGGTGTCGTCCTGGTCAGCGAGACGGCGGACTCGTTGAAGACGATCGCGCCGACCATGACGAGCCCGGTGACGAGCAGCGCGAACTCCGCACGCGGAGGATCGTTGACGAATCGGGCGAGGCCGACGGTGCCTGCCGCGCCCGGCACGTTCTCGACCTGCACGGCGCGAACGAGCCCTTCGGCTTCGAGCACGCGCTGCATCGCCCGCGCGGTCTGGTCCCATCCGCCGCCCGGTGCGGCCGGTGCGACGATCGTCAGGCGGTCGAGCGGTGCTCGAGGCTGGGCCGGTGGGGCCGTCGGAGTCGTCGGAACCGTCGGCACCGTCGGAACCGTCGGAACCGTCGGAACCATGAGCAGCGGCAGGATGATCGAAGCGAGCAGGCCTGCGCGCAGAACCATGGCCAGGCGTCAGCTCTGTTCGAAGCTGTACAACAGGCCTTTCGTGCGGATGTAGATGCGACGATCGACGATCGCCGGCGTGGCATAGACCTCGTCTTCGAGGGCGCTCACCGACACGATCTCCCATTCCCCCTTCGCCGTGACGACCGAGAGCGTGCCGTCCTGACTGATCAGGAAGACCTTGCCGTCGGCGGCGACCGGGGACGCGAAGTACTTGTCGATCGCTCCCTTGAGCCGGCCCTGCTTCACGACCGCTCCGGTCGCCGGATCGAACGAGATCAGAATGCCGCTGTCGTTCACCATGAACAGGACGCCCTGATAGAGAACCGTGGAGGGCACCTGCGGGACCGGCCGCTGATACCGCCATTTGATCGCGGACCCGGTCATGTCGCCGCGGCCGCCGAGCTTGATCGCCAGCAGCCCGTTCTCGGCGGCGAGCATCATTCTGAAGACGTCCCATTCCTTCGCGTCGAGGCTGTCATTGCGATCCAGATCGAATGCGGAGAATCCCGCGTTGCCACGCAGCATGCGGTCCATCCGATCCTCGCCGGAGATCTCGTCTTTGGCGATGCGTCCGTCCTTGTTCCGGTCGTAGCGGGTCAGCCCTTCGGCGAATGGCACCGTCGGAATGTGCGTGCCCGGCTGGTTCTGCGAGAACCCCCAGCCGTTCACATACAAGGTCTCGCCGTCGATGCTGGCGACCGACTTCATTTCGCACGCGAGGCCGCGCACCCACCAGACGCGGCGGCCATCCGCGACGGCATAGGCCGACAGCTGGAACGACTCCGGAACGATGATCTGTGTGCCGCCGTCCTTCGGCTGGTAGACGGTCGGCGTCGAATACCCCGAGATCACGCCGGGCCGGTCGACCTTGTACTTGATCCGTCCATTTCCTGCATGCACCGCGAGGAGGTACGAGCCCGTGTCCTGGTCCACCGCGAGCAGCACCACATCGTCCACGACAATCGGCGATGCCCCGAAGCCGTAGGCCATGTTGAATGGACCGAGCGGCAGCCGCCAGAGCTCGCGCCCGTCAACCGTCAGGGCGATCAGCCCGAAGTCCTGGAAGAACGCGAAGACGCGCTTGCCATCGGTGACGGCAGAAGGCGAGGCCGGGCCGTTGGGTCCGTCGAGCCGGTCTTTGCGTGCCCGCGGCAGCTCGCGCCGCCACAGCTCGCGTCCGTTCGCGCGATCGAAGGCGAGCACGAGCAGCGTGTCCGCCTCGTGTGCGGTGAGGAAGATGTGCGAGCGGCTCACCACGGGCGACGAGTGGCCGGGCGGGACGGGCGTCTTCCACACCACGTTGCGGGCAGGGCCGAATTCGGTCGGCACGCCAGTCGCCGGCGAGACGCCGCTGCCGTTCGGTCCGCGGAAACGAGTCCAGTCGGACGGTGACTGGGCGAACAGGCCCGCGAGCAGGATCAGCAGGACGGCGGCAGGTGTCGGCATCGGCCTCTCACAATGGCTGTTGCGGAAATGGTCTGAGCCTGTTCAGGCGCGCTGTGCGGCTCCCGCCGGCGCCTGGACGTCGGCGGCCATCTGCACCCTCGCGCGCCGGAGCGACACCGTACAGCGCCACCCGATCAGGACAGCCAGAAGCGCCGCGACGCCCGATCCCACCAGTGCGCCGGGATAGGCCCGCTGCGCTCCCTGGGCCAGCGCACCAACGGCAATCATCGTCCCGAGCGCCATCGGGATGATGGTGAGATCGAACCGGAGCAGCGTGGCGTAGCCGACGATCAACGCCGCCGCCATGATCGCGGCGCCCGCGACCCAGCCGCTCGGGCTCGCGCCGGCCGGTACGCCGCTGCCAGCGAAGCCGATCATGATCAGAATCACCACACCCAGCAGGCGCCGGCGTGTCCAGGCGGAGGTGACCTGGTCGACCAGGATGAGCGCGGGCAGCATGATGGCCGAGGCCATGAAGACGCGCGGCAGCGGATCGATCCCGGCCTGGAGGATCGGGATCATGGCGCCGGCCGGATCGAGACCTGGCATCTGCGCCCACTCGGGCGTGCGCATCCAGGCCGCGATCGCGGCGACCGCCGCGGCGAAGAATCCGGCGGCGGCGCCGAGTTTGAGCGCGTCCCGATCGGGTACGGCGGCGGCGCCGGCGAGACGTTGCGGCACCGCGCCGAGGGCGAGTCCGACGAGGGCGGCATTCAGGATCAGTCCAACGAGCCCGAGGCCGATCCCTCCGGCCAGCTGCAGCTCCAGCGGAGCCTCTGTCGACAGCGCGGCAAGAAGCGCGGGCCAGTTGTTCGCGCTCTTGGCCACGGAAATGACGAACATGAGCATGGCGGTGACGAAAAAGAGACGCGGCGTGTAGCGGCGGCGGCTCCAGGCGATCACGCCGCTCACGGCCGCCCCGAGGAGCAGGCCCGCGAAGATCATGGCGCCGAGGATCCGCAGGATGATGTTTCGCGTGGAGGTGGCACGCATCTGCCGGTCCCACTCATCGGGCACGAACACGAAGCGGTTCACCGCCGCGATCTCATCGCCGCCGATGAGCACGCTGATCCGCGGCTCGCCGCGCGGCAGCGGGGCAATCGTGGTGTCCGTGAACACGAACTGCCAGTCGGTCCGGGCCTGCTGCCTGGTCGGTCTGGCCGACACTTCCTTGATCTCGCCGCGATCGCTGTCGAGGTTCAACCGCTCGAGAATCCCCTTGCGCGCCAGCTGCCGGGCGGCCTCTTCGTCGAGCGTCGCGCCTGCCCGCGCCTCGGGCAGCGCATGCTGAATGCCGCGGACCTCCCCGGTCGACGTGACATACGCGTTCCACTCCTCGGCCCGGTCGGCCACGTCACCTTCGAACGTCACGACCCGGACGCGCCATCGAGGCAGCGGCAGGTAGCGGCCGAGCAGCTCATGCCGGCGCGATTCACCCGCCGTTGACGAGACGAATTCGTGAGGCGCCCCGGCGCCGTTGTCCGGGATCGACAGCAGGCGCCAGCGCCGGTCGAGCGTGACGCCGCGCTGCTCGATCGCCTGACGAGTCAGATCGACCGCGCGCTCACGGGTGAGCGGCAGGTCCTGCCGCTCCGACAACCACACCGATCCGACGGCGGTCACGCACAGGAGGAAGGCCGCTGCCCCGACAGCGAGCCACCGTGAGGTCGCACGAGCGCTCAGCTGAGGCTGCGGCACCGATGCCACCGCTGCGGACGGATCCACTGCGGCCGGCGGCGTCCAGGCGGCATTCCGATCGCTCAGCGACAGCTCCGTCCACCGTCTCGCCTGCATTCGCCGCACCAGCACGACCCAGAGCGGCACCAGCGCCATGACGGCAACCATCGACTTCTGGAGCCAGATACCCGGCGCATGCGCGAGGAAGATCGGCAGCGCAAACAGCACCACGTCGAACGTGAAGTGCAGCACGACCGCCGGCAGCAGGCCGAAGTAGAGGTAGATCAATCCGAATCCGATCGACGGGATGATCAATTCGACCGGCCGGGCGTAGGCGGGCTGACCGGGATACTGCGCATGCCCGGCGCCGAAGATCAGCGCCTGGATTATGAACGCCACCACCAGCGCGAGCCGCCGGTGGCCGATGCGCTCGCCAATCAGAGCCGCGCCCGCGAGTGGCACGGCGCGAAACAGCGCTTCCTCCCAGAATCCCGCCTGGAACGAGTTCGCAATCGCCGAGAGCCACGGCACGTAGGTGGCGAGGACGTCGGGATGCAGCAGCGATTCCGACGGCGACCACCATCCGAGGTACCGGATCGCGACGAAATAGAACATCACCACGTACGCGAGGAAGATCGGCACGAGCAGGTAGCCGCCGACCGTCCGGCCGAGAATCGCGAAGGAGGCCGCTGGGGCCGTCGGTCCGCCGTCAGCCGGCCGCGCCGACCACGCGCGCCACAACTGCGGATGGTGGCCGAACGCGCGGCGCGTCAGCGTCTCCGCCGCCATGAACGACAAGGCGAAAAAGGCCGAGAAGCCGATGAAACTGGCGACGACTTGCGCGGCGTACTCCGCGAGAAAAGTCGAGCGCGCGATCGCCGTGTCGTAGTTCATCCAGAGCAGGGGCAGGCTGTTGACCATGGTGAGCGCCTGCATGAAACCGACGGCCGCGCCCCAGCCCACCGCCGGCCGCCACACCACCCATCGCTGCCGCAGCATGAAGAACAGTCCGACGCCGATGCCGCCGAAGATGTAGAGCAGCGCCATCCCGACAACCGAGCCGATGCCGATGGCGTCGTTGGCGGAGCGCATGCTGGCATAGCGCCTGGTGAAGGCTTCCGGGATCTGAATGAAGTAGGTGACTTCCGTCGGTCGATCGCCGGACACGACCAGGCGGACGCGATAACGCCCTTCGTTCAGGGTCGGGGACGGCCGTTCGTAGGTCAGCGTGTGATCGACGCGTCCGCCGACGCGCCGTTCCTGCCCTTGCTCGACGAGCGTGAACCTTCCGAGATCGACGTTCCACCGGGCCGCTCCCCGCTCGGCGATCTCCCGGGCGGCGGTCGCATCGAGGGCGGCGCCAGGCGTGTCCTCTCTCAGCGTTTCCTTGAAGCCATAGGGGCGCCCTTCGGGTGTGAAGCGGATCGTGGTCTCGTTGGTTTCTCCCTCCTTGAACTGACGGACCCGCCATGTGTACGCGGAGTAGAGTCCCTCGCGAAGCATGCTCGTGAACGTTCCCTTGCCGCCCCCCTCGAGCTCGACAAACGTCTGTGCGTCGCTGTCCAGAGTGAACGAAGCCGCCTGCCGGTATCCCGCGGGGCCGAGCTGATCGCGGGACATGATCGCGCGCGCCTCGTGCAGCGCGCGCTCGCGATCCATCGTGATCTCGAGCGCGACGATCGAGAACGCCTGCGGAAAGAAGCGGATCGCGACGTAGGCCGCGCCGGCGGAGAGCAGCAGGAACACGATCCAGAACGCAGGTCGCCTCACACCCAATCCCTTCCCCGATCTATCGGTTGTTTCGGCCTCGCCGCACGCGCCGATTATCCCGTTGCGCGCACCACCGCGACGAGCCGGCCCGCCTCGGCTGAAGCGCTCAGCTCCGCGATGCGCAACTGGATTTCGCGAATGCGGTGATGCAGCGCGTTCGACTCGGCGAGCGCCTCTTCCAGGAGGGTGCTGAGCTGATACAACTGCCCGCGAAGCGTGCCGCTGTCGAGCGACGCCGTAGACGTGCGCATGTTCCCTCGCCTCCCATTGAGAGGCTGAGAATATGCCTGCCCAGGGGGTGATTCAAGCTGCGGCCGGCGCGAGACGCCAGGCTGCACCTTGACCCCATGCGCCGTCTAACCGGCACTGACCCGCGCGGCGACCAGCGAAGCGACGGTGGCGACGAGGTCGTCGGGATCCACGGGCTTGGCCAGATGCGCATCGAATCCTGCCGTCATGGCGCGCTGCCGGTCGATTGTCCTGGCGTAGGCGGTGTGACCGCACCCCGCGCACGTACTCGGCGACGACCGACGCGCCATTCGCCGCCCGCAGTTGCGCGTTGTTCAGCGTCTGCTGACGAAGCGTCCACAGATCCGCGATCTGCAGGCCGGCAACCGCGCCGAGCACTGTCACGGTGAACGCAATGATGAGGGCTTTCGCCCGGCGCTGCAGGACCGCAATGATGTTGGATGAAGCCAATGCGCCTCGATTCCACCAGCTGACGCGCGCCCGGGCCGATGGACGCCATAGGCTACCATTCCCATGAGCGCCTCGTGTCGGCGCATCTCACCAGCCAGTGCAGTGACGAGCGTGATCACTCGATACGGATGAGTCAGGAGCCGACCGATATCGGGAGTGACGATGGATATGGAACGTTCGTGAGCGAAAAATACGAAGAGTGGCACGCGTTCGTCGTCGCGCATCTCAGCGAGCCCGTCGAGGAGAGTACCCGCGATGACGGCACCTATCTGACCAGCGGCCATCCCGGCGAGGTCGTGGTGCGCATCAGCGAGTCGACCATCACGGTCTTCGAGTATGCGGTCAAGTGGGAGGATCCGTTCACGCCGGTGGTTCACCCGCGGCGGGTGGGATCGGTCGTCTGCAAGCGGCTGCCGGAGCGTGCCGCGATGCGAGCCGTGCAGGCGCTGATCGACGGCGCCCGTGAATCGCGCCAGCAGAAATTCCGCACCTGCGATTTCTGCAGCCGGCAGCAGCCGCCCGAGTGGATGCACGAGCCGAACGTCTGCCACTCGTGCGCGGAGCGCCAGTCCGGCGCGGTTCACTGACTTGTCCTCCCATCGCCCGAGCGGGTTCCTCGCCGTCGCGCTCGCCGCAGCGCTTGTCGTCACGTCCGGGATCGGGTCAGCACAGCAGCAGCATCCGGTCTCCGCCCGGACGATCGCCAACGTCATGAGCCACCAGGCCGCGGCCTGGCTCGACCGCCCCGAGCGGGAGCGTGAGGAAGCGCCGCGCGAGGCGATCAAGGCCCTCAAGATCAAAGAAGGAGAGTCCATCGCCGACGTCGGCGCCGGGTCCGGATATTACACGGTGCTGCTCGCGCGCGCGGTCGGTGAGAGGGGCCGCGTGTACGCCACGGACATTCAGCCGGAAATGCTCGAGCTGATAAAGCGCAAGGTCGCTCGCGATCAGCTCTCCAACGTCGAGGTGATTCTCGGGAGCGAGGACGATCCCAGGCTGCCTGCCGGTGCGCTCGATCTCGTTCTGATGGTGGACGTTTATCACGAGCTCGCGCGTCCGCAGGCAATGCTCCGGGCGCTGAAGCGCGTGCTGCGGCCCGGAGGCCGTCTGGTGCTGATCGAATTCCGGAAGGAGAGTCGCGACGTGCCGATTCGAGAAGAACACAAGATGAGCGTCGCCGAGGCGCGCGCGGAGCTCGAAGCGGAGGGATATAAGTTTGACAACGTGATCGACGTGCTGCCCTGGCAACACATCCTCGTTTTCCGCCCCTGAGAATCACAGTCACGGCGGGCAACACCCGTAACAGCCGGATCGACTACGTGTTCTATTCGAAGGGGGCCACGAGCTGAAGCTGAAGGAGGCGCGGGTGTTCGACACCCGCAATTCGAGCGGCGTCATGCCGTCGGATCACCGGCCGGTGATGGCGACCTTCGAAGCGAAGTGACCGCGTTCCCGGCGTGGAGCGCCAGAGTGCGGCGCCGGCCGCACTCTGGCCGCTGCGTGGTTCATTTCGAAGCCGTTGTCGTTTTCTTGCGCGGATCGTCTGCCGGGTTGACGTAGGTGACCTCGAACGGTCCGGTGCCGTGGACCTGGACCGTCGTCTCGCCCTTGGCGATGACGTAGTGATTCATGCGTGCGGGCATCTTCGAGTAGCCGCCGACGGTCAGGTTCTGCATCGACGCCTTGTCCAGCTTGTCTCCCATTCCCACCATCAGTGCTCCTCCGAGCACCACGAGGTTCTCGGTCGTGGGATGCCAGTGCGGAGGAACGGTGTAGCCATCGGGGAACTTCACGCGGATGACGAAGGCGGCGGGCTTGGCCGGATCACCGTCCAGAACGGCGACCTGCGCGCCCGCCGGAAGCGCGGGAGGAGCGGGTCCCCACTTCAATTGATCGGCAGGCATCAACACGTGCTTGGCCGCCGCGGGCTGGTCCGCTGGCGGCGCCTTCTTCTCGGCTTGCGCGAACGCGGAAGCCGCGCACGTCAGCACCACCGTCGCGGCGAGTACCTGCGGATCGACTGATCAACATCCATCACCCTCCTCATTTGTGGCAGCGTCTGCCGCGCCGATTATAGCGGCTGGGCTCCCGGTACGGCAGAGGTGTCTACCTGTGTGGACATGGATCACGAAAAGCCTAGCAAATCAGCATGTTTTTGACTGGCGTCCCGATTGCAATATGGCGGGGCATGGCTAGAAACATTCGCCCTCATCCGACACCTTCCCGGCGATTGATGGCAATTGCGACCGTGCTGACGCTCACGATCTCGACGGCGGCACCGGCGCAAACGCGCATCGAGCGTCAGAAGAACAGCTATACCCCCGAGCAGGACGTGCAGCTCGGACGCGAGGCCGCCGCCCAGGTGCGCCGGCAGATGCCGATGCTCGATGACGATCGCACGGAAGATTTCGTCGAGCGCATTGGGGAACGGCTCATCGACGAGATCCCGAGCGAGTTCCGTCAGCCGCAATTCCGGTACACGTTCGAGGTCGTGAACCTGCGTGAGATCAACGCGTTCGCCCTGCCCGGCGGGCCGATGTTCCTGAATCGCGGCATGATTCAGGCGGCGCGCACGGAAGGGGAAGTTGCCGGGGTCATGGCGCACGAGCTGTCGCACGTGATCCTGCGTCACGGCACCGTGCAGGCGACGAAAGGCCAGAAGTTTCAGCTTGGCGCGCTCGCCGGACAGGTGCTCGGCTCGATCATGGGTGGCCGCAAGGGTGCCGCGGTCGCCGACGCCACGCAGCTGGGACTCGGCGCGTACTTCCTGAAGTACGGCCGCGAATTCGAGCGCGAAGCGGATCTGCTCGGCGCGCAGCTGATGGCGCGAGCGGGCTACGATCCTCGCGAGATGGCGACCATGTTCGAGACGATCGAACGTCAGGGCGGCAACCGAGGACCCGAGTGGCTGAGCAGCCATCCGAATCCGGGCAATCGCGCGGAGGCCATCAACCGCGAAGCCGCGATGCTGCAGGGCGAGCGCCGCTACACGTCGTCGACAGAGCTGCGCTCGGTGCACGCACGGTTGAACCAGCTGCCGGCCGCGCCGACGAGTGAGCAGGTCGCCCGCGCGGGGCAGGGGGGGCAGGGTGGATCGCGGAGAACCGGGACGAGCGAACGCGCGATGCGCGTCGAGCCTCCGTCCGATCGCTGGCGCACCTATCAGCCCGGGGATTTCCTCAGCTTGAGCGTCCCCGCGAACTGGGAGCCGGTCGATGGCGGCGGCACGATCACGTATGCGCCGGACGGCGGCTACTTCCGAGGCGAGAGCGGGCAATCGGTATTCACCCACGGTATCGAAGTGGGCGTGGCCCGCGCGCAAGGCTCGAACCTGCAGCAGCAGACCGAACAGCTCCTCCAGAGCTTCGCCCGCGCCAATCCGGAACTGCGGCGGCAGGGAGGCTACTCGCGGACAACGATCGACGGCCGTCCGGGCCTGACCGCGACACTGGCCAACGTGTCGGAGGCGACGGGCAGCACCGAAGCCGTGAACGTCTCGACCGTGCAGCTCGGCGACGGCCACCTGCTTTACCTGATTGGCGTGGCGCCCGCCAACGAAGCGCGGACGTATCTGAATACGTTCGGCCGGGTGCGGGACACCGTCCGAATTGACGGGCGGTGAAGCACGTCCTACGTCATACGCGCTACGTGCGCACGTGCTTTTTCGTGCTGCGTCCTACGTGCGCACGTGCTACGTGCTTCGAGCGACGGGTCAGGTGCACCGCCAAGCTGACAGGTCGAGCACGGGCATGTCAGCACGTAGCACGAAAAGCACGTAAGCGCGTGGGCACGTAGGACGAAAGCACGTGCGCACGTAGCCTGTATGACGTGGCACGTGCTGACAACTCCGTCATTCCAGTTCCACATTTGGCCCTGTGCGCGTGGTGGGCGCTTTTGGAAGCCCGGGTGCAACTTGCTGACCGGGCTTCACTTCGTTGCGCACACCTGGCGGGTACGAGGCTTGCGCTTGTGATTGGCTCGGAACGCAACGCAAGGGGAAAACGAACTATGAGCCGGACAAGTCGTACCATCGGCGCGGCGGTTGGCGCGGTGCTTTTCATGCTGTTCTTTGCTGAACTCGCCGAGCGGCTGGTCAGCCCGGAATCTGAGCCCGTCCACACCGTAAGCGCGCGGTAACCGCGCGCCGCCCATCTACTACCCATCACACGTGATGCGGACACCCGGCCGGGGCACGCACCCCGGCGCGGGTCTTCGCAGATTCCTATAAAAAGTCGATCAGGCCGTCACGAGCGACCCGCTCGTGACGGCTCACGTCGCCGCCGCACGGCCCCCAGCACCAGCACCCGGCACCCAGCATGGAGCACGCAGCCCGGAGCCCCTGTACAATCGCCGGAACGCAGGAGGTCCGTTGGCAGCCCGCCGTTCCCGGATACCGTTCGTTCTCGTCCTGATTGTCATCGCCACCGGCCTTCCGGCGATCGCCGTGTTCTATACCGACTGGCTGTGGTTCCGGGAAGTCGGCTACGAGCAGGTGTTCATTCGCTCGCTGACGGCGCGATCGACGGTCACGACAGTGGCCGCCGCCGTGGTGTTCGCGATCCTCGCGATCAACCTCTTCGTCACCTTCCGATCGCTGTATCCCCGGCAGTTCGTCATCGCCACCGCCGTGGGGCCGCACTCAATCACGGTCGATCCCAACCGGGTCAGGCCGCTGGCGCTGATGGGCGCGGGGCTGGTGGCGCTCGTCACCGGGTTGTTCGCCGGGTCGCAGTGGGAGCAGTGGCTCTACTTCATCTATGCCACGCCGTTCGGCAAGGCCGATCCGATCCTCGGCCGCGACGTCGGCTTCTATGTATTCACCTTGCCGGCGCTCGAGATGGTGCACGGCATGCTGTTTACCACCCTCGTGCTCGCGACCGTCGCGACCGTCGGGGTCTACGTCCTCGGCGGCGAGGCGGGCCTCGATCCGATGCGTGGCCTGCACGCTTCGAAGACGGCTGTCCGTCACGTCGCCATTCTTGCGTCGCTGCTGCTGCTCGTCCTCGCCTTCGGTGCGTGGCTCCAGATTCCGCAGCTGCTGACGACACCGTCGGGGGTGATTGCGGGTGCGTCGTACGCCGACGTGCACGCGCGGATGCCGGCGCTGCGCATCCTCATGGTCGCCGCCGTCCTCGGCGCGCTGCTGACACTGTGGCAGGCGCTGATGCGCCACCGGTTGTGGCCGATCGCGGCAGCCGTCGGCCTGTATCTGCTCGTGATGATCGGCGGCAGTGTTTACGGCGCGATCATCCAGCGGTTCGTGGTGGCGCCGAACGAACAGGTGCGAGAAACGCCCTTCATCGTCAACAACATTCAGGCGACGAGGGCGGCGTTCGGCCTCGATCGGGTCACTGAGCGGCAGCTGTCCGGAGAGGCGCGATTGACTCGCGCCGATCTCGACCGCAACGCGACCACGCTCGACAACGTGCCGCTGTGGAACGAGCGCCCGCTGCTCGATACCTTCAGTCAGATTCAGGAGATCCGGACCTACTACGACTTCCCGGCCGTCGACACCGATCGGTACACGATCAACGGCCAGTACCGGCAGATCATGCTGTCGGCGCGCGAGCTCAACTCGCAGAGCCTGCCGAGCCGCACCTGGATCAACGAGCGGCTGACGTTCACCCATGGCTATGGCTTGACCCTGGGACCGGTGAACGAAGTCACCAGAGAGGGGCTGCCCGTTCTGTTCATTCGCGACCTGCCACCGGTCTCGACCGCGGACCTGGCGGTGAAGCAGCCGGCGATCTACTACGGCGAGCTGCCGAACGATCACGTGTTCGTGAAGACCCGGACCGAGGAGTTCGATTATCCGCGCGGTGAGGACAACGTCTTCACCACCTACAGCGGCGACGGCGGTGTGCCGCTCTCGAATCTCTTTCGCCGCCTGATGTTCGCGATCAGGTTCCGGTCGACCGACGTGTTCTTCTCGCCCAACCTGACCGAGGAGAGCCGGGTCATGATGTACCGGCGCGTCGCCGATCGGGTGCGGCGCATTGCGCCCTTCCTGAGGTACGACCCCGATCCGTACCTGGCGATCAGTGACGGACGGCTGCTGTGGGTGCAGGACGTCTATCTGACGTCCACGCGCTATCCCTATTCGACGTCCGCCGCCGGCGTGAACTACATCCGCAACGCGGTCAAGGTGACGATCGACGCCTATCACGGGCGGACCAGGTTTCACCTGGTCGACCCGGCCGATCCGGTGGCGATCACCATCGGCAAGATGTTTCCCGGTCTGTTTCAGCCGTTGAGCACGATGCCCGAGGATCTGCGCACGCGGCTGCGGTATCCCCAACAGATCTTCGCGCTGCAGGCGGCGATGTTCGCGACCTTCCACATGGTCAGTCCCGCGGTGTTCTACAACCGCGAGGATCAGTGGGAGGTCCCCGCGTTCGAGATTGGCGGCCAGCCGACGCCGATGCACCCGTACTACACGATCATGAAGCTGCCCGGCGAGTCCGGTCCCGAGGTACATTCAGATGCTGCCGTTCACGCCGCGGCAGAAGGACAATCTCGCCGCGTGGATGGTGGCGCGGAGCGACGGCGAGAACTACGGCCGTCTGATCGTGTTTCAGTTTCCCAAGCAGACCGTGATCTTCGGTCCCCGTCAGGTCGCCGCGCGAATCAATCAGGATCAGGTCATCGCGCCGCAGATTACGTTGTGGAACCAGCAGGGCTCGGAGGTGATCCAGGGCACGCTGCTGGTGATTCCGATCGAGGAATCGCTCATCTACATCCGGCCGCTGTACCTGCGCGCCGCCGGCGGGTTCATTCCCGAGCTGAAGCGCGTGATCGTGGCGTATCAGAACCGGATCGTCATGGATGAGACGCTGGATGCCGCGCTGGATCAGATCTTCCCGGGCGGCGGACCGCGCCGGCAGATCACGCCGGCCGCGGAGCCCGAGTCGGTCGAGCAGCCCGCGCGTCCGGCAGGGCCATCCGATCTCGTGACGCTGGCCGCGCAGGCGCAAGCGCATTACGCGCGCGCCCTGCAGGCGCAGCGCGATGGGAACTGGGCCCTCTATGGCGAAGAGATCAAGCGGCTCGGCGAGGTGCTCGAGAAGATGAAGAAGCTGCAGTGAAGGTGGCGCTGCTGAAGCTCATCGTTCCCTCGCGGGTATGATCGGTCTGTGGATACTGTCGCTTCACTCGAACAACGGGCCATCGATCTGGCCAAGCGCGGCGAATTCGGCAGCGACGCGCGGGGTGTCAACGAGGAGCTGACGCGGCTTGCGCCGGCGAATCAAGGAGCATGGACCCGGTTGGCTCGCTGCTGTCTGGAGCTGGGACTGCTCGACGACGCGACCGCGGCGCTCGATGCGGTCTTGCAGCTGAATCCCCAGAACACCATCGCGCGGAACCTTCAAATCGACGTCGGCAAGCGCCGGGCTGGTCCGGTCCTGGCGCCCGTGCGCAAGCGATCCACGACCCGGGCAGCGGCCGGGCCGCGAACCGCCCGGTCGGGCGAGACGGTGCGATCCTCGCGGGCGGGCACCATCGCCCTCGCCGGAATCGGACGAGCGGAGTTCACCGCGCTCGCGCATCTGCCGCCGAATGCCGCGGCGGAATCACTGACGGCCCGGATCGAGCCGTTGATGATGGCGCTCAATGACCGGCCTTTCGCGGCGAAGGCCGTCGAGGCGCGGAACCGCGCCGCCAAGGCGGGCGTGCGACTGTTTCGTCGCGGCAGCGTGCAGCCCGGTTCTCCGGGACACGTGTACGTGCTCCAGCAAGGGGGCCGCTGGGAGCCGCAGCTGAACGTGGGTTTCTTCGCGCGGCCGACGTGGGGGCAGGACGCCATCTCGGCGGGCATCGTGTTCAACCTCGCCGAGGAGGGGACCGACGACATGGCGGACGCGGGCCGCGAACGTCTGTTCGCGTACTTTCAGGCGTTTCAGCAGCTGTTGTCGGCGACCTGGCGCCAGCACGTGACCGACTGGATGCGGGCCAACGGCGGATTCATCCAGTTCGGTCACCAGCCCCCAGCCATCGACGTGCTGCCATACGATGCCGTCGAGCGGCTCATCCGGCAGGAGCATCCAGGTGAACTTGGATGGGTCTCGCTCGGCCGGTGGCTGTTCGCCGATCGCGGCGAGGACATCGGGATCATGACCGATGGCCCGAGGCTGGTTCGATGGCTCGAGCAGACGTTCAACGACCTGCTGCCGCTGTGGGGCACCATATATCGGGACAAATACAAGAGTTGAGCCAGGCCGCATCTGCCGTGTGACGAATTGGTATCGGGCGGAACCGAGGCCCGTTTGCCTACGTAACCACCCCTCAGTGCCAACGGAATGCGTGTTTGATCCGTCCAAAGACCTTGGAGGCCCGTGATGTCCCTGTTGGACAAATTGTTTGGACGCAAAACTCAACCCCGTCAGCGCATCCGCATCTGTGTCGAATGCGGGATGCCGGTGGCCGAGCACAAAGACTGGTGCAGCATCCTGCGAACCCAGCGGGAGCTCGACCAGAAGAACGCCACCGCCGCCGAAGCCAAGTAACCGGCCGGACGAATTTCGTTCCGCGCGCGGAGTGACGATATAGTTCGCTCCGCGCATGGCAGTCGGCGTCCGCCCTTCCACCCCCTCCTCGAGATCCCGGGTCCTCGGTTTCTGGATGGTTGCCCTGTGGGCTTACACCGGCCCCGGAGTCGCCGGCGGGCTCGATCGGTGATCGGTGATCGGTGATCGGTGACCAGGGATCGAAGGCGAGTATCTGGCTTCGAGCCCGATCCCGATCCCGATCCCGAGACCAGCCCCAGTCCCCAGTCCCGAGCCCCGAGTCCCGAGTTCCGCACCGTACAATGCCTCCGATGACCCTTGCCGAGGCGCTCGCGCAGGATGTCTCCGAACGCACCCGCACGAAAGGCAACCGGTATTTTCTCGGCGGAGCCGTGCGAGCCATCGAGGGCTCGGACGTGCACGTCTCGGCCACCGTGCGCGGATCCCAGTGGTATCGCGTGGACCTGCGGCGCGATGGAGACGCGATTGTCGCCACGTGCGAGTGTCCATTCTTCGCCGATTTCGAGGTCTGCAAACACGTCTGGGCTGTCATCCTGGCCGCGGATGCGTCGGGCTTTCTGATCGGCAGCACCCCCTTCACTGACGATACCTATCTCGAGCCGAACTACCGGAGCGCGCGCGCGGATCGTCAAGCCACCGCCGCCATCGCACGGCCAGCCGCTCCGGCGGAACCGTGGCGCCGCTTCCTCTCGAGCGTTCAACAGCACGTCGTCCGGCAGTCACCCATTGCCGCCTCGCGCTACACGCAGGGCGAGATCCTGTATGTGATCGACAAGGAGGCGACCGAGACAGCCGGACTGCCGATCGTCCAGGTGATGTGGCGCCTCCGCAAAAAGAACGGTGAGTGGGGAAAGCCGCAGCCGGCGGCGATCGGTCTCGGCGAAGTCGAGCAGCTATCGGACGAAGCCGACCGCGATATCCTGCCGCTGCTGATCGGCGCGTCGGAGTCGAACGATCTGCTGGGAAATTACGCGAGCGTCTACTCGCGCACGTCGTTCCAGCTTCACGGTCCGCTGGCCGATCGCCTTCTGCCTCTGCTCGCGCAGTCAGGACGCCTGCACCTCCGGCAGCAGGTCGCGGCCGACGCCGCGTCCGGTCATCGTCGATCTGAACGACGCTCTTCCGAGCTCGAGGATCTGGGATGGGACGGCGGCCCACCATGGGTGTTTCAACTCGACGTCGGAATCCAGGACGATGGGCGGGTTCATGTCGATGGGGCGCTCGTTCGAGGCGAACAGCGAGTGAGCCCGAGTGAGCCAGACCTCGTCCTCGCGCGCGGGTTTCTGGTTGCGAGCGGCATGCTGTCGCGGATGAATCATGCCGGCACGTTCGCATGGCTGGCCGAGCTGCGCCGCTCGGGTCCGGTGGTGGTGCCGGCTGAGGCCTCGGCCGATCTCGTCGAAACGATGGCGCAGTCCAACGTCGAACCGGCGAGGCTTCCGGATCCGCTGCGCTACGACGTCATCGACGCGGAGCCGCGGCCCAGGATCAGGATCGCGAGGTCGCCCAAACCTCAGGGCTACGGGACGCGAGAGGAACTGGAAGCGGCCGTCCAGTTCGACTACGGCGGCAGCATCGTGTCCGCCAGGCCTGGACCGGGAAGCTACGATGCCGAGCGGCGCCGGATGATCAGACGCCGGCAGTCCGCAGAAGCGGAGGCGCTGCGGCGGCTCCACCGGCTGGGATTTCACAAGCCGTGGTATTTCGAAGCGCAGGAAGACACGCTTGCCATTGCGGTCGAGCGTTTTCCCGAGGCGGTCAAGACGCTGGTGGAGGAAGGGTGGCACGTCGAGGCAGAGGGCCGCACGTTCCGCGCCGCCAGGAGCCTCGAGGTTCAGGTGAAGTCCGGCATCGACTGGTTCGAGCTGCACGGGCGCGTGGATTTCGGCGAAGGCCGGTCGACGTCGATGGCCGAACTGCTCGCCGCGCTCAGGCGCGGCGAAGCGACCGTGCTGCTCGATGACGGCAGCCGCGGCCTCGTGCCGGAAGAGTGGCTCCGGCGGTATGCGCGTGTCGCGTCGTTTGGCGAGACGAACGGCGATCACGTGCGCTATCGCCCGACGCAGACCGCGCTGCTCGACGCGCTGATCGAGACCCAACCGTCCGTGCAGGTGGACGAGGCGTTTGCGCGGGCGCGCGCCGAGCTCGCGCAGTTCAGCGGCCTGCGTCCCCAGGATCCGCCGTCGACGTTCCACGGCCGCCTGCGCGACTACCAGCGTGACGCGCTCGGCTGGTTCGCGTTCCTGCGCCAGTTCGGTTTTGGCGGATGCCTCGCCGACGACATGGGGCTCGGCAAAACGGTCATGGTGCTCGCGCTGCTGGAATCGCGCCGGCTCGCGCGCGAGTCGGGGACGCCGCGCACCTCGGTTGCCGTGGTGCCGAAATCGCTCGTCTTCAACTGGATTGACGAGGCGGCGCAGTTCGCGCCCGACCTCCGCATCCTGGAATACACGGGAGACGATCGCACCTCGGCACAGGTCGATCAGTACGACCTGCTGCTGACCACGTATGGAACGCTGCGCCGCGACGCGGCGGTCCTCACCGAGCACGAGTTCGATTACGTCATCCTGGACGAAGCCCAGGCGATCAAGAACGCCGCGACCGCGTCCGCCAAAGCGGCGCGGCTCCTTCGCGGCCGTCATCGTCTCGCGTTGAGCGGTACGCCGATCGAGAACCATCTCGGTGAGCTGTGGAGCCTCTTCGAATTCCTCAATCCCGGCTTCCTCGGACCGGCGGCGGCGTTCGGCCGGGCGATTGCCCCTTCCGGCCGCGGCGATCGCGCCGACCGCATCGATCTCGCGCTCATGGGCCGCGCGCTCCGGCCGTTCATCCTGCGCCGGACGAAGGAGCAGGTTGCGCCGGAGCTGCCCGCGAAGGTCGAGCAGACGATCCATTGCGAGCTCGAACCCGCCCAGCGTCGCTTCTACGATGACCTGCGGGCGCACTACCGCCGGAAACTGCTCGCGACGGTCGCGAGCAAAGGGATGAACCGGTCGAAGCTGCAGGTGCTCGAAGCGCTGCTGCGGCTGCGCCAGGCCGCGAGCCACATCGGACTGGTCGACGAGAAGCGCACGGCCGAACCGTCCGCGAAGTTCGAGATGCTCCTGTCGCGGCTTCGTGAGATCACCGAGGAGGGGCACAAGGCGCTCGTCTTTTCGCAGTTCACGACGCTGCTCGGCCTGTTGCGGCCGCACCTCGAGCGCGATGGCATCACCTACGAGTATCTCGACGGCCGCACCCGCGACCGCGCCGAGCGTGTGCAGCGCTTCGAGGAGGATGCCGGGTGCCCGGTGTTCCTGATCAGTCTGAAGGCCGGCGGTCTCGGGCTGAATCTGACGGCGGCCGATTACGTGTTCCTTCTCGATCCGTGGTGGAACCCCGCGGTCGAGGCACAAGCGATCGACCGGGCCCATCGCATCGGCCAGTCGAAGCATGTCTTCGCCTACCGCCTCATCGCCCGCGACACCGTCGAAGAGAAGATTGCCGAGCTGCAGCGGAGTAAACGCGAGCTGGCCGACGCGATCTTCTCGGAGGACGCCGGCCTGATGAAGGCGCTGCAGCCAGAGGATCTCGAGTGGCTGCTCTCGTGAACGGACGCCGGCTGCCAAGCGCTACCAACTTGCGGTAGAGCACCAACCGCGGTTGAGAAGGCCGTTACCGTAGACCGCCACGCTTCCGCCCGCTGTCGCGGGTTCCCTTTGCAGCCTGACTCGCCCGGACGCTGAAAACCGCAGCGAAATTCACGACATTCGCATCGCCCCCTTGCCGAGCCGTGATGGCAGGCTTCTTGAGCACACCGCGGCTGCGGTAGAGCCCGGCAACGGCTCGAGCTATGCAGATCATGACGACGCCGATCCCACGGGGCATCTCAGCCATTTCAAGCGTTCTCGCTCTGATCGCCGTGGCGAGCTGCGGCTCGTCCACGAAGACGTCAACCTCACCGACATCGCTGACCCGCTGCGGCGTGACGCTGTCCGGCAATGCCACCGTTCCAGCGCAGGGCGGCAACGGCACGGTCAACGTTGCCGCTGAGCGTGAATGCACGTGGTCCGCGTCAATCGAAGGGCAGTGGCTGACGCTGAGATCCGGAAGCACCGGTCAGGGAAATGGAGCGGTTGAGTTCACCGCCGCCAGGAACCCGGATCCCGTGACCCGGCGCGGCGCCGTCATCCTGAACGATACCCGCGTTGAACTGACGCAGGGGGCCGCGGACTGCGTGATCACGCTCGCCGATACGGCGATGGCGTTCGGGCAGTCGGGCGGATCCGGCCGCGTGGAAGTCCGCGCCTCGAGCGAGCTGTGTACGTGGAGAGCCGAGTCCGATGTCAACTGGATCGTCCTGCGATCCGACGCGAACGGGAAAGGATCGACGCCGCTCCTCTTCGAGGTGATGCCGTCCGCGGGAGTATCGCGCCGCGGGGCAATCCGAATCGCCGGTCAGCAGTTCGATATCACGCAGTCGCAGGGCTGCGCCTACGCGATCACCCCGTCATCGTTCGCCGCCGCGCCCGCCGGCGGATCCGGATCGGTTGCGATTGCGACCGGCGCCGGCTGCGCCTGGACGGCGGCCAGCAGCGTGAGCTGGTTGACGGTGTCGCCCGCCGCTGGAGAAGGTCCCGCCGCGGTCGCGTTCACGGTCGCTCCGAGCGGCGGCACCGAGCGATCGGGAACGGCGCTGATCGCCGGGCAGACGTTCACCGTGACCCAGGGCCAGGGCTGCACCTTTGACGTCAATCCGCTGACGCATTCGGTCGCGGCGGCAGGGGGCTCGGTGTCCGTCAATGTCGCCACGGGGCAGGGCTGCCCCTGGAACATCGCGAGCTCGGCGCCGTGGATCACGCTGAACGGACAGGCGTCACGCACCGGCAGCGGGACCGTCGAGCTCGTCGTCGCATCCACCAATGCCGGGGCCCGTAGTGGCACCGTGTCGATCGCCGGGCAGACGTTCACCGTGACCCAGGGCCAGGGCTGCACCTTTGACGTCAATCCGCTGACGCATTCGGTCGCGGCGGCAGGGGGCTCGGTGTCCGTCAATGTCGCCACGGGGCAGGGCTGCCCCTGGAACATCGCGAGCTCGGCGACGTGGATCACGCTGAACGGACAGGCGTCACGCACCGGCAGCGGTACCGTCGAGCTCGTCGTCGCATCCACCAATGCCGGGGCCCGTAGTGGCACCGTGTCGATCGCCGGGCGGACGGTCACCATCAATCAGTTGCCGGGCTGCTCGTTCACGATCGCGCCGCAAAGCGCCGGGGTATCGTTTGCCGGCGGTGCCGGCAAGGTCACCGTCAACGGTTCCCCCGGGTGCGCGTGGACGGCGGTCAGCAATGCGGAATGGATCCAGATCGCGTCCGGGGCCAGCGGAAACGGCAACGGCGAGGTCACCTATACCGTGCTGCCGTCCGTCGGCGCCGCGCGTTCTGGCACGCTCACGATCGCGGGACAGACCTTCACCGTGCAGCAGACGGCGGCACCCGCCTGCAGTTTCAAGGTGAGTCCGCTGACGATCGAAGTCGACGACGACCGGCAGAACCGGGAAGTGGACGTGGAGACATCGCCGTTGTGCACGTGGTCGGCGACCAGCAATGTGTCGTGGATCCGGATCAACGGAGAAGCGACGAGAATCGGTTCGGACGACGTCCGTTTCCAGATCGATCGGAACGAGACCAATAATGGGCGCACCGGCACGCTGACGATTGCCGGCCAGACCGTCACCATCACGCAGCGAGACTGATCCGACCCTCGCTGGTCATTTGATCCGTATCAGCTCGATGTCGAAGACCAGCATCCCTTGCGGCTTGCTGGAGACGCCCTTGTATGCGAGCTCCTCGGGAATCCAGAATCGGCGCTTCTCGCCCTCGACCATCATCTGAACTCCTTCGGTCCAGCCGCGAATGACCTCGTTCAGCTGGAATTCCGCCGGCTGTCCGCGGCGCACCGAGCTATCGAACATCTGCCCGTCCGTGGTCCATCCGCTGTAGTGCACGACTACCGTGTCGGTCGCCCGCGGATGCCGCTGGCCGGTTCCCGGCTGGAGCACGCGGGTCGAGAGGCCGGAGGTGTGCTTGACCGAGTTCGGGGGTGGGGCGGCGACGTCGGGCGGCGCCGGCTCCGCCTTTTCACATCCGGCGCCGATCAGGATCATGATGAGGACGCTGAGAACGGTCCGCATGGGCCGAATATATAAGACCGGGGGGCTTGCTCCTTACGGCCAGAAGGCACTTCTTTAACAGAAAGGACGGGAGTAATAACGGAACCGCTCAGACAGCCGGGATGCCCCTGGCGGCAAAAATCGCCTGTGTCAAGAAACTCTCCAGCGTTCCCGCCCGTCCAAGCCCCCATGCAGGACATCCGCTACGCCATCCGCACGCTTCGGAAGCAGCCGCTCTTCACGCTCGTCGCGGTCCTGACGCTGACGCTCGGGATCGGCGCGAATACCGCGATCTTCAGCCTGCTGTATCAGCTTCTCCTGCGGCCGCTCCCCTACGCCCACGCCGAGCGGCTCGTGTTCGTCTGGAACACCTACCCGAAGATGGGATTGCCCCAGGCGAGCGTCTCGATCCCCGACTACATCGATCGAAAGACGCAGGCCCCGGCCGTCGAAGACGCCACGCTGTTCACCGGACGGGCGGTCAATCTGGCCGAGGGTGGGCAGCCCGAACAGATTCGCGCGCTCGCGGTCACGCCGTCGTTCTTCACCACGCTCGGCCGGCAGCCGTTTCTCGGGCGGGGGTTCACCGAGGATGAAGCGAAGCCGGAGGCGGACAAGTACGCCATCCTGACCTACGGGCTGTGGCAGTCCCGATTTGGCGGCGACGCCTCGCTCGTCGGCCGCGACATCCGCGTCAACAGCGAGTCCTATCGCGTGGTCGGCGTCCTGCCGGCGGATTTCCGGCTGCCGGCGACGGGCGTCGGAATCCTGGTGCCGTTCTCGTTCACGCCGCAGCAGACGTCCGATCAGGGGCGGGGCAACGAGTTCAGTCAGATGATCGCCCGGCTCAGGCCGGGCGCGTCGATCGAGCAGTTCAACGCGCAGATGGCGACCATCGTCGATCGCAATCTCGAACGGCTGCCGCAGCGACAGGCCTTCGCGCGGACGAGCGGCTTCGGCGGCTATGCGATCGACATTCGCGAACAGCTGGTCGGCGACGCGCGGGCGCCGCTGTACGCGCTGCAGGGCGTCGTGCTCGCGGTGCTGCTCATCGCCTGTGCCAACGTCGCGAACCTGCTGTTGATGCGGGCGACCGGGCGGTATCGCGAGCTCGCGATTCGGGCGACGCTCGGCGCCGGTCAGTGGCGCCTGGTGCGTCAGATGATCACCGAAGGCGTCGTGCTCTCGCTCGCCGGCGCGGTGGGCGGCCTCGTGCTCGGCTACGCCGGCCTCCGCGGCCTGATCGCGCTCAGCTCGCGTCAGGTGCCCGGGATCGCCGATGCGACACTGTCCCCCGTGGTGCTCGTGTTCACCCTCGTGCTCGCGGTGCTGACCGGGCTCGTCTTCGGCGTCGTTCCCGCGCTGTCGGTGCTTCGCGGGAACGCGTCGACCCTGCTGAAGGACGACAGCACGCGCGGCTCGGCCAGCCGCGCGACGTCCTACATGCGCGGCTCGCTCGTCGTCGTGGAGACGGCGCTGGCGTTGATGTTGCTCGTCGGCGCGGGGCTGCTGATCAAGAGCTTCGCGCGGATCATGGATGTCGATCCCGGGTTCTCGACCGAGAACGTGCTGACGACGCAGATCTCGCTGCCCGCGAGCCGATACGCCGAAGCGCCGGCCCGGCGCCAGTTCTGGCAGCGACTGCTCGAGAAGGCCGGAGCCATCCCTGGCGTGACTGCGGCCGGCCTCACCTCCAACGTGCCGTTCAACGGCATGGTCAGCTCGGGCTCGTACTCAATCGTCGGCTATACACCAGGTCCATCGGAGGCCGCGCCCCACGGTCGCCAGGAAGTTGTCGGCGGCGACTACTTCCGCGCGATGCAGATTCCCGTTCTCCAGGGGCGTGCGTTCTCGGAAACCGATACAGGTGAGAGCGCACCCGTCGTCGTCATCGATCAATATCTCGTGAACCGTTACTTCACGACGCGCAGTCCCATCGGGCAGGAGATTCTAAGAGGCGGCGCGAAGTTCACAATCGTCGGCGTGGTCGGGACGATCAACAGTATCGACCTCGGCCAGCCGGTCGCGAAGGAGCGGATCTACTATCCGAACGCGCAGCAGCCGCGCCCGAGCATGGCGCTGGTGATCAAGACCCGGCTCGACCCGAACGACCTGGTGCCGCAGGTGCGGGCCGCCGTGCAGTCGCTCGATCCCGAGCAGCCGATCGCCGACGTCCGGACGATGGAGCAGTGGGTCGGCCGCTCACTCGAGGGCCGCCGCGCGCCGATGATGCTCTTTGCGTTGTTCGGCGCGGTGGCGCTCCTGCTCTCGTCGATTGGCATCTACGGCGTCCTCGCCTTCAACGTCGCGCAGCGGGTGCGGGAGTTCGGCATCCGCCAGGCGCTCGGCGCGGACAGCCAGTCGATCCTGTCGCTCGTCCTGAAGCAGGGTCTGCTGACCACGGGTGTCGGGCTCGGGATCGGCCTGGCCGCGTCCCTCGGGCTCGCGCAGTATCTGCGTACCCTGTTGTTCAGCGTCGAGCCCCGCGACTGGACGGTGTTCGCCGGCGTCACCCTGTTGCTGCTCGCCGTGGCGATCCTGGCGTGCTATGTGCCAGCGCGGCGCGCCACACGGATCGATCCGATGGTGGCGTTGCGGGAAAGCTGATCGACCGGCGTCGTTTCGTGAGCTGTCAGCGGAGCGGCACGCGCCGGATTGAGGGTCCGTCCTGGCCGCGCGCGAGATAGTAGGCGCTGTTCGACGAAACGGTCAGCGCCGATCCTTTCTCAGGCTCGTGATCGTCCAGGACCTCCAACGCTGACGCCGTCCTGCCCGAGCGCGCGAATCGGATGCGAACCAGCTTCGCATCTCCGCCCTGCCCGTCGTCCTGGATGGCGATGAGCGATCCGCGGTGCCAGCGGATGCGCTGGAGGCCGGCGAGCGCGACACCCTTGGCCGGCCGCACCGCCTCGACATTCCGCAAGCCATTGACGATGGACAGCCCGTCCGTGTGTGCAACGTAGGTGGTGCCGTTGGCGGGTGCGGCACTCGTCGGGGAGAAGACGCCGAGCGGCACCGCACCCGCGAATGACTGTCCCGACGTTGCTACCGACAGCAGGCGCGAGCCCGCGCCGTCCACGAGCAGCAGCATCCCGGCATCCGAGATGGCGATGTCGACGAGCGTCGCCGGCAGCCAGTCATCCGGTACCTCGATGCGAGCCAGGACCCGCCCGGAAACCAGCTGCAGCTTGTGAACGGCCGCGCGTCCGTTGTCGTTCGTGCTGGTCGCCCACAAGTCCCCCCGTCTTCGATCGATCTCGACGGCCGTGAGCCTGCCGAAGCCGCCCGAGCCGGCGCCGATCAGATCATTGACCTGCTTGAAGACTTCGTCGGCGACGATCAATCGGTTCTGACGCCGATCGCCGACCACGAAGCGGCGCGAGACGCTGTCATAGGCGAGCCCGATCGGCTCGATGTCCGACGCCGGCAGCCGGATCGCGTCCGCTGGCCCTCTCCTCGAGGCGGGCGCCGCATTCACCGTCGCCGACGATTCGGCACGCTCAGGCTTTGACGCCGGCTTTCCGGCGGACGTTTTCTCCAGCGTGCGGGTCGCCGGCTCGCTCCGCACGGCCGTCGACGATTTCGGCGCCGGCGACGCCGTCGCGGCCCCGGCAGCAATCGCGGCTTCGACTTCGGGCCAGTTCGGCAGCGCCCGGACGCGACGGAAATCGTCGCCGTTGACGATGCTCAGCTCGATCCCCATCGCCATGAGACGACGGATCATGACAAGGGCATCGGCAGGGCGTCCGCTGAGACTCTGCGCCCGGGCGACGAGCAGCATGGATTCCGGATCGTTCGGGCGTCCCTTCTGCATCGCCCGCCAGGCAAGATCGTGAAACGTCTCGAACTCCTGCCGTTCCGCTGCCTCGGCCGCTGCCCGGCGGCAGGAGGATACGTCATCGCATGTGGGGGGCTGACCCGCGAGGACCACGACCAGGGATGTGACTAGAACGAAGAGGGTCGGCACCGTCCAGATACTACAACGGCTGATCAGTGAAACGCGGAGAGTGAAAGACGAGTGGTGTCATCGATGGCGCCGCTCGACTTCCGCGAAGATACGCTCCCGCGACCAGCCGGCGGCGCGCAGATCGCGGATGCCGGTATCGCGATCCGACTTGCTCAGCTTTTGATCCGCCGATTTCATGATGAGCGGATGGTGCATGTAGGTGGGCGGCGCCGGCCGGCCGAGCAGCCGGGCCAGCTGGATCTGACGGCCGGTCGATTCGAGCAGATCCACGCCCCGGACCACGAGGTCGATATCCTGCCAGTAGTCGTCGACCGTCGCAGCGAACTGGTAGGTCCAGTTGCCGAGGCGGTCCCGGATCAGGATATCGCCGCACTGATCCAGAGGTTTCTGGACCTGCCTGCCGAGCAGCGCATCATCGAACTCTTCGACCGAGTCGTCTATGCGCACGCGCCAGCCGTAGCCATCGCGAACTGGCAGGCCGCGGTCGCGGCAGGTTCCGGGATAGCGGCGTTCCGAGTTGAGCTGCAGCTCGTCATTAGTCGCATGGCCCGCGAGCGTTCGGCGCGAGCAGTCGCAGGCGTAGACGAGGTTGTCGCGAACGAGCCGATCCAACGCTTCCCGGTAGACCTGTTCGCGGTCGCTCTGCCGGCCGTCGCAGCGTGCGGACCGAAAGCACTCGGTCGGATACAGATCCGGAGTGAATCCCAGCCAGTCGAGATCGTCCAGGATGCCGGTTTCGAATTCCGGCCGGCAGCGCTCACGATCGTGATCCTCGATCCGCAGCAGGACATGGCAGCCGAGCGCGGCCGCCGTGTTCCAGACGTAACACGCGTTCAGGACGTGTCCCAGGTGAAGCCATCCTGTCGGCGCCGGTGCAAAGCGGGTCAGCGACGCGCGGATGGGGACTACCGGATATCGCGTGTGCGGCAGGGGGGAGGACACGGGGGCTCAACAAGTACCAAGTAAAAAGTAACAAGTACAACGGAACGAGGGAACCGGACGTTTCGGTGTACAGGAGTGCCGCGGCTGCGTCTTCGACGGTCAGTCGGGGACGACGGTCGTGTTCATGCAATCCGGTCGACGAAGGCGCGCCATTCGGCGGCCGGGGCCGGATCGGGCTTGACAGCGGCGCCGAATACGCATGCCTGGCCGTTGCCCCGGCGGGCGGACCACACGACCTCGGCGAGAAGCGTGAGATCGGCGCGTGGAAAGTCGATCTCGACCGGCGACCGCAGCACGTAACGCTCTTCGGTCAGCTCGAACTTCAGCCCCCCATAACTGACGTCCATGAGCTTCCCCTGGGTCTGTCCGATCCGCATCGTAACGGGCGCTGTGATCTCCTTGCGCGGCCACCGTTGACGGCGGGTGATCGTCGCCAGGCAACTGGCGACCCGGTTCAGAAACTCCTGGCCGTCAAGCCCGGTCGGCATGATGTGCAGGCCATGCCGGCGTGCCTCCGCCGCGTCCGGGACATTGTCGCCGTTGGCGGTGATCAGGCCGGTGACGTCAGGCTGATTGGCCCTGACGCTCAGGATCAGCTGAACGCCCGTGGCCGATCCGAATCGGGCGGGGGTAATGACCAGATCGAGGGGCCATCCGGCCAGCCACCACTCCGCCTCTTCGGGCGTGGAGGCGCCGGCAACGACATAGTCCCGCCGCTTGAGCAGCTTGACGGCCCGGTTCAGCGAGACCTCGTTCTGGTCCGCGACCAGGATGTGGTAACGCCGCTGGTGCATCTCCAGACCTCGCAGGTGGACGGGAAACGCGTTGGTTGCCGAATGTGCCCAGGCCTGTTCACGCCGTCCATGCCGGCAAACGGGGCACATCCTGGATATCGGAGCGAGAGGCTCCGCTCTGCAGACGGCGTTTGTTCCAGGGTCCCGATGGTCCTGCTGGACGCCATCCGCAATCTCGACAGAGTCGGCGAAGTCGATTCGATCCAGAATGACAGGTTGCGCCGCAAAGCCTAGTCCGAGGCGGATCGCGCGGCCGAGACTAGTGACGCAGGGAGGAATCAGGGTGAAGCTCGAGGGTGTCTATTCGGTCCTGCCGACGCCGTTCAGCGCGAACGGGGACATCGATGAGGGGAGTCTCAGAAAAGTCGTCGATCTGTTCATTGCCGCCGGCGTCAACGGGGTCACGGCGCTGGGAGTGACCGGCGAGGTTGCCCGGCTCGACGACGGCGAGCGGCAGCGAGTGCTCGACATCGTGGTCGAACAGGTGGCCGGGCGGATTGGTATAGTGGCCGGCACGACTGCCGACGGCACGCGCACCTGCATCAATTACAGCCGCTATGCCCAGGCGATCGGCGCCACCGCCGTGATGGTGAGCCCGCCTCGGATGCCCAAGCTCAATTCAGAGGCCGTGGTGCGGCACTATGCGGCACTGGCCGACGCCGTCGACATCGAGATCGTGGTGCAGGACTATCCACCGATTTCGGGGTATGCGATGGAGCCTGCCCTGCTCGCGCGGATCGCGAAGCAGATTCCACGCGCCCGGACGATCAAGCTCGAGGATCCCCCGACCCCGTTCAAGACCTCGCGCATCCTCGAGCAGGCACCCGATCTCGAGCTGCGGATCTTCGGCGGGCTCGGCGGCGTGTTCCTGCTCGAAGAGCTCATGGCCGGCGCGACCGGGGCCATGACCGGGTTCGCGTTCCCCGAGATCCTCGTGCAGATCGTGAAGCGGTTTCGCGCCGGCGACGTCGAAGGAGCGGCCGAAGTCTTCTATCGCGCCGTGCCGCTGCTGCGATTCGAGTTTCAGGAGGGCATCGGCATGGCGATTCGCAAGGAAGTGCTGCACCGGCGCGGCGCGCTCGCGAGCGCGGCCACGCGACCCCCTGGGGCTCAGCTCGATCAAACCACCCGGGACGCGCTGGATCGGGTCATGAAGTGGGTGGAGCGCCAGGGCGCCCTCGCCGGTGTCTGAGCGCGTGAGGCGGCGGCTGTCCTGGCCGCGGCACGTCGATGCCAGCGGCGAGGACGATTCGACAATGCTGAGGACCGCATGGATCTTGGACTGACGGGGAAAGTGGCCATGGTCGCCGGCGCCAGCCGCGGCCTCGGCTTCGCGGTGGCGGAGGCGCTGGCCCGCGAAGGCGCGCAGGTGTCGATCGCGTCGCGCGACGAACAGGCGATTCAGAACGCGGCCGCGCGGCTCGGCGGCGGGGCGCTCGGCGTCGCGGCGGACGTGAAGTCCGCCGAGGGCATCGAGCGGTGGACCGCCGAAACCACGCGGCGGTTTGGCGGCGTGGACATCCTGTTCACGAACTCCGGCGGTCCTCCCGCGGGCGCGGCGATTGCCGTCGATGATGCCGCCTGGCAGGAGGCGGCGGACCTGCTGCTATTCAGCGTCCTGCGAATGGTCAGGGCCGCCGTGCCGCTCATGCAGAGCCGCGGGCGGGGCGCGATCCTGATGTCGACCTCCTCCTCGGTCAAGGAGCCGATTCCGAATCTCGGACTCTCCACGGTGCTCCGCGCATCGGTCTCCGCGCTCGCCAAAACGCTCGCGTTGGAGCTCGCGCCCTCCAACATCCGGGTCAACCAGATCATTCCCGGCCGCATCGACACCGATCGTCTGAAGCAGCTCGATCAGATCAGCGGCACGCGGCAGGGCATCACGGCGGAGCAGGCGAAGCAGAAGTCGATCGCGACGATCCCGATGAGCCGCTATGGTGACACCGTGGAGTTCGGCAGGGTGGCCGCGTTCCTCCTCTCCGACGCCGCGAGCTACATGACCGGCGCCACCGTGCAGGTCGACGGCGGATTGATCAAGAGCGTCCTGTGACGGTGGCGGCGTGGCTGGTTCGTCCGCTCCGTCCTTCTCCGTTCGCCCTGGGAAGACCCTCGCCACTAGGATCACAGACATGAGCGTGATGCGGAAGGTGTTGCTGGCCGGGTCGACGAATCCCTGGCTGCGGGAGCGGGCCACGAAAGCCGCATTCGTGAAGCGGTCGGTCCGCCGGTTCTGGCCGGGCGAGCGCGTCGAGGATGCGCTCGAGGCGGCCCGTGAACTGAAGACCCAGGGCATCACCACCATCCTGACGGCGCTCGGCGAGAACCTCACGAAGCCGGAGGAAGCGGAAGAGGTCACGCGTCACTATCTCGACGTCTTCGACAAGGTTGCCGCCGCCGGCCTCGACGCGCAGATCTCGATCAAACCGACCCAGCTCGGGCTCGATCTCGATCGCGCGATGTGCGAGCGCAACCTGGATCGCCTCCTCGAGCGGGCCGAGCAGCGCGGGAACATTCTCTGGATCGACATGGAGAGCTCGCCCTACGTCGATCCCACGATCGAGCTGTATCGCCGGGCGCGGGCGAAGTCCCCGCGAATCGGCATCGCGCTCCAGGCGTATCTGTACCGGACGGAAAAAGATCTCGTAAGCCTGCTGCCGCTGGGCCCGGCGATCCGGTTGGTCAAGGGCGCCTACCTCGAGCCGCCCAGCGTGGCATATCCAAAGAAAGCGGATGTCGACGCGAACTTCTACAAGCTCTGTGTGCGGATGATGTCGCCAGAGGCGCAGCGGGCCGGGGCGCTGCTGCACATCGCCACGCACGACGCCGCGCTGGCGGATCGCCTGGCCGCATATGCGGCCGAGCACCAGCGTGCCGCCCTCGAGCTACGAGTTCGCGATGCTCTATGGCATCGGCGTCAGCCAGCAGAAGCGGCTGGTGTCCGAAGGCAGGCGCCTGCGCGTGCTGATCAGCTACGGCGAGTACTGGTTTCCGTGGTACATGCGGCGGCTCGCCGAGCGCCCGGCCAACGTCTGGTTCGTCGTCAAGAACATGTTCGGGTGATTAGATTCGGGTGATTAGGGTGAACGTGAACCCCGACGAGAGGTGAACCTTGGTGTCGCCCGTTTTCAGGCCGCGGGCGATATCGAGGTTGATCCGGACGATCGAGGCAATCAGGAACACGCCGCCGCCAACACCGCGGTGCCATTCCGCCGCATCCGCCGACTGCCCGACGTTCCACACCTTGCCGGCGTCCATGAACGCGGTGACTCCCAGTTTGGCCCCGCTGAGCACTGAGGTGATCGGCACGCGGACCTCCGCGGAGGCCGCGAGCGTGCGGTCGCCGTCGAAGGCGCCGGTGTCGAACCCTCGCACGGACGAGGCGCCGCCGAGGAGCAGCCGCTCGTAAGGAGGCAGCGTTCGGTCAGCGGCGACGTACTGCGCGCGACCAGCGACGACGATCTGCCGGAACACACGGAGATAGCCGCGCGCATCGGCGGTGTAGCGGTTCACCGGGTCAGGCACTTCGCGGAAGTTGAGTCCCGTCCATCCGGCTGTCAACAGCACCGCATTGCCGGGAAACGCGGGATCGAGGCGCGTATCGAGGGTCACCGAGGTCCCGATGGTCCACAGCCGATCGTCGAGGTCGGCGAAGCTGATCGTGCTGTGGCTCGCTTCCACGCCGGTTCGAAGCACGTCGGCGAACACGCGTTCCGCCCGGCCCCTGACCTCGACCCGCTGATCGCGGATCTCGAATCGCGGGTTCTCGCGGTTCCAGATCGCGACGCTCGAGTCCACGCGGGTCAGCGGTCCGGTCTTGAACAGGCGCTCGAACTCCAGCGCCGCGCGCCGGGTCCCGCCCCACGTCAGCGGAACGGACAACCGTTCGTCGATGCCCAGCAGATCGACCGTGCTCACGCGGCCGCCGTAGGTGAAGCCGTAGCCGTCGGCGTAGTTCAGGATCGGCAGGAACATCAGCTTGCCGCGGAGGCGGCCCGACCGCCGGGACACGACGTCGGGCATACCGGGTACCTCGACGGCGACCGCTGAGCCGACGCCGGGCCGCTCGTGCACCAGGAGGACCAGCGCGATGTCGCTCGTCGACGTCAACGAGCGATAGCGCTTCCGGACGTCGATCGTCTCGAACCGGTTGCTGGCTTTCAGCCGCTTCGCGATGCCGTCCACGCCGTCGGCGCCGAGCGGTTGCCCCACGGCCACGCCGGCCAGGTCGATGACCTCTTTGTCGGTCAGGTACGCGTTGCCGTGGATGCGAATCTCCCCGATGACTTCCTGAGCCGCGGGTTGAGCGGGTGGCGCGGCGGGCTGGGCAGCCTCCTGCACGAATGGACCGGATCCCTCCTCTTCTTCATCCGTCACGGCCGGGATCGGCGGGTCAGGAGAAGCGACGGGCGGCTGCGCAACCGGGCTCGAGAGGGATGGGCTCAATGCGGAACGCTTCGGGATCCGGAACTTCGTCGAGACTTCGGCCAGCCGGTAATCGGCGAATGTTCTGTTGTATCCCGCTTCGAACGATCCGTTCGCCAGCGTCACGCCGGCGTGGATGTCCATCCCGCGCGGCAGCCAGACACCGGGAAACGGCTGTCCCATCGCCATCGACGCGCGGAGGTCGTCGACGCGTACGAGCCAGGCCGCCGGCAGGAAGTCGAGCCAGACGTTGTCGAACGTGTACTTGACGATCTGATGCTCCTTCGGATCGATCCAGAGCGTGATCTGGGCGGTCTTGTTCATCCGCCGCTCGATGTCCTGTTCCATCCGCGATTCGCCGCTGGACCGTTTCTCGTCCCGGTCGCGGCGCTGCTCGCGTCCTCTCTCTTTGTCCCGTTCCTTGCGCTCGTCCTCGTTGTCGCCATGGTCTCCATGGTCGCCGAACATCTTCGTCGGGTAGTACTCGACCTTCAGGACCTCCTGACCTTCGAGCTGCTCGCGGCCCGCGAGGTAGTAATTGCCGGCTTCGAACTTGAACTCCATGAAGTAGGCTTCCGACACGAAACGGGGCTCGGTCGACACCATCGTCCCGCTGATGTGCACGCCGTCGGTGCCGATCGCGATTTCCCCCTTCTCTTTCTCGTTCTTCGCCTTGCGCTCCTGCCGCGCGCGCTCGTGGCGGATCCACCGCTCCTCGTATCGATCGCGAGCCTCCTCGCCGACGCCGACGCCGTTGAAGCGGACGGGGCTGCGGACGTGCATGCCGTCGCGGACGTACCACGTGTAATCACGCTTCGACCGATGAAGCGGCATTCGCCCGGGTCCGAGGATCTCGAACGATTCGCTTTCGTCGAGGATGTATTGCTCGAGCGTCTTGCGGTTGATTTCGCGCCGGGCGAGGACCTTGGCCATGAACGCGTCGAGCTCGTTCGTGATGACGGGCTCGGGCTTGGCGGGTGCCTCCTGCGCGGACACGGCGCCGCTCCAGATGAGACACACGCAGGCCAATGCCAGGGGGAAGGTGAAGCGGCGATCAAAATCCACGAGGCCTCCGGGGGAGGGGCTGGCTGGCGTGATTTTAGACGAGCGCCCGGCGTGGCGTGTTCGGCGAAATTGCGGCGAATACACGAGTCCGGCGTCGATCAATTCGACCGTTTCT
Source organism: uncultured Acidobacteriota bacterium (assembly GCA_963785755.1). Lineage (GTDB taxonomy): Bacteria > Acidobacteriota > Vicinamibacteria > Vicinamibacterales > 2-12-FULL-66-21 > JACCXG01. Next base: position 73,235 of record CAWAXG010000032.1, on the reverse strand, counting down.
GCTGCGGTTTTGCTAGGATCGACGAGCCAGCGCCGGGAGAAGCTCCATGGCGCCTTGTCGAGTCCTCGGTGTTTTGACGGTCGTGGCCCTGTGTCTGGCCGGTTCAGGTCCGCTGGCGCCGAGGGCCGGCGCGGCAGCGGCCGAGACGGTGATCCTTGCCCCCGGCGCGACGATTTCGCTCGCCACGCCCCCTTTCATTCAAAAAGGTAAACGCTACGCCTTCACCTGGCCCGGCGGCGGACCGCCTCAGACCTACATCGTCAAGGACACCAGGCCGGATGGCTGGGTTCTGGTCGAAGTCGCGGAAGAGAATGTCGATCCGGCCTACGTGCCCCATGGCACGATCGCGATGCGCTGGCTGAACGTTGGCATTGCGACGTCCATTCAGGAGATGCGGCCGCTGCTCTATTGACCGGATCACTTCTCGAGCAGGATCTTTCCCTTCAGCAGCATGTCGAGCGTGTTGTTCAGCTCGCGGGCGCTGGCCGCCGAGAGGACGAGGCTGCCGGCGTCCCGCAGGCGATTGAAGCGGCGGGCCTCGATGTCGAAGGCGACGAAGTAGATTGACGGCCGCTCACCGTCGGGGCGGCGGGCGATGGCGGCAGCGACCTCTTCCGGTTTGAAGCCGTTCGTGTTCTCGCCGTCGGAGACGATGAGGAGATGGCGGCGCGTCAGGCCGGTGGCGTCGAGCGCTTTTTTTGCGGTGATCATCGCCTGTCCGATTGGGGTGCCGCCGTCTGGATCGAGACGCGCCAGCGCCTCGCCGGCGTGCGCGCGATCCGGCGGCCCCATCGGAATGATCGGGCGGCAATCCGGCTGGTTGTCGCGCCGGCTGAACTCGAAGACGCCGAGCATGACCGGCTCCTCCTTGTGTTCGTCGGCGTAACGGGCGAACTGCTCGACGAGATCGCTCGCCGCCCGGCGTGCGACGTCGATCTTCCGCGCGCGGCGGCCATCCTCACCGGTGACCCGTTCGTCCATGCTCCCCGACACATCGATCACGATCGCGGCGGCGAGACCCTCGCGTGCCTCGGCGCGCACGTCGGGCGCGAGCGCCGCTTCGATCTGGCTGTCTTCGCGTGGCGCGTCGGCCGTTCGTCCGACCGAGCTGGACGGCGACCGATCGCGGCACCGGCCGATCACAAAGAGCAGCAGCAGGAACACGAGCAGCGCCTTCGTGTTCCTGGGCATGCAGATGCTCCGTCGATGACGACCTCGGTGCACTGGGTTGGCTTCCTGCGATCACGCGGCCTGGGACTTGATCACGCCATCGTGTACCGCGATACGCCGGGCGGCCGCGGCGCCCGAGTTCAGCGCGCCTTCCATGTACCCCATGAACGCGTAGCTCGTGTACTCCCCGGCGAAGTGGAGTCGGCCGATTCCCTGACGCAGCGTGGGGCCCTGCGTCGTGACCTGGCCCGGCGCGGGGAACGAGTACGACGCCTTGGCCCACGGATCCGAGGGCCAGTCCATGAATCGCGCACGGATGAAACTGGCGCTGATGCCGCGGTAGGCTTTGCCCAATTCCGCAAGGTAGTTCTTGTCGCGCTGCGCCGCCGTCCATTCCCGGCAGATGTCGGCCGCGGGGCCGCCGGAAAAGGCCACGACTGCCTCGCCCGGTCCTTTCTGAGCGTCGGTGCTGTGCCACGTCATCGACACCGGACCGTCGGTCAACATTTCCGGAGCGAGCCCGGCGCGCCGCCACACCGGCGATTTCAGTGACATCAGGTACTTGACGTTGGTCCCCATCTGCGGCCCGAGCGACGGCGGGAGCACCGGATCAATCGCGATCTTGTTCCAGACGCTCGGCGGCGCGGTCAGCAGCACGTGCTCCGCCTCGAGCACCTTGCCATCGCCGAGCGTGACCCGTGCGAGCTTGTCGCCCACCGAGATCATCCGGACGGGCATCCGCGTGATCACGCGCGTGCTCCCGATCGCGGTCACGAACCGGGTCGCGAGCTGCTGATTGCCTCCGCGGCAGCGATAGACTTCCGATTCGGTCCAGTACCTTGTCGAGCCCGCCGCCCTTCACCATCGCGAGATTGGCCAGATAGCTCTGCCACTCCGTCACGACCCCGTTGTCCGCCGTCATCATCGTCCGCAGCGCGGATTTGCCCAGCGGTGATGCGCTCGATTTCTCGATCCAGTCAGCGAGGGTTCGCTTGTCGAGGGCCTCGGCGTTCGCCGACTTCCATGGCTCGTCGGCGTCGACCTTGGCCGCGTCGGTAACGATGGTGTTGAAGACCTTTTCCATCTCTTCCCACAGCTGCTCGGACTGCTCGGGGGTCACCCGCTTGCCGCCAAGGATGATCGGGAACTCGAGGTCTTCTTCGCCGACGTCGAGAAAATCCAGCTTGAACTGCTTCGCGTAGGCGATCCACGCGGGATGATTGGATCCGACCAGCTCCCCTCCGCCCTCGACGTTTTTGCCGGGCACGAGGTCCGAGAAGCTGATGACGCGGCCGCCCACGCGGTTGCGCGCTTCCACCACGGTCACTTCGTAGCCCGCCTTCGACAGCTCGTACGCCGCGGCCAGGCCGCTGAATCCGGCGCCCACGACGACCACGCGCCCCGCACCTGCGGTCAGTGGCGTGCCGAAGCGCTCTGAAATGAGCAGCGCCGCGCCGGCGGCGAACGAACGCTGCAGCATCTCCCGGCGGGTGATGCCGCTCGGCCGGCCGTACTTGCGGTTCAGGATCGAGTAGAAGTTTGGCATCGAGCTGTCACCTCACTGTGCTCGCGCAGCTGCGCGCGGCCTCTCGGAATACGTCACTCCAGCGTGAACCACTGAACTTCCACCCGGCGGTTCAGATCCGAATTGGGACCCGCGGGCTCTTCCCATCCACGTCCGACGATCTCGATCCGCTTGGCGTCGATGTTGTGACGCTCGATCAGCAGCTTCCTGATTTCGCCAGCGCGATTCTTGCTCAGTTCGATCGCCTTCAACGCCTGGCTCTTCACCAGCGCATCGCCGCCCATCTTCCTGAAGTCGTCGACGCGGGCGTTGTCCACGTGTCCGCGAAGGAGGAGCGTGGAGCCCGGGCTGACCTGCAGGAGCCGCTTGATGGCTTCCAGGTTCCGGAGGTTCTCCTGGTTCGCCTGATCCAGCGCGGCGGAGTTCGGCTCGAAGAGGAACCGGATGTCCTTGCTCAACAGCGGATCCGTTTCCACCGAGGCGCCGCCGGCGCTCCGGATGGGCGCGATCGCCACCGTCTGCTCCTTGAACAGCCCGAGCTTCTCGATCGCCTGGAGCGCGGACAGCTCCGCGAACCGGCTCGCGTCCGGCGGATCCTTGATGATGTCCGCGCCATAGGCGAGCACGGCGGATTGATAGATGCCGTTGAAGCTGCCCGCCGCGTCGATGGCGCCGGAGAAGAACGCGACGTTCTCCGGCAGGTTCGACAGATGCACGTTCGCGAGCTCGCGCTTCGTCTTGTCGCGGTCCCACTTGAAGGCGCGGCCGATCGTGTCGACGTACTGATCCGGCCGATCGCGCACCATGCGATTGCCCTCGAGCAGCGATTGCACCAGCCCGAGCACGACCTTCGGGTGTTCCTGCGCGAACCCGCGATGCACGATGAGGATGTCGGCGACGATCAGCAGGTTCCGGTTGGTCGTGAGCACGTGCGCCTTGCCGCCGCTCCCGCTCACCACCTCCGACACCTTCGGCTCCCACGTGACGCAGCCCGCCAGCCGGTTCTTCCCAGACTTGATGTCGCTGAGGAACAGGTCGCCGGCGCCGAACCCTTCCTCGGTGTAGACGACGTTCAAGCGCTCGGGGTGGGGGCTCGCGTCGAGGCTGCCGAGCGGATTGATTTGCAGCCCGGCCTCCTGCGCCAGGTAGCGGATGAAGAAATCGACCTCGGTGAACTGCGCCGACGCGATGGTCTTTCCCTTCAGCTGATTGATCCGCTTGATGTCGCTGCGCACGACGATGCCGTCGGCGCCGCGCGAGAACCCGATCTGCGCCGGGACGACGGCATGGAGCTGACGGCCGTAGGCCGCCAGCACGTCCACCGTGGTCGCCGAGGCGGCGATCTTGCCTTCGTTCAGGTCGGACCACGTCTCGTCTTCGCTGACCGTCAGCCGGACCTTGAAGCCGTGGTTCTTGAAGAACAACGAGTTCTCGGTCGGCTCGAAGCCGCCGTTGGCCGCGATCAAGCCGGCATAGCCGGCGTACTCGCTGATCTCGATCGGCACCGTGTTGTCCCTGTACTGAAACGCCGCGGGCGGCGAGAGCTTCGGGACTTCGACCTTCGCTTCCTGGACCTCGGGCTCGGCATCGCCACCCCCGGCGGTTTCCGACGCCGGTGCCGGGCTGCCGCTCCGGCCGCGAATCATGTAGACGCCGAGCGTGATCAGCCCGGCGACGAGCACCAACGAGACGAGCTTGCCGAGCGCGGTGAATCGCGGTTGATCGGTCATCGTTCAGGTCCGATTTCTTTCGACGCCACCGGCGGCGTTTCGCCAGAGGCGGGCGTCGACTGGATGCCCTGGCTCGCCAGGAACTCGGCGAGCGCCACCTGTTCGAGCGCCTTGCGCTCGTTCTCCTTTTCCTGCACGGTCTCCATGTCGACCATGTCCTTGGCGAGCCGTGCCTTGCCGGCGGAGACTTCGTACCGCTTCTGCAGCACTTCGTCCACCCGCTTCATGGTGTCGCCCAGGTCGCCGACCTTGAACGCGACGCTCGACAGCGCGGAGGCGGCCTCGGCCTGCGCTTCCTTGATCTTCACTTGCGAGAGCTGCTTGTCGAGCTTGCGGACCTTGTCCTCGAACTCGCGCTGCGCCAGCTTGGCCTGCCGCAGATTCGCGTCGTAGGCCTCTTCGGTCTCCGTCAGCTCCTGCGAGTCGGTCTGGAGATCGGCCTTCAGCTCCTGCAGCTCGCGGGCAAGCGTGCCGGCGAGATCCATGTTGCCGGCGCGATGGTTGGCGAGGATTCGCCGTTCGAGATCCTGCGCGCGCGAGGCCTTGCCGTTGACCTGGCTCTTCAGCCGTTCAGCCACGCCGGCCATCTTGGCGAGCGCCAGGTTGTACTGCGTCATCCTTCCGCGGAACTCCTGGCGGGCCGCTTCCATGAGCGCTTCCGGATTCGCCTCTTCGATGCCGCTGATGAACAATCCGAGAAAGCCTCGGAACAGCCGTCCGATGCGCGCAAACATGCTCTAGCGCCTCCTGTTTTTTGGGTGACAATCTTATCCCCGTTTATCGGGCGCGGTTCGCGCGCTCCGCAGCGAGGCCTAAACGAACCGTCTGAGCGCGTCGATGCGCGTCTCGAGCTCCTCGGGCGAGAGATCCCGGTATTTCGCCGGCAGGAAGCGCACATCCGTGCATTCCTTCACCGCGACGAGATCCATGTATTCGAGCTTGCGGGTGTGGGGGTTGGGGCGCACTTCCTTGATGACCTCCGTGAGCACGTCGCGCAGCGGTTTTCGCGGTTCAGGGCTCAATTCGTGCACTCTCAGGGCTCTGACGAGCACCCCTTCCAGCTCGTTCCCCCCGAGCGTCACGTCCTCGGTGAACGGCGGTAGATCGTCGGCCGTCAGGGGAAACTTGAGTTTTTTCGCGATGGCGAAGAGCAGCGCTTCCCGTTCAGCTGGCGTTTCGGGCGGGAAAAGTGGGATGTGCACGTCGAGACGGCCCTGCCGTTTCAGGTCGACTTCGACGAGATCGGGCCGTGAGGTGGCGAACACCCAGACAATGCGGCCGCGATTGCGGGTGTCCGACATTTCCTTCGCGAGCATCGAGTAGACCCGCCCGGACAGTCCGCTGTCGCCGTCTCCGCCTTCACGCTTCCCGGAGGCCTGATCCGCTTCGTCGACGAACACCACGACCTGACCGAGGGCGCGGAGGATCGCGAAGATCTTCTCGAGGTTCGATTCGGTCGCGCCGACCCACCGGTCGCGGAAGTTCTTGAACACCACGCACGGGATGCCGAGCTCGCCGGCCCAGCACTGCACCAGAAATGTCTTGCCGGTGCCGATCCGCCCGGCAATGAGGTATCCCATCGGCAGCGCGCGGAGCGCGCCTTTCTTGAGCAGGGTCGCGTCTTCGCGCAGCCACGCCTTGACCGCGTCGTGTCCGGCGACGTTGTCCAGCGTGAACGTTGATTCGATGAAATCGAGGAGCCCCTGCGCCTCGCGCTCGATCAGGTCCTTCTTGATCTGTCCGAGCCAGTCGCTCGTGATGCGGCGGTCGGTTCCGAGCGCCAGGGCGATCGCGGTCCGGGCGCCGACGCGGCTCAGTCCCGTGAGCCGGGAGGCGAGGACGTCGAGCGACACGTCGCTCCGGGCTTCGATATCGGGAAACTGCGTGGCGACGAGCGTCTTTACGTAGGCGCCCATCTCCGCCTCGTCGGGCAAGGGAATATGCAGCGCCGCCACGTGCGGGTTGTCGACCACGAGATTGCTCAGATCGTGAAGCCCCTCGCTGATCAGGACGGTCACAATATTGGACTGGACGATCGCCGGATCGTTGGCCCATCCCAGGACCTTGACGGTGTTGGCGGCGAACGGGCCGCCGAGATGCGCCGCATCCCCGCGAGGTACGACGAACTCCGCGAACTCGACGATGACGGCAATGCGCTTCGGTGTACTCGCCGGAGTCCCGGGCAGGGCCTGGAGGTTCAGCGTGCGCAGCAGATAGCGATCGATTAGCTCGAGCGCCGCGCCCGGCTCACGCATCAGCGTCATCGAGTTCGATTCGCGCCCGAGCGCGCTCTGCAGCCACTCGCCCCAGTCGTCGCTGCCGCGCGTGGCGCGGACGCCGCGGCTGCGGTCGTAGCGCAGCACGACGTCATAGGTCGCGAACATCACCTGCTCGAGGAAGATCGGGACCGACAGCAGCTTGCCGGCCGACGGCACGACGTCGAAGACACTTCCGTGAAGGATGAACTGGGCCGCGGAGCCGGACCTGAACAGATCGCGCATCTCCGCTGCCCATCGTGGCAGCGCTGTTGTCATTGACTCTCTCGTGCGCGCGCGTCGGGCGCGAGCGGTGGCGGGTCGGTCAGCAGGTCCTCCATCGCGCCAAAGACCTTCTGCTGATCACGAATCCACTGGCCGGTGCCTCCGAGCGTCGCCGTGATCTCGTCGATGCGCTGCGAGAGCAGCTCGGGATCGGTGGAGAGGGCGGCCTGCTCGCGAATGAGCTCGACCTGCTGTTCGATGCGTTCGAGCTCGGCCTCGATGTACGCCAGCTTGCGATCTCCATCCGTTCGCTGGTTCTGCCGCTGCCGCAGAATCTCGAGCTGCCCGTTGATGCTCCGCGCCAGCTCCTCGCTCAGCTCCGCCTGCCTCTGCTGGCGCTCGAGCGACGCGATCTTGCGCTGAACCTCGGCATCGTTGTGGGTGCCTCCGAGCACGTCGGCGATCGTCCGTCTCGCCAGCAACAGCCGGAGGAACATCCAGGACAGGCGTCCGAGGCCGTCGGCCTGCGCCTCGATGCCCTGCGGTGGCTCCGTGGCGCCCTGCAGCTGGAGGTCGATGATGGAGCGGCACCGCTCGGCGAAGGCGTCGTAGGTCTTCCGGTCAGCCGGATCGAGCTTGCTGAGCACGCGCTGAATCCGCTGGTTCCATTCCGCCCGGGACGCGGACAGCGGACGCGCGGCGACCGTGTTCTGAAAACGCTTGTTGGTGGCGAGCGTCATCAGATAGCCGAGCTCGAGTCCTGCGCCGAGGACCCAGAATCCCGGATTGGCGACGCCGAGCAGCCCGAAAGCGGCCAGCCCGATCCAGTTGGGGGCGACGAACATCCCGAGCGGCCGCGCGTTGAACGCCGCCGTGACGTAGTCGAAAAAGCCTGGCTTCGAGGCCATCGAGTCGATTCATTGTGATCTGACCCCGACGCGCAGAGCAAGCGGCGAGCGGTGAACGACGCGCGCGCGGCGGGGAACAGCGCCGCGGAGCGCGGAATACATTGCACAAGGAAACTCGGCCCACGGCATCCGGCCAATCCCCTGTTCGATCGGACCGTTTCCGATCGCGACCGGCCGGTCACTTCACCACGCTGAGCGACACATCGATCCGCATGACTTCGCCACTCACCGGATCGGTGGCTGACGTGTGCTGTGTCGTCTGGCCGTCGCGGAGCAGCGTGGTGAAGTTCGTTCTGAACGTTCGGAACGATGGATAGTCGCTGACCAGTCCCGCAATGTTCCCCGGTTTCTGTGCGGGATCGAGGTGGACGGACGAGTCCTCTATCACCAGACTCAGCCGGTAGGTTCCGGCTGATCCCTGGGTGGCGACACAGTCGATGTTGGTGCCGACAGGGCGGTAGCTGACACTCGGGCGGTGAGGCGGCGTCGCCGATCTTCAAGGGTCGGCGCCCTCGAGATGATCGGCACGTCGGATCCCATCCTCAGGTTGGTACGCTCGCCGGCGAGCGTGCCGAACGAATAGGGCAGGCTCGCGATCTTCTTGTCCCCCTGAAGTCGCGAGATCACGACGGTCACTCTCAGCGGAACCTGGCCGCCCGAGGGCTGCATCGCCGGAGCCGGGGCTTTTTCCTGAGCCGCGGGTCCAGCCGGCTTGTCCTGCGCCACGCTCGGGGTGGCACTCAACGCAGCGATCAGCGCCGCTGCCATCAGTCGCTCTCTCATAAGCTTCTCCTTCAGTCAGTGCCACCGGACCCAGGTGAACCCGGTTCACCCACGGAGGGCAGATCACGTACCGTGATTTCCGGAATGCTGAGCGGTTCGACGAACAGGTCCGCCGATTGGGCTGGCGGTGGCACCCCGACCTCGTCGAGGGCGCCGCTTCGCAGGAGCTCTTTCAAACGCGCAATGGCCTGCCGCTGATTCGGCGGCACGATCACGGGCGGCAACCTGGTCGCGAGCGAGCGCTCGCCACGCGTCACCGTCCTGGTGGTCGGCTCACGCTGCGGTCTCGTCGACGGCGTCTGCGGCACCGGCGCGTCAACTGCCGACGGCGTCGCTTCGTGAGTCGCGATCTCGACGGGCAGGTGGACGGATGGCGCGGCAACTCGGCTCGACGTCATGGGAGGTGGCCCCTCGACAGGCGCGCTGACGTAGACACCGATTGCGATCGCGGCCGCAGCCGCCGCGCCAACCCACCACGGTGCGGGCAGGGTCCACCGCTGTGCCGATGCGCCGGGCTCGCGGGTCTGTGCCGACACGCGAGCGGCGAAGTCCGGCGAGGCGGCCACCGCGAGCTCGGATCGGAGGACGGTGTCGGCATCGTCCAGCAGCCGGCGATGCTCGTCGAACGTCTGGCGGCAGATCTGGCAATCGCGCAGGTGCGCCTCGGCGTGAGGCTCGATCGGAGCACCGCACGCGTGGTCGATTATCGCGTCGCTGAATCGTTCGCAAGACATCTCAGCCTCTGTGCCAGCTGTCTCCTGGCCTGGAACAGCCTCGACTTCACCGTGCCCTCCGGGACGCGGAGGAGCCCGGCCACTTCCCGAACGTCGTGGCCTTCGACCGCCGACAGGACAATCACCATGCGGAGCTTCTCGGGAAGCGCGTCGATCGCCTTCCAGAGCCGCGACGCGCGATCCGACTCCACGGCCAGCTGCTCGGGGTTCGATGCGCGCGCCGTGTCGTCCGCCGCTGTTTCTCTTGCCTGCCGCCGGCGATCCGATCGCCATCGGTCGATTGCGACCCGCCAGGTTACCCGGACGATCCACGCGCGAAACTGATCGGGATGGCGAAGCGCCCCGAAGTTGGCGTAGGCCTTGGCGAAGGCTTCCTGCGCCGCCTCTTCCGCGTCCTCGCGCCGTCGCAGGACGCTGAAGGCAACCCGCACGGCCAGATCCGCTGAGGCACGAACCTGGTGCTCGAACTCCTGCTCGAGCGTGCGATCCAGGCTCACGAGGATTCCAGGGAATTGGCCGGCGGCTTCATTCATCCGTCGCATCGCAAGACACTCAGCTAACGGCGCCGCAGCGGATTTGGTTCACTTGAAAGAGAAGCAGGGCTGGCAGGGTGGGAAAAAGACCCTCAGCCTCATTGCACCGCGACCCGTTTCAGATCGAGGGTCTTCGATTCGCCTTCGCCGAACGTCAACGCCGTGGCATGTTTCGCGAGCTGCTCGAAGTAGGCTCGGCGTCAGGCTGGGCGCGGGCGGCTCCTCCTTGGGTATCGCGACGATGAGGTAGCGGCCGGCACGTAAGCCTTCCACCCGATATTTCCCGTCTGCGGCTGTGGGCACGATCGCCGTTGAACTCGCACGTTCGTGCCAGAGCGCCGGGTCGTCGCTGAGCACGACGACCGATCCCTGAATCGCGCCGCCGGCGGCCGTCGTGACGACACCGGTGAGCGACGCGGCACGCTGTGTGAGGACGACCTGAACTCGATCGGCGCCCTCACCGAACTCGGTCGGCACATCGGTCACATCACGTCCCTCCATGGAGGACCGATTTCAAATGCCATCCCGGGGGCGGTTCGCGCGGATGAGGGTTGGGCCGAATTGATGCTCCAGGGCGAAGGACAAATCGGGCGCCGGCATCACACCTGAGGGGGCGCCGCTTCTGCGCGTATCGTCCCGACACCGACCGGACGTACATCGTCGGCAGGGGGCTCGGCGCGTTCCCTCGAACACCACCTGGCCCTTGATCGTCACGCCGGGCTGCAAACGGATTGTGAGGCCCTCGATGTCGTCGTAGACCCTCAGCGGCACCCAGGCATATTGCGCGCCTGGCGGGCCGTACCTGTTCACAGCGATCGCCTGTTCGCCAGGAGCGACGTCACGAATCTCGAACGTGCCATCCGCTCTGGAGCTGTTGCCTTGTGACCGTCACGCCGACGAGACCCGAGGTCTGCCGCTGGAGGGAAACGTTGACGTTTGCAGCCGGCTGGCCGTCAGGGTCCAACAGGACACCGCGGACGGTGAGGAACCGGGTCGGGCTCACGATGATTTCAATCGGTCCGTGTTCGTCGCCGGATCGGACGCGAATCCGCGTCGCGTCAGAGGGTGACACCGTGCCGGGGAAATAGGTTGGCGGGAGCACGCCACCACTGATGATGCCCGTCGCGCCATCGAGCGAAATGAAGGTCTCACGCATCGGTTGCGCCGTCACGACGTACGCGCCTGGCCGCAAGCCGAAGATACGAAAGCTGCCGGTATCATCCGTGCGATCTCCCAGAGCCGACGAAAACCCCTGCGCCGGCCTGAGGCGATCTCCCGGCATGGCTTCCTGCGCCATCACGATCGCCATCGCGATCGGCTTACCGCCGTGATTGACGACGCGCCCGCTGATGGCCGCCGCGCGTGGAAGAGCGATGACGACCTGATCGATGATCTGGTTCGCGGCCACGATCAACGGCGTCGTCGCTTCAGCGTCAGGATCTGGATATCGGGCGGGCAGATATCGTGCGGCTGTTTGCCCCGGGTCCACGGTCAACTGATAGCGTCCGGGAGCCACGCCGAGGAACTCGAACCGGCCGCCAGCAGTCAGTCCGACCGTGGTGTCCTCACTTCGGTCGATCGACGGTTTTCCCCGGGCTGACGGGGCCGGTCCTGACGCCGCCCATCCTCAGGCTCACGATTCCGTCGGACATGACGCGCCGCTATCGGCAGCAACCACCGTCCCACGGACGATTGCCGATCCAGTCGAAGGTTTGGACGCATCGCGCTGCGCGCCGGCCGTGCCGGTCAGGATCAGCACGAGCGTGGCAGCTGCCCGCGCCACCGCCATTCCCGCTCCCGTCCTCCCGTCCTCTTGTAAACATCCGCTGTCGAATCGAGCGCGCTGCGAGTCTCATACCCGTTGCGAGTCCCATACTCCCGCTACTGCACCGCGACCCGCTTCAGATCGAGCGTCTTCGATTCGCCATCGTCAATCGTGACCGGCGTCCCATGTTTCGCGAGCATCTCGAAGTAGGCCCCTGACGTGCCCATGATCGAGCGCGTCATCTCTGAGCGTGGCGACCGCGAGGAAGCGTCCCGGGCGAAGCCCTTCGAGCCGGTACTTGCCGTCAGAGCCCGTCATGACCGTCCTCGTTGTCGCCACGCCGTCCTGCCACGTTGCCGGATCCTGATTGAGCAGCACGACCATCGATTCCGCCGGCACGCCGGCGGCGGTGCTGACGACGCCCGACAGGCTCGCCATGCGCTTCGACACCACTACCTGGAGCGGCGGGCCGCCGGAGACGAACTCCATTGGCTGATCCGCCACGTCCCTGCCGCCGAGCAGCACCGCCTTCAGGTGCCAGCCCGGAGGCCCGTCGGTGCGGATGAACATGGGGCCGAACAGATTCTCCAGCTTGAACGACAGATCGGCGGCAGGCATGACCCTGGACGAGTTGGCGCCTCCGGCGCGGCTCGGCATCGCCCCGACATACATCGTCGGGAGAGGAACCGGAGCTTCACCATCGAAAACGACCTGCCCGTTGAGCGTAATCCCCGGCTGCAGACGAATGAGGATCCCTTCGACGTCGTCGGTCACCGTCAGCGGAATCGATCCGAACTGTGCGCCGGCAGGACCGTAGTGACTGACGCTGAGGATGAATTGACCAGATGGGACGCGCGGCACTTCGAAGGTGCCATCCGAGCTGGTGGTTCTCCCGCCGATCGTCATCGAGCCCGTACCCGTTGTTTCGGTGGTTCGGATGTTCACGCTGACGGTCGAGGCTGGTTGACCATTGGCATCGATCACGATGCCGCGGACGGTTGACAGACGAACCTGATGTGAAGACGAAGCTGACGGGCCCATGCTCATCGCCGGACGCGAGACGAATACGCGCCGCCTCGGCCAGCGAGCCCGTCCCAGGGTAATAGGTTGGCGGCGGGCTACAGGGTATCGATCCCGTCCCGACGGGGACCATCCCCAGAGGCAGCGAAATCGCGGACAGCACGTACTCACCGGGACGGAGACCGAAGATTCTGAAACTGCCCGTGTCATCCGTCCGTGATGAACTACCCGGTGATGGCGCCATGCGGCGCCGTTCTCCGGCCAGCATCTCCTGCGCGCTGACGCTGACGTGTGCCAGCGGGTTGCCGCTCTCGTCGACCACGCGCCCGGAGATCACGGCGGCCCTTGGAAGCGTGACGACAATCCGCTCCAGCACTTGACCGGCGGCGACGGTGAGCGGTTGGGATTCTTCCGCGGCCGGATCCGGATAGCGGACCGCCAGATACCTGGCCGAGCCGCGGACCAGGGGTAGCCCCGAGACGATACCGTCCGGGTGGTACCCCGACGAGCTCGAACTGGCCGTTGGCGTCGGGGCGAACGGTCAGGCCGGGCAGGAAGGTCGACTGGTCCACGACCTGCACGCCGGTCCGGATGGTAGGCACTTTGTCGGCGTGGTGAAGACTCAGCGTCACATCGCGCAGCGGCGCGAGCGTGTCGCCCGCGACGACACGCCCGCGAATGACCGCCGACCCGTCCGACGGCCTGGGCGCATCGCGTTGCGCCCCCGTCGAGCCGGCCAGAACCATGACAAATATGGCGGAAAGACGGAGGGCGCTCGCTGTCATCGTTTTTTCACCGGAGATTCCGTGATTCCGGCCCTCCACTAGTCCCACGATCGTGGGAGGTGCTGAAGCTGAACGAAAGGCTGCGTCGTCTTTATTAGCAATACTTTGGGAACCAACAATAGTTTGGGAGCCCCTCGGACGCCGGTTATACAATCGGCCACCTGGGGCGTCTAAGAGTCTAGGAGCCGTCGTCAATAACGCGGGGGGTTGCCAGATCCCCCGTCACGGGGACACCGCGTGCTCGATTCTTTATTCCAGCTGCTCTTCAAATATCGTCCTGTCATCTTTCAGCAGGGAGAGCTGCGGCTCGTCCCGTCGACAGGATCCTACGTCGCGGCGGTGCTCGTCCTTGCGGCGATTGCCGTGACCATTCTGACGTATCGGGCGGCACGCGGCCGCCCTGGCACCCGTCACCGCGTGGTCCTGATGACACTGCGGGTCGCGACCCTGGGCCTGATGCTGTTCTGCCTGTTCCGGCCCGTCCTGGTGGTCCGCGCCGCCGTGTCGCAGCAGAACTTCCTCGGCGTGCTCGTGGACGATTCACGCAGCATGCAGATTGCGGATACGAACGGCAAGCCGCGCGGCTCGTTCGTGCGCGAGCAGTTCTCGGCCGACTCGCCGGTGATGAAAGCGCTGTCGGAGAAATTCATCGTCCGGACGTTCCGCTTCTCGTCCGCGTCGCGGCGCCTCGGCTCGCCTGACGAGCTCTCGTTCGCGGGGTCCCAGACCAAGCTCGGGTCGGCGCTCGATGGTGCGCGGCAGGAGCTGGCGGGTCTGCCGCTCGCCGGGCTCGTGATGGTGACGGATGGGGCGGATACGACCGACGCGTCGCTGTCGGACGCCCTGCTCGCGCTCAAGGCTGCGGATGTGCCGGTCTTCACGGTCGGCGTCGGCGAGGAGCATCTGAGCAAGGACATCCAGATCGGCCGCATCTCGGTTCCGCGGACGGCGCTGAAAGGCACGACGATCCTGGTCGATGCGGTGATCACGCACAGCGGCTACCCGGGCGAGACGGTGATGCTCGACGTAGAGGACGAAGGGCGCATCGTCGGATCCCAGGAAGTGCGCCTGCCGGCGGCGGGTGAGCCGGCGACCGCGCGCGTGCGGTTCACGGTGTCCGAGCCGGGCGCCCGGATGTTTCGATTCAAGGTGGCCCCCAGACCGGGCGAAATGGTCACCCAGAACAACGCGCGCGAGACGTTGATCAACGTCCGCGATCGCAAAGAGAAGATTCTGTATTTCGAAGGAGAGCCGCGCTTCGAATACAAGTTCATCCGCCGCGCGGTCGACAAGGCGCCCAGCATTGCCGAGGACGGGAACATCGAGGTCGTGGGTCTGCAGCGGACGGCAGACAACAAGTACTACCGGCAGGGCCTGGACAACGCCGACGAGCTCGCGGCGGCCTTTCCGAAGACCCGCGAGGAGCTGTTCGCGTACCGCGGACTGATTCTCGGCAGCATCGAGGCGGGCGCGTTCACCGGCGATCAGCTCCGGATGATTGCGGAATTCGTCGAGCGCCGCGGCGGCGGGCTCCTGATGCTCGGCGGCCCTCGCGCGTTCGCCGAAGGCAGCTATGGCGGGACGCCCGTGGCCGATGCCCTGCCGGTCGTGATCGAGCGCGCGGCGAAGTCGCTCGATGCCGGTCAGGTGGCGCGGCTCAAGGTCCATCCCACGCGCGCCGGTGCGGCCCACGCCGTGACGCAGCTCGGGCCGACCGAGGAGGCCTCCGCGGGCATCTGGCAGAAGCTTCCCGTCATCACCAGCGTGAATCCGCTGCGCAGCGTGAAGCCGGGCGCCACGATTCTCTTGAGCGGCACTGACGAGCGCAAGCGCGAACAGATCGTGCTGGCCTATCAGCGCTATGGCCGCGGTAAGGCGATTGCGTTTCCGGTCCAGAACTCGTGGGTGTGGCAGATGCACGCGGACATCCCGGTCGAGGATCTGACCCACGAGAACTACTGGCGGCAGCTGTTGCGGTGGCTCGTGGACGGAGTCCCCGATCACGTCGAAGCGCATACGAGCGCCGACCGCGTGGAAGCGGGGGAGACGGTCACCGTTACCGCCGACGTGGTCGACCCGACGTTCGTCGAGATCAACGACGCGCGGGTCATCGCGCACGTGGAAGGCCCGAAGGGCCCGCTGGAGGTTCCGCTGCAGTGGACCGGCGAACGAAACGGCCAGTATCGCGGCACGTTCGTTGCGCCTGACGAAGGCCTCTATAGCGCCAAGGTCGACGCCACGCGAGCCGACAAGTCGCTCGGCGTCGGCGTCACGCAGCTGCGCGCCGCGCCCGGCGAAAGCGAATACTTCGACGCGGGCATGAACGCCGCCCGCCTGCGCCGCATCGCCGAGGACACTGGCGGCCGCTACTATCCGGCGGCAGGTGTCGCGGCCATGCCCGAGGATGTCCGGTACTCGGGGCGCGGCGTGACCACGGTCGAAGAACGCGACCTCTGGCACATGCCGATCGTGCTCGGGCTCATCGTGCTGCTGATGTGCGCGGAGTGGGGATATCGCCGCGCGGTCGGGCTCGCGTAATTGAGGGGTTCAGGGTTCAAGGTTCAGGGTTCGGGTTCAAGAGTTCAGGAGTTCAGCGCTAACGTGACTCGTTCGATTTGGTGTGCGGTCGCCATTGCGGTGGGGATGCTGGCGGCGCCGGGGGCGGTTGCAGGGCAGAGCACGCACCTGGCGGTGATCGTCGGTCTGGCTGGACAAGCGGAGCACGCGGAGCTGTTCAACAAGTGGGCGGCGTCGCTGGTCGATGCGGCGGCCGGCCGCTACGGCATTCCACGGCAGCAGGTGCAGTACCTCACCGAGAAGCCGGAGGCGGATGCCAAGCGTGCGACGGGACGGTCGACCCGCGAGGAGATCGCGAAAGCGTTCGACAAGCTGGCGGCGTCGGCGGCCGATGACGTGGTGTTCGTGGTGTTGATCGGGCACGGCACGTTCAGCAACAACACCGCGAAGTTCAACCTGCCGGGGCCGGACATGACCGCCGCCGAGTTCGAACCGTTGTTGAAGCGGCTGGCGCCCCGACGCGTGGTGTTCGTCAACACCGCGAGCGCGAGCGGGCCGTTCATCGAGGTGCTGTCCGGACCAGGCCGCACCATCGTCACGGCGACGAGGAACGGCCGGGAGTCGTTTGCCACGATCTTCGGCGGCTACTTCGTCGATGCGTTGACGGCCGATGAGGCCGACGCCGACAAGAACCGGCGCGTCAGCGTCCTGGAAGCGTTCGATTACGCAAAGCGCGAAGTGGCCACGGCGTACGAGCGTCAAGGCATCATCCTGACCGAGCATGCCTTGCTCGACGACAGCGGCGGCAAGCAGGGTACGGACAAGCCGACCGCCGACGGCAAGGAAGGACGCGTGGCGGCATTGCTCTCGTTGGGATCGGCCGCCGCGACCGACACGCTGCCGGCGGACCCGGCGGTCCGCGCGCTCTACGAGGAACGACGCGCGCTCGAGCGCCGCGTCGAATCGTTGAAGCTGATGAAAGACAGCATGGACGGCGCGAAGTATGCCAGCGAGCTCGAGAAGCTCGCGACCGAGCTGGCGCTGAAAACGCGGCAGATTCGCGAAGCGGAAGGAAAGAAGTAACGGGTCCCGTAGCCAACATGCGACGAGCGCTCATCGCTCTCATCGTGCTCGTGGGAATCGCCGCCGGCGTGGCGGCGATGGACCAGGACTTCTTCGGCGGGCGGCGTGTGCCCTGGGTCGAGCCCACGGGCAATGAGCCGTTCGACGGCCGGGTGAATTTCGTGCGGATCCGGTATCAGACCAGCTTCGGCGGGTTCGGCCGGCGGGGTGGAGAACCCGGATGGGCCCACGATTATCCGACCGCCGACACGCACATGATGAAGATCCTCCACGAGCTCACGCTGCTGCGGCCACGAGTCGAAGGCTCCAATGTGTACTCGCTGTCGGATCCGGATTTGCACAACCACCCGATCGCGTACATGTCCGAGCCCGGCGGCTGGGTGACCGACGACGAGGAGGCGAAGGGACTGCGCAGCTACCTGGCCAAGGGCGGATTCATCATCTTCGACGACTTCCGCGACTACGACTGGGACAACCTCGTCGAGCAGATGCGCCGCGTGCTGCCGGAGGGCCATTGGGTTGAGCTGACGTCCGCTCATCCGATCTTCCATTCGTTCTTCGAAATCGACGATCTCAGCTATCTGCCGTCGTACGGCAGCCGGTTGCCAACCTATTGGGGCATCTTCGAGGAGAACGATCCGAACCGGCGGCTGATCGCGATCGCCAATCGGGACAACGATATCGGCGAGTACTGGGAGTTCTCGGACACGGGCTATGCGCCGGTCGATCTGTCGAACCAGGCGTACAAGTTTGGCGTGAACTACTTCATCTATGGATTGACGCATTAGTGGCCCGCGGCAGCTAGGCCGTCGCGCAGCTTGTCCGCCGTAGCTTTAGCGGAGGCGGAAAGCGCGTAAACGCGTGGGGGTGGGGCCCCACGCGATTAAGAAAAGAGGACCTGTGAACCGGACTGTGACCGACGTTGTCGATTTGGAGTCCCCCGATGATGTAGCGCTGGCCGACAAGATGAAGTTCGGCCGCGATCAGATACTCACCGAGCTGCACAAGACCATCGTCGGGCAGGGAGACACCATCAATCAGGTGCTGCTGTCGTTGTTCGTCGGCGGCAACAGTCTGATCGTCGGCGTGCCCGGGCTGGCGAAGACGCTGCTGATTCACACGCTCGCCAAGGTCCTCGATCTGAAGTTCAACCGCATTCAGTTCACGCCCGATCTGATGCCGTCCGACATCACCGGGACGGACATCATCCAGGAGGATGGCGACCGGACGCCGCCAGATGGTGTTCGCGCCGGGGCCGATTTTCGCCAACATCGTGCTGGCCGACGAGATCAACCGCACGCCGCCGAAGACGCAGTCGGCGCTGCTCGAAGCGATGCAGGAGCACCGCGTCACGATCCAGGGGCGGACCTACAAGCTCGACGAGCCGTTCTTCGTGTTCGCGACGCAGAACCCGATCGAGCTCGAGGGCACCTACCCGCTGCCCGAAGCGCAGCTCGATCGGTTCATGTTCCACATCATCATCGACCATCCGCCGGAAGACGAGGAATACGACGTCGTGCGCACGACGACGGGGCTGCAGGATCCGGAGTACGAGCGGCCGGTCAGCGGCAGCGATCTGATCGCGTTCCAGCGGCTCGTCCGGCGCGTGCCGGTGGCGGAACCGGTGATGCGCTACGCGCTCAGCCTGGTGCGCGCCAGCCGTCCGAAGTCGCCGACCATCCCGGACAGCGTGAAGAAGTGGGTCGCGTTCGGCGCCAGCGTCCGCGCGGCGCAGTATCTGGTGCTCGGCGCGAAGGCGCGGGCGCTGACGAGCGGGAAATACCACGTGAGCTACGACGACATCCGGGCGCTCGCGCATCCGGTGCTGCGTCACCGCGTGCTGACCAACTTCCACGCGCAGTCGGAAGGCGTGACGAGCGACACGTTGATCGATCGCCTGCTCGAATCGGTGGCCATCCCCAGATCCGGAATGTGACATGACGGTCTCGACCTCGTCGGTGCCCGGCGCGCGCTTCGTCGACCCGAAAGTGCTGGCTCGAATCGGCAACCTCGAGCTGGTGTCCCGCTCGGTCGTCGACGGCTTCATCAACGGCATGCACCGATCGCCGTATTTCGGGGCGTCCGTCGATTTCGCCGAGCACCGCGGCTACGTGCCCGGGGACGACATCCGTCGCGTCGACTGGCGCCTGTTCGCGCGGACTGATCGCTTCTACATCAAGGAGTACGAGGCGGATTCGAACTCCAATTTCGCGGTGCTGCTCGACGTCTCGAAGTCGATGGGTTTCGGCAGCGACGGCATGACCAAGCTCGACTACGGCCGGATGCTCGCCGGGTGCCTCACCTATCTGGTGCACAAGCAGCGCGACCGGGTCGGGCTGGTGGCGTTCGACAACGACATCGTCGAGTTCGTGCCGCCGTCGGCCAAGCACATGGAGGTGACGCTCCATATCCTGGATCGGCTGAATCCCGCCAATCCCGGATCCCTGCGCGTGCCGATGAACAAGGTTGCCGAGCACTTCGGCCGCCGTGGCGTGCTCGTGCTCGTGTCGGATCTCTACGAAGAGCCCGACGCGATCATGGAAGCGATTGGCCCGTTGCGTTTCCGCGGCCATGACATCGTCGTATTCCACCTGCTCGATCGCGCGGAGCTGGAGTTCGAGTACGCCGACCCGTCGGCGTTCGAGGATCTCGAGAGCGGCGAGCAGATCCCGATTGTTCCGGAGGCGCTGGCGGCGCAGTATCGTGACCTGGTGCAGGCGCACGTGCGCGCGCTCACCGAGCGGTTCTCCGCCAACCGCATCGACTACACGCTCATCAACACGTCGGCGCCGCTCGATCATGCACTGTTCAGCTATCTGAGCTCGCGGGAGCGGCTCGCGAGGGTCCGGTGATGTCGTTCCTGGCTCCCCTGTTTCTCGTCGCCCTTGCCGGACTCGCCATTCCGGTCTTCCTGCACCTGATTCAGCGCGAACGCAAGCACGTCGTCCAGTTCCCGTCGCTGATGTTCCTGCGGCGGATTCCGTATCAGTCGATTCGGCGGCGGCGGATTCGTCACTGGATGCTGCTGATGATGCGGCTGGCGGCGCTGGCACTGATCGTGCTCGCGTTCGGGCGGCCGTTCTTTCGCAGCGCGGATCCGTCGGCGGCAGCCGCGGGCGGCGCGCGCGAGGTCGTGATCCTCGTCGATCGGTCCTACAGCATGGGCTATGGCGATCGGTGGGCGCGCGCGCTGGCGGCGGCGCGTGACGCGACGAACGCGCTCAGCGGCGGCGATCGCGCGTCGCTCGTCTTCTTCGGATCGGCAACGGACGTGGCGCTGCGCTCGACAGCGGACAAGGGCCGGCTGCAGGCGGCGCTGGCTGCCGCGCAGCTTTCCTCGGGCGCCACGCACTACGGTCCGGCGCTCAAGCTCGCGGGCAGCATCCTGTCGGAATCGACGCTTCCGCGCCGCGAGGTCGTGCTCGTCACCGACTTTCAGCGCGGCGGCTGGCGCGGGGCGGACAACATCCGCCTGCCGGATGGAGCGATCCTGACGCCGGTCGTGATCGGCGACGCCGAGACGGCGAATCTGTCGGTGACGCCGGTCGCGCTCGAGCGCTCGACGTTCTCCGACCAGGAGCGCGTCACCGTCACCGCCGGCGTCTCGAATCACGGCAGCAAGCCGGTGTCGGGCGTCGACGTCACGCTCGAAATCAACGGCCGCGGGATTCAGACGCAGAAGGTCGACGTGCAGGCCAACGCGTCGGCCTCCGCCACGTTCGCCCCGGTGACCCTCAGCGGATCGGAAGTCCGCGCGAGCGTCAGACTGGCCAAGGACGCCATGGATCGCGACAACGCGTTCCATTTCATGGTGGCGGCCGGCCGTCCGGTGCGGACGCTCTTTGTCGAGCGGGCGGCGCGGCGCGACGCCAGTCTGTATGTCTCCAGGGCGCTCGCGGTCGGCGACGCGCCCAGATTCGACACCGGCTCACGCGATCCCGACGCGGTGTCGAACGACGATCTTCAAGCGGCCACGGTCGTCGTCGTCAACGACGTGCAGGCAACGTCTGCGCTGGCCGAACGGCTGGGCAAGTACGTGGAACGCGGCGGCGGCCTGCTGATCGTGACCGGGCAGCGCGGCACCTGGCCGCAGGAACGCGCGGCCGTGATTCCTGCCCTTCCCGGTGAAGTCGTCGATCGGTCTCGCGGACAGGCCGCCCGGCTGGTCGGCCTCGAGTACGGCCACCCGGTGTTCGAGCCGTTTCGAGCCCCCCGCAGCGGGGATTTCTCCGCCGCTCGGTTCTACGGCTATCGCGCGGTCACGATCCAGTCGGGCGCCAACGTGCTGGCGCGCTTCGACGATGGCGCACCGGCGCTCCTGGAGCGGCGCCTCGGCGCCGGTCGCGTGCTCCTGTGGGCGGCATCGTTCGACATGGACTGGAACGACTTCGCCGTGAAGCCGGCCTTCCTCCCGTTCGTTCATCAGCTCGGACGGCATCTGGCCGGATATCGCGAGCCGGAGCCGTGGCTGACGGTCGGTGAAGTGCTGGATCCGGACCGCACCGTCGGCGCTCAGCAGCCGCAGGACGTCCGGACGGTCGTGGCGCCGTCGGGGCAGCGGATTTCGCTGGATCCCGAGGGCGGCGACGTCATCGAGCTCCACGAACAGGGCTTCTACGAATTGCACGGGCAGCAGGCATCCAGCGATCCCGCCGCGACGGTCGCGGCAAACGTCGATCTGACGGAGTCCGATCTCACGCCGATGGATCCGAAGGAAGTGGTTGCCGCGGTGACCGGTGGGGCGGCGACGGGCGTGGCGGGCACCGCCACTGCGGAGATGACGGATGCGACGCGGGAAGCGACCCAGCGCATCTGGTGGTATCTGTTGTTTGCTGGCGCGCTCCTGCTGGCCGCCGAGACGCTGGTATCGAATCGTTTGGCGATGTGACTACAAATAGCACGTAGCACGAGCACGTAGCACCTGGCACGTGGCACGTGGCACGTTGAGGGAAATGAGGCCGATATGCGCATCTCGTTTGGCCGGGACGACTCGCCGTCCGACTCCGATCTGATTGGCACCATCCGGCAGATTCGGCGGCGCTGGAAGATGAAGCTGGCGCTGCGCGGCGCGGTCCTCGTGGCTGCGCTCGCGGTGGTCGTCTTCATGGGCGCCGCGCTCGGTCTCGAGTCATCCCGGTTCGCGCCGGGGGCGATCCTGACGTTCCGGATCCTGCTGCCGATCGTCATCCTCGTGTTGATCGGGCTGTTCTTCGTGCGGCCGCTGCTCCGGCGCGTCAGCGATGAGCAGGTCGCGCTGTATCTCGAGGAGCACGAACCGTCGTTGCAGGCCGAGATCATCAGCGCCGTCGAGGCGAGCCGCGGGCCGGGCGCGCACGTCCACGCTGGTCAAGCGGCTGGTCGAATCGGCGATTGAAAAGTGCCACGCGCTCGAAGAAGGGCGGCGGGTCGAGCGGAAACGATTGAACGGGTACGCGGCGGCCTTCGGCCTGGTCGTCGTCGCGACGCTCGCGCTCTTCACCATTGGCCCCGCCTACCTGCGTCACGCGCTCTCGGCGCTCGTCGTGCTGTCGCGAAGCGTCGAAGCCGCGGTGCCGTACCGCATCGAGGTCTCGCCGGGGAACGTCAACGTTCCGCGCGGCGCCGATCAGGCGATCACGGCGGAAATGCATGGATTCACCGCCGATCAGCCGGTCCTGATGATTCGGAAGTCCGCGGACGGCCCGTTCGAGCGCGTGCCCCTGATTCGCGAGGACGCGAAGTTCCAGGGTATGTTGTTCGACCTGCCCGGCTCGGTCGACTACTACGTCGAGGCCGCGGGCGTCCGCTCGGCAACCTACCGGTTGAACGTGATCGAGATGCCGTACGTGCAGAAGCTCGAGCTCGAGTATCACTTCCCGGCGTACACCGGCCTCGAGCCGCGCAAGATCGAGGACGGCGGGGACATCGCGGTTCTGCGCGGGACCGAGGTCCGCGTCCGCATCGTGCCGACGATGGCCACCAAGGGCGGGCAGATCGTGTTGAAGGATCAGGAGGCCGTGCCCCTGTCGGCCGGCGCCGAGAATGTCCTGACGACGAAGTTCGTGGCCGACAAGGATGGGTTCTATCGCGTCGAGCTCGATGCCCCGACCGGGGATCGCGTCCCGGCGTCACCCGAATACACGATTGACGTGCTCACCGATCAGCCGCCGACCGTGTCCATTGCCAAGCCCGGCCGCGACACGAGCGCGTCACCGATCGAGGAGGTGTTCGTCGAGGCGCGCGCGGAAGACGACTTCGGCGTGAAGGATCTCGAGCTGGTCTACTCGGTCAACGGCGCGGCGGAGAAGACAGTCCGGCTGTTCGATGGCAAGAGCCGGCTGCCCGAGGTGAGCGCCGGGCACACCTTCTATCTCGAAGAGCTCGGCGTCGAGCCCGGAGACTTCGTCTCCTACTATGCGCGGGCCGCCGACAACGACGCCGTGCAGGGGGCGAAAAAGGCCACCAGCGACATCTATTTCCTCCAGGTGCGGCCGCTGAAGAAGGATTTCAAACGCGCGGAGTCGCAGGCGGGCGGCGGCGGCGGGGGCGGCGGCGGACAGAACCAGGTCGGCGCCCTGTCGCAGCAGCAGCGCCAGATCATCGCGGCCACCTTCAACATCAACCGCGATCGCAAGACGATGACGGCGGAGAAGCTGAAGGAGAACGCGGTTGTCGTCGGCGTTGTCGCAGTCGAAGCTGCGTGAACAGGTGGATGGGCTGTTGACGCGAATGAACAGCCGGCTGGTCGAGCAGGATCCGGCCTTCAAGAAGATCGCGGAACTGCTGCCGCAGGCGGTCACGGCGATGACCGCGGCCGAAGGGAAGCTCCGGGCGGCCGACCCGCAGGGCGCGCTCGAGCCGGAGCAGAAGGCGCTGCAGGTTCTCCAGAAGGCCGAAGAAGAGTACCGAGGTCCAGGTCAGCATGCAGCGCGGCGGCGGAGGCGGCGGCGGGGGCGGACAGAGCGCGACCGCCCAGGAGCTCGCCGATCTGTTCGAGATGGAGCTCGATCGTGTCGCCAACCAGTACCAGACCGCACAGCGCGCCGAGCAGATGAACGCCGATCAGAAGATCGACGAGCTGATGGAGAAACTGCGCGAGCTCGCGCGGCGGCAGGAGCAGGAGGCCGAACGGCAGCGGCAGCGCGCCATTGCCGGCCAGCAGTCCGGCGGCGGGGCGAGCAGCGAGCAGCAGCGGGCGCTGGCCGAGCAGGTTGAAGAGGCCGCCCGGCGGCTCGAGCAGCTGTCGCGCGAGGAGAACCGATCGGATCTCGCGCAGACGGCCAGGCAGCTGCGCGACGCGGCCGACGCGATGCGGCGCGCCTCGGCCAACGGCGATCCGTCGGCGGCCGCACAGGCCTCCGCGGCGCTCGAGCGCCTGCGGGAAGCCGAGCGACGGCTGCAGCAGACCCAGAGCGGGCGCGCCGAACGCGACGTCCGTAACGCGCGCCAGCAGGCGGAAGAGATCGCGCGCGAGCAGCGTGACATCGCGGACGCGGCGCAAGGGCTCGAGTCCGCGGGGCAGCAGCGGCAGGAGCGGGTCGAGCAGCTCAGTCAGCGCAAGGAGCAACTCGCCGGCCGCGTCGGTGACCTCGAACAGCAGTTGAACCGCACCGCCGGCGAGATTGCGCGGCAGGAGCGCGAGGCCTCGCGTCGGATGTCCGAGGCCGCCGGCACCTTGCGGGATCGCGCCGTACGCGATCGCATCCGCTGGTCGCGATCGATGATGCGAACCGGACTGCAGCCGGCTGACGCACAGGCGCTCGACAAGGACATCGCTTCGACCCTCGACAGTGTGCGCGACAAGCTCCGCGAGGCCGAGGCGGCGCTCGGCCGCTCGGCGCCCGATGCCATGGGACAGGCGCTCGACAAGGCGAGGGAGCTGGCCCGAGGGATGGAGTCACTCGATCAGCGGATGCGCGAACGGGCGCAGCGTGGCCAGCAGGGCCAACAGGGCCAGCAAGGTCAGCAGGGCCAACAAGGCCAGCAGGGCCAGCAGGGCCAACGAGGCCAGCAGGGCCAACAAGGCCAGCAGGGCCAGCAAGGCCAGCAAGGCCAGCAGGGCCAACAAGGTCAGCAAGGTCAGGGCGGCCAACAGGGCCAACAGGGGCAGCAGGGTCAGCAAGGACAGGGGCAGCAGGGTGGTCAGGGTGGACAGAACGACGGCCAGCGCACGGCTGATGGCCGGGGCGGCATCGGGGACACCATCGGCGGCTGGCAGAATGGCGGGGGTTGGGGAGACCGCCGGCCGGGCCGCTTCTCGCAGGAAGAGATCCGTCAGTTCCGAGGCGAGGTCCGCCAGTGGATCACCGATGCCGAGCAGCTGCGCCGGCTCGTGCAGGGTCAGCGCCTCGACTCGAGGCAGCTCGAGGACGTCCTCAAGGGACTGCGCGCGCTGCAGGACGATCGCGTCTATCAGGACGTCGAGGAGCTGCAGCGTCTGCAGGCCGCCGTTTCTGAGAACATGAAGCGCTTCGAGTTCGGGCTGCGCCGGCGTGCCGAGGGCGCGAACGCGCAGCCGGTGCTGTCCGGGATCGGACGAGGTGCCGGAGCAGTTCCGCAAGCTCGTCGAGCAGTACTACAAGTCCCTGTCCAAGGGCCCGTCGCCGCCGTCGGCAGCGGCACCGCAGGGTCCGGCGAAGGACAAGCAGTAACGACCGTGGCACGGCGAATCGCGGCGGCTGCCCTGGTGGCGGGACTCCTCGTCACTGGTGTGGCCGCCCAGGATTTTTTCGGCGGGTTCCGGCGATTCAGAGAGCCGGCACCGAGGCTGCCGACCGCCGACAGCTTCGACGGCTGGTTCAACTTCTGCCGCGGCATGTTCTACAGCGACCGCGGCGAGCCCGGCGGTCAGGGCTGGTGGACCGACTATCCCGCCGCCGACGTCAACTTCTCCATCCGTCTCTCAGAGCTCACGAAGACCCGCGTCAGCCGCACACCCAGCGACGAACCGAACCATCTCGTCGTCCGCCTGACCGATCCCGAGTTGTTCCAGTGTCCCTTCATCGAGATGGAAGACGTCGGGACGGCCCGCTTCAGCGACGAAGAAGCCATGCGGCTGCGCGAGTACCTCCTCAAGGGAGGCTTCCTCTGGGTCGATGACTTCTGGGGGGAGGCTGCATGGCGCCAGTGGGTCGACGAGATCGAGCGCGTCCTGCCGAAGGCGGAGTATCCCATCCGCACGGTGCCGATGGACCACGCGATTTTCCGTCTGTTCTTTCAGGTGCCGAAGGTGCCCCAGATCCCGTCAATCGCACACTGGCGGCGCAGCGGCGGCGCCACGTCGGAGCGCGGCTCCGAAAGCGCAGTTCCGCAGATGTATGCCATCAGCGATTCAAATGGCCGGATCATGGTCCTGATGACGCACAATACGGATATCTCAGACGCGTGGGAGCGCGAGGCTGAGGATCCGCGGTTCTTCTATCAGTTCTCTCCTGATGGGTATGCCGTCGGCATCAATGTGATGATGTACACGATGACGCATTGAGCCGTACGCGAACAGCTCGAAGTCCTGCGCTCCTGCCTTACAATTCTAGCCAGCTATGGAATCGAATTCATTCGGCATCCGGCGACGGATGGACGTTGGAGTGCTGGGCGCGACCGGCATGGTGGGCCAGCAGTTCATCTGTCAGCTTGCGACTCATCCCTGGTTCCGTCCCGCCTGGCTCGCCGCCAGCGAACGGTCGGAAGGGCGCGCGTATCGCGACGCGGCGTCCTGGCGCCTCCCGGAGGATCCCCCCTCCGAGATCGCCGGCGTGAAGGTCGAGGCGTGCGTGCCCGGTCGCGGACCGCGGCTGATCTTCTCCGCCCTCGACGCGAACGCGGCCAAGGATCTCGAGCCCGCCTTCGCCAAGGCTGGCCACATCGTCATCACCAACGCCCGGAGCTTCCGGATGGATCCGTCGGTGCCGCTGTTGATTCCCGAGATCAACGGCGAACACCTGGCCCTGATGCCGCGTCAGCGCAAGGATCACGCCTGGCCGGGCGCGATCGTGACCAATCCCAACTGCTCGACGGTTGCGCTCGCGATGGTGCTCGCGCCGCTGCGGCAGTTCGGCTTGCGCGCGGTCAACGTCACGACCTTGCAGGCCGTATCGGGCGCCGGCTATCCGGGCGTGCCGTCGATGGACATCATCGGCAACGTGGTGCCCTTCATCGGCGGCGAAGAGGAGAAGATCGAGAGCGAGACCCAGAAGATCCTCGGCTCGTTCGCCGACGAGGCAGTGACGCCGCATCTCGTCGTCGTGAGCGCGCACACGACCCGCGTGCCGGTCATCGACGGCCACACGCTGATGGCGTCGATCAAGATGGACGATTCACCGTCGGTGGAATCGGTGCGCGACGCGCTCAGCACCTGGCGGGGGCGGCCGCAGGAACTGGGTCTCCCGAGCGCTCCCCCGAACCCGATCGTGTGCCTCGAGCAGCCCGATCGGCCGCAGCCGCGCCGCGACGCGCTGCGCGATGGCGGCATGACCGTCTCGGTTGGCCGTATCCGGCCGTGTCCCGTGCTCGGCACGAAGCTCGCCGCGCTCGGTCACAACACCATCCGCGGCGCCGCCGGCGCGGCGGTGCTGAACGCCGAGCTCATGGTCGCCGACGGCTGGGTCGGAACCGACTGACCGCACCCGATGTCGATCACTTCCGAAGCTGACTGGAACGGTCTTCGCGAGATCGGCCGCATCGTCCGCGAAACCCTGGATGCGGTCGAGCGCGAGACCCGCACCGGCGTGACCACCGCACAGCTCGATCGAGTCGCCGCCGCGGTGTTCACGGATCAGGGCGCACGGTCGGCGCCGGCGATGGTCTACGGGTTTCCAGGCACGATCCTGATCAGCGTGAACGACGAGGTGGTGCACGGCATCCCGGGCGCGCGCCGTCTCGACCGCGGCGACGTCGTCAAGCTCGACGTCACCGCGGAGAAGGACGGCTACATGGCGGATGCGGCCCGCACGGTCGTCCTCGACGGCGCATCCGATCGTGCCGTCCGGCTCCGCGACTGCGCTGAAGCGGCGTTCAGGCAGGCGCTCACGGTTGCCCGCGCGGGCAACCAGGTCAGCGCCATCGGCCGCGCGATCGAAACCGAAGTCCGCCGCCGCGGGTTCTCGGTCATTCGCGATCTCGCGGGCCATGGCATCGGCCGCACGATTCACGAGCCGCCGTCGGTGCCGAACTATTTCGACGCGCGCCAGAAAGACGTCCTGACCGCGGGGATGGTGATCGCGATCGAGCCGATCATCAGCTCGGGATCGTGGCGGGTCGTCGACGGTCGCGACGGCTGGACGATCCGCACGAAGGACGGCAGCGCCGCCGCGCACTACGAGCACACGGTCGTCATCACCCGCGACGAGCCAATCCTCCTCACCGCCGCCTGATCGTTCGAGGCTGTCGCAGCCGCCTCGGCAGCGTTATAGTCTCGGGTCATGGCAATCACCGGTGCGCACGTCCTGCTCTACACACCAGAGCCCGAGCAACTGAGAGCGCTGTTCCGGGACGTGTTCCGCTGGAAACACGTCGATGCGGGTGACGGCTGGCTGATCTTCAAGCTGCCTCCGGCTGAGCTCGGCGTCCATCCTGCTGAAGGTCCGACGTTCGAGTCCGGGACCATGCATCAACTGAGCCTGATGTGCGACGACATTGCCGCGACGATTCAGGAGCTTCGCGGCAAGGGCGTCATCGTGCAGGGCGAGCCGGTCGACGAGGGCTACGGGATTACGGTGGTGTTGACCCTGCCCGGCGGCGTCGAGGTCATGCTCTACGAGCCGCGGCATCCTGTCGCGAATACCCTGTAATCAGCGCTGCGATCTCAACGCCTGGCGACGGGAGCAATCGTTCTAATCTTGTCGAGGTCGATCGAGTATTCGCCGAGCTCGGTCTTGCCGGTCAGCTTCATGCGGCCCTGACGCGCGAGCGAAGCCGGCACTTTCGTCCCGCTCTTCAACACGATCTCGAGCTTCAGCCGTGCCGGCTTGACGGTTTCATCCTTACCCGTGACGCTCAGCGATTCGACGTCGGTCCACTTCATCATGACCATCCCCTCGCCCTGCATCACGCGGATGCCATCGGTCACCAGATCCGCGGCCATGAACCCGCCGTAATCGATGCTCGCACCCGTGACGACGACGGTGGTGCCGCCGCGGTCGGTGATTCTGAGATCGGCGGCAAACGGGAGAGCGCCGAGCGTGCACACGACGATTGCGGTCAGAATCGCTGATCGCTTTGCTTTCATCGAGCCATCTCCAGGAACGGGAACCGAACGTTCAGAAATCCAGCCGCGCCACGGATCCCTTCTCGCCGGCGGCCCAGGCCGAACGTCCGCGGGGAGCGACGCTCACCGTGTGAAAACCAGGGCCGTCGATCGGGCGCCACGTCAGGCCGCCATCGGTCGAGATGTCCGACCCTGACGGACCCACGGCGACCACGGTGTCCCGGCGAGACGGGACGAAGGCGACAGCCGATCGAAAGCCACCCAATCCTTTGACCAGCGTCCAGGAACTGCCGCCGTCTGCCGACATCGCCGCGTTGTCGCCGGCCTCGTTCTCCTTCTTGTAGTCGCCTCCGACGACGAGGCCGCGGCGGCCATCCAGGAAAGCGATGGAGAAGATGCCGGCGGACGTCCCGGTCGGAAGCGCCGTCGTTGCCGCCGTCCAGGTTCGGCCGTCGTCGGTCGTCCGGATCACACGCGAGCCGGTGGTGGCGATCCAGACATTGCGCTCGTGGATGGCCACGTTCGTGCCGCTCGCCGCATACGCCCCTTCGCCGTCGAGCGCGGGAGGCAGGCCTTCGGCCACTCGGCGCCAGTTCGCGCCGCCATCGGTTGTTCTGATGACGACCAGCCGTCCATCGACGGAGTCGCTGAACGCGTAGCCGGTCCGCTCGTCGCGAAACGCCATGGCGTCGAAGAAGGCTTTCGGATCGTCGTTGCGGAACTGCAGCGTCCACGTCGCGCCGGCGTTCGTCGTCTTGTAGATTCTCGAGGCGTCCCCCGCGCCGATGCTGAGGACGTAGGCGGTGCGGCT
Source organism: uncultured Acidobacteriota bacterium (assembly GCA_963785755.1). GTDB lineage: Bacteria > Acidobacteriota > Vicinamibacteria > Vicinamibacterales > 2-12-FULL-66-21 > JACCXG01. The sequence goes on along the minus strand of CAWAXG010000032.1, from coordinate 43,210 downwards.
GTCGACGGCATCGATGTCCCGGAAGTCGAGCTTGCCGGCGTCTGGCACGGTCAGCTGGTTCCACGAGCCGCCGCCGTCCTCGGTGCGAACGATCGTCCCGTTGCTGCCGCTCGCCCACACGACGCGATCGGACGCCGCGCTGATGCCGCGCAGCCGCGCGGCGACGCCCGTCTGCGACGATGTCCATCGCGGAGCCGGCTGTTTCGGGTAAAGCGCCGGCCGGGCGTCAACGACGAGGCCAAACGCCGCGAGCGCCACGAGCGCAAGCGCATGCACTCTCATGCGGATCGCGGCCCGGGGGGTTCTTGCTTGGAATCGAGCATCGCGGACAGCAGCATCGTCACTGCCGTGTAGAGCACGACCACGATGACGAGCCAGCGAACCTGGCGGATGTCGAGCGATTCGAAGAACTTCACCGCGATGATGACGCCCGCCACTCCGCCAATCGCGAGGCCGAGCGCGTTACGCAGGCTGTAGCTCTGTTCGCGGATGAACCGCAGGCTGCCGATGGGCATCAGGAACGCGCACGATCCCATCATGATCGGAAAGGCGGTCCTCTCGCTCATGCCAAGCAGGCCGACCAGGATCATGCAGGGTGCGTAGAGCCCGATGCCGAGCGTCATGAGCGCGCCGAGAAAGAAATTGCCGCCTATCGCGATGGCCAGTTTCACGCCCCTGACGCCGATCTCGTCGCTGCCTGGCGGAAACAGGCTCAGCTGGCGCATCAGCATGAACGTCGCCGCCGCGAGCAATGCCGCTCCCATTCCGATCTGCACCTTTCGCTTGGGCCAGTTCGCCACGATGCCGGCGCCAAGCCAGGCGCCGAGCACGGCGGCGGCAATCATCGAGACGAGGGTCAGCACGTCGACCGGGATGACGGAGGTGAAGGCGAACGCCTGGACCACGGTGGGCAGCGTGTGGCCGACGTTGAGCGTGCCCGGGATGATGCGATCCGGTACGAGCTTGAGTAACTTGAACGCCGCGGTCGTCGTGGCGAAGGACCCGATCCCGAGCGCGTCGAAGAAGTTCGTGACGGCGCCGATGGCAATCTGCAACAGGCTGGGGAGTCCCAAGTCGGTGGCAGGGTGGGCGGCGGGCGGCGCGGCACCCCGGCTTTGCGACCCCATCGCGGCTTTCCCCCAGCCGCCGATAAAGACCACCGTCAACGCCCCAAGCGCCGTCAGCAAGGCAGTGATTGGATTCATGCGGTCATTGTCTCCGTCTCCAGACAGGTCAAAGGCTCAGCCGTTGGCTGACTAGCCTACCACTCACGTGCTACGTGCGGCGTCCTACGTGCTCACGTGCTCTTCCGTGCTACGTGCTACGTGCTACGATCTACGTGCTACGAGCTCACGTGCTCATGTGCGCGTGCTTTACGTGCAACGTGCGCGCCCTACGGCGCGACGTACTCAGCTTGGAACTGGGCTTGCGTTCGAGGTAGCAGATTCAGCACGTACGGCACGGAGCACGTGAGGCACGTAGCACGTGAAGAGCACGTGAGCCCGTAGAACGTGGCACGCAGGACGTGCCTACCCTCGCACCCTGATCGTGATGTGTTCGGCGACGACTCCGCCGGGGTGGGTGACGTTCAGGCGGATCGTGTACTCGCCGGGCGCGAGCGCGGCCAGGGATAGATCGAATTGCGTGATGAAGCGTGATGTGGCGGGCTCGGTCAGCGCCGGCAGCGTGCGCATCGGCTGCCGCCAGCGGTTCAGCAGTTCGGCGGTCACTGGCGCCGGTGCGCCGGACGCATCGGCTGCGGGGACCCGGATCAGCAGCCGCTCGGTGCGGCGGAAGTCGCGAACCGCTGTCGGCGTCGCGTTGGGGTTCTGCGCCGCCTCCCGGAACTCGCGTGCCGACTGCGCGCGGATCACGGCCGGCGGATAGATCGTCGGCGAATCCTTTTTCGTGCGCGGAAGCATGACGTCCCGCGCGTCGGTGTCGAGCACGACCCCCTTCGCGTCCAGGATCTTGATATCGATCAGGATCGGTCCGAGCGGCGCGTCGAAGGCCGCTCGATTCGGGACATCGGTCGTTGATGGCTGTCCTGCCGGACCGACGCCGCCATCGAACAGCACGGTGCCGTCAGGTGTCGACGCCGTCACGACGATGGTCGAGGCCGGCGGTCGCGCGGCCACGCCGGGTCGTGGCGGATTGGGCTCCCAGGTCAGCGTCACCATGGCGCGCCCCGGTTCGCTCGGCGAGATGCCGGCCCAGGACTGGATCAGCGAGCTTCGTCGCAGCACACGGACCGGAGCCGAGGATGACGCCGGGGTCATCGCGGCTCGCATCGCCGCCGACATCGGTGCCACGTATCCCGTCCGGGCGCGTACCCTGAACGCCTTCACGCTTCACCCCGACGACGAGCGCGTGGAACTTGCCGTCGCTGCCGTGCGCGGCGCGATAGGTGAGGAGGTAGTGCTTCTCGAAATCCCGCACCATCCGCACGAGTCCGGTTTCGAAGGCATTGGTGCCGATGACCACGTCACCACCTGTCTGCGCCGCCAGCGTCCGCAGCGCCGCGATCGCCGGATCGGACTGTCCAGCGGCGTCGAGCGGCGGTTCGACCGACGCGGTGAACGCGTAGACCGGTGCGTCTGCCCGGTTCGCGATGCGCACCGCGGTCTGCAGATTCGCCGGCACGTCGCGGCCGGTTTGCATGCGCTCGAATCCGTCGCTGACCAGAACAATCGCCGGCCTGACGTTGGCGGTATGCGCCAGCGCGAGGCCTATCGCGCGAAGCGCCGACGTCACGATCTGTCCACGCGCTGAGGCTACGGCCGCCGGCGCCTGCGCCAGGTAATTCCGCTCGAAGAGGGTTCGAGGCGCGTAATCGCCCTTCCTGCCTTCGAACGTCGAGATCGCCTGGCGCAACGTTTCGCGGTCCATCGTCGGCTTGATGTTCGTCAGCGTATCGAGCGGCTTCACGACGAAGGCCAGATCGTCCGGCCTGAGGTGCTGACTCACGAAGCGCAGGAGACTCTCGCGCACGGTGGCGCTGTCGCCCGCCGGCGTGTGGTACTCGTCGAGCATGAGCGCGAATGCCCGCGGCACGGCGCTCGCGGTGTTGAGCTCGACGCTCTCGATCGGTTGCGGCTTCCCGTCGACGAACAGCTCGAAGTCGGCCGGTCGAAGACCGCCGAGCGGCTGGCCGCGGCGATCCGTGACGACCGCGGTGACCCGAATCACCGACTCGTTCCCCTCCGCGCGAAGCGGCGTCGGGAGAATCGCGATGGGCGCCGACAGCATCGCCAACGCCGCCGCGCAGCCGATCACGACACAGTGATGTGTGGAGGGAATCCGCACGCGGCCAGTGTACACGAGGCCCGCGCGGCGCGGCTCCGGCTAAGGTCGCCGTCCCGGCGCCGCCGGGACGATAATGGCCCCATGGCTACCGCAATTCCGCACGTTGCCACCTTCGGCTTCGTTTTGCTGCTGATTGCCTGCACGAACGGCGAGAGCCCGTCACCGTCTCCGTCGTCCCAGAACCCGCCTTCCGGTCCCGCCCCCGCCCGTCTGCTCGTCGTCACGCACACGGCGGGATTCCGGCACGACTCCATCCCGGCGGCAGAAGCGGCCCTGCGTACGATTGGCACCGACAGCGGTCTCTTTCAGGTGGAGTTCTGCCGCACGGCGGACGAGGTGCGCAACCGGCTCACCACGGCCGGGCTGGCCACGGTCGATGCCGTGTTCTTCGCGAATACCACGGGCAATCTCGGCATTCCGGACATGGCGGCATTTCTCGCCTGGATCGCGGGAGGGAAAGCCTTCCTCGGAGCGCACAGCGCGTCGGACACGTACCACGAATCACCGGAGTTTCTTGCGATGCTGGGCGGCGAATTCGACACGCACGGCTCCATCGTCGAGGCCGAGCTGCGCGTCAACGAACCGTCGAACCCGGCCGTCGCACATCTCGCCCCGAGATTCCGGATGACCGACGAATGGTATCGATTCCGTTCCGCGGGATCGGGTTTGACGATTCTCCTGTCGTTCGATCGCAACCCTCCCGACGGCCTCGGCGCCGCGGGAGATCCAGTCAATCTGCCAATCGCGTGGCAGAAGACCCACGGCTCAGGCCGGGTGTTCTACACCGCGCTCGGCCATCGCTCGGAAGTGTGGGACGACGTCCGTTTCAGGACGCATCTTCGGGAGGCAGCACGCTGGGCTTTGGGTAGGTGAATCTCATCGGTTCAAGGGTTCAAAGGTTCAGGGGTTCAGGGGTTCAGGGGTTCAGAGGTTCAAAGGTTCAGGTTCGGTGGGTTTATGGACTCACTCAAGTTTCGGTTCAAAAGACGACTTCGGAGTTCGATCAGAATCGTTTGAACGTCGAACCGGTGAAACGTTCTGGGACTTCAGGTGTCTATACGCTTGAACCCTTGAACCCTTGAAACCGGCGATTGTGAAAAATGTTTGACGACTTCAAATCCGCCGTTCGCTCCCTCCGCTCGTCGCGCACCTTCACCGCCGTTGCGCTGGTCGTGCTGGCGCTCGGTATTGGCGCCGGCACCGCGGTCTTCTCCGTGGTCGACGCGGTGGTGCTGCGCGGACTGCCGTTCGACGAGCACGATCGGCTCGTGGCGGTGCTCGAGCACGACACGCGGCGGCCGCAGACCTTTGGTGGAGGGTCGACGACCCCGCAGATGTTCCTCGACTGGCGCCGGATGCAGGAGTCGTTCGAGGCAATCGCCGGCGTGGGCTCGACGGGATTCCGGATGCAGAACGAGCGGGGCGAGCCGGTCGATGCGCGCGGCCAGCGCGTCACGCACGAGTTCTTCCAGGTGCTTCGCGTTGCGCCCATGCTCGGCCGTTCCTTCACCGCTGACGATGAGATCGACGGACGGCAGCGTGTCGCGATCCTCAGTCATGGATTCTGGCAGCGTCGGTTCGGCGGCTCCCCCGACGTGATCGGCCAGCGCATCGATCTGAACGAGCAGTCATGGGAAGTCGTTGGTGTGATGCCGGCGGGCTTCGCGTATCCGGTGGGGGCCGAGCGTCCGACCGAGATCTACTCGCCGATCTCGTTCACGAACGACGACAAGGTCCGCGGTGGCAACCGCAGCTACAACTATGTGGCGATCGGCCGCCTGAAGCCTGGCGTCAGCCTCGATCAGGCGCACGAGCAGATGAACCGGGTCGCGGCCGCGCTCGACGAGCAGCACCCGAAGTGGAGTCCGGGCTGGCGCGTCCGCGTCATCACGCTGCACGACCACATCGTCGGTCGCGTCCGCAACTGGATGCTCATGCTCCTCGGTGCGGTCACGCTCGTGCTGCTCATCGCGTGCGCGAATGTCGCCAACCTGATGCTGGCGCGCGCGACCGTGCGAAGCCGCGAGATCGGTATCCGTGCGGCGCTCGGCGCGAGCCGATGGCGCCTCGTTCGCGGACTGCTCGCCGAAGGCGTCGTCCTGTCGGTCGTCGGCGCGGCGCTCGGGATCGTGCTGGCGTACTTCGGCGTGCAGGCGATCCGCGTATGGCTTCCGACCGGCCTGCCCAGGGTTGCCGACATCGGCCTCGACCTCCGTGTGCTCGGGACGGCGATCGGCGCGGCGGTGCTCACCGGCCTTTTCTTCGGCATCGTCCCGGCGCTCCAGACGTCGCGTCCCGATCTGACGGGCGCCTTGAAGGACAGCGGCCGGGCCAATACCGCCGGCGCAGGCAGCCAGCGGCTGCGAAGCCTGCTCGTTGTCGCCGAGGTGGCGCTCGCCGTCGTCCTCCTGGTCGGCGCGGGATTGTTCATCGGTAGTTTCGTGAAGCTGATGCGGATCGATCCGGGGTTCGACTACCGCAACGTGCTGGTCGTCAACGTCTCGCCGCGCGTGACGCTGCAGCACGGCGGGAACTTCTCGCGTGCCGCGTTCGACGAAGCCGTGAAGGCCGGACGCCCGTACACGCTGCAGATGATCGAGGCTGTCGCCACGGTTCCGGGTGTGGTCACGGCGTCAGCGGTCGCCAACGGCCTGCCACTCTCCGGCAGCTGGAGCCGCACCAAGGTCGAAGTCTCTGGCCGGCAGCTCGGAGGCGACGACGACTCGATCGACAGGCGGGCCGTCTCATCTCAGTATCTGCAGATGATGAAGATCCCGTTGTTGAAGGGTCGCCACATTTCTGACGAGGACACGGAAACGTCGCCGCCTGTGGTCGTCATCAACCAGACGGCTGCCCGGAAGTACTGGCCCGACACCGAGTCGCTCGGCCAGACGATGAAGATCAACGACAAGGAGATGACTGTCGTCGGCATCGTCGGAGACATCAGGCATCTGGGCCCGGAGTCGCCGCCCCGCCAGGAATGCTACCTCCCGCTCAAACAAGACGGCTTCATCGGCGCGACTCTGGCGATGCGGACCAGCGGCGAGCCGATGGCGGTGCTGCCCGCGGTGAAGGCGGCGATCTGGTCGGTGAACAAGGAGCAGCGAATCACCGGCGACGTGTTCACGCTCGGGCAGTACATGGACCGGCTGATTGCCCAGCGCCGGTTCAACATGACGCTGCTCGTCGTCTTCGGCGTGCTCGGCCTGATCATCGCGGCCGTGGGGATCTACGGCGTGATGGCCTACCTCGTGGCGCAGCGGACCAACGAGATCGGCGTACGCATGGCGCTCGGCGCGACCCGCGGTCACGTCGTCGGCATGGTGCTGCGGCGATCCGGGCTGATGATGATCGCGGGGCTGATCATCGGCGGAATCACTGCGTGGTATGCGAGCGCCGGGGTGAAGACGTTCCTGTTCGAGACGGAACCAAACGATCTCCGGATCCTGATCGCGGCGCTGGCGACGCTCGTGGTCGCCGGGCTGCTGGCGAGCGCGATCCCCGCGCGCCGGGCGGCGTCGGTCGATCCGCTGGTGGCTCTCAGGCACGAATGAATGGTCATCGCCATCGCCCTGGCCATTGTCGGTATCGCGTTCCTGTCCCATTCGGCCCCCTTTCCATTTCTGCTCGAAGCGTTCCGCCCGGCTCGATCCATCTGGCGGATCACCCCGCCGGCGGGCGCGAAACCCATCTATCTCACGTTCGACGACGGTCCGAACGCGAGCTGGACGCCGCCGGTGCTCGATGCGCTGCGCGACGAAGGCGCCCGGGCCACGTTCTTCCTGATCGACGAGCACATCACACCGGAGACCGAGTGGGTCGTGCGGCGCATCGCCGACGAAGGCCATGCGATCGCGCTGCACAGCGGCAGCCGCAAACCGGTGGTCATGTCGCCGGAAGCCCTGGCCGCGCGGCTGACGCAGGCGGCCGACCGGATTACGGCGATCGCCAGGCGCGAGCCCTGCCGCCTGTTCCGGCCGCATGCCGGCTGGCGGAGCGCGACCATGTATGACGCCCTCGGCAAAATCGACTTCCGTCTCGCCGGATGGAGCTGGGGCATGTGGGACTGGAGCTGGTGGCAGAAACTGGACGGACCATCCGTGGCCAGGCGGCTGGAGCGGAAGGCCTCACCCGGCGACATCATCGTGATTCACGACGGCCACCACAAGGATCCGCGCAAGGATCGCAGCCATGCCGGCTCGTCGGTGCGGCTGCTCGTGCCCGCGCTGCGCGCCCGCGGCTACACGTTTGTGCCGCTTTGCGGGGCGAGCGACGGAAACGTCGCGCCGCGGTGAGATTGCCGCGCCGTGGCGTGGCTGACACGTTTTTTTGCCTCGTTTCGTCCCACCGTTCATCCCTGCTTGTCCTATACTCCACGGCATCAAAGGGAACCGCCGTCGTCGGACGCGGTTCTCGTTCACGAATCAGTCGCTTCGCGGCCGCCTTGTGCAGCGGACGCGATTACCGCGAGGCGCCTACAGCGTGGGAGGTGGATCGTGGGGCTGTCTATTCAGGGGCGAGTCTCGTTCCCTCTGGCCGTTCTTGTCCTGGTGGCAACCGCGAGCAGCGCCTGGGCACAGGCGGGCACGGCCAGCGTGTACGGCGACATCAAGGACCAGCAGGGTGCCGCGCTGCCAGGCGCCGCCGTCACCTTGACGAGCACCGACACCGGCGCCACGCGTGCGACCGTTACCAATGAGACCGGGACCTACCGGTTCGTGGCCCTCACACCCGGAAATTATTCGCTCAAGGTCGAGTTGACCGGATTCCGGACCGGCCTCACCGACAAACTGCAGCTGCCCGTCGATACCGCCACGAAGTTCGATGTCGTCCTCCAGCTCGGCTCGCTCACGGAGACCGTCGAAGTCGCATCCACGTCGCCGATTCTGAACACGACCGACGCGAGCCTGGGCAACGTCATCTCCGGGATTCAGATCCAGCAGCTTCCGCTCGAAGCGCGGAATCCGGTCGGCCTCCTCAGTCTCCAGGCCGGTGCGGTGTATCTGCCGAGCGGCGATCAGCGCAGCGGATCGGTGAGCGGCGCGCGCGAGCGATCAATCGAACGTCACGCTCGATGGCGTCGACGTGAACGATCCGCAGTGGGGCTATGCCTACAACTCGGTGATCCGCGTGACCCTCGAGTCGCTGCAGGAATTCCGCGTCAGCACGAGCAACTACAGCGCGGACATGGGCCGCTCGAGTGCCGCGCAGGTGTCGCTGGTCACGAAGAGCGGCACGAATCGCTTCAGCGGCGCCGGCTACGGCTCGCACCGCAACACGAACTGGTCGAGCAACGAGTACTTCTCCAAGTTGACGCAGCTGCAGAGCGGCCTGCCGAGCAAGGCGCCGAAACTGGACAAGAGGAACCTGGGCGGCGCGCTCGGCGGTCCGATCAAGCGCGATCGGCTCTTCTTCTTCGGCAACTACGAAGGTCTGCGCGAATCGAGCGAGGATCCGGTTCTGCGCAACGTGCCCGTCGGCGACCCTGCGCGACGGTGTCCTGGTCTATGTTTGCGGCGTCCCCGCCGCCTGCCCCGGCGGGACGGTCCGCGGCTTCGCGAACAACCACTCGATTCCGGCGGGACGCTACGGCCTGTCGCCGTCCGAGATCGCGGGGCTCGATCCGCTCGGCATCGGTCCCAGCCGCGCCGTCGCCGATCACTTCAAGAAATACCCGCTGCCGAACGATCCCGGCCGCGACGGCATCAACTACATGGGCTATCGCTTTTCCGCGCCGATCGAGAACGAGTTCAACACCTACATCACGCGGTTCGACTACCTGATCGATCGGGGCGGGAATCACAAGCTGTTCGGCCGCACCGGGACGCAGGACGACACGATCAATTCGGTGCCGCAGTTCGAGGGTCAGGCGCCGACCAGCAAGCAGGTGAACAAGAACTGGGGCTACGCGGTGGGCTACGACGCGGTGCTCTCGAGCAACCTGGTCAACACGTTCAGATACGGCCTCTCCAAGATCGACGAGGTCTCCGCCGGGCTCCGGACGGCCGACGCGGTGACCTTCCGCTTCATCACCGATCTCGACGCCTTGACCTCGACCAACGGCCGCGAAGTGCCGACGCACAACATCGTGAACGACATGTCGTGGCTCAAGGGGAACCACAACGTCAAGTTCGGCGCCAACCTCCGGTTCACCCGCGCGCCGAAATACTCGAACGCGAGCTCCTTCCACACCGGCAACCTGAATCCGTCGTGGGTCGCGGGCACGGGCCGCAATTACATGCCGGGCAGCACGGGCTGCAGCAATCCTCTGTGTGCGCAGCTGCCGGCTGTCGCGTCCACCTTCGCGTCCGGCTATGGCGATCCGTGGCTGACGCTGCTCGGCGTCATCTCGCAGCCGACGGCGAACTACAACTACGACAAGACCGGCACCGCGCTGCCCAACGGCGAGCCGGTCCGCCGCACCTACGCGACCGACGAGTACCAGTTCTACGTGCAGGACAGCTGGCGGCTCCGCCCGAATCTGACCGTGACGGCCGGCGTGCGCTACAACCTGTATTCGCCGCCGTGGGAAGTGGACGGTCTCCAGCTGGCGCCGTCGGTTCCGCTCGGTGAATGGTTCGAGCAGCGGCGATCCAACATGCTGAGGGGCATCGGCGACAACGCCCTGCCGCCCCTGACCCTCGATCTCGCCGGACCGGCGAACGGCAAGAAGGGGTTCTACGACTGGGACTACGACAACTTCGGTCCGCGCGTCGCCGCGGCCTGGACGCCGCATGCGAACGGCGGACTTCCTCGGCTGGCTGACCGGCGGCGACAAGATGGTCGTGCGCGGCGGATATTCGCTGCTCTACGATCGCGTCGGCTTCGCGCTGGCCACGATCTTCGACGAAGGCGGCTCGTTCGGCATGTCGACGAGCCTGTCGTCGACCTTCGGCACCTCGGATGAGACCGTGCCGTCGGCGCGCTTCAAGGACCTCAGCACGCTGCCGCCAACGCTCCCCGGCCCTCCTCCCGGTGGCTTCCCGGCGACGCCGCCGCTTGGCAACGTCGCCATCTATCAGAGCATCGACGACGGGATCACGACGCCGTACCATCACGTGTTCAACGCGGTCGTCGGACGCGAGCTGAAGAATGGCTTCGCGCATCGAAGCGGCCTACGTCGGCCGCCGCGGCCGCGACCTGCTCATCCGGCGCGATCTCGCGATGCCGATGGACATCGTCGATCCGAAGTCCGGCGTCAACTACTTCACGGCGGCGCAGCAGCTGATCAACGCCTACCGTCAGGCCGGCATCAACAGCTCGGCGCCGGCGAGCTTCCTCGGCATCGGCGCGATCCCATATTGGGAAAACATGTTCCCGGGTGCGGCCGGTGTCGTGACGGCGTCAGGCCAGACGGTCACCATGACCGCGACGCAGCGCATGGCGCGCCTGTACTTCCAGAACGATCTCGACTGGACCACCGGCGCTGTTCAATGCCGACACCGCCTGCAATCCGTCCTGCAGCGTTCTCGGCAGGTATGCGTTCTGGAACAGCCAGTTCTCGCAGCTGCGCGCGCAGAGCTCGATGGCGACGCCGACTACAACTCGCTGCAGCTGACGATGCGCAAGCGCTGGACCGACGGCTACCAGTTCGACGTGAACTACACGTTGAGCAAGTCGACCGATCTCGGCTCGGCGGTCGAGCGCGGCCAGATCGGCCTCGGCGGCTACTCCGGATTCCTGCTCAACTCGTGGGAGCCGGACCTGCAGTATTCCTACTCGGACTTCGACGTCCGGCACCAGATGAACCTCAACTGGGTCGCGGATCTGCCGTTCGGCCGCACCCGCGCCGATCGGCGGCGACGTGCCGTCCTGGTTGAATCAGATCATCGGCAACTGGCAGTTCGCGGGCGTCTTCCGGTGGACGAGCGGGTTCCCTTTCAACATCATCAACTCGCGGTGCTGCTGGCCGACCAACTGGAACTATCAGGGCAACGCCGAGCTCGCGGTTGAGGGTCAGTTCCCGGAAACCGTCAGTCCCGCGGTGCGGAACGTCGTCGGCCGCGACGCCGACGGCAAGTTCGGCAGGCCCAGTCCGTTCACGGATCCGTCCGCCGTCCTGTCGCAGATTCGGTACGCGCTGCCTGGTGAAGTCGGATTCCGGAACATGCTGCGCGGCGATGGCTACATCGGCGCGGACATCGGCCTCAGCAAGGGCTTCGAGCTTCCCGTACAGCCATCGCCTGCGCTTCCGCTGGGAAGTGTTCAACGTCACGAACACGCCGCGGTTCAACACCGGCGCGGTGACGATGACGCCCGACGTCACGAGCACGTTCGGACGCTACGACAGCGTCCTCGGCACCTGCGACGGCCGAGCGGGCCGGTGCATGCAGGCGTCGCTCAAGTACGAGTTCTGAGTCGTGATCGGTGATCAGTGATCATCGGGGATCAAGTCGGGGGTCGGTGATCGGTGATCAAGGCACAAAGCCTGGCTTTCGGAGCGCCTGGTCCTCGATCACTGATCACCGATCACCGACCGTCACCCGATCCCCGCCCGATCACCGATCACCGATCACGACTTAGATCCGCCTGACCAACGCCTCGATATCGTCGGGATCGACCGGCTTCGTGAGGTGGTGATCGAAGCCGGCGTCGGCGGTCCGCTTCCGATCTTCCTCGTGGCCCCAGCCGGTCAGCGCGACCAGGACGACTGCGCGGCCCCAGGGAAACTCCCGGACGCGGCGCGCGACGTCGAAGCCATTCATTCCGGGCATGGCGAGATCGAGGAATGCGACGTGCGGGCGGAAGGACTCGACCGCCGCCAGCGCGCGCAGCCCGTCCAGCGCGATCTGGACGTCGTGCCCGGCCATCTGCAGCCACATCTGGAGGCTCTCCGCGGCATCCGCGTTGTCGTCGGCGATGAGTACGCGTTTCGAAACGGGTTCTTCGACGTTCGGCATCGTTCACTTGTCGCCCGCGGGTTGAGCGATGCGCGCGGCGAGCGGCAGCCGGACGATGAAGCGCCTGCCGCGGTCGATGCCGTCGCTTTCCGCTGTGACCGTCCCGCCATGAAGTTCGACGAGGAACCGGGCCCCGGGACCGATGCCGCCTGGGATGGGCATGGGTGGGAAAGTAGAGATGCAGATGTGCGCGCGCTCCGCGCCGTCAGATCTGCAGCGCCTCGCCTTCGCTCGCCGTCTCGGTGGCCGGGAAGATTCGCTGCGCGTCGGCCCTGATCCGGACGAGTGCCTCATCCGTTCGGCCGGGCTTGTGATGGAACAGCCACAGGCCGCCGGCATCGACGCGCCGGGCGAACTGCGCGCACTGCCGCCAGCTGCTGTGGCCCCACCCGCGATGCTGCGGCAGCTCATCCGGCGTGAAATGCGCATCGAGGATCAGCGCCGCCGCACCTGCCGCGAGTTCGGCGAGCGGCTCGTCGAAGGCCTGGTCGCCGAACTCGTGATCCGTGGCGTAGACGATGTCGCCAGTCGTCCCGCGCACGCGAAACGCCATCGCGCCGCCGGGATGGTTCAACGGAATCGACGTCAGCTCGAACGGGCCGACGGTGAACTCGCCGCAGCCAAACATCTCGACTTCCGGGCGGTTGGGCAGCGAATCGGGAGGCACGGGGAAGAACGGCGATCGGAACAGCGTCTCGAGCCAGTCCGCATGCGCCGTCGCGAGCTCGGGCGCGAAGATCCGCGGACGCCAGCCCGGAGTATAGAGCTGAGCCAGAAACGGCAACCCCTGCAGATGATCCCAGTGGTAGTGCGTGAGCACAATCGGGAGGTCGCGCGGCGGGCCGGTAAGTGTAGGGCCGATGCCGACTACGCCGGATCCGGCGTCGAGGATCAGCGTCGCGCCGGAGTCCTCGTCCGTGATCTCGATGCAGGGTGTGTTGCAGCCGTGGCCGATCGCCGCCGGAATCGTCCACGGGACGGAGCCCCGCACTCCCCAGAACCTCAGCTTCACGTTATCCGCCTTCCTGCATCGCAGAGCCTGGATGATAGCCCGAGGGTCTTGACCCAATCCACTCAGAGGAACCCCCCGGACGTGCTAGCATCGAGTCGTGATGACATCACTCACCGGATGGGCGGTGGCTTGCGGGCTGGTCGCACTGAGCGTGGCCTACCAGCAGCCGACACCGCCGGCAGGGCCTCCTCCTCCCCCTGAGCCGATACTCAAGATTGGAGATCAGGCGCCAGAGTTCGCGCTTCAGGGATCCGACGGCAAGGTGCATCGGCTGTCGGACTACAAGGGCAAGACCGTGGTGCTTGCCTGGTTTCCCGCGGCGTTCACCGCTGGGTGAACGGCCGAGTGCCAGTCGCTCCGTGCGAGCGGCGAACAGCTCAAGTCGTTCGAGAATGTCGTGTACTTCACGGCAAGCGTCGACGACGCCGAAACCAACAAGAAATTCGCCGAGCACGTCGAGGCGGATTATCCAATCCTGAGCGATCCCGAAAAGAAAACCGCGGCCGCATATGGCGTCGTGAACCCGCAGCGTCAACGGGCGGCTCGCTGGACGTTCTACATCGGCCCTGATGGCCGTCTCCTGGATTTCGATCCGAAGGTCAGTCCCAAAACCGCCGGCGAGGACGTCGTCAAGCGGCTCGAGGCGCTGAAGATCAAGAAAAAGGGATAGCGACCGTTACAAACCTGCGCGCGCGATTACGAACTTCGCGCGCGCAGCACCATCGCCCCACGGGATTCCTGAGCTTTGCCGTGCCGCTGACGGCATGCCCCGTGAAAGGTTCACCGCCGTGCTCAGGCGCCTTCTCATTCCCGCTGTTACTGCGCTCGCCGCCGTCACCGTAATCGAAGGAGCGGCTGCGCCGGTCTTGCTGGAACCGCTTGCCGGCCGTCCCGTGTTTCCCGCGGACAACTGGTGGAATCAGGACATCTCGGCCGCACCGGTCGATGCGCGATCGACTCAGCTGATCGATTTTATCAGCGGCCGCAGCGCGACCAATCCCACAGCCGTGCGCCGGCTGCACCCCGACTTCGGTCCGCCGCCGTATGGAATCCCTTACGTTGTCGTATCGGGCGATCAGCAGCGCGTGCCGGTCACCTTCGGTTACGCGGACGAGAGCGACGTCGGGATTCCCGGCCTGGCTGGATATCCGATCCCGGAACAGGCGAAGACGACCGCGAACTACATCGAAGGTGGAGTTGCCGGCGGCGGTACGTCAGGCGATCGGCACCTGCTCGTCATCGATCGGGACCGCTGGATTCTCTACGAGACGTTCGCGACGATGTGGAATGGCGCGCTCGGCCGATGGGAAGCGGGCTCCGGCGCCGTGTTCAATCTCGCAGCGAACGCCCGCCGTCCGGAGGGGTGGACGTCCGCCGACGCCGCGGGGCTCGCGATCTTCCCCGGACTGGTTCGCCACGACGAGGCGTTCGGCAGCGCTGAAATCACCCACGCGTTCCGGGTCACCACGCGAGCCACCAACGGCTACGTCTGGCCGGCATCGCACCGCGCGGGCTCGAACACCAGCGCGCCGCCGCTCGGCGCGCGCCTGAGGCTCAAGGCCGGCAAGGACATCTCGGGATTCACGCTTGAAGTGCAGCGGATCTTCCGTGCGATGAAGCGCCACGGACTCATCGTCGCCGACAACGGCTCGGACATGTACATCAGCGGGACGATGGACGCACGCTGGAACAACAGCGTGTTGAATCCGGCATTCCGGGCGCTGATCGCCGACGACTTCGAAGTGATCGAGCTCGGGTGGGGAGAGAATCTGAGGCCCGCGGCGCCGACCAATCTGCGGGTCATCAAGTGAGCGCGATCGGCCGCCTGACGCTGCTGCGGTCGGCCGCCGTGATGGCGTGTCTCTTCGCGCTCGCCGTAGCCGCACCTTGCGGCCAGGTGATTCCGGTGACGCTGTCGGATGTTGCCAATCTGGCGGGGTCATCGAACCGAGGTCAGCGGCTGTCTGCAGACGATACTCAAGGCCGGCTGGCGCCCGCCGGGGTTCGCCGGTTGATCTGAGGATCATTGCAACGAATCAGGCAGTCGACGAGCAGTACAACACCGCGAAGCTGGACCTGCAGATCGCCGATCCTGACGACCTCGACGGCGATTACTTTCCCAACGCCCGTCGACATGTGCCCCAACTTTCCAACCGCGCAGCAGGCCGACGCCGATGGCGACGGAGTTGGTGATGAGTGTGATCCCGCGCCCGGGACACTCGTGATCCGCGACTTCTCACCGAAGGGCGGACTCCCGGGCACGAAGGTGACGGTGCACGGAGCCGGGTTCAGTCCCGTGCCCTCCGACAACAGAGTCGCGTTCGCCGGCGTGCCAGGAACCGTGCTGCAGGCATCGCCGACCGAGCTGGTGGTGAGAGTGCCGTCAGGAGCAATGAGCGGTGCGCTGATGGTCCTGACGCCTCGTGGCGACGCGCTGAGTTCTCGGCCCTTCCACGCGCTGCCGGGGCCGCCGTCCGCCGGCGCGCCGCATTAGCGTCAGAACGGGCTGGCGCGGTCGAAGTCCGGAGCCCCTATCTTCACTGCCTGACCCACAAGACGGGCGTCAATGGGCCAGGCCCTTCGGCCGGGTCGTAATACACCCCTTCGAGGAACAGGCCGGCAGCGGGCGCAGTCAGCGCCGCCACGTCGACGGCCTCGTTCGTCACGTCGCGAGGCTTCAGTTCTCCGCGTCCGACGGCTCCAAGCACGCCGACGATGCGCCGGACCATCTTCCAGAGGAAGTGCGATCCCCTGATGCGGATCAGGATCAACGCCCCAGCCTCCGCGATCTCGATCGCGTCAACGAGCACGAGCGTTGACTTCTCTGATGGATCGTCATCTGTGAAGCCCTGGAAGTCGCGCATGCCGACGAACAACGCCGCCGCCTCGCGCATCGCCCCGAGGTTCAGCGGCTCCTTGATCCACCAGACGAAGTGTTTGCCGAAGGCCGTGCGCCGCCGGGAGATCTGATACACGTAGCTGCGCGACACGGCATCGTGCCGCGCGTGAAAGCGGTGTGCGACCTTGTCGACGGCGATGATGTTGATGTCGGCGGGAAGCTCGTCATTCAGTTTGCGGCGGAGCTGCTCGGGAGCCGCGGACGTATAGAGCTCGAGATGCGCAACCTGCGCCAGCGCGTGAACGCCGGCATCGGTGCGTCCCGATCCGTACAGCTCGAACTCGCGTGGTTGGAACACCGACCGGATCGCACGGTCGATCTCACCCTGGACCGTGCGGGCGTTCTTCTGGATCTGCCACCCGCTGTAGCGCGTTCCCGCGTACTCGATCAGCAGTCGAAAGCGAGGCATTTTCTTACGTGCGATCGTGCCACGTGCTACGGGCTCACGTGCATCGTGCAACGTGCTTACGTGCGCACGTGCATCGTGCTACGTGCTCACGTGCTGCGGGCGCGCGGGCTTCACTCCCTTCGCGAGAAAAATTGTAATCGCCGCCTTCGTGCCGCACTCTGACGTTGGCGAGCAGAGCTCCTGCGTGTCGCTGACCGACACGTTCTCGAGTCCGGCGTCGCGGAACCACTGGACGATGTCGGCGCGGTCGAATCCGAGCCAGCGGTCGTGCTGTTCGGTGCGCAGCCATTCGTGCGTATGGGTATCGGCGTCGGTGATGACGAGCGCGCCGCCGGGCTTCAGGGCGCGGGCCATTTCACGGATGGCGCGGGGAGGCTCGGGCGCGTGGTGCAGGACCATGTTTGCCAGGACGGCGTCAGCCTCGCTGTCCGCGAGCGGCAGCTCATCGACGTCACCGGCGCGCGCCTCGAAAGGGCGGCCCGAGAAGCGCGACCGCGCCTGCGCGAGCATGCCTTCCGACGCGTCGACGCCAATCACCCGCGCTCCCGCATCGAGCGCGGCTTCGGCGAGGAAGCCGGTGCCCGTGCCGACATCGGCCACGGTCGAGCCCGGCCCGATCTCTGCCGCCCGGACCGCTGCCGTGCGCACGCCTTCGCCGAAGAAGGCACGCCGCATGTCATCCCACTTGTCCGCGACCCGATCGAAGTATTCACGCGTCATGTGTCTGCGACCTCTTTTTCGTCAACTCTATCCGCAGGGCGGCGGGAAACGTCCCCGGGTGAGTCAGACGACCCGATTCAGGATACATTCTCCCTATGAAACACCGCTTTTCCGCCCGACTGTTCGTCCCGCTGTTCGTCCTGCCGCTCCTGTGCACGCTGGTGAGCCTGCAGTGCTCAGGATTAGCCTTTTCGACACCTTCGACCCCTTCGACAGGCTCAGGGCAGGCCCTTTCACAAGCTCAGGGCAGGCCCTTTCGACAAGCTCAGGGCAGGCAGGTCCAGCGCAGGCCCCGAAGCCCCCGATGCCGGCTCAGGCCTTCTCGCCGACGGAAAAACTTCCGTTCGATTCGGCGGTGACGACCGGCACGCTGCCGAACGGGCTGAAGTACTACATCCGCAAGAACGGGCGGCCGGAAAAGCGCGTCAGCCTCCAGCTCGCGGTCAAGGCCGGCTCGGTGGACGAGGAGAACGACCAGCAGGGGCTGGCGCATTTCCTCGAGCACATGGCCTTCAACGGCACCAAGCGCTTCAAGCCGGGTGAGCTCATTGCCGCGCTCGAGTCCACCGGGGCGCGCCTCGGTCCGCATGTCAACGCCTACACGTCGTTCGACGAAACGGTCTACATGTTCCAGCTGCCGACCGACAAGGAAGGCCTCGTCGAAAAGGGTGTGCAGGCGCTCGCGGACTTCGCCGGCGGCATCTCGCTCGATCCGAAGGAAATCGAGAAGGAGCGCGGTGTCGTGATCGAAGAGTGGCGCGGCGGCCTCGGCGCCGGCTCGCGGCTCCGCGATCAGCAGGTGCCGGTGCTCTTCTACGAATCGAAGTACGCCGAGCGGCTGCCGATCGGCAAGCCCGAGGTGTTGAAGTCGTTTCCTCCCGAGCGGCTGCGCGCGTTCTACACGAAATGGTACCGGCCCGATCGCATGGCGGTCGTCGCGGTGGGCGACATCCAGGTCGCCGAGATCGAGGCGCTCATCAAGAAGGAGTTTGGCGCGCTGCCGAAGCCCTCGACGGCCGCGCCGGCTCGGAACTACACCGTGCCGCTCCACACCGAGCTGCTGGTCAAGGTCGCGACGGACTCCGAGGCCACGCAATCGTCCGTCTCGGTCATCGGCAAGCGGAAGCGGGTGCCGGAAGACACCGCGGGCGGATATCGGCGGGATCTGGTCCGCCGGCTCGCGTTCCAGATGCTCAACGAACGCTTCGACGAACTCTCGCGCAAGCCCGACGCGCAGTTCCTCAACGCCGGCGCGTACGAGAGCGGGCTCAGCCCGGACACGTCGACCGTGGGCCTCGGCGTCGCCGTGCAGGAGGGCAAGATCCCGGCGGGGCTGGCTGCCGCGGCGATCGAAGCCAAGCGCGCGGTGCAGCATGGCTTCGGTCCTGCCGAGCTCGATCGCGCCAAGAAGCGGATCACCGCGTCCTACGATCGCGCCTACGCGGAGCGCGACAAGACGGAGAGCGGGTCCTACGTCCAGGAGTACGTGAATCACTTCCTCGAGGACGAACCGAGCCCTGGCATCGAGTACGAGCGCAATCTGGTGCAGAGCATGCTCCCGGGTATCTCGGCGGAAGAAGTGACGGCGGCCGCGAAAGACCTGTTCGGCGATACCAGCCGGGTGATTCTCGCGGTCTCGCCCGACAAGCCCGGTCTCACCGTTCCCACCGATGCCGAGCTTCGCGCCGCGGTCGCCAGCGCCGACAAGGTCGCGGTCACCGCCTGGAGTGACGGCGGCGCGGCACGCGATCTGATGGAGCGCATGCCCGATCCCGGCGTCGTGAAAGATCGCAAGGAGATGCCGGAGCTCGGCGTCACCGTCGTCCGCTTCAACAACGGCGTCGAAGCCTGGTTCAAGCCGACCGATTTCAAGAACGACGAGGTGCTCTTCTCCTTCGTCTCGCGGGGTGGAGCGTCGCTCGCGACGCCGGACCTCTTCATGGAGGCGTCGTTCGCGCCGGCGCTCGTCCAGCTGTCGGGCATCGGCGGTCACCGGGCCGTCGATCTGCAGCGGCTGCTGGCCGGCAAGAACACCTCGGCCGGCGCCAGCATATCTGGATCGACGCACGGCATCTCGGCGCGCAGCAATCCCGCCAACATCGAGACGGCGCTGCAGCTGATGCACCTCAATTTCACCGCCCCCGGGGACGACGCGGATGCGTTTGCGCTGATTAAGAAGCAACTCGAGAGCGCATACCAGAACCGCGAGCGGAGTCCGGACGCCGTGTATGGCGAAAAGGTCGCCGAGGTGAACCTCAGCGGCCACTACAGCTCCAAGCCGCTCACGATGGAACGCATCGCGAAGCTGGATCGCGCGGGAATGGCAGCGTTCTACAAGGAGCGATTCGCGAATGCCGCCGACTTCACGTTCTTCATGGTCGGCGCGTTCAAGACGGACGAAGCCCTGCCGCTCGTGACCAAGTACATCGCCTCGCTGCCGTCGAAGGGGACTGCGACCGCGAAGGTCAGGGACATGGAGATGAAGTTCCCCGCGAAGATCGTCCGCGAGCAGGTCGCACGCGGCCGCGAGCCGCGCGCGCGCACCATCGTCAGCTTCTACGCCGAGCCGGCGCTCGAGGAGAACGAGCAGTCACGCGTCGAGGCGGCGACCGAAGTGCTCGAGATCGCCCTGCGCGACATCCTTCGCGAGGAGCTCGGCGAAACCTACGGCGTCTCGGTCGGCTTGTCCCAGCCGCTGCCGCAGATCGGCGCCGGACGGATCGGCATCAGCTTCGGCGGCGCGCCCGACAAGATCGACGGGATGATCGAGCGCATGATGAAAGAAGTGCAGCGGCTGCAGCAGGAAGGGCCGACCGCCGATCTGACCACCCGCGCCAAGGAAACCGCGCGCCGCGAGTACGAAACTGCGCGCAGGCAGAACGCCTACTGGCTCGGCCGGCTGCAGTCGGCGAAGCTGCTCGATCGCGATCCGAACCTGATCCTCACGCGGGAGCAGCGCATCGACGCGATCACGCCGCAGAACGTGCACGAGATGTTCAAGAAGTACTTCCCGATGGATCGGTATACGGTGGTGACGCTGGTGCCTGAGAAATAGTGTCGTCATCGGTGATCGGGGATGAAGGAGCAAGTCGTCGTGATCGGTGATCGGTGATCGGTGATCAGTGATCGGGGATCGGAAACGGGATCCAGTCGGTCAAATCATCCGGATCCGATCCCCGATCACCGGTCAC
Source organism: uncultured Acidobacteriota bacterium (assembly GCA_963785755.1). Lineage (GTDB taxonomy): Bacteria > Acidobacteriota > Vicinamibacteria > Vicinamibacterales > 2-12-FULL-66-21 > JACCXG01. The sequence goes on along the minus strand of CAWAXG010000032.1, from coordinate 22,773 downwards.
CGATCACGATCTCATCGCGGGACACCTCACAAATCATGTGTGTCCTGTTCATCGTTATGGCGTTCGCGACGGTAGTGACGGTCGCCTGTTCGGATGCCATGCCGCAAACGACGGAAGAGCGCTGGGCTGCGGAGCGACAGCGGATGGTCGACCAGCAGATCCGCGCCCGCGGGATCGAGAACGCCGCCGTGATCGAGGCCATGCGTCGGGTGCCCCGGCATCTCTTCGTTCCCGAGCCGGAGCGGAGCGCCGCCTACGCCGACTCGCCGCTGTCGATCGGTTTCGCGCAGACCATCTCCCAGCCGTACATCGTCGGCTTCATGTCCGAGGCGCTCGAGGTGGGCAAGACCGATCGAGTGCTCGAGATCGGGACGGGCTCCGGCTATCAGGCCGCGATTCTCGCGGAGCTCGCGCGCGAGGTCTTCACGATTGAAATCGTGCCGCAGCTCGCCGAACGCGCACGTCTGACGCTCCAGCAGCTTGGCTACAAGAACGTCCAGGTCCGAGCCGGCAACGGCTACGCCGGCTGGCCGGAGCAGGCGCCGTTCGACCGCATCATGGTGACCGCCGCGCCGGACCAGGTGCCGCCGGCGCTGGTCGAACAGCTGAAGATGGACGGCCTGATGGCGATTCCCGTCGGCGTCGGCGAGCAGACGCTGCAGGTGATGCGCCGAACGCCGTCAGGCATGACGACGCTGAAGACTCTGCCGGTCCGATTCGTGCCGATGACGGGCAAGCCGGCGAAGTGAGCCACGTGCGACGTGCCACGGTGCTGTGTGCGCACGTGCTTTACGTGCTGAAATGCTACGTGCTGACGTGCTATCTCGTGCGCCCACGTGTTCGGCATCGTGGCGAATGTGGCCAGTAGTTCCCCTGGGAGGCACGTAAACGTGGCACGTAGCACGTCGTTCGTAGCACGAAAAGCACGTGAGCACGCAGCCCGTGGCACGTTGCACGTGAACCCCTCCTGCCACCATTCCGTCTACGTCGTCTACCTGCGCAACCCGAAAGGTGACGGGAAGGCCGGCTACTATGTCGGCATGACCGGACTGACGCCCGAGAAGCGGTTCGCGAATCACAAGGCCGGGATCAAGTCCGCCTCGGTCGTCCGCCGGTTCGGGGTCCGGCTGGTTCCAGTCCTCTACGAGCACCTCAATCCGATGCCGTACGCGAAGGCCGTGCGGATGGAAGCCGAGCTCGCGGCGTCGCTCCGCAAGCGAGGCTTTCAGGTGTTTGGCGGGCATTGACGATCGGCACGGTCCACGTCACTTTTTGCCGCTGAAATCGCCAGCCTTCATGATCGTGATCCGCTTCGGATCGATGTGGCGCCGCATGGCCGCATTGATGTCGGCGGGCGTCAATGCCTTGATCTTCTTTTCGAGCTCCGCGTCCCATTGCAGGGTGCGATCGAGGAAGAGGAAGCCGTTCAGCCTGCCGGCGAGCTCGTTGTCCTGCGCACGGCTGACCTGCCGCGACTGGAGATATCCACTCTTGGCCGCCTCGACTTCCTCGCCAGTGAAGCCGTCCTTCAGCATCCTGTCGATCTCCTCCTTGAACGCCGCCTCCAGCTTGCCGAGATTCTGCGGCGCGAAGATCGCGGTGGCGGTAAAGCGGCCGTAGTGGTCGAGCGAGCTCACGTTCAGCCCGGATCCCACACCGTAGCTCAGGCCGTCTTTCTGCCGCAGGCGCGTCGCCAGGCGGGAGTTCAGGAAACCGCCGCCGAGCATGTAGTTGCCGATGACCAGCGCCGGATAATCCGCGTCGTCGTCGCGAATCTTCAGGTTGAAGCCGGCGACGAAGAACGCGTTCGGTTTGTCGGGGGTCTCGAACGACTGGTTCATCGGCGCGGCGTCGGCATATGTGGTGGGGACGCGGACGAACGGCCGCGGGCTCTTCCAGCTGCCGAATACGTCGTTGACGATCCCGGTGATCTCCTTCTGGTCGAAATCGCCGACGATCGTCAGCTGGCCATTCGAGGCGCCGTAGAAGTCGCGATAGAACTGCACCACTTGCGGCAGCGTCGCGGCGGTGACGTCGGCGATCTGCTCGTCGGGTGTTCGCGTGTAGCGGACGTCTCCCTTCGGATAGGGGCCGAGGTGACGACTGAACGCGGTCATCGCGACCTGCGTCGGCTGGCTCTTTCCCTGCTCGATGCCGGCCAGTTGCTCCTGCCTCAGTTGCTCGAGCTCGGTGGCAGGGAACGCCGGCTCACGCAGCACCTCGCCGAGCAGGCGCAGCACGGCCGGCAGGCTCTCGCGCGTGGTCTCGATCAGCGCAGTGGCCTGAGTCGCGCCGCCGAAAACGTTCATGCGTGCTTTCAGCCGATCGAGCTCGTCCTGGATCTGCTGCCGCGTCCGCTTCGTCGTGCCCCGCATCAGCATGGCGCCGGCGAGCGATGCGGCGCCGGTGCGGTTCATCAGGCTCTTTTCGTCTCCGTATCGCAGCACGAGCTGAGCCACCACGGTGCCGCCGCGCGTCTTCTTCGGGAGCAGCGCCATCGTCAAACCCGCCGCCGTCGCGTTCCGCGAGGTCCGGCTTTCGACGTTCGACGGCGCGGGATCGAATGCCTCGCCGGCGGCGATCGCGGCATCGCCCTTGTAGTCCTTCAACATCGCCGCGACGTCCGGCGTCGGCGGAACCTCTGCCCGGTCGGGCTGCTTGGTCGGGATGAACAGACCGAGGGTTCTGTTCGCGGGCTTGAAGTACCGCGCCGCGACCTTCTGGACCTCCTCGACCGTGACCTTGCGAACCCGGTCGCGGTGCAGGAAGAACAGCCGCCAGTCCCCGGCGCCGACGAACTCGCTCATCGTCAGACCGATCAAATCGGAACGATTCAGATTCAGCTCAATCTCTTTGAGCAGTTGCGCCCGTGCGCGCTCGACTTCCTCCTTGGTCGGCGGCGCTGCGCCCAATCCTTCGACGGTCTCGAGGAGCGTGTCCCTGGCGGCGTCGAGCGAGGACCCGACGCGCACCTCGGCGGCGAACAACGCGAGCGACGGCTCGCGCCACTGGAACCCGAAGCCGAAGATGCTGCTCGCCTTCTTCGCTTCGACCAGCGCCTTGTGCAGCCGGCCGGAGGGCGTGTCTCCCAGCACCTGCGAGACGATGTCGATGGCGCCGAACTCCTCGTGCGCACCCGAAGGCACGTGATAGAGGGCGGACACGAACTGCGTGTCGCCGACACGGCGCACCGTCACGGATCGCTCGCCGTCCTGGGTCGGCTCGACCGTGTAAATCCGATCGAGCACGCGAGTGGGACGCGGGATCGGCGAAAAGTACTTGTGAATGAGGGCGAGCGTCTTCGGCTCGTCGAACCTTCCCGCCACGAGCAGGACCGCGTTGTCCGGCTGATAGTACCGCTTGTAGAACGCCTGCAGGCGCTCGATCGGCACATTCTCGATATCGGACCGCGCGCCGATGGTGGTCTTGCCGTAGTTGTGCCACACATAGGCGCTCGCCATCGAGCGCTGCAGCAGCACGCCGAACGGACTGTTCTCGCCCGACTCGAACTCGTTGCGGACGACGGTCATTTCGCTGTCGAGATCCTTCTTGGCGATGAACGAGTTGACCATCCGGTCGGATTCGAGATCGAGCGCCCACTCGAGGTTGGCGTCAGTCGCGGCGAACGTCTCGAAGTAGTTCGTGCGGTCGGTCCAGGTCGAGCCGTTCGGGCGGGATCCGTGCTCCGTCAACTCCTGGGCGATGTTCGGATGCCGTGGTGTGCCTTTGAACACGAGGTGTTCCAGCAGGTGCGCCATCCCCGTTTCACCGTAGTTCTCGTGCGACGAGCCGACGAGGTAGGTGACGTTGACGGTGATCGTTTCCTTGGTCGGATCGGGGAAGAGCAGGACCTGGAGGCCGTTCGCGAGGCGGTACTGGGTGATCCCCTCGACCGAGGTCACGCGCTCCACGCCTGCCGGCAGGCCCGGCGTGGCGGCCGGTTGCGGCGCCTGCGCCACTGCCGTGGGCGTGACCGAAGCGGTCAGGTAGAACGCGCTCAGGATCCCGAGCGCCAGCAATCCGCGGGCGGACATGTTTCTGCGTAGCGTCATGCGGTGCTCCCGTGAAGACCGATCGATGGCTGTCGAGTGTTCTGGTCGACCTGGAATCAACGGGGGATGTTATACCGCAAAACCAGGCCTTGTTTCGGGCCTGCTATTCCAAGCGCCAGTCGCAGCGGCGACGAACGCGGCCCAGGAGAAGGGATGTGTGCTCCGGCCGCGTGCGCGTCGGGCGTGCGGTTCGTCGATTTTCTCGTCCTGGGCTCGTATTTTGGCCGGCGGACCTTTGGGGGTTGGGGGTTGGTCTGTGTCGCCGTCTGCGACGCGGCGTTGATGGTGACTACCGCGCGCCCGCAGGTCGCGCGTCAGGAGACCTGAGACGGGCAAAGGCCTCCAGCGAGATACGCTCGAGCGTCTCGGCGGTTTTCAGTCCGGACATGCTGTGCTGATCGAGCGCCTCCGCTCGCAGGCGCCAGCTCTCGTGGCGCAATTGCAGGTATTCCCTTGCCTGACTGAGCAGCGGCCGTCGGTCCACGACGAGGCCGTCGAGCGCCTGCAGCCGCAGCGTCGCTTCCTGGAGTTCGGGGATGAGGCTCGTTTTGATGATGGCGGCCAGCGCCTCGGGGGAGACGGCTCCCAGCTTGAGCTGGCCGACGGCGGCGTCGTAGACCTGCGTTGCCTTCTCTTCGATGGCAATCAGCCGCTCGATCTCCGGCGTGATGTCGGTCAGCGTTTGCCAGTTGCTGCCTCGGATCTGTGCGCTCAAAACGATCACGACGGTTGTGACCACTATGGTGACTGCCCACGGGTTGCCCGAAACCAGGCCGATCACGAGCCACTTCACGCCCGCCACTGTGCGCCCCAGAGCTGGCTTAGCCCGACCGAGCATCAACACCGCCGGGCGTATCGCGAGTTGACGCTCATCGTAGTTCAACACATAGAACGCGTAGCCGACGAGGACGAGAAGTGAAAAGATCGTCATGCGCATTGCCGGACGGCAAACCCCGGGCCACTCTCGCCGGCCACAATTCGGTCTGTTTCTAACGAAATTGCCGCACCCCGTCGCCGCCGCCGATCGCAAAATCGTCAGCCGGTCCCCGAAGCGTAATTACCGTCCGCCTCGTGGCGGCAGGAGACGATGAGCGGCGATGCGGGTCGCGTCGAGGAGGTTTGTCGTTCTTTAGCGGACTGGAACCACGCGCTAGCGCCAGTCGCCAGCGGCGACGAACGCGGCCCAGTAGAAGGGATGCGTACTCTGGCCGCGTGCGCGCCGGGCACGGAGCACCGTGAGGCTGGCCTCGCGGACGGCGTCCGCGGTGTTGAGGTTCTTGTTCAGCCTGCCGTCATACAGCGCGCGCATCCACAGGCGGGTGGCCTGATCGTCGACCGACCAGAGGCTCATGATCACCGTGCGCGCACCCGCGATCTGAAACGCGCGGCGCAGGCCGAACACGCCTTCACCAGCTTTGATTTCACCGAGTCCCGTGTCGCACGCCGACAGCACGGCCCATTCGGTGCCTTGCAGGTTCAAGGACGCGACTTCTTCGGCGGTGAGGATGCCGTCGTCTTCATCGCTGCCCGCTGATGAGCGGAGGTTTGCGCCGGCGAGCGCCAACCCTGACCGTACGAGTGGGTTCTCCGTTGCTGCGGTACCCAGCAAGGTCGTGTTGTTCGCCGATGAGAGGCCCCCGACCGATCGCAGTCCGGCAATCTTCACGTCGCAGGAATCCCCAAAGAAGAACCCGTGCGTAGCGAGGTGAAGGACCTGGTACAGAGGCGCTTGCTGTTTGAACGACCGTTCGTCAGCCTCGCTGCCAGACAGAACCCGCGCATCGTTCCCCCCGAGTCCCGGATCGAGACGCCCAGAGGTCTCGAAATGTCCTTGACTTCGTGAAGGGTGTCAGCGAGTGCGGGGAATCGGAGTCCAGCGAAACCGGCACACTTGAATGAGGTTGCGCGCGAGGTTGCGGTCTCACCCTCGTCGCTTGGTGTATGCGCAGGCGCAGACGAAGCTCGTGCAGCATCGAAGTCCGCCCCGCCGAGCGCCAGGAGTTTTCGAGCGTTGGTCCGAACGGGTGCGTCGCCGACCAAATCTCGCTCGGCGGACAGGTAGTGCATCACCGGCGTTTCGTCGAGCAGGAATTCCGATGTGCGGCCCGGCAATGCCACGAACGGCACAAGGCTCAGTGCGCCGTCGGGCACCACGAGGATCATGCGTGTCCCGATGAGGTGTGGCGCAACAGGGTCCCATATCATGGCTCGCAAACGCTGTCCGGCGACTTGCAGCGACGAATCACCGGGCGAGTCCGCGGCCCGAGGGCGAGTCGCCCCGGCCGCGATCGCCGACCGCCATCTGTCGATCAGGCCCTCGATGTCCTGAGCCGAACCGAGCGGGATGGCTATCGGTGGGAGGTGGTCCCGAACAACGAACGCAAGATAAGAGGGAGTACGTTGTTCCGACGCAGACGATTGGGTCGTGAGAGCGCTCGACGCAAACGCGAGCCGATCGAACCGTACGAACGACACCATCGCCGCCCCGCGCGGCATCGCGGCGCGAACGTCAGGCAAGCCGGCTTGAGCCTGATTGAGCTGTTCCCGGAACGCCGCACTCTTTGCCGCGAGCACCCGCTCCGCATCTTCCTTCGTTCGGCGGGCTTCATCGACGATCCCCATGTAGCGGTCGACCGGCAGGTCGGCCGGACCGCGAACCAGCAGATTGGCGAGACGCTGCTCAGCCGACCTGAGCTGTGCACGTTGCGGCGCAAGGGCATCCGTGGCCGCTGCGGCAATTGGCGTCGCGCCGCCATCTCGTCGAGCACGAGGGCCCGACTGCGAATCACGGCGTCGAGACGATCGAGGACGATTCCGCGCTTCGAGTGAGTGAGAGCATCAAGTCGAGCGCTCGCGGGCGGCTCGTCGCGTAATTCAGCGCCTGTCGCTCGGGCAAATAACGTGAGATCAGCCGCAGATGTTCGCGCCCGACGGTCTCCGCCTGCATCGCGATGGCGAGGCCTGGGTGCCTCACCAATCGCGCCTGCGCCATCGCCAGGCTGGCTCGCACGTCTGCGACGTCCGGGTGGGAAGGTCCGAACGCCTTTTGCCTTATGGCGAGGGCCCGTTCGAAGTATCGGCGCGCATCCTCGAAGGCGCCACTCGAGCCAGCTGCAGCTCGAGCGTACAGTTCAGCACCGTCGCCGATCGGGCGCATCGACGGTTTCCGTGTGATCCCAGATCGCCGAGGGCTCGAGACGCGAACTCCTGGGCCCGCTCGTTCTGCCCCGTCCGCGACAGCGTTGCCCCGATGTCGGCCATCGTCCGCGCCGGCTCGCGATGGTCGGCTCCCAGTGCGCTCTCGCGAATTGCCAGCGCGCGTTCGAACAGCGGCAGGGCATCCGCTGGAGCCCCTGCTCCCGCAGCACCGTCGCCAGTTCCGTCAGCGCCACGGCCAGGAACGGATGACTCTCGCCGGAGCGCCCGCTCCCACATCTCGATCGCTCGGCGTGTTTCCGCCGCGCGCTCGCCAGATCACCCAGGCTGGCATCGACCAGGGCCAGGTTGTGCAATGAGCAGCGGTCGATCCATTCATGCTCCGGGCAACTTCGCTTCGAGCTATGTGCAGCGCGGTCTCGAGGTGGTCTCTCGCATCCGCATATGAGCCGCGCATGAGGTTCATGTTCCCAAGGTCATTTAGATACGCGACCAGTTCGTAATGGGCGGCCCCCAGGCCCTTTCGCGAATCGTCAGCGCCTCCTCCCGGTAGCGCTGCGAGCCGCGATGTCGCCAAGGTCGTCGATTGTTGCCGCAAGCACGCGTAGAGTACGCGCGATTTCTGGATGGTCCGGCCGGAGGGTCTGCCTGGCGATCCTGAGAGCCTCGAGCGAGACGTCGCGCGACTGAATCAAGCCGCCTTCGAACGAATGCTGCATCGCGCACAGATTCAGGGTCGTAACCTGGGTTGGATGTGGCCCTCCAGTGAGTTGCGCAGCTTCTGCGAGCGATCCAGTCGCTCTCTGGCGCCAGGGTAATCGCCTTTTCCTTGCAATGCGGCGGCCTGGACTTCCAAAGTCCTGGTCAGACTTCGATTGATCTGCCGAGAAGGCGAGTCGCTCTGATCTCTTTGCTGCGTTCGAGTGCACGCAGCGCCGCGTCGTATGAACGGGCCCTGGTGAATGCCGTCCCTAGGGCATCCAGGATATTCGCGATTTCCTGATCACTATCCGCGCGGGCGAGTCGCTCGCACACCCTCAAGGCGTCGCGTAGGGCCGTGGTTGCACGGTCAAAATTCCCGGTATCGACGAGCACTCACCGAGTGTCAACAGGCTGGAATGGTCTGTCTGTGGTTCTCCCCCAGGAGCAGGCGTCTTGCCTTGAGTGACCGTTCTGCAAGCGACAGCGTCTCGCTGAGCGCTCCCTTCCCGTTCAGACGCAGGGCCCGTACCAGGACGTCCGAGGCATCGGCAACCTTGAGCGAGTTTTCGCCGAACGCGTTGCGGGCCGTCGACAAGTTCGAATGGGCGAGCGACTCAGCTTCGTCGTAGCGGCCGCTTTCCAACAAGTCAACACGATGCTCGCGCCGTCCGCACATCGCCATCGATACCGGCAAGGCACACGATCCCCGCGAGGACGATGCAGTCAGTGCCGCTAGTGCCGCGCGAAATGCAGTTGACATGCGTGAAATCGCGCGACTGTCGTGAGTTTGACCGGGGCGTGCTGCCGCGCGCCGGCAATCATGGACCCTAGTCGCCGCCGGAAATCATTTCGCCTCCGCGCTCCCAGCCCCGTTGGTCGAGTCGTCCTTTGGCCGCGCCGCAGCGCGGCTTGGTGCCAGAACGGGCTTGAGGCCGAGCAATGCGCGCTGAGTGGCACTCGTGGCCGGGGTCGAACCAGACAGGGCCCGATCGGTGCAACCATCGCCACGACTGAGTAGCCCACCGAGCTGGCTCGACGCGCTGAAATAGATCGGTTGCGATACCCACCGCGTCTGGCCAGCTCCTCCGAAGCCGCGATCAATGTCCTTTGCACGCTCGCCCAGCCCCCCCGATCAATGTCTTTATCATCTGCCATCTCTTCCTCCTGCCTCTGATTAACGACCTTCCGCGAGCACGTGCACCAGCCGGCTCCAGGACGACTCTCGCTGACGACGCGAACTTGTTATAAAAGAATCGTGGCCCGCGCCAGTCATCTGAGGCAACCTGTGGTGCGTAGAGACTCACACCGTGGAGTCGGGCCGTGCTGTGGACATTGCGCGATGATCGACGATGAACGATCCACGCGACCGGTCACCGTTCCGTTCGACGATTGGACGATGAGAATGTCGCCGAGGTCGCAGCGGCGTTGCGGACAGCGGGAACCCGCTCTATTTCGCGATGTTCAGGCAGAAATCAGCGACATCGATGAATGGCTTTCCAGGATCGTCTGCGATCGTGCGAACAGATCCCGGATGTTCAGCAGTCTCCAGAGCTCGATCCCGCCGGCCATAGCCAGTAGCGCCGCCAGGCGCTCGACGGCCTCGAACGCCTCGCGGGCCTTTGCCAGATCGAGCAGGGTCAAAGAGACCGGAATTGGATCTTGTCCTCGATCCTTCTCGGAGTACTCCTCACAGAACTTCCTCACCGCGAACGCGCCGAACTCTGCCGGAGTCATCGTCCTTCCCAGCGGAGGTTCCTTCAGCCGGCCGAGAATCGTTTCGTACGGCCATCCCGGTAACGGTATCCCGATCTGCGAGGCGATCATGTAGTCGACGAAGGGTTGCCAGTGATTTGCCACTTCGATGCTGGACAGATCGCACGCGTCGAATGCGAGGATGTCCAGGCGCGGCGGGTCGAAGTCTTTGACGTCTGCTGTGGACTCGGGCCGAGACCATTGTGGCCGGAGTTCTTGCACGATCTCTCTCTGGAACTCGGTCAGGACCGTCCGGAGTTCGCCGAAGTCCAGCGCCTCAATCCCGGCTCGAGTCTTGGTGTGTCCGAGCGCGAAGTGATAGGCGTGGCCCCAGAGAATCAGCACCGACACGTCGCCCGGCTGGTGATTTACTCCCTTCTTAACGAGTCGATCATGAACTTTTTCAGCGCGTTGTCCATTCGGCGGCATTCCGTTGACCCTCAGGCACTTCGCCGGTCTGGTGTCCTTGCCGATTCTCTCCCGCGTGGGAATGCCGCCTTCATGGCGCTGAACGAACATGTTCAGGAATCGCTCGGACCGTCCTCGAAGACCTTCTTCATCTCCGCGACGTCCGCGTCCGCATGTGTGGTGAGAGGGGCGGCAACACCTTCGACGTGTGCGACGCCCATGAAGACCATGACCGTCCATTTGTCCTCGCGCGTGCACCCGCTGTTTTCGGCGACGGATGGAGTCTGGCTTTGCCACGGCGTACCTCCAGGATTTCGCGCGGAAGACTCCCGACATTGCGCGCGAATCTGCGCGTCTCGAACCGCCTCCGGTGGCCCGTCTGAAGTGAGCGTGAAGTCTACCTCCAGTGCGCCCGCAGCGGCCGTCCAAAATGGATAACGCTCGTACGTGCCATTTCTAACAGGCCGACAGAAAACGAAGGGAGGCCTGTTAGATCGGCACGTCCTGGTCGTTAATACGAGGTAGGAGCGCTTGACGGTCCCGCCTGCCGTTCTCCACGCTCGCGCTCCTGGAGCGATATGATTGGCCGCGTTAGCCTCGAAATCGAACCGGCTGTCTACATGGACGACGCTCCTGATCCGGGCGCCCGGCCGGAGGCCGTGCCGGCCAATACTGGCGACGCCACCTCATCCTTTGCGCTCGTGCTGCGCGCTCAGACCGGAGACGAAGATGCGCTGAACGCGCTCTGCGAACTCTATTTGCCGCGCCTGCAGCGCTGGGCCCATGGCCGCTTGCCGCGCTCGGCCCGGGGCGCACTCGACACGCACGATTTGGTCCAGCTCACGCTGACCAGTGTCGTCCGGCAAATCCACTCGTTCGCGCCCAAACACGAAGGCGCCTTTCAGGCCTACGTCAGACAGGCCCTGCTCAATCGAATCCGCGACGAGGCGCGCCGCGGCCAGCGTCGCGGCACGCCGGAAGCACTAGATACCGAGCACCCTTCGACGGAGTTCTCGCCCCTCGAGGAGCTCATCGGGCGGGAGGCGCTCGAACGCTACGAAATCGCGATGGAACGGCTGCGTGATCCGGACCGCGAAGCCATCATCGGCCGCATCGAACTGGGTCTTTCATATCAGGAGCTTGCCGCGGCGCTGGGAAAGCCGAGCGTTGCCGCGGCTCATATGGCGGTGCGCCGGGCATTGGTGCGACTCGCCGAGGAGATGGCACGTGTCAAAGCCCGCTGACGATGAACGGCTGCTTGCCGTCGCAGGCTCGATCTCTGATGGGATTCCGGTGGATTGGAATGAAGTGCGCCAGCGCTTCGCCAGCGACACGGCGATCGTCGATGAGCTCGAGGTGCTTCACGGCCTGGCCGCCGTGCACCTCGAACCCTCGGCGTGGGGACCACTGCAGACAGTAGACGCAATCGGGCGCGGATCGTTCGCCGTGGTCTACCGTGCGTTCGATACCGATCTGCAGCGCGAGATCGCGTTGAAGGTCACGCTGCCCCAGGAGTCACCGGCGTTCGATCCTCAACGCGCGGTGCGCGAGGCGCGGTTGCTCGCGCGCGTGCGGCATGCCAACGTCGTCACCGTCTTCGGCGCGCAGCGCAAAGCCGAAGCGGTCGCCATCGCGATGGAGTTGATCAAGGGGCGAACGCTGGACGACCTCGTGCAGTCTCACGGGCCGTTCAGCGCCAGAGAGACGGCGCTCGTCGGGCTCGATCTCTGCCACGCCCTTGCCGCGGTTCACGAAGCCGGGCTTCTCCATGGCGACATCAAGGCCCACAACGTCATGCGCGAGGAGGGCGGGCGAATCGTGCTGATGGACTTCGGTGCCGGTCGGGATCTGCAGGCCCCGGTTCCGTCGACAGGAGATTTCGCGGGGACGCCGCTCTATCTTGCGCCCGAAGTGTTCGCCGGGCAGCCTCGCACCAGAGCGTCGGATATCTACAGCCTGGGCATACTCCTGTTTTACCTGTCCACTGGCACCTATCCCGTCACCGGCGACACGCGCAGCCAGATCGATCGCCAGCACCTGCAGCCGGGCACCCGTCGCCGGATGCGAGACGTCCGGTCCGATCTGCCGGCACCGTTCATCGGCGTCGTCGAGCGCGCGATCGCGGAAGACCCGAGCCACAGGTATCAGACCGCCGGAGAATTGGAAGCCGCCCTGACCGAATCGCTCGACCCGCGGGCGCACCCGCAACCGAACCCGGCGCCGTTCAAGCTGTCGACTGCCGCAGCGTTGCTGGCAGTGGCGGGGCTGATGGCGACGGGTCTCTACGCCGTCTTCTTCGGCTTCGGCACGAACAGTGAGCGGCCAGGGTCAGAACCAGTCGCGACGCGCCGGCTGCCGCGGCGCCGGCGACGACGCCAACGTTCCCGGCGGATGCCGTGTATCGCGTCGCTGCCGCAATGTACCGTGCCGACGGAAACCGTCGCGAGCGCCTGCGCGCCTCAGACCGCCTTGCCCCCGGCGATGACCTCTTCCTCGAGATAGAAACGTCCGTTCCGACATACGTCTACGTCGTCAACGAAGACGAGCACGGCAAAGCGATACTGTTGTATCCGCTGCCCGGGCGGCACGATCCGCTGCCCGCGGCGAAGCCCACCAGGCTTCCTGGCATCGTGGCGCGGTGAAGAGAAATACTGGGAAGTGACGACGCCCGGCAAACGGGAACATTTCGTGATCTTCGTCACTCCCACGCGTGTTCCCGAAGTCGAGCAGCTCGTGGCCTCGTTTCCGCCGCCGGTGGAGGGAGCGCCGGTCTCTGGCGTGTCGATACCCTCCGAAGTGATCGTCAACCTTCGCGGCGTCGGAGGGCTCGTGAGTGCGCCTAAGGCGGTTGGCGCGATGCGGCTCAGCGATCAGTACACCATTCCTCTGAGCGACGGTCCGGAGAATGCGCGCGGCTTGTGCGTCCGCAAAGTGATGTTCGAGAACCCGGGAAAGAAGTAGCTGGGCGCGATGTCCACGGGCGAATCCGTCAGCGGCGACACCGCGTGTCGCCGTGTGACGACCATGCCACGCTCAGCTGCAGATCAGATCGTCCGATGACGCTGAGCACGTCCGCTCCATCGATCCCCCGCCGCACGAGCCGCACGCGAAGCTCCGACAGCAGTCGCTGGATGCGCCGGTAGAGCTTCTTGGAGTCTTCTGACGTGGCCCGCGCGATCGCCGCCACCGTCAGGCCATCGGCGAATCTCAGTTTGAGCAACCGCAGGTCGTCGGGCGCGAGCGCGGCGAGCTCGGCAGAAAGCGCATTGGATGCGACAGCGGCGGCCGAATGCTCCGCTTCGGCCACGAGCCCGGTGGCCGGGTCCCCGTACGACGCCGGCAGATTCTCCAGCGCATCCTCCGGCACATGGCGCCGACTCGAGCGCAGCGGTATGCGCGTCGTAGAGCCGTTCCAGGTCGTCCTGATGGACAGGGGCGCCGGGCATCGTGTCGAGCGTCACCCGCGCTTCTTCGAAGGACAGACCACGCCGGATTTTGAGCTGCTCGAGCAGGAGCGCGACCTTCCCGTGCTGCTTCGCAAACGCGGACGGCCGCCATTTGCCCCACTGCGACGCACGCCAATCGAGAAACAGCCGCTGGACGACGACCGTCAGATAGGTCCGCAGGCTGCTTCGGCCTTCGAACTTCCGGAACACCGCATAATCGTCTTCGATCAGCTTCAGGTTGACGTGTGCGGCGAATTCTTCGAGTTCGTCTGCCGCCAGGCGGCCCCTCCTTCCGATGAACGCAACGATGGACCGGATCGCGTCCAGATGGTCGAGGAATAGCCGCCGGCAATCGTCGTGCCGAGGCTGACCGCCGTCAGCGTCGATTTCGGATGGACCATCCTGCGCGCTGGTTGGACAAACGGAAAGGACGTCCGTCTGATCCTCGTGAACGTCGTGTTTCAGCATCGCGCGTCTCCTTCGATAGAGACAACGATCTCGACGGTGAAACCTAACAGGGGAACGAGCGGGGGAGCCGGGGAGGCGGGGACCCGGGATCGGGATCCGGGATCGGGTCAGCGTTGTGAACGCCGATCCACGATTCCGGATCCCGTCGAATCGACAGTTACGCCCATTTAAAGCCGCTCTTCGCGAACGGCAGCGTCCTGATGCGTTTTCCGGACGCGGCAAAGATCGCGTTGGCGACGGCGGGCAGGATTGGCGGCAGCGCGGGCTCGCCGAGGCCGGTCACCGGGTTGTCCGTGGTGAGGAAGTGCACTTCGTTCACCATCGGCGCCTGCGCCATGCGGACGGGCTGATAGTCGTGGAAATTGCTCTGCACGACCTTGCCGCCCTCGACCGTGATCTCGTACAACATCAGCATGCTGAGGCCGTCGATCACGGAGCCCTGCACCTGATTGATGGCGTTGCTCGGGTTGATGATCTGGGCGCCGATGTCGACGGCGCTCCACACCTTGTTCACCTTCACCGCGCCGTCGTTGCTGACCCGCACTTCGGCGACCTGCGCGACGTAGCCGCGGTGGCTGTACTGGAAGCCCACGCCCATCCCGGTTCCTGACGGCAGCTTCGTCTTGCCCCATCCCGATTTCTCGGCGACGAGCTGGAGCACGCCGCTCGCCCGCTCGGGATTGAAGTTGTCGTTGTCCATCTTGCCGGTGTTGCGCGCGCCGCTGAGCAGATCCAACCGGAACTGCATCGGATCCTTCCCGGCGGCATGTGCGAGCTCGTCGATGAACGACTGGAAGACCCACGAGAAGGCATTGCTGCCCGGGGCGCGCAGCGCTCCCGTCGGCACCGCCAGCGGCATCGTGCTCGCGGCGAACAGGAAGTCGGGCACGAAGCTCGCCGGGAACTGCGAACCGCCGATGCCGGACGAAGCCGCGAACTGCTGTTTGGGATCCTGTCCCGCCCAGCTGACGAAGTGATTCCGCCAGGCGATCAGTTTTCCGGATGCGTCCACGCCGCCCTTGAGGAAGTGCCATCCGGCCGGGCGGTAGTGGTCGTGCTGCATGTCGTCCTCGCGGGTCCACAGCAGCTTCACCGGCGCGCCGTTCACGACCCGCGCGATCCAGGCGACCTCGATCATGTAGTCGTTGGTGAGCCGGCGCCCGAATCCACCGCCGCCGCGCAGCATGTGCACGCTGATGTCGGTCTCCGGAATCTGCATCACCCGCGCGACCAGCCCGCGGCCATTCTGCGGCAGCTGGCTCGGTGACCAGATCTCCAGTTTTCCGCTCTTGAACTGCGCCGTGCAGTTCTCCGGTTCGAGCGGCGCATGCGAGATGAAGGGATAGTGGTACGCGCCGTCGACGACTTTCGCCGCACGCTGCAGCGCCTCGTCTGCGTTGCCGTCGCTGCGGATCGTGATCGAGGGCGTTCCCTTTGAGAGCTCCACGGCCCGACGAGCCCATTCGGTGCTGCTCTGTTTGGCCGCCTCACCCTCGTCCCAGGTCACTTTCAGCTTCGATCGTGCGCTCTGAGCCTGCCACCAGCTGTCCGCGACGATCGCCACACCCGAGTGCAGACCCTGCAGCTCGGTCGTGCCCTCGACGAGGAAGGCGTGGCGGACGCCGGGGAGCGCTTTGATCTCGTCGAGATTGGCGCTGACCGCCTTGCCCATGAACACCGGGCACTTCTGATACACCGCGGCCAGCATCCCCGGCAGCGTGAGGTCGATGCTGAAAATCGGCTTGCCGGTGACAATCGCGGCGTTGTCCACGCCGCCGATCGGCTTGCCGATGATCGTGTAGGTCTTGGGATCCTTGAGGGTGAGCGTTTTCAGCTCCGGCACCGGTATCGCCGCCGCCTTGTCTGCGAGCTCTCCGTAGCCGAGCGATCGTTTCGACGCGGGGTGCATGACGCGGCCCGGCGCCGTCGTGCACTCGGATGCCGGCACGCCCCAGGTCTGTGCCGCCGCCGCGATCAGCAGATGACGTCCCGCGGCGCCGACGCGACGGAGCGATTCCCAGTTGTTCGGAGTCCCCGTGCTGCCGCCCGCGGTCTGCGGACCGTATTTCAAGTGATCGAGCGGCGTCTGCTCGACGACGACGTTCTTCCACTCGACGTCGAGCTCTTCGGCGAGCAGCATCGGCAGCGAGGTCTTGATCCCCTGGCCTACTTCAGGGTTCTTGGCCATGATCGTGACCGAGCCGTTCGGCATGATCTTGATGAACGCGGCCGGCGTCAGCACCGGCGGGGGCGGTGGTCCCTGCGCAAGGACATCGGCAATCGGATCGAAATGCGCGGCGATCATCAGACCGCCGCCGGCGAGCGCGGTGACACGCAGGAACGATCGTCGGGTGACCAGGACAGATTGCATGGCGGTCTCCTCCTACTCGTCCTGTCCGCCCGAGCGCGCGGCCACGGGCGACGTGTTTCGCCTGGTGCCGCCGAGCGCAGCGGCGCGGTGAATCGCTTGACGGATACGCGAGTAGGTCGCGCACCGGCAGAGATTGCCGCTCATCGCCGTGTCGATGTCGGCGTCGGTCGGTTTCGGCTTGGCGGCCAGCAGCGCCGCGGCGGACATGATCTGTCCCGCCTGGCAGTAGCCGCACTGCGGCACGTCGATCTCCATCCAGGCGCGCTGCACGGGATGGGACCCGTCGCTCGAGAGGCCTTCGATTGTGGTGATCGGTGCACCCACGGCCGCGGAGACCGGCACCTGACAGGACCGGACCGGCTTGCCCTTCAGGTGGACCGTACACGCGCCGCATTGGCTGACGCCGCAACCGAACTTGGTACCCTTGAGGTTCAGGACGTCTCGCAGCGCCCACAGCAGAGGCATGTCTGCCGGGACGTCGACCGAGGTGTTCTTCCCGTTCACGTTGAGGGTGTAAGGCATAGTGGCGCTCCGATGTTGCAGGTATTTGGCCTGAAAAGCAGGGATAAATCAAGCACTGGCGGAGCGCAGCACGGCCATTGACGTGAAGTGGGGGAGCGGGGTAATGCGCGGGTTCTGTCAGCTTTTCTTGGTTGCTCGCCGGGGCCCTCCGCCTTCGCGCGCGCAAATGCCACAGCGCGCGCTTCGGCGAGACCTCGCCGGAGCGGGTCCTAGATAGCTGGGACCCGCGGAGGCGGGCACCCCCGGCGAGCGCCGCGGGGCCCCCGCCTTCGCGCGCCCTGCCAGCGCCTCGCTTCGCTCGGCGCCGCAGCGACCAGCAGCGGGCACCCCCGCGGCCCTGCTTGGACTAGCTGCGGCTCGTCAAGAGGCCCCTGCGTTGCCCGGATTGGACAGATTGCTGATCCAAGTGCCCAGTCGCTGCTGGTCATCGGCGCGAGCGAAGCGAGCGCTGGCAGCGCGTGGGGGTGCCCGCCTCCGCGGGTCCCAGGTATCAAGGACCCGCTACGGCGAGGTCTCGCCGAAGCGCGCGTTGTGGCATTTGCGCGCGCGAAGGCGGAGGGCCCCGCCGAGAACTAAGAAATGCTGTCAAAATCCCACTAATGCCCCGAGGCTTCGCAGTGATCGTGTGGCTCTGCTGCGTTGGCGCCGCGCTCCAGGCCCAATCCTCGCCTCGCGACACTCATGCCCGCGCTGTCGCGCTCGAGGCGGAGGGCAACCACTCCGCGGCGCTCGCCTTGCTGTGGGAGGCGGCCGGGCTGGCGCCGAACGACGCCGACATTCAAAACCATCTCGGTGAAGCGCTGGATCGGCTCGGGGCGCTCGACGCCGCCATCACTGCGTTCCGCCGCGCGGTCGCCGAACGCCCTGCCTTCAGGAAGGCTGAAAACAACCTGATTCTCACGCTGGTGAAGGCCGGTCGGGGACCCGAGGCGGTGGAGCGGGCCCGTGCGCTCGTGGCGAAGTCGCCCGATGATCCGGACGCGCACTTCACGCTTGGACTGGCGCAATCCGAGCAGGACGTGAGCGAAGCGTTGAAAGCCTTCGGCCGGGTCCTCGAGCTCGCACCGCGGCACACGCTGGCGCGCTACAACCTCGCGCTCGTGCTCAAGCGGGCGGACCGGCAGGCCGAGGCCATCGAGCAGCTCACGCGCGCGCTCGCCATCGAGGCGAGGCCCGAGGTTCACTACACACTCGGGGTCATCTACTGGCATCAGGGTGATCTGGACCGCGCGGCCGCGTCGCTGCGCGCGGCGACTGGCGTCGATCCGCGGTACGTCGATGCGCATTACACGCTGGGCGCGGTGCTGCGGGCCAGGCGTGACTGGAGCGGCGCGGCCGCCTCGCTTCGCCGCGCGATCGCGTTGCGTCCGAACCTGTGGGGGGCGCACTACACGCTCGGTCAGGCGCTGCAACAGTCGGGCGCCGAGGCCGAAGGCGCGCGTCATCTGGCGGAAGCCGAGCGGTTACGCCGGCGCGCGCAGCTCGAGCAGGAGGCGGTCGTCTGGACGTCGGTCGGGACGGAGCGCCTCGACCGGGGTGATCTGACCGGTGCCCTCGAGTGCTTCCGCCAGGCGACCGCGACCTTCGACGAATACGCGCCGGCCTACTATCAATTGGGTCGGGTACTTCAAAGTCTTGGACGAGGCGACGAATCGCGAGCGGCATTTACGCGAGCCCGTAAGCTGAATCCGAGTCTGATTCCGCCCGGGGACCCCCGATAATCGCCAGAATCCTGCAATTTCCCTCAGATCGAAAGCGGTTCCGTCATTCCGGCGGCCGCCCTTGCCAGACGGGCACACCGGTTGTATAACTGGCCCGCGCCAAAGCACGGTGGACCCCCATGGACGATGAGGGCCCCTGAGATCGGGGAGCAGGTCCTGCGTGCGACGCTCAGTGCAAGCGTTTACAGGAAGCTGGCTCGGTGCTCGGAGGATGATGATGAAAAACCGGTTGTATCTCGGCTTGTTATCGGCGGCCCTGCTGCTCGTAACTGCCGGCGGCGTGGCGGCCCAGGAATTCCGCGCCACGGTCAGAGGGCGGGTGGTTGACTCCAGCAACGCCGCGCTGCCCGGCGCGACCGTCAACGTCGTGAACCAGCAGACGAACGAAGTCGCCACGGCGACGACCAACACGGAAGGCAGCTACACGATCCCGTTCCTCCGGCCGGGGCTGTACACCCTGACCGTCGAGATGAGCGGGTTCCAGAAGTACACCCGCACGGACATGACGCTCCAGGTCAGCCAGACCGCCGACGATCAACGTCACGATGCCGGTGGCTGGCGTCACGGAAACAGTGACGGTGTCGTCCGAGGCGCCGATCCTCGAAACGAGCCGCGCGGACCGCGGCACCGTCATCGACAGCGCGCGCATCGCCGAACTGCCGCTGCAGTCGCGCAGCCCGATGGCGCTCGTCGTGCTCGTCGCCGGCGTCAACTACAACGCGCAGGCGATCTATCTCCGTCCGTTCGACAACGGCGCGCTCGCCGCCTGGTCGATGAACGGCGGACAGAGCAGCAACAACGAGTTCCTGCTCGACGGCGCGCCGAACAACGCCAACCAGGGCGGCAACAACATCGCCTACGTGCCGCCGGCGGCAGCCGTCCAGGAAATGAAAATCGCCACGAACTCGTACGACGCGCAGTACGGCCGTACTGCCGGCGGCGTCGTCAACATGTCGCTGAAGTCGGGCACCAACAGCTTCCACGGCGAAGTCTACGATTACATGCGGCGCAAGGCGCTGGCCGCCAACTCGCTCCTCCTCAACACGCGCCAGACAGCCAAAGACCGATCAGTACATCGATCAGTACGGGTTCAGCGTCGACGGCCCGATCTTGAAGAACAAGACGTTCTTCCTGTTCACCGGCGAGAAGTACCGGGAAGGCACGCCCGCCCCGCTGTTCAGCACGGTGCCGACGCCGGCGATGAAGAACGGCGACTTCAGCGGTCTCGTGGATGCGTCGGGACGACCAGATCGTCATCTACGATCCGCCGACCGGCCGCGACGTCAACGGCGTCTGGACGCGCGATCCGTTCCCGGGCAACATCATCCCGGCGGACCGCATCAATCCGACGGCCCGGGCGATCATGCAGGTACTGGCCGGATCCCAACGGCACGACGGCCGGCGTGGCGCCGTGGCAGCAGAACCTGCACTGGGCCGAGCACTTCAACAAGGACATGTTCTGGAACTGGGTCGGGAAGGTCGACCACAACTTCGGCGCCAACGACCGGGCCTTCTTCCGGTGGGGCGAGAACGAGCGGAACGAGATCGGCAACAGGGGGCAACGCCATCCGCAGCGGTCCCGGCCAGGGCGGCCAGCTTCCGCTCTGGCGCGCCAACCGCGCGCTCGTCGGCGACTGGGTGCACATCTTCGGGCCGGGCACGGTCTTCAACCTGCGCGGCAGCTACACCTATTTCCTGGAGTGGAGCTATTCCGAATTCGCGCAATCGGCTTCGATTCGACGGAGTTCTGGCCCGCGAGCCTCGTCGACCAGATGCCCAGCCAGGCGATCGGCGGCATCTTCCCGGTGATCGAGGTCGACCAGTTCGCGACCCTGTCGCGCGGAACTCGCCGAACCGGAACCGCAACTACTCGCTTCAGCCGAACGTGTCGCTGACCCGCGGCGCGCACAACATCCGCAGCGGTCTCGACATGCGGTGGACCAACGTCTTCAACGAGAACTACAACAACTCGGGCGGCAACGTCACGTTCAACCGGAACTTCACGCGCAGCACGCTGAACAGCACCAGCGAGCTCGAGGGCAACGCCTTCGCCTCCTTCCTGCTCGGCGCGCCGAGCAGCGGCAACGTGGACGTCAACCCGAAGCCGCACTACCAGTGGTTCTTCATGGCGCCCTGGATCCAGGACGACTGGCGCGTCAACAACAAGCTGACGGTGAACCTCGGCTTCCGCTGGGACATCAACGGGTCCGTGACGGAAGAGAACAACATGCTGAACTACGCGTTCGACCCGACGATCGTCAATCCGGTGTCGGCGCGCGTCGGGCAGCAGGTCATGGGCGGCATCCGGTTCGCCGGCGTGGACGGCGCCCCGGATCGGCCGTGGAAGCTCGACAAGAACAACTGGCAGGCCCGCGTCGGCATGGCCTACTCGCTCAACGAGAAGACCGTCCTCCGCGCCGGCTACGGCAAGTACTTCCTCAACCCGACGAGTCAGGGCAACAACGCCGGGTTCAGCCTGAGCACGGACGTGATCGCGTCGACTGACGGCGGCCGTACGCCGACCTACGCGCTGTCGAACCCCTGGCCCAACGGGATCCAGGCGCCGCCCGGAAGCTCGCTGGGCCCGGAGACGTTCCTCGGCCGCGGCCCGAACTTCTCGAACCCCGACTTCGTCGTGCCGAACGTGCACCAGTTCTCCGCGGGCGTCCAGCGCGAGCTGCCGTGGCGGATCTCCCTCGAGGCCACCTACGCGGGAAGCCGCAGCTATGACCTGGAAGCCGGTTTCGGCGCCTACAACGAGCCGTCGGCGGCGTTCCAGGCGCAGTGCGACGTCACCCTGGGCGGCAGCCGCTCGTTCTGCGACGAGCTGCTCCCGAACCCGTTCTTCGGCGTCGCCGGCTTCGAGGGCACGACCCGGTTCACGAACCAGACGCTCTCGCGGTTCGAACTGAATCGCCCGTTCCCCGCGTTCGCCGGCATCACCCGGAACCAGAACAACGTCGGCAAGCTGATCTACGACTCGGCGCAGTTCGTGGCGAACAAGCGCTGGGCGAAGGGCGTCACCATCAACGCCAGCTACACCTGGGTGCCGCGGTGGACCGAGATCGGCGGCTACGTGGACGCGGTCTCGGGTCTCCTGAACGAGGGGCCCTACTTCTCGCAGCGCAAGCATCGCATCACCGGCGTCTGGCGTGTGGGAACTGCCCTGGTTCCGCGACCAGCGCAGCATAGCCGGGTATCTCCTCGGCGGCTGGTCGATGGCGCCGGCGCTCGTCTACCAGAGCGGCCAGCCGTGGGACATGCCCGGCAACGTCGATCTGGCGCCGGGCGTCGACCTCGACGAGATCGCGCTGCCAGGCAAGAAGGACGGGCAGTTCATCTACGGCGTGAAGCCGTGCATCGGCCAGCGCAACGCGACGACGGGCAACTACGACCTGCTGTCCGTCTCGACGGCGTACGGCTGCACCGAGCCCTACTTCCTGATCCGCGAGAACTTCCAGCGCCGCACCGCGATGAACCGCTACGACGAGTTCCGCCGGCCCGGGATGTTCCCGCTCGACGTGAACTTCGCGAAGACGACGCCGATCACCGATCGCGTTCGCTTCCAGGTGCGTCTCGAGGCGTTCAATCTCCTCAACACCCCGCAGTACGACGAGCGTCAGTACAACACAGACACGACGTCGGCGGACTTCGGGCGCATCAACCGCAACACCACCGGGCAGTCGGGCTTCCAGCGCTTCGTCCAGCTGGGGTTCAGGCTGATTTTCTAACCTGTGCAAACCAGCCGGGGAGGCGATACCATGCCTCTCCGGCTGTCTCCGTGTTGACATCAACTCCCAACCTCTCCGCCTCCGCGCGCCGAGAATGCTGGCGCGCTACGGCGAGACCTCGCCAGAGCTCGTCGGCTGCAAGCCATCCGACGAGCGGCGGCGGGCAACATCCAACTCCCAAACGAAGCCGTTCGTCCGAGCATCGAACCCGACCGAAGACGGCGCTACCGCGCTGCACAACGGCACGACGGCACGACGGCACGACCTTCGTGAGGTTTCAACAGATCCTTCGTGCACTTCGTGACGTCGTGCCTTCGTGCGGCGCGAAGCGCAATTCGCATTTTCTGAGCAGTTGGGAGTTGCCCGCCGCCGCTCGTCGCATCGCTAGCTGCCGACGAGCTCTGGCGAGGTCTCGCCGTAGCGCGCCGGCGCTTTTGGCGCGCA
>CAWAXG010000031.1:0-412495 GCA_963785755.1 uncultured Acidobacteriota bacterium | reverse complement strand
CCGCCCCAGACTGCCGAGAGCCTCATCGGCACCTGGAAGTTGGTATCCGTTTCAGCGAAGACTCCTGACGGTGCAGCTGTCGACCATCCGATGGGATTAAACCCGACCGGTGTTCACACTTACACAAGTGATGGCAGAATGAGCTCGATCATCAGCTTTGGCGGCCGGAAGCCGCTTTCTACGTCGGACCGCTATGCCGCGCGCCCCGAGGAAAAAGCGGAGGCGTTCGTCACTTTTTTTGCGTATGCGGGGCGCTACTCAGTGAAGGCTGGCAAGGTCACGCATCATGTTGAAATCGCGTCTGTGCAGAACTGGGTCAACACAGATCTCATACGCGATATCCAGATTGAAGGCGACCGAATTACTTATAGAGTCCCCGCGCAGCCTCTAAACGGCGTGATGCGCACAACGGAGTTGGTCTTCGAACGTATGAAATAGACACCGAAGAGCTGTGGACCGCCGGTGGTTTGTTTTATCGACACTCCTTGGAATTGTCGCCACGCCAGGGCGGCCACTCACGCGGTAATCCCCCGGCACTCGCGTTTGGGCTACCACGCCGGTCAGAATCCCGCTGCGGAATCGCGACTCTAGCGGTACCGCCAGTGAGCGCCGCTAGACCGTGTCCAAAATGTCTCCAAGACTCGGGGAGAACTGAGTGGAATCGCGAGGACGGGTCCCCGGCCACGGCCATTTGAATCGTGGCGCTCTGGAACTCGTTGGCCGGATGCGATCGTGTCCCGGAACTGCCATTGAATTTGGCGCTACCGGCATAGGTCGCACTCAGCGGATGTGCACCCTGCTTGAACTTGACCGTGATGGTCGCAACGCCATTGACCAGTGGCGCCGTGCCGAGCAGGACTCCGTTGTCGCGGAATTCGATGGTGCGCGTCGGTGTTCCTGCGACTGGCGCGACGAGAGCGACCATTCGCTTGCTGTTGCACGTTCTGCTGATTGACCGACGGGTTCGGCGTCGAATTCAGCGTCAAGGTAGTCGCGGCTTTGACGATGGTCAGCGTGCCCGCCGCGAACCTGATCGAGTAGTTCGGCGACGACACGCCACTCGGTGTCACTGCGTAGGCGCCCGGCGCGCTCGTCGCCGTCGAGCGATCGCGAACGACAACGCGCCGTTCAGTGACGCCAGCGAGTCGCCATTGACGAAGCCCGTGCCCGTTGCCGTGAGACGATAGGGAACATTAGGGGCGTCTCGCGGTTACCATTACGCCGTGTCTCGGTCCCTGATCAGGCCCTTCCCCTTCGACAGACAGCACAGGTGCGATCGCCAGTCCGCCGGCGCCAAGAATGAACCCGCGACGACTCAGTCGAATCTTGTCCATGGACGCTCACCTTCCCCGCGACGCCATCGTCTCGGTGGAGCCTGACGCTTGAATCGTACGTACGGTGACGCTGACCGACCCGACGGTGATGACGTCCCCGTCGTCAATGCGAGTAGGACATTCGATTCGGCGATCGCCCAGGAACGTCCCATTTTTGCTCCCGAGATCCTCGACAGTCACGTGTGCTCCAGATATCCGAAGGATCGCGTGTCGGCGGGAGACACTCGCCGAGTCGAGAAACACTTCGAGTTCCGGGTCGCGACCGATTATGTGTTCGCCTTCGTTGAGCGCCGCGTGCCCTTCGGACCAGACGAAGCGGAACCGGGCAGCCCGTTGCCCATGAGGCTCCTCCACGGCGTCGCGAAAGGCGTACCCGAACCGATGCACGGTGCGGATGAACTGTGGCTCCGACGGATTGTCGCCCAGTGCATCGCGGATCTCACTGATTAGATTCACCAGGTTCTTCTCGACTACGAATGTATCCGGCCACAGTCGTTCGTGAAGGTCGGCTTTCGAAACGGCGCTGGGCCGTTTCGCGGCGAGAACTTCCAGGAGGTGAAATGCCTTGGTCGACAGGTGCAGCGGCTGACTCCCGCGCCGAAGCTCCCGCGTGTCTGTATCGAGCACGAAATCGCCAAAAGAAAGTCGCATGCTCACACGGTCACTGGAAACCGTCTACGACGAACAGCTGTGAAAGCAATCGCACGTAGTCGTAGCAGTAAGACCTCCCGTCCGGAGTGATGAGAATACGGTTGATGAGATCAACGCCGACTGGGTCGGCCGGAAACATCGTCTTCCACTCGTAGCGCTCGCCCGTCGCCGCGTTGACTCGATCGACCACGGGAGGCCACGACCCACCGCGGTACATATAGAGGAACCGACCATCTGGCGTCCATTGCAAGGGCGCGCCAAACGTCTCGAACGGCAGCGTGCGTGGAGTGCCCTCGTCAACGGGGTAGAGTGTGTACGCAGCGGGCGGTCCACCCATGCCTCCTTTACCAGCTGGCGCTCCCAGGATGTAGCGCCCGTCGGGCGTGGGTTGACCGTTGGACGCGACGCCGTCCGGTGAAATCGCGCGCGGAGTCCCGTCCTCGAGATCCTGGATGTAGATACGCCCGGTGGGAGGACGGCCCTTCTCCACCGCCCAAAAGGCAATGCGGCGGCCGTCCGGCAGAAAGTTTGCTCTGCCGATTACGGCGAAAGGTCCCGGCGGCAGCCGCTTCGGCGAACCCGCTCGAGTGGACAGGAGTCCCCAGCGTGTCTCATTCGTCCTGAATCCGACGAGGACCAGCCTTCCATCTGGCGAAAAATCTTCGGGAACACCTTCTCCCAGACGGATTGCATCCGACCCATCGGTCCTCCGCAGATAGGCCATGCTCTGTCCAGCTGTTGTCCGATCCGCAAACACGAGCGTCCGGCCATCGGCAGACAGTGCCATCGGCCGGGAGGAATCGAACCATCCAAGCTCACGCGGAGTACTCTCTCCGGGCCCGACACACGACACACCGACGCTCCGGTCGTGAATTGTGACGAGCATACGACCGTCGCGAAAGACATCCTCGATGATGTGCGGCTTTGGCGGCATCGAGATGAGCACGCGCGTCTTGCCAGACATCGACACGGCCCAGAGCACGTGGCCTTCGAAATCGCGAGTGGCACTGAACCAGACCTCGTTGCCATCCGGTGACCAGGCCAGACTGGACGCCGCTGCCCAGTCAGTCGACAGTGTTGTCTTCTTGCCGGCTCGATCGACCACGACGACGCTCGTCGTCCCGCTGAACACTTCGAGCAGCGCGAGCCGCTGTCCGTCAGGCGCCACGCGCAGCGCCGTAATCCGTCCGGCGGCAAGATTGTAGACCTTTGTGCCGATGGGGAACTCGACCTGCCCGTCGCCCCCCGCGATGGCGAGATCGGACGTCCCCGGAATCCAATCCGCCGCACGCACACCTTCGAGCAGTTCGTACGGTGCGCCTCCCGCGAGGGACATACGTTCCAGCATGGGGCCGGCACCGGCCAGGCCCTCAGGACGCTGTGACTTCCTCGTACAAACGCGAGCTCGCCGGATGGTGAGACGCTGACCAGTCTCACGTTTGCGATGTCCAGGGGGCGCGACTCGGGATTGCCCGTCCGCGACACGAACAAGTCATAAGGCCGCCCCTGCCACGCGGCGCTATACACGATGGTCTCGCCGTCGGACGCAAAGCGGGCGGCGCTGATGGTGCCTGCGCGGAAGGTGACCGGTGTGAACCTCGGATTTGGTGCCCGACGTGAGAGGAGACCGAGACCCAACAGGACGGAGACCGCAACAAACCCGCCGGCAAGCGGGCCGATCGATGCGCGCGTGACGCGTGCGATACGACCGCTCCGCGAGTGCTGGCTCTGGCGCTTGTCGCGATCGCGGCTGTGGAGGCTTTCCTCGGAGATCCAGCGCAACTCGTAGGCGAGGTCCCTCGCGCTCTGCCACCGCGCCTCCGGATCCTTCGCCAGACATCTGTCAACGGCGCGATCGAGCAGCGGTGGTGCCGACGCGCACAATGTCGAGACTGCCGGCGGGTCGTGCGTAAGGATCCCGACGGTGAGCGTCGCTCGACTCTCTCCCTGGAAGGCCCGGCGGCCAGTCACCATCTCGTAGAGAACGATCCCCAGAGCAAAGATATCGGAGCGGGCATCGGCCGACTGTCCCTCAACCTGCTCGGGCGACATGTACGGATACGTCCCTAGAATCGCGCCCTCTTCGGTGAGCCCGAGACTTCTTGTCGACTCCGCGTCAGGTTCCGCCGCGTCCACATCACGCAGCTTCGCGAGACCGAAATCCAGCAGCTTGACGCCCTCGGTGGTCAGCATCACGTTGCTCGGCTTGAGGTCGCGGTGGATGACGCCGCGGCGATGTGCTGCATCGAGCGCATCGGCGATCTGGGAACCGATGGCAAGTGCGCGGCCGAGCGCCACCGGGCCTCGTTCGAGGGACCTCGCGAGAGTTTCCCCCTCGAGGTACTCCATAACGAGGAAGGTCACGCCGTCCGATTGCCCGACATCGTGGATCGCGCAGATATTGGGATGGCTGACACGGGAAATCGCGCGAGCTTCCCGCTGAAGACGGTCCAGGCGGCGCTCATCTGCTGATTGGGAGGCGACAAGCACCTTGATCGCAACGAGCCGATCGAGCCGCGTGTCGCGCGCGCGGTACACCCAGCCCATCGCGCCGGCCCCCAACGGCGCGAGGACCTCGTAGGGACCGAGTTTCATGCCGGGATTAATGGCTACGTCGCAATGTTCCTTGGACGGCTGCATGACGGCAACATCGATGTCACGCAGATTGTAAGCAAACGGGGGTAGCCGTCAATCGCCGAGATCCTGTCCTGGCTTTTCGGCATCCTGCTGCTGCCGAGGATGCGAATGAACGCATCGAAATCGTGCGCGAGGTCGGCGGCATCCGTTGCGTGGGTGGAGGAAAAGGCGACGACCTGACCGCTGAAATCGATCGCCGGTCCGGCGCTCGCCTCCCACCACGGGCCCGGTCCAGCCTGCGATCCACTCACCCGCGTGACGGTCCCGTGAATTCTGTCGAACAGGTACACATCGGACACGAGGTTGAGATCGGTGTGCTCGACCGGACACCGCCGGGCGCACATCAAATCCGAGGCTGTCGACACGAACGCGATGAACCGTCCGTTCCCCGAGATGGCCGGATGATAACTGCGTCCGTTCGCACTGCCGCCGGCAGCACTCCGACTGACGAGAACCGTACGACCCGACAGCATGTCACGGAGAAACACGTCCTCGTCGCCGTTACGGTCATCCCCGACAAGATCGCTCGCCATCGATGCAAACGCGATGAAACGGCCGTCAGCGCTGATAGCAGGAAACGAGCTCGATCGCTCGGCCATTCGGTCCGTCCGGCTTCGACTGACCAGCCGCGTTGTGCCGGTCATGTCGCGCACGTAAACCTGACGAGCGGAAGACCGCCCCGGTGATATCTCGCGATCGAGCGCCGCCGTTGACATGAATGCTACATAGCGGCCGTCGGCGCTCAACGATGGAGATGCACTCGAACCGGAGGGCAACTCGACACCCTCACTGTCGACACTCATCCGTGCAATCGTGTTTTCCTCGACATCGAAACGGAACACTTCTTGGCCGCCCGCGCGCGTGGCCATTGCGGGTGCGCCAGTGAGAGGTGTCGCTTCGAAGACTATGAAGCGGCCATCGTCACTGATGTCCGGCCCACCGGCCCAGTTGCCGCCGCCGGCGTTACCCTCAGGTGTTGGTGACACGAGCCTCGTCGTCGCCTCATGGCGGTCGCGGACAAACACGCGTGGTTTCACTTCAATGTCAAATCCAGACACAAGATTGCGTGCCATCGACTCGAACACCACGTAGCGGCCATCGGCGCTGAGCCGGGGCCGCGTGCTGGACCCGTCGGCGCTTGCGCCGTCATGGGAGACGCTCTCGAGCGTGAGCGAGGTAGAGACTCTGTCCAGCACGTAGACGTCGGACACGATATTCGTATCGAGCGGCGACAACCGTGCCCCTGACTCGAGCGCGACGAATCTGCCATCAGCACTGACGTCGACGGTCGGCACGGTCACTGCCTGACGGATGTCGCGTTGAGCTAGCACGTTCATATCGATTGAGTGGCCTAACACGGAGTTCGGTTGCGCTGCGAATGGCGCGATAGAAACGTGTTCTTGGCTCACTTGCAATGCCAGGCTCGTCCCCAGCAGCAACGCGATCGTCGTCTTCACGGCTGCTTCCGGTGGCAGCGGCGGACTGATTCGAGATGTGCTCGATATTCGACCGCTACTGCCGAACCAACCTGGCGGGCCCGTTCGGTCTCGTATTGACTCTTCCACTTGCGCTGAACGCCATGACCGGATCGACCGGGACCCCTTGCGAACCGGCCAAGATCGACTCGATCGAGCTGCTCGAGGATATGCTCGAATTCGTGCCCGACGGTTTCAACCAACTCTATGTTGTCAAGCGACCGGACTTCCACGATGGCGCGACGCAGCACTCCAGATTTGATCGTGAGCTGCGTGTTGGCCCAAGCTTCTTCCGGGCAGCGCTGACACCGTCGAACGATCACAACCACGCTGGGGTCGGCTGCAATCCGCGTCAGCTGTCGACGGAAGGTCAGCGAGGCATCCCACATCGCATGCAGCGTGCGCGCGAGATCCGGCGTTGCTCGGATGGCAGCGACTGGCGTCTCTTCCGCACTCCGTGAGTGCAGCTCGGGTGATGTCGGTTTATCCGCAAACAGAGCGATCTCGACCTCTGCGGGCGCGCAGCCCTCGGCAGCCGCCGGCGGCCCCTCCACCATCCCCATCATCAGCACCGCAATCAGCAGGCTTCGGACCAAACGTCTTGTCATTGCCCGGCTCCGGTACATCCAAATTTGAGTCGACCGTCCAATACAGAGCGTCTGCGGTCTCGAGGAATATAGAGGGCGGCCGCTCTGAAGTGGCAGGCGCGCGGCAGGATTCAGGCAGGATTCTCTGGACCTTTTGCCGCCGGCGGCGGCTTGGCCGCGGCGCCGGCGATCATCCTGACGTCCGCCGCCTCGGAACTCCTAAGCATCGTCCAGGTGTTCGATCCCGCGGCCTACGCCGCGAGCCTGCTGGTCATCGTCACATCGTGCGTGCTGGCCGCGTCGCTGCCCGCCTTGCGCGCCGCCCGCATCGATCCGATTGCGACGCTCAGAAAGGACTGAGGCCGCGCCACGGCGCGAGAAGCGAGCAGCGGGCTACGGCGTTACCGCGCTGATGAGCAGTTGCGGAAATCCTCCCGAATAGGCAGCGGAACGATTATCGGTATCGAGTGACGCCGTAGTGGCCACGAATCGCTTGGAACTGCTGGGCACGACAGCGCGCCCGTTCCTGGCGCCCTCTCCTTCACAGCTCCCTGAACATCACGAGCGCATCGACGAACCCGAGCTCCGGATGTCTGAAGGCCGACGGCAGCCGGCCGACCGTCTCGAAGCCGTAAGCGAGCCAGATCCTGATCGCCCGTTCGTTCGTGCTCACCACGAAGTTGAACTGCATGGCGCGAAAGCCGCGCATCCGCGCGTGCGCGAGCGAGTGTTCGAGCATCGCGCGCGCAACGCCCCGGCCGCGAAAGGCCGGCGCGGTCATATAGCCGCAATTCGCGACATGGCTGCCGCCACCGGCCTGGTTGGCGCGCAGATAATACGAGCCGATCACCTGTCCCGCCTCTTCCGCGACGAAGACTTCATGCGCGTCGCTGAACCAGTACGCCAGGGCGTCTTCCCGACTGATGTCTCGAGCCAGCGTGTAGGTGTCTCCGGCCCGCACCACGGGTTCCACGATGGCCCAGATCGCGTCGTGGTCGTCGAGTCCAGCCGGGCGGATGAGCGGCACCTTCCCATTGTCCGCCACTCTCATCTCGGGACTCGGGGCTCGGGACTGGGGACTCGGGCGGCATCTCGGAGCCGCTCGGGGCTCGGGGCTGGGCACCCATCTCGGGATCCGCCCGGCCTCTTGATAGGGACGGCATTAATAACGGTTAATAGCAAATATTGATATTTATAGCTATTTATAGTAGTTTTTTGACATATACAGGCTATTCCTGCTACCGTGCCAGCCTGTCGCCATGAATGTCTCGCTGACACCGGAGCTGGAAGAGCTCGTGAACGAAAAGGTCCGGAGCGGCCTCTATCAAACCGCCAGCGAAGTGGTCCGCGAGGCGCTCCGGCTGCTGAAGCTGCGCGACGATGAGGCGCGGCGCGCGGATCAGCAGGCGGGTCTGGCGGCACCACCCGTGGCGCGGGTTTCCGACAAGCGATCGCACAGCGGCGGCCGGCCGCGCAGCCGGCGTTGATCGAACGACCGGGATCGGTCCTGACGGCTGACAAGGAGGGATGCGTGGCGCGCGTACTTCACAAGGCGGCAGTCATTCCCTACAGGATCCGCAAGAAGCGCGTCGAGGTTGCGCTGGTGACCACCTCCGGGGGGCGCCGCTGGATCGTCCCGAAGGGGTCGGTCGGCGACGGAGAACATGCCCGCGATGCGGCGATTCGCGAAGCCGAGGAAGAAGCGGGCCTGCTCGGAGTCCTGCCGCGCAAGCCGCTCGGCCGCTATCGCCACGTCAACGAAGATGGTCCCTGCCGGGTCGTGGTCTACCTCATGCGCGTCACCGACGTACTCGACACGTGGCAGGAGGAGGGACGCCGGCGGCGGCGCTGGATGCGGATTCCCGCCGCCGCCGCACTCCTGCGCAAGGAGCTGCGGCCCTTCATTCACGGCATCGAACGCGCGATCGATTTCGAGTCGTGACGGCCATGCCACACGTCATCACGGATGTTTCCAACGCCGCCGAATCCGCGTACGTCGCTCGCGGCGACGTTTCGCTGGACGCGATCAGGAGCAGCCTCCAGGCGCTCCTGGAGACGAGGCATCATCCGATCGTCCGGCAGCGAGTCACGCTCCTCGACACGTTTGATGGCCGCATCCGCCGGGCGGGCGCACGTCTGACGCGAGGCGGCAGCCCCGGCAGCTCGATGGTGGCCTGGTGCTCCCGCCGCGGCGGGAGCCAGCTGTTGACGGTTCGTCCGAAGCGGGCGGTCGGCTTCGTCTGGGATCTTCCCGACGGCCCGCTTCAGCAGGTGCTGGCGCCGGTGATCGGCGTCCGCCGGCTGCTGGT
The DNA here is from genome assembly GCA_963785755.1 of uncultured Acidobacteriota bacterium. Taxonomy (GTDB): domain Bacteria; phylum Acidobacteriota; class Vicinamibacteria; order Vicinamibacterales; family 2-12-FULL-66-21; genus JACCXG01. The sequence continues at coordinate 403,502 of CAWAXG010000031.1, read as the reverse complement.
GCAGGCCGAGGCGGAGCTCCACGGCTCGCTGCTCGAGATTCTCGATAACCGGAGCAAGACGGTCGCGCGGGTACGGATCGAGTCGGGCCGCGCGCGTCTGCCAGCATCGCGAAACGGCTGGCAATCGCTGCCGACCGTGATCACCGTGACCGGTCTGCGCGGATACGACAGCGCGTACCAGCGCCTCGTGCCGGTCGTCTCCAGCCGCCCGGGGATCGAATTGTGCGCCGAAGGCCTCGACGGCCTGATTCTCCGTGAGGTGGGCGCACCAGAACGAGGCCAGGCCGCGTCACCGCGCCTCGAGCTCAGTCGAACCGTCCACGCCGACGCCGGCGCCCGCCAGATCCACCTGGCGCTGCTCCGCCTCATTGTCGCGAACGAGCCCGGGCTCCGCGACAATCTCGATACAGAGTTCCTCCATGACTTTCGCGTAGCCATCCGGCGCACTCGCTCACTGCTCGGACAGATCCGGCACGTGTTCCCGCCCGGCGTGGTCGAGCACTTCTCGCGCGAGCTGTCGTGGATCGGTCGCGGCACCGGGCCGCTGCGCGATCTGGATGTGCTCCTTTTCCGGCTCGAGAAGCACCGCGGCGACATCGGCGCCGCCGACATGCGAGCGTTGACGCGCCTCCTCGACCAGGCCCGGGAGCAGGAACACCGCCGGCTGGTAGAGGCGCTCGACAGCGACCGCTACCAGAGGCTCCTCACCGAATGGAAGATGTTTCTCGAACGACCGGCTCCACCGGGGGTCGAGGCTCGCAACGCGGAGCGCCCGCTCGTCGACGTCGCCTCGCAGCGGGCATGGCGGTTGAGCCGGCGAATCGCCGGCAGCGCTCTCGAGGTCGACGCGCACTCGGCCGCGGAACGCCTCCACGGCATCCGCATCGATGCCAAGAAGCTGCGCTACCTGATCGACCTCACGCCGGGTTTCTACGAGGCCGGCCATCTCGAGCGCATCCTCGGCGCCTTGAAGAAGCTGCAAGGTGTGCTCGGTGATTTCAACGACGCAGACGTGCAGGAAAGGCGGCTCCTGGAATGCGGGAACGCAGTGGCGGCGGAAGGCGGCCCTGCCAGCGTCCTGCTGGCGATCGGCCGGCTCGCCGAACACAGCCGCCAGCGCCGCGAGCGCCTGCGGGCGCAGGTCGTCGAGGGACTGATGCGGTTCCGCGACAGCCGCACGCGATCGGCCTGCCGGCGTGCGTTCAGACCACTGCAGACGAATTAGGAGCAGCCGATGAGCGTGATCGCCATCTACAACATGAAGGGGGGCGTCGGAAAGACGACCACGGCGGTGAACCTGTCGCATCTCGCGGCCGCAGCCGGCCAGCGGGTCCTGCTCTGGGATCTCGACCCACAGGCAGCATCCAGCTTCGCCTTCCGCATCCGGCCGCGCGTCAGGGGGTTCGGGCGGAAGAGCCTGGAGAGCGTGGAGTCGCTCACCGCGGCGATCAAAGCGACCGACTACCACAATCTCGACCTGTTGCCGGCGGACTTTGCCTACCGGAAGCTGGATCGCCTGCTCGATCGATTCGGCAAGCCGGAACGTGTCGTGACCGGGCTCCTCGCCAGGCTCCGCCGCGACTACGACACCGTGTTCCTGGACTGCCCCGCCGGCTTCTCACTGCTGACCGAGGGCATCTTCGCGGCCGCCGACACGGTGCTCGTACCGGCGATCCCGACGATTCTCTCGCTGCGCATGGTGGCACGGCTCGTCAAGCGGGCCGATCGCGCCGATTCGCCGTCCGATCTCGCTACGTTCTTCAGCATGGTCGATCGCCGGAAGACACTCCATCGCCAGGCCGCTCGGTGGGCCGCTTCCCATCCCGAGCTGTTCTTGAGGGCGCAGATTCCGTACGCCAGCATCGTGGAACAGATGGCAGTGCGGCGCATGCCGCTTGCCGCGTTTGCGCCAGCGGACTCTGCGACGGCCGCGTTCGAGGAGGTGTGGACAGAGCTCCAGACCCGCCTTCTGCATCAACCCGAGAACCCGCGCCAGCCGGACAGATGGAAACTGCTTCTCCGGGCGATCGAATCGTTGATCGTGTGCCTGGAGCAGGCTTGCGATGCGGAGCAGGTAAGCGATGCGGAGCGGGACGCGATTATTGGCACAGACCCCGACCGTTCAACCGAAGCAGCGCCAGGCGGTCACTCGTGCGGCTGCAGCGACGTCCACTTCGTCCATCGATTCGACACCGAGAGCAGAGACCTGCAGCGGTGCGGCTACGTTCTCGAGCTGCACGAGCGCATCGGCAGCATGCTCGTCGTCGCCGCGCGATCCGGCAGCGGCACGGACAAGACCGGCACCGAACAGGCCGAGATTGACAGAGCCTGGGCCCAGCAGATTCTCTCGGGGGTCATGTCACCACTGACGGCGATCGAACGGCGGCTGGGCAGCGACGGGCCTGCGAGGCTTGCGGATCTCCGCGCCGCGGTTGGCGCACGCAGTCTGCGGCGGTTCGATTCGATGGCGGCAACGCCGGAGGGATAACCCACGACGCAGCCCTGCCGCGGACCACGTGGCCGATTCGTTCACAACGAGGACGGGAGGACGGGAGTCGCACAGCGGTTTTGTACCCGTTGAAAACTTGCTCCCTTACTCCCGTCCTGCTCAGAAATACGAGTTGCGCTTCGCGCCCACACGAAGGCACGACGTCACGAAGTGCACGAAGAACTTGTTGAAAACCTCGTGCCGTCGTGCCGTCGTGCCGTCGTGCAGCGCGGCAGCGCCGTCGCCGGCGGGTTCGTGCGATGCCCGGTGGGTCGGCGGGCTGCAATCCGCTGCGCAAAAGGTGGAGGCAGCACGCGGCAGATGGCGGTTCGATTACGATTGCCGTCTATGTCTCTTCACACACTCCTCTCCGCCGGCTGTGTCGTCCTGGTATCCCTTGCTGGATCCGTTCCAGCGGCTCAGCAGCGAAAGCCGTTATCGCCTGCCGACGTCACCGATATCGCGACCCTGCTGAAAATCGAAGATACCCGCCAGTTCGACGAGGCCGCGCTCGGGCGGATCCTCCAGTCGGCGCATCCGGAGGTGCGGCGACGCGCGGCCGTCTCGATTGGGCGCATCGCCGATGCGCGCGGCGCGGCGCTGCTCGAAAAAGCGCGCGGCGACCAGGACGTTGACGTCGCCGCCAGCGTCGTGTTCGCGACGGGCCAGGTGCGGCCGGCCGCGGCGGTGGATTGGCTGGGCACGGTGCTGTCGACGCCGGCAACGCCCGCGGCCGTCGCGCACGAAGCCGCGCAGGCGCTCGGCAAGTACCAGGCGGTCGAGGCCGCTGATCTGCGTGCGCAGGCGCGCGCGGCGCTGGCGAAGTATCTCGCCACTGCACCGTCGACGAATGCGGCTGCGCCGATCGTCGGCGAAGCCCTCCTGTCGTGGGGGCGGTTCACCGGCAAGGACGATCCCGCGCCCGTGGTGCGCTGGGTCGAGTCGCCGGATGTCGAAGTGCGATGGCGGGCCGCCTGGGCGCTGTTCCGATCGCGCGATTCCGCAGTAATTCCGCAGCTCATGAAACTCACCGAGGATGCCTCGGCTGACGTGCGCTTCTGGGCCGTGCGCGGGCTGTCGCCGGCGGTCGTCGACGGCGCTGGCATCGATCGCGGGACGGTCACGTTGCGCCTCGCCCGGCTCGTGACCACCGATCGCGACCGGCGCGTGCGGACGGACGCGCTTCGCACGTTGCTCCAGTTCGATGACGAACGGGCGTTCGGCGCGCTGGTGAACGCCCTGTACTCGCCGGACACGTGGCTATCGGTGTCCGCGGCGGAAGCGGCGGGCCGATTCAAGGCTCGCGCGCGAATGCTTGCGCCGCTCGTCGTCGACGTCGCCGACGAGAAGGCCCCAACCGCGTTACGCATCGTCGCGCTTCAGGCACTCCAGACGCTGGCCCCGGACGCGACCAAGACGATGGAGCTGGCGACCGCGCTTGCCAGGAGCGACGTCGGCGCCGCGCGCACGGCCGCGATCGCCGCGCTGATCCGGTTCGGCGACGAGGGTCGCGCGAAGCTTGCGCAGCTTGCGGCGGATCCGGCTGTCGGCAACCTGGCGCAGCCTGGCGGACCGACGTTCGCGCAACAGGTGAAGACGCAGATCGATGGCGCCGCCGCACCAGGCGGCGGTCGGGGCGGTGGGCGCGGCGGTGCGCAGGCACCCCGGGCGCCGCGTCCGGAGGCGGAGTATCGCCAGCTCGTCGAGCGATGGATCGTGCCGGCCTACAACGGCGCGCCCGGTCCGCGCGCGATCTGGGAAACGGCGAAAGGGACGATCGAGCTCGAGCTGCACCCGGGAGATGCGCCGTTCGCCGTCGAATACTTCGTTCGTGCCGTCGAGTCAGGCGACATCGTCGGCACCGAATTCACCCGGCTGGTGCCCAACTTCGTCGCGCAGCAGCAGCCGATTCGCAATGCCCCGACGCTCCGCGACGAGGTCAATCGCCGCGGCCTGACGCGCGCCAATCTGAGCTGGGCGTCGGCGGGCCTCGACACGGGCCGGCCCGGATACACGCTCGGTCACACGCCGCAGCCGCACAACGAAGGCAACTTCACGTCGCTCGGCCGGGTCGTGCGCGGGATGGAGGTCGTCGACAAGCTCGAGCTCGGCGACAAGGTCACCGCGGCCCGATTGGCGAAATGATGCACGCCTCCTCTCGCGTCGCGCGCGGCGATGCCGCGACGCGACGAATGCAGACCATGCGGTTTTGTCGCTAGACTTACCCGGGAGCGCCGATGCAACTGCAATGGCTTGACTGGATCGTCGCCGCGGTGTGTCTGCTGATCTGCTTCGCGCCGGCCCTTTTCTTCGGCCGCCGCGCGGGCCAGAGCACCTCCGAGTTCTTCGCGTCCGGACGGGCCGTGCCGTGGTGGCTGGCCGGCCTGTCGATGGTCGCGACCACGTTCAGCAGCGATACCCCGAATCTGGTGACCGACATCGTCCGGCGCAACGGCGTCGCAGGGAACTGGGTGTGGTGGGCCTTCGTGCTCACCGGCGTCTCGACGGTGTTCTTCTATGCGCGCCTGTGGCGGCGCTCCGGGGTCATGACCGACCTCGAGTTCTACGAGATGCGCTATTCGGGCAAGGCCGCGGGTGCGCTGCGCGGCTTCCGCGCCATCTACCTCGGGCTGTTGTTCAACTGCATGATCATGGCGACGGTGAACCTCGCCGCGTGCAAGATCGCCGGCATCCTGTTCGGCCTCGACCGCTGGCAGACGCTGACGTTCGTCGGCCTGTTGAACGTCGCGTTCGCCGCGCACTCCGGGCTGTGGGGCGTGCTGGTCATCGACATGATCCAGTTCTTCATCAAGATGACCGCGGTGACGGCCGCCGCGTACTTCGCGGTGACGGCTCCGGAAGTTGGCGGCCTCAGCGCGCTCATCGACCGGGTGTCGGCGCTGCGCGGGCCGAACGGGGTCGACTATCTCGGCTTCCTGCCCGACTTCACGAGCAACCGGGATCTGGCGGTTGCGGTATTCGTCATGCCCATCGCGGTGCAGTGGTGGGCGGTCTGGTATCCCGGCGCCGAGCCGGGCGGCGGGAGCTACATCGCCCAGCGCATGCTCGCCTCGAAGTCCGAGCGCGACGCGGTCGGCGCGGTGCTCTTCTTCAACATCGCGCACTACGTGCTGCGGCCGTGGCCCTGGATCCTGGTCGCGCTCGCGTCGCTCATCGTCTATCCCGAGCTGTCCGACATTCAGCGGTCGTTCCCCAATCTCGATCCCGCGCTCCTCGGCCATGACATCGCCTATCCCGCGATGCTGAAATTCCTGCCGGTGGGCTTCGTCGGCCTGATGGTCGGCGGGCTGATCGCCGCGAACTCGTCGACGATCCTGACCCACCTCAATTGGGGCGCCTCGTATCTCGTCCACGATTTCTACCGCCGGTTCGTCAGGCGTGACGCGCCCGAACATCACTACGTCGCGGTCGGGCGCCTGGTCACTGTCGGCCTTTTCCTCGGCGCGTCGGCCTCGGTCTACCTGCTGGACACGGCGAAAGACGCCTTCGACATCATCCTGCAGGTCGGCGCGGGCACCGGCCTCTTGTATCTGGTGCGCTGGTTCTGGTGGCGCGTCAACGCGTGGTGCGAAATCGTCGCGATGGTCAGCTCGTTCCTCGTGTCGATCCTGCTGCTCATCGCCGCCAGATCGGGCGTGAGCTTCAGCACGCACACTGCCCTGCTCGTCACCATCGCGGTCACCACGGTCTGCTGGATAGCGACGGCGTTCGTCGGACCACAGACCGATCGCGCGGTCCTGATCGAGTTCTACAGGAAGGTGCGGCCGTTCGGCCCCGGCTGGAGCCAGATCCGTCGCGAAGCGGGGATTACAGACGACGCGTCCGGGGAGAACATTCCGCTGGCGATTCTGGGGTGGCTCGCCGGCTGCACCGCCATCTGGTCCGCGCTGTTCACGGTCGGAAGTGTTCTGTATCAGCGAAACACACAGGCCATGCTGCTCGGAGTCGTGTTCGCGGTGAGCAGCGCGTTCCTCGTATATGCGACCAAGGCGCTGTGGGACACTCGGCAAAATCCCGCGGCGTTGTAAGACGGCGGGATCTGGTCGGTTCAAATGTTCAAGGGTTCAGGGGTTCACTGGTTCAGGTTCAAAGGTTCAGAGGTTCAGGTTCAGGGTTCAGGTTCAACGGTTCGAACGTCGCTCCTGACCCTCGAACCTCAGAACACTTGAACCCTGAACCCGTGAACCCGAACCTCTGAACTCCTGAACCCGAACCTGTGAACTCTTGAACCCCTGAACTCTTGAACCGATGCCGTGCATGCGAGCGAAGCGAGCCGTCGGTTGTTACTTTCCGACCGTCCGGTGGAGAAACGCCAGCGTGCGCTCCAGGTGCTCCGAAGCCAAGAATGGCTCGCCACTGTGGCCGACGCCATGGCCGACTCGGAACTGCACGTCCAGACCAAGTTTGGTGTAAGCGCCGTGAAGTTCGTGGGCCTGGTTGATCGGCATCTGCCGATCCTGATCGCCATGGAACAGCAGGAGCGGCGGGTCGCCGGCGTCGACGTGGGTGACGGGACTGGCGAGCGCGGCCAGCGCTTTCGCCTGTTCGGGCGGCGCGCCGAGGAGCCGCTCGAGCGCGGGGCGCCGCATGTTCAGTCCGAACGGGGTTGACTGCTCGAGAATGCTCGTGAGATTCGACGCGCCGAAGTAGTCCACGATCGCGTGCACGCCGGAGGATTGATCGAGGTGGGCGCCGACCGTGCCTTCGAGCTCCCGGTGACCATTGGTCACGCCCACCAGCGCGGCGAGGTGGCCACCGGACGAGGACCCGGCAATCGCGATCCGCTCGGCGCGGTAGCCATACTTCGGAGCCGAGGCGCGAAGAAACCGGATCGCAGCTTTGATGTCGTGGACCTGCGCGGGAAAGCGGGCTTCGGTGGAGAGCCGGAAGTCGAGGCTCGCGGTCGCGATGCCCCGCTCGACGAACACTTTCGGCACGCCCGCCTTCGACCCTCCACTCCACGCCCCACCGTGCACCCAGACGAGCAGCGGCGGCGCTTTCACGCCTTCGGGCAGGTACAAGTCGAGCGCGAGCGCCTTGCCGTCGACCGTCGCGTAGACAAGATCCTTGAATTGCCGCGCCGGCTGCGCGTGAAGCGTCGACAGAACCACGCACAGCGCAACCGCGATCACTATCAGGTAGAGCTGCGCGCGATGTAATCGGTTCATAGGTTCAATGGGGTTCAATCGTTCAAAGGTTCAGGGGATTTCGGGTTTCACCGTTCGGGTTCAAAGGTTCGAACGTTCGCCGAACTCTACGAACATCAGAACGTCCGGCACGAAGGATTTCTTGAAGCATCCACCGGGCGGCCATGCGAAGCCGCCCGCTCACCACCCCGAGTCCCGAGTCCCGAGTCCCGAAGTCTATTCACTCCTCAGCGCCACGACGGGATCGATCCGCGCCGCCCGGCGAGCGGGCAGGTAGGCGGCCAGCAGCGACACGACGGCGAGCAGCAGCGCCACGCCGCCGAACGTGGTCATGTCCTCCGGCGAGACGCCGAACAGCATGCTGGCGACGGAGCGGCGCAGGGCCCATGCGGTCAGCAGGCCGGCCGCGATGCCGCCGAGGGTCATCCAGAACCCTTCCTTCAGCAGCAGACCGACGACGTCGCGCCGCTGCGCGCCGAGCGCGACACGGACGCCGATCTCGCGCGTGCGCTGCGTCACGGCGTAGGCGACCAGCGCGGCCAGCCCGACTGCCGCGAACGTCAGCGCCATGAAGCTGAACACCGAGACGACGATCGTGCTGAACCGCCAGGGAGCGAACGCCCGGGCCACGATCGCATCCATAGTCGTCACGCCGTCGACGGTCAACCGCGGATCGAGCGACGCAATCGCGGCTTTGAGTGCCGGTACGGCCGCAATCGGATCGCCGGACACCCGCAGCACGAAGTGCTCCACCGCGTTCGGCGCTTGCCGATAGGGTAAGTACAGATCGAAGCGCAGCGTCTCAACCTCGCGATACCGCGCATCCTCCACCACGCCGACGACGGTCTGCCATCCGGGATTCTTCTCGTCACCGGGAGCCCCATAGGTGATGAGGCGGCGCCCGACTGGATCCTGTCCGGGCCACAGCCGTGCCCCCAGTGACTGGCCAATCACTACTACTGCGGGTGCGTCCTGCGTGTCCCGGTCGTTGAACACCCTGCCCCGCAGCAGGCGGATGTCCATCGCCCGGAAGTAATCCGGCGTCGCGACCTCCCAGTTGACGCTCGGGTTGCGGCTGGCGCTTCTGTCATCGAGCGGCTGCCCCTCGATGATGAGGCTCGAGTCCATGCCGATCACGCCGTGCGCGAACGGCCGCGCGAGCACGGCTCCGGCAGCAATCACACCTGGTGTCTGCCGCGCGCGCTCGAGGATCGCGTCGACCTGCGCCCACTGTTTCTCTTTGGAACCGTCGGTGGAATCCGAGCCGCCGATGTTGAACGTGAGGACGTTCCCGGGATCGAAGCCGAGATCGAGCCGCAGCAGCGAGACGAAGCTGCGCGTGAACAGGCCCGCTCCCGTGAGCAGCACCAGCGCGGCCGCGAGCTGCGCCGCGACCAGAAGTTTTCTGGACCGGGCCGAGGAAGGAGCCGTCGTCCCGCTCTGCGATCGCTGATGCAGGCCGGCCATGAGACTGGCGGCGCTGTGCTGCCAGGCCGGGAGCAGGCCGACGATCACCGCCGTTCCGATGCAGACGCCGAGCGCGAAGAGCAGCGCGCGAGCGTCGATCGCGGCGTCCTGGAGCCGGGGCACATCGATCGGCGCCAGCCCGACGATCGCGTCGAACATCGCATAGCCGAGCCCGACGCCGATCGCGCCGGCCAGCAGCGACAGCAGGATCGATTCGCACAGCAGCTGGCGGACGATCTGCCAGCGACGGGCACCGAGCGCCAACCGTACGGCGACTTCACGGCGCCGTGATGCGTTCTGCACCAGCAGCAGCCCCGTCGCATTGGCGCACGCGATGAGCAACAGCACGGCGGCCGCCCCGCCGATCGCCAGCAACGCCGGGCGTGCGGGGCCGAGCAGGTGCGTGAGCAGCGGCGTCGCCACGACGACCATCGACGTATCAGGATGCCCGGACTTGCGTTCGACGTCGCGTGCGATGGTTGAAAGCTCTGCCACCACGTTCTCTCGAGTGGCGCCGTCTGTCAGTCGTCCCACCGCATACATGGCGCGAACATTGTCCGCCTCGCCGACCTCGAGCCTGAGCGGGGTCCAGGCCTCCGCACCCGCAGGAATCCGGAAGTCCGGCGGCATCACGCCGATGACTTCGAATGCCTTCGCCTTCTTCCCCTGACCGACCGTCAACACCCGCCCGATGACGTTGGGATCCGATGAGAACCGCAGCCGCCACAGATCCCCACTCAGCACGACCCTTCCCGGGGCATTCGGCAGATCGTCGTCCGGCCTGAACGTTCGTCCGAGGATAGGGCGGGTCTCGAACACTTCGAAGAATCCCGACGAGACCGCGTTCCGCACGGCGCGAAACGGCTTGACAGGCGCGGTCACGTGGAGCTCTCCCCAATTCACCGATCCGAAGAGCTCGATGCTGCTGAGACTCCGCTGGCCGGCGCGCCACGCCCGTTGATCGAGCAGCGACACTTCCACCACCGGCGTCGACCGCGCAACGTCTTGGCCCCATAGCAGCACGACGCGGTCGGGATCGGAGATGGGCAGCGGCCGGAGCAGCACCGCGTGCGCGATGCTGAATATCGCGGTAACCGAGCCGATCGCCACCGCCAGCATGAGCACCACGACGGCGGGCAGCCAGCCGCTTCGCCGAAGGTTTCGCAACGCCGCGCGGCAGTCGTGCGCAATCGTCATGCGCGGACTATATATGAGGAGGTCCGGCGCAGTTTCGCGACCGCTTCGCGGGTTGGGAGAAACGGTCCAAGTGGAGTATCGTCACTAGCTCAACAGTGTTCATCAAGACATCAAGGAGGGCGTGATGGCGAAGTATCTGATTACCGCGTCGTACACCGCGGAAGGGACCAAAGGTCTGCTGCAGGAGGGTGGATCCGGCCGCAAGGCGGCGATTCAACAGGTCCTGCAAAGCATGGGGGGCAAGCTCGAAGCGATGTATTACGCCTACGGCGACACCGACGTCGTGCTCATTGCCGACATGCCCGACGCCGCGTCCGGTCTGGCACTGAGCCTCGCCGCCAATGCGTCCGGCACGGTCAAGGTCACGACCACTCCCCTGCTCACCATCGAGGAAGTCGATGCCGCCTGCAAGAAGACCGTCGCGTTTCGGCCGGCAGGAGCGCAGGGCGTCTGACAGCGCATCAGTCTGCGGGCCGGAACAGGGTCCGGCCTGCAAACCCTTCCCGGGAACACCGCTCTAGTACCGATCATGCGGCTTACGTGACCACGACCGGCGCCCGGCGGGCCACCAGCATCATCTTCCTCATCTGCGGCACGGCAATCTCGAGCTGGGCTCCCCTCGTGCCGTTCGCCAAAGCGAACCTCGCAGTGGACGATGCGGCGCTGGGATTGATTCTGCTGGCGCTCGGGGGCGGATCGATGGTGGCGATGCCGCTGGCGGGCGTCGCCATTCACTACTGGGGCAGCCGGCCGGTCATCGTCACGACCGTTGCCCTCGCCTGCCTCGCGTTGCCGCTGCTCGCCGTGCACGTCACGCCGGCAATGCTCGCGGGCACGCTCTTCGTGTTCGGCGCGGCGCTCGGCGCCATGGACGTCGCGATGAACGCGCAGGCGATCGCGGTCCAGCACGCCGCGGCACGGCCGATCATGTCGGGGTTCCACGCGTTCTTCAGCGTCGGCGGCCTGCTGGGCGCCACGATCATGACGCTGATGTTGCGGGCCGGGCTCTCGCCGATCGCGTCGGCCGCCGGCCTCGCCGTCGCGTTGCTGGCGCTGGGCCTGTCGCAGCACGCGAGCTTCCTTCCCGATCGCGGCGCCTCCGCGGTCTCCACGACGTTCAGGATTGCGCCAAGTCCGCGGGTCCTGCTCCTCGGCGCGCTCTGCTTCATCGCGTTCCTGGCGGAAGGGGCCGTGCTCGACTGGAGCGCGGTGTTCCTGCGCGAGCTCCGGCAGGTCGACATCTCGATCGCGGGAGTCGGCTACGCGGTGTTCTCGGTCACGATGATCGCGGGACGCCTGACCGGCGATCGTCTGACCCATCGGCTCGGTGCGGCTCGAATCCTGAGGCTCGGCGGCCTCCTCTGCTCTGCCGGCTTTCTCTGCGTCGCGTGGGTTCCACACACGGCGGCCGCGCTCGCCGGCTTCGCGGCAATCGGCCTCGGCGCGTCCAACATCGTCCCCGTGCTGTTCAGCGCGACCGGACGAGTTCCTGGCGTACCACCCGGCATCGCGCTGGCGACGGTCACCACGATCGCCTACGCGGGGCTGCTCGTCGGCCCGGCGTTGATTGGATTCGTCGCCGATCTCACGAGCCTGCCGGCCGCGTTCGTCGTGGTCGCCGCGATGCTCGCGTGGATCACGGTCAGTGCGCGCGCCATCCCTAATCCCTGATCCAGAACCGTCCGTCACCTTCTCTCCCTTCGGCACTCTATCTATCAGCAAGTGGCAAGTCGCAAGGAGCAAGCACCAACGTTGTGCCTTGCCACTTCCTACTTATTACTTGATCAAAGGAGTGTCTTCGATGAAACGTACGGGTACTCGTTGCCGGGTTGGCATTGCTCACCTGGTCCCCAGCCTCAGCCCGGCAGGTAACTGATGCGCAGATCGCCGGCATCGTCGTCTCGGCCAACCAGGTCGATATCGATGCGGGCAAGCTCGCGCAGACCATGGCAGCGAGCGGCGAGGTGAAGAAGTTCGCCGAGCGCATGGTCACCGACCACACCGGCGTCAACAAAGCGGCGGCCGATCTGGTTACCAGGCTGAACGTGAAGCCAGAGCCGAGCGAGACGAGCAAAGCGCTCGAGGCAGGCGGAGAGAAGCATCGCGCGCATCTGAAGACGCTGAAGGGCGCGGCCTTCGATACGGCGTACATCGAGCACGAGGTCACCTACCACCAGCAGGTGCTCGACGCGCTCGACAAGACGCTGATTCCAAACGCCAAGAACGGTGAGCTGAAAGCGCTGCTGGTCAAGGTGCGGCCGGCGTTCGTCGCCCATCTCGAGCACGCCAAGCACCTCCGCACTTCGACCGCGAACTGAGGAGCGCCGCGTGTCGACATCCGCACGGGCATTCGTGTTCGCGATCGTGGCCATGACCCTCGCGGCGCTGCTTTACGGCGGCGCCTCGAGGACCACGGCGGATCGCAAGCCGGTCACCCACACCGTCTCGATCGACGGGTCGAGCTTCAGTCCCGCCACGCTCACCATCCGATCGGGCGACTCCGTCGTCTGGGTGAACAAGGACATCATCCCGCACACCGCCACTTCCGAGCGCGGCCGATTCGATTCCGGGACGCTCGAGACAGGCAAGTCGTGGACGTATACCGCGAAGGCGACAGGCGAGTTTCCTTACGTCTGCCTGTTTCACCCGACCATGAAGGGGACGCTGCGGGTGGAATGATGACGGGCGCCGCTCACATCGGGTCCACGTCCGCGATGCGGCGCATGACCTCGTCGACCACGCGATCGCAGCGAGGCCGGTAGAACCGGAAGGCGTCCGGCGCCGCCGCGCCGGCGTGCTCGAGCAGCATGCGTCTCAACGCCGCGCGGGCGCGCGACAGGCGTGTCTTGACGACATCTTCGGAGACCTCGAGCGCTGCCGCCGTTTCGGCAGTATTGAGTCCCTCGATTTCACGAAGGACGAATACTTCGCGGGCGCCGTCGGGCAGTCCGTCGATCGCCCACTCGATCAGCTCGCGCAGCTCGCCGCTGAAGGCCTGCCGTTCCGGACTCTGTCGCGAGTCCTGGGACAGAAATGGCTCGACGTTCGACATTTCATCGTCGAACGGCTCGTACCGGCCGCGGCGGCGAACCCGCGACAGCGCTTCGTGAATCGCGATTCGCATGAGCCAGGTGCCGAATCGCGCCCGGCCGTCGAACTGCCGCAGGTTGGCATAGGCATTCACGTACGCCTGCTGGATGACGTCCTCGGCCTCCCGGTCGTCTCGCGTGATCGACCGGGCGGCGCGATACAGCCGCTCGTTGTAGCGCCGCATCAACAGCCCGAACCGCGCCTTGTCGCCGGCCAGTACCTGCCGCACGATCTCTTCATCCTCTTCATTGGACTGATCCGCCAGCTCGAGTGGTACGGCAGTGCCTGAATTCATGGTCTTCACCCCACTATAAAGGAGTCGCGAGGGGGAAAAAGGTGACACGCGTGGAGCCGGGACTAGGGAATCGGGGCCCGTTCTACTTTTCAGGCTTGAAGTCCAGGACGACGAGGACGCGCTGGATCGAAGCCTGCGGCTCTGACTGGAGCGTCAGAAAGCGCTGGCCATCGGCGGACACGTCGAAGCCGGGGTATCCGGCGCTCGTGCCGAGCGGCCGGACGGCGAACAGCTTCCGCGGAACGCCTGCCCTGAACCGCGCCGTCGTCTGCACGTCGACTTCCATGATCCCGTGGTCGGTCGCGAAGAACAGCCGTCGTCCGTCGGCGCTCCAGCGATGCGCGTAGCCGCTCGCCTTGATGTCCACCGGCTCGCCGCCTGACGGAAACGGCTTCACGAAAAGGAAGCGTTCCAGGGTGTTGGGATCCTGCTTGACGTACGCGACGAAGCGGCCGTCGGGCGAGAGGCGTGGAACGACCTCGCGATCGGGCGTTTTTGCAAACGGCACCTCGGCGCCGCCGGTGCCGAGCGGACGATAGAACAGATCGGAGTCGCGGCCGTAGAGCACAAACCGCCCGTCGGCCGAGATGCCTGGGTCTCTGCCGGGTCCGAGATCCTCGAGGAGGCCAGACCCATCGGCCGCCACGCGTTTCAGCGCCGGTGCGGCCCTGGGCGCCGCGCTGACGTAAACGATGCTGAGGCCGTCGGGCGTCCACGTCGGGTTGTGCGCGAATCCGTCGGCGGTCAGGCGCTTGCGCGTTCCGGTCTTGAGGTCGACGGTCCACACGTCCCATCGATCGTCGGTCAATTCGGAAACGGCCGCGACCGCGCCATCCGGCGAGAGCGCGAGCATCCAGTCGAAAACATGGAGGTCCCCGAGCTGGCCCGTCTCCCGTCCGTCGCGATCGAACCAGGTGAGACGGCTCGGCGCGATGCCGTTGGGCGGTACGTAGGCGAGCCGCATCGTGCGTGAAATCGTCGCGCCGCTCGCGGCGGCGTCCACGAGGAACGGCTCTCCGGTCACGCTGAGGCTCGCCAGCGAGAACGGAACGGCCCAGAGGCCGGAGTTCGACGACACGCGCGAGAACAGAATGTGCCCGGTCGGCGAATAGACCGGATGCTCCAGCCCGGAGCCCTCAGTGCGCACGATCTGCCGGCGCTCGCTGCCGGTCCAGAGCTCGATCGTGTCGGCACCGGCTTTGCGGTGGGTGACGAAGAGCACGCCGCGATCGTCAGGAAGTCCGCTGGCGTGGTGAAAATGGAGTTCCTCGGCCGCGTTGACCGGTACGAGCGTCGACGGGTCACCGCCCCCCGCAGGCACACGCATCAATGGTGAACTGCCGTTCGTGAAGACGATACTGCCGTCAGCAGTCCAGACGCCGCCGGCGTCGTGATCCCAGCCGCCGCTGGGGAGGCTGCTGAGGGGCACCGGCGTGCTGCCGTCGACGCCGGCGCGCCACAGTTTGCCTTTTGCCCCGTAGACGAGTGACGCCGAGTCTTCGGACCAGAACGGGCTCTCGGCACCATCGGTTCCGGGCAGCGTGCGCGTCTCGAGACGATCGAGGTCGCGGATCAGCAGTCCCTGCGAAGACGTGAGGGCCAGCCTCTTGCCGTCCGGCGCCATCACGGCACGAGCACGCTCCGGCAGGATGATCTCGAAGCGAACCGGTGTGGATGCCGTGCCGGCTGGCGTCAGGAGAAAGCGTCCGATGGCCGCGCCCGCCACGAGCGCCAGCGCGAAGCCTGCGCCCCACGCCCACGTCGGCACACCCCGGCGATCGTGCCGCACCGGTACGGCAGCCGCACGCTGCGGCGTCGAGTACTGAGCGGATGCCGCCTCGATCTCCGCGCGGGCGTCGCCGATGTCACGCATCCGGCGCTTCGGATCCTTTTCAAGGCAGCGATGCAGTACGCGAACGAGCGCGTCGGGAAGCGAGGGCGGCAGACGATCCCAGTCAGGCTCCCTCGTGATCACGGCCGCGACGATGTCGGTCGCGGTCTCGCCGTCGAAAGCGCGGCGCCCTGCCAACAGTTCGTAGAGCACGACACCGAACGCCCAGATGTCGGCGCGCCTGTCGACGGTGAGACCGCGCGCCTGTTCCGGTGCCATGTACGCAGCCGTGCCGAGCACGACGCCGGCGCCGGTGACGCCGCCGGTGAATGTGGGGGAGTTCATCAGCTCTGTCTGGCTGTTTGGGGCAGCCTCGAGCGCCTTGGCGAGCCCGAAGTCGAGCACCTTCACCGTGCCATCCGAGGTCAGGAGGATGTTGGCCGGCTTCAGGTCGCGGTGGACAATGCCCTTTTCGTGAGCGACGTCGAGCGCCTCCGCGATCTGCCGTCCGATCGGCAGCGCATCGGCAACCGGGATCCCGCGCCCGCCCGTCGCGGCGATCAAGTCGGCGAGCGTCTTCCCGTCGACGAACTCCATCACCAGCGCGCGGGTGGAGCCCGATTCCTCGAGACCATGGACGTGCGCGATATTCGGATGATTGAGCGCCGCAAGGACTTGCGCTTCGCGCTCGAACCGCGCGAGACGATCGCGATCACCGGCGAACAGGTCGGGCAGGACCTTGATCGCGACGTCGCGGTTCAGCCGCGTGTCGCGTGCCCTGAATACTTCGCCCATCCCTCCTCTGCCGACCGCGGACGTGATGGTGTACGGACCGATCCGATCGCCGGAAGCGAGCGACATGGTGCGCGTATTATAGGGCCGGACCTGAATCCGAACTGGAAATCGAAGCCAGCTTTGACCTTGTGAAGGCCTGCGACATGAGTGAGGGTATCTGCGATCTGCGACCGCTCAGCGGTGTTGACCGATCGCGTTGTCGATAGGAAACATCAGGGCCGTCTCGCGGTCAGCATAACGCCCGTTCTCGGCCGCTGTCAGCACCGCGTCCGCTACAATCAACGCCTCGATGGCCCTGGAATCCGGAACGCGGCTCGGTCCGTATCGGCTGGAGGGTGCGCTTGGCGCCGGCGGGATGGGCGAGGTGTACCGCGCCCGCGACGTGCGGCTGGACCGCACCGTCGCCATCAAGATCCTCCCCGCGAGCATCGCCTCGGACCAGGAATCCCGGCAGCGGTTCGAACGCGAGGCGAAGGCCATCGCGGCGCTGTCGCACCCGCACATCTGCACGCTCTACGACGTCGGCGAAGAGGCCGGCCCCGACACCTCCACTGCCGAGCGCGTGCAGTTCCTGGTCATGGAGTATCTCGAGGGCGACACGCTCGCCGGCGTCCTCCGGGCCAAGCGGTTGCCGCTCGACCAGGTGATCCGCATCGGCATCCAGTGCGCGGATGCGCTCGACCGGGCGCATCGCACCGGCATCGTCCACCGCGACCTCAAACCCGGCAACATCATGCTGACGGCGAGGGGGGCCGTGCTGCTGGACTTCGGCCTTGCCAGAACGCTGCGACCGGGCCCGGTCAGCGGCTTGAATGTGGACGCCACCGTCACTACCCCGCTGACCAGCCAGGGCACCATCCTCGGCACGCTGCACTACATGGCTCCCGAGCAAGTGGAGGGCAAGGACGCCGACACGCGCAGCGACATTTTTTCGCTCGGCACCATCCTCTATGAAATGGCGATGGGGCAAGAAGGTGTTCGAGGGCAACAGCGCTGCCGGCGTGATGGCCGCGATTCTGGAACGCGAACCGGCGCCGATGTCGGCGCGCGAGCCACCGGCGCCGCCGATCCTCGAGCACATCGTGGCGCGCTGCCTGGCCAAGGATCCGAACGAGCGGTGGCAGAGCGCCGGCGACGTCATGCGCGAACTGACCTGGCTGGCACAAACGGGCGACCGCACGACTGAACCGGTGAAAGCGAAATCGCCCAACCGCTGGCCGGAGCGTTTCGTCTGGATGTCTACGCTGGTGGTGCTGACCGCGATCGCGGCAGTGGCCGGGATGATGATCGCCGCGCGACGATCGGTAGCCACAGGCCAGGAAATGCGCCTCCACATCGCAACGCCACCCACCACCGATCCGTTCTCGCTGGCCATTTCCCCTGACGGGCGGAGCGTTGTCTTTACCGCCTCGCCCGATGGAGGGCCGCGACTGTTCCTGCATCGGCTGGATACCGGGTCCACGAGGGTGCTGAGGAACACCGACGGTGGATATCTTCCATTCTGGTCGCCGGACAGCCGGGCGATCGGATTTGCCGCGAGCGGTCAGCTCAAACGCCTCGACCTCGAGAGCGAGTCGGTGAGAAAGCTGGCCAATGCACCTCTGTTCCTTGGCGGGACGTGGACCCGGGACGGGCACATCCTGTTCGTGCCGAACACGACGTCGCGTGTGTTCCGTATTGCGGCGGACGTCCCGGGGAAGCCCACCGTTGTCACGTCGATGATCGGCGGGGGGAACCAGTCGGGTCCACACGTCCTGCCAGGGACCGGTCGCTTTCTGTTTTACGTGACCAGCACGCCGGACGCGCCGGAATTGCGCGGCATCTACGTCGCCAACGCCGATGGGACGGGTGTGCAGCGACTGCTCGACGCGGACTCACCCGCCGTCTATGCGCCGTCGGGCCACCTCCTGTTCCAACTGAAAGGCGCCCTGTCCGCCCGCCCCTTCGATGCCACCCGGGCGCAGCTGACCGGCGAAGTGATCCAGGTCGAAGGCGAAATCATGAGTCGGATTTACGCGGGCTCGCCGATCCTTGCCCTGTCGGTCGCGGACGCTGGTCAGATCGTCTATCGCACAGGATTGGCGAGTCCGGACGATTTCCAGGTCCGGTGGTTCGACAGGTCTGGGACTACCGTGGAAGTGACTCAGCGACTCCCGGTGGCGCTGAATCCCGCTCTGTCCCCCGATGGCGGGCGCGTCTCCCTGTTCATGGGTGGGCGGGGGGCGGACATCTATCTACTCGACCTGCTCAGCAAACGACCGAGCCAGTTCACCTTCGATCCGCTGCTCGACTTCGCCGCCGTCTGGTCTCCCGACGGAGCCGAAATCATTTTCTCGTCGACCCGGAAAGGGCAGCACGATCTGTATCAGAAGCAGGCGTCGGGCGCCGGCGGCGACAGACTGCTGCTGGAAACCGCAGAGGACAAAATTCCCACGGACTGGTCCGCCGACGGGAAGTTCCTGCTGTATCGAAACATGGATGCGGACCACAACTTCGACATCCGCGGGCTGTCGCTCGCCGACAACAAGCAGTTCACGGTCCTCGCTACCGAGCATGACGAGCGCGACGCGCAGCTGTCGTCGGACGGAAAGTGGATCGCCTATCAGTCGAATGAAAGCGGAAGGTTCGAGATCTACGTGCGTCCGTTTCGACCGCCCGGCGCCGAGGTGAAGGCCGATGAGCGGTGGAAAGTCTCAGCCGATGGCGGCGGTCAGGTCCGCTGGAAGCACGATCGGTACTGAGCTCTTCTACGTTGGTCTGGACGGCCGGCTCATGGCCGTGCCGATCCGCCAGACCGCGGATGCGCAAGCGATTGTTGCCGAAACACCGGTAGCCGTGAACGCGCCGACGATGTCTTTGCTGTTCGGCGGCGGTACGCGGACAGGATCCTACGCGGTCAGCAAAGACGGACGCCGGTTCCTCATGACCACACTTCCGGCGCCGATGAACACCACGCCTGTCACGGTGCTGCTCAACTGGCCGCCGGCGAAGTAAAGAAGCGAAGGTCGAAGGTCAGCGCCCCTTGATGATGCGGCTCCCGGTCAGGAAGCGGCGATAGTCGCTGAATGCCTGGGTCCGGCGGGTCGACTGCAGAGTGCTGCGAAGTACCGTAACCGACTCGATGGATTCGGGCAGGAGCATCACCTCGTCCGGATCGCTGAAGGCGACCTGTTTGTAGCGGATCGTGACATCGTCGCGATCGATCGTCAGCCACTGCGCGAAGCGGTATTTGCGCTGAAGCGGAAGCGGGACGCGCACCTCCGTCGGACCGGTGATGCGACGCTCCAATCTCAGCACCTCGTGCGTCGCGGCGTCGACCCACAGGCGGCCGGCGGTTGTGACCGGTCCCTTCCAGTCGAAGCAGTCATCGTGGCCGTGCTCGTCCTCGATCAGGACCGGCGGGCTGGCGCGGCGCGCTGACGCGAAGTCGATCACGAGCGCGGCGCGATCCCGCTCCCGGCCGTCGCGGACGGCCGTAAAGCGGAACTCCTCCCGACGTCCAGGGAGCAGAAACGCGAGCGGCTCCGGCGAGAGCGGCGTCGGATCCGTGCACCCTGACCGATCGACCCGGTCACGATCGCGCGGCTCGCGCCCGTTGACGCGGCGAATCTCTCGCGTCACGCGCGGTTCGGCCGGCCAGTCCCCGTCGGCCTCGTCGATCTCGAGCCGCAGTTCCGACTCCACCGTACGGGCGAAGCTCGGCACGCCCCAGTCGGTGCCGATCGGGATGACGGTCGAGCGCTCGAGGCAGATGAGCTGCTGCGCGCGCTGGTAATAGGCGGCGACGCGTTCGCCCACCTGCGCCATCAGCGCGCCGACGTCCGGACGATCCTGTGTTGTGCCGGCTGTGGGGATCGGGGCGGAGCCGACAACGATCGCCGTCACGAGCAGCAAGCGAAAAAACCCGCGCACTCCCATCACGTGTGAGCGTTATACCATCCGTTGACCCGATCCGCGATCGAGAACGACGCGAGCAAGAGGGCGTCATCCGCCTCCGCTCGCGCGTGAGTTCAGCGCGAGCCAGGTCGAGATGTCCCGCCAGTTTGCCGGACGGCGGGGACCGCTCACCCGCAGCTGGAGCTCACCGCCTCGTGAGAATGATGCCAATCACCAGCACGACAACGCCGACGATACCCATCGGCGTGACCGGCTGCTTCGGCGAGCCGAGCCAGCCGTAATGCGACAGCACCATCGCGCTGATGATCTGGCCCCCGAGCAGCGCGTAGGTGAACGGGCCGGCGCCCACGCGCGGAATCAAGTACGCGATGCCGAAGACGAGCGAGGCGCCCATCGCGCCGGCCGTCAACAGGATCGGATTGACCTGGGTGACGCTGCTCAGAGCGCCGCTCTGCCAGCCACTCAATCCGATGAGCACGGCCATCGCGGCGCCGATGCACCAGAAGACAGCGTTCCCAACGCGCGGATTGTTGATTGCCGCGCCCACCATGCCGTTCATCGCGAGGTGAACGGTCAGCACGACGCCAAGAAACGTACTCAACAGCAACAGCGGTGTTTTCATCGGGCTCCTCGGGAGGTGACGCTGGGTTCAGCGATCCGGCCGATTGGTGAGTCGCACGTTACCTTTCCAGCCTAGGGCGTGCGGGACTTTTGGGGTATTCGAACCGTGGCGGACACCAGCGCGGCTGTGCAGGTCGTCAGGAATGCACAGGCGAGCACGAGCTCACGCCAGTCCACGAGGGCCCACCCGAAGATGCCCGGCTCCGCCTTGACCAGCAGGCCAATGAAGAATCCGAGTATCTCGAAGACGCAGACCGCCTGGGCGACGGCGGCGACCGATCTGGTGACCGGGCGCAGGTTGTGACTGAGGTTGGAGGCGAACGCCGCGGCGGCAATCACAAAGAGCCACGGATACCAGACGAAAAGCTGGCCCGTGAAGGCCGCCTGCAGGCTCAGCATCAGACACGCCACGGCCGCCATGACGCTGCAGAGCATCGCGAAAGGACCCATCTGGCTGACCATCCCGTCCTCCGCCCGTGTTCCAAACGAGCCCCGATCCCCGATCCCGACAACGCTACGGTCTGATGATCGTCCCGTCCGAGCGCCTCGTCGTGCCCCACGAATAATCGAAGTTCGGCGGACCGTCCGGGATCGGGAACTTGGCGGAGAGCTTCTCGTCGAAGTCGATCCCGAGTCCGGGTTTTTCGCGCGCCAGCATGTAGCCGTTCTTGACTTCGGGGCAGCCGGCAAAGACCTCCTGCGTTTCCTTCGGGAAGTTGCCGCCCTCGTGGATGCCGAAGTTGTAGCTCGCGAGCTCGAGCGCGAGCTGCGCGGCATGCGCGAGCGGCGACGCGTCGCCCGGACCGTGCCAGGCGGTGCGCACGCCGAAGTACTCGCACAAGGCCTGGACCTTGCGCGCCGGGCTGAGGCCGCCAATCTGCGAGATGTGGATCCGGATGAAGTCGATCAGGCGATCCTTGATCAACGGCAGGTACTCGTGCTGCGTGTTGAACAATTCGCCCATCGCAAGCGGAATGCTCGTCTGCTGTCGCAGCAGCCGGAAGTGATCGTTGTCTTCCGGCGGGAACGGATCTTCCAGGAAGAACAGCCGATACGGCTCCAGGGCCTTGCACAGATTGATCGCCTGATTCAGATGGATGCGCTCGTGGACGTCGTGGAGCAGCTCCACTTCATCTCCCAGTTTCGAGCGGAGATGCTCGAAGAACTTCGGGAGCATCCGGACGTACGGTCCTGGCTCCCAGATCGCCCGCGGATTCGTCGGCCCGATCGCTTCGCCAGGATCTCTCGCCGAGTCGGGTACCGTGCCCCGCGCACCGTAGCCTGCGTAGCCGGGCGTCGCCACCTGCACGCGCACGTGGCGGAAGCCGCGCTCCATGCCGGCGCGCCCGTTCTCCTCCACTTCCGTGAAGCTGTTGCCGCTCGCGTGGTAGTAGCAGTCGGCGCCGTGACGGACCTTGCCGCCGAGCAGCTGATAGAGCGGCATGCCGGCACGCTTGCCCTTGATGTCCCACAGCGCGATGTCCACGCCGCTCATCGCATTGAACAGCACCGGCCCGTTGCGCCAGTACGAGCTCATGTAGCTCGACTGCCAGATGTCTTCGATCTCGTCGACGTTGCGGCCGGTCAGGAACGGCTTCAGGTATTTCTCGATCGCGGTTTCGACGACGAGCGCACGCTGCGTGAAGGTCGCGCAGCCCCATCCCACCAGGCCGGGCTCGGTCGTCTCGACCTTCACGACCACCAGGCGGATGCGATTGGGGGCGGTCAGGATCGTTTTGATGTCCCGGATCTTCACCGGCGCCGTGCCCTTGACGGCTTGCGCGTACGCGGGACTGACGGCCGGCGCCGGCGTCTGCGTCCCGGGCCGGGCTTCGCTGGCGCCGAGCAGGGACGCCCCACCAGCCAGGGAGAGCGACCGGATGGCATCGCGACGGTTCATTGGCTTCTCCAGAGGGACAGGCAGTGCTGCCTGTCCCCATTTCAGGGTTTTTCCACG
Organism: uncultured Acidobacteriota bacterium; assembly: GCA_963785755.1. Lineage (GTDB taxonomy): Bacteria > Acidobacteriota > Vicinamibacteria > Vicinamibacterales > 2-12-FULL-66-21 > JACCXG01. The sequence continues at coordinate 380,696 of CAWAXG010000031.1, read as the reverse complement.
ATGAAGGTTTCCCAGGGGCCGGCGTCGGTGCGGGTCGCGTTGATGCCGCTGCCGCCGCCCCCTTCGGCGCAGATCACGTTGCCGCTGTCGGTGCGCAGCGCGATCGGCGAACCGTAGTGCAGGGCGTCGTCCTCGAGCGTCTCGATCCGCTCATTCAGCGCGCCGATTTCCGCACGCAGATCCTGAACGATGTCCCGGAGTTTGTCGATCTCAGTTTTGGTTCCGCCCCCGCCGCCGCTACCGCCGCCACTAGTCCCGCCTCCACCGCCGCCGCCTCCGCCACCCGTTCCGAACGCCGGCGGCTGGATCCAGGTATTCGTCGATCGCCGGGGCACGACCTGCCACGCGGGATGCGCAGGTCCGTTCCCGAGGACGTTGGTGATGATGTCGATGCATTCGTCATCATCCCCGTAGGCGACTGCATCCTCGGCGGTTCGGGTTCCCTCGATCACCTGGTGTGCTTCACCCGGCGACTTGCTCAGGAAACCGAATTTGGGATCGCTCTGATGCAACGCCCAGGCTGCCCGCCAGTAGAACTCTTTCACCGAATCGTGGTCGTTCCGCTGCAGCAGCTGCGGGTGCGCGTCGTTGACGCCTCTGACGATGTGGAAGTGGTCCGGAATACTCACGGGGTCCCCCGGTTCTTCTGGGTCCTCTGGTTGTTCGAGGGTGTGGTTCGATTTCGGATGACTGCACCTTCGCCCGGTAACGCGTCGCAGTACCACCCGCCTGGAATGTCTCGTCGTTTCATGGATCCGGCCGAAGCTCAACGAGATGGCTGGCGTTTTCGCGGCGCATGTTAGCACAGCCTGTTCGACACGTTTCGGCTCCCTCACGTCGCGGATGCACGCCCGGGTAATGATGCGACGGCCGGGTAGAACGGCCTCCGCCGATTTGCTGGCGATTGGCTCTGTGCCGGGCAAGGCGTTCCCAACGGCCCCGTGCAACATCCGCTAACCGCAGGCAAATGGGCCGGCATCGCGCTTGCCTGCAGGACGGACAACGGAGGGTGCGAATGTCAGATCCGGATCACGAACGGAGCGCGGAGTTGTGTCGTCAGGCGGCCAGGCCAGTGCTTCGGCAGCGGCCCGACATGGTTATCCCGAAATCGCAGCTCGACGCGGAGGGCAGTCCACCGGCGGATGCCGAGGAGCCCGCCGCATCACGCCCGAGTATCGACAACCGTAGCGCGGCTGGAAGCTTGGACTACGGCGTCTTGTTCTGGCTGCCACGCTGACTCATCTCACGGATCTGCTGCGCCTGCTCGAGGTTGCGCCTGGCGTTCTCGTTCGCGGGATTGAGCTCGAGCGCGCGTTTGAAGTACGGGATGGCCTCAGCGATTCGTCCTTCGGTGGCGAGCGTCCAGCCGTAGTTGTTGTAGGCGTCGTCGTCCCGAGGATCCAGTCGCAGGGCCCGACGATAGTTCTCGATGGCTTCATTCGATCGGCCGAGTTGGGTGAGCGCCACGCCGGCACCAACCAGGGCTCTGATGTTGCCGGGTTGCAGCGCAAGCGCCTGAGCGTAATGCCCGGCCGCCGGTTCCGGCTGCTGCATCGCGAGCAGCGCCTTCGCCAACGCGACGTGAGTATCAACGTCTTCGGGCTGAAGCCGGAGCGCGTGAGCGTATTGCTGCGACGCCTCGTCCGGTCGGCCGGTCGCGGCGAGCGCGTGGCCCAGGTTGTACCGCGCTTCGGCGTAGTCAGGCCAGGATTCGAGAGCGGCCCGATAGTGCGGGATGGCTTCCGCGGGACGATCGAGCTCCGCGAGCAGCGCGCCGATGCCGAGGTGCGCCGGCGGATACTGCGGCGCCTCGGTCAGCGCCCGCCGGTAGAACTCGAGGGCCCGATCGCGCCGGGCGGGATCGCCGCGAAGAGCGGTCGCGATTCCGGAGTAATGAACCGCGCGGGACGCCAGTTGATTGTCGAGCGGTAATCGGCTCACGATCATCGCCAGCGTCATCGCTCCAACGGCCGTCATCGTCCGCAACCGCCGCGGCCGGCGATCGGCCGTTCTCCAGAAGCGACTGATCTCCGCCACCCCACCGGCAGCCAGAATCAGCAGGAAGGGAACCAGCGGAAATCGATAGCGGCCGAAGACGTAGAACAGGACGACGGTCAGGGCATACGTGCCGCCAATCGCATACAGAAACCACAAGTGTCGCCAGCGGTACGCCGTGAGGACGGTCCCGAGCGCGCCCAACGCGAAGACCAGTCCGAAATCGAACCGTCCGATGAGACGAAGCAACGAGGACCATTCCGCATACACCTGCAGGCTTTCTGTATCCGCGACCTCTGCGCTGTTGAAGGTGAGGGCCGCCTTGCGGCCGAGCAGCGCCAGCCACGCCATGGGATCAGCGCGGATGTCGGCAAGAGCACGTTGCGTCCAGAAGCTCGAGACCTCACCCGGTCCGAGGCTGCGGCCCGCTGATCCCTGCGCGATCCGTGTTGCATCCTCGCGCTCGTCGGCAGCGTTGCCGTGCCCGACGACGAGCGCCTCGTAGGTGCCGCTCGCGCCGCGGTGATTGCCGATATAGAGGTTCGGTCCGAACTGCGACGTCGTGAGATGGAACTCGCCTCCCGCCGTGTAGTTGCGCACGCCGACGGGAACGAGAACGACGGCGCAGGCGGTGGCGGCGGCAAGCACGCCCCGGCGCCCGATCGGCCCGCACGCAATCCACAGCAGGACCGGAACAATCAGCAGCAGCGCATTCTCGCGGGTGAGCGCGAGCATCGCCAGAATCAAGCCCGCGGCCAGGCATCGGCGCACGCCGATCCGGTCGGGCGGCACCGCAAGCGTCGCGATCAGTGCCGAGGTGAGCAGCGTGACGAGCGATGACTTCTCCAGAAGCGCATCGAGAAAAATCGCCGGCGGATAGAGCGCGAGCCCGCAGCCCGCGACGGCGCCGATCCGGCCGAACAGAGAGATGCCGGCGGACGCCAGCAGCGCGCACGACGTCGCACCGATGAAGGCCTGGATGAGACGCAGGGCCACCGCGCCCTCGCCGAAGAGGCGATAGACGATCGCCAGAAAGTACGGATAGAGGGGAGCCTGATAGAAGACCTCCCGGCCGATCCAGTCACCAGCCGCGATGCGACGCGCCCATTCGTGATAGGCCTCGGCGTCGCCGAGCCGAAGATCGAAGAAGGGTGATGCCGAGATCTGCCAGAGGAAGAGGCAGCGCAGGAGAAATGCGAGCAGCCAGACGCCGAGAACGAGGCGGGTCATAAAAAGGAGGCTCCGCGAGGCCTAGACCTGCAAGTCTAGACCTGCGGAGCCGCGCCATTTCCTGACCGGCTCGCGATCAGAAAAGATACCGGAGCGACATGACCATGCGGCGCTCGGTGCGCGCCGAGGTCACCTTGCCGAAGTTCACGTCGGTCTGCTCGCCCGCCGCGTTGAACTGGGCGGACGTGTCGATCTCGTTCCACTGCGGATGGTTGAACAGGTTGTAGATCTCCCAGCGGAACTGCATCCGGTGGCTGCCGGTGACAGGAAAATCCTTGAACACCGACAGATCGTGATTGTGGAACCCGGGCCGCACCACCTTGGCGTTATAGCAGTTGTTGCCGATATCTCCGCGTCCGCTTGGCCGCTTGAATACTGAGGTATCGAACCAGCGGTCCACCGTCCGGTCACCCCTCGGCAGGTTCGGATCGCCGGTCATGATGAAATTGCCGCAGGTGTCGCCACCGCCGGAGAAGTCGAAGCTGTCGGTATGACTGGCGCTGATGTTCGACCAGCCCCCGGTCGCGAAGGTGCTGATTCCCGACAGGCGCCAGTTGTCGAGGATCCATTTCGCCGGCTCCCATTTCACGACGTTGGAACCGTTGGGAATCTCGACCTGATAGCTGGCGACCACGACGTGCTCCTGGATGTCGAGGTTGCGGCTGTTGCCCGGCGGAACCGGGTTGCTCTCGCGGAACACGGTATCGACACGCTTGGCCCACGTGTATGCCCCGCTGAGCTCGAATCCACCGCTGAACCGGCGGCTCAGCTGCAACTGCATCGAGTCGTACCAGGACTTGCCGATCGGCTCGCTGATATTGATGTCGCCGAAGCCGCGAATCGGCCGCAGGAACACGTCCGGCAGCGCGCCGGGATTGGGCTTCCCCGGCTGGAGGCCCACGGTGGCGGAATCCGGTACGCTGAGATCGCGGTTCTCGGGAAGGAAACGCGCCCCGGCCGGAATCGGGTTGTAGTTGATGTCCTGCCCGAGATTGTGCGTCGTGTCGCCGACGTAGGCGAGATCCATGACCACGTTCCATCCGAGCTCACGCTGGAATCCGATGGTGTACTTGTACGACACTGGCCGCTTCGCGTTCTCGCGCTCCGCGCCGCTCACACTCACCGGCGTCGTCGTGCCGGTCCCGGTCATGTAGCTGGCAAAGTTCGTGTAGCGGATCAGGCGATCGAACCGGAACGCCGGCCCGCCCTGAAAGAAGGACCCGCCGGTCCCATCGTGGAACACGCCGGCTGACGCACGAATGACCATCTTCTCGTTCACCGCGTACGCCATTCCGAAGCGCGGGTCGTACTGAAGCGGCAACGGCTCGACGAATCCCTCGTCGCTGCTGACGTAGTTGCCGTCACGCTGCGTCACGATGCCGTTGATGGTGCACGGCGTCTCAGGCAGGATCACGTCGCAGGTATAGCCGCTGCCCGGCACCATCTGGCCGATGAAGGGCGACGGAAGAATCTCGCCGGTGAGCGGATTGCGGGCGCGGCGCGCGCCGCCGACGAGCACCGGCTCGAACAGTGACCGGCGGCTTGCCTCCCCATGCGGGATCGAAGCGCTCGAACGTGAACGCCGACGCTTCCCCGGTGTTGGACAACGGGTGATTCCACTTGTAGAAGCGCAGTCCGAGGTCCAGGGTCACCTTGCGATTGAGCTTCCAGGTGTCCTGAACATAAAACGCCCACGTGGTCTGCCAGCGGTTGTCCGGCACGCGGCCCATCGACTCGTTGTAGGTCGTGATCTGACCCAGGTACAGGTTGGCGAAGGCGAAGCCGGCGTTGTTCGGGTTGTTGGTGTCGTTCTGGACGTTGAACTCGCCGGCAAACGTCGAGGAACGCGCCTGCGTGAAGCGCTCGTGCTCGCGGACGAAGCCGCCCTTGAAGGTGTGCGAGCCGCGCGTATGCGTCAGCGTCCCCATGAAGGCCATCGCGGTATCGGCCCCGGTGATCGGCCAGCGGTTGTCGTAGGTGATGTTGGGCGCCTCGGCACCGCCGCCGACGCTCTGCAGGGTGCCGAACTGCACGCGCGGAATCAGGTTGTACGGATTGTGGACCGGCGCGAACTGCGGCAGTCCGGCGAGCGCCGGGTAACTGGTCCGCTGAATCCCTGCCAGGGCCACCTCGTCTTCAGGCGGTCCGAGCTCTGTGCTGTAGAACTTGCCGCCTCCGAGCTCGAGCACCGTAGTCGAATTGATGATGCGCGTGTAATCGACCTTGAACTGGTCGGCGGTGAAGTCGTAGCGCTGGCGCACGAGGCCCCAGCGCGCGGACGCGCCGGCGACATTGTGCCCGACCTGCTTCGTGAACCACGTCTGCCCTTTGATCGCCAGGCTGTCTTTGTTCGTCGGCCGGTAGTCGAACCGCGTCAGGTGCTGACGCCGGGGATTGGGGATGCTGGCCTCCTGGTAGGCGTAGTTGAAGCCCGACCCGGTGGTGTTGGGCATCGGCAGTATGTTCAGGAGCGCGAGCCCCTGCTGATTGGCGCGGCCGCCGGGAATGATGTTGTTCGTAAAGTTCGCGCCGGTCTCGGGGTCGCGGATCGGAATCAGCGCGCCCGATGTCGTACGGGTCTGCGAGAAGTCACCATTCCGCTCCGCCTGCGTCGGCATCATGTAGCGGCGGAGGATCTGCGGGTTCTTCAGCCGGGTGTCGTCCACCGAATAGAAGAAGAACATCTTGCGGCCGTCGGCATTGACCTTGGGGATCTTCGGCACCGGGCCGCCCAGGTTGCCGCCGTTGTTGTTGAAGCGATACTCGGGCTTGGCGACGCCGTCACGGTTGTTGAAGAAATTCGTGGCGTTCAGCTCCGTGAAGCGCTGATAGGTGTAGAGCGCACCGTGGTATTCCGTGCCGCCGCGCTTGGTGACGATGTTCACCTGCGCGCCACCCTTGAGCCCGTACTCGGCAGTGTAGGTGCTCATCTGCACGTTCACTTCGGCGATCGCATCGAGGTTCGTCGCGCCGCTGAAGTTGCCGCCGCCACCGCCGTCGCCGCCGTTGATGCCGTCGACGTAAATCGTCTGGCCGCGTCCGCCCTGGATGCCAGGCACCGGGGTCGCGAACGCGCCGCCAAACACTTCTTGATCGTTGGGGAGCAGCCCGACGCCCGGCAGCACCTTCAGCAGGGAGATCGGGTCGCGGCCGCGAATCGAGAGGTTAGTCACCTGATTCAGGTCGAGGATCGCCTGATGCGACGTGACCGTCGTCGCCACGGTCTCGCCGCGGGCGCTGACGCTCACCTCTTCGGTCAGCCCGCCGACCTCGAGCCTGAGGCTGCCTACCGCGAGGCGGTTGTTGGCCAGGACGACACGCCCTTTCACCTCGAGCGGCTTGAAACCCTGCATCTCGACGCGAATGCTGTAGGGACCGGGCGTGAGCGCGGCGAAGGTGAACGTCCCCGCCTCGTTCGTCGTACCCTTGCGCTCCTCGCCCGTGCTCTCGTTGACTATCGTGACCACCGCATTGGTGATGACCTGATCGGATTCGTCGATGACCGTCCCGGACATCGAGCCGGAGATCGTCTGCGCCGTCGCATGCGCGGCGAGCAGCAGCAGGAACACGAACAAGAGCCTGAGATGACGCATAAACCATCCCCCTCACGAGTTTGCGGCGACTCAACGCCCGGAGAGTCCTCTGCCCTGTTGTGGGGGTCTGGTATACCCGACTTCGGAATTAAAGTAAACGTTAAAGTAAATAGCCTTTAGCGTTAAAGGCTTTACTAGGGACTGGGCGATCAACGGGAGTCGGTGATCAGTGATCGGGGATAATCGGGGATCGGGATCAAAACCGGGACTGCAGGCTTGGCGACCTGGGGGCTTAGTTCGCGGGGCCCATGGAACCGGGATTGGCGTCGAGTCCAGTTTGGTCACCGATCACCGATCACCGATCACGACGCAGATCATCTTTGATCCCCGATCACGTGTTCACGACGCAAACAACGAAAAGATGGCGGCCCAGCGAAGCACCCGCCCACCTGCCCGAGTCCCGAGTCCCGAGTCCCGAGTCCCGACGTCTATTTCCCCTGCCAGCCGCCGTCGACGAAGACCGACTGACCGGTCAGATAGCTCGCATCGTCGGAGGCGAAGAAGGCGGCGACGGCGCCGATTTCGCGGGGTTGGCCGGCGCGGCCGAGGGAGATCTGGGCGAGGACGACGGGCAGGATGTCGGGGTCCTTCATGACCCAGGAGGTCATCGGCGTGTCGATCAGTCCGGGATGAATGCAGTTCACGCGGATTCCCTGCGGCGTCATCTCCGCCGACATGTTCCGCGTGAGCGCTTCGAGTCCGAGTTTGGTGGGTGCGTAGTGCGTGCGGCCGGGGAGAACCTTGGCGGCCTGGATCGAGCCGATGTTGACGATGCTGCCCTTGCGGTGCTCCGCGAGGGCGCGGCGGCAGAACACCTGCGAACAGAGCCAGGCGCCGCGCAGGTTTACGTCGACCAGGCGCGTCCACTGCTCGTCAGTCAGTTCGAGAAACGGGACGATCGTCTCGATCCCCGCATTGTTGACGAGGATGTCGATCGGTCCCAGGTCCTTCCAGACCTTGTCGACCATCGGCTCGACCTCGGCACGTTTCGCGACGTCCGCCTGGACCGCGACAGCGCGGCGGCCTTTGTTCCGGATCCCGTCCGCCACCGCCTCGGCTTCCTGCATGTTCGTGACGTCGTTGACGGCGACGTCCGCCCCCTCGTCCGCGAACACTTCGGCGATCCCGCGGCCAATCCCGCGGCCTGCTCCCGTTACCAGCGCGACCTTGCCTTTGAGTCTCACGAATTTGCTCCGGTTGTAGGAATGGGCAATCGGTTCGGTTGATGCAGCGACAGACTATCGCAGATTCTGGACCGTCAGACGGCCAAGAATTCTTCCGCCTGAAGGCGGAAGGCTCCTTACTTCTTCTGCGGCAGCGCGAACACGTAATAGCCCTGCGCTTCGGCTTTGCCGGGATGGATCGCAATGTTGCCGGGCGCCGCCTCGGGATAGTACGACGCGCAGAACGCGACGTACTGGCGTCCGCCGACCTCGAACACGGCGGCCATCCCCTCCGGATTGGCGTCGAGCTGACGCTCCCACAGCACCTTGCCCGTGTCCTTGTCGAAAGCCCACACCGTCGCGTCGGCGTTGGTCCCGACGAAGATCAGGCCGCCGGCCGTGACCACTGGCCCGTTGCGGTGGACGCGCTGCGCGTTGCCGGTGTTCTTGATGCCTTTTGCGGCCAGCGCCCGGACGGTTCCGAGCGGCGCGCGCCACTTGATCGTGCCCAGGTTGAGATCGTAGGCCACGATCTCCGACCAGGGCGGACTGATCGCCGGCAGGCCGTTGGCGGCGCGGAGCATCGATCCGAGCGGGCCCGTGTACCGCGTCAGCCCTTCGATCGTGGGGAGCACCGCACGCGGAGGCGCGGCCGCGCCCGCGGCGCCGGCCGCCGGATCGGCCAGATACACCATCAGCGCCTCGAGCTGCGCGGCGGAGATCATGGCGTCGGGAAACGCCGGCATCTGTCCCTGGCCGGATCGGATCGCCTTGGTGATTCGCTCGTTCCCGAGCTCCTTGAGATTCATCACGACCGAACGATCCATCGATCGGATGCCCGGCGGCTCCGGCTGGCCGTGGCACTGCTCGCAGCGCTGTGCGTAGACGGCGCGGCCGCGCTGGGCCGGCGGGCCTGAATCGGGATCGCCATCCCGGCGCGGCTCACGCAGTTTGTGAATCGCGGGCTGATCCGCCGAGCGGACGTACAAGATGCCGGTCGCCGGATCCGCCGCGCTCCCGCCCCAGTTCGAGCCGCCAAGCTCGCCCGGAATGGAAATCTGATCCCGGGTCAGGGTCTGCGGCGTGAACACGCCTTCGTTGCGCGCGTTCTGAAGGATGCCCCGCAGCCGCTGGCGTTCGGCCTCGTCCAGGTGCGGGTTGATGTCGGCGAGATCGAACTTCAGCCTGGCGAACGGGGGAACGTGCGTCGGGAAGGGCTGCGTCGGCCACGACTCCTCGCCCGGCACATCGCTCTTGGGCACGGGACGCTCTTCGATCGGCCACAACGGCCGGCCCGTCACGCGGTCGAACACGTACAGCAACCCGAACTTCGTCGGCAGCGCGACGATGTCGACCGGCTTGCCGTTGTGCCGGACCGTGAGCAGCTTCGGCGCCGTGGTGAGGTCGTAGTCCCAGATGTCGTGATGAACGGTCTGGAAGTGCCAGAGCCGTTTTCCGGTCCGGGCATCGAGCGCGAGCAGCGAATTGCCGAACAGGTTGGCGCCCTTGCGATCGCCGCCATACATGTCGTGGGTCGGCGATCCGAGCGGGAAGTAGGCGATCCCGCGCTTCTCGTCGATCGAGATCTCCCCCCACGTGTTGACGCCGCCGGCCCACTTGTAGGCCCCCTCGGGCCAGGTGTCGTAGCCGAACTCGCCGGGATGCGGAATGGTGTGGAACGTCCAGATCAGTTTGCCGGTCCGCACGTCATAGGCGCGCAGATCGCCCGGCGGCGATCCGTAGCCTTCACCGGTCGTGGAGCCGGTGATGAACATGTTCTCGAACACTCTCCCCGGCGTCCCGCTCGGGCCACCGAGCGGCCGGAGCGGTCCCTCACGCATGTTCACGCGGCCGTTGACGCCAAAGCTCGCGATCGGCTCGCCCGTCAACGCGTCGATCGCACGCAGCGTCCCGCCGACGCCGAAGAACAGCCGTCGGTCGGATCGGTCGCGGTTCTCCCAGTAGTTGATGCCGCGGTTGCCGGGCGATCCCCCATCGGGCGTGTGCGTCCAGATCAGCTTTCCGGTCGTCGCCTCGAGCGCGACGATCGAACTGTTCGCTCCCAGGACGTACATCACTTTGTCGACGACGAGCGGATTGAAGCCGAAATTGCCCTTGCGATCGGGAACCGGATGGAACCAGGCGAGCTCGAGCTGCGCGACGTTGGACTTGTCGATCTGCTCGAGCGACGAGTACTGCATCGAGTCGGCCGCGCCGCCATAGTCGCTCCAGGTGGAGTACGGCGGCTTCGCCTGGCCGCGCAGCGTGACCACGACGAGCGGCACGATCGCCAGGATCGCCACCCCAAGGACGCCACGCCCGGATCCCAAGGCCTTCGACCGCATGTGCACCTGCCCCTCGCTGCAACTTGATCGTTGCACCTTGATCCTTGCAACCTGTTACTTGTTACGAAGTCCTGACCGTGTAGCCAAATCTCGCGGATTGAACGGTAAATGAGTTTACTTTAACGGTCAAGTTGGATATATCAGGAGGCAGATTGAGGGTAAGGCTCTAAGATTAAGGGAGCGTCAACTACGTCGGGGCGAAGGTCGTTTCCACCGAAAATAGCACCGCGAGCTGCCCTCCTTGTTCGAGTCAGACGCCTTGGGAGTTGCCCGCCGCCGCTCGTCGGCTCGGTCGCAACCGACGAGCTCTGGCGAGGCCTCGCCGTAGCGCGCGTCGATTCGGGCGCGCGGAGGCGGGGAGGTTGGAAGTTTACGATGGAGCATGAAAGTGTGAGCACCTATCTCGAGTGGCTGATCCGTGAGACGCCGACGCAGTGGTGGCACGACTCGGCTGACGCAGCCGAGCTCGATCTCGGCTTGACCCGCGGCGCCATCGGCGTGACGACGAACCCCGTGCTCGTGAGCGCGGCGCTGCCCCGGAATCGCGAGCCCTGGAGTGCCGAGATCGGCCGCGCCCTCGGATCGAATCTGGCGGGCGAGCCGAAGGCCGAAGCGCTGATCCGGATTGCCGTCCTGAGCGCCGCCGACAAGTTGAAGCCGCGCTTCGAGGCAAGCCGGGGCACCTCGGGATTCGTCTGCGCGCAAGTGAATCCGCTCCGCGCCGGCGACCGCGCCTGCATGTCCGCGATGGCGAAACGCTTCCATGCCTGGGCGCCGAACGTCGCGGTCAAGCTGCCGGCCACCGCGGCGGGCCTCGACGTGCTCGAAGACTGCATTGCCGAGGGCATCACGACGACCGCGACCGTCAGCTTCACGGTCCCTCAGGTGATTGCGATTGCCGAGCGGCATCGCGCGGGAACCGCGCGCGCGAGAGCGCAGGGGATCGAACCCGGCAGGTGCTTCGCCGTCATCATGATCGGCCGGCTGGACGACTACCTGCGCGAAGTCGCCCATGATGGAGAGGTGCCGGTGAGCGAATCGGACATCTGCCAGGCGGGCCTGGCCGTCACCAAACGCGCGTACTCGATCTACCGGGAGCGCGGGTACGAGGCGGTCCTGCTCGTGGCAGCCTTGCGTGGCACCGCGCATCTCACCGAACTGGCGGGCGCGGACCTGCTGATGTCGATCCACCCGGCGTACCAGGAGCCGTTCATCTCTCAGGACTTGCCGCGTCAGCCGCGCATCGGCGAGCCGGTCCCTCCGGATGTGATCCAGCGCCTTCAGCAGATGCCCGACTTCGTCCGTGCGTACGAGCCGGCCGGCATGCCGCCCGCCGACTTCATGGCCTTCGGGTTGACCCAGCGGACGCTCGGGCAGTTCAGCGAGAGCTGGAAGCAGGTGGAGGCGTTTCGGTAAGACAATTCATCATGGCGACACCGGTTGAAATGCCCCAGCTGGGGAACACCGTCGAGGAGTGCATCCTCACACGATGGGTCAGGACGGCGGGCGACCGCGTGGCCGCGGGGGACGTGGTCGCGGAAATCGAGACCGACAAAACGACGTTCGAGGTCACGTCACCCGTTGATGGAACCGTCCTCGCGACCTTTGCCGATGAAGGCGCGCTCGTTCCAGTCTTCGCGAACATCTTCGTCGTCGGCACCCCGGGCGAGAGCGTCGATGCATTCAAGCCCGCAGGGTCAGGCGTGGCCTCGCCTCCAACGCACGCCGTCGCGAAGGTCGCCGCGCCGGAAACCAGCACACCGCAGGCGGTCGTGAGCCGGCCTGCCACGGCTCCAGTCACTGCGACGGCCTACAGCCCGCGCGCCAGCCGGCTCGCCGCCGAGCTCGGGATCCCCGCGATCTCGCTGAGCGGATCGGGACCAGGCGGCCGGGTCCTCGAAAGCGATGTGCGCAGAGCGTTCGAGTCGGCCGCCCGCGCGCCTCAGCCGCCAGCACGCGCGCGGCGCGCGCCGGAGACCGGAACCGCCCCGACCCACACGACCGCCCCTGCCGGCCTGCGCGCGACGATCGCCCGGCGGATGCGTGAGTCGCTCGCGTCGACGGCGCAGTACACCTTGCACGCCTCGGCCGACGCGACCGGCCTCCTCGCGCTGCGCGCCAGGATCAAAGCGGGAGCCTCGGAAGGCATGCCAGACGTCACCATCAACGATCTGGTCACCTTCTGCACGATCCAGGCACTGCTGGAGATGCCCGACCTGAACGCCGAACACGCCGACGGCCGCACGATCACGCATACGGCCGTGCACATCGCGTTCGCGGTCGATACGCCCAGAGGACTGCTCGCCCCCGTCGTTCACGATGCGCACGATCTGTCCATCGGCGACCTGTCGCGCCGGATGAAAGAGCTGAGCCATCAGGCGGTCACGGGAACGATTGCGGCCGACGATCTGCGCGGCGCGACGTTCACCATCAGCAATCTCGGCAGCCTGGGCGTGGAATCGTTCACGCCGCTGATCAATCCGCCGCAGGTCGCCATTCTCGGCGTCGACGCGATCACGGTGAAGCCGGTTCGCCGCCCGGGCCCGCGCGAGCCGGTGCGGCTGCGGGAAACCTCCGCGCGCCGCGCCGCGGCATTCGCCGGGTCGATCGATTTCGTCGACTCGATCGGCCTGTCGCTGACCTGCGATCACCAGGTCATCGACGGCGCGCCGGGCGCAAGATTTCTCCAGCTCGTCAGACGGAATATCGAAATGGTCGAGACGATATGCTGATCTGTAACTTCGTCGGTTCAAGGGTTCAAGGGTTCAGGGGTTCAAAGGTTCAGAGGTTCAAAGGTTCAGGGTTCAAAGGTTCAGAGGTTCGGGTTCAGCGGTTCAGGTTCAGAGGTTCAGCCGTTCAAGTTCAAAGGTTCAGCAACGCTGAACCCTTGAACCCTTGAACCCTTGAACCCCTGAACCCTTGAACCCCTGAACCTTTGAACCGACGACTTTTCAGCGAAAGCGCCGTGTAAAGAGCATGCCCAAGTCCATCGTTATCCAACCGGAGCGCGTGTTCGCGCGGGAAACCATCCGTTTCTCCGAGATTCCGCTCAACGCCTACAACCAGACCGTCGCGCAGGAGCTCGAGCAGTACTCGGTCGAGGATCTGCTGAACATCTGGCGGGACATGTGCGGAATTCGGGAGTTCGAGTCGGCGCTTCAGGAGATCAAGACCAAGGGCGCCTACAAGGGCGTGACCTACAACCATGCCGGGCCGGCCCATCTGTCGATCGGGCAGGAGGCGGCGGCAGTGGGGATGGCGTTTTCGCTGACGCCCGACGATCACATCTTCGGATCCCATCGCAGCCACGGCGAGATCCTCGCGAAGGGCTTTGCCGCGATCCGGCAGCTCGGCGATCGCGAGCTCCAGACCATCATGGAGACCTACGCGGACGGCGCCCTGCTCCGTCCGGTCGAGCGCGGTTACAGCGGGTCGGTCAAAGGGCTGGCGCTCCGGTTCTTCATCTACGGGGCCTACTGCGAGATCTTCGCGCGCGCCACCGGCTTCAACCGCGGGCTGGGCGGGTCGATGCACGCGTTCTTTGCCCCATTCGGGATCTACCCGAACAACGCGATCGTCGGCGGCTCGGGCTCGATCGCGCCTGGCGCCTCGCTCTACAAGCGCGTCAACCGCAAGCCGGGCATCGTTGTCGCCAATATCGGCGATGCGTCGTTCGGCTGTGGTCCGGTCTGGGAGGGAATCACGTTCTCCGCGATGGACCAGTACCGGCACCTGTGGGATCCGTCGCTCGGCGGCGGACTGCCCATCCTGTTCAATTGCATCAACAACTTCTACGGCATGGGCGGGCAGCCGTTCGGCGAGACGATGGGGGTCGGCTCCATTGCCCGCGTCGGCGCCGGCGTCAATCCCGATCAGATGCACGCGGAGCGTGTCAACGGTTACGACCCGCTGCCCGTCATCGATGCGTTCCGCCGGAAGAAAGACATCCTGCAGGCTGGCGGCGGCCCCGTGCTGCTCGAGACCGATTACCTATCGAATCAGCGGCCACTCGCCCTCGGACGCATCCAGCTACCGCTCGAAGGAAGAGATCGAGAGCTGGCAGCAGGCGGATTCGATCAGGGCGTTTCGCGCCAAACTGATCGCGAGCGGCGTCATCGAGGAAGCGGCGCTGGACGCGTCACGCGCCGAGCTCGAAGCGACGATCGTCGAGATGCTGCGGCTCTCGGTGGATCTCGACGTCAGTCCGCGCGTCGCCCTGGATTCCGAGCTCGTGGGCTCGGTGATGTTCTCGAACCGGCGGGTCGAGAGATTCGACGCGCGCGAGCCCGAGTTCCTGCAGCCGCTCGCCGACAACCCCAGGGTGCAGCAGATTCGCGGCAAGATTCGCACGCCGACGCACGACGGCCATCCCGTCCCCAAGATGAAGGCCTACAACGTCCGCGATGCGCTGTTCGAGGCGCTGCTGCACCGCTTCGCGATCGATCCGACGATGATCGCGTTCGGCGAGGAGAACCGCGACTGGGGCGGCGCCTTCGCCGTGTATCGCGGCCTGACCGAAGCGCTCCCCTACCATCGGCTGTTCAACTCGCCGATTTCGGAAGCGGCGATCGTCGGCGCCGCCATCGGCTACGCCCTCGAAGGCGGCCGCGTCGTCGCCGAGCTGATGTATGCCGATTTCATGGGACGGGCCGGCGACGAGATCTTCAATCAGCTCTCGAAGTGGCAGGCGATGTCCGCCGGCCAGCTGACGATGCCGGTGGTGCTGCGCGTGTCGGTCGGCTCGAAGTACGGCGCGCAGCATTCGCAGGATTTCACCGCCCTGGTCCATCACATTCCCGGATTGAAGGTCGTCTATCCGGTCACGCCGTACGACGCCAAGGGCATGATGAACAGCGCGCTCGCGGGCACCGATCCCGTGATCTTCTTCGAGAGCCAGAAGATTTACGACATGGGAGAAATGTTCGCCGAGGCCGGCGTGCCGGAAGGCTATTACGAGATCGAGCCCGGCGACCCGTCGATCAAGCGGGTGGGGACGGACCTCACGATGATTACCCTGGGGCCGACGCTTTACACGGCGATGGCGGCGGCATCCGAGCTTCAGCAGTTCGGACTGTCGGCCGAAGTCATCGATCTGCGCGCCGTGACCCCGCTGAACTACGAGCCGCTGATCGCATCGGTCAGGAAGACCGGCAAGGTGCTGCTGGTCAGCGACGCGGTCGAGCGCGGCAGCGTCATGCACACGGTGGCCGCCAATCTGACGCAGCTGTGTTTCGACGACCTCGATGGACCACCGTCCGTGATCGGATCGCGGAACTGGATTACCCCGGCCGCGGAGCTGGAAACGATGTTCTTCCCGCAGCCGGCATGGCTGCTCGACGCGATTCACGAGCGCATCCTTCCGCTCGAGGGTTACGTGCCGAAGACGAATCAATCGCTGACGGAATTGATACGGCGGGGAAGATCGGGAAGGTAGCGTCCCGCGGCCGGAGTCCGACGTTCGGCACGCCGCTAAAGCGGCCACACGCCCGTAGCGCGGCACTTTAGTGCCGCGTCTCAACGGTCGGGATCATCCGGACGTTCAATCGCGCCGCTAAAGCGGCGCGCTACGGGTGTCAAAACGGCGAAGAGAGGATCGATGAGCGCCACGACACGAACGGTCGGTCTCTGCTGCGCAGTGACGGCACTCGCTGGCACGGTCTTGCTCTCCTTGATCACCGGCGGCCACCTCCGCGCCCAGGAACCCAAGCCGTACACGACCTGGAGCGACTACGGCGGGTCGCCGGATTCGATGCAGTACTCCGCGCTCGCGCAGATCGACAAGAACAACGTCAAGCAGCTCGAGCGCGCCTGGTTCTACCAGGTCACAGGCGATCCGGTCCGCCTGCCCTTCAATCCCCTGATCATCGATGGCGTGATGTACGTGGCGGGCGCGAAGGACATGGTCGTCGCGCTCGACGCGGCGACCGGCAAAGAACTGTGGACCTCGACCGAGGAAGCGACCGAGCGCGGGATCACCTACTGGGAGAGCAAAGATCGCGCCGACCGCCGGCTGATCCTGACCACGAACACCGGCCTCAAGCAGATCGACGCGAAGACCGGGCGACTGATCACCACGTTCGGCAGCAATGGGCTGGTCGATATGCGGACCGGCAGCCCCCGCCGCCTCGGCGGACCGAACAAGAGTCCCGGCCGGGTGTTCGAGAACCTACTAATCGTCGGATCGAACACGGGAGAGGGATATGGCTCGCCGCCAGGCGATGTCCGCGCCTACGACGTCGTCACCGGCAAGCTGGTGTGGACGTTCCACACGATTCCCCGCCCTGGCGAGTTCGGGTACGACACGTGGCCCGCCGACGCGTGGCAGTACGCAGGCGGCGCGAACGTCTGGGGCGACATCACGCTCGACAAGAAGAACGGCATCGTCTTTTTTCCAACGGGATCGCCGACGCACGATCTCTATGGCGCCGATCGCGCCGGCGACAATCTGTTCGGCAACTGCCTGGTCGCGCTCGACGCGCGGACGGGCAAGCGTCTCTGGCATTTCCAGACAGTGCATCACGATCTCTGGGACTACGACCTCGCGTCCGGGCCGAAGCTCCTGACCGTTCGGAACAACGGCCGCGACGTCGACATCGTGGCGCAGGCGGGAAAGACCGGGTTCCTGTACGTGTTCGAACGCCTCACCGGAAAGCCGCTGTGGCCGATCGAGGAACGGCCGGTTCCACGAAGCGAGGTGCCGGGTGAAGTCTCGTCGCCGACGCAGCCCTTTCCAACGAAGCCGCCGGCGTTCGCGCGGCAGGCGTTCACGCCAGACGACGTCAACCCGTTCATGAGTCCCGAGGAGCAGCAAAAGCTGAAGCAGGCGGTACGCGACACCGCTCATACCGGTCTGTTCAGCCCGTCGAGTCATCTGAAGCATCACATTCAGTTCCCGGGCGCGTGGGGTGGCGCGAACTGGGGCAGCACCGCGGCCGATCCGGCGACCGGCATGCTGTTCGTTCGCAGCCTCGAGATGCCGAGCTATCGTCGCATGGCGGTGAGCACGGAAAAACCCGGGGCGCCGCCGCCGGTGCAGCGGAGCCCACGCGAGCAGCAGGGGTTCGCGATCTACACGCAGATCTGCTCGACGTGCCATGGTCCCGGCCAGACGCCGATGAAGTCTCCCGCGCGATTGGGTACGTCGAACTTCAGAACGCTCATCCGCCAGGGCAAGGAGCAGATGCCGGCGTTCTCCGACGCCATGCTGCCGGCGGCGAGTGTCGACGCGCTCGAGGCCTACCTGCAGTCATTGCCGATCATGGACGAGCAAGCTGACGACGGGGCGCTGCGACTGCCGCAGAATCCCGCGCGGTATGCCGGGCCCGCGACCCGCTATGCCGGTTCGTTCTCAGCCGGCTGGTACACGAGCAACGGACTCCCGGCGTCGGGACCGCCGTGGACCCAGCTCGTTGCCTACGATCTGAACGACGGCACGATCAAATGGCGCGTGCCGGACGGCCACGCGCCCGGCCTCGCCGAGAAGGGCGTGATGAACACCGGAACCGTCCGGCCGCGCAACGGGCCGGTGGTTACAGCAGGCGGCCTGGTCTTCGCCGCCAATTCGCAGGATCGAATGCTGCGCGCCTACGACAAGGACACGGGCCGGGTGATCTGGGAGCACGAGCTCGAGGCGAATCCGGAAGGCATCCCGGCAATCTACGAAATCGGTGGCCGCCAGTACATCGCGTTCGCGGCGGGCGCGTCCTGGGGTACGGGCACCGATCCGGTCTGGAAGGATCCGTTTCATCGCAAGCCGGCCAGGATCGAGGCACAGGGTTACCACGTCTTCGCTCTGCCGCGGCGCTGAGCGGATGAAGGAATCGTAGAAAAGGAAGAACACGATGCGCAGGATTGGTGCTTTCCTCTTGTTCGCGGCCGCCCTGGACGTGGGAGTCCGATTCGTGGCGGCCCAGGCGCAAGCCCCGGCGGCGGCACCGCAACCCGACACGCAGAAGCCGGCGTTTCAGCGGGCGCCCGACGCGCTCGAGCGCGTCTCGTGGCGCACCCGCACGCTCGTGGGCGACGACCGCGTGACCAACTGGGATTTCGCGATTGCGTCGGGCGGTGCCGGACGCACGTCGTTCCTCGACACCGTCGTCCGGGCCGACGCGGCCGTGGTGGACTTCGTCGAAGGAGTCGAGCTCGCAGCCGGTGAGCCAGGACGTCCAGAAGCTGCTCGGGCCGAACCTGACGGCCGGCGAGATCGCGTCGATCCGCGCGCGGATGGGAACGGTGCGGATGCTGTCGTACCTCAAGGAGCGGCTCGAACCAGACGCGGCGTCGCGCCGCCGCCTGTTCGAGTTCGTGAAGGCGATGGGCGGCACGACGCTCGTGATCCCGTCCAACACGCCGCTCGACGGTCTCGACGCGCTCGCCGACGAATTCGGCATCAACGTCGCCGTGCTGCCCGATGCCGCCGTCCCGCTGCGGACGATGAAGGCGCTCGAAGGCAAAGGCAAGCGGCTCGGCATCGCCATCGATACGGGACTGCTGGCGCAGGATGGTGTTTCCGCGAAGGACGCGCTCACCGTCGTGAAGGATCGGCTCAACTACGTCATCCTTCGCGACCGATCGAATCGCGGGCCGGCGGCGCGCAACGTCAACCTGGGCCAGGGCGTCGGCAAACTCACGGAGTTCTTCCACGAACTGAACCGCCAGAACATCCGGCCGCTGGCGATGACGCTGGTCAACACCGCGGATCTCTACAAGGCGATCGAGGCGTTCGAGACGGCAGTACAGCCGGCCTACGGCCTGCGCTTTACGGAGTTCTCGAAGACGCGGCCGATCCGCTGGGACCTGGTGACGCCCGGCCGCGGCGAAACCCTCGCGCCCGATGTGGTCAAGACGCGCAGCGAGGAGATCCGTCAGAAGATCGAGGCCGCGATCCCGAAGCAGGCGTACGCGAAGGCCAGGAAAGCGCGCAAGCTCCTGGTCATCGAAAGCCTGCACGGCATGTCGCACAACACGATTCCCCACACCAACCTGATGATCGAGCGCATGGGCAAGATCACCGGGGCGTGGGAAACCGTGTTCGACAACGACCTCAACAACCTCCGGTATCCGAAGATCAAGGAATACGACGCGGTATTCCTCAACAGCATCGTCAACGAATTCCTGCCCGATCCCGAGCTGCGTGAAGGCTTCGCGCGCTACATGCGCGAGGGCGGCGGCCTGGGCGGGATCCACGGAACGCCGTGGGCGTCACGCAACTGGGAGGAGTTCGCCGAGATGATCGGCTCGCAGAGCGCGCCGCACCGGATCGAGCAGGGCGTGATGAAGGTCTACGACCGCGCCAGCCCGATCATGAAGCCGTTCGACGGCCAGGACCTCAACTTCCGGGAGGAGTACTACCGCTTCGAGCACGAAGGCCAGGGCCGGCTCCGCTGGGACAAGGTCCGCGTCCTGCTGACGGTCGATCTCGACGATCCGAAGATCGAGCCGCGGCCGTGGAACGGCTACAAGCGTCCCGACAACATCTATCCGGTCAGCTGGATTCGCACCTACGGGAAGGGCCGGGTCTTCTATTGCTCCCTCGGACACATGGCAGAGACGTTCATGAGCCCGCCGATCGTCGGCCACTTCCTCGCCGGGCTGCAATACATACTCGGGGATCTCGACGCGGACGCTTCGCCGAATCCACGATAATCGTAGTTCAAGGGTTCAGGGGTTCAAAGGTTCATAGGTTCGGGTTCAAGAGTTCAGTGGTTCGAGTTCAGCGCCGCGAACACTTGAACCTCTGAACCAGAACCCTTGAACCTCCGAACCCTGAACCCTTGAACCCTTGAACCCTGAACCCTTGAACCGACAAAGGCTCTGTCACATCAAAACGTCCACCCGCCACCGACGGTGATCCGCGTCGACCCCAGCGCCTCGCCGCCCCCGAGATCGAGCGTCAGATCCCCGAGGATGGAGAGGTGTCGCGTGAGTCGCGCGTCGAGGCCTGCGCCGAATCCCAGCGCTCCGCCCCGCGTGTGGTAGCGCAGAATCTCCGGCGCTCCAACAACGGGGCCGAACCGGCTCGACGTGAACGTCGGGAACTCCGAGCGGCGATCGGAATCCATCAGGCCGAAGCCAATCGCCGCGTAAGGTCGAACAGCCTGGGTCGAGCGAAAGAAGAACAGCGCCTTGGCAGTCGCCAGCTGTTCGGTGCCGAAGAAACCTCCACTGCTGTCGAAGTCGCGCGACCGCGTGTGACGATCGTAGGCGAGCTGCAGCCCGATGCGGGTGCCCACCGGGACAATGACGCCGGTCCCGAACGTGGCGCCATTCCCGAGCCACCCCTCATCGTCGGTCACCCTCGCCCATCCGAAGCGGCCGAAGATCATCACGTTGTTGCGAGTGCCGTCGGACGCCAGTCGCTTCGGCGCAATGATCGGGGTCTGCCCCGCTCCGGACTGATAGACGGTCTTGCGGGATTCGAACGCTGCGTCAACCAGTGCGCCGACTCCCGCGCCGATGAGTGCGCCGGCCAGCGTGAGGCGCGGATCGAGGTTGGCGGACGTGTCGGAACAGCCGGTGTTCGCGCACAGCTTCGCCATCAGCGCGAGAGTTGCGCCCCCTCCGACGCCGGCGCCGATCGCTGCCCCGTTCACCAGCGAATCCCCCACGCGATCGATCCGGCGAATCGACGCAACAGGCAGAGTTACACGGCCGTCGTACGTGTCCACGATCAGCAGGTCCCCGGTCATACTCTCTACACGCCCGCGAATCGTCTGCCGCTGGTCGTTGACCTCGATGCGCTCGCGTTCGACGACGACTGGCGGGGTTGACGGCTGCGGGTCCAGGGCGCCAGGCGGCTGAACCGCCCGCAGCGCCAGCACACCGGCCAGGACGAAGTCCGTCGCTGCCATGACCACCTCTCCCTGGAATGCGCAGGAGGAGGACAAATGCGCTCACAGCCTTCCGGCGATGCGGACACGCGTGGCTTCCGCCTTCAGGCGAAGGAAGCGACTGCCGCTCATTTCAGCCCCAGCCACGTCCTTCCGCCTAACCGCCTCCGCCAAGGCTACGGCGAGTCTCGCCGAAGCGCTTCGCGCGGAGGCGGAAGGCGGAAGCGGGTCGATAAATTCACAGGTCTTCACCCGGAAGGAACTGCAGGCTCAGAACGTCACCGCCAGCGTCACACGCGCCGTGCGCGGCGTGACCGGGTGGGAATGGACATCGTCGACGCCGCCGGCCGGCTCGCCCGGGAGGCGCGACGTATAGAAGTAGTCGACGTCGCTGTGCCGCGCGTCGAGCAGGTTGAAGACGTCGACGATCAGCGAGAGGCGCTTTGAAAGACGATGACCGGCCTGGGCACTCAGGAGGCTGGTCGCGTGCGATCGGACCGAGTTGTCTTCGATCAGCGGTCTCGATCCGAAATGGCGCCATCGCAGGCTTCCGAACATCCGTTCACCACGATCGACGGACATGCCGAGCGAGGCGACGCGCTCGACCGAGCCCGGAACGTGGGCACCTTCAGGGCGCCCATCCGTGAAGCGCGCCTGCGACCAGGCCAGGTCGGCATCGAGCGTCAGCCACCGGCGCAGCTGAACGAAGTTCGACCACTCGATCCCCTGCCGCCGGCTTGGCCGGCTCGCGGCGGTCGTGCCGGCATCGCCGGCGAACACCAGCTCGGAGTCGAGCGCGAGCCGCCACGAGCGCCACGGTTGACTGCACGCCTCGAAGCGCGACCGTGCGCAGGCCGATCTCGGTTCCTCGCGTGCGCGCCAGCGGCGTCACCCGTTCGGCCGGCGAGCCGTCGGCGGGGTCGACGGTAATCGTCGCGCCTCGCGCGTCGTTGCTGTGGAAGCCGAACCCGCCGTTCGCGTAGAGCTCCGTCCCGCGCCAGGGTCCAAAGACGAGGGAGGCCTTGGGACTGACGATGGCCGCCGCGTCTCTGCCCGAGTTGACCGCACGATCGGCCTCGACGTTGTATCGCGAACCATCGACGCGAATGCCCGCGACCGAACGCAGCCACGAAGTCCACCGGACGTTCACATCGGTCCACACGCCGCCGCTGGGCAGGCCGACCGAATCCTCCCGCACCGTCGAAAGAAGCAGGCGTGCGCGGGTCCGATACAGGCCGACGCGGCCGATGTCGTCGCGCCGGATCTGGAGACCGAGACGAGTCTCGACCGGCCGGCCCTTCCACATCGCGATCCGGTCGTGGGCCACGCGCGCCCCCGTGACGAACCGGCGATCCACCTGGTGCAGTTGATCCCCGTTGACGGGGTCGTCGAGGAAGTAGGTGAAATTCGAATAGAGATCGAGGCTGTATCGAACGGCGAACGCCGACACCCTAGTGCGTGTGGAGGCCGTGCTCCATTGCCGCTCGGCAGCGAGGGTATACCGGGCGGTTCGTCCGCCGCCGGTGTCATCGATCGTGCCGAAGCGCGGAAGCAACCGCGTCTCGATGGCACGCCGGGGGATCTGGTCGGTGGCGTTCCATGACGCCGTGTAAGTCAGCGCGGTGATGGCGAGATTGTTGCGGCTGTCGCCGCGGCTGTAGCGCAGCACACTGTTGACGCGGCGATACTCATCGGGCCGATCCCACGGGCCGTCGTTGCGTGCCGTTTCGGCAGCCGCCAGCAGGTAACCGCCGAGCGCGCGCGGCGAGGCCGCGGCGAACACCCGCGACCAGCCGTGTCCACCGATGCTGACGCGCGTCATCGGCCGATCGAGCACGGTCGCGTAGTTGATGTGCACGCCGCCCGCCGACGCGAAGTCTCCGGCGTCCGCCGCGTACGGCCCCTTGAAGTACTGCACGCCGGTCACGAGCTCCGGAATCAGGAAGTTCGCGTCCGTGTAGCCATGCCCATGCGCATGAGTCGGCAGATTCAGCGGTACGCCGGCAACCATCGTCGAGAAGTCGGTGCCGTGATCGAGGTTGAACCCGCGGAGATAGGTACTGATTCGCCTTGCCCTCGCCGCTGTGCTGCGTGACGCCCATCCCTGGAACGGACTCGACGATCTCCCCCGCACGTTGAATGGGACGCCGCTCCAGTTGCCGGGCGGTCACCGCGCCTTCGCTGGCCGATGACGCCAGGCCGACGAGGTTCGTGGCCGGATCCTCGAGTTCCGCCAGGTTGCGGAACGTGCCGCGGCCGCTCACCGTGACCTCGGTCGTCAGCGCGACCTGCAGCGTCACGTCGATTCGCAGTCCGGCGCCCGCGCTGACATCAACCCGCGGGCGCGAATGCTCGGCAAACCCAAGATGCGTGAAGACCACCCGATACGGGCCGGAGCTCACGCCCTCGAACTTGTACTCTCCGGAAGACGAGGTCAGGGTGCTCGTGTGGGGCTCTGGCGATCGAGTGGTGTCAGGCTGACGGTAACTTCTGCGAGCGGCGCCCCGGTGTGATCCGCGACGCGGCCGGAAATGGCTCCTCGAGAACTCCCAGCTTCCAACTGCCAACGGCTCAGGAGAGTACGACTTGCGCTTCGCGCCACACGACGGCACGACGGCACGACGGCACGACGGATCTATTGAACGCTGATTTGCCCGAGCGCCGATGCATCGAGCGGCAGTGAAACGAGGAGCCACAACCAGCCCGCCAGAAAATGCGCACGCCTTCCCACGCAGTCATCTACGGACGACGACGATCAACGGATGTCTGCGTGGGTAGGGCCGCGCTGACCTGCTTCGAGCCGGAACTCGTCGCGTGACTGATCAGGGGCCGGGCGCGCCGTGCAGGTAGATATCGCCGGTCGGCTGCGGCCGGCCTCCCGACGGTTCGAGCGATACGGCCACGCCGGTCGGCGGCGGAATGTCGGACGGCGTCTGGAAGAACGCGAGGCCGCGGCCCGCCTGGTCGATCGAGAGCAGCCCCGCGCTGATCGGCGCGCCCTTGGCGAGCACCCACACCTGATAGACGCTGCCCGGCGGCGGCGGCGGCAGATTGCTCGTGCTGAACACCATCCCGCGATTGCGGCTCCACAAGGCGCGCGCCGTCGCCGATGGCGCGGGCTTCTGTCCGGCGAGTTCGATCCGGACCAGATCGGAGGCCTCGAGCACGGCCACCATCACCTTCGCGTCGCCCGCGGCACGGCGGGCTTCGAGCGTGTCCCGCTCGGCGGCCGCGGCCCGGCGTTCAGCGCTGTCGAGCCGCGTCTCGAGTGACGCGACGCGACCCTGCAGCGTCCATGCATACACGCCGAGACCAGCGGAGACGATGACGGCCGCGGCAAGAGGCAGCCATCCGGCTGTCGTCGAGCGCGCTGGCCGATCGTGTGTGACGCCGGGCGCAGTGCCAGGAATGACGCCGAGCACGCGGCGGCGCAGCTCCGGGCGCGGCGTCTGCTGCGGCACCGCGTGCGCGAGCGCGTCCGCGACCGGCTGCAGCGAGCGGACCTCGGCCAGGCAGATCGGGCACGTCGCCAGGTGCGCCTCGAACGCACGGCGCTCGGAGGCTTCGAGCGCGCCCAGCACGTACGGGGCGGCAAGCGCCTGTTCGTCGTGCGTCGCGCTCATATGGTTCCTCCGGCCGCGCTGCCCGACAGCGCGTCACGCAGCTTCAACAATCCGAGTCGAATGCGTGTCTTGATGGTGCCCAGCGGCTGCTCGAGGCGCTCCGCAATCTCGCTCTGCGACAGCCCCTCGAAATAGGCAAGCTCGATCGCCAGCCGCTGAAGCACGGGGAGCTCACGCAGGGCGGATCGGACGCGTTCAGCGTCCCGCGCCGCGGCCAGCGCGTCGCCGGGATCGACGAACGAGGCGGGCAGATTGCTGTCCGCATCCTCGTTCGCCGCCGCCGCGGCGCTGTCGGGCCGGGCACGGCGCGCGCGCAACCGATCGATGGCGCGCGTCCGCGTGATCGTCAGGAGCCACGCGGCGACGGTGCCGCGCCTCGCGTCGTAGCGTGACGCCTGGCGCCAGACCTGCGCGAAGACTTCCTGGAGTACGTCCTCGGCATCGGCTTCATCGGCAAGCACACGCAACGCCAGCGAGTACATCGCCCGGCCGTGCGCGTCGTACAGCGAAGCGATCGCAGCGCCGTCGCCGGCCGCCGCGCGCGCGACCGACGCGACATCATCGGCCTGCTGGCCGCTGGCGATCGGAGCCATCACCGCCGCAAGAAACCACATCGTCAAACCGCGCGGATCATACCCTCACCCTTCGGCCAACGCATTCGTCAGGCCGCCTGGCACCGGGCCAGGTCGTCTGTTTCCGTGATCAGGACCTCGACCGTCATGGATGGCCTCCACTCTTACTACGGCGCAGGTTGGGGGATGGATTTACCGGGAGACGGGCCACGCCGTTTCTCGGATTCGGGAAGGGAATACCGGTCGAGGCGCTGCTAGGCCAGCGCCTTCCGGGCGAACGCGAGATCCTTGACCGCGGCTTCGAGGGTGCGCCGGGTGCGTTCCTGCTGGGTGCTGCCGGGGATCTGGTACTCGAAGTGGATCGATATCGGTCCAGCGAACCCGGCGCCGTTGATCGCCGCGCCCATCCACGTCCAATCGACCATCCCGGCGCCCATCGGGCAGTTGTCGATGCGCCAGCCCTTGTCGGTCTTCGCCCAGAGGAAATCCTTGAGCGCCACCATCTTGAGGCGCGGCAGGACCAGATGCGTCGCCGCCTTCCACGCACCGCCGCCGCCTTCGGCAACCGCATGGCGCGGATCGAAGTAGTAGCCCGCCCACTTCGGATCGAGCCGATCGATGAAGGGAGCGACGTCCCAGAGCGCGGCGCCGATGTAAGACGTGTGGTTGTGGAACCCGAGCTCGATCCCGCAATCCCGCGCGAGCGCGGTCAAGCCGGTGAGCTCCTCCCCCGTCGCATTCAGCTGCGCGCGGACATCGGGCGACGATGAGTATCGCCAGTAGCCGGTCTTGAAATAGCGAACGCCGCCGCGAGCGGCCGCCTGAAGCAGCGGCCTGGCGTGTGGATTGGCCGCCGAGACGAGATCGGTCGTCACCATCGGCACGGTCACACCCTGGGCTTTGATCGCTTCCAGGGCGCGCGGCAGATCCGCGGCCGCCTTCTCCGGCAGCACGTGACCGGCCGCCCGCACGGTGAGATCGACGCCATCGTAGCCGGCGTCCTTGACGGCGCGTCCGAGATCGCTCCAGTCGAGCTCGGCGAGGTGCTTGGAGAAGAAACAGAACTCACGCCGTCGTGGAGCGGCCGTGGTGCCGGTTGCACCGGTCGCAGCTTGCTGCGCCGCCGAGACGCCCGTGCTGCCCGCGATGACCGTCGCGAGCGTGGTCTCAGCCGCCGTCCGGATCCAGTCGCGTCGGGTGATGCTCGTCATGACGCCGATTCTCTCAGAAATGCCGCGGGGCGATTCTGTCTAGACACCTTGACCGGCTCGAATCTGAGTTTTTCGACTCAACTTCCGGTCAAGGCCGTCCGCGCGTCAGCGCGGCCGCCGGAGCGGAGCGGGGCATCGGGGCCCCGCGAGCGACGGCGATGGGGGTCCGGCCCGCCTTCGCCAGGCTACGGCGAGGTCTCGCCGAGCGCTTCGCGCGAGGCGGCGGGGCGAAGCCCCCCGGTCTATTTTTAGTCTAGAATCGGCGTGCTTGAACGGTAAAGTTGGCCTGGAGCACAGCCATGCAGCACACCATTCGCGCCGCCGTCGTCATGATCGCGCTGACCGGATTCTCGGGCCTGGCTCAACAGCCGCCCCCGGCTGGGACAGGCGCCGGGCGTGGCGGAGCGGAGGGACAGGGCCGCGGCGCCCAGCCGCCCGGACAGCAGCCGGTCGCCTCGATCTCACAGCGTCCGAATGGCACCAGCCTGGGCACGATCCGGGTCGGCGCCGCGGACAACAACATGTGGTTCGGCTGGCGCGTAGCCGTGCCGTCGACGGCGATCAAGGGATTGACGTTTTCAGAGGCGCTCGTCCGCGCCGACGGTCATCCCATCGCGGTCACGAGCGTCGAGGCCTCGAGCGCACAGATCACGAGCTTCGAAGTACCCAAGCCGCTGGATCACCGGCTGCAGCCAGGCGAGCGGGGCGCGGTCGTCTATCGCCTGCGTGAGCTCAATCAGCAGATCCTGTCGTACCGCATCGATCGCCTCGGAGCCGACGAAGCCGCGCGCCGGCAGGTCTTCGAGCTCGTCAAGTCACTCAACGTGCCTCTCATCGTGGTCGGCGCCGATACCGCGAACCTCGCCGAGGTGGACAAGCTCGCCGAGGAGTTCGGCATCAATGTCGCGGTGGAGAGCAGGAGCGATCCCAAGGCCGTGCTCGCGTCGCTCGATGGGCGCGGCAAGCGGCTCGGCATCGCGGCGGATCTCGGCGGCTGGATCCAGGACGGCGTGAAGCCGGCGGACGCGCTCGCCGCGGTAAAAGACCGGCTGCTGCTGGTGCGCGCGTCCGATCGCAGCGCGCTCGGCGCGAAAGGACGTCCCGTCCCGCTTGGCGAGGGTGCGGGAGGCATTGCTGATTTCTTTCTGGCCGCCTACCGCGCCGGAGTCAAGCCGCTGTCGATCGTGATCGAATCGACCGGCGCGTCCGAAGCCGACCTGATGAAGAACGTCACCGCGTTCGAGCGCGTGATGTGGCCGGCGATGGCGGCGCGGGTGCGGGCGATGCTCGACACGCCGGCGGGCAAAATCCGCGGCGCCGACCGCCTCGAGCCGGAGATGCGCCAGCAGATCGAGGCGGCCGCGCCCCGTCAGGCGATCGCGAAGCCCGCGAAGCCGCGCAAGCTGCTGGTCACCGACATCCAGATGTACTCGGGACACTCCACGATCCCGCACGGCACCTATCTGCTGGAGCTGATGGGCAAACAGACCGGCGCGTTCGAGCCGATCTTCAGCAACGATCCGGAGCTGCTGAAGTATCCCAAGGTGAAGGAGTTCGACGCGATCTACTTCAACAACGTCTGCGGCATGGTGCACAACGATCCGGAAGTGCGCGAAGGCCTCCTGCGCTTCGTTCGAGAGGGCGGAGGCATCGGCGGCCATCATGCCGTCACCTATGCCAACAACAACTGGCCGGAGTTCGCCGACATGATGGGCGGCTGGGCCGGCGCGCATCGCATCGAGAAACAGGTGCTCAAGGTGGAAGACGCCAACAGCCCGCTCACGAAGAGCTTCGGGGGCGCGAGCTTCGAGCACACCGACGAGTTCTACATCTTTCCTGCCGTACTCGCCCTACTCACGCGAGAAGCAGCACATCCTCCTGACCATCGACGTCGAGAAATCGGATCGCGCGACCGCGAATCGATTCTGCAACCAGTGCACCAGGCCGGATCAGGACTACGGCGTGGCGTGGATCAAGACCTTCGGCAAGGGCCGGACCTACTTCACGCCGCTCGGTCATACGAACATCTTCTACACCGATCAGCGGTGGACCCAGCACCTGCTGGCCGCAATCCAGTACATCCTCGGCGACCTCGACGCCGACGCGACCCCCAGCGCCAGGCAGACGCGCAAGGGAAGCCAGCAATGAAACAGGCGGCTTGCTGACCGTCGTGCTCGCGCTCGCCGGCCTGCAGGCGCAGACGGTGAAGCCGCCGTACACGACGTGGAGCGACTACGGCGGATCTCCGGACTCGATGCAGTACTCGGCGCTGACGCAGATCACCAAGGCCAATGTCAGTCAGCTCGAACTCGCCTGGACCTTCCCGGTCCCGGATCGCAAGGGGAACTTCGGCTTCAATCCGCTCGTCGTCGACAACGTGATGTACGTGCTCGGGCCGAGGAACGCGATCGTCGCGCTCGACGCCGGCACGGGGAAAGCAGATCTGGTCGCACGTACTCGAGGGCGGCGGCCCTGGCAACCGCGGGATCAACTACTGGGAGAGCACGCGACCGTCGCGACCCGCGGCTGATCTTCGCGGCCGGCGGTTCCCTTCGCGCGCTGGACGCGCTGACCGGCGAACCGATCGACTCGTTCGGCGACAAGCGGCCGCGTCAACATGCGCGACGGCGCGCATCGCCCGCTCGGCGGTCCGAGCGGCACGCCCAGGCCGCGTGTTCGAGAACCTCTTCATCACGGGATCGAACACCGGCGAGCTTTACGGGTCCCCGCCGGGCGACATCCGCGCCTTCGACGTCATCACCGGGAAGCTGGTCTGGACGTTTCACACGATTCCGCATCCCGGCGAGTTCGGCTACGACACCTGGCCGAAGGACGCATGGCAGTGGGCCGGCGGCGCCAACGCGTGGGGCGAGATCTCGATCGACGAGAAGCGCGGCGATCGCCTACCTCCCGCTCGGATCGCCGACGCACGACAGCTTTGGCGGCGATCGCAAGGGCGCGAACCTGTTCGGCAATTCGCCTGCTGGCGCTCGACGCGCGGACCGGGAAGCGGCTCGTGGCACTTTCAGGTCGGTCCACCACGATCTCTGGGATTACGACCTGACCACGGCGCCGAAGCTGCTGACGATGCGCCGCGAATGGCAAGCCCGTCGACGTCGTGGCGCAGCCGACGAAGTTCGGGTTCCTCTACGTCTTCGATCGCGTCGACCGGCGCGCCGATCTGGCCGATCGAAGAGCGTCCGGTCCCGAAGAGCGATGTCCCCGGCGAAGAGACGTGGCCGACGCAGCCCTTCCCCACCAATCCCCCGCCGTTCGCGCGGCAGACGTTCACCGCCGACGACATCAATCCGCACCTCGACGAGGCCGAACGCGAGCGTCTGAAGGTCCTGCTGCAGAACGCGCGCAACGAAGGCCTGTTCACGCCGCAGACAGCTGACGCGAGACCAGATCTCGATCCCAGGTGAGTTCGGCGGCTCGAACTGGGGCGGCAGCGCTGCCGATCCCACGACCGGCATGCTCTACGTGCGTTCATCCGATCAGCCGGCCATTCACCGACTGCGCGAGCCAGGTGATCCCCGCGTACGAAGAAGGAGGAACGCCGCCGCAGCGTGGACGCGGCGTGTATCAGCGGCTGTGCGAAAGCTGCCACGGCCAGCCGGAGCCGCCGGCGATCCGCTCGATGGATCGGACGACGTTGATCGATCTGAAGACGCTGGGACCCGAGCGCATCCGGAAGGTGATTCGTGCCGGGCAGAATCAGATGCCGGCGTTTCTGGAACAGGCGATGCCGGAACGGCAGCTCGAGAGCCTGCTCGCCTACCTCGCCGATCCGGTCGCCGGCGCCGCCGGCGGACCTGGCGCGCCCCGCCCACTGCCAGCGGTCGAAGGCATGACGCGGTTCTTCGGTCCTCTCGGCACCCTGTTCCGCGCCAACAACGGCCTGCCCGCGATCAGTCCGCCATGGGCCCAGATCGTCGCGTACGACCTCAATCATGGGACGATCAAATGGCGAGTGCCGCTCGGCAACGTTCGCGCGCTCGCCGCGAAGGGAATCAGGAATACGGGCAGTCCCGAACGGATCCATCGCAACGGCCCGGTCGTCACGGCGGGTGGCCTGATCTTCATCGGCACGTGGGGAGACGCCACCGTTCGCGCATTCGACACGGACACCGGCAAGGTGCTCTGGGAACGCGAGCTGGACGCCAATCCGGAAGGCATCGCCGCCGTCTACGAATCCGGCGGCCGCCACTTCGTCGTCTTTTGCGCATCCGGGTCGAGCACGCCGCCGCCCGGAAACATCGCGTATGTTCCAGGCAAGCCCGAGGCGCAGGGCTACTACGCGTTCGCGCTGCCGCGCGAACGGACAACAAAGAGACCGTGATGATGACGCCATGCAGTTCCTGATCCTGACCCGCCGGTTGTCCGAGCGCTTTCCCGAAGCTGAATTCGCCGCGCGCCTCGACGCCGAAGTCGCCCAGGCGCGCGTCCTGTACGCGGAAGGCTTCTTCCGCCATCTCTGGCATCGTCGCGATGTCCCGGGAGCGTGCCTGTTGATCGAGGCAGACTCGGAAGAGCACGTCCGCGACCGCCTCGACACCCTGCCGCTCTTTCGAGCCGGCATGCTCGACATCTCCATCATTCCGCTGAAACCCTACGCAGGGTTTGGCCCGCCAGCGCCGGACAAGGCGCCCCGATGAGCGAGAGGTCCGTGTCGCGTCTGGCAGCCGTCGTGGCTGCTGTCGCCATCCTCACCCCGGCGGCTCAGACGTCACCGACGTCGAAGTGGGTTTCAACCGGCCCGGACCAGAAGCTGCAGTACGCGACCGACGGGCGCGGCAACCGGATCATGGATTTCTCACACGCCGGATACAGGGGCGGCGGCGTGAGACTGCCCGCCGTACGCAATGTCCGCACGCTCGAGCCGATCGCCGGCGACAACACGCTACGGATCCAGACGGCGATCGACGAAGTGTCCCGGCTGGCGCCCGATGCGGACGGCATTCGCGGCGCGGTGCTGCTGCAGCGCGGCACATACGAGGTGAACGGACCACTGAAGATCGGCGCCAGCGGCGTGGTGCTGCGCGGCAGCGGGTCGGGCAACGAGGGCACCGTGATCCGCGTCGGAGGACCGCCGCATCGCTTCCTCGACATCAGTGGAACGGGCTCGTGGCAGCTCGACGCGAAGATCTACGCGATTACCGACAACTACGTGCCGTCGGGCGCCAGCTCCGTCACCGTCGATTCGGCAGCGGGTCTCCAGCCGGGCGACACCGTCGTGATTCAGCGGCCGGTCACCGACGCCTGGATCCGGTTCATGGAGATGGACAAGCTCAGTCGCGATGGCAAGCCGCAGACGTGGATCAAGGCCGGCACCATCATCAACACCGATCGCGTCGTGAAATCCGTGGCCGGCACCCGCGTCACCCTCGACGTGCCACTCTCCGATTCGCTCGACGCCGCGCACCTGAATCCGCCGGGCGCCACGCTCGTGAAGTACACGTTCCCCGGACGCATCGAGCAGGCCGGCTTCGAGTCGATGCGCGTGACCGTGCCCGCGAAGGACGTGCCGATTTCCGAAAGCCAGTACACCCTGCTGCGGATGAACGCGCTCGGCGACGGCTGGGTCCGCGACATCGCGGTCGACGATACGCAGAACACCATCACCATCGGCCACACGGTCCGCCGTGTGACGCTCGAGGACGTGCACATCCGGCACTCGCTGCCCTTCAGCGGCGCAGCTTCGCCTGCTGACATCGCGATCTCGGGCACGCAGGTGCTCGTGCACCGCTCGAGCGTGATCGGCAAGCGCGTCTGGCCGATCGTGACGCAGCAGGCCGTGACCGGTCCCAACGTCATCCTCCATTTCAAGAGTGATGAAGCCGGCGTGGCGCCGCATCAGCGCTGGGCGACCGGATTGCTCGTCGACAGCAGCGAATTCACGAACGGCACGGACCGCCGGCCCAACGTCGCCTTCTCGAACCGCGAGTACGCAGGTTCCGGCCATGGCTGGAGCATCGGCTGGGCCGTGGCGTGGAACGTGAAGGCGGACTACCTCCTCATCCAGCAGCCGCCGGGCGCGAAGAACTGGTGCATCGGCTGCACCGGCCGGCCGTCTCCCATCCTGTGGCACGGCAATCCGATCCCGATTCCGGATATTCCGTCGGAGACATGGGAATCGCCAGGCGTGGCGGTCGTTCCGGCTAGTCTCTATCTCGCACAGCTTCGGGCACGCTTGGGGGCCGGTGCGATCGCGGACATTGGATATTGATTGGACAGAGCCGGTTCAAGGGTTCAGGGGTTCAAAGGTTCACTGGTTCGGGTTCAGGAGTTCGGGAGTTCAGAGGTTCCATGGTTCATGAGTTCAGCGGCCGTGAACCCCTGAACCATCGAACCCCTGAACCCGAACCCCTGAACCACTGAACTCTTGAACCTTTGAACCGACTGACGAAGGGTTCTATATCAGGCCCGCCTGACATAGAACCCTTCAACACACCGATCCAGAACCCATGATGCGCGGGCGCCGCTGTCGGCCGTCGACTCGCATCGGCCCTGCCCGCGCAGCTCGTCGACGATCGTCTGCACCAGCGGCTGATGGACGTGCGGCGGATTGCGGACGTTGTGCACGACATCCGCGCCGCGGCTCCTGACGATCACATCCTCATCGGCGAACACCGGCGTACGGATCTCCCCCCCTGTGCCGCTGATCAGAATGCTGTCCCGCTTTTCCGGCGCGTTGAAGTTCCAGATCCCTGTCGCGGCCACGTCTCCACTCAACTTGAACGTCGCGACCACGACGTCTTCGGCGTCGTAGGCATGGCCGGTGTTCAGCGCGATGCCCGACGCCTCGACGACGGGGGCGATCAGGAAATCCAGCAGGTCGACACAATGCGAGGCGAGATCGAAGAAGAGACCGGCGCCCGCGGTCGCCGGATCGAAGCGCCAGTTTCGCGCCTGTTCGCCGGTGGCGAGTGGCTGGAAGACCTCGACGTGCACCGACGTGACGCGGCCGATCGCGCCTTCGGTCAGCAACTGGCGCACGAGGAGAAAGCGCGGAAGCGCGCGGCGGTAGTAGGCGACCCAGAGCGGCACGCCGGCGGCGCGGAACGCGTCGACCATCTGCAGGCACTCGCCGTGCGTCATGGCCATCGGCTTCTCCACCAGGCAGGGTTTTCCTGCCGACGCCACGCGCAGGGCCAGCTCGCAGTGGCTCGACGGCGGCGTCGCGATGTACACCGCATCGACCTCCGGATCGTCGATCAGCGCGGCGGCGGTCGCATGAACGCGTGGAATGCCATGCCGATTGGCATAGTCACGAGCTTTCTCGACGTCGCGGCGCATCGCGGCGACGAGAGCGGAACCGGAGGCCTTGCGCAGCCCGGGTCCGCTCTTGACTTCCGTGACGTCGCCGCAGCCGATCATTCCCCACTTGACGGTGCTGGTGCTCATCGCTCCTTCGGCCTCAGGAAGTATTCGGCGCGGTGCTTCACCTGAACGCGCGGCCGCTTCACCTTGATCTCGATCGCGCGCCGGCGCTTCAGCGGATCGGCATTGCTCGAATAGTAGCCAATCACGTAATAATCGCCGGTTTCCGCGTCGATGCGCTTCAGCCCGTTCGAGAAGCTGTTCTGATTGACGATGGCAAACCCGCCGGTCTCGTCGGCAAGCACGCGCAGCGTGTCCTGGGTCGTCTGCACGTGGCGCTGCCACTCGACCGCGCCAAGATTATCGGGGATGTCGGGACCGGCCTCGAGCCCTCGCGGATCGATCGCATAGATCGACGCGTTGGCACGGTTCGCCGATCGAATGACCGCGGCGAGCTCCCCCATGAGGTCGGCCTGGCCGAACTTGTACGAGTCGGCCGCAAAGGGATCTGCGGCCTGGCTGCCATCGCCTCCGCCCCGCCCGTATCTCTCCTGCTCCTGCTTGAGCCGGGAGTCGGAAAACGCGTCGAAGTCGTAGCCGCTGCTCACGTAGATGAACGCTTTGCGCCGATCGTGAATCCGTTCGAGCTCGCCGAGCATCTCGTGTGCGGTTGAAAAAGCCACATGCGCGCGATGCCGCACCTCCGCGCCGCCCTGCGCGCCTCGAGGCGCGGCGACAATGTCCCGGGGCGACATCGCGGCGCCAGAAATCTTGCGCAATCGCCGTGATTGAGCCGCTTTCGATCGTAGGTGAGATCGATCGCGAGCGAGGAAGGGCCCGTCGAGACGATGCCGAACATGTCCCCGTCGTGAACGACCCGCTCGGCCAGTTCCTTGAACAGCGCGCGAATGCGTCCGGTCTGCATGAAGTTGAGGTGCAGGTCGTCGACGAACAGCAGGAAGATGCGGCCGGAATTGTTCGGCAGGCGCGAGGGCGGCACCACGATGCCCGCGGCCGACGCGGCCGGCGGCGAGGTCAGGTTGAACACGCGCCCGCCATGACTGAGCGTCAACGTGATCAACGACTGCGGGACGCCGTCCTCGTAGATTTCGAAGTCCTCCTTCTTCAGATCCGCGACGAACATTCCCTTGTCATCACGAACGAACACATCGGACGTAATCAGATCGACGCGGCTCTTGATGATCTGACCGCTCTCGGTGCCCGGTTGCGGGCCTGACGCAGCGAGCCCCGGATGCGCGCGGATACCGGTAAGGATCAGCGCCAACATCACCACGCCGCCAACCAGTCCAATCGACGCGTTCCGCCTGCTCGTAGTCATCGTCTTCATGCGATGTGCGTTGGAACTTGCGACTTCCGCTATCTGTTCAGCGACTTGGCTCGTCAACCATGTACGCCACAGTTCGGGCGCCCCATCCGGTACGTTCCAACTTGCAACTGTCAGGACGCACCGGCGCACTGTCTGTGTCTTTGCCACGAGGGCCACGCACGCGGCGGCGCCTGCGGTCGAGCCGCCGTAAGCTCTTCAAATCAGCCAGCGGTGTAAAGACTGCCGAAACCGTCACCGTAGTGTCGAGCGAGTAACGGTCCCGGTGCGACCGAAAGCGCACAGCGCGTCCTAAGCATCAATCTCACAACAATTTAGCGGCCACCACCGGCCGGGCATGGCGGTTGCGTTTCTGCCCCTTTGTCCGGAAGCGTGCGGAGCTCAATACAAGGGTGAATACGATGAAGAAATTCATTGTTTCGATCGGATGCACGGCGGCAATTCTCATGGTGTCGAGCGTGGCCCTTGCTCAGGGTAAGGGCAGCGGCGCGCCGAAGCCGAAGGTCTCGACGGGCGCATCAGTCAAGGGAGGCTGCGGCTCACGGCGGCGGCAAGACCACGCATGTCGCAGTGACGTCGCCTGCGGCGGAAAAACGACGGGGCCACGCACGACCGCTCAGGGTGGCGCGAAGGCCCATGGTGCGACCACCACGAAGGCGACCGGCCCGAAGGTCAAGACCACCACGACCACCGCCAAGACCACAGGACCAAAGTCAAAGTCCACGACCACCACGACCAACGCCAAGGCGACCGGGCCGAAGAGCAAGTCGACGACCACCACGACGACGGCCTCCACGTCACCGTCCACGTCCAAGAAGAACGCGACGACGGTGTCGACGACCGGGGAGACGCTGACGCCCGTACAGCAGAAGCTGCAGCGCAACACCAATCTGGCGAACAAGCTCGAAGGCCGGCTGCCGAGGGGCACCGACCTCATGGATGCGTCCGAAGGCTTCCGCAACCTCGGGCAATTCGTGGCCGCGGTGAATGCCTCATACAACCACGATCTCTGATTTCGACAAGCTCAAGATCGCGATGGTCGACGACGGCATGAGCCTGGGCCAGGCGATGAAGGATCAGCGCACGTCATTGGATGGCACGGTTGAAGCGACGCGCGCGCAGCGTGAAGCCGACGTGATGATCCGCAGCGCCGAGGCGCCCGTGGTGTCATCGGCGCCGAAGACCACGACGACGCGGAAATCGAAGGACACCCGCCAGTGATCGACCGTCACGTGCGGGCAGTTGCAATTGGCTCGGTCCTGCTCTGCGCGCTGCTGGCCGCCGCGCCCGCAGCCGCGCAGGGCAACGGCCGGGGCAATGCGTACGGGCACAACAAGCGGCCGTCGGGCAATCCGCCGGCCTCTGGCGCGACCTCGTCGTCATCGGGAGGCGGAGGCGGCGCCGACGTGTCGGCGAGCAGCGGATCGGCGATCGCGCCGGAAGGCACCGGCGTCCGCGCATTCGGAGCGTGGCTGGATGATGCATCGGTGATGGCCCCTGGAGCCGGGTACGTCGGCTTCGCGGTCGGCTACTGGCGTATGCCCGGGTTCACCGAGTTCGACGTTCCGGCCCTCGACGCCGGCGTGGGGCTGACGCCGCGAGTGCAGGTCAGTGCAAGCGTGCCCTTCTATCACGCCAGCGCAACGGGTCAGCCCGTCTCGCGCGGCGTCGGCGATCTTCAGCTGAGCTCGAAGATTCAGCTGCGCGATCCCGCATCTGGCAAAGGGGCGCCGATCGGGTTCGCCCTCATTCCCGTGGTGGAAATCTCGAACGTCACGGCGGTGGAAGGCGCGAGCCGTGTGAACTGGGGATTACCCGTCTCGGTCGAGTTGCGGCGTGAGAAGTGGCGCACCTACGGCAGCGCGGGATACTTCTCGCGCGGCGCGATCTTCGCGAGCGGTGCGGTCGAGCGGCAGATGAGCGATCGGCTGTGGCTCACGGGGACGCTCAGTCAGTCGCGATCGATCAAGCGCGACGATCTCAGCGAAGCGCTCGGCGTGCCCGGCGTACGAACGGATGTCAGCGGCGGCGCGACGCTCGTGATGTCGAACACGCTCGCGATGTTCGGATCGCTGGGACGGACGCTGTCAACGCAGGATCCCAATCGCGCGGATCTGTTCGTAGTCGGCGGACTGTCGATCAACTTCATCGCCTGGAGCGACTGATCTTCGGCTGAGCCTGACCCTCCGGCATCGCGCTTGCTCTCAGCCTGGGCTGAGAACATGGGGCCACTTCAACTCGAGGACGCGCCTGAGGTTGACAATCGCCGCAGTGACGACAGGCGGGAGAGCAGGCGTGGCGGCCGCCGGTTCAGAGATGCAGGTCTACCGTGGTGGCGAAGTGGGATCGCATTCGCCACATTGTGCGTCGCGCTCCGCTTGTGGAGCCGATTCAGGCGTTGACCTCAGCCCGCGTCTCAGCCTTCTTTCAGCCGGGGTCGCGCGAGCGTCGCGCTCACTTCACGGGCCCGCCGGTACGCCGCCGCAAGCGGTCCAACCTGTTGCTGCCACACCAGTTCGCCGTCGGCGAACAGCCTCAGCGTCGAGTTCTCCCCCGCTTCGGTGAACTCACAGTAGAAGCGGGCTTCCCACCAGGAAAGCACGATTCCCATAGTGGTCAAGGAGATAAGCTCGTCACCAATCGCTGCGATCGGTCCGCTCGAGGTCCGGAAACGGAGAACAGCGGCGGATAACATTACATGACCTTCCGGCACCGCCTCCAGGCCAACTGACGGGTCAGCGGCCGGCGTCAACCGGGACATGGGCGGTCGACGGATCGATGACTGCCTTCACCTCTCTGACGTGAGTGATCGGGAACGGTCCCCGCGACGCGTGC
Source organism: uncultured Acidobacteriota bacterium (assembly GCA_963785755.1). Lineage (GTDB taxonomy): Bacteria > Acidobacteriota > Vicinamibacteria > Vicinamibacterales > 2-12-FULL-66-21 > JACCXG01. The sequence goes on along the minus strand of CAWAXG010000031.1, from coordinate 342,632 downwards.
TGACGCAGGAGGTCCTCGTTCGCCGCCACATACACGCACGTAATCGCGTCGTCGGTCACGAAGCTCTGGATCCACTGGATTTGTGGACCCATTTCAGCGAGCACGGCGTTCGACCTGGTGGCGATCCCCCGCAAATCCTCGCCCGTCAGCTTGCCCGCACGCGGGATGTGGCGTTCGATCAAGTACTTCGGCATTCGATCGGCTCCTTTGCCAGCGGCACCCGGCCTCGCCGGGCCGGGGCCGTCCTTGGTCAATGCGACTGCACTACTATTGGCGCTATACGATCGCAGCACGAGAAACGAGCTATGCGGGTACGGCCGTGCCCCGGTTGAACCCGAACCCGTGCGGGCCTATATTAGCCAAGTCGTTCGCGGTTGCCCGGTCGGTACCTTGGTCGCTGCGGTCGTTTCCGGTCGCTACCCGGTCGCTACCAGGTCGCTACCAGGGTCGCTACAATGACACGCGACGAAATCCTGTCACTCTTTGCCCGCCGCGAAGCGGCCTGGCGCAACCATGATGCCGTGGCGCTCGCGGCCGACCACCATCCGGAAGGCGTCGTGGTCAGTCCCACCGGCGGCGTGCTCGAGGGGCGCGCCGCCATCGAGCACATTTATCGCGTCTGGCTGACGGCGTTCCCCGACCTCGTCTTCCTCCACGAAGACATGATCATCGACGACGACCGCGTCGCGGCGCTCTGCCGCGTCGCCGGCACGCATGGCGGAGAGTTCTTCGGCGTCGCGCCGACCGGCAGGCGGCTGGAGATTCCGGCGGTGTTCGTCTATCGATTCGAGAACGGGCTCATCATGCACGAGCGCCGCATCCTGGATTTCACCGGCGTGCTGGTGCAGGTGGGCGTCCTCCGCGCCAAACCGGCGGGTGGCCTCTGATCGGGAGAACGAATTGCGTGATCGGTGATCGGTGACGAATTGCGTGATCGGTGATCGGTGATCTGGGATCGGGGGGGGCGGGATCGGTGGTCGGGATCTTAGATCAAATCCAGATCCGGAGCCATAGATTGGCGATTGTCGATCCCACTGATCACAAAGGCGTCAACAGGGAAAATCGATGTCGGCCAGCGAAGAGATCCGCCCACCTCCCCGAGTCCCGCCCAGTCCCCAGTCTCCGATCGCCGATCACCGATCACCGATCACCGATCACGCAATTCGTCCTGCCGTCCTCCCTGTTAAGTACTCAAGCCTCTCGAACAACGCGGTCCTACCGCGGCGGTGTGGGCAGCGTCACCGCGGTTTCGAGGCGTTCGGCAAACGCCGCGAACGCGGCGGTTGGTCCGGTCCAGCGCAGCTGGTCCACGTTGTCGAAGACGGGAATGTCGGTGCGGAGCGTCGCGAGGTCGCGAAAGAGGAACGCGTGCTCACGCTCGCGCGCCAGCGTGCGGGCCAGGGCGGCCGGGTTCGCCGCGTTCACGCTCCAGGTGCGCCAGTCGTCGGGAATCGCTTCGAGGTGACCGAACCGCGCCAGCACGGCGGCCGTCGACTTCGCGCCCCATCCCGGCAGCCCGGGATAGCCGTCCGCTGAATCGCCGACGAGCGCGAGGTAGTCGGGAATCGACGCGGGCAGCACACCGAACTTCGCGACGATCGCCGCCTCGTTGCTGATGACGTTGGTGCGGCGATTCAGCTGCACGACGCGGTCGCCGCGAACGCACTGCGCGAGATCCTTGTCGGGCGTGCAGATGAGCACACGCTCGACGCGTTCGTCTTCCGCAGCCTTGAGCGCGGCCGCCGCCAGCGCATCGTCTGCCTCGAACTCCACCATCGGCCAGACGGTCACACCCATAGCCACGAGCGCGTCCTCGAGCAGGCCGAACTGCGCGAGCAGATCGGGATCGACGCCGGCGCCGGTCTTGTAGTGCGGCCACAAGCCGTTCCGGAACGACTCGATCACGTGATCGGTCGCCACGCCGACATGGGTGGCGCCACGGTTGATCATGCCGAGAATCGACGTGACGACGCCGCGCACCGCGCCCACCTGTCGCCCGTCCCGATCGCGCGCGGGAGGCACGGCGTAGAAATGCCGGAAGAGCTCGTAGGTACCGTCGACGAGGTGAATGTCCAAGGGGGCAGTATACGTGCTAGCGTGCTACGTGCTACGTGCTGCGTGCTACGTGCTGCGTGCTACGTGCTACGTGCTACGTGCTACGTGCTGCGTGCTGGGTGCTGGGGTGCTCGGTGCTTCGCTGCGGGATGCGGGGGACGGTTATGTCCACTTCTCCTGCCAGCCCTCGGCCGGCGGGCGGGCGAACCGGGCCAGGGCGAAGCAGGGGTCGATGTCGTCGTCGCGCATGACGCTGGATGCGACCAGCTCGCCGACGGCCGGGCCGAGCTTGAAGCCGTGGCCGGATCCGCCGCCCGCGAGCCAGACATTACTCGCGGCGGGGTGGCGGTCGACGATCAGGTCGGCGTCGGGCGATGCTTCGTACTGGCAGACTTCGGTGCCGACCAGCGGCGCCGTGGCCAGCGCGGGAAATCGTCGTGCGAGGTAGTCGCGCATGAGGGCAACGCCGGACGGTGTCACGTCGCGTTCGGCGGTCGTCGGATCGATGACGGCTCCCGCGCGATCGTCGGCGATCTTGAAGCCGCGATAGGCGTTGCCCGGGATGCCGTAGATCTGGGCTGCGCCGAAGTCGATCCAGGCCGGCAGCATCGCGTCGGTGAACCGCGCATCGCCGGCGGGCGTGCCGAAGTAATAGACCTCCTGGCGCGTCGGCGTAATCAGGTGACCCAGCACGTCGGGCGCGAGCGAGGCCAGCCACGGACCGGCGGCCAGGACGAAGACGTCGGCCTCGAGCCGCGAGCCGTCGACCAGGGTCAGCCGGCCCGCGCGCAGCTCGGTGCCGTCGAGGGGGTGTTCGGCCGCCGCGAGCCGATAGGTCCCGCCTTCGCGCTGGAACTGTGCGATCACGTCCTCGCAGGCACGGCGGGCCATCAGGTATCCGGCCTCCGCTTCGAACATCACCGAGGCCACGTCGCGGAAGTTGATCTGCGGATAACGCGCTGCCGCCTCGGCGGCGGACAGCGCCGCCAGTGACGCGCCGTGCGCCGCAAGCGCGGCGGCGGAGGCCTGCGCGAACGCACGCGCCGGCGTCGAGTCATCGAACAGCCACAGCACGCCGGTCCGATGCAGGATGAGGCGCTGCAGCTGTGCCTCGAGCTCCCGCCACCGCACCAGCGCGCGCATCGTCATCTTCGTGTACTGCACGCGCGACCCATAGGTCGCGCGAATGACGCGCGTCTCCCCGCCGGAGCTGGCCCTGACGTGCCCGGGTCCCCAGGCATCGATCACGGTGACGTCAGCGCCCAGCCGCCGCAGCGCGAGCCCCGTCCATCCGCCGAAGGCGCCGGCGCCGACGACGAGAATGCGTGGCGAGCGCATGATGTGACTCATTCAGACCCGTCCCCCCGAACCACCTCGACCCAGCGGTCGCCCTGGTCGCCGGTTACCCGCACCAGCCACGGATTGCAGCAGACCTCGCAATCCTGCACGAACTGCCCGCGAACGTCCGGCTCGACGTAGATCTCCCCTTCTTCACCACAGTAAGGACAGGTCACCACGAACAGTTCGTCATCCATGAAGTGCCATCATCGTAATTATCCACCCCCCGAACGGACTCAGGGTCGGCACGTTGCACGTGAGCACGTAGCACCTAGCACGTGCAAGCACGTAGCACCCAGCACGTAGCACGTAGCACGTGTTGTAAGCTTCCCCCGGTGCCGCCCGCCGATCCGACTCCCCTTCTCGTCGTCGCGTTCCTCGGCGTGGTCCTGGTGGTGGTGCTCATCACCTGGGTGCGGATGCCGGCGTTCCTGGCGCTGGCCACCGGATCGCTCCTCGTCGGGCTCGCCGCCCGCATGCCGCTGCCGGACATTCCGCGCGCATTTCAGTCCGGCGTGGGGGACACGCTCGGATTCGTCGCGATGGTGATCGGCCTCGGCACGGTCATCGGCAAGCTGCTGGCTGAGTCCGGCGGCGCGACGGTGGTGTCGGGCGCGCTGATCCGCGCCATGGGCGAGCGGCGGATGGACTGGGCGATGATGCTCTCGGGCTTCATCATCGGGCTGCCGGTCTTCTTCCAGGTCGGCCTGGTGCTCCTGGCGCCGGTGATGTTCACGCTGCACCGGCAGACCGGCACGCCGCTGCTCCGATTGGGTCTGCCGCTCGTCGCGGGCCTGTCGGTGGCGCACGGGCTCGTGCCTCCCCATCCCGGCCCGCTTGCCGCGATGGAACGGCTGAGCGCCGATCCCGGCCGCACGCTCCTCTATTCGCTGATCGTCGGCCTTCCGGTCGCCATCATCGCCGGACCGCTCTTCGGTCGATACATCACGCGCCGCGTGCACGCGGACCCTGGCGCGATGGCCGACCAGCTCACGACGGCGAGCGCGGCATCGCGAACACCATCTCTCGCCGTGACGCTGCTCACGATCCTGATGCCGGTGCTGCTGATGCTCGCGGCGGCGCTGGCCCAGGTGACGATCACCCCGGGACGGATCCGGGCGACGATCGAGCTCGCGGGGACGCCATTGATGGCGATGCTGCTGTCGACGCTGCTCGCGCTGCTCACGTTCGGGCGCTCGTGCGGATTCGATCGCGATCGCATTCTGCGTTTCGCGGAAGAGGCGCTGCCGCCGATTGCCAGCGTGCTCCTCGTGGTCGGTGCCGGCGGCGGATTCGGCCGCGTGCTCGACGTCGCGGGCGTCGACACGGCGATCGCGCAGGCGATGGGAGGCCTGCGGCTGTCGCCGCTCGTGCTCGGATGGGTCATCGCGTCGCTGCTGCGGGTGTCGGTCGGCTCGGCCACGGTCTCGGTCGTCACGGCGGCGAGCATCATCGCGCCGATTGTCGCGGACATGCCGGACGTGAACCGTGAACTGCTGGTCGTGGCGATCGGCGCAGGATCGCTGATCGCGGGCCACGTCAACGACGGAGGATTCTGGCTCGTGAAGGAGTACCTGAACATGAGCGTCCCGCAGACGCTCATCACCTGGACGGTGTTGGAAACCATTGTCGCGGTGATTGCGCTGGCCGGCGTCCTGGCGCTCGGCGTGGTGGTGGGCTGATGCTGATCCTCGACGCCCATCTCGACCTGGCCATGAACGCGCTCGAATGGAACCGCGATCTGACGCGGCCGATCGACGAGATCCGTGCGCGCGAGCAGGCCCTCACCGACAAGCCCGATCGCGGGCGCGGCACGGTCTCCTTCCCTGAAATGCGGCGAGGCGGCATCGGCGTGTGCGTGGCGACCCAGATCGCACGGTACGTGGCGCCGGACAATCCCCTGTCCGGGTGGCATTCCCAGGACCAGGCATGGGCGCATACGCAGGGACAGCTCGCCTGGTACCGGCGCATGGAGGAGCGCGGCGAGCTGGTGCAGATTCGCGATCGCGAGGAGCTCGACGCGCAGGTCAGCCGCTTCGAGAACGGCGACACCAGCGACGCGTCCATTGGATACATCCTGAGTCTGGAGGGCGCCGACTCGATCGTCACGCTGGAGCACCTCGAACGGGCGTACGCGCAGGGGCTGCGGGCCCTCGGCCCGGCGCACTACGGCCCCGGGGTCTACGCGCAGGGCACGAACGCCTCAGGCGGCATGGGGGCGAAGGGCCGTGCGCTCCTGCGCGTCATGGAGCAGCTGGGCATCATCCTCGACGTGACGCACCTCTGCGACGACAGTCTTCGTGACGCGCTGGATCAGTTCCGGGGTGCGGTATGGGCCAGCCATTCGAACTGCCGGGCGCTGGTCGATCACAACCGGCAATTCGCCGACGAGCACATCAAGGAACTGCTCGCGCGGGGCGCGGTCATCGGCGCGGTCTTTGACGCGTGGATGCTGACGCCGCGGTGGGTCCGCGGGACGAGCACGCCCGAGAGCGAAGGCGTGACGCTCGAGACCGTCGCGAACCACATCGATCACATCTGCCAGATCGCCGGCAATGCCCGGTACTGCATGATCGGGTCGGATCTGGACGGCGCCTTCGGCCGCGAACAGTGCCCGTCGGACGTGCACACGATCGCGGATCTCACGCGGCTCCTCGACGTGCTGCGGTCCCGCGGCTACAGCGAGGAGGACGTCGCCGCGATCGCGCACGGGAATGCGCTGCGGTTCCTGCGCGAGGCGTGGGCGTAGGCGACCGCGAGCTGCTCCGCCTTCACGAACGGCTCTGCGAACCACCGGGGCAATTTGGATTTCTTCACAAGGAGGACGGGAGGACGGGAGGATTGATTCTGGAAACGGAAAACACGCGGGGGTAAACCCCCGCGCTACGGCTGCGCCGTCTTCGGCACGATGTCAATCTGCAGCTGCGGATCGGCCGCGGGGACGTATGACGATTGCAGCCCGAGCTCCTGGCGGACGATGTTGCAGCCCTGCGCGATCGAGGTTGCCTTGTAGAACGCGATTTCGCGGTTGCAGCCCTGCCGGCCGAAGCCGCAGTCGCTCGACACGATCAGCTGTTCCGGCGCGATGTGCTTCAGCGCGGTCCGAATCGACGTCGCGACGTCCTCCGCGCGATCCGCCTGCAGCGTCCGGTGGCTGACAGCGCCGATGCAGACCTTCTTCGGCAGCTTCCCCTTGTACTGACCGAACAGCTCGATGTCGGTGAAGTTGCGATCCTTGGTCTCGATCGTCCAGACGTCCCCGCGCATCTCGTTCAGGTACAGCTCGAAGGAGGCCTTGTAGCTCGTGTCCTCCATCACCCGCTGCATGTTGGGGTTGCCCCAGCACGTATGAATCCAGATCTCCACGTCGTCCAGCCCCTGGACCTCGCGGTTGTAGCACTCGACCATGAACTTCACCTTCTCGTCCCTGGCGCCGAAGGTGTTGGCCATGAAGTGGAGCGTCGGCTCTTCGATCTGAATGCACCGGCAGCCGGCATCGCGCAAGGCGAGCAGCTCTTTGTTCATCGCGACGGCCATGTCCCAGACCACCTCGCGGTTGTCCTTGTACTTGTCGGTGTGAATGTCCAGGAACAGGCCCATGACCTGCGAGCAGCAGGTACCGAAGCGGACCGGCTTGCGCGACTTGCTCTGGGCCAGGCGCCAGATCTTCGCGTAATCGAGCGGCCGGTACTCGATCTTGCCGGTCACCCGCGGCCAGCGCCAGCCGGTGTAGATCTCATTGAGGAGCGTGCCCGGCGGGTAGCGCAGCCACGGACTTCGCGTCTCCTCGGATTGCAGGTAGTCCCCTTCGAATCCGGCCCACCGCTGCAGGGGGTAATGGTGCCAGCTCCGTCCGCCGAAATCCTCGTCACAGTGAAAGTCCCCGTGCGTGAGGATGTCGAGGCCGGCGCGCTCTTCGTCGCTGATCACGACCGCGAGCGCATCCTCGAACTTCTCGCGGAAGCGGACGTCCATCATGCAGGTATCGAGCGGCTTGCCCCACATGCTCATGTCGAACCAGCGGGGACGGGGCCAGGAACCGGTGACGGTCGCGGGAAGCATCAGATCTTTGGTGATGGTGAGGGCCATGGACGGATAGCATACGCGAGCCGGGCGACCGAACGACAAGCGCGTCCTTGGCAATCGCGCAGCGTGTCCGTTACGATTCGCCGGGTATGGCCACGTCCGCGCAGAAAACCGCCGTGCTGCTGGCATTCGTCGCGGCCGGGCTGAGCTTTCTGTCGGTCGGCGTGCGCTTCGTCCAGAACGGCCGCATCCAGGTGACGCCGCTGCTGGGCGGATTGTTCATGCTGGCGCTCGGCATCGGCGGGCTGAAAAGACTGCGAGGCTCGAAGCCATGACGCCGTCGCGGAACGCATAACGATGATCGGGATGACGCAAACACCGCGACACGAGCTCGAACGCGGACTCAAAAGGATGCTCTCGATGCGATTGAAAGCCGTGATCCTGATTGGACTGTTGTCAATGGTGTCGGTCAGCGCAGGGCAGCAACAGCCCCCGCCGCCGGTTCCCAACTGCCCCGAAGTGGCGGCCGCGATTGGCACCCTCATGAGAAACGATGGGCGGAGCCGGGACTGGGCGAACCTCGCACGCTATCGCGACGCGAATCGTGCGCTGGCCGCACCCGCCGCCAGCGACGCGCGGGTCGTGTTCATGGGCGATTCGATCACCGACTCGTGGCCGCAGGCCCGCTTCGGCGACTTCTTCGCCGGCAAGCCCTATCTCGGACGCGGCATCAGCGGCCAGACGACACCCCAGATGCTGGTGCGTTTTCGTCCCGATGTGATCGATCTGAAGCCGAAGGTGGTGGTCATCCTCGCCGGCACGAACGATGTCGCCGGAAACACCGGGCCGATGACGAACGAGGAGATACAGGGCAACCTGGCGTCGATGGCGCAGCTCGCGAAGGCGAGTGGCATCCGCGTCGTGCTGTCGAGCATTCAGCCCGTCAGCGCGTACCACACGTCGCCCACCGGCACTCCCCAGACCACGACGCGCCCGATGGAGCGGATCCGCGCCATCAACGACTGGATGAAGAAGTTCGCGGCCACCGACGGGCACATCTACCTCGACTACTTCTCGGCCATGATCGACGACAAAGGACTGCTGCGTGAAGAACTGAGCGCGGACGATCTCCATCCGAATGCCAAGGGGTACACGATCATGGCGCCGCTGGCGGAAGCCGCGATCAAGCAGGCGCTGCGCTGACGCCGACGTTGGATCACCTCATGTCCGGTAGATGCCCGTCCATCTCGTCCTGATCGGCCCGCCTGGCAGCGGCAAGGGCACCCAGGCGGTCCGCCTCGCGAAGCGATATGCGATCCCCCACATCTCGACCGGAGACATCCTTCGGGAAGCGGTTCGATCCGGCTCGCCGCTGGGCCGCGAGGTGGGCGCGCTCATCGCCAGCGGCGCCCTCGTCGGCGATGGGCTGATCACCGATCTGGTCCGCGACCGGCTGTCGCAGCCGGACGCGCGCGGCGGCTGGCTGCTCGACGGATTCCCGCGCACGGTCGCGCAGGCCCAGGCGCTCGACGACATGATGGGATCCGCCCGCCTGATCCTCGCGCTGATTCAAGTCGACGGTGAGGAAATCGTCCGCCGTCTCGGCAGCCGCCGGGTCTGCACCTCGTGCCGTCTCACGCAATCGGCGTCTCAGCTCGGCGACAGCCAGGCGGAAGTCTGCCCGTATTGCGGCGGCACCCTCGTCCGCCGCGACGATGACAACGCCGAGACCGTGCGGCGCCGGCTCGCGACCTACGCCGCGTTTGCGGCGCCGGTCATCGATGACTACCGCCAGCGGCCCACCTTCATCGGGATCGACGGCCTCAGGCCGCCGGAAGAGGTCACGATGGCGCTCTATACCGGAGATCACGAGGCTCATGCGGTCCGTAAGTCGCTAAAGCGCCCAGTATGGTATCGTGCGCGCGGACTGATGGACACTTCGGCGGCCACTCGACAGCTCGTCATTGGGCGCGTCACGCGCCGGCTCATTCCCTTCGCCTTCATCTGTTACGTCATCGCGTACATCGATCGCGTGAACATCGGCTTCGCCGCGAAGGAACTGCAGGCGGATCTCGGGTTGAGCGCGACAGAGTACGGCATCGGCGCCGGCCTGTTCTTCCTCGGCTACTGCGTGTTCGAGATCCCGAGCAATCTCGTCCTCGAGCGCGTCGGCGCACGGATCTGGATCGCCCGGATCATGATCGTGTGGGGCCTCGTCTCGATGGCCACGATGTTCATCTGGGACGTGTGGTCGTTCTACATCGCGCGCATCGTGCTCGGCATCGCCGAGGCGGGATTCTTCCCCGGCATGGTGCTCTATCTCACGTATTGGATACCCGCGGCGGAGCGGGCGAAGACGAACGCCCTGTTCATGATGGCGGCGCCGGTCTCCGTGATCATCGGTGCGCCCCTGTCGGAGACCCTGCTCAAGCTCGATGGCTGGATGGGCCTCGAGGGCTGGCAATGGTTGTTCGTGCTCGAGGGGTTGCCCGCCGTGATCCTCGGCGTCCTGACGCTGCAGGTGCTGACCGATCGTCCCGAGCAGGCGGCGTGGCTCCCGCCCGCCGACCGCGACTGGCTCTCCCGGACAATGGCCGAAGAGCAGGCGCTTCGCGGAGCGACGGCGCATCACTCGATCGGAAGCAGCCTGACGAGCGGACGGGTCTGGCTGCTCTGCGCGGTCTACCTGATGAACACGTCGGTGACCTACGGTATCTTCCTGTGGCTGCCGCGGATGCTGCAGGAGGTGGCGGGATCGAGCGGGTTCATGATCAGCGTCTTGACGGCGATCCCCTTCATCGCCGCGCTGATTGCCATGGTGATCGTGGGGCGGCATTCCGACAAAACGGGAGAGCGGAAGCTGCACGTCGCCGCCTGCGCCCTCACCGCCGCGGCCGGGCTGTTGATGGCGGTCGCGTTCAGGAACAATCTCGGCATGCTGGTGTTCAGCTTCGCGATCTGCCAGATGGGCCAGCGTTCGGTGATGAGCGTCTTCTGGGCAATTCCGCCGATGCTGCTCGGCGGCACCGCCGCGGCGGCCGGTATCGCGATGATCAACGCCATCGGCAACCTCGGCGGATTCTTCGGACCATCGGTGATGGGCTGGCTGCGCGATGCGACCGGGGGCTTCACGGGCGGACTGCTCGTCCTCGCCGGCGCGCTGGTGGTCGAAGCGATCCTGGTCTCGACTCTTCGCCTGCCGGCGCCGAAGCCGGCGCCGATCGGGGTGGTGCCCGCCCCAGCGCCGAATCGATGAAGTGGTCTGTAGCGCGCCGCTTTAGCGGCGCGTCAGACCGTCGCATTCGACGTTCGGGAAACGCGATCATTGCGCCGCGCTGCTGAAGCAGCGCGCTACGGGCAGTTGGGAATCAAGAATGAGCGACATCACAGTAGATGATCTCAGGGGCGTATTCGCCGTTCCCCCGCTTCCGCGCAAGCGTGACGCGCGGCGGACGCTCGATCTCGACGCCGCCGAATGTGTCGCCCGGCACATCGAAGCCGGCGGCATTACCAGGTATCTGTACGGCGGGAACGCCTTCCTCTACCACATCACGCTCGATGAGTACGACACGCTCCTCGGGTGGCTGTCGTCGTTCCCGGCCTCGCGCTGGGCAATCCCGAGTATCGGTCCATCGTTCGGGCGGGCCATCGATCAGGCGCGCCTGTTGCGGCGGCACGCATTCCGTGCCGTCATGGCGCTGCCCTGCGGCGATCCACGCGATGCGGGCGGCATGGAATCCGGGCTTCGCGAAATCGCGCAGGCCGTCGGGCTGCCCCTGATCCTCTACCTCAAGTCCGAAGACGGTTTCGGCTCCGACAAGGAGGCCGGACTCGATGCGGTCGGCCGGCTGATGTCCGATGGAGTGGCGATCGCCGTCAAGTATGCGGTCGTGCTCGACGATCCGCGGCGCGATCCGTACCTCGATGGCCTGCTGCGCCGCGTCGATCGATCGCGGGTGGTCAGCGGCATGGGGGAACGGCCCGCCGTCGTCCACATGAAGGAGTTCGAGCTGCTCGGGTTCACGACCGGTTCCGGCTGTATCGCGCCAGCGCTGTGCTCGCGGCTGTTCAGCGCCTGCCGGAATCGCGAATGGGCCGAGGCGGAAGCCATCCGCGAGCACTTCATGCCGCTCGAAGATCAGCGGGACGCCTGGGGGCCGGCCCGCGTGCTCCATCACGCGACGGAGCTCGCGGGGATCGCGCCGACCGGGCCGATTCCACCGTTCGTCTCTCCGCTCGATCGCGGGCGGATCGATCAGCTCGCGCCGGTCGCGCGGGCGCTGCGCGAGCGCACAGCATGAGCCGGCCGCCGCGACAGCCATCGGATCTGCGCAGTCATCGCTGGTTCGGCCGCGATGACATGCGATCGTTCGGACACCGCTCCCGCGCCAAGCAGGCGGGATTCAGCCTCGATGACATCGGCGGCAAGCCGGTGATCGCGATCCTGAATACCTGGAGCGACGCGAACCCCTGTCATACCCATTTCAAGCAGCGCGCGGAAGAAGTGAAGCGCGGCATCTGGCAGGCCGGCGGATTTCCCATGGAGATCCCGCTGCTCACGCTCGGCGAGACGTTCATGAAGCCGAGCACCATGATGTATCGCAACCTGCTCGCCATGGATGCCGAGGAAGCGCTGCGGTCGTATCCGGTTGACGGCGCCGTGCTGATGGGCGGCTGTGACAAGACGGTACCGGCACTGGTGATGGGCGCAACCAGCGCCAACCTGCCCGCGCTCCTCGTGCCCGCGGGTCCGATGCTGCGCGGCAACTGGCGCGGTCAGATCCTCGGCTCCGGCAGCGACGTGTGGAAGTACTGGACCGAGCGGCGGGCCGGAACCCTCGACGAGTGCTCCTGGCGCGAGATGGAAGACGGCATCGCCCGCTCCTTCGGCACCTGCATGACGATGGGCACGGCATCGACGATGACGTCTGCGGTGGATGCATTGGGACTGACGCTGCCGGGCGCGTCGTCCGTTCCAGCCGCGGATTCCGCGCATCCGCGCATGGCCAGCGCCGCCGGCCGCCGCATCGTCGACATGGTCTGGGAGAATCTGACGCCGCGGGACATCCAGACGTCGGAAGCCTTCGAGAACGCGGTGACGGCGGCGATGGCGCTCGGGGGATCGACCAACGCCATCATTCATCTGATCGCGATGGCCGGCCGCGCCGGGGCGGTTCTGGACCTCGACCGCTTCGACGCCCTGTCAAAGCGAACGCCGTTCCTCGCGAACGTCCGGCCATCCGGCAAGTACCTGATGGAGGACTTCTACTATGCCGGCGGCCTTCTCGCGCTCATGAACCAGCTCCGGGAACTGCTCCATCTCGGCACCCGAACGGTGAACGGGCGCACGCTGGGGGAGAACCTCGGAGACGCCGCGATTTGCAATGCCGACGTCATCGCCACGCGGGAACAGCCGATCGGACCCGAAGGAGGCGTCGCGGTCCTGCGCGGCAATCTTGCGCCGCAGGGCGCAGTCATCAAGCACACGGCCGTCGGCGATCGGCGCCTCCTGCATCACGCGGGTCCGGCCGTCGTCTTCAAGAATTACAACGACATGGATGCGCGGATCGACGATCCCGCGCTTCCCGTGACCGCGGATTCTGTCCTGGTGCTTCAGGATGCCGGTCCGCTGGGCGGGCCAGGCATGCCCGAATGGGGCATGCTCCCCATACCGAAGAAGCTGCTGGCGCAGGGAGTCCGCGACATGGTTCGTGTCTCGGACGCGCGCATGAGCGGGACGAGCTACGGCACGTGCGTGCTGCATGTGGCCCCGGAATCATTCGTCGGCGGACCACTCGCCTTCGTCCGCGACGGCGACGTCATCGAGCTGAACGTGATCGAGCGCCGGCTCACCCTTCGCGTGACGGACGAGGAGCTGGCGCGGCGGCGCGCCACCTGGACGCCGCGCGCACCTCTTTATCCACGCGGCTTTGGCAAGCTCTACGCGCAGCACGTGACGCAGGCCGACAAAGGATGCGACTTCGACTTCCTCGAGGGGATTGCGCCGATTGGCGAGCCCGAAATCCACTGACGGCTCAGCTGGGGCGGCTGTCGAATTTCGCACTGCGATACTGACCAGGCCCCGATTCGGCCGTCAGGCCTCGCGCCATGCGAAACACGACGTCGGCGTTGCGGCCTGCAGATCAAAAAGCTTCAAGATTGTAGTTCCAGATCGATAAGCCAGACAGAAACGTCTGGCTGCCGCCGGCCCGCCGGAGGGCGCGACCCGGTTGCCTCGCGGGAGGATTTTTCGCACCGGCCAGAATCCTACAAACATGTACGAAACGCTCCAACGATCGACAACTTTGTCCAAGTGACGGACTGCCGACGGCGCCGGACATCGCGCGAAACCCGCGCAGATCCCGCCGATCTGGCCGGTGATCGTGGAGACGGCGCGGTGGCGTTGCTCTTGCTCAGTTCAGCGCAACGCGCGGGTTCATGGCGCGGATCGGATCGAAGGCCGCGTCGGCCTTCGCCACATCGAAGGACAGGGTGCAGGACAAGCCTTATGAGAATCGCACGAGTTGGACTGAGCATGGCGCTGGCAGGACTGATCACGACGTCAGCGATGGCGCAGGACGGAACGGCAACGCCGCCCGCCCCCGCCCCGGCACAGGAGGCCGCCGCTCCGAAGCCGGTGACGCTGACTACCGGGCTCGACTTCACGTCCGCGTATTTCTTCCGCGGCATCCGTCAGCACTCGGGTGGGGCCATCGCGCAGCCGTACGTCGACCTCGGCGTCGCCGCGGCGCCGGGGCTGACGCTCAACTTCGGCAACTGGGACAGCATCCACTCGACGGCGAACGCCGGCAACTGGTACGAGTCGGATTACTACGCCTCGGCCACGTTCACCGCGGGCAAGCTGAAGCCTGGAGTCCTCTACACCTCGTACACGAGCCCGGCCGACAGCTTCAAGACGGTTCATGAGCTCGCCGGCGTAGTCGCCTTCGACGACAGCGCCAACGCGTTCGCGTTGTCGCCGAAGGCCGTGCTCGCCTTCGAGCTGTCGGACGGTCAGGCCGACGCGGGCGAGAGCAAGGGCGTCTACCTCGAACTGGGCGTGAAGCCGGCGATCAAGCTCGCGCCGAAGGCGACGCTCCTGATTCCGGTGAAGCTTGGCTTGAGCCTCAAGGACTACTACGAAGACTCGCTGATCGGGTCGTCGGGCGGCGGCGACACCTTCGGCTTCTTCTCGAGCGGTCTGCAGCTCAGTGTGCCGGCGGTCTCCGGGAAGAGCGGTTCGCTCGAGATCCACGGCGGCTTCGACATCCTGTGGCTCGGCGACAACCTCAAGTTCCTGAACGAGAGCGACGGCGTCAAACCGATCGCAACGATCGGGGTGACCTACAGCTACTGAGGCCGAACCCGGCGGCTGTCGAAGGGTCGCCGGAAGGGCATGGCCTGAGCTTGTCGAAGAGCCTGCCCTGAGCCGGTCGAAGGCGTGAAGCTGATCAAGACGACGGTCCGCGGCACCAGGGTCGAGGACGTGCGCGACGCGCTCGTCAGGTTGCCCATCGCGGAAATCACCGTCACCGAGGTGCGCGGGCATCGGCCCAGCCCGAGCCGCGCCCCCTCGGTCGCAAGCCCTGGCGTGTCGAGCCCGCCGGACGCGCTGATCGAGCTCGTTGTCCCCGACGAAACCGTGGCCGCCGTCATCCAGGCCCTGACCCGAGCCGCCCGGACCGAGCCGATCGGCGACGGACACGTTTCGGTAGTCCCGCTCGATTACGCGGGAAATACCTGATTTCCTCCCCCAGCCCGGTGATCCCGGCCCGGTGATCCCTGATCCCCGATGATCCCCGATCACCGGTCACGACGCCGAGATCCCCGAGTCCCGAGCCCCGAGTCCCCAATTTGCGGTAGCATGTTGCCCTGCCAACCAGGAGGGAGACGGTCGTCTCGGGTTCGAAATCCCTCGATTTTTCGGGTAGGAGGAGCTGATGGGTTTGCATCCGTGGGGGTCGACCAGACGCGTACTGATCGCGTTGACCCTCATCACGGGAATTGGGGTACTTGTGCCGTCCACCGTCAGCGCGCAGGCCGTGACCGGCACGCTGCTGGGCAACGTAACTGATTCAACCGGCGCTGCCGTTCCCGGCGCGACCGTCACCGCAACCGAGACCCGCACGAACGTCAGCCGCACCGCTGTCGCGAACGAGACCGGCTACTACCTGTTCACCAGTCTGCAGAACGGCATCTACACCGTGGAAGCCGAGCTCCAGGGATTCAAGAAAGTCGTGCGCGAAGCCGTCCCGGTCGACGTCAACACCACGATCCGCGTGGACCTGCGACTCGAGGTCGGACAGTTGACCGAAACGGTCAGCGTGTCGGCTGAAACCCCGCTGCTCCAGACCGACCGGACCGACACCGGCCGCATCATCGAATCGAAGATGATCGCCGAGCTGCCGCTCACCTTCAACCGCAATTTCCAGTCGCTGATGCAGACCGTGCCGGGCGTGAGCCGGCCGCATCGCGAGCACTCGCAGTTCTTCAACTCCCAGGACTCGCTGCGCTTCGAAGTGAACGGCCAGCCCGGGATGGCGAGCACGACGCTCATCGAGGGGCTCGACGACAACCACAAAACCGGTCTGCTCCAGGTGATCATCCCGGCCGCCGACGCGCTCGAAACCGTCGCCGTCACCACCAGCAACTACGACGCGGAGTTCGGGCGGGCCGGCGGCGCCGTGACCAACGTCACGATCAAGTCCGGCACCAACGAGTTCAGGGGATCGGCGTTCGTCTTCGCCAACAATGAATCGACGAATGCCAGCGACTACTTCACGCACCTCAAGGCGCCGACCAGCTTCTTCAACGGCGGCTTCACGATGGGCGGACCGATCGTCAAGAACAAGCTGTTCTTCTTCGGCGACTATCAGCGCACGCTCGACAACGGCGGCTACGTCGTCCGCGCGACGATCCCGACGATGGCGATGCGCAACGGCGATTTCAGCGCGGTGACGCACGGCATCTACGATCCGTTCACCGGCGACATCAACGGCAACGGCCGGACCCGGTTCGCGAACAACCAGATTCCGCAGGAGCGGATCAGCCCGATCGCCCGGCGGCTGCTGGCGTTCATTCCGGAGCCCAACACCGCGGCGGCCCTCGGGCAGACCAACTTCTCGCAGGCAGCGCAGCGCGAGAAGACCACCGACGGGTTCGACGTGAAGGTCAATCACGCGGTGACGCGACCGGGATCAGATGTCGTATCGCCTCAGCTTCATGCGGCCGGTCGTGTTCGACCCGGGCGCGTTCGGCGAATACGGCGGTCCGGCCAACGGCGGCTTCGCCGGCACCGGCACCAACGACAGCTACAGCAGCGCGGTGACCTGGACCCGCGTCATCAGCGACAAGACCGTGCTCGATGTCCGCGGCGGCCTGAACTACTACCGCAACATCACGTCGACGACCGGACAGGGCCTGACGACCAGCACGGACGTCGGCATTCCCGGCGCGAACCTCAACGACTTCACCAGCGGCATCTCGACGCATCAACATCAACGGCTACACCGGGCCGCTGCTCGGCTTCTCGGCCAGCCAGCCCTGGGATCGCTGGGAGAAGACCTGGAACGGCACCGCGACGCTGACGCGGATCCTCAGCACGCACACCGTCAAGATGGGCACCGAGCTGCGCCACAACAGCGACATGCTGCTGCAGACGCAGGACGCCGGCGGACCGCGTGGCGCGTTTACCTTCAACGCAATCGGGCACGGGCAGTCCCGCCGATAGTGCGTCGACGACCAGCTTCGCCAACTCGATGGCGTCGTTCCTGCTCGACTGGCCGAACGGCGTGCAGCGCGACCTGAAGGTCTTCGACAACCCCGGCACCAAGCACTGGGCGTCGTTCTGGTACATCCAGGACAAGTGGCAGGCGCGCTCCAACGTCACCGTCGACCTCGGGCTGCGCTGGGAGTACTACCAGCCGCTCGTCGGCCTCGAGGGCGAGGGCGCGCTCGCCAACTACGACCCCGAGATCCACTCGATCCGCGTCGCCGGATTCGGCGACCAGAACAACGCGCTGAACGTGAAGAAGAACTTCAAGAACTTCTCACCGCGCACCGGCGTGTCGTGGCGTCTCAGCCAGCTCTCGGTGGTTCGCGCCGGCTACGGGGCGAGCACGATCCCCTTCCCGGACAACCGCTACGCGTTCAACTACCCGGTGAAGCAGAATTACGTCGGCGCCTCGCCGAACGTGTTCCAGCGCGCCGGCTCGCTGGCCAGCGGCTTCCCCGACCCGGCACTGCTCGACGATTCCCGACACCGGCATCGTGCCGGTCGCGGGTACCGCGCTGCAGAACGCCACGCTCGACGTGATCTCGCCCGACCTGCACGAAGGCACGCTGCACTCGTGGAACGTCGCCTACCAGCGGCAGCTGCCCTACCTGCTCACCGCCGAGGCCGCCTACGTCGGCAATCGCGGCGTCGACATCGTCATGGACATCAACACCAACGCGAGCATGGTCTACGGCTCCGGCAACAACGGCCGCCCGTACTTCGCCCGGTTCAACCGGCAGGGCGAGAACCGCACCCGGACCAACGACAACAAGACGACCTACCACGGCCTGCAGATGAAGATCGATCGCCGGTGGCGCAACGGACTGCTGCTGACCAACTCGTACACCTACAGCCGCGCGATGAACTACGCCGACGAGAACGGCGGCATCGGCACGCCCATCGACTTCGCGTTGAGCTGGGCACGCGCCGGATTCAATCGCACCCACAACTATGTGTCGACCGGCGTCTACGAGCTGCCGTGGGGACCGAACAAGAAGTGGCTGAGCACCGGGCTGCTCGGCAGGATCATCGGCGGCTGGCAGGTGAGCGGCATCTACACCGCCCAGTCCGGCGCACCGCTGAACATCGGCGGCAACACCCTGTTGAACACGCCGGGCAACACCGCCTTCGTCAACTTGAACGGTGAGAACACGGTGCTCGGCGGACTCGGCCCCGGCAACCTGTATTTCGATCCCACCGTCTACTCCCTGCCGCCGGCCGGCGTCCAGGGCAACATGACGCGCAACAGCGGTCCCGAAGGCCCGGGCTTCTGGCAGGTCGACGGCTCGCTGTTCAAGCGCTTCCACATCGGCAGCGGCCGCTACGCCGAGTTCCGCGTCGACGCCTACAACGTCACCGAACTCGGTCCGCTGGGGCAACCCGAACACCGGCTTCAGCACCGCCACCGGCAACACGTTCGGCCAGGTCGGCGGCACGACCGGCGGCCAGCGCAGCGTCCGCTTCGGCGGCAGGTTTGTTTTCTAACGAGTAACGCATCGGTTCAAGTGGTTCACAAGTTCAAGGGTTCAGGGTTCGGGTTCAGAGTTCAGGGTTCAGGCGTTCTCAGGTTCAGGGGTTCAGCGCGATCTTCTGAACCCGTGAACCCGAACTCCTGAACCTTTGAACTCTGAACCTTTGAACCTTTGAACCCGAACGACTGAACTCTTGAACCCCTGAACCCCTGAACCTTTTGTGAAAGCCCTTGTCCTTGCGAGAGGGCTCGGCACCCGGATGCGTTCGACGGACGCTGCGGTGCGTCGCTCACCGAGGACCAGCGCCGCGCCGCGGACGCCGGCCACAAGGCGATGATGCCGATCGCCGGCCGGCCCTTTCTCGACTTCGTCCTCTCCGCGGCCGCCGATGCCGGGCTCGAACGCGTGGCCATCGTCGTCGCTCCGGACCACGAGGAGCTCGAGCGCTACTACGAGGTCACCTCACCGCCAGAACGCGTACGCGTGGACTTCGTCGTGCAGTCCGACGCGCGCGGCACCGCTGATGCCGTGCTCGCGGCAGAACGATGGATCGACGATGATCCCTTCCTGGTAATGAACGGCGACAACCTCTATCCCGCGAAGGTGATTCGCGACCTGGCTACCTGCGACGCTCCTGCGCTACCCGGGTTCGAGCGGACGGATCTCGTCCGGACCGGCAACATCGAGGCGGCGCGCGTGAACGCGTTCGCGCTCGTCGAGACGGACGAGCACGGGTATCTGACCAGGATCGTCGAAAAGCCCGAGCCGGGCGACGCCAGCCCGCATGCGCTGGTCAGCATGAACTGCTGGCGGTTCGACCGTCGCATCTTCGATGCCTGCCGCGACGTGCCACGTTCGCCGCGTGGAGAGTACGAGCTGCCCCTCGCGGTCGGTCTGGCGATTCAGAACGGCGTCCGCTTCAAGGTGCTGCCGGCACAAGGGCCCATCCTCGATCTCTCGCAGCGCGCCGATGCCGCCGAGGTCTCGCGGCGGCTGTCGGGGATCACCCCGCGGCCGTGACCACTGACGTCCTGGTCGCGCGCCTCGAAGAACGAGGCCTCGACCCGGCTGATGCCGGCGCCAAACGCAATCTGATCGACTCGACGACCCGGGCCTTTCACGCCCTGACCGGCGGAAGTCCGGCCTGTGCGTGGTGGGTCCCGGGCCGGCTCGAAGTCTTCGGCAAGCACACCGACTATTGCGGCGGGCACTCGCTGATCGCGACGATTCCGCGCGGGTTCGTGCTCGTCGCCCGGCCGCGCACGGACCAGGTGGTCAGGCTGCTCGATGCGCGCCGCTCCGAACAGGTGGAGACCGGCGGCACCCGGTCCTCGACCGACATCGACAGTACCGCGGCCATCGATGTCGCGGCCATCTCGGGCTGGCGGCGCTACGCCCACGTCGCCGTTCGCCGCCTGCTGCGCAATTTCCCCGGCGCCTCGCTCGGCGCGGACATTGTGTTCGCGAGCGATCTGCCGTCCGCTTCGGGAATGAGCAGCTCGAGCGCGCTCGTGGTCGGGACGGTCAACGCGCTGGCCGAGATCGGCGGCCTGCACGAGCGGCCCGAGTGGCGCGAGAACGTGCGGAGCGCGGCGGATGCGGCCGGATACTTCGCGTGCTTCGAGAACGGCCTGGCGTTCGGCACGCTCGCCGGCGACTCGGGCGTCGGGACGCACGGCGGCAGCGAGGACCACGTCGCGATCGTGTGCGGCGCGGCCCGGCTGCTCAGCGCCTGGCGATTCGTGCCGATTCAACACGTGGGCGAGGCGAGGCTGCCCGATGCGTGGACGTTCGTGATCGCGTCGAGCGGCGTGGCGGCGCAGAAGATCGGACCCGCGATGGAGAAGTACAACAGTGTCGCGCGTCGCGCGAAGCTGCTGCTGGAGCTCTGGAACCGATGGGAAACGCCGCAGCCGTCGCTGTCGGCCGCACTGACGTCAGCGCCCGGGGCTGCGGATCGTCTGCGCGGCCTCGTGCGCGAACACGGCGCTCCGGGCGACGACCTCCTGGCGCGGCTCGATCAGTTCGTGCGTGAGGACGATCGCGTGCTCGACGCGCTCGACGCGGTTCGTGCCGCCGATGCCGCTCGCCTGCGCGAGCTCTCCACCGCATCGCAGGCCGACGCGGAGTCGATGCTCGGCAATCAGGTTCCCGAAACCGTCGCGCTCGCCCGCTCCGCCCGCGACCTCGGCGCCTTTGCCTCCTCGGCATTCGGCGCCGGCTTCGGCGGCAGCGTCTGGGCCCTGGTCGAGCGCGACCAGGCGGCCGCATTTGCCGATCGGTGGATAGCGTCGTATCGGTCGCAGTTTCCGGCGAGGGAGGCGGCGACCGTATTCATCGCGTCGCCGGGGCCTGCGCTTTCGCGATTGCTGTAACTCCACGTCAACTCCCCCGCCTCCGCGCGCACCCAGAATCCATGCGCGCTACGGCGAGGCCTCGCCAGAGCTCGTCGACGTGAATCGACCGACGAGCGGCGGCGGGCAACCTCCAACTCCCAACTCCCAAAGGAGAACCACTCGTACCTGAAGGGCGAAAGTCGACACAGCCTCCCCGGTTGCGTCGGCTTCTACCCAGATGGTACCGAGGGATTCCCTTTGGGAGTTGGAGGTTGGGAGTTGACGACGAGAAGAGAGAAGGTGCGGCGCGAGAGCACCGCACCTTCCTAATCAGATCAGCGCTTAGAAGATGTACCGCAGCGCCAGCTGGATGTCGCGGCGGTCGCCGGACTTGCCGACGCTCCGACCGAAGTTCGCGTTAGTGATGTCCCCGTTGGGGCCGCTCAGGTTCGGGTGGTTCGGGAAGTTGAAGATCTCCACCCGGAACTGCATCTTGTGCGAGTCGGTCACCGCGAAATTCTTGAAGAACGCGATGTCCCACTGCTGGTCGCCAGGATTGCGCAGGTTGTTCCGCGGGGAGTTGCCGAACCGGTTGGCGCCGACCGGAACCTGGGCGAAGGCCGCGGGGTTGAAGACGAAGTTGTCGTCCGTGCCGGTCGAGAACTTGCCATTCGTTCCGGCATTCGGATCGCCAACGAGATCCACCGGCTGACCGATGGAGCCGTCGCCGACGTTCGCACGATCGTCAGTGCGGGTGATCGTGAACGGCGTGCCGGTGCGCATGAACGTCGCGCCGGAGATCTGCCAGCCGCCGAGCAGGTTCTGCACGAGGTTGGTCGGATTCCGCCAGAACGGCAGGTCGTAGATGTAGCTGATCGAGATCACGTGACGACGGTCGAAGTTCGACGGTCCCTGGTAGATCGTGTCGTCATACGTGTTCCACAGCACGTTGCGCTTGTCGCTGCCGTTGTCTTCCGACTTGCCGAGCGTGTAGGCCACGTTCAGCCGCAGCCCGTTGCTGTAGCGCCGCTCGGCGCTCAGCTGCAGGCTGTTGTACATCGACTTGCCCGCGTTCTCGGAGATGCGGATGACGCCGTAGCCTTTGTACGGCCGGAGGGCCGCGATGTTGACGCCGGGGTTGGCCGCAATGACGCCGAGAGGCAGCTGGTTGATGTTGCGCTCGCGCTGCAGATAGAGTCCACGGCGGCCGACGTAGGTCGCGTCGACGATGAACCCGAACGGGATCTCGCGCTGGATACCCGTCGACCACACGTAGGCCGTCGGGTGCTTGAACTCGACGTCCTGTCCCTGCATGCCGAAGGGCAGGTCGGCCGCGCCGCTGCCACCACCCGACGGGTTGTCCACGCTGCCGTTCGAGACGACGACCATCGGCTGGAACGGCGGATTGCCGCCGAGCAGCGTCGAGTCGTTCAAGGTCACGCGGTTGTGGAACACGCCGGTGCTGGTCCGCACGATGGTCTTCTCGTTTAGCGAATACGACAGGCCGAGGCGCGGCTCGAAGACGTTGTAGTGGGTCTTCGAGAAGCCGCGGGGCTCGTCGCGGAACAGCGCCTGGACGCGTGGATCGCCCGCGACGACCAGATCGTTCCCCTCCTCCTTGAAGCCGTCGCCCGGCAGGACGATGCCGTTGTAGCGGCTGCCGCCGACGAGGCGGCCGGTGGACGGATTGATCACGGCCTCCGTCGCCGGATCGTAGAATCGCGGGTCGAAATTCGCGATGTTGTTGGTCGTCGAATACCACGGCGGCCAGATGACGTAGCGGACGCCGCCTTCGATCGTCAGGTTGGAAGCCGGCCGCCAGGAATCCTGCACGAAGATGTCGGTCGCGAGCGACCGCCACTTGGTGAAGGCGCGCTGGCCGAGCTCGGCGTAATCAGTGAACACGCCCAGCGCCATGTCCGACATGCCCAGGCCGGACCGCGCAGTTCCGCTGTTGCGGAACGCGAACTGGCCGTTCTGGTTGTTGGTGCCGCCGGGAATGGCGCTGACGTTGATCTGATCGAAGTCGTCCTCGCCCGAGTACTCGAACACCACGCCAGCCTTGAAGGTGTGCCGGCCCTTGACCAGCGTCGAGGTATTCGAGATGGTGTGAATCGGACCGGCGGAGAATGCCGGGTACGGCCCGCCGTCGATCCCGGTGAGCGTGTCGATGTTGATCGTCGGGATCTTGTCTTCGATTTCCTTGTTGTCGGGGAAGATGTACTGGTAGTCGATCCCGGTGCGGCTGCGCTTGTGCAGCCCGCTCTCGGTGAACACGTCGATGAACACCTCGTCGAGCGAGTGCGAATAGGCGAACTCGTTGATCAGGTTGTTGGTGATCGTGCTCGTCCAGTTGAAGTTCTGCGTCCGGTTCGGCCGTTCCCAGTCGGTGCGGGCGAACGGGAAGTCGCCGCGGAACGCATCGATGGCCACCCAGTTCGATCGCTGGAAGCGGTAGTTGATCTGGTTGTTGTTGTTCAACCGATAGTCGAACCGGATGCTGTCCTTCCGCTGATCCCGCGGGTTGTCGCTCTCGATAGTAGCGTTCTGCGAACCCGTCCCCTGGAAGCCTGGGGTGGGCAGCGGATACAGGTTCATGAGCGCGACACCGTTGCGCGACAGCATCCCCGACGGAATGACGTTGTTCGGGAACGGCTGCCCGGTCGCCGGATTGCGGATGATCTGCGGCGTGCTGAAGAACCGGTTCGAGCCCAGCAGCTCGCTGAAATCTCCCGCCCGCATCGCTGCGGTCGGAACCGTGACGTTCCGGGTGTCGACCTGGAAGAAGTCCACCCACTCCTGAGCGCCGAAGAAGAACAGTTTCTCTTTCAAGATCGGCCCGCCGAAGGCATAGCCGTACTGCTTGTAGTCGAACGGCGCGGGGCCTTCCGCCTGCGTGCCACCGCCGCGGTTCCGGCTCCATGTATTGGCCTGCAGCGACTCGTCGCGCCAGAAGAACGACCCGCTGCCAGAGTACCGGCTGCTGCCGCTCTTCGAGACGAACCGGATCTGGCCGCCGCTCGAGCGGCCGTACTCGGGCATGTAGTTGGCCGTCAGGACCTGGACTTCCTGGACGGTGTCGGCGTTCTGCACGCCGATGATCGCGCCGGTGGCGCGGGTGCGGCTCGCCACCGCGCCGTCGACGTAGATGATGTTGTCCTCGGAGCGGCTGCCGTTGATGTTGAAGCCGCCCGTGGTCAGCGAATCGAAGCCCGCGTTGTTGAAGCTGCCGCCGATGACGCCGGCCTTCAGCGCGGGGACGCCGATCGGGTTGCGGCCGGAGAAGGACAACAGCTCGATGTCCTTCGCCTCGACCGTCTTCCGGACCGCGACGTCGGTCTGCAGCAGTGAGGCCTCGGAGGTCACGGTGACCTCTTCGGTCAACGCGCCGGTCTCCAGCGCGAAATCCAGCGTCAAGGATGCGGCGGCATCGAGCTGAACGCCCTGCCGGTTGTTCTTCTTGAAGCCCTGAAGCTCGGCGGAAATGTCGTACCGGCCGGACTGCAGGTTGGCAAAGGTGTAGAAGCCGCTGCCGTCAGTGACGGTCGTGCGGGTCTGCTGGTTCTGCGCGTTCGTAACAACCACGGTGACGCCGGGCACGACGCCGCCCTGCGAATCCTTGATCGTGCCGGAGATCGTGCCGCGATCGAACTGCGCATACGCCGCGCTCGCGCAGGTGAGTAACACCACCAGCGCGCTAATCAGATCGCGGCACACTCGCTGCGACCCTGCCCTCTTCTGCCCCATCCTTCGCCTCCTTTGCGTGACATCGATTGCGAGCAATAAGACCGCCCGACACGTTACACCCGCCCCGCTTAGATTTCCACCCCCAGTCGATGACATTCGGGATCAATTCAGGCAGTTCGCGTAAAATCTGCCTGCCGTGGCGAATTACTCCTGTCGAATCAACGGTCGAACCGCTTCCATAGAGGCCTGGGACCCGGCGCAGCCCCTCCTCTACGCGATTCGTAACACCGTTGGTCTCACCGGGACGAAGCCCGGCTGTGGCCTCGGGCAATGCGGCACCTGCACGGTGCTGGTCGACAACCAGCCGACGCGATCCTGCATCACGCCGACGAGCAGCATCGCCGGCAAGCACATTACGACGATCGAGGCGCTCGGAACGCCGCAGAAGCCGGACCCACTCCAGGCGGCGTTCATCGCCGAGCAAGCCGCCCAGTGCGGATACTGCACGGACGGCATGATCATGTCCGCGCGCGCGCTGCTGCTCGAGACGCCGCGGCCGTCGATCGATCAGGTGAAGCGCGCGCTGGCCGGCAACCTGTGCCGGTGCGGCGCCCATCCCCGCATTCTCCGCGCGGTCCTGCGTGCATCGGGTCAACGTGATCGATAAAGGATCCGCAGCGATCGGCTTGTCGCGGCGCCGGCTGCTGAAGTCAGGCGGCTCGCTCATCGTCGCCTTCAGCCTCGGATCACTGCGTCCGGCCGAATCAGCTCGAGCCCAGGGCGCCGGCATCGAGCCCGGACGATCGCTCGATGCGAAAGAGGTCGACAGCTACTTTGCGATTCAGCCAGACGGCGCGATCACCATCTACACGAGCAAGGTCGATGTCGGCACGGGCATGCGGATCGCGATTGCGCAGATGGCCGCCGAAGAGCTTGGCGTCGGCGTGGAGCGGATTACGGTCGTCGATGGCGATACCGGGCGCTGCCCGAACAACGGCGGAACCGGCGGCAGCACCGGGCTGACGCGCGGCGGGACTGCGGTTCGTCAGGCCGCCGCGACCGCGCGGCAGGCGCTCCTCTCGCTCGCCGCGGCCGAGCTCAAACGTCCGGCTGAAGAGTTGACGATCGCGGCGGGGGAAATCAAACCGATCGCCGGTGGCCGAGGCATCGGGATCGGGCGGGTGATTGCCGGCCGGCGCTTTGCGATGCCGGTCGATGCAAAGGCGCCGCTTGCGCCCGCCTCACGCTACACCGTCGTCGGGTCGTCTCCGGCACGGCCCGACATCCCGGCCAAATGCACGGGCCGCTACACCTACATTCAGGACTTTTCCGTTCCAGGGATGCTGCACGCGCGCGTCATTCGCCCGCCCGCGATTGGCGCGCGGCTCGTCTCGATGGACGAGTCGTCCATTCGATCGATCCCGGGCGCGAGAGTCATTCGGATCGAGAGCTTTCTTGCGGTGGCCGCGCCGGACGAGTGGGCAGCCGTGCGGGCGTCCAGAGAGCTCAAAGCCGTGTGGACCGACTGGGAGGGGCTGCCCGGCCACGACAATCTCGAACCGTATCTCCGCGCTGGCGCAGTCGAACGGGACCAGACATTCGTCAATCGCGGGTCGAAGGGCGAGCTCGAGGCAGGCGAGCTCGACGCGGCGCTGACTGCGGGCACGAAGCAATTCGCGGCCACCTACTTCTGGCCGTGTCAGAGTCATGCCTCGCTCGGTCCCTCGGCCGCGGTCGCGGATGTGCGCGACGACGCGGTGACGATCTGGACCTCGTCGCAGGCGACGTATGGCATGCGTGCGACCCTGGCGCGGGTGTTCGGACTGACACCCGAAAAAGTCCGGGTCATCTTCGTCGAAGGATCGGGGTCGTACGGCACGAACGGAGCGGATCATGCGGCGGCCGACGCGCTCCTCATCTCGAAGACGATCAAGCAGCCGGTGCGCGTCCAATGGTCGCGGCAGGACGAGCACGCGTGGGATCCGAAGGGCCCGCAGCAGCTGCTCGACCTCCGCGCAGCCGTGGATGCGTCCGGACGCCTCACCGCCTGGGACACGCAGATGTGGATTCCCGCGAATCGTCGTGGCGCGCGGATTCTGCTGGCCGCCGAGGCCGCGGGCATTGCGCAGGACAACGGCCGCGACTCCGCGGGCATCTTCGAGAACGGAGACCCGCCGTACGCCGCCGACCGGGTGCGGGTGCTGGCGCACTGGATGCGGGACACGCCGCTCAATCCCTCGAATCTGCGAGCGCCAGGAAAACCGGCGAATGTCTTCGCCGTCGAAGGATTCACCGACGAGATCGCCGCGGCCCTTGGTGTTGATCCGCTCGCGTTCCGCACGAGCCGCCTGAACGATCCGCGCGCCCTCGACGCGCTGTCGCGCGCCGCCGCCGCGTTCCGCTGGACGGCACGGCCTTCACCCAATCCACAACGGAGCCAGGGCGGTCTGCTTGACGGGCCAGGGGATGGCCTACCTGCGCTACAAGCAGGCCGAAAACTACGTCGCGGTGTTCATCGATCTCACCGTCGATCCGGCGACCGGACAGATCGCGGCGCGACGCCTCGTCTGTGCCCACGATTGCGGGCTGGTCGTCAACCCCGAGGCGCTGCGAAGTCAGGTCGAGGGAGGTCTACTCCAGGCGCTCAGCCGGACCCTGCACGAAGAAGTGCAGTTCGATCGATCCCGGGTCACGAGCGTCGACTGGTCGAGCTATCCAATCCTTACGTTCACCGAAGTGCCAACGGTCGACGTGATTCTGATCAACCGGCCCGAGCAAGCGTTGTGGGGCGCCGGCGAAGCGGCCACCGTTCCCGTCGCGGCCGCGGTCGGCAACGCGCTGTTCGACGCCACCGCCGTTCGCCTCCGCCGCGTGCCGTTCACGCCGGCGCGGGTGAAGGAGGCGCTGGCCCGCAATCGAGGAGGAGCAGTCCCCGCATGACTCATGCGCTGGAAGTACGGGAGGTCACCAAACGGTACGTCGGGCATCTCGCGGTCGACCGCTTGAGCCTGGCGGTTCCCGCCGGCACCATCTACGGCATCCTCGGCCCCAACGGCGCCGGCAAATCGACGACGCTGCGGATGGTGATGAACATCATCGCCGTCGATTCCGGAACGATCAGCGTGCTCGGGATGGATCCCGCGCGCGATCGCGCCGTGCTGCGGCGCGTCGGATACCTGCCCGAGGAGCGCGGCCTCTACAAGAAGATGACGGCGCTGGATGTCATCGTCTTCTTCGGGGAGCTGCGCGGCATGCGCGCGCCGGCCGCGCGTGAGCAGGGCGCGCGATGGCTCGAGCGCATGGGCCTGGGTGAATGGAAGAACGCGAAGGTCGAGACGCTGTCGAAGGGCATGCAGCAGAAAGTCCAGTTCGTGACGACGGCGATTCATTCCCCCGACCTGCTGATCCTGGACGAGCCCACTTCCGGGCTGGATCCGGTCAATCAGGAAGTGCTGCGCGACACGATCCTCGGCGCCCGGAAAGAGGGCCGGACGGTCGTGTTCAGCACGCACAACATGGATCAAGCCGAGGAGCTGTGCGATTACGTGTGCATCATCGCGCATGGCCGGAAGGTGCTCGACGGGTCGCTCGAGGAGATCAGGCGCCGGCATGCGGGCCACAAGTACCGCGTGGAATTCGATACGGTCACGCCCGGCGTGCTGGCGGTGATGGAAGGCCAGGATCCGGTGCTCCGGCGAGCCACCCGGAGCGGCGACGCGTGGGAGATGGACCTTCCCGATCCGGCGGACATTCGCCGCGCGCTCACCGGGCTCGCGGCTGCCGACGTCCACGTCGCGAAGTTCGAGCACGTCAGGCCGTCGCTGCACGAGATTTTCGTGGACCACGTCGGCCAGGCCAGGGTCGCCGAACGGCGTCCGGAGGCGACGCATGCATGACGTCCTGCTGATCATCCGGCGCGAATTCCGCGAGCGGGTCGCGTCGCGATCGTTTCTGCTCGGCACGATTCTCTTTCCGCTGCTGATGATCGGGCTCATCGTGCTCCCCAGGCTGATCGGCCGGGGCGGCACGGAACGGACGCTGGCGCTCGTCAACGAGGGGCCGGCGGGCGTCGGGGCCGCATTCACCGCCGCGCTGAGCCGGCCGGCTGAAAACGCCGAGGACAACACGTATCGCGTGCTGCCGGTGGACGGGTCGCTCGACCAGGTCCGCAGCAGCCTCGCGGCGAGAGTCGAGAGCAAGGAAATCGACGGCTACGTCGTGCTGCCGCGCGACGTGCTCGAACACGGCGCCGTCCTGTTCCGGGCACGCAATGTCGGCAGCTTCTCGGTGATGCGCGATCTGCGCGCCGCCGGCAACCGCGCGGTACAGAGCGAACGCATCAAGGGGGCGGGCATCGACGCGGCGGCGGTCGCGGCGCTCATCGCCCCCGTCCGGGTCGACGAAGCCAAAATCACCGCCCGCGGCGAGGAGCGCGGCGGCGCGCTCTCGACGTTCCTGACCGCCTATCTGGTCGCGTTCCTGATCTACCTGATGACGACGCTCTACGGGGTCGCGGTGATGCGAAGCGTCCTCGAGGAAAAGACGAACCGGATCGCCGAGGTGCTGATGAGCACGATCCGGGCGCCGCACCTGATGGCCGGCAAGATCATCGGCGTCGGTTCGGCCGCGGTCGCGCAGGTGTTGATCTGGATCGCGATACTCACGGTGGTCCTGACCCAGTCCCGCCGGCTCGGTCCCCGCTTCGCCCTGCCCGACGGCTTCACCCAGGCGCTGAACGTCGAGCCGCTCACCGGCGTGCTGCTGTTCCTCTATTTCCTGCTCGGGTTCTTCCTGTATGCCTCGATCTTCGCCATGGTCGGCGCCTCGGTGACGAGCGAACAGGAAGCCCAATCGGTGCAGTTCATCGCGCTGCTTCCGTTGATCGCGCCGCTGCTGTTCATGGAGTCGATCCTGAACGCGCCGTTCGGCGCGACCGCGACGATCCTGGCGCTGGTGCCGTTCACGACACCGATCGCGATGCCGATGCGGATGGCGTCGGTCCAGGTCCCCGGCACCGAGATCGCGATGTCACTGGTGCTGCTGCTGGCCGGCATCGGCCTGGTCGCGTGGCTGGCCGGCAAGATCTATCGCGTGGGCATCCTCAGCACCGGCAAGCGGCCCACGGTCGGGGAACTCTTACGGTGGATTAGAGCAGCGTGACCGACTAGGAGAGCGCGATCAGCGTGCAGGATTCTTAGCAGTTCCGCTTCCAGCGTTTCCGGAAGACAGGGCTTGGCGAGAAAGTGGTCGCAGCCGCTCGCGAGTGCGGCCTCCACGTCTTCGCTGAAGACGCACGCTGAAAGGGCGATGATGCGCGGGCGATGGGCGTGGGTGTGGAGCCGCCGGCTGACTTCCGCGCCGTCGATGTCCGGCAGGCGCATGTCGAGCAGCACCAGATCGGGATTCAATCGAAGTGCCTGCTCGACGGCCTTCGCCCCCGTGTCCGCTTCGTCGATCTCGAATCCGCGGAAACGCAGATACTCCGCGTAGGCCTCGCGGTTGTCACGGTCGTCATCGACGATCAGAACGCGTGGGGGTCGGTACATCGTGAGCTCCCGTCGCAACCGCCAGGTTGCTGCGGGCGATAGTGCACCCCTCGCGCCGTTGCGACTGAACGGCGCAACTCTGGCGCAGCCAGCAGCTTCCGACTCATCTGGCCTCGACGATCACTGACGATTTCTGTCGCGTTGCAAGTCGCCAAACTTACACGATCGACGACATCAAGCCCGGCCGTGGCGTCGACGAATGCGTGCCCGACTGCGATCGTTCAGCTCGTGGCGCGGTCCCCTCTTTGCATGATCGCAGGGTTCCGTTTACCTGAGTCGCGTCACGCTCCCGGAGGGGCGCGACGCAATCCACCGATGCAGACATCGCGACCGGTTGAGATTGTTGGGCGCACGTGCGGGTACGAATAACCAACCCGCCGACTCAAGCCTCTATTGACGGCATCTCGCTGTCGCAATTCGAGGTCGGCGCCGTCTATGCCGTTCCGGCGTCGCTCGCGACCGTCATGATCGTGGAAGGGTGGGCCGACCCCGTTGTCGAAACAGTCGAGCCGAAGCTCCCCCCTGTGAAGTTCGACATCAGGGGCCCCCGCGAACGACGCCGCCGCGTCTACAGTGATTTGCGCCTGCGCGTCGAGCTCGGGCTCGCGGCCGACCGGCGCCGGAAATAGAACGCACGACCCTCGCTTATTTCTTCCTACTCGAAAAAACTCGAAAAACCGAAACGCGCTTCGCGCAGCACGAAGGAATCACGAAGGCACGAGGATCCTTGAAACATCTGCCGTCCTGCCGCCGTGCCGTCGTGTCTTCGTGCGGCGCGCTTGCGGGATCGTCAGCTGTTGGGGCCCTCCTACTTCGCGGCTTCGGCCGCCCGCTGCCGGTAGATCTGCCGCGCGTGGTCGTAGGCCTGCCGCGCCGCCTCGAGCTCGGTCGCCCGGAACCGCGCGGCCTTCTGCGTCCAGCACTGATTGACGGCGTTCAGGCACCATTCCGCGCTTCGCCGTGACAGCGCGGATCGGTTAATGCCATCCAGACGCTTGGACCCCGGATAGTCCTGATCCTTGAGGCCGAGAAGAACCAGATGGCCGGCGTGGCTCGAGGGGAACCCGGAGATCTCGAGGTCGTAGCGCATCAGCCGGTCGGGAGTCGACAGCGGGTGATCGGCGCCGCTGAAGAACTGCTTCTGGTAGAACACCCATCTGGGTGACGGCGGGAATGCGGAGAACTGGAGACATGCGCGACGTTGTATAGGGGCAGCCGCGTTTCGTCAACTGGCCAGACTGGCCGGCCGATTTCTCACATCCACCGAGCGCCTGGCGCCTCCCCGTCAGGCCACGCTTGACACCTACGAACGCATGACATACTCAGTCAAATTTAGTACCAGTATGTCAAACAAGAATCGTCTCGTCCCCGAAGACCTCCTGCCGCTGCCGGCGCCCGTGTTTCACATTCTGTTGTGCCTGGCTGAAGGAGAACGCCACGGCTACGCGCTGAAACGCGAAATCGCCCGCCGCACCGACGGCAAGCTCAAGCTCGGCGCCGGCGCGCTTTACGGCTCGATCAGCAAGATGCTCGCGCAGGGACTCATCGAAGAGTCGGACGACCGGCCGGACCCGCATCTGGACGACGAGCGGCGGCGGTATTACAAGGTGACGCCGTTCGGACGTAAAGCGGCGCAGGCCGAAGCCGCCCGGATGCGTGACCTCGTGCAGCTGGCATCGGCGCGATTCGGCACCCGCGAGCTCGCCTGAGATCGTCATGCGCATTGCCCTGAAGCTCTACCGGCTGCTCTTGAAGATCTACCCCGCGCGATTCCGGGAAGACTACGGCGTCCCGCTCCAGCAGCAGTTCAAGGACGACTACCGTGAGGCCGAGGGCGCACGGGATCGGATCCGCTTATGGGCGCAGGCGATCCTCGACATCGCGCGCACGGCGCCGGGTCAACTGACACGGGAGATCGCGCAGGACGCTCGCCACGCGCTGCGCATCTGGCGGCGGCGGCCGCTGCACACGGCGTTCGCGATCGCGGTGCTCGCCATCGCGATCGGCGCGAACACCGGCGTCTTCAGCGTGCTGAATGCGCTGCTTTTGCGCGCGCTGCCCTTCAGGGAACCTGACCGGCTGGCAATGCTGCACGCATTCTCGCCGCCTCGTGCTGGATTCCACGAGTGGCGCCAGCAGAGCCCGTACCTGGCGGACGTTGCCATGTATCTCGCCCACGAAGTGAATGTCGAGGGCAGCCATCAGACGCGCCGGCTGCGGCTGGCCGAGACTTCCTGGAACTTCTTCTCGCTCGTCGGCCGCGAGCCGGTGCTGGGCCGAGGCTTCGCCTCGGGCGAGGATGTCGCCGGCCGCGACGCGCTGGCCGTCATCGGCCATGGCCTCTGGCAGCAACTGTATGGCGGCGACCGGGGCGCCCTGGGCTCGCAGAT
Organism: uncultured Acidobacteriota bacterium; assembly: GCA_963785755.1. GTDB lineage: Bacteria > Acidobacteriota > Vicinamibacteria > Vicinamibacterales > 2-12-FULL-66-21 > JACCXG01. The sequence goes on along the minus strand of CAWAXG010000031.1, from coordinate 310,007 downwards.
CAGGGTCAACGGCGCCGTGCTCACGATCGTCGGGGTCGCGCCGCCCGGATTCGACTATCCGAACAGGACAGACCTCTGGTCCCCCACGACATTCGACTTCGGTCGCATTCCGAAGACTGCGGTCGGTTTCTGGATGACCATCGGCAGGCTCAGGCCTGAGATGACCTGGGCTCAGGCCCGCCAGGCGTTCGAGATCGAGGCCTATCAGCGCGATCCCAAACGGCGCGACATGGATGCGGCAAATCGTCCGGCGCTGATCCCGTTGCGAAATCAGCTGGTGCGGCAGACCAGAACCGCCTCGATGATTCTCATGGGCGGCGTGACGCTGTTGCTGCTGCTGGCGTGCGCCAATGTCGCGAATCTCCTGCTCGCGCGCACGGCCGCGCGATCGAATGAGCTGATGATCAAGGCCGCGCTCGGCGCCAGCCGTGGCCGCCTGCTGCAACAGATGCTGACCGAAACGGTGCTGTTGTCGTCCGTCGCCACCGCGATTGGGCTGTTCGTCGCGCAGTGGACGACGGCCCTGGCGGCAAGCGTGCAGCCGGTTTCGTTGTCGAGCCAGACCTACACGATTCTCGATTGGCGCGTTCTCGCCTTCACCATCGCCCTGGCGATCATCACCGGATTGATCTTCGGCGTCGGTCCCGCGCTTTACGCGAACCGCATGGATTTCGCCGCCGCGCGGTCCATGGCTCCAACCAGGAACTCGCGGGCTCGCAGCGTCCTCATCGGCGTGCAGATCGCGATCACCATCGTGCTGTTGAGCGGATCGATCGCGCTGGGCCGCGCGTTCGCGACCCTGCTCGAGGTCGATAACGGATTCAAGGTGCACTCGATCGCGTCGATGACCGTAGCGGTGACCGGCGCAGGTTATGAAGGCGAGGCCAGACGGGCGTACTACCAGGATGTGATGCGGCGGGTGCGTGAGGTGCCCGGCGTGACTGCCGTGAGCGCAACCGAGGCGCTGCCCCTGCACGTGGAAAGCTTTTCCGGTTTTGCGTTTCAATTGGACCACTCGGGGCCGAAGTCAACCCTGACGCATGTGACCCGAATCGCGCCGGACTTCTGCAAGACCATCGGGTGCGCCGTGATCGCGGGGCGCGAATTCACCGACGACGATCTCGGCCGCAGCGAACCGATCGCCGTCGTCAGTGAAGAGCTCGCCAGGCAGTTCGCCGATCCGGCAAGCGCGGTCGGTCGATATCTCACGGCGGAACGCTGGCCGTCGATCCGCATTGTCGGTGTCACCAAAGGTCTGCGACCGTACGGGCCCGCCTACAGTCCACAACCAACCGCATACCTGCTGAGCCGCACACCAGACGAGCTGACCATCGTCGCCGCTGTTGCAGGCTCTGCCCGCGATCGGCTCGGTGTCATTCGTGAGGCAGTGCAGGCCGTCGACCCCAAGGTCCCCGTCTTCAACATCCGAACGATGGACGAACGGCTGGACGCCGTGCTGGCGCGCCCGAGGTTCTACACCACGACGCTCATCTTCTTCGGCGGGCTGGCCCTGCTCCTCGCGGTCATCGGGTTGTACGGCATCGTCTGGTACGGAGTGCAGCAGCGAACGCGCGAGATGGGGATTCGGCTCGCCCTCGGCACGACGCCCGGCCGGTTGCGCGGCGCGGTCCTGCGGCAGACGTTCACCATCATCGCGGCCGGCGCCGTTGCCGGCACCCTGCTGACGTCGCTGTTCGGGCGGTATCTGGAGAGCCTCGTGCACGGCGCTCTCAGCAGCGCTGACACGGTCGCGCTCAGCGTCGCTCTGCTCGCCCTCACCGCGACGTGCGCGGTCTGGTCAGCAACGCGCCATATCGCCCGGCTCGACATTGCCGATGTGCTCCGCGTCGACAGCGCGGAATGACCTCAGGCGCGCGTGAAGCTCAGTCGCGGTTTTCGGAGTTGATGCGATGTCATCGTTCGGGTCTAATCACCCTCTGTGCCCCTGACGATCTTCTGCATCGCGACCTACCGCAAAGGCGACGACTTCCTTCGCGAGTGCGCGCGTCAGGGCTGCCGGGTCCTCCTCCTGACCGACGAAAAGCTGCGCGACGCCGACTGGCCGCGCGACGCAATCGACGAGTTCTACTACATCACCCGCGACATGCCGGCCGAGGACATCCGCAAGGGGATCGCTCATGTCGCCCGCACCGAAACGATCGATCGCATCGTCGCGCTCGACGATTTCGACGTCGAGCTCGCGGCGATGCTGCGCGAATACCTGAGGCTGCCGGGGATGGGTGAAACGACGGCTCACGCATTCCGGGACAAGCTGTCGATGCGCACGCGGGCACGAAGCGCCGGCATTCCCTGCCCCGATTTCATTCACGTGCTCAACGATCGGGCGATCGGCGAGTGGGCGGCGCGGGTCGCGCCGCCGTGGGTGCTGAAGCCGCGATCGCAGGCGGCGGCGATCGGCATCAAGAAGATCCACTCATCGGACGATCTCTGGCGCACGATCGGCGATCTCGGCGACGGCCGCGCCGACTACCTGCTCGAGCAGTTCGTCCCGGGTGACGTCTACCATGTGGATTCCATCGTGTTCGATCGCCGGCCGCTGTTCGCGATGGTCAGCCGGTACGCGACGCCGCCGATGCGCGTCGCCCACGAAGGAGGCATCTTCGTGACCCGCACGCTCGGCGAGACCGAGCCCGAGGTGGCGCCGCTGCGGGAGCTGAACGCCCGGGTATTGGATTCGTTCGGCATGCGCCGCGGGGTGTCGCACACCGAATTCATTCGCAGCGCCGACGCCGCCTGGTCTTTCCTCGAAACTTCCGCGCGCGTTGGCGGCGCCTACATCGTCGAGGTGATCGAGGCCGCGACCGGGGTGAATCTCTGGCGCGAGTGGGCGAAGGTGGAGATTGCCGAGGAAGGCGGACGTTACGAAGTCACCAGCCGGGCGTCGAATCACGCCGGCATCGTGCTGTCGCTCGCCCGGCAGGAAGAGCCGGACACGAGCGCCTACACGGCGCCCGAGATCGTGCAGCGAATCCGCAAACGGCATCACGTGGGATTGATCGTGGCGTCGCCGAACCCGGAGCGGATCTCGCAGCTGCTGGACGAGCACGTGAACCGCTTCTACAGCGATTTCCACGCCTCGGCGCCGGCGCCGGATCGGCCGCTCGACTGAACGTCGACGAGCGGCTGCCGGTCCGCACCGCCAGACCCTACCGCGATACCGCCGTTCCCTCGCCGCTGACGGCCAGCCTGGTCTCGGCGCTCTCCTTGTAGCCGTAGCGGATGGCCTTCGCGCGAATCGTCATCGGCGCCTTGACGGCAATCGGTCCGGTATAGAGCCGCCATGTCGGCGTCGGGCCCTCATCGGTCGTGTAGCCGATCGACGCCCCCTGCGTCGGGACGTAAATGATGACTTCCGTCGGACCTTTCACCGTCAGCGATGCGTCGCGCTTCACGTCGGTGGTTCGGCGCGGAAGGATGTACGGTGCCGCCGTTTCCGGCTGCGCGCCCCCAGGCCACATGCGCTGGATCATTTCGGGTTCGTTGATCAGTCCCTGATCGGCGATCCTCGTCATCCAGCCCGCGACCGCCTGACGGAGGCGCTCCAGCGTGGCCCGGTGCGCCGGCGCCCCGGCGAGGTTGTTGATCTGATGTGGATCCGCGACCGTGTCGTAGAGCTCTTCGGCAGGGCGGCTGGTCTTCATCCAGAGCGAGGGTGGTCCGGTCAGCTTCCCTTCCGCTTGAAGCCTGAGCAACTCCTGCATGATGTCGCTTTGATTCCGGTACGGGATGAATCCGACGTACGGCAGCTCAGGATGAAAGTTGCGGATGTACAGGAACTGCTTGTCGCGCGCGGCGCGCATCATGTCGTACTCGAGGTCCATGCGGTCCCGCGCCGCGAAGATGAACCCGGGCTCGGCGCCCGCCTTTGGCCCCACGAGCACCCGGCCCTGAAGGTGCGCGGGAATGTCGACGCCGGCCGCCGCCAGCACCGTCGGCGCGAGGTCGATGAAGCTGACGAGCTGATCGTTGACCGTACCGGGCTTGAAGGCGGGAGCGAGACTCTTCGGCCATCGAATCATCAGCGGCACGCGAAGGCCCGAGTCGTAGAGCGATCGCTTCGACCGCGGCATGCCGTCGCCGTGGTCGCTCCAGTAGAAGACGATCGTGTCCTCGGCCAGCCCGTCCTCTTCGAGCTGCTTGAGCAGCTCGCCCACGCGCGCGTCCATGTCCGCGATGTTGTCGTAGACACGGGCCAGCTCCTCACGCACGGCAGGCGTGTCGGGATAGTACGGCGGAACCGGGACCTCCTTCGGATCGGTCACGAGCGGCTTGCCCTTGCGCGCGGGACTGGTCGGAAAGATCTGGCTCTCGTGGGTCAGCTCGATGTTGAACACCGAGAAGAACGGCTGCGTCTTGTCGCGGCGGCCGCGCCAGTGAGCGTTGGCGCCGATCTCGTCCCAGATCGTGAAGGGCACGCCGAACTGGTAGTCCGTCTTGGCGCGATTGGTGGTGTAGTACCCCGCGGCGCGCAGGGTACTCGGGGAAGGCCTTCACGTAGAACGGCGGCACTGCCAGATACGGTCCCGGCAGCTCGGGGGCCCGATCCTCGGTGGTGCGCATATGCTGCGCGCCGATCGCGTTCTGGTACATGCCGGTGATGATGGCCGCCCGGCTCGGGGCACAGACCGGCGCCGTCGTAAACGCATGAGTGAACCGGATCGATTCTTTAGCGAGCCTGTCCAGGGTCGGCGTGCGGGCAAGCCGGTCGCCGTAGGCGCCAAGCCGCGGGCTCATGTCCTCGTTGGAGATCCACAGGATGTTCGGCCGTCGGGACGCCTGTGCGGCCGGCTGCGCTTCAGCGGGCGCCGCTGCGACGAACCCCTGCGCGATCAGGAATGCAATGAGCGTACAGGCCCATGGAGTGAGCAGTCATGGCAACCTCGGATGCGGGTGGCAGCGGCCAACAAAATGCCGCTCGAACGGGGCCGCGGCGGCCTAGTATAGGCCAGGCGAACAGGAGACCCATGCGTTCAGCGATTCTCGTCCTCGGATCGGCGGCGCTCGCACTCTTTTCGGCGCGGCAGGCGCCTGTGGTTCGAGCGCAACAGGAGCGCACATTTCTCACCTCCGAGTTCATCTTCCCGCTCGAACACTGGCACAACCACGCGTCGATGGTGGTGGAACTGCCGAACGGCGACCTGCTGACCTGCTGGTTCCACGGCTCCGGCGAACGGACGGCTGACGACGTCGTCGTGCGCGGCGCGCGGTTGAAGAAGGGCTCGAGCCGCTGGAGCGCTCCCTTCCTGATGGCTGATGCGCCGGGCTATCCCGACACGAACGCGACAATGTTTTTGGACCCGCGCCGCCGCCTGTGGCTCATGTGGCCGACAATCCTGGCCAACGAATGGCACACCGCCCTGATGAAATACAAGGTCGCGTCTGACTACAGCGGAGACGGTCCGCCGCGCTGGGACACGAGCGAGGTCCTCCACGTGACACCGGACGATGGCTTCGCGCGAGCGGTCGCGGCGGACTCTGACCGCCTGCTCGCGTCGGAGGAGGTGAAGAAAAACGCTCAGCTGTCCGCTTACCTGGAGCGGCGAAAGAAGGACGCCGCCGACAAGCTCACCCGTCGCCTCGGGTGGATGACCCGCGCGCACCCATACGTGCTCGACGGCAAACGGTTGATCGTTCCACTTTATTCCGACGGTTTCAGTTTCTCGCTGATGGCGATCACCGACGACTGGGGTGCGACCTGGAAGACCAGCACGCCGCTGATCGGACGTGGGAACATTCAACCGACGCTCGCCCGGAAAAAGGACGGCACACTCGTGGCCTATATGCGCGACAACGGTCCGGCGCCGAAGCGCCTGATGATCAGCCGTTCGACCGATCGTGGCGAGACGTGGAGCCCCGTCGAGGATTCGGATCTTCCCAACCCGGGAGCCGGGGCAGAAGTGATCGTGCTCGCGAGCGGCCGCTGGCTCCTGATCTACAACGACCTCGAACGCGACCGTCACCGGCTCGCGGTGTCGCTCTCCGAGGACGAGGGGCAGACGTGGCGCTGGACGCGTTATCTCGAGCGGGACGCCGATCCGTCCGTCGAGGCGCAACGTGGCCAGTACCACTATCCTTCGATCATCCAGGCCGCCGACGGTACGCTCCACGCGACCTACAGCTACTTCGCGCCGCCCGGGTCGGTCACGCCCGACGCCGAGAAGCGGCTGCCACGCAAGTCGATCAAGCATGCCCACTTCAGCGAAGCCTGGGTGATGCAGCAGTAGGCGCGGACTTCGACGGATGGCACCAGACAAACTGCTCGAGCACCGACGATTTCTGGCAGCGCTCGTCCTGACGCTCGTTGGCGTCGCGATCGCCTTCGGGCAGCCGCCTGCACGGCAGCCGCTGCCGGTCCCCGACATCCCGGGTTTTCGCACGCTGAAGGGGGATTTCCACCTGCACTCGGTGTTCTCCGACGGCAACGTCTGGCCGACTGTTCACGTTCAGGAGGCGTGGCGCGACGGGCTCGACGTCATCGCGCTCACCGAACACGTCGAGTATCACCCGCACGCCGCTGACGTGAAGGTCGATGACGCGCGGTCGCATGCGATTGCCAAGCCGCTCGCGGATCAGCTCGGCATCATCCTGGTGCCGGGGGTCGAAATCACCAAGCCCGATCCGCCCAAGACGCCGCTCGTCCTGCCCGACGGCTCCCTGCACTTCAACGCGCTCTTCGTCACGGATCCGAAGGTGCTCAACGTCCCGAACGATCACATGGAGGCGCTGCGGCGAGCCAAGGCTCAAGGCGCGTTCGTGTTCTGGAATCATCCCCGCTACCGGGTATCACGCGCGCGGTGGTTCCCGAACGTGGATCGGGCGCACGCGGAAGGACTCGTCGACGGCATGGAGCTCGTCAACGGACCGGACTTCTATGACGAGGCCTATCCCTGGATCGCCGAGCGCAAGCTGACGATCCTCGCCAACAGCGATGCGCACGGCCCGATCCCCCCTCGCACGCCCGCCTCGCACCGCCCGATCACGCTGCTCTTCGCACGAACGGCGGATCTCGATGGCGTGCGCGACGCGTTCGTATCGCGGCGGACCGCAGCCTGGAAGGGCGACGACGTGTGGGGCGCCGAGGAGCATCTGCGCGGGCTCTGGAGCAGCGCCATCGTCGTGGAAACCCCGGCGCTCGTCCGGAAGAGCGGTGCGGCGCCCGTGCTGAAGGTGCGGAACACGTCGGCAATCCCGATGCGGGTCGCAGTTCGGCAGGCACCCCCCTGGTTGGTCCTCGTGCCGCCGATCCAGTTCGAGGCCGAGACGCTGACCATTGTGAATCCCGGCTTCATGTCGCCGCCGCCCGGCGAACATCGAATCGAGCTGCAGCTCGAGGTCCTGAACATGCACGTCGCTCCAGGACGCAATCTGACGGTCACGGTACCGCTCACCGTGACCATCGGCTGACCCGTTGTTCCTTGTGCCTTGCAACTGGCAACTTGTTCCAGTCTCTCGCCTGCCTGTCCCCGTTGCCTGTCCCCGTTGCCTGTCCCCGTTGCCTGTCCCTCTTGGCATAAAATTCGATCTCGCGTTTGACGATGGAGTCGAAGCATGGATCGCCGTGAGTTCATCAAGCAGAGTGCCGCGCTGGTCGCCCTCTCGGGCGCCCGGCCGTACGCTGAGCAGCTGGCGGACAAAACCAGGCGGGTGGGGCTCATCGGCTGCGGGTGGTACGGCAAGACCGACCTCCTCCGGCTGATCCAGGTCGCGCCGGTCGACGTGGTGTCGCTCTGCGACGTCGATCGGAGCATGCTCGCGGACGCCGCCGAGCAGGTTGCCGCACGCCAGGTCTCGAAGAAGAAGCCGCGCACGTTCACCGACTATCGCGCGATGCTCAAGGAGAAGGACCTCGACATCGTCCTCATCGTCACCCCCGATCACTGGCACGCGCTGCCGATGATCGAGGCGGTGCGGTCGGGCCTCGACGTCTGGGTGCAGAAGCCGATCAGCGTCGACGTCGTCGAAGGCCAGGCGATGCTGGCCGCCGCGCGCAAGTACAAACGCGTCGTCCAGGTCGGGATGCAGCGGCGCAGCACGCCGCACCTGATCCGCGCGCGGGACCGGGTGATCCGTGAAGGACGGTTGGGGACCATCGGGCTCGTGGAGATCTATTGCTACTACCGGATGCGGGCGACGACGAACCCGCCGGACACGCAGCCCCCGGCCAATCTCGACTACGAAATGTGGACGGGACCGGCGCCGATGCGCCCCTACAACCAGCTGGTGCATCCGCGAAGCTGGCGCGCCTTCATGGAGTACAGCAACGGGATCGTCGGCGATATGTGCGTCCACATGCTCGACATGGTGCGGTGGATGCTCGATCTGGGCATGCCGACGCGGGTCAACTCAGCGGGCGGCATCCTCGTCGACAAAGCGAGCAAGGCGAACATTACCGATACGCAGACCGCCACGTTCGACTATCCCAATCTGAAGGTCGTCTGGACGCATCGCTCGTACGGCGATCCGCCGGACCCGAAATACCCGTGGGGCGCCACGTTCTACGGCGACAAGGGGACGCTGAAGGCCAGCGTGATGAGCTACGACTTCATCCCGTCGGGGAAAGGCGTCGAGCCGATTCACGAAGACGTCACTTACGAATACGAGCAGTATCCCGAAGACAAGACGGAAAAGGATCTCGAGCGTCACGTCGCCCCGGCGATTCGCGCTCACATGAAGGACTTCCTCAGCTGTATCGATACTCGCCAGACGCCGGTCGCGGACATCGAGCAGGGCTATGTCTCGGCAACCTCCTGCATTCTCGCCAACCTCTCGATGCAACTCGGCCGCTCGCTGACATGGGATCATGGGAAGGGACTGGTCGTTGGCGACGCGGAAGCCAATCGACTCCTGCGGCGGCCGTATCGCGCTCCGTGGGTGCATCCCGATCCGGCGAAGGTGTGACCTCGACAACCCCGATGACTAGATTTCTGACCTCAGCGCTCGTCTGCCTCGCCGCCGTCGGCGGCTATTCGATTCAATCCAGCAGTCAGTGGCCACCGGCCCTGCAACCGATGCCGGCCGAATCGCCGGTGCTCTCCCCCGAAGCCTCGATGAAGACGATCGTGATGCCTCCCGGGTATCGGCTCGAGCTCGTCGCGAGCGAGCCGATGATTCAGGAGCCGGTCGTGATCGAGTGGGATCCCGACGGCCGGCTGTGGGTCGTGGAAATGCCGGGCTACATGGAAGACATGCCGGCGACGACCGAGCGCGAGCCGAGCGGCCGGGTCAGCGTTCTGGAAGACACGAACGACGACGGGAAGATGGACAAGAAGACTGTCTTTCTCGACAAGCTCGTGCTGCCGCGCGCGCTGAAGGTACTCGATCAAGGCGCTCTCATCGCCGAGCCGCCGCACCTCTGGCTGGCGCGCGACAAGGATGGCGATCTCCGTGCGGATTCGAAGGAGCCGGTCACCGACAAGTACGGTCAGGAGCTCGCCAACGTCGAGCACAACGCCAACTCCCTGACCTGGGCCATGGACAACTGGATGCACACGTCGGAAGTGGACATGTACCTCAGGCTGAAGGACGGCAAGTTCGAGGTCGCGAAGACCCTGTCGCGCGGCCAGTGGGGGAACAGCCAGGACGACGCCGGGCGCATCTATCGCAATACGAACTCGGCGGCGCTGTTCGTGGATACCGTCCCGACGGCCTACTACACGAGGAACCCTCACCTGCTGCGGACGCGCGGCAGCTACGAGACGCTCGACACCGGGGACCTCAACACGACGTGGCCAATCCGTCCTACGCCGGGTGTGAATCGGGGTTACCAGGACGGCGTGCTGCGGCCCGACCAGACTCTCGCTGCCTTCACGGCCGTGGGCGCTCCGACCGTGTTCCGCGGCGATCGGCTGCCGGCCGAACTCTCGGGCAACGTCTTCCTCGTCGAACCGTCGGGCAATCTCGTCAGCCGCGTCATCGTGACCGACGACGGGACGGCGCTGCGAGGAAAGAAGGCGTACGAGCGAGCGGAATTCATGGCGTCGACCGATGAGCGGTTCCGCCCCGTGAACCTGTCATCGGCGCCCGACGGCACGCTCTACGTCGTCGACATGTATCACGGCATCATCCAGCACAAGGGCTACATCACGGAGTACCTCCGCGATCAGATTCTGGCGAGAAAGCTCGACCGGCCGCAGGGACACGGTCGGATCTACCGCGTCGTTCACGACACCACCAAACTCGATCGCAGGCCGGCGCTGTCCAAGGCGTCTCCGAGAGAGCTCGTCGATACGCTTTCCCATCCGAACGGCTGGTGGCGTGACACCGCGCAGCGGCTTCTGGTCGAACGGGGCGCGACCGGTGTGCGGCCCTTGCTGAAGCAGCGCGCCGAGACCGCGCCCGACTGGCGGACCCGCCTGCACGCGCTCTGGACACTCGACGGCATCGATGCGATCGAGCCGTCGACAGTCATCCGCGCGCTCGACGATGCGTCGCGTGACGTGCGAGCTTCAGCGGTGCGGCTCTCGGAACGATGGCTCGGTCAGACGGACCATCCCGTCCAACAGGCGTTGCTGAAACGTCTCGATGACAAGGACTGGGCGGTCCGCAGTCAGCTTGCCGCGAGCCTGGGTGCCATTCCTGGTGACTCTCCCGCGAAGCTGAATGCGCTCACCACTCTGCTGGAACGCCACGGAAACGATCCGATCACGGTCGATGCCTCCCTGAGCGGCCTCAGCGGCAGCGAGCACCTCGTGCTGCGGCGGCTGCTGGAGAATGCGACGTCCTCGCCGCAACGCCAGGCCGCCGTGACGATCCTGGCGGCCACGATAGTCCGAAGCGCCCGGAGCGAACCGTTTCAGGAGGTGTTCGACCTGGCCGCGCAGAAGGACCGCGCGGAATGGCAGCGCACGGCGCTGCTCGACGGCGCCGAGGCCGCCCTGCTCAACGCCCCCCTGCCTGGAAGCGGCCGGCGTGGCGGGGGCCGCGGAGCGGCCGCGCGATACCACAACGCGCGCCAGGCGGGCGCGCCGGTCCCGGGGGCGCGCCAGCATTTCCCAACGCACAGCGGGAAGGCGGACCCGCAGCGGCAGGCCGCGGGCGAGGCGCGCTCGCACCAGTGTCGATCGCCAGGGAACCTGCCGGCCTCAACGCGCTCGCGGCAGCCGGAGGGAGCACGGGCGAACGCGCCAAGGCGCTGCTCGCGCGATTGACCTGGCCGGGGAAACCCGCGATTGCGGGCGCGGCGCCTGCTGCAGCGCCACTCACGCCCGCGGAGCAGACGGCCTTCGACGAGGGCAAGACGGTCTTCACCAACCTCTGCGTGGCCTGCCACCAGGAAGACGGCCAGGGCCGCGAAAAACTCGCCCCCTCGCTGATCGGATCGAACTTCGCGCTGGGAGCGCCGGGCGTCCCGATTCGCATACTGCTCAACGGCAAGGAAGGACCGGTCGGCTTGATGCCCCCGCTCGGCGCCGCGCTGACCGACGCACAGATCGCCGGCGTGCTGACCTACGTCCGCCGTTCGTGGGGCCACCAGGGCGCGGCGATCGACGAGCCAACCGTCGCGAACGTGCGCAAGGAAACCGCAGGACGCGCGAAGCCGTGGACTGAGGGGGAGTTGACTTCCGTCAAGTAACAAGTTGCAAGGCACAAGTACAACGGAACAGCATCAAGCTACCTTGCAACTTCCGTTGTACTTGCCCTTGAAACTTGTTAGAACGCCAGTCGCAGATACTTCCTGGCGTTCTCGAAGCAAATGTCCTTCACCATCGAGCCGACCACGCGCTCGTCGGCCGGCAGTTCCCCTCGATCCATCTCGCGGCCGAGCATGTTGCAGAGGACGCGGCGGAAGTATTCGTGCCGCGGATACGACATGAACGACCGCGAGTCGGTGAGCATGCCGACGAAGTTCGCCAGCAGTCCGACGTTCGACAGCGCGTCGATCTGCCACTCGATTCCGTCCTTCTGATCCAGGTACCACCAGCCGCTGCCGAACTGCATCTTCCCCGCCACCGAGCCGTCCTGGAAGTTGCCGACCATCGTCGCCATCGTGTAGTTGTCGACCGGATTGTTGTTGTAGAGGATGGTCTGCGGCAGGGCGTGCTCCTGCTCCAGGCGATCGAGATAGCGCGCGAGCGCGTCGACCTGCGGGTAGTCACCGATCGAGTCGTAACCCGTGTCGCGCCCGAGGCTCGCCGCCATGCGGCTGTTCACGTTGCGCCGGGCCCCGAGGTGCAGCTGCTTGGTCCAGCCCTTTGCGGCGTCGAGACGGCCGAACAGCAGCATCAGATAGGACGCGAACTGCTCGTGCTCCGCAGGGCCTGCGGCTCGTCCTGCCCGCGCTTTCTCGAAGATCGAGGCGGCCTCGCGGTCGGTGCACGGCGAGGCATGACAGTGCGGCAATCCGTGATCCGACAACCGGCCGCCGATGTCATGGAAGTCCTGGTGACGCTTGCCGAGGGCATCGATGAAGCTGCTGAAGCTGGCGATATCGATATCCGCCGTGCGCCCGAGCCTCTCGACCCACGGGTTGAAGGCGTCCGGATCGTCCACCAGCAGCGCGCGATCGGGGCGGAACGTGGGATAGATCTTCGTCTTCAGACCGGAATCACGAATCCTGACGTGGTAGTCGAGCGGGTCCGCCGGGTCGTCGGTCGTGCAGACCGCCCGCACCTGAAACTTGTCGAGAATGCCATGCGCGGTGAGGTGCGGACCGGACAACTGCTCGTTCGCCTGGTCCCAGATACGCCGGGCGGTGGTCTCGTCGAGCAGATCGTCGGTCCCGAAGTAGCGGCGCAGCTCGAGGTGCGTCCAGTGATAGAGCGGGTTGCGCAGACACCGGGGCACCGTCCTGGCCCAGGCGAGGAACTTGTCATACGGATCGGCGTCCCCCGTGCAGTACCGCTCGGCAATCCCGTTGGCGCGCATCGCCCGCCACTTGTAGTGGTCGCCCTCGAGCCAGATCTCGAAGAGATTCGCGAATCGCCGGTTCTCCGCCACGTCCTTGGGCGGCAGGTGGCAGTGATAGTCGAGGATGGGCTGCGGCGCCGCGTAGGTCTCGTACAGATGCCTGGCGGTCTTGCCGTGCAGCAGGAAATCGTCGGTGATAAAAGCCATCACCGCGTAGCTTAGCAGACGGCTTTGGCCGTACGGACCGCAGCTCAGCGCGCGACAGGCGCTGCCGGATCCGAGAACGCCGGATTCTTCAGGAAGCGCTCATCGGTCAGGCTGTTGAGGAATGCCACCAGGTCCGCGACTTCGGCAGCGGTGAGCGTGAACGGGCGCATCATCCGGCTTGGCGATGTGCCCGGCTTGCCGCCGGCGGCGTAATGGGCAATGACATCCTCGAGCGTGGCGATGCTGCCGTCGTGCATGTAGGGAGCGGTCACCGCGATGTTGCGCAGCGTCGGCGCCCGGAACCGTCCGCGATCCGCGGGGTTCTTCGTCTTCTCGAACAGCCCTTTGTCCACGGTGGTCGACGCGCTCTCGGTATCGACCAGACCGGTGTTGTGAAAAACGGGCGCGGCAGGCGGCGATCCTTCGGAGACCAGAGGCCCCGACAGGTTGAAGCCGGCGTGGCACAACGCGCAGCGCAGCCGGTCGGAAAAATACAACTGCAAACCCCGCCGCGCCTCCTCCGACAGCGCCGCGCGATCGTCGCGATAGAGATAGCGATCGACCGGTGAATCGCCCGAGATCAGCGTCCGCTGAAAAGCGGCGACCGCCTTGACGATGTTCTCGAGCGTCACCGGTCGCTCGCCCGGGAATATCGCGCGAAACCGCTCCGCGTCCTCGCGGCTCGACGCGAAGCGCGCGACGACTTCGTCCTGACGTCCGCGCAGCCCCATCTCGATCGGATGCTCGTTGAAGAGCGGCACGGCCATCTGCGTCTCGAGCGTGGTCAGCGACTCGTCGGCCCAGCCGAGCGATGCGTTGTAGGCGACGTTCGTCAGCGACATCGTGCCGCGCGCGTGACGCCCCCCGGTGGACCCGATCGCCTGGGCGCGGCCGTCGGTGAACGCTTTTCGTTGCTGGTGGCACGACGCGCACGCGAACTGGCCGTTGCCCGAGAGCCGGCGATCATAGAAGAGGCTGCGCCCGAGGGCGACCTTCGCGTCGCTCATCGGGTTGTCGGCCGGGACGCGGGGAACGGGAAGACCTCGCGGCAGCCGCCACTGAAACCCCGCGGGATCGGGCTTCCGCGTGACGACCGATGACTCCTGACGCTCGAGGACCGCTCGCACGGGCGGCTGCGCGGCTGTCGCCTGCTGACGGAATGCTGCCGCTGGTTGTGCTTTCGGCGCTGGCGACTCAGTCAGCGCCGGCGGCGGCGTGCGCTGCTGCTCGACGTGGCTGCGGCCGCACGCAGCCGACGCCGTGAGCACGAGCGATAAGGCCGCCCCGCCCCACCAGCTCATGGAATCCTACTTTGTGCTTACCAGGATCGGTAGACAGCGTCCCGGCCCATCAGCCTGGTCTGCTGGGCAATCGCCGACCGCTCGCCGATCCATTTCTCGAGCTCGGAAACCGCCGCGGGGTCGGCGCCGGCCGGCGTCACCTTTCGCTGCGCCACCCAGCCGGACATCGCCTTCATGAGCAGCTCCGCCTGCTTCCGATCGATCGCGAACAGCGCGAGGTATGCCTGCTTCGCATCGTCGATGCGATTGAGAGCCAGGTAGGCTTCGCCGCGATATTCGATGGCGTCGGGAAAGTTCGGAGCGAGGAGGAGCGCCCGGTCGTAGCTGGCCAGCGCTTTCGCTGGGTCGCCGAGCTTCCGCTGGGCGAAGCCCACGCCATTCCACGCGTGCGGCAGTTCCGGGTTGAGCGTCGCGGCTTCCTCGAAGCTCTTGAGTGCGCGCCGGTACTCCTCGAGCGCTTTCTTTTCGTGCTTGACGCGATCCGAGTCCTTCGAGCTCTTGGCTGCCTGTGCTTCCGCTTTGGCTCCGCGGTTGCGGCTGTCGAGGCCGCGGTTGTACTCCACGACGGCGCGCTCTTCCGGCGTCCTCGGCGCCGCGGCTGAAGTCTTCGGCACCGGTATGCCGTTGGCGCCCACACCCAGCTGCCACGTGCCCAGTACCGCGATGACTGCGATCACGGCTTTCACGCTGCGCGACATGAGATGCTCCTGACGGAAGTTACCGTCAAAGAGTACCTCATCTTTTGAGCGCCGCGGAAGACCAGCCGGCACCATGATGAGCTCCTTGGGTTGGAACCGGAGGACAGTTCCGCGCGAGGTAGGAAGCGCGCGGGCAAGGCGTCTCGCAGCCCGCCGCGCAGCGTCAAGCTGAAGAGTTATGCGTGGAAACGATGAGGTCGAAGAGGATTCGGAGTGGACAGGCGGACCGCGCGTGTGGCACTGGACTCCGCGAATCGGTAGCGGACGTTACTCGGGATCCTTGGGCTCGTCGTCACGAGCACCGGCGATCTCATCCGCCGATGAGGTCGAAGACTGGCTCTCTGACGGGCTGGAACTCTCCGATTTCACTGCGTCGGATTGCGGATCGTCGCCGGTTGACACCTGCACGCCCCCGAGGACTCGCTCGATGATGTCCATAAAGTCCTCGCGTTGGGGAGGGGGCATGCGCCCGACCGGTGCACGTTGGGTGCCGCTTTTTTCAAGTCAAGCTCCTTCAGTTAACGGACGTGGCCGACCCGTATCTGATGACGCCGGTTGGGCACGCTTCGTTCCGTACTTGCTTCTAGCTCCACTCAGCGCGCAGCGTCGTCAGCGGATCGAGACGTGTGGCCCGCCGGGCCGGGAGGTAGCCCGGCGAGCACGGCGACCGCCAGCAGCACGAACGCGAGAGGCAGGGAAACCCAGGGATCGCTTGGGTTGACCTGGTACAACAGAGTGGTGAGCAGCTTCATCGCAGGCACGGACAGGGCCAGACCCAGGACGATGCCTGCCGCCGCGATCACGAGGACCCGACTGATGATCAGGCGGAGAATGTCGCGGCTGACCGCGCCCATCGCGAGGCGCACGCCGATTTCGCGCGTGCGGTGCTGAACGCTCTGAGAAACGACGCCGTAGACCCCGAGCGCGACGAGCACCAGGGCGAGCGCCGCAAACGCGACGAGCAGCCATGCGCTCATTCGCGTCCGCCAGGTCGCTTCGCTGACGCGTTCCTCCATCATCCTGATGTCGGTCAGCGGCAAATCCGGATCGAGGGTCTTGACGTCGTGCCGGACCATGCCGACGGCTGACGCCGCCGAGACACGGCTGCGAACGAAGATCACTCCCGAGGCGCGCACCGACTGCAGCAGCGGTAGATACACGTCCGGCCGGACCGGCAGATCGGGCGATCCGTATCGAACGTCCGCGACGATCCCCACGATCTCGGCCCCGTCACCGAATCCTCCCTGGCCGAGCGCAGCACGCCGGCCGATGGGATCTTCGCCGGGGAAGAGCTGACGCGCGGCGGTTTCGTTGATGACCACGACCTTCGGCTGGCCAAAGCGATCGTGCTCGTTGAACGCACGGCCACGAACGAGCCGGATGCCCAGGGTGTCGAAGTAGGTGGGCGACGCCCACACGACGCCGACACCCGGCCGGTTGCCTCCCGGCACCGGTGGCCGGTCCGGAAACGAGATCGTGGTCCCATTGCAGCCGGCCTGAACAGGTGCGCAGCTGCCGTAGGCGACCGACTCGATCTCGGGACGCGACGCCAGCGCACCGACCAGATGTTCGAGAAGCTGCGTCGCACGCTGACCGTTGTATTGCGGCGCCGGCAGCGCGATTCTGACCGACAGCAGCGAGTCCGGCTCGAATCCGAGCTCGGTCGCCTGCAGCCGCGCGACGCTCTTCAACATCAGCCCGCCGGCGGTCAGCAGCACGAGCGCCAGCGCCATTTCGCCGACGATCAGCAGGTTGCGGCCGGAGAACCCGCGGCCGCCCTGCGCCAGCGCCCCCGACGCGCCCGCCTTGATCGTGCAGGTGAGATCGCGGCGGGCCGCACGCCAGGCAGGAACGAGGCCGAACATCGTAGCGGCGCACGCCGTCACGATCACGGTGAAGAGCAGCGTGCTGGCATCGAGGCCGAGCCTGCCCAGGCCGACCCGGGTCAATCCGCCCGCGGGGCCGAGGCGCGGCAGCACCGCCCGAAGATCTGGCATCAGCGCGGCGCCGGCCGTCAGCAGCAGGTACGCGACGCCAATCGCCGCGACCGCTCCCATCGCCGCGAGCAGCGCGCTCTCGGTCATGAACTGCGAAATGATGCGGGAGCGGCTCGCGCCGAGCGCCAGCCGGATGGCCACATCACGCTGTCGCGCGAGACCGCGGACGAGAGTCAGGTTTGCCAGGTTGGTGCAGACGATCAGCAGCACCGATGCCACGGCTCCCAGGAGCAGCAGAATCGAGCGGCGGATGAGCGGATCGACACGCTCGTCGTCCAGAGGAACCGCTGTGGCGCTCCACGGCGCGCCGCTGCCGGGAACCCCGGACGGACTCCCGATCTGCGCGTGCACGAGATCGCCAACGAGCCTGGCGTCCTCGACGGCCTGCCCCGCCGCGATGTCGGCCTTGCGCCGCGCGACAACGTAGTAAGTGTGATTCCATCGTTCTTCCAGATCACCGGCCGATTGCGTGGTGAGGGGGACCCAGAGATCGGCCTGCCCCGTCAGCCCGCGAAAGCCAGCGGGCATCACGCCCACGATAGTGTGTGGGATCCCGTTCAGCCCGATGGCGCGTCCGAGCATTTCGGTGCTCGAGCCATACCGCTCCGTCCAGATCCGGTGCCCGAGGATGGCGAGCGGCGGGGAGCCGGGCGTGCGCGTCTCCTCTGCGGCGAACGTCCGGCCAACGATCGCGCTCAAGCGAAGCACCTGAAAATAGCTCGCGTCCACCATCTCGCCATCGAGGCGCTCGGGCAAACCGGAGCCGGTGAGATTCCAGTTCCAGGCCGCGTACGGAGCCGTCGATTCGAACGCACGCTGATGGTCTCGAAACACCTGGTACTTGGGATACGACCAGATCATCGGACGCGGCTCGCCGGCCTCCCGCGCTGGCGAGAGCAAGTGCACGAGCATGAGGCGATCGGGATCCTCGAAGGGCAGCGGCTTCAGAATGACGGCGTTGACCAGCGCGAAGATCGCGACGGTCGCGCCGATGCCGAGCGCCAGCATGGCGACGGCCATCGCGGTGAATGCCGGCTGTTTGCGAAGAAACCGCGCCGCGTAGGTAAAGTCCTGTCTGAACGCTGCCATGGTCATCCTCTGCGAGTGATCCGGTGAGACGGCCGCGGGCTTGCGCAGCCTCGCGAACACGATGCTGAGGACCTGCCGCCAGTACCAGCGGCGCGCGGCGGCAACGCCGGCGCGCGGCACGACTGCCGTACCGAGCGATCTCCTCGAGATCGCCGGCGATGACCTCGAGGTCTTCCGCGGGCAGCGCCCACTGAAGGAGCAGGTTGGCGGAGCGAGGGGGCTTGAACGGCATGGGCTGCTTCAGCTCTTGATCGCCCGCAGGCGCGTGGCCATGCCGCTGGCCATCAGGCGCAGCGACTCGTAGACGCGGGCGAGCTCGCGCTCGCCGGCAGGCTGCACCGTGTAGAGACGTTTGCGTTTGCCGCCTCGCTCAGGGGTTGGGTCGCCGAGGCGCGAGGCAACGAGCCCGCGTGTTTCCAGCCGATCGAGCGCCGTATAGAGCGCTCCCGGCGAAATCGCCCGGGCGGTTCGCGCCTCGATTTCACTCCGGATGCTGACGCCGTAGGCGTCGGAGCCAAGGCGGATCAGCGCCATGAGAATCAGCTGCTCGAAGTCACCGACAGTTCGTGGCATGGCGTCTCGGTTTTGAAGCCCGCAGGAAATTTGCCCACACTGTAGTTATTATCGAGAACGCTGTCAACTCGCTCGGATTCAGAGGTTCAGGGGTTCAAAGGTTCAGGGGTTCAGGGGTTCAAAGGTTCAGGGGTTCAAAGGCTTTGAACTCTTGAACTCTTGAACCTTTGAAAAAGCGACGGCCACGAGACCGATTCGGTCCCGTGGCCGCATATGAACGTCAGACGGTATGAACGTTACTTCGCGACCTTGAGGTTGTTCTTCACGTCCTTCACGCCATCGGTGGCCTTCGCGATCGCGGCCGCCCGCGCCTTGCCGGCCTCCGATTTCACGACGCCGTTCAGGCTGACCGCGCCCTTGCTGACGTCGATGTCGATGTCGCTGTCGTCCAGCGCATCCTCGGTGATGTACTGCGAGTAGATCTTCGACTTGATCCAGCCGTCGGTGATCGCGCGACCCGTGGTGCCGGTCGCTTCCTTCGTCGCCTCACCCGCCTTCCGGCCCGCCTCGCGCGCCGCCGCCGTCGTGCTCTCCGCCGGAGGCGACACGCAGCTTGTCGTTCACGTTCTTGACGCCGTCAGTGGCCTTGGCAATCGCCACGGCCCGCGCCTTGCCAGCCTCGCCGGCGACGGTCCCGTTCAGGGTGACGACGCCGTTGTTCGTGTCGACGTCGATGTCGCTGCCCTCGAGCGCATCGTCGGGAATGAACTGCGAGTGCACCTTCATCGTGATCCACGAATCGGTGATGGCTTTGCCGGTGTTCTTCGCCGCGGTTTTCGCTTCCTGGGCTGCCGTCTGCGCCAGTGCCGGGCTGGCGAATGCCACGAACGCGATTGGCAGGATCGGCAATGCCAGAACCTTCAACATCCGCCGTGACAGACCCGTCGAACTCATGTCCTTGCTCCTCTCGATGATGACCACGCCGCTGATGGCAACTTCGGGCGTTGCGACGCACTCAGCGGCACTTCAGGAGTAAGGGTGCGAGAACCGTACCTGGCACAAGCTGAGTCCGTCGCCCTGTCGGCCTTACACGTTGTCCCAGGGGGACTTGCGGGAATTAACCGACCGGCTGGGAGGCCGCCAGCACGACAGGGCCGGCGTCAGCAGTAGGAAGGCGGCGACCGACATGGGCAACGACCGTCTGATACACGAGCCCGGCTATTGCCACCCGCCCGCCCGACCTCAGCGTTAATGAAAATTCCGAGCGTCCCCCGAACCCGGCCGACGCCGGCGCTTGTAGAGGTATCACAGATCCTTCGTGGCCTTCGTGACGCCGAGCCTTCGTGCGGGCGCGGAGCGCAACTCGTATTTTCTGAGTCGTTGGAAGTTGAAGATTGGAAGTTGACAGGTTCAGTGGACGAACCGAATCTGGCCGTCAGGCAAAGACTCGTTCGATGAACCAGAACGTGCCAGCGAGAATCACGGCCACCGAGCCGCCGACCGCAAGCCGCCGCGCCGCGACTTCGCTCTTCGCGCGGATGACCCGGAGCACTGAGGCGACCGCGCCGACCACGAGCAGCTGACCGACTTCGACGCCGAGATTGAACGCAAACAGCGACCAGCCGAGCGCCCGCGGCGGCAGGTCCATCTCGCGCAGCACGTTGGCGAAGCCGAATCCGTGGATCAGGCCGAACGCGAAGGCGATCCAGACGCGCACGTCGCGGCCGCCGCGCACGGTGAGATTGTCGGCGCCGACATACACGATGCTCAGCGCGATCGCGGGCTCGATGATCCACGCCGGCGGCGTCACGATGTTCAGCGCCGCGAGCGACAGCGTCACGCTGTGCGCCAGCGTAAAGGCGCTGACCACGAGCACGAGCTGACGCAGCGACCCGCCGAGCAGGAGCAGACCGACCAGGAAGAGAAGATGGTCCGGTCCAATCAGAATGTGATGCACGCCCGAAGGGAGAAACTTCCGCACGACCGCGAGAGTGCCCTGCCGCGTGCCCGCGAAGTACTCGATCTGCTGCCGGTCCTTCGTCAGGATCGCCTGCAGCATCAGGGACTCGCGCTCGTAGACGTTGACGAAGGTCTGATGCACCGGGTCGTAGGGAAACAGGAAAGCGGAGACGGCAACGAGCCCGGGGGCGCCGCCCGTCTTGTACCGGACCCGAAGACGCAACGCGTGTCGATCCGGCACGGGCTCTGGCGCCGACCAGCTGCCATCGACGAGATCGGCGCGATCGACCGCCAGCCGCAGGCGCTCGCGAATCAAGTCCACGACCGCGCGCGTGTGCGGCGCGAGCACCGACGGGTCGAGCAGCGCGCTCTCGGGGACCTTCAGCTCGTGCGCGATGTCGAGCACATGAACGACGACGGTCACGTCGACGGCGTCAGGCTCGACCCGGACGTCGAGAAAGCTGAAGGGCGCCGGGTGCGCGCCGGCCGGCACGCTGCACCAGACGAGCAAGGCCAGCAGGCAGGCAATCGTCCGCGTCATGGATGCTTGTGGCCGTCGATCGTAGCGTACCGGCACTGCCCCCTTCCGCTGCTCGAGGAGGCGGCGGCGTCTGACCACCCACCGGTCCAGATGGTTTCTGTCGTGCGTCCGTTCGTGACATCCTGTTGGCTTGACTCGATATGAATAGCGAATCCTGGTCGGCCGACGGCAACGGCGTGCGCATCATGCGGCGGCTGCTCCTCCTGATTCTTGCGCTCGGCATGCTGGGCACGGCCGGCGACCTGCTGCTCATCGCGCACTACGAAGACGGGTGGCAGCTGCCTCCGCTGGTCCTGATCGGGATCGCGCTCGTCATCGTCTGCTGGCTGGGCGTCCGCACCGCCAGCGCCGCATCGCCCCCGTGGATCGCCGTGCTCGCGCTTCGGGTGACAATGACGATGTTCGTCGCGGCGGGCGGTGCCGGCGTCCTGCTGCACTACAACGGCAACCGGGAGTTTCAGACGGAAATGGACCCCAGCCTCAGCGGCTGGCCGTTGTTCGTGAAGGTCGTGACCGCCAAAGCGCCGCCGGCACTGGCGCCCGGGGCCATGGTGCAATTGGGGTTGCTCGGGCTTCTCTATACATATCGGCATCCGGCGCTCATGGCGCAGCGCCGTGCGCCGGAGCCGAATTCCACGGGAGCGATGTGATGAATTCGAGAATACGTGTGATCGTCTGCGTAGCGGCTCTCCTCGGTGCGGTGGCCGGCGGCGCCGAGGCGCAGGTCGGCAAATCACTCGGCGTCGTCGATGCCAATACGGCAGCGGAGAAGGATCTGCTCGCCATGCCACACATGACGCCTGCGATCGTCAAAGGTCTGATCGACAAACGGCCGTTCGCGAGCATCACCGAGCTGAATGCCTATCTGCTCGGCCAGAAGCTGTCGCAGCAGCAGGCGAACGAGTTCTACGGCAAAGCATTCGTCCACATCAACCTGAACACCGCGACGCCGGAGGAGATCCTCCTGGTGCCCGGAGCGGGTAAGCGAATGGTCCATGAATTCGACGAGTACCGGCCCTGGCGGTCGTACGCGCAGTTCGCGAAGGAGATCGGCAAGTACGTGGGCGCGGACGGCGCCGCCGGGCTCGCGCAGTTCACGTTCATCCCGCTCCGGCTCAACACCGCGACCGACGAGGACTTCATGACCATTCCCGGCGTTGGCAAGCGGATGGTCCACGAGTTCAAGGAGTACCGGCCGTGGAAGACGAAGGAACAATTCGAGAAGGAGATCGGCAAGTACGTCAACGCCAAGGAGGTGCAGCGCCTCTGGCGCTACGTTGTTATAGACTAGCGCCGCTCGCATGCGCGCGTGGGTCGCGACGGCCTTCTTTTTAGCGTGCTTCACCCCCGCCCAGGCCGTCTCGAACGCGCAAGTTGCGACCAAGTCGCAGAACACGGGCCCCGAGATTTACCGTTCAGCCTGCGCGGCCTGTCACGGACCCGACGGCACAGGTTCTTCCCGCTCAGCCGTCGGGTTCGATACTCCCCTTCCCGACTTCACCGATTGCAGCTTCTCGTCCCCTGAAGCCGACGCCGACTGGATTGCCATCGTCCATCAGGGCGGGACGGTCCGCGCCTTCGACCGGATGATGCCGGCGTTCGGCGACGCGCTGTCCGCCGAGGACATCGAGCGGGTGGTGGGCTACGTCCGGAGCCTGTGCACCGAGAAAGGGTGGCCGCGTGGAGAGCTCAATCTGCCGCGGGCGCTCGTCACCGAGAAGGCATTTCCGGAGAACGAGGCAGTGGTCACGACGAGCTTCAGTCGTGATGGCGCCAATGCGATCGGCAACGAGCTCCTGTACGAGCGCCGCGTCGGCCGGCGCGGGCAATACGAGATCATCGTGCCCTTCGACCTGAAGGAGACGGCGACTGGTCAGTGGCGCAGCGGGATCGGCGATATCGCCGGCGCATACAAGCACGTCCTGTTCGACAGCTCTCCGCGCGGTTCGATCCTGAGCGCCGGCGCCGAGGTGGTCCTGCCAACCGGGGATGAAGAGGACGGCCTTGGCGAGGGCCACACCATGTTCGAGCCGTTTGCGGCGTTCGGCCAGATTCTTCCTCGCAATGCGTTCGTCCACCTGCACGGCGGCTTCGAAATCCCGATCGCCGCCGACGATTCACGGCAGGCGGCGTTCTGGCGCGCGGCGGTCGGCAAGACGTTCGTCCAGAAGCAGTGGCACCGTGCCTGGTCGCCGATGTTCGAGCTGCTCGGCTCGCGTGAGCTCGCGGACGGCGAACCCGTGCTGTGGGACGTGGTGCCGCAGCTCCAGGTCAGCTTGAGCACACGGCAGCACATCCTGCTGAATGCCGGCGTCCGGGTTCCGGTGAATCGCCGTCAGGACCGCGGGAATACGTTCATGGTCTACCTGCTCTGGGACTGGTTCGACGGGGGGTTCTTCAGCGGATGGTGACCGGTCGCCTTCACGCCATGCGATTCCTCTCTGCTGCTTTCGCGCTGACGTGGTTCGCGGCGCTCGCGCTGAAAGCCACGCCCGGCGGTCAGGACCACCGTCCGGCCGTCGCCGCGCATGCCGGCATCTCCTTCACGACCGCGGACACCTGCGTCGCCTGCCACAACGGCCTGAAGAGCGAGTCGGGCGAGGACATCTCGATCGGCACGGACTGGCGCGGCTCCATCATGGCGAACTCGTCGCGCGATCCGTATTGGCAGGCAGCCGTCAGGCGGGAGATCCTCGATCATCCGGGCGCGCGGGAGGAGATCGAGGACGAATGTTCCGTGTGCCACATGCCGATGGCTCGCGCACAGGCCAATGCCCGCGGGCTCAAGGGACGCGTCTTCTCTCATCTGCCGATCGGCACGCAGACCGCTCCCGCGGACGTCCTCGCGCACGACGGCGTCTCGTGCACGATCTGTCATCAGATTTCGGGCAAGAACCTGGGGACTCCGGAAAGCTTCACCGGCGGGTTCGTGCTGGAGGCGCCGCGCCCGGGTGAGGCGGCGCCGATGTTCGGACCGTTCTCGATCGATCGCGGGCGATCGACCATCATGCGATCCGCGGCAGGCTTCGCGCCCACGGAAGGCGCGCACATCCGCCAATCGGAGATGTGCGCGACGTGCCATACGCTCTATACGACCGCGCTCGGACCGGACGGACAGCCCTCAGGGCGGCTGGCGGAGCAGGTCCCCTATCTCGAGTGGCGGCACAGCGCGTTTCCCAAGGAACAGCAATCCTGCCAGACCTGTCACATGCCGGTCGTTCGCGGCGACGCAGCGATCTCATCGGTGCTCGGGACGGCGCGATCCGGAGTCGCCCGGCACGTGTTCCGTGGCGGCAACTTCTTCATGCTGCGCATGCTCAACCGCTACCGATCGGAGCTGGGCGTTGCCGCGCTGCCGGAGGAGCTCGACGCCTCGACGCGGTGGACCGTGGAGCAACTGCAGAACGACACGGCCTCGATTGCCATCGATCGGGTGAGCGTCTCAGGCGGCCGGCTGGAAGTCGACGTCGCCGTGCGCAATCTGGCCGGGCACAAGCTGCCAAGCGCATACCCATCACGGCGCGCATGGCTGGAGCTGAGCGTTCGCGATGGCGCGGGTCGCGAGATCTTCCACTCGGGCGCCGTGAGATCGTCGGGGGCGATCGACGGCAACGACAACGATGTCGATCCTCTGCGGTACGAGCCGCATTACACCGAGATTCGCGAACAGGGGCAGGTCCAGATTTACGAGTCGGTCATGGCCGATACAGCAGGAGCCGTCACGACCGGCCTGCTGCGGGCGGCTCGCTACGTCAAAGACAATCGGCTGCTGCCGAGAGGGTTCGAGAAGGCGACCGCCCACGCCGATGTCGCGGTCGTGGGTGCCGCCGCCGATGACGCTGATTTCACCGGCGGCAGCGACCGCGTGCGCTATGCGATCCCGGCCGCGGGCGCGAGCGCGCCCTTCACGATCGACGTGAAGCTGCACTTCCAGCCCATCGGCTTCCGATGGGCACAGAACCTGAAGTCCTACGACGCTCCCGAAACAAAGCGGTTCGTGTCGTACTACGACTCGATGTCGGCAGCAGCCACCGAGGTGCTGGCGACGGCGAGCATGACAACGAAATAGCAGGCCGTGTCAGCTCTGCGCCGACGCCGGCCCGATTGAGCGCCACGCCCGATAGGCCCGCCGCGCCGGCCACCACAGCACGATCGTCCACAGCAGGAGGAACGGAGACACGTGAAGCAACCCAATCGCGACCGAGAGGGCGCTCTCGTACGCGGCCTGCAGCCCCTCCACGAACGCGTTCCGCAGCTGGCTGTGAACGGGAACTCCTCCGGGATCGAGCTGTGCCTGACGCTCTTCGGTGACGGTCAACGTCACCGTCGCGAAGCTCACGCGCTGCTCGAGCGTCTTGCGCTGCGCATCGAGCTGCTCGATTTCTTCGCGGACGCGCGCGACTTCCCGTTCGACGGCGAGCACGTCGGCGAGATCGCCCGTGCGGTTCTTCAGCACTTCGGTGAGGCGCTTCTCGGTGTTGCGCCCGTTGGTGAGACGCGCATCCAGATCGATCATCTGATCAGTGACGTCTTCGCCACTCTGCGATTCATCGCTGACCCGTCCGAGCGATCGAAGAGCGGTCAGAGCCTGGTCCATCCGCGTTGCAGGGATACGCAGCGTGGCGCGGACGCCCGGGATGTCGCCGCGGCCTGAGGCGATCTGGATCTCGCCGACGAAGCCGCTGACGTCATGCACGATGCGGTCGATCGCCGACCTCGCGCCCTCGACATCCTTCACGACGAGCGCCAGCGATGCGCGGCGAACCACCTGAGGAGGCCGGGGGATCGCGGTCCCCGGGCTTTGCGAGGACGGGGCAGGAGCATCACCCTGCGGTGATTGAGCGACCGTGGACGCTGCCGCACGTCCAGGTCCCCCACCGCCGCGCTCCGAAGCCCCGCCGCTTACCGTTGGCTCGAGAGCCGTGACGTACCCCGCCCTCGCCTCCCTCCGCGCCGGGGCCTTCGACTGACCCAGCCACACCGCGATGAGCCCGACCACGACTACGAACGCCGCGGCAGACTGCCATAGCGGCCGTCCCTCAACAGCAAAGAACCTCCGCACCAGCGATCGCGTCGGCTGGATCGCCGAAGGCGCGCGCATCACCGGCGGATCCTCGACCGTCCAGCGCGCGAGCTCGCTCGAGACTTCGCGCAGCTCCGCGACTGCCTGACGGCAGTCGATGCACTGCGCCACGTGCGCCTCGACGGCCTGGGCTCGCGGCGGCCGAAGCTCGCCGTCCGCGAAGGCCATCAACTCTTCGGGCGGGACCGGATGTGTATGTTCAATGGCTGCCATGTTCGACCCTCACGTGGCTCTCGGGGCCACCAAGCAGTGCGGCCTTCATGTCCATCCGGGCGCGGAAGAGCCGCGAGCGGACCGTGTTCAGGGGAATGCGCAGCAGGTCGGCAATCTCCTGGTACGAGAGATCGTCGTACTCGCGCAGCATCAACACTTCGCGCGCGGCCGGTTCGAGGGTCGCCAGCGCGCGGCGTACCCACAATCCCGCGTCGGGATCGATCGCCCGTCCTTGCAGATCGTCTGGCTCCGGCACGAGGGGCGCGGCCGCATGCTTCCGCCGCTGGGCCAGGAGCAGCCTGTAGGCGATACCGAACAGGTAGCTGCGAAACGCCGAGCGGTCCTGGTATCGTCCGGCGTTTTGCAGGATGACGACGAAGACGTCGTGGACGAGCTCTTCGGCGCGGCCGGCATCTCCGATCCGGCGGCGAAAGAACCGCCAGATGACGCCGCGATGGCGTTCGAACAGCGCTTCGAACGCCTCGCGCGATCCGGCTCGCACGTCGCGCATCAGTTGCTCGTCAGTCACCACGATTCAGCCGCCATTCTTGCTCGTCCATTCGTCCAGGACAGGTCTATACCCGGTAATGTCCGAATCGACGAATTAGTTCCAGGCGCCCTGGCGCCGTCCGAGCACAAAAAAGCCCCCTTCCTGTCGGGCTCAGTGGATCGACCGGATTGTGCGCTGGTCTTAAAACACGTACCGCAGTCCCACCCAGATGCGGTGGTTGCCGCCCTCGGTGGCCACTGATTCGCGAACTCGCCGACGTGACCCGGCCCTCCGGGATCCCGGAGTCCGTTTGTTGGAATGGCGACGCTCAGCAGGATGTTCTGGCCGTTGGCGAACCGCGTCTTCGTCAACGAGAAGTCGACGTTGCCAATGCCATCGGACCGCAGGAGGTTGCCAAGGTCAGGCCAGTGGCCGCAGTCAGCCCAGCCATATAAACCATTAAAAAAAGAAGTCTTAACTTCCGGCGACTATAGTTCGTTCCGAGGCATTCGACGCACTGGATCCCCCAATCAAAGTGCTGGATGGAGCCGGGATGTAGTGGAACTCGTAAAGAAAAATAGGCCCGAGACCGATACCACTTACTTGGCCTCGAACCTGCACGGCTTGTCGCGGGTGCTCTCCTCACCGCTCTGGGGGAGGAGAAGTCAACAGGAGCACCAGGCCATGGACGTAGGTTCTCAACTTCGTGTGGCGCGGGAAGCCCGCAGCCTTTCTATTGCCGCGCTGGCGGCCAGGACGCGCATCCCTGCGCGGGCGCTCGACGGCCTCGAGCGGAACGACCTCTCCGACGTTCCGCCGCGTATTTACGCTCGAGGATTTGTCGCCTCATTCGCCAAGGAAGTGGGCCTGAACCCTGACCAGACCGTCCGCGAGTACTTTTCCCAGTTCGAAGACGTCCCGGATTCCCCTCTCGCGCCACCCCCCGTAATCAAGGGAGCGCTATTCGACGACGAACGTGATTGGCGCACATGGCTGCCGTACGTTGGCATCGCGGCGCTCGTCCTGACGGTCGGGCTGACCTTCGCACGCCGGACGGAAGTGCCACGAGCCAGTGAACGAGAGACAGTCGGCACGTCGGGATCGATCCCCCCGGCAAGCGCCGCGCCTGCCTCTGTCCCAGAGCAGGGAGCCGCCGCTCGACGCCGCGATGTCACATTGCCACGACCCGCGGATCCAAGTGTCCTCCTCGTCCTCGAGACCGACAGGCCCGCCTGGGTCGCGGCGACAGTCGATGGGAAGAGGGAGCTCTATCAGACCCTCGCGGCAGGGACGAAAACCACCCTTCGCGGCACCCGTCAGATCACGATGCGAGTCGGTGACGCGGGCGCAGTCCGCTGGTCGATCAACAGCAGTGACCCGGTGATAATGGGAGCGGCCGGGGCCATCCGTGACGTGACGATCACCCCCGAGACCGCGAGCGCTCTCCGATAGCTTTCTACAACTCAATCTGCATCCCGAGCTCGACGACGCGCTCGGGCGGAATCCTGAAGAACGTCGTCGCGCGCACGGCGTTGCGCGACATCAGCGCGAACAGCCGTTCACGCCACCGCATCATCCCTTCACGTTCAGTCGACAGGAGTGTCTCGACACCGAGGAAGAACGTCGTCTCCTCGAGATCGATGACGAGTGCCGGATCCGCGGGAGCGGCGAGGGCGGCCGGGACGTCAGGTTCCTCCATGAATCCATAGTGCAGCGTGTACCTGAAGAACCCCAGTCCGACGGGTTCGACCTCGAGACGGTTCGCTTCCGGGACGTGCGGCGCGTCGTTGGTCACGACGGTCAACAGGATCACGCGCTCGTGCAGGACGTGATTGTGTTCGACGTTGTGAAGCAGCGTCGGCGGCGTTCCGAACCGGTTGCCGGTCATGAAGACGGCGGTTCCCGAGACGCGATGCGGCGGCGTTGTCGAAATGTCCTCAAGGAACTTCTCGAATGGGTACATCCGCTCCTTCAAGCGCGTCGCGAGCAGCGCGCGACCGGTCTTCCAGGTCGAGAACAGCAGATACAAAACCGCCCCGACCACGAGCGGGAACCAGCCGCCGTGCGGAATCTTGACGATGTTGGCCGCGAAGAAACCAAGTTCGATACACAAGAAGAACGCGGCCAGCGTGCCCGCGACCGCGCGCCTGACACCCCAGGATCGGCGGGCCACCAGGTATGCCAGCAGCGTCGTGATCACCATCGTGGAGGTGACCGCGACGCCATAAGCGGCCGCCAGGGCGCTCGACGAGCGAAATCCCAGCACGAGCCCGATGGTGCACAACATCAATACCCAGTTCACCTGCGGCATGTAGATCTGCCCCTGCTGGTGCGGAGACGTGTACTGAATCCCGAGCCGCGGGCTGTAGCCGAGTTGAATCGCCTGGCGCGTCAGCGAGAACGCTCCTGAGATCAGTGCCTGCGACGCGATGATCGCCGCCATCGTCGCGAGCGCGACGAGCGGATAGAGCAGCCATCGCGGCGCCAGCAGATAGAAGGGGGATTCCGCGGCCTCGGGGCGGCTCATCAGCATCGCGCCCTGACCAAGGTAGTTCAGGATGAGGGCGGGCTTGACGAGAGCGAACCAGGCAATCCGGATCGGGTGCGGCCCGAAGTGCCCCATGTCGGCATACAGTGCCTCGCCGCCGGTGACGACGAGAAAGACGGAGCCGAGCACGACGAACCCATGCCAGCCGTTGTTCTGGAAGAAGCGGGCGGCGTGCAGCGGGTTGAAAGACTCGAGAACGTGGGGATCTCGAACGATCCAACGAAGCCCCAGGACGGCAATCGTGACGAACCAGATAATCATGATCGGTCCGAACACGAACCCGATCCGTTCGGTGCCGTGCGACTGAATCAGGAACAGGCCGAGCAGGATCAGCACCGCCAGCGGCACCACGTACGGCTCGAAGAGGTGCGTGACGACCTCGAGGCCCTCGACGGCCCCCAGCACGGTGATCGCCGGGGTGATCATGCCGTCGCCGTACAGAAGGGCGGCGCCGAAGAGTCCCAGCCCGATCAGGGCCGCCCGCGTCCCCGTGTACTGCTGGCCCTGCCCGGACACGAGGGCGATCAGCGCGAGGATCCCCCCTTCCCCCTTGTTGTCCGCCCGCATGACGAACACCAGGTATTTGATCGAGATGATGAGGGTCAGCGACCAGAAGATGAGCGAGAGCACGCCGAGAATGTTCTCGCGCGTGACGGCGATGCCGTGGGAGCCGTGGAAACACTCACGCAGCGCGTAGAGCGGGCTCGTGCCGATGTCGCCATAGACGATCCCGAGCGCGCCAATCGTGAGAGTCGCGAGATAGGTGCCGCGAGGCCTCGAATCGACCTGATGAGGACCCGCCGCGGGAGCAGCAGACATGTCCCTCCAACCACGCCTGCGAGGTTAGCTGACGGGCTGGAGGTTGGAAGGTCCTCCTCCGGTGGCTCACCGGATTCGCCCCCGCGAACGGCGGATCGTCCACCGTCTGTGGGTCCCCCGCTCCACGCGTCGGGCGCGTGGATTCGGCACTGCTGCCGAGCATACGTCCAGGGCCGACGGAGGTCAACGACTGGTCGGCACCCCGTGACAGGTACCAAGTACAACGGAAGGCTCAAGTTCAACGGAACGGAGACTTCGTCGATCGTTCCGTTGTACTTGCCCCTTCGGTACTTGGTACTTGTCCTTGGTACCTGTCAACCGGCGGTATCATTCAGGACTTGCGAGCGTCGCTCGTAGAGAGGTGCATCATGAGTCGGTCTCGCGCTCTTGCCGCAGTCATCCTGGTCGCACTCGGCGTCACGAACGCGGGCGCGCAGAACAAGACGATTGCGCCCGGGGACAACCTCGTCATCGACGGTGTGCCGGCGATTCCGGCCTCTCTGCCCGAAGAGGTCCGCCGCTACACGGAATCCCGCGCCGCGTCGTTCGCCGACTGGCACCCGGTCAACCGCGAGATGCTGATTTCGACGCGGTTCGGCAACACGCCCCAGATTCACCACGTCAAGCTCCCTGGCGGCGCCCGCACGCAGGTCACGTTCTTCAACGAACCGATCGGCGCGGCCAGCTACGAGCCGCAGCAGGGCCGCTACTTCGTTTTCGGAAAAGATGTCGGCGGCAACGAGTTCGATCAGCTGTATCGCTACGATGTGGCCGACGGCCGCGTCACGCTGCTCACCGACGGCGCACGCTCCCAGAACGGCAGCGTCGAGTGGAGCAGGAAGGGCGATCGAATGGCGTACAGCTCGACGCGCCGGAATGGCGCCGATCGCGACGTCTACATCATGAACCCCGCCGATCCGAAGAGCGACAAGCGCGTGCTCGAGGTGGCCGGAGGCGGATGGGGCGTCGCCGACTGGTCCCCGGACGACACGAAGCTGCTGGTAATCGAATTCGTGTCGGTGACGAAGAGCACGATCTGGATCGTCGACGCGGCGACCGGCCAGAAGTCCGCGCTGAGCAATCCTCAAGAGCAGGTGGCGTATTCCGGCGGGCAATTCAGCGCCGACGGCCGCGGCGCATACGTCACGACCGACAAGGACAACGAATTCCAGCGGCTGGCGTACATCGATCTCGCGACCAGGCAGTTCACGCCGCTGACGACCGAGTTGAAGTGGGACGTGGAAGCGTTCGACCTGTCGCCGGACGGCAAGACGATCGCGTTCTCGGTCAACGAAGCCGGGATCTCGAAGCTCTACCTGTTCGACACCGCGGCACGCCGCAGCAAGGCGGTTGCCGGCGCTCCTGCCGGCGTGATGGGCGCTCTCGCCTGGCACCGGAACAGCCGCGACCTTGCGTTCTCAATCAGCAGCGCCCGCTCGACGTCCGACGTGTACTCGCTCGACGCCTCGAGCGGAACGATCTTGCGATGGACGGAAGGCGAGCTCGGCGGGCTGATCGCCTCCGAGCTCTCCGAGCCGGAATTGATCCGCTGGAAGAGCTTCGACGGCCTCGAGATCACCGGCTTCTACTACCCCGCCCCGGCCCGATTCACCGGCAAGCGGCCGGTCATGATCAACATCCATGGCGGCCCCGAGGGGCAATCCCGTCCCAATTTCATCGGCCGCAACAACTACTACCTGAACGAGCTGGGCACGTCGATCATCTATCCGAACGTTCGCGGCTCGGTGGGCTACGGTAAATCGTTCGTCTCGCTCGACAACGGCGTGAAACGGGAGGACTCGGTCAAGGACATCGGCGCCCTGCTCGACTGGATCGCGACGCGGCCGGAGCTCGATGCGTCGCGCGTGATGGTGATGGGCGGCAGCTACGGCGGCTACATGACGCTCGCGACGTCGACGCACTACAGCAGCCGCATCCGGGCCGCCCTCGATGTCGTCGGCATCTCCAACTTCAACACCTTCCTCAAGAACACGGAGAGCTACCGGCGCGACCTCCGCCGCGCCGAATACGGCGACGAGCGCGATCCCAAGATCGCGGCCTTCTTCGACCGCACCGCCCCGCTGAACAATGCGCACAAGATCGCGAACCCGCTGTTCGTCGTCCAGGGGGGCAACGACCCACGGGTTCCGCTGAGCGAAGCGGATCAGATGGTGGAACGGGTGAAACAGAACGGCAAACCCGTGTGGTATCTGATGGCGAAGGACGAAGGCCACGGCTTCGCGAAGAAGCAGAACGCCGATTACCTGTTCTACGCCACCGTGATGTTCGTCCGGCAGTACTTGCTCGGTGAAGATCCCGGCACAGCATCGGCGCGCTAAGCGGGACATGGACTCTCCGGCCCCACGGACGGCCCCAGCGTCAGCCCTCCCGGGCTGATCCATAATCGTTCCGGTATTCGCTGCGCGCGAGGTGGAGGATCTGGATGGGCACGTCAAGACTTGCATGGGCCGCGGGCGTTGCGCTCCTGGTGAGCGCCGGCGTCGTGGCGCAACAAACCCCACCCTCTGGAACGCAGGGGGCCCCGTCCGGCACGCAGCCTCCGCAGGGCGGCCGTGGCGGTCGAGGCGGCCCTGGCGGCCCGAAGGAGCAGGTGGAGATTAAGCCGGGAGAGGAATGCCCGCCCGGCATGACGGAATTCCGCGCCGGCCGGTGCGGCAAGCCGGAGACGCCGCCACCGAGCATCGTAGACTACCGGCCGAAATCGACGGTCGTGGCCGTCGATCATCCCGTCCCGCGCGCGAAGTTCCCGGTGGTCGACATTCACAACCACACTCGCATCACGGCGCAGAACATCGAGCAGATGATCAAGGAGATGGACGCCCTGAACCTCCGGGTGATGGTCAATCTGTCCGGCGGCAGCGGCGACAGCCTCAGGGAGCTGGTCCAGACGATCCGCGGCAGCCGGTATCAGGATCGGTTCCGGTTGTTTGCCAACGTCAATTTCAACGGCGCCGGCGGGCCGGACTGGGCGGCGCGTGAGGTGGCCGCGCTGGAACAGGCGCTCAAGGACGGCGCGATCGGGCTGAAGATCTTCAAGAGTCTTGGGCTCACCGCGCGAAAAACGGATGGCACGCGACTGAAAATCGACGATCCGGATATCGATCCGATCTGGCAGACGGCCGCCAGGCACAACATTCCGGTCATCATCCACGTGGCCGATCCGGCGCAGTTCTTCGAGCCGATCGATTACAAGAACGAGCGCTGGCTCGAGCTGGCGATCTACCGCGGCCGCGAGTACCCGCGGGATCAATATCCGAGCTTCGAGGAGCTCATGACCGAACGCGATCGGATGTTCGCGCGCAATCCCAAGACGCGCTTCATCAACGCGCACTTCGGCTGGCACGGCAACGATCTCGGCCGCGCCGCGAAGCATCTCGACTCGCTGCCCAACGTGGTGCTGGAAGTGGGTGCGGTGCTCTACGAGTTCGGGCGGCAGCCGCGCGCGGCGCACGACTTCTTCATCAAGTACCAGGATCGGGTGCTGTTCGGCAAGGACGCCTACGAGCACACGGAGTACCCGTACTACTGGCGCGTTTTCGAAACCAGGGACGAGTACTTCGATTACTACCGCGACTACCACGCCTTCTGGAAGCTGTATGGAATGGACCTGCCCGACGACGTGCTGCGGAAGCTCTATCACCGGAACGCACTGAGAGTGGCGCCGGGGCTCCCGCAGAGTGGGTGGTAGAACGCGAACGGTTACGTCCGGGCTTCGAGCGCGACGATCAGTTTGCCTTCGTCCGTCGTGAGACGGACTTTCTCAACCAGCGTCAGGAGGTCGGCGTAGCCCTGGCTTTCGGCCAGCGTCTTCAGGTCGACGAGCACGCGATCCTTGTCCATCCTGATGCCTGGAGGCAGCTTCGAGGCAATCGGAAACGCGGCCCCAATCATCGTGATCAGCCCGGGAAAGGACGTCAGCCGAAGCACGAGCGGTGAATCGGGCAGCTCCGGTTGGCGTTCGATCGCGACCGTGATGGTGATCGGCGGCAGGAAATCGATGCGGGCGAGCCGCGCGCGCACCGAAAAGCGATCGCCTCGCCGCGGCTGAATCGTCACATCGCGCACGGGCACGGAAGGCGGGATCGCCGACACGACGAGCTCGTTGAGGAGCCGTTCGGAGACCGGGATCGAAGCGGAGACGCGCGCGCCCGCGAGGTCGGCGAAGCGCGAGGCGCGCAGCTGTTCGAATATCCGGACGAGTCGCGGATCGGACACGCCACACCCCGATGCAAACCGGCGGACGTGAGCGGTCAGAACGAGGAGGTCGACGCCGTCGCGGGCTTCATCACGAGATGCTCGATGAAGAACTCCATCATCCGCTCCGAATTGATTGCGCTGTGCCCGCGGTCGGGACCAACCTGGACGTCGAAGCTCTTCCCCGCCGACTGCAGCGCGGCGATGAGCTGCATCATGTTCGACGGATGGACGTTGTTGTCGGCGGTGCCGTAATAGAGCATCAGCCGGCCCTTGAGCTGGTTCGCGTAGGTCATCGCGCTGCCCGCGTCGTACCCCGCCTTGTTCTCCTGGGGAATCCACATGTAGCGCTCGGTGTAAATCGAGTCGTAGTGCTGCCACGAGGTGACGGGGGATGATGCCGAAGCGGCCGCGTAGAGGTCCGGATGACGGAGGATCGACATCAGAGACGCGTAGCCGCCGTACGACGTACCGTAGATGCCAACCCGGGTCAGGTCGACGTACGGCCGGCTGGCCAGCGAACGCACGCCGGCTGCCATGTCGTCGATCTCGGCCTGCCCCAGCTTCAGATAGATCTCGTCGAGGGTTCGCTTTCCTCTTCCGGGCGCGGCGCGCGAGTCCAGGTTCACGATGAGGAATCCATACTCGGCCTGCGCGTTCGGTGTCACGAACGTCTCCCTCGCCGTACTGCCGCCCGCCTCGGGCCCGCCATAGACCGGGACGAGGACCGGGTATTTCCTCGTCGGATCGAAGTTCGACGGAAACTGAATCAATCCGTGCAGCAGCGTCTGGCCGTCCGCGGACTTGAACGTGAACAGCTCGGCCTTCCTCAAGCCGAGCTCCTGATACCGTGTCGTGTCGCTCGCGGCGACGTCCGCGATCACCTTGCCGGATCGCGCATCGACGAGGCGCGAGGCCGGCGGAATGTTGTGAGCCTGGTAGACGTCGACGAAATGCGCGCCGTCGGGCGAGATGCCGCAATTCGCGCCAGCCGCGCCACCGCCGCGGCCGTTAGACGTTGTCATGCAGCTGCCAACGGTGTGGTGGTATTTCGGATCGGTCAGCCTGACGTCCCCTTTCCCGTCCAGGCCGACGCGATGCAGCTGCGGCTTCAGATGATTGTCGCCATCGCGGGCGGTATAGAACACGACCCCGGCCTGTTCGTCCACCTTGATCAACGACGCGATCTCGAAGCTCGTATGCGTCGTCAGCGGGTGCAGCAGCGTGCCGTTGAGATCGTAGAGGTACAGGTTCTTCCAGCCGCTCCGTTCGGACTCCCAGATGAACCGCCGGCCATCCTTGAGGAACGCCATCAGGGGCGTGTTCTCGATCCAGCCCGTGGACCAGTCCTCGCGGATGATCACGCGGATGGCGCCGGTATCCGGGTTCGCGGCGACGAGCTCCAGGATGTTCTGACGGCGATTGGTGCGATTGAACAGCAGTTCCTTGCCATCGGGGGACCAGGCCACGCGGTAGGCGTAGTGGCCGATCACCGAGTTGTCGAAGGGCTTGCCGCTGCGCAGGTCGACCTTCACCGCCTTCCTGGTCGCGACGTCGTAGACGAGCAGATCCACGACCGGATTGGGAGCGCCGGCCTTCGGATAGGCTTCGGTGTCCATCGCGCTCTGAATCTTGGTCTGATCGAGCTGCAGGAAATAATCGGGAACGCCGCTCTCGTCGAACCGGTAGAAAGCAAGCTTCCGGCCGTCGGGCGACCACCACATGGCGGTGGTCTGACCGAGCTCCTCCCCGTACACCCAGCTCGCGGTGCCGTTCTTGATCCGCTTGTCCCGGCTGCCGTCGGTCGTGATCGGCGTGTCGATTTTGGTCGCCAGATCGATGAGGTGGAGATTGCGCGTCGACTCGTTGTACTGCGCGCGAAGCGTCCTGTCTGGCGAATCGGCGAACGAGTACCTGCCGGCCCCGTTCGGGTGCGCCGGCGCCGCCGCGCCCACCACGCCCGCCGCGGCCGGCAGGCTCCGGAGCGTCGCCGGCCTCGGACGACTGGCGGGAGGCGATGTCGTAGCGGTAGCGCCTGCCGGTCTTCACGTAGTCGAACGTCTTGCCGTCAGCGCTCCACGTGACCGTGACGCTGCCCGACTGCACCGCTCCGGACAGCTGCGTCACCATCTTGCTGTAGTGCGCGTAGCCCGGCATCGACCGCAGCCGATCCTGCGCGAACAGCCCCACCTGGAGCAGGAGAACGGCCAGAGGCAGGCCCAGACACAGACCGAAACGGACAATCGGCTGACGCACGCGGCACTCCTTGTAGTTGCCGAAACTGAAGTGCTACCAGTTTAGCAAAGGCCGACCGGGAACCAAGGGACGGACCGGCTTCCACGCGCCTGCGATACAGCCTCGGCTGGGAGGGCGTCTCGCGACCGTGAAACACTTCGCCGATGGCCACCACACCGGCAGCGCGCCACGTGCGACGTCCAACCTGCTGCGTGCTACGCTCGGTTATGACTTCACGGATTCTGTCCCTGGCCGCTGCGCTCGCGGTGGCGTTGTGGAGCGTGCCGGCGATCGGTCTCGACGGTGGTCAGGACGCGAAAGAAGACGCGCTTCAGAAGCGCGCGCGGGCGATTCACGACAAGGTGATCGCGCTCGATACGCACGTCGACATCAGCGTGAACGACTTCGGGAAGGACCGCAACTACACCCAGCGGCTCGAGACCCAGGTCGATCTGCCGAAGATGGTGGCAGGCGGTCTCGACGCCGCGTTCTTCATCGTCTATGTCGGGCAGTCGAGCCCGGACACGACGCCGGACGCGTTCGAGCCGTCCGGGTACGAGCGCGCCTACAAGTCGGCGATCGAGATGTTCGATGCGATTCACCGGCTGACGAAAGAGATCGCGCCCGACAAGATCGGGCTCGCGCTCACCGCGGCGGATGTCCGGCGGATCAACCGAGCGGGCAAGAAAGTCGCGCTCATTGGCGTCGAGAATGGTTACCCGATCGGCACCGACATCGGGCGCGTCAAGGAGTTCTACGATCGAGGGGCGCGTTACATGTCGCTCGCCCACAATGGCCACAGTCAGCTGTCCGATTCGAACACCGGCGAGGCCACCGGCTGGAAATGGAATGGACTCTCGCCGTTGGGAAAGCAGGTGATCGCGGAAATGAACCGGGTGGGCCTCATGATCGACGTCTCCCACCCGTCGAAGGCCTCGATGATGCAGGCGCTGGAAATCACCAGGGCACCGATCATTGCTTCTCACTCGTCGGCGCGGGCCCTGTGCAATCACAGCCGCAACCTGGACGACGAGCAGCTGCTTGCGCTGAAGAAGAACGGCGGCGTGGTGCAGACCGTCGCGTTCGCAAACTACGTGAAGGACACGTCGCCGCCCGAACGCACGAAGGCACTGGATGAACTCCGGAAGGAGTTCGGCTTGCCGCCAGGCACGACGCTCGGCGGACGCGGCGGACGTCGTGGCCGCGGCGGCGCGGCGGCCGCTCCAGGCGCGGCCGGCGCAGGTCAGGGCCGGCAGGGACGGGGCCGCGGCGCACTGGCTCAGCTCAGCGAAGAGCGCCAGGCCGAAGTGCTGAAGCGCGTCGCGGAGATCGACGCGAGATATCCCCTGCTCCCGACGCCGACGGTCAAGGACTTCGTCGATCACATCGACTACATCGTGAAGAAGATCGGGATCGACCACGTCGGCATCTCGTCCGACTTCGACGGCGGCGGAGGCGTCGCGGGATGGGACGATGCCAGCGAGACCTTCAACGTGACGCAGGAGCTCGTCCGACGCGGCTACTCGGAGCAGCAGATTGCCAGGATCTGGAGTGGCAACCTGCTGCGCGTCATGGAGCAGGTGGCGAAGGTGGCGGCTCAGTCGCGGAAGAAATGAGCCGGACGATCAACCCGAGCAGCACCGCGACGGCGATACCCAGGCCAATCCAGAACAGACGCGGCGAGAGCACGGTCGGAGGTGTCGATGACGCCGTCTGTTCGGCTTCCGCGGACAGATCCCTGGCCTCACTGCCCATCACGGCCGGCGCCAGGAGCGCAAGGTCGTACTCCGGGGCGGCCACTTCGTCTTTGCCGTAGATCAATTTCAGCGGCCCCGCCGGCCGGAAAAATCGCAACCGCCAGGACGGCAGCAACAGCCGCACCCCCGTAATCGGCAGCGGACGATTGTCACCCTCGTCGACGATGACCAGCAGGTCGGTCCGATCGTCAGCCCCGAGCGGAATCTCCAGCGACGGCGCGGCAGTCGCCTGATCGGCGTGCTGCCAGGCAGGCGAGGCCAGCACGTCGAACCATGTGTCGCGCCGGCGCCGATCCGGTGGACGCTCGATCCCGATCTGCAGCGTCCGGCGGAACACGCGATCGGACGTCTCGAGCACCAGCCTCGGATTCGGCAGGTTCGGATAGGGCAGCGTGATCGCGTAAATCGATCGGTTCCCCTGCGTCCCCTCACCGAGCGATCGAATCTGAGGCGTTGCCGGCTTGAGCGTCAGATCGAGCGACAAGGGCTCCGGCCGCCGCTCGACGAGATACGGCACTTGATTGCCCTGCTCGTCGACCACGCGAACGTCCCTGAAGTCCTGGCCCGGCCCTCGGCTATGGGAGAGGACCGCGGCGTCCAGCTGCAGCGCGACCAATCCGCTCGGCCCCTCCGTCAGAGGGCGGCGAATCCGGAACCCGTTCACATCGATGGCGGCGCCGCGATCGGGCAGCGTTGGCGGCGGTGGCGCAGGGGGTTCCGCGCCGGCGAGCAGCGTGCGGCTCGTCCCAGGCCGCCTCGGGCACCGACTCGAGGTTCACGAACGCGCGACGGGCCTCGAGATCGTACTGTGGTGCAATCGCGGCGGCGTTGCCGTATCGCGCGGTGATCGTTCCGGCCGGCGCTTCGAAGTAGATCCACGGCAGCTCCGCGAACTCGAGCCCGACGCCGTCGATCGCCAGCGGCGGATTGTTGCCATCGTCGACGACGAGTTGCAGCTCCGCGCCTCGGGGCGCCTGAATCGGGATGCGCAGGGACGTTCGTGCGCTGCCGCTCTGCTGCATGCGCACCAGCCGGGCCCGCCCGACCTCTACGGGATCGGCGCGCGCGCCGTTGAACTGCATTTCCATGATCGTGGCGGTCCGGAAGACGTCGCCGGCACCGATGTCGAGCGTGAGGGCGACAATGGGCAGGCCCGCGGAGGGCAGCTGGATCCGATAGCGGCTGCGTCCGGGCTCGCTGGCCTGCTTCTGCGCCGTGACGGCCGACCGCAGCGGCTCGGTGGCGGCTTCCACCAGGGCCTCGCGCGCGCGCACGCCTCGCGGCAGCGGCAGGCGGCCGCTGTTCGTGTCGTCCCAGGTCAGCCGGAGGTAGCGATAGGCACCTGACTCGAACGCGGCATAGGTTTGACGCACGCGCTCGGCAGGCAGATCGAACAGCGTGCCCTGACTGATCAGCATCGTCCAGCGCGATCGGTCGCCGCTGCCTTCGAGCACGAAGCGCTTCAGGAACGGCGGCGGCAGACCATCGATGGCCAGCGCATCGACCTCTCGCGTCTGACCGAGATCGACCTCGAAGCCGCTCGTCTTTTCGGTTGGCGCAATCGCCAGCACGGCGCCTGGGTTCCAGGACGTCCGCCGACGGCG
This sequence comes from uncultured Acidobacteriota bacterium, assembly GCA_963785755.1. Taxonomy (GTDB): domain Bacteria; phylum Acidobacteriota; class Vicinamibacteria; order Vicinamibacterales; family 2-12-FULL-66-21; genus JACCXG01. The sequence goes on along the minus strand of CAWAXG010000031.1, from coordinate 269,871 downwards.
CGGCGAAATCAGCAGATAGCCGAGCTCGCGTCCCGAGGCGTCGAACAGGCGCAGATCGTCCAGCCCGCCCTGCGCCTGCGATAAATCGCCATCCGACGTGATCCGATCGAAGCGCTGCCCACCGGTGAGCAGCGGCACGTCGATGCGCAGCTTCTGCGGGCCGCTGGCTGAGGCCTTCACACCCCGCTCGTACGGGCGCAATGCCGGTGGGGGTTGCTGAGCGCCGACCGCCGACAGCGCGGCGAGCGTCAGAAGCGCGGCGAGCCCACGGCGAATCATGTCGCTCCCTTCGGCTTCGCGAGCACGTACTTCTGCAGCGCCAGCGACACCAGCGCGAGGGCGACGGCGAGTCCGACGAACGAGCCCACCCGGTAAAGCCCCTCGAGCGATCGGAGATCGTAAAGAAAACACTTGAACGTCGTGAACGCAATCAGGGTGACGGCCGTCACGCGCGCGGGACGGTTCCCCATGTAGATGCCGGCGGCGAGCAGCAGCATGCCGAACGCCAGCCACCCGATCGTGTAGGTCAGATCCTGTGAGAGCGTCACGCCGAAGCGGAACGTGATCTCAGGCCCCGTCGCGTAGTAGTCGGCGATCTCGATATTGAGCAGCAGGAACAGCAAAATGACCGCGGCGCCGGGCAGCAGCTTCGAGATGCGCGGCAGCGGGCTGGCTAGGCGATCGTCCGTCTTCCAGAGGAACCAGGCGGAGAGCAGCATCGAGGCGGCGGCGAGCAGATAGGTATAGAGATACCAGTTGAAGATCCGCAACGTCCCGCGCGGCTCGTACATCAACACTTCGGGATTCAGCGCCAGCCGGGCGAAGACGACGGCTAACAGCAGGGCACACGCCGCGAGCAGGCCCCGATGCGGCACCCGCTGGTAGAGCCAGGCCAGCGCCGCCGCTTCGAGCGCCCACCCAATCGTGATCCATTGATGATCGAGCTGGAGCGGAATCGCCACGGTGATGAATGCCAGCGCCGCGCCGGCGACGAGCGCGAGCCGCGTCATGTCGCGTTCACCGGCGCGTTCGATCCTGAGCAGGGCGCGCAGGAGGAATGCGGTGACCAGCCCCTGCAGCACCGGCACCACGCCGATCATCCACTCGAGCTCACCCCCTTCGAAGGCGTCGCGCGCGGCGAAGAAGGTCATCGCCGCCGCGGCCAGCGCGACGAGCCAGGGCTCGCGATCCTCCCGGCGACGCGGCCCGACGATGAGCGCGTATGCCGTGAACAAGGCGTAGAAGGCGCCGGCCAGCACGAGCAGCTGCGGCCACTCCTTTGACAGGTCGTGACCGATCTGCCATTGCAGCAGCGCGGCCCAGGCGATCGCCAGCGCACCGGCCGGGGCGAGGCGCCAGGCGGCTTTCGAGGCCAGAATCAGCAGGAGCGCGATGTTCAGGACGTGCACCACGAGCAGCGCGAAGAACGGCGGCGCCTCGGTTGCCGCGGCAGCAAGGATGGCGGTGAGCTCGCTGCCGAAGAGCGCGACCGCCGCGGCCTCGGGCGCCCGGCTGCCCGGCTGCTTCTGACCGGCAAACACCCAGAGCAACGCATACGCCGACAGGACCACGGACGCGAGAAGTCCGGTCAGCGTCCACGGCATCACGGCGGCGGCGGCTGTCCACGCGGCGAGCACGAGCGCGGAGGCGCCGACGCTCAGCACATGCAGCATCGGCGCTCGCACCGACCACGACGTCACCGTCACGGCGAGGGTGATCACGACGAGCGTCCCGAACATCGGCCACGGCGGCAGCGACCACTCGCGGTTGAGCGCGACGAAGAACAGGAACAGGTGGCCGATCAACCCGAGATACAGTCCTCGATCGAATCCCGACGGGGCGTCGACGTCCGCCGATGAAGGTCCCGTACCGGCTCCGGTGGAATGAAACGCCCAGGCATGGCCGCCCAGCGTGATCAGTGTCAGCCCGGTGAGCACCGCGAGCGACGGCAGGATACCGACGGCGCCGGCTGTCTCCAGCCACCATACCGCGAGGATGATCCACGACAGGACGCTTCCGACCTGCGACAGCAGCGGGACGCGAGCCGAGGCGCTCTCGATGAACATGCCCGCGTTCAGGATCGCCAGCAGCAGGGCGAGCGCCCACAGCGCCACGGGCGCAATCGGTCCTGTCGAGAGGAACAGCAGGAGCCCGAGGCTCGCCAGCAGCACGACGGCGCCGCCGGCTTGCGGCCGCAACGCATGGCCGATGCGGCGGGCAACGACCGGAGCGGCCGCGGTGAGAATGCCGAAGACCGCGTAGACGGCGACCGCCGCCGGCAGCCGATCGATCGTCAAATGCGTCGCGGACCAGACCGCCTGCGCGGCGATGGCGAGAAACGACGCGATGAAGAAGATCGTTCCGCGATCGAGCGCTATCGCCCGCCACGCACAGAGCACGACGAGAATCAGGAGCGGGCCGAAGAAGGGCAGCGGCGAAGCGGCGGCCGGATCGATGGCCGCGATGACCGAGAAGACGAACAGCAGCGCCGGGGCCGCATAGGCCGTGCGCTGCCCCGCGTCGTCCATCGGCCGTGACACCCGTCGCGCGACGGTCGGCGCGAAGAGATACAGCACCACGAACGCCGACAGGAACGCCAGCGCGAGCAGCCGCGACTCCGGGCTGTACGAGGTGCCGAGCCACACCGCCCACACGAGGAGAGTGGCGAGCGCTCCGACGCCGTGCAGCGACTTCCGCAGCGCGAGCGTCACGGCGAGCAGGCCGGCGTCGACCAACAGGAGGAACCCGAACAGAAGTCCCGGGCGCGCGCCGTACTCGGGCACGCTTGCGAGATAGGTGACGAACACGAGCGGAAGCGCCGCGGCGATCACGGTCGTCCGCTCGAACGCCTCGTCCTCGACCCCGCGCGGACGTACCCGTCCGCGCCGGCCGAACAGCAGCGCGCCGACGCTCAGCACGGGAAAGACCGCAAAGATCCCCATCGCCAATGAGAGGTCGCTCGCGTTGAGGTACCTCTGCACCCACACCCACTGATAGATGGTGGTCAGGATGAGCGTGAGGACCGTGAGCACCGGCCAGACCTGCCGGTACGCGACCCAGGCCAGGCCGATGTTGAGCAGCGCGAGATAGGCGAACAGTGGAATCGGACGGTTCTCGCCGGTCGAGAGCAGCGCCGGCGTGGCGAAGCCACCGAGCAGCCCGAGGACCGCGATGAAGATGGATTCACGCCGGATCGAGAGCAGGACGGCCAGCGCCGTGACGGCGGCGAGCAGGGCGAACGTGACCAGCGAGGGAATCAGGTCCCACAACGCGTGGGCCGCGAAGAATGTCGCGAACAGGATCGCGATTGCCGCGCCATCGAGCGCGTTGGCGGTTGACGGATAGTTCCTGGCCGCCTTCATCTCGCACACCACGAGCAGCCCGACGGCGACCGCGATGCCGATCAGTACGCGAACGGGCGGCTGCAGCCATCCCTGTTGAATGGAATAGCTGAGGAAGAGGACCGCCGCGAAGACGAGCGCGATGCCCGCAATCGCCGAGAACAGCTTCACCCCGACCAGGCTCTCCCAGTCGAACGATGGCGCCTCGGGTTGGGGCGGCGGTGGCGGCGGAGGCGGAAGTGTCGCCCTTGGCGGAATGGGGCTCCGGGGAGGCGTCGCTCCCGGTTCCACCGGTTGCGCGGGCCGAGGACGGTCGGCGGCGGCAGGCCGCTCGCCTGCGGGCACCGGCGGTACCGCGGGCCGCGGCGGCACCGTCTGCGACGGCGGCATCTGAGGCGGCGGCACCGCTTGAGGCTGCGGCGGCTGAACGGGCGGCGGCGCGGCTGGAGCCGGCGGCACCCCGGGCGTCGAGGCTGGAACCGGCGGTACAACAGGTGGCGCAGGTTCTGTTACGGGTGGTGCAGTCGAAGGCTGCGATGGAGCAGCAGGGGTCGGCCGCGAGGGCGGAATCGATACCTTGTCTCGCGCGATCTGCGGCACTGACGCGGGTGCCGCGGGCAGAGCGGACGCCGGGACGGGTGGTGCCTGGGGCTGGCGAACCGTGTCGGCCGCGGGCGCCGCGGCGGGAACCCGCGCCGCCGGGCCTCCCTCGGCGCGCTGCTGCGCCACGACGTTCGACAGCCGCTCCACCGTCTGCTTGTGGTCTTCGAGCGCCTCTTCGAGCAGCGTGATCCTGGTGCGGGTCCGGTAAAGTGCCACCCACAGCGCGAGCGGCAGCACGAACGGCACCGCGAGCACGATGATCGCGAACAGAACAAATCCTTCCACGGCCCCTCCGCGTCCCGGTACTTATCGGCTCCGAGCGGCTGATTCCTTGACTTCCTGATACTCTTCCAGATTCCGGCGCGGCGCCTGAGGCCGCCGTGAGGACTCGTGAAGAATGGTGTCAAAGGCAGGCAAAACCGCGAAATCGCCTGAGATTTCCGCGGGCGCCTCGTCCCCTCCGATCATCATCGGCGTCGCCGGCGGCTCTGGCTCGGGAAAAACCACGGTCGTGCGGCGGATTGTCGAGAGCATCGGCGACGAGCAGGTCACCGTCCTCGAGCACGATCGGTACTATCGCGACCGCGACGACCTCCGGCTGGAGGAGCGCGCGGCCCTCAATTACGATCACCCGGACTCACTCGAAACGGATCTGCTGGTCCGTCACGTCGAAGCGCTGCGATCGGGCCGCACCGTGGACGTGCCGATGTACGATTTCTCGAGGTACGCACGGAAGCGCACGACCCAGACCGCGGCGCCGCGACGCGCGGTCATCGTCGAGGGCATTCTGATCTTCACCGATGCTCCCTTGCGCTCACTCATGGACGTCAAGGTGTTCGTGGATACCGATGACGACATCCGCTTCATCCGCCGGCTCCAGCGCGACACCGCCGAGCGCGGCAGAACGGTACAGTCGGTGATCGATCAGTACCTGAGCACGGTCAAGCCGATGCACCTCGACTTCGTCGAGCCCAGCAAGCGGTATGCGGACGTCATCATTCCGCAGGGAGGTCACAACGCCGTCGCCATCGACATGCTGCTGACGCTGATCCGCAGCCTCACCGCGCGATGACGGCCCTTCGCGCCATCGCCGGGACATTACGGTCGCACTGGCTCGCCGTCGTCGTGTTCCTGCTCCTCCCGGTGATCCACACGTGGCCGATGGCGAGCAACCCCGGGGTCCTGTCGAGGAACGACAACGGCGACACGCAGTTGAACGAATGGATCATGGCGTGGGTGGTGCACCAGCTGCCCCGCGATCCGCTGCGGCTGTTCGACGCCAACATCTTCTATCCCGCGAAGGACACGCTCGCGTTTTCGGAGCCGCTGATCGTGCCGGCGATCCTGGCGGCCCCCGTCTTCTGGCTGGGTGGATCGCCCGTCCTCGCGTTCAACCTGGCGCTGCTCCTCGGCTTCGCGCTGACCGGCCTGGCCACTTACGCCCTGGTCTATTCCTGGACGACGGATCGTCCGGGCGCGCTGGCTGCCGGATCGCTCTTCGCATTCAACACCCACACGCTCACGCGGATTGCCCACATCCAGGGCATCCACGCCTACGGCCTGCCGCTCGCCTTGCTGTTCACCGACCGGCTGATCCTTCAGCCACGGGTCAGTACTGCCGTCGGCCTGGCGATCTCGATGGTGCTCATGGCCTACACCTCCGGCTACCTCGTGGTGTTTGCCACGGTCATGATCGCGATCGCGCTGATCGCGCGGATCGCGGAGTGGCGGCACCATCCTCGCGCGGTCCTGACGGCGTTCCTGATTGCGACGGTCGTGACGGTCGTGCTGGTGCTGCCGCTCGCGATCCCCTACCGTCGCGTCGCCATCGAACAGAACATGGTCCGCTCGATCGAGAGCGTGACCGACTATTCGGCAAGCCTGACCGGCTACATCGCTGCGGCGGGTCGCGTGCACTTCTACACCTGGAGCGCCCGGTTCTTCGCGAATCCCGTCGATTCGTTCTTCCCCGGCGTGGTCGCCATCATCCTGTCCGCGTTCGCGTTGTGGCACGGTATCCGCTCGGGAACGCACCGATCGCGGCTCCTGATGGTCGTCGCCATCGGGCTCGCCGGATTCGTGCTGTCGCTTGGACTGCGGACGCCGCTGTACGGGTGGCTCTACGCGGTGTTCCCGCCGATGCAGGGGCTACGCGCCGCGGCCCGATTCGGCAATCTCTTTCTTCTGGCGATGGCCATCCTCGCCGGCCTGGGGCTCGCCGCGCTCCGGCAGACGAGCCCCCGCCGCTGGCTCACGGCGGCCGCGATTGCCGCGGTCGTGCTCGTGAATCTCGAGGCGCTGCGCGCGCCATTCGAGTACCGGCGATTCGAGGGGATCTCGAGGGTCTACGACGTCCTGGCACAGGAGACCGGTCCGGTGGTGCTCGCCGAAACACCGTTCTACCCGCCGAATGCGGTGTTCGCGAACGCCGAGTACGTCCTCAACTCGACGAGGCACTGGCGGCCGCTGATGAACGGCTACAGCGGCTACACGCCCGAGTCCTATCGGCGCGTCGCGTGGACGTTCTGGTACTTTCCGCAGGAACACGCGATCAAGGCCATGCGCGACGCGGGCGTGACGCACTTCACCGTCCACCCGCACCGCTACGGCAACGATGCGGAAAAGACCATCGAGCTGCTCAGGCAGCGATCGGACGTCGAGCTCCTGGCTATCGGCGCACGGCCGGGCACGAGGCTCTATCGGTTTCGGTGACGCACGTGCCACGTCCTACGTGCTGCGTGCTCATGTGCTTTCGTGCAGTGTGCTACGTGCACACGTGCATGGTCCTACGTGCTACGTGCTCACGTACCCCAGGCCTCTGTGCCACGTAGCACGTGCTCGGTGCACGCCACGGAGTGCACTGCGCGCTGGTTTGGAGAAGAGATGATGAACGTACGAATCCGGCGCTTGCGGCCGGATGTGCCCCTGCCCCGCTATGAAAGTGATGATGCGGCGGCCTTCGATCTGGCTGCGGCGGAAGACACGGTCGTGAACGCGGGCGGGGTTGCGCTCGTGCCGACGGGGCTGGTCGTGGAGGTGCCGAAGGGGATGTTTCTCGGCATCTTTGCCCGCAGCAGCACGCCGCTCAAACGCGGGCTGATGGTGGCCAACGGCGTCGGCGTGGTCGATCCCGACTATTGCGGGCCGTCGGACGAAATCAAGATAGCCGTCATGAACTTCACCGACGCTCCGGTGGCGGTCCGCCGCGGGGACCGGATTGCTCAGGGCATTTTCCTTGCGGCTCCCAGGGTCGGGTGGGAGGAAGCGGAGACGTTGCGGGAGGAATCGCGGGGAGGATTCGGCAGGACGGGAGGTTAGTCGTTCAGGAGTCCTAAGGTGCAAAAACCCAAACGGAATTCCTCCCCTCGGCCTCCTTGTGAAAACCCTGGTTCTTCGGCCACGTCTCTTCTTCACAAGGAGGACGGGAGGATTAATTCTGGAAAACGGGATCAACTAGAGCATGAACATCTATCTCGCGTGCACCGTGCGCGGCGATCGCGGGGCGCTGGGTGTGATCCGGGCCGTGGCCGACGCGCTCGAGGGGATGGGGCATCGCGTGCTCACGCGGCATCTGCTCGCCGATGACGCGGACGGCGCCGAGGCACGGCTGACCGAGCGTGAGGTCTTCGAACGGGACCTGCGCTGGCTCGAATCGGCCGACGTGCTGATCGCCGAGGCGTCGGGCTCGAGCTATGGCGTCGGGTTCGAGGTCGGCTATGTGATCGGCCGCGCCGCCGAGACCTGTCAGCGGGTGCTGATCCTCTACGATGCCCAACGCCGCGACCGCGTGTCCCGCCTGATCGCCGGCAACACCCACCCCGCTTGCACCACCTACCCCTACCGTGACGCCGCTGATCTGCTGCGCTTCGTCGAAGTCTTCCTCGCCCCGCGCCCAACCTGCTAGCCCCGAATTCCCCCAACCCGGTGAACCCCTGAACCTTTGAACCCCGGTCCCGAACCCCTGAACCCCTGAACCCCTGAGCCCAGAACCTTGAAATGAAGGTATAGTGCCCCTGCCAGCCCTGCGGAGATCCCCATGCCACGCGTGTTATCGGCGCTGACGGTCGTGCTCGCCCTGACCGTGCTGTCGGTTGGCGCTCAGGATCAGAAGCCCGATCCTCAGCGTCCGACGCCGACCTTTCGAACCGGCGCGCACTACGTCCGGGTCGATGCCTACCCGACGCGCGACGGCAAGCCGATCCTCGGCCTGACGCAGAACGACTTCGAGCTGCTCGAAGATGGCAAAGTCCAGGCCATCGACACCCTCGAGTTCATCGATCATCCGGAGTTCACGCCGCTCAGCGAGCGCCGCGATCCCAACTCGCAGCGCGACGCGTTCGAGCTGGCGCGCGACCCGAAGTACCGCGTGTTCGTCCTGTATCTCGATGCGTTCCATGTCGACTTCGGCGGATCGCATCGGACGCGCGTGCCGATCACCGAGCTGCTCAATCGGATGATGGGGCCGCAGGACCTTTTCGGACTGCTGACGCCCATTCAGACGCCGAGAGACTTGATCCTCGGCCAGCAGACGCTGGTGATTCAGGAGCAGCTCGAGAAACTTCCGTTCTGGGGACTGCAGGGACGGATCGCGCCGCAGCCCGACGAGCTCGAGCTCGAGGCCGCGTTTCCAAACGAAGCCAAGCAGCTGATCGCCCTCAAACGGCTCGACAAGGTGTACTCGGACCTCGAGGGGCTCGTCGCCATACTCGGCGAGCTGCGCGAGGAACGGAAGAACATCATCTTCTTCTCGGATTCGCTGTTCTCGCCGGCGTCGCGGTTCAGCGACATCGCGATGGATCGCTCCGGCCGCGGCAATCCGCCGCCAGTCGGCGTCGGCCCGACCGGCGGCCTCACGCTTGGCAGCACCGGACGCGGCGAGCCCGATCAGATGCGGATGGAGGCGGAACGTGCACGCCTGCGAGGCATCGACTACGAACAACGGTTCCGCCAGCTGCTTCGACAGTCGCGTCACGCCAACGTCTCGTTCTACACAGTCCGGCCCGGCGGCCTCGACATGGCGTCCAGCATGATGAACGAGGGCACGTCGAACCTGGCCGTCCTGGCCGAGGAAACCGACGGCGTCGCCGTCCTGCAGAGCAACGATCTGCGCGCCGGCATGTCCAAGGTCGCCGACGACCTGTCGTCACATTACGTACTCGGCTACTACACCAGCAACACGCGATGGGACGGACAGCCGCGCAAGCTGACCGTGCGGCTCAAGGCGACGCGCCAGACCATCCGGGCGCGGCGCGAATATCGGGCGCCCACTGAAGAGGAAATGGCGTCAATCAGAAATGCGCGCACAGCGGCGGCGACCTCTGCTGCGCCGCCGGCGCCCGAGAAGATGGCGTTGAGCGCGCTCTCACGGATCAGTCCGTCGTCGAGAGCCCAGGCCTACGGAATTGCGCAGGGCGCCGACCTGGCCATCGTCGCCGAACTGTCGGCCGCCGAGATCGAGTCGGGCCGTTGGAAAGAGGGCGCGGACGTCGAAGTGCTGCTCACGCCGAAGACCGGCGCCGCGACGACCGCTGCCGGACGGATCGATGCCGGCGCGCGCGGCACCGTGATTCGCGTGCCGGTGGGGACCGATGCCGGGCCGTGGCAGGCGGTCGTGAAGGTCCGCGGCGGGCTCGAGCAGATGAGCGACTCCGACACCATCGCCATTGCCCGCCCGGAAGGCCCACTGCTCGGCAAGCCGCTCGCCTATCGCGCGGCATCGGCCGCAGTCTCCGCGTATCGTCCGCTCGCCATCTTCGCGTTCAGGCGGACCGAGCGCCTGCGCCTCGACTGGCCGATCCTGGCGGAGCTCTCGTCGCATCAGGCGCGGCTGCTGGATCGCAACGGCAAGCCAATGCCGTTTCCAGTACCGACCATCATCCAGCAGTCAGACGGCGGCTCGATACTTTCCGCGACCTTGAATCTGGCCCCGCTGTACATCGGTGAATACGTGGTCGAGATCGCAGCGAAAGCCGGCGACAAAACCGATCAGCAGATGATCGCGATCAGGGTGGCCAACGCGCGCTGAGCCTTCTCAGCGCGACGCCGAGTCGGTGGTCGCCTTCGCGTCCTTCGGCTTGAACAGGTCCGTCACGTCCCGCTTCCCGCGCTCGAGGAACGGCACGCCCTTCTCCATCCATTCAGGCGCTGGCTTGCCCAGGAGGTAGTGGTCGAAGAACTCGTCCTGGTGCACCGTCCAGTGCTTCATGTTGTCGCGATTGCGCAGGCCGTGCGGCTCGCCGTTGTAGACGAACATGTAGGCTTCCTTGCCGAGGCGGCGGAGCGCGCTGAAGAACTCGATCCCCTGATACCACGGCACCGCATCGTCTTCGTCGTTGTGGATGCTGAGGTACGGCGTCTTCACCTTCTCGACCCAGAAGATCGGTGAGTTCTCGATGAACTGCAGCGGCGCGTCCCACGGCGGCGCGCCGATCCGGCTCTGCGTCTTCTCGTACTGGAACGCGCGCGACATCCCCGTGCCCCATCGAATCCCGCCATACGCGCTGATCATGTTCGACACCGACGCGCCGGCCTGGACGGCGGCGAACATGTTGGTGCGCGTGATCAGATGCGTGATCTGATATCCGCCCCACGAGTGCCCCTGGATGCCGATCCGTTTCGGGTCGATGTAGCCCTTCGACACAATCTCGTTGACCGCCGGAATGACGCACTTCTCGGCGCTCTCGCCGGGGTAGCCGGTGTCGTAGACGATGTCGGGCATCAGCACGACGTAGCCGTTGCTGACGTAGCGCGTGATGTTGATGCTGGTGCCGGGCCCCGGCGCGCGATAGCTGTGCAGCCCTTCGGACAGCTCCTCGTAGATGTAGACCATCAGCGGATACTTCTTCGCCGGATCGAAGTTGTCCGGCTTGGCGAGGATGGCGCGCAGGTCCTTGCCGTCGGCGTTGCGATACTTGATCAGCTCGGTCTTGCCCCAGACGTACTCGCCCTGCTGCGGATTGGCATTCGACACCTTCTTCAGATCGCGGAAGCTGGTGTCGGTGACCCACAGGTCGGGAAACTCGTCGAAGCGTGAGACCGTGACCACCAGGCGGTCGGCGTTCTTCGCCTTCGTGATCTGCCCGAACGCCTTCGGCAGCATGATGATCTTCTCCGGCGCCGCCGTGCCGTTCAGGGCGACCCGATAGAAGCCGCTGTCCTCGGACTTGTCCTCGTTGGCCGACAGCAGAAGCGGCCGATCCGCGGGAATGGTGCGTTGCTCCGCATCGAGCGACCGGTAGCGGAACACGATCTGCTGCCGGCGGCCGTCGCCGCTGGTCACCATCCGCGCGCCGCTGCCGTCCGGACGGACCTCCCAGATGTCGTACTTGTCGTAGAGCAGGATCGAACGATCGTCAGCCGTCCAGCCCGCGGTGCCATAGGCAGGCGGCAGGCTCGGCGAGTCGTGATCCTCGCGCCAGAAGTTGGGACCGAGCTTTTCCGTCAGGTTGACGCGAGTGCCATCCGCGACGCGATAGGTGAACCAGTCGTTCTGGCCCTCGTCGAAATACAGCACGTACCTCCCGCCGGGCGACAGCGATTGCGGCGAGCCGGCGCGGAAATGCTCGGCGATCTTCTTTCGCTGTCCGGTCTTCAGATCGACCAGGTAGGAGTCGCCGTAGCTCGAATCCCACGAGACCTCGTGCCGGTACGGCAGATCGTCGGTGGCGAGCGTTCGGCTCGGATCCTCGCCCGGATTGACGGTGGGCATGTCGGGCGTGCCGAGCTGGACGAACCGCTTGTCGGCAAGGTGCACGACCGCGCGATAACTGCGGTTTCGCTCCTGCTGCGCGCGCACGCGCTGCATCGGCTGCAGCAGCGGATCCTTCCAGTGCCACAGATCCACCTGGCGAAGTTCAGGCGCGTTGTCCGGCGCCGGCGCCGGCGGAGGCGGCGCGGTGCCGAGAAACAAGCGCTCACCGTCCTCGGAGAATCGCGGAGCGGTTTGATCGCTCACGACCATGCCCTGCGGCAGACCGCGGGTCGCTGCCGACACGAGCTCGGACGCGGCGGTCTCGCCCGGCTTCCAGAGATAGAGGCGATACGGCGAGACCTCCTTGTCGTATTCGGCCTGATCGCTCAGGAACGCCATCTGCTTCCCCGCCTCGTCGAATGCGAAGCTCTTGTAGTTGCCCTTGCCCTTCTGCAGCGTGCGAACCGTGCCGTCGCTCATCTGCCTCGCGAAGGCTCCGTCCTCCTCCGCTTTCTGCGATGAGACGCCGTAGGCCATCCACGACCCGTCGCGATTCCAGGCGAAGTCGGAAACCAGCGGAATCACGACCTCCTGTCCGTTCGACAGGTTGCGGAGGATCAGATCGCTGCCGGGATCCTTGCGCTTGCCGCGCGGCGTGGCCGCCGCTTCCCGGGATTCTGTTTCCGCCGCGGCCTGACCCTGCTGCCCTCCGCGTCCCGTGCCGGTGGCCGGCGGAGTGGTCGTGGGCGGCGGGGTCGTCGTCGCGCCTGGTGTGTTCGCGGCAGGCGTCGCGGGGGGAGGCGAAGGCGGGCCGCCGCCGCGGCCAGCTCCGCGACCTCCCCGCCCGGCGCCACCGGCGCGGCCCATACCGCGATGGAGCGCGACCCACGCGGACGATTCCTCGGCCAGGCTGATGCTGCCGATCCGCTCGACTGTCGACACCTGGCCTGACGACAGGTTCATGATGCCGGCCGAGTTCCGCGGCTGATTGCGCTGCCCTTCCTCCGCCTGGTTCTCGCCGCGCCCCTGGCCGCGGCCGGATCGCCGTTCCTGCTCCCGCTGGCGCTCCTCATCGGCCTTGGTCGGCGTGATCGAGAACACGACGAACCTGCCATCGGCCGTGAACTCCGGGCTGATCCCGCGCGGATGCCGGTACTCCTGGCCCGACTGGAGATTGCGGACGATGAGCTCGCCGTCAATCGCCTGGGCCGTGACGGCATACGCGAGCCACTGACCATCGCGCGACAGCGTCGTCCCCTGAATCGATCGCCACGCGTCGAAGACGTCATAGGTCAGCGGACGCTTGCCGGCCTGCCCGAGCAGGTCGATTGAAAGTCCCGGAATGGCGATGACCAGAGCGGCACAGCACACCAGGAAAGTCCGGCGCCGGAGTTGAGCACGCATGAATCCCCCTCGCAGACCGACACATCTTGCAAAGGCGCCTATTATGCGGCCAATTCGCCGATATTTCTCGGCGACGCGCGGATTGCAAGACCTAGACTCACGAGTCGCGGATTTGCGCGGATGCACGCGGATCTTCCCCTTGATCCCGAGTCGCGGATTCGCGCGGATCCACGCGGATCTTCGACTTGATGTCGCCCGCCGGCGCCGGCGCAGCCCGGTCGGGCCGCGCGCAGCGCGGCAGAGCAGGCAGGCAGATCCGGAATTACAAGCACCGGCGCAGTTCAATCGGTGCTTGCAATTCCGGATCTGCCTGTCTGCTCCAGCGGCGGCCTACGGCCGCCGCCCGACCGGTCTCATCCGCGTGAATCCGCGTCAATCCGCGACTCGTTTATCTCGCCGGCGAAATGACCACGTTCTCCACTCCTCCAGCTTGGCTGACCAGCCGAGCGCTGCTCGAGAAGTGGCTATAATCCGTCCGCACCAGCGTGATCTCTCCCGCGTGGGGGCCCGGAGACTCTTCCATGAAACGACTTCGTCTGATAGCGCTTGGCGCCTTCGTCCTGGCAGTGGCCGGTCAATCGCTGCTAGCCGGTCGCGAGCAGGCGGCGGCCGCGGCGCGCGAGGGTTCAACTCGCGACGCGGATCCGCTCGACGCGCTGCACTTCCGATCGATCGGGCCAGCCTCGATGTCCGGCCGGATCTCCGATCTCGCCGTCTACGAGGCGAACCCGGCGATCTACTACGTCGCGACGGCGCACGGCGGGGTCTGGAAAACCACCAACAACGGGACGACGTTCGAAGCGCAGCTCCAGGACCAGGGTGTGATGTCGATCGGCGACGTCACGATCTCTCAGAGCAATCCCGATCTCGTCTGGGTCGGGACCGGCGAGTCGAACAATCGCCAGAGCACGTCATGGGGCGACGGCGTCTACAAGTCGACCAACGGCGGCAAGACCTACGTCAACATGGGGCTGCGCACCGCCAAGCATATCAACCGAATCGTCATCGATCCTCGCAACAACGACATCGTCTTCGTGGCCGCGACCGGCAGCCTGTGGGGACCCGGTGGCGAGCGCGGCGTGTTCAAGACCGCCGACGGCGGCAAGACCTGGAAGCACGTGGTGAAGGTGGACGAGGACACGGGCGCCAACGATCTGGTGATGGATCCTTCGAACAGTGAGGTGCTCTACGCCAGCACGTATCAGAGGCGGCGCACCGAATGCTGCATGAATGGCGGCGGTCCCGGCAGCGGGATCTGGAAGTCCACGGATGGCGGCGAGACCTGGACCCGCATCAAGGGAGGCGTCCTCGATCAGCCGCTCGGACGCATCGCGCTGGACGTGTACCGGAAGCGGCCGAACATTCTCTATGCGCTGATCGAGGGACCGGTCGCGGCCGCCGCCGGGCGCGGAGGACGTGGCGGACGCGGAGGCGGAGGCGGCGGCGAACAGGGTCCGGGAGCAGGAGCCGCCGGCGCACAGGAAGCCCAGCCTCAGGCAGCCGCGCAGAACGCTCCGCAAGCTGCGCCAGCAGCCGCGCCGCAGCAGGCTGGCGGAGGGCGCCAAGGACGCGGCGTCGCCCCCGTCATCAGCCCGGACGCGAACGGGTTCTATCGCTCGGACGACGCGGGCGCGACATGGCGCAAGGTGAACAACGCGAACCCGCGGCCCATGTATTTCAGCAAGGTTCGCATCGATCCGAACGATCCCGAGATCGTCTATCTCGGCGGCGTCGGCCTGCACCAGACGCTCGATGGCGGCCAGACGATGGCGACCGACGTCGCGGCATCGACGCATGACGATGTGCATGCGATCTGGATCAATCCGGCGAACTCCGATCACGTGCTGATCGGGAACGACGGCGGGCTCGCGGTTTCGTACGATCGCGCGCAGAAGTGGATTTTCCTCCCCAACCTGCCGGTGGGCCTCTTCTACCACGTCAGCGTGGACATGGCGACGCCGTACAACATCTGCGGCGGCATGCAGGACAACTACAACTGGTGCGGGCCGAGCGCGGTCCGCGGCGCCGCGGGCATTGCCGGGTTCCACTGGTGGACCCTGCTCGGTGGAGACGGCTTCGTCGTGTTGCAGGATCCGACGGACTATCGGATCGCCTACACCGAATCGCAGGACGGCAACATCGTCCGTGTGGATCGGGTCACCGGCGAAACGCTCGGCATCCGCCCGGTCGCCGGGTGCCGGCGAATCCCCGCTGCGATGGCACTGGGACACGCCGCTCGCCTTCTCGCCGCACGATCCGAAAGTGGTCTTCGCATCCGCCAACCGGGTCTTCAGATCGAACGACCGCGGCCTGTCCTGGACCCCCATCAGCCCCGATCTCAGCAAGGGCCAGAATCGGGACGACATCGTGACGATGGGCGTGAAGAACAGCGAGATCCGCATCGCGCGCAACGATGGCATCGTCGCCTGGCCGGCCATTGTCTCGTTCGCGGAATCGCCAAAGCGCGCGGGCGTGCTCTTCGTGGGAACCGACGATGGCAACCTGCAAGTGACCCGCGACGGCGGCAAGGACTGGGCGAACGTGATCGATCGGGTGCCAGGACTGCCCAAAGGCATCTTCGTGTCGGAGGTCGTGCCGTCGCGGTTCGAGGAATCGAGGGTGTACGCGACGTTCGATGGCCATCGCCAGAACGATTTCGCGACCTACATCTACGCGAGCAACGACTTCGGTCAGACCTGGCGTTCGATCGCGGCGAACCTGAAGGAGGAAGTCGCCAGAACGCTCACCGAGGATCAGAAGAATCCCGACGTGCTGTACCTCGGCACCGAAAGCGGGTTGTTCGTCACGCTCGATCGCGGCCGCAGCTGGCAGCGGCTGAAGGCGAATCTGCCGACGGTCCGCATCGATGAGATCACCCTGCACCCGCGGGACAACGCGATGATCCTCGGCACGCATGGCCGCGCCATCTGGGTCCTCGACAATCTTTCACCGATTCAGGAGCTCGCCGCGGCGAAGGCGGCGGCGACCGAAGCCAGGCTGTTCTCGCCGGCCCCGGCGGTGATGTACCGCCGCCCGACGCGCGACAGGAACTACGAGTTCTGGGGCGATCAGACGTTCTACGGCGAGAATCCGCCGCAGGCGGCGGTGCTGTCGTGGTACGCGAAGCAACAACTCGGCACCGTGGCGCTGCGCATTACCGACGCCGCGGGCCGGCAGATCCGGGAGATATCGGGGCAGGCGCTCGCGAACTCGAACAAGGCCGGAATCCAGTCCGCGTGCTGGGATCTGCGTGTGCAGCCGGTGCCCGCCCCGGCTGGAGCCGGACGCGGCGGCGGCGATCAGGGCGCAGGACGGCAAGGTGGAGCCGGCGGCGCTCAAACCCCGCAACAGAGTCCGTTCGGAGCAGGCTGCGGCGGAGGCGGCGGGTTTGGCGGATTCGGTGGCGGCGGCGGTGGAACTCCGGGCCCGTTCGTCCTCCCTGGCGCTTACACCGTGTCGCTGGTCGTCGACGGAAAAGTGGTTGATACCAAACCGCTGCGCGTCGCAGTCGATCCGGAGGTGTCCCTCACCGAAGTCGAACGCAAGCGCATGTTCGACATGGCGATGGAGCTGCACGAGCTGCAGCGTCGCGTCGGCGACATCAACACCATGATCGCCGCGCTCAACCGCCAGATGCCCGATGTCTCGAAGACGATCGCCGGCCGAGCCGATCTGCCTCCCGACGTGAAGACGTCCTTCGAGGCGGTGGACAACGAGCTGATCGAGCTCACCGCGAAATTCGCGCCCCCTGCTGGAGGCCGGGGAATCGGTGGAGGCGGTGGAGGGGGACGCGGAGCCGCCGCCGACAATCCCGTGTCGCGCCTCGCGCAGGCCAAGAACGGGTTGATGGGCGGCATGCCCGCGACGGCGCAGACGACTGAGGCCTACAAACGTTCCAAGACGGACGTACCGAAAGCGATCGAAGAGGCACAGGCGTTTCTGTCGAGAGCCCAGGCCCTCAGCGGCATGCTCGCCAAGCACAACATCACGTTGACGGTGACGGCGCCGGCAGCGCTGAAAACCGCCGACACGCGATAACGGCTGCGGCGGCGGACGCACGCGCCCGCCCGCGCGCGTCAGAGCAGACGGAACCGTCGTTATTCCGGGGCGCCCGGGAGAAGCGGGTCCGCGAGCTCGAGCCGCGGCCCCTTCTCATCGCAGACGGCGAACTCGATCTTTCCGGGGTTGTACATCGCAACCCCCGCGTAATCCCCCTTCGCGTTGACGATGTAGAAGTTGATGTTGAAGTTCGGCTCGCCGCGCGCGTTCAGCAGCCGCTTCTCGATCTGATAGGCCTTGATCCGGCGCAGCGCTTCCATTCCGGCATCCTTAGGGGACTTGCCGCGGCGCATTTCTTCGACGATCAGGAAAGAGGCGAGGCTGAAGAGGTTGGCCTCGCCGCGCCCCGTCGACCCGGCCGCCCCGATCGCGCCATCCACATAGAGGCCGGCGCCGAGGATCGGCGAATCGCCGACGCGTCCGGGAATCTTCCAGGCCAGTCCGCTCGTGGTGGTGACGCCGCAGATCTCCGCCTTCGCGTTGACGCCGTTGCAGTTGATCGTGCCGTAGAAGTGATTCGGGTCGATCAGCCCTTCCGCCATCATGTCGCGATCGACCTGGCGCAGCGCGGCGTCACGCTTGATCGGATCGAGGTAGTGGAGCGGATCGCTGCGGCGCTTCCATTCGAGCCAGCTGTTGCGCGAGCGCTCCGTGTTCAGATCGTCTTCGATGGTGAATCCCATGCCGCGCGCGAAGCGCTGCGCATCGCGCCCGACGAGCAGGTGATGATCGGTGTAGTCCATCACCTTCTGCGCGACGAGGGACGGGGTCCGCACGCCTTCGAGGCATGCGACCGCTCCGGCCCGTTTCTTCGGTCCGTGCATGCACGACGCGTCGAGCTGCACGACGCCTTCGGCGTTCGGCAGCCCGCCGTACCCGACGCTCGTGTCCAGCGGGTCGAGCTCGACGATGTTCACGCCGGCGATGAGGGCGTCGAGCACGTCCTTGCCTTCGGCCATCTGCGCGAACGCGCGCTCGACGCACGTCTGCGTGCCTCCGTTGCGGTAGCGGTGGCCGTTCCCCGAGGCGATCACGACCGGGCGGACGCTGCCGCGTGCGATCACGGCCGGGCTTTGGCTCTGCGCCTGTGCCGCGGCGGCAAGGCTTGCCGTGGCGCCGCTGATGACGAACTCACGACGATTGATTGTGGTCATGCTGAGGTCTCAGTCGGACACGGCAGTAGTCTAATCCGGTTTATTGACGGGCACGGAATGCCCGACTACGATTAGGGTTCGTGTTCTCGCAGACACCGCCGGTGACGTCACGCAATATTTCCCTGGCCACGATCCGCGACGCCGCAGCGATTGTCTATGAAGCGGCAGTGCGCACGCCGCTCATCCGGCTCGACCTTGGGTCAAAGGCCACTGACGCCGCCGCGCAGGTTGGATCGCCGCTCGAGATCTTCCTCAAGCTCGAAACGCTGCAGCCGATCGGATCGTTCAAGATCCGCGGCGCCTACAACGCCGTGCGGCAGCTCACCGCCGACCAGCGGGCGCAGGGGGTCTGGACCGTCAGCGCCGGCAACGCCGCGCAGGGCGTCGCGCTCGCGGCGCGCAAGGTCGGCGCCGCGGCGAGCGTGCTGGTGATGGACACCGCTCCCGCGACCAAGCTCCGCGCGATCGAACGGCTCGGCGCCCGCATCGTGCAGACGTCCTACGACGACTGCTGGCGCACGGTCGAGACCCACAGCTCCGAGAAAATGCAGGGTCACTTCGTCCATCCCTTCGACGATGATCGCTTCATCAGCGGGAATGGCACGATTGGCCTGGAGATCGTCGAGGATCTGCCCGACGTGGATGCGGTCATCGCGCCGCTCGGCGGCGGCGGCCTGCTCTCGGGCGTCGCCTGCGCGGTGCGTGCCTTGCGTCCCTCGGCGCGCGTCTACGCCGCCGAGCCGGTGACCGCCGCGCCTCTGGCGCGATCGCTCCACGCGGGCCGCGCCAGCCGGTTCGACCAGTGGGAGGCGTCGTTCGTCGACGGCGCGGGCGGACGCTCGGTGCTCGACAGCATGTGGCCGCTGCTCCGCGACTCCATCACCGACTCGATCGTCGTCAGCCTCGAGGAGGTCGCGCGCGCGATGGCGCTGACCGCGGACCGCGTGCACGTCATCGCCGAGGGTGCGGCCGGCTGCGCGATCGCCGCGGCGCTGCACCCGGCGTTCGCCCGGCGCGGCCATCGGAAAGTCGTCGCGATCGTGTCGGGCGGGAACATCGATCTGTCGCGCTTCGCAAAGCTGGTGGGCGCGTGCGCATGAAGACTTCAAGGGAAGGATCAGCGTGGATTCGAATGTGACTGCTCCCCTGCGGACTGACCTGCCGGAACGGCTGAAGCGACTACCCGAACTGGCGACCGATCTCTGGTGGACCTGGAACCCACGGGCGCGGGAGGTCTATCGCAAGCTCGACTATCCGCTGTGGCGGCAGACCGCGCACAACCCGGTGCTGATGCTGCGCCTCGTCTCTTCGGAGATGCTGGCGCTCGCCGCGACCGACGAACGCTTCCTCGAAGTCTACGACGCGGCAATCGAAGCGCTCGAGCGCGCCCGGAGCGCGCGCGATACCTGGTGGCACGAGCGCTTCCCCGACAGCCAGGGATCGATCGCCTATTTCTCGGCGGAGTTCGCGCTGCACCAGTCGCTGCCGATCTACGCCGGCGGTCTCGGCGTGCTGGCCGGCGACCACTGCAAGGAAGCCAGCGACCTCGGCATTCCGCTGATCGGCGTCGGCTTCATGTATCCGCAGGGCTATTTTCATCAGACCGTCTCGGCCGAAGGCTGGCAGCAGGAAATCTACGAGCGTCTGAACTGGACGGATGCGCCGATCGAACCGGCGACGCTGCCTGATGGCAAGGCGTGCATCGTCGCCGTGCCGCTCGGCAATCGCAGCGTGCTGGTCTCGGTGTGGCGGGTGCGGCTCGGCCGCGTGACGTTGTATCTGCTGGACACCGACCTCGAGGAGAACGCTCCGTGGGATCGCGAGCTGTCGGCGCGCCTCTACGGCGGCGACCGCGAAACCCGCATCCAGCAGGAGATCATCCTCGGCATCGGCGGGGTGCGGGCGCTGAAGGCGGTCCGCGCCGCGCCCACGGTCTGGCACCTGAACGAGGGCCACGCCGCCTTCGTCGTGCTCCAGCGGATTCGCGATCACATCGAAGAGGGCCTGAGCTTCGAAAACGCCGTCCAGGAAGTCCGGCGAACCACGATGTTCACGACGCATACGCCGGTGCCGGCCGGCCACGATGCCTTTCCGTTCAACCTGGTGGAAAAGCACCTGGCCGGCGCCTGGGGCACGCTCGGCGCCTACCGCGATGCCTTCCTCGCGCTCGGCCACTACGACAATGGCAGCGGTCCGCTGTTCAACATGACCGCGCTCGCGCTGCGCACCGCCGGAACCGTCAACGGCGTCAGCAAGCTGCATGGGCAGGTGACGCGCGAGATGTGGGACCCGATCTGGCCGGGTGTGGCCGACGACAAGCGTCCGGTCGGATTCATCACCAACGGCGTGCACGTGCCGACCTGGTTGTCGGCGGAGCTCGCGACCCTTTTCGACGATCATCTCGGTGCCGACTGGCGCGAGCGCCACGACGACCCGAACCTGTGGACCAAGATCCTCGATATCCCGGACGAAGAGCTCTGGGCAGCCCGCAACGCGCTGCGCAATTATCTGTTCGCGTTCATCCGTGAACGGGCACGGTCGCGCTGGAAAGAAGAACGGGTCAGTGCCCCGCGCGTCGTCGCCGCCGGCACCCTGCTCGATCCGAACGCGCTCACGATTGGCTTCGCCCGCAGGTTCACCGGCTACAAGCGTCCGGAGTTGATCTTCCACAATCCGGAACGCCTGATGAACATCCTGAACGCGCAGCGCCGCCCGGTGCAGATCGTGTTCGCCGGCAAGGCGCATCCCGCTGATGAAACCGGCAAGCATCACCTCCAGCAGGTCTACCGCCGTGCGGTGGACCCGATGTTCGGCGGGCGGATCGCCTTCGTCGACGACTACGACCTGCACGTCGCGCACTTCCTCGTCCAGGGGTGCGACGTCTGGCTGAACAACCCGCGCAAACCGCTCGAAGCGAGCGGCACGAGCGGCATGAAAGCATCGGTCAACGGCGTGCCGCACCTCAGCATCGGCGACGGCTGGTGGGCCGAGGGATACAACAGCAAGAACGGCTGGCTGATCGAGGGCCAGGCGCCGCCGCACGATCACGGCGCCGTCGACGCCGCCGACGCCGAATCGCTCTATCATCTGCTCGAGTCCGAGATCGTGCCGGCGTTCTACGATCGCGACGTCAACGGCATTCCCAGGCGATGGCTGGCGGTGGTCAGGCAGGCCATCCTGTCGGTGACGCCGCGCTTCAGCGCCCGGCGCATGGTCAAGGAGTACGCCGAGACGATGTATGGGCCGGCGATGAGGCAGCTGACGCCGTCCCGGTGAGTGCGGGAACGGGGTGCGGCACCGCCGCATCGAACCGGCGCGCAGTTTTGCCATGGGGGCACTCTAGCGAGGCTGCGCCTCAGACCATCGAGGCTCCGCCTCGCTAGGTTGCATTGTTTGATAACGCCGCGCTGACGCGCGGACGGCCTTGACCGAATACTTGACTCAAGAACGCAGAATCGAGTCGGTCAAGGCCTCTAGCACTGAAAGGATCCACGTAGGTTGTCCCGGAAAACCATGGCGCAGACGAGATGCGCGCTCTGCGGCGCGAAAGAGGTCTCCGAGCCGCGCGGAGAAGAGCGTTACTGCCGCGACTGCTGGGACAAGAAGATCGCCGTCGAGGAGATCGTCGCGCGGGAGTTCGCGCTGAAACGGTATATCCGCGCCCACAGCGCGGAGAAGTACCTCATCTACCACTCAACGTTGAAGCGCCCCTGCGGCCAGCTGATTGTCGTCGACGACGGTTACGACCTGTTCCTGACGATGGTGCTCTACCCGAGTTTTGCGTGGGATGAGGCCGCCTACCATCTGGAAGGCGATCCCGAAGGGCGCACGTTCGCGGAAATCCTCGTGGACGTCGTTGCCGCCGAGGTCATCGAACCCTGGGGCGGCGGCAAGTGGCACCTGGACATTTTCCGGTCCGCCAATCTCGAGCCCGAGGACTGGAATGGCGAAATGTAACCGCCTATAATGCCCCCGGCCGACGCAGATCAAGTCACGGCCGATCGACGAATCAGCCCCTAGCCGAGAGCTGACGAACAGCTCGAGGCGACCCGCTGGAGGTAGCCATGAGCCGCTCCGCGTTCGCGCCTGCCCTCACGCTATTGCTGTCTGTCACGCTCGTGACCACCGCCTTCGCGCGACAAGCCACACCGGCCGCGACAAAACAAGCCACACCGGCCGCGACAAGTGGAGCGCCGCCCGCGGCAGCCAAGGCCAAATTCGCCACGCCGCTCAAAGGCGAAGCCACGATCGACGTCATTCAGGGCGCGTCCAAGATCGTCGGCAAGGAAGTGGTCAAGACCTACAAGATCAAGAACACGTCCTCAGCCCCCATCGCCATGCTGAAGGTCGACGAGTACCTACTACAGCAAGACAGGCGCGATGGTCTCGTCGGCGGTGCAGCGGCACAAGCAGCCCTTCCTGCCGGGTGAGGTCATCGAGCTCACGACGACCGCACCGCTGACGCCGGGTGTAGTGGGAGGCGGGAACCGCGCGCAGTTCTCGCACATGAACGGCACGGTCAAGGTCAACCCGGTGAAGGCCATCAAGTAGCCGGGGAGCGCGTACCGCTCAGCCGCTCCGCATACGCGCCGGCGATGGGCATCTTCCATCGCCGGCGCGTGAATGCCTTCACCAGACACACTACCCAGCACACAATCCACAAAGCCCAACTGATCCACATTGCGGCGATCAGCACGCGGAACGCGGTAGCTGAGACGATGACCGATCCGAACGCGAGCGTCCCCAGCAGGACGACGAAGACGCCGAGGCCGCCCAGCCCCACGATCGACTGCCAGGCATGAAAGCGGACGAAGGAGTTCTTCTGTTCGGCGAGCAGGATCAAGACCCCGGAAAAGGGCCCGGCCAGGTACGCGAGCGCCGCAGCCACATGCGCGTCGAGACCGGTGGACGAAGGCTCGCGTGGGCTCATCGAACGGTAGTTTAACATCCTTAACATTCAGGCGTAGAGTCACTTACAGGTATCAGGCAAACCGTACCAGAGCGCTTCGTCGTCATACTGTCCAGACAGGCGGCCTGTATATACTCGTGAGATGGCACTCCCGGTAGCGGAAATCCAGACCGCGCTCGCTGAAGACGGCATCGACGGGTGGCTGCTCTACGATTTTCAGGGCTCCAATCCGATTGCGACCCGCATGTCCGGGCTTGCGGGCGCGAACAAGATGACCACGCGGCGCTGGTATTACCTGATACCCGCCAAGGGTCAGCCTCGAGGTCTGGTGCACGCGATCGAGCGTCACAATCTCGACGATCTGCCGGGAGAAAAGATCGCGTACGCAGGGCGGGACCGGCTGATCGCCGGGCTGCAGGGACTGCTCAAAGGGGTCAAGCGGGTGGCGATGGAGTATTCGCCAGGCAACAACATTCCGTATGTCTCGCGCGTGGATGCGGGAACGGTCGAGTCCGTCCGGGATCTCGGCGTCGACGTCGTGTCATCAGGGGATCTCGTGCAGCGGTTCGAGGCGGTCTGGTCGGCCGAGGCCCTGGCCACCCATCGTAAAGCGTCCGACGCCCTCTACCGAATCAAGGATCAGGCGTTTGCGCTCGTCCGGGAACGGCTGGGCTCCGGAACGTCGCTGAACGAATACGAGGTGCAGCAGGCGATGCTCGGCTGGTTCGCTGAGGAAGGGCTGGTCGCCGACGATACGCCGAACGTGTCTGCTCAGGAAAACGCTGGAAATCCTCACTACCATCCGTCCCGAGACATCCATCGCGCCATTCGTCCCGGCGAAGTGCTGCTCCTGGACCTCTGGGGTAAGCTGGGAACCCCCGGCGCAGTGTTTGCTGACATCACCTGGGTGGGCTATACCGGAGCCACGGTTCCGGACGAATATGCCCGCGCGTTCGTGGCGGCGCGGGACGGGCGGGATGCGGCGATTGCCCTGGTCCAGTCGGCGGCCCGGGGAGGACGCGAGCTCCGTGGCTACGAGGTGGATCGCGCCTGCCGCGACGTCATCGAACGCGCCGGCTACGGCCCGCAGTTCATCCATCGCACGGGGCACAGCCTGGGCGTGAAAGTACACGGCGACGGGGTGCACCTCGACGATTACGAGACGCACGACGATCGCCGGCTGATCCCCGGGACGGGGTTCACAATCGAGCCCGGCATTTATACCGATCGATTCGGTGTCCGGACGGAAATCAACATGTTCGTGGATCGGCAGGACGCGTACGTGAGCGGCGGGCTGCAGAACGAGATCGTTCCGCTCGCGTAATGACAGTCAGGAAATCAGGAGAACACCAAATGTCCACGCGGAAGACGACGCTCTTTTATGGTGTGCTGATAGCGATCGCCTCGCTTGCCGTCGGCATGGTGATCGCCTCGCAGTGGGGTCTCCCTCAGGCGTCCTCGGCGCAGGCCGTGAACGTGCCGGCCTCGAACAGCGCGGCGCTCAACGGCCCGATCGACGCGCAGACGTTCCGCAACATCGCGAAATCGCAGAACCCCACCGTCGTCAACGTCCAGACCATGACGCGAGGGCGTGGCCGTGAGCTGACCGAGTTCTTCGGCGGCAACGACGACCTGCTGCAGCGGTTCTTCGGCGGCCAGCAGCGGCAGCGCGGCCGGCAGGCGCCGGAACCGCCGCCGCGGGAGGGAACCGGCACCGGGTTCATCATCGACAAGAGCGGCTTCATCATCACCAACAATCACGTGGTGGAAGGCGCCGAGGACATCCGCATCAGCCTCTTCAACAGCGGCCGGAACGAGAGCTACCCGGCCAAGGTCGTCGGCCGCGACGGCTTGACCGATACGGCCCTGATTCAAATGACTGAAATGCCGTCCGCTCCTCTCCAGGAAGCCAAGTTCGGGGACTCATCGCTGATGCAGCCTGGCGATTGGGTCGTCGCGATTGGCAACCCGTTCAGGCTGAGCCACACGGTCACGGTGGGCGTCGTCTCGGCGCTCGGCCGGCCGCTGGGCGGCACGAGCGGACGGCCGGTCAACATGCTGCAGACGGACGCGGCCATCAACCCCGGGAATTCCGGCGGTCCCCTGCTGAACGTCCGTGGCGAGGTCGTGGGTATCAACACCGCGATTTACACCGACAGGCAGAGCGCCGCGAACATCGGCATCGGCTTCGCGACGCCGATCAACGCCGTTCGCGATCTCCTGCCGCAGCTTCGCACCGGCAAAGTCGTGCGCGGCGTGATCGGCGTGCTGGTCAGCGCCGATCCGATCACCAAGGAAGTCGCGCAGGGCCTCGGTCTGCCCGGCCCGGGCGGCGCGCTGTTGTCCCAGGTCAAGCCTGGCGATCCCGCAGACAAGGCAGGCCTGCAGCCCGGAGACGTCATCGTCGAATTCAACGGCCGGCCGGTCGCCGACAACGAGGCGCTGGTCAATTACGTCGTGGCGACGAAGCCCGGGACGACGGTGCCGCTGACCGTCTACCGCCAGAAACAGCGTCGGACGTTCAACGTCACGATTGCCGAGCTCGATCTCGAAGCCGAGCAGGGCATCCAGGCCCGCCGCGACCGGCGTGACGAAGAGCCGACCGCCACCGGATTCGGCATGGAAGTCGGGCCGATCACGCCGGAGATCGCGCGCGAGCTGAACCTGCCGCGCGACCGCGGCGGCGCCGTGGTGCTCGACGTCGAGCGCAACAGTGCGGCCGCTCTCGCCGGCATCCGGCCGAACGACGTGATCATTGAAGTGAATCAGCAGGCGGTCTCGAACGTCAGCCAGGTCCAGCGCGAGCTCCAGCGGGCGACGCCGGGCCAGCCGGTGTTCATGCTGCTCAGACGGGACGAGCAGGATGTGTTCGTGACGATGACAAAGCGCTGAGCCGTCTGGTCGCTTCATCAAAGGAGAAAGGAAGCGATCTTCCTTTCTCCTTTGTCATTTTCAGGCGGCCCCGACGCGCAGGCGGCCTGCGGCCGCTGTTACCATCTGCCTGCTGATCATGACTCGCGCGATCCCCCGGCGAACGTGGAGCGGACCGACCCGATTCTTCCCGAGCTGCGCCTGTTCGAGATGCCGCTATTGGGGTATGCCGGGTTTCCCGCGTTCCCGGTCGAGTGCTTCGCCATGTATTTAGTCCAACGTGCCAGGTCTAAACCCACCGCCTTTCAGGCGGTCAGCTTTCAGCCGGTCCGGTCTGACCGGCTGCTTCGAGCTGACCGAGCACGTTGGACTAGCGGGACCACAGGTCCCGCCTATGAAGAAACTACCGCTCGCAGGCGGCGCGGTTGCGACTTTCAGTCGCGCGCGGAGTCTACCGCCTTTCAGGCGGTAGTTTCTTCAAATCTGCGGCGGTTCGTCTGGCGTGCCGCTACGCGACCAATCTCTATATAATGGGCCGCTTCCGCCGTGGGATGCTCGAAGAAGTACTCAGGACGGCGATCGGTTTGAAGGAGCTGGAGAATGTCGGCGACATCGCTCGAGCGTGAAATCAAACTGAAGTTCGCATCCGCCGACGAGGCGCGGGCGGCCGTGATAGCAGCGGGCTGCACGCCGCGTCTCGGCCGCCGGCTGCAGGCAGACGCGCTGCTCGATACCGACGACGAACAGCTTCGGCGCCGCCGGTGCGTCCTCCGCGTCCGCGTCGAAAACGGCAAGAGCCGCCTCACGTTCAAGGGCCCGGTCCAGCCTTCGACCATGAAGCTCCGCGAAGAACAGGAGACGCTGGTCGGCGATGGCGAAGTGCTCTTGAAGATCTTCGAGGAGCTCGGCCTGCACATCTGGTTCCGCTACGAGAAGTACCGCGAGGAGTTCTCCCACGACGACGTGATCGTGGCGATCGACGAGACGCCGGTCGGCGTCTTCGTCGAAATCGAGGGAGGAGAACAGGGGATCGAGGCCGCGGCGGCCGCGCTCGGCCGATCGCCGGCGGATTACATCGTCGATTCATATCGCAGCGTGTTTCTGCAGTACCGCGAGGCCTGCGGCCTGACCACCTCGGACATGGTCTTCGAAGACGAGCCGGCCCTGCCGACCGCGCCGGTGGCAGACGGCATCTGAACGCTTCCGGCACGACGACCGTTTCCGGTGCGCGCTCTGATTCTCACCGCCGGCCTCGGCACTCGCCTTCGCCCGCTGACGTTCGTTCGCGCCAAGGCCGCGGTCCCGGTCAACGGTGACCCGATCGTTCGCCGGGTCATCGCGTGGCTCGCCGGACAAGGCATCACCGATCTCGTCCTCAACCTGCACCATCGTCCCGACTCGATCACCGCGGTCGTCGGCGACGGCGGCGATCTCGGCGTGCGTGTGCGGTACTCGTGGGAAAACCCGGTGCTCGGGTCGGCCGGCGGTCCGCGGCGTGCCTTGCCCCTGCTGGTCGAGCCACAATCACCCGGCGGCGGAGCCGGCGGATCCGAGTTCGTTCTGGTGAACGGCGATACGATGACCGACCTGCCGATGGATGGACTGATCGACCGGCACCGGTCGTCCGGCGCGATGGTCACGATGGCGCTCATTCCCAACCCGAGGCCGGAGATGTACGGCGGTGTCGTCGTCGACGACGGGCGGGTCGTCGGTTTCACGAGCCGGGGAGCCAGCGGCGAGAATTTTCATTTCATCGGCATCCAGGTCGCGGACGCGAAGGTATTCTCCACGCTCGAGGACGGCGTGCGGGCGGAAACGGTGATGCAGCTGTATCCGCGGCTCATCCGGGAGAAGCGGGACGCCATCGCCGCCCATGTCGTCGACGCCCGCTTCAGGGATGTGGGCACACCCGCCGATTATCTGGACTCATCGCTCGAGCTGGCCGGAATCGAAGGGGATCGGCTGGTCAGCAGAACTCACGTGACGATCGATCCTTCAGCCGATATCGTACGGACGGCCGTCTGGGATCACGTACGGATCGGGGCGCGGGCTCGGCTCGAGGACTGCATCGTCTGCGACGGTGTCCAGATCGGTGAGGGAGCGCGATATTCACGGTGCGCCATCGCTCCTTATGGCGGCCAGCCGCTTCGTGACAACGAACGCGTCGAAGGGAGCCTCGTCGTTGCGGCCTTCTGACATCACGACATGACCGACAAGCGAACAACTGATTCCACGGAGCAGCGCGAACGGATTGCCGTTTACCTCGGCCGCTCGGGCCTGGCCGATCGGCATCCCCGCATCGTGCCGCTGACCGGCGACGCGTCGGACCGGCGCTACTACCGGATTCTCAGTCCGGAGACGCCGCCGATCGTGCTGGCCCTCTATGCCACCGCGTTCGACATCAACAGCATGTCGTTCGTCAACGTCGCGCGGCTGCTCGAGAAAATGCCCGTGCCCATTCCGCGGGTCCTGGGCCACGCCGACGACATCGGCGTGCTGGCGCTCGAAGATCTCGGCGACGTCACGCTGCAGGCGCACCTCGGCGCGGCCAGCCCCTCGCAGCATGCCGCGCTCTACCGGCAGGCGGTCGCCCTGATCGCCACGCTGCAGCGCCGCGGCGCCGAACTCGAATCGCCGGACTTTCTCCCCTACCGCATCGCGTTCGACGTCGAAAAGCTGACCTGGGAGATGGAGTTCTTCACCAAGCACTTCATCGAGGCGTATCGCGGCGTCATGATTTCATCTGCCGTGCGCGAAGCGCTGCGGGCAGAGTTCTCGAGAATCATCGAGGAGCTGGCCGGCGAAGCGCGGGTCCTCTGTCATCGCGACTATCACAGCCGCAACCTGATGGTGCACGAGGACCGGCTCTACATCATCGATTTCCAGGACGCACGGATGGGACCTGACACCTACGACCTGGTCTCATTGCTGCGGGACTCGTACGTCGATCTGCCGGAGCAGACCGTGAACGAGCTGATTGCCTACTTCCTCGCGGTCAAGGGCGAAACGGAAACCGAGCCGGAGTTTCGTGACCGCTTCGATCTGATGGCGCTGCAGCGCAACTTGAAGGCGCTCGGGACGTTCGGCTATCAGACCACCGCGCGGCGGAACCCCGTTTACATCCAGTACATTCCCCGAACCCTGCGCTACGTTCGCGACAATCTCGAGCGGCATGGGCGATTCGCGCAGCTGCAGGAGATCCTCGCCGATCACGTCGACGAGTTCCGCTAAGTGCTGCGTGCTACGTGCCATGTGCGCACGTGCTTTTGTGCCAGGTGCTACGTGCGCAACGTGCCGGTGCTCGTCAAGGTTAGCGCGGCTTCCGCTTCTCCAGCCTGCCGGCGCTGAGCCGGTCTTGATGGTACAATTCGAGGTTCGCTGTCAGCTGCAAGCGTCTGAGATCGCATGCGTTTCGGGATTTCCACGCACCTCTATCACGACCAGAAGCTCGACCGCAGCCACCTGGCGCAGATCGCCGCGTACGGCTTCGAGGCGGTCGAGCTGTTCGCGACGCGCAGCCACTTCGACTACCGGGACGAGCAGGCGGTGGACTCGCTCCGCAGCTGGCTGTCCGACACCGGCTTGACGCTGCACAGCGTGCACGCGCCGATTACCGCGCATTTCGGCGCAGGCGATGTCTGGGAGCCGACGTTCTCGACGGCGATCGCCGACAACGGCCGCCGTCAGGCCGCCGTCCAGGAAGCCGGGGCGGCGCTGCAGATCGCGCGGCGCATCCCGTTCGGCGTCTTCGTGGTGCACCTCGGCACGCCCGACTCGCGGCACAGCGCCGGCGACAACAATCGGATTGCCGCGACGCGAAGCGCCCAGGAGATCTGCCGCATTGCCGAGCCGCTCGGCGTTCGCGTCGCCCTCGAAGTGATTCCGAACGAGCTCTCGACACCGGCGGCTCTCTCCGGATTGATCGATCGTCATCTCGATACCGACGACATCTCGCCGGGCATCTGCCTCGATTTCGGCCATGCCTTCCTCGGCGGCGACGTGGCCGAGGCGATAGAGACGGTGGCAGAACACCTGATTGCGACGCACGTGCACGATAATCATCGGCGTGGCGACGAGCATCTCGTGCCGTATCTCGGGAAGATCGACTGGGATGCGGCCCTGATGTCGATGCAGAAAGTCGGCTACGACGGCACCTATCTCATGGAGCTCGCCAACACGAGCACCCCGGCCGCCGTGCTCGAAGAGGCGCGGCGGGCGCAACAGCGTTTCGAGCGCGCGGTTGCCTATTGATTCGGCAGGCATGACGGACCTGCCCAACGGCTGCACATGATTGCTTACATCGAAGATATCGCCCGGCACGAAGGCCAGGTCGTCACGCTGCGAGGCTGGCTGCACAACCGTCGATCGAGCGGCAAGATTCACTTCCTGACCGTCCGTGACGGCAGCGGCTTCATCCAGTGCGTCATGTCGAAGAAGGCGGTCGGCGACGAGGCCTTCACCCAGGCCGATCACCTCTCCCAGGAAAGCGCGATCGTCGTCGAAGGCGCGGTGCGCGCGGACGCGCGGGCGCCGGGCGGCTACGAGCTGGACGTGTCACGATTCGAGTTCGTGTCCGGCGCGGCGGACTATCCGATTACGCCGAAGGAGCACGGCGTCGACTACCTGATGGATCGCCGGCACCTCTGGATTCGTGCGCCGCGGCAGCACGCCATCCTGCGCATCCGGCACGAGGTCATCGACGCGATCCGCGACTTCTTCAACTCGCGCGGGTTCATCCTGGCCGACACGCCGATCTTCACGCCGTCGGCCTGCGAGGGCACGACGACGCTGTTTCCGGTGCAGTACTTCGAGCACGAGACCGCCTACCTGACGCAGAGCGGTCAGCTGTACAACGAAGCCAACGCGATGGCCCTCGGACGCGTGTACTGCTTCGGTCCGACCTTCCGCGCCGAGAAGTCGAAGACGCGCCGGCACCTCACCGAGTTCTGGATGGTCGAGCCCGAAGTCGCCTACGCGAGCCTCGACGACGTGATGGAGCTCGCCGAAGGGCTGGTGGTTGCGGTCGTGCAGCGCGTGCTCGAGCGCCGGGCCGCCGAGCTCAAGGTCCTGGAGCGCGACACGACGAAGCTCGAGCGCGTCACGTCTCCGTTCCCGCGCATCTCGTACGACGACGCGGCGGAGATCATTCGCCGGAAAGGCTTGCCGTTCGAGTGGGGCGGGGACTTCGGCGCCCCCGACGAAACCGCCATTTCCGAGGAGTTCGACCGTCCCGTCTGCGTCCACCGCTATCCGGCGGCAGTCAAGGCCTTCTACATGAAGCCCGATCCCGTCCGCCCGGAAGTGGCGCTCGGCGTGGACGTGCTCGCGCCGGAAGGCTACGGCGAGATCATCGGCGGCGGCGAGCGCCTCGTCGACTACGACCTGCTGGT
Source organism: uncultured Acidobacteriota bacterium (assembly GCA_963785755.1). Classification (GTDB taxonomy): domain Bacteria; phylum Acidobacteriota; class Vicinamibacteria; order Vicinamibacterales; family 2-12-FULL-66-21; genus JACCXG01. The sequence continues at coordinate 238,450 of CAWAXG010000031.1, read as the reverse complement.
CGAACGCATCAAGGAGCACAAGCTGCCGCAGGAGGCGTTCGAGTGGTACCTCGATCTCCGGCGTTTCGGCAGCGTTCCGCACGGCGGCTTCGGCATGGGCGTCGAGCGCGTCGTCAGCTGGATCTGCGGACTGGAGCACCTGCGCGAGGCGATTCCCTACCCGCGCATGTTGTATCGCATCTACCCGTTAGCGTGGCACTGATGGTGACAAACGCAATCGCCAGCACAGTCGTTCCGAACGTGAATAGGCGTTACGAGTCAGCGGCGCCGAACGAAGTGAGGCGCTGGCAGGTCGCGGGGGTGGGGCCCCGCGACAGGAAAGAAAAATGAAAATCGGCTTCCTCTCCCTCGGCTGTCCCAAGAACCTCGTCGACGGCGAGGTGATGCTCGGCATCGCGCGCGAGGCGGGGCACGAGATTACGGCAGACTCGTCGGCCGCGGACGTGCTCGTCGTGAACACGTGCGCGTTCATCGACAATGCCAAGGAGGAGTCGATCAACGCCATCCTCGAGATGGCTGCGCTCAAGCGTGAGGGAAAGTGCTCGCGGCTGGTCGTGACCGGATGCCTCGCGGAGCGCTACCGCGACGAGCTTCGCAAGGAGATTCCGGAGATCGACGCCCTCCTCGGGACCGGTGAAGTGCCGCAGATTCTGGACGCCATCGGTCACCGGCGGTCGCTGGCCGCCGCAGAAAGCGCTTCCCGGTCTTCGTCCTCCGCGCCGGACATCGCCGGCGCGTCGTCTCCGCTGCCGTTTTACACGAAGTCTCCGAGGCTTCCGGCGGATGAGGCGACGGCCGACAGGTCGAAACCGGCGCCTCCCGACTACATCTACGATGCGGACACGCCGCGGCTGCTGACCACGCCCGGTCACTTCGCGTATGTGAAAATCGCCGAGGGCTGCGATTACACCTGCGCGTTCTGCATCATCCCGACGCTGCGCGGCTCGTACCGCAGCCGGACGATCGACTCGATCGTGCGTGAAGCGCGTGCCCTCGCCGGGCGCGGCGTGCGGGAGCTGCTGCTGATTTCGCAGGACACGAGCTTTTACGGCAACGACAGGGGCGAACGCGGCTCGCTCGCGCGGCTGCTGCGCGAGCTCAATCGCGTCGACGGCCTCACCTGGATCCGGCTGCTCTACCTTTACCCCACGACGATCACCGACGACGTGCTCGACGCGATGGCCGAGTGCGAGAAGGTCGTGCCGCTATGTCGATCTGCCGCTGCAGCATGCGTCAGCGGACGTATTGAGGCGGATGCGGCGGCCGGGGAATCGCCGCACCTACGACAAGCTCCTCGCGCGGATCCGCACGCGGGTGCCCGGCGTCACATTGAGAACAACGTTCATCGTCGGCTTCCCGGGTGAGACCGACGCCGACTTCGCGGAGCTCGATGCGTTCGTCGCGGACACCCGCTTCGACCATGTCGGCGTGTTCACCTATTCCCACGAAGAAGGCACCCGGGCGTACGGGCTTCCCGACGACGTGCCGGCCCGGCTCAAGCGAAAGCGGCGGGATCAGCTGATGCGGCGGCAGAAAGGCATCGTCGCGTCGGCGCAGCGCGCGCGCCACGGGAAGGAAATCCAGGTGATGGTCGATGGTCCTTCACCCGACCACGACCTCGTGCTGCAGGGGCGCACCGAGGGCCAGGCTCCCGACATCGACGCGGTCGTGTATCTAACTGACTGCGATCCGGGGAGTTACCGCCCGGGCGAGCTCATCCGTGCGCGCGTGGTGGCCTCGCGCGACTACGATCTGGTCGCCGCACCCGCCGAAGTTCCCGCGCCGATCTGACCGCCGGGCGACAACCGCAGTTTTTTGATATATTTGGGGGTGCCAGCTTCGAGGAAAAACCCGAGTGGGCCCGTGCCCACTTTTTGTATTTCAGGGGCTCTCTACGGTACAGACTGCGAGGCTCGCGCGCATCCGGGAGGTGGCCGGGCGCGTGGCGCACAGCTACGGACTCGAGATTTTTGACGTCCAGCTGCGGCGCGAATCGATCGGCACTGTTCTTCGCGTCATCATCGATCGTCCGGACCGTGGCGTGCCCGAGAAGCTGGAAGACGCCGTAGGTATCGACGAGTGCCAGCGCGTCAGTCAGGACCTGAGCGCGCTGCTCGATGTCGAGGAAGACGACCTCGATGAGGCCGCACTCAACCAGAACTACATGCTGGAAGTGTCGTCGCCGGGGCTCGATCGTCCGCTCCGCCACGAGGCAGACTACCGCCGGTTCGTCGGGCGGCTGGCGAAGGTGGTCACGACCGAGCCGTTGAACGGACAGTCTGCGTTCGCGGGACGGCTCGTCGGCGTGGAGGACGGTCAGGTTGTGCTCGAAGAGGGGCGGAAGATCCACCGCGTGCCGGTCGCTCGGATCAAACGCGGGCAGCTGACAGTTGAATTCTGAGCCCGGCCTGCCGCTCTGCCGCCGACCCGGTGGCGGGGCTGGACGACCGGGAACGAGATCGGAACTGGGTAGCCGGTAGCGGAAGCAAAAAAGCATATGGCCGCAGTCAATCCGTTGTTGCAGCAGATCGACGCCATCGCCAAAGAGAAGGGCGTCGAACCGGAAATCATCATCAGCGCGGTGCAGGACGCACTCGAGGCTGCCGCTCGCAAGCGCTACAAGAGCGAGGCGCTGCGCGCCCGCTTCAACCAGGAGAGCGGACAGCTCGAGCTGTACGCCGTCAAGAAGATCGTCGAGGAAGTCACCGACGCGGCAACGCAGATCTCTCTCGCCGAGGCGCAGCAGCTCTACGGCGACGAGGCGGAAGTCGACATGGAGATCGAGTTCCCCCGTCCGACCGAGGATCTCGGGCGGATCGCCGCGCAGACCGCGAAGCAGGTCATCTTCCAGAAAGTGAGGGAGGCGGAGCGCGAGAACGTCTACGCCGAGTACAGCCAGCGGATCGGCGAAGTCGTCAATGGGATGGTCAAGCGCTTCGAGAACGGCGACATCATCCTCGAGCTCGGACGGGTCGAGGCGCAGCTCCCGCGCAAGGAACAGTCGCGCGCGGAGAACTACACCGTCGGCGACCGCGTGCGCGCGGTGATCCGCGGAGTGAACCGCAGCGCCAAGGGTCCGCAGATCGTCTTGTCGCGCACCGACCCCGCGCTGCTGATCAAGCTGTTCGAACAGGAAGTGCCGGAAATCTACGACGGCACGGTGATGGTCCGCGGCGCGGTGCGCGAGGCGGGCGACCGCGCCAAGGTGGCGGTCTATTCCCGCGAGCGCGACGTCGATCCGGTCGGCGCCTGCGTCGGCATGAAGGGCACGCGCGTCCAGTCGATCATCCGCGAGCTCCGCGGCGAGAAGATCGACATCGTCGAGTGGTCGGAGGATTCCATCCTGTTCGTGACCAACGCCATCAGTCCGGCCAAGGTTCAGCGCGTGTCCATCGTGAACGATGCCGAGCGGGTGATGGAGGTGATCGTCGAGGACAAGCAGCTGTCGCTCGCGATCGGCAAGAAGGGACAGAACGTCCGGCTGGCGGCCAAGTTGACCGGCTGGAAGATCGACATCAAGAGCGAAGAAGAGAAGCGGCGCGAGGTCGAAATCCAGCTCGGGGCGCTCGAGATCGGCGAACCGACCGAGAGCACGGAGAGCACGGAGAGCACCGAGGCCGCCGAAGAATCGTCCGAGCAGACGGCATCGTCGGACGAGACCGCCGAAACGATGGCGGCGGCGCCGGCGGCCGACGCGGCCGCGGCCGAGACCGAGAGCGTGACCGAGAACGAAGGGGACGCCAGCGAGCCCGAGGAGGGCGAAGTCCCAGCCGAAGAGGCGGTCGTGAGCGCGGCCGCTGACGAGACCCAGACCGACAAGAAGCTGTAAATCAAAACGAATGGCAACAGTCCGGATCTACAAAGTCGCGGAGCTCCTCAACACCTCGAGCCAGGAGGTGATTGCGCTGCTGAAGCGCGATCACGGCATCGAGGTGAAAAGTGCATCGAGCACGATCGAGGAGGTCGTGGCGCGACAGTTCGTCGAGCGCCTCGCTCGTCAGCGAAACATCAGTGTGCCGTCGAACGCGTCGTTCGCCGATACGCCGGTCGCCGCGAAAGGCCGCAAACCGGCCGCCAAGGCGCCCGAGCCGGTGAAGACGGCACCGTCGCTGCCGCCGCCGCGCCTGGTGAAGACGGCCAAGCCGGCCGCGCCGCCCGTGTCGCCCGACCTCGCGGCCGCCGCTCCTGCCGTGGAGCCCGAGCCTGTCGTCATGCCGCCTCCGGCATCTCCGGCGCCGTTCGTGCCAGAAGCAGCACCGCCGCCGGCAGCCGCGCAGGTGCCAGGCGCGGAACCGGTCGTCCGCGTCGACGAGCCCGCACCTGCCGCCGAACCGGAGCCGGTCGAGATCGTCCCGCCGCAACCAGCGGTGGAATACGCCGAGACAGCCGAGGCCTCGGCGGAGATCGAAGAGCCGCCGGCCGCGCCGGCAGCACACGGCGAGAGACTGGCCGCGCAACCCGGCGCGCCCGCGCGTCCGGTGACGCTTCCGGCTACAGGCCGCGTAGTGCCACCGACACTCCGGCTGCGAGTCGAGGATCCGAAAACCGGCCAGGCTCCGCCCGCGCCGCCTCGTCGTCCGATGCTCGTGCGTCCGCCGGCACCGCCGCCGCCAGCGGCAGCCACCGGAAATCTGAGCAAAGCTCCCGCGGCACGTCCGGCGGCGGGCAGTGGGGCTGCCGGAGCCGTCGCCCGCCCACCGCAGCCCCGTCCACCGTCAGGACTGCCCCCGCGACAGGCGCCGATGGGCGGGCCGCGTCCGTTGCCATCGCAGCCCGTCCGCCCGCAGACGCCGGCGCGCCCGGGCGCACCCGGCTATCGGCCACCGCCGCCACGTCCGTCCGCACCCCGGCCCTCGTCGCCGGGTGGCCGCCGCGATCAGGCGCCACGAATGATGGCGCCAAGCGCGCCGTCGGCGCCGCCGCCCGTCACCCGCACGATTACGCTGGCTGAAGGCATGACGGTCGCCGATCTGGCGGCCAAGCTCGATGTGAAAGCGAAGGACGTCCTGAAGAAGCTGATGGAACGTCGCATGATGATGACCATCAACAGCACGCTGGACGACGAGACGGCGGCGATGATCGCGCGCGACTTCGGCGCCGACGTCAAGATGCAGAGCTTCGAGGAAGAACTGCTGCAGGTCGAGTCCGAGGACGTCAACCCGGAGGATAAGGTCACACGCGCCCCGGTCGTGACCGTCATGGGGCACGTCGACCACGGCAAGACCACGCTGCTCGACGCGATTCGATCCGCGCGCGTCGCCGAGCGCGAGGCCGGCGGCATCACGCAGCACATCGGCGCTTACGCGGTGCAGGTCAACGACCGCAACGTCGTGTTCCTCGATACCCCGGGCCACGAAGCCTTCACGATGATGCGCGCCCGCGGCGCCCGCGTCACCGACGTCGTCGTGCTCGTCGTCGCGGCCGACGACGGGGTCATGCCGCAGACCAAGGAAGCGATCGATCACGCGAAGGCCGCCGGCGTGCCGATCCTCGTCGCGATCAACAAGATCGACAAGCCGGAATCCAATCCGGATCGGGTCAAGAAGGAACTGTCCGATCTCGGCCTCACCCCGGAGCAATGGGGTGGATCGACCGTCATGGTCGAAGTGTCGGCGAAGAAGAAGCAGAATCTGGAGCTGCTGCTCGAGATGGTCCTGCTCGTCACCGAACTGAGCGAGCTGAAGGCCAACCCGAAGCGGACCGCGTCGGGCACGGTGCTCGAATCGAAGCTGGACAAAGGGCGCGGACCGGTCGCGACGATCCTGGTGCAGGACGGCACGCTCCGGGTCGGCGACACGCTCATCGCCGGCACGATTGTCGGCCGGGTGCGCGCGCTCATCGACGATCGCGGCCGGCAGCAGAAGAGCGCGGGACCGGCGACGCCGGTCGAAGTGCTCGGCCTCGGCGGTCTGCCGCAGCCGGGCGACGCGTTCCAGGCGCTGACCGACGCGGCGAAGGCGCGGCAGATTGCGCTCTTCCGTCAGACCCAGGCCAAGGAAAAGGCGCTCGGCGGCAAGGGCGCGCGGCTCACTCTCGAATCGCTGCAGGCGCAGATCGCGGAAGGCGGCGTCAAGGAGCTGCCGATCATCGTCAAGGCGGACGTGCAGGGTTCCGCGGAGGTGCTCGGCGATACGCTGACCAAGCTCACCGACGAGAAGGTCAAGGTGCGCATCATCCACAGTGGCGTCGGCGCGATCAACGAATCGGACGTCCTCCTCGCCTCGGCGTCGAACGCGATCGTCATCGGCTTCAACGTCCGTCCCGACCGCAACGCCGGGGACGTCGCCGAGCGCGAGAACGTCGAGATCCGCCTGCACTCGGTCATCTACAACGTCGTCGACGAGATGAAGAAGGCGATGGCCGGCCTGCTGGAACCGACCTTCAAAGAGGTGCGCATCGGAGCGGCCGTCGTCCGCGAAACGTTCAAGGTGCCGAAGTTCGGGACCATCGCCGGCTGCATGGTCACCGACGGCCGCATCACCCGCGCCGGCGAGACCCAGGCGCGGCTGCTTCGCGACAACGTCGTCGTCTTCGAGGGCAAGATCGGATCGCTGCGCCGCTTCAAGGATGACGTGTCGGAAGTGAAGGTCGGGTTCGAGTGCGGCATCGGCTTCGAGCGGTTCAACGACATCAAGGTTGGCGACGTCATCGAAGCCTTCGTCGTGGAGCGGGTCGCCGCCCAGGTGGGCTGAGGGAAGAGGCCTTCGCGTTGTAGCGAGTCATCATGTCTGCAGGTTCGCGCCCCAGCCGCATCGGCGATCAGCTTCGCGCGGAGCTGTCGGACCTGCTCACCCGTGAAGTTCACGATCCCGGCATCGGCTTCCTGACCATCACTCACGTCAAGGTCACCCCGGATCTGCAGGTCGCGCGCGTCTACTACACGACGCTCGGCGACGACCAGGCGCGCCGCGAGTCGAGCAAGGCCCTGGAGCGCGCGACGCCGTTCCTCCGCCGTCACATCGGCAGCCGGCTTCGCCTGAAACGCGTGCCGACGCTCGAGTTCTTCTTCGACGAGTCGATCGAGCGCGGCGATCGGATCGAGCGAATCCTCCACGAGATCAGCGCCGAACGCGCAGCTGCCGAACAACCGGCCGATGACGACGCCGAGCGCGCGGCGGCCCCCGGCCGCGGGATTCGCGCAGAGGCAGGGTCAGGTGCCCAGCCGTCCGCACGGGATGAACCAGACACCGATGACTGACGCCGCACCCCCTGCTTCAGCGGTCGCGATTCCGCAGCCTTCCTCTGACCGTCTCCTCGCCGAGATTTGTGAAGAGATCCAGGCACGCAAGCGATTCCTCCTGACCTCGCACGCACGGCCGGACGGCGATTCGCTCGGGTCGCAGCTGGCGATGGCCTTCGCGCTCGACGCGCTCGGCAAGCAGGTTCGCATCTTCAACGCCGACGCGGCCCCCGAGCATTACTTCGAATTCCCCGGCATGGACCGCATCGAAATCGTCGCGGAAGTACCGGCGGACGTCGAGGCCGATGCGGTCATCGTGATGGAATGCGGAGATCTCACCCGCACCGGCGTCCACGGTTTCGACGGGCGATTCATCATCAACATCGATCACCACGTCGGCAACCGGATGTACGGCGCGGTCAACTGGTTCGACGAGTCGGCCGCCGCGTGCGGGGAGATGGTGTTCGACGTCATTCGCGGGCTCGGCGTCCCCCTCACTCCCGAGATCGCCACTCACATCTACCTCGCGATCCTGACCGACACCGGGTCGTTCCATCATTCGAACATCACCCCCCGGACGTTCGACATCTGCCGTCAGGCCGTCGAGGCTGGTGTCAATCCTGCGGCCATGGCCCGCCGCGTGTTCGACAGCAACAGCTTCGGCAAGCTCAAGCTGATTGGCGCGCTCCTGGATCGGATGGAGCTCCTCGATGAGGGCCGTCTGGCCGTGCTCTATCTCGACGACGCGATGCTCGAGGCGTCGGGCTGCACCCACAACGACACCGAAGGGTTGATCAATCTGCCCCTGACCGCGCGCGATATCCAGGCGGTCGTGTTTTTCAAGGTTGCCGGCGACGGCACGGTCCGCGTGAGCATGCGGTCGAAGTACGACGTCGACGTCAGGCTGGTGGCCAACGCGTTCGGCGGCGGCGGACACAAGAACGCGGCCGGCTTCACCGTGGGCGGGCCGCTGAGTGAGGTCCGCGCGGGGATCCTGGATCGCGTCGTCGCAGCAATCTCGCAGGGACTCCAGACCCGGCCACCTGTATGAACGGCGCGCTCGTCGTCGACAAGCCGCCAGGCCCGACGTCACACGACGTCGTCGCGCGTGTGAGACGGGCGGTGGGCATCTCCCGCATCGGACACACCGGGACGCTCGATCCGCTCGCAACCGGCGTCCTGCCGCTCGTGATCGGACGGGCGACGCGCCTGGCGCAGTTCCTCACGAACGACGAGAAAGAGTACGTGGCCTCGGTGAGGTTCGGGTGCTCCACGGCGACCTACGACGCCGAGGAGCGGACGGTGTTCGATGCCGAGGGGCATCCGGTCGCGCTCCGCCCGCCGCCCCAGGTCGCCTGGATGCCGGAATCGATGCTGCTCGAGGCGCTGCCGGAGTTCATGGGTACCTACTGGCAGGTCCCGCCGCCGTTTTCCGCGAAGAAGGTCGGCGGTACGCCGGCCTACGTGCTGGCCCGCCTCCGCAAGGAGGTGGAGATCAAGCCGGTGCAGGTCACCGTGCACAAGCTCGAGCTCAGCGGATATGCCGAGGGCCTGGCGCAGATCCGGGTCGTGTGCTCGAGCGGTTTCTACGTGCGGTCGCTCGCGCACGATCTCGGCCAGCAGCTCGGGTGCGGCGCGCACCTGGAATCGCTGCGCCGGATTCGAGCCGGCGAGTTCGCGCTGCCTCAGTCGACCACGCTGGACGACATCGAGCGCGAGGGCACGGACGCGGTCGCGCGGCTGGTGCCGATGACCGAACTGCTGTCGCGGCTGCCACACGTCGTGGTGAACGCCCGCGGCGCCCGGCGGGCGGCGCACGGGAACGCCCTGGCCGCCGAAGACCTCTGGGAAGCCGAACGGACCGTGCCGCGATCGGCACGGCCGGGCCCGGTTCGGGTGCTCGACACGGATGGCGCCCTTCTGGCGATCGGAGAACCGGCGGCAGGCGGGCTTTTGCAACCCATTGTTGTCCTAGTGTAAGATATTGAGTCTGTTGGAATTGCGTTCATTCCAACCATTGTTCACATCAGCAACGGCGGCTCGGTGCGGCGCGTAGTCGGCGCCGTTGATCGCGGGCGTTCAACCGAAATCTGAACGACCGTGATCCGAAGTTCTGAGCCGTTCGTGGAGGAAACACCTGTGGCACTTACCAAAGACCGCAAGACCGACATCATCGGCAGTTATCGAACCCACGGCGAAGATACCGGATCCCCCGAAGTGCAGGTCGCGCTCCTGAGCGAGCGAATCAGCTATCTGACCGAGCACTTCAAGACCCACGCAAAAGATCACCACTCGCGACGAGGCCTGTTGAAGCTGGTCGGACAACGCCGGCGCCTGCTCGACTACCTCAAGCGGAAGGACACGGATCGGTACGCCGAGTTGATCCGGCGCCTGGGCATTCGCAAGTAGGACATCAGCACCCGCCCGACGTGTGAAGTCGGGCGCGTCGGAATCAGCACGCGTCTGATTCGACAGAAACCACGCACGCACTCAGGAAGCTGGCGCAGCTCGAAAGACGGACAAACAGATGCATACACGAAACATTTCGGTTGGTTCACGCACGATCTCGATCGAGACCGGGCGGCTCGCCAAACAGGCGGACGGCGCAGTCGTGGTCCGGTCAGGCGACACGATGGTCCTGGTGACCGCGTGCGCAGCGACCAACCCGCGTGAAGGGATCGACTTCCTGCCGCTCACCGTCGACTATCGCGAGTACACCTACGCGTCAGGTCGGATTCCCGGCGGCTTCTTCAAGCGCGAGGGCAAGCCCAGCGAGAAGGAAGTGCTGACCAGCCGCCTGATCGATCGGCCGATCCGGCCGCTGTTCCCGTATGGCTGGCGGCACGAGACGCAGATCATCTCTCTGCTGCTGTCGGCCGACTCGGAAAGCGACTCGGACGTCCTGGCCATCACCGGCGCGTCAGCCGCCCTCGCCCTCTCGTCAATCCCGTTCACGAAGACCATCGCCGGCGTGCGGATCGGGCTCATCGACGGCCAATACATCATCAATCCAAGCTACGAGCAGCGCCGCCAGTCGAGTCTCGATCTCATCGTCGCCGGCACCAAGGACGCCATCGTGATGGTCGAGGCCGGCGCGAAGGAAGTCTCCGAAGAGGAGATCGTTCAGGCCTTCGAACAGGCGCAGGCGGCGATTCGCGAGATCGTCGCCGCGATCGACGCGCTCGCGAAGGAAGCGGGCAAGAAGAAGATCGAGGTGCAGAGCAAGCAGATCGCGCACGACTTCTACCGCGAGGTGGAAGAGAAGGTCTACCTTCCGCTGGCGGAAGCGATGCGCATCAAGGACAAGCTCGAGAACTACGGCACCGTCGATCAGGTGCTGGCGGATCTGGTCGCCAGCATTCCGGACGGGGAGGTCGAGCGGCGCAGCGACGCCAAGACGATCTTCAAGGAGTTGAAGGAAAAGGTCATGCGTGACGAGGCGCTCGAGCGCGGCAAGCGCCTCGACGGCCGTGCCTTCGACGAAATCCGCCCGATCAGCATCGAAGTCGGCGTGCTCCCGCGCACCCACGGCTCCTCGGTCTTCCAGCGCGGCGAGACGCAGGCGCTCGTCACCGCGACCCTCGGCACGGCCGAAGATCAGCAGAAAGTCGAGACCGTCGACGGTGAAACGTGGAAGCGCTTCATGCTCCACTACAACTTCCCGCCGTTCTCGGTCGGCGAAGTGCAGTTCCTGCGCGGTCCAGGCCGGCGCGAAATCGGCCACGGCGCGCTCGCCGAGCGTGCGCTCTCGCCGATGATCCCGGGCGAGGACACATTCCCCTACACCATCCGCGTCGTCTCCGACATTCTCGAATCCAACGGCTCGTCCTCGATGGCCTCCGTCTGCGGCGGGTCGCTGGCGATGTTCGACGCCGGCGTGCCGCTGAAGTCGCCGGTCGCGGGCGTCGCGATGGGCCTGATCATGGACGAGCAGTCGGGCAAGTACGCGGTGCTGAGCGACATCGCCGGCGCCGAGGATCATTACGGCGACATGGACTTCAAAGTCGCCGGCTCGGGCAACGGCATCACCGCCCTGCAGATGGACATCAAGGTGTCGGGCATCACGATGGACATCATGCGCAAGGCGCTCGAGCAGGCGCGCAGCGGACGCATGGCGATTCTCGAGAAAATGCAGCAGACGCTGAGCAACGCGCGCGACAACGTCTCCGCGCACGCGCCCCGCATCGTCACCATCCGGATTCCGGTCGACAAGATCCGGGACGTGATCGGACCGGGCGGCAAGATGATCCGCAGCATCATCGAGCGGACGGGCGTCAAGATCGACGTGGAAGACGACGGCCGTGTGAATGTGGCGTCGGCCGACGAAGCGTCGGCTCAGAAGGCGATCGGCATCATCCAGGAATTGACCGCTACCCCCGAATTGAACAAGACCTACATGGGCAAGGTTCAGCGGATCACCGACTTCGGTGCGTTCGTCGAGATCATGCCCGGCCTCGACGGCCTCCTCCACGTCTCCGAGATCGCGCATTACCGCGTGAAGGAGGTCAGGGACGAATTGAAGGAAGGCGAGCAGGTCCTCGTCAAGGTGATCAACATCGACCCCTCGGGCAAGATCAGACTGAGCCGTAAGGCCCTCATCGAACCGCCCGAGGGAGTGGCCGCGGGGCCTGAAGGCGGCGGTGGCGGTGGCGGGCGCTCCGAGGGAGGGCACCGGCGCGAGGGCGGTCATCAGGGTCACGGTGGCCGCCGCGAGGGTGGCTTCCGCGGCGACCGGGATCGGGGCCCGCGCGATCGGGGGGAACGCCCCCGTGGCGGCGACGATCGGGGCCGCCCCGAAGGCGGCGACCGTCAGAATCGGCCGCGGGACGACGAGCAGCCGGCTGAGAAGAGCTGAGCCCAACTGCTCAGCTGGACCAACTAAAACGGCTGGCCCACCGTCCAAACCAATGAAGACCTGTCTTCTCCACGGTTTGCAGCGGGGTTTCGACTCTCCCTGGGAGGTTGCGCCATGAACCGTCCGCTCGCTTGTCTCGTCATCGCAGCGGTCTCGTTCGTCGGCCTCTCGGCGCGCGAGCAGGGAGAGGTCCGGTCGTTCACGATCACCGGCCAGGACCACGCGTTCTCCCCCGCCGAGATCGTCGTCAAGAAGGACGATCTCGTGAAGGTCACCTTCAGGGCCGCGGACATGCCCCACAGCTTCACCAACGAGAAATACCGGATCTCCAAGCGCGCCGGCGCCGGGCAGACCGTCACCTTCGAATTCCGCGCCGACCAGCCGGGCGAGAGCGAGTTCTACTGCAACCTCACCGCCGACGAGCGCTGCCGCAACATGAAGGGCCGCCTGATCGTCAAGTGACGCGCCTGCGCGCTCGAGCGGCGCCGGGTGCACACAACCGCTACGCAGTCCTGAGCCGGCTCTTTCTGTGTCCGTAGCCGGCGTACAGGGCTATTCCGATTGCCATCCAGAGAATCAGGCGCTGCCAGGTGTCCCAGGGCAGTCCCATCATCAAGACGAAACTCACCAGCGCCGACACCGCGGGAAGCAGCGGTACCAGCGGCACCCTGAAAGGCCGCGGCAGGTCAGGCTGCGTGCGCCGGAGCACGATCACGCCGATCGACACGATGACGAACGCCAGCAGCGTGCCGATGCTCACGAGATTGCCGAGCGTATCGATCGGCGTGAGTCCCGCGGCGACCGCCACGACGGTGCCGGTCACGATGGTCGAGACATGAGGCGTGCGAAAACGCGGATGGACGCGTCCGGCCCATGGCGGCAGCAGCCCGTCGCGTGACATGGCCAGGAAGATCCTCGGCTGCGCGAGCATGTTCACGACCATGACCGAGCTCAAGCCCGCCAGCGCGCCGACCGCGACGAGAATCTTCACGATGTCCATCGGCCCCTGCCACGCCGTCCCGGCGGCGCGATCCGCGGCGGCCTGAACGGCGACGACCAGCGGCGCCGGCTCGTTCAGCATCTCGCGGTACGGCACGAGCCCGACCATGACGCCGGAGACGAGCACGTAGAGCACCGTGCAGATCGCGAGCGATCCCAGGATGCCGCGCGGCATGTCGCGCTGAGGATTGCGTGCTTCCTGGGCCGAGGTCGAGACCGCATCGAATCCTATGTAGGCGAAGAAGATGACTGCCGCCCCGCGGAGGATGCCGCTCCACCCGAACTCGCCGAATCGCCCCGTGTTCTCCGGAATGAACGGCTGCCAGTTCGCGGGATTGATGAAAAACGCGCCGGCGCCAATCACGATCAGCACGACGGCGACCTTGATGACGACGATGGCCGAGTTCACCGTTGCGGATTCGCTGACGCCGAACACGAGCAGCGCCGTGACCGCGACCGTGATCAGGACGGCCGGGAGGTTGAAGATCGCGGTGACCGGCTCGGCGCCGGTAACCTGGATGACCGTGCCAGGCGGAGCGCTGAACGCAGCCGGAAAGCTGAGACCGAATTGCGCCAGCAGCGCGACGAGATTCCCGGACCAGCCCACCGCGACGGTCGCCGACCCCAGCGCGTACTCGAGGATGAGGTCCCAGCCGATGACCCACGCGACGAACTCTCCCAGCGTGGCGTACGCATAGGTGTATGCCGACCCTGATACCGGCACGCTCGCAGCGAACTCGGAATAGCAGAGCGCGGCGAGCACGCTCGTCAAGCCCGCCACCAGCATCGAGATCACGATCGCCGGTCCGGCGTTCGCTGCCGCCGCCTGCCCGGTCAGCACGAAGATCCCGGTGCCGATGACGGCTCCGACGCCGAGCATGATGAGCTGCCCCGGCCCGAGAACCCGCCGCAGGCCGCCGCCGTCCTCCCCACCGAGTTGCTCCTGCCTGATCCGATCGATGCTCTTCGTCGCGAATATCGACATGCGCGAACGGTGCCCCGAGCACGCGGCGGAAGTCTTGAAATCGGCATGAATCGCCGCCAAGAATTCCTTAAGTTCTCGTGAACCCGCGGTATATTCGGCTCTTTCCCGGGATTTCGAGCGAACGGCACTCTGTCGATGCGTCCCCCACACCTGACCTTTGGCCCCTATGCCTTCGATCCGGGAAGCCGTGTGCTCCGCCGGGCCGGCGAGGAACTGCCCCTGCCGCCGCGGGTGGTGGGTGTGCTCGAGGTCCTGTTGCGACGGGCCGGAGATGTGGTCCCTCGACAGGAACTGATCGAGAGCGTCTGGAAGGACGCCTTCGTCACCGATACATCCCTGGCCGAGGCGGTCAGTGCGCTTCGCCAGGCACTTGGCGACGATCCCCAGACGCCGACTTACGTCCAGACACTTCATCGGCGCGGCTACCGGTTCGTCGCTCCGGTCACGGAGGCCCCGTTCGACGCCGATCGATCCGCGGCGCGGAGCGGTCCGTCAGGCGGAGCCGGTCGGGCCGATCCGCCAACCATCGCCGGCTGGATCTTTCCCTGGAGTGCCGCGGCAGTCCTCGCGGTCGTCGCTGCCACGGCCGTATGGCACGCCGCGACCGCGCGGCAGACCGCCGATCCTGCAGTGGTCCGCTTTTCCATGCCGTTGTCGCCCGGCACACGTCTCGACGCCCGCGCGCCCGCCCTGGCGATCTCGCCCGATGCAACTGTGGCGGCATGGTCGGCATGCGACGCTGCAGCGTGCCGGATCTACACGCGAACGCTCCAGCGGATGAATCCGGAGATCGTGCCGGGCACGGAAGGGGCGGCCGCGCCGTTCTTCTCCCCGGATGGACACTGGATCGGGTACTTCGCGGATGGCCGGCTGAAGAAGGTCTCACTGGCTGGCGGCGCGCCGATCTCTCTGACCGATGCGCCCGACGTTCGCGGAGCGATCTGGAGACAGGGCCACATCATCTTTGCGGGATCCGCCACGGGCGGGCTCGCACGCATTCCGGAATCGGGCGGCGAACCCGAGACCTTCACCATCCCACGCGTCCCGGACGGCGAAGTCGCGCACGCCTGGCCGGCCCTCACACCGTCGGGCACAGCCCTGCTCTTCACCATCGTTCCGGCGCCAGGCAGCACGAGCGGCTACGCTGGCGCCGTTGCCGCCGGCGATCCCCAACGCCCCGACGGATGGCGGACGCTCGTCGGCGGCATCGGCATGGTGGCGGCGCCGAGCGCGGACGCGATCGTGTTTTCGCGTGGAAACGAGCTCCAGACGACATGGTTCGATTCGCGCACCTTCGCGATCACGGGCGCCGCGCCAGCCGTCGTCTCTCCGCTGTCGTGGCCGATGGCAGGTGGACATTTCGCGGTCTCGCGTACCGGTGCGCTGCTCATGGCGGAGCCTCCAGGGCAGTCGCGACCGATGTTCGCCTGGATCACCGGCGACTCCGAGGAGACAGTCATCGATCTCGATCGACGGCTCGAGGCGCCGTCACTCTCGGCGGACGGGAAGCGTCTCGCCGGAACGGATTCGGCCGACGGCACCCGCGCCGACATCTGGGTCGCCGACCTGACGCGCGGGACGACCAGCCGCGTCACGATCGGCGCGAACGCGGCGACGCCAGTCTGGCGCGATGACGCGCTGTTCTACGCGGCGCGCGACGACGGGCCCTATGCGATCTGGCGCAAGGACACCGAATCGCCAACTTCCGCGCCGGTGAGGATCCACGCGGCGACGACACATGTATTTCCTGCGGCTCTGACGGCGGACGGCTCGGCGCTCGCGTTCCAGCAGCGTGGCGCCGCGACCAGGTCCGACCTCTGGCTGCTGCCGCTCGCGGGCGGTACCCCCAGTCCCCTGGTCCAGACGCCGTTCGAAGAGGGATCGGCCGCGTTCTCGCCAGACGGCACCCTGCTCGCGTATGAAAGCAGCGAAGCCGGCCGGTGGGACGTGTACGTGCTTCGCCGGTCGGATGGAAAACGCGTGGTGGTCTCGCGCGCCGGCGGCACGCGGCCGCACTGGTCGGCCGACGGCTCAGCCCTCTACTTTCAGGTCAATCGCGAGGTCTTGCGGGCCTCGTTCGACTGGTCCTCGAACGAGGTGCGAATCGGACCACCGGTGCGAGTCGCCGTCACCGGTGACGGAGAGCTGACGGGAATCGATCGACTCGGCCGGCTGCTCGTCAGACGCCCGCCGCTTCAACCGACGAGCGTGACTCTTGCTCTGCATTGGGCTCACGAGCTTCGAACGATCCTTGGTCCGCCGCCGTCGTTCCTGCCTCGATGACCGTCCGCGCGCAGGCGATGCGCTCCTCGACGGTGGGATGAGTGTTGAAGAGCCAGCGCGCTGCGAACGTCGGATGTTCCTCGGCGAGGTTCTGCGCCGCCATCCGGCGCATCGCCGCGATGAACGCGTCGGGACGCGCCGTCAACCCGATCGCGTAGCGATCGGCCAGACGCTCGCTGCGGCGCGACCAGCCGTTCAAGAGCGGCGTGGCCGCAATCACCACC
The DNA here is from genome assembly GCA_963785755.1 of uncultured Acidobacteriota bacterium. GTDB lineage: Bacteria > Acidobacteriota > Vicinamibacteria > Vicinamibacterales > 2-12-FULL-66-21 > JACCXG01. Next base: position 221,924 of record CAWAXG010000031.1, on the reverse strand, counting down.
GCGCCTCCCGCGATCACGATGATCGGCAATCCCGCGACATCGGCCGGCGACTGTAGACCGAGCGGCCGCCAGGACGCCGACAGCGCCTGACCGGCGGCAGAGAAGGCTCCGGCGATCACCGCGAGCTCGGCGGCAAGCCCCTTCATGACGTCGCGATGCACGTGGTGGCCGATCTCGTGTGCCATCACGACTTCGATCTCGTCGTCTGTGTACTCAGCGAGCAGCGTGTCCGTGAGGAGAACCCGTCGCGTCGATCCGGCGCCGACCAGCGCCGCGTTCGCCCGGCGGGTCCTTTCGCCGAGACACAGCTCGAACACGCTCAGGACGGGCACACCTGCCCTGGCGCACAAATCGATCAGACGCCGCTGCAGGCCGTCTCGCGCGAGCGGCCGCGAGCGATGGAACACCGGCAGCACGAAGATGGGGGCAATGAAGGTCAACGCCGTGAGCAGCAGCCAACCGGCAATCGCTGCGATCAGCCACCACCACGCCGCCGACAGGCGCATGGCGAGGTAAACGCCTTCGGCCGCGGCGAGTGAAAGGACAACCCCGAGCGCGCTCGCCTTCGCCTGGTCGAGGAACCACGCCGATGCGGCAATGTCCGACAACGCGTACTGACGCTCCAGTCGATAGCCGCGATACCAGGCCAGCGGCATGGTCAGCAACCCCTGCAGCAGCGCGAGCAGCAGGACATAGCCCGCGACCGACCCGCCAACCGCGTCGCGCAGCCGTGCCGAGGCTCCGGTCAGGAGGAGCAGGACGAGCACGATCGCCGGCGCGGCAATGGCCGCGCCGCCGGCCCTGCGCCTGGAGCGGTGGTACCTGGATGATCGCGACTCGTTCACGGATGGGAATATCGATGCTCGCCGCCCGGGACTTCAGTCCGGCAGCGCCGCAGCGGCTGCCGCCGCGGTGCGCCGGGGCTGCGGCTGTCAGTTCAGCTGCACTGAAATCAATTTCGATACGCCCGGTTCTTCCATCGTGACGCCGTACAGGCGATCCGCGATCTCCATCGTCTTGCGGTTGTGGGTGATCAGGATGAACTGGGTCCGCTCCTGCATGCCCTGGAGCATCTCGACGAACCTGCCGATGTTCGCGTCGTCGAGCGGGGCGTCAATCTCGTCGAGCAGACAGAACGGGCTCGGCCGGTACTGGAAGATCGCGAACATCAACGCCATCGCCGTGAGCGCCTTCTCGCCGCCCGAGAGCAATTGCACGTTCTGAAGCCGCTTGCCCGGAGGCTGCGCGGCGATATCGATGCCGCTCTCGAGCGCGTCGGTTTCGTCCAGCAGCATCAGGCCGGCCCGGCCGCCGCCGAACAAAGTCGTGAACGTCCGCTCGAAATTCTGGTTGATCACGGCGAACGCTTCGGCGAATCGTTCTCTGGTGGTCTTGTCGATCTTCTTGATCGCTTCGCTGGTTGCCGCGATCGAATCGATGAGGTCCTTGCGCTGGGTCGTCAGGAACGTGTGGCGCGACTCGAGATCGTCGAACTGATCGATCGCCATCATGTTCACCGGGCCCATGCGATCGATCTTCATGCGGAGATCGGCGACCATTTCATCGGCAGTCATCGGCCGCTTCGTGGTCTCCATTTCAACCGGGGCAGCCGCTGCGGCCTCGCCGTCGCCTTCGCCGGTCAGGTCCGAATCCCCTTCCGCCGGATCAGGCGCGTCGTCCACCGGACGCGGGCTGGTGAGCTGACCGTCGGCCTCGAGCTGCTGAACCTCCGCCGCCACGTCGTCGAGCGTCGCCTGCACGGCCTCGACGCAGGCGTTCGCCAGATGAGTCAGGTCCGCTTCGGCCGTCGCCCTTGCCACATCGAGCTGAGCGGATTCGGCGCGGACGGCTTCGAGGGAACGCCGCGCGTCCTTGATCCGAACGTCCTCCGCGTCGAAGCCGGCGCGCAGCGATTGGCAGCGGTCCTCGGCCGTGCGGACGCTCTGACGAAGATCGTCGAAGTCGCGCACGTCGGCATCCAGCTGCGCCTCTGCCGCGACGATCGTCTCGCGCAGCTGCCCGCGGCGCGCGTCGGCCCGCCCGAGCTCATCGCGGCGGCTCACGATCCGGCTCTCCAGCTCCCGGCCTGCGTCCTCGAGCCGCTGCACTTCGGAGGCCAGCGCCGCTGCCCGCTCCATCAGGCCGGCGTGCGCCGCTTTGGCCTCGGCGGTCCGGCGGCCCTGCGCCTGCATTGCGTCGCGCGCTTCGAACAGGCGCCGCTGCGCCTGGTTCAGCCGCTCGTCTGCCGACTGCTGCTCGATCGCGATCCGGGCGATCGACGCCTGTGCCTCGTCGTGCCTCGATTCCTGTGTCTTCAGCTCGTCTTCCGCGGACCGGCGCTCCACACCGATCTGGTCGTGCTTTCGCGCGATGCGGTCGGCAGTATCCGTGGCAGCTCTCAGCTGAAGCTCGAACCCGACGCTGGCCTTCTCCAGACGATGGAGCTCGGCCTGCATCGATGCGATCGCGGCCTCGGATTCGGCGACGGTCACGTCGAGCGTGCCGATCTCTTCACGCATCCGGCCCAGCGTGGCGCGGTCCACCTCGATGCGGTCGCGCAATTCCTTGATTTCGCGCTTCGTGGCGAGAATCCCGCGAGACTCGGCGCGGGTGCCACCCTGAACCACGTTCGGACCGCGAAATACCTGCCCCTCCATGGTGACGACCGGGCCACGCATGACGCCGGCAGCCATCCTGGCGTTTTCCGTCGATTCGGCGATCCACGCGTCCGCCATCGTGGCGGCGATCGCTTTTTCGGCGGGACCCGACACGCGAACGATGTCGGTCATCGCGGTCACGCCCGGCAGCGCGGGCACCGGCACTTCTGCCACCACGAACGGCGGATCGGACGCGATGAGGAACCCAACGCGGCCGGCGCTCCGGTCGGACGCGAACCGCAGTCCGGCTGACGCTTCCTCGTGCGTCGAAACGACGACGTGTTCCAGGAGGTCGCCGAGGCAGGCCTCGACCGCCCGCTCGTACCGGCCATCGACCTCGAGGTAATCGGCCACCGATCCCATCTGCCCGACGTCGCCGTTCGACTCCGCCAGCACCAGCCGCGCGCCATCGCCGTATTCCACCCGCGCGGCATCCAGTTCCTCGAGCGACCGCAGCCGCCCGGCCAGCGCCGCGACCTGGTGATCGTGATCGCGGAACTCCTGCGACCGCGTCTCCCGTGCGGTCCGGGCGGCGGTCAGCTCGGATTCTCTGGAGAGCCGATCGAGGCACAGCGCCTCGATCGCTTCTCGTGCCTGCTGCAGGCCGGTCTCGGCAATCGCACGATCGTGGGCGGCCCGCTCCGCTTCGACCCGCAGGTCGTGGCTCTCGGCCTCGAGCTTGGCGATCTGCTCGCCGATGCGCGCGCGCGCCGCGCTGGCGTGCTCCATCGCATGTCGAAGCGCCGTCGCCGCATTCACCGCCGCAAACACCTCGCTGCGGGCGGCCTCGACGTCCCCTTCGAGCCCTTCGATCCGGGTCTGCAGGTCGGCGTACGTCCGCTCTTCGACCGCCAGATCGGACGCCGCCTGATCCCGCTCGGAGATACACCGCGATGCGGCGGAGCTCCGCTCCTCGAGCTCGACGCGAGCCGGCTCGCGGCGCGCCTCGAGCAAGACCACCTCGGCTTCGATTTCCGCGATTGTCGTCCCGAGCGTCTCGACCTGATGATGGTCGAACGAGATCTGCTGCTGCAGCCGGCCGATCGCCAGCTCGCGCGCATGTGCGCGCTCACGGGCTTCGGTCGCGGCGGCGTCAGCGGTCGTGAGCTCGAGCCTCAGCGCCTCGAGAGCGGCCTCGATTTGCGCCAGGTGCGCAGCCGCAGCCGTCTCCCGCTCTCTTGCCTGGGCCAGGCGCGATCGCGTCGATTCGATCGCCACGGCGAGCGTGCGATAGCGCTGGGCGAACTGGACCTTCTCCCACCGCCGCAGCTCGTCGCGCAGCCGGCGGTAGCGGCGGGCCTTGGCGGCCTGACGCTTCAGCGTGCCTCGCTGCTTCTCGACTTCGAAGACGATGTCGTCGACTCGCGTCAGATTCTGCTGCGCGGCCTCGAGCTTCAGTTCCGCGGTGCGCCGGCGGCTCTTGTACTTCGTCACGCCCGCCGCCTCTTCGATGAGCTGGCGGCGATCGGTCGGACGAGCGCTCAGAATCTGCCCGATCTTCCCCTGCTCGATGACCGCGTAGCCTTTCACGCCAACGCCCGCGTCCATCAGCAGGTCCTGCACGTCGCGCAAGCGGCAGATCACACCGTCGATCAGGTATTCGCTCTCGCCCGATCGATAGAGCCGGCGCATCAGCTCCACGTCTCGAACGATCAGCGGCGTATCGTCGAGAAGCGCCGTGGCGAGCGTCAGACCGACCGCGTCGGCGCTGCCGTCGGACGCGGGACTCGCGTCCTCGATGTGCACGGTCCCGTGCCCATTCCCGCTACCGTTCCCATTGCCGTTGCCGTGACCGCTGCCGTTCCCGCTGCCCCCGTTGTTCTTGTGGTGGCGTCCGTTCCAGCCGCTCACTGCGTTCCCGGGGACGCGGGCCGCGACCCCGCTGAGCTTCAGCCGCACTTCGGCGGCGGCAGTCGGCCGGCGCGCATCGCTGCCGCCGAAGATCACGTCCTCCATGCGATCGCCGCGCAGGCTCTTCGCGCTCTGCTCTCCGAGCACCCAGGTCAGGGCATCGACGACGTTGCTCTTGCCGCAGCCGTTCGGCCCGACGATCGCCGTCACCCCGGTGTCGAAGGTCAATTCGGATCGATCAGGAAAGCTCTTGAAGCCGGCAATCTCGAGGCGTTGAAGCCGCATGACGTTGACGTCCCTCTCAGTTGGCAAAAAGAAAAGCCGCGTCGCGTGCGCAGACGCCGAAACGTTCGCGCACGGAAGCGGCTGGGATCGCTTCGAACGGTTGATTGTGCTGTCGAGTCGAACGACGTGACAAGAATGGCCCCGGCGAAAACCCCACATCCCACACCAGAAGTGGAATGGCCCCTTGGAGTCACGAACGGCGGCCAGTCTAACAACCCCTATTCCTAGGGGCAAGATTAAATTTACCCCCAAAATATGGGGGCCAAATGCCCTATCTACTGCTGTTTGACGCCTCCGCGCGGAGTCGCTCGTGCGAGCTCCGTGAGACGCTGTGCTTCCGCGAACTGGTTGATGCCGAACCGCGCCTGCGGATCCTGCTGAATCAGATTGCGCCGTGCTTCCTCGACGCCGAAGAGCGCGAGATCGATCTCGTAATGAATCATCGCCTTGATGAACGCCAGATCGATCTTGAGCGACTCTTCATCGATGGTGACCTTCTGCGTCGTCAGCATGGCGCGGAAGTCCTCCAGCATCGCATCAGTGATCGTGAACCCTTTCGCGATCCGCTTCTTGTTCTTGTTCGCGTCGCTGAAGCGCGTGTCCCCTTCGGCCATGAACTGATCGGCAAAATTCACGAAGACGCCGCGCGCATACAACTGCCGGGCGAACTTCGTCGGCGAGAACCCCTCGGTCGGACCGGCCATGAACTTGTCGGGCTCGATGCCGCCGCCGCTGTACACCTTGCGGCCCGACGCCGTGAGCTTCAAATCGGCGCTCGAATGCTCACGCTCGGCCTTCTGTTCGCGCAGCGCGTAGGTGTGGTACTCGTCGAAGCTGCTGTCCCACGGCCGCTGAATCAGTCGTCCGCTCGGCGTGTAGTAGCGTCCGGTGGTGAGCGCGAGACCGGCGTTCTCGGCGATGCGATAGACCGACTGCACCAGCGCCTTGCCGAACGTGGTCTCGCCGACCACGAGCGCGCGATCGTGATCCTGCAGCGCGCCGCTGACGATCTCCGAGGCGCTGGCGCTGTTGCGGTTCACCAGGACCACGATGGGCAGGTGGGTGTACTCGCTCTGCTCCGTCGCGCGGTACTGGTGGTTCGAATTCTGCTGGCGGCCCTGGGTGTAGACGATCATCTCGCCACGCGGCAGGAACCGGTTCGTGATCGCGATGGCCTGATCGAGCGCCCCGCCCGGGTTGTCGCGAAGATCGAGCACGAGCCGCTTCATGCCCTTCGACACCAGCTGATCGAGCCCGGCGCCGACTTCGGCGTTGGACGTCTCGGTGAACTCGGCGAGCTTCAGATAGCCGGTCTCCTTGTCGATCAGGAACACGCCGCGGACGCTGACGATGTTGACCTCGTCGCGCATGACTTCGAGAGGAATCAGCTCCTCGTAGCCGCGCCGCCTGATGGCGATGTCGACGGTGGTGCCTTTCGGCCCCTTCAACTGCTTGACCGCCTGCTCGCTCGTCCAGCCCTTCGCGTCCTCGCCCTTGATCCGGGCGATGACGTCGCCGCGGCGCAGCCCCTTCTTGAAGGCGGGGGATCCTTCGAAGATCGACATGACGGTGATGTCGCCGTCGATGACCTGTATCTGGATGCCGAGCCCGTAGTAGCGTCCCTCCTGCCGTTCACGCATCTGCGCGTACTGGCGCGGATCGAAGAAGCTCGAATGAGGATCGAGCGTCTTGAGCATCCCCTCGATGCCGCCATACACCAGACGATCGGAGGGGACCTCTTCGACGTACTCGCGGTCGATGGCCGCGAGCGCCGCCGTGAACACCCGGTACTGCTGCGTGACTTCATCCTGACGCGCCAGCACGCTTCCGTAGAAGCCGCCGACCAGGGCCGAGAGGACTACCGCCAGAAGCGCGACCGCAGGAAATCGGGAATTGCGCATATTGAATCGTAACAGACCAAGTGCTGCAGTGGCAATGACTTCCGGGGATAAATGCCGGGGCGACCACCTTGACCAGCCGGCCAACCGGCTCCTATAATTTCATTGACGATCCGCCAACCGCCAGCTTTTCAGGGGTTTGCTTTATGTTTGGTCCAATCGGGATGCCCGAGCTCATCATCATCCTGACGCTCGCGCTGATTATCTTCGGGCCCCGAAAACTGCCTGAGCTCGGCCGGTCCCTCGGGAAAAGCCTGGGTGAGTTCAAGCGGGCCTCGAACGAGCTCCGCAACACGCTGGACGAGGAGATCCGGGTCGAGGAGGAACAGCGGACCGCCAAAGCCGCGGCGGCGCCGGAGCCTTCTCCCGTCACCGAGGTGACCGAAGCCAATCCCGACGATCCCGCCGAGGATGAAACCGTGCCGCGCGAATCCCGCAGCGCCTGATGGCGCCAGTTCTCGAACCGCCGCCGGCAGCGCCGGTCCTCCGCAGCGACAAAAAGCCAAGCATCGAGCTGACCGACCCTGACGAGCTCGAGCTCGACAGCGGTCGTATGTCGTTCCTGGAGCACCTGGACGAGCTCCGGAAACGATTGATTGCCTGCGTCATCGGGCTGTCAATCGGCTGCGTCGTGTCGTTCATCCTTCTCGACAGTTACATCTTTCCCTTCATCATGCTGCCGATGCAGCAGATGCTGCCCGATGGCGGCAAGCTGATCTCCACCGAACCGACTGAGTTCTTCATGCTCTGGCTGAAGGTGGGGTTCCTCGGTGGCCTGCTGGTGGCGATGCCATTCATCCTCTACCAGCTCTGGCTCTTCGTCGCCCCGGGCCTGTACTCCCACGAAAAGCGCTTCGCGATTCCCTTCGTGCTCTTCGCGTCGATCTTCTTCTTTGGGGGGGCGGTATTCTCCCACTACATTGCCTTTCGCGTGACCTGGGGCTTCTTCATCCGCTTCAATCCGGACTTCGTGCAGTTCCTGCCGAGAATCGGCTCGGCATTCGGGTTGTACGTGAAAATGCTGCTCGCCTGCGGCGTCGTCTTTCAGATGCCCGTGCTGGTGTTCGCGCTGGCCCGGATGGGCATGGTCACTGGTCGCTTCCTGCTGCGCAATTTCAAGTACGCGACGCTGATCATCGTGATTCTGGGCGCGGTGCTCAGCCCGGGCGGCGACATCGCGTCGCAGATGATTCTGGCGGGCCCGATGATGGTGCTGTACGTCTTCAGCATCGGGATCGCGTTCGTCTTCCAGAAGCGTCGCAAGCCGGAAGCTGACGCCTGATCCTTCACTCCCCCAGATCCTGAGTCACTGATCATCAGGGCTCCAGCCCGGCACGGGTGCGGCCGATACCCTGTACGGCGTGTTCAAGACCCTCCGCGCCGGCACGAACCATGATCAAATCCACTGACCGGGAAGTCCGCGCCCTCATCGAGGCGCTCGGCTCGGACCCCGCGCGCCGTGAAGCGGCGGTCGCCCGACTCATCATCATCGGCAGCCGGGCGATCGCGCGGTTGATTGCGTCGTTCGAATCGTCGGCCGATCGGGATACACAGATCGCGATTCTGCGGGTACTCGAGGCCACCGGTGATGCGCGGACGCTGCCGATTGCGCGGCGTGCCGTGGACGCGGGAGGCGACCTCGCGGTTGCGGGCATCGACGTCCTGAAAGCTCTTCTCGATCGCGAGTCGCTGTCGGTTCAGGGTGACGCGCTCGACGTGCTCGTCATCGCCGCGCGCGATTCGAACGCCGAGCGTCGCGTCCGGGCCGCCGCCGCCGCAATCGTCGACGAGGTCTCGAGGGCGATTGGACCTGGCGGGCCGGCCAGGCAGGAATCACTCTCGGCCAGCGACGCGGTCCTGGCGGATGCCGCGGATGGGCACCTGCCGGATGACCCCGACGTACTTCGCGCGGCGATAACCGAGCAGGCCGGGACGGCGCCGCTCCCGGTCGTGCATCACGTCATCGAGGTCCTGCGGGCGCGTGAACGTGAGTTGTCGGCAGGAGACGCGAAAACCGCGGCGCGCCGGCGGCACTGGCGCACCGTCCGAGGCGCCCTGCATCAGGCGCTCGCGCTCCGCGGCAGCCGGATTGCGCTTTACGATCTGCGCGAAACGCTTGGTGAGTGCGGCGAGCCGCTGCCGCAGACGTTCATCGCGGCGATCCAGGTCGTTGGCGACGAATCGTGCCTCGAGCCGCTGGCCACCGCGTTCTCTCGGACGGGAGTGCAGGACCTGAACTGGCGTCATCAGCTCGCGACGGCGTTCCACAGCGTCGCGAAACGGGAGCGCCTGACGAGAAAACATTCCGCGATGCGCCGTGCGCTCGCCAGGTCCCCCGAACTGTCCTGACCCTCAGTAGGCCTTCGCGAACCAGGCTTCGGCGCTCGAAGGCTTTCCGCAGCGCACGCACGTGCCGCTGACGCGCTCGGAACCGAACGGGATGTTCCGCAGCGTCGCCTGAGTCTCGGCCTTGATCTGGGCTTCGCAATCGGCGCCGCCGCACCATCCGGCGATGACGAATCCTGGACGGCCCTCCATCACTTCCTTGAACTCATCGTAGGTGGCGACACGCGTCGTGTGCTCCTCGCGAAACGCGAGCGCGCGGCGGAACAGCGACTGCTGGATGTCGCCGAGCAGCTCGGTCACCGTGGACACGAGTGACTCGACGGGCGCCGACGACTTCGTCCTGGTGTCGCGACGGGCCAGCACGACCTGCGACTTCTCGATGTCCTTCGGACCGATCTCGACCCGCACCGGCACTCCCCGGAGCTCCCACTCCGCGAACTTCCAGCCGGGCGTATACGCATCTCGATCGTCGAGCATCACGCGCACGCCGTGGCCCACCAGCGCCGCCTGGATCTCGCGCGCTTTGGGCAGCACCGTCTCCTGCCAGTTGCCGCGGGGAATGGGCACGATCACGACCTGATACGGCGCCATGCGCGGCGGCAGCACGAGGCCGTTGTCATCGCCGTGCGTCATGATCAGTGCGCCGACCATCCGCGTCGACACCCCCCACGACGTCGTCCAGGCATGCTGCAGTGTCTTGTCGCGTCCCTGGAACTGAATGCCGAAGGCTTTGGAGAAATTCTGCCCAAGATTGTGTGAGGTCCCGGCCTGCAGCGCGCGGCCGTCTCCCATCAGCGCCTCGATCGAGTAGGTTTTCGAAGCGCCCGCGAATTTCTCGCTCTCGCTCTTCTGTCCGTCGATCACCGGCATCGCGAGCTCGTTCTCGGCGAACTCCTTGTAGAGCGCCAGGATCTGCAGCGTTTCCTTCTGCGCTTCCTCTTCCGTCTCGTGCGCCGTGTGCCCTTCCTGCCACAGGAACTCCGTCGTCCGCAGGAACGGCCGCGTCACTTTTTCCCAGCGGACGACGTTCGCCCATTGATTGATGAGGACGGGCAGATCGCGCCAGGACTGGATCCACTTCGCGTACATCGTGCCGATGATGGCTTCCGAGGTCGGACGCACGACCAGCGGTTCGGCGAGCTCCTCGTCGCCACCCTTGGTCACCCACGCGACCTGCGGCGCGAATCCCTCGACGTGCTCCTTCTCCTTCATCAACAGGCTGGCGGGAATGAACAGCGGGAAGTACGCGTTCACGTGGCCGGTCGCCTTGAAGCGCTTGTCCAGCGCCTGCTGCATCAGCTCCCAGATCGCGTAACCGTACGGCCGGATGGCCATGCAGCCCTTGACGTCGGTGTAGTCGGCGAGCTCGGCGCGCCGGACGACGTCGAGATACCAGCGGCCGAAATCGACCGACTGCGCCGTGATTTCGGTGACGGTCGCCTTGGTGTCGGCCCCTTTTGTCTTTGCGTCCGTGTTGGTCACGAGATCCTCATTTTTATGTGCGCGGGGCCGCCACCCCCGCGCTTTCACGCGCTTCGCGCGACGGCCTTCCGCCTTCGCTGAAGCTACGGCGGACTCGCCGAAGCCTTGGCGGAGGCGGTTGGCCTTGCCGCGCCTTCGGCGCAGCCTATGGTGCGCGAGACCCACTGGGCGCTTTACGGGCTCATCCGACGACTAGCTCCGAGGAACAACTCGGAACAGTCGCAGGTCGTCACTGCCCGTCGCGGGTTTCGGAAGCGCGGCGTTTCCAATGTATATCGTCCCGGCGTGGAAAATCCGAGCGGTAATGGCCACCGCGGCTCTCCTCGCGGCGCAGCGCCGCCCGCGCCACGAGCCGGCCAACGGTTACGATGCTGGCGGCCCGCCAGGCTTGCGCGTCCAGCGGCTCGCCCTTCGCGATGCGCTCGTCAATCGTCCGCCAGGCTGGTTCGAGGACCGCCAGCGCGCGGCTCAAACCGTCGCGATCCCGGAACAATCCGACGTGCCTCCACATCAGGTCCTGCACTTCGCGGATCGTGATCGGGCCGCGGCACTCCTCGGCCGGATCCGCGCGACGATGACGGGAGGCGTCGAACTCGAGAATCTTCGACGTCTCGGTCGGCCAGTCGCCAGGCTTGTCATCGCGCATCGCGCATCCGGCGCGCGCGCCGAAGACCAGTCCTTCGAGCAGCGAATTGCTCGCGAGACGGTTCGCCCCGTGGACGCCCGTGCAGGCGACCTCACCAGCGGCATACACACCCGGGATCGAGGTGCGGCCCTCGAGATCCGTCTGCACGCCACCCATGACGTAGTGCGCGGCCGGACCGACCGGAATCCGGTCCCGCGCGAGATCGAGCCCGACCCGCCGGCACGCCTCCGTAATCAACGGGAACCGGGCGTGCACGAACGCGGGATCGAGATGATCCATCGTCAGATAGACGGCGCCGGTGCGATCCGTCTCGCGAACGATCGCCCGCGCGACCCGATCGCGCGGCGCGAGATCGCCCGCGGGATCGTAGCCGTGCATGAACGGCTGCCCCTCGGCATTCAGCAGGCGCGCACCTTCTCCGCGCAGCGCTTCGGACAGCAGGAACCGCGGCTCGCCCGGCATCATCAGCGCCGTCGGGTGAAACTGGACGAACTCGAGGTCCGCGACCCGCGCGCCGGCGCGATAGGCCATCGCGATGCCGTCGCCGGTGGCAACCTGAGGGTTCGTCGTGTCCCGGTAGACATGGCCCGCGCCGCCGGTAGCGATCAGCACGGCCTTCGCCCGCGCCGTGCCCGCGAGCCCGTCATCCCCCAGGAACGTCACGCCCACGCACCGCCCCTGCTCGATCACGAGATCGACGACGCGGGCATGCGCGTGCGCGCGGACGTTCGACATGGCGGAGATCCGCCGGTACAGCACGCTGCCGATTTCCCGGCCGGTCGCGTCGCGAGCGTGGAGCACGCGACGCACGCTGTGCGCCCCCTCGATCGCGAGCGCCAGCTGCCCGTCAGCATCGCAGTCGAACCGCGCCCCCCAGTCGATCAGCTCGCGGACGAAGCGCGGGCCATCCTCGACGAGCGCCTGCACCGCGCGTTCGTCGCAGAGTCCGTCGCCGGCCGCCAGGGTGTCCTGCGCGTGCAGATCTGGCGAATCGCCGGGGGCGACGGCCGCGGCAATCCCGCCTTGCGCGTGGCCGGTATTCCCCTCCTCCGGCTCCGCCTTCGTCAGGATGAGCACATCCCCGACAGGACTGAGTTCGGCGGCGGCCCTGAGGCCCGCGATGCCACTTCCGATGATGAGGTAATCCGAGCGCAGGTCCACGCCGAGTCCGATCCTGCTATCTTAGTCCAGAGCCGACGGCGGCCTGTCGGCACCGATCGGCCATTCACAACGACGGTCCTGGAATCCCCATGAACGATGCCGAACGCGTCGAATAGCGGCCCTCCTGCGGGTGGCGGTGTGGTCGGCCCGATCCGGATTCAGGTGCAAGCTGCGTCGGCGACTTATCCGGTCGAAATCGCCGCAGGGGCGAGCGCCGCCCTGCCCCGTCTGCTCGACGAGGTCCGCGCGCCCGCCCGCCGGTTCATCGTCTCGACCGCGCCGGTGTGGGAGCATCACAGCGAAGCGGTCGCGATGATCAGCGAGGAAGAGCCGATCCTGCTGCCCGACGGCGAACGCTACAAGAATGTCACCACGGTGATGCGGATCTACGATGCGCTGATCCGCGCGACCGCGGATCGCGCCACCTGTCTCATCGCCGTCGGCGGCGGAGTGGTCGGCGACGTCGCCGGCTTCGCGGCGGCGACGTTCCTGCGCGGGATTCCGGTCGTGCAGGTCCCCACGACGCTCCTCGCCCAGGTCGACAGCGCGATCGGGGGCAAGACCGGCGTCAACCATCCGCTCGGAAAAAATCTGATCGGCTCGTACCATCAGCCGCTCGCCGTGCTGGTCGATCCGCTGCTGCTCGGCAGCCTGCCGAGGCGTGAATTCCGAGCCGGACTCTACGAAGTGATCAAGTACGGCATCATCGCGAGCCGGCCGCTCTTCGATCGCATCGTCCAGGACCTCCCGAAGCTGTTCGCGCGCGAGGCGACGTCGCTCGTTCCAGTGATCTCGGAATCCTGTCGCATCAAGGCGGAAGTCGTGAGCGAGGACGAGCGGGAATCGGGTCCGCGACGCGCGCTGAACTTCGGGCACACCGCCGGACATGCGCTGGAAGCGGTAACCAAATATCGGCGTTTTCGCCACGGTGAGGCCGTTGCCTACGGGATGCTCGTCGCGGCCGAGCTCGGGGTGAAACGCGGCACATTCGCGGCCCCCGAGCGTGATGCGCTGGCCGCGCTCGTGGCGCAGATGGGGCCGCTCCCGCCGGTCGGCGATTTGTCCGCCGCCGAGCTTCTTCAGGCGATGCGGCGCGACAAGAAGGTTGTCGCGGGCAAGCTGCACTTCGTGCTGCCGATGGGTATCGGCTCGACCCGGGTCGTGACCAATGTGACCTCAGAGGAGCTCGGGGAGGCGTTGGCGGCGATCGGAGTTCGCGGCTGACCGGCGCGGTCAGTCGATCCGGTGCTCCTTGAGCTTGGCCATCAGGATCTTGTAAGTGACGCCAAGCAGTTCCGCGGCGCGCCCTTTGTTGCCGTCGGCCTCGCGGAGCGTCATTTCGATCTTTCGCTTCTCGGCCTCCGCCACGACACGGCGGGTGACCTCATTCAACGTCCCCGTGAGATCGATCTGTTCCCACGGACCCGGCGGAGGTTCGGGGCCCGCCGGCTCGAGAAACGACAGGTTCAGGTGCCGCGGCAGGATGGAATCGCCGTCGGCGAGAATCACGGCGCGTTCGATGCAGTTCTGCAGCTCGCGCACGTTTCCGGGCCAGCGATACGACTGCAGGTGCTCGACCGCCTCGGGCGACAGGACCAGCGGCTTCTTTTTCAGATCGCGGCAGAACCGATCGACGAAGTAGCGCGCCAGCAGCGGCACATCGCCGGGACGCTCCCTGAGCGGCGGGATCGTGATCGGGAAGACTGACAGACGGAAATACAGATCCTCGCGAAACCGGCGCGCCGCGACCGCGGCCTTGAGTCCGCGATTCGTCGCCGCCACGAGCCGGACGTCGACCTGCACTGACGCCGTGCCCCCCACACGCTCGAAGCGTTTCTCCTCGAGCGCCCTCAAGATCTTGGCCTGCAGCGTCAGCGGCAGATCGCCGATTTCGTCCAGGAACAGCGTGCCGCGATGCGCGATCTCGAACTTTCCAGGCTTCCGCCCCACCGCGCCGGTGAACGCGCCCTTCTCGTAGCCGAAGAGCTCGGTTTCGAGCAGCGTTTCCGGGATGGCGGCGCAGTTGATCGCGACGAACGGCGAATCCGCCCGGCCACTGAGCGCGTGCAGCGAACGCGCGAACAGCTCCTTCCCCGTTCCGCTCTCCCCTTCGATCAGCACGGTCGTGTCCGTGGTTGCCGCGCGCTGCAGGCCGACGAACACCTTCCGCAGAGACGCATCTTCGCCGACGAGCAGCGGCGCCCCTCGCCGGACCGCCAGCTCCTCTTTCAGCAGCAGGTTCTCGGTCACGATGCGGCGTTGTTCGAGACCGCGGGCGACCAGCAGCAGAAGGTGATCGGGATCGACGGGCTTCGCGAGGAAGTCCATGGCCCCTTCCTTCATCGCGGCGACCGCATCCTCGATACTGCCGTAAGCGGTCATGACGATGACCGGGACATCGGGGTCGAACTCCTTCGACGCGCGCAGCACGCCGAAGCCGTCCCCCTCAGGCAGCCGCAAGTCCGACAAGACGATGGCCGGCTGCGCCTGTTGCAGATGCTTGATCGCTTCGGGCTGATTTCTGGCCTCGATCACGGCATGGCCCTGCCGTTCGAGCGCGTGCCGCAGCATCGTGCGCAGTGAATCCTTGTCTTCGACGAGGAGAATCTGGGCGGGAGGAGCGGGCACTCGGGGGCGAGTCAGCGCAGCCAGCCGGGAGGGACTCCCGCCTTGCGGGCTTCTTCTTCGATATCCGCGATCTGTTGCTTGCCGCGGTCGATCTCTTGCTTGACGCGCGCCAGCTCGTTCATGGCTTCCGCCCGCTGCTGGCCGGTGGCGATCCGGCGGGCGCCGCCGGTCGGCAGCGCGAACTCTCTCGTGAGCGCGTTGATGCGGGACTGGAGCGATTCGGCGAACAACTCGTTACGCCGCAATTCCTCGCGCGCCTGCGTGATCCGCGCCTTCCACCACGCTTCGTCCTTCTGCTCGGTCTGGGGCTTCTGCTCTTCGCCTCCTGGGCCTCCTGGGCCTCCTGGGCCTCCTGGGCCTCCTGGCCCGGCCGGCGGCTGGGCCGCAGCGGCCGCGACAGGATCGACTGGCTGCGCGGTCTCTGTTGCCGGCGGCATGGCCGGCTTCTGCGCCGACTCCGGAAGATCCTTGTTCGTGTAGACCTTGCCGGATGCGGGTTGCGTCTTGCGGCGCTCCGCTTCCTTCTTCGCGACCTCCGCCAGCGGTGTCTGGGCGAACGCACGGGTGGCGAACCCGACCGTCACCACGAGCAGTACGGCCGCGGACAAGACACCACGTCGGAAACCAGAAAAAGAGAAGCGGATCATGACGCGTTCCTTCCATTATACGCCGGCTCGGTGATCAGTCCCGGGTCCGAGCCCTGCTCAGCGGAGTTCCCGCCACGTCAGCACCCTGAAAACCGGCGCCGTTCCCGGCATTTCATCGGATTGCACCGATCGACTCGCAGCCGTCGTCCCGAGCTCCGGCTCCGCCGCCGGCCTCAGCGCAATGAGGGATTCGACCGTGCGGCGCAGACCACCCGGGTCGATCGCCTCTGCCCTCACCAGAAGCGCTTCCTCCACCGCTGCCGTCTCGTCTGGGCTTTCTGCGACGAACACGAGGACGTATAGCCGGCTCGCCGGATCCCGGCGGACGAGCGCGTCGAAGGTCGTCCACAAGAAGGGCTGCCAGGCGAGTGCCCTTCGCGCAGGCACGGCCGACGACTGACTCTCACTCGTCAGACGCTCGAACGCCGAACCGGCACCACAACAAACGTTCACGGATCCGCCGGTTGGGACATGCTTGGACCCCGTGAACGACCCGTCTGCGAACCTCGAGCGGCGTCCACCCTCGACGACTGACGACCAGGTCGGCAGTGCTTTGAGCTCCGCGACCGCCACTTCGAGAGCCGCTTCAGCCGCGTAAAGGGCCTCAGCAGACTCACGGAACCGATCGGCCACCGTCAGTTCGACGCGAACGACGAGCGCGGCGCCGACGGCAATCGCGGAAAAGAGGAACAGCACGAGGGTAACGGGCAGCAGGGCACTGCCGTGAGAATCCATGACGGTCTGTCGCCACATGCCCGTCACCATCCCTGGCCGAAGTTGCGCGGCGCCACATCGACCTCGACGGTCACGTCCGCGGCCATCGCACCGCTGTTTCTCGCCGTCCCCGGATGACGGAACTGCGCGGGATTCGTCCCGCGTACGGCCGGATCCGACGCCTGCAGCCGCAGGGCGACTCGAATGCGCCGCACGCGCAACAGATCGGCATCGAACCGGTTGCCACCGCTTCCACACCACGGCCCATCGGTGAGCACATCAGGATCGAGGGCTGAGGGCGAGACCGGCGACCCCAGAACCGGCATCAACGGCGCGCGGTAGGTCCCATCAGCGTCGTAGAGGCAGTTCGACTGTCCGCCAGACGGCTTTGGCCAGAGCGGAGGCAGCACGTCGCCCGAGTACGTCACCTCCATCCCGACGACGTCATCCAGGAGCGGAAGGTCGGAGGAATCGCCGTCGTACTCGCGGAGGACTCTGGCGGTTCGATCGAGAAAGTAGGACGAGCTCCGAACCGCGATGACGGGCGATCCGGCCGGATAGCCGACGGCATTTCCCGACCCGTGATGCCGCACGGTCAGGGTCAGTCCCTGGACGGCGGTGACGGCGAACACGTCGAAGTTCCCGCTGGAATCGTGCACGAGCACGGTCGTGCCGGCGCTGAAACCGCACGCGGGAAGCCGCACGAAGACGGAGCGATGTCGAGTGTCGTGGTCGCAGACGCGGCCGCGATCAGCAGAGTGGCATGTTCAGCTTCGGCGACGGCCTGCAGCACGCTGATCGCGTCGGTGCGAAAGCTCTCCGGAGGATCCGCTCCCCGAACGCCCACACGGCGCGGCAGGACCGGCGCCAGCACGCGCAGCAGCGGACCTCTCGACGCTCCCGATTGTGGGCCTGCTCCACTCTCGCGCAGCGCCCGGGTCATCGTATCCGCGGCAACTCGCGCCCGCTGCTGCAGATCGACGCGCGCGCTGTCGGCTCGCCATGCCGTCTGAGCGTCCACCGCCAGCGCGCACGCCAGGGCGGTGATCGTCACCGTCAGCGCCGTCGCGATCAACACTTCGACCAGCGAAAAGCCGGACGCTCTACTCATCATCGTCGCGCCCTCGTCCTGATCGTCGACAAGCGGACACCCCGGGCGCCTTCCGAGCTCGACGGCGCGTCCACGAGCGGGAGTACGACCACCGTCAGGATCAGCGTGTCGGGGCCGTCGGCGGCAAAGACCTCCACGGACCATCGCCGCACGAACGCCGCACCAGCAGCGGGCCTTGCGCCGGTGCCCCGCCAACGCCCGTCAACGCCAACGTAGTCCACGAAACCCGGCGTGTTCGTCGTCAATGTGCCGGCCGGCGAGGGCTGGAGACCGGTCCCGCTCGCGGCCGGCGGCTCGAGGGACAAGTCCGTCGTCGTGTCCGACCGCGGCGTCCCGGAATCATCGTGATCCCACCTCAGCGAGCGCAGCCGTTCCAGCTTCTGTATCGCAAGCGTCACCGCGATGGATCTCGTGCCGGATGACCACGCCGTGCGCCGCGCCCACACCAGCAGATGCGCGACTCCAGCGGTGACGATCACGACCAGCAGCAGGGCGACGAGAACCTCGATCAGCGAGGCGCCGCGCGTGTTTGCGACTGGCCGGGGGGCAGCGGGTGAAGCAGCGACGCGGGGCATGGTCGTCACTCACCGCGTGGTGCAAGCCTCCCGCCGGACGGCCGGGACGGGAAATCCCTGAGGAAAGCGCGCGGATTAGCCGCGAGGGGCGGGTGAAGTACGCAAGGAACGCAGCGCTCGCGCCGGCTGACGATTGCGGATTCTTCGACGCTAATGGCCTTCCGGCTAACCGCCTCCGCCAAGGCTACGGCGAGTCTCACCGAAGCGCTTCGCGCGAAGGCGGGCAGGCGGAAGGCCGAAGCGGGCCGCAGTAACTCAGCGCTCCGACAGCGGCAGCGTGAACCCGACGCGCGCGCCGCGTTGATCGTGCGGCACGTGCGCCACCCTGCCGTTGTGCGTGACGACGATCTTCTGGACGAGGGCCAGGCCGAGACCGGTGCCGCGCGCTTTGGTCGTGAAGAAAGGGCGGAACATGCTCTCGGCGACAGCGGGCGTAATGCCAGGACCGTTGTCGGTGACGGCCACGCGGACGGTCCGCTGTTCACGATCGACCGCGCCTTCGAGGACGATGTGCGGGGTCACGCCCGCGTCGAGACAGGCCTCGAGCGCGTTGCGGCAGAGATTGCTCACCGCCTGCCGCAGCAGCACATCGTCGCCGTCGACGCGACCGAAGTCGCCGCGAATCTCGAGCTGCCCGCCGCGGGCGTTGACCTCGCCGCGGATGTCTTCGGCGGCCCGCGCGACGATCGCGTCCATGTCAATCGGCAGGAGGGTGAGCTCGGTCGGCTTGGCGAAGTTGAGGAAGTTCGTGACGATCTGCCCGAGCGCTTCGGTCTCCTGCCGGATTCCCGTCACATACGGTCGGAAGTCCTCGGGCAGGCGCTCGAGATCCAGCAGGCGGCTGTAGCCGTGAATCGTCGCCAGGCCGTTGCGGAATTCGTGGGCGATGCCGGCGGTCAGTTCGCCGAGCCGCGCGAGACTGTCTTTCAGCCGCAGCTGCTCTTCGAGCTCCATGATGTCGCTGAGATCGGAGAACAGACAGATCGCGCCGTAGGCGTGTCCGGTGTCATGGCGAATCGGCGACACCGTCACGCCCAGGTGAGTGGCCTCCCCGGCGCTCGGCATCTTCACCGTGCGCCGGACGACCGGTTTCGCGTTCGTCAGGCACTCGTCGATGACGTCGATCAGATCGGGCGTGCTGGAAAGCACGTCGCGATACGGGCGCGTCCACCCGGCGTCGGGAAGACCGAGCAGACGCAGACCGGCGGGATTGAGCGTCCGCACGACCCCCGTCTGATCGACCACGAGAAGGCCCGATGTGAGGCTGGCGACGATCTCGTCGCTGAGCCGTTCGGAGGCCTCGGCGCGCGCCTTCATCGCGCGCTCCTGCAGCCGCAGATCGCGGAGCGCGTCCTGCATGGCCGTCGCCATGAACTCGGTCTCGCCCCCTCGCCGACCCTTCTTCGTCAGCTCCCGCGCGGTGGCGACGAACTTGATGACGGCGTAGGTGAGGATCGCCGTGAGCGCCGCAACGATCGCGGTGAGCCCCAGAAAGAGGTAGCCGGACTGATTCATGAGTACAAGTCGCTTTCCTTGCTCGCTTCCTCCTGTCAGCAAAATGAGGACCGGTGTCGAGGACGGGAGAAGGGAGTCGAAAAAGTTCCCTGTCAGTGCCCCGATCATAGACTGCGGCCTGAAAAACCGCCCATTTTCGAGCACTGCGCACCAGGCGTCGAACGCGAGTAACAGGTGTCGTGCCAACTTCACCGGCGCCTTGTTGCAGAACCGTCAGTCTGGGTCCTAAAACGGCACACCCCCGTTCCGGACAGCGCAACGACGATCGTGTCAGTTCGACGAAACGCTCTGTCCGCGAACGAGTTATTCGTGTGGCACGGGGGGTGCTAAACCGCAGGGCATGGGTTCGTCCCGCCTCTCAGAACGAGGCTTCTCCCTCAACGAGTTGATGCTCACCCTCGCCGTGGCCGGCGCAATCATGGCCGTCGCGGTGCCGATGCTCGGTGACGTCTCGCAGAACGCGAAGCTCACTTCCGCGGCCCGCGAGCTCGAACGGGAGTTCCAGAGTGCGCGGCTGAAGTCCGTCACCACGAATCGAGTCCTGCGCGTGCGGTTGAACTGCCCGACGACCGGTTACTACCGCACCGTCGAGTTCCTGAACAACGCCGCCGACAGCGCGACGAACCGCTGTCTGCTGAGCGCCTACCCGTTCCCGGCCGACGCCGATCTCATGACCCGGCCGAATTACGACGGACCCGTGCGTACGCTCCCGCTCGGCGCGACCGTGCCGAGCGAGGTCATGCAATTTCAACCTGACGGCACCGCGTACCAGCGTGGTCTCGAACGTCGTGACGGAAATCACGACTCCCGTGTCGATCTCGGTAACACGGGACGGCAAATCGAAAGCGATGACAATCAATGGCGCCGGCAAGATCCAGATTCAACAGTAGCGGCGGCTTCAGCCTCGTCGAAGTGGTCATCGCGATGGCGATTCTGATGACCGTCTCGCTCGGCGTGGCGCAGCTCTTCGCGGTCTCCACCAACGCCAATCTGGTCGCGCGCCGGCAGACGTCGACGACCGCGCTGGCGGCGCAGAAGATGGAGCAGATCCGCTCGCTGACGTGGGGTTTCGACCTGAACGGTCTGGGGCTGCCGGTCACCGACACGACGTCCAATCTCGCCAACTATCCGCTCACCGCGGACGGGAACGGGCTGAACCCGTCGCCGAGCCGCTCGCTCGATGAGAACACCATCGGCTACGTCGATTTTCTCGATGCCAATGGCGCCTGGGTCGGAACCGGCCAGGACGCCCCGTCGAACGCCGCCTTCGTCCGGCGCTGGGCGATCGTGCCGCTGCCGACGAACCCGAACAACACGATCGTGATTCAAGTGCTGGTGTCGCCGATCTCCAACGAGGGCACGCGAACGGCGACGGCGGACAACAACAGGCGCCGGCGGATGGCGGGCGATGCCCTGCTGACGAGCGCCAAGACACGGAAGGCGTCATGAGCGCCGGTCAACGGCTGTCGTCGGAGGCTGGCTACTCGCTCGTCGAGATGCTCATCGCGAGCGCGATCATGATCACCGTCACCGGAGCGATCTTCGGCCTGCTCAATCCGGCACAGGGCACGGCGCAGGCGCAGCCGGAGCAGTCCGACCTGCAGCAGCGCATGCGGATCGGATCGGACGTGCTGTTCAAGGAACTGCTGATGGCCGGGGCCGGCCCGTACTTCGGCAGCCGGACCGGGTCGCTCATCAACTTCTTCGCGCCGATCGTGCCGCGGCGGATGGGCCTCAACGATGCCGACGCTCGTGACGCTGCCCTCGCCGACACCATCACGCTCTCCTATATCCCGAACTCGTACTCGCAAACGACGATCGAGCATTCGATGCCGCCCCAGTCGACGGAACTCAAGGTGACCTATCCGCCGAACTGCCCGGTCGCCAAGGAGCTCTGCGGCTTCGAGATCGGCATGTCGGTCATCATCTTCGATTCGACCGGACACTTCGACACGTTCACGCTCACCCAGGTGCAGCATGACGCCGGCCACCTGCAGCACCGCGGCGAGACCATGAACCACGAGTATGCCGCCGGGTCCACGATCACGCAGATCGTTACGAACACCTATTACCGGAACCCCGACACCAACCAGCTGGTCCGGTACGATGGCGGCACCTCCGAGCTGCCGCTGGTCGACGACGTCGTCGATCTCCGGTTCGAGTATTTCGGCGATCCCAATCCGCCGACGCAGCCGAAACCGTCGCCGGGCGCCGGCGCGAACTGCCTCTACGACGAGGCCGGCAACTACAACGCCGGAGCGATGCCGGTGCTGGCCACCGACGAGGGATCGCTCGCCAAGCTGCCGCTGACGATGTTCCAGAACGGCCCCTGGTGCGGCGGCGGCGACAACGAGTTCGACGCCGACCTGCTGCGGATCCGGAAAGTCCGGGTGACGCTGCGGATGCAGGCGGCCTCGCCGACGCTGCGCGGAACGGACGCGAACCTGTTCATGAATCCCGGCAAGTCCCAGGGCGGCAATCGCCTCGTGCCGGACTACACGGTGCGCTTCGAAATCACGCCGCGCAACCTGAATCTCACCCGCTGAGGCCGCCCATGTTGAAACGATTCCGTTCGCGCCTCGGCAACGAACAGGGGACGGCGCTGGTCATCGCGCTGATGTCGATGATGCTGCTGACGGCGCTCGGCGCCGCGGTGGTGATGGTCACCAACACCGAGACCATGATCGCCAACAACCATCGCAACAGCCAGGAAGCGGTTTATGCCGCCGACGCGGTGGTCGAGCGTGTCGTTCAGGACCTGCTCATGGTGCCGCGGTGGAACGACGTGCTCGCGGGAACGGTGCAGTCATCGTTCATCGACGGCGCGATAGCGGCGAACAAGACGCTGCCCGGCGGCGGCACCATTCTGCTCTGCTGCGGCACGAACACCGCGACCGCGCAGCTGCAGGCGGACACTGACAGCTTGAACCTCTGGGGCGGCAACAACCCGCAGTGGAAGCTGTTCGCGTGGGGCCCGCTGTCCGAGCTGCTGCCCGACAGCCGGATCGACAGCCCCTATTACGTCAGCGTCTGGGTCGCCGATGACCCGGCGGACGCGCCACCAGATGCCCAGGGCAATCCGGGATCGATCCCCGACAACAACGCGCTGTCGGACGCGAACGGCACGCTGACGCTGCACGCCGAAGCGATCGGCCCGACGGGCACACGCAAAGTCGTCGAAGTCACGGTCGCGCGCACCTCGAGCACGGAAATCGAGCGCGGCCAGATCGCGCAGCGCGGACAGGAAGAACTGAATCAGCGCGCGCGCAAGGCCGCGGTGGGCGTCGCCGGCAAGGCCCTCACCAACAGCCGCCAGAGCGTGGATTGAACGGATACGAGTCATGCGACCACATAAGCCTTCGTCATACGGCGCACGCCGTCCCGCCACGGCGCACCGCGCGTCCTGGTACGTGCGCCGCCGGCGCGCCGCCGGCGCGCTGGTGTGCCTGATCGCCAGCCTTTACTGGACGGCGACGGCCTCGGCCCAGCTCGATCCCCTGCTCTTCGCGAAGCGGGTGCCGCCGACCGTGATCATCGTCCTCGACACCTCGTTGCAGATGCTCGAGGACGGCAACGGCAACTTCTACGACCCGAACGTGTACTCGTCCACGGCGGACGCCGCGGTGATGAGCGCCTTTCCGAACATCACGCCGGCGACGCAGCCGTTCTATCAGCGCATCTACCGCAATCTTGCATACGAGATTTCTCCGGGACGGTACACGGCGTCCACCATCGTCGCGTCTCCCGCCACCGGCGTGGCCGCCACCGATGCCGCGTTCCTGAATCCCACCCGGTGGGCGATCGCGCGTCAGGGGATCGCCGCCGCGGTCGGTGAGAATGCCGGCATCACCTACCGGTGGGGGCTGGTCCGGCTGCGTCAGAGGACGCCGGCCTGGCGCACGTCGCCGGCCTGCGACAAGCCGGTCCGAGTAACCGACCTCTCGCAGACGCTGTTCAGCGACACCACCCCCTGCAACGCGGGGGTGCTCGGCAAATACGGGATCTACGCGCCCAGCGTCGCCCAGGCGAGTTACGCGCAGACCACGATCCCGCCGGGCACGGTGATGGTGACTCCGAACGCCAACACCGCGGCCAGCATCGTCACGATCATGAACCGGGGCGTCGGAGACAACGCGGGAATCATTCCGGCCGGTCTCGGTGACGTCGGCTACAACGATCGGCCGATCGATTACGCGCTGATCGATGCCCGGAACGCCGCGGTCGCGGCGATGACCGCCGACACGGCGGCGAACCGCCCCTGTCGCAACACCGTCGTCGTGCTGATCACCAGCGGCAAGGATGACGGGAACGCGGCCTACAACGCCGCCCACAATCCCGCGACCACCGCGGCAACGTTCCTGTCGGTCACCGCGAGCGGCGTGACGCACCGCATTCCGATTCACGTGCTGGCCATCAATCCGGCTGCCGCTGATGAAGCCGAGCTGCAGAGCATCGCCACCTCGAGCGCCGGCCGCTATCAGAAGGTGACCCAGGCGGCCGAGATCACCCGCTCGATCAATTACGCGGTGCAGCAGGGCTTCGCGCGCTCCTCCGATTTCGACAGCAGCAAGGCGAGCGAGTACCTGCCGGTCAGCCCGATCGTGGGCACCGTCAACCTGGTGAACGCGAAAGACTCGATCGGGAACTCGCTGCCGAACACCGAAATCACCGCCGACCCCGGCGGTCAGGATCTGCCGCAGCGCTCGAACGTGCTCATCACCGCAGGCTTCTCGTTGCCGGGATTCGATGGGCGTCTGCGTGCGTTCCGCGCCTATAAGCCCGAGACCGACTCAACCAAGCCGGCCGGCTGGAAATTCGTCAGCGACAACACCAAGCTGTGGCGCGATCTGGACGGACGCCCGACGCTCGCCGGACTGGCACGGACGCCGGCCGATCCGAATTCGCGCAACATCTACACCTACGTGCCTGACGGCTCGGGCGGCGGGTCGGTCGTGGCGTTCACGACCGCCAACGCCGCGACGCTGACCGCCCACATGGGCGTCGGGGCCAATACCAGCTCGCTCATCTCGTACATTCGATCGCTGCCGCTCGGCGCGATCATCGGATCGACGCCAGCATTGATGGATCCACCGTCGCTGGATCCGGCGCCCGATACCGACTACGGCCGCGGCGACGCTCCCGGATCGTTCGCCGCCGACCACAAGGACCGCCGCTCAATCATCTTCTTCGGCGCCAACGACGGCATGATCCACGCGGTGGACGCACGGACGGGATTCGAAGTCTGGGCGTTCATCCCCTACAACCTGCTGCCGAAGCTCCGGACGCTCGTCGACGGTCAGCCCATCGAGCAGTTCGACTACTTCGTGGACAGCTCGCCCAAACTCGCGGAAGTGAAGATCAACGGCGACTGGCGCAGCATCGTCCTCATCGGTCAGGGCAACGGCGGAACGTTCTATCAGGCGTTCGACGTCACGAAAGCCGGCATGGGAGTCCCGCCCGAATCGGACGACCTCACGGCCGTCAACAGCCTGCTCTCGGAATTCGACACGCCGAACGAGTCGATCGCCTTCAAGTGGGCGTTTCCCAACTACTCGAGCTTCGATCCGACCTATACGGCGGTGTTCACCGTGTCCGACGGAACGCCCGGCGGCAAGGTCAAGATCTACGGCGACGTCAAGGCGAGCGCGGCATATGCGGAGAAAACGGTCGGATTGACCTGGTCCGACCCCGCCGTCGGTCCCCTGAACTACGACCGATCGACGAACGCGGTCATCGTCGGGTCGGGCTATTTCCCGAACATCGAGAACCTCATCCCCAACCGGGGCGCGAGCGCGCCGAAAGCCGGGAACGCGATGTACCTGATTGACGTGGACACCGGGAAGCTGGTGGGCAATCCATCCGGTTCGGCCTGCGGCGGACCGGGCTGTCTGATTGTCGGGGACGTCGCATCGAACGGCCGGAAGAACGCGCTGCAGGCCGACCCGACGGCAGCCGGCGACAACGGCAGCTTCACCGTCAACAAGGCCTTCCTCGGCGACATCGACGGGAAGTACTGGCGCTTCAATTTCACTGAGACAGGGACGATTTCGAAGACCCAGATGATCGATACGGCGCAGCCGATCTACGGATCGTCGGCATTGCTCTTCGTCGGCAGCACCGACGTCTACATGTTCTTCGCCACGGGCAGTGACATCCTGCCGAGCAGCGCGCCGGGGGGCACGGGAACCTTCAAGCTCTATGGGCTGAAGAACGGGGCCTCGAGCGCCTCGATCATGTTCTCGCAGAACCTGACCGCGCTGAGCAATCTGGCCGGGCTCGCGACCGGCGAGCGTCCCTCGACGGCGCCGTCGGTGGCCGGCGACATCGTGTTCTTCACGACGACGAACGAGGTCGCGACGACGCCGTGCAATGACTTCACCACGAATCTCTACGCCGTCACCTATGCCGGTGGCGCCGCGTACGATTCGAACGCGAACGGCAAGATCGACAAGACCGAGAGCACGATCGCCAAGACGCTGGCCGGCCGCGCGACGGCGCCGTTCATCGTCGATCAGCATCTCTACGTGGCGACCACCGGCGGCGGAAGCGTGGCCGGCGGCGCCAACATCGAGAAATTCGGCGACCCTGAGGACTACAACAACGGCGTCGGCCAGGTTGGCGTGCGCATTCTTTCGTGGCGGGAGATCAGGTAGTGGCGGAACCGAGGGTTTGTGAAAGCTGCGGCAGCAAGTTCGATTCGTCCCGGGATCGCTGCCCGAAGTGCCGGGCGCACGTCGTCAAGGTAGACCACGCCGCCGAGGCTGCGCGCAGCAAGACGCTGGCGACGGTGTCGGGCATCGTCCTCGGCGTCTGCGTGCTTGCGGTGGGCACCATCTGGTATACGCAGAGGCCCGAACCCGAGCGTCCGGTGACGGCCAGGCCCGCGGACCCGCTTGCCGCGCGACGTCAGCCTCGAGCGGCTGAAGACGAACCGGGTGTCGCCGCGGCCGTCGAAAAGCCGCGACCGTTCATGGATCCGTCCGGCGCAGCGACCGTGTCGTACAGCTCCGGCGACTATCTGAGCTCGCTCGCGCAGTTCGAAGCGGCCGTCGACAAGAATCCCAGGGATGCGGAGTCGCTCAGCAACCTCGGTCAGGTGCTCGTCCGGCTCGAGCGCACCGAGGAAGCGATCCCGTATTTCGAGCGCGCCTGCACGCTCAATCCGGACCGGTGGGCCTACCGGTTCAATCTCGCGCGCGCTCTTGGACTGTTGCAGCGGTGGGACGAATCAATCGCGTCGTACCGGCAGGCGCAGCAGCTCTTCCCCG
This sequence comes from uncultured Acidobacteriota bacterium, assembly GCA_963785755.1. GTDB lineage: Bacteria > Acidobacteriota > Vicinamibacteria > Vicinamibacterales > 2-12-FULL-66-21 > JACCXG01. Next base: position 195,140 of record CAWAXG010000031.1, on the reverse strand, counting down.
CCGACTACGTGACGACGTTCAATCTGGCGTTGACCCTGCACAAGAAGGGCGACGATGCCGCCGCCATCGAGGAATACAAGAAGGCGGTGGAGCTGAATCCAGAGGACGCTACGTTCCGGATGGCGATGGCCATCAGCTACGAGGCGCTCCAGCAGAAACAGAACGCCGCCGCGGCCTACAGTGAGTATCTGCGCCTCTCACCAACGGCCGAGGACGCTGACAAGGTTCGCGCTCGGATTGCGCTGCTCACTGGTTAGTTAACAAGCAGCACGTCAACTTCCAATTCCCAACTTCCAACCTCCAACGGATCACGTTTCGGGCGCTGCCGCGCTGCACGAAGCCACGACGGCACGGCGGCACGACGTTCGAAAGACGTTTCAGCAGATCCTTCGTGCTCTTCGTGACGTCGTGCCGTCGTGCGGCGCGAAGCGCAACTCGTATGTTTGAGCGGTTGGGAGCTGCCCGCCGCCGCTCGTCGGCTCGATCGCAGCGACGAGCTCTGGGCGAGGCCTCGCCGTAGCGCGCGTCGATTCGTGCCGCGCGGAGGCGGGGGAGTTGGCAATTGGGAGTTGAAGAGAGATGGTTCCGTTGTACTTGCTCTTTACAACTTCCAACTTGTCAAAACTCGTACATCCCCACATACCAGGCCACGATCTGATCGCCGAACAGTGAGGCGGCGAGCGCGCCGAGCGCCAGGAATGTGCCGTACGGCAGCGCGTGTTTCATGCCGCCGCGGCGCGTCGCGATCACGATCATGCCGATGAGCGAGCCGAGGACCGACGACAGGACGAGCGTGACCAGCACGAGCTTCCAGCCCAGGAAGGCGCCGATCATCGCGAGCATCTTCACGTCGCCGCCGCCCATGCCCTCCTGTCCCGAGTAGCGGTAGTACGCCTCACCGATCAGCCACAACACGCCGCCGCCGACGAGCGTTCCAATCAGCGCGTCGCGGAGCCCCGGCGGAACGATCGTGCTCACGATGAGGCCGGCGACGATGCCCGGGAGCGTGATGACGTTGGGGAGCAGATGGTGCTCCAGGTCGATCGCGAACAGGACGATCAGGGCACAGGCAAAGACCACGCGCACGGCCATCAGGACCGTAAAACCGAATACCCACCAGTGCAGCAGGAAGACGACCATGGTGACCAATTCGATGATCGGATAGCGGATGCTGATCGGCGCGCGGCAGCTCCGGCAGCGGCCGCCGAGCAGCAGCGCGTAGCTGATGACCGGGATGTTGTCGTACCAGCGCAGCTGATAGCCGCAGTGCGGGCACCGGGACGGTGGCGTCACGATCGAGACGCGCTGCGGGATGCGGTGGATGCAGACGTTGAGGAAGCTCCCGACGACGAGGCCCAGAAAGCCGAATGCGACGATCCAGACCGTCTCGGGGCTCACCGTTTCACTCGGGCCGTCGGCATCGGATGAAGCTCCGATTGGGTGGAAACGCTGACGGTCCCGGTCGCGGGGTCGATCGCGAAGGGCGTGCCGGCGGGGTCACGAGGAATACCACCGAGTCTTCGGGTGCGGACATACCATTCCCAGGAATATGACTGGCCCGGTGGCGGCGGGTTCCTGACCACGATTCGCTGCAGCTCATCGATCCAGTCGAGTGCGTCGACCTGCGCGATGCCCCGCGCCGCCATCCGGCGCAGCCAGGCTTCTTCTGATTTCAGGATCTCCCGCAGCAGGAAGCGCGCCGAGGCGCGGTCCCCGCCCTCGATCAACATCGTCGCGGCGACGGGCTCGAGCCAGTTCGGCGCGCCGGGCTGCGACGCGGCGCGGCGGAACCAGCTCGCCGCCGCCTCCATGTCCCGGAGCTGCCAGTAATGGACGAAGGCGATGTCATGGTAATACTGCCACTTCGTCGGCTGAGCGCTGATGCCCTTCCGCAGGAGCGCGATCGCCTGATCGGGCCGGCCGCCGCCGCCGGGATATGCCTCGCTCAGAAATATCGCGCCGAACCTGTACGCGATCGTGAAGTACGGATCGAGCGAAGTCGTGAGATCGAGCAGCGGCGACAGCAGTTCGTACTTGCGCCCTTTCACGGTACTGCGGCGATCTCCGCCGTAATGCTGCAGCGCGCGGATCCAGTAGACGTCGGCCATCAGGGCGTCGAACGACAGCGCGATGCGGCGGAGCGCCTCCGGCGACCGGACGTAGAGCATCGCCCGCTGTTGTGCTTCGTCTCGCGGGTACAGGCGATCGCGGGCGGTCTGAAGACCGATCGCCGTCGCCAGGCTGACGAGCGCCGCCACCACGCCGAGCGCGAGATGCTTTCCCTGAATCACTTGAAGTCCCGCCGCGAAAAAATCAGGACGGACACCACGACGAGCGCCGCGATGTAGGCGAATCCGTAGGCTGCGGTGCTCGCCATGTAGCCGATCGGCACCGGCAGCCCGTGAACGACTTCGGTCTTCACGTCGAACGCGGAAAAGTCCGGCACCAGATGGTAGACGCCGCGCGCGAGCCAGACGGCGGTGCGCGACTCGACGATGCGATCGAAGTTCTTCAGGTCGGCATTGAAATGGCCGACGACGTAGAAGCCGAAGGTCAGCGCGGCGGAAAGAATCGGCGTCGAGAAGGTCGAAAAGAACAGCGCGATGGCGGTGATCAGCATCAGCTCGATGAAGATCAGCGCGACGGCTTTGAGCATCCGCGGATCGATGCCTGGCGCGTCCCAGGCGGATCGGAACTCCACCGATTCGGTGTAGGTCATGTACGCGAGCACGGCGTACAGCGCGGCGGTCATGACCGCGACGTTCACCGCCAGCGTCAACACCAGCCCGGCGTACTTGCCGACAATGAACTGCGGCCGGCTGATCGGCTTGGCGAGCAGCGAGTAGATGCTCCGGCGCTCGACCTCCTTGGACACGAGGCCGATCCCGATGAACACCGCGATGAACAGGCCGAACACCGCGGTCGCGGCAAGGCCGAGGTCCTTGATGATCTTGACGTCCTGACCGGCCGTGAGCTGGCCGATCAAATAAGAGGAGGCAATCAACAGGACGGCGAATAGCGCGAGGTTGTACGGCACGCGATCGCGGACCGACTCCTTGAAGACGTTGACGGCGACCCAGAGGACTGCCCGCATTTGGCTATCTCTTGTCCTCGCGGGCGGCCTGCTCCGGCCCGGCGGCATTCTTGCGGCCTAGTTCCCCGAAGTCCTCGCGGGCGGCCTGTTCCGACCCGGGGGCACTCTTGCGGCTGAACTCGTCGCGGTCCTCACGCGACACCGAAGGAGCCACCGGATTCATCCGCGCGCCGTCACCCATTTCGGCGACGCGGCGGACGAAGAAGTCTTCGAGCGTGTCGCGAAGCGGGTTGAGCGAGACGAGGGTGGCGCCGGTTGCGGTCAGCTCGGCCAGCACCCGTTCCGGTGCGACGTCGATGGGAAAATCCAGCGCGTATCGCTCGGAGGAGATCGATGTCGCCTTGAGGACCTGCGGCCGGATCCGATCGAGCACCTCCGGGCGGAGGCCGTCGACGACCAGCTCCCAGCCACGTACCTGGAACGCGAGGATGTCGCTGAGGCGGCCCGCCGCGGCCAGCCGTCCGCCCGCGACGACCGCGACGCGGCTGCAGAGCGCTTCCGCGTCGGCCAGGATGTGCGAGCTGAAGAACACCGTGCGGCCCTGGTCGCGGAGCTCCATGATCAGCGCCCGCACGTCGCGGCGGCCGAGCGGATCCAATCCCGACATCGGCTCGTCGAGGAAGACGACTTCCGGATCGTTCAACAGCGCCTGCGCGATCCCGACGCGCTGAATCATGCCCTTCGAGTACTTGCGCAGCTGCTGCGTCTGCCGCTCCGGCGGAATGCCGACCCGTTCGAGCAGCGTCGAGGCCCGCTGCCGCGCCTCCGGTCCCGAGTATCCGAACAGCCGCGCGAAGTACTGCAGCAGCTCCTGCGCGGTCAGGTAGTCGTAGAAATACGGATTCTCGGGAAGATAGCCGATGCGCTGCCTCGCGCGGACGTCGCCGACTGGCCGGCCGAGGATCTCGGCGCGGCCGGAGGTGGGAAAAATCAGCTGCATCAGCAGCTTGAGCGTCGTGGTCTTGCCCGCGCCGTTCGGACCGAGGAACCCGAAGATCTCCCCCGGCTGCACCTCGAGCGACAGGCGTTCGAGCGCGCGGTAGGGACGTTTACGCCAGAAGCCGATCCAATAGTCTTTCGTGAGCTGGTCGATGTGAATCGCAGGCGGCATCGTTATCGATACAGGTGCCGGAGACTGCCGAGAGCCCCGTCAACGCGGCGCAGACATCGTCGGTGAACGAATCCGGCGGTTTCAGGAAGTCCGGGACGCGCTATCGCTTCAGCTCGTGCTCGATCATCGCCTCGAGCGCCGGCGGCGGAACCATGCCTTCGACCCGGATGCCATTGATGAACAGCGTCGGCGTCGACTTGACCTGAAGCTGCGAGCCCAGCCCGGTGTCCGTCTTCACGATCGTGAGCGCGCGCGCGTACTGCGCGTCGAAGTCCGGAACGCCGCCGACGTCGGCGGTCGCCTGTTTCACCAGGCCCGCCGTGAGCGTCGGCTGATTCGTGAAGAACCATTCCTCGAGCTTATCGGCCTTTCCCTTGCCCTCCGCCATGACGACGGCCGCGGCCGTCTCGCAGGCGAGGCTGTGAATGACGCTGGTCACGCCGGCATTGCATTCCGGTTCGAGCGGGTAGTGTTTGCTCACGTACTTCACTTTGCCGGACGCCGTGAATTTCGCCAGCACATCCTTCTGCAGGAGATACGCCTCGCGGCAGGCGGGGCACTGGTAATCGTTGAACTTCACGACGAGCACTTTGGCGCCGTCGGCGTCCACCGGGATATTGACCTTGGTCTGCACATCCAGCCACTTGGCGATGTCATACCGCTGCTGGTCGGTGAGCGGCGGAAACTGTCGGACCTGCAGCGGCGACTGCTCCGCCGCCGGCTCGCGCGGGAACGCGTTGATCAGGGTGACGGCGCCGATGCTGAACACAATCGCCAGGACGAGCGCGATCGGACTCTTGAGCAGGGTCCCGACGTCCTTCGCCGCGCGCCGGGGCAACGTCGTCATTGGGAATTTCGTCGCCCCACCGGAGATGATGAAGATGGCGATGACCGCCACGTAAGTGGTGGCGCAGAGCATGCAGAGTGTGTTCAGTCTGAAGAACGAGGCCCACGCCAGATACAGCACGAACGCGAGCGCCACCGTAGACGCGACGAAGATGTAGCCGGGCACGTTCTCACGCGCTTGAGCGGTGCGACCCGCACCCCACCCCGCCATCAGCAGCACGAACGTGAAAAAGAACACGCCGCCGAGCGCGACCGGGATCCCCCACAGGCTGCCGTATTGACTGAGATAGGCCTGCGTGCAGCTGACCGTGGCGTTCACGTCGCAGAAGCTCGTATACCCCGGACGGGTCAGCAGCTTGTAGTGGACGTAACTCGACCACGCGGACGCGCCCAGTCCGAGCACCGCGAAAGCCAGAATCAAATTACGCGTTCTTGCAGCCATGATGGGGCAATTCTACCTGATTTCGGCCCCATGCCCGGGCGGTCCCGCCTCCGGCATGTTCTCGATATAGGTCTGAGTATCGGCGTAAATCACACGGTCGGTATTGGTCCCGTAGAAGCGGTTGCCGGTTGCCCCCGCCACCTGCGGGTCGGCGGTCAACCGATACCGCTCGAGCGGCACCAGGCCGGTGCAGGTCTTCTCCCCCTCCGACACTTCCGTCCCGGTCAACTGGATCAAGTACCCGCTCTTGGCGAGCGGATCCGAGACCGCCAGATCGGGGCTGATGAATCCCTGGGCATTGCCCGGCGCGGGCGTGCCCAGCGCGACGAGCGTCGGCGCATATCTCTGCTTGCCACAGGTCTGCATATACGCGAACTGCGCCTGATTGATGGCGTTCAATGCGGACACCGCCGCGGCCTCAGCCGTCCGGAGACGCGACTGCCGGTACAACACCATGCCCGCACTGGCCAGGAGCGCCACGATGGTGAGCACCACCATCAGCTCAACCAGGGTGAAGCCGGCACTGGACGCAGCCACGCGCCGAAAAGCCCGCCGAACGCCGGAAGAACAAACCCAAGAAAGCACGCTTGCCTCAGCTTAGTGTAGGACGCCGCGGGGGCCCGGAAGGCTGGAAAAAACGTCTCGAAGAACCCCGAAGCTGATCCCCGATCCCCGATCACCGATCACGAAACCGATCACGAAACCGCCCCAGTCCCCATCCGATCCCGAACGAGCCCGAGTCCCCCGCCTTCGCGCTACGCGCTTCGGCGCGGCAGGCTGCGATCGGAGTCCCCAGTCCCGAGATGCGCCCGAGTCCCGAGTCCCGTTATTGAACGACTTTCCCCCGCCCCCAGGCGCCATGGCGGCCTCGGTCGGAGCGGCGCCGCTGGGATCGAAGAACACCGCTCCCGCGGCGTTCGAGGCAAAGCCCCGGTGGCCGCTGATGCCCAGTGACAACGGAATGGCGGTGCTGTAGTAGCCGGACCGTGTCGCGACGCCGTTGCAGTCGTTGGGCCCCACGGTGGCGCCAGACGCGGCCTGAAGCTCGATCCGATAGCCGGTCTTCCTCGTAGGGTCGGCCGCGAGGTCGGCGGAGATGAACGGGCTCGTGCTCGATGGACACGCGGTGCCGAGCGTGGCAAGGCTGACCGCATACGAGCCGCGGCCAGTGGCCGACGCGTAGTTCGCCTGGGAGCTGTTGATCGTCCGCATCGACGCGATCGCCGAGGTCTCGTTCGCCGAGACCCGCGCGCGCAGCATCGACGGCACGGCGATCGCCGCGATGATGCCGACGATCGCGACCACGATCAGCAGTTCGACTAACGTGAATCCCTTGTCCCTCAAGATGGTCCTCCGGACCCGAGTCACCGCGACTCGTAAAGCTCCGCCACCTCCGTCACCTGCTCCCGGATGCGCCGTTGGTTGACCCGCCGCAGCGCCGAGTCCACCACCATTGACGCGCCGAGAGGCCCGGTCGACAGGTCGTACGCGGACTCCCGCCATTCGACGAGGTCCGAGACATACAGAAACCGTCCGTTGCGCCGCAGCAGGCCGAACGTCGCCCCATAGCTCGAGGTGAGCAGAAACGACTCGCGCCGCCGATCGAGCATGCTGGCGCCGGCGGGCACGAACAGCGGCGCGCCGAACAGCGGCCCGAGATCGAGGACCGGCCGATCGAGCAGCGCATGAAGCGTCGGCGCGATGTCGGTCGAAAAGGCCACCCGCGCAAGATCCGTCGTCACGCGCGGCTTCATCGCTTCCGGAATCTTGACGATCAGCGGAATGCGAACGTCCTCGGGGAACAGCCACATGGCGTGGCCCCAGTGGCCCTCTTCGCCGAGCGAATCGCCATGATCGCTCGTCAGCACGATGATGCTGTCATCGTACCGGTTGCGGGCCTTCAGATAAGCGATGAACTGCTGGAAGCAGCCATCGAGGCGCTTCAGCCGCGACGCGTACGGAGCGTAGAACCCCGGGTAGTCGCCATCGAGCGAGGTCTGCCCGCCCCGCTGCGTGTTCAGGATGTGGACGTTCATCGGCGCGAAGTAGCCGAACACCGGCCGCGGGTCCGTGCCGGACTCGTCCAGATGTCGTTCCAGACTCCGGAGGTTCTGGCACAGGTCGGTGTCGACGCTCGGGACACCGGGATCGATCGTCGTTTTCGGCGTTGCGGCCCGGAGATGCTCGGCCACGGTGAAGTCGTTGATCGCGATGCGGTAGCCGTTCGCGTTGACCAGCTTTTCCAGCGCGTTCATGCGCTCGAACTGGCTCGCACGCACCTTGCGGACGACGGTCGCCCCCGACCAGATCGAGGCCATGGCGAGCTCGGTGCCGCCGTGCCTGGTGAACACGTTCTTGAACACGAAGTTCTCGTCGGCGAACCGGGCGATGTTCGGCGTGAAGCTGACATCGGGGTTGTAGGGCGAGAGATAGTCGCGGCGCAGGCTGTCGATCACGAACACGAAGATGTCCGGGTTGCGCCGGTCCGCGGCCCTGACGATCGGCGCCGCGAATTCGACGTCGGGAACGCTGATTCGCCCCGCGCCCGCGGCGCGTTCCTTCAGGAAGCGGTGATAGTCGGCATCATCGAAGCCGGACCGCGCCACGACGACATCCGCCATCAGCCTGAAGGCGATTTCACCGGCCGCGTAGCGCTCGAATGCCGCCTCGGGCTCGAGGCTGCGATTCCCTGTCCAGGCCGCCAGACGCGCCGCGCCCGGCGGCACCGCCACGATCGCGATCAGCGCCACGAGCGGGGCGACGAACACCGCGCGCATCGACCCTTCACCGTCCCGAACGCCCTGGGTCGCGCGCATCATCAGCGCGAGCGCGAGCAGGCACTCGACCGTCACGATCAGTCGCTGGCCGACGAAGTTCCAGTCGAGACGCTCGATGGCATTCAAGGTCACGAACGAAAACACGGCGAGCGCGATGAAGGCGAACGCCGTCGACTTCTGACTACTCGCGGGTGCCAACAGGATCTCGGCCGCCGTGCGCGGGGCATCGACGCGTGCGGGCCGCCGCAGCATCAATCCCGACCAGGTGAGCGCGAGCGTCGCGCCCGCGGCCGCGCCGAGAATCGCCGAATCTCCAGCTGCGAGGGACAAGGTCGGCAAGACCGCACGCTTGAACAGCTCGCACAGGCCGGCCGCCATCAACGCCACGATCAGGCTGAACTCGAGCCGCCTCGGCGCTCCCGTTCGCGCGGCAATCGCGGTGACGACCGCAAGCATGGCGAACACGAACGAAAACACCGCCGCAGCCAGCACGAGCGTCCAGATCGCCGTCAACGTCCACGCAAGGCCGCTTCCCTGTTCGGCGCCGTGAACGAACGCTCGAATGACATGGACCACCCAGACGTAGAGAGCTGTGCCCCCGCACGCCACCAGCAGCCGGCGATGTCCGGTCGTGAGCGCGGATTCGGACTCCCCCGCGAGAATCGCTTCGTGCGAGGCCAGATGGTCGATGACCGCCAGCCACACGAGCGGCACCAGCGACGCGAGTGCGGTTGGCAGTGCGCGTCCGTCGTTCCACAGCGTCGGGAGAAAAGGCGAAACCAGGAGGGCGGCCGCCGTCAGGCCCATGGAGACGACATAGCCGAGCGCCAGCCAGTGCGCGGCTCGCGCGGAGCCGTGCCGGGCGCGCGACGCGAGCGCTGGCGCCAGAGCCGCGACACTGGCCACATAGGCGACGGCGAACCACACGTGATGCCAGGCGACGAATCTGGTGAGCCAGGGAATCAGCTGCGGCTTGATGAACATGTCGAACGCGAACGGGCTGCAGTTGAGCACCGCGTACGCGCAGGTCAGGAGGAAGAACGCCGAAACCGCGAGCCGGACCAGGACGAGGAGCGCGAACGGCATCATGGCCCGGTCCCGCCGGCAAGCCGCGCTTCGTTGCGAAGGTCGAGGAGTGCCGCTCGATTGGGCTGAACACGAAGGGCCATCTCGGCCTGCTTCAGCGCCTCGGCGTCGGCGCCACGCGAGAGCAGCAGGCGGCCCAGACGAAGCCGGACGTCGGCATAGTCGGGATCGAGCTTCAAGGCGCGGGTGTAGGCGAGCTCCGCTTTCATCCGATCGATCGATTCGTACAGAGCGCCCAGGTCGGCGATGAGCTCGACGTCATCCGGATAGAGCGCGCTGCAGTGCTCGAGTCGCGCGAGCCGATCCGGCTGCTTCGCCGCCGGGGCGTCTGCCATCGTCAGGCACTCTGTCGTTCGTGACCCCCGCGGACCGTCCTGCGAGCTGCGTCGGCAGCACGTGCGGCAAACAGGCAGAGCACGAGGGCGGGCGCGAGCAGGCCCGGCCGCCGGTGTGTCCCGGAAGCTTGCGGTGAGGTCGAGTGCAGCATGGTCCGCAGTCCAAAAAAAACGGGATGCCTGCGAACAGGCATCCCGTGGTGTTGCCGAACAGGCGCCGATGAGGCCGGCCCTGCCTTGAGGCGTCGTTACTGAATCGGCGTGCCGCCGGCTTCGGGAGCGAGCGTCGCTTCCACGGCCGAGAAGAAGATCGTGCCGTGCGCGCCAGTGCCGAAGTTCCGGTTGCCCGTGGTTCCCCAGGTCAGCGGCTCGGCGTGCGCGTAGTAACCCGTGCGGCTCTGGACCGCGCCGTTGCAGTCGAGCGCAACGTTCACCGCGCCGGCGCCGTCCGCCAGCGTCACCGTGTAGCCGCTCTTCATCGAGGGGTCGGTCGACAGGTCGGGCGAGATGAAGCCCTGGGTCGAACCGGAGCAGGGAGTCGACAGCGTCACGAGCGTGATCGCGTAGCCGCCCTGGCCGGCCGCTGACGAGTAGCTCGCCTGCGCCGAGTTGATGGCGCGAACCGAACCGATGGCCGAGGACTCGTTGCCGGACATGCGGGCACGGAGAAGGCCGGGAACCGCGATCGCGGCGATGATGCCGATGATCGCCACGACGATCAGCAGCTCGATGAGCGTGAAACCCTTCTGGTTGCGAACTTTCATGACTGTGTGCTCCTCAAGGAATCTATATGGGCCGTTGGATCTGGTTCGAGTCGGGCTCGACTGGCGCAGCCCAGCGGCCGACACCCGGCTTAGAGCAACGGCAATGCCACTGCTGACGTTGAGCCGGACGGTTTGCCCAACTCATTTAGATTCAGGTGTTTGAGAGGATTTTCGCGCCTGGCGAATTCCCCGCGCGACCCGACAATTTTCGGCCATCTGACACTTTGTGTCAAGCCGGGCTGTCAGTTTTTGTCCCGCATTCCCGTTATCCTTCGGACGTCGGCCAATGGTTCCGGGACGGGTTTTTCGACGCCTGAAAATGGCAACGCCGGATGCGCCTTTGACAACGGCGGATCCGGCTTCCGGGACCTAATCGCTGCGGGTTGATCCAGGGGAGGTGTCAACTCCCAACTTCCAACCTCCAACTCCCAAAACACTCTCAGCCGATCGACTCTGAGCGCCTTGGAAGTTGCCCGCCGCCGCTCGTCGGCTCGGTCGCAGGCGACGAGCTCTGGCGAGGCCTCGCCATAGCGCGCGTCGAGTCATGCGCGCGGAGGCGGGGAGGTTGGGAGTTGGAAGTTGACATTGCTGCATTTGCCCAGCTCCCGCTAATGAATGTCGTATTTCTTGAGCAGATACCTGAACTGCCTGAAGCTCAGTCCGAGGAGCTCCGCCGCATTCTTTTTGACACCGCTCGAGCGCTTCAGGGCCTCCATGATGTATTCCCGCTCGATGCCCTGCACGTGCTGCTCGAGGTCGAACCCGCCGGTCAGGGTCAGGTCTTCAATCGGCGTGGCCGCTGACGCCGTCGCCGGCGCGCATGCGGCGCGGACGGCTTCCGGGAGGCTGTCGGGCAGGACCGACGGGGTCCGCTCGAGGGCGACCGCGCGCTCGATCGCGTTCTCGAGCTCGCGCACGTTGCCGGGCCAGGCGTAGTTGCGCAGGCAGGCCATCGCCGCGCCCGAGATCCCGTGCAGATCCTTCTTCATCTGCTGCGCGAATTTCTCGACGAAGTGGTCGGCCAGCGGCGGAATGTCGTCCTGCCGCTCCCGCAGCGCCGGCAGCTTCACTGGAATCACGTTGATCCGATAGAACAGGTCCTCGCGGAAGTCGCCGGCCGCCACCATCTTCGCCAGATCGCGATTGGTCGCGGCGATGATCCGGATGTTCGCCTCGACCTCGTCGGTGCCGCCGAGCCGGCGGAACTTGCGCTCCTGCAGCACGCGCAGCAGCTTGACCTGGACCATCGAGCTCATTTCGCCGATCTCGTCGAGGAAGATCGTGCCCTTTTCGGCGACCTCGAGCAGGCCCTTCTTGTTCGTGTCGGCGCCGGTGAACGCGCCGCGCATGTGCCCGAACAGCTCCGAATCGAGCAGCGTGTCCGGTAGCGCGCCGCAGTTGACCGCGACGAACGGCCGTTCGCTGCGCGGCGACCCGGCGTGGATGGCACGCGCCACGAGCTCCTTGCCCGTTCCCGATTCGCCGGTGATGAGCACCGTGCTGCTGGTCGGGGCAATCGTCTCGATCAGCTCGAAGACCGCCATCATCGGGCTGCTGCTGCCGACGATGTTCGCGAACTTGTGAGGCGCGTTGAGCGCCCGCTTGAGGAGGACGTTCTCTTCCTGCAAGCGCTTGCGCTCGAGCTCCTTGCGCACGCGCAAGCGGAGATCGTTTACCGCGTTGGGGGACTTGTGGACGTAGTCGGCGGCGCCGAGCCGCAGGGCATCCACGGCGGTGTCGGTCGAGGCGAACGCGGTCATGATGATGCTGATGATCGACGGATCGATCTTCTTGGCCTCGGCCAGCACCTCGACGCCGGTCAGCTCGGGCATGCGGATGTCGGTGATCAGCACGTCCACGCGCTCGCGCTTGAGCACGTCGAGCGCCGCCTTGCCGTCGGCGGCCACGAGCACCTCGTAGCCGTCGCGCCGCAGTACCGATCGACAGCAGCTCCCGCATCGAGCGCTCGTCGTCCACCACCAGGACACGTGAGGCGAGCGTTGAGGCTGGCGCGGCGTCGCGAACAGGAGCTTGGATTTCAGTCGGCATGGTCATCACTGGACGGCGGCTGCAACCGCCGCCGGGAACTTCACGAATACGGTCGTGCCGGAACCTCGACTCGAGGTCACGCGCACTTCGCCGGCATAGTCACTCACGATCCGGTGCACGATGGACAGGCCGAGGCCGGTGCCGCGGGAGAACCCGCCGCGAAACGGCTGGAAGATGCCCTCGAGCTCCTCCGGGGCGATGCCCACGCCTTCGTCCGAGACGCTGATCACGACATGCGGCTCGGCATCGGTCGGCGATTTCGCTGCCAGCGTCAGACAGCCGCCGTCGGGCATCGCGCGCAGCCCGTTGGTCGCGAGGTTCCAGACGATCTGCCTGATCTGCCCCTCGTCCGCCTGCAGCAGCACCGATTCGCCCGGCACCTTGACCGCGATCTTGTGCATCTCGCTTCGCTCGGAGCTGTTCTGCAGCAGCGTCGCCGTGTCGGTGATCACCTGGCGCACGTCCATGTGGGTCATCGACTGCCGCTGCGGCCGCGCGTAGGCCAGGAAGCTGCGAATGGTCTCGTTGAGCCGCTCCGATTCGCGGAGCACGATATCCATCAGCTGTCCCTGCTCGTCGGTGAGCGGCAGCTCCGCCCGGAGGATCTGAATCGACCCGGACATCGAGGCGAGCGGATTCCTGATCTCGTGCGCGATGCCCGCGGCCATCTCGCCGACTGCCGCCAGCCGCTGCTGCACTCTCGCTTCGCGATCGCGCTTGCGTGACTCGGTGACATCCTGGAACGTGAGAATGAACCCGGTCTCCCCGCGCGGCGTCATCAGCGGCGCGGCGCTGAGACCCATTTCAATCTGCTTGCCGTCCTTGCGCGTGTAGCCGTACTCGATCCGGGTCTGCCGCGGCCGCCCCTCGGACGGCCCGAAGAGCGTGGTGTAGGACTTCGGCAGCTGCAGCACTTCGGCCGCGGTCCGGTTGAAGGCGTCGGTCGCCGGAATGCCGGTGATCATTTCGGCCGCGCGGTTATACGTGATGATCTCGCCATTCAGATTCGTCGTGGTCAGGCCGCTCATCAGGCTGTCGACGATGTGCCGGCTGAAGGCCTGCATATCCGCGAGATCGCTCGACGCCCGCTGCAGCTGCGCGTCGGCGCGGCGCAGCTTTTCCGCGAGATACCCGGTCAGCGCCGCAACGGCGAAGAAGCCGAACAGATTCAGGCCGACGCGATAGAACGCCACTCGGGGATCCGGCAGGACCTCCGGCGCAAGTGCGATGGGCAGCAGCCGGACGTCGTCGTACTGCGCCAGCACGATCCCCGCGGACATCGCCGAGCTCACGCTCCCGACGATCATGCCGCCGCGCCACGATCGAATCGCGCTCGCCGCGATGATCGGCAGCGCATAGAGCGACGAGAAGTAGCTGTTGATCCCGCCGGTCACGTACACGATCACCGAGACGATGACCGCGTCGGCGACGAGCTGCACATCCACCAGCCAGAGGCGCTTCTCTGCCTGGCGGATGGTCAGGCTGTAGACGACGGTCAGTCCGAACGTCAGACCGATCATCGCCACCAGCGGATCGATCGGCAGCGATCCTGGAGAGATGGTCAGAATCAGGACTGCCGAGCCGAGCAGCACGCTGACTACCGCCACGCGGGCGGTGATCAGCGACAGCAGCTTTCGGCGCAAGGTCGTGGAGGACACGATCAGCCGGTCAGCTTCGAGATCAGGTCGAAGATCGGCAGGTACATCGCGATGACGATGCCGCCGACGATGACGCCGAGGAACGCGATCATGATCGGCTCCATCAACGTCAGCAGGCCGGCGACGGCCGTATCGACTTCTTCTTCGTAGAAGTCCGCGATCTTCGACAGCATCGCGTCCAGGGCGCCCGTGGTTTCGCCGACGTTGATCATCTGCACGACCATCGACGGGAACACGGCGGTTTCACGCAGCGGGCCGGAAATCGTTTCGCCGCGCTCGATGCCGGTGCGTGTCGTCTGGATGGCGTCCTCGATGATCGCGTTGCCCGCCGTCCGGGCGGTGATGTCGAGGCCGTCGAGGATGGGCACGCCGGAGGCGAGCAGCGTCGACAGCGTGCGGCAGAAGCGAGCCACCGCAACCTTGCGCAGGATGTCGCCGAGGATGGGCAGCTTGAGCATGATCCTGTCCACGACCCGGCGCCCGTTGTCGGTCGAGTAATAGCTCTTGAACGCGTAGCCGAGCACGCCGATGCCGACGATCAGGATCCAGCCGTAGGACACCAGCCCGTTCGACGCCGCGATGACGATGCGCGTGGGCATCGGCAGCTGGGCGCCGAGGCCGGCGAACAGCGTCGCGAACGTCGGGATGACCTTCCAGAGAATGGCGCCGACGACCAGGGCGGCGATGACCATGACCGCGATCGGGTAGATCATCGCGGACTTTACTTCGCCCTTCAGCTTGACGGACTTTTCGATGTAGGTCGCGAGCCGCTTGAGAATGGTGTCGAGGATGCCGCCCGCTTCACCGGCCGCGATCATGTTCGAGTAGAGCGCGTCGAAGGTCTTCGGATGCTTCTTCATCGCGTCGGCGAGCGCGGCGCCCGACTCGACGTCCTCTCGGGTCTTGAGGATGACGCCGGAGAATCCCTTGTGGGGCTCCTGCTTGCCGAGGATGTCCAGGCACTGGACCAGCGGCAGGCCGGCGTCGATCATGACCGAGAACTGACGGGTGAAGATCGCGAGGTTCTTGGCCGGAACCTTGACGCCGCCCTTCTTGGCCGCCTTGGCCTTGGCCTCCGCTTTCGCTTTCACCGCGTCAATCTTGGTGATCTGAATCTGCTCGCGGCGCAGCATCGCGACCGCGGCATCCATGGTGTCGGCAATGCGTTCTCCGCTCACGGTCTGTCCGGTTCGGGTCCGGCCGGCGTAGGCAAATGTCGGCATAAAGTCGTCCTCTAGTTACGTCCTACGTGCCACGTGCTGCGTGCTCACGTGCTTGCTGTGCTGCGTGCCACGGGCTACGTGCTACGTGCCGTCCTACGTGCTACGTGCTGTCCTACGTGCTACGTGCTGGTCCTACGTGCTACGTGCGGTGCACACAACTTCCTGTTAGCGACCGACTGGCGTCTTGAGACTCGCGCCTGGCCGCTGATTCAGGCCGGCGCCGGCCACGACGCCGGCTCCTCGCGCGATCATCTGCTCGAGCTCGTCCTTCAGTGACGACTTCTCCATCGCGGCCTCGAGCGTGATCAGGCGCTTCTGGTAGAGCGTCGCGAGGCACTGGTTCATCGTCTGCATCCCCATCTTTTCCTGCCCGGTCTGCATCGACGAGTAGATCTGGTGGACCTTGTCGTCGCGGATCAGGTTCCGGATCGCCGGGTTCGGCACCATGATCTCGAGCGCCACGACGCGGCCCTTGCCGTCGGCGCGCGGCACGAGCGCCTGGCAGACGATGCCTTCGAGAACGAGGGAGAGCTGGGTCCGGACCTGGCCCTGCTGATGCGCAGGGAACACGTCGATGATTCGGTTGATCGTCTGCGCCGCCGAATTGGTGTGCAGCGTCGCGAACGTCAAGTGGCCCGTCTCGGCGATGCGCAGCGCCGATTCGATCGTCTCGAGGTCGCGCAGCTCGCCGATGAGGACGATGTCCGGATCTTCACGCAGGGCCGCGCGGAGGGCGACACTGAAGCCGTGGGTATCCGAGTGGACCTCGCGCTGGTTCACGAGGCACCCCTTGTGCGGGTGCACGAACTCGATCGGGTCCTCGATCGTCAGGATGTGCTCGCGCCGTTCGGTGTTGATCTTGTCGATCATCGCGGCCAGCGTCGTCGACTTGCCGCTGCCCGTCGGACCGGTTACGAGGACGAGGCCGCGCGGCCGCTCCGCGAGGGTCCCGATGATCTGCGGCAGCCCGAGCTCGGAGAACCCTTTGATGACTTCCGGGATGACGCGGTAGACGGCCGCCACCGCGCCGCGCTGGTTGAACACGTTGCAGCGGAACCGCGCGATGCCGCGGATCCCGAACGAGAAATCGAGCTCCAGCGATTCTTCGAAGCGCTTCTTCTGCGAATCGGTGAGCACGCTGTACGCGAGGGCCTTGGTCTCGGCCGGGCCGAGCGGCGGCAGGTCGAGCGGGGCGAGATGCCCGTGCACGCGAATCTGCGGCGGCGTGTTCGTCGTTATATGAAGGTCGGACCCGTGGTTGTCGACCATCGTTTTCAGCAGTTCCGGTAATGTCGCCATAGTTGTCCCGTCGGGCGAAGCCTCGCTCCGCCGAATAGTCGGGGGCTGACGCCCCCGCTACTTCACCGTCTCGCGTGCAACTTCCTCGATCGTCGTGACGCCTTCCATGACCTTGCGCAGGCCGCTGCGCCGGAGCGTGATCATGCCTTCTTCAACCGCTTTCTTTTTCAACTCGAGCGCCGATGCACCGACGAGAATGAGCTCGCGCAGCTCCTCGGTGACCTCCATGACTTCGTACAGGCCGACCCGCCCTTTGTAGCCGGTCCCGTTGCACCGGTCGCATCCCTTGCCGCGCTTCGGCACGACCTGGGCCGACTCCTCGGGGGTGAAGCCGGCGTCGGTCATCGCCTGCGGCGGCGTCGGATGGTCTTCCTTGCACTGCGTGCAGATGCGGCGGACGAGGCGCTGCGCGCAGATCAGGTTCACCGAGCTCGCCACCAGGAACGGCTCGATGCCCATGTTCATCAAGCGGCTGATCGTGCCGGGCGCGTCGTTGGTGTGCAGGGTCGACAGCACGAGGTGGCCGGTGAGCGAGGCCTTGACCGCGATCTCCGCGGTTTCGAAGTCGCGGATTTCGCCGACCAGGATGATGTTCGGGTCCTGGCGCAGGAACGAGCGCAGGGCGGCGGCGAAGTTCAGGCCGATGTTCTCCCTGACCTGCACCTGATTGACGCCGACCAGGTTGAATTCGACCGGGTCCTCGGCGGTCATGATGTTCGTTTCCAGCGTGTTGATCTTCGCGATGGAGGAATACAGGGTGTTGGTCTTGCCGCTGCCGGTCGGGCCGGTCACGAGCACCATGCCCCACGGTTTGGAGATGGCGTGCTCGAGCTTCGACAGCGATTCCGTCTCGAACCCGAGCTTCGTCATGTCCAGCATCAACTTGTCCTTGTCGAGCAGACGAAGGACGATTTTTTCGCCGAACAGCGTCGGCAGACAGGAGACGCGGAAGTCGATCTCCTTGGTCGCGCCGTCGGCGGCAAAGCGGATCTTGATGCGGCCGTCCTGCGGCAGGCGCTTTTCCGCGATGTCGAGCTTCGACATGATCTTGATGCGCGAGGTGATCGCGTCGCGGAACTTCATCGGCGGCGCCATGACGCTGTAGAGAATGCCGTCGATGCGGAACCGCACGCGGAATTCCTTTTCGTACGGCTCGATGTGGATGTCGCTCGCCCCCTTCTGGATGGCGGACATCATCATCAGGTTCACGAGCCGGATGACCGGCGCTTCCCCGCCCTGCTTCTCGAGCGAGGAGACGTCGATCTGCTCCATCTCCTCGAGCAGCTCGACGTCGTCATCGACGATCGAGGCGGTTTCCTCGAGGGCCTTGGTGACCATCTCGAGGGTCGCCGCGCTGTTCAAGTTGGCTTGCGCCTGCGGGGCTTTCTTCTCGGCGGGTTTCTTCTCGGCGACCGGCCGGCCTGCAGGTGTGGTCGGGTAGTAGCGATTGATCGCGTCGCTGACGGCGGTTTCCGAGGCGACGACCGGTTCGACGTTGTATCCCGTCATGAACTTGATGTCGTCCATGGCGAAGACGTTGGTCGGGTCGGTCATCGCGATCGTCAGCGTCGCGCCGGCGCGGCTCAGGGGAACGATCTGGTATTTGTGCGCGGTTTCCGAAGGAATCAGCTTGATGACGCCGGCGTCGATCTCGAACTGGGTGAGATTGATCGACGGTACGCCGTACTGCTTGCTCAGAAGAGAGGTGATCTCTTCGTCTTTGACAAATCCCAGCTTGACGAGGTTGTAGCCAAGCTTGCCGCCGTTCGTCTTCTGATAGTTCAGCGCCTCCTGCAATTGAGCAGGCGTAATGCGCTTTTCTTTGAGCAGCAGCTCGCCAATACGGACGGCCATCGTTCTCCGCTTCGAGGGATGGAAGGCCGGGGCAGACGGACGTCAGGACGGCCGCAGGCCACCAGGCGGAATGTGACTGAAGTGCTGGGGGAGGCAGATATCCTCGCACCATTGACACTTTTTGTCAAGCTGGTTCAACGAGTTGGCGGAGGGAAATTACAGGAAGCGTGGGCCGTCTGGCGCAGAATCCCCGCGATCAGAACATGACCCGGCCAGCGAGTCCCCATCCGCGGAGGGTCTCGTCCGAGCCGCCGGTCGCCTGCGCGTCAACAAGGACCGAGCCGAACACCGCGAAGCTGCCGCCGACTGAATACGCCGGCGTCAGGCCACGATTGCCGGCCGTGTTGAAGCGCAGACCGCTACGAGCGGCAAATCGTTTCGTCACCTGAGCCTCGGTGCCGATCGCGACCTGACGAACAGCCCCAAAAGGCCCTTCGTTCTCCGTGAGATCGAAATCCGCCGCGAGCTTCCAGGTCGGGAGCAACAGGACCATGCCGCCGGCTCGGAATTGACGATCGAGCTGGATCTCGAGGTCGTTGGGGGTATCGAATGATGGCTCTGTTACGTTACGCACGGTCAGACCGGCGCTGCCGAAAGACGCCACGGCCATGACCCCGATGTCCAGATCCCCCCTGGTCGTCGACCTCTCGATGACCTCCCAGTCGTCGAGCAGATCCTCAGGAGCGTCAGCGGAACGAATCGCCGAGCCAACCTCTGCCCGAACGAGCTTGGGTGTCACTCCAACGGCGAGGCCGTCGATGATCGTCCGCACCAGCGTGATGCCGGCGTGATGCGTCAGGAGCGCGTCCTGCCTGAAGACCCCTGGGGTCTCGGCTTCGATCGAGGGACGGACACTGGCTGAGCGAAGCCGGTAATACGAAAGACCCAGGGGCGGAGTACTGAGCGCGAGGAGGAACCCTGATCTGTCGGCGGCTCTCAGGTTCCCCTCGGGCGTCGCCTCTGCGGTCCCCCCGTCGATAAGCAGGCTGAAGTATGCTCCCCGGGCCAGCCCGGCGGGATTCCAATACCCGGCTGAGGCATCGTCTGCCACGCCGACGAAGGCGCCGCCCATCCCCTGGGCGCGGGTTCCGACGCTGTCGAACGTCTGCGCGCTTGCTGAAGAGGTCAGAAAGAGTGCGAAAATCGTGATTGCGGTAAGGCCCCGGACGGACGGTCGCATCCCGCCAGCTTAGCGTACGGGTGGGCCAGCGATCCCGCCGGGCGTCCCTAACCTTAACGACATGCAGGGACTTGCGTCTCGTGCCTGGAAACCTGGGACGAGTTCACGACGTATTAGCATTGCGATAGAATCGAGGTCATTCCCGGCCGGAACCCACTATGACAAACACATCCGTTGCAGCGGGGGCTCCCGCTCCTCTCAGCCTGCCTGCGCGGTTTTTCGGCGTCATCACCGCGCCGAAGGAGACGTTCGGCTCGGTGGTGAGGTGGCCCAAATGGCTGGGCATGCTGGTGTTGACGACCGTGATCACGGCCGTGTGCGCCGCCTTGCCGATGACGACCGAGGCTGGGAAGGAAGCAGCGCTGCGCAATCAGGTCGAGGGCATGGAAAGCTTCGGCATGACGGTCAGCGACCAGCAGTACGAGGGCATGCGGCGTCAGATGGCCATTGCGCCGTACACCACCGGCGGTTTCATTGTGGTCATTGGCCCGATCATGGCGGTCGTGTTCTCCGCGATCCTTTTCGTGATCTTCAACGTCGCGCTTGGAGGGGAAGCCTCCTTCAAACAGATGTTCACGGTGTACATCCATGCCGGCGCGATCATGACGCTTCAGCAGCTGTTCACGGGGCCGCTCAATTACTTCCGCGGCGCGGTGACCGGCGCGACGAATCTGTCGGTCCTGCTGCCGATGATCGACCCGAAGTCGTTCCTCGGTCGCGCGCTGGCGATGACCGACCTCTTTATCATCTGGTACGTGCTGGTGCTCGCAATCGGACTGGCCGTCCTCTATAAACGCAGAACGCAGCCGATTGCGATCACGCTTTACGCCATCTATGCGGTCATCGTCTTTGGGTTCGCCGCCGTGATGAGCCGTCTGGGGGGGGCATGACCCGTAAGAAGAAGATATTCATCGGCGCCGGCATCGTCGTGGTTCTTGGTGCCGTCGCCTATGCCAATTTCAAGTTCAAACGCACCGAAGGCGTCACGGTCAACACGGAGAAGGTTCAGAAGAGGAACCTCCAGGCGATCGTCTCCGCGTCGGGCAAGATTCAGGCGAAGCGGACCGTCAACATCAGCGCCGACACGAGCGGCCGGGTGACGGAGCTCGCGGTCAACGAAGGCGATCGCGTCAAGGAGGGACAGTTCCTCCTGCAGATCGACCCGCGCAACCTCCGCACCCGCGTGCAGAGCGGCGAAGCTTCGCTCGGCGCGGCGCAATCTTCGGCCGAGCAGTTGCGGCTGGCCCTCGAAAGCTCGCGGACGGCGCTCAAACTGGCGCAGGACAATTACAAGCGCCAGCAGGAGCTGTGGAAGGGCGGTCTGACCACGCGTGAACAGTTCGAGCGCGCCGAGAGCGAGCTCCGGGTCAAAGAGCAGGACCTGCGCGCGCAGGAACAGAATGTCAAGACCCAGCAGCTGCGGATGAATCAGGAACAGGCGACGCTGGAGAACGCAAAGACGGATCTCAGCAAGGTTCGCATCGAATCGCCGATCAACGGCATTGTCACCAGGCGCAACATCGAAGCGGGCGAAACGGCCGTCGTCGGGACGATGAACAACGCCGGCACGGTGCTGCTCACGATCGCGGACATGTCGGTGATCGAGGCGGAAGTCGAGGTCGACGAGACGGACATCCCGACCGTGAAAATCGGCCAGCCGGCGAAGATCACGATCGACGCCATGACTGGCAAATCGTTCACCGGCCGCGTCACCGAGATCGGCAACAGCCCGATTCAAGGAACCGGCGGAGCCCAGCAGCAGACTCAAGCGACGAACTTCAAGGTCGTGATCACCGTGGAGGGTGAGATTCCGGACGTCCGCCCCGGGTTCACCTGCACGGCGGAAATCACGACCGCGACGCGCGACAGCGTCGTGGCGGTCCCGATTCAGGCGACGACGGTGCGCGAGGTGGTCGTGGACGACAAGGGCAACCTCGTGCGCGAGCCGGAGCCCCCGGGCGGCGCGCCGCGCCGTCCTGGCGGCGTACAGGCCTCCGAGCTGAAACCGGGCCAGGAGCGCAAGGAGATCGAGGGCGTCTTCCTCGTCCGGGACAACAAGGCGGTGTTCGAGCCGGTCAAGACCGGGATCGCCGGTGAGAAGTACTTCGAGGTCGTGTCCGGCCTCAAGGATGGAGACTCGGTCATCGTCGGTCCGTTCAGCTCGGTCCGGCAGCTCGCTGACGGCGCCCTCGTGAAAATCGAAGAGGCTCCGCGCGGCCCGGCCGCGACCACCACCTCGTCACGATGAAGTTCTTCTTTGAATCGGCCTCAATCGCGCTGCAGGCGATCTGGTCCAACAAGCTCAGGTCGTTCATGACCGTGCTCGGCAACATTGTCGCCGTCACGTCGATCATCGCGGTCGTGTCGCTGATTCAGGGAATGGACGCGTACGTCAGCGACGCGATCGTGTCGGGCGTCGGCGCGGACAACTTCACGATTCAGCGCATGCCCATCGTCAGGACCGAAGCCGACGAGGAACGCGTCCGGAACAACCCGAGGCTCACGGTCGGCGAGGCGGTCGCCGTCCGCAAGTACAGCGAGAACGTCGGTGCCGTTGCCGCGCAGTCCTTCTCGAGCGCGCGAATCACCTACGGCAACGAAACGGTCGATGGCGCCCAGATCCGCGGTGTCTCGCGCGAATATGTCTACTTCTCCACCTTCAACGCGGAGCGCGGGCGGCTGATCAGCCCGGTCGAGATCGACTCCAACCGGCCTGTGGTCGTGCTGGGATGGGAAGTTGCGGACAAGCTGTTCGGGCCCGCCCATCCCGTCGACAAAATCGTCAAGATCGGCACGCTGCACCACCGCGTCGTCGGGGTCAGCGAGAAGAAGGGATCGGCGTTCGGCAACTCGCAGGACAACTTCGCGATCATCCCGCTGGGAAGTTTCCGGAAGGTCTTCGGGGCGCGGCCGTTCGGCCTGCAGCTGCTCGTGAAGCCGAAATCACCGGAGGTCATCAAGGCGGCGATGGATGATGCGACGGTCGCGCTGCGGATCGAGCGCCGGCTGCGGCCGGCCGAGCCGGACAACTTCGGCATGTTCACGTCGGACACACTGCTCGGCATCTACGAAACCGCGACCAGGGGCATCTTCGCCGTGCTGGTCGGCGTCGTCGGCCTCTCGCTCGTCGTCGGCGGCATCGTGATCATGAACATCATGCTGATGGTGGTCAGCGAGCGGACCCGCGAGATCGGCCTGCGCAAGGCGCTGGGCGCCCGGCGGCGCGACATCATGTACCAGATCCTGACCGAGTCGGTGACGCTGTCCACGTTCGGTGGTGTGGTCGGCACGGTGCTCGGATTCATCCTGGCGCAGATCATCAGCAAGGTGTCGCCGCTGCCGGCCGCCGTGCAGGTCTGGTCGGTGGTCATCGGCATCAGCATTACCGCGATCGTCGGACTCTTCTTCGGACTCTATCCGGCGATGCGCGCGGCGCGGCTGGATCCCATCGAGGCGCTGAGGCGGGAATGACATGGCGATAATGCGCACCGGCCTGCTCTCGGAAGTCGTCGTGATGGCGTTCGACACGCTGCGCGCGAGCAAGATGCGCTCGGCGCTGACGGTGCTCGGCGTCGTCATCGGCATCACGTCGATCGTCGGCATGACGTCGCTGATCCGCGGCTTCGACAACTCGCTGCGTGAATCGATCAGCCAGCTCGGCCCGAACACGATCATCGTGCAGAAATGGGGAGCGCTCAGCTTCGCGTCCGGCAAGAGCTTCCTGGAAGTGGCGCGGCGGCCCAACCTCACCATGGAGGACGCGCGGGCGATCGAGCGCGAATGCCCGTCGGTTGCGCTGGTCGACGTCTGGCTCGGCGCGTTCCACAACACCCGCTCGCGGATCCATTACGGGGCTCTGCGGACCAAGCAGGTCGGCGTGTTCGGCGCGACCGAGAACTGGGCGCAGGTCAACTTCGCGCCGCTGCGAGCTCGGGCGGCTGTTCATTCCTACCGAAGTGGAGCATCGCCGTCAGGTCGCGATCCTCGGCTATGGACCGTGGCAGTCGCTCTTCCCGAGCATCGATCCGATTGGCAAGGTCGTGCGCGTCGGAACGCACCAGTTCACGGTCATCGGCGTGCTCGGCAAGCGTCCGAGCCCCGGCAACTTTTCGACCGACGTGGACGACTTCGCCGTGATTCCCTACGGCGCCTACGAGAAGATCTACGGCAAAGTGTTGAAGGGGTCAGCCAAGATTTCCGCCGGCAACTTCAATCCGGCGGTCTTCCGCACCGCGATGATTGCAGTGGTGCCTCGCGAGGGCGCTCGAGACGCCGCGATTCGCGAAGTCGAGGGGATCATACGCGTCCGCCACCGGCTGAAGCTGGAAGAGCCGAACGACTTCGACCTGGCGACCCAGGACGCGATCATCAAGGTCTGGGAGCAGATCAGCCAGGCGACGTTCCTCGCACTCGTCGTCATCTCATCGATCGCGCTGATGGTCGGCGGCATCGGAGTGATGGCGATCATGATGATCTCGGTGACCGAGCGGACCCGGGAAATCGGCGTCCGCAAGGCGCTCGGCGCGCGCCGGCGCGAGATCCTCTGGCAGTTCCTGATCGAAGCGGTCTTCCTCACCTCGGTCGGCGGGCTGCTCGGCATCATCTTCGGCAGCGGGATCGGGCTGCTCGTCCACTGGCTGTCGTCCTTCCCCGTGTCGCTGCCCTGGTGGTCATTCGCAATCGGGATCGGATTCTCCGCCAGCGTCGGCATCTTTTTCGGTCTGTTCCCCGCGATCAAGGCCTCCAGGCTCGATCCGATCGAAGCACTGCGCTACGAGTGACGCCGGCTCCGGCCGGCGGACTTCCTCGATTTCCCGTCCCCGCGCGACACCGGGCGCAAAAAAATGGTCCAGCCGCGCCTTGGGTTCGCCCTGCGAACTTGAGTATCATCACCTTCTCGCCTGCGACCTGGAGACGCCTCCCTGATGACCGGCGTACAGCCGCTGGCGGCCGCGCACGGCGGTCGATCACGGACGACGGATGGCTTGCCGCCGCCCTGGCGACCATACTCGAAGCTGAGGGCCGACAGCTGAGCGCTTTCGGCCCCGGAGGGGTCCACCCATGAAGGTTTATGACGCTCAGGCCTTGAGAAATGTGGCCCTGGTCGGCCATAGCGGCGCCGGCAAGACACAGCTGGTCTCGACCCTGCTGTTCGCTGCCGGCGCGGTCAATCGAATCGGGCGCGTTGACGACGGGACCACGGTGACGGACTACGACGAAGAAGAGATCGCGCGCAAGCACACCCTTTCAGCCGCACTCGCCTACGCCGAGTGGAACAAGAACAAGATCAACTTCATCGATACGCCAGGCATGGCGAACTTCCTCAGCGATGCGCGCGCCGCCCTGCGCGTCGCCGATGCCGCGCTCGTCGTCGTTGACGGCGTGGCGGGCGTCGAGGTCTCGACGGAAAAGATCTGGGCGGCTGCCGAAGAGCTCGAGGTGCCCCGCATCATCATCCTGAACCGGCTCGATCGTGAGCGTGCGAGTCTCGAGCGGTCGCTCGATTCGCTGCGCGGCGTGTTCGGGCGTTCGGTCATCCCGGTTCACCTGCCCATCGGCGAGGAGAAATCGTTCCGCGGCGTCGTCGACCTGGTGGCGATGAAAGCCTGGACGTTCCCGGCCGACGGCAGCGGCAAGGCAACCGAGGGCCCGGTCCCGGCGGACCTGGAGCGCGCCGCGGCCACGGCCCGCGAGGCGCTGATCGAGATGGTCGCCGAGGCAGACGACTCGCTGATGGAGAAATTCTTCGACGCGGGCACGCTGACGCAGGAAGAGCTGCTGTCAGGGTTGAAGCGCGGCATCAGCGCCGGCCGCATCTTCCCGGTTTTCTGCACCTCGGCCTCGACCAATGTCGGCATGCAGCCGCTGCTCGACGCGATCGTGTCCTACGTCCAGTCTCCCGCGGAGCGTGGCATCGGGGCGATCGACGCGAAATCGGGCGAGGAAACCCGCCTGCAGGCCACGGATTCCGGGCCCCTCGCCGTCTTCGTGTGGAAGACGGTCGCCGATCCGTTCGCCGGACGGATCACGCTCCTGCGCGTGCTGTCGGGTTCATTGAAGTCGGATTCCACGGTCCAGAACGTCACCCGCGACGTGCCGGAACGCCTCGGGCATCTCACGCTGCTGCAGGGCAAGAACCAGACCCAGGTTCCGGAAATCAAGGCCGGCGACCTTGGCGCCGTCGCGAAGCTCAAGGAAACGCTCACGAGCGATCTGCTGGCGGACAAGGCTTCGGCGCTGAAAGTGCCGCCGATCAAGTTTCCCGAGGCCGTGATCTCCTACGCGATCGAGCCGAAGACCCGCGGCGACGAGGAGAAGATCAGCACCTCGCTCCATCGCCTGCAGGAAGAGGATCCGACGCTCAATTACACGCGCGACCCGCAGACCAAAGAGCTGCTGCTCTCGGGGCAGGGACAGTCCCACATCGAGGTGACCGTCGCCAAGCTCAAACGGCGGTTCGGCGTCGAGGTCAACCTCAAGCTGCCGAGAATTCCCTACCGCGAGACGATCTCCGCGTCAACCGAGGCGCACGGACGCCACAAGAAGCAGACCGGCGGCCACGGCCAGTTCGGCGACTGCAAGGTGAAGTTCGAGCCGCTGCCGCGCGGCAGCGACTTCGAGTTCGTCGACGACATCTTCGGCGGCTCGATCCCCCGCCAGTTCATTCCCGCGGTCGAGAAAGGCATCCAGGACGCGCGGATGCGCGGATTCCTCGCCGGCTACCCGATGGTCGACTTCCGCGCGACCGTGTTCGACGGCTCGTTCCACCAAGTCGACTCGAACGAGCTGTCGTTCAAGCTCGCCGGCTCGCTCGCCTTCAAGGACGGCATGTCCCGCGCCCGGCCGACGCTCCTGGAACCAATCATGGACGTCGAGGTGTACGCCCCGAGCGAGTACGCCGGCGACCTCATGCAGAGCCTCAATCAACGCCGCGGCCGGATCGCCGGCATGGACACGCGCGGCGTCACGACCATCATCCGCGCCAAGGTCCCGATGGCGGAGATGCTGACCTACGAACAGCAGCTCACGTCCGCCACCGGCGGCCGCGGCTCGTACCACATGGAGTTCTCGCACTACGAAGAAGTGCCGTCCCATCTCCACAGCAAAATCATCGCCGCGGCGAAGGCGGAACGCGGACAGGAGGCGGCGGAAGAGGTCTAAGGAGTCGTGATCGGTGATCGGTGATCGGCGATCGGGGGATCAGAGAAGAAGAAGATGAAGCCATTCACCCGATCACCGATCGATCACCGATCACCGATCCCGACTCGATTCCCGATCACCGATCACGACGACTCCGCAATTCACCGCCGACAGAGATACCACCGCGCAACGCGCTCGCCCCGGGCGCACGGCTGCTCACGCACGTGGATCGCATCGGGGTCGGCGGCGGCCGCGGCCTGATACTCCGTAATGCGGACGAAGTCGGTGGACGCGACCTTCACTCTCTCTCCGGTCAGGAACGTCACCGCGTAGGCGGTCCAGTACGGCGCGTCCGCGGTGCGGACGTTTCTCGCGACGAGTGCGTCGGCGAGGACGCGCAGTTCGTCGGGATCGGCCTTGGCGTAACGAAGATAGAGACGCGCGGTATCAGCCAGCGACACCGACGCCCAGGCGATGACGGCCGCGATCGCGACGGCCCGGACTCTTCGCTGTGAGTCGAGGCTCAGCAGAACGGCGACCAGGCCGATCGGCACGAGGATGACGAGGAGCCCGTAGCGCGAGTACTCCTCGGTTACCGGGCGCGCGGCCAGATACGCCGCCCCGGCCAGAACGCCGACCGCCAGCAGGTACCAGCCGAATGCCGCACGTTCTAACCTACGAAATCCATCGCTCCGCGCGGTTCGATAGACGACGAAGGCGGTACGCAGCAGGGCGGCGATGATGCCTGCGGCGAGCAGCCACGTGAGCCACGGGCGGCGCCGGCCAGCGCCCTCCTCGTAGACGATCCCGCCAAGCATTCGAGGCACGTGGAGCCGCGCCATCGCCTCGATGCGAGCTGGGATGCTGCCGGCATCCACGGTCACACGGCCGGCCAGGTTGGCCACCTGCGATCCGGCAAAGCCGCCAAGCAGCTGACCGCGCGTGCCCGGTCCCATCAGATCGCTGTACGGCTGCAGCGCCTGGACCGCCTGCCACACCGCGAGAAAGACCACGAGCGCAATCAGCCATTTCCTGAGCATGCCGCGAAGCGCCGGCCAGTTCCGGATCGCATCCGCCGCCACCAGCACGGGCACCGCATAGATCGTGAACTCACGCTGCAGGATCCCGATGGCGAGCACAGCTCCGAACAGGAACGGCCGATCCACGACGATCCACAGCAGCGCGATGTACACGAACGGTTCGACATTCCCACCGGACACCGAGACGAGATCGCCGGCGACGATCGGCGGCGCGAGCACGAAGAAGAGCGATGCGACGAGCGCATGCATCGGCCGCAACCCGCCCCAGCGCTCGAGGCCGAGCACCAGCAGCACCGCCGTCACCACGTTCGTCAACACCAGCGGCAGGCTGAGCGTCGTCAGGTTGATCGGCGCGACCAGGAACCACGGCGCGGCCAGCCACGCCTCGACGGCAAGGAGGTAGGCGTTGCCATACATGAACAACGGAAACGCGCGGCCCTCGCTCAGGTGCTTCGCCATCAGACCGAACACGGCCTGGTCCGAGTCGAACTGGATCTGCTCGTAGAGGGCGAACGGGAGACTGCGGACGATGACGAGGAGGACGGCGATCGCGACGGCCAGCGCGCGTTCGTGCCGCGTGACGCGCTCGATCATCGGCTGGGAGTCATTGCTGTGTAGGAACCGCGAGCCATCAGGTTTCAGTACGCTCGGTGTGCTCGTCCCGGTAACCCGGCCGAGAGTCAGCAAGAAAGAGAAGAATGCCGGCGGTCAGGCGAAGCCAACCGCCCACCTGCCCGGGTCCCGAGTCCCGGAAGTCCTCAAGAATTCGCCGACGACGTTGGTATGCTAGCACCGCTTGCGCTGGCTCCTGGATCACAGCGCCCGCTCCTGGCTCCAGGCGCGCGGCATCACTCCCGGGCCATTACTCGTGGCCGCCGTGCTGTCGGTGGCGTGGCATCGACGGCCGGTCGCGCTCGTCGATCCGCCCGATTGCAGCGGCACCCTCGATCTGATCCTGGCCCTCATGCTTCGCGGATTGGACGGCGTGAGCGTCGGAACGCTGCTCGCGTGGATCAACGGGCTCATAGCATTCGCGGCCCTCGCCGCATTTTCCTGCCTGGTGCGGGCGCTGACCGGGTCCCTGCTCATCACTGTGGCGTGCGGCTGTGCGCTCATTGCGACAGCCGCGTTCGAGCGAGCGCTCGGACCGGCGAACGCTCTGGCGGTGCTCACCGCAGTGAGTGTCGCGGCATTGGCGGCGCATCGCCTCGCCTCCGATCTCGAAGCGGCCCGCTCCGGGCGTGCGCAGATCGTCGCCGCGTCGGCCGCGATCGCGCTTCTCGCTCCGAGCCTGATCTTGCCCGCGGCCCTCGTCATCGTCTGGACGCTCGCGACGCTCGAGCGGCCGTTGACCGGCCGTGGCGTGGCGATCGCGATTGCGGTCGCGGCCAGCGCTGCCGGTGCCGCGAGCGTCGCCGTCTACCTCTCGTCGAGCGATCTGTCGACGTCTCGAACGGCATTGGCCTGCGTCTGGCAGAGTGGCTCTGACGGTGGTGGGACACGCGAACGAATCGCGCAGGCCGCCGCTGACATTGGCCCTTTCCCGTTCGCCCTCGCGGCGCTCGGCTTATTCGCGTACTTCAGCGGCTCGACGAAGACTCAGCGGAACTGGGCGATCGCAGCGCTCAGCGTTTTGCTGCTGGCTGCCTGGCACGCCACTGACGCGGCGGAGACGGTGCCCGTGGTGGTGGGGTTCTGGTGTCTGGTGGCGATCGGCCTTCGAGAGTTGATGGCGGAAGGCGCGGCGCGAACAGCCCGCCGCGTCGCGGCGGTGATCGTCCTCGCGCTGCTGCCGATCCTGCAGGTCGAGCGGCTGC
Organism: uncultured Acidobacteriota bacterium; assembly: GCA_963785755.1. GTDB lineage: Bacteria > Acidobacteriota > Vicinamibacteria > Vicinamibacterales > 2-12-FULL-66-21 > JACCXG01. The sequence goes on along the minus strand of CAWAXG010000031.1, from coordinate 165,425 downwards.
GCCAGCAGGACCCGTCGCCGGCGCCATCCGTGTACGGCTACGGCGATCTCTCGCAGGAGGCGCTCTGGCGAACGCTTCGCGCGCTGCCCGACGTCACCATCGTCGCCGAGGATGCGTCGACTGACCTGCTCCTGCGCGCTTCGATGAGTCAGCTGGAGCGGAGCGGAAAAAATCTGCGGATGATCCCTCGGGATGCACGAGCAATCGCGGGGGCGCTGAAGGAAGGCCGCGTCTTCGCGTTCCCCCGCGCACAGGCCGAGCTGCGGAACCGGGGAGTTCAGTTCGAGAAATCGGCAGGTCAAGCGATCGGTCTCGCCGAAGTTGGCGCCGTCCATCCATGCTCGCCGCTCGAACGCCGCTGGACGGATGCACCTGCAGCCGCGGTCGCTGGCGGATTCGCGCTCGTCGCGTCGCATCCCGACGGGCGCGGACCTGTCACGATCTATCTGGCCGGTCCCGGCCCGTTCACCGCCACCCCGCTCGGCTGGCGCGACCGGGAGAAGCGTGGTTTTCACGTCCGGACCTACGCCCAAGCCGAGCTCGGCGAGCTTCGCGATGCGCTGACGACGCAGGGGCTTGATCCGTCGAGCCCCGTGCTGTCAGCAGCTCACGTGGTCCGCGTAACGATGTGGCGGACGCCGGGCGCGCCGACGGTCCTCCCGGTCACGCTGACGGAACGCCCACGCACCGCAATCGCAAGAGTCGAAGAACAGACGGACCGTCCGGCGCTCGAAGTCTGCGGTTCGTTCTAGCTGGGCGCTTCAGCACCGAGCACCTGAAAAAACCGCCGCTGCGAATTGCAACGGCGGCTTGGTCTGTTGAGACCCTCCCTTACTCCCGTCCTCCTGTGATGTAACTGGAGTAACGGAGGAAGAGAGTCCCCCTGCCCTCAGTCCCTTAGCTCCCGCCCGCCTTGCGCGGCGTCGAGGTCTTGGCGCCCTTCCCGCGCGTGTCGGTGCGGCCTGTCTTCTCGCGCTTCGGACGGGCCGGCTTCGCGGCTTTCTCCGGCGTCGCGCCTTCCTCGCCCTCCTCGGCCTTCTTGCCGCGCAGCCGCTCGGCCGCCGCCCGGAGCCGTCCGCCGACTCCCTTCGGCTTCGCCTTCTCGGCCGCCGCTGCCTTCTCGGCTTCGAGGTTGGGGTTGTACTCGCTCCCGACGAGCTCGATTTGCGCGACCTCGGCGCTGTCGCCGCGGCGATAGCCGAGCCGAAGGATCCGTGTGTACCCTCCGGGCCGGGCCTCGAAACGCGGCGCGATCGTGTCGAACAGCTTGCTCACGATCTCGCGATCCTGGATGTCGCGCAGCACCATCCGGCGGGCATGCAGCGATTTGCCGTTGGTGTCCCCGCCGGCGACGCCGCGCTTCGCGATCGTGATGATCCGCTCCACGAACGGACGCAGCTCCTTGGCCCGCGGAACGGTCGTTTCGATCCGCTCGTACTTGAGCAGCGCGTGCGCCTGGTTGCGCAGCATCGCGATGCGGTGCTCAGTGACCCGACCCAGTTTTCGATGTGCTACTCGGTGACGCATGGTGAATCCTTATCCCTCATCCCTGATCCGGGATCCTCATCCTCATCCCGATCGAGATCCCGATCTCGATCGGTCGGGATCCTGATCGCCGATCCCTGATCGCCGATCCCCGATTCAGTCCGCCGCTTGCGATGCAGGCTGGTCGAGGCGCATGCCCAGGTTCAGGCCCATGCCGGTCAGGATTTCCTTGATCTCGTTCAGCGACTTGCGGCCGAAGTTCTTGGTCTTCAGCATCTCGCCTTCGGTCTTCTGCACGAGCTCGCGGATCGTCCGGATGTTCGCGTTCTTCAGGCAGTTGTACGAGCGCACGGAGAGCTCGAGCTCCTCGACGCTCTTGTCGAGGTTCTCGTTCAGGGCGGCGCGCGGCGTGTCGGCCGCGATGTCCTGCTGCAGATCGCCGGCATCCTCGAGGTTGATGAAGATGTTCAGGTGATCGCGAATCAGCTTGGCCGACAGCGACACGGCGTCGCGCGGCGTGACCGAGCCGTTGGTCCAGACGTCGACCGTCAGCTTGTCGTAGTCGGTCGCCTGGCCGATGCGGGCCGCTTCGACCGTGTAGTTGACCTTCTTGATCGGCGAGTGGACCGAGTCGATCGGGATCCAGCCGATGCCGAGATCCTCGTCGAAGTTCTTGTCGGCGGAGACGTAGCCGCGGCCGCGCTTCACGCGCAGCTCCATGTGCAGCTTGCCGCCTTCGGCCACGGTGGCGATGTGCGCTTCCGGCTCGAGAATCTCGATGTCCGCGTCGGTCTCGATGTCGCGCGCCTTCACGTCACCCGCCTTGTCGACGCGCAGATACAGCGTCTTTGTGGTGTCGACGTGCATCTTGAGCGGCACCTGCTTGAGGTTGAGGATGATGTCGGTCGCATCCTCGACTACGCCGGGAATCGGCGAGAACTCGTGCAGCACGCCGTCGATCTTGACCGCGGTCACCGCCGCGCCCTCGATCGAGGACAGCAGCACGCGCCGCATCGCGTTGCCGATGGTGGTGCCAAACCCGCGCTCGAACGGCTGGGCGTAGAACCGTCCGTATCGATCAGTAAGTGTCTCGCGCTCGAACTCGAGCCGCTTCGGCCGCTGAAAACCCTTCCAGAGCATTCGATGACTTCCTTTCGTTCGGAGGCTCGAAGCTGAACCTCCGCCAGACCTGCCGTTTCACCCCCCGCCTCCCACCGCAGATCTGGAAAGGCTGCGGGCGAGGGGCTACGATCTTCCGCCTCTTACCATCTCGCCTCACCCGTAGCGCGGAGCTTCAGCTCCGCGGTCGGGCGGGTCGAGCCATCCCGGACGCGGGGCTGAAGCCCCGCGCTACGGGTTACTTCGAATACAACTCGACGATCAGCTGCTCCTGCACGGGCAGGTTGATCTGCTCGCGCGTCGGCACCGACGAGATCTTGCCGGCCATCTGGCCGGCGTCGAACGACAGCCACTCGGGGACGCCGCGTCCCTTCACTTCCTCGAGCGCGTGCTGAATGGTCGCGTTCTGCGCGCTCGTGCCTCGCACCGTCACGACGTCGCCGGGCTTGACCTGGAACGACGGCACATCAACCTTGCGGCCGTTGATCAGGAAGTGGCCGTGGCGGACCAGCTGCCGCGCCTGCGCGCGCGAGGTCGCCAGGCCGAGCCGGTAGATCACGTTGTCCATCCGTCGCTCGAGCAGCTGCAGCAGCGTCTCGCCGGTGATGCCGCGCGTCCGATCCGCCATCTCGAAGTAGCGGCGGAACTGGTTCTCCAGCACGCCGTAGATGCGCTTGACCTTCTGCTTCTCGCGCAGCTGCAGGCCGTAGCCGACCAGCTTCGCCTTCCGCAGCTTCCCATGCTGCCCTGGCGGCAGGTTGCGCTTCTCGATCGCGCACTTCTCCGTGTAGCAGCGCTCCCCTTTCAGGAAGAGCTTCATCCCTTCGCGCCGGCACAGCCGGCACACCGGACCGATGTAACGTGCCATTCTTGTTGTTCCTTCTCTGCTCACCGGTTAGCGCGGAGCTCCAGCTCCGCGCCAGAACCGCTCGAACTACTCTGACGCGCGGCTAAAGCCGCGCGCTACACGCGTCGTCTCTTCGGCGGTCTGCAGCCGTTGTGCGGAATCGGCGTCACGTCCCGGATGGACTTCACCTCGATCCCGATCGTCTGCAGCGCGCGGATCGCCGACTCGCGGCCGGCGCCCGGCCCCTTCACCCGGACCTCGACGCTGCGCATGCCGAACGCCTTCGCGGCGTTGCCGGCGGCGATCGCCGCCTGCGTCGCGGCGAATGGCGTGCCCTTGCGCGAGCCCTTGAAGCCGATGCCCCCGGCGCTCGACCATGCCACCACCGCCCCTTCGGCGTCGGTGATCGTGATGATCGTGTTGTTGAAGGAGGCCTGGATGTGCGCGAAGCCGTGATGGACGATGCGCTTCTCGCCGCGCTTCTTGAACGCCTTCTTCTTCGTGGGGCGGCCGGCGGGCTTTTTACCGCCTTCGCCGGTTGCTGTCGGGTCGACTGCGTCGTTCTTTGCCATATCTCAGTTTCCAGTTTCCAGTTGCCAGTGCCAGTTGTCAGTAACCAGCCCAGTTGTCAACTGGAAACTGGTAACCGGTAACCGTCAACTAAACAGTCTTCTTCTTCGCCACGGCGCCCTTGCGCGGACCCTTCCGCGTACGCGCGTTCGTCTTCGTCCGCTGGCCGCGCACCGGCAGATTCCGGCGGTGGCGCAGGCCGCGATAGCTGCCGATCTCCATCAGCCGCTTGATGTTCATCGAGATCTCCTTGCGGAGATCCCCCTCGACGCGTCCCTGTTCTTCGATGACGCGGCTGATCTTGCGCACGTCCTCTTCGGACAGATCCTTGACGCGGATGTCCGAGCTCACCCCTGCTTCCGTCAGGATGTCGTTCGAACGCTTCCGGCCGATTCCGTAGATGTAGGTCAGCCCGACCTCGACGCGCTTGGTCCGGGGAAGATCGATACCTGCGATACGTGCCATATGCCTCAGTCCTTTAGTTTCCAGTCTCCAGTTTCCAGTTCGAACGGCCTGGCAACTGGGAACTGGCAACTGATAACTATCCCTGCCGCTGCTTGTGCTTCTGGTTCGTGCAGATCACGCGCACGACTCCCCGCCGGCGCACGATCTTGCACTTGTCGCAAATCCGCTTCACTGACGCTCGAACCTTCATCGTCTTTTCCTTCGGCCGCCGACCGCCATACTCGCGGGGCTGAAGCCCCGCGCTACGGGTGTCTTATGGGCGTCTATTTCACCACTTCCACGATCCGGCCCCGCGTCACGTCGCGCGGCGACAGCTGCAACCGAACCCGATCGCCGACCAGGACCCGGATGAAGTTCTTGCCCGGTCCGCTCGACGCGTGCGCCGTCACCTGGCGCTGACGCTCGATTGCCACCCGATACAGTCCGTGGGGCAGCGATTCCATCACCGTCCCGTCGACCGTTCCCCCGGCGCCATCACGGGGATCCTCGTCGTGCATTACCCTCCGCCTTCGCGCCAGGCGCTTCGGCGGGACACGCCGCCGATCTGGCGACCGCGATCGAACCGGCGTGCCTATGACGCCGCGACTGGCGACGTCCGCACTGTCAGGATCATCGGGCCTTGCCGGGTCACCGCCACCGTGTGCTCGAAGTGCGCCGACAAACTGCCGTCGCGGGTCACCGCGGTCCAACCGTCCGCGAGCACCTTCACCGCCGGGCGTCCCATGTTCACCATCGGCTCGATCGCGAGCACCATGCCTTCGGCCATCCGCGGTCCGCGTCCGGGCTCGCCGTAGTTCGCAATCTGCGGCTCCTCGTGCAGCGCTGCGCCGATGCCGTGGCCGACGAACTCGCGCACCACGGAAAAGCCATGGCTCTCCACGTGCAGCTGAATCGCATGGCCGATGTCGGAAATCCGATTGCCGACACGGACCTGCGCGATCCCGTGTTCGAGCGCCTCCTGCGTCACCGTGAGCAGCCGCTGCGCGTCCTCGGTAATATGGCCGACCGGGACGGTGACCGCCGAGTCGCCGAAGAAGCCGTTCAGCTTCACCCCCATATCCAGCGACAAAATGTCGCTGTCCACGAGGCGGCGGCTCGAGGGAATGCCGTGCACGACCTGCTCGTTGACCGACGCGCACAACGTCGCCGGGTAGCCGCGATATCCCTTGAACGCCGGCTCCGCTCCGCCCTCCCGCACGAGCCGTTCCGCAACCTCGTCGAGATCCCGCGTCGTCACGCCCGGAGCCACCATCGCCGCGAGCTCCGCGAGCACGCCGGCGACGAGCGCGTTGGCGGCGCGCATCTTCTCAATCTCGCTCGGCGACTTGCAGACGATCACAGCCGCATGCTCCCCGTTGTCGCCGATGCCAGCGCGGCGTCGATCGCGACGGTCACCACATCGGGCGGCAGATTGCCTTCGATCTGGTGGAAGGTCGATCTCGCCGAGTAGTAGTCCACCAGCGGCTTCGTCTGCCGGTGATAGACCCCGAGACGCTCCCTGACGATATCGACCCCGTCGTCGACGCGCGCGACGAGCTCTCCACCGCACTTGCCGCAGGCATTCAGCCACTCGACCGCCGCATTGGATCCACAGCGGCTGCAGATGCGGCGCGTGGCCAGCCGGCGAACCAGCACTTCCTCGGGCACGACGATGTCGAGCACGACCAGGGGACCGCGGCCGTCGATCAGGCGATCCAGCGCGCTCGCCTGGACGATCGTGCGCGGGAACCCGTCGAGCACGAAGCCGTTCCGCGCGTCCTCCCGCTCCAGCCGCTCCTGGACGATGCCGATCATGACGTCGTCGCTGACGAGCCGGCCCGCCTCCATCTCCTCTTTGGCGGCACAGCCGAGCGGCGTCACATCGTGGACGGCCTCACGCAGGATGTCGCCGGTCGAGATCTTCGGCAGCGCGCGCGTCCTGGAAATACGCTCCGCCTGGGTTCCCTTGCCCGCTCCCGGGGGGCCGAGCATCACGAGGTTCAGCGGCGGGGCCGCCTCACGCTCTGGCACTTACTGACCTCGCCGGCCCCGAATCCGGGTCTTCTTCATGAAGCCGTCGTAGTGACGCATGATCAGCTGTGACTCCACCTGCTGAACCGTATCCATCGCGACGCCGACGATGATCAGCAGCGACGTTCCGCCAAAGACGAACTGTACGTTCAGGCCTTCAGTGACGAACGCCGGCAGCACGGCATCGAGCTGATCGCCGATCCACGGCAGCTGCGTGAAGTTGATGCCGCTGATCAAGAACGTCGGCAGGATCGCGACGATGGCCAGGTAGATTGCCCCGACCAGCGTGATCCTCGTCAGAATCGTGTCGATGTACTCCGCCGTCCGCTTGCCCGGCCGGATGCCGGGAATGAACCCGCCGTACTTCCGCATGTTCTCGGCGACGTCATCCGGATTGAAGATGATCGCCGTGTAGAAGTAGCAGAAGAAGATGATCCCCGCGACATAGAGAAAGTCGTAGAGCAGCGTCCCGGGGCCGATCTGATCCAGCGCCTGCCGGTACCACGTGTCCGGCGCCAGCATCGGCGCGAAGCTCGCGGGGAACGTCAGGATCGAGGACGCGAAGATCACCGGGATGACGCCGCCGGTGTTCACCTTGAGCGGAATATGCGTGCTCGATCCGCCATACATCCGGCGGCCGACGACACGCTTCGCGTATTGGACGGTCACCCGCCTGTGCCCGCGCTCGACGAACACGATCGCGGCGACCACGACCACCATGAGCACCAGGAGCAGGACGATCCGGAACAGGCTCATCTGACCGGTGTTCAACTGCTCGATCGTCGCGATGATCGCCTGAGGCAGCGTCGCGACGATGCCGGCGAAGATGATCAGCGACATCCCGTTGCCGATGCCGCGCTCGGTAATCTGTTCGCCGAGCCACATGACGAAGAGCGACCCGGTTGTCAGGGTCAGCACCGTCATGAGCCGGAATCCCCAGCCCGGACTGTACACCAGCGGGATCCCGCCGGCGATCTCCGTCGATCGCTCGAGGAAGAACGCGATCCCCAGGCCCTGGACGATGCTCAGCAGCAGCGTCCCATAGCGGGTGTACTGCGTGATCTTCCGGCGGCCGAGCTCGCCTTCCTTCGACAGTCGCTCGAGGTACGGCCAGACCACGGTCAACAGCTGCAGGATGATCGAGGAGCTGATGTAGGGCATGATGCCCAACGCGAAGATCGTCATCTGCGACAGGTTCTGTCCGGAGAACATGTCGTAAAGGCCGAACATCGTGTTCTTCGCCTGGTCGGCGAGAATGAGCAGCGCCTCTTTGTTGATCCCTGGTACCGTGATGTGGCCGCCGACGCGATAGACCGCCAGCATACCGAGCGTGAACAACACGCGGTTGCGCAGGTCGGGAACGCTGAAAATATTCTTGACGCTGTCTTGGAGCATAAAGGTTCCCTCGCGGAACCGAGGTTCCGCGCTACGGGTCCTAGCCCAGCACCTCTGCCGTGCCGCCGGCGGCGGCAATCTTCTCGGCGGCCTTGCCGCTGAACTTATGCGCGCGCACGGTCAGCGCCTTGGCGATCTCACCTCGTGCGAGGATCTTCACCCGCACATCGCTCTGCACCAGACCCCGCTGACGCAGCAGCTCGGGAGTCACTTCGACGCCGGCGGGGAACCGCTCGCTGAGGGTGTCGAGGTTGACGACCTCGTACTCCTCGCGGAACGGGTTGTGAAACCCGCGCTTCGGCACGCGCCGATGGAGCGGCATCTGGCCACCCTCGAACCCGCGCTTGTGCTTGAATCCCGAACGCGACTTCGCGCCCTTGTGGCCGCGCGACGCCGTCTTGCCATGGCCGGAGCCCTGACCCCGGCCGATCCGCTTCTTCGAGTGCTTGGCGCCCTTCGGCGGCCGCAGATTGCTCAGTGACATCGCTATTCCACCGTTACCAGATGACGGACCTTCAGAATCATTCCGCGCGTCGCCGGTGTATCGGCGAGCTCGACGCTATGGCCGATCCGGCGCAGGCCCATGCCCTCGACGACCTTCGCCTGGTTCTTGTTGAACCCGATCGTGCTCTTGACGAGCGTGATCTTGACGCGGGGCGCCTCGCCGCCTGATTTCGCTGCTCTCTTTGCCATGATCTATCTCTTCCGCCCGGACTCTTCCGCCTAAAGGCGGAAGCCACAAACGCTTATATAAGTAACTTCCTATGACCCCGGAGTTCTGTTCTATATGCACTCCGTGGCTTCCGCCTTCAGGCGGAAGAAAACTCCCGCGCCGGTCTACGCCGACGCTGTTGCGGGCTCTTCCTCTTTACCCCGCAACCTGCGGATCGCGGCCGGGTCCTTCAGCATCTGCAGCCCGGTGAACGTCGCCCGCACCACGTTGTGCGGATTTGCCGAGCCGATCGACTTCGTCAGCACGTTCTGAATCCCCGCCGCCTCCACGACCGCGCGCACCGCGCCACCGGCGATGATGCCCGTGCCGTCCGGCGCGGGCTTCAGCAGGACCTGGCCGGCGCCGAAGCGCCCGACCACCGGATGCGGCACCGTCGTCCCCTGCAGCGGCACGCGGATCAGCGATTTCTTCGCCGCCTCGATGCCCTTCTTGATCGCCGAGGGCACTTCCTTCGCCTTGCCGACGCCGAAGCCCACCACGCCGTGGCTGTCGCCGACGACGACCAGGGCGCTGAAGCTGAGATTCTTGCCGCCCTTGACGACCTTGGTCACGCGGCTGATGTTCACGACCGTATCCTTCAGGTCGAGCTGCGAGGCGTCGATTTTTTCGCGTGTTTCAATCATTTGTCAGTTACCAGTTGCCAGTTACCAGTGCCCGTCGCCAGAGCCAGCTCCCAGCAGACCTGGAAACTGGGACCTGGAAACCGGGAACTTTCACCTAGAACTCCAGACCTGCTTCGCGCGCCGCGTCGGCGACCGCCTTGACGCGGCCGTGGTAGAGGAATCCGCCACGGTCGAAGACCACGTGCTTGATGCCCTTCGCGAGGAGCCGCTCCGCGATCGTCTTGCCGAGCAGCTGCGCTCCCGCCTTGTTGCCCGGGCGCGCCGGACCGCCGAGCTGCCCCTTCAACGCCGGCTCGGTGCTCGCGGCCGCGGCGACCGTCGTGCCGTTGAAATCGTCGATGACCTGCGCGTAGATGTGCGAGACGCTGCGGAAGATCCGCAGCCGCGGCCGCTCCGCCGTCCCGGCGATCCGCTTGCGCTGCCGCAGGCCAATGCGGACGCGGCGATCTTTTGTTGTTTTTATCTTCATCGTCAGTTACCAGTTACCAGTTGCCAGTAGCCAGCAGCCAGATGAACTGGCAACTGGCAACTGGAACTGAACACTATTTCGCCCCGGTCTTGCCGGCCTTCTTCTTCAACACTTCGCCGGTATAACGGACGCCCTTCTGCTTGTACGGGTCGGGCTTCCGCATGCGGCGGATATTCGCGGCCACCTGGCCGACGAGCTGCCGGTCGATCCCGGTCACCGTGATGTGGGTCTGCTTGTCGATCGCGACATCGATGCCGTTGGGCAGGTCGAACACGATCGGATGCGAATAGCCGAGGGCGAAATGCACCTGCTTGCCCTTGAGCTCCGCGCGATAGCCGACGCCGACGATGTCGAGCTCCTTCTTGAACCCTTCGGTCACGCCCTGCACCGCGTTCGCGACCAGGCTGCGCGCCAGCCCGTGGAACTTCCCGAGCAGCGGATCCTCACGCAGCGTCGTGGCGAGCAGCTGATCGCCGTCGACCTTGAATCCGATGCCCGGCGGCAGCGGCTGCTGCAGCTTGCCCTTCGGTCCCTGGATCTCGACCGTCCCCGGCTTGACGTCGATCTTGACGCCTTTGGGAATAGCAATTGGTTTCTTGCCGATACGTGACATGACTCAGTTCTCAGTTACCAGTTACCAGTTACCAGTTGCCAGAACCAGTCCACCCGCGTTCACCAGCTCCGTTGTCTGCCAACTGGAAACTGGAAACTGGCGACTGGCCACGGCGACTACCACACGTTACAGAGCACTTCGCCGCCGACGCGCGCCTTGGCGGCGTCGCGTCCGGTCATGACGCCGCGCGACGTCGTCAGGATGCTGATGCCAAGGCCCGCGAGGACATCCGGCACCTCGTCACATCCGAAGTAGACGCGACGTCCTGGACGGCTGACGCGTTCGATGCCGGTGATGAGGCGCTCGCCGCGCGGGCCGTATTTCAGGAACAGGCGAAGGCTCGCCTGCGGCGTCTCGCCCTGCGGCTCGAGCACCTTGAATCCCTGGATGTACCCCTCGCTCTCGAGAATCCGCGCGACCTCCACCTTGAGACGCGAAGACGGCATCTCGACACGAGTGTGGCGGGCGATCGTCGCATTCCGGATGCGGGACAACATGTCTGCGATTGGATCGGTCATATCTGTTTAACCTGAAAAACGACCTGACTTACGTGCAACGTGCAACGCGCTGCATGCTCATGTGCCTTACGTGCTACGTGTTCACGTGCGCACGTGCTTTCGTGCTGCGTGCTACGTGCCATGTGCTACGCACAACGTGCCGTGTGCAATGTGCTGCGTGCCCGAGTGCCACGTGCTGCCCCCTTCCATCGACGTTAGCCCGTAGCACGTAGCGCGTAGCACGAAAAGCACGTGAGCACCCAGCGCGTTGCACGTCGCACGTTACCAAGAACTCTTCGTCACTCCGGCGATGTCTCCTTCGAGCGCGAGCTTCCGGAAGCAGAGCCGGCACAGCGCGAACTTGCGCAGGAAGGCTCGCGGCCGGCCGCATCGCTGGCAGCGGTTGCGGAGACGGATCTTGAACTTCGGCGTCTTCTTTTCTTTCGCGATCTTGGCGGTAGTTGCCATTCTCTTCTCTCTATTACAACGCTCTGAACGGAACACCCAGCAGTTGCAGCAGCTTCCGCGACTCTTCGTCCGTCTTGGCCGTCGTCACGACCGAGATGTTCATGCCCCGGGCCTTGTCGACCTTCATGTAGTCGATCTCCGGGAACAGCAGCTGGTCCTTCAGACCGAGCGTGTAATTGCCGCGGCCGTCGAACCCGCGCGGCGAGACGCCGCGGAAGTCGCGGACGCGCGGCAGCGCGACGGCAATCAGGCGATCGAGGAAGTCCCACATGCGCTCGCCGCGCAGCGTGACCATCGTCCCGATCGGCATGCCCTTGCGCACCTTGAACTGCGCGATCGACTTCTTGGCGCGCGTGATCACCGGCTTCTGCCCGGTGATCCGGCCGAGCTCGTCGGCGCCGGTGTCGACGATCTTCGCGTTCTGCGTCGCTTCACCGAGCCCCATGTTGACGACGATCTTCGACAGCTTCGGGATCGCCATCACGTTGCTGTAGCCGAACTCCTTCTTGAGCGTCGGCGCGACGTCCTTCTCGTACCGTTCCCTCAGGCGGCTCATTTGTCTACCACTCCCTCGCACTTCCGGCAGACCCGGACCTTGCGGCCGTCGCCGAGGATCTTGCGGCCGAGGCGCGTCGGCTTGCCGCACTCCGGGCAGACCAGCTGCACGTTCGACGCGTGCAGCGCCGCCTCGCGCTCCACCAGCCCGCCCTTGATGTTGCGCTGCGGGTTCGGCTTGGTGTGCCGCTTGATGAAATTCACGCCTTCGACGATGACGCGGTTCTTCTCCGGCAGGACCTTCAGCACGCGTCCCCGCTTGCCGCGATCCTTTCCGGTGACGACCAGCACGTCGTCGTTCTTTCTGATTGGAGTAGCTAGTCTCGACATGATGTCCACGCACTCACGATCTCTGACACAAAGATCACTAAGCCCACGAAGCTCACCAAGACTGCATTTCTCTTTGTGGTCTTTGTGTGCTTCGTGCCCATCGTGATCGAGCCGTCGGCCGTTACAGAACCTCCGGCGCCAGCGAAATAATCTTCATGAACCGGCGCTCGCGCAGCTCGCGCGCGACCGGGCCGAACACGCGCGTGCCGACCGGCTCATTCTGATCGTTCACGAGCACCGCGGCGTTGCGATCGAAGCGGATGTAGCTGCCGTCCTTGCGCCGCTGTTCCTTGCGGGTGCGGACGATGACCGCCTTGACGACCTGCCCCTTCTTCACGTTGCCGTCCGGCGTCGCTTCCTTCACCGACGCCGTGATGATGTCGCCCAGCCGCGCGTAGCGGCCGGTGGAGCCGCCAATGGGGTTGATCACCGCGATCTTCCGCGCACCCGAGTTGTCGGCGACGTCCAAGATGGATCGCATCTGAATCATTTTTTTTACCGGGGGGCTTCGCCCCGCCGGTCCCCCTATCGCCCTCGCTCGCGGGGGCCCCATTGCCCCGCTCCGCTCCGGCGGGCGCGCCTGCGGCGCGCTCTTCATGTCACCCGGGGCGCTACGCCCCGTTTCCTTAGATTTGCTTTGCCTTCTCGACGACGCGGGTGACGACCCAGCGCTTGCGCCGGCTCATCGGCCGGGCCTCGACGATCGCCACGCGATCGCCGACCTTCGCGGCGCTGCCTTCGTCGTGCGCCAGGAACGTCGACGTCCGGCGCCGCGTCTTGCCGTACAACTCGTGGCGTATCTGCCGTTCGACCGCGACCTTGACCGTCTTCTGCATCTTGTCGCTGACGACGACGCCCGTGATTTCCGCTTTCGCTGCCATAGTTCTCCTATTTCACCGGGGGGCTTCGCCCCGCCGGCCCCCCATCGCCGTCGCTCGCGGGGGCCCACAGCCCCGCCTCCGCTCCGGCGGGCGCGCCTGCGGCGCGCTGCGTATCTCGGCCTAGCGGGCCACGGGCGCCGTCTCTTTTTCCCGCAACACCGTCTTCAGCCGCGCCAGATCGCGGCGCACCGACTTGACCTTGTGCGCGGCGTCGATCTGCCCCATGGACTTCTGAATGCGCAGCCGGAACAGCTGATCGTCCAGCTCGCGTTCCTTCAGCCGCAACTCGTCGACCTGGAGGTCGCGGAATTCCTCCACCTTCATGACACCCTCTCTTCGGCGAACCGCGTCGCGAACTTCGTCTTGATCGGAAGCTTGGCCGCAGCCAGGCGCATCGCCTGGCGCGCGTCGGTCTCGTTGACCCCTTCCATCTCGAACAGGATCCGCCCCGGCCGGACGACGCACACCCACTGCTCGGGCGCGCCCTTGCCCTTGCCCATTCGGGTTTCCTGCGGCTTCTTCGTGATCGGCTTGTCCGGAAACACGCGAATCCAGATCTTGCCGCCGCGCTTGATGAACCGGGTCATGGCGACGCGCGCAGCCTCGATCTGTCGATCGGTCAGCCAGCACGGCTCGAGCGCCTTGAGCCCGTAGTCGCCGAACGACACATCGGACCCGCGCCAGGCCTTGCCGCGCATGCGACCGCGCTGCTGCTTCCGGTACTTGACCTTCTTCGGCATCAACATAACGACGTTCCTTGTCAGTAACCAGTAGCCAGTTCTCAGTAGCCAGTTCTGGAAACTGGCATGGGGACTGGAAACTTCAGCCGCGGCCCCCGGCGGACGCCGCGGGTCCACGGTAATCCTCTTCGCGGCCGATGCGCGGCGCCAGCCGTTCGCCCTTGTAGAGCCACACCTTGACGCCGATCGCGCCGTAGGTGGTGAACGCTTCCGCGAAGCCGTAGTCGATGTCGGCGCGAAGCGTCTGCAGCGGCAGCTGGCCGTGCAGGTACCACTCCGACCGCGCGATTTCCGCGCCGTTCAGCCGGCCCGAGACGCGCACCTTGATGCCGCGCGCGCCGAAGCGCAGCGCCGATTCGACCGCTTTGCGCATCGCGCGGCGGAACGCGACGCGCTTCTCGAGCTGCATCGCCACCGATTCGCCGATCAGCTGCGCGTCGAGCTCCGGCTTCTGGATTTCCTGGATGTTGATGAAGACCTCGCGGTTGGTCCGCTTCTGGATTTCCGTCTTCAGCTTGTCCACTTCGGTGCCCTTGCGCCCGATGATGATGCCCGGCCGCGAGGTGTAGATGTCGATCTTCAGCTTGTTGGCCGCGCGCTCGATTTCGATCTTCGAGACGCCGGCGTGCGCGAAGCGCTGCTTGAGCGTGTCGCGGAGCTTCAGGTCCTCGTGGAGCAGCTTCGAGTAGTCCTTGTCGGCGAACCACCGCGAACGCCACGTCTTGTTGAAGCCCAGTCTGAAACCGTGCGGGTGAACTTTCTGTCCCATAAGTCTCCGTCGCGTTCGCGATCAGCTCTTTGCGGTCTTCTTCGCCTGCCCGCTGGCGGCCTTCTTCCGGGCGCCACCGGCGGCCTTCTTCTTCCCGGCGCTCGCCGTCTTGCGCGCGGCGGGCCTGGCCTTGGGCTTCGCGCCCCGCGGCCGCTTCGGCGCCGACGTCGCCGGCTTTCCGGCCGACTCGGACGGTCCGACCACCTCCGCCTCGGCCGCCGCCATCGCGGCCGACGGCCGTTCGGCGACCTGGACGGTCAGATGCGCGGTGCGCTTGACCACGCGGAACGCGCGGCCCATCGGCGCAGGGCGAATCCGCTTCTGCGACGGCCCCTGGTTGGCGTAGCACGCGTTCACGAACAGCCGCTCGACGTCGCCGCCGAACCCTTCTTTCAGCTGCGCGTTCGCAATCGCCGACCGGAGCACCTTCTCGACGTCCTTCGCGACGCTCTTGCGCGCGAACTGCAGCGTCGCCAGCGCCGCGTTGACGTCGCGTCCGCGGATCAAATCCATCACCAGCCCCGCCTTCTGCGCGGAGGTGCGGATGTACTTTGCGGTCGCGTGTGCCTGCACTGCCATTACGCACCCGCCTTCGGGGCGGCCGGCGCCACCGCGGCCGCCTTGTCACTCTTCGTCGTGTGACCCTTGAACAGCCGCGTCGGCGCGAACTCCCCGAGCTTGTGGCCGACCATGTTCTCGGTGATGTAGACCGGGATGAACTTGCGCCCGTTGTGCACGGCGATGGTGTGGCCCACCATCTCGGGCACCACGGTCGACCGGCGCGACCAGGTCTTGATGACCTTCTTGTCGTTGCTCCGGTTCATCACCTCGACTTTTTCGAGGAGGGGAACGTCGACGAAGGGACCCTTTTTCAGTGATCTAGACATATTTTTTCTCGCGAACGGCCTCCTCGCAGCCAGGGGGCCATCTTGCGGCACGTTTCGCTGTTCTCTTCACCCGAACCGCGCGGCTTCAGCCGCGCGTCACTGACGCGGAGCTGAAGCTCCGCGCTACGGGCGTGTTATTTCGTCCGCCTCTGCACGATGAACCGGTCGGTCACCTTCCGGTTCCGCGTCTTGTAGCCCTTGGTCGGCACGCCCCACGGCGAGACCGGGTGGCGGCCGCCGGACGTCTTGCCTTCACCGCCGCCGAGCGGGTGATCCACCGGGTTCATCGCCACGCCACGCACGTGCGGCCGCTTGCCGAGCCAGCGGCTGCGGCCGGCCTTGCCGATCGACACGTTCTCGTGATCGACGTTGCCGACCTGGCCGATTGTCGCCAGGCATTCGGTGTTGATCTTCCGGATTTCTCCGGACGGCATCTTCACCGAGGCATAGCCGCCTTCCTTCGCCACCAGCTGGACGGCCGATCCGGCGCTGCGCGCGATCTGGCCACCCTTGCCGGGCTTCAGCTCGACGTTGTGAATCATCGTGCCGAGCGGAATGTTCTTCAGCGGCAGGGCGTTGCCGGGGAGGATGTCGACGTTGTCGCCCGAGACGATCGTGTCGCCCACCTTCAACCCGAGCGGCTGCAGGATGTAGCGCTTCTCGCCGTCCGCATACGTGAGGAGGGCGATGCGCGCCGATCGGTTGGGGTCGTACTCGACAGTCGCCACCTTGGCGGGGATGTCCCGCTTGTCACGCTTGAAGTCGATCACGCGGTAGTTCCGCTTGTGACCGCCGCCGCGCCACCACGACGTCAGCTCGCCGTGATTGTTCCGGCCGCCGGACTTCCGCAGCGGCTCGGTCAGCGGCCTGTACGGCTCGGTCGCGGTGACGTCGTCGAACACCTGGACGGTCTGGAACCGCCGGCCCGCCGATGTCGGCTTGTACTTGCGAATTGGCATGATGTCTTACGCCCCTTCCAGGAATTCGGGGACCTTCTCGCCTTCGCGCAGCTTCACGTAGGCTTTCTTCCAGTCGGATCGCTGCCCGATGAAGCGTCCCTGGCGCTTGAACTTCCCATGGGCAATCGAGGTGCGGACGGCTTCGACCTTCGAACCGAGCAGCTTCTCGACGGCACGCTTGATGTCGATTTTCGTCGCCTTCGCCGCGACCTCGAACACCACCGTGCGTCCCGCTTCGCGCAGGAGCGTGGTCTTCTCGGTGATCAGCGGCCGGCGGATGACGTCTGTGAGTTTCATGTCAGTTTCCAGTTGCCAGTTGCCGGTTGTCAGTTCCCAGTTGCCAGTTCCCGGTTGGGGCATGTCTTCGTTCCCTACTGGAAACTGAAAACTGGAAACTGACGACTGACACGGCAACTATCCCAACGACTCCTGCAGTTTCTCCAGTGCCTCGCGCGTGGCGATCACGCGCGCCGTGTCCATGACGTCCCGTGCCGTGACGCGCGCGCTCGGCACGAGCTTCACGCCGGCGATGTTGCGCGCGCTCAGCACGAACGTCTCCTGCGGCGTCACGTCGATCACGAGCGTCTTGCCGGTGGCGCCCAGGCGCTTCAGCAGCTCGGCGGTCGCCTTGGTCTTGGGCTCCGACGCTTCCAGCTTGTCCACGACCACGAGGGCGCCGTCCTGGGCCTTGCGCGCCAGCGCCGCGCGCAGCGCGCCGAGGCGGACCTTCTTCGGCATGTCGAAGGCGTAGCTCCGGGGCTGCGGCCCGAACACCGTGCCGCCCTTGCGCCACAGCGGATTCCGGATCTCACCGACGCGGGCGCGGCCGGTCCCCTTCTGCCGCCAGGGCTTCTTGCCCGAGCCGCTGACCGCCGCCCGGTTCTTCGTCGCGTGCGTGCCGCGGCGCTCCGACGCGTTCTGGTGCACGACCGACTGCCAGATCAAATCGGCCTTCACCTTGCCGCCGAAGATCTCGTCGTTCAGCTCGAGCGAGCCGATCTTCTGGTTATCCCCGTTGACGATATCGAGCTGCATCTCTGTCACCCGTCGCGCGGAGCTTCAGCTCCGCGTCAGTGGACATTAATTTCCTATTTCTTCGGCTTCTTCGCGATCGTGGTCTTGCCCGGCTTCTCAGCCTGCGGCTTCGGCTCCGGTTTCGCGGTGATCGCTTTCCGGATCACCACGTAGTTGCCCGGTGCGCCCGGCACCGCCCCGCGCACGACCAGCAGATTGTTCTCCGCGTCGACCGCCACCACTTTGAGATTGCGCGTCGTCACGCGGTCCGCGCCCATCCGCCCCGCGCCGCGCATGCCCTTGATGACGCGCGACGGGAATGACGAGGCGCCGATCGACCCGGGCGCGCGATGGAACATCGAGCCGTGGGTCGCCGCGCCGCCGCGGAAGTTGTGGCGCTTCATGACGCCCTGGAACCCCTTGCCGCGGCTGACGCCGATCACGTCGACGCGGTCACCGTTATTGAAGATGGCGTTCACCAGCACCTGTTCGCCGGCCTTGGGCGCCTCGGCGCCCTTGGCGACCTTCACCTCACGGCGCACGCGGGTCGGTGGGACGTTGGCCTTCTTGTAGTGACCCGCCAGCGGCTTGCCGACCCGCGCCGGCCGCTCCTCGACGAGCCCGATCTGCACGGCCTCGTAGCCATCCGTCTGCGCCGACTTGGCCTGGACGACCACGCACGGGCCCGCTTTGATGACCGTGCCGGGCGTGACCGTGCCGTCCTGCTGGAACAGCTGCGTCATGCCGATTTTTCTGCCGATGATTCCGGTAAGCATCGCTGATTCTCTGTCGGTTCAGTGGTTCAACCGTTCAGCCGTTCAGTGGTTCGGGTTCAGAAGTTCCAGGGTTCCAGTGCTCAAACCGCCCGAACACTTGAACCTCTGAACCCGAACCCGTGAACCATTGAACTCCTGAACCTTTGAACCAATCTATTTGTGCTCTTTCCCGAACGCCTTGATCTCGACGTCGACGCCTGCCGGCAGATCGAGCTTCATCAGCGCGTCGACCGTCTGAGGCGTCGGCTCGAAGATGTCGATCAGCCGCTTGTGCGTGCGCAGCTCGAACTGCTCACGCGATTTCTTGTCGACGTGCGGCGACCGCAGCACCGTCCACTTGTTCTTCTCGGTCGGCAACGGAATCGGACCCGCCAGCCGCGCGCCGGTGCGCCGTGCCGTGTCCACGATCTCGGTCGTCGACTGGTCCAGCACCCGGTTGTCGTACGCCTTCAAACGGATGCGGATCTTGTCGCTGAAAGGACTCGCCATTCTGTTTTCCTCTGCTTCGCCCGTAGCGCGGGGCTTCAGCCCCGCGGCCCTGACGCGCAGCCGAAGCTGCGCGCTACGGGTGTCGGTGTCTCTACGTCTTGCCCTGAACCCGCGCCACGACCTCTTCGCTCACGTTGCTCGGCGCCGGCTCGTAGCGATCGAAGTGCATCGAATACGTGGCGCGGCCCTGCGTGCGCGAGCGGAGGTCGGTCGCGTAGCCGAACATCTCGGACAACGGCACACGCGCGTTGATGATCTGCGTGCCGCCGCGATCTTCCTGCGACTGGATGTGCCCGCGCCGGCTCGACAGGTTGCCCATCACGTCGCCCATGTGCTCCTTCGGCACGACGACTTCGACGCGCATCATCGGCTCGAGCAGCACCGGCTTGGCCTTCTTCGCGGCGTCCTGGAACGCCATCGATCCGGCGATCTTGAACGCCATTTCCGACGAGTCGACTTCGTGGTACGTGCCGTCGTACAGCTCGATGCGCACGTCGTCCACCGGATACCCGGCGAGCACCCCGCGGGTGAGCGCCTCCTTGATCCCTTCATCGACCGGCTTGATGTATTCCCTCGGAATCGCGCCACCGGTGATCTTGTTCTCGAAGAGATAGCCGCTGCCGGGCTCGGCCGGATAGAGGTGGATCTTCACGTGTCCGTACTGGCCGCGGCCGCCGGTCTGCTTGGCGTACTTCATTTCGCCATCGGCAGGACGCGTCAGGGTTTCCTTGTAGGCGACCTGCGGCCGGCCGACGCTCGCCTCGACGTTGAACTCGCGCTTGAGGCGGTCGACGATGATCTCGAGGTGGAGCTCGCCCATGCCGGAGATGACGACTTCGCCGGTCTGCTGATCGGTCTTGACGCGGAACGTCGGATCTTCGGCCATCAGCTTGCCCAGACCGGTGCCGAGCTTCTCCTGGTCGGCCTTGGTCTTCGGCTCGATCGACAGCGAGATGACCGGCTCGGGGAAGTCCATCGACTCGAGCACGACCGCCTTCTTCTCGTCGCAGATCGTGTCGCCCGTGGTGACCGTCTTGAGCCCGACAGCGGCGGCGATGTCGCCCGGCGAAGACTTCCTTGATCTCCTCGCGCTTGTTCGCGTGCATCTGCAGCAGGCGGCCGAGCCGCTCCGACTTCTGCTTGGTCGCGTTGTAGCACCGTCGAGCCCGGCGGCCATCACGCCCGAGTAGACGCGAATGAACGTCAGCTGGCCGACGAACGGGTCGGTCATGATCTTGAACGCGAGCGCCGAGAACGGCGCATCGTCGGCGGCCTGGCGCTCGACGAGCACGTCGGGTCCCTTGTTCGGATCGAAGCCGTTGATCGGCGGCACGTCCAGCGGCGACGGCAGGTAGTCGACGACCGCGTCGAGCAGCGGCTGCACGCCCTTGTTCTTGAACGCCGAGCCGCAGATGACCGGCACGAACGCCGGCTCCGCCTTCTCGCCCCTGGTGTGGACCGAGCTGTTGACGCGCTTGCGGATCGCCGCCTTGATTTCATCCTCGGTGGGCTCTTCGCCGTGCAGATACTTCTCCAGCAGCTTGTCGTCCGCCTCGCTGACTTTCTCGATCAGCCGTTCGCGATACTGCTTCGCTTCGGCCGAGCATGTCGGCCGGAATCTCCTCGACGAGGTACTCGGCGCCCATCGTCTCGTCCTTGTAGCGGATCGCCTTCATCTTGACGAGGTCGATCACGCCAGTGAACTTGTCTTCGCTGCCGATCGGCAGCTGGATCGCGACCGGATTGCCACCAAGCTTCGAGATGATCTGATCGAAGGTGCGCTTGAAGTCCGCGCCGATGCGGTCCATCTTGTTGACGAAGCAGATGCGCGGGACGCGGTACTTGTCGGCCTGACGCCACACCGTCTCGGACTGCGGCTCGACGCCGGCGACCGAGTCGAACACCGCGACGGCGCCGTCGAGCACGCGCAGCGAGCGCTCGACTTCGGCGGTGAAGTCGACGTGGCCGGGAGTGTCGATGATGTTGACTCGGACATCGCGCCAGAAGCAGGTGGTCGCCGCCGACGTGATCGTGATGCCGCGCTCCTGCTCCTGCTCCATCAAGTCCATGTCCGCGGTGCCTTCGTGCACTTCGCCGATCTTGTACGGTCCGGCCGGTATAGAACAGGATGCGTTCCGTCGTCGTGGTCTTGCCGGCATCGATGTGCGCCATGATGCCGATGTTGCGTGTCCGATTGAGCGGTGTTTGCCTTGGCATTTCAAATAACTCGAGCGGTCCGTCGTCGTCGTCTTGCTTTCGTAGCGCGGAGCTTCAGCTCCGCGAACTCTGACGCGCAGCTAAAGCTGCGCGCTACCAACGGTAGTGCGCGAAGGCTTTGTTCGCTTCGGCCATGCGGTGCGTGTCTTCGCGCTTCTTCACCGCGCCGCCGCGCAGGTTGGCCGCGTCCAGCAGCTCGTTCGCGAGCTTCTCCTGCATGGTCTTGCCGTCGCCGCGGGACCGGGCGTAGCCGACCAGCCAGCGGATGCTCAGCGACAGGCGGCGGTTCGGATTGACTTCGACCGGCACCTGATAGTTCGAGCCGCCGACCCGGCGCGATTTGACCTCGAGCGCCGGCTTGACATTCTCGACCGCCTTCTTGAACACCTTCAGCGGATCGTCGCCGGTCTTCTCCTGAATCGACGACAGGCTGCCGTACATGATCTGTTCGGCGGTGCTGCGCTTGCCGTCGCGCATCAGCGTGCTGATGAACTTGGTGACGAGCGAGCTGCTGTAGAGCGGGTCGAGCGGAACTTCGCGTTTCGGGATTTCTCGTCTTCGTGGCATGTCTCAGTTTCCAGTTGCCAGTTTCCAGTAGCCAGTTTCAAGTAGTCAGTTCAGCTTCCGTTCGCTCTCCGTTCCCTCTTCTGGGAACTGGGAACTGATGACCGTCGACTATGACTTCGGCCTCTTCGCCCCGTATTTCGATCGACCCTGCTTGCGGCCCTGGACGCCGACCGCATCCAGCGTGCCGCGCACCACGTGGTAGCGAACGCCGGGCAGGTCCTTGACGCGGCCGCCGCGGATCAGCACGAGCGAGTGCTCCTGCAGGTTGTGGCCGACGCCGGGGATGTAGGTCGTGACCTCGATGCCGTTCGTCAGGCGCACCCGGGCGACCTTCCGCAGCGCCGAGTTCGGCTTCTTCGGCGTCTGTGTGAACACGCGCACGCAGACGCCGCGCTTCTGCGGACTGTCCTGCAGCGCGGGGCTCTTGGTCTTCGTCACGACCGCGGCCCGCCCCTTGCGAACCAGCTGACTAATCGTCGGCACGACAACTCCACACACGCCGCCATCGCGGCGCGCAAGAAACATGGTGTTCCAGGCCTAGGGTGCCGCGAAGCGGACCGGCACCTGGAACTGACTTACCCTATAAAGTTGATGATCCGCGCTCGCCACGGAGCGCTTTCGATGCAGTCCGCCCAACCGTCCACTTCTTGCAGCCCGTAGACGGCTTCGCGCGTCTCCCGCGCGACCAGCGGCGTTGCCGTCTGGATGTCGCGCCCTAGATAGGGTGTCCTAGGGTCGACCAGAACCTTGCAAATATAACAAAACGAATTCACTGGACGCAAGCACGTAGGAAACCGCACGGAGAAAGAGGGGCAGGAAACCGATGACCTGGACAGGCTGAAGGAACGGGTTGCCGGAGCACTCGAACGCAGTGGCGCCAATAGAAGAGCTTAGGTCCGCCAGCTCGTCCGAGTCCGCCGCCGTCCCGTTCCTCAGCTGCCCAGGCGCAGCCTACTTCTTCAATCCTTCGCCGATATCTTCGATTGCCTCGCCGACCTTGCGCCGGGCCTTGCCAAACCCCTCCTGGACCTCACCCGCCGCCTCATCCGCGACGCCTTCGTCGTGAAGACGCTCGTCGTCGGTCAGGTCACCCCAGGCCTGCTTCGCCTTGCCCTTGATCTGCTCTTTCGTGCCCTCGATCTCATCACGATTCTTCATTGATGGCCTCCAGGCAGATCGACCCGCAAGAAGCGGTAACAGAGCAGTATCCGAACTGGTGAGCTGGCAAGAACCGGCCCGCTTCGCTGGCCATTTCGTCGGGATCGGTGCTCGGTGATCGGGGACCCTTTAGAGCGCGGCCCTGATCGCCCAGAGGTCCGGAAACAGCGGGAGCCCGACTGTGGTCTGGAGGTACTGCGCGCCGCTCGAACCGCCGGTGCCGGGCTTGGTGCCGATCGTGCGCTCCACCATCTTGACGTGCCGGTATCGCCACTCCTGGATCCCCTCATCCAGATCGACGAGCCGCTCGCAGACTTCGCTGTTCTTCGGATCCCTGCGATAGATGGCAATCAGCACCTGCCGCATGTCCTCGTCCGGTTCGACGGCGGCCGTGACGTCGCGGGCACGCTGCGACGGCGGAATGGTGTAACCCTCGCGCTCCAGGTATTCGAGGAAGGCGTCCCAGACCGTCGGGGCGTTCCACCGCGCCTCGAGCGCCTGGCGCGCCCGCGAGCCGTCCGCGAAACGTTCCACAGCGGCGCGCGACTTGCGCCCGAGCATGAACTCAATCTGCCGGAACTGATCCGACTGAAACCCGCTGGCCGCCTCGAGCCGTGTCCTGAACGACTGGAACTCGAGCGGCGTCATCGTCTCGAGGATGTCGAGCTGCGCGACCAGCACCTTCAGGATCGTCAGGATGCGGCGGAGCGTGTGCTGCGCGCGGTGAGCGTCGCCGGCGCGGAACAGATGGATGGCACGATCGAGCTCGTGCAGCAGCTGCTTGAACCACAGCTCGTACACCTGGTGAATGACGATGAAGAGCAGCTCGTCGTGCTCCGGACCTTCCGACCGGGGCCGCTGCAGGTCGAGCAGCGCGTCGATTTCGAGATATCGGCCGTAGGTGAGCGCAGGCGAGGACGCCGGGTCGTCAGCAGCCATCGGGTTCAATTGACGGAGTTGCGGGGGTTCACGTTGTCGCGCGCGGCCTCACTTCGGCCGCGCCGATCGCAGCAGCACCTCGAAGTGACGATCCCCGCCGCCGCGGCGCGCCTCGTCGAACGACGAGCGTCCCATGACCTGCAGCTGGTGCGTCGCGGGATCGTGCTCCACTTCGACGCACTCGCCCGGCACGAACAGCTCGGTCTCCGCGACGATGTCGAAGAGGTTTTCGCCGAAGTCGGTCGTGTTCCGCGTCAGGAGGTAGACGCATGGCGTCATGCGCGAGAAGTCTTGGAGGAACAGACGGACCGGCGCCGGCTCGATGTGCTGCAGGACGAGGCTGGCGAAGATCAGATCGACGCGCAAAACCTTCAGCTGATCCCAGTCGGCAGCGAGCAGGTCGACCCCATCGGCGGCCGATCGGCGGCACCGCTCGATCATCGGCGGCAGATCGAATCCCGCAACCGAGCGGGCGACGCCCTTGAGATATGGAAAGTTCCGCCCTAAACCGCACCCGAAATCGAGCACGGTGTTGATGTCAGAGGGCAGGGCCAGCGTGGGAACGTACGGAGTGAACGGCTTGCCATCCTTGTAGCCGGTGAGAATCCGCTCGCGAATCTCGTCATCGGCACTGGTTGCCACGGTCATCCACGCTTCACGGCCAAACATCAAGTCCTCATCCTTGTCGTGATCGGTGATCGGTGATCGGTGATCGGTGATCAGGGATCAAGAGTCCCTGATTCTTCATCCCTATCCCAATCGTCGTCCTGATCCGGATCCCGATCGATCACCGATCACCGATCACCGATCACGACTTGATCCCTGATCACCGGTCCCGGTCACGACTCCGTCAGCGTCACCGATCACAACTCACTCTTCTGTGTCTTCTTCCGCCGCGCCGCCTCCCGCGCGGACGACGTCTTCCTGTCGAATCTTGTCGATCTTGAATTTCCCGGCCGCCTTCCGCATCCGCTCGAGGACGTCGTCGAAGTCGAACTCCGTGGCGGTCGAGAATCGGATCGGATTGACGCGCGAGACGACGAACGATCGGAGGTACGGGCTGGTCAGGCCGCGGGCCTTGAGCTTCTCGATGATCGCGGTCACGTCATCGTCGGCGGCGAGGAGTTTCGCCGCGCGGCGCTCGCGCTCGCGGACGGCCGGTTCCAGGCGTTCGTCGAGGAAGTCCTCGATGCGGCGCAGCATGGAGTTGTACGCGCCGCCGCTGAGGCGAGGGCGCTTCTCGTACGCGGCGCCGAGCGTGAGAAACGACGGCTGATCGAACTCGAAGACGTAGTCTCGCTCCTTCTTGGTGGAGCCGGACTCCGCGAGCGCACGCTCCATCCGGATCGTCTCGAGGGACTTTTCCTTCAGGTTGTGCGCCTTCTCCGTGTTCAACGCCAGGATCTTGTAAGCGACGTCCGGATCCGGAATCAGCAAAGAAGTTATCGTGCGCGCGCCCAGCTTGCGCAGCGCCTGGAGCCGATGGTTGCCGTTGGGGGTCCAGTAGGCGCCGTCGTGGCGAATCGTGATGATCGGATCGAGAAAACGCCCCAACGTCTCGACCACGTTCATCAGGCGCTTGACGTGCGGCAGCGAGGGGTCGCGCTGGAACGGCGTCGGCTCGACACGGTCGAGCGGCAGGGCCGTCAGCAACACCGGCGTGCCGCCGAACGGTTCGAGGTAGGTGGCAAGGACGACCCCGCCGTCGGCTTCGACGTCGGCGGCCAGGCGCCGGACCGCGGGGTCCTTGACCTCACGGGTATCGGCCGGGCTGAGGCCGACTGAAGCGGGCTCGGTCTTCCGACGGCGGCGAACGGTGCGTTTCTTGGCCATCAGACGCGTAGGTACTAGCACAGTGGCGCTCGTTTCCTCTCTTTCAGCTACCATGCCCGGCCAGTGGCCGAGCTGCCCCGCTCCCTCACCCTCGTCCATGCGACCGCGATGGTCGCTGGCACGATCATCGGCGCGTCGATCTTCGTTCAGCCCTCTGAGATAGCCCGCTACCTCGACACGCCGGCGGAAATCATGCTCGTGTGGGTGAGCTGCGGCGTGCTCACCCTCTTCGGCGCGCTCGTGTGCGCCGAGCTGGCCTCGGCATTCCCGCAGACAGGCGGGCTCTACATTTTCCTGCGCGACACGTTTTCGCCGGCTGCCGGCTTTCTCTGGGGCTGGGCGATGTTCTGGACGATGCATTCGGGGATCATCGCGGCGATAGCCACGGTGTTCGCCCGGTATGCGGCGCATTTCCTGCCCCTCGGGCCGGATGGCACGCGGGTAGTAGCGGTGCTCGCGATCGTGGCGCTGACCGTGCTCAATTACTTCGGGGTCAAGGCCGGCAGCCGCGTTCAGACCGTTCTGACCGGCGCGAAGCTCGCCGCCATCGTCGTGATCGTCGTCGTGGGATTCGGCGGCGCGGCTCACGCGCCCGCGACGGTACCGCCCGCGCCCTCGGCGGGCGGGATCAGCGATTTCCTCCTTGCGATGGTCGCCGGGCTCTTCGCCTATGGCGGATGGCACATGGTCACCTACACGGCGGGCGAAACGGTCACGCCGTCGAAGACGATTCCGCTCGCGTTGATGGGCGGGGTCGCCGTGGTCACCGCCTGTTACGTCTTGCTGAACCTCGTCTACCTCGCGGTGCTGCCGATCGACGTCGTTCGCACGTCAACCCGTGTGGCCGCCGAGGCCGCCGATGCCGTCGTCGGTCGAGGAGGCTCCGCGTTCATGGCCGGCCTGGTGATGATGTCGTCGCTCGGCGCGCTGACCGGAATCGTACTGGCCGGTCCACGCGTGTACTATTCGATGGCGAACGATGGACTCGCCTTTCGGTGGCTTGGCTACATCCATCCGGTTCACCGCACGCCATCTCGAGCGATCGTGGCGCAAGGCATCTGGTCGTCCGTGCTCGCGGCGACCGGCGCGTACCGCGCGCTGTTCTCCCGCGTCATCTATACCGAATGGCTCTTTTTCGCGCTGATGGCGGCCGGCCTTTTCGTGCTCCGGCGCCGTCCTGGATACGATCCGCCGTACCGGACATGGGGATATCCGGTCGTTCCGGTCGTGTTCATCCTGGCGTCGCTGGCGATCGTCGCCAATCAGGTCTACAGACAGCCGGTCGAAGCCGCCGTTGGTCTGGGACTGGTGGCGGCTGGACTACCCCTTTACTATCTGTCCCATGCGCGTCGTTGATTTTCACAACCACTACTATCCGCCCGAGTACGTCGCTGCGTTGAAGTCGCCGGCGTCGCGCTCGGTTGTCAAGGTCACCTACGACGCCGAGGACAACCCTTGCGTGCACTACCCGGGGGACTACAACATCCTCGTCCCCGGGCACCGCGACATCGACTACCGGCAACGCGTGCTCGACGAACATGCCGTCGATACGCAGGTGCTCTCGTTCACCACACCCGGCGTGCACGTCGAGGCCCCTGAGTTCGCCGTCGAATGGGCGCGGATGATCAACGACGCGTTTGCGCGGGTGGTGCGCGAGCGGGCCGGCCGCTTCTCGGCGCTCGCAACGCTGCCGCTGAACGATCCCGCGGCATCGACGATCGAGCTCGAGCGCGCCATGACGGATCTCGGGCTGCCTGGCGCGATGGTGTTCAGCAATGTGAATCACGTCGCCCTGGCCGACGAACGCTTCGCGCCGCTGTGGAAGAAGGCCGACGAGCTCGGCGCCGTGATCTACATCCACCCCACCGACCCTGCCGGCGTGGAGGCAATGCTCGACTACTGGCTCATGCCGCTGGTGGGATTCCTGATGGACACGACGCTCGCCGCCTCGAAACTCGTCTTCAGCGGCGTCGTCGAACGGCATCCGCGGATTCGCTGGGTTCTCACGCACATGGGCGGCGCGATTCCGTATCTCGCCGAACGGCTCGACCGCGGCTACCGGGCGTTCGCCGACTGCCGCCGGAACATCGGCCGCCCGCCAAGCGAGTATCTGCGGACCTTCTACTACGATTCGGTCAACTTCAACGCGTCAGCGATGCGGCTCGCCCTCGATTTCGCCGGCGAGGACCGGATCCTCGCGGGCAGCGACTATCCGCACCAGATTGGCTCGATTCCGCTGATGCTCGACACGCTTCGCACGCTGGACGTGCCGGACCGTGTCAGAGAGAAGATCCTCGGCGGGAACGCGGCAAAGCTGCTCGCGCTCTGACGGTGCCGGCGTCAGATGACGAGCAGAGCGACGCCCGCGCAGCAGAGCAGGACGCCCGCCACCTTGACCCAGGACAGCGAGGCGCCGAGCAGGATGACCGACACCAGGGTGACCACGAGCGCCTGCAGCCCGAAGATGGCGACCGCATACCCGGCGTTCGGCGCCAGCGCGACGGCGCGCACGGCGAACAGGTTGCCGATGTAGCCGAGCAGCCCCGCGACGAACAGCACACCGACGAGCCACGAGCTGATGGCCATGGGTGGGCGCAGCGCCGCGATGTGCGCGATGTACAGGATCCAGGCAAAACCGAACACGAAGACGAGGATCGCCGCGGGATTCAAGCCGGCACGCGTCGAATACTTGAACAGGAGCTGCATCCCGGCGAAGCAGGCCATCGCGACGAGCGCGTACCCCGGCCAGATGGTTTTCACGTTGGTGAGCGGCGGCGAGGCGTCAGTTGGCGGGGTGCTTCGACTCGCGTTTGCCGGCCGGCGCGGGCTCCTTGGCCTTCTTTGTCTTTTTCGCGGATTTCTCGCCCTTCGCCGATTTCTCCTTCTTCGCGGTCTTCTCGGCCGCGTCGGTCACGAGGTTGCTGACGATGCCGGTCACGAGCGCCAGCGCCCTCTCGGCGCCGTGGCGCTTGACCAGTTTGTTGAGTTGTTTGGAGATCTTCTTGCGCGTCTTGCGTTTGATCTTGGCCATCTGGCTTTGCTCCCGTGTCCCGATACTCTATCGCGTTCCCGGACAGCCGGGCATTCGGAACGCTCCGATGCGGCTCGTGTAGTTGGTCGCTCCCTTTTTCAGGTAATCACCCACGTACCAGATGGTGCAGTCGTCGCCCGGATCGACGGCCGTCTGCGTGTAATCCTCCCAACGCATCGCGGTCTGCGCCCCTTCCCCGTCGACCAGCACCGTTTCGGCGAGGCCGAGGACGCCTGGCGGATCGCCTGCCAGCCGCCCGGCAAAGCGCTGACCGGCGAAATTCGGCGTCCCCCCGAACGAATAGCCGATGCCGATATTGCCAAAGCGATCGATGGCGGGGCTCGCCATCCAGCGGAAGAAGTTGTCCGGCGCATAGGTGCCCTGCTGATGCAGCGTCACCGTGCGGTTGCGGTCGATCCGGAACTCGTACCACCGCACCCCGCCCCCACCGGCGCTGGTGTTCACCGAGTGGACCGCGACAATCGATTCGTCGTTTCGCACCCTCCTGTACACCAGGCGCGCCATGATCTTGTCGCCCTGCGCGTCGAGCCGCCGATCCGTTCCCGGCTGCGGCACGCAGTGCGTGAGCTGCCCGTCGCAAAGGTACCGGTACGGCGCCACCGCGATCTTGTCCGGACCAGTCACGCTCGTCTTCGCCGGATTCTTCCAGTCGACGTGAAACTTCCAGACGAAGATGCCGTTGTCTTCGAGCACATTCTTCAGCTGGGTGCCGCCCGACGCCATCATTACGTTCGGCGCGCCTGATGGCGGAAGCGCCTTGCCGTCGATGTCGGCGTTGTTGAGGAAGTTGACGCCGTCGATGACCACGCACTGCTCGGCGGCCGGCTCGCCCTTCAACATCTTCGCGCGCTCGACCACGCACGCATGCTTCTGGATGACGTCGTCTCCGGTGCTGGTCGGCACGTAGTAGCCGTCGGGCCAGATCGCCGGACGGGGATAATCGGGGAAGAGCGGGCGCAGGAATTCGTACCGATAGTACGGGCCGAAAGGTTCGGCGCCGGCGCTGATCGCATAGCACATCGAGTACGGGCCTTGTGGCCCCTGCGTGCCGCGCCCGGCGGGTGCTCCACCACGACCGGGTTGTCCGGCGGGAGGCGCGGGCTCGGGACGCGGCGGCTGGAAGAGAGGCGCAGGCTGTCCCGGCTGACCCGTGACACCCGGGGGACTGACGTATGCAGTGGGGCTGGCCTTCCATTCGGGCGGCTGATCGGCCCGCGCGGGGCCGCGGCGGAAAAGCGGCATGACGATCAGCCATCGATCGGCGAGCTGCTCGTAGCGGACCACGGCATCGCCATTGTTCAATGCTTCGCACTGGCCGCCGAATCCCCTGAACACGTTGTTGGTGTTGACGGGCCCGTACAGCACACGCCCAGTCGTGTCGTACTTCTTTCCCTTCTTCGTGAAGATCGCCATCCGCGAGTTGACGGTCTGCACGATGTGATCGGGGCCGACGGCAAGGCTGTTGTCCGAGGGATTTCTCAGGACGGCCGTCCCCTGTGGTCCTTCGAACCCCTCGCCGAGGCCGTCGAACGACGCGACGAGGGCGGCAGCCTCGCGCGTCCCCCGGGACGTCTGTTCGACCGCCCGTGACCCTTCAGGCGTGGTGATCACCGGTGCGGTAACCGGTTGTTGAAACGGATGGTCCGGCGAGCGTGTCGCGGCGAGAACCGTCACGGCAGCCGTGACGATCGACGCAATCCAGAGTCGCTGCATCGCCGTCCGCGTCAGGAGCGGGCGACGTTGGAAATGCGCTCGAGCGCGAGGACCAGGGCCTGCGTGCCGCGCCGCCCGTGGCCTTGCGCCTGCAGCGCGAGGTAGAGCTGATGCACGAGCGCCAGACCCGGCATGGCCAGCCCCATACGCTGCGCCTCGTTCAAGGCGATCCCCATGTCCTTGATGAAGTGCTCGACGATGAACCCGGGCTCGAAGTCCCCTTTGAGCACCCGCGGAGCAAGGTTCTCGAGCGACCAGCATCCGGCCGCGCCGCTGCGGATCGACTTCAACATCTGCTCGGGATCGAGGCCGGCCTGGCGCGCGTACACAAGGCTCTCGCAGACCCCGATCATCGTCCCCGAGATCACGATCTGGTTGCACATCTTGGTGTGCTGCCCGGCCCCCGGACCACCCTGATGGACGATGTTCTTGCCGAGGATCTGAAAGAGGGGCATGACGCTGGCCACGGCCTCTTCGTCGCCGCCGACCATGATCGACAGCGCGCGATTGCGAGCGCCGACATCGCCGCCGGAGACCGGCGCATCCACCGACTGCGCCTGCTTCGCGCGCGCGGCCTGGTGAATCTCGCGCGCAAGCGTCGGTTCGGTGGTCGTCATGTCGACCAGGACCGCGCCCTGGCCGGTGCCGGCGAGAATGCCTTCCGGCGAGAAGTACACGTCGCGGACATCGCGCGGGAAGCCGACCATCGTGAACAGCACGTCGGAGGATTCGGCGACGGCGCGCGGCGAATCGGCCCACGCGGCCCCGCGATCGAGCAGCGCCTGCGCTTTCGCCCGGGTGCGCGTGTAGAGCGTGGTGCGGTACCCCTCCGAGAGGAGATGCCCGCACAT
Source organism: uncultured Acidobacteriota bacterium (assembly GCA_963785755.1). Taxonomy (GTDB): domain Bacteria; phylum Acidobacteriota; class Vicinamibacteria; order Vicinamibacterales; family 2-12-FULL-66-21; genus JACCXG01. The sequence goes on along the minus strand of CAWAXG010000031.1, from coordinate 134,401 downwards.
CGACTGGCCCATCACGCCGGTACCGATCCAGCCGATGCGCGTTGCCTGGGGCGTGATCGGCTTCACCACTGACGTCCTTGGCGACGCGCCTCATCGACGCCCTTCAGGAAGTCGGTCACGCGTTTCCGGGTTGGTTTCATTTTCAGGTCCGCCATGAAGGAGGAGTTTACGTCAAGCGGCACACGGCATGAAGAGCGTCCAAGGAATGTGTCAACTCCCAACCTCCAACTCCCCCGCCTCCGCGCGACGCGCATCTCGCGCTACGGCGAGGCCTCGCCAGAGCTCGTCGCCTGCGATCGAGCCGACGAGCGGCGGCGGGCAACTTCCAAAGCGCTCCCGGTCGACCGGCTCTGAGCTATTTGGGAGTTGGAGGTTGGAAGTTGGAAGTTTTCACTGTGCGTTTTTCAGCCCCTACTTGCGCCAGCCCATACTTCGCCGCCAGCCTGACGATCGTATTGCGGTTGCGCATCGTGGTCTCGCCGAGCGAGCGTCCCATCACGGCGTCGGAAAGCTTCGAATCGTGGAGTCTGCCCCGCACCAGCCAGTAGACTTCGCTGCCCTTCACGTCGAACTCGTCCACCTCGGTCCGGAGCGCGAGGATCGCCCGTCGCTCGGCGGCGCCTGGGGCGGCACGCAGGAATCCCACATGGATGGTGCCGAGCGCGCCAGTGGCGTCCGCGGTAAAGGGCTGATGCTGCGCAATCGCCTCCAGGTCCGTCACGCGCCGCAGGAACGTCGCGACGCGGTATCCGAGCGAGGACTGCAGCGCCGCTTCGACCTTCCGTTCCAGCGCGGGCAGGTTCGTGGCGCGGGAATCGAAGATGACGTTACCGCTGGCTATGAACGTCTCGACCGCCGAAGACCCGGCGGCCGTGAAAACCTCGCGCAGCCGCTCCATGCGAATGGTGCGTCCGCCGACATTGACGCCACGGAGAAAGGCCACGTAACGGGGCACGGAGAAAGCCTGGGATCAGGATTGGTCACCGACGGGCAGCTGCGCCAGGCGCCTGCACTCTTCGAGGATCTGGCTGTCGATGCGGTCGGGTTCGACCTGCTTGAAATAGCCGCGGCCGTCGTGCGCGGAGAACAGGCGAAGGATTCCGGCCGCGTCGATGCAATCTCCGGCGGCGCGATCGTCGCAGCCGGGGTGCTGCGCGATCCGGTGCACGCCGGCGATCTTGCTCGCCCCGAGCTGCGGCGGCAGCTCGCCTTCCGCGACCAGCCGTGCATACGCGCGCACGAGGATCCGGGCGGCGGCGGTGCTCCCTTCGAGTGGAATGTTCAATTCCTCCAGCGCGGTGGTCCAGAGCTCCTCGACTTCCACCGGATCCAGCAGCTCGCCGAATTGTCCCGCGAGCGTGGCGAGCGCACTCGACTCGTAGCCTTCGAGCAGTCCCGCGGTCGCGATATCCGGCAGCTGATCGCCTGCAATCAAGCCGAGCTCGACCTCAGCGACCGCTTCCCTGAAGGTGATCCCCATTTCCTTGTTCCCGTTTCCGCATCGTACCCGACAAACGCCTGCCCGGTGTCGTGAAAAGCGCCGGTGTCGGCGTCCGTCCGACGTCGAGTGCCGGCCGATGGGCTCAGGTCCGGCCCGCGGGCGGCTTCTCGACCTCGTTCCAGATCAGCACGCTGTGCGTTTCCTTGAGCATGATTGAGCCGACGATGAACGTAAGCGTCGCCACGATGATCGGGTAATAGAGCCCTGCGTAAATGTTGCCGGTCCTCGCGACGATGCTGAGGCCGATGACCGGAAGGAGCCCGCCGAACACGCCGTTGCCGATGTGGTACGGAAGGGAAAGCGCCGTGTACCGGATCTTTGCCGGGAAGGCTTCGACCAGATAGGCGGCAATCGGTCCGTAGACCATGGTCACGAACACCATCTGGATGAAGATCAGGAAGATCAGCCGCCAGGCCACCGGATCCGCCATCAGGGAAGCGATGTCCGTGAAGGGCAGGACTTCGGGGGCAGGCTGCAGCGCACCATTCACCAGCGTCTGCGGGGTCAGATTGATCGCCCCGGTCACTGGATTGCGCTGAGAGATCGCGGTCACCACGTTCGACCCGGCCGCCGCCTGCATCGCCCGGTAGAGGGGCAAGTAGGACACGGCCGCGAGCAGACACCCGGCGTGCATGATCCACTTGCGGCCGATCCGGTCCGACAGGCTGCCGAAGACGACGAACAGCGGCATGCCGAACAGCAGCGCGGTCGCCACGATGTAGTTCGCGGAGGTGTCGTGCACGTTGAGGACGTTCTGGAGGTAGAAAAGCGCATAGAACTGCCCCGTGTACCAGACGACGCCCTGCCCCGCCGTGGCCCCGAACAGCGAGATGAGCACGCGCTTGAGGTTGTCCCACTGCGTGAAGGCTTCGCGCAGCGGCCTGGCCGACGTGGCCCCGGTCCCCTTGATGTGCTCGAAAATCGGCGATTCCTTCATGCGCAGCCGGATGTAGAGCGACACCGCCACCAGCACGATTGAGATCAGGAACGGAACACGCCAGCCCCAGGACCGGAACTCCGCCTCCGACATCGTGTTCTGGACCAGCAGGATGACGGCCAGGGACAGGAACAGACCGAGCGTGGCAGTGATCTGAATGAAGCTGGTGTAGAACCCCCGCTTGCCGTCCGGCACGTGCTCCGCAACGTAGACGGCCGCGCCGCCGTATTCGCCGCCGAGGGCGAGCCCCTGAAGGATGCGGATGAGCAGCAGAATGGCCGGCGCGGCGACGCCGATCGACGCGTAGGTCGGCAGCACGCCGATCAGCGCCGTCGCGCCCCCCATGATCATCAGCGTCACGAGGAACGCATACTTCCGTCCGACCAGATCGCCGATGCGGCCGAAGAACAGCGCCCCGAACGGCCGGACCACGAAGCCCACGGCAAACGTCGAGAGGTACGCGATCAGCGCCAGCGTATCGTTGCCCCGCGGATAGAACAGCGGCGAGATGACGCTCGCGAGGCTGCCGAAAATGTAGAAGTCGTACCACTCGATCATGGTGCCGACGGCCGAGGCCGCAATGACCTGCCAGATCTTGTAATCGCGCGCGGCTATACGGGTCGGGGTCCGGGTATTGGCAACAGAACGCTCCTGTCGTGGGTTGCGAGGATGGCAAAGCGTCCACGGTGACGTTGGATCGTCCGCTTTGCACAGATTGGCAAGGCCACCGGCCGCTTCGTACAACCGGCCGGCTCCTGACGCCCGCCCGCAAGGTGCGGGCGCATCCTAACACACGCGTTCTGACGGCCTGATCAACATCGGTTCAAAGGTTCAAGAGTTCAAAGGTTCAAGGGTTCGGGTTCAGGGGGTTCAGGAGCTCAAATACTGGTTCAATGGTTCAAGCGTTCCGGCGGTTGAACATCAGAACCCTGGAACCTGTGAACCCGAACCACTGAACGGCTGAACCGTTGAACTACTGAACCGAAGAGGAAGGGATCTAGAAGGGAATCTGCTTCAAGTGGTGGTGCACGTGCCAGACATAGTCGGCCATGAAGTAGTCGAGTGTCGCGGGTTCATCGGCCGGCACGGGATTGCACGCCAGCACATCGAGGTTGTGCGGCAGCCGCGGCTTCAGCCGCACGTCTTCCGGCACCGCGGCCATCACCCGCGCGATGTGCCGGTTGAAGCTGGCCCACAGCGTGACGAGGTCGTTCCACGGCGCGTCCTGGTACCGCTGCGACGACACCCAGGCGTCCTGCGTGTAGCCGGGGAAGACGAGATCGGCCTGGAACATCGCCCGCACGAAACGCTGATGGTTGTTCGAGGCGGAATCGATCAGGTGGCCGATGATTTCCTTCGGCGACCACTTGCCCGGCGCCGGCCGGCGCGACGGCCGCTCGTCGTCCATTTCGAGCAGGCGGGGCACGGTGGCCTCGATCGTGTTCAACAGATCCAGGGCATACAGCGGTGTGCCACGGCCCGCGGCGGTCACCTCCGCGATCGTGCCCAGGTGATGATCGTCGTGCTCTGCGACGAAGAAACAGAGATCGACCACGGACATGGGCTGCTGAAGGCGCGGATGCACCGCCACGCGCGCCAGTTGTGCCTCGTCCATCCGCTCCAGACGTTCGAGGATCCCGGACCGCGCTCGCCTGAATCCATCGAGCAGCTCCGCGATCGATCGCTCGTTGTACCGCGCGGCGTGCGTCTGCCGGTTCTGCAGATCGGCGGCCTGCAGCACACTGGCGCCGCGATCATAGTCGTCCAGGCGGTGGTCCAGCAGCGCCTCCAGATCGATCAAATGGCCGGTGTGCTCCTGAACCGACCAGCGCCCATCGGGCCGGTGCGTGAGCAGCGGCGCCGGCAGGTCGCGAACCGCCGCGTCGAGTCGATCGACGGTCTGCCGCAGCCGGGAGATCACGGCGGGCGCGTCGGTGATGGGAAGGCCGCGAGGGAACGTCCGATCGAACCAGGGTTTCATGACGATCGATTCTAGCCCCGCCCGGGACCTCGAGTAGGCACAGTTCCGCTTTTTGCGTGGCAGAGCGACCGCGACAGAGAAAGAATGTCTGATGCTCATCGTCCACGTTCACGTTCACGTCAAACCCGAATCGGTCGAGGCATTCAAGGCGGCCACGATCGAGAACGCCAGGAACAGCGTGCAGGAGCCGGGCATCGCCCGCTTCGACGTCTTTCAGCAGGCTGACGACGGGACCAGGTTCGTGATCGTCGAGTCGTTTCGGACGGCTGAGGCGCCTGCCGCGCACCGGGAGACGCGCCACTACCTGGCCTGGCGCGACGCGGTCGCCGACATGATGGCGGAGACGCGATACAGCGTGAAGTTTGCCAACCTCTTCCCTGCTGATGAGAACTATTGAGAGCTGGCGGGGTCCTCAGAGAACGCAGCAGCGTCAACAACCTCCAGCTGCTCAGAAAAGCCGGGTTGCGCTTCGCGCTGCACGAAGACACGACGTCACCAGCACGAAGGATCTGTTGAAATTTACCTGCTTCGTGCCGTCGTGCCGTCGTGCCGTCGTGTGGCGCGGTAGCGCGTTCGTCAGCGGATTGACGTGATGGTCGGAACTCTGAGATTCGACTTCGCGACCGCCACACGTGTCGTATTCGGCGCCGGCTCGATCGGCCAGCTTCGTGACTTGACCGCCGGCTTCGGCCGGCACGCGCTGGTCGTCACCGGGCGATCGCCCGAGCGTGGTCAGCGCGTGATCGAAGCGCTGGAAGGGCGAGGCGTGTCCTTCGCCGCCTTCAGCGTGCCGCGCGAACCGGAGCTCACCACTATCGCGCAGGGCGTCGATCGCGCCCGGGCCGCCGGTGCCGATTTCGTCGTCGGGATCGGCGGCGGCAGCGTGCTCGACGCGGCCAAAGCGATCGCGGCGATGGCTGCGCATGAAGGCGAGCTGCTGGATTACGTCGAGGTCATCGGCAAAGGCACACCGTTGTCGCGGCCGCCGCTTCCGTGCGTGGCGATCCCCACCACGGCCGGAACCGGCAGCGAGGTCACCCGGAACGCCGTGCTCACATCACCGCAGCACAAGGTGAAAGTGAGCCTGCGTGGACCACAGCTCTTTCCGCGGCTGGCGCTCGTCGATCCCGAGCTCACGGCGGACCTTCCGCCACACCTCACGGCATCCACCGGCCTCGATGCGCTCACGCAGCTGGTCGAGCCTTACGTCTCCTCGCGCGCGAACCCGTTGACCGACGCGATCTGTGCCGAAGGCATCCGGCAGGCGGCGCCCGCGTTGCGGGACGCGGTCGACGACGGCCGCAACGCCGAGGCGAGAGAGCGGATGGCCTTCGCGAGCGTGCTCAGCGGCCTGGCCCTCACCAACGCCGGTCTTGGCGCGGTTCACGGATTCGCCGCGGTGATCGGCGGCATGTTCGATGCGCCGCACGGCGCGGTTTGCGCCGCCCTGCTGCCCCACGTCATGGCGGGCAACCAGCGCGCGCTCGACGCACGTGGCGCGCATGCGGCCCTCCGGCGCTTCACCGACGTCGCCCGGCTGCTGACGGGTCGAGCCGCGGCGGACGCAGAGGACGGCGTCAGGTGGATTCGCGCCGTGGCCGGGGATCTGAGCATCCCTCCCCTGCGTGCCTACGGCGTCGGCCCCGGCGACGTGGACGCGATCGTCGACAAGGCCGCGCGCGCGAGCAGCATGAAAGCGAACCCGGTGGAGTTGTCGGTCGAGGAGCTGCGGGAGATTCTGAGTGCGGCGATTTGAGCGCTAACGCGCTGCACGACGGCACGACGGTATTTAGACGTCCTATGGATTCTTCGTGCCTTCGCGACTTCGTGCCTTCGTGCGGCGCGAAGCGCAAAATCGTGTCGTCGGTTGTACTACTTCCGCTAATCGCGTCGGCGGATCGCGGCCAACGCAGCGAAGCTCGCCGGAAGCCCGACCCCGAACATGTGAATGAGCACGCCGTTGATGACGGCTGGCAGGACGAACGGCCCCCGGCCCGTGGCGGATAGCGGCAGCACGATGAAGTTCATCACCAGGTACACGCCGATGCCGTAGAGAAGTCCCGACACGATCGGGCGTCTCGTCAGGATCGGGATCCGTCTGCTCGCCAGCATGAAGACGAGCACGACCATGAACGAGATGAAGAAGTGAAGGCCGATGCCAAGGAGGACGGTCTCCCATCCTCCCTGACGCGCCGACGGTCCCAGCAGCCCGGCGGCGATGCCCTTGAAAATGCGATCGGGCGCGACACCGCTCCGCAGGTAGAAGAAGAGGATCGCGTCGAGGCCGTCGAGAATGCCGACGGCAAGCGTGCCGAACAGCAGCGCCCGGGATGAGCCGATTGGGCGGGTCCCGCCCCGTGACTCGACGCCAATCACTTGAGTGAGAACGCCATCTCGACGCTGACTTGAACCGGCACCGGCTTACCGTCCCTTTCACCAGGCGTGAACCGCCACTGCCTCATCGCCCTGATCGCTTCGAGATCCAGATCGGGATCGATGCCGCGCGCGACGCGGACCTCGCCGACCGTGCCGTCGGCCAGCACGATGCAGTCGAGCGTCACCATCCCCTGAATGCCGCTGCCTCTTTTCGACACTGGATATGACGGCTTCACTTCTTTGAGGAGCCTCGGCATCCGGACGCCTGGCCCGGCCTTCACTTCGGCTGAATCGAGGCGAGGTCCTGGACCACGCATCGTGAAGGTCATTTCCACGTCGATCGAGGCCCTGACCGCCTTCCCGTCCTTCAGCGCCGGCTTGAACCGCCACTGGTTGAGCGCCGCCACGGCGGCTGCATCCAGGTCCGGATCCAGTGGCGTCGTGACGCGAATCGCGCTCACCGTGCCGTCGGTTTCGACGATGCATTCGAGCTTGACCGCCCCTGACAGGCCGCGGCGCATCACCGCGGGGGGGTAGCTGGGCTTCACGTCGGTGACCACGACCGGGGTGCTGACGTCGTTGCCAGGCTTGTAGACATCCGCCGGCGTCTGGGCCACCGCCGAGCTGATGCCAGCAATGAGGACGCTCGCCCACAGGGTCAGTGGGTTCATTACTTCTCCATCAACCGTGCTTCATAACAAGGAGGACGGCACCCCAGCCTGGCCTGCAGCTATTTGACCGGCCAGCGCTCCGACTCGGTCCTGGCCGTCTTCAGATACGCCTCGATCTTCGCGACGATGTCCGGGTTGGCAGCCGCGACTTCGCGCTCCTCGTTGCGATCCGTCTGCAGATCGTAGAGCTCCAGCGGCGCACCGTTCTTCAGCCGCACGGCCTTCCATCGTCCCATGCGAACGGCCTGCTGGAAGCCGCGCTCGTGAAATTCCCAATAGAGAACCTGCTGCGACTCCTGAACCTCACCGCGGAGCGCGCGGGCCATCGACATGCCGTCGAGTCCGGACGGCGGCTTCGCGCCCGCGACATCGGCAAAGGTCGGGAGCATGTCCCAATGCGCCCAGACGTGGTCGCTGACGCGGCCGGCAGGAACCATCCCCGTCCACCGGGCGATCATCGGCACCCGGATGCCCCCTTCGTACATGTCGCGCTTGATGCCACGCAGCCCGCCGGAGCTCTTGAAGAACACGGGATCGGCGCCTCCTTCCCGGTGCGGTCCATTGTCGCTGGTGAACAGCACGAGGGTGCGGCGATCCAGGTCGCGCTCACGGAGCAGATCCAGGAGCCGTCCGATGTCGCGATCCATCCGCGTGATCATCGCGGCGAAGGCCGTGCGCGGTGTGGGCTGCGATCGATAGCCGAGCGAGGCGCCGTCAGGACGGGCGCCGCTCTGCTGCGCGTCGGCCTTCGCGTTCGTGAATGGCTCCTCGGGGAAGCGGCCGCGATAGGCGGCCATCGAATCGTCCGGCGCCCGCAGCTCGGCGTGGGGCACGGTGTAACTCAGGTACACGAAGAACGGGCGCGCATCGCTGCGGCTGATGAACGCTTCCGTCTCCTTGGTGAAGAGATCGTTCACATAGTCGCGTTCGAGGTCGACGGCCACCCGCTCCGCGTTCCTGTAGAGATGATCGGTGAACTGGCGATGAGCGTGCCGGTGATCGAGGAAGCCGAACGAGTAGTCGAAGCCCTGGCGATCCGGCTGGCCGGTCGTGCCGGGCGTCCCCAATCCCCATTTGCCGATCACCGCGGTGCGATAGCCCGCGTCCTTCAGCACCTCGGCCACGGTCACATCCTCGGGACGCAGCGGGATGTCGCCGTTGCCACGGACCCACGCATGGCCGGTGTGCAAACCGGTCATCAGCGCCGCCCGGGACGGCGCGCACACCGTGCTGCCCGAATAGTACTGAGTGAACCGCGTGCCCTCGCGGGCGAGCCGATCGAGTGACGGCGTCTTGAACTGGGCCTGCCCGTACGCGCTCAGATCGCCGTAGCCGAGATCGTCGGCATGAATCAGCAGGATGTTGGGCCCGGGCTTCTGCTGGTACGCGCCGGTGGTGCCGCCAGTCCTGCCGGGTAAGACGGCTGCGAGCAGCACCGTGGCCGCGGCAAGCCGGATCGTCACGACCATCATGTGTCCGTTCACGCGTCCTCCTTACGACCCGCTTCACGACCCGCTCACGACCCGTTTCGCGCGTTCACTCGCCGATGTCCTCGTTCCAGAGCTGCGGATGCGCCCGGATGAACTCGGTCATGAGCCGGATACAGCTCGCGTCCTGCAGCACGTCGACGCGGACGCCGCGTGATCGCAGCAGCGCCTCTTCTCCGAGAAACGTCTGGTTCTCACCGACGATGACGTGCGGGATGCCGTACAGGAGGATCGCGCCAGTGCACATCGCGCAGGGCGAGAGCGTCGTGTACAGAACGCACTCGCGATAGACCTTTGCGGACAGCCGGCCGGCGTTCTCGAGCGCATCCATCTCCCCGTGCAGCACCGTGCTGCCGCGCTGCACGCGCCGGTTGTGGCCACGTCCGATGATGCGGCCGGCGTGCACCAGCACCGAACCGATCGGAATGCCGCCTTCGGCAAGCCCGGCTTCCGCTTCCGCAATCGCCGCCTGCATCAGCGCGTCAGCCATGATCACGCCGGCTGACGCCGCGCGCAGGCGTCGGGCAATATCGGGTGGTGCTGGCGAGAGTCGGCGTTGATGGTGGAGTCCAGCGCCGGAGGCGCGCTGATGCGAGCACTGGCGCTCACGCGATGCCGGGGCATTCCGTCGGATTGACGCTCAACCCTTTTCGGACCCGCCGTGGATCTGCTGCAGGTACGCGGCGCGCGCGTCGATTTCGGCGAGCCTGCCGATGGCGTACTGCGCGGCCTGCTTGAGCAGGACCTGCCGCTCCGCGATCGGCTTCTGCCCGACGGTCGAGAGGTACAGCCTCGGGCCTTCAGGAATTCATCGATGAGGGCACGCTCGAGTGGTGCCATGGGATCCTCGAGGGTGGTTTCGGCCCGTTCACGCATGACGACCTCCGGGCAGCGGAAGAAAAAGGACCCTGATGATACACCCGCCGCCGCGAGCGCGCTCGCGGCCGGCAGGCGCCCGATTAAGAGATTTTTGCTTGCATCCGCCAGCGCCTTCAAGCTCTGGCCCTGCAATGAATTGCACAGGGGCGTGTCGTCGTGTCTTCGTGCCGTCGTGCGGCGCGTTAGCGCACTACTTAGCCAGCGGATCGGGACGCAACTGCAGCTTGTACACCTTGCTCGTCGTCCCCTTCCCGGTTTCCATGTGGAAGGGCGCGCGCGTGCTGATCGTCGACCAGAGCCCCTTGCCCTTCCAGCCCGCCTTCGGATTGTCGATGCGGCCATCGAGCCACTTCGTGTAGAACCCGAGCGGATACGGCACGCGCAGGACGACCCACTTGCCGTCTTTCAGCGCGAGCAGACCTTCGGACAGATTGCCCGTGTTGATCGGGGTGTTCCGTCCGAGGCCGAGCGTGTCGAACTGATCGACCCACGTGTAGTAGCTGCCTTCGGCGCTCCCCGGATCGGTGACGCCCTTCATCTGCGGCAGCGGCTCGGGATAGAGCGTCCAGCCCTCGGGGCAGTGCTGACCGGTGGCCTTCGGGCCGTTCAACGGTCCCTTGCACTTGCGGCGATCGAAGCTCGCGAGATGCCCGCTCGCCATGGCGGCCCAGTAGACGCCATTGCGATCGACGTCGCCGCCGCGCGGCGAGAATCCAGGGTTCTTCGGATCGTTGAATGGCGGCTCGTACACTTCGGCGAGCGCTGTTTCGGGTGGATTCGACCCGGGATTCAGACGAATGACGGCGCCGGGGAACCCCAACGAAGTGCCCCACACCGATCCGTCTGGCGCCGGCGCCACCGAGTAGAAGGCGGAGCCGTAGCGCTTGTCCTTGGCCGGATCCACCGCGTCGTTCGGCTCGACGTACGCGTCGCGCTTGCCGTTGCCGTTCGTGTCGATGATGAGCGCCGTCCAGCCTTGTGACTTCTCCTCGTCACCCGTCTCCTCGAACATCTTCCGGTTCAGCCACCCGACGACGTTGCCCCCGCCGCTCGTCCAGAGCGTGTTGTTCGCGTCCTCGGCGAACATCAGATGGTGGGTGCCGAAACAGGTGCTGATGTGCGTGATCTTCCTGGTCTTCGGGTCGTAGAACGCGAGATGGCGCCGCGCCCGCTGAAGCGGGAACAGCTTCGCGGACGGATGGCTCGAGCCCTCCTTGCAGAACGCCGGATTCTCCGGCGGCCGCACCGCCGACGTGATCCATACCCGGCCTTTTTCATCGAACATCGGGTTGTGGACCGTGGTCTTGCTCGTCCAGATGGTTTCCTCTCCCCAGAACGGCGACGCGGCCGGCATCTTCGGGTTGGTCGGCGGCGTGCTCGGATCGCGCAGCGTCAACTCGACCTTCCCCGCTTCGTTCCCCACCGGATCGAGCACCGGGAGGTAGTCGGCGCTCTCCTCGAGCGCGCCATAGAGCAGGCCGTTCGGATTGAGGGCAGGATTGCGGCGGTCGGTCGACACGACATCGTGCAGATAGGCCTTCGGGTCCGCCCAGTCCCACATCGTGATCACGACGTTGCGCTCGAGCCCCTGCGGACGCGGCGGGGCCGGCGGCACCTCACCCTTCGTGATGCGGTCGGTCCAGTCGGCGAACATCGTGAGGGCACGCTCGCGTCCGAGATTGCCGAGCCCGGAGATCATGCCCGCGCCGGCCTGGCCGGACTGCAGCCGGCGCTCCCACGCCTGCTCCGTCGAGGAGAACGTCCCGAGCGCCGCGGGAATCTCCCGGGTCGCCTTGTTCCCGAGCTGGTGGCACGCGAGGCACGTCCCGTTCTTCAGCTGGCGAAGGAATTCCGGCTGACTCCGCACATTCGCCGAGATGCCGTTGCCGGACGGTCCCGTGCCCGGAAACTCCGACTTGTCCGGCACCTTGATCAGCGAGAACCAGTACCCTGCCGGGTAGTACTGCGCGGCGGCGTGCGCATCAGGCGCCACCACGGCCGTGAGGTTCACCGCCTTGCCTGGAGTCGCATCGACCTTGGGGGAATCCACGAGTCCGTACCCCCGGACCCAGACGCTGTAGGTCGCCTTGGGCAGATCGGGAATCAGATACCGGCCGCGATCGTCGGTGACCACGATCTTGGCGAAGCGCGTCGGCAGCTGAGTCGTTTCCGCGATGACCCAGACGCCGGCCTCGGGCCCTTTCGGTCCGCTCACGACGCCGCCAACGTCGTCGCCGTCAATCGGCACCGCCTGACTGCCCTGCTGACGCGCGCTCGTGGCTGCCAGCGAGACGACGAACACGAGCATCGTCGCAATCAGGAGCTTCGGCGGACGCATCGTTCGATCAGTCATGTTCGCGCTCCTCTTCAATGGGTCAGACGTTAGATCAGTGGAGTCTCTGGTTCAACTGGGAACTGCGACGGGACTCGGGGCTCGGGGCTCGGGACTGGGGGGGGCGGGTGACTTTGGTGGGCGCCATCTCTTCTTTTCTTCGCGTCGGGATCGGTGATCGGCGATTTGCCGCGAATTCATGGATCCTTGTCGGTTCAGGGGTTCAAGGGTTCAAAGGTTCAGAGGTTCAGGTTCATAGGTTCAAAGGTTCAAAGGTTCGGGGGATCGCCTCGAGAGTCGGAGATGGCTTCATCTTCGCCGGCTCAGAAATCCGCGAAATCCAGCGACTCGTGTGACCAGAAAGATCCGTGGCATCCGCGATTCGTGACCATAGAGAATCCGCGTAGATCCGCGATTCGTGAAGAAGTCCGCGCGAATCCGCAACTCGCGAAGTTCCGCGATCCGGCGTCCCGACTCGGAGGTCAGAGCGCGTGGTCGATCGGAAACGGCTGACCGCTCCACGCGCGCACCGACGTCCAGGGCATCGGCGGCGCCGACCAGAAGTCGTCCGCGGGGCCGAGTCCCAGCGGCAGCAGCCCGACCGAACAGAGATACAGGCTGCCGGTGGAAATGTAGCGCTCGCCGACTCCCGGCTGGTGGCCGCAGAACCCGATGCGCAGCCAGCCATCGGCGTCGAACGTGCCCGGCGCTTCGATCGACCGCCGGATCGCGGCGGTGAGCGCGCCGCGTACCTGCGTCGCCGAGACCCCTTCCGGCAGGCTGCGCCGCAGCGCCATCTGCGCGAGCACCTGCAGCGCGCCGAATCGATACGCGATCGATCGGCCGATCGGCGGGAAGCTGCCGTCCGGCGCAATCAGGCGTTCGAGCACCGCGGCATAGCGCTGGGCGCGCTTGGCCACGCGTCCCGACAGCTCCTTCCACGCCGGCATCTCCGCGCCGACCGCATCGAGCACGTCGATCAGCATCGGATGGATGACGAAGCTGTTGTAGTAGTCCCAATGGAAGTCAGGGCCGTCGCCATAGGTGCCGTCCCCTTTGTACCACTGGTCGTGCTGGCGAAGCGCGTAGTCCACGCGCATCCGATCCCATGCGACGCCGAGCTTCGCGAGCGCCGCTTCGACGGTCGCCGAGAACAGCAGCCAGTTGTTGAAGCCCGGCAGAATCGGCCGGCTGGATTCGAGCGCGGCGATCAGCTGCCGCTTCGTTTTCGGATCGAGCGATTCGTGCAGGGCCTTCGGCGCTCTAAGCACGCCTTGCGCCAGGAACGCCGCGTCGACCAGCGGCTGACGGCCGTCGGAGAAATTCAGGAAGTCCTTGGATGCGGGATCGACCGCGCGATCGATCGCGCGCCGGGTGAGGTCCGCGTATTTCGCTCTGAGCCGGCCTTCTTCGCTCTCATCAGCGGCAAGCTCGAGCCAGGGCGCGATGCCCGCGACCAGCCGGCCGAGCGCCTCGAGATGCGTCACGCTGGCGCGACCCGCGCCAGCCGCCTCCTCCACCGGCATTCGAGTCTTGAGCGTTTCCTTCGCCAGGTTGTTCAACACCGGATCGGCCAACCGCCGCAGCACGCCAACCCACACGGCACGGTCGCTCAGCCCTTGGGCCGGGACCGTCTGCCCCCGCGCCGGCGTCGCCAACGCCGCAACCGCCCCACCAGCTCCCAGCCTTCGAAAGAAGTCGCGTCGATCCACTGTGGGCCTCCGACCATATTTTAGTCGGCCTTCACCCGTAGCGCGGGGCTTCAGCCCGCGGCCGCGACGCCCGTAGCGCGGGGCTTCAGCCCCGCGGCTGTGACGCGCAGCTGAAGCTGCGCGCTACGGGTAACGATTCAGTAAGTAATTCGCACTCGATACTTGAGCGTCGACGCGCCGTCGACGGCCACCGGGACGGTGAACTGCGCCGCCCACGCGTCGGTCTTCGTCCATTTGTGCGACGCGTGCAGCATCTCCCAGGTGCCGCCGATCGGCTCGTTGACTTCCACGGACACGGGACTGTCCTTGTGGTTGCGCAGCGTCACTTCGTACTCGAGCTCGTAGACGTTGGTCGCGATCTTCCGGAAATCCGTCTGCTTGCGCTCGCAGACCACGTCGAAGGCATTGCCGATCTTGATGTTGATCGTCTCGTCCTTCGGCGTGTGGGTGATCCGATCCTCGCCGACGAACTGCACGCCGCCTTTGGAATCCGCCTGATACACGCGGATGGTGCCGGCGGGCATCGGCATGCCGAGGCCGCCCTTCTGCTCGTTCTTGAACTGATAGAACACCTGCACCATGTCTTTCAGCGGCGCGCCCGGATGCTGGGCGTTCCGGTAGTAGTAGGCCTGCCCGTTGACAACGTAGCGCTTGAGCGTGGGGACGCCGGTGCCGGTGAGCATCGAGACCTGCTTGGTTTCGTTGTTGTTGATCGAGGTCCGCCGCCCCAGGGTGTAGAGGTGATAGTCGGAGAACGCCTCGCGCTGCATCGCCGGCGCCGCCGCCCGTGCCATGCTGTCGGCCATCTCCATGCGCTGTTCCAGCTGCTGGCGCACGCGGTTCAAATCACCGGCGACCAGCTGCAGCCTGGCGTTGTTGAACGCCGTGCCGCTGCCGTTGGTCAGCGTCACCCAGCCGTCGAGATCGGCGGCCTTGTCGTCGCGCCCGACGGTCAGGACGTAGTCGGCGTTCCAGGCGAGCTTGCCCGCCAGGTAGGAGGCCTCGACGCGATGCGCGGACGCGCCGCTGTTCTGCAGCGTCCAGATCAGCGTGGGCCGGCTGTAGAGATTCCCTGGCAGCTCGGGGAACCGGATGTGATCGGCGTGGAGACCGGTGACGATCTCCTTCCCGATCTGCCAGACGGGTCCGTTGTTGTAGCTCAGAAGCAGCGCGCGCACTTCTTCCTCGCGCGTCGATCCTCCCTCCTGTCGCGTCCGCACGAGTGTGATCTCGCGGCCGACGTACTTGCGCAGGAGCTTGTCCGGCTCCAGGAGGTCGTATTCGTAGTTCTGCTCGAGCACGCCGAGCGCCGCGGGTTCGGTGAGCGATCGGAAGTGCACGGTCGCCGGATTGACCGTCGCGGCGATGTCCTTGAATTGCAGGTCGAAGCTGCCGGCCGGCAGTTTGAGATTCCGCACATCACGCACGAGCGCGATGTCCGAGTTGTAGACGGTGACCGAGAGCTCGGCCTGATCG
Organism: uncultured Acidobacteriota bacterium; assembly: GCA_963785755.1. Lineage (GTDB taxonomy): Bacteria > Acidobacteriota > Vicinamibacteria > Vicinamibacterales > 2-12-FULL-66-21 > JACCXG01. The sequence continues at coordinate 119,049 of CAWAXG010000031.1, read as the reverse complement.
TCGAGCGTCGTGGCGTGCTGCCCGCTCGTGGGGGGCGCTGTGTGGCTGGCCGGCGTCGTGGCCGGTGTGGATCGTGAGAACACTCCGCCGGTCGCGGCGAGAGCGACCGCCGCGGTCAGGATTCCTGCGCGCATCGAATGACTCCTTGAGATGGCGGTCGTGCCGCCCTTTCCCTTAGAACGGAGCCGGGAGTTTTTCTTGCGCGATCCAGGTCCGGCCGCCGTCGGCGGTGCGGAACACGCGGCCGTCGAGGGTGTGGACAGTCGCGGCGGTGCTGTCGGTGGCAGTCACGCGAACGAGATCCGCGGCTGGATCGGGGAACTCGAGCCGGCGCCACGTCTGGCTGTCGGTCGAGAGCAGGACCACGCCTCTGCGTCCGACCACCCAGCAGATGGTCGGCGACGGTGAGAAGCCCGCTGTGAGCGTCGTGGCCGTGCCGGTGAATTGTTCGCTCCACGTGGCGCCGCCATTGGACGTGCGCGATACCGTCGCGCCGTCGAGCCGCCAGCGGACGTTGCCGTCCGGAGACTGAATGTCCACGACCGGCCGCGCGGTGACGCGCATCGCCACACTTCTCCCGTCCGGTCCCGCACGCGGAAGCATCGGCGACTGCGTCGGTGCCGAACGGGCTACAGGCCCAGGCGCTGAGGGCGGCGCCTCGGCCTGAGGGAGCGGCGGTCCTGGGGCCGGAGAGGGTGCTGCAGTCGCCGGCAGCCCTGCGGCCGACTGAGCGGGTGACGGGCGCGCTTCGCGAGCTTCGAACCTCGCGCGATTGGACGGCGCATCAGCCAACGAATCTCTTGACTCTTTCGCGTCGGCCGGCGGCGGCTGGCTCGGCGCGGGCTTGGCGGCCGCCTGATCGCGCGCGGCAGGTCGTGCCTGTACCTCCGCAGAGCGTTTTAGAGTCTCCTCCGTCAGCAGCTTCGCGCTCGCGTCCGCCCGCGGCACCGGCGCGGGCTGCTCGGCGGGCTTGACCTGATCGTTTGCGGGTGGAGCTGGTGACGACGCCGCGCGCTCCTGAGCTACAGGTGGAGGCGCTGGCGAAGGCGCCTGTGAACCCGGCACGAGCACCCACGCCGTGATTGCGACGGCCGCCGTCGCGAGCGGCAGTGCCCACCGCATCGGGAACCACCGCGGACTCTCGGCCACCGAGGGCGGTGGACTGGTTCTGGCAACGGCCGCCAGCACGGACAGACACCGATCGCACTCGGCGGCGTGAGCCTCGGCCGCCTCGCGCTCGTGCGCGGTCAAGGTCCCGTCCATCCAGGCCGCGATCGTCTCCGGCTCGAGACATGCCTCATCCATGCGACGCATGCGACGCATGCGACGCGCGCGAGGCCCGACTCGTGCGCGCGCCGTGCGCTGCAGCAGCCGATCCAGTGACTCGTCCTTATCCATGGCCTCTCAGAAGTAGAACGATCTCACGACGGTTCCTTGCGATCCGACGCCAGGTTGAACACCTGGCGCAAATCCAGGCCCCCCGGGTCTTCGACCGCCAGCTCCAGGGCACGGCTGATCTGAGCGTCGCTCAGCTGCGCGTGATCCCGCAAATCCTGCTCGACCGCGCTGCGGAGATCGCGCCTGGTGCGCGACAGATGCCGGGAGACCGTCGCTTCGTGCTCACCCGTGATCCGCCCGATCTGCGCGAGCGTCATCTCGACCGCATAGTAACTGCGAAGCCGGAGCCGGTCCTTCGCTGGCAGCCGATCGATCGCGCCGCGGAGCGCGGCCTCGATCAGCCGGCCGAGCAACGCGCGATCGGGATCGGGCTCCGCCGCCGCAACCGCCGGTATCGCGTCCTCCTCCTCGGGCAGCGATTCGATCCGCCGCCGCGCCCGCAGGGCATCGACGTGGCGCTGGGCGAGCACGGCCCGCAGCCAGGTGGCGAGGCTGCTTCGGCCGTGGAAATACCGGAACAGCGAACGCCGTTCGGCCGCCGTGCCGGCTTCCGCGATGCCGTAGAGATCCGCATACAGCGAGTCGGCCAGCTCCCGCGCCCCACCGGTCGGATCGAGCGCATCAGCTGCGCGATAGAGAACGGGCCGATGCTCGAGCACGAACTGATCCCACGCGGCATCGCGTCCGAGCGCACAGGCACACGCGAGCGCAAGGTCCGCGACGTGAAGCCCGGCGAGATATCGGTCGAGTTCGCGGCGCGAGGGCTGACCACTCGCGAATGCCCGGGCGACGCTGACCTCGAGCGACGCCGCGAACTCCTCGCGCGTCAACGCCCAACGCTCCGCCCCCGCTTTCCGGTAGAGGTCGGCAACGATGGCGGCGGGCGAGAGTCACTGGCGGCTGCGACACCTTCTCCTACAACGATCGTACTCGACCGGGAGCTGGGCGACGCGAGCGAACTCGTCAGCCGCACGGCGCCACCGGGTCGCGGATTTCGGACGTGCGCAGCCCTCCTTTTCGAACGAATCGCGGATTGGCGCGGATCTACGCGGATCGTGTCCAGGTCTGCGGCGAGCGTTCGCTTGATTGGCCGCGGATCATAGCGGTTCGTGCCCGCGCTTCGCGCGGCCCATGTGGACAGGATCGATTCTGCACATCTACAAGCCAACCTGGATCAAATCGCGATGGCGACTTGCGAGTCATGCGATCATCACTCCCCGATCCCCGATCACTGATCCGCGATCACAATCCCCTGATCGTCATCCGCGAAAATCCGCCCGATCCGTGAAGGAAAAACGCCCGCGTCCCGAACCCCGACGTCCGTTCGCGAGCCGCCCTACTCCGCCCGCAGCGCCTGCACCGGATCGACTCGCGACGCGCGGGTCGACGGGATCCATGCGCCCGCGGCGGCGACACCGATGACCGTCACGGCGCCGATCGCCCAGACCGCCGGATCGAACGGGCTGATGCGGTATAAGTGCGCCTCGATGAAGCGCGCCGCCACCGCGCTGACCAGCATGCCGCCGGCAAGACCGACGAGAACCGCACCCAGCTGCTCGCGCAGCAGCTCGCGCACGACGCGCGACGGGGTTGCGCCGATGGCGATGCGGATGCCGACTTCCCTCGTCCGCTGCGCCGCCGACATCGCGAGCAGACCGAGCACGCCCACGCCCGTCAGCAGCAGCGCGCCGAAGCCCAGCGTGCCGAACAGCCACGCCGGCAGCACGCGGTGCTTCACCGACGCGAAGAGCGCGTCCTCGTGAGTCGAGGCCTGTTCAATCCTGAAGCCGCGGCCCGACAGCGAGGACAGGATGACGGGGAGCACGGTCTCCGCCGGCTGCGTCGTCCGCACGTGAAAGAACGCGCCAGTACGGCCCCGGCTTGCCAGCGGATCGGGCAGATAGATGTCGCCGAGAGGATCCGCGTCGAGCCCTGAATACCGGGCATCGGCCACGTACCATCGCGCCCCCCAAAGGGCGCGGCAGGCATGCCGGAAATCACTCATGGCGCGCTCCACCCTGTGCCCGATCCCGGCCGGGGATTTCTCTTATACTGACCACCGCTTCAGCGACCGATCGGAGGTCTTGTCATGATTCGCAGAACGTCCTTCGGCGCCGTCTTCGCTTCGCTGCTGTTCCTGGTATTCGCCGCGACTGTGCCGACGGCCGGGCCGGTCCGGCTCGCGAGGCATCCCGACTACCATGCCGGAAAGATCGCGTTCAGCTACCTCGGCGACATCTGGGTCGCGAACGAGGCCGGTTCGGACACCAGGCGGCTGACGGATCACCGGGCACGTGAAGTCTACCCGCGCTTCTCGCCCGACGGAAAGTCGATCGCGTTCTCATCCAATCGCTACGGCGGGTATGACGTCTTCATCGTCCCCGCGGATGGCGGCGCGCCGCGACGGCTGACCTTCCACAGCGGCAACGACGATGTGGTCGGGTGGACGCGCGACGGCCAGAACGTGATCTTCCGCTCGACGCGTGGCGATGGCGCGTTCCCGAGCGTCGCGACGCTCTATCAGATCGCCGTCTCCGGCGGTCAGGAGAAGTCCCTGCCGGTCGACTGGGGCTACGCGGCGAGCTACTCGCCAGACGGCAAGTCCCTCGTCTTCAATCGCCATCCGTCGTCGTGGTCGCGGCGGCACTACCGGGGAAGCTATGCCGCGGACCTCTGGATCGCCGACATCGCGGGCCGGTCGTATCAGCAGCTCCTCGCCGATGAACGCTACAACCGCTTCTGGCCGATGTGGGGTGCAGACGATGCCATCTATTTCGTCGCCGATCCGCTGCCGAACGATCGGAGCGTGAAGCCCGGCAGTCCCGACGTGCGGCGGAGCGTGAACAACATCTTCAAGATCCCATCGAAAGGCGGCCAACCGGTCCAGGTCACGAAGCATACGGATGGCGCGCTCTTCTGGCCGTCCATGTCGAGTGACGGCAAGGTGATCGTCTACGAGGAGAACTTCGGGATCTGGAAGCTCGATGTCGCGTCGGGACGCGCCACCGAGATCGCGCTCAACATCGCGAGCGACGAGAAGGAAAACCAGATCGACGTCGAAACGGTGACCAACGAAGTGGATGCGTTCGACATCTCTCCATCGGGACGCCGCGCCGTGGTATCGGTCCGCGGACAGATCCTGACGATTGCCACGGAGCGCGGCGACGTCACCCGCCTGGCGCCCGACGACATGGTGTCGCGCAACCAGTTCCCGAAATGGTCGCCGGACGGGAAGTACATCGCGTTTCAGTCTGACCGTTCCGGACGTGACGAGATCTGGGTTGCCGATCCCGAGGGCGCCACTCTCAAGAAGATCACCGATCTGGACAACGAGAAAGGAGCGCTCCTGTGGACTCCCGACTCGAAGGGCCTGCTTTACACGGCGTCGGATCGAAAGCTCTATAACTACTCGGTCGCGGACGGCAAGACCGGCGTGATCACGTCGAGCGACATCGGCCGCATCGGATCGGTTGCGGTCTCGCCGGACAGCAAGTGGGTGGCCTTTTCGAAGCAGGATCGCACGCAGCGGTCGCACGTGTACATCGCGCCGCTGGCCGGAGGCGAGGAGCGCCATGTCTCCGACGACAGCGTCCTCTACTCCGAGAGCAACGCGGTCTGGACCGCCGACGGGCAGTACCTGATCTTCACCTCCGCGGAAGGCTTCAGCAACGGCATCGCCACCCAGGGCGGGATCAACACGACGATGGCGTTGTGGGCGCTGTCGCTTCGTGATCTCGATCGCGACCCGTCGAACAGGGATATCGACAACGAGGCACAAGGGCTCGCGGCCGAAGCCGCCGCGCGCCAGAACACGGGCCGCGGCGGGTCGGGCGCCGCGACTCCGGTGGAGGTGCGCATCGACTGGACCGGCATGGCTCGAAGGGCCCGGCAGCTGACGGTTCCGGGCACGATGATGAGCGGCCTGACTCCGGCCCCCGAGGGTCATAGCATCGCGCTGACCGTCTCGAGCGCGGGCGTGCCCACTGGTCGCGGCGGCGGCGGCGACGAGTCCCCGTCAGGCAACTACATCGTCAATGTCGAGAGCGGTCAGTTGACACGGCTGCCACCGGCGCCGCCGCAGCCTGGCGCCCAGGCGGCTGGCCGTGGCGGTCGCGGCGGCGGCGGATTTGGCGCCGGCGGCGGCATGGTATTCGCGCGTGACGGCCGCACCCTGTACTTCCGATCCGGCACCGGCCTGTTCGCCGCAACCGTGCCGCAGGCGGCGCAGCCAGGTGGAAGTGGCACCGGCCGTGGCGCGGGCCGCGGTGGTGGTGGCGGGACGGCTGCCGCCTCCCCGGAGACAGGCGCGACGAACGCGACCGCTCGCCAGGTCTCCTACACCGCGAACATCCAGATCGATCGGCGCCAGCTGCGATCGCAGGTGTTCAACGAAGGCTGGCGCATCATGAAGCACCGCTTCTACGACGCCAAGATGCACGGCGCCGATTGGAATGCCACCAAGAAGCTGTACGAGCCGCTGCTCGACTACCTCGTCGACACCGAGGAGCTCCAGAGCGTCATGATGATGATGATCGGCCACCTCAACGCGTCGCACACCGGCGTCAGCGGCGGCGGTCAGAATCCCGCGCGCACGCCGCAGACCCGGTATCCGGGCTTCGATCTCGTCGCGGACGCGTCCGGTTACTACAAGGTCGGCCACGTCTACAAGGATGGCCCTGCCGATCGCGATCATCTGAAGATCGCAGACCGGCCATTACGTCATCCGGATCGGCGATCACGAGCTGAAGACGGCCGACAACTGCTGGCAGCACCTCACGCTGGCCGTCGGCAGCAAATTCCACTTCCTGCTCAACGACAAGCCGATCAAGGACGGCGCCTGGAACGTCACGATCGATCCGGTTGCCAGCGCCGCGTTCACCGATCTCCAGTACGCCCGCTGGGTGGACGATCGCCGCGAGATGGTCACCAAGCTGAGCGCCGGGGAGATCGGCTACCTGCACATCCGGGCGATGGACGCCCCCTCCCTGCGCCGCTTCCAGCTCGATCTCGCGGCCAACCGCACCAGGCGCGCGCTGGTGATCGATCAGCGCTTCAACGGCGGCGGCGGCATCGATCAGGAGCTGCTCGCCATCCTGGCCGGACGGCAGTATCAGTACACCGTCGGACGCGACGCCGGATTCCAGCAGCCGCGGCCCAGAATTTCTACGGTCCGATGGTCGTGATGCAGAACGAGCGTTCAGCCTCCGATGCCGAGATGTTCCCCGCCGGCTTCAAGGCGCTCGGCCTCGGCAAAATCATCGGCGTCCCGACCATGGGCGCGGTGATCGGCACCGGTTCCTACACGCTGCTGGATGGATCAGCGATTCGGACGCCCGGCAGCGGTGTCTGGACCGTCACCGGCGAGAACATGGAGAACTACGGCGTGCCGCCGGACGTGTTCGTCGACAACACCCCCGCTGATTTTCTGAAGGGCCGGGACGCTCAGATCGAAAAGGCGATAGAAGTCTTGAAAGGCGAGCTTGCAGCAAAGAAGACGAGCTCGCCTGCCCAATAGACGGTGACAGGAGATCGGGAATCGGGGCTCGGGACTGGGGACTCGGGCTTGTCTCGGGAGTCGGGGCTCGGCCCTAGTCCTCGATGCCGAGACGCGCCCCAGTCCCGAGTCCCGAATCCCGAGTCCCCACTTATTGCGAGCACGCCGAAGCCAAGCGAGCCCCCTCCCCCGCCCTGACCGTCCACGCCTGGACCCGCGGCGGCATCGTCGGAGCGAGGGTGATCGAGACTCTCAACCGGCCGCGCTCGCAGTTCATGGTCCACTGACCGCGCAGGGCATTCTCGACGACGTCGAAGTCCGTCGGCGGCGTGGTGCAGGCGCCGACGCTCGAGCGCAGGGACACGATCGCGGCGCGGCGGCGCTCTTTCGAGAGATCGCGATACAGGTTGACCGCGGCGATCCGGTCGGCGGCTTGATCGTCCCATCGCGTAATCAGCCGGGACACTGCGTCGCGAGCCTCGACGAGCGCCGCGGATGGCTGCGGCACGCGCGGTTCGAGGCCGCCGGTCTTCTGTAGCACCTCGAAGGCCGCGGAAAATGTCCGCCCCCACCCGGTGTAGGTGAGATTCCCCACCGCAATCAGGCCGACGCCGTGCTCGGGCAGCCACTGCATCAGCGATCCGAATCCGGGCAGGCCGCCGCCGTGACCGACGATGTGGCGGAGGCTGCAGGTCTGGGTGATGCGAAGGCCGTAGCCATAGCCGCCGGCGCTGAGCGTCAGGGCGGCCGACGCTGGATCGCGTGAGGCGGAGGCGCCCGAGTAGCGCTGCAGCTGCTGCATCTCGCGGAGCGACGATCGCCGTACGGGACCGGCTTCTGGCGCGTCACGCGGCGGCCACGCGTCCATCAGCGCGCCCACGTAGCGGCCAAGATCGGTGATCGACGTCAACAGTCCGCCCATCGCACCAAAGGCGCCGTCGGCCAGCAGCGGCTCGTCTTTCCATCGCTCGTCTTCCCAGCGATAGCCGAGGGCGAGCCGCGCACGATCGACCGATGACGGCTCGAGCGTTGTCGACTTCATGCCGAGCGGCATGAGGATCTCCGTCCGGAGGTAATCGCGGTACGGCCTGCCGCTCACGTGCGAAACGATTCGGCCGAGCATCGCGAACCCGAAGTTCGAGTACTCGTAAGCGATGCCCGAGGCGTTGGAGAACGGCACGCCCGCGCGCAGCATCTCGGTGAATTGATCCTCGGTCGCGCCGAGCTGCTGATCGCCCCACGGGTTGTCTTCCGGAAACCCCGCGCCGTGCGTCATCAGGTGGCGGATCGAGATGCGCGGCGCGTCAGCCGACGCGTACGCCCAGCCCTTCATTTCCGGAATGTAGCGCTCCGCCGGATCGTCGAGCGAGAGCTTGCCTTCGTCGCGCAGCTTCAGGATCGCCATCGCCGTGAAGCTCTTGGTCATCGACGCGATGCGGAAGACGGTATCCGGGTTCACCGTCGCCTTCGCTGCCACATCCCGGTATCCGCTTGCTCCGGAGTGCACCAGTTGTCCATCGATCAGGATCCCCCAGGCGGCTCCCGGAACGTTCGCGCCCGTGGCGAACTCCTGGAACAACCGATCGACGTCGCCGAACGCCGAGCGCAGCTTCGTCACGCGGTCGGGACTGGTGAACCGCGCGGGCGCCGGAAACGACGACCGGGACTGTGCGGGTATCGCCGTGGACGAAGGGCCGGGCAACAGAACGATCGTGGCGACGGCGATGGCTCTGGCGATCTGGTTCATGGCTCTTCTCCGCGGCGGGCTCATTGACGACTGAAGTAATCGGTTAGAGCCTGCTGACATCGACGTAGTACAGATCCGTCGCCACTTCGAAGTCCGCACTGGACAGTGAAGTCGGCATCGTCTGCCACTCCGTCGTCGGCGTGATGATCTGCCAGGCGCCCGTCCTGCCGACTCGGACCGGCATGGCGAAGCCAGGCACGTCGGCGCGCCAGCGATAGGACACGGTGCCCGGAGCACCGTCGAACTTCAGCTCCAGCGTCGGAATCCTGGCGTTCCGCAGGTACTGGTCGAACACCGGCGTCAGGTTCAGCCGTGTCTTCTCGTTGAAGAATCGCACCACGTCCTCGGTCATGATGTTCTGGTACTTGAAGCGCTGATAGAAGTCGCGCAGCAGCGCCCACCACTTCCGGTCGTCGTCGATGACGCTGCGCAGCGTGTGGATGAACAGGGCGCCCTTGAAGTACTGGTCCGACGTCACGGGGCTGCGATGGAGACCACGCTCGGTGATGATCGGCTGACGGTTGGTCACCTTCGGCTTGTAGCCGTTCACGTACTTCACGGCGTCCTCGTAGCCGAACATCTCCTCGACGTAGACGACTTCGAGATAGGTCGTCCAGCCTTCCTGGATCCACATGTCGGAGACGTCGGCGGCGGACACGCTGTTGCCGAACCACTCGTGCGCGCTCTCGTGAATGATGATGAAGTCGAATTTGAGGCTGACGCCGACACCGGTCCAGTCGCGCTCGAGGTATCCGTTGGCGAAGCGGTTGCCATAGGTCACCGCGCTCTGATGCTCCATGCCCGAGTACGGGACCTCGATGAGCTTGTATCCGTCCTTCTCGAACGGGTAGTCGCCGAAGTACTTCTTGTACACGGCCAGCATCGGCTTCGCCTGCGCGAACTGACGCTTCGCGCGCTCGAGGTTCTCGGGCAGGACGTAGAAATCGATCGGCAGGTCGTCCAACCGATCGGCGAAATGCACGTACTTCCCGATGTTGAGCGAGACGTTGTAGTTGTTGATTGGATACTGGACGAGCCAATCCCAGCGCGTGTAGCCGTCGCCGAGATCGACCTTCCGCAGCAGCTTGCCGTTGGACACGTCGACCAGTTCGTTGGGAATCGCGACGCTGATCTGCATCTGCTCGACCTCGTCGCGCCACTGATCCTTGTTGGGCCACCAGACGCTTGCTCCGGGCCCCTCGCAGGACGTCGTGATCCAGTCCCGGCCGGCCGGGTCCTTCTTGAAGGTGAACCCGCCGAATCTGCCGGTCTCGGCGGGTGTGCCCGAATAGTGGAAGTCGATCGAGTACTCGCGGCCCGCCTTCAGCGTCTCGGGGAAATCGACCCAGACCGTGTTCAGCTCGCGCTCGTAGCGAAGCGGCGTGGCGCCGAGCAGAATCCTGTCGATCGCCAGGTTGGCGTAGAGGTCGAGCTGAATCCGCGCGTCGTCTTGCAGCATCTTGAACCGAATCGTGTTCTTGCCGCCGATGACCTTCTTCGCCGGATCGACGCGGATGTCCAGGTGGTAGAAAAGCAGATCGTTGTTCGCGCGGTACCGCCCGTACTCGCCGCGCAGGACGCTGGCGCGCGTTGGCGCCGGCGTATCCTGGGACGCGGCGCCAAGGCCCATCGGGAGCGGAAGAGCCAGCAGCACGGTCGCCAACAGCCCGGTTCTCGGAAGATGCGATACTCTCGGCAACGCGGTTCCCCTCGGTCGTTGTCGGTCAGCAGCCGCCCTGGGGACAAAGCTGCGATGAAGCACTGATGATCTCAGGGAAGAAACTCGGACTGATCGCTTTTCTTTTCTTCCTCGCGAAAGGCCTGCTCTGGCTGCTCGTGCCGGCGGCCATCTACGTGTGGGGCTGCTGAAAACCCTTCAACTCAACGCCCAACCGCCGGCCAGCCCTCCACGCTCGTCGCAGCGCGAACGCCTCGCACGATCGCGTCGGCCACGACGTCAGCGGCCAGCGAGCCGAAGACGGTCAGCGGGATGTTCGGCCTCGTGATCGTGCCGGTCGAGACCGCGAACAGCTGATCGCCGTCCCCGGTCGTGTGATACGGCCGGATCGCTCTGGCGCCGCCGCAGTTGGCCATCATCGCGACCTTCGTCAGTGCGGTTTTGGTCAGCGTCACGTTCGTCGCCACCACGACGAGCGTCGTGCTGCGAAGCGCGTTGTCTTCGAGCGCCGGCTTTGCGTCGGTCACGATTCCGCGCATGACCTCGACGCTGTCCGCGAACGTGCCGTCGGCGCGGCGCGCGCCCGCAACGATGGCGCCGGTCCGCCAGTCGCGGATATCCCCCGCGGCATTCACGACGGCGAGGGCGCCGATGACGACGTCGCCGAGCTTCAGGCTGGCGGTGCCGAGGCCGCCCTTCATTCCACCCAGCCCCCGGCCTCGGTGCATCTTGCCGACTGTGGCGCCGGCGCCGGCGCCGACGTTGCCTTCGGCGACCGGTCCGGCGGAAGCGGCTTCACAGGCCTTGTAGGCCGCCGCGGCATCAACCCGGATCCGTGGATCCCCGACCGACAGATCGTCGATCACCGCGGTCACGACGATCGGAATTCGCAGACCGGGGTTCCCCCAGTCGAAGCCCGCCTTGCGATCCTCGAAGTAGCGGAGGACGCCGCCAGCCGCAGGAATGGCGAAGACGCCGCCGCCGGTCAGAAAGAGCGCATGGATCCGCTCGACCGGGCTGACGGGTTGCAGCATGACGACCTGCGACTCCCCCGGTGCGGACCCGTTGTAATCCACGCCGGCGGCCGCCGCGGTGTCGAACAGGATGGCGGTGCAGCCGGTCGGTCTGCGAGCGTCGGTGAAGTGCCCGACCTTGAGGCCCGGCACGTCGGTCAACGATCCCGCACCGCCGGCTGGAGAGGGTTTCGGCGAGACCTGCGCGCCGCCCGCGGTCATCGCGGCGGCTACCGTCCGGCCGAACTCACGTCGGTTTACGGTGTGCATGCTTCAGCATACCGCTATCCCTTCGCACCCTTTTTCGCGGCGGCCGGAGTCATCTCGACCGTACCGGTCAGCTTGTTGGCGTCGGTTCGCCCGCATCCGGCTGCCTCCATGGTTCCGGTGGCCAGTCCGGGCTTGGCCGGCAGCTTGATGGTCATCTTCACGGTGCCCGTGCACTTGCGCTGTGTCATCTCGTACGGAAAGTCGAGGCTCATGACGCCCGCCTTGGATGTCCCCGCCACCGTGCCGACGATCTCGGTCGGCGCCGTGATGTGAAGATTCCCGGTCACCTTGCCGCCCGTAATCGCCGTTTCGATGGTGCCGGTATAGACCGCGTCCGCCTTGACCGTGATGTCGTGCATCACACTTTTCGCCCCAGATGGCTTTCCCGTCTGCGCCAGGATCACGCTCGCGGCCGCCAACGCGATTGCGGCGCCGATCGCCACACCAGTCGTCACACCTCTAAACATGTCCGCACCTCCGGAGCGACAGACGTAAGGAATGAGTGATGGGTTGCCTGCGTTTTAGCGAAGGCCGTTGCCGAGCTGATTTGACGCGCTGGCCCGACGCTGCGAGGATCATCGCCGCGAGGCCCTCATGCCCACACCCGTGACCCTCACGTCGCAACTGCGCAACGAATACGAGCAGCTGTTCAAGAGCTGCATCATCACCCCGGCTCGGACGCAGCAGGTCGATGGACTGGCCGCGCGCCTCGTGTCCGGACGCGCCCGATATGGGGCGGTCAGCGACGCGACCGGCGTGCCGTGGCACGTGATCGCGGTGATTCACTGCATGGAAGCGTCGTTGAAGTTCAACTGTCACCTCCACAACGGCGACCCGCTGTCAGCCCGGACGGTGCAGGTGCCCGCGGGACGTCCACTACATGGCCAACCTCCGTTCACGTGGGAGGCAAGCGCGACCGACGCGCTGACGTTGGAGCGGTTGAGCGGCGATACCGACTGGTCGCTGGCTGGCACCCTGTTCCGGCTGGAGAAGTACAACGGCTTCGGGTACCGGCGTCTGCATCCCGAAGTGCTGACGCCGTATCTCTGGTCCTTCTCGCAGCACTACACGACGGGGAAATTCATCGCCGACGGCAAATGGTCGGTCACCGCGACGTCCAAGCAGTGCGGCGCCGCCGTGCTGCTCCGGCGGCTGGCTGAGATGGGCGAGTTCACGTTCGCGGATCAACCGCCGCCGGATGTCACGCAGCCGCCGCCGGTGCGGTTCAGCACGACGCTGCCAGCCGATCCGGCCGAGGAAGCCCGCGCGCGCGCGCTGCAGCAGTGGCTGAACACGTTTCCGGGCATTTTCGTCCGCGTGGACGGCGTCGCCGGCGAGCGCACGTCGAATGCTTTCCGCCGGATCACCGGACGGTTCCTCGATGGCGACCCGCGAGCCGAGGGCGCGATTCAACGCGCCGTGCTGAGCGCGCGGGCGCCTGACATGCTGCCCCAGGCGCGTGGCGCGTCCGCACCGGCCACGGTCGTTGGCAGGAAACGCAGCGTCAAACGCCAGCGACACAAGCCCGCGAAGAAGTCTCGCCGGCGAGCGTGAAATCCCCATCCTTCATCCCTGATCCGGCATCCTCATCCCGATCCGGATCCGGATCGGGATCGGGATCCGGATATGGATTCAGGATCAGGGATGAGGGATAAGGGATTACGTGCGTTACGAAATCGTGTCCGCCAAAGCGCATTCGATAGCGCAGATCTCGTCATCTGCGGTTTTCCCTGAGCTTTTCGCGTGGCATGGCGGATGCAGCCCGCCCGCCGATATGGCATCGCGCCCTCGCATCATCATTGCGTCTCCCCACGTGGCGGAAATCAACGCCCTGGCCGACTGGGTCGCCTCCGAGGGATTCGAGCCCGTGCGTCTGACGGCGATTACGCGCGTCGCCGAAGAAATCAAGGGCCGCCCCTTCGATCTCTTCATGGCGGATTTCCAATTCGCATTCCGCAGCGAATATCAGCCGATCGCGCTGGTCCGGGCCCGGAATGCCAAAACGCCGATCGTCATCGTTGGCGATCAGGATGTCGCACTCGAGTCCCAGGCTCTCGCCCGAGGCGCAATCTATCTCTCGCGGCCGCTCGAACGCACCGAAGTCGCCTGCACTGTGTCGATGGCGGTGATGGAGACCCGGCCAGTACGGCGTTCAGTTCGAAAACCCGTCAACCGGTTCGCTGCGATCGTCGAAGGCGTGCCGTCACACATCGTCGATGTCAGCCTCGAGGGGCTGCGGCTCGAGATCCCGCGCAGCCGCAAGGCGCCGCCGCCGCCGCATTTCACCGTCAAGGTCCCGATGCTCGGCGTGACGCTGGCGGTCCGCCGCATGTGGACCTGCAGCGTGCCGCAACCCGGCCGCGACGCGGCGTGGTATGGCGCCGAGTTGTCCAGCAACACGCGCGCGGCCGAGCAAGCCTGGCGCATACTGGTCGACACGATTCCGAACGCCGGCACCTCGGTGGAGCAATTGCACTGACGCTGACTGTGACCGTCGTGATCGGCGACCGGGGACCTAGCGGTCAACTTCGAGATTCCGACCTCCAACTGCTCAGAACATCCGAGTTGCGCTTCGCGCCGCACGACGGCACGACGTCGCGAAGGCACGAAGGCTCTGTTGAAACATCGACGCGAGCTCAGTTTCCTTTCAACACTCGTAATGGATCGAGCCGCGCGGCGCGGCGGGCGGGAGAGAGGCACGCCGCTGCCGCGACCACCAGCAGCAGCGCCGGGACACCTGCGTAGGTGATCGGATCGTAACGCGTCACGCCGTAGAGAAGCGCGCCGATGGCTCGGGTCAGAACGAGCGAACCGGCAAGTCCCGCCGCGACGCCGCCGATCGTCACCAGCAACCCCTGACTCACAACCAGACGGACGATGTCGATTTGTCTGGCGCCGAGCGCAGCGCGGACAGCCAGCTCGCGTGAACGCTGCCCGACGGTGTACGACAGCACCGCGAAAAGACCGACGCCGGCGATCGCGAGCGCAATCGCCGCGAAACCGCCGAGCAGAATGGCGTAGAGGCGCGGCCGGGCCAGGCTGGTCAACACCCGATCTTCCATCGTCATCACCGAATCTGGCGCGAGGCGATCATCGGCTTCGCGCGCGGCCATGCGGAGAGACGGCGCGAGCGCACCGGGATCGCCCTCGGTCCGCAGCAACACCGTAACGCCAGGAACGGGAAGCCGGCCGGTGAACTGGCGGTACGAGCAGTACATTTCAGGCTGCGTCGCAACGGACGTCGTGACATATCGCACGTCGTCGACGACGCCGACGACGGTGGCCTGCACGTCCTCCCTTCCGTATCCAATACCCATCGGGAGCTGCGCGCCGAGCGGCTGATCGCCGAGATACCGGCGGGCAAAGGCCTGGTTGACGACGACAACCGGCTGAGAGGTTTCGGTATCGGAGTCGGCCAGCGTTCGTCCGGCGACGAGGCGCAGGCGAAGCGCGCGAAACGCCCCGGGACTCACGAGGCGCGGCGACGCCTGCACCGGGACGAGCTGGCCGAGCTCACCAGGGCCGGCCCGGGACGGGATCCTGAACGCACTGGTCGAGCCGCCGGGCGTCAACGGCAGTTCCGACGTGAAGGCGGCATCGATCACGCCCGGAGCGGCTGCGAGACGATCGAGGACGTGCTGGACGATGGCCTGGCGGCGCTCGGGCGTGTAGGCCGCGAGCGAAAGACGGCCCGTGAGGAGACCCGAGGGATCGTAGCCGCGGTCCGCGTGCACCAGGGCGACGAAGCTGCGTCCGAGCAGCGACGCGCCGACCAGCAGGATGCAGGCGATCGCCACCTGTCCGGCCATGATCGCCGCGCGCATCTGCCCGGTCCGCGATCGCAGGCGGGCGCCGAGCGGCGCCGCGCCATCCTCGCCCAGCGATTCGACCAGGTTCAGCCGCCGCGCCCGCAGCGCGGGGATCACTCCGAACACCACGCTCGACGCGACCGAGATCGCGAGCGCGACCGAGGCGACCACGCCGTTGACGCCCACATGATCGAGACGCGGAAAGTCCGCCGGGAGGAGAACCGGCAGGTAGCGGTGCAGCGCGCCGGACATGGCGAGGCCGATTGCGCCCCCGGCGAGGCCGAGCATGAGGCTCTCGATCAGCAGCTGACGCATCACGCGTCCGCCGGCCGCGCCGAGCGCCGCGCGAATCGCCAGTTCACGGCGCCTGGTCGTCCCGCGTGCGACTTGCAGGCTGGCGACGTTCGCAATGGCGGTGACGAGCAGGAGGCCGACCGCGACGAGCAGCACGAGGAGCGGCCGTCGCACCTGCGACGTGAGCGCCTCGCGCAGCGGCCGGGCGGAGATGTCGATCGGTCCGTTGCTGCCGAAGATCGCCATCGTCGTCATTCCGGTGTCGGCGGCGTGGCGGCCGCGCGCGGTGCCTTCAGCCGCGGCCTGCGCAGGCGTGGCCCCTGGCCGCAGTTTCGCGATTGCACTGAACATCGACAACAGGTTTCCCGTCACCGCCGGCACCCGGAACGGGATCCAGGCACGCGTCTCGCGGTCCGGATAGGCAACCGCATCGGGAAGCACGCCGATGACGCGGTACGACTGCGCGTCGAGGCGCACGAAGCGTCCCAGCACGGCGGGGTCCGCGCCGAACTTCTGGCGCCAGAGCCTCTCGGACAGCACGATGACCTGTCCGCCGTCCGACAGCTCATCGGGCTCCTCGTAGAGCGATCCGAACAGCGGACGGACATCGAGGACACGGAACAGGCTGGCCGTCGCGGCGGTCACGCGAATCCGCTCGGGCTCGCCGCCGTCGCTGAGGGTCATGGTTCGCGGCGCCCAGGCGGCCAGGCCTTCGATCGTGCTCGTCGCTTCGCTCCAGGCGAGATACGCGGCGTTGCTGAACGAATTGAACCGGGGGCGGTTCCCGCCCCGCGTTTCCTCGACCAGCACGAGCCGATCCCAGTCCGGCCAGGGCAGCGGCTTCATCAGCACACCGTAGGTGACGCTGAAGAGCGTGGTCGTCGCCGCGATACCGAGCGCCATGATCGAGACGACCAGCAGCGTGAACGAGGACTGTCGCCGGGAGAGCCGGCAGGCATGGCGGACATCGTTGAACAGACCGGCCGCCCACGATGATCGTCCCGTGACGGCCTCGTGGGTGCCGGCTCCGGGGGACGCGCGATGCTTCCGCACGACGCTGTCCCCCGCCCAGATGGCAATCTGGACGTCGACCAGACGATCGGCCTCGTCTGGATCGCAGCCGTCGGCGCGAGCGCTCTCGTACATCGCGCGCGCGTGCTGCGCCAGCTCCTCGATTACGCCGGCGTCCGGCGGCGACGCGCCGCGGCCGAGCGCCGAATGAATGCGCTTGTTCCAGTCCAGCCGGGCGTTCGAATCGTGTTCAGCGGTCATGGCGGGCAACCGTTCAGGCGCCCGTGAACCGGGCCACGCGGTTCAACGCGTGAAAGAAGGAGTCCCACACGTTCCGCTGGCTGGCCAGCGTTTTCCTGCCTTCGCGGGTGAGACGATAGTAGCGGCGGCGGCGCTGCCCGGCTTTCTCGACCCACCGGCCCTCGATGAGCCGCTTCTCTTCCATGCGGTACAGCGTCGGATAGAGCGAGGCCACGTGGAAGCTGATCGCGCCGCGCGATCGTTCGCCGATCAATCGCGCGAGCTGATAGCCGTGATGGTCGGATTCTTCGAGCAGCGCGAGGATCAGCAGCTCGGTGCTGCCGCGTTTGAGCTCGCGCGCCAGCGCATCGATGCCCATATATGGGCACGTATTATATCGTCACGCCACTTGTGGAGGAAGGGAGGACTAGCTCCAGGCTTTTTTGGATTTACAGGGAGACGGGAGGACGGGCGTTTTGCGCTTCGCGCCGCACGACGGCACGAAGGCACGGCGGCACGAAGATCAATGTTTCCTGCGAATCCTTCGTGCCGTTGTGCCGTCGTGCCGTCGTGCAGCGCCGTGGCGCTAGGGAAGCAAAGGAGAAGGGACTGTCGAAAACCGCTCCTGGTTGCCCCCGTCCTCGGCGCCGAGCGCCGGCGGCACCGCGTCGATCGAGAGCACTGTGTTGGCGCCGCCGCTGCGGCCGCTCGATGGGAGCGGGCCGCCGCGGCGCCGGTAGTAGATGAGCGCGGCCGCCAGTCCAAAGCCGAGCGCGCAGCCGATCGCCAGCGTCAACCGGATGCGGGGCACGGCCAGCGCGACGGCGGTGGCCATCGCGACGAGACCCAGGCCGCCGACGCCGGCGACCCGGATATGCGCGGCGTTGATGACGTCGGTGGGCGTGAACCGCACGTGGTCCGCGGTCCCCTCCGGATGCTGCAGCCGGAAGATGATCGCCGCCAGGGCGGCGCCGCCGATGAATCCCGCAATCAGAATGAGCGTGACCGGATCCATGAGGAACCTCCAGCGTTATCGAGACGTTCGATCCGTCCCCTTCGTGGCGGTAGATTCCGGCTCCGCCGGCTTGCCGGCACGCCAGATCGCCCAGGCACCGCCGCCGGCGAGCAGCGCGAGCACCCAGGGCCACTTCTTACGCGGTGGCTCGCCTTTGAGCACTCGCTCGAGATGCCGGCGCCGGCTGTCGAGCTCTGGGTCACCTTCGAAGTACAGATCATCGGGCATGGCACACGCTCGGAACGCGCTGAAATCCTCTCTCTACGATAGAACGAGAGAACGCGCCCGCGGTAGCCAGCACTTGAACACTTGTACTAGTTCATTAGAACATTGTCAAGCCCTGGCGGCCGGCGCGGCGCAAAGATAGCTCCCTTCCCTCCCATACTCCTTTCAACCAAAGGCTCCCAGGACGATGCCCGATCGACGCCCTGCCTCGAGCCGAGGTGCTCGAGTGCGTGCACAGTCACCACCGCTGCCAGTCAGGCGAGTAGTTGCGGCGGCGCATCCGCTCCTCGTACTTGAGGCTGATCGCGAACAGGGCGAACACTTCGATCAGCGCGATGAAGGCGTAGATGGCGAAGCGGGTGAAGGCGCTCGGCTCGGGCCAGCACACGGCGCCCGCATCGAGACACTCCTTGGTCAGACGATCGAGCTGCACGTACTCCCGGAGGATCAGACCGGTCGCCGTGCCGAAGATGACCGCGGTCCCGGCAATGCTGCCGAGGATCGTCTGATTCCGCCGCCACAGCGGCATCGCGAGCAGCACGGCCGCGACGGGCGGCACGGTCGCCTCGATCGCAATCCAGAACCAGCTCAGGTCGTTGAGCGGCGTCACGTCCCGGCGATCATGACGCGAAAAGAAGGGCGCGTCCATGCGCTTGTGCGACACTCAGAGCTCGTCCTGCCAGCGCCGGTAGACGGCCGTGTCGGAGAAGCCATGAGCATGTCGCCCACGCCAGATCGCTACACGACGTTCCACCACCTTCACGAGGCCGGCTGCTTCGTCATCCCGAACCCCTGGGACATCGGCAGCGCGAGGGTGCTCGCGCAGCTCGGCTTTCCCGCGCTGGCCACGACGAGCAGCGGCTTCGCCTGGTCGATGGGCCGTCGCGACAACCACGTGACGCTGGCGCAGGCGCTCGTCCACTTCCGCGTGATCGCCGAGAGCGTCCCGGTACCGATCAACGGGGATTTCGAAGGCGGCTTCGCGGTAGCGCCGAAGGAGGTTGGCGCGCACGTCGAGCTTGCGGCCGCCACCGGCGTGGCCGGCCTCTCGATCGAGGACTCAACCGGCGACGCGTCGAATCCGCTGTTCGACTTCACCCTCGCCGTCGAACGGATTCAGGCGGCACGTGAAGGGATCGTGAGATGCGGAACGCCGGTGCTGCTGACCGGCCGCTCCGAAGGATTCATCGCGGGCCGCCCCGACCTCGCCGAGACGATCCGCCGGCTCACGGCCTACGCGGACGCAGGCGCCGACTGCCTGTATGCGCCAGGTATCCGCACCAGGGAAGAGATCGTCGAGGTGGTCAGGGCGGTCGCGCCCAAACCGGTGAACGTGCTGGTGTGGAGCGATTTCACGACCGTAGCGGACCTCGCCGCAGCCGGCGTCCGCCGAATCAGCGTCGGCGGCGCGCTGGCCCGCGCCGCGTGGACCGGCTTCCTGCAAGCCGCCCGCGAAATCTCCAGCCACGGCACGTTCGCCGCTCTCGGGCGTGGCGTTTCGGGGGCGGAGATGAATGGGTTGTTTGGAGAGGAGTGACGCACGTCCTACGTTCTACGTGCTGTGTGCTCACGTGCTTTTCGTGCTACGTGCTACGTGCTAGGTCCGGCGTGCGCACGTAGCACGAGCAGCACGTTGCGCACGTGCACGAGAAGCACGTTCCGCAGTAGCACGTGGCACGTGGCACGTCGGACGCAGCACGTCGCACGTAGCACGAAAAGCACGTGAGCACACTGCACGTAGAACGTAGGACGTGAAACACCTGCCTCACTTCACCGGCCTCGCCAACGGCTCCCCTGGCACTTTCTTCCCGAGCTCGAAGTCGGACGCGCGCAGGCCCTTGCGGAAGCCCTCGAAGCCATAGAACGACGGCACGTACTCGTCGACGTAGCTCACGTCGGCGCGGGCCGGCACGTCGAGGCCCAGGCCCCAATACACGCCATTCACCACGAGACGGCGCAGGCCTTCGTTCTCCAGGTCCGTCGCCGACCCCATCGTCGTCGTCAGAATGCGAGTGATCGTGCCGCTGTCGCTCTTGTGAAGGCGAATCCAGACCACCGGCATCGGTGGATCATTGACGTCCTGTTCCTGCTTGTCGCTCGCGCGGGTCTTGCGGTAGGCCGCAGGCGGCGAATCGGGCGACAGCGTCTGCAGCACGATCCCGCGGGCCAGGATGGTCGCGTCGGCCGGCGGATATGCTTCATAGACGTCAGTGTCGCCGAAGAGATCGGTAATGCCGCGCAAGAGCGGATTGTCGCGCGCGGACGGCTCGAGGACACCTCGCGTAGCCTCGACCTTGTGTTTGCCCCAGTGCGTGACCCAGGTCTCTCCCAGCACCCGCTTCCCGAAGCCCCCCTGGCTGTTGTAGTTCCACGACGCCCACGGGCCGTCCTTGGGCAATCCGCTGAATGCGTGCGTGCTCGTGCGCAGCGCCACGATCGGCTTGCCGGACTGCAGGAGCTTGTCGAAGCGGGCCATGTCTTCGTCGGGCCACGCGCGGAACCGCAGCGACATGACAATGGCGTCCGCTGTGTCGAGTGCCGCCGGGTTCGACAGCGACTTGCCGTTCTTCGGATTGATCGTGCCATCCGGGTCGACCGAGAACAGCACCGTGCACTTGAAGCCATGCCGCTGGCTCAGGATCTTGGCCAGCATCGGCAGCGCCTCTTCGCTTCGATACTCCTCATCGCCGGCCAGGAACACGACGTGCTTCCCCTGACCGGGGCCTGGCCCGGCGGGGTACGACACGTGCGTGTCGGCCGCCGGCACGTACGCCAGCGCGAGTGACGCGAGAATCGCGGAAACCACGGCTCGAGCGATCATGGGGTTCGGCCTCCACACGGACACGACATCATCGGTCCGTCGACAGCGATTGGTTGAGCGCGGCGACCACGACGCCGAACGCGACGATCGGCGGCCCTTCCGCGGCGCTCCAGTAGCCCGGCATGCCCGCCGCGACGTCGATCGCGAGGATCATCAACCCGAACAGCACGTTCATGACCGCCACGTACCAGACGATCGCCCGGTAGCGCCGCGGATCGCGCGCGATGATCAGCAGGAGCACGCCGTGGAATCCGTAGAGCGCGGCAATCGAGCGGGCCAGGTACTCGACGACCGGCATTCGCGGAAACTCCCCGAGGCCCAGCCACCGGTGGGTCGCCGCCATCCAGTCCACCGGCAGCAGCATCGCGAGAAACGCCGTCACGGTGATCACGCCCGCGAGACGAAGCAGCGCCGCGAGCAGTCGTAACCGGGCATCCTGACTCAACAGGAGACTCATCCTCCGTCAGACGCTGCAGGCTTCACGGCAGTCCGGCCTCGAACTGTCGTTGACTAATCCGTCGCCACTTCCGGCGCCGACCGCGCGGCTTTCTCGTAGAGCAGACCCGACTGGTCCGAGAACACGGCGTATCGGCAGCTGTCGAGCGTATCCTTCAGCGCGAACATGTAGCCCGCCTGGTCCGAATAGAACTTCAGCTCGAAGCCCGCCGGGACGACCGGCAGGTCGCGCAGGGCGGCAAGCGGATGATACGTGCGGGTACGCTCCGCCAGCATGCCCTCGGCGGCGTTGATCGCCCTGGCCAGCGCGAGCGCCGCTTCACGCCGCACGCGGTCCGGCTGCAGTTCCCCGCTGTCGTGACGGCAATGGGCGCTGGAGGGGAGCAGCTGCCGGCCCTGCGACGAGGTCGTCAGCGCGCTCGCGACGACGACGGCAATGGCAAGACGGTAGGGGGGGATCATGGGCTCTCTCTCCGTGCAACGTGCCACGTTGCTGGGTGCGCACGTGCTTCTTCGTGCTACGTCCTACATGCTACGTGCAAACGTGCAGTTCGTCCTACGTGCTACGTGCGAACGTGCTCGTCGTGCTGCGTGCTACGTGCCAACGTGCTGTTCGTGCTACGTGCGACGTGCTGACGTCGTAGCCACGTGGCCCGCACGTCACGTCGGACGAAGCACGAAAAAGCACGTGCGCACACAGCACGTCCCGTCGCACGTCGGACGAAGCACGAAAAAGCACGTGTGCACACAGCACGTCCCGTCGCACGTCGCACGTCGGACGTAGCACGAAAAGCACGTGCGCACCCAGCGCGCAGCACGTGGCACGTGATCCGCGCCGCGCTCAGCCGCCGCCGCCGCGGAAGTCGTCAGCGCGGCGGTACACACCCCTGTACGCCTCCGGCAACAGCACCCCGATCGCGGAGCCAATCTCGTCCATCATCACGCGGCGGTCCCCGCTGGCGCGCTGCTCGAGGTCGCGCGCCGGGATGGCGCGGCCGATGCGAAGGGTGATCGGCACGGGATTCAATCCGTCCTCGCTGATCGGGAACAACCGTTCGGTGCCGGTGATCCCCATCGGCACGACCCACGCATCCTGCGATTCGAGATACCGGGCGGCGCCCGAGAGCAGCTGCTGCATGCCGCCGGTCCGGCTACGCGTGCCTTCGGCGAAGATCAGCAGCGCCTCGCCAAGCCGAAGCCGTTCCTGCGCGATGCGAATCGTCCGTTGCGCCACCTGCGCCACGGCGCGCGACGTCATCACCGCCTCCTCGGACGAGCGGGCGCTGTTCTGGGGCGTCTTGATCGTGCCGAAGCAGAGGCTCGAGAACCGCCGCCTGACGTTCGAGTAGACCTTGGGTCCGGCAATGACCGTGAGGCGGTCCGCGATCCGTCCCTGCCCCGCCCGCTGCAGCAGCACCTCGACGGCATTCGCGTCGGAGTACGACAGATGATTCGCGTAGATCGCTACGGGCCGGTCGCTCAGCTCATCGAGATGCTCCGCGCCGATCACGACGGGCTCGTGCTGCAGGACCTGCCTGGCGAGCACGTGATGGATCCGCCGCGCCAGCGGATCGCTCGGATAGTAGCTCCAGTCGCTTCCCGCGGCGGCGAGCCGTCTTGCCAGACCATCGATTGCGGCCGGCCCGGCTTCATCGATCGCGCGCTCGAGCGCCGCGCGGATCTCCGGCATCCCCGGCGCATGCCCGTGCGCGAGGAACTTCGTGATCGCCTCGACGAGCGGCTGCCGGCCGCACGTGAGCGCGCCGTTTCCCGGTGCCGGGCTGCCGTAATCGTCTGCCATCAACCCTCCGCAAACCGTTCGTAACGCAGTTCGACGACACCGCTCGGGTACACGTGCGTGCGCGCCAGTCGCAGCCGCTGCTCGAGATAGCTGCGCGACGGAAACATCGGTAATCCGGCGCCAATCAGCGTCGGCACGAACGCCACGGACCAGATATCGATCAGATCGGCATCCTGGAACGACCGGGTGACTCCGCCGCCGCCCATCAGCCAGATGTCATCAGGATACCGCTCCCGGATCTCGGCCACGAGATCGTGCAGCGCGCCTGTGAACGGAATCACGAGCGACGATCGAGACTCGAACGGCCGGTGGGTGACCACGTAAGTGGGAATTTTGCCGAAGCTCGCATAGCCGCCTCGGGCGACCGCGTGATCGTAGGTTACGCGTCCCATGACGATCGATCCGATGGTCTTGATGAAGGGTGCGAATCCCGCCCCCGCGTCCCCGTACGGTTTCAGCCAGTCGACGCCGCCATCCGGGGCGGCGATGTAGCCGTCGAGGCTGATGCCGACGTAGAGATGCACGCGTCCCGACGCGGCCCGCCTGCCCTGAGCTTGTCGAAGGGGCCTGCCCTGAGCTCGTCGAAGGGGCCTGCCCTGAGCTTGTCGAAGGGGCCTGCCCTGAGCCTGGAGACGAGGCGCCCTTTTGCTCGCCGCCTTGCGGATGGTCGAACGCCGTGATGATTTCAGCGCTTTCTTTGGCACGGCTCTCTGATCGAGAAGGAGTGGAAGGAGTCTAGTTGACGGAGTTACGGGAGTCCAATCGGCAGGTCTACAGGGAGTAAGGGAGGATCAAATAAGTTGTAGACCTCCCGTCCTCCCGTCCTCCCTGTGAACCTGAACCGTCCTCCCGCCCTCATCTCCGGACACGCAGCATCTGATCGCCCCCGCGCTGAAACTCGTACGCCACGCGATCGATCGAGACCTCATAACCGGCAGCGCGCAACCCCGCGACGCAGGGATCCACGTGAGCCGACCGCTGCCCGCCGAGCGCGATCAGGGGGAACACTCGGACCTCGGCGGCCACGCGGCACATCTCGCAGAGCGCGGCCAGGTGGAACGCCTCGTCCAGGTGCTGCGTGTAGAGGAAAAGCAAATGCGAGCACAACGCGAGATCGAACACGGCGTCCGGAAACGGAAGCGCCGGCAGCGCGGCCTCGACATAGCGGCCGTCCCGCTTGCCGGCGTCGTAGTCGTCCAGGAACACCCGCATCGCGTCCATCCGGATCCGGCCCAGCTCCTCGACCGACGGGATCGCCGTCCACACGAAGTCCGCGGCATTGCGCCTGGTCTGCTCGAGAACCTGGTCATAGGTTGCGGCGATGCGATCCGCCACCTGCGCCGTCTCCCATCGATAAATCGGATCGCATGACACCACGCGTGCGCCGCGGCGCGTCGCCTCGGCATTGAAGCTCGCCGGGCCGTCGGCGCAGCCGACGATGGCGAGCGCGAGCTCCGCGTCTGTCAGCGCAAACATCCGCCGGTATTCGTCGAACGAGCGCCCCCACGGCACGATGTCATCGAGGGTGAACATTCGGGCTCGAGGATCCAATGAATGGGTCAACTTCCAATCTCCCCGCCTCCGCGCGCACCGATTGCCCGCGCGCTACGGCTCGGCCTCGCCGGAGCTCGTCGACCGCGATTGCACCGACGAGCGGCGGCGGGCAACTCCCAAAAATCTCTCGGTCGATCGGCCTTGAGCGTCTTGGGAATTGGAGGTTGGGAGTTGGAAGTTTTTGCTGGTGCGTTTTTGAGCACCCATTCTACAGATAGAGATCCCGCAGGATTCTGAGGTGATGCGTCACGTGGCCGGCCGAAATGTAGGCGAGCGCGCGAACCGACACCGTGTTTCCGCTCGCGATCCCGCGTCGCGGCCACGCATCGTCGGGAAGGTTCTGGAACAAGGTCAGCGTCGCGCCCCGCACGGCGCGAAATTCGTCGATGTGGCTCGCCCATGACCGTTCGTCCGCGGCAGAGGTCGTCACGGCGATGTCCTGATCGAAGCTCGGGAGCGGGCTGTCGAAGCCGTGCGCGAACCAGAACGCCCGGAACGCGAACACCCGTTCCGTGTCGCTCAGGTGGTTCAGGACCTCGCGGATGCTCCATTTGTCCGGCGCGTAGCGGTGGAGCGATCGTTCGTCCGGGATGGCGCGCATCGCGGCGACCGTCTGCTCGAGCTGATCCTCCAGAATGCGGCACACGTCGACGTCACGGTCGACCTGGTTGATGTATGTGAAGTAATACTCGGCTGCTTCGGTTCGGTCGGGTGGCGTACGTCTCAGCATGTCGGCAACTGTCCTCATGATCGGTCCTCACGTGTGGCGCCCTGCCCCTTGGTCCACACCTGTAGCTTAGCAGCCTGCCCTGGAACCCGGGCGAGGTGAGCCGATCTGCCGCCCGTTCGCGCCTGACACGGAAGAGGAGGACATTCGAAAAGACACAACCATGACCAGCCTGTTCGACATACGCAGGATCGCGACTGGCGGGCTCGCATGCGCGGCGGCGCTGCTGGCTGCGGCGTGCTGCCCGACGACGGCCGGTCCGACAGCGCCTTCGGCCACCTTCACGACCAGTCTCGGGCCGGGAGAATTCCGCTTCATCGATGCCGACACGCCATCGTCCACGACACAGATCGATTTGACCTTCAGGATCGAGCAGGTCGATGCTCCGATCCATCTGCGCCAGATCGACCCGAATTGCCTGCCGGCCGCCGGGGATAGCTGCCAGACGTTCTATGAATCGACGTTGACCGCTCGGCCCGCTGGGGTCCAGCAGTTCGGCAACGCACTGCAGCCCCACGGCGCGCGGACGCGAATCGTCGTGCGGAATCCGTCGGACGAGAGAACGATCACGATCTCAGTGACCGTTCAGCCTCATCGCGCAGGTTGTACTTAGTCAAGTTACAAGGCACAAGTACAACGGAAGTACAACCGAACGTCCGAGGACCAACGCCACTTCGTTCCGTTGTACTTCCGTTGTCCTTCTTACTTGCCACTTGCTACATCAAGGCCGTCTTACCCTGATCGACGACACGCAGTCGTTGAAGCTGCCGTCGCACGGCCCGCGCAGCTCGCGGAGATCCACCGCGCTCTGGGTGATCGTCACGCTCTCCCCCTTGAAGTCGTCATCGCGATAGAGCGTCGCCGACCACCCCTCCTCGACGCGGATCGACGAGATGCAGTCGCTCCAGGTCGGCTCCTCTCCTTCGCCAAAGTGCGTACAGGGACCTTCCACTTTCTCGAGGTCGCTGACGTCCACGTTGAGCGCCTGCGACGAGCCGATGAAGCTGGCGTGGATGTAGATTGTGATGCCCTCGCCTGGTGGCGTAGGGCCGAGCGTGGCGAGCGGATCGCTGCACGCCTGGAGCAGCAGCACGAGCACCAGACCCGGCAGCGCGCGAATGAAACCCATTGGCCACCTGCTTCCCGTCATCAGGCGCTGGCACGCCACGTCAGGCAGCAGGACGATCGTGCGATGACGGGAGGGGAGTGTCAAGCCACGTGCTGCGTGCAACGTGCTGGGTGCTCACGTGCTCGTGCTTCTGCGGGGGCTAAAAAGGCTTCCGGCTTCCTCCTTCGCCAAGGCTCCGGCTACCCGGCATTCCTTCTCCTGCGGTCGAACGCTACGAGAGATTGTCGCGCCGCCTACCTTCGGTTCGCCTCCTTGCACACCAGCGACCCGGCGGTCATGCCGCCGAGGCGACCGAGGATCACGAAGTACAGGAGCACGACGATCGTCCACAATGCCGCGACTTCGACGCCGCCGACCTCGAGAGCGGTCCGAAGATCGACCCCGGCGATCCAGGCCGTCAGCCACAGCAGGCCGACGTAGAACACGAGCAGGATGCCGACATCCACGCCAGCCGCGGCAAATCGCTTCGACTGGTGGCTCGGGTGGGGCTGCGATGAAGGCCGCGTCAACCGGGCGGCGAGCGAGGCTTTCGCGCGCTCGTTCCATTTCGAAATCTCGGCGACCCACGGCGACAGATAGCCGCGCGCGCTTTCTCGCAAAGCCGGCATCGGGTCCTCATCCGGCGGAAGACGCTCCGACAGTTCGCGGACCGCGGATTCCGGGTTCAGGCCGACCACGTCGGCAAACGCGCGGACGTACGAGCGGGCGTAGAGCCCTCCGGGCAACCGATCGAATTCCCCGCTATCGATGAGCCGGACGATTCGAGGACTCAGGCAGGTCCGGGCGGCAACTTCGCTCAACCGGATTCCGCCCATCACTCGAGCATGGTGCAAAGGGTTCGCGTACACGGGTAAAGCCTCCTCTTCCGCCTATCGAGCCAAGCGGGAAGGGACTTCAACTCAGCGGCTTCTTACGGTTGAGCTACGGCGTAGGATGACGAGACAGACGCGCTCACAATTCCGGCTCGATGGCCGCCGCGGCTTCAGCTGACGTCCGCACGGGAACGATCTCGAACGAGACGAGGTCTTCCCAGTGGCGCGTCCACTCCTGAAGCGACGAGGCACTGTCCGCTTCCATGACCTGGAAACAGCGCCGGAACTCGAGATCGACCCAGCTCGAGACGTAGCGGACGTCCGGCGGCGCCATGCGACCGCGATCGCGGAACCGCCGATAGACCTCGGCGGCCCGGCCCGGCTGGAAGTATTCGATCACCATGAACAACATCGCGCGTGACCTCGGTCGCGACAGCGTCGCACGTCAGGTGTCGGAATGACCCAAGGTGCGCTCGGGCGCCACGATATCGCGGACGCGCTGCTTGAGCTCCTTGATTTCCGCGAAGCGCCCTTCGCTCTTTCGCGACCAGATCAGCCGGTCGTCGAGGCGCACGTCGAAGACGCCACCGGTTCCCGGAATCAACGCCACTTCGCCGAGCTCGGCCTGGAATGTCGTGAGCAGCTCCTGCGCGACCCACGCGGCGCGCAGCAGCCAGCGGCACTGGGTGCAGGTACTCGATTTCGAGGCGCGGCGTGTGTGGCATGGCTCTACGCGGATTCGCTCGAAGTCACTGCAGTGGCAGGGACTGACGCCGTGCACTCGTTCGCATTCAAATTGGAATTATGAGCTGACTCGCACCTGTCGCCACGTTAACTAACGAATCGCGGATTTTCGCGGATGTATCCGCGGATTCTGACATCGGCGAGCGTTCAGATCCGCGGCGTCGCGCGCGGGCGTGCCCGCGCTCCGCGCGGCCCGACGTGAGGATCCGAGAGAAATCACAAGCCGACCGCCGACTAACACCGGCTTGTGATTTCTCTCGGATCCTCTCGTCGGGATGCCGGCCTGCAAGG
Source organism: uncultured Acidobacteriota bacterium (assembly GCA_963785755.1). Lineage (GTDB taxonomy): Bacteria > Acidobacteriota > Vicinamibacteria > Vicinamibacterales > 2-12-FULL-66-21 > JACCXG01. The sequence goes on along the minus strand of CAWAXG010000031.1, from coordinate 90,520 downwards.
CCGGCGTGCACGACCGCTGGAGATCCGCGTTGATCCGCAATTCGTAGAATTCCCAGCCCACGCTCGCCTCCATTTCAGCTTCCGCTGCCGACGCGCCTCAAAGTCGGCCGTCGACTCGCGTCGTCTCATTCATGCACGTACCGCCCAATCGCCCACGCGCTCGAGCCTTCCGCCGTAACCGTCCTGCGGGTAGCGCTGGCTCGGAAGATACAGCAGCATGTCCCAGTTCACCGATGCCCAGTGATGTCGGCACGCGGAGCGACCAGGGCTCACCATCTCCATGCGTGTCCTCGGTCGTGTATTCGAACACCGGAAATGCGCCCAGTCCCGTGTTCGGTATGTCCGCGAGATAGCGCGGTATCAGCTCCTCGAGCGTCGCTGGCCGCGTCCCTGTTCGCTCTCTACCTTCCTGATCGCGTTCGACCAGCGGGCGCGCCCCTTCCACACATCGTTCGACCGCGGGGCGGCGGAATGTCCACACCACTTCCGAGATAGCGTTGAGTGAGACCCAATTGGTGAGAGTCAGCAGCACAGCCAACGCGACATCGACCCAGCGGCGCCTCCACAACCCGGCGGCAAGAAACCCGACAGGCGCCAGGAACGCCAGGGGCATACAGATGAACGTGGCCAGGCCGGTTCCGCTCTGGAAGAACCAGACGCTGCCCCACGGTTGCATCGCCTGAAAGTGAGAGAAGAAGAACAGAACCCAGCAGCAGACGACCAGGAGCGTGACGACGAGCCTTGCCGGCTGTGTAAACGCTGGCTCTCATTTGGATTCGAATTGGAATTATCAGCTGACTCGTAGCCTCCTGCGTTGAACTCACGAGTCGCAGATTTTCGCGGATGTACCGCGGATTCCTGACATCGGGCGAGCGTTCCGATCCGCGGCGTCGCGCGCGGGCGTGCCCGCGCTCCGCGCGGCCCGAGGTGAGGATCAGAGAGAAATCACAAGCCGACCACCGACAAACAGCGGCTTGTGATTTCTCTCTGATCCTCACCTCGGGATGCCGGCCTGCAAGGCCGGCGTGCACGACCGCTGAAGATCCGCGTTGATCCGCGATTCGTGAGGATTCCAATTCACGCTCGCCGATCGGCGCCTCGGCCGAACGCGGAGAGTCGCGCTGCCGGCATCGGCCGGCAATCTCCAGATCGCAACGCCCAAGACGGTCATGGGCGTCAGGCAGGCGCGCGCTCCAGCCGCTTCCTCCGCCGCGGCCGGAAGGTCGACCGCGAGGCGCAGACGCCATTCCCCCTCGTGCTTCACGAACCAGTCCACGAACGGGCGCTTGTCGTCGATCGTCTGTCCGTCCATTCGCACCTGCGCGTGCTGCATGCCGGTCGCCAGGGCGCCGTCGCCGCTGACGTCGACGTTCAGCGCCACGAGCTTCACGAACACGATCTCGCCGGGTATCTGGCTGATGGCGTCGAGGAACGCCGCGGCAGCGCGGGTGTCTCCGCCTGGCGTGCGCATGAGAAACCCCGGAGCAAGCTCGCGCCCGAGCGCACCGACATCCCGCTTCCCAATCGCATCGGCGATCCTCACCGCCGCATCCATCACTCGCTGTGCATCACTCGACATCGAAGAGCGCCTCCTGACTCTGGTCCTTCTGCTCCACTCACCGTGCCTTCCGCAGCATCGGCGTGAGCGGCGGCGACGATCCCACCTGAATCGTTCCGAGGGCCTCGAAGCCATGCCGCTGATACAGCGTGATGTTCCGCGGATTGGTCGATTCGAGGTAGGCCGCCAGGTGATCCCGATCGCACCGCTGCAGCGCATAGGCCATCAGCGCGCCGCCGTGCCCCTTGCCTTGATGCGCCGGATCGACGCCAATGAGCGGCAGATACCAGTGCGGTTCCTTCGGATGATAGCTGGCCATCTGCTCGAACATCCTGTTCACATCGGCGCGTGTCGCGGGCGCGACCGTCCGGTCGATGATCGCGTCCAGCGCCTCTTCGTCCGGCGAAACGCCCGGCGGCAGCCACAGTGCCGCCCCGGAGAAATCGTCGGTGGCATACGCCCCCCCGCTCGCGAACGCCCGCCCCCCGAACGCCCTGGTCAAGGCCGGCATGCTGGAGAGATAGACATGCGAATCGGGCCACGACCAGCGCGCGACGGGATCAGCGGCGAAGGCCAACACCACGGTATCGACGGCTCGGGACTCTTCACTCGTTGTCAGCGTTTTTACGGAAGTCATCTCTCGGTCTCAAAAAGTTCAAAGGTTCGGGGGGCGACGCTCAAGTCAACTTCAAAACGACGACCGCCGTCGTCCGGAGCACCAGCCCCACGAGCAACCCCAGGACGAGTGCCGCGCCGCCATAGGCGATCACATGCGGCGGGGCGGCAGGTCGGCCTCAGCGCCGCGCGTCGAGCGCCACCGCCTGCTTGATGTAGTAACGCAGGGCGGTCTTGTTGACATCCTCGAGCTCGCTCATCCGCACGTTCTTCGACACCTTGCCCACGCCTTCGAGCAGCCCGTACTTGTCCTCGAAGGAGGCGCCACGGGAAAACGCGAAGGTAATCCCCTTCTTCGTCGGATTGATGACCGCGATCATGCGCTCGCGCCTGAAGCCCAGGATGCCGTAGGTGATGAGCTCGGTCGTCCCGGGCGCATGTTGACGCATCAGCTGCCGCAGCGTCTTCACGATGCCGCGATGCTGCGGGAACACTTTGGCCTGAACGAATTCGTCGACCGTCATCGCATCACACTCATCGTGCTGATTGTCTCAATTTCCGAGTGCCCACCACGCTTTCGCGATGACCACTCCACAGCGCGGGCACTCGACGGCGTCATCGGCGCAGATCGCCGAGCACTTGGGGCCTCCATCGCAGGCCCTTCCTCCTGGAGTGAATGCGAGAGATGATACCTCCGCCAGCGCCCCGATACCGGCTCGGCATCCCTCCGGAGGGTGGTGAGCGGCAACGAGGGCACAGATGCGGTTTTTCCTGCTTGCGGGCGTCCTACTTACGGTTGGCCTGTCAGTCGCAGAGGCGCAGGAGCGCGAGTTCGGCGCCAAAATCGGACCGAGCTTCTCGTCGGTGTCATTCGACCCCGATGAGGGCGGCGACTACGATCCGCGCGTCAGCGCCGATGGCGGCGGCTTTGCCGTCTTCCCGATGACGTCCCGCCTGGCCCTTCAGGTCGAGGCGATGTTCACCTCGAAAGGCGCCCAAGCCTACGACCCGGAGCTGGATCTCACCAGCACGATCCTGCTGCAGTACTTCGACATCCCCGCCCTCGTGAGAATCACCGGCCCGACGTTCGGTTCCGGCTCGATTCATGCGTTTGCGGGTCCGTCGGCGGGCGTGCGGCTGAGCGCAAAGAGGCAGCTGGCCACATCCGACAGCATCGGCGTCAAGTACGGTCAGAAGGTAGACATGAGCAATGAAATCGAGCGATTCGAGCTCGGCTTCGTCATCGGCGCCGGCGTCAACATCGGCCGCCGTTTCGTGATCGACGGGCGTTACTTACGGGGCCTGACGAGCGTGGACACCGACACCACCGACGGCGTGAAGATCAAGAATCGCGGATTCTCGATCATGGCCGGGGGCCGGTTCTAACTTCGCGCTTACTCGCTGAAGGCCGGATGGTAGCGGACGAGCCCTTCCCTGCCAACGAGAGACCCTGGCCGCAGCTCCAGCACCATGAACACGTCGTCGGGCACGGGAAACTCGCATTTGAGTCCCTTCGCGACGCCCTGCTCGAAGCCGAATCGCGGGTAGTAGTGCGAATGGCCGACCACGACGACGAAGTCCTGCCCCTGGCGTTTGCACTCCTCGAGCCCGCGCCTGACCAGTTCCGTGCCGATGCCACGCCTTTGCCACCCGGGTCGAACCGCCATCGGCGCCAGGCCCACCGCGCGGCAGGCAGGATCGCTTTCGAGCACGACCGGCGTGAAACAGATATGGCCGACGACCGTGCCTTCCTCCTCCGCGACCAGCGAGATAAAGGGCGTCGCGCGATCGCGAAGCACATCGACGAGATCGGCTTCAGTCGGACCCTCGAAGGCCTTCACGTTGAGATCGTGGATCGATGACTTGTCCGCGGAGACTTCGGGGCGAATCGTCATGCCGGCTTCGAACCCTCGAACCGTTGAACCTGAACCCCTGAACCTTTGAACCCCTGAACCTTTGAACCGACGACCGTCATCGAGCGCCATGGCGTGCGAGCCGCAGTTCCAAATGCCGCCGCACGTCCCGCCACTCGCTCGCGAGAATGCTGTACGCGACGGTGTCCCGGACGGTCCCGTCGCGGCGGGCCGCGTGATGCCGCAGCACACCGTCACGTCTGGCGCCGAGCGCCTCGATCGCGCGCTGCGACGCGAAATTGAAGTTGTCGGTTCGAAGACCGACCACGCGGCAGCCGAGCGCGTCGAACGCGTGCCCGAGCAGCAGCAGCTTGCACGCGGTATTGACGTGGCTGCGCTGCCAGCTCGCGGCATAGAACGTGTACCCGATTTCGACGCGATCGATTCTGGCGACGATGTCGTGATAGCGGGTGCTGCCGACGATGGTGCCGGTCGTGAGCTCGCGGACGGCCCAGGGCAGCATGTGACCGTCACGCTGTCCGGCGAGCGCCTGGTCGATGTACTCCTGCGTCGCGCCGGGTTCGGGAACCGATGTGAACCAGAGCTCCCACAGCCTGCCATCGCCGGCCGCTGCCCGAAGCGCGTCGTGATGATCTGAAGTCAGCGGCTCGAGACGAACGCCGTGCCCTTCGAGAACGACCGGACGCGGCTCGATCACGCGCCGCCCCCGGGTTTGGTGCCGCCCGGATCAGCCGGAAAGGCGATCGTGCCGTTCAGAATCAGGGCGCAAGGCACGAAGCCCGCCTTCTGGAGCGTCTTCCGCGATGCGACGTTGTCGGGGCTGCAGCGGGCACACGGTATGGTGCCGAGCTCGTAGGCGACCCGCTTCAGCTCCTGAACGATGTACGAGCCGAAACCCCGCCGCCGGAACGGCTCCGCCACTTCCATGTAGACGTCAGAGTAGGGCGGATTGTAGTGGAACATGAGGCCGCCCTTTGCGGCCGCCGTCGCATCGGCCCGACTGACATGCAATTGCCATTCGGTGCCGCCTTGCCGCTCCTCGATGCACTGCCGCGTCTCGGCGTCCGGCGTGATCTGCTCGAGGACGGCGTCGGCGGCGGGAAGCGTCGTGGTGAACCCGTCGCGGAACACGATCTTCTCGGTCCAGATGTTTTTCGCGTAGGTATGGAGCATCACCGCGAGCAGCGGGTCGTTGGATTGAATCTCCATGAACTGCGCGTGGCTGGTCGTGAGCAGCGCCTCGAACAGATCGAACGCCCGCGCCCGGTGCGCGGGCAGAACGTAGAGCTCGAAGACGGTCGGCTTGTCCTTCCACGGACCGCCGATGGCGATCGACCCGAAACCGGCGGTCGCGCCGCCGAGCGTCAGCAGGTAGGTTTCGGTCCAGCCGGCGCGCCGGTGAATCGAGTCGTGCACGATCTGGCCGTTGATCTCCTCTCGATACCGGACGCGCAGCGGAAACACGTCGGCCGCGGCCACCAGCGTGGCGAACGGCTGCATGTCGATGGTGATTCTCACGTCTGTCGATCCTGGCAACGCCGGCGCACGTTCTGCATCATGACCGAGGCCGGCGGCGGGTGCACTGACATCCACTCAATGCGTCAAGCCGTAGACCATGTAGTTGACCCCGAGCTTGTACGCCTCGTTCGAGGTGTCGAAGGGAAACAGGCCACGGCCGGACCACTCCCAGTATTCCGGCACATCGTTGTCGAAGTTGGCGACGACGAGCAAGCGTCTGGCCGGATCGTTGTCCTCGAAGATGCCGTAATAGCTCGGCCGCAGGCCATACATCGGGTGCAGAATGCTCTCGATGTTCTTGATGCGGAAGAAGGAATCGAAGATCGGATGCGCCTGATCGATCCTGACCAGGCGGCCGTCGGGCAGCACGCGCCGCATCTGCGCTTCGAAGGTCGCCCACTGCTGGTCGCCGTCGAAGTCCTCGAACACCGCAAAGCCCCCCTTCAACAGGTAGGCCCGAAACGCCACCGCCTCACGGTCGGTGAGATTCCAGAATCCCGGCTCCCACATGTAGGCGATCGGATACTTGCACAGTTCGGGATCGTCGAGCGTGAGGATGAGGCCGGTGCTCCGCATGTCGATCAGCGTGAGCTCGTTGACGATGAGCGAGAGGTGCTGCTCGGCGCGGGGCGTATCGTGGTTCCAGGCCGCGCCGCCGCCGCGAAACCCGCCGAAATCGGATCTCCACCGCAGCCGTACGAACGTGACTTCCGCCTCGTGGTCGGCCGCAGGCTCCGGCAGCGCGCCCGGAACGTCGCGCTGGCCCGCCGCGGCGGTCGTGACGGCGATGAGCACGAGAGTGCTCAGGCGGAACGGCGAGCAGCCCATGCGCATCGCTAGAGCCAGGTCTCGCACCCGGGCCGGCAGCGGCACGGGATGGTGTGATCCCCCACGGTCTGATAATCGTAGGTCAGCTCGTCCCCGATCTCGATCCGCCGCGACGCCCGGATCCAGATCGTGTGACCGACGACTTCCCACCAGCAGTTGGGCGTGCACGAGTGGTTGATGAAGCGCGCGACATTGCCGCCGACCGCCGCGTCCCGGCTGCACGCCCGGTTCACGCGGAAGACCCAGATGCAGCCCTCACGCAGGTATCGCGCTTCACGCGCGCCGCTGCGCCGGTTCGGAATCAGCTCGCCGGCGTAGTCGATGATCCGGGTGTTCTTGTTGATGGGTTCGGCGGCGAAGACACCGTAGCCGTGAAGCGGCGATCGTCGGCGCACGATATGCGGCAGAGGCACGGGGGATGATACTCCCGCCACGTGCTACGTGCTAGGTGCTGTGTGCTCACGTGCTTCGGTGCTGCGTGCTTACGTGCGCACGTGCCGCTCGTGCTACGTGCTCCGTGCTACTCGTGCTGCGGACGTGCTACGTGCTGACGTGCCACTCGTGCTACGTGCTACGTGCTTCGCAGGTCCCGGCGCTAGCGGGTCAAGCGCTTCCGCCGCTTAAAGGCAACGAACGGCAGCGCCGCGGAAAAGATGCCGAGCGCGAGAATGAGGAATGCAAGGCTCATCATGAATAGCATGACCACCACTCCTGTTCGTCGGAGTCTACGAGCTCCGTCACAAAACGCGCGCCTGTTTCAGCGAGCGTGCGGCGAGATCGATTGCGGCGTTGCGCTCCAGCGCGCGCGGGCCGGCGACGCAGCTGACGAAGACGTACGACCGATCGCCTCGTTTCACGTGACCGGCCAGCCAGCGGACGCCGCGGCCCGACCGATCGGTGGCGCTTCCGGTCTTCGTGCTGACCTCGGCGCCGCCGGGCCAGGGCGCGCCGAACGGTTGTTCGCCGGCGGCGTTGATGACGACGCCGGCAGGTTGGACGAGCATCTCTTTCACGGCGGCGACTGCCGCGGGGGCGATCGGCAGTTTGTTCTGGTACAGATTCACCCAGAACGCCTGCTGCTCTTCCGGCGAGATCTGGAGTGATCCCCCGATCCAGAACGTCGTCAGTCCGCTGCTCGCGTCCATGTTGCCGTAGGCGAGCCGCCGCAGATACTGGGCTTCCCGCTCGGGACCCAATCGCTCCGCAACCCGTTGGAAGTACCACAGCACCGAATGCCGCACCGCCGATGCCAGAGTATGGTCCCGTTTCGCAGACTCGGGCCAGTCGCCTTTGCCGTCGTAGGTCAGCCGTTCATCCGGACTCTTGATCGCGCCCGCCTCGAGCGCGGCCAGGGCGTGCGGCACCTTGAACGTCGAGGCCGGGGTCAATCTCGTGCGGCAGGCCTCGGAGGGATTGCGTCGAATCTCACCGACGCCAAGTTCGAACAGCAGGAAGCACGACTCGGTCCTGGCTGGCTCCGATGCTGATTGCGACACGCCAGACACGGTGGAGCGCAGAACGCTCGCAGCACACAGCATCAGCATCAGCGCGGTGAGTCGTCGAACGGCTCGGGTCACATCGCTCCGACCATATGAAATCGTACCTTCACCTGCATTCCCATCTCTAATAAGAGATAGAATCTCGCATTAGAGATGCCGACAGCCGTATCGAACGCCGCCAGCCACGAAATCGAGCGCCGGATCGCCCACCGCCTCGCCCGACTGCGCGCCGAGCGCGGATGGTCGCTCGAGGCGCTCGCCGAGCGCACCGGCATCAGCCGCGCCACGTTGTCACGGCTCGAACGCTCCGAGCTGAGCCCCACGGCGGCGATGCTGGGCAAGCTGTGCACGGTGTACGGATGGACGCTCTCCCGCCTGATGGCCGAAGCCGAGACCCGCTCGCCGAATCTTGTGTCCGCCGCCGAGCAGCCCGAGTGGACGGATCCTGAAAGCGGATATCGCCGCCGGGCGGTGTCAGCGCCGGCGCCCGGGCTCCGCGGCGAGCTCGTCGAGGTGCACATGCCCGCCGGCGCCTCTGTGTCATTTGACACCGCGCCGATTGCTGGGCTCGAACATCATCTATGGATGCTGGAGGGCGCGCTGACCCTCGAGGTCGAAGGATCGGTCTTCCGTCTCCGCGCCGGGGACTGCCTGCGATACGTCCTCGCCGGACCGACGCGGTTCCAGGGCACGGGCAAACGCGGCGCCCGCTACATCATCGCGATGGTGCGTCCGTGAACGAGCCGATGCCTGCCGCGGTGGGAACCCAGATCGAGGAGTGGCGTCCCGCCCCTGACGGGATCCTCGTCGCTCGAGCAGGACATCGACATGCTGGGCGAAGTCCTGCACGCCGTCGTGCACGACGGCGCCGGCGTCAGCTTCGTCGTCCCGTTCGAGCGTCGAGGAGGGCCGCGCGTTCTGGCGCGAGAAGGTATTGCCCGGCGTGCGCGCCGGCACGCGCCGGGTGCTCGTGGCGCGTTCGGATCGACGGATCGTTGGCACGGTCCAACTCGATCTCGCGGTCCCGCCCAACCAGCGACATCGTGCGGAGGTCGTCAAACTCCTCGTGCATCCCACGGCCAGGCGCCGCGGCATCGCTCGAGCGCTGATGGTCGCGCTCGAGCCGGTCGCACGATCTCAAGGAAGGACGCTGCTCACGCTCGACACCTGGACGGGCGGCAGCGCCGAGCAGTTGTATCTGTCACTCGGCTACGCCGTGGTCGGCGTCATCCCGCGATATGCGAGAGGCTCCCTGACGCCCGCGCTCGAACCGACGACGATCATGTACAAAGAGCTCACCTGAACGGCCGCCACGCTCGACGTCGAACAATAAGAGACTGCGCTTCAGCGCCGCACCGGCACTGCCCGTCCGAGGCCCGCTTCCGCGAGGCGGGAAAACGGCCTGCGCTCATACTCTCGCTTCGCTCGCGGCCGCGGCGAGTACGGATGCGTGTGGGCGACACATGCCAGGCGCACTGATGCGCCGGTGGTAGCGTGGGATCTACGCGGATCACAGTGACCGAACTCGCCGCGCGGAATCGCTCCGCCCATTTTCCTGCTTCGCGGTGCGGCGCCTCGCTCCAAGGTCCTCGGCCGGCCAGCACCGGCACGGCGCACGCGCAGTCTGACGCACCGCGACTTCATCGAGCCCTGGCCGCCCGTCACGTTCTAGCGATCCGATTGGCAAACCCGAAGAGTCGACCAATGCGATTGACCCAGGCTCTCGGGCGTTTTCTCAACCAGAACAGCGTCCATTCCGGCAGGTGCGCCGCGACATCCCTGAACGATGCCTCTCCGAGCGTTTCGTGCTCGAAGTATCGCAGCGCCTTACCGTCCCAGGACACGGAGATCCGCGGCTTGTACCTGAGCGTGCTGAGCCTGGGAAATGTCGATCCGGCCCGCGCAGCCAGCGCCTCTACGATGAATATCCGCCCGTCGCGCTCAAAGGTGACCCAGGCGTGACCGGCGCCGTATCGGCCGCCATGACCGCATACGAATCTGGCCGGGTAGCCAAGATGCAACACCTGCCGCCAGGTCCACAGCGCGAAGTCATCGCAGTCCCCCTGGCGGCGTTGCTCGAATTCTTCAGGAGGCATCCAGTAATCCCGGCGCCCGAACTGGACTTGATCGGATACGTAGCGGCACGTCTGGAGAAATCGTCGAACGTCCTCGAGGTCGCGGCAGAGGACCTTCAACGGTTGGGTGACATGCCTGCCCATCGGGAAATTCGGAGCGAACATCCCGTAACGACGTTTGCTCGGACGGAACACCGGCCGCCCCGTTCCTCGTACGCACTCGGAAACACTTCGGCTATCACTGCCCGGACACCACGGATCCCGGATCGACTTTCCACATTTGACGCAGCAACCGGTCGCTTCGCTTCCGGATCATCACGGCCTGTATCGATAGTGGCCTGTGATCGGATACGTGAACAGCATGTCTTCGACCTCAGGGCCGCGGCCGATGTTGTGCGCCACGAGCGGTGTGCCCGACGAGGACCTCCGACCGGTCACGATGCCGATGTGCGGGAGGTTGCGTGGCAGCATCCAGGTGACCAGGTCACCCGCTCGGTACGCGCCGGGATCGCGTGAGATCGGCTGTTCCGCGCCCACTCGCCGGAAGAACGTCTGGAGGTTCGGGACTCGCCGGTGATCGATGTTCGGGTCCGGCCGTGACAATCGCCACAGCTGGGGGTAGGCGCGGAAGGCGCGCGTCATGTCCTCGTGCACCTTCACCTGCAGATCCACACCAACGCGCCGGTAGGCGCGGATGACAACGTCGGTGCACACGCCAATCGACTCGGGCACGTCGCCGCCGGGATATGCCATGCGCCGATACGACCCGTCATAGATCACCTTCGAACCGGTCTGCGCAACCGCCGCGGCAACCAGCCGGTCCGCATACGCATCGGATTCTGCCCGCCTTTGGGCAAGGGTCAGGTGTGACACGCCCAGCAGCAGGATCAGGAAAGTGCCGCGCCTCCGGTCAGCAGGCATGGTGCCCGAACACACTACCAAAAGCCGCTACGATCTCCACATGCCTCTCTGGCGTCTCGCCCACCCCGACGATGACGACTCGATCGTGTCGATGTGTCTGGAGCTCTACTCGCATGCGCCCCCACCCGATGGTGTCGGGGTGACGCAGGTGCGCGCGACACTCGCGACGTTCCGCGCCGAGCCGGTCCGCGGACGGGCTCTGCTGCTCGATGACGATGGGAAGCCGGGTGGATATGCGTTTCTGGTGTCATTCTGGTCGAACGAGCTTGGCGGTGAAGTCTGCACGATCGACGAGCTCTACGTCGTCCCCCGGCTTCGCAGTCACGGCTATGCGAGCGAGCTCGTCACGTCGCTGCGCTCGGCCGGCACACTCTGGCCGGACCGGCCGGTGGCGCTCGAACTGGAAGTGTCACCGCTCAACGCGAGAGCGCGAATGCTCTACGAGCGGCTCGGCTTTCGCGACCGGCGGAATGCAACTCTGCGGTTATTGCTCAAGTAGCAAGTAACAACGTCAGTGGCGAGCGTGAGGTTGAATCACGAGACGCGGATTAGCGCGGATCACCAGCGGTCGTGCACGCCGGCCTTGCAGGCCGGCATCCCGAAGTGAGGATCAGAAAAAAATCACTAGCCGGCTTTTGTCGCGGTCGGCTTGTGATTTTCTTTCTGATCCTCACTTCGGGCCGCGCGTAGCGCGGGCACGACCGCGCGCAAGCCGCTGATCGGAGCGCTCGCCCCGATGTACAAGTTCGTTTTATCCGCGGAGATCCGCGTAGATCCGCGATTCGTTAACGAGGGGACAGCTGCGAGTCAACTGGGCAATTTTCGAGTTCAATCCGCATGGAATCCAGCGCCGTCACACCCGGAAGACTCATCGTCTCGCGAACCAGGACTTCGATTGCTTGCGAAGATCGGTCATCAGCGCATCCGGCGGCCGCGGCAGCCGCGCGGCGAGCGCGCCGAGATCGGGCCAGATCAGCGAGGGCTCGAAACCCTCTTGGACATGTAGATGTCGGGCTTTCCGCGTCCATTGGCATCGGGCATCACGCCGGTCACGACGTATCCAAGCCGGCGATAGAAGAGGAACGGGTGACCGCGCCCGAGGTCACGCAGCTCCGCGATCTGCCGCGGCACGTCGCAATACAAGTCGACCTCCGACAGCGAGGTCATGCCTGAATCGTCGTCGGTGCCAAGCGTCGCGGTCAGTGCGCCGCGGCTGGCAATTTCCGCCTCGAAGGCTTCCGCCAATCGACGGCCGATTCCGCGTCTCCGGTACTCGCGCCGCACGACCATCGGGTGCAGTTCCCAGACGCGTCCGCCGGTACTCGGGCAGCCCGCCAATCCATCCGATCAGCACCGGCCCGTCCACGGCCGCACGCGCGAACCCCTGCGCCAGAACCGCGGCGACTTCCTCGCGCGCCAGTTCGAGCGTCGGCCAGCCAGCCGGCTGGCTGAACTCCTCGACGAGCAGCGCCGCCGCCTGCTCACGAATCGCGTCTGGCTGGGCGGCGAGATCGGCGATCTGCATGGCTACGCATGTCCTGTCCGTGGCATCGAATCTCCGAAGGGAGGCCTGAAGGCCTGCGCTACGCATTGCGGGAAGTGACAGCACCTGCTGAGCTTGTGATACCCTCCACGTTCCCCAGGAGGACCCCGCATGACCATGACCGCTGCTCGACCGGCCGTTGCGAAGAAGACGCTGGCCACCGGAGCTTATGATCGCGTGTTCTACAGCAGCCTGGCAATCGCGCTGGCGCTCGTCGTGTTCGTCGGGTTCGCGCCGACGTATTACCTGAGACCGTTGGACCCGACGCCGCCGCCCACTGTCACCGGCGCGACGAGTCTCTCGGTCCTTGCTCACATCCACGGCGCAGTGTTCACCGGATGGGTCCTGCTCTTCGTCATTCAGACGGCGCTGATCGCCAACCATCGGGTGAGTGTGCACCGGCGATTCGGCATGGCCGGCGCCGTGCTCGCCCTGGCCATGGTGATCGTGGCTATCCCGACGGCCATCGCCGCCGCCGCGCGCGGATCGGCGCCCCCCGGCGGTGATCCGCTCTCGTTTCTTGCGATCCCGCTGTTCGACATGGTCGTCTTCCCCATCTTCGTCGGGGCGGCGCTGTTGAACCGGCGCAACAAGGAAGCGCACAAGCGGTTGATGCTGCTCGCCTACGTGTCGATCATCACCGCAGGCATTGCGCGCTGGCCCGGGGTCGCTGCGCTTGGCCCGCCGGTGTTCTTCGGCATGTCGCTGGTGATCGTGCTGATCGGCGCGATCTACGACTTCATCTCGCGCCGCCGAGTCCATCCCGTGTACATCTGGGGCGGCGCCCTGCTGGCAGCATCGGTGCCGGTGCGACTGATGATCGCGGGCACGGAGACGTGGCGGAGCTTCGCGCAGTTCCTGACGCGGTAACAGCGACGCGGTCAAACGCCGATCACTCGCGCTCAGTGTTTGCGGGACAGTGTCCGCTCGAGATCCTCGAGGCGGCGGTGCAGATCGAACCACCGGTTCTGCTCCGTCGCCGCTTCACTGGTCAGCGCGGCCTCTTCGGCCGTCAGCCGCTGGACATCCGTAATCGTCAGCGCCAGGCTCTCCCGCTGTTCTTTCAGCATCTCCTCGAGATCCTCGCGTGACAGCCCGTACTCGTGACGTTTCATGCCGCCGGGCTCCTTCAGCATGGTCTCGAGCCTTGCATACTCTTTCTGCTGCTCCACGGTTTCGCGCTGCGCGGCGAGCAGGCGATCCTGAGTCGCCCGAAGCCTGTCGATGACGGTGTTCAACCGTTGTTCCTGCAGATGCAGCCGGCCGAGCGCGAGCTGACCACTGGCGCCGACCGACACCACCTGTTCCAGCGTCATACGGAGCGATCGCACTTCCTGGAGGAGCGCTGAGGCGATGCCCTGTGGCACGTCCGGTGTCTGCGTTCGCACGCGGGCAGGCACCGCGAGCAGCACCAGAACGAATGCAATGACCGCGATAACCGTTCTAGAACCCATCGGCTCCCCAGCCAGGCAGCTCGAACTCAGATGCCGTTGAGGCTGGCCCCCTCGCTATGCTTGGACACCTCCGTCCTCACCTCGGTCCATCGCGGACTTCACCTGCGTTCTCTGGTTGGTTAGCCGCTCCCTGATGCCTGGGATGTCTGTCCCGGATGCCAGTCCCGGATGCCTGTCCCTGCTCGGCTCAGGGATAGAGGGACTTCCACAGGATGAAGAGAAGAACAGCGACCACGATTGAGGTGTTCACGGCTGTGGTCCTCCTGCCCCACCGCGTCTTCCCCCACCAGGGACCATACTTGTCGGCCATTGGCGGTCATCTTACCTTTATGCTGGGACCAGGCACCGACCGGCGCCTGCGCGGTGGATCCCATCAGAACTGGGATCTGCACTGCAGGGTATGGTGGCGCTACGGGATCGCGCCGGACGCGCACGACGGCTGCTTAGGCTTCCGGCTCGTGCTGGCGTCCGGGTAGAACTCGCTGACAGCCTGCTGATGTAGCAGCCGTGATCCGAAGACACGCTTTGCGCTTCGCGCCGCACGACGGCACGACGGATCTGTTGAAAGCAGCGCGGTCGACAATCAGGCGATGGTGGGGACTTTCATTCCGCGGTGAAGTGGGATCTCCGCAACAACCAGACCGGCCTCGAGCGGTGGCGCCGCTCCGAGCACGACTCCATCCGGATCGACGATCCCCGATGACCCGTAGGCGACGAGATCCGGCGTGTGACCCGCGACATCAGCACGAACCACGAACATGCCAGTCTCCGTGGCCCGGGCGATGTCGCTGTTCCTCGCGTCGGCCACGATGGTCGGGTTCGCTTTCGTCCTCGGCAGACCATTGTTCGTCGGCACGAAGAGGACGGCGGCCCCTCGAGCAGCCATGACTCGCGCGGGTTCGCTGAACGTCGAGTCCCGGCAGATCACGATGCCGAACGTCAGCCCGCGAATCGTGAACACCGGCCGGTCTGTGCCGGCTTCGTAGACCGATCGGTTGATCGCCGGATGCAGCTTGCGATACACGCCGAGCACGATTCCTTTGTGGAGAACGGCCGCCGCGTTGTAGAGGCGGCCTGCCCGGTCGATTTCCGTGAACCCCACAATCGTTGACACGATGCCACTCGCCAGGGGCGCGAGCACGCTGGTCAGCTGACCGCCCGCGACATCGATCGCGATCGCCGCGGGAGCGGGTGCGTAGTCGGCGAGACCTCCGACCACGCCCTCAGGACAACACAGAATCTCGACGCCCGCTGATTCGCACCAGGCGATGCGGTCGCGAATCAGGCCAATGGCGTCCATCGATCCAGACCCCAGCAGAGGAGCCTGGTACGCGGCGATCTTCACCGGCGGGCCCAGAACACCCAGGAGGCTCCACCGGATCCACGCCGCTCTGTCCCGGTGGAGCCGGTCTGGTGCGGCGGAACGATCGGCAACGGCACCGCGAAGCGATGTGTGGTTGCCGGCCCGGCGCACGTCTCAGGCTCAGTCACCATTGTGTCCGACGCGATGTGAAGGTCACGAAGGAAGAACCGCCGGCAGCGTGTGCCCTGTCAGCGGTGGACATTGCTCGAGCCCTCGGTGAGCCGGCCGCGCACATGACGAACACGTGATCGAACCTAAGACGGCAGCCTGGGAACCCATCGCCCGACCTGCCGGCAGTACTCGTTGGTACTCGGCGCCGAACTCGTGACGCAGCGTTGGCTCCTCGTAACCCATGACGAACAGGTTGGCGCTGATGAACCAGACGACCCAATACATGGCGAGCGCGGTCGAGCGCGTGAGCAGGACCTCGCCCAGCACGATCATCGTGACGCTGAGATACATCGGATTGCGCACGTAGCGGTACAGTCCGCGAACCACGAGGTGATGCGGCGGATCGAGCGGAGAGAGCGTGCCGCGTCCGCTCCGGGCGAACTCATAGATGCATCCGGCCAGCAGCAGGGCGCCGACGCCGACGGACACCACGCCGATGACGTGCGCGGCGCTCGACGGATCGAACGTCACGCGATTGAGGGCGAAGTATCGCCAGGGCACCCAGCCGGCGAAGAATCCAGGAAGGAGAAGCGTCCAGAGCAGACTGCGGAGGGCGAGCCAGACCGCGGACGAGGACCGGGAGATGCCGCTCATCTCAGGAGCGCGCTTTTCTCCACGCCGGCGGCGCGTCCGCGCGGTAACCCTCGAACAGCGGACCGCCGCTCGCTCGCAGGAGCTCCTCTGCCAGCTCGATGATCGCGCCTGACTCACCCGCCTTGAAGAGCGCTTCGAAGCTGCGGCAGTACTTCTCGCAGAGCTCCGCGTCGGCCTGGCGCAGCAGCCGCGGGATCGCCTTGCCCTTCGCCGACCACCACCCGCGATTCCGGAAATAGTAGTCGGCGAGCTGCTCGTACAGCCGCGATCCGATCGCGACGCGATCGTCATCGGACCGCGCCCCGCGCAGATCGTCGAGCAGATCGGTGACGACGTAGCGCAGGCGCCGCTCCCCCTCGACATCGAGCGCCGGCGGTCCGGCAGCGATGAAGGATGCCGCCCTGTCCTTCAGGATCCGCGACAGGTCGTTCGCTCCGGGAATCTCGATGCCCTCGAACACCATGTGCGCCAGGGCCGGCACGCCGCTCGGCCGATCGACTTCTTGAAAAAAGTACTCGAGGGTTTCCGGATCGTGGACGAAGGCCTCGACCGGCACGCGGTCGTATCTGAACGACTCGCGGTAGGCGCGGTCGAGACGGCCATGCACGATCACGAGGTCCAGATCGGAAAACGCCGTGCCCTCGCCACGGACAATGGAGCCAGCGGCAAACACGGCAGCGGCGTCCGGATAGCGCTCCCCCCGGATCGCGTTCGCCACGGCAACGATGTGTTGGGTCATACCGGGCCTCGAGCTCACGAATCTGACGTCGTGAGCTTAACGCGGATGATCGCCGAAGCGACATCCCGATCCCCGATCCGTGATCCCCTCGATCGCAGATCCCCGATCACCGATCCCTGGTTACGCGCGGGCGTGACGGAAGGTGTCGCTGATCCCCCACCAGATAGGCTTCGGCCAGCCAGGCGCGGAAGTCCGCGTCGATGTCGCTCGCCTGCGTCAGCCGGAACACGTGCAGGTGATTGCGCGGCGAGAAGGTTTCCACCTTTCGAAACCTGGGGTGCTCGAGGCGTCTGGCGAGGACCAGATGGCCGTCGAGCCATGCCTGGCGGGGGGTGACCTGCGCGAAGGACATGCGCACCTGAAACGCGATTCTCGTCTTCTCGGGCAGCACGCGCACCGGCCCGATCGCCCGGATGGCGGCGACCACTTCCTTGAACAGCGCGCGAATCGCGGGCGGCTTGCCGCGAAAGTGATGGGCGAGCGTGAAGCGGCCGCAGGCGTGGGACTGGTTGCGATTGGCGAACGACCGTCCGCATGTCCGGCATTTCCACAGGCGCGGCCGGGTTGTCGTGGCCATTCGCTCCTACTCGCTGCGGCGATACACCAGCGTGGTCGATTTCGTACCGTCGGGCGAGCGGCTCGTGACCGTGATGCGCAGCCGCCCCTCCGCATCGAGCGACCACGTCTCCACCCGATCGGTCCACTGGCCAGTACCGGGTGCTTCACCGGTATGGCTGCTGCTTTCGAACACGAGCGTCCGATCGGACCAGGTCACCGAGTATCGAGTCGTCGTCCCAGGCAGCCGGCCATCGGCGGACAGGCCGCCAACAGTCCCGCCGATGAGGCCAATCCGGTGGCCCTCCGAGCGCGTGCCGCTGTCGAACTCGCGCGCAATGTGAATCTGGCTGAAGTGCGGCTCCATCGGCGCGCCGGTGACGGTCGTGCTCGTGACGGTCTGGGTCACGCTGAGCGCTCGCGGAAGGTCGGGGCCCGGCTGCGGAGGCGGCACCAGCACCCATCGTCCTGAGAAGTCCGGCTTGTCCTGCGCGACTGCACTTGCGGCCAGTGCCAGGGCCATCGGCAGGCCGACGAGCGTTCGCGAAAACACGCGGCGAGCGACAAACATCCGAGAAGCCCAGTGCACGGCTGATTAGACACCACGTCGTAGTTTCTGCTCCCGCACCCGCCGCGGAAGATCCATTCACATATCAGCCAGCGTAAGCGGCCGGGGCTGCGCTCCGTCGATGTCGGTAAAGCCATATTCGCGCGCCAGCGCCGCCGCGACGACGACCTGGCCGTTCCAGCGCAGGCAGTTCGCGTCGGTGGCCAGAGCGACCACCGCGCGCCCGATGAATTCCGGGCTTTCGGAGTTGCGCAAATCGAACACGCCGGCGGCCACGACGGCCTCGGTGCGCACAAGCCCCGGATAGAGCGACACCACCGTCACGCCATGCGGCGCCAGTTCGTGCGCCATGTCCGCCGCGATCTTGTCGGTCGCGGCTTTCGCCACGCCGTAGATCACGTTGCCGATGTACTTCTGCGCGGCCCAGGACGAAATGTGGATGATCAGCCCACGGCGGGCATGAACCATGCGCTCGGCCGCGAACTGGCTGGCGACGAACGCCGCCCGGACGCCGGCCGAGATCATCGCGTCCCACCGCCAGCGTGACTGCTCCCAGAACGGCGCCGGCCACGTGAAGCGGCCGTCTTCGACCATCCGCTCGTATCCGCCCCACACCGAGTTGACCAGCACGTCGAGCCGGCCGGCTTCGCCATCGATCCGATCGAAGACAGCCGCAACCGCCCCGTCGTCCGTGTGATCGCATGGAATCGCGACAATGCGCGGGTCGAGCTGCGCCTCCGCGATGGTCCGTCCCGTCGCATAGACCCTGGCGCCCGCGTTTGCGAGTCCGGTCGCGACGCCACGGCCGACACCGCGGCTGGCTCCGGTGACGAGCGCAACGAGTTGCTGGGGCAGCGGCATCCAGTCTCCTGTCTTCGTTTAAACGACCCGTGGACGATCCGCCAGCCACTTGCGGGCGAACTCGCGGATGGCCGGCTCGTCCACTTCCTCACACGTGACGGGATCGAGGTGCTCCGAGAGCAGACACCATGCCCGCACCTCGTCGCAGTGATCGAGTGGCGAGACGATGCGGCCGTGAATCAGCCCCAGGATGTTGTCGACGTTGTCCGACGCGCGCGTGAGCTCTTCCGCGAGGACGTCGAGGTATCGGAGCAGGACGGTCTTCCGATCGAGGCTCGGCACACCCAGCTCCTGCATGGCCGCCTCGAAGACCGGGATCGCCTCCCAGACGGATGCGGCACGTCCTTCCTCGAAGCCGGCGAGCTTCCTCAAGGCAGGAGTGTCGAAGCCAGCCTCCAGCGCCGTGACGGCCCATTCGGCCAGAGCGCCGCCACTGGCAAGCTCCAGGACTCGGAACGCGAGGATTTCGACGGTTCGTGGCGGCCAGCCGCTCGGTGGCATTGATCGGATCCTCGGGGGGAACGATTCACTGCAGGCAGCGATCGAGCTCGGCCTCGGCTTCCCGCAGCAATCGATCCTTGCCGTGCTTGTACTCTCGAAACGCCTTCCAGAACCGAACGATGTGGACCCGGCGCCCGGTCGGCGGCACCACGATGCCAAGCGGATTGAATTCCGTGGCGCCGGCGAACGCACGAAACAGCGCCACTTCCGCCGGAACCGGCCGTCGCCACTGACTGCGCTCGGACCAGTTCAACACTACCGCCCGATGCCCCCACCTGGGAAGCCAGGTCTCTTCGACATATTGCTGCCAGTTCGGACTGTTCGAGTACACGAGCAGCAGGTCTCTGCCCGTGCGTCGCCAGGTCGCGCGGAAGCGGTGGAGCGCGCGCCATTGGCGCCAACGCTCGTAGCAGAACATCCCAAGCGCGAGCAGCGCAAGCCCGCCCACCATTATGAGAAGGACGCGCCAGAGGAACACAGCGCCGGCGATGACAGCCAGGGCAATGACGATTCGCGTGAGCCAGCTGACCATGCGAACTATCGCGGCGATCGCCTATGGTGAATCATTCGAGAGAGAGGGTCGGATCTACACCCATCCCAGTTGCTGCAGGCTGACCGCATCGTTCCAGATCTTCGTCATGTGACGGATGCGGTCCCCGTCGAAGGCCATGACGTAGACGTAGTCCGCCTCCACGCGCTTTCCCGTTGGCGGCACGGGCCCGCCCTCCCCGGTGTGGGTGCCGCGGAACACAGCGTAGGTCGCGACGCTGTTGCGCCGCTCATCGACCGCCGAAAACCGGACCTCATAGCGGCCATCCGGCACTGGTGTGAACAGCCCCTTCATCCAGTCCGTGTACGCCTCGAGTGTGTTCACATTGGCCAACGCGCCTGCCTGGGCGGAGAACGTGGCGCCGGGATGGCAGTATTGCCGGCACCCCTCCCATCCCTTCCCGGTTTCGCAGGCGTCGAAGAAGCGCTGAGCGGCGTCGCTGATTGCGGTCATCATTTCTCCTCTGAAAAACGCGTGAGGGCGCGTCGCCTCACACCCATGCTGTGGTCGCGTAAACCCTGAGATCCGAGCGTAAAATCGGCCGCTCCTCGAGCAGGCGCCTCATCCCCGACTCGTAGTCGTCATCGCTGATGACCATCAGCTGCGACGTGCTCGCGCGGTCGACGAACCCCCGCTCCTGTGCGACCTCGAACGGCATCTCCGCGGGGAGATGCAGAACCATCTCCGTGGCCGCGTCACGAAAACCCGCGGAATCGAGCCACGCGCGAATCGTAGCCGCCGGCGCATACCGCTGCCGATCCGCCGCCAGCGACGCGGGAAAGAAGTCGTAGATCCACCACCGATCGGCGCCATTGTGCGGATCCAGCCCGATCGTCAGCAGTCCTCCTCCCGGGCGGAGGACACGGCGGCACTCGACGATGAACGCCTGCTGATCGAAGAAGTGATGCAGCGCGTTCACGCAGAAGACACGGTCGAACGCGGCAGCGGCCCACGGCAGGTGTTCGGCCGTCCCGTGGACCAGCAGCGCCGCCGGCGCAGCCGCGCGGGCCCGGTCGAGCATCGATCGCGAATAGTCCAGCCCGGCCACCCGGCGCCCCCCCTCGCCGGCGAGCCCGGCGAGCCCGGCGAGCCAATGCCCCGTTCCACAGCCGACCTCTGCGATCGCCTGCCCGGCCGTGGCGCCGACGAACCGTCGCAGCGCATCTGCGATGCCGCCGTACCAATTGCGGTCGTACCGCTCGTCATACCTCGCGGCGACGGCGTCGTAGTTGACACGCTGTATCGGCCTGGTCATCCTGATTTTCCTGGCGTCTCACCAGCCGTTCCGGTTCGAGCGCAAGCCTCATATTCTGCCGCAGCTTGTCCCGGGACGAGCGACGTCGCGGCATCGCAGCATCGCGGCGACGAGCCTATACTGGTGCGCCGCGTGCGGACGCGCGGGCGCCATCATCAGTCAACGAGGAGAGAAGAACCGTGACTCTGAGAGTGCTGGGCATCGTGGCCACGCTGCTGATCCCCGCTGCAATCGACGCACAGACGCCCGCCGGCGACCCCGGCGAAGAACACCGAACGGCTGGCCGAGGGTGCGCCGAGGCCTGCCGCGCGCGTGACCGATTTCGCCTGGCTAGTCGGGCGCTGGCAAGGCGAGGGCCTTGGCGGGGCCATGGACGAAGTGTGGAGCGAGCCCGCCGGCGGCTCGATGGTCGGATACTTCCGCCTCGTGCGGAACGATAAGCCGGTGTTCTACGAAATCATGACGCTGCTGGAATCGGAGGGCAGCGTCGAGATGCGCCTGAAGCACGTCAACCCGGACATGACCGGCTGGGAGGAGAAGGCGGACTTCGTGAAGTTCCGCCTCGTGCGCCAGGACGCGAGCGGCGCGTACTTCGAGGGCTTGACCTTCCGGCGCACCGACAAGGATCGCATCGACGCCTACCTGGCGCTCCGCGATCGCACGACCGGCGTCGTCCGCGAGGAGCACTTCGTGTATCGCAGGGTACGGTGAGCCGCGGGCCAGCCCAAAGAAATCCCTCCCGTCCTCCCGTCCTCCCTGTGAACAGAAAGAGAGTGGGAGAGGAGAGGGAGCTCCCTCGCTCAATTCACCCGCGTCTTGGGCGGGTCGAGCAGGGCCTGATACACCAGCGTCGGAAAGACGTTTCCCAGCTCCGTGCGGTTCGGCATCAGCTGCATCATGAAGACCATCACGAGCCGCGCCTCCGGGTCGACCAGATAGTTCGAGCCGTAGGCCCCGCCCCACCGGTACGCGCCGACCGAGCTCAAGCCGTGCGCGCCATAGCGATCCACCGTCTCGAACCCGTAGCCAAAGCCCAGACCGGTCGTCGAGTGCACCGTGCCGCTCTGGTTGGTCGTCATCAGCGCGACGGTTCGCGGCGAGAGGATGCGGACGCCGTCGAGCGCGCCGCCGTTGCGGGTCATCTCGAGAAAGCGCGCGTAATCCCGGGCCGTCGAGAGCAGTCCGGCGCCGCCGGCGAAATTCTTGCGCGGGCCCTCGACATAGTGGCCCTGGCCGCGCGCGCCGTCCGGCGCGCGGACGATGGTGCCGTCAGGGCCGCTCGCATACACGGCCGCGAGGCGATCGCGCTCGGCGGCCGGCAGGAAGAACCGCGTGTCCTTCATGCCGAGCGGCGACGTGATCTTCGCCGCGATGTACTGGTCGAGCGGCACTCCCGACGCGCGCTCGACGACGCAGCCCAGGATGTCCGTGTTGTATCCGTAAACGTAGGACTCGCCCGGCTGCGCCACGAACGGCAGCGACGCCAGCCGCTCCATCGTCACGCACGTGCCTTCGTCTTTGTCAGCGGTGTACCAGCCGAATCCCGCCGCCGGCCCGAGGCCTTTGGCTTCGTACAGCGACGACACCAGCGCGTCGGTGCCATACGAGATGCCCGCGGTGTGCGTGAGCAGGTCGCGGATGGTGATCGCCCGCCGCGCCGGCACCGTCGTCACGCCGCTGTCCCCCTTCACCGCGACGGTCGTCTTCGCGAAGCCCGGGATGAACTGGCTCACCGGCGTCGTGGGCGTGAGGCGCCCCTCCTCCATGAGCGACAGGATCGCCACGCTGGTCAGTGCCTTCGTCTGCGACGCGATGCGGAAGATCGTGTCCACGCTCATGCGCCGCCCGGCTTCCTTGTCGCTCCACCCGAACGCCTTTTCGTAAATCGGCCGGCCGTCCCTCAGCACGAGCGCGACCACTCCGCCGACCCGGTTCTCGTCGACGTGCTGCTGGAACACCTTGTCGAGACGGCTGAGGCGATCAGCACCGATCCCGTCGCTGGCAGGGCCGTTCCGCGCCGGCCGCTGTCCGGCGACCATGCCGCCGGCGGCGAACATCAGGAACACCGCTGTGATGGCTCGCGTTCTCACCATGTCTATTCACTCCCCGGGTGTTGGACAGTAACAAGTAACAAGTATCAAGGAGCAAGTACAACGGAAGGAGCATTGACGATCTCTTCATTCCTTCCGTTGTACCTGTTCTTGCAGCGCCTCGGTGCGTCACAACGACAGCCGCGTCACCGCGCCCGACAGCGTCTGCCCGTCGAGCGACACGAACAGCTCATCGTCTGCGACCGCGAGCGCGAACGACATGCGGCGATCGAGGGCGTCAACCAGGGCCGCAATGAGGGTGCGATCGATCGCGCGAATCACCAGCGCATCGGCCCGATGGATCTTCGCGGCCGGCAGACCGGCGAGCCATTGCGTGTGCTCCTTGTGGACGTAGACGGCGACTCGCGGAGCAACTTTCGATGCCCGATGCAGGCGCTCGGCCGATGGCGTGCCGACGTCGATCCAGGCGCGCAGCGATCCGGTCAGGTCCTTCACGACGATCGGGGGATCGTCGGCGTCACACAACCCGCGCGAGAAGTCGATGCCCTCCTGGTACTCGAGGCAGTAGGCCAGCACGCGCGCGATCAGGAATTCGTCGGACTCCGACGGGTGCCGCGCCACGCGGAGGGCAAGGTTTTCGTAGACCGCGCGGTCCGCATCGGCCAGATCGATCTCGAACGTGAAGACCGTCGACGACTGCGCCATCGGTCAGATCATGGGGTCGCGCGATTCCCAACGCACAAGCCTTCTCATTCTCTACTCCTCCGACCTCTGACGGGCGGGCGCTGCCGGATCCGGTTCTGGTTGATCTGGTTCAGCAGCGTGATCCGGCAGTCGCGGCGTTCTGGCCGACCTCATCGACGACACCTTCTCGATCAGCCGTTCGGTGAGCGTCCGCCGTTTCGGCGAGAACTGACCGACGGCGGCGCGGAGGTAGGGGCGAAGCTGCCGGTTGGCATAGGCGAAGTAGCCGACTTCCTGTATTTCGCTCAGCGTCTGTTTGTAGTGATCGAGCAGCGCTGAGGCGAGAACCTGCCCGGTTCGCGTTGCCCCGACCAGCGCGGACGCAGAGAGCCAGCGGACGCCTTCGGGAAGCGCTCGCGCCGCTGATACGGCCATCACCGAGGATGTCGCGAAGACCGACGTTTCCTGCCGCGCGGATTCCGTCTTCAGCTGGCTCCACACCTGGGTGATCGTGTCTTTGGATGGAAGACTTTGAGGCTGCAGCCCGCGCGCTTCCTCACGAAGAGCCTCCCACTCCTGCCGGAGTCCGGCCACGTCGAGCGGAGGCGTGTTGATCGTCCCCGCCAACCGCGACGACGTGCGCTCCAGGCCGTCCAGCAACTGATCGACGCTGGTGAAGTGTGTCTCTTCGTCGAGCAGACCCTGGGCCTTGAGCGCGTCGGCGATTTCCGGGATCAAGTGCCGGCCCATGCCGGACAGATCGGCCAACGCTGCCAGAATCCAGACCGGCGATGCGCGAAACGCGATGACGCCAAGCCATTCCACCGCGTTGCCCGCGGTACGCCTGACGACGAAATCGTCCGGCAGCGTCTGCTCGGCGCTGTAAACCCCCTCGACGCCTCCGACCTGCTCAATCAGGAACTGGAGCGTCGCATCGACCATGGTCTGATACAGCTGGCTGCGGCGAACGCCGTCGGGAAGGGCGACCTCTCCCACTTCACGCGCGACGCCGGCACTGAGCCCCAGGGCGGATCGAACCAGCCGTTCGGGAACGGAAAGGAGGTACGACTTGACAGTCATCAGTCTGGACGGACTCGATTCAGCCGCGGGTCATGATCGCATACCGATGCCGATGCGCGCCTGGCTGACGTCCGTTCTCCGGCCAGGGATGCAACATGCCTGTCAGGCAAATGGTAGCTAGCGCCGCCCCGATACGACAGGCGCGCGAATCGCCCGGCCGGGCCGGGCCGCGGTCACGCTGCCGCCATCCACCACGACCTGGCCGCCCACGATGACGTACGGAATGCCCATCGACGGGATGCTCGCATCTTCGTACGTCGAGCGATCGATCACGGTGTCGAAATCGAAAATCGTGAGGTCGGCGTCGGCTCCCACCTTGAGACGCCCCTTGTTGGCCATCGCCGGCGTCCGCCGCTCGAGGCGGCGCGCCGGATCGAGCGTCATCCGCCGCAGAGCGTCCATCAGCGGCACCACCAGGTCCTCGCGGACATATTTTCCCAACACCTTCGCGTAAGTGCCCGACGTGCGCGGGTGCCCGCGGCCGTGCTCGATGAAGCCGTCGCTGGCAATCATGGCGAGCGGGCTGGCGATGGCCGCGCGCGTCTGTTCTTCAGATCGCCCATGAATGATCACCGTGCCGCCAGCCGCGCGGGCCTCGCCGAACGTGGTGCGGGTGAGGCGCTGGCCGGTCGACACGAGCTGGTGCAATCCGAACCGTGCATCCGGCCAGGTCTGCCAATCGTCGAACAGCGCCGACTGGATCTCCGTCATGCCCGCGCCGTATGGATAGGCTTCGGTGGTCACATCCTGGCCCGCATCGCGCGCCGCCTTGATCGCCGTGAGAAACCCGTCGATTTCATCGCCAGAGGACGAGTTGACATGGACGATGTGCAGAGCGACTTGCGCGGCCCGGGCCGCCGCAATGGTTTCGTGCAGTCCTTTCAGCCCGCCCCGCATGTGGATGTGAGCCGATGCGCCGCCCTCGGCCGCCACCCGGAACATGCGTTCGATCTCCGACATCGGCGCACCCGGGGTGTACGCGCTGCCGAATCCCACGGCAACCGCTCCCTGCGCGAGGCCCTCACGCAGGATCGCCTCGATCGCCGCCTGTTGGGCGTCGGTGGCCGTCCCGCTGCCACCGATCCCGGCCGGGAGCAGGCCCTTGCCGGGGTCGCCGAGCACCTTCATCCGCGCCGGAATGTGTCCCACCGACACGCCGTAGTTCACGATCTGCCCGGGGTCGCGCGCCGCATACCAGGCCGCCACATCGCCGGCGCCCACCTCGAGCTCGAACGCCGATGTCACGCCGTCGCGCACCATCATGCGATACGACTCCTCCTGCTGGCCATGCTCGTGGAGATCGATGAACCCCGGCGACACGACGAGGCGAGTGGCATCGACCACACGGACGCCCCTCAGCGGCGTCTCGGACAGGATCGCAATCGTCCCGGCCCGGATCCCGACGTGGCGCACCCTATCGAGTCGCGACTCGGGATCCATCACGCGTCCGTTCGCGATGACGAGATCGTACGGCTGTTCACGCGCGCACGCCGCGAGGGTGACACAGATGACGGTGATGGCCAGGGCGCGCAGGCTGATCATGGGCGGCGAGGGTAAGACATGCTGGTGCTTCGCATGCTGCAGGTTGGATGGTCTTCGAAACATTCCGAGAGCGCGGCTGCTGCGCATTCAGGCCTTCGCAAACACGTTCGGCCCGCACAGCCAGAACGCCACGATCGTCAGGCCCGCAGCGATCGCCGCGATTGGCTCGCCGGTCACGAAATAACCGACCACGGCCAGCATGCCGGCCCCTTCCATTAGGAACCAGACCGACACGATTTTCGTGCCGACTCCTGGAACTGACCAGGTCCTGCTCGACCGACTGTCCGGGCGCGCGCTCTGGAACCTGCGGCCTCAAAACGAAGAACGCGATGACCGCCAGGACGACGGCGATGCCGGAAATCGTGGCGGCAATCGCCAGGCTGACCGCCCCTGGCCCGAGCGGCGGGGGGATGCCCAGAGACCTGAGAACGGAAAGGACGACCGCCATGGCGACGAGTCCGATCCCGAGAAACCGGTGCAGCAGCGGGAATGTCGCGGTGGGGCTGGCCATCGGCGTTCAGTCTATCCGAGTCATCCGCCGTACGGCTGTCAGGTCGCGGCGGGGAAGATCATCGAACAGGTTTCCGCGATGCGCCCCACGTGGCGATGGTCCGTGCCGCAGCACCCTCCCATCACGTTCAACTCTGGCAGCGCATTCTTGAGACGCGCGTAGCCTTTCGCCAGGTCCTCCGCGTCGCCGATGTCGAGCGTCACCGACTCGTTCAGCTCCGCGTGGCTCTTGGCCGAGGCGTTCGCCCGCAGCGCGCCGATTCGCTGCAACCAGGCTTCGCCGCCGCTGAGCACGTGCTCGAAATGCGACGGATGGGCGCAGTTGATGCCGAAGTAGGAGGCATACCCGCCGGTCTCGGCATCGACCTGCTCGATGGCGGCCTTCAGCGGCTGACCCGTCGGGAGGCGGCCGTCGGTCTCGACGGTGAACGAGATCGCGACCGGGATGGCGGTTCGACGGGCCGCCAGCACGATGCCGATGGCCTCCTCCACGTAATTCATCGTGATCGCGCAGGCCATGTCGGCCGCCGAACCGGCGAACACTTCGAGCTGGCCCGAATGGTAGTCCTCGGCTTCTGGCGCCGACATCGCAGCCGTGGGAACGTAGCCGTCTCCTCGTGGACCGACGCAGCCGCTGATCACGATCGGAGTCCGTTCGCTCTCGTACTCGTCGCGAACCTCCTCGAGCAGGCGGATCGCCTTGCGGTTCGCCTCGGCGAGTTGCGCGGAGTCATAACCAAGCCTCGTGCCCCAGTCGGCGTTGGCTCTCCACGTGGCGCTCTCGAGCACCAGGCCGGCGGTGAAGGACCGCGCCAGCTCGGCATACGTCCGAAAGTACTTCCGCAGCGCGGCCTCCCCCTCCGCCGTCTTCAACAGGTGAAATGCCGCGAAATCCGGCAGATCCAGGCCTTCATTGAAGATCAGCGTGGTTTCGATCCCACCGTCGGTCAGAAACAGCCGGCCGCTCCGTTGCGGCAGGCTTTCGCGATACCTGGCCATCTGGCCTCCTCCTCTCGAGCTCGCAGGCTGCTGACAAACGCAGCCGAAGACAACTCCCAATTCCCAACGTCACTCCGTCGTGTCTTTCGTTCGAGCGAGGAGTTCGTCCGCAATCGCATTGGCCTGCTTCTCGAGCCGGGCCTGAGCGGCATCAAAGCGCTCGTCAAGGTCCCGCCTCAGCGCTCGGGCGTTCCTCACAGAAGCAACGAACACCGCGGTGACGAGCGCGAGCAGGGCAAGGCAGAGGCACAGGGGGATGAGCCAGGGCATGTCGCTTTTAGACACCGAGAGTGAGCGATCAGGTTATCAGCGGCGTTCCGGCATGGCAATTCAGTTCGGGCGGAATTCTATCCGCGAACCGAGACGCTCCAGCGCGTTCCGCGCGGTGATCCTCGTACGCTTCTGACCAGCCGGTCTGTCGACTCGACGAACGGGCCCTCTGTTTCTTCTCGCAACGGCCGCGGTTTCATGTACGTGAGGGTCCATCGAGTGCGGCCCGCACCGGCTCGAACTCGAGCAGGGGCTCCTGCACGATCTGACGCCAGCGCGCGCGATGATCGGTTCGCCTCAGTCGGAAATACAGGACCTCCCGCCGTGCTTGACTGGTGTTGCCGCCGATGTTGTGGCCGAGCATGTAATGCGCGAACAGCACATCGCCGGGCCGTGCCGTCACCTGCCTCGCTTCCCCGAGCTCGACTGGAGGATACGGCACGCACGACAGGAGGGCATCAGGCCCGTGCTGTCGCAGGTAGTCGGCAGCCGCCAGATGGGATCCAGGCCAGACCCACAGATTTCCTGCGTTCTCGCAGCTCTGGTCGGTCAGGAATATGCCCGCCAACATGGTGAATGTTCCCGGACGCCCGTCCGTCTCTGGCGGCGTGAGACCGTCGATGTGGGGTCCGCCCGGCTGATGCGGCCACGGAGGAATGTTCAGTGAGACCTGGACGTGATCGGGCCGCTCGAAGGACGCAGGCGCGATCAGTGACTCGGCGAGTGCCAGTGTGGCGCAGTCGACGAGCGGCGCCACCAGATCGTGCGGCAGGTCGCCGACGACAAAATCGAAGTGAGGTCCACGATGACCTGCGCGCGGCGGATTGCGTGCGGCCCGATCGGCGATGGCCCGCCGGGCCGCATCAATGAGGCCGGATGATACGACCTGAGATACGACGATATAACCGTCTCGTGCGAACGCGCGGAGTTGTTCGCGGCTGATGTCGGGCATGATGGACACTCCTGCTGCGGCCGGCACTGGGGTGCGTGCGGCCGGGATTCGGATATGAGTCGGCGCCGCAGCGCCAGCTGCGGCAACACGTCCCCTCGCCCACCGTCCGTGGGCTGAGGCGATCAGCGGCTCAGGAACACCGAAGCGAAGCGGAGTGCACGAATCATCATGGAGGACCGTAGTGTAGCGGCGGTCAGCCGACTCATTCAACCGGTGGCCGTTGACATCGCCAGCCAGCAGCACGAATATCAGCCGACACCGGATCGGTGACGACCCGCGAGGCGAATACACCTGTTGAGAGGATCGCTCTGTGGACATCAAGAGCGCGGAAAGCACCCGGCTTCTCACGCGACGTCATTTCCTGACACGTGTTGCGGCAGCGGGTGGCGCATCGCTCGTCTACGAGACGATGACAGGGCTCGGCCTGCTCGCCGCGCCGACACAGGCGCCATTTGACCTGACCGGCCGCGTGTCAGGCGTCCGCGTCCTGATCCTCGGGGCCGGACTTGCCGGAATGACGGCCGCATACGAGCTCGGCAAGGTCGGCTACGACTGCCGCGTGCTCGAGGCGCGTGCGCGACCGGGTGGTCGAGTGTTCACCGTACGTCGCGGCACCGTAAGCGAAGAAGAGGGCCCCAGCCAGACGGCCGCGTTCGACGATGGCCTCTATTTCAACGCCGGACCGATGCGGATCTCGCACCATCACCACACGACGCTGGCGTATGCCGCGAGCTGCAGGTGCCGGTGGAAGTGTTCGTGGCGGACTCTGATAGTGCGTACCTGTATCAGACCAGGTCTTCCAGTCTGGCCGGACAGCGGATTCGCTTGCGCGAGGCCCGAGCAGATTTCGACGGCTACATCGCAGAACTGCTGAGCAAGGCGCTGTCGCAGGCGCAACTCGATCAACCGCTGACGAACGAAGATCGCGACAGACTGCTTGCGTATCTCCGCCGCCTCGGCGCGCTCGACCAGCAGCGGCAGTACGCGGCTCACCACGTCGCAGCGGATACGGTCAGGAGCGACGCTCCGCGCCGCTGCCGTTACGTGATTTGCTCGGCGCGAATTTCGACTTCTACCTGGGAATCGATTGGGACTCTCAGGCGCCGATGATGCAGGTCGTCGGCGGGATGGACCGCCTGCCCGCGGCGCTGGCGGCGCGCCTGCGGAACCGCATCGTGTATCGCGCGGCCGTTCGTGAGATTCGGCAGGGCGAACGCGGCGTGTGGGTGATCTATGCCGATGCGGATGGGCGGCTGCGACGCGTCGATGCCGATTACTGCGTCTGCACCATTCCGTTGCCGGTGCTGAGCGGTATTGAGAAGGATCTCTCACAACCGGTTCAGTCGGCCATTTCATCGGCCAGCTACGACGGCGCAGGCAGGATCGGCCTGCAGTTCAGGCGCCGGTTCTGGGAACAAGACGACGAGATCTACGGCGGCAGGTCGTGGACCGACCAGGAGATTGGGCAAATCCTCTATCCATCACACGGCTTCAACGGGCCTAAAGGGATACTCGTTGGCTACTACATGGATTTCAAGCGAACCATGCGCGAGCGCACTCCTGCCGAACGTCAGCAAGTGGCGCTCGAGCAGGGCGCGCGCATTCACCCGCAGTACACCACCGAGTTCGAAACAGCGTTCTCCGTCTCGTGGCCTCGCGTGCCGTGGAGCCGCGGCTCATGGAGGTCGGAAACGGCCGCGGCACATGACGCGCTCGCTGCGCTTCGTCAACCTGACGGCCGGGTGCATTTCGCCGGCGATTACATGACAGATATGAGCTCGTGGATGCAGGGCGCGTTCGAGTCGGCTCGTGAGGTCGCGTTGGCCATTCACGCGCGTGCCCTCGCGCGCCGCTGACCCGCAGGGTTGCCTTCGCGTTCGAGGTCGGAAGCAAGGAGTAGACTGCGTGACCCAGGACATTCGTGCGGCGTGGCGGGGGCTTTGGCGAGCCAAGGCCTTCACAACCGCTGTCATTTTGACGCTGGCGTTCGGGATCTCTGGCGCCACCGTGATGTTCGCCGTCATCGACGGCGTGCTCCTGCGCCCGTTGCCCGTGCGCGATCAGGACCGGTTGATTCTGGCGTGGAAGGAGCTGCGGTCGTCGCGGTTCGCGCATTACCCCTTCGGCGGTCCCGATGTCGAGGCGGTCGCCGAGGCGAGTCAGCTTCTCGAAAGGAGTGCCGGTGTCACCTCCAATGGCGCCGTCGCATGGGTGGCCGTCGAGAACGGTACGCCCAGCTACGTTCGTGGCGCGCTGGTCACGGGTGCGTACTTCGAGGTGCTCGGCGTTCAGGCGCTCCTCGGGCGCGCATTGACAACGGCCGACGATGCGTCAGGGGCTGAAAACGTCCTGGTGATCAGCCACGGTCTTTGGCAACGCCGGTACGGCGCGTCGCGGGACACGATCGGGCTCCGGATGACGCTGGGCGGGACACCATTCACAATTGTCGGCGTGATGCCGTCGGGGCTCGATTATCCGAGCGGCGTCGAGGTCTGGAGAACAGTCGGATCCGTGCCCCCGGGCGGCGTCTTCGGCGATGCCGCGCGTTATGAGATCGACCTGATCGCCAGACTTCGGCCCGGCGTCACCATCGATCAGGCATCCTCGGAACTCGGCGCGTTTGCAAAACGTCTCGAGTCACACGCGCCACCGGATCATCCGCGCGGCCTCGTTCCGGTCGTGCGTTCTTTCGAAGACGCCATGGTCGGCGACGTGCGGTCCGCCATGCTGTCGCTCTTCGGTGCGGTTTCGCTTGTTCTGATCATTGCGGCGGCGAACGTCGCCAACCTCCTGTTATTGCGAGGCGAAGTGCGCAGCCGTGAGATGGCGATGCGCGCCGCGCTTGGTGCCGTTCGCGGCAGAATCGTGAGCCTGCTGTTCACGGAGGCCCTGATGCTGACAACGGCTGCGGGTGCGGTGGCATTCGTCGCGTCATCGTGGAGCCTCGAGCTGATCCTGACGATGGTTCCCGAGGGGCTGCCGAAGGTCGATGCGATCCGTATGGACGCCCGCGTGCTGGCATTCACGATGGGCGTCGCGCTGCTGACGGCGTTGGCGGCCTGCGTCGCACCGGGACTGGCATCGGCACGACGGGACCTGGTGGCGCAACTGCGCAACGAACATCGCGGAAGCCGCGTGCTCGGACGCCGCGCGCTTGTGGCGGCACAGGTTGCCCTGGCGGTGATGATCGTCGCCGGAGCCGGCCTCGTGATGCGCAGCCTGCTGAAGCTCCAATCGACTGATTTGGGGCTGGCGCCGGATCGTCTCGTGTTCGTCGACCTTGTACCGAGCCCGAAGTTCAAGGACCAGGCATATCACTCGCGTTTTCTCGATGATCTTGTCGCGCGGCTCGAGTCCACGCCAGGGATCGCGACCGCCACACCAGTCAACGTGGCGCCGTTCTCTGGCCTCGGGGGATGGGACGTGCCGAGGTTCACCGCCGCCGGACAGACCGCAGACGCTGCGGCTGCGAACCCCTCTCTCAACCTCGAATCGATTCACCACAACTACTTCGAGACATTTCACATTCGCATCCTGCGCGGTCGATCGTTCACGGACGCCGATCGAGAAGGCGCCTTGAACGTCGCCATTGTGAGTGAGGATGTCGCCGCGCGGACCTGGCCAGGTGAGGATCCGATTGGGAAGCGTCTGAAGATGGGCGGTCCCGATTCAGCCGATTCCTGGCGAACTGTCGTGGGTGTAGCCGAGCCAACCCGCTACCGCGAGTTGGCGGCCGCGCGCGCGACCCTCTACCTTCCCGCGAAGCAGTTCTTGAATACGGCGCGGATGCTCGCGGTGCGTAGTACGGCATCGCTGGACCTGGTCGCCTCGGTGGCGCGGGACCACGCTGGCGCTCTCGATCCTGATGTGCGGGTCATTCGCGTGGAGCCATTCACGCAACTCCTCGATGTGCCATTGGCACGACCACGGTTCAATGCGTGGCTTGTCGGGATCTTCGCGATCGGAGCGTTGTTCCTGGCGACGGTCGGACTGTACGCGGTCATCGCGGCGTACGCTCGTCAACGGGACCGGGAAATCGGAATTCGAGTTGCGCTGGGTGCGACGACTGCCGACGTGCGCGATCTCGTGCTCACCGAAGCGGTGCGCCTGGCGGGTTCGGGCGCAGCCGCTGGTTTCGTCGGAGCACTGGTCACGACGCGGCTGATGCGCGGCATGCTGTTCCAGGTCGATCCGCTCGACCTGCCTACCCTCGCCGGGGCGGCGCTGTTGCTGGTCGCCGCATCACTGCTGGCCGCATATGTGCCGACGCGGCGGGCGATGCGGCTCGATCCCGCCGCGATCATCAGGAGCCAATAGGATCCCTGCTCGGTGTCGCGGCTGCGCCGCGCGTTCGTTCGTCGCGGGGCAATTTGGACAAGCTTTGCGGCTAGCCAGTTCAGCCGAATTATTGTGTAGACAGTCTCCAGTATATGCAGTAGGCTGTCTCCACAATGAAGGACGCCCAGACGCAGTTCATTCAGGGGACGCTCGAACTGCTCATCCTCCGCACGCTGATCTACGGCCCCGCCCACGGTCACGCCATCGCCAAGCACATCCAGAGCTCGTCCGAGACGCTGCGGATCGAGACAGGCTCCCTGTACCCCGCTCTTCAGCGGCTCGAGGCACAGGGTCTGGTCCGACCCGCGTGGCGGTTGTCTGACAAGGGGAAACGGGCGAAGTACTACCAGCTGACGCCGGCGGGGAAACGACGCCTGACCGCCGAGCACTCCCGCTGGGAACAGTTCGTTCTCGCGATGAGCCGGGTCCTGCTGCCGTCGGAGTGAGACCATGCCCGATTTACGCTGGCTGCTGTACCGGCTGAGGAACCTCTGGCGGCGACAAGCGCGAGAGGCCGATCTCGATGCCGAGCTGCAGTTTCATATCGAGACCGAGGCCGAGGAGCAGATCGCTGCGGGCCTGCCGGCCGATCACGCGCGTCAGGCGGCCCGGCGCTCGCTCGGCAACATCACGCTGACGAAGGAAGATGCGCGGACCGTCTGGACCTGGGGCTCGATCGAGCGCTTCCTCCAGGATGTCCGCTACGCCATGCGCGTGCTCGGCCGGCAACGGTCGTTCACCGCGACCGCGCTCGCCACCATCGTCCTGATCGTCGGCGGCACGACGGCCGTGTTCACGCTCGTACACGCCGTGCTGCTCCGGCCGCTGCCGTACCCGGCATCCGGCCGGCTCGTCATCGTCCGGGCCCACGATCCGCGCGGCGGGACAGGGCTGTCTTATCCCGATGTGCAACGGCTCCAGGGCGAACTCGCAAGCTTCGACGCCTGGGGACTCTACCGCGGCCCGGGCTACCTCGGCACGCTCGACCGGAATTCCGACAACCCGCTGCCCGTTCAGGACATGCGGATTACGCCGGAGTTGTTTCCTCTTCTCGGTCTCCAGGTCGTGCTCGGCCGTCCGCTCACGTCCGACGATGCGATAGACGCCAACCCAGACGTGGCGGTGATTGGTCACGACCTGTGGCTGACGCGGTTCGGAGGCACACCGGACGTGCTTGGCAAGAGCTTCGAGCTCAGGCGGGGCCGAACGGTGACTGTCGTCGGCGTCGCGGCACCCGGCTCGGATGTGCCTGGCAACCGGATCTCGCTTCCCATCGTGTGGCACCCGATCCGCGTCAGCGAGCGGGCGCCCAACCTCGGATTCACGGTGCTAGCGAGGCTGAAGGCGGGGCGACCCATCAGCGCGGCCAACGCTGAGATCGCCGCCCGGCCGCCGCTCACGGATCCGAACAGCGGCGCCAATCGTCCCGTTGGCGCCACGCTGCTCCTCGACCACATCGTGGGCGACAGCCAGCGCGTGCTCTGGGTGTTCTTTGGCGCGGTGACGTGCGTGCTGCTCATCGGCGTGGCCAATCTCGTGAGCCTGCAACTGGTACGCAACGCCGGCCGCGAGCGGGAGCTTGGCCTCCGAGCCGCGCTTGGCGCGAGCCGGTGGCGGCTGATCCGGCAGTTGCTCGTCGAGAGCCTGCTCCTGAGCCTGGTGGGCGGCGCCGGCGGCCTGCTCGCGGCGTCCAATGGCGTGCGCCTGGTCACGTCCGCGCTGCCGGCAAATTTCCCGCGCGCGGACCAGATCGCGCTAGACAGCACCGTGTGGGTCTTTACCGCGCTCGTGTCGGCGCTCGTCGGAGTGGCGATTGGTCTCATCCCGGCTCTTCGCTCGATCCAACCGAGGTTGATGAAACGCGTGAATGAAGGCGCGTGGAGCGCGACACTGAGCCACCGGCGTGCCGGGATTCAACGCGTCCTGATCGCCTTCGAGACCGCAGTGGCGCTTGTACTCCTCGTCGGCGCTGGTCTCCTGGCCAACAGCTTCGGCCGGCTGATTTCCGAGGACGCGGGCATGCGCGAGCGCGACTTGTGGGTCGTGCGCGGCACGCTGCCGATGAAATACCGCCCTCCCGCTGACAGCGAATTCTGGTCGTCAGCCTTGCGGCTGTCCGGGAGTTGCCCGACGTGGAAAGCGCCGCCCTTGCGGTGAACGACGGCGGACCGCTCGACGGCGGCGACAGTCATCCGTGGCGGGATCGTTCCGGAGGGCCAGACCGCACGGCAAGGCCGCGGATTCAGCCTCAGTCACCGCAGTGTCGGCGGCGGCTACTTCAGCACCCTGGGCATTCCGATTGTCTCCGGCCGGCCGATTCTCGACTCCGATACCGCCCAGACCGAAGGCGTCGTCGTCCTCAACCGGGCGGCGGCCGCCGCGCTCTGGCCTGGCGAGGATCCGCTGGGTAAACGACTCCGCGGCTTCGGTCGGCCGTTGAGGGTGGTCGGCATCGTGCCCAACTTCAAGCTCACGCGTCTGGACGGCGAGGTGTCGCTCCAGATGTACACCGCCATGCTGCAGCAGCCGATGGGCGGCGGAGACGTCCGCAATCATGCTTCGGACGAAGCCAGGCGCGCGAGCGATACCGGATCGGACGAGGGCCATCCTCCTGAATCTCGAGAAGGGCATGTCGCCGATCGCCGTGTCGACGATGGCGCAGGTGCGATGGAAGTTGCTCGCGTCGGAACGTTTCCGCACCGCCGTGCTCCTGCTCTTTGCCGGCACGGCGACGTTCCTGGCACTGATCGGCATCTTCGGGCTGGTGTCGTACACCGTCGCGCAGCGCCATCGCGAGATCGGCTTGAGAGTGGCGCTCGGCGCGACCTACACACGCCTCGCGTCGCTGATGCTCCGTCAAGCGTTGGTTCCCGCCGTCCTGGGTATCGTGGCTGGCACGGTCGGCGCTCTCGCCGTCAGTCGGCTGCTGGCCGCGTTTCTCTTCGACGTACAAGCGACCGATCCCGCGACCTTCAGCGCCGCCATCGGACTGTTCTTCTGTGCGGCATTCATCGCCGCCCTCGTCCCGGCGCTTCGAAGCTTCCGCGTCGATCCGGCCGTCGCCCTGCGCCATGAGTAGCGCGCTGGCCAGCCGCCTTGTTGCCTTCTGATTCAGGTTAAGTCCCGACTGACGCCGCAGGGACTTCCGATTCTCTGCACGTTTTCGGAAGTCACTAACGACTGCTCGTTACCTATCCGTGGACGTCTGTCGGCCCGACGTCGGCCGCCCACATGGGCAGGTTGCGAGTTGTCACTTGGTAAGTGGCGGAAGCTCCGTCATCCAGATGTTGCTGGTGCGCTCTCCCAGGCTGAAGACGATCTTGTCGCGGGTAACCGCGATATCCGGCGCGTACAGGAATAGGTTCTTCCACGAAAGCGACCTTTTGTGGAAGTGCTCGACATTTACCGGCGACCCTGTCGGCCGTTTCGTCATCCGATCAAGGGGCTGTGCCCACAAGCACGGAGAGCCATCGCGATCCGACCAGAAGTACACAAGATCCCCCCGAGGTGACCAGGCTGGCGCGTCGCCATCTTCGGTCACCAGAATCCATTCTTTCTCGCCTGAGACGATGGAGCCCTGGACCCGAGCAATCAACACGCGCGCGGGCGCGAAACGATTCGGTCGCGCATTGAACGATACCCAACGTTGATCTGTAGAAACGCGCGCGTTGAAAATTCCGTAGCCGGGATGTGTCAGCCATTCCCGCTGTGGTGAAGACCTCAGAGTCAATAGACCCGTCCCTGCGGGGTCGGTCGCCGTGACAAACAGGATCCCGCGTCCGTCGGGTGTCCATTGCTCGACCTCTCCGCAATCGCCGCAAACCTGCTCGGGCTTTCCTCCGCTCGCAGCGACAACGAAGATCGGCGTCTTTCCATCCTGTTGCCGGAATGAGTATGCGACCTTCGTTCCATCGGGGGCGATGACCGGATAGTCGTCCGCGGGCGTCTGGGTCAGCGCGGTTTCGTCGCCAGTCGTCAGGTTCCTCAGGAAGATGTCGAACCGGCCTGCTCGTCGCGAGCGGAACGCGAGCGTTCCACCGTCCGTCGACAACGACGGCTCGTAATCATCGGCGAGATCCTGGGTGATCCGCTTCAAGGGGCGGCCACGTACGATGCCTCGGTCGGCGTCGATCGGTAGACTCCAGATATCTGCGCCGATCGTCCGACTGGTGAATACGACTCGCCCGCTCGAGGTCGCCGAGGCGGAGAATTCGTCTGTGGAGCCGAACGTCACTCGGTGCGGCGCTTCGCTGACCTGCCAGGTCTTGGGAGAGATGGCTACCTGCCACGTATTCGACGCGTCACCGACGCTCGCATGAAAGACGATTCGGCTTCCATCTGCTACCCACGCGGCCGGTGTCGGGAGCCCATGAATTACCGGGAACTCTTCTCGCAGCAGCGCACTCCGCGCCTGCGTTGCTCACAGGGGACCCGCCTGGCACCGACGCTACGTACCAGTCGACGTTGTTCTCAGGCGGTGCGTCGCGATCACGTTGACCCCAGAACAGCAAGTGGCCGCCGCCGGGTGCCCACACCGGGGCCTTGGCCGAGTAGAAGCCAGCCGCCACCTGCGTCGCCGGTCCGCCCACCGCCGGGGCCACGTAGAGGCTCACACCGGGCGGTTCCGCGATCCCGTAGGCGATCCACTTTCCATCTGGAGAAAAACGGGGAGAGAAACCCTGCTTGACGAGGAGCCGCTCCTCACCGCCCAGCGTTGAAACGACGTAGATTCCGCCTCCAAGCCGGCTGGACTGAAAAGCGATCCTGCTCCCGTCGGCGGAGAAGGACGGATCGATGTCGTCCGCGGCGTGTCGTGTCAGCCTGACCGGAGGGCCATCCGGAACCGGTTGGACCCAGATGTCGAGATTCTCCTCGTCGCTGCGATCGGAGGCGTACGCCAGGATCCGTCCGTCGAGTGAGATGGCGGAATAATCCGTCCAGTTCACATCCGAGGTGAGCTGCATGAGAATCGGATATGGCTGGGCGCTCGCCACCGGCTGCGCCCGCGAGGACCACCACGCCCCGAACGAGAGGGCCCCGATTGTGATCATCACGATCGCACCGGCCACCATCGACGGTCGAGTCAGCCGGCGGGCGGGTATCGACGCGCTTGGTGAAGCCTGGCTGCCGGATTCGTGTTCTTCTCGCAGATCCTCGAGTGCAAGCTTCAGATCCGCCGCCGCTTGCCAGCGACGCGCGGGGTCCTTGCGGAGACAGCGGAGAATCACCTTTTCGAGATCACGCGACAGTCCAGGAATCACATCGCTCGGCCGTTCCGGCTCTTTTCCGACAATGGCCAGCAGCGTGGACATCTTCGTGTCGCCGACGAACGCACGACGGCCTGTGACCATTTTGTACAGCACCGCCCCGAACGAGAAGACGTCCGATCGCGGATCAGCCGGCCTCCCTTCCGCCTGTTCCGGCGACATGTAAGCGACCGTTCCCAGGATGGTCCCTTCTTCCGTCTGTGGGCGCCCTCGGGCCCCCGCGGTTTCTGTCGTGCCGTGCTCGCCGGTCGGCTCAACGCGAATCGCCTCGGTCAACTTCGCGAGGCCGAAGTCGAGAACTTTTGTCGATCCCCTCTCGCTGACCATGATGTTTGCCGGCTTGATGTCGCGATGCACGATTCCGGCAGCGTGAGCGCTTGCAAGGGCATCGGCGATCTGCCCCGCATACTCCAAGGCGTCACCAATCTTCAGCTCGGCACGCTCGATCAGGCGGGCCAGGGACTGGCCGGCGAGGTACTCCATGGCGATGAAGTCCACGCCAGAGTCCTGCCCAATGTCATAGATCGTGATGATGTGCGGATGGTTCAACGCGGAGGCGGCTCTTGCTTCGTGGACGAAACGCTTCCGGCTCTCGTCGTTGACAGCGGCCTCACCTCGCAAGAGCTTGATGGCAACCGGCCGGCCGAGACGCGTATCGACGGCGCGGTACACGGTGCCCATGCCGCCTTCGCCGAGCAGCTCCACTATCTCGTAGTGCGAGATCGTCTTCGGGTTCATCCTCGACCCTGTAGCGGGAATCGACGGTACACCCCAACGCAGGAAGCCTGCCGCTGCCCCTCTTTCGGCAACGAGTCTGTCGATCTTACCCACGTAGGCCTCGGATCACTCGAGCGTGAAGAGTACGGCCGCTTCGCCGTACTTCGCGATCCTGTCGTCGAAGTGCTTCACGATGAGGTCGCGCCGCGCGAGCAGTCCGGTCAACTCCGGTTTCGTCATCGCGTCGCCCATGACGCTTGCGATCGATTCGGCCGTCAGACCGCGCATCCGCTTGAGGAAGCCCCGTTCGCACCGTGTCAGCTGATCGGGCTTCAGCAGTCCTTCATCCCAGCGAAATGCGCGCGTGTGATCGATCAGCCACATCTTCCAGTCGCTCGTCCACAGGATGTTACCCAAGTTCCGATCCTTGTTGTGAATGAGCTCGTCAAACACGCGCATGACCTGAAGCTGGAGGGACATGCGCTCAGGGTTCGGCCCAGTCGCCTTCTGTCGAAGCCGCTCGTTCTCGTCCATCTTGACGTCATCGATCCACCAGGTCACTGCGGCCCTTTTGCCCTCGACCTCCCGCTCGACCGACACCGGCACGTTGTCCATGCCGAGGAGTCTGGCGAGCCGATAGCCGGTGATGTTATAGCGCCAGAAGTCGAACACCGGCCGCTCGATCTCGACGAACTGGATGTGCGCATCGTGCGTAAAGGAGCCGTCCACCAACGTGGCGCGACGCGCAATGCTAACGCCCTTACTGTTGTCCCGCAGTCTTGTAATCCTGGCCTTCAACAAGAAGGCCTCCATTTGTTCCGGCGTAAGGGCGGGGCGCTCGGGTACGGCGCCCCCTTGGCCCGCATGCGGGGCTCCGGGGTAGGCGATGAAGACGATACCGAGGATCACCAGGCGACGAGCGAACTTCATGATGGTGCCCCTTTTCCAGGCACGGCGAGACTTCGCGGTCGGATCATGAGAGAGTCTCCTTGTGGCACTATAGGGCCACTGGACACCACTGTTCTCGCGAAGTTCTCATAGAACTCTAATTTCTTGGCTTCTGTGCGGTTTCTCTTCGCAGAGTTCGAGTTCGACTCGGGCCGGCGCTTGCTTCTTCGCCATGGACGCGTTGCGCCGCTTTCGGCCAAAGCATTCCAGCTCTTGGAGTTCCTTCTCGATCGACGGCCTGAGGCGGTCTCGAAGACCGAACTCCTGACGCATCTCTGGTCGGAGACGTTCGTCTCTGAAGCGAGCCTGTACAACTTGGTGGCGGAAGTCCGCGCTGCGCTGGGTGACACACCTCGGGCGGCACGGTTCATTCGGACCGTCCCGCGATATGGGTACGCTTTTCACGGCGACGCACGGCCGGCCGATGCGGGCGTCGAAGCCGTCCAGACCGCGCGGCCAGGCCCGCGCCTTGTCTCGAAGCGTGGCGACTGGCTCCTCGCGGAAGGATCGAACCTGGTGGGCCGCGACCGCGACTGTGCGGTCCGCATCGACGCTCCCTCCGTCTCGCGTCATCATGCCCGCATTCTCGTGATACAGGGGAAGGCCACCGTCGAAGATCTCGGGAGCAAGAACGGAACGTACGTCAACGAGAAGGCAGTCAAGACGCCCATCGCGCTCGAGGACCACGTTGAGATCCGTGTCGGCTCAGTGAAGATGACGTACCGAATCGTAGGTGCGCTACCCTCCACGGTTACCCTGCGGCGCGAGTGAGAAGTGATTTGCCGTCCTAGCGTTTAGCCCGTGGCCAGTGAACGGGTCCATTTTCCTCGCTACCGGCTACCACCTACCAGCTCGAAGAAAAGTGTCGCAGCCGGCCAGCCTCACACCTGCACGGCGACCACGCGAAACCCGATGTGGTCGTACCGGCGCTCGGGCTCGAACCGCAGCCGGAACGCTGACCGGCACGGCCATCCGTCGTCGGCCCAGCACCCGCCGCGGCGTACCCGTGAGACGCCGCCCTGCTCGCTCCCCGTCGCCGAACCCTTCGCGAGATACAAATCCGGATCGTTGCCGCCCGGCAAGCGCAGATGGTACCAATCGCGACACCATTCGAAGGTGTTGCCGTGCATGTCGTGCAGGCCCCAGGCGTTGGCCGGGTAACTGCCGACTCTCGCGGCGCGACCGAGTGAAGGCCCTAGCTCGGCGCCGTTGTACGGCTTCCCCTTGAAGTTCGCCTGCTTGCTACTGAGCCTGTCGCCAAAGGCCGTCGCAGTCGTCGTCCCGGCCCGGCACGCGTATTCCCACTGTGCTTCGGTGGGTAGACGGAACTCCCAATCCTTTGGGAGGACGCCAGATTGGCGAGCACGTTCCGTGAGCTTCCGGCAGAAGACTTCCGTCTCCGCAAAGTTGACGTTGCCAACCGGCAGGTCCTCGCCCGCGGGCAACTCCTTCGTGAGTGGACCAGGCAGCTCGCCGACGATCCGCTTCCACTGACCCTGAGTGGCCTCGTACTTGGCCATCCAGAAGCCCCGGGTCAACGTCACGTCGACCTGATCTTCCCCCGGTCGCCGTTCGGGCTCACTCGGAGGACTTCCCATGACGAACCGTCCGGGGGGACACCAGCACAGCCTGACAGACTCGATTTCGCGTTCCTCGCCGGGGCGACCGCCGCCGAAGTAGGCAGGCTGCTGCAGGGTCCGGGTCGATCCTGTTACTGCTGCCGCCGCCGTCGTGAACGCACTGAGGAGCATCACCCTCCGCGTCATTCGATCGTTTGCGTCGGTCGTGCTCTGGCCCATGCGAGCCTCACTTGTGCCGGCCCGGATCCTGTCTCGGTTGCCTCACGTCACCGATTGGCTTTCAGGACATCGCCGAACTTGGACAGTCGTTCTTCTCGAGTCATCGCCAGCGCCCAGTCCCATGCGGTTTCGTAGTCGTAAAGTCCCTTGAGCGTCTTGCCGAATGCGACCTGCGAGTCCGCGAACTCCTGGCCGTACAGATCCTGGTAGAGATCGTACAGATACAGAAAGAGCAGGCGATGTTCGTCCAGATCCACTGGCCGCCTCCTGAGTTGCGCGTTCATGCGGTGACCCAGCTCGTGGACCAGGGTCCCCTTCTTCACGTCGGCCGAATAGCTCGCTCGCAATCTCATCGGCGTATTGCCCCGGCCGGAAAAACTCGGGCCTTCGTAGATCTCGGCCTTCACATTCTTGTCTGGAAACTTGAGCTTCGAGATCCGCTCCATCGCTTCGATGATGCGGCCTCCCTCGGCGGCCCAGATCCGGCGATACTCGTCGGCCGCGGCGTCGAACTGTTGATCCTTGTTCTGCGGGGCGAAGGTAACGTTGACACGCTTGCTTTGAGCGAGAGCCACCTCTCCGGCAACGACGGCGGCGACAAGGATCAGCGCCAGTCTTCTCATGGGTGTGCTCCTCGCATCTCGATCTAGCGACCGGCAGGCTTGACCCGATCGTAGGGCACATACTGCTCCCACTCCAGCGGCGTGAAGGTATCGGCGATCGTCAGTCGATCCGACGCATGACTTTCTTCTCACTGGCATGTTCATCTGGCTGCCTCGGCTACGGATACACGAGGAATTCACGGACTGTGCATAGACGATGGAACGTTGGCCGAATCAGCCAGCTGCCGCCGCCCGGGTAATCCGCGCGGAGATTGTCGGCGCCGCCCGCAGCGTCTGCAGCACGACACAGTACCGTTCCGTCAGCTTCAGCAACGTCGCCGCTTGTTCCTCCGACGCGGTTGTGTCGATGTCGAACTGAAGACGAATGTCGAGAAAGCCGACCGGCACATCCTTGGCAACCCCGAGCGTGCCGCGGAAGTCCAGGTCGCCCTC
The DNA here is from genome assembly GCA_963785755.1 of uncultured Acidobacteriota bacterium. Classification (GTDB taxonomy): domain Bacteria; phylum Acidobacteriota; class Vicinamibacteria; order Vicinamibacterales; family 2-12-FULL-66-21; genus JACCXG01. Next base: position 47,266 of record CAWAXG010000031.1, on the reverse strand, counting down.
GGCGGTGACCGTCGCGTCTCGAAGCTCGACCCCGATCGAGGTCGCGACCGCGCGGAGCGTCACGCCTGCACAGGCGACGAGCGCCTCGAGCAGCATGTCGCCCGAACACGCCTCGGTCCCGTCGCCGCCGGTCGCCGGATGTAATCCCGCCTCGACCATCGCCTTGCCGGTTTCGACCTTGCAACAGAGCCCCGCCGCGCGCCCGCGCGCGCGCAAGGTGATCAATCCGGCTCGGGGATCCTCGCGGTACTTCTCCTTCAACGGTGCTTGAATTGCCTTCAACTGTCCTGCATCCATGGTCCGTTCCTGTCTCCCTTCGATCGTCCCCACCAATCGAGCGTTCCGCGTCACGCAGGCGCTGGTGTCGCTAGATGATTATGCCGCGTGCGGTCGAACAGGAAGCGGCGTGGTTGCCGATGCGCCGGTGACTCACAGCACCCGCCGGCACCGCGGACGGCAGCGGCACCGGATGCCGGCGACTCCCTCCGTGTTGTAGTCGTAGGTCAACTCTTCGCCCTTCTCGATCTCCCGCGACGCGAGGATCCAGATGTTGTGACCGACGATGTCGACGTAACAGTTCGGATGACAGGCGTGGTTGATGTACCGGGCGATGTTGCCACCGAATGCGGCGTCACGCGCCCAGCGGCGATTGATCGTGAAGATCCAGATGCGGTGGCGCGGCAGATACCGGAGCTCCCTCTGTCCGGCCTCCGTCTGTGAGACGAGCTCGCCCTTGTACTCGACGATCCGCGCATCCTCGGCTATAGCCTGGCCGCTGTAGACGCCCCAGCCGGCAATGCGCGAGCGTCGGCGCTCGATGCGCGGGAGATCAGAGACCGGCATGCTCGACCGCGACTGCAGCACCGCTCTCGTCCGCGATCCGCGCGATTCTCGACTTTGTCATGTCACAAGAATACAGGCTCGGTCGGACCGGGTTCTTACGCGATCTTCCTGGCAACCCAGGTCGTCATCGCGCGCTGATCCTGCACGACTGTGGTCTTCAGCGGATCAAGGAGCTCGCCGCGGAGCTCGTTGGTCAGGGTCATGAGCATTTCCTCATCGACGAGGTACCGGTCAGAGCCGTCAGGCAGCCGGCAGCGGCGGCCGCTGATGGTCTGAATTCGGTGCTCGATACCGATGGACGAAGCGAGGCGGCAGAAGAGCATGCCTCCGGCTTCAGCACTCGCCAGGTGCCTCGAACCATGCCGTCGAAGTGGGCGTCGTCTCGAGCGAAATGCAGGACCGCGCTGCTGATCACGACGTCGGCGAAGGCATCGGGAAACGTCATCGCCTCGATCGGCTGGTTGAGGAAGCGGCCGGAAGGCAGTTGCGGCGCAAGCTCCTGCGCCAGGCGGCTGACGCGGTCGATGGCGCCGGCGTCCTCGTCCGCGCCGAACACGTCGTGGCCCTCACGCAGCAAGTACACGAGATTGCGCCCGGCGCCGCAGCCCGCGTCGACGATGCGCATGCCGTGCCTGATGCGTCCGCGCAGGAGCTGGTCGAAGAGATAGATGTCGATGTCGCCGAACTGCTCGCGCAGAAGCATCCGGATCAGCGCGATGACCTATTCACCAGCCAACTTGGTCGGCTTCATAGAACGCGATCGTGCCGGCGAGGTGCTCCACCAGCACGGGCGGGAGCTCCTCCTTGGCGAGCACACCCTCGGCGACCGCAGCCGCCACGGCAGGCTCGAGATGATTCGTCGCGTACCGCTTCCAGATGTCGCGCGAGATGCCGTCATGAAACTGGTGAACGAGATGATTCAACTCGAACGCGTCGATTTCGCCCCGTTCCAGGCGATCGAAGTGACTCCGAAGGTCGGCCAGCGCACTGCGCAGATCGCGATCGTGCGCAACTGCCGCCCACTCCCGGACAAGGCGCTTGATGTGTTTGGGTGTGTCCTGCATGGGAGATCTCCTCCACCGCGACTGTGAAGTCAATCAGCTCTCTTACGCGCCGACAGCGACTCGACGGTGCCCGACATCATACGCCGATCGAACGAAGGTCAGCCCGGACGCCGCCATCACGGAGTCTGAGCTGCCTCGCCCGATACCCACTCGGCAATCCGCTCGCGCGACCACTCGTGGTCGTCGTTGAGATGCACCATCAGGGCGGCGATCGGCAGGAACTTGCGGCAGCCGCCGGGACAGTGCCGCGGCGTGCTCTCGAGGAAGTCGAACAGCCGCCACACGCGGGGGTGGAATCCTCGCACGTCCCGTGGCAGCAGAAAAATCCCCTCGTACGCGGCGCCGAGCGCGTCCGATCCACCGTTCTCGCCAAAGTACTCGCCGAAGGACTGCACCGGCCGGCGCTTGACGCCCGTCATGATTGCCTGCGCCAGATCGGCGGCTTCATCACGAAATTGGGCTGCCACCATGGGCCACCTCGCTCTTCTGCCCACATCGTAAACCCGTGTCGGGCGAAGTCAATAACAAGTACAAAGGCGCAAGGAGCAAGGGGCAAAGTCGCCGTCAGCCCTGTTCGTCGAGGTGGACCCAATGAAACAGCCGGTGCACCCACGGCGCCACCATGAAGCCGGTCACGGCCACGAACACGAGGCCGCTGAAAAGCGCGTAGCAGGCCGAGAACAGCTTGCCGGTCGTCGTCGTCATCCGATCGACCGGTCCCATGCCGCTGAGAATCATCGAAGCGTTGACGAACGCATCGATCCAGTCGAGCCCTCCCGCGGTGTGATAGCCGACCGTCCCGGCGCCGACGGCGCCGCACAGGATCAGCAGCGCCCAGCCGACGTGCCGTAAGGCCCGGCGCAGAAAGGCTGGCCAGGCGAGCAGGCGATGTGTGCGGTGTTCGTACATTGGGCACAATCATGCCCGGAAAGCGGCATCGAAGCACGGCGCGCCGTACGGGGGAGGCTCTCGTTTTCACAGATGCTATGTAGGGCGCCGAGTGACTGCGGCTGAGAGAAAGAGACGGGCCGCCGCGGTAAGCTCCGACAAACGTGCTGGACGGCACAAAGGAGGAGCTCATGACCGCGACGCCCCGACGCACTGAGTGTATCGCAGACGCGACGTTGTATATGGCCTTCGAGTTGGGCAGCACCAAGTGGACGTTGGGGTTCACGACGGCGCCGGCGCAACGGCCGCGCATCCGCGCGATCGCCGCCGGCGATCTGGGCGCGCTCGAGCGCGAGGTGATCGCCGCCAAGGTCCGCTTTGGCCTGGCGGTGGAGACGCCGGTCCGGAGTTGTTACGAAGCGGGCCGGGATGGCTTCTGGGTGCATCGCTGGCTGGAGGCGCACGGCACGGTGAACGTCGTGGTGGATTCATCGAGCATTGAAGTGAACCGCAAGGCGCGGCGGGCGAAGACCGATCGGCTGGATGTGCGCAAGCTGCTGCATCTGTTGCTGCGCTGGGCGGGCGGCGAGCGCAAGGTGTGGAGCGTGGTGCATGTCCCGTCGCCGACCGACGAGGATGCCCGGCAGTTGACGCGGGAGATCGAGGCGGCGCGGGCGGACCGGACCCGCGTGCGCAATCGCATCCAGGGCTTGCTCGCGACCCAAGGCGTGCGGCTGCCGTTGGACCGGACGTTTGAGCGGCGTCTGGCGACGGCGGGGACGGGCGACGGGCGGCCGTTTCCCGCCGCGTTGCGCGCGCGGCTCCACCGCGAGTGGGCGTCTCTGGCGACCCTCGACGCGCGCGCGGCCGAGTTGACGACGGCGCGCGACGCGCAGATGGCCGCCGGGCAGGATCGCGTCGCGCGGGTGGCGCGGCAGTTGACGACGCTGCGTGGCGTGGCCGAGACCAGTAGCGCGCTGTTCAGTGCGGAGTTGTTCGGCACGCGCACCTTCGCGAACGGTCGGCAGCTCGGCGCGCTGACCGGCCTGGTGCCGGTGCCGTATCGCAGTGATCAACGCGTGCAGGACCAGGGGATTAGTAAAGCCGGCCGCGCGGAGTTGCGGCGCGTCGCGATCCAAATCGCCTGGGGCTGGGTGCGTTGGCAACCCACGAGTACCCTGACCCAGTGGTTCACGCGACGCTTCGCGGCGGCTGGCAAGCGCGCGCGGCGGATCGGCATTGTGGCGCTCGCGCGCAAACTGATGATCGCGCTGTGGCGGTATGTCGAGCAGGGGGTGATACCCGACGGCGCCGCGTTGAAACCGACGGGGTAACCAGGATCGCCGCGCCTCATCGCGCGAGCACCCGCTGGTGCGCGCCGCTCGCTCGTCCTCCGGGTTCCCCTGTGGGGAACCGTCTTACAGATGGAGCGGCGCGCCCTCAGGTCCGGCGCATGGCTGCAGCTGGTGTGTGACGATCGTCACCACGGATAGAAGGTAGTCCGAGCATGAGCTCGACTCCCAACGGACCGCCAGCGTGAACGGTGCACGTGCGGAGTACGCGGCACAGGGATGATTTTGCGGCACGCCTCCACGGGCTCCCTTGATGTGAGGAGCCCGCTCCGGCGGAGGTGTGTCCGAGACATTCGAAAGAACACGGGGCTTGACAACCGGTGGCCTCATAGAAGGGAGGACGGGAGGACGGGAGGAAAGGCGGAGATTGCGAAGGGGTGACGGGCGAAGAAGGCGGCCAGCGGGGGCCAAGTCGTGCCAGGAGATTTACGACGTGATCGGTGATCGGTAATCAGTGATCGGGGATCAGGTTTGAGCTCCTATCACCGAGCACCGATCGCCGATCACGACGCGAATGCCGATCAGCGACAGCGCCGACACGAGACTACGGGGGCACGAACCAGTTCGGTTCTTCTTTGCCAAAAATGCCCATGGCCCTTGATCGATCTTCGCGACAGCCTGCTCCGGCCGGATAGTCGGTACGAGGATTGTTGCACGTCGGGGCAGGAATCGAATGTCATTCCACCCCCCTCGCGCTGAGAGCGGCGTCTCGGTATCGGCTCCGACCAGGCGGATGAGGCGTGCGATCAGTGCACCGACGGATCGGTGTGAAACAGAAAACGAACCGCTTGAGATGGAAAAGGAGGCTGCCGATTTACGTGCGGCATGTCGTTGAGCTCGCGCTGAACGCGCGCAAGGGCGGATAGGTTGCCGGGCCTCGCGCGCTCCAGCAGGTTGCTGGCATTCCACGCCACGTCAGTCGCCGAGCCCAGCAGACTGCGATTGTCGTTTCGGGCAAACGTCGCCCCTTCGACGATCGCCATCACCTCTCGTTCCGCTGCATCGGTCGAGACGCCGAGATCTTCGAGGGCCGCGCCGACGGATGCAGCGAAGACGCGAACGAAGGCAGGCAACTGAACGAGCGGGCACACCGCCGTCAGATACGTCGACTCTTCGATTGCGACGACGAGATGGCCGGCGCGCGTGGGAACTTCGCACGCCGCCCAGGCGCCCAGAAGGGAAGACCGCGGTTCCGCCGGACCTCGCCGCGGCAGCGCACCGCGGCCGCCAATCGCGTTCCAGAGCCGGCGCGTGCACATGATGGTGGGCATGGACCCGCTACGCCCCCGACGATCCAGCGAGGAGAGGAACGATCATTACCATCGCATTGTTGCCGCCCACCACGCTACCGGTCGGCCCTCCATCCATTCCCGGCTGGCAAGGACGACGGACGTTTCGATCTGTCTGTCAGGAATTGACCAGTAGGTGCGGAGCAGATGGTCTTTCTCAGTGGGCGGGACAACCGTGAACCCATTCCGCCGATAGAACTCAATCGCCCACGACGCGGCCGCCCATGTGCCGATCAGCATCGGCTTGTCCACGAGACCTTCGACATAGCGCAGGAGCGTTGTCCCCACGCCGGCCCGCTGCGCGGTTGAGGCGACATACGCGTGGCGCACCAGGATCACCTCTCCTTTGTCCTGCATGCCCATCACTCCTGCCAGGCGTCCGTCTTGTTCTGCGATCCAGAAGACCACGCCGTCGGCGATCTCGCTCGCCAGTTCATCGGAGGACATGTAAGGTTCGTGCCAGCGGTCAGCCGGGATCACGCCGCGATAGGCCTGCGCCGCGTCGTTGACGATGGCCAGGATCGCGGCGAAATCCGCGTCCACACTCCTTCGAATGATCGTCATGTCGTTGACAGAGCGCCACTCGTTATCGCCGAGGTCGGCGAACCCGGCGTCAGCGCGCAGAATCGGCCGTCAATGAAAAATGCGCGGCAATCTGGCGCGCCACGGCGTCCGGTTCCAGGGACGTATTGTCGATCTTCAGGTGGCGCTCCGGGTAGAAGAACGTGCCGGCCGAGTTCAGCCGATACGTGCGATCGGCGTTCAGCAGAAATGCGCGCGAGCCTGCGACGTCGCGCTGGGGCCGCTTTTCCGCCAGGCGCAACGGTGTCTCGTTGCGGCGCAGCCGCTCGGCCTGCGTCGCCGTGAGCTCCACGAAACACACTTCCCCGCCGCGGCTGGTGAAAATCTCGGTGGTGCGGTCGACGAACTCGCGGTCCTGAGGGTCGTCCAGCGCCCAGACGAACGTGAAGATCAAGCCTCTGGCGTCGCTCGCGGCGTACTCTTCGAAGATGCGCCGGCGGAACTCCGTCACGAGACGGCGATATGGAGCGGATTCGAATGGAAACAGCCGGATGATCGGATCGACCGTCATGTGGTTGTGGAACAACCGGAACCCGGTGAGCCGCTCCAGCTCGAGGCCGACGGCCATCTTGCCGACAGCGGGAGGGCCGAAGATGATGACGAGTGTCACGTGGAGTCCTTGGTTCGTGCAGGCGCTGGGTCGCCTGCCGGGCCCCCGCTCTCAACGACCCTCGAGCCCTCGCAGGTACGCTTGCATCTGCTGCCAAGCGATCCGCAGTGAGGGAGTCATGTGGCCCCATGCGATGTCGCCTCGGGGGTCCGCAAAATCTAGATGCTCAAAATAAGAGACGTTCAGAGCGTTCAACAAGGCGGCGTCGGGTGTCCGCCACAGGGCATCTGCAAGCGCGATGCACCGCTGATACGTGGACCAATCGCCGCGACCTTTGGCCTGTTCGGTAAACCGTGCGAAAGCGCCCATCTGCACATGCAACAGCTCAGGATCTTCATCAAGTTCTGCCTGCAGTTCCGGAAACGCCTCGGTGACCATTCGATAGAAGTCGGAATGTCCGTACATGGCTGCCTCTGTCTCAACGGAAGTCCGTCCAGGCCACCATCATCACAGGTTTTGTTACACCGCGTTTCAGCACGCTCTCACCACACCCACGGTGGGCGTCCAGGCCGCGGGCTTATCATCGCACCGGCCACTGCTGCGCAAACGCCCATCACTCTCAGCCACCTGATTGGACCAGGAGCCAGCCAGCCGACCCACCTCAGGCAACAGCCAGCTCGACACCCGGCGCGAGATGGACGGAAGCCGCGTATTCAATGTGCAGGACGCGGCGAGGCCGATCGTCGAGGGACTTGGACGAGGCATGGATCGTCAACGGGCGCATCGCGACCACGCCACCGGATGCAACCACACAATCAACAGGAACCGTGTTCCGAACCAGCTGCTCGAGGTGATCGTCGCTGCAGATACCCGCGCGATGGGTGCCTGGCAGAACCCGGAGAGGCCCATTCGTGCTCGACGAATCGTCGAGACTGACGCGGAGGGCAATCACCTGCTCGAGCGCCCAGGCGGGCGCATGCGCATGGAGCACGCCGGCCTTCACCGACCATGGTCCCCACTCGGTATGCTCGAGACGTTGCCGCAGCGGCAACGCGGTGTCTTGATGCCAGGCCACCAACCAGTTCGCGCCCGGCGATTTGTCGAACAAGGTCGCTCGAAAGGCCACTGGCGCCGGCCCGACGAACTCGCCGGCGATCTCGAGCATCCGGGGATCAGCCGACAGTGCTCGCACGACGGGCACGTCGAGGACATGCCGGGCGCCAGCCTTCGTTCTCTCCAGACTCGCGGCCGAGAGATCCTCGAGCACGTGCGCCATCTCAGTTCGCGCAAAGACCTGCTCGACGATGGAATAGCCCTGGTCAATTTGAGTCATGGCCTGTCTGCAACGTCGGTTCCGAGGTCTCCGTTCCACATTCTCTCGACCCTGAGCGTCTCACGGGTGCTCGTCGACGCAATCACTTCACACGTGGCGTTCAGGTGCGAGGCGGCGAGTCATCAACTCGTTCTGGAACGAGAAGATTTAACAATATTCCTCTTGACAGGTTTTCCTGGCTTGCCCTGAATTCAGTTTGGAGTGCCGACGAAACACCCTTCAATCACCACGACGTTGCTCTGAGAACAACGTTCGAGACCCGCGACGAGCCGATTCACCCTCGCCAACGCCGATCCCAATTTGAATTGGCGCTCATGAACGAGGACGACCGAAAAACAGAACGTATCCGTCGGCGTCCTGGAGTGCGAATCCACGCAAACCATCATCGTCGTCCTTGAGTGGTTGAAAACACTCGACATTGCGCGACGAGAATTCTGCTGCCAACGCGTCCGGATCGGGGACGTGGAGGTAAGCATCCCAGCGGGCCCAGCCTTTCCCGACGTCTCGCTTGTAGTTCGGCAGTGGATCTACCCCAACGTCCTTGAGCATGATCATCGCGGCACCCCGCTGGACAATGCCGAAGAAGATGTCGTCAGGCTCGGGCCCTTGAAACGTGATGTCGAACCCGAGACGGTCGCGATAAAACGACAGCGCGGCGGGGACATTCTTGACGATGAAGAACGGCGCGATGCCGGAAATCTCTGGTTTACTCATGTGAGTGTCCACCGCCGATATTCGCGAACTGACGCCCGGTCGCCGATCGAGCGCACCCGAGAACTCATTCGCCCACTCGCGGCGCCTGCTCGTCAGATGTGCCCGTCGAGAACGGCTTTCACCACTCCTGTCGAAAATTCCGCCTGCAGTTGATGAGAACTCGTTTCCTCCAATCGACGAGTTTCCCTCCTCAACGCCGCTCGACGACATGCCCTCGCGTGATGTTCGCAATCGCCGGCGTTCCCGCATAGCGCATGGCCAGCCGGAGCTCTCGCGTCAGGATATCGAGAACGGTTTCGACGCCTTCCTGGCCGAAGGCTGACAGGCCCCAGAGATACGGCCGCCCCACGCAGATGGCCGCGGCGCCGAGCGCCAGCGCCGTCAGGATGTCCGTGCCGCGCCGGAAGCCGCTGTCGACCAGCACTGGAATGCGACCGGCGGCCCCTTCCAGCACTTCCGGGAGGCTCTCGATCGACGACCGTCCGGTCTCGTCGGCGCGCCCGCCGTGATTCGAACAGACGATCGCGGCGGCGCCGTTGGCCACCGCGAGCTCCGCGTCCTCGCGCGTGACGATGCCCTTGATCACGAGGGGCATCGGGGTAGCGTCCTTGAGACGCTTCACGTAGTCCCAGGTCACGGGCGGCTGGAAGCCGACGCCTGTCAGGTCGAGCCCGCTGAACATCGGCCTCCGCGCGCTCCTGGTCTGCAGGCTGGTGCGATCGTGGCAGAGGCGGCAGTCGCGCGTGTCCTGGCGTTCGAACCGCCGCAGGGTCTCGCGATTCGAGCCGCTGATCTGATCGACGGTGAACACGAGCACCGGGCAACCAGCCGCCTCGGCGCGCTTCACCATCGTGCGTGTCACGTTCCACTCGGTGGTGGCATAGAGCTGGAACCAGACCGGCTGGCCGTGCGCCGCGTTGACCTCCTCGATCGGCGACGTCATCAGGTTCGAGAGCATCAGCAGGTGGCCCTTCGATCGGGCGGCGCGCGCGACGGCGAGCTCCCCGTCCGGGTGAAACGCCCGGTGACTCGACGTCGGGGCAAGGATGATGGGCGTGTTCCAGCTGCCCCCCAGCAGGCGGATCGAGGTGTCGATGCGCGAAACGTCGATCAACCGGCGCGATCGAATCTGAAACCGGGAGAATCCAGCCCGATTCGCGCGCACCGTCGCGTCATCGTCGACACCGGTTGCCAGGTATCCCCAGTGCGCGGCCGGCAGCTTCTCACGCGCGGCGCTCTCGAAGTCGAAGACGTTGAGCGCGTCCTGGGGCGAGGCAATGATCTCGCTCCGCGGCTGCAGCTGGCCGACTGCTCCAAGGAGAGGGCTGGCAGCCAGGAACCTCAGGAACTCGCGCCGATTCGTCGTGGACGGTATGTCCATGGTGCTCTCCTGTCGTTTCCGTATCGCGTTCGGCTTTGGAGACGCCGCCGAAGAGTCTCGCCAGAAAGCCCATGTCGCCGACCAAACGTTTGTCACTGATGCCTGAGGGCGTAGTAGATGACGTAGATCCAGGACAGGAAGCCGTGAATGATCGCCCAGAGGATCGACTTGTTCGCGCTCCAGGAGATCGTGATCGCGAGCGCGCTGCCGAAGCCGATGCCGGCCTTGGCAGCGTTCGAGGCGGTTGGCGTGGCAGTGGTCACGGTTCCTCCTGTCTGCGTCTCGTGCAATTCTCGCAAGTTCACAGCGATTGTGGAAGGATACCGAGAGGCCTTTTCATGAACGTCCGGTCCGCCTCGCGCGCCATGCTCACGGCCCTGCTGGCTGCCTCCTGCGCGACGGGCGGCGAGCACAGCGAGAAGATCACGATCGTGGCGCCCGGCGCGACACCGACGGACACGCGAACCGCCAGCTACGAAGCCACGCTCACGGCCGTCGTGAACGCGTTGGAGCAGGAAATCGGACTGCCACGTGTGGAAGTGCCGCTCGTCCTCTTTCCCACCCGCCTCGCGTTCGAGCAGGGGCTGCTCGACATCGGCTACACGAAGGAGCTGGCGAAATCGGCCTCGTCGTTCAATGCGATCGGCGGCGCCCGCGCGGTCCTGGTGAATGCGTCGATCGTCAACGGCCTGACCCGCACGCAGCGGCACCGGCTCATCGCCCACGAAGTCGTGCATTCGGTGCAGTACCGCCTCGGCGGCGGCACACGCGGCGCATCGGAGCAGTGGTTGCGGGAAGGATTCGCGGAGTGGGTGGCCTGCCGCGTCACCGCCAGCCTCGGCCTGGAGTCGTTCGATTCGCTGCGCGACGATCTGCTGGAGCAGCTTGGCGCCCCCCAGGTCGGCCTTCGCCCCGCGCCCTTCGACAAGCTCGCGACGTTTCCGCAATGGGTCGAGGCACAGGGCCGCTACGACACGCCGTTGTACGCGCAGGCATTCATCGCGGCCGAACTGCTCGTCGAGAAACAGGGGGTCCCGGCGATGATCCGGTATTTCGAGTACTTCAAAGGCACTCAGGACTACGAGCGGGCCTTCGCCGACGCATTCGGGCTCGATCGACCATCATTCGAACGCCTCTTCATGCGCCGATGGCAGGAAACGGTCACCCGGGCCAGAGCGGTGCGCTGAGGAACAAGCAGCTACTTGGCGAAAAATTCGTGCCGGGCATACGCCTCGAGATAGCCGCATGACGAGCAGCGGTAGGTCCCGATGGGCACAGGCGTCTCATCGGGCACTTCGTCCCCGTCCAGAACGATTTCACCGGAGCGCCCTTCGCCCACTGGCTGACGATGTGGCCGCCGTAGGTGTGGTCGACGACGAATCCCTGATCCATCTGACCCTGGCACTTTGGACATTCGAGGCGTGAAGCAGTCATGGTTCGCTAATTGAACCCCTGAACCTTTGTGAGCCGCGCCGCTTAGAACAGAGTGTCCTGAAACGCGAGATGCGCCGCATTGGCGGCGGCGTGACACAGCATCGCGTACGGCAGGCCCCACCGCCAGAAGACCAATCCGAGCACGATCCCGGCCGGCGTGTACTTCGCCACGAGCGACGCGCGATAATAATGCGCCAGCATCCCACCGTCCGGCATCGGCCGGGCCAGGTGCAGCACCGCGAAGACGAACGCGGATCCGACGAGTGCGATCCAGAACGCGAGCTGTGTGCGTGTGGTGAACCGGGACACGATCCAGGCTATCGCGCTCATGAGGAAGAGCCGTACCGCGACCTCTTCCACGATCGGCGCCGAGACCATCCCGACCAGCGGATCGAGATTCGTCAGACGCCTGGCCAGCAGCGCACGAAGCGTCGGGTGCGCCGACGCGATCACCCAGTTCGCCGCGAGATTCGCCAGGCCCAGCCCCGTTCCGACCGCAACCGACAGGAGCGCCAGACGCGCATGCTGCCCGTTCGCCCTTCGAGGCAACCTGCGGCAGCGCGACGCGGCGGCGAAGCCGAGGAACACCAGCGCCGCACCAATCACGCCGGCGAACGCGAACGACACGGCATCTTCGATCTCGCCTCCGGCCAGCAGGCCGGTCATGAAGGCGAGCCACGCCGCGGCGACGGCTAGCGCCGCCTCCCGGCGCGGGCGATCGACTATCGCGTTCATCTGATCAAGAAGCGCGTTTGACACACCACCCGTTGTCTGCAGCGGTCGTTTGTGAAAGCAGAGCCATGAATCGCGGCCATAGCTCTCGGTTTGCGAATCTGCCTTCCGATGCCTGGCTCACTGGCTTCGGGTCGCCCTGCTGATCAGACTGGACGTATCCGACAACGATGCGATCGCGTCGATACGCGACCCGCAGTTCCTCGGCGCTCGAGAACCACAATTCGCCACGAGGAGCCAGACGCTGGAACGTTTCATACTCGCGACTGCTGTTCGTTTCGGCAGCGGCGGCCAGATGAACCCATCCTGACGACCGCGCCTGGTTGTGCAGTTCGCGCCAGAAGGCAGTCGGATCAGTGAGGCGGGTGCTGTAATGAAACACGACGGAATCGGTGTCGATGTTCTGGTAGACACCGGTGATGGAGCTTGGCTGAATCACAAACGGCTGGAGCGCTGACCATTTCTGAATCTCATCTGCTGAGGGAACCCGCTCCATCGCGATGCAGGCAAAGAAGAGGTTGATGACGACGACTACTGACGCGAAGGAAAGCCACAATTGAGTCCGAGGGTGACTGGCGAGGCGCTGCACGTGGTCAGGTCCTGTTCCGTCCACTCCGGCGTGACGTCACGATCCAATGATCTTCTTGAACTCCGGATCAGCGAACAGCGCTTCGAACTGCCGATTCTCGGGGACCCGGCGCTTGTTCGCTGGATTGAGCTCGATGGCCCGGCGCAGGGCGTCAAGGGCGCTGGGTTTTCGGCCGGCGGCGACCTCGATTGCGGCAAACACCACCCATGCCTCGTCGTTCTCGGGCGATGTGTTGCGCGCCGCCAACGCCGCCTCGGCTGCTGCGGGCAGGTTCTTTTCCCTGAGGCGCACGGTCGCGTCGGAGACGAGCTGCCGCGAGCGGAACATGTTGAGAAGCCGGCGGAGCTCGACGAGTGGCGTGCGGTGATCGTCAACCCTCAAGTCGATGACCCGATCGCCAAAGCCGGCCGCGCCGCCGAGCGATTTGGCCACGACGAGTGCCGCGGCCTGGCTCCCTCGAGCATCACCGCCCGCCGACTGTCCCGCGTCGAGTGCCGCCAACATCCGTTCGGCCAGTGGTCCGGTCGACCCTTGGAAGGCTTCGGCTATGGCACGCACGACCTCAGGACCGGTCAGGATGTTGCCTTGCGCACAAAAGTCCCGACCGCACTGATGGCCTTTCCAGTCCATGGCCCCAGGGCCGGTCCACACGGCCGTTCGGCCGGCAGCGTCCACAATCGCCACCTGACGGGTGTCGCGACCTTCGTCGCTCCGCAGCATCAAGTCCAGGGCCTGTTGTGGCGACATGCCTGCTGAAAGCAGCTCGAGACCGATAGTCCCGTACATGGGATTCGACTGCGACTGATGGGCGACCACGGCCACTCCACCTTTGATCGTGATGGTGCGGCTGCCGGTGGCGAACGCCTTCGATTGAACGGCCATGCCGAGCTCGCCAGTACTCGGATCGCGCGCGACAATCGAAAATGTCCCTTCAGGCTCCAAGAATGTGTGCCGGGCGGGACAGTCCCTGACGTCAAGAGCATCGCGAGCGCAAAAACGGTTCTGGTCACACGGTCTCTCCTGGCTGAGCGGGTTCCTCGCAGTTGATCAGCCACGGAATGCCGAAGCGATCGACGACCATGCCAAACCGCGCGGCCCAGAACGTCTGCGCGAGCGGCACGACCACCTTGCCGCCCGTGGCCAGGTCGCGAAAGATGCGCTCGGCGTCGTCCGTGTTCGAGATCTGGATCGAGAGCGAAAAGCCCCTGGGCTCCTCATAGCGATCCGGCGCGACGTCGCCGCCGTTCAACATCAGGTCGCCGATCGTGACGCTGCCGTGCATGATTTTCTCCGACCAGTCGGCCGGCACCTCACCGGCCATGGGCGACCCGCCGTAGCGGAAGACCTGCCCGAGTCTGGCGCCGAGACACTGCTCATAGAACTTGAACGCCGCCTCGCACTCTCCCTTGAAGCTGAGATAGGGGATGATCTGCACGGTGAACCTCTTGTCGGACGAGCCAGTTGATGCCTCGTAAGAGAGATCGATTCGACGCAGGTGCCCACACTCTAGAGCCGATCACAATCAGGTCGCTTTCGAATCGTTCCCGCGTTTCGCCGCAATGCCCCGCTTGATCGCCTTCCAGTTCAACGACGAATACACCGAGACGCGGCCTAGCGTCGCCGCCCACAGCCGCATGATGGTCGAAGGCCCACGGAGAATACGTGATTCCAACCATTCCGGATCGAATTCGAGCCACTCCCCGGCAATCGAGAACAGGTTGTGGCGACAAGCCGGACCGACCTCCCAAAGCAGGATATGTTCGAGATCGGACACGTTGTAGGGAGACTGCGCGAGTATGCCTGCGATCCGGTCCTTGTCGGAGGCATCGAAGCTGGTGTCGAGAAACAGCTCCGACAGCGCGCCCCAGACGGGACGACGATTGAGCACATCCGCGTGAGGTGGTGAAAGCACTGGCCGCTCCATCCGCTGTCATCGCGGTTCAAGCCGCCAGCGGTGGTAACCCCCCATTCGAGGGCCGCGTCGGCATCGGCGCACTCGATGAACACCGCCTGACTGTCTTCGTCGTCCCACCCGTGCGCTTCGTTGTTGCGGTGTTGGACCGGCGTCTCGTAGCCAAACCTGAACAAGAAGTTCGGCATCTCACACCGTCCGCGACTCCCGCGCGAGCGCTGCCAACGCGGCACTTGTGCCAGTGCAGAGCCCGAACGCTCCGGACACAATCGCGAGGGCGGGCCCGGCTGTCGTACCCATGAGCAGCGCGGTCGCGGCGGCGCAGACGGCGCCGAGCGCCACCGCACTCAGCGCACGACCGAGCGAGACGTGCGCCGGGCCGGGCGTGCCGCGGCCGGGCCGCATGGCCACGACCGACCCGATGAGTGCTGCCGCGGCAACCCACAGGTACCGCACATCGTCGCCGGTGCTGACGGCCCGAATGAGTCCAAAGATCACCGGCACCGCGCCCAGGAGCACCGAGGCGACGAGCAACAGTGAGCTGCGCATCACATCACGTCGGTTATCACCGATCGCCGTCTTTCACGACGCGCATGACACTCATTGCTTTTCGTACACCGCGACGTTGTTGACTTGCTGCCCGCCGGCATTGACACCCTTCGTTGTGACCGTCCTGGTCTTTCCATCACTCGACACGGCAGACGTCTGAGTGGTCGTGACCTTTCCACCCTTCTTCGCAATCGTCTGCACTGTCGTCGCATTGATGCGCGTGCGGGCAACCGTGTCCGCGTCAGGGTTGTTCCCGGTGACGGGGCTATCCTTCCCGTCGTAATTCGCGGTGAATTCCCAGTGTCTCGTGCTGCCATCTGCCAGCGTCTGGTCGACGATGACCTTGGTGCCTGCCCCGGCGGCTTCGATCCTGGTGTTCGCGCTCTTGGGAGCGGGCCCCGGGCTGTACTTCGACTTCGCGACATTGAGCCGCCAGACGCCGACCTGTGGATCGCTCTGCGCAAACGCCGCACTGGTGAGCAAGGCAACCAATCCGAGGCACGCGACTGTCGACACAAGTGAACGGATGGTGAGTCTCATACGATCTCCTACTGCAAGGGCGTTCCGGAGACGTTCCGATACAAGACCGGAGAACAGCCGGCCAAGACAGAACGAACCGGAGGAAAGAGTGGCCGCGTCTCTAGTCAGGAAAGTCGGACCAACTGTACACCTCTGCACCCAAGAATTCTCAAACGAAAGGGGCGACATCCCTGGTCCGCCCAAGGCCGTGAGCAGGGTGAGCTAGAATCACCGCCGGATGAAGGAGACCAGTCCGGTCAAGCGGCGCCTCACCGCCATACTCGCGGCCGATGCGGTGGGCTATTCCGCCCGGATGGGAGAAGACGAGGAGCGCACGCTGCGGACGCTGGCCGGCCACCGGCGCCACATCGACAACCTGATTGCAGACCATGGCGGCCGCCTGGTCAGCACGGCCGGCGATAGCGTTACTCGCGGAGTTCGGCAGCTCGGTGGAGGCGGTGCGGTGTGCAGTGAAAATCCAGGAAGCGCTTGCGACGCGGAGAGTCGTTGCCCGAACCCGAGCGGCTGCAGTTCCGCATCGGCATCAACCTCGGCGACGTCATCGTCGATGGCAGCGACATCCTCGGCGACGGCGTAAACGTCGCCTCACGGCTCGAAGGCATCGCCGAACCGGGCGGCATCTGCATCGCCTCATCTGTATTCGATCAGATCTCGGGCAAGCTGAATCTGGGCTTCCAGGACATCGATGTGGATCTCGCTGGACAATCGAGGACAGCTTCAAATCTCGGCCAGATCCTTCCCCACGATGACGGTTCCCCGAAAATGCGTCCGCGCCGCGTCGATCCACATCTGTCCGTGATCGCCGGGTCGTCTGGCGGCACGAAGTGCGAGAGCACCAGCGTCTTGACGCCGGCAGCCTGCGCCACGCGGCCCGCGTCCTCGACGCTGGTGTGATGCGACAGGATGCTGGCTTTCACCGGCTCGCGCCGGGCCTTGGCGACCGACCATCGACGCCGCTTACATCGCCCTCACGTCGCTCCTGCGCGAGCTTGATCAGATCCTCTGACGGCGCCGTATCCCCCGAGATCACGATGGATCGGTCGCGCGCGTCGAACCGGTAGCCGAACGCGGGCACGACCGGCGGGTGTTTGACCAGCGCGGCGGTCACCTTCACGTTGTCATCCTGCATGACCTGCCCACCGCCCGTCACCTCGTGAACGTGCACCAGAGGCGCGAGCGGAACCCGTGCCTCATCAGCTACGCGAGTCTTGATGTCGTACGCATTCATCTGGAAAAACAGCTTCGTCATCTGCGCGAGTGGAGGTGGCCCCCAGGTGTCCACGCGTGTACGCAGCCCCGCCGTCCACGCCAGCCAGATGAGATTTCCGTAATCCGCGTTGTGATCGGAATGGTGATGGGTCACGAAAATGTGGCGGAGCGACGGCAGGGAGACCCCGGCCAGGACGAGCTGCCTGGTCACGCCATCGCCGCAGTCGACGACGTAGGCGCTGCCATTGGCGAGAATCACCTGCGCCGATGCCGAGTTGACCTTTCGCGGGCGCGGTCCTCCGCCGGTGCCGAGCAGAATCAGCCGCGTCTTCGTCGATTGACTGGAGACGACACGGGGCAGGATTCCGGCGGCGGCCGCCATCTGCATCAAGACTTGTCGACGACTGAGTGCTGATGCGCAAGCGGTAGCCTTTCTCGGGTGGACAGTGGCCCGTCACCAATACACGCTGCCGTCCTTGCGCTTCCTGAAGTTGTACGACGGCAGCACATCGCGCCACTTCCAGTCCGGCGCATCCGCGTACGCGTCGATGCAGACATGCAGATCGCCGTTCTTCTCGATGCTGACCAGGTCGGTGCTGAAGTGGATCCGGACCCCGTCGACGACCTTGGCGATGCTCGCGAGGCTGTCGTCCAACTCGCGCAGACGCTCGTACGGCAAGGCCTCGAGCTCCTTGCCCACGACCTGCACCTCGCGACGCAACAAGGCATAGATCGGATCCTGCAGTCGACGCGGCTCCCCACGATCGATCCGATCATCGAACCAACGGCCCAGCCTCGTGCGCGTGTAGAGCGCCGCGGCACCAATCAAGGCCGCAACCACCAGCACCGGAGCGTACTGCCACATCGTCATCTACCTGACGTCCGCGCTGCCGCGGCGGCATCATGATCGGTCCGGTACGCGATCTGGCGAATCGATCCATGTCTATGGCATTCGTCGGCCCGAATCGGGAACAGCACTGGAGCCCAATTGACTTGAGGCTACTGGCCACGCGGGTCAGTCGGTATGCCGGTAGTGCACCCACGCCCACCCGAACAGTGTGGCGGCCAGAAAGGGATACGCGAAGAACGGCAGCGGCTGGGACAGCGGGGTCAACGCATCCCCCAGGAAGATCTGCACGGCGACAACGCTCAACAAAACCGCCGCGATGAACCCGGTGGCCCTGACCACGGGAGGCATGACGCCGGATGCGCCGACCATGGCCAGCGAGGCAGCCCACAAGGCGACGCCAGCCGCGAACGTCGGAGCGCTGGCCACGAGGTCCATCGCCGAGCAGGAGACAATCAGCCCCTCACCCACCATGAACACGAGGAATCCTGCCGCGGCTGAGATCGTTGCCTCGCCGGAACTGATGAATCGCGAGCAGCGCGGCCGAAACAATCAGCGCGGTGCCGTCCACGCCCCACGCGAGCCCGCGCCAGGAGGCAGGCGCGAACGTTCCCGCCATGCCAAGGAGCGCGCCGACCACGAGCCCGCTTGCGGCGACCAGCCGCAATCCCGATTCACTCACGCGTGTTCCTCCACGGTCGCTGACGCAGGTCGCCTTCAGGTCGATTTGTATTTCAACATGCCAAAAATGTTGAAATACAATCGACCCTCACGGCTTGCAGCCCGAATCAAGGCACCCCATCGTACTGTTCTTCCCGAGGCGTGCGGCCCACAGTACACTCGGCGGCGCTTTCAGGTCCGCGCCTGCTCATAAGGAGCTTGTCATGAAAGCTGGAGTGGTGCTCTTCGCTGTCGGGATCGCCGCGGCCTCAGCGGCCATATCGGCGCAGACCGCCGCGCCCATCAGCCAGGCGATTCGGGCTTCCTGGGACGGCGCGAAGAAGAACATGAAGGAATCGGCCGATCTGATGGCCGAGGCCGACTACTCGTTCAAGCCGGCCGGCACCGCGGCGGACGTGCGCACGTTCGGCCAGATCGTCGGCCACGTCGCCGGCGCGAACTACGTGTTCTGCTCCGCCGCCAAAGGCGAGAAGTCGCCATTCGCCGAGGACGCCTTCGAAAAGGCGGCGACGAAAGCGGCCATCGTCAAGGCGCTTGACGAGTCACTGACCTACTGCGACGCAGTATTTGCGATGCTCGATGACAAGAAGGCCGGCGAGACGATCGAGATGCCGTTCGGGATGGGCAAGGCCGCACGTGCCAGGGCGCTCCTCGGCAACATCGGCCATCTGAATGAGCACTACGGCAACCTGGTGACCTACTTCCGCGCGAAGGGCATCGCGCCGCCGTCGTCGCGACGGTAGAGCGGCACTCCGTCAACCGGTCACACGCCGCTAACCGGAAACTCCAACTCCGCCGGGCTCTTCGCACTTTGCTACAGTCGGCCCGCGATGTAGTTCACCGCATGCGCGGTCCCATGGGCAATCATCGCCGCCTCCAGGCCGTGCCGCCAGAACAGGTAGCCGAAGATCACGCCGAACACCGCGTTCGCGCCGACGACGAAGAGCACGATGTCAGTCGTAAGTCTGCCGACCAGCACCGACGCCGCCGGCAGGTGACCCGCACCAAACAGCAACGCGCTCACGAGGATCGCGAGCCAGACGTAAGCAGTCCGTGGAGCACCCGCCCGGCGTTGCAGGAATCGCCACGCGAGCCACACCAGCAGCGTCATGAACCCCCAACGCAAGAGCAGCTCCTCGGTGATACCGCCGTAGAGGATACGGGCGAGGAGAGGAGGCTGGAATTGCTCCTGCACCTTGGCGACCGCAGCTGGCGCATAACGAAACACGGCGATGAGCAACATCCCGCCCAGAACGCCAGCGACGAGACCTGGCACGAGCTGCGGCCTGAGCGCGGACGCGAGCGGACGCCCTGCGGCGGCGGCTTCGAACGCGGGCGCTCGAAGCCCGACTTGCGGCGCGAGCGCGACGCCCACCGCGACCGCAAGCCCGACGAGGAACGCGCTCTGCGCGAGGCTCGCCAGTGAAATCACCCAGAGCGGCGCAGGCAGCGACGCCTCCCGCAGGAGTCGCGGCAGCATCGTGAACGTGATGATCGCCACGCCGAGCATGCCGGCCAGCCAGAGGAGGAGACCGAGCCGGAATCGCGGTCCTCGAGCTCCAGTCATCGTCAACCACCCTCCACCCGCGATCCGCACTGCGGGCCAATCCGGCCCTGCTTCCGGATCGCATCCACAACCGCGCGGATGGCGTTCACCACGACCTCGGGCTGCTCGGCCGCGACGGCATGGCCCGCCTGTTCGGCGATGATCTGACAGGACTGTTGCGACAGCGCGACCTGGTCCCGTTGCAGCGCCTCCCACGCCGGGTCGGTCCCTCGTCCCGCCGTCACGACGACCACCGGAATCGTCAGCGTGCGGCGAGTGTCGCGAACCTCGGTCGCACTCTCCCGGACATGGATGATCTCGTCCGCCGCAGCCTGATATCCCGCGGCGCGAAACCTCGTTGCATGTGCGAAATCACGCACAGGCGGCGCGAGCGACGTTGGCGGCCGGCCGAACGACACGCCGGCCAGTCGAAGGATCCCGACCGAAGAGAGCAACGGCACGAACGGGGCGAACTGCGGAATCTCGTGCTGCTGGTCTTCGTGAGACGCATCGACGAGAACCAGACCAGACGCACGGTTGCCGGACTCGGACGCGAAGAGGCGCACGGCGAACCCACCAATGGACGCGCCGACGAGAACCGCTGGTTCGGCAATGCCGCTGCGGTCGAGAAGGTCAGCGAGCTCGCGCGCGATGCGCCGTGCCGTGCGAGGAGACGGCCCTGCATCGCTGTATCCCATTCCTGCGCGATTGTACGAGCACACCCGCGTGAATCGGGCGACCTCAGGCTGGACGAAGCCCCAGTCGACGCTCGAGCCTCCCAGTCCGGTCTCGAGAACGACCGAAGGCGCTCCCTCCCCGGTGCACCAGATATGGAGCCGGTGCCCTCCGATATCCACGAGTCGCCCGGGGGGTGGAGTCGCCGCCAGCTCCTTCCGGGTCGCGGCCCACTGGTAGATTGCGCCGGCACTGGCCGCAACGATGATGACGATGGTGACCCCGACGAGCGTGCGCTTCGTCCACCGCCACATACCGTGCCTCAGCCGATCGGTCTCATGGTCACTGCCGTCTGGCGTTGCGCCGTTCGGCCGCGAGCGGTGCGCGACGGCTCCGCTCTGGCGTATCCCATCCGCCGGGAGGCAGGTAATGGAACCGAATCAAGTACACGTTGTCACCGCGGCCGTGTTTGGCGATCTGCAGCAAATCCTCCACGCTCTCGAACCCCGATTCGCGCGCCAGATCGTAGGTGATGTCGGCGACGGTCATCGGCGTGATCGAATCCACGACGATATGGCCGTCGTCCATCTGGTAACGGCCACCCACCTTGACGTGGAGGCGCATCCAGACGCGAATGCTGCACCGGATTCTCCCGCGCCGGATTCCTTCGCGAAGGCGTTTGGTGAATACCATCGTTAAAGGCGTGGCGCTGTGTCAACCGACCGGAGCCGGTGCGATCCGAGCCGCCGCGCGGCTGTACGTGCCGCGGCGCCACAAATATTCCAGCGGACCGTATTCGAACCGCCGCAGCCATATCGTCGACAGCGGGACCTGGATCACGAAATAGATGGCGAACGCCACCAGCAGCTGCCACGCAGGGCCGACCTTGCCCCAGAGGCCCAAGCCCCAGCCGTAAAACAAAGCCGTCGCGATGACGGTCTGCATCAGATAGTTGGTGAGCGGCATGCGACCGGTCGCGGCGATTGGACCGAACCGGCGCTGCCACGACGGCAGCTGCGCCAGACGCACGATCGTGAGCACATAGAAGCTCATCATCCCCAGGCGCGAGAGGACGTACGCCATCCCCACCAGAATCTTCAGGGGCGACGGGCCCGGCGTGCGCGTGTATTGACCAACGATGCCGAACAGCAGAGAACAGACAATCCCGAGCGCCAGCGCCGACCATTGCAGCCGCCGGATGACGGGCATCAACTCGCGAATCCGGTAGACCCACCCGTTCCGGCCGATCAGGAATCCGATCAGCATCGTCGTCGCCATCTGCACGTAGAAGCCGAGAGTGCCCCAGAGACTCCAGGGATCGCCGTAGGCGTAGATCATCTCCCGGGTATGCTCGCGCGCCGCATCGAGAAACGAGCCTTGACCGTAGGCCAGATTGTTGCGATGCTTCCCACGCCTGTGCGTCTTTCACCAGCTGGGCGACCCGGTCGGGAGTCATCACCAGGAGCCGCAGCGTGCCGGAGATCGCGGGTATAGCAGAGCAGCGCGACGATCAGGATCACCACTGTCCTGTTCGACACGTTGCGCATCAGCAGGAGGCCGAAGCCGAGGATCACATAGATGTGCAGCACGTCGCCGGTCCAGAGGACGAGGCAGTGCACCAGGGCAAAGGCGAAGAGGACGAGCAGCCGCCGCACGTACTGGCGTCAGCCCGTGCTGCGGATCGCGCTCCATCATGCGCGCGAGCTGGATGGTGAAGCCGATCCCGAACAGCAGGCTGAACATGCTGTTGAACTTGCCGGAGAACAGCATGTCGCGGATCTGTTCCGCGCGCTGGTTGAGCGCATCGGCCCAGAGATGCGAGCCATCGGCTTCGGCAAAAAACGAGGAGGCGAACCCCGGCATGTTCATGATCAGGATGCCGAGCAGCGCGAAGCCGCGGACGATGTCGAGCGTCTGGATCCGCTCCGAGGCCTGGACTGGCCCAGTGAGGTGCGCCGTCATACCGAATGCCTCCGGAATTGAAACGAGCGTGTCAGCTTACACCGGATGAGCTTAAGGTCGTAATCGGCGGAATGGAATGTGGGGCCCCTTACGGCCGAATCGTCACCTTCTTGATGACCGGCGGCGTGAGCGGCCGGCTCATTTCGCCGCCGCCCATGGTGGTAGGGGTGTTGGCCAGGGCGTCAACGACGTCCAGGCCTGTTGTCACTCTACCGAAGATTACGTAGCGCGGGGGAAGCGGATAGTCCTGATGGAGGATGAAGAACTGGCTGCCGTTGGTATTCGGTCCCGCATTGGCCATCGCGAGGACTCCACGCCGATAGCCATTGCGGTAGAGCGCCGACTGCTCGTTGATCTCGTCGGCAAACGTCCCGCCCCACGCACTCTCACCGCCCGTGCCGTCCCCCACAGGGTCGCCGCCCTGGATCATGAAATCCTTCACGATGCGGTGGAAGGTCAGGCCGTCGTAGAAGCCGTGCTCGGCGAGCAGCCGGAAATTCTCGACGGCTTTCGGCGCATCCGAGGCAAAGAACTCGATCTCGATCGGACCCTTGTCGGTTTCGATGACCCCATGCATCCCGCCCGAGCTCTTGGCGTCTGCCGGGATCTTTCGATTGCCTGGCTCCGAACTGCAACCGGCCACCCACAGGAGTGCCAGACACGGGAGGAGGCACAACTGGACCGAACGGGACAGACGAGGCAGGAGAAGTTGGATGGACACGGAACGAGGATAGGCGATCGTGGCGGCAACGCCAACTCGGGTAGATCAGGCAGCGGAATTGCTCTTGAGGTCCATAACAGCCAAATAGCGGCGTTGCGGGCGCCGAAGTCGCCCTCGGCTCAGACATTAGTTCACGAGAGACGCCCTGATCGCGGCTACCCGGCGGCATCTCTGGAGCACTCAATGCGATACGGCAAATCTGTCTTGACGCTCGTCTTCCTGGCCGGCGGTCTCCTCAATGCGGCTGACGCCACCGCGCAGGAACGCGCCGTGTCGTTCGCCAATCTGCGATTCGGCGCCTCTCCGGCGATGGTCCTCGAGGCCATGAAAGGCTTGAAGCTGGTCGACGTCGACAAGGGTCCGGATTCACAGTTCCCGTTGGACCAGCGATTCGAGGGAGAGATGAAAGGCAGCCCGGTCCTGGTGTCTGCCCTTTACGATCAGAATGGTCAGCTCGAAAAAGTACAGGTCGCGTTTCTCACGCCGGATGAGGACTGCGTGGCGCTCTACAGGACGTTGAAGAAGGAGCTGCAGGGGCAGTACGGGAAGCCAATCGTGGACCTGGAGCGATGGGACTTCCCCTACAACAACGGTGGTCACGTCGGCCAGGAGCACTTCGCGATCCGCACCGGCAAGGGCCTGCTCGCCACGGCGTGGGAACGTCACGATGCCGGAACGATGGATGGCGGCGTGGCGTTGACGACGAGCGAGAACGTGATCGTCCGGCTCGCCTACGAATCGTCCAAGTGGGGAGCGGAGTCGGAACGACGGAAGAAGATCCTCAGTTCAGGGAACACGCCTGACGCGACCGGCCCAGATGGAGGAAACCTGCCCCGCCGCCACGGGTTGAATTGAGGCGCGCCATCGAGCGAGTCTGACGCTGCCGCGTCCAGTTCCCGCTACCTCCCAGCGTCGAGGTACCACCTCGCGTACGCGACAACCATCCCGGTGACATACGACGCGCCAATGAGGCCGAACAGACCGGCCGTGAGCCGCCACCCGGAGCGGCCACGCGTCCTGAAAGCGTACCAAGGAATCACAACCGGCCACGCCAGCAAGAGAAAGTAGCCGAAATCCTGAACCGTGCCGACGCCGGTTCGTCGCGCGTCCTTCTGGAGCCACAGAATCACGGCCAGCAGGGGCCCGAAAGAGAGAAACAACGCCACCATCGGCGATGCCTCACTCTCGGTCGCCGCGTACGCGGCGGCCGCAAGCGAAGAGAACACCGCCGCGGCCTTGGCGATTCCGAGCATGATGTCGTCAGATCGTTCCTGCATGGAGTCGAACCTCGCCTACCCGCGGGGCATGGACCTTATAATCCATGAATGACGTCACTCGCGACGCTGATCTTCTTCACAATTCTGCAGGTGCCGTCACTCGTCACCCACCGCCGGACGCACTCGCGCACGCGCAGTCGGTGCTCGCAGCGATCGTGGCCAAGGAGTTCACCAGAGTCGAGGAGCAGTTCACAACTGAGATGAAGGCGGCGCTGCCGTCCGGCCGGCTGGCGGCGATCTGGACGGGACTGCAGACTCAGGCGGGCGCATTCAAGGGCTGCGGATCGGATGCCCGGCTCGTGAAGATCGCGGACAAGCAGATGGTGATCACGCCCTGCGAATTCGAACGGGCCAGGATCGACGTCCAGTTCGCGTTCGACAGCGCCGGCAGGATTTCGGGACTGGTGTTCCGTCCGGCCGCGAGCGCGGCGGTTCCCTACACGCTGCCGTCGTACGCGAATCCCGCGTCATACGCCGAGATAGAGACGACGATTGGATCGAGCGCGTGGGCCCTCCCCGCAACGCTGACGATGCCCGCGGGCACCGGAACGATGCCAGCCGTCATTCTCGTGCACGGATCCGGGCCCAACGACCGCGACGAGACGATCGGCGCCAACAAGCCGTTCAAGGATCTGGCAACAGGGCTCGCGTCGCGCGGCGTCGCCGTCCTGCGCTACGACAAGCGCACGAGAGTGCACAGCGCGAAGGTGGCCGCCCTCGCGGATTTCACCGTCAACCAGGAAGTGATCGAGGATGCGATCGAAGCGGTGAAGGCGCTGCGCGCGCAGCCCAGGATCGACCCGGCGCGCGTCTTCGTGCTCGGGCACAGCCTCGGCGGCATGCTCGTCCCGCGCATCGCGACCGCCGATCCGACGATCGCGGGATCGATCGTCCTGGCGGGTGCGGCGCGTCCGCTCGAAGAGGCCATCGTGGCGCAGTGTCGGTACATTGCCGGAGCCGACGGAACGATTTCGCCCGAGGAGCAGCAGGGCATCGAACGGGCGGTCGCGCTCGCCGACAGCGTGCGCGCGCTGAAGCCGGAAGACGCGAAGAGCGGCCGCATGATCTCCGGGGCGCCTGCCTCGTACTGGCTGGATCTCAGGGGCTACGACCCGCCGTCCGCGGCGACGCGCGTGAAGCCGCCGATGCTGATCCTTCAGGGGGAGCGAGATTATCAGGTGACGCCCGAGGAGTTCGCGAAGTGGAAGGCCGCGCTCGGCTCGCGGCGCGACGTCACGCTCCGCAGCTATCCGGCGCTCAACCACCTGTTCATCGCCGGCACCGGACCCAGCCTCCCCGCCGAGTACCAGGTCCCTGGCCACGTCGCGGAGGACGTCATCCGCGACATTGCGACCTGGATCCTCGCCACGCGTTAATCATCGAGAAGCGAGGCCGCCGCCGCTTCCTTCAGCACGGCTCGGATCCATTCGCTGGAGGCGGCCCGAGAGACCGCTTTGCCCTGCCTGTCCCGATCGGTCGCCCGGCCGCCGCGCTCCAGCAACAGCCTGACGATTCCGGCTTGCTGTTCGCGGGCCTGCGGAGAACCACTGCCTCCCCGCCCCGTGGTTTGCACGGCAAGGTGCAAGGGCGTCGACCCTGACTTGTTCGGCCGCCTCGCATCCGCCCCGCCATCCAGGAGCGCTCGTACGGCGGCCAGCGATCGCGTTCGCACCGCTCTGTGCAGAGGCGCGACGCCGGCGCTGTCCACGGCGTTGGCGTCCGCGCCAATCGAGATGAGGTAGGTGATCGTCTCCGCCTGCGCCGCCGGGTCCCATCGGTTGGCGTCGGCCGCGTAGTGGAGCGGCTCCGCTCCGCGGCGGTTCTTTGCCCGGCTCTCGGCGCCACCCGCAATCAAGCGTTCCGCAACCCGCGGCCGGAATGCCGCGGCGGCCATGTGCAGGGCCGTATCGCCCGCGTAAAGGTAATGAGCGATCTCAGGGAAGAAGAAGGCCTGGTTGCCCAGACGAGTCGCGCCAACGTCGGACGGCATCGTGGCAAGGGCCGGGTTGACAGCCAGACGGCGCGAGACTTCGGCAACGTCGCCGGCTATCACGACGCGGATGAAGTCGAGGAAGCTCACAAACAACATCGCGACTTGCCACTTGCAACTTGTTGAGCCTCACGCTCCAGGTCGAAGGACCTGGCCAAGTTGCCTTCCTGAAGTCCACCGCACGGCGATCGTCGCAATCAACATGGCGACAATGAATGGCAGATGCGTGAGGAGCTCGGGCGCGTAAAGGGTCTGCAGCTGCGTCTCTGTCAGGCTGGCGGTCCAGAGGGCTGCCGATGACGCATCCCCGCGCGACTGAAATGAGAGCACACTGGCCTGCACCCAGTTTCCGCCGAGATGCAACCCGATCGGCAGCGCGAGCCCATTGGTACGAACGGCCGCCCATCCCAGCACGACACCGCCCAGCGCCGGCATCGCGAACGTGAAGAACGCGCCGATGCCCCACATCCCAGAACCGGCGACGTGGTAGACGCCGAACAGGGCCGCCGAGATCAGGATCGCCGGCCAGGCGCCGAGGGCCGGCACCAGGCGCTGAAACGCGTAGCCACGGAACAGCAGTTCTTCGGGAAAGAACATCAGAAACGCGATGATGAGGCCGGCGCAGGCACCAACGACGGCCTCTGCTCCTGCGAACGTCCACACCGCCGCGACGGTCGCCCCGCGGACCAGCGCCAGCGCGGCAAACAACACGACGCTCAACACAAAGCCGAAGAGGAACTCGCCGACCCGCGCGCGGGTTGGCACGAGGCCAAGGCTGTTAAAGCCGGTTCGCTCAAGAGTTAAAGCTGCCCACGTGATCGCGGCGAGGGTCATCGAGAACGCGCCGGCGTATCCCCACATGGGCAGATTCGACCGGCCCAACATGGCGGCGGCGATTCCCACAAGTGGAGCGGTGGCGGCCAAGACGGCCATCGCGACCGCGACGAACGCTAATGCCTTGAGGAGAGATGTACGCACTCGAATCTCCGATGATAGTTCCGTTGTACTTGTCCCTTGCTACTTGCTATGTGTAAGCCCCGTCTTCCTCGCCCGCAGATGAAGAAGTACGCCACGACTTGAGCATCCTGCAAGGCCGGACACGCACGCACGGTGTCATCGTCGGGCTTCGGCTCGCCGACCCGTTCGATCGTGAAACCGGTGTCGATGAGGAGATTCAACCACTCGGCTCACGGTCCGCGTGAACCGCGGGATCTTGAATGGGCGCAGCCCCGCCCGCACTTCCGGCGGCGCGGCACTGAACATCCACTCCGCGACGGCGCCATCCACGCGCCGGAAGTAGTCACCGACCTCGAGCGCGTAGGCCACACCTGCCGGCGTGCGCAGATTGCGCCGATGCGGCGTCGTGAAACAGGGATGCTCGATCGAGAACTGAAGAAAGCCCCCGGGCTTCAGCACGCGATGAGCCTCGGAAAGCACATGGCTCGTTTCCGGGATGTCCATGAAGCTCATGAACCCGGTGACGAAGTCGAAGGCGGAGTCACCGAACGGCAGGGCAACCGCGCTCGCCACGGTGTACTGCACGTGCCGCGGCTCTCGTTCTTCCGCCTGGTGCGCGTAGTGGACGAACACGTCGGAAATATCCACGCCGAAGACGTGAGCGCCCCTGTCCGCCAGGAGCCTGGTGTTGTGCCCCTCGCCGCAGCCGACATCCAGACCGCGCCGGCCGCGCACGTCCGGGAGCAGATCCAGGAACGCCGGCGTGTTCAGGTAATCTCGATAAACGTCGTAGCCGCTCCTCGAGAGGGTCGTCCAGACCTCGGCGTTCTCGTTCCAGTGTTGCCCGACTTCTCTATGATTCATCGATGACACACCAGAGACATTTCGCTCCTTCCTCAACAGACTCAACGCATTCTTATCACGCGTGGCACGGTTGGCGGGCAGTCAGCCAACTCGCCTTCCGATGTGATATTCCTTGATTTTCGATCACGGGAGGCATCCGTGGCGCTCGTTCGCAGAACTTGCCTGTTTCTTCTTCTGGTCATCGGCACGCCGGCATTCGCCCAGGGGCCTCCGCCGCCCCGCGACGTGTCGCTGGCTGCGGCTGACGGCACGAAGCTGAGCGCGACCTATTACGCGGCGGCACAGCCAGGCCCGGCGGTGCTGCTCCTGCACATGTGCAACACCACACGGAAATCCTGGGAGCCGCTGGCACCACAGCTCGCGGCGGCAGGCATCCACGCGCTGTCGGTGGACTATCGCGGCTTCGGCGAGAGCGGCGGGGATCGCTTCGATGCCGTGTCGCCGCAGGATACACAACGGACGATCGACGAGAAGTGGCCGGGCGATATCGACGCAGCATACAACTTTCTCCTCGCGCAGCCGGGTGTGGACAAGACGCGCGTTGGCGCGGCCGGCGGCAGTTGCGGCGTGGCCCACGCCGTCCGTCTGGCTCGTCGTCACCCCGAGGTTCGATCGCTGGTGCTGCTCGCGGGCCCGCTCGATCCCGACGGCCTCACGTTCATCACCGGGACGCCGTGGCTGCCCATCTTCGCCGCGGCGGCGGCCGACGACCAATACGACGCCGACGCGCCCGCGCAGATGCGATGGATCCTCGCGATGTCCGGCAATCCCCGCAACAAGTTCTCGGGTTTCCGGGACGGCAAGCACGGCACGGAGATCTTCGGTCCCCATCCAGAATTGCCGAAGCAGATCGTCGCCTGGTATGCGGACACGCTGGTGAAGAACCCGGCCGATCCGAAGGCGGCCGTGTCGGTGAAGAGCACGCCGGCGCGCGAGTTCTGGCAGAAGGCGTCCTCGCCAGACGGGGTGTCCGCTGCGGTCCAGATGTTCTATGACGCCCGTCAGCGCGATCCCCGCGCACAGCTATTTCCCGAGGCCCAGCTCAATCAGCTCGGATACCTGCATCTGCAGGCGGGACGGGCCGCCGAAGCCGTTCGGCTGTTCAGGCTCAACACCCTGGCCTACCCGATGTCGGCCAACACCTTCGACAGCCTCGGTGACGCCTACCTCGCGAGCGGCCAGAACGAGCTGGCGTTACGGGCATCGGAACGGGCGCTGGCCCTGCTCGAGAAGGACCCCTCGAGCGAGGCCCGCAAGAAAGCGATTCGTGACAGCGCTGAACAGAAGATTGCGAAGCTGAAAGGCGGGGAGAAGAAGTAACGCGTCGGGATCGGGGATCAGTGACTGGGGATCAGACCTCCCGGTCAACCTCGACCTGAACAATACTTCCGTCTTCGCGGACGATGCGTTCGATCAGGGTGGACAGGGGATCATCCGGTGTCATCTTGCCCCGGCCCAGGAGCTTGTCCTTGAGCGAGCGTTGCTTGTGGACCTGAACGGTCCAGTCCCGCTCCGGATTCGGATCTTCTGCGTCGGCGCTGGCGCCAACGAGGTAGCTGGCGCCGCCTCCTTCGACATCCATGTACCAACCCCAATCCTCGGTGCTCGGCGCAGTCGTCCGATAGTGAGCCCGTTCGAGCTCAGGCCGAAGCCAGTTGAGCACGCCCTCCCCGGCGATCGGGTTGATCGGGTTTGGCGTTTCCTTCGAGACATCGAAGCGGGCGGTGCGGAACGAGATGACGTGAGCCATTGGTTCGTCTGGAACTGACGCACAAAGTCGTGATCGGTGGGAATCGGTGATCGGTGATCAGGGATCAAAAGACGAAGCGGTCGGCGCTACCTGATCCCTGATCACCGATCACCGATCACCGATCACCGATCATCACGATCACCGATCACGTCGCGGCGAAGCGAGCAGGCCGAAGGCCTGCCCTACGGAGCCTGAGTAAGGCGCGGCCGCGCCGCCAGCAGCAACTCGATGGCGTCGGCGACGTGCTCGTCGGTGATGTGATGGTCGCCGCGGTCGACGCGCAAAGCGTGCGCCCGCATCAGCACGTCGGCCGCGCGGAAGCCCTCCGGGGGTTCGAACTTGTAGCAGGCGAGCTCGACTTTGAGCCCGTTGGGATCCTGGAGATAGATCGAGTCCATGAACCCGCGATCGCGCTGAATGAAGTCGATCCCACGCTCCCGCAGGCGAGCGGGAGCCTGCGTGAACGTCGCCCTCGAAACGTTGAACGCGATGTGCTCCACGCATCCGATTTCGCGCGGCGCGGGCCGTCCGGCATCCTCCCGTGATTCGTTGGTGAAGACGGTAAGGAGGCGGCCATCACCGGGATCGAAGTACAAGTGGTTCTCGTCCGGCTTGCCGAGATTGGGCTGCTCGAAGATGAACGGCATGCCCAGGACACCTTGCCAGAAGTCCACGGCGCTCTGCTTCGTGGATCCGACGATGGTGATGTGATGAACGCCTTGTACCTGCAGTTTCTTCACGACGTGCTCACTGTCGGAACCGTCTGGCGAACTGTCGGCCGCGATCGGACCAGGACGCCGGTTCCATCTCCTCGTCCTGGTGCCGCTTCGGAAGGTGGATCTGCAGCGTCATATTGCCGGCTGGCTCTGCCGACACCCACAAGTGCCCGCCCGAATCGCCGATCAGCGCCATGAGAGGGCCCAGGTCCATGCCGGGCTTGTCTGCCACTGAGATGGAGACCACCGGCCCTGCCGTTCGAGCCCTCGGCAATTGAATCGCCAGTGCCGGCCTCGTGGCGCCCAGGATTTCCGTGATCGTGATGAGCACGTGCGCGCCCGGGCGGATCGCGGGGTGGCTGGCGAGGAAGCGCTGCTCGACGACGGTTGAGGCGAGCTGAATCTTCACGCGCCCGCCGTGCGGCATCCGCTCACGCGCGTAGTTGGCCACGTTGACGAGGATGCGCTCGACACGCTCCGTCTCGACATCGACCTCGAACGGCTCGATGGTCTTCGGCAGCACCAGGACAATGTCGTCGCCCAGCACCTGCTTCAGCACCGGCTCCATGTCGCGCAACACGCGCCGCACGCTGACCGGTTCGAGGCTGCTGATCTGCTTGTTTCCATAGGCGACGAACTGTCGCAAAAACCCGGCCGCCCGCGTCACATCGTCCAACAGCAGCTCACCCTGATTCCGGAACCTGGTGTCGCGCTCGAAGGCCTCGAGCCATCGCTGGCCGCCCTGCGTGACGTCGCGAAGCAGCGTGTCGCAGGCGACCGCGACCTCGGACGCGACCCGGCCGACCGCCTCCAGCCTCTGGGCCTCGCGGAGCCGCTGCTCGACCGCTGACAGCTTGGTGAGGTCCTCGATCGCAATCACCACCGACCCGTCGCCGGTCAGCACATGCAGGCGGACGAAGAGCCGGCGGCGATCCCGCGTCTTGAACGTGGTTTCGACCGATTGCGGCTTTTCGGTTTGCACCGCCTGTTCGAGCACCCAATTCAGATCGGCGGAACATTCGAACACGGTGGCGGCAAAGTCCATGCGCTGCAGATCGGCGCTGCTGCGATAGCCGAGCAGCCTCGCCAGCGAATGGTTCGCGCGGGTGATGACGCCAGTCCGCGTGCACTCGCACAGGCCGTAGGGCGCGCGCTCGAACTGCCGGCGATTCTCCTTCTGGCTCTCCTCGAGCTGCAGCTGGAGCACCGAGACGCGCTCGGCGTCACGCCGCAGGGCAGCCGCGTGCGTTCGCATCGCGTCCAGTTGCCGGCGCAGGCCGTCGATCTGCTGCTGAAGCCGTGCGATCTCGCCGCTGCTGGCTTCGGCGGCGAGCCTGTTCTTTTCGTTGACCTGCGTGAGGGCATCCTGCAGAGACCGGGTCGAGGCCCGCTCGTGGCTGATCTGCTCCTCGAGCGCCGCGTGCCGCTCCGCCGCGGCGGTCAGGTCGTCGATGGCACGCTCCCGGGTGTACGCATGGGCGGCCTCGGCCTCGGCCAGGGTCTGCTCGACCGCCGCGCGCGCGGCGATTGCCTTCGCCAATGCCCCACCCAGTTCCGCCTCGCGCACCGCCAGCCGCTCGGCCGCAGTCGAGACTTCCAGCTTCCAGTTCAGGCGGGCCTGCGCGAGCGCGGCAACCGCATCGGTCAATTGCTGTTCGACGGATGCGGTCTGTTCGATCGACGCCTGGTACTTCGCCTGGGCTTCGGCAAGTCGCGTGGTCAGGGCCGCCAGCTCCGTAGCGTGCTGCCGGGCCGCATCATGACGCGCGTTGTCGGCGGCAGCGAGGCGCTCTTCGAGCGTCGTGCGGTCGCTGACTTCTCGATTGAATCGATCCTCGAGCGTCGCGTGCCGATCTGCCGCCGTGGCCAGGTCCGCCACGGCACGATGGTGCGCCTGCTGAAGTGCAGCCTCAGTCTCGGCCAGTCTCGCCTCGATCGCCGTGCGGGCCGCGGCCGCCTCCGCCACCGCGTCGCCCAACTCCTGCTCACGCCGCGCCAGGCGTTCGGCGGCTGCGGTCAGGTCCGCTTCGGCGCGCTGCTGCGCGACATGATGTGCGGCCTCGGCCTCGGCCAATCTGTGCTCGACCGTCGTGCGGGCCGCGATTGCTTGTGCCAGCGATCCACCCAGTTCCATCTCGCGCGACGCCAACCGCTCGGCCGCGGCGGTCACTTCCAGCTTCCAATCGTGCCGGGCTTGCTCGAGCGCCGCAGCGGCATCACGCAATTGCCCTTCGAGTGATGCGCTCCGCTCGATCGACGCGTCGTACTGCGCCTGGAGATCGGCGAGACGCGTGGTCAGCGACGACACCTCCGCCGTCTGCTGGTGCTCGGCGTTCTCGCGAGCAGTCGCGGCGGCAGCCAACTGCTCTTCGAGCGTCGTCCGCGCATTGATTTCGTGACGGAGTCGATCTTCGAGCGCTGTGTGTTGCTCGGCTGCCGCGTGCAGATCCGCGGCGGCTCGCTGCTGCGCGTCTCGATGTGCGGCCTCGGCCTCGGCCAGTCGGGTCGCGACCTCGTTGCGAGCGGCGGTCACCTCCGCCACTCGGTCGCCGAGTTCCCGCTCACGCCCCGCCAGCCGTTCGGCTGCCGCGGTCAGGTCGGCTTCGGCGCGCTGTTGCGTGGCACGATGTGCAGCCTCGGCCTCAACCAGCCTGTTCTCGACCGCGGTGCGTGCGGTGAGTGCATCCGCCAGCGATGCGCCCAGCTCAGTCTCGAGCAGCACCAACCGTTCGGCCGCGGTTGTCACTTCGAGCTGCCAGTCGCGTCTGGCTTGCTCGAGCGCCGCGGCGGCATCACGCAATTGCCGGTCGAGTGATCCGGTCCGCTCGATCGACACGTCGTATTGCGTCTGGAGATCCGCGAGTCGGCTGGTGACCGACGCCAGGTCCGCCGCATGCTGGTGCTCGGTGTTCTGTCGAGCGGTCTCGGCGGCAGCCAACTGCTCTTCGACCGTCGTCCTCGCATTGATCTCGTGACCAAGCCGCTCTTCGAGCGCCGCGTGTCGCTCGGCCGCCGCGGTCAGGTCCGCGGCGGCTCGCTGCTGCGCGTCCCGATGTGCGGCCTCGGCTTCGGCCAGTCCCGTCTCGACTGCGGTGCGGGCCGCGATCACCACCGCCATTGCGTCGCTGAGTTCTTGCTCACGCCGCGCCAACCGTTGGGCTGCCGCGGCCAGGTCGGCTTCGGCTCGCAGCCGCGTGGCATGATGGGCAGCCTCGGCCTCAATCAGCCTGTTCTCGACCGCGGTGCGTGCCGTGAGTGCATCCGCCAGCGATGCGCCCATCTCGGTCTCGCGCAGCGCCAATCGTTCCGCCGCGGTTGTCACTTCGAGCTGCCAGTCGCGTCTGGCTTGCTCGAGCGCCGCGGCGGCATCACGCAATTGCCGGTCGAGTGACGCGGTCCGCTCGATCGACACGTCGTATTGCGTCTGGAGATCCGCGAGTCGGCTGGTGACCGACGCCAGGTCCGCCGCATGCTGGTGCTCGGCGTTCTGTCGAGCGGTCTCGGCGGCAGCCAACTGCTCTTCGAGCGTCGTGTGCGCGGTGATCTCGTGACTGAGCCGATCCTCGAGCGCCGTGAATCGCTCGGCCGCCGCGGTCAGGTCCGCAGCGGCTCGCTGCTGCGCGTGTTGGTAGGCCGCATCGTTCTCGGTCAGTCTCCTCTCGACCGCTGTGCGGGCAGCGATCGCTTCTGCCAACGCCCCGCCCAGCTCCGTCTCGCGCAGCGCCAATCGCTCGGCGGCCGCCGCGACTTCCGCGATCCGTTCGCGCCGGGCATCCTCCAGCGCGGCCGAGGTATCACGCAACTGCCGTTCGAATTCCACATTCCGCATCGACGCTGCGTCGTACTGCGCCTGGAGATCGGCGAGACGCGCGGTCAGGGACGCCAACTCCGCAGCATGCTGCTCATCCGCATTCAACCGAGCGGTCGTGGCAGCGGCAAGGTGCTCGTCGAGCAGCGATCGCGCAGTCGCATGTTCGCTGAGTTGTTCCTGGAGCGCCGCGCTCCGCTCGATGGCTGAAGCGAAATCGGCGGCGGCACGCACCTGCGCGGTCTCTGCCACGGACAGTCTGTGTTCGAAGGCCGCGCGGGCCGCGATCGCCTCCGCCAGCGATGCGCCCAGTTCCGTCTCGCGCAGCGCCAACCGCGCAACCGCCGCCGTGTCCGCAGCGTGACGCTCTTCGGCGGTACGGATGGCCGCTTCGAGCTCCAGGAGCCGATCCTGGAGCGCCGTGCAGATCCTGTTGATGCGCGCCGACGACGCCTTGTGTTGCGCTTCACTCTCCGCGATGCGGGTGGTCAGCGATGCCAGCGCCGCCGCGTGCGTCCGATCCGCGTCCTGGCGGGCGATTTCCGCGGCAGCCAGGTGTTCTTCGAGCGTCGCGCGCGCGGTCTGTTCGCCAGCGAGCCGGGTCTCGATGGCGCCGTGGCGTTCGACGGCCTTCGCCAGTTCCGCTGCGGCATGTTGTTGAGCGCGCTGGTGCGCGTCCTCGGCCTCGGCGAGCCGGTGTTCGAGAGCGGCCCGCGCGGTCACGGCCTCTGCGATGGCGGCGCCCAGTTCCGTCTCACGCCGGGCCAGCTGCTCGCTCGCCGCGGTCTCGGCCGAGTGACGCTGCTCGTCGGCTGCGTGAAGCGCCGCTTCGAGCTCCAGCAGCCGCTCCTGCAGCGCCGTGCAGATTCTGTCCGTGCGCGCCAACGCGGCATCGTGTTCGGCCTGCCGGCCGGCGAGGCGCCGCTGTGTCTGATAGCGCCAGTCGTCGACCTCCTTCAGCTGTCCCTCCAGGACAGCGCTCTTCTTGCGCTCGCGATCGACGACGGCATCGATGCTGGCTTTGAGCGCGTGCACCACCGCCTGCAGCTGCTCCGGCGCGATCACCGCGACCGGGATCGTCAGCCCGAGGCTGCGGACCCGCTCCCGAACGACAAGGCCCTCACTCTCCGTCCCGGCGTCGACGAAAATCGCGAGCGCGTCCCGGTTGTCCTGAATCCAGGTCAGCGCATCGCCGGAACCCTGGGCCCAGGTCACCGTGACATTCGGTGCAATATTGCGCAACGCCTGTGCGGCGGCGTGAGCGACGCGACGATCGTGTGCAATATAGAGAAGTTGCATGCAGTCCCAGACCGGAGACCGGTACTCACCTCGTATCGGTCACGAGTGCCGCCGTGTGCACGGTCGATCCGGAGATCGGTCTTACAAATACATCGATTTCTTCACTTTCTGCGTTTTAGTCCAACGTGCCAGGTCTAAACCCACCGCCTTTCAGCCGGTCAGCTTCTAGCCGGTCCGGTCTGACCGGCTGCTTCGAGCTGGCCGAGCACGTTGGACTAGCGGGACCACAGGTCCCGCCTATGAAGAAACTTAGCGCTCGCAGGCGGCGCGGTTGCGACTTTCAGTCGCGCGCGGAGTTCTACCGCCTTTCAGGCGGTAGTTTCTTCAATCGCAATGCTTACGGAGCCGGGCGTGCGACGAGCGTGGAAGGATGAAGCGCGATCTGTGACGGGATCGGCGATCAGACTGAAGCAGCGGTGGCGGCAACAACGAGAAGGGCAAGAGCTCGTCTCACAATCTGATCTCCTCCGGACGGGCAGGCTGCGTGGGCCCAAACAGCCAACTCGTTCTGGTCTGGAACGAGTTGGCGAGCTTTTGCGCGGCACTGACAGTTGGTGTAGCACTAATATGCTACCATCGAGACATGACCAAGGAAGTGACCCTTCGCCGCGCCGGCGGCTCGGTGAGTGCCACGCTGCCCAAGGACATGGCCGACCGCCTGCGCCTGGAAGCCGGTGACCGGGTCCTGGCGGTCGAAACAGATCGTGGGATTCTACTGACGCCGTACGATCCCGAAGCCGAACGGGCCCTGCGAGTCGCCGCGAAGGCTGCCAAGAAGTATCGCAACGCCCTGCGAGAGTTGGCGAAGTAGCCGGTGGCCAGGCGTCGTCCCGAGCCCAAGTGGCTGAGCCGGGTGGTTGTCGACGCCATCCATAACGATCAACTCCGCGAGCACGGAGGCTTGCCGGGCGTAAGGGACGAGAACGTTCTCGAATCGGCCCTGGCCCGACCGCAACAGAAGTGGCATTGCGCGGACCGCCCTGATCTGTCGACGGTCGCCGCAGCCTACGCGTTTGGCCTTGTAAAGAACCACCCCTATCGCGATGGCAACAAACGTATCGGGTTCCTGGCCGTCGTCACCTTTCTGGGCGTGAATGGCTACGACTTCTCGGCCACCGATGCCGAAGTTGTTGCCGAGATCCTGGCCCTCGCCGATGGTTCTGTTTCAGAAGAAGCACTCGCCGATTGGATTCGGGAGCATAGCTCGAGGCGGCGGTAACTGAGGCAGTCTGACGTCTGCGCGCGACGGCTCACGCTTGCGCCAGCCGCCGTAGCCGCGAACGCCTGTCAGCCGAACATCTCACGTTGCGCCAACGCGCTGGAGCGACCCGGTGCCGGTCATGCGCCTCCGCGCTGCAACCATGACCCGACGCCCCACGCGAGGCGACGCCAGGACGAGGCCTGAGGGAAGGGCACGGCGATCGGAGGCGTATCGGGTAGTCCGCCGATCACCGCTTCCTCCTCGCCTGACTTCCCGAAGAGCGCGAGATACCGTTGCTCGCTGCAGAGGAACAGGCCCTCGAGTATCTTCACGGGTTCCGCTGGCACGGTCGAAGCTCCGAGTGCCTCGAGGCGGACGCGCCGCTCAATGCCCGGAGGCACGGACGGATCGCCCAGCCGAGCGGTGGAGAGATCAACGGGATCTCTTGCGCCAATCCATTTGGCGCCAGCGTGCTGAAGCAACAGATCGTCGACCGTCATGCCCGCTTGTGGCAGGAAATTCAAGCTCTCGCCCGCGAGGGCGAAGTAGGCCTCGTCTTCGTGGAACTCGAAGACTGTCAGATCCGGGGTGTCCAGAAGCTTGCGAAGCTCGAACGGCCAGTCCTCGGACACGCGCGACTCATCGCCGTCGACATCGAACTCGAGGAAGAGATAGCCGTTGAGTTCGGCTTTGAGATTGTCCATTTAGATTGGTCTGCGAGCGGCCACACTACCAACTCGTTCTGGAACGAGTTCGCGAGCTTCAAACGGCGGCAAACACCGCGGATCAAGCATCACTGCAGGCGTTCTTGGCGAGGCGCTCAGGTTCCACGATGCTCGGCCCGCCTACCGTTACGGGTCCGCGCGCGGCTCACCCGACGTTCCAACCGGCTCGAATCCCGCCGTTGGGCCTCAAACGTCCAATCAACACCGGCGGAATCTCACTGAATCGCCCGTTCCAGGACAGAGGTGCCGTTCCGGCGGTGTTGTCGCCCGGGAAGGAGCGTTCTTCCAGCCCATCCAGGACGAAGCCGGCATCGAAGGCCTCTCCGAGCAGGACTTCGAGCGGGCGATGGAAATATGGATGTGGCACCGGTTGATCGTGCATCGCCATGCCAACCTGTGTGTACAGGCGTCAGGTACCCGAGACACCTTGACCGAGTAGGTCGTGACGATCGCCCCCTGGCGATCCTCGAGTTCGCCCACCTGAACCGTCGCAGGGTTATTGAAACAGGGATGCAAGACCGAGAAGACAAACCGGCCGTTGGGCTTGAGGAGCGAGCGCACGCCGGCCATGAGGGCGCGACTGTCGGCAACGTCCATCAACGCCATGTTGCAGAGAGCCCCGTCAAAGGAACCGCTGCCCAACACGCGGAGTGCTTCTGGATTCGTCGCGTCAAGGACCCGATAGTCGACATCACCGTCGGCGTGCCGCTCCTTCGCATGCCGAATCATCTCTTCCGAGAAATCAACTCCCAGCACCTTGGCACCGGCGCGGGCCAGGCGACGGCACGTCACGCCGTTTCCACACGCGACGTCAAGAAGCTGTTCTCCTTCTCGAGGGCAGAAGAGGCGCGCGACGCTGGGCCACACAAGCTGCTCAAAAAAGTCGTTCCCATCACCCATGCGTCTGTCCCAGAACGACGCATTCGTGTTCCAGGCATCACGCGCTCGCTCATTATTGGTCTTGATCATGGCCCTTGCCATCCTCCGCGCACGTCCCTGGTTAGCGGGGCCCCACTGCGCCGGAGCATGTCGGGGCACGGCGCCTCGGCGTACGCGCGGAAAAATGCCCCTCCGGCGCGCGGCTCACGATGGCCGCTCCGGCTCGGGTAATCCGTAGGCCGGTGCCCAATCAGTTGGGCCAACGGCTAACTCGTACGGCAGTGGCGAAACAGCGCCTCCGCGGATCGGACCGCCTGCGGGGCATTTTAGAACTGACGCCTTCGCGCTAGCCGCATCGCACCGTGCCCGACATGCTCCGTCGCACCCCGCTAACGAGCGCAGTCACAACCTCCGACTGGACCGACGTGGCACCTGACCATGCCCAGCGAGGACCCGAACATGCACTTCGAGACGACGGTCTCCGCGGCGATACTCGCCACAGGCGAAATGCCCACCGGCGCTCGCCCCAGCACCTGTTTGAATAAACTCAAATTTGTGGGCACCCAGAACGGCTTCGAGTTCCCTGGCGCCGTTCTGCAGGACGTCGACTGGATTCATCCTTGTCTACCTAACGTCTGGGTTCAGGGGCCTTGCTACTCGTCCATCAACGCAACTCCACACTACCAATGTCTCGACTTCAACGTTCCGTCTGCTTGCTTGCAGCGAGAGTCGCTTCGATCTCGCCGATGCAGCCCGGACACAGCACGCCTCGACTGGGGCAGCTCGAGGACGGCCGGCGGCTGGATGCCCGAGACGTCGCCAAACCGGATAACGGTCAGACGATGCGGCCGAGTTGGCGGCGCCGCGAGCCCAAACTGGTACGCGAGGTATCCGCGACCGATGCAGTAATAGCCATCGCTGTCCGCGTAGGCGGTGCCCAGCCCGAGATGGCCAATGACGAGCAGGACGATCGCAGCAACGAGCTTCATATGAGCATCCGTCCTCCAAACGAGGATTGCACCGGCCGTCGTCCGCTGCAACTGGATGGTTGGCAGCCTCGTCACGTCTGACGACCCGACGCGGGACCGACGTCCAGCGCCATATCCGTGACTCGGTCGATAAATGGCCTCTTCGCCAGCGTGTACGCCTCGCGATCGAGACGATGATGGCGTGCCAGATGCCGCTTCAGCGCCTCGTATTCACTCGCGACGTCCGCATGAGTACGCAGGTAGTCGCGAAAGGCGATTGGACGCAGCCACTGCGGCGTGCCCACCGGAATGAGGTGAAGGTGATGGGTGCGGAATGCCAGCGACGGCCTGCAGAACCAGTGTTCGAGCTCGGCTTGGTACGGCAGATAGCAGTAGCCAAATGCTGTCGCCGCCGCGATAGCAGGCAGCGAGGCTTCGAGCGTGTGCACGCCAGCCATGATGTCGATCACGGGCTTGGCGGCAAGGCCAGGTATCGCGGTGCTGCCGATGTGCTCAATCGGCCCAACGAGCCATGTTGCCAGCGCTTCACGAAGGGCGTTCGCTTCCTCTCGAAATCGTGTCGGCCACGACGGATCGTAGGGAGCGATCTCAACCGCCGCTTCGAGCGACGTCATAGTGGTGAAAGTGCCAATTCGATCATGGTGTGAGAAGGACGGTCGCGCTACTTCATCCGGTTGTACTTCCTCAGCACATCGACGACGCGATCCCCGGGCAGGCCAAAGACGCGAATGCCGTCCGCGCCCGTCATTGTCTGGGCCGCGAGCATCGCGTTGACCACGGCTTCTTCGGTCGCGTCAATCGTCGCTTGAAAGAGCGGATCGATTCGCTCATTGGGCAGCATGGACAGCGAAGGCGTGCCGTCAGGCCTGGCCGCGCCGGCATTTGCCGTCGAAAACGCGAGAAACAGATCGCCGGATGAATTGCCCGCGAAGCTGCCCAACCGTCCAAGCCCGAGGCTCACGCGCCGCGCGATACGCTCCAACTGGTGTGGCAGCAGCGGCGCATTCGTGGCGACGATGACGATGATGGATCCGCGGCCTTCGTGATCGGCGACGCTGCCGTTGTCAATCGCGCCACGTCTGGATGCGGGGCATGGGGGAATGGCGGCGGTCCAGGGCCGGCTCAACGGCTGCGGCAGTACCGTGCAGGTTCCAAGATCGGTGATCTCTGAACGAATCGGCACGCCGAGGATTCGCAGGTCCCCCCCGTAGTTGCATTGGACCAGCACGCCGACGGTGTACTCGCCTTGCGCAGGGTCAGCACCCGCGACGAGGTGCCGATGCCACCCTTGAATCCGTTGCAGCCCATCCCGGTGCCGCCGCCGACGGCACCTTCTTCGACCGGGCCAACCCTGGCCCGATCGAGCGCCTCGAATGCGTGGGCCGCCTTCACATGCTCGCCGTTCGCATCGTTCATGAAATCAAAGGTCTCGGCGACGATGGGATAGGTGAAGACGAACTCGCGCCCGTTCTTCAACTGCCACTGGATCGCGGCATCGCGCACGGTGCCCACGCTGTGCGTGCCGGTCAAGAGAATCGGTCCCTCGAGGAAACCGGACTCCTTGATCCAGTTGATGCCCGTCATGTCACCGTTGCCGTTCTGGTTAAATGTCGCCGCGAACACGGGATCCCAGTTGCCGCGCGGGCGCGGGAGAACCGCCGTGACGCCGGTCCGAATCGGACCCTTGCCGGGCACGAGTTTGCCCTCGCCCTCGATGAGCGTCACATGTCCGACGGCGATGCCCGCGACATCCGTGATCGTATTCAGTGGACCGGTCCGGCCTGTAAACGGGATTCCCAAATCGCGGCCACGCGGCCTGTTCTGTGCTGTACCTGGGATTACGGCGGCCGCCAACAAGAGCGCCAGTACCAGTCGGATGCGATCGGCTCCAGTCGGCCGCAGAGGCGAGACTGTCCGTTCACTGGTCATTGACGTCCGTCGCGGCGCGGGTCTTCAGCTGGCGATGGTACTCGGCCTCGTCGAAATGCCCCCTGGACTCGGCAATCAGTCCATCAGCGCCGATTCGCCATTCTTCATATCCGCTGATACGCACAGCCTTGCCGGTTCCCCCAGGGCCGGTATTCGTCCCGGTGAGCGTCCAGTGATAGGTGGTCCGATTACGGCCCACGTCGAGCCTGTCCATCGTGACAACCATGTCAGGAAAGGCGGTCATGAATCCCTGCGCCGCGACCGCGATCGCTGCCCGACCGACGGAGGGAATTTCGTCATTGATCTTCAGCGAGCCGTCCTCAGCAAAGAAGGACGCCACGCTTGGCCCATGCTGGCTGCACCAGGCAGCGGTGTACCGCGTCGCGAACTGGTTCAGTGCGGTGGTATCCATGGGTTTCCCCGCGTGAAGGCCACGCAAGCGCAGTCGTGAATCACTGAGTGCCGCGCCAATTTTGGACAAGTCCGTCTTCAGGCGTGGTATCGCTCGGAATCGCGGCCTATCCCCTGCTCACAAAGGGCTGAACGCTAAGCCACATTGCCGCGAACTGCAGGACCGCGAAAGCCGCGACCTGCCGAGCCGCGCCTGCAGAGTCAGCGTTGTGCCACGCCGATGCGCGGTACGAAGCCCGAGCAACGAGGCTACGCCAATAATAATGGTCAGCGCAATTTCAGTGGGTGCAAACGTCCCACTGACGATCCTGGCCACGCCGAGAAGGAACAGCCAGATCGCGCCCATGATGAACAACCAGAACGCAAACAGCGGCGCGGCAGCACTGACCCCCCAAGCCGGTCGCCGCGCCAGGAGACCCAGAGCCACTACGAGTGGCGCGATCTGAATGAGGTGGCGCAAGAGCGTCTGGCTCACGATACCCACCACGATGAGGGCAACCGCGACGACGGATACGGCATCGCATCATCGCCTGAGCAGTTCCAGTACTTTTGTCAGACAGCCTTCCACTAGTTCTCGGGTTGCTGGTCTTTCGGCTTGCAGGCCTCAAGGGCCGCGTCAAAACCACGGCTGAAATGCGCCTTGTCCTCTGCAGCGAGTGATTCCCATACGGCCTGAAGCGCAAGATAGAGAGAGCCGTCCGCCAATAGCTCGGCCGCTTCAATCGACCAGCCGCCCGCGAATGGGCGATTCAACTCGTCGCGAACGAGACCCAGCGCGTCCGGATGGCGGCAACGGGCCAATCCAATCAACGCCTCGCCGCGAATTTCATCGTCATCCTCCGACATCCGCGCCAGGAGCGCGTCTTGAAGCTCGGGAGTGTCCACATCGGTTAACGACCCCAGTCCAAAGGTCGCCCAATCGCGCACGTCTCGATCGTCATCGGTCGTCAGGCGAATCAGCCCGCGCGATCGCGTCGAGATCGTTGTGCCTGGACAGTCCACTGTACGACGCCGTAACGAACATCGGCATCGGGATCAGCCAGCTGCCGCAGTAATCGAGGAATGGCGCGAGGATGATTCCGAAACCCGAGAGCAATTGCCGCATCGAGCGACGACTCTCGAATCGGGGTCGTCGAGCAGGGTGAGCAGGATGTCGACCGACTCCTCGAGAAATGTTTCCTCATCCCACCCGAGCTGGCCCATGATGTCCGCGGCCAGGCTTCGCCGCACAGGATCGCGGGCGGCCGCGAGTTCTCGGGCAATCCCGAACTCCAGGGCCGTGCCACGATAGTGGAGGATCGCGAGGGCTTCGCGAGCCCGATCTTCATCGGGCTCGTCAATCGCAAGCGCCGCGAGCGTCGCCGAATCACGCGGGTCCTTCGCGAATCTATGATTGGGATCTCGAGGCATCGCTACCAACGCTGCCAGACGATTTCGCGCCGACCTACACCCGCGGCCTGTCGGAGCGCTGGCGTCCGATTGGCCGTTCGAGCAGCACCGTCGCGAGCACCCCGGCAGCGTACGCGGCGAAATCGCGGGGATCGAAGCCGCTCCCGAGCACAAGGTGTCCCGCAGTCGTCCGGCGGATCGCGTCGAGCGCCGGCGCATGGTACAGCTGGCTGAACTCGATGGCGAAGCAGAATGCGACTGCCGCTGCCGCACGCCGCGACAGCCGGATTGCCGGAGCGGCCGCAGCGATCCACCACGACACCATCGCCGCCCAGAGCGCGTCTCCGAGAACATCGCGCACAGCGGGCGATAGCGCGCCGCCGCCGCGGTGCACGGCCAGACCGAGTGCCATCGTCGCAACGGCGAGCGCGACGTACCGCATCCGAGCGTGGAGCCCGTCGAGCCAACGAGGCATGCGGCGCCTGGCAGCTTGTCCATCAGCTCATCGTCTCGCAAGTGCCA
The DNA here is from genome assembly GCA_963785755.1 of uncultured Acidobacteriota bacterium. GTDB lineage: Bacteria > Acidobacteriota > Vicinamibacteria > Vicinamibacterales > 2-12-FULL-66-21 > JACCXG01. The sequence continues at coordinate 3,167 of CAWAXG010000031.1, read as the reverse complement.
AGACGGCGCCGACCAGCACGAGACCGAACAGCGCCGCGCCGACGGCCCACCACCAGAAGAACGTCGAGAAAGCAGAGGCGATCAGCAGGCCCAGACCAAGTCCGGCGGCAAAGACCGCCGGTGTAAACCGAGCCGGGTATTCGGCAGCGAATTGATAGACCCGCGCGCGACGACGCCACAGGCCCGCGTATAAACCGAGAGTGCCCGCCAGCAATGGCACAAGCCCGATGGCATCGAGGCGGGAAATCGCATGGCCCGGGCTGATCGGCAGCAGGATCGGGCCTTCCAGCCTGGCGGGCGCCGCCAGCACGATCACGCCGAGTGCGATGAGGGCCAGTGCCGGAACGGGCCAGCGGGTGGCGCGGAACGGGCTCATGCGTGTGCACGATCGCAGGAGGACGTTCAGGACTTCGGCAGTTCCCAGAACTCGCTCCTGAGACCCGCTGCCACGATCACAGCCTAGAGACCCTTTTCTCGGATCGCGCGACGCAATTGAGTTGTGCCGATAACTCCGTCACGTGTATCCCTCTCGCTCAACGGATCCGGTGCCGCCATGTAAACGAGGTCGTAGAGCGCATCGAACCATGCCTCGTCAGGCTCGCGAAGGTCCTCACGGGAGGCCACGTCCATGACGGCGCGCCAGAGTGGCCCAAAGTCACCCCCAGCCATGAAGGCTGAAAGCTCACTTCGGAGCGATTCGAGAGAAGACGAGGGTGGCATGACGGGCCCTGGCGAACGTCCTACGTTTCAGCCGCGACGGCGCCCGCGAGTTGTGGAAGTGGACGTTCGGCGGCGCTGTGTCTTTGTCGGCTGCAATCGGCGGTCAGGCTTCGCCTGGCTAACCAATGGATACCGTTCTGGGTGCGTGATCGATTCGACCGCGAGATCGACGTCGAGGTCAGGCCAGTGAAGATGATGCGCACTCAGCAGCTCCACCCGAGTGATCTCTGCAATCGACGCCTCTTTGAACCAAGGGAACTCCTTGAACGAGACAAAGAGCTCCTCCTCGCCTATGAACAGCCAGAATCCATGGGGTGAGACGTTCGTGACCTCAACCCGGGAAGTGCTTCGACCAGGCGCTGCGGATTTCATTCAGATGCTCCTCGACCAGGTTCTCGGCTTCTGCGATCTGCTTGGGTTTGAGCCCGTAGTTCGCGTGGAGTTCAACAGCCGGTTCGATCCAGAACTTCGCTTCGCCGTCGGCATGCTGGACATGCACATGCGGCCGCCGCTCCTCGCGGGAGAAGAAGTAGAATCGGAATCCTCGAACCCGCAGGACTGTCGGACTCACCAGTACAGGATAGCCGACCCACCCGGCTATTTGCTGGTTGCGGCCTGAATAGATTCGTCGACGTTCTTGACGAGCACGTCCAGCGGCACGTTCCCGCCGAGCACCACCGTATCGTTGAACGCCTTCAGATCGAACTTCGGCCCGAGTGCCGTCGTCGCTTTCTGGCGTTGGCGGTTGATCTCGCTGTGCCCCAGTTTGTAGCCGCACGCCTGCCCCGGCCATGAGCAGTAGCGATCGACCTCGCTTGCCACCTCCTCCGGATTCGATCCGTTGACGTCGACGAAGAACTGCACGCCCTGCTCGCGCGTCCAGCGCTTGGCGTGGATGCCGGTGTCGACGACCAGCCGGCACGCGCGGAACGCGATCGACTGAAGATAGCCGAGCCGCCCGACGGGATCGCCCTCGTAGGCGCCGAGCTCGTCGGCGAGCTGCTCGGCGTAAAGCGCCCATCCTTCCGAGTACGCGTTGAAGGTGAGCAGCTGCCGGACGAGCGGCATCTGATGCGTGTATTCACCCTGCCAGATGTGCCCGGGAATCGCTTCGTGAAACGTCAGGTCGGCGAGGCTGTACTTGCTGTGGAGGCTCGTGGTCCTGAGATTGATCCAGAATCGTCCTGGAATCTTGCCGTCGATCGAGCCCGCGCCGCCGTACGCGCCGGGAGCACCCGGTTCCTCTTCGGGCGGCAGCCTCCTCACCTCCATGTTCGGATTGACGACGGTGTTGAACGCGCGCGGCATCTGCGCCCGAATCCACTCGAGGCGATTCTGAATGAACGCCATGATCTCGGCGCGGCCCTTATCGCCCTCCGCGAACTGGTAGCGCGGATCCTTCGCCAGCGCTTTCATCCGTTCGCCGACCGTGCCCTGCGAGTGGCCGAGGCCTTTCAGGATGCCGTCCATCTGCGCGTGCAGGCTCTGCAACTCGGTTCGACCGACCTCGTGAACCTCGTCGGGAGACAAGCTGGTCGTCGTCGACGCCTTCAACGCCCACCGGTAGAATTCGTCGCCGCGCGGCCGCGCCCAGATGCCGGCGTCATTCGTGGCGACGGCGCGCTGAGCCTCGAGCTCCGCGATCTGCCGATCGAGCGCCGGCGCGATTTCCTGCACGGCGATCGCGCGCGCGCGCTCGGCCCACTTGCCCGCGATCTCTTTCGTCCGCCGCTGGAGTGACTCGACCACCGTCCCGCCGTCGCGGGCGTTCTTCGCCGACAGCCGCATCTGCGTCAGCGCCTTGTCGAGCAGGAAGGCCGGCGGCACGAGCCCGGCTGCCCGCGCGGCCTGGATCCGGCCAAGCTCGCCATCGAGCTGCTTCGCATAGGACTGCAGCCGCGACAGATACGCCTCGGCGTCGGCGGCGTTCTCGATCGGATGGTCGCTGTCGAGGAAGCGCGGGACGTCGAGGTAGGCGCCAACGTTCTGGATCACGACATAGGGCGTGTTCCGCCAGCCGCCAACCGTGATGTCCCCGTACGGGAGGGCGAACCCGGCGAGTGACGTCGCATATGCACTTCGCACGACCTCGACGCTGATGCGTGTGGCTGGCGGGAGCCCGGTGGTGCTGACGGCGTTGACTCGATCGAGATCTGCGCGCAGCTGCTTCACCACCCGCTGCTGCCCGTCCGCCGAGCGGTCAGCCAGCTGGGATCGCAGCTGCGCTCGTGTCCCCGTGTCGATGCCAAGAGACGTGGCGCTCTCCGGAAAGAGGCGGAGCAGGCTCTCGGCCAGTTCGTCGAGCAGCGCGACCGCGTCGCCCTCGGTTGGTGTGGACGGTGTAGGCACCGGGTCTCGAGTGCATCCGGACATGAGCGGCAACGTGGCAGTGGACGCGAGCACGGCGATGGCTTCGCGTCGAGTCATCAACCAATTGTGCAAGGGCG
>CAWAXG010000030.1:0-29196 GCA_963785755.1 uncultured Acidobacteriota bacterium | reverse complement strand
CGCGGGACTCTCGGCCTGCTGCTGGAAGCAAAGCGACAGGGCCACGTTAGAACGATTCGTGCCGAACTCGACAAGCTGCTCGAAACGTCGTTCTTCCTCAGCCAGCAGCTCTACGATCAGCTGTTGCGCGTGGCCGGTGAACACAGGTCCTGACGAGCGGCGTATCGGGTCGTGCTTCATGGAATAGGGGATTCGGGATGAAGCAGAGCGAACCTGTGATCCGTATCGACCCTGAAATCATGGGAGGCACGGCCGTCTTCGTAGGCACTCGATACCCGTTCGAGACGCTGATCGACTACCTCAAGGCCGGGCAGCCTCTGTCCGAGTTCCTGGAAGACTTCCCCACGGTCACGCGGGAACAGGCTGTCGCAAGCCAAGGAGGCGCTCCTCGCCCGTGTGTCAAGCCTAACGAGGGACTCCGAGGAGAGTAGCAGGACCTTCTGATGACTGCGACGTCATCGGCACTTATATTGACGAAGCGGAGCCACGGCGCCAATTGGCCACGCGGTGAACTTGACGGTATCGGCGTTAACGAAAATTGTCCAGCAGCATCAAGTCGGCGTCGCTCCTCTCAAGGCTTGAATAGAGAAGCCAGCGACCATCCGGACTAATCGCGAAACCCGGCGTGTTGCTCCAGGCGACGGTGTTCTCGACGGTGCCCACTTGCCTGAGTTGACGTGACTCAAAATTGAAGAACCTGACGGGACGAGCGGCGTCGCTCGGCACGTCGAAGTCGATAAAGTAAATGCCGTTACGCGCCACTGCCCAATAACCGAATCGGACTGAATCCAGAACGCGCACCTCGTCGCCGCCACCAACCGGAACGCTCCAAAGACCCGGTCCAATTTCCGGGACCTTCGTGTAGTAGACGATGCGGCCGTCTGGTGATTCCGACGCCTCTGCGCCGCCACCCCTTGTGATCTGCACCGGTTCTCCACTGTCGAGCGGAACGCTCCAAATCTGTAGCGACCCTGAACGCCCCGACGCAAGATAGACCCAGCGGCCATCGCGCGACCACGCGGGCAGCGCTTCCAACTCGCCTTCGGTGCGCGTGAGGCGCGACGTCCGCCCGTCTTCCGCACCAGTCACATACGCGACGTACCTTCCCGCTGCGCCCGTTGTTGCAAAGAAGGCAATTCGGTCTCCATCGGGCGACCACTGCGGGCCGACGACAATCGGCCCTCTCATGGAGGTCAAACGCACGGGATTCGATGCGTCACCGGCACACACCCAGATCTCCTGTGTCCCGGAGCGCCGCGATACAAACGCGATCTTCGTCCCGTCAGGCGAATAGCGAGGATGATCTTCCGATGATGTCGACGAGATGAACGGCTGTGAAGACCTCAACCTGTGCTCCGGAGTTGCCTCTCCGACGATTTCGGCGCGCCGGATGTCGAGGTCTTCGACGAGGCGCTGGTACGCCAGTCTTGCAGGTGCAGCCGCCTGGCGAGATGACGAAGATTCCGTTGCGGGCGCGCGAGAACGCAATCCAACGGCCATCTGTGGACCAAGCCGGCGCCTGTTCCGGCTCGGCCGTGCGCGTGAGTTGCGCGAGCGCTTCGCTGTCACCTGCTCGACGAAAATGTCGCCATTCCGCTCAAACGCGACTTGATTGCCGTCGGGCGAGAGGCTCGGAGGACCCTCGACGCCCGGATACGTCGTCAAAGGGAGCAGCCTCGCAGCCGGTGGCGACGAGCTCCGCACAGCGGTGAACCACAGGATCTCCGCCGAGCAAGAGCACAGCCAGAGTCGCAGCAACCCCTGCGCGTCGGACCCACAGCGGCCACTTTGGATGCGCTTCAGAAGGCTCGCTGTCAAGCTGCTTTCCGCGACTAGTCCACCACGCATCGAGCTCGGGTTTGTAGGCATACACCGTCCCGGACTTGCTGTGGAGGTGACGATGGACCGGGAGGCCTTCTTCTCTCTCCCAGCGAGTCACTGTCCGCACGCTCCGCCTGAGATATGCGGCGATCTCCTTCCAGGAATCCAGCCGATCGCTCGTCATCGATTTGAGGCCTCGATTCGCCACTGAAGGTCGCCTGCCATTTGCAGCCAAGAGCGGCCAACACCAGCGTGACAGCCTTTGCGCATTGCTCGCGCGTCGCTCGCGTGTGAGCTTGACGGCGAAAGGAGATACGCCATGTGTTCAAGGCTGCTGCGAAAACATCTCGGCATTGGGCTCCTGATGCTTATCGCCGCCCCGGCGGTCCGCTTGGGGAGCGTGAAAAACGTACATGGAGACTGTGAAGCCGGCAAGCCCTACTGCTACAACACCCCTGTTCATCTCGACGCTCCCATCAACACACCCGGCTTCGAGGGTGGGCCTTCGCTGTCTGCCAGTGGCCTGGAGCTGTACTTCCCTTCCGATCGCCCCGGAGCTCTTGGCGGACCCGGCGATCAGGACATCTACGTCAGCAGGCGGTCGTCGGTCAGGGGCAGCTGGGGTCCGCCGGAGCGTGTGCCGCCTCCTATTTCGAGCCCCTTCTTCGACATCACGCCATCGATTTCGCTCGACGGGCTTGATCTGTACTTTGGGTCGAATCGTCCCGGCCCATTCAGCCCACCTTGGCCGGATTTGTGGGTGTCGCACCGCGAGTCCGTTAATGATCCATGGGGCGAAGCTGTGAATCTCGGGCCAGGCGTCAACACGGAGCTCTTCGAGGGATCGATCAGTCTCAGTCCGGACCAGCGGACGGCCTACTTCGCCGGCGGCTACCTACCGGGCCTTGCGTTCGACATCTATCGCTCGAGACGCCACTCGACCGACGAGCCGTTCGGACCGCGCGTCAAACTGCCGCCGCCGATCAACTCCGACGGTCAGGACTACGGGCCTGCGCTCACGCCGAGCGGCCATAGGATGTTCTTCGCATCGTCGATCGACGATCCATTTATCCCTGGCGCCGTGAGCCACTTGTATGTTTCGGAGCGCCGGAACGATCGTGCGCCATGGGGGCCGAGAATTTATCTCGACACGCTCAACTGTCCCACCTGTTTCGCGGGGCTGCCGACCATTCGGGCGCGGGGGCAAGGAGATCTGCTGGATGGGCGACCGCGGCGACAGCTTTGGGGACAAGGACATCTACTGCGCCACGCGGAGATAATCCGTCGGGCCGACGAGCTGTGCCCGAAGTGTGCCCGCCGCGAGCCAACGGCGACCCACCGGAGCCAACGGGAGCCACGATCACCTTGAACTGACGATCAATCTATCTGATTGAAGGTGTGTGATTTCTGGCGAGATCGCGCGGATTGCCGATCGAGCGAAAACGACCGGGGATGGCCCTGCAAAACCTCCATCCCCGGTTCAAATCCGGGCGGCGCCTCCAACCTTCGCACACGATCCAGGCGAAGGTTGCCCGCCGTAGCCTTGGCGAAGGGCGGGCTGTTGCGACCTGGCGAGGTGCTTCGGCTGGCAAGCCACCCTTCGCGCATTCCACCGTCCGACGGGTGGCTTCCGCCTTCAGGCGGAAGAGCAGCAGGCTGCAAGACGTCGCGCTTCTTCGCGGCCTCGCGAGTCGCACTCGCTCACGATGTTGTAGCGCTCGAAGATCGAGCGCGTCCTGTGCCCGGTCATCTGCATGGCGACGCGCTCGGGACGCTGGCGCGCACCAGGTTGCGCACGGCGGTCCGCCGCAGGTCGTGCGGAATCCGACCGGGACAGCCCGGTTCGTTCACGCTGCCCGGTACGCTTTGATGAACGTCGTGATGCGTTTGTCTTTCACCTTCCGGTTTGAGCGGTTGAACACCAAGGGTCAGATGACGCCCTCGGCCTTCAGCCGGTTGTGTTCGGCCTTTTGAGCCTCCAGAAGCCCATGCAACGCGTCGGGCGCGCCGCGTCGGCTGGCGCAGGTCGTGCGGCCTCCGAGGAGCCGAGTTCGGGCTCGTGGCCAAGGCACATGTTGTCCTTCAGCGCTACGGGGATGCCAGCGAGGGGCTCTGGGGACTCGCCGCGCGCGAGGCGCGCATCCTGAGCACGCGCAGCGGCGAGGGCCTGGTCGGTAGGAGTTGCAGAAAGGCGTTGAGGGCGGGGTTGAGAGCGGACGCGCGCTCCAGCGCAGCACGCGCCAACTCCTCACTGGAGCGTTAGCGCCGTTCGAGCGCGGCGCGGTGATCGGCGATCCTCCCGCCGGCGTTCATTTGCCGTCTCGCTTGCCCGCGGCGTTCTTGAGAGTCGAGATCGAGACTCCGCCGGTCATGGACTGTCCGTCGGTGAACTGCTCTCGCTTGCCCGCGGCGTTCCGGAGAGTCGCGATCGAGAATCCGCCGGTCATGGACTGTCCGTCGGTGAACAGCCAGTCCTTGACGTCGCCCGTCTGGATCGTCACGGCATCGCCGGGCTTCAGCCCGATGTCATCGACGGGATCGTTCCCGAGTGTGCCGGAAATCGTGCCGCTGCCCAAGGCGGTGACCATGATCCAGATGAGCTCGTCGCCCCCGCCTTTGATGGGCGCGGCGTATTTCACAGCGCACTTTCGCCCTGGCCGGTGCTCGTTGAACGCCGCAACGAACTCGGGCCAGCGGCGCTTGGCTTCAGCGGCCGCGGCCACAAGGCCCGGGTCGTCCGCGCCGAGTTGCACGACGTTGCCCCCCTCGGTCTTCTTCTTACAGGCCGGGACCAGCAACGTTGTCGCCACGAGGAAGCCGATCAAGATTCGCCTCATGCTCTGCACAGGCCATGTTAACCCATAGGCCGGATCAACGGCAGGTGTGTGCCCGGCTCCGCCGGTCGATGTACTCGAGGAGATCGGCTGGGCGGGCTTTGCATGAAGTCTCCCTTCTGCTCGACCGTGCCGCCGGCTCTTGGCGCCCGGCGGCGAGGCGGCCGCAACCGGTCCTGGGCTGCCCTGATGCAGCAGACCTTTGGCCTCGATGTGCTGGCCTGTCCGAACTGTGCCCTCGAGATGGCCTTGAAGCGGCGGTGCCCAGGTCTCGGCTTGCTCCATCATTCCGACCAGGGGTCGACCTCCGCCAGCGAGGACTATCAAGACGTCCTCTCCGCGTACGGGATCACCTGCAGCATGAGCCGCCGCGGTAACTGCTACGATACTGGGACATTCCCATTGGTCGGGTGGGTGAGGCATGGCGCGTCGATTAGAAAAAGCGAAGAAGGCCGCGCCGAAAGCGACCGCAACGGAGGCACCCACAGCGGCCGGGGTACGGGCAATCTTTTCGCCTACGCTCGATTTCTTATGCGTAGGCGGCATTGGCATCTGCGCCCTGGCGGCGATCGCTCTGAGTCCCACGGACGTTGCGTCCTACGCCTACTGGCCCGCGACGATCCTGGGCCTGCAGATCCTGTTCAACTTCCCGCACTTCATCGCCTCCTATCGCCTGCTCTACCAATCCAAAGAGATTGTCTATCGCTACAAGTGGGCCTCGATTTACCTACCGATCGTGCTCGGTTCATATTTGCTGTTTTCATTGGTTCATCCGGTTGTGTTCCGCGAGCCGGTCAACGACAAGTACGGGCACCTGGCTGACTTGATCTCCGGTATGTATCTGGCCGCCCACTACGCTGGACAAACCTGGGGAATGGTCGCCTCCTTCGCCTATCTCGGCGGCGTACAGATTCAGAAGATCGAACGGCAGGTGCTACGCACCGTTCTTCTCGTGTTCGTGGCCTGGCACGTCGCGATCGCCAACCACCTGGTGCCGAAATACACACTGTTCGTCCCCGAGCTGAAGCCGTTTTTGGATACCCTTTTCGAGGTCATCCCGCCCCTCGCCCACGTCGCGATGGTAGTCGCGATTGCCGTCTTCGTTCGCATGGGTTACCGAACCAAACGAGTGCCACCGCTCTCGGCGTTGGTGCCGATCCCACTTCTCTACTTTGGGTATCTGGTCTTTACCCGCGGCCATGCGGGTTTGTTGCTCCTGCAGGTCTGCCATGCGCTGCAATACTTGATTTTCCCGTTACGGGTGGAAATCAATCGCTGCAACATTGAAGAGAGCCAAGCTGAGCGAAATCACATCGTCCTGTACGTGCTCGCCCTCATCGCTGCCGGTGCGTTTCTGTTCCTTGGCCCCGACGCGCTTCCAGGCAAGACCTTACCGTTTGGTGCCATGATTCTTTTGGCCCTCATCAATATTCATCACTACTTCATCGATGGTTGTGTTTGGAAAATCAGCACGCCAGAGGTCAAAAAGGATCTGTTCCGCCACCTTGTCAAGTAGACAGCGCATAAGGAGACTGACCGCCGTGCACGGCGACGAGCTCGTTCAGGACGCACGGTGCCGAAGATCACAAGGTCGCGGGGAAGCCGGCTCATCGAGCGAAGTCGCGATCGCCCGTCGCGCGAATGATCAGCTCCTGCGGCACGACATCGTCGTCCATCGTCAGCAATGCGACGACGGCGTCGGCGACCTGGCGGGGTTGCAGGAAGGTGTCGACCGGCATGACCTGTCCCGGAAGGGCGTGTTGCCAGAAGGCCGTATCGACGCCGCCGGGGAGAACGGCCGACACACGAATGTTCGACGGTGCGGCCTCTTCTCGCAGGCCCTGCGTGAAGCCGCGGACGCCCCACTTGGTTGCGCAATAGACCGTTTCGCTCGGGATCCCTCGGAGGGCGGCGGTCGAGATTATGTTGACGATGTGTCCGCGACGGCGTGGCGCCATCGTGCGCAGTGCGGCCTGGCTCCCGAGGATCGTGCCCTTCAGGTTCACTGCCAGCATGCTGTCGATCTCGTCTTCAGAGTAGTCGGCGATCGCCCGGTGGCGGGCCAGTCCGGCGTTGTTGATCCAGACGTCGATCGGGCCCAGTCGCCGTTCGGCCTCGCCAGCGAGATACGCCATCGAGGCTCCACTGGTGACGTCGGCCGTTACGGCGATCGAACTGGCCTGAGCAAAATCCTTGTGGGTGCGGCCGAGTGCCTCCTCGTCGCGATCGCTCAGGACCACTCGAGCGCCGGCCGCGAGCAGTCGCTCGGCCAGCGCACGACCGATGCCGCGCGCGGCTCCGGTAATGACAGAGACCCTTCCCTCGAGCACGGTTGCCGGGTGTCCCATGATTCGCGCGATCGCTAGCCCGACCCGCTCAATTCACGCAGGTCGGCGCGCGCCGTTTCGTAGCTGGTGTGGAATGCCAGCACATGCGGATCGGGATCGATTCGCCGCAACCGGCACCACTCCCGGTACAGGTCGGGCCACCAGTTCTCGTGTTGAGTCACGCCATCGGCCTGGTATCGTTTCCAGTCGATCAGGACCTTCGACCAGCATCGATCCCCGTAGTCGATCGCCTGCTGCCGTCCGCCCATTTGCTTGACGTACCACTCGCGGCCGATGCGCGCGTGGAGCACCTCGTCGGCCCAGTCATAGTCCTGGACCATCGCGGAGAAGGGATCGCCCGACTCGCACCCGACCTCCCATTCGAACCGTTTTCCGTTGCTCGGCATCAACCCCTGCTCGATGAAATAGAGCACGGCGTGGCGCTCGAGAGGCGTCAGCTGAGTGTTGAGTGCGAGGGACCAGGTGAAGTTCACCCGAACGAATCGCCGCCAGTCGATGCCTGCCCGAACGAATCCGACCTCGCCCATCATTGCGTGTCGCGCTTCGTCCCAGAGCTGCCGTGTCATATCGACGACGTACGGCCAGGGCTGTTCCGGAGTTTCCGCGATGATCGACGCCATCATTTCGGGGACGTCGATCTCACGGAGCCGCTTGTAATACATCATCAGCGTCTTCGGTGCCGCAGGCATGGTCGGGTCGTAGAGGAACGCCTCGGCATGGACGCCCATGTTGTAGGGATCGGGAAAGCGCTCGTCGCGTCGCGGTGCGCGCTCGTAGGTGCGATCGCCGCTCGAGAACTGCCGTTCGGGAACGTCCGGTCGCCCACCTTCGCGCTGCGCGCTACCGGCGGGCAAGGCTCGCAGGGGTCTCTTCGGTTCCGTCCAGCCCACCTGCGTTCGCCAAGAGATCCCGGAGCAGTCGCTCCCACCCTGCGAGCTCCTCCCGGCGTTCCGATTCAACGAGCGCCGAGACGGCCTGTGCGCCGTAAGCCTGCATGTCTGCGACTTCCAGCAGGGCGAAACGGCAGATACGCCGCGATGGCTGGTCGAAAAGACAATTCGTGTCAGCCATGTGCCGTTCGAGTGCGGCGTGCAGAGCCGGCACCGCATGCTCGTAGAGGCCGACGAGCAGCGCCGCCGTATCCGGCGCGCTGCCGATCTCATCGAAGAAGGCGTCCAGAAAGGGGTCCGGGACCACGTCGAGTCCGAGGGGCGGCTCGCGCATCTCGCCGACTCGGCGGCGCCATGCCGCCGCGTGCTCGGCGGCGTAGTGCGCATGCAGGCTGAAGCCCATTTTCAGCTCGTAGATTGGTTCGGCCGTCAGCCGGGCGATGAAGATCTGGTGCAGGCGACGCCAGGTCCAGTGATGCCGCTTGAGACGCCGGACGCATTCCTCGACGGAGAGTCCGATGCCCATGGCGTCGGTCATCGTGCCGAGGCCGGCGAGCGCGGGCAGATTGCGATAGGACTGGTAGTCGGAGAGGCCGAGCGGAATCTGGTTCGTCATTTACCAACCTCTGGAAGGGCCTTAGATCGCCTCGCATGTTCGGTCGGCGGGGCCCGAGCCTGTAGAGCGATCGCGTGGACGGGTATTCGTCACGTTGTACGGCTGCGACTGCAAGACCGAGTTCCGGGTGTCAGCGGACGCCATCCGGGCTGAAGCAGAAGAACAGTCGGCTACGTCAGCTTCCATGGCCGGCGGTACTCGCGCCGGAGGAACTCGTTCGGATCCGTCACTGTCCCCCCCGATCCTTTGATCGTATTGGTGACGCGCATACTGGCGCCGTCGTAGTGGATCTTGCTGTCCCCCGGCGTCTTCTGTCCGGCGCGCAGCGACACGATACCGAGGAGCATGACCTCCGTCAGCGGCGCGGCATACTCGAAGGGGCAGGAGATCCGCGCCTTGCCCTGAATCGCCTCGACCCAGTTCATCTCGTGCTCGTCCTGCGCGTAGGCGACGCGCGGGAGCAGGGGCTTCGGCTCGCCGATCCGATCGTGCAGCGATTTCGGCAGCAGCCGCGGTTCGTGGCCGTAGGTCAGCTGCATCATCTTGCCCTTGCTGCCCACGTAGATGATGCCGCCCTCGCCGTTCAGTTTTTCCTCGCCGAGCTCCTCGGGCCGCGGCGGCGTGAGTCCGCCGTCGTACCACGTCAGCTTCACCGCCGGCATGTCGCCGCGCGCCGGGAACTGATAGTAGGTCGTTGTCGCGTGCGGAAAGCAGACGCCGTTGAACGGCGTCGACAATGTTTCGATCACGGCAGGCAGACCGAGGTTCAGCGCCTTGAACGGATGATCGATCAGGTGCGCGCCCATATCGCCGAGCGCACCCTGGCCCCAGTCCACCCATCCGCGCCAGTGATGCGGATGATAGATCGGGTGGTAATCGACGTCGGGCGCAACGCCGAGGAATAGATCCCACGAGAGCGTCGACGGGATGGACGCCGCCTCGCGATACAGCGCGTCGGCTATCAGCGGTGTGACACGTCCTGAGGGGAAACGCAGCGGCCGCGGCGCGCTCGTGCCGGCCCCGAGCGGCGCCGGACGCGGAATCCCCTGCGGCCAGAAGCCGAGCGGTCGATTCGTCCACACGTGGACCTCACGCACGTCGCCGATGGCGCCGCCGCGAATGTATTCGTAGCCGGTGCGCGAGCCGTCGCTCGAGTGTCCCTGGTTGCCCATCTGCGTGACGACGCTGGGTTTCTCCTTCGCCTTCTTCGCCAGCGCACGCGCCTCCTCGACCGACCAGCAGAGGGGCTTCTGCACGTAGACGTGCTTGTTCAGATCCATGGCTGCGAGCGCTATGACTGCATGCATGTGATCCGGTGTCGCGACCACGATCGCATCGATGTCCTTCTGCTTGTCGAGCATCTCGCGATAGTCGCGGTATCGCTTCAGCCGCGGGATCTGCTCGCTCGTGAAGCGCCGCAGCGCAGCCGCGTTGTCGATACGAGGCCTGCGGGCGTTGGCCGTCACTTGCGCCTTCGACATGTTTGCGACGGCGGTCTGCGGCTGCGCTTGCTGCGGCGAGGCCGGCATACTCGTCGCGTCGTCCCCCATGCGCTTCAGCTGTGCATCGACGAGCGCGTCGTCGACGTCGCAGATCGCCACGATGTTCTGACTCATGAGCCGACGCGTGTTGCTGCCGCCCATGCCCCCGAATCCGACGGTGGCGATGTTGACCGTGTCGCTGGGCGCTTGGAACCCGCGGCCAAGCACATGCCGGGGCACAATGGTCAAGCCGGCTCCCGCCACGGTCGTTGTAAGGAACGTGCGTCTCGATATGTCGCTCATGAAATCTCCTTGCAGAGGACGAATTCTACCCCCGTCCGCCGTCCCCTCCGGCAGACAACGCAGACTCGAGCCGCATGAAACCGAGACCAGATCCGGGCGCCAATCGCATGGCCCTTGATCGCCTGGACGGCGTGCCCGACTCGCGCAGCGGCTTCGTTGCGGGCCGCCGACCGGATGCATCCTTGCGAGACACGCCTGTCATCCACGCCGCCACCTCCCGGGCGAACTCGCCGCGTTCGGCCAGCGTTGGATACCTGCTCGGATTGGGAGGTGAGCCAAGCCACAGAAGGTTCGAGTAGGTCAATTTCTCAAAGCCTCGGATTAAGGAGGAGGTCTCCAAACCAAGCTGCTGCAGAATCACGACAGCGATTCCGTCGCAGACGAGCTCGAGCTCCCGCAACCGTTTCCAATCATCGCGCTTATCCGCCCGCTGCCACTCCTCCCACACGTACTCATGAGCCGCCTCGTGCGCCACGGCCGCTCGTAGCTGGTCGGCATCGAGGACTCCGAGTGCACGTTCGGAAATCAGGAGAACCGCGCGACCATCTATCGCGATTGTCGCCGATGGGCTCTGAATCACCCTGATTTCGTACACCGCATCACGCTGAACAGCGCGAAGCACCAGAGACAAGCCTTCCAGCTTCGCGCGGCCCCTCGCGTTCACGGCCCTGCCCTTCAGTTCCCGCGGAAGAGACTTCAGCACCATTTGCTTTGTCTCGGACGTGACCGGCGACGGCCGGAAATCGTCCAGGAGCTGGATAAATGCTGCGGGATCGCTGGCTAGGATCTCGCGGGGATTTGAGACGGGCAGGCTTTGGCCGCGTGCCCAGGCACCTCCCCCCACTGAAGCGATGAGCGCGCTGAGTGCCATCGTTCGCCGGCTGATCGCCATCCCGAAGACCTCCTGGAACCAAGCCGTTTCGGCTTCGTTTCCGAGAGGCGGGAATCAGCGAGGCGGCGGGTAAGGTGCGGTTTCGGGCGTAGAATGCTGACACCGTCCGGGGAACGATGGAACGACCGCTCACATCGGGGGACGCGCACCGGGCCACGGGGCTGTTGCGGGCCTGGGGCGCGGGTGACGCGGCTGCACTCGAACAGTTGATTCCCCTCGTGCACGACGAACTGCGGCGGCTGGCGCGCCGGTTCATGGCCGGGGAGCGCGTCGGCCACACGCTGCAGCCCACGGCGCTGGTCAACGAGGCGTATCTGCGGCTGGTCGACCTCCGCCAGATGCAGTGGCAGGACCGGGCCCACTTCCTCGCCATGGCGGCGCGTTTGATGCGGCGCATTCTCGTGGATGCCGCGCGGGCGAAGGGGTACAGAAAACGCGGCGGCGACGCACACCGGGTCTCTTTCGATGAAGCGCTGGTGGTATCGCACGCGCGGGGCGATGACCTCATCGCGTTGGACGAGGCACTGACGCACTTCGCGGCCATCTCGTCGCGGAGGGCCGACGTCGTGGAGCTGCGATTCTTCGGCGGACTGAGCGTCGAAGAGACCGCCGAGGCGTTGAAGGTGTCGCCGGAAACCGTGAAGCGCGATTGGAAACTGGCCAAGGTATGGCTGCTTCGGGAGCTCGGTCGAACAGCCCCCCGCCATGACGCCTGACCCGCTCGACGAGGTCTCCCGCGTGTATCACGCCGCGCTGGAACGGCCGCCGGCGGAGCGTGCCGCGTTCTTAAACGAGGCCTGTATCGGCGACGACGCGCTGCGACAGGAGGTCGAATCGCTGCTCGGGCAGGAGGCCGCTTCGGAGCGCTTCCTCGAACGACCATCCGCCGAGATCCTTGCGGCGGTTAGTGCTCCTGTTGGTGCTCACGTGCTCAATCGGCAGCTCGGGCCCTACAAGATCGTCGCCCTGCTCGGCGCCGGTGGCATGGGCGAGGTCTATCGCGCCCGTGACACGAAGCTCGGTCGCGACGTCGCGATCAAGATCCTGCCGTCAGCAGTTCACTGCTGATCCCGAGCGCCGGTCGCGTTTCGCACGCGAAGCGCGCCTGCTCGCCACGCTGAACCATCCCAACATCGGCGCGATCTACGGCCTGGAGGAAACCGATGGCGTGACGGCGCTCGTCCTCGAGCTGGTCGACGGGCCGACGCTTGCCGAGCGGCTGGAACGTGGGCCAGTGCCGGTCTCCGAGGGCCTCGCGATCGCGCGCCAGATTGCCGATGCGCTCGACTCGGCGCACGAGAAGGGCATCGTTCATCGCGATCTGAAACCGGCCAATATCGTGCTGCAGAGCGCCACCAACACTGCGGGGTGCCAGCTGGTGATGTTCGCGCGAAGGTGCTCGACTTCGGCCTGGCGCAAGGCACTCATGGTGCCAGGGAGCAGCCCGGCCCCCGCCGACCGAAGGCCAGCCCTCCGCGGGAACCAGCCTTGGGGCGACTCCTGGGCACTCCTGCGTACATGAGCCCCGAACAGATCCGCGGTGAGGCGGTGGACAAGCGGACGGACATCTGGGCCTTCGGGTGCGTGCTGTACGAGATGGTGACGGGCAGACGAGCGTTTGAGGAGGAAGGCATCTCAGACACGCTGGCGACGGTGCTCCGCGGCGAGCCGGATTGGACGGCGTTGCCGGCGAACGTGTCACCCACCCTCGTCGCTCTGCTCCGCGGGTGTCTCGACAAGGATCGGCGGCGGCGAGTCGCGGACCTGTCAACCGCCCGGTTCATCCTCGATCGCGAAGGCGAGCCGGTGACAGCCGTCGCGGTGCCGCGTGCCTCGACGATCCGGCGCCGCGCGTCGATCCTGGTGGCGGTCGCGGCGGGGGCCGGGATCGTGGCGTACACGACCTTCTCGCTCACCAGGGTGTCGCCGCCCTCGTTGCCGGTGGTGCGGTCCACCATCACGCTCCCGATGGGTGACCGCTTTACGGATTTCGGTGCTCGCGCGGTGGCGCTCTCTGCCGACGGCACTCATCTCGCGTACACGGCGAACCAACGACTCTATCTGCGGCCACTGGACCAGCTCGACCCGACGCCCATCCGCGGCACCGAGGTCGACCTCGCCCCGGGAGGGGCATCACGCAACCTGTTCTTTTCACCAGATGGTCGGTGGATCGGCTTCTGGCAGGACGGCCAGCTCAAGAAGGTCTCAATCACCGGCGGCGCGCCGCTCCCGCTGTGTCCTGCGGAGAACCCGTGGGGCGTCAGCTGGACGAGCGACAACACGATTCTCTACGGGCAAAGGGAGGAGGGCGCCGGGACAGGCGCCGCCGCGGGGATCTGGCGCGTATCGAGCGAAGGAGGAAAGCCCGAGCAGGTCGTGAAAGTCGAGGCCGGTCAGATCGCCCACGGGCCGCAGCTGCTCTCCGGCGGGCGCGCCATCCTGTTCACGCTCGTGGCCCGCTACGGCGAGTGGGATACGGCGCAGATCGTCGTCCAGTCACTCGACACCGGCAAGCGCGACGTCGTGGTGGAGCGTGGCGCCGACGCGCGGTATGTGCCGAGCGGCCATCTCGTGTACGCGCGTGACGGAACGTTGTTCGCGGTCCCCTTTGACGTGTCCAGGCTTGCGGTGACGGGAGACGCTGTTCCGCTGGTGGACGACGTGGCACAGCCTAACGTCGCCGCTCAGTTCGCGTTCTCCAATCAGGGCGCACTGGTGTATGTGCCGAGGGACGCAATCGGCGAACTCTCCCGTCCACGGACGCTCGTGTGGGTCGATCGCCAGGGCCGCGAAGTTCCGATCAAACGGATGCCCCCTCGAAATTATTGGTATCCACGACTGTCATCCGACGGGACGCGCGTCGCGCTTGTGCTTCGTGATCAAGCACACGACATCTGGATCTGGCATCTGGCGCGTGAAACGCTCGACCGTCTGACGCTCGAGCCGACGTTCGAGCGAGTTGGCGTTTGGGGACATGACGGAAAGACCGTGATCTACACGTCGAGCACAGTCAGCGCTCCCAACGCTCCGCGAAGCCTGTTCCGGCGGTCAGCAGACTTTACGGGACCCGCAGAACCATTACTGCAGGGCGCGGTCGGGATGTTTCCGTCCACGGTCACACCAGACGGCACCGCGCTCCTTCTCCGGGTCCACACGCCGTCGTCCAAAGTGGGAGCTCTGCTCGGGACGGACCTTTTCCGGGTCCACACGCCGTCGTCCAAAGTGGGAGCTCTGCTCGGGACGGACGTTTACCTTTTGCCACTAACAGGCGAGCGTCGACCGCAGCCGCTCCTGGCGGAACCTTTTGACGAGTTGAACGCGGAAGTTTCACCTAACGGCCAGTGGCTCGCCTACGAATCGAATGAATCCGGTCGGCTTGAAATCTACGTGCGATCCTTCCCGAACGTCGATGCCTGGAAGCGGCGGGTCTCGACCAACGGTGGCACGCAACCGCTGTGGGCGCAGAACGGACAGGAACTCTTCTACGAATCCATGGGCACGTTGATGCGCGCCCCGGTGAAGATGGGTTCGACAGATCGAGCGCGGCACGCCAGAGAAGCTATTCGATGCGCCGTCTCTTGTCCGTCATCCCGAACGGGGGTTGGGACGCATGTACGATGTGTCGGCCGACGGTCAGCGGTTTCTGATGATCAAGGAGGCCAGTGAGGCCGACGAGCGCCCACCGTCGCCTCGGATCATTCTTGTGCACAACTGGTTCGAGGAGCTGAAGCGCCTCGTGCCGACGAAGCGATAGCGGCGTACGTCACGCACTCACGACCACACTCTGGGCGCTGTGAGCATGGCTTTAGTCGCCTGGGTCGCCCGCCGTGCGACGGGGACGACGTGTGTGAGGCTCGGTTCGAGACGAATACAGGACGGCGCACCAGAACAGCACCACCGATACCGCAAAGACCGTGGTGCCATGCTGGCGCCAGCCTAGTCGCTCGACTCGGGCGGCATCTCAGTCCGGCTACCTCATAAGCCAGTTTCGGTTCGCGCGTAGAATGCCGGCATGCCGTCCTCTGCCATTCTTCATTCGGTCCCCTTCTGCCCGAACGTTCGATGGCTGGTCCTCTCGCTCCTGATCGTCCCGCTCGCAGCCGGAGCACAGACGACCGAGCCCTTGCCGGGAACACAACCGTTGACGTGGGAAGGCGACCTCTCCGCCCGGATGGTGGCGGGCATTGACAAGTTTTTCATGGGCGAGCTTGACCGTTCCGTGGTGGAGCGGCAGAAACTCTGGCAGCGGGATTTCTCTTCACGCGCGGCTTACGAGAAGTCGGTCCAGCAGAACCGCCAACGATTCCAGAAATACGTCGGCGCGGTCGATCCGCGTCTTCCCGTCAACGCCCTCGAATACATCACCAGCACGGCGGCGCTGCCACTGGTGGCCGAGACCGACCGGTTCCGGGTGTACGCCGTGCGATGGCCCGTGTTTCAGGACGTTCACGGCGAAGGATTATTGCTCCAGCCCAAAGGCGATCTGCGGGCACGGGTGGTGGCCTTACCCGATGCCGATCAAACGCCGGAGATGCTGGTCGGCCTCGCACCAGGCCTGCCGCGCGAGTCGCAGTTCGCACGACGCCTGGCCGAACACGGATGCCAGGTGATTGTGCCGGTCCTCATCGATCGCCAGGACACCTGGTCGGGCAACGCGCAACTCAAGCGTTTCACCAACCAGCCGCACCGCGAATGGATTTACCGGCAGGCCTATGAAATGGGGCAGCACATCATCGGTTACGAGGTGCAGAAGGTCCTGGCGGCCGTCGACTGGTTCACGGAAGAAGAATCCAGGTCCTCCACACGGACCCTCCAGGACCCGATGATCGGCGTGGCGGGATTTGCCGAGGGAGGTTTGCTCGCGCTTTACAGCGCGGCCCTCGACACGCGCATTGACGCTGCGCTGGTCAGCGGCTACTTCGCGCCTCGGCAGCGCGCCTGGGAGGAACCGATATACCGCAATGTCTTCGGACTGCTTCACGAATTCGGCGATGCGGAGATCGCGAGTCTGATCGCGCCGCGCAACTTGACCGTCGAGTTCAGCGAAGTGCCCAGGATCGACGGCCCGCCCCAGGCCCGCGAGGGGCGCCGTGGCGCCGCTCCCGGAAAGCTATCGACTCCCGCCCGATTCGACGTCGAGGCGGAAATCGAACGCACCCGCGGCCTGTTTCCGAAATCATTCCCCTTTCCGCTCGCATTCATTCATGGTCCGGAAGGAACGACGGTGGGACCGGTCTCCGGCATGGCATTGAGCGTCTTCCTCGAGGCCCTTGGCATCGCCCGACCAACCGCGACGACAGGCGCAAACGCGCTGGTCGACAAGCGAACCGGCTTCGATCCTGCCGAGCGCCAGGGCCGCCAGGTCCAGGAGCTGGTCCATCACACCCAGAGCCTGTTGCAACTTTCCGAACGTGTCCGCGACGAATTCTTCTGGCGCAGGATGAAGCCCTCGTCACCCGACCAATGGACGGCAGCTGCAACGGACTTCAAAGAGAATTTCTGGGAGGAGGTGATTGGCCGCCTTCCCAGGGCCAGCCTGCCCGTCAATGCGCGTTCGCGAAAGATTTTGGATAACCCGAAGTGGACCGCCTACGACGTCGTGTTGGATGTCTGGCCGGATGTGTTCGCCTGGGGTCTTCTGCTGGTGCCGAAAGACCTCAAGCCCGGCGAACGCCGGCCGGTCGTCGTCTGCCAGCATGGCCTCGAAGGCCTGCCGATCGACACGATCTCGGAGGATTCCAGCAGCCGCGCGTTCGGCTTCTACAAGTCATTCGCCGCCCGCCTGGCCGAACGCGGCTTTGTCACGTTCGCGCCCCACAACCCGTACCGCGGGCAGGACGCGTTCCGCGTGCTCCAGCGCAAGGCCAATCCGCTCAAGAAATCACTGTTCTCCGTCATCGTCG
Organism: uncultured Acidobacteriota bacterium; assembly: GCA_963785755.1. Taxonomy (GTDB): domain Bacteria; phylum Acidobacteriota; class Vicinamibacteria; order Vicinamibacterales; family 2-12-FULL-66-21; genus JACCXG01. Next base: position 12,108 of record CAWAXG010000030.1, on the reverse strand, counting down.
GACAACACGACCGCATCCTGGATTGGCTGAGCGAGTTGCCATTCGTGGATCCGCAGCGTATCGCTTTCTACGGCCTCTCCTACGGCGGCAAGACGGCCATGCGCGTCCCGTCCCTGCTCGACCGCTATCGCCTGTCCATCTGTTCCGCCGACTTCAACGAATGGATAAAGAAGAACGTCACGGTCGATTCGCCGTACAGCTACCTGTTCACCAACGAATACGAAATGCCGGAGTTCAACCTCGGGCACAGCTTCAACTATGCGGAGATGGCGGCGTTGATCGCGCCGCGACCGTTCATGGTCGAGCGCGGTCATGACGACGGCGTGGCCCCCGACGAATGGGTGGCGTACGAATACGCCAAGGTCCGCCGGCTGTACGACAAACTCGGTATCGGTGACCGCACGGCCATCGAGTTCTTCAACGGCCCGCACACGATCAACGGCGCCGGCACGTTTGAATTCCTGCACCGACATCTCAATTGGCCTAACCCACAATAAGGCTCGCGCGTCTCGTCGAGGCGGGCCGTCGGGTTAGTGCGCCGCCGAGGACAGGGTCCGTCGCCTTCGTTCGAGGAGCTCGCGCTGGACATCGTTCCCACAGAGCCTGGCGCTCGCCACCAGGTCAAGTCCGATCCCGACCGGTAAAGCCTGCGTAGGCCCATCCCTTCAACGGCGTGCAAGATTCCCGGGTCCATTCGTTCTGACTGTTAGAAGGCGCAAGTGGCCGGAACATCGTCCCCTGCCGCGGTGTCTTACGCGTCGGGACCCAGAGCCGTCGCACTTTACCGTGTGACGCCAGGGGAGGAGTTCGCACCGGCTCGGCCTCTCGTGCCCCGTGACAGCCACTGACGCGAGGGCATCGTCCAAAAGGAAGCACTGGAATCAGCGAAAGGAGACCGTATGAGACTACTGGCCGTTGTCATGTCAGGGGCGGTGGTGGCGGGCGCGGCAGGCTGGGCGCAGACCCAGCGCACCACGCCAGAACCGAAAACTGCGCCGGCGACGGTGTCGACTGGGGTCGACAAAGGGGCCCGGTGGCTGGCCTCCGTGCAGGGCGCCGACGGCGGGTGGGGCCAGGACGGAGGCGAGGCGTCCTCCGCGCGGCCGGGAGAGCGGCTGGAATCGAGCGGCAACGACGTCGCCAACACGGCGGTCGCCGCCCTTGCGCTCCTGCAGGCCGGCAAGCAGTACGAGCCGCAGGTGGAGCGTGCACTCGCATTTGTCCTCCAGCGGATCGAGGCGAGTCCAGCCGACGGCCTGGCAATCACCGATCGCCAGGGCACGCAGATCCAGCGAAAGCTGGGCCCGTACATCGACACGTTTCTCTCGTCGATGCTGATGTCGCAGATTGACGGACGCGCGTCGACGCCGGCGCTGAACGCTCGGGTCCGCAAGGCGCTGCAGAAGACGGTCGCGAAGATCGAGAAGCATCAGCAGTCGGACGGAAGCTGGAACATTGCTGGCGGCTGGGCGCCGGTGCTCGGCACGTCGATGGCCTCGCGCAGCCTCTTCGAGGCTCGAAACAGAGGCGTCGCGGTGGATGCCGCTGTCTTGAAGCGTGCCGAGACCTACACGGTGAGCGCCCTCAGCGCCCCCCCGCCGCCCGCGGCTCGAGTCGCGGCCGGAGGGGTGTCCGCCGGCGGAGGCGGCGTTGCCGCGCCCGCCGAAGCCGCAGGCGTCCCGCTGTATCAGAGTGCGCAGGCACTGGAGCAGTTGAGCCGCACCGCGGCGGACAGAGTACAGAACGCCAAGCAAATCAGCGCGATTCAGGGTCAGCTCGCCAATGCAGCCTTCGTCGGTGGATTCGGGTCGATGGGCGGCGAGGAGTTCTTCTCCTATCTCAACATCAGCGACAGCATGAAGCGCGTCGGCGGCGACGCCTGGTCGAAATGGCATGCGGACATCACGCAGAAGATTCTCGGCCTGCAGAACAGCGATGGCACATGGGCCGGTCACCACTGCATCACTGGAAGGGTAGCGATGACAAGTGCGGCGATTCTAAACCTCACGGTCGATCGTGCGCGTTGACCGCCGCGTCTTCTTGTTGACGGCGGCGGCCGCCGCCGCGTGCTCGTGGAAACGTGAGCGCAGCTCGCTTACGCGGGCCGCGCAATATCTCTGGGCACAGCAGGCAGCCGACGGAGGTTTCCACAGCGCCACGTACGGACTGCTTCGTTCCGGCCAGTCGTTGACGCCCTTCGGTACTCGGTGCGTTGCTGCGCGTTCCCGATGCCACAGTGCCCGCCGGCGCCGTCGATTCGTGCAATTGCGTTCATTCAGAAGGCATACGAGCCCCGACGGGGCCGTGGGCGTAACAGGCGGCGATGCGGATTATCCGAACTACGCCACCGCGCTCGCTGTCGATGCCCTGGTGGCGGCGCAGCGCGGCCTGCCCGCCGTAGCTCATAGACGAAGCGGTTCGTGGACGGCGGATATCGCGCCGATGGTCGCGCAACTGCGAGCGCAGCAGTTCAGCGAGGCCAACGGCTGGACACCGGAACACCCGGCCTACGGCGGTTGGGGAATGGGAGGCGCGATTCGTCGTCCGCCCGACGCCGGCCATGTGGACCTGTCGATGACGCGGTTCGTGCTCGAAGCGCTGCGCGCCTCCGGGGTTGACGGCTCGGATCCGGCGATGATTCGAGCGCGTGTGTTTCTCGAGCGGTCACAGAATCACGACGGCGGATTCTTCTTCTCACCGGTGATGCCAGCGCTCAATAAGGCGGGCCAGAGCGCCGAAGGGTTCCTCAGCTACGGTACGACCACGGCCGATGGCGTGCTGGCACTCAGGGCCTCTGGAGTTCCGGACAGTGACGACCGAATGGCCAGAGGGATCGCATGGCTCGACAGAAATCACCAGTCCGACCGGGTGCCGGGCTTCGACGAGGGTGAGACTCCGCAGGCTTCGTGGAGCGCAGGACTGCGCTTCTACTACGCCGCCGCGATCGCACGCGTCCGGCCTCAGCAGCGCGTTCGACTGCCTGAGCAGGCAGACGATGGCAGTTTTCGCAACGCCAACGGCCGCGTCAAGGAGGACGATCCGCTGATTGCGACGACGTTCGCCATCCAGATGATCACCCGCGCTGGAAGTTAAAAGGTGGTTTCTGGACCCGCTTACCTCCGCGAGAAACTTGGGTCCAACGTGGGTCCAAAACCGCCCAAACACCGGGCAAAACGGCGGTCTGGCAGATACCAGAAAGGCAAGGTGAGTCAACAGAGGTTTCCTTGCTTAATCTCGTTGCGGGAAACGCCGAAGGCAGCGGGAACTGGTCTCATCGATCTGGGATTGAGGTATATAAGAGTGTCCCGAGGGACCGCATGGGCGAGGCGACAGACATCACGGGCCTTCTCGTGGCGCTGGGCGAGGGCGAGGAGGGGGCTCGCACCCGCCTGGTCGAGGCTGTCTATCGACGAACTCCGGCGGCTAGCCCGTGGCTTCCTTCAGCGTGAGCGTCCGGACCATTCAGTGCCACCCACGGCGCTGGTTCACGACGTGTTTCTCAAGCTGATCGATCAGCGGCGGGTGCATTGGCGCAACCGTGCCCAGTTCTTCGCCATTGCCGCCCATACGATGCGCCGGATCCTGGTCGATCACGCCCGGGCGCACCTCGCCCGCAAGCGGGGCGCAGGCGCCAGGGTGCCGCTATCGGACGTCGCTCCGGCATTTGAAGGGCCCGACGTCGATGTTTTGGCATTGGACGTGGCGCTCGAGAAGCTGTCGGAACGTTATCCTCGCCAGGGACAACTCGTGGAGCTGCGGTTCTTCGGGGGCCTGACGGTGGAAGAGACGGCTGCGGTTCTTGGCGTCGCGCCGATCACGGTGAAACGTGATTGGGCGCTGGCGAGAGCGTGGCTGTTTCGCGAAATGCGAGGTGAGCCGACGTGAATCCGCGAGTGCAGTGGGATTCGTTGCGGGCGCTGTTCGAAGGCGCCCTCGAGCGCTCGCCGGCCGATCGCTCCGCGTTCGTCCGCGCGCACACCGACGACGAAGGGGTCAGGCGCGAGGTCGAATCACTCCTTGCGGCGCATGAACAGGCCGGCGGCTTCCTGATGGAGGCCGCGCTCGGGCCGGCGCGTGGCGACAGCGCGCCCGTCAACGAGCCTCGGTTCGCTGCTGGCCGCCGGCTCGGTGCGTTCGAGATTGTCGGAGTGGTGGGCAGCGGGGGGATGGGCGAGGTCTATCGCGCCCGCGATACGCGGCTCGATCGGTTCGTGGCGATCAAGGTGCTCTCACCGGCGATCCACGATGCGCACGGCGGCCGCGAACGGTTCGAGCGCGAAGCACGCGCCATTTCCAGGTTGTCCCATCCGCACATCTGCACGATCTACGACGTAGGTGCGGCCCAGGTCGACGGACAGGAGATTCCGTTTCTCGTTCTGGAGCTGCTCGAAGGTGAAACGCTCGCCACGCGTCTGACGCGAGGGCCTCTGTCGATCGCTGACGCGGTGAGCTACGCCGTGGAGATGGCTGACGCCCTCGCGTCGGCGCACGCCAAGGGCATCGTGCATCGCGATCTGAAACCCGTCGAACGTGATGCTGACCGGGTCGGGCATCAAACTGCTCGATTTCGGTCTCGCACGGCTGTATGCGCCGGAGGTCGCGAGCGACGGCGGGGTGACGAGAAGTCGAGGACCTGTTGACGAGTGCGGGACGGGTGATGGGGACCGCGCCCTACATGTCGCCGGAACAGGTGGAGGGCGGGACCATCGATGCCCGGTCCGACATCTTCAGCTTCGGATCGGTGCTGTACGAGCTGCTCACCGGACGGCGGGCATTCCCGGGTGATTCGGGTCGCCCGCCGTTCGCGCAGATTCTGCGCGACGATCCAACACCGGTGAGCAGCCTCGCCCCGGCGATTCCCGCGGATCTCGCGAGCATCGTCGCGCGGTGCCTGCGCAAGGACCGGGCGCGCCGCTACCAGAACATGGCGGACGTGAAGGTGGCGCTTGAAGACGTGCGCGACGCGTTGCGTTCGGTACCGCGAGAGCCAGACCTCCCATGCCGGACGGCGGTGGCGTCTCGCCGGGACGCTGTTACTGGGCTGCGCGGTCATTGCCTCCGGTTACCTCGCATGGCGGCATGCGACTCCTGATGTGTCACCGGCGCGTGAGGTGCCGTTGACGACGCTGCAGGGCTATGAAACGTCGCCGACGCTCGCGCCGGACGGCGAACAGGTTGCGTTCTCGTGGGGCGGTCCGAATCACGACAACGTAGACATCTACATCCAGCGGATCGGCTCGGGAAGCGAGGTACGACGCACCGTGCATCCCGCGCGGGACTTCAGCCCCGCCTGGTCGCCCGACGGCCGATGGATCGCATTTCTTCGCGGGGAAGTCCCGGGCCGAAGCGAGCTGATCTTGATTCCGCCGCTCGGTGGCGCGGAACAGCGGCTGGCCGAAATCCACATTCCAAATCAAATCTGGCCCAACTATCTCTCCTGGTTCCCGGACAGCAGCGCGCTCGTCGTGGTTCACGCCGCGTCTCAGCAAACGACGGCAGGGCTCTTTGTGGTCTCGGTCAAAACGCGTGAGCTGCGCGCGCTGACCCGTCCGACGGGTTCGTCTTACCACCAGTTCCCGGCCGTCTCACCCGACGGGCGCACGGTAGCCTTCAGGAACGGTTCAGCGCTCTCCCTGCTGGCGCTGAGGCCGGACTTGACACCGGCGGCGGAGCCACGACGTCTGGTAGATGCGCCGGGTTCTCTCCACCCGACGTGGACGCCCGACGGCAAGGAGATCATCTATGTCCAGAGTTATAGGCTCTGGAGGATCGACGTGACTGGCGAGCATCCGCCCCGACCGCTGCCATTCGGAGGCGAGGGCGCGATCATGCCGGCGATTTCTCGTCCAGTGGCCGGCAAACCGAGCAGGCTGGTCTACGTCCGAAGGAGCGTCGATGAGAATCTCTGGCGGATCGATCTCCCCGCATTGGGCACGCCGTCCCGGTCTGCGCCCATCCGCTTCCCATCCTCGACCCGAACCGATTACAACGCGCAGTTCTCGCCGGACGGGAAGCGGCTTGCCTTCCAATCGGATCGATCCGGCCGAATGGAGATCTGGGTGTCCGATGCGGACGGTGCGAACTGCGCAGCAGCTCACTGCGATGGGCGCCATGGGCGGCATCAACACCGGCACGCCCCGCTGGTCGCCCGACGGACAGACGATTGCGTTCGATTCCAATGCCGCAGGCAATTACGACATCTACGTCGTGTCCGCCGGCGGCGGGAAGCCGAGACGGCTGACATTTGACCCGACTGACGATCATGTGCCGAGCTTCTCGAGAGACGGCAAATTCGTGTACTTCAGCTCCAGACGAAGCGGTGCGTTCGAGATCTGGAAAGTCCCGGTCTCGGGCGGGGATGCGGTGCGGGTGACTCGCAATGGCGGCTACGTCGCCTTCGAATCGTTTGATGGCCGCCACGTGTACTACACGCAGACCTCAGTGGGACCGAGCACGTTGTGGCGAATCCCGACAGCCGGCGGAGACCCGACGCGAGTGCTCGATGGCGTGAGCGAGAGGGCGTTCGAGGTGCTCGAGCAAGGCATCTACTACGTCGAACGGCTGGGGGCGGGCGCGAAGGATTGGGGTTTCCTCGCCGGTAACGATCCTCTGGGGCGGGATGATCGGGCGCGGCTTCGATTCTTCGAATTCGCGTCCTCCAAAAACAGAGTGCTGGCGGAGCTTGGGGAACGCGTCAGGTTAGGCCTCGCAGTTTCTCCCGACGGACGAACGATCGTCTTTACGAGAATGGACAATCCGTCGAGCGACCTCATGATGGTCGAGAACTTCCGCTGAGTCCGCCTTCGTAGAAGGCATTCAGTGCAGCGTCGCTCGAACTCGTTGACTGTTCGCTTCACCGGGCCTTTGTAACTGTCGACCTCGACGCTCGCGTAACTTCAGTCCTGATGGCGTGCTGCATTTGCGCGGATCGCCTCGGCGAGAAACGACGTCAGGCCTTGTCCATGCCGGTCGATGCTTTGCCTGAATCGGTCATCGCTTTCGTACATCGAGGCCAGTCCGCTATGCATGCTGTGGCTGCAAGGGTAGAACCAACGGTCGATCGACAGTCGATGTCGCTCGGCGATCTCCATCACCGCTTCGTCGGAAGGGCGCTGGCCCGCCTGCAGGGCCGAATGCGCATCGTCGTAGACCGCTGCTTGTTCGGCCTTGAGCGCCTTCCAGTCATCAGGCGTGTAGCGCCTCGTACGCTTTTCCGACTCTAGAAACGCTTCCGACGTGCCCCACCGATGCCGTACTTCGTCTTCGTACCGAGAAGGGTCGAAACCCTCGAACAGGTCCGCCATTTTCATCGCTCCTTTCTTGCGACCGTCTTGAAGAGCGTCCAACGCCGCATCGATGGCGCGGATCATCGCCTCGGTCTGCCGCACACGTTCGATCAAGCGTTCTCTTTGGTCGAGCAAGGCGGTCTTCCGGTCAAAGCGAGGGTCATCCAGCGCTCGCCGGATTTCTTCGAGCGAAAGACCGAGTTCTCGGCCGATGAGGATCTGCTGCAGCCGAAACAGGTCAGCGTCGGTGTAAAGGCGGTACCCGGCCGCTGTCCTGACCTCGGGCACGAGAAGCCCGATGGAATCGTAGTGATGCAGCGTGCGGACGGAGACCCCGGCGAGTTGAGCCACGTCTTTGACCTGATACGTGCGCGATCGAGTCACGAAAACAGTGTGCAGCCTGACGCGACGAGAGGGTCAAGAGGAATCTTTATGGCGCCCTGGTCGACGGCGTCGAGGCGTCGTTGGATGCCGCCCTGCTGCGCGATTCGTTACTTCGGGGTGCCGAAACCCACGAGTGTATCGACCGAGTACTTGCGATAGCCGGAATACTCTGACGTCCCGCTACGCCGGAGCGTGAAGAGCAGGCCCACCCGTGCGCTGCCGTTATAACTGACAACGGCAGGCAGCCAGACCTCGCCGTTGACTTTGCGGCGCAGGAACGACAGTCGGGCACCCTTGTGCAGCCTGGCCAGCCCACCCAAGCCCAACCTCAGGTTGTCGATGGCCTCGGCCTCCAGTTTCACCAGCTCGTGATCGTTCTCGCTGACCCAGGCGCGCACGCTGAAGTGCCGCATCTGTTCACCGGCGCGGGTCTTTGGTTTCGCATCACGCCTGGGCGTCAGTAAGAATGCGATCGTGTCGTGCTCTTCGACTCGCTCGCGTCCGATCATCCGGATCTCGAAGACGTTGTAGATGTCGCTCAACGCCTCGTCGCGCTCACGACGAGCCTTCTGAAGCTCACGCTCTTGGCGCGCGAGCTCTTTCGATGAGTCCCGGGCAAGCCGCTGGACCATCTCGTTGGCCTTCTGCTGGCGCTCCCGATCCTGCCTGGCCAATTCTTCCGGTGGCACCGGCCGGCCATCCTCGGCGATGAGCCGCTCCCAGCGCTCTTCGCCGGGAAGGCCGGGATAGCTCTCGACAACCTTGACCGATTCCTCGCGGGTACGCCCGCCCTTGTCGAGCTTCTGCTCACGTCGCGTCTCCACGTACACATAGCTGCTCTGAAGCGTGCTGTCGGCCTGGAGGTGTTTGCGCGTCTCAATGAGGAAGGATTCCTGATCGGGCAGAGGCCGATTCTGTGCGCCCAACGTGGAGCCGGCGATGAGGAACCCGAGAGCGACCAGTATCGGTAGTACGCGAGCTAGCATGACCTCTTGAACCTTCATGTCAGTACCGGGGGTTGCCCGGGATTCTCGTGCACCTGGGCTCGGCTCGCCGGTGGATGGTTACTCCTACGTCCAACTATTCCGTCTGCGCCGTTGGAACAGAGCGTCATTCTCTTTGTTCCGTCGGCGCCATGATGGTCATCATTGTGCTTTCGGCAGGTCGCCTTGATCGCTCTGGCTGCTCACGATGCCTCTCTTGTAGATTAGCCTATGGAGGAGACGGAGCCGCCCCCCGAGAAGTTCATTCGAGCGGGAGCGCCAGTTGGAACCGGCTGACGAGCTGGCTGCGGCAGATCGATCAGTTGCGACTCGGCATCCCCAAATTCTGGCGCTCAGCAATCAGGCGATTGTTGCGCTCGCTCGTTGGAAACGGCACTGATCGTCATGGGCTCAGTGTCGCGCGTTGTCAGGAAGAGGGCCTGCGCGTTGAGCGCGGCAACGAGCGGCGCGAAGAGACGTATAAGCGAGCAGTAGGCGTCGAAGATGCGCGTTCCGCGGCCGGATCGTGTCACCGGTCCCCGGCCATCGTGGCGACAGAGGTATAGAATCGCCGCGAGGCTCCCGCTTCAGCCGTTCGAATGACCTTGTCCGCTGGCACTCGGCTCGGCCCGTACGAGATCGTCTCCGCCGTCGGCGCCGGCGGTATGGGCGAGGTCTATCGCGCGCGCGACAGCCGCCTCGACCGCGAGGTCGCCATCAAGGTGTTGTCGCCGGGCCTCACCAGCTCCGAGCTCGCGCGCGAGCGGTTTCAGCGTGAAGCGCGGACGATCGCCGCGCTGCACCATCCTCACATCTGCGCCGATCTACGACGTCGGCGAAACACCGGAGCACCAGGCGTTCATCGTCATGGAGTTCCTCCAGGGCGAAACGCTCGAGGAGCGGCTGCGCAAGGGCCCGCTCGAGCTTCCCGCTCCTGCTGGAGACGGCGATTGCACTGGCCGAGGCGCTTGCGGCAGCGCACGCCGCCGGAATCGTTCATCGCGACATCAAACCGGCGAATGTCTTCCTGACGGCATGGGGCCCGAAGCTGCTCGATTTCGGCATCGCCAAGACGGCGCCGCAGGTCGCTGGCGCGGACTCCGTTACCCAAACGGACGCCGCACGGCCGATGTTGACCGCCGAAGGGGCCGCCGTCGGCACGCTCGCCTACATGTCGCCGGAGCAGCTGCGCGGCGACGAGGTCGACGCACGAACGGACGTGTTCTCGCTCGGGCTCGTCCTCTTTCAGATGGCGACCGGCCGTCCCGCCTTTGCCGGGGCGACCGGCGCCGTCGTCGCGGCCGCGATCCTTCACGAGAAGCCACAGACGCCATCGACGCTGCGTCCCGAGCTGACGGTCCGGTTCGACGAGATCGTTCTGAAGGCGCTCGAAAAAGATCGAACGTTGCGCTATACGCAGGCGGCCGATCTGCGCGCCGACCTGCAGCGGCTGAAGCGGGATACGGACACGGGCGCGATCGCGCCGCCTGCCGCCCGCGCCGCGCGCAGCCACGCCGGCGCGGCGAGGCAGGCTGTTGCTGGCCGCGGGAGCGCTGCTGGCGATCGCGGCGATTGGCGGCGGCTATTTGTATCGTCGTACTCGCGCCGCCCGGCGCCGCTCACCGACAAGGAAACCGTCGTCCTCGCCGACTTCGCAAACACCACTGGCGATCCGGTGTTCGACGGCACTCTGCGACAAGGGCTGGCGATTCAGCTCCAGCAGTCAACGTTCCTCAGCCTGACCTCGGACACGCGCATCCAGCAGCTGCTGGGGCTGATGGGCCAGCCCGCGGACGCGAAGCTCACTCCGGCCATCGCCCGTGACATCTGCGAGCGAATGGGCGGCGGCGCCATTCTCGAAGGGAGCATCGCCAGCCTCGGCGCTCAATACGTACTTGGTGTGCGCGCCACCGGATGCCGCAGCGGCGAAGTGCTCGGCGAGGAACAGGAGCAGGTCGCGAAGAAGGAAGACGTGTTGAACGCGTTGAGCGACATCGCGAGCCGGTTGAGAGTGCGACTCGGTGAGTCACTCTCGACGCTCGATGAGCACAACCGGCCGCTTCCCGACGTCAGCACGGCCTCGCTCGAGGCGTTGAAAGCGTACAGCGCAGGTTTGCAGGCGCAAGGGACCCAGGGGCGGCTTGCGACGATAGAGCAGTTCAAGCGCGCCGTCGAGATCGACGACAGCTTTGCTATGGCGCACGCACGATTAGGAACCGTCGTACAGCACCGACGGCGAGTCCGTGCTCGGGATTCAACACACAACGCGGGCGTTCGAGCTTCGCGAGCGGGCCACAGACAATGAAAAGTTCTTCATCACGGCGACCTATCATCGCCAGGTCACCGGCAATCTCGAGCAGGCGCTCCAGGCGTTCGACTTGTGGGAACGGACCTATCCGCGCACGTTCGACTTGCACGGTCTGGCCTCCGGCTTCGTGACGAAGGGAACGGGCCGGTATGACAGCTGCATCGAGCGCGCCGCGAAAGCGGAGGCTGCGAATCCCCAGTCGCCGTTCGGATATCTCAATGCCGCAGCCTGCTACATGTATCTCGATCAGCTCGACGAAGCTGCGGAGGCGCTCCAGCGAGCTGCGGACCGGAAGGTATCGGGGCCTGATTTCCTCCGATGGCATTTTCACCTCGCGTTCCTCAGAGGGGACGACGCAGCCATGGAACGGGAGCTCGCGCGGGCTCAAGGGTAACGAGCCCGAGCCCGTGCTGACCCACCTCAAGGCGCTCGCCCTCGCCCGATCGGGCCAGCTGGAGCGCGCAGGCTCGCTGGCGCGGCGCGCGGTCGATCTGTCCGAGAAGGCCCGCGAGCCTGAGCGTGCGGCGCTGTTTCAAACGGCGCCGGCCGTGTGGCACGCGCTCATGGGCAACGTCGCGGAGGCTCGTCGTACCGCCGCGCTGGCACTGGACATGTCGACAGGCCGCGACGTGTCATACGCCGCCGCCTTCGCGCTGGCGCTGACCGGTGAGCTGTCGCGATCGCAGGCGCTCTTGAAGGATCTCGAAGCGCGCTTTCCGCAGGACACGACCGTGAACATCAGCTATCTGCCAGCACTCCGTGGCCTGATTGCACTCCAGCAGGGAAAACCGGCGGAAGCACTCCAGAAGCTCGAGCCCGCGCTGTCGAACGAATTCGCGTTGCCCGGCACGGCATTCTTCGCCAGCTTTGGAAGCCTGTATCCGGCCTACGTGCGCGGCCTGACGTATCTGGCCGCAAGAAAGACCGGCGGACGCGGCCGTCGAATTCCAGAAGATCCTCAGCCGCCGCGGTCTTGTCATGGAAGATCCCATCGACGCGGTCGCGCGCCTGCAACTGGCCAGAGCGCTCGTCGCCAGCGGTGACACCGCACGCGCCCGTGTGGCCTACCAGGACTTCCTCACCCTGTGGAAGCAGGCCGACCCGGACGTTCCGCTCTTGAAGCAGGCGCAAGCAGAAGCGGCAAAGC
>CAWAXG010000029.1:0-15576 GCA_963785755.1 uncultured Acidobacteriota bacterium | reverse complement strand
TCCTACCAGCCGCGGTGAATGAGATACGCTTCGACCGCGTTTCCAGCGCGCCGCTCGTTGGTTCCTTCCTTGGCGTGCCGCGCCATGACCGCCATCAACGCCCGCGCCTCGGGAGACGGATACCGCTAGCGGTGGCACCGCGGCTTCGCACGCTGCGGTGAGAATTCGCGAGAAGCGGGTGCTTGTCGTCACGCGTGGAGGAACGCTGTGGATGTTTCGGATGGTGCTCGAACCGTGGAGCCGGGAAGAGGCTGAAACTACTCCAACGTCTCTGGGTTAGCGGGGCCGTGCCCCGACATGCTCCGGCGCACCCCGCTAACGAGAGAGGTCACGACATCCTACGCGTACCGAACGATGACGTGGTCGAGACGGACGCACGTCGGCCCGCTACAATATTACGGCGTCACTGAAGGCGTTTCGCCGGCCGAGAGGGCCGCAGGCCTCGAGAGAGGGAAATCTACACATGTCCGACAAGAAGACCATCGCCGTCATCGGAGCCACCGGAGCGCAGGGCGGGGGCCTCGTGCGCGCCATCCTCGCCGACCCCGAACGGCGGTTCGCGGTGCGTGCGATCACGCGCAAGACCGATTCCGACAAGGCGCGTGCTCTGGCCGCGGCGGGCGCGGAGGTCGTGGCCGGCGACGCCGACGACCCGGCGAGCCTCGAGCGCGCCTTCGTGGGCGCCCACGGCGCCTTCCTGGTCACGAATTTCTGGGAGCACTTCTCGGCCGAGCGCGAGTTGAAACAGGCGGCGGCGATGGCGCGCGCGACGAAGGCCGCGGGCGTCGCGCACGCGGTCTGGTCGACGCTCGAAGACACGCGCCTCTCGTTCCCGCTCGACGACCCGCGCCTCAAGACCCTGCAGGGGAAGTACAAGGTCCCGCACTTCGATGCCAAGGGCGAGGCGGACGCGATCTTCGCCGCCGAGGCGGCGCCGACCAGCTACCTGATGGCCGCCTTTTACTGGGAGAACTTCATCTACTTCGGTCAGGGTCCGCGAAAGGGTGCCGACGGCAACGTCGTGCTTGCGCTGCCGCTCGGCGGCGGCAAGCTGCCGGGGATCGCGGCCGAGGACATCGGCAGGTGCGCGTATGGCATCTTCCGGCGCGGGCCGGAGGTCGCCGGCCAGCGGTTCGGCGTCGCCGGCGAGGTGCTCTCCGGTCCCGAGTACGCGGCCGCCTTCTCGCGCCACCTGGGCGTGCCGGTCTCGTTCTACGACATGCCATTCGACGACTACCGGGCGCTCGGCTTTCCGGGCGCGGACGACATGGGAAACATGTACGAGCACCACGCCATCCTCGGCGAGGAGTTCCGCCGCCACCGCTCCCCCGAGGTCGCACGCGCGCTGAATCCGGCGCTCCAGTCGTTCGACCTCTGGCTGAGCGCGAATGCATCGCGCATCCCGCTCGGCTGAGGCGCATCTGTGTGTTTGCCGGATCGAATCTGGGAACACGGCCCGAGTACAAGCACGCCGCGCATGCCATTGGCCAGGCACTAGCCGACTGCAAAATCGGTCTGGTCTATGGCGGTGCGCGCGCTACATTCATCACCCCTCGGCTTGCCCGCCGAAGCGCGCATGGCACGAGCGCGCGAACGTGCGCAGTGGGCGATTGGCGGTAGCCACCGCAAAAGTGGGGAGGTTGGGGGCCATGGAAAGTCCCCGACCATGCCCGATAATCTCCGGCTACTCCGGGATACGCCGATTGAGGTCCTGAATCTGCCCTCGGATCTCTCCTCCCGACCAGGTCGGCGTGTGAACGTTCACGTACGTGCCAAGCCGAATCAGCCGAACGAATTCCTCGAACGCACCCGCGGAAACTCCCTGGCCGGCCGGCCCGGTGATATCAGCCCGGTGGATCGTGCCTTCCACAAATTTCCTTTGGTCGCGGGACGAGATCGAAATTCTTCGGCGTGAAATTCGGCAGGCAACAGGACCTCACTGTTGTCGAACGTCCTGCGACCGGGAAGGGTCGGTTCGCGAGTTGAAGAAACTACCGGCATGGCTCGTGTGGACGACATTTCTCCAGACGGCAAGACGCTGCTCGCCAGCCGAGAGACCTTTGGATACGACGGTGTTCTCGTTTCGCATGGACGACGAGCAGAACGAACCAAAATCCCTGATCCAGACCGGGGAGACGATCGCCCACGCCCGCTTCTCGCCAGACGGCCGGTCGATCGTGTACACGGCCTCGTCCTCTGGGAGTGGCGCCGGAGGCGTCTATAGCGGCGGAGGAACCTACGTGCAGCCGTACCCGGGACCCGACTTCTGAGGCAGGTGACCAGCCGCGGCAATTATCCGGTGTGGCGGAAGGACGGGCGGGAAATCGTGTACTCGACGAATACCAGGGCCGGAACTACATCTGGTTCACCCCTGTCACTGGTTAGGGACCGGAGTTCCGGGCGGGTATCCCGACGCCGCTATTCCCGGCCCGTCTTCCAGCGACCACATACGGAGATCTGAATTTCCTCGCAGTGTCGCGTGACGGGTCACGCTTCTATATCCCGCAAGCGGTGGAGCAGCCGGAGTCTGACGTGATCCACGTCCGCATGGGTTGGGCCAAGTGACTCGGGACTCGGGACTCGGGACTCGGGCTCTTTTCGGGGCTGGAGGTTCTCGGGATTGGGGCACAGCGATCGACTTCGTCACCTGTGGGTAGGCGAGATGTGCCGGGCAGGGTCACTGGGGTCCACGCATGCCCATCACGTCCCTGACCGCCCCGCCCACTGACACGAATCGCGATCGCATCGACCCGTTCCGCATCGGTCGACCAAGCGCTTCTGCCGCGATCTTCGCCATGGTGACGATCGCGTTCCTGGCGGGATGCGGTGAACCGGCCAGGCCTCCCGCCCAGCCGCCACCAGCCGCCCAGACCGCTGTGCCCGCGACCGCCGACAAATCCACGGCCACGATTCAGTGCCCGACACGCGGCGCCTTCAGCAACGGGCCCACTTACTACTCGCAGTTCTACGAGGACTACATCCTCGGGTACGTCTTAAAGGATCGAGAAAGGGGCTTCTACGTGGATGTCGGCGCCAACGATCCCGAAGAGCAGCGTCACCAAGTACTTCTACCTGGCCGGCTGGCGCGGTATCAACATCGAGCCGATTCCGGACCTGGTCGAGAAGCTGAACGAGTCAAGGCCCGAGGACACGAACAAAGGCGTGGCCGTCTCGGACAGGCGAGGCGAGCTGACATTCTACAAGGGCGTCAAGGCTTCCGGGCTCTCGACGCTGAGTCCGAAGATCGCGGCGTCACACCGGGCCAAGGGGTTCGAGTTTACGAAGATCAAGATCACCGTGACCACGTTGAACGCGGTGCTCGACGAGCACGCGAAGGACAAGCCGGAAATCACGTTCATGAACGTCGATGTCGAAGGCTTCGAGAAGCAGGTGTTCTCAGGCATCGACTTCAAGCGATATCACCCGCACGTCATCATGGCTGAATCCACGGCCCCGCTGACCGAAGTGGCCACGCACCAGCTGTGGGAGTCGATTCTGATCGACAACGGCTATATCTTCGCCATGGACGACGGCTTGAATCGCTATTACGTGCACAGCAGCCAGGAGAGCCTCCTTCCGAGGTTCATCGAGGTCGACTTCTGTGTGCAGCGGGACAAGCTGGGCAAGCGCCTCCATCTGGACGGCTACGAGCCCCGTTGAAGCGCTGAAGCTGCTCGCGCCTCCGGGACGCGATTCCGCCGTTACGCTCTCAGACGGGAGCGGCCACGTGATCCAGCGCGATCAGCCTTCGCTCGTGGTCTCGGCGATCCGCGGTGTGCTGTTGTCTTCGACGGCAAGGTAGTGCTCGAAGCTGGCTTTCTTTTGCAAAGTACTTTAGTATTGTCGGATTGAGTCGCAATAATCGCTGGCAGGTCGGAGTGGCGGTCGCGCTCGTCTTCGCCGTAATCGTGATCGTCGGTGGAGGGGCGGCCTACTTCTTCCTCACCATCAACCCCGTACACACCGATCCGGCGGCGGTGCCGTCGACGGTGGCTGCTGCGCCCGCCGAGCGATATTCGGGCGCCGTCGAGAAGGCGAGAAGCCTCGCGCGTGCGCTGCTCGTGCAGGAGAATCTGCCGGGCCTCTCGGTTGCCGTCGCCATTGACGGCGAGATCGTGTGGGCCGAGGGCTTCGGCTTCGCCAACGTCGAGCGCCGCGCGCCGGTGACGCCGCGCACGCGGTTTCGTACCGGCAGCGTCTCGAAAACGCTGACGGCTGCGGCCGTGGCCCTGCTTCACGACCGCGGGCGCATCGACCTGGATGCCCCGGTCCAGACCTACGTTCCCTCGTATCCGCAGAAGCCCTGGACGATCACCACGCGCCAGTTGCTGGGCGATGTCGCGGGAGTTCACCGCATCCGCGGTGACAGCAACGACAACCTGGCCTACGGCCACTGCACGAGTCTGGACGAGGCCTTGAAGGCGTTCGCCGGCGAACCGCTCTCGTTCGAGCCGGGTACGAAGTACCAGTTTTCCACCTACGGCTGGGTCCTCCTCAGCGCGGTGGTCGAGGACGCGTCGGGGGAGCGTTTTCCCACGTTCATGAGCCGCGAGGTCTTCAAGCCGCTCGGCATGGATCGCACCGCGCTCGAGGGGGCGGATGACGACGCGGACACCGTCTCGTTCTACTTTCCGCGGACGGCCATGCGCTCCAGCCTGGGCCTGCAGACCGGGCCCGGGGCGGACTACTCGTGTTTTGCGGGCGCGGGCGCGTTTCTCTCCACGCCGTCGGATCTGGTGCGTCTCGGGTCAGCGATGCTGAAGCCCGGACTCTTGACGGCTGAAACCATCAGGCTGTTCCAGACGCCACTCCAGCTCGAGTCCGGCGCCTCCACCGGATTTGCGCTGGGCTGGAAGGTCGACACCATCCAGCTTGCCGGCGCGCCGGTGCGGCTGCTGCGTCATCGAGCCACTCCTACCGGCGGCACCGTCTCGCTCTCGTTGTTTCCGGATCGCAGTCTGGTGATTGCGGCCACGACCAACGTCTCCCATGCCATGGCCGTGGACCCCTTTGCGCTGCAAGTCGCGGAGGCATTCGTCCGGTAACAGTCCGGTTGACTCCGTATACTCGCGAGCGAGCTCCGGCAAGTCGCCATCTGCCGAGGGATTTCGTGCATCGGGATGGATCGACAGATCGGCGTTTAGTCGTTACCGACAACCCAGCCACGGCTACGGATTCTTCTGATCGAACGTCATCGTTCTCCAGATCGCAAGCCAGGCCCCGTTCGGGTGGTGCCGGAACGCGAACACATCCTGGCCGGTCTCGTGGTTTGGGACACCGCCGGCTAACCAGGCCATATCCCAGCGGTAGCTTGCGACCGCCGTGTCGCCCCACACGTGTACGACGAGCTGCTCTTCGCGATAGGAAGTCAGCGTAACCCGTTCGATGAACTCGCGGTAACTCGCGACGATCGCTTCGCGTCCTTGGAGGAGGCCGCTGAACCCAGGCAGCGTGAACACCATGTCCTCTGCGAACATCTGGCGGAGGTCGTCATAGCGACGCTCCCGCCACGCGGCGTTGATCCGGGCAGTCGCCGCGCGAACGGCGGCGCTCGCATCACTCGACATTGCCGCGATGGTAGCACTGGATTCAGTAGCACGCTTCGCGGATTTCAGGGTTAGAGCCGAGCCCGCTACAATCGGCGCGTGCATTTCGTCTACATCGTCCGTTGCGCGGACGGCACCCTGTACACCGGCTATGCGCGAGACCCGCGCGCGCGCGAACGGGCGCACAACAGCGGCCGTGGTGCGAAGTACACCGCGGGCCGGCGTCCGGTGCGGCTGGTGTATCAGGAAGCGTTCCGGTCGGTGGGGAAGGCGCTGGCACGCGAGTACGTAGTGAAGCAACTTACTCGCGCGCAGAAGGACGCGTTGGTCGTCAGTGGGAGACGACGCCGCCACTGAACTCCGCACTTCCAGAAGCGCACGGTGCTGTATCTCCATAGCATCGATGCGCTGACGTCGACGGCGAAGGCGCTAACGGAAGCCGGCAGAGGAGGAGCTATGGCGAAGCGAAGCAGGAAGAAGGCCGCGCGGAAACAATCGAAAGCGAAGAGAAAAGGCGCGGCGCCGAAGAGCCCGGCACGAAAACGAGCGGTCAAACGGAAGAGCGCCACCAAGACCCGCAGAGCGAGGCCACGTACCGTCGTCTCGAGACCCCCCAGGCCCTCTCCTGCCGCGACGGCGCGAGCGTTCGAACGCGGTGAAGCCCTCACGGCTCCCAGCGGTCCCGATGAATGTTCGCTGTGGCGGCGCCGCACGTTCAGAACCCGCATCTTCGAGGCTGTGGCCGAATGGTCGCGAGAAGACGTCGCCACGCTTGCGCCGACTATGACCCTGGCGAGCCTCGCCAAGGACACGCCGTGGAATCAGGGCCAGCAGAATCGTCTGCTCCAGGCGACGAATGCGGCGCAGCCGTTCCAGCCGTTCGAGTCGATCATGGAGGCTCCTGGCGCTCTCGCGGCTGGCACGACGACGGTGGACCAGTGGGAACAGCTCGCCTGGGAACGCCAGAAGCCGCAAACCCCCTGCTTTGGCCTGGCATGAGACACCATGCGCGCCCGCACCCATCTCACACCTGCGGTTTCATTCGTGCACGTCCTGATGACGAGCGCTGCGGTGCTGCTGATCCCCGGCGCCCGTGCATTGGCACAGCAGCCGTCGGCGATTGTGACTGGATCGTCCATCCAGATCAGTACCGCGGCGATCGTGAAGTCGCTCGATACCCAGGCGACGATCGTTTACTTCGTCGACGACCAGCTTCGGATCGTGCAGCTCCACTGCGAGACGACGCGAGCAGGATTGTTCGGAATTGACGTCGGGCCGTGCCGGGACCAGGCCGGCGGGGCTGGGACAGCCGTAGACCTCATCGCCGGCGGCGGTTCGGTGCCGCCGGTGCCTCCGAACGGCAGGCGCACTTATCGCGTCACGCTGAGGAATGTCGTGCTGGTAGGGTCCGCGCCCGGCGACCTCGAGCTGTCAGCGTCGGTGGGCGGTGCGCCGGGGCTGCGCGTGTCGGCCGATCAGACTCAATTCGCGAATCGCAAGCAGATTGTGATCGCGCCGGTCCGCATCGGCAATCCCGCCGCGGTGTTGCGAGCCATGGCGCAGGCGCCAGGCAACATCAAGATCACATATGAGTTTGCGAGGGACGACCCGGAACTTCCGGTGGTGCTGGGCGCCGCGGAAGTCGAGCTGAGTCCACCAGACGATCCGACGTCCATCAAGATAACGCCGACGATTGCCATGCCGCGTCGACCCAAGAAATATGGCGTGAAGGTCGAAGTGCCGGTCGCGGGAACCCCGATACCGGCCGGCGTGCTTCCTCCCGGCGTGACCGCGCTGACCGGCTCGACCAGCGTCGAATTCCCTCCGCCACGATCGACCGCGCCGCCAGCAGCTTCTACTTCGAAGCCACGTATACTTCGACGGTCGACGTCTCGACCGACAAGCGATCGAATGTCGGCGTCTTCGCGCTGCATGTGAAGCCAACGTTCGACGTCGTATCGTCGAACGTCGACGGCTCGCGCGATGGGTCGTCGTCGTGGTGGGTGCTGCGGCCGCTGCTCGACGCCGATGTCGATACGCGCCCGATCGCGGCGTCCAGGGTACCGAACAGAATCCTGTTCGGCGTGGACCATGACTGGGGCTGGGATGTCGGCTTGCGCCCGTCTGGCGGCGCCAGCCGATCGAGTCCTCCGCTTCTGCAACAGGTCGTCCTGACCAACGGTTTTCACTACGAGTCGGATCGCGACTTCAAGCTGCAGACCGCTTACTGGCACGTCGAGTTTCGTCCCATGTTTCTCAACTGGGAGCAGACGCGTGACCAACGGCTGATGGCGTTCGGCCGCTGGCTCGAGAAACAGCCGGCAGGCGCGGTCACCCGGAAGCAGCCGCGCGTCAGCTCGTACTACGTGCGCCCGTCAATCGCGCACGACTTCGGCGGCGTTGTCCGCGACCGCAACGACGTCAATCCGTATTCCGGCGACACCATCAGTCGCACGCCCTGGCGGCTCGAAGCGGCGGTGGAACTGTTGCGCACGTTGACGTTCGCCGTCACCCACGACTATCACGTCATCTGGAATGCGGACGACGACCGGGGCCGCGGCTATGTGGAGGCGCGGACCGAGCTGAATACCGGCACGCTGCTGCGGCTCGATCGTGGCAGCCTGCAGCACGCGATCACCTTCAAGTACCAAAGAGGCCGTCAGTCTCCGGCGTTCAGGCAAGTGGACACGCTGTCGGTCGGCATTCGCCTTTTCCGTTGATGCGATCAGCCGCAAGGCCCAGGGAGATCGCGAGAGCGAGGCGCGGGTCATCCTGGCACATTCGGAGCTGGCGGTGGCCGACGAGATGGAGCAGGCGTCGCCGTGAACCGGCGCAACCCCATTGCCCTGCGGATTCGCGCGATGAACATGACCTACGAGTCGATCAAGGAGCGCGGCGCGCTGATGGTCGTGCCGAGTGATATGGTCTCCTCGCTGGGAATCTCGCAGCCTTCGCGCCCGCGGCATTCGACTCACCTGGACGGCGCCTCATCGACGGTGTACCCGACGGGGCCGACGCCTGATGGGCCTCTGGTACCTGCTCCGCAACGTCAGCCAGCGATCCCTGCTGTCGTGCCGGCTCGAGTTCGAGGATCGGCGGCTCGACCGCGCGTCCCTCTTCCCGCTGTTCGATGACGAGGTGCGGACGCGGATGGTGTTGATCACCGCCGAGGATTACGGGCGCATCATGCTGGCCGATCGGGCGCCCGGTCTGTTCATGCGCGAAGACTGAGCCTGCCAGACGAAGCTCACGGCGAAGCGTGAGCGAAGTCTGGTCCTGCTACGGCAGGTTGCCGAGGATCGCGTTGTAGAGCACGCGTACCGCCGCGTCCTCGTTCACCTCGATCGTGTAGAGCCCCTTGTATCCGATCGACTCGGCGAATCGGATGGCCGTGCCGAGGTCCCAGGTGGGGCTGATACGCGTGTGCATGCTGCCGGCCGACCTCGGCAGCAGCCCCTTGATCGCGTCATGCAGCTCCTGTTGGCTGTGGAAGCGGGTCTCGCCGCCGAAATCAAGGTTCGTGTACGCGTTGGCCGCCTGCGTGCACTCCCAGAGGATGCCCCACACGTACCGCAGGCGCTCCTGGTTCGACATTGGCGGCGGCGGTGGCGGCGGCGGACCCTGCCCGCGATTGCCGGCGGTGGGGAAGCCGCTGCCGCGCGTTTCGCCCGAGATCATCACGCCTTTCGGGCGCGCGTAGTCCTGCAGATCCTTCCAGAGCGAGATCACGCCGGCCTTGCTGTCGTCGGTGAGTGCCCCCTGATTGTGCATCAGACGGGTAACGCCGAGGACCGGTGCGAAGTCGACCCATTTCTTCGCGCGCGTGAGCCAGGCCTCGCGCGCGTCGCCCGCGAGCGCCGCCGCCTTGCCGTCGGGGCCCATCTGCGCCATCGTCCCGATCTCGATGTTGATCTGGTTCGCCTTCGAGCCCGCGGCGTCGAGCCGCGCCCTCAACTCTTTGATGTACGCGAGGTCGGGGGTGTCGGCGTTCTGCGCGATGTGGTTGCTCTGGAACTCGACGTTCCGCACGCCATAGGTGTCGACGTAGTACTTCGGGAGGTCGAAGATGTCGAGCGTCCGCGCCGGCGTCGCCTCCTGCCACGGCAGCTTGATGATGCTGCTGTGGTTCAGCGTCATGATGGCGATGCGCGCCAGTTTCTGAGCAGAAACGTTCGCGGGGCCGCCGCGGCCGCGCCCGCCGCCGCGTCCGCCTGCCTGCGCGGCACCGGCTGGCGGTGGACCCGCCGGCGCCTGGCCTTGCCCGATACCCGTGGCCGTGAGGCCGACAACTGCCGCGGCGCCCGAAGCGGCTCCGGTCAGGAACGTTCGTCGATTCATCGAGATTCTCCTGCGTTCGATCCGCAGGCTGTGCTTCCGACGGCTGCGCACCTTGCCGTGCTCCGCCAGCCCGTTGAGATCGCGAGGATTATCGTGCGGAGGGGGCGCGAATTCAATGCGCGCCGGACACGACGACGTCCCCCGGTATCGGTTTGGCACCGTAGAAGAGGACGAACTTTTCCGAGCACCAGATGATCTCCGCAGGCGTAAACCCGGCCGCTCGCAAGTACCGACAATTGCGTCGACGACGATTCCGCGAGGTCGTTGTCGCGATGGTCCGCCAGCACGTGAGGAATCCGCTCGGGGTCGAGCCCTGCTCCGAGCATGAATGCGAGCCAGCCCTCCTGGAACGCTCGCTCGAGGGCCGGATCGGCCGCGACCGTGATGTCCGCGTAGAGGAACAACCCACCCGGCGCGAGGGATGCGAAGACCTCCTCGACGAGCCGCTGCTTCTTCTCGAGGTGATGGATGGCGAAGAACGAAACAACGAGGTCGAACGGTCCGCCTGGCAGTGAGTCGTTCAGATCCTGATCGAGAAGCTGGACGCGTCTCCTGTAGCTCTCGAGGCGCCTCGAGGCCAGGTCGCGCATCTTTGGCGAGAACTCGACGGCGACATAATTCGCGGTTGGTTGATTCCGGAGGAACGTTGCCGCCCATTCGGCCGAGCCGCATCCGAGCTCGAGCACACGCTTCCTCGCAGCCGCGTTCGCGTAGCGGAGTGCGAGATCCTCGACCTGACGATATCCGGGGATCACTCGCAGTTTCAGTTCGTCATATTCGCTCGCCAGCCGATCGAACGTGTCACGAACGCGGTGTTCCGAGGACATGTGCTCGCCTCCGACCGCATAGAGCATACCCCCGAGTAGTCGGCAAGGGACTTCTGAAAATGTACCGAGAATCGGAAGTCCATTCGGCGTCACACAGGAGTAATCCCGCCCGCGCACTCGCCACGCCCGTATAATCGACAGCAATTGGCTCTCGCCCCCGGCACGCGGCTCGGCGTCTACGAAGTGACCGCGCAGATCGGCGAAGGTGGGATGGGCGAGGTGTACAAAGGCCGAGACACGCGGCTCGATCGCGCCGTCGCGATCAAGGTCCTCCACGAAAGCTTGTCCAGCGATCCACAGTTCCGCCAGCGGTTCGACCGTGAGGCGCGAGCGATTTCGCAGCTGACGCACCCCCACGTCTGCACGCTCTACGACATCGGTGAGCAGGCAGGGACAGCCTTCCTCGTGATGGAGTTCCTCGAGGGCGAAACGCTCGCGGATCGTCTCTCACGTGGCGGGTCTGAAAAGTCCGCCGTACCTGTCGATGAAGCGCTGCGTCTCGCGATCCAGATTGCGGACGCCCTGGCTGCGGCGCATCACAAGGGCATCATTCATCGGGATCTCAAGCCCGGGAACGTGATGCTGACCAAATCGGGAGTGAAGCTCCTCGATTTCGGTCTCGCGAAGACGAGCGAGGCCGCTGTTGCTGCCAGCCGCCTGTCCGAGCTGCCGACGGCCCCGCCTCAAGCGATGACTACTCCGGGCACCATCCTGGGAACGTTCCAATACATGGCGCCGGAACAGCTCGAGGGCAAAGAGGCAGACCCCCGCACTGACATTTTCGCGTTCGGCGCGGTTGTCTACGAGATGGCCACCGGCAGAAGGGCGTTCGCAGGGAGCAGCCAGGCGAGTCTCATCACCGCGATCATGTCGTCGCAGCCTCCGCCGTTGAAGACCCTGCAGCCGGTTGCGCCACCCGCGCTCGAACGCATCGTCTGCAAGTGCCTCGAGAAGGATCCTGAGAGACGATGGCAGACGGCCCGGGATCTCGCGGACGAGCTCAGATGGATCTCCACGACAAGCGACGCGGTCGCCGGCATCGACAACATGGGCCCACGCCGCGCTGCCGCACCGTGGGGGTGGGCCGTCGCGGCAATCTTCGCGCTGGCCGCGCTGGCGCTCGGCTACCTTCTGATGCAGCGGCCCGCCGCCACCCCGCCCGAGGCCGCGCGGTTTACCCTGACGCTCCCGTCCACATCAAGCCGCGGCGTCGAGGCTCGAAGCGAGATCACGACGTCACTGGCCGTCTCACCGGACGGTCGCTATCTCGCCCTGGCCGCAGTCTCGGATGGCCGCAGTCGACTCTGGCTGCGGCCGCTGGGAGAGACCGATTTCAAGGTGATCCCAGGCACAGAAGGGGCATTCTCACCGTTCTGGTCCCCCGACAGCCGCTTCATCGGATTCGGCGCGGAAGGCAAGCTCAAGAAGGTAGAGGTCAGCGGTGGTTCGCCGCGCACCATCTGCGACGCCGCCTTCGAAGGCGTTCCGGCATGGAACCAATTTGGCACCATCCTGTTTGGAGCCGATGTCGCGTCAGAGCGGGGCATCATGAGCGTGTCTGAAGATGGTGGCACCCCCCAGCAGGTTACGGTGGTCGATCCATTGACAGGGACTGTTAGTCATAACTGGCCGCAGTTTCTTCCCGACGGCCGGCACTTCCTTTTCAGGGCGATGGAGCGCTCGGTTCAGAAGCAGGGCTCGCTTCGGACGCCGCTTTACCTCGGGTCGCTCGATGGCGCTGTGCCGAAACTTGTCGTCGATGCAGCCTCGCGAGTCGAGTACACCGCTTCGGGGCACGTCGTCTACGTTAACGACGGAACCCTGCTGGCGCAGCGATTCGATCTCGACAACTTCAGAGTGCTCGGCGAGCCGACAGCCATCGCCGAGGGAGTGCGCGTGTTCAAGCCAACAGGGACGGCCAGGTTTACCGCATCGCAGACCGGCGTGCTGGCGTTTGAGACGAACATCAATTACTCGCCCAGGCTCGTGTGGTTCGATCGCAACGGCCAGGTGCTCGACACGCTGACCATGCCTGGCCCGATCAAGAGCCTGCGGTTGTCACCAGACGGGCAACGCCTCGCCGTGGATGTGGTCGACGTGCGGACCGGGATTTCAGACGTCTGGTGGCAGGACGTCGACCGAGGCGTGCCAAGGCGCTTCACGTACCAGGAGACCGACGAGGTGAATCCGATCTGGTCGGCCGGAGGCAAACGCATCGTCTTTCGGTCCGACCGAGAGGGCCCGCCCGATATCCACGAGAAGGCGCTCGAGGGCGCCGGTAACCAGGAAGTCGTATTGGCGTCGCCCGGCGTCCAGCATCCCCTTGATGTGTCTCTCGACAATCAACGCCTGATCTACCTCGAAGAGGATCGCATCACCAGGGCGGACTTGTGGATGCTGCCGCTGATCGGCGAACGAAAGCCACTCCCGCTTCTTCGAACGCCGTTCGAGGAGCGAGATGCGGTGTTCTCGCCTGATGGGCGCTGGATCGCGTTCGAGTCGGATGAGTCGGGTGCGCCTGAAATCTACGTGACGCCGATCGATGCCGTCGGCTCGCGGCGACGAGTGTCCCTCACCGGCGGCCAGACGCCGCGATGGCGGCGCGACGGGAAAGAGCTGTTCTACATGGCGCCAAACGGCGGCGTGATGAGCGTGACGATCACGCCCGGTCCGGTGCTGCAGGTTGCGCCGGCACGGCAGCTGTTCGTGGTGGCCGATCGCGCGGTCAGCGACATCTACGACGTGTCACCCGACGGGCAACGGTTTCTCGTCAACACCGCCACCGAGAGGGACCCCACGCCCATTACGGTCGTCCTCAATTGGACGTCGGCGCTGCGCCAGTAGCAATCAGCGCTTCAACCCAGCCGTCCAGTTCACGACGCGTTGAACGGCGCCCGAGATCCTGCCACCTGTGACGACGGATAGGGAACGCGCAGTCGCGGAGTGTATTTCTATCGGCTCCGCGAGTCGCTCGTTCCTCTGGCTATCCGAAGGTGACCCGCCGCAATACGAAGGCGGGCACTGGTTCTACAGCCGGAACACCGGACTGCAGCGGCAGGCTGTCGTTTTCAAGCGCGAGACGCTGAACAGCCCGGAAACCGTGGTGCTCGATCCGAACAGTCTGTCGCCGGACGGTTCGATTGCCCTCTCAGCTTTTTTCCCGTCGCCCGACGGACGGCACTTCGCGTACGGCTCAGTCTCAAGGCGGCTCGGACTGGTCGACGTATTGCGTCCGTGAGCTCGGCACAGGCAGGGAGCTGCCCGACGTGATTCGCTGGGTGAGGTCCCTCAGCGTTGCGTGGACGAGAACGGCAAGGGCTTTTTCTACGGGCGGTACCCCGAACCTCGACCCGGCAAGGCGCTCGAGGATGTCCTGCGCGACAAACCCGCTATAGACTCCGACGCCACAGGAATCGGCGGCATCGGGAAGTGCTCATGCTCACGGCGGGAACGGTCGCGCCGGCCGACTGCGCATCCAGACGAACGAGCCGCTCACCCAGTTGGCATTGACGCGGTTCTTCGCCGGCGGGTCAGCGCAGCGGAGCCATGTCGGCCCGACGCGCGATGCGGCCAGCGCGCAGCGTCAGGTCGAAAAATGCCTCGTAGGCAGCAGGGGAGTGATTTTTCGCCGTTGCTTCGCAGGCAGAAGATTGCGACGTGGCGCGACACGTTCTTTGGTCAATACGACCTGCACAACCTCGGGCTCCGTCCATGCGGATGATCCGCAGTGCGCCGAAGCAAATCGGCGCACGGCCTCCTCCTTGTGAAGAAAAGACACCGCCGCCAGAACCAGGATTTTCAGAAGGAGGACTGACGCCCTCGCGCTAGCCGCGTCGCGCCGTGCCCCGACATGCTCCGGCGCACCCCGCTGACGAGCGATGGTCACGACCTCCAACGCGTGCTGAACGACGAATGTCGACACGGACCGACGTCGGCCCGCGCGCCATTTCGTCCTCATCGCGGGCACGTGGGCCGTGCCGGTGCTGGGCGGCCGCGGACGTGTGGAGCAGGGCGCGGCACCGACGTCCCGCGCACGACCTGGCCGCGCGCGGGCATTGCCGGAAAACCGGCGACGCGATTCCTCGCGGCGAGTTCGGTCACTGTGATCCGCGTAGATCCACGCGACCACCGGCGCATCAGTGCGCCTGGCATTGTCATCCACACGCATCCCGTACTCGCCGCGGCATCGAGCGCAGCGAGGGTATGAGCGGAGACGGTTTTCCCGCCCCTTCGACTTTGCTCAGGGGGCGCACTGAGCAACGTCGAAGTGCGCCCTGCGGAAGAGGGCCGCGGACGGCCAGTGCCGGTGCGGCGATCCGCGGCGCGCCTCCTCGCCTGATGCCGGCGGGAGATCAGGCGAATTCTGGGTGTCAGCGGGGAAGCTTTTGCCTGAACCACGCGACGATTGCGCGTCGCGATCGCGCCGGTTGACCGCGGCCTCGTGCACGTCATCCGCATACACGATCAACTGGTAGCGTTTCGAAGCTCAGCGATGGCGTGGCGAACGCCATGGCGTCTACCGCGGGCACTTCCTGATCGTTCGCGCCGTGGATGATGAGCAGCGGGACGCCGATCTGTTCCGGCCAGTTCATTACCGACCGGGCGCGCAGCACCGCCGCGGCGTCGCGGGCGAAGTCGTCGTTGCCCGCCATGGCCATCTTCACCATCTCCGGCGCGCGGCGGTCCATGGCTTCGAAATCGAACAAGGCGCCGACGACGGCGGTGGCTTTCGCGGGGAAGCCCTGTTTGAGCGCGAGAAACGACATCGTGCCGCCGCGTGAAAGCCCGTACCAGACACGTTGTCCGCGTCCGCGTAGGGCAGCCGTCGCGCCAGCTGCATCAGCGCCATGACATCCGCCACGTCC
>CAWAXG010000028.1:0-34555 GCA_963785755.1 uncultured Acidobacteriota bacterium | reverse complement strand
CTGTGCCGGAAGATAGGCGCGATTCTTCGGGCAGTCCGGCGCCGAGCCGATGTAGATGACGCTGGCGTACTCGCTCCCTGCGTGCTCGTCGCCAACGGCGTGGCAGATATCCGTGTGCCAGAACACCGTGTCGCCGGGCATGACTTCAGGGATCGAGACCAGGGCGGCGATGAGATCGGGGTGCCACTCCGGGCTGATCCCGAGCGCGCGGCCTGGGGCGGCCCCGCACAAATCCGCCTCCTCCACGTCGTCCTGGAGCGCGCGGAGGAGCACGTAAGCGATCCCCTCTGCGATGGGAATGAGGCGCAGCGTGCCGTCGTTCGGCCCCTGACGCGTCAGCGCCGTCCAGCCCTGGTAGGTTCTGAACATGCTGCACACCGCCGGCGACGGAATCTCGCGGGTCTCCAGCCGGTGCTTTGCGTCGAACGGGTCATAGCCGCGCCAGTCGCCGGCGAAGATGTGCTCGTACACCTTCTGATAGCCGGGGTCGATCCAGCGCTCGACCGTGCCCGCGTCCATGTGCGGGGAGAGCCCGAGCGTCTTGTCCCCGGGCTGCCTGCGGCGCAGCCGGTCGGCATAGGTGCACTGCAGGTCGGGATTGAAGACGCCTTCGTATTTCCACAGCCGATCGAGAAAGGCGCGTGTCTCGGCGAGCCTGGCGTCCTGGCGCGCCATCACCTGCGGCCTGGACCAGTAGACGTTGAAGATCTGCGGCTTCCCCGCTTTCAGGGCCGAGAAGTACTTGTCGAGACTCCGTTTCTCGATTTCCCGCTCCTCATAGCGGTTGGTTTCGAGGTACTCGCCGACCTCGGCGAACCAGTCGCTTGCCAGAGGCGCGGGGAACACGCCGCGAATGACCGCACATCCGCGGCTGCGAATCGACCGCCGGACCGCCTCCGGGACCTGGCCGTCTCGTATGTCTCGATACTCGAGCTCGGGCACGACCGGACGGCCGGCGGCGACATCTCTCGAGGATGCTGTCGGCCGCTCGACTGACATGGCCCTTCACCTCCGTGTAGGCGCGTTTCAACGCGTCACGATTCGGCGCCAGCTTGCGCTTGAACGCGACGATCTGGTCATGGACGTCCACTTCGACGTCCCCACGTTTCTCGCTGTCGGGTAAGGTGTCGCCACGCTCGTTCGCCAGGACCGGGCCGAAGCGTCCGGCCTACTTGACGCGACTGAGACTGAACACCCCGGTATACGCCGCGCTCGTGTAGAAGCCGACGAACTCCTCATCCGTCGCACGGCCGATCCAGTCGTAGACGCCGCCGTCCTTGGGGCCGAGATCCGCGCTCCCCTTGAACAGCACGACGTTCCCCGACTGCTTCCCTTCCATCTTGATCGTGTACTTGTAGGGCCGGCCGCAGTCGCCTTCGAACACCGCCTCCCAGATGTCACCTTTCTGGGTGATGTTCGCGGTCAGCTTCGCGCACTGCTCTTTCGGCGGCGTCGTGGCGCGCGCCGGGTTGTAGGCGCTCCAGGTGCCTGACCAGGCGCCGGCGACGTTCGGCGGGCCTTGCGGGCCGAGTCCACGCCGGCCCTCCTGCGCACCAGCTGAAATCGCCACCATCAACAGCAAGGCCGGGATCAAACCAAATCGTCGCATTGCTCTCTCCTGTCAAACGCTGTTGCCCGGGGTCTGAAGACCCCGGGCCCACAATTGGAGCGGCTACACCGGACCCGCCGACCCGACCCGACCTGCCGACCCCCGACCTGCCGACCCCCGACCTCCGACCCCCGACCCCGGGCTCAGCGCGACAACTCCTCACGCGTCCACGGCGTCCTCCGCTCTTCCGACGCCGCACGGACCCGCGCGACGGTGTCAGCGGCAACCGGTCCGGCCGAATGGCCCCACGCCCTGCGCACGTAAGTGAGGATGCCGGAGAGCTGCTGATCGTCGAGGGCGCCCATCGCGGGCATCACGAGCTGTCCCTTCAGTCCCTGCAGCGCGATTCGGATCAGCGGATCTTCCGATCCGAGCACCCATGGGGACTCGCGCAGTGGCGGCGCGAGACGCGCCATGCCGCTGCCGTCGGTCTGATGACATGGCGCGCAGTAGGTCAGGAACGCCTCCCGGCCTCGCTCCCCCGTGACCGCGGCCGCGGCGCGAGATTGGCCCGCGCTGCGTGGACCGATGATCGTGGCGAGCCGCTCTGGAATGCGTTCCGGGGCTGCGCCCTGATCGAGGGCGGCTCGTGACGTCGGCCAACAGCCGATCGCGGAGATTGACGGGTGCCATCTGCAGCAGCCGCGCCGTCCGTGTGAGGTTGCGATCGCTGACCGCCGCCGTGTAGTTGGTCTGCCAGTCGGTATAGTTCCCCTTGCCGCCGGGCATCAGGACGCGCGGATGTTGCGCGTAGTCCTTCCAGTTGGTGTCCGGATCGATGCGCGTGAACCGGGTGGCGTCTCCACGATCGGCGGCGAGCCGCCGCGCGATGCGCGGGGCGATGTGCGCCGTGAAGATCGGGGCCTGCCACAGCCCCGCCTCTTCGACCCAGTTGAGCACCGAGTCGGGATCGCGCGTGATCTGATCCTCGAGCGCCCACCAGATGCGCAGCGGCAGGTGCTTGTCTGCCAGGTCCTCCTGCCGCCGCATCAGCTCCTGCAGCACGGCACGGGCCATCTCGCGGGTCGAGGCGAGCAGCGGTGTTCGCGAGCTCACTCCTCACCTCGGCATCCGGCTCCGAGCGGGCCACTGCGACCAGCTTGTCGCGCATCGACGGCGTCAGCGATCCGGTGGGCGTGAACAGGCGCAGTCCCCACAGTCTGACCGCCGCGTCAGGATGGTCGAGCAGTTGGCGCGCCCACTCGGCATCCATTGGAGAAATCTGGTGTGCCGTCCAGAGTGCCTCGAGCGCGAGCTGACCGCGCTGGTCGTGGGCGAGGCGCCGCAATTCGGGAACCAGCGAGCGATCTCCGCGTTCGCCAAGAAGACGCCGCGCCTGCTCGCGATACCACTTCCTGGTGTCGCCCAGCAGCGATACGAGTTGAGCGTTGCTGCGTGAAGCAAGATCCAAGGGCGCGACAGCCCCTGTGTCCTTCGCCCGAAGGCGCCAGATCCGCCCGCACGACTTGTCCCAGGTATCACGTGGATCGGTGTGATCCATCCGGATGTCGCACCAGTCGGCGATGTAGATCGCGCCGTCGGGTCCGACCGCCGTATCGACCGGACGGAAGCTCCGATCGGCCGTCGTCACCAGCGCATCGGTATCGACGGTCCTGAACGTGGAGCCGTCGGCGAGGAAACGCGTGGCCTGCATCCGGCTGGTCAACGCCATTCCCGAAACGAGTTGTCCCTCGTAACCGGGCAGCCTGCCCTCTTCGTAGACGACCGAGGTCATCGCGAACCGCGCCGCGTAGCCCTCATGGTCCATGTTCGGGATGAAGCCAAAGGAGTACGGCCTGGTGAACGGGCCGTGCTTCGGCCAGTTCTTCTCGTAGCGTCCGCCGGGCACCCAGTGGAAGCCGCGGCTGTTGCCGCCGTTGTCCCCTGAGAACGCGCGCCCCCGGCTGTCGAACGACAGCGTCCACGGATTGCCGCCTCCCTGCGCGAACAGCTCGAACGCGTCGGTCTCGGGGTGGTAGCGCCAGACCGCCTGACCGAGAAACGAGACGTCCCTGACGCGAGACGTGCTGGTGCTGCCGTGAACACCGTAGAGCCATCCATCAGGGCCCCACGTCAGGCTGTTGGCGAGCGAGTGCGTGTCCTCGAGCCCGAATCCCGACAGCCGTACTTCAGGATCGCCGTCCGGCACGCCGTCGGCAGTCCGGTCGCGATAGAAGAGGAGGTACGGTGGATTCATCACCCAGATCCCACCGCGTCCCGTCAACACGCTCGTCGTGATGTTCAGGCCGGTGATGACATCCCGGTGCGACTCGAACGTCCCGTTACCGTCCTTGTCCTCGAGCAGCGTGATCTTGTCCGCGCCGCGGACGTGATTGGGCGGCGCGGCGGGGACGGTGTCGTAACCCGCGCGCAGGTACTGATCGTACCGGTTGATGGTGAGGCCGGCCGGAAACGGATACTGCAGGTACTGAACGACCCACAGCCGTCCGCGATCGTCGAAATGGAGATCGATCGGCTGCCGGATCACCGGTTCCGACGCCACCAGCTCCATGGTCAAGCCTTCGACCGGCCGGAACGCGCGCAGCGTCTGGTCCGCCGGCGGCGCGGTTTCACCCTGGACCCAGTTGGTCAGCTTGTCGCCGCCGGTCTTCAAATAGGTATCGACGAACTGCTCGACCTCCGGCGTGAACGGCCGCGACTGACCGATCGCGTCGTGAGCGCTCGTGGCCGCCAGCACGGCTGCAGCCGCGAGGGCGATCAACGCACGGGTCGATCCCACCGACAGCGATTCGAAGCCCCGATTCGATGGGTCTCTCATGCGGTCAGCCTGTGGGCCGCGATCTTACGCCTGCCGCGCCGTAGCGCGCAGCGCGAAGGCGGGTCAGCGTGCCGCCGCCGCGGCTCGGGCTATTTGCCGAGCGTCCTTGCGGTCGCGCTGAACCCTGAATCGGGTCCAGAAACCTTCCTCCTGACCTTGTGACCTTGTGACTGCTCTTGGGGCGTGATGCGCGCAGCGTAATCAAGACCAACGACAGCCACTTGTCGCAGAGCCTTTTGCACAGGAGGCCATCAGGTCAGGGAAGCTCTGGCCCTGCATTCCGGCCCTGAATTCTTGACACGTTGTTGTGTCGAAAGTACAAGTCCGGCCAAGTCCGGACCTCAATCCCCAAGGACCGCCGCCCGGACCATTCGCCACGCCACGGTCACGGGCCCACCCGCCGCCCGGCGGTCGTCCGAATCAGATGGAGCAGAAAGATGAACGAACGACTCCGTCGAGCTGTTCTCGGTACTCGCCGCAATGGCTGGATTCACCCCTGCCGGTGTTGGCGCAGGAATACCGCGCGACCTTGACCGGCCTGGTCGCTGACGCGCAGGGCGGCGTCCTGCCCGGCGCCACTGTTACCGCCACGCACGTCGAGACCGGCACCGCGCACGTCGCGACCACCGAGGCCAGCGGAACCTACACCTTCGCGTTCCTGACACCCGGCAATTACACGATCGCTGCCGAGCTTCAAGGATTCACGCGGCTGGTCCGCGAGAACGTTCGTCTGAGTACCGGCCAGCGCGTGACGCTCGATCTCAAGCTCGAAGTCGGAAACATGACGGAGTCGGTCACCGTGCAGGGCGAAGCGGCGCTCCTCTCCACCGGCACCGCGTCGGTCGGCGTCGTCGTCGATTCGGCGCAGATCGACAGCCTGCCGATGAGTGGCCGCGCGCCGTCGAGCCTGATCAAGCTCTCGGCCGGCGTGCTCGATGGAACCAGCCCGGTCGCCAACACGCGTCCGTTCGACAACGGCGGCACGTCGACCTTCTCCATGGGTGGCGGCCAGAGCCGCACCAACGAGCTGCTGCTCGACGGCGGTCCGAACATGGCCGCCGATCGGCGCATCTCCTACAATCCGCCGGCGGACATCGTCCAGGAGATCAAGATCGAGACGTTCCAGTCGGACGCATCCTATGGAAACTCGGCGGCCGGCACGGTGAACATCGTCACGAAGAGCGGGACCAACCAGTTCAAGGGCGGCGCCGGGTTCTATACGCAGCCCTCGGGCTTGTCGGGGACGACGTACTTCACCAAGCGCGCCGGCCGGACCGAGCCGCCCTTCACCTACAACCAGGGGGGCGTCACGGCTGGTGGCCCGCTGGTCATTCCCGGCCTGATGGACGGTCGGAACCGCGTGTTCTGGATCGCCTCGTACGACAACATCCGCGACAGCTATGTGACGCCGGTGACGACCACGGTTCCGACCGAAGCGATGCGCAACGGCGACTTCTCGGCGCTGCTCGGCCTGGGCGATGTCTACCGGATCTACGACCCGTCAACCGCCGTCGCCGAAGGCGCGCGCCGTCGCCGGCTGCCGTTTCCCGACAATCGCATACCCGCTGACCGCATCAACGCCATCGCCCGGAACTACCTCGACTTCTATCCGCTCCCCAACCAGCCAGGCAGCGCCGACGGCACCGGCAACTACCTCTCGCCGACCACGCGCTCGGATACCTACTACAGCCTGATGGGCCGCACCGACATCAACCTCAACGCGCACAATCGCCTGATGTTCAAGTGGTACGGCAACGACCGCGAGGAGCGGAAGGGCAACCTGTTCGACAACATCGGCACCGGCGCGATCCTGCCGCGGCTGAACTCCGGCGCGATGCTGGATTTCGTGCACACGCTCAACTCGACCACGATGGTGAACAGCCGCTTCGGCTGGACCCGCTTCGACGACCACGAGACGCGCGAGAGCACCGGTTTCGACATGACGACGCTTGGCTTCCCGGCGTCGCTCGCCGCCGCGTCGATCAACCCGGTGCTGCCGATGATCGCCTTCGGCGACACCACGGCGTCACTCGGACCCGACCGGCGGCAACGTCGCCGGCGCGGGGTTCTCGACGGTCTTCGATTCCTATCAGTGGTTCACCTCGGTCACCAGCGCCAGGGGCGCCCACACGCTCAAGGCCGGCGCCGATCTGCGATTCCTCCGCGAGACGTCGATCAACTACGGCGACTCCGCCGGCAACTACACGTTCGGCACACAGTGGACGCGCGGGCCGCTCGACAACTCGGCCGGGGCGCCGAACGGCCAGGCGTTCGCGTCGTTCCTGCTCGGGCTGCCGACCGCCGGGCAGTTCGAGGTCAACACCGACCGCGACAATCACGCCTACTATTCGGCCTTCTTCGTCCAGGACGACTGGCGGCATGCGCCCGGATCTGACGATCAATCTCGGCTTGCGCTACGAGCGCGAGACCGGAACGGTCGAGCGGCACGATCGCACGCTGGTCGGCTTCGACGACTCGTCCGCGAACAGCGTCACCGCGGCGGCGCGTGCCGCGTACGCGGCCAACCCCCTGCCGGACCTGCCGGCGAGCGCATTCAATCCCGGTCGGCGGTCCCATCTTCGCAAGCTCGTCGCACCGTGCAAGTCTACAGCACGCCTGGCGATGCGTTCTCTCCGCGGCTCGGCGTCGCCTACACGCCAGCGACAGCTCGGCGGCAACACGGTGTTTCGCGGCGGGTTCGGCATCTTCTACGACACGTACGGAACGACTGGCGTGCAGCAGCCTGGCTTCAGCCAGTCGACCCCGTTCGTGCCGACGCTGGACGGGTTCCTGACGCCGGCCACGACACTGTCGAACCCGTTTCCCGGCGGCGTGCTTCAGCCGGTGGGTGCGGCGCGCGGCCTCGATCAGAACCTCGGCCAGGGCCTGACCTTTACGAATACGACGCTGGCACAGCCCTATTCGCGCCGCTATACCGCCGGCGTTCAGCAGGAGCTCGGTTCAGGCATCGTCGTCGAGGCGACCTATGCGTTCAACCAGTTCCGCGCGCCTGCCCGTGAACCTGGCGCTGAACTACACGCCGGAGAGCTTCCTCAGCACCTCCGACGTCCGCGACCAGGCGACGATCAACAAGCTGTCCGCCAACGTCCCCAACCCGTTCCAGGGGCTGCTCCCGGGATCGACGCTGAATGGCCCGACGATCACCTACGAGCAGCTGCTCCGGGCATATCCCGCAGTACCACGTCGCTGCAGATCACGACCGTGAACGAAGGCAGCTCGGCTCAGCACATGGTGTCGCCTGACAGCGCAGAAGCGTTTCTCCGGCGGCATGCAGCTGCTCGCCACCTATACGCGATCGAAGATGCACGAAGCGACCTCCAAGCTGAACCCGTCGGACACCGAGCTCGAACGGAGAATCGCCAACGAGGATCGGCCGAACCGCTTCGTGCTGAGCGGCGTCTACGCGCTGCCCTTCGGCGCGGGACAGCCCTACGGGAACGGGTTCGGCACCCTGGCTGCGCACGGTGATCGGCGGATGGAGCGTGAGCGGCATCTACACCTACCAGTCAGGTGCGGTGCAGACATGGGGCAACGTGATTTACCTGGGCGGCGACCTGGAGTGGGATCCCCGCAACGTCGACCGCGCCTTCAACACCGCGGCGTTCAACACCGTGCCGGCGCAGCAGCTCGATCGCAACATCCGGACGCTGCCGTCGGACTTCGGCGAGCTGCGCCTCGATGCCATCAACACGCTGAACGTGGCGCTGGTGAAGAACACGTCGGCTCGGCAAGGGCGCACGTCTCCAGCTCCGCGCCGAGACGTTCAACGCCTTCGATCGGGTGCAGTTCTCGGCGCCGGTGAACGCGCCGACCAACGCGAATTTCGGGCTCAGTCACGAGCCAGGCCAACGCACCGCGCTCGGTCCAGTTCGCGGTCAGGCTGATGTGGTGATGCAGAGACTGATGGCGACGAGCGTCAGCGCGCGGTAGGATCTGCGCTGAAGGCCCAGGCTCCATAGCTACGCTGAAACCGGACACCCGGCGACATGGCGAACCGTTCCCGAGACCGCTGCGCTGACCGCTGATTGGCGGCACTAGCTGAGGGTAATCCATGCGGAGATCGACCGTTGTTGTCGTTCGTCGTGCGGCTGCAGCGCTCGCCTGCGGCGCCGCCGTCGTCGCCCGGAACCAGGAGGCGGTCATTCCCTCCGGCGGGCCGACCGCCGTCGACTGGCCCGTCTACCGCGGCGACCAGAAAGGCAACCAGTACTCGGCGCTGGCGCAGATCCACGCCGGCAACGTCCACCGGCTGGAGCGCGCCTGGGAGTACAAGACCGGCGACGCCAACCAGCGATCGACGATGCACGTGAACCCGATCGTGGTGAACGGCGTGATGTACGTGACCACGGCGAGCCTCAAGGCGGTGGCGCTGAACGCGGCCACCGGCCGCGAGGTCTGGTCCTTCGATCCGGCCAAACACAACAACGGCAACGTCGTCCGGCTGCGCAACCGCGGGCTGGTGTATTGGAAAGGGGCCGAGGGGGAACGCATCTTCCACTTCGTGCGCGACCGGGCCTACGCGGTCGACGCCAGGACCGGCGAGTTGATCTCGTCGTTCGGCAGCAACGGCTTCATCGACCTCCGGCAGAATCTCGGCGTCGACCCGGCCACGGCGGTGATCGAGATGACCTCGCCCGGGGCGGTGTTCAAGAACGTCCTGATCATCGCGTCGCGCGTGAACGAGAGCTACGACGCCTCGCCCGGCCACATCCGTGGCTACGATGCCGTCACCGGCGCGCTCAAGTGGATCTTCCATACCATCCCGCGCGAAGGACAGGTCGGCCACGACTCCTGGAAGTGGGTCAAGGGCGAGAACTACGGCGGCGCCAACGCCTGGGGCGGCGTGACCATCGACGAGCAGCGCGGCTGGGTGTTCGCGGCCACCGGCTCGGCGACCGAGGACTTCTACGGCGGCTTCCGCAAGGGCGACAACCTGTTCGCCAACTCGGTCCTCGCGCTCGATGCGATCACGGGCGAGCGCAAATGGCATTTCCAGACCGTCCGCCACGACATCTGGGACTACGACAATCCGCCCGCGCCGATCCTGGTCACGATCGGATCGGGACCGACCGCGAAGGATGCCGTCGTGCAGCTCACCAAGATGGGCTTCACGTTCGTGCTCGATCGCGACACGGGCAAGCCGCTCTTTCCCGTGCAGGAAGTGCCGGTGCCGCGCTCGACCGTGCCCGGAGAGGAAACGGCGCCGACACAGCTCGTCCCGCTCAAGCCGCAGCCGCTCGTTCGCCAGACCTTGACCGAGGCCGACCTGACGAACATCACACCGGAAGCGCGGGCACAGGCGCTCAGGGACTTCCGCCGCTACCTCTCCGGACCGATCTATACCCCGCCGAGCCTGCAGGGCACGATCACCACGCCCGGACATCTCGGCGGCGCGGAATGGCACGGCGCCAGCTTCGATCCGGTGCTGAACATGCTCTACGTCAACGTCAACGAGGCGCCGACCATCAACAGGCTCCGGCCGGTCCTCGACGAGCCTGGCGCTGGCGACCGGAACCCCGTCGAATTCGGGCGTCAGATCTACGATCGGACATGCGCCGCCTGCCACGGCGTCGCGCGCCAGGGCACGCCGCCGCACACGCCGCCGCTCGTCGATCTCAAACGGACCCCGCAGGAAATCGAGACCGTGATCCTGCAGGGCCGCAACGCCATGCCCGCGTTTCGGCAGTTTCGTCCCGGTGAGGTCAGCGCCCTCGCCGCGTTCCTGAAAACGCCGCCGACAGAGGCCGCGCGCCCGGTGCCGAGCCGCGGCGGCGCATCGCTACACCATCGACGGCTACCCGCTGTTCCTCGATCCGCACGGCGTCCCGGCGATCGCGCCGCCGTGGGGCACGCTGAACGCCATCGATCTCGTCAAGGGCGAGATCGCCTGGAAGGTGCCGCTCGGCGAGTATCCGCAGCTCGTCGCCAAGGGGATCCGGAACACCGGCACGCTCAACTTCGGCGGCGCGGTGGCGACGGCCGGCGGGGTGATCTTCATCGCCGCGACCGCCGACGAGAAGATCCGCGCGTTCGAGAAGAGCTCGGGCCGCGTGCTGTGGGAACACCAGCTCCCGGCCGGCGGCTACGCGACACCGAGCATCTACATGATCGACGGCCGCCAGTACGTCGTGATCGCCGCCGGCGGCAGCGGCAAGAACGCGACGAAATCCGGCGACTCGATCATCGCGTTCGCGTTGCCGCAGTCCGACGACCTCGGCCGAACCGCAGCGACGCGGCCCGAAGCCGGGCGCGGATGGCTGGATCGATCTGTTCGACGGGACGACGCTGAACGGCTGGGTCCACATGAACGGCGGCCACCGCTTCACCGTCGAGGACGGCGCCATCGTCGGCCGGACGGTCGAGGCGAGCGCCAGCATGAACTCGTTCCTGTGCACGCTCCAGGAGTTCGACAATTTCGAGCTCGAGCTGGAGACCGCGATCGATCCGGTCACGAACTCCGGCATCCAGATACGGAGCAAGGTCAGGCCGGTGCAGATGACCGGCCGCAGCTTCGAGGCCGCCGCCGGGCGCGTCAACGGTCCCCAGGTGGAGATCCGGCGCACCTACAAGGGGCTGCCCGCGACCGGGATGCTGTACGGCGAAGCCATGGGCACCAACTGGCTCACGTCCCAGGAAAAGATCGACAAGGGGCACGCCTTCTTCATCGACGACGGCTGGAACAAGGTGCGAATCGTGGCGAACGGTCCGCGCATCCAGACCTGGGTCAACGGCCAGCCGGTGGAAGACATCGTCAACGAGGCGGTCTACAAGACGCACGCGCGCGGCTTCATCGGGCTGCAGGTCCATGGACTGAGCCAGCGCGAGGTCGACCTGCCGGCGAACGCCGGTTCCGGGATCACCACGAGCCAGCCGCTGGTGATCAAGTGGCGCAACATCCGGATCAAGCCGCTGCCGCCCGCTTGAGTTTGCGTGGCTTCCGCCTTCAGGCTTCCCGCATCCTTCCGGCTGACTTGTCCGCCGTAGCCTTGGCGAAGGTGGAAGCCGGAAGCCACAAGATCGATGGAGGGACCCACAAATCGAGCGACAGGTCAGGATCAATGACGATGCCCATTCCACCGCGTCCCGGCTGCGCGCACACGTCGAGATGCTGGCCGGCACGATCGGCGAGCGCAACCTGTGGCGCTGCGAAGCGCTCGATCGCGCGGCGCGCTATGTGTCGGCGGAGTTCTCCAGTGCCGGCTACGCGCCAGAGCTGCAGACGTTCGACGTGGCGAAGATTCCCGTCAGCAACGTCGAGGCGACGCTGACGGGAGCCGCGCGCCCGAGGAGATCGTCGTGATCGGCGCCCACTACGACACCGTGTCCGGCTGCCCGGGCGCGAACGACAACGGCACCGGCGTCGCCGCCGTGCTGGAACTGGCGCAGCGGTTCTCGCGGCGGCCGCAGCCGCGCACCATCCGCTTCGTGGCGTTCGTCAACGAAGAGCCGCCATTCTTCAAGACCGCACACATGGGCAGTGTCGTCTATGCGAACGCCGCCAAGGCGCGCGGCGATCGCGTCATGGCGATGTTGTCGCTGGAGACGATGGGCTATTACTCGGACGAGCGAGGGAGCCAGCAATACCCCGCGGAGATCGCCTCGCTGTATCCAGACGTCGGGAACTTCATAGGTTTCGTCGCCAACGACGCATCTGCCCCCCTGCTGTCGAAGGCACGGCGGGCTTTCGAGCAGCGAACGGCATTTCCGCTACAGTCCGCCGCCGCTCCGGACGAAGTCCCGGGGGTCGGCTGGTCGGACCAGTGGGCGTTCTGGCAGGCCGGGTATCCCGCGATGATGGTTACCGACACCGCGCCGTTCCGTTACCCCTGGTATCACACCGCCGAGGACACGCCCGACAAGATCGATTACGAGAAGCTGGCGCACGTGGTCGACGGCCTCGAGGCGGTGATCGAGTCGTTGGCTCGCTAGGCCAGGGGATCCGCCACACCCCAAGGCCAACGGATCAGGCATCCGGGTGCTTGCAGAGGCTTCGGGCGTATTCGTGGCGCCTGTCACGGTTCCGCTGCGCGGCAACACGACGACACGACGAGACGACGACGCGACGCTAAGACGGCGCCAAGTATCAGCGGTTCTCTCGTCAGCGGTATGCCGGCCGCTTCGCGGCTGGCGTGCGGAGGACGGGTCGAGCGGATCGCAAACCACCGCATCTTCGCCATGGTGATTTTGCGTTCCGCTCGACCCGCCCTCCTGCCGCGCGCCAGCGCGGCCGCTGACGCTGGGAATCGTTCGAAAGAGGGCGTCACGTCGTGTCGTCGCTTCGTCGTGTCGTCGTGTTGCTGCGCCAGCGGAACCGTGTCGGCGAATGGCGCCGATATTGAACGGTGCCAGTCGCAGTCACGCCGGCCCCTTTTGCCCTCCTTCAACGCGACCGTCAGCTTTCGGCCTCAGCCGTATGCGGACTGTCGATTTGCCGGTCCGACGGCTCGATCACGTCGAGTAGACTCCGCACGGTCACTGGCTCACGCGCACGTGGACGTTTCCATGTCGCGCGGTGCCTCAGTGGATCAGCAGCGTTCGCTTCGGAAGAGGAGACGAGCATGGGTATTTCTCGGAGCATCCGCCTGGTCGTGGCCGTCCTGGCCTCCTGGCCGTGAGTTCGACCGTCGCATACGCGCAAGACCCCGCGTTCACGCCCGCAACGTATCCCGCGCTGACCGGCGCCCGCGATGCGGTGAGCGTCGATCTGAACCGCGATGGATGGCTCGATGTCGCCACGGCGAACGCCGGACGGAACGCTGTCGTGCTGTTCATCAATCGTGGGCCGGGCGGCGGATTCGAGGCGCCGCGCGAGATCGCGTGTCGGCGCCGGCCCGTTCGATCTCTCGGCCGGCGACGTCGACCGGAACGGCACGCCCGATCTGGTCGTGACCACACCGGATTCACGCACCATCGATGTGCTGCTCCTGGGACCATCGGGAGAGCTGGCGGCGCGGCGGGTCCTGACGGGCGTGGGCGAGGCGTGGGGAGCGACCCTCGCCGACGTCACGCGCGACGGGATTCTCGACATCGTCCATTCCGACTACGCCACGAATTCCATCTCGGTGCTGCGCGGCCGCGGCGACGGCACCTTCGAGCCGCACATCGTGCGGCAGCCTGTCTCGTCGCGCCCGCAGGGCGTGGCCGCCGCCGACTTCAACCACGATGGGATCACCGACCTCGCGGTGGCGTCGACAGGTTCCTCGAACCTCGACATCCTCCTTGGCACGTCTTCAGGCGGCCTGACCCGGACGACCATCGCTGTGGGCCGGCCGCTGAACGTACTCACGGCGGCGGACCTCGATTCGGACGGCTGGATCGATCTCGCCGCCGTTTCGTCCTCGACCAGCGTGCTCGCCATTCTGCGCGGGAGCGCCTCCGGGTTCGTGCTCGCGGGCACCCGCGCGACCGGAGCGTCGCCGCGCGGAGTCGCCATCGGCGATCTGAATCTGGATGGGCGGCTCGACGTCGCCACGGCCAACTACCAGGCGCACTCCGTCACGGTGCTGCTGGGACGCGCCACGCGGTCGTGCTGCCGGATCGATGGGGCGATCTGCCCTCGGCAACCGGCGCGCGCGCCATCGCCCTGGGCGACTTCGACCACGATGGCCGCCTGGATATCGCGGCCGGCGGGCAGAGCGCGTCCCGGCTGTGGGTTCACGAGAACTCGACGTTCGCCGTCCGCGGCGGCTTCAGCTTCCGCCGCGAACCCATCAGCGCGTTCGGCGAAAGCCTCGCGGCTGGCGACGTCAATGAAAACGGGCGCATCGACCTGCTCGGCAACGGCGCCGTGCTGCTCGATGGCGCGACCCGCGTGACCTTGCCCGTGCCGGCGGATCCATCGTGTTTGGCGGCTCTGCTCGTCGATTACACGCGCGACGGCCATCAGGACGCGGTGCTGTCGCTCGTGCAGTTCGATGAGCTGGGGCGGCTCGTGTCGAACAGCATCGTGCTCTACGCCGGCGACGGGCGCGGCGGCTTTGCGGCACCGGTTGACCTCGCCAGTGGGCCGACAGTGGGTGAGGGAGCTGCGGGCCGGCGACGTCGATCGGGATGGCGATGCCGACATCGTGTTCCTGGGCGACACCCAGCTGCATGTCGTCCGCTCGACAGGAACCGGCACGGTGAGACTCGGCCTATGCGCTCGAGGGATTTGCGAGCTGGTTCGAGCTCGCCGACCTGAACCGGGACGGATCGCTCGACGTGCTGGTCGCACACAATGACCCAGTTGACCGCGTTCGACGGGGACGGGACGGGTGGATTCTGCTCCGCGAGTCGCGGCCGATCGCGAGGTTTATCAGTTCGCGCTCGGCGACCTCAATCACGACGGCTGGCTCGATCTCGCGACCAACGACCCGACCCTTACCGGCAACGCGATCGGCGTGATGCTCGGTCTAGCCGGACGGCACGTTCGGCGCGACCGTGGAGTATCCGATCGACCCTCAATTCGATCCCATCACTG
Organism: uncultured Acidobacteriota bacterium; assembly: GCA_963785755.1. Taxonomy (GTDB): domain Bacteria; phylum Acidobacteriota; class Vicinamibacteria; order Vicinamibacterales; family 2-12-FULL-66-21; genus JACCXG01. The sequence continues at coordinate 19,687 of CAWAXG010000028.1, read as the reverse complement.
GCGTCACACTTGGGGACTTCACCGGCGACGGGCATCTGGATGCGGTCGCCTGGAGCGGCACGCTGCTGACCGGGAACGGCGATGGGTCGTTCGGCGGCTCCGGCGGCGTTCGCGTTCGAGAGCCAGGGCATCCTCGCGCTGGACTGGAACCGCGATGGCTTGCTGGATTTGGTCGCGGGCGGGCAGGCACTCCTGAACGAACGGCGTGACGTGAACCGGCCACCTGTGGCCGACGCTGGCCCCGATGCGACCTACACCTACCGGGATCACCTCGTCGCGTCTGTCTATGCCGGCGGGTCCTCGGATCCCGACCTGCACCGGCTCACCTACGACTGGCGTGACGCGTCCGGCATGCCCGTGCAGGTCGACGAAGACGAAGTCTTCGGGTTTTTCGCGCCGCGGAACCCGGGCACACATGTCTTCACCCTGACCGTGCGCGACGGGCGCGGCGGAGTGGACACGGACACGGTCACGCATCACGATCCTTCCAGCGCCTGAAATCGTCATCCACGCGGGTGTGACGGGTAATGCGTCCGGCCGCTGGATGATCACGGACGATTCCACCGCCGCATCGGGACGGCGCCTGTTCTATCCGAACGCCGGCGCACCGAAGTCCAGCGCGCCTGCCGCGGCGCCGACCGACTCCGTCGACATCTTCTTCGCTGCCGACCCGACGCAGACCTACAAGCTCTGGGTGCGGCTGAAGGCCGAGAACAACAACTGGGCGAACGATTCGGTGTGGCTGCAGTTCTCGGGCGCGACGGACACGCTCGGGCCGCGCGGTCTACCGATCGGCAGCCACCAGCGGGATGGCCGTCAACCTGGAGGAGTGCTCCGGCTGCGGCGTCTCCGGGTGGGGCTGGGAAGACGACGGCTGGGGCGCGCGCAACGTGAACGGCGGCCTGCTCCGCTTCCCCGAGGGCGGGGACCAGTGGATTCGCATCCAGGTTCGCGAAGACGGGGTGTCCCTCGATCAGATCGTGCTCTCGGCCGAGCGCTACCGCACTGCTCGTCCGGGCACCGCCAAGGGCGATACCACGATCCTGCCTGAGACACGGTAGCGGGCCGGGCGGCGACTGATCGCGCGAGCGTTCCGGTATGACGTTTGCGATGCCAGTCGCCGCCCAGAGGCCCGCGCAGGAGCACGCCTGGCCAGGCTGGTCGCAGGAACCTTCTGATCAGTCCCGTGTCTACTGATCCGGCGGCGGGAGCTGCGCCCGGATTTGATGGTCAATTCGACATGAGCCGAATCGTCTTTGTTCTTGCGATTACGCTTCTCGTCGGTGGCCCGAGCGCGAGCGAGTACGCGCAGGCGCCAAATCGCATCCCGCTCGATCCAGCGGCCATCAAGAGCGTCGACCCGCTGTATCCCGGCTTCACCGAGATTCTCCAACGCGACGATCCCGCTGGTCTCGTCAAGCTCGCGCGGACCCTGGCCGCTCACCCGTCTCCGGAATCACTCGCAGTACTGCTCTGGATGCTTCGCTATTGCCCGTCGTGGCCGAACGACGGAGTGCTGCAGATCGACAAGACCGTCCGTGCGGTCGGCACGCTCCCACTTGCACCGGTCGCTGATGCGCTCCTGCACGCCACCGCCGATCAACGTCTGACTGCGGCTGGTGTGCTCGCCATGCACGGACGGCTGATCCCGGAGAGCGACAAGACGCTCCTCGACAAGACGCTCGCGGCCGCTCTCGGCGACAGCGATGACAGGGTCCGAAACATGGCGGTGGCGGCGTTGCGGGCACGCGATTCGGCAGAGGCCCAGGCAGCGGTGCGCGAGTATGTGGCAAGGCACAGCGCCACTGAGCCGAAGCGACCGCAGCTGCCGCTCGATGTGCCGGCATTTCCGGCCGCCACGACGGCGCTGCTCGAGTCGCTCGATCCCGACTATCGCAACGACGCTGGCGACGCTGAACGAGCCAGCGGTGCGACGGCTGCTCGCGGCGCTGCAACAGTCGAGAAATGCGACAGGAATTCCCGCCCTGATCTGGTTGCTTGCCAATGGCGACACCGACGCCTACGGCGGAAACATCGTCTATCAGCTGTCGTTTCCCGAGTACGCGATCCGGCTGCCGTTTCGGGACCCGCAGACATGCTGAGTCGCGAGGCGCCCGAGCGCAGGGCGCTGACCGCGGAGCTGTTCGCGAACGTGTTCGCGTTGAGGAAACAGCCAATGTCGGACGTCGATCGTCGTCGGATGATCGCGGCGTTGATCGATTGCCTCGACGTCGCGCACGGCAGGCTCCGCACGCAGGCGGTCGAGGCGCTGGGGCGAGCGCGCGCTGCATCGGCGGTTCGGCCGATCGTGCGGTTGCTGGATCAGCCGGGCGGCGACCAGTACCAGACGGTGTCGATTCGGGCGCTCGCGGCGATTGGCACACCAGAAGCGGTGCCGACGCTGGAGCGGCTGGCGCGATCCGGACCGTCGCTGGCTGTTCGAGAAGCGGCCGCGTCCGCCTACATTTGGGTCACGAAACCTGCCGATCCTGGCGCGCAGGTCAGAAGACTGCTGTGGGAGCAGGCCGGACACCGCTTTGGAGAGGCGTCTTCTCCAGGAAGGGAAAGCGGCTCTGCCCGCGGTCTGGCAGGCCCTGGCTGGCGGTTCGACGGACGAGCGGCGCGTGGCAGCGGCGCTCCTCGGCTGGTTCCGCGACACGAGGTCGATCGCGCCGATCGTCACTGCACTGGATGCCTCACCCGGCGCGCTGACTCGAGAGCAGCTGATCTTCGATCTGAACATCATCCTGCTCACCGAGGCGCCTTCGGTGCGGGACGACGATCGGAACGCGCTCGCTGCCCTGCATCTGCAGTGGGTGCACGACGAGCTGATCAATCAATCCATTGACAGCGACATCCGCGCGGCGGTGCTGGCGCAGAAGACGATCCTCGTCCATCCCGACGAATCGCGGCCCCGTTCTCCGTCACGCTGGGAGGCGCATCGGCGGTTCGCTCGCCATCGCCCGAGGCTTTTCTCGGTGCGGTGCGCACCTCCGGAAGCGGCGTGGCTTTTCACGCCATCACTGGTGCGAACGGCGTTGCGCGGGTGGCCACGACCTTGTACCTGCCCAAGGGCCGCATCGCCAACCAGGTCTGGATCTCGCTCTATCGCCACGACGGCAAGGGCTGGGCGCCGCTGCCAGTCCCCTCGCACCCGGTGCTGCATCGACTGCTGAACGAGCCGAATCTGATGCCGGCGGTCAACCGGAACTACGGTCGGGATGATCCCTTGAAGATGCTGCGGCTGGATCTGACCATGGAGCGGATTCGCGTCGATCTGAATGCGCGCGAGCGCTTGAACCACGAGAATCAGGAGAGCCCGATCAACCACGGTGCCTTGGACGCCAGCTACCTGCCCCTGCTCGAACGCTACAAGGGCTCCGATTCCCCGGCGGTGAAATACACCGCCGAATTCGAATCGGCACGCCTGACGAAGCAGCCGAACGTGGATTTGTGGATCGCCGCGCTGTCGCAGCAGTCCGGTACGCCGATACAAAAACTGGCAGTGAGTGTGCTGGAGGACTATCTTCCGACACGATTCAGGACCGACGGCCGTCAATCGCTGGCCCGAACGCGCTCAACTCGTCACGGCCGCCCTGCAGCCCGAGGCTGTCGAGCCGCGTCTCGTCCCTGCGCAGCTGCCACGGCCCGAGAACATCAGCGACGTCCGGCAATGGAGCCGGTTCGCCCTGGTCGATGTCCGCTTCGGTTCGAGTGGCTACTCGATGCTGTTGGAGCGCCGGGGAAGTCGCTGGGTGTTTCTCTGCGTGGTATCGCCGCACATCGAGTGAGGATACCTGGAAACATTTGGGTCGCGGGTTCGCGGTTCGCGGGTTCGCGAGTTCCTTGCTGGTAAACTTGAAGGCTATGAACGTCGGCATCATCGGTTGGCGCGGCATGGTCGGCTCGGTCCTCGTGCGCAGGATGCTCGAGGAAGGCGACTTCGAGGTCATCGAGCCACTCTTCTTCTCTACGTCCCAGGCTGGAGGCCAGGCGCCGTCCATCGGCAAGGCGGTCCCGCCCGTCGCAGATGCCCGCGATCTCGAGGCCCTCGCCGCAACCGACGTCCTCGATTTCCTGCCAGGGCGGCGACTACACCACCGACATCTACCCGCGCCTGCGCCAGGCGGGCTGGACCGGCTACTGGATCGACGCGGCCTCCACGCTGCGGATGGCCGAAGACGCGGTGATCGTGCTCGACCCGGTGAACCGGCCGGTCATAGACGAGGCGCTGGCCAACGGGGTCAAGAGCTTCATCGGCGGCAACTGCACCGTCAGCCTCATGCTCATGGCCACCTCCGGCCTGTTTCGCGCGGGTCTGGTCGAGTGGGTCACGGCGATGACGTATCAGTCGGCGTCCGGCGGTGGAGCGCAGCACATGCGCGAGCTGGTCGCGCAGATGGGCCGGACGCACGAGAGCGTCGCGGCGCTCCTGGCCGACCCGGCGTCCGCCATCCTCGACATCGATCGCGGCGTGTCGGACACCCTGCGTTCGCCGGCCTTCCCCACCGAGCGGTTCGGCTATCCGCTCGCCGGCAGCCTCCTGCCCTGGATCGACAAGGACATGGGCAACGGGCAGAGCCGCGAGGAGTGGAAAGCCACGGCGGAAGCCAACAAGATTCTGGGGCTCCGGCCGGGATCGACCGTCCCGGTCGAGGGCATCTGCGTCCGCGTCGGCGCGATGCGTTGCCACAGCCAGGCGCTGACCATCAAGCTCCGGCGCGACGTCCCCCTGGACGAAGTCGAGTCGCTCATCGCCAACGGCCACGAGTGGGTTCGCGTGGTCCCGAACGACAAGGATTCGACGCTCGCGGAGCTCACGCCGGCCGCGGTCACGGGCACGCTGGAAGTGCCGATCGGCCGGCTGCGCAAGCTGGCGATGGGCGGCGAGTACCTCTCCGCGTTCACGGTGGGCGACCAGTTGCTGTGGGGCGCCGCCGAACCGCTGCGCCGGATGCTCCGCATCCTGCTCGACGCGCCGGTCGCGAACGACGCCCGACAGCAGGTGGGCGCGGGCCGCGCATGGCTTCGACGAATCGCGCCTCACACAGCCTTCCGGCTGAGCCGAAGCCATGCTGGCATCACTCTGCTGTAAGCTCTGGGCGCATGAAGACCCTTCTACGCGCCCTCGTGCTCCTCCTCGTCGCGACCCCGTGCCTGGCCCAAGACGCCGCGCGCATGGAGGAGGTCGTGCAGACCTACGTCCGCGACAAGTCCTTCATGGGGGCGGTGCTCGTCGCCCGCGGCACCGACGTCATCCTGAGCAAGGGCTACGGATCGGCGAACCTCGAATGGGCCATTCCCAACACGCCCACGACGAAGTTCCGGCTCGGCTCGATCACCAAGCAGTTCACCGCCGCGTCGATCCTGCTGCTCGAGGAACGCGGCAAGCTGAAGCTCGACGATCCGATCAAGAAGTACGTGCCCGAGGCGCCCGCGGCATGGGACACGATCACGATCTTCAACCTGCTGACGCACTCCTCCGGGATTCCGAATTTCACCAGCCTGCCGGACTACAGCTCGCTGAAGCTCCGGGACACGCCAGTCGCGAAGACAGTCGCGACCGTGCGCGACAAGCCGCTCGACTTCGTCCCCGGCGAGAAAATGAGCTACAGCAACTCCGGCTACCTCGTGCTCGGCGACGTGATTGAGCGGATAACCGGCGCCAGCTACGAGAAGTTCGTGAAAGACAACATCTTCACGCCCCTTGGCATGAAGGATTCGGGCTACGACTCCAATACCGCCGTCATCCCCCGCCGGGCCGCGGGATACATGCCGTCGCCGACCGGTCCGGTCAACGCCGGCTACGTCCATATGAGCATCCCGCATGGGGCCGGCGCGCTCTATTCCACGACCGAGGATCTGCTGCGCTGGGAGCAGGGCCTGTTCGGCGGCAAGCTGCTCTCCGCTGCCTCGCTCGAGAAAATGACGACGCCCTTCAAGAGCGATTACGCGCTCGGGGTCGTCGTGCGGACGGCGAATGGCCGCAAGGTGGTTCAGCACGGCGGCGGCATCGACGGGTTCAATACCTTCCTGGCGTACTACCCCGACAACAAGCTGACGGTTGCCGTGCTCGCGAACATCAACGGCGAGACGCCGACCCAGATCGCCGCGAATCTCGCCGAGCTCGCGCACGGCGGCGTCGTCAAGCTCACGTCCGAGCGGAAGGAGATCGCGCTGCCGGTGGCGACGCTGTCGAAGTATGTCGGCACCTACGAGGTCGCGCCAGGCGTCAACATGGTGATGAAGCTCGACGGGGATCATCTGACGACGCAGCTGACCGGTCAGCAGGCGTTCCCCGTCTTCGCGGAGTCGGAGACGAAGTTCTTCCTGAAAGTCGTCGATGCGCAGGTCGAGTTCTTCACGGATGCGAGCGGCGCGGTGACGCACGCCGTGATGTACCAGAACGGCCGTGAGCGCAAAGTGAAGCGACTGCCCCAATAGCCCGCCGATGTCGTCCTCCGCCCACCGTTCCCGATCTCCCATGTGTGAACGACTTCGACCTCATCATCGTCGGCGCGGGCCCGGCCGGCTCGAACGCGGCGTCGGTTGCGCTCGACGCGGGACTGCGTGTCGTGCAGATCGATTCCGCCCGATTTCCCCGGGTGAAGCCGTGTGCCGGCGGTGTCACGCTCAAGGCGGCGGGCTCGCTGCGATCCGCGCTCGATCCTTCCGTGTGCCGGTCCTTCGACGCCATCGAGTTCAACCTGTGGGGAAAGCGGCGTAACCGGTTCACCCATCCGGGCGTCGTCCTTCACACCGTCTGCCGGCCCGAATTCGACAACCGCCTCGTCCGCGAGAATCTCTCACGGCCCGGTTTCACGTTCCTGGAGGACCGGCGGGTGACGGGGGTCGAGTACGACGGCCGCTTCATCGTGAGGTCCGCGGATGGCGGTCTTCCAGTCGTGGCGATCGCGCGGGAACCGCGAGCACGAGCATGTCGGGGGCGCCTGCCCGCGCCAGCGCCGTCCTCGTGGTCGGGACGAGGTTGTCGAGCACGCCCCGCGGGTTGTTGCGAAACGGGATGCGCGACATGGTGTCGTGCACATGACGGTAGAACCCGGGAAAAAACCGGAATCCGTGCTCGCCGGAAGCAGCTTACGCCCGTCAACGGCGCTGTTGGGGACCGGGATGCTGCGGGCTTTGCCACCGAAGATCGGCTTGCTCTCGAAGACGCGAACCTCGAAGCCTCGCTCGGCGAGCTCGTGCGCAGCGCTCAGGCCGCCGATGCCACCACCCAGAATAGCCACGGTCTGTCCCATGCCTGTCTCCTGTCCGGAGGGAGACTCCTGCTGGGGTAAATCGGAAATGCGGAGTGAAAGGCGACAGCCGGGGTCTGACCCGGGGGTCTGACCCCCGCCTCGACGAGACGGACGCGGGGATGTCACCTCGCGTCGCGAAGGGCGACCGCCGCCCTGATTCGGTGGCGCGCGCGCCGGGGGTAGACTGCCCCGGCCGCCGCCGACGCGAGACAAAAACTGTCATCTAGATTTCAATGAAGCTCGCCACCGCAGAATTCAAAGCCGTGCCTGTGGATTCCGATCGCGTCAGAGATCGGCCGGTATCTCGTTCTTCTCTCCGTGCGCGCTCTTAAGAACAACGAGCCCGGCCTCTCTCCTTGGCGTGCCACGCGTCGGCATGCGCGGCCTGCGTCGGCGAGTAGGCCTCCCGGAAGAAGCGAGTGTAGAACTCGGGATCGAGGTGATGGCACTGCATCCAGATGCCGGCCGAATCGATGGCGTGGCAATGGGCAGGAAACCGCCGGTAGGTCTTCCAGATGTAGCGGCAGATGGCCCGTACGACCTCGACGACCTCGGGCTCGACGTGCGGCGACTCGCGGATGAACGCCGCTTCGAACTCAGGCTTCATGCTCGGCGCCGCGGTGCCCGCCTTCGAGTAGAGACCGGACGGTCCGTATTTCTCCGCGAGGATCGCGTCGATGGCGGCGTCGGTGTCCTTGAAATATGGCGGCGCATATGACTGCAGCACCCCGTCGAGACCCACCGGGTTCGGTGTGGACGCCGGGTACGGCCGCGGAATGAGACGTTTCTTGGGTCGCTCGAAGCGGAACCCAGGCCGGGGCCGATGTTGGGATAGCCGCCGAGCAGGATCGTGTTCTCGAACGCCGCGTGAATCCAGCCGCCAAGGCCCATGCTCTGCGCGACGAGCGCCAGGTTCTGCAGGAGCAGCATCGCTTCGTACTCCGTGCGTCCCTTCGCATAGAAGCCGAGCGGGATGGGGATCTCCTTGTTGAGGAACTTCGATTTCACCCACCGCTCGCAGCCGCACGGCAGCCAGTTGTTGAAGTCGTCGAGGAACACCGGACGCCGGCCAGGCTCCTGTGCCAGCACGTAGAACAGGCCGTTGATGTACTGCCGTGTGACCTCGGTGACGGGCATGAACATGGTGCTGCCCGGCACGTTCGACACATACTTGTTGCCACCGGCGTAGGCCGGAAAATCGCGGGGAAACTCGAGACGGCCATCCTTGATCTTGACCTTGCATCGCTCCGCATGAGCGATGAGGTCGTCTGCCGACATCGTGCGCACGTTCAGCTGGGGACCGGGATCGTCCGGCCTCTTCAGCATGTAGGTGCCTTCGTCGTTCCACATGAAGAAGACCGTGCTCTGGGCGTTGTCGGGGCTGCCGGCGGCGCGGCCGGATCCTTCCACGCAGGGTGTGCCGAGCAGGGGTTTGCCGTCCGCGGTTTCGTAGGGGTTGTCCCAGTAAGGCAGGCCGGTCACGCCCGTGGCCGCGATCAGATACGCCTCCTCCAGTCGGGAGAGCGGCTGCGGCTCGAGCTTCGACTGAAACGACAGGCTGCCGGAGCGGAATGCCGACCCGGCCGCAACCCTGCGCGACCGTCGTCCGAAAATCGCATCCCACAATGGATACTCGCGAGCGGCCGTGAAACCTCGGGGTGTATTCATCTTCGTCTCCCCTCGTTACGTGCCCGGACTGTACCGTCCTACGCGCCGGACGGTCAATCCGTGTCCACACCCTCGCCGGATGGCACGACATCGCCGCGTGACGCGAATTGTTTACAACGCGCGGGAGATTCAATGCGCGGGCCGGGGTGGAGTTGGCCCAGGCCGGGTGACCACCGGGCGAAGAGCGGCCGGCTGATGTTAGGCTGACTGCTGCACCGCCCTTCCTGGAGGCTTCATGTTCGCTGCGCGCACGATCACGTCGTCGATCCTCGTCCTCGGAGTCACCGCCGTACTTGTCGCCCAGGCGCCTGCCCTGGACGTCCAGTTCGGTCTCTGGGAGACCACGATCGTCACCAACATGGGCGGGGCGGCCATGCCGCAGATCGATATGAGCAAGCTGCCGCCGGAGCAGGCGGCGAAGGTCGCCGAGGCGATGAAGGGCCTGACAGGCGATCGGACGATGACCCAGAAGAACTGCCTGACCAAGGAGGACCTGGCCAAGGACTCCTTCATGATGCCGGCAAACAGCAAGATGACCTGCAAGCGCACGGTCACGACCAACACGAAGACCACGTTTGCCGCCGACATCGACTGCACCGGCGAAACTACCACGAAGGGCCAGATCAACGTGGAGTCGCTCGCCGGCGGCAACGCCTACAAGGGCACGATGAAGATGGCGACCACCAGCCAGGGCCAGACCATGAACCTCACCATGACGATGACGGGCAAGTACCTCGGCCCGGCATGCGGCGACGTGAAATGACGGACGGCGGCTCCGGTGGCGCCGTGGCTTCCGGCTTCGGCCGGAAGGCTGCAGCCGACGCCCACTTCCGCCTGAAGGCGGAAGCCACGGACCACAATGACCTACTGGTCCAGCGGGATGGCGATGTCGATGACTGCCTCGTCGAGCGCGCCGCGATGGATTGCCCGACCGGTGAGGAGATCGATGCTGTAGAACGCGCGGGTCCCGTTCGTCATGAGGGACGCGAAGGCGTGATTCGAGACGGTCACGCCGTCCTCGAGGCGGCTGTAGATATCAAAGCCCGTCACCAGGTCCGCATCGACGCCAAGCTTGCCGGTAGCCACGAGAACGCCGTTTCCTGGCGGCGACTGGATGGCGACCTGGTCCAGTGCCGTATCCAGATCGAAGAGCGTCGTGGCAGTCGCGGGCTGATTCAGGTCGTTGTTGCGTGTACGCCGCGCCTGTGACGCCTGTTGCCGCCACGGGAGCGGCTGGCGGCGCGGTGTACGTCAGCGTACCGTTCGCTACCGTCACGCCTCCGGCATTCACATTGTGCGCAAGGTTCTGGCCTGCGTCGCTGACGATACGGAGTCGATCAGCGGCGGGATTGAAGTCGACCCCGAACGAGGTGCCCATCAGCGGAACCGTCAAGGCGTTGACGAACTGCGCCTCGCCGGTCGCCGCGTCGATCGTATAGACACCGCCCGCGTTGCCGACGCCGTACAGCTTGCCGTCCTGCACGCGAAAGTCGATGCCGATGAGAGCGGTGTCGTTCCCCACGAGGCCTAGGACATGACCGATGTCGCGGGTTCGGCGGGGTGCATTCTCCCTGAATCGCACCAGCCGGCCGTCATCGGTCAGGCCGATGACCCTGAGATTCTCCGAATGGTCAAAGAAGCTCTGCCGGTCATCGGCATGGACGACGGTCTGGCTCCGAGCAAGACGACAAGCCCGGCGGCAACAGCGGTGACGGCCCTTCGTATCGTCAATCTAGTCGCGGTACGCATGTGAAACTCCTTTGAGGACTTCCCCTGGCTGACAAGAACCCGGCTGCCGATCTGCTTCGCGGGGCATCCGCGCGCTCAGCACCTGCGCGCATGCCGATTGACCGGAAAGCCGGTGATCTGATTACGCGGCTGGAGGTCGACTGGATTTCAGGCGTCTCTCGCGTGCCGCGGTGGACGGAGCGCCTCCCCACTGCTCCCGCAGGATCCGCTTCATCCGTGTTGACCGTCGCATGACATCACCTCAGTCGATCGGGGCGCCGCGGCCGGGTTCTTCCTCCACGGGTCGTTCTTTTCTTGACTACGCGTGACTCGCTGAAGCGGATGGGTGTCCGGCGTGGTCCGGGTCGGGGGATGCGGGTGTGGCTTTCGGCGCGGGCGGCACGGATGTGCCAGCCGGCAACTTCAGGGGCGGCTACCGGGGCGGGCTACGGTTGTCCGGCGGCTACGAGTTGACTCCCGCGTCGCCGTTCCAGATGATACGGATCATGATTCGCGCCCCTGTCTTGATGCGGTCCTCGTGGTCCTCCGTCGTGCCGGTTGCCCGTTCGTCCCTTGATTGCGATGAACCGACCACCTGACATCGGAGGATCCTGTGAAGATTTACAACGAGTTCGCCGACTGGTTTCATCTGCTCACGCACCCGCGTGATTACGCCGACGAGGCCGCCGACTACGTGCGCCTGATTCACGGCGCGCGGCCGGACGCGCGGACGCTGCTCGAGCTCGGCTCCGGCGGCGGCAACAACGCGTCTCACATGAAGCGGCACTTCACCTGCACGCTGACGGACCTGTCGCCGCGCATGCTGGAGGTGTCGCGCTCCATCAACCCCGATTGCGAACACATCCAGGGGGACATGCGCGAGCTGCGGCTGGACGGCAGTTCGATGCCGTGTTCGTGCACGACGCCGTGGAGTACATGACGTCGCTCGACGATCTGTCCCGCGCGGTGCAGACCGCCTACGTGCACACGCGTCCCGGCGGCGTCGCGCTGTTCGTGCCCGACGGCACCAGCGAGACGTTCGTCCCCTACGCCGATCACGGCGGCCACGATGGCCCGGACGGCCGCGCGCTGCGCTACCTGGAATGGACGCTCGCCCCCGATCCTGGCGAGACGTTCTACGAGGTGCACTTCGCCTGCCTGCTGCGGGAAGGCGAGACGTGCGGGTCGTGCACGATCGCCACCAGCACGCGCTGTTCACGCGACAGCAGTGGCTGGACGTGATCGACTCCGCCGGGTTCGAGCTGACGACGCCGCCGCTCGATGAGGCGATCCATGAGACCCAGGTCGCGTTCCTGGCTCGGAGACCGCGGAGTAACGAGGAGACGGGACGGAGACGAGGAGACGGAGGATACGGAGGCACCGGATTCAAACGGAGCAACGGAGCCAACGGAGTGAACGGAGAAGTCAGTGATGCTGACAGGAGATCTGGTCGAACGCGGGCAGCGGCCGCTATGCGGCCGCGGAGGGTGGAGGCGTCCGGATTCACGAGTGACCGATTTCACGCGGGTCACTTGTGAATCCGGGATGCCCTTCCACCCTCTCGCGCGCACAGCGCGCGACCACGTTCGACCAGCGATCGGTCGACATCTCCGGCAGTCCGGCGACACTCCGTTGTCTCCGTTGCTCCGTTGCTCCGTTTCAGGATCCGGTATCTCCGGTTTCTCCGTGCTCCGCCGTCCGTTAACTCCAGGCGCGGGTTGAATCGCTGCGACGGGGGTGCGACCATGAACCGTCATGCTGTTCACCAGCCGCCGCCCCGCCGCTCCGCTCGACGAATGGATCGAGTCGATCTGGCTGTGCCGGAACGACCGGCGGCCGCGGGCGCTCGAGCGGGTCCTGCCGTCAGGCGCGGCGCAGCTGATCGTCAACCTCGCCGAGGACGAAACGCGCATCTACGAGGAGTCCGCAGCCGGTCTCGTCTGCCAGCGATCGCCGGGGTCCGTCCTCACGGGCATCACCACGCGCTATCAGATCATCGACACCGACGAACAGGCGTTCGTCGCGGGCGTGGTGTTTCGACCCGGCGGCACCGTACCGTTCGTCGCGGCACCGGCCCGCGAGCTGAGCGACGCCGACGTGCCGCTCGACGTGCTGTGGGGGCGCCAGCGCGCGCGGCTGCTGCGGGAGCAGCTCCTGAGCGCGTCGCGATCCGGACTCCACGCTCGACGCCCTCGAAGCCACGCTACTGGACAGTGTGTCGGAAAAGGCCGCGCACCCCGCGGTGCGCTACGCGCTCTCGGAGTTTCGTGCGCATCCGTCGGTGGCTCGCATTCGCGCGGTGACCGACGCGATCGCCCTCAGTCCCAAGCGCTTCATCGAGCGATTCAAGGCGGACGTCGGCGTCACCCCGAAGCGGTATTGCCGGCTGCTCCGGTTCCAGCGGGTCGTGACGAACGCGCATCGCCGGCGGCGCCGACGGATTGGGCGGGGCTCGCGCTGGCGTGCGGCTATTTCGACCAGGCCCACCTGATCCACGACTTCCGCGAGTTCTCGGGGCTGACGCCGACCGCCTACGAGGCCCGCCGCACGGCGTTCCAGAACCACGTCACATTCTTACAATCCACGGAACGCTGACGCCGGGCAGAATGCTCGCCATGGCCGACACCATTGAACCTACCGCACCCTGACCCCCTATCTCGTCGTCCCCGACGCGGACGCCGAGATGCACTTCCTGACAACGGCGTTCGGCGCGACCGAGGTGTCGTGCCAGCGCAACGGCGACGGAACCGTCATGCACGCCGAGCTCAAGATCGGCGATTCGCTCGTGATGCTCGGACAGGCGAGCGGCGAATGGAAGGCCCTGTCCGCGGCGCTGTACCTCTGGGTGCCTGACGTGGACGCGACGTACGCGCGCGCCCTGACGCCGGCGCGACATCGCAATCAGCGCCCGAGGACAAGCCTTACGGACACCGGAATGCCGGCGTCGTCGACAAGAACGGCATCACCTGGTGGATCGGGTCGCCAGTGGCGAAGTAACTGACAGCTCGCAGCTGTCAGTTCGTCTCTGAGTTCGGGCCCATAATGGCCAACGGCCAAAGGTCGGCCGAGGTCGGGAGCGACCTGCTCGAAGAAGTTCGAACGGAACGGGCCCGTGAACGTCCGGCCCCGGGGCGGCGGCAGGCGCCAGACCGGTGTCGGGCAGAACTGCGACGATGTAGTACTCGGACGGAGATACCGGATCCTATAAAGCGGAGCAACGGAGCCAACGGAGACAACGGAGTTGTACCGCCGGCCGGCCGGATTGCCGGAGATATCGAACCTGATCCTGGTCGAACGCGGGTCGCGCGCTGTGCGCGCGAGAGGGAGGAAGGGCGATCCCGGATTTACACGTGACCCGCGTGAAAGTTCGGTCACGCGTGAATCCGGGATTGCTCCTTCCCCTCCCTCCAGCCGAGCTGCATAGCGGCCGGCTACCCGCGTTCGACTCGAGATCTCCCATCAGCATCTCTGACTCCCCGTTAACTCCGTTGGCTCCGTTGCTCCGTTCTGAAATCCGCTGCCTCCGTCTCCTCCATCTCCTCGTCTTCGTTCGCCAGGAGCCTCGGCCACGAGTTCCGTGGCGAATACGTCATGCGGGTCTGGGGCTATCGTGTGACGCGAATCGCCGTCAGCACACGCTGCTCTCCCCCACCGTTCAGGATCGTGACCTCGACGACGTAGTCGCCGGCCCCGAGCGCTGACAGCGTGGCGTCGGCGGTGAGCCAGCGCTGGCCGTCCGGGTCCTGCTTCTCGCCGACCTGCACCGGTATCTGCAGCGGCTGCGCGTTGCGGTCCAGGAATCGGCCGGTGCCCGGCTTGGCCTCGCCCGCCAGGGGCAAGTGCATCTGAAGACGTTCGGTGCGGCTGAACTCGAAGCTCGCCGAGGGCTGCAGGCGGTTGCCGGTCGACAGTCCGCGCTTGAACATCAACGGCTCGAGCGCCTTCGGGTCGGCGGTCACCTTGACGACCTCCGAAAGCGGCGTGCCCTCTCCGGCCGGAGTGACACGCGCGTCGACGTCAACAGACTCGGCGCCGCCGGAGCCGATCTCCATCTTCACCAGGAACGCACGCTCACCCGGTTTCAGATCCGCCATGCACGCCGCCTGCCGTCGGTCCGCCCTTGCGCACGACGTCGACCTTGCCGCCGCGCGCGAATTCCTCTCGCGGCCCGAGGACCTCGCCGGCCACCCAGACCGCGGTGATGCGTGAGCCGGCCGCATCCAGCACGGGCGTGACGTGGATCGTGAATCGCTGGCTGGGCTGAATGCGTGCAAGCCTGCCGAGCGCAGCGGTGGTCGTCTTCAGCGTTTCGGGCACGGGCGCTGCCGCTGCCGCGCGCGAGGCGTTGACCTCCTCGGCCGTGGCCGCGCGATAGCCGCGCCGCGCCCTGACCTCGACGCCCGGCCGGTTCACCTTGACCGTGATCCTGCGGAACTGGCCATCGAGCTTCGTGTTCGTCGTGTAGTAGCCGAGCAGGTAGTACGAGCTGAGGTCGTCGGAGATGCGCCGCAGTCCCTTGTCGAGATCGTTGGTGTCGACGGTGGCGATGCCGTCGGTGTTCTCGGCCAGCGTCCGCAGTGTCTCGATCCGCCTGGTGAGGTTGGCCCTGTCGACGGTCGAGGGTCGGCGGCCGCTCCGGACCGATATCCGAGTCGAACGCCGCCAGGCCGCGCGGGTCGATCGGATAGAACGACGCATTGTTCCGGTTGGCGACGTCCATCAGGTAACGGAAATAGTCGTCGTTGTCGATGCTGGCGAGATACATCCGATCCTTGTCGCAGACCGTCTGCGACGCCGGGTTGCCCTCGCGGTCGCGGCCGGCGCCCACGCCGAGCTTTCCAAACGGGTCGACGCCGATCGGCTCGTTGCCTGGAACGGGCTCGCGCTGACCCGTCGCTGCTCATGACCCGCAGATCGGTGATGGTGTTATCCGGCTTGAAGAGCACCCACCCATTGCTGACCGCGAGGATCGCCTTGCGTTCTTCGCGCACCGATCCCAGATAGCGGACCAAGTCACGCAGCGAGTCGAGCACCATTCGCTCGCGCCGGCGGGCGATGAGCTTCTTCGCCACCTCCGACCGCGTCTGGCCGGCCTTCATTTCAAGGTCGGTCGGCGGAAAGCACCTGTCATAGTCACGCTCCCGCTCGTCCATGTCCTGGATCGAGTGGCGGATGCCCCAGATACCACTTGTCGCGCAGCATGTCGGCGATGACCTCGGTCTTGCGTCCGAAGGTGATTTGCGACGCCGCCATCTCCGTCGTCATCACCGCCACCAGATCGTCAGGTCCGAGAATGCGATCGAGCAGCCGGATGAGCGGCTCCTTGATGCGGTGCGAGCCGGCGACGTCGACGTGCGGGATGTCGAGAAAGATGGCGAAGACCCGGTTTCTCGGGTTGGCCGCCGCCTGTTCCCCGGCACGGACGGAATTCGGTTCCGCCCGCATCGACTGCGGCCCGGCAGGACTGATGACGATGTGCTCGAAGGCCTGCACCTTCTGGCGGACGCCGTTCTCGAGCACCTCGAAATCCTCCATCCGCAGATCGGTGACGGGAACCCCATTACGCGACGGGTAGACGTCGACCCGCACGTAGTTCGCCTCGGTGGTGAAGCGCGGCGGCGGCTGCGGCTGCGGGGATTGCGGCTGCGACTGCGCCGGCGGCGGCTCGCCCTGCGGCGGCGTGCTGCTCTGTTGCGCGAGAAGTGACGTGGCGGTCAGGGCGACCGTGAGCCCGAGCCGCACGAGCGATGAAAACGGGTGCCGGTACTGGCGCACGGGACTCCTGATCAGGCGCGGGACCGCTGGCCTGCCGAGCCGAAGCCTACGTCGAACCGCAGGGTGGTCCGCCGTCGCCGCGCGTAGCGCGGCTTTGGCGCGACAGCCTTCGCCGGTGAGTCATAAGCGAAGGCTGGCGCCGATCAGTGTATGTCAGGCGGCAGACGAGGGGGAACAGTCTTCGGGACGCAGCCGCCAACCGTGCTGCTGCAGCCGCTGACGGTACTCGTCGGCCCACGCCGTGGCAAAGCTCTCGGACGGGAAAGATCTCCTTCAGCACGAAGTCGCGGTCCTGCACGATGCGCACCTCGACCGGCATACCCGTGGCGTACAGGACGCAGCGCACGTCCGACGCACGGCGGCGGAGACACCACAGCACACGGGCACCGGGTTCCACGTCGAAAATACTCACGAGGGCTTCCTCGATGCGCCACTCGGCGCGCGACTCGCTCTGCTGGGGGATTGCCGGGAACTCTAGTGGAAGAGCCCGAAAAGGTCAAGGATGGGGTTACCGCGTTGTCACGAGGCTCAGGCCTTCGGGCAGCGTTTCTCCGAACACGCGGCCCGCTTCGGCAGTGGTCGTGGCGACGACGGCCGTGAGTTTCCCCGCCACAGACTCCCACCCGGCTGCGATCAACCGCGCGGCAGCCGCCGCAGCGATCGATTCCGACACATCCCTGGCAGGATCGTCCGTTCGCGCGCCGATCTGCGCGATCGCGGAGGCCGCGTCGGCGGTGAGCTCCTTCAACTGCAACAGCGTCTGGATCCAGCGCTCCGCCACCGCCGGCGCGACGACACCGTTCAGCGGGCCGTACAGAGGCAGACGCGCGCCGAACCGGCCGATCGCCCACAGCCAGCTGGCATTCCGCGGCTCGCGGCCGATGCGCGCGATCAGCTCGTCGCCGAGCTTTGCGCGCTGGCCTCCGTCGAGGCGTTCCAGCGAGGCGAGCAGCCGCCAGCTCTCACGGTCGATCTGCGCGTTGACGCGCGCCGGCTTGCGCTGGCCGAGTCCCAGTTGACCGGAGACCCGCTGCGCGAGTTCGCGCTGCTGGCCGGCGGTGAAGCCTGCGCCCACCCGCTGCCAGAGCACCAGCCACTCCACCTGGTTCTGCGTCTCGCGCGGAAACGCGAGGCCGGCGGCGTAGATTCTGCGCAGCTCCGACACACGCCATTCGTCGAGGGCGCTGCCAAAGCCCGGGCGGGCGCACAGCCCGATCAGATTGAGCCAGCGCACTTCGTAGGCGGCTCCCCTGGTGCGCCCCTTCGCCAGCTGCAGCAGCGTGTCGCTGAGCGCGCGGATGGTCGAGAGCGGCCACGCGTGCTTGCCGTGTCCGATGATGGTCTCGAGCTCGCCGGTGAGCGCTTCGGGTGTCGCAGGACGCGAGCCCTGGCCGAAAACGGCACCGAGCAGCCCCTTGCTCCGCTCGACCGCCTCGTCGTCCACGATCACTGCCCCGTCGTCTCCTGCCGTCTCCGGCTCGGCGTCGAGCGGGTCGGCTTCGACGCCGCGCAGGTTGAACGCCAGCCGCCAGCGATGGCCGGTGTCGTCGGCGCGGCACCAGAGCTCCAGCGTCCCCGTCTCCGTGAAGGCGGCGGAGAGCCGTACCGCCAGAGGCACTTTGCGCGAGCGCTTCCCGTACCGGAAAGCGGTCACGAGCGGAGCGTGACGCCGCACTTCCGGGCCGTCGACCTCGTCTATGACGGTTCCTACGGTGTCGGCGCGATCGATGGAGCTGTAGAGCGTGAACGCCGCCGGCTGGTTGCTGAGAACGCTGAACTCGTGGTCGAGCTCGAACCGCGTGCCTTCTTCAGTGCCCTTCGGGATTACGCACACGGCACGCCTGGCTCCGTCCTCTGCCGCAACGCCGATGTAGTACGAACGTGCGCTGCCGGCGCGAATGAGGAGCCGCCGCGCCGCGGCGGCATCCTGGCGCAGCTTGCCGTAGAACGCTGCCCCGAGCGCAACCGCCGCCTCGGGGTTCTCGTTCTCCAGGACCCGGGGCCGAGCCCCGAACCACGCCGCGAGCGCTTCGAGGACCTGGTTGCGCGCCAGGGAAGGCGTGAAGAACCCGCCGTTGAAGAGGACGGCGTCAGGACGGGCCATTACGCCGCTCGCCCCGGCACGCGTCAGGAACGCGGCGAGATGCCGCGTGATCGCCGGGTCGGTCTCGAACGGCAACCCGAGCTCGCGCAGACCGACGCGCCGATCGCGCGCGGGAAGATCCTCAGGCCGGGTCAAAGGAAGGAATCCTTCCCTCAGCGCCGACGCGACTTCGACTCGCGTCAGCTCCGTCGTCAGCCCCCCGCCGACCACGCCCCGGCCGCTGCCGAGCACCGTGATGGCGAGACGGTCCGTCGCGTCGCTGGACAGCAGCGCTTCCTTTGCAGCGGTGCACTTGCGCCGCAGCACCTGACGCTGGGCGAGGGTGAGCCGCGCCGGCGCGAGTTTCTGTTCGGCGAGCGCCGCCAGCGCCAGATCGAGGTTGTCGCCGCCAAGCAGCAGATGCTCGCCGATGGCGATGCGTTCGAAGGCCAGCTCCTCGTTCTCGACGCGGGCGCGAATGAGGCTGAAGTCCGTCGTGCCGCCGCCGACGTCGACGACGAGGATGAGCGACTCTTCGGCGAAGCTCTGCGCCAGCTGCCGCCGGTGTGCGGCGATCCACGCGTAGAGCGCGGCGAGCGGCTCTTCGAGCAGCGTCAGCCGCTCGAGGCCCGCCGTCTTCGCGGCTTCGACCGTCAGCTCGCGTGCTTCCTCGTCGAAAGACGCGGGCACGGTCAGCACGACCTGCTGCTGCTCGAGCCGCGCGGCATCGCCGCCCGACGCGTGGGTGTGGTTCCATGCGTCGCGGATGTGCGCGAGCAGCCGCGCTGAGGCCTCGACGGGCGACAGCCTCCCGTCCGCCTCGCTGCCCCACGGCAGCAGCGCCGCCGTCCGATCGACGTGTGGATTCGAGAGCCAGGATTTCGCCGACGAGATCTGGCGCGAGGGAACCAGCGCGCCTTCGTCACGGGCGAACACGCCCGCGACCACGTCAGGCGACGGATCCCACGGCAGTCGCGACCGCGCCGGAGTCCCTTTGTCCCTGCTCGGTGAAGTAGAGGAACGACGGCAGCGTGCGGTGCGGACGCACCTCGCCGGCGGTGACGAGCTGGGGAATTTCGAAGATGATGATGGCGCCGCGCCCCTCGGCCGCTGCCACCGCCGAGTTGGTCGTCCCGAGATCGACGCCGACGATGAAGCGCGGGGCGGGGCT
>CAWAXG010000027.1:0-9695 GCA_963785755.1 uncultured Acidobacteriota bacterium | reverse complement strand
AGACAGCACGACTTCATCGGAAACTCTGACCTCAACGGCATTCCCCTTTTCGTCAATCGCGCCGGACCTGGAAATGGTCGGGCTCGACGTCATCGAACAGGCCAGCCGCATCCCGGTTGAAGTCGTTTTTCTTCTGGGAAGACCAACCGCGGATTATGCAAACGTTCTTTCCGTTGGTCCTCGAACAGGGGCACGGCGAGATCGGATCCGCTTCCGGCATTTCAAGACCGGCGAGGCTCGCTGGATGGCATACAAGGTGTTGACGTTGCCGGACGCCGCGGGACGGCCGGTGGGATTCGCGACGGGTGAGCCAGCAGATGACCGAGGGGAGGCGGCTGGCAGACGACCTGCGCCGCTGGCTGCGGATCTGTCCGAGGCCGACCGCCGCAAGAACGAGTTTCTGGCGATGCTGGCCCATGAGCTGCGCAACCCGCTGGCGCCGATCAGCAACGCCGCGCACGCGCTGCGCCTGAGCGGCGGCGATGGGACGGGCGTTCGGCCGGCGTCCGACATGCTCGACCGTCAGGTCGGCCAGATGGCGCGCCTGGTCGACGACCTGCTCGACGTGAGCCGCATCAGCGCGGCAAGATCGAGCTGCGGAAGGAGCGCGTCGAGCTCGCACCCATCGTCCATCACGCCGTCGAAGCCGTCCGCTCGCATTACAAGAGCAGGGCACGAGCTGACGGTTACGCTGCCGCCGCAGCCGATCTATCTCGACGCCGATCCGGCCGGCTGGCTCAGGTCGTGGGCAATCTGCTGAACAACGCCTGCAAGTTCACCGACAAGGGCGGCCACATCTGGCTGACCGTCGAGCGCGAGGCGTGCACGCCGCTCATCCGCGTGCGCGACAACGGCATCGGCGTCGCCGCCGACCATCTCCCGGCTCTTCGAGATGTTCGCGCAGGTCGAAACGTCCCTCGAGCGTTCGCGCGACGGTCTGGGCATCGGCCTGACGCTGGTGAAGACGCTGGTGGAGATGCACGGCGGCACGGTCGAGGTGCACAGTGACGGCCTCGGCCGCGGCAGCGAGTTCGTGGTTCGTCTGCCGTCCTGGCCGAAGCCGCCAGGCCGCTTCCGCAAGCGGCCCCGGCCGAGCCGGCGCCGCGCGGCGGCGCGCCGCGTCCTCATCGTCGACGACAACGAAGACGGGGCGGAATCGCTGGCCATGCTGCTGCAGCTCGAGCGGCCACGAGACGCACAAGGCTCACGACGGCGTCGAGGCGATCGAGGCCGCCGAGCGGCTCCGGCCCGATGCCGTGCTGCTCGACATCGGCCTGCCGGGACTGAACGGCTACGAAGTGTGCCGCCGCATCCGCGAACAGCCGTGGGGCAAGGACCTGTGCTGGTGGCCTTGACCGGCTGGGGTCAGGAAGAGGACCGCCGCAGATCGAAGGAAGCCGGATTCGACGCCCACATGGTCAAGCCCGTCGATTACGACGCCCTGCCGAAGCTGCTCGCCTCGCTGGACACCGTCAGGAACGGACGGTCACAAGCAACCGCAAGCTGACCATGCCCACCCTGAAACACGACCAGCAGGACCGCGCACTCGGGCTGGACCAGTCCATCACGCGCCGCAATTTCCTGTATTCGACGCTGCTGGCGTCCGGCGCGTGCCTCGCGCCGTTGAATCCGCTCGAGCTGCTCGCGCAGGCGCCGGCCGCGCAGGACTGCAACGGTCCGGGCAATCGGCGACTACGCCGCCGCGAACGGCGACACGCTCGATGTGCTGGCGGAGGCGCACCAGATCAGGGACGGCGTCTTCGATACGCTTCCCGCGACCGCGATCGAGACCGGCGAGACGCACGACTGCGTCATCGTCGGCGGCGGCATCAGCGGGTCTGGCCGCGGCGCTGATCTTCAACCGGCGGGCGCGTCCCGGCATGACCTGCCTGGTGCTGGACAATCACCCTATCTTCGGCGGCGAAGCCAAGCGCAACGAGTTCGAGGTCGACGGTCACCGGCTGATGGCTCACCAGGGCTCGGCGTTTCACTTCGCCCCGTACCCTACAGCTTCATCGGCCGCTTCTACGAATCCATCGGACTGAAGCAGCCGCGGCTGACCTATCAGGCCTGGGGCGGCCGCGGCCCGGCGATGGTGGCTGGCAACACGCCGTATGGCGCTCCAGGTCTGGCGAAGGGTCAGTACGGCTACTTCTTCGGCGCGAAGTTCGGGCAGAAACCTGGACTCTGGGTCATCGATCCGCTGCGCCGCCAGCTCGAGGGAGCGCCGCTCCCGGCCGACATGCGAGCCGACGCGCTGAAAGTGCTCGCCGGATCGCCGCGCCAGGGCTGGATCGAGGAGCGGCCGCGCTACGACGGCGATCCGATCTCCCGGCGCCTCGATACCATCACGCTCGAAGATCACCTGATGGATCGGTACGGCATCAGCCGCAACGCCGTCCGCGCCTTCATGCCCGAAGCGGGCGGCGGGTTCGGTCTCGGTCCCGATGCCCTCTCCGCGATGTGCATCTATGCTCCGGACTTCCTGCACCCCATGCCCGACGCCGAGGCGCAGCAGATGTTTCCCGACGGCAACGCGACCTTCGCCCGGCTGATCACGAAGACGCTGCTGCCCGATTCGATCGCCGGCGATCTCACACCCGAGGGGGTCTGCCGGAACGCCGTCAACTTCGCCGCGCTCGATCGCCCGGCGTCGTCCACGAGAATTCGGCTGCGTTCGACGGCGGTCTGGGTGCAGCATGATGGCGATCCACGGACGTCACAGACGGTGACGGTGGCCTATACGAATGGCGGACGGCTGTATCGCGCACGGGCACGGTCGGTCGTGATGGCGGGCGGCTCCTGGACGACGCGGCGGATCGTACGGGATCTTCCTCCGGCGCAGCGAGAGGCTTATCAGCAGTTCCATCGATCTCCGGCTCTGATGGCGAATGTCGCGGTGCGGCACTGGCGGTTTCTCGAAAAGCTCGGCATCACCGGATGCCGGTGGTTCGAAGGCCTGGGCACCTATCTTCAAGTCCGTCGCGTGGCGCTCGCCGGTACCGAGGCGGCGACGATGAGCCCCGACCAGCCGATCGTGATCACGCTCAAGGTGATCTTTTCCTCGCCGGGATTGCCGATCGAGGAGCAGGGACGCCGCGGACGCGCCACGCTGCTCTCGACGTCGTTTCGCGACTACGAACGGCAGATCCGGCAGCAGTTCGTGGACATGTTCGGCCCGGCCGGCTTCGACCCGCGGACCGATATCGCCGGGATCGTGCTGAACCGCTGGGGACATGCGTATGTGAGCCCGCCGCCCGGCTGGTACTACGG
Source organism: uncultured Acidobacteriota bacterium (assembly GCA_963785755.1). Lineage (GTDB taxonomy): Bacteria > Acidobacteriota > Vicinamibacteria > Vicinamibacterales > 2-12-FULL-66-21 > JACCXG01. The sequence continues at coordinate 6,422 of CAWAXG010000027.1, read as the reverse complement.
CGTCAATGGCAAACCGGGCCCGCGCGACGTACTGCGCGGAGCGCCGTTCGGACGGATCGCGTTCGCCAATACGGACCTGTCCGGCAACATGGATCACCGCAGCTCGATTCTCGAAGCGGATCGCGCGGTGGGACAACTCCTCGATCGGGTTATCGCTTAGCTGAATCCGTCAACCATGCCAACGGTCTCACTCACACACGGAGCAATCATGCGACGTCTCGCCTGCATCCTGACCTTCCTCGTGATCGCCGCGGCGATCGATCCGGCGGCATCCGCGTTCAGGCGTCTTCAACGCGTGGTCTACATCGGCACGTATACCGGCGAGATGAGCAAGGGGATCTACGCGTTCCGGTTCGACGACACCTCGGGGCAGCTGACGCCGATCGGCCTCGTCGCCGAGACCCCGAGTCCCAGCTTCCTGACCGCGAGCAGCGACGGCCGGTTCGTGTTCGCCGTCAACGAGCTGCAGACCTACGCGGACGCGCCGGGCGGCAGCGTCACGTCGTTTGCCGTGGATCGAGAGACGGCGAAGCTCACCGAGCTGAGCGTTCAGCCCTCGAAGGGCGCCGGGCCATGTCATCTCATCCTGGATCGAACGGGACGGCACCTCGCGGTCGCGAACTACGGCGGCGGCAACTACGCGCTGTTCCCGGTCGGGAGCGACGGCCGGCTCCAGCCCCCGACCGCGGTCGTCGATGGCCTTGCGGGCGAGGCTGCGGGAGCCAAGCCGCTCGGCCACGCCGTCGGATTCGATGCCAGCAACCGTTTTCTCGTCACCGCCGACAAGGGCCTGAACCGCATGCTCGTCTATCGGTACGATGCCGAAAGCGGCGGCTTGAGGGCCAACGATCCGGCCTCGACGGCGCTGCCGCCGAAGTCGGGACCGCGGCATTTCGCGTTCCACCCGAACGCGCGCTGGGTGTTCACGATCAGCGAGCAGGCGGCGACCATCACGACCTTCGCCTGGAATGCGAAGTCGGGCATCTTGACCGCGCTCGGCAGCGTGCCGACGCGACCTGCCGCGGTAACCACCGGCTCGACGGCGGAGATCGCGGTGCACCCCAGCGGCCGGTTCGTGTATGGCTCGAACCGCGGACACGACAGCATCGTGGTGTTCAGCGTCGGCGGCGACGGCGCGCTGACCTTCGTCGAGCACGAATCGACGCGTGGACAGACGCCGCGCAATTTCGCCATCGATCCCACCGGCCGCTGGCTGATCGCGGCCAACCAGCGTTCGAACACGCTGGCCGTCTTCGCGATCGATCAGGCGACAGGCGCGCTGTCACCGATCGGGGATCTCGCGAGCGTGGGCGCGCCGGTCAGCATAATCTTCATGTAGGCCCGGGATCTCCGTCGGTTCAAGAGTTCATAGGTTCAGGAGTTCAGGTGGTTCAAGGGTTCAGGGTTCAGGTTCAGGAGTTCAGGGGTTCAACTTGAATTCACTTGATCCGCGACATCCGCGACTCGTGCCCAAGTCAGTGATCCGCGACATCCGCGTGAATCCGCGACTCGTGACCGAGTCAGCGATCCGCGAGCATCCGCGTCAATCCGCGACTCGTGACCCGAGTCGGCGATCCGCGGGCGAGCCGCGAGCACAGAGCTGGGGCTATCGACCGCGGCGTGGCGGTGGCGCGGTCACAGCGGGACGAACCGCCTCGGTCAGGACCCGGCCCGACGACCCCGCCGGAATCTCGATTCCCGCGAGTGTCGCCAACGTCGGCGCGAGATCGTTCAACGCGACATGATCTGAGTATTCACCGGGCAGGATGCGGCGGCCCATCAGGATTAGAGGGATGTGTGCGTCGTAGTTGTACGGAGTTCCATGCGTGGTGCCTTGCGCCTGACGCATCCAGTACGGCTCGAGGATGATCTCGAGGTCTCCCGACCGTTGTGCGTTGAAGCCGCGCAGGACGCGAGAGCCGATCCGGTCATCCTGAACCTCGCCACGAAGCAGCTGGTCCCGCGTGTACACCCTCGCGACGTGGGGCACCTTGATCGCCGCGGCCGCGGCGACGCGGCGAACGTCAGCGGCGTCGAGCTGAAGCCTTTCGATGAGCTCGTAATTCAGATATGGCGACGAGCCTGCCGTCGCCATGAGCCATTTACCTTCTCCGAACCTGGTCGTGAGGGCCTGCTGAATCGGCTCGAACAACTCCTTCGTGGTCATCCGGCCGCCTGGCAGGCCCCGATCCCGCAGCGATTCCGGTACGGGCGCAACGCCGTGGTCGGTGGTAAATGCCACGAGGGTGTGCTGCAGACCGATGGTCTTGTCGACCAGATTCAGCAGGCGCCCGATGACCTGGTCCGTTCTGACGGCGATGTCGAGCACCTGCGGTGAATCGGGCCCATAGGTGTGCCCGACCGAGTCGTTCGAGGAGAAACTGACGGAGAGCAGATCCGTCGCGCCGCGCGTACCGAGCTGTTCACGGCTCAGGAGCTCGCCGGCAAAGTCGAGCAGCAGTTCGTTGCCGAATGGACTGCCATAGACGGCGGTGTAGAAGTCAGCCCCAAGTTCGACCGGCAGCTTCCGCAGGGAAACCGACGGCATCGAAAGCGCGTTCCATGACGCGCCGGCATGGGTATCCGCCGGCTTGCGGGCGTTGAAGTCGCGCACCCACTGAGGGGCCTCAGCCAGATAATACGTGCTCGTCACGAAGTTCCCGCTCGTCGTGTCCCACCAATAGGCGGCATCTGCACCGCGGCCGACTGGCAGGATTGCCGATCGATCCTTCAACGACACGCCGAACACGCGAGGCGCTTGGGCGGCACCCTTTGCTGCCCGGGAGGCCATCTTCAATTCGTCGCCAATCGTGCTCACCAGAAGTCGGTGGGGCGACGCCGCCTCCTTGGATGACCCGATGGGCTTCACGCCATGATCCGACACACTCGTCACGGTCGCGCCGGACTCCCGATCGAACCAGTCGTTGCCGATGATGCCGCTGACCGATGGCGTGGCGCCGGAGAGCATGGTGGCGTGGCCGATCGCGGTCACCGTGGGATAGTGCTCGAGATTGGCGTCCGTGAAGACGGCGCCGTCGGCCAGGAGCCGTTTGATGCCGCCCGTGTACTCCGTTCGAAACCGCGTCACGTAGTCGTAGCGAAACTGATCGACCGCGACGAGGAGGATGAGTCGAATGTCCGGACCGTCCGGGCGCTGCGCCGCGGGTGGAGCCCCTGCGAGCAGGACAACTGCGGCGAGGACGGCGGCGAGCTTCTTCATGGGGACCTCGATAGATGCAGCTCCCGAGGAGTACCCTCGACGCGCTGGCTGCACTCGTAATTCTATCAAGCTCACCCGGCCGCCCCCCCGACGCGGCCCCGATCATCAGGCCTCGGCTGACCCTGCCGCGTCAATGATCGGCGAACTCCGGACTAATTCCATGTCCGGCTCAGGACCCCGCTCGTATAATCCAGGACGATTTGTCCCTGCCCCCCGGCACACGGCTCGGCGTCTACGAAATCACGGCGCAGATCGGCGAAGGCGGGATGGGGCAGGTCTATCGGGCGACCGACACGAAGCTGAAACGTCAGGTCGCCATCAAGACCCTGCCGCCGTCAGTTGCGGCCGATCCCGACCGGCTGGCGCGCTTCCAACGCGAAGCGGAAGTCCTCGCCTCGCTGAACCATCCGCACATCGCCGCCATCCACGGTCTGGAGGACGTCGGCGGCGTCAAAGCCCTCGTGATGGAGCTCGTCGACGGCGAGGATCTGGCACAGCGCCTCGCGCGCGGACCCATTCCGGTCGATGAGGCGGTGCCAATCGCGAAGCAGATTGCCGAGGCGCTCGAAGCCGCGCACGAGCGCGGCATCATCCATCGCGATCTGAAGCCGGCGAACATCAAGATGCGCCCGGACGGCACGGTGAAGGTGCTCGACTTTGGCCTGGCCAAAGGAACGGAGCCGGCCGGTGGCGCACGGGACGTGATTCTCTCGCCGACGGTCACCGCCGCGGCCATGACCGAGGCGGGTGTGATCCTCGGCACGGCGGTGTACATGAGTCCCGAGCAGGCGCGCGGACGGCCCGTCGATAAACGCTCGGACATCTGGGCGTTCGGGTGCGTGCTGTTCGAGATGCTGACCGGGAAGGCCGCGTTCGGGAAGGACAACGTGTCCGACACGGTTGCGGCGGTGCTCGGCGCGGATCCTGATTGGAGTCTGCTCGGGCCCGCGGCGCCGCCGTCTCTCCGCCTGCTCGTCCAGCGGTGTCTCGAGAAAGATCGTCAGCGGCGGATTGCCGACATCTCGACCGCGACCTTCCTCATGAACGAGCCGCAAATCGCGGTGCCGGTCGTCGACGCCGCGAAGGCGATGGCACCGGCGCGGCGACGCGGTGTGAGCGCCGCGGGTGTTGCCGCGATGTTCGTGGCCGCAGTCGCCGGCGGCGCGACGGTATGGCTTCAGACGCGTCCAACCCCTCGCCGCGTGACCCGTCTGGCGATCGCGGCGTCGGGGCCCTCCGCATTGTTCGTGGCCGGCCGTGACATCGCGATCTCGCCGGATGGTGCCCACGTCGTCTACGTTGGCAACGACGGCAGGCAGTTATTCGTCCGCGCTCTCGACCAGCTCGATTCCGTGCCGCTGGGGGGAGCGGATTTTCCCAGCAACGTCTTCATCAAACCCGACGGGCAATGGGTCGGTTTCGTTGGCGAGTTCGTCTTGCGGAAGGCCGCGATCAACGGCGGCGCCGTCCAGAATCTGCTGAACCTCGGCGCCCGGGCCCTGCTCGGTGCCACGTGGGGCGGGAACGGCACCATCATCTTCGCGACCGAGGCGGCCTCGACCGGTCTCGAACAGATCTCCGAAAACGGTGGCGCGACGACCGTGTTGACGCGCCCCAACCGCGAGAACGGCGAGGAAGACCACGCGTGGCCGGCGTTTCTGCCAGGCGGCCAGGCGGTGCTGTTCACAATTACCGCGGCGGGCGGTATCAACAACGCGGCCATCGCGGTGCTCGATCTCGAGACCGGCGCGCAGAAGATCCTCCTCCGTGGCGGCAGCGCGCCTCGATACCTGCCGAGTGGCCACCTGGTCTACGCCGCGGCCGGTTCGCTTCGCGCAGTGGCCTTTGATCTGAAACGGCTCGAGGTTTCCGGCGCGCCGGTTCCGGTCGTGTCGGAGCTGGTCACGAGGCCGGACGGCGCAGCCGATTTCGATGTCGCGTCGGACGGCACCTTGGTCTACGTACGGGGCGGCCTTCAGGAACCGGCGCGGGCGCTGACATGGATCGATCGTGAGGGCCGGGAAGAGCCGATCCAGGCGCCAGTCCGCGCGTATCAGTACCTGAGGATCTCGCCCGATGGCCTGCGCGTGGCGATCGACGTGCGGGATCAGGAGCGCGACATCTGGATCTGGGAATTTGCGCGCCGCACGCTCACGCGATTCACGTTCGACCCATCACCGGATCGATTTCCGGTATGGACCCAGGATGGCAGACGGCTGCTGTTCTCTTCGGCCCGCACGGAATCGAGGAACATATTTTCGCAGGCCAGCGACGGGACCGGAGTTCCGGAACAGCTGACCAGAAATACGTCGACTGCCGACAAGGCTCCAACCAGTGTGTCGCCAGATGGCACCTGGCTGATTTTTCGTGACGGCGAACCGCAGGCCTTCGAGATCAGCCGGCTGGCACTCGGACAAGACCATCGTATCGAACCGCTGGTGAAAACGTCCTCCAGCGAACAGAACGGCGAGGTGTCGCCCGACGGCCGGTGGCTCGCGTATCAGTCCAACGACTCGGGACGCGCCGAGATCTGGGTGCGGCCGTTCGGCGACGCGAACGGCGGGCCCTCGCAGGTCTCCGCCGGTGGCGGCTTTCAACCGCTCTGGGGTCCAGACAGCAGGGAAGTGTTCTACCGCGATCTCACCGGCGCGGTGATGCGGGTCGCGATTGAACGTGGATCCGGCCGGGCTGCCGAAACGCCTGCGAAGCTGTTCGGCGCCGGACGGTATTATTTCGGCTACGGAGAAGCATTTGGCCGCACGTTTGACATCTCGCGCGACGGACGCCGCTTCCTGATGATCAAGCACGTCGCACTTGACCAATCGTCCGCGCCGACTATCCTCGTCGTTGAGAACTGGTTCGAAGATCTGAAGCGACTCGTGCCGGCGAAATAGATCGGCGCGCTGGCCGGCGACCCGGAGCCACGCCCGGGCTGCTGGAAGCGTAGTCGCGGTGTGCCAGTGATGGCTGACATCGGTTGAACAGTATGTCGATTCAATCGACTCTCCTGCGTGTACCACATCGGCGCCAAGGGCGGCCGGCTCACGAAGCCCACCGACGAGATCCGGAAGCCGAACGGCCTGTGCTTCTCGCCGGACTATCGCGCCGTCAGGCTCGGAGACGTGGACGCCATCGACCCCGTGTGAGCAAGCGGCTCGGTGAAGCTCCCACGGCCGTTGCCGTGACGTCAGCGTGTGACAAT
>CAWAXG010000026.1:0-15603 GCA_963785755.1 uncultured Acidobacteriota bacterium | reverse complement strand
CCATGGCCTCCGCGCTCCGTGGTGAGCGCGACGAGCTGCTGCGTATCATGACGCCCGAGCTGCGCGCCGCGGCGCAATGGGATGAGATCTTCGCCTGGTGGGCTGCCGATTGCTTCGCGCTGGTGAATGAGGCTGATGGGGCGATTGACTTCATCGAGCGCGCCGTCGAATTCGGGTTCATCAACGCGCCATGGCTGTCGAAGTACGAGCCGTTTCTCGCGAGCCTTCGGAGTGAGCCGCGGTTCGGCCGCTTGATGGAGAGGGTACGGAGAGCCTGGAGGGCTTTCGAGCCGTAGACTCCACGATGACCGACCGCGCCGCTCAGCTGGGCCTCTCACCTCAACTCATCGGGGCTGGTCACCGGCTACAGCAAGACCCCGAGCGGCGACGATCACGCGATCGCGTGGACAGAAGACGCTGGCCTGATCGACCTGGGAACCCTCGGCGGAATAAACAGCAGGGGCGATTTCGTCACTGAGACTGGCGCAATCATCGGCGAGAGCGGCACCAAGGGACACCGGCGGCACGCGTTCATCTGGACCGCGGACGTCGGGATGGTCGAGATGCCCTCGCTGGGGCGGTTCGAGACAGTGAACGTGGCGAGCTCGAACGAGTTGTTCGCCGGCCATACGATCGACAAGAAGACGAACGCGCTGCACGCGGTGCTGTGGGCGCCGTCACCCGCGTCCTCCCAGCGATAGCGTATCGCTCTACCATCATGCAGGAGGCCAAGGTATGCGAACCGCACTCGTCACCGCCAGTGTTCTCGGAGTCATTCTCATGGCAGGCATGTCGGCCAGGTCGGACCAGGCGTCGGCGCAGTCCCGGGGCCACGCCGATTTTCAAGGGTATTGGATGGGCGTGGACCCCTCCGACGGCGGCGACGCGCGGCGCAGTCTCATCCTGCGCACCGACGGCACGTACGCGCTCGCGGCCCGCGACACCCTGCTTCATCTGTGCGACAGCACGGATCGCGGCTTTGCCAGCTTCGATGACGGCACGGTCGTCAGTCGAACTGTAATGCAGTCGAACTCGCTCATCATCCAGTGCTTCAACAACGGCGCAACGGTCCAGTTGCACCTCCGATTCGAGCTGGTCGACCGCGGCCTGATGATCGAAACCGCGACCTTTCCGGACGGCAGCCCGGTGAGCACAATCGTGCTGCACAGGGTGAGCACACACTAGACCCGGAGCCCGGAGTCCGGAGTCAGAAATTGAGGACGCAATGCATCCAGAGTTTCGCTTTCAGCCCGGCAGACGCGATTTATTCCACCTGGCCGCAGCGGCGACCGGCATCGCGGCCTTCGGAGGCGTCAACCTCCTCGCCGGCGCGCAGCAGGGCGCCAGTGCGAGCCGCTCGCGCAGGCGGCTGCGCGCCGCGTTCTCGAACATCGGCTTGCAGGTCAGCTGGTGCGCGCAAGGGAAAGCGGCCGCCGAGTACTGGGGCCGGCTGTTCAACGTCGACGTCACCTGGTTCGATCCCGAGCTGTCGGCCACGAAACAGCTGGCGTTAGTCGAAGAGATCGCATCCGACAAGTGGGACTTCGTCGCCATTCAGGCGGTGGACATCAACACGATCACCGAGCCCGTCGTCAGGATGATTGCGGCCGGTATCCCCGTGATTGACATGGACACGCTGATCGCGCCGCTCGATCAGATCGACGTCTTGACGTTTCTTGCTCCCGACAACGAGTTCATGGGCGCCGCGGTCACCCAGGCGCTCGTGGACGCGATCGGCGGCGAGGGCACGATGATCATGACGCAGGGCGCGCTCGGGCATACCGGCGCGCAAGGGCGTGCGCGCGGATTCCAATCGGTCATCGACAGGTTTCCCGGCGTCGAGGTCCTGGCGACTGATTCGGCGGATTGGGACGTCGCGAAAACGGCGCAACTCTGGGAGACGTACCTCACCACGTTCTCGAAGATCGATGCCGCGTTCTTCCACAACGACGACATGGCGCTCGCCGCGGCCAACGTCATGAACGCGCACGGGCGTACCGAGATCCTGATTGGCGGCGTGGACGCGATGCCGCAGGCCATCCAGGCGGTGGTCGACGGCCGCATGCACGCCACGGTCCGCAATTCCTCCTGCCGCATCCACGGCGGCGCCATCGTCGCCGGCGTCGCCGCTGCGCGAGGGCCGAAGACCGGCCTCCCGATCCCAAAGCAGATCGTCATCGACGGCCCGATCGTCACCAAGACGAACGCCCCGGGGATGCTGTGGATGGAGGAGCAGTTCCTCATCTGACCATGCGACATCAGCTTCGGTCCGCTCGCACACATGCCGGAGAAGGATGTCACGATCGTGAAGGTCGCCGGCACCACGCTGACGCTGGCCGCTGTGGTCGGACCGCAGCAGGTGCCAGCTCCCTGAAAGTGTGACCGATGAAGCTGATGATTGTCGAAGACCACCCGCACATGTGTCGGTTGTTGACACAGATCTTGTCAGACCTGGCGGACGCGATTGTCGAGTGCACCGACGGTGAACAGGCGGTGGCGGCGTATGCGGTGGAGCAGCCCGACTGGACGCTGATGGATTTGCACATGGAACGGCTGGGCGGGATCGAGGCGACCCGGCGGATTCGGGCCGCCTGGCCGAAGGCGCGGATCCTCATCGTCACCGAGTACGACGATGAGCGTTGGAGGGCCGCCGCGCGACAGGCGGGCGCGTGCGGCTACTTTCTCAAAGACGACCTGCTGGCGGTGCGGCGCCGGCTGTCAGCACCGGAGTGATCGCGCCGCCCTGCGGATGACGGCTGGTTTAGGCGGAGGAGGTATCCACCGGCGTTGAGAGGTGTCGAGTGGCTCTTGCGCACAGGGCGTTCGCAGGTGCCATGACCACTCGGACATCGGCGGACAGGTCTACCTCCGTCTGAGGCACGCAGTATGAGTGACTGGCTTCTCGCGCTCCCGGTCGTCTGGATGGCCATCACCATCCTCTCGGCGATCTACCTCGCGACCGCCGTGCTGTACATCGTCGTCACGAAACTCTCGCTCGGCGAGCGCGCCCGCGCCTTCAAGGCGGTGTCGCCGGGGATGCTGCCACCGCTCGCGATCGTCTTTGCGTTGCTCGTCGGATTCCTGGCCGCGCAGGCGTGGAACGATGGCGACCGCGCGCACACGGCGGTCAACCGGGAAGCCAGTGCGCTGCGCGCAGTGGTCCTGCTCGGAGCCGGGCTCCCTGGCGAGACCGACGCGCGTCTCAGAGAGTTGATCAGGACTCACATCCAGCACACCGTCACTGAGGAATGGCCGGCGATGGGAAGGCACAGCGCGACCCTGAGCCTCGCCCCTGCGCCGCTGGCTGAGGCCTTGCGGCTGGCGCTGGCGATCGCGCCGAGCGACAACGGACAGGCGGCCGCGCAGCGAGGGGTGATCGATGCCCTCCAGTCGGCCCTCGACGCGCGCCGGCAGCGCATCATCTTGAGCGCATCCTCGGTCAACTGGGTGAAATGGATGGTGCTGCTCGTGCAGGCGGCACTCACGTTGCTGACGGTCGCGCTGATTCACAGCGACAACCCCGTCACGTGCCGCATCATCCTGACCATCTTCGCCACGAGCGTCGGCATGGCGATCGTCCTGATCGCGGCGCACAGCCGACCGTTCACCGGCGAGCTCGCGGTAAGTCCCGCGGTCCTGCTGCAGGTGATGCCGGAAGCCGGCGAGGTTCGATAGTCGGGCGTGGGTTTCATCGGCGTTTGCGCCCGCAGCACTTGTGCGGTCATCATGGCGAGCGCTGCGATCACCGTGGCGGCGATGTGTCGCATCCGGCGAGTCATGGAACGCAGCTCGTGCTCTTCAAGGGTGGCGATTTCGGACTCAACCCCGCACGATCGCCTTCTCCGACCGGCCCAACCTGACCATCATCACGCCCAGACACTACAGCCGGGTTGAAGTCCAGGAAGACGGACCACGACCCGTTCTTGCGGACGTATCCTTTGGCACATGAGGAGCCCGCTCCGGCGGGAGCCTGTCCGAAGCTGGGAGATCAGAGGGGGCTTGACGCCGGGTAGCCTCATAGAAGAAGGAAACATTAGACCGTTGCGTTATCTCTGCGTCTCGACCCTCCTGCCAGTCGAAATCGTCGGCTGTCCCGATTCGGGCAAAATCGGAACCCGCGCCATGCCGCCCGGCTCGACCATCGCCGACGCGCCGTGGATCCGCCACCTGTTTACGACCGGCGCCGCGGTCGACTACTACGAGGGCGAGAAGATTCGACTAGCCGGCGTCTTCTTTCAGCAGCGCCGTCAGTCGATTGCCCGCGGCACCGTGGGACAGAATCTGCGCCGCCTTTTCGAGGATGACACTGCCAGCCTCGAGCGGCGGCAATCCACCCCCACTGTAGATGTTGGACAGGACTGTGTACTCGAAACGGATGCCCGGGTTGCCAGAAAACGCGGCCGCGGCACGTCGTTCGTCTTTGCCGAGCAGCTGATACACGAAGTAGCAGGATAGACTGCGCGCCGAAGCCGCATCACCGCCTGGACGTTCGCCGACCAGCAGGAGCAAGAGCCGGGTGCGCAGCGCTTCTGCCAGCGGCTCCGCCAGTTTCACGCGTCCGTAGCGACACACGATCGGCATGCCCTCGCGGTAGCCATGGGTGGCGATGCCTTCGCGCAGGACCGGCAGCAGGTCACCCAGGTTGGCGTGTATGGCCTCGGCGCTGAGGCCATCGGTGACGACGATCTGGATGTCGGTGTCTTCAGCGCGAATCTCGCGCAACGATTCGGCATCGATCGTCGCGCCGAGGGCAGGGTGACTGAGGTGTTCGCGCAGCTCGCCGGCGCGCGTCCTGACGCATCGAAACTCCGCCAGGCCCTGAATCCATTCCACGTTCAACACCGCACGGGTGGCTTCGCGCGCAAACGCCTGATGGAGGCGCAACGTACGGGTGACCCGGTCAGACGGCCGCGGGCCGGCGTTTTCGAAGCCGGTACAGCGCCGGCGTCGCCCGTTTGAGCTCGGCAAAGCTGGCTTTGCTGGCGGCAAATTGTTCTGGATCGCCCCAGCGCTTGCCGCGCGCAACGCGACCGCTGGAGTCGCGCGCAAGAATACCGCGCTCGAGCGCCCAGTCCGTGAACTCCGGCGCCGGCGTGCGGCCGTGCAGCTCGCGCAACGTCTGGCTGTCGTGCGCGCTGGTGTCGAAGTAGGCCAGCATCCGATCGGTATTGAGATACACGTCCATGTAGTAGTTGGCGCCGGCCGTGGTGAGAAGCTCGGTCGCTACTTGCTGCCCTTCCAGGCCGATGTCGGCGTGCAGCGTGTAGCAGGGTGCCATGCCCATGGGCAAGCCGAGCAGCTTGCCCATGAAATGATCCTGCAGGTTGGCATACAGCATCTCGAAGTCGTTTTCGTGCGTCTCCGGTCCGATGAAGCCGGTCACGTTGTTGACCATGAACGGGTCATAGCGACGCGCCAGACCGTAGGTCAGCGCCTCGAGCGTGGTCATGTCGGTGCCTTCGTGCTTGCCGTAGGTGAACTCGCTGCCCTGCCCGGTCTCGAAATACATGAATTGCTGCGCTGTGCCGGCCAGGGGGCCGGTCTCCTTCATGGTTCGATAGGCGCGATCCAGGAGATCGACCGAAATGTCGAACTCGGTGAGGTTGGTGCTCTCGGTGCCGGCCAGACTCTGAAACATGACTTCGACCGGCGCGCCGGCTTGCAGACAGGCGAGCTGGGTTTTGACGTGCGCGAGCACGCAGATTTGTGTCGGCGCACCGGTTTGGCGCCGCACGGTGTCCATGTGCACCAGCATGTTGGCAACGTTGTCCTTGCTGTCGACGGCCGGATTGACGCCGATGAGCGCATCGCCGCCGGCCAGGGAGAACCCGCTATAAATGAGCAACGTCAACGAGCGCAGATCGTCGGTCGGGTGGTTGGGCTGCAAACGTGACGACAGCGTCCCTGGCAACCCCAGCGTCGAACGCGCGCGCGTCACCTTGTGAAATTTTCGGGCCGCAAAAATGAGCTCGTGGGCATCCATGAGCTTGGCCACCGCGGCCGCCATGACGCCGGTCAGCGCGGCGCCAATGCCGGACACCTCTTCTACAGGCGCAGCCAGCAAGAAATCCTTCAGCGTCCCGACCGTCCAGTCCGCAATGCGCGCGAACGCCGCCGCATCGATGTCGTAATTCACGCGCATCACGGCATCTATTTCGCCGCGCCCGTCGAGCAGCGGTCGATCATAGAGATGCTGCAGCGTCAGCTGGGACAGCAGCATGCGCGCTGCTTCGCGTTCGAATTCGCTGCGCGCCGACAAGCCGGCGTTGCGATCGCCGGCCTTGGCATAATCGGCCGCGGCGAGCAGTTTTTTCAGCCCGGCGAACGAAACACGCTGACCGAGAAACGTCTCGGCATAGACCGCCTCGTCCCGTCCGCTCGGTAGTGAAATGTCTTTGAGGGCGCGCAAAGTGCTTATCCCATCCCATAAAACGCGATGGGAATCACCCCTTTTGACGGCGCGCCGACGTGGAGAAAGTGACTGTCGCGCCGGTCCACTTCATCGAGGACCAGGATGCGATGGCTGTCTTTTCCCCAGCGCGTCAAAAGGTTGCCCAGCGTCTTGCCAATGTTGGGTTTGATCAAAAAAACCATAGGTGCTCGCAGTTCACCGAGGGCCCGCGCAATGCGCGCACAAAACGCACGCAGGTCTTGCAGCGACTCGTCTTGTACGTCGAGCCAGACGGCGGCGCCCTGGGTCAGCGAACGCGCGTTCGCCAGCACGCGTGAAATCTCTTCCGCGCTCGAATTCTCGTCCAGTCGGCCGACGACCGCCAGCTGCCCGAGCGGCAGACGCACCTCGCTGCCGACAAAAACCGACGCGCCCGATAGCTCCTGGTTGTGAATGGCGAGCCCGACCACCGTGGCGCGCCCCCGGTTGACGGGCAAGAACTCGCGCACGTTTCGCCGCAAGATCGGCGAAGCGAGGATGGCCTGCGCCAGCTCGCCGCCGAGGTCGCCGAACAGCGTGCGCGGCAGGGGGCGCGGGTTGTCGGCCAGGTCGTAGACGAGCTCGCCGACGCCGCCGGAAAACGTCAACACGAAATCCGCGGGCGCAAAGGGTAACAGGAACGGCGACTGTGTGAACTCGGCCGGCAGGGTGCCGTTCAGCACCAGATCTTCGAGCCCTCGGATCGCCGATGCCACGATGCGGTCGGGGTCGGCGCCCAGCTTTTGGCCCCATTCCGAAGCGCGCACGAGTGCAAACGTGCCGGGACGGAATTCTGCGTGGCGAGCGCCGACGTACAAGCTCGCGGTATCGATCACCTCCCCGCACCGGCCGTAGGCGATATTGGTCGTACCGCCGCCGATGTCGAAGTTCACAAATACGCGGTCCGGGTGCTCGACAGACAACGCGTAGGCGCTGCCGGCAAAGCTCAGGCGGGACTCGAGCCGGGGATCTTCGACGGTGGCGACAATGACATTGCCGACGTGTTTGCGGAGAAGGGCGGAAATCTGCCCCGCATTTTCCCGCCTCGCGGTCAAACCGGTGACGATCGCACCGCCAAACAGGTCGTGCCCTGCGCGGCCGCGAAATTCGCCGAGCCAGGCGGCGAGAATGCTTTCGAGCACTCCGAGATCGATGGCCCCGGCGGCGGCGAGCGGCGTGAACACCGCGTCCGGCGCGTACTCGACCCGGTAGTCCGAGAATTCCATGCGCCCGTTGACCGCGTTGCGCAGGACCTGCGCCGAGGCCAGCACGCAAGCCGAGGTCGTGGTGCCGAAGTCGAAGCCGGCGAGGAATGTCCTGACCGAGCTCATAGGGCAGCCGCGGCGAGCGCGCGCGCACGCGGGACCGCGATCCAGCGCGCGATGGCAAAGCCGACCACCCCGGCGACGATTTTCCCGGTCATGACGGCGACGATCAGATTCGGTTGGAAGGTGGCGGTGAACGCCAGGTGGTCGCCGAACAAGAAGGCGGCCGAAACGGCGAACGCGATGTTGACCACTTTGTCTTCGGGCGGCATGTCGCGAAGAATGCGAAACAAGGCGAGAATGTTGCTGACCGTGGCCAGAAGGCCGCTGGCGCCGACCGGTGACAGGCCCACCCTTTTGCCCAGACTGCCGATCGGCCGTGCAAGATGGCGGCGGATGAGAAAAATCATGGGGAACGCGCCGCACAGCATGATGCCAATGTAGCCGGCCACCTCGAGCGCGCGAAACGGATCGGCCTGGTCGGCAATGATCGGATCGAGGGGCCAGGAACCGAACAGCGACGAAAATGCTTTGGTGAAGTGACTCGACCACGCACAACGTGAGAACGATTTTGGTGAACGCGCCGACGCCGCGCCCGAACAGCATGAAGACGCGGATCATGAGAGCGGGTAGAAACCGCAGGCCGAGCGCGACCGCGCCCACGAACAACGCAACCGGTAAGAGGTTGGCGAGCACGTCGGCAAGCTGCCATTGCAGGTAATAGGTCGACGCGCCGGTGGTCGCGACATCGGGGCGCACTGGTAGACCGATGGCAGCGCTGACCGCAATCGACGTCAGCACGCCGAAGGGGATGCCGAGAATCCCCGACATGATGCCGAGGGCAAAATAAGGGTGATCCTTCTTGTCGAGCATAGCCAACCCGACCGGAATCGAAAACACGATGGTGGCTCCCGACAGGTAGCCGACGAACATCGCAGCGATCCAGTCTTCTTTGCTGGCTGCCAGCTTGGCGGCCAGCTGATAGCCGCCCATGTCGACGGCAATGACAGAAGTCGCGGCAATGCTCGGATCCGATTCGATGACGGCAAACGGCCCGCCGAGCAAGAACACGACGACTTCGGACAGGATGGGAATCGCCGCCATGACGCCGGCGACGGGAATGAAGATGACGCCGATCGCATGCAGACCGGACAGAAACTCCTTGCCGAGCTCGCTCTCTTCATCGCGTACCGCCGCAATGGCCCCGACCACGGCGCACGCCATGACCAGCCAGATGACGCTCTTGCCGATCCATTCCATACAACGGGGTGGGTCCGGGTACCTACGCTGGTAAATGTCTTTGCCGGCGGCGCTGCCGACGTTCGCGCCGTCGCCGCTTGCGCGCCTCTTTTTCGCTCTCCCCGGGCAGGCGCGTCTCGACGTCGACGCCGCCCATGATGACGAAGCCGCGAATGCGCAAGGGCGGTGCCTCGGGATCGGGCTCGGGCGCGCTGCGTTCGAGGCTGGCAAAGCCACTCATGATGGCGGCGCCGTGGCATTCGACCTGCAGGTCCGAGGGCACCAGGATGTGACAGCCACCCATCACGCCGAAGACCTGCACCTCGGTCGCGCCGGGAGCCAAAATTGCCTCGCGGAAATCGAGCGTCGTGCCGCCCATGCAGGTCAACCCGCGCAACGTGCGCGGCACGCGCCAGACGCCATTGCGTTCGGTGCCACCGAGGACCGCCAGCGCATATCCGCTCTTGGGATGATCCGCGCGCGCAGAAACCGCCATGCGTCGCGACGGCACGGCGAGCGCGGTCGAGGGTACCTCGCCGGTGGCCGGCGAAAGGTCGGCGAGCACCGCATCGAGCTCGGCGATGTCTCCCGCTCGATGCGCCCGATCGATGCGCTGTTCGAAGGCGTCGACATCGAGGTTGTCGCGCGCAGAGTGGTCGCACAGAAGCTCGATCACTTCCTCGCGCCGGTCTCGCAGGGCCACCAGTGCGCCTTTTCGAGGGGCTTTCATTGCTGGCGCAGCATACCTTTTTCCCGGCTGCTAGGTGAGAAATGCAGGCTAGGCGTCCTCTTCGTGCGGTTCGAACTCCACTGCCATTCCACCTGCTCCGACGGCGCGTTGTCGCCGGCGGCGGTGGCGACACGAGCCAAAGCCGCAGCTCGCGGAACCGCCGCATCAGCTGCCCGGCGTCCCACTCCGCCACCGTGTGCCACGAGCCGTCTTTGGCGCGGCCACCGTCTGTGGTGATGAGGTGCAGATGCGGATGCCACTGCAGGAGGTCTCCCGCGCTTGCGATCGAGACCACGATCCCAGGCCGCGCGTCGCTTTCGCCGCTCGCCCGACGGACCAGCTCCATGACGGCCTCGGCGCCTGCACGAGCGAGCTCGCCGAGCAGTTCCCGCCGGCGCCGGAACAGCGGGCGCAACAGGCGCGGGATGGTGAGCACCACGTGACGGTGCGCCACGGGCAGGAGCAGTTCCTCGTGCAACCACTCAGCCTACGGGAGCTGTTTCTTCTTCTCACACGAGGGGCAGAAGCTGCGGCCCCGGCAGGAGAATGCCACGAGCACGCTTCTTGCGGCACTCGGCGCACCAAAGCCGTGCGAAGCCATGTTCGACGAGGCCGCACTTCAAGAACTCCCGCAGCACTCGCTCGACCACCGGACGCAGGGGTCCATGCTCCTGTACAAACCGAGAGGGCCAGATGCGGAGCTGCTCCTCAAGCCGCACCAAGGGACACCGGCGGTACGCGTTCATCTGGACCGCGGACGTCGGGATGGTCGAGATGCCGTCCCCCCTCATCCAAGAGATAGAGTCTCGCTCCATCGTCTGAACCACAAGGGCCTCGTCGAGGCGGTGAACCTGGGCGACGCCGAGCGCGGCCTGACGCTGACGCGGGAGGGCCGCGACGTGCTCGGCTCGCACTCCATGGACCGCGACGACGAGCCCTCACAGGCGTTCTACGCGGGCGCGAGCCGTGAACGCGAACTCGACCACGACTCGAATCTCACGCGACGTACGGGCAGGAAGACGCCCGGCTCAGCGACGAGCACGACGGGCTCGAGATTCGGCGGGTCGTCCTCGAACGGGACCTGAAGCGCGAGTACCAGGAGTTCCTGCAGGAGCACAACCGGGGCTGATCGGACAGCGACGGCCGCCCGGACCGTGACGAGCACGAGATTCGCGAGTGGCCCACGAGAAGCAGTGTTGTCCGTCCCACGCCACGTGCTCGTCCCGCTCTAGGAAACGCGATCTCATCCGTTCGAGAGTGCCGTCCCTCCAGAGCAAATTGACATCGTTGATGGAGGGCATCAGAATCGGGCCACGAGCCGCCACATGTGGTTTGCATTCAAGCGTCTTGCGCTCGGCATCACTCTGATCCTCCTGACGTCCGCCGTCCTGCTTTTTTCTGACCTCGGCCGCCGGACCTCGGCCCCCAGGTCGGTCGTCAAGATCGCCATCCTGCAGCACGCTTCCAGTCCCGTCCTCGATGACGGAATCACAGGCATGATCCAGGGACTGGCCGAGCACGAGTTCGCGGATGGTGCCGCGGCGTCGATACAGCGATTCAACGCCGAGGCAGACATGGCGGTCGGCAACGCCATTGCCAGTCAGATCGTGAACGGCGATTACGACCTCGTCCTGACGTCGAGTACGCCGTCGATGCAGGCCGTCGCCAACGCCAACCGGGAAGGGCGCGTGCGTCACGTCTTCGGCATCGTGGCGGATCCCTTTGTCGCCGGGATCGGCCTCGACCGCGCCGATCCCATGAAGCACCCGAAGCACATGGTGGGCCAGAGCACGTTCCTGCCAGTCAACGACGTGTTCCGGCTCGTAAAGGAGTCTCTGCCCGGCCTCAGGATCGTGGGCACGGCATGGAATCCGGCGGAGGCGAACTCGCGCGCGTTCGTGATGGCGGCGCGCGAGACGTGTCGCACGTTGGGAATCACGCTGCTCGAGGCGAACGTTGACAGCACGTCCGCAGTGGTCGAGGCCGTCAATTCCGTCATCGCACGTGGGGCGCAGGCGTTCTGGATTCCCGGCGACAACGTAATGATGTCCACCATCCCCACCACGGTTGAGACAGCGCGGCACGCCGGCATCCCGGTGTTCACCATCACGCCGGGGAAGCCTGATCGCGGGACGTTCCTCGATGTGGGCCTCGATTTCGTCGAGGTCGGACGTCTCGCCGGGGCCCTCGCCGCGAGCCTCTTGCGCGGGACCGATCCGGCCACGATTCCAATCCGCGACGTCCTGGACGAAGTGCCCAGGCGGATCATTCTCAATACGCTCGCGTTGAAGGGACTGAAAGAGCCGTGGCGCGTGCCGGAGGAGGCCCGCAACATGGCGACGATCCTTGTCGACGAGACGGGGATCCACGACAGATCAGCGAACCAGCCGAACCGCAAGGCCGCCGGACGTCCGCTCGCTCTACTCATCGCGTTGCGCATTCCCGCGTCGGTTCTGGCGCGCGCCCAGCGCGTGATCGGCGCCCGGCCGGCCGACGGTTTGGTACGCGGACCGGCGAAATAGAGACCCAGAAACGACACCGGCGACTCATGGAAATCACACGAATCCAGACTTCCGGCGCCCTCGAGCTGCGAATCCGCGGAAGGCTCGATGGGTATTGGGCGGATCACCTGCAGAACAGCCTCGCGGAGACGATGCGCGAGGGGCACGATCGCATTCGGCTGGACCTCTCGGACGTCAACTTCATGAGCTCGGCCGGCATTACCGTCCTGATGAGGTGTTACAAACAGCTCCAGCGCATCGACGGTTCGCTTGCCATCATCCGCCCGTCGCCGCAGGTGAGGACGGTGCTGGAGATGACGGGGCTGGCCAACACGCTCATCGAGGCGGGCGAGGGGACGTCTGAGCTCGAAGCCGGTCCGGTCGACGGCACCCGTTTCGAGCGCGCGGGGGCTGTCTTCCATATCTTCGACCTGGCGCCCGGCGCCGAGGTGCGTTGCCGCGTCATCGGCACCGACGCACCACTCGCAGCGAGCGCCTTTCGCGAAGAGCATTGCTCGAGCGTTCAGCTGCGAGACTCGGGGTTCGCATTGGGGATCGGCGCCATCGGTGACGGCTTTTCCGATTGCCGCGACCGCTTCGGGGAATTCGTCGCTGTCGGTCACGCCGCCGTGTATCAGCCTGCCGACGGGACCAACGTTCCGGACTACCTGGTCGGATCGGACGATCACGCGTCGAAGCTGCAAGTCCTTTATTGCCTGGCCGGCGACGGATCCTTCGCCCGACTGGTCCGCTTCGACGCCGGGTCGTCGCGCGCCATCACGCTCGGCGGTCTCGCCACGAGTTGTCTCGAGATGTCGGGGGCGGAGACGGCCGCCGTCGTGATCGTTGGTGAAGCGGCGGCTCTGGTGGGGGCCGCGCTGCGGCAATCGCCCGCGCACCCGGGCGAGGCGAGTCTCTTCGCGTTCCCAGAGGTCAGATCGCGACTGACATTTACGACCGAGCGCGCTTTCGCACGGAGCCTGACGCTCGCCGTCGGCATCGTTTCGCGGAGCCAGCAGCCGCAACTGCGGCCGCTCGGCAAATCGCCCGATCTCTTCGGACATTTTCATGCAGCGGCGTTCTCCTTCGGTCCGCTGAAGCGTGGCCGCATCGATCTCAAGGAAACCGTCGTCAACCTCTTCGAGACGGAGAGCCTGCTCGGCGTCCTGCACCTCCTCAACGACACCAGAGAGGTGGTGGGGATCGGGCAGAGCGAATTCATCCGGGGCGCGTGCTGGGCCGGTCCCGGCGTCTGGGAGATGAGCTGACATGTCCCTGCTGATCGGCGCGTTCACGATCGGAGCGATCCTCTCGCTCCTCGCTCTCGGCGTGTTCGTGAGCTTCCGAGTGTTCGAGTTCCCCGACATCACCGCGGACGGTTCCATCACGCTGGGCGCCGCGGTGGCCGCCACGCTCCTGGTCGCACAGGTGCACCCCGTGCTCGCCACGGCGATCGCCTGCGCAGCAGGGGCGGTCGCCGGAGCCACTACGGGAGTGATCCACACACGCTTCGGCATCAACAAGCTGCTCGCTGGCATCCTGGTGATGACGGCGCTCTATTCAGTCAACCTGCACGTCATGGGCCGGAGCAACGTGCCGCTGCTCTCGGAGCGGACGCTCGCGACGATGGCGGAAAGTGCTGGGGCGACCGCCCTTGGCGCCGCTCGCCTCAACCTGGCTGGTTGGGAGGTCAGCACGCGCGACGTCTCGGTGCTCGTCCTCGCGCTGCTTGCTGCCACGCTGGCCGCGGCGATCCTCTTCGTTTTCTTCCGCACGCATCTGGGTACGACGATGCAGGCTGCCGGCGACAATGCGCAGATGATCCGCGCGCTGGGCGTCAACGTGAACACGATGATCATCCTTGGCCTGGCGCTGTCGAATGCCATGGTGGCGCTGGCCGGCGCGCTGCTCGCGCAGTATCAGGGCTTCGCCGACGTGCAGATGGGCATTGGGATGGTGGTGTGGGGACTCGCCAGCGTCATCATCGGAGAGGCGCTGGTGGGGACGCGGCAACTCGGGTTCATCATCACGGGCGCGGTGATGGGATCGGTGCTCTTCCGACTGCTCGTCGCGATCGCGCTGCGCGGCGGTCTCAACCCGAACGACCTCAAGCTGATCACCGCGGTCTTCGTATTCGTCGCTCTCGTCCTCCCGACGATCGTGTCGAGGGTCGCGGGGGTGCGGCGTGCAAAGCCATCAGGCGCCCGGGCCTGACTCCGGGACGATGCTCGACATCCGACAGATTTTCAAAACGTTCAACGCCGCGACTGCAAACGAGCTGCGCGCGCTCCAGGGCATCGACGTTTCCGTCGAAGAGGGGTCGTTCGTCATCGTCGTGGGCACGAACGGGTCCGGCAAGTCGACGCTGCTCAATGCGATCGCCGGGACGTTCCCCGTGGATGCGGGGACCATCCGCATCGATGGCGTGGACGTCACGGCGTGGCCCGAGCACCGGCGGGCGAGCCTCGTCGGACGCGTTTTCCAGAACCCCTTCAGCGGCACCGCGCCTTCGATGACGATCGCCGAGAACCTCGTTCTGGCGACGCGGCGGGGTCGGGGGCGCGGCCTCGGATGGGCGCTGACAGGCCGGATGCGCGGCGAGCTGCGCGATCGCGTCCGCTGGCTCAACATGGGTCTGGAGGATCGCCTCGATAATCCGATCGGCAGCCTGTCTGGAGGCCAGCGTCAGGCACTCACGCTGCTGATGGCGTCATGGGTGAAACCGAAGCTCCTGCTGCTCGACGAGCACACGGCCGCCCTCGATCCGAAGAGCGCTGATCAGGTGATTCGCCTGAGCCAGGAAATCGTCTCGCGCGACAAGCTGACCACCCTTGCCGTGACCCACTCGATGACGCAGGTGACGCAGCTCGGCGACCGGGTCGTGATGATGCACCGTGGCCGTGTGATACACGACTTCCGCGATGCCGAAAAGCGACGCCTGCGCGTCGATGATCTGCTCGCGCGCTTCGAAGAGGTCCGGCGGGCGGAGCAGATCGACGAGACGACGGCCGAGATGCTCCGGCAAATGTACGCATAGAGCATGAAACGACTGACGCGTCTTGCGCTCCTCGCTCTCGTCCTGGCCCTGGGCGCGCTCGCGCTCACATGGGTGCGGCGGGGAGCAGCCCGCGATCCGATTCGTGTGGGCGTGCTCCACTCGCTCACGGGCACGATGGCGATAAGCGAACGGGCCGTGGTGGACGCCACGCTGGTCGCTATCGAGGAAGTGAACCGGTCGGGCGGTGTCCTGGGCAGACCCGTGGAGGCGGTCGTCCGCGACGGAGGGTCGAACTGGTCCACGTTCGCCAGCGCGGCCGAGCGTCTGATCCTTCAGGATCGCGTCGCCGCCACGTTCGGGTGCTGGACGTCGGCGAGCCGGAAGCACGTGAAGCCGATCGTCGAGCGGGAGCGGCACCTGCTCTTCTATCCACTGCAGTA
>CAWAXG010000025.1:0-106837 GCA_963785755.1 uncultured Acidobacteriota bacterium | reverse complement strand
CAATCGGCGGCGATTACGGTCGTCCTCAACAGCTTTCAGCGCTGACACGGTGATCTTGCGGGGTCAGATGTGACGGAGCGCGGCACTCGGCTGCAGCGCTGACGCGCGGCTCGCCGGCAGATAACACGCGCAGAGCGCTGCCATCACCAGTGGTATCGGCACGACTAGCAGCATCCACGCATCCACGATGCTCACCTCGGCGTCGAGGTAGGAGCGGACGATTGCCCGGCCGGCGAACCCCATGAAAAGGCCAATGGCCAGCCCTTCGAAGACCGGCCGACAGCCCTCTTTCAGCACCATCATCTTGATCTCTGACGCCGTGGCTCCGAGCGACATCCTGACGCCGATCTCACGGGTTCGGTTCGCAACGATGTGGGATTGGATCCCGAAGAGGCCCACCATGGCGAGCAGTAGTGTCACCATTCCCAGCGCGAGGGCAGCCATACCCGCCGCCCGCAAGAATACGTACGGACCCGCAAGCATGGTGCGGCCTGTTCCGATGGCGTCAACGGCGAGGTCCGGATCTGCGTTACGCAGCGCTTTCCGCAGCGTGCGCACGGCTGCGGACGCGCCGGCCGTCGAACGCACGCCAATTGTCAGAAACGGATCATCAGACGACGTCCACGGCAGATAGACGAGACCACGTGGCTCGCCGAGCATTTGCCCGACGTCGGTGTCGCGGGCAAGCCCAATCACCGTCGCCGTAATCGCAGCCGAGTGCTGACGCTGGACGCGCACCGGTTGTCCGACAGCATCAGCCGTTCGAAAGACGCGACGTGCCGCGAAGTCGCTCAAGACGACCACCGGAGCAGCGGCAACCAGGTCAAGCTCATTGAAACCGCGGCCGCGCACGATTGGCACACCGAGGACCCGGAAGATGGATGGTGTGGCCCGAATCGCGGTGACTTTGTAGCCGCCGCTCGGATCATCGAGGGATACCCCTGGAAGGGCGAGTGTCACGCCGTTCTGCGTGGGCACTCCATAGGGCATTCCGCTCGAGATGGACACCGCCTCCACGGCGGGATCCTGTTTCGCTATTTCGACGACGCGCTCGACCGTGCGCCGCATGCGCGGGGCGCCCCACTGCTGCGCGTGGATGTCGACGACGGCTACACCAAGCTGACCAATCGCGATGCCTGAGTCGTGCCGCGCCTCCTCGATCGTGTACTTCACGAACATCGTCGCGATGATGAAGAATCCGGCGGCGACGGCGATCTGCCAGCGCAGCAGCATTCGCTGGCGGCGCTTCCTCGGGTTCGCCGCACCGCCCGTGCTCGCAGCCAGCAGTCCCCTTATGTCGCTCGCCCGGGTGAGCTGCACGGCGGGCTCGATGCCGAAGACAACCAACGATGTCATCAGCGCTGATACGGCAATACCCAACGTCGCGACGTTGAGTACGGGCTGAATCGCCAGCGTCCAGTGCCCTCCCATCGGGAGCGGAACGTTCAGCTCGACATCGAACAGTGCGCGCAGGTACTGAAACACGAGCGCCGCAGCCGCGGCGCCGGCGATCGCAATAATGAGACTTTCGGCCGATTGTTCCCGCACGAGCCGCCAGCGCGATGCGCCGAGCGCCCGGCGGACGGCAATCTCCGACTGCCTCGTCGTGCCACGCGCGAGCACCAGATTCGCCAGGTTCGTGCAGGCGACGGCCAGAACGAGGACCACCAGCGAGACGATCGTCAGGCCGGCTCGGCGGACGAGCGTGTCGTCCTGCGTGATCGCCGTGATCGACTTCGCTTTCCAGCGTCGTTCCATCGGCCGCGCCGGGCTCAACGGCATTATGCCGTCCAGATTAGCCGCGATCGCGCCAAGCTCCGCGGACGCCGTGTCTGTCGTTCGCGTCAAAGCGAGGCGTCCGAACACGAGCAAATGGTCTTCGCGAGGGGCAGTAACCGACACGCCCAGGGGAATCCAGACCCTTGTGCCGGGCACTCCACCGCTCGCCCCTTCGAAGGGCGCCGCCACGACGCCAATAATCTCGAATGGCTCGCCGGATATGCGGATCGTGCGTCCGACGATCCCCCGATCCGCGCCGAAGCGCGAACGCCACAGCGAGTGGCTCAGGACGACAACCCTCGCACGTTCCTCATCGTCCTCCGTCTGGATGGTCCTGCCAATCGCTGCATCAATTCCGACGGTCGAAAAGTAATTCCCGACGACCGCTTCTGTCTGCAGCAGCTCGGTCCCTGACGGAAGCACGACGGGAGGATGGAACGTTGTCGACGCGGAGATGTCGCGAAACGAAGTCTGAGTGAGGCGCAGATGGTGAAACTCGGGGACGGAGATGAACCCTTTCAACATTCGGCCGTCGTAGGGCGTCACGACGAATAGAAGGCGATCGGGATCGCGGATTCCCGTGTCTCGCAGGAAGATGGAATCGACGATGGAGTAGACCGCAGTCGTGAGCCCGACGCCGACCGCCAGCGACATGACGGCGAAAATGCTGAACAGCGGCGTAGCCGCCAGGCGACGGGCAGCGAGTCTCAAGTCTCCGACGAATCCCTGCATGTCAGCGGCCCAGGTTGACTCGCACGCCGATCATCAGACGGCGCGGATCTATGAAGGTGATCGGCCGGCCGAAATTCGAGTTGAATCGAACGTCTGTCTGCAGGGCCTCCTCCGCCGTGTCGTTGAGCAGGTTCAGGACGTCTGCCAGCAAATCCACCCGGCCGAGCCCGGCGACGGTGAAGGGTCTGGAGATCCGCAGGTCGAGCAGCGATTGCGAGGACAGCCGGCGAGAGCCGCGCGGCTCCAGCAACACCCGTTGCTGGCGGTTTTGCGGCGTTTCCACCAATGTGGAATCCGCCCACGGCTTGCCGCTGAAATGCTGAAAGTTGCCGGCGATCGTGATCTGCGTACGCGGCAGGTCGATGCTGCCCATCATCCGGAAGACGTGCGGCCGATCGTTCGGCAGCCTGCCGCGGGCGTTGGTCAGATCGTTGGGATCGCGTCCGAATGTGAGACCGTTCGGCGCCGGTGGGGGAGCGACCGTACTCACCTGCGCGCCGGCGGCGTTCGTTCCGCTCGACGGCTGCAGGCCGGACGCGCGCGACCAGGTGTACGAGCCGAACGCCTGCCAGATACCGGATCGCCGTTTCTCGACGACCGTCACGAGTCCGTTGTAGGTCAATTCGTAACCCGACGGATTCGTCAGCAGAAAGCGCCGGTCGTCCGCCAGGTTGTCGAGCGCAAACACCGTCAGCGACCGGCCATCCGGCAGCACCCTCAACTGCTCGACATATCGGCCGCCGATGTCGGTCCACCCGATAAAGTCGCGGCCGTCCTTTCGCACGTAGGCAACGGTAACGGCGACGTGGTCGCTAACCTGGCGATCGACTGAGACGGAGAGCTCATTGGTGTACGGCGCGCGCGTCGAGGGGTCGAATGCCACGTTGGTCATGGGATCGACCGTGCGCGAGGGACCCGAATAATCACCGGTCGCCGTGGAAAACGCGGTCGTCGTCGTCGGCATCGCACCCGGGTGGAAAGGCTGGATCTCGCCGGTCAGCACCCCCTGGCTGAACCGCCCGTAGCTCGCGCGGAGCATCGAGCGCGAATCAGCGGAGAGTTTCAGGATCCATCCGAGCCGTGGTGACCACAGGTTCCATGTATACAGCGTGCCCAGGCCGCGGATGATCACGTCGGTCTCACCTCCGCTGGCGTCGATTGCGGGCAGGTCCTGGCTGCCGGCGCGGTGATGGTCGAAGCGAATGCCCGCATTGATCGTCATTCGATCGCCAATCGTGAAGGCGTCGCTCGCGAACGCGGCCGCGGTCACGAAATACGCGCCGATGTGCGAGGGCGGGCTCGTGACAACCTCTGATGGTTCGCCGTTGACATCAAGAAATCGCCGGCCACCTGGGAGAAAGCTGATCGAGTGGTGGTCCCCCTTTTCGACCTGGACACCCGCCTTCCATTGATGATCGCCCCCCATCAACGCCGGCCGGTAATGGGTGATGGTCGCTTTGCCGGTGGTTCTGGCGATCGTGGGTCCGCCAAGCGTTGAGGGCGCGCCGCTCGAGGTCCCCCTTGCGTTGTCAGTCCGGCCTGGAATTGAGGGATCGCCGCTGCTCGGGTCGTCTCGTTGGTTGTAGGCGAATCGTCCCACACGCACGTCCCATACCGTATTGGCAGTCCATGTATGCGTCAGATGGCCAAAGGTCCACGCCGGAACGGAAGCGCTTCGCCGCGACGTCGCGGCGAACGGCTTGGCCGCCGTTGGTTGTTCGGGCACGACCCAGTGCTCGTAGTACAGGCTCGAGACGACGTGCCAATCGGAGGCGGGCTTCCAGGTCAACTTTCCGATGACCTTGTCCTGCTGGTTCGTCCTCGGGAATCGCGGATCGGTGCCCGGCTGACTGTCGTAGTCCCGAAGACGATGATGTCCCGCGAAGAACCACAGCCGGTTACGCAAGGCGGGGCCGCCGGCGCTCGCCGTGAAGTCACGGTATCTGGCGCGCTCGTATCCGCTCTCTCCTTGACCAGGGGTGATCGGGATTCGAACCGGTTGACTCGTCAGGCCCGACCACTGGCCATAGTACGAACTGCCAACGAGAAAGCGGTCGCTTCCCTGGGCGGTGACGACGTTGATGACGGCTCCCTGGACGTTGCCGAACTCGGCTGACGCCCCCACCGACTGCACGTGGACTTCTTCGATGAAATCGATGCCGGGCTCCGACCGCGCGATCCCGTTGCAGGAACACGTGAAGTTCGTGCCATCGATGAGGAAAATGTTTTCGTTGGTACCCGAACCAAACGCGGAGATCGTGCTCACGGTCGCGCTCGAGGGCGACGTGGGAGAGATACCCGGAGCGGTGCGGATGGGGTCGAACATGCTCGCGCGGCGCGTCGGAATCCTCCTGAGGTCGTCGGCGCCGAAGCGCGTGCCGAATCCCGCGTTGCGAGCCTCGATCCGCGTGCCTGCTCCCTCCACGACGATGGATGCGGCGAACCCCGCCAGGGGCAACCGGACCGTTCTCTCGACTGTTTCACCGGCGCCCACTTCGATGCGTTCGCCGCGGTAGGTTGCGAATCCGGCCATCGCGATCTCGAGGGTGTACAGGCCAGGCGGCAGGCTGACAAAACGGAGGTGTCCCCGGTCGTTCGTCGTGACGCTCCGTGGTCCGCCAATCAGCGCGGGCGATTCGAGGCGCGCCGTTGCCCCTGAAATTACCCCGCCATCCGCACTCCGAACCGTGCCGATGAGCGCTCCGGTGACACCCTGCGCGAGTCCGGCTGCCGGCCACAGGACACACGCCGCCGCGACAGCGAGCACGGATGAGATCCAGCCCCGCTTCCTTTGAGCCATTGGGCCTCCATCTTGAACAGCGAGAATGGACCGGAAAAACTTGAAGGGCCGCGGGACCGACGATCGGGACCGTGTGAGCCGGAGCGAACTGTACCTCAGCGCTGCAGCTGCGCCACCAGGTAATCGACCACGCGCTCGAACGGATCGAAGCCGAACGCGGCGGCCACCGACGGCCGGAGGTTCGAGTTGGCGTTGATGTCGTAGAACACGCGCCGGCCATCAGGGGTTTCCAGATACTCGATGCCGCCGACATCGAGCCTGGCCGCCCGCACGATCTCTTTGGCGACGCGAACGGCATCGGCGGGTACGTCCGGAAAGGGTGCGAACTCGACGGCCGGCGCGGCGGCGGCCGGCTCGCTCGGCACTTCGCACGCCGACTCGCCGTCATCGGGATTGCAGACCGGCGAGGGACACAGGTTGAAGCGGCCGTGCGTCTTCACGCGCATGGCGTAGAGGAGCTCGCCGCCCAGGAACTCCAGCCGCACGATGCCCTGGTCGGGGTCGTGCGGCAGATACTCCTGCAGCAGGAACAGGTTGTCGGGCAGCCAGATCGAGGGATCGCGCGTGAAGATCGCCTCGACCTCCGCGAGCGATTCGACGACCTGGATGCGCGCGCCGCTGCCGCCCTGGTCCGGCTTGAGCACGGCGGGCCATCGGATGTCGCCGGCAAATCGATCGAGCGCACGAACGTCGTTGAAGGTGATCGAGCGCGGAGTGTCGATGCCGAGCGTCCGCAGCAGCGTGGCCTGAGCGCTCTTGCTCAACTCCAGCGCGAAGACGTCGGCGCCGTTGAGTACGCGGGCGCCCAGGAGCTCGAGCGATCGCATGTAGGCAAGCGCGAGCGGCACGGCCCGCGTGTGCCCGCGCAGATACGCGCTGGGACTGGCCTGGTTGAAATAGAGCCGCGCACGGGGCGCCTCGTCGTTGCTGAACGCGGCACGGGTGAGATCGAACGGCGCGAACGCGACGCCGCGGCGCGTCAACGCCTCGAACAGCGGCTTCTGCCATTCGGGGTGCTCGTGCAGCACCACCAGATCGAGCGTGGACATCGTACTGATCTTAATCGTGATCGGTGATCGGTGATCGGTGATCCGGGATCGACGTCGTCTGGTTAGCATAGGAGTGCATGTTCGCCGCCCTGCGCCACCGCAACTTCCGCCTTCTGTGGATCGGCCTGTTGATTTCGTTCTCCGGCAGCCTGATGCAGTCGGCAGCGGTCCTGTGGCACGTGTCGATCCTCGTCCCCGATGACCGCCGCGCCCTTGCCCTCGGCATCGTCGGCCTCGTGCGGGTCGTCCCCATCATCATCTGCTCGCTGGTGAGCGGCGTCGCCGCGGACGCGTTCGACCGGCGGAAGGTGATGCTGATCACGCAGTCGGCGATGGCGGTGCTCGCCGCGATCCTCGCGATTCTGACGGTGCGCGGGCTCTCGGTCGTGTGGCCGATCTATCTGCTGACCGCAGTCAGTTCCGCCGCCGGCGCGTTCGACGTCCCCGCGCGGCAGGCGCTCACGCCGAATCTCGTGCCGCGAGAGGACCTGCCCAACGCCATCAGCCTGAACAGCATCATGCTGCAGACCGCAGCCGGTACTCGGTCCGGCGCTCGGCGGCCTCGTCATCGCCACCGCCGGGATCTGGTGGGTCTACGCGCTCAACGCTCTGTCATTTCTCGTCGTCATCGGCGCACTGCTGATGATGCGGCCGGCCGGATCCCGCGGCGGCGACACCGCCGGACGCGGCGACTTCACCGTGGCCGCGGCGCTGGAGGGGCTGCGCTTCGTGTTTCGCCAGCCGCTCATCCGGTCGACGATGTTGATGGATTTCTTCGCGACGTTCTTTTCGTCGGCGACAGCATTGCTGCCCATCTTTGCCCAGGACATCCTCCACGTCGGCGCCCGCGGCTACGGCTGGCTGTATGCGGCACCCGCCGCCGGCGCGCTGCTCGCCAGCGCCGTGATGGTGCGGGCGGTCGACGTGATCGAGCGCCGCGGCCGGGTGCTCATCGCGAGCATTGCGATCTACGGCCTCGCCACGATCGCGTTCGGCGCCTCGCGCGTGTTCTGGCTGACCTTCCTCTGCCTCGCGCTGACTGGAGCCGCTGACACCGTGAGCACGGTGTTCCGCAATCTGATTCGCCAGCTCGAGACGCCGGATCGGCTGCGAGGCCGCATGCTCGGCGTCAACATGGTCTTCTTCATGGGTGGGCCGCAGCTCGGAGAGCTCGAAGCCGGCCTGGTCGCCAACCAGTTCGGCCCGGTGGCCTCGGTGATCACCGGCGGTTTTGGATGCCTGCTCGCGACGGCCTGGATCACGGCCGCAACGCCGGCGCTGCGCGCCTATCGACGCGAGGTGCCGGTGGCCATTCTGGCTGAGGACGATGGCCCCGAGAGGCGCGCCGGTGAACCGGTCTAGGGAGCCCGCGCGCGCGCCAGGGAGGTCTTTTTTCACAGGGAGGACGGGAGGACGGGAGGATCACGGGGTGCGGAAGTCGGTGATCGGTGATCGGTGATCGGGTGATCGGGTGATCGGAATCGGGACTCGGGGCTGGGGACTCGGGACTCGGGGTGGTGGGCGGGTCGACTTCGATGGCCGCCGGCTTTCCGATCTTGTTGTCGTGATCGCGCGTTCCGGGTCCGATCCCCGATTCCGGAATCGATCCCCGGATCAGTGACGCACAGAAACACAACGGAAATGCCGGCGGCCATCGAAGTGACCCGCCCACCACCCCGATCCCGAGTCCCCAGTCCCCGAGTCCCCATTCGATCACCGATCGCCGATCACGGATCACCGATTCCGCGCCCAATGATCCTCCCGTCCTCCTTGTGAAAGAAGAAGATTGCCCCGATTGTGAGTAGTATCTCGGGATGAGAGCGTCCGACGTCCAGCCCGCTGCGCCAGTCGAGTACTTCGATCCTGCCCCGAACGGCAACCTGCCGCCGATGCCGTACAAGGACATGCCCGAGCCGCTGCCGCTCAGCAAAGTCCTCGGTCCGAGCGTCATCCTCGCGGGCCTCGGCGTGGGGTCGGGTGAGTACATCATCTGGCCCTACATGGCCTCCACGGTGGGGCTCGGCTTCCTGTGGGCGGCGGTGCTCGGCGTCACCGTGCAGTATTACCTCAACATGGAGATCGAACGGTACACGCTGGCGACCGGGGAGACGGCCGTCGCCGGCTTCGTGCGGTTCTGGAAGCCGTGGGGCGTGTTGTTCTGCCTGTTCACGATCGTGCCGAACATGTGGCCGGGCTGGGCCACGAGCGGTGTGACCATCCTGACGTTCCTGATGGGCGGCGGCGACGTCCCGCTCATCACGTGCGGTGTCCTCGTCGCCGCGGGCATTGCCTTGACCGTCTCTCCCGTCGTCTATCAAACGCTCGAGCGGGCGCAGTTCTTCAAGGTCGGCCTCACGCTCGTCTTCCTGGTGCTCGCGATCGTCATGGCGATCCGCGCGTCGGCCTGGACCGAGCTGTCGTCGATGGTCACCGAGATCGGACGGCTGCCGGACACGAACATCCTGCCCGTTTCGCTGGTCCTGAGCGGACTGGTGTTTGCCGGGGCCGGCGGCGTCAACAACCTGGCGCAGAGCAACTGGATCCGCGACAAAGGGTTCGGCATGGGCGCCTACATCCCGCGCATCGTGTCGCCGATCACCGGCGAAGAAGTCGCCGCGCCGGCCACCGGCTCGATGCTGCGGCAGGACCCGGAGAATCTGCGGCGGTTCCAGGGCTGGTGGGTCGTGGCCAACAAGGAACAGCTCGTGTCGTTCTGGTTCATCTGCATCTTCTCGATCGCCGTGTTCTCGGTGCTGGCCTATTCGACCGTCTACGGACAGAAAATCTCCGAAGGGGCCAACCTCGGATTCATCCTTGCCGAGGGGCAGGCCCTCAAAGCGGCCGTCGCGCCCTGGTTCGGGACGTTCTTCTGGGTCTTCGGCGCCGTCTCGCTGGTGCTGGTGGCGCTCGGCGTCATCGACTACATCTCGCGGATCGTCGCCGACGTCCTCAAGACGGTGTACCTGACGAACAATCAACGATGGACGGAAAGCCGCATCTACTTCATCGTGGTGTGGAGCACGATCGCCGCCGGCTCGATCATCCTGCTGTCGGGCGTCAACCAGCCGCTGCTGCTGCTGGTGATCGCCGCCTGCCTCAACGGCATGGTGATGTTCGTGTATTCGATCCTGCTGATTCAGCTCAATCGCCGGGGCCTGCCGCCGGCGCTGCGCGTGCGCGGTGTGCGGCTGGGCATGTTGTGGTTCGCGACGGCGTTCTATGGCTACTTCGCGGGCTGGCTGGTGATCGTGCAGGTCCGGAGTTACCTGGCGGGCTGAGCGCCCTTTGCGGCGGGCGCGTAACCTTTCCACAGCCACTCCAGCGCGGCCGGCAGCGTCTGCTGCTTCACTGCGCGGTCGCAGTGCCCGGCATTGCGGTTGAAGACGAACTGATACTTGTAGCTTTTCGCGGCGAGCACCCTGGCCATGTGCTGGTTGGCGAGCACCCAGTCGTGCATGTCGTCGCGCATGATGTTGGGGTTCAGCAGATCTCTGTCTCCGACCTGCAGCCAGATCCGGATCGGCTTGACCGGGCTGTTCGGGATCAGGCGTTCATGGTATTCCCAGGCGCCATGCGGCGTCTCGGCGCTCGGCGGCCACTGCTGGTTCACGTAGGTGCCGGAGTACGACAGCACCCGGTGGTAGCGCTCCGGGTGATACCACGCCATGCTCAGCGCCGCCGCCGCGCCTGAACTGCAGCCCATCGTCGCCCGCCCGTCCGGGTTTTTCGTGAGTATGACGCCGTACTGCTTCTCGACGAGCGGCAGCACCTCGGTCTCGACGAAGTCCGAGTACTTGCCCGACATGGTGTCGTATTCCAGCCCGCGCTGGCTCCCTTGCGCATCGCCGCTGCCATTGCCGATGGAAATCGCCACCATCATCGGCACGCGCTTCTGCGCGATCAGCGAATCGAGCGCCGTGAACAGCAGCTGATCGGGGCCGTCGGCGCCGACGATGAAGGGCACCTCGGTGCCGGGAACATACTGCGCCGGGACGTAGACCGCGACCCGGCGCGTGTACGGAGCTGGATGACTTGTCGTGACGACCAGCTTGGCAGGGTCCGTGGGATCCGGTGTCCCGAAGGTGCCAGGCTCACGCGCGATGCCGGGGTACAGCCTGCTGTCGGCCGAATTCATCGTGAAGGTGTGGACCGTCCCGCGCGGCACGCCATCCTGCACGGTCATTTCCGGGGCGGGCTCGTGCGTGGGACCCATGATGAAGTTGCCGTCCTTGTCCGCTGGCGGAACGGCGCCATCGGGCAGTTCGGTCGCGGCGACGAAGCCTGGTGTGCGCGGATCGCGCGCCGGCGGTACCGGGCGCGGCCCGGGTTGCTGCGCCGGCGGCGCGGCGCCTTGCGGAGCCGCAGGCGTCTGGGTCACTGCCTGGACGAGCAAAGCGGAAAGGACGATCGCTGCTGTATTCATTAGCGGCATGCTATCCCCAGTCGAGCCCGATGTCCCGGACTTCGATCAGCAGTCGTCGGGCGCGTGCCGAAGCCCGTTTGCAAAGAACGATCAGACTGGGGCGCCAGGCGTGCGAGCGGTCGCCAATCGCTTCGCCCGATGGAAGTACCAATAGACAGGCATCCCAACCGCGATGAGCACCAGGCCCGAGACCGACTCGACCGGACGGTTGATGAGCGTGTTGACCACGAGCCAGGCCGCAACGAGGACGAAGACCAGCGGCACCACGGGATACCCGAACGTCCTGTAAGGCCGGGGAAGTTCAGGTGCCCGGAATCTCAGGACGAAGACCGCGGATGTGACCAGGCCGTAGAAGATCCAGGACGCAAAGACCACGTAGTCGGTCAACTGATCGTAGGTGCCCGACGCCGCGAGCACTGACGCCCAGCCGGCCTGCATCAAAACGGCCGCAACGGGTACCCGCGTCCGCTGATCGAGGACTCCCGCCCGGGCGGGGAAGAGGCCATCCCGCGCCATGGCAAACGGCACGCGCGCGCCGGTCAGTGTCGAGCCGTTCAAGGCGCCCAACGCCGACAGGACGAATGCGATCGACATCAGCTTGCCGCCGCCGTCGCCGAACGCGGTCTGCGCCGCTTTCGTCGCGATCGGCAGCGCGTCGCGGTGGGCCGTCGAGTTCGAAGTCAGCACCTCGACCCACGGCAGGGCGTAGAAGTACGCCAGGTTCGCCGCACAGTAGATCGCCATCACGGCGACCATTCCGCCGATGAGCGCACGCGGCACGTTGCGGCCCGGATCCTTGACCTCTCCCGCGGCCATCGGCATGTTGTTCCACCCGTCGTAGGCCCACAGCGCCGCCAGCATCGCCAGCCCGAAGGCGGCCGCGCCGCCGCGATCGCCGCTCGACGGCGCCGCCAGGTGCGCCCAGTCGCCAGTGGGCGAGAGAAAGGCGATGCCGAACACGACCATCGCGATGCCGCCGACCTTCAGGATCGTCAGCGCCGTCTGAACCCGGCCGCCGACGACGACGGTGAGGCAGTTGACGACGGCAAAGAACGCGATCGCGGCGATCGCGACGACCTGCGTGAGGCCGAATCGCCATTCCATGGTGCGCCCCATGAAGTTGTACGTCGCGTGGGCCCAGGTCGTGTTCATCGGCACGATGGCGGAAAGAAACGTGGCGAAGCCGACTCCCAGGATTGCGATCGACCCGGATCCGGCCACGACGAAGCGCATCCATCCGAAGAGAAACGCCGACAGCTCGCCGTACGGACCGGCGCAGGTAGACGTACTCGCCGCCGGCGTGCGGCAGCATCGCGCCGAGCTCCGCGTAGGTCAGCGCGCCTGCGAGCGACAGGAGGCCGGCGGCCACCCATGCCGCGAGCACGAGCAGCGGCGTTCCCGCATCCTGGGCCATGATGGCCGATTTGAGGAAGACGCCGGTGCCGATCACCGTGCCGACGACCAGAGCCGTCGTGTCCGTGAGCGTCAGACCGCGGACGAGCTGAGCAGGCTGCTTTTCGGTGGTTTTGGACAAGTGAGCGCCGCAATCGGCGTCGGATATTGTGCGCGATGCAGGTTCAGGAAGGTACCATTATTATCCTTCGCGCGGCAGCGCCGTTCAAGACTGTTTCTGGGGCGCGTTGGTGGATATCATCGCCGGCCCATGCCCAAGACCGGCCGCCGTCGGCGCCGTGCTCCACGAGCCACAGGCTCTCCTGCATCGAAGACCCGCGCGGCGGTCGAGCGCCGTAACGGCGCCGCCAGGCAGCCTGCCGGGAATCCCCGCGATCTGCTCGCACGCATCTGCGACACGCCCCATCTCGCCCGCGTGGTCCCTCAACTTCCAGCCCAGCTGCTTCACGGAGTGATTCAGCGCGTTGGACTCGAGGATTGCGGCGAGCTGCTGGCGCTGGCGACGACCGAGCAGCTGTCCGCGGTCTTCGACCTCGACCTGTGGCGCATCGATCGGCCAGGGGTGGAACGCTTCGACGCCTCGCGTTTCTGTATCTGGCTCGAAGTGCTCGCCGACTCCAGCGTGGTTGCCGCGGCCCACCGGCTCGCCGAGCTCGACGCCGACCTGGTGATAGCGGGACTCGCGCCTCAAATCGCCGTGTTCGACTCTGGGGTCTTTGAGCCCTCGGCGGAAGGGGACGACGATATCGAGATCACGCCTGCTCGCGAGCGTGATCTGCATCGCGAGATCGGCGGCTACACCGTCGTGGCGAGGCGGACTGATTCATGGGACGCGGTCATCGCCGTATTGATTGCCCTGAGCGAGGAACGGCCAGACACTTTCCATCGCGTCATGGCGGGCTGCCGCCGTCTGTCCAACTCGAAGCCGGAAGTCGACGGGCTTGACGATCTGCTCATGGATTCCGAGCAGGGCCTGTTCGACTTGGGGATCGATCGGGAAAGTCGCAGGGAGCACCAGGGCTACGTGACGCCGCCGCAGGCGTCCGCGTTTCTTGCCTCATCACGTCAACTCCGGCTCGAACAGGGGGGCCAGCCACAAGTCAGCCCGATCTTCGCCGCGTATCTCCGGAATGCCGCGTGGAGCGATGAATCGGCGCCGCATCTCGAGTCTCGATCGGCACGAGAGGCAAGCGATCCGATCACGTCTGGCGCGCAGGACGCTGCAGTTGCCGCCGTCGTGAGCGTGCTCCACGAGGCTGGCGTCTGCCCGAAGCCGCCGCTCGCCCTGCTCAGCGAGTCGGACGAAGCTCCGATGCGCTTTCCGCGTCTGACGGATCACATGCAGTCCGCGGGTGATCGTGATTCCGCGTCGTTGCGGAGCCAGGAGCTCGGGTTCCTGGCGAACGTGCTCCTGGCGGGATGCCCGGTCCAGGCGCGTTCGATGACGCAGAAGGAGGCGTTCGAAGCCGCCGCGGCGACCTGCAACCTCGGCCTGGAGAACTGGCCGCCTCAGTGGCTGCCGCGATCGCAGCCCGATCCCGCCGCCGCTGTGCCCACGACGATGCTGCCCGAGGACTTTCTGGCGGGTCAGGACCTGGTGACGGTGTTCCAGGTCGGATGGGCCGTTCTTCACAGGAATGTGTCCATGTTCGCGGCAGAGCGGCTGCTCGGCACGCTCGCCACTCTCCAGTGCACCGACCGCGAGGTCCAGTTCGATCTCTACGTCCTGCGGCGGGAGCTGACGAGACACTGGCAGGAAGGCGAGCCGTGGCGGAGCCGCAATGCGCTCGACGTCATCGCGATGCTGGACATGCCGGCGTGGGCGGCGCTCGCCGGATTGATCGGCGAACTGCCGGTCATGCTGGCCAACGTCGGCGCACCGTCGCGGGCCCGTTCGGTCAGTCCATCAGCGTTCGAGTTCATCTCGGAGAACGGGCAGATCGCGGCGGTCCGCGCGTTCATGGAATCGCTGCCGGACGTATTGAGCCGCTGACGAGCGCATGCCTGCTGTCGCGCTTCGGACACAGATCGTGGCCCCATATAATCCTTACGCACTCCGCGGGGGCAGGTCGTTGGAGGTCCGGGATGAATATGGTCACGACGCGATCGCGATTGTGGATGACGCTGGCCGCCATGTGTTCGAGCGCAGCGCTCGTCGTGGTCTCCGCGCAGGACTCCGCCACCGGCGCGGGGAAAGCCAAGCCGCGGCCGATGCACCGCGTGAGCGGCGCGCGCGATGGCGCGTCTGCGTTCCTGCGCGTCGATTACCCCCAGATGAAACCGAAGGCCGCCGGTGAAATCGACTTTGCCCACTTCCATACCTATGACGAGACCGTCGGGCTGCTGAAGGGCTGGGCCGCCAGATACCCGGACCTCGTCGAGTTGTATTCCGTCGGGCAGTCGTTCGAAGGCCGCGACATCTGGCAGATCACCATCGCCAACAAGAAGCAGGCGAAGCACGTCGATCGTCCGGCGTTGTTCATCGAGGGCGGCCGTCACGCCGGCGAGATCAGCGGCATCGAGGCGACGCTGTATTTCGTCAATCACGTCCTGACCAGCTACGGCCGCGACGGCGAGATCACGAAGCTCGTCGACTCCAAGACCATCTACGCCAGGCCGATGAACAATCCCGACGGCGCGACGCTGTATCACCTGACGGCGCAGACCCTGCGCAGCACCGTCCGTCCCCACGACAGCGACGACGACGGACTGCTGGACGAGGACGCCGGCGAGGATCTCGACGACGACGGATTCATCCGTTCGATGCGCAGATTCGTCGGCAAGGGCAAAGGGAGTTTCATCAAGGACCCGAAAGATGCCAAGGGTCGCGCGATGCGCCGCGTGCGGGACAACGAAGGAGACTACGAGGTCTATGCGGAGGGCGTCGACAGCGACGGCGACGGCCGCTACAACGAGGACGGTATCGGCGGCCTCGATCTGCACCGGAATTACCCGGAGAACTGGCGCCCGATGAAAGAGGACACCGGGCGCGGCCAGACACAGGGCGGCGCCGGCGACTATCCGCTGTCGGAGCCGGAGACGCGCGCCGTCTTCATGTTCCTGATGACCCATCCGAACGTCGCGATCGTGCAGTCGCTCGATACCGCCGTGCCGATGATCCTGCGCGGGCCGTCGACCAGCAAGAGTGAGGAGACGATGTTCGCCGCGGACCTCGAGCTGATTCGGAAATTCGATGCCAAGGGGCTCGAGATTACGGGATATCCGTGGGCCGGGGACACCTTTCACGTGTATGCCACCCGTGGCGGCGCAAATCCGATCACCGGCGAGCCGGCGCGCCCGCAGCCGCTGTTCGGCCACGGGCCGGATTTCGGCTACTCGGTACTACGGCACCGTCTGGTACGGCAACGAGATCTGGAACGGCGGTCGTTTCGTCGACTACGACAAGGACGGCCGGTACGACGAGTGGGAAGTGCTGCGATGGAACGACGAGAACCGCCCGG
Organism: uncultured Acidobacteriota bacterium; assembly: GCA_963785755.1. Lineage (GTDB taxonomy): Bacteria > Acidobacteriota > Vicinamibacteria > Vicinamibacterales > 2-12-FULL-66-21 > JACCXG01. Next base: position 91,180 of record CAWAXG010000025.1, on the reverse strand, counting down.
GCAAGGGAGACTTCAAGGACTGGGCGGCCTTCGAGCATCCGGCGCTCGGCAAAGTCGAGATTGGCGGCTTCAACCCGAAGTTCTATTCGCAGAACCCGCCGCCCGACATGCTCGAAACCTGGGCACGCAACGAGGCGATGTTCAATCTCTATCTGGCGCAGCAACTCCCGCAGGTCCGGATCCTGTCCGCGGCAGCAAAGAAGTCCGGATCGACCGACGCGGTGTTCGACGTCGAGCTGAGCGTGACGAATGAAGGGAAGATGCCGACGTCGCTCGAGATCGCGCGACGCGTGAAAATGGTGCGTCCGGACAGCTGCACCATCACGCTCGGAAAAGGTCAGGAGCTGGTCCAGCCAGCCGGCAGTCAACCGCGCCAGCGGGCGGCGATCGAGATCGACTGGCTGAAGCCGGGCGAGCAGCGAAGCGTGAAGTGGCAGGTGAAGGGGGCCGGCCCGATCAAGCTGACGGTCGCCTCGACACGCGGCGGCGTCGACTCGCGCGAGCTCGACCTGCGGTGAGAATCGATTGGACCTCTTCGAGCAGAATCACCGCAGATAACCGCGGCGGGCGGTGACGTTGCCTCTCTTGTTCTTGAGTTTCACCTGAATCGGATGCCAGCCGCCCGCGTCAACGCCTGCCGGTGTGTAGGTGAGCAGGTAGCGGCTGCGAAACTCGGTGAGGATCCGGACAAATACGTCGCGCAACCGATCGCTGCGTTCGGCCTCCAGGTACTTCCCGCCCGTCTCCTCGGCCAGCGCGGGAAGAAACCGCTGGAGGAGGAGAGGAGGAACCACGGCCGGGATGTCGGGCTGGAGACCCGATCGGAAATCAACCAGATACCCGAGCGTGGCGACTGACGCCGTGCGCAGTCCCACGCCGTAGACCACCGCGTCACTGCGCCGCGCGACCTCCATGACCGTCTGGCCGGACAACCAGCTCAAGGTGTCGTCACCGTCGCTGAACACGAGCACCAGGGCGCGGCCGGCCTGTGCATCCTTGAGCGTCAGCGCGGCGAACGAGGCGTCGTGGAGTGCCGTACTGCCGGCTGCTTCGGTGCCGGCGATCGCGCGTTCCAGTCGTTCGCGGTCGGCGGTCCAGTCGCAGGACAGATCGACTTCTTCAGCGAACGTCAACAGCGCGGCACGGTCGCCGGGCTTCAGCAAGCCGGTCACGGCAGCTGCCGCCTGTTTCAGATGTTCGAGCGGTGCGCCGCGCACGCTGCCGCTGGCGTCGAGCACCAGCATCACGCTGAGGGGGACGTCCTCGAACGTGATCGCGTCGATGCGCTGCGCGACGCCTGAATCCGACAGCTCGAAGTCCGCCGCGGTGAGTCCGCCGACGGGGCGATTGCCGTCGAGGACCAGCACATCGACGCGCACCGCGTCGACGCTGACGCGAAACGTCTGCTGCGCCGCGGCGGCGGTGAAGGAGAGAACGGCGAGCCCGGCGGCGACGGCGGTCCTCACTGCCGTACTTCCTGACGAAGCGCTTCCAGTCGTGCGAGCACAACCGCCGATGGCTCCTGGAAATAGGTCCACCAGGGTTCCCGCCGGCTTGCCGGTCTCAGCATCCACGACGCCACGCAGGAGCGCGCGGGACTGATCGCCGCGCCCGGTGCGTTGGAGCAACGCACTCAGTCCGATGTACGCCGCCTGGTTGAGCGGATAGATCGCAATGGCGTCGCCGTACGCCTGTCGAGCGTCGTCCTGGCGGCCCTGCCGCTCGTGCAGGGCGGCGGTAAACAGCAGGCCAAGATACGCGACGGCGAGATTGCTGGATCGAGACGCCTGCCCCAGCAACTCCAGAGCCTCCGCGTGATGATTCCGGAGCATCTGCACTCTGCCGAGATGGAGAACAGCCTGCACGTTCAACGGATCGTGCTTGAGCGCCTCTTGAAGCCATCCTGCCGCCCGGTTGAGCACTGAGAGCCGATGCCGCTTGAGGGCGTCGACGGCGCCGCGCGGGAGCGGTGCCGTCGCCGGGGCGGACGTCATCGCCGCCGCCGAGCTCGTCGTCCTGGGAGCTGCCACGTTGACGACAGTTGGCAAGGACGTGTCACCGGCGAAGAACTCCTCGAGTGTCCCGCTCTCGTACAGCACAATCGGGTCGCGCGGCCACCGATCGCGGCCGGATGCGAGGAATTGTTCGGCGACCTGCAGCCTGTTCCGGCTGCGCATGCGTCCGACGACAGCCTGGTACCAGCGGCCGACATGGTCCTGGCCGTCCGGGCCAGCCTTCTTCAACAGCTGGCTCGCGACATCGAGGTGCAGGAGGGCGGTCTCAATCTCCGAACCTTCCAGCAGATCCAGCGCCAGGTCGGTATGGATCATGACGGCTGCCTTGAAGCGAACGGCGCTCCACGGCCGCATGGGGTCTTTGGTGGTCTCGACTGAGGCCAGGACCCGTTGAATGCGCTTCTTGTCCCAGCCTGCCAGCTGCTTGAGGCCCTCGGTGTTGCCGCGGCGGTAATCATCAATGAACGCGTGGTACTGCCGCAGCTCACGGACGGCCCGATCGCGCTCGAGGCTCTCGAACCCGGCCCCGGCCTGCACGAACGCGCGCACCCACTGGTTGATCTCAAAGGGGGCGCGCGTCCATTCGGCTTCCGACGCGAAGCCTTCTTCGCCCGGCAGTGTTTGCGCGGCAACGATCGAAGACACGCTCGCCCAGAGCATGACCACCAATGACCGACGGCGGCGAACCTGCACAGGCACAGGCTATGTGAAAGCCGGGTGGTTTGTAAAAAGGCGGGTCACGAAGGCCGGGCCGCGATGGTTCTCGCCGGCCGACGAGGTAAACTGCGCGGGCGCGAGCGCCGTCCCGCATTTTCTCCGCCGCCTGAATTTCCCGTGCCGGACGAATGAGGCAATGCTGCTCCCGCGGAGGTCCGATGGCTGGTCCCTGTGAGCTGGGTCGTCCCCCGATGCCGGGCCGCAGTCTGCGCGCTGTCGTAACCGCCGCTGCCATGCTCATCGCGGCAGTCACGTTCGGCCACGCGCAGGTCACTCCGCCGCTCAACGTCATCATCATTCTCGCGGACGATCTCGGCTACGGCGATCTCGGGAGCTACGGGCATCCCACGATCCGAACTCCGCACCTCGACAGGCTGGCGGGGGAAGGACAGCGGTGGACCAGTTTCTACGCGGGCGCGACGGTGTGCTCGCCGAGCCGGGCGGCGTTGTTGACCGGACGCCAGCCGGTGCGCAGCGGTGTCTACCGGCGCGAGCCGCCGGACACCGGGCCGGGCAGTTCGCCGGGAGTCTTCACCGTGTCGGCAGCAGCCGGCCTGCCGCACGATGAGGTGACGATTGCAGAGATGCTCAAGGACCGCGGGTATGCCACCGCCATCATCGGGAAGTGGCATCTCGGACACCTCCCGGAGTTTCTCCCCGGGCGCCAGGGCTTCGACCTGCACTTCGGCTTGCCATACTCGAACGACATGGGCGTTGCCGAGGGTGTCAAAGGCGGCCGCGATACGAACCGCCAACCGCGTTCCGAGAACTACACCGTGCCGCTGCTGCGGAACGGCCAGGTCGTCGAGCAGCCGGTGCAGCAGGACACCCTGACGAAGCGCTACACCGAGGAAGCCGTCCGCTACATTCGGGCCCATCGCGACAAGCCCTTCTTCCTCTACGTGGCGCACGCGATGCCGCACGTGCCGCTGTTCCGCTCGAGAGAGTTCGCGGGTCGCAGTGCCGCCGGCCTCTACGGCGACGTGGTCGAAGAGCTCGACTGGAGTGTGGGGGAAATCGTCACGGAGTTGCGCAAGTCCGGACTGGATCGACGGACGCTCGTCATCTTCACGAGCGACAACGGACCGTGGACCCTGTATGACGAGCAGGGCGGATCGGCGGGACCGCTGCGAGAGGGCAAAGGCGGGACGTTCGAGGGCGGCTGGCGCGTGCCGGCGATTTTCTGGGCCCCGGGCCGGGTGACGCCGCAGACAGTGGGTGAGATCGGCGCCGTGCTCGATCTGATGCCGACGATCGCCTCCTTGACGGGCACGCCGCTCGGCGGCGATCGCACGCTCGATGGGGTCGATTTGTCCGCCGTCCTCCTCAAGGGTGCAAGAAGCCCGCGCGAGACGTTCGCGTTCTGGCGCAGTCAGGAGCTGTTCGCGTTCAGGAAGGGGCCGTGGAAAGCGCACTTCATCACGCGCGGCGTCTACGGACGCGGCCCCGGGCGCGTCGTGCACGACATGCCGGAGCTGTACCACCTCGGGACCGATCCGGGCGAACGCTGGAACGTCGCGGCCGCGAATCCCGACGTGGTTCGGGACCTGACCGCGCTGGCCGACGCGCATCGCGCCAGCGTCACGCTCGGCGAGCCGCTCGTGGAGCGTCTGCTGCCGCGCTGACTGTTGAGCGGTGTCTGTCAGCGGGCGGTCTCGATCAGGACAACGCGCCGACCCATACCGGGCGCCTGTGACAGTCGGCGGTCACACGTCAGCAGGACACCGTCCAGCACCTCCGCGAGCGCCACGTACACCGCGTCGTATGCGGTCAGATTCTTGCGCAGTGCCCACACGCGATCCAGCAGCGGCTCATGCGCGTGTCGCTGCAGGTCTAGCACCCGCAGATCGTCCAACGCTACGTCTGCAGCATCCGCGTCGAGGTCGCCCTCGCGGACGTAGCGACCAGCGCCTGGACGACTTCGATATCCGCCAGGTGGGGGACGTGCAGACCTTCGGCCGGATCGGCAATCCGGTCGGACACGAGCTGACCGTTGGGCGTGTCGAGAATCAGCTCCACCAACGCGGACGCGTCGAGACGATCACCGTGCGTCGCGTTCCGCCCTGATCACGTCTGCCGCGCTGCGCTTCAGCCGGCGGACCGGCCGCGTCCGCAATCGCTCCAGGACTTCAGCACGAGTCGGGCGCTCGAGTGCTTTGCCGACCTCGCGCAGGATGTACTCGGACATCGACATGCCTTCCATGGCCGCCCGGGCCTTGAGACGGCGGTGGAACTCGGGCGGGACGTTGCGGATCTGCACCATGGTCGATGGCATGAATTAATGATACTTTCATCAGTTTTTCATGTCCAACGGGGGCCTCAGCGTCGGGTGGACCAGCCGCGCTCCGTGCGTCGTCAGCGTTTGGCGCCGTCCTCGGCCAGCAGCAGCCGGCGCACCTCCTGCAGCTCCTGCTTCTTCTGCTCGGTCACCCTCGGGAATCGCAGGTCGAGATCGGCCATCGTCTGCCACAGAACCGCCGCCACCGCCAGCCGCGTGAACCACTTGTTGTCGGCCGGCACGACGTACCACGGCGCGTGCTCGGTGCTGGTGTGTTCGAGCATCTCTTCATAGACGTGCATGTACTCGTCCCAGTGCCTGCGCTCCTTCGCGTCGGCGATGGAGAACTTCCAGTTCTTGTCCGCTTCATCGATGCGCGCGAGAAAACGCCGCCGCTGCTCCTCCTTCGACACGTTCAGGAAGAACTTGACGATCACCGTGCCGTTGTCGGTGAGATACCGCTCGAATTCGTTGATTTCGTTGAACCGGCGCTTCCAGATTCCCTGGCCTTTTTTCAGCTTGTCCGGCAGCTGTTGCGAGGCGAGCACTTCTTTGTGCACCCGCACCACCAGGACTTCTTCGTAGTACGAACGATTGTGTATGCCGATCCGCCCGCGCTCGGGCAGCGCCTTCATCGAACGCCAGAGATAGTCGTGGTCGCGCTCCTCGGCCGACGGTCCCTTGAAGGATACACCTGGCAGCCCTGCGGGTTGATCCCTGACATCACGTGGCGGATGACGCCATCCTTGCCGGCGGCGTCCATCGCCTGAAAGATCGCCAGCACCGCATAGGTGTCCTGGGCATAGAGCATCGCCTGCTCTTTCGCGAGGCGCTTGACGCCCTCCTGCAGCATGGCTTTGCCCTTGGCGGCGTCTTTCACGGGGCCAGTCCACGTTGGATCGTATTTCTTGAGGCGTACCTTCCGGCCCGCAGGCACCCTCAGGTTCTTCATGAGCTTCACAACTTCTTTCATCCTGTTCTCCTTGTGATTCATCGCCAGTCATTGGCAGGGCCCGGTGGCACGTGATCAAGGGTCCGTCCATCCCGTGTAGAGGCTCAGGGCGGTCATCGCAGCGGCCGGACTATCGTGGCCGTCGGACGGCCAGATCGATGACAAGCGGGAAGTGGTCGTGGATGCCGGCCTGCGGATCGCGCATGACGTCAATGGTGCGCAGGCGCGCCCTGACGAGCTCGTCGTACGACATCTCCGTGGTATCGAGCACGAACGCGTTGACACTGGCGAGCACGCTGTCGCTGTAGAGAATGCGGTCGAGTATGCCCGGCGAAAACCGATCGAGATCGTTGCGCCACGTGTAGCGCGCGGATCCGGAGCCATTATGGCGCGGCTGGGCGTCGGTCAGCGGCGAGCGGTCCCAATCGAGGCCCTCGACGCGCCCACTGCCGGCGGGATAGGCGGCCCGGCCCGAGACGATGGAATCGACGAACGCCGTGGCGCCGGCGATGGCGTTGAAGTCGCCGAGCACGATGAACGGTGTGCGTGGCCGGAGCGGAATCGCGCCGCCGCCGGCCTTGGCCTCGCGGATCGTCGTCGCGATCAGCCGCGCCTGCTGGTCCCGCAGCGCCTCGTCTTGAGGGCCATCCCTCGACTGGAAATGGGCGCAGATCACGTACAGATCGGTCGCCGGCGTATTGATCAGCGCAGTGGCGTGGCCGCGCCGCCGCTCGCCCCATTCCACCTGGCCACCCGCGCGGGCGCCGAGATTGAACCGGGACACGATGACGGTGTCCAGCGCGGCATGCGCCTGCCAGGTCTGGCCGTCGGCCAGCGGCAGGATCTGATTGACGAGGGCCTCGCTCTGCGCCACGCTCACCGTGATTTCCTGCAGGCACACGACGTCCGGGCGCACGGCCTGCAGGACCCGCGCGAACTGCGCCGGCCGATTGGCGGCGGCAACATCGACGACCTCGCCCTCCTTCGGCACGATCGAGCTGTCATAGACGTTCCAGGACAACAGCCGAACCGCCGCCCCCGCCGGTTTGACGAGAAACCCATGGGCCGGCTGGGCGGCGATCGCGGCCACCACGCCGAGGATCGCCGTGGTCATCGACACGAGAAATTGACCCATGGGGGTGGCTCCGCAATCGGTCAGACGCCACGCCGGCTGCTGACGACCTGTCATCGTAGCGCGGTTCGACGGCCGTTGCCGAGCGCTGATCGGCCGGCCGGCCGCGAGGCGCGATCCGTGTGCCCTCAGCGGGAGTAAGATCGGGGCATGGCTTCCTCGAGCGGTCGATGGGGTGGGAACGGCCTCAGGCTGAGCGTGACCGGCGTCCTGCTCGCGCTCGCCGCGCTCTCATTCACGGTGTTCGCGCAGACTACCGAGCTGCGACTGGTGTCGACCGCGTGGTCGCCGTTCACCAACGCTCCGGGGCAGCCTCGCTTCGCGCTCGACCTCGTCGACGCCGCTCTCGGCCGCATCGGTATCAAGGCCAGCGTGACGATTGTCGGCCCCGAGCAGTTCACGACCGCCATGTTCAGCGAGCAGTACGCCGGCAGCGCCGCGGCGTGGAAGGACGCGGAGCGCGAGCGGGCGCTGCTGTTCTCGGAGCCCTATCTCGAGAACCGGCTGATCCTCGTCGCCCGGCGGGACGGCGACGTGTCGGCGGCGTCGCTCGCCCGCCTCGAGGGCAAACGGATCGCGATCGTCGGGGGATACTCGTACGGAGACGCCATCGACCTGTCGGGCCCGACGTTCGTGCGGTCCCGCACCGAGGAGGACAGCCTCAGGCTCCTCCTCGACGGCAAGGTGGACTACACGCTGATGGACGAGCTCGTCGTGGAGTACATCCTCAGCCACTACGCGAAGGAGGCGCGCACGCGGCTGCGGGTCGGGTCGACGCCGCTGCTCACGCGCCCGCTGTATCTGGCCGTGAGGCGCGCCGTGCCGGACGCCGAATCGATCGTCAAGCGGTTCAACGAGCAGCTCAAAGGCATGATTGCCGACGGCACCTACCATCGCCTCCTGCGTCTCGACTGGATCCAGGCGGATGTCGACGGCGATGGTGTCCCCGAGTACGTGCCGCGGAGCAATCGGACGGGCGCGTCCGCACCCACGCGCGCCTACAGCCTCTTCTCCGCGCCACCGGCGGCCCAGCCGAAGAGCACCAACCAGCGGTTTATGGTCGGCGGCAGCGTCTACGACGGGTGGACGAAGGTGCCGGACCGGTACAAGGTGGAAGATCCGGACCGGCCGGATCCGAATCGCTCGACCGCCGTCATCTTCCGGTTCACGTGGTGACCCCGCCGGCGCACCGTTCTCGCGCGGTCATGCGCTGAATCGTCTCTCATTGAAGGAGCACATCGCCTCATGAACCACGGCAGACGATTCACAGCAGCGCTCGCGGCCGCAACGTTGACGGTTCTGTCCGCAGCCGTCCACAGCAGCATTTCAGCCGTGGTCGCGGACAGCGGCGCGCGGCAGACCACCTCAGCAAGAGCCGCTACACCTCTCCGGGCGCTCTACGTGACAGGCGGGGGGTTTCACGATTTCGTGACGCAGGAGACGATCGTGCCGCCCGGCGTGTCCGCGCGCGCCAAGATCAAGATCGACTGGACGATTGATCACACCGCGGGCAAGTCGACCGAGGTGCTCATCGAGCGGCACAAGAACACGGACTGGACGAAGCAGTTCGATGTCGTCCTTTACAACATGTCGTTCTCGCACGTCGTGGACAAGGAATGGATCGAGCGCCTCGCGCGCGCGCACCACGACAGCGGCGTCGGCGCCGTGATTCTGCACGGGGCGGTCCACAGCTATCGCCGCTCCGAATCACGAGCCTGGGGTGAGCTGATGGGCGCATTCAGCATGCGGCACGACAGTCAGCGCCCGCTCACGGTTGAAACCGTCGCGAAGGACCATCCGATCATGCGCGGGGTGTCGCAGAAGTGGGAAACCATCCCCGAGGAGCTGTACGAGCTCGAACGGGTGTGGCCGACCATGACGCCGCTGGCCGATGCCTACAGCGTCGAGTCGAAGAAGCGCTACCCGCTCATCTGGACCAACACACACGGGAAGGCACGGGTGTTCGTGACGTCGCTCGGGCACAACACCGAGATGATCGCCAACCCCCTCTATCTCGACCTCGTCACCAGGGGCCTGCTGTGGACGGCCCGTCTCCTGAAGGACGACGGAACCCCCGGGTCGGGGGACGCGGCGCGCTGAAGGCCCGTTTTACCCCCGATCGCAAGAATTCTCAACGCATGCGCCTCACTGAAGTCGGCACCCGCGAAACGTGCGATACTCAGCGGCGCGACATGGGAACAGGCGCAGACTGGAGACGGTAGCCGTTATGCCAAACACCGGCACTATTAAACGCAAGACCGACAAGGGCTTCGGGTTCATCGCCGGGGCTGACGGGACGGAGTATTTCTTTCACCAGTCAGGCTGTGTCGGGACCAGCTTCAATGACTTGCGTGAAGGGCAGCGTGTTTCGTTCACCATCGGTCAGGGGCCGAAGGGTCCGAGAGCGGAGAACGTGAAACCCGAGTAGGCGCGCAGGCACCGGCAGGTGTTGCTCGAATTCAGCAACGCCTCGCTCGCCTTTCCCGCGCGCGGCGTGAGCAGGCCTCCGCCTGCCGCCGCGAACCGGCACACATCCCCGTCGCGCACCGTCCGATCCTGATCGGGTGCCCCCTCATCCCGCCGGCGTCCTGCCGGCGCTCCGGCAGTGCTACGTCTGGGCCCTCGCGGAGGCGAGGCTCAGGCCTGCTGCGCCCCCGGAATGCCGTCCTCGACTACCCACGACGCTTCCTGGTGGACCGTGCCGTTCGGGCTTTCCACGCTGGTCACGAAACGCAGATCGAGCTGCATCCGCTCCGGCGTCACCGTGGCCTTGAAGTAGCCGCGCCGATCGCCCTCGTAGAGGCGATCTCGCGACAACGCTGGTGCCTCTCGGCAAGAACGCAGCCGGAGACAACTCCCAATTCCCAACTTCCTCCAAAACGCCCGGTTTGCACCAGCGTGGTGAAAGGCGGCGAGCGCGCCGTCACTTCCGCGGAAGCCACGCGGCATGGTTAACGGCCGAGCCGCTTAGCAGATACGTTGGAAGTTGGAGGTTGGGAGTTGACATGTTCCGCGCTCTCTTAGAAGCGTGAGCTGCGGATCCACGTATCCGACCGGCTCCAGCTCGCCTGCAAATCCGCGTCGGCTTCCGCCGTCGGTTTCCCCTGGCCTTTCAACGCGAGCTGCAGTCCGACGAGCGCCCAGCCGTTGTGCGGGTGCTGGGCAAGGTCTTCGCGATACACGCGCTCGGCGTCAGCGTGACGCCCGGCGTCGACGAGCGCCGCACCCAGCCAGTGCCGCGCCGGGAACGGCAGCGGTTCCGGTTCGTCGACTTCGAGCTCATCGTCCAGCGCCACCGCGCGTTCCAGCGCCGCGATGCCGGCGACGGCGTTGCCGGCGCTGCGAGCGATCTCTCCTTCGAGGATGGCCGCCAGGACGCCGAGCAGTCGCGGCGCGGGGTGGCGCGATCCGAAGTTCGTGGTGGCCGATGAGAGCTGAACGAGCTTCTTCAGGTCAGTGAGGTGTCCGCCTGCGGCGTCCGCCCGGCCGCTCCTCAGCTTTGCGTACCCTTGCGCGAACTCCCACGCGCCGGCCGGAATGTCAGGCTCGGGCCGCGTCGGCACTTCGAACACCTCGTCGAACCGGCCGAATCGAATCAGCGTCAGGAGCTGGAACATCGTGTCGCCGCGCATCGAGCTTCGCGTAGTCCTTGCCCGCACGCATCGCGATGGCGCCCTGACCGTCCATAGAGGCGGCGTAGACGAGCATGTGCAGGTTGTGCGAGGGGTAGATGGCGAAGCCTTCGCCGGCGCTTGCCTTCAGGTCCGAGTGCCACGCGTCGATGTTGGCGCGAACCGAATCACCCCAGCGGCCCACCTCGTTGAAGGTGTGCGACGGCATGTGGTTGATGTGGCTGGCGCCGGGAATGGTCTTGCCGAGGAAATCGGCGCACGGCTGCGCCGCCGCGACTTTTGCGGTCGCCTCGGTCGCATGCACGTACCAGTGGCACGCGCCGGGATGACGCGGATCGCGGGCGAGCAGGCGTTCGAGCACGTCGTGGATCCGCCTGACGCTGGGCGAGTCGATGTTCTGCAGCCGCGGCCGCCGTCCCGGCGGTGGGCCCGGACGCGGCTCGAGGTGAAACAGCGCGTCGGCGTAGAGCGTGCCGATGTCCAGATCGTCGGGATACGTTTCGTAGACTTTTTCCATCGCCTGGGCGTAGGCCTTGTCCTGCTCGCCGCGTGTCGCCGGATTGAAGCGCTCGACGTACCGCGGCGCCAGTGCTTCGATGAGCGCCCGTTCCGTGGGCGTGGCCTGCTGTTTCAACGCGAGCGCCTTCTGCGCGGCCGCATACGCGAAAGGGGCATCGACCGGTGTGATCACCTGATTCAGGTTGGATCCCCACGCCCACGCCTCGCCCCAATAACAGATGGCGCATTCCGGATCGCGCTTCCACGCCTCGCGAAACGACCGGACGGCGTCGTACTTACCGAGGGCATACATCAATTGGAAGCCCTGATCGAAGTAAGCCTGCGCTTCGGCATTGGATGACGAGATCTTCCGGGAGAACGTGCCCAGTCCGACTTTGTAGAGCGGAATCGGCTGGCGACGAACGGAGGCAGGGCTCCGGGCTCAGCAGGCCGCGGCTGCGCTACTGCAGCGCCCGCCGCCCAAATCAAAACGGTGATCGCCGTCGCCGCGCATCGAATGCTCATGAAGCCGCCTCTTCGCCGGCTGACACGCCAGCCTGGTGAATCATCGCTCGCGTGGTTTCAAGGCACCACGGAGCTTGTCGGCAAGCGATCCGAATCCATCGGCCGGCGCCGCCTGCTCGCGCTCGGTATATTCGCGCAGTTCCTCAGCCTCCTGCGCGTCCCGCACCGCCTTGGCACTGAGCCGGATGCGGCGGCTCTCCGGATGGACTTCGAGCACGACGACTTCGACGCTGGCGCCGACGGGCAGGGCCTTGGCGACATCCGCCTCTTTCGCGACGCCGGTCTCGCTGATCGGGATGAGTCCGGTCCGTCCCGGCGCGAGGAAGACGAACACGCCGAAATTCTCGTGACGCTCGACGGTGCCCGTCAGGCGCGCTCCCGGCACGATCTCGGATGCCGACGGCCTCGCCGCTCCGGCGCGCGCCGATCCTTCCGGAAGGAGCGCGACACCGATGCGCTTCTTCTCGAGGTCGATGCTCAGAATCTCGAACGTGCCGGTCATCCCTGCCGGAACCTGGCTGGACCACCCGCGCGATCGCCCCGTCGGTGCGAACGTCGACGCGTGTGCCAGGCCTTCGATGCCCGGCTCGATCTCGACGAACGCGCCGAACTCCGCCAGGCGCGTCACCCGGCCGGTCCGGACCTGACCGACCTCATAGGCCGCCGGCACCCGCGACCATGGATCTTCGGAGAGCTGCTTCAACCCGAGCGAGATCTTCTGCTTCTCGTCGTCCACGCGCAGAACTTTGACCGTGATCGCCTCGCCCGGCTGCAGGACCTGGGACACGTCCTCGACACGCGACCATCCGATCTCGGAGGCGTGGAGCAGGCCCTGCACGCCGCCGCCGAGGTCGATGAACGCGCCGAAGTCGCGAACCGATGCGACACGCCCTGTCAGCACCGCGCCGGCGACGATGGACCGCCGCACCTCGTCGGCGGCCGCCCGCTGCTGTTCCTCGAGCAGGGCCCGCCTCGACACCACGAGGTTTCTGCCCCCTTCTTTGCATTCGATGATCCGGAACTCATAGACACGGCCCACATGCGTCGGCGGCTCGGTCCGGATGATGTCGATCTGGGAGAACGGGCAGAACCCGCGCTGACGGGCGATCGTGACCTCGAAGCCGCCCTTCACCTCGCGTTCGACTTTTCCCTCCACCGGCAGACGGCTGTGGAACGCGTCCTCGAGCTGCGCGAGCGTCGCGGCGCCGCGCGCCAGCTTCCGCGAGAGCGTCAGCCCTCCGACCGTTGACACCACGACGGCCTGAATGCGATCACCCGCGGCAACCTCGATATCCCCCTCGTCGTCTTTCAGCTCGGCGACGTCGATCGTCGCTTCCCCCTTGCCGCCGACGTCGATGAACGCCACCTCCGGCCCAATCGCGACGATGGTTCCTTCGATGGTCTGCCCCCGCTCGAATCGCTTCGCCTTGAGCGAGGCCTCGAACATCGACGCGAAATCTTCTTCGAACTCGTTCACGAGGCGCCTCCGGCTGCCGTCTGACCGAACAGGACACGCAGTTCCCGGCCGCTCTTGCCGGTGTTGTAAGGCGGGGTATCCGGCTCGAACTCCTTGCCCCGGGCAAGCGGGCCGACGACGACCGGATCGAAGCCGGCGTCTCGCACCAGTCCGGCGGCGGTCTCCAGCGCACCACGATCGTCGCCGGCGAGCGGAATCCCGACGCGGTCTCCGTCCCGATGCGTCTCGCTCTGCAGCGTCAGGTAATTCACGGTATTGAACGCCTTCACCCACCGTGTACCGGGAAACATTGCCGCGGCCCAACCAGCAGACCCGGAAGAGTGTCCGGACGCCTGCTTCGCGAGCGTGCCGTCGCGCCGCTCATAGGCATTTCCCGTGTCCAGCACCACTTTTCCGGCCAGCGCGGGTCCAACCTCGCGCGCGAGATCGGGCACCGTGTTCAGCGGTACCGTCAACATCACCACGTCACCGAACGCCGCCGCCGCCGCGGCGGTGCCGGCGGATGCGCGCGCGCCGAGCTGGCCGACGAGCGGCTGCAAATGCTCGGGGTGTCTGGACGCCAGCTGCACCTCATGGCCTGCGTCTACCCACATCTTGGCCAGCGTCGATCCGATCCTGCCCGCTCCGATGATACCGATTCGCATCGCCCCTACCTCCGCAACCGTCAGCAGAAACTACGATCGTAGCGCGAACGGCAGGAGATCGTGGGGCAGCTCGAAGACTGGCTCGAAGTCCCCGTGCTCGTGCTGAGCGTTGCGTGGACGGCACTGCTGATCCTCGAACTCATCCAGGGACTGAGTACGCTCTTGCAGAGCAGTGCGTCTGGTCGTCACCGGGGCTCTCGCGCCAAAGTAAAGGCGATTTCACCCTCCGAGCGGGAGGAGGTCGAGGGCGAGGAACCAGGGTCGTCAGCCACCCCACGAGGGCCAGGCCGCAACCGGACTACAATCGGCTCCAACGCATGTCCGCCGAGTGGCAGTTCCTGATCACGCCTCAACGAGCAGCTGCGGCCCCTGAAGGACCCGGTCGAGATCCAGGAAGTCGCCGTCCGCCTGATCGGGGAGCATCTCCACGCCAGCCGCGTCCACTACGCGCACATCGATGGCGACGAGTTCGTCATCAGCCGGTCCTATGCCGACGGGGTCCCGCCGTTCCCCGGTCGAGGCCCGGTCGCCCGATTCGGCAAGGCCATCGTCGACGCGTGCCGCCGTGGCGAGACGGTGGCCGTCGATGACGTCAATACGGATCCGCGATTCACGGACGCGGAGCGCGAGCAGCTGCTCGCGGGCGAGACTGCGGCGTTCGTCGGCGCGCCGCTGATCAAGGATGGCCGATGGCTTGCGACATTCGCCGTCCACAGCGCCACGCCGCGGACCTGGACGCGCGATCAGATCGCATTGGTTGAAGTCACCGCCGAGCGGACGTGGGGGGCCGGCGAGCGGGCCCGCGCCGAAGAGGCACTGGGCAGGAGCGAGAGCCGGCAAGCGTTCCTGCGCCGCCTGAACGACACCATCCGGCCGCTCGCCGATCCTGCGCGCATTCTTCAGGAGACATGCCGCCTGCTCGGCACACACCTCCGCGTCAACCGCGTGGTCTACGCCGAGATTGAGGACGACGACTGCATCGTCGTCCACGACTACGTGGATGGTGTGCCCTCGCTGGTCGGCCACCTTCAGTGGCGCAATCTGGTCGGAAGTCGCACGGCAGACATCCTGGAAGGCTGGACGCTGTCGGTCAATGACACCGTCGACCGAGCTCGCACACGGCAGAGGAGCGCGCGGCGCTGCAGGCGGCGGATATCGGGGCCTACGCCTGTCCGCTGCTGATCAAGGACGGCCGTTTCGTGGGCGCGTTCGGCGTTCACAGCCGCTCGCCACGCGTGTGGACGCCCGACGAGATTGCCCTGGTTCAGGAAGTCGCCGATCGGATCTGGGCGACGCTCGAGCACCGCAAGGCGGAAGCCGAACTGCGCGCGAACGAAGAGCGGCTGGCGTTTCTTCTCCGGCTGAACGACGCGGTCCGCCCGTTGAGCGATGCCGGCGGCCATCCAGGAAACTGCGGCAAGGCATCTTTGCGAGTACCTCGGCGCAGCCCGCGTCGGCTATGCGGAACTCGGGGGCCGCGAGTACATCATTCGCCGCGAGCACACCCGCGGCGCCGAGCCGCTCGTCGGAACGCCCCTGCGAATCACCATGCGGGGCGCGCTGGGCGAGGCTCTCCGGCGCGGCGAGACCATCGTGGTCAGCGACGTGCAGGCGGATCGAGCGGCTCAGCGATGACGACCGGGCGGCGTTCCGGTCGCGGCAGATCGCGGCGTTTGTCGGCGTGGCGCGGTTCAAAGACGGGCAGATGGTGGCCGCGTTCGGCGTCAATCACGACACGCCGCGCGTGTGGACGGCGGGGGAGATCGAGCTCGTTCGCGAGGTCGCCGAACGGACCTGGGACGCCGTCGAGCGCACCCGCGCCGAAGCGGCACTCCGGGAACAGAAAACGCGGCTCCGGCTCGCGCTCGAAGCGTCGGCAGGCGGCTCCTGGACATGGGATCCCCGCACGAATGACGCCGACTGGGATGACGCCTTCCGCGCACAATTCGGGTTCACGCCGGAAGAACCGCCATTATTCGAGACGTGGCTCGCGCGTGTGCACGTCGAAGACCGTCC
Source organism: uncultured Acidobacteriota bacterium (assembly GCA_963785755.1). GTDB lineage: Bacteria > Acidobacteriota > Vicinamibacteria > Vicinamibacterales > 2-12-FULL-66-21 > JACCXG01. The sequence goes on along the minus strand of CAWAXG010000025.1, from coordinate 75,294 downwards.
GCGGATGCGCCGCATACTCGAAGAGATTCTGCAGACGAAGGATACGTGGGATCACACCTACCGTGTCCTGCGCCCTGATGGCAGCCGTGCGCTGGATGCAGAGTCTGGGACGAGCCGATCGCGACGCGACTGGCCAGCGTCACGCGGCTCACTGGACTCGAGCTGGACATCACCGAGCGCCGCAGGACTGAGGATGCTCTCCAGGCGCGTCGCGACGAGGAACACGATCGCACGCTGCGAACGCTGCTCGAGACCGCCACGCAGGGCATCGTGTCGGCGGACGCGCGTGGGATGCTCGTCTTTGCGAATCGTGCGGTCGAGGTGATGTTCGGCTGGGCCGCCGACGAGCTGATCGGCCAGCCGATCGAGCGCCTGATACCATCGGTCTTTCGCGACGGCACGAACCCGGCGGGCGGCCTGCGACCTCGTCGGCACGCGCAAGGACGGGTCCACGTTTCCGATCGAAGTCACCGTCAATCACGTTCCGACGCCGGGCGGCGGACGCGCATTCGCGTTCGTGACCGACATCACCGAACGCCAGCGTGCCGCGGCGGCCCTTCAGGAGCGCACGACCGAACTGGAATACCGGACGACGCAACTGAGTCAGATGGCGTGGGACCTGACGCTCGCCGAGCACCATGCGCGCGAGCAGATCGCCAGGACGCTGCACGATGGGCTCCAGCAGCTCCTGGTCATCGTGGCGTTGAACCTCGAACAGCAGCTGAAGCGGGAGAGCGAGGCTGGAGCTGCGCCGAGCGAGCTGCTGGCAGAGGCGAAGCAGCAGCTCGACGAAGCGATCGCCGTCGCGCGGTCGCTGAACGTCGAGCTGTTTCCTCCCGTGCTGCAGCGTTCCGGACTTCCCGCCGCCCTGACGTGGCTGGCGAACTGGACGCACGACAAGTACAAGCTGAGTGTCGAGATCGACGCCGATCCGCGCGCAGATTCCGCGCGGAAGGATGTCCGCACGCTGCTCTTCGAGTCGGTCAGAGAGCTGCTCTTCAACGCGGTCAAATACGCGCAGACGGATCGCGTCGACGTTGGCGTTGGAGCTCGATGCCGACGATCAGCTGTGCATCACCGTGACGGATCAGGGGGTCGGGTTCGAGCCGGCGAGACTGGACGATCGATCGAAGGCCGGCCAGGTGGGCTGGGGGCTGTTCCGCATCCGCGAGCGGCTGACGCTGCTCGGCGGCCGCCTGGACATCGACAGCGCGCCCGGAAGGGGGACTCGGGTCCGCCTCGTCGCGCCGCGCGACGCTGCGCCGGACACCGTCGCCGGCGCGAACGAGTTGAGCCTCGCATCGACTCGGAGCGGCATCGGCGGTCGACGACGATCGCGCGTCCCCGGACGCGCTCAGGATTCTCATCGTCGACGATCACGCAGCGGTCAGGCGCGCGCTGCGAGAGTTGCTCCATCAGCGGCCGCAGCTCTCGGTCGTCGGCGATGCGTCCAACGGCTTCGAGGCGATCGCCCACGCGCATACGCTGCGGCCCGATGTCATCCTCATGGACGTCGCGATGCCGCACATGGACGGCGTCGAGGCGACCGCGCGCATCCGCGCCGAGCTCCCCGACATCCGGATTCTCGGGCTGTCGATGCTGGCTCGGAATGAGACCGCGGACGCGATCGAGCATGCGGGGGCGGCCGGGTTCTTTGTCAAGGGGACCGACACGCAACGGTTGATCGATCACCTGCTGGCCTTTCACGCATCCCGCGGCGCTGGCGCTGCGCGCGGGTTCGTAGTGCCGACTCGCCCCCGCGTCCTGCTCGTCGACGATCATCCAGGCGTCGTGAAGGCGCTCGGCCGCATGCTCTCGGCCGAGTGCGACGTGGTTGGCGTCATCGCCGACGGCCGTGAGGTCGCCGACGCCGCAGCGCGGCTTCAGCCGGTCCTGATCGTGATGGACCTGAACCTGCCGAACGTCAGTGGGCTGGATGTCTGCCGCCACATCACACAGAACAATCCGCACGTGAAAGTCATCGTGATCAGCGCCATGACCGACGATGCCATCAGGGATGAGGCGCTGGCGGCCGGCGCATCAGGCTTCTTCCACAAGTCTGCTGCAGACGAGCTGATGGTTGCCATCAGACGGATATGGACGGAGTCGAGTGTGACCGCGCCGAGCGACGACATGCCGCACGACACGTGACGGGAGGGCAGGCCCCGGTAAGCCGCGCCAACCCTCGCTCACGCCTGTGGCGGCGACGTGAGCGAGGATTGGAGATGGGTCCCGGCGATCACTTACCCGCGAGGAACGCGACCAGATCGGCGACATCCTGCGCCGTGAGACCCAGCTGCGCGGCGCTCATCATCAGCGACTCCGCCATCCGGCGACGCGAGGCGACCCGGTTGGCGGGGACGATCTGGGTGATCCCGCCCATGCTGCGCATCATCATCGGATCGCCTTCCTTGATCATCAGACCCTGGATCGTCAGCCCGTCCTTGGTCTTGAGCTCGGTGCCGTCGTAGCCCTGCGCGATTTCGGCGTTCGGGCGGACCAGCGCCGTCGCGATCACCTCCGCGGACTTGCCGCGCCCCCAGCCGTCGAGCGCCGGGCCGACCTCGGCGCCGGTGCCGTCGACGGCGTGGCACATCAGGCAGCGCGTGACCGTGGTCTTGCCGCGTGCCGCGTCGCCGGTGAGACGGACGACCTCCTCGACCGGGATCTCCTTCAGATCTGCCGGCGGCGGAGGCGTCACGACCTCGCGCAGCGTGATGGACTCGGGATCGTAGATCCCGGCTGCCTTGAGCGCCGGTCCCAGATCGTGGTCCTTCCAGTCGCCGGAGAGACGGTTCAACAACCACCACATCGCCTGCTCGCGCGCCGGGCTGGACGGCTCCGCGAGCGCGAGCATCGCCTTCGACGCGGCGGGCTCCTTGATGAAGGCGAGCGTATCGACGGCGAGGCGGCGATCGGCGAGCGGCAGCGTCGTCGATCGCGCGCGGGCGGACAGGTCGGACACCGCCGCGGGCACGTGCAGCCGCCACGCAATCCGCGCGAACGCGGGGGACCATGCGAGCGGATCGCCCGGGACGCCGAGCTCGCGCTTCAGCCGATCGTAGAGCTCCGCCTCTTTATTGGTGGCGCCGGTTCCGAGCGCCTCGAGGTAGGTCCGATCGACGCCGTCGTACCCGCGAGCAACGTCGACCAGGATCGGGAGTGCCGTGGCCGCGGGGACGTCACGCATGGACAGCGCCACGTCGCGCCGGACACCGGGGTCCGTGTCCTTGGCCATGCGGGATGCCGCCGGGATCACGTCGAGGCCCGCGCGCCGCATGGCCCGGTAGGCCGCGATGCGCATCGCCGGATCGGTGTGCTTCTCAGGCGACCCCGCCCGCTGCACGCCCTCGGGACCGAGCTGGTAGAGCAGGTAGATCGCACGGCCACGCATGTACGGGCTGGGATCGTTGAGCATCGCCGCCACCGCGTTCACCGCGGCCGCGCCACGCGCTCTCAACCCTTCGAACCCGATCGCCCGGACGTTGACCGCGGGCGACCGCAGCGCGGTAATCAACCCGTCGATGGTCTCGGTGTTGAACGCCGGCGCCTTCGACACGAAGCCTTTCGGCGCGATGCGGTAAATCGCCCCGGACAGCGAATCGTCCAGATCCTGGTGCCCGCCGACCCGCCCGTCGATCCAGTCGGTGACATAGAGGGCGCCGTCGGGGCCGACGGCGATGTCCGACGGCCGGAACAGCGTCGCGATTGCGCCGGTCACGCTTCTGCCGCCGCCGAGGAAATCCGACCCGGCATACTCACGCTTCACGTTCGAGGTGAGGAAGATCTTCCGGTCGAGCGCGAAGCCCGCGCCTTGCCGCGCCGGCTGATACGAGAACACCTCGTTGCGTCCGGGCTCGGCCGCGAAGAACGTGCCTTCCCACGACGGGCCGAGCGCGCCGTTCTCATAGAACAGATTGCCGGTTGGCGAGCCGCCGCCGTAGACGTCACCAGGCGGCATCATGCCCGGATCGTCCTGACGCCACTCCGCGACCGGAACCGACTGGCCGGGCCGGCGATCTGCCGACCAGGTACGCTGGCCGTCGTTCGACGAGAACCCGAAGTTGGCATATTCCATCACCCAGCTCACGCGGCACGCCGGCGGATCGTCGTTGTCGTTCTGGAAGATGTCGCCCAGCGAGCTGATCGACTGCTCGTAGCTGTTGCGATAGTTGTGGCCGATGATCTCCACGCCGGTGCCGTCGGCATTCATGCGCGCGGTGAACCCGCCCACATAGACGTGCCCGTCCTCGCTGGGCTTGCCGGCATGCTCCGCGGCATTGTGCGGGTCCTTGAACGGGCCGACCGCGCCGGGCCGATAGGACCCGAAGATGCGGAAGGTCTTGCCTGACTTGTCCGTGAACATCGCGCCGCAGTTGCCCGAGTTGAACAGCCACTTCCCATCGGGGCCGACCGTGACCGAGTGGAGCGAGTGGTCGTGGTTGATCCCATGGAAACCGGTCAGGAGCACTTCGCGCGTGTCCTTTGCCGGATCGAAGCGCAGGTTGCGATCGACGTCGGTGTAGACGATCAGATCGGGCGGCTGCGAGACGACGATCTTGTTGTCGATCACGGCCACGCCGAGCGGGGCGATCAGCGCCGGTTCCTGCACGAACGTATGCGTGCTGTCCGCCTTGCCGTCGCCGTTGGTGTCCTGCAGGACGACGATGCGATCCCCTTCGGGACGGCGCGCGTGATGCGAGCGGTAACGGACACCCTCGGCCACCCAGATGCGCCCCTCGCGATCGATATCGAGGTTCGTCGGGTTGTGCAGCATCGGCGACGACGCCCACAGCGTGACCTCGAGGCCGTCCGGCACATTGAAGAGATCGAGCGGAATCTGGACGGGAGGGCCAGCAGGAGCGGGCTGCGGCGCCGCCTGACCGGGCTGAGGAGGAGCGGGCGCCTGAATGGCTTGCTGGGGCGGCCCCGATGCCTGCTGCGGGACGGCGGCCACCAGGATCAGCACGAGCATCATGTTCAGCGCGAGGGCAAATCGACGCATAAATCTCCCATCTATTGATCGAGTCCCTGATCCGATGCTGGGACGAACGGCAGAACGGCCGGGCTCATCCACGTTCCTGAAAGTGCAACTTTAATACGGATGCGAGGCCCGCGAGCGAGCCCTCTCGTCCCGCCGTGCCGGGCGGGTCCGCGAGCGATCTCACCGCGGGTTTCTTCGCTGCGATCCTTTCGAAATGGAGCTGACTATTTCACCGCGGAATCCCGAATGTCCGGGCAGAGCAGGGCACAGTATGATGCCCGATATATCGGACCGGGCCGCGGCATCATCCAGGCCCGCATCCGCGAACGGAGAGGTCATCGCTGATGAACTGCCGACTGATCCTGATCCTTCCGGCGCTCGTGGTCGCAGCTGGCTTTCAGCCCCAGCCGCCGCCGAGCCACATCTTCCATAACGGCAAGATCGTCACCGTCGATCCGCAATTCCGCACCGTCGAGGCCATGGCAATTCGCGACGGGCGCATCGTTGCGACCGGCACGAATGCGGACATCGCGAGACTGGCCGGCTCCGGAACGGAGCGGGTGGATCTCGGTGGCAAGACGGTGCTGCCGGGCTTGATCGATTCCCACGTGCATGCGCCGGCCGCGTCGATGTACGAGTTCGAGCAGCCCGTGCCGGATATGGAAAGCGTCGAGGACGTGCTCGCGTACATCCGGGCGCGGGCGGCGGCGGCGGACCCCGGGCGCTGGATTACGCTGTCGCAGGTCTTCATCACGCGCCTCCGCGAACAGCGGTATCCGACGCGCACCGAGCTCGATCAGGCAGCGCCGAAAAACCCCGTCGCGTTCCGCACCGGGCCGGACGCGTCGCTGAACTCGATGGCACTGTCGATGAGCGGCATCGACGCGAAGTTCCGGGTGCCCGACGGGCAGCCGTGCCGCGTCGAACGCGAGCAGAACGGGCAGCCGACCGGCATCCTGCGCAACTGCGCGAGCTTGATCAAGTCGGGGCCCGACGCCTCTTCGCCAAGCGACGCCGACAGACTCCGCCGGCTGCGCGAGCTGCTGGCCGACTACAACTCGGTCGGCATCACCAGCATTGTCGACGCCAATGCCAACCAGAGCGGCCTGGAGCTGTACCGCACGCTGCTCGAGCAGAAGGCGCTGACGACCCGCACGTTCCTGGCCTACGGCGTCGACGCGCAGGCGCCGCTCGACAAGATCGAAGCGACGATTCGCGAGGCCGCGTCGCATCCGCTGCACAAGTACAACGACATGCTCTGGCTGCGCGGCATCAAGGCCTTCATGGATGGCGGAATGCTGACCGGCAGCGCCTACATGCGCCAGCCGTGGGGTCTCAGCAAGATCTATTCAATCGACGACCCGCAGTACCGCGGCGTCCGGTTCATCGAGCCCGAGAAGCTCTATCGGATGGCGAAGCTCGCCCTCGCGAACGACCTGCAGTTCACGGCGCACTCGCAGGGGGATGCGGCGGTCGATGCCATGGTCGAGGCCTACGAGCGCATCAACCGCGACGACTTCCCGGTGCGCGACCAGCGGCCCAGCATCACGCACTCCAGCTTCATGAGCGCCGAGGCCATCGCGAAGATGAAGGCGATCGGCGTCGTCGCCAACCTGCAGCCGGCCTGGCTCTATCTCGATGGGACGACGCTCCGCCAGCACTTCGGCGTCGAGCGGCTGGCCTACTTCCATCCGTATCGCACGCTGTTCGAGCAGGGCGTGACGGTCGGCGGCGGCTCCGATCACATGCAGAAGATCGGCAGCCTGCGCTCGATCAATCCCTACAATCCGTTCCTCGCCATGTGGACGACGATCGTGCGACAGCCGCGCGGGGCAAGTGAGCCGCTGCGTCCCGAGCAGAAGCTCACTCGCGAGCAGGCCATCCGCCTCTACACGATCAACAACGCCTTCCTGACGTTCGAGGAGAAGCAGAAGGGATCGCTCGAGCCGGGCAAGCTCGCCGACTTCATCGTCCTCGACCGCGACATCCTCAGCTGTCCGGTCGACGAGGTGAAGGACATCACGGTCGAGGCGACCTATCTTGGCGGCTCGCGCGTCTACGCGCGTGCGGCGGGAAGGTGAGCCCGTGCGGGGCCATCACGTCAGCTATAATCCGGCGGCTCACTTCACATGATCCTGAAAGCGGGCGACAGACTCGGTCCGTACCGAGGTCGTCGACCTCATCGGCGCAGGAGGGATGGGAGAGGTCTACCGGGGACGCGATACGCGTCTGAACCGGACGATCGCGATCAAAGTCCTGTCGCCATCCCTGGGCAGCGACCCGGAGTTCCGCCATCGCTTCGAGCGCGAGGGGCGCCTCGCGTCGGTGCTCGACCATCCTCACATCTGCACGGTATTCGACGTCGGACTCGAACGGGGCGTCGCGTATCTCGTGATGCAGCACGTCGGCGGCGAGACGCTGGCCGACCTGCTTGGACGAGGCACCTTGCCGCTGGACGCCGCGCTCGATTACGCCATCCAGATCGCGTCCGCTCTGGCCGCCGCTCATCGTGCCAGCATCCTCCACCGTGACCTCAAACCGTCGAACATCATGGTCGCTGACGGGTCCGTGAAGATCCTGGACTTCGGTCTGGCGAAGTCGACCGCCGCCGGACCATCGGATGAGACCGGTGCGCTGCATGGGTCCGACGACATGCTATCGCGCCCCGGCATCGTGCTGGGAACCGCCGCGTACATGTCGCCCGAGCAGGTACACGGCCGGACTCTCGATGCACGATCGGACGTCTTCAGCTTTGGCGCCGTTCTGTACGAGATGCTCACCGGGCGCCGGGCGTTCGCGGGCAATTCGGCGATGACCACGGCGTTCGCCGTGGTCAACGATTCTCCACCGCCGGCGCGGCAGATCCGTCCCGGGATTCACGCGGATCTCGATGCGATCATTCGTCGGTGTCTCGAAAAGGATCCTGCGGGCCGGTACAGCTCGGCCACCGAGGTCCATGACGCGCTGCGAGCCTTCGAGGCTCAGCTCCGGATGTCCTCGCCGGTCAAACCCGCTGGCCGCCGCCTCCGCAAGCTGATCACGGTCGCAGGCGTAGCGGTCGCGCTCGGCGCAGTCGGCCTGATTTGGGCGACGCGGCGGCAGGCAGGCGTGCGTGAAGCGATCGCCCGGTCGCTCCCGGAGATCACACGGCTGTCCGAGCAGGGCGAATACGCCGCCGCGTTCCGGCTCGCGCTCGACGCCGAGCGGCATATCCCGGACGATCCCAGACTCGCAGAGCTGTGGCGTGAAATCTCGCTGACCGTAAACATCGAGTCTGAACCGGCCGGCGCCGACATCAGCCTCAAGGATACACAGAACCGGACGCGCCCTGGCAAGTGGTCGGGACCTCTCCCCTGAACGGCCTGCGCATATCCCGCGGACTCAAGCGATGGCGGATCACGAAGTCGCAGCACGAGAGTGTTGACGCGGCACTCGCGCCTGAAGAGCTCTCTGCCTTCAAGTTCACACTCGCTCGCGAAGCGGGCATTCCTCCAGCCATGGTCCGCGTGACCGGTTCCGCCCGCTCCATCGGACTGACCGGCCTTGATCACCTGCAAGTCGGGTTCGTCGACGATTTTTTCATCGACCGGTACGAAGTCACGAACGAGGAGTACGCGCAGTTTGTGCGCGCCGGGGGCTATCGGCGCCCCGAGTACCTGGAAGCATCCGTTCGTCAAGGACGGAAAGATCCTGCCGTTCGAGGAGGCCGTTGAGAAGTTCCGCGACACGACCGAACGGCCAGGGCCGGCGACCTGGGAGCTTGGCAACTATCCCCCAGGCAAGGCCAACCTGCCGGTGGCAGGAGTGAGCTGGTATGAAGCCGCGGCCTATGCGGTCTTTGCGGGCAAGGATCTGCCGACGGTGCACCACTGGATGCGAGCCGCGGTTCGGGCCTCGGTGCTCCTGAACAACTCGCCCGTGCTCCGCTCGAGCAATTTCACCGGCGGCGGACCCGCCGCGGTCGGGACGCGGATGGCCATGAACCCCTACGGAACGTTCGACATGGCCGGGAACGTCAAGGAATGGTGTGCCAACGAAGCCGCTGGCCGAGGCGGCGCACGCTTCATCCTCGGCGGCGCCTACGGCGAGCCCGTCTACATGGCCCACGATCCGGACGCGCAGGCACCATTCGGCAGACTGCCAACCTACGGCGTCCGGCTGGTCAAGTACATCTCGCCTCCGCCCGCCTCCGTCCACGCGCCGATCGACTATCCATCGCGCGACTTCGCGCACGAGAAGCCGGTTGCAGATGCGGAGTTCGATGTGCTGCGCCGCTTCTACTCGTACGATCGGACGCCGCTGGACGCGCGCGTCGAGTCGGTCGACGACGCGAATCCATCCTGGCGCCTGGAGAAGGTCTCGTTCAACACGGCCTACGACAACCAGCGGATGACCGCCTACTTGTTTCTCCCCAGGGGCCTCGAACCGCCCTACCAGGTCGTGGTGCACTTTCCGCCGTCACCCGCGCTTCGCGAGCGATCCTTCGAAGCGCGCCTGAAACAGGAGATGTCGCCGCAGCAGTATCTGGGCGTGGGCATCAACTTCCTCGTGCAGAGCGGGCGTGCCGTGATGTTCCCCATCTACAAGTCCACGTACGAGCGGGGAGACGAGCTCGTTTCCGATCGGCCGAATCTCACCAACAGATTCCGGGATCACGTGGTCCAGTGGACCAAGGACTTCCGGCGAAGCATCGACTATCTCGAAACGCGCGGCGACGTCGATGCCACGAAGGTCGGGTACTACGGTGTGAGCTGGGGCGCGACTATGGGGGCGATCATCCCGGCGGTCGAGCCCCGGCTCAAGGCGCTGGTGCTCGTGGTCGGAGGATTCTGGCAACAGCGAGCCGCACCGGAGGTCGAGCAGCTCAACTTTGCGCCGCGCGTGACGGCGCCGGCCTTGATGTTGAACGGTCGGAATGACTTCGTGTTCCCGCTGGAAACTTCGCAGCTGCCGATGTTCACCCTCCTTGGTACGCCATCAGCGGACAAACACCATGTCATCGTCGAGTCCGGTCATTCGGTGCCGGCAAGGGCGCTCGTCACCTCCACGCTGCAGTGGTTCGACCGCTACCTGGGGCCGACCGGAAAATGACCGACCCCGGCGTCGCGGGGGCGCCCGCGGCTTGACGCCAGTATCAGGAGCAACTATACTCCTGAATAGGAGTGCCACCAGCCGTGCCGCAGACGACTCGTTATCCAGCCACCCGCTACCGCTTGGAGTCCCCTCCCGATCTCGGCGCCAGGGGCGAGCGCGAGCGGCTGTCACCTGCGGGCCTCAAGGCTTTCTTCCGCATCATGGAGCGATGGAGCGTGCGCGACGAAGACGCCCGCGCGCTCCTGGGTGGTGTCACCAACGGGCCCTTTTACGAGATGAAGCGCAATCCCGATCGCATCGTCGACACCGATCGGCTGATGCGCATCTCGTATCTGGTCGGCATCTTCAAGGCGCTGCGAATCCTGCATTCCGAGCGCCTCGCCGATCAGTGGGTGCAGCTGCCGAACCAGAATCCGATCTTCGGCGGCCAGACTCCGCTCGCCTACCTGATTCGCGGCGGTCTTCCCGCGATGCAGACGGTACGGCGGCTGCTCGATGCGCGCCGCGCCGGCTGAATGCCGCTGCCTCCGGTCGCGCTCGTCCGCCAGTTCGATACGCATCGCCTGATCCCTTCCCGCCATCTGCCGCATGGAGAGAGCGTGCTCGGCGTGCTGGCGGACGATGACGACGACCTGCGGGCGATCTTCGCGCTCGACTCGGCTACCAACGACCGGTTGCTCGCAGAGCAGCAGCTGCTGCCTGGAATCGGCGTCGAGGAGCTCGTCTTCGGCGTTCCGTGCGCAGCGGTGATCAACGCCACCTTCTGCCATCCGTATCCATTGGGGGCGCGATTCAGCAGTCCGGAGCGGGGCGCCTGGTACGCCGGGTTCGAGCTGGCCACGGCGCAGGCGGAGGTCGCCTTTCACAAATCGGTGCAGCTCGCCGAGATCGACCGCTTCGACGATACGGTCACCTACGACGACTATCTCGCCGACTTCAGCGCCAGCTTCCACGACCTGCGGATCGCCAGGGGGTTTCGCGCCGCACTCGATCCGGACAGTTACGTCGAGTCGCAGGCGCTCGCCGAGGCACTCGTCGAGACGGGCTCACTCGGGGTGGTGTATCCGAGCGTCCGTCACCGCGGCGGCACCTGCGTCGCCTGCTTCAGGCCCGCCCTCGTCAACAACGTGCGCAAGGACAAGACCTATCGCTTCACGTGGAACGGGACGGTGACGCCGGCGATCGCGCTGGAGTCTTGAACCGAGACGCGCCGCCCCTTCCGGCTAACCGCCTCCGCCAAGGCTACGGCGAGTCTCGCCGAAGCTGCGCGAAGGCGGAAGCCGGAAGACAGTCAAGTGAACGAAGGAACAAAGAGAATCAATGCTCTTTCCGTTGTCCCCTTGCCCCTTGTACTTGTCCATCTGACCTCGCGTCAGGACGAAGGCGCGAGCGTCGGAAAGCTCTGCACCGCTTCAGGTTCGGAGTCGAACGACTCGAACAGCGTCACCAGACGCGTAATGGAGAGCAGGTCGTGATTCCGCGAACTGATGTTCAGAAGTTTCATTGCCCCACCGGTCCTCATGACCGATCCGTACGAGGCCACCAGCTGGCCAAGGCCGCCGCTGTCGATGTACGGCACGTTCGCGAGATTCAAGATGATGGAGGTACGCTCCTGCGAGATGAGACTGTTGATCTTGTCTTTGAGACGCTCGGCCCCCTGATCCACGGTCAGCTTGCCGACGATATCGAGTATCGTCACACGCCCGATGGATCGCTCTTCGATCTTGATGTCCATGATTGCTCCTGGCGCCGGCCTCAGTCCGTGCGCAATATCCGAACTACCCTCGTCCACCGTCCGCCGTCCGACTCTGCCACGCCGGTCGAGCTATTGGGACGGGCCGTCGTGCCGTGATGGGGTTGTCGGCACCGCGCTCACGTCAGTACTCTACGACTCGCCGGTCCCCGGGTGTAACTAAATGCACCACCCTGCCGAATCCGTCGTCTCAGGAAAGGACAGCAGTATGAACCGACTCGTCCGCATCCCGTTCACGTTGATGGTCTGCTTGGTGTGGGCCGGGCTCGCGCTCGCGCAGGTGACGCCGCCCGCGACAGCCGGCGCCCCCCCGCAACCTGCCGGACAAAGTGGCCCGCCGACCGGGGCGCCACAAGGTCCAGGCCGGGGCGGCTTCGTGCCAGTGCCGGTCGTCATTGGTCCGCCGGCGTCTGTGCCCCCGGAGGTTGCCATTCCTCGTCCGACATCACAGGAACTGGTGCAGGTCAACGACGCCGTCAAGAAGTTCATCGACAGCGACACGTCATCGACCAAACCGTTGTTGAAGAAGTTCGAATCCCTGTTGATGCTGCAGCCGGCCCGCCGGAACGTCGCCGCAACCTTCACGCAAACCGTGCAGAGGCAGGGACCCAGGCACGAGCGGTTCGTCGAGATTGCGAAGCAAGGGAACATCGACCTGCTGCTGCACGGAGACTCGATCACCGACTGGTGGGTGCAGGGCGACGCCAACAAGGCGATGTTCGACAAGTACTTCGGCGCGATCCGGACGGCAAATTTCGCGGTCTCCGGTGATACGACCCAGGGTGTGCTCTGGGGACTCAGGAACGGCGAAGGGCAGGGCTTTCAACCGAAGGCGATCATGCTGATGATCGGCACGAACAACAGTGGCGGGAGCACCGGACCCGAGATCGCCGAGGGAGTCGGCGCGGTCGTGCTCGAGATGCGCAGGAACTTCCCGAACGCGAAGATCCTGTTGCTGGCGATCTTCCCCCGTGGGATGCCTGGCGATCCTGTACGCGAGAAGATCGCCGAGGCCAACCGGATCATCGCCCGGCTGGATGATCAGCGGCACGTCTTCTTCCTGGACATCGGCGCGAAGTTCCTGGACGAGAAGGGCGTCTTCCTCCCCGACGCGTTCAGGCCAGACAATCTGCACCCACAGGCGAAGGGCTACGACATCTGGGGCGAGGCGGTGAAAGACAAACTGGCCGAGTTGATGAAGCCCTGACCGCTTCCGACACTCGTGTGCTAAGCTCCGCCCGCCAGCCCTGCCTGTTCAGCGATCGCCGCTGAACATCATCAGTTGCTCATCAAATCGGAGCGTCACATCATGCGGCGACTCGGGTGCACCGCCTTCCTCCTCGTGTCTTCAGTCTGGCTTGTGGCACAGGACAGGAGCGGCCAGCCCACGTTTCGAACCGGCGTCGAGCTCGTTCAGCTCGATGTCTCGGTGCTCGACGACAAAAGACTTCCGGTGCGAGGGCTGAGTGTCTCTGACTTCACCGTGTTGGAGAACGGCGTCCCCAGACCGATACGTGCCTTCACGGCGGTCAATATTCCCGCGCGCGCCCGAGCAGACGAGCCGGTGTGGGCGAACGACGTCGTGCCGGATGTCGCCACGAATCAAATGGGTGCGCAAGAGGGACGGTTGGTCATCCTCCTGATGGATCGGTCGATACCCTACCAAGGTCCCTCAGTCGCGGCACAGAAGATCGCCATCGCCGCCGTCGAGGCGCTCGGTCCCAACGACCTCGGGGCGCTCGTCTCGACCAGTGGCGTCTACACCGCGCAGAACTTCACCGCCGACCGCCGCCGCCTCGTCCAGGCGATCATGCAGCGCGACTGGAGCACTGAATCGTTATGGTTCCCGTGGAGTCTGGACGAGGGGGGCGATGGACGCTGCCTGTGCGGGCTGTGTGTCCTGGAGATGGTGACGCGTGTTTCGGAAGCCGTCCGTGAAGCGCCACGCCGTCGCAAGATGTTGCTGTTCATCGGGCGGGGCCTCGTGGTGAACTCGGCGCCGCGCGGCCCGACCGCCGATCCGGGTTGTGAACGTTTGTTGGATGCCGCCCGGCAGAAGCTGTACGACTCGCTTGCGATGTCGAACCTGACGGTGCACTCGATTGATCCGCGCGGCCTGGAGAACGTCGGTGACCACACGCAGGCGGCAGTCAGCGGTGCCGGCTTCGATCGACCCGTGAACAGTGGCCAGGCCGTTCGCCGGCAACAGTTGACCGCGGCGCTGAACGCCACGCTCCGTACCCAGGATTCGCTCAGGATCTTGCCGGAGCGTACGGGTGGCCGGACGGTCGTGAACACGAACGCGCCAGACGGACAAGTTCCCGAGATCTTCCGCGAGAGCGAGGCGTATACCTTGTGGGCTTCGAGCGTGACCCGGCGAGCCAGGCCGACTCGCGCCGATCGATCGAGGTCAAGGTCGCCCGGAAGGGCGTACGCGCGTATGCGCAAAGCCAGTACATCCCGCCCCTTCAGCAGACGTCTCCGGGGACATCGCGTATGTCGAATGGAGCGCCAGCGACGCTCGATGGCGCGATCGCTGGATTGTTGCCGCATGCCGGGACGCCGCTCGCGCTGAGCACGTCCGCCTTCGCGAAGCGCGAGGGCGAGGGTGCCGTCGTCAGCATCAACGTCGACGCTGGTGCGTTCGCCGGGGATGCACCGGCGCCGCTGGACATCACCGTGGCCGTCGTCGATCAGACCGGCCGCGAGATCGGCTCCGCCCGGCAGACATCGACCCTGGGTGTCAGACCTCGCGGGGCCGCGCGCGCCGCAGTGGACGTGCAGACGCATATCGAGCTCGATTCCGGCGACTACGAGGTCCGCGTGGCCGTCGCCGACCAGAAGACCGGAGCGGCAGGGAGCGTGTTCTCGCACATCGCGATTCCAAAGTTCGCCACGGCGCCTCTCACGGTATCCGACATTGCGATCGAGGTCGGACCAGCCGGGGGTTCACCGGCCGAGGCTGGTGCGCTCGTGTCGATCCGTCCGACCACACAACGCCGATTCGATCGCGGCGATCTGGTTCGCGCGTATCTTCAGATTTACCAGGGCACGCACCGGACCGATGCCATCGTGCCGGTGTCGCTCCGCGTGAGAATCCTCGACGCGCGGGGCGGAGCCACGCGCGATCAGTCGCTCGTGTTCGCGGAGCAGGAGTTTCGAGCTCGCCGCGCCGACTGCCAGGTCAATCTGCCGCTCAACGGTCTCGCCGCGGGCGAGTACCTGCTGGAGATGACCGCGGCCGCCGGAGACGAGGTGGCTGCCCGTAAGCTGCGCTTCGCGGTGCAGTAGGTCTGTACTGTCGCGTCGCTTCGTTAACAAGTCCCAAGTCGTTCTCTTTGTTCCTTCTGTTGTCCTGCCCATTGCCTTGCCGGGCTTCCGCCTTGAGCCGCAGCTTCTCCCCACTTGACACATTCTCATATCGGAATGTATAAAGCTTCGTATGGCCCGCGCCTCGACGACCTCGGACCCGTTCAACGCCATCGCTGAGCCGCGCCGTCGTCACATCCTCGAGTTCATCGCGGGCGACGAGCGATCGGTGACCGATATCGCCGATGCGCTCGAGCTGGGGCAGCCGTCGGTCACCAAGCACCTCCAGGTCCTGCGCGACGTCGGCCTGGTGCACGTGCGGCGGGACGGCCGGCGGACCCTGTATCGGATCAACGCACAGACACTTCGCACGATTCACGACTGGAGCGGCATGTTCGAGCGCTACTGGCGCGGACAGCTGCGGCGCATCAAGGCACATGCCGAGGAGGAACGATGACGACAACAGCGGCGGTAGGGGACACGTTCACCATCACGGAAGAGATTCTGGTGCGGGCGACGCTCGAAAAGACGTTCGGCTTCGCTGATTGCACAAATGGGAAGGCTCAACGAGACGCCCGACGGCAAGCCGCTGCCGATGGTGCTGGAACCGCGTCCGGGCGGGCGATGGTTCCGCGATCTCGGCGGTGACAACGGACATCTGTGGGGGTTCGTGCAGAGCATCAAGCGGCCGACGCTGCTCGAAATCTGGGGGCCGCTCTTCATGTCCACCGCGGCGACGTCGAACCTGATGTATCGGTTGACGGAAGTCGAGGGCGGATGCCTCATCAAGTTCACCCACACGGTGATGGGTCCGTTCCCGGAGGATCACCGGCCGCAGATGGGCGCGGGGTGGACGGCGCTGCACGCGCGCGTGCGCAAGGCCGCGGAAGCCAACGGTGGAGAGTAAAGGAGACGAGAAAATGGCAATGATCGACGCACTGCTGGCGGAACTCGAACAGGAATCGCATACAACACGGCGCGTGCTGGAGCGCGTGCCGCAGGCGCATCTGTCGTGGAAGCCGCATCCGAAGTCGATGTCTCTCGGCCAGCTCGCGCTGCACGTCGCGACCGTACCGGGCAACGTCGCCCAGCTCGCGTCGGTGGACACCATTCCGGAGCCACCGGCGTTCGTGCAGACGGAAGCGGCGACAGCCGCTGAGCTCGTACCGGCGCTCACCGCCAGCGTGGCCAAGGCGAGGCAGCACCTTGGTGGATTCGACGACGCGAAGATGAGCGCCACGTGGCGGCTCATGAGTGACGGCCGCGAGCTGATGGCGATGCCGAGGGTCGCGTTGGTACGCGCGATCATGCTGAACCACTGGTATCACCATCGCGGACAGCTGCTGGTGTATCTGCGGCTGCTCAATATCCCGGTGCCGTCGGTGTATGGCCCGACCGCGGACGAAAACCCGTTCGCCCTCGCTGCGGCAGGCGCCCGGTGATGTCGCGAGTCGCGTTGAGACGGCGTCGGGCGGATCAGCCGCGGACGACGTCGTACTCGACGCCGACGATCCCCGACTTCTCGTAGAAGCGCCGGTTCTTCAGCGTCAGCCTTGTCCGGCCTGCCGGAGAGGGCAGCAGCGGAATGCCGCCACCGAGCAGCACCGGGATGATGCCGGCGTCCACCCCGTCCACGAGGCCGGCGGCGAGCAGGCTCCTGAACAGCTCGCCGCCGCCGAACAGCCAGATGTCCTTGCCGGGTTTGGTCTTCAGCTCGCCGATGAGCGCCACGGGATCCCGCACGATGGTGACGTCGGGATGGTCGGCCTGCGCCATCGTCCGGGAAATCACGAAGGCCTGCACGCCCGGCATCGACCCGCCGCCCCCGCCCATCTTTGCCATCGCCTCGAACGTCTTGCGCCCGATGAGCAGCGTGTCGTAGCGGCTGAAGAGCTCGGCGAAGTCGATATCCGGGTCGTGGACGATCCAATCGGCCTCGCCGTTCGGCCCGGCGATGTAGCCGTCGAGGCTCATCGCGACGCCGTAGCGCACGCGGCGTCCGGGTCCGTCCTTGCGTCCTGGGGATGCGGCCATCTGACCCTCCTCGTCTGTAATTTATAAACGACTGTTCGTTTACTGTTTGGAAAGTAAACGTTCATTTACTATTTGTCAACCATGACCCCGCGCCCCCGCACCATCGACGACGCCGCGATTCTCGAGGCCGCCGGCCGCATCATCTCCCGGCACGGCCCCGGCCGGTTCACCCTGGCCGACGTCGCCCGCGAGGTCGGGCTCTCGGCCGCCACGCTGGTCCAGCGCTTCGGCTCCAAGCGCGGGCTGATGCTGGCGCTCGCGCGCTCGGCGCGCGATTCGGTCGACGCCTGCTTCGACGCCGTCCGCGCCGCGAACCCGTCACCGCTCGCCGCGCTGCTGGTGGCCGCGACCGAGATGACGCGATACGTGAAGTCTCCCGAGGAGATGTCCAACCACCTCGCGTTCCTGCAGACGGATCTGAGCGATCCCGACTTCTACGCGGTGATGCTGGAGAACGCGCGGCTGATCATCGCCGGCTATCGGCGGCTGCTCGACGAGGCCGTCGCTGCGCGCGAGCTGGTGCGGTGCGATACGGCGAGGCTGGCCAGGGCGGTGGATGCGTTGGCTGGAGGGTCGCTGATCGGGTGGGCGGTGTACCGAGAGGGGACGGCGGAGAGCTGGGTCCGCCACGACCTCGACACCTTGCTCGAGCCGTATCGGCTCAACGCGAAGACGCGTGGGTCACGCCGTCCGTCGCGTCGCGAGACGAAGCGGCCGGCGAGGCGGCGGTCGCCGTTAGCAGACGAATCGCGGATCTTCGCGGATACCGCGGATTGCTGACACGGGCGAGCGCTCTGATCGGCGGTCGCTGCGGTCGTGCCCGCGCTACGCTGCGGCCGAAGCGAGGATCAGAGCGGAATCGGAAGCCGACCAACCGCAGATCGGCTTGCGATTGCTCTGATCCCGCTTCGCGGTGCCGGCCTGCAAGGCCGGCGCGCACGACCGCTCGAGATCCGCGTCGATCCGCGATTCGTTAGTTCCAACGGACCGCAGTCGCGAGTTGAAGCCGACGGACCGCGGGTAAAGGTATAATCCCGGGCACACCACAAACGCTGTTGTCCACCATTTCCCCTGGCACGCGCCTCGGTCCCTATGAGCTCGCCGGTCTGCTCGGCGCGGGCGGCATGGGCGAGGTGTATCGAGGGCGCGATACGCGGCTCGACCGCGCGGTCGCGATCAAGCGGCTGCCGCCGGCGCTCGCCTCCGATCCGGAGGCGCGGTCGCGCTTCGAGCGCGAAGCGCGCGCCATCGCGGCGCTGAACGATCCGCACATCTGCACGCTCTACGACGTCGGCCACGATGAGCAGTCCGACTACCTGGTCATGGAGCTCGTCGAGGGAGAGACGCTGGCGAGCCGGATCGAGCGCGGACGTCTGCCCCTCGACCAGGTCCTGGCGATTGGCGAACAGATCGCGCGAGCGCTCGAGCGCGCCCATCGGCAGGGGATCGTGCACCGCGATCTGAAGCCGTCGAACGTCATGATCGTGCGCGGCGGCGCGGCGGGGACGCCGCACGTGAAGCTGCTCGATTTCGGCCTCGCGCGGCTGGTGGGGCGGCCGGCGGTCAGCCTCACGCCGGCCGCGGACGTGACCCTCGCCGCCCTGGCGCCCGTGACCGGGATGGGCACCATCCTCGGGACGCTCAACTACATGTCGCCGGAGCAGGTCGAGGGGAAGGAGGCCGATCACCGCGCCGACATCTTCGCGCTCGGCTGCGTGCTCTACGAGATGCTGACCGGGCGCCGCGCGTTCAGCGGCGACACGCCGGCGAGCACGATCGCCGCCATCATCGAGCGTCAGCCGGCGCCAATCTCCGACGCGCAGCCGGTTGCGCCCGCGTGGCTCGAGCTGGTGATTCGCAGAGCATTGGCGAAGGATCCGGACGAGCGCTGGCAGAGCGCCGGGGATGTCGCGGCGAATCTGCGCGAGTTGCCCGGTGTGTGGGCGACGCCGGTCCCGGCACGTGCTCGTGAACCGTTCGGGCCGATCAAATTCGCCGCGGTCGCGCTCGCAGCCCTCGCGATCGGTTCGGCCGCGACCTGGCTGTGGACGAACAGAAATGCCGGCGGGCCACCGCCGCCGCTTGCGCGCCTGACGCTTCCGACCACGCCGGCGACGTCGCTGTCCAATACCCTGGTGCTTGGAATGCTTGCCGTCGCGCCCGCAGGCGACCTCGTGGCGTATGTCGGTACCGGAAATGGTGTCCGCTCGCTGTTCGTCCGCCGTTTCGATCAACCGGCGGCCACGCCGATCCCCAACACCGCGTCGGTGGGAGGGCCATTTTTCTCCCCGGACGGCCGATGGCTCGCCTATCAGACTGCGGGCGCCGGTGCGTCGCTCGTCAAGATGCTGCTGGCCACTGGCACCGTCACGACCATCTGTGCGCTCCCCGCTCAGATGCGGGGGGCGGTGTGGGGGCGTGACGGCACCATCGTCTTCGGATTGAGCGCCGGGCCGCTCCATCGCGTCAGCGCCGACGGCGGCACGCCGCAGCCGCTCGCGCCGCTGCGCCCGGGAGAGTATGCGCATCGCTGGCCGGCGCTGCTGCCAGACGGCGAGCACGTGCTGTTCACCAGCGGAGCCGCGACCATACGTTGGGATACCGCCGACATCGAAGTACAGAATCTCCGCACGGCGAGTCGACGCAGCATCGGCCTCAAAGGTATGCAACCCCGGTTCGTGCCGCCCGGCCGGCTGGTGTTCGCGCGCGATCCGCAGCTGATGGCCGTCGCCTTCGATCCGCGATCGATGACGCCGTCGGGCGCCGCCACGCCCGTCGTCGACGATGTGTCCAACGTCTGGTCCGTCGGCGCGGCGCACTATGCCGTGTCTGATTCGGGGACGCTGGTCTTCGTCGCCGAATCGCTGGTGGGCGATGGGCTTTCGATGGCCCGCCTGACGGCGGGCGGGACGGTGGCTCAGACTCTCGCGGTCCCGAAGCGCCTCTACGCCGACCCGGTCGTCGCGCCGAACGGCCGCTTCGTTGCCGTGGAGGATTACGACACCGCCGACGACATCTGGGTGATCGATCTGCAGACCGGGGCGCCGCAGCGTCTGACCTTCAGCGAGAGCGAGGATGAGACGCCGGTCTGGTCTCCGGACGGCGTCTGGGTGGCGTATGCATCCGATCGCAGTGAGGGCCGGCAGATCCTCAGACGCCGGGCAGACGGCGGCGGCGCCGAAGAGATCCTCTGGACGGGCAAGACGCATCTGCACGTGGATGACTGGACTTCGGACGGGCGATATCTCGTGACGTCAGGCATTGAGGAGTCCGGGCTCGCGCTGCTCGACCTGACCGCGAAACCGCCCGCGCTGCGGCCGCTCATGACCGGGAAACACGGCATCACCAGTGCGAGGGTCTCCACCGATGGCCGGTGGATCGCACACACGTCGGCCGAATCCGGCGCCGAAGAGATCTACGTGCAGGACTTTCCGCAGCTCGGCGCACGCTGGCAGGTGTCGCGCGACGGCGGCGTCAATCCGATGTGGGCGCCGGACGGCCGCGCGATCTTCTACAACCGCGGCGCGACGTTGTATCGCGTGCCGGTGCAGCCGACGGCGGGCGCGCTCTCGTTTTCTCCCCCCGCTGCCATCTTCACGTCGCTGACGGGCGTCAAGGGCAACCACCGATCGTGGACGGTGCAGCCCGATGGCGGCGTCCTGGTGCTGCACAACGAGTCTGCGAATCAGGTGCCATTCCTGAGCGTCTTCCTGAACTGGGCGGGATCGCTCCTCGGGGACGCGCGGTAGCAGCGCCGATCGGCGCGCTCGGCTGGCGTTGAAGACGACCAGCGCGACTCCGCGGTGATCCGCGACTCGTGGACTATCCGGGTGGAAGCTGCCGCAGTCGGATCAATTCTCGGTCAACGGCACGACCTGCACGGCGGCATCAGGTACAGCGCCAAGGATCTGTACAGGCAGAGGGACAGGCAAAGGGGACAGGCAAACGGGGACGGGCCGACGGCTTAGTGGCGGACTCGTAGGGCGTGATCCCGGATCACTCCGACCGCAGCACCTTCGCCGGATTCGTCCCGAGCGCGCGGATGACCGGAACGGTCACGGCCGCCGCCGACACCGTCAGCAGGATGAGCGCGGTCTGGATCAGGACGGCAGAATCTCCCGGAGAGGTCTCGAACAGGACGCCGCTCAGCCAGCGGCTGGCAACCGCCGCCAGTATCGTGCCTGCGAACAACCCGCACGCGACGGATGTGACGCCTTCTGCAACCACGACCCTGATCACGTGCGTCCAGCCGGCGCCCAGAGCCATCCGGATGCCGATCTCCTTCAGCCGCATCGCGGTGCTGACCGCGACGACGCCGTAGAGACCGATCGAGGCAATCAGCAACGCGACCGCCGCAAATGCGGAGAAGACGGTGGCGCCCAGGCGCCAGGGGCGGAATTCCGGATCGACGATGTCGCGCGCGATGACGGCTCGGACCGCCGGAAGGTCCGGATGCATGGCCTGAACGATCGAGCGGACCTGCGCGAGAAACGTCCGCGCGTCGCCCCGCGGCCGGATGAACAGCGCGCCGGGTGATGCCGCGGGAACCTGGGCGAGCGGCACGTAGAGCGCCATCTTGTCCCGCTTCAACGCGCTGAACTTCCACACCCCGCCCAGTACGCCGACGACTCGAATGCAGGCAGGCGAGTCGTCCAGCCACATGCACTCGCCGAGCGCGTCCTTGTCGGGCCACAAGTGCCGGGCCAGCGGCGCGTTGATGATGGCGACCGCCTGTGCGCCCGCGCGATCGCTCTCGTTGAAGTCGCGGCCGCGCAGCGACTGCGAGCCGACCGTGGTAAAGAACCCGGCATCCACGGCGCTCCGGTAGGCCGCCTCGCGGTTGGTCCACAGATCCGCGAAGCTTCGCTCCGCAGTGCGCGGCCCCGCGCCGCTCCCGGACATGAACGGCGACGCTTGTGCCAGCGTCGCGCGCTCGACGTCAGGATGCGATGCCAGGACCTCGCGTGCGCGCTCGTAGATCGTGCGCATCTCGGCCGGGCTCCTGCGGCCCGGTGGCAGGTTGATGGTCAGCTGGATTGTGCGATCGAGCTCGACGCCGAGATCCATCGACTCCACGCGCCCGAGACTCGTCGCGAACAGCCCGGCGACGAAGAGCAGCGCGAGGCAGAGGCCGGCCTGCACCGCCAGCAGGGTGCGGCGTGAACCCTTGCCGGGATTTCCCGGCGTCGTGGCGCGCGCGAGCAGCCCGGTGTCGGTGATCGCCGAGCGAAGCTGCGACAGCGACACCGCAAAGACGAGCACGAACGACAGCAGGGCGCTGCCGGTCATGATGCCCGCCGATCGCAGATCCCACAGGTTCCGCGACAGGGGCAGGTCTCCGGACAAGAATCCCGATATCCCGTTGCGAAGCAGATAGGACATGGCCAGGGCGCCGGCTGCTCCCGGGATCACGATCGCGCACGTGTCAGCCAGAGACCGGCGGACGAGATCCCGGCGGGATGCTCCGAGCGTCAGGCGGATGAAGAGCTCGCGGCGCTGGGCGAACATCCGCGCCAGGACGAGGTTCGACACGTTGGCGCACGCAATCAGCAGCACGAACGCGGACACGCCGGCGAGCCACAGCGAGACTTTGCTCTCGAGCGTCTTGTTGGCGCCACGCCCGGGCACGATGGATGTGGTCGCGGCCCGCACCACCGGGTCGTCGTCGTCATCGAGGGGCGTCGTGCGCCGATGCCGCAGCATCGCCGTGGCCCGCGCTTCCGCCACGCCCGGACTTGCGCCCTGCGGCACTCGACCGACGATCTCGAGCCAGAGCCGCTCCCGATCTTCACGCCAGCCGGAATGTCCCAGGCCGGAGGTGGCGTGATCGAGCGGCAGCCAGATCTCGATCGGCCGGGGGTTCAGGCTCTGGAACCCGTTCGGGGTGACGCCGGCCACCGAATAGATCTTCCCGTCGATCGTGATCGTCGTCCCGACGATGCGAGAGTCTCCGCCGAAGCGCCGCTGCCAGAATCCGAACGAGACGATGGCGCGATCGCCGCCGTCGGGGATGGTGGACTCGCCCGGGATGAAATGGCCCAGATGCGGCGCCGGCCTGAGCACGTCGAAGAACTCGCGCGAGACGAGCATGGCGGTGACAAGACTGGCGTCACGTCCGTAGCCGACGGACACCTCTCGGGCGGTGTAGGCGGCGACTGCTTCGAAGGCGCCGCTGTCCCGCAGGGCGATGAAGTTGGGATAGTGCGTCCGGTCGAGCACCACCGGCTCGGCCGGGTCCTCGAGCGGGAACTGCACCCGCACGACGTCAGCAGGCTCCGCGACGTGAAACGGCGGGCGGAACAGCAGCGCATCCATCAGCGCGAACATCGCGGCGTTGATGCCGATGCCGATGCCGAGCGTGCCGATGGCCAGGGCTGCGAAGCCGGGAGATCGGGAGAGCCGCCGCGCCGCCTGGCGAAGCTCCGCGGCGAAGGCCGACGCGATGTTCAAGGAGGACATGACGCCGGTCGAATGATACTCCTTGCGGCCTCAGGTGCCGGCCACGCGATCGGCCCGGTGAAGCCTGATCGCGAGGTGCGACGGCGCGAAGTTCAACAGCGCTTGCAGGCGTACGCTCAAGAAGAACAGGTGCACCCAGGTGCGCGTGATCGGCGACGGCCGCCAGGCCCCGGCCAGCACGGTGACCACGCCGTCGAACATCCGTCTTGGCGGATTCGGGCTGAAGAAGAGATCACGGAAGGCCGGCGTATAGAAGCCGCGCACGAACCGCCGGAACGACTGATACCGCGCATGCTGGCGGCAATTGAATCGGCGGAATGCGCGGGCCGACAGGTCGCCGCGCGCGAGCCCGGCGGCCATCGCCTGCGCGCCTTCGAGTCCTGATTCGAGCGCAATCGCCACGCCGCTCGAGAACACCGGGTCGAGGAACGATCCCGCGTCGCCGACGAGAATCCAGCGGTCGCCGGCATACGATCGCGCGCCGTACGAGAAGTCACGCTCGACGCGCACCGGCCAGCGCCGGACTGCATGCGTCATCAGGCGCGCGACGGCGGGAGTGCCGGCGATGAGGTGCGTGAGCAGGGCGTCCGGCTCGGCCCGCGGGAGCGCCTTGAACGCGGCGCGGGGCAGGACCGCCCCCACGCTCATCAGCTCGTCCGAGATCGGGATCATCCAGAACCAGCCCAGGTCCGCCCGCGCAATCACGCGGATGTCCCCCGCGCGCCGCCCTTGCCGCCGCGGCACGCCGGTGTAATGCGAGAAGACCGCGACGTTCGCGAGATCCGGTTCGTGGCGCCGCAGCTCGAACCGTTGTGCCAGCAGCGAGGCGCGGCCGGATCCATCGATGACCGCCCGCGCCCGCACGCGCATCGTCTGTTTTTCAGCCGGCGGCCCTGGCGCGCCGGTGTGAGCGACGTCGAGGTCCACGCCATCGCGATCGAAGGACACGTCGAGCACCCGATGACCCTCGCGCACGTCGGCGCCGCTGCTCGCGGCATGACGCAGCAGCAGATCGTCGAATTCCTCGCGGCACACCTGCCAGGTCTGCGGCTGCCTCACTTCTCCCGCTGCGATCGTGAAGTCGGCGACGCGCTCGACGGACCCGTCGGGCGGCATGAATGTGGCGCCCCACTTGACCGGAAACTTCGCGGCCCGAATCAGGTCGGCGGCGCCAATCTCCTCCAGCACGTCGTTGACCGACGCGAGGAGCGACTCGCCGATGTGAAACCGCGGGAATCGATCGCGCTCGAACAGCACGACCCGCTGCCCGTGGCGCGCCAGCCAGGCCGCCGCGGCCGCGCCAGCCGGGCCGCCACCGATGACGGCGACGTCACAGTCGAAGCTCATGGAGGAAGCCGTATCGACCTAATTGTCGCGTACCCGCCAAATCACGGAAGCGCGCCGGCGCCGCTCCGCGTTCGGTACCAGAGGCGCCGGCAATTCGGTATGCAGGAATGATGTGTGTTGCCGGATAGAATCGTTCCTACGAGTTACAAGGGGCAAGTTGCGACGTTGCTCCTTGCAACTTGCCACTTGGATGATTTGCCACTTGAACAAGAGGAGGTTCGTTCGTGAAATCAACGTTGGTCGGGTTCGCTGCATTCTGCCTCGGCGCAGTCTGTCTTTCCACTGAGGCCGCGGCACAGCAGCCAGTCGAGTCTCGTTTTAGCGTCGACGCGTCCATCGGCTGGGACAACAGCATCAGTGGCGATTTCCTCGCGGCCGGCATCGGCGAGCTCGAGGGCCTGCCGATCGTCATTCAGTCGACGACCTTTGGCGACGTCTACGGGACCGGCGCGCAGTGGCAGTTTGGCGTCGGTTACGCGATCGACGCCATCAACGAGGTTCGAGGCCAGTTCACCTATCAGCGGGTCGGCTCGGACGTGGTCACCCTCGGCACGGCCGGGGTCTCGACTTTCGTCGGCACCTTCGACGATTACAAGGTCTCGACCTTCGATGCAGGCTTTCGGCACTACTTTGCCTATCCGGCCGAGAAGCTGCGCCCCTACGCCGGCGCGACGTTGGGCGTCGCCATCATCCCCGAGATTGACGGCATCTTTGCCGCGCCCCAGGCCGGGATCGTGCGCTACCAGACCGACCTCTACGACGGCACGGCCGCGTTTTCGTTCGGCGTGAACGGCGGCTTGCTCTACGCCCTGAGTGAGCGGTTCGATGTGCAGGCACAGATCGGGTTCCGGCACAACAGCGGCCTGGCGGAGATCGACGACCTCGAGGGAACCGGCCTCGGCCAGATCAACGACAAGAGCACGCGCTGGACGCTGCCGATCACGTTCGGCGTGCGCTACAAGTTCTGAGAGGTCAGGCCGTGAACCGTGAATCGGGGTCAGGCCGTTGCGACGACCGACCGGGGCTACGGATCGCGGAGAGCGGTCGCCGCATCCACTGCTGACACCCGCCAGGCTGGGAGCCAGGTCGCCACGAGCGCGACGGCGGCGAGCAGGACCGACACGGCAGCAAACCCGGCAGGGTCATGCGGCGCGACGCCGATGAGCAGGCTGCCGATGACAGGCGTCACCGCGAACGCACCGAGCAGCCCGATCGCCAGGCCGGCGGCGGTCAACGCGCCGACCTGGCGGAGCATCGGCCCGACGATCTGTGCACGCCTGGCACCGAGTGCTACCCGGATGCCGATCTCGCGGGTGCGCTGCGATACGGTATAGAACACGACTCCATACACCCCGACGGCCGCGACGAACACCGCGATCATGCCGAGCGCGCTGAACATCGTGCCCCACATGACGTACATCCAGTAGCTCAGCCAGCGCACCTGCTCCATCGGGTAGACATCGAACAGCGCCACCGACGAATCCACCGCGTGCACTGCCGCACGCGCGTCCGCGGTCACCGATTCCGGGTGGGCGCGCGTACGAATCACGATGCCGTAGTTTCGCGTCGAGATGAGGCGGTGCGGCAGGTACGCGGTGGGCGGAGTCTGGCGACTCTCATCGAGCTTCACGGTACGGATGTCCGGCACGACCCCGATCACCGTGAGCCACGGATTCGTCTCCTCGTCGGCAATCCGGAACCTGCGCCCGGGCGCGCTCTGGCCGGGCCAGAACGTCCGGGCGAGCTCCGCGTTGACGAGTGCGACGGGAGCGGCGGCATGAATCTCGTGGTCGTAGAACGATCGGCCCGCGAGCAGCCGCAGGTTGAACGTCTCCACCCATTGGCCAGCGACGCCGGCGTAGTGCACCGTCGGTTCCCGCCCTGCCTCGAACACACGGCCTTCGACGACGGCAGGCGCGTCCGATCCGCCTTGATCGTCGAGCGGGACGAGGTCAGTGACGGTGGCGGCGTGCGCGCCGGGGAGGGTCTCCAGTCGCCTGGCGATCTCGTCCACGGTGCGCGTCCGCGACTCTACTGCGTCGTACCGCGCGCCGGCGAGGTAGAAGCGCATCGTCATCAGGTGAGACATGTCGTAGCCCAGCTCGACGCCTCGCAGGCCAACGTAAGTGCGAACGAAGAGCGACGCGCCGGCGAGCAGGATGAGGGCCAGCGCGAGTTGCGCCACGATGAGGGCGTGGTGCACGCGGCGCTGAAGTCGCCCGCCGGCGGCGCCGGTGTTTTCGCGGAGAGGATTGAGTAGCCGCCTGCCCGCGGTATCGAACGCCGGCACGAGCCCGAACGTGAAGCCTGTGACCAGTGCGGTGGCGGCAGCGTACAGCAAGGTCCTCGCGTCGAGCGACCAGTCCACGTAGTACGGGCCCAGCGGATCGGTTGCGGGCACCGCGTCGTGCACCCATCGGATCCCGTACCAGGCAAGCGGCAGCGCTATGAGAGCCGAGACGAATGCGAGCAGCACCGACTCGGTGAGCAGCTGAGACGCGATGCGGCCGCGGCTGGCGCCGAGCGCGGCGCGAACGGCGAATTCCCGGCGGCGGCGAGCGCCGCGCGCCATCATCAGGTTCGCCAGGTTGACGCACGCAATGATCAGCAACAGCGTCGTCGCGCCCATCAATGCTGCCGTGATCGTCCGCTCTTCGCTGCCGGCTCCCGCGCTCGCGAACGGCCGGGCGAAGCCCGCGCGCGGGCCGCGCGTCCCCTGCGCGGCGAGCACGCGCGCCGCCAGTTCGGCGTTGGCCCGCTCAGTCGTTGCGTCCGGCCCGAGCCGCCCGAGGATCGACACGCCGCGCGACCGTGCGCCCGATGTCCCCAGTGCCGGCGCGATCGGGATCCACAGCTCGGTCGTGCTGGGGAATCTGAACTTCGGCGGCATGACGCCGACAATCGTGTGCGGCATGGCGTCCAGCCTGATGATCCGCCCGATCACGGACGGATCCCCCTGGTAACGCCGGCGCCACAGCGAATCGCTGATGACCGCCACAGCCGCGGCTGACACGTGGTCATCGGCCGGCGAGAAGCCGGAGCCGCGCTGCGGCTGAATCCCAAGCAGAGGAAAGAGACTGGCGGTGACCATCTGCGCGGCAATACGTTCGGGCTCGCCACCGTCGGTGAGCGTGGCGGCGCGCCCTGAGTAGGCGGCCATCGCCTCGAGCGACGGCACAGCCAACGCCAGCTCGCGAACGTCGTCGAGCGAGAGGGGGACGCGGCGGGCGGTGTCGGGATGACGCCCGGCGATCGAGACGAGGCGATCCGCGTCGATGAATGGCAACGGTCGCAGGAACATCGCATCGAAGACCGAGAACATCGTGGTGTTCGTGGCGAGTCCCAGCGCCAGACAGGTCGCAGCCACCACGGTATACAGGCGCCCCGAGACGAGCGCGCGCACTGCCCAGCGCAAATCGGAAACAACCAGATCGAGCCTCATTGCGATCTCGGCGACCAGAACCGCCGTTCAGTATAGGCGCACGACGGTCGCCGCGTGCGCCGACCCGTGGCCGCACGGCTCGCACGTCGTCGGACGGCGCCATGACGTGGAGTCGTCTCCCGGTCCGGACGATCGCCCCCGTGCGACAATGCTGCACCGTTCCGCTCTGGGGCCGTGAACCCTGAGCGGTCGGACCGGACCCACATCCGGACTGTCCAGTCACAACCTGATGCCAGGGCAAGGAGAGGTCACATGGATTCGAGCGGATCCCGGTCCCGCCGCACGTTCCTGAAAGAAAGTGCCAGTGCCGCGGCTGCCGCCGCGTCGCTCACGATCGTCCCGCGGCACGTGCTCGGGCAGGGCCAGGTCCCGCCGAGCGACAAGGTGAACATCGCCCTCGTCGGCGCCGGAGGCCAGGGCAGGACGAACCTCCGTTCGCTGTTCGAGCAGCCCGACGCACAGGTGATTGCCGTCGCGGATCCCGCTGAGTACTTCGACCTCGAGCGGTTCTACTTCAAGGGCATGGCCGGGAGAAAGCCCGTCCGCGAGCTGATCGAACGCCACTACGAGCAGGTCACGCCGAACTACAAGTGCACGGAGTACGTGGACTTCCGGCAGATGCTCGAGCGCGAGACCGCGGTCGACGCCGTGCTCTGCGCGACCCCCGATCACGCGCACGCGTCCGTTGTCGTACCCGCGATGCGAGCCCGCAAGCACGTCTACTGCGAGAAGCCGCTGACCCACAACATCCGCGAGGCCCGCCTCGTTGCGCGGGTGGCGAAGGAGACCGGCGTGGCGACGCAGATGGGAAATCAGGGCCACTCGAGCGACGGGATGCGGGAGACGGTCGAGTTGATACAAGCGGGGATCATCGGCACGGTGCGCGAGGTGCACGCGTGGGTGCCTGCCGGCCGGTGGAATCCGGCGCTGTCGGGCCGTCCGCCCGAGACGCCGCTCGTCCCCGCCGGCCTGAACTGGGATCTCTGGCTCGGGCCGCGCGAGCCGCGCCCGTTCAGCGCCGCCTACTTCCCGGTGTCGTGGCGCGATTTCTGGGACTTCGGCGGCACGAACATCGAGGACTTCGGCTGCCACGAGCTCGATTCCTCGTGCTGGGCCTTCGATCTGGCCGCCCCGGCGAGCGTCGAGTTCTCGCCCGCGGGGAACATGAACGACGACATCTGTCCGCACGGATGTCTCGGCGAGTACCGCTTCGAGCGCCGTGGCCGCCAGGCGGCCCTCACGCTGAAGTGGTACGACGGCGGCCTGCGCCCGGTCGTCCCGGACGCGCTGCTCGAAGGCCAGCCGCTGATTCCTCGCGGCGTGCTGTTCATAGGGGACAAAGGCGCGATCGTCACGGGCGGCGCCGGTGGAAGCCCGCAGCTGCTGCCGGCGTCCAGGCACAAGAGCACCGCGAAGCCGAAGCCCGTGCTGCCGCGATCGAAGGGACATCATCGCGACTGGCTGGATGCGTGCAAAGGCGGCCCGCCCGCCAGCAGCAACTTCGAGTACGGCGCCCGGCTCACCGAGCTCGCGCTGCTCGGCGTCGTGTCGCTCCGCCTTGGCCGCCGGATCGACTGGGATGCCGAGCGAATGGAGGCGCGCGGCAACTCGGATGCCGAACCGATCATCCACGGGAGCTATCGCGCGGGCTGGGAGCTCACCTAGGCCAGCACGAACGCTGAAAACGCAGCAGTGAAAACTCCCAACTCCCAACCTCCCCGCCTCCGCGCGGACGGATCAAGCGCGCTCGGCGAGGCCTCGCCGTAGCGCGCGTCGCTTACCGTGCGCGCGGAGGCGGGAAGTTGGAGATTGGAAGTTGACACCCGGCACGATCCGGCCCGACCGGGTGATGGCCGGTCGAGCTCAGCGGAGGCGCGAGGATGCCGCGAGGCCGGCGATCGTCCACGTCTTTTCGCATGTGCGGCACCGCCAGAGCGCCGTCACACTGATGACCTTCGCCAGCGTGTCGATGACCTTGCCTTTGCAGTACGGGCACGTGGTTGGCCGGGTAACCGGGGTGCTGAATCGATAGTCAGACATCGTACAGATAATTCAGCACCAGTTGCCCCCGATCCGATGTGCAAAACAGGACAGACGCGGGCGGCCGGCTCCGTACTGATGGAAGGTCACGCACTTGCTTGTGCGTTGGGCCGTGCGGTCCGGCAAGTCGAGCCGCATTGAAACCCTGATAAGGATCTCCATGGCACCCTCTCGAGGCGATCGCAAACCGTGCAGCGTCGATGACTGCAGCGGCATCATGCAGTTCGGCAGGCGCACCCAGATCGATTCGGGTCATGGTGCGGAGGCCCTGAAGCGACCAGCGGCGGGGGTCGACCCGAACGGATGGAACTGCAGCAGGGATCTGGATCATTTTCGCGAGCCCGGACAGGCCAACCGCACCTGACCACGATTGCACCGGTGGCAGCGGAGAGTTCCGCGATCAAGTCGTTGACCATGTTGGTCGCTGCTCGCATCCGCCAACCCGATCTGAACGCGGCGCGAGCAATCGTGCTGCGTCGCCAAGGGATAACATGACGAGAGATGTAGAAACGTCGATGACGACCCTCACCCTGTCGGTCAGGCACGTGAAATCCGATCCCGAGCAACCCTGTGGGGTCTGCGGCGCGCAGTTCCTGCCGCGGGAGGACCCCGGGTCGCGCGTTCTTTCCATCCAGGCCGCAGAGCAGGCACCGCTCAACGCCCTGATGTGCGGTGGCTGCTATTCCAAGTGGTCGCACGGCACGACCGTGACGGTCCGCGGCACCGCCGGTTGACGGCACCGCTTCCTCGTCGAACATTCGCCGTTTCGGCCTGAAACGGCGTCGGCCTCATCGAACCTGCTCTGCACGAGTGTGGCTGCGGGCGCTCAGTCGTGGGATGATCGACCAGCCCATGCCGCCCAAGCATGTCCAAGCCGGCCAGCCCGGCACTGTCTTCATTTGACGTTCAGGCCTTCCTCAAGTCGGCCGGCGTGTCGCCCCGCGTGGTCCGGTTCGTGAACGGGGCCGTCGTGTTCGCGCAAGGCGCACAGGCGAACAGTGTGTTCTACGTGCGGGATGGCGGCGTGAAGCTCTCGGTGCTGTCGTCGGCAGGCAAGGAGGCGGTCGTCGCCATGCTCGGGCCCGGCGATTTCTTTGGCGAGGGGTGCCTCGCCGGCCAGCCAGTGCGCATGGGAACGGCCACTGCCGTGGTGCCGACGGCGGTCCTGCGCATCCACAAGCGCGACATGCTTCGGATGCTGCACGAGCATTCCGATTTCTCCGACCGATTCATCGCGCACATGCTCACGCGCAACATTCGAATCGAAGAGGACCTGGTCGATCAGCTCTTCAACTCGAGCGAGAAGCGGCTCGCCCGCACGCTGCTGCTCCTCGCACGCTACGGGAAGGAAGACACGACCAAGCGGATGCTGCCCAAACTGTCGCAGGAGACGCTCGCCGAGATGGTCGGGACCACGCGTTCCCGTGTGAATTTTTTCATGAACAAGTTCCGCAAGCTCGGTCTGATCGAGTACAACGGCGGGCTCAAAGTCAACAGTTCCCTGCTGAGCATCGTGCTTCACGACTGACCCCGCCCATCCTCGCCTGCCGAGCGATCGGTTGGCACCGGAGCAGCATTCGAGCTCCGGACGAGGGGCAGGCGGACGACGAATCGATCCGCTTCGACGGCCCAGTCCGCGGCGCGGCCGGTCGCGATGCGAAATCGTTCCCTGAGATTGGCGAGTCCGATCCCGGTCGAGCCCGTCGTCTTCGGTCCGGACCGGAGATTGTTCTCGAAGACCAGCGTGGTGCCCTCGACCCGGACGCGGATGCACAGGTGATCGTCGGATGCGACGGTGTTGTGCTTCAGCGCGTTCTGAAACAGCTCGGCGAGCGAGACCGGAGGCAGCATCAGGCCGCGCGCGTCCGCCGGATGAACCTCCACGTGGAGACGCACGCTGCCGCGATACCGGACGTCAGCCAGCGTGCGGTGCCGTTCGAGCGCCTCGAGCTCGTCCGCGAGCGGGACCAGCGGCCGGCCGCGACAGTCGAGGACATATCGGTAGGTGGCGCTCAGCGTCCGGATGAACCACGGTGCCGCGTCGCTCCGCTGATCGACGAGGTGGGCGAGCGCGTTGAGATTGTTGAACAGGAAATGCGGATCGACCTCGCGTCCGAGGCTTTCGAGCTCGGTTTGAAGGCGTGCCTGTTCCATGAGCGCGCTCCGCACGCGCGCGCTTTCCCAGTCGCGGAGCAGGAACACGGTTTCGTAGACGTGGGTGATGGCGATGACGAGCGCGACGACGGCAAAGAGAGCCGTCGTCAATGCGTACTGACGTGTCCCGGGGTCGCCGGTGGCCTCGCGCCAGATCCAGAGAAGCGTACCGGCGATCGGAATCGTGTACAGGCTGATCAAGCCGAGCAGCAGCCCGAGCCGGCTCCACGGCCGCAGCAGCCAATCCTCGGGGCGGGGCAGCCGGAAGTACAGGCGGCGGTTGCCCTCCCAGATGAGGAACGCCACGAGCGCGAACCAGGTGTAGGACGCGACCAGCACCGCGGGCGAATGCCGCGTGTTGTCGATCAGGCCGGACAGGTTGACGACGAGCGCACCGAGAATCGGGCTGGCCAGCACGCGCGGCCAGAAGTCGTGAATCTCACGCGCGTTGAAGCCCGTCCCTGTTCTCCCGTCGTCCATCCCGCGATTACGGTATCAGTGAAGCTGGTTCCCACGACCCCGATGGGACGAACGTGGTGACGAAAGGCTTGAGTCGGGATCGGTGATCGGTGATCGGGGATCAAAAGCTCGTTGCAGTCGGACCTGGCGGATCGGTGATCCCTGCGGCGGCTGCCGGGCGTGCGACACCAGCGTGTTCGGCGAAGCGCTTGAGGCGCTCGGCAGCGCGCGCTATAAGGAACTCGCGCCTACAGAAGTTTCGGTGTGATCGGCGGACGCGATGGGAGGAAGCCGCGTTTCATCGACGGACCCGTCCACCTCCCATCGAACGTGCCCCCTTTTGTCCATTTCCAACGACAGCCGCGATTCCAGATCCGCCGGCGCGGGGAAATCCGGCCAGGCTGATCGTTGAAGTTCAGCGAAGCCACCGACGACGATCTCCTTCCCCGCGACCTCGTATGCATGCCAGCGAAGGGTCCAGAGCGTCCTGCCTTGCTCGTCGGTGTGGGCGAAGGTCCAGAAAAACATCTCGATCACGTGACGTGCCTTGACGCCTGGGGCTGCACCAGGAGGTGGTTCCACGGTCGTCGCCCGCACGCGCGCCACGTACAAAGGACAGTTCAGCAAACCGACGATGTTCTCATCGGGGGCATCGAGCACGCCGATGCCATCGCGGCCGACGCGCACGAGAGTGCCACCGGCCGAAAGCACCTCCTCCGGCATCGTGAGTGCGAAGCATCCGATCGATCGGTTCGCGTTCCGTTGCTCGTCGGGTGAGAGGCCGTCGCAGTGTTCGTGCATGAATCGGTCGCCGCGTTTCAGGCTGGCGTCGTACCCCGCCGTATCGCGCGCAAATTTCGGCGCGGCGTTGCCTGTCACGATACGCGCGAGCTGCGCGAGCGCGCAGGCGCCGGTCTTGTCCTGCGGCACGCCGAGACCTTGTGAATAGAGCAGCGCGAGCTGGCGAGCCGGTTCAGGATCCTGACCCCGCAGGTTGTATTCCGAATCGAGGACCAGGGGATGAAGCAGCGCGGCGGCTTTCGGGTAATTCCGCGCCTGGAGCGCGTCGGCCCACGTTTCGGTTTGGCCCGACGGCACGAGCAGGCACACGAGAAACGCAGAGAGAGCGAATTTCACCAACGGCTGGGGATGCGCGACGCGTGCCAGCCTCGAACGCGCTGAATCCTCAAGGAAAGAGCCGCGCCTGAGCCGCCCCGATGACCGAATCCTGGATCCCAACCATCCGATTACGGATTTCGCCGAGCGGCTGTACCCTCCGTGCAGCGCGCTCGTTCCGGCGAGCCGAAGCCACGAGACGCCGCGGCGCTCTATTTCGTGATCACGACCACGCCGATGCGCAGCGTGTTGCGATCGGCGGTGAGTCCGGGAAACACGAACGAGCTGATCTTGAATTCCTTGCCGAGCGACTCGATCGAGCCCACTTCGCGCTGACCGTAGTCTTCGAATCGCACCACCTCGCCGCGGATGGTGCCTTTCATCAGCAGCTCGAGCCCGAGCGGATCGTGCACGAGCTCGACGAGGTTGCCGCGTTGATCGCGGTACTCGCCGGTGCGGCCGCAGATCGGGCAGCTTTCGACGTCGGCGTGATTCGGGTTCGTGTGCTCGACCTCGTAGTGCGCGCTTGCCCCGAACCGGTAGAACGCGCGCCTGCCGTTCGCAGTACTCAGATCGACTTTCTCGAGCTTCTGTTTCGCGAGCGCCGAATAGTAGTAGCGCAGGTGGAACGCATGCGAGTGCTGCAGCGCCCGGGCGTTGCGATCCTCCCAGGGCTGCAGATGCTCGAGCCGGGTCTCGAAATCGCAGCCCTCGGGATTGTCGAACGGTCCGAAGTATTCGCGCATCCGCATCCCGTCGCGCAGGCGATCGGTCACCAGCTTGACGGCGCGGTCGTACGACGCCGCCAGGGCGGCGTCGATGTAGAACCAGACGTTGGGATAGCGCGGCATCGCCGCGTCGAACGCGGTCTTCGGCGGCAGCACGAAGTCCGCGAGCGAGCTCGGGCCGGCCGGCGCAGACGCTGACGCGACGGGAGCGCTCTGTTGTGCCTGCAGGCTCGCCGCCAGCAGGCAGACGAAGACGATGGCGATTCTCATGGCACGTATCGCCCCTACCCGGCTGACGATCGCGCTAGCGCGCTGCACGATGGCACGACGGCACGACGGCACGACGTAGATATTCGAACAGATCCTTCGTGCCTTCGTGACGTCGTGGTCTTCGTGCGGCGCGAAGCGCAATTCGTGTTTTCTAATTACGTTCGAAGTTGACCCTCAGAAGTAGAACTTCAATCCGAACTGAACGATCCGCGCCGGCGCGGCCGACAGAATCTGGCCGAACCCGCTCGAGTCGCGCGCGATGTTGGGCGGACCGAAGTTCGGATGATTGAACGCGTTGAACAACTCCGTCCGGAACTGGAAGTAGCGCCGATCGTTCACGTGGAAATTCTTGGCGAACGAGAAGTCGAAGTTGGCCACTCCCGGGCCGCGCATGATCCCGACGCCGGCGTTGCCGAATGCCTGCGGGCACCGTGAACGCGGCGAACGCGTCGGTGTTGAACCATCGCGCGAGCGTGCGCTGCGATTCCGGCAGCTCGGGATCGCCGACCAGGTTGGGCCGCGCGCGCCGCTCGCCGCCGAGGTTCACGACATTGGCGCCGCTGAGCGTGGCGGTGAGCGCGAGGCCGCTCTGCAGCACGTGAATGCCGGTCACCTGCCAGCCGCCGAACGCGAACTCCATCACGCCGTCCCAGTCGTTGCCGAATCGCCGCCCGCGGCCGAACGGCAGCTCCCAGATGTAGCTGGCCACGAAGCGGTGGCGCACGTCGAACTCGCTCGGCCCGTACTCGGCGCGGAGGTTGTTGCCGTCCTGCGGCTCGCGGAAGACGCCGGTGTCGACGCCGGCGCCGCCGCCGCTGGTCGAGATGTGATCGGGCGCGCCGCTCAGCGCTTCGCCCAGCGTATAGCTCACGCTGCCGGTGAGGCCGTTGGTGAACCGCTTCTCCAGCCGCATCTGCAGTGACTTGTACGTCGGAGCTGACCCGGTTCTCCATCCACTGGATATCGCCGAACGCGGGATACGGCCTGTTGCCGGCGGCCTGCGAGCCGTCGGCGTTGGTGATGACCGCCCGCTGATTGAGATTCCGGAAGCCGTTCAGCTTCGTCCCCTTGTTGCCGACGTAGGCGACGTCGAGGACCACGTCGGACATCAGCTCGTACTGCACGCCGATGTTGTACTGCTGGATGTACGGCGTGCGCTGATTCGCGTCCTGCGCGCGACGGCTGATCGTCGGCGCGAGCGTCGTCGGGTCGAGGAGGCCATCGGGTAGCCGTTGACCAGGCGGAATGGCGCCGCCGAGGCGACCGCCGCCGCCCCCGTGACGCCCGTCTGCAGCAGGTTGTCGACCAGGTACGGCGGGTTGAATCCGAGCATCCCCTCACGCCCCTGCCTGCACCGTATGCGTATAGAACACGCCGTAGCCGCCGCGGACGACCCAGCGGGGAGCCGGCGTGTAGGCAAACCCGACCCGCGGCGCGAAGTTGTTCCGATCGGGATGGATCAACGCCCGATCGAAGACGTCGCCGTCGGTGGCGAAGATCATCGTGCCGGTTTCGGGATCGAAATTGGCGAACTGATTGTCCTTCTCCATGCGGCGGGGTGGCGTACTCGTATCGCACGCCCAGGTTCGCCGTCAGGTTCGAGCGTGATCCGGTAGTCGTCCTGGACGAAGTAGAACTGCATGTCCTGGCCCTGGTCCATGACCGTATAGCTGGTGAGCGCCAGCTGCGACGGCAGGCCGAGCAGCAGATCGCCGACGGCGCGGTTGGTGAAGCGGTTCTCGAAGTTCATCCGGCCGATCGTGGCGTTCAGGTCGTTGATGCGCGTCTGCACGTGCAGGAACTCGCCGCCGAACTTGATGAAGTGGTCGCCGCGATTCAGGCTGAACGTCGCGCGTGGATTCCACGAGCGCGGCGTCTGGAACTGCGGCGTGGACGTGTGGCGGCCGACGGCATCGAAACCCTGGATATGACCTTGGGGACGCCGCCCATGATCGCCGGATCGTTCGGCACGTTCTTCAGGCCGATGGCCGCCGGGCCGTCGACGCCGAAGTTCGGCGGATTCGTGTAGTAATCGCCGCGCGAGTAGCCGAAGCGGATGTCGCCGACCAGGTTCGGCGAAGCGATCCACGTGAGCCCGAGCGCCAGCCCCTGCGAGCGGTTGTCGTTCGCGCCGAAGGCGTCATTGAACGACCCTTCGCCCAGGCCGAGCAGCGGCGCGGGGCGGAAGGTCAGCGTATCGACGAAGCTGTAGCGGCCGAAGAGCGTGAGCTTGCCGCTGATCTGATGATCGAGGCGGACGTCGAACTGGTCCTGCCGGGTATCGGTGACCGGCGTGGACGCATAGATCGTCGAGCCCGCCACGTTCGGATCGGGAATCAGCGCGACGATGGCCGCGCCGACCGGATCCCAGCGATCGCGCGGGATGACCCACTGACCCTGCGCGTTCCGGCTGAACTCGGGACGCCCGGCCGCAAACGGGTCGACCACCGACGCGCTGAACAACCCCGATTTCTCGGCCGCCGTCGGCACCTGCCGCACGCGCGGCACGCCTTCGAGGTCGCGCAGGCCTTCGTAATCAGCGAACCAGAACGTTCTGTTCTTGATCAGCGGTCCGCCGACCGCGGTGCCGAACTGGTTGCGCTCCCGCTTCGGCTTCGGGGCGCCGAGCGCGTTCGAGAAGAAGTTGTTCGCGTCCAGCGAATCGTTGCGGAAGAACTCGTAGACGCTGCCGCGAATCGAATTGGTGCCGGATTTGATGACGGCGTTGACGACCGCTCCCGAGCTGCGGCCGAACTCGGCCGAGTACGCGTTCGTCTGAATCTTGAATTCCTGCAGCGCCTCGATCGACGGCTGCACGAGCTGCACGTTCTCGCCGCGGAACGAGTTCGAGTAGGAGATGTTGTCGACGCCGTCGAGCAGGAAGACATTGTTGAACGTGCGGTTGCCGTTCACGTTGAGCACGCCCTTGAAGTTCACGCTCGCCAGCCGCGGGGTGCCCGGGAGCACGCCGGGCGAGAGCAGCGCCAGCTGGTTGTAGTCGCGGCCATTGAGCGGCAGCTCGACGATCTTCTTCTGGTCGATGACCGACCCGCGCGACGACGTGACGGTGTCGAGCAGCGGCGTGGCGCCGACGACCTCGACCGATTCGGTGACCTGACCGGCCTGCAGCGTGATGTCGATCCGCGCAACCTGCGCGACCTGCAGCGTGATCCCCGTCCGCACCGTCTTCTGGAATCCCGACATCTCCACGGTCACCGAGTAGTCACCGGGACGAAGGCTGGGAACCACGTAAGCGCCCTCGCCATCCGCGGCGGTTCTGGTGACGATGCCGGTTTGCACGTTCGTCACCGACACGGTGGCGTTCGCCACGATGGCGCCGCTGCCGTCCCTGACGATGCCGGTGATGGTCGCCGTTTCCTGCTGGGCCGCGGCAGCGGCCGACCAGGCGCAAAACAGTCCGATTAGAAGGAAAGTACGAACCAGGAGTCTTCTCTGCATGATCTGCTCTCCGCGCTGATGTGGTCTTGGGGCAGAGTCTGATTGTCGTCTGTGACGTTCAGGCAACATACTGCTCTCCGGCGGGTAACTCAGCAACAAGAAAATGAGGATGGGGATTGGCACGGGCGCGCTACACGACGGCACAACGGACGATGGCATCGCGGACTCCTTGCGATATCTCGCGGGACGTCGGGACGGGACTCGGGGAGCGCGGTAGCGCTACGGACGCGGGACTCGGGACTCGGGGAGCGCTTGGAGACGAGTAGGATCAGTCGATGCTGCGCGGCCACCTGACGGCGTTCTTCATGTTCGACGTGGCCGATGCCATCGACCTCGCGGTGGTCCGTGGGCTGATCGACGCGACCGTGGCCACGCCACTCTCGACCCGGCCCGCGACGCCGACCTACCTGCAGTATCAGCAGCCGCCGCTGACGTTCGATGGCGCCGCCCTCGGCCTGAGCGAGGTCGAGGGATTCCGCACGCGGGCGAAGGCGTTCGACTATGGCGTGCTGTCGATTGCCTTGACCCGGGAGCTGCCGGAGTCGTGGGAGAGCGTCCTGGTTGCGGGCTTCGAATGCCAGGAGAACCCGCGGCTGCCCGAGGCGGCGGAGCGAGTGTGCCGGCAGCTCCTGACGCGCATCGGCGCCGCCGTCGATCGTCCACGGGATACCTTCCTGACCGAGGACTACTTCGTCTTCACGCTGCTGACGGATCCGGCCGCGCCGGCCTCAGACGAGCTCCTCGCGCGTCACGGCGCTGACATCGCGCAGCTGCTCCGCGGTGAACGGGAGAGCCTGAGCGCGCAGGAGCGCGAGGAAGTACTGCGCCATCGGATTTCGTACTACGAGACCGACGTGGTCATTCCCACGTGGAGCAGCGCGTTCGTCTACGACACGCCGGCCGGCGCCGCCGGTGTGCTCGAGATCCTGGAGTTCACGAACTCACAACTGCTCGAGTTCAGGTACTACGATCAGCTGCTCGACGCCGAACTGTCGCGAGTCTACGCCGGCCTGCAGCGCGGCGGCTGGCGGCAGACGGCGATCGGCCGGCGCTATACGCGCGCCGCGCGCCAGGTGCACTCGTTGTTCATCGACGTGAACGAGCTGACCGATCGCGCCGAGAACGCCCTCAAGATTGCCGGTGACGTCTATGCGGCGCGGGTGTTCGGCACGACCGCCGCGCGCCTCGGGCTGGATCAGTGGAAGGCCAACGTCCGCGAGAAGCTCAAGACGGTCGACGACATCTACCGGTTCGCCGTCGAGCGCACCGCGATCGCGCGGGGAGAGTTCCTCGAGCTGACCGTCGTGATCCTCATCCTGCTGGAGATTGTGCTGCATTAGCGCGCCGCAGCTGATTCCCGGATTTGCGCTTCGCGCCGTACGTGACTTCGTGCAGCGCGGTAGCGCCGTAGCAGTTTCTTCCAGGATGGAGGGAGTGAGAGGCCGGCACCATAATGATCCGTCCTCCCTTACTCCCGGCCTCCCTGTTAAAAAGCTAACCCCCGTCCTCCAACTCAAAAGGCGAAGCGCGTCCCGAGCTGCAACAGCCGCGGGTTCGAGTTGCCCTGGAGCGTCCCCGTGAGGTTGAGGAAATCCGCGGAGGCCCGATTGCCCGTCGGCGTGGCGAAGTTTGCCCGGTTGGTCACGTTGAAGATGTCGGCGAATACCTCCAGCGTCCGAACCCCCTTCAGCCCGAAGCGGTAGCCCACCCGGAGATCGAGCTTGAAGAAGCTGGGGCCCCGCGCGCCGAAATAGGTGCCGTCGAAATCCACCGCATACGCATCCGCGGCGGCGGCGCCCTGGTACCCGCCGGCCGCGAGCGGCTCGGCGATGGTGCCGTTCCGGTCCGGATCGAGATCGGCGTTCACCAGGTTGAAGGGCAGCCCGGACAGGTAACGTGCGATGCCGCTGACGGTGAGGCCGCCGGTCTTCGGAATCGTTCCCGTGCCGCTGACAACGAGATTGTGGCGGCGGTCTTCACTGGTCGGCCGCTCGTTGAGGTCGAGGTGAAGATCGTCCAGGACCTGGAAGTCGCTGGAGCCGATGCCGGCGCCGCTGAAATTCCCGCGGCCATAAGCCAGCGTGTAGGACAGGCGGGCCGAGTAGTTCGCGCTGTAGCGTTTCTCGACCGCGAGCTGGAACGCGTCGTAGTCGGTGCGGCCAAGGTTGAGCGGAATCGTGACGCCCGTGGTGAAGTTCACGAATGCCGGATTGAGCTGGCGGAGCTGGTTCTGCGCCTCGGTCAAGGCGGCGCTTCCCTGGCGCTGCAACGGGGACTGCGCCACGACGGGTGTGGCGCGCAGCTGTGGGTTGAGGTTCTGCGTGAACAGCAGGTCCCGGCCCATGTTCCGGATGTAGTCCGCCGAAACCGACAGGTTGCGCCCGATCTGCCGTTCGTAGCCGGCGGTCAGCTGATAGGACGACGGCACGTCGCGATCGGGATGATCCCAGGTCGCTCCGGTGTTCTGGAACTGGACGCCGACCGGAAACTGGCTGGCGATGGCGTCGCGCATGGCGTCGGTGATGAACGGGCCGTTCACGAGAAACGGATCGGTCGGCATCTGCCCGTTGCGCGGCCCCGGATCGAAGTTGTTCAGCGGAAAGTTCCGGCTCTGCGACGTGATGTAGGTACCGCCGGTGTAGAACCCTCCCGTCAGCTCGAAGTAGGTCCGCTCGAAGAACCTGCCGGCCCCGCCGCGCAGGACGCTGCGCCCATTGCCGTCGAGGTTGTAGGCAAAGCCGATCCGCGGCTGGAAGTTGTCCTTGTCCACGGGATAGGCATCGACGTCGCCGAAATAGGGATTGCCCTCCTCGCGAATCGGCGTGACCTCGACGTCGTAGCGCAGCCCGGCGCTGAGCGTCAGCTTGTTCGTGAGCTTCCACTTGTCCTGGACGAACGCGCCGATGAAGTGGACCTTCTGGGAGCTGACCAGCGCGCCGCCGACGCGGATCGAGAACCGTTCGGGATAGGTCCGGGGATCGGACGCGTTGTAGGGACCGTTGCTGCGGCCGAACGTGAAGGTGCCATTCAGGTTGCCGTCGTTCGAGTTCAGCACCGTCGAATACTGGTACTGCGCTCCGATTTTCACGTCGTGATCGCCGCGTTTGCCGCCGGGGATGAACCAGGCAAACGTGTTGTCGATCTGGTAGGCGTCGTTGATCCGCGCCTGAGCGCGGTTGCTGGCGCCGTCGGTGAAGTTCTGGAACGCGAGCTGCGGGTCGCAGCCGGCCTGGTTGCGGCCGTTGCCGTTGTAGCAGGGATTGGCGAAGGCGACGTCTTCCTGCGTCCAGTTCACCCGCAGCGTGTTCA
Organism: uncultured Acidobacteriota bacterium; assembly: GCA_963785755.1. Lineage (GTDB taxonomy): Bacteria > Acidobacteriota > Vicinamibacteria > Vicinamibacterales > 2-12-FULL-66-21 > JACCXG01. Next base: position 33,337 of record CAWAXG010000025.1, on the reverse strand, counting down.
CCCGGCTGTTGCCGAGGACCGAGCTGAGCGTACCGACCACGGTCTGGTCGAGGTCGTCCTCTTCCTCACGCGCGTTGAGCGTCACGTCGCCGATGATCTGGTTGAACTGCGGCGAGTACTCGCGCAGCCAGCGGACGCCCCAGGTATGGTTCGCGTTGATCTGGTGGTCGAACCGGCCGACGGTGTTCCAGATCCGGGTTTCCTCCACCGTCGTCGTGTTGAACTCCGGACGCGACGGGATGTTGATGGTGATGCCCTCGTCCATGCGGACCCGCTCGAGGCTGCCAAAGAAGTGGGCGCGGTCGCGGACGATCGGACCGCCGAAAGTGCCGCCCCATTCCTGCCGCTGTGTTTCCGGCTTTGGCAGGTCCTGCTTCTTCGCGAAGTACTCCTCCGCAGTCAGATCTCGATCCTGGCCGAACAGGAACGCGCTGCCGCTCCAGCGGTTGGTGCCCTGTTTGGTGACCGCGTTGACCACCGCGCCGCTCGTCCTCCCGGTACTCGGCATCGAACTGGTTGGTGATGACCTGGAATTCCTGAATGGACTCCAACGGCGTCCGCGCCTGCGTTCCCGACCTGCCGCCGTTCACGTCGTCGAAGTTGTTGGCGCCGTCGAGGAGGTAGTTGTTGTTGCGCGATTCGCGGCCGTTGGTGATGATCGCGTCCGACCCCACCGAATCGGTGGAGACGTTGGGAATGATGCCCGGCAGCACGCCGATGAGGCCGACGAAATTGCGGTTGATCGACGGCAGCGCGACCAGCTCGCGCGACGTGATGTTCCCGCCGATTTCCTTCGACGTTGTATCGACGAGCTGGGCTTCCGACGAAACAGTGACCGTCTCCTGGATGCCGCCGACCGCGAGCTGGATGTCCATCGTGGCGGTCTTGCCGACCTCGAGCTGAACGTTCGCGAGCACGTATTTTTTGAAGCCCGGAAGCTCGGCGCTGACCTCGTACCGGCCCGGCGTCAGCGCGGTGATGAAGTAACTGCCGTCGGGGCTGCTCGCGGTCTCGCGAAACATCCCGGTTTCCTCGTTGCGGGCCGTGATCGTGACGCCCGGGAGTACGGCGCCCTGGGGATCGTGAACCCGGCCGCGGACCTCGGTGGTTCCCTGCTGTGCTGCCGCCGGTATAGCGGTCAGCAACACGACGAGCAGGCAAGTCAGCCAGCGACTCATCATGACGTCTCCTCCACCAATTCACGCATGAACGGACTGCTCGCGGTATACGCGAGTTCGGATGTCTGGATACGCGCGATTGGATCCGCTCAGCGATCGGCACGCACAAGGATCGCGGAAATATTTGCGGCAGTGCGCGTCAGTACATCTGAGCGGATTCGCGTGGCAATCGCAATGCCCGTTTCGGTCACTGCATTGGTCCCCGGCAGAGTTCGATCCGCAGACCCGGCTCAGCAGCGGCAGGCGGCGCCCGCAGTGACGATCGGCGTGATGGATGAGATCGGCGGCTACTGCCCTGACGTCGGCCTGCGCCCCGTCTTCTTGAAGACGTACTCGTCGCGTTCCTTCTGCAGCTCCGGCGTCAGCGGTCCATAGATCTGCCGCGACGTGTACTTGCCGGTCCCGAGCATCATGAGGCTCCAGTCGTCGCGTGCCTTGGACATCTCGCCGGATTCGACGACGTCCTTCACCATCTGCGGCGGAATGAACCAGAGACCTTCGCGATCGGCGAGGACGACGTCGCCCGGCATGACCAGCGTCTTGCCGATCCGGACCGGGATGTTGATGCCGGTCACCATCACCCGCATGCCCTGCGTCGGCAGCGAGTTCTTGTAGTAGGCCTGCATCCCGGTTTCCGCGATCCGCTCCAGCCAGTAGACGCCGCCGTCGACGATCATCCCGTTCTTCGTCGTGGTCTGGATGTAGTGCGCGAGCTTGTTGCCGACGAAGTTCCACTCCGCGCCGAAGACGTCGGCGACGATGACGTCGCCCGGCTGCAGCATGTCGATCGCCGTCTGGTTCCGGGCTGGAGCGGTGCCCTTCGCCTTGGCGTCGGCTTCGTCTATTTCGATGATGTCCCCGCGTGCCGGCATGAACTGCACGGTGAACACGCGCCCGACCATCTTCTGGTTCGGCTGCAGCACCCGCCAGCCATCCCGGGGCTCGAACTGGTTCGGAAAGCCCCGCGCCGGCAGCACCGCCTGCACCTCTTCGGCGATCAGGACCTTCAGCCGTTCGAGCATCTCGTCGGGCACTTTCGGTCTGCCGTCCGGAAAGCGCTCGTACGGATTCTTGACCGTGTATTTGATCAATTGCTCCGGCGTCCACTGAAAGAGCTGGGCGGATGCGGGAGCGGCGTGCGCGACGGTCGCGGCGAAGACCGTCGCCAGCGCGGCGAGCCGCGCGCGACCGGCAGGGTGTCTCAGTCCGGAAATCTGTCTTCCCGACATGTATGCCTCCAGACGTGCAGCCCCCAGGGGGCGTCAACGGCCCGAATGATACAGGGAAGGAGGACGAATTGGGTGATCGGTGATCGGGGATCGGGGATCGGGATCGAATCGGGGACTCGGGGCTGGGGACTCGGGACTCGGGGTGGTGGTCGGGTGACTTCGATGGCCGCCGTCCTTCCGTTTTGTTTTGTGCGCGCCGTTCCGGTCCGATCCCCGATTCCTGAATTGATCTCCGGATCACCGATCGCCGATCACGACCCGAGATCGAGAAAATGCCGGCGGCCAGCGAAGCGATCCGCCCACCACCCCGAATCCCGAGCCCCGAGTCCCCAGTCCCGATCCCCAGTCCCCGTTCCGATCCCCGATCCCCGATCACCGATCACCGATCACCGATCACCTCTCGTCCCCCATGATCCTCCCGTCCTCCACATTCAATTGCATCCACGCGTCGTTTCGCTTAGAACTGCACAGGCGGCGCGCACGATCCCCGTCACGTCAGCCGCGCCGTTGAAGGAGCCTGTATGCGCACCCACCGAATCCGTGCAGGGATCGCCGCCTCGGGAGCACTGCTGCTGGCCGTGGCAGCGGGTCTCGATGGTCAGGCGCCGGCTCCGTCGCCGCGCCTCTACAACACCGTCAAGCAGAAGCTCGCGGAGGGCAAACAGGTCGTTGGCGGCACCATTCAGCTCCCCGACCCCGATCTGTACTGCGCCGTGGCCAACGCCGGCTTCGATTTCACGTGGATCGAGATGCAGCACTCGCCGCTGACCTACCAGGACGTCGCGCGCATGATCATGGCGTGCAAGGGGGCGCCGGCGATTCCCTTCATCCGGGTGCCGGACGCGACCGAAGGGGACGTGCAGAAGGCGACCGACATCGGCGCGCTCGGGATCATCCTGCCGATGGTGGACACGGTGGAGAAGGCGGCCGCGGCCGTGAAGTTCGCGAGATACCCGCCGGCGGGACGCCGCAGCCAGGGCGCCGGGCAGCACAGCGCGCTGTGGGGCAGCACCTACCGCGAAACCGCGAACGACAATCTGACGATTGTGGCGATGATCGAGAATCCCGCCGGCGTCGACATCGTCGACCAGATCGCCGCGGTGCCTGGCGTCGACGTCGTCTTCGTCGCCAGCACCGATCTCAGCAGCTTCTCGGGAATGAAGCAGAACGAGCCGAAATACGAAGCGCTCGTCACCAAGGTGCTGCAGACGACGACGAAGGCGGGCCTGAAGGTGGGCGGTCCGCTCGCGTGGAAGAACAGCCGCAAGGGCTACACCTTCTTCCAGGGGCCCGCAGAAGCGGTGCTGATCAGGTGCGGGACCCGCGTCTCGCTCGGTCTCCAGCCGAGCAACTGCCCGACCGGCGGGGTCGCGTCGACGGAAGGATCCGAAAAGTAGTTCGATGCGCGGCACGCCACTCGCCCCGGGCACGCGCCTTGGGCCGTATGAGATTACCGCTGCTCCCGCCGCGGGCGGCATGGGCGAGGTGTATCGCGCGCGTGACACGCGCCTCAATCGGCCGATCGCCATCAAGGTTCTTCCAAGCGACGTTGCCGACGATCCGGATCGCCTCCGCCGCTTCGAGCAGGAAGCTCAGGCGGCGTCCGCCCTCAATCATCCGAACATCCTGACCATCTACGACGTCGGCTGCGAGGCGGGCGTGCCGTTCATCGCGATGGAATGGGTGCAGGGCGACACCCTGCGCGCGCTCCTCGCCGCGGGCCGCCTGCCGCCCAGGCAGCTCGCCGACATCGCGCATCAGACCGCGGAGGGTCTTGCCAAAGCGCACGCCGCGGGCATCGTCCATCGCGATCTCAAGCCCGAGAACATCATGATCAGCGAGGACGGTCTCGTGAAGATCGTCGACTTCGGCCTCGCGAAGCTCAACGTGCCCGCCTCGCCGGAGTTCTCGCAGACCATGACCGCTTCCCCCGGGACCGCCGCGGGAATCGTGATGGGAACCATCGGGTACATGTCGCCCGAACAGGCGAGCGGCCGCCCGGCCGATCACCGTTCGGATCAGTTCTCGCTGGGGCTGATTGCCTACGAAGCCGCCACCGGCAGGCGGCCGTTCGCGCGGCCCACGGCGGCCCAGATGATGGCGGCGACCATTGAAGCCGAGCCGGAGCCGGTGAGTGCGTTGAACCGCGAGCTGCCGGCACATCTTGCGGTCGTCATTCACCGGTGCCTCGAGAAGAACCCGGCGAACCGCTACGAGTCGACCCGGGATCTCGCGCACGATCTCAAACACGTCGCCACTGGCGCCGTTCCAGTCGGCACCCCGAGGCGTGTGCCGCGGGGCCTGGCGATCGGGATCGCTGCCGCGATCCTCATCGTGGCCGTCGCGGCGGCCGTCTGGCTGGGGCGGCCGCGCGGGGCCCCGGCGGATCAGCAGGCCTCGCCGCTCGTGGCGGTGCGGGCGTTCCGGAACCTCTCGCAGGATCCGTCACAGAGCTATTTCACCGAAGGCATGACCGACGAGATCCGCGGCCAGCTGTCCAAGATCGCGGCGCTCCGCGTGTTGAGCCGCAGCGCGGTCGAGCGTTTCCGTGATGCCGATGGTCCCACGATCGCCCGCGATTTCGGCGTCCAGAGCCTGGTCGAAGGCAGCGTGCGGGTCGAGCGCAATCGAGTGCGCGTCGCCGTGGAACTGGTCGATGCGGCGACACAACAGACGCGATGGTCGGAGCAGTACGACAGGGAGCTCGCGGACGTGCTCCACGTGCAGCGCGAAGTCGCGCTGCAGATCGCGCAGCGCCTGGCCGCCACTCTGACTCCCGCCGAGCGGGCACGTGTCGAAAAGCTGCCGACACAGAACACGGAGGCCTACGCGCTGTATCTGCGCGCGCAGGCCGCTGGCGGGGCTGCGCCGACATGACACGAAACCATCAGGGCATCGCGCTGCTGGAACAGGCGCTCGCGCTCGATCCGCGCTTTGCGCTGGCAAAGGCGAGACTCTCCTACCGCGTCTTCTTCCGCTCGGTGACGGAGGATCGGAAGTACGCGGACGACGCCGTCAAGCTGGCGCTCGAGGCGGCCGCGATCGATCCGACGCTCGCAGACCCGCACATGACGCTCGGCAGCGTCTACGGTCAGTTCGGGCGGCTCGAGCAGGCGCGCCAGTCGTTCCTGCGCGCGCTGGAGCTCGATCCGAATCACGGCGTCAGCATGAACAACCTGTCCATGACCTACGCGTTGGCCGGACAGCTCGACGAGAGCTTGTATTGGACGCGGCGATCGTGGGCGCTGTCGGCCAAGGGGCCGAACGACTTCTACCACGTTACCGCGCCGCTGCTCTGGATGCGCGACGACCAGCTGACCCGGCGCTGGCTGGCCGAGGCCGAACGGCAGCGCGATTACTCGCGCACCCAGATCACGCTCGCGGCCCTGCAGCTGTACCTCGGCGAGACCGCGGGCGCGCTCACCCGCGTGCGTGCCGCGGCGGAGAAGTTCGCCGGCAATCAGGAAATCGAGTCCGCTCGCAGCGAGGTCGCGCTCCTGGCGGGCGCCGACGATGCCGAGGCGCTCAATGAACAGGCGTTTCGAGCGAGGCGGACGTCTCCGGTTTGGTTGTCCTTCAGTCGGCGCGGCTTCGCTACGCGTTCCTGCTGCAGAAGCGGGGAGATGCGCGCGCACGCACGCTCATCGAAGAAGCTGAATCGCATGCCCGGGCGCGCATCGCTGCCGGCGAGCTGGCAGCGGCGAACTTCATGAACGTCGCCGCCGCACGCGCGCTCCTCGGCGACACGAAGGGCGCGATCGTCGAGCTGCAACGCGCCTACGACAATGGCTGGCGCGATTACGGCATCGCGGCCATCGATCCGATGCTCGCGTCGCTGCGCGATCACCCCGACTTCCGTTCGCTCCTCGATCGCGCCAGAGACGATGTCGCGGCGCAACGGGCTCGCGCGCAGGCGCGCGGGCTGCTGGACTTGTCGTCGTTGATTGGACGGCCGCTTCCCTGATCAAGTCGGGACTGGGGACTGGGGACTCGGGATTGGGGCGCGTCTTCGGGAATCAGGGATCCGGGACCGGGATCGGTGATCGGTGATCAGGGATCAAGCAGGGATTAGGCATCGGGGATCAGGATCCTAACGGCGGGCAAAAACAAGACGGAAAGATGCCGGCCATCGAAGCCACCCGCCCTCCTCCCCGATCCCTGATCGCTGATCACCGATCCCGACTCATTCCCACCAATCACCGATCACGACGCGAGGGCGAGAAGATGCGGGCGGCCCAGCGAAGCGATCCGCCCACCACCCCGAGTCCCGAGCCCCGAGTCCCCAGTCCCGGATTTGATCCCCGATCACCGATCACCGATCACGACGCGAGATCCAAGTGTATGGCGGCCAATCGAAGCCACCCGCCCACCTCCCCGGATCCCCAGTCCCCAGCCCCGAGTCCCTGATTCGTCTACCAGGCTGAATAGCTTGTTCCGTCCAGCGCCGCAGCGTCAGAACCGCTCCGGACGTCCTGGATGCCCGGGGAGTCGGTGGCGGGACGCTCTGGATCGGACATCGACACAAACGTCTGCCACGAGTCGACGCGGTTGGTGAACGGATCCGTCGGGATCTGGGTGAGGTATCCCTCGCTTGTCAACGACTCGAGGCTGCTCGGATAGTGGGCGTGGTCGGTGTGGTACCGATCGATGGCCTCGCGCATCTGGAACAGCGCGTATTTCAGCACGACCTCCTTGGTCTGGATCAACGCGGAAGGATCGGACAACCGCGGCTGTGACGCGCCGGTGGTGACCCTGGCTGCGGATTGGGCCCGAAGCGGCGCCGTGACCATTCCCACGACGATGGGCGCGGCGAGCGCCACTGTCGCCGCCGCCACGAGTGCCGCTTTTCTCGCGCCGGTGAGCTCGATTCCGATGCGGTTGCTCATGATGTCCTCGATCCTCTTCTTGACGTCCGACCCGGTCACTCCCGGGACACAGGCGAGCGGTGATTCGACGTAGAGCCTGCAGATGTTGAGAATCCCTTCGGCATACGCTTCAGGTTCAGGGACCACCCGCAGCACGTGCTCGTCGCAGGCGCGCTCGCGTTCGCCTATCAGCCGCGCGCCGATCCACCACACCACCGGGTGAAACCAGAAGATCGCCTCGACGATCATGTGGATCGCCGCGGTCAGATTGTCGCGGCGGCGAACGTGGTGCAGCTCGTGCGCGACGATGGCCTTCAGCTGCGGCGGCGTCAGGTAGATGTCGACGCCGGCGGGCATCAGCAGGACAGGACGCCACAGGCCGACGACGCCAGGCTCCAGCAAACCCAGGGCGGAACGAATCTCGACCGGCGGCTCGATGGCCACGCTCGGATGTGTCAACGGAACACTTCGGCTCACGGCCGAGCGGATCTGCCGCCATCCCTTCAGCCGGGTCAGCGCGATCGCGATGAATCCGGCGGCCCAGACGCCGATGATGACGAGGAGAGACCAATCCGCGAGCGTGGGGACAGCCGTCGCCGACGAAGACACATCGGAGAACGGCCGCGTGATTTGTGCGATCGCCAGCGACGCCGCGGACGCGGTCATCGACTCGCTCGCGCTTTGCGCCCATCTCACGTAACTGCCCAGGCTGATCAGCAGCGAGAACGGAACCAGGAACTTCACCGACGCGGCGAGCCACAGCCAATAGCGCACCCGCGCTCGATTCCCGCGCAGCGAAGCGGCCAGCAGCCCCGCCGCGAGTGCGAAAACCGTCGACTGCCAGAGATGGTTCGAGAGCTCACCGATCATTTCTTCCTCCCCGCCCGTTCCGCCTGCCGGCGATCGCGCGCCTTCACGATTCTCTCCAGCTCGCGAACATCATCGCGCGTCAGCTTTCCCGCTTCGACAAGCTGCGCCATCATCGGCTGGGCGCGGCCGCCGAAGAGGCTCAGAATCTCGTCGAGCAGCCGGGTCCTCGCCACGTCCCGCGGCACGGTCGGCTCGAAGATGTGCGCGTTGCTGATCTTGCGCACCCGGCGCACAGCGTTCTTTCCCTCGAGCCGGTAGACGGTGGTCTGAATCGTCGTGTAGGCGGGACGCGGTTCCGGAAACGCCTCCTGGATCTCGCGAATCGAGGCCTTGCCTTGAGCCCAGAGGGCTTCGAGAATCTGCAGTTCGAGTCTGGTGAGCTTTGGCGTGGGCAAGTCGTCTACTACCTTGTGGCGGAATCTACTATGTTGTAGTAGGTAAGTCAAACGTCACGTTTTCGGGATCTAGACCCGAGTCCCGGATTTTGATCCCGGATCCCCGATCACCGATCCCGACGTCGCGCAGTTGCGCCTACATCGCAGAGAGGCGCTCCCGAAGCGGCGTGGGGATCCAGTCGGCGTCGATGCCGAGGTCGCCGAGAATCACCTGGGCTGCGTTGTAGCCGGGAAGGCCGGTGATGTTGCCGCCGGGATGGCTGCTCGAGCCGCACAGATAGAGGTTCGGGACGTGGCTGCGGTACATGCCGGCGCCTGGAAACGGGCGGTGGTAGCCGACCTGATCGCTCGTGAACGCGCCGACGAGCAGGTCGCCGCCGCGCATGTTCGGCAGGCTGCGTTCGACGTCGAGGGGTGAGCGGACGAAGCTGTCGATCACGACGTCCCGCAGGTTCGGCGCGTAGCGTTGCCACAGATCCAGCATCACGCGGCCGTGGGCGTCGCGGGCCCGATCCCAGTTCGCCGCGTCGCCGTCGAGCCGGTACGGCACCTTCTCCCACATGAACGCCGTGTGCTTCCCCGCGGGCGCCTGGGTTGGATCGAACAAGGTCGGACAGGCGCCCCACATCACGGTCGGCGGAACGGTTCCCGCCTCGTGATGACGAATGATGTCGAAGAACTGGTCGATGTGATCGAGGCCGACGATCGTCATGAACGCGCCGGCCAGCTCGGGGTGATTCGCGGCCGCCGAATAGCGCGGCGGTTCATGAAGATCGAGGTGGAGCGCGAACAGCGGCGCCAGCAGGTTGTACTGAAATCCCTCGGCCCGGCTTCGAATCTCACGCGGCACCAGCGACTGATCGAGCAGCTCGAGGAAGGTCTGGTGCGGGTTGAGCGACGACGCCACCAGCTGCCGCGCCCGAATCATCTCGCCGTCGCGGGTCTCGATCCCGATCGCCCGACCGTTCTCGACGACGATGCGCGCCGGTTCAGTCAGAAGGCGGATGTCGCCGCCACGCTCGCGTACGGCCGCTTCCAGCGCGCGGGCGAGCGCCGCGCTGCCGCCGCGCGACATCTGCGCCTTCGCCGGGCTCGCGATCAGCGCGGCGATGTGATGGCCGAAGCCGCGCTCGCGAAGGTCCACCTCGCGCAGGCCGTTGAAGAACAACAGGCCGGCCATCACCGTGGGATCTTCGAACTCCCGCTGCACGAACTCGAGCGGCGACATCGCGCTCACCTCGAGCAGCCGCCGGCCCGCGGGTGAGCGTTCGAGCAGGGCCCGGCGCTCGGCCGGTGGCAATGGCGGCGAGCGATGCTCCGGGCCGAGGATGCGTTGCACGATGGGCACGAACTCGTCGTGCCAGCGGCGCAGGGTCGCCGCGTCGCGCCGGCTGAGCCGCTCGACCGAGGCGATCGTGCGGTCGATGTCCGTCCACCACTCGAGCGCGCGGCCGTCGCGCGTGACGAGCGCCACGTTGAGCTCCGGCTCGATGTAGCGCGCGCCGTGGCGTTCGAGGTCGAGGTCGGCGTACCACGGCATCGCGGTGATCGCCCGCTGAAAGAACGCGTGGGTGTTGTGCAGAAAGCCAGGATGCCGCGGGTCCTGGAGCGTGGCGAGGCCGCCGCCCGCGACCGGCGCCCGGTCGATCGCCAGCACGCGGAGACCAGCCTGGCCGAGGTACGCCGCCAGGATCAGGGCGTTGTGACCGGCACCAAGGATGATGGCGTCGTAGTCGCCCGATCCGGGACTGGGGACTCGGGGCTCGGGACTCGGGCTTGTCTCGGGACCAGGGACGGGCCTCCAGTCCCGAGATCCGCCCGAGTCCCCAGTCCCGAGCCCCGAGTCCCGACTCATTCCCACCTGAACACCTTCGCCGACAACGCCGTGCAGACCGCGAACATGATCGCGAGCACCGCGACCTCGGCCAGGTGCGGAATCCAGCCGTCGCCGCGCCAGATGCCGCGCAACAGCGACACCGCATAGGTGAGCGGCAGGACGCGGGACAGGCCCTGCAGCATCGGCGGCAGCGATTCGCCCGGCATGAACAGGCCGGACAAGCCGAGCATCGGATAGAGGAGGAGCGTCCCGATCGGCTGCGCGAACCGCGCGGTGGGGACGATGCTGGCGATCAGGAAGCCGAGCGAGAGGATGCAGACCGTGCAGTAGAGCAGGGCGATCGTGAAGGACAGGAGCGGCACGCCCGGCGTGATCCGAAAGTAGCGCTGTCCGGCCATGACCATGAGCGCCAGCGTGACCGCGGTAAACAGCAGCTTGACCAGCACGTGCGCCGCCAGGATGGTGTGCGGCCGCAGCGGCGTGGCCCTGAGGCGCTTGAGGATGCCTCCTTCGCGATAGATCGCGATGATCGTGACCAGGGACAGGACCGCGCTCAACGCGATCAGCAGCGACACCAGGATCGGCAGATCGGCCCAGCCGAACTCCTGGCCCTTGGGCGCATCCGCCGGCCGGGTGCCCCCGAGCAGGCGGCCGAACAGGATGAAGATCAGCACCGGCACCGCCACCGTGCCGATCACCCCGAGTGGTTCGCGGATGAAGATTTTGACTTCGAGCCACGTGAGTCGCCACAGTCCGCGCATCATGTCCGTCCTCAGTCCCGGATGGTGTGGCCGGTCACCTTGAGAAACACGTCCTCGAGGGTCGGCAGCTCGGTCCGGAACGCCGTCACCCGCATGCGATGGTCGGCGACGCAGTGGATGACCTCGGTCACCAGATCGTCGCCGTCGCCGCGAATCGAGAGCGCCGGGCCTTCCGCGCTCACCGATTGCACGCTGCGAATCGTGCGGAATCGCTCGGCGGCGCCGGGATCCTCGGTCGCGACGATCACGGTGCGCTCCGGACAATGGCGCAGGACGAGCTCGGCGGGAGTCCCGATGTCGATGATGCGGCCGTAGTCGATGACGGCCACGCGATCGCAGAGCCGCTCCGCTTCTTCCATGAGGTGCGTCGTCAGGAACACGGTCTTGCCGCGCTGGCGGATGCCGCGGACGAGGTCCCAGATCGTCCGCCGCGACTGCGGATCCAGTCCGGTCGTCAATTCGTCGAGGAAGACCAGCTCGGGATCGTTGATGAGCGCGAGCGCGATGAACAGCCGCTGCTTCTGCCCGCCGGACAGCGTCATGAACCACGAGTCCCGTTTGTCGGCCAGCCCGAGCTGCTCAATCAGCCGATCGCCGTTCACCGGCTTCCGATACAGCGACGCCCAGAGCGCGACTGCTTCGCGCACTTTGATCCGCTTCTGCAGCTGCGCGGCCTGGAGCTGGACCCCGATCCGTTCCTGCAGCGCGTAGGCATCGCGCGTCGGATCCAGGCCGAGCACGGAGATCACGCCGCGGTCGTGCACCCGCAGCCCCTCGATGCATTCCATGGTCGTGGTCTTGCCGGCGCCGTTCGGACCGATCAGGCCGAAGATCTCCCCCGGCTGCACGTCGAACGACACATCGTCCACGGCAATGGTGTCGCCGTAGGACTTGCGTATGCCGTTGACGTGGATGACGGGCGGGCTCATTCGCGCACCCTGGATTTTGTCATGGTGCGCCTCTCAGGGACTCGGGACTCGGGGCTCGGGGCTCGGGGCTCGGGCTTGTCTTGGGACTCGGGACTGGGGTGGTCTCGGGACTCGGGATCAGTGATCGGTGATAATCGGTGATCAGTGATCAGTGATCGATCAGGGATCGGGGATCAGATGCGCCGGAAGACGGCCGTCAACGCTCTTCTCATCATCGACGGCCCGCCGCCACCCCCCTGCTCTTCCTCGTCGAGGCTGTGAATGAGGCGGGACAGCTTCCACGAGTCGCCCGGCGCGCTGGAGTACAGCCAGAAGTACTTTCCCGTCGCCTCGGTGGCATCTCCACCCGACCTCGGCACGGCGGTGAAACGGAACCGTCCCCGATCGAACGCGATGCCGTCGCCAATCACCCGCATTTCGTCGCTGACATAGATGATGCGGCGGTCGAAGTGTGCGAGCAGCTCCGGGAGGAGGTCGCCGATGAACCGGGCACAATCGGCCCTGCCTTGCTGCACGTCGAAATTGGGGACCATGATGACCGCATCCTCCGCCATCATTTCGCCGATGTAGCCCGCATTGCCGTCGTTCTCGGCGGCCTCCAGTCGATCGTGAATTTCTCTCAGCTCTTCGAGATCGGCTTGAACGTCCCGTACCACTGCCGCCTCCCCGTGTGGCCCGTCTGGAGCGGACCGCCGGCGCCGATCATAACGCGGTTGTAAGAGCGTGATCGGGGATCAAATCCGGGACTGGGGACTCGGGACTCGGGACTCGGGGTGGTGGGCGGATCGCTTCGCTGGGCCGCCATCAATTTTGGATCTCGCGTCGCGATCGGCGATCGGGAACCAGCCCGAGCCTGCTCCGGCAGAAACCCAATAAAGATGGCGGTCAACCGATGCCATCCGCCCACGACCCCCCGATCCCTGATCACCGAGCACCGATCCCGAGTTCCCGAAGAGCGCCGAGTCCCCAGTCCCGACCCCCGAGTCCCGAGACAAGCCCGAGTCCCCGAGTCCCGACCGAGCCCCGAGCTTGCCCGCGCCCGGATCGCGAAGTACACTAAACACTTGCGCCTGTGCCGGAGCGCGGCGCAGACGAGATCATCGGGTCCCACCGCGATCCGGACCCTGTGCAATTGCAGCTTGCGAACCGCGTCAGGGCCGGAAGGCAGCAGCGCTAAGCAGATCCTGCGATGTGCCGCAGGTCCTCCGGGTCGCGGTGGGTCTCGCTGCTCTCGGGATCGGTCAGCGGCTCTCATCACCAACCAGCACCTGAACAGCCAGCAGCGCACGTGTCCTACAAGGTTCTCGCGAGAAAGTGGCGGCCGCAGCGCTTTGACGACGTCATCGGCCAGCGCGCGGTCACGCAGACGCTCCGGAACGCGATCGGTGCGCGCCGGATCGCGCAATCGTTCGTGTTCGCCGGGCCCCGCGGCGTCGGCAAGACGACCACGGCGCGCATTCTCGCCCGCGGCCTGAACTGCGAGACCGGTCCGACCGCCGATCCCTGCGGCACCTGCGACGCCTGCATCGAGATCGCGGAAGGCCGCGACATGGACGTCCTCGAAATAGACGCCGCCACCTACACCGGGATCGACAGGGTCCGCGACGTCATCATCTCGGGCCTCGGCATCGCGCCCGTCCGCGACCGCTACAAGGTGTTCATCATCGACGAAGTGCACCGGCTGTCGGTGCAGGCGTTCGACGCGCTGCTGAAGTCGATCGAGGAGCCGCCGCCGCACGTCGTCTTCATGATGGCGACGACGGAGATCGAGAAGGTGCCGCCGACGATCCAGTCGCGATCGCAGATGTTCGAGCTGAAGACGATCGGCGTGAAGCAGATCGCCGATCAGCTCAGGATGATCGCGGCGGCGGAGCAGATCGCGCTGGACGAGCCGGCGCTGATGCTGATCGCCCGCGCCGGTGACGGCAGCATGCGCGACGCGCAGAGCGCGTTCGATCAGGTCATCGCGTTCGCCGGGACGACGATCTCCGCCGAGGATGTGTCGACCGTGCTCGGGCTGGTGCGGCGCGAGCTGCTCATGGAGATGGCGGACGCGGTCGCGCGGGAAGACGGCGCCGCGGCGTTCCAGCTCGCCGACCGCGCGATCGAAGCGGGCTACGACCCGCGCATCGTCGTGCGCGAGCTGAGCCGCTTGACCCGCGATCTGCTCGTGATCAAGATCGATCCAGGGCGGCTGAACGATCCCGAGATCGCGGCGGAAGGGGAGCGTCAGCAGCTCAGCGCCTTGGCGAAGGCGTTTTCGCGCCGAGGACCTGATGCGCGCGTTCGAGGTGCTCGCCAAAGGGGAAGTGGACATTCGAAGCGCGGTGCAGCCGCGGTTCCATCTCGAGATGACGCTGATGCGCTGGATCCACCTGCGCAAGCTCGTGCCGCTGAGCGATCTGATCGAAGGCCTGGAGAAGGGCGGCGGCCGCACGCCCTCGGGTCCGGCCCGATCGTCTTCGCCAGCGCCGCCGTCGCGTCCGGCTGCGCCCGGCGCGCGCCCAGCGCAGGCGGCCCCGGCCCCGCGCCGCCCCGGCCCCGCCCGCTCGTCCCCGGCCGAACGGCAACGAGGCGCGCGCGGCGAGCCCGGCCGCAGTGCCGCAGGCGTCAGCGGTCAGGGCGGTGGAAACCGCGGCATCGCTGCCGGCGGTCGATCCGGTCCCGGCCGATCGTCTGAAGGACGCGTTCCTGGAAGAGATCCGCAAGGTCAAGAAGTTCTTCTACGGCACGGTGATCGCCCAGGCGCAGCGCATCGAGATCGACGGCGACCGGATCGTAATCACGTTCGCGCCGCAGCATCGCGCGCTCCGCTCGCAGCTCGATCAGAGCCGCCCGATGCTCGAGTCGATCGCCACCCAGCTGTCGGGTCGCAAGATGTTCGTCGTCAGCGCCGAAGGTCCGGCGTCGGCGCCAGGCGGGTCCGCCGACCAGGGTGGCAAGCCGGGAGAGAACATCGAGAAGCAGGCGGCGCTGCGCGAACAGGCGCTCGCGGACTCCGGCGTGCAGGCGATGCTCGACGTGTTCTCCGCGGAGATCCGCGACGTCGAAGAGATGTAACAGGTGGCAAATTACACGTGAAAACTCCGACTCCCAACGTCCAACTGCTCAGGAAAGACGAGTTGCGCTTCGTGCCTTCGTGCCTTCGTGCAGCGCGGCAGCGCGGTCGTCTAAGGTTAGGCTACAGGCAGGATCTTCCGCCTTAGAGAGCAAATCATGAACATCCAGAACATGATGAAGCAGGCCCAGCAGATGCAGGAACGCATGCAGAAGCAGATGGCCGACATGCGGATCGAAGCCACCGCCGGCGGCGGGATGGTCACCGTCGTCATCGACGGATCGAAGCAGGTGCATGCGATCAAGATCGATCCGGAAGCGGTGTCGAAGGATGACGTCGAGATGCTGCAGGACCTGATTCTGGCCGCGCTCAACGACGCGCACCGGAAGGCAGACGAGGCGATGTCGAAACAGATGCAGGGCATGATGGGCGGCATGAAGATCCCCGGCCTGTTCTGATGGCGAGGCCCGATCCGCTCAACAAGCTGATCGAGCAGCTCCAGCGTCTGCCCGGCATCGGCGCCAAGAGCGCCGCCCGGCTGGCCTATCACGTCCTCAAGACCCCGAGGGAAGAAGTCGAGCGCCTGGTCCTGGCCATGCGCGAGGTGAAGGATCGGGTCACCTACTGCTCGGTCTGCAGCAACATCACCGACGTCGATCCCTGTTATTTCTGCACGCACTCCGGCCGCGACCAGCGCATCATCTGCGTGGTCGAGGAGCCGGAGAACGTCACCGGCATCGAAAAGACCCGCGACTTCAACGGGCTCTATCACGTGCTGATGGGCGCGCTGTCGCCGTTGCACGGCGTCGGCCCCGACGACCTGAAGATCCGCGAGCTGCTCGGCCGCGTTGCCGGCGGCAACGTCGAGGAAGTGATCCTGGCGACCAACCCGAACGTCGAGGGAGAAGCGACGGCGATCTACCTGGCGAAGCTCCTGAAGCCGCTCGGCGTCCGCGTCACCCGCATCGCGATGGGTGTTCCAGTCGGCAGCGACCTCGAATACACCGACGAGGTCACGATGCACAAGGCGCTTGAAGGACGACGGGAAGTCTGAGCCTCGTCCCCGAACGTCCCGTCGCATCCCGCGTCCCGATCTCGTCCTCTTAAGCGGCGACCGCCTCGTCCTCTCCCATGAGCGCCCTGAGCTTGACGACCAGGCTGATCCAGTAGACGTTGGCGCCGATCGCGGCCAGGACCGACGATGGCCGGCAGGCCGTAGATGAGCGAGAAGGCGAAGATGCCGTAGGGCATCGCGGATCGGGTGGCGGTGAACGACAGGCGCCAGATGAGTCGCGACCAGGCGGTCGGTTCGGCCTTGAAGCGCTCCCGCGCGATCGCGTGCAGCCGCTCGGGACGCCCCGCGGTGATCCGGCTCCGCAGATAGATCAGGAACGCGAACGACAGGAGCGTTCCCGCCAGCGCCAGCGCGCCGATCCAGTAGAACAGCTCGATCTCGGTCTGGCGCACGGCGCCGATGGTCAACCCGACGAAGATCGCGACGTAGTACGTGTAGTCGCCGAACGTCTCAATCCAGCAGCCGAGCGCCGATTCCTGGTATTTGAGCCTGGCGATCTCGCCGTCGCAGCCGTCGAGAATGCTGGCCGCGAGCGAGATGAACGCCGCCAGGATGCCCGTCCAGTAGTGACCGAGGCTGAACAGCCACGCCGAATAGAATCCGAGGCCGACGAGCAGCACCGACAGCTGATTCGGCGTCAGCGGCGTCCGGATCAGCGCGATGCTGATCGGCAGCGAGATCCGGCGGTTGAAGCCGAGCCAGCGTGTTGTCGGTGTCCTTGTAGCTGGCGCGCCGGATGGTCGCTTCGGCTGCCGCGAGATCGTCCCGGGTCTCGATCCGCAAGGCGAGCCGGGCACGTCCACGGGATACATCCTCGCCCGACGGCAGCGACTGCGCGCGTTCGCGCGACGCGCGGAGCATGGCCGCAAGCGCATTCCGATCCATCGCGTCGTCCTTCGACAGCCGCAGCACGCCGCTTTCGGGCGACTCGAGGTCCAGCGGGGACGTCGGCAATCTCTCCGTGGGATGGTCGAATCGCGACCGCATCCGCCAGCAGCGCCGGCGACACGACCGTGGCGGCACCGATCGCCGTCACGATCGGCGAGACCGCACCATCCTGGAGCTCGAGCGACCACTGGCGATCCGATGACACCAGCACGACGCCTGGAACGTCGCGCGCAAGCGTTCGCAGCGCGCGCCCGGTCGGCCGGCTGACGTCGCTGGTCCAGACGATGATTCGGCCGAACCCGGCGCGCGCCGCTGACCGGATGACGCGCTCGGCGATCGACAGGCCGGCGAGCCTCACGATCGCTGCGACCGGCGCCTCCGTATCGGACGGCAGGTAGAGCAGGGTCGCCGCGCGGCCGGTGGCGCGTCCGCGCATCGTCCCGGGTTCGAGGTGCCGGCCGCACGCCGCGCGGATAAATCGCCAGCCCGATGCCGGCCCAGAACAGGCCGCGGAGCCGGCGCGCCACCGCGAGCGCCGCGCCTCCGCCCACCGCTCCCACCGCGGCTGCGGCCGCGAGGCTCGATGCTTCGAGCGCGCCGAGATTGGCCGGGATGAACGCCGAGGCGAAGCTGGCGACGCGCGAGAACGTCTCCACGGCCAACGCGCCATTCGGCGTGATCGGCGCGCCCGATGCGCGCAAAATCACCCACGCCTCGAGCGCCATGAAGCAGTACGACAGGACGGTTGCCGTGAGCAGCACGATCAACCGGAGCGGATTGCCGCGCACGAGCTCGAGAACCTGCGTTTCCACCGCGGCGACGAATCGTCCGACGGCGCTCGCGGCCATCGACGTGCCGAGCCACGCATCGACGCGCCGCAGCAGCGATTCGAGATACCTGCCGTGGCCGGTGATCACGACCGTCGTCAGGATGATGACGACCGCCGCGGCGATGGCAAAGGCGCGGAATATCCGGAACCAGATCCGCGTCAGCTCCAGACCGGCGATCGCCGCGATCGATCCGACGCCGACGATGACCGTCGTCCCCACCAGGTAGGCGAGCCGCTCGAGCGCGACGGCGGCGGTGGCCTCGCGGGCGCCGACGCGATCGCCGAGGAGCACGACCTTCAACGGCTCGCCGGCGATGCCGCGCAGGGTGAGGTAGCTGAACGCTTCGGCGGCGAGACGCACGCGGGCGAGCCGGAGAAAGCTCACGGCGCGCGGTTGCGGGAAGCACCACGCCCAGGCCCACGTACGCGCCACGTGCCACAGACCGCTGAAGAGCAGCGCGAGCGGCAGCGCAAAGCCGAGCCGCCGGATCGTCCCGACCGCGAGGTTGAGGTCGATGTAGTAGAGCGCGGCGAGGAACAGCACGACGCCGAGGCCGAGCGCACCCCAGCGGATGACCCGTGTCCTCATGGCTGCGCCGGCGCGGGAGCGGCAGCCCCAATCAGCAGGTTCTCGGCGTGCCGGAGATCGGCGATGGTGTCGATGTCGTACCAGGCCGCGTCACCGATATCGACGCGCGCGGATCAACCCGCGTTCCGCCAGGTGGCGGATCCCGCCGCTCAGCGTCGTGTCGCCGTTCCCGCGCGAGACCTCGATGGCGTCGAACAGCACCGGTGCGCAGACGAACATCCCGGTGTCGAGCGCGTCGTATGCGGTCAGGTCCTTGCCGATCGCGACGATC
The DNA here is from genome assembly GCA_963785755.1 of uncultured Acidobacteriota bacterium. Classification (GTDB taxonomy): domain Bacteria; phylum Acidobacteriota; class Vicinamibacteria; order Vicinamibacterales; family 2-12-FULL-66-21; genus JACCXG01. Next base: position 14,563 of record CAWAXG010000025.1, on the reverse strand, counting down.
CGGCCGCACTCGATGCGGACCTTCGTCGCCTCGGCCGCGACGTCGGCCGGCGCCGGCCGTGAATCGACGGCGAGCAGCGACTCGTCCGGATCGGCCGCGGTGGCGAGCAGCGTTCTGAGGACATCGGGTTCGAACAGGTGATCGCCCATCAGCAGGGCAAAGCGGCGATCGGGGAACGCATGCCGCGCGGCGAGCGCCGAGACTCCGTTCTCGAGGTGCCAGTCGCGGTTGTATGAAAAGTGCACGCGCAGACCGGCCGGCGCCATCGCTTCGATCGTGTCGCGCAAGCTGAGCGATTGATAGCCGAGCACGACCTCGGCCGCTCTGATGCCGGCCGCGCGGGCCGACTCGAGTGTCCTGATGATCAGCGGCCGGCCGAATATGGGCTGGAGGAGCTTGGACTGACGGGAGCCGCTATGGAATCGATCGCCATTACCGGCGGCAAGCACGAGAGCGTCCCTGACCGGGACGGACGGACGAGCACTCACGATCACCTCGAGTGATGGATCTCGCAGGGAGCGCATGCTTTCTCGTCGCTCCGATGCGCTTACTGGTCAAGCCTTCATGACGCGTGCCCGGTACCGCTATCACGAAATGTCGAACTCGGCAGTTCAGGCGTTGTTTCCGCCGAGCGGTCTTCACCGTTTTGACGCTGCCGGGCTGAGGATCGGTCCTGGCAAAATTGCGTTCCCGGCTGACTGATCACTCGGCCCGTCAGATGGGCGGCGGGTCCCGGCGTCTCTGTGGAAGAAGGCGAGGACGACTGGAGAACTGGCTCGCCGCACTGGACGATCTCCGCAACTGGCTGGTGTGTGCGGCGTGAGGTCCGCCTTCGCGCCTCCGGCGCTTCGGCGAGACATCCTTCGCGCGAAAGTGTAACTCGCGAAAAGCTAGGCCTGCGGAACTGACGATGGTGAGCCTGCCTAGCCGTAGCTCGCCCGAAGGGCGAGCGAAGGATGGCTCAGTCTGCGGGAGACGTGCGATTGTCCATGCCGCGTGTCGCGCGGTGATGCATCGGCGCCCGCGTCAATTCCTCGTCCGCCAGAATGCGGCGAGTGGTGATCCGATGGCGGAGCAGCAGGGCCATGCCCGCGAGCTGCCAGAACAGCATGCGGGCCCTGCGCGGACCATCCCGAGCGTGGATCCCGTTTCAAAGGAAAAGCCGAGCACCTGCGCGGCGAGCACGGTGGCGCCTTCGTTCAAGCCCGGCTGCTGCGGCACGAACTTGAACAGGACGGTGGTCAACCGGTTCACCGTTTCGAAAATGAACGAATCGGCCAGCCGCGGCTGTTCACCGAGCAGCCAGAGCGTGAGGTGCACTTCGAGCACGCCGAGCGCATGGAAGGCGAGCTCGGTCGCGATCAGCGGACGCAACCGTCTGCCGCCGTCTCGACGTGAACGTGTAGATGTCCTGCTCCAGCCGGCGGACCTTCTCCATCCGCGCCTTCAATCGCGGCGACTCCCACAGCCGGCCGACGATCGCGGTCGCCCGGCTGAGCAGCGCGGGCTTGCGCAGCAGCGCCCACGCCACCGCAACGTAAGTCAGCGAGCACCACCCCGATCGCGATCTCCGCGGCGAGCCGCACGTTGCTGGCGATCCCGCCGCGCAGCAGCAGCGCGATGGTGCCGGCCGCGATCACCGCGGCGACCGACAGCGTGTAGAAGACGTTCTCGACCGCGAGCGCGGTGAACGCCACGCCGAGCGGCACGCGCGTGCGCACCAGCGCGACTTTGGCCGGTTCGCTGACCAGCGGTCCGAGCGGCGTGGCATTGCCCAGCGCGTCGCCGGAGACGACCGCGGCGAACGCTTCGGGGCGGCGGAGCGTGTGCGGCGGCTCCAGGCAGCGGATCCAGGCGCTCGGCGCGCAGCAGCGAACCGCATGCCCGGCGATCGCGATGATCGCGGCCAGTCCCCATCCGACCTGCCGGAATCCGTCCCAGACCGTGCGCGGGCCCGTCGTCCAGATCAGCCAGATGAAGAGCGCGATGCCGGCTGCGGTCGTGAGCAGACCGGCGAGCCTCAGCGTGCGACGAGGAGGCACGCGTCATGATACGCCGCAGCCCGGAATGCCCCCGCTTGCCCGATATAATCCAGATGATGCTTCCTGCGACGTTTCAAACGCCCGCGGCCCTCGATCCTCCTGTGCGGCGGCCTGCTGGCGTGCTTCGCGGGGTATCGCGTGTTCCGCGTCGTCCTCGCGATCTACGGCTTCATCCTCGGCGTGCTGCTCGCCAGCTCGTTCATGGGCACCGAACAGACGCTTGTGGATGATCCTGATCTGGCTCGGCGCCGGCCTGGCTCGGCGCGCTGATCCTGATGGTCGCGTATTTCGCCGGCGTCGCGCTGCTCGGCGCGCTGATCGCCGCGCTCGTCGCCGACGCGATCTGGGCGTCGTTCAGATCCGAGCCGGGCATGCTGATGCGTGATCCTGTTCTCGGTCGGCGGCGCGCTCGCCGCGCTGGCGCTGCAGCGCTACGTCGTGATCGTCTCGACGTCGTTCGGCGGCGCGCAGACCGCGCTCGTCGGCGCCGCGGCGCTGCTCGGCGACGCCCGCGCGGCTCAGGCGGCGACCCGCGCCGTGTTCAACGTCTATCCCCTCAATCCGCTGCCTAATACATACTGGGATGTTGGCATTGCGCTCGCGCTCGGCCTTGCCGGGGTGATCGTCCAGCTCGGCGTGACGGCGAAGGGACGGAAATGAACGTCCGACGTGGCGTTTTCGATTGGAGTACCTGATGGCGACGTTTTCTCGAACTGTGGATGTGGACTGGGTCGGGCCGATCATGGAAGGCAAGGGCATGGCGAAGGCGGGCACCGGGGCATTTTCGCTGCCGGTGTCGTTTCCCTCGCGCATCGGCGAGCCCGCCGGCAACACCAGCCCCGAAGAGCTGATGGCCGCGTCGCACGCCTCGTGCTACGCGATGGCGCTCAATGCGACCGTCGGCCGCAAGGGCGGATCGATCGGCCGCACCCGCGTGACCGCGACGATCATCGCCGACAAGAGCGACGCCGGCATCAAGCTGACGACGTCGAAGCTGAAGGTCGTGGCCGAGGGACCTGCAGGGGATCGAGCAAGGCGCAGTTCAACGAGGTCGCGCGCGAAGCCGAGAGCAAGTGCCCGATCTCCAACGCGCTGCGGGGCTCGCTGCAGATCGAGTTGGAAACCGAGGTCCGCTGAGGCCGCCGCGGACGCCGAACGGCGGGTGATCGCGCGAGTGGCACCGGACCCGATGCCGCTCGCGCGCCTTCGTTACTTCTCGAACACTACTTCTCGAACACCTGCACGTCGGTGCGCGGTTTGCCGTCCTCCGTCGTGCCTTTGCTGGTGATCGTCAGCACCTTGCCATCGGCGGAGAGCACCCGCGTGTTGGTGGACGTCACCTTGCCTGCTTTCTTGAACACGCTCTCACCCGTCGTATCGTCCACGCGCTTGAAGGCTACCGTGTCGGCCATCGGGTTGCCCTTGACCGGGTTGTCCTTGCCATCGTAGGCGCCGCTCATCACCCAATGCTGCTCCGGGCCGGTGGCGGGGACGGCGTGCACTTCGATTTTGACCGCGTCGCCGGCGGGCGAGTAGGTCACCGTCATGCTCTTGGGTGCCGGACCAGGATTGAACTTGGATTTCGCCAGATTGAGCTTCCACGTTCCGGCGATCGCCTTGGGCGCCTGCGCGGATGGGCCCACCGCCAGGGCCACGACGACCCCTGCGGTCAGTGTTGTGAGAATCACGCGACGTGTCATACCACTCCTCCTTCGCTCGCAGCTAATTCGGGAGATCGTCCGTGCAAGCTCATGCGTTTGTCAATCGGGAACGTCTTCTGAGAGTGTTGCGGTGCCCTCGACGCCTCCTGCTGAAACACCTGTGACGGAAGTCGCGTCGGCGCGCGAGCCCTTCACGCCTGCGCTTCTGGACTTGCCAGCCCTGGCGTACGGAGGATTGGAAGGCGTTGCGGAGCGAGGAGGCGCCGGTCGAGCGTCCTGCTCCCCGGGGGCGCCGATGGCGCGCACTGGCGGCCGCCGCCTCGTTCATCGTCGTGGTGGCATCCATCGGCATACCTGCCTGGTACGCGCGGCTGTTCGTCGACGCTTCGGCCATCCGTGAGCTACCGGGCGGCTACGCCGACGCCCGCGTCATCGAGTCGGACTGAACTCCCGCCAGGAGCTGTCATCAATCGCGCGAGAGTTGCGCGGCTCGCTCGCGATCCGCTAAACTTGGGGTTCTTTTCTGAGCGGTTCTCGCTGCCTGTTCCTCAGTAGCTCAATGGTAGAGCATCCGGCTGTTAACCGGAGGGTTCCTGGTTCGAGTCCAGGCTGAGGAGCCAATCCTTCGCTCGCGCGTCACGCGAGCTACGGCTAGGCAGGCTCACGCAGGCCTAGCTTTTCGCGAGCACACTTTCGCGCGAAGGATGTCGCGCCGTAGCCGCCGAAGGCAGCGAAGGCGGACTTCAGCCCTGCTGTCCGCATTCCTGAAGGCGAAATCCAGCGCAGGATTTGCCTTGACACTCGACCCAAGGTCTGCCAGCCTTCGCTGCCTCACGCTTGCTTGCCTGAAACAAGATGCGTTCGACGGGTGTCGGTTGATGCGGTCGCTGGGTGCCACAGGCGGCGCCTCGTGGTTTCCCCGTTACGTCCGCTGACGCCGCCTTGGCGCCGCCTGTCATTCTTGCGGGAGACGAGGGGTCCGATGATTGACAAGCTGCTTCGCATCGCGTTCGGCTTCCAGCACAACGCAGGGTCGCCGTCACAGTGGCTGTGTGTGGTTCTGGTCCTGCTCGCCGCTTCTCCGCCGAGCCGGGCTCAAAATTCGACCAGTGTTCAGAGGAGGTCTTCCGCCGGTGCCTGACAAGATGGTCGGTGGTGGAGACCTCGAAGAGATTTTCAAAGTTGCTGCCGAGGCATGGGAGGCGGTCTTCAAGGGTGGCAGCGGGAACTGGGATGTCACAATCGAATTTGAGTGGCACAACATCGGCCAAGGCCCCTGGGGGAGAGCGGCACGTGGGACGCCGACTTACGGCGGGAACAATCCGGTGCGCATCACGGGGGGCCTTCTCGAATTCAACAACGCTCCGCCTGATCCGGGCTTTTTCGCCGATCCGACGCCCCGCGACAGCACCGAGTACAAACGGTACTCGTCCTACCTGCTGGACGAAGTCCCTCTGAAGTCATGGACGTATTTTCAGCGAGGCGACTGGAGATGCAGAGGGCAGAATCGACCTGTTGACGGTCGCCACGCATGAGATCGGCCATCTCCTTGGATTTGATAGTCAACTATGCCGGGTATGCGTGTGCGCCCAGAGATGGACAGGTTGGTTGTTTTCTCACGATTACTGAACCGAGACCGTTTGCGGGCCTCGGGATTCCGCTTCATCCTACAAGCGATCATCTCTATGAGGTCCTCTTTACTGGAGGAACCCAGCCACTGATGGTCATTGATCCCCATCCCGGAGAGCGTCAGCTTATCAGCGGTCTCGATGCGCTGGCGGTCGCCCAGTTCAGTTCGTTCGACAAGCCAATCCTGAGCCTGACGCTGCCTCCTCCATGGTGATGGGCGATTCCAGAGGGATTTACGCCAAGGCCGTCTGGTCTTCGCCGTGGCCTGTCTCGCTCGCGCATTGTGAGACACTCAATTGCCACCTCCGCGAACGTCCATCACCACGCAGAACTCCCGCGGCGATCAGGTCGTCGACCTGGGCATTCACGTTCTCGACGCCCGTGTCTGCCAACACGACCGGAATCGTCGCTGACGGCGTCGCGCCCCGACTGGCTTCGACAAGCACCGCTACGCTGTTCACCGGCGCAAACGTATCAGCGACCCGCCACGCCAGATCCGTCGAGAGAAGTTGTCGATCACCGCGTGCACGTAGGCGCGAGTCCCGTCGAGCAGACGGATGACGGTGGTGTCGATGTGCCACATCTCGTCGGCTCGCGTCGTTCGAAGGCCCACCTTCGGCTTGGCCGGGTGCACGCGGAGCCGGGGGCGGCGCCAGCCGAACTTCCGCACGAGGTGGTACCAGGTCGAGGGGGAGGCCCAGACCGTACCGAGCCGCTGCGCAAGGACGGCGAGCGTGCCGGTCGGGACATGCCGGTACTCGAGCGCGGTCACCATGTCCTTGATCGCCCGGACCTCAGGTGGAGTCAGTCGATGGGGCGACGTGTGCGGACAGGACGACTGATCGTCAAGCGCACACGCGTGCTGCAGCCGTCGCCAGGCATGGAACCGACTCGGGGACAATCGCAGGAACCGCAGGAGCGTCCGCAACGGCACAAACTCACGGGCCCGATCCACGGCGCGCAGGATCCTGATTTTGTCGCGTCCGTCGGGCAGACGCTCGTGCGTCAACGTGAATCCCGAGCTTCGAAGCAGGGCCAGGGCGAGCCGAAGTAGTGCCGTGAGCTTCTTCACGCGTCGCCGGAGCTCCAGGACTTCTTGCCGGAGTTCCGATGCCTTCAGGTCCGTCACGTCCAGGCTCACCACGACCTTCGGTGCCTTGCCGAGCCACCCACGGGCCGTCGAGCGAGGGATCCCGAGATTCGTGGCGATGGTCACGTCCCCGGTGCGTTGGACGAGATCCCGAAGCCGGTGGTCGTAGCGCTGCTGAAGGCGCCCCGTGGTCGTCATGCGGATGATCATCGGCCGTTCGCTCACGCCGCTCAACTCCTCGAGGACATTGCGGGCCGTCCGCCGACGTGAGACGGTCCGCCGCAGTGACGACAACTCGCGCCGGAAGGTGCAGAATGTCCGTGGAGACAGCTCGGCACGGCTTTACAGATTCTCGATGTTCAGACGACGGACCACGGTACTCTTCACCCGCTTTCGATTGCATGTCTTGCCACGTCTGGAATCGCGTGCGACTCCTGACGAAGGCGTCTCACTCGATGTCGGAGATGGCCTCGAAATCTTCTTGCGATTCGATCTTGAAACCCGACGCATCTGCCATGGCTTGGATGGTCGGGAAGTAGGTATAGCGACGCATGAATTCGGGCGTGGAGTGTGCCACGCATTGAACCGCTCTGGACTGATCAGACCGCCGACGACCTGCGCCAGCTCGATCCGAGAACGCCGTTCGACGAGGTGGGAGTCATGGCCGCCTTCCCGCGTTCCGCCTTCGTCCTCGGCCGATTCGTCAACATCTACGTCGATCTGCCGGCGGAGCCGGGACAGCACCGGGGAGTTCAGCGATTCGGGCTGATCGAGTGGAGCGGAGTTCAGGCCCACGATGGCGTCACGAGGCGGTGATTTTCGCCCCAGTCCCACAGCTTTCCGGTGACAGCTGACTGGCAAGTCGCTTCAGGCCGCTCGCCGTTTTACTCTGCCCGTCGCGACGAGGAATAAGGTGTCATCCCCGTTGGACCAACGGCCGTATCGACACGGAGGGACGTGACCGATTGGCTTGAGTTTCACGATTCGACACTGACAGCGCTCGATGTAGGAGAAGCGCATGTCGAACTCCTGCTCGACGCCTACATCCACCGCTGGGAGAGACTGAACGACGGGTGGAGAGGAACCGGTTGGGTGCAGAGCGTGCACGTTGTCGTGAGCAATGCGATTGGCCTATCGGCCGTGCCCCCGCTACCCGTGGAAATCTCGGACGGTTGGGTGCAGCTCGGTGCGGTGGCACCCAATGACCTCGTGCGGCTCCCGCTGAAGGCTTCGGGTGCAATCAGAATCTGGCTTCAGCTGACCACGGCCGACGTCGTCGAGCTTACCGGCAACGCAGTACGCATCGAGGCGACGGCGGATGCGAGTTACCTCGAAGAGTTGCCGGCAGACCTGCGGCCGCAAGATCCCAGCTGACACCGCCGCACTGGTTCGCGGACCGACTCGGAGGCGCTGAACGGTTCAGGGTATATCAGGCGATCCAAAGGCAAACTGTGCCAACGCTGGCCCATACCCCGTCCCGCAGTTAGACGAAAGACCCAACCCTGCAATCTGACCCGAACACCCACCAGCGCCTTGGTTTTCGAGGCATTGAATCCAACCGCTGTCACCGCCACGAACTCGATTGATTCGGGCCGACCACCTTCCCACAGCCCTGGGTACTTGAGGGCGAGTCGAGCATCGTCCGCGATGATCTCCGATTTGGGGATCAGCCGATAGAGGGGACGGGAGTCTCGAGGAGCGGTCGCAGACTCCGCACTCGCGCATTCTCTTGCCTGTACGCTCGCTCGACGGGCTTCCATTCCGCATCCCACCCGGTGAGAGGGGGCTCACAACCGGCGGACCGTTCCGTCTCTCGCTGCAAGGGAATCGGCTCTTTCGAGACAAAGGTCCTGACACCCGGAAGGAGCCTCTCGTAGACCGAGTACCGCCGCTGTATCCATAATCGAATCGTCATCCTGGTACACCGCGCGCGGAGAACGCGCGTCGAGTATGGTCACAGCCGGCGTCACAAAGGTAACGACGATCACGAAGATGACGATGGATCTGTCTCTCATGATGGGGTTAGATCCCTGGTAATCCAGATTCTGCACGTGAGCATTCAGCCGCAGCAGGTGAGGGTCGGCGATGGTCATGCGACAGTGTGGGGGACTGGGGCGACACCGGTCGATTTGGGTGAAAGTCCATCCGAGAAACACGCCGGCCTCGAACGTCGTCGAATGTACGCAAGAACTGCTGATACATCTCGTCAGCGGGAACGTCCCTGATCCACAGGACAAACACTCTCGACTTCGACGGCTCGAAGGCCACTCGAATTTCCTCGATGTGGAGCAGCCTCTTGGAGCGATCGATCTCCTGGAGAATCCCACGACCGGACAGAAAGTCGTGGACTATTTCGTCTTCAAACATTCAGAGGCCACGGCTGCCGCAGAACTCAGCCCTGTGCGAGACTTCTCCGTGGCTGACGTGCAACTGCGGCTGGATGATTTGCGGATCAGCGTGAACGGAACGGTGCTGGACGCCTCGACGCGTGTGGGCGGCAGTATCTCGGGTGCCGCCCTGTGGTTCTACCTCCCGGCGCGGGGCCGCTTCGTGATGTCGTTGCTGCCGAACCCGAAACTCGGCTTCCGCCGTGCTGGCGAAGTCACGAACGCGTTGCTCAGCTTCACGGACGGGAGTGATCGGTACGACATCAAAAGCACCAGTCGGATCGCTCCGGCTAGCGGCCGTTTCAACCTCTACGTCCTCCGCGATCCCGAGTGGCGGCCAACGGAGGGTGAGTCGAACTCGCCGCTCGTTGTCGGAGCAGCCGCTCGCGCAGAATCGTTGGTGGTCAAATGACCGCCGCAAACGCGCGTCGACTGTGGAACGACGCGTACCGACTATCCGGGCGTGAAGTTGGTCGTCTCCAACCTGATCACGCAGCGGTCCAGGCGAACTCCAAATTCAGTGGGTTGCGAGCCCCCGCAACCAACATTACCGACAGCAGCCAGCGTCGAGCCGTTCCATCCGCCGGCTGCTGTCAGTATTTCCCCAAGATTCCCCACAACCCGAAGCAGGCCCGCTTGAATCGGCTATCCACAGGAAATTGACGACTTCGAGGTCAGTCGGGCAACCCGAACGCAATAATGGCCGACCCTGATGCCACTGCGATGAACTGGCTGTTGTCGAACGAGTAGGTCATCGGCGACGCCTTCCAGTTCTGGTTCGTCCTAAAGCTCCACAATGGCTTCCCGTTGGTCGCGTCGACGGCCGCGAACGAGCCGCTATCGTCGCCAAAGAAAACCACACCGCTCGCGGTGCTCAGTGTGCCGCCCCATGATGTCACTGGGCCGACTTGCGGAACTTCCCATGCCGCTTTTCCTGTCTGAATGTCGATTGCCCGCAACACCCGTTGAGCAGGCTCGTCGGGCGCCTGCATGAACGAGCCGCCCATGTAGCCGCGGCCGGCGGCCCACTCCATCGGGGTTTTCGTGAAGACGCCGCACTTGTCGTTCGTCTGCACGTAATACAGGCCGGTTGCCGGGTTGTACGACGTCGAATACCAGTTCGACGCGCCTTCGAGTGACGGGCAGACGCGGCGCCCTTCCGGCGTCGGCTCCATATTGGGCACCCGAATCGGACGCCCTTGTGCGGTGAGACCGGATGCCCACGTCACGTTCTTCACGTACTTCGTGCCGAGCAGGAACTCACCATTTGTGCGATCGAGCACATAGAAAAACCCGTTGCGGTTCGCCTGCACGAGCAGCTTTCTCGGTTTACCCTGCCAATTGGCGTCGATGAGTGCCGGCGTTTCCTGAGCGTCGTAGTCCCATACATCGTGCGGTGTGAACTGGAAATACCACTTGAGCTTTCCAGTCTTGGGATCGAGCGCGAGAATCGAGTCGGAATAGAGATTGTCGCCAATCCGATTGTCGCCGTAGAGATCGGGTGAGGGATTGCCCGTGGGCCAATACAGTGTGTCGAGTTCAGGATCGTAAGTGCCCGTCAACCAGGTGGCTGCACCTGGATGCTCGATGCCTCCGCCTTTCCAGGTTTCGGAACCAGGCTCACCCGGCGCTGGAACGGTCCAGAACCGCCAGACTTCCTGGCCAGTGGCCTGATCGTAGGCGGCGAGAAAACCGCGCACACCCTCGTCTCCTCCCGACGAACCAGTAATCAGGAGATTGCCGATCGGAAGCGGCGCGACTGTGGCGTTGTAGTTCACTTTCCAGTCGGCCATTTCGGTTTCCCACAACAGTGCACCGGTGAACCGGTTGAGCGCGATGATGTGCGCGTGGTCGGTCACCATGAACACGCGATCGCCGGCAACACCGACGCCGCGGTTGATGCCGCCTGCAGCGTTGCCCGTCAGATTTCTCGTCCGCGGACGCGAGTAGTGCCAGATCTCTCGCCCGGTGCCTGCGTCGAGCGCGTAACACTGATTGGCGCTCGTGACATACATCACGCCGTCAACCACGACAGGAGTCCCCTGCAGTGTCGGCGTATTGGGCAGACTGAAGATCCATCTTGGAATCATGCGCGCGACATTGCTTTTCGAAATCTGTGTGAGCGCGCTGTGCCGGTAGCCCTTTGTCTCGCCGTTGTAGCTGGGCCAATCCGTCTGTGAGGTTACCCGGCGGTACCGATTCCCTTCCTTGCGGAGCAGATGGAGCTTCCGGTCGCCACCCAGCAACTGCATATCGTCGATCCCCTGATTGAGGATCAGGCCGTCCAGCGAAGCGCCAGTCGTCAGCACAATCCTGGTTCGCGTCGGTCCCGATCCTTCGCGCGGGCGTAGCGTCCGCAAGAATGCAATCAGATCGCGCGTTTCGTGTGCAGACAGGTTTCCGAACGCCGGCATGCCCGCCGTCGGCAGCCCCTGCTGGATCACCGTCGTCAGCTCGGCGTCGGTGCGCGCCGGCACCCGCATCACAATTGACGGCCCGAGCTCGCCTCCGTCGCCGGTTGTGCCGTGACAGGACGCACAGCGGCTGGCAAACACGAGCCGTCCTGGATCGGTCTGCGCATTCGAAGGAGTTGCGACGAGCAATAGAAGCACGCATAGTGCGGGAATTGACGTTCTCATGGCCGATGAGGCTAGCACGGAAGGGACACCAACTCCTTCCCGTTTCGGCCAGGGATGGCCTTCGCGGAGGAGGCCCGCTCCGTGGTTTCTCCGCTTCGTGAGTTGCGGGAATCGCCCAGTGCGGCGCGCATCCGTCTCCGTGCGCGCTGAATTCAGGCCCCCTATCCGGCGAGAGTTCTGCACAGATCCGGAACCACTCCTGCCTGCTCGCGGCAGAACGACAGGGCGGCTCTCGCGGTTGAGGCGCCCGCTGTATAATCTCCGCTCACCCAAGCCAAATGAGCCTCGACGCCGGAACATCCCTTGGTCCGTATCGCATCGACTCCGCCATTGGCGCCGGCGGCATGGGCGAGGTCTACAAGGCACGCGACACGCGGCTCGATCGCACGGTCGCGATCAAGGTTCTTCCCGCGGAGCTCACCGCCGACCATGACGCGCGCGAGCGCTTCGACCGTGAGGCGCGCTCAATCGCAGCCTTGAGCCATCCGCACATCTGCTCGCTCTATGACGTCGGCCGCGATGACGGCGTGGATTTCCTGGTGATGGAGTACCTGGAAGGCGAGACACTCGCGCAGGTGCTCGCCCGCGGCAAGCTTCATCTCGACCGCGCGCTGACCTACGCTGACCAGATCGCCGACGCCCTCGCGGCTGCGCACGACGCTGCCATCGTGCATCGCGACCTGAAGCCCGGCAACATCATGATCACCAGGAGCGGCGCGAAGCTGCTCGACTTCGGCCTCGCCAAGGGACGGCAGGCGTCGCCGTTCGGCACGGTCGAGGAGACGATGACCGATCGGGGTCTGACGCGCTCGGGCATGCTCGTCGGCACGCTGCAGTACATGGCCCCGGAACAACTGGACGGGCTGGAAGCGGACGCACGCACGGACATCTTCGCGTTCGGCACCATCGTCTACCAGATGCTCACCGGACATGTCGCTCACAGTGCGTCGACGGCCGCCGGGATCATCGCGGCGATCATGAGCGGGCCGCCGCCGTCGGCGCGGCGGGAGATTCCGGATGTCCCGCGGCTCGTCGATGCCGCGGTTCAGAAGTGCCTCGAGAAGGCCCCGGCACGCCGATGGCAGAGCGTCGAAGCGGTGCGCGAAGCGCTCAAGTGGGCGGCGGAGGCGCCCGCGGCGGTACCTGCCGAACATGTCCCACGTCTGCGGCGATGGCATCTCGCCGCGGCGGCTCTCGTCGCGACAGCGCTTATCGGGATTACCTGGGTCGCAGCGCGGATGTCCGGCGCACCAGCGGCGGTTCACCTGATGCGCAGCGACATCGATGTTCCGCAGACCATCAACCTGGGGTTCGATTCGACATTCGCGATCTCGCCCGACGGTCAGTGGATCGCCATCGCGGCAGGCCGAGGCCTCTGGATGCGATCCCTGCGGGACGGCGCGCTACGGCTGCTGCCGGGAACGGGAGGCGGCTCCACGCCCTTCTGGTCTCCGGACAGCAGGTCGATCGGCTTCTTTGCCGATCACAAGCTGAAGCGTCTGGACCTGCCCGACGGCACGCCGGCCATCCTCGCGGATGCGCCCGACGGCAAGGGCGGCACCTGGAGTACCGGCGGCACGATCGTCTTCGCGCCGACAGCGCTTGGCCCGCTGATGCGCATACTCGCCCGAGGCGGAGAGACCGTTACCGTAACGGCGCTCGACGCCGGACGCGACGAAGACGCCCACCGCATGCCGTTCTTCATCGACGCCACGCGCTTCACTTACTACGCGAGAAGCCGTCAGGCGCCGCGTACTGCCATTCGTATCGGCTCCATCGATTCGGCAGCGGCTTCCGCGCCGGTCGTTGTCGAGGCCGGATCCGACTCGGGCGCCGCGCGCGTGACAGATGCAGGACGCCGCCGATCGCTCCTCCTTTACGTGAGGAACCGCGAGCTACTTGCTCAAGCATTCGACGCGAATTCCGGCACTGTCTCGGGTGAGCCGACGGGTACTGGCCGGACGCGTGCACGCGACCGAGTTCGGCCCCGGATTCTCCGTCGCCGATACCGGCGCGGTCGTGTTCGCGACGGGCACGTCGGGTCGGCAGCAGCCGCGCTGGATCGATCGGGAAGGTCGGCTGATCGGACTGGCCGGAGCGGAGGCCAGCTACGACACGATCTCGCTATCGACCGACGGCAAACGGTTTGCCTCCAGCCGTGCCGCCGACGATGCGGGCTCGAAGGGAGTGTGGGTGACGGATTTCGCGCGGAATGTGGATATGCGGCTTCCGTTCAGCGGCAGCGCCGGTGGCCCGATCTGGGCTCCCGATGGCGAACGGCTCGCCGTCTCGTGGGCCAAAGGCGTCGAGCACAACAATCTCTACGTCGTCGAATCAGGGGGCGGCGACGAGCCGCAGCCACTGCTCCCGCCGGGGGCCGTGAGATGGCCGCTCGACTGGTCGCGCGATGGCGCATTCCTTATGTATGCCCAGGTCGAACCCACGACACGCTTCGACATCTGGGCGGTGCGCGTCGAGGGATCCGATCGCACGCCGGTGCTCGTGGCGCGAGGCCCGGGCAAGGACAACGAAGCGCGCTTCTCGCCGGATGGACGCTTCGTCGCCTTTCAGAGCGACGACAGTGGCGCCACACACGTCTACGTGACGCGTTTCCAGCCGAACGGCCGCGCTCCGCGCCGGCTCGTCTCCGGTGGCGGCGGCGCCGAGCCACGATGGCGCGACGACGGGCGGGAGCTGTTCTACATCTCGAGGGAGCGGGCGCTGATGACCGTGCCGGTCGAATCGCGCGGAGAAGAGCTGATGTTCGGTCAGTCCGTACGCCTGTTCGGTGGCACGCCAGGAGAGCTCGTCTGGCACTTCGAGCCCGCTCCGGGAGGCCAACGCTTTTTCGTGCTGCCACTGAACGAAGAGCCCGAAGCCACTCCGCTGCACCTGCTGACCGGCTGGCAATCCAGCCTTCGCTGAGCGGCCTTTGCCGTTCACCGGCGAAAGGCGAGGTGCACGCGCCGCACTCTTCGTCGCCCGACGGCAGAACAATACCGTCCACCGCTCGGGAGGGTTGAAAGGACCATGCGGAAACAGGCTCTCGAAGGCGAACGGACCTGCGAACGAATCGACCAACGCAGAGGTCAGCGATTCGCCGAAATCGCGTCTA
>CAWAXG010000024.1:0-15002 GCA_963785755.1 uncultured Acidobacteriota bacterium | reverse complement strand
GTCACCGGACGGTCAATACGATCTCGCCGAAGCGGTTCATCCCTGCGCCGCCGTCCGAGCCGGCGTCATAGATGTAACCGTAGACCTTCACTCCCTCCGGACGGGTATACACGTTCCCGCGGATCCACGAGCCGAGAATTTTGTCGACCCGCAGCTTCGAGGGCTGCCAGCCGCCGTCGTCATGGGTGCTGAAAATGCTGCGCGACGACTGCTCGATGAACAGCACGTGAACCGTCTTGCCATCCAGCACCGCGTCGGCCCCCGGCTGCTGCGAATCGACCGCGTCCCGGACCACGTCTCGGTCCGTCACCTGCACCGCCGCCGTGGGTGCCCGTCATTGACGATCCGCCGCTCCCAGAGCCTTCCGTCGGAGAGCCGGTAGATTATGACGACCGTGTTGGTCTCGGGAATGTAGACGAGGGGCAACACCGCGCCGTACTCCGCTCGCGTGGTTCCCGGCCCGAGGCGAGCTGCTGCCTCGCGGTCAGCGTGCCGTTGCGCAGCAGCCGCCGATACCAGATTGTGCCGTCGGTTCCGTAGTAGGCGAGGTGGACGGTGTCGTTCGCGCCGAGCACGGCCTTGGGACCGGCTGAGTTGGGGCCGATTTCCGGATCGATGATGGTGTCAGCGCCCCAGATGCCGGCGGGCGAGCGGATGTTGTAGTGGATGGTTTGAGCAACGTAGAAAGCGACCATGCTTCCGTCGGAGCGCACGGCCAGCGTCGCCGCCTGGGCAACAGACTTTACGGTGGCCGCCAGTTCGTCGCGGACGCCCCATGAGTCGGGCTGGGTCGGGTGGTCGGACGTGCGAAACGCGTGATACCGGCTCGATTGGGTTACTTGATGAAGGATATGAATCGTGTCCCCCACCTGCCGGGCATCGACCGATTCGAGATCCTTGGTCTTGGGGCGGTTCGCTCCGTCCATCTCTCGCCAGGTGACTCCACTGTCGGTCGACTTCATCATCATGAACAGGTTGTTCGTCTCAGCCGGCTCCATGATGAAGTACAGATCGCCGTTGGCGCCTGCCATGGCCCGACGCGGCCCGGCGTTTCCACGAAGGTTCCTCCGACATGACCGGGCGGTATCGTGAGCCGGAGCACCGGATTCAGCGATCCGGTCAACAAGGCTCCGCCGGCGTCAACCATCCGGAGCTCGAACGTGTCGTCCTGTTCGTTGGTGACCGCTCCGTCGGCGAAGCGACGGACCACGAATGCCCACTCGAACTCGCTGTGAGAACCGGCACCGCTCCATGACGGCGTGCGCTCCGCGGAACTGATGCCGGCGCCGGCGTGGAACCTGGCGGAGGAACCCGTCAGAAGGTCGGTGGTCTCGGCGCCATTCGCATAAGCGGGGCAAGTGACGAGACTTACCCGAGGCGTTCTGGCTTCACCCGCCACGGTGATCTCCCGGAATTCAACAGCGTCGCTCGCGGGGACGTGGAACCCGAATGGCGACGGCGGAACAGCGGCCCCGAGTTCAACCGCGAACTCCAAGGCATCATCCTCATAGTTGATTTCAACCTTTTCGTCCTCGGTTTGTATTTCGATCTCGTGCCATTCGCCGAGGGTGATCGCGGTTCTCTTCTCCGTGGCGACGGTCTCCGCTCCGTTGACGAAGCGGCTCACACGAATGGCGCCGGCGCCGGGATCGAGAAAGACGCGCCAGTGGTTTCCGGCGTCAACATAGCCGAACACGAATCCGAGGCCAGTGCGTGTTCCGACGGGCAGTCGAAACTCGGCGGCGAATTCGGTCGCGTCCCACGGCGGGGTGTAGAGGCCGGTGAGGGATTCCCGAGTCGCTCGGGCCCGCAGGACTCTTTCCTCTCCGACCGACGCCACGGTCATGCCAGTGGCGTCGCCATGGGCGGCGCTCCAGCCTTCGGGTGTCGCGCCGACTTCAACCTTCGCGAAACCCAGTTCGAGTTCGCGCACAGGGTGGGGAAAATCGTGCGCCTCGACGCCGATCCAGTCGCCTCCGTTCCGCCGGTATTGAAGTCGAAACGGCGCTCGGGCCGCAGCGTCGGGCGGCAGCTCCACTTCCAGGCGAACGCGGAAGGGCTGGTCGGCGGGAATGGTGACCTTCTCGTTGAGCGCTCCGGCCCAGCCCTGATTGGCATTCAACGCAGCCGCGAAGTCACTGCGAACACGAAACGCAGGCTGACCTCTTGCGCCTGCCGGCCCGGGATCCGCCGCACAGCCGGCGAGAAGTGAGATCGATAAGAATGCTGGAATGAGGAGGTGTTTCACCCACACGTCCTTCTGGAATGCGGCAGAACGACCGATGTCATCGGTTGACCGCTTGTTTCGGGCTGCCGGCGGACGCTGTCCCAACCGTAAGCAGCCGTCATGATGTGGAAGATGTCGGTGTTCGACAGCACGCCGCGTACGCGCTCGGCGCCGGGGCCTTGCGCGGCCGCGAGTATTCCTCGCCCGTATGGTCGTCGTCTCGCCTCACGTTGTCGAGCCGCATGCTTTCCACGTCGTCTCCGAACGCCGGGTCGGTGAAATCGCCGAGCAGAGCCTCGCTTTTTGCCCCGTCATAAATACGGAAGTCGTACCAGTGGTCTGCGGTAAAGAGAATCAGCGTGTCCTTGGAATCCGTGCGAGCAGCCGTGCGCCGGATGATCTCGTCGAGGGCGACCGTCCGTTCCAGGCCCCTGATCAGTTCCTCCGTGTGAACGTTGGACTCAACCATGAGAAAGAAGCCCTTCTGGTTGCGGGAGAGAATCTCGATGGCGATCTCCGTCGCCCGACCCAAATCGAAATCTTCCGTCTGCAGCAGCACAACCGGGCGATGGGCACCCGCGGGAAGCACTTCGAGCGAGTCGTACAGGTCACGTCCTGACTTGCGAAGCATGGAAACGATGTCGACTCCCAATGCCCGTGTCGATTCCAGGATCTCGGCCCGATCCGGACCGATCACAACGTCGATGCCGTCTCCGAATCGGGGCGTGAGCGCCTGCACGAAAATTTCGCCCTCCTTACGCCGGTCGTTCACATGTGCGTAACAGGCCGCGGGGGTCGCCGATGCCACGGAACTGTTCGACACGACACCCGTCGAGAGGCCTCGCTCTTCGGCGTGCTCGAGGATCGTCTTGAGCGCCTCGCCGTCTTTCACGCCGCGCACCGCGCTCTCGGACTGCGAGAGCACGCCGTTGTGCGTCTTGTGCCCGGTCACCATCGCGGTCATGGCCGCGGCAGAGTCTGTGACCCATGCGGAGGCTGACGAAGTTTCCACGAGCGCGACATACGGCATCGCGTGAATGAACAACTTCCGGGGCGCGCGGTATTTGTAGATGGCGGCGGCGTTGAGCGTGGGAATCCCTCCCGCATCACCAATGAACAAAATGACGTTTCGAGCGAGCCGGTCGTCGGCAAAAGTCGGCCTGGCGGTCCAATCCACGGCAACGACCGCAAACGCCGTGAGCAGAAGGCCAACAAACTTCGAGTTCATGATTCCTCCCGCGGGACGCGCCACAACGCCAATCGGACACTATCGGCGTCGGCGCACATAGCATCCTGTCTATCACAAGGTCCGCGGTGTGGGCGAGCGCCTGCCTGCGCTAACATACGGCCGATGCCGACCCTCGGAGTGTATCGCCACCTCACGCAGTGCAGCGGTGCGGATGGGACGTTCTGCGTCCTCGCCATCGATCATCGTGACAATCTCATCGCAGAGCTGCAAAAACATCGCACGTCGCCGGTTGCATATGAAGAGGTCGTCGCCTTCAAGACGAGCGTCGCGCGACTCTCGCCGCGCGCGACGGCAGTGCTGATCGACCCCGACTACGGCGCTCGCGCACTGATCTGTGGAGCCATCCCGGGCGGCGTTGGCGCGCTCGCCCCACTCGAGGTCACCGATTACCGGCCACATCCAAGTCAGCGGAAGCCTCGACATGATTCCGGACTGGAGCGTCACGAAGTTGAAGCGCGCCGGTTTCGCGGGCGCCAAGCTGCTCCTCTACTACCATCCCGATGCCGACGATGCGGAGGAAAAGACGAACCTGCTGGATCGCGTTGTTGCTGAATGCGATCGCGAACAGGTGCCGTTGTTCCTGGAGCCGATTACGTATTCCCCGGATCCTTCTCGCGAACTCGATAACGGACAGCGTCGGGAAGCCGTGATCGCCGCCGCGCGGCACTTCTCACGTCGCGGCGTGGCGGTCATGAAAATGGAGTTCCCCCTCGACGTGAAGGCTGACCCCGACGAGCGGGTGTGGACCGCTGCCCTCGCCGAGTTGAATGACGCGTGTGCCACGCCGTGGGCGCTCCTGAGCGCCGGCGTGTCTTACGATGTGTTCGTCCGTCAGGCGCGACTCGCCTGTGAGGCGGGAGCCAGCGGCGTCATCGCCGGTCGCGCCGTCTGGGCCGACGCCGTTCCGTTATCTGGTCCGGACCGGGATCAATTCATCGAGACGGAGGGGACACGGCGGGTGAATCAGTTACGCGAGATCTGCCGCACGCTGGCGACGCCGTGGACGCGCAAGGCGTCCGTTCCGGAGCTCCCGCAGCGCTGGTATGCAGAGGCTGCGGATCCTGAACCCTCGAACGCGTCTACACCCCGAGGGTTCTGAGATACTCGCGGTTTCGCTTGGCGCTGACCGACGGCGATCCCATGGACGGCAGCACGTCCTGCTCGACAACGATCCAACCGTTGTAGCGCCGCTCGCGTAACGCCTCCAACAACGCGGCAAAGTCAACCGTCCCCTGGCCCAACTCGCAGAAGACGCCATGACGGATCGCCGTCTGATAATCCCAGCCCGCCGCTCTGGCGCGCGCCGCGATGGCCGGCTCGCAATCCTTGAAGTGGACGTGCCAGATTCGCGCAGCGTAACGCCTGAGCAGCTCGAGCGCCAATGCGCCGGCGTACGTGATGTGCCCGGAATCCAGGCAGAGGCCGACAAGTGAATCGGCCGTGCGCTGCATGAGTGCGTCTATTTCTTGCGCGGTCTCCACGAAGCTGCCACAGTGGTGGTGGAACACCGTCCGGAGCCCCGCCTCCTCGCGCACGGCATGCGCGAGGCGTTCGACGCCGCCCGCGGCGACATCCCACTGCCTTGCTGACAACGACTCCGATGGTCGAATACGCCCGGCCTGTCGCGCTCGCCAGGGATCGGCGGCAGGTTCGTCGGACAGCACGATGAAGGGAACCCTATCCGAGACGGCGGCCAGCAGCTGCGCCGTCGTGACAGCCTTGCGCACGCTGTCGTCGTAGGTCTGTGGATCAGCGAGCCGTATCGTCACAAACGCCGCGAGCAGCGCAAGGCCACGGCGTTCGATTTCGCCGCGGAGTTGGATCGGATCGGTGGGCATGAATCCCCAGTCCCCCAACTCCGTTCCGGCGTAACCGGATGCCGCAATCTCGTCTAGGACGAGCGCGTAGGTGGGACTGTCAATCTTCGATTCGTACTCGAGTACGCCCCATGAGCAGGGAGCATTCGCGACATGGATCAAGAACGCGCTCCCGATGCTCGAAGGTAGTTTCGTTCGGCGCCGCGGGCGCGTTCGTACTCTCGCCGTGCTTCCTGCACGCTCTGCCGGGCCGAGACTTCGGCGACCGGAACATCCCACCATGATTCGTAGCCGCCCACGCGTTGCTCGCGGTCGACCGGAATCACGATCGCACTCGTGCGATCGCTCGCGCGTGCCGATTCGAGCGCCGTCCTAATCGCGTCGCGCGTGCACGCCCGGACGACAGCCGCACCGAGCGAGGCGGCGTTTTGCGCCAGGTCTACCGGCAGCAGGTCACCGTCCAGTCCTCCGCTACGATCGTTTCGATGGCGATACTCCGTCGCAAAGCCGCCGCACCCGACCGCCTGGGACAAACCGCCGATGCTCGCAAACCCGTGATTGTCGAGGATCAGAATCGTCAACTTCACGCCTTCCTGGACGGCCGTGACAATCTCCTGCGCCATCATCAGGTAGGACCCGTCGCCGACGAGGACGTACACGTCGCGATCGGGTGCGGCCATCTTGATGCCGAGCCCGGCGGCGATCTCGTAGCCCATGCACGAATAGCCGTACTCGAGATGGTACTGCTTGGGATCGCGCGCTCGCCAGAGCTTGTGTAGGTCTCCCGGCAGGCTGCCTGCGGCGTTCACGATCACGTCGCGCGGACCCGTGAACTCGTTGAGCACGCCGATCACCTCACCCTGACTGATGACGGGGCCGTGATTCAGGTGATAGACCCGATCGACTTCGCGCTCCCAGTCGGCCTTTTCCCGTACGACGCGCTCTCCGTATGCCGCCGACGTTCGCCAGTCGTCCATCATCGGCAGCCACTCGTCGAAGATCGCTCGCGCGTCTCCCACGAGCGGCAGCGCCTGGTGCTTGCCCGCGTCGAACTCGGTGATGTTGACGGTGATGAACCGAACATCGGGATGCTGAAACGCAGTCTTCGATGCCGTGGTGAAGTCGGTCAAACGTGAGCCGGCCACAACCACCACGTCCGCCTCGCGGGCCAGGCGATTCGCGCCGGGCGTGCCGGTCACACCGGTGGCTCCGAGCGCCTGCGGATGATCGTGAGCAAGTGTTCCCTTCCCTGCCTGCGTTTCGACGACGGCGATCCCCGTCTGTTCGGCGAAGCGGCGCAACGCCTCCGTGGCCTCGCTGTAGATGACGCCGCCGCCGGCGACGATCAGGGGGGTTTTCGACGAGCGCAGAACAGCGGCGGCGCGGCGCAGCAGCAATGCGTCCGGGCGAGGCCGCGGGATCGTCCACACGCGCTTCTCGAAGAGCGTCTCCGGGTAGTCGTACGCTTCAGCCTGCACGTCCTGCGGCAGGCAAACGGTGACTGCACCCGTCTCGGCTGGAGACGTCAGAATCCGCATTGCTTCAGGGAGCGACGTGATCAGTTGTTCGGGACGGTTGATGCGATCCCAATAGCGGGACACCGGCTTGAAGCAGTCGTTCACCGAGACGTCCTGAGAGGAGGCGGATTCGAGCTGCTGCAGGACTGGCGCGGGCCCGCGCGTCGCGAAAATATCGCCCGGCAGTAACAGGACTGGAAGACGATTGATCGTCGCGACCGCCGCGCCGGTCAGCATGTTAGTCGCACCCGGACCGATGGAACTCGTGCACACCAGCGCACGTCTGCGATTGGCCATCTTCGCGAAGCCGACGGCCGCGTGGACCATCGCCTGCTCATTGCGCGGCAGGTAACAGGGCAGTCTGTCGGCACACGCGAGCAGCGCCTCGCCGACACCCGCGACATTGCCGTGGCCGAAGATCGCAAAGGCGCCGCCGAAGAACGGCTGCTCGACTCCATCGAAGCTCGTATGCTGCTGCGTCAGGAATTCCACCACCGCCTGACCCACGGTGAGGCGCCGCTTCTTGGCCACGATATTCCTCTCTCGCTTTGTTTGCTACCACCCGCCGTGTGATGCGACGAACTCCTCGACCTCAGGCAGCGTCGGCATGAAGTTGGCGCATCCATGTCGAGTGACGACGATTGCGCCAGTCGCGCACCCCATGCGAACGGCGCGCTCGAGCGTCCAACCCTGGAGCCAACCGTACAGCAGTCCGCTGGCAAACGCGTCGCCGGCTCCAAGCACGTTCAAGACCTCGATTCGAAACGCCGGAACGACGACCGGATCGTGGCCAGGACGGAAGATGATCGCCCCCTCGCCGCCGCGTTTCAAGATCAGCGCCTCGAGTCCGAGCTCGACCAGCCGTTGCGCGGCGGTCGTGGAATCCTCCTCGCCGGTGGCGGCACGGAGCTCCTCTTCGGTCCCGACGGCAAGCTGCGCGGAGCGCAGCAACGCGCGCATATGCACGCCGAAATGCGCTGCCGAGGCCCACTCACCGGGACGGTAGTCGATGTCGACGACGACGCGCGCGCCGGATGCGCGAGCACGTTCGGCCGCGAAGATCGTCGCGGAGCGGCTCGGCTCGTAACCGAGCCCGGTGCCGGTCACCACGACGACGCTCGTGCGATCGACGGGTGCCCCGCGCACATCATCGAGGTCGAGCGCGCGGTCCGCGCAATTATCCCGATAGAACGTCAGGGGAAATTTGTCGGGCGGCTGAATGCTCATGATCACCGCGCTTGTCCGGCGCCCGGCTTTGCGCGGAATGAACCGCGTCTCCACGCCTTCACGCTGGAGGAATGCCAGAACGAAGTCGGCGACCTCGTCCTCACCCACCGCGGTCAGGAGCGCCGACCGCAGCCCGAGGCGGCGCGTTCCCACGCTGATGTTCGTCGGACAACCGCCGACGTAGGCATCGAAGGACTTCACGCCGGTCAGCGGCACGCCGATTTCGTGCGCGTACAGATCGATGCAGCTGCGGCCCATGGTCAGGACATCGTATTCGGGCGCGTTACGCATGCGAGCTCCCTGGTCTCTGGTTTCTGGGCGTTGGTCTCTGGTCGTAATCGTACGGGTGAAACACGAAGCTTGGCCGTGCGGACCAACGCACAAAGAGTGCAGACCAGGGACCAGAGACCGACGTATACTGCGCCGTTCCTCGAGCCCAGTGCAAGCCGATAGCCGAGCTCCGATGCTGCAGATGCGCGGCATCTGCAAACAGTTTCCCGGCGTCGTCGCGCTGAACGACGTCGCGCTGGAGGTGCGGCCAGGCGAAGTGCACGTGCTGCTCGGGGAAAACGGCGCCGGCAAGTCGACTCTCGTGAAGATTCTCAGCGGTGCCGTCGAGAAGGACGCCGGCGAGATCCTGCTCGCCGGCCAGCGCGTGGAGATTGCGGGACCCGACCATGCCCGACGGCTTGGTATCAGTAGCATCTATCAAGAGCTGACGCTCGTTCCCTATCTGTCGGTGGCGGAGAACGTGTTCCTGGGAAAGGCGCCCCGGCGATGGGGACTCGTAGACTGGCGCCGGATGAGAAACGAAGCGGAACGGCTTCTGCACGGCCTGGGCGTCAGGCTCGACGTTCGGCGGACCGCCGGCGGGCTCGGCCTGGCGCAGCAGCAGATGGTCGAGCTCGCGCGTGCGCTGGCTGACGAAGCACGCGTGCTCGTGATGGACGAACCGACCTCCGCCCTGACGGGTGTGGAAGTCGAACAGTTGTTCGAGACTATTGCGCGGTTGATCGCTCGAGGCGTCGCCGTCGTGTACATCTCACACCGGATGAACGAGGTCTTCCGAATCGGCCACCGGGTCACGGTGCTGCGCGATGGCCGGAACGTCGCGACGCGGGCACTTACGGACGTGACCGTCGGCGAGCTCGTTCAGATGATGGCAAACCGCGACGTCTCGGACCAGTACCCGCGGCGGGAGGTCCGGCGCGGCCGCGAATTGCTGCGCGTCGAAGGGCTCACGCGCCGTGGAGTTCTCCACGACATTCATTTGTCTTTGCATGCCGGTGAGATCCTGGGGATTGCCGGGCTCGTCGGCGCCGGACGCACCGAGCTGGCTCGGGCCATCATCGGCGCGGACCCGATTGACAACGGTCGGATTACGATCCGCGGGCACGCCGCGCGTCTGAAAACGCCCGCCGCAGCCGTGCGCCAGGGCATCGGGTTCCTGCCTGAAGATCGCAAGGCACATGGCCTCGTGCTGAGCCTTTCCGTCCAACGGAACATCGCGTTGCCGAATCATCGCCGGGTGTCGAACTGGGGACTGGTCGATACCGCGCGGGAACGCAGAGAGGCGCAGCGGATGATCGATCAGCTGCGCATCAAGACCCCGAATCCGGATCAAATCACGCGGTGGCTGAGTGGTGGCAACCAGCAGAAAGTCGTGCTCGCAAAATGGCTGGCAGGCCATGCGGAGATCTTCATCTTCGACGAGCCGACCCGGGGCATCGACGTGGCGGCACGGCGCGACATCTACGAACTCATGAACAGCCTGGTCGTCCGTGGTGCCGGGCTGCTCATGGTGTCATCCGATCTACCCGAGGTGCTCGGCATGAGTGATCGGGTGCTCGTGATGCGACAGGGCCGGATTCAGGCCGAGTTCGATGCGAGCGCAGTGTCCGAGGCCGACGTCATGCACGCGGCCTTCGGGGTCGCCTCGTGAGCACGCGCCACTCAGGAGTCCAGAGCGCACGTCAGTTGGGCACGCTCCTCGGCCTTCTGGGTCTGGGTTGCGTTCTATGGATTCTCACACCCCACTTTCTCACCGTCTCGAACCTCCTGAACGTCTTGGAGCAGAGTGCCATCAACGCGATCGTCGCGGCCGGAATGACGTTCGCGATCATCTCTGGCGGCATTGATTTGTCCGTCGGCTCGGTCCTGGCGCTCTCGGGAGTCGTCCTTGCGAGCCTGTTGCAGGCTGGTGCGGGGTTACCGCTCGCACTCACGCTCGCGCTGGCCAGCGCCGCTCTTTGCGGGCTGCTCAACGGCGTGATCGTAACCCTGGGACGTCTCCCGCCATTCATTGCGACCTTGGGGATGATGAGCGTCGCTCGCGGGCTGGCGCTGATCTGGGCCGAGGGGCGGCCGATTTCGGGCTTCGACGAGACCTTTCGGCTGATCGCCACCGGCCGTCCTCTCGGCGTACCCGCGCCGGTGCTGATCACGCTCGTGGTCTATGGATTGGCGCACGTGGCGCTCGCGCACTCGGTATTCGGACGCAGCATCTACGCGATTGGCGGCAACGAAGAGGCGAGCCGGCTCTCAGGCGTCCCGGTTCGCCTGCACAAGGCTGGCGCGTACGTCGTCTGCGGTCTCACCAGCGGCGTGGCCGCGATCGTATTGACGGCACGTCTGAATTCTGCGCAGCCGACGGCCGGCATCATGTACGAGCTGGACGCCATTGCGGCGACCGTCATCGGCGGAACCAGCCTGTTCGGCGGCGAGGGTTCATTGGTTGGCGCCCTCATTGGCGCGCTCATCATGGGCGTGCTCCGCAACGGGCTGAATCTGCTGGATGTGTCGTCATTCGTGCAACAGCTCGTGATTGGCATTGTCATCATCGCCGCGGTGTTGCTCGATACGGCGCTGATGCGTGGCCGCCGCTCATGACGCGGATGCTGACGCATCTTCACGAGGTTCCGGCGTTCTCAGGTTCTCGGGGTCCCGGTTCGACGCGGACTCTTTGGACATCGGAACCCGGAAGGAGGCAACGGCATGTGGTCACGAAGGCTTGTACGACTCTTCAGGACTTCGGTGCTTGCCCTCGCCGGACTGGCGATGGCACCGATGCACGCCGGCTGCAACCGACAGCCGGCCGACAACGGGGCGCCGGGTCGCGCGCGCGTCGCCTTCGTCATGAAGACGCTGAATCATCCGTTCTTCCTCGACATGAAACGCGGCGCCGAAGAGGCGGCGAGCACGCTCGGTGTCGACCTGGTCGTGCAGGCAGCCGAGCGGGAACTGGACGTCGAGAAGCAGGCGCAGATTATCGAGAACCTGATCCAGACCGGGGTGAAAGCGCTCTGCGTCACGCCGAGCGGTTCCAAGGAAGTGGCGTCGGCCCTGGGCAAAGCCACCCGAGCGAACATCCCGATCGTCATCGCCGATACACGCGTCGATCCTGCTGCGGCCGCTGCGGCAGAGGTCAAGCTCGGTACGTTCGTCGGGTCGGACAACTACGAAGGGGGAAAACTGGCGGGTCAGTTCATGGTCCAGGTGACCGGCGGCCAGGCCAGGGTGGCAATTCTCGAGGGGATCCCCGGTCACGAGACGGGCGATTCGCGGCTGCGCGGTTTTCGCGACGCGGTCGCGAGCGCGCCGGGGCTCAGGATCGTTGCGAGCCAGCCGGCGAACTGGGAACGGGACCAGGGCTTCACCGTCTTTCAGAACATGCTGCAGGCACACCCCGAAATCGACGCGCTCTTCGCGGCCAGCGACCTCATGGCGCTCGGCGCCATCGAGGCGATTGCCGCCGCGAATCGCACCGGGAAGGTACGCGTCGTAGGCTTCGACGCTCTCGACGATGCGCGGGCGGCCATCCAAGCGGGCCGCATGGCGGGCTCGGTGGCGCAATCCCCTCGCGACATGGGCAGGATCGCGGTCGAGAGCGCGTATAAACTGATGCGGAACGAGAGCGTTCCGGCCGAGCAGAAAGTTCCTATCGTCCTCGTGACGAAGACGACAACCTAACGAAGCTACTCGAGCGTGGAGACATCACCATGACTGGAACCGGCAGGCGCCGATTGAACGTGGGGCTGATCGGATTGGGACGACTCGGGCGCGTCTACGCGCGCGACCTTGCCACGCGCATCCCCTCTACACGTCTGGCGGCGGTAGCCGACGTGGACCAGGCGGCGGCCGCAGAGATCGCCCGCGAGTACGAGGTCCCGCGCTGGTACGGAAATCCCGGTGATCTCATCGAGGATTCGAACGTCACCGCGGTCGTGATCGTGAGCCCGACGCGGACGCACTGTGAGTTGACGCAGGCCGCAGCCAGGCGCGGCAAGGCGATCTTCTGCGAGAAGCCCGCCGCCCTGTCGCTCGAGGAAGCGCTGGCGATGAAAGAAACCATCGCAGCGACGGGCGCCTTCTTCCAGCTCGGGTTCATGCGCCGGTTCGACCGCGGCTACGCGTCGGCCAAACGCCAGATCGAAGCAGGCGCGATCGGCGATCTGGTGATGTTCAGGGCGACGTCGCGTGATCCATTTCCACCGTCCGTGGATTACGCGAATCCGCGCAACAGCGGTGGCATGATCATCGACCAGGGCATCCACGATTTCGATCTGGCGCGATGGTTCATGGGGGAAGTAGAGCGCGTACAGGCCATCGGCGGTGTGCTCGTGTACCCCGAACTGGGCGCGGTCGGCGACATCGACAACGCGATCGTGACGCTTCAGTTCACCAGCGGGAAGCTTGGCGTCGTGGACTTGACCCGTAACGGCGTGTATGGCTACGACATCAACACCGAGCTCCTCGGCACCCGCGGTACGCTACGGGTTGGATATCTGATCGAGACCCCGGTGCTGCTGATGACCAAGGAAAACGTGGCGCACGACGTCGTTCCGTATTTCATGGAACGATTTCGAGATGCCTACACCTCGCAGCTCGAGAACTTCGCGGAGAACGTCCTGCACGGGCGCGTTCCGCCGATCACGATGGACGATGGAGTCGAGTCGCTGCGGATCGGCATCGCGGCAACCCGCGCTCGGGAGAGCGGCCAGGCGGTCGACGTGGCGTCCGTTGCGGTGGCGCCTCAAGAAGGGGGAGTGTCGGCATGAGCAGCTGGACACCGCTCTTGCATTCTCGCGCCCCGCGCGAAGGACGTTCAGCGCCACTTGTTACCGTCGGTCCACGACGTGCGCGATGGCACTACGTCCACTTCGCGGCGCACCGGATTGTGGCCGGCGACCGCTGGGTCGGCCGCACCGGCGGCGACGAGGTGTGTCTCGTGCTCCTCTCCGGTCTCGCAATCGTGAACTGGTCTCCCGGGCAAGCACGCGCCGTGCGTCTCGGCCCGCGCCGAAACGTGTTCTCTGACTATCCCCATGCGGTGTACCTGCCACCGAAGACCAGATTCGAATTGCGGGCGGAGCAGACGACCGAGATCGCCGACTGCCGCTCGCCGACGAAGTCGCGGTATCCCGCGCGCGAGATCAGACCCGAGGACTGCGGTCTCGAGGTGCGCGGGGGCGGCAATGCGACTCGACAGATCATCGACATTCTGCCGCCCACGGCGCCCGCGGACCGGCTGCTCGTGTGCGAGGTCCTCACACCGAGCGGAAACTGGTCGAGCTATCCTCCGCATAAACACGATCGCCACAGTCCGCCGATTGAAGCCGATCTCGAAGAGACCTATTACTACCGATTCGCCGATCCCGCCGGGTATGGCATCCAGCGCCTCTACACCGCCGACCGACGGACGGATCGCGTTCTCACCGTCACCAATGGGGATCTGGTGATCATCCGCGACGGCTATCATCCGTTTGTCGCGGCCTACGGGTACGATGCCTACTATCTCAACACGCTGGCCGGAAGCGCGCGGTCGATGGCGGCGACCGACGATCCGCGCTACGCCCACCTGCGGTCGACGTGGCCCCCTCCGGACCCGAGGGTGCCGATGATTCCCCATCCCGCCTCCAGCCGCGGCACAGCTGCGGGCGACGAGCGAAACGGAGGCCGGAGATGACGGAGCCCATCCAATGAAAGGGCTCGCGAAGCTTGCGCCTGGTCCGGGCAACGTCGGCCTCGCCGAGCGGGAGGAACGCGCGCCGGGACGAGGGGAAGTCCTGATCGAAGTGCATGGCGCAGGCGTCTGCGGCACGGATCTGCACATCGCAGCCGGCGAGTTCGTCAGCAGGCCGCCCGTGACGATGGGGCACGAAGTCTGCGGCATCGTCTCGCAGATCGGTGAAAGTGTCGATGCGTCATGGCTCGGCGCGTCAGTCGTGTCGGAAACCTACTACTCGACCTGCGGCCGGTGCGCATGGTGCCGGGACGGCCAGATCAATCTCTGCCCGGAGCGGCGTTCGATCGGCTCGTTCGTCGACGGCGCCTTCGCGCGCGAGCTTGTCGTTCCGGCGACGAACCTGCACAGGATTCCCGAGTGGCTCGACGAGCATGCGGCCGTGCTGATCGAGCCGCTCGCCTGCGTATGTCACTGTCTCTGCGATCCGGACAAAGTCACTGTGGGCGATCGCGTGCTCGTCACCGGACCAGGTCCCGTCGGACTTCTCGCAGCCCAGGTCGCGCTCGCCTTCGGCGGGGAGGTGTTGCTCGTTGGCCTGCCCCAGGACGAGTCGCGCCTGGCTGTCGCGCGGAGCCTGGGGTTCACCACCGCACACGCCGCCGAGCCCGGCGCCGACGTGGTCATCGAGTGTTCGGGTGCGGCAGGCGGAGCCGCAACGTGCTTCGAGGCGGCGGGCCGCGGTGCGCGCTACGTGCAGGTCGGTGTCTTTGGCAAGGACGTGAGCGTGCCGCTGGACAATCTGTTCCGCAAGGAGCTGGTCATGACGTCCGGCTTCGCATCAACACCTCGCTCCTGGCGACGCGCGATGTCGCTCGTGGAGGCGCGCCGGATCGCGCTCGAACCGCTGGTGTCGGGTGTGGTTCCACTCGCTGACTGGCAGAGCGTTTTTGCTGATCTTCGGTGCGGACGGGGAATGAAGATCGTTTTTGACCCGCGTCTG
>CAWAXG010000023.1:0-9210 GCA_963785755.1 uncultured Acidobacteriota bacterium | reverse complement strand
TGGCGCTCGCGAAGGTTGCGGAGGCGACAATCGGCACGTGCTCCGCGAAGCGTTCGGCGAGGCCAAAGGCGCTGCGCTTCGCGCGCTTGCGTTGGACAATGAAAGCGCGGACGCACAGGTGGCGTTGGGACAAGTGATGTTCGTGGCAGAGTGGGATTGGATCGCCGCCGAGCGAAGCTTCCGGCGCGCCCTGGCCATCAACCCGAATCACGCTGAGGCGTACCTCCACTACGGCAAATTGATGGAAGCGCTCGGCGACCTGGAGCGTGGACTTCACCTGAAACTACAAGGTTTGGAATGCGACTCGACGTCGGCGCTCGCTCACGTGCAGATCGCCCTCTCGTTCTGGAATCAGCGTCGGTACGATGACGTGATCGTGTGGGCCAACAAAGCGCTCGATCGCGATCCACAACATTCGTTCGCTCGTGGAATGCTGGCAGGCGCCTACTGGAAGATGGGCGATCTCGAGCGCTCCCATACGTATGTGCAGGGCGCGGGTGAACCGCTGCCAGATGGCACGGCACAACCCGACTTTGGCATGGAGGAAATCCGGCTGGTGGTACTGTGCGCAGAGGCTGGAGACCTCGACGCGGCCTTCGAGCGCGTTCAACGCTTGATCGACGCGCGCGACCCGGTGGTGGTTCATCTGGCCGTGGCGCCTCAGTGGGACTGCTTGCGCGCGGATCCGCGGTTCAACGAGTGCCTCGAACGGATGAAATTACGGCCGGCTTTGTGACTGGGGTGAATGGCTGCCGGTTCAGCCACTGATATTGGCCTGGAGCCGGCTGGTCTGCTCGCCAGCCCCCGTGCCAGCCTTGTTCCTGTTCCGGACAATTCGGAGAAGGCCGTCATCAGCGAACGTCACGCCGCCTGCGCCATTACCCTTCCTAAATCGTCCATGGCAGTCAGGCTAACGACGCTTATGTACCGAGTAACGCCGCAGTGTTTGCTGACTCTCTGGTAAGAGCATGGCGAGGGCGTCATCGGGCCTCCGAGATGGATGTGTTCCTGTACGGGTTCCGCAAAAGGCTCCCCGTGTCTGAGTTGGGCCAGAAGCGGCACAAGTTGTTCTCATTTGACGCGATCTCGGCACAAGTCTAGGCTGGCTCCTGACTAACGCCGTAGGGGCAACCAACCCCTCCGACAATTCGACGAAGCCAACCTGACCCCTCGCGCGTGGTTCGCGGGCCGGGTGACCAGCTGGAAACATGACCGCGGCCGCCTCGCGCAAGTCCTCGATCTTCTACGGAGGATACTCGGCCAATCTTTATGCGGGCAAAACTCGTAGTGCGCCCACCAGGTGCGACCACCACTGAGCCGGATTGCAAAGAAGGAGGGCTCAGTGCTGGTACCCATTGGGCCGGGCATGGCGATTTGCCATCGGGTTCCACATTGTGGAAGATAGGGCATGGAGCCGCCCCGACTCGGTGATTTCGAATACCTGGTACTCCTCGCGCTCTTCCGCATCGGCCCGGAGGCGTATGGAGCTGTGGTGCGACGCGAAATCGAGACGCAGACGGGCCGTCACCTCGGAATCAGCGCGGTTTACACCACGCTCGAGCGGCTGGAACAAAAGGGGCTTGTCCGGTCCTGGATCGGCGAATCGACGGAGGTCCGCGACGGGCGTCGCCGTAAGTACTTCGAGTTGCGCCCGCTCGGCTCCCGGGCACTGAAAGAGATGCATCGGACCTTCGCGGCGATGACCGCAGGGGTCGAACGCCGGCTGAAGGCGCTCTGATGTCTCGCCTCTTGCTCGCCTTGATCCGGCTCCTCACACCCTCGGCGGAACGGGAATGGGTGGTCGGCAATGCTCTCGAGGAATTTCGCCGCCGTCAGCAGCTCAGCGGACGCCTGCCGGCATGGCGGTGGCTCTTTCGAGAATTCCTGCGAGTACTCGCTGCCGCCCCTGCCCACCGCCATGCTGTTCGAAGCGGCGCCGGCGGACCGCACACCTCACGCCTGCGTCGCTACAGCGAAGCGCTCGCGCAGGACGCCGGATACTTCGTGCGCCGGTCCTTCCAGGCCCGAGCCTTCACGCTGACGGCGGTTGCCGTCATCGCGCTGGCGATCGCCGCGAATGTGGCGGTGTTCTCGGTTGCCGATGCGGTTCTCTTCCGGCCAGCGTCATTTCCCAATCCCGATCGGGTGGTGGCGTTCCAAACCCAATCTCCCGCGGGCGTAAATCCGGGCGCCTCTCCGGTCATGTACGAGCACTGGCGAGCACAGACCTTCGTCGCTGAAGACGTCGCCGCATTCAGGAACGTCGTCGTGAACGAGACCAGTGGAGCGACGCCGGACCAACTGCGAGCGGCGTTGGTGTCTGCGGCATACTTCCGCCTCTTTGGCGCCACTGTCGCACGCGGCCGGACGTTCACCGAGGAGGAGGACTGGCCTGGCGGTGCCCACGTCGCCGTCATCAGTCATCACCTGTGGACGCAGGCTTTCGGCGGCACGGACATCGCCGACCGTGCCCTGCGCCTGAATGGCGTCGTCTACGTGGTGATCGGCGTCCTCGATCCCGCATTCCGGATGGACGACATCGGACCGGCGCCTGACGTATGGCTCCCGTTGCAGCTGGAGGCTGGCTCGAAAACCCAGGGACACTTCCTGTGGGTGTGTGGTCGGCTCCGGGATGGCGTCACGCTCGCGCAGGCGCGCGCGCACTTGGGAGTCTCGGCCAGCCAGTTCAGGACGGAATTCCCCGATTCGCTTGCTGGCAGCGCGACGTTCACAGCGCAGCCAGTGCGGGAGGCCGTCGTTCGCAACGCTCGTCCCCTGTTCACCGCGCTGCTTGGGGCCGTTGGGTTCGTGCTGCTGATCGCGTGCTCCAACATCGCCGCATTGCTGCTGTTACAAGGGGCCGCCCGCGCGCGGGAGATGGCCGTCAGAGCGGCCCTCGGCGCTGGGCGCTGGCGGATCGCTCGTCAGCTGCTGACGGAGAATCTCCTGCTGTCAATGGTCGGTGGAGCCGGAGGCTTTGCGCTCGGAGTGCTGGCTACGCGCCTTCTCCCCATCATCGGCATCTCCGGCGAGCCTCGCCTCGACGATCTCGCATCCGCTGCGCTCAACTGGAGGGTGATTGCGTTCACCGGCACGGTGTCACTCCTCACGGCGATCGTCGCGGGTGTCGCGCCGGCCGTGCGCGGATCACGAGCAGATCTGAACGCGGCGATGATGACGGCGGATGGGCGTTCAACCCGCGGACCGCGACGCCGTGGCATAGAAGCCAGCCTGGTGGGCGTGCAAGTCTCGCTGGCCGTGGTGCTGCTCGTCGGCAGCGGACTGCTGATGCGAACCGTCTCCGCCCTGGCGAAGGTCGATCCCGGCTTCAATCCCGCCAGCGTCCTTACAATGAGGGTGTCGCTGACCGGAGCGCCGTCCGCGACGACGACCGCTACCGATGCGGTTGTGCGCCGCGGGCTTGAGGCCTTGCGCGCGCTGCCAGACGTGACGACGGCCGCAGCGTCGTACGGCCTTCCTCTGCAGGATGGTGGAGGATTACCGTTTGAAGTTGTGGGCCGCCCGCTGCCACCCGGCCAGCCGTTTCATGGCGGCGCCTTCTGGTTGGCGGTGTCGGCTGGCTATTTCAGGGCCCTGGAGATTTCGATCGTGCGCGGTCGGGAATTCACGGACGCCGACAGACACGCCACGCTGCCGGTCGCCATCATCAACGATGTCATGGCACGCAGGATGTGGCCGAACGAGAATCCGATCGGTCAGCGGATCGTGCTCGGGCACGGGATAGGGCCGCAGTTTGAGGACGAGCCGGTGCGCGAGATCGTGGGGGTCGTCGGCAGCATCAGGGAAAACAGCCTGGATGCTCCCCCCGGCGCAGAAATGTACGAACCAATCGCGCAGCTACCGGATGTGGCGAATGCGTTTGTCGCCGTCGGCAGCCCGATGGCCTGGATTGCGCGAACCCGGAACGCCCCTCGAGCGGTCGCACCGACGCTCCAGAACGCCCTGCGACAGGCGGTCGGCCTGCCGGTCTCGAGTGTCTTGCCGCTCGATGAGATCGTGGCCCGCTCCCTCTTCAGACAGCGGTTCGCGATGTGGCTCATGACTGTCTTCGGCGGCGCCGCCCTGCTGCTCGCCTCGATTGGCCTATATGGGCTCATGGGCTACGCCGTGGAGCAACGCATTCGAGAGATTGGGATCCGGCTGGCGCTGGGTGCCGAATCGTCGCGGATCGCGCGAATGGTCGTCTGGCAGGGACTGCGGCTCACGCTCGTGGGCACGATCACGGGTCTGCTCGTCGCCCTCGTCGCAACCCGGGCGATCGCCCGCCTGCTCTACGGCGTCGCACCGTCCGATCCCTTGACGTTCTCGGCCGTGCTGATGGTCGTGGGCGGCGTGGCCGCGCTGGCCGTGTGGTTGCCTGCCCGCCGGGCGAGCCGTGTGGACCCGGTCGTCGCTCTGCGCTGCGAGTAGGTTGCCGATCAGCCGCGATAGTCGCCGCAGCGCTTGGCAATGTCGCGCCTGCCTCCTGCACATCCTCGATCTTCTTGCGGAGGATAGTTGGCGCAATGTTTGTGCGGGTGAACTCGCAGTGCGCCCACCAACCGCGTCACCACTACTCATGTTGAGTGGGTTACCGGACCGGCTCGAGCGACTCATCGCCCGATGCTGGCGACCCGTGAGTCTTCCTCTGCGCCAGGCGAGTCGGGCCCGGTACGTGATGTCAGGAATGGCACGAGATCCTTGGTGAACTGCTCCGGATCCTCCCAATGGAACGCATGTCCAAAGCCTTCGTAGGCGATGAACTGGGCTTTTGGCATGACTTCGAGCAGGCGGTCCTGTGCCGCGCGGAGCGCGTACGAGTCGCGGTCGCCCCACATCAGCAGCACGGGCACTGAGACTTTCGTGAGCTCGCTCGTGAAGTCCGGCGTCTTCAAGAATCCGTCGAACGCCTCGCGCCAGACGCGTGCCGGAACCTTCAGCGTCTCGGAGACGACTGCGTCGAGGTGGTCGGCGGACATGGCACGCGCGAGGGTGCTCAACTGCCATTCTCTTGCGAACGGGGCGGCGATCGGATCGGTCAGTGGTGCGATCGACGATGCCACGAAGTCGGCAAATCCGGGATCATCAAAGGTGGAGAACGCGCCCATCAATGCGAGGCGCTCCACGCGGTCAGGGTGGTCGATGACGAACCGTTGCGCCACGCTGGCCCCCATCGAGTGACCCACGATGATCGCGGTGCGCAGACCCATCGCATCCAAGAACGCGAGGAGATCCGCCGACATGTCCGCGAAGCGATAGCCGGACGTCGGGCGACTTGAATCGCCATGGCCTCGCTGCGAGAGCACGAAGGCGTGGATGCTCGGCGGCAATAGCGGGAGCACACGCTCGAACGAACGCCACGAGTCGGTGACCCCGTGCAGGAAGATCACGGGCACGCCGTCGGCCTCGGCCTTGCCTTGTTCCACGTACTCGATCCGCATGCCCGTTGAGAGCGACACAAACTTCTTCATGGGTTCCTCCGTTCCTGTTCTACGTGATTCGACATCACCGGCAGGCGGCTATCAGAGCGACATCGCACTCTGATGGCCGCGCTGCCCCGGTCGACGGAACGACCGCGCGCCTACTTCGCTGGCGGCCGCAGAATGAACGTCACGCGCAGGTTGACGCCACCCGTGGGGTTGAAGCCGAGAAAGGTCTGCCGCTGTTCGCCGACCCAACCGGCATAATTCCCTGCGCCGCCGGTGACGATGCGAGTGACTGTCCCGCCGCCTTCGACGCCCTCCGTGGCGAGCTGCTCCTTGCCCTGACGGCCGATCACGAATAGCTGCGCCGTGCTCACCCACAGCGGTGCGGCGGGGATTTCATTCGCCGCGACGAGATGCGTCCCTCGGCAGATCCAAATCCCGATATGCCCGCTCCTGTTGGGATCGAAGGTCGCACCGTCACCGTCGATGGTGCCGGCCGGGAAGATGCGACCTCCGGTGACGAAGAACGAGCCACGCTCGGGCTGCGTGTGTTCCGGCCTGACAAAGGTCGGGACAAACTTCCCGGCGAGGTCTTCCGCCACATCCACGGTGAAGACGATCGGCTCGCGCTTGCGCGCGGCGCGGTCGGCTTCGGCCTCCTGGGCATACGCGGCAGGACCGAGGATCATTGCGACGCCGACGACGGCAGCGAGGCGAGACAGAGGCAGGGCGAACTTACGAACGAACATGGTGTCATCCTTTCAAACGAACGAGTGAGCTCAGCGGGATCGGGTGTCAGACCCGACGAGGCGTCCGGGCGCTCCCACAAGCGGTATCCGGACACAACTCATTGCGCGCGCAACCGATACAACCGGAAGAACCCGCCATCGACGGGCACGATCTCGACCCGCGGTAGTCCCGCCGCCGTGGCAAGGGCCTGCACGGTGTCAGCGCGAATGACCGTGCCGATCGCCGCAGAGGGCTGGTCCGCCATGGCGACCGGCAGGCAATGAACGATGCTCCAGCCGTACATGAGCCGCTCGAGGTCGTCCCCGGGCGCGTGGAAGTGGTCGCCGACCTTCTCATCCGCGACGAGGACGCTGCCTCCAGGCGCCAAGGCTTCTCGGATCGCGCGGAGCGCCTCGTCCGGTCGCGCCATGTCATGGAGGGCTTCCAGCACCAGCACGAGATCGAACGGGCCGACGTCGGTCACCGCGTCAGCGGCGCGAACGTCGAAGCGCACGGCGACGCCTTGCGCGGCCGCGTTCCGCTGGGCGTCGTACACCGACGCCGGGTCGGCGTCGAAGCCGACGACATCGGCCTTGGGGAATGCCCTGGCCATCGCGAGCGTGGACCAGCCGGCACCGCACCCGACGTCGGCCACACGCATCGGCGTCGACGTCAGTGCGCTGTGGAGGTCGGGCAGCGCGGGAATCCAGCGCGTCACCAGATCTGACAAATACGCCGGCCGATTGATGCCGGCTTGACCCGCGCGGAACGCCGCGCCGAAGTGTGGATACGCCACGCCCCCGCCACTCCGATAGGCGTTGGCAACGCGTTCGAGCGCCCCACCGACGCCGGCGACCATCTGCGCCATCGGGGCGAAGTGCGAAGGATGGTCGTCGGCGGCCAAGACGTTCATGTGCTCGGCCGGGAGCCAATACCGCCGTGACTCCGCCGGAGCGTTGGGTGATTCGACGCGTAGGAATCCCGCGACCGCCTGCTGCTCGAGCCACTCGCGTGCGTAGCGGGGGGCGATGCCGGCAGCGTGGGCCAGCTCAGGCGGCGTGATCCGCCGTCCGGATTTCAGCGCCTCGTAAAGGCCGAGTTCCTTCCCGAGATAGATCCCGTAGAGCTCGAGTGTGTGGATCGTGGCTTGGAGCAAGCGCGACGTCAGCGCATCCTCGGTGGTCTGAACAACCTGGCACATAGGGTGTCTCCTTAATCACCCCATGGGCGTAAGGCGGGACCTCACGATGGAAGGCCAATCGGGCGGGGCTGTAAGGTGGTGTCAGGAGGCGGACGCGGTCGCCGCTAGAAGTGCCAGTCGACGGGTCGCTCAGGCTGGTAGAGGCAGAACGTGCCCGTGCGCACCGCGTTTTCCAGGTGCCGTCCGAGTTGGGGGTGGGCCCTGGCGATTTTCTTGACGGCACTGCGGATTCGCCACGTCACAGCGGATCGAGCCCGCTCGGCGGCGCTCCCCAGCGCACGGGACCGTCCGCCCAGCCCCAGCGCACCCGAGAGCAGCTCGACGATCTGATCGAACTCCTCACGGGCCCGTTCCGCCCGGGCGAGATCGTGGGCGGCGTCGGCGTCGTCGATCTCGTGCTGCAGTTCCCGGACGCGCGCCTGAATCTCGCGGCGGGCTCGCTCATCGAGCTGCGGCGCGCTACCGGACGTCTCGGCCGGCCGGTCGGCCAACTCGAGGCAATGCACCTCAACCCCCGGTCGCTCGAGCAACCGCGCCAGATCGCTGAATCCCTTCTGGTGGGTGAGCTGGACGGAGAGCCCGTCGAAGTCCAGGCGCCAGATCGGGCCCTCGCGTCCAAACCGCGCCACGTTGGGCTCCTGGGGCACGGGCCGCGCGACGGCCTCGGGCCGACGGTCATCGGGATCCTCCTCGAGCCCCGCGAGACGGAGACCCTGCTCGAGGCGTTCGATGTCCTCGGGCCGTCGAAAGGGATTCACGTGCAATAGCCACCGCAGCGGTTCGCCCGGATCTGGTGGGCGTCCGTAGGTGATGCGATCGCCGAGCCCAGACAGGAACTCTCCGAGATAGAACCGGGCGCGCTCGAGGTCACCGCTCAACGCGCATGAGGCCGCAAGGAAGGCCGGAATGTCGACGAACATCGAGATGGGAGCCTGGGCTCCGACCGCAAGCACCTCGGCGTCGCGCCCGAGGACGAACAGGGCCAACCCTACCGGCGCGCCGTAATACGGCGGAAAGCCTGGATGCAGGCGCATGGCCTTGGTGCCCAGTGCCAGCGCGGATTCAGCATCGCCGAGATACGCACGGCACATCGCCGCGTGGACGAGCACGTCCGTGTCGTTGGGGTTCAGGCTCAGGGCCCTGTCAACGTGAAACGCGGCCTCATCGAAGCGACGGCGATACAAGAGAGTGCGGCCCAGTATCACCTGGACCATCGGGTCGCCATCGTCGAGCGCCGCCGCGCGACTGGCATAGTCGTAGGCAAGGCGCTCGGTCTCATCCCACTTATGCCACGCCTGACAGCTCCATTCGTTGAAGTGGGAGAGCGAGAGGCCCGTATGTGCCCGCGCGTACGACGGATCGGTTTCGAGAGCCCGCTCGAAATACACGCGTGCCTCGGCGTCGGCTTCGACAGTCCCGCGCTTCAGACACTCGAAGCCTCGCAGCCAGCAGTCGTACGTCTCGAGACTGGACAGGGGGGCACGCTGGGCCGCGCGTAACCGGGACCGGTCGACACCGATCTTCAGCGCGCTGGCAATCCGTTCCGCAATCTGGTCTTGCACCGTGAACAGGTTCCCCGCGGTGACGTCGTGGCGATCCGCCCACAGCTGACGCCCCGTGTGGGTGTCGAGCAGTTGGACCGCGATGCGGATCACGTCGCCGGCTCGACGGACACTGCCGCGCAGGAGGTTGGAAGTGGTCGGAGTTTGGTTGCTGCCGCTGCGTCCTGGGAATGTTGCCGCGAACGCCTGGGGGTACACAACCTCGATGGCCCCGAAGCGCGAAAGCGCGGAAGCGACATCCTCCACGAATCCCAGCGCCAGCACGTCCTGCGAGGGATCGCCCGACAGGTTC
>CAWAXG010000022.1:0-12724 GCA_963785755.1 uncultured Acidobacteriota bacterium | reverse complement strand
TGCGAAAGGAGAGATTCGAACTCTCACGCTCTTGCGAGCGCCAGCCCCTCAAGCTGGTGCGTCTGCCAGTTCCGCCACTTTCGCGAGGGAGGTGGGTGCCGCGTCGGCCGCGGCCTTACCAAATCCGTGTATTCCGTGTAATCCGCGGCCCTATGATCCGTGCCTTCCGGTAATCCGCGGCCTACTTTCCGTGTCTTCCGTGTAATCCGCGGCTCTACTTTTTCTCAGGCTGTCCGGTCGTCGTCGGCGCGGCCGGCGGCTGTCCGCCCACGTTCGGCGCTGCCGGCGCTTGACCCGTCGGCGCTGACGACGCAGGCGGAGGCGTCGGCGGCCGGTGCCGACGGTGTCGACGATTCCACAGGCGCTGGCGCAGGCGCGGGCGCAGTCACCGGCGCCGGTCCGGCGACGCCCCGCATGATCGAGCCGGGGCCCTGCCGACCGTAGATCCCGAGCACGATCGCGCCGAGCATGAACAGCACGCCGAGGACGCTCGTCGCCCTGGTCAGGACGGTCGCCCCTGCGCGCGCACCGAAGGCGGTCTGGCTTCCGCCGCCGCCAAACGCGCTGGCCATGTCGCCGCCCTTGCCCTGCTGCAGGAGCACGACGAGCAGCAGCAACAGGCAGCTCAGAACATACAGGGTGGCCAACAAGTAATAGAGCATAACGAGTGATTATACCGCGCTCTTGCCGGGACTGCCACTCTCTCATGTCTGGCCACTACACCGCGGTTCCGCGGCTTTTGGCCACCATATCGAAGAACGCCTTGATCTCGAGGCTTGCCCCACCGATGAGGGCACCGTCGACGTCGGGTATTTCCACGAGCTCGCGGATGTTGTCGGGCTTGACGCTCCCGCCGTAGATCACGTGGCAATGATCTGCCGCATAGCCCCCGAACCACTGGCGAACCCGCTGTCGGATATGCGCGTGCGCCTCACCGGCCTGCTGCGGCGTGGCGTTGCGCCCGGTGCCGATCGCCCACACAGGCTCGTAGGCGAGAACGAGGCTCGCGATCTGCTCGCCGGTCATCTGGTCGAGCCCCACCTTGAGCTGCCGATCGAGCACGCTCATCGTGAGGTTCCCGTCGCGCTCCTCGAGCGTTTCGCCGATGCAGACGATCGGCGTCAGCTTGGCGCCGAGCGCGGCCACGAGCCGCCGATTGACCAGCTCGTCGGTGTCCCCGAACAGCCGGCGGCGTTCCGAGTGCCCGATGATGACGTACTCGGCCCCTGCCTCACGCACCATCTCGGCGCTGACCTCGCCGGTGAACGCGCCCTGACGTTCCCAGTGCAGGTTCTGCGCAGCGACGCCGACGGTCGTGTTGCGCGCCGCTTCGGCGACGGCATGCACCGCCGTGAACGGCGGCGCCACGACGATCTCGACATCGTCGATGTCCTTCACCATGCTGCGGAACTCTTTGACGAACACGACCGACTCGTGCACGGTCTTGTGCATCTTCCAATTCGCGGCGATGAAAGGGATTCGCATATGTCGGCTTCCAGCTCCGGCTTCCAGCTTCCACCAAGCCTTCCAGCTTCAGGCGGATAGCTGGAGCTGGAGCTGGAGCTACTTCAGCGCCTCCACCCCCGGCAGTTTGCGTCCACCCAGGAACTCGAGCGACGCGCCTCCGCCGGTGGAGATGTGGGTGATGCGGTCGGTGACCCCCGCCTTCGCCACGGCCGCGATCGAGTCGCCGCCGCCGATCACCGTCGTCCCCTTGACCGAGGCGACGGCTTTGGCGACCTCCAGCGTGCCGTTGGCGAACGCATCAATCTCGAACACGCCCATCGGGCCGTTCCAGATGACCGTCTTCGCGCCGGCGATCACCTCCCGGTAACTCTGCACTGTCCGTGGGCCGATGTCGAGTCCCATGCGCTCGCCGATGGCCGGATCGCCGACCGCAAGCGTTTCCGCCGGGGCGCCCGCTTCGAGCTTGGGCGCGACCACGTGATCCGTGGGTAACTCGAGCCGCAGGCCGCGCTCTTTCGCGCGCCGTTCGACGTCACGCGCCGTGTCGAGGAGATCGGCCTCGACGAGTGACTTGCCGACGGGTAGACCCTGAGCCTTGAAGAAGGTGTAGGCCATCGCGCCGCCAATCAGCAGCGCGTCGACGCGTGGAATCAGGTTTTCAATCACCTCGAGCTTGTCCGACACTTTGGCGCCGCCCAGAATGGCTACGAACGGCCGGTCGGGATGCTCGAGCACCCGGCCCAGATACTCGACCTCCTTCGCCATCAGCAACCCGGCCGCAGATTCGCCGATGTGATGGACGATGCCCTCGGTGGACGCGTGCGCGCGGTGAGCGGAGCCGAACGCATCGTTGACGTAAACGTCGGCGAGCGCGGCGAGTTGCTGCGCGAACACGGCGTCGTTCTTCTCTTCTTCCGCGTGAAAGCGCAAGTTCTCGAGCAGGACCACGCCGCCTGGCCCAGCCTTCGCGATCGCGCTCGCCGCCGCCTCACCAACCGAGTCCTCGGCGAACGTGACCGGACGGCCGAGGAGCTCGGCCAACCGAGCCGCGACCGGCCGAAGCGAGTACTCCGGACTCGGTTTCCCCTTCGGCCTTCCGAGGTGCGACGCCAGAATGACCGTCGCCCCCTGATCGAGCGCGTATTGGATCGTCGGCAGCGACGCGCGAATGCGCGTATCGTCGGAAATCTTCCCGCCCTTGATCGGGACGTTGAAGTCGACCCTGATGAAAACTTTCTTCCCCGAGAGGCTCAGGTCCTTGACGCTGCGAGCGGCCACTTACAGTCCCTTCTTCACCATGAAGCGCAGCAGGTCGACGCAGCGGCTCGAGTAGCCCCACTCGTTGTCGTACCACGACAGAACCTTGACGAAGTCGCCGTCCATCACGCTGGTGTAGGCCGCGTCGACTATCGACGAATGCGGATTGCCGCGGAAGTCGATCGAGACGAGCGGCGCCTCCTCGACTTGCAGGATGCCCTTGAGCGGTCCGTTGGCCGCTGCCTTGAAGGCGGCATTCACGTCTTCCTTCGTCGTCTTCTTTTCCAGGATCGCCGCGAGGTCGACAACTGAAACGTTCGCCGTCGGCACGCGCATGGCGATGCCGTCGAGTTTGCCTTTAAGCTGCGGCAGGACCTCGCCGACAGCAGACGCGGCACCCGTCGTCGTCGGGATCATCGACAACGCCGCCGCGCGAGCGCGACGCAGATCCTTGTGCGGCAGGTCGAGCAGCTGCTGGTCGTTCGTGTAGGAGTGGATGGTCGTCATCCAGCCCTTCTTGATGCCGAACGACTCGTGCAGCACTTTGGCGAACGGCGCCAGGCAGTTCGTCGTGCAGGACGCATTCGAGATGATGTTATGCGTCTTGGGGTCGTACTTGTCCTCGTTGACGCCGAGCACGAGCGTCAGATCTGGGCTCTTCGCCGGCGCGGTGATGACGACCTTCTTCGCTCCCGCCTCGAGGTGCTTGGCGGCTGCTTCGCGGTTGGTGAAGATGCCGGTCGACTCGAACACGACGTCGACGCCGAGCGCCTTCCACGGCAGCTGTGCCGGATCCTTCAGTGAGAGCACCTGGAACTCATCGCCATCGACGGTGATCCGATCGCCCTTGGCCGAGATGGCGGCCTTGAGGTTGCCCAGGATCGAGTCGTACTTGAGCAGGTGGGCGAGCGTTTCCGCGTTGGTCAGATCGTTGACGGCGACGATATCGATCGAGTCATCATCCATCGCCGCGCGCATGATGTTCCGGCCAATCCGGCCGAACCCGTTGATCCCTACTTTGACGGCCATTCTCAGGTCTCTCCTAGTTCTTACCCGAGGGGCTTCGCCCCTCGGACTCCCCGACTGGCTTCGGCCTACGCGAGGCGGCCCGCGACGCCCCGCTCCGCTCGCCAGCTCACTCGCTGCCGCTCGTTCGCGCTCCGACACGCTCTCTCGCGCGCGCCGCCGCGATTCATGACCTACCTTCTAAGCCCCGGCACACGCAAGATGTAAACCGTTGATTCTAGTGAACCGGAAGCACAACGGTCAAACGTCCATGTTACATTTATGTCGGTCCCAAGCATGTACGCGGCCTATAGCGTCCTCATCGTGGCGTTCTTCCTCGTCGTGTCTCCGTACCTGCTGTATCAGGCGATTCGATACCGGAAATACATCGTCAGCCTGCCCCAGCGGATGGGGTATCTCCCCGTGTCTTTCAACCTCGACGGCGACGAATCGATCTGGATTCACGCCGTGTCGGTCGGGGAGGTTCTGACGATTCGCGCGCTCCTTCCTCAACTCCGGGAACGCTATCCTCGCCTGCGCCTCTTCGTCTCGACGACCACCATGGCCGGCCAGCAGGTCGCCAGGAGCAACCTGCCGTTTGTCGACGCGGTGTTCTACTTTCCCTTCGATCTCGGTTTCATCGTGAATCGGACGCTGAAGCTGGTGCGGCCCCGGCTGTTCGTCATGATGGAAACCGAAATCTGGCCGAACCTGTTGCGCGCGTGCCGCCGCGACGGCGTCAAGACGGCGCTCGTCAACGGCCGCATCTCGACGCGGTCGTTTCCGCGCTACCGGCTCGCGCGATTCTTCTTCCGGCACGTGCTCGACGATGTCGATCGCTTCTGCATGCAGAGCGAGGAGTCCGCGCGCCGCGTCATCGAGATGGGCGCCCCACGCGAGCGCGTCAGCGTCACCGGCTCGCTCAAGTTCGATTCGCTCGAGGTGCCCTCCGCGGCCGACGGCGGTTCGCGCCCGTCGCACGCGCAGTCGTTTATGCCCGCGCCGTCCGTGCATGACGTCCATCAGCGGGGCAGGACCCGAGTCCTGCGCTATTTCCGCATCAACCCGGCGCGTCCGGTCGTCATCGCCGCCAGCACGCTCAAGGGCGAGGAGGAGCACGTGCTCGAAGCCTTCCAGCGAATTCGCGCGACGATGACCAACACGCTGCTGATCGTGGCGCCGCGCAAGCCCGAGCGGTTCGACGAGGTCGAACGTCTGGTCCGGCGCGCGGGATGGAACGTAGCGCGACGGACGGAGCTGCGCGTCGACGCGGAACCGCGCAACGACGTCGTCATTCTCGACACGATCGGCGAGCTCGCCCAGGTCTTCCAGGTCGCGACGGT
The DNA here is from genome assembly GCA_963785755.1 of uncultured Acidobacteriota bacterium. Lineage (GTDB taxonomy): Bacteria > Acidobacteriota > Vicinamibacteria > Vicinamibacterales > 2-12-FULL-66-21 > JACCXG01. The sequence continues at coordinate 7,652 of CAWAXG010000022.1, read as the reverse complement.
CGTGTTCGTCGGCGGTAGCCTGGTCGACGCTGGTGGCCACAATATCCTGGAACCGGCGGTGTTCGGGAAGCCAATCGTCTTTGGTCCGCACATGGACAATTTCGCGGAGATCGCGCGGACTTTCCTGGACAACGGGGCTGCCGTCCAGGTGCGCTCCGGGCGGGAGCTGGAGTCTACGCTGCTCGAGCTGCTCGGCGATCCGGTCCGCCGCGCGAGCCTTGGCGCGGCGGCGAGGGCGCTCGTTGAGGCGAATCGCGGCGCGCGCGCCAAGAGCCTCGCAGTGATCGCCGAGCTCCTGCCGCCCGAGACGGCCAGCAACGTCCGGCCGTTCCGGATTGTGCACTGAATCGGCCGTTCACGCGCCGACGAAACTTCACGATGGGCACGATGGCACGATGGACACGAAGAACGAGATTGCGGGAATCATCGTGCTCATCGTGTCATGTCATCGTGTGGCGGCCGTGGGCGCCGTGATCCCATCAACCATTTTCCGGTTCGAACACTCCCAGGTCTGAATTGCTGAGCACGCTCTACGCAGCGATCGCGCGCCGTCGCCGCGAGTTCTATGCCGCGCGGCCGGATTTGCGCCGGCGGCTGCGGCGCCCCGTGATCAGTGTCGGCAACATCGCGGTGGGCGGCCGCGGCAAGACGCCGACGGTGGCGTCGATTGCGCGGTCGCTGCTCACACTCGGTGAGCGCCCCGCGATCCTCAGCCGCGGCTATGCGCGCCGGCGGGCCGATGACGGCGTGGTCGTGGTCCGTGACCCCGGCGGCATCCGCGCCGACCTCGATCGCTCCGGCGACGAACCACTGATGCTGGCGCGACAGCTGCACGGCGTTTCGATCCTCTCGTCGAGCGATCGTTATCTGGCTGGCTGTTTGGCCGAGCATCATCTCGGCGCGACGGTGCACATCCTCGACGACGGGTTTCAGCACCTGCAGCTCGATCGGGACATTGATTTGGTGATCGTCAGCGGCGACGACCTCGAGGCAAGCGCGCGAACGCTGCCCAGTGGCCGCCTGCGCGAACCACCCGACACCTTGCTCGCCGCCGACGCCGTGCTCGCGGCTGACGACAGGGTGCTCTCGCTTGGCCCGACGCCGCGCCACGCGCCGTTCGAAGTCTTTCGCATGCGGCGCGCGATGGGGGCACCCACATCGGGGGCAGACGCCGGCGGCCAGGGGTCAGCCGTCAGGTCCCTGGCGATCGCCGGCATTGCGCGTCCGGAGCAGTTTTTCGACGGGCTGCGGGCGGCCGGGCACGAACTGATGCGAACGATGGTCGTTCGCGACCATCACCGCTATTCGCGGGCCGATGTCGATCGGATGTTCCGGGACGCGCGCGCGGCTGGTGCCGACCAGGTGCTGACCACCGAAAAGGACTACGTCCGCCTTCTGCCGTTCCGACCATTCCCGATGCCCGTGCTGTGGGTGCCCCTTACAATGGAACCGGAACCCCTGCCAGAGTTCCGCCGCTGGCTGACCGTAGCGCTCGCCGGCGCCCGCGACCTCTGGCCACAGCCCGTTGACTGAAAAGCCTCCGTCTCTCCGGCACCGGCTCGAGTATCTGGCGGTCATCACTGTGGTGGCCGGCGTTCGCCTGATGCCGATGCCGGTCGTCCTGGCCGTGGGGTGGCTCATCGGCCGGGCGTTCTATTGGTTCGACGGGCCGCACCGGCGGCGCGCGATGCGGAACCTGCACGCCGCCTTTCCGCTCCGCAGCCGATCCGAATGCCGGGCGATCGCCCGGGGGATGTTCTCGCACTTCGGCCGGCTGCTCACCGTCTTCCTGAAGTTCAGCACGATGACGCCGCAACAGATGCTCGCGCGCGTCTCGTTCGAAGGCGAGGAGCGCGTCCGCGCCGCGCACGCCCAGGGGAAGGGCGCGCTGCTCTTCACCGGGCATTTCGGCTTCTGGGAGATCAACGCGCTCGTGCACGCGGTCGCGCTCAAGCCGATGTCGGTGCTCGCGCGCCCGCTCGACAACCCGCTGCTCCATCAGCTGCTCGAATCGACGCGGCGGAAGACCGGCAACGCCGTGATCTACCGGCGCGGCGCGATTCGGCGCGTGCTGCGCGCGCTCGAATCGAACGAGGCCGTTGCGGTGCTGATCGATCAGCACATTCATACCGCTGACGCCGTCTACGTCGACTTTTTCAACCGGCCTGCCGCAACCACGTCGGCCCTCGCCGCGCTGGCGTTGCGGACCGGTGCGCCGGTCGTGCCGGTGTTTGCGCTGCCGCTTCCGGGCGGCCGGTTTCGCATGGTCTACGAGCACGCCGTCGATCCGCCGGCTGCCGACGATCCCGACGCGGTCCGTGAGTTCACCCAGCGCTGCACCGACGTCCTCGAGATGTACGTGCGGCGCTACCCGGAACTGTGGCTGTGGATGCACCGCCGCTGGCGCGACCTCGAGGCGAAGGACGACCGGATTGGTGGAATGTTTCCCGCCGCGTCGAGCGAGGAGGGCAACCACGGATAACACGGATCACACGGATCACATGGACGACACTGGCAACACGGACGACCAGGCTCGCGTTCGTGGAATGGCCGAGAGCGGCGTCCGCCGCCTCGTCATCCGCGCCCCGAACTGGCTCGGGGATGCGGTGATGGCGCTGCCGGCGATGGAGGCGGTGCGGCAAGCCTTCGGCGACGCGCACGTCGCGGTGGCCGCGATTCCGTCGATCGCGCCGCTCTTTGCCGAAGAGACCAGCGCCGGGCCTGATAGCGTGATCGCGCTGCCCGATCCTGCCGCTGAAGTGCAGGCGCTTCGCGCGGGCAGCTTCGATGCGATCCTGCTCCTGCCCAACTCGTTTCGGTCGGCGTGGTTGGCCCGCCGCGCGTCGATTCCGGAGCGCTGGGGTTACGCGGCGGGGCTTCGGCGATGGCTCCTGACGCGACCGATCTCCCGGCCGCGCGGCCGGCAGCATCAGTCCGCCTATTACCTTGATCTGGTGAAGGGCCTGGACATCCCGCCGGTCGACGCGCGCCCTCGTGTTGCCGTTCGCCCGGCGACGCTCGCGCGGGCAGACGCACTGCTGGCGGCCCACGGCCTCGGACGCACGGCGGAAGGCGGCAGCCGTTGCATCGGCTTTGCGCCGGGGGCCGCATACGGCCACGCAAAGCGATGGCCACCGCGGATGGTGGTCGAAACGATCGTCAGGTTGTCGCGCGAGTCGAACGTCGCGTGTGTGATCTTTGGCGCGGGGGACGACCGCGATTCCGGCCGTGAGATAGAATCGTCGCTGCCGCCCGACGTCCGCGCGGTGAACCTGATCGGGCGTACCGATCTACGCCTGCTCGCGGGCGTCATCAGCCGATGCGCGGCGTTCGTGTCGAACGATTCCGGCGCCATGCACCTGGCGGCCGCGCTCGGGGTGCCGGTCGTCGCCATCTTCGGGCCAACCGACGAGCGCGTCACGTCGCCACTCGCCAGCGGTAAGGTGGTGAGTAACGTGGTGATGCCCGACGTGTTGACCCATTCCGTCTTCTGCCGGCCGTGCATGCTGCGCGACTGTCCGATCGATCATCGCTGCATGACAGGCATCACTGTTGACACTGTTGTGGGCGCCGTGTCGCGGCGGCTGGCGCCGGCAATTCAGGGAAGGCCTCGGGATGAGGTCCGGACGTGAAGCGTGGTGTGTTTCTGGATCGCGACGGCACGCTGATTGAGGAAGTGGGCTATCTCGATCGGCTCGATCGCATCCGATTCTTTCCGTACAGCATCGACGCCGTCCGGCTGCTCAATCGCGCGGGTTTCGTCGTCGTCGTCGCGACGAACCAGGCGGGAATTGCCCGAGGCTTTTTCGATGAGCAGTTTGTCGAGTCGACCCATCGATCGTTGTCGGAGACCCTCGCCGCGGGCGGCGCCCGAATCGATGGCTTCTACTTCTGTCCGCATCATCCGGAGGCGGGCGTCGGAGTCTATCGACAACGCTGCGACTGCCGGAAGCCGCAGCCGGGCTTGCTCCGGCGCGCGGCGGCAGATCATCAACTCGACCTGAGTCGATCGTTTGTCGTCGGGGACCGCGCGCACGACGTCGCCGCTGGTGCGGCGGTCGGCGCCCGGGGCGTGCTCGTCCGCACCGGCTACGGCGATCGAGTCGAAGGTTCAAACCATGGCGCTGCAGCGGTCACCGACAATCTCATGAGCGCCGTTTCCTGGATTCTGCGACAACCGTGACCACACGACACCAGCCACGCCGCCACCCCGACGATCTCGTGGATCCCGGCCGCCTTCTGGCCCTCGTCGACAGCTTTGCCCGCACCCGCGTTGCCGTCTTCGGCGATCTCATCGTCGACGAGTTCATCTACGGTGAGCTCTCGCGCGTGTCGCGTGAGGCGCCGGTCCTGATTCTCGACTACGACTCGACGGAGATTGTTCCGGGCGGAGCGGGAAACGCCGCGACCAACGTTGCCGCGCTCGGCGGGTCGCCTGCCGCCGTTGGTGTTACCGGCCGTGACGAGACGGGCCGGCGCCTGCTCGACGCGATGCGGCGGCGGGTCAACGTCGCGGCAGTGACACGGCCCGCCGGTTACCGGACGCCCACCAAGACGCGCATCCTTGCTGGCGGCGTGCACTCCGCCAAACAGCAGGTCGTCCGCATCGATCGCGGCACGCGTCCATCGTTTTCAGACGCGGACCGGCGCGTCGTTGAGTCACGTCTCGGGCAGGTCTGCGCGCGCGCTGACGCGCTGCTCGTCTCAGACTACGGCACTGGCCTCGTGACACCCGCCGCGGTCGCCCGCGCCAGCCGCAAACTCTCCCGGCGCTCCAACGGCCGCCCGCCGGTGCTTGTCGATTCGCGTTACGCGCTCTTCGGCTTCCGGGGGATGACCGCCTGCACGCCGAACGAATCCGAGGTCGAACAGTTGCTCGGGATCCGGATTGCCGACAACGTCAAGGTTCTCGAGAAGGCCGGCCGCGAAATCCTGGCGCGGACGCGCGGCCGCGCGGTGCTCGTGACGCGGGGGAGCCGCGGGATGGCCCTGTTCGAGCGTGACCGGCCCACGACCCACATCCCGATTTTTGGGTCGGATCAAATCGCGGACGTCACCGGTGCCGGGGATACGGTGATTGCGACGATGACGCTCGCGCTCGCGGCAGGCGCGACGTTCCTGGAGGCGGCGCGTCTCGCCAACTACGCCGGCGGCATCGTGGTCATGAAACGCGGGACCGCGACCGTGTCCGCCGATGAGCTCCGGCAGGCAATACTGTCGGACACCTAGGACGGAGACAGAGACGAGGCGCGAAGACAGCGAGCGAGGCGGCGGGGTGGGGCCCACGACACTGAAAAATGCAAGACAGGATTTCTGATCGTCACGCGCGAACAACTCGTTGACTCCGTCCGCGCGGATCGGCGCGCCGGGCGGACCATTGCCTTCGCCAACGGCTGCTTCGACTTGCTGCACGTCGGCCACATCCGCTACCTGCAGGCGTCGGCGGCCGAAGCCGATCGGCTCATCGTCGCGGTCAACGACGATGGCGTGGCGGCGACGAAAGGGCCGGGGCGTCCGATTATGACAGCCGTCGATCGCGCCGCGATCGTCGCGGCCCTCCGTGGCGTCGACTACGTGGTGATCTTCCCTGAGCCAACCGTGACGCCACTACTGGCGCTCGTCGAGCCCGACGTCCATTGCAAGGGCACCGACTACACGGTCGACACGGTGCCCGAAAGAGACACCGTCCGCGCCTACGGCGGGCGGATCGCGATCGTCGGCGATCCGAAGAACCATTCAACCCGCGATCTCCTGGCCCGCATCGCCGCCGATCACGCAGAATGACGCGACCACGCTTTCTCGGCGCCGCGCGCCGCGCAGCCGCCAGACAATGAATGTCCTGATCGTGCGCCTGGGCGCGCTCGGCGACATCGTCCACGCCATTCCAGCCGCCGCCGCGCTTCGCGCCGCGCTGCCGGGCGCCCGCATCGACTGGCTGGTCGAGGCAAAGCACCGGTCCATCCTGGATTTGGTGACGGTTCTCGATCGCGTCGTCGCGCTGGAAGGACGGACGCTGCGCGCCTGGACCGATGCCGTCCGCCGCGCGCGTCAGGCTCGATATGACGTGGCATTCGACTTTCAGGGGTTGATGAAGTCGGCTGTGCTGGCGAGGGCGTCCGGCGCGTCGCGCGTCGCGGGATTCTCGATCTGGCACCTGCGCGAGAAAACCGCGCGGCCCTTTTACTCGGAAACAGACGACACGGGGGACAACGAGGCAGACACACGTCATCCAGAAGAACCTGCACCTGCTGCAGCTGGTTGGCGTGCAGACGCCGCGCATCGAGTTTCCGCTCGCCGCCTGTTGCTTCACGCGCGCTCGACGAGGTCAGGCGCGAAATTGGTCCTGGCCCGTTCGCGCTCGTCAATCCCGGCGCCGCGTGGCCCAACAAGCGATGGCCGCCTTCGCGGTTCGGGGAAGTGGCGGCGTTTCTAAGCGAGGTCCGCGGGCTGCCGTCGATCGTGTTGTGGGGTCCTGGCGAGCAGGCGGTCGCGCAGGCGGTGGTCGCCGCATCGAATGGCGCGGCGCGACTGGCGCCCCCGACCGACATCCCCGACCTGGTTGCCCTCAGCCGCAACGCTGCGTTGATCGTGTCGGGCGATACCGGTCCGTTGCACATCGCCGCGGCAGTCGGCACGCCCGTGGTGGCGCTCTTCGGCCCGACCAATCCGCGTCGCAACGGCCCATGGGCGCCCGCCGATGTGACCGTGTCGAGATTCGACGGCTGCGCGTGCCACTACGAGCGCAAGTGTCACGAGAGCCGGTGGTGCCTCGAGAGCATCAGCGTGGCGGAAGTAACGGCGGCGATCCAGCAGCGTCTCGGTCGTGGCGCCGGTGCTGAGGCCGATCGGTCTGGAACGTGATGTCTGATCTGTCGCGCCGCCTGGCGCGGTATCGCGTCCGACTCGGGTTCATCGCCGCGGCGCTCGCATTCTGGCTTGCTCGCCCGACGGCGCGGAGCTTGGCGGTGGGCGCCGCCGTCGCAGTGGTCGGCGAGGGACTGCGAATCTGGGCAGCCGGGCACCTCGAGAAGGGAAGCGAGGTCACCGCGTCGGGACCGTACCGGCTGACGCGACACCCGCTGTATGTCGGCTCAGCGCTCATCGCGATTGGGTTTGCGATTGCGTCCGCGCGCCTGGAGGTAGCGGTCCTGGTCGTCCTGTACCTGGCCCTGACGTATGGCGCGGCCATCCGCAGCGAGGAAAGTCACCTGACTGAGAAGTTCGGTGCCGCGTATCCGGAGTACAGGCAAGGCCGCGCGACCGGCGCCGATCGTCGCTTCAGCCTGCGGCGCGTGGTCAGGAATCGCGAGTATCGCGCAATCGCGGGGCTGCTCCTCGTGCTTGCGCTGCTCGTGTGGAAGGTTCTATAATCCAATGTTTGGGTGAGCGGTCGGCGCGTGCGGAGGGCGGTTAGCTCAGTGGTAGAGCACCGGCTTTACACGCCGGCTGTCGGGGGTTCGAAACCCTCACCGCCCACCACTAAGGCAATGCTGAATGCTGAGTGCTGCATGAAGTGAATTCAGCATTCACTTCGACATTCAACATTCAGCATTCAGCATTGCAAGCGTTAGAACAAATGGGGTCGTAGTTCAGTTGGTTAGAACGCCGGCCTGTCACGCCGGAGGCCGCGGGTTCGAGTCCCGTCGACCCCG
>CAWAXG010000021.1:0-22099 GCA_963785755.1 uncultured Acidobacteriota bacterium | reverse complement strand
TTAGACATCTGCATCGCAGGCTCCTGGTATCACCGTCGCTCGCTCGCATCCCGGTCGAGTGGATCGTCTTTCGGCGGACTTCGGCCGGACATCTGCAATCACGATCTGAACGGCATCATGCACGAACCGATAGGTGCTGTCAGGATCCCCACCCGCCGTCCGCATCACCGCGCTCGACGGCTTCGTGGCCGTCTGACGAAAACGGAGGCCACGATGGGCAGACGCGCCGAGACCTTCCCGTCGACGACGGCTGACCGGAGTGTCGTCGAGCGGGAGATCTCCCGCACGTTTGCCCATCGTCCGCACCTTCGGGGGAGGGGCCGGAGGCCTCTCAGGGGTCGTTTTCCAGATCCCCAAAAATCCCCCAGATCCCCGAGCGATCCCCGAAAGCTGCCGGCGCACGCCGACGCACGCCGACGCTATCCGACGGGTTTTACTGAGGAAAAGAGAGGAAAGTGGTCGGGGCGAAAGGATTTGAACCTTCGACCCCTCGGTCCCGAACCGAGTGCTCTACCAGGCTGAGCCACGCCCCGACACCAGACGTGAACCGCTATTCTACCTCAACCTCCCGCCAGACCGACAGCTCGTCCAATAATGCCAGCGCATTGTAGTCGGTCAGGTCCGGCTGGAGCGGGGTCACCGAGATGTACCCCTCCTTCACCGCCTGGTAATCCGACCGATCGTGCGGCTCCCAGTCGTTCTGCCCTTCCTCGATCCAGTAATAGGGCTGCCCCCGCGGATCGACGCGCCCGTCGACCACGGTGACGTGGTTGCGCTTGGCCTGAACGGTGACGCGAAAGCCTTTCGGCTTGCCGGTCGGCACGTTGACGTTGATGAACGTCCGGGATGGAAGGGCGCGCGGTCATGACGCGGTCCGCCACCTGGGCGGCGGCGTTCGCGGCCGGCGTGAAATCGTAGGCTTCGACGCTGCGCTCGAGCGAGATCGCGATCGCACGGAATTCCGAGCAGCGCTCCTTCCATTGCGCCGGCCACGGTCCCGGAATACGTCACGTCGTCGCCCAGGTTGTAGCCCTTGTTGATCCCGGAGACGACGAGGTCGGGCGGCTGCTGCAGGATCTGCGTGATCGCGATGTTGACGCAATCGGTCGGCGTGCCGTCCACTTCGTAGACGCGTTCGCCGAGCTGCTGCACGCGCAGCGGCCGGCGCAGCGTCAGCGCGTGGCCGATCGCGCTGGCTTCGAGGTGAGGCGCCACGATCGTGACGACACCGAAGCGGGCCATCGCCCGCGCCAGCTGCGTGCACGCCATCCGACCGCACGCCGTCGTCATTCGTGATGAGTATCCGTTTCATGCTGAGCGGAAAACATCAAGTATAGCAGCGCGGTCGCGCCGACGGCGAAGCCGGCACCGGTGAGGAAGGCGGCCGGCGGAGAGATCCGCGTCCAGATGAGCCCGAACAGCAGGCTTGCAACCAGAGATCCGACGCCAAGCAACGCATTGTAGATGCCGAACGCATTTCCGCGTGACGCGGCCGGCGCGAGATCGGCGACCCACGCCTTCTCCACTCCCTCAGTCAATCCGAAGTACAGGCCGTAGATCAGGAAGACGGCGATGAGCACGGCAGCCGATTCGGTGACGGCGAACGCGGCGTAGACGCCGGCATAGACGAGCCATCCCAGGCCGATCAATTGCCGGCGCCCCAGTCGATCCGACCACCAGCCGCCGGCAACCGACGATGCGGTCTTGACGACGTGGATTGCCGACCAGAGGAACGGGATCCAGAACGCGGCAATGCCGACGTCGGCGAATCGCAGCAACAGGAACGCATCGCTCGCATTCCCGAGGCTGAACAGCAGAATCACCGCCATTGCCTTGTAGAACGACGGCGGCAGCGGTGGACGGGGTCCGTTCTGTTCGATCGCGCGCGGCGCCGGGTCCGTGACTGCCGCGGCCGGCTCCCGCACCGGTGATGCCGGTCGCGGGGACTCGAAGCAGGATCAGCACCACGATGATGCCGGGCACAATCGTGAGCATGAAAAGGGTCCGGTACTCGCCGGGATAGAAAAACAGAAACGCGGACGCGATGAGCGGGCCGCACACCGCGCCTGCGTGATCCATGGCGCGGTGAAATCCGAAAATGGTCCCGCGGTTGGACGCGTCGGCGTACGCTGCGAGCATCACGTCACGCGGCGCGCCGCGGATGCCTTTGCCGAGCCGGTCGGTGAATCGCAGGGCGAGGACCTGCGTCCAGGTCGCAGCGAACGCGATGAACGGGCGGACGGCGGACGACAGCCCGTAACCCGCGAGGACGAGCGGCTTGGGCTCGCCCCACCGGTCCGTCAGGCGACCCGACACGATCTTGAGGACGCTGTTCGCCGCTTCGGCGACGCCTTCGATCACGCCGAGCGACATCGCGCCGGCGCCGAGGACGCGAGTCAGGAAGAGCGGGAGGAGCGGATAGACCATCTCGCTCGCCGTGTCGGTGAAGAAGCTGACCCAGCCGAGCATCCAGACGGGTCGCGGAAGCCGCATGAGCAGGCCAGTATAATCGCCGCGTGCGATCGGTTTCGTTCGATGCCGTGCTCGTGATCGCGTTCGGCGGCCCGCAGGGGCCGGCGGACGTCCGCCCGTTTCTCGCGAACGTCGTGCGCGGCCGCCGCGTCCCACCCGAACGCCTCGAGGAAGTCGCGCACCACTACGAGCTCTTCGGCGGCGTGTCGCCGCTGACGGCGCTGACGATGGCCCAGGCACGAGGACTGGCCGATCGGCTTCGCGCGCGCGCGTACGACTTGCCGGTGTATGTGGGCATGCGGAACTGGCATCCGTACCTCGCGGAGACGCTCGCGGAAATGTCACGCAACGGCGTGCGTCGCGCGGTGGGGTTCATCGCCGCGCCGCATCGCAGCTACTCCAGCTGCGCGCAATATCGCGAGAATGTCCGCGATGCCCAGGCAGCGTTGCGGAAGGCGGCGCTGCACGACGTCGACGTCACATACGTGGACGACTGGCACCTCCATCCGGGCTTCATCACGGCGGCGGCTGAGCGGATCGAGGCCGCCTTGTCACAGCTCGCGCCCGCGCTCAGGGCTCGCGCCGACCTGATCTTCACCGCGCACAGCATTCCGGGCAGCATGGCGCAGCGCTATCCCTATCAGTCGCAGTTCGAAGCGTCGGCGCAGCAAATCGCGGAGCGTGTTCGAGCAGCGACGAACCTGCCGCTGCCCCACTCCGCCGTCTATCAGAGCCGGAGCGGACGTCCGGAAGACCCCTGGCTCGGACCGGACATCTGCGACCATCTCCGCGAGCGCCGGGCCACCGGACTCGAGGCCGCGGTGATCTGCCCTGCCGGATTCATCTCCGATCACATCGAGGTCCTCTACGACCTCGACACCGAAGCCGCGAGCGTTGCCCGCGAGATCGGGCTGACGATGGTTCGGGCCCGGACGGTCAACGATCATCCCGCCTTCATCGAGACGATGGCCGATGTCGTCGTCGGAACGCTGGAGCGGTACGGGCGCGGACGGCCGCTGGCGCTGGCCGTCCAGTCCGCCTGAGCGTTCAACCGGATCCCCGGGAGCGGCGTCCAACCACAGGCACGAAAGAAAACCTGGTGAAATCCGGTGCGAATTTACATTCTTAACAAATTTGGCCCGGGGGAACGGCAGGCGGCTATGTCACAATTCCACGCATCCATGCAGCGCGTCGCTTCGAAGTGTCGAGGTCGATCCATGAAGATGACCAAGCTCCGTGGCCATCGGTGCAGTGCTCGTCGTACCGTCACTCCTGTGCGCGGCACCGGCCGCACGCGCGCAGGTATTCATCGAGACCCAGGTCGCCGAACCGATGATGGTGCCAGGCCTCGGCATGCGCGGCCAGGGGAAGACCGGCACCGGGAAGATCTCGGGCCGCGTGCTGTCGACCGAGACGGGCGCTCCGCTGCGGCGAGCGCAGGTCCGCCTCACCGCTCCCGAGGTTGGCGTCAAGACCGCGCTGACCGACACGGACGGACGCTTCGAATTCAAGGACCTGCCGGCCGGGCCGCTTCACCGTGAACGCGTCCAAGTCGGGCCACGTGTCGGTGCAGTTCGGACAGTCGCGGCCGTTCGAGTCAGGCCGCCCGATCGAGCTCGCCGACAAGCAGGTGCTCGACAAGGCGGACATCTTCATGCCGCGCGGCGGCGTCATTTCCGGTCGAATCGTCGACGAGTTCGGCGAACCGGTCACCGACGCCATGGTCAGCACGATGCGGCAGACATGGCTGAACGGACGCCGGCGAATCCAGACGACCGGGCGGATTGCGCAGACCAACGATCTGGGTCAGTTCCGTCTCTACGGCCTGCCGCCCGGCGAGTACTACGTCAGCGCGACCTTGCGGAACGCCGAGGTGATGGTGATGGACATGGCGCTCGCCGGTCGCGGCTCCCGCAGCCGGCTCGCAACCGACCTCCGGTTACGCGCCAACCTACTTCCCCGGCACGACCGACGCCAACCAATGCGCAGCGCGTCACCGTGACGGTCGGACAGGAGGCACAGAACACGGACTTCGCTCTGGCGCCGGTGCGCCTCGCGCGGATCAGCGGCAGCGTCATGTCATCCGAGGGTAAGCCGGTCGAAGGGGCGATGATCTCGGCCGCGCCGCTCAATCGAACGGCGAAGTCGGTCTGGCGATGATGGGGATGACCGGGCGCACGACCAAGGACGGGACCTTCACGATCAGCAGCGTCGCACCAGGTGATTACACGCTGAACGTGACCTCGATGCGCTTCATCACGTCCGGCGACGGAGACACGATGATGTTTCGCGCAGCCATCGATCGGCGGCGGCGACGGGGGCCGACTCGAGACGGCTTCGCTGCCGATCAGCGTCGCCGGCGAAGATCTCACCAACGTGCTGATCATGACGTCGAAGGGCGGAACCGCGATCGGACGCCTCACCTTCGAAGGCGGCGCGAAGCCGCCGGCAACTGACCGGCGTGCGGATCACCGCCGCCGAGGCGGACATGGATGGTCCGATGATCGGCGGCGGCGCAGCATTGCCGCCAAAGAAGATGGCTCGTTCGAGCTGAAGGGGCTGTCCGGACGCCGGGTGATCCGCGCTGCGAATCTGCCGGCGGGCTGGATCGTGAAAGCCGTGCGCGTGAACGGTGACGATGTGACCGACACGGGCGTCGAATTCAAGAGCGGCCAGGAGGTCACCGGCGTCGAGATCGTCGCCACGAACAAGAGCACCGAGATCGCCGGCACGGTCACGGGATCGAACGGCGCGGCGGTGAAGGACTACACCATCGTCGTGTTCTCGGAAGATGCTCAGCAGTGGAGCCTGCCGATGACCCGCTGGGTGACGGGATCACGTCCCGATCAGGAAGGACGATTCCGCGTGCGCAATCTGCCGCCGGGCGGCTACTACGCGGTTGCGCTGGATTACGTCGAGCAGGGTTCCTGGGGCGATCCGGAGCTGCTCGAGCGGCTGAAAGCCCACGCCAAGCGCTTCACCCTGCGGGAGGGCGGGACCGAAACGCTCGATCTCAAGCTCGTCGATCAGTTTTGACCCGCAGTTTTGCCCCGCAGTTCTGACCGCGGTTCTGACCTGCGTCACTGCTTCTGATCTTCCGCGAAAAGATCGGCGGCCTCGTCCGTGAGGGTCTCTTCGTCAGGGACGGGGCCCTGCTTTCGGGCATACCAGTACCAGATGAGGAAGATCACGACGATCAGCCCGAACGAAATCCACTTGTTGATGGCGAACGGGATGTAGTGCGACACGTGCAGGTACTCGACGAGCAGCTTGATGCCCACCCACGCGATGATGACGAATGCCCCGTCCACGAGCGCCGGGTAGCGCCGGACAATCACCAGGAGCTGCCCGATCACCATACGCATGGTGATAATGCCGAGCACGCCGCCGGTGATGATTACCCACTTCTTCGATGACATCGCGACTGCGACCAGAATCGAATCGACGGCGAACACGATGTCGGTCAGCTCGACCTTGACGACCGTCGCCCAGAACGCGGTCAGCCCGAGCCATGGGCGGGCCGGCTTGATGGCTCGGCGCTCTTCCGTGCCGGTCTCGCCGAAGAAGTGCTTGTACGACAGATACAGCAGATAGCCCGCCCCCACCAGCTTCACCCAGCCGTAATCAATGAGGTCGGCCGCGATCAGCGTGGCGATGATCCGGAACACGAATGCGCCAAGAATTCCGTAGCGCAACGCCTGACGCTGCTGGTGCCGGGGCAGCCCGAGCACGAGAATTGCGAGTACCAGCGCGTTGTCGGCACTCAGCAGCCCTTCGAGCAGGACCAGCAGCCCGATGGTCAGGAAATCCGAGAAATGAACGTCCATTCAGCGGCAGTCGGAGTTGACACGGAGCGTATCAAGGTCTATATTTCGATCGACGCAAGGTTTGGTGGCGACGCAAACAGATTCCACGCGATCGGTGGCTCGAGCGGTGCGTTGAGGCTATGGCAATCCAGTCTGATCTGTACTTTATCAGCATGGCGGCGCGGTTGCTCGACATGCATCCGCAGACGCTGCGCAAATACGAACGTCTGGGCCTGGTGACGCCGACGCGGACCGTCGGCAGCATGCGGGTGTATACGAGTGACGAGCTGGAGCGTCTCCGGCTCATCAAGCACCTGGTGGACGACGTCGGCGTCAACCTTGCGGGGGTGCAGCGCCTGCTGTCGATCGCGGAGGCGGTGCAGCGGCTGCGGCCGCTGCTTCGAGAGGACGCGCGCGGCGACGCCCGGCGGCGGATGGCGCAGGAGGTTGAACGGATCAGCCAGATGGTCGGTCTCTGACGAGACGATCGGCGGTGACGTAGGCAGATGGAATTCAAGGACTACTACCAGACGCTCGGCGTCGCGAAGTCTGCCAGCGAGAAGGAAATCAAGCAGGCCTTTCGCAAGCTCGCGCGGAAGCTTCATCCGGACGTGAATCCCGGCGACAAGAGCGCCGAGTCGAAGTTCAAGGAGATCAACGAAGCGTACGAAGTGCTCGGCGACAAGGAGAAGCGGCGCAAGTACGACGAGCTCGGCGCGAACTGGCGGATGTACGAACAGGCGCAGCAGCAGGGCTACGGCGCGCCCGGCGCGTCGCCGTTCGGCTTCGGCGGCCAGGGCGGCCAGGACGCCTGGACCATCAACATGGGCGGACCCGGCGGCGGCTACCGGACGATGACCGAAGAGGAGATGCACGAGCTCTTCGGCAACGAGGATCCCTTCTCCGACTTCTTCCGGACGTTCTTCGGCGGCGGGAGTCCGCGCGAAGGCGCCGGAGGGCGGCCACGCAGCGGGCGCGCCGCCGCGCGCAGCCAGAAGGGCCGCGACATCGAGCATGTGGTCGAGTTGACGCTCGAGGAGGCGTACCACGGCGCGACCCGCCGCATCTCGATCAAGGAAGACGGCCACGCGCGGACCGTCGACGTGCGGATTCCACCGGGCGTGAAGGATGGCTCACGGGTCCGCGCAGCCGGCGAAGGCTCGGCGGGCGCCAACGGCGGCGTCTCTGGTGACCTGTACCTGCGCGTCAGCGTCAAGCCGCACGTGGTGTTCGAGCGCAAGGCCAACGATCTCCAGACGAAGATCGCCGTGCCCGTCACGACCGCGGTGCTCGGGGGCGAGGCGCAAGTGCCCACGATCACCGGGAGCGTCCGGTTGAAGATTCCCGAAGGAACGCAGAACGGCCAGGTCTTCAGGCTCAAGGCGCACGGGATGCCGCAGATCGGAAAGGCCGACGAGCGCGGCGACCTGTACGCGACGGTGGAGGTGCAGCTGCCGCGAGCGCTGACCAAGGAACAGCGGCAGCATTACGAGGCTCTGCACAAGCTCGAGAGAAGTTGAAGCTAGGGTCATCATGAACATCAACAAATACACTGAGAAAGCCCAGGAGGCGATCCTCGAGGCGCAGCAGCTCGCGGACCGCGACGGTAACCCCGAGATCCTGCCCGAGCACCTGCTGATCACGCTGATCCTGCAGAAGGACGGGATCGTGCCGTCGATCATCCAGAAGATTGGCGCCGACCCCGCGGCGGTGGCGACCGCCGTGGGCGCCGAGCTCCGCCGGCTGCCGCGCGCGCACGGTGGCTCCCAGGTCGCGATTTCGGCTCGCCTGCGGCAGGTCACGGATGCCGCGGAACAGGAAGCGAAGCGGCTGAAGGACGAGTACGTCAGCACCGAGCATCTCTTCGTCGCGATCGCGAGCGAAGGGCGGAAATCGACCGGGGCGCGCATCCTGGAACAGCACGGCATCACGCGCGACTCGATTCTCCAGGCGATGACGAGCGTCCGCGGTTCGCAGCGCGTCACCAGCCAGAATCCGGAAGCGACCTACGAAGCGCTCGAACGCTACGGCCGCGATCTGACCGAGCTCGCGCGCAAGGGCAAGCTCGATCCGGTGATCGGCCGCGACGAAGAGATTCGCCGCGTCATTCAGGTGCTCTCACGCCGCACCAAGAACAACCCGGTGCTCATCGGCGAGCCCGGCGTCGGCAAGACCGCCGTCGTCGAAGGTCTCGCCCAGCGCATCATCCGCGAAGACGTGCCGGAGGGGCTCAAGAACAAGAAGATCGTCGCGCTCGACATGGGCTCGCTGGTCGCCGGAGCCAAGTACCGCGGTGAGTTCGAGGAACGGTTGAAGGCCGTCTTGAAGGAGGTCGCCGACTCGGAGGGGACGGTGATCCTCTTCATCGACGAGCTCCACACCGTCGTCGGCGCCGGCGCCGCGGAAGGCGCGATGGACGCGTCCAACATGCTGAAGCCGATGCTGGCGCGCGGCGAGCTCCATACCGTCGGCGCGACCACCATCGATGAGTACCGGAAGCACATCGAGAAAGATGCGGCGCTCGAACGCCGGTTCCAGCCGGTCATGGTCGGCGAACCGTCGGTCGAGGACACGATCAGCATTCTCCGCGGGCTCCGGGAGCGCTACGAGATCCATCACGGCGTGAAGTTCAAGGATTCGGCGCTGGTGGCCGCCGCGGTCCTGTCGAATCGATACATCACCGACCGCTTCCTGCCCGACAAGGCCATCGACCTCGTGGACGAGGCCGCGGCCCGCCTGCGTACCGAGATCGATTCGATGCCGGCGGAGCTGGACGAGGTCGAACGCCGGATCATGCAGCTCGAGATCGAGCGCGAGGCGCTGCGCAAAGAGAAGGACAAGGCGTCCAAGGAGCGGCTGAGCAAGCTCGAGAAGGAGCTCGCCGATCTCAAGGAGCAGAAGGCGCAGCTCGCGCTGCACTGGAAGCAGGAGAAGGAAGCGATCCAGGCGTCGCGCAAGTTGAAGGAAGAACTGGATCAGGTACGCAACGAGGTCGAGCGGGCGCAGCGCGGCGGCGACTACGCGAAGGCCTCGGAGCTGCAGTACGGCCGCATCCCGGACTACGAACAGAAGATCAAGGATGAAGAGGCGCGGCTCGCGGAACTGCAGAAGACCAAGCGCATGCTCAAAGAGGAAGTCGACGAAGAAGACATCGCCGAAGTCGTGAGCCGCTGGACCGGCGTGCCGGTGAGCCGGCTGATGGAAGGCGAAGTGCAGAAACTGCTGCGCATGGAGGAGCGCCTGCACCAGCGCGTCGTCGGCCAGGATGAAGCGATTCGCGCCGTCGCGAACGCCATCCGCCGCGCCCGCGCCGGCCTGCAGGATCCGGAACGGCCGCTCGGCAGCTTCATCTTCCTTGGACCGACCGGCGTCGGCAAGACCGAGCTGGGACGCGCGCTCGCCGAATTCCTGTTCGACGACGAGCACGCGATGATCCGCATCGACATGTCCGAGTATCAGGAGAAGCACACGGTGTCCCGGTTGATCGGCGCGCCGCCCGGATACGTCGGCTACGAAGAGGCGGGACAGCTGACCGAGGCGGTCCGCCGCCGTCCGTACGCGGTGGTGCTCTTCGACGAGATCGAGAAAGCGCATGCGGAAGTGCTCAACGTGATGCTCCAGCTGCTGGACGACGGCCGTCTGACCGACGGCAAGGGGCGGACCGTGGACTTCAAGAATTCGGTCGTGATCATGACGTCGAACGCCGGCAGTCATCTCATCGCCGAACAGGTCGGCAGCGGCGACACGACGCTCAGCGAGGGCGTGCGGAGGCAGGTCCTCGACGTGCTCAGAGCGCAGTTCAGGCCTGAATTCCTGAACCGGGTCGACGAGATCATCGTGTTCCATCCGCTCAGCCGCGCCGAGATGCGGCAGATCATCGACATCCAGCTGCGTGGATTGATGAAGCGTCTCGAGGATCGCAAGATCCGCGTCGAGCTGACCGATCGCGCGAAGGATCTGCTGATCGCCGAAGGCTACGACCCGATCTACGGCGCCCGCCCGTTGAAGCGGGCGATTCAGCGCCACATCCTGGATCCCCTGGCCATGCGCGTGCTGGAGGGCGAATTCCGGGAAGGCGATCGCATCCGCATCGACGTCGCCGGGTCGGAGTTCAAGTTCGAAAAGGCTGAGCATGCGGTGACGGCGTAGCCGCCGTCACCCCGTCAGGGAGCCACCTGGGCAGCACGGACGTACAATGATCATCGGACGCTGAATGGCCGATCACTCTCCACCGGAAGTGCCGAATCCGCGCGGCAAGAAGTCGGGCGATCGGCGGCTGGCCCCGCGGACCGGCTCCACATCGACGATGTGGTACGTCCTCGCGGCCGTGCTGCTCCTGGCCCTCGGCCAGGCGTTTTTCTTCTCCATCCAGTCCGGCCAGACCATCTCCTACAGCGAGTTCAAGGCTGCCGTCCGCGAGGGCCAGGTTCAGGAGGTCGTCGTCGCCGAGGACCGCATCCGCGGCACGCTGAAGCAGGCGCCCGCGGGCAAATCCAAGACCATTACTGTCGTCCGGATCGAGGATCCGAAGCTGCTCGAGGAGCTCGAAAAGAGCGGCGTGAAGTACACCGGTGAAGTCGCGAGCCGCTGGCTCAGCGAGGTCTTCGCATGGCTCATTCCGCTGATTTTCCTCATCGCGCTCTGGAGCTTCTTCTTCCGGCGGATGAGCGGCGCCGAAGGCGGCGTCATGTCGTTTGCCCGCAGCAAGGCAAAAATCTACGCCGACGACGACGTGAAAGTAAGGTTCGCGGACGTCGCCGGTGTCGACGAAGCGGAAGAGGAGCTGCGCGAGATTGTCGAGTTCCTGAAGAACCCGAAGAAGTACACGAGCATCGGCGGACGCATTCCCAAGGGCGTGCTCCTCGTCGGGCCTCCAGGGACCGGCAAGACACTGCTGGCGCGCGCCGTCGCCGGCGAAGCGAAGGTGCCGTTCTTCAGCCTCAGCGGATCGGAGTTCGTGGAGATGTTCGTCGGCGTCGGCGCCGCACGCGTCCGCGACCTGTTCGGACAGGCCGAGGGCAAGGCGCCCTGCATCATCTTCATCGACGAGCTGGACGCGCTCGGGAAAGTACGCGTCCAGACGCCGATGGGCAGCCACGAGGAGCGCGAACAGACGCTGAACCAGCTGCTCGCCGAGATGGACGGCTTCGACGGCCGCAAGGGCATCATCATCATGGGCGCGACGAACCGTCCCGAGGTGCTCGACCCTGCCCTGCTGCGGCCGGGCCGCTTCGATCGTCAGGTGCTGGTCGACAAGCCGGACATTCGCGGCCGCGAGGATATCCTCCGCATCCACGTCAAGAACGTGAAGGTCAGCCCTGATGTCGATCTGAAGGTGATCGCGGCGCGTACCGCGGGATTCGCCGGCGCCGACCTCGCCAATCTCGTGAACGAAGCCGCGCTGCTCGCCGCCCGCCGCGAGAAAACCGCGGTCGACATGAAGGACTTCGACGAGGCGATCGACCGGGTCATCGCCGGTCTCGAAAAGAAGCGCGTGATGAGCGACAAGGAGCGCCGCATCGTCGCCTTTCACGAATCGGGACATGCGATCGTGGCGACGGTCCTGCCGGGGCTCGATCCCGTCCACAAGATCTCGATCGTGGCGCGCGGGTTCGGCGCGCTCGGCTACACGATGCAGCTGCCGCTCGAGGATCGGTACCTGATGACCCGGCAGGACCTGCACAGCCAGCTCGCCGTCCTGCTCGGCGGCCGCAGCGCGGAAGAGATCGCGTTCGGCGAGATTTCGACCGGCGCCCAGAACGATCTGCAGCGCGCGACGGACATCGCGCGCGCGATGGTCACCGAGTTCGGCATGAGCGACGCGCTCGGCGCGGTCAACTACAACGGCCACAAGCGCGGACAGTTCCTCGACATGCCGTTCGTCCAGGACCGCGGCAACTACGCCGAAGAGACCGCGTTGAAGATTGACCTGGAAGTGAAGCGCATCCTCACCGAGGCGCATGACGAGGCGCGGCGAATTCTTCGCGAGAGACGGGACGTGCTGGACGTCTTGTCGGAACGGCTGCTCGTCAAGGAAGTCATCGAGGCCGACGAATTGAAGGCGATCATGGGGCCAATCCCGCCGAAGGGCCCCGACGCGATACCGGCAGAAATCCCCCCTCCCGCGCCTGTCTCCCGGTAATCGTCGGCCGTCCTCGCTTCGTGACGTTCGCAGGTTAGCCGCTTGCTGAAAAGCCAGTGCTGTTATTCGCGCCCTGCCGGCCGGTCAGCGTGGATGGGACGTTGTCGGGCGCTGAGGAAGGTTCGAGCTGCCGAAAAACAGAGTTCTTAGGCCAGGCGCCTTTCCAGCATCGTGACGACCGTCCTCAGTTGTTCGCTGCTCACGTCCAACACCGAGTCACACGAGAGGCACATCAACTCGGGGGAGATGCGCATCTGGTGCATCGTCCGCTTCATTCTGTTGCCGCAATCTCCACATTCAAGTGTCAACACCGCGGAGCTGAATCGTTCTTCCATTTTGCGTCTCTTTCTGGATGACTCCAGCCATTGCTAGGCTTCAGTCCCGTCTGACTTGGCGACCTCCAGCACAGCAAGTGTCGAGCCGGGCGAAAGTATGACGTTCCTGCACCGAATTTGCGAACTCAGTCCGGTGGCTCTGTTCCATTGTGAAGCAGTCAGCGCAGCCAAATTCCACCCAAATGCTTCCAGGCTCACGGGTTAGTGATGCCGTCTCAGGTTTGGACACACTGGTGCCGTTCTGAGCCGCGGCCCGACGGATTGCCCGCGATCGGTGAGTAGGAGAAGCAGTGGTCGTCAGTCCCGCGTGACCCGCAGCAGGCTAGAATCCAGGCGGCGCCGCGGGCGCCTGCCTGTCTGACCCTGCAGCCTCATTGAGCGTGATGGACGATTCGAACGACGGCTCGACCGAATCCGCGGTCCGGCACGAGCTCGAACGGACCCGCCACGAACTGGCGGCGGCCTGCGATCGCCTGGAGTCGGCGCGGCTGCAGATCGATCGCGCACGCACCGGGAGTTGCGCTCGGCGAGGCGACCGGAACGCGCCTCCGAAGGTGCGTGCGCCGGCAGCCACGTAGAGCGCCTCACTGCGCGCCTCCATCATCTTTGACAGCTGCGTCAAGGAGACGCGGTCGGCTATCCGGGCGATCACCGAGATGCCCATGTTCTGCGCGAGAGGTCCTCGAGGATCGAACGCGCGCCATATGCGCTGTGCTCCATCCGGAAACCGGAAGGATGCAGGCATGACGCCGACAACCTGCAGAGGCTCCGCTGTGGTTTCGATCCGTTGCCCCACCGCCCGTGCGGGATCCCCAAACCGCTCGCGCGCAATCGCTTCGGCAATGAGGACGGCGTGAACGTCTGTTTGCTGTGTGTCGTCTGCAGAGAAAGTGCGGCCCCAGCGCGGCCTGACGCCGAGCATGTCGATCAGTCCGACAGTCACATCAGCGGCCGGCACCAGCTCGGGCTCACCACTCCCGACGAGGAAGATGGTCTTGTAGAGATGTCCGTGAACGCCGGAGAACAGATCGGCCTGTTTTCGCCACTCATCGAGCACGGCGGCGGACGCGAAGCCGCCCCCCGGTCTTCCAGTCTTTGCATCGCGCGTGTCGAATGTGATCAACCGGTCGGCCGCCGGGTATGCGACTCGACGGAAGACGAGCGAATCGGCAGCAGAGAAGACGATTGTCGTCGCTGCGAGGGCAATGGCGAGCAGACCAATCGTCAGAGCCGCCCGCCAACGGCGCGCAGTGATGTTGCGCCAAGCCCAGCGAATCTCCCGCATCACGAGCTCCTCAGTTGGATTGTGACGTGCCCTGCGGTCGGAGCGTTGGCATTTTTCCAGCGTCTTGCAAACAGTTGAAGACTATCCGCACGACGCGCTCCGAACGGGGTCGCCGCAAGGTCAGAATCTAGAACGCGGATCTCCGCTGTGTCGCATGCGAATCTACAGTCAAATGCCGACGGCGACGAAGTGCCATCGTCCGTGCGGCCACGAGAGCGAACCTCCGCAACAACGGACGGCACATGCTGCCACACGTTTTGTTCACACTGGCGATGCACGCCGTTCCTGCGTTGATCATCCAGCAGTGCGCCGGGCATCGAGACCTGGCGACCACGCAGCGGTACCGCCATCTGAGCCCGACGGCCGCGGAGGACGCCATTCGGGTGCTCGAACACCGGAAGAACGGCGCGCAGTTTGGAGACATTGTGGAGACGGAGGTGCCCGCGATCGAGAACGTCAACGGGTAGAAGGGGTTAGGTGGTGAGCCGCAGAGGAATCGAACCGACGGCGAGGCCGATGCGCTCCCCAGAATCGGATTACTTCCGAGTAGGCGCAGTGTTTACCTGTCCGCCCGAGGGCACGCGTCGGATCGCGCTGTTCGAACGGTGGGGACGACTCGTTTGAGACACTGACGCACTCCGGGGCAACGAAGTAATCGGTGCTCACCCACGACGCGTCCCGGTCTGGGTTCTGTTACGGCTCTAAGGAACAAGCAGCAAGAGACAAGGAACAAGCGGCATTTTGCTAGAATCCTGGCGGCGCCACCCCGCGCCACCGTCTCTGACCTTGCAGCCTCACTGACCGGAATGGACGATACGAACGACGTCTCGACGGAATCGGCGGTCCGGCTCGAGCTCGAACGGACCCGGCACGAACTGGCGGCGGCAAACGATCGATTCGACGCGGCGAGGCAGCAGATCGACAGAACCCACCGGGAGCTCCTCTCGGCGGTGGGAGAACTGGACGCCACCAGCAAACAACTGCAGGAGACCAACGGAGAGCTCGCCAGGTTGAACGACGAGCTCCAGCGCACGAGCGAGGCGCTCCAGACGGCCAACGAGGAGCTGCGGCGCCGCACCATCGATCTTGATGGCACGAACGCGGTGCTGCGGTCGGTCTTCGGCAGCCTGCGGTCGGCGGTGGTGGTCCTGGACCGAAGCTCGCGGGTGATGGCCTGGAACCACCGCGCCGCCGATCTGTGGGGACTTCATGCCGGCGGCGACTCGCCAGGCAATTTTTTCCGCTTCGACACCCGTCTTCCAGTCGCGGAGGTGCGGGCGGCGATCGCGGAAGTTCTCGAGGGAAGGGTCCGGCAGTACACGCTGCTGCCCCGTCTCTCCGTCGATGGGCTGGAGCAGTCCTGCCGTCTCAGCGTCTCCCCCTTGCAGCAGGACCGAAACATCGGCGGCGTGATCCTGCTGCTCGAGGATGCGGCGGGGGCGCAGCCGTGACTTCGAGCCCAAGCCGTTCGCGCCGAAGCGGTGTCTAAAAGGCAACGATGACGTCCGTCGTGCTGTGCCTGAGTTTGATTCTTGCGCAGGGGCAACCGCGGGACACGCCGAATACGTCCGGCGCGACAGCCGTCGTTCGCGGCAGAGTCTTCAGCGCCACCACCGGCAATCCCATTCGCGGCGCCATGGTGTCGCTCGTCCCCGACCTCCAGGAGGGCGTCAGCGGTGGTCCACTTGCTCCTCCAGACGTGATTCGGACAAACCGGCCGAGCCTTGCGGCCGCCGATGACGCCGGGCACTTCCTTTTCGACGGGGTTGCGCCCGGCCGCTATCGACTGGTTGCAACAGCCGGCCCGAACCACGGCAGGTATCTGCCGAGCGGGTATGGCTCGAGGGGGCCGAACGAGGCCGGACGGCTCCTCGTGATCGCTGCAGGGCAGGAGATCAAAGACGCGGACATTGCCCTCACGACGGGCTCGGCGATCGAGGGGCGGGTCGTCGACGATACCGGCGAACCGGTCGCTCGAGCGGTCGTGAAGGTGGCCCGGCTGGCGTTCGGCAGCCGGATTCCGCAGGCCGTGCCCGTCTCGCCAGCGCAAACCGACGATCTGGGCAGGTTCCGGCTTTACGGGCTCGAGCCTGGTACCTACGTCGTGCTCGCAGAGGGACAGAGTCCAGGGTTGAGGCGTTTTGCAGGTGGCTCCAGCGTCGAGGGGGAAACGTACGGTTTTCTCACCACCTACTATCCCTCCAGCGCGAGCGGCGTTGACGCGCAGCCCGTACGCATCCTCCCCTTGCAGGAACTGTCCGGCATCGACATCCAGCTCGTGAGGTCGCGACGCCACAGCCTGTCGGGCACCATCGTCAACTCGCAGGGGCAACCGCAGTCGTCGAACGCGGCGCTGATCAATTCGACGTTTGGCGGCCATTCGAGCGCGCACGTGCCGGTTGACGGCGCGGGGCGCTTCTCGGTCGAGAACCTCGATCCCGGCAATTACACACTTCAGGTGCGGGTGTCGAAGTCCTCGGCAAGCCAGCGATCCGAATTCGCCGACATGCCGCTGGCCGTCAACAGCGATCTCAGCGACATCGTGGTGGTCACCTCGCCCGGCATCACGGTAAGCGGTCGCGTCGTGTTCGCAGAAGCGACCACTGCGGACCCGCCTGCCCTGACCGTGAGCCTTCACGGCGTCAAAATGCAGTCGCCTGCCGCCGCGTTCGAATCGAGCGCCCGGGTCGATGCGGATCTGCGGTTCACGTTCGAGGATGCGTTTGGACCGAAGCTGCTGCGCTTTGCATCGCTGCCGCCGGGATGGGCCCTTCACGCCGTCATGCTGGGGGCGAATGACATCACCGATCAGCCGACCGCCTTCCGTGCCGAACATGAGGGACAGATCCAGATGATCGTCACGACGCGAGCGGCAACGCTCGAAGGCGTCGTAAAGGACGACAAGGGGACAACGATCGTGAACGGCACTGTCTACGTCTTTTCCGAGGACAGGGCGTCGTGGAGAATGGGCTCTCCTCGCACGCATCGTGCTGATATCCGTGACGACGGCCGCTTCGCGCTGAGGGCGTTGACTGCAGGACGCTATCTGGCCGTCGCGGTCTCATCCGAACGGTTCCGCCCCATGTCTGACCTCGGGGAAGAATTCTTCGAGGCGCTCAAATCCGCCGCCGAACCCCTGGTTATCGGCGACGGCGAGCGCCGGACGATCGAGTTGCGGATCTGGCGATGGCCGGAGTAGAGGTACGAACACTGGCGACAGCGGAGCGTGCAATGACCAATGCTCTTGTGATCTCAGTTGCCCTCGGCGTTCTCGTAGGTCAGGCCGCGTCGCAGCAGCCGCGTGACACGCCGCCCCCGCGTCCGCGAGATGCCGTGGCGGCCGCGATTCGCGGCCGCGTGTTCAACGCCGAGACCGGTGCGCCCGTTCGCCGGGCGATCGTGACCCTCATGTCTGCGCAAGGTCCAACGCCGGGAACGCCGCCAGCCGCCGCCGTTCAAGCCTTGCCGACGGCCACAGCCGCGGCGCGCCTGGGCCCCGGGGGGCCGCATGGCGGACCACGCAACGTGGCCACCGACGCTGCCGGCCGCTTCGAGTTCACCGGGCTGTCGGCGGGCAGCTATCGACTGCGTTCGATGCCGCCGCGCAACTCCGGTCAGTACCTGGCCGCGGCGTTCGGCAGCAAGGACTCGATGGATCCGGGCCGCTTGATCGAGTTGAAGGACGGCGAGCAGTTCGACCAGGCCGATATCCCGCTCCGGCGCGGCGGCGCCATCGTCGGCCGCCTCATCGATGACGCGGGCGAGCCGGTCTCGAACGTCATGGTCTACCCGTCGAGGGTGATGCCCGGCACCGGCAGCGTGCAGCGCACCGGCGGCATGGGCTTCATCCAATCCGACGATCATGGACGATACCGAATCTTCGGCCTCGAACCCGGCGACTACGTGGTCGCCGCGGAAGCACGGTCGATGGGCGGACCACCGGTCGAAGGAACGGACACTGAAGGCTTCGTTACGACCTATCACCCGGCGGCGGTCCATGACAAGGATGCCGTCCGCGTCCGCGTCAGGGCCGGCATGGATGCCGAAGGGATCGACATCCAGCTGATTCGGACGCGAACGTTCCGCATCACCGGCACAGTCATGGACTCCCAGGGGCGGGCGCTGACACGCCCGGGAGTAATGCTCGCGAAACAGACGCCCGGATCCGGTTTCTCGAGCTCGGGGAGCAACGTCGAACAGGAGGGCCGCTTCACGTTTCGCGACGTGGTCCCCGGCGACTATTTCGTGATCGTCCGTCCTGGTGGCCTCGGCGGACCGCCCTCATCCGAACCGTCGAAAGAACCCCAGGAACACGCCGTCGTCCCGGTATCGGTTGCCGCCGACGTGGAAAACCTCGTCATCGTCACGCAACCCGGCGTCAGCATCGCGGGCGAGATCGTGTTCGCGGACGGGGATTCGCCGCAGGCCAGCGACGCGCTGCGCGTCTTCACGCAGCCGGGCAACAGGCTGCCGATGTTCGGCCCGTCGCCGTCGGCCACCGTCGGGAAGGACCTCAAGTTCACGTTGTCCAATCTGTTTGGTCCGGTCCTGATCAGGGCCGGGCTCAGGCGTGAATGGGCGCTGAAAGCCGTGATGCTCGGCTCGACCGACATCACCGACACGCCGGTCGAGTTCAAGAAAGAACACAGCGGTCACCTGCAGATCGTCGTGTCGACGCGTCCTGCATTCGTCGAAGGCACCGTGACCGGCGACGACGGCGCGCCGGTGGAACAGGCGATGGTCGTGATCTTTCCCGAGGACAAGGACGGCTGGAGAGCGGGATCGCCCCGGATGCGAATCACCGGTTCGATGAAGGACGGAAAGTACACGACGACTGGCCTGATCGGAGGCCGCTACTATGCGGTGGCGGTACCGTTCCGCACCCTGGCGCTGACGCCGGACACGCCGCCGGAAATCTTCGAGGCGCTGGCCAGGGACGCGACACGCCTCGTCGTCGCGCAGGACGAGAAGCGGGTGGTCGACTTGCGGCTGTCGAAGCCGCCGCAATAGTCAGTCGGCCCAGAGCTTCTTCTGGAACTCCGCGTAGGCGATCGGGACGTGGCGCTCGAACGCGGCCGCAAACGTGGCGCCGCTGCCGATCTCGGTGAGCAGATTCACGACGGCGGCGGCGCCGGCCTGATCGATCAGCGCATTCGCCGCGACAGCGCTCTGGGCATACGCGAGGCTCGCCTGTGCCGGATTCAGTTTCGCGAACGAGCCTTCGAGCTGACCGAGCGGCAGCGGCGACTCCGCGCTCCGAACCTGTTTGGTCTTGCGTGCGAGATCGCTGCCCTCGAATACGCCGGCGAGGCCCTCGTTCAGCCAGGTCGGCACACCCCGCGGCGCCAGGCTGTGAATGAGCGCATGCACGAATTCGTGCGTCAACACGCGCTCGAACTCGCGGCCGTTCTCGAGCGCACCCTGCACCGGCACGCGGATGCGGCCGTCGAAGGCGCCGCCGGCCCACGCCGGCGACTGGGTCACATCCCGGAACTGTTCCCGCGTGTACAGCACCACGGTGACGACGTCGGTCGGATAGGCGCTGAGGCTGGTGCCGATGCGCCAGTATGCGGCCTCGAGAATCGCCGCCGCCCGCTGCGCGAGCGGCGCTTCCGCGGGGCCCTCGAAGAGGATTGTGAAGTGATCGCTGAACCGCTGACCGAATCGGCTGTGGAGCGCGAGCTCCTTGCGCCACGCTTCGAGCTTCTTCTGAATCTGCGCGTGTCCGGGCGCGCGGGTCAGCGCCTGCTCGTACGCGAGGATCGCCCCGTCGAGATCGCCCGATTGGTACAGCACCTCGCCGAGCAGAATTGAACCAGAAAGAAGTGACGGATCGAGGCCGAGGGCTGAAACGAGATGCTGGCGCGCTTCTTCGTAGCGCGTCTGAAGGTGTGCGGCGAGCGCGGCGCCGAGCAGTGCCGGCGCGGTCGGACCGCTCTTCAAGGCTTCAGCGAACGTCGCCGACGCTTCCTGCAGCTGTCCGGCGTTGAGGGCGTCCCACCCGGCCCGCGTGAGATCCGCCGGCCTTCGCGACTGACCCGAGGGCGCCACGATCGCGGCCAGGCTGATGGCCAGTGCGAGCACCCCCCCACACACGGGCCGCGTGTTCTTGTTCATCTATGTGCGCGGTGCCCGGGACGGCTCGCTCTTCCGTTGTACTTGTTCCAGAAAACGAAGTAAGCGATCCGTCAGAACACGACGACCTGATAGCCCGAGCTCACCCGGCGGTAGTACGTCGAACCGCACTGCTGCACGGAGACTCCGCCGACGACCGTTGTGGTGCATCCTCCCGGAAGCGTCGTGATGATCGCGCCGGCGGGCGCCGTGACGACTTGATACGAGACCTCCCCCCCGTACATGACCTGCTCGTAATACGCACCGTCCGCGTACATGTAGTTGGTGCTGCCCGCCACGACGGTGACCGACGTCGTGGGAGGCCGCGCGAGCATCGTGCCCACGGCGATTCCTGTCGCGACGCCCGCCGCGACCCGCCAGCCTTCATACGATTCGTACCGCTCGCCGGCGACGACGCCGCCGTAGCGTCCGACGCCGGCGAAGCCTTCGTCGCCCACGGCAACAGCGCCGTGACGCCCGACAGCCACGGCGCCTTCCTCACCGACGGCCACGCCGCCGGGCCGGCCGTAACCGCGGTTCACGTTCTGGTTGACGTTGACGTTCCGGTTCACGTTGACGTTCGTGTTGCGGTTGACGTTCGTGTTGCGGTTGACGTTCGTATTGCGATCGACGTTCGTGTTCCGGTTGTAGTTGTTGTCCCGGTTCGCGCCGGCGTTTTGATGCGAGCTGCGCGACTGCTTGACCGAACCTCCGCCGCGCCGGTCGGCGGACAAGGGGGCCGTCGACAGCAGGAAGAGCGCGCCGATCGCGACCGCGGTCAGTCGCAGCGCGCCCGTCGATCGAAGGGGACGAGCCGTCTGGGTTGCGTTGGTGAACATCGTCGTCTCCTCGCCTCTTACTTTTTTGGTTTCGGCGCGGCCGCAGGTGGAACGGGCGGCGCTTCTTCGACTTTCGGATCGATGACTGTCGCGTGGCGGATGATCCTGAGGCGCGCGTAGCCGTCCGGCACCTTGGCCACGAAGGTGTCGTCGGTCACCGGGGGAATCTCGAGCGTGTGATACGTGACGGTCGTGGCCGGCTGGCCGGGATCCCGCTTGTAGATGATCTTCATCTGGCACGGCAACTGGCGCTTCGGGCCAAGCCAGATCTCCCAGTCCACCACTTCCTGCCGGTATACGAGGTGATCGCACGACAGATCGCCGATCTTCTGCACGTCCACCCAGCCGCCTGTCGTGTCCTTCGTCATCAGCGCGTCGTACGGTGAGGAGTAGAGCAGGTCCGCCGTCGGCATCTCCAGCGCATACTCGCTTGAGAGAAAGTCCAGCGCTTCGTCGAGCGTCGCGGGCATCGGCCCCCTCGCCCAGACCTTCTTGGCATGAGCAACGATGGTCAGTTGCTTTCCGTCGTACCAGGCCGCGGTGTCCCCGCTGTCTCCCTTGCCCGTGAAGGTGAGAGCGTTCGGTCGGCGGATGATGACGTTCCGGGTCGAACGTCTTTCTGTCTTCGCGCCGCCGGGGCCGACGCGCTCGCGGCGCTCGTCGACCGTATACGCGAAGGTCTGCAGTGCCGACATGCTCTTGCTCATTTCCTTGAGCAGCGCGTCACCCTTCGCGCTCGCAGCCTCGGGCGTGAGAGTCTCCGGAGCCCGGTTGCAGCCGGCGGCAATCACCGCGGCGGCCGCCAGAAACGCGAGCGTCTGCTTCGGAATCAACATCGACTTCTCCTGCCTCTCGTTAACCGCCGCCCGTCGCGCCGATCACGAAATATCGTACCACCAGCGCGTCTCCTAGCATCGCCCCGAAAGACGAGTGAGGGCAACTGACGGGCGGGATCTCCGACCTCTACCGTGCGCCCGTCGGCCGCGGTCAGAAGGGGATCGCCCACGAGGACGAGACCTTGAGGAACTCGCGGCGGAGAGCGAGGCGCTCGTCGCCAAGGCGCGGGAAATGGCACAGCGGCGGCGCGTGCCGACTGCGGCAGGGCG
>CAWAXG010000020.1:0-18831 GCA_963785755.1 uncultured Acidobacteriota bacterium | reverse complement strand
GATCGAAATAGCCGGGCGCGACGATATTGGCGTCGAACGACATCTCTGGTGCGTCGGGCTGATCCGGCAAACGGGTCGCAACGCCAATCGATGAGCCCGTGACCGGGACGACGCCCGCGGCAGTCCATCGCTCGACGCCGGGAGCGGTCGCCGCTGCACGGAACAGACGGGCGGTCGCGTCGCGAGCCGCGGCGTCCGAATTCGCCGCGGGACCAAGATCGACTGACACCATCGTGAGGCGCGAGCTCAACGCGGCAGCCTGCAGGTCGCTGACGGTCATCAGCCCGCGCGCAAACATTGCTGCCATCACTACCAGCCCGAATGAGACCGTCACCTGCACCACGAGCAGCAGCTCTCTCGCGCCGACGCGAAACCACCGGCGACGGAGCAGCGGTGCTGTACCCTTCAGGCCTTCGGCAATGGCGAGCCGCACGGCGTGCGCTCCCGGGCCAAGACCGAACAGTAGCGGCGTCACGATCGCGCTCAACGTCGCGAAGCCGACGACCCTCCAGTCGACCTCCAGGTTGAAGGCCGGCAGCTCCGGCGGTCTGAACGCCTCCAGCACTTGCAGCGATATTGCCACGATGGCAAGACCCGCAGCGGCGCCCATGACGGCGACCAGCAGACTCTCCGTCGCGAGCTGCCGCAGAAGCCGCCGCCGCGACGCGCCGAGCGCCAGCCTCACATTGAGCTCGAAGGTCCGCGCCGCCCCGCGTGCCATCACCATCGTCGCCAGGTTGACGCACGCCAGCGCGACGATGATGGCGATCGCGCCCAGAATGCTCGTCGCGATGCCTGCGGCTGCCCCCTGGCTCGTGGCAAACCGCGACTCGAGCTCGCGAAGGACCGTGACCCTGCGCGTGGCTCCGTGTCGATCGATCCAGGATCGGGGATCCTCGGCGCGCAATTGCGCCGCAACCGTCGTCAGCCGGGCCGTCAGCTGCGCGGCGTCTACGCCATTCGCGAGGCGGACGTAGGTGCGAAACCTGCGTGCGGATCGACTGGTGAGCGTTCCTGGCTCGAGCAGAACGTCGCCGAGAGGCGCCGTCGCCCAGAACTCGGCGCCCTGGTCGAAGCTCAGTCCCGCGAATCCTTTCGCGGCGACGCCGACGATGGTTGCCGAGACGCCATTCAGACGCAGCTCACGCCCCACGATGTCCGGCACTCCGCCGTATGCGCGCAGCCAGAATGCATAGCTGATGACCACGGCGGTCGATCCATTCGCCGGCTGTTCGTCCGATCGATTGAGCAGGCGTCCGAGATGCGGCGAGAGCCTGAGCGCGTCGAAGCAGCCGCCGCTCACCATCGCTCCGGGCACTGACTCGGTGAGACGGCCGACGAGCGCGTTGGCGCGGACGTTCGTCGTGGCGCAGGAGCCGGCCAGCAGATCGTCGGCACTGAGGACGAACGACTGGAAGTCGGCGTACGACGTCGCTCCGTACTGCGACCCCTGCCCCTGCGACGTGTTGATGGCGTAGATCTCGCGGGTGTCCTTCCCTGGCAGGGAGCGGAAGAGCACCGCATTCATGAAGCTGAAGAGCGCCACGCCGCCGCCGAGCCCGACCGCCAGCGATGCCACCGCCACCAACGTGAATACCGGCGAGCGCCACAGCAGGCGCGCGCCGTAACGCATGTCCTGCACCATCGATTCCAGCGTCTGGAAAGTCATGTCCGGCGCACCTCTGTCCCAGATACGCCGCATGGGGCCGATGGTTAACAGGCGGCGGCGGCGATCCGGGACTCGGGACTCGGGGAGGTGGGCGGCTCGCTTCGCTGGCCGCCATCTTTCGTATTCGCATCGTGATCGGTGATCGGGTGATCGGTGATCAAACTAGACTCGACGCCAATCCCGGTTCCATCGGCCCCGCGAACTAGTCCCCATATCCCGAGCCTGCAATCCCGGTTTGATCCCCGATCACCGATCACCGATCACCGATCACCGGTCACGACTCCCCGAGATCCCAAGCCCCGAGTCCCGCTCGCGGTTTATTCACTCCGAAGCCCTTCCATGGGCGCGACGCGGGTCGCGCGGAGGGCCGGGGCGAGGCAGGCGGTTGCGGCGGCTATCGTGAGTACGGCTGCGGCGGCGGCCATCGAGAATACGTCGGTCGTTCGTGTCTCGAAGAGCACCTGCTGCAGCAGACCGCGCGCGAGCTGGGCGCCGGCGAGACCGAGGACGATCCCGGTGATGGCGAGTGACATGCCCTGGACGGTGACGATCCAGGCGAGCATGCCCGGCTGGGCGCCGAGGGCCAGACGGATTGCGAGCTCCCGCCGTCGTTCGCTGACCATCCACGCCAGCAGTCCGTAAACGCCGATCGCGGCGAGCAGCGCGGTGAGCACCGCGAACGTGATCAGGACAGCGGTCAACAGTCGTGGCGCCGCGGTGGCCGCGGCCAGCCGTTCGTCCATGGTCTTGATCGTGCCGAGCGGGAGCGACGGATTCTGCGCACGCAGGGCGGCGCGCAGACCCTGGACGACGGTCGCGGTGTCCTGCCCGCGTGCGACGAGCGTCATCGCCCGGAACGGAAACTGGCGCTGCGAGTGATAGAGCACGGGCTCGCCACGCTGGCCGAGAGGGGCCTGGTGCACATCGGCGACGATGCCGACGATGCGAAAGGGGACCGCGCGGCCGGACAGATTGCGCCCGAGCGGACCGACCTGCTGGGCCAGCGACATGATTCGTTTGCCAAGCACATCGCCCTCGGGGAATACGCGCTTCGCGAACGTCTCGTTCACCATGACGACGGGTTCGGCCGCCGTGCTGTCGGTGTCCGCGAAGAAGCGGCCCGCCAGCAGCCGCGCGCGCAGCGCTTCGAAGTAGCCGCTGCTGACGGTGACGTGTTGCGCAATCGCATCTTCATCGGTTCGCGCGGGCGGACGTCCTTCGACGCCAAACGGGATCCGCCAGCCGATCTCGAGGGGAATCGCGTTGGCGGCTCCGACGCTGAGCACGCCCGGCTGCTGCCGCGCGGATGCCAGCAGCGTCGTGTAGAACTGTTCGACCGCGTTCCAATCCTGGTACGAGGCGCCCGACAGCTGCACGGTGGCGGTCACGACGCCGTCCGGGATGATTCCGGTCGGCGCCTGCATCATGCGCGTGACGCTGCGCACGAGCAGCGCCGACGCGACGAGCACGGCACACGCGAGGGCGATCTCCAGCACCACGAGCGCGCGGCTCAGACGGCGGCCGCGGACGCCAGTCGACGTGCGCGTCCCGTCCTTCAAGGCCTCTGATGCGTCAGTGCTCGCCGACACGATCGCCGGCAGCATGCCGAACAGCAGCGTCGTAAGGGCCGCGGTGCCGAGCGCGAACGCGAGCAGCCGGAGATCGAGCGTGGCTTGTGACAGCCGCGGTACGGTTGCGGGGAAGGCCGCGATCGCGGCTCTGAGCAATCCGACCGCGCCGGCTGCCCCCACGATCGTTCCGGCGGCGGCGAGCAGCAGGCTTTCGACGAGGACCTGCCGGATCAGCCGGAGCCGGGACGCGCCGAGCGCGGCGCGCACCGCCATCTCACGGCCGCGCGCGGTGGCGCGGGCGAGCAGAAGCCCCGCGACGTTGAGGCACGCGGTGATCAGGACGAGCGCGACGGCACCGAGCAGGACGAACAGCGCGGGCCGGTAGTATCCGAGCATGTCCTCCAGCAGGGGCACGGATCGGGCGAGCCACCCGCCGTTCGTCTGCGGGTTCTCCTCGCCGAGCCGCCCGCTCAGCTGCGCGAGCTCGCGCGATGCCTGTTCGTCCGAGACGCCCGGCTTCAGCCTGGCGACCGCCTCCATGAAATGCGCGCCGCGGCTGTGGCGGGTCAGATCCCACTGCAGCCGCAACCAGACATCCACACCGTCCGGGTAATGAAACCCCGGAGGCATCACGCCCGCGATGCGGTACTGCCCGGCGTTCACGCTCAACACACGTCCCAGAATGTCGGGATCGGTGTTGTACCGCTCCCGCCACAGCCGATCGCTGATCACGGCAATCTGATCGCGCGAAAAGAAGGGGCCGTCCTGCGGAAATCCCGGACCGTGCGCCGCCGCGACGCCCAGAAGCTGAAAGAGATTCCCGCTCGTTTCGACAGCATTCACGCGGACCGGTTCCATGCCCGGCTCCGAGAGATTGATCTCCGGCCGCCACCACGCCGCCGCATCGGCGAATGCGGCCTGAACCCCACGGTAGTCCATGAAGTTGACGGGAGACAGCCGTTCCTTCGGGAGCGCTTTCTCCGGATTGCCTTC
Organism: uncultured Acidobacteriota bacterium; assembly: GCA_963785755.1. GTDB lineage: Bacteria > Acidobacteriota > Vicinamibacteria > Vicinamibacterales > 2-12-FULL-66-21 > JACCXG01. Next base: position 14,598 of record CAWAXG010000020.1, on the reverse strand, counting down.
CCAGATCGCCACGAGCGACTGCGGTTCGTGGAACGGCAGCGGCCGCAGCAGCACGGTGTCGACGATGCTGAAGATGGCGGTGGCGGCGCCGGCGCCGAGGCCGAGCGTGATGATGGCGATTGCCGCAAATGACGGCGACCGTCGCCACTGACGCCAGGCCGACTTCAAGTCGGCGGCCAGTCCGTTGAGTCCGCGTCCCGCCGGCACCTCGTTGACCGGGCGCGATTCGGGCCCGCGGGTCCGCGACCGCGGGACCGTCCTCAGCGCAGATTCGGAGAGCGCGATGATCGCTGCCCGGTAGGCCTCAGCGTCCGGCCGCCCGGCACGGATCGCATCGAGGTAAATGTCCTCGAGATGCGCGGCGAGCTCCTCGATGGTGTGGGGCGCCAGGTCTGGCGCGCCGCTCGCGCGCGCTTGCTCGATGACGAGAGTCTTCCAGTCGTGTATCGGTGCCATGTGGGACTCGCTCACGTGCTACGTGCCACGCGCTGAGTGCGAACGTGCTGGTCGTGCTGCGTGCTCGCGTGCCAACGTGCTTCCTCCCGTGCTACGTGCTCGCGTGCCAACGTGCTTCTCGTGCGACGTGCTAGCGGCACTGCCTACTTCACGCCGGCGACCTGGCCGAGAGCGGCGACGAACCGTCTCCAGTCCGCGCGCTGCTCCGCGAGCACTTTCCGGCCGGCGTCAGTGATCCGGTAGTAGCACCGCCGGCGCTGGCCGGCCTTCTCGACCCAGCGGCTCCTGATCCAGCCGCGGTCTTCCATGCGGTACAGGGTGGCGTAGAGCGAGGCCAGGGTGAACGTCAGGTCGCCGCCGGAACGGCTCTCGATCAACTTCGCGATCTGGTAGCCATGGTGCCCTTCGTCCTCGACGACGGCGAGGATGAACAGCTCGGCGCTCCCTTTCTTGGCTTCATCGATGGCGCGGCGGTTCGACATGCAGCAAGCCTATATGCAGCAGACCTATATGTCGAGAGATTGGACGGAGTGGGGGCGGGGATGGTTGCCCGAGCCAGGCGGCTGATCATGACCGACGGCTACCGCTACCGCTGGGCACGACGGCACGACGGCACGACGGCACGACGAATGAGGTTTCTGAACCGAGCCTTCGTGACTTCGTGACGTCGTGCCTTCGTGCAGCGCGAAGCGCAAGGCCGTCGGCCATGTCTGAGGAGGAGCCCCGAAACTACTAGATCAACCCCAACCGGCTCGCGGCGTAATACGCCGCGAATCCCCCCATCACGATCGTCGCTATCCAGAGCGAAACGGTCGTGACCGGCATGGGCTGGATGTCGGCGGGAAGGTGCTTGTGGCGCAGGAAGACGGCGGCGATCCCGATGAGGGGCAGCATCGCGGCCTGCGCGAGGCCGCCGGCGACGACCATCTGGACGGGCGACGCGATGAACCAGTAGAGGACCGGAGGAATGACCGAGAGGAGGATCAGAAAGATATTGCGCCAGCGCCGGCGGGCGCCGGTGTCTTCGCGCGCGTAGACGCCGGCCACGCGTACGGCGTCCGCGTACAGGCGCGAATGCCCGGCCGTCGCCGCGAAGATGGTGCCGTACAGGGTCACGACCGCGCCGGCATAGAACAGCCACAACGCCCACTCGCCGAGCGTCTGGGTATAGATCTGTGAGAGAACCTGGACGGTGTCACGTTCGGCGGGGATGACGCCCATCCGGTTCAGGATGCCGGCGCCGAGCAGATAGAACGCGACGGTCGCCAGCGTGTAGATCACGAGCGAGCAGATGATGTCGAGGTGCATGACGCGGATCCAGCCGCGGGCGCGGGCCGCCCAGGCGGCGGAGTTGTCGCGAGGACCGACGAAGCGCGCGTAGCCTTTCTCGACGCACCAGTACGGATACTGCACGAGCTCGGTTGCGCCGACGCCGGTGATGCCAAATACCGCGATGGCGGTGGCCAGTCCGGCGGCCGGCAGCTGCAGGCTGAGGCCGCTCGCCAGATCGGCGGCGCTGATCGCATTCGCGCGGCGCAGCAGCACCGCCGCGGCGAAGACGGTCAACAGCGAAAAGAAGCCCACCTTCACGAGCGCCAGCTTCTCGATCCGCTCGTAGCCGCCGCCGATGAGGACGGCGATGGTCAGGACCATGCAGACCCCGACCCAGACGTTGACCGACACGGCCGGAACCAGCAGATGCAGGACCTGCGCGACCCCGCCATACATGCCGCCGACCTGCAGCAGCGTCAGCAGGACGGTCACGGCCCACGCCCACACCAGCCAGTTGACGCCGAGCCGCGGCCCCGGCAGCCGGTTGAAGCCCTCGAGTCCGGTATCGCCTGTCGCGATGGTGTAGCGCCCGAGCTCTCCCTGGACGACCGGCTTGATGGCGCAGCTGACGAGGATGATCCACAACGCCGCGAATCCGACCTGTGCGCCGAGCGTGGTCGTGGCAATCAGCTCGCCGGAGCCGACGATCGACGCGGCGAGCACCATGCCCGGGCCGATCCGTCGCATCGCTCGCCCGATGGTTGCCGGAGGCGGTTCGATGCCGTCCGACGTGAGGATGTACGGATCGTCGTCGGCCGTGGCACGCGGCCGGGCGACCGCCGATCGCGGCCTGGGGACGCCGGGACCGGTCGAGCCTGCGGTGACGGTGCTCATGACGGATGATCGGCGGCGGCACGAGTGGCCGCGGCGGGACATTCGATCGGGGCTTTCCCGTGGCTCGCAGGCATGAAGGCTGGAAGGGTATCCAAGTCGACGCCGGCCAGATTCGGGAGTAAATTAAGCAGTCATGAGCGCCAAACCGTCCTCCGTTCGCATGCTGCTGATCGCCTTCGTGTTCACGTCGTTCGGCTTCGCCATCAGTGCCGGGCACCGGACGGCCGAGATGCAGACCGCTCCGAAGCCGCCGGAGCCCAAATTCGTCCCGATTTTCAACGGCAAGGATCTTTCAGGCTGGAAGATTCCTCCGGGAGACAACGGGCACTGGAAGGTCGTCGATGGCGTGATCGACTACGACGCGGCGAGCGAGGCCTCCGGCGAGAAGAGCCTGTTCTCGGAAAAATCGTACGGCGATTTCACCCTGCGTCTCGAGTGGCGCATCAAGGCGACGCCCTACGTCAACCCGAACGTCTTCATCGTCAAGCCGGACGGGACCCACAAGAAGGATGAGAACGGCCGCGACATCCGGATTTCGGTGCCCGATTCGGACTCGGGTGTCTACCTGCGGGGCAGCCCCAACGCGCAGGTCAACATCTGGTGCTGGCCGATCGGATCGGGGGAGGTCTACGGGTATCGCATGAACAACAAGATGCCCGCCGCGGTCCGCGCCGGCGTGACGCCGTCGAAGCCCGCCGACAAGAACATCGGCGAATGGAATCAGTTCGAGATCACGATGCGCGGGACGCGGCTCACCGTCGTGCTCAACGGGGTGACCGTCATCTCGAACGCGGAACTGCCCGACGTGCCCAAGACCGGTCCCCTCGCGCTGCAGCATCACGGATCGAAGAAGGACGATCAATGGACGAGCCCGCCGAGCCTGGTGCAGTTCAGGAATATCGCGATAGCGGAGTTCTGAGTCCCGCGTAGTCCGCGCACAGCGGCCACGGTTCACGGATCACGCCGCACGGGCCGTGTACGTCATGGGCACATAGCCGCTGCCACCGAATCGCCGCTGCGGTAAACTTCCGCCGTGCGTATCTCAATGCTGGGTCGGTGGTGCGTTCTTGCTTCACTGCTGACCGTTCCCACGCTGACGCTGACGATCGGGGCGAACGGTTCTCAACAACCATCGAAGGCTGGCGCCGGGGACTCCTCCGGAACGGTACGGATCAGCCAGGCCGACGCCGCCCGGCTCGCCAGAGAAACGCGAAGCAAGGTCAAGGTCGAGCTCCCGCCCGGCCTCGAGTTGACGCTGTGGGCGCCCGAGACGCTCCTCGGCGATCCGATCGCGATTGACGTCGCGCCGAACGGAACGGTCTACGCGACCAGTTCGTCGCGCGCCAATCTGCCGCTCGACATCCGCGGACATCAGGACTGGATGCCGGTCGTCCATACCCTGCGAACCGTGGACGACCTGCGCAGCTTCTACCGCAAGATCATGACGCCGGAGAACAGCGAGAAGAACACCTGGATCCAGGACCTCAACAAGGATGGCACCCGGGACATCCGCGATCTCGCCGAGTTCAAGGAGCGCCTCCATCGCGTGCAGGACACCGATGGCGACGGCTTCGCCGACTTCTCACAGATCATGAAGGAAGGGTTCAACGAGGACCCGACCTGGGATGTGGTCGGCGGAGTCCTGTATCACGAGGGGGACGTGATCTTCGGCATGGCGCCAGGCGTGTATCGCCTCCGTGACACCAGCGGCGACGGCGTCATCGATCAGCAGGTGCCGATCAGCGAAGGCTACAACACGCATCCGGCGTTTGCCGGGCACGGCATCTCGGGTGTGATGCAGGGGCCCGACGGCCGGCTGTACTGGGAAGTCGGCGACATCGGCTTCAGCGTCACCGACAAGTCGGGCCGGCGCTGGGCGTACCCGAACCAGGGCGCCGTCCTCCGCTCCGAGATCGACGGATCGAACTTCGAGGTCTTCGCCGCGGGCATCCGTAACCTCCAGGAATTCTCGTTCGACGAACGCGGCAATCTGATCAGCGTCGACAACGACGGGGATCATCAAGGCGAGAGCGAGCGCGTCGTCTACATTCCCTTTGGCTCCGACAGCGGCTGGCGCTCCAACTGGCAGTACGGCAAGTACACCGATCCCAAGAACAATCGCTACAACGTCTGGATGGACGAGACGCTGTTCAAGCCGCGCCACCCGGGCCAGTCGGCGCACATCGTGCCGCCGATTGCGAACTGGCACGCCGGGCCCTCCGGGATGGCTTACAACCCGGGGACCGCGCTCTCGGAAGAGTGGCGGAATCATTTCTTCGTCACGAGCTTTCCCGGTTCGGCATCCGGCGCGCGAATCTTCGGGTTCACGCTGAAAGAGGAGGGCGCGGGCTTCGCAATGGGGCCCGAGAAGCAGCTGCTTCGGGGCATTCTCGCCATCGGCATCAAGTTCGGTCCCGACGGCGCGCTTTACGTGACCGACTGGATTACGGGCTGGCAATCGAAGAACGCCGGGCGGCTCTGGAAGCTGGATGCGCCCGCGGTCGCGGGCAGCGCCATTCGCAAGGAAGTCAACGCGCTCCTGGTCGAAAATTTTGCCAGCCGCGGCGCGGGTGATGTGGCGGCGCTGCTCCGGCACGCCGACATGCGCGTTCGCCAGAAGGCGCAGTTCGATCTCGTCCGCCGCGGCGATGTGCAGGCGCTGCTGGCGGCGGCGCGCGAGACGTCGAACCCGCTCGCACGGTTGCACGGATTGTGGGGCGTGGCGCAGCTCGCGCGGCGCGATCCGCAGCATGCATCGCAGCTGACCGCATTCCTGTCCGATGCCGACGACGAAGTGCGGGCGCAGGCGGCGAAGATGATAGGGGACGTGCGCTACGCGGCAGCGGCGGATCGACTGCTGCCGCTGCTCATGGATACCGCGCCGCGCGCGCGGTTCTTCGCCGCCGAAGCGATCGGCCGCATCGCCTACAAGCCGGCGGTGGCCGCCCTGGTCGACATGCTCCAGGACAACGACGGCCACGATATCTACATTCAGCACGCCGGCGGCCTCGCGCTCGCCAGCATCGGCGATGGTGCGGCGCTCGAGGCGCTGTCGAAGCACCAGTCGCGTGCCGTCCGCACGGCCGCGATCGTCGCGCTGCGGCGGATGGGGCACGCAGGGGTGGCAAGTTTCCTGACCGACGCCGAGCAACAGGTCGTCACCGATGCGGCCAGGGCCATCAATGACGACGGCTCGATTCGCGCCGCGGTACCGCGCCTCGCGGCGCTGCTTGGCGAGAAGCGCTTCACGAGCGAGCCGCTGCTTCGCCGGGCGATCAACGCGAACCTCCGGGTCGGCAGCACCGAGGCGCTCGAGCGCGTCGCCGCCTTCGCGGCCGATACCGCGCGGCCCGACGAGTTGCGCGTCGAGGCCGTCGCCGTGCTCGGCGTCTGGCCGGCGCCCTCGCCGATGGATCGGGTGGACGGCTTCTACCTCGATGGCTTCGATGCGTCAGGTTCACCGCAGGGGGGATCGAAACCCACGCGCGATGCTGCCGCCGCACGGGCTGCGGTGCAGAAGCTGATCGACGGCGTGGCCAAGAATGCCGCGCCAGCTGCCACTCAGGAAATGAAGATCGCACTGGCCGATGCCGCGGGATCGCTCGATGTCAAGGCCGCGGCGCCGGTTCTGCTGGCGCAGCTTCGAACCGATCCGTCGTATCAGGTCCGTCTCGCCTCGCTGCGCGCCCTGCAGACGCTGAAGGTGGGCAGCGCCGACGAGCTCATGCAGATCGCGCTCGCCGACAAGGAACCCGCGGTTCGCCGGGCGGCCCTGGGAATCCTCCCGGGTCTGGCGATGTCGTCGGCCGCGAAGGTCCAGCATCTCGCCGCCCTGATCAAGGACGGGGCGCTCCCGGAAAAACAGGGGGCACTCGAGGTGCTCGGCACGCTGAAGACCGCGGACTCGCGGCGGCTGCTCGGCACCTACCTCGATGAGCTCAGCGCCGGCAAGCTGTCGAACGAGCTGCAGATCGATCTGGTGGAGGCCGTACAGGCTGACGCCTACGAACCGCTGACCCGGCGCCTCGAGGCATACCAGAAGGCCCGCAAGGCGGACTCCCTCATGATGGCCTTTCGCGACGGGCTGATGACCGGAGGGGACGCGAGGCGCGGCCAGCAGGTCGTGGTTCAGAATCCAGCGGCCCAGTGCCTGCGCTGCCACGCGATCGGTGGAGACGGCGCCGAGGTTGGGCCGAATCTCACGAAGATTGCCGCGACGCTCACGCGCGAGCAGCTGCTGGAGTCGTTGATCGAGCCGAACAAGCGCATCGCGCCAGGCTTCGGCACGGTGGGGATCACGCTCCGCAACGGCCAGCGCGTCGACGGCACGCTGCGCCAGGAGACGGAGACCGAGGTCGTGCTGATGGTCGGCGATCCGCCAGCCGAACGCCGTGTCCCGAAGTCCGAGATCGCCGAACGAACGAACCCGGTGTCCGCGATGCCCCCGTTCGGCGCGATCCTCAAGCCGCGGGAAATCAGGGATCTGGTCGAGGCTCTTTCCACTCTGAAATGAAGTTGTCAACTCCCAACTTCAACTCCCAACTCCCAAGCATACCGCTCGGACGACTGGGTACAAGTAGCGCGACGTAGCTGGTTGTAGCGCCTTTCACCCGGCCCGTCCGGACGATCTGGGAGTTGGAACGCTTGGAAATTGGGAGTGACGCTCGGAGAGCTCAATGAGCGCCGTGACCGTGATCGCAGCTCGCGGCGATGCTGTCTGGCCAGACGCCGCCCCAGGAGCCGAAGATCGACGCCAAAGACTGGATCCAGCTGTTCAACGGCAAGGACCTGAAGGACTGGACGCCCAAGTTCGCGCACCACGAGCTCGGCGTGAACCTGAACGACACGTTCCGCGTCGAGGACGGGTTGTTCAAGGTCCGCTACGACAAGTGGAAGAACTTTACCGACGAGTTCGGTCACATCTTCTACCGTGAGCCGTTCAACTATTACCGCCTCGCGGCGGAGTACCGCTTCGTCGGCGATCAGGTCTCGCCGATTGCCCCGGGCCTCGAATGGGCGATTCGCAACAACGGCCTGATGATTCACTCGCCCCATCCGAAGACGATGATGAAGGACCAGGATTTTCCGATCTCGATCGAAGTGCAGCTCCTCGGCGGCTTCGGCAAGCCGCGCACCACGGCGAACCTCTGCACGCCGGGCACGAACGTCGAGATGGAGGGCAAGCTCGTCACGCGGCACTGCACCAACTCGAAGTCGAAGACCTACGAAGGGGATCAGTGGGTGCGGGTCGAAGTGGTCGTGCACGGCAACGAGTTGATCCGTCACGTGGTCGAAGGGGAGACCGTGCTCGAGTACAACCGTCCGCAGATCGGCGGCGGTCAGGTCAACCCCGTCGATCCCGCGATCAAAGTGGACGGCACGCAGCTCTCGGGCGGCTACATCTCCCTGCAGGCGGAAACGGCGCCGATCGATTTCCGGAAAGTCGAGCTGCTCAACCTCGAAGGCTGCATGGATCCGAAGGCGTCGAACTACCGGCCGTACTTCGTCAAGGCGAATCCCGCGTCGTGCCGCCGCTGAACGCGGGCACCGCGAGCCGGCACTGTCGCCCGTTCGCCCTTCGCCATTCGCCCCGCTTGAGCTGTTGACATCGCCGACGGGCTGGTGTCAGGCTCCTTCCCTGTAAAGCGGAAAGCCGCCTACATCCGCGCCGCCACCGCGACGCAGGAGGCTGCCAATGACGAAGCTCAGGTTCTTCGTGGTGAGTTTGACTGCCTGTCTCACGCTCTCCACGACCCTCCCTCTTGCCGCCCAGGTCACCACCGGCACGCTGGTTGGCACCGTCCGCGACCAGAACGGCATCGTTCCGGGCGCCACGGTCATCATCCGTGAACAGAACCGAGGCACGTCGGCTTCATTCGTGACCGACGAGACCGGCAGTTATACCGCGCCCTTCCTCACGCCCGGCACCTACGCCGTCGAGGTCAACGTCAGCGGCTTCAGGAAATGGGTTCGCGAGGGAGTCGTGCTGCAGGTGAACCAGCGCGCTCGAGTCGACGTGACGCTGGAAGTCGGCGGCGTCGAGGAAACGACGACGGTCACCGCCGAGGCGCCGCTGCTGCGGACCGATTCGTCGGAGGTGGGCACGGTCATCGAAGAGCGGGCGATCAAGGAACTGCCGTTGAACGGCCGCAACTTCGCGACCCTCGTCTACCTGACGCCAGGCATCACCCCCGGACAAGCCAACGAGAACCTGTCGGGAGCGAGCACGTTCAATCCGCGCGGCGCGTCGAACTTCAACGCGCTCGGACATCAGGCGAATGCGAACGGGTGGCTGATCGACGGCATCGACAACAACGAGTACTCGTTCAACACCGTCATCATCGCGCCGTCGGTGGAGCAGGTCCGCGAGTTCAAGGTGCTGTCCGGCGTGTTCTCCGCGGAATTCGGACGCGGCGCCGGCGTGGTGTCGGTCGCGACCAAGTCCGGCAGCAACGTGTTCAGCGGCACGGTCTTCGAGTACCTCCGGAACGACGCGTTCGATGCCAGGAATTTCTTCGTCCGGAAGGTGCCGCAGGCCGACGGCAGCCTGGTCAAGGATCCCAAGCCGCCGCTCGATCGGCATCAGTTCGGCGCGGCGGTCGGAGGACCCTTCGTCCTGCCGGGGCTGTACAACGGGCAGAACCGCACGTTTTTCTTCGCCGATTACGCCGGACTGTCGGAGAAGCGCGGGCAGGTGTTCGTGAATACCGTGCCGACGGCCCGGACGCGGAATGGCGACTTCAGCGAGTTCCGCGACGCCAGCGGCAATCTCATCCCGATCTTCGATCCGCTGACCACCCGGCTGAACCCGGCCTTCGACGCCTCACGGCCGGTCACCGCGACCAATCCGCAGTTCCTCCGGGATCCGTTCCTCAACAACATCATCCCCGCCAACCGGATTCACCAGATCGGCCGGAACGTGGCCAGTATCTATCCGCTGCCGAACAGCGCGGGGGATTTCAACAACTACACCTCGACGGTCAACCGCGAGACCACCGACAACGTGTTCTCGGGCCGCATCGATCATCGCGCCTCCGAGAAGGATTCGTTGTTCGCGAGATACAACTGGGGCAAGTTCAAGCTCGATGCGCCGCAGGGGCAGGCGGCCTGCTGTCTGCCGACGCCGGCGGACGCGGCGTCCCGGTTCGATCTCGGTCCCTACGTCGCCGGCATCCAGAACACCCGGCTCACCACGCACGGCGCGGCGTTCAATTACGCGCGGGTGATTTCTCCGACCTTCGTGAACGAGCTCCGCGTCGGCTATGCGAAGACGATCCCGTTCACGTTCCAGTCCGACTTCGGCATCCGCGCGGCGGAGTCGCTGGGGATTCAGGGCATCAACGTGACGGAGTTCACCACCGGCCTGCCGAATATCAACATCGCCGACCTCACCGGCATCTCGGGTGGTCCGGCGTTCCTGCCGGTCAACCCGAAGCAGTTCCATTGGCAGGTCGAAGACTCGCTCGTCTGGCTGCGCGGCCGTCATCAGCTGAAGTTCGGCTATCGGCTGGTCGATCGCTACCCGTCGCCATTCACGAACACGGATACGCGCGGGTCGATCACGTTCGGGCGGAGCTATACCAACAACCCGGTCACCAATAGCGGCGGCTCGGGCATTGCGGGCCTCCTGACCGGCTACCTCAACAGCGCCGCGCGCGGGTTCCTGCTCGAACCCTATACGCTCCGCACGCAGGAACACGGCATGTTCATCCAGGACGACTTCAAGGTGAGCTCGCGGTTCACGGTGAACGCCGGGCTGCGCTATGAAATCTTCAAGGCGGAAACCGAGGAGGACGACAAGATCGTCAACTTCGACCCGGTGGGCCTGCGGCTGATCTACGCGGGAGAGGACGGCGCCAGCCGATCGGTGAACAAGAAGACGCAATACGGCAACTTCGCGCCGCGTCTCGGCCTGACCTACGACATGTTCGGCGACGCCAGCACGATTCTGCGCACCGGCTTCGCCATCACGTATTTTCCGGAGCAGCCGTCGGCGTCCAACATGATCGGCCAGCAGGTGCCCTACACGATCTCGCAGAACGTCAACTTCGCGACCAATCCGACCGACTTCAGCGCGGTCCGCACGATCGACAATCCGTTCCCGCCGATCGCGCAGGTTCAGCCGCGAACGACCGCGGAGCTCCAGGCGGCCAACCCCCGCGTGCTCGGACATTCCTTCGAGAACGAGACCCCCTACGCGGAGCAGTGGCACCTCGGCATCGAACGGCAATTGCTGGCGGCGATGGCCGTCGAATTGACGTACGCAGGCAGCGCCGGCAAGCACATCGTCTTCTGCTACAACCCGAATGAGCTGCAGCCGGGGATCGGCTCACAGGAGTCGCGGCGGCTGCTGCAGCCGCTCAACCGCTTGAACAGCATGCTGCAGTGCGATCCACGGAATCGTTCGACCTATCACAGCGGACAGCTGAAGGTCACGCAGCGGTTCCGCGGCGGTCTGCAGTTCCTGGGCAGCTACACCTACGGCAAGGCGCTCGATTACGGCGGCTCGGCGGCGAGCGGCGCCGGCGCGGTGGGCAACCCGCAGACGGTCACCAATCTCGAGGCTGGCCACGGGCCAGCCGGCTTCGACGTCCGCCATCGCGCGGTCGTCAGCTGGGTGTGGGAGCTGCCGTGGGGAGCGAACCGCCGGTGGCTTTCGGAAGGCGGCCTGCTCGGCGCCATCGCGGGCGGATGGCAGCTGGCCGGCATTCCACGATGACCACGGGGCGGCCGTTCACCGTCTTCATGCAGACGAACGTCAACAACGGCGCGACAAGCTGGCCGAACCGCATCGGGTCCGGCATTCTCGACAATCCGACCGTCGATCTCTGGTACAACCCGGCCGACTTCGTCGCGCCGCCGCCCAACACCTATGGCGACACCGGCCGCGGCATTCTCTACGGCCCGGGCCACATCAACTTCGACACGTCGCTGTCGAAGCGATTCGAGATTCGCAACCGCGCCAACATCGAGTTCCGATGGGACGCGTTCAATCTGTTCAACCATCCAGGCTTCGGCTTCCCGAATCAGAATTTCGATTCGCCCACGGCCGGGCGGATCACGTCGACGGTCGTGGACAGTCGGTCGATGCAGTTTTCGTTGAAGCTGAATTTCTGCCGCGACGGGACTCGGGACCGGGCGGGACTCGGGAGGTGGGCGGTTGGCTTCGCGGCCGCCACCCGTGAGATCCAACGACCTTCCGGGAGAGAGGCTTGAAGCGTCGAATGCGCTGACGCGCTGCACGAAGGCACGAAGGCACGACGGCACGAAGCTGATCAGTACAGACCGATCCTTCGTGCCTTCGTGACGTCGTGCCTTCGTGCGGCGCGAAGCGCGATTCCGTGAGTTCGACGTTGGCAGTTGAAGTCGATGTCGGAGGATTGAGAATGACCGCGACGAGAAGCTATCGATCAGCCGCTGCGCTGGCGATCGCCGTGTGTGCCGGAGCGACCAGCGTCTACAGCGAACAGGCGAAGCCGGCGGCCACGCCAAGCGTGCAAGTCAATCGGGCGGCGCGGGACACGTGGACGCCGGTGATGGAAGTCCTCAAGCCGGCCCGCTCGGTGACGGTCACGGACGCGCAGCTGCAGCGGCTTCGTGAGCTTCCCCTCGAGGCGGTGTGGGGCGCGCTCCAGAGCCGCCGGTACGTGCGCAGCTTCGAAGGCGGCTTTCAACTGACCGTTCCGCACACGAAGCTCGTAGGCCGTGCGGTCACCATGCGATACCTGCCGGTCCGGCCCGACCTGATGGAGGCGGTCCAGGCGCTCGCCAAGGAAGGCGACTGGGATTACCAGTACAACGTGAGGGCCGGCGAGGATCTCGAGCCAGGTGACGTCGTTGTCGTCGAGCTCGGCGGGATGGTCGATCGCGCCACGTTCCTCGGCGATGTCACCGGCCTCGGCATGAAGATGGCCGGCGCCCTCGGCTGCATCGTCGATGGCGGCATTCGCGATTTGAGCGAGTTCATTCCGATGAAGGACTTCCCGATCTATTACCGCGGCGCGCATGCTTCGGCGATGGCCGATCAGGTCGGCGTTCAGTGGAACGGACCGATCCGCCTCGGCGGGATCACCGTTCTGCCGGGGGACATCATCGTGGCCGACGATGAGGGTGTGCAGGTGGTGCCGCCGCAGCTCGTGACCGAAGTCATCGCCGCCGCGGAAGACACGGTCTACACCGAGAACTTCAAGCGCGAGTTGATGGCGAGCAAGAAGTACCGCGCCCGCGACATCTATCCAACCCTCAGCCCCGAGCTGCAGAAGGTGTTCGAGGAATGGAAGAAGACGCATCCGAAGCAGGGAGTGAAGCCAAACAACCTGATCGCGAAGTAGAGAAGCGGCGGTCGCGACGTCGCAGCGCAGACGTCGGGATGCGACACGTTGAGCCACGATCTGCAGGCAAATCGCGGCCCGATCGCGCGATGTGAAATGCGCTTGACTCCGGCGCGCGAGAGGTCCATTCTGGCCTCAACTCGCTTGGTCGAAGGAGGCCACCAATCGTGGATGTGCCACCGGGCCTAGAGGGCGCCTGACGGGGTTCTGCCGCACACGCGCCGCGCGGCTTCCGGATGTTTTCATCCGAGCACGCGCGCTCAACCACAACTGGCGGCAGTGCCCCGTACAGGCGTTTTTTGTTCGCACGATCTTCAACTCCCAACTTCCAACTCCCAACCTCCAAGTCGCGAACCTCGAATCATCGGCGTGAAATTCGCTGCCCCGTTTCTGGGGCGAGTCGTTTTACGGCGCTGACGCGCTGCACGACGGCATTCAGGCACGAAGGTCTCCGAGCGCATCTTCATGACTGTCAGCGTGGCTTCCAGCTTCTTAGCCGGAAGTGCCATGAATTGGGAGTTGGCAGTTGGAAGTTGGGAGTTGACGCCATCGCGATACCTGCGGTTCTCCGCTCACCCCACCCCGCTCCCTCTTGCCCCATCTCCATCGTGCCGCGATGCCCAATCCGGGCATAGTCGCCCCGCACCGTCTGAAACCTGGTGCAGGAGGCGTGAAACATGGCGCGTTTGAAGCTCATTGGGCTGTGGCTGATCTCGTGTTTGCTGGCGCTCGTGATGGTGGGGCCTGGTCTCCAGAAGTTCACCAGCCCCGTCTGGCAGAGAATGTTTCGAAACTGGGGCTATCCGGAACACTTCTATCTCGTCATCGGCGCCATTGAAGTGGTCGCCGGCCTCGGCCTGCTGATTCCGAAGACGGCGGCGCCGAGCGCGGCCGTGCTGAGCGTGGTGATGATTGGGGCGGCGATCACGCAGCTGACGGTTGGCGGTCGAAGCGGCGTCGGCGAATTCGTATTCGCGGCGCTCCTGGCCCTGATTGCCTACGCGCGCCGCGAGCCCTGGCTCCAGCGGTACCGGCAAGGCGCAGTCGGGAAGACGGTGGCGGCGGGGTGAACCGGAGCATCGTGCTGATTAGCAGACTATCGCGCTGCGCGCGCTGCACGACGGCACGACGGCACGACGGCACGACGGTGGTAGAGGTTTCAACAGATCCTTCGTGCCTTCGTGACGTCGTGCCTTGTGCGGCGCGAAGCGCAACTCGACTCTTTCTTGAGCAGTTGGAAATTGGGAGTTGGCGCGCGTGACTCGGAATCTGTGCTAAATACCCGCATGCCTCGACGGTGGGCGTGGTGGCTCGTCGTGCTCGCTGCCTGGACGCTCCTGGCGTGCGTGTTCGCGGTCAGCAGCTCGCTCACCTACATGCTGGCGTACCGGCCGCCCCAGTGGCGCCAGACGTTCGGCATGGCGTTCACCGAGTGGTACGTGTGGGCCGCGATGACGCCGCTGGTCGTCTGGCTGGCGCGCCGCTTGATGCTGCGCCGAGGCGGCTGGGTGCTTCGCGCCATGGTGCTTGCCGCGATCGGTCTGCCGGTTGCGGTGATCAAGGTCACGCTCACGCGAGCGCTCCGGGGACTCGCCGGTCCCGACGAGTACTTCCTCATCAGCAACCTGACGACGCATTACCTCAT
>CAWAXG010000019.1:0-60415 GCA_963785755.1 uncultured Acidobacteriota bacterium | reverse complement strand
GCGCAGATCGTGCGCCACCTGGTCCAATGGACGGTACATCGAGCCCTCCACAAGGATGACAGTCAGATCCGGGATCGCCCGGGTCGCCAGGGGCAAAGCGCGTGCCGGACGTGTTCCAGCGGCGTCCTGCCATGGGAATGTTCTCGTCACGCTGAACGCGGCCGCAGGACCGTCCGAAAGTGAACATCATCGTCCCGCGAACGGGCTCGAGGGATATCAGCCAACGCCGCTGGCCACGCAGGCCCTTGTCGAAAGATGAGCTCCTACCGAAGCGCCGCGATGTTCTCTGAGGAAAAGTACCAGCTTCGTCCCTTTCGGCTCGCGCGCGTGCGGGCGAGCTGTTTGCACAAGTGGTCCAGGCTGACGGTCGCCACGGCGGGCTGAAATGTACACCGCGGCCGGCGCGACGACGATGAAGACGGACAGTCCCGATGCTCCCTGTGCGTGAGGGACGAACTGAAGGAGTCGGTTCATGAGAGAGAGTCAGAAGCGGCGACAAATCCTGGTGATCGGCTCCGCGCTAGTGGTCGTCGCGACCAGTGTCGGCGCGTTGCTCGTGTCACGCACGGAGGCGCGTCAGAGCCAGGCCCGGCAATTCTCCCTGGAATCGACCGCCGGTCTTCGCCTGAGCAAGCTGACCGCGCAGCCGGCCACGTTGGGAGGGAAGAAAGGGGTGCAGGTGACGTCCACCGGCACGGAGGAGATCGCGGCCATCGAGGGTCTGGATTTCGACAACGGCATCATCCAGGTGGAGCTTGCCGGCACGCCCGGGCCCGGCGCGGGCGAGGGCGCGCGTGGCTTCGTCGGGATCGCCTTTCGCGTGTCGAACGACATGCAGACCTTCGACGCGTTCTACCTCCGTCCGACCAACGGCCGCGCCGAGGATCAGGAGCGTCGCAATCATGCGGCTCAATACATCTCCCACCCCGACTGGCCGTGGTTCCGCCTGCGCAAGGAGACCCCGTCCCGATACGAATCGTACGTGGACCTCGTGCCGAACGAATGGACCAGGATGAAGATCGACGTGCAGGGCACGCGCGCGCATCTCTACATCCACGAGCAGCAACAGCCAACTCTCGTGGTCACCGATCTCAAGACGGGAGCGCAGGGACGAGGCGGCGTCGGGCTCTGGGTCGGGTCTGGCACCGTTGCGCACTTCCGCAACCTGAGCGTGCAGCCGTCGAAGGGAGCGGTCCCGAAGCAGTAAACGGATTCGGTCGCTGCGAGCGTCGCGCGCGTATGGATCCGCCCGGCTAGGCCAGCGCTTTCCCGTACATCGCGAGCAATCGGCTCCACGCCTTCTCGGCCTGCGGCTCGTTGTAGACGCCCGAATCCGGCGGGCACCAGCCGTGCGCTGCGCCGTCGTACACTTCGATCTCAGCCGGCAGATTCGCTTTGGCGAACGTCTCCTTCAGTACGCTCTTCTCATTGGGCGATCGCTGATCGTCGTTCGCCGCGATCGCAACCAGGAACTGCGCCTTGGTCTTTGCCGCTTGCAGAAGTGGACTGTTCGGCTGATCGACGATTGAGTAACGCGGATCGCTGGCACGAGGCGTTTCAGCGCTTCGTGCCCGTTCTGGCGATTCTGAGCTCCCGGAGAACCACATCTTCGTACTCGGCCCACCACATGTGTCAACGCTACCTTTACACTAGGGACCGCTCGTGGCGCGGTGCAACGCTCTCGGACCTGAGCCGAGTGAGCGGGCACGGAGTGTGCCCTGGGCAGTCCGGCGACGCGACGGTTCTCGAGATTCCTTGACGCAATTGGCCAATTGCTCGGGGAGAACTACGGCATTTCGTAGTCGATACGACAAAGGGCCGTAACGAGAGAGCGGCGACGCCGGCAGCTTCTTCGAGCAATCCAGCTTGGCTTTGGTTCGAACGATCTGCGGGAACCGTTCGGGTGGGGACGGCATGGGCGCCGACGTGGTCCAGGTCTGAGTTTTGGAGCAGCAAGCATGAGCGCGATGATGATGCACACGCCGGCCAGCTGGAGCTGACACTATGCGGCGCTTTCTTGTCGTCGCGTGTGTCATTGGCTTCGCACTCGGGAGCGATTCGACAGCGGCTGCGCAGGAGGGGCCTCGCCAGCCGGACGCGACATGGGTAACCTCCTCGGGAACCTCGGTCGCGCTCTTTCCGAGCGGGGACATCTACTCCCCCTACGTTGCCGATCCTCACCGTCCGACGAACGTCATTGAAGAAAGCGCCATTCTCGGTGGTGGCATCACCGGCATGGAAAGCCCGGTTACCCGTCTCGCAGCCGGCGGCCGGTTTGGCGTGCTGCGAATCGGACGAGCAGCACGGGATGGACGCTCGTGGCAAGTGAGCCTCGAGGCCGGCCTCGATGCGCTCTTCGATTCACAGAACCGGCTGGATGTCGTCGGGTGGGACGGCAACTACGGCCTGACGGTGACCACGGCGTCGAGCGGTCCGCTTGCGCTCAAGATCGCCGTGCTGCACGTGTCGGCTCACGTGGGTGATGAACATCTAGTGCGCACCGGTCGCAGGCGGATCAACTACACGCGCGAGGAGGTGAGCGTCGGCGCCCGCTGGCGATGGTCGCCGCGCTGGCACACGTACGGCGAGACCGGCGTGGCCTATCGCACAGGCGATCCGTCGCTCGAGCCGTGGCGCGCGCAGGCGGGCCTCGAGTGGGAATCGGGGCCTGGCCCGTGCGGCAAGCGCTTCGCCTGCTATGCCGCGGCCGATGTCTCGGCGATGCAGGAACGGGATTGGCGCGTGGACGCGACCATCAATTTTGGGATCTTGACGCACGGCGTCGGGCGCACCACTCGAATTTTCCTGGAATGGCACGACGGCCGGCCGACGGTCAACGAGTTTTTCCGGGACTCGGTCTCCAGCCTCAGCCTGGGCCTCAAGATCGACTTGTAGCACCCGTACGATTGATCCAGCCAGCGAGGCCGTACCTCCACGATCGACAGTGTCACCGTACGCGCTGACCGTCACAGGGAGGACGGAGGCCGGCGATCGGGTAATCAATCTCCAACTCAGGCATCCGCGACGAATCGAGGCTACGGCAGCCTCCCAGACTCGTCGGCCTGGACTGCGCCGACGAGCGACGGCGGGACTCAGCTCTCGGCGTCGACTCCGAGTTCCTTTGGAGGTTGGGAGTTGTCAAGGTTGGGTTCTTCAATCCGGCCGAGTGCAGGTATAGCTGGCCGCAGCCTTCGGATCGCCCGTGCCCGTGTAACGTGGGTACAACGGATAGGCGCACATCGGCAACGTCGCGTTCACGGTGAACGGCGGCACCGTGTCCATTTCGCTCAGCACCTGTGTGTCGGCCGGCGCCTTCCCGTGCTCCACCCAGTCGTCGAGCATGGCGATGAAGTCCACGTAGCCCGGGACCAGCGCATTCGTGAGCGGATTGCGGCCGACGTTGCGGTTGTGGAACAGGCCGACCGCGACATAGAAGCGCACGAACTCGTTGACCGCGCCCTCGCCCATCGTCTTGCGCATCTTCTCGTAGTAGTCCATGACCCAGCGCGGGTTGACGCTGTAGTCGGTCGTATTGACCTTCAGGATGAGCCTGCCGCCGCGCTGGCGAAAGGCCGAGAGATCCGGATTGCCGGCGTCGATCAGCTCCGACAGCTGCCGGAGCTCCTTCGCATACTTCGCGAGGTCCACTTCGAGCAGGTTGACGTTCGGGTCGCGGATGATGCGGCTGCGCAGCACGCCGAAGTTGGCGGCCGGCGTCGGCCGCGCCTGCAGCGTCTTCCAGTTCGTGGCCGACTCGCTCCCGGTGGGCCACCCGGAAAATGACGTCCACCCGTTGGCGAGCGGGAATGGGTACGTGGTCGAGCCGTGCACGGTGTTGACCGCGCGGATCTGGGCATCGGAGAGACAGGACTCGCCGGCATCGGCGCCGCCTTCGCAGCGCACCGCTGCGAGAGCATTCGGAGTCACGGCCGGATCGAAGCGGCGATCGCACGCCATGTAGTTGCTGACGAGGCCGTCGGCGATGCCGTCGAGCGCGTCGCACTGCCGCAGCACCTCCTTCCCGATGACCGCCACCTTCGCGGGTGGGATCCAGCCGTCGCCGGCCTGTGACTTCGCGCGCGCGAGCGGCTCGCCGATGCTGAGATGCACGTAACTGTGCGCCGGGACCTGCGCGAAGACGCCGTCGTAGTCCTGGGGGAACCGCTGCGCGACGATCAACGCCTCGCGTCCGCCCTGCGACGAACCCAGGTAGTAGCTGTGGCGGATGGATTCGCTGTAGAAGCGCGCGACGAGCGCGACGGCCACGTCGCGGGTCTTCTTCATCTGCGCGTAGGCGAAGTTGGTATACGACTCGTCGTTCGTGGTCCAGTCCGGTTGTGGCGGCGCGCCGGCAGCGCCGCGGCCTCCGGCGGTTTGATGCCCGGAGTCGCTGCCATAGACGACGAAACCGCGGGACAGCGCGTACGGCGCGTTCGGCGGAATGGACTCAGGGCCCCAGTGCATGCCCGTGGTGAGCGCGACGGGAATCACGCCGTTCTGGCCGCTGCCGCCCAGCTGCGCGAGCTTGCGATTCCAGGAGGTCGGCAGATTCACGTGGAAGTTGATCGGGGGCGCGGCCGGATCGACCGGCGCGATGCGGCCGGTCACACGGCAGTACTCCGGTATCGAGAGCACCGCCCGTCCCTCGGTGATCGTCTGTGGCGAGGCCGGCACGAGATCGGCCGCGGCGATGGTGGCTCCTGACGTGGGAAGGCCAATCGCGGTGGCCGGCACCGCCAGTCCGACCAGCGTGTCACAGCCGACGCGGTTGCGCGCCGCGCCATTCTGAACCGTCGCGTGACCGCTGCCGAACCAGGCGATCACTGCCACCAAAGTCGTACCGGCGAATACTCGCATCCTCGCGCTCCATCTCTTTGGGCAGCCGGTCCAAGGCTAGCAGGGTATCAAACTTTGCGGCGATCAGTACTCCCAGCTTCCAGCTGCTCAGAAAATACGATTGCGCTTCGCGCCGCACGACGGCACGACGAATCCTTGAAACATCTACGTCGTGCCGCCGTGCCTTCGTGCCCGTCGTGCAGCGCGGTAGCGCGATCGTCAGCCGATCAGGGCGAAGCGCTATGGTAAACCGCCATGGTCCTAGCTGAGCTGTTATCGGGTACCATGCACGCATGATTCCCGACAGCGGCGCCGACGTGGCCGGCCGTCGATGACGCTTCCTGCGGGGGCCCGGCTTGGTCCGTACACCATCGAGGCCATGGTCGGTGAGGGCGGCATGGGGGAGGTCTACCGCGCCCTCGATACGCGCCTCGATCGCGGCGTCGCGATCAAGGTCCTGCCCGAGTCGTTCGCAGGAGATCCCGACCGGCGCTCTCGATTCGAGCGGGAAGCCAAAGCGGTTGCCGCCCTGTCCCACCCGAACATTCTCCAGATCCACGACACGGGCGTGCACGAGGGGCGGCACTACCTCGTCATGGAGCTCCTCGCTGGCGAGACGCTGCGGGAGGCGGCCGCGGCCGGGCCGATGTCGGTTGCGCGTGCGACCGATACGGCCGTCCAGATTGCACGCGGCCTCGCCGCCGCCCACGAGAAGGGGATCGTCCATCGCGACCTGAAGCCCGAGAACGTGTTTCTGTTGAGCGACGGACAGCGTCAAGATTCTCGACTTCGGGCTGGCCCGCCAGATGAACGCGGGAGTCGGACCGGCCGCCGCGACTGCCATCGTCACGGACCCGGGAACCGTCATGGGCACGGTCGGCTACATGGCGCCCGAGCAGGTCCGCGGGCTTCCTGCCGACGCGCGTACCGAATCTGTTTGCCCTCGGCGCGATCCTTTACGAGCTGCTGGCCGGCCGCCGTGCGTTCAAGGGGGACACCGCCGCCGAAACCATGACGAGCATCCTGCGCGAGGAGCCTCCCGCTCTGCCGGCCGGGCGGCACGATCTGCCCTCGTCGCTCGAACGGATCGTCCGGCACGCGCTCGAGAAGAATCCGGCGCAGCGGTTTCAGTCCGCGCGCGACGTCGCCTTCGCGCTCGAAGCATTGTCCGGGTCGAACATCATCGCGCCCGGCACGGTAATGCCAGACGCACCGGCTGCGCCGCGACTCCGCGCGCAGCCAGAGTCGCGTCATCGCCGCTGTCGCGATGATTGCCGGCGCGCTGGCCGCACGGACCTGGTGGCCGACGACCGCGCCGACCATTACCTTCGAGGCCAAGAGCTGGGACCCGCAGTGGATTCCCAACGCCAGATTCGCGCCGGATGGACAGACGATCGTGGGCAGCGCGGTGACGACAGGCGGGGGGCCGCGGCTGTTCGTGCTTCGGCCCGGGGCGCTCAATCCGGAGCCGATCGGTGAGCCCGGATACCCATCTGCTGTCGGTTTCATCGAAAGGGGAGCTCGCCGTCATCATTGGCGCGAAACTGCTGGAACACCGGCTCTTCACCGGCACGCTGGCGCGGATGACACTAGAGAGCGCGGCGCGGCCCTGGATGGAGCAGGTGCGCGAGGCTGACTGGTCTCCCGACGGGGCGACCCTGGCAATCATCCGTCGTGACGGCCGGTCGGATCACCTCGAGTACCCGATCGGTCGCGTGTTGTACAAGATTGACGTCGGGTATCTCAGCGATCCCCGCGTGTCGCCGGATGGCACGCGCGTGGCCTTCTTCGAGCATCCCCAGGACTACGACAATCGCGGCTGGGTGAAGGTCGTCGACAGCAGCGGCGTGGTCACGACGATCGCGGGCGAGTACTCGGGTCAGGAGGGGCTGGCCTGGTCGGCCGACGGCCGGTCCGTGTTCTACAGCGCCGCACGGGCAGGGGACAAGTACGAAGCCTACGTTGGCAGGGCCTCGGGCAGTGCCGACGCACGAGTGGCGATCTCGAGCGCTCAGTCGATGATGGTCCAGGACGTGGCCGCCGACGGGCGGATGCTCGTCGTGGGACACGAACAGAACTCGAGCATCCGTGCGCTGGTTCCTGGAGAAGCCGAGGAGCGGGAATTCCCCTGGCTGGGCGCCGCCTTGTTCGGTTATCAGTCACGCGACGGCCGGATACTGGCCTTCACCGACTTTAGCGCCACTGCAGGTGCCAACTACGCAGCCGCCGTAAGGGACCTCGCGAGCGGCAGGGTGATGCGTCTCGGCGAAGGCAATGCGGGAGAACCGTCGCCAGACGGCCGGTGGGTTCCGGCCCTGCTCGCGTCGGGCGAGGGGATTCTCCTGCATCCCACGGGACCAGGTGAAACCCTGCGGCTGACTCGAGGCCCCATTGCCCGCTACGAGTTCTTCCTCAAGTGGCTGGCCGACTCGCGCCGGGTCCTCCTATGCGGCCACGAGAAAGCCAGGCGGCCCCGGTGTTACGTGCAGGATCTGGCCGGCGGGTTGCCGGTCCCGCTCACGCGCGAAGGAACCATCGCGGCCTTGTTGACTCCGGATGAGCACTCGATGATCGTCACGACGGCCGGCGGGGGGTTCGAGCTGGCGGCCGTCGAGGGCTCGGCGGTGCCAGTGCCGGCCAAAGGCTTCACCCCGCGCGACACGCCCGTCGCGTGGACCCGTGACGGCCGCAGCGTCATCGTCTCGAACACGACGAAGGGGCCCGCGCTCCTGGCGCGCGTGGATCCAAGGACCGGCGAGCGTACCCCCATCCGTGAGCTTGCGCCGCCCGACCGCACCGGGCTGGTGGGGACCAACGTGAGTCAGTGGATCGACGATGGCCGCGCGTATTCGTAGCAGCTATCTCCGCGCGCTGTCGAAGCTGTTCGTCGCGAGCAACGTGAAGCCTTGAAGCTGCCTACCTTCGGTAGGCTTGCAGGATTTTGATCGGCGGCTCGAGCGACTCGGTTCCGTACTCTCCCCGCTGGCCGGTGGGCGACGCCTGAATCGCCTTGACGACATCCATGCCGCGGACCACGCGGCCGAACGCCGCGAAGCCCTGGCCATCCGGATTTCGCCGGCCGCCGAAGTTCATCTCCGGCTGGTCGCCGATGACGATGGAGAACGACCCTCGCGCCGTGTCGGGCGCGCCGCGCGCCATCGACAGCGTACCGTCGAGGTGCTTCAACCCCGTGACGCTCGTGCGCTCCAGAGGAATCGGTGGAAACTGCTCCCGCCGGCGAGCGGGGTCGGTCTGGAACTGAATCACCTGGATCTCGACGTCGTGCCGTACGGTGTTGTCCGGGCGCACCGCGCGATTGACGATGCCGCCATCGTAGAACCTGCCGTCGATGTACTTCAGGAAGTTCGCGGCGGTGGCCGGCGCGTGCACGCTGTCCACCTCGATCTCGATCGCACCCTTCCCGGTTTCGAACACCACGACAGGCGTTCGCCCCGGCTCGACCTGCGCGGCCGCCGTGGCGGCGAGAACCGCAGCCGCCAGCAGGGTACGCACTCCCCGAAGCGTCATGATCATCACCCCTTCAAGCCTGTTTCTCTCGCGCGCCAGCTGGACGGCCGGCTTGTCGCGAGACGTCATAAACCTCGCTGGTGGTGGTAGCATACGCGTCTCACACTCGGCAATGCGTGGACCCGTGGAGGAGAGGCATGACCATCCCGCGATACGTCCTTACCCTCGTTGTGACCGCCATCCTTGCGGTTCCAACCGCATCTCTCGCCCAGACCGAACGCGGCACTATTTCGGGGCTGGTGCTGGACGAGACCAAGGCGGCCGTCCCGGGCGTGTCGATCAAAGTGATTAACGCCGGAACGAACCTCGCGTCGAACGTCGTCTCGTCTGAGTCGGGAGGCTTCAGCGCGGCAAACCTGCCGCCCGGCACCTACCGGATCGAGGCCACCCTTCAAGGGTTCCGGACGTCGATCGTCGAGGGGATCGTCCTCTCGGCCGGAGCCACGGCCCGTGTCGACGTGACGTTGAACCTCGGCGCGATGAACGAGATGGTGAACGTCGTTGCCGAGAACACCACGCTGCAGACTGAGGACGCCAAGGTTGCCACGACGGTACCGAACAGACTCATCGACGAGCTGCCGCTGGTCGTGGGCGGCGCGATGCGCAGCCCGTTCGATCTCATCTCCACCGTGGCCGAAGCGAAGACCGGAGGTGGTGTCGGGAACACGGCGGTCTCGCTCGGCGGCGGACAAGGTGGCGCATTCGGCGCAACCCTGGATGGCGTGTCCGTCAACACGAACCGGCAGGCCGACATCACCGAAACGGCGTTTCTCACGCCGTCGCTCGAGGCGATTACCGAGTTCGCGGTCGAGACCAACGGCTTCAAGCCGGAGTTCGGCCAGGCCGGCGGCGGCGGCATCACGTTCGCCTCGAAGTCCGGGACCAACGTCGTGCAGGGATCGGCGTACGGGTTCTTCCGTCACGATGCACTCGATCAGAAAGGATTCTTCGAACAGACCAAGGGCATCTACAAACAGCGCGACTTCGGTGGATCGCTCGGCGGCCCGGTTCGAATTCCGAAGGTGTACAACGGCAGGAACCGGACGTTTTTCTTCGTGTCCTACGAGGGCTTCAACAACGAGCAGGGCAGCAACGCCGCGTTCCGCAGCGTGCCGACGCCCGAAATGTGGGACGGAGACTTCTCGAACTGGGTCGACAGTCAGGGACGACGTATCACGATTTACGACCCCCGGACCACGCGGCCAAATCCGAACGGCGCCGGATTCATCCGGGACCCGTTCCTCAACAACCGGATTCCGGCGGATCGATTCAGTACCGTCGCGAAGCAGTACATCGCGCTCGGCCGGTCGGCGGTGGTGCCGAATCGACAGGGGCTCGTGCCGGGCACGTTCGGGTACGTGAACAACAACTACGTGTCCGAAGATCGCAGCACAATCGAGAAGACGAACAAGTTCAGCGTGAAAATCGATCACACGCTCAGCAACAAACATCGCGTCGCCTACCTGTTCAACCGGACGAACAATGGACTTGAACAGGGTCCCAACGGCGCCAACGGACTGCCTGACCCCTTCAACGACGTTCAGGAGAATACATTCGACGGCGACCTCCACCGTGTGAGCTGGGACTGGGTCGGCGCGCGCATGGTGAATCACCTGACGGTCGGCGGGAATACCTTCTACAAGAACTCGTTTTCTCCCAACGTCGATCAGAACTGGAAGGACCGGGTCTGCATCCCGAACTCCGTCGATTGCAATCAGAACTTCGGCGCGATCCAGTTCACCGAGCTCTCCACCTGGGGCGGCGCCTCGTACAACGGAACCGAGCAGCCGAGATTCACCATCAAGGATGACCTGACCCTCAGCAGGGGGACGCACACGATCAAGACGGGATTCACCTACGACCGCCAGCAGGCCAACGGCTTCGGCCAGCAGGACATCGGCGGCCGGGCCCGCTTCAGCTTTCTGCACACGGGCGTTCCCGGTGTCACGAACTTCGCCAACGCCGGCGGCAGCTCGTTCGCCTCGTTCCTCCTCGGCTACGCCAACGAAGGACGAACCGAGACGATCCGGTATCTGCAGCAGATCTACCCCTACTACGGGTTCTACGCGCAGGACGACTGGCGGCTCAACGGAAAGCTCGTGTTCAACTACGGGCTGCGCTACGAGTTCACGCGGCCCCCGGTCGCGGGCGGCGATCGGTACTCCGACTTCGATCCGGCGAAGCCGAACCCGGCGGTGAACAACTACCCCGGCGCGCTCGTGTTCGCCGGAGACGGATCCGGTCGTGAAGGCACGAGCAGCCTGATTCCCGGGTACTACGGCTCATGGGCGCCGCGGCTGAGCGGCGCATACAGCCTGGACGAGAAGACGACGCTCCGTGCCGGCGTCGGCCGTTCGTACGGCCGCGTCACGGTGATCGCGTCGAGCAGCCACTTCGCCGGCTTCATCGGTCAATACGAGTTCTTCAACAGCGATTCCGGCGTCACCCCGACCTTCATGCTCGATCAGGGGATCCCCGCCTATCCGCTGCCGCCGCAGATCGATCCCTCGTTCTCCAACAACACGAATGTGGACTACTGGAACGGAAAAGAGGCGCTCCTGCCGGCGACCTACGATACCTGGACGGTGTCGATGCAGCGCGAGCTCACTCGCGGCATGACCCTCGAGGTCGATTACAACGGCTCGAAGGGCACGAATCTGCAGGGGAACCTCCTGAACCTGAATCAGGTGCCGCTGTCGGTCGCCAACGATCTCATCGCGCGGTTCGGCGCCGCCGGCGCAGTGGCGCTGTTGAACTCTCAGATCACGTCGGCGACGGCGGTGGCGGCCGGCATCACGCCGCCGTACCCGAACTTCACCAATGCAGCCGTGCAGACGAACCGAAGCGTCGCACAGGCCCTCCGCCCGTTTCCGCAGTATGCGACGATCAACACCACGGCGAGCGGCGGCGACAAGACCGGACGGTCGATGTATCACGCCGGCGTGCTGAAGCTGACGCAGCGGATGATGGACGGGTTCATGTTCCAGGGCAGCTACACGTATTCGAGGCTGATGACCAACGCCGATACGTTCAGCGGCAGCTCGGGGTCGATGGATACCGCGCAGCCCGACCTCGAGTACTCGATCGGCCGGTTCGATCAGCCGCACAGCATCAAGCTGAGCACCGTCTACGAGCTGCCATGGGGACCGGGCCGCCACTGGCTGAAGACCGGCATTGCCAGCCACATCCTCGGTGGCTGGCGGGTCGCAGGCATCCAGATTTACGCGAGCGGGCTGCCGATCGGCGTGACCACGAGCGCTGCGCCCCTGCCGATCTTCAACGGCGCGAACCGGCCGAACGTGACCGGCGGCGACTGGCGCGCGCCGATTGCGGGCGACGAATTCAATCCGCTCGTCGACCGCTATCTCGATCGCGCGGCCTTCGTTGCACCGGTCGGGCAGCTCGGCAACGCGCCGCGGATGAACGGCGACGTGCGCAGGCCGTGGAACCTGACGGAGAACCTGAGCGTGGCCAAAACGATCTCGCTCTCGAGCGGGATGCGACTCGACGTCCGCGCCGAGGTCTTCAACCTCTTCAACCGGGTGACCTGGGGAGCGCCGGAGCAGAACTTCAACAGCGCCAACTTCGGGTTGATCACGTCGCAGGCGAACTCGCCGCGCCAGATGCAGCTGGGGTTGAAGCTCTATTGGTAGTTTGTCCCCACGAGGAGCCACGGCTCATCTCACGAAGACCACGAAGATCACGAAGACACAAAGAATGCCAGTCTGACTTTGTGATCATCGTGGCCTTTGCCTTCGTGTATAGCCGTCGGCTCGTTCACGCTCAGTCAATTGAGTTCTTGTTGAAACCACCACCGCGCTCGAGCTTACGTCGGCGCGTCCTCGGCTCAATGCGTCTGTAAACGTTTTGAGCATAGTTGCCGTCCAACGTGGAGCATGGGACGCAACGAGCCGCCGGATCCCCGTACCCTCCTGCCGCTGAAGCCCGTCGTGTTCCAGGTGCTGCTCACGCTGGCCGCCGGCGAACGGCACGGCTACGCCATCGTCCAGGACATGGCCGCGAGGTCGGCGACCGGGCGCCGGCTGCTGCCTGGCAATCTCTACCGCACCCTCAGCTGGATGCTGACCGCCGGCTTGATCGTGGAATCGGAGCGGCGTCCGGCCGCCGATCTGGACGACGAACGGCGCCGGTACTATCGGATCACGCCATTCGGCCAGCGCGTCGCGGGCCTGGAGGCCGGTCGTCTCCGCAGCCTCGTCGCGGAGGCGGAAGCGCTGAAGCTCCTGAAGAAGGCCGGCCATGCGTAGGCGAACCGGCGAGCGCCTGTATTCGCTGCTCCTCCGTTTCTATCCATCCGCGTTCCGCCGGCGCTTCGGCCCCGACATGCGCGAGTACTTCGGCGACGAGCTCGAGCGCAGGCGCCGCGAGTCGGGTCGCGCCGGCGTGGCGAAGTTGTGGCTCGGCACGATCATCGATACCGCGGTTCACGCAGCGGCCGAATGGCGATCCGCCTCGACGTCGGCCCGGCGAGAGCCGCCTCGTATCCAGGAAGCGACATGACTCGATTGACATGGAACCTGATGGATCACGTTCGGCTCGACGTTCGCTACGCGATTCGTTCGCTGTGGCAGCGGCCGGCCTTTACCGTCGTTGCCGCCGGCACGCTCGCGCTCGGCATCGGCGCGAACTCGGCGATGTTCACGCTGGTTCGTGCGGTGCTCCTGCGGCCGCTTCCGTACGTCGATTCAACCGATCTGGTGCGAATTGCCGGCGCGTCCGGCGAGCATGCGGGACCTGTGACCAATCTGTCGCGGCCGGACTTCAAAGACTACGCGCGCGACAACCGCACGCTCGCGAGCATGGGCGCCTTCAGCGCAGGCATCGGCGCGTTCACGCTCGTCGACGGGGAGCCGGAGCGGGTCCGGGCCGTGAACGTCAGCGCCGGTTTCTTCCATGTGCTCGGGACGGTGCCGTTCACCGGCCGCCTCTTCACGCAGCAAGACGATGACTCGGATGCGGACGTGCTGGTGATCTCGCACGGCCTCTGGCAGCGCCGCTTCGGATCGGATCCAGGCGTCATCGGCCGCAGCGTGGCGCTCGGTGTCGGACCTCAGGTCGTCATCGGCGTGCTGCCGCCCGACTTCCGGTACCCGCAACCGGATCTGCTCGGCGAGCCCGAGATCTATGCGCCAATGGCGTTTGGTCCGCAGTTCGCGAGATCGGGCCGGCACCTCCGCGCGATCGGGCGGCTCGAGCCTGGGGTCACGGCGGCGCAGGCGCAAGCGGATCTCGGCGCGCTCGCCGCGCGCCTCGAGCAGCTGTATCCGCAGGACAACCACCAGGAAGGAGTCCGGGTCGAACGCCTGCTGGATACCGTGGTCGGTGAAACACGTACCGGACTGCTGATCCTGTTCACGGCCGTAGTGAGCGTGCTGCTGGTGGCGTGCGTCAACATCGCGAACCTGCTGCTCGCGCATGGCGCCACCCGCCGGAAGGAGCTGGCCATCCGCTCGGCGCTGGGCGCAGGTCGCCGCCGCATCATCGGC
Organism: uncultured Acidobacteriota bacterium; assembly: GCA_963785755.1. Lineage (GTDB taxonomy): Bacteria > Acidobacteriota > Vicinamibacteria > Vicinamibacterales > 2-12-FULL-66-21 > JACCXG01. The sequence continues at coordinate 46,544 of CAWAXG010000019.1, read as the reverse complement.
CAGCTGCTGATCGAGAATCTGGTACTGGCCGGCACCGGTGGAGCACTCGGCATCCTGCTCGGGTGGGGCACGTTGCGCGTGGTGCTTGCGATCGGTGCGGGCAGCATCCCTCGCGCGGACGGGGTCGCGCTCGATCTCTCCATCGTGTTGTTCACCATGGGCGTCTCGATCGCGAGCGGCCTCGCCATCGGGCTCATTGCCTCGAGCCACGCCTCACCAACGGGCATGGCCGCCGGATTGGGCGAGGGTACGCGCGCCGGCGCGACGGCGTCGATCCGGAGCCGCCTGCGCAGCGGGCTCATTGCCGCGGAAGTCGCGGCGTCGCTCGTGCTCGTGATTGCGGCGGCGCTGCTGCTCCAGAGTCTCTGGCGCCTGGCGAACGTTCCGCTCGGCTTCACGCCCGGGCACGTGCTCTCGGTTGACATGGCCGTACCCCTGGCCCGCTATCCCGAGGGCACGCAGATTCCGTTTTACGACGAGCTGTATCGGCGTATCGCGCGGCTGCCCGGCGTGCGGGGCGTGGCCGGTACGAACATCCTGCCGCTCTCCGGCGGCTACTCCTGCGATGGGTTCCGCATCGACCGCCGCTCCGTTGCACGAGGACAGGAGCCCTGCGCCGAGGCGCGATCGATCAGTCCGCGCTTTTTCGAGGTGATGGGCACGCCCATCGTCGCGGGCCGCGGGTTCTCGGAGGCGGACGGCAGCGCCGCTCGCCGCGTCGTCGTCATCAATCAGGCGATGGCGCGCCAGTTCTGGCCTGGGGAGGATCCGGTGGGGCAGACCATCACCTATTTCTCTCGCGGCGATCGAGAAGGCCCGCGGGAAATCGTCGGGGTCGTGGCGGATACCAAACATCTCACGCTGACCGAACAGCCCAGGCCGATGTTCTATACGCCACAGCCGCAGCCGCCGTCCTATCACGGCATGACGCTGGTGATCCGCGCCGAGGCGGACGCGGCGGCGCTCACCAGCGCGGTGCGGCACGAGGTCCGCCAGATGGACTCACGAATCGCGCTCTACAACATCAGAACGCTGGATCAGCTGCTCGGCCGCGCGATCGCCGCCCCCCGATTCCGAAGCGTCGTGCTCGCCCTCTTTGCGTTCGTCGCCCTGGCGCTCGCGCTCATGGGGGTGTATGGCGTGATCGTGTACTCCGTCGCTCAACGCACGCGTGAGATCGGCATCCGCATCGCGCTCGGCGCGAAGTGGCATGCCGTCGTGCAGATGATCGTGGGCCAGGCGCTCGCGCCGGTTCTCTTCGGGCTCGCGACAGGCCTCGCCCTGGCCGCTGCTGTCGGCAAAACCTTGTCCACGGTCTTGTTTGGCGTCTCGGCGTTCGATCCGCTGACCCTGGCCGTGGTCCCGCTCCTGGTCCTCACCGTCTCGCTGGCGGCGTCGTTGATGCCCGCGCTGCGCGCCACGCGCGTCGATCCGGTTGCGGCGATCCGAAGCGAGTAAGAAAGACGCCTTCAACTTCTGGAAGCCGGTTGTAAACAGGACGGGGGGCTACGGTGATCGGGGCAACGAGCCTTCCGCGGCGAGCGTGCGGCGCCGCCAGTTGAGGCTGAGCGACAGGAGCGGGCCGGTCATCCCGGTGGTCACGAGCGCCATGAGCACCATCATCGCGAAGATCTCCGGCGTCAGGATGCCCAGGTCGTAGCCGACGTTGAGCGCAACCAGCTCCATGAGTCCACGCGTGTTCATGAGCGCGCCGAGCGCCACCGAGTCGCGCCATGGAAGGCCCGTCCAGCGCGCGGCGATCACCGTTCCACCCAGCTTGCCCGCTGTCGCCACCAGGATGATCCCGAGGCAGATCGCCCAGCTCGCGAAATCGTCGAGCAGACCGATTTGCGTGCGCAGCCCCGTGTAGGCGAAGAAGAGCGGCAGCAGGAGGACGGAGCTGACGCTATCGAGCCGTTCGCGCAACAGTGTGCGGAACGCGCCCCCGAACGGCATGATGGCACCGGCGACGAACGCGCCGAAGAGGGCATGGATGCCGATGATCTCGGTGACCAGCGCTGATGACAGCATCACCGCCAGCGCGATCGCCATGCGCTCCTTGCTGAGCGTCTCGCCGTCCTTCTCAGGATTCAGCACGCGCTGCAATACCGGGCGACCGACGAAGATCATCAGCAGCACGAAAATCACCGACAGCGCCACTATTGCCAGCAGCATGTTGACGGCGCCGCCCGCGGTAGTGACCGCGACCACGAAGGCGAGGATGGTCCACGCCGTGACGTCATCGACCGCCGCGCAGGTGATGGCCGTGGTTCCCAATGGCGTATGCGTCAGGTGGCGTTCTGCCAGGATGCGCGCCAGCACCGGGAAGGCCGTAATGCTCATCGCGATTCCGGAGAACAGCGCAAAGGCATAAAACGGCACGCCTCGCGGGGCGTAGTGCGTGTAAAGCGCGAGCGACAGCGCCACGCCAAGCACGAACGGGAAGATGATGCTGAAGTGGCTGACCGCGATCGCCGTGTGGGCCTTGCCGCGCAGGTAGGACGGCTCGAGCTCCACACCCACGATGAACATGAACAGCAGCACGCCGATCTGACTGAGCAGTTGCAGGATCGGCATCGACGCGGCTGGAAACAGGTACCGGCTCGCGTCCGGCGCAATCCATCCAAGGAGCGATGGCCCCAGCAGCACTCCTGCCGCGATTTCGCCGATGACCGGCGGTTGTCCCAGACGGCGTGCAATCGCCCCGAACGCGCGTGCCGCGAGCACGATGACGATCAGCTGGAGAAGGAGGCGCGGTAGCGGAAGCCGCGCATTGTCGAGCATGTGCGCGAGCGCGCTCGAGGATTGCCCGGCCGTAGAGACCGCCTGGACACCACGCGATGGGAGCCATGTCCCACCGAGATGAATCAATTCTGCGACGATGAGTATCGCGGCGGTGACAGTGAGCAGGTAGACAAGGAGTGGGCGTCTCATGGCCGTTGAAGCCAGCCGAGCCGGCTCATCGTCTGGAATCATCCCATACATGTGTCAGAGACACCTGGTCCGCTGAGACAAAACAACAAAAGACGAGCCGGCCGGTCGGAAAGGAAGTTGACACTCCTGCGACCGCGGCGGTACGGTGTCCGTCTTTCTGATGCGCACATCAACCGTCACCCCAGGAGTTGGTCATGGCCAAGGGTTCTGACGACTGGTTCGAACTTCCCCGTGCCACCGCGGGCATCAGGCTGTACCAGATTCGCGAAGAGCTCCGGGAGAAGAATCTTCACGACACCGAGGAGCCGCCGCTCGAAAGCTCCACGACGCCGGCAGGAGGTGAGGCCCACAACGTGCGCACGAGCGACGGCACGTACAACGACCTGAAATGTCCCCGGATGGGCAGTGCAGGCATGCGGTTCGGGCGCAACGTGCCGCTGAGCGAAGCGTTCCCGGACACTGCCAACCTCATGACGCCCAGCCCGCGGGAGGTCAGCCTCGAGCTCCTGACCCGCACGATCTTCCAGCCCGCCACGATCCTCAACGTCATCGCCGCGGCCTGGATCCAGTTCATGGTCCACGACTGGTTCGTGCACAAGAAAGGCACGTGGACGCACACCCACGACATCCCGCTCGCGGATGGCGACGGCTGGCACGAACGGCCGATGCGCGTCCCGAAGACGCCGGCCGATCCGCCGAAGGTCGCCAACTCGAAACTGCCGCCGGCGTACATCAACGAGAACACGCACTGGTGGGACGGCTCGCACGTCTATGGCAGCAGCGCGGCAGCCCAGGCGTCGCTGCGCGCCGGGCGCGAGGGCAAGGTGCTGGTCAGCCCGAGCGGACGGCTCGGCGTCGATCCGGTCACGGGTCGAGAGATCACCGGATTCACCGAGAATGGCTGGGTCGGGCTCAGCCTGCTGCACGCGCTGTTCGCGCTCGAGCACAACGCCATCTGCGACGAGCTGAAGAAGCACAACCCGCTCTGGGACGACGAGCGCCTGTTCCAGCAGGCCCGCCTCGTCAACTCGGCACTGCTCGCGAAGATCCACACGGTGGAGTGGTCGACCGCCATTCTCCCGAGGGAAGTCCTGAGCACCGGCCTCAGAACGAATTGGTACGGACGGTTCAGCCGTCTGCAGAACCTCTTTCCGAAGCTCGCCGACAACGACATCTTCTCCGGGGTTCCCGGGTCGCCGACGGATCACACCGGCGTGCCGTTCTCGCTGACCGAGGAGTTCGTCTCGGTGTACCGCATGCACGCGCTGATGCCGGATCACTTCACGGTCAAGTCCGCGAAGACCGGCGAGGGCCTCGCGAACGCCGAGCTGCCCGAGCTGTCGGGCCGGCGCGGCGTCGAGTTCCTCGCGAAATTCGACCTCGGGGATCTGTTCTACTCGCTCGGGATCCACAATCCCGGCGCCGTGCGGCTGCACAACTACCCGAAGTTCCTGCAGAACCTGGTGCAGGACAATGGCGAGCGGTTCGACCTCGGCGCGATCGACATCCTTCGCGATCGCGAGCGCGGCGTGCCGCGCTACAACCGGTTCCGCCGCCTCCTCAACAAGTCGCCGATCAAGAGCTTCGAGGAGCTGACGGACAACCCGGCGTGGGCCGCCGAGATGAAGCGCGTCTACAACAACGACCTCGAGATGGTGGACACGATGGTGGGCCTCTTCGCCGAGCCGCTGCCCGAAGGCATGGGCTTCAGCGACACCGCCTTCCGCATCTTCCTGCTGATGGCCTCGCGCCGGCTGAAGAGCGATCGATTCCTCTCACAGGACTACCGGCCCGAGATCTACACGAAAGAGGGGATCGACTGGGTGGAAGAGAACTCGATGAAGTCGGTGATCTCGAGGCACTTCCCGTCGGTCGCGTTCGCGATGGAGGGGCTGGAGGACGACAACGCGTTCAAGCCGTGGAAGGTGCGGTCCCGGTGAGGTTTCGGACGTTGAAAGGAGCCAGTCAACTTCCAACGCCCAACTCGACTGATCAACCGGGAAATGGCGCGTGGTCCGGCAGAAGCTGAATCTGCCGATGCGGTGACGGCTGCCCCAAACACCGGAGTTCATCTGAATTGAGCGCCTGTCATCACAAATGAACTCCGGTGTCGCCTGCGGTGCCGTCGGTCGAAAGCCGACCTCAACCCCCAATCATCGCACCGGCTTCAGGAACTGATGCACGGCGTAGGCGGCAATCTGGCGTCCGTGCTGCTCCCCCTCCTCGACGGCGCGGCGGAAGTGAATCCCGATGTAGATCCGCGAGACCGAGTTCTCGTTCGCTGCCTGTGAGAAGCTCGAATACGGCCGCAGCACGGGCGTCGGATCGTCGCACGTCTGACCGGCTGGGAGCGTCATGCTGCACGCGGTGAACGCGATGTTGTCGGTGCCGAAGACCTGCTTCAGGATCTCCGCCGCCACGCCGCCCTGCACGGCGTGCCCCGAGTCATGATCCGGCATCGGGTAGGTCGGCTGCAGCGGAGTCCAGTCCGCCTCCGCTTCCGTATCCGGGTTGCCGTCGGTGTCGCCAAGGCGAATCGCGGTGATCGGCCGCCAGAAGTTGTAGCGATACTTGCGCTTCCCATGACGCGATGTAGCCATCGGCCATGGCCAGGTTCAGCAGCGCGAACAGCCGCGCATTCTCCCAGAGCTCGAACCCCCGATCGGCCGAGATTGCCCTCGCCAGGCGATTCCAGGCGAACGGTGAGCTCTCGATCCAGAACAGCCCGATCTGCGTCTGGTCGTCCGTGCGGTCGCTCGGCGTCGTGGTGACGTCGCCGCCAAGCCGCTTGATCTCGTTGTAGTCGGCCGCGTACTTCTTGCTGGCGAGGTGATAGGGACGCTGCGGCGCGAATTGCGAGCTGTCCTTTGAGGACGAACGGCGTAACCTTGCCCCATTCCCGGGCAAACGCGAGCGGCGGACCATCCGGTGTGAAGCGCCATACGCCCGGCTCGGTGCTCTGCGGATACCCGAAGTCCAACCACTCGATATCCGATCCGTCGTTGGCCCGCAGCGCCAGGATCGCCGCGGCCGCGGCCTGGCCGAGCGCCACGCCGTTGGTCCTGGCCGGGCCGGCGGGGATCGCGGCAAGCGCCACAGCGTAGGAGGCGTTGACGTCGGCGATCCCGGCGGCCACGCATGGCGCCGATTCCGGCAACGTGGCGATGACCGCCACGAGCACGTCCCGCGCCGCCGCGGCGGCCGCGGCGTCAATCGACGCGGGTCCATCGGCCGTTGCATCGTAGGCGTACGGACGCGACCGCCGGTCGATCGCATTGATCGCGTCGTGGACGGCGGCGTGCATCATCGTGTACATCCGGGATTCGACAAGACCGTTGCCGCTCGCGATGAGACACGCGGCCTTCGCGGCCTTCGCCGCATTCTCACTCCAGGTGATCACCGCGTCCGCGCTGGACGCGCTCGGGCACAGCAACAACAGCACAAGGCCAAGCCCGATACCGCCCGCGACCTGATTCTTCATTGAGTCCTCCCTCGAGGTGTCCGACCGGCCCTGACGGGCCGAGCCATGCGCCGGCAGCCCCTCGCCAATCACTTACTGGTTGAGGTGGAAAACGGTCGAGGCAGCCTGCCGGCCGGCCCCGAATCGCGACGCCGATGATAGGGACGGCTGCGAACTGACGTCTTTAGAGAGTTCTGGAACTTCTCTCAAAAAGATCTCAAACCCGGCAGAACGCTGCGGGCGTGCTACGATTCCCGCCTTCCCGGAAGCGAGACCAGGCATGGCTCGTCCCCCGTCATCTACGAGTTCGGCGAGTTTCAACTCGATCGGGACGAACGCGTGCTGCGCCGCGGCAATGTCACGGTGCCCCTGACGCCGAAGGCCACCGAGATCCTCCTCACGCTCATCGACCGTCGCGGCCACATCGTGGAGAAGTCGGATCTGATGAGGCAGGTCTGGCCTGACACTGCGGTCGAAGAAGGGAACCTCAGCCAGAACATCTACACACTGAGGAAAGTGCTCAGCAACGGGGACGGGAAATGCTCGTTCATCGAGACCGTTCCGCGGCGTGGTTACCGGTTCGTGGGATCCGTTCGTATGCTCCACGACCCGCCGGCCGATCGAGAGCCGCAGGAACAGTTCGCGTCGCCGCCGTCGGCTCTCCTCCCTGGCATCGAGACGAGGGCGGTGGTGGCAGGGGCAGCGCGATCCGCTCGGCAGGCCATGGCCGCGTAGACGGGGCGCCTGGATGATCGCAGTGCTTGGAACAGGGCTGCTCGTTGCGGGCGCATCATGGTGGACGTTTGACCGTTCGGCCTTGAAGCACCCGACGACCGCGCCAGTCTCTTCGCTGACACGAGTCACCAACGTCGGCAACGTCGTGCGCGCGACGATCTCTGGAGACGGCCGGTCGGTTGTCTACGCGATGATCACGGGCGCCCGCGAGAGCCTGTGGGCGAAAGATCTCGATTCGGGGAAGCTGATCCAGCTGGTGGAACCGGCTGTCGGCACGTATCGCCGAGGCGGCGGTATCGAGTCTGCGCCCGACGGGTCGATCTACTACACATGGTTCCGCCCGGATCTCGCCGCCGTCGGAATCTATCGCGTCCCCCGCGGCGGCGGCCGTCCCGAGCTCCTGCGCGATGTCCAGGATCTGCCGGCATTCGATCCGCAGGCACGCGCTTCGCCTGCATCACGACCACCTCGATGGCGATCCGTGAGAGCCGCTCTCCTCCTCTACGACGCCGCCGGGCAGTCGTCGCGGGTCGTTTCCAGGCGCACGCCTCCGATGACGTTCCTGCAGATGCGGCCGGCATGGTCGCCGGACGGCCGGCGGCTGGCGGCGTGGACATCGAGCTCACACGAACCGGGCTTCAAGGACCTGGTAATCGTCGACGTCGAGGACGGGCGCGAGCGCGTGATCGCGAAACAGCAGCTGCATACGGTCGACGGGATGGCGTGGCTCCCCGACGGACGCAGTGTCGTCGTGGCGGCGCGTGAGGCGGCGTCGGCGCCGCAGCGATTGTGGCGGATCGCGCTCGATTCCGGTGCGATGCGGCCGCTGACGACGGACATCAGCGACTACATGATTGCGGGACTGACCAGCGACGGACAGCAGCTTGCGGCCGTACGCGTGGACGTTGCCCGCAGCCTGTGGCTGGCCCCGCTGTTCGACCTGTCGCGCGCTCGACAGGTGGCATGGGATGCCGGTGAGCTGTCCGAACTGGAGAGCCTCGCGTGGATGCCGGATGGCCGCATGTTGTACACGTCGACGGAGTCCGGCAATGCCGACATCTGGATTTACATCCGGCCACTGACACGCGGCGGCCATCTGACGACGCATGCGCGCGATGATTTCAATCCGGCCAGTTCCGTGGACGGCACCATCGTGTTCGCAAGCGATCGCTCCGGAGCGACCGGTCTCTGGGAGATGACCGACTCGGGCGAGCGCTCGGCGCGGCAATTGACCGGCCGGCGGTGACTCGCGACCGACGATTTCTCCCCACGGCGCGCGTCGTGTTTCAGCCGCTGACGAAGTGGCCCGATCCGTTCGGCCGGTCCGCGCGGCCGACTGACCCTGTAACATCCTCGGCATGACGTTCGCCAGGTTCGCCGCGTGGTGTGCTGTATTCGGTGGGACCCTGACGGCGATCGGCGGCTCGTCATCGATCTCCCGAGCGGCGTCTCCCACGGCGGCCGCTCAGGGGGATAAGGTCCGGCCCGCGCTGTCGGTCGCCGAGGCGCTCGCGAGCTTCGTCATCGAGCCCGGCTACCGCATCGACCTGGTCGCCGCGGAACCGCTCGTCCAGAGTCCAGTCGCCATCGCCTTCGACGACCGTGGCCGGATGTACGTCGCCGAGAACCGCGGCTATCCGGATCCGCTCGAAGGCGCCTCCCCGGCCGCGCCCAAAGGCGTCATCGCTCTCCTGACCGACACCGACGGCGACGGGCGCTATGACGCGCGGACCGATTTCGCCACCGGCCTGACCTACCCGAACGGTGTGACGCCGTGGGACGGCGGGCTGTTCGTGACCATGGCGCCGGACCTCCTTTACTTGAAGGACACCACTGGCGACGGGATTGCCGACGAACGCCGCGTCGTGCTGACCGGCTTCAATACGAACCGCACCGCGCAGATCCGGTTCAGCCATCCGACGCTCGGGCCAGACGGCTGGATTTATCTCACCGGCGGCCTGAACGGCGGCCACGTCACGTCGCCCGCTCATCCCGTTCGTCCGCCGGTGGAGTTCACGTCGAGCGACTCGCGCTACAACCCGCGAACCGGCGAGTTCGAGCTCGCCGGAGGGCAGGGGCAGTACGGCCTCACGTTCGACGATCAGGGACGGCGCTTCATCTGCGCGAACCGCAACCCTGTGTGGCACGTCGTCCTCGAGCCGCACCAGCTGAGACGCAACCCGAATCTGGCGTTCTCCGATACGGTGCACGAAGTATCGACGACCGGGGCGCAGGCGATCGTCTGGCCGCTGAGCCGCGATCTGACCACCGCATCGTTCCATCCCCAGCTCATGAACACGCCGCACCGGGGCACGTTCACATCGGCCAGCGGCGTGCACATCCATCGCGGCGACGCGTTGCCCGAGGGACACCGCGGCAGCGTGTTCGTCGCCGAGTCCGCGCAGAACCTCGTCCAGCGCCAGGTGCGCGAGCCGGACGGTGTGACTTTCCGATCGCGGCCCGCGCGTGACGGAGTCGAATTCCTTGCGTCGCGCGACACCTGGTTCCGCCCCGTGTTCGCCGGGAACGGTCCGGACGGCGCGCTCTATATCGTCGACATGTACCGGAAGGATATCGACCACCCGGCGTATATCCCCGAGCCGAGCCGGCGCCTCTTCGACTTCACCGCGGGCGCGTCTCGCGGACGGATCTACCGCGTCGCCGCGGCGAATCGGCCGCCGGCTCGAACCGTGGTGAACATCGCCGGCGCCCCGGTTTCGGCGCTCGTGTCGAATCTCGAGCATCCCAACGCGTGGAGGCGCGAGACCGCGCAGCGGCGGCTCATCGAGCGTCGCGAACAGTCCGCGGCGCCACGGCTGCGAGCACTGGCCGCGGCTGGAGGCGAGCTCGGACGGCTGCATGCGCTCTGGACGATGGATGTCCTCGGAGTCCTCGAGGACGAGGACGTCATGCGCGGCCTGCGCGATCCGCTGGCAAGCGTCCGCGAAAACGCGCTGCGACTGGCAGAGCGGCGGATTCCGGGTTCTCTTCAGTTGATCGACGCCGTAATCCGGCTGGCAGACGATGGCGATGCGCGCGTGCGGCTGCACGTCGCGCTCGCGCTCGGCGCCGCGAACGACCCGCGCATCACCGACGCGCTGGCGGCCATCGCCCGCCGTGACGGCACCGATCGCTGGGTCCGTGCGGCGGTCTTCAGCAGCCTGCGCGATCGCACCGGTGCGTTTCTCGACGCGTTCGTGAAGGGGCCGCCGGCGTCGGCGGCGGTTCGCGCAGCCGTCATGCAGGATCTCGGACGGCTGTTCGGCACGACGGAATCCGCCGAGCGGTGCCTGGCGCTCGTGACCGAGATCGCCGATCCGGGCGTGGAATCGACCTGGCAGCCAGCGGCCCTCGCTGGAGTCGCGGCGGGCCTGCGGGCGCGCGGCATGGCGTCCGACACGAAATCCGCGCTGATGACGCTGGTGTCAGACGACACGGCGCCAGGCCGGCTCGCTCGCGAGCGATTGGCCACGCAGATGACTCGGGCCGCGGAGCTGGCGCTGCGCGAGGGCGCCCCGCCCGAGCAGCGGCTAACCGCGATCGAGCTGCTGGGTCAGGGCGAGTGGCCGGTGTCTGGCGCCACATTGCTCCGGCTGCTGGAGCCACAGCGGCAGGCCGCCATCCAGTTGGCCGCGGTTCGCGCGCTGGGTCAGTTGCGCGATCCCGCCGCCGCGATCAGCCTGGTGGCGCCGGCGCGCTGGCAGGCGTACACGCCGCAAGTCCGCGACGCCGTGCTCGCGACGTTGCTCGCCGAGGACCGCCTCGTGCCGGTTCTGCTCGATGCCGTGGCGCGGCGTGACATCGGCGCGTCCGCGCTGGGCGCGTCGCGCTGGCGGCGTCTGACCGCGCATCGCAATCCGTCGATTCGGCAGCGAGCCGAGTCGCTGTTCGCCGCGACCGATACCGGCAGCGCCATGCAGGTCTACGAGCGTAAGCAGCAGGACGTGCTCGCGCTCACCGGCAATCCGGCCGGCGGGGAAGCGGCCTTTACGAAATACTGCGCGTCCTGTCACACGTTCAACGGTTCGGGCGGCCGCCTGGGCCCGGATCTCAGCGGCATCCGCAACCAGCCAGCGGACGCCCTGCTGCTGCACATCGTCGTCCCCGACTACGAGATCACGCCGGGCTACGAGGCATTCACGGTGCAGACGCGCGACGGGCGGACGATCGTCGGACGCGTCGAATCAGAGGCGCCCAACAGCCTGACGCTGCGCGACGCCGCCGCCCAGGCACAGACGATTCTTCGATCGGATGTCGAGTCGATGAAGGCGGCCCCCTCGTCGCTCATGCCGGCGGGACTGGATCAGGCGATGTCGTCGCAGGAACTGGCCGACCTGATTGCGTACCTCAAGAACGTCGAGCGCTGAGAGGTCACTGCCAGCGCCTCGGCCGACTCCACCCCGCGCTACCAGTCCACGACCGACCCATCGTCAGGATCGTAGCGAGGCAGGTAGGATCGCGGCTCACCGACCTGCGCCTTGAGCTTGGCTTCGTCGATCGTGATGCCCAGACCAGGCTCGGTCAGCAGCGGCCGGTGTCCGTCCTTGATCGGCGGCAGCGGCTTTGCCAGGAGATCGGTGTATTCGTTGTCGCCGCGCTCCTGAATGAGGAAGTTGGGAATCGCCGCCGCGACCTGCATGCTGGCGGCGAGCGAGCACGGGCCCTGCGGATTATGGGGAGCGAGCGGCGTGTAATACGCCTCGGCCATCCCGGCGATGATCTTCAGCTCGGTGATGCCGCCGGCGTAGCAGACATCAGGCTGCAGGATGGTCGCGGCGCGCTTCTCGAGGATCTCCTTGAAGCCCCACTTCGTGAAGATTCGCTCGCCGGTCGCGATCGGGATGTGCGTCTTGCGGGCGAGCTCGGCCATGATGTCCACGTTCTGCGGCTGCACGATCTCTTCGTAGAACCATGGGTTGTACGGCTCCAGCGCCTTCATCAGCAGCATCGCGGTCGGCGGCTGCACCTCGCCGTGGAACTCGACGCCGATATCCACGTCCGGGCCCTGTTTCTTGCGCAGCTCCTTGAAGAACTCGACGCAGCCGTCCACGTACTTCTGGCCCTCGACGTACTTGATGGGTCCACGTCCGAACGCGCGCAGCTGCGTCTTCATGGCGTTGACGCCGTTCTGCGGATTGGGCCGGCCGTAGACGCGGATGCGATCCCGGGTTGGACCGCCGAGGAGCTCGTAGACCGGCACCCCGTACATCTTGCCCTTGATGTCCCACAGGGCCATGTCGATGCCGCTCGAAATCGCGGTCTTGATCGGACCACCCTTGTAGAACGCGCCGCGATGGATCGCCTGCCAGTGATGGACGACGCGGCTGGGGTCCTGGCCGATCAGATAGTCACCGACCTCCATGGCCCCGGCGGCGCACGCCTTCGCATCGTCTTTGAGCATCTCCCCCCAGCCGACGATGCCGGCGTCGGTCGAGATCTTGACGAAGACCCAGGAGTTCGTCAGCACGAACGTTTCGATCTTCGTGACTTTGATCTTGTCTTTCGGACCGACCTGAGCTGCGGCCGTCGGCTGCACCGTGAATCCGCCATCGAGACCGTACAGCGCGCCGGCGCCGAGGACGCTGCCAACCCAGGATCGACGATCCATGTGCGTCGGTGACATGAGAGTGCTATCTCCTTCCATGGCAATTTATTCGGGACGTTGTCCCCGGACCGCCGCCGTCGCTCGCGGGCCCCCTTTGCCCGCTCCGCTCCGGCGGGCGCGCCTTGCGGCGCGCTTCACGAGGCCGGATCGGGGGAATGACCCGGCGGCATTCTACATGTGTTGGGCGGGTGGTGCTATCGAGTCGCTCGGGGGCGTCGAACGCTGAGAGATCACCGCTGGGCCAGCGTCTTCAGCAGCCGGACCGCCTCCGCCACGAGCCGCTCGCCGCCGCCGGGAGCGATCCGCGAGTTGACCGTTTCGTAGCTCCCTTCCTTGAACGCCTTCTCGGTCGGGATATAGGCGGGGTTGTCGTTGGCGAGCTCGATGACCAGCGTGTGCTTGAACGGCGACGCCTGCTTGATGGCGAGCCCGAGATCGACGAACACTTCTCCCGGCAGCAGCACGATGGCCAGGTCCTGATGCAGGCGGAGCACCTGCACTTCGGCGTCGAGGGTCGGCCCGCGTCTCGACAGGTCCAGCGTCGAGACGATCTCGACCTGGGTCAGGAATGGCAGCTCGTTGGTGCCGATCTTTGGCATGTTCGCGCGCGCCGAGGCAACCTGGGCGTCGGACACCTTGCGTAAGGGCAGTGCGAGCCGTCCGGCGGCCGCTGCCAGAGATGGCGCGGCCAGTGGCTGTCTCGTACCGGGCCGACAGCACCGAGACGGCGAGCTGCTGGCCGATCAGGCGGGCGTGGTAGCGCCGCTCGCCGCTGACGTCGATGTGGTTGATGTCGCCGCACGTGCCGGTGCCGAAGACCGAGATGAACGACTCGCCGAATTCGCGGCGCAGCTCGTGTGCGAGGTGACCGGGATAGTCGGCCGAGTATTCCGTGCCGCCGACGGTGTCGAGGTGCAGCGCGAACACCGTCAGCGAGCCGACGGGCTGCTTGTTCTTCGTGATCAGCACGAAGGGCAGCTCGGGGTCGATCGGGCCGGCAGCCCGCACGATCTCGGGATTCTGCACGCCGGGGTTGAAGCGGACCGGGCCGTCCTTCATGTGGAAGCGGCGGTTGAACGACACGCGGTCCTCGGACGCGAGCACGAACTCCAGCGCCGCAGGAGATACGCCGGCGTTGGCCGAGACGATGACCTCGACCAGCCGGTCGCGGAGCATCTCGGGGTACTTCACGGCGGCGAGCGGATCGGTGCCGTGCTTCGCCGCCGCCTGTTCGCTGAATACCCGCGCCCGTTCGCCGGAGAAGAGCGGTCCGGTGTGGGTGTGCGTGGCGGTAATCGCGATGTGGGTGGCGGGGATGCCGGTCCGCGACGCGGCCAGCGCGCGGACCTCGCTGGTCAGGGACTGCGGCACGCTGATCACGTCGCACACGACCAGCGCGATTTTCGTGTCCCCCTGCTGAAAGACCAGCGCCTTGGCCTTCAGCGGATCTTTCAGCCCGGTGTTCAGCCGCTCCGTGAAATAGCCGTCCATCCGGTAGCCGGGCGGCGGCGTGATCTCGATCTCGGCCAGGCCCGCCTGGAGCGGCGCCGCCTCCTGCGTTCCGGGCACCGCGGTGCCCGACGTTACTACCGCAATCGCGAACACGATCCCTGCAAGCCCGCGCATACGGACGTCCTCCTCGCACCCGTACTATCGCACGCCGCGGGGCCACGAAGTCGGGGCGGACCTTCCGCCTGAAGGACGGGAGTCGCGAATCTGCTATCTTCAAGGCATCGCCCATAATGTCGAATTGCAGGAATCTGACCCGTCTCTCACGGCTTCGCGTAACAGCCTCCCGCTGTATCAGGTCTTGCAGTGCATATAATCCGATCGCTCAGCCTCCATGTCCCTGGCAGCGGGCTCGCGTCTCGGTCCCTATGAAATCGTGGCTCCGCTCGGCGCCGGCGGCATGGGCGAGGTCTATCGGGCGCGCGACACGCGGCTGGATCGTGACGTGGCACTCAAGGTCCTGCCGGACGTCTTCGCCGCGGATCCCGATCGTGTGCGCCGTTTCCAGCAGGAAGCGCGCGCGGTCGCCGCGCTGAGTCATCCCAATATCTGTCAGATCTTCGACGTCGGCCCCGACTACCTGGTGCTCGAGTACGTCGAGGGCACGCCGCTTCGTGGCCCGCTGCCCGAGAGCGACAGCATTCGCCTCGCCCTCCAGATCGCCGGCGCGCTTCAGGCCGCGCATGGGCGCGGCATTCTCCATCGTGACCTGAAGCCGGCGAATGTATTGATCACACGGACGTCCTCCCAGGTCCTCGCGACCGGACCGACCGCTCCGTTCGAGGGACGGCCCGACGCGCCGAATGCCAAGCTGCTCGACTTCGGGATCGCGAAACTGATGACGGCTCGAGCGGACGAGACACAAACGGTCGACGGCCTCGTCCTGGGGACCGCGGCGTACATGTCGCCGGAGCAGGCGCAAGGCAAGACCGTCGATGCCCGAAGCGATATCTTCAGCTTTGGCGCCGTCGTGTACGAACTGCTCTCGGGCCGGCGCGCGTTCGCCGGCGCGTCCACCGCCGACGTGCTGAGCTCGGTGCTTCGGGATGTCCCACGCCCGCTCGACGCCTCGCCAGCGCTCGAGAGAATCGTCTTCACCTGCCTGGAAAAGGATCCGGACCGCCGCTATCAGTCGGCGGCGGACCTCATCGCGGATCTCGAAAGACTGGCCCAGCCGCCGGTCGCCGTGCCGCCCGTCAATCGCCTGTTCCGGCGCGCGGCCGCACTGGCGATTGGCGCCGTGGTCCTGCTCATTGCCGGAGCGATCGGCCTCAACCTCGGCGATGCGCGAAACCGGCTGGTTGGCACGCGGGCGGCCTCGCCGATCCAATCGCTTGCCGTCCTGCCGCTCGAGAACCTGTCGGGAGCCGACAGTCAGGAGTACTTCGCCGACGGCATGACCGACGCCTTGATCAACGAGCTGGCGCGCATCACCGCGCTCAAGGTGATCTCACGGACGTCGGTCATGCCCTACAAGCGGGCGCGAAAGCCGATGACGCAGATCGCGAGCGAGTTGGCCGTTGACGGCGTGATCGAGGGCTCGGTGCTCCAGGAGGGCAATCAGGTCCGGATCAGCGTAAAGCTGATCGACGGGGCCACCGACCGGCACCTCTGGTCGGACAGCTACGAGGGAACATTGCGCAGCGTCCTGGCGCTGCAGAAGGACGTGGCACGGGCGGTTGCGCGCGAGATCAAAGTCACGCTCACGCCCCAGGACGTCACGCGCCTGGCGAGCGTCAACGACGTGAATCAGGCGGCGTACGACGCGTACCTGAGGGGCGTGCAGTACGCCGGCCAGCAGACCGACGAAGGTCAGCGAAAGAGCATCGAGTCCCTCGAGCAGGCGGTCCGATTGGATCCCGGCTACGCCGCTGCCCATGCGAGGCTTGCGCTCTCGTACGCGACGTACTACATGGGGGGAGGCCTCGAGCCGCGGGAGTATTTTCCCAAGGCCAGAGCCGCCGCACTCGCGTCGCTGGCGATCGACGATACGGTTTCGGATGCGTACGTCGCGCTGGGCACTACGGCGCTGAACTACGACTGGAACTGGCCCGAGGCCGCGCGCCACTACGAGAAGGCCATCGCGCTCAACCCCAGCAGCGCGCCGGCCCACGAACGCTACGGCGCCTACCTCCACTCGCTCGGGCGATTCGACGGCGCACTCGAGGAGCGCAAGCTGGCCCGCAACCTCGATCCGCTGTCGGCGTTTCGCGCCGCCGACGTCGGCTACCCGCTGTATTTCGCCGGGAAGCACGAGGAAGCCGTCCGTTCGTTTCGCACGGCGCTCGACCTGGATTCGCGGTTTTTCTGGGCCCATCTGTGGATCGGCCAGGTTCGCGTGCGGGAGGGCAAGTACGAAGACGCCATCGCCGAGATCGAACGGGCAGTCAAGATGTCGAATCGGAACACGCGCGCGCTCGCCACGCTGGGAAACGCCTATGGGCTGACCGGTCGCACCGCCGACGCCCACGCGGTGCTCGAGGAGCTGCGGACGCGTGGAACGCGGGAGTACGTGTCCGCGTACTACATGGCTCTCGTCTATGCCGGACTCGGCATGCGCGATCGGGTCGTCGAACACCTCGACAAGGCAATCGAGGAACGCCAGCCGTACCTCGTCCTCCTGAACGTCGAGCCGCCGTTTCTGAGCCTGCGCTCGGATGCCCGCTTCCAGGACATCCTGCGGCGTATCGGCGTGCCTTTATCGAACCGTTGAACGGCCGCCACGACCCGGTCACGCCGGCTGGCCGAGCGCCTCTCCCACGAGCTTCGCCGACGCGCGGACCGATCCGGTGAACGCCAGGAACGGGCCGAAGTCGCGAACTGCCAGCATGCTGGTCATGAACAGGCCGGGGATGTTGCTCTGCAGATGCTCGTCGAGCAGC
This sequence comes from uncultured Acidobacteriota bacterium, assembly GCA_963785755.1. Classification (GTDB taxonomy): domain Bacteria; phylum Acidobacteriota; class Vicinamibacteria; order Vicinamibacterales; family 2-12-FULL-66-21; genus JACCXG01. Next base: position 29,419 of record CAWAXG010000019.1, on the reverse strand, counting down.
GGGAAGCCATTGTCCGTCTGCAGCCGTGGCAGCAGGTTGCCCTGAGCGAGGAGCGGGACGCGCGCGACATCGACCTTGTAGCCGGTCGCCAGAACGATCCGATCGATCTCGAGGACGCAGGGACCATCCGCCCCGTCGAGCGTGACGACGAAGGCCGGCCCTGATTCCATGCAGGCAGTGACCCGCGTGTTCGCCCGGATGCTGACAGGCTGCCGGTGCACGCGCGGCGCCAGCCACGGCTCCAGCTTGAGACGGCCTTCGGCCCACAACCGCCGGCTCAGGCCGTCCTTCTCGGCCTGACTGAGGCGCTGGTACCAGCCAGGCTCGTCGACCAGCCGCTCGACGAGCGGATCCACCCACGACCAGTCGGACCGCACGAACGCCGGAGAGTCATGACGATGCGAGACGTGCACGGCGGCCGCGCCGGCCTCGCACATCAGCGCCGCCCATTCGAAGGCGCTCTGCCTGCCGCCGACGATCAGACAGCGCCGGTCGCGGATGTCGCTGAAATCGACGTAGTCGCAGGTGTGCTCCACGCGATCGGCAGGCAGCACCCGCGCGAGATCGTCCGGCACGTGTTTGAATGGCGCGAAGCCGAGCGCAAGCAGGACGTTGTCGGCATCGATCGCGCCGCCGCCGGCAAGCGTCGCGCGGAACCGGCGGCCGCCGCCACCGCTGTCGAGCCGTTCGACGAAGACCGGCAGCGGGTCGATCTGCTGGCGCGCCTGGAACCAGCGCGCGTATTGCAGATACAGATCGCGCGACAGCGGCGTGGCGTCTGCGGTGGTCAGCTGCCGCGTGCGGAGGAACGCTTCGATCGTGTCCACCGCCTGCGGATCGAGGTGCCAGTCGCACTCCGAACGCAGGTACATGCCGTCGGGCATGTGCGCGTGCCAGAAGTGCATCGGTTCGCCCACAATCAGGTGGCCGATGCCCAGATGCCGGGCGCGCGCGGCCATTGACAGGCCGAACGGACCGGCGCCGATTATCAGGAAGTCCGTGTTGCGCGAGGCGTTCATCCAACTAATCCGGGGGGCTTCGCCCCGCCGACCCCCTATCGCCGTCGCTCGCGGGGGCCCCGTGCCCCGCTCCGTTTCGCAGCCGCGTGCGGCCTACCAGCGGCAGTGCGCTCTGCGGTCAGAACCGCTCGACCGCGAGCGCGACGGCCTCGCCGCCTCCGAGGCAGAGCGACACCACTCCGCGTTTCAGGCCGCGATCCTCCAGCGCGTAGAGCAGCGTCGTCAGCATGCGGGCGCCCGTGGCGCCCAGGGGATGGCCGAGCGCGATCGCGCCGCCGTTGACGTTGACCTTGTCCCACTCCCAGCCTTCCGCGCGCAAGGCCTGACCGTTCGCCAGCACCTGTGCGGCGAACGCTTCGTTCAGCTCGATCAGATCGACGGTCTGAAGCGGCCATCCCACGCGGATCAGCAGCTTCCGGATCGCTTCGGCCGGCGTCGCGAAGATGTGCTTCGGTGGCATGGCCACCTGCGCGTACCCGGCCACGCGCGCGAGCGGAGGCGTGCCGATGGCGTCAGCCTTGCGCCGGCTGGCCACCACGACGGCCGCGGCCGCGTCGTTGAGGCCGGGCGCGTTCCCCGCGGTCACGCGGCCTTCCGGTCTGAACGCCGGCGCCAGCCGCGCGAGTGCTTCCAGCGACGTGTCCCGACGCGGCGGCTCGTCTTCGCTGATTCGGACGGTCCCGCCCTTGCGCGCGGGGGCGTCGATCGCCACGATCTCGCGGCGGAACCTGCCGGCGTCCTGTGCCGCGACGGCTTTCTGGTGGCTGCAGAGGGCGTAGCGATCCATCGCCTCCCGCGTGACATCGAACTCGTCAGCGATGAACTCGGCCGCCAGTCCCATCGACCAGTCCTCGAACGCGCACCAGAGTCCATCGACGATGAGCGCGTCGCGGAGGGTGGAGTGGCCGTAGCGCAGCTGATGCGCGCGGCCGTCCACGAGGTGCGGCGCGCGGCTCATGCTCTCGACGCCGCCGCACACGAAGAGATCGCCGTCCCCGGCGCGGATCGCCTGCGCGGCGAGCATGACCGTCTTGAGGCTCGCGCCACAGACCTTGTTGATCGTGCTGGCGCCGACCGACTCCGGCACGCCGCCTCGAATCGCGCACTGCCGCGCGATGTTCTGCCCGAGGCCCGCGGAGACGACGTTGCCCATGAAGACTTCGTCGATCTCCGCCGGATCCGTGAGGCCGGCCCGCTCGATCGCCGCGGCGACGGCAGCCGCGCCCAGTCGCACCGCCGGCACGTCGGCGAGCGCTCCCGCTATCCGCCCCACCGGCGTGCGCGCGGCGCCGAGGATCACGACTTCTTCAAAGTTCGCCATCGGCTTCGTCCAAGGTGGCTGGCAACATGCTGAATGACAATCGGCTGACCGCCGCGCTACCGCGCCGCACGAAGGCACCACGGCACGACGGCACGACGACGTAAAGGTTTCAAGAGATCCTTCGTGCCTTCGTGACGTCGTGCCGTCGTGCAGCGCGAAGCGCCAACTCGTGCCGTCTTCGCTGGTACGCTCATTCTCTCCAGTCGACAACTTCGCCGATTCTGCCACGGATCCCCGCGGGGACGTGCCAGGCGTCAACCAGCCGGCTGCATCTCGCCCAGCACCGTGGGGATGAGCTCGGAGACGGTCGGGTGAATCGGCACGGCGCGCTGAAGCACGTCGTACGGAACACGCGCGTTGACGATATCGAGCACGCCGTGAATGGCCTCGTCGCCGCCGGTGCCGAGAATCGCGGCGCCGAGAATCATCTTTGTTTCCGCATCCACGACGACTTTCATGAAGCCGTGCGTTTCTCCCTTCTCAACCGCCCGCCCGACACGGCTCATCGGGCGCTTGCCGATCAGCAGTGGCCGGCCGCTCGCCCGGGCCTCGGCCTCGGTGAGCCCCACCCGTCCCAGCGGCGGATCGATGTACAGGGCGTACGCGGGCACACGCTCCCGCACTTCGCGATGTTCGCCGTCGAGGAGATTGGCCGCGACGATCTCGAAGTCGTTGTAGGCGGTGTGGGTGAACGCGCCGCGCCCGTTGCAGTCGCCGAGCGCCCAGATTCCCGGTACGTTGGTCGTCAGGTCCTCGTGCACGATGATGTAGCCGCGAGGGTCGGTCGCCACACCAGCCTTGTCCAGGCCGAGGTCCTCGGTGTTCGGAATGCGGCCGACAGCCATGAGCACATCGGAGCCTGTAACATCGGGTGGGCCGTGCGTGCAGTCGACTGACACGCCGATATCCTGCCCGTGCCGCGCGAAGCCGATGCACGTCGCGTCCGTGCGGACGGCGATGCCTTCGATTTCCAGGATCCGTCGAATCTCGACGGAGACATCTTCGTCCTCGCGGGCAACCAGGCGCGGTGCCCTTTCGATTACGGTGACGCCGGCGCCGAACCGCCGGTACATCTGCGCGAACTCGAGGCCGACGTAGCTGCCGCCGACGACCACGAGATGCCGTGGGACGCGGTCGAGCGCCAGGATTGTCGCGTTCGTCAGGACAGCGATGTCGGCGATGCCTGGCATGTCGGGGACCAGCGCGCGGCCGCCGACGTTGATGAAGATGCGCGGCGCCGTCAGCTGCTCCTGCTCGACGCGGACGATGGTTGGCGCCTCGAATCGGACGTGACCGCGAAAGACCGTACACCCCTCCATGTTCCGCAGCCAACGCTCGACACCCGAACGGGCATTGGCTGACACCGCATCCGCGCGTGCTTTGACTTTCGGCATGTCGACCTGGATCGCACCGGGCAGGACGATGCCGTAATCAGCCGATCTCCGCGCGAGATGCGCCGCGTAGGCGCTCGCGACGAGCGTCTTGGTCGGTATGCACCCGGTGTTCACGCAGGTGCCGCCGAACAGCTTGCGCTCGATCAGCGCGACGTTCATTCCGGCCTTCGTCAGCCGTCCGGCAAGCGGCGGCCCGGCCTGGCCAGCGCCGATGATGATGGCGTCGAACCGCGTCACGGCAGCGCCACCACGATGAGAACCGCGCCGCCGATTGCGATGGCGTCCTCGATCAGCGCCGCCGGGCGGTCGCTGCCGAATGCCGCCGCCAGCCGCGCGCGAACTGCCCGGCCGCCCAGCGTGCCGATGATCGCGCCAACGACTCCGGCAATCAGCCCGGCGACGAGCGCGCCATTGCCCGCGCCGATGCCCGCACCGCACAGCGCCCCCGAGACAAGGCGCGCACCGAATTGCACCGGCACGGTGCGGCTTGGGGTGGACGGCAGTTGATCGGTCACGAGCTCGACCAGCGCCAGCGCCGTGAAGATCCACGGCGCATAGGCGTAGCCCATGAAAGCCAGTCCGGTCGCGGCCAGTTTCAGCCAGCCGAGGTGCGCGGCCCAGCTCACCGCCGCGGGTGCGGTCATCGCCCGGAGGCCGGCGATGATCCCGATCAGCAACGAAAGGATGAGTGCGAGCATGACGGTCATCTTCGCACGGCGGCAGTCTCCTGGATCAACAATGGGGGATGCGACCGGCGGCGGAGGCTGCAGACGGAATCCCGGAGGAGGGAACAGTGCTGAACCTCATCTTATGGCTGCTTCAGATCCTGCTGGCTCTGGCGTTTCTCGCGCACGGCTGGATGTTTCTCTTCCCGCCCGCAAACCTGGTGGTTCAGTTGAATGCGTCGATCGCGCCTGGCCTGCGCCTCTTCATAGGTGTGGCCGAGGTTCTGGCCGCGATCGGCCTCACCGTGCCAGGGCTCACGCGCAGATCGCCCTGGCTGGTGCCCTGGGCCGCAGCCGGGTTGGCGACTGTGATGATCAGTGCCACCGGCTTTCACCTTATGCGCGGCGAGACGAGCTCCGCCCTTATTACGGCGGTTCTGCTGGCGCTGACCTTGTTCGTTGCCTACATGCGGTGGAAGGTCGTCCCCATCCTGCCACTCATGGCCTAGCGACACTGGCGAGGTCGTGCCTTCACGCTCGACGCGCTGCGTGAAGTACTGCAGCACATGGAGTGGGCCGACGCGTCCGTGTGGCGGGCGCGGCTTGCGCATCCGCCGGCCGCTGAGGACAGGCGCATTCGCGATCTCCTGCTGCGCACCCCTCACTCAAACGGCGGCAGGTGTCGCAGCCGTCCAGTCCACGACCACGAGCGTGAGATCGTCGCCAGGCGCGCGCCCCGACCACGCGTCGACGGCCGACAACAGCGCATTGGCCGCGGCATCTGCCGGTAGTCCGGCCGCGGCGGCAAAAGACTCCTCGAGCCGCTCGAGCCCGAAGAGGTCTTCGTCGGCATTCGCCGCCTCGATCAGGCCATCCGTGTAAAGCAGAAACCGGTCATTGTCGCCGAGCGGCAGTTCTATCTCCTCGTAACCGGGGTCCTCGATGAAGCCAAGCAGGAGCCCGTTCCGTTCGACTTCGTCGACTTTGCGGTCGGTGCGGGCGAGGCGCAGCATCGGCGGATGTCCGGCCGCGCCGTAGCGAATCACGCGAGACTGTACGTCGACGAACAGGTACGCCGCCGTGACGTACCGGCCGGCCAGCCGCCCGCACAGCGTCTCGTTCATGCCCGCCAGAACCGCCGCCGGACTGTCTGCGTGCTGCCGTTCGGCGGCGAACGCCACCTTGACCATGGAGGCTATCAGGGCGGCGGGAACACCGTGGCCCGAGACATCCGCGATAAGGATGCCGATGCGATCGTCGTCCATCTCCGCGAAATCGTAGAAGTCGCCGGCCACCGAAGTCATCGGACGATATCGCGCCGCGACCGACACGCCGGTCACCCGGGGCATGACCTGCGGAAGGATCGAGGACTGAATCTGCCGCGCGACGCTGAGCTCCTGATCCATGACGACCAGACGCTCGCGCGTCGTTGAGGACACGCCACACCGCGACCGTGGCAAGGCACGCGATGAGCACGGTAAAGCCGAACGGCTCCAGGTCGGGACCTGAAAACCTCAGCACCTTGAGCCCGCGCAGGTTGTCGGCCAGCGCCGTCAGGGAGACGGCGAGCGCGCCGATGCGCAGCGTGCGCAGCTCGCGCGAGGGCGTCAGGCCGGGACGAAAGATCCAGCCGAGCAGAGCGAGGAAGAACGCGATCGCGATGACATTGTTCGGCGTACGCGCAGAGAACGGCCGGTCGAGGAACGCATCGGATGCGATGCCATAGACCGCGAACGCCGACAACCCGAGCGCGCCGAGGGTCCAGAACCGGCGCCACGCCGGCATGATGGCCCGCGCAAACAGCACGAACGGAATTGGAACGCAGTACCAGGCTGCTGCAGCCAGGTATTCCCAGGTGGCCTCTGGAACGTCGAAGGACAGACGAAAAAGCTCAGTGACGATCAGCAGCCGGGAGCCGTAGAGGAGCGCAAACACGCCGAGCCAGAGCAGCAGGCGGGCTCGCCGGCGAAGCAGGGCCACCAGCGTCAGCGTCAGCAGACCGGTCACCAGGATCAGGACACCCAGGACCAGGAAGATGGCGTCCTCGCGCATCATGCTGCGGAGTTGGTCGGCGTTGATTTGCATCACTGATTACGTGGTCGAGTGTCGCATAGTTATGGAGGTGTGAAGGGATGTCGGTGCGCCGCGCCGTCTTCTTCGAGCATGATCTGGTCTGGCGCGCATGTGCGCACTTTGGCACGGGCGGGACGCGGAGGGCGAATGAGCGTTGCGCAGAGGGTCCGGAAGCATGCCGGCAGGCTGAGTCTGATGATCGCGATCGTGCTGGGCTGCACGGTCGTGCCGGCATCGGCACAGCCAGCGTCACCCCTCCGGAGCGAGTGGGTGGTGATGGGCGGTGTTGGCAGCGCCGTCGGTGGGGGTGGGAGGCCAGGTACCGAGCGCGAACAGGCGATCTACGCGATCGACTGGGGGCACCTGATCGGCGGCGAGCACGGTCCCGGCGTTCTCAGAGGACAGTTCGAGATGATGATCGAGATTGCGCCGGTGTTCCTGGCTTTTCAGTCCGATCGCGCGGAAGGTGCAGGGTTCTCGCCGTTGATGCTGCGCTGGAACCTGCGCGAACGTGCCCTGGTCCAGCCGTTCTTCGAGATCGCCGGCGGCGTCGTCGCCACCAACCAGGCGCTGCCCGAGAACACCACACGGGTGAACTTCTCGTCGCACGCCGGCGGCGGTGCGCGCGTGCGCGTGGCGGAACGCTGGGGCGTCGTCATCGGGTACCGGTTTCAGCACCTGTCGAACGGCAGCAGAGCGGCGCGCAATCCGGGTATCAACTCCAATGTCGGCTACCTGGGCCTGGCGTACAAACGATGAAAGACGAGCGGGGAACCGGACCTCCGAACTCTGCTCAGCTGCGGTGGCCGGCAGCCGAGAGCCGCCGATCGAGGTCGTACGCGGCGCTGATCAGCGCGAGGTGCGTGAACGCCTGCGGGAAGTTGCCGAGATGCTGGGCCCGCGGGCCCAGCTCCTCGCCGTACAGGCCCAGGTGATTCGCGTAACCGAGCATCTTCTCGAAGAAGAACCGCGCCTTCTGGACATCGCCCATCCGCGACAGGCACTCCACGTACCAGAACGAGCACATCGAGAACGTGCCTTCCTGGCCGGTGAGGCCGTCCGAGAACGCGTCGCCGAGACGATAGCGATAGACCAGCGAGTCGCTCACCAGCTCCCGCTCGATGCCCTCCAGCGTGGAAATCCAGCGCGGGTCCGTCGGCGAGACGAAGCGTACCAGCGGCATGAGCAGCGCAGCGGCGTCGAACGTGCCCGCGCCCGGGTGCTGGACGAACCCGCGGCGCCCCGGATCCCAGAAGCGCTCGAAGATATCGCGGTAGATGGTGTCGCGGGTGTCGTGCCACCGCGGGAGCGGCGCCGGAAATGAGCGCCGGTTCGCGAGGCGGATGGCCCGGTCGACCGCCACCCAGCACATCACCCGCGAGTAGAGGAACTCACGGCGCCCGCCGCGGACTTCCCAGATGCTCTCGTCCTTCTCCCGCCAGTGCAGGCAGACCCAGTCGATCAGCCGGACGAGGTTCTGCCACGCGTCGTAGCCGAGTGGGGCGCCGTACTTGTCGTAGAGGTAGACCGAGTCCATCAACTCGCCGTAGATGTCGAGCTGCAGATGGGCGCTCGCGGCGTTGCCGATGCGGACGGGGCGCGAGCCCATGTAGCCGTCGAGATGGGGCAGGATCTCCTCGGCCGGAGCGGGCCGGCCGTCGATGGCATACATGATCTGGAGCGAGCCGTCCGGCTCCAGCGCCTGGCAGAGCGACGTGATCCAGCGCATGAACGCCGCGGCCTCGTCCGTGTAGCCGAGCCGCATGAGTCCGTAGAGCGAGAAGGACGAATCGCGGATCCACGCATAGCGGTAATCCCAGTTGCGGACGCCGCCGATGGTCTCGGGCAGCCCGAAGGTGGGAGCGGCGACGAGCGATCCGTGCTCCCTGGACGTGAGCAGCTTCAGGACGAGCGCGGACCGGTTGACGATCTCGCGCCAGCGGTTCTTGTAGGTGCTGCGGCTGATCCAGGCGCGCCAGAAGTTCACGGTTTCCTTGAACGCGTCGCTCACGTAATCGGCGCGCTCGCTGGGCGACGGCTCGTCCGCCATCACCACTTCGAGGACGAACCACGCCGACTCGTCCGCGTGGAGCGTGAACTCGGCGGTGGCGGCCCCGTCTGCGATCTGCATCGGGACCGAGGAGCGCAGCCGCAGCGCCAGCTCGCGCGCGCCGGCGCGGCCGACGAACAGCACTTCGGTCTCGCCGCGCCGCTCGACGGTGTGCGTCGCGCGGGCGTAGTCGAAGCGCGGATCGCAGCGCATGACGAAACGGATCTCGCCGCGGACCGATTTCGCGCGGCGGACGAGATTGTGCGGCACGCCGGCATCCTCCACCGGCATGAAGTCGGACACCTCGGCGACGCCGGCGTCGGACAGGAACCGCGTGAGGAGGACGTTGGTGTCGGGCAGATAGAGCTGCCGGTTCACCGCGTCCTCGAGCTGCGGGGCGAGCTGGAAGCGGCCGCCGCGGTCCGCGTCGAGCAGGGCCGCGAAGACCGACGGGGAATCGAAGGACGGCAGGCAGAGAAAGTCGATCGACGCGTCCTTGCCCACCAGCGCGACGGTGTGGAGGTCGCCGATGATGCCGTAATCCTCGATGGGTGCGTAGCGCTGTGACATGATTTGCACTCGCTTACCGTTTCTCGTCCGTCTGCGCGCGCGTGACCCAGACGCGTCCATCCTGGCGCAGGTGCACCACCGCGCCATCGAAGCCGGCGGCTCGCAGCTCATACAGCGAATCGGTCACTTGCAGGCTCGCCTTGAAGTCGAGGCCGTCGACGCGAATGTCGCCAGGGTTCAACAGCGACAGATCGTGCGCATACCGGCCATGCGCGGATCGGTACGCGCGTTGCCGGTAATAGAGGCGCCGCAGCGCCCATTTGACGCGATCGTTGCGATCTTCGACGAAGGTCGTCGTTGCCGCGCCGGCCGCGCCGGTCGCGCCGGTCCGCCGGCGGGCCGGTCGGAGAACTGGACCACGCCCCACCGCTCGGGCATGTGCATGTTGATCGCTCCCTGAGGACTCCAGACCCAGTTGTCCTCCGGCAGCGGCTTGCCGGTCTTGGGATCGAGCCGCTTGGCGTACCGGCCATCCCGGATGTCGAGCTGCCACTGCACGCGGGAGAAGTTCACGCGCCACTGATCACCCGCGCGCGGCCCGGTACGCCGCGGTGCGGCTTCGGCCAGCATCTTCCAGGGGATCGCGATCTCGATCGACCAGCCCTCGTCCCGATCGTCCGCGCGGTTGATCGTGCCGCGGAGATCCACGGCCGTGCGAAGCCCGGCGATGTCCCAGGCGTGAATGGCGGGGCCGCCATCACGATACGGCTGAATCAGCAGCAGATCCCAGACGGTGTTCAGCGCGTTGATTTCGAGCTCGAAGTAGGCGTGCGTGTCACCGTCGGGGTCGACGAAGACTTCGAAGTCGTTGTCCTGGAAGATGACCGAGTCGCGCGTCTCGAGCGTTGCCCAGAGGTGCGGCTCTTCCAGGTCCGCCCCGAAATAGAAGAACTCATCGTCCCAGAGCATCTTGACGCGAGTGGCGAGCGGCGGGCGCCGCGTGCCGTCGATGTCGATGAAGGCATCGGACCACGGCGCCGCGCTCCAGTCACGCTCCGACAGCCTGCCGTCGATCTGCAGTGGCGTTGACGTCCGGTAGCAGATCGCGTGACGCGGTGCGAAGGGCAGCTTCTCGAAGTCGGGCGGCGGCATGGATTGCGTCTGTATCGTCACAATTCCAGCCACGGCGCAGGCCGCCGCGCTACCGATCGGTTTCATCAACAAACGCAGCGGCGACAACTCCCAACTCAGCCAACTCCCAAGGAGCTCAGAGCCGATCGCCCGAGAGTGTTTTGGGAGTTGCCCGCCGCCGCTCGTCGGCTCGAACGCAGAACGACGAGCTCTGGCGAGGCCTCGCCGTAGCGCGTGTCGATTCTTGCGCGCGGAGGCGGGGAGGTTGGGAGTTGGAAGTTGACACGTTCCTGTTTCGCGCGCCCTCATCCACTATCCCCCCGAACGCGCCCCGGCGATGACGAAGTCGCGCTGCGTATCCAGGTCGGACTTGGTGATGCGCGTCTCGGACGGCTGTTTCGCGACGGTCTCGCCGGCCAGCAGCTCGATCTCGAGCCGGTACCGGCCCTCCGGCACCTTGATCGTGTAGCCGCCGTTCGTCCCGGTCGTCGCCTCGAAACGCGCGCCCGTGTCCACGTTGACGGCGGTGACTTTGCGGTCGGTGACCGCGGTCTTCGCCGTCGACGACACGATTCCGGCGATCGTGCCGCCGACCGGCAGCTTGGGGTCGGTCGTCACGACCGGCCCGGGATGGCAGGCCAGTGCGGCGAGGAGCCCGAGCGCCGGGAGCAAGGACAGGATTTTCATGATGGCGACCAGTCTAGCAGCCCGAGGTGCAGCGTTCTGGGCTCCTTTGGGAGTTGCTCGCCGCCGCTCGTCGGGCCGAGCGCGGTCGACGAGCTCTGGCGAGGCCTCGCCGTAGCGCGCGGGCGATCCGTAGCGCGCGGAGGCGGGGAGGCTGGGAGGGAGTGCTCACTGCTGCGTGTTTTCAGCACTCTGCTGAACCCTCAGTGGGTCATCGTGTAGAGCATGACGTTGATCCCGACGGCATAGGAGTCGATCGAGAACTGCCGGAAGTATCGCGCGTCCACGCCCTCGCGCTCCCAGCCGTCCGCGATGTCGGTGTTGTGCGTGGCGAGCACCATCAGGCGGCCGTTTTCGTCGGCAATGCCGCGGACGTGCACCACCGCGCTGTCGGCACCCTGCTCGGATGTGTCCCCGCCGGTTCCCAGCCAGTGATTGATCGCTGGAACCTGCGGCACCTTCGGCAGCTGGAAGAACGTGCGGTACATCGGGTGTGGCGGCGCGAGATCTGTGAAGCGCATACTGCGGCCCCGGCAGGACCTTCTGCATCTCGTACTCGAAGTTCTCCCAGGCGTCCGTTCCCCACGAATCGTCCGACCAGAGGAAGCCGCCCTTCAGCAGATACTGCCGCATCCGCGCCGCGTCTTCGTCGCTGAACCACACCGATTCGGCCTGCCACAGCATCACGAAGGGACACTGAAACAGCGCGTCGTCGATCGGCCTGACGATCAGCGGACGGACCTCGCCGCCGGGGCTCCTGCTGACGACGATCTTGGTCAGCTCCGAGAGCCGGGTGCTGAAGTTGTAGTCCGCATCGGGATAATCGGTGGCCCAGGCTCGGCCGTTGTAGGCAAGCCGGCAGAACTGCCACGAGCCGTCGAAGCTGTCGTTGGTGGCCAGCGCCGCGGCTGGGTAGCGCTGCCGGCCGCCGCGGAACTGTCCGCCCCAGCCCTGGGCGTAGCAGGTCACCGCAGCCGCCACCATGGCCGCGACCAGCATGCAGATTGATTTGGCGACGCGTGGATTCACGGCCGGCCTCCGCCCTACTGAGAGTCTAGATTCAGCAAGTTGCAAGTAGCAAGGAACAATACTTGTGCCTTGTTACTTGACTTTAACTGCTTTCGCGAAGTCGTAAAGGAAGAGTCCATAGCCGATCCCCGCCGCCACACCCGACCGGCCCATCTGAAACGCCATGTAGCGGCCGTCGTCACTGACCACGGGATTCGACGCGCGGTAGGTGGGCACGTCGGCGAAGTAGGTGAGACGTTCCATCGCGCCGCTGCCATCCAGCTTCAGCTTGTGGATGTCGGCGCGATCGAAGCCCTTTCCGGCCGGGTTGTGCTTGTCCGATTCGACCGTCGTGAACTCGCCGGACGGGAAGATGCCTTCCGGTTCGTCGTACACCCCTGGGCCGTTCGAGTAGTTCGTCAGCTTGCCGTCCGTCAGATCGATGCCGAAGACCTCTCCCTGCTGGTAGTCATAGGCGCTGAAGATCAGTTCCCGCTCCTGCGGCGGACGATAGTTCTGCGGCTCGAGAGTCGCCCTGAAGGGGAGGTCGCGGCTGTCGAGGATCTTCCGCTGGTTGGCGAGCTTCGGCACACCCTGCTCGTACACGATGTCAGCCTCGTGCATCTGCGAGGATCCCGGGGGCATGTCGCCGCCGGGAAACTGCGCCGCCCGGTACGACCAGGCGATGTGCAGTCTCTTGCGCGAGGGCACCGGGCCTTCCGCGGCCTTGACGCCCAGCGGATGAGGGCGGGCGTTGCCGGCGGGATCGAGCACGAACAGCCAGCAGTTGGTCCGCGCCGCACCGACGTTGGCAGGATTGAACTCGGTGGGACCTGACAACAGGATGTGGCCGTTCGCCAGGTAGAGCGCCCGGGTAAAGCCGTAGTGCGGGAAATGCGACGTCAGGTTGCGGATGACCCCGGTCGCGAGGTCGATCTCCATGGCGTCGCCGAACGTCTTCGACAGAAACAGCACCCGCGTGCCGTCCAGCGAAAACTCAGCCCGTTCACCGAAGCCCGTCAGTTTCCGGATGTGCGGCGGCAGCTTCTGATCGGGAGGGACGACGCCGGCGGGCGCGGCGGGCGGGGGCTGCTGGCCGGCCGCGATCAACGGCGAACACAGCGCAGCCATTACCACGCATCGGAATACGCGACCGGTCATATTCAAACTCCGTCAGCGTTCCAGGCAACGTGCTCAAAAACGCTTCAGTGAAAACTCCCAACTTCCAATCTCCAACTCCCAAGAGCTCTAAGCCGATCGACCGAGAGCGCTTTGGGAGTTGCCCGCCGCCGCTCGTCGGCCGTCGGTGGCGACGAGCTCTGGCGAGGCCTCGCCGTAGCGCGCATCGATCCATGCGCGCGGAGGCGGGGGAGTTGGAGATTGGAAGTTGACCCTTCATTAAACCCGTCTCGCTCTCATGTCTCCTTAAGGCAGGATCAATATAGACTCTTGGCCATGACTTTGTATCGCCTCACCGTCGCCCTTGCCCTGTCCACCACGCTGATCGCCGCCGGCCAGGAGAGCAAGCTTCCCGGCATCGGCGCCGCGATGCAGGAGATGATCGCGAAGAACGAAGTCGCCGGCGCGGTCACCGCCGTTGTGACGAAGGATCGGCTGCTGCACCTCGAGACCACGGGCCTCGCCGACGTCGCGGCGAACCGGCCCATGAAGTCCGACACGCTGTTCTGGATCGCGTCGATGACCAAGCCGGTCACCGGCGTCGCGATTCTCATGCTGCAGGACGAGGGCAAGCTCACCGTGGCCGATCCGGTCGCGAAGTATCTGCCAGAGTTCGCCAATCTCAAAACACCCTCGGGCAAGCCCGCGAACCTCACCATCACCCAGATCCTGACGCACACGTCTGGCCTCGGCGAGGCGCCCGGCCCGGCCGCGCAGAAGGCCAGGACGCTCGCCGATCTCGTTCCGCTCTGGCTCGCGGCTCCGATGCAGTACGAGCCCGGCGAGCGCTGGCGCTATACGCAGAGCGGGATCAACGCCGCCTCGCGCATCGTCGAGGTGGTGAGCGGCATGACGTTCGACGCGTTCACGCAGAAGCGGATTTTCGAGCCCCTGGGGATGAAGGACACGACGTTCTATCCGAGCGCCGAGCAGCGCGCCCGGCTGGCCACCGCTTACGCGAAGAACAAGGAGAGCGGCGCGCTCGAGGCCGTGCCGCCGCGCGCCGACTTCGGCCCGCGCGACCGGCCGCCGCAGGGCAACGGCGGGCTGTATTCGACGGCCCCCGACTACGCGCGGTTTGCGCGGATGCTCCTCAACGGCGGCACACTTGACGGGCGCCGCTACCTCAGCGCCGCGACCCTGAAGCTCCTCGCCACGCCGCAGACCGGCGACCTGCCGACTGGCTTCTTCCAGAACGACACCTACGGCAATCGCGGGACGAACTATGGCTGGGGCATCGGCACGTGCGTCCTGCGCACGCCGCACGACGGAGTGGCCGAGATGCTCTCGCCTGGGACCTTCGGACACGGCGGCGCCTGGGGCACTCAGGCGTGGATGGATCCGGTGAAGGGCGTCGGCTATGTCCTGATGGTCCAGCGCTCGAACTTCCCGAACAGCGACGCGAGCGACGTCCGCCGCAGTTTCCAGCAGGCGGCCGCCACCGCGCTGACGAAGAACTAGCGGGCCGTCAACTGAAGGAGCGGAGTGCTCTCGTGAATCATCTGGAACATCTGCGAACTGTTTTTCGCCCTATCCGCGTTTCTCAATGGCTTGAAGGCGCACTTCATGATTGCCCAGGACCGTCCCCTGGTGGGCATTGACCTCGGCGACGATGCGGACGGCGGCCTCGACTCTCTCGACCATCACGTCGAAGTGCCGGCGCGTCATTTCCCCCTCGGCCTTGATTTCGGCGCGCATGTCCTTCATCTCCTGGTCAAGGCGTGCAAACTTGTCATCGACGTGCGAGAAGCGCCCATCCACTCTTTCAAAGAGCCCATCCACTCTTTCAGAGCGCTCATCCATCGCGTCGAAGCGCTGATCCATCGTGTCAAAGCGCTCATCCATCGTGTCAAAGCGCTGATCCATCGCGTCGAAGCGCTGATCCATCGTGTCGAGGCGCTGATCCACTCGTTCGAGTCGTTCCTCGACCTTCCGAAAACCCTCGACGACGGTTGTACGGAGATCATCAGTGGTCATGCCGGCTCCATCCTAGCATCGTCCGCCTGCCGTTCACGTGCCAGATCGAATGTGGTGAGGACCCAGCGAAACATTCGAGGAAACGTGAATGAGCGTCGCGAGAGTACGCAGAACTTCCGTACCATCACTCTGCGCTGGATTGCAGAATCTGTTCGCCCCTTCAGCTGATCATCCTGCCTCACCGTAAATCCGGACCCGCTGGTTGACCGGCGGCCTCGAGTTTCACCGGCTCAGTCAACGCGCTCCGCAATCCGCGCAAGATCCGCGTAGATCCGCGACTCGTAGCCCGAACGTCACGCGCAGCGGGCTAGAATCTCGAAAATACCGCCGGAGGCCAGAACGAAGATGATGTTGAACCGTCGAGACGCGCTGCTGACGCTGATCGCCGCCCCTCTGGCGGGCCTTCGATCCGCGGCAGCCGCGGGACAGGCGACGCGTGAGGCCGAGCTCATCGTGTGCGGCTGGGACGAAGTCTTCATCCTGGCGCTCGGCGACGGTCCGACTCCTGCGCACCGCAAGGTGTGGTCCTGGCGTGTCGCCGACAGTCCGGAGATCCCGGCGGACATGCACGCGCTGTTTCGGACCACCGATGACTGCAAGCCGGTCGATGGCGGCCGCCGGATTCTCATTTCCTCGTCTGGCGGCGCGGTGGCGCTGATCGATCGTGAGACCCGCCGCGCGTCGTTCTCCGCGCGCGTGACCAACGCGCACTCCATCGAGATGCTGCCGGGCGGCCGCATCGCGGCCGCGGCCTCGGTGTCAAAGGACGGGGACGGTGACCGGCTCGTGATCTTCGACGCCGCGACCGGCAAGGAGCTCGCGAAGGACGAGCTCCGGTCCGGACATGGCGCGGTCTGGGACGACGCGCGCAACGTGCTGTGGGCGCTCGGCGGCGACGTGCTGCGCGCGTATACCGTCGGCCCGGCCGGCGGCACCAGACTCGACCGGACCTTCGAGATCGCGCTACCCGATGCGGGTGGCCACGATCTCGTGGCGCTCCCAGGGTCCCCGCGGCTTTTCCTCAGTACCCTCCGGCGGTGTTTCTATTTCGATCGCGATCGCCGGCAGCTCTCGGCTCATGACACGCTCGGCGATCACGCCAATATCAAGAGCTACAACATCCACCCGCGAACCGGCCGCGTCGTGTACATCCAGGCGGAACGTCCGAACTGGTGGGCCGAGCACCTGCACTTCCAGCTTCCCGACGGGACCTTGCGTCTGCCCGGCGAACATCTATACAAGGCGCGCTGGGCCTGATCCGGAAGCTACTGCCGGCGCAGGTTTCGAAACAGCTCGATCCAGTATTGGAAGGCACTAATGGCGGCGCTCCACGACGGCACGACGGCACGACGGCACGACGTGGGGTCTAGAAAAAGTTCCTTCCGTCCTCCCGTCCTCCTGTGCTTATTGGGAGCGATACGCGCGAAAGGGTGTTCACAGTCCTCCGGTCCCGATCGCAACAATATGGACAGGCACACGCCGGAGAGGAACTCAGGAGGATACGTAATCATGCCGCACCTCGATCGACGCGCGTTCGTCGGCACCATGTCGCTGGCTGGCTTTGCCGGGCTGACCGCATCCGCGGCCGTGCCGCACACGGCGGAGGCGGGGGCGACGGGGACGGCGCAAGCCACGGTCGCGACCGACGTCACGCGCGGGCTGGCGCGCTATGTGGTCTCGGGCTCCTATGACGATCTGCCGCTGCCTGTTCGCAAGGAAGCCCGGCGCACTCTGCTCAACTGGGTCGGCTGCGCGGTGGGCGGCTCGCAGCACGACACGATGAACGCGGCGATCTCGGCGCTCGCGCCGTTTTCGGGCCCGCCCCAGGCGTCGGTACTTGGCCGAAGAGAGCGCATGGACATCCTGCACGCGTCGCTGATGAACGGCATCAGCTCCCACGTCTTCGACTTCGACGACACGCACCTGAAGACCGTGATCCATCCGGCGGCGCCGGTGGTGCCGGCCATCCTGGCGTTGTCCGAGCAGCGCGCGGTATCGGGCAAGGCGTTCCTCAATGCCCTCGTGCTCGGGGTCGAAGTGGAGTGCCGCATCGGCAATGCCGTGTATCCCGCCCACTACGATCGCGGCTGGCACATCACCGGGACGGCCGGCGTGTTCGGGTCCGCGGCCGCCAGCGGCAAGCTCCTTGGTCTGTCCGAACAGCAGATGATCTGGGCACTCGGCCTGGCGGCGACGCAGCCCGTCGGCCTGCGGGAAATGTTCGGCTCCATGACCAAGAGCTTTCATCCCGGCCGCTCGGCCCAGAACGGCCTGACCGCGGCCCACCTGGCCGCCCACAATTTCACCAGCGCGCCGGCCGGCATCGAAGGCAAGAGCGGGTGGGCCAACGTGCTCAGCACGAGCCAGGACTATGGCGAAATCACCGAGCAGCACGGCAAAACCTACGAGATCCTGCTCAACACCTACAAGCCGTTCGCCTGCGGCATCGTCATTCATCCGACGATCGACGCGTGTATTCAGCTGCGTCAGGAGCACAAGCTCGCCGCGGATCAAATCGCACGGTCGATTTGAAAGTGCACCCGCTGGTGCTGGAGCTCACCGGAAAGAAGACGCCGCAGACCGGTCTCGAGAGCAAGTTCAGCGTCTACTTCGCGGCGGCGCTGGCGATCGTCCGCGGATCCGCCGGGGTGCAGGACTTCAGCGACCAGAACGCGCGCGACCCGGTCATCGTCGCCTTGCGCGATCGCGTCACGGCGGCCGTCGATCCCGCGATCAAGGAAGAACAGGTGCGCGTGGCCGTGACCATGAAGGACGGCCGCACGTTCGACAAGTTCGTGGAGCACGCCAAGGGCAGCCTGGAACGGCCGATGACCGATCAGGATCTCGAGGCCAAGTTCATGGGCCTGACCGATCGCGTGCTGCCGCCCGATCGCGCGCGCCGGCTCATGGAGCTGTGCTGGAACGTGGAGACGCTGTCGAACGTGGGGGAGTTGGCGGCGGCGGCGCGCCAGGTCTGAACGGGGGAAAACAAGGAGGACGGGCTCCTCCGGTTGCTGTGAGTGCGGCGTCACAGGTGACGCACGCCTCACGTGGCTTCCGGCTTCAGCCGGAAGGACGTGGCTGTCGTTGGAAATTGCGCGACGGGCGCTTCCTTCCGGCTGAAAGGCGGAAGCCCGACAAAGGCGTTCTAATTCACAAGCTTTCAGGCGGAAGAGATGATGCGCCTCACTCCTGCCGCAGCGTCGTCATCGGGTCGAGGCGCGCGGCGCGGAGCGCGGGAATCGACGAGGCGAGCACGCATGCCGTCCCGATGCAGAACAGGCTCGCCAGGTACGCGACCGGATCGAAGATCTGAACCGTGTCGCGGACGAGCGATGCGGCGCCCGTCGACATCAGCGCGGTCGCCAGTGTTGCGGCCAACCCTCCGCCCGCAAGGAGGCCGGCGGCGATCGGGCGCGCCGATTGCCACAGCACCAGGCCGGCGATGTCCTGCATCGTCGCGCCGAGCGCCATGCGGATGCCAATCTCCTGCGAGCGCTGCGCCACGACGTAGGACAGCACGCCGAACAGCCCCGACACGGTGAGCACGAGCGCCAACGATCCGAGCACGGCGGTGATCCAGAACGCGACCTGGAGGACATAGGCCGCCCTTCCCGCGAGCGTCCGCACCGTGACGATTCCGCCCATGGCAGGGTCGACCTTCGTGAACCGCTCGATCAGTCCCTGCCGTGCCTGGTCCGGATCACCGTGGACGCGCAGGATCAGCGACGTCCCCTGACTCCCGGCGTCAATCGGCAGGTACACGCCGGCGTCGATCATTTCGAACGGCCCGCGACCGACCCGAGCTTCACGGACGACGCCGACAACGGAGAACGAGCGGAATGGGAGCCGCGGCGCCGACGTCGTGGCGTCTGGTGCGCGCGCGCCACCCGGCTGCTCCACGTCGAGTTGTACCACCTGGCCGATAGCATCACGATCCGGCCAGAGCCGGCGCGCGATGGTATCGGACACCACCACGATGCCCGCGCCCGGACTTCGTTCCGCGCTCGTAAATCCGCGGCCTTTCAACAGATCGATCTCGAACAGGCTGAAATACTCTGGCGACACGAACTTGTATTCGACCGGCACTCGGCTCGAGCCGGTCGCTGTCGCGAGGGTGCCGCCTATACCGTGCGGCCATGACGCTGCGACACCCGCGATCGTCGGATCCGCGCCGACCGCCTGGATCATCGCGGCACGGGTGGACTCATTCGGCATCTCGAGCAGGACCGTGTCGCTGGTCCGCAGTCCCGGCGTTTCGGTTGCGGCGGCAACCGCACTGCGCAGGAAGACGGCGGCGCAAATGAGCAGCAGGGCTGAGGCGCCGACCTGCACGGCGATGAGCGCCTGTCGCGCGCGGCTCGGGTGCGTATCTCTCGTCAACTCACCTCGCATCGTGCGCACCAGCTCGAGCCGGGTGGCCTGCACGGCCGGTGCGAGCCCGAAGAACGCCGTCGCGGCGATCGCGCCGGACAGCGCGAATACGACAACTCGCCAGTCCGACGAAGCGGCGATCCTGATCTGCTCCACCAACCAGGGAGAATTGGTGACCGCCGCGGCATGCGCTGCCGCTTCGAGGAGCAGCCGCGAGATGGCGAGGCCGCAGACCGCAGCCGCGAGCGCGAGCAGAACGCTTTCGGTGAGCAGCTGCCGGACAACGCGCCCGCGTGAGGCGCCGAGCGACAGCCGGACTCCGATCTCGCGCTGACGCGAGACGCCGCGCGCCAGCAGCAGGTTGGCGACGTTGGCGCAGCCGATCATCAGGATCAATCCGAAGGCGAAAAAGAGTGGCGCGAATCTCAGCAGTCCGTCGATCACGCCACCCGGCGCCGTTCCCTGGCTGGGGTTCAAGAGGATGGTCTTGGGACGGCCGTTGGAGGCGCGAAGATCGGGGTTTCCCGACGCCCACGCGGTAAGCGCTGCCGTCGCCGCCGTCGCCGACACGCCGTGCTTCAGGCGACCGACCACGTCGACCGCGACCTCGTTTTCCTTTCCGGCGAATGCCTGGCGGAACTGGCCGAGCAGTTCGAGCGGCGCCCAGTAGTCCGGGGGAGAGGTGGCCAGCCCGCGAAAGCCTGGAGGCATCACGCCGACGATCTCGAAGTGCACCCCGTTCAATAGCAAGCTTCGGCCGATCGCCGTCCGATCCTCCGCGAACAATCTCGTCCACCCACGGTGACTGAGCACAAGCACCGGCCGGCCGGCGAACCGCTCATCGTCAGCGGGCGTCAGCGCGCGGCCCAGCGCGGCGTTCACACCCAGGACCTCGAAGAAGTTGCCGGTGACGAGCGTGCCAGTTATCGCGCGGCCGCCGGCGCGGGTCGCGATGTCCGGCACCATGGCGAATGCGCCGGTAAAGACGCCGGTATCACGGCGCAGCGCGTCGAAATCGCGCCGGGTGAACGCCACCCACACTTTCGTGGCGTCTGGGGAGGGCGGCCGGCGCACCTGGAACAACTCGGCAGGGTTGCGCACGGCATCGACACGGAGAAACAAGGCGCTGTAGAAGCTGAAGACGACAGCGATGAGGCCGAGGCCGAGCCCGACCGTGACGACGACAGTGAGTGGGACCAGAGGAGAACGGCGGAACGTGCGCGCAGCGTACCTGGACGTCCCGGGCGAGGGTATCGAGGAACAGCATCAGGACACGGCTCGGATGGCTTTGGCGAGTCACAATCCAGCAGAGGACGTGGAAAAAACAAGAGGACGGGAGGAAGGAGTTTTCAATGCCGTTTCTCCCGTCCTCCCGTCCTGCTGTTACTGCAAACGGGGCGTCACGTGTCGCACATGACGCCCCGTTCGTTTGATGCTCAGAACGAGTAGCGGACGCCCAGCTGGATCACGCGGTTCGAGTTGGCGCGGACGCCGCTGATCGAGCCGAACTGCGGGTTCGTCTGCTCGAGGGTCGCGAAGTTGAACGTCGCGGTCGTGTTCACGCCCGAGTACTGCGTGGTGTTGAACGCGTTGTAGAACTCCGCGCGGACCTGCAGGTTCCTTCCGTTGCCCATGCCGAAGTTCTTGAACAACGTCAGGTCGTGGTTGATGTACCCCAGGCCCATGCGGGCATCCTCCTGACCCTCGCCAACGCCAGTGCCCTGATAGAGCGTGTCGCTCGCATCGGTGCGCGGGCCCGGCGGCCGCACGCACTCGGTGCGGTACTGGCGCTCGAACGTCCGCTCGCCGCGCGGCAGGTTCGGGTCGCACACGATGATCACGCGCGAGCCTCCGAGGCCGCCCGTCAGGGTGTTGGCACTCGGCGCGCCGGTGAAGGTTGTAGGTAAAGTTCGACCAGGTTCCCCCCAGCAGCGTCGTGATCCCCGACAACTGCCAGCCGTCGAATACCCCCTTGGCAATGATGTTGTCGTCCATGTACCGGCTCAGCCCCGGCATCATCCAGTTATAGGTGATCTTCGCGTTGTGGGGCCGGCTGCCGTTCTTGTGGGTGTTCCGGCTCTCGTTGTCCTCGGCGTCGCGGAACCAGTCGTAGTTCTGGTACTGCGTGGTCACCGACCCCGTGTAGTTGGCCGCCCAGGCAAACCCGTTTGCGAGGCGCCGGCGGACCTCGAACTGGATGGCGTGGTAGTTGCGGTACATCTCATCCAGAAAAACGCGCTCGGAAATGCCGCCGCGGCCCGGATAGTTCGGCCGGATGAAGTTGGTCGGCAGCACGTTGCCGGTCGTCCGATCGATCATGTCCGGCGTGGGATTGGCGACCAGCTGTGGAAGCGGGTCGTTGAGCTGGTTGGTGTAGGACTGCCCGGCATTGACCGCGAACGCATTGCGCACCGTGTTGCCCACGTACGCCACGTCGGCCAGCAGGCGCCAGGGCAGCTCGCGCTGCACGCCGACGCTCCACGAATGGACGGTGATCGGCAGCGTCTCCGCCTGGACCTGGGTTCCATTCAGGGGATTCTCCAGCGACGGGGCGTTGAAGCGATCGTCGATCGTGGTCCACTGGAGGCTCGACCGTCCGGCTGATCACGCCGGTGAAGCCGCCGTACTGGCCGTCGCCGAGGCGGTTGTAGCTCGTGCCGAATCCGCCGCGGACGGCCGTCTTGCCGTCGCCGAACACGTCCCATCCGAAGCCGATCCTCGGCGCGGTCTTGATGCCGGCCTTGGGGAAGGTGTCGGGGATTTCCTTGCCGAAGACCGTCCCGTTGTTGATGTCGCCCGATCCCGCGATGACGGCGCCGATCCACGGGCTCGGACGCGTTTCACCGGTGGCCGGATTCAGCGCCACCCGGTTCGCGCCGGTGCACGGGAACACGCCGTTGGCGCAGTGCGGCTGCCACAGTTCCACCGCGTTCGCCGGATTCCAGGCTGACGGATCGAACCAGCCGATGTCCCGATCCCGGTCGTAGACGGCGCCGATGTGCGAGAAGCGGACGCCGAGGTCGAGCGTGAACTGACGCGATATGCGCCAGTTGTCCTGGAGGAAGAACTCGGGCTGGTTGAATGCCGGCATCGAGCGCTGGTTGTTGTTGCTTTCGGTGTAGGTGTTGAGGTGCCCGAGCATCGCGTTGGCCCACCCGAGGTTGGTGTCGAGCGGATTGGCCGCGTCGGAGTTGAAGTTGTAGGTGCCGGCGTTGCTCGACAGCGGGCCGGGCCGCCCCGTCCGCTCGTAGAAGAACCCGACCTTCATGTTGTGCTTGCCGCGCAGGTGCGTCAGGTTCACCGAGAGGTTGTGCGTGTCGTTCGTCGCCAGCCAGGGAAAGCTCTGACCCTGGCCGATGGCGATACCCCGCGTCATCGGCAGCGCGTTGGCGCCGGCGAACGTCATGTCCGGGAGGATGTGATTCGGATTGTTCTCGGTGAAGAACTGCCGGTGACCCGGGAGGTGATTCCGGTAGTCGAGCGCGTCCCAGTCGGACTGCTCGAGCGGGTAGACGTCCTGCTCCGCCCAGTTGGTTCCCGCGATGACCTCGAGCACGGTCGTGGACGAGAACGTGTGGGTGAGCGTGGCGACGTAGCCCGACGTGTTGATGTCGTAGCTGCCGTTCGACCACGGGAAACCCATGCCGGCGCCTGCGATCAAGGCGGGCGCCGTGGCGTTGTACTGGCCGCGGCCGAAGACTTCCTTGCCGATCTGGACCCGCGTATAGAACGTCGTGCCGGGACGGATGTTCCAGTCAGCGCGGACGACGTGGTCGCGACGCAGCTTCTCGGTGTCGCCGGCGAACTGGTAATTGTATTCACCCTGCGTGACCGGGTTGTTGACCAGCGCCGGGTCCGGCAGCGGGAACAGGTTCAGCATCTGCCTGCCCATCGGATGGATCATGTTCTGCGGAATGACGTTGTTCGCGAAGCAGCCGGCACCGCCGGTGTTCACGTTGCACGGCAGCCCGCTGAACGGATTGCGGATGAAGCGCAGTTGCCCGGCGTTGTTCCTCGTCTGCGAGAAGTCGCCGTTGCGCTCGAGCGCCGACGGCATGGTGCTGCTCACCAGGAACGGATCCGTCCGCGGCAGCAGATCCAGCGAGTAGAAGAAGAACAGCTTGTCGCGCGTATCGTTGAACTCCGAGCCCGGGATCAGGACCGGTCCGCCCAGCGTGAACGCGGAGTTGTCGTAGCGGTAGCGCGGCTTCTCGCACAACGGCGAGGTGCCGCCCGTCGCGTCGCAGGTTCGCCGGCGGTCCCAGGGGTTCGTGGTGAGGCCTTCGTGACGCTTGAAGTAGGCCGCCGATCCGCTGAAGCGGGAGCTGCCGCTCTTGGTCACGACGATGATGTTGGCGCCGCCGGCACGGCCGTATTCGGCCTGGTAGTTCGAGGTCTGAATCTTCACTTCGGAGATCGAGTCGAGCGACGGGGTGACGTAGTTGGCGGCGCCGAACCCCGTGTCCTTGCTGGAGACGCCGTCGTACGACATGCCCATGAGCTGGTCGCTCAGCCCGTTGATTTGCGTCCCGAGGAACGCGTTCCAGCCGGGAGCATTGCGCACGTTGGTGTCGACGACGCCGGGCATCCCCTGCAGCAGCCCGAGGAAGTCGCGGCCGCGCAGCTGCGTGCCCTCGATCTCGTCGGCCCTGATCGTGCCCGAGCGCTCGCCGCTCTGCGCCTGCGCGTGCAGCGCCGAGGCCTCGACGGTCACGACTTCCTCGACGCCGCCGACTTCGAGGACGACGGGCGGCACCGCGACGCGCTCGGTCGCCGTCAGCACGACCGCCTTTTTCTCGTGGGTGCGGAATCCGGTCAGCGTGACCCGCAGGTCGTACGTGCCGGCAAACAGGTTCGTGAAGACGAACAGTCCTTCGCCGTCCGTGGTGGTCTCACGTGTTACAGCGGTCGTGGTGTTGCGCACCGAGACCGTCGCGCCTGGAATAGCGGCACCGCTGCCGTCGATCACCGAGCCGCCAATCTGACCGGACAATCCCTGGGCGTTCGCGCGATCCATCGCGCCTGCCAGGCTCAGCATCAGAATGGCGAGCAGACCCCGCGCTATGAAACGTTTCACGTTTCCTCCTCCGAGTAACCACATCCCGTTTCCCACGTCAGTTCCCGTGGCGCCGCATACCACGGGCCGACAGACTCGGTTCCCAGCCCGTTTTTCACAGGCGGCGTTGCAGCATCGTTACGGTCCGATGACGGTGGTGTACGACAGCCGGTCCGCCATGTCAACGAAAAAGTTGCGCTATACGAAACAGCCATTTCATGAACGCCCGCGCGAAACTGAAAAACGTCGCGGACAGGCCGGAAAGGCCGCCGAGGTCCCCCAACCTCAGGAAGTCGGCCGTCACACGCTGAGAACCGCATTGATCTGCCTGGCGGTCTCGCACACCTGCCGGGCCAGCTGGATGTTCCGCCCCTTGGACATCCGGTTCGCGGGCGCCGACACGCCGATGGATCCGATGACCATCCCGGTCCGGTCCCGAAGCGGCGCCGCGACGCACTCGACATCGTCGAGACACTCGCCGGCGTCGATGGCATAGCCATCCGTTCGACCCCGCACGCACGCCTTGGCGAGCTCCGACAGCGACACGCTGGTCCGTGCCGTAAACCGCTCGAGCGTCGTGTTGCCGAAGAGCGCTTTCAACTCGGCGAGCTCGAAGTCGGCGAGCAGCGCCTTGCCATGGGCGGTGCAGTGCAGCGGCATCCGCTTGCCCGTCTGGCCGGTCACGATGACGCCCTGATCTTCCGAGGCGTGATGGTCGATGAACAACACCTCGCGCGCTTCCCTGATCGCCAGGTGGGCGGTCTCGCCGGTCGCGTTCGCGAGCGTCTTGATGGGCTCGCGGCAGATGCTGATCAGCATCCGGCTCCAGTCGGTACTCACGCGACAGCCGCCAGACCGCGGGGCCGAGCACATAGTGCTTCCGTCCGTTGGGATTGGCCAGGAAGCCGCGCCGCTTCAGCGTGTTGGCGAGGCGGAAGACGCTGCTCGGGTCGATGCCCAGGACGTCGGTCAGCTGCGCGAGCGGAACGGGATCGGCCGACCCCGCCACCGCTTCCAGGAGCGATAGCGCGCGTTCCACGCTTTGTACGAGGGGCGTCTCCAGCGCTCCTCTCCTGGGGCGCTTTTCGCCTTCGCCAACGCTCTGGTGGCCACGGTCCACTGTTCCTCTCCCCATGTCGTTCCGCTCCGCTCTTAGCGACGTCGCACGCGAGCGCGCAACTGGCTTGCGCGCCTCACTCGTTACCGCTGTATCCCACTCTTTGATCGATTTCATTTCGCCTGCAGGCCGTGCAGCGCGTACCGTGCCATGGCCTCCGTGTTCTTGTCCTTCAGCATAGCCTTGAGGACCGGTTCGGAACGGGATGAGCCGATGATCGCCAGCTGCCGGCAGATTGCATCCTTGGCGCCGAGCGGGGCCTGGCTCTGCAGCACCTTCAACATCTTCTGCTCGGCATCGGCCGCGCCTACCTTCGTCGCCGCGGCGAGGCTGACCTCGCGCTCGAACCGGCGCACCTGCGCGCGATCCTGGCCGAAGTCGAACGTGGTCATCGCTGCCAGCGCAGTATCGAACTGGCTGGTGCCGCGCGGGCGCGGGGTCGCATCGGCCTCCAGATCGCCCAGTGCGTACTGGGTACCCGCCAGGAACATCGCCAGCATCCGCGGCTCCCAGAACAGGTCAGGGTTGTGGCCGAGAGTCGTGTAGAAGACGCGACCCTTCCCGTGCCGCCGAATCCACGCGACGGGATAGTCGTTGTCGTCGCGCAGGCACCGGCCGAAGCATCGCCCCTGCATCATGTCGGTCGCGTTGGGATCGAGGCTCAGGAGCACCCGCACCTTGTCGCGCGAATACGGCGGCCCCAGGCGGTAGTGTTCATCGACCTGCTCGAAGGGCTTTCCGTCGAAGGCGCGGGTAATGGGGTGGGTCGGGTCTTCGACAATAATGGTGGCTTTCTCGTTCGGCTCCCGGTGCGAGGCGCCGGCGGCGCCGAGAATCTCGCCGAACTCGGTCCATTTCGGCGAGGCGACGCTGGTGCCATGATTGCCGATGACGCCGCCGCCGTTGTTGACGAAGGCGACGAATCCGGCACGGATCTCGGGCGTGTCGAAGATGTCGCCGACGGTGTTGTTCAGATAGATCGCGTCGTATTGCTGCAGGTTGCCCGCTGCGAGCGCCCCAGGCTCGCTCGACAGCGTCGCCGTGAACGCCCCGGTCTTCTCCCCCATCAACTGCATCGCGAGGTTGGCGTAGGGAATCGAGGCGTGGCCGCCGTAATTCACCTGCCGGTCGAAGACGAGGAGCTTGCGCGGCTTCTTGGGAGCCGCGAGCGCTTTCGCGGGCAGGGCCGCTTCGATCTTCGCGCGTTCCTCGGGCGAGACTTCGCGACGCCGTCGCGGTTCCTGCGCCTGGCCGGCCGCTGCCGGCGCCTGGGCGGCCGGCGCTTGCGCCTGCGCGGCGGATGCGCGCTCGTGTGGATAGGCCGCTGCCAACGTCGCCGTCGCGGCCGTCGCGGCAATAATGAGAGTCAGGGGCTTCATATCGTGTAGCTCCAGGGCGCCCGGATAGCGCGGGAGAGCATGCGGTTGGCCTGCTCGTCGTTGATGAACCGCTCCGCCTTGGGGTCCCAACGCAGCTTGCGCTGCAATTGCATCGCGATGTCGGACTGCTGGCACATCGTTTCGGCGTGGACGGCCGCGTCGATGGGAGAGATCGGTTGCGCCTTTTTGCGGATCGCGTCGAGGAAGTTCTGCTTGTGGTCGTCCGAGAGGATGACGCGCTTCTCGTTCGCCCCGATGACGGTCTCGGCCAGCGAGGCGGGCTCGGTTCGGATGCCCTGGCGGCTGACCCAGATCCAGCCCTTCGATCCGGTGACGAGGCTGGCCATGTTGCCGAGCTCGAACTGCTTCGCCCGGGTCTTGGCGGTGACGAGATCCATGTGAATGACCGTCGGGCCGCTCGCATATTTCTGCTCGACCGTCCACGAGTACGGCACGTCGCGGATGTCCTGGAAGTAGCGCGCCCGCCCCTCGATCTCGATCGGCGTCGTCTCGTCGGTGTCGAGGAAGAACTGCGCGGCGTCGAGATCGTGAATGCCCCAGGCGCCGCCGAGACAGCCGATGCCGTAGTCGCGGATGAACAGCCAGGTGAGCGAGACGCGCACATCGCTATACGGCACCCACGGCGACGGCCCGAGCCACATGTCGTAGTTGAAGCCGGCCGGCGGCTCCTTCAGCGTCTCGGGCGGCTCCGGCTTGGGCGGCCCTCCGCCGGCCGATCCGATCATGACGTTGCGGACGTCACCGATGTAGCCGTTCCTGACCAGCTCCGCCGTGTGGCGGTAGAAGTGGCTGGATCGCTGCTGCGTGCCCCACTGGAAGACGACGCCGTATTTCTTGACCGCCTCGCGCAGCGCGAGGCCTTCGGCGAGCGTCACGCTCAGCGGCTTTTCGCAATACATGTGCTTGCCGCGGCGCGCCGCCTCGATACCGACGAGCGGATGCCATCGTTCGCCGGGCGCGATGACCACCGCGTCGATGTCCTTCCGCGCCAGGAGCTCGCGAAAATCGGTGAAGCCCAGGCAGGCCTTGTCGCCGTAGTGCTGATCGACCCCGGTCTTGTGCTTCTCGAGCGTTTCCTCGCGGATGTCGCTGATGGCGACGACGCGGGCGTCGGGCATCTTCAGGAATCCGCGCACGTGGCCGCCGCCCATCCTGCCGACGCCGATGTGCCCGAGCGTGATGCGGTCGCTCGGCGGCGTGGTCTGCGATCGGGCGATAACGTGCCGGGGCACGATCATCGGCGCCACCGCCGCGACCGTGGCGGCGCGCAGGAACTGGCGACGATTTACCTGCGAACGCGGAGCCGAAGGGATGATCGACACTTTTTCCTCCCATGGGACGCGAGCGTCTGGCTTGACACCCGGCGGCGCCGTTAGTATAAGAGCTGCGCACTGAGTTTGCGCAATACGCAAACAATCGTTCAACAAAAATTTCCGACCCCCGCCCGACTGACGGCGATCAGCGGAGCGACGGAAAGGCGCGGTTCCGTTGGGAGGTGCAGTGAATCGTCGCACGTTTACGAAGGCCATACTCGCCGGAATCGGCGGGACGGCGGTGCCGCACCTCGCCGCCGGCGCGGCTCCACAGGCGGCGGCCCAGGGCCAGACCGGCACGCCGAAGCAGCTTCGCATCGGTTGCACCTCCCTGGTGTGGGGCGTCTTTCCCCGCGCTCCGGAGCCGCTCGAAACCGCTGTGCGCGACATGTCGGAGCTCGGCTACAAGGGCTTCGAGACGTTTGGCCAGGTCCTGGAGGACTGGGACAAGAAAGGCACGCTGGAAAAGCTGATCTCCCAGTACAAGATTCCGCTCATCTCTGCGTACGCCCCCCTGAACGTGATCGATCCATCGGTTCGCAAGAACGAAATTGCCACGATCCTCCGCTGGGGCAACATTCTCAAGAAGTACGGCGCCAACTTCATCGTGATCGAGGCCGGCGGCGCCAAACGCACGGGCTACGACTTCGCCGCGCACCGCGCCAACATCGTGGCGTCGCTGAACGACTACGGCAAGGCCTTGGCCGATCTGGGCGTGGGCTCGGGCTTGCACCAGCATACCGGGACTGCGATCGAAACCCGCGACGAGGTCTACGCGGTCATGGAAAGCGTCGACACGCGGGTCTTCAAATTCGCGCCCGACGTCGGTCAGCTGCAGAAAGGCGGTGCCGACGCCGCGAAGGTCATCAAGGACTTCGCATCGATCACCGTGCATATGCACCTGAAGGATTTCGTCAACGGTCCGCACATGGGCGGCTATTCCCCGCTCGGCATCGGCATGGTCGATCTGAAAGCGATCCTCGAGACGATGGAGCAGGCGAATCCGAAGGCGAACATCATGCACGAGCTCGACCCCTCGCGGAATATGCCCTACACGCCGCGTCAGACCGCGGAAATCAGCAAGTGGTATCTACAGAAGCTTGGTTACATGCTGTAAATGGTTCACGACACAGGCCGACGGCCGCCCC
>CAWAXG010000018.1:0-10185 GCA_963785755.1 uncultured Acidobacteriota bacterium | reverse complement strand
CGAGGAGACGTCATGCGCAACGGCCTGCGATGGCACCCGCTGTGGTGGGTGGCGCTGCTGCTCACCGCGGCGGTCGGGCTGTTCGCGCGAATTGTGGCGCCTGCCCAGACAACGGCGGACGCGCGCTTCGTCGAGCTGGCGAAAACGTCGTTGAGCCAGATCGATGGGAAGCTCGTGATTACTGGGCTTCGCGACACGGTCGAAGTCATCCGCGATCGTTGGGGCGTCCCCCACATCTACGCCAGGAACACCGACGACCTGTTTTTCGCGCAGGGCTACGTGCAGGCCCAGGACCGTTTGTGGCAGATGGAGCTGTGGCGGCGCTACAACGGCGGGCGCCTGGCCGAGATCGTCGGCTCGCAAGCTGTCGAGCACGATCGCCTCCTCAGGTTGATTCAGTATCAAGGCCCCTGGGACGACACCGAGTTCACCAGCTACCACCCGCATGCGCGCCAGATCTTCACCGCGTTTGCAAACGGTGTGAACGCGTACATCGAGGGGCACCGCGACAACCTGCCCGTGGAGTTCAAGCTGACGGGCATCACCCCGGCACGCTGGACGGTGAACGATGTCGTGCTGCGGGTGCCTGCACGGTCGCTCGCCAGCGCACGCTCGGAGATCAGGTTTGCACTGACCGTCGCGCGCCTGGGACCGGCGGAAGCGACGCGACGGAGCAGGCCGGATCCGTTCATCGAGGTCCCGCTTGCGCGCGGGCTCGACATGTCTATTTTCTCGGAGGATGTGCTGGACGCCTTGGGCGGCACACTCCCCGTGGTGCCGTTCCCGCGACCACCGTTGCTGCAGCCCTTCCGCGGTGCTTCAGGTGCGCAGGCTTCGCTCGACTTCGGAACGCCGGAACACTCCCCGGGGAGCAACAACTGGGTCGTGAGCGGGCAGCGAACGGCCAGCGGCGCAGTCATCCTCGCCAACGACCCGCATCGGCAGGTCACGAATCCATCGCTCCGTTACATCGTCCACCTGAACGCCCCCGGATGGGATGTCATCGGCGCCACCGAGCCCGCCATCCCCGGTGTGGCCATCGGACACAACGGGCGCGTGGGGTGGGGCCTCACGATCGTCGGAACGGACTACGACGATGTGTTCGTGGAGGAGTTGAACCCTGAGAACCCGAACCAGGCGAAGTGGCAGGGTCAGTGGTATCCGCTGCACGTCGTCGAGGACACGATCCAGGTCCGCGGCGAAACCCCGCGCAGGATTCAGCGGAAGTACAGCCGGCACGGCCCCATCTTCTTCGAAGACCGCGTGCGCCACCGGGCGTACGCGTTGCGATCCACCCTGCAGGAACGGGGCACGGCGGAGTATCTCGGCGCACTTCGCTTGAACCAGGCGACGCTGACGCCCACATGCCGCGAGTTCCTCCAGAACCAGCAGTACTACCTCGCCCCCTCGGAGAACATGATCTGTGGCGACGTGGACGGTAACATCGGATGGCATGCCTCGGCGCTCACTCCCAGGCGTGCGGGCGGCTGGGACGGCCGGTTGCCGGTCCCGGGGACGGGCGAGTACACCTGGAACGGCTTCAGGGACGATTTGCCCTTCGAGTACAACCCGGAACGGGGATGGATTGCGACAGCCAACCACAACATCCATCCTGCGGGTTACTCTCCGCCGCTCTTCTTCAAACGCGCGCCCTACAGCCGTTTCGATCGCCTGAACCAGTTGCTCGGAAACGCCACGGGACTGCGAGCGAACGACTTCGAACGCTTCCAGTACGACACCTCGTGGCCCTATGTCGAGGCGGAGAAACCGCTGTTGCGCGGGTGGACCTCGGATGTTGCGGACGTGGAGTGGGCGCGGCAGACCATCCTCGAATGGGATGGCCGCTACGTCACCGACAGCGTCGCAGCGTCGCTGCACAACCACTGGCGCCGCAACCTCGACGAGGAGGCGCCGCAGCTGGAGGGGTGGCTGGCCAAGGGGGGTGTCGGTTCGTCGGCACTTCGTATCGGTGCGGCTGACCAGACGAAAGCTCGCCTTACCGCGGCGCGAACGGCGCTGGAGAGAGCGGTGCAGATGCTGCGGAAATCACTGGGACCCGACCGGCAGCAATGGCGGTGGGGACGGCTGAACCGCAGCGAGTTCCCTCACCCTCTGCTGAAGGCGTACGACCTGCCTGGGATCGAGCGGGACGGCGGCGGGGAAACCGTCGCGGCGATCGGCGCCACCTATCGTCACGTGATCGACTTCGCGGATCTCGACAACTCGCGGGCCACGAACACGCCGGGGCAATCAGGACAACCGGGGAGCCCGTTCTACGGAAATCTCCGGGAGCAATGGGCGAAGGGGCAATACTTTCCGCTCCGATACCGGCGGGCGTCGGTCGAGGAAGCCGCCGCGCACCGGCTCACGCTTGTTCCCGCGAAGTAATCGTTCGTGGTGCCTCAGAGCGGAGATCAACCGATGACTCAATGGGATGAATCCGGCCGCGTGTGGGAGGAAGATCACGGGTTGCTCGACGACGAGCAGGTCGCGAAGTGCGAACGCGCGGATGTGGCGGAGCCGCTGCGCTCGCCCGTTCCCACCCGCATGATTTCAAACGGTGAGTACATGCCCGTTCCGCAAACGGACCAGCAACGGCGGGTCGAGACGCGCATCGAAGAGCTCGCCGACGAAGCGAGCAAGAGGCTCGGCGTCAGCCGCCGGACGTTTCTCGGAAGTTCGGGGGGCATGGCGGCCGCCTTCGTCGCGATGAACGAGGTGTTCGGACGCATGTTCAACGTCAGCCTCACCGAGCTGTTCGAGCCTGCGGCGTTCGCGCAATCGGCGCCGCCGAAGGATCTGTTCGTCTTCGACGATCAATTGCATTTCGTTCGCGGGAGCATGCGATCTCCCGCCGGGTTGCGAGCCATCGCTCAGGGGCCGTCCTCCGCGCCGACCGTCACAGCGAATCCCTTCAACAAGGCGGGGCAGCGCGACGAGCTCGGGCAAGTCTGGAGTGTCTGGAACCCTGCGCTCGTTGGCCTCCCGATTGACGCGGGCTACGCTCACCTCACGCAGTTCATCAAGGACGTGTATCTCGACAGCCAGGTCACGATCGGCCTGCTGAGCAACGTGACGGCGTCGCTGGTCCAGGTCCCCGGCGAACCTTCACGCGCCCCACGCAATGCCGTGGAGGCGCAGCGGAGCGAAATCCTCACCGCGGCCCAGACCGCGGCCGCGCGGAACTTCGTCAACGACATCTCCGGTTCCACCCGCATGCTCTGCCACGGCTTGCTCTACGTCGGCAAGGGCAACCTCGGCTGGATCCAGGAGCAGATCGACAGGAACGAGCCCGACTCCTGGAAGGGCTACAACATTTCGAACGCCGCGAAGGTCGACGACGATCCGAACAGTCTCATGCGCCAATGGCGGCACGACGACGAAGAAGTCGCCTATCCAACGTTCGAATTGATCCAGAAGAATTTCCAGCGTCTCGGAAGCCGCAGGCCAGGCTTCAACAATATCTGCGTCCACAAGGGTCTCGCGCCCGGACCACCCGACCCGCGGCGCGGCCATCCGGGAGACCTGCCGAAGGCCGCGCGCGATTGGCCGAAGCTGAACTTCATCTCCTACCACTCGTGCATTCAGCCGAACTTTTTCATGGCGGACACGCTGGAGGAGGTCAAAGCCGGCCAGCTGCGCGAGGGCGTGCCGAATATCAGCTGGACGACCGAATACGCCCAACTCGTCCAGGGATTGCCGAATTGTTACGCCGAGATTGGCACCACCTGGGCGTCATCGGTCGTCACCTTTCCCACCATCGCCGCCCACATCATGGGCCAGCTCCTGAAGTTCATGGGCGAGGATCGGATTGTCTTTGGCACCGATTCGGTCTGGTACGGCTCGCCACAGTGGCAGATCGAAGCATTCTGGCGATTCCAGATCCCGGAAGCCATGCGCCAGAAGTACGGGTATCCCGAATTGACCGAGCGAGCGAAACGGAAAATCCTCGGCCTCACCTCTGCGAAGCTGTACGGCATCGGCGCCGTGGACGCGGGATCGTACAAACCCGTCCCGAAGGATTACGAATCGCGAATGACGCCGGAGCTCAAGACGGTGCTCGAATTCGGCCAGCTCAAAGGCGACAACATGTCGAAGATGAAGGAGACCTACGCCGCCCTGAATATCGAACCCAGCAACACGCGCTACGGCTGGATGCGGGTTCGGGCGTGACCGTGGGGCTTCACCACGTCACTGTGAACGGGAATGTCACACCCCTGAGGCCGGCGTTGTGCCCGGAAATCACTTCGACTGCTGCGTGGGGTGCGCTTCTGAGCAGCGCCCGGTTTGAGCCTGCGGCGCGTTCGCTTCCGCAGCGCTACTCGTAATAAGTCACATATAGGCGCATGTGCGCCGTCGCGCGCAACGCTGCACCACAGCTGCAAGTAACGCCGGTTGCACGCCCCCGATTTGCAAAAGTGCGTCATCGGAACCTTGACAGCTCCAAGGTCAATCCGTTACTATTCAGGCGTTCCCCCCCACAAACTAGGAGTACCCGATGTACCGCGCGACTCTTCTCGCGTGCGCAGCCGTGTGTCTGGGCGCAGCCGGCAACGCCTACGCGCAGGCCGCGACCGCCTCTCGCGTCCTGGCAGCCAACAAGACGTCCACCATGCAGAAAGAGATGAATGAGGCTGCCGGTACTGGCTTCCGGTTTGGTGCGGTCATGGGAGGCGAGACCAGCTTCGGGGGATCCGAAGTGATCGTCATCATGACTAGAACTGCGCCGGCAACGTCGCGGTTCGAATACCGCCTCCTTGCGACAAACAAAACGTCGACGATGCAGAAGGAGATGCAGGAAGCTGGCAACGCCGGGTTCGAGTATAGAGGGCAGACCGTCTTCCAAAGCACATTCGGAGGCAAAGAGGTAGTAGTGATCCTCGAACGCGATAAGGGCGCCAAAGCCATTGGAGGGTTCGAATACCGATTGATGGCCACCAAGAAGACGAGCACGTTGCAGAAGGAGTTGTCGGAAGCGGCTGAAGGTGGATACGAATTCATCGGTCTGACGGTGGCGGAGACGCTCGTCGGCGGCTCGGAGGTCGTAGCCATCGTAAGGCGCCGGGCGAAATGAGGCAGTTACGGAATTGCGACTATGACAGGTGCTGGGTCGTCTTTTCGGGTGGACTGGTTATCTAGTTCTCTTGCACCGTCACGGGTTATTGTTGCGATTAAGAGCGAGGTAGAGCCACCCCTGAGGATGGCTCTCTCCTCAGGCATCGCTTAGGCCGCCGCCCCCTTCTTCTTTCTCCACTCCGCCCATCGAGCCTTCTGCGCGGCGGCGATCCGCTTCCGGGCCGCTGCGGACATCTTCCGAGGGGCGCGCTTGGTTGCGGACTTTCCCGCGGACTTTGCCGCGGACTTTGCCGCCGATTTGCCAGTCTGCTTCGGTGCGCTGCCGCCGCGCCGGGCGGCCCAATACTTCCGCATCCGTTCGCTGACCGCCTTGCGCTGTGCCGCGGACATCGCACTGCGCGCGCCGCGTGTGCCTCGGGTCGTCGCCCGCCGGCGCGGCGGCCTCGCTGGCCTCGGGTCGCGCTCGTCGAAGGTCTGGAAACGCTCGAAGAATCGCTTGCCGCTCCTGTTCGATCTCCGCCAGGCGTGCCACCGCGCCGAGGCGGGCGAACCGCACTAATTGGGATTTATCCATGTCGTCTCTCCAACTGTAGGACCAAAACCTACACAGTATCGCCGCGCCTACCGACCTGTAAAGGGGTTCGTGCAGCACACGTCCGGATATTGACTTACTGAGAGAGGACGCGATCCGGTCGGGGACGAGGACGCGTCATGCGCGCCACGCCTCGCTTCGCTGCTTATGAGCATCGTGACGGCATGGTGTCAACACTGGAAGCCGTGTTCGACGGTCCGCGAGGCGTCGACGAGTGGACGGCTCGATTGATGGACGCCGCCGCACACGTCGCCGCGATCCTCCTGGAACTCGAGCGGGCGGGGGGATATACGGCGGGCATGCCGGCAAGGCGGCAGCCGGACGGCGCCGCGCCGTTGATTGGATCGAGCGATGCCATCAGGCGGGTGCGCGATCGGATCGAGCGGGTGGCCGCGACGGATTTCACCGTGCTGATTGAAGGAGCAATCAGGTCCAGAACCGCACCCCAGTTTTATTGAGTTTTCGGGTGAAGCTACCGCCGTGCCATCTCGGGCCGGGGTGGTGGAGGCGCTCGAAAGCCGCACCGACTGCTGCCTCAAATGGCACGAAGGCTGGACGAAGGTGAGCGGTCGGCCGAGCCCACCACCCAAATGAGGAGACCGCAGCCTCTCTGGCGTGCGGAGGCTGTTCTGGTCCGCCAAAACTGTTCCTCCTGTAGCCCGGCTACAACCCCGACGTACCTGGGAACAGGGAGGTACCGCTGACTCCCTCCTTTGCCAGCAGTCGGAGCAGTGGCGGCGATTGATCGATTGGAAGCGTGAAGTGCAGCAACGCCTGAGCACTGGGACGCTCGGCCACGATGACATCCAGAGGCCGGCGATCGACTGGTTCTTGCGGGTCCACCACGGAGGGTCGGTATAGACTGAAGACGCCCTGCTGGGCGTACAGATTCGGGTTGCCTGCCGCTGGTGCGGTCACGACCTCGATCCGATCTTCAGGCGCGAACACGCCCGCCAATTCGCGACCGATTCCGCGAGCAACCAACGAATAGGCCCACATCCCGAGGTGGCTGACGCCATCAGGGGGGTGTGCTTCTCCCCAGTGCCACATCGCAGCCTGTTTGGCAGCAAAATACGCCGCTTTCACTGCGCTCCTGCTCCAGTCCAGCAGACGTGTGGGTAATCCGTGGTGCTGCGCGAGACCGAGGAGAGAAAGGACCTGCCGAGTGGGCCACTCGTGGGCTGCTATCGGATCTTCGAGGATATGTGACCGCAATGATTGCGAATCCTCCGGAAGACTCAACCCCGCTCCGTCCGCGCGTTCGAAGAATGCTCGAATTGCCTGACGTTCGGCGTCCACTTGTGTCTGGTTGGACCATGCTTCGACTCGCCGCCACCCTCGCCTGGTCCTCATCCAGCTGCCAAGCCGAAAGGCTGCGGGCACCAGTTGAAAACGAGCGTCGGCGTGCCCGCGAAACATGAAGGCTCCCGGACCGAAGTCATAGAACAGGTCACTTCTTGGAGAAATTCGGTCCAGAAATTCGTCGGCCGTTGAACAGTCGTATCGTCGGATGTGATCCGCGGTGTTGGGCACGGCCAGGCTGCTCTCGTTGCCATGCGCGGGATGCTTTCCTCGCGCGAAAGGATTCTAGCCGCCAACCCGTCAGTCGCCGAGCGCGGGCTCTCTAGAGCAAACCGACTCCGTCTGCGCATTCCACACATCGTGATCACTTCGTCCAGACCATCGTGATCACTCATTCCAGCCCATCGTGATCGGAGCGAAGCGACGCGGGGACGTCAGTGTTGTCGATCAGCCTCCGTGAGTGAAAGGCGTCATTGTAATCGTTTCTCTTCGTTCTTCCTCAATCAGGAAGAAGAATGCCTTGTGGGCCGTTGTGGACGGCGCGGTCTGTGCGCCGTCCAACGAGCTTGTGGGAAACGCGTTCTGTGCGTTTTCCACAGCTCGGGCACGGTCCACAGGCTGCCGCGGGCGATCGCCGACCGCTCAGGATGCTCTATAAACGACGATCGTGCGGGGAGCCGACCGTTGGTATCCCCCCGAAATCGTGTCGCCGTGCTCATGCGTCGCTCTTCGGGCCTGATGCGTTCCCGTTCGACTTGCGCCGCGAAGGGCCACCGAGGGTGAGCCGATGCGCCCGATGCACGACGCGATCGAGAATCGCGTCGGCCACCGTCGGATCGCCCAAGTGCTCATGCCAGCGATCGCTCGGGAGCTGACTCGTGATGATCGTGGACCGCGCGCCATCGCGGTCGTCGAGAATCTCCAGCAGGTCCTGGCGTTGCGCGTCTTTGAGCCCGACGAGTCCCCAGTCATCGAGGATGAGGACATCGACCCGCGCGAAGCGCGCCAGCACGGTCGGGTACGTCCCGTCCCCATGCGCGAGCGTGAGTTCCGGAAAGAGACGCGGAATGCGCCGGTAGATCACGCGCTGCCTCTGGCGGCAGGCCTGCTGTCCCAAGGCGCAGGCGAGAAACGTTTTGCCGACACCGGTCGGGCCGGTGATCAGGATGTTCTGATGCTCGGCGACCCAGTGGCAGGTCGCGAGCTGCCGGATCAGGCCGCGGTCGAGTTTGCGGCCACTGTAGTCGAGATCCTCGAGACACGCCTGGCTCAAGCGGAGTTTGGCCTCCTTGAGCCGGCGCGCCAGCGCGCGATTATCGCGGGCGAGCTGCTCGGCGTCGACCAGCATGCCGAGGCGCTCGTCGAAACTGAGCGAGGCGGTCGAGGGATCGCGCTGTTGAGCGAGGTAGGTGTCGGCGATCGCGCCGAGCCGGAGACTGCGGAGTCGTTCGACGGTCTGTTCAGTCAGCATGCGGGAGCTCCTGTTGGTAATAGGCCGGGCCGCGGACGTTGTCATGGACCCGACGCGGAGAGGGGGACGGATCGTCAGCCTCGAGCGGCACGCGATCGAGGCCGTGCTTGAGCATCGCCTCCACGTGGCGATACGACCGGGCGCCGACGGTGACCGCCCGACCGCTGGCCGCCTCAACGCGCTCGGGGCCGTACTGCTTCGCGAGCCGCAGCAGGCCGAGACAGGACCGATAGCCCTGCTCGGGATGCGGCCGGCTCGCGAGAATCTGCTCGACCAGCGCGGCGGTGTGCGGCCCCACCGTGGCGCCCCACCGGATCAAGCGCGACGGGCTCCACTCCAGATGCGCCCGGTGGGCGTGCGGCATGTGCTCCGGGACGGTCGTGAAGCCGGGATGCTGACTGCGGCGATGCAGCCAGATCCGCGTGCCTCGCTGAAAGACTTCGACGGTCGTGGCCGAAAGGCGGAGATCGACGGTCTGGTGAATGAGCCGATACGGCACGGAGTAGAGATGGCGCTCGACGTCGACGTGATAGTCGATGTTCACGCGCGCCTGGCGCCATTCGGTGTAGACGAAGCGCTCGGCCGGTAACGGCCGCAGCGCCGGCTGATCGAAGCGCGTGAAGAGATCGCGGCGGGAGGCCCCGCCGTAACCCTTCATCGGCCGGGCGTTGAGATCCACGAGCAGCTCGCGGATCCGGACGTTCAGCGCGGCGAGGGAGAAGAAGGTCTCATGGCGCAGCCGCGCGAGGATCCAGCGTTGGGCGACCTGGACGGCCACTTCGACTTTGGCTTTGTCACGAGGTTTGGCCGGTCTGGCGGGCAAAATCACCGTCGTGTAGTGGGTCGCCCATTCTTCGTACGTGCGCTGGAGGATCGGTTCGTAGCGGCAGGCGTCGCGGATGCCGCTCTTGAGCTGATCCGGCACGATCGCGGCGGGGACGCCACCCAGATACTCCACCGCTCGGCCATGGCTCTGAATGAAATCGGCGCTCCGCTGCGTCTCCGTCGCCTCGGCAAACGTGTAATTCGAGGCGCCGAGGACGGCGACAAACAATTCGACCGAGCGCACGACCCCGGTCGCCGCCTCGACGACCTCCGGCTTTTTGCCGGAGTAATCGACAAAGAGCTTCTCCCCGGCCTGGTGCACCTGCCGCATGGACCAGCGCTGCCGGCCGAGCCAGTCGCGGTAGTGCGCGCAGAAGGCCGAATAGCGATAGCCGTCCGCATGCTGCTGCAGATACTCCAGGTGCAGGAGCTCCAGCGTGACGCCGGCACGGCGCAGTTCGGTGTGGATCCAGGCCGGATCGGGCAGCGGGCGCGCGACTCGGCCTGGAATCTTCGGCCCGTAGAGCCGTTGTTCCAAGCGCGTCGTCGGTCAGCGCCTCGAGCGCGTCCCACGTCAGCCCGATCCCCGTGGCGCGGCTGATGACCGACGCCACGGCGCCGGGACTGATCCCCAGGCTCCGGGCGGTGTCGCGGTGGCTCCGGTTCAAACGCCATTTCAGTCGCAGAATCTCTCGAATGTGTCGCATGGGCAGTCGTTCCGTCGCCATCACCCCTCCGCCGAACCCGCGTTCGACCAAAACGGCGATGGTAAAACGACGCCCGCGTCGCCTCCCCAGCCACCCTCAGCAGGTGGCGAGCAGGGTGATCACGATGCGTGGAATCGGTGATCACGACCCGTGGAATGGGCGATCACGATGCTGTGGAATGAGTGATCACGATGCCGTGGAACAGGTGATCA
>CAWAXG010000017.1:0-32519 GCA_963785755.1 uncultured Acidobacteriota bacterium | reverse complement strand
CTGGACGTAGAATGGCGCGCTCCCTCATGAAACCGTCTGAAACGAGTCCGCGGACGGGCGCCGGCGGCAGTCCCCTCGACTGGTGCGCGGTCCTCGAGGCGGAATACGAAGCGCTCTACGGCGCGAAGCCGTTCGAGCCCGGGAGCGCTCGCGCCTCCGCGGCCGCGGCTCGAAGCGCTGCAGCTGCTCCTGCACCAGCGCCGCCCGGCCGCGCTCTGTCTCTCCGGTGGCGGCATCCGCAGTGCGACGTTCGGACTCGGCATCCTTCAGGCGCTCGCCCGCGTGGGCCCGCTTGGCAAGCTCGATTACCTGTCGACGGTGTCAGGGGGCGGCTACGCCGGCGGCTGGTTCACCTCGTGGCTGCACCGCGACGGACGCGACGAGGTGCTGGCCGGGATGGAGACCCGCGCCGGTCGGCGCCATGCGGGGGGAAGCCGGAAGCTCTCGCCCGTGAACCGCCTCCGCGCGACGTGCCGGTATCTCGCGCCGAAAGGGGGCGTGATCTCCGCGGATGTCTGGACGCTGCTCGCGACGATGGCGCGGAACCTGTTGCTGAACTGGCTCGTCCTGCTGCCGCTGCTGGCCGCGGTGCTGCTCGTCCCGCGCATCTATCTCGCGGCGGTCGCGAACGTGGAGCAGAACGTGATCGCCGCGCCCGGCCAGGCCTGCCTCCCGGCCGACGCCGCTCCCTTCTGGCTCGGGCTGCTGTCGCTCTCGATGTTCGTCGTCGCCATCGGCTACGTCGTGATGAATTTCGTCGGGCGAGGGGACAGCTGGCCGCAGGGGCGCTTCCTGTCGTTCGTCGTCGGTCCGACGGTGATCGGCACGATCGGGCTGACGTTGTTCTGGTCAGCCTATCCTTGCGCGCCCGACGAGACGGCGGCGTTGTTCGTGTCGGCCGTGCTGCCGGCCGCGGGCTGGCTGGTGATCGGCGCGATCGCCCGGCCGAACGTCCGCACGGCGCCGCCGGCGCTGGCGGCCGCCGCGCTCACGGCTGCGGCGCTCGTGACGGCAGGCGGCTGGACGCCCGGCGGGCCGTGGCGCATCGAGCTCGTCGCCGGCATCCCGCTGATGCTGATCGCCGTCGCCGCGATCAATCAACGGCTCGACCGCAGGAGCGCTCTCACGGATCGCGCGGTGCGGATGAACGCGGGGGCGCGAACCGTAATGGCTGCTCTCGTCGCCGGGCCGATCGTCGGCTTCGGCGCATACTGGTTCGCGCGCAAGGACTTCTACTTCGGCGATCCGCTCGGCGAGTTGTACGCCGTCGTCGCGGTGCCGGGGATCCTGGCGCTGATGCTGCTCGCGAACACGATCTTCATCGGCCTCGCCAGCCACGAGCTCACGGATGCGGCGCTCGAGTGGTGGAACCGGTTTGCGGCGTGGCTCGCGATTGCGGCGACGCTGTGGCTGGCGGCCGGCGTGCTGGTGTTCTACCTGGCCGATCTGATCGAGCTCGCCGTGCAGGCGGCTGGCGCCGCTTTCCAGCTCGAACATCACACGACGTCTTCGCTCTTCAGCGTCCTGGTTCCGCTGCTCAGTTCGCTTGCGGGCCTGGCCGCGCGTTCTGGCGGCACCAGCGGTCAGCCGTCGACCGTGCGCCTCGCGTTCCAGCGCATCGCGCTGCCCCTGACGATCGTCGTGCTGCTGGCGACCGTGGCGTGGTTCAACGCGTGGGCGCTGCGAGGCTTCCTGCCACCCGGCGGCAGCGACCCGCCCGCCGGCCTTCGGGACGTCGTGCTGTTGGCCGCCGTCGTGTTCGCTCTCGGATTGCTGATGGGCGGCTTCGTGCCGGCCAACCGCTTCTCGCTGCACGGCATGTACCGGCAGCGTCTGGTGCGCACGTTCCTCGGCGCGTCGCATGCGGATCGCCGGCCGAACGCGTTCACCGGCTTCGATCCCGCGGACGACCTGCGCGTCCACGAGCTGAGCGATGTGCGTCCGCTGCAGGTCATCAACGCAACGCTGAACAACGTCTCGTCCACGAACTACGGGCGGAACGAGAGGAAGGCCTACGCGTTCACGTTCTCGCCGCTCCACGTCGGCAGCTCCGAGCTCGGCTACCGCCTGTCGTCGGAGTACGGGTCGGACGGCGGCGGCCCGGCGACGGGGTTGTCCCTCGGCATGGCGCTCGCTGTTTCGGGGGCGGCGGCGAGCCCGGCGATGGGGATGTACTCGTCGAAGGCGCTCGCGTTTCTGCTGACGCTGGCCAACGCCCGCCTGGGTCTGTGGTTCGGCAACCCGACCGATCCGGCGACCTGGCAGCGGAGTGATCCGGCGCATGGTGTCGGGCCGATCGTGCGTGAGCTGCTCGGACTCACGACGGACACCAACCCCTACGTCTACCTGTCGGACGGCGGGCATTTCGAGAACCTCGGACTGTGGTCGATGGTGGTCCGGCGGTGCGGCGTCATCATCGTGTCGGACGCCGGCTGCGATCCCGACTACACGTTCGTGGACCTGTCGAACGCGATGCGCCGGATTCGCATCGATCTCGGCATCCCGATCGAGTTCGGCGAGATGAACATGTCGAAGACGGGGCAGGGCGACGGCAATGCTCACGCGGTGCTCGGCACGATCCGCTACAGCGCGGTGGACGGACCCGATGCGCCGGATGGCCTGCTGCTCTACGTGAAGGCCACGCTCTCGGGCGACGAGTC
This sequence comes from uncultured Acidobacteriota bacterium, assembly GCA_963785755.1. Classification (GTDB taxonomy): domain Bacteria; phylum Acidobacteriota; class Vicinamibacteria; order Vicinamibacterales; family 2-12-FULL-66-21; genus JACCXG01. The sequence goes on along the minus strand of CAWAXG010000017.1, from coordinate 29,859 downwards.
CGTGGACATCCGCAACTTTGCCGCGCTGCATCCGGCCTTTCCGCACGACCCGACCGGCAACCAGTTCTTCGACGAGGATCGGTTCGAGAGCTATCGCGCGCTGGGGTATCACAGCGTCATGTCGGTCGCGGGGGAGCTGGAACTGGCGGACGCGCGGGATCTCTGCGCGGCCGCGCGGAAGACCCGGGCGGATGGATCTTTTGCGCCATCGGCGACAGCACGCGTATAATCCGCCCCTCCCCTTGGCAACCAGCAACTCCGCACTTCGCGCACGCCGGTGCAGGACCGCGTTCCGACCGGCTTTGAAGGAGTCTTCAGATGACGTTCGTCGCGGAAGATCTCGATCCGTCAGGACTCGAGCGGAAGAGCCCGACGGAAGCGGCCGATATCGATGAGATCAGGCGCGGGATGCTGGCCATCCAGGCGCAGGCGGCGGCGGCCGGGCAGCGGCCGCTCGCGCGCGGGACGCACGCGAAGGGCATCTGCGTGAAGGCCGAGCTCGAAGTGCTCGACGTCCGCCAGGTAGTGCACGATCCCGCGCTGGCCGAACGGCTCGCCCGGGGCATCTTCTCGACCCCCGGCATCTACCCGGCAATCGTGCGATTCGCGAATGCCGATGGCGGCCATCGACGCGACCGCTTGCCAGACGTCCGCGCCATGTCGTTCTCGATCGACGTGCCGCCCGGCCTCGTCCCTGGCGCCACCCGCCTCGATTTCTCGATGAACAGCAGGAGCACGTTTCCCATCAACGACTCGCATGCGTTCGCGGTATCCGTCCGGGTGCTCTCGGCCGCGGGGATGCGTGCGAAATGGAAGGCGCTCCGATCACTGACGTGGAGCGAATTCCGCAGTCTGCTCCGCGTGATTCGGCTCGGCCGTCAGCAGATGAGGGGCACGCCGCGGAAGCCGTACCAGCAGCTTCGCTTCTGGAGCACCGTGCCGTTCCTCCACGGCGGCCGCGACGCCATCAAGTACTCGGCGATCCCCGCAGACAATCCGGCGCGGCCGCTGCAGGCCGGCCCGAACCGGCTGCAGGACGAGCTCGTGCGACACGTCAACGAGGACGAGCAGATGAGCGAGTTCGCCTTCGCGCTCCAGCTCCTCGAACCGGACAGGATGACGCACGATGGCCGGACACAGGAAGCGTCCTTCTGGGTGGAGAACGCCGCGGTCGAGTGGAACGAACACGAGTCGCCGTTCAATGTCGTCGCCCGGCTGCGGTTACTGCCGAAGTCGGTGCTGCCGCCGGCACAGGCGGAAACCTTCTCGATCGACGTCACCGAGCACTCCACGCCGGACTCGCGGCCGATCGGCAGCATCAACCGCGCCCGCTGGCACGCGGAATCGGCGAGCCGGGCTGCCCGGCTCGCGCAACCCGTCGTGGCCAGCCCGTGGACGCCGGACCGCCCCGTGCGGAGACTGGCGTGGACCGCGATCGCCGTCGCCGCGCTCGTCTTCTCTGCCGCGCTGGCCTGGGCGATCTGGCCCGTCACGAAAGATCTCCCCTGGGCCGACCAGCTGACCTATCCCCCGTCTCCTATGGGCCGCAACGGTCTGACCGACGCCGAGCGCCAGCAGTACTACCACCTGAGCGAAGGGGGCGAGGCCTACCCTATTGCATGGCTGCTCGCACTCGAGCAGGAGATCACATGGCCCGACGGCAGCGTCACCTACCGGCCGTTCCTCGAAAACGTGGAGCGCTACGGCTTCCTGCCAGACCCGAAGAGCCAGTACAACCCGTACGCGCTCCCGGTGGGCGTGACGGCAGGCTACGGGAAGATCACAGGGCAGCAGATGATGGGCCTGAACTGCACGGCCTGCCACGTCGGCGAGCTGCACTACAACGGCCGCGCGTTCAGGATGGACGGCGGGCCTTCGATGGCCTACATCAACGCCTTCGTGAAGGGGATCGTGGACGAGACGTCCGCGACCGCGCGCAGCAGCCGCCGGCGCCTGCGCTTCCTGGATCGCTGGCGGCGTGTACAGCTCGTCCCGCTCCCCGACTATCCCGTTGTCCAGCAGGCGAGCGCCGTCTCTGTGCCGGCAAGCACGAACGAGACGCTCGACGCGGGAGAGCCGGGCGCCTTCTGGCGCGTTCTCGCCGGTCTCCGGATGGCGATTGCCAATCGTTCGCTCCTGATGGACAAGCTTCACGGCTTCGGCGCGATGAAGCTCGTCGTCCAGGGGCAGGCGCTCAGCACCGAGGAGGGCTATGGCAGGAACGACGCTTTCGGCGTCGGCCGCAACGAGCTGTTCGGCGCCTACAAGAACGCGAACTTCACGGAAGGCCTCAACGTCGTGCCGGCCGACGCGCCAGTCAGTTTCCCGCACCTGTGGGGAATGGAGCGGACGTCCTGGTTCCAGTGGGGCGTGAATACGAACTCGGTGATCGAGCGCAACATCGGCCAGGCGCTCGGGGTCGGTGCGACGGTGCAGCCCGACAAGGGCTTCAGCAGGACCGTTCGCGTCGACAACCTGCACGCGATGGAGGACCTCCAGTACAAGCTCTCGAGCCCGGTATGGCCGGCCGAGCTGTTCGGGCCTGTCGATCAAGCCCGGGCCGAGCGAGGCAGGAAAATCTTCGATCGCACGTGTGCGCTGTGCCACGAGACCTACGGCAAGTCGGGGTCGCTCAACGAATACCAGTTGTTCCCCCTCGACGTCGTCGGAACCGATCCGAGCACGGCGATCAACTTCGAGCGCACGGTGATGACCGCCGAGGGGCCGAAGCCGTTCGGACTGGCCGCGTTCGAGATCGTCAAGAAGGTAAAGGCCGCCTACTACGCCGAGCACAACATCCCGCCCGATGTGCAGGCGCGATGGGAATCAAGAGCGACGCGCGGGGAAGCGGAGTTCCGCGCGCCGCTGCTCGAGTACCAGAAGTTCCCCGACACCCGGCAGCGCGGCGTCTATCGCGCGAAGACGCTGAAGGGAATCTGGGCGACCGCGCCGTTTCTCCACAACGGCTCGGTCCCGAGCGTGTTCGATCTGCTCCGGCCGGCGAACGAGCGTCCGACGACGTTCAAGCTCGGAACGAAGGAGTACGACCCGGTGAAGCTCGGCTACGTCGTGGACGGCCCGCGCTTCCTGACGCCGCCCCGCATGCAGCCGTTCACCTACGACACCCGGCAGATCGGGAACTGGAACACGGGCCACGAATGGTGGTTCTACCCGGATCTCGACGACGAGATGCGCTACGACATCATCGAGTTCCTGAAGACGTTCGACGACGTGACCTATCCGGGGGACTATCGCTTCGAGCGGCCGGCCTACCCGCCGGAGAACGTGCAGATGGACAAGGGCCTGCCGGAGGCGCGCCCGTATCGCGAGCGTTAGAGGATCGGCTGACGGACCGGCGCGATGATGCCGGCTCGCTCGAGGACGGGCCGGCACTCGGCATCGCTGCGCAGGAACTCCATCACCGGCTCCACCGCGGCGTAGGCGAGCGCCGGCGCGGACTCTTCGCAGGCGCGCGCGAGAAGCTCGCTCGCGCGCCTGGATTCGCCGATGGCGGCGTAGACCAGGGCCAGTTCATCGCTGCCGAGTTTCCCTGCGCGATGGTAATCCTCGAGCCTGGCAAGCGCCGCGCGTGCGCTGTCGCGGTGCCCCCGGAGCCCGTCGCCGATGCTTGTGAGCAACAGCGCAAACGGCTGATCGCCAACCTTCTTCAGTTCCTGAAACGCCTCGTCGTACGCGCCGGTGGCGATCAGCGTGAGCGCCAGATCGAACCAGACACGGGTGAACGCCGGATCCATCTGGATGACATGGCGGTACTGGGCAATCGCCTCGTCGAACCTGCGAGCAAAGTGCAGGATGCGCCCGATGCCGCTCGCCACGACCAGCGACAGCGGATCGAGCTGCTGCGCGCGCCGCATTTCCTGCAGCGCTTCGTCGAACCGGCCTCGCGACCCCAGGAACATTCCATACGAGTGATGCGAAGGCGCATGGCCCGGATTGAGCTCGACTGCGCGCTTGAACTCGCGCTCGGCGCCGTCCCAGTCCCAATCGAAGCGATATTTCAGATACGCGACCAGCGCGTGCCCCTCGACGAGCGCTTCGTCGAGCTCGAGCGCGCGGGCGGCTGCTGCTCTCGCGCGCCGAAGCGCCTCTGGCCGGGCAATCAGGCCGAGGCCGATCCCCACACTGAGGGCATAGGTTTCTCCCAGGCCGGCGTATGCGGCCGCGTAGCCAGGGTCTTTCGCGATCGCCTCCTCGAAATGGGTGATCGCTTTGGCGCACGACTCCGCGGTCCGTTTGTTCACGAGGAACCGCCCCTTGAGATACGCCTGATACGCCTCGACTTCCCGCGTGGCTGGCCTGGCCAGACGCTTCTTTTGATCGCCCGTCAGCTTGAGCCTCAGCTTGTCGGTCATCTCATCGGCGATTTCCTCCTGCAGCTCGAATATGCCCGACATCCGGCGATGGAACTGGCCGCCCCAGATCTGCGACCCGTCGTCCACGTCGACCAGCTCCGCCCCTATCGTGAGCGTGTCGCCGCGCTGGAGCACCCGGCCGGTCAAGACTGCCCGGACGTCCAGGGCGCGCCCGATTTCCTGCGGCTCCTGCGGCCGCCCCTTGTAGCGGAAGACGGTGCTCCGCGCCATCACGCGCAGCTTCGGAAGCTGCGACAGCGTGTTGATGATCGAGTCGGTGATCCCGTCGCTCAGGGTACTCCATCTCCGGGTCCTGACTCGCGTTCGCGAGCGGCAGCACGGCGAGCGAGTCAACCGTCCGCCGGGCGCGCCGTTTCCGCGCTGGCGCGGCCTCGGCCCGCGTCCCGACGCCAGACCCGGCCACGGGCCCACTCCCGCTGCTCTGGACCCGTCTTGACGTGCCGGAGTCAGGCGGAACGGAGACCGCTGAATCCGCAGGCGAAGAACTGAAACTGCCGATCGAGAGGAGCTCGATCTGTCGGCGGACGGCTTTGAGATCGGCCACGAGACCGTCCATGGTCTGATGCCGCGCTTCTGAGCGCTTGCTCATGGCCTGGCCAACCACTCGGACGAGCGTGTCGGGCGCCGACGAAACGTCACTGAGCGGGAGCGCCTCGACGTACAGGATCGCGCCCAGGACATCGGCCGGCGTAGCGCCCGTGAAAGGCAAGCGGCCGGCGACCATTTCGTAGAGCATGACCCCGAGGCTGAAGATGTCGCAGCGCGCGTCGACCGTCCCGCCGCGCGCCTGCTCAGGAGACATGTAGCTGAAGGTTCCGAGCACCACACCGGGGTTCGTTTCCATGACGCTGCGCGTGATGCCATCCACGGCGGTATTCGCCAACCCTGACACGGTCAGCTTCGCCAGGCCGAAGTCGAGGACTTTCACGTATCCATCCGGCCGCAGCATTACGTTCTCCGGCTTGATGTCGCGGTGGACGATCCCGGCACCGTGTGCCACCGCGAGCGCGCTCCCGACCTGAGTAGCGATCTCGAGCACCTCACTTGGCGGCAGACGGCCTCGATCGAGGCGTGCCCGAAGCGTCTCACCATCGACGAACTCGGTCGCGATGAAGTGAATGTCGCCGACCTGCCCGATGTCGTGAATCGTGAGAATGTTCGGATGATTCAGGGCCGAGGCCGCTCGCGCTTCCTGCGCGAACCGACGTACGCGGTCTTGATCGGTGACGAGCTTCGGCGCCAGCACTTTCATGGCGACCTTCCGGCCGAGCCGCACATCCTCCGCCAGATAGACCTGGCCCATGCCGCCCGCGCCGAGCTGTTCGATGATCCGATAGTGGGAAATGTTCCGGCCAATCACGAGTGAGCCTGGGTCCTTGGAAGTTGACGTTCTCAGCGAGCCTGCTCGAGCGTCGCGCGTGCCGCCACGAGATCCGCGGTGCCGAGGCCTTCGGTGAACCAGGCAAGAATCGGCTCGAGCAGGGCGCGCGCGTCGGCGTGGCGGCCGGACGCGATCAGCAGTTGCGCCCAGCCGGTGGCGGCGCGCAGCTCGAACGAGCGGGCCTGCTGCCCGCGCGCGTACTCGACGGCTGCCGCGAATTCAGCCTCGGCGCCGGCGATGTCCCCCTGGAGCCGCAGCAGCTCCGCCTTCGCACGGCGCAGTTCCGCCAGGTATCCGCCCTCACCGTGTTGCTCGGCGTGCGCGAAGCCCTCGGTCAGCGCGCGCAGCGCGTCGTCCACACGGCCGGCGAAGCGGAGCAGATCCGCGAGCACGCCGAGGAACGCGCTGCGCACCAGGCCGGCGCCGATTGCACGTTGCACGGCGAGGCTGTCCGAGAGCAGATCGATCCCCTCGTCGAGCCGGCCCATCGCGGCGAGCGCCGCGCCCTGGAACGAGCGGCTCCATTCACGTTCCTGCGGAAGCCCGAATTCGCGACAGAGCGCGTCGACCTCGTCGCCAATCGTCAACGCCTCGGCGGCCTCGCCGCGGACCAGGTGCACACCCTGCGTGACGAGCAGGGCGAAGACGAGCGTCATCGGCTGGCGCTGGGAGCGTGCGAGCTCGAGCGTCTCTCGCGCGCGAGCCTTGGCGCGATCGGGGTAGCCGAGCACCCAGAGCGGCCGGCTCGACATCGCGCGCGCGATCATGCCGGGGTCGAGGCCATACATGTCGGTGTAGGCGCGATGCTGTGCCGGGTCGTGCAGCTCGCGGCCGCGGTCGAGGACGCGGCTCGACTCCATCATGTCGCCGGCGAACTCGAGGCAGACGCCGAGCAGGTGATCGGCGGCCATCAGGAACGCAGGATTGCCGGTCCGCTCCGCCTCCGCCATCAGCACGTCGGCACGGCTGCGGAACTGCCGCAGATCGCCCTTGACCACGTGGAACAGCGCGATCGCCCAGAGCACGGGGAACAGTTGCGGCGGGTCGCCGAGCTGCTGGCACAGCTCGCGGGCACGGGCGAAGACGGGTTCGATCTCCGGGCTCGCCCACCCCTTCATCATCCGCAGCGCCAGCCCGCGGATCATCTGCAGCCCCAGCTCGTGCTGCAGGCGCTCGGGGCCGTCCGGCATCCCGCGCAGCACCGAGAGCCCGCGCTCGGCGAGCGACAGCGCTTCGCGAAACGCGAACAGCCCGACGGCGTGCCGCGCGCCGGCGAGGAAGTACTCCGCGCTCCGGCCGAACTGGCGAGCGGATTCGAAGAGCGCGGCGAGCCGGCCGGCGATCGCGGCGTGCTCACCGTGGTAATGCGTCACGAGCGCGTGCGCGACGCGGCCGCTCAGCGTCGCACGGCGCGTCGGCTGGAGCGTGCCATACAGCGCGTTCTGGTAGAGCACGTGGACGAACTGATACTGCAGCGACAGCGTCAGGTCGGGGAACTCGTGCTCCTTGGTCCGCTTGACGAACACGTGCACGTGCTCGAGCGCGTCGAGCCGTTCCTCGACTTCGGCCGGGTCCATCTCGATCGCTTCGGCGACGACCGCTGAGTCGAACTCGTGCCCCTGCACGCTCGCGGCCACGAGGAGCTTCCGGTCCACCTCGTCGAGCCGCTCGATCTTCCTCGCGATCATGCTGCGGATCGAGGCCGGCAGCTCGCCGAACGCATCGGCCTCGGGGCGCGCCAGCACCCACGCCCCGTCGCGTTCGACGATGCTGCCCGAATCGCGCAGGTAGCGGACGACGTCGGCCATGAAGAGCGGGTTGCCTTCGGTCTTCGCGTGAATCACCTCCGCAAGCGAAGCGGGGAAGCGGTGCTGCGGAAACATGACGGCGAGATAACGTTCGATGTCGCCCCGCTCGAGGAAGCCGAGTTTGATCTCTTCGAGCGCGCCGCGCGCGCCGAGCTCGTCACGAATGCCGAGGAACGGATGCTGCGCGAGCGTCATGTCCGCCGGCCGATAGGTGGCCAGCACGAGCAGCCGCATCTGGTCGAACCGGCCGGCCAGATAGTTGAGCATGTCGATCGTGGAGACATCCGCCCAATGCAGGTCGTCGAGGAAGAGGACGAACGGGCGCAGCTGCGACGCTTCCAGCAGGAGCGCGCCGAGCTCGCGCTTCATTCGTTCCTGCGACACGGCGGGGGCGTCCTCGCGCACCCGCGCGACCGACTCCTGGCTGGCTTCCGCGTGCGCCACTTGCACGTACCATGTCGGCGCGACGGTCTTGATCAGCGAGGGCACCGAGCTCCACGACGACTGGTGCAGCAGGCTGTCGAGCGCCTCGAGCAGGGGCAGATACGCTTCGGCCCCGGCGAGCCGCTCCGAGCAGCGGCCGCGCACGACGAACGGACGCTCCGGCAGTTGTGCGAGCTCGGCGAGGAAGTCTTCCACGAGGATCGTCTTCCCGATTCCCGGCTCTCCCATCACCGTCAGGAACCGGCCGCGGCCCTCGCGCGCTTCCCCGTAGGCCCCCCGGAGCGTCGCCCTCTCGTACTCGCGCCCGACGGTGCGCCGCTCGGCGATCGCGGGGCTGCTCTGGAACGGCGACTTCTGCGAGTCCCCCGAAGCGATCGCCGTCAGTTCCTGCTCGACCTCACTTGCCGAAGGACGCAGCGCAGGATCCTTCGCGATCATCCGGTGCACGAGTTTCTCGATCGCCGGAGGCACCGCCGGGTTCAGCCGCGACAGAGGGACGGCATCTTCCAACAAGATCGCCGCCAGCACGGCCGGCATCGTCGGCGCAACCCACGGCCGGCGTTTGGCGAGCATCTCGTAGAGTGTGACGCCCAGCGCGAAGACATCCGACGGCACACCCGCGGGAGCGCCGCGGGCCTGCTCGGGGGACATGTAGGCCATCGTGCCGAGCAGCGCGAGCGGATTTGTCTCTGTACCCGAATGGGTTGCGGTGCTGGTCCCGGACTCGTGAACGCGAGCCAGCCCGAAGTCCAGCACTTTCGCGTAGCCGTCGCCCCGCACCATCACGTTCTCGGGCTTGATGTCGCGATGGATGATGCCGGCGGCGTGCGCGGCCGCAAGCGCCCTGGCGACCTGCCGGCCGACGTCAACCACCGTTGCCAGCGCGATCTCTCCCTCCATCTTCGCGCGCAGCGTTGCGCCGTCGATGAACTCCTGGACGATGAAGTGACGGCCGTCATCGGTCTCGCCGATGTCGTGGACGACCACGATGTTGGGGTGATTGAGGGCGGAGGCCGCGCGTGCCTCGCGAAGGAACCGGTTGATGGCTGAGGCTGGTGTCCGTCTTGCTTTCGCGCATCAGCTTGACGGCAACCGGGCGCTGGAGCCGGGTGTCCACTGCGCGGTAGACCTCGCCCATGCCCCCGCGGCCGATCAGCTTATCGAGGCGGTAGTGTTTGATGGTAATTGGCAACATCCAAGGCGCACGCGCTCCGCGACGTGCAGTATCTACCCAGTGCGGGATCAAATAATTATAATCGCTCAGCTTAGGGAGGGTCCAAAGTCGTTGCCTGCCGCCGCCGGAACGTTCGTGCGTCTTGGGGCGACCATCGCCGCCGCGGCGTCGGTGCTGGCCGGAAAAGCGATGATTGCCGCGGGACTTCGGCGTCCGCCCGAAGGCTGGCGGCGCACGGTCGGCATCCTCCTGCGGTCGGAATCGACGCGATTCGCGCTCTCGGCTTTCGGGCTGCGTGTGCCCGAATCCGGCCTGGCAGTTCCTCCGGGTCGGGAGCCCTTCCAGTTCAGAACCGCCCGGGCGCTCCAGGCCTTCCTGGCAAGTGAGCCGGATGCGCACTTCGCGCTCGAGTGGCTGCCACCGGTCACGAACCGCCGGCGCATCGCGGCCGTGGACCTCGTCGTCCTGGGGTTCGGGAACGACGGCAGGCTCGAAGCCATCGATCCACACCTGGCGGACTCCAGTTCGACGGCTCCGCCAGCGGACGTGTGTGCACGCGTGCACGGCGCCATCGTCCAGAGCTACAACGGGACGTCGGCGCGGCTCGAGATCGATCGGCCCGGCAGGCTGCTGGACGACGTACGGGCGGCGCTTTCGTCTGCGGGTTTGCTGGCCTACGAGGGCTACGCGCAGCGGCTGCTCGACGCGTCCTGTCTGTCGTTCGAGCCGATCGATCCGGCCGATCCGGCGCGGCGCTTCCGACCGCCCCTGTTCGCGGCGCGGCGGACGCTCGGCTTCGGTTTCCTGTCATGGGTGGCCCGGCCTGGCGCGGCCCCCGGCACGGTTGATCTCTGGGTCAGCGCGCACCATGTCGGGATCGATGGGGTGCCGCTCCAGGATCTGCTCGATCGGCTCGAACGTGCGTGGGGCGCCGGCGAGATCGTCGCGTTTCCGCCTCCGGCCGGCCGCGCGTTCATCGATCCGCATCCCTGCCAGGCGCCCGGCGAGCGTGAAGTCGATCAGCTGGTCGCGTTCGTCGATCTGTCGCCGCTGTTCGCGCTTCGTGAGGATCTGAACGCGCGTCACGCGGGCGCGATTGGCGGGCCGGTGACGTTCGGCACGCTCATCGCGTGGCTGTTCAGCCAGGAACCCGAGTTCGCCGGCGTGCGGATCGCCTCCACGGTCGATGTCGCCGCGTCATCGGGGTACGACCGGGACGTGGATGTTGTCTCGCTGCGCGCCGCCGATTTCGCGACCGCCGAGGGGCCGTGGGGCGGCTTCATCGAATACGCGCGCGAGTTCAACCGGCTGATCGCTGCAGCCCGCGCCCGCACGAGCCCGGTGCGCGCCGGGATGCAGACGGCGGGGCTGATCCCGGCGTGGGCGCACGCCGCGGTCGTGCGCGCGAACCCCGCGGCGCTCGACGACGCCTTCGGCACGCTCTGCGTGACGATCGTGCGCGAGGCGCGCGTGTTCATCGCGCCGATGACCGATCTCGGGCTGACCCACGGGTTCTTCGCGATCGGCAGCGCTATGCTGCGATCGGCCGCAGGCACACCGGTGACCTCGGTCTCGGTGAAGGGGGAGGCTGGACGGATCGCGCACTATCCGGCGATCCTTCAGCGGGTCATCGAGCGGGCCGCGACACTAAGGGCTGGCGTGACGAGCTGAGTCACTGCAGCCCTTTTCCTTTCCTTCAGGGTATCCCTTCAGACCGCGTTTCTTCAGCAGCTGCGAGAGTGATGACGTCGGTGAGCGACCTGCGCGCTACCTGTCGATCTTGACCTCGTTGAGCCTGACCGGTTCGGAGGAGTAGTTCTCGAGCACGAGCTGCTTCTTGTTCTTGTCGAACTCGATCTTTGTCGCCACGGCCATTTTCCCGACGCCCTTCCCGCTCTTGTCGAGTCGAATCTCGATCAAGCTGAATGGATAGTCCATGGTGCGGGGCTGGTTGCGGGCTTCCCACATTCCGATGTAGCGGTCGGTGGCGATGCCGATCCGCTGGCCGCCATCCTCGCCGGGGGTGTTGAAGGCGTAATGCAGCTCCCATCCGAGCCGCGCGTTGTGCGGATCCGGTCCCGTCCAGCCGGGAATGCTGATTCTTCCGTGATCGGGCATCCGCTGCAGCGCGCGCAGCAGTTGATCCTGTCCCTTCTCGACGGCCGTGGTGATCAGTGCTTCACGCTCAGCTTGCGTAGACCAGCGTGTGATCCGGATGTCCATCACTGCGCTCTTGCCGGTTGCGACGTTGCTCATGCTCACGGCAAATGCCGAAAGGCGGAGCGGAAGCGTCAGCCCGCCCTCCTGCGCCGGCGAGACGCCGATCGGGGCGCCGTCCAGAACGGCGGTGAGCGCCAGGGCACCCGTCGCGCAAATGATCCAGGTCTTCATGTAACCTCCTCTGCTGGCGGTGCGTCTTCGTGAACGCAGTGCCACGACAGCCAGTCTACGCCGATCAGGGTCCGCGCGCTTACGGTGGGCTGAAAGTGGGCCCAACCTGCAAATCGCCCCGGGGCGGACCGCGTGCCGGCCCCGGGCGGCAGCGTAGCACGCTGTGACGCGCCTCACCTCGAACCACTCTTTTCGTAAACAGTCTTACCCGCGCCGAAAGGCGCGCGCCCGCGTCTCGTCGAATTGCACGGGAAGTTCGACCTGCGCCTGGCACCTGGGTTGCGTTTCGTTGCCGCCGGTGCGGCGACGCGCCATCCACACTTTCATCAATCTGCGAGATTCATCAGATGCGAGCTTGACGAACCACACAGAGCGAAATGCGGAGGCGCGTCCGTCTGTCCGACAGGAGGACGTCATGAAAAGAAGAGAGTTCGTCGAACGGCTCGGCTTGGGATCGGCGGCAATCCTGGCCGGCGGCGCCGTGGTCCGGGCGGAAGAAAAGGTCGCGGCCAAGCCGCAGGCGCACGATCACGCTCAAGTCACTGGTCCCCTCGCTGCTGCGACCGTCAGCTTCGGGCAGTGGAAGACGCCGCTCGACCGCATCTCGGGAATGACCCCGCCGCCCACCAATCAGCACCTGTTGATCCCGTATGAGGTGCAGATCAAAGCAGGTGGTGCGGTGAGCTTCATCATCTCGGGCTTGCACGAGGTGGGCATTTACGTCCCCGGTATCGAGTTGGCAGATATCAACCCGGACCTCACCGAGGGAGGGCCGCCGCCGCTCATCAACGATCCCGACGGCCGCTTGTACCGAGGGATCAGTCCGTTTCTCATGCCGCAGGATCGCATCGAGAACGTAACCATCGAGGAGCCGGGCCGATACCTGGTCGTCTGCCTGGTGAGACCCCACTTCGTCGACGACAAGATGCACGGGTATGTGAACGTCCTGGCGTAATCGCGAGTCTCGGCGTCCGCACGTTCGGTGGGTCGACTGACACCCGGCTTCAGGCCGGGCGTTGGTTTTTGTTCGTGTGTCGACACCCTACCGTCCAACGCTCAGAAACAGCGCTCCGGCAGCATAATCTGCGCATGCGCCACGGAATTGCCTGGTTGTACGAAGAGCTGCCGGGACTGGTCGCCCAGGGTGTCCTGACGCCGGACGCTGCCGACGCGCTGCGGCGCCATTACGGGCCCGCTGACGCTCACAGGTACGGGAATCCGCTGGGGACAGATCCTTCTCGCCAGCTTCGGCGCGCTGCTCGTGGGCGGTGGAATCATCTTGATTCTCGCGCACAACTGGGACGCGCTCGGCCGCCCCGCTCGCGCGGCAGTGGCTCTGGGAGTGCTCGTCGCCGCGCAGGCCCTCACGCTCTACGCCGTCCTTCGCCGCGCCGATTCCGTCGCCTGGGTTGAAGCCACCGCAGCCCTCCTGATCGCCGCCGTAGGCGGGAGCCTCGCACTGGTCGGCCAGACCTATCACCTTGGTGGGTCGTTCACGACCCTGCTGGCCGCCTGGCTCTGGCTCGTCCTGCCGGTTCCCTATCTGACCGGCTCGTGCCTCGCGTCGATCGGGTTCTGGGGCCTGCTCGTCGTGCGCGTCGTGTCGCTCGCCCTGGCGCGACGCGTCGTGGGATCCCTGGCTGCTGATACTCGGCGGCACCCCGTTCGTCGTGATGCGCGCGAGGCAGCATCCGCGCTCGTGGGCCACTGCGCTGGCGGCGATAGCGGCTGCCGCGTCGATCGGGATCGTCGGCACGTTCGTGACCGCCAACCATGGCTGGAATGGATTGTGGGCGGTGTTCCTGCTGTCGTTTCTCGCCGCGCTGATTGCCGCCGCGTCCTGGCCGCCCGACGCCGATATTGCGCGCACCTGGCGCGGCCGGCTCCTCGGGCCCTCGTGGATCGTCCTGCTCGCGCTCGCGACCGGGCTGAGCATGGGCGGTGCGTGGCGATCCGCGTCGATTGCCGACCGCCACTTCCGCGATGTCAACGTGCTGGGTGCGGCCCTGGTATCGGTCGCGTGCGCCGTTTACGCCGCGGTGCTCGCGCTGAGGCTGTTCCGCGCTGGCCGGACGATAGCGGCGATGGGCGCTGCGGCAGCCATACTGGCCGTCGTCACGCACTCGCTCGCGCTCGCCGGAATCGACGATGCCGGCTGGATTCTCGTGAACCTGTGGCTCGTTGCCGCAGGCGCTGTGACGCTGCTCGATGGCATGCGTTCGCAGAAGCTCGGGATGGCGAACCGCGGGCTGTTCACGCTCGCCGCGTTCATCATCGTGCGCTTCTTCGACACGGATCTCAGCTTCCTTGCGCGGGGCCTGGCTTTCGTCACGATTGGCCTCGCCTGTTTTGGGATGAACCTGTGGTTGATGCGCCGCGTTCGCAGAGGAACACCATGAGCACTCGAATCAAGGTGGCAGGTCTGATCGTGTTGAGCCTCGTGCAGCTGGGGGCGGCGAGCTGGTCGATCGTCCGCTACGAGCGCATTCTCGCGTCCGGGACGCCCTACAAGATCCGGACGGAGCCGATCGATCCGGGCGATCCGTTCCGCGGCCGCTATGTGGCGGTGCGGCCGGCCATCGTGGTGGCAAAGCCGATCGCGCCCGAGACCGAACGGCTCCTGCAATCGATTCAGACCGGCGACGCCGTCAAGACCTACGTCACGCTCGCCACTGACTCCGAAGGGTTCGCCCGCGTCGCCGGCGTCCTGCGGGAGCCGCCGGCGGCCGGCGACTATCTCGCGATCGATGGCGCGACACCCAACTTTGCGCCCCGCCCCGACAAGCCTGGGGAAAGCGAGGTGACCGGCTACACCATCAGCTTCTCGTTCAATCGCTACTACATGAACGAAGCGGCGGCGCCGATGGCCGAGGACAAGTACGTCGAGGCCTCGCGGCGCAACGCGGAAGCACGCGCCTGGCTGAACGTGCGGGTGAAGGACGGAACCGCCGTGATCGAAGGGCTCGTCATCGACGGTGTGCCGATCGAAGAGCTCATCCGCCGCTGAGCCTGCCGTCGGCCCGCCAACAGCTGAGGTCGGCGGCAGCGAGAGTGGCGGCATAGACATAGAGGAGTACCTCGAGCCAGCTTGAAACGAGGCGATACGGCTCGGCTTTGCGCGAACCCAGGTTTCACGTAACATCCCGCTGCGCTGCGGAGGACAGCGTTCGTTGACGTCCTCTCACTTCGGGGGCCCCATGCGCTGCCGACTGTGCGCGCTTTCGTGGGTGCTTCTGGCGAGTGTCAGCGTGGCGCGCGCCGAGCGGCTGCCAGTCAAGGCATACGGGCTGGCCGACGGCCTTCCGAGCACCTTCGTCGATCACATCGCCTCAGACTCCCGAGGCTTGCTGTGGTTTTCCACGCGGGACGGCCTCGCCCGCTTCGACGGCTCCCGATTTGTGACTTACGGCGTCGAGCACGGGCTGTCCGTTCCTCAGATCAACTTTCTTCTTGAGAGCCGGCGCGGCGGGTACTGGGTCGCGACCAACGGCGGTGGCGTCTGCAGCATGGATGCGGCTGCGGTCGCGCCGCAATTTCCGATACGCGCTGCCACGCGCGAAGGGCCGCGCCCGCTCTTTGATTGCTTGTCGCTCGGGCGCGACGGCGCGGACCGCGCGAATGTGCTTCATGAGGATCCGTTCGGCCGCATCTGGATCGGCACGGATGCCGGCCTGTTCCGCCTCGACGCCCACGCGCGACGCGCTGTTTCAATCGACCTGCGTCAGGCCTCGGGTGACGCACGTTCGGTGGTCGTCAGCGCCTTGATCTCCGGCGAGACAGGTGAGATGTGGATTGGGACGGATCGCGGGCTGATCCGGTTGCTCGATGACGATCGGCCTGTCCGCTACCCCTTGGCGTCTACTGCCGAAAACGCCCCGGTCCGCGACATGTCGCGGAGCGTCGATGGCCACATCTGGGTCGCATTTCCCCGAGGGCTCTTCCGAATCTGCGCGGCGGTCCGCTGCCGCCTGGCGCCGCCAACCGTTGGGGATATGGCCCCGACGATCGGAGACTCGCCGTACTGGATCAGCCTGGCGGCGGGAGATGGAGAAATCGGCGAAAGCGCGCTTGTCGTCTCGCGCACCGGGCGCGTATGGGTGGGTACCGACCAGGGACTGTTCGAATTGGACGGGCGGCGGTTCCGCCGCTACCACGTCGCGAACGGCGTGAGCGAGCGGCTGATTTCGGAGCTGGCTGAGGATTGCGAGTCGAACCTGTGGATCGCCTCGTTGTCGGGCGTCGTCAGGCTCAGTCGAGACGGCTTCCTCACCTACGACGAACACGACGGCCTGACCGCCCCGCGAATCCATGCCTTGTTCGAAGATGAAAATGGCGATGTGTTCGTCGTCGGGGGCAACTGGGTCGTCAGCCGCTTCGACGGGTCGCGTTTTCTCTCGGTCAACCCCCGCGTACCTTCAGGTGTTCCGCGCTGGGGTGCGCAACTCGCCTTTCTCGATCGCCGAAACACCTGGTGGATTCTCGGCGAGAAGATCCTCGGGCGTTATCCCGCGGCCCATCGGATCGAGGACATCGACGGCCGGCCGCCGACAATCCTGTACGCGGATCGCGCCGGGACCGTCGATCGATTCGTGCAGTTGTTCGAAGATGCGCGCGGCGACATCTGGTGGAGCGCGATAGGCGATGGCGGCGGACTCGGTCGCTGGAACGCCACCGCAGGGTTCAGCCGATATCCGGAGGTTCCCGCCGGCGCTCCGGGTGACCGGCCGTCGGCGTTTGGCGAGGACGCGTCTGGCGCGCTCTGGGTCGGGTTCTCCAAAGGCGGCCTGATTCGCTACGACGGCTCACGTTTCCGGGTGGTGTCGGGCGCCAGCGTGCCGAGCGGCACAATCACCGCCATTCATCGCGACCGCCGAGGACGGCTGTGGATTGGCTCGAACAGTGATGGTCTGACGCGTCTCGACGACGCCGATCGGGAGCGTCCGCAGTTCGTTCGCTACACGAAGGCCGACGGACTGTCGAGTAACAACGTCCGCTGCATTACGTCCGATTCTCGGGGGCGGATTTACGTCGGCAGTGTCCGCGGCGTCGATCGGTTGGACCCGGACTCCGGGGTCGTTCGCCGCTACACGACCGGCGACGGCCTCGCGAATGGCTTCGTCACTGCGGCACTGCATGACTCCAGGGGACGGCTCTGGTTCGGCACACTCGACGGACTGTCACGTCTGGTCCCTGGCGAAGAGGGAACGGCTTCAGCTCCATCCACGTGGATCGAAAGGTGGCAGGTCAACGGACTGTTGCAGCCGGTTTCGCATCTCGGTCAGGCGTCGATCTCGGGCGTCGTACTCGAGCCCGATCAGAACCAGGTGGAGATTGGTTTCTACGGCGTCGGGTTCCGCGAAACCGGCGCGTTGCGATACGAGCATCGGCTCGACCCCGTCGATCGCGTGTGGAGCAGACGCAGCGAAGAGCGAACGGTGCGCTACTCGCGGCTGGCGGCGGGACGCTACCGGTTCGAGGTGCGAGCGGTGACGGCCGACGGGCTGCCAGCCGCGACGCCTGCCGTCATGGAGTTCCTGATCCCTCCGCCGCTGTCCGAGCGCTGGTGGTTTCGCGGCGCTCTCCTGGCGAGCGCGCTGTTCGTCCTCTTTGCGGCGCACAGATACCGCGTCGCTCGATTGCTCGCGCTGGAGCGCGTACGAATGCGCATCGCCGCGGATCTGCACGACGACATCGGCGGCAGCCTGTCGCGGATCTCAATCCAGAGCGAGGTGGCGTGCCGCGAGGCCGCCGCGCTCGGGGAACAGCCAGCCCGCCGGCTCGAAGAGATCGCCGAGAGTGCCCGGGAACTGGTCGACGCACTTGGCGACGTCGTGTGGTCGGTGGATCCTCGCCGGGACGACCTCGCCAGCGTGCTGCGTCGGCTTCGCGAGTATGCGGATGACCTGTTCCTCGGCAGCGGTGTGCGTTGGACCTGCAGCTGGCCGCCACATCTCGAGGGCGTCAGGCTCGATCCGTCCGCGCGTCGAAATCTCTTTCTCCTCCTCAAAGAAGCCGTCACGAACATTGCACGCCACGCGTCCGCGCGATCGGTGTCGCTGAACGTCGATCTCGCCAACGGGGAGCTGCGGGTGCTTTTGCGCGACGACGGACGCGGATTCGAGGTGGCCGCATTCGGTCGCGCCGCTGACCCGGATCGTCACGGCATCGCGAGCATGCGCGCGCGCGCCGATCGGCTCGACGCCCGTCTCAGCCTCGAGTCATCGGCAGCAACCGGCACCTCCTTGTCGTTGCGGCTCTCCCTCCGCACGCGAGGGCGCATGATCATGCTCTTGCCAAAACGGTTGAGGTGACACATCGTCGCTCGCGGGCACAACATGAGCAACGAAGTCGGTCTTGCCGTAGGCGTCGTCGATGACGACCGCGGCACCCGCGAGGGGCTGGCGGCGCTGATCGGCGGCACCCCCGGGTATCGCTGCGCCGGCACCTACGCCTCGGTCGATGGCGCGTTGGAAGGCTTGTCGACCGCTGCGGCGGACGTCCTCCTGCTCGACATCCACCTTCCGGGTCTGATGGGCTCGGAAGGCGTGCGGCTCCTGCGCGACAGATATCCAGGCACGCAGGTGCTGATGCTGACGGTGTTTGCGGAAGAGGAGCGCGTCTTCGAATCACTGTGCAACGGCGCGTGCGGCTACCTGCTGAAGAAAACACCGCCGGCACGGCTGCTCGATGCGATTACCGAAGCGCATCAGGGCGGATCGCCGATGTCGCCCGAGATCGCGCGCAAGATCGTGGTCGCGTTGCAGAGGATGGGTCATCCGCGAAAGCCGGAGCACACGCTCACACCTCACGAGATTCGCATCGTCCGCATGCTCGCTGACGGCGACAGCTATCACGAGGTCGGCGAGCGGCTCGGAATCACCGTCAATACCGTCCGCAACTACATTCGCCGCATCTATGACAAGCTGCACGTGCATACGAAGTCCCAGGCCGTCAGCAAGGCCCTCCGCGGGCGATTGATCCCCTGACGTGGCCAGGCCGCCGCGTCCGCCCGGTTCGTCACAAAAGCGCATGGGCATGCTCTAGCCGCCGGTTAGCGCGCAGCCTACTGTTTCGCTCGACATTCAACGAAGCCACACCGCCACCCCCGATCGCGTGACACGCGGCCGCGTGCACCAGCATCGGTGGCGCATGTCGAAGCGCTCGTAATGGGAGCGGAGGACATCCATGACACGACACCGCACGGTTCTGGCGATCATCGTCGCACTCCTCGTCGCGCCTTCGGAGATCCTGGCGCAGTGCCAGTCAGGCATGGTCGAGTCCGGGTCCAGCTGCGTCGACAGGTACGAAGCCAGCCTCTGGAAGGTCACCCACCCGGCGTGCGTGCAGTTGATCAGACAGGGCAGAGATCTGCCCATCCACTGCCTGCAGGGCAGCGTCCAGGTCGGCATCAATGGGATCGATTACACCGACGCGCAGTGCCAGTTCAACGGCGCCGGTTGCACGAACATCTTCGCCCTGTCGCTGTCAGGCGTCATTCCAGCGCGGAGCATCAACTACTTCATTGCCACTGCCGCGTGCCGCAATTCCGCCAAGCGGCTGCCAAGCAATGCCGAATGGCAGGCCGCAGCGCTGGGAACGCCGGATCCCTGGCCGCAGGACGATCCCGCCAATCAGTGCAACCTGAACGGGCCCGCCGCCTCGCTCACCGGATCACGCGCCAAATGCGTGTCAGATGTCGGTGCCTACGACATGGTCGGCAATGTGATCGAGTTCGTCGCCGACTGGGGTCCGCTGGCGACCGCCGGCAACACCTGGGATGTGTTCATTCCAGGGTTCGGAGGCGACATCAGCAACATGGGCGGGTCTCCCGCCGGCACCATCTACGGTTTGCCCGGCACGACGCTGCGCGGCGGCAGTTTCGCGATTAACCCGAACAGCGGCGGGACGGGTGAACGTGCTGGCGTGTACGCGATCGACCAGAACGGAGCGCCCAACAGCATCGGCGACGCCACCGCCGCGGGCTTCCGTTGCGCGAAGTAGCGCCGAAAGGACAGACCAGCCATCAACTAGCGCTGACCAACTCAGAGACTGTCTCATTCCACGCCCGCGAGAAAGATGGTGTCTCATGCGAGCCTCTCCTCGTCCCAAGCTGGCCAAACTTCTCATCGCCGCCCTGTTCCTCCTCGCGGCTTCAGTGATGGTCGATACTCTCCCTGTGCGCGCGGGGAGTGGGCCACGGGTGCAGGGCAACGCGGTGCGCCAGGCCAAGTCATTCAAGAGCGCGCGCGGCCATGAGCGAGTGGCGCCCCATCCCGCGACGATGACCGGGAATGGGAGGGAGCACCGCCCCCCTCGGGTACCGCTGCCTGGCTCGAACGCTCGCCGCAACGCGCCGCGACCTGGCATGACCGCGGCGGGCGCAGAAGGGAAGGAGCGCGCCAATCGCGGCCAGGCGCGGCCGACCCGCAAGCCAGCCGTCGGCTTCGAGCCCACCCCGGCTGTGATTCGCCGTGATTTGCCGGGTGGACTATCACTCCGGCGTCCTGGCGAACTCGCGACGGAGCTCTCGACCCTCGTGGCGGCGGAACCCGCTGCGAGCACCGCACCTGATCCCAATGCGCCCGTGTTCGGCGGCGGTTTTCTCGCGGAGACGTTCGCCTTCAGCATTCCGCCGGATCCTACGCTCGCCGTGGGCCCGTTCAACATCGTGTCTGCCACGAACGATAACGTCAGGATCTTCAGCAAGACCGGAGTCGAACAACCCAACTCGCCGACGACGCTCGCGACCTTCTTCGGGTCGTCCGACAACACTTTCGACCCGAAAGCGATCTGGGACCAATACCTCAACCGGTTCTGGCTCGTCGCCGTTTCGCGAAATCCGAATCCGGCCAACGCCTCGGGAACCCGTCGTTCGAGAATCCTGGTGGCCATCTCCAGCACTGAAGACGCCAACGATCCATGGAGCGTCTTTTTCACGGATGCTCGAATGGATGGCAGCGAGAACACCAGCAACTGGTGCGACTATCCGCAGGTTGGCATCGACGTCGCGCATATCTACTTCACCTGCAACATGTTCGCGTTCGCCGGCGGCTTCGAGTCCTCCAAGATCCGCATCATGACGAAGAGTCAGTTCACCACCGGGAACTGCTGCACCTGGTACGACTTCTGGGACATGGTGGACGTTTTCAATGCCTCGTTTACGATTCAGCCCGCGCACCTGTACGGTGCGGCGTCGGGCACGCCGATGTTCCTGGTCAACGCACACGGGGGTGGCGGCGCTGACAACGAGCTTTCGTTGTGGCGGATCCGCGAGGCGCACCACTGTTGCGATGGCGGAGAGGATCCGCCGCTGCTCGATGGAGAGAACTACACAATCGGAGACTACGATACGCCCCCCAACGCGCGTCAGCCGAGCGGCGTCACTCGGATCGACACGGGAGACAGCCGCCTCCTGTACAGCCTTCTGGCGCAGCGGCCGGTTATCCATGGGGCAGACCACAGCGTGCCACGACGGAAATGACTCGTGCGCCGCGTACACCGAGGTGGACCTGTCAGCGGGGTTGTGCTGCGTCACCACGATTCAGGACTTCATCGTCGGTTTCTCGGGATTCGACTATTACTACCCGTCGGCCAACGTCAACTCCGCCGGTAATCGGACGATGGTGTACACGCGCTCGAGCGCGTCGCAGTTCGCCAGCGCCTTGTTCGTCGGGATTCCCGCGGGAGCACCGTCATGTACTCCGGATGGCTGTGATTCGAGCCCGCTCGATGGCGGTGAGGACACGCTGCAGGCCGGCCAAAGTACCTACGCACAGATCGACAGCAACGGCCTGAACCGCTGGGGCGATTATCTCGGATCGTCAACGGATCCCGATGGTGTCGGCATCTGGATTCACGGACAGTTCGCTGCCGCGATCACGAACGTCTGGGCGACACAAGTCGGGCTGACGCAGGAAGCGATGGACACCACGCCGCCAGTCACGACCGCCGTCGTGGCCCCGCCCCCGACGTCGTTCGGTTGGAACAATGGGAACGTCGTCGTGACCGTGTCCGCGACTGATCCCAGCGGCTCTGGAGTTCGATTCCTCACCTACAGTGCTACCGGGGCGCAACCGATTGCATCGACGACTGTCGGCGTCGCATCGGTGCCGGTGTTTCTCTCGATGGAAGGCGTCACGACGCTCTCGTTCTTTGCGCAGGACAACTGGGGGAACATCGAATCTCCGAACACCCAGGCTGTTCGCATCGACAAGACCGATCCTGTCGTCTCATGCGCCAGCGCGGACGGGCTCTGGCATGCGACCAATGTGGCCCTTCCGTGCACGTCGATTGACGGTCTCTCGGGTATCGCCAATTCCGGCAATCTTTCGTTCCAGTTGATCACCAGCGTGGCGGCTGGTTTCGAGACCGCGAACGCGTTCACCAATACCCGTCCGGTCTGTGACCGCGCGGACAACTGTGTGACGGCCGGCCCGATCGGTGGGAACATGGTGGACCGCAAACCACCGGTCATCGCCATTGCCACCCCCGCCGGCGTTCCGACTTATCTCCTGAACGAGATCGTCGCAGCCGATTATGCGTGCACGGACGGCGGTTCCGGCGTCGCGACGTGTGCCGGACCGGTAGCCGACGGGGCTGCGTTCGATACTGCGTCGGTCGGCGTCAAAACTTTCCAGGTCAACGCCAGCGATGCCGTTGGCAACGCGAGCGCCGCGTCGAACACTTACAACGTCACCTACAAGATTTGCCTGGGCTACGATACGACCAAGGCGTATCCGACGGGCGGCGTGGTCCCCATCCATATCGCGCTGTGCGACGTGAACGATGTCAACGTCTCGTCGCCCACCGTCGTGGTCACGGCGACCAGCGTCCTCCCGTTTGGTGTATTGCAGAGCCCGGGCAGCAACAACCCCGGAGGTGTATTCACGTTCTTGAATAGCGGTGGGTATCAGTTCACGCTTAGTACGCAAGGGTACGTCCCCGGGAGTTATCTCCTCCAGTTCAGCGTGTCCGGTGACCCGATCACTCACACCGTGCCGTTTCGCCTCAAGTAGTCCTGGTAGTCCTGGGTCGCATGGCGTGAATGCGGAGGCTCGAGCTGAGGTGACGAAGTGACACGACGCGCGGGCACGGCAGTACAGGCCCTATTCCTGATCGTGTCACTCGCCTCTCTGTCCGGTTCGCCGAATCGGGTGCCCGCAGCCGAGCGCGTGGTCAACAAGTTCTTCTACGTGGTGAATGCAAGCGGAGCAGACATTCGCGTTCGCGTCCGAGCCGGCGATCGCGATCTGTTCATCGAAGCGATTCCCGCCAGGAATCCGGAGGGATCGAATGCGCGGACGATGCCGCCTGGCGGCGATCACCCCGCACGCGAACGCAAAGTCCGATTGACAGAAGGGATCGAGCGGCTGGAAGTGGAAGAGATGAACGCCGGCCGCAAGGCAACCTTCGAGATCGGTCGTGAGTGGATGCGGGGTCCGGGTTTCAGGATTACGGTAGGTCCACGAGACATCCAGCTGGTCCAGGACTACCACGCAATCCGGAGTCGGTGATCGCTCGTCGTGCGCCTGACTGAACCGTGAGATTCTGGGGTTACTGCGTCCGGCCCTCGACCCATTCCATCGCGATCCACGAGCGGCCGTCGGTCTCCCCGACGTCGTAGATCGTGATGATGGCCTGATGATTGAGCGCCGAGGCCGCGCGGGCCTCGAGCTCGAATCGACGACGGAAGGCCGGGTCTCCGGCCAGTCGCGGCGCGATCACCTTCAGCGCGACGTCACGGCCGAGCCGGGTGTCGCGGCCTCTGTAGACTTCTCCCATCCCTCCGGCGCCGAGGAGAGCCTGGATTTCGTACGGGCCGATGCAGTCGCCTGGCGAGAGGGACACGCGGGAGTGCCGGGAATGATGGCACGCTTCGGTGAGATTCGAGCTCCGAATAGTGGATATTCCCAGGCCGCGTTGCCATCGCGACGCCGCTACCGCTCGAGCGCAGCCTCGTCGCCTTTCCCCCACTTGAGAAGCAGCACGGTGACCTTCGATGCCACTTTCCCCCGAGGTTTCCCGCTCTCCCGATCAGAAGGAGCGTCGCGATGTGCAACCGATTCCCGGCCTTCGCTGCGCTGTGTGCCACCTCAACCATGACGGCGTGACACACCAGCGCCCCTGTTCAATTCGGTCCGACCGGAAACTCCCGAAGCGCGTCCGTCACTACAGATAAGGTCACAGGAAAGCCGAACACCAGCGTCAAGTACTGAGCGCTTCACGCCCGTTCGAGACGTGCCTCTAGGTGACCTGGAGTAAGCAAGTGGCTACGATCCACGTCTCCTCGGATGCCGAACTGCCGTCGATTCCGGCAGATCCCGTCGCCCTCTCCGACAACGTCCCCGGCCGCGGACGCCGAGGCCAAGGCGAAGAAAAAGCGCGAAAAGATCCGTTCCGCGTGGATTTCGTTCGTGGGCCGCATCGTGGCGCAACTGGTTGGCGCCGCGGCGACGATCGCGCTCGGCCTGATGGTCGTCCAGCGCTACGGAGTCGGCAGCCCCAAGTCAGACAGCGAAGCCCCACCGATCGCCGCTCAGGCGGCCGGCGCCGTCGACCGCGTGCAGCGCCGCAGCCACAGCCGACCCGTCGTGGTCGTTCTTCCATTCGCGAACTTTTCGTCGAATGGCGGGCTCGATCCCGTCGTCGACGGCCTGACCGAGTCGCTCGTCGCCGAGCTGACACGTGCCGGCAGCCTGGGCGTCATCTCGCGAACCTCTTCGATGCATTACAAGGGAAGCCAAAAACCGCTCCGGGAGATCGCGCGTGAGCTCGATGTCGATCTCGTCATCGAGGGTTCGGTCGCCTACGACAAGGGACGGATTCGGGTCATCGCGCAGCTGATCGATGCGGTCAGCGACGAGCATCTCTGGGCGCAAAGCTACGAACAGGAGCTGGGAGACGTGCTGAAACTGCAGGAAACGATCGCGCGCCGCGTCGCCGAGGACGTGAACCGCGCGGCCGGGCCGCACTGGCTGTCGAAATCAGACGGGTCCGTGGAGCGCGCGGGGCGGGTACTTCAATGACAGTCGCCGACGCCCGTATCGCTGAAGCCGGCGCCGGCTGCCGGGCGGAATTCCCACTGGTAGCGGCCGTCGTTCAGCGTGAGCACGAGCACTCCCCACGCGCTGCCGATGATCTCGCTGTTGGCGCGACCGGCGCCGGCCGGCGTCAGGGGCGCGCCGCCGGTGCCCACAATGAACTGGCGGATGCCGCGCTCGACGTCGCGGACGCCGTCGGGAGTCTGGGGCGCGAAGCGCTCGTAAAGGTGTTCGTGCCCGCCGATGACCACCTCGGCGCCAAACTCGTGGAGCACGCGCCAGACCGCCCGCAAGTCGGGACTGCCGCCATGGTGGCCGGAATTGAACAGCGGGCGATGCCAGTAGGCGACGGTGCAGAACGCTCGACCCTGCTGCAGCGTCGAGCGGAGCCACTGCACCTGGGGCGATGCCGCGCTCACATCGATTTCGCTGTTCAGCGCGATCACCTGCCACGAGCCCGCCGTGTAGGTGTAGTAGCCGAGCCCGGGCGGCCCGGCATTGGCACCGAAGTACGCGAAGTACGGTGCGGCGCCGGGGGTCTCGTAATCGTGGTTGCCCGGCGTCGGGCGGGTGCGTTCGCGATGACGCCCCCATGCCGGGTCATAACAGTTGCGGAAGTCCGCCTGGGTGCCGGACGGATACGCATTGTCCCCGACGGTGAAGATTGTGCCGGCAATCCGATCGAGCAACTGTGCCGTGGCTTCAGCGCCAGGCACACCACACATGCCGATATCGCCGGCTCCCGCGAGCACGGCCGTCTGACCGGGCGGCCCGGTGCCCCCTCCCGGTCCCCCTTGATTTGGAGGTTCCGATGGCCCGGTTGGTGAATCCGCGCAACCAGATAGAGCGACAAGGACGCCCAGGAGCAGGACTCGCGTCATTGACTCCATGGCCTTGGGTTCGACAGCGGACTTTACTCTATCCGGTCGTTGGAGTGTTCGTCAGCATGCTCGTTCTTGCGCCGGAAAATGGCGTTGCTCAGACGGCACAGGCCGACGAGCGCGACGAGAAAGCCGCTGAACGGCGAGAGAAGACCGAGGACGCCGACTGGCGTTTCCGCTGGAAGGATCATCCCTCGCTGCTCCTCTGGAAAGGCACGCACGTCGATTTCCTGATGCGCCTGCAGGCCGACCTGAGCGACTCAGACGAGCCGCTCGGTGAGGAATCGCCAAACGATGTCGCCCGACGGCGGGTCGGCATCGGCGGAGAGATCGCGGGCCGCGTGAAGTTCGAGGTCGAGCGCGAGCTGTCGGGCGACGACCCGTGGCGCGACGTCTACGCCGACTATCGGCAATTCGACGTCGCTCGCTTCCAGGTCGGCCAGTTCAAGCTGCCCTTCAGCCTGGACGAGAACACCAGCCCGACGAAGCTCGACTTCGTGAACCGATCGATGGCGGCCGACTCGCTGGCACCCGGCAGGGATCTCGGCATCATGGTCCACGGGCGTCTCGCCGGCCGCACGCTCGAGTACGAGCTCGGCGCGTTCCAGCATGACGGCCGCAACGCACAATCCAACAATCCCCACCGGACTCGCGGCGAACGAACGCTGGCCGGCCGCATCACGGTCCAGCCGCTTCGCGGTAAGAAGTCGAAAACTGGCGCTCTGCAGCTTGGCGTCGCGATGACGCGAAGTGATCTTCCTGAAGGTCTGTCGAGTATCCGCGGCCGCACTGTCCTCGGTGAGCGGTTCTATAGGGCCGATGCCCTGGTGAATGGAAGTCGAACGCGAGTCGGGTTCGAGCTCGAATGGGACCGGCGTCCGGTCGCGGTGAAGGCCGAGTACATCCAGCTCACGGATACGCGTCTTGGACAGAGCGTGCAGAACACGGATCTGTCGCCGCTCGTCGCCCAGGGCTGGTATCTGAGCGGCACCTGGGACGTCATCGAGAAAAGGCGGCTTTTCGGCACGCTGGCGCTCGCCGCGCGCATCGAAGCGCTCGAGTTCAACGACGCGTCGCTGCACGACCTCCCATCCGCAAGCCCGCGGGCGGACGTCGTGCCGGGCAGCCGCGATACCGCGGCGACGCTCGGCGCGAACTGGTCGCCGAACAGATGGGTCAGGGTCCAGGTCAACGTGATCCGGGAAGTCGTCCACGATCCGGGCCGGGGCCCGTCGCCGATATCGTTCTGGAGCCGGGTCGTGCGGTTCCAGCTCGCATTCTGAGAGGTGAGCCGTGAAGTGCTGGACGCTGCGGGTGATTCTGTCAATCGTGCTGCTGGGAGCTGCGGCCGTCGACGTCTCGGGACAGACGGCCGACGAGCTCTTCGATCCGGACGTCATCCATGATGTGTCATTGGTCATGAACTCCCGCGATCTGCGCCAGCTCAGAGAGCGATACCAGGACAACACGTACTACGCCGCAGACTTCAGGTGGAAAGGCATGCGGGTGCGGAATGTGGCGGTGCGCTCACGCGGCGTGGGCAGCCGAAACGACGTGAAGCTCGGGCTTCGAGTCGATTTCAACTTCTACACGACCGGCCAGCGGTTTCTCGGACTGACGTCGCTGGTCCTGGACAATCTCTGGACTGATCCATCGATGATTCGGGAACGGGTCGCGCTGGCCGTGTTCGATCGCATGGATCAGCCGACGACGCGGCTGTCGTACGCGCGCCTCTACATCAACGAGGTGTATCAGGGGCTGTATGCACTCGTCGAGCCGGTGGACTCCTCGTATCTCTCGCGCACGCTCGGTGAGCGCAACGGGTATCTCTTCGAGTATCGCTGGCGGCGGCCATTCTTCGGCGAGTATCTCGGTGGGAGCTGGCACCGTATCGCGAACTGTTCGAAGCGGAAACGAACCGCACCGCGAGCGACACGATTCTGTATTTGCCGATTCACGATCTGTTCAGGGAAGTGAATGAGGCGCCTGACTCGGTGTGGCGGGAGTCAGTGGACAGATATCTCGATCTGGAGCAGCTGGTGACGTATGTCGCGATCGAGACGTTCCTCTCGGAGCGGGACGGATTCGCCGGCTACGCCGGCATGGCCAACTTCTTTCTCTACCGATCAGCCAACAGCACGCGGCATCGGCTGCTCACGTGGGACCGCGACAACGCGTTCGAGCGCATCGAGTTCCCGATCTTCGAGCGCACGGAGCAGTCGGTGATTCTGCGGCGAGCGTTCGAGCGCCGCGACCTTCGGGCCCGGTATCTGGACGTGCTCGAACGATGCGCGCGTTCGGCGGCCGAAGAAGGCTGGCTGGAGTCGGCAGTGGTGCGCGCCGCGACGCTGATTGCGGAGGTCGCGCGCGAAGATGAGCGCAAGCAGTTCTCGAACGAGGACTTCGCGGCAGCGACGGCCCACCTCCGCGAGTTCGCGCGCCGGCGGTCCGCGTTCGTTCTGCGGGAAGTCGAGCGCGCCAGGCGCGAGTTCGACAGGCGGTAGCACCGGCGCGAACTGCCGCTGGGCGGGCCGCGCCTCCCAGTTCGCGCGGATCCCTCTCGCCCGATATTGACTACTTCACCGTGAAGACGGTGCTGCCCGTACGTGAGACGCCGTTCAGCGGCGTGCCGATCGAGGAGATCATCCGCCGCTGAACGGTTCGAACGTCAGATTGCGGGAGGCCAGGCGCCCGCAGAGAGCACTGCGAGCCGACCTACTGTACCGTGCAGGATCCCATGCCGAGCGACACCAGCGCCGCCTTCGCCTGGACGATCCCGAAGCCATACGAATTGTCACGGCCGGCCGCCCCCTTGTCGAGTGCGGTCCCGGTCAACGCGCTCCGGATCTGCTGGTTCGTTTTGGTGGTGTTGCAGCTCCAGATGAGCGCCGCGACCGCGGAGACGTGCGGCGTCGCCATCGACGTTCCGTCCCACGCTTCATAGCCGCTCTCAGGAACAGAGAATTCGCTCGCGACCGTCCCGGCCGATCCAGCTGCCGCGACCGCGGCCGAACCATCAGCGCAGCTCAGCGTGACGGCAGCGATCGTCGTCGTCGGCAGCGTGCCCAGCGTGCCGCTGAACACGCCGCAGGTCGGATCGTTCGCCACGTTGTTGTAGACGACAGCGGCAGCGCCCCCGCCCGACTGCACCCTGGCCACCTTGTCTGCGAAGGAGTTGGTGCCGCGCTGACAGAGCACGACCTTCCCGGACCATGCGCCTGCCGCCGTGCACTGACCGCCGTAGACGAGTTCGCCGCCGGTTGTCGTACGCGGTGCGCCGTCGAGCCGTCCTCCGACCAAAGTCGTGGCACCGGCAGTCAGTGTGTTCGAATCGAGCCACGGGGTCGTCGACAGGACCGCGACGCCAGGCGCGGCGATTTCGACGTCCTTGTTCGACTGCGAGAAGGTACCCTTGACGCCGTTGGCATCGACCGCCGCAACCGACATGACCGACGCATAGCCCGCCGGATAGGAGGTCGTGTTGTTCCCGGCGTTTCCAGCTGCTGCGATGCTGAGGATGTCAGCCTTGTTCGCGCTGTTGAACGCGTTTTCCTCGGTCCGGCTCTTGAGCCCGCCGCCGAGGCTCATGCTGACGACGTTCGCGCCTGCAGCGAGGCAGGAGTTCAGCGCGCTGACGAGCGTGGAGCTGTACGTCCAGCCGCAGGATACCGCCCTCGACGAGCGTGTTGTTCCCGAATACTTTGACGATGTGGAGCGCCACGCCTGGATTGGCGCCGACGACGCCTATGCCGTTGCCCGCGAGCGCGGCGATGGTGCCGGCGACATGGCTGCCATGACCGCAGCTGTCCCGGTTCCATGTTCCGGATCCTGCATCGCTCAACTTCGCTGTCAGATCGGCCCCGGTGTAGTCGCGCAAATCGTCATGCTGGTCGGAATAGCCGGAATCGATGATGCAGACCTTGCGATTGCCCGCCGCTGACGGTGTGATCTGGTCGGCCTGCACCATCTGAATCCCGTACGGCAGGATTTCGGAGCCGCTGAGCGCGACGTTCGACACCGCGAACGGCTCACGGATGACGTCGTCCTCGATGTATTCGATGTTGGGATTGCGGGAGAGACCGTTGAGCGCCGCGGCGGGAATGTGCACCGCCGCCGCATCCTGTTGATCGAGCGACAGCATGACCTGAGCGCCGGCGGCCCTGAGCGCGGCGTGGCCGGCGGCCGACCGGCCGGCGCGGAACTTCACGATGTATCGTGCCTCCTGCGCGAGCGCCGACCCGGCAAGTCCCATCACGACGAGAGCCACGGCTACCAGTGTCCGTAAGGCACTGAGTTTCATGCATTTCTCCTGAAATGGAAATTGGACGTCGAGACTGCCAGAGGCA
>CAWAXG010000016.1:0-116640 GCA_963785755.1 uncultured Acidobacteriota bacterium | reverse complement strand
TCACGACCACACCAGCCTCGAAGCGCATCGCGAGACATTCGTCCGGCAGGGCCGCCGCAGAGACGTCCTCCGCCGCCTGAAACGGCTGCCCCTTGGGCGTGTACACCCACGTCTGACCATGCGGCGTCCCGAGCAGGCGGCTCACGTCACCCTTCGACTGCCCGCGCGTGACCGTGCTGAACGCCGCGTCGGAGTACCCGCTCGCATACGCGGTGTCTTCGCGAATGGCGATCCCCACCAGGGCTTCGCGGATCGGATCCGTGGACGTGATCAGCCACACGAACACCAGCCAGACAACCAGCAGTGATCCGGCAGTCACGCGTGTCGTCTGCGCCCACAGGCGGCCGAGCGCAAAGAGCAGCAGCGGGCTGAAGAGCACCAGCTCAATCAGCGCGATCACGGCGCCGCCGGGCGAGAAGAAGCCGAGCCCGATCGGCGCGACCGGAATCGGGCGCCACGGTGCGAAGTAGCGCGTCAGATCGAACGGCCAGAACAGCGCGCAGCCCAGACCGCCGTCGGTCATGGTGTCCAGCACCGCGTGACTGGCCAGCACGGCCGTCGCGATAATCCCCGTACGGACAGCCGGCTGCTTGAACAATCGCGCCGCCAGACCGATCAGGATCCCGGCCGCGATCGACGCCACGAGCGAGTGCGTCGCGCCGCGATGGCCCCACTCGTCGGCGTAGCGGATGCCGAAGCCGAATCCGATGACGTCGGCGTCGGGCAGGAGCGAGACCGCCGACCAGAACACCATCGACGGCCACGCCGGAACGCGCGCGGACTCCTGCACGCGCGCCGCAGCCATTCCGACGACGATGTGTCCAATGCTCGCCATCGACCTCACCACGCCGGATCGAGAAATGATGCGACAATCCGGCGAGAATCGCAGTGTAGCCCGAGAGCATGGCCACGCAGCAGCGAGTGAGCGCAGCGAACGAGCCACGCGAGCCGCCTTCGCGCTGTGCGCTACGGCGCCCAAGGCGGAGCGGGGCGTGCGGGGCCCCCGCGAGCGCCCGCCTACGCGCCTTGGCGCTTCGGCGAGGTCCGCCGTAGCTTCAGCGAAGGCGGAAGCGTGTAAGGGGGTCCGGGGGACGAAGTCCCCCGGGTGACATCGCGAGTGAGCGTCAGCGAGCGAGCCACGCGAGCGGAGCGGGGCGTGGGGGCCCCCGCGAGCGAGCGTGTAAGGGGGTCCGGGGGACGAAGTCCCCCGGGTGATGACGAACGGCGCGTCCTTCGAGATTCGACGCGCGGCGCTGGACGACGTCGACGCCATCGCGGCCGCGCACCTGGATTCCATCGCGTCGATCGGCCCGCGGTATTACGACGCGCAGATCGTCCAGGACTGGAGCGCCCGGATCCGCGGCGATCTGTACGCGCGCGCGATGGCTCGCGGTGAGCAGTTCTTCATCGCGATCGGCACCATCGACGCCAGTCATACCGTCCTCGGGTTCTCGTCGCACCGCGTCGACGGCGACGAGCATGGCACGGCGGTGTACGTGCGCGGCAGCGCGGCCCGGCGCGGCGTCGGTACGGCGCTGTACCGCGCGGCCGAAGCCGACGCGATCGCCGCCGGTGCGACCAGCCTGACCATCGACGCCTCGATCGCCGCCGTCGACTTCTACAAAGCGAACGGCTTCGAGGAAGTCGGCCGCGGCGAGCACCCGCTCGCATCGGGACGCTCGATGGCCTGCGTGTTCATGCGCAAGGAGCTGAAAACTTCCGGCTGAAGAGCCGGAATCCACGAAGTAAGTGCGTGTTCCCGTAGCGCGGCGCTTCAGCGCCGCGTTACTTGTTCTCGCGTGGCTTCCTGGCGGAAGTCTGGAACCGCCGCTTGACATGCTACGTCTGTAGCACATATGCTACGCCTGTAGCATCTGACGCAGGGAGACGCCGGAAATGCCCACGCCTGACAAACTGACCCGCCGCGAGCGCGAGATCATGGAAGCGTTGTACGCGCTCGGCAACCGCGGCTCCGCCGAGGAGATTCGCGAGCGACTCATCGACCCGCCCGGCTACTCCGCCGTCCGGGCGATGCTCGTCAGGCTCGAAGCCAAGGGGTTCGTCCGCCACCGCGAAGAAGGACTGCGCTACGTCTACGTGCCCACCACTTCGCGCGGCTCGGCGCAGAAGCAGGCCCTGCAGAAGCTGGTCAGCGTGTTCTTCAGGGGATCGCCGAGCCAGGCCGCCACGGCCCTGCTCAATCAGGAAAACTGGAGCGACGACGAGATCGATGCCCTCCATGCCGAGATCGACCGCGTCCGCAAGCAGCGAAGGAAGCAATCATGATGACCCCGACCATCGCCGCCCTCGTCTCGATCAGCGAGTGGATCGAGCTGTCGATCCTCGTCAAAGCCACCATCCTTCTGGCCTTCGGCCTGGCCGCGGCGCGGGTCGCGGCACGAGCGCGCGCCTCCGTCCGTCACCTGCTCCTCGCCGCGACGTTCGCGACGCTCGTCATCCTGCCGCTGGTGGTGATCGGCGCGCCGGACGTGACCATCGAAATGCCGGCAGCCAGCGTGAGCGGCCAGCCGGCGCGAGTCTCCGAGACTCAAACATCCCGCACGGCGCCGTCGCAGGCGGGCCCCGTCGATCCGCGCGCCATGCAGGCCGAACGGCCGGCGTGGCCGCAGATCTGGCTGACTGTCGCCCGCTGGGTATGGGCTGCCGGCACCGCCGCGCTCCTCGTCTCGCTCGCGGCCGCATTCTGGCGCGTGCGCCGCATTCGACGCGACAGCCTGCCGCGGCCCGAGCTGCGAACCCTGGTCGAGTCGCTCGCCGCTCAGGCCGGCATCGCCCGCTCCGTCGAGATCCTGGAGCACGAGGAGGTCGTCGCGCCGCTCACCTGCGGTGTGTGGCGCCCGGCGATTCTCCTGCCGACCGGCGCGCGTGAATGGACGCCGCCCGACGTCGCCCGCGCCCTGGCCCACGAGCTCGAACACGTCCGCCGTTATGACTGGGCGGTCCAGCTCGGCGCGCGCGCGGTCTGTGCGTGTTACTGGTTCCACCCGCTGACCTGGATGGCGCTTCGCAGGATGTGCCTCGAAGCGGAACGCGCGTGCGACGACGCGGTCGTGCGGATCGCGGAGCGCACCGATTACGCGGAGCAGCTGGTCGTCCTGGCCCGTCAGCTCCTGCAGCCGCACGCGCCAGCCATGCTCGGCATGGCCAATCGCAGCGATCTCTCGACGCGTGTCACCGCGTTGCTCGACGACAGTCTGGCGCGCGGCCGTGCCGGCCTTGCGGTCGCATCCGGCACCGTGCTCGCGGCCACGCTCGCAGTGGTCACGATCGCGCCGCTTCGGGCGGTTGCATTCGTCAGTCCGACGGAGACTCACGAAGTCAGCGATCGGAGCGACGTTGCGAGCGTTGACAGCGGTCAAGCCAGTGAACGTTCGGCCGTAACCGTCTTGCAGCGGCGACGGCCGCGCGCGCTGGACCGCGCGCTCTATGAAGCGGCCGAGAACGGCGATCTCGACGAAGTGAACGAGCTGCTCCAGGCTGGCGCCAACATCAACGGCGCGGTGGATGGCGACGGCAGTCCGCTGATCGGCGCCGTTCGGTCCGGCGAGCTGTCGCTGGTTCGGCACTTGCTCGACCGTGGCGCCGACGTGAACATGCCAGTCGAGGGCGATGGCAGCCCGCTGATCGTCGCGAGCGAGAAGGGTGCGCTCCCGATCGTCCAGCTGCTGCTCGACCGTCGTGCAAATCCCGATCAGCTGGTACCCGGCGACGAGAGCGCGTTGATCCAGGCGAGCGGGTCGGGCCATCTCGAGGTCGTCAAGCTGCTCGTGGCGCGCGGCGCGAACGTCAATCTCGGCGTGTGGGTCGAGGAGAACCGGGGAGCGGTCGAATGGCGTTCGCCGTTGAGCATGGCGCGGAAGAACCGCCAGACTGCAGTCGTGGAGTTCCTGGTCGGCGCCGGCGCTCGCGACTGAGCGGTCCGTTGTCACTGAACCCAGCATTCGCTTTAGCGGCTTTGCGGCCTTTGTGCAACTGCCGTAGGACCGTTCATGCTCACTCAAGTGAGCTACGGGTCGCTAGCTCGGCGCACCTGGCCATTGCCCGCATCCGGATGCCGCGCGCGGGCCGCAGGGTGAGGACCGGCTGCAGCGGGACGACTTCTGTTTCGAGCGACGCGAGCCGCCAGCGCCGCGCCAGGGCAGCCAGAACGAGAACGCCTTCGGTCCAGGCGAACGACTCGCCGATGCAGACGCGCGTGCCGCCGCCAAACGGGAAGTACCAGGTACTTCGGTCTCGCTTTCACCCGCTCGGGCAGCCAGCGATCGGGATCGGACTGATCCGGGTCAGTGAAGAAGCGCCGGTCGTGGTGCACCAGGTACTGTGAGATGAGCACGACCGTCCCGCGGCTGATCGTGTAGCCGCCGATCTCGACATCCTCGAGCGCGCGGCGGCCGATCGCCCAGGCGGGTGGATACAGGCGCATCGACTCGGCGAGGATTCTTCGCGAATACCCGAGTCGAACGGCATCTTCCGGCGCCGGCAGGCGCGCGCCCAGCACGGCATCGAGCTCCGCATGGAGCCGGCTCTCGACCTCCGGATGCTGCGCGAGCAGCAGCCACGTCCAGGTCAGCGCGTTGGCCGTCGTCTCATGACCGGCGAGGAAGAGCGTCATCACCTCGTCGCGAACCTGCGCGTCGCTCATCCGGCTGCCGTCGCCCTCATCGTCGGCTGCCAGCAGCAGCATCGACAGCAGATCGCCGCGGTCGTCCGGCCGGGCACGGCGTTCTTCGATGATCCGGAAGATCACGCGATCGAGATCGGCTTGAGCGCGCCGGTAGCGGCGCACGACCGGCAGCGGCAGGCGCTCGAGAATCGGCGCGAACGGCGACATCGTGATCGGGAACATCTCGAACACGGTCGTCAGCGCCTCGCGGACCCCCTTGGCGTCGGCACCGACGTCGGCGCCGAACAGCGTGTCGGCCACGATCGTCAGCGTCACGCGGTTCATTTCCGCGGCGATATCCAGCTCGTCCCCCTCGCGCCAGCGTTCCGCCACCGTATTCGCGTGCGTGATCATCGCAGCGGCGTAGGCGGCAATTCGCTCGCGGTGGAACGACGGCTGAACGAGCCGCCGTTGACGCAGGTGCGTCTCCGCTTCACTGGTCAACAGGCCGTTGCCGAGGACGCGCTTCGCGCGTTCGAGCGCGCGCCCCTTCTTGAACGACCGCGCGCGCGTGATGAGCACGTCCTCGACGTGATCGGGATGGTTCAGCAGGGCGAAGGGCTGACGGCCGACACGGAAGCCGACGACATCGCCATAGTCGCGGGCGAGCTGAATGAGCGTGCCGAGCCGGTCCCGCCGCATACGCTCGGCGAGGACCAGCCCGAAAAAGCGGTCACGCGGGCCGGGGGGCGGAGGCATTACGTCATCCTAGCGCCTTACCAGGGGTGCTGAGAATCTCAGTAGTGACAACTCCCAACTCCCAACTCCCAACTCCCAAACAGAATCGTTCGTGCCATCTGGGTGCAAGTCGCCACGTATTGCCCATCCGTGACGGCTTTCACTCCGCTGGTACGAGCGGCTCTCTTTGGGAGTTGGAGGTTGGGAGTTGGAAGTTGTCACAAAGGAGTCATGCCGGCTTTGGCAGCAAGAACCGACCTGAACCGCTGTCGCCGGGCACTCGTATAGGACCCGCAGGATTCCGTTACACTTCCGTCTTTCCTGCCGATACACGGGACGACATGACCTCTTCCATCGCGGCGACCGCGTCTGCGCCTCCGTCGGCAGCCTTCCTCGATCGCCGCCGGACGGCGGATCGGATTTTCCGCGGCGGGCTGGCCTTCAACACAGCCCTGACGCTCTTCTGGCTCGTGATGACCGTCAGCGGCGGCGACGCCTTCTTCTTCCAGCGCTACGACGGCGGGCGCGCGGGACTGATCCGGGTCTTCACGGGGATCCTCTTCTTCAACGTCATCTGGGGCTTCATCTGGTACGGGGTCAAGAACGTCCTGCTGAAGTACGTCGCCGGCTTCACGAAAGAGGAGCGGCGTCAGGCCTTCTCATCGCGAATGTCGACCCCGTTCGAGGTGTCGGCCCTGCTGGAGCGCCACTCCGAGCGCCGGATTCGCATCATCGACATGATCGGACGCCGCGGCCGCTTCATCACACTCGGAGCGGCCGGGTTCTTCTACGTCTACCTGCAGGTGAAGGCGCAGCAGACGCCCGGATTCGCCACCATGTTCCTGCAGGAGAATCTGTTCGATGCGGTCGTCGCGAGCTGGGTGTTCCTCGCCTTCTACTACTCGAACGGGTTTCTCGCGGCAGCGTTCTACGGACCCCAGTCCCGCGTCATGGACGGCGTGCTCGCCCGGGCCAATTGCCTGCTCATCAGCTCGCTCTGGACCGCGTTCAAATTCATCCTGGTCCCGATCGGCGGCCAGCTCGGACAGGTGTTCGCTCCGGCCGAGTTCGCCGTCGTCTTTGCCCTGATCTGGGGCTCCTACATCGTCATCGACGCGCTCTCGGAGGTGGGCGGCTCGTTGTTCGGCAAGCAGACGCTGCGGGTCTGGGGCATCGGCGACGTCAATCGCAAGTCGATCGGCGGAACCCTCTCGGGCCTCGCCGGCGGGCTGATCTTCTGCTGCGCCCTCGTCCTGGCGCACGGCCTGACGGCGCCGTGGATCGCCCTGGCAGTGGTGATCGCGATCTCGAACACGCTGCTGGAGCTGTACTCGCCGCGAGGCACGGACGATTTCACGATGGCGACCACGAATGCTTTGATCTGCTGGGGCTTCGGCGCGTGGATCGTCTAACATATCTCAACTCCCATATCTCCAGCTCCAACTCCCAAAGGAATCGTTCGTACCTATCTGCGGTGACGAGTCGCCGCGCCTTGCCCTTCATGACGGCTTTCACGCCAGCTGGTGCACGCAGCGAACTCTCTTTTTAGGGAGTTGGAGGTTGGGAGTTGGAGTTTATTTCTTGGGGTACTTGGAATCCGCCTTGATTTCCCGGATCTGAAGGATGTGCCGCTGCTCGTGCGTCGAGATCAGCAGCGCCCACTGATACGCGTCGGACCGCTGCCTCTCGACGTAATGGCTCCGGAGGTCGTCCTTGGTCGTCCTGACGTACTGCAGCAGCCGCGCGTGATGTTTCCGGTAATTCGCCAGCGCCGCCTGCAGATCGGGAAGCTTCTTGCCCGGATTCTCGGACGGGATGGCGGTCTCCCGATGCGCGCGATCGATGCCGTACCACAGGATGTGTGCGTCCTGACCCGATAGCCCCAGGTCTCTGGGCGGGGTCTTGAGCGCCTGCTGCAAATCGTCCCAGTAAATCTGACCGACGAGAACGAGGTGATCGATTACCTCGAGGATGTTCCACGAGCCCGCCGCGCGCCGGAATTCGAGCTGCGGTCGCGACAGCGTCGACACTTCATCGAGAAACCAGCCCGCGGTCATCTCTAAATGCGAGACGAGACGCTGCCGCTCCATCAGCTGCATCTCTTCCGCAACCGGGGCTGCGGACGCCAGAACCAGGAGACCGATAGCCAACGCCAGGCTGCGCATCATGACGATCCTCACAGCTCACGCAGGGCAACGTTCGGGTCGATACGTGATGCCCGTCGTGCCGGCCCGAACGCCGCGGCCAGCCCCACGACGACGATCAGGCTCAGCACCACGACCCATGTGGAGATTTCGTTCGGCATGAAACCGAACATCTGACTCTGGAAATACCGTTCCGCGATGCTGGTCACGAAGACGCCGAACAGCAGCCCGACGAGCAGCAGGTTGACGGCCTCGTCCGCGACGAGCTTGATCACCTGCGCCGGCCTGGCGCCGAGCGCCATCCGTATCCCGAATTCGCGCGTGCGCAGACTGACCACGTAGGCGACGACGCCATAGATGCCGAGCGTTGCGATGATCAGCGCGAGCACGCCGAGCCCCGTCATGAGGATTGTCGCGGCATGAAGCGGCGCGGCCCACGACATGATCGAGTCGTCCGCCGTCGCCACGTCGAACGCTGCGACGTTTTCGTCGATGGCGCGGATGGCGCCGCGCACGGGCTCGAGTTGAGCGGCCGGATTTCGTGCGCGAAGGACGATGAGCATCTCCGGCCGGTACCATTGTGTCGCCGGGATCAGCACGAGGTTCGCCGGACTGACCAGTGGCGACTCGACGTTGGCCGCAATCGGATCGTCACAGATGCCGACGACCGTTCGCCAGTGACCGTCGTTGCCGAACATCAGCGTCTTGCCGAGCGCGTCCTGACCGGGCCACAGCAGACGGGCCACGCTGTCGCTGACGACGGCAACCAGCGGCGTGCTGTCCTGATCGATGCTGCCAATCTCGCGCCCGCGACCGAGCGCCAGCCCCACGGTCTCGAGAAAACCGGGAGACACCCCGGCGTATCCCGCGCTGAGCTTTCGCTGCGAGCCTTCGATCTCACGGATGACTCCGTCCTCGACGCTCTTCACTTCCTTCCCGGTCACGATCAGGACAGGCCTGGTGGCCGAGTAGGCGCCGCCGGGAAATCCGTCCGCCAGCGCGGCATGCTCCACGCCCGGCAAGGCGCGTACGCCCTGAAGCACGCGATCGAACACCGCCCGGCCGCGCGCTTCGTGGTAGCCGTGCAGCCGCATGTCGATCAAGGCCGTAGCGATCGGCGCAGTGTCGAAGCTGACGTAGCGGTCGAGCGCCTTTTCCGTCATCCGCAGATACAGGCCCGCGCCCATGAGCAGCAACACCGCCGCCGTCACCTGGAGCGCAACCAGCCCGGCACGCAGACGATGACTTCTGGACGTCGCACCGATCGCGACTCCAGACGAGGCCAGCGCCTGGAGCGGCCTCACCCCGGACGCGCGCCAGGCCGCGACGACGCCGACGGCGAACGCGGCCACGGCCCCCACGCCGAAGACGAACAGGAAGACGCGATAATCCGGCGCGAGATCGACGAACAGCCTGAAATTGCGCCCGCGAACGGAGGGCAGCGCCGCACCGAGCAGCGAGGTCGAGCCGAGCGCGATCGCCAGACCGGCCACGGAGGCCATCGCCGCCACGAGCACGCTCTCGATCAGGAACAAGCGGAAGATCCGCCCGCGGCTGGCGCCGAGCGACAGCCGCACGGCGACCTCGCCCGCGCGCTGCGCGCCGCGCGCGAACAGCATGTTCGCCAGGTTGGCGCACGCGGCGAGGAGCAGCAGGCCGGACAGCGCCACGACGGTGATGCCTGTCTTCGTCAATCGATCTTGGCCGATGAAACTCGAGGCGGATTGCAGTCGCACCAGGGTGTGCAACGCGGGTGGATCCTCCGGTGCGGACGAAAGCACGGCATGGATCGCGGCTTCCGCCTCGCCTTGACCCGTGCCCGCGAGCGGTCTGACGAACGTCGTCCAATACCCGAAGCCGAGGGCGCGCCGCCCGGTGGCGCCGATCGCGATCCGGGGAGCCCCGGCCGTCGTCAACCACACATCAGCGCTGCCATAGAACGCGCCCGCCATGCCGCGATATCCGCGGGGCGCGACCCCGACGACGGTGAAGGGCACGCCATTCAGGCGCAACGTGAGCTGTCCAATCGGCGCGCGATCACCGTCGAACCACTCGCGCCACAGCCGGTCGCTGATGATCGCGACGGGCCCGGCATCTGCGATGTCGTCTTCGCGGACGAACAGCCGTCCGGCCTGGGGCGCCAGGTTGAGCGCCAGCAAATAGCCTGAGGTGACGACTTCGGCGTCGATCCGCTCGGCCCGGCCAGGGATGGCCGCCACGACCGGCACCCCGAACGACGACACCGCGCCGAGGCGCGCGATCGAGGCGGGAGCATTGGCTTCCAGCCGCCGGAACTGAGCCTCGGTCAGCGGCCCATGGCTCCCCATCCGCTTGTTGAAGAACCGGACGTAGTACAAGCCGTCGGTCTGCGTGGCCCGAATCGGTCGAAGGACCATCGCGTTCACGGCCGCGAAGAAGACCGTGTTGCCGCCGATGCCGAGGGCGAGCGTGATCACGGCGATCGCGGTGAAGACGCGCGTGTGCGCTAGCTGGCGGGCGGCGTAATAAATGTCGTTAACAAACACATCGGTTCAAAGGTTCAAGGGTTCAAGGGTTCAGGGGTTCAAGGTTCGGGTTCAAGGGTTCAGGTGTTCAAGGGTTCGAGTTCAAGAGTTCAGCACGACTCTGAACCTCCGAACCATTGAACCTTTGAACCCGAACCAATGAACCTCTGAACTCCTGAACCCTTGAACCGACTACTTCAGACTCTTAATAAACAGAAGTATCGATTCAACCTGCTGTTCATTGAGCACCCCGGCGTAGCTCGGCATGCCGGATTCGCCGCGCTCGTAGCCGGCGACGACCTTCGACGCCGGCTCGAGGATTGATTCGCGCAGGTATGCTTCGGTGGCGGTCGTGCGCAGGACGCCTTTCGCGTATGGCCGCTCCGCGCCGAACAGGCCCTTGAACGTCGGGCCGAGCCGGGTCACCGACGCGTCGGTCGAGTGACACGCCATGCATCCGTAGAGCTGATAGAGCCGCTGCCCTTCCTCGATGCTGACCTGAGTGGCCGCGATCGCCGACGCGGCGCGCGGCGACAGATCGACGGTGACATCGCCGAATCCCTCCGCGCGCGGGTCGAATGGCGGGAGATCGAATGGGGTGAAGAACGCGCTCTCCTGGAACCTCGTGCCGTCGGACGTGGCGAGCGACCATCCGAGCCGCATCTGCATCACGCGCGTCATCTCGGGCACGGCGATGAACACGGACCGGCCGTCCTGCGAGAGATAGGCGCTGCTCGGTGTGAGCCGATCGATGCCCGGCGTGCCGTCGGACTTGAACTGTGGCGAACCGTACTGATAGGTGCGCTTGTACCTGCCAGCTCGTGATCGAGTAGTTGTCTGGATTCGTGGCGGCCTGGCGATCGAGCGCAGCGTCGAAACGCGCGAGGATGCCCTTGTCCATCGGCACGACTTCGCTGGGTAGAGTCGAGACCGCGCCGGTATACCGCACCCGCCCCATCCCGGTGAGGCGGCTCGCAGTCGTTCCCCAGCCGAGGATCTGGAAGCCCGCGATATACAGCTGGCCGTCCCCGGGATTCACCGCGCCGTTGTTCGGCGGGAAATCGAATGCC
This sequence comes from uncultured Acidobacteriota bacterium, assembly GCA_963785755.1. Classification (GTDB taxonomy): domain Bacteria; phylum Acidobacteriota; class Vicinamibacteria; order Vicinamibacterales; family 2-12-FULL-66-21; genus JACCXG01. The sequence continues at coordinate 105,560 of CAWAXG010000016.1, read as the reverse complement.
CGCGTGATGCTCACGATCGCCGCCTGCGGCTTGGCGCTGCGCTCGTTGAGCATGACCCGGAAGAGCTCCGGTTTGTTGAACCCGATGTGCACGAGCGCGTCGTTCAACGGACCCATGCGAGCGCCGAACAGCCAGACCTGCGACATCGCGGAGGCGTTTGTCGCGTGCGGGATCCAGGTCAGCGGATCGGCAATCGGCGCGGGGTATTGCTCGCGTGGTTCCTTGTCGCTCAGGAAGCCGTAGAACTGCCGATCGCGGACGATGTGCAGCGGCGTGGTCGGAATGTAGTGGCCCTGCTGATCGCTCGCGGTGACGAGGCCGGTGCGGATGTTGACGCCGATGTTCGGCTGACGGAATCCGTAGCCGAGGCTCGTCGCGCGCCGTCCGTCGGCGGACACGCGGAGCACGTGCCCGTTGTGCTTCCCGATCGTCACCGCCTGCTGATTCCCTTTCGCAATGACGAACTCGCCATCGGGCGCGAGCCGGATCGTGTTCGGGAATTCACGCATGTCCGCGGTCTGCGCGAACGCGTTCGAGAACAACTCGTGGACGTCGGCCTCGCCGTCGCCGTTCGTGTCCCGCAGACGCCAGATGCCATTGCGATCGTAGACATACAGCTGTTCATCGCGAACGGCGAGCGTCAGCGGCTCGTGCAGGCCGGACGCGAACCGCCGCCAGCGCGCCGTGCCGCCCGCCTCGTGCAGGCCGCGAACGAGCCAGACATCGCCGTCGAGCGTGACGACGGCGCCGGTTCCATCCTTGAGGAACTGGACGTCGCCGGGGCGGACGTTGCGGCGCCAGGGATTCTCGACCGGCAGCTCGATGTCGTCCACGACGTAGGCGTCCTTCGACGTCGACCGCGTCACCTTCGTCGTAATCTCGCGAGGCCAGCGGGGCGCCGCGGCGTCAGTGGGGATCGCGTGCGGAGCGATCGTCGGCGGAATGCTCGCGCCGTAGGTGATTGCCGTCGAGAAGTTGATCGGCGTGTCGTGTGGCAGGACCTTCACCACCCAGATCCGCCCGGCCCCCTGCCCCGCATCGCGCGCCGCCAGCCCCTGCTTCGGGGCCGGAACCGCGTCCAGCACGATCGGCACCCCGGTGCGAGTGCCCAGCGAAACCTCGACCTCCTTCGACTTGTGCCCGACCACGAGCCAGAGCGACTCCCTGGTCGGCCCAACCTCGAAGTGCCGGACGATGGACGATTCCGCCGGGCGTCCGTCGGCCTGGAAGACCGTCATCCACTCCCGAACGTCCGCGCCGGCTGCCGTGTACTCGAGGACCGCGCCATCGCGCACGAGCCGCACGGCCTTGAATCGGCCGAAGCGTTCGGGCAGCGGACCACGGCCGATCTCTTCCGCCGACGGGGCGGATTCGCGAGGATCCTCCGCGAGCACCGCGGCGCCGATCTGCCATCCCGGGTAGATGCCGTTGGCGACCCACAGGGTTCCCTCAGGCTCGGGCGCCGGCACCTGGCCGCCCGGGGTTTTGCGGTCTGGGTGGAGATACGAACCGGGCGCGAGGGCTCTCGCCGAGAGCCCCTTGCCCCGCCAGGCGGCAGACACGCGGAGCAGATCGGTGTCGAACGCGACCCAGTGATCGCGGCCGAGATTGAGCACGAGCGCGCGCGGCGTCAGGTTGTCACCCGGAAATGCCGGGGCGGCCTGGCGCGCATCGACGACCGACGAGAAGAACGGAAAGGTGGGTTCCACCCAATCGGCCCAGGGCACCGCGCGCGGCGCCGCCGGCGTCTGCGAGGTGACGGCCGGCCGAATCGACCCGGCTGGCCGCGTGAACAGCACGGCCAACACCACCAATGCCGCAGCAGAGCGGATCGGGTTCATGCGGGTCTAGTTTACTGCGTGGACGGGGCAATGGAGGCGGCAGAGTCGGGATCGGGGATTCGGGGACCGGGGATCAGGATCGGGATGGATGTGGATTGGGATTCGGATAGGGATGAGGATCGGGATGAGGGATTGCGATGATCCCGCTATATGCGCTCGAATACAGCGTTCGTGTATGCTGAGCCGGTGCACTCACCTTCGCTTGCGTCGGGCCGATCGGGTCTTCGCGTGGCGTTCGAGAACGGCGACGTGGCGCGCGATGGCTCGCCCGGTGGCCGCCTCCATCGCGCGGTAGCGGGTGATGATTTCCTCGCCGAACGGCGTCACCCCGGCCGTCCCGCCGCCGCGGCCGCCCAGAGTGGTCGTGACCGCCGGCTTACGAAACATCTGGTTCATCGCGTCGATGAGGAGCCACGCGCGCCGGTACGACATGCCGATCGCACGCGCGGCGGCGCTGATCGATCCGTGCGTCCGGATCGCCTCGAGAAGCTGGACTTTGCCCGGACCGATCCATGAGTTGCCGAAATAGATCCGCAGGAACGGCTTCGCCATGCCGTCCATCGTACGCGATTGCGCGCACCCCGCCGCGACCCGGCCGTCCACATCCACGCTGAGCGCATGGACTGGACCGCTTTCACGCTCTCGCTGGAGCTCGGCGCTGCGACCCTGGCGATCCTGCTGCCGGTGAGTGTCGCCCTGGGACGGACCCTCGCGTTTCGACGATTCAGGGGACAGGGAGTCGCCGAGGCCCTGGTCGCGCTCCCCCTCGTGCTGCCGCCGACCGTGCTCGGCTTCTATCTCCTCGTCGCCTTCGGCAATCGATCGCCATTCGGCCGGCTGTTTGCCTCGCTGACCGGCGAGTCCCTCGCCTTCAGCTTCGAGGGGCTCGTGCTCGCATCGGTGCTGGTGAATCTCCCCTTTGCCGTGCAGCCGGTTCAGCGTGCGTTCGAAGCGATCCCGCTCGACGTGCGCGAGGCGGCCGCCGTCTGTGGCATGACCTGGTGGCGGGCGCTGATCGCAATCGAAATCCCGCTCGCGTGGCCCGGCATCCTGACGGCGGCCATCCTGACCTTTGCCCACACGCTCGGCGAGTTCGGCGTCGTGCTGATGGTCGGCGGGAACATTCCCGCCGAGACGCGCACGTTGAGCATCGCCATCTACGACCGCATGCAGGCATTCGACGACCGCGGCGCGGGAATCATGGCGGCGACGCTGCTGGCGCTGGCCGTCATCGCGCTGGCGATCACAAACGTACTGGGGCGGCGGCTGGGCCGACATGCCTGAGCGCAAAGGAGTGGCTGCCGAGATCGGGCAGCTCGAGCCGTTTCCACTCGACGTCGCGCTGACGTGCGGCGAGGACGAAGTCCTGGCGATCTTCGGCCCCTCGGGCAGCGGCAAGACCACGCTGCTCCGCTGCATCGCCGGGCTGCACCGGCCGCCACGCGCCCGCGTCGTCTGCGATGGCGACGTCTGGACCGATACCAGCGCGGGAATTCACGTGCCGACGCATCGCCGCCGCGTCGGCCTGGTATTTCAGGACTACGCGCTGTTCCCGCATCTCTCGGCCGAGGGCAATGTCCTCGCCGCGCTCGGCGATCGGCCGGCTGCCGAACGGCAGGCGGCCGCCGCCCGCTGGCTCGCCGCCGTGCACCTGACCGGCCTCGAATCACGCCGGCCCGCCGCGCTGTCGGGCGGGCAGCGGCAGCGGGTCGCGCTGGCACGGGCGTTGGCGCGCGATCCGCGGGTGCTGCTGCTCGACGAACCGTTTGCGGCGATCGATCGCGCGATTCGATCGAAGCTGCATCAGGAGCTCCAGGACGTTCGCGCGCGAGTCCGGATCCCGATCCTGCTCGTCACCCACGACTTTCAGGACGTCATCCGCCTGGCCACTCACGCGCTGCTGCTGGATCGCGGTCGCATCGTCGCCGCCGGCCCGATCGGCGCGCTGACCAGCCGTCCCGACTTGCCGTGGGGGCAGTATGGAGTGGAGGCAGGAACGGTGTTCGACGCGCGCGTGCGCACCGTCGATGCCGGGCGCGGACTTGCGGAGCTCGCGTCAGCCGCGGGGACGCTGCTCGTCCCGCGCGGCCGGCTCGAGGCCGGCGCGTCGGTCAGGGTCCGGATCCCTGCACGCGAGATCATCCTCGCGACGAATCATCCGGAAGGCTTGAGCCTGCACAACGTGCTGCCGGCCCGGATCGCGGAGCTCGGTCCGCGCGACGATCAGATCCTGGTCCAGCTCGTCGTCGGCGACGTCCGGCTGCTGACCGAGGTCACACGCGACGCGATCGATCGGCTCGACGTTCGCGAGGGGCGTCCGCTCTTCGCGCTGATCAAATCAGTGTCGATCGAAGTCTTGTCCTAATCATCGTCAACTCCCAACCTCCAACTTCCAACTCCCAAAGGAATCCGCCCGGACCTCGTTCGATGAGGGGCGGACTCCGCGACCACGGCATTGGCGACGAATAGCGAAACCGTGACGGACGGGATGAGTTGTGGCAACTTCACCCAGGCCGCCGGTATCGCTGATCACGTTGGACAGGTTCTCGTCTGGGAACGTATCCGGAAGATTGGTGCAGCGCGTCCTTGCCGAGCTTTGGCGCGCTTCGAGGAGGCGGACGAGGAGCTGCCTGAAACGCTTTGACCCGCGATCACCGATCACGTCTAGTCACTGATCACCGAACACGTCACCGTCTCCCGACAGTCCCCGACGCCTCGAGCAGCGCTCGAACGTCCGGATCGCGGCCCCGAAACCGGCGGTAGGCCTCCGCGCGATCCGTCGAGTTGCCGTCCGACAGGATGTATTTGCGCAACCGGCCGGCGAGCGCCTTGTCCCACGGGCCTGCCTCGGTGAACGCCTGCCACGCGTCGGCGGCCATCACATCCGACCACAGGTAGCTGTAGTAGCCGGCCGAGTAGGCATCGCTGCCGAACAGGTGATCGAAGTGCGTCAGCCGATGGCGCAGCGCAATTTCGCGCGGCATGCCGATGCTCGCCAGCTCGTCGCGCTCGAACGCGGACGGATCGATCGCGCCTGCGGTGCGCGTGTGCAGTTCCATGTCGAGAATCGCCGCTGCGAGATACTCGACCGTCGCGTACCCCTGATTGAATTTTTCGGACTGCCCGATCCGGTCGACGAGCGCCTGCGGCATCGGCTCGCCGGTCTGATAGTGCCGCGCGAAGCCGTCGAGCAGCTCGCGCGTCAACAGCCAGTGCTCGTTCACCTGCGACGGGAACTCGACGAAGTCGCGCGGCGTGCTCGAGAGCCCGGGGTAGGTGATGTCCTGGAGCAGCCCGTGCAACGTATGACCGAACTCGTGGAACAGCGTGGTCGCGTCGTCCAGCGAGATCAGGATCGGTTCGCCGGCTGACGGCTTCACGAAATTGTTGTTGTTCGAGGAGATCTCGGTGGTCGCGCCATCGAGCTTGTGCTGAGTGCGATAGGTGGAGGCCCAGGCGCCAGAGCGCTTGCCCGCCCGCGCGAAGTTATCGAGGTAGAACAAGCCGCGATTGGCGCCGGCCGGCGTGTCGCTGACCTCGAAGACACGCACGTCGGGATGGAACACCGGCAGTTGCCCGGTGATCTCGGTGAAACGGATGTCATAGCGGCGTTCGGCCGCCCACAGCGCCGCGGCGACCATGCTGTTCAACTCGAAGTACGGCTTCAGCTCCGCCTGATCGAGGTCGAACTTGGCCTTTCTGACCTTCTCCGCGTAGTGCAGGTAGTCCCACGGTTCGATGGTGATGGCCGCGCCCTCCGCCGCGGCGATCGCCTGCATCTCGGCCACTTCCTCGCGCACGCGCGCCACGGCGGCCGGCCACACGCGCATCAAGAGCGCCCGCGCCTCGTCTGGCTCGGCCGCCATCGTGTCGCTCATCCGCCAGTGCGCGTGACTGCGATAGCCGAGGAGCGCAGCCCGCTCGGCTCGCAGCGACACGATGCTCGCGACCGTGGCCTTCGTGTCGTTCCCGTCGCCGTTGTCACCGCGGCTCTTGAACTTCTTCCAGACGCGCTCGCGCAGGTCCCGGCGCGTCGAGAACGTCAGAAACGGGTCAACGCTCGAGCGGGTATTGACGATCGCCCACGTGCCCTCGAGTCCCCGCTCGTCGGCGGCGGCCCTGGCGGCCGAGATCAGCGATGCCGGGAGGCCGGCCAGATAGTCTTCGCGATCGAGCACCGTCCACGTGTCTTCGTCGGCGAGCACCTTGGAGCGAAACTCCGAGAACAGCGCGGCGAGCTCCTGATTGATCGCCGAGAGCCGCGCCTTGTCGGCATCGTTCAACCGCGCGCCGCGGCGGACGAACTCGTCGCAGGTGATCTCGGTCAGCCGCTTCTGGTCCGCCGTCAGGTTGGACGACGGCAGCGAGCGATAGACGGCCTCGAGGCGCTCGAACAGGCGGGGGTTGAAGGTGATCTCGTCGTCCGCCGCGGCCAGCTTCGGCTGCCACTCCCGATCGAGCGCCTGGATCTCCGGCGTACTGAGGTTGTGGCGAAGCACGCCGAACAGCGGCACCACGCGCTCCAGCGTACGGCCGGATCGCTCCATCGCGGCGATCACGTTCTCGAAGGTCGGCGGCGCCGGGTCGGCGGCAATCGCCTCGATTTCGGTGCGGCGCTGCGCAAGCGCGATGGTGAACGCCTCGGGGAGGTACTCCGGCTTTGCCTTATCCCACGGCGGCACGCCGCCATACGGGCCGGTCCATGGAGCGACGAGGGGGTTGGAGGTCAACGGCACAGAAAATCCTTATCCTTAATTCTTCATCCTTCATCCTCATCTAGATCACCATCCGAATCCGGATCCGGGTCCAGATCGGGATTGGGATCCAGGATTAGGGATTGGGGATGAGGATTTCACGCGTCAGCGAACGCGTGCATTGATCTCGGCCGACCAGTTCAGCACCACGCTTAGCGTCGTGGCAGCGGCGTCCTTGACCATCACGAACGCGCGGCCATCCGGAGCAACGTCGTAGTTGGGGATGGATGTCCCCTGGCCGAAGCCATACTGCCGATCGAACAACAGCCGCGGCTGGGACAGCTGGACATCGTCGTCCGTGCGGGCAAACGTCACCGCATACATGCGGGAGTCCTGACGATAGAAAATCTCGCGGCCGTCGCGGCTCCACACCGGGTATCCGCCGCCGTCGACCGACACCTGCCGCCTGATGCCCGGCCCTGGATAAGGCTGCACGTAGACCTCGCTCCGCCCTGACTCCATCGAGCCATAAACCATCCAGGCGCCATCGGGTGACCAGCGCGCGCCGCCATCATACGAAGCGGTCTTCAGCCAGACTCGTGGCTCGTGTGAGCCGTCCAGGCTGAGGATATAGACGTCTGCCGACGTCGCCTCGGTCACGCGCGTCGTCGCGAGGCTGGCGCCGTCAGGCGACAGGCCGGACGCATAGTCAGTCGGCACGGTGTCCTTGACCGCGGAGTGCCGGCGGCCGTCGACGTCCATCCGGTAGATGCCGGCGCTCGACGTGAACACGAGCTCGCGCGAGCTGGGCAACCACAACGGGAATCCCAACATCGGCACCGGCGTCGCCAGGCGCGACAGCGTGTCTCGCTCGAGGTCCTGCAGCCAGAGCTCGCCGGTGAACGTCTGAGTGACCAGATAACGGCCATCGGGTGACACGCGCGGATTCGTGTACTGGCGGCTGACGCGCGTCAGCGGCCGTTCGATCCCTTCGCGTGTGACCCACACCAGCTGCGACTGCACGGCCCTGTCGGTCGCGTAGACGAACGTCCCGGCCGAGGACAACGAGACTGGCGCCGCCCGCCACGAGGTTGCCAGCCCTTCCAGCATGGGCACCTGCGGACCGGTGACTTCCAGCGTCGCCGGGCTGAAGCGAGTCGCCAGCAGGGTCCCGTTGCGGAGGAACAGGAGATGGCCGGTCGCACTGTAGACGGGCATCTCGGCGTTCGCCACGAGAAGCCGCTCCTGTCCGCTCGACAGAGACACGGCGGCGATGTGGCTCCCTTTGGCCGACGTCACACCAACCAGGATGTGGTCCGATTTCGGCAGCGCTACCGGCACCGAAAAGACCGCGTCGGTCTGTGATGTTGGAATGGCGGTTGGCGGAGTGCAGCAGGCTGCCGACACCGACCAGAGCTTTCGCTCACGCGTGAAGATGATCCGATTGTCGTCGGTCCAGACTGCGCCGTTGAAGTCCGCGGTGACCGGCAACGTCGCCACGGACCGACTGCTCAACGTCATGAGACGAATCGTGCCGTCGCTGACGACGGTTCCCAGCCGCTGACCGTCGGGCGAAAAGAAGCACCTGAGCACGCGCTCGGTGCCTTTCAGCGGGATGGCGTCGGCCTGATCGAGGCGGCGAAGGAACGCGATTCGCGAGCCGCCCTGCACTCCGGCAAAGGCCAGTGAACGGCCGTCCGGCGACACGGCGATGCCGCCGTTGACACTGGGAAGCTCGACCCCTGGCGGGAGGGCCAGGTCGAGCCTGGTGAGCAGAGGATCAGCGACGACTCCCGGCGTGCGACGCGTCACCGCGACAGCGGCGCCAATCGCGAGAAGCGCGATTCCCCACGGCAGCAGGGTGAGCATCCGCGTGGCGAGCGGCCTCGCGGTCCGTTCCCGCGCATCCAGATTCAGATCCGGCGATGAACCCGAGCGCGACGACGACAGCGTTTCCAGCGCAAAAGCCAGATCGTGCGCCGACTGGAAGCGAAGCTCGGGCTTCTTGTCCAGCGTGCGCCGGACGAGACGATCGAGCGCTACCGGGACGCCGTCGACGGTGGACGCGAGATCCGGTGGCTCAGCGTGAATAATCGCGCTGATCGTGTCGGCGGGGGTCTCGCCATGGAAGGCCCGCCGGCCGGTCAGCATCTCGTACAGCACGGCGCCGAACGAAAACAGATCCGCGCGGTGATCGAATGGCTGCGCGCGGACCTGCTCCGGCGCCATGTACCCCAACGTCCCGAGTATCGTTCCCGCTGCCGTCGCCACGCCACCCGTCCTCGTCATGCCACTCTCGGGAAAGGCCGGCGACCGGGCGAGACCGAAGTCGAGAATCTTGACGCGATCGTCGTCGGTGATGAACACGTTCTCCGGCTTCAGGTCGCGGTGCACGATCCCCTTGTCATGCGCGGCAGCGAGGCCGTGGGCGATCTGCAGCGCATAGTCGATCGACTTGCGCACGGGAAGCGCGCCGTCGATCAGCCGATCGCGCAGCGTCTTGCCATGGAGCAGTTCCGTGACCGCAAAGGCGGTCTCCCCCTCGCGGCCGAAGTCGTGGATCGAAAGGATGTTGGGGTGCGAGAGCTGCGCCACGCTCTGCGCCTCGCGCTCGAACCGGGCGAGGGCGGCCGGATCGGAGGCGAGCAGCGAGGTCATGACCTTGACCGCGACATCGCGCTGCAGCTTGCGATCGCGCGCGCGATAGACGACGCCCATGCCGCCTTCGCCGATCACACTGGTGATTTCGTATGCCCCGAGGCGGGTGCCGGGAGGGAGCGTCGTGGCCATCAGGCGATAACGGCGTTGGGTGGATGGGAATTATATGCGACGGATGAGTTCAACGGTGGCCGTGCGAGCCTGGCCATTTGGTATAGGAGTTTGTCTGACAACGCACTCGCTGCGCGTCGTCGGTTCAGAGGTTCTCTAAAGACCGAACCGCTGGCCGTCCCGGACTACGTCTCGCGCGTCGAGCTCTCGATTCGTGTGATTCAAGTGGATGAACCAGAGGGCGGCGCGGGTGCCCTTGAGCAGCTCGCGCGTGGACGGCATCAGCGGGTGCGGGATCTCGGCGATCGATCGGCCCGGGATCTCGTCGGCTGACGCGAACGTGCCATCGAGCAGTGCGACGTCCACACGATCGGCCAGATCGCGGATGCCGCGTGACCACTTCTGCCACTGGTCGATGTCCGGGATGAACAACGCCGACCGCGAGGGTCCTTCGATCACGTAGCCCACGGTGTCGGTGAATTCGTCGCGGTGCGGAACCAGAAGCGGCGTCACGCGCAAGCCGTCACCGAGATCGACGGCGCGGTCTTCCGTCACCGGCCGAACGTCGATGTTGCCTCGCGACACGAGCAGGCTCCACGGGCCATTCGCCCGCAGGTACGACGCCATCCGCGCGGTGCCGTAGACCGGCACTCCCTTCGCGTCGATCGACTCGCGGCCGAGATACATGAGCCCGGTGTAGTGGCCGGCATGCGCATGGGTCAGGAAGATCCCATCGGGCGGCCGGCCGCCGGTGAGAGAGTGCACCTGCGAGACGAAATCCGGAGTGGCATCGAACAGAAAGGCCCGTCCGCGGGACGCATGCACGACGCCGATGCTGGCGACCCGTTCGGGCTTCCGCTTCCCGGACCGAATCGAAACGCACAGCGCCTGCTGACACCCGAGCTGCGGAATGCCGGCATCCTGCGCGATGCCGAGGACGACCAGTTCCCAGCCGGGCGGCGGCTGGAGGGCTCGACCATCGGCGATCAGCGTCAGCGCGAGGATGCCGATGGCCGATGCAAGAGGCGACACAGCGCGTCGGACGATCATCGGCGAAGAATACGTGATTCTCGCGGATCGTTGAGTTCAAGGCGTTGGCTTTACACGTCTCGCTGACAGGTTCAAGAGGGGATGAGGCCGATCCGCACGGATCAGGACACCGTCAGAATCCAGTCTCCATCCCCTGCTTTCGAATCACGGCAACGGCCGCCGGCCCGGTAAGGAACCGTATCAGCTGCTTCGCCCCGTCCGGCCTAGTCGCGCTGGCGCCGATACCGGCAACGAACGTGATGTATGACTGTGCTTCGGCCGGGAGCGGTCCCACGAGAACCACGCCGGGTGTCGTCAGAATCTGGGTGATGACGACGATGCCGAGCTCGACGTCACCTCTCGCGACGAGCTCTGACACGATGTCGGATTCGGGGCGCGTGGCCTTGGCCCTGATTGATTCGGCAATGCCGAGGCGTTCGACGAGGCTGTCGACATGAATGCCGCTTCCGACCCGCAGATAGGCGATCGATTTCGCCTCGAGCAGCGTGCGTTTCAAGGCCTCCAGCGAACTGATGTCGGGCTTGGGCGCTCCCTCACGCACTTCTACGCCGATTCCCGACCGCGCGATTGTGGTCCGCGTCGCGGCCGCGATCCGGCCGTCTCGGATCCACTCATCGACGGTGGCCGCGCCACTGATGAGGACGTCGAACGGTTCGCCGGCGCGGGCGCGACGCAGGAACGCTGGAGGCAGATCGCTCGTGACCGTGAGCCGGTAGCCCGTCGCGCGCTCGAACTCCGGACCGATCTCGGCGAGCACGGTGGCAATCGCCCGCGCCGTCCACACTCTGATCTCACCACGCGACTGCGCGGCGGACGTGCTCAGCGCCGAGGTGAGCAGGACGACGACGACGGCAGCGGCAGCGAGAAGGTTCATCGACGAGCCGCGAATGGATGCGGTGCGATCAGGCTTCACCGGCCCGGCCACCATCGCCGGACCTGCCGGCGGTACTGCTCGTAGTCGTCGCCGAACGTGCGTTGCAGCGTCGGCTCCTCATACCAGATGACGAACAGGTGCAGCAGGAGAAGAAACGCGGCCGCATAGGCCCACAGCGCGGCCGCTTCGTAGAACAGCGCCGCACCGGCGAGAGCGAGGCCTGCCCCCAGGTACATCGGATTGCGAACGTATCGGTACGGCCCGCGCACGACGAGCCGTCGGGGCGGATCGAAGGGCGCGGGCGTGCCACGCCCGACGACGGCGAAAGTGAGAATGCACCAGACCGCGAGCGCCGCTCCGGCCGCGCCAACGACTGTCCCTGCCATCTGCGGCACACCGACCCGTGCCGGCCTGGTCACGCCCGCAACCGCCAGCACTCGCGCTGGCAAGTACACGAGCACGAGGCCGATGAACAGCGTCGCATAGGTGATTGCTCTGACGAGTGCCGCCATCGCTGCGTCCTGCGATCACCGCCGTTCTGCCGACTCGGTGGAGCGCTGTTTGGCTTCGGCGTCGACGTCAGCTTCCCATTTGGCAACAAGCGAACGGAGTTCGCGTATCCGATCGCCATGCTCCTGCGCGAGGTCATGCCGCTCACCCGGGTCCGTGCGGAGATTGAAGAGAAAGTCACTGTCCGCGGTCGTCGACGTATTTCCAGTCACCACGTCGTACTGCACGTTGCGTCGGCGGCGGCGTGGCGGTCGCACCGGGCGCGGGCGGCATTCGCCAGTAGAGCGTTCTCTCCACGATCGTGCCCTTCTGCAGAAGCGCGATGAGATCGACGCCCTCCGGGCGATAGCCTGACGGCGATGGCACGCCGGCAGCCGCGAGAATCGACGCGGTGAGGTCCATCGTGATGCCGACCTGCGCCGAGGTCATGCCGGCCTGTAGCCGGGCGGGCCATCGCAACAAAAGAGGGACGCGAATGCCGCCCTCCCACAACGTGCTCTTGCGGTGGAACAGCGGCGCATTGCGGGAGAGCCATTCACCGCCGTTGTCGCTGGTGAAAATCACGAGTGTGTTCCGCGCCAGCTTCAGCCGTTCGAGCGCGTCCAGAATGCGGCCGATGCCCTGATCGGCGCGTTCGAGCATCGCAACGTAGTCCGCGCGCGTCCCGCTTTCGCGATAGTGCTCCCAGCCGCGTTTTCCTTCCGGCAGGTCCGGCCGCTGATAGGGCCAATGGGTCGCGTTGTACGCGACCTCGACAAAGAAGGGTCCGTTGGCGCGCTGCTCGATGAAAGCTTCCGCCCGCCTCGTAATGTCATCCGTCAAGTACGCGGTCGACGTCGTGGGTTCCTCGTTGTGATAGAGGTCGTGGAGTGGCGGGTCAAGCTTCACCGCTCTAGCCGTCGCCACGTTGTGCGTGTAGTAATCGACCGCACCGCGACGAAATCCCCAGAACTCGTCGAACCCGTGACGATTCGGCCCGGAGCTGGTTTCCCCGCCGAGATGCCACTTGCCGAACAGGCCGGTCGCGTACCCCGCGTTCTTCAACAGTCGCGGGAGCGAAGTCTCGGACGGCGGCAGATGACGTTTGTCATCGTGCATCAGCGGCGATTCGATTCCATAACGCTGCTGGTAGCGGCCGCTGATGAACGCGGTGCGCGTGGGCGAACAGTTCGCGTGGTTGGCGTAGAAATCGGTGAACTTGACGCCTTCGCGCGCGAGCCGATCGATGTTCGGCGTTTTGGCGTCGGGAGCGCCGTAGCTGCCGATGTCGCCATACCCGAGGTCGTCCATGATGAACATCACGACGTTCGGACGCGGTGGCAGCTGCGCGCTCGGGGTCGTGAACGCGAGCGCGACGAAGGCGCAGCTGAGGCAGAACGTACACAATCATCCTCCCGTCTTCGCGAGGCTGTTGACTGTTACGACGTGTCTGGTTGGCTGTGAGCATACACCCGATCCCGACGCAGACCGGGCGAGCCATCCGCCGCGCGAGTCTGGGTTTTGTCACATTCTCCCGCCTACCTCCTCGACTCCCCAGTCCCGAGTCCCGAGTCCCGGATCCCGTCCCAGTAGTGCTACGCGAGAGAGAATGTACCCACTTCGCAGCTGCATCAGGCGGCCGGTGCTGTCGCTCGTGGTGATCCTCACGCTCGCGGTGGGCATCGGCGCCAACACCGCGGTGTTCTCAATCGTCAACGCGCTGTTCCTGAAAAATCTGCCGGTCGCGAATGCCGATCGCCTGGTCGCCATCGAGGCCCCGGAAGGCGCCGGCTTCTCCCATGCCGAGTACCTGACGATGAAGCAGGCGGCGGGCCTGACCGACGTCATGGCGGGCGGACGGATCATGGCGGTACTGCAGGAACAGAAGCGCCGCGAGTGGGTCACGGTCGATTTCGTCTCCGCGAACTTCTTCGATGCCCTCGGCGTGCGTCCGGTGGCCGGGGCCCGACTCTTCGGCGAACAAGACGACGCGGGCGGGCGCGGCCCGGTCGCGGTTTTGAGCGATCGGTTCTGGCGGCAGCGATTCGCTCGCGATCCGGCGATCGTTGGCCAGACCATCCGCCTCGGCCAGTCCTCACCCACCATCGTCGGCGTCGCGGCCGCGGGATTCGCCGGCACGAATATCGGGTTCGGCCCGGATTTGTGGATTCCACTCACGCAAGGGCCGCTGGTCGAAGGCAGCCGGCGGATGCTCGACGCGGCCGGTGGCTGGCTGGGCATGCTCGGCATTCTCGACACTCCAGACTCCCTCGAGTCCGCGCGCGCGAGTCTGCAGCGGCGTTGGCTGCAGAGCGGCAGTTCAGGTGATATCGCGCTTCGACGGATGCCGAGAGGCGTTGGTCTGGGCTGGATCCCTCCCGGCCATTACGCGTACCTCGCGATGCTGGGCGGCTTCGTCGTCCTGATCCTCGTCATTGGCTGCCTCAACGTGTCCACGCTGCTTGCGGCCGGCGTTCAGTCGCGGCGGAAGGAACTGGCGATTCGCGCGGCGCTCGGTGCCGGAAGGCTCAGGCTGCTCCGTCAACTCCTGGTCGAGCACGCGGTCCTTGCCGGCGCTGGCGGCGTCCTGGCCGCGGTCGTGGGTCTCTGGTCCGCACGCGCGATCGTCGGGGCGACGTCGATGGGCGACCTCCCTTCCGATCTCAACGTCGGTCTGGACGCGACCGTGCTGCTCTTCACCGGCGCGGTCTCGGTGATCTCCGCGCTCGTTTTTGGATTGACCCCGGCGCTGCGGTGGTCGCGTCAGAGCGGCCTCTCGGTGCTCCAGGGCACGATCGGAGAGGGGATGCCGCGACTGTTCCGTCACGGCGGGTTGTGGTGGTTGATTCCCTGGCAGGTTGCGCTCGGATCGGTGTTGCTCGCCTCAGCGGGTTTCCTGATGAAGACCGTGCAGCAGCTCAAGCTCGGGATCGAGAGCGCCGCCCCCGAGCGGGTGTGGTTCGCGAGTCTCGAGTTCGAAAACCTGCCGGCAGCGCCGGCGCACGATTTAGCGGATCGCCTGACCGCCCGGCTCGTGAATCTGCCCGACATTGAAACGGCCGCGATCAGCACACTCCGCCCGCTTGCGAACAGCTCGCGGACAGCCCTGGATGTCGAAGGCGTCGATAACCCGCCAGCCTCCCGGCCGATGCCGTGGGGTCCACCGCCGCCCCCACCGCCCCGAGGCGCCAGGCTGCGCGAGCGCTGGATCGTCAGCAACAGTTACGTGTCGCCCGGGTTCTTCCGCTCGCTCGGTCTGCCGCTGCTGCAGGGGCGTGATTTCGAGGCTCGTGACGACGGCCGGTCGCCTCGAGTCGCGATCGTGAACGAGACATTCGCCCGACGCGCATTCGGACGGTCAAGCCCGATCGGCCGGCGGCTCGCGCGAGACGAGGCGCGCTTCAACATCGAGATCATCGGCGTCGTCAAGGATCTGCGCTACGAGCATCTGCGTGAGGCCGCGCCGGACGGCGTGTTCTTCCCTCTCGCCCAGATTCCATCTGACGAGATCTCCAGTTCGACCGCAACCGGCGGGTACGCCATGAGAGACCTGACGCTGATCGCGCGCGTCCGTCCAGGCGGCCGTATCGGCGCCGATCAGCTTCGAGAGCAGGTGGCCGCGGTCGATCCGCGTGTACTGGTCGAACGGATCTGGACGTTCGACGAGGAAGCCGGCCTGGCGCTCAGTCAGGAGCGAATGCTGGCCTGGCTGGGGTCGGCGTTCGGTGTCATCGCCCTGCTGTTGCTCGTGGTCGGGCTCTACGGCACGCTGACTACTGCCGTCAATCGCGGCCGCCGCGATCTCGGCATCAGACTTGCGCTCGGCGCGAGTCCGCTGTCGCTGCGCGTCATGGTCGTCGGCCGGAGCCTGCTGGTCGTGGCCTGTGGCCTCGTGGCCGGCCTGCCGTTGTCGTACGTCGCAGCGCGCTCGTTCGCGCATCTGCTCTACGGCGTTCAACCTATCGATCCCCTGGTCGCCGGAGGCGTCGCGCTGGTCATTCTGCTGACCGCGGCCCTGTCCGCCTACCTTCCCGCACGGCGCGCGGCGCGCGTCGATCCCATCGTCGCGCTTCGGGTGGAGTGACTGGCGTCTGAATCTGAGTAGGGATCGGGATCGGTGATGTCGGGATCGGTGATCGCGATCGCTGATTATCGCCGATCAGTGATCGAGGTTGGGAATGGCTTCATCTTTCTTCTGATCCCCGATCACCGATCACCGATCACCGATCACGTACCCAGTTGACACTATTCTTCTCTTAGTGAAGACCCGGGACCTGGCCCGCATCGGTATTCCGCCCGGCCAGTGCGCGGAGACGGCGAAGCAGCTGCTGCAGAAGGCGCAGTCGGCGAAGCAGAGCACGGCGGCCGTGCTGGACAATCTGAAGCGCGTCGCCGAGTCGCCGGCTCGATTCGAACACGACGAGACCTATGGCAACCTCGCGCGACTGCTGCTCGATCAGGCCGCGGCGACCGACACGTTCAAGCCGCGCCAGATCGACGCCCCCTATCGCATCTGGGGTGAAAACCTGGAGGCGACGGCGGTCCAGCAGATGACGAACGCGTGCAAGCTGCCGGTCGCGGTCTCCGGCGCGCTCATGCCCGACGCGCACGTCGGCTACGGGCTCCCGATCGGCGGCGTGCTGGCGACGCACGACGCCGTCATTCCGTACGCGGTCGGCGTGGACATCGCGTGCCGCATGAAGATGACCGTGCTGGATCTGCCGCTCGCCACGCTGACCAACGATCAGCGCCAGCTGACCAAAGCGATCGAGGGTGAGACGCGATTCGGCATCGGCGCCACGTTCCGGACGCCACGCGAGCACGGTGTCATGGATGCGGATTGGCGCGTGAGCGACGTCACGGCCGGCCTCAAGGATCGCGCGTGGGCGCAGCTCGGGACGAGCGGCAGCGGCAATCACTTCGTCGAGTTCGGGGAGCTCACCGTGACCGACGGCACGGTCGGGTTGCCGCCGGGCAAGTACCTCGCGCTGCTCAGTCACTCCGGCAGCCGGGGGGCCGGCGCGCAGATCGCGCAGCACTACAGCCGCCTCGCGCGCGATCGGCATCCCGAGTTGCCAAAGGAGTTGTCGCATCTCGCGTGGCTCGATCTCGCGTCCGACGCCGGCCAGGAGTACTGGGCCGCGATGGAGCTGATGGGCCGCTATGCCGCTGCGAATCACGAACTGATTCACCGGCACATCGCCCGCGCGCTTGGCGTGGACGTGAGGCTCGACATCGAGAACCATCACAACTTCGCGTGGCGCGAGCGCCATCGGCTGCCGGACGGATCGGAGGCCGAGGTGATCGTCCATCGCAAGGGCGCGACGCCCGCCGGCGCCGGCGTGCTCGGCATCATCCCTGGCTCCATGGGCACGCCTGGCTACGTCGTCCGCGGAAGGGGTGTCGCAGCGTCGTTGAATTCCGCGTCGCACGGCGCGGGACGCAAGATGAGCCGGACCAAGGCCAGGGAGACCTTCACGTGGGACACCGCCCAGCGCTTTCTGCGCGAGCGAGGCGTGACGCTCCTGTCGGCCGGCCTGGACGAGGTCCCGATGGCCTACAAGGACATCGACGAGGTCATGGCCGCGCAGGGCGATCTCGTCGAGCCGCTGGCACGCTTCGAGCCGCGCCTCGTGAAAATGGCGCCCAGTGGGGAACCGGCTGAAGACTGAAAAGACTCGGGACTCGGGACTCGGGACTCGGGACTCGGGACTCGGGAACTGGGAACTGGGGAACTGGGAACTGGGAACTGGGAACTGGGAGGATAAGGGATTACCGCGAAGCCCCCAGTATCTTCCCCACGTTCTCGGGTGAGAAAAACTCCGCCGGTGACGTGACCCCGGCGAAGACACGCGCGAACCCATTCATCGCCTCGCGGTTGCCGTGGATGGCGCCCATCAGCTGCTGCTGTTCCGGGGGTGGCGGCGTCATGCTCGCGAACTGGGCGGTGAACTCGTACATCGGCCCCACCTGCGTATCGCGCGTCGTCTGGTAGGCGCTCATGGCCTCGTCGAAGCTGCGGGTGCCCGACAACGAGTCGTGGACCGCGTTCGCGCACAGCTCGGCGTCGCGAAACGCATCGCTGATCCCCTGGGCCGTGATGAAGTCGCGGTTGTAGCCGGCATCACCCACCAGCGCCCATCCCGGACCGAACGGTTTGCGGAAGAAGTTCGGTACCGCCATGCCGTAGAAGCGATCCTCACGGCGGGCGCCGCGGATGCGTTCTTTGAACGCCGGCGTCCGCTCGAAGGTCTGGTGATAGTTGCCTTCGACGTCGGACTTGTTGGCCTCGAACTCCGCGTAAGGCCAGCCGACGATGACGAGCGTCAGATCGTCGTTGGTGGGCCAGGCGGCGAACGCCCGATCGCCGCGGTCGTAGCCTTCGAACCGGCCGTTCATCGGCAGGCCGCTCCAGTACCAGTAATAGGACGCCTCGAGTCGCGGCTTCTCGTTGTACTGCTCGGCGCCGGTGCTCTTCGCCACGATCGAGTTGATCCCGTCCGCGCCGATCACGACGCGGGCCCGCTCCGTCACCGGCGGGCCTGCCTTGGCATGTCCATGGATCCCGGTCACGCGACCGTCGTCAATCACGATCTCGTCTACCGTGAAACCTTCGCGTACTTCGGCTCCCGCTTCGGCGGCCGCATCGATGAGCAGCTTGTCGAGCACCGTCCGTCGCGGCGCGTACCAGACGGGCGACTGCGCGTGGCCCGGCGCCCCCTCGATGACGAACGGACCGAGGTCGAACGCATAGGTGTGAATGCGTGGGCACCCGGTTGCCACCACCCGCTCGAGCAGATCCCATCGCTGCAGCGCGTCGAGGCCAGGCGGATGGATCAGATGCGTGGAGATGGTGTCGGACGGAAACGTCGCGCGATCCACGAGCAGCACGTCGTAGCCGCGCCGGGCGAGCAACATCGCGATCGGCGAGCCCGCGCAGCGCGCGCCGGCGACGATCACGTCATAGTGTTTTGAAGCCATCCTGGAAATCACCCTTCACTCTTGTTCACAAGGCGGGAGGCCCTGCTGGAAAAGTTCCTTCTACCGTAAGGAGCAAGCCCCGCTCAAGTGAACGATGTCCGTCAAGCCGGCCGACTATCGTCCGGTGCACGGATGAGCTCGTGCCCGTAGCTCAACCGTTCGCTTCGCAATGCTTTCGCAACGAAGTCCTCCGCCAGTTTGACTCCTGAACATTCCTTTCTGGGCCTCGTAGCTTCCCGATAAGAATTGGCACTTCGAAAGTGCCCCGGTCCAAAGGAGCGGGGCGATGTATCGAGCCATTACCTATCTCGCTTCGGTTCTACTTCTCATCAGCCCTCCCCACCCTGCGGCGGTCGCCGCGCTTGCCGACCAAGAAGGACGACCGAATCAGCCCGGTGCCATTGGTTCGCGCACGGCGTCGCCGCAGGGCCTCCGCCCTCGAGTAGTCGAACCGCAGGTCACACGCCCTCGCCCCACCGAACCGGAGACGCCACGCACTCGGACCGTGGAACCGCAGACTCGCGCGGTCGAACCGCTCCGTCGCGTGCCACCCCAGACGACCGTTCCGATCTGCGAGGTTCCGGACGTTTCGGGCAGCACTGAGGACTCCGTCCGTCTTCGGATGTCCAAGCTGCGGGTAAACGTGAGGGTGAGCAAGAAACAGGTCGTCGGCGGTCGTGGAACCGTGATCGACCAGACGCCGAAGCCAGGGGCTCGCATCGCGTGCGGCTACACCCTGGAAATCCTGATAGCCGAACCGTCGAAGATCATCGATCGCGGTGGCGATGGAGAGCGCGGCAGCCGCGGGAGTACCAGCGGAAGCAGCAGCACGGACGACGTCCGAGGGTGCGAGGCTCCGGACTTCCTTGGCAGCGGTGAGGACTCGGCAAAACTTCGGCTGAGCAAGATGAAGGCGAAGCTGATTGCCGTACACAAGAAGGAAGTCCCCAGGGGACACGGGACTGTCGTCGACCAATCGCCGAAGCCAGGGACTCCGGTTCCCTGCCCTTTGTCCGTGGAGCTTTGGATTGGCGTACCGCAACGGATCGTTGAGGTGCCGCCCGAGCCCACATGCACTACCACTGTGCCGCGACTGGTCGGCGCGCTCGAGAGCTATGCGAACAAGGCGATCCCGAGCTACAAGCTCAGGGTCGGGAGAACGCAGACCCAGAATTCGGATCGCCCTCCAGGAACGGTCCTCGATCAGTCGCCTGACGCGGGCTCGAAAGTGGACTGCCAGACGCTCGTCCATCTCCTGATCGCCACACCCACTCCCGTTCCGCCCATAAAAGACTGCGAAGTCCCGCAGCTGGTCAGGGCCGATGTCGAACGAGCGAAGGCTCTCGTCGAAGGCGCGGGCCTGAAGTTCAACGTGGCGCGAGGAGACGGCGGTCTGGTCAGCGCGCAGGCTCCAGCAGCCGGCACCATGCTGAAGTGCGGATCCCGGGTCGACGTGGCGGTGGTTGAACCCGTGGTCGTCTGCCGAGTGCCGGACATCTCCGGCATCGACTTGCGGCAGGCCAGGCAGCGGCTCGAAGACCGGAACCTGATCCTCGGCAACATTCGAGAGCGGCCCATCGATCAACGTGCCGGAATCGTGCTCGAACAGTCGGTGCGGCCGGAGAGCGTAGTCCCTTGCCGTTCGGCGATCGATGTCCTGGTGACCTCGCCAGTACAGTGCCCGCCCGTCCCGCACCTCGTCGGGCGCGACCCGAAGACCGCGGCGGCGCTCATCGAACGGGCGGGGTTCCAGGTCGGGCCCGTGTCGTCGCGCCCGTCGGATCAGCCGGACGGACAGATTCTCGCGCAGGCTCCTCCCGCCGGATCGAACGCGAAGTGCGGCACTGCGATCGCACTGTGGCAGGCCGCGGCGCAGCCGATCACGGTGCCGGACCTGCGCGGGCGCGATCGCGGCGGCGCGACCAACGAGCTCACCTCCGTGCGCCTGCGTCTCGGAGAAGTCGCCGAACAACAGTCCGATGCGCCCGAAGGTACGGTCATCGACCAGATGCCGAAGCCTGGGGCGATGGTCACAGCCGGCACGCCGGTTCAAGTCTGGTTCGCCACCGTGAGGCCGATCACGGTGCCCGATCTCCGCGGGCGCGATCGGCAGGAGGCGGCAGAAGTTCTGAGTGCGGCGCGGCTGCGGCTGGGCACGATCGGCGAGCGCCCGGCTGACGACGCTGCAGGCAGCGTCATCGATCAGATGCCGAGGGCCGGAACGATCGCGGCGCCCGGTACTCCGGTGCAGATCTGGCTCGCCGCTCCCAGACCGATAGCCGTTCCAGACCTGCGAGGCCGTGACCGCAACGCCGCCGCAGAGTCGCTGACTGCGGCGCGCCTGCGGCTCGGCGACGTTGCCGAGCGCACCTCCGACGCGACCGCCGGTGTCGTCGTCGACCAGATGCCGAGGCCTGGGACGACCGCGGTCGCGGGTTCCCCGGTGCAGGTGTGGGTGGCCGTCCCGCGACCGAGTACGGTGCCGGATGTCGTGGGCCGCGATCGCAACGCAGCCGCCGAAATGCTGACCGCCGCGCGGCTGCGCCTCGGCGACATCGGGGAGCGGCAGTCGGACGCCACGGCCGGCATCATCATCGATCAGCAGCCGCGCGCGGGAACGACGGCGACCGCGGGCGCCCCGGTTCAGGTATGGGTCGCGGTGCCGCGGCCGAGGTACGGTTCCGGATGTCGTGGGCCGCGATCGAAACACCGCCGCCGAGATGTTGACGGCCGCGAGGCTGAAGCTCGGGGAGATCGAAGAACGGCAGTCTGACACCGCGGCCGGGACGATCGTGGAGCAGCTCCCGAGGTCCGGATCGATCGCCAGCCCCGGCGCGCCCGTCCAGCTCTGGATCGCGGTGCCCCGTCCGACCGCGGTGCCGGATCTGCGGGGCCGCGATCAGCAGAGCGCGCTCGAGGCGCTGGCCTCCGCGCGCCTCCGTCCTGGACAGATCACGCAGCAGTCATCGGAGGCTCCTCGCGGGACGGTCGTCGCGCAAACGCCGCAAGCGGGAGAGCGCGTCTCCATTCAGACCGCGGTGAACTTCACGGTGGCCACGGCGCCGCGGGTGATCGTCCCCCCGCTCCAGGGTCTGGACCGATCGGCCGTCGGCGGAACGCTCAGCAGGAGCAGGCTCTCGGCCGGAGCGATTCTGGAACGCACCACGACCGACGCGCCGGGAACCGTCGTCGATCAGCGGCCGCTCGCCGGTCAGGAAGTCGATGCCGGGACTGCGGTGTCGGTGTGGTTCGCGGTCGCCGCTCCGGTCGAGATCGCTCGAGTCGAGACGATTCCCGTTCCCGATCTGAGCGGTCGAACCCGCGCGGACGCCGAGCGCATCGTCGCGGCCAGCCGGCTGGTGTTCGGCGGCGCCACGAACGCCGAATTGCCCAACAGCCCGCCCGGAACGATCGTTCGTCAGCAGCCGGCCGCGGGCACGCAGGTGCCGCCGAACACGCCGATCGACGTGGTCGTGGCGGTTGGCGTCGCCCCGGTGATCGTCCCGAGCGTGGCTGGCCTGAGCGTGGCCGACGCACACGGCGTGCTGCGGAGCGCGGGGCTGCAGCCCGGTTCGCTCAGCTACGTCCGCACGTGGAGATCGATGGGCACGGTGACGGGCCAGTCCCCCATGGCGGGCAGCACCGTGCAGACCGGTGCGACCGTGGATCTGGTCGCGGCTTCGTCCAGCGTCGTGCTGTTCGGCATTCTCGGCGGGCTCCTCCTCGGCGCCGGCGCCGCGGGCACGGTGTCGCAGTTCCGCAAGCATCGGCTCCCCTCAACCGTCACGTTCGCACCGCATTCGGACGCCGGCGTGCAGGTGAGCGCACCGGATGACGGACCGGATACCGACTTCGAGTTCTCTTTGCAGGGCTTCCCGGACGGCGGCGTCCAGACATTGAAAGTCGTCACGAGCGGGATCGCTGACGCGAGGTGATGTCATGGTTACTCTCAATGAACTGCTCCTGCCCGCGGCCGACGACCTCACCGATCGGATCAAGGAGGCGCTCGCCAGCAACGGCGTCGGGATCGAGGGTGGCGGCGTGAAGAATCCGATCCTCGGCTGGCGCATGATGCCGGCGGCAATCGCGCGCCATCTGCCGGCCCTGCTCGACATCGGGGTGGGCGACATCCTGGTCGGCGCCTGGAACAAGTCGTTCGCGCTGCGCCAGCAGATCGAGAAGAGCTTGAAGACGCCAGGCAAGGAGATCTTCGTGCAGCTGTCGGAGCACAAGATCACGTCGACCCACAAGCCCTACATCGCGCTGATGAAGAACGGCCAGGAGATCGGCCGCCTGCCGTTCACCGTTTCGATCGAGATCATTCTGCACGGCGCGGTCGTGCGCATCCTCGATGGCGCGGTGCAGGAGATCCAGACCGGCAAGGTCAAGGGCAAGGGAACCGTGAAGTGCTTCGAAGCGATCCTCGCGCAGAAGGAGCTGACAGGCGTCTCGATCCCCGGAACGATTCAGCTCACGGGCACAGCGGCGTCGACATTTTTCAGCCCCCGCTCGACGCGGCGCGCGTCGTGAGCTGCGCACTTTTGCACGCAGCTTCACACTGGCTGCGGTGACTTCACTACGTCGAATCAGGCCCGCACGCGACTGGAATCGGGTGGTGGGGCATCGCCTTCGTGCGCCGGATCCAGCGTCCGCACCGCGGACAGTAGGCGCTGCCGCCCCTGAGATCGATGTAGCGGCACAGTGCGGGCATCGGCTGGTTGCCAGGCCGAATACCGCCAAGGCTACGTACCCTGCGAGCAGGATTACGCCCACGGCAAAAATGATGTCGCTGGAGCCCGCCCGCCCGAGCGAACGGTTATCCCGCCACTGTACAGAGCGCGAGGCCGGCATAGTAGTTGGCGTTGGCGCGGCCCCTCGGCGTCACGTCTTGATCATCCTATAAACGGGTCTTCTAGACTAGGTGAAGAGCGATGAACAACCTTCACGAAGGTAGAGTCGTCTGACGTCGATCTCCATCAGCGCTCTGATCAAAGCGGCGGTGGTATGCCGTTCGGCACATGCGAGCCGCTAACATCGCCGAGCAATTGATCGTCCGAGAGATCGGTTAGCACGGGTCGCGTCGATGTCATGTTTCTTTGTAACACGGAGATTTTCGAGGCCACGGCTCGCGCGCAGATGACCGGTCGGAACATCAGGGTCGTCTTACGTCGTTCGACGTGTCGAAGACTACCCAGCGGTCAACGTCGTCGATTTCTGAGGTGCTTTGAGAAAGAGATGCGCACGCAACGCGCGACGCGGTTGAAAACTTGTCAATTACTTTTTCTGAACCAACTCGTTCTCGCCGAGAAAAAGTCGGTCAAGCGGGAGCGCGACGGGTTCATGATCACATGAGGAAGCGAGGAGGGCGTCAGGGGGATTGTTGAATCCTTGGCTCCCTCCTCTCGTTCTTCGTGTGTGTACCGCGCGCAGGCCATGCGGGCTCAGGAGTGGGAGCGCCTTGTTGCGTTTCCCAAAAATTCACGAATGCGACGCCACGTCGCGCGCGCAGCTCGTTCCGGAACAAGTCGATCAGGTGATCGCGAGAGAGTCTTCTTCTCTTCTACTCCTGTGGGTAAGCAAGATTGAGCCGGCCGCGCGGACTCCCGCGCCGTGCGACGCGTGGCGCGCCACTCGTTCCGGCGGTCGAGTTCCTTCACGTTCAGTCGTGGGCCGCCGGAGGTCGAGCAACTCCCGACAGCATTCGGGTGCGCCGCCGGGCGCACCACGCTTACGAAACGTCGCTCTCATTCGCAATGCCGACGCATGGATTTGTACGGGAAACGCGGCTGAGGCGGATCGGAGTCGTTGAATGAGCGCGCCTGAACAAGACGATTCGTTGTGGCCAGACTCGAAAAAAGCTCCGCACGCACCAGACCCTCTTGACTTCACGATGAACGTTTCGTAAGCTGAGTCTGGACTCTTCAGCGAGCCAAACATGAGTGAGTTGGATGAGTTGACGCGTCTGTTCGCGCGTTTGGCGCGCCCGATCCTCAGGTTGGCAAGCTCGCAGCCAACAAGCATTCTCCAGCTGCGAGGTATCTGTTCCTACACAGCATACTGCTCTACCGATTCCACGATGGATCAAATTCACAGAGATGCTGCGCCCAGTTCAGCAATTGCCCTGCGCTCCAAATCTCAACCGGAGCGTTGCCGGAGGACATCACGACAGTCATGCGTGTGATGCAGTGGTGGTTGCTGCAGAGATTTTGCTACCTATTGGACGATCCGCAGATCTTGGACGAAGAAGTCAAGGACATATGCTGGCGATTGTGTCAGGTCGATGAGGACGGCCAGCCAATCAACTTCATTGGAGGTCTGCACGAGTCCGTTCTCGAGACCGATCCAACCGGCCGCGAGATGTGTCCCAATGGCGTGTGACCGCGCCCAAGAGCCTGTGGATTCGTCGCATTTTGTGGCTTCCGCCTTCAGGCGGAGGGAAGCGACGGCCGCTCATTTTCAGCGACAGCCACGTCCTTCCGGCTAACCGCCTCCGCCAAGGCTACGGCGAGTCTCGCCGACCAGCCTCCGCTAAAGCTACGGCGGTCCGCCGGAGCCTTGGCGAAGGCGGAAACGCTTCGCTCGAAGGCGGAAGCCACGCAGGGCAGAAGCCCTGGCCGCCACCGCGATGGACGCGGTAAAGTCTTGTCACTCGATCGCGCAAAAGGAGGACTCGTGGCCGGATCGACCAATCGTCGCGACTTCATCAAGGCCGGCGCCGTCGCAGCCGGGCTGCCGGTCTTGACGGGCGGGGCAGCCGCGCGGGCTCGCGGCTCATTTCAGTCTCGGATCGAGCAGATTGGCGCCGCGCCTGTCCTGAACAGGAACCTGTTGACCGAACCGGTCAAGATTGCGTCGGTCGAGCTGCTCAAGGCTGGCGACCAGTTCCTCGTGCGCGTGCGCTCGCAGAGTGGCGCGACGGGGATCGCGGCGGCCCATCCGGATGTCCT
The DNA here is from genome assembly GCA_963785755.1 of uncultured Acidobacteriota bacterium. Classification (GTDB taxonomy): domain Bacteria; phylum Acidobacteriota; class Vicinamibacteria; order Vicinamibacterales; family 2-12-FULL-66-21; genus JACCXG01. Next base: position 79,915 of record CAWAXG010000016.1, on the reverse strand, counting down.
CGAGACCACCTGGCCGATTCTGGTTCACCGGGTCGCGCCGTTCTTCGCCGGCAAGGACGCGCGCGATCTCGAAGCGCTCGTGGACGGCGTCTATCTCGCCAACTCGAACTACAAGTGGCAGGGACTGCCATTCTGGGTGCCGGTGGCCAGTGTCGAGTTCGCGACGCTCGACCTGCTGGGCAAAGTCGCGGGCAAGCCGATCGGCGATCTGTTCGGCGGCGTGCGCAGCCGTGACATCGCCGTCTATCGCGCCAGCGGCAACCGCGGCAATTCGCCCGAACAGGAGATCGCGTTCCTGCAGAAACTCGTCGCCGAGACCGGCGCCAAGGCGATCAAGTTCCGCCTCGGCGCCCGCATGCGGGAAGACGACGAGTCGATGCGGCGGGACCACGCGTTGATTCCGCTCACGCGCAAGACGTTCGGCGACGGCATGACGATCTACGCCGACGCGAACGGTTCATACGACGTGCCGACCGCCGTGCGGATCGGCCGCCTGATGCAGGAGCACCGCCTGGCCTTCCTCGAGGAGCCCGTGCCGTTCGACTACTACGACGAGACGAAGGACGTGGCCGACCAGCTGCCGCTGCCGGTCGCCGGCGGCGAGCAGGAAAGCAGCCTGCGCCGCTTCCGGTGGATGATCGAGCACAAGGGCGTCGACGTCGTCCAGCCGGACCTCTTCTACTTCGGCGGATTCGTGCGATCGATCCGCGTCGCGCGCATGGCGGCAGCCGCCGGCATTCCGTGCACGCCGCACATGTCGGACGGCGGCCTCGGCTATCTGTATGTCGCGCACTATGCGTCGTGCGTGCCGAACGCCGGCCCCTTTCAGGAATACAAGGGCCGCGACGACTCGTTGCCGGTGTCCTCCGACACGTCGCCGCTGACCTGCGTCAACGGCATGCTGAAAGTGCCCACCGGCCCCGGGCTGGGGGTGACGATCGATCCGGCATTCGTCGCCAAGGCCCAGACGCTGCGCTGACAATCCGCCTGGCCCACGGCCAGTTTTCAGTGTTCTCGATCCCCGATCCCGATCCCCGATCACCGATCCCTCATCTGATCCCCGATCCCCGATCCCCGAACCGCTCTCCGTGAGCGAGCTGCTCGCGCAACACGGCATCGACATCGTCGCGGCCGGTCGGCACGTCGGTCGGATCGACCCGTTCACCGGCCCCGAGCAGGAGCCGCACGGTCGCCGCGAAGTCGCCGGACCGGCAGTGCCAGCCGTGCAACGCGCCATAGAGGCACTGGCCGAGCAGCGTGCCTCCGATAGCTTGGATCCGGCACGTTGATCGGCGGATCGTGCGCGCAGGAGCAGCCCGCGTCATCGTCGGCGTTGCCATGGAAAGCCGCCCAGCGGATCGCCTCCCATCCGTCCACGCCGCGCGCGAGCGGATCGAAGCCAAGATCGACCATCAAGGCAACGGCAGCAAGGTCGTTGGCGTGCGCCCTGTCGACAATCAGCCGCCTCTGGGCTCGGGTGAGACGTCCTGATCGACATCCGGATGCGACGACAACGAGAGCGTCGGGCGGCGTTGCCATCGGCCGTGCGCGCAGGCCGTGAGCAACCGCTGCGCCGGCGAGGCATGCGACTCGAGCAGGCCGACGATCTCCTCGTAAGCCAAAGCGTTCGGGCGACGTTCGAGCGCGGAGATGTTGTGGTCGAACACCCAGCGATAGATGTCGCCGCGGTGATCGCCAATCTCCTCGCGCGTCGCCGCCCGCTCGCCGTTGTGCGCCACCGTGTACTTGCCCTGCCAGGTGCGGTGATCGAGCGCTTCCGGATCCTCCCGCAGGCATCGCTCCACAAGCGCGGCATCGCGCAGGCCGACGGCGATGAAGATGTCGAACCAGGCGCCGCGTTCGATGAGAAAGCCGCGTCACGTCGGGCGCATCACGGACGAGATACTGCGCCGGCGTCGATTCGTGGTCGACGTCCCGCGCGTCGATCTCGGCGCCGCGGTCGAGCAGGAACCGCGCGATCTCGACCGTGCGGGCGCAGTGCAGCGGCGTTTTTCCATCGCCGCCGCGGGCCTTCACCAATGACGGATCACGTTCGACGAGCTCGCGCACGCGATCGAACATGCCGAGATTGGCCGCGGCAAAGACGTCGACCACCGCCCCGCGCGCGATCAGCGGCGCCGCTTCCTCGGGCGTGCAGTGCCGTATTCCATGCAGCCCGAACCCGCCGGCCCACCAGGTGCTCTTCAGATTGAGGTCGGCGCCGTGGGCGAGCAGCAGGTCGATCATCGGCAGATTCTCTGGCCGCCCGCGCAACCGGCCGGCTGTCGAAGTAGCTGATCGGTTCGTTCACCGCCGCTCGCACTTCGACGTGCTCTACGAGCATCGCGCGCACACGATCGACGTCTTCATGCGTGGAGCGCGGACAGGAAACTGCTCGACCGGCGTTCTCGTGAGCGACATCGATCTTGTGTTTCATCGCGGCTCCAGCTCTCGAAGCCGTAGCCCCGCGCGATCACCAGTTGCGCGTCCGCGAGCTTGAGCGCGTCCGGGTCGGGCGGCTTCGGATGCAGCGCACGAATGCGGCGCGAGCGCTTCAGGCATCGGAGTCCACGCCGCGCGCAACAGCTCTTTCGCGCGCTTGTGCTGCATTTCCAGGTTCGGCCGGGCAGGACAGCGGCTCGAGAAATGAGAGGGACGGGAGACGAGATGATCGCGATCGGACGCCATGACGCACCTCCCTCAGAGGGATGGGCCCGTTGTCCGCGAAGACGGGCGGAGGTTCGTCAGGCAACGCTGGGGCGGAACCGACGACAGGTGGGAGCATCCCTTCCCGCGGACGGGGCGCGTCCTGCACGCGCTGGGGGTAGGATAGTGCGCGGCAGGCGCCAAGTGCAACGCGCCGCGCCAGGTGCTAGCTAGCACGGCCGCGATCGCATGAAAGACTTCTTCGTCAGCTACAACAAAGCCGACCGCACCTGGGCGGAATGGATCTCCTGGCACTCGAGGAGGCCGGTCACTCCGTCGTCGTCCAGGCCTGGGACTTCCGGGTCGGCGGCAACTTCGTGCTCGACATGCAGAAGGCGACGTAAGCATGCGAGCGCACCATCGTGGTGCTGTCGCCGAGCTATCTGGAGGCGAAGTACACGCAGCCGGAATGGGCGGCGGCGTTCGTTCGTCGATCCGATGGGCGAACAGGGTCTGCTCGTGCCGGTGCGGGTGCGCGAGTGCAATCCGACCGGCCTGCACAAGGCGATCGTCTACGCCGACCTCGTCGGGCTGAGCGGCGACGACGCCAAGGCCGTGCTGCTGGCCGCGATCGTGCGTGGGCGTGGCAAGCCGACGGTGGCGCCGGCCTTTCCCGGCGGGTCGCCTCGTGAGAGCGGCCGGGCGATCAAAGCGGAACCGCGATTCCCCGGGGCGTTGCCCTGGATCTGGAACGTCCGGCATCTCAGGAATCCGAACTTTACCGGCCGCGACGATCTGCTGGAGGCGATCCACTCGTCATTCAGTGCGGCCGCACCGGCGCAGGTTCTCACCGGTCTCCGGGGAATCGGCAAGACGCAGGTGGCGGTGGAGACGCGTACCGCAACTCCGCCGCCTACGACGTCGTGTGGTGGGTGAGCACGTAGGAAGACGTCACGCACAAAAGTGACTACGCGGCGCTGGCGTCAAGACTCGGATTGACGCCCGGCAAGGACCTGGACGAAGCCATCAACAAGACCCGTGTGTGGCTGGACGGCAACGGTTCGTGGCTCCTCGTGTTCGACAATGCCCGCGACCCGAAGCACGTCAGCATCCGTACCTTCCGCAAGGCCGCACCGGACACGTCCTGATCACGTCACGCAACCCCCACTGGCGCGCGTAGGCACGCCGCACGGCGTGAGCACCTGGTCGCCGGAACAGGGCGCGGCATTCCTCGAGCGTCGCACCGGGCAGAACGACCGGCGCAGCCGCAGCACAACTGGCGACCGATCTCGGATGCCTTCCACTGGCGATCGAACAGGCCGCCGCATACATCGAAGTCAACGAGAAGACGATCGCCGGATATGCCGGACTGTTCGCCAAGCGGCACCTCCAGGTACTCGAACAGGAGGGACCTGGCACCGACTATCCCGGCACGGTCGCGACGACCTGGTCTCTGTCGATGGACGAGATCGAAAAGACATCGCCGGCCTCGGCCGCGATGCTCAATTTGTGCGGCCACCTCGCGCCGGACGACATTCCGCTCGACACACTCATCGGGAATGCCGCACTGCTCCCGGCTCCACTTGGCGACGCGATTGCCGACGAATCCGCGCGCGACGCGATGATCGGCGCCCTTCGCCGCTTCTCGCTCGTGCAAACAGCCGGCACCGCCCTTGCCGTGCACAGGCTCGTGCAGGCGGTCACGCGGAACCGGCTCGGCGATCACGGGAATGCCTGGATCTCCGCCGCCGTCCAGGTTCTGGCGCATGTGTTCCCCGAGACCAAGGGCGATGTGCGCCTGCATCCCACCTGCGAGCGGCTGCTTCCCCACGCCCTCGCGGCGTCGGCATGGACAGAACGCGCCGGACTGCCGGTCAAGGAGAGCGGCAAACTCCTGAATTCCGTTGGCATCTACCTCAGGGACCGTGCGCAGTACGCGACGCGCGCGACGCGCTCACGCGCGGAGTCCGGGCAATTGAAGCGGGGTACGGACCGGATGATTCGCATCTCTCGGTCATCCTCAACAGCTTGGGAACCGTTCACACGTTTCTGCACCAGCTGGACGATGCCCGGCAGTGCCTCGAGCGTGCGCTCGCGATCGGCGAGCGGACGGGCGGGCCGAACCATGCCGGCCTGGCGCCGGTGCTCAACAGCCTCGCCTTGAACAGCCAGGCGCGCGGTGATCTCTTCGGCGCGAAGCGATACTTTGAGAGAGGCTTGACAATCCTCGAAGCCGCGCATGGTCCCGACCACCTGCAGGTGTCGTCCCTCGCGACGAACCTTGGCGCCATCCTGCAGGCGCTTGGCGATCTAGACGGCGCTCCAACGCTCTTCGAACGAGCGCTGCACATCAAGGAGCAGGCATTCGGTCAGGACGATGTCCGGATTGCGTCGACACTGAACAATCTCGGAATGGTGTTCTGTGAGCAGGGTGAGGTTCAGCGGGGTCAGACCTGCTTCGAGCGTGCGCTGCGGCTCTTCGAGACGGTGTACGGACCGGATCATCCCGACGTCGCGACGACGTTGAACAATGTCGCCAGGGTGAAGCTCACGCTCGGCGAGGTCGAGCGGGCGCAGGAGCTCTTCGAGCGTGTGCTCGCCATCCACGTCGCGGTTTTCGGCGAGAACCATCCCCACGTCGCCGCGGCCGCGAGCCAGGTGGGTACATGCGTTTGAAGGCGGGGGACTTGTCGGGTGCGCGGGAGCTGTATGAACGCGCGATGCGCATCGATGAACAGGCCTTCGGGCACGATCATCCCGTCGTCGCCATGAACGCCATCAATCTCGGCACCGTCCTGCGCGACCAGGGGCTGCTTGCGGCCGCCGCGGAGCAGTTCCAGCGAGCGCTCGATCATCTGATGATGAATCCGGCCTACGGTCCGCTCCATTCTCAGACCCGCGCCGTCCAGCAAGCGCTCCTCACGCTTGGCGCTTGAACCTCCAAGTTGGGAGTTGACCGAGATCAATGAACAGTCTGACTGCGCAGTAAGGCCGCGACCGCGTCGATGAGCTGCGTCGCGTCGACCGGCTTCGGCAGGTGGATCTGAAAGCCGGCCTCGCGCGCCTCTTCCGCGTCCTCGAGCCGCGCGTACGCGGTCAGCGCGATCGCCGGCGTCGCAATACCGGCGCCGCGCAGCGAGCGGATGAGCGAGTAGCCATCCTCCTCGGGCATCCGGATATCGGAGATCAGCACGTCGGGCGCGTCCGCGAACATTTCGCGCCGCGCGTCGTGCGCGTTCGCGACGACCTCCACCGATGCGCCGGCGCTTTCCAGCGTCGCCCGCACCACTTCCCTCGTATCGCCGTCGTCCTCGACGATCAGGATCCGCGCGGCGTCGAGCCGGTGCACGATCGGCTCGTCGGTCGGCGCCGGCAGGTAGGCCGCCGAGAGCACCGGCGCAGCCGGCTTGTGAATGGGCAGCGTGACCGTGAACGTCGCGCCCTTGCCCAGGCCGCCGCTCTCGGCGCGGACGCTGCCTCCGTGCAGCTGCACGAGGTGCCGGACGATGCCGAGTCCGAGACCGAGGCCGGACTGGCTGCGCGACCGTGCGTCCTCCTGGCGGAACCATTCGAAGACGTACGGCAGAAACGCGGACGAGATGCCGACGCCCGTGTCGGTCACCGAGAGCACCATCTGCCGGTCGACCCGCTTCAACCGCACGCTGACCTTGCCCGAGGTCTGCGAGAACTTGACGGCGTTCCACGCCAGGTTCCAGACGACCTGTTCGAGGCGGCGCGGATCGCCGAGCACGACCCCCGAATCGGAGAGATCCGTTTCAATCTCGACCTGCTTCGCAGCGGCCTGAGGCCCGACCGCGTCGAGCGCGGCGTCGATGACCTCCACGAGCGCAACCGGCTCGCGCGCGATGCGCAGCCGCTTGGACACGATCCGTGAGACGTCGAGCAGATCGTCGATCAGCTGCGTCTGCGCCCGCGCGCTGCGTTCGATGACCGAGATGCCGTGACGGATCTGATCGGCGGGCAGCTTGTCGGAGCGCAGCATCTGCGCCCAGCCGAGGATGGCATTCAAGGGCGTGCGCAGCTCGTGCGACACGGTCGCCAGGAACTCGTCCTTCGCGTGATTCGCGTCCTCGGCGACGCGCCGCGCGGCCTGCTCCTTGGCGACCAGCTCCGCGAGATCGTTGCCCATGGCATTGAAGGCCCGGCCGAGCGCGCGAACCTCGGACGGACCGGCCACGGGAACCGGCCGATCGAAACGCCCGGTCTGCAGCTTCCGCGCCGAGACCGCCAGACGCCGGACGGGCCGCGAGATCCAGTGACTGGCGACGAGCGACAGCACCGCGCCAACGAGCACGAACCAGGAACCGCGGATCACGAGATCCGCGCGCAGCTTTTCCGCCGGAGCTAGCGCGTCCTCGTAGCCGAGGCTGGCGGCGACACAGGCTGTCCCGAGAGGCTTGAGCGGCCGGAAGCTTTGAAATGACTTCACGCCGCGGTGATCGAGATCGACGAACGCTTCGGCGCCGGCCCGGCAATGCTTCAGGAATTCGACCTCCCGATCGGCTGACACGGAGGCCAGGTCGTCGCGTTCCCTGGTGAGGAACTGTCCTTCGTGATCGACGAGGAACACGTCGGCGTTGCGATCGAGGCCGGCCCGCTCGTCGAAGAGCCGTCCCACCAGATCGTGGTCGAACTGCAACGTCAGCGCCGTGTCGCGCAGCGCGGCCCGCATGAGGTACTCGACGGCGCCGTCCTCGGTGCGAATCACCTTCGCGAGCGCACCAGGCGTGGGCGTGCCGGCGGCAACGGGACTCCCCGAACGAATGAGCCTGCGATTGCGATAGGTCAGCACGGCCCCGACCGCGCGTTCGCTCTTGCGGAAGTCGTTGACCATGGTTCGTGCGCAGTCGTCGACCCAGGCGACGCGGCCCGAGCCGATCGGCTCGGCGCAGAACGACTCCAGGCTCGCCAGGAACCCTTGCGCGCGCTGCTGCCGGAGCAGGAACAGCTGCGTCACGGTCTGTTCGCGGGTGCGCGTCGCGAGCGCGACGTTGCGGCTGGCCTCCGCCTCGAGATTCGCCAGCAGCGACGTGTAGGCGGTTCTCGTCAGCACGGCAACAATACCGACGACGAGACCGACGAAGGTCAACAACAGCTGGACAGAGAGGGGCAGAGCCCTGCGCATGAGCTACCTATTGGTCATGAAAGGGACGTGTTCGCTGGGGGGAATTCTGATTATAGCCGTGTCTGGCCTGGGCCAGACTTCCAATGCTTAGCTCATCAGTTCTGGCGGGAAAATGTTCAGGAGTTCAGGGGTTCAGGGGTTCAGAGCCGGACCAGCTGAACAACTGAACCTGTGAACCCTTGAACCTTTGAACCTTTGAACCTTTAGAACCGACCACCCTACAGTTTTCTAAAGCGTATATTGCGGTACTCGATCTTGAACGGCGGCCCCGTGTGCATCTGGAATCCGAGCACGCCTTCCGCCGCCGCATTCTTCACGTCCTCGTCTATGGCGACCGACATCAGCTGTCCGTTGATCAGCTGCAGCAGCACCGGCCCGCGCGCGATGATGTGGTACTGATTCCAGCCGGTCACGTTCATCACGCCGCGAAGCAGCACGCTGTCGGCGATGGTCCCGACCACCTTGAATTTCGGACCGTCGGCGAGGCGCGTCACCTCGCCGCGCCGCGACAGGACGCCGCGGCCGCGTTCGTCGTGCACGTTCCCGAGGTAGTTCTGCGTGAAGTCCATGTCGGCCTGATAGCCCTTGAGCACCCATTTGCCGACGGCCGGCAGTTCGGCGCTGCGGTACTGGATGCCGCTGTTCGCGCCGTTCATCCGGAATTCCAGCTTCAGCTCGAAGTCCCGGAGCACGCCGCCGCGCCAGATCAGGAAGTTGTTCTGCGCCACGACGTTCGTCGGCGTGCTCTCTCCGACAATCGCGCCGTCGTCCACGCGCCAGAAGCGGGGATCGCCGTCCCAGCCGGTCAGCGATTTGCCGTCGAAGATGGACACGAACCCGGTGTTGTCGTCCGGCTCCGTCGCCGGGTAGACGCCGCTCCCGGCTCGAGGTCCTTGCGTGCCTGGAGTCGTCGCCGGGGTTTGGGCTATGGCAAACGACGAGGTCAGCAGGCTGATCGCGATCGTGCACGCGAGTCCCGGCATGCGGCGCGGAACGAGCGACGGTGTCAGGGGCTTCATTGATGCTCCATACGCGAGTAACGGAGTTTGTTCACAGGAGGGAGGACGGGAGATTCACATTATTGAGATCTTATCTTTCCTCCCGTCCTCCCGTCCTCCCTGTTAATCCCGTCTTTCCCTGTGAACCCTGCCCTCCCGTCCTCAGCATCGGCATTTGTGTCGGTAGCCCGCCGGTGTCAGAATGCCGCCGCACGAGTATCAGGAGGCGTAATGAGAACAGTCAGTTGCTGTGTTGCCGCGGGGCTCGCGTTGACGATCGGATCGGCGGTCGTGACGACCCAGAGCCAGACCGCGCCGCCGCCGGGGTTCGTCTCGCTCTTCAATGGCAAGGATCTCACGGGCTGGAAGATTCCGGTTGGCGACAACGGCCATTGGAAGGTCCTCGATGGCGTGATCGACTACGACGCCGGCAGCGAGGCGCTGAAGGACAAGAACCTGTGGACGGAGAAGTTGTACAAGAACTTCGTCGCGAGGGTGGACTGGCGCATCAAAGCGACGCCGTATGTCAGCAAGAACATGCGGATCGTGATGCCGGACGGCCACGACAAGCTGGACGAGAAAGGCGAACCCATCCGCATCACCGCGCCCGACTCGGACTCCGGGTTCATCCTGCGCGGCTCCGGCAAGGCGCAGCTGAACATCTGGTGCTGGCCGGTCGGTTCCGGCGAGATGTACGGGTACCGGACCGACGCGAAAATGCCGCCCGAGATCAAGGCGGCGGCGACACCGAAAATGAACGCGGACAAGGATATCGGCCAGTGGAACACCTTCGAGGTGACGGTGCAGGGAAGCACGGTCACGGTGATGCTGAACGGGAAGACCGTCATCGACAAGATCACGCTGCCCGATCTTCCGGCTGAAGGGCCGCTCGGGCTGCAGCATCACGGCGGGGTCAAGGATGGCGTCTACACCGGCATCCCGGCGCTGGTGCAATTCCGCAACATCTTCGTGAAGGAATTGCCGTAGCGTTACAGCTCGAGCCCCGCAGCCGCGCAGGTCCCTTCGAGATTCGCGCTCGGCTGGGCGCCGGCGGGATGGGGGACGTCTATCGGGCGCGCGACACGAAGCCGATCAACGAGAGCCCGTCTGAACGACGAAGCATGTCGATCATCGCTCGCCGAAAGACACGCCGATGAAGCCGTTCAGGCGAAGGTGCAGCTCCCAGCCGATTCGCGCCTCGGCTCCGGCGACGACGTACTTGCCGACACGGACCCTGACGCCGCCGCCGGCGGTGAAGGCGCCGTCGTAGGATGTGAAGGTCTCGCGAAACTGCTCGCGCGTTTGAAACAGTCCGCCGCCCACCACCGCGAACGGTGTGACCAGCGCGAGCCTGCCGTTCACCGGCGACATGAGATCGAACGTGACGTTCCCGGTCAGCATCAAGTGACTGTGGTTCTGTCCCTGGATGAACGCGACCTCAGGACCGGCGCTGATGCGTGGCGACAGATAGAAGCGCACGGTTCCTCCGGCGAAGCCCTCGGTCACGACGCCATCGTCCGCGAACAACAGCGCGCCCGCCGCGAACTCGCCGACCGGCGCCGGTAATTCTTGTGCGGCGGCCGGAACGGCCAGCGGCGCCCAGAGCAGCGCGATCGCCATGCAGGCCGATCCGACTACGAAGCGCGCAATGAAGGTATTCATCGTCCCTCGGCCAGGCAGCCATCGCCGGAACGCGGCTGGCTGGCTGATCGGGAAGGCGTGAAGGGATGGAGAACTGGCTCAGGCGGAGTCTGAAGGCTGGATGTATCAACTCCCCCCTCCGCGACGCATGGTGGACACGCGGCGGAGGCGGCGGAGTTGGGAGTTGATTCGGGCGTCTTTCTGCCACCTGCTAGGTGATTACCGGCTTGTTGCTCACCTTCTCGCGCCGGCGGTCGAAGAACAGCACTTCGCTCTGACGGTAAGCCTGCACGCCCATCGCGATCGCCGCCATCGCCTGGTATCCGAGCTGCGCCGACAGGTTCGGCTCCTGGCGCGACCGCACGCAGTCGAGAAAGTTGTCCATGTGCGGGTGCGTCCCGCGGGCGACCGGCTGCACGTCGATCTTCAGCACGTCGGCGCCGGTCTTCTTCACGAACTCCTCGCGATACTCCTGGTCGGGCACGACGTCCATCTGGGTGTTGACCAGGCTCTCGCTGTTCTGGCCGATGAACAACGTGCCGCGGCTGCCGTGCACCACCAGCGGCGCGCCGACGCCGCTGCCGACCGAGCACGCCAGCTGCATCGTCCACGCCGGGTAGTCGACGTTCATGAAGAACGTATCGGGCACTTCACGGTCCTTCTGAAGGTAGATGCCGCCGGACGCGGTCACCCGCTGGGGAAACTCTCCGCCGATGGCGACGAGCAGCGGCGAGACCGAGTGGTAGAAGAGGTCCGTGGCAATCCCGCCGGAGTAATCCCAGTACTTGCGCCAGCGGAAGTAGCGCTCCGGATCGAAGGCCCGCTTCGGCGCCGGTCCGAGAAACGCCTTCCAGTCGAGCGTCTTGTCGGTGGCCTCGGGATCGATCGCGTAGTTCCATTCCCCGCGCTGATTGCGGTTCCGGCCGAACCCACCCGACGCCCAGACGACGTCGCCGATGAGGCCGTCCTTGATCGCCTTCTTCGCTTTCCAGAAATGATCCATCGACGCGTACTGGCTGCCGACCTGGAGCACGCGGCCGGTCGCCTTCACCGTCTCGGCGATCTCCTTGGCTTCATCGACCGTGTAGGTCATCGGCTTTTCGAGATAGACGTCCTTGCCGTTGCGGAGCGCCTCCATCGTCTGCAGATGGTGCCAGTGGTCGGGCGACGCGATCACGACGACATCGACGTCGGGCCGGGCACACACTTCGCGATAGTCGTGGTGGACTGCACGTTCCTCGACGCCGGTCGCTTCGCGGGCGCGCTGCTTGCGTTTGTCCCAGATGTCGTTGACCGCAACCGCCTGGACGTCGCCGCGCTCCTTGTTGCGCTCCATGATCCGGCGGATGTGGGCGTTCATCCGGCCGCCGCACCCCACGAACCCGAGGTTGATGCGATCGTTGGCGCCGATGATGCGCGCTTTCGCCCGCGTCGCCGTCTGAGGGACCGCCTGGAGGCCGCCCTGCGCCGCGGCAACCGCGCCGGCAGCTGCGACGGCGCCGACGCCGACTTGCTTGATGAAATCGCGCCTGGTCGATTCGTCTCGTTTGGTCATGCCGCCTCCGTTGTGCCTTGCAACTTCGACTTGCGACTTCCTCGTGGGCGAAGGCTACCACAAGCCTGTTTCGTCCTCACCAGGACCACTTGGAATGGGCCGCCGCCGATGAGTTGTTCGAGGGCCTGCGCGTCGGAGATTGAGGCACAATACGCCCGTCTGATGGCGGACATCTTTCTCAGCTACGCTCGCGAGGACCAGCCGCGTGCCGGCCTCCTCGCTGATGCGCTCGCCGCTCATGGCTGGTCGGTGTGGTGGGATCGGCAGATACCCCACGGACACGACTTCAACACCTACATCCAGCACCAGCTCGACACCGCGCGCTGCATCGGCGAATGGAACGATCCGTCTCCCGGATTTGAAGGACGCGATGGTCCGGGCGCACAACGACTACCACAGCCGGACGGCGAAGTCGTACGACGAGATCGTGGAGTAGCGACGGATCAGTAGAGCGCGAACGCGAACAATGCGTCGCCGGCCGCAGCCAGCACGTACTGCTTGCCATCGAGCAGATAGGTCTGCGGAGCGTTCGAGACGTTGCCGATGCGCGAATGCCACAGCGGCTTGCCGCTCGCCGGATCGAACGCGACGAGATTGCCCGAGCCGTCGCCCGCGAAGAGAAGCCGGCCCGCGGTCGTGAGCATGCCGGTCGCCCCGCCGCCACTGAGCTTGTGCCGCCAGGCCACCTGCGCCGTCTTCGGATCGATGGCGGTGATGTAGCTGCCCAGGGACACGCCTCCGCCCGTCTGCCGCCCGCCGAGACCCATCGAGCCGCGCGGATCGGGATCGATCAGATAGGTGATGGACAGTTGATTGTTTTCGGGCACGTAGAACAGGCCGGTATCCGGCGAATACGCCGGCGGCGGCCAGTTCGTCGTACTGCCTGACACGATGGCGCCGGGGATCGTCGACACCTTCTCGGGATTCAACACCGGCCGGCCCTGCGCATCGAGACCGCTCGCCCAGTTCGTCACCGAGCCGAACTTGCCGCTCGCGACGTACTCACCGGTGACGCGGTCGACGGTGAAGAAATACCCGTTCCGCGCCGCGGTCGACACCAGCTTTCTGGGCTTGCCGTTGACCGTGCCGTCGATCAGGACCGGAGTCTGCGCGGAATCCCAGTCGTGCATGTCGCGCGGAGAGGTCTGATAGTACCAGGCCATCTTGCCGGTCTCGACGTCGACCGCAATGAGCGAGCAGGTGAAGAGCCCGGGGCCTGTGCCGCGCCCGGCCACGGTGTACGCGGGCGTGGGATTCCCGGTGCCGAAGATGTAGAGGCGCGTCTCCGGATCGTAGACGCCCGGCACCCAGGGCTGACCGCCGCCGTGTCGCGCGGCTTCGAGGCTCGGCCACGTCTCCAGGCCCGGATCGCCGGGATTCATCGGCACGGTGTAGAAGATCCATTGCCGCTTGCCGGTTTCGGGATCGAACGACTGCAGGTATCCCGGGGCGTCGAGATCGTTGCCGGTGCCGGCGATCACGTGATTGCCGATGATCACCGGCGCCATCGACGAGAAGTACTGCTGTTCGAACGGTGCGATCTCGACGTGCCAGACCTCCTTGCCGGTGCGCGCGTCGATCTTCACGAGATAGTTGTCGTGCGTCTCCATGAAGAGATAGTTGCGCCACATCCCGACGCCGCGATGCCCCGTGTGCGTGCCGCCGCGCGTCTTCCAGTAGAACTGCCAGAGGATGGTGCCGTCGCGGGCGTCGATCGCCCAGAGGTTGTCGGGCGACGTGGCGTACAGCACGCCGTCGACCATGAGAATCGAGCCGCGGATTTGCGGCGGCCCGCCGCTGTTGAACTCGCCGGTCGCTTCGCCGGCGACCGTGAGGGGCACGTCCCCCCCGCCGCCGCGGCCGCCGCCAAAACCCTGGCCGCCGCCGGCGCCCGCCGAGGCCCGGCCTGTCGGGCCGGAGCCCTGCACGAACCCGCGCGCGATCCACGCGAGCCCGAGGTTCTTGACCGTGCTCTGATTGATCTGGGTGAGCGCGCTGTAACGCCGGCCCGTGTAGTCGCCTGAATAGGTCGGCCACGTCTCGCTCAGCGGCTTCAGGATCGTCGCCGGATCGAGGCTGCCCGGCTGCTGCCCCACGAGGAGCGCGGGCACGGCCACCAGACAGAGAGCTACGGCGAGTCTTCTCAGCATCGATCGGCTCCAGGGAAGCCCGCGGGCTTCACTTCATCGTCCACAGGTACGCCGTGACGTTGTGCATGTCGCGATCGGTGAGGGTAGACACGAGCGCGCGGTGGGCGTCCGCCGGATCGCGAAGCTCGATCTTCGGATCATCGCCCTTGCGCACGAAGGTCCGGCGTGTACCGTCGCCTTGCATCAGCACGACGATGAAGTCGTCGATGCGAACGAGACGGCCTTCGACCCGCGCGCCGGCCGCTGTGGTGACCACGGCCGTCACCGGCCGCTCTGTCGCAGCTGCGGCACCGCGGCCGCCGCGCCCGCCGCCTCCACCGGACACCCAGAGGTTCTGCAACTCACGCGGATCGGTCACCCGCGCCGCGATGCCCTTCAGGTCGCCATCAACGGCGTGGCAGCGGCTGCACGCCGCCGTGAAATAGACCTGCCCTGCCGCCGCATCGCCAACGAGGATCTGTTCGGGCGGCACCACGTCGCCTGCGGGCGGCCGGCCCTGGGCGCCGGCCCGCGCGAGCACGCTGTGGAGATATTCCGCGATCGCCTTGAGGTCGTCCTGCGGGAGCGCGAACGGCGGCATCGGTGGAGCGCCGGCTGCCGGTGTCGGCCGGCCGCTCTGGATCACCGGCATGATCAGCTCGCCGTTCTTGTCGCTCAGCACGAGCTGCGAGCGCAACAGGTTCGGACCGCCCTGCTGCCCGCCGCGCAGGTCGATGCCATGGCACGCCGCGCAGTTGCTCTCGTACAGCCCCTTGCCGCGCGCAGAGTACCGCGGCGTCAGCCAATGGCCGTTGCTGCTGGGGATAGTTCGGACCGCGACCGCGGCCCGGTTGCGCGGGCCCGCCCTGGCGGCCGCGGCCGGTCCCGGCTGGCGGCGCCGGCTCCTGGATCGCCCGCGCGATCGGCGTCGCCAGGACTGTGGTCAGCAGGAAGGCGAGGAAGGCGACGAATGTGGGGGCTGCCAGCGGCGTCTTCGCCATAAAGATGCTGAGAAATGAAAGACAGCCACCAGCCCCGTGATCGAGGACGACGCTGGAGCTGGTGGCGGTCCTCCTCAGATCAGGTCCGTGCCGTGAGCGCCGCCCGGCAGTACTCGACGCACTTGCGGGTTTCCTGCACCGCGTCCGATCCCTCGGGCACGTTGTATTCGAGCTCGATCGACCCCGGGATCTTCCACTTGTTCTTCTTCACCATCTGAAGGATCTGCTTGATCGGGGTCTCGCCGGTGCCCCACGGCAGGTTCAACGCGCAATGCTCCGGCGTCGTCCGGTCCTTCAGGTGGAAGCTCGAGATCCGGTCGTGATGCTTTTCCAGGAACTGCATCGGGGTACCGCCGACGTTGCCGGCCGCGACCCAGTGGCCGAAGTCGACGTTGGCCATGTTGCCCTTCGAGATCGAGAACGCCTGATCGAACGCCGTCATGTTGCCCTGCGCATGCGTGTGGTACGCCGCGTAGATCTTCTTCTTCAGGGCCAGGTCACCGAGCCGCTTCAGCGCGGCGGCGGCAGGCTGACGATCAGTTCCCGCTCGGTCAGCATCGGTCGGCAGTTCGACTGTCGTGTGGGTACACCCGAGCGCTTCGGCAACGTTGAAGATGTACTCGAGCTCCTCGTCCGACATGTTCGTACTGAGCTGCTTCCAGGCGTAGATGGTCACGCCGGCATCGTTGTACATCTTGCGCAGCTTCTTGAACGGATCCATCGACACGCTGGTGCGCCAGGCCTTCATCTTGGCGGCTTGTTCCTGCTGCGCGGCCACCTGCTCGGGGTTCGCTTCGCCGCGTCCACCGCCGCGCCGGCCGCCGCCGCCTCCGCCGCGCCCCTCGGGAATCACGCACGACTGCCCGTTCCACGAACCCATCTTCGCTCCCTCGGGAATTGGCGGCGGCTCAGCTGCGGCTCCATCGCCGCGGCCGCGACCACGTCCGCCGCCGCCGCCACCGCCGCCGCGACCTGCTCCCGCCGGCGCGCCGGCGAAGCTCTCGACCGGACCGCCCATCAGTTCGATGGCGCTGATCCCCGAATCGAGGATGTACTTGAGCGTCGCTTCCGCGCTCTGATCCGTCATGCTGCGGAAGCTGTAGGTGATGGTGCCGATCTGCACGCCCTCGATCAGGGAATTTGGCCTGGTCTGCGCGAACGCGCCGAAGATCGATCCGCTTCCGACGACCGTCGCCGCCGGCAGTCCGGCCAGTGCGATCTTCCCGAATTCACGTCTCGTCAACATCAGCGTCTCCTTGACTGCTGCAATTCTCACCAAATCTTGAACCGATTCTTCGTGCCGTCGTGCCGTCGTGCCTTCGTGTAGCGCGAAGCGCAACTCGTCTCTTCGTAACGTCATCGTGCAACGTCGAAGCGCAAACTCGTGCCTTCTGATGAGCTCTACGTGATCGACCTCAGTTCCCATCCTTTTCGGAAGACCGCCTTCACGATTAGCCATGGAGTGTCCTCGCTGAAATCAACATCCGGCTTCTACCTGATGTTGCCGACCTGGTAGAGCCGCAGCCTCTGTATCGACCAGTTCGGTGCGGCTTCCACGGTCGCCGTCTGGGTGATGCGGACGAACTTCGCCTGGACCGGCTCGAACGTGATGAACGTGGATTGTCCCTCCCCCTTGCCATCGCTGACGGGCGTCCACGCGTTGCCGTCCATCGACACTTCGACTTTGTAGCCGCGCGGGTAGGTGGCGGCCGGCGGCGTGACCGGGGCGGCGGGTTGCGCGCCGGCACCGGTCGGGGCCGGAGATGCCGGGCTGCCAGGGGTCGAAGGCGCCGCCGCGGCGGCTGATGAAGGCCCTGCGGCAGCCGGTGTGGCCGGAGCCGCTCCCCTGCCGCGTCCGCCCCCGCCACCCCTGCCCCCTGGCCCTGGAGACTCGAATTGAATCTCCGTCAGTCGAGCCGGCTCGGGCAATTCGACCTGGAACCACATTCCGGGCTGCTGCGGCTCGCGGCTGTTCCAGGTCGTGAAGGTCAACGCACCAGCAGCCGCCGATGAATTGTGGCTCGCTGTCAGCTTCCAGGATGGCTGCGCGAGGAGCAGCTGCGGAACCGACGACTCCAGTTCTTCCGGCGTCCACATCGTTTTGCGCGCATTGGTTGCCGCGCGAACGCGTGCGACCTCGTCGGACGTGATGAACGAGGCCCGATTGCCGAAACTGTTACGCACGTACGAGGCGATGGCGGCGATCCATTGATCGGTGTTCGTGCCGAGCGGGATCATCACGCCGGCGGGATACGTTTTGCCATCGAGCGGACCGGTCATGCCGTGAAGGAGCGTCTTGATGACGTAGTCACGGTGACCGAGTACGCGGGTGGAACCGACGAGGGTCGGCGCCATGATCGTCCCCGCTGGCCCGCCATCCTGTTGCGCCCCTCTGCCATCGGGACCGTGGCAGGTGAAGCACAGCTCCTTGTACACCTGATCGCCGGATTCGATCACCGCCGCTTCTGCTGCCGTGAACGGCGGCGGGCCTCCCCGGCCTCCGCCGCCACCGCGGCCCGTGGCGGCCGCAGCAGGATTCAGGATCTGCGTCCCGATCAGCTGAACACCGCGCGCCTTGTTCGCGGCCTGCGCAGACTCGACGACCGGTTTCAGATCCGGGATGTTGAGCACCTTCGAGGTCAGCATCGCCTGAATCGCCACGTCGGCATCACTGTCCTTTGCCGCAGCGCGATACTCGGCCGCCAGGGAACGATCGCCGGCTTTATAGAGCGTCTCGCTCGCACGAATCGCGTGAATGCGGATCTGCGGATCCGCATCCTTCAGCTGCTCGCGAACGAATCCGGCATCGAGCGCCCCGAGACCCTCGAGCGTCCACAGGGCGTGAAGACGGGCGAGCTGATTCTTGTCACCGCGCGTGGCCGCGAGCTTCTGAAGCGCCGGGACGACGGACTTGTCCTGCTCGAGCACGAGCAGCTGCTGCGCCGTGTCGCGCCACCATCCGTTCGGGTGGCTCAGATGCGCCACCAGCTGCGCGGGGATTTCGTTCAACATCCGCGGCTGGGTCCGGTCGCGCTCGATCCCCTGGTACGACAGCCGCCAGATCCGTCCGTGACGATAGATCTTGTCCAGCTGATACTGCTCGATCTTTCTCCGCAGATAGGTGCCGCGGCCCGACCAGGTCGCCTGCTGAATGATGCCGCGATACATGTCGGTGATGTACATCGTTCCGTCGGGCGCCGTGGTCATGTCGACGGGCCTGAACAACGGATCGGTCGATCGGATGAACTCCGAGAGCGGATAGACGTTGCGAAGCTGGGTGAGCCCCTCGGCCTTCACCGGCCGCAGGCGGCGAACGATCCGCGCGACCGTTTCGCCATAGAAGTAGTCGCCGATCATGTCCGGCGGCAGGCGATGCCCGCGGAAGACATCGTTGCCGGCGCCGGCCGTCGAGCGGTTGAGCGAGCCGTCGGGCAGGCGCACCGAGGGCAGGCCGCCCTGCATGTCGGCGATGAGCACGGGCGCGCCCCACGTGATGTTCAGGTCAGGCTCGTACTGGTCCGGCACGCTGAAGTTGCCGTAGTGGACCGGCAACTGAAAGTATCCCGGCATGCCGCTCGCGCCACCCTGGAACCAGACCTTCCCGTAGTTGTCCATGGTGGCGCCCCATGCCGCGTTGTTGCCGCCGGTGCGTTCCCGACCGACCGGACCGCCCGCCGGATTCCAGCGCGCGCGGAAGGCGTTCACCGTGCTGTACAGCCAGTTGTCCATCGCCCAGAACAGCCCGGACTGCTGGTGCTCGACGTTGGCGAGGCGGCCGAATCCCGTGGCGAACAACTCCTTCTTGTCGGCGACGCTGTCGTTGTTCGTGTCGGTGAACTTCCAGACCTCGTCCGCGTTCGACTCCATGGTGAGCACGGCGTTGGCGCCCCAGGGCATCACGAACCGCGGGAAGATGAGCTTGTCGACGAAGACGCTGTGGCGTTCGTACTTGCCATCGTTGTCGCGATCCTCGTGGACCGAGATGCGGCCAACCGGATCGAGCTCGCCGCCCGCATCGGCATCCTGCATGTAGCCCCGTAACTCGAGCACGAACATGCGGCCGTTGCCGTCGAACGCGATCTGCGCGGACTCTTCGATGTCGGGGTCGGTGAGCACCGGCTCCATCCGGAAACCGGCCGGCAGCCAGAACTTCTTCGCTTGTTCCTGCGGCGTGAGCACCTTGACCGGAGGCTTGGGCCCGTAGTCCGCGGTGGCGTTCGCCGGATCGTTCTCCTGCGGACCGCCAAGGCCTCCTCGGCCGCCGCGGGCCCCCCGACCACCCGGCTGCCCCGGGACTTGCGCAACGGGTTCACCGGGCCCCCCCTGCGCGGGGGTCGCCACCTGCTGGCCGGCCGGCGAAGCGGTCTGGGCCTGGGGCGAAAACGGAACGAACCACATCACGATCCCACCGATCAGGACCGCCCGACCGAGAGTCGTCCGGAAGGGGCTGCGCTTCATTCTGTAGGCTCCACTGGACGGAATACGACTCGAGCTGGGATTGGTTACTGCCGGCCTCCGCGCGGGCGGCGGCACGCGACACGGGCGCGGCCTCGCCAGAGCTCGTCGGCACGGCAAACCCGACGAGCGGCGGCGGACAGCTCCTGCCGTGCTCATATGATCTCGGCAGTGCCGAGAGCCGAACCTCACCTGGACCTGCCGCGCGCCGTCCGCATCATACGGGAGATCTATTTGATACGGGCAAGTCGCGATCGGCGATTGGGAATCCGGCCGATCACCGATCCCCGATCCCCGATCGAGTCCCCTTCTCGGTACACTGTGGAGCGCCTGGAGAGCGTCATGAAACGACCGGTCCTGACCGTCGCCCTCCTCCTCGCCCTTGCTGCCGCGATCCCCGGCGCTCGGGCGCGGCTGGATGAGGCCCCGGCAACCCTCGCGCAGACGACGCCCGCGAAGCGGCCGAACATCGTCCTCATCATCGCCGACGACTGGTCGTTTCCCCACGCGGGCGCCTACGGCGATCGCACGGTCAGCACGCCGAACTTCGATCGTGTCGCCCGCGAGGGCGTGCTGTTCACCCAGGCGTTCACGGCGGCGCCATCGTGCACGCCGTCGCGCGCGGCGCTCTTGACGGGGCAGGCTCCGCACCGCCTCGAGGAAGGCGGGAACCTGCACGGATTCCTGCCGAAGCGGTACGCGGTCTATCCCGATCTCCTGGAAGAGAGCGGCTACGTCGTCGGGTTCACTGGAAAAGGCTGGGGTCCTGGCCGCTTCGAGCCCGGCGGGCGCTCCCGCAACCCGGCTGGCCCGGTGTTCAAGAGCTTCGACGAGTTCCTTCAGCAGCGAGCAGGCGATCGGCCGTTCTGTTACTTGTTCGGCAGCACCGATCCGCACCGCCCGTACGACGCGGGTTCAGGCGCCGAGAGCGGTCTTCGTCCCGACCGTCTGCAGATTCCGGCCTTCCTGCCGGACACGAGTGAAGTTCGGAACGATCTCCTCGACTACTACTTCGAGGTCCAGCGATTCGATCGGCAGATCGGGCAGATTCTCGAGACGCTCGAACGATCCGGAGATCTCGAGCGGACGGTGATTGTGGTCACGTCGGACAACGGCATGCCGTTCCCGCGCGCCAAGGCGAACGTGTACGACGCCGGCGCGCGCGTGCCGCTCGCCATTCGCTGGCCCGGCGTCGCACGCGCCGGCCGCGCGATCGACTCGTTCGTGAGTCTTCCCGATCTGGCGCCCACCCTGCTCGAAGCCGCGGGATTGACGCCGCCAGCCGCGATGACCGGACGCACGCTGGCCCCGCTCCTGCGTGGTGAATCGCAGCCGGGGCGCGACCGGGTGTTCGTCGAGCGAGAGCGGCATGCGAATGTGCGGCGCGGCGATCTGAGCTATCCGGTCAGGGCGATCAGGACGGCCGACTATTTGTACATCCGGAACTTCCGCCCGGATCGCTGGCCCGCGGGCGACCCGCAACAGTACGTCGCGGTCGGTCCCTTCGGCGACATCGACGGAGGTCCGTCCAAGTCGCTCCTGCTCGACCGTCAGAGCGATCCGGCGATCGCCCGGTACTTCCAACTCGCCACCGCGAAGCGTCCGGCCGAGGAGCTCTACGATCTGCGCCGCGATCCGCACCAGATTGAGAACATCGCCGGCCAGCCCGAGCACCGCGAAGCGCAGAAACGTCTACGCGCCGATCTGGATCGCTGGCTGAAGGAAACCGGCGATCCGCGCGTCACCAAAGACGACGATCGGTGGGATCGGTTTCCGTACTACGGACAACCAGCGAAGTAGATCCGCGGGGCGTGGCGAAGGATCCTTCAGTTCCGGCGCTTGCGCGTCCGCCACGACAAACGCGACCGACATCCACGAAGCGTTCCTCTCGCTCGGTTGCGCGCTGATTTGCTGGCAGTCGCTGCGCAAGACGTGAAGGACGGTCTGAGGGGATGCCCTTTCTCCGATGCCCGTCGCCAGGTCGCGTTTTTCCTGCGGCAATCCCGTCCGCGCCACCGCTGCGCCCGTATAATCGCGCAGACATTGCCCCTTACACCCGGCACACGCCTCGGCGTTTACGACATCATCGCGCAGATCGGCGAAGGCGGGATGGGTCAGGTGTATCGGGCGACGGACACCAAGCTGAAACGTCAGGTCGCGATTAAGATCCTGCCACCCTCGCTCGCGGCTGATGCCGATCGGCTCGCGCGCTTTCAGCGCGAAGCGGAAGTGCTCGCCTCGCTCAATCATCCGCACATCGCCGCCATCTACGGGCTTGAAGAAAGTGCGGGCGCCACCGCGCTCGTCATGGAACTCGTCGAGGGCGACGATCTCTCGCAGCGCATCGCGCGCGGCTCGATTCCGCTTGATGAGGCGCTGCCCATTGCGAAACAGATCGCGGACGCGCTCGAAGCCGCGCATGAGCAGGGGATCATTCACCGCGATCTGAAACCCGCGAACATCAAAGTGCGGCCGGACGGCACGGTGAAAGTCCTCGACTTTGGATTGGCGAAGGCGACGGAGCCCGCCGCGGGCTCGTCGCCAAGCCTGTCGATGTCGCCGACGCTCTCGCTGCACGCCACGCAGGCCGGGATGATTCTCGGCACGGCGGCGTACATGAGTCCCGAGCAGGCGCGCGGGAAGATCGTCGACAAGCGCACGGACATCTGGGCGTTCGGCGCCGTGCTCTACGAGATGTTGACGGGAACGCGTGCGTTCGGCGACGAAGACGTGTCGATGACGCTCTCGAAGATCCTGCAGCGAGAGCCGGACTTCGACGCGCTTCCGTCCACGGTCCCGGCCCGCGTCAGCCAGGTGCTTCGCGTGTGCCTGCGGAAGGACCCGAAGCAGCGCGTCGCCGACATCCGGGACGTGCGCCTGGCGCTGGAGGGTGCGTTCGAGACGGTCGGTCCGCAGACGACGACCACATCATTGGCGGCGGACCGAGGGCGGCTTTGGATGGCCGCGTTCGCGGTTGCCGCCCTCGTGAGCATCGCGATGGCGGTGCCGACGCTGCGGTATCTACGCGAAATGCCGGCACCCACACTGGGCGAGACGCGCCTCGACATCGTCACGCCCGCCACGAACCAACCCTTGGACTTTGCCCTGTCGCCCGACGGCCGGCAGATTGTGTTCGTCGCGGCGGGCGACGGGGTGCCGCGCTTGTGGGTACGGTGGCTGGCGAAGACGACCGCGCAGTCGTTGGCAGGTACCGAGGGCGCGACCCATCCCTTCTGGTCGCCCGACAGCCGGTCGATCGCCTTCTTCGCTGGAAGCGCATTGAAGCGACTCGATCTCGACGGCGGCGCGCCGCAGACCATCGCGCCGGTCACTTCTGGTCAGGGTGCGACGTGGAACGCGGACGGCGTCATCCTGTTTGCACCGACCACGATAAGCCCCCTGATGCGCGTGCCGGCCACCGGGGGCGCGGCGAAAGCGGTGACGACGCTCGGCCCGCAGCAGTCGGCCCACCGCGCGCCGTACTTTCTGCCCGACGGGGGCCGGTTCCTGTTCTTCGCGACGGGTGGTGTGCCGGACGCTGCCGGGATCTACCTGGGCGCGCTGGACGGGCGCGCCCCGACACGATTGACACCCGGAGACGGGAGCGCGGTGTTTCTGCCCGATCGCCACGGGCCCGGGGGATCGTTGCGCGGAGGCGGGTGGCTGTTGTGGGTGCGGACGGGGATGCTCGTCGCCCAGCAGCTCGACGTGGAGAAGGCCGCGCTCATAGGAGAGCCCTTGACCCTGGCGGACGGCGTGGCCACCGATGGTTCGTCTCGGAGCGCCGTCTCGGTGGCGACCGCGGGTCTGGTGACATATCGGACAGGGGCGCGCAGCCAGCGGCGACTGACGTGGTTCGACCGCTCGGGCCTGGCGCGCGGCACGGTCGGCGACCCCGATGCCACACTCGCCCGTCCGCGCGTGTCCCGCGACGGCCGTCGCGTCGCGGTGGCCCGCACGGTGCAGGGCAATACCGACGTCTGGCTGCTCGACGGCGTTCGCGCGAGCCGACTCACGTTTGATGCGGCTGTCGACTCGTATCCCGTCTGGTCGCCCGACGGCTCCCGGATCGCGTTCAGTTCGAATCGGACAGGGCAACTCGACCTCTACCAGATGCTCACAATCGGCGGAGTGGAGGAGCGCCTCATCTCGGCCTCCGACCAGGCCAGGGTCCCCTACAGTTGGTCCGTGGACGGCCGCCGCCTGCTGTACAGCAGCGTCGCATCGCAAGGGAACGTTGATCTCTGGATCGTACCGATGGTGGGGGAACGCACACCGTGGGCGTTCGCGAAGGCTCCCTTCCGTGAGAGCTATGGGGTGTTCTCGCCGGACGGCCGCTGGGTGGCCTACCAATCGAACGAAACGGGGCAGCCAGAAGTCTACGTGCGGCCCGTTGTACCGCCCGGCGCCGTGGACACGGCCGCCGCGGCTGGAGGGCAGTGGCAGGTCTCCACTGCCGGCGGCGTCTTTCCCGCCTGGCGGCCCGACGGCAAGGAGCTGTACTACCTCAACCCCGCTGGCGTCATGATGGCGGCGTCGATCACCGTCACCGGGACCACGCTCGCACCGGGCGCGCCGGTGGTGCTCTTTCCCACGCGCGTCTCCGGCGGTGGCGTGGACAGACAACAGGGACGGGAATACGACGTCGGCCCCGACGGGCGGTTCCTGATCAACATCGAACTTGACAGCGCCGCCGCGCCGATCACGCTGCTGATGAACTGGAAGCCCGAGGGGAGGAAGTAGTTCCGCGCGGACTAAGGTCCCGATATCTCGCCCAGTATTTGCCTATCCGCCCGGGATAGAGGCTCGGATCGCGAGTCCGTCAGGGTTTTGTTACAGGCCCTTAGCACTTAGCACTTAAGCGCCTCCCAGACATACCGCAACGCCGGCGTCGCGATGCCGGCCGTGAAGTCGACGATCTGCCGCTCCGCCACGACGCCGCCGACGCGCTCGTAGAAGCGGCGCGCGTTCGTGTTGTCCTCGATGACCCACAGGTGCATCGGCCGGCCCGGCGCGACGAGCGCCGTCCACTCCCGCGCGGCGCCGAGGAGCTCGCGGCCGATACCCAGTCCCTTGAACGCCGGCTTGACGTGAAGATTGTCGAGCAGCGGTCCCCACTCCGGATCCGCATCGCGGACGACGCAGACGAAGCCCACCATCAGGTCTCCCTGAACAGCTTTGAGCAGGTGCCGCGGCCCCTCGTCGTCAGTGGACAGGCGATGGCGCCAGTACTCGAGCCGCTCCTCGACGACGGGACCGTCGAGGAAGGCGTCGGGGACGAGACCGCGATATGCGCTGCGCCAGCTCTCGGTATGAAGGGCGGCGATCGCCGGCGCGTCTTCGCGGCCGGCGGGAACGATCGTGTGGGCCATTCGTGATGACGTCCGGATCGTTGATTGTACCGCCAGACGTTTTTGTCGATCTCGGCGGGCACCGGCACAGTCCTGTCGCGGCGCTCCGTGCGTCCCGGCGCGACCCTCGGCGCGTCGTGCGCCGGCACATGCCCGCGCGATTCGATCGGTCGATCGCCCGCGGTGCACTGCGCGTCGTGTTGACCATCGTCGAGATCGCCTCCGTGCTGTTCCGGCGCGGCGTTACCAATACAGGGACGCAACCGTGCGCCCGCGGCGGCGTGTCTTCTGCGATGCGCAACGCGCGACAGGAATGTCGCGAAACGTTCACGGTCCGACAAATGGGGGACAGTCCACTTCCGCCTGACCGCCTCCGCCAAGGCTACGGCGAGTCTCGCCGACCAGCCTCCGCTAAAGCTACGGCGGTCCGCCGGAGCCTTGGCGAAGGCGGAAGCGCTTCGCGCGAAGGCGGAAGGCGGAAGCCGCACGTCGCACGAAAAGCACGTCGGCACGTGAGCACGTAGCACGTGACGTACACGTAGCACGAAAAGCACGTGAGCACGTAGAGCGTATGACGTTGCACGTGCTACGTGCCTCACCTCACCGCCAGCGTCCAAACATTCCCCCGCACCTCGCCGCGCTCGAACACAATCACGTCGCCGCGCGGCGACCATTCGGGATAACGGACGTAGACGTTGGGCGCGCCGGGAGGCGTGATGATCTTCTGCGCGCCGGTGTCGGCATCGATCCAGCGCAGGTCCCAGACGCCGTCGCGCAGGGCTGCCGCCGCGATCTTGCGTCCATCGGGCGACCAGCTGCGGACCCACGTCTGGCCTCGCTCGTCGGTCAGCCGGCGCAGCGTCCCGGCCTCCACATCGACCACGGCGGCGTGCATCGAGCTGCGAACCTTGATTTCGACGGCCAGACGACGCTCATCCGGCGACCAGGCGGGATACCCGACCGACACGTCGGGCCTGGTCACCGGCCGCGGCGTGAACTCGTCGACCGGCGTCACATAAATGATGCGGCGGCCCGTGGGCGGTGAGATCAGCGAGAACGCCGCGCGGCGCATCGACGGCGCCAGCTCGAGCTCCGCCAGCTGGCCGCGCTGCAAGGTCGCGGCTGACGCGCCGATCTGCGTCGGATCGAAATCGAACAACAGCTCTTCGCGGCGCGTGGCCGTGTCCACGGCCCACAGCCCACGCCTGTTGCCGCGCCGCGAGAGATACGCGACCCGGCGGCTGTCGGGAAACCAGTTCGCCAGCCAGTCCTTGGCATCGTCTGCGGTCACCTGCATGCCGTTGCCGCCGTCGATGTCCATGACCCAGACGTGCGCGGGCTCGCCGCTGCGCCGCGACATGTAGGCCACCTTCGCGCCATCCGGTGACACCGCGGGCAGCGAGTTGCGATGGCTCGTGTCATTGGTCAGCGGTCTGGCCGGGCCGGAGACCGAGCCATCGCGCCGGACGGGCTGCGCCCAGATCTGGCTGTTCAGCGCAATCCCGGAGAACGCCACGCGTCCGCCGTCGGCAGCGACCGACACGCCACGAACGCCCGGCACTCCGGCGATGGGAATCAAGGTGTGGGGCTCGCGGACCGTACCGCTGCTGGCATCGAAGGGCACGCGCAGGATGGCGGCCTCGCCGCTGGTGACATACAACGCCGATCCATCCGGCGCGAACGCGAGCTCGTACAGGCCGCTCCGAAGCAATCCGGGCCGGCACTCGAGCGTGTCGAGCCGCAGGATCCAGAGGCCGTCGTCTTCCGCGCCGTCGAACACGGTGAAGGCGATGTGCCGCCCGTCCGGGCTCCATGCCGGCGCGGCATGGCCACCGGCCGGCTGGCCGAGACGCGTCAGCTCGCGCGGATCGTTGCCGTTGGCGTCAACGCTCCAGATGGTCGATCCATGCTGCGCGCCGAAGGCCGTGGGGGTGACCACGAGCTGCTCGTCTGACTGAAAGGCGACGCGCCCACCGTCAGGAGACCAGGTGGGCTTCGAACCGGTCGGCGCGATCTGACGAGGAAGTCCCCCGCGCGACGGTATCACCCAGATGCCGCCGCGGCCGACGGCGTGATAAGCGAGCAGTCGTCCGTCGGGAGACCAGGCTGGCTGAACGTTGTGGCCGCCATCGCTGGTAATTGCGGTGTCGCGCGACGTGCCGCCGAACGCCCGCACGTAGATCTCGAACGCGCCGCTCCGATCCGAGGAGTACGCGACCGCATCACCGAGCGGTGAGAGATCGGGGTGCACGTCCAGCCCGGCGTGAGTGGTCAGCTGGACCGGTTGTCGGACGGTGCCGGGATGCGGATAGGACGCGGCGCGGACGCCGGTTGTCGTGGACCCGGACCGATCGGAGCGGGTCATCGCCACGATACCCAGCGCGGCGAGCACCGAGACGACGAGCACGGCAGCCAGACCATGGGACCGGAAGGGACTGCCGGCGACACCTGGGGCGGCCGCCATGCTGGCGGACCTCGGCCCGGCTTCGCTCGTCCCCGCCGATGCCGGGGTCGCGCTCTCCACCGCCACCGGGACTGCCCATCGGTAGCCCTTGCTCGGGACTGTCTCGATGTATTTCGGGTCGCGCGAATCGTCTCCGAGGACCTTGCGCAGCTGGGCGATGACGCGGGTCAGCGCATGGTCGGTGACGGCCGTATCGCGCCAGATGATGTCGAAGATTTCCTGCTTCGTGAACAGGTGGCGCGGCCGCTGCACCATCAGCGCGAGCAGCTCGAACGCCTTGGGTTCGAGCGCCAGCGGCACCTCGTTCCGTTCCAACCGGTAACCGTCGAGGTCGAGCACGAAGCCGTCCCACACGTAGCGAGGAGCCATCAACATTGAATGATAAGTCCCGAGCCCGCACCGATATTCCGGCCAATCGTCATCATCAGAAAAACATCAGACCTCCATGACCCGCTTCGTCCCGTGGTTCGTCCCGGCGCGCGGATCCGGACGTTTTCATCAACCGATCAGCACGACTTCGCCTGACCCCGGCCCGCACAGTGGACCTCCTGGATCCGGAGGTCTCGCATGCGTGGGTGCCTCGTTCTGCCGCTGGTGCTCGGTGTCAGTCTTGCCTCGCTCGGCGCCGCCGGCGACGACCGCGAATCGATCCCCTTCCAACTCCGCGATGCCTCGGACATCGTCGTCCCGGTCAGCATCGCCGGGAAGGGTCCGTTCCGGTTTCTGCTCGATACCGGGTCGACCCGTTCGGCGGTGACCGAACGGGTGGCGCGGGATCTGCGTTTGCCGCGGACCGGCCAGACGATCATCGTGACCGCGGCCGGCCAGACGTCGCGCCCGCTCGTGCATGCCGCGCTCGCGTTCGGCGCGGCTCGAGCGGCGGTGCAAGCCATGGTCCTCCCGGCACACGATCTCGGTCAGAACGTGGATGGGCTGATCGGCATAGATTTCCTCGCGACCCGCAGGTTCACGATCGACTACCGGCGCCGCCGGGTGTTCTCCAACCTGAGCGATCGACCGGAGCGCGCGACATCAGTGTCCCTGACCCATGACGCCGGCGGCTTTCTCGTCTCGTTGCCAGCGGGTGATGGGCCGCCACTGCGATTGATTCCGGACACCGGCACGGCAAGCTTCGTCCTGTTCGCTCGCGCCGGCCGCGCGCTGCCGCGAATCAGTCCGCTGAATGCCGTCCCGCTCAGGGCCGTCGGCGGGCTCAGGGTCGGCCGGGCGGTCCTGCTCGAACGGCTGACGATCGGCACCCTGGAGGTGCGCGATCAGGTGGCGGTGGTGATGGAAGGATCGCGCGTCGATACACGTCTCGGCGACGGGCTGCTGCCGCTGCATCTGTTCGCGCGCGTGGCTTTCGATGGTCCTGGAGGGGTGCTGACGATTGTTCCTTACTAGAGAAGCGTCAATTCCCAACTCCCAACCACCAACTCCCAAAGCGCTCGGCTCGAACATTTGGGCGGTAGGCGTCCCGTGCAGCTGATTCGATGCGACTTCCACCCAGTTGCTGTGGGGCCCATCCCTTTGGGAGTTGGTAGTTGGAGGTTGGGAGTTAAGCCGTATGCTTCGTCAGAAGCATATGGCTTCGCCTCTCCTCGACCGCCGCGCGTTCCTCGGACAGCTCACGACCGTCGCGGCGATGGCCGCCGGCCAGCTTGCCGGCCAGCCGGCGCGGCCGCGGGAAATCCGGGCCGATCTCGTGATCGCCGGCGGCGGATTCGGCGGATGCGCGGCTGCGCTCGCCGCCGCGCGCACCGGTTTGCGCGTCGTCATGACCGAGCAGACCGACTGGGTTGGCGGACAGCTGACGGCGCAGGCCGTGCCGCTCGACGAGAATGCCTGGATCGAGAGCACCGGCGGCACCGGAAGCTATCGGCAGCTGCGCCGGCGGATCAGGGACTACTACGCGCGCAACTATCCGCTCACGGCCGCGGCGCGCGCCAATCCGCGGCTCAATCCTGGGAACGGAACTGTTTCCCGCCTGTGCCACGAACCGCGCGTCGGGTTGGCGGCGCTGGAAGAAATGCTCGCGCCTCACGTCGCGGCGCGGCGCCTCGACATCCTCTTCGGCCACGTCATCGTCGACGCGGCGACGTCGGGCGATCGCGTGACCGCGGTTCGGGTTCGCAGCCTGACGACCGGCCTGGACACGGTCCTCGTGGCGCCGGTTTTCGTCGATGCCACGGAGCTCGGCGATCTGCTGCCGCTCACGCGGACCGAGTATGTCACCGGCGCCGAATCCAGCCGGGTCACGGGTGAACCCCGCGCCGGACGCGAGGCGCAGCCCGCCAATCAGCAGGCATTCACCTGCTGCTTCGCGATGGACTACATCGCGGGTGAGGACCACACGATCGACAAACCGCGTGAGTACGACTTCTGGAAGGAGCACGTGCCGGCGCTCACGCCGGCGTGGCCTGGCAAGCTGCTCAGCCTGGTCTACACACAGCCTCGAACCTTGCAGCCGTTCAACATGGGCTTCGATCCGGTCAAGTCGGACGGATTGTTCCGCTACCGCCGCATCCTCGATCGCACGAACTTCGAGGCCGGCGCCTTTGCCGGCGACATGACGCTCGTGAACTGGCCTCAGAACGACTACATGCCGGGCACGCTCATCGACGTTCCGGCGCCGGAGGCCGAACGTCACATCGCGCGCGCGAAACAGCTGAGCCTGTCGCTGTTGTACTGGCTGCAGACTTCCTGCCCGCGGCCGGACGGAGGTCTGGGATGGAAAGGACTGCGGCTTCGCCCCGACGTGGTCGGCACGGAAGACGGGCTTGCGAAGTATCCGTACGTCCGCGAAAGCCGCCGCATCTCGGCCGAGTTCACCGTGCTCGAGACGCACGTCGCCACCGATGCGCGCATGAAGCTCACCGGCGCCACGACCGGGGACGCCGTCAACGCCGAGAACTTTCCCGACTCGGTCGGCATCGGCAGCTACGCGATCGATCTGCACCCGACGAGCGGCGGCGACAATTACATCGACTTCGACGCCAAACCGTTCCAAATCCCGCTTGGAGCGCTCATCCCGCAGCGTGTCGAAAACCTGCTGCCGGCGTGCAAGAACATCGGCACGACTCATCTCACCAACGGCTGCTACCGGCTCCATCCGGTCGAATGGAACATCGGCGAGGCCGCCGGCCTGCTCGCCGCGTTCTGTGCGGAGAAGAAGGAACCGCCCCGCGCCGTGCGCAACAGGCCGGCGCTGCTCAAAGAGTTTCAGCAGCGGCTGACGGCGCAGGACGTCTTGATCGCGTGGCCTCGCGGGTGAGTCATCGGCAAGCCGCTACTCGTGCCGCAGCGCCACGACAGGATCGACAGTGAGTCCTTTGCGCGCGGCGGCGTATCCGGCAGCCAACGCGACGAGCAGCAGCAAGGCGGTGATGACGCCGAACGTCAGCGGATCGGTCGGGCTGACGCCGTACAGGAGCGCCGAGAGCAGGCGGGTCGAAGCCGCGGCCGCGGCGACGCCGATCGTGACGCCGATCGCCGTCAGACGGAGCGCGCTGCCGACGATCACC
Source organism: uncultured Acidobacteriota bacterium (assembly GCA_963785755.1). Classification (GTDB taxonomy): domain Bacteria; phylum Acidobacteriota; class Vicinamibacteria; order Vicinamibacterales; family 2-12-FULL-66-21; genus JACCXG01. The sequence goes on along the minus strand of CAWAXG010000016.1, from coordinate 49,005 downwards.
CGGAACACGCGGCTGCTCGTCGCGCCGAGCGCGACACGCACGCCAATCTCCTTCACCCGCTGCTCGAGGCTGTACCAGACGAGCGCATACAAACCGACCGAAGCCAGCGCCAGCGCGATGAGGCCGGCGACGCTGAACACGAACCGGACAACCCGCCCGGGGACGAGGGTGAATTCCATGCCTTCGCGCATCGGGCTCGCGGTGAACGGCACGGTGCGGTCGATCTCGACACGAGACGCTCGAGCGCCGCCGTGACCTGTGACGGGTCGTTCGAGGACCGCACATGGAGGACCATCGGCTGGCTGAAGTGCTGCAGCGCCGGCACCAGGATGAGCGGCTCGATGTCGCCGGCGAGTGCCCAGAACCGTGCATCGCGGACGATGCCGACGATCTCGTAGTCGTCCGCCTCTTCGCGGGCAAGACGCAGCCGTTTGCCAAGCGCATCGCCGCCGGGAAATGCCCGCCTTGCCAGCGCGTCATTGACGATAGCCACAAGTGGCGCGCCGCGGCGGTCGTCCGGCGTGAAGTCGCGGCCTCGCAGAACCGGCTGCCGTACGGTCGAGAAGTAGCCATCCGAGATCACGCCGTAAGGCACCTCGAAATGATCCGCTCCCGGCGGCGCGGTCACCTCGGGCAGGCGGAACTTCCCTGCCCCGGGATCTCCCATCGGGACGAAATCGGCGAAAGCCGCCCTGTCCACGAGCGGCAGCTCGCGCGCCCGGCGCAGCAACTCGGCGTAGAACGCCTCCGTCCTTTGACTGTCCGCGCCAAGGGTCCTGAGATCCAGCGTCGCGATGAGCACGTCGCTCGGATCGAAACCGAGCTCGACCCGTTCAGCCTTGTACAACCCTTTCGACAGCAGCGACGCGGCGACCAGCAAGACGCACGAAAGAGCGACCTGCACGACCATCAATGCGCCGCGCAGCCGCGACCGCCTGATCCCGCCGGCCAGACCCGATTCCTTCATCGGTGTCGTCAGCTCGACGCGCGTGGCCTGAAGCGCAGGCAACAGCCCGAACACGAGGGTCGTCAGCATCGCCACTGTCACGGTGAACAGAAAGACCCTGGCATCGAGCTGAAGATTGAAGAAGATGCCGCGGCCGGTCGGCCCCGTCGTCAGATCGAAGGTGTTGAGCAGGCGCACCGGCCAATACGCCAGCAGCAGACCCGTCGCTCCCCCGAGCATCGCGACGAGCCCGCTCTCCACCAGCAGTTGCGCGACGACACGGCCGCGTCCCGCGCCGAGCGCCAGCCGCACGGCCAGCTCGCCCTGTCGCGCGTTGGCTCGCGCCAGCATCAGGCCCGCGACATTGATACAGGCGATCAACAGGACCAGCCCGACGACCGCCATCAGCAGGAGAAGAACGGGACCCGCGATGCGGGCAAACGCGGGGTGGATGCCGCGCGCCTTTGCGATGGAGAAGCCGTGGCCGCGGTCGCGGTCGCCGTCTCTCTCGATCAGGCGCCGCGCCAGAACCTGCAGTTCGGCGCGCGCGGTCTCGATCGAGACGTCGGGTCGCAGACGCGCGAGCAGCATGAGGTTCGGCTCGCGCCGATCCGGCAGCTTCCTCGCCACGCCCATCATCGCCGCGGGCAGCCAGAAGTCCGTGTCGACGCCGGGGAACGTTCCCACGAATCCGGACGGCGCGACGCCGACGATGGTGAACTCGCGATCGTTCAGTCGAACCGCGGAGCCTGAGAGCGCTCGGCTCCCGGCAAAGCGCCGGCGCCAGAACCGATCGCTGATGACGACGGCCGGCGCGGCGCCGGCGCGATCGTCCTCGTCGGTGAAGGCCCGGCCGATCGCCGGGGACACGCCAAGCGCCGAAAAGTAGTTCCCGGTGACGGTTTCGACCGACACGAGCTCCGATCGCTCGGCACCGGTGAGGACGATCGATTCGATCTGCTGCCCGGCGATGGCGCCGAACGAGGACGCCTGCTCGCGCAGATAACGGAGGTCCTCCTGCGACACCGAACGGAACGAGCCGTCGTCGCGCACCGATCGACCGATCCGCACGAGCTCGCCTGTGCCTGGACCGCCGAGCGGCCTGAGGAGGGCGGCATTGATCACGCTGAAGAGGGCGGTGTTGACGGCGATTCCCAGCGCGAGCGACGCGACGGCCGGAATCGTGAAGGCCGGCGTCCGCGCCAGGAGGCGAGCCGCGTAGCGGAGGTCGCGGGTCAGTGAGTCGAGCCAGAGCATGGCGTGTCCTCGAATGGGCTGCCGAGGTTCGCCGGGATGGTATTACAATATACTCTGCAATCGCAAATATATCTGCACTCTGTAGCAATTGCCGTCAACTCTCAACTCCCAACTTCCAACTCCAATCCCAACTCCCAAGATCAGGAGCCATCCGCCTCGGATGAATTTCGGATCAGTGCCGCCACGATTTTGCACTAGTTCAGCACTCTCATTGATCACGGGGTCCTGCGCTGCGGTCAGGAAGCCTGAGCGCCGCAATACGCGCAGGCGAATAAGCTCGTTTCTTTGAGTTCGCGCAGGACGATCCGCTTCTTGGCCAGCTTGTCCCGTGAGCTCGAGCCGTCGTCAGCCTCTTCGTAATTGCGCGCCGAGGTCGCTTTTCAGACCTGCTTGAGAAAGTGCTCGGCTACGGGGCCGCGCGTGTGCAGAAACTGCGTTAGGCGAGTGATGACGCAGGCGAATAAGAATAGTCTTTCGCGCAGATCATAAGGTTTGTTGGCTATCGACCAATCCGTGTAGTCCATGAACATGCAGAGTCGTGGCCAACCCGCCGATCCGCTGCGGGGAATCAACTGCGGTCATTTTCAAGAGCGCGAAGCCTGAGGGCGCCGAGCGCGGACAGTTGGGAGTTGGAGATCGGGAGTTGGGAGTTGAGAGCGAACCCCACCCTACAGCTGCCGCAGCAGCGCCTGCGGGTCGACGCGCCCGGCGTGGCGGGCGGGAAGGTATGCGGCCAGCGCGACGGCGACGACGACGACGGCGAGCACCGCCGCATAGGTCACCCCGTCATCCGGCGCGATCGAGAAGAGCAGGCCGCGCATGGCGCGGCTCGCGACCACAGCCGCCGCCAGGCCGAGCGCGACGCCCGTGGCCACGCGCCATCCCGCCCGAACCAGGACGCCGCGGAGAATCGCCGGCCGTGAGGCGCCGAGCGCCATGCGGATCGCGAACTCGCGGCCGCGGTGCGCGACGTCGATCGCGACCAGGCTGAAGAGACCGAGCGCGGCGAGCCCGAACGCCAGGACCGCGAACAGCACGAACATCCACATCGTGAGCCGCCACGGCGCTTCGGCGCGGGTCACCACCGCATCGAGGGTCGTGACGTTGTCCACGATCGATCCGGGATCGAGCTCGCGCGCGACGGCGCGGACGGCGGACGCGACGGTCAACGGATCGACCGCGGTGCGCACGACGAGGTTGTCCGCCGGACGACCGGTCTGCAGCGCCGCGTCGTAGACGTCGAGCTGCACCTCTTCGATCCCTCGATACCTCACATCGCTCACCACGCCAACCACGGTGCGCCACATCGTGCGCGGCCCCCCAGGAGTGAAGCTCGACATCGACATCCGCTTGCCGATCGGGTCCTGGCCGGGCCACAGACGCCGCGCCGTCGATTCGCCGACGATCACGACCCGGGGCGCATCTCGCGTATCGCGATCGGTGAAGACCCTTCCCGCGCGCAGGGGAATCTTCATCGTCTCGAAGTATCCGGGAGTGGCAATCTGATGGTTGAGGATCGGGTTGGCCGCCGCGGCCTCGGGCGTTTCCGGCTGCCCCTCGAGCCGCACTCCCACGCCCTGACCGATCGGCCCCAACATCAACGGCCGCAGGTACACCGCGCCCGCAGCCTCGACCCCTGGCAGAGCACGGACACGGCCGAGCAGCTGATCGAGCCAGATGTTGGGCGGCACGTTGACACCTCGCGGCTGCACGGTCAGGCTCAACACGCGCGCCGGAGCAAAACCGAGGTCCACGTCCCTGAGTGCCTGGAAGCTGCGGACGACGAGGCCGGCGGCGACCAGGAGCACGACTGACAGTCCAATCTGCGCGACGAGCAGGGAGGAGCGGGTGCGCAGCGCGCCACGGCCCGCCGTCGTGCGCTCCCCCTCGAGCGCTCCGGTCAGGGTCGCGCGGCCCGCATGCCTGAGCGGCACCGCTGACGTGATCAGCGCCACTGCGATGACGACCGCAAACGTGAAGAGCGCGACCGGCGCGCTCACGCCGATCTCGGCAAGCCCGGGGAGGTCGTCGGGCGCGAGCGCCGCAATGGCGCGCGCGATCCAGTGCGCGACCGCGATGCCGAGCGCACCGCCCGCGGTCGCGACAAGGATCATCTCGACCAGCCACGATCCGGCGATGGCGCGGCGTGTGGCACCGAGCGCCAGGCGAATGCTGTGCTCGTGCTGGCGGCGTCCGACCCTGGTCAGCATCAGTCCGGAGATGTTCGCGCAGGCGATGAGCAGCAGCACGGCTACGGCCGCCCACAGCACGCGCAGCGCGGGGCGCACCGGTCCGAAGACGTAATCGACGAACGGCGTCACGACCGCGGTCGTCCCCCACTTCAGGCGGCCGGGCTCGGCGCGATCGAGCCGGGCTTCGGCCGCGTCCACTTCGCCGCGCAACGCCGCGACGCGAAGGTCCGGCCGCAGCCGTCCAACGACGTAGAACACGCCGACGGTATCGAGAGTCCTGGTGTTCGGAGGAGTGCCGCTCGCCAGGATCGGCACCGCGGGCACCCAGAACTCCGCCCCGCGGGGAAAATCGACGCCCGGCGGCATCACGCCGACGATCTCCACGTCGTCGCCATCGAGCGTCATCCGGGTTCCGACGATGTTCGGGTCGGACCCGAATCGTCTGACCCAGGTCGAGTAATTCAGTACGGCGATGGCCGGCGCATTTGGGACATCATCTTCAGCACGGATCGCGCGGCCGAGCAGCGGCCGCACGCCAAGCGTGTCGAAGAACGCGGCTGAGACCCCGCTGAACCACATGCGCGTCGGCTCGCCGCGTCCCTGGAGCACCGCGCTCCAGTTGTGCGAGCCCATGATGGCCGCGCGCGTGAACATCGATCCGGCGGTCGTCCATTCGCGAAGATGTCGGTGAGTCAGCTCGACGACCGCCTGGCCGCGCTCATCGGTTTGCCAGACCACGGCGAGGTCGTCGGGCGCCTCGACCGGCAGCGGCCGGAGGAGGATGGCATTGACGGCGCTGAAAATCGCGCTGTTGGCGCCGATCGCGAGCGCGAACGTCAGCACCGCCGTGATCGTGAACCCGGGCGATTGCCGCAGGTGACGAACGGCGTGACGAAAATCGATCGTGAATGTCATCGCGAGCGGTTATAACCGTGCGGACGCGTGATGGTCCAGGGATTTCGTGTCATGAACGCATCGAACATGCGTCCGCTCGCACCGCAATCACGGCCACCGGTCCACAGCAAATGCGTCGCACGCGTACGAACGAGTAGCTTCGGTCCCAGGATCGCCATGACGACATCGCCTTCAGTAAAACTCGCGGTTGGCGCGCTCGCCGCCCTGGCAGTCAGCTGTGCGGGACACGCGCAGGTGCAGCCGGCCCGGCTCATCGCCATCTTCGTCATCGACGGGCTCAGGCCCGACAGCATCGACGCGACCGATACTCCGACGCTCGCGAGGCTCCGCGCCGAGGGCGTCGAGTACGTCAACAGCCATTCCGTATTCCCGACCTCCACCCGTATCAATGCGGCATCGCTCGCGACCGGCACCTACCCTGCCGCGCACGGCATCGTCGGCAACAGCATGTTCGTCGCCGGCGTCAACGCTCGCGCGCCATTCGATACCGCCGACCACACGCAGCTCGTCAAGCTCGAGGAGGTCGATGGGCGCGCGGTGAGCGTGCAGACCCTCGGAGAGATTCTGCAGCGCAACGGCCGGACGCTGGTCACGGCAAGCTCGGGAACGACCGGCAACGGTTTTCTCCTGAACCCGCGGGCGCGGCACGGCGCCGGCGTCGCGATCCACGGCCTCTTCGATCGCGGGACGACGGCCTACCCGAAGGCGAACAGCGACGCGATCCTCGGCCGCTTTGGCACGCCGCCGCCCGATCCGGACGATCTCGGTCAGATGCAGTGGACCGATACGGTGGTCAGGGACTACGCGCTGCCGGAGCTTCGACCCGACGTGCTGATCGACTGGATGGGTCCGCTCGACTCCGCGCAGCACGCCAACGGCGCCGGGTCACCGCAGGCGAAGGAAGCGCTGCGACGGATCGACGAGAGCCTGTCGCGCACCATCGCGAAGATCGAGGCGCTGGGACGGTCGAGCGCCCTCGACATCATCATCACGTCCGATCATGGATTCGCCCGGCACACCGATGGCGTGAACGTCACCCAGGCGCTGATCACGGCGGGGCTGAAGCAGAGCGCCCCGTCCACCGACATCATCGTCGCGAGTCAGGGGCAGGCGGCGCTGTTCTATGTCGAGGGTCGTGATGCCGGGCGCATCGCCGCGCTCGCGCGGTTCCTGCAGACGCAGCCATGGGCGGACGTCGTGTTCACACACGGCCCGAACCGTGAAGAAGGCAGCGTCCCGGGCACGCTGTCGCTCGACCTGATTCACGCCTCGCACCCGTCACGGGCAGCGGATGTTGCGGTATCGCTCGCGTGGACGTCGAACGAGAATCAATTCGGCGTGAAGGGCACGAGCACGATTCACAGCTCGACACCGGGTCCGGTCGCGGGCGGCGCCAGCGGCCACGGCGGTCTCAGCCCGTGGGTGGTGCGCAACACGCTCGTCGCGTGGGGTGCGGACTTCAAACCGCGCACCCGGATCGACGCGCCGGCGTCGCTGGCCGATGTGATGCCAACGGTGCTGGCGATTCTCGGCGTCAAGGAGCCGTGCACCCGGAGCTGCGGACGCGTGCTTCGCGAAGCCCTGAAGGATGGCCCGGCGCCGGGCTCGATCAAGACGTCACGGCGAGTGGTGCGGGCAACGGCAGGCGCGTATCGGGCGTCGGTCGAGATCTCGAGCGCCGGGGAGCATCACTACATCGACAGCGGGGCACGGGAGAGATGAGGCCAACTCCCAACTCCCAACTTCCCCGCCTCCGCGCGCACCTATCGCTCGCGCGCTACGGCGAGGCCTCGCCAGAGCTCGTCGGCTGCGACCGACCCGACGAGCGGCGGCGGGCAACTCCCAAAGCGCTCCTATCCCACCATCCGGGTGAAAGTCGTCGCGAGCGAGCTGAACCGGCACGCTTTCCGCCCCGTTGTTCGAGGGATGCGCTTTGGGAGTTGGGAGTTGGAGGTTGGGAGTTGACGTAGGTTTCACCTGATCAAGCGTTCGAGCTCCCCGAACCACCCCGTCCTCAACTGGAACGCCGACTGCAGCGCGGCCCCCGGCACCGGCTCGACGCTGTAGATATCGCCATTCGGCGCCATCGCCCACTCACTCGCGGCATCCCATTCGAACAGCTTCCGCTCATCGCCGAAGTCGATGCCTGTTGCGGTCGTCTGCACGGGAACGGAGATGACGGCGCGACCCCGCCGGAACAGCAGCTCACGGCCATCCGGCGACCAGATCGGCGAGGCCCCGCCCGCGGCGGTGACCGGGATGCGGATCCGCGGACCAGACACCGCGAGCACATACACTTCGATCGCGCCGGTCGCCGTGGAGTCGTAGGCGAGCCATCGCCCGTCAGGCGACAGTCTCGCGCTCGTCACCGAGCCAGGCTCCGTGTGCAGCACTTCCCGCGCTTTCCCGCGCTGCAGCCGCATGATTTGCATCGCGACCTGGACCGGACGTCCACCCCACGCCAGAAGGGACTGTCCGTCCGGCGTCCACCCCGCGAGATGGAACTCGATGTTTTCTGGCGTCACCAGCGGTTCCGGCTTGCCAGTTCCGTCGACGTTCACCAGCAGCACACCCCAGGCGCCGCTCCCCGGCATGGAGCCCGATAAGGCGAGCTGGCGGCCATCCGTTGTCCAGGCGAGCGAGCTCACTGATCTGATGCCGAGGTCGCTCAGCTTCGTCGTCGTGCCGCGCCTGAGATCGATCACAATCGCCGCTGAACTCTCCCCGCTGTTCACCGCCAGCTGAGTGCCATCGGGCGACAGCACGAATGCCCGGCTGACGAGTTGTGGCTGAATCGAGAGAACCGCGGGATTGCCCTGCCGGCTGGCCCGGATGAAGCGCATCGGCTCGCGCCGGCTGCCGCGGAGATAGCCGGTCGAGAAGACGAGCGTACCGTCCGCGGAGAACGCGAACACCGGCGCAGTGTTGCGGGCGTATGCGATGCCCTTGACCAACGCCACCGGCGCGCCGCTGACGCGGTTGGCCGATGCATCGAAGGCGATGCCGCGAAGCTCGTCGTTGACGGCATACACGAGATATCCGTTCGGCGCGAACCGCGCGCCCGCGCCCTCGAGTCCGACATGCGTCATGTCACGGGTCTCGAGATTGACGATCGCGATCTGGGCGGTGTCCCAGTCGCTGACCAGCACCGAACGCTCTCCCGGCAACAACGCCGGCCATGCGAGTGCTCGATTGACGTCCTCACCGGCGAAGCGAACCTTGGGGACGATGTTCTGCGGCGTGCCGCCGCCAGCCGGTATCTTCCAGAGCCCGTTCGGCTGCGGGCCGACGAACACCAAGTTGTTGTCCTCGGTCCACACGCCGCCGAAATAGTCCTCGATCGTGCCCACCGTCTGCGTCAGCCCGGTATCGAGCGAGTACTTCCGCAGTTCGGGACGGGTCGCGGTGTACGACGTGCCGACGGCAAAGGCGACCCAGCGGCCATCCGGCGAAAAGAACGGGCCTTCCGCGCGTCTCGCTGTTCGGCACGAGCGTCGCACGCGTCTCGGACAGCGGCCGGACGTAGAGCTCCTGCAATCCGCTCGTTCCCCGGGCCAGGAACGCGAGCGTCCGCCCGTCCTTCGACACCGCCACCGGCGGTGGACCGAACCCATCGAGGTACCGCCCCTCGGGCAGCGTGATGGCGGCGCTCACAGGAGCGGCGGCGGGCGCGCTCGTGCGGGCACGCCACAGCAGGAGGCCGAGAACCGCGCTGGACGCGACGCCGGCAACGGCCAGCCAGGCCAGGGCACGCAGAGGCCACGGAGAAGGTTTGGCCGTGAACGCCACGGTCGATCCGGTCGCGGCCTCTGCGAGCTCGAGGCGTGCATCACCGATCGCCTGCAGCCGGTGATGCGGATCCTTGTGGAGGCAGCGCTGCAGCAGCCGCACGACCGAGATCGGTGTATACGAAGGCAGGCGCGACCAGTCGGGTTCGCGCTCGATCACCCGGGCGAGAATCTGTGGCGACGTCTCTGCCGTGAACGGTCCGGTGCCAGTCAGCAGCTCGTACAGCACGACGCCAAAGGCCCAGATGTCGGCGCGGCGATCGACCATCCGCCCCTTCACCTGTTCCGGAGACATGTACCCAGCCGTGCCGAGGAGCGCGCCGTCCCGGGTGTGCATGTTGGTAATCGTCGGCGAATTCGCGATGGCGCCGGACGCCGCGGGGTCGGACGCCTTGGCCAGGCCGAAGTCGAGCACCTTCACGGCGCCGTCGGGGCGCACCATGACGTTGGCGGGCTTGAGATCGCGGTGGATGATGCCCCGCTCGTGAGCAGCCTCGAGCGCCTCGACGATCTGCGCCGCGATGCCCAGCGCATCGTCCAGCGGGATCGCCCCGCGCGAGAGCCGCTCGGCGAGGTTCTCCCCTTCGATGAACTCCATCGACAGCGCGCGCCGTCCACCGGCCGCGGGCGATTCTTCGAGTCCGTAGATCTGCGCGATGTTCGGGTGGTTGAGCGACGCGAGCGTGCGAGCTTCCCGGTCGAACCGCGCCAGCCGTTCCTCGTCCCTCGAGAACAGCTCGGGCAGGACTTTGATCGCGACCGTCCGCTGCAGCCGGCTGTCGATCGCCTTGTAGACCTCGCCCATCCCTCCGGCACCGATCCGGCCCACGACCTCGTACGGTCCGATCCGGTCACCGACGGCGATGGACATTGGGGTGTGGGGCGGATTATACCTGCGAAGACAGGACAGAACCCGTCAACTCCCAACATCCAACCTCCAACTCCCAATGCGCCACGATCGCACCAGCTGTGTGAAATCGCACGAATCAGCTGCATAGGGACGCCTAGCTCCCTTCTTCGAGCGGATCGCTGGGTCGGAATTTTCGCCTCCGCTCGTCGTCGTCCGGCGACGCGCTCTGCGACTCGTCGTGCGCTCGTCGATTGTTGGGAGACTGGAAGTTGGGAGTTGACGTGTAAGAGTCACTGAGCCTCCGCGGCGACGCGCCTGTAGTAAGCCCTCGCCTCTTCGTAAGCCTTCTCCGCCTCGGCGCGCTCGCTCTCGGCGATGCGCCGCGCGCGCACGCGCCAGAGCTGATCGATGCACGCGAGCGCCCACTGCGCGCTGGCGCGCGACGGCCGGATCGGTTTGCCGGCGACGATGGCGTAGACCGGGTTCGTGTGCAGCTCCGGGAATTGACGAATCGCGATCCAGCTGCTGCGCTCGACCGGCACCGCGAATTCGAGCGCGTGCTGGCGCCCGTCGGCCGGCACCTCCCGGCTCGCCACGGCGCGGCCGTTGACGATCACTTCGACCAGCCGCTTGCCACGCTGGTAGATCGGATCGGGCGACTGCGTTTCCCGCTTGATGACCGTATCCCCCACGTGGCGGCGGCCGCCGACCGGGATCAGGCCGCCATACGGGGACTCGAGCGGCGTTTCCGGTGAAAACGCGACCACCGTCTTGACCGTGACCGTGCCCGCGGCGGCGAGCGCGAGCTCGTCGCCTGAGTTCTTTCCGTCGATCGCGAAGTCGAGCGCGTGCGCGTAGCCGTCGCTCACGTAGCTTCGGCCGCGCGCGATGCCCTCGATCCACTGTGCGTAGTCGATGCGGCTCACCTTTCCCAGGCGGACGTAGCTGCGCCCCTGCCCGACCCGCGTGCCGCTCATGCAGGGGAAGTCGGTCTCGCCGCTCGCTTTCACACGAAGGCCGCTGTTCATCAGGTGATACCACGCGTTCCACTCGCGGAGCCGATCGGTGTCCATCGCGCTGATGAAATCGGCGACGCCATGCGCCGCGGTCACGAAGATCTCCTGCGCCCCGACGCTGTTGAGCTCCGGGATGGCGAAGTTCGGCAGCTGATCGTCCGCGCGATCGTGGCTCGCCTTGATCTCCACCTCGCCGAGGGACGCGTCACGATCCGTATCGATCTCCTCGAACCGTTCCGGCAGCAGACCACGCGACGCCTCGCCGCGATCGAGCCTGCCGTCCTTGTTCGCGTCGAGCTGCTCGAGCAGACGCGTCGTCGCTGCCGCCGGATCGATCTGGAGACCACTGCCCGAGTGTGCGTAGCCGCCGACTGCGCCCTGCGCTTTCGTCCAGCGCAGCACCGGCAGCGTCCAGCTCGGCCAGCCCTGGCTGCGCGTCGCGCCCGGATAGATCTGTTCCTTCAGGTTGAGCAGGCAGACGTGCCCGAGCGCCTCCGAGCCGAAGCCGCTGACCTCGATGTCGTACTTCATCACCGTCAGCGGCTCGCTCCGCTTGTCTGCCGTCGGCGCGAAGAACTGATGCTGACGATCGAAGCCGGGCCCCCAGGTGAGCACGCTGCCGACGTTCAGCGCTTCACCCTTGATCTGTCTGAACATGTCGGCGGGATCGACGCCGTCGGTCGGCGAGGTGTAGTGCGCGCACCCGGCCGAGTGGATGTGATGGTCGCCGCTGTAGAGGCCGTGCGCGGCCGGATCGACCCAGCGTTCGAGTTTGACGGCGATGTCCGCGTTGCCCGCGGCGCGGCCGCCGGGTGCGGCAGCGGGGATCGTGACGGTCCGCTTCATCCATCGGTACTCGGGGCCGCGGCCGTAGAACATCGTCAGATCGCCAGGCGGCAGCAGCACGTCCTCGCCGTGCGCACGATAGATGTGCTTCTGAAAGAACAGGTCCGGTGCCAGCCGCTTCGCCTGCGGCGGAAACACGTGGCCCTGCGCATCCACGAACTGAAACCGCCCCGTCGTCGGCGTGCCATCGGCGTCGAGGACGCTCAGTTTGACGGCGACCGCGGGTCTGACGTCGAACAGCACCGGCGCCTCGGCGCGGAACCCCAGGTCCTCGGTCCCCTGCCCGACGTCGAACGTGATCGTCGCTTCGCGCCGGCCCGGCTCGCTCGAGTAGATCAGCGCAATCGCATACTCGACTTCGAGCCCGCTGAGATTCGCCGTCATCGGCGCGGCGGTGAACATCTCCAGGTCGAGGAAGCGATCGGTGCGCTTGTCGACGTTCTCGTTCTCGCGCAGGTGCTCCTGCTGCATCCGCTGACCGGAGAGACGGCTCATCCCTGCATACACGGGTCCGGCCTGCGGGCTGCCGATGCGCAGCCGTTGCGATCCGCCGCTTTCGTTGACGACCTTCACGATCACCGGCGTGTAGCCGGCCTGCTGCAGGATCGCGGGCGCCGATCCCCGCGTCACCCGCACGCGCGCCTCGGGATTGATGTGCACCGCGAGCAGTACCCGTGGATCCAACCGCTCCTGAAGCGCCTTCGCATCGCGGCCCTGCCCGGCCCGCAGCAGATCGCGGCGCAGATCGGCCGGCACCGGCGCGCCGAGATACTCGAGCGCCTCGACGAGCCGCTCGATATTGGCCGCCAGCGGCTGAGCCTCGACCGTTACCGGCGCGAGCACCGCTTCGGCATCTCCACGGGATCGCGTGGGGCGCGATGCCTGACTCTGCGCGATGGCGATCCACGAGATCGCGCCGGCGCCGACTGCGAGAACGAGAGTCGCATATACGCGATCGCGCATGCGCGTCATTGTCGACAATGGGGCACGGGCGTCAAGGACATTCCTCTTATCATGAAATCCTCATCCTTGACCCTTGATCCTGAATCCCATCCGGATCCCGATCCCCATCCCGATTGCGATCCGGATCGGGACTGATCAGCTCTTCAATTTGCGAATGCGGCGGCTAGCTCGGCGGCCAGCGGGCGGGCGTGACGTGCACGAGTCGTGGCGGCGGCGCCGCCGAGAGCGGAAGCCGTCCTAATGGGTGGGGGAAACGATAGGTGAAACCTCGCCGGCAGCAGCAAACGCCGCCCAATAGAACGGATGCGAACGGGCCGCATCGCGGAAGATGGCGAGCTGGGCGTCGCGCAGGGCGGCCTGGCGACTGGCGCCATTCCGGAGCGCGCGATAGAAGTGCGTCATCAGGTCCGCAGTGGTGTGATCGTCCACACGCCATAAGGTAACGACCTGACTTTCCGCCCCGGCCAGCGTCAGCGCCCGACGAAATCCGTGAACGCCGTCTCCCGCTCGGATTTCGCCAAGCCCGGATTCACAGGCGGACAGCACAACCAGCTTTGTACCGCGCAGATCCAGGCTAGCGGCTTCCAATGCGGTCAGGACTCCATCCTCACCCGTTTCGGCCACACTCCCTGCTCCAGCGAGTGCGATTCCTGCCCGCAGTAACGGCGTGGGCTCGATTCTGACCCGTTCAACCACATTCAGCCCACGCGCGGAGCCGGCATCGCCGCTGGGTGATGCCGGGGTTGCGGCAACGAAGAACGCGTGAGTGGCGAAGTGCAACACGACGGGACCGTGTACGCTTTTCACGAGAGACTCAGTCGCGGCACGCCCTTCGATGAGGCGTGCTCCGGGAAGGTGCTGAGCGATGCTCTTGCCTTCGCGGGCAGCGCCTGGAAGTGGCGCGAACGACGGACCAGGAGAGGCGGTCGGTCGTCGGGCGGGCCCGAAATCAGGCGCTGCAACGATCAACGCGGGCTCCCGAGCGCCAGGACCTTTCGCAAACCGGAGAACATCCCGACTCGATGCGAGGTACGTCACGGCGCGCGATTCGATGAGATATGCGTCGTCCGTTGTGGTCAATGCCGAGAACGGAAGCAGGTTCAATACGTCGTCCGGCACTATGAACAACTGGGTGGTGTCGGGGACGAGCTTTTCGAGTGGCGCCATGAGGCGCTGGTAGACTGCGCGTCCTTTTTCCCGGACGGAGCTGTCCCGCGGCGATCGAAGGGCGGTGCGCCAGGCCGTGAGGCTTGTCTCGATGTCTTCCGCCGCGCCCAATTCGACCCACGTTTGCCTGCCCGCGCGAAGCACGAATGCGGCGTACCGCGGTTGACCGAAACGCTTGAAGCGGCCCACGGCTCGCGGATCGAACGGTCGGTACTTGACGAATTCGACGAGCGCAGTGCCTGCGGGGAGCGCGGAGAGGACGTCGCTGATAGTGACTGGTCTGACCTCTCCGCGCATTTGCGCGCTGGTGCGGGACAGCCTCTGCTCGAGTGTGTCGATTTGTATCCGAAGGCGCTCCACGCGTTCGGCATGGTCCGTCGCAGCAGCTGGAATTCCGGCGCCCACCAGATTCGCGAGTTCAGTGCGAGCCTTCGAAAGCTCGTCGAAGGTGGCCTGATCTTCAGCTGCGATGCTTTGTCGCAGCCGAGCCGTGAGGTCTACCAGCGCGTCCAGAACGCGCCCCTTCCGCTGGATCACCGTGGCAATCGCGAGCTCGTCGAACTCCCCCGCGCCAAGTTGCTCCCGCATGGAGAGCAGGATGTCCGTATTCTCCTGCACGGTGTCCATGTAGCTGATCTTCTGCTGCTCCGATCCTGCTGCCAGCGTCAACGCCAGGTTGTGCTCCACGACCTCGGCCGAACGGCGGAGCGCGGCGAGAGCGTCCGCTCGGCGCCCCACGACCTGGTAGAACACCGCAAGGCGTTCTTGCGCGGCGCCGGTGTCCGGATGCGTTGCTCCGAGCAGCTTTTCTCGAATTGCCAGGCTGCGCTGATACAGCGGCTCGGCACGGTCGTACTCGCCGCGAAGCAGATGCACCATCGCAAGATTCACGGACAGGGTTGAGACCGGGCGCGTGTCGAGCTCGGACCGCCTCGCGAAAATGTCGAACGCGCGTTTGTACAGCGACTCTGCGGCCTCCAGCTTGCCGCTCTCCTGGTAATTCGAAGCGAGATTGATCGCAGCGGTCGCAATCTGCGGGTGATCGGGTTGACCCGAGAGGAGTGTCTCCCGGAGCTGCAGCGCTTGCTCCAGCAGTGGACGGGCTGCATCGAGGTCGCCGCGATTCTGATAGAGCAGCCCGAGGTTCGTGAGTAGGACAGCGAGGAAGGAATCGTCCGACCGAAGATTGCGCGTCTGCACGATCTTCAACGCACGCTGATACATCGGCTCCGCCCGGGCAAAATCGCCACGCTGGTCGTACAGGCTGGCGAGATTGGTCGATAACTTCGCCACCTCGATGTCCCCTGGACCGCGCAGCTGCTCCTGCAGGGCAAGACCCTCGAGAAGCAGTTGCTCGGCGCGTACGACGTCACCGTGACCGCGGACGGCGTTCGCGAGGTTGTTCAGCGTCTGTGCAACGGCTTTCCGACGGATGGACAGCGCGCGCTCGAATTCCGCCGCGGCTTCGGGATACATGCCAGCCTGAAACAACGCCGCGCCGACCAGATTCGTTGCATCTCCTACGACTCCCGCCTCCGGACCGAATTCCTGTGCGAGCAGGCTGGCGGCGTCGCGCAAGAGAGCAACCGCGTCACGATGATTGCCTTTTGCCCTGAGCTCGGCGGCTTGCTGCTGAAGCCGGCGCGCTTCCAGCGATCGCTCTGTCTGCGCGGTCAGATGCGCTGAAGTGAACGCCGTAAAGAGAAGAGTCGTGGCTACGACGCGGAGCACAGCGAACGCTGGTAAGTCTTGCCGAAGCCGGCCGCGAGTGTTCACATCCAGTCCTCTCGGAAACTGCCGTTCACCGCCTCAATGCCGATAGAAGTCGACCCGCGACGGGCACGTCGTTGTGGGGCGCGTACCCCGCACCCCACTGTTGCGCGAAGGCGCTGCCGTTCGAGCTGCGTATGACAAACCAGACGCCGATGGAGGGTCGCCATACGGCGAAATCGAGCTTGCCGTCGCCGTCGTAATCGCCGGGGACCGGGACGTCCTCGTAAGGCGCGTACCCGGCGCCCCATTGCTGAACGAGCACTGTGCCATCGGAACTCCGGCTGACGTACCACACGCCGGTCGAGGAGCGCCACACGGCCACATCAGTTTTTCCGTCCCCGTCATAATCCCCGGGTACGGGAACGTCATTGTAGGGGGCGTACCCCACACCCCATTGCCGGACGAGCACCGTGCCATCGGAACTCCGGCTGACGTACCACACGCCGGTCGAGGAGCGCCACACGGCCACGTCAGTTTTTCCGTCCCCGTCATAATCCCCGGGTACGGGAACGTCATTGTAGGGGGCGTACCCCACACCCCATTGCCGGACGATCGGAGCGCCATCGGAACTTCGGATCACGTACCAGACGCCGGTCGAGGAGCGCCACACGGCGACGTCGGTCTTCCCGTCGCCGTCGTAATCACCGGGGACCGGGACGTCCGCGTAAGGCGCGTACCCGGGGCCCCATTGCTGAATGAGCACTGTGCCATCGGAACTCCGGCTGACGTACCACACGCCGGTCGAGGAGCGCCACACGGCGACGTCGGTCTTTCCGTCGCCGTCGTAATCACCGGGGACCGGGACGTCCGCGTAAGAGGCCGAGCCCCATTGGCGGGTTGTCGCCGTGCCGTCGACACTCCGCGTCATGTACCACGTACCAGTCGCGGCTCGCCACACGCCCAGGTCGGTCTTCCCATCGCCATCGTAGTCAGCCGTGCTGGCGTCCGAAACGGCACCTGGTCCAGCAGTTACTTGAAAGGTGGGCTTGCCGAAAATGCTCCCCCCTGTCCGTCGAATTTGGTGTCTGCAGCCAAGCCAACGTGAAGATTTTGTGCTCCGTATCGGGAAAGCACGTCGCGGAGGCGGCTCTGATCTCCTGCCGAGAGGCGGAAGAACACTCGATCGTGGTAGGAAGCTGTAACGGGAATCGCCCTGCATCCACGCGTGGAAAGGAATGATTGGACTATCTAAATTCGGTTCCTCTGTCGAGCTGAATCCATCCGGAAGGCGCAAGCCGCTCCTCTCCGTAATCACCTGTCGAGCCGTACGACAGTCTTCGGCGGTGCACAGCCCGGGTGAGACTGACAGGACGAGCAGGACGTTGAAAATAGCCATCGACGGGTCGGCAAGTTCGGGGGAGGGTTTTTCCCCACGAAAGTCGAACGATATGACGAGTCGTGCAGGATGGGCGATCCCCAGATTCGCATACAGGTCGGTTTTGGTAGGTGTGACGTAGTTGTTGGATGTTCGCACGTCTTGAGTGCCATCCCAGATGACGGTGGCGTCGTCGAATGAGAACATCGTGAAGATGGCCGCAGAACACGGGACGGCAGAAAAAATCACGAATGCCGCCACCGCCGCCCGGAATATCACAGGTACTTAGCTTCATGTGCTCACCACAGATCGAGAACGCGGGTCCCGTCGGTTCACCCTGCAAATCGCCGGGGACGCCGCACACAGCAACTCTCGGAACTACCGTTCACCGCCTCAATGCCGATCGAAGTCGACCTGCGACGGGCACGTCGTTGCGGGGCGAGTACCCCGCGCCCCACTGGCAGCGCAACGGTCCGCAGCTCCGCAATGAAGCACCGCGAGGTCGCGCACTGTAGACTATTGATGAACTGAAGTAAGGCGGAACAGTGTAATCTAAGCGCCGGCTTCGGTCAACGACCAGGTTGGTCTGCGAGAACGGTTCGAGTTGCTGCCCGTGGTTGACGTACTGTATGGCTCGCATTCGGCGATGATTTGCACCTCCAAAGCACGCCTCTTCGGAACGGTGGTCGCAGTCGCTCTCCTCCTGCTTGTCACTTCTTTGCGCGCCATCAGCGGCGCTCACGCCCAGACGCAGAATGTTCACTTTCGGTGGGCGGTCGGCGCCTGGACGGGGCCGCCCAGCGCGCGGAGCTTTGCGTCGCTCACTGCGGACGCCGCCCTCCACGCCGGGGACGAACTCCAGTTGTTCGTGAGTCCGGTTGTGAAGTGCTATGTCTACGTGCTGCTCCACGACTCGCGCGGTGACGTCACGATGCTCTTCCCGAAATCGCTGTCGCAGTTCGACACCGGTTACGGGGCTGGTGGCGCGTACTACGTTCCGTCCGAATCAAGTCGGTTGCGACTCGACGACCAAACGGGGACGGAAACCCTGCACATCCTTGCATCCGCGCAACGCCTGCAGAAGCTCGAAGACCTGCTCACGGCGTACAAAGCCGCCGACTCGGCTGGGCAGCCGCCTCTGGTGCGCGCAATCGTCGCGGAAGTGCGTGAGCTGAAGCGCCGGCATCAGCCGCTTCAGACGGCGGCGGAGCGACCGCTCGCGATCGCGGGCCGCACGCGCACCGGCCCTACGATTGATGTTGCGGACGTTGCCATCGAAGTGCGGGCAGTGGATTTTTACAGCAAGACGCTCACCATTGACCATCAGTGACCGACGTCACGCTGGCGTGATCGTCAGCCTGGTCGCAGGTTCATTGCTTGCCGGTCACCTCTGTTTTTGGGCCGCGCCCGGCGTTTTCGAGACCTGGAACGCGCGTACTCTTGACCGCCTCTTCCACCTGCGAACGGCACATCCGCGTCTGACGCCGGCATACGACGACACGATTGTCCACGTCGACCTGAATGATTCGAGCGTCCGCGCGCTCGCGGCGTCTTATTTGAATCGCTCGCACTTCGCTGATGTGGTGCGGAACCTGACGCATATGGGCGTTGTCGCGCAGGTATTCGATTTTATCTTTGCGGCGCCCACTGGCATCGCTGAAGACGCAGCGCTCGTCGGCGCGACGGCGCAAGCGGGGACGATCTATTTCGGGGCGGCGTTCCGCTGGGGCGAGGCAGGTTCACCCGGGCCGGTGGCGGCGCAGGATCAGGCATACCTTGATCGGACGAAGTGGCGTATCCGGGTCGAAGGGGATCCAGCATCTGTTCCGGCCCTTGTCGCTCCGTTGCTGACGTTTCCCGAGCTGGCCTCTCGATCGCGGGGCCTCGGGTTCCTCAACGTGGAGCCTGACCCTGATGGCGTCTACCGGCGTGTCATGCTGCTCGCGCGCTTCGGCGATGGATTTTTCCCCAGCCTGGCGTTCCGGGCCATCTGCGATTACCTGCACGTCGACCCGTCGGAGATCGTTCTCGAGCCAGGCCGCGCGGTCACCCTCAAGAACGTTCGCCGTAAAGGCGCCACAACGCCTTCCGATATCGTCATCCCCATTGATGGGCAAGGACGGATGATCATCAACTTCATCGGTCCGTGGGAAAGCATGAAGCACTACAGCTTTGCGGACGTCTGGCGCGCGGCTGAAAGCCGGGACGAACTGGATCGCTGGCGTGACGAGCTGAACGGCAAAGTCGTCGTCGTGTCGGAGACGACCACGGGCTCTGCGGACGTCGGCCCCGCACCCACGGACTCGCGGCTTCCACTAGCAGCTGTGCACGCAAATGCAATGCACACGATTCTGACGGGGACGTTCATGCGCGAGGTCACGGGCCTTCGTATGTTCGCGCTGGAACTTCTCCTCGCGGCAATTCTCGTCGCCATGGCAGTGGCGGTGAGTGCCCGCTGGTTCACAGCCGCAGCGCTGACCGTCGGCGTTATGTACGTCGCAGGCGCGGCGACCGCCTTCCTCTGGCAAGGGCTCTTACTGAACATAGTACGGCCGCCGCTAGTGCTAACCCTCGCCGCCGGCTCGATTCTGGCGTATCGGTACATCGTGGAGGAGAAGCAGCGAGCGGTGCTCCGCAGGTCCTTCGAGGCCTACTTCCCCCCCAAGCTCGTCGAGCGCATCATTGACAATCCGGCGCTGGTGACCTCAACGGGTGAGGAGAAGGAGCTCACGATTCTCTTCAGTGACATCCGAGGGTTCACTGGCCGCAGCAGAACCATGAGCGCGGAACAAGTGCAGCGTTTTCTCAACACTTACTTCGACGCGATGGTTGGCGCGGTGTTTCGTCACGATGGTACAGTCGACAAGTTCATCGGTGATGGTTTGATGGCGTTCTATGGCCATCCGGATCTTCAGCCTGACCATGCGCTCCGCGCTGTCCGAACGGCCATCGACATGCAGGCACGGGTTGAAGAGCTGAACGAGTCGTGGCGGCGAGAGGATCAACCGCCCATTCAGATACGGATCGGCATAAACACGGGGCACGTAATCGTCGGCAACATGGGATCGGCGCAACGCTTGTCATATACAGTCGTCGGCGCACCGGTGAACCTGGCGCAACGGCTCGAAGCCAATGCTCCACCGGGCCGCATTCTTCTCTCCGATCGCACCAACGAACTTGTCCGAGGCTATATCCCGACGTTAGGAACGGGTGAGATCGATGTAAAGGGCGTCGGACCGATTAACGTCTACGTCGTCGAGATGAGTCACACGCGCGAGTCGATCCACAGCAGGCATCAAGGACGACCCGCCTGACCGCGGGCGTGTTCTGGCTCGCTCTCGAACTGTCACCGGCTCCTGACGAAAAGAGCCTCGTCGTGCGCCCGATCGAGCGTTCACTCATTCCGTGGTACTTGTTACTTGTTCCTTGCTACTTGGCCATGCAAGCACCTCTGGAGATACTGACCGCGAGGCTCGTCCTCAGCCGTCCCGAAGCTGGCGACGCTGAATCGATCTTTCACCGCTACGCCAGCGATCCGGAAGTGACCCGCTATCTCTCATGGCGCCGCCATCAATCGATCGCCGAAACAGAGGAGTTCTTGATGTTCAGCGCCCAGTCCTGGGAGGACTGGCCGGCCGGCCCGTACTTGATCCGGTCACGCGACGACGGGCAGCTGCTTGGCGGTACCGGACTGGCGTTCGCTGGCGCAGACGGTGCCGTCACTGGCTATGTGCTGGCGAAGGATGCGTGGGGCAAAGGCTACGCGACCGAGGCGCTCACGGCCATGGTCCAGATCGCGCCACAGATCGGCGTGAAACGGCTCATCGCGCAGTGCCACCCGGAGCACCAGAAATCCTGGCGCATTCTCGAGAAGTGCGGCTTCGTACGCGATACCAACTGGACCCAACAGGTCGAATTCCCGAATCTCGCGCCAGGCGTGCTGCAGGACGTGCTCTGCTACGAACTGTGCTTCGCATCGAACCCGTGAACCGAACCTGTGAACCCCTGAACCCGAACCCATGAACCATTGAACTCTTGAACCCCTGAACCGACGCCTAACCCTCTCTTAACACCCGTGCCGGATCGATCCGCGCGGCACGGCGTGCCGGCACCCACCCGGCAACCGCACCGATGACCGTGAGCACGAGCGTCGCCGCCGCAAGCGTGACGGGATCGCGCGGCTGCAATCCGAAGAGCAGCGGACTGACGAACTTCGCCGCCCACAACGCGATGCCGCCGCCGGCGACGATGCCGCCGATGATCAGCACGGCGGCCCGGCGCAGCACGAGTGCGATGACCCCGGACGGCGCGGCGCCGAGCGCCATGCGGATGCCGATCTCGGAACGGCGCCGGCTGACCGAGTACCAACATCATTCCGTAGAGCCCGACCGCCGCGAGCAGCAGCGCGAGCACGCCGAAGAACCCGGACAACATCGCGACGACGCGTTCCTGATTGCTGCTGGATTCGACATGGCTCGTGAGCGGCCGGAACGTCAGCGCGATGTCCTTGTCGAGCTGGCCGATCGTGTCCGCGATGCTGCGCGTCAGCAGAACTGGCGAACCGGTCGCGGCGCGCACGTGCAGCGTCATCGACGAGCCCGGGTTCTCGTCCTGCGCCAGCGCCTGATACATCGTCGGCGGCACGGCCTGGCGGAGCGAGGCGTATACGGCATCGCCGACGACGCCGACGATCTCGCGCTCGGGCGGCTTCCGCACCGGATCGCCGACCTCGCGAACGCGCTGGCCGATCGGGCTGCGGCCTGGAAAGAATTTCTTCGCAAAGGTCTCGTTGACGAGGAGCACGTGCGGCGTGCCCTGCCGATCCGCGTCCGTGAAATCACGTCCGGCGATCAATCTGGTCCCGTAGGTGGTCATCCATCCCGGTGAGATCAGGTTGACGTACGACTCGCGTTCGTTCGGCGGCAGCGACAGGCCCTCGGGGTTCTCGAGGTGCGTGTTCCACATGCTGCCGCTGACCGGCGTCATCGTGGCGGTCCCCGCCGCCTCGACGCCGGGGAGCGCCAGCACCGCCTGCCGGGTCCGTTCGTACAGCGCCGCGCGCTGCTCCGGCGGCACGCTGCTGCGCCGTGCGTTCATGTCCACGACGAGAACGCGATCGGCATCGAATCCCAGCGTGGTGTGTGTCAGCGACACGAACGTGCGGACGAAGAGTCCCGCGGCGACGATGAGCACCAGCGACAGGGCGACCTGCCCGGCGACGAGCAGGCTGCCGAGCCCGAAGCGCGGTTCGCCGGCGATCGCGCGGCCGTGTTCCTTCAAGCCCTCGTTCGGCTCGACGCCGGCCGCGCGCAGGGCGGGCGCGGTGCCGAAGAGCACCGCCGTCAAGACCGCGACCGTGAGTGTGAATGCAAGCACACGCCAGTCGAGCGACAGATTCAGGTACACCGTGCTGGTGGCCGTCGACAGCTGCCCGACCAGGACCTGGCTGCCCCAGAGCGCGAACAGGAGCCCGACGGCCGCGCCCGCGCCGGACAACAGCAGACTCTCCATCAGCAGTTGTCGTGCGAGCCGCCAGCGCGACGCGCCGAGGGCAAGGCGGACGCTGAGCTCGTGACGCCGCGCCGCCGCGCGCGCGAGCAGCAGGTTGGCGATGTTGGCGCACGCGATCAGCAGCACCAGCGAGACGACGATGAGGATGGCGACGAGCGGCCGCTGGTAGCGAGCCCGCAGTCCCGACGGACCGGTTGCCGCCGGCTTCAAGGTGAAGCCGTCCGCGAGATAGCGGTCCGCGTTCTCCGGGCGATAGTTCGGCGGCAGCGTCGCCTCACGGATTTGCGGCTGCACGCCGCGCAGCCCTGCCTGCGCAGCCTCGAGGCTCTGCGCCGGTTTCAATCGGGCGACCATCTGCAGCCACCACGTCGACCGGCGATCGAGGGCGGTGTCCCGGCCTCGAATCAACGGCTCGGTACCGAGCGGCACGGCCACGTCGAAGGCGCGCCCGGGCTCGACGCCGGTGAAGTCCGGCGGCGTGACGCCGACGATCGTGAACGACACGCGCTCCAGCGAGACCGCTTTCCCGACCGCGTCCGCGGCGCCGGCATAGCGGCGCTGCCAGAAGGCGTAGCTGATCACGGCAACGGGACCGTCGGGACCGCCGCCGCGGCGATCGTCTTCCGGCGAGAACGTGCGCCCCAGAATCGCCGGGACCCGAAGGCCCTCGAAGAAGCGACCGCTCACCCACAGGCCGTTGACGTACTCGGTCTGACCACCGCTCGCGAGATCGAACCGGGCATTCGACCAGACGAACACGCTGTCGAACAGCTCGGGCCGGTCGCGAATCTGCTCCCATTGCGGATTCGTCATGTAGGTCTGGCGCTCGCCAATCGCGATCTGCACGAGCCGGTCCGGCTCGGCCACCGGCAGCGACCTCAGCACCAGGCTGTTCACGATCGAGAAAATGGCGGTATTGGCGCCGATCCCCAGTGCCAGCGACAGCACCGCGACGGTCGTGACCACGGGGAAGGCGCGAAGGGCACGGAAGGCGTCGCGAAGGTCGGTCAGCATGTGGGTTGGACGGAATGTGCGGTCGTTGGGTTGGTGCCAGCGTACAGCGTCGTAGGGGCAGAACACACGGTTTCCTTCCGCCTTCAGCCGGAAGTCGACCGTCTTCCGCATCCTCGATCGAGCTCGGGGCTTCTCGTGACTACGCGCTCAAGAGCCTCGACGCGGCGCCCGCATCAGCAGCGATGACCTGCATCACAGGTAATGAGAAGTCCCCCAGGCCACGAGAACTTAGAACGAAGGCCCGGGCATCGCCAACCAGGCCGCCTGAATTCCCCGTCTGCGCCAAGTACGTGTCCGAATTCCTCCATCTCCCGCCACACGCGCATGCCGTGCTCGTCGACCGGCACCTTGAACCTGGCCACACGCTTGTCAGGGACGTCGATGATGTGCTCGACATAATGCAAGAACGTCACGTTATCGTGGTCGCATCCGAGCAGGAGGATCTGGCCATCGTCGGCAACGAACCGGTCGAGAAGCGATCCCGATCCGAAGGCATAATTCCATGGCTGCGGCGTCAGGAGCTGGCGGGCGCGCTTTCCCCACACCACAAACCGGGCGACGTGCTTGTTCACGATTGAACCCGGATACGTCCGCAGGAACTCGACCAGGGTGCCGTTCTCACGCTGGGACCTCGCAACGAAGGGGTCGAAGGCGGGCAATTTCTCGAGCAGCTCGCGTTCTTCGCCGGGCGTGAGATTCCCGCGCCCGATTTCATCCGTGTGGGCCGGACAACTCGCGTACATGATTAGCGCGCCATCAGGAGTCAGCGCGTCCTTGAGCGCAAGATGGATTTGATCAGGACCGCCCGCGACCACGCCGACCGCACGGACGGACGCGTGCAGCATGACGCAGTGCCCAGGCCGAACTCCAAGCCGTCGGAAACCGTCTGCCAGTTCCTGTCGGGAGTACATTCGCCGAATTGTAGACGGGAGGCGGTTGACGGCGCTGACCGACGCTTGATCGACCGCGACCGTCGGAGAGGAGCCACTCGTGGACATTCGTCGACTTGGACCTGAGGAGTACGCCACCGGCGTCGACACCATCGCACGCCTCAAAGGACCCGATGGATACCCCACCCCATCGCCCGAATACTTGAGGAAGTTCCTGTCGCGGCTCGAGAACGTGCTGATCGTGGCAACCGACGACGGCATTCCTGTCGGGTACATCGTCGCGTATCTGTTGGACCGGGTGGATCGCGATCAGCAGATGATGTTCTTCTACGAGATCGGAGTCGCCGAATCTCACCGGCGTCGCGGCGTCGGCACGCGGATGATCGCGGCGCTCAAGGCCATTTGCCGGACGGCTGATGTCATGAAGATGTGGGTGCCAACAGGCCGGTCGAACATTCCGGCGACGCGATTGTACGCGAGTACCGGCGGCGTTCCGCTGCCTGGCGAGGATGAAGTCACCTACGCGTACACCCGGGACACGTGGGGAGGCGCGGAGTAGCAGAGATTCCGAGTGCGCTGGGTACTTCGTGAGCCCGCTGACGGTGCGGCCGGTGCGGGTAGACGTGATTGAAGGCGCCATCGGCGCGCTGCTCGCCCGCGACGTCGAATTGCGGATCGTTCCCGAGCTGCACTCGCTCCGCGATGCGGTCGTGGCATCGACGCTCCAGTCCTCTCTCATCCGGATGTGCAATCGCGCGCCTCAAAGGTGACGACTATCGACCGATTCGGCGCCCCTGAAGATCGCTTACTTCGCCGGCGCGATCCGCCTCAACTCGTCGAACCAGTTGACGACGAGCCGGAGCTCGGTGACGGTACCGACGTCGGTCCGCGTCTGCAGGGCGATGAACGACCCGTCGGGCGCCGGCTGCACGCTGCGGATGCCCGGCATGTTCATGACCTCCCGCGGTTGACCGACCGTTACGTTCGCGCCCGTTCCCGAGATCGCCACGGCAAGCAGACGCGGCCCGTTGCTGTAGAAGAGCGTGCCGCTATCCGCCGACCATCGCGGCACCGAGCCCCCTGAGACCGACACCTGCAGCCGGCGATCGAGCTCGGGATACGGCTGCAGGAACACTTCGAACCTGCCGGTGTCACTCGCGGCGTACGCCAGCCACTTGCCGTCGGGCGAGAACGCCGGCCTCGATTCCGCGGCCGTGGATTTCGTCAGACGCTCGGCCTGCTGATTGCCGGCAAGCGGGATGCGGAACAGCTGGGAACCGGCCGTGGTTCCTGATCTGAGGTGCGTGAACACATAGAACAGACCGTCCGGCGTGAACGCGCCAGCGCCCTTCTCATCCGGAAGACGGAAGATCATCTCCGGAAGGGAGACGCCATCTACCCTCTGCACGTAGAGCGGCCACCCCGCCATCGGCGCGACGAAGACGATGCGGCTGCTGTCCGGGCTCCACGCGGGCAACGCCCGATGGCGCACTTCTCCGTCCGGAAGTTTGCTCCTCGTCTGCCGCCGCAGGTCGTAGATCCACAGAGAGTCATCCGTCGTGGTGGTCGCCACGAGGTTTCCATCGTCGGACACTTTCACGTCGCGGAAGTACTCGGCGTCGAACGGCAGCGGGCTGGTGGCGCCGTTGGCAATGCGCACGAGGCGGGAACTGGTCCAGCTGCTGCCGGTCACAGGACCGGTCGAGTACGCGAGGACGCCAGAATCGGAGACAGCCACTGCCGGCTCCCAGTTGCCAACGACGCTCGTCCCACTGATGACGGCCACCTCGGCTCCGGCGACGGTCCCGCTCTTCGCGTCGAACGGGACCGCCATCATCGTTCCGTCCATCCGCATGTAGAGAAGATGTCCGCTTGCGATGTAGATGGTACTAGGGCTGACAATCTCGAGCACCGAGATGTCCCCGTTGTCCAGGTTCACAATCGCCGGCCGAGGCTCCCCGTCGTCCGCTTCGACGTTTACCAGGATCCGGCCGCCGGGCAGCAGGGTCGGCCGGTACCCGTAGTTTCCGACCTTGCGGCCAGTCGGCCGAACCGCGGCGAGTGCGGGCTCATGCCTGCCGCCTTCCGCGCGCACCTTTCGCAGGTGCTCGCCGTTCCTTCCCATGAAAAAGATCGTGCCGTCGGCACGCCAGGTGCCGCCAAAGAAATCGGCAGTCTCGGTGATTGACTGGGTGAGGCCGGTCGCGAGCGAATACTTCTTGAGCTCTCCTTTCATGCCCGAGCGCGACGACACGCCGACCGCGAAGGCGATCCATTGCGCGTCGGGAGAGAAGAAGGGGCCCTCTGCCTCGGTGCTGTCGGGAACCTCGATGGTCTGATCCCGATCGAGGCGGTGAACGAACAGCTTCGGGACACCATTTTTCATTCCGACGAAGGCAAGGAGCCGGCCGTCCGGCGACAACGCGATGACAGGGGATCCCCATCCCGCGAGGAGGACGCCCTCTGGCAGCCGCACCCGCGAATGAATCGGCGGCGCGGCGGTCGCGGGAGCCTCGCGCCTGGCAAAGCGGTCGACCAGGAAAAGCGTGAGAAAGACCGCGGCCGCGAGCGCGAGGCCGGCGGCCGTGAACATCCATCGCCGCGACGCCGCCGGAGCGAGCACCGGAGCCCCACCCGACTCGGGCTGATGGAGGCTCTGATCGATCCACTTCAGCTCCGCGGCGAGGTCCTGCGCGCTCTGCCAGCGGTCGTCGCGGTCCTTCTCGAGGCAGCGCTGCACGACCCGTTCGAGCGAACGGGGCGCGGACGGCACGATCGTCGAAATCGGACGCGGGTGCTGGTCCAGCAGCGCCGCAATCAGCCCGGCCTGGCTGTCTGCGGCGAAGGCGCGCTCGCCGGTCGCCAGCTCGTGCAGGATGGCGCCGAACGCGAACAGATCGGCGCGCGCATCCACGTCGTGCCCTTGCACCTGCTCCGGCGCCATGTAGGGCATCGTGCCCATCACGACACCCACGTCCGTGAGCGGCGCCGTCGCCGTCGCGTAGTCCAGGCGCGCCGCCGCCGACGGCTCGTGCAGCTTGGCGAGCCCGAAGTCCAGGACCTTCACGCCGGTCCTGGTGAGCATGACGTTCGCCGGTTTCAGATCCCGATGGACGATGCCGGCCCGATGCGCGGCGGCGAGCGCCTCGGCCAGCTCGGTCGCGATTCGCAGTGTCTCGTCGAGGGGAAGCGCCCGGCCGCCACCGGTCCCGCCTGGTCGCGCATCGGTTCCCGTCGCTGAAGAGGACGAGGAGATCGCCCGCGGTGTCGGGGT
This sequence comes from uncultured Acidobacteriota bacterium, assembly GCA_963785755.1. Lineage (GTDB taxonomy): Bacteria > Acidobacteriota > Vicinamibacteria > Vicinamibacterales > 2-12-FULL-66-21 > JACCXG01. Next base: position 21,288 of record CAWAXG010000016.1, on the reverse strand, counting down.
CGCGCCCGCCGAACCCACGCGCGCGCCGGAGCGGCCGCCGCGTCGCGCGAGCCGGGCGGCCAGCGTCTCGCCGTCGAGCAGCTCCATGACGAGGAACTCGATCGGCCGTCCGGCGGCATCCGGCTGCCGTCCGACGTCGTAGATCGCGCAGATATGCGGGTGGCTCAGCGAGGCGACGACGCGCGCTTCGCGCTCGAACCGCGCCTGGCGATCGGGATCCCCGGCCATCGCGGGCGGCAGCACCTTGACGGCGACATCGCGGCCGAGGCGCGTGTCACGCGCCCGGTAGACGTCGCCCATTCCGCCCGATCCGATCGGCCGGCTGATCTGTACGGCCCGAGCCGCGTTCCCGCATTGAGCGACATGGTGGCTCCCGGGATGGTTGAACGACTGGCTTGTGAGCGGCCACGATTCTACTCCGGCCGGCGCCGGAAGGCAGGCGATGAGACGCACGAAACCGTGACCTCGAGACCTCGAGCTGCTGATGGCGATCGTGGCGCCGGCAGGGTTGAATCCGCATCCAGCGGCGTAGAACCTCCGTCCGGTCTGCGGCAGGGCCTCGTTAGAACTTGATGACAAGCGCCGTCCGGAAGACGGTATCCAGCTTGTCCTTCCGCGCGTCCGCGGAGCCGAGCACCAGCTTTGACCCGCCGGACGACAACGTCCGGAAGAACTCGTCGCCCGAGCCCGGGATCCCATCCGGGTCGATCACCTCGACGAAGGCGATGACGTCAAGGTCGGACTCGAGCGCCGGCTCGTTCTCATACAGCCACTGAAGACTGACCTTGAGCGAGACGTGGCTGGCGACCGATACCGTCAGCGCGCTGGTGGTGCTGATCGAGTAGTCGGCGGGATCGGAGAGATTGACGTTCGTTGCGAACTTGTGGTCGAACGTGGTTCCCGCGTTGAAGCGCTCCATGTAGTCCCAGCCGAGACGGCCGCCGGTAAAGCGGCGGTCCTTCTCCGGATCGGGCGCCTCCTCTTCGCGATCGTTGAAGCTGAAGCCGTAGCTGGTGGTGAAACGCCGCCGCTCGGTGTCCACCCACTTGTTCCCGACACTGGCATGCACGATGTAGCGGTTCAAGATGCCGGCATCGTCGTTGCGGTCCCAGCTCGCGCCCGCCTTCCAGAAGAATCGCGGGGTGATGTTCCGTTCGTAGCTTCCGCCGATGAGGTAATTGGCGACATCCGGGGTCGGGTCAGGCTTGATGAGCGAAGTCGGCGGGTTGGCTGGCGCGCCTCCGACCGGGAACTCGAGGCCGGGCCCGACCATGAAGAAGCGGTCGTCTGACGTGTTGGAGCGAACGACCTTTCCTTCGAGCTCGAAGCGGGCGTTCGTCCACACATGCCGCAGCTCGTCGGCAAATCCCCAGGTCTGGGCGGCCGAGTTGCCGGCGGTGACGACGAGGCTGAGATCCGTGCTGTTGGACCATCCCAGCTTCGGCGGTTCCTTGGCTTTGTCCTGCGCCCACGCGTCCTCGAGCCCGACCCCAAGCCAGGCGACAAGGCACACGGCCATCACTCTCTTCTGAGACCACGACATTCCGTGCCCCCCTTCCAGCATTTCGTTGCGTCTGCGTGGTCCGTGAGCGCCCTGCCGCGAAAAATCCCGTCGATTTCCTGTCCGCAGCCCGGCCACCGTCTCCCAACACGCCGAAGGCGCGAGGCGTATTGCGAGATTGTTGCCAACGCTGCTATTTGTCGGTCAGCCTGAAGCGGCGCCCTTGATGCGCGCGCCTCTTTGCCTCGCGCTCGGGCCGAACCGAGATAGTCGCTCTGCTCAACGCGCCGGCAGCATCCGCTTGATCTCCTCGAACCAGTGCTGCACGAGGACGATCTCGCGAGCGCTCCCGGGGCCGGGACCGCGCAGCATCACGAAGTCGCCGTCCGGAAACACGTCTGTACTGCGGACCCGAATAGGCGCTCTGACCATACTCGGCCCCACCGGCCGGTGCGAGGCTCACCACGCGTGAGGCCGTGCCCAGTTTCAGCGTACCGCCGTCCACCGGCACCGGAACCGACATCAACGTGCGCTCGCCCGTCTGCGCACTCTCGTAGAAGAGGGTCCTCCCGTCGCGGCTCCAGACCGGGCCCACTCCGCCGGAGGCGGACACGGGGATCGGCTCGCCGCTGGGGTAGCCGCGGACGTACACCTCCGATCGCTCTTGCTGGTCGACGACGTAGGCCAGCCACCGGCCGTCAGGCGAGAACTTCGGACTGTATTCGGAGGCCGTGGCGCTCGTGAGCGGCCGTGCCACCGGTTTCTCGCCGAGTGTCAGCAGCCAGATACTGTACCGACCGCCCTGTTGGCGCGAGAAGGCGAGCACCGCGCCGTCGGGCGAAAATGATTCAGGATTGAAGGGGGCCCCAGCATCATCGTTCCGAAAGACGAGGTGCTCCTGCCCGCCGAGGTCCTTGAGGTAGATGCCTGACACATCCGGGCGTCTGGCGTAGACGGCAATGGCGCTGCCATCTGGCCGCCACACGGGTTGCGACTCGGCCCCGGCCTCCGTCAGCCTGGTCACGGTGCCGCGACGGAGATCGTGCACGTGCACGGCGCCTTCGAACGCCGCATCACCACCAGACCGGGGCGATTCGAACGCCACACGCTGACCGTCGGGCGAGACGCGTGGCCGCCGGTTCGGACCAGCGGCCAGTCCGAAGGGCGTGAATGCCCCGGCGCGGCCGACACGCCCCATCACCCGCGCCGAGGCGTCGGCTCTCGGGACATACGCGAGCGTGCCGTTCGACGACACCGTCAGCTGCAGGACGGTCCCTTCCGAGCTCGCACCGTCCCGTCGGACGTCGTCGGAGAGCGCCGCCGCAGGTCCGACGAGCGTCAGGCGTTTCACGTCGATCGGCGCGACGAGCACCGCGTCGCCGCGCGTGAACGCGAGGTGCCCTGTCGAAAGATACCTGCCGCCACGGGCGTTTTCGGTGATCACGCGACGCTCGCCCGACTGCAGGATCACGGCCTCCAGCCGCGAACTGCGGAGCTGACTGAACGCCGTGGTGAAGACCACCGCGCCCGCCTCGGGCGCATAGGACGCCGGGTAGTGGCCGAGCTCTCCTTGAGCGACGTCGACGGAGGTGAGCGTTGTCGGCGAGCCACCGTCGGCCGGCACCTGCTTCAAGCCGGCCGTTCCTGCCCCACCGAAGACGATCGTGCCTGAAGCGAGCCACACGCCGAATGTAAATCGGCTGCTATTGATCTTGTCAGCGAGCGTCACGGGATTGCCGCCGGAGAGCGCGACCTTCTTGAGTTCCCCGTTCCTCGTGAAAAACGCGAGGGATTGTCCGTCTGGCGAAAAGAAGGGGTTGTGCGCGAGAAACGTCCCGGGCAGATCGCGGATCGTGAGGCTGGCGAGTGAACGGACTCGAAGCTGACTGCTCCGCTCGGGCGGAGCACCTGGGTTCGCACTGACGTAGGCGACCTCCGTGCCATCGGGCGAAATCGCGAGCGACTGATTCGGCCAATAAAAGAAGACGACGGGGCGATCGGCCGGCAGGGACAACGAGACGCGCTGCACTGCAGGCGGCGCCAGGCGACCGAACGTCCGCCACCCGATGGTCGCCAGCGCGGCGCCGGCGACGAGGCACACGGCGGCACTGGCAACGACCCAGCCGATCGCGCGGCGAGGAGCGGTCGGGGTGGATGGACGGCGGCGGCGCCGCCAGCACGGCCTCCTCGTTCAGGACAAAGAGGGCTGTCGAGATGTCACCCACGCGCCGCCGGCGATCCTTCACGAGCGAGCGCTCGATGAGCAACCGAATGGGGCCAGGCAGATCGGAGGGCAGCGCACGCCAGTCGGGGTCAGTCTTGAGGACTGATGCGAGCGTATCGCTCACGTCATCTCCCTCAAAGGCGCGGCGACCGCTCAGCATCTCGTACAGCACGCAGCCAAAGGCCCAGACGTCCGCGCGTTTGTCGACACGCTGACCCTTTGCCTGCTCGGGCGCCATGTAGGCGGCCGTGCCGAGAATCAGGCCGAGCGCCGTCGCTGCCGGCGAGGTCAGGGTTGGGGAATCGGTGACGTTCGTGCCGCCTCGATTCGCGTCATCTCCCGTCGGCTTTGCCAGGCCGAAGTCCAGGACCTTCACGGTCCCGTCGTCAGTGATCTTGATGTTGGCGGGCTTCAGGTCGCGATGAATGATCCCGAGGTCGTGCGCCGCGACCAGGGCCTCGGCGATCTGACGCGCGATCGGAAGCGTGTCCGCAAGGCCGAGCCCTTGGCTTTTCCCAGGAACCTGGTTCGTGCGCGTCTCGCCGGCGATCAGCTCCGCCAGCGTTCTGCCGCCGACAAGCTCCATGACAATGGCTCGAACAGGCCCTGACTCTTCGATGCCGTAGATCTGTGCGATATGCGGATGATTGAGCGACGCAAGGACTTGTGCTTCGCGCTTGAAGCGCGCCACGCGCTCGGGATCCAGCGCGAAGGCATCGGGCAGGATCTTGATCGCGACGTCGCGACGCAGTCTGGTGTCTCTGGCGCGATACACCTCGCCCATGCCGCCGGCGCCAAGGGCGGAAACGATCTCATACGGCCCGAGGCGAGCGCCCAGGGTGAAGGTCAAACGGGGTGCTTGCGGATTATAGCGGCCTTGAGCGACGGAATTACTCCGCAAAACGGTAGGACTCTATCGGCTCACGGGGCGCCGCGATGCTTCGCGTGTCGACGACAACCGCGCCATCTGGATACTCCCTGTCCTATTACTTTGCGAACACTTCGGTAATCGGAGTCACGGTAATCTTCTCCGGAGCGATGTTCAGCTTCATCGCCCCGATCACCTTGTCCTCCTCCAGCAGATCCTTCGGCTTCTCGCCGTCGTATCTGATGGACGACGGCGCGTCGGACGCGAGCGCCTGCTTCAACCCGGCGGCATCCTTCGTGATGATGACAACGGAGAGATCCTTCGCCGAGAAATGCCGCTTGATGGCGGCGTTCACGTCCGCGACGGTCAGCTTCTGCAGCCCGTCGCGCATGTACTTCGTGAACTCGGGAATCCCGTACCACCGCGAATCGAGCGCGTAGCCGAGCTGCTGGTCCTGCCGCGCGGTCATCACGTAGACGTTTTTCATCAGGTAATTGCGCGTGGTCTCGAAGTCCGTCGCGGTCAGCCCTCGATCGATAAACTTCTGCAGCTCGTACAGCGCGATCCTGAGCGACATGTGCGCGTTCGCGGGCACGACGGGCCGAATCCAGATCTCGAAGAGCTGCTGCTGGCGCACCCGGTTCGGATCCGGGAAGAACTGGAACATGCCGCGTGGAAATGCCTCGATGTACGCGTAGTCGCCGTAGTTCAGCCCGCGGATCTCGCGCAGGCGCTGGTAGAGCCGACCTGACGCGAGGCGATGCTCGCCGAGCCAGACGCGCGCCACCGACAGCGCCGCGAAATCGGGATGCGAACGCGTCACGTCGATGGGATGGCCGAAGGAGATCGCGGTCGCGCGCGTGTCCTTCTCGAGGATCTCGACCTCGAGACCGGACGGCCGCCGCCCCCGGACCGCGGCTTTCGCGGCGGCCGGCCCTTCGGGCAGCGTGCCGACGTTCGCCTGTACCGTCCTGAGCATCTCGGGTGGAACGTCGCCGCTGGCCGCGAGCGTCAGGTTCGCGCGCGTGTACATACGGCGCGCGAAGTCCTTCACGTCGGCCAGCGTGATCGCGTTGAGCCCGGCGACCGTGCCGAGCGGGGTGTGGCCGTACGGCGTGCCGCGAAACAGATCGATCTGCAGGCGCTCCTTGCCGAGCTCCTCTTCGTTGTTCGAGCGGAGGTCCTGCGTGAGCGCGTTCAGCTGCGCGTCCTTCAGCCTCTTGAAATCGTCTTCGCGGAATCCCGGATCGAGGAGCTGCGGCAGCACGATGCCCAGGAACTTCTGCCAGTTGTCCTTGTGAATGCTCCCCGTGAAGGTCGTCAGCTCCTTGTCGACCTGGTTCCCGAACCCGGCCGCCATCGGATACATGACGGCTTCGATCTGATCGATCGACAGCACCTTCGAGCCGGCCTCGCTCGTCATCGCGGCGGTCAGCTCCGCCAGACCTTCTTTGCCGGCGGGGTCGTGCGCCGACCCGACCCCGAAGAACAGCTTGATCGACAGCTGCGGGAGCGCGGACGGCTGCGAGATCAACGGGATCTTCGCGCCGGCGCCGGCGTCCGGCGCGATCGCGATTGGCGCGATCGCCGGCTTCGCCTCGACCGGAGCCGCCTTGGCTGTCGCGATCTCGTCCAGCGACGGCAGCGTGTCGATGCCGGCCGGCAGCGTGCCCTTCGACAGCGTCGTCACGATCAGGCTGTTGTCGACGAAGTATCTCCGCGCCGCCGCCTGAATATCCGCCGCCGTCAGCGCATCGATCGTGCGGTAGTAGGTATTGACCGTGTCGAACGACCGCCGATACGGCACGAACGCCGACACCACGGCCGCAATACGTTCCGTGCTGTCGAGCGTCCGTGAGAACGCATACTTGTTGAACGACTTCGAATCCGCCAGCCGCTCCACGGCGACCGGCCTCGACCGGGCGTCCGCCAGCGTGGCCATGATCTGGTCGCGCACGTACACCGCGTCCGCCGGGTTCTTCACGCGCGCAAGCACCGTGAAGAGCGACGCGTCCACGCTCGACGATGGGTCGACCAGCAGTTGATCGACCTTCTGCTCCGTGACGACGAGGCGCTTGTACAGGTCCGACGTCGAACCGAAGTACAGGGCCGCGAGAATCTCCATCGCGCCCGAATCCTTGCTGCGCTCGTCGAACGCGGGCCCCAGATACGCGACGCTCACCCACGGCAGCGTCTCGCTCGCCCACGGCACGTGAACGTATTTCGCGGCGGTGGGCGGCGGCTCACGGGGAATCTCGGTCGCCGCGCCAGTCCCCGCCTTCCAGCCTCCCCAGTGCTTCTCGATCATCGGGAGCACTTCCTCCGGCGTCACGTCGCCCGCGACGACCACGGTCGTGTACTGCGGGCGATACCAGCGCTGGAAGAACACCTTCGAGTACCTGGTACTGGCTGGGCATGTTCTCGATGTCGGCGATAAAGCCCATCGTCGTGTGCTTGTAGGTGTGCGCCTGGTAGAAGCGCTCGCGCTGGACTTCGATGAGCTTCTGGAGCGGCTCGGCGCTGTTCTTGTTGTACTCGCCGAGCACGGCGCGAGCCTCGGTCTTGAAGTCCGACTCGGAGTAGGCGAGGTTCTTGAACATGTCGGCGTACGTCCCGAGAATCGTGTTCAGATCCTCCTTGGCGAACGTCGAGTAGTAGCGCGTGAAATCGTCGGACGTGCTGGCATTGTCGCGCGCTCCGGCGCTCGACATGATTTCGCGGTACTTCTCCGGCGGCATTTCGGGCGTGCCGCTGAACATCACGTGCTCGAAGAAGTGCGCGAAGCCCGACTTCCCAGGCTCGACCTCGTTGCGCGAGCCGGTCTGCACCGGAATCTGCACGCTCACCAGATTGGGGAATCCCGTGGGCACGACGATGACCCTGAGCCCGTTGGCGAGCGTTTTTTCGGTAGCCTTGAAGGGCAGGACATCGCCGGATGGCCGCGGCTGAGCCGAGAGCCCGGCAGTCAGCACGATCGACAGACAGAGAGCAACACCGCGAATAGCTCGCATAGGGTTACAGAACCTCCCGCACGTCGATTATATGTTGCGGGCCTGCGACAGCCCGGGCGCGAGAACCGCTTCGACAGGCGTCTTCGCCTCCCAGCGCTAATTGGGCGGACGTGCCACTTTGATCAGCAGCGACTCGTAATAAGTCACATCTACTGTGTCCCCGATTTTGACGTTCTGCAGCTGCGTCGCGTCGCGCACCGCAAGCGGGACGACACGTCCCTGTGGCCCTTTCACGGTGACAGATGGCGCCTTCGCGTCGATGGCTTCCACGGTTCCCGTGAACGTCTGCTGCCTCCTGGTCTCGGATCCCGGCGTGCGGTCTTTCCGTTGCGTCGTCGTCGTCGGCGCCGCAGCGGGCGCGGGGTCGCCGGGCTTACGCAGGTTCACGGCGATGGCTGCGAAATAGGTGGCGGTGACCTGATCTCCCACTCTCAGGCTGTTGAACCCTTCCATCTGCTCAGGCGCCTTAATCTCGACGCTGTTGCCCGCGGGCCCCTTCAAAGTGACCGTGCGGTTCGCCTTGTCGATGAATTCGATCGTTGCCGTGCGGGTGACCGGCGTGGATTCCGGAGCTGGCTTTTGTCCGGTGCTGGCGAGCATCGGGGGGAATGCCAGCAGCAAAGCACAACACACGAAACCGACAGTTCGCGTCATGACCAGACCTCCGAATGCTCGAGAGGTTGCGCCGCGCCTCAGCTCCGCCTGGCGCACGACGCCATCCTCGTGTCGTAGAGAATTGGCTCGTTGGCGAGTATAGGCGCATCTGCGCCGGCGCGCGCAACGCTGCATCACAGCCGCAAGTAACGCGCAGGCGGACCTTTTCGACTATTTGAGGCGGTACGGTTTGAGGGCCTTCGCCAACTCCCCTGCGACGCTGTTCGCCCCGGCGGGGCCCGAGAATGGGCCGACGCCCTTGCCCGACAACAGCACCACGCTCGTGTTCTGGTGCTTCAGCACGAACGGGTAGTCCCAGGCGAAAGTGTAGTTCACCGTCAGCACGGCGTCCGCCACCCCCGGATCGTCCACGATCGAAACCTTCACGGACTGAAAGGCCTTGTTCTCTCCGAGCGCCGCCTTCATCTGCGCCGTGCCGAAGTAGGCTGCCCTCGAGGCGTCGACGAACATGGTGCGGAAATTCCGCAGGATCACGTCGGGATCCTTCGTCGACGCAAGGAGCTCGGATTTCTCGGGACCCTGCCGGGTTGCGGCGGTGGTCGCCACCCCTTTGGCAAGGGCGCGTGTCCGGGCCTGCATCATCAGGATGACCTCGTCCCCGACGCCGGAGTCCTTCAGCGCAATCAGTGCCGCCGGCGAGAGGTCGAACTTCACGTTCGACGCCTCGATCGTGCTGCGGATGACCGGCACGCTCAGCGGCGCCCGAACCATCTTGACGATGTGCTCGTTGGTGAGGGTTTCTTCGGGCTGGGCGGATCCGGCGCCAGCAAGGACCGTGAGTCCCAAGGCGACCAGCGCGATCGCGAACCTGTCAGCGTTCATCTCGGCCTCCATCCCCAAAGGCGAAGACCAGCGGGGATCGGGCTCAGGCCTTTTCCACGTCCACGACCAGCATCCTGGCCTCGGCATCAATGCATGCGATTGGCGCACCAGACATCGAGGCCACCGAAGCCCTGAGGCCGAAACGCCATGAAACAGACCTCCCTCCCGTTACGGCTAAACGTCGGCATCGCCTGGAAGAACGGCGAGTTCAGCGTGTCGACGTTGATCGACGTACCCCAGGGCCCGGACTTCTCCTTGCGCTCGACCACCCAGATGTCGATCTGGCCTACGTTGCCGGGCCTGCCCGACGAGAAAAACAGTTGCTTCTCGTTTTGACTGATGGCTGCGCCGAATTCAGGTCCCACGGTGTTCACCTCTGGGCCCACGTTTACTGCCGGCCCAAAGTCGCTTCCCACATTTCCCCGTGTTGCCATCCAGATATCGAAATCGCCAAGGCCGTCCGGCCGGACCGAATCCCAGTAGAGAGTCTTGCCGTTGGCTGAGATGCTTGGCTGGCCCTCGAAGTACGGAGTGTTGACGTTGGGGCCGAGATTCTGCGGCGGCTCCCACGGATCGTCGATGGACTCGCGCGTTGTGACATACAAATCCCCCTCTCCGAGCCCGCCAGGCCGGCTGGACGAAAAGTACAGCGTCAGCCCGTCGCGCGAGAGCTCAGGGGAATAATCGCCGAAGCCGAGAGAGTTGACAGGTGCACCCAGATTCTGGGGCGGACCAAACGGTTCGGAGATCGCCTCACGCGTCGCTATGTAGATATCCTCATCCAGCTGACCGAGGCTGTTCAGGCGTGCAGCGCCGAAAAGCAATGTCAGACCATCCTGCGAGATGGAGGGCCCTCCTTCGAAGTTCGCTGTATTGATGAGCGGGCCGGCATTGACGGGCAGGTCGTAACACAATCTAGGACCGGCCGCGCAATCGGGTGATCCCGGCGCTGGCCCGAATGGCCCGATGCCGACACGAGCGTACCAAGCCCCGCGATCACGGTCAGCAGCAGATGGTTTGTATCCAGACCCGGCGTGACGTCATGGCGTGCCTCCGACATCAGTTCATTCGAACGATGCAAAGACCGAGGGCCGTGGATGGCGCTCGGGTTTCCGTTATCATCCGGAGCGTGGCTGCCGATGTCTTGACGACACCCTGACGGATCGCTGACGAAACGATGGGGGCGGTGCGGCCGCAAATTCATGGAGCAATTCCCGGTATTTCGGTTCGGCGACTTCGTGCTGGATGGGTCCCAGCGCCGCTTGCTCCGCTCCGGCGAGGACGTCTATCTCCCGCCGAAGACATTCGAACTGCTGCTACATCTCCTTCAGAACAGAGGTCGAGTCCTCACCAAGGATGAACTGCTCGAGGCTGTCTGGCCGGACGTGAACGTCGTTGAGAACACCTTGGCCCAACGGATTCGGGAAATCCGGGAAGCGCTGGGCGACGGCGCTCACGGCGCGCGGTTCATCAAGACGGTCCCCAGAGTCGGCTATCAGTTCATTGCCGAGCTCGACGACAAGCCGGCTGGTGCCTTGGCGCCGCCGCTCGCCATTGCGAGCCTCGAAGCGGCGGGGGCCGACGTTGCCGCGCACGAGCATCAGCACGCTCACGCTGCCGGTCGCGATCGCGTGCGTGATGCTGGTCGCGCTGACCGGTGCTGGGTACTACTTTGGGACGAGACGACCGGCGTTACCGGTTGGCTCGCCTGAGGCGATCACCTCCATCGCCGTGCTGCCGTTCAAGCCGCTCGTGGCCGAAGGCCGCGATGCCTCCCTCGAGCTGGGGATGACCGACAGTCTGATCATGAAACTCGGGAGCCTGCGGCAAGTCACTGTGCGCCCGCTCAGCGCGGTCCGCGGCTACACCGACCTGGCGCAGGACGCAGTCGAAGCCGGAAAGGAATTGCGCGTGGAATCGGTGCTGGACGGTCACATCCAGAGGCTGCAGGACCGAATCCGGGTGAGCGTCAGTCTGCGACGCGTCCGCGACGGACAGCAGCTGTGGGCCGACCAGTTCGATGAGCCCTGGACCAATATCTTCGTTGCACAAGACCTTGTTTCTCAACGGGTCGCCGAAGCACTGGCGCTCACACTGACCGGCGAAGAGCAACGCCAACTCGCCAAACGCTACACCGAGAATCCAGAAGCATACGAAGCCTACGTGCGGGGTCGCTATTTCTGGAACACTCGGACGGCAGAAGGATATAGAAAGGCCGTCGAAGACTTTCAGCGGGCGATCAGAATCGACCCCGGCTATTCGCTTGCCTTTTCTGGATTGGCAGATGCCTACAATCTACTAGGCAGCTACGGCGAAATGCCGATGCGGGAGGCGAAGGAGAGAGCCAAGGCGGCGGCGCAGAAAGCCGTCGATCTGGACGATCAGGTCGCCGAAGCCCACACGTCGCTCGGCGCGATCATCGCAGGTTACGATTGGGAATGGGCGAAAGCCGAGAGGCATTTCCTGCGTGCCATCGACTTGAAGCCACGCTATGCGACCGCACACGAATGGTACTCGGAATACCTCTCGTGGATGGGGCAGCACGACAAGGCGATTCGCGCGGCGCGCCAGGCGCTCGACGTCGACCCGGTCTCTCTTAGTGCGAACTCGCACGTCGGGCTGGCCCTCTACAGGGCGCGGCAGTACCGATGCAGCAATAGAACGGTTCCGAGAGACGCTCCATCTGGATCGGGATTTCGCTGATGCCCACGTCATGCTCGGAGTCACCCTCGTGCAGACGGGGATGTACGGCGAGGCCATCGCAGCGTTTCAACGAGCCGGAGTGCTCACGGGCAATAGCCCTGAGATCTTGGGCCTGCTTGGCTATGGCTACGGGATGGCCGGTATGAAACGCGAGGCACAGGATGTCCTCAAAGAGTTGAACAATCTGACAAGGCAGAACAGGTATGTCTCGTCCTTTTCACGAGCGACGATCTGTATCGGGCTGGGCGAGACCGATCTCGCGTTCAAGTGGCTGGAACAAGCGTACCAAGAGCGACTCTGGTACTTGGCGTTGCTCGCAGTTGACCCGCTGTTCGACCGTTTGCGGGGAGACGCGCGATTCACCGACCTGGTGAGGCGGATGAATCTCACGGCGGCGGCTAAATCGTAGCCGCAGGAGAGCCGTGCATCCGTGGCATGCCTGTCACGGTGGGGACCGTTGTTGGCCTCGTAGCCGCTGGCCACACACGTGACGAAATTCTCCAGACGACCACCGCGACCTTATTGGGCGCTTCTTTGGAACCGACACGCGGACACAGCCTCGTTTGGACCGCCCTGGGTACTTGGCCCCCGCCCTCCACCCACCGGCTCACCGGGGTGAGCGAACAGGTGGACACCGCAGTGGTTGATTGATGGCTGGTCAGATCGAAACGAAAAGGGGCTACGGTGGATCACCGTAACCCCTTGAGAAGTCTGGTTGCGGGGGCTCGCAACCAACATTATCTGCAGCTCTGGCGCCCTGCAGCTTGAGAGTTTCGGCTGCGGTACCTCCAAGAACTCAGACCGCATCATTCGCTGACGAACGCTCGTGGGGTTCATCGCGGCGGGACGAGTCGCTTCAGCTCTTCTGTCCAGTTCAAGACGATCTGCATCTGCGAGGCGGAGGCCGGCGTGTTCGCGTTGATGCCCGTTTCGATCAGCCCGACGACTTTTCCGTTGCGTCCGATGTCATACTCACGGTTGCCCACGGCCGCGAGAGCGGAGGATGCGAGCGAAGCTCGTTGCGCCGGGACCGGATTGCCCGTCGCAAATGTTGGCTTGGTCGTCACGCTGACCGAGCGGAACTGGCCAGGGCCCGGCGACGAAAACAGCGATGAGCCATCGGGCGACCAGACTGGGTGGCTGCCGACGCCGATCTGGTACTGCGTGCCTGTGGCCGGAAACGGCTGCACATACGTACGTGTACCCGTCGCCTGCGCGCTCACGGTATAGGCCACCCACTGCCCGTCGGGCGAAAAGGTCGCACTGGTCGCAAAGGCCGATCGGACGTCCCCGAACGGCATCGATGTCTTGACTGCGACGCTGAGAATCATCAGCGATCTTGGCCCGCGCCCCCCGCCAGGATTCACGACCGAGTCCGTTACCGTGTCGTAGAGCAGATATCGACCGTCGGGCGACCACGATTGAGGCACGTGAGACGTACCTGGGCCGGCCCTTGTGAGCCGTTCGGCCGTGCCCGTCCCATCGGCCCGCTGCCGGAAGATGCCGAGGTCCCCCTCACGATCCGACTGGAAGGCGACGTGCTGGCTGTCGGGAGACCACACGGGAAAGCGGTTGCGGCCGACGAGCGTCAGACGGCGCATCGCCGTCGTGCCCGACAGATCGTAAATCCAGACGATCGCCACCGTTCCGGTGTCACTGTTGAACGCGACGCGCGTCCCGTCGGGCGACAGGCGCGGATGCTCGTACGGCGCCGGCCGCAGCTTCAACGGACTCGCGCCGCCTTTGAGATCGAGGAGCGCGAGGTCGCGTTGACTCGACGCGACGGCCGCTGGACCTGGCACATAGAGGAGCGATCCCGTCTCCGAGACACTGACGTGCGCTCCACCGGACGTGGTCGCGCGAACCCCTTCGATGACCGGCACGCCAGTCACGGCCGTCGGCGCACGCGGATCGAATGCCGCCGCAAACAAGACGCCCCCGACCGCGTAAACCAGATGTCCAGATAGCAGATACCGCCCGTCATTTCCCGTTTCGACGACCACGGTGCGCCGGCCGTCGTCGAGCGACTGCACCACCACTTGCCCCTTCTCGAATCGATCCGCACCGCCGCTCACATCGCGCGGCGCCGCGGTGAACAGCACCGCGTTGGTGCCCGGAAGGCGTTGGGGTCCGGCGATGATTTCGCCGTCCTGTGCGGTGACGATCGTCTCCGGCGTGCTGCCGCTCGCCTCGCATCGAACGATGCGATCGCCCTGCCCAATCAGGATGCCGTCGCGAGTCCAGCTCATGCCGAAAGGAGCGGTGGCCCGGCAGATCGTGACCGCCGCGCCGCCGACGAGCGCAATCCGTTTGATCGTCGCGTCGGCGATCTGCCAAAACGCGATCATCTGTCCGTCCGGCGAGAACACCGGATTCAGAATCGCGCTGCCGAAATCTGTCCCTGCGATCGGCTTTGCCTCCGCCTCCCACAACGCACGCGCGTACAGCCGCTGATTCGCGACGTACGCGATGCGCGTGCCGTCGGGCGAAATCGCAACGACCGGGCGGCCGGTGTTCGTATATTCCTGCCCTTCGGGCAGCGTGAGCGTGAATCGCGCAACGGACGGCGCGACCGCCGGTGTGAATCGCCGGACAACTGATCCCGCGGCGAGCGCTCCAATCAGAACAGCCGCGACGATGGGCGCCGCGCGTTTCCACAACGGTCGCGGCACTGGGTTCGATGCAGTCGGTGCGGGAATCGGCGCCGTCGATTCAGCGGCCGCTTCGTCGAGGTCCAGCCGGGCGTCGGCGGCATCGGCCAATCGCCGCCTGCGATCCTTCTCGAGACAGCGCCGCAGCAATCGCCGGATCGACGCGGGCGTCCCGGCCGGCAATGCGCGCCAGTCCGGTTCATCGCGCAACACCGCCGCGACCGTGTCGCTGATGTCCTCGCCCCCAAAGGCGCGCGCGCCCGTCAGCATTTCATAGAGCACGCAGCCGAACGCCCAGAGGTCGCTGCGCCTGTCTGCCGGCTTCCCCTTCGCTTGCTCGGGGCTCATGTAGGCCGCCGTACCGAGAATGATGCCCGCCTGTGTCATCGCAGGCGTGGTGATAGTGGGTGAGAGCGAGGCGGTCGACGATGCGACAGCCCGCCGGCTCCAGCGCCTTGGCCAACCCGAAATCCAGCACCTTCACCGTGCCGTCATCGCGGACCTTGATGTTGGCCGGCTTCAGGTCGCGATGGATGATTCCCTGCTCGTGCGCCGCCTCCAACGCTTCGGCTATCTGTCGCGCGATAGGCATCGCTTCGTCGAGTGGATATGCGCCCGCTGAGCAATCCGATCGGCGAGCGTTGGGCCCTCGACCAGCTCGAGGACGAACGCCTGCACGCCATCTGCCTTCTTCGAACCCGTAGATCGCACGCGATGTTGCGGATGATTGAGTGAGGCGAGCACCGGGCTTCGCGTTCGAGCCGCGCGAGGCGCTCGGGATCCAGCGCAAGCGCTCCGGGGCAACACCTTGATCGCGACGTCGCGATCCAGCCGCGTGTCGCGCGCCCGGTACACCTCGCCCATGCCACCGATGGCCAACAGGCTGAGGATGCGATGGGGACCGAGTTGGCGGCCCAGCAAAGATGGATTATCGCCCTCAACCAGTACGCTACCTAGCAGCTCCAAAGCTGGCCTTTCGAGAAAGTCACCGGCACTCGTCGCGTGCGTCAGCAGCGCCTCGACTTCCTGCCGAAGCGCCTCGTCGTCCGGACACGCCTCACGCAGGAACGCCGCACGGTCGGCTGGTGCCCGATCGAGCGCCGCTTCAAACAGACGATCGACGGTAGTCCAACGCTCGTTCATTGGAACGTCGCTCATCGACGTATCGGACGGTCTTCCCTCACCCACGGACCTCTCGGTGAAGCCACGCGCGCGCTTTCGCCCACTCGCGGCTCACCGTGATCGGCGCCACCTCGAGCACGTCCGCAATTTCGTCCAACGTGAGGCCGCCGAAGAATCGCATCTCGACGATCTGCGCCTTCCGTGGGTCGTGCTCGGCCAGCTCACGCAGCGCCTCATCTATCGCGAGCAGCTCGCGGGAGGGTTCGACCGTCACGCCGTTGGCTTCGCCGAGATCAACAATCCGGATCTCCCGTCCATCGTCATCTTTCGCGCGTCGACGTGAGATGTCCACGAGGATGTGGCGCATCAACCGGGCAACCATCGCCAGGAAATGCCCGCGGTTCTGCCAACTGACGTCCTTCCAGTTCATCAGACGGATGAACGCTTCATTCACCAGGGCAGTTGTCTGGAGCACATGGCCGGGACGCTCGCGGCGGAGGTACTGGCGAGCAAGGCGGCGAAGCTCGGGTTCCACGAGTGGTACGAGCCTCTCAAGGGCGTCGTCGCTGCCTTCGCGCCAGGCAACGAGGAGCTGCGTGATCTCGAATGGCGGGTCGCCAGGCAGGGACGCGGATGACAAGGTTTGCCTCACCTATTCGCCTTAGACAGTACGGGACGATTCGGCCGCGGCCAGCTTAACAGATCGGCTCGGAGTGATTCCGCCGCCAGCCCCGTGTTTCTAAAGAGACAAATCGCGTGCATGGGAGGGTTCTCCACATGACGACACGAATCAGGATGGCGTTGGCTGCGGTGGCTGCACTTCTGTTCCTGAGCCTTTCATCAACGGCGCTGACACAGTCCCAAGAAAAACAGTCGTCTCTGGTCACGCAAGTAGTGCTACTCGGAACTGGAACCCCTGGATGGAACCCTGACAGTTCCGGCCCATCCACGGCGATTGTCGTCAACGGAGTTCCGTATCTCGTGGACTTCGGGCCGGGAGTGGTGAGACGCGCGGGGGCGGCTTATCAGAAGGGCGTGAAGGCCCTGTATCCGCCACAATCTTCAAAGTCGCGTTCCTCACCCATCGGCACGTGGATCACACGGTCGGATACGCCGATCTCATCTTCAGCCCCGCAGCAGGCCGGCGGCCTCCGAACCGAAAGCGCCTTTGGAAGTGTATGGCCCGAGAGGGCTCAGTGGACATGACCGAGCACATCCTCAAGGCACACATGCTCAATCCCGTGGATACCCGGTTCAAGGTCAACGCGCACGAAATTACACCTGGCATCGTCTACAAGGACGACAACGTGACGGTCAAGGCGTTTGCCGTCGCCCACGGCGACGTGGAGGCGTTCGGCTTTCGATTCGAAACGCCAGACCGCACGATCGTGATTTCCGGGGACACGACGCCGACGCAAAGCGTCATTGACAATTGCCATGGCTGTGATGTGCTGATCCATGAATCCTACAGCATGAAGACCTACAACGCAGTCTCCGCGGATGCCCAGGCGGGCCGCAGAAGGCTGCACACGTCTACGATGCAGTTAGCCGAGCTCGCAGGCAAAGCCAAACCGGGTTTGCTGATTCTGTACCATCGCTCGAATCTAGGGGGGGTTTTAGGGGAGGTCCCAAATCCGGAAGAAGCCTTTCTGGAAGAAATCCGAAGCGGGTACGCGGGCAAAGTCGTGGTCGGCCACGACCTGGATATCTTCTGACGCTGTCGCATGGCGAACGTCACAGAACGCGAGAGCGCTTCAGGAGCCGGAGACCCGGCTCACCGGTTGTCACGCCGCTCGCTCGTGATGAGTCGTGGAAATCGCCTGACAGCGGGCGGCATTGTGTGAGGGAGGAGACCCATGCGTATCATCGTCTGCACTGTTGTTGCGACGTTGGTTCTTGTCTCTGGACCAATCGCACGTGGTCAAGGAAAGGCTCGGACGCTCGTGGCAGTGTGGGCACACGCCGACGATGAAGGGCCGGTCGCGCCGATCCTCGCCCGGTATGCGCGTGAGGGCGTCCAGGTCCACATGATCATCGCGACAGATGGCGCGCAGGGTGCCGCCAACACGTCGGTCCCACGGGGTCCTGAGATCGCCAAGCTGCGCGTGGAGGAGGCACGTTGTTCCGCACAGGCGCTCGGCATTAATCCTCCGATCTTGCTCGGGTTCCCCGACGGAGCACTTGGCCACTACAACGCGGATCCCGCACTCCTGTTTCGGGTCACGCAACGTGTGCACGAGGAACTACAGCGGTTGCGACCAGACGTCCTGATCACATGGGGGCCAGACGGTGGTTATGGCCACCCCGACCACCGCATCGTCAGCAGCATCGTGACTCAACTCGTGCGGGCCGGTGCCCCTGGCGTCCCGCAGCGAGTCTTTTACGCCTCTCTCCCCGCTGAAGGTATTCGGGCGATGAATCCGACGCGAGGGGTGCCACCGTTTGTGATTCCTCGAGCCGACTTGTTCACCGTGCGAGTGCCATTTACCGACGCCGATTTGAACGCCGGGCGCCGGTCGTTCGAGTGCCACAAGACGCAGGTTTCACAGGAGGCCATCGACCGGGTCATCCCGGCGATGAGAGATGCGTGGAAAGGGGAGATTCCGCTGTCCCCGATGGTGCCGGAGGCGCCCGCGAAAGACCTTTTCGATAGGGTTCAGCACCCGAACGGGAACGATTACGCCGCAGTGATGAGGTAGTTGCGGAAATCGTCCAGTGCGGCGCTACCGCATCCGCAAAATCAATAGGTCAGCCACTTGCGAGGAGGCGTGTCGCTCGAACTCACAAGTCGTCAGACTTCCTCGCGGGCGCAAAGGCGAACTGACCACACCGGGATCGTTGGAGCCCAGATTCGTTGAAGCAGGCCGCGTTGGCATGGGCATGTTCTGCGCGTCGAACTCGGCTGGCGGGATGTCGCCGATCGGGCCTAGCAGCCGTCGGGTGTTGAACCAGGACCACACGAGCGTCGCGAACGCCATTGCCTCAAGGGGCGCTCGGGCGGCCAATCCAAAGCGTGAAGAAGGCCGGCACGCCCGGGCCGAAACAGTGCTGTCGGTTCGATCAATGGAGTGGGTTACTGATTTCAGTCGTTTAGAATCAACGACTTGGAGATGGTGGACCTGACCGGGATCGAACCGGTGACCTCCTGAATGCCATTCAGGCGCGCTCCCAGCTGCGCCACAGGCCCACTTGTCGGCGAGACCCTTGATGATAGCAGATCCGGTCGATCGCGGCGGCCGGACGGCGCCCGACCCGCGGCGCAACCCTCAGTATTCGCTGAAGATGCGCTGGATCTCGTTGCGCTTCTGGCTGCGGGTCAACGCCAGCATCAACAGGATCCGCGCCTTCACCGGGATGTGATCCTCGGCCTGGACGGTCATCTCGCGGCGCCGCAATTGCTCCGGGGTGGCGTCGCCCGGCGGCTGTCCCCGCACCGGGATGATCCGCCCGGCCCCGGTACGCGTCCCCGAGACAATGATCACGCCCTTCGACGCCGCATAGTCCAATCCATCGCCCTGCGTGCCGCTGAGCGCCCCGGCGCCTGCGCCGGCGATCACCACGCCCTTGGCCCCGGCGTCCACGGCGGCACGAATCAGGTCACCGCTGGCCCCCTGATAGGCCATGAAGACGTCCACGCGCGGCAGCGCGGTCACCGCCGTCAGGTCGAACTCCGAGGTCGCGGTATGGCGGGAGAGGATCTGCCGGAAGAACGCCACCCGATCGCGATCGACCACGCCGAGCAGGCCGTGCGTCGGGCTCTGAAACGTCTGCAGCCGCAGCGCGTCGGTCTTGGTGACGTCGCGGGCCGAGTTGATCTCGTCGTTCAGCACCACCAGGACGCCCTTGCCGCGCGCCGATGGTTCGGCGGCGACCCGGACGCCCTCCAGCAGGTTGGCCGCGCCCTCGTAGCCCAGGGTGCTCGGATTGCGCATCGAGCCGACCAGCACGACCGGGCGGGCGTCTCGTATCGTGAGGTGCAGGAAGAACGCCGTCTCCTCGAGCGTATCGGTGCCGCTGGTCACGACCACGCCGGCCAGGCCGCGGTCCTCGGCGAAGAGCGCGTTGATGCGGCGCGACAACTGCAGCCACTGGTCGAGGGTGATCTGGCTGCTCGACACGTTGGCGAACTGCTCGTGGGTCAGGGTGGCCACGCGGTCCACCCCGAGCATCGATTTCGCCAGCTCGTCGGCGGCCAGGCGGCCACCGTCCCGGTTCGAGATGGTGCCGCCGGTGGCCACCAGGTGGACCCGGGGCAGGACCGGCTTCGCCGCCGGGGTGGCTGGATCGGGGGGCGCTGGATTGGGCCGGCGCGGTTCCGGCCGCGCCGGAGGTCTGGGCGGAGGCCGAGCAGGCGGCAGTCCAGCCGGCGAGGAAAGCGGCACAGGCGCCGCGAAGTGCCAAGTGCATACGGCCTCTTTTGGCCGATCCCGAATTCCGGGCTATCGCGTTTCCGGGCGCGGGCCGGCGGCGACCAGCGCCAGCCACTTGGTCAGTTCCTGGGCGGCGCGCTCCGGCGTGTCGCCGTAGAACGGCATCAGGGCGGTCGGCATCCCGGGGAAGGCGGGCCAGCTTGGCGCGCCAGCGCTCGGCCGAGATTGCCGACACTTCGATGTGGTACAGTGCGGCCGGCGATCCGCTCTTCGTAGAGGTGAACGGTCACGTGTCGTGCGATGCCTTGGAATGGGGGTCGGAGGTGTGACGAGCGAGCGACGATTCTACGACGCTGGCCGGCGGAAACAAGCGAAGGTCGGCGCGAAGATGACCCGCGTTGCGGGTTTGGGCACCAGCTGGCGCGGATTCCAGCGCAGAAATTTCTTTCGTCCTCGGGATCTGCACAGCGTTTGCACGGGTGATCCACAGGTTTTCCACACGCGCTGCTCACCGCGGCGTACCGCGCCGGTGTCTTGACGCTGCCGAGACGCGCCACGTACGCTGAGCCGGTGTGCTGGGCGTCCGGTAGGCTGGTCGGGGCGGTGCTGCTGGCGATGGCGGCGGCGTCCGGACCTGCCGCCGCACAGGACGCCCCCTCGACCCTCCTCCGTGTCTTCCTCACCGACGGCACCTCATTCACCAGCTTCGGTGAGTGGTGCGGATGGAGGACCGGGTCGTGTTCTCTGCCGCTCTCGGCCGACGTCGCTCCTGAGCTGCAGCTGGTGACGCTGGCCGCTGGGCGGGTCGACTGGTCGAAGACCGAGCGCTACGCGGTCACCGCCCGCGCCGTGCACTACGCCTCGACGCGCGCCGAGGACGACTACGCGCAGTTCTGAACCAGGTCGCGGCCGTGCTCACCGGCATCGCCCGGGAGCCCGACCCGAAGCGCCGGCTGGCGATGGCCGAGGCTGCCCGCACCGCGATGAGCGCTGGCCCGACGAGCACCACGGCTACCGCGCGGCCGACGTCCAGCAGATGCTCACGCTGGTGGATGAGGTCGTCGGCGAGCTGCGCGCCGCGGCCGGCCTCGACGCGTTCGAGCTGGCTTTGAGCACGTCCACGCCGCTGCCGCCGGCCGAGACGCTGCTGCCGCCGCCGACCACGGCTGAGCTCGGCGAGCAGCTCCTGGCCGCCTCCACGCTGGTCGAACCGGGCGAGCGCGGCATCCTGCTGACTCGACTGGTGCAGTTCATCGATTGGGCCGCGTCGCTTTTGCCCGAGGCGTGGGCGAGCCGCGTCCGAAGCAGCGCGCTCGGGACCCTGGCCGCCGACCGCGCCAC
>CAWAXG010000015.1:0-19973 GCA_963785755.1 uncultured Acidobacteriota bacterium | reverse complement strand
AGGATCCCTGGAGACACGCATGTAAAAACGACGCACACAGGGCGCGAAGCGCGACCCGGTCAAGCAATGGGCACTCCCTAACCGGGTCTTCTTTGCCGCCCGCGCGTGCCACATGCTGGCGTACCATTTCTCGAGCTCTATCCGGACAGCGGCTTCGAATCCATGTGGATTCGGCCGCATCCCGGCCACACCGGCAACCACATCGTCCTGCTTCGGAACGAGCTCGTCTTCGACTATCACGGGTTCTCGAACTGGCCTCGATACTGGGCGCACACGACGCGCCGCGCCAACCAGTGGTGGCCCGGATGGTCAGCCGATGTCGTGAGCATCCGTAAGCTTGCGCTGGTGTCCCGCCTCCACGCCCGCACGTACGAGGGCCTCTGGATGAAGGAGCCGCAGGAATACCTCGCGGATCCGCTTGCCCGGGCGCGTCGCTACCTCCAGAAATTCCCGGCGCCGACGATGGCCCCAAGAATCGGCTGACAGAAATCTGACACTTCTCTGACGGCCGTCGGCCTCGCGGCCCTTAACATACAGGCACCGTGTCAAACCCGACCCGCTCACTGCTCGCGGCGCTCGTGTCGACGACCGTCGTCGTCACCGCGGCGCTGGGGTGGGCGGGATGGCGGCTGCTCGATCAGCAGCGCGCGATCGACGAACAGCGCGCGCGCGACCAGGCCGAGAGCGTCGCGGACGCCGTCGCCGCCGGCATCCGCGGAAAGCTGGCGGAAGCCGGCGAGCGCTTGAGTGGCTGGGTCTCCAATCCTTCTGCGGCCGTCCCCGCGATCGACGGCGCGGTCGTCGTCGGGACGCGGCCCGATGGCATCGAAGTGAACCCTGCCGGCGGACTCCCCTTTGTCCCGATCACCAGTGAGGCGTCCCGCGTCACCGACAGTTTCGCGGCGCTGGAAGCGATCGAATTCGGCGGTGACCCTGCGCGCGCCGTTGTGGGATATCGAACGCTGGCCGACGATCGCGACCCACGCGTGCGGGCGGGCGCGCTGGTGCGGCTCGGGCGCGTGCAGCGCAAGATACAGGACTTCGCCGGCGCGCTGGTCACGTATCAGCGACTCGCCGAGCTCGGCGCCGTGCGCACCGACGATCTGCCGGCCGAGCTCGCGGGGCTCACCGGTCAGCGCTCCACCTACACTGCCATGGCCGATCACGACCGGGCGAACGACGTCGGGCGGCTGATGCTGCGCGGACTCGATGGCGGACGATGGCTGATCGGGCGTGGCCCGGCGGAGCTCTACCGCGAGCCGTTCACGGAACCACGGCCGGAATCGTGGACGCTCGCCACTGCGCTCAGCGACGTCTGGCGCGACACGGACGGCCGCCTGCCGGCGCGGGGCCAGCGCGTGTCCGGCCGCTCTCACCCGACGGCGTCGAGTGTGCTCGTGTTATGGCGATCGAACGGCCCGGTCAGCGCGGCTCTGGCGGCGCCTGCCGATCGCTTTTTCGAGGTGCCGGCGCGCGGCGCCCGCGTCGTGGCAACTGATCGATCCTGAAGGACGGGTCATCAGCGGAGACGCCACTGCCCCGCCGCGATCGCTCGTCCGCATCATCGGCAACTCGGACTACCCGTGGACGCTGCACACGTGGATGGACCCGGCGACCCTGGCAGGCGCCCGGAGCGGCCGCACGATCCTGCTCGCGATGATGGGAGCGATGCTCGTATTCGTGTGGGGCGCGTCGTACTTCATGGCGCGAGCAATCCGCCGCGAAGCCGCGGTGGCGCGGCTGCAGTCGGATTTCGTGGCTGCCGTCTCCCACGAATTCCGCTCGCCGCTCACCGCCGTCCGCCAGATGGCGGAGATGCTCGATGCCGATCGCGTGCCGACCGACGAGCGGCGTCACCAGTACTACAAGACTGCTGGCCGCCGAGGCCGCGCGGCTGCAGCGGCTGGTCGAGACGCTGCTCAACTTCGGCAGGATGGAAGCGGGCGCCGCGCGCTACCGCTTCGTCGATCTCGACGCCGCGGCCCTGGTGCGTGAGGTCGTCGATGACATCCAGCCGGCAGCGCACGAATCCGGAAAAGCGATCGACATCGATGGCCCTGCCGTCGACATCCGGGTCCGGGCCGATCAGAGCGCACTCTCGGTAGCGCTCAGGAACCTCATCGACAACGCGATCAAATACTCTCCCGGCGAACCGACCGTCTGGGTCCGGTGGCGCAAGGACCAGGATTACGCGGCGATCTGCGTCGTCGATCGCGGAGTCGGCATTCCGCAATCCGAGCAGCAGAGCATCTTCGGCAAGTTCGTGCGCGGACGCGCCGCGCTCGAGACGAATATCAAGGGCACCGGTATCGGACTCGCCATCGTGCAGCAGATCGTGGCCGCACACGGCGGCGAGATCCGTGTGGAGAGCGAACCCGGGCGCGGCAGCACGTTCACGCTGCTGCTGCCGGCCGCGAACTGACATGCCGATCGCATCCGCGCACATCCTCATCGTCGAAGACGAGCCCGCCATCGCCCTCGCGCTCGAAGACGACCTCACGCTCGAGGGCTACCAGGTGACGGTGGTGAACGACGGCATCGAGGCGCTGAAGCGTGCCCGGGCGGAGAGCGTTCGACGCGATTCTGCTCGACGTCATGCTGCCGGGCAAGGACGGCTTCGAGGTCTGCCGCGAGCTGCGGCGCGGCCGTGTGCGAACGCCCATCCTGATGCTCACGGCCCGCGCGCAGGAGGCCGAAAAGGTTCTCGGCCTGGAGGCGGGCGCCGACGATTACGTGACCAAGCCGTTCGGCATCCGCGAGCTGCGCGCGCGCGTTGCGGCGCTGCTGCGCCGGAGCCAGCCCGAAGCGGTGTCGACGATGGTCAGGATTGGCGAAGCGGAAGTGGACCTCGATCGCGCGGAGATCAGGCGTGGCGGCGAGACGATGCCGCTCACACCGTTGGAGTTTCGGCTCCTCCAGGCATTCATCCGCGCGCGCGGCCGGATCCTGACGCGGACGCAATTGATCGCCGAAGCCTGGGGGCCGAACACATTCGTGACGGATCGCGTCGTCGACAATCACATCGGGAGCCTGCGCAAGAAGCTCGAGCCCGATGTCAACGAGCCGCGATACCTCCAGAACGTGCGCGGGATCGGCTACCGCCTCGAACCATGACGCCTGACGAAAACCTGACGATGACCGGGATGGTCTCCACACAGTCCGTCGATAGTCTGCGTGCACACCCTTCGAGCGCTCAGGGTTGTCCCGGGGCAAGTCGAAGGCGAGGAGTGACGCCATGAATCGAATGTTTGTCATCTTCGTCGCGGTCGTGCTGGCGGCCGGCATGCAGACGACACGGGCACAGCAGAACACCGCGGACGCCGAGAAGCTGCTGGCGCGGGCGCAGCACAAAGTGACGATCGACGGCGACCTGAAGGGCGCCATCGAGGAGCTCAAGAAGGCAGTCGCCGCCGCCGGCGGCAATCGGGCGCTCGCGGCGCAGGCGCTCCTGCTCATGGCGGAATGCCATCAGAAGCTTGGCGAGGCGGAAGCGCAGGCGATCTACGAGCGTCTGGTGCGCGACTACGCGGATCAGAAAGACACGGTCGTCGTGGCGCGCGCGCGCCTCTCGTCGCCAAAGTCGGTGGCGCGCGTCAAGGGCGATCGGTCGGTCTGGGCGGGCCGGGATGCTGACGGATTCGGCACGATCTCACCGGATGGCCGATTTCTGACCTACACCGACTGGCAGAACGAGGCAAGCCTCGCGTTGCGCGACCTGACGACCGGCACGAATCACCGCCTGACGACCGGGGGATCCACACAATTCTCGGCGATTTCCAAAGACGGCAAGCTGGTCGCCTACGAGTGGAGGGACAGCAAGGCACCGGCGGCCGCGAGACGCTACGAACTTCGTGTCGCCAGGTTGCATGCCACGAGCATCTCGGAATCGCGGCGGCTCTTCCACAACGACGACGTAACTGGAGCCGCACCGTACGATTGGTCGCCCGACGGCAAATGGATCGCGGTCGCCATCAGCCGCAAAGACCGCACAGGTCAAATCGGACTGATCGGAGCTCAGGACGGCTCGCTGCGCGTGCTCAAGTCGCTCGACTGGAAGCAACCAACGAAGATCTTCTTCTCGCCGGATGGCAGATACATCGCCTATGACCTCATGGTCAGCGACAGCAGCGACGAGCGGCATGTGTTCGTCATGGCCGTCGACGGCAGTCGCGAAGCGGCTGTGGTTGCCCACTCCGAGTCAAAACGTGATCATGGGCTGGTCGCCCGACGGGCAGCACGTGCTGTTCTCCAGCGACCGCAGTGGGTCTGTCGGGCTATGGGCCGTGGCGGTCGCGGACGGCAAGCCCGCAGGCACGCCGACCCTGGTCAAGGCTGACATCTCATCGTCGTGGTCGCTGGGATTGACTGCCGCCGGGACGATGTACGTGTGGAAGTATGCGAGCCCGATTTACGTCCAGACGTCGTCGATTGACCTCGCGAGCGGCAAGCTCGCCTCCGGTCCGGCACCTTTCAACGCTTCATCGGGTCGAGAGGACGCCCGGATTGGTCCGCTGACGGCAAGTACCTCGCCTATCAGTCCTGCGATCCGTTGGGTGCCGGGCCGTGCACGCTGTGGATTCGATCGATGGAGACCGGACAGCTCCGCGAGCTGAAACTGAAGCTCGGCTACTTCGTGCTTTGCTCGGTGGTCCCCCGACGGGCGGGAGCTCCTCACGGTCGGACCGCGACATCAAAGGCCGCAACAACGGTCTCTATCGCATCGACGTGCAAACCGGAGACGCCACGCTGGTCGTCGCGCACGGCCATCGCCGGATAATTCGCCGCAGTGGGCGGCCGACGGCAAGACATGTGTTCTACCGGCGCGGTGCAGCGGTGATCGAGCGGGATCTTGCCTCGGGCGCAGAACGCGAGGTGGGGCAGATCCCGACGCCGGCGCTCGGCCGAGATCGCCGTGTCACCGGATGGGACGGTCCCTGGCCTATCAGAGCAGACAGTCCGCGGGCAGCAGGGCCTTTTCGTGATGCCGCTTGCGGGCGGCGGCCCCGCGTCCGGTGCTCCATGTCAGCTGCGCCGGAGCGGCTGATGCAGGTTCGACTGGACGGCCGATGGCGCGCGCTTGCGTTCGCCAAGCAGATCGACGGAGCCGGGCGCAGGGAACTGTGGATCGTCGACGTCAACGGCGAGAAGCCACGCAAGCTCGACATCAACGTCGAGAACTGGATGATGGAAGACGGCTTCCGATTCGACCGCGCCGGCAAGCAGATCGCATTCGTCGCGTCGGCCGGACAGCCAGGCCTGGAAATCCGGGCGCTCGAGAATTTCCTTCCCGCCGCGGCGGCGGCCACGCAGGGCGCGAAGAAATAACCACGCATCAAGTCACCAGGGCCCGCCTCGAAATGAGCGGAACGTGGTTCCGCCCGCTTCAAAGAGGGCCCGAGTGACAACGTGGACGGAGTCAGGGGGATAACCGCGCGGACCCCGGTTTGTCGTCGGCGCGCACCGCACGGACGATGAACCGTTGGGGGGCGGAGCCGACGAAGTAGAAGGGATAGCAGGTGACCAGCGTCAGCGCCCGTGTCGGCGTCGGGTCCAGCACCGAAACGTCCTCCGGATAGACGAGCCAGGTTCGCTCAATGCGATACACGTCTTTTCCATTGAGCGTTTCGAGCTCGATGACGTCACCAGGATTGACGTCCTTCAACCCGCGGAAGAAGCCGTCGCGGTGTCCCGCGATGCCAGCATTCCCGTCGGTTCCGGGAAGTGCGGTGTCCGCGATGTGACCGACGCCCCGGTCGAGGGTGTGGTCGTCGGTGCCCGGCAACACCGAGACCTCGAGTCGAATCTTCGGGATTCGCAGGACCGCGAGCGGTGGGGGGCCGCCTTCGCTCAGCGCCTTGCGCCAGGCGCTGATCCGTTCCTGAGACCACAGTGCCTGATCCGGCGTACCAGCCTGCGCCGCCAGAACCTGGAGCGCCGCGAAACGCCCCAGATCGTTTCGCGTCCAGTTGGCAACGCGGACGTGGAACCCGCCCCAGAACCCCAGAATAACAACGCCGACGACCCAGCTCGTTCTCTCGGCCAGCAATAGAAGCCGGTGACGTGGTGCGTGCATCAATCGGTAACCTTGCCGAAGTGTCGATCAGCGTTCAACGGCACATGCCGCAATCACGTCCGGCTGAGCCGTCCGCCACTGCAGACCGCGTGCCGTTTTCCGAAAGGGACAAAGGGAGAAACTGCGTCTGAAATCGCGACGGTCCGGGGCGATCACGGCGGATCGCCCCGGTGGTAAAACCACGAACCTACTTGCCGGCCTCGATCGACACCAGCAGCGCCTCCGTCCACACGACGTCGACCTTGTCGCCAACCTTCACCTTGGCGAGCGCCGACGTGTCCTGCACTTTGGAGGTGTACTTCCAGCCGTTGGGTCCGGTGAAGGTGATCGACGGCACGTCCGGGTTGATGGCTGTAATCGTGGCCGCGATGGTCCGCTGCCTTGCTTTCGTGCCGCCCGGGGTGGCCTGCTCCGAACCGGTTGTGGCCTTCGCCATGGTGTCCACTTCCGGCTCGCCGGGCCGCCGGAGCCTGACCACTACGTTGTCGTAGTAGCGGGCGTTCACCTTGTCACCGACCTTGATCTCTGCGAATCGCTTGATTTCCGGGCCTGCGACTGTCGACACCAGCGTGCCGTCCGGTTTCCGGAGCGTGATAGTGCGGCTCGCGGCTTCGACCGCTTCGACGGTGGCCGTCTCCGTTCTCATCTCCGAGTAGACGGTCTTGGCCTGGGCCATGGCCGTGCGGGCCGTCAACCCCAGAACTCCCACTGCAATCATTCCGACGACAAGCCGTTTCATGTGTCCTCCTAGCGTTGCGCCGTGAAGCGCATTCCGTTTCCAAAAAGAACCTCGTCCCATGTCACTCCGACAATGAAGCCGGGGAATGACGACTCGGGCCGCGCGTCTGCGACTCCTCGCAGGAGAGGGAACACATTCTAGGCTGCAGAGCGCGTGCCGTGAAGGAGGTGAAGGCAGAAATGACCGGTGACGTTGACGATTTCACGTTGTGCAGACGGTCGCCTGCCCGAACTGCGGCGCAGACCACCCCGGCCTGACGGAGGACGCCCGGAATACCGTAGGAATGGAGCACGTCCGGAATGCCGTGGGAGGAACGGCCGAGTTTCGATACCGGACGGCGCCGTCCTGCCGGCGCGCACGCGTACGGCTGACCTGATCAGAACCGAGCGGAGTAACCTCCCTGCATTCAGCGACTTGTCAGGCCGAGGCAGTTCGGGCACGGTGTTCGCTGATTGTCCGGCCCCATTATCCGCATCGCCAACGTCTCCCGGACGGTCACGAGCGGCACCGAGCAGCTGACCATCCTGCACCCGCTCGATCTGACGATCCCGCGCGGCCAGTTCATCGCAATCACCACCAAACCGATCGGTACGCTGCGCGAACAGCTAGGCTTCTCATTCACAAGGAGGACGGGAGGACGGGCTGAACAATCAGGGCTGGGCCTGCAGGACCGACTGCATGATGGACGCCATGCGTTCCCAGTCTGCCTTTTCCTTGGCGAGCTGCCGCCGGCCCGCGGCGGTGATGGCGTAGAAGCGCGCCTTGCGGTTGGTGTCGGTCACCGACCACTCGCCCTTGATGAGGCCGCGTTGTTCGAGCCGCATCAACCCGGGATAGAGCGTGCCCATGTTCAGCCGCAGCGCGCTGCGCGAGACCTGCTCGAGCCGCGCGGCGATGGCGTAGCCATGGAGCGGCCCGAGCGTGGCCACCGTCTGCAGCACCATCAGGTCCAGCGTGCCCTGCAGGACCTCGGCCTTGGAGGACTTCTCATTTGACATCCAAACGTACTATACGCCTGCCCATTTGAATGTCAAATGATGAGGATGCGGAACGTTTGAGCCTAGTCCCGAGCCCCGAGTCCCGAGAGACTTACTTCGTGCCCCGATCCGGCCCTTCGAACCAGAACGGCAATCGCGTGCGCGTCTGGTTGCCGATCTCGTTCAACGTTTTCGCGTCGTAGAGCCGGCCGTTGAGCATGACCATGCTCACCGAGTCCGAGTTGCGGATGTTCTCGAGCGGATTGCGGTCGAGGACGATGAGGTCGGCGACCATGCCTTTGTCGAGCGATCCGATGTCGCCGTCGAGCCCGAGGTACCTCGCGCCGTCGATCGTGGCGGCGCGAAGAGCCTCCATCGGCGTCATGCCGCCCTGCTGCAGCATCCACAGCTCCCAGTGCGCGCCAAGCCCCTGCAGCTGCCCGTGCGAGCCGAGCAGCACCATTCCCCCGGCATCGGCGATCTGTTTCGCGCCCTGGCTGATCAGGACGTGGTTGAAGTCATCGTCCGGCGCCATCGTACGGCGCCGGGACCGGGCATCGATCTGTTCTCTCGGCGTGAACCGCAGCAGCTGCTCATGCTCCCAGACATTCGTGTGCTGGTACCAGTAGGTACTCGCCGGACAGTCCGCCGTAGCCGACGATGAGCGTTGGCGTATAGCCTGACTTGCTCTTCACGAAGAGCTGAATCGTGTCCTTGTAGATGCGGGGAACCGGCAGCGAGTGCTCGACGCCGGTATGGCCGTCGAGGACATGCGTCTGGTTCATGTAGAGCAGCGATCCCCCTTCGGGCACGACCATCATCCCGAGCTCACGCGCCGCTTTGATGATCATCTGCCGGGCGTCGCGCCGCTGCTGGTTGTAGCTCTTCACCGAAAACGCACCGACAGCCTTCTGCCGGCGCAAGTGCGCCAGCGCGTCGTCGTAGGTCTCGATCACGGCTTTGAACGGCGTCTCGGCGCCATAGAGAATCGTGCCCGTGGAGAACAGGCGCGGCCCCAGCTTGGCGCCCGACCGGATCAGCTCCGCATTGGTGAAGACGGTCTCGGTGTCGTGGGACGGATCGTGCGCGGTGGTGACGCCGAAGGCGAGGTTGACGGCGAGCGGCCAGCTCGATTGCGCGATCAAGCCGCTCGACTCGCCAAAGATGTGGGCGTGAACGTCGACGATCCCGGGCATGATCGTCTTGCCCTTGACGTCGATTCGTCTGGCGCTCGCGGGCACCTGGATGGAACCGGACGGGCCGACCGCCACGACCCGGTTGCCATCGACGAGCACCGTCGCGTTTTCGATCACTCCGGGTGTGCCGGCGATCGGGCCCGGCTTCAGGCCGGACATCGTGATCACGCGGGCACCGACCAGGGCAATCGTTCCACTCGGGGTGTCGCTCTTGACGCTGAATCCGATCGGAATGCCTTTCGCCTCCGGCTCGCTGCGCACGGTGCGCGCCGCGGCGCCCGCTTGCGGCGTTGCCGGCGACGCGAACGCGAACGTGTCGGCGACGTCGCGGGAGAAGAGCTCGGGACCGAGCGCCCAGTACAGCCGGCGGCTGTCTGCCGACCAGTGCAGATAGAAGCCCGCGTCGCGGGAGACGCGCTGGACCGGGTAGGACTGGGTCGAAGGTCCGATGTCCACGGGACGGCCGGTTCGAGGGAACGGCGCGATGAACGTCCGGAAGCGCTCCTCGAAGGCGATCCACTTGCCGTCGGGAGAGATCGCGTACTGCGTCGCGTTGTCGCTGCGCACGTGCTCGATCTCGTCGCGTCCGGGCAGCGGCGAATCACCAGACGGCAGGCCGACGCTCAAGAGCGTCGCCTTCTCGTTGCGCACTTCCCGCACGTAGATGCGGGTGCCCGTGTGATCGAACTCCGGATCCGCTCCAGCGTCGCGCACCAGCACTGGTTCGCCGCCGGCAACGCCGACGACGTACACGCCCGGATCGTCGGCAAAGTACGGGCCCCGCGTCTGGTCGCCGCCGACCTGACGGAACACGATCTTCTGACCGTCTGGCGAGAACGACGCCTCGACGTAGTGCCCGGGCCTGGCCACGACATCGCGGCCGGCCGCGCCATCCGGACGGATGACTCGGACCCGGCCCATTTCCGCATCCGTCCACGTCGTGTAGACAATCCACTGCCCGTCGCGCGAGAAAGACGGAAAGAGCTCGAGCCGATTGTCCGTGGTGAGCCGGCGCGGCTGCCCATCGGGCAGCTGTTTGACATACAGCTTGCCCAGCGCGCTGTAGACCACGGTCTTGCCGTCCGGCGAGACGCGCACGTCGCGAAGCATGCGCACCGGGAATTCGTCCGAGTGCGCCTTCTGTGGAAAGCGGACCGCCTCGTTGATCGTCTGCTCGACGCGCGCGGTGAACGGCACCTCGGCGCCCTTGCCTGACGTCGCGTCGACTTTCCAGATCTTTCCCTCACCCCAGATCACGATCGATCGGCCGTCGGGCGTCCACGCGTACTGCGGGTACAAGCCGTGGATGGCCCAGGCTTCCTGCAGATCCTTGTCGACCCTCTCGAAGAGATCGCGATCCCGTCCGCTTTCGAGGTCGCGGAGATGCAGGACCGATTTCAGCCTCACGCGCCGGACGTAGGCGAGCGTCTTGCCGTCGGGGGACACCTGCGGCGCGACCGATCCACCCTGCACGCTGACCGCGCGGCGCTCGCGGCCGGTGATCAGATCGCGGCGCATGATCGCGTAGATCGTCCCGTTCGGGTCCTTGTTGTATTCGAAGGTCTGACCGGGTGTGACGTCCTTGCTGTAATAGAGGTAGCGGCCATCGGGCGAGACGTCGGGCTCGCCGTTGTCCTTCTGCCATCCCGTGCGCTCGGTCACCTGCAGGCCGTTCGACGGCGCCGCCACGTGATACATCCAGATTTCGCCGGCGCCGAGCGAGCGCTCCTTGACGAAATGCCGGCGCGCATAGACGTATTCACCGTCGGGCGACCAGGTCGGGCTGTTCACGAACCACTGGCGCTCGCGCGAGACCTGTTTCGCATCCTTGCCGTCGGCGTCGATCGTCCAGATGTTCCACAAGCCGTCGCGGTCGCTCGATATCGCGATGCGCTTCCCGTCGGGACTGAACCGCGGCTGCATGTCGAACGCCGGGCCGCTCGTCAGGCGCGTGGCGGCGGATGCAGAGCTGCCGTCGATCGATATCGTGTAGATGTCACCGAGGAGATCGAACACGATCCGCTTGCCATCAGGGCTCACGTCGACATTCATCCACGTGCCCTCGGACGTGTCGACGCTCATCTTCGTCACCGGTCCGAGAGCGGCGGCGACGTCCCACTTCTTCTCTTTGTCCTGCGGCTTCTCTTTGTCCTGCGGCGCCTGGGCCGAGACGAAACGCAGGGTGGTGACCGTCGCGAGGACGACGGACGCAACAAGCGGTGTCCACGATTTCATGTCGTGCGCTTCTCCTGACGCCGGGATGAGGGCTGGGATGAAGATGGCCTGGTGGCAGGAACCGCCGGTGTGTCGATGCTTCGCCAGAGGTACCAGCACGCCACCGATCGATAGGGCTTCCACGGTTCCGCCAGGCGGCGCAGCCGATCCGGCGTCGGGCGCTTGCGAAGGCCGTACGCTTTCTGGACGGCTGTGAGGATCCCGAGGTCGCCGACCGGCAGGACGTCGGGCCGATGCAGCCGGAACATCAGGAACATCTCGGCGGTCCACCGGCCGATGCCCTTCACCTGCGTCAGCGCGGCGACGACCCCTTCATCGTCGAGCGCATCGAGCGTGTCGAACAGGACCGCGCCGCCGGCGACCTTGTCGCACAGATCGCGGAGGTATTTCGCTTTCTGGCGGCTGATGCCCGCGGATCTGAACTGCGCTTCCGAGATCCCGGAAAGAGCCTGTGGAGTGATGTCGCCCGGCGGCAGCATCGCGATCAGCCGGCCGTGAATGGTCGACGCCGCCTTGGTGGAGAGCTGTTGAAAGACGATGGCGCGGACGAGAGCCGAGAAGTGATCGGCGCGGAGCGCGTCCGATAAGCCGCAGGGACCGTGTTGTTTGATTAGAGCCGCGATGACGGGATCGCGGCGCAAGAGCAGGCGCCTGGCGCGAGCGTAATCATCCGGGGTCACAGGGCTCGGATCATATCAAGCCCCTGTGAACTCATTTTTTAGTGAGCGGACGAAGCCCACCGCTTCGTCCGCCCGGTTCCCGTGCTTGCGTCCCTGGCGTCTACTCGGTCGTGTCCGTGTTGCGATCGTCCTCGCGGTCCTGCTCGCCGGCCGGACGGCTCTCACCGTCGCTCATGTCATCGGCGGCCGTGCCGCCGCCCCCGAGCATCTGTTCACGACGACGTCGATGGCTCGCGAGGCCGCCTTTGCGGCCGGCGTCGCGCGCCTCTTCACTCGTCCACTCATGGGCCGTGCCCTTCTGGTGCGCCGCTTTGCCGCCCTTGCTGGCAATCTCGCGCTGCTTGGCCCGATCCATTGACGCAAATCCCCGATCTTCCTTGGCCACTGTGACTTCCTCCTCCCGTCCCGTCCCGGGTTCCCGCTTCTCCCCGCCAGGACTCGTTTCTGTGCGGGCCGAGCCCATCAAGTGCAACGGCAGTGCCACGGCAGTGTCCGGAAACAACTGAGCAGACTGGAGATATAGGCTGGAAACGGCTGGGGAAAGATCGCGCACGGATTACCGTCAGACGGTAAAAGCCGGTGCGTGCTGAGCTCGTTCGACGGAGTTTTACTTCCGGCTGACCCGGTGAGTGCTCACTTGCGGAAGGCGCCTGCTCAGCGTCATTCCTTACTCACTAGCGAGGATGCTGCACATCGTGAAGTTATTGCCCTCGGCCGCGGTCCGCTGCTGAGGTCCAGCCGGCTGGCTGGAGGCGGTGGAGCGCGGCGTCGAGGCGGTCGAGGACGCGCGCCGGCCCCAGCAGTTCGAGGACCTCGAACAGACCCGGGCTCACTGCCCGTCCCGTCACCGCCACGCGCGTCGCATGAATGAGCGTCCCCGGCTTGACGCCGGCGCGATCCGCGACCGCGCGAAGCTCCGTCTCGAGCGTCACGCGATCGAAGGCGCTCAGCTCCGCGAACGCGCGACGCAGGTCCGCGAGGACAGGCCGGAGCTCCGGCTTCAAATGCTTGGCGGCCGCCGCTTCGTCCATTGCGAGATCGTCGGACAGAAACGGACGCGCCTCGTCTGCGAAGTGGACGAGCCGCTTGAGACGCGGTTGGAACATGCGACGCGGCCTGCACGAACCAGGATCGGCGGTCGTCACCGTATTCGTCACGCCAGAGTCCTGCGGCTCTGACGACCGGCTCGAGCGCGGTCGCGAGCGCGTCCGGGGTGAGCCGCATGATGTGCTGCTGATTCATCCAATCCAGTTTTTCCGGATTGAACACGGCGTTCCCGCCGCTGATGCCTTCGAGCGTGAACGCCTGCACGAGCTCGTCGCGCGTGAACAACTCGCGATCGTCTCCAGGCGACCATCCGAGCAGCGCGAGAAAGTTCACCATCGCCTGCGGCAGGTAGCCGAGCCGCTCGTACTCCATGACCGACGTCGCGCCGTGCCGTTTGCTCAGCCGCTTCTTGTCGGTGCCGAGGATCAGCGGCACATGCGCGAACGCCGGAACCGGCCGGCCGAACGCCTGATACAGCAGCACGTGCTTGGGCGTGTTCGAGATGTGATCGTCGCCGCGCACCACGTGCGAGATCTCCATGTCGATGTCGTCGACGACGACCGACAGGTGATAGGTGGGCTGGCCGTCCGACCGCAGGATCACGAAGTCTTCGATGTTCGCATTGTCGAATGCGATCGCCCCGTGGACGAGATCGTCGAACGAGGTCTGCCCGCCGGGTGACAAGAAGCGAATCGCCCTGGGCGCGCCCGCGGCTTCGAGCTGCGCAATCTGGTCCGCCGTCAACGCCCGGCACGCGCGGTCGTACATCCACCCGCCGCCCGCGGCCTCGGCGGCCTGCCGCTTCGCCTGAAGCGTCTCCGCCGTGCAGTAGCAGTAATAGGCCTTGCCTTCCGCGACCAGCTGCGCCGCCATCGCGCGATACCGATCGAGCCGCTGCGACTGGAAGTACGGCGCATGCGGTCCGCCAACATCCGGCCCCTCATCCCAATCGAGCCCCAACCAGCGCAGGCCCTCGACGATGCCCGTGACCATCTCCCACGAGGACCGCTCGGCATCGGTGTCCTCGATCCGAAGCACGAACGTCCCGCCATGGCGGCGCGCGTAGAGCCAGTTGAAAAGCGCGGTTCTCGCGCCACCGACATGGAGAAAGCCCGTCGGAGAGGGCGCGAATCGCAGACACGAACCATACGGGGATCTTAGTCGTGATCGGTGATCGGTGATCGGTGACTTGGTGACTCGGGCGCGTCTGCGGGACTCGGGGATCTGGAGCTCGAAGAATCGGGGATCGGCTGGCATGTTTGTTGCCTGGGTGTTCTGGACGTTTGCTGACTGGCGGGCGATCTCTGGTGGGGGATTGAATAAATTTCGTACACGGTGCCCATCACGTATGGCAGAATACTGGCAAAGGATAGCTCTATGGTGAGAGGCCGAATCCTGAGTTTTCGCGATCTCGAGGTGTGGCAGGAAGCGATGACGCTCGCAGAGAGTTGCTACAGACTCACGGCGAAATACCCTGCTCACGAGCTTTACGGGCTTGTGTCACAAACACGCCGGGCAGCGGTCTCGATCCCATCGAACATCGCGGAAGGCAAAGTGCGCCCGACCAATGCCTTTCGCAACCACGTGAGCATTGCGCTGGGTTCTCAGGCGGAGCTCGATACCGTCCTCGAGCTCGCCGTGTCGGCTGAAGCTGGTCACACCAGAAGAAGTGACCCTAATCAAGGAGCACGCGGATCGCGTGGGACGAATGCTCTATCGCCTCGCCGCATCCCTGGACGGAAAGTCACTGGAGGCATCAAAGCCAACGTCGGATCGCCGAACTCGACGATAAGCCCGATCACCGATCACCGATCACCGATCACCGATCACCGAGTCACTGATCACGTCACCGATCCCCGAGTCCCGTCAAAATATCTCCCCAAACCCCACCCAGAACCACTCGCGCGCCTTTTGCAGCAGCGAGCGGCGGCGCCACTCGGCCAGCGAGATTCGCGTCGCGGATTTGAGGTCCTGTTCGAAGTCCTCGAGGAATCGCCAGGCGAGATCGCGGCTGCTCACGGCGACGTTCAACTCGTCGTTGAGCTCGAGCGAGCGGTTGTCGAAGTTGGCGGAGCCGAACATGCTCCAGATGCCGTCGACCACCAGCACCTTCGCGTGCATCATCGTCGGTTGGTACTCGTAGATCTCGATGCCCTGCTGCAGGAGACGTTCGTAGGAGTGCCGCGACGCGTACTTCACCGGCATCGCATCGGTGATGTCGCCTTCGACCAGGAGCCGGATCTTCACACCGCGACCCACGGCATCTTCGAGCGACCACATCGTCGATTCGTCGGTGACGAAGTACGGCGTCGTGATCTCGATCGTCTTCTGCGCCGCCGCGAGGCTGAGGAGATAGAGAAGCTTCAGGTCGTTGCTGCCGCCGGACGGTGAGCTGCGGATGACCACGGCGGAGCCGTCGTCGCCGGCAGGAGGCGGGGCGGGATCCAGCGTGGGTGCTGTGGGGCCATCCGCTTCGAGGAAGTTCTCGTAGAACGCGGCTTCGAGCAGCCTGACGATCGGTCCCCGGATTTCCACCTGCGTGTCGCGCCAGTGCTCCTTGTTGTCCGCGTTGCCGAGCCACTGATCGGCGACGCCGGCGCCGCCGGTGAATCCGACCTCGCCGTCGACCACCAGAATCTTTCGATGCGTGCGGTAGTTCACTTCCTCGAGTGAGTACCACGACGGCGTGTTGAACTCGGCGACGTGACAGCCGGCGCTGCGCAGCCGCTCGACATGTTCCTTCTCCATCGAGCTCGCGCCGACGGCATCGACGACGATGCTGACGTGGACGCCGCGGCGGGCGGCACGCTCCAGCGCGTCGGTGAAGCGGTTGGCGGCGTCGCCGGTGTCGTAGATGTAGGTCTCGAACGCGATCCGGCGGCGGGCGCCGTCGATTGCGGCCAGCATCGGAGGAAAGATCCGATTGCCGTTGGTGAGGACCTTGAAGTCGTTGCCCCGGGAGAGCTGCGCGCCGAGGAGAGATGCGACGTACTCGGCGTGGCCGGACTCAGTAGCTGAGACGGCGCTCCTGACGCGGATCGTGACTTGATCCTGGGCGAACATCAG
Source organism: uncultured Acidobacteriota bacterium (assembly GCA_963785755.1). Lineage (GTDB taxonomy): Bacteria > Acidobacteriota > Vicinamibacteria > Vicinamibacterales > 2-12-FULL-66-21 > JACCXG01. The sequence continues at coordinate 3,960 of CAWAXG010000015.1, read as the reverse complement.
GCCGAGCGCGACGACCGCGGCGGCGACGAGCAGGATGACGAACGCGCGCCGTACGGGCGACATACCCATGCCTGAGGCAGGAATAGTGCAAGTTGAGTTCCCGCCGCCGCCGAGTCACACCCAGCTCCGCAGATTGCCGTCTACCGGCCCCTGGACACTCGATACTCGTTAACTATCTTCAGATAGTCGGCGTCGCCCGTTCTGGTGCTCGCGCTCAACTGTGCCAACGCGCGCCGGGCGATACGGCGCTCGACCGAATCGGTGTCCCGGCGGGCCTTCTCAGAAAGAAGGCTCATCACCCGTAGACGCGCACGTAATCGATCTCGTAGCGCGCCGGGAACGCCTCGTCGTCGATCCCCTGCTGGCCGCCCCAGCTGCCGCCGATCGCAAGATTGAGGATCAGGTACTGGGGCTTGTCGAACGGCCAGACCGCGTCGCCACCCGCTTCCTTGGTGAAAGTGAAATAACTGCGGCCATCGACGCGCATCTCGATCGATGACGGCGTCCACACGGCTTCGTAGACGTGAAACTCCTCATCGGCGCGCGCCACCATGAGGTTGCTGCCTTTGTTGGTCCGCTGGACGTGGTTGTAGGCGCGGGTATGAATGTTGGCGTGGATGCGGCCGGGATCGAAGCCGACATGCTCCATGATGTCGATCTCGCCGCATGCGGGCCAGCCGACTTGACCGATGTTGGCGCCGAGCGTCCAGATCGCCGGCCATGTGCCGCGGCCTTTCGGAAGCCTGGCGCGGACCTCGATGCGTCCGTAGGTCCAGGTGGCGCGGCTCGTAAGGCTCGCCGACGTATACGAGGCCCCCTCGAACGATTCCCTGCGCGCTTCGATCACCAGCAGGCCGCCCTCGAGCCGGGCATTCTCGGTGCGCGCCCTGGTGTAATACTGGCGCTCGTTATTGCGGATCAAGCCAACTTCATAGTTCCAGCGGCCGGCATCGGGCAGGCCCTGGCCATCGAATTCGTCCTGCCAGACGAGTGTTCCCGGCGACGTTGAAGAGGGAGAGGGCGTGGATGGCGCCTGCGGTGACGCGCCATCGCCGCACGACATCAAGCTCCAGATCGCCAGCACCCCTGCTGACGTCGCCCGTGACATGTGATCCTCCGCGTCTATCTTGCACCTGAAGCGGGGGCGCGCGGAACCGCGCGCGCGGGAGGAATATCGGAAACCCCACCGGCCCCGCGATAAGCAGCCGGCTGTTATCGTCGCGCGGTCTAGCGACCCGGCGCTCGGCGGCTGCACGGCGTCAGGCAGCCTTTGGCTTGAACTGCGCGTAGATTCGCTCCGGCGCGCTCTCGAAGTACCTGAAAAGCGCGGGACACAACCAGCCTTCGATTCCCAGGTCCGCACTGTGGTACCAGTTCCCACCCATGTCGCTCCGGCGCCATTCGAACGTCGATTGATGACCAGGGAATGGCGCTGCTGAAAAGAGCAGGGTGAATACCGGATTGCGCTCCCGGAGATGCCCTGAACCATCCTCTCGATGATGTCGTCGGCACCCGAAAAAAACGGCTCCTGGACAAGGCCTACTCTCGGGATCATCGAAACACCCAGAGGCCTTCGTGCTTGTCCGGATCGATCGCAATAATGGCATTCATGTCGCGTCTGCCTAACGTTCGAGCCAACCGGCGGCCGACAGACGGCGAAGCCGGCTGTTGGGCGGCCGGTTGAGCGAGGGGTTAGACGTCGGTCCTCCTCGCGAGTAACCGAACTTCATTGCCCTTGTGGCGGTTGCCAGAGTTCAACTTTGTTGCCCTCTGGATCCATGACCCATCCGAATTTTCCGTACTCGGAGTCGTCGGTCTTCTCGAGCACGTTGCAGCCTTCCTCGCGCAGTACTTTGAGAAGTGCCGCCAGATCTTCCACTCGATAGTTGACCATGAAGGTCGACCTCTCGGAGCGAAGTGGTTGCCGTCCGCTGGGCCGACCAACCAGATCGTAGTTCCCTTGGTCGGGTTGCCTTCGGAGTCAGTCCAGGTGAAGGCTGCTCCACCCCAGTCCTGAACGTCTACTCCAAGGTGCTTCTTGTACCAAGCGCATAGCGACTTGGGATCCTTGGCGCTCATGAAGATGCCGCCGATGCCTGTGACTCTTCGCATTCGGACCTCCGATGTTGGTTGAGCAGCTCGAGGGTAGGGCTTCAGACATTTAACCATCAGTCGCTCGAACTTGAGAGATCAGGGCACCTTGCAGGCGAAGTTCGCCGCATCGTTCGTGCTACCCACGCCACTGTACTGTGCGTTCTGCGGATAAGGGCAGATCGGCCGCGTCATGTTTACCCGGTTGTCGTCGACGCGCGACGCGATCGACTGATTTGGTGCGATTCCGGATTCGCGCCAACGTTCCAGCGCGGCGATCCAGTTCACCTGGTTCGGACCAGGGCCGCCTCCGCAATGCGCCATGCCTGGCACCATGAAGAGCCGCAGCCACTCCTGCTGGTGCGGTCCCATCCTTGCCAACACGTTGGAATAGTAGTTGACGGTGTTCTGCGGCGAGATAGCTCCACCGGATCCTCCGTCATTCCAGCCGTGATAGATGAGAAGTTTTCCACCACGAGCCCGAAACGCCGACAGATCCGGATTCGTGGCGTCGATGAAGCCGGCTTTCTTGTCAATCAAGTCCGTATCGCGGTCCGCGTCGAACGTCCGCCAGTCCCACGCCGGGTCTTCGTGGGCCACGTACCTGAACATGCCCACGTCAATCCCTCCAGGTTCCGGGTTGGCGCCAGTCAGCATGGCCCAGCCCGTCTCGCCGCCGCGCACCAGACCGGGGTAGATCAATTCGCCCGTCTTTCTGTTCAACGGGGCGTACCCCATCCTGACGGACGCGACCTGCGGCGCTGTCAGGCAATTGTCGCCGTCGCCCGCGCGGCACCAGAGTGTGGCGGGATCGAAATGGCACCGATGCGGATCCGTCAAGATCCGTCGACAACGCCGTCGAGCGCGTCGCACGCAGCCGGTCCACGCCGTGTTTACGAGTGAGAGCTTGGCGCGAGGGACGACGCTGGCCGGCTCCTGGAGGACTTTCGCTTGGACTGCGGCCCGCCAGGCACACGATTGCGTTTGATTTTGGCCGGAGCGCCGGCGATGATGCCATCGAAGTCTTCCGGATAACGCTGCGCCTCCATGAGGCCCTGCCGTCGCCCGTGGAGCAGCCGGTCCAGTTCCAGACGCGGGGCGCGGTCATAGGACGCACCGATGATGGCTTTCGACTTCACTGCCATCTCGTGGACGGCTCGATGCGCGAAATAGATGACCTTTTCACGATTCCGATTGCAACGCCGCATTTCCGCCCGTGTGTCCCGTATTCGTAGATGCATTCGCGTAACCTTTCTGAAGTGCCGAGGCCAGCGCCGTGGCTGAGGGTCCCCGCCCAGCCGCCGTTGCCGACGGCCTGAAACTTCCCGTTCCAGGATGCGGCTGGCAGCCAGACCTCCATCTTGATGTCGGAGTCGACCGACGGAGTGAGCGTGGCTGCCACACGGCAGAAAGCCGGCAGTCGGCTGAACAGCTGCACCGCCGGAGGGCCCACTGCAGGCAGAGTGAATCCTCCGGCCGGCACCATCTGCGCGACGGTGATCGAGGTGTTTGGTAGCGTCATGGACGACAAGCTCTCGCACGACGCCGCGGCGTTGAGCCCTTGTCCGTGCATCATCAATGCGACGAGAACCGCGCACGATCCGGCAGCTATCATCTTCATCGCATTCTCCTGCGACATTCTGACGCGGGACGGCGGCACCTAGTCGCTCGAACTTCACAATTCGATACGCCTGCGGCCGTCGCCGTGTAGCGCGCCGGTCGAGCTGACTTCCATTTGGAGGTGCTGTCCGGCAAGGGCTTGCGCCGGCACCCTTCGCGGCGAGTGATGAGCGAAGGGTGGCTTGCTGTCTGGGACGATTTCCGCAACTGCGAACCCGCCTTCAGCGAGCACGCTCGCAGGCGCGGCCT
>CAWAXG010000014.1:0-32341 GCA_963785755.1 uncultured Acidobacteriota bacterium | reverse complement strand
TCGAGGCGCTCGCAGAGCGTCCTCAGCACCTTCAGCCGCGCGAAGCGCTTGTCGTTGGCCTCGACCAGCGTCCACGGCGCCTGCCCGGTGCTCGTCCGCTCGATCATGTCGTTGACGGCCATCTCGTAGGCCGCCCACTGTTTGCGGTTCCGCCAGTCCTCGTCGGTGAGCTTCCACCGCTTGTAGGCCGAGCGGGCGCGGGCGCGGAAGCGGCGCAGCTGTTCTTCCCTGGTGATGTGAATCCAGTACTTGACCAGCACGATGCCATGGGCCACCAGCTGGCTCTCGAACTGGTTGATCTCAAAGGGGGCGCGCGTCCATTCGGCTTCCGACGCGAAGCCTTCGATGCGCTCGACGAGCAGACGGCCGTACCAGCTCCGGTCGAAGATCGTCACGCGGCCGCGGCGGGCGAGATGGCGCCAGAAGCGCCACAAGTAGTGCTGCACGCGCTCCTCTTCGGTCGGTGCGGCGATGGGAATGACCTGGCTGGCGCTCGCGTCGATCGCGGCGGTTATGCGACGGATGGCTCCACCCTTGCCGGCGGCATCCCAGCCCTCGAAGACCAGAATCGTGGACACGCCCTGGCGCTGAGCCCGGCGATGAAGCCTGTTGAGCCGCCCCTGCAGGCGTTCGAGCTCGGCCTTGTAGTGTTTCGCGTCGGCGCGCTGCGTCATGTCGAGCTCGCTGATGATGGTCTGACGGCTCGAGCGGGAGCTCGAGACGGCGGACACCCGCCGGACCTTGCCGCGCACGACGCCGGCCGGGACCTGCGCGCGAGTGTCGTTCGGCTCGGTCAACCGCTTGCGGATCGCGTCGCGGATGGCGGAGGCGACCGTCAGGCTCCGATAGCGCTCGTCACCACCTTCGACGATCATCCAGGGAGCATTGGCGAGGCTGGTGCGCGTGATGGTCTCTTCGCCGGCCTGGATGAAGCGGTCGTAGAGCTTCCAGTTCTCCCACTGCTCGCGCGTGACGCGCCAGCGCGTGAGCGGATCGCTGTGCAGCTTCTCGAGCCGCTGCTCCTGCGACCGCTTGTCGAGGTGCATCCAGAACTTCAGGATCAGCGCGCCGTCGTCGGTGAGCGCCCGCTCGAAATCGGCGATCTCGTCGAGGCAGGCGCCGAACTCGGCGCGGCGCAGCCGCCGGCGGACGCGCTCGATGAGCGGCCGCGCGTACCAGGCGCTCAGGAAGAAGCCGATTCGCCCCTTCGCCGGCAGGTCGCGCCAGAAGCGCCAATACTCCGGCCGCTCGCGTTCCTCGTCCGACGGTGGCCCGTACGCCCGCGTCACCAGCCACCGCGGATCCATCCATTCATTGAGCAGGTTGACGATCTCGCTCTTGCCCGCGCCGTCCACGCCGCCGAACAGCACGATCACCGACGACCGGCCGACCTCGCGGAGCCGGAGCTGTTCGTCCAGCAACTCGGCACGCAGTGCAGGGACCCGCGCCCTGTATTCCGTGCTCGATACCTTGCGGCCCAACTCGGCAGCTTCGAACATGCATGAGCCTCAAAAAAGGACTGCCCCCCGATTGACGTACCCCGTCACAAGCGGCGACGCCTGCCGCCCCCACGGGGCGAGACGGGCACGATAGCGAAGCGCCGACGGCGGCCCGGTCGGTAGATCGAGAAGTGTCGGCGGTCCAGGGTAAAGATGTCGGTCAGGGCATCGCGCTCGGCGATTCGCACGAGCGCCGCGTCGGCGAGATCCATCGGCAGGTCGCGGTACTTCTCCATCAGCTCGCGCATGCGCGGCGCATCGGCCTCGTCGAGCCGTGCGAGGGCCAGCGCGCCGGTTTCGAGGCGGCTCCAGAGGGCCCGCTGACCCGACCAGGCCCTGCCCAGCAGATACATGGCCTCGGTGAATGCGGGCCAGACGGTGACCAGCGAGCCGCGGAGCGTGGCCAGCGTTTCCACACACACCTCGTGCGCCGGGTCCGAACGGTCGAGGATCGCCACGAGCGGGCCGGCGTCAACGAGGATGTCGGCCACGGGCGCCCTGGACGATCGTGGTGAACTGCTCGCCGGTCGTGCGCTTGGGATCGCGCAGGCCGAGCCGGACGACGCCGATGACGTCGATCCAGGCGTCGTAGGGACGGCCATCCGTGCCTCGGGACGCGTCGGCGGCCTCGTAGTGCGCAAGCGCTTCGCGCACCACGTCCGAGCGCGACAGCCCGCGGCGTCTGGCAAGCCGGTTGAGGGTGCGCTCGGCCTTCGGGCCGAGGCGGACAGTCAGGGCCATGTCTCGCTCCGTAATACAGACAAGTATTACGCGGGTCCGTTCCGCGGGTCAAGGGCGACAATGGCACGCCATCAATCGCGATTGTCATCACCGCTTATCGTTGTCGATGACACTGGCGTGATTCTCGACCTGCCCGAGCGCGTCGGAAAACTCACAACGTGTGCGGACGCGGTCGGTCAGGCCATACTGGCCGAATCTCCAACGCTCCCACCGAACCAGGTACGCAAGTTCTGCGATCACCTCGCTCGAGTCTCGACGATCGCTTGAAACTCCGTCGATCAGGCGTGGCACGCGGCTGGCATCGAGGGCTGTCGATGAGCGCATGCCCGGGAGCGACGACATGAAGACCCCGTCAGCCCGCGTCAGGCTCACCTACGACGACTTCCTGCTCTTCCCCGACGACGGGAAGCGGCACGAGTTGATTGACGGAGAGCACTACGTGACGCCATCACCCAGCATGAAGCACCAGGGCGTTCTAGGGAATCTGTATTTCCTCGTGCGGGCGTGGCTCGAAAACCATCCAATCGGCCAGGTCTTCTTCGCTCCTTTCGATGTCGTCTTCACGCTGTTCGACGTGGTGGAGCCGGACTTGCTCTACATGTCGCACGAGCGCGCGGCCGCGGTCCTTCACCGAGGCGAACGTGAAAGGCGCGCCGGAGCTCGTCGTGGAGATCGCCTCCAAGAGCACGCGCGGGCGCGACGAGACGACGTCAAGCGCCGGCTCTACGAGCGCGAGGGCGTGTCCGAGGTCCTGGGTCGTCGATCCCGCCATCGAGGTCATCCGGGTTTATTTTCCACCATCGCGGAGGGGAAATTCGCTCGGCCGATCGAGCTGTCGGCCGAGCGCGAGCGACGTGCTGACGACGCCGCTGCTCCCAGGGTTCGAGCTGCCGCTCGTGGCGCGTGTTCGAGCGCCCGAGCGGCGCAGGCGCCCCTCACCGTTCGTAGGCGCCGGAACATCTGGTAAGCCCGCTCCAGGTCCGACAGCAGCGTGTCCCGGCTGAGAGGCGGCGCCTGTTCGATCAACCAGATACCCGCAGTATCCGACGGCCCAGCATCACGATGCCGTGGACGTCGGTGACGCCGCTGCGCGTAGTTGACGACCTTGTGCACGCCACGGGCGGCCGTGTCCTTCATATCTCGCGGATCCGCTCGATGCCGGAGGGCGTGATCGTGCGCGGGTACCACACGTTGAACTCGACGTGCTTGATCGGGAGCTTTGGCAGCAGATCGAACGTGTACTTGAAATACTCGTCGCCAAACCCGTCGAGAGCGATGGTCGCGATGGCGATCTCCACGCCGCCGTGGGGAGTCGGGCGACGGGCCTGCGGTGCTGCGACCGGGCCCGGAGACAACGCCATCCCCGTCAGGCCGCCGCCGGCGGCTTCGAGAAACTCGCGGCGTGTGTGGATGCGGTCGGTCATGGTCGATCGGAATCAGCGGACGGCGCGCATCACCGCGACGCCTGCAGGAATGCGAGCAGGTGCCGCATGTCGTCGATCGTGATGTTGCCGGCGAGGCCATCGGGCATCAGCGACTTCGCCATCGGACCGTATTCTCGCATGCGCTCGACGGTGATGAATCCGCGGCCGAGGACGTACAAGTCGGCGCGGCCCTTCTCGCCGACGTCGATCTGGCGGCCGGTGTGCACCTCGCCGGTTTCGGTGCGAATGAACCATCCCTGATACGCGGGCGAGACCTCTGCCGAGGGGTCGACGATGGCTTGCAGGATCTGACGGCGCGTCTTCGACTGGCCGGCGTTCGTCAGATCCGGGCCAAGGCCGCCGCCGCGGCCTTCGGCCACGTGGCACGCGGAGCAAGCCGCGCCGCTCGAGAAGAAGACGCGCCGGCCGATGGCGGGATCACCCGTGCCCGATCCCAGTGCCGCTTCCCATCCCGCGGCGTCCTGCGGATGCGCGCCGGCTGGCGATCGCAGCGCGAAGGCGAGCTGGGCCTTCAGGGCGGACGCGTCAGGCCCTCGGATCGTCGCCGCCTTCCGCGCCAGGTCCTGGCGCGTGACCTCGTTCAGCGTGGTGGAGCGAAGAAACCGCGCCGCTTCCAGCCGGACTTGCGGTGCCGGGTCGTCGAGAAGCGTCACCGCGTCAGCCGACGCCTCCACCGGTTTGCCGGCGAGCGCAGCCAGGGCATCCGCACGGAGGTCCGCATCGTTCGCGCGATCGCGGACGACGGCGAGCAGAGCGGAGCCCGCGGTGGAATCGTTGAACGCCTGGAGCGCACGCACCGCTTCGCGGCGCATCTCGAGCGACGGATTCGTCCGCGCGATGTTCGCGAGGAAGACGCCGAACGGCGGTTCCTGCCCGAGATGCCTGATGGCCAGCGCTCGAAGCGTCGCCGGCTTCGACTCATCGGCGATGAAGGTTTCGAGGAACCGCGGCCGCAGCACGCGTTTCAATTGCCGCGCGTACGGCGCGGCCTGGTCGGCGTAGCTCCGGGCGAACTCCGGCGTCAATTGTTCGAGCGTGGAGAGATAGACCGGGAACAGCTCGGCGGACCGCGGTTCCCGCAGCACGGCTTCGTCCACCGCGCGCTCCACCGATGTCAATCGCGCGCTGCCAGCCCAGATCATCGCCATCCGGCGCACCTGCGGATCCGCGTCTGCGAGCAGCGTCGTGACGAGCGGTTCGGGCGACGCGATGCGCGCGCGCTGAAGGGCCAGCAGAGACCCGATCCGCACGCGGGGATCGGCGTGCGCGGCTGCAGCGATGGTCTGGTCGCGGAAACGGCTGTGCGACATCGCGGCGATCGCCGCGCTCCGGACGAATGGATCGTCGGACGCGACCGATTTCCGCAACTGTTCGAACTCCGCTCGTTCGGCGGACAATCCTTGCAGCGTGTCCATGCCGCGATCGGGAAGAGGCGTTTCGAACTCGCCTCGCGCCCGCGATGCCGCCACGTTCTGCCGGGTCGACAGTCTCCACACGCGGCCCCGTCCATGATTCGGATACTGCCGCTGCCCCCAGTCCGTGACGTAGATGGTGCCGCGCGAATCGGCGGCAAAGGCCACCGGCCGGAAATCCTCGTTTCCCTCGATCAGCAGCTTTGCTTCGCCAGCGACCGAGACGCCCTTCGCCGCCAGGGTCACGCGGACGATGCGGCGCTCCTCCCAGATCGACACCAGCACGTCGTCCACGTAATCAGCCGGCAACGACGCGCGGCGCGCCACGAGCATACCCGCCGGCGCTTCACCGAGCGGCGTCGCATAGGGCAGCGTCCCCGGCAACTCGCCATTCCACGCGACATAAGGATGGATGCCGCTTTCCCCGTAAAGCGACTTGTAGCCGTAGTCACCCCCCTGAACGACGTGCACGAGGCGGTTCGGTCCCCTCGAGTCCGGATCGTTGTCGGCGGCGAGCAGGCGCCCGTGCGCGTCGACCTTCAGGTCGAACGGATTCCAGAATCCTGTCGCGAACTCCTGCAGCTCGCTGCCGTCAGGACGGCAGCGCATGATGTTGCCGCCGTCGCCGTAGCCGCCGACCGAGGATCCATTGGGTCCCTCGAGCCGCCATGGCGATCCTCCGGTGTTGCCACGCGAGACGTAGAGCCAGCCGTCGGCGGAGAACGTCAGGCCGAGCAGCGCGGCGTGGTCGTAGACCTTCGCCGGCCTGGTGAGGCGCAGCACCTGCGTCCGCGATTCGCTGACGCCGTCGCGATCGCGATCGTGCAGCGCCCACACCGCTGTTGCCGTCACGAGATGGAGCTCGCCGGCGGGCGAGAACGCCAGGTTCATCCCGTCCTCGAAACCGTCCGCGAACACCCAGCGCCGCTCGGGCTGTCCATCGCGGTCGGCGTCAACGAAGACGACGATCCTGTCGCTCGCCGGTCCTTGATAGTCGGGAGGTCTCACATGGGTGTGCGATTCGAGCACGAACACTCGGTCCGCCGCGTCGATGGCCAGGCCAATCGGCGTCACGATGGCCGGATCGACGGCGAATACTCGCAGGTCGAGCCGGCTGTCGAGCACCTGCGGCGCGGCGGCGTCCTGGGCCGAAAGTTGTGGCGAAGGGTGAACCAGCGCCGCCAGGCGAACAGCGACACGCCGAAAACAGGCGCATCGCGCGGAGGTATATCACGCGGGGGCTTCGCTGAAATGAATCGGTTCAAGAGTTCAGGGGTTCAGCCGTTCAGAGGTTCGAGTTCAGAGGTTCAGGACGCTCGGGCGGTTCAGTCGACCCGCTGAACCCGAACCCGTGAACCCTTGAACCGAACCTTTGAACCCCTGAACGACTGAACCCGAACCTTGAACTTCTGAACCTTTGAACCAATTTTGTAGCCAGCAACCATCTCTCCGCCAATTTTGTACAGGCGCAACACGACCGTTCGCGCGGTATCCTCCCAGCACTCCATGGAAACATCAGCCATCCGCTACCGCGTCGCCGATTTTCTGAAGCAGCACCCGCCGTTTGCCGCGATGGACGAACTGGATCTCGTGTCGCTCGCGGCGAACGGACGCGTGCGGTTCCACGAGCCCAACGAATTCATCCTGTGGCAGGGGGAGCCGCACAAGGCGCACGTCTTCGTCATTCAGCAGGGGACCGTATCGCTCTGGGACGAGCGTGGCGGCGACGCCGAGTTGCGCGACGTCCGCGGCGCGGGCGATCTGCTCGGTGTCGATCAGTTCAATGGCGAGCGATCGGTGCTCTATTCGGCGCGCTCGACCAGCGACGTCGTCGTCTACGGATTCCCCGCGACGGATTTCGACGAACTGCTGGAGAAGTATCCGTACGCCCGCCAGTTCGTGGCGGCACTGGGCACGGTGGTCGCCGACTTCAAGCGCACCGACGAGCGGCCGGACCCGCAGCGGATGTTCCTGCACGACGTGTCCGGCCCGCTGCAGATCTGCGCGTCCGGGCAGAGTGTGGCGGATGTGGCGCGGACGCTCGCGCGGACGGGGGCCGAGGCGCGTGGCCGTGACCAACGCCGAGGCTCAACTCCTCGGCCTCGTCACCAGCGACATCCTGTTCGACTGGATTGCCGGCGGTGGTGGCAGTTCCGAGCAGCCCGTGTCGGAATTGCGCATGGATCTGCCGCCGACGGTTGGCCCGGACGCCACGATCGCGGAGGGGGTGATCGCGATGGGCAGCAGCCGCGCGGCCGCGCTGGCCATGACGGCTGACGGCACGTCCTCCGGCCGGCTGCTGGCCGTCATCACGCCGCGCGATCTCGCGCCGGTGTTCGGCGATCAGCCCGCAGTGATCCTCCGCGACATCAGCCGGGCGGCGGACGTGCAGTCGCTCCGATCGCTCAACCAGCGCGCCCGCGCGTGTGCGCTGCAGTACCTCACGAGCGCGGCGTCAACCGAGTGGATCGCGCGTTTCACCGAATCCGTGGACCTGGGCATCCTGACCCGGCTGATCGCGCTGACGGGTCAGGACGAGTCGTCCGCGTGCTGGTGCGTCTGCGGGGTCTCTGGCCGCGGCGAATCGATCGTCCGCCGCGAGCCGGATGTCATGGTGATTCACGACGAGCGCGAGGACTCTCGAGCGCTGCGGGACCAGTATGAACGCGTCATCGCCGGCCTCGCGCAGTGCGACTACCTTCGCGGCGGCGAGGCATCTTTCGAGTCGTCATTCTCGGTTGCCAGCCCGGCCGAATGGAGCCGGCGCTACAGAGCCTGGATCGAGAACCCGGTGATCGAAGAGATGGCGCGCAGCCGTGCGCTCTTCGATCTGCGCCCGTTCCACGGGTCGCGGCCGCTGTGGGGCCAGGTCCGCGAGAGCGTCGTGCAGGCTGTCGACCGCGACATCGTCCAGGTGCTCGCGCACGATTGCCTCGCAAGTCTGCCGCCGCTGACCTTCTACCAGGACGCCGTCATCGAGCAGAGCGGTGAGCAGACAACGGTCTTCCGTCTCGAACACAGCGCGCTGAGACCGCTGGTCGATCTGGGCCGGGTGTTCGGCATGGCCGGGCGCGACGTGATGGGGACGTCCACCCTCGATCGATTTGCCATCGCCCGCCGCCTGCTGCCCGCGCACGAGGAGATCTTCCGGGACGCCGCCGAAACGCTGCGGATCGTCCTCTGGCAGCAGGGCCGTGTCGGAATCAGTCAGGGCACGGACGGCGCGGAGCTGCCTCCGGCGCTGCTCAGCCGCCACGATCGGCATGTCCTCAAAAGCGGCTTCCCGGTGATCCACCGGCTGCTCGAATTCTCGGCCGACCCGGCCTGGCTGGACGCCATCTGATGCCGCCAGCCTTCATCACCCGTTATCAGCAGGCCTTCGAGGCGACGTGGGCGGACGACACGCCAGTCGATCAGGTCCGCTTCGTCGTGCTCGACTCGGAGACGACGGGCCTGGATCCGCGGACCGATCGCCTCATCACGATCGGCGCCGTCGCCGTAAGGGCGGGGGAGATCCTGCTCGACGACAGTTTCGACGCGCTCATCCGCGTGGAGGAGAACACCAGCGCCGTCGCGGTGCACGGCGTCACGCGGGACGAGAGCCGCGCCGGCATCGAGGAACCCGAGGCGCTGGAGCGGTTTCTCGACTACGTCCGGGACGGCGTCATCGTCGGGCATCACATCGGCCACGACATCGCCACCTTCGACGCCGGCTACGAGCGGCACTGGGGCACGCGGCTCCTGAACCGCAGCATGGACACGATGGACCTGACGCTGCACCTCGAGCAGGACGGCGCCTTCGCCGGCCGTCCGCCGATTCGCCGATTCACGCTGGACGCGCTGTGCGAGATGTTCGGCGTCATCCCGCACGATCGCCACACCGCGAGCGGCGATGCGTTCATCACTGCACAGGTCCTGCTTCGTCTCTTCAAGCTGGGGGCTCGCTGCGGCCGGACTACGCTCGGCAGGATCAGCCAGGAGTTCGTCGTTGAACCTGCGAACCTGTAAACGGGGAACTATCGAACGAGTGCCGACGGCCAGTTGACGAAGAGCGTGTACGGCACGGCAGGCACGTCGGCGTCTCTGGTCCTCATCACGAATCGGAGCCCGTCACGGGTGACGTCGTAGGACGCCACGCCCGACGGCTGCGGCATGATGGTTGAGTCGAAGAGCGTTGTGGCGGTGCCGGGCACGAACGGGGGATCAGAGTCGATCGGAACAACCGTGATTTTGCCGTCGCGGGACCTGTAGAAGAGCTCCTTGCCGGTCCACCTTGGCTGCGATCCTCCTTCGGCAGAGATCAGCTCAGATCTTCGGGCCGAATCGCTGCTCGTAGCGGACGGCGCGCGAAAGGGCACGACGTAGATCTGCTCCTGGCCGCTCTCGTCCGAGGTATACGCGACCCACCGTCCGTCCGGCGAGAAGACAGCCTGCACCTCGTTGAACTGGGAGCCCGCCACGGGAAACGGTTGGCCAGTGCCGTCCAGGGGCAGGGCCCATAGATCCCAGCCCGCCACAGGTTCCTCCTGCTGAAACAAGAGGAACTTCCCGTCTCGCGACCAGTCGGTCGGGATTTTCCGCTTGTCGGATCGGAAGAGCAGCCGCTCGGCGCCACCGCCTGCGGCCTTCGCGTAAAGGTCCATGGGCCCGTGCCGATTCGTCGCAAACGCGACCTCAGTTCCGTCTGGCGACCAGAGCGGTGTCCAGTCGAACCCTGGATCGAACGTCAGACGTCTGCTCTGCCGGCGCGACCAATCGTCCACCCAGATGTCGCCCGTCAAGGTCGACGGATCGACCCTGACGTAGACGATCTGCGTCCCGTCTGGTGACAGTCTCGGGAAGTTGCCGGCTGCCGTGAATCCGGGTTCGACTGCCATGCCCGATCGGTCGAAAAGACCGAACCGGTCCAAATCGACGGGCGATCGATACATTACCGACGCGACGTCGGCGGCGGAGAAGACGCCGCGATTAGTGATACGTGCCCACCGGATCCGCGACGGGCACCGGCTCGCCCGTCAGCTCGATTCGATCGAGGTCGAGGCGCTGCGCGGTCAGCGTCTGGCCGCGCATGTAAAGAAGAAACGGCTGACCGGAGCGGGGTTCAGGGCTGGCAGCCACTTCGGCCGGTCCCTGCGTGACGAGCGCGTTGGCCGGCGTGCGCAGCAGCAGCTTCCAGTCGTTCGCCTCAGGCGTGCCGACATAAATCCCCTGATGGTCTGCCGCCGCGCTGCGAGCCAGATAGAGAATCCGCTTGCCGTCAGGAAGGAATTGCGGCCAGCGATGCGAGTTTTCTCGGCGTTCCCGGTTGAGTGTCGTGACCGGCGTCACCTCGCTCCGCCCGGCGGTGGACACCTGGTACAACCCGTCCTTCGAGGTTTCTTGCGAACACGATCACGCCAGACGGACTCCAGGTTCCGCCACGTGGTTCGGGCGCGGCGGCGAGTGTCCGGTACGGTCGACGGGGCGGGGCCGAGGGAGGCGGAGACAATCTTCAGGTTCCCGGAGGCGAAGAACCCGAGTGAACGGCCGTCTGCCGACCAGAATGGGAAGCTTGCGTCCTCGGTGCCTGGGATTGCGACTGCTGCGGACGCCTCGAGGGGGCGAATCCACAACATCGGCTGGCCGCCGGGGCCTTGCGCGGCGAACGCTATCCGGGTCCCGTCGGGCGACAGCACAGGAAAGTGAACTCCGCCGGAGCTGGAATTGCGACGTTCAGAGGGTGTAGTGGATTGGCCGATCCACAGTACGCTGTCGTCCCGGCAGCGACGATGAGCGCACCCAGCGCGGCAGTCCATCTCCAGCCCGTCCCCCGGCTCACGCGCGGTTCAGTCGTTGGCGACGACGAAGGATGGGCGGCAATCCACTGGAGTTCGAGCAGCAGATCGTGCGCCGTCTGACGGCGTTCGGCAGGATCCTTGACGAGACACGTCCTCACCACGTGGCCGAGTGGTGTCGGTGGCAGATCGAGCGGGGGAGCCGCCGGCGGCTCGCTTGTGAGAATCGCCGCGATGAGACTGGCCGGACTGCTGCCGGCGAAGGCTGGCCGGCCCGTGACCATCTCGTAGAGGATCGTCCCGAGCGCGAACAGATCGCTGCGGGCGTCAGCCTCGTGGCCTTCGAGCTGTTCCGGCGCCATGTACTGCGGTGTACCGATAATGACCCCGCGCCCGGTGAGGGGTGTGTCACCCGCGGTGGTACGCATGCCGCCGGCCACGACTGCGGGCGCGCGCAGCCTGGCGACGCCGAAGTCGAGCAGTTTCACGCCGCCGCGGGTCAGCATGATGTTTGCGGGCTTCAGATCGCGGTGCACGATGTCCGCCCGGTGCGCGGTGTCGAGCGCCTGCGCGACCTCAATGCCGCGCTGCACGACTTCCTGCACGTCCATGGGACCGCGCCTGAGTCTGTCGGCGAGTGTCTCCCCATCCAGGTATTCCATGACAAGGTAGGCGGTGCCGTGCTCCTCGCCGATGTCGTGCAGGGTACAGATGTGCGGGTGTCTCAGCCCCGCGATGATGCGGGCCTCGCGCGCGAAGCGCGCCTTGAGGTCGGGGTCGGCGGAGGGCAGAACCTTGACGGCGATGTCGCGACCGAGACGCGAGTCACGGGCGCGATACACCTCGCCCATTCCCCCGGCCCCGATGAGAGCGACGACCTCGAATGGTCCCAGCCTCGTTCCCGGATTGAGCGGCATACTCGAGAAACTCAGTGCTTGCACCGCGATGCGCGACATGCCGGCGGCTGGCGAAGGGTAACAGATTCAGTCGTGTCAACCCAACGCAAGGATCACCTCGCTGTCGGCGCGCGCGAGAGGAGTGATCGACGCCGCGGCTCAAACAGGATGTGAGAGGAGCCGTGGCAGTCAGAACGGCCGGCGCCACCTGAGGCCGGGAAAGCGCGCGTAATCCCCGTCGGTCGAGATCCACTCGCTGCCCGTCTCGATCGCCAGCGCGGCCAGGTAGGCGTCGGCGACGAGGTTGCCGCGGGCGTCCGCCTCTCGACACAGCTTCGAAAAGATGTCCCAATGCCGCGCGCCAGGGGCGACCGGGACGGCGTGTTCGGGTGACCGAACTTCATCGGCGAAGGCCAGGGCCTGGGCCAGCGTGCTCGGCGGATTGAACACCGCCGGATGGGTCACGATCCGGACGAAACCGCTCAGCACGAGCTCCGCGATGCCGAACGCTTCGTCTGACCGAAGGACGGACTCCAACCAGCGCCGGCATGGTTGATGGTGAGCGGCGTCACGCCGGTGGGCGTAGACGAGGACGTTGACGTCAGGCAGGATCATCGCGGCCCTCCATCGCAGCCAGGAGCGCCGCGCTATCGTCGAGATCAATTCCCGGATTGACGCCACGGCCGCCGACAACCGTCAGCGAGACCGCACGCCGCGGCGAGCGCCGCCGGCGTGCGAGAACCTCGCGCAGCGCGTCCTCGATGACCTTGGTCAGGGTCCGGTTGGTGTCGGCCGCCAGCTTCTTGGCTTCGGCCAGCAGGCGGGCATTCAACCGGATGGTCGTCCGCATATGTCAAAGCATACCATGTAGACATAGATATGTCTCCAAGGCCAGGCCCGGCTACTCTTGCACGGTTGAACCGGTTTGACTCTTGAACCGTTCCCTGCCATGGGGAGCGGGTTAGTGGCGTGATCTGCGAGGGCGGGCCGGATCTGCGGTCCCGGCCGCCAGGCTCCGCAAAAGCGCCGGCAGGTCCCTGATGTGCGCGATCTCGTGATAGGACAGGTCGGTCAATCGCTGCGGATCGACGTGTTCGTGAATCCAGGTTTCCTGATAGGGCACGTAGACGGCGTGGCCGCCGGCCTCGAGCACCGGGAGGACGTCCGATCGGAGCGAGTTGCCGGCCATGACGAAGCCGCGCGCCTCGACGCCGTGGCGCTTCATCACGCGGCGATACACGTCGGCATTCTTGTCCGACACGATCTCGATACCGCTGAAGAGATCCCCAGCCCCGAGCTCGCCAGCTTGGACTCCTGGTGCAGGAGATCGCCCTTGGTGACGAGGATCACAGGAAAGTCGGCGGCGAGCTCCTCGACGGCTTCGCGGACGCCATCGAGCAGCGTGACCGGCGAGCTCAGCATGTCGCGACCCCAGCCGATGATCTCGCGCACATCGGCGTTCGCGACCCGTCCGCCGGTCAGGTCGATTGCCGTTTCGATCATCGAGAGGACGAAGCCCTTGACCCCGTAGCCGAAGTGGCGGAGGTTCGCCATCTCGACCTCGTGCAGCCGGGCCTCGGGGACGCCGCTGGGAGTGTAGCGCTCGAGCAGCGCGCAGAATCGCTCGCGCGCCGAGGTATAGAGCGGCTCGTTGTGCCAGAGTGTGTCGTCAGCGTCCAGACCGACGAGGTCAATCATTCTTCACCGGGAGACTTCGTCCCCCGGACCCCCTTACACGCGCGCTCGCGCGGGCTCACTCGCTCCCCTCACCTCGCACCGCGCCGGCTCGCGTGGCTCGTTCGCTGCGCTCACTCGCGGTCCGCGATTCGTTCGCACGTCTCAGTGTTCCGGACTCGTGACTGCGTGCAGTTCCTGATGACAATGACTGACGTCCAGGCCAGTACTCATTCGAGTCGCTGACTGCCGTCGGCTCGTTTCGACTGAGCCACGTTGAGCTACCGTCTAAAACAGCACTTTCACGGCGAGCTGCACCTGCCGCGGATCGCCCACGCCGGTGCGCAGGAACCCGTCGAAATTGAACAGCGCCGGCGTGGTGAGCGGGTTGATGTTGTTGTCGTTGTTGAACGTGTTGAACATCTCGACGACCGGTATGAGCTGCAGGCCGTTGCCGAAGCGGAACGGCCGCGCCAGCCGCCAGTCGAACGAGAAGAACGTGTTGTCCTTGCGCTCGCCGTTGCGGCCGCGATCCTGGCCGTCGAGGCTGCGCGGGCTTGCCGTGATCGGCTGCGCCGTGCGGCTTTGAATCCGGGCGCTGAGCTCGAAGCCGCCGCCAAGAGTGAAGGACCCGAAAGCGTTCACCTTGTGCCTGATGTCGCGGTCGGATGGACCCCAGTCGAGATCGAGGTCGAAGAAATTGAAGCTGCGGTCGGTGAACGGATCGCGCTCGTTCGAATCGTTGTCCTCGTCCTTCGCGAGCACGTAATTGGCTTCGAACTGATAGCCGCGGGAGAGGCGCTTCCGCACGCCGATCGTGAGTCCGCGGTAGCGTGATTCACCGAGGCTGTTGGCCACCATGACCTCACCCAGCTGCGGTCCCCACGGCGATCCGCTGTACACGTACGTGTTGCCCGTACCGGCGCCTTGATCGCAGCACGACGGGCCGCTCCGGTTGTAGTTGAGGAATCTGGTGAGGTTCCGTCCTTCCGCCCAGGTGAAGTCGACGTAGCCGGCCACGTCCGTGACCAGCTCCTGCTCGTATGCGACGTTGAACGAATAGACGCGCGGATTCTTGTAGTCCTTGTGGAAGACCCGCATGCCGCTGAAGAGCGGGAACTCGCCGGGAGGAACGGCTGGCCGGCGTCAGCAGCTCCCGGCCACGTCGGCGTCGTCGCGCCGAAATCCACCAGCAGGCTGCTGTCGACGTAAAGCGTCTGCTGCTGCAGCCCGTTGGTCGTCACCGTTCCGACCTGCGACAGCATGTTCTGCCGCGCCGAATACACGCCGGCGCTGGCGCGCACCAGTTGCCTGCCGTTGCTGCCGATGTCCCACGCCACGCCGCCGCGCGGCTGAATCATGGCCCACTGATCGGGGATCGTGCCGTCGGACGGAAAAGCCGGGTCGCTGAGGAACGCGCCGTAGGCCGTCGTCGCCGGATCCGCGGTTTCGGGCATGAGCTGCGCGTCCCAGCGCAGGCCGTAGTTGACAGTGAGGCCCCTGGTTGGCTGCCACTGATCCTGCACGAAGAGGGCGAATTCCTCGTTGGCGATCCGTGACGCGCCGGCGGCGTCGGTCGCCGGCCCGCTCAGTCCCGCTCCCTGCAGATAGAGCAGGAGCGGGCCGCCGTTCGTCGTGCTCCCCGCCGGACACGAGGCGGGCGCTGTGACGTAGGACCCGTTCGAGCAGCCGACCGTCGCGGGCCCGAACCCGCCGGCCGCCGCCGGCGATGCATAGCGCAGAAACCCGGTGACGCTGTCGAAAATGTAGCGGCCGGTGAAGAAGCCGCGGAACACTTGATCGTTCAGCGTGTGCATCCATTCGCCACCGACCTTGAACGTGTGCGTGCCCGACACGATCGACAGGTTGTCCTTGATCTGCGTGCGCCAGATCAGCTCGTCGACGTTCGGCTGGAGGAAGAACGGATTGCCGAAGCGGAACGACGGTCCGAATCCCATGGCCGTATCCGCCGCGAGGTTGGACTGGACCGCCGTCCGGGCGCGGTTCTCACGCGAATAGGTGAAATGCGCCTCGTTCAGCACCCGATCGGACAGCGTGGTGAACCAGTTGACGTTGCCCACATTGATGCGCGCGGGGTCGCCTTCGATGCCGTTGGCAGACGGCCCGTAGGTGGCGACGTCGAAGGTCTCGTTCTCCTTCTTCGAGTGATTGAAGTTCCACGACGCGGCAATCCGGTTGCTGCTGTTGGCGACCGCATCGAGCTTGCCGAGCGCGGCGACGGTCGTGATCGGATGCTCGATCTCCCGGCTCTCGTCCATTCCCAGCCGCTGGTTGAAGAACGCTCAGGAGCGCCGTGCGCTGGCAGTCGCCGTTGCTCGTTGATGAGCGCTTCATGCTGGGGGATGGTCGGTGCCGCGACCGGACACGGCGTGTCTCCAATCGGCCTCCCGAGATTCGGCCGGGTGAAGTTGCCCGTGATCCCCTCGAGCGCCCCGAAGAAGAACGCCTTGTCGGTGGCGATCGGGCCGCCGAATGTCCCACCCCACTGCTCGCGGTGGAATCCGTCGAGGTTGGTGCCATCCGACAGTTCGCTCGTCAGATCTTCGAGCCGCTGGAAGTAAAAGAGCGTGCCGTGCGGCCGGTTCGTTCCCGATTTCGTGATCACGTTGACGACGCCCCCGGCCGTGCGGCCGAATTCGGCCGGCGCGCCGGTGGCGATCACCTGAAACTCCTTGACCGCGTCGAGCGTGATGTCGATCGCCGCGCGCTGACCACCGGCCTGCTCGCCGAAGAAGCCGTTGTTGTAGTCGCCGCCGTCGAGGCTGATGTTGTTGAAGATCCCACGCTGTCCGGCAAACGTGATTTCGTCGCCATCGGGTCCCTGGACGATGCTCACGCCTGGCGTCAGGGTGAGCAGATCCTCGAACTTCCGGCCGAGGATGGGCAGCGATTCCACCGTCAACTCGTTCAAGGTCGTGGCCGCCGACGTGCGGGTCGATTCGATCACTCCCTGGGTCGTGCTCACCGTCACCGTTTCGGCGACACCGGCGACCTTCATCGCCGCCGGCAGGGTGAGCGCCTGTCCCACCGTCAGCGTCACGTTCTCCTGCACGAGCGTGGCGAAACCGGGGAGGCTGAACGTCATCCGGTAGGAGCCGGGCGGCAGCTGGAGAAAGACGTATCTGCCGTCGTTCCCGCTGACCTGCGTGCTGGCCAGGTTGATCGCGACGTTCCGGGCTTCGACGGTGACTCCGGGCAGACTCGCGCCGGTCGCGTCGGTCACGGTGCCCTGGATCGTCCCGGTCGTGATCTGCTGCGCCAGCGCGGCGTGCGTCACGATCATCAGGGTTGCCACGCTAGCCACGATCAGTCGCATGCGACCTCCTCAACGTGCCACGGTGCCACGGTGCAACGTGCAACGTGCTGTCGTCCCACGTGGCACGTGCGATGTGCCATGTTCGGCATGATGAATCCACGCGCCTCGTCAGCGCAACTGACAATGTCGTATCGCTCGTGTCGTGGGGGGAACGTAATTGTCGGGCTTGGGACGTGACGCCTACAATACGTGACCGACTATGCTTCGCCGCAGCTGCGCCCTCATCCTGCTGTTCTTCGCCGCCCTGTTCGCGGCGTACCTGTGGTTCTTCACCCGCTACTTCGAGTGGCCCGGGAACCTGATCGCGGCGGGCTTCGGCGCGATCTTCGGCGGGATCGGGATCAGCAGCATCGGCCACGTGTTCTGGGCGTGGCGGGACATGGGCGCGTTTGCGCGTGCCGCACGCCGCGAACCGCCGGTGGACGGCAAGCTCGTGGCGGCCGCCGGACCCATCCGTCCGCTCGGCGTGCCGTTGACGAGCCCGCTTGGCGGCGAGACCTGTGTCGCCTACGAGTACGAAGTCTTCAGGCACGAGCGTCACGGCAAGACGAACTCGCGGCCGGTCGACATTGCGGGCTTCGCCATGGCGGCCGCGACGATCGACACGCCACACGGTGGAGTCCGGCTGCTCGGCTTTCCATTGCTCGACGAGTTCAAGCAGGACCGCCGGGGTCCTGGGGCGCGCGGGCGCGCGGAGCAGTACCTGGCCAGCACCACCTTCGAGGCATCGCAGGGCCTGGGCGCCTTGAAGCTGTTCTCCGAGTTCGACGACGCGCTTGCGGACGACGATGGCATCGTGCGGAAGGATTTCCGGCTGACCAGCGGACCCATTCCGTTCGAGCAGCGCCTGCTCGGCGAGCGGATCGTGCAGGTCGGGCAGCAGGTGTGCGCCCTCGGCCGCTACGATGCGGCGAAGCGCGCGCTCGTGCCGCGCGGCGCGACGCTCAACCGGCTGTGGCCCGGGACCCTCGACGCCGTTCGCCGCGACGTCGTCGGAACGGCGCGATCGCAAACGCTGCTCGGGCTGTCGTTCTTTCTGGTGACCCATGCGATGCTCGGCCTGGCTTTCTACATGAGCGAGACGCGCCATTCACGCGAGACGGACGATCGTCAGGCGAGCGTGATTCGCAGCGCGGTGCAGGACAACGATGTCGAGGCGCTCGAGCGTGCGGTGCGACGAGGGGCGAACCCGAACGCGCGCGACTCGTTCGACGCCGTCCTGCTCGACGTCCGCGATCCGGCCATCGCCGCGGCGCTCATCCGGCTGGGCGCCGACGTCAACGTCCGGGCTCGTGAAGGTGGCGACACGCTGCTGATTCGCGCCGCGGGGATGGGTAATGGCCCGCTCGTGACGGTGCTGCTCGCCGCAGGCGCCCACCTGCACGTCGAGAACGCGATGGGCGCGACCGCGCTCAGCGAAGCGATTCGCGGCGGCCACGACGACGTGGCGGCGCTGCTGCGCGCGGCGGGGGCGGCGACGGAGGGCATTCCGCTCGAGCTCGCCATCTAAACGCTGACTCGCTGTCGAAATCGTTCAGAAGTTCAAGGTTCAAGGGTTCATTGGTTCGGGTTCTGAGTTCTACGTTCTGAACTCGACGAACCTTTGAACCCCTGAACTCTTGAACCTTTGAACCGACTTCGCCGGCAGCGAACTCTGACCGGTGTTCCGCCGACCGCGAAGTCAGCGGCGCGAGAGGTGACGCATCAGCCAGTTCTTCGCGAACTTCCAGTCCCGCATCACTGTTTCCTGGGAGATGCCGAGCGCTTCGGCGGTTTCCTCGACGCTCAGGCCGCCGAAGAATCGGAGCTCCACCACCTGGGCCTTCCGCTCGTACTCCACCGCCAGCGCCCTGAGCGCATCGTCTATGGCGATCAGGTCGACGGGGGCTTCACTGGCGACGAGCAGATTCTGGTCGAGCGTGACGCGATGGAGCGCGCCGCCGCGCTTCTGATTTTTCTGCGCCCGGGCGAAATCCACGAGGACCCGGCGCATCAGCCGGGCGGCCATCGCGAAGAAATGCGCCCGGTCCTGCCATTGGACCCGCTGGATGTCGACCAGCCGCAGGTAGACCTCGTTGACCAGCGCGGTGGCCTGGAGCACGTGCCCCGGCCGTTCGCCAGCCATCTGGCGCTTCGCCAGCCGCCGCAACTCGCCGTGCACGAGCGGGAGCAACCGCTCGACTGCCTTTTCGTCACCGCTTCTCCACTCGAGGAGCAGGGCGGTCACGTCGTGTGCCGATTTTGGACCTGCCGGAGTCATCGGGGTCAAAGGGGTCGGATCCGACCCTCTCTCTGGAGCCGGGTCATTGTACCGCCCGGCCGCGTGACAGCTGTTTTCACCGGATTGCGCCTCCCTCCCCGACATGCGGCTCGGGGCCGCAGGGAGGGGCGACATGCGGTGCGGTCTTCAGGTTCTCATTGGCTCGGTTCTCCTTGCGTCTGAACTACTTGGCCCGGTCGCGGCCAGCCAGGATGGCGGCGAGGCGGGCAGCCTGCGGCCCGGGAACCTGCGGCCCGGGAACCTGGAGGTCGCGCCGCCACTCCGCCCGGTTCTCGACCGGCTCTGGGAGGGTTCGCCCACGTTCCGGCGTCAGTGCGCCAGGATCGCCGCCGCGAGGCAGTTGAAAGTCACGGTTCTGCCCGAGGATCAGCCGCGGCCGCCCTCTATCGCCGCCCGCAGCAAGATGACGTTCCAGGGCGGCGACCTGGTTTCCGCCAGCGTCTACGTCGATGTCTCGCCGGACGCCGCGTCGCTGCTCGCGCACGAGTTCGAGCACATCCTCGAACAGCTCGATGGCGTGAACCTTGGCGAGCAGGCGGACAACGAGGCCGTCTGGAAGAATGGAGAGAACAGCTTCGAGACGCGGCGCGCCATTGAAGCCGGGCAGCGGGTCTCGCGCGAGCTGATGGACCGGCCGGGCCGGGACGGTGGTTCGGGTCAACGGACCGGCACCGACCGCCAATCGGACCCTGACGGTGTCGCAGGCAAACCCCGATGGGTCGCCGCTCTCCACCCGCCTGGCCCGCGTCGCGGCCGAGGGACGTCATCTCGTCTTCATCTCGCCGGCGCGACTGGTCGTCGAGGATCGGAACGAGGTGAACGACGTCTACGTGCTCGACCTCGAAACCGGTGCGTATTCGCTCGAGAGCGCCGGATCGGGCCGGGCGCCCGCCGATGGCGACAGCCGCAGCGCGGACATCAGCCGGGACGGACGCTTCGTCGTCTTCGAGTCGGCGGCCGGCAACCTCGTTCATCCGCCGCTCGAGCCCGGCATGTCGCACATATTCCTGCGCGATCGCCAGCAAGGAACGACCCGGCTGCTGTCTACGGCCGTCAGCGGCGGGCCGGCCTCAGGCCCCAGCCGCCATCCCGCCATCAACGCCGATGGCACGTCCGTCGTGTTCGAATCCGCGGCGACGAACCTGATCGAGAAGGGCAAAGAAGGCGTCGGTTCAACTGGCATCTACCTGATTGGCCTCTCGTCAGGCGTGCGGAAGCGCGTGGACGCGCGCGGCGACGGTGCACGCCCGTCCGGTCAGAGCATGTCTCCAGGCATCAGCGCCGATGGGCGGTTCGTCGTGTTCGCCGCGAGGGCAGATCTCACGTGCCGCGGGGCTGCATGCGTCGATGAGCCGCGTGATGGAAACGGCGTGACGGATGTCTATCTGCGTGACATGCAGACGAACGTCCTGCGACGGATCAGCCGCAGCGCTGGTGGCAACGATCCCGATGGCGCCAGCTACGATCCCGCGATCAGCGGCGACGGCGGGTTCGTCGCGTTCGTCTCGCAGGCACCGAACCTGACGCGTGAGTCCAGGGGACGCACGCCCCAGATCTACGTGCACGATCTCAGGTCAGGGGCGACGGAGTTGATCAGCCGCACAGGAGAGGGACTTCCAGGGAACAGCAGCAGCCTCCGCCCTGCGCTCTCCTACGATGGATCCACGATCGCGTTTCAATCGCTGGCCTGCGATCTGCTCTGCAACGGCAAGTGCCAGCCCGCGCAGCGCGACATCAATCTGCTCTGGGATGTCTTCGTGCACGATCGCTCCGCCCGCCGCACCGTCCGGGTGAGCACGGACGACGGTGAAGAGTGGATGGCGAACAGCCGGGCGCCCTCGCTGGACCACGGCGGCCGCCTCCTCGTGTTCGGCTCGCGGCATCCGGTCGACGCGCAGGATTCGCACTACGACGAGGATCTCTTCGTCATGAAAAGTTCAGGGGTTCAGGGGTTCACCAGTTCAGGGGTTCGGGTTCAGACGTTCGAAAGTTCACAGGTTCGGTGAACCTTCGAACTCCTGAACCTTTGAACTCCTGAACCCTTGAACCGACCACGATATGATCGAGTCACGTGGCGGAGAAGCAGGTCGACAATTCATCCGACCCGACCCTTCCAGTCGGCGAGACTCTGCCGGAACGCATCGGCCGGTATGCGATCGAGCGCAAGCTGGGTGAGGGGGGGATGGGTGTCGTCTATGCCGCGCGCGACGATCGCCTCGAGCGGACGATTGCGGTCAAGACGCTGACCGCTGCGGCCAGCGACGAGACCGCGCGCCAGCGTCTGTGGCGTGAGGCCCGGGCCGCCGCAAGCGTCAACCATCCGAACATCTGTCAGATTTACGAGATCGGCGAAGACGGCGGCCGCCTGTTCATCGCGATGGAGCTGCTCGAGGGCGAAGCGCTGGCCGAGCGGCTCAGGCAGGGGCCGTTGACCGCGGCGCAAGCCCTGCCGATCGGGCTCGGCATGCTGGCCGCGCTGTCCGCGCTGCACGCGCGCGGGATCGTGCATCGCGATCTGAAACCCTCCAACGTCTTCCTCACCGCTCACGGCGTGAAGGTGCTCGACTTCGGTCTCGCGCGGCCCGAGCTCGATGGATCGCTCCATCCGGATACCGGATTGACGCGCAGCGGCGTGGTGATGGGCACGCCGCGGTACATGTCGCCCGAGCAGGTGACCGGTGACCCGGTCGACACGCGCAGCGATCTCTTCGCGGCCGGCGCCGTTCTGTTCGAGATGCTCGCCGGGCGGCCGGCGTTCGGTGGCCGCAACGTGCTCGATGTGCTCCACGCCACGCGCTACGAGCAGCCGCCGGCCCTCACCGGTTCCGCCGCCGTCGTCGCCATGGATCGCGTCGTCCGCCGCGCGATGGCCAAGCAGCCGGCGGACCGGCACGCGTCGGCGGAGGCCATGGCGGAGGAGCTGAGGGCGATCCACGGCGTGGACAGCGGTGCCGCCGTGAGCGTCGCGTACGCGCTCACGCGGCTGGTCGTCCTGCCGTTCCGGGTGCTGCGGCCCGATCCCGAGACCGACTTCCTGGCGTTCAGCCTGCCCGACGCGATCGCGACATCGCTCTCGCGCAACGCGTCATTGATCGTCCGCTCGAGCGCGGTCGGCGCGCGCTTCGGCACGGACGCGCCGGACCTCAAGGCGCTGGCGGCGGATGCCGACGTCGATCGCGTGGTCATGGGCACGCTCGTCCGCGCCGGCGACCAGCTGCGAGTCGCGGCGCAGCTCGTCGAGGCGCCTGGCGGCACGCTGCTGACGTCGCACACGGTGCAGTCGTCGATGGGCGATCTGTTCCGGATCCAGGACGACATCACGCGCCGCGTGTCAGAGGCGCTCTCGCTTCCGCTTTCGGGCGGACATCCGTCGCCGACGCCGACGCCCGACGCGCCGCACGACGCCCGCGCCTATGAGCTCTACCTGCGGGCCAACGAGCTCGCGCGCAGCTACGACGGGTTGTCCAGCGCCCGCGACCTCTATCAGCGCTGCATCGATCTCGATCCGCGCTTCGCTCCCGCCTGGGCGCAGCTTGGCCGCTGCCATCGGGTGATTGGCAAGTACATCGAGGCCTCGCCCGACAGCGAGGCGCGCGCCGAAGAGGCGCTCCGCCGCGCGCTCGCCCTGAGTCCCCGCCTGTCGATCGCCCACAAGTTCTACGCGAACCTCGAGGCCGACATCGGCCGGGCGCAGAGCGCGATCGTGCGCCTCCTCGGCGAGGCGGGCCGTCATGGCAACGATCCCGAGCTCTTCGCCGGGCTTGTACACGCCTGTCGCTATTGCGGCCTCTTCGACCAGTCGATCGCCGCGCATGAAGAGGCGCGGCGGCTCGATCCGAACGTGCCGACGAGCTTCGAGCAGACCCTGCACATGATGGGCAGGATCGATCACCTGCTGACCGTCGAGGCGCCGCGAGTGGTTGCCGGCGCCGACGATGGCATCCGCGCGATCGGACTGGGCCTCTCCGGCCGCCGCGACGAAGCGCGACAGAAGGTCATCGCGATGCGCCAGCAGTCTCGCATTCCGATTTTTCAAGCGTGGATCGAGTACCTGTTGGCCTGGCTGGATCGCCGGACCGTGGACATGTCCTTCCGGCTGTCCACGCTGAGCCCGTTGAAGATCAACGACGATCCCGAAGCGATCTTCCAGGAAGGATGGCTGCTGTGCGATGTCGGCCTGCACGAGGAAGGGCTTCCGTATCTCCAGCGCGCAGTCGCCAAAGGCTATTTCGTCGCCCCGACCCTGGCCGATCGTCCGCAGTTCGACGCGCTGCGGGATCATCCCGCGTTTCGCGCGCTGCGGGAGGAGGCGGAGGCAGGGCGCGCCCGCGCGCTCGCGGCGTTTCAAGAGGCCGGTGGTGAGCGGCTGATCGGATCCTGAGCGCTCGCGACGATTCGTGACACCGCTTCACGCGGCCGCGTTCTGCGCGCGGAGATCGCGGGTCCTGGCGGCGTAGCTGAGAATGCGCGCATCGCTGGTGAGGAACGTCGCCTGGAGGCGGCGCGCCGTCGCGACGAGCAGACGATCGAGCGGATCGGCCAGCGCGTCGCGTGGAATCGCGCCGGCGTCCAGGGCAATCGCCGGCGACAGTTCCGCGATGCGAATGCCCCCCGCCTGCAGCGATTCGCGAATCCACTCTTCGATCGGCCGGGCCAGACGAACCCGCCCCATCGTGTGCAGCGCCGCAACCTCGAAGATGGTTGCCGGAGAGATGCGAATTGCCTCCCCGGCCTCGGCGCGGGAGAGCAGCTGCCGCGTACGCCGGCCGACTCGCCGCCGATCGCCTTCGACGCTCCAGAGCCAGACGTGCGTATCGAGGAGGACCACGACTCAGCGGCCGTCGATGTCGTACTCGCCGTCAATCGGATCGAAGGGCCGGTCGAACTTGAGCAGCGTGCCCTTCATCGATCCAAAGAACGACTGCCGTTTCCCCGGCACGTAAGGCACGAGCTTGGCGACCGGCACGCCGTGCTTCGTGACCACGTATTCGGATCCCGTCTCGCGCACCCGGTCCATCAGCTCGAGACACTTCGCCTTGAATTCAGCTGCCGCCACCGATTCGCTCCGCGCGCCGCTATCGGTGCCTCGGCGTCGCCTGCTCTGGTTTTTCATGACCACAATTATATGACCAACAGTCGAACAAGTTCAAGGGTTCAGGAGTTCAAGGGTTCAGAGGTTCAGAGGTTCAGAGGTTCAAAGGTTCAGAGGTTCAAGGGTTCACGGGTGCCGCACAGCGTTCTTGACTGTAGAACTCTACATAAGTAGGATTCGACTGCTGCATCAAGGAGCCAACCATGAACCGCTCGATTTTCATCGCCCTCGCCATCGTCTGCATGACCAGCGGGCCACTCGGCGGGCAGACCACCTACCCGTTCATCGCCGAGCTCAGACAGAACTGGGGCTTCGTCAAGAACAACAACCTCCGGCAGGCGGAGAGGATGCCGGACGAGCACTACAGCTTCAGGCCCGCGGCCGGGATCCGGTCGTTCGCCGAGGCGATTGCGCATCTCGCCGATTTGCAGGCGCTCAGTTGTTCGATGGTCAACGGCGAGTCGAAAGTGGTGGATGCCAAATCGAAGACGACGAAAGCGGACCTCGTGGCGGCGCTCAAGGCGTCCTCCGCGATCTGCGATGCGGCCTTCGACGCGCTGACCGATGCCGGCGCGAGCCAGATGGTGAGGCTGGGGCAGTCGACGCGCGAGCGCTCGAAGCTCGGACTGCTCGCCGGCGTGATCTCACATTCGAACGAACAGTACCGGCTATATGGCGGTGTACCTGCGGCTCAAGGGGATTGTTCCGCCGTCAAGCGATGGACAGTGATGAAGGTTCAGGGGTGACCCCTGACCCCGAACCTTTGAAGCTTTGAACCCTTGAACCCCTGAACCCTTGAACCGACAGAGATCACCTGTATACTGCGCCCTGAGCGCTCGGGGCGCCTCCAGTCCGCGGAAAGGGCCGTGCCCACCCACCGTCCGAACGACGACTACGAACCTTCTTTCAGCCTGACAGTGCGGACTCCAGGCGCGTGATGAAAGGAGATTCGTCATGTACCCCAACCCGCAGGAAGCGCTGCCGCTCCCGTCACGTCCCGACGTCGATCAGTACAAGAAGCTCGCCAAAGAGCTGGTGAAAGCCTGCCGGTCCGGCGATCCTGACGCGATTCGCGCCTGGTCGGTTCGCTGGGTGACGAGCCTCGCCGCGCGGTCGCCGAAGTCAGACGCGCCGCACAGCGACCGCGAGATCACCGAAGCCGCCGGTCGCGTCGAGCGGTTCGCGCGCGAGAAGTTGACGTCGGGGGAGGATCCCACGGCGCGGTGCTCGCTGACGAGCGCGCAGTTCGTGATCGCGCGGGCGCACGGCTTCGTGAGCTGGCCGAAGTTCGTGAAACATGTCGAGTCGGTCGTGCTGACCGGCTCCAGCGTCTCCGCCTTCGAAGCCGCAGCGCATGCCATCGTCTCGGGCGACCTCGAGACGGTGGAACGGCTGCTGCGCCAACACCCGGATCTGATTCGAGCCCGTTCGACGCGCGAGCATCGCGCCATGCTGCTGCACTACGTCTCCGCGAACGGCGTCGAAGGCTACAGGCAGGTCAGTCCGAAGAACATCGCCAGGATCACCGAAGTCCTCGTAGAGGCCGGCGCCGACGTCGATGCGGACGCGGACGTCTATGGCGGCGGGTGCACCACGCTCGGGCTCGTGGCCACGAGCTCGCCGCCGAGAGATGCCGGTGTGCAGCTGGAGGTGATCGACGTACTGCTGCGCTCCGGCGCGCGCATGGATCTCCGCGGCATCGTCGGCAATAACGACGCGCTGATCCGCGGCTGCCTCGCGAACGGACAACCCGACGCGGCGAGATTCCTCGTGTCCCGCGGCGCCCCGCTCGACCTGGTTGGCGCGGCGGGTCTGGGACGGACCGACGTCGTGCAGACCTTCTTCGGCGATGATCCCGGAGTGTCGAAGCCAACCCCATCGAAAGCCGTCGTCACGGAGGCATTCTCGTTCGCGTGCACATATGGGCAGGAGGCCGCAGTCGAATTCCTGCTGCGGCAAGGTATCGAAGTGGACGCGGAACTCAGGAGCCATGGAGCGGGGCATACGGGTCTGCACGTCGCTGCCTATCACGGACATCTCGAGGTCGCGAGACTGCTCCTCAGCCATGGGGCACGCGTCGACGCGATCGACAAGACGTGGGGGACACCGCCGTTGAAGTGGGCGCTGACGGGATGGAGCAGCGAGAAACCAGCCGACGCGGCGCCCTATTACGAGGTCGTGGCGGAGTTGGTCGCGGCCGGCGCGAACGTCACGCCCGACCTGCTCGAGTGGGAACAAACCCGCGCGGATCCAAGAATGCGCGCAGCGCTGACCCGCGACCGGATTTGATCCACACCCTGCCGGAACGCTACGATTGGCGGCCTTCCAGGAGATTCGAATGAAACTGATTGCTTCGGTTCTCGCCGCGGCCGCCATCGTGTTTCTCAGCACATCGCGCGGCGCGTCCGCGCAGACCCTCACGCGGTACGTCAAGTACCAGGCGGGGGGGACGGTTGCCTGGGGCCTGCTCGAGGGGGAAACGGTCCGCGAGCTGCAGGGCAGCGTGTTCGACGGCGCCAAGCCGTCCGGTCGCACGCTCAAGCTGAGCGAGGTCAAACTGCTCGCGCCGGCCGAAGCGAAGAAAGTAATCGCGGCGGGCCTCAACTACAAGAGCCATATTGGCGATCAGCCGGCGGCGAAGTATGTCGGCCTGTTCGCGAAGATGCCGACGTCGCTCGTCGGCCATGGCGCCGACATCATCTATCCAGCCGACGCGACGACGGTTCACTACGAGTCCGAGGTCTGCGTCGTCATCGGCAAGCGCGCCAGGCACATCACCGAGGCCCAGGTGAAGGATCACGTCTTCGGGGTGACTCCCTGCAATGACGTCAGCGAACGGGCCTGGCAGAAAGCCGATCTGCAGTGGCTCCGCGCCAAAGGCAGCGACACGTTCGGCCCCATGGGACCCGTCCTGGTCCGCGGCGCGGACTACAACAAGCTGAAGCTGATTGGACGGCACAACGGCAAGGTCGTACAGGAAGCGACCACCGAACAGCTCATCTTCTCGATCGACAACATCGTCAGCTACATCAGCCGCTACGTCACGCTGGAGCCGGGGGATGTGATCTTCACCGGCACGCCGGGGACCACGCAGGCGATGCAGCCTGGCGACACGTTCGAAGTGGAGATCGTCGGCGTTGGCGTCCTTCGCAACAAGGTCGTCGCCGAACGGCGGTGAGCTGTTTTCTACTTCTTCTTCCCCGTGAACGTGCCTTCGCCGAGGTCGCCGAGGGTGACCTTGCCCTTCATCGTGTCCTTGTCGACCGTGCCGGTGTAGGTGACCTGGAGTGTCGTGCCTTCGATCAATCCGGTGAAGCCGAACGTGATCGCGGTGCCCTTGATCGTTCCGGTGACCTTCTGCTCGCCGAACAGCTGTGACGAGTAGGTGCCGGTCAGCTTCTCGCCGTCTTGTTTGAACGACACGCTGGGGTTTCCCGTGCCCTGTGCGGTCTCGACGGTCAGCGCCCAGTCGCCGGATACGTTCTGCGGCTTGTCCTGAACGAGCAGTGAAGTGTCACCAGTCGCGCTCGAAGCGATGCCCGAAGCGGACACATCCAGCGCAGGGAGCGGCGCGAGAGCAAGCGTGAGCAAGGCGGCGAAATGAATAGTCCTCATCTACGTGCTACCTCATATGTGGCTACGTGCTCACGGGTCCTGCAACCACCCGTTCAGAGCGGCGTAGCGGACGACGTCGATGCGGCCGCGCAGGCCGAGCTTGCGCATCGCGTTCGCCTTGTGCACTTCGACCGTCTTGACGCTGATGTCGAGCGCGTTGCCGATTTCCTTGTTGCTGTGCCCGAGCGCCATCATGCGCAGCACGTTGGTCTCGCGCTCGCTGATCGTCGGGTTGGGCGGCCGGCTGGCGTTGCGGGCGAGATACGCATCGGCCGCGCGCGCCGCGAGCGTCGCGTCGAGATAGCGCTGACCGGTGGCAGCGGCGCGGATCGCGCGCAGCAGCTCGGTCGACGCGCTCTGCTTCAGCACGTAGCCCGACGCGCCGGCGCCGAGCATCTCCTGCACGTAGGCATCGTCGCTGTGGCGGGTCAGCGCCACCACCGCCACCTCGGGCGCGGCCTCTTTCACCGCTCGCGTCGCCGCCAGCCCGTTCAGATCGGGCATCGAGACATCCATGACGACGACGTGCGGCATGATCTGCTTCACCTGCGACACCGCCTCGCGTCCATCGGCGGCTTCGCCGACCACTTCGATATCGGGCTGCGCATTCAGCAGGAGCTTCAACCCCTGCCGGACCGTTTCGTGGTCATCTGCCAGCAGCACGCGAGTCATGACGTCTCTACGCTCTTCCCAACCGGGGCGAACGTCCGGCATCTCAGGAAGATGGACGTGCCGTCTCCCGGCGCGGACTCGATCTGCAGGTCGGCGTCGATGGACCCGGCGCGCTCGCGCATGCCGGCGAGACCGATGCCGCGCTCGCGGGTCTGGGTGTCTGCCTGATCGAAGCCGATGCCGTCGTCTTCCACGACCATGACCACTGAACTGTCCCTCGATTCGAGCATCACGTCGACGCGGCTGGCATGCGCGTGCTTCGCGACGTTGTTGAGACCCTCCTGGGCGACGCGGTAGAAGACCACTTCCGCCTCACGGGAGATCTGACCGCTGACGAATCCGTTCGCGCGGTATTCCGCGGCGATCCCGTAGTGGCCCGACCATTCGCGCACGAACCGCGGCAGGGCGGCGGCGAGACCGAGATCGTCCAGCACCGCGGGGCGGATCTCCCAGGCCAGGAAGTCCACTTCACGATCGATTTCGTCCGCCAGCTTGAGTGCCCGCTCGATTTCCGGCGCCACCGGCCCGGACGCGCTCAACCGCTCGCGGTGCTGTTCGAGCGTCAGCCGCAGCGCGGTCAGCTGCTGGCCGAGCTGATCGTGCAGATCGCGGGCGATGCGGGCGCGTTCGTCTTCCTGGGCCGTGACGATCTTCTTGAGCAGGCCGCTTACGCTGTTGTGCGCGGCTGCACGTGCGTGCACTTCTGCCTCGAGCTCGTCGGTCCGCGCGCGAATCCGCTGGTCGAACTCCGCCTCGACGACCTTGAGCGCTTCCAGCGCCTGCTGCTGGCTCGAGAGATCGCGCGCGATTTTGGCGAACCCCAGCGCTTCGCCGAGTCGCGTCGTCGACCGCGCTGCAATAGAACTTCGAGCCGTCCTTCCGGACATGGAACCGCTCGCCGGCAGCCCTGCCGCTGTCGTAGGCCGTGCTTCAGCTCCGCCGCCGGCACGCCCTTCTCGCGATCGTCGGCCGTGAAGAGCACCTCGAAATGGCGGCCGACGATTTCGTCAGCGCGATAGCCGAACATCCGCTCGGCGCCGGAGTTCCACGCGTCGATGAGGCCGC
Source organism: uncultured Acidobacteriota bacterium (assembly GCA_963785755.1). Classification (GTDB taxonomy): domain Bacteria; phylum Acidobacteriota; class Vicinamibacteria; order Vicinamibacterales; family 2-12-FULL-66-21; genus JACCXG01. The sequence goes on along the minus strand of CAWAXG010000014.1, from coordinate 2,838 downwards.
TCGTCGTCATCGTGAAAATGGCGTATTCGACGGCGCCGTCGATCAGCAGCCGCAGCCGCTCCTCTCCCTGCCGCAGCGATTCCTGCGCCTGGCGCCGCTCCGTGATGTCCTGGAACGTGATCGCGACGCCGTCGATGCGGTTGTCGATCGTCCGGTACGGCCGGATCCGCGTCAGCGTCCAGCGGCCATCAAGGGTCGGGACCGCACGCTCGATGGTGCGCAAGTCGTCGAGGACCAGCTGCACGTCGTGGTGGAGGTCGTCGTAGAGGAGATGGCTCGTGATATCCGTCAGCGGGCGGCCGACATCGGTGCGCAGCAGGTTGAAGATCTGATTGGCGGCGGGCGTCGACAGCTTCACCCGAAGCCCGCGGTCGAGAAAAATCGTGCCGATGTCGCTGGAGTTGATCAGGTTCTGGAAGTCGTTGTTCGTGAGCCCCAGCTCGTCGATCTTGATCTTCAGCTCCTGATTGACCGTGGTGAGCTCTTCGTTCACCGACTGGAGCTCTTCCTTGCTCGTCTCGAGCTCTTCGGCAGCGGACCGGAGCTCTTCGTTCATCGCCTGCAGTTCTTCGTTCGCCGCTTTCCCTTCCTCGACCTGCGTTTCGTACTGCTCGATCGTGGCTTGCAGCTGCACTTTCACGCGCAGCAACTCTTCCTCGGCATGGACGTCGTACGGTTCCGTCGCGATCCTGACCGCGGCCTCGCCCAGTTCCTCATCCTGTTCGTCGAACGTCACGAGCAGAAAACCGCGTGGCGGATTCTCCTCCTGCAAGGCCGGGCGGACGGTGATGTCGACCCGGCGTTCACCGTCCTCCAATATCGCCTTCACACCCTTGATCTCGATCACGGCGCGCTGCCGTACGGCCTGGTGCATTGCGGCCCGCAGATCGGGACGCAGGTCCGGACGCACCATCCGCAGCAGGTCGCGCGACGGCTCCCCTCCGGCAATCTGCATGTAGCGCCCGAGCCGCTCGGACATGTGAACGATGTTGTGTTCTTCGGTAACGACCACCGATGGCGGCGCGTAGCGTTCGAGCAGGCGGTGATGGAGCTCGATCGGAGAGATGCGGTCCTGGAGGCGTAAGTCGGCGTGCCGTGGCGCTGTGTTCGGGACCGTCAGGGAATGGTCACCGATCGGCAGCGGGAGCCGGCTGCCCACGGGCCGGCTCTCGTAGACGTGCGCCGCCTTGTCGAACAAGGAGAACAGGTCCGCCTTGCTGTCCGGGGTCTCAGCCGCGCCGAGGAACAGAAAGCCACCCGGCCGGAGCGAGAAATGGAACGTCTCGACCAGCCGCTCCTGCATCGCCCGGTTCAGATAAATCAGCAGGTTCCGGCAGGAGATGAGATCGATGTGGGAGAAGGGCGGATCTTTGATGACGTTGTGGTGCGCAAAGAGCACCATCTCGCGGACCTCCCGGCGGATGCGATGGCCTCCGGCTTCAGGCAAGAAGAACCGCAGCATGCGCTCGTGTGACACGTCGGCGATGTCCGCGTCGGAATAGAACGCCTCTCGCGCGGTCGCGATCGCCGATTCATCCAGGTCGGTCGCGAAGATCTGAACTGCCGGTTGTTCGACCGATTTGGCCATGTGCTCGGCGATGAGCATCGCAATCGAGTACGCTTCTTCGCCGGTGGCGCAGGCAGGCACCCAGATCCGGATCTGATCCTGGCTGGTCTTGTGGCGAAAGATCCAGGGGATCACCCGCTCGGCCAGCGCGTCGAAGAGCGCCGGCTCGCGGAAGAAATTGGTGACGCTGATCAGCAGCTCTTTCATCAGCGCCACCGCCTCGTCCGGGTTCTCCTTGATCGCGTGCGCATAGGCCTGGAGGGAGGGCAGCCCGCGCAGACGAACGCGCCGGCCGACCCGGCGGAGCACGGTTCCTGGCTTGTAGTTGGAGAAGTCGTGCCCGGTGCGAACACGAAGCAGTGCGAGGATCTCGCGAATGCCGCTGCCTTCCGCCAGCGGCTCGGCCGAGGAAATCTCCTCGACATCCTGACGGAGGCGCTCGTGAAACTCGCGAATCTTGGCCGGGATCTCGGCCACCGGCAACACGAAATCGACCAGCCCGGTGGCAATCGAGTTTCGCGGCATATCGCCGTACTCGGCTTCGTCCGGATCCTGCGCGATCACGAGCCCGCCGTATTCCTTGACCCGCTTCAGGCCCGACGATCCGTTCGGGCCGGTCCCCGAGAGCACCACGCAGGTCGCCCGCGATCCCCGCGCGTCTGCGAGCGATCGAAAGAACAGATCGACCGGCGCGCGGCGCTGCTCGATGCGCGTCACGCCGGAAACGGTAATCTCCTCGCGGTCGATACTCAGGAAACTGTTCGGCGAGACGACGTACACCTGATTGGGCTCGATTCGCACTCGTTGCTGGACCTGGACGACGGGAATCCTGGCCGTGGTCTGCAGCACTTCGGCGAGATGGCTTTCATGATCGGGGGAGAGATGGAGGATGACGATGTAGGCGGCCCCGGTGTTGGCGGGAACGTGCGTGAAGAACGTCTTCAACGCTTCGATGCCGCCCGCTGACGCGCCGAGACCGACCACGAGCGGGGGCGGGTGCGCGTGTTCGTCGTCGTCGGGTTTCACCGCGTCCACTGGTCCATCTCCTGCATCCAACGCTCTAGTATAAGGAAGCGCTCACGGGCGCATCAAACAGCTCGTCGTCAGCTGCGTCCGGCCAATGGCCTCGAGGCGTGGCCCGCTGGTCGGGCCACAGACGTCGGCGCTGAGGACGACACGCAGCTGCCACCAGCGGCTCTCAGCATGACCCGATTCCGGTCGGTGGTGACATCGATTTAAGGCATCGATTCCTCATCACGCGAGCGAAGGGC
>CAWAXG010000013.1:0-1334326 GCA_963785755.1 uncultured Acidobacteriota bacterium | reverse complement strand
CCGGACCTCGATCCGGATCGCAGCCAGGCGCATCGAATCGTCCAGTTCGTGAGCAGCGTCGCCGCTCACCTTCCATGAGCCTCGGGATCGGATCGGGATTCAGGACCAGGGATTAGGAATTGAGGACCCCGTCTGCCCCTGCGAAGCGGAACGGATGGGGCCGCGCCCACGCGCCAGGTCCCCGGCCGGATTGTCTGGCGAATCGCCCGGCTGTAAACTACGGCGTCACACCGCACGTCCTGGCGCGCGGTGCTGTTCGTTCAGGTCCTAGCGTCGATTACCTGGTATTTCCCCGTCGAGTCGGGACTTTCGATTCGGAAGGTTGGTCATACGTGCGTACTTTTGGAGTGTTGAAACTGTTCTCAACGGTCGTCCTCGCAGCCGCGTCGGTGTCGGCGGCGGCCGCGCAGACGCTGCCGCCGTCTCCGCCCGGGACAGTCGAAGGGGTGACCCAAGCAGAGACCCGCGAGGCTGAGACCACGGCCGGCGCGGAAGGGAACGATCAATCAAACCAGGCCAAACCGCAGCCGCCCTCGTCCGCCGCCACGGCTCCGGCACAGACCGCGCCGGCGTCGTCGCGGCAGGCGGCGATCGAGCAGCAGCAGGCGGCGAAGGTGCCAACGCTGAAACCGTACGAGCCCGGCAAGGGCGAGCGGATCTTCGACCGGCTCGACACCTTGCTGCAAGGCGGGGCGTTGAAGTGGCATCCCTTCTTCGAGAGCGCCTATTCGGGCGGCGGCTTCACGCTGGGGCTGGGATACCAGAACTATGTGAGCAGCTACAACATCATCGACGTGCGCGGCAGCTACACGCTTTCCGGCTACAAGCGGGCGGAGGTCGAGTTCATCGCGCCGCGGATGTTCAAGCGCCGGGGCCAGCTCTCGGTGCTCGGCGGCTGGCGCGAGGCGACGCAGGTCGGCTTTTACGGGATCGGTCAGGACACGTCGAAGGACGATCGCACCAACTACCTGTTTCAGCAGCCGTACGGGTCGGCCCTCCTGACCATCTTCCCGACACGCCGCGCCTTCATGCTGCGCGGCGGTGCCGAGTACAGCCGATGGTCGCAGGAGTCCGGAGAGGGTTCGTTCCCGTCCGTCGAAACCCGGTACACGCCGGACGAACTTCCGGGACTGGGCGCCGAAATCACCTACGTGCACACTCAGGGCACCGTCGGACTCGATTGGCGCACGTCCCCGGGGTATACGCGCCGGGGCGGATTCATCGGCGCCACGCTTCACGACTACCGCGACCAGGACAAGAACTTCGGATTCCAGATGGTCGAGTACGAGGCGATTCAGCACCTTCCCATCCTGCGTGAGACGTGGGTCCTGTCGTTCCGCGGCCGCGTGCAGACCGCCAACGAAAAGGACGGCCAGCAGACGCCGTTCTTCATGCTGCCGGCGTTGGGCGGCGGCTCGTCGCTGCGCGGCTATTCCAGCTGGCGCTTCCGCGATCAGAACAGTCTGCTGTTGCAGGCGGAATGGCGCATCATGGTCAACCGCTACTTCGACATGGCCTTCTTCTACGACGCGGGCAAGGTCACGGAGCGGACATCGGACATCGACTTCGACGGGCTGAAGGACGACTACGGGTTCGGCATCCGCTTCCACGGCCCGTTCGCCACGCCGCTTCGCGTCGAGGTGGCGAGGAGCCGCGAAAGCAGCCTGAGCTTCATCTTCGCGGCGTCTGCTGCCTTTTAGGATTACGCATCCATGGACATGTCAAAGCTTTCGTCACGTGCGCGTCGAGCCGGATTCGTGGTGCTGTCGGCCGGCGCGATTGGCCTGTTTGCCGCGGGCGCCTCGACACAGGCTCCTCGCTTCTATCCGGACGATCCGATCGCGCGCGAGCCCGAATCGCAGGACGCCGTCGAAGGCGGCGCCCTACGAGCAGTCGCAGATGTACGAGCTGGTGTACAACCTGTTCGTCACCTCGGGTTACAAGCCGACCGGCCTGCGCGCGAAGAACATCAACACGATCGACGAGGTGCCGGATTCGAGCTGGTTCACCAATCGCATCGGCGCCAGGGCGATTACGACCGAAGAGCTGGTTCGCGGCCCGAATGTCGGACAGCCGCCCGACCCGTCGAAGTGGGTGCTGATCCGGGAAAAGACCTCCGGCGCGCACCCGGGCTTCACGGCCACCGACGCCAAGGGGGAGACCTGGTTCCTCGAGTTCGATCCGCCGCACGCGCCGGAAGGCGCAACCGCCGCCGTCGCGGTCGCGAGCAAGATTTTCTGGGCGCTCGGCTACAACCAGGTGGAATCGTTCATCACCACCTTCGATCCCAAGAACACCACGATCGATCCGAAGGCGACCATTCGCCGCCCCAACGGCAAGCGCAGTTCGTTCGACCAGGACGACATGAACGTCATTCTCGAGCGAGTCAAGCGCAATCCGGACGGATCCTATCGGGTCATCGCCGGCCGGCTGCTTCCGGGCAAGATTCTCGGCGGCTTCCAGTACGTCGGCACGCGCCCCGACGACCCGAACGATGTCGTGCCGCACGAGCATCGGCGCGAGCTGCGCGCGCTGCGGGTCTTCGGCGCCTGGACGAACCTCACCGACATCAAGGCCAAGAACACCATCGACACGGTCGTCATCGAGAACGGCAAGACGATCGTCAAGCACTATCTCCAGGACGTCGGCTCGACGTTCGGCATGTGCAACGGCGATCACGAGTGGGATCTGAGTTACGAATACTTCTACGAAGGTGGGCCCTCGCGGAAGCGCCTCTTCACCCTGGGATTCGGCCTGAGCCCGTGGCAGACCGTCGACTACGTCGAGCACCGACTCGATCGGCAAGTTCGAAGGCAAGGTGTTCGATCCGAGAACCTGGCGGCCGCAGACGCCGACCACCGCCTACATGGAGCTGCGCGACGACGACGCCTTCTGGGCGGCGCGGCGGATCGCGGCCTTCACCGACGACATGATCAGGGCGGCCGCCAAGACCGGACAGTTCAGCGATCCGGAGGCCGAAAAGTATCTCGCCGACGTGCTCATCCAGCGGCGCGAGAAGATCAAGACGATCTACCTGACGCAGGTGAATCCGATCGTCGCTCCTCGTCTCGATGCGAAAGGCCTGACGTTCGAGAACGCGGCGGTCGCGGGCGGCGTCGCGCAGGGCACGGTCGCGTACCGGGCGGCGTGGATGACGTTCGACAACGCGACCGGCCAGACCAAGCCAATCGGGGAGACGACCAGCGCGACGACGACGATCGCGGCGCCGAGCGGGCTGCCGTCGAGTGGGTTCGTGGCGGTGGACATCGCCGCGGACAGCGCCGGCTACCCGTCGTGGAAGCAGCCGGTGCGCGCCTATTTCCGCCAGGATGGCGGCAGCTGGAAGCTGGTCGGACTCGAGCGGATGCCGGACAAGCCGCAGCCGGCCCCGGGCCAGAAAGCGTCTCGCTAGAGGCGCCGCCTACTTCAGCAGCACGCGCTTGACGTAGTCGGCGCTGTCGGCGACGCTCCGGAGCGGGTCGTGCGTGAAATTGCCGCCCTGCTCGACGAAGTAGTGTCTCAGGCCGGCGAGCCCGGCGTCGGGCCAGATGCGCGTGAAGTCGATCGACCCATTCCCGAGCTCGGTGTAGTCCCGGCTGGTCTTGTGCATGTCCTTGACATGCCACATCACGAACCGCCCGGGCGCGCGCTTGAACCATTCGTTCGGCGTCAGCTTCGAGCCGCGCGCGATCCAGTACAGATCCATCTGCAGCTTGACGAGAGCCGGATCCGTTTCCTTGAGGATGACGTCGTAGCCGATCTGCCCGTTCTGCTCGACGAACTCGAAGTCGTGATTGTGGTAGGCGACCTGCAGCTTCGCTTTCTTGAGCCGCTCGCCGATGGCGTTCAATCGCGCCGCGACGCTCTTGAACTTGTCGATCGTCCGATCGCCCGCGTCGAGCAGCGGCCAGGTGATGTAGGACTGCCCGAGCGCGTGCGCCCCCTCCACGCAGCGATCGACGTAGCGATTCAGATCGTCGGCGCTGGCTGACGCGAACCGGTTCAGATCGTAGTGGCCGCTCGGGGTGGTGAGCTTGAGATCCCGCAGGAGCTGCGCGAATTCCTTGGCTGGCAAGCCGTAGTAGCGCATCCCTTCAGGGTCGAAGCCGTAGGTCTCGAACTCCTCGTAGCCCATCGCGGCGACCTGCTTGAGCGTGCCGTCGACGTCTTTGGCCATCGCCGCACGTGACCGTGAAGAGCTGCAGCCCCATCTTGTAGCGGCGCTGCTGGACGGCCGGGAGCACGACGGCGGCCGAGGCGAAGGCGCCGGCCTGTTGGATGAAGGTGCGTCGGGTGATCATGGTGGGCGGAAGTCTACCGCCCGGGGGGGCGCCAGGTCCAACTCCGAGTCGCGGATTTCTCGCGGACCGCTGACTGGGGTCACGAGTCGCGGATTGTCGCGGATGCTCGCGGATCAAATCAATTGAAGTTGAACCCCTGAACCCCTGAACCCGAACCACGAACCCCTGAACCCCTGAACCTTTGAACTCTTGAACCGACGGAGATCGCTGACCCCGGTCACGAGTCGCGGGCCGACGGCTCCGAGGACGTCACCAAAACAACACAATCTTTCTACTTCCGTCGCACAGAGGGCCGTTAGACTGAACGCCTCCATGCGATCTCATGGCCGCATCTCCGCGCCGGCCGGGGTGGTGGCGCTGATTGCCGCTGTCACGGTCGTACCCCTGGCCGTGTTCCTCTGGCTGGGCGTACGGCTGCTCGATCAGGATCGGCGGCTCGAGGAGCAGCAGGTCCGCGACCGGCTGCAGACGGGGGTGGATCTCGTCGTGGCCAAGCTCCAGCGCATGATCGGCGCGTCGGAGCAGCGGCTGGCCGAGGGCAGGGATGATTGGCCTGACGGCGCGATCGCCGTGACGTTTTCACCGGCGGGTGTCGAGGTCCTGCCCGCCGGCCGAATCGCGTTCCTGCCGGTGCTCCCCGCGCTGCGGGAGGTCCCCGCCGAGCCTTTTCGCGGCGTCGACGTGCTCGAGTTCCAGAACGGCGATCGACCTGGCGCCATCGCGGCATATCGACGCCTCGCCGCCTCCCCGGATCGAGCCGTCCGGTCCGGCGCGTTGCTGCGGCTCGCGCGCAACCTCGATGCGGTCGGCCGGCATTCCGAGGCGCTCGCGATTTACGCCGATCTCCAGTCTGTCGTGGACATCGTCGAAGCCGGTGTACCTCTCGGTCTTGCCGCCTCGTGGGCCCGGTGCTCCCTTCTGCAGCGTCTGAACCGTGAGGACGACCTCAGGACCGAAGCCTCTCGCTTGCATCAGGATCTGTCGGCCGGCAGGTGGCCGGTCCTGGAGCCGGCCTATGTGACCTATTTTCTGGATGCGGAGCGCTGGGCCGGCCGCCCGCGCGTCACCTCGCCCGCGGAGATTTTCAGCGCTGCCGTGTCGGCGTTGTGGCGCGAGCGCACTGGCGGCGGGTTCGGTGCGGCATCGGGCCGGCGCCGGTGGATGACGATTGGTGGCCAGGAGCTCGCCGTCATCGCGCAGCCGACTGGTAATCGATCGCGGGTGCTCGTCGCCACGAGAGCGTTCGTCGCATCACAGTGGCTGGAGCCGGTCGCCGCCGTGGCGAACGAACAAGCCCTCACGTTCGAGCTGCGCGACAGCTCCGGCAGGGAGATTCCCTTCGCGATGACACGTCCATCGGGGGCCCAGGCACCCTCGCGTTCGCCGCTCACGATTTCCGTGAACGGCTCGGTGTCAGAGCTGCCCTGGCAGCTGGTTGCGTCCAGTACCGCAGCGCCGCAGAGCGCCGGCTTCGTCAAACGCCGGCGCCTCATGTTTTCTGGTTTCGCGCTCATCGCGGTGCTGACTCTCGCAGCCAGCTGGCTCATCCTCCGCGCGGTGACACGAGAGGTGGCGGTCGCGCGCCTGCAGTCGGATTTCGTGGCGGCGGTTTCGCACGAGTTCCGCACTCCGCTGACCGCCTTGCGGCAGTTCACCGACATGTTGCGGGAACAGCCGGACCTGGACGCGGACCGCCGCCGGCTGTGTTACGACGTCCAGTCCAGGGCCACCGATCGACTCGCGCGGCTGGTCGAATCGGTGCTCGACTTCGGCCGGATGGAGGCCGGCGCCCGGCCGTATCATTTCGAGCCCCGCGACTGCGCCGAGCTCGTGCAACGCGTCGTCGACGACTTCCGCGTGCAGCCGCAGGCCTCGGGGTATCGCGTGGACTTCGAGCGCAACGGATCCCATCCCGATCGACGCCGACGATGAGGCGTTGTCGAGAGCGGTGTGGAATCTGCTCGACAACGCCGTCAAGTATTCGCCCGACCGGACTCCCATCGAGGTCACCCTCGTGCGACGCGCGGCGCAGGTTGCGATCAGCGTCCGGGACCGTGGGCTCGGGATCCCGCCGCACGAGCAGCGGTCGGGCCGGCTGCAACGGTCAACCGCCAGTTGTGGACAGGCCCCGACGTCGACACCATGGGCACGATCACTGCGGATGGGCGGTATCTGTCGTTCACCGACTGGAACACTGGAAACCTGGCGATCCGGGATATGTCACGTGGAACGTGGCGGCCGCTCACCAACAAAGCCGGTTACGACGATGATCCGGATTACGCCGAGGAGAGCGCGATTTCTCGTGATGGCACACAGGTCGCCTACGCCTGGTACAACCAGACAAACCGACCGATACGATGTTCGCCTGCTCAAGATTGATGCCGCACCAGGTACAAGCGCCGCGGATCCTTTACGACAACGCCGGATGTGAGCTGGATCGCGCCGCACGACTGGACTGGTCGACGGAGCAGACGCTCCTCGTTCAGCTTCAGAGAAATGACCAGCACCGCTCAGATTGGGTCTCATCGCGGTCAAAGATGGTTCGTTCAGAGCGCTGAAATCGATCGAATGGCAGGGGTCCAGCCGGATTTTCCTGTCGCCTGATGGGACGCAGATCGCCTACGACCTGCCGCAACAGGGCAACCGCGCCAAGGACGTGTTCGTGCTTCGCACCGACGGCAGCCGCGAAGTGGCGATAGCCCCGCATCGCCGCCATGGATCTCGTTGCCGGGTGGTCGCCGGACGGAGGCTCCGTGCTGTTCGCGAGCGACCGTGCCGGGTCCCTTGGATTGTGGTCGGTCGGCTTTGCAAATGGACAACCCAGCGGCGCGCCAGCTCTGATCAAAGCGGATCTCGGCCCGTTCATCACGAGCGTCGGCATGACTCGGGCCGGAGCTTTTGTTTACGGCGTCCGCACTCAGGCGGTGAAGGTCCTCATGGCCTCCGTCGATCTGGATTCAGGGAAACTCGTCTCTGGTCCCACCGAGCCATTTGAAAACTATCTTTCTCCAATGCGTGGACCCGCCTGGTCCCCTGATGGCAAACGCATCGTCGCAATCCTTGATCAGCGCCGGAATCGCGTGCTCGCCATTCGCAGCCTGGATGGCACCGAAGCTCGGGATCTTGACACCGGCCTGGGCTACGTCTTGCGTCCGCATTGGGCGCCAGACGGGTCGATTACGGTGCAGGGCCTGGATTTGAAGGGGCACAAGGGTATCTTCCGGGTTGATGCCCACTCAGGCGAGACGACCCCAATCGTGCTCGGAGAGGTTGCACTGTCGGCATGGCTGCCCGACGGCAAGACGATGGTCTACCAACGCATAGAAGGAGGCAAATCGCATGTCGTGATTCGGGATACCGCTTCGGGCCAGGAGCGCGAAATCCTGGAGACAGCGCCTCGATTCGACCAGTCGTGGAATGTCTCGCCGAATGGCCGACTCCTGGCGTACGTCGTCCGCGATCGCAATGCCGGAACGTCGACGCTGAACGTCATGTCGATCGACGGAGCCGAATCACGCGAGCTTCATCGCCTGACTGGCAGCTGCCAGCCATGGGATCAACACGATGTGGACGCCGGACAGCCGTTCCCTGCTGTTCGCCACGGCTGATGGGGGCAAGCGAGGCCGGTACAGGATCAACGTCGACAACGGGACCCTGCGCCCGCTCGATCCATCGTTTCCCCTTCAGGCGAAGTTGGATCCGGAGGGACGCAGAGTGGTCTATCACTCGGGTGGAAACGCCTTTGAGCTCTGGACGCTCGAGAACTTCCTTCCGCGCCGCGGCGACGACGTCGACGAAACGCTGAACGTTGCCGTGAGTCATGGGCGCCGTGGACCACGCACGATCCACGGCGCCGGACCTCTTGGGAACGGCCGCAAGCGTTAACAGGGAGGCCCCCCGTCCTCCTTGTGAACAGAAGCCATCGCGCGACAGTAGCAGTTCGAAGAAGAGCCAGTAAGGCCGGCGGGAGCCGTTGTCATGGTAGATTCGCGCTGCTGACGCGGCAGTCGCGTTGCTCATCCTCCCGGACGGTCACGTTGAAGACACGAGCTAGAGGCCTTGACCGGCTCCATTCTGAGTTTTTGAGTCAAGTTTTCCGGTCAAGGCCGTCCGCGCGTCAGCGCGGCGTAATCAAAGCAATGCGACCTGGCGAGGCGGAGCCGCTCGACGGTCTGAGGCGGAGCCTCGCCAGATCTGCACTCGGCCGGCGTGCGTTCCTCTCGGCAGGCGCCGCCGCCGCGACCGCCATGCTGGCGCCGTTCGCCTCGGCGCAGTCACAGAGTTTCCCGCTCGGTCCTGAACCGATTCGCTATCCCTCCGGCGTCTGGAAGGTTCACGACGATCGCTTCAGGAAGTACATGATCGGCAACACGCCGCTGGTCCGGGAATGGACCGGGGCGCTCTGGGCGGAAGGGCCGGCGTGGCACGGAGTTGGACGCTACGTGGTGTTCAGCGACATTCCCAACAACGTGCAATTGCGGTGGGACGAGGTCACGGGAAAGGTGACGACGCTGCGCACGCCGTCGAACTTCTCCAACGGCAATACCTTCGACTGGCAGGGACGGCAGATTTCATGCGAGCACCAGACGGCGCGGGTCGTCCGGTACGAGTATCAGGGTGAGCCTACCGTTCTCGCTGCAACCTACGACGGCAAGCGCCTCAACGCTCCCAACGACGTCGTCGTGCACCCGAACGGCGGCGGCATCATCTTCACGGATCCGGGATACGGCAGCCACTGGCACTACGAGGGCACCGTCCGCGAGCTCGAGCTGCCGACCAGCGTGTACTTCATCGACCCGAAGAGCGGCAAGCTCGCGAAGCTCACCGACGAGATCAAGAAGCCGAACGGCCTGTGCTTTTCGCCCGACTACCGGATCCTGTATGTCGCCGATACCGCGCCCACGCATTTCCCGAAGGAAAAGGCGAAGATCATCGCGTGGACGGTGCAGGACAACGGCGGCCGCCTCACCAACCGCCGTGAGTTCGCCACGCTGGACGCGGGCTTCCACGACGGCATTCGCGCCGACGTCGATGGCAACATCTGGTGCGGGACCGGGTTCGGAGGCGACGGAGTGGATGGCGTCCACGTCTATGCGCCCGACGGCACGCGGATCGGCCAGGTCGTGATGCCCGAGGGAACAGCCAACCTGTGCTTCGTCGGCAAGAACCGGAACCGGCTGTTCATGACGAGCAGCCAGTCCGTGTACACCCTGTACACGGCGGCGCAGGGCGCCCATCTCACCTGACGCATTGACCGGGACAGGCAACCGGGACAGGCAGAACTGCCTGTCCCCACCGCGTGTCACGGCAGCTGAGATGGCGGGATTGGCCGCTTAGTCCCCCGTATAATCCCCAAAACATGACATTGAACCCGGGAACCCGCGTCGGGCCGTATGAGATCGTCGGCTCGCTCGGGACAGGCGGAATGGGCGAGGTGTATCGCGCCCGCGATCCCAGGCTCGCCCGCGATGTTGCGTTGAAAGTGCTGCCCACCGGCATGGCCGCCGATCCGGCGCGGCACGAACGCTTCACGCGCGAAGCCCGCGCCATCGCCGCCCTCAACCACCCGCACATCGTCACGATCTATTCCACTGAAGATGCGGATGGCATCCGGTTCCTGACCATGGAACTGATCGAGGGGCAGCCGCTCGATGCGCTGATTCCGCCGGCTGGTCTGCCGCTGAAGCGGTTTCTGGAGCTGGCGCTGCCGCTGGCCGATGCGCTCACCGCGGCGCATCAGAAGCAGATCACCCATCGCGACCTGAAGCCGGCCAACGTCATGGTGGCGGAAGACGGACGGGTGAAGGTGCTCGATTTCGGTCTGGCCCTCGCGCCATCCGGAGGAACGGGACTGAGCCAGTCCGACATGGCTACCATCGCCTCGCCCCAGGTGACGACGCCGGGGACGATCATCGGGACGATGCCGTACATGTCGCCGGAGCAGGTCGAGGGAAGACCGCTCGATCACCGGACCGATCTGTTCTCGCTCGGCGTGATGTTCCACGAGATGCTCACGGGGTCCCGGCCGTTCAGCGGCGACACGTCGCCGCAGCTGATGTCGGCGATCCTCCGCGACGCTCCCCGGAGCACGAGCGAGATCCGGGCCGACATTCCGGACGCGCTGTCGCGGCTGATCCAGCGCTGCCTGGAGAAGCGGCCCGACGACCGGGTACAGACGGCGCGGGATATCTACAACGAGCTGCGCCACGTGCAGAAGCAGCTCGAGTCGGGTACGGATCGATCGGCCAGCAGCGCAGGCATTGCCCCGGCGGTCGCCGACAAGCTCTGGATCGCAGTACTGCCGTTCACGGTTCGTGGCGCCGATCCCGACGCTGCCGTGCTGGCCTCGGGCCTCACCGAGGACATCACCGCGGGCCTGTCGCGGTTCTCCAGCCTCTCGGTCGTGGCGCCGCAATCGACGCAGAGCTTCAAGGACTCGACGCTCGACGCGCGCCAGATCGCCGGGCGGCTGAACGCGCGCTACGTCATCGGCGGCAGCGTCCGGAAGTCGGCGTCCGGCATTCGCATCACGGCGCACCTGGTCGACGCCCGCGGCGGTTCGCAGCTCTGGACCGAAACCTACGATCGGAGCGGTGCTGACACGGACATCTATACCGTGCAGGACGACGTGACCGATCGCATAGTGGCGACCGTGGCCGACGTGTACGGCGTCCTGCTGCGGTCCATGTGCCAGGGTCTGAAGGAGCGCGCCCTTGACACGCTCGCCCCGGGCGATGTGTTACTGCGCTATTGGAACTACGTGCGCCAGCCCGAGTCCTCGGAGCATGGCCTGCTCCGGTCGAGACTCGAGCAGATCGTCGAGAGCCAGCCGCAGCTGGCCGACGCGTGGGCGGTGCTGGCCGAGCTGTACGGCATGGAGTTCGTGCACGGCTTCAACCCGCGTCCGGAGCCGTTGGCGCGGGCGCGTCGGACGGTGTCGCGAGCGCTCGACCTCGATGCCATGCACCAGCACGCGTGGCATGTGCTGGCGGTCACGTGCTACTTCGAGCGCGACGGCGACGGGTTCGTTCATGCGGCGGAGCGCGCGCTCGCCCTGAATCCGCGAAACACGAACTCCATCGCGTTTCTGGCATTCCTGTTCTCCCAGCTCGGCGAGTCCGACCGCGCGTGCGCGATGACGGAGCGCGCGATGGCGATCAGTCCCGCGTATCCCGGCTGGTACCACTTCGTCTTCTTCAATCGTCACTACATCCGCGGCGAGTTCGCCGACGCCCTGGCCACAGCCCGGAAGATCAACATGCCGCAGAACGTGTGGTTCCCGTGGGCGGTCGCGATCGCCGCGGGACAGCTCGGGCGGGCGGCCGAGGCGACCGCGGCGCTCGACGCGCTTTTCGCGCTCGCCCCGGCATTCGAAGACGAAGACGTGCTTCGCGAGGTGAGCGGGCGCTGGCGGTGGAACAGGCCGGCCGACGTCGAACTCGTCATGGATGGCTCATCGAAAGGCCCTCGGCATTGAGGGGCGCGGTTCAGACCGGCTCGCGCCAGCCGTCGTCGGACGCGGTCCTGGCCAGTCCGCCGGCCGGCTCGGCGACTGCACCCTCGCGACGTCCGGCATCAGATGCGGCAACCCCGCCCAGCACATGGATTGCCGTGATCCCTTTTGCCTCAGGCACGCGACGAGGAGTCGCGCGCGCTGGCCGACGGCCTCACCGAGGACATCACCGCCGGACTTGCCCGGTTCGCCTACATGTCGGTCATCGCCGCGCACTCCGCCAGGCAGTACAAGGGAACCACCGCCGATGCCCGCCAGATCGGCCAGGCGCTCGGCGCCCGCTACCTGCTCGACGGCGGCATTCGCCGTGCGGGCGGTACGATGCGCATCGTCGCCCGTCTGGTCGACGCCGAGAGCGGCGCGCAGCTCTGGAGCGAGACCTACACGCGCGACGTTCAGCCGGACACCGTGCTCGCGGTGCAGGACGATGTCACCGATTGCGTGGTGGCGACGGTCGCTGACGTGCACGGCGTGCTGCTGAGGGCGATGAGCGTCGGCGTCACCGGCCGCCCGCTCGAGGAGCTCGATTCCCAGGAGTTGAGGCTGCGGTACTGGGCGTACCACCGGCAGCATGCGCCCGACGAGCACGGCCTCCTGCGTGACTTCCTCGAGCGCTCCGTCGAGCGGCAGCCGGCGTTCGCGCCGTTCTGGTCGGCCCTGGCGCACCTGTATCTGCACGAGTACGGCTTCGATTTCAACGTCCGGCCCGAGCCGCTCGTGCGCGCCCGACAGGCCGTGACGCGGGCACTCGAGCTCGATCCGCACAGTCAGCACGCGTGGCAGGCGCTGGCCTTCTGTTACTTCTTCGAGCACGATCGGGAGGGGTTCGCGCACGCCGTCGATCGGGTCTTGACGCTCAATCCGAGAAACGCGAATGCCGTGGCGTTCATGGGCACGCTGCTCGTCCACGCCGGCGACCTCGAGCGGGGAGCCGCGCTCGCCAACCGCGCGATGTCGATCAACCCCGATCATCCCGGCTGGTATCACTTCGCGATCGCCAATCACGATTACGCGGTGGACGATTACGAGGGCGCCCTGCGTGCGGCGAAGCGCATCAACATGCCGAAGCACTTGTGGGCGTACGCCCAGATCGCGATGGCAGCCGGGAAGCTCGGCCGGGCCGCCGACGCGACGTCCGCGCTCGATACGGTGTTCACGCTGGCGCCGCCGTTCGCGGATGAAGAGGTATTTGGTGAATCAATGCGCCGCTGGAAGTGGAACGAGGCCGATCGCGAGAGCTCGCTGGACGGCTATCGCAAGGCGGTGGCGCTCAGGACTGCCCGGTCAAGAGCCGCGGATGAATGCCTTCAGGCGGAAGCCACGCAGACGTAACAATCCAAGTCGCAAGCGGCACTGCCCCTTGGCACTTGACCCGTGGCTTCCGGCTTTAGCCGGAAGACAAATTGCGGCGCCGGCGTCAGTCGGGAGACGCTTGTTCCGCGACGTCGCGATACCGGCGGGGCGTGATCCCCAGCAGCCGGACGAACGCGCGCCGCATCACGTCGACGCTGCCGAACCCGGCGGCCGAGGCCACCTGCTTGAGGCCACCGTCAGTGCGTTCGAGCAGCCGCCGCGCCGCCTCGACCCGCATCTGCAGCACGTATTGCGAGGGCGTCGTGCCGACTTCCCGCGTGAAGACGCGCTCGAAGTTGCGCACGCTCATCGACATCCGATCCGCGAGGTCCTCCACCGACAGCCTGGCGTCGAGGTGCTCGGCTATCCAGATCTGCAGCTCGCGGATCGTCGCCATCTCGGACGCCTGTGACGCGAGCGAGACGCTCACCTGCGGCTGCCCGCCGGGCCGCCGCAGGAACAGCACCAGCTCGCGCGCGGCTTCGTGGGCGAGCGCGGCGCCGCAATCCTCTTCCACCCAGGCGAGCGCAAGATCGATCCCCGCTGAGAATCCGGCCGACGTATAGATGTTGCCGTCCTTGACCCACAGCGGCTCGTGCTCGACGCGCACGGCGGGGTAGCGGGCGGCCAGCTCGCGGCCGAACTTCCAGTGCGCCGTCGCCCGGCGACCGTCGAGCAGCCCCGCCTCCGCGAGCAGAAAAGCGCCGACGCACACGGCGCCGAGCCGCCGCACGGCGGCCGCCTGCTCCTTCAGCCAGGCGGACAACGCCGCGTCGCACACGGACCGGGAGCCCTGCCCACACACCACGAGCACCGAATCGCAGCCGCCGTCGACATTGTTTATGTGAGCCCTGGCGATGAAGGCCAGCACACCGCCCTCGCCCTCGACCGTCAGCTGATCGGCGTTCGTGACGACCTCGATCGCATAGATGGTCCGGCCCGCGAGCCGGTTGACGGAGCTGAACACCTGAAGGGGCCCGACCAGATCGAGCTCATCGACCGGCGGGACCAGAACGACGACGATCCGGCGAGGCGTTGAAGCTGACGCGGAGGTGTCAGTCATCAGTCGAATGGCGAAAATCAAGTGGCAAGGGGCAAGTTCAACGGAAGGAACAACGAGAATCATCGATGCTCTTTCCGTTGTACTTGCCCCTTCCGACTTGGTACTTGTGACGTCCACTATGCCGCCGCGCCGGAGCGGTTCGCAAGCAGTTGTCGCGCGGAGTCGGATCTCTGTCGCAAATCGCCGGGTCTCTCTTCGATAGCATCGACTCGGCGCTGAACCCTTGAACTTTTTCGCAATCGCCATTCGTCATTACACCCGCCAGCCGGCCTTCGCGTTGACCGTCATCGGCACCCTTGCGCTCGCGATTGGGGCGACGGCTGCCGTCTTCTCCGTCGTGAACAGCGTGCTCCTGCGGGCGCTGCCGTTCGCGTCGCCCGATCGGCTGGTCTGGGTGGCGTCAGTGCGGACCGACAATCCGAATGCGCCGTTCACGCTGCCGGAGTTCATCGACTATCGGCGCCGGACGCATTCGCTGTCTGGTCTCGCGGCTTACGCCAACTGGAGTGCGAGCCTGGCTGGCGACGGTCTCACCGAGCGGCTCACCGGTGCCCGGATGTCGGCGAACGCCTTCGACGTGCTGGGTGTCTCGCCGGCGGCTGGCCGGCTGCTCGACGACCGCGACGATCGGGCCGATGCGCCGCGTGTGGTCGTCCTCAGCCATCGCCTTTGGCAACGCAAGTACGGCGGAGCCGCCGACATGGTGGGGAAGGCGGTGCGGATCAATGGTGAGTCGTTCACGATCGTCGGCGTGCTGCCGTCGCCCTTTCCGCTGCCGCCGCCGCTGCGGGACGTGGACGTCGTGACGCCGCTGGCGCCCGACAGGGATCCGCTGCGCCATATCCGGAGCTCGGTGAACTTTCTGAGGTTCTTCGGCCGCCTCCATCCGGGATCGGACGCCACTCGGGCACAGGCCGAGCTGACCGCGATCTGCCGCTCGCTCCGCCAGCAGTTCCCGGTCGAATACGCCCGCAAGGACGCCGTGCGGGTCGTCGCGCTGCACGAGGTGATCGTCGGCGACTTCCGCCAGTCGATGCTGCTCCTGCTCGCGGCCGTGATCGTCGTGCTCGCGGCGGCTCTGGCCAATCTCGTCTCGCTCGCCCTCGTCCGGGCTCACGGACGCCGCGCCGAGCTGTCGATGCGAATCGCCATCGGCGCATCGTGGCTCCAGCTCGCGCGGCAGCTCGTCGTCGAGGCGTCGCTGCTCGCGCTGTCGGGAACCGCACTGGGATGGATGCTCGCGGCCCAGCTGATTGCCGCGTCAGTGCGGTGGGCTCCGGCATCGATACCACGCCTTGACGAAGTGAGCCTCGACAGAACGGTCGCGTTTATTGCGATCGTCGTCACCGCGCTGGTGACAGCGCTCTTGAGCGCCGCGCCGCTCGCGGCGATCGCGCGCACCCGCGCCGGCGATGTGCTCCAGTCGGCGAGCCGTGGATCGATCGGCGATCGATGGACTCGCAGCGTCCGGAATGTCCTGGTCGTTGGTGAGATTTCCGCTGCTCTCGTTCTGCTGCTGGCGACGATCGTGCTGGTGCAGAACCTGCGGCGGCTCCACGACGTCCATCCCGGCTTCAATCCGGAGGGCGTGTTTCAGGCGCGCGTGTCGCTGCCCGCGACGTATCGAACGCCGGACGACCTCACCCGTTTCTACGAGCGGCTGTCGGACCGGATTGCCGCCGCGCCGGGCGTGGAACAGATCGGGGTCATATCGGTGGCGCCGCTGAGCGGACTGCTCGCGGCCGTGCCGTTCGCCGTGGCCGGTCAACCCACGCTGGACCGCGACCGGGCCAGCGCCAATCTCCGCGCGATTTCTCCCGGCTATCCCGCTGCCGTCGGTACCCGGCTGCTGCAGGGACGGGCGTTCGCGGAGAGCGATCGGCCGGACACTCCGCACGTCGCGCTGGTCAGCGCGGCGCTCGCGGATCGATTCCTGTCCGGGAGCGCCGTCGGCCAACGGCTCATGATCGACGACAACAACATCGGGCCGCGGCCGGTCGAGATCGTGGGCGTGGTCGAGAACGTCCGCCAGGCGGCGCTCGATCTGCCGCCGGCCCTCGACATCTACATCCCGGTGCGGCAGATTCATCCCGACGGCGTCTCACTGCTGCGGAACAACCAGTTCTGGATGAGTCCGCCTTCGCTCGGTTGACGACGCCCGAGCTTCGGCGCGACAAGTTCGCCTTCGCTCGGTTGATGACGCCGCGGCGATCCCGGATCCCTCGGCGTTTCGCGCGACGTTCCTGGAACAGCTGCGAGCGGTCGATCCGGATGCCGCGGTGTCGGGCACGGGAAGCATGCGCGATTTCATCGATGCCTGGCTCGGACCGCGGCGCTTCAATCTCGGCCTGTTCGGCGCGTTCGCGCTGACCGCCGTGCTGCTCGCGGTCTCGGGTCTGTACGGACTCGTGTCGTACGCCGTCAGTCAGCGCGCGCAGGAGATCGGATTGCGCATGGCGATCGGCGCGACCGGGCGTGACGTGCAGCACATGGTCCTGCGCCAGGCTGCCGCTCTTGGTCTGGCCGGTGCGCTCACGGGGCTGTGCCTCGCCGCAATCGCACGGCCGCTGATCTCGAAGATGGCGCAGGACGTCTGGATCGACCCGGCGGTGGTAGCGGCCACGGTGGCGATCCTCATCTCGGTCGTGCTGCTGGCCGCATGGCTGCCCGCACGCCGCGCCGCGCGGATCGAACCGACGCTGGCACTCAGGGGCCAGTGACCGGGGACTCGAGTCGCCCTGCAGGGCCCGGTGCAACGCGCCGACAGCCAGTCTCAGCGATCCGCCGGCAGGCGCCGCCGCAGCTCGTCGAAAAAATTGAAGACGAAGACGATTCGGTCGTAGGTCATCGCACCGGTCGTATCCGGGCTGGCGACGACGGCTCGCGTCCCATCCGGGTGGGGGGAAGCCGTTCCGAGCGGTTACAACAGCGTTCCTTGTAGAACGACGAGAGCGACCGAGAAGTAGATCACCAGGCCAGTCACGTCGACGAGTGTGGCCACGAATGGTGCCGAGGACGCGGCCGGGTCGAACCCCAGCCGCTTCAAGAGGAATGGCAGCAGCGATCCGCTGAGCGTTCCCCACAGCACGACACCAACGAGCGCGACCGACACCGTGATCGCGATCAGCAGCCAATGCGGGCCGTAGATATCGGAAAAGGCCGACCACAGGGTGATGCGCAGGAATCCGATGCTGCCGAGAATGGCGCCGAGCGCGAGCCCGGCGAGAAGCTCGCGGCGCATCACGCGCCACCAGTCACGAACGGTGACTTCTCCCAGTGCCAGCGCCCGGATGACCAGCGTCGCCGCCTGCGAGCCGGAGTTGCCGCCGCTCGAGATGATGAGCGGGACGAACAACGCCAGGACGACGGCCTTGGAGATCTCCTCTTCGAACGCGCCCATCGCGGTGGCGGTCAGCATCTCGCCGAGGAACAGTGCGGTCAGCCAGCCGGCGCGCTTCTGAATCATCCGTCCGAACGCGATGCTGATATACGGCTCGTCCAGCGCTTCCGATCCGCCGATGCGCTGGATCTCGCTGGTGGCCGTGGCTTCGGCGACGTCGAGGACGTCATCGATGGTCACGATGCCGATGAGCATGCCGGCGGTGTCGGTCACCGGCAGCGCGCTTCGATCGTATTGCCGGAACACCCCGACGGCTGCCGCCTGATCGTCGGTCGCCCTGAGCGCCACGAAGCGGCGATCCATCAGGTCCGCGACCCGCCGCTCCAGCGGCGCGAGGAGGAACTCGCGAATGCGGACATCGTCCACCAGCAGGCCCTGCTCGTCGACGACGTAGATGACATTGAGGGTTTCGCTGTCCTGGCCGTGGGCGCGGACGTAGTCGAGCACTTCGCGAACGGTCCAGTGCTCCCGGACCTGAACGTAGTGGGGCGTCATCAACCGCCCGACCGACTTCTCGGGGTAGCCGAGGAGTGTCAGCGCAACGGCCCGTTCCGCCGGGGTGAGCAGCGCGAGCAGCTGCCGGGTCGCCTCCGCAGGCAGTTCCTCGAGGAACAGCGTGCGATCGTCCGGCGCCATGTTGTTCAACAGTTCCGCGACATCCTCCTGCGCCATCGCCTTGAGCAGCGCTTCCTTCGCATCCTGTGACAGGTACTCGAAGACGACTGCGGCATCCTTCCGCGGCATCACGCGGAAGATGACGGCCTGATCTTCGACGCTGAGCGCGGTCAGCAGCGCCGCGACCTCACTGGCGTGCCGGTTGCGGAGCATGTCCCGCAGCCGCGCATAATCGCGGGCGCGCAGCACCTCCGCCAGTTCTTCCGCCGGCCGGGCGACGTCCCGGATGGCCGCGACGGCGGCGTCGCGATCGGGACCGGTAAGTTGTTGTTCCATTTGTTTGAGCGCTGCTCTGACGACGTCGTCGTGGTGTACGTGTGGCCCGACGGTCTTCACGGCGTCGAGCCACAGGCGGTGAATCAGGTCGAGGTCGCCGGGTGTGAGAGACGGCGGGTGGGCGCCGAGATGGTAGGTATCGGCCCGTCCGCTGCGGTGGTAGATGACGAGGCGAACGTCGAGCGCCTCGGGTTTGTCGGCCCGCTCCCAGGCTTCGCCGAGGAGACGGGCTTGATCCGCGGCTGACAACGTGGCCGATTCCCCGACGTAGACGTCCGACGAGCGCAGGCGGCTGACCGTGCCGACGATCGCATCGAAGACGTTCCGCGTCGGAACGATCAGCAGGCGGACGGGACGTCCGACGCGCTCGGCCAGGCTGACTACGTCGGAGAGGAGGCGCCGCTCGTACGGCGTCGGCGTGGTCTGCCCCGCGCTTTCTTCACTGACGTCGACATCCAGCAGCCTCGCCGTCATCACGACGACGTCACGATCGCCCGAAGTGTGAAGGGCGGCCACGACGTGAGCGAGCAGGTGCGGGTTGCGGACGGGCACGAGCACGTTGCCGGGCCGGACCTCGATCTGATCGGGCGAGAGCTCGGCGGCGAGCAACAGGTCGAAGGTCCTCTGGTCCGATCGGACCTCGACTGGTTCCGGCTGCTGGACCGCGGTCGTGAACCACAGCGACAACATCGTGATGAGCCCGCCGGCGGCAATGGCGGCGGCCTCACCGGTGAGGATCATCGCCAGCGCGCTCACCGCGACGACGGCAGCGGACGTGACCAGTCCGATCGGCAGCTCGCGGCCGCCGGCGCGCACGTTGCCGCGTGCCCTGAACGGCGTCGGACCCTGGCGCGTGCGCCGGATTCTGACCAGCGCGGCGATGGTGAGCAGCAGCATGACGGCAAGCGCAATCGCGTACGCACGGGCCAGCCATGTGACGTGCCCGCCGCTGGCGAACACCACGAGAATCGCCGCAGCGGTCGTGACGTCGACAGCGCGAGCGGGAGTGCCGAACCTCGTGTGCAGGGAGGCGAGCGCCGTGGGCAGCGTGCCGTCAGCGGAGGCTCGGTGGAGCATCTGCTCGGCATCGCCGAGCGCCGCGTGCGCGGCGGGAAGCAACATCAGGACGGCCGCGACCGCCACGGCCACGGCCATCAAATCCCGCAGCGGCTCCGGGCCGGCCAGATGCTGCGCGAGACCGGCGAGCGGCGCATTCAGCCAGAGGGGCTGTTCGCTGGCCGGCACCAGCAGGACCACGAGCATCGCGCCGAGCGTGGTGACGATGAAGGCGAAGCCCGCCGTCAGCAGACCGATGCGTCGAAGCGCCTGTACGCGCGGCGGCGGCAGCTCATGCGCCGCGCGCGCCAGGGCCTCTCCGCCACCGATCACCGGCAGCATTGCCGCGAATCCAAGGATCGCAGGCCAGCACGGTATCGATGGCCGGCCAGCCCGTGAGCGTGGACGCAGGAAGCGGCGCCATCAAGGACGAGGCGGATACATCGGCGCGCGCGAGCGTGATGACGCCCCATCCCATTGTGAGCACGAGGATCGCGACGGCAATCCACACCGCCCGCGTCATCGCGTCGCGGCTGATGTCGCGGCCGAGCCGGGCCCGGAGCCACAGCAGTCCGATGACTCCCACGGCGATCATCGTCGCGGGGTCCTCGGGTCTCACAAATCCGGTGAATTGCCAGCCCGCGAGCGCGGTTGCCGGCACGGTGGCGACGTAGTGGGCGGTAACGACGCAAGCGAGCGCACCGAGGAGCACCCGCTCGGTCAGGGCCGCGGCTCTGGCGAGTCCCGTGGCACGCGGACCGAAGGCGCTGGTCACGCGGCTGACAAAACCGCCGGGGATGAGCAGCGCCCAGCTTTCAATGTCGATGGCCCGCACGAATGTCGCGACGATCGTCGCGGCGAGCACGAACCAGACGGCGGATTCGCCCAACGCGCTGCGTGCGATACCGGATATGAAGAATGCGGCTATGCCAAGCTGCGCGATCGCCAGCGCGGCCGCCTTGCGCACCGACATGAACGGCAGGAGCGCCGTCGACGACAGGACGACCCGAATCGGATGACGGGGCGGGATGGGTGAGAACGGGGCCATCGCAAGACGTCGGATGCGTCGCTGCGACTCATCATAGTCTTTCAGTCCGGGTCGGTGAGTTCGTCCTGACCGAGCAGCGGCCGCGATGCAGTCGCGCGTCGAGGTGGTGCCGCTCGGCCGTGGCGACGGCGTGGTCTGGGCGGTGCGCAACCGGCCGGTGCGCAGGCAGCCGCGGCAGCTATCGGGTCAACATGCGCCACGGCGTGAGCCGCATTCGCGATCCGGTCATCGCCATACGGCCGGTGTGATCTTCCACGACGCGAAGTGAGCGCACCACTCTTGAACCTGCGGTTGTAAACTCCTCGCATCATGCAGCCCGCCCCTGTCGCGTCGGCCGACCGGCTCGAGACGCTCGACGTGCTCCGGGGCTTTGCGCTCCTGGGTATTCTGGCGATGAATATCCGCGCCATGGCGGCGCCGTTCGGCGCGTACATGTACCCGTATGCGCTGTTCGACTACGTGGGTCTGAACCGAGAGGCCTACATCTTCACGAGCACCGCGTTCGATCTGAAGATGATGGGCCTGTTTTCAATGCTCTTCGGCGCCGGAGCAATCCTGTACGCGGCCAAGGCCACGGAGACCGGGAAGGCGCCGCGCGCGCTCTGGTTCAGACGAATGTTCTGGCTGCTGGTGATCGGCCTGACGCACGCGTACCTGATCTGGGATGGCGACGTCCTCGTGCCGTACGCGCTCTGCGGGCTTCTCCTCCTCTGGTGGGTGCGCCGGCTCCCCGCCTGGGCCCTGGCGGCTGGCGCCGTCGGACTGCTCGCCATCGGCGCGCTTCTGTCGCTCGGCCATGGTGCGATGTGGGAAGGAATGTCCGAGGCTGAGCGGGCGCAGGAAGCCGAGATCTGGATGCCCACGCGCGACCAGACGGCCGCGCAGCTCGCTTACATGCTTGGGAGCTATCCCCAGGTCGTCGCACACCGCGCGACGTTCGCGCTCATGAGCCAGACGTTCTACTTCGCGTTTTTCTTTTTCTGGCGCTGCGGCGGCATGATGCTCCTGGGCATGGCGCTGTACAAGTGGGGCTTCCTGGACGGCCGCCGCCCGGCCCGCGACTACGTCCGGGCCGCCGCGATTTGCATCCCGCTCGGACTTGCGCTTGCCTGGTACGGCACCGTTGCGCTCGAGCGTGTGCGTTTCCTCATGCCGCAGCGCACCACTGCCGATCTCTGGAACTACACCGGCTCGGTGTTCGCCTCCATCGGCTATGCGGCGGCGCTGATCCTGCTGGTAAAGCGCGGCGCCGCTGGCAGGCTTCGTAAAGCCCTCGCCGCTGTCGGCCAGATGGCGTTCACCAACTATCTCCTGCAGAGTGTGATCACGTCGGTCGTGTTTCTCGGCTGGGGATTCGGTCTGGCCGGCCGGTTCGATTACGCGCAGCAATTGATTGTCGTCGCCGCGATCTGGGCGTTCCAGCTCGTCCTGAGTGAGGCGTGGCTCGGCCGCTATCGCTTCGGCCCGGCCGAGTGGCTCTGGCGATCGCTCACGTACTGGCAAGTCCAGCCAATGCGCCGCGACGCACGCCCCCCCTCGCAGCGTGGAGGCGTCGCCGCCGGCGTCTGATCTCAGCCTTCGTTCGGAAAAGCTCCAACTTCCCCGACTCCTTGCCCCTGGGCCCCGGGCGCATGACAAACGTCACCTGAACTCCTGACGACCGTCACTGGCGCACGCCCGCCGGACCGGCGACCATGCGCTCATGATGATCGCGCTGGATGTTCGGTCGCTCCACAAGTCCTACGGATCGGTGCACGCCCTGCGCGGCATCGATCTCTCGGTTGAAGCCGGCGGACAAATCCTGGGCCTGCTCGGCCCGAACGGCGCCGGCAAGACCACTCTGGTTGAGATCCTCGAAGGCCTCCGCACTCCGTCGTCTGGAAGCGTCAGGGTGCTCGGCCTGGATCCGCGCGGCGCGCCGGCTGCGCTGCGCGCGCGCATCGGGGTCCAACTGCAGACGACGGCGTTCATTCCCGAGCTGACGGTCGCCGAAACGCTCCGGATGTACGCGTCGTTCTATCCACGCTACCCACGATCTCTGGCGATCGGCGATGTGCTGCCGCGCGTGGACCTGACCGACAAGGCCACCGCGCGCGTCGGCACGCTGTCCGGCGGCCAGCGGCAGCGCCTCGCGCTCGCCATGGCGATGATCCACGACCCCGATCTCTATCTGCTCGACGAGCCGACGACGGGGCTGGATCCGATCGCGCGCCGGCAGATTCACGACATCCTCCAGGAGCTCAGGCGGCGGGGCAAGACGATTCTGCTCTCGTCGCACAACCTCGACGAAGTCGAAGCGCTCGCCGACCGGGTGATCATCCTCTCGGCCGGCACGATCGTGGCCGACGGCTCTCCGATCGAGTTGCTCGCGCGCGGCGAGGGCGCATCGACGCTCTGGGTGGCCGTGACCGGCTGCGCCGACGCGGATCAGCTCGTGCCGGGCGCGATCTTCGAGGGGCGGGACGGCCCGCTGTTCCGATACCAGACCGGCAATCCCACCGCGGCGATCGTGGGTCTCGCCGCGTCGCTTCGAGCCTCGGGTGCCCAGCTCGACGATCTCCGCCTGAAGCGGCCGTCGCTCGAGGATGTGTACCTGCAGCTCGTCGGCTCCGCTACTCACCAACCCGATGGCCGTCCCGCTCACGAGGTGTGACATGTTTCTGCGCAGCGTCCTGGCGATCGTCCGCGCTCAGCTGATCGAAATCCGTCGGTCGAAGACCGCACTCTTCTGGATGACGGCGTTCCCGGTCGGCTTTCTCATGCTCTTCGGCTTCGTGATGGCGCGCGGCGACGCGCGCGTCACCGCCTTTCTGATGCCCGGCCTGCTCACGACGACGCTGCTGTCGGGCGCGCTCTTCGGCGTCGCGCTGCCGCTCGTGCAGCAGCGCGAGACCGGGCTGCTCCGGCGTCTTCGCGTGACGCCCGTGCCGTCCGCCGCGGTCGCCGTCGCGCACAGCGTGACCGCCCTGCTGACCGGCTTTCTCTCCATCGTCGTGCTGATGCTGCTGGCACGGGCGATCTTCAAGATGCAGATGGCCGGCTCGTGGCTGGCGCTTGCAGGCGTGTTCGCCTGCGGCGCCGTCGCGCTCGTTCCGCTCGGCCTGCTGGTCGGCAGTACGGCGCGCGACATCCGTACCGCGCCCGCGATCGCGAACCTGCTCTTCTTCCCGCTCATGTTCCTGTCGGGCGCGTCCTTTCCGTTTGCCGTGTTGCCGGACGGCGTCAAGCAGTTCGCCCGGTTCCTGCCGACGACCTATCTGGTGGACACCTACTCGAGCGTCATCGTGCGCGGCGAGAGCCTGCTGTCGATCGCGGGGTCGCTCGGCGTGCTCCTCGGCGTCGGCGCCGTGGGCGTCGTCCTTACCTGCATGCTCTTCCGCTGGGAAGGCACCGACCCGATTCCACGCCGATCGCTCGCGGCGATTGCGCTCGCGTTCGCCGCGACCCTCAGCGTGGCGGCCTTTGCCGCGCCGTCGTTTCGGATGAGCGACCTGCCCGGCGCGCGGCGGATCGAGCCGGGCGAAGCCAAGGGACAGGTTCGAGTCCTGCGTGGCGCCACCGTGCTCGACGGACTCGGCGGCCGCATCGTCAAGACCCGCGTCGTGATCCGCGATCACCGGATCGCGGACGTGTCGCTCGACGACGAGCGCGTGGCGCTGCCGGAAGGGGCGATCGTCGAGGACGTCAGCGGCCGGTACGTCATTCCGGGCCTGCTCGACTCTCACGTCCACTGGGGCGGATCCGGCGGCTTCGGCCTCACGCCGATCGAGCGCACGAGCGATCGCATGGCCCACGATTTCGGCGCCACGCTCGCCGCCGGCGTGACATCCGTCGTCTCGCTGACCGACGACCTCGCGATGATGTCGTCGCTGTCCGACGCGGTGGCCGCCGGGAAGCACCGTGCGCCGCGCACGTTCTTCGCCGGACCGTCGGTGACGGCGCGCGGGGGTCATCCGGCGAACATGTTCGGCTTCATGCCCGGACTCGCCGAGAAGCTCACGCGCCAGGTCGAAACCGCGGACGAGGCGAGGGCTGCGGTCGCCGAGCTGGCGAACGCGCGCGTGAATCTCGTGAAGCTGGTGCTCGAGCCAGGGTTTCCGAATAGACCCATGCCACGGCTGCGCGAGGAAGTATTCCGCGCAGCGCTGGCCGAGGCGAAGGCCCGGAAACTGACGACCACCGTTCACGTTGGAACCGATGCCGAAGTACGGCTGGCGATCGACGCCGGCGCGAGCGGCATCGAGCACACCGCTCGCGGCCTGACCGACGAGACGATTGCGTTGATGGCCGCAAAGCGAATCACGTTCACTCCGACGAACGTCGTCCTCGACTATGCCTGGAAGCGCCGCAGCCTTGGCGGGGAAGACGACGTGGTGCGCCGGCTTGCGATGCCGGCGATTCTGGAGAGCCTGCGCAGTCCGCAGTCGCCGATCGCGTCGCTGCTGACCGATGGACGCGACTCGGATCAGATGAACAAGGCGCTCGCGGGTTCACTGGCGCAGACGGCGAAAGCGATTCGGGCCGGCGTGCCGATCCTCGCGGGATCGGATGCGGGCAACCCGGCGACGTTCCATGGCATCTCCCTGGTGCGCGAGCTCGAGCTCCTGGCGCAGGCAGGGATGCCGCTGGTCGACGTGTTGAAGGCCGCGACGTCGCGACCGGCGGATCGCCTCGGCCAGTCATCGCTCGGCAGGATTGCGACCGGCGCCGTCGCGGATCTCGTGCTGCTCGAGGCCGATCCCACCGAGGACGTCGGCGCGTACCGGCGGGTGGCCGGTGTCTATCTTGGCGGCCGGAAGCTGGATCTCGCGCGGCTCACCGACACTTCGCCGGGGCCGTGGCGTTCGGACCGGTAGCGGTTCACGTCGCTAGGTTGCATTGCGTTGATTACGCCGCGCTGACGCGCGGACGGCCTTGACCGACACTTGACTCAAATGCTCAGAATCGAGCCGGTCAAGGCCTCTATGCGGCGGGTTTTGGCAGTCCAGGTTTATGCTGAGCAGGACCATGGCGATCGGGTTGCGCAAGAAACTGACCGCGTTGGGGTGGGAGCCGTTTGCATGGCTCATCTACTCGGTCCCCTTCGTGATCGCGGCGTTCAGCAAAGGCCTGACGCGATCGGAGACGGTGGCGATGCTGGCCGCGTATCCGGTGTTCGTGACCCTCTACCTCGCCGGTCATGCCGTGCGCGGACTTCGCATCCTCTGGATCGTCGGCGCGCTCGACGCGCTGGCGCTCGGGTTCGGTCCGCGCAACCCGCCAGCCTCCTGTTTCTTCATCTATGGATCCGCGCTGCTCGGGAATGCGCTGCCGTTCCGCCAGGCCGTCCTGACGCTGATGGCGCAGGTGGCGCTGCCGCTGGTCGCGAGGCTGGTGATCGACCTTCATATCTTCTTCCTGATTCCCGCCACGGTCATCTCGGCGCTCGTCGGGGCGGTCACGATTCAGGCGGCCGTCAACACAGCGCGGGACTCGAAGCTGAGACTCGCGCAGGCCGAAGTCGAGCGCATGGCGAAGATCGCGGAGCGCGAGCGGATTGCCCGCGATCTGCACGATCTGCTCGGCCACACGCTGTCGGTGGTCGTGCTCAAGAGCGAGCTCGCCCAGAAGCTGCTGCACCGCGATCCGGATCGCGCCCGGCAGGAGATAGCGGAGGTCGAGAAGATCGCCCGTGATGGTCTCGCGGAAGTGCGCGAAGCGATCACCGGATACCGCTCGTCCGGGCTCGAGGCGGAAATCGAGCACGTGCGGCAGGCGCTCCGCAGCGCCGGTATCGATGCGACGATCGAGAAGCGTTCGGTGGCGCTCGCCCCGGAACAGGAGACCGCCCTGTCACTCGCCCTTCGTGAAGCCGCCACGAACGTGATCCGGCACGCACAGGCCTCGACGTGCCACATCCGCTTCTATGCCAGGGACGGCTCAGTGCTGATGGAGGTGGAGGACAATGGCTGCGGCGGCGAGGCGCCGTTCGGCAACGGTCTGACCGGCATGCGCGAGCGCATTCAGGCGCTCGGCGGCGTCCTTCGACGGGAAACCGACGGCGGCACGCGCCTCCATATCAGGCTGCCGCCGTCAGCGACGCCGACGTCTTAGCGATCGAGAGCAGGACATCGACAAGCCAGGAAGGAGCCGACGGCCTTGTCCCGAATTCGTGTGCTGATCGCCGAAGATCAAGGCATGGTGCTCGGCGCGCTTGCCGCGCTCCTCGACATCGAGCCCGATATCGAGGTGGTGGGCCGGGCGCGCGATGGACGCGAGGCGCTGGCTCTCGTCACCCGCACCAACCCGGACGTCGTCCTGACCGACATCGAGATGCCGAACCTGACCGGCCTCGAGCTCGCGGCCGAACTGCGGACTACGCGGCCGGGCGGCCACCCGCGCGTGATCATCCTCACGACCTTTGCCCGGCCGGGCTACCTCCGGCGCGCGCTCGAGGCAGGAGCGTTGGGATATCTCCTCAAGGACGCGCCCGCCGAAAAGCTGGCTGACGCGATTCGCAGCGTGCATCGCGGTCTGCGGGTCGTCGATCCGCAGCTGGCGCAGGACGCGTGGGGCGAAGTCGATCCGCTGACCGATCGCGAGCGCCAGATCCTGCGCGCAGCCGAAGAAGGCGTGGCGAGCTCCGACATCGCCGAACGCCTGCACCTGTCGGAGGGCACGGTCCGCAACTATCTGTCCGAAGCGATCTCCAAGCTGGGCGTGACGAACCGCATCGAGGCCGCCCGTCTCGCCAGGCAAAAGGGGTGGCTGTAACTTCAATTTCCAACTTCCAACTTCCAACTCCCAAACGCGAGCCCGTCGAATAACGGGGTGAAAGTCGGACGCATTGCCGGTGGCCAACGATTTTCACCCAGCTGCTTCGAGCGGCTCACTTTGGGAGTTGGGAGTTGGAGGTTGGGAGTTTTAATAGCGCCGGGCACAAGTTGGACCAAAGTCCAACTTGTGACAACGCGCCCGAACTAGTGCATATTGTTCCGTCATGAACAAATACCTGACCGAGTTCATCGGAACGTTCTTCCTGGTGCTGACGATCGGCTGCACGGTCATTCCTGCCGCGCCGGGCGTCATTCCTCCGCTCGCCATCGGCTCCGCGTTGATGGTCATGATCTTCGCGGGGGGACATGTCTCGGGCGCTCACTATAATCCCGCGGTAACGCTGGGGGTCTGGATGCGAGGGCGGTGCCAGACCGCCGATGTCGTTCCTTATTGGACCGCTCAGGTGGCCGCAGCGCTGGCGGCGTCGATGGCGGCGACCTTCCTGGTCGGGTCGCCTGCGGGCGCTCCGCTGATCCCGCCGGTGGGCCGGTCGCTCGTGGCTGAGTTCCTGTACACCTTCGCGCTCGTGTACGTCGTGCTGAACACGGCCACCGCCAAGGGCACGTCGGGCAACTCGTTTTATGGTCTGGCGATCGGGTTCACCGTGCTGACCGGCGCGTTCGCGGTTGGCGGCGTCTCGGGCGGCGCCTTCAATCCCGCGGTGGCCGTTGGCCTCGCCGTCATGGGCCTGGTCTCGACGCCGACGATCTGGATTCACATCGTCGCCGACCTGCTCGGCGGCGCGGCGGCGGCGATTGCGTTCACGACGATCAATCCGACCGACAAGTAGGCTGACAATGCGCCGCGAAAACTCCCAACTTCCAACCTCCAACTCCCAAGGAGCCCAGAGCCCATCGACCGACAGTGCTTTGGGAGTTGGGGAGGTTGGAGGTTGGAAGTTGACGCATTCACGGACTAACTAAACCAACCCAACTCAAACCCTGCGCCGCGGAAGCAGCTCGCGCCGGCCGCGAGCGGGCGCGATAAGATCCGCGGCATGTCCACTGCCGCCACCAGGCTCCGGGCGCTGCTCAATCGTCCGGGCATCCTGCTCATGCCCGGGTGTCATGACGCGATGTCTGCGCGTCTCGTCGAAGAGGCCGGGTTCGAGCTTGGCTTCATGAGCGGCTTCGCCGTCTCCGCCGCCAGACTGGGAATGCCCGATACGGGGCTGATCTCCTATGCGGAGCTCGTCGATCAGGGGCAGAACATCTGCCGCGCCGCATCCATTCCATTCATCGGTGACGGCGATACCGGCTTCGGCAGCGCCCAGAACATCAAGCGGACCGTCCAGGGCTACCAGGCGGCGGGCTTTGCCGCGATCATGCTCGAGGATCAGGTCGCGCCGAAGCGATGCGGGCACACCGAGGGCAAGGCGGTCGTGGGTCGGGACGAGGCGCTCATGCGGGTGCGCGCCGCGGTGGACGCGCGCGGGGAAGGGGATGACATTCTGATCATGGCGCGCACCGATGCGCGGGCGTGCGTGTCGCTGGAGGAGGCGATCCTGCGCTGCCGGCTGTTCCGCGAGACTGGCGCCGACATCACCTTTCTCGAGGCGCCGCTCGACGAAGACGAGATGAGACGCTACTGCCTGGAGGTGGACGGTCCGAAGATGGCCAATCTGATCGAGGGCGGCAAGACGCCGATCCTGGGATTACCGCAGCTCGAGGCGATTGGCTACAAGATCGCCGTGTTTCCGTTGACCCTGCTGAACGTCTCGATCCAGGCGATGCGGGGCGCGCTGCGCAGCCTGAAGGCAGGCGAACGGCCGCCCACGGTGATGGACTTCGAGCAGCTGAAGCAGGCGGTGGGCTTCCCGGAGTACTACGCCGAAGAAGCGCGCTACAAGGTGACGTAGCAGGATGCCAAGAACGAGCCAGTGAAAACTCGCAACTCTCAACCTCCAACTGCTCAGAAAATACGAATTGCGCTTCGCGCCGCACGAAGGCACGACGTCACGAAGGGCACGAAGGATCTGTTGGAAGCTCTACGAACGTCGTGCCGTCGTGCCGTCGTGTCTTCGTGCAGCGCGGCAGCGCGGTCGTCGGCCGATTAGGGCTATGCTCCGACCTTTCATTCCACGGGGTGAGCGGAGGTCATGAAGACGCCCAAGGAACCTCAGAGCGGACGGACCGACCCAGATCGTTCGCGGCGCCTGCGGGCACGACTGTCCGGATACGTGTGCCTGGGTCGTTGAGGTCCGTGATGGCACTGCCGAGACGCTCTCGGGTGATCCCGCGCATCCGTTCACCCGCGGCACGCTCTGCGCCAAGGTGAATCACTACCTCGAGCGCGTCTACCATCCCGACCGCGTCCTGCATCCGCTCAAGCGCGCCGGCCGCAAGGGCGAAGGACGATTCGTCCGCGTGAGTTGGGACGAGGCGCTGATCGACATCGCGTCACGCTGGCAGGCGATCGTGCAGGAGTCCGGTGCTGAAGCCATCCTGCCCTACAGTTCCGCCGGCACTCAGGGGCTGATTCAGACGGCGTCGCTCGACCGGCGGCTGTTCGGCTCGATGGGGTGCACGGGACTCGAGCGCAAAATCTGCGGCGGCGTGGCGTCCGCGGGCCTCACCTCCACGATCGGCACGGGCACCGGCATCGACCCGGAGGAGATCGTCCACAGCCGGTTCGTCGTGCTGTGGGGGACGAACACGATCGTCACGAACCTTCACTACTGGCCGCTCGTGCGCGAGGCGCAGCGGCGCGGCGCCAGGATCGTCGTCGTGGATCCGGTCCGGACGCGGACCGCGGAAGCCGCCGACTGGCACATCCAGATCAAGCCGGGCTCGGATGCGGCGCTGGCGCTCGCGATGATGCACGTCATCATTCGCGATGGACTCGTGGACCACGACTACGTCTCACGGCACGCCGTCGGTTACGAGGCGCTGGCGGAGCGCGCGCAGCAGTTCATTCCGGCGCGTGTCGAGGAAATCGTGGGCCTGCCGGCAGCCGACATCGAGCGTTTCGCCCGGGAGTACGCGACGACCCAGCCCTCGCTGCTGCGGCCGCTCATCGGGATCGAGCACCATCGCAACGGCGCGATGCAGTTCCGAACCCTCGGCTGCCTGCCGGTGTTGACCGGCGCCTGGAGACATCGCGGCGGCGGCCTGGCCCGATCCACGCACGCGCTCCAGTTCGCGGCGCTGGCCATGGACCGCGTGGAGATGCCCGAGGTGTTCAAGCCGGGCGTCCGCGTACTGAACATGCGCGATCTCGGCCGCGATCTCTGCAGCCGCACCCTGCAGCCGGCCGTCCGATCGCTCATCGTGTACGGCAGCAATCCGATGGTGTCGATGCCGAACCAGTCGCGTATCCGTGAAGGTCTCCTGCGTGACGATCTCTTCACGGTTGTGCACGAACTGTTCGTCACCGAGACCGCCCTGTACGCCGACTACGTGCTGCCGGCGACGAGCCAGATCGAGCACCTGGACCTGTCGCCGGCATGGGGCCATCTCTACCTCGCCTTGAACCGCCCGGCGATCGCGCCGCGCGGCGAGTCGGTCTCCAACACCGAGCTCTTTCGACGGCTCGCCCAGGCGCTCGGCCGCCGCGAGCCGTACCTGTTCGAGAGCGACGAGTCCATGCTGCGTGCGGCGCTGGCGAGCGGGCACCCGTGGCTCGACGGGATCACGTACGAGCGCTTGTGGGAAGAGGGATACGCCCGCCTGAACCCCCCGGAAGACTGGCGCCCGTTCGCCAACGGCGGGTTCCCGACGCCGAGCGGGAAAGCCGAGCTCTTCTCCGAGTCATTGCGCGAGGCCGGGCACGACCCGCTTCCCTCGACTGGCGATATTCCCGCCGGCGAGGGTCTGCAGCTGATCACCGGGAAGCAGCTGCACTTCCTCAACTCGGGCTACAGCAACATGGACCGCCATCGCCGCCGCGCCGGCGAGCTGTTCATCGAAATCCATCCTGCGGACGCCGAGCGGCGCGGAATTGCGAGCGGCGAGCGTGTGTCGATCAGGAACGGCTCCGGCGAGGTACGTGCCGTGTGCCGCATCTCCGACCGCGTCCGCCCCGGCGTCGCCTGGATGCCATTCGGCGGATATACGGACGCGGACGGCCAGCGCCGTTCGGTCAACGTCCTCACCCTCGAGGAGCCGACCGACTGGGGCGGGGGAAGCGGGCTCTACGATGCGTTCGTCGAGGTGGTTCCGGTCCAGCGCTGACGCAATATCAAGTGGCAAGTTGCAAGGGGCAAGTGGGAACGTCGACGTTGTCACTTGTTCCTTGTTTACTTGCGACTTGACTCCCATCGACTCGAGTAGTACTCCTTTGGTGTGGCCAAAGGATACGGCGACGCGCGGGGTGTCTGGGCGAACGTGGTGTCCCGGGTCTGGCGGCTCGGGTTTGTCCGCGCTCGCGCGCGCCTGGCGGATGAGTCCCGATCCGAGCTCGACGCCCACTACGAGCTGCTGGTTGACCGATACGTCCGCGCCGGCATGACGGTAGAGGACGCGCGCGCCGCGGCACGGCGGCAGCTGGGAAACGTCACCCTCGTCGCCGAGGAGATCCACCGGATGAACAGCATCAGGTGGATCGAGGCGGCCGGGCAGGACACGCGCTACGCGCTTCGACAGTTCCGGCGCAGTCCCGGCTTCTCCGCGGTCGTCGTCATCACGCTCGCCCTGGGCATCGGCGGAACGACCGCGGTGTTCAGCGTCGTCCAGGCGGTCCTGCTGGCGCCGCTTCCGTATCAGGAGCCCGGTCGGCTCGTGCGCATCTACCAGCAGGAGCCGGACAAGCCGGCCACCCGCCGGTCTGGCGTGTCCGGTCCGCATTTCACGACGCTTCGAGACCATGCCGCCTCGTTCACGGATGTCACCGCGCTCAACACCCGCACCGACGTGGGACTGGATCTCTTCAGGGATCGTCAGGCGCAGCGCCTTCGCGTCCTGCAGGTCGCGAGCGACTACTTTCGGACGCTGAGGGCGGAGCCGTCAGGTCCGGGGTTCGGGCTGGAGGACGAGCGCGGTACGCGCCGCATCGTCCTGAGCGATGCGGTGTGGCGGAGCAGATTCAACGGCGATCCATCGGTCATCGGCACGACGATTCACTTGAGCGCCGAGCCCTACGAGGTCGCCGGCGTCGCGCCGGCCAACCTCGAGGACCCGATCGTGGGCGCGGTGGATGCCTGGATTCCGTACAACCTCGCGAGCGACACCTTCGAGCAGAACTATTCCCTGACGATCGTTGGCCGGCTCCGGACCGGGATTACCGTCAGCCAGGCCGGCGCGGAGCTCGCGATCATCAGCCAGTCGTTGAAGGAACGCTTTCCGGACGTCAGGGCCAGCAGCATCGTGATGGTGCCGCTGCGGGAGGATCTGGTCGGCACATCGCGCGGCGTGCTTCAGCTCCTGTTGATTGCCGTGGGCCTCGTGCTTCTGGTTGCGTGCGTGAATGTCGCCAATCTCGTTCTCGTCCGCGCGACCGGCCGGGTCCACGAGTTCGCGGTTCGCGCGGCGCTCGGCTCCGGTGTCGGCCGGCTCGCGCGCCAGCTTCTCGTCGAGAGCCTGGTGCTGGCCGGGCTCGGCGGGCTGGCCGGGCTCGCGATCGCGGAGCTCGGCGTTGCGCTGCTGAAGACGTTCGGCCGTGACGCGATTCCGAGGATCGGCGAAGTCGGACTCGATGCGACCGTCCTGGGGTTTGCCGCGCTCGTCACCGTCTCCACCGCGCTCGCCTTCGGCGTGGCGCCGGCGCTGCGGCTCGCCCGGACCCATCCCAATCGCACCCTCAACCAACACTCGCGGTCCACCACTGGCGGGCGCAGGGAAGGACGGCTGCGCAGCAGCCTGGCCGCCGCGCAGCTCGCGCTCGCGCTCACCCTGCTGGTCGGCGCCGGCGTGCTGCTCGCGAGCTTCCACCGGCTGCGTCAGGTGCCCCTCGGATTCCAGGTCGACCGCGTGCTCACGTTCGGCGTCAATCTTCCTGGCGTCCGCTACGACGCCACGCGACGGGCCGACTTTCATGAGGAGCTGTCACGCCGGATCGAAAGGCTTCCTGGCGTCGTCGCGGCGGGCGGGACGTCCCGGCTTCCAGCGATCGGGAGCTATCAGACCTGGCCGGTCGCGATCGAAACCGGGCCGCTTGCCGGGACGTCGGTCAAACAGCCGGAACAGCCGGAGCAACGCACCGTCAGCGGCCGCTTCTTCACCGCGCTCGGCATTCCCGTACTCGCCGGCCGCGTCTTCGATGACCGGGACGATGGCAGCGCGCCGGGGCGAGCGGTGGTCAGCGCGGGCTTCGCGCGTCTGGCATTTCCAGGCTTGCCGCTCGATCAGGTCGTCGGACAGCGGTTCACGGTGTTCGGCCGCTACAAGCGGGAGATCATCGGCGTCGTGGGCGATGTCACGCTCGACGTCTACGGCAGGCCGGCGGCCTCAATCTACTCGTCCCACCGGCAGTTCGCCGGCAACCGCAACTGGGCGCTGACACAGGTCGTGGCGACGGATCTGCCGCCGGATGGTGTGCTCGGTGCCATCAGCCGCGAGGTCGCCGGCCTGGATCCGGAGCTGGTCGTTTACCAGGCCGCACCGATGACCGAGATCGTCGGGCGTGGGGCCAGCCGCGAGCGCTTCGCGCTCGTGCTGATGGGAACGTTCGCGGCGGTGTCGCTGACGCTCGCAGCGATCGGTCTTTACGGTGTACTGAGCTACACGGTCCGCCAGCGGACGAAGGAGATCGCGATCCGGATCGCGCTCGGCGCGACCTCGTCTCAGGTGCGGGCGCTGGTCCTGCGGCAGGCGGCACTCGTGCTCGTCGCCGGTCTCGTGGCCGGACTGTCCGGCGCCCTCATCCTCGGACGCTGGTTGTCGTCGATCGTGTTCGAGATACATCCGTCCGATCCGCGCATCCTCCTGGCTACCGCATCGCTGCTCGTGCTGACCGGCCTCGTGTCGGCGTGGCTGCCGGCGCGGCGCGCCTCGCGCATGGAACCGAGATTCGTCATCCAGGAAGGCTGACACGACGTTGCTGAAAGGACGATCCGGCGGTTCGAAAGTGGACGTGCTCCAGGGCACCCTCGATCTGATGGTGCTGCAGACGCTCGACAGCCTGGGACCGCTGCATGGCTATGGCATCGCGCGGCGCATCGAGCAGATCAGCGACGACCTGCTGCGGCTCAACGAGGGCACGGTCTACGCCTCGCTGATGCGGCTGCAGCATCAGCGCTGGATCGTGGCGAGCTGGGGCGCGTCCGAAAACAATCGCAAGGCCAAGTTCTACGCGATCACGAAGGCCGGCCGGCGCCAGCTCGCGAAGCAGACCCAGACCTGGGAGCGCATCGCCGGGGTGATGGCGCGCCTCCTCCGGACGGCCGAGCCGCGCTGATGTGGGCCAGGCTCGCGGCGTGGTGCTCACGACTGGGTTTTACGTGGTCGCGCCGCTGGCTGGCCGAAGAGTCGAGCCGTGAGCTCGAGACGCATATCGAGCTGCTCGTGGATCGGTAAGTTCGAAGCGGCCTGTCGGTCGAGGAGGCGCGCGCCGCCGCGCGCCGCCAGCTGGGCAACGTCACGCTGGTCACTGAGGACATCTATCAGATGAACGGCATCGCCTGGATTGACGGCCTGACCCAGGATCTCCGCTACGCGTTGCGGCAGCTCGGACGCAGTCCCGGATTCTCGGCCGTCGTCGTCCTGACGCTCGCGCTCGGGATCGGCGGAACGACCGCGGTGTTCAGCGTGACGGCGGGGGTTCTGCTGGCGCCGCTCCCCTTCGCGCAGCCTGGCCAGCTCGTTCGCTTCTATCAGCAGGAGCCCGACAAGCCGGAGACGCGTCATTACCTGACCGGCACGCACTTCAGGTGGCTTCGCGACTCGGCCACATCGTTCGAGTCCGTCGCCGCGGTCCACAACTACTCCGAGAGTGGGCGTGACCTCTTCAAGGACGGTCAGGCGCAGCGGCTTCGCGTGCTGGAGGTCACGAGCGACTACTTCCAGACGCTGCGATCGGGGGCACTGCGCGGCCCGGGATTCGAGCGAGGTGACGAGGCCGGTACACGTCGCGTCGTGTTGAGCGGCGGGTTGTGGCGCACGCGCTTCGGCAACGATCCTTCGGTGATTGGCTCGACGCTCCGGCTGAGCGGCGAGCCGTACGAAGTCGTTGGGATTGCGCCCGATGACTTCGAAGATCCGATCGCCGGCGCGGCGGACGCCTGGCTCCCGTACGACCTCGCGGAGGACACGAACGAGGAGAACAACTCGTTGAGCGCAGTCGGCCGGCTGCGATCGGGCGTCGGCCTCGAACAGGCGCGCGCCGAGCTCTCGGGCATCAGCCAATCGATGAAGGAGCGCTTTCCGGCTGCGCGTCTGAGCGCGGTCGCTGCGGTTTCGTTGCAGCAGGATCTGGTGGCGGCCGCGCGCGCTCCGCTGCGGCTGCTGCTCGCCGCGGTCGTCCTCGTCCTTCTGGTTGCCTGCGTGAACGTGGCGAACCTCGCGCTGACCCGCGCGACCGGACGTGTGCATGAATTCGCGATGCGAGCCGCACTGGGCTGCGGCA
The DNA here is from genome assembly GCA_963785755.1 of uncultured Acidobacteriota bacterium. Classification (GTDB taxonomy): domain Bacteria; phylum Acidobacteriota; class Vicinamibacteria; order Vicinamibacterales; family 2-12-FULL-66-21; genus JACCXG01. Next base: position 1,298,326 of record CAWAXG010000013.1, on the reverse strand, counting down.
GCCGACGGCTCGTTCGTCAGCTGCTCGTCGAAAGCCTGGTCTTCGCGGGACTCGGGGGACTCCTCGGCCTTGGACTCGCGAGCGTTGGCGTCAAGGTGCTCCAGCGCCTTGGCCGCGACGCGGTGCCGCGCGTCGACGAGGTCGGGTTCGACGTAGTGGTTCTGGGCTTCGCGACGCTGATCACGGTGGCCACCGCGATCGCGTTCGGAGTCGGGCCGGCGCTGCGTTTTGCCCGGATCCCGGCCGTCGACGCGCTTCGCCAGCAGTCCCGCTCGACAACCGCGTCACGCGGCCAGGGCCGGCTCCGCGGGGCGCTGGCGGCCGCGCAGCTCGCGGGCGCGATGATGCTGCTGGCAGGCGCGGGCGTACTCCTCTCGAGCTTCTACCGCCTGCACCAGGTGGATCTCGGATTCCGCGTGGATCGCGTGCTGACCTTCGACGTCACCCTGCCGACGGTCCGGTACGATGCCGCGCGCCGCGCCGTCTTTCAGGAGGCGCTCGCGCGCAGGCTGGAGACGATCCCCGGCGTGACCGCCGCAGGTGGAATCTCGTACCTCCCTGCGACCGGCAGCTATCACTCGTGGAATACGTCCATCCGCAGCGGCCCACGCGCGGGAACGTCGGTGAGCCGCCGCAACGGGTTCAACATCCAGCAGCGCGTCGTCTCCGGAGAGGTGTTCGCCGCGCTCGACGTTCCGGTGCTCGCGGGCCGCACGTTCGACGAGCGGGACGGTGCGGGCGTCCAAGCTCGCGCGGTCGTGAGCGCGAACTTCGCTCGGGCGGCGTTTCCGGGTATCGCGTTCGACCGTGTCATGGGCCAGCGCGTTGCGGCGGGCGGCAGGGAGCTCGAGATCATCGGTGTAGTCGGCGACGTCACCCTCGATCCGCACGGCGCGCCGACGCTCGTCGTCTATCACGCGCATCGCCAGTTCGCGAACGATCGGAACTGGGCGCTCACGCAGGTCGTGGCCGCCGAGCGTCCGCCGGACCGCATTCTCGCGGAGGTGCGCGCCGAGGTCGCGGCACTGGATCCCGAGCTCGTCGTCCACCGCGCGATGCCCATGGCCGAGGCCGTCGGCCGGGGAGTCAGTCGCGAGCGCTTCGCGCTCGTCCTGATGCTGGCGTTCGCCGCCGTCTCGATGACGCTCGCCGCTGTCGGACTGTATGGCGTATTGGCCTACACCGTGCGCCAGCGCACGCCGGAAATCGGCCTCCGGATCGCGCTCGGCGCGACGCCCGGTCAGATCCGCGCGCTCGTGCTGCGCCAGGCCATCGTGCTCCTCGCGACCGGCGTCGTCCTCGGCGCCGCCGGCGCGCTCGTGCTCGGACGCTGGCTCTCGTCGATGGTGTTCCAGACCAGTCCGTGGGACTTGCGGATCCTGCTCGGGACTGCGCTTCTGCTCATGGCGACCGGCGTGCTCGCGTCCTGGCTGCCGGTGCGCCGCGCTTCTCGCGTGGATCCGAGTGTCGCGATGCTGACCTGAAGATTGGCCGGGCGACAGGGACATCGGACGGCGATTCTCCTCTACGGATGAGCGGGTCCGATTGAGAGGGTCAGGTCGTGCATTTCAACATTATTGGAATGTTGAAATACAAGATCCGACCCCCAGTTTTCAGCGACGGATCGCCGTCAGTCGCACCCACCTCGAAGTAGACCGTTCTAGCAAACCAGCTGAACCGATTGGCTCTGCCGTCGGCACGACAAGTGCTACTTCGGCAGTGGGGCTCTTCAATTGTGGCTGTACCTACTCTTGTTTCGCCGCCGCTTCGGCAGGAATCCCCTGACTGAGCGGCCCTGAGTGACATCGATTGCCGAGGCCAGGGTCGTGAACTCCACACATCAGAACGATCCGTTCTGCGTCGCCGGCGAGATGGCTGCCCTGATGCGGTCCAAGGACTGGTCGACAACTCCGCTGGGGCCGGTCGACACCTGGCCGCAGAGCCTTCGTACCGTCGTCCGCGTTCTGCTGACATCCCGCTTCGCGATGTGGATGGGCTGGGGCCCCGAGCTGACCTTTTTCTACAACGATGCTTATGGCGCCATGACGCTCGGCGCCAAGCACCCCTGGGCGCTCGGCCGGCCGTCGCGCGATGTGTGGGCGGAGATCTGGCCGGACATCGGTCCCCGCATCGACCAGGTGCTTCAAGGTGGCCGGGCGACATGGGATGACAAGCTGTTGCTCTTCCTCGAGCGGAACGGCTATCGGGAAGAGACCTATCACACGTTCTCGTACAGCCCTGTGACCGACGACGACGGGAAGGTGTGCGGGAATCTGTGCGTCGTGACGGAGGAAACCGAGCGTGTCCTCGGCGAGCGTCGAATGGCGCTGCTCCGTGACGCCGCCGTCGCGATCGCGTCGGCGATGACCGAACCCGAACTGTTCATGGCCATCGAAGGCGCCCTGGCCGGCTCGAAGGATCTGCCGTTCGCGCTGACCTACCTGCTCGATGAATCCGGGACCCGCGCGCGCCTCACCGGCAGGATCGGTATCCCTACCGATCATCCCGCGGCGCTGACCGCGATCGATGTCGACGATCCGTACGCGCTGTGGCGCCTCGACGGCGAATCCGGAGCCGACGCGGAGATCGTCGATCTTGCCGGCCGGTTCCCTCATCTGCCGGCCGGACCGTGGGAGCGGCCGGCGGCTCAGGCGCTGGTGCTCCCGATCGCGCAGCAGGGTCAGCGGCGGCCCGCGGGCCTGCTCGTGGCCGGCCTGAATCCGTTTCGGCCGGTCGATGATGCCTACCGCAGCTTCGTCAGCCTGTTCGTCGGTGAGATCGCCGCGGGGCTCGCCAACGTGCGCGCCTACGAGGCGGAACGCCGACGCGCCCAGGCGCTGGCTGAAATCGACCGCGCCAAGACGACGTTCTTCAGCAACGTCAGTCACGAGTTCCGCACCCCGCTGACGCTCCTGCTCGGGCCGCTGGACGAGGCGCGCCGCGCGGGCGACGCAGTGCCGGGTGCGATTCGCGACCAGCTCGACGTCGCGCACCGCAACAGCCAGCGGCTGCTGAAGCTCGTGAACACGCTGCTCGACTTCTCGCGCATCGAGGCAGGCCGCGTTCGCGCCCGGTTCGAGCCTGTCGATCTGGGTGCGCTGACCGCCGACCTCGCAAGCACCTTCCGGTCGGCCATGGAGAAGGCGGGCCTGGAGTTCACCGTCGAGTTCAAGCCGTTCCCCGAGCCGGTCTACGTTGACCGCGAGATGTGGGAGAAGATCGTCCTCAACCTTCTCTCCAACGCCTTCAAGTTCACGCTCGCCGGTCGGATCGCCGTCAGCGTTGCAAAAAAGGATCAGCGGGTTCAGTTGTCCGTGCTCGACACGGGCGACGGCATTCCCGAACACGAGCTGCCGCGCGTGTTCGAACGGTTCCACCGCGTGGAAGGCACGAAGGGACGGAGCCACGAGGGCTCGGGCATCGGCCTCGCCCTCGTGCAGGAGCTCGTGAAGCTCCACGGCGGCGAGCTGACCGCGACCAGTGAGGTGGGCCGGGGGAGTGTCTTCACGGTCTCGCTGCCGCTCGGCTCGTCCCACCTCCCGCCTCAACACATTGTCGCCGGCACAGCCGAGAGCCGGTCCGACGTCGCCGCGTCGTACCTCGAGGAGGCGCTGCGCTGGCTGCCCGAGGCATCGACCACGAAGGGTTCGAGCGCGCCGGCCGATGCCGACGGGGAGAGCAGCATTGCCACCGATGCCGGTCGAGTGCTGCTGGCCGACGACAACGCGGACATGCGGGACTACGCGAAGCGGCTGCTGGCAGAACGGTGGCAGGTCGAAACCGTGGACAACGGCCGCGACGCGCTCATCGCCGCGCGCCTGCGGCGTCCGGACGTGATCGTGACCGACGTGATGATGCCGGAGCTGGACGGCTTCGGATTGCTGCGCGAGCTGCGGACCGATCCGGATCTTCGGAGCATCCCGGTGATCATGCTGTCGGCGCGCGCCGGCGAGGAAGCGCGCATCGAAGGTCTGGCCGCGTCAGCCGACGACTATCTGGTCAAGCCGTTTTCGGCGCGCGACCTGCTCGCCCGCGTGGCCGCGCAGATCGTCAAGGCACGTGTGCGGGCCATCGAACAGCACCACGCGCGACGCCTGACCCGCCTCTTCACGCACGCGCCGGTGGCCGTCGCCGTCGTGTCCGGTCCGAACCACGTCTACGAGCTGGCGAATCCTCGCTATCAGGAGCTGATCGGCGGGCGCGCCGCGGTCGGAAAGCCGATTCGCGAGGCGCTTCCCGTGCTCGAGGATCAGGCGATCTTCGGGATTCTCGACCAGGTGCGCCAGTCCGGCGAGCCCTTCTTCGGGCAGTCGGTGCGCATCATGATGAATCGAGGGCCCGGGAGCGTGGAGGAAGGCCGTTTCGACCTCGTCTTCGAACCGCTGTTCAAGGACGACGGCAGCGTCGACAGCATCGTGATCATCGCCCACGACGTGACGGCGATCGCCGCCGCCAAGCACGAAGCGGAATCCGCCAATCGCCTCAAGGACGAATTCCTCGCCACCCTGTCGCACGAACTGCGGACGCCGTTGAATGCGGTGCTCGGCTACACCCAGATGATGCGCGGGGGCGCGATCGCGCCGCAGCGCGTGCCCGCCGTGCTGGAGACGATTGAGCGCAACGCGAGACTGCAGGAGCAGTTGATCAGCGACGTGCTCGACGTCTCGCGCATCATCACCGGCAAGCTCCGGCTCGACATCGGTCCGGTTGATTTGGCCCGCGTCATCCAGGAGGCGCTCGAGACCGTCTCCCCGGCGGCCGCCGCCAAGGGCGTCAGGCTGCAATCCGCCATCGATCAGCCGGGGGTGCCGGTCGCGGGAGACGCGCAGCGGCTGCAGCAGGTCGTCTGGAACCTCCTGTCGAACGCCATCAAGTTCACGCCGCGCGACGGCCGGGTGCAGATCCGGCTGGAACGGGTGAACTCGCACGTCGAGCTCACGGTGAGCGACACCGGCGAGGGCATCGCTCCGGAATTCCTGCCGCACCTCTTTCAGCGCTTCCGCCAGGCGGACGGCGCGTTCACGCGCAATCACGGGGGGCTGGGTCTCGGACTGGCCATCAGCCGCCATCTGGTGGAGGCGCACGGCGGTCGGATCGACGCCACCAGTCCGGGAAAGGGGCGCGGGACCACCGTGCGCGTCGAGCTGCCGCTGATGATCGTGCACGACGGCAGGATTCACGACGCCGGGCGGATGCATCCAGCGATCGAGGTGTCGTCGCCGGCGGAGCTGCAGCTCTCCAACCTTCGCGGCCTTCGCGTGCTGCTCGTGGACGACGATGCCGACGCGCTCGCGATGGCCAGAGACACCCTGTCGGCTGCCGGCGCCGTCGTCGTCACCGCGGGCACCGCGGGTGACGCGCTGGCGGCGCTGGATCGCGCGCGGTTCGATGTGGCGGTGCTGGACATCGGGCTGCCCGAGATCGATGGGTATGCGCTGCTGAAGACGATTCGCGCGCGGCCCCGGAATCGCCAGGGAGAGATTCCGGCCGCCGCGCTCACCGCGTACGCCCGCGCGGCCGATCGCACCCGGTCGCTGCAGTCCGGCTTCCAGATGCACCTGTCGAAACCAGTTCAGCCGAACGAGCTGGCAGCGGCGGTTCAGGCGCTCGCCGGGGCGGTCCGCGACCACTCGTCGGCGTGAGCTCGCGAGATCACAGAATCCTTATCTGTCACTTTCACGTCCTGCGTGCCACGTGCTGTGTGCTCACGTGCTCCTCGTGCTACGTGCGGCGTGCTCACGTGCGAACGTGGCACCTAGCACGTAGCACATAGCACGAGAAGCACGTTCGCACGTAGCACCTGGCACGCAGCACGTGCCTAGAGGCTCACCACCTGCCCCGTCCGGAAGCTCTCGTCGGCGGCCAGCACGATGCGCAGGCTGTTGACCGCGTCGTGCATGTGCGCCGACAGATCGACGTCCTGCTGGATCGCGCGCAGCAGGAACGCCTGCTCGCGATCGCAGAGCGCCCTGATGATCGGGCTCGTCCTCGGTGTTGATCAGCTCGTCCGGCTTCACGAACTCGTTGTTCGCGTCGAGCTCGGCGTGGTGCAGCCGGATGCAGTTCGTCTTGGTGTGGCTGTCGATGTCGGACGAGCCGCTGGCGCGTGGCCTCGTTCGGGTCCTTCACGATCGACGCGCAGCCCTTCGGACCCACCACGTCCTTGACGAAGAACGCCACCTCGCTCATCATCGGCCCCCAGCCGGCCTCGTACCATCCGACGGACCCATCGTCGAACGTGACCTGAAGCTGGCCGTAGTTGTACATGCCGGGCTTGAGCTCGTCGCTCAGCCGCGCGCCGACCGCCGACACACGGACCGGTTTCGCGCCGGTCATCTGGCACATCACGTCGACGTAGTGGACGCCGCAGTCGACGATCGGGCTCATCGAGTTCATGAGATTGCGATGGACGTTCCACGATGTCTCCGTGGCTCTGCTGGTTCAGGTTCATGCGCATGACCAGCGGCTTGCCGAGCGTGCGCGCGATCTCGATGAACCGCATCCACGCCGGATGAACGCGCAGGATGTAGCCGATGACCAGCTTGCGGTCGTTCGCGACGCGCGGCGTCGACGATGCTCTGCGCCTCGCTCGACGGTCTCGGCGAGCGGCTTCTCGCAGAAGACGTGGCAGCCCGCGTTGATGGCCGCCCTCGCATAGGGCCCGTGCGTCTCCGGATAGGTGTTGATGCTGACGACATCGGGCTTGGTCGCGGCCAGCGCGGCGTAGTAGTCGCTGAACTCGGGCAGCGCCGCCCAGCTCCTTGCTGAGCGCGCCGCGTGAGGCCGGGCCACGGCTGACCAGCGCCGACGATCTCGAACTCGGGCATCTTGTGATAGGCGCGGGCGTGGCTGGCTCCCATGTTGCCGCAGCCGGCAACGAGCACTCGGAGGGGACTGGTCATCGGCATCCTTCCAGGCAGCGGTCAATGAAAACGATCACCGGTCAACCTTATCCGCGCTAGCCGGGCCGCGGGCAAGACTGTGCGTGATCCGCGCGAGCTGACCGATGGCCGTCGAATGCTAAGATTTCGGCCGCATGAGCCGGTCACCTCAACCATGAACACGAACAACGGTCTGCCGCTCGTCGCGCCGCGGGTCACGCCCGGTCCTCGACCCGGCGTTCCGCCCCGCGGTGCTCGCGATGCGGGCGTTTCGGCGCGCTGGTCGACGCGACGGCGGGCGCGCGTGCCCGTCGGGATCGCCCTCGAACAGGCCGACGGCTCGGTCTTTCGTTTCGAGACGCGGGTGCTGCCCGAGTCTCATCCGCAAGCCTCGGCGAACGGTCCTCATGTGGAGCGGCTCGTCAAGTTCCTGCTGTGGTCGCGCGGCGGGTGGCGGATCCACATCAACGGCCCGGCCGCGCTGGCCGCGCGGCTGACGGCGCACTACCGCGACACCGCGACCGGCAGGTTCGACGCGAACTTCGTGGGCGAACGGATCTTCGACCGCGGGCTGGAGGTCGTGCACACCGCGCGATCTGCCGCCCGAGCGCTCGTCGACCAGGCCGCTCGGCCGCCATCTCGAGGGATGCCGCATCGGCTTCGATCTGGGCGGCAGCGACCGCAAGGCGGCGGCGGTCGTCGATGGCCGAGTCGTGTTCAGTGACGAGACCGTCTGGGATCCCTACTACAAGCCGGATCCGCAGTACCACTTCGACGGCATCATGGACTCGCTGAAGAAGGCGGCGGCGCATCTGCCGCGCGTCGATGCCATCGGCGGCAGCGCCGCGGGCGTCTACGTGAACAATCGCGTGAAGGCCGGCTCGCTGTTTCGCGGAGTACCGGTGGACGTGTTCAACGCGCGCGTGAAGGATCTCTTCCTGGACATCAGGAAGGCGTGGAACGGCGTGCCATTCGAAGTGGTCAACGACGGCGAGGTCACCGCGCTGGCCGGCTCGATGTCGCTCGGCGCGAATGCGATTCTGGGGATCGCGCTCGGCACCAGCACCGCCGCCGGCTACGTCACGCCGGACGGCAACATCACGTCATGGCTGAACGAGCTGGCCTTCGTGCCGATCGACTACAATCCGGGCGCGCCGGCCGACGAATGGTCGGGCGACTATGGCGTCGGCGCGCAGTACTACTCGCAGCAGTGCGTCGGCCGGCTCATGCCCATCGCCGGCATCGACTCGCCGCCCGACATGCCGCTGCCCGAGCGGCTCAAGCAGGTGCAGTCGCTCATGCTCCAGGGCGATCACCGCGCGAAGAAGATCTACCAGACCATCGGCACCTATGTCGGGTACGGCGTCGCGCATTTCGCGTCGTTCTACGATCTGCGCCACGTGCTGGTGCTCGGCCGCGTCACCTCCGGGCCTGGCGGCGACGACATCGTCGGCGGCGCGCGCGAGGTGCTGGCGGTCGAGTTCCCGGAGCTCGCGGGACAGATCGCATTCCACGTTCCTGACGAGCACGACAAACGTCACGGTCAGGCGATCGCCGCCGCGAGCCTGCCGGCACTTGGCACGCCGGCATGAATCCGTATCACGGCTACGTCTCCGAGCTCGCCCGTCTGGTTCGCGAAGGCCGGATGTTTCCACTCGGCGGGTTCACCCGCCCGCCGCGCCCCGCCCCCGCTCGCGATGCACCACGCGCCCTCATCTTCTCGCCGCATCCCGACGATGAGTGCATCATCGGCGGGCTGGCGCTGCGCCTTCAGCGCGAGGCAGGGATGCGGGTCGGCAACGTCGCGGTCACCCAGGGCAGCAACAAGGCGCGGCAGGCGGGGCGGCTCGAGGAACTGAAAGCGGCCTGCGACTATCTCGGGTTCGATCTGATTCAGACCGCGCCCGGCGGTCTCGAGCACGTCAACGTCAAGACCCGGACCAGCGATCCGGCGCGCTGGCAGGCGGCCGTCGAGGTCATCGCCGCGATCCTCGCCGCCGAGCGCCCCGAGGTCGTCTTCCTGCCGCACGACGCCGACTGGAACAGCACCCATATCGGTACCCACTATCTCCTCGTCGACGCGCTCGCCGTCCAGGCCGCGGACTTCACCTGCCACGTCGTCGAGACGGAGTTCTGGGGCGCGATGGCGACGCCGAACCTGATGGTCGAATCGAGCGTGGAGGACCTGGCGGAGATGATGACTGCGCTGTCGTTTCACGTCGGCGAAGTGCAGCGCAACCCGTATCACCTGCTCGTGCCGCCGTGGATGCAGGACAACGTCCGCCGCGGCGGCGAGCTCGTCGGCGGCCAGGGCGGCGCGGCGCCGGACTTCGTCTTCTGCACGCTGTACCGGCTGCGGCGCTGGAGCCGCGGGCAGCTGCAGGCGACGCTACGCCGGAGGCCGGAGTCTGCCAGCCGGGACGGGCGCGGGGACGCTCCTGGGGTAGGAGGACTGGAGATCGTCAGTTTTTTCAACAGGGAGGACGGGAGGACGGGAGGAAACGATCCTAAGAAGAATTCTTCTGCTAAGAATGCCTCGTCCTCCTTGTGAATAGCCCCTTGTGTCCGGCGCTTGGAAGCCGTCCGGTACGCAGATTGCCCCTACTGGGCGTGGTTCCGCAGACCCGGCTGACGAATCCGACCAGAATGCCCGTGATCCAAAACTCGGGGGCCATGGCGTGATGGCGGATTGTCACCGCCCGTGAGAGCGCTCACGGCATTTTGTGAGTGATCGAGACACGGCAGGCCCGGGTTGAGCTGGTGTACGCTCTGGTCCGGACGAGCGGTTGGCGGCTGCGTCCCGATTGTGCGGTTCCCAGAGATCTGCTGATGCGAGGTTGTGCGTGTGTGACACACCGATCCTGACTGGACCGAGCCGGTGGCTTCGAGCAGTGATCGCGGGGCTCGTCGCGCTCGGGTGCGCGGCGTGCGCGGCGCCGCTGCAGCGGATGAAGCCGCAGCCCTCCCCGCCGGAGGCTGAGACGCGTGCGCGCGGTGTGAGCGAACCGGGACGGCCGACCGTCGGCGTCGCATTCGGCGGTGGCAGCGCGCGCGGCATCGCGCACGTGGGCGTCATCCGCTGGATGGAGGAGCACCGCATTCCGATCGATGTGGCCGCCGGGACCAGCATGGGCGGCCTCGTCGGTGGCGCGTTCGCCAGCGGCATGGACGCCAAGGAGCTGCACTCGTTCATCACCGGCTTGAACTGGGATCAGCTGTTCGGTGCTTCGACGTTCGAGCACAAGAACATCCGGCGCAAGGCCGACGCGCGGGCGTATCCCTCGCGTCTGGAGTTCGGTCTCAAGGGCGGCATCGTGCCGCCGACGGCGCTGAACAACGGCCAGTACGTCGAGCTGCTGCTCGGCCGCATCGCCGGGCCGTATTTCGAGATCGAGGACTTCGACGATCTGCCGACGCCCTTCCGCACCGTCGCCGTCGATCTCCTGTCGGCGCAGCCGATTGTGATGCGGCGTGGCTCGTTTGCCGACGCCATGCGCGCCACCATGTCGCTGCCGCTGATCTTTCCGCCCGTCGAAGTGGACGGACAGGTGCTGATCGACGGCGGCACGATGAACAACATTCCCGCGGACGTCGTGAAAGCCATGGGAGCGGACCGGGTGGTGGCGATCAACGTCGGCGATCTGTCCGATCGCGAAGGCGTCTCTTACACGATGTTCGGCGTCGCCGGGAATACGCTCGACGCGATGATGCGCGCCTCGACGAGGCGGGCGATCGCTGCGGCGGACGTGGTCGTCACCGTGCCTCTGAGCGAGTACCGGATCGCTCGACTGGCGGCGGGCCGAGGGGATGATCGAGGAAGGCTACCGCGCGGCCGAGGCCATGCGCGAGCAAGCTGCTTCCGCTCGCGGTCAGCGAGGCCGACTACGAGGCGTGGCGCGCTCGCCGGCTCGCGCGCCGGCGGACCGAGCTGCCGCCGCCCGCGTTCATCCAGCTCGAAGGGTTCGGCGACCGCGATGCGAAGCGGTTGCAGCTGATGCTCGCCCGGCACGTCGGGGTCCCTCTGAACATCCAAGCGGTGGAGACCGATCTCGCGACCGTCGGCGGGCTGGATCGCTACGAAACCGTGACCTGGCGTCTGACGCGCGACGCGGCCCAGGGCTACGGACTGCGTGTGGTGGGCCGCGTCAAGACCTACGCGCCCCCCTTCTTCATGCTCGGCGTGAACCTGGAGAACACGACCTCCAGCGATTTCCGCATCACCCTGACCGGACGCTACCTCGCCTTCGACGTGATCGGATCCGGCTCGGAGCTGCGCATCGACGGGACCCTCGGTTCCAATCCGAGCCTGGCCAGCGAGCTCTATCGCCCGATCGGCTCGACCGCTTTGTTCGTGGCCCCGTTCGCGGGCGTCGGCACGGAAACCTTCAACTTCATCGTCGACGACGCGGTGGTTGCGCGGTACGGTCAAACCCAGGCACGCCTCGGGCTGAACCTCGGCGTCAATCTCGGTGCGCGAAGCGATCTCCGTCTGGGGGCGTATGTCGGGCGCTCGAGTGCGTCGATCGAGGTCGGGGACCCCGGCTTTCCCGAGCTGGAGGGAAAACAGACCGGGGCGCAGCTCGTGTGGCGGCTCGATACCCAGGACGCGACCGTCGCGCCGAGGCGCGGTATCCTCGCGAATGTCGAGTTGTCGCGCCTCTTCACCGGTCCCGATATCACGGTCGATGGGGAGACGTTCGATTACGAGGCGGAGCTGACGCAGCTCTCCATGGTCGCCAACAAGTTCTGGAGCCGCGGTCCGCGCAATCGCGTGTTCGTCTACGGCGGCCTCGGCACGTCGTTCAACTACGAGCCGCTGCCGACCAACGAGTTTACGCTCGGTTCCCCGTTCCGGCTGGGGGCGTACAGCTCCGGGCGAACTGCGCGGGAGCCACTACTACGCGCTGAGCGGCGGCGTCCTGCATCAGGTGGGGCGCCTGCCGGACTTCATGGGCGGTCCCATCTTCGCCGGAGTCTGGCTCGAGAACGCCGACGCGTTCGACGACTGGGACCAGGCCGGCTGGCGATCGAACGGCGGCATCGGTCTCGTGATGGACACGCTCGTGGGGCCGGTCATGATCGCCGGGTCGTGGGGCTACGACGGCCGCTGGCGCACGTACGTCGGGGTTGGACGGACGTTCCGGTTCCGGTGAGCGATTCGCCACTCGCCACGCCCGCCTACGCGCCTTGGCGCTTCGGCGAGGTCCGCCGTAGCTTCAGCGAAGGCGGACCCGAGCGCGCAGCAGCGAGTCGAGAACGAGCGGCCGATGATCCGAGCTGACGTGCTGAAATTCCTCCCGCCTGCGCTGTTGATCGTCGTGGCCGTGATTCAGATCGGCCTGGCGCGGACGGCCGGCCTGACGCCGTGGAAAGGCGGCGGGTTCGGCATGTTCTCGACGCTGGATCACGGTGCGTACCGGGGTGTGGACATCGTCATAGACGCCCCCGACCGATCGGAGTCGCTGGAGATTCCGCCGTCGCTCCAGCTTGCTGCGGCTCGTGCGGCCGCCTTTCCGGGCGAGCGGCTGCTGCGCGGACTGGCCGAAGGCGTCGCTGCCCGCGAGCGGCGTCATCAGCGCGCCGTCTCGCGTGTCACCGTGTCGGTGTGGCGGGCCGAGTTCGATCGCGTCACGCTGCGTGGATCAGAACGGCCGCTCCGGACCTTCGTCTACGTCGTGCCGTGACCGGGAGCATCGATGCGCACGGCCTGGCGTCGATTGGGGCTGACCACCTGGACCAGCCCGCCGGCATCGGACGCTGCGCCGTCGTCTGCTGACGGTCTGGCCGCGTCGTCTTCTCCCCGCCGAAGCTGGGGTCGGATCTTGTATTTCAACATGGGCTCTGCGCTGGTCTGAGTCGAGGATGTCAGTAGCGAACCAAGCACGTTGGGGGGCACATGTTGAAATACAAGACCTGACCCCTTCGTCCTCTCCCGTGGCGGAGGCGGACGGGTCACAGCTGGACACGGCGCTTCGGCTCACCGCGATTGCGCTCCTGCTGCGGCCGATGGGCCCCTGGTTCGTGAGCCCGGTCATTCTGGCCGCGGCCGTTCTGGTGCTGATCTCTCCCCGCCTCTTGCGGAACCCGTTCGTCTGGGGCGGCGTCGCGATGATGACGGCGCTCCGAATTGCGGATGACTGGCCGCTCGCTGACAATCACATCTATCTGCTGGCGTACTGGATCCTCGCCATCGCGTTGTCACTGCGTGCGAGCGGCGCGCCGGCGGCTCTCGCGTTCACGAGTCGCTGGCTGGTGGGGCTGGCCTTTGCGTTCGCAGTGGTGTGGAAGGTGGCGCTGGCGCCAGATTTTCTCGACGGCCGGTTCTTTCGGGTCACGCTCCTGACCGACCCGCGCTTCGGCGCGGCGGCGCAGCTGATCGGAGGGCTGTCTGCCGAGGAGCTCGCCGCGAACCGGCAGGCGCTGGAGCTTCTTCCTGACGGCGCCGAGCTCCTGAATCCCGTGAGGATTCACGAGCCGGCCCGGCTGCGGCTGTTCGCGACCGTCTCCACCTGGGGCGTCCTCGGCCTCGAAGCAGGTGTCGCGCTCCTGATGCTCATCCCGCCCACGCGGCGCATCGCGCTGCTGCGTCACGCGCTGCTGCTGACGTTCTGTGCAGTGACGTACGCCTTCGCTCCGGTCGCGGGGTTTGGATGGCTGCTGCTCGTGATGGGCCTGGCCCAGCTCGAGCCGCGGCAGACGTGGCTTGGCCGTGCCTACGTCGTCGCCTTCGTCGTCGTGCTGTTCTACGACGCCATCTCGTGGGCCGACCTGGTCCTGCGTGTGCTCGCCTGAGCAAGGATTGCGAATCCGCCGCAATCAATCCTTATCGGCGTCTCCGAGAAACGGAACTCAGATCTGTGGGACGCTCTGTTCGCGCTGCGCCGGACGCTCCAGGTCGACGGGCGTCCGGACCGGCACGGTGAAGCGAAAGATTGCGCCGCCCGACGGATTCTGTTCGGCCCACAGCCGGCCGCGGTGGGCGTCGATGATTGACCGGCTGATCGAGAGGCCGACGCCCGTCCCCTTGGCTTTGGTGGTGTAGGCGAGCGTGAACATCCGCCGCACGTCGACGTGCGCCAATCCGACGCCATTGTCCGCGACCGCGACCACCACCGACTGGTCCTCGGCAAGAGATGACGACACTTCGACGCGACGCGATCCGGCCGCGACCTCGTCCAGCGCATCGACCGCGTTGTCGATGAGATTCAGCAGCACCTGCTGGAGCTCGATGCGGTCGCCGCTGACGGCCGGTAGATCGTCGGCGAGCGCCGTGATCAGCGTCACCTGGCTGTCACGCAGACGCGCGGCCGCCAGGACCACCGTTTCGCGGATGACGGCGTTGATGTCGAGCGGGACCACCTCGACCGTCTTGTCCCGGAACAACCGGCGATTGCGCTGGATCACTTCTTCGGCGCGCTGACTGGCTTCGACTACATCGAGCAGGCCGGCCTTCAGCTCTTCGAGATCCGGTTCTCCGCCGCCGATTCCCCGGAGGCAGCTCCGCGCGTTCATGATGATGGCGGTCAGCGGCTGCCGGATCTCGTGCGCGATGCTGGCCGCGAATTCTCCGAGCGCACTCAGGCGGGACTTGCGTCTGAGCTCGTCCTGCGCCTCCTGCAGCGCGGTCTCCGCGAGCAGGCGATCGGTGATATCGAGGCGGGAGCCGATATAGCCGGCAAAGCGTCCATCCGGTTCGCGGCGCGGAATGCCCGTATCCAGGACCCAGCGATACTCGCCGTCGAACCGCCGCATGCGGAACTCCATGCGGAACGGTTCACGCGCATCGAAAGCCGCTCGATAGGTCGCCAGACAGGTGGCGAGGTCGTCGGGGTGGACGCTGCCGGTCCAGCCGTCGCCCAGCTCCTGTTCGAGCGATCGCCCCGTGAACGCGAGCCACGGCAGATTGAAGAAGTCGCACGTCCTGTCCGCGCCCGACCGCCAGATCATGACTGGCGCCGTGTCCGCCGTGACACGGAAGTGTGCTTCACTTTCTCGCAGCGCGGCTTCGACCCGGCGCCGCCGGCTCCGCTGAACGAGGAGCGCGCCGATCAGGGAGGACTGCACCAGGAGCAGCGCGATCGCGCCGATGATGTACCCGCGATAGAGCTCCCACGCGCCGGGCTGCCGGAACCGGATGGTCGCGTCCGGCGGCAACGCCGCTTCATCGATGCGCCAACGCCGGATCTGCCGCCAGTCGAACGTCGGCACGTGCGGCACGGGTTCAATCGGAATCCCGGTCGCCCGCGCGCCTGCCAGGAGTTGCCGCGTCATCTGCCCGAGGCGAGTCCCCAGCCGCTCTCTCGAGGTGACGACGCCGCCGACGATGCCCGATCCCAGGTACAAGTCGCTGATCCCGTACACGGGGACCGGCGCGGCCTGGCTCACCATCTGCGCGACCTCGTTCGGGAACAGCACGGCCCCGCGATCCTCCTGAGAATGGCGGATGAAGAGAATCAGACTGTCGGCGGGCACCGCCCTGACAGCCGCGAGCAGGCCCGCCACCGACGGCTCCTCCAGGTAGGTGAGCGGCACGCGATCCGAGACATCCCGCAGCGCCGTGTGAACCCTGTCCGCAAGGCGTGAGTTCGGTGAATACGCCACGACGAACACGCGTCTGGTCGCCGGGTGCAGCTGCAGCGCCAGATCCAGCGTCTTGTCGTAGGCGACACCGCCCAGGATGCCGGTGATGCCTGCGCCGCTCTCACGTCTCCTCGGGTCCGGCAGGGTCGACATGGATGCGACGATCGGCGCGTCGGGAAAGAGCTCCGCGCGATAGCGCTCGACGAACTCCAGCGACGGATCCGAGACCGCGACGACGGCGTCGATGTGGCGGCCTCGATACTTCCGGCGGATATAATCGGCGAGGGCCGCCGAGGCGTCTTCCGGCGCGAAGCGATCGGACTCCAGATACTCCGCGAAGTAGTCGACTGGCGTGTCGGAGCCGGACAGTACGGCCCGCCGGATGGCTTCATCCAGCAGAGGCGTGGTCGGAAAGTCCTCGGCGCTCCAGTGCACGGTGAGCACCGTCCGCGCGGACGGTGCCTGGGCTCCGGCCACCGCAACGAGCAGCGCCGGCACCACGAAGCCGACGATGAGCGCCGGCAGTACGGATCGGGCGGCGGTCGCGCGCATTTCAGAACGAGGCTTTCATGGCTCTGAGTATGACTGACCCGGACGCGTCGAAGGCCCGGCCCAGCAGCGTCGCGCTGGTCTGCGCGTGGAGCGTTGGGGCGACGGGGTGCGCTGCGGCGAGCAGGGCGAGGCCGATGGTGAACGAAGGGCCCATCGAGGGTGTCCAAGCGTGAGCGAGACCGGATTATAGCGTGCCCGGTTGGACCAAGGTCCAACTTGTGAGGCCCCTCAGCGCTGCATACCCTCACACTTGTGCGGCTGATTGCGGATCAGCCCAGAACGCAGGTGATTCATGCAACTCTTGACCTTGTCGTCGTCGCGGCCGAGATCCGGTGGCGAGCTGCCGGAGTTCGAGAGGCTGGCCGGCACCCTGTCCTCACGCTTCGCGCGGCTGCAGGTCGAGGAGGTCGGGCCGGCGATCGAGGGAGCGCTTCAAGAGATGGCGCGGGCCATCGTCGTCGAGGGCACCGCGCTGATCGAGTTCGGCGAAGGGGGAACGGCAAGCGAGGTGCACACCTGGCCGATCGGGGTCCCGCCGATCAGTGGCGGGGACCCGCCGGTGTGCCTTCCGCGATGGCTGGTGGATCGACTGGCGCGCCGCGAAGTGGTCACGGTCTCCCGAATCGAAGATGTCCCGGTCGAAGAGCGCGACGGCGCGTGGTGGTCGGACGGCTGGTCCGTGCTGGGCGTGCCGGTTGTGGTGGCGGAGCAGATCGTCTGTGCGCTGGTCGTGTGGACGCGGCGAGCGCCGCCGCGGTGGGCCGATCCGGTCGTCGAACGCGTGCGGCTGATTGCCGAGATCTTCGGCGTCGCGCTGCAGCGCTGCCGGCAGGAAGCGGCGCTGCGCGCCAGCCTCGTGACGATTGAGCGGCTCAACTCTCGGCTCGCCGCGGACAACGTCTATCTCCGCGAGGAGATCAAGACCTACCACGACTTCGACGAGATTGTCGGCGAAGGCGCGGCGCTCCACCTCGCCCTGACGCGCCTCATGCAGGTGGCGCCGATGAACACTTCGGTGCTGCTGCTGGGTGAAACCGGCACCGGCAAGGAGCTGTTCGCCCGGGCCCTGCACGATCGCAGCAGGCGCCGGATGCGGACGCTCGTGCGGGTCAACTGCGCGGCGCTTCCGGCGACGCTGATCGAGAGCGAGCTGTTCGGACACGAGCGCGGCGCCTTCACCGGCGCCGTATCGATGCGCCATGGCCGGTTCGAGCTGGCCGATGGCGGCACGATCTTCCTGGACGAAATCGGCGACCTGTCGCCCGACATCCAGACCAAGCTGTTGCGCGTGCTGCAGGAAGGCGAGTTCGAGCGCGTGGGGTCTTCGCGGACGACGCGCGTGGACGTGCGGGTGATTGCCGCGTCCAACCGCGACCTGGAAGCCGACGTCGCGGCGGGATGCTTCCGCGCCGACCTGTACTATCGCCTCAGCGTCTTCCCGATTCACCTCCCCGCGCTGCGGGAACGGCCGGAAGACATCCCGTCGCTCGTCTGGTTCTTCATCAACCGGCATCAGCGCGATCTCGGGCGCCGGATTACCAAGGTGCCGGCGACCGCGATGGCGGCCCTCCAGCAGCATTCATGGCCGGGAAATGTCCGTGAGCTCGAGAATGTCATCGAGCGGGCGATGATCCAGACGACGGGGGAGACACTCCAGCTCGACGAGGGGTGCGGACGCCACCGGCGCCGCGCCCCGGCTGCGACCGACGACACCCTCGACGCGATCCAGCGGGCGCACATCGAAGCCGTGCTCGCCGAGTGCGGCTGGCGGATCAACGGTGTCCGCAATGCGGCCGAGCGCCTGGGCCTGCATCCCAACACGCTCCGCTTCCGCATGAAAAAGCTCGGCATCGTCTGTCCCGAGCGGCGGGAGGCCGGCGGCCGGCGGACGGCTATTGGACCAAGGTCCAACTTGTGAGCGACCCCGCCGCCGGATACTCTGCCCGCCAAACACATTTGAGGGAGATTCACGTCATGAAACGCTCAGTCCTGCTCTTCGGGGTCCTGGCACTGTTGTCGTCGCCGGCTCTGGCCGCCGATCGGCTCACCGATAAAGACGTCAAGGAGCTCGTCACGCGCATCGAGCAGGGGCGCGACCGCTTCGATGACGAGCTCGACGACAAGTTGAAGAGCAGCATCGTGCGCGGCTCGTCGGGTGAAGTGAAGGTCGATGACTTCCTCAACGATTTCCAGCAGAGCATCGATCGGATGGAGGAGCGGCTGAAGCCGGAATACGCGGGGAGCGCCGAAGCCGGCGCGATACTGCGCCAGGCGACCGCGATTGACGCCTTCTTCAAGCAGCAACCCGCCGGCACGCGGGGCGAGAGTGAATGGAACCGGCTGGTCACCGATCTCAAGATTCTTGCCGCGACGTACGGCACCAGTTTTCCTCTGGGCCCGAACCCAACCGTCCGCCGCATCGGCGACCGTGAGCTCGCCGACACGCTTGAAAAGGTTGCCGAGGGCGCCAACCGGGTGAAAAGTTCGCTCGACAGCGAGTTGAAGAAGAACACGACGGTGGCCCAGTCGTCGCGCGAGGCCATCGTCCGCGAGGCTGATCAGCTGGTCAAGGATGCGAAAGACCTCAAAGACAAGGTGGAGGACGCCGAGCCCAGCTCCGCGGAAGGGGAGCGCGTGCTGACTCGTGCCGCGACGCTGCAGACGTTCGTCACCAAGAATCAGGTGCCGACGACGGCAGGCATCTGGTCGGGCCTGGCCGGGCAGCTGCGGACTGTGGCCGAGGCTTACGGTAGATCGTGGCCAGGCAAACAGTAGTGCCGGTCTGAACGTCGACCTGTCGACCTCGTCGACCCTGTCGACCCGTCGACCATCGATGAGCGCGACGCCGGTGCCCGTGCCACCCGCGTGGACGGGATCGCGAGGGCATCACGAGTGCCCGGACGCGCCGGGGCCTCGTGGTGCACTAGAATCACCGCGACGTGCTGCGATGGACGAGAAGCCGCGTGTCTTCGTCATTGACGACGATCCCCTGGTACTGAAAGCGATCGAGCGGATGCTGCGGGCGAACGGCTTCGCGGTCGAAGCCTTCTCGTCGCCAGCCGCGTTCCTGGACCGGCCGCCGTATGACGGTCTCGCGTGTCTCCTCCTGGATCTGCAGATGCCGGGCCTGAATGGCCTCGACGTCCAGGAGACCATGATCGGCCGGGGAGTCACCCATCCGATCATTTTCTTCAGCGGTCAGGGCGACGTGCCGTCGACCGCGCGGGCGATGCGGGAAGGCGCGATCGACTTTCTCGTCAAGCCGCTGGACGAGCCGCAGCTGCTCGAGGCGATTCAGCGGGCCGGCGCGCGGGCGGCGGCGCTGCAGCTGCAGCGCCAGTCCGAGCGCGAGGTCGAGGCCAGGTTTGCCAGATTGACCAGGCGCGAGCGGGAAGTCTGCGAGCTCGTCGCGCAAGGCCTGCTCAACAAGCAGATCGCGTACCAGCTCGGCACCGGCGAAAAAGTCGTCAAGGTGCACCGCGGACGCGCGATGCGCAAGCTCGAGATCGATTCAGTCGCCGCGCTCGTCAAGCTGCTCTCACAGCTGCCGGGCGCGAAATCTCACTGAGTCCGATCGCCGGTCGCCTGCGCGATCGCGTCGAGCAGGACATGCTCGTCGAGCGGCTTCCTCAGCAGCGGCCACTGCGTCCCCTTCACCGCCGCCACCATCCGCAGCTCGTCGTGCGCCGTGATGAACACGATCGGGAGGTCGCGGCCCTCCTGCTTCAGGCGTTCGTGCAGTTCCAGGCCGCTGATGCCGGGCAGGTCGATGTCCAGGATGGCGCAGTCGGCTTCACAGGTTCGCTCGAGGTACGCTTCCGCCGATTCGAAGACATGGACCCGATGCCCATGAGAACGCAGGAATCGGCCCACGGCCCGCCGGATGTGCTCGTTGTCGTCGATCACCACCAGAGTTAACGAGGATAGGCGGGTAAGCATCGATGCGTTCAACTACGGGCATCTACGGAGTGCGCCGTCGGAAGCATGAAGCCCGTGCAAGTGACCTCGGGTCAGAGCATACACGCTCCAGGAGCCGAAGGAATGTTGGACAAAGGTCCAACATCGGGTATCCCGCAGTGATCGAGATCAGGGGATCGCTGATCCCAAACAATGGAGGAAAGGCGGACGAGGCTGCGCTCGAGCGGGCTGATTCCGGTGTTGCGCGGTACCGCGATAAGCCTGAACTGTGGCCTCCCGTCCTCCCATACTCCATGTGAAGCATGTGGAGTACGCGGGCCGCCCTGGCCTCAGCGTCAAACGGCCAGCGTTACGAAGAACGTCGACCCCTGCCCCGGCGCCGACTCGAATCGAATCGACCCGCCCATCGCGTCCACGCATTCCGCGACGATCGCCAGACCGAGGCCCGTGCCGGTGACGCCGAGCGCGTTGTCGAGATCGGCGTGCGCGCGGTAGAAGCGATCGAAGATGGCCGCGCGATCCGTCTCCGGAATCCCCAGGCCGTTGTCGCGGACGCTGATGACGGTTTCGGTCTCCTTGTCGCTGGCGCCGCGTTCGATCGACACGAAGCTGTCGGCCTTGGCCGGGTCGCTGTACTTGATCGCGTTCGACACGAGGTTCAGCAGCACCAGCTCGAGCCGCGCCGGGTCGACCGTGACGGACGGCAGCCCGTCATCGATCCGGATCGACACGCCGCGGGCGGCGGCCATCTCTTCGAGCTGTCGCCCGACTTCGCGGGCGATGGTGCCGAGATCGACGAGCTGCTGGCTCGGCACGTCGAGACCCTCACCAAGGCGGGCAAGCCGCTGCAGGTTCTCGATCAGCCAGGACAGCCGGTCGGTGTTGGTTTGAATCGTCGTCGCGACCTTCGCGACCCGCTGCCGATCCGCCTGCACGCCATCCGACTTCAGGAGCGCGGCCGCGAACACCAGGGTCCCGACCTGGGAGCGCAGCTCATGGCTGGCCAGCCGGTTGAACGTCTGCATCCGCTCGTTCTGCGCCTGGATGGTCGAGGTGTATTCGCTGATGAACGTCTCGACGGACGCGCGCATCAACGTCCGCGTCGAGTGATTCAGCCGGCGCTGCAGCTCGAAGCATTCCGCGGACGTCGGCTGGAGGCCGAGGCGGCTGGTTTCGTCGGCGACGAAGGTCTCGAGGATTTCCGCCAGCACCTCGAACTCGCGAAGCACCTGATGCACCGACGCCCGCTGTTGATAGCGCAACACCCCCAACTCACGCGACTTGGCGATGACCGTCGCGTTGGCGGCGATCTCCTCGTCTGCCGGCGCCCGCAGGTAGACGGCGATCTCCGCGATCAAGGTGGGGATGTGGTCGAGCAGCTGATCGGTAGGGAAAACGTCGTTCAACCCGACGTCGAGCAGTTCGTTGAGACGTGTGAGCCACGCCGTCGAGAGCGCAAGGCGTTCGGCAGAGACACGGCTCGACAGGACGCCAGCGTAGTCGCCAGTGGCAATAGGCATTGGTACCCCAGGGGGCTAGGTTTTCAGAATGCCTGATTTTACCCTGAGCCCGGCGGGTCTCGTCCTGGGTATTCGCACTGATGCCGCAAATCGGACGACGGAGGGGAGGCCGCCTCAGCCAGCTATTGTTCTTCTCCGCTGAATATCTCGCGCTCGGCCTCGAGCCAGTCGTCCAGATCGTGGCCATGCTCCCAGCCGCGGTCTTCAAACCGTCGATACGCGCGCCGCGCGATCCGGTCGGCGCCGTGAAAGCCGTTGCCGTTGCCGGTGGAACCGGTATCGACCGATGGCGAGCGGCCGTCGATCGGCTTCCGCGTGTCGTCGGTCGCGTCGTTCTCCCGCGGTGAGTCGTCCATCAAATCCTCCCGATGAGCCGCGTGCACAAACGATTCCGCGGGCTGGCACCGAGAGGGTCGGCCCTGACGCTCCAGCGGCTTTTTCGAATGCGCGACGATAGCCGTGAGTAGCTGCTGACACACCGCCTGCGTCAGACGTAGCGTTCCAATACGTCAAGACGAGGTATTAACAAGTAACAAGTACGAGTAACAAGTACAACGGAAAGAGCATCGACTACAACGTAAAGAGCGGCGACGATCTCGTTGTTCCTTCCGTTGTACTTGCCCCTTGCCACTTGACGAGTGGCTTCCGCCTTCGCGCGAAGCGCTTCCGCCTTCGCCAAGGCTCCGGCGGACCGCCGTAGCTTTAGCGGAGGCTGGTCGGCGAGACTCGCCGTAGCCTTGGCGGAGGCGGTCCGGCCTCCGCCTGTAAAGGCGGGAACGACGCCCAAAACGACTCAAATCGCGTGGTACAGTTGAAAAAGAGGAGCCGTGAAGCGCGGATGAGCTCCCGCGCCACCCGTACGGATCCCCGCGAACCGGTCGCTCCAGGTCGCGGCGATTCGTGAGGAGCGACGACCTGGTCATGGGCATGCCACAGTCGATACCGGATCTCACCATTCGTCATCTCGCCAAAATCGTCGACTCCTCCGACGACGCCATCGTCAGTAAAGATCTCGAGAGCACCATCCTTTCCTGGAACTCGGCCGCGGAGCGGATGTTCGGCTACACGGCGGCCGAAGCGATCGGCCGTTCGATTCGCATGATCATTCCCGCGGATCGCCAGGATGAGGAAGACTTCGTCCTGTCGCGGATTCGCGCCGGCGAGGCGGTTCGTCACTACGAGACGATGCGCCAGCGGAAGGATGGCGTCCTGATTCCGATCTCGCTGACGGTCTCGCCCATCTACGACGAGCACGGCGCCGTCGTCGGCGCGTCGAAGATCGCGCGGGACATAAGCGACCGCAAGGAGGCGGACCTGGCGCTGCGACGCCTCGCGGCGGTCATCGAGTCGTCCGACGACGCGATCATCACGAAGAATCTGGACAGCATCATCACCACCTGGAATCTCGCGGCGGAACGGATGTTCGGCTATACGGCGGCGGAGGCGATCGGCAAATCCATCCGGATGATCATTCCGCCGGAGCTGCAGGACGAAGAGGACAAGGTGGTCGCGCAGATCAAGGCCGGCGGGATGGTGGATCACTACGAAACCCGGCGGCGGCGGAAGGACGGCACAGAAGTGCTGATCTCGTTGACTGTCTCGCCCATTATCGACGACAGCGGCGTCATCGTCGGCGCGTCGAAGACCGCGCGGGACGTCACGGAGCGTGCGCAACTGCTCGCGGCGGCGCGGGAACAGGCGCGGATCACGGCGAAGCTGAACGAGGTCGGCGCGATGGTCTCGGCCTCCCTCGATCGGAGCGCCATCGTCCAGAAAGTCACTGACCTCGCGACCGAGTTGACCGACGCGGCGTTCGGCGCGTTCTTCTACAACGTGGTCGACCGCCAGTCCGGCGACGCCTACATGCTGTACACGCTGTCGGGCGCGCCGATGGAGGCCTTCGCGAAGTTTCCGCAGCCGCGCGCGACCGCCATCTTTGCCCCCACGTTTCACGGTGAAGGCGTCGTCCGGCTGGATGACGTGACCCGGGATCCGCGCTTCGGTCAGAACGCGCCGTATCACGGGATGCCCGCGGGGCACCTCCCGGTTCGCAGTTATCTCGCCGTCCCCGTGAAGACCCCGTCGGGCGACGTGCTCGGCGGCCTGTTCTTCGGTCACCCGCAGGCCGGCGTGTTCACCGAGCAGCACGAGCAGCTGGCCGAGGGGATCGCCGCGTGGGCCTCGGTGGCGCTCGAGAATGCCCGGCTGTACGTCGAAGCCCGCGAAGCCGATCGGTTGAAGGACGAGTTCCTGGCCGTGCTGTCGCACGAGCTGCGCACACCGCTCAACGCGATCGTCGGCTACGCCCGGCTGTTGCGCGGCCGGGTCCTCAACGGCGAGCGGGCCGAGCGTGGGCTCGAGACGCTCGAACGCAATGCCACGGCGTTGACGCAGATCGTCGAAGACGTCCTGGACGTCTCCCGGATCGTGTCGGGAAAGATCCGTCTGGACGTGCAGCCGGTGGAGGTGCCGCTCGTCGTGCACAACGCCGTCGCCACCGTGCAGCCGGCGGCCGACGCGAAGGGCGTGCGGCTGCAGACGATCGTCGATCCTCGTGTCGGTCCCGTCTCCGGCGATCCGGACCGCCTGCAGCAGGTCGTCTGGAACCTGGCGTCCAACGCGGTGAAATTCACGCCCAAGCAGGGCAGGGTGCAGATTCGGGTCGAACGGGTGAATTCGCACATCGACATTGTCGTCAGCGATACCGGGATCGGCATCCGCCCCGACTTCCTGCCCTATGTCTTCGATCGGTTCCGTCAGGCCGACGCCGGGACGACGCGAAAGACCGGCGGGCTCGGTCTCGGTCTGTCGATCGTCCGGCACATCGTCGAGATGCACGGCGGCTCCGTGCACGTCGCGAGTGAAGGGGAGAACCGGGGGTCGACGTTCCGGGTCAGGCTGCCGCTGATGATCGTGCACGCGGAGGGTGGCCGGGAGACGCGCGAACATCCGCGGACCGAGAAGATCGCCCCCTTGACCGTCCTGGGAGACCTCACCGGCGTGCGCGTCATGGCCGTCGACGACGAAGAGGATTCGCTCGGTCTCCTCCGTGTCGTGCTCGAAACCGCGGGGGCCGAGGTCGTCACGATTCCGTCGGCGGTGGTGGCCCTTGAGCAGATCGAAGTGGCCCGGCCGCACGTGCTCGTCGTGGATCTCGGCATGCCGGCCATGGACGGGTTCGAGTTCATCGCGCGTGTCCGGGCCTCGTCGGATCCGGATATTCGCGACGTTCCAGCCGCAGCGCTGACGGCGTTCGCGCGATCGGACGATCGCACCAAGGCCCTGCAGCGGGGTTTCGAGATGCATCTCGCCAAGCCCGTCGATCCTGGAGAACTGGTCGCCTCGGTCGCGACGCTCGTGCGACGCACGCGGAAAGAGAAGTAGGCGGCACCGCTTCTC
The DNA here is from genome assembly GCA_963785755.1 of uncultured Acidobacteriota bacterium. Taxonomy (GTDB): domain Bacteria; phylum Acidobacteriota; class Vicinamibacteria; order Vicinamibacterales; family 2-12-FULL-66-21; genus JACCXG01. Next base: position 1,273,476 of record CAWAXG010000013.1, on the reverse strand, counting down.
AGAACGACATCGTCACGACTACGCCCGGGCGCCGCGACAACAGGGGCGCCACCTTCACGTCGAGTGCCCCAGCGGAGCGCCGATCGAACCTGACGGGCGGTTTCGATCGTCCGGAGTCGACGGCCCAGCCGACCAGCGCGCCGATGCCGCTGAACACCGCCCCATATCCCATGTAGATCGGCGCCCATTCGTCGATCTCGTTGCGGTCGACCACGACCGCGCCGACGAACATCGCGCCAGCGACCGCGGCGCCGGCGCCCGCCCCGATGAGCGCGCCATTGCGCGGCGAGTCGCGCCGGCGTTCGAGCGATTGAAGGGCGGTGAACGGGATCGTAATGTCGCCTCGCCGTCGTCGGCCAGCCTCTTCGAGCTCGCCGCGGATCTCGAGGCCGGCAGCCCCGATTCGGAGCAATCGGCCCTCGATTGCCCCTCCCTCCGTCCGGACGACCGAGACGACGTCGCCCGGGCTCAAGGTCCGTTGCAGCTCTTCAACCGTCGAGACGCGCACCTGCGCGGCAGCCGACCCGCCGCCGAGCAGCCCGAGCCCGACGAGCACCGCCAACCCCGCGCGTGAACGCTGCTGTCGAGTGACCATGATCGACCTCCTGGGGGGTAAGGCGCGAACGGAGGCCGGGAGGGCGCACTTCTGGGCTCGGGGCTCGGGACTGGGGACTCGGGCTGGTCTCGGGACTCGGGATTGGGACTCTGGGATGGTTCGGGATCGGGGATCGGGGATCACGGGATCAGGGGTGGTTACGGGACTCGGGAGCTCCCTCGGGACTGGGGACTCCGATCGCAGCCTTTCGCGCCGAAGCGCGCAGCGCGGAGGCGGGCGGCTCGATCCGCACTGTAGTCCTGCGCGAGATACCCCGCGACGATGAGGATCAGGGCACTTGCCGGCAGCCAGTACACCGGCATGCGTTCGATCCGTGCGACATACGAGTTGAGGAACACCAGGGCCACGAGCGCGACACCGGCACTGGCGGCGAGCCGGCGGCTGCGCGACACGTGGCTGGCCGATTCGCGCCGGCGCCAGGTCTGCAGGATGCCGAGCGTGACCACGTAGAACAACACAGCGGCGGTCAGGACCACGGCCCACCCGTCCCGTTCCCGGATGTTCCTGCCGGAGGTCAACGCGGCGAGCCACAGGACGGTTCCGAAATGGATCGTGTGGACGAGGATGAACGTGACGAATACGGAAATGTGGTGTGGGGCGCTCTGCGGTCGATAGCGATTCCGGATGGTGAACAGGATCAACGCGGCCGCGAATGCGGCCGCGGACGCCCGGGCCGTCACACGCACCAGCAGCAGGACTTGCGATTCATCCAAGGCGTTCAGCCTATCAGTCCCCCAGTCCCCAGTCCCGAGCCCCGAGCCCCGAGCCCCGAGTCCCGAGTCCCGAGTTCTGGACCCGGAGTTGCACCGCGGGCCGGTCAGGTCTGGAGTGTCAACATCCCGGCTCGAACCAACAGCCAGGATGGGGCCGTTCAACCGGCCCGACTTCGCGTGATTGAACGGCCGTTTTCCGGCCGCGATCGGCCTCGCGGACGGGTGATGACGGGTTTCGACCGGGCACGTCCGCCCGGAACGGCGTCACGACATTTCGTGGGATTCTACGGTATGTCGTAAGGCCGTCCCGGTTTCGTCTGCTTAGCCAGCGGCCCGAAACGACGCGGACCAGGCCGACAGGGTCGTTGTTCTGTTACCCGGTCGACACAGCTCAACCGGGTTGTCGCGGTCCGTATTCGCTCAGGCTCAGGAATGCGAATGACGAGCGACGAGGAGACGGTGCGAAGGATGGACGGTGGCCGCATCGTCGTTGCCTGGCTGGGGAGCCTGGCAATCCTCACTTCCGCCGCGCTGAACGCGGCCGCGCCGTCTGCCGTGACGCGCGTGCTCGTGCTGCACCACTACGGCCAGGAGGTCGCCTTCCGATCGACCTTCGATCCGGCGATCCAGGAGGCGTTGCGCGCCGCGAGCTCCGGGCCGATCGAAATCTACGTCGAGACGATTGAGTCGTATCGATTCCCGGCTGCCGCGCAGTCCGGGCTGATCCCGAACTACCTGCGCCAGAAGTACGCCGGGCGCCGAATCGACGTCGTGATCGCCGTGGCGGATGCCGCGGTCACCTTCGCCCGGCAGAACCGCGACGTGTTCGGCAAGGCCCCCATCGTCGCCATGGCGCCGATGACCAGAGTCGATCCTGGCGAGGACGACGTCACCGGATTGCAGGGAGCGTTGGCGATACGCGAGACGCTCGGGCTCGCGTTGCAGCTGTTGCCAGCGACCGAACGTGTGTTCGTCGTCGATGGCGTGCTGCAGCGACCGGAGCACGTCGAGGAGGAAGTCAGGCGGCAATTCGACGCGATTGACCAGCACATCGGCCTCGAGTTCCTGCGGGACCTGCCGATGGCCGACCTCGTCGCCCGGCTGAAAGGGGTCCCGGATTCGATTGATTGTCTTCTTCCTCAGACAGACCATGTGGGACCGGACGACCAGTGTGGACCAGCGCGAGGGACTGGCGCAGGTCGTGGCCGCGTCGCCCGTGCCGATCTTCAGCCTGGCCGCCGAGTCGCTTGGCACGGGTTCGGTTGGAGGTTACGCCTGGCAGGTGAGGCCCGATGCCACCCGCGTCGCCGACCTCGCGATTCGCGTCGCGAACGGGAAGAACCCGCGCGCCATCCCGCTTGGCCAGGCCACGATGCGCCCGACGCTCGATTGGCGGCAGCTGCGGCGCTGGGGTATCCCCGAGGAGCGCATTCCCGCAACCGCCCTCGTGCTCTTCCGCGATCGGTCGCTCTTCAGCACGTACCGCAGCTATATCCTCGCCGGGCTGCTGATCTTCACCGCGCAGTTCGCCCTGATCGGCAGCCTCCTGGTTCAGCGCGGCCGGCGCCGCCGCGCGGAGGAAGAATCCCGGAACAACGACGAGCTCTATCGCAGCGTGGTCGATGCCCAGAGCGACCTGATCTGCCGCTTCCTCCCGGACTCGACACTGACGTTCGTCAACGACGCGTACTGCCGCTTCTGGAAGAAGACCCGCGAGGAGCTGGTCGGGACGAGATTCATCGATCTGATTCCGCCGGCGTCGCACCAGGCCGTGCTCGATCACATCGTCGGTCTTCGCAGCGGCACCGATTCACAGGAGCATGAGGTCACCCTGCCGGACGGAACCATCGGCTGGCACCACTGGATCAATCACGTCATCCTCGACCCCCGCGGACAGGTCGTGGAGCTTCAGGGCGTCGGCCGCGACATCACAGCCCGAAAGCGGGCCGAGGAGGCCCTCGGCCAGCTCGAGGCACGCAACAGCGCAATCCTGCGGGCGATTCCCGACCTCATGTTCGTGCTGCACCGCGACGGGACGTATGTCGACTTCCACGCGAGGGATCCGACGCGGCTGCTCGCGCCGCCGAGCATGTTCATCGGCAGGAAGGTCCGCGACGTGATGCCCCCGGCAATCGCCGAGACGTTGATGGATGCGCTCGATCGAGCCTGTGTCTGCGACGACATGATCGTCGTCGAGTACGAGCTCACGGTCGACGAGCCGCGCCAGTTCGAGGCGCGGCTCGTGAACGCCGGTGGCGATCGCGTGCTCAGCATCGTGCGCGACGTCACGGAGTCCAAGCGCGCGCTCGCCCTCAACCGCGATCTGGCCGGACGGTTGATTGCCAGTCAGGAGGCCGAACGCACGCGGATCGCGCGCGACCTGCACGACGGCGTCTGCCAGGAGGTGGCGAGCTTCACCGTCGACATCAGCTACCTGCGGCAAAAGGGGAGCGACATCCAGAGCCACGAGGCGCAGGAAACGCTGTTCTCGCTCGAGCGCCGCGCCGCCGGCGTGGCCGAGACCCTTCGCCTGCTGTCGCACGGCCTGCATCCGACCGTGCTGCACCACATCGGGCTGGTGGCGGCCCTGCACGCGCACTGCGGCGAAGTCGAGCGGCAGCACCAACTACAGGTGCGCTTCTTCGCCGACGGCGAGGTCGAGCCGTCCAGCCCGCTGGTGGCGCTGGCGTTGTTTCGCATCGCGCAGGAGGCGCTGCGGAACGTGGCGCGGCACGGCCATGCCCGCTACGCCACCATCTCGCTCGAGCGGGACGCGAGCGACCTCGTGCTGACCGTCGTCGATGACGGCGCAGGGTTCGATCCGGCGACCGCCCGCCAGAACGGCGGACTGGGGCTCGTGAGCATCGAGGAGCGCGCCCGGCTGGCCCAGGGCGAGGCCACCATCGACTCACAGCCTGGCGGCGGCACCAGGATCGAGGTCCGCCTCCCGGTCGAAGTCCTCGACGACGGGGCCGGAGTCGAGTCACAACAACAGGCAGACTTCAGCCGGTCATCCGCGACAGGCCGGCGGATATCACTCGAATGACGAACACGCGCCGTGCAACCGTTCTCCTCGCCGACGATCACGTCGTCTTCATCGACGGGATCGTCCGAATCCTCAAAGACCGCTACGACGTCGTGGGCACGGTCACCGACGGCAGCTCGCTGCTCGATGCCGCGAAGCGCCTGCGCCCGGACGTCATCGTCAGCGACATTTCGATGCCCCGGCTGAGCGGGCTCGAGGGGCTGCGGCAGTTGCGGGCGAATCACGACGACAGCCGCGTCGTCTTCCTGACGATGCACGGGGATGCGCAGGCTGGCGGCCGAAGCCTTCCGGCTCGGCGCCAAGGGTTTCGTGCTGAAGCAGTCGAGCGGCCAGGAGCTGGTCAACGCGATCGACGAGGTTCTCCAGGGTCACACCTATCTCAGCGCCGCATTGACCGGAGACGTTCTCGCGCTGATGTCGTCCCCCGACGGTCCTCGAGGGTGCGAGCTGACCGCGCGGCAGAAAGAGGTCCTGCGCCTGATCGTGAACGGCCACCGGATGAAGGAGATCGCCGCGAGCCTCAACCTTTCCCCGCGCACGGTCGAGACGATCAAGTACGAGATGATGCGGGATCTGAACGTCCACTCGACGACGGAGCTGGTGCGCTATGCGATTCAGCACCACCTGGTTGTGTTTTGACTCCCCGCCACGTGAGCCGGTCAGGCTCACTCTCGGATCGGCTCTGAGCTCCCGTTCTTCAGACCGGCTACCGGCTTGCGGATCACCGCGAACACGATACGGCGGTTCAGGAATCGGCGGTATTCGGTATCGTTCGTGGCCCGTGGCCTGGTGGCGCCATATCCCTTCGCGATCAGGATCGCCGCCGGGACGCCGGCCGCCACCAGCGCGTGCTTGACGGCGTCGGCCCGCTGTTGCGACAGCGCCAGGTTGCCGGCCGGATCGCCGGTGCTGTCAGTGTGCCCGCCGATCTCGATCATCGTTCCTGCCGGCACCGCCCGCATTGCCACCATTACCTCCGCCGACTTGCGAATGATCGCCGCGCCATCGGCGGGAATATCGGCGCTTGCGGTCGCGAAGTTGATGATCGCCAGGTTCATGGCCCTGACGAGCGAATCCGCGGATATGCCGGACACGCCGATCGTGCCCACCGCCGAAAGCGCCGGGAGCGCCGAAAGCGCTTTGTCGTTGGCCGCTCGAATCGCGTCCGCGGCCGCATCGCCGAGCGTGCCGATGCTGGCGTCGGGGCCGAAATGCGCCCGCAGCCTGTCGGTCAGGGTCTGCCGCTCCGCGGCCGACAGCCATCCGCCGATGCCGATCGCGTCACCGTTGAGCGAGAAGTCGACGCCGGGCACCTTCAGATATCCGAACAGGTCGCCGGGCCACGACATCCAGGACGCCTGCCTCACGTGGCGATCGACGCCGATGTGTCCGTTGACATTCTGCTCGCCGAAGGTCGTCTGAAGAGCGCCGACGATCGCCCTCCTGCTCGCGTCGTCGCGGACGAGGCCAGAGTAGACAATCAGTCCGTCGCGGTTGGTCAGTGTGAGCTGGGGATTGATCGTTCCGGCGGTCCCGCGCAGTAAAAGCAGACCCGCCAGCGAGAGGACGGCCCAGGCGGTCCACGGAAGCCACTGCCACGACATCCGCCGGACCTGCAGCTGCGGTGGCGAGTCGGGCGTCGTCAGATAGGACGTGACCTGTGACGGGAGCGCGACGTCGGGCGCGAGCCTGCTGCCAGGCGTCAACCGGCCGATCAGCCTCGGCAGCAGAAGGGCAACCGCCGACATCGCCGAGGCGCGGCTGAGGCCGCTCGAGATCGCGAGATGGTCGAGCGTGCTCGTGCCCAGCGCCGACTCGAGCTCGGCTGTCGTGAGTAACCGGCCTTCCCTCCCGTCGAACCAGGACCTGGTCGCGTCACCGAGGCCGGCGCGCCGGAACTGGTCGAGAAAGCCCTCCGGCCCGCCGGTTCGCTCGTTGGTGACGAGCCAGAGCAGCTCGCGCATCATTTCCGACAGGTTCGCCGCGGGCACGTTGAGGCGCGATGAGGCGTCGTTCACCAGGTGCTCGAACATGTGCTCCTCCCCGGCCGGGGCGGACGGCTGACGGTGTGTCAGACTCCAGCCGCGTCCGGAGCTCATTTCGTGTTTTCTGCTTTTTTCGATCAGCTGGTCTGCCGTCAGCACGGACGTCGGGGTCCAACCTCGGTGCCCGGCTCCGCGAGCACCGGGAAGGGACTGATGTGCAGGTCGCCTCGAATCGCCGCTCGAATCGCCGGCACGAGATCGTCTCCCGCCCTGACCTTCAGCACGTAGCCGAACGCGCCGAGTGCGAGGCCCTTGCGCAGCATCGTGCGGTCCGCATGCACCGTCGCGAACACGATGCGCGCCGCCGCGTGGCGGCGCAGAATCGCCGCCGCCGCCAGGATTCCGCTCATCCCCGGCATCACGACGTCGGTGACAATGACGTCCGGTCTCAGCCGCTCGGCGGCGTCAACCAGCTCCTGTCCGTCGGCGACGGTCCCCACCACCTCGAACTCCGGTTCGAGCAGCGTCCGCCAGCACTGCATCGTTGCCGCGTGATCGTCGGCCAGCAGCACTCGCCTTCGATTCATCGGATCACCTTCTTCCAGTGCCACCTGCCAAGGATAGGAACGAAGCTCGGGCACGTGAAGCGGGAGACTACGCCCCGCAGGGCTGGAGAAGTACGGCGCGGGCGGTGAAAAAGTACGGGCGTCCGAGGGAATTGACGAGCTGTCGGCCGCCTGCCGCACTGAAGGGCCTCAAGCCTCGAGCTCATGACCGCCGGGACCGGTACTTTCTTCCGGCGCGGGCACGTACTTCTACGGTCTTCGGGTACGTAGTTTTCCGCTTCCGCACTGCCGGGTGATCCCATTAGGGTACCGGCGTCAGCCGTGAACCGACCGTCCCGGATGAATGGGACGGTCTCCTGAGGAGATGCATGTCGCATCAGGACCTACAGATAGAGGATTCTGCCGGCAAGGGTGAAGCTCCGCCGTTCCCCGACATGGTCTGGATTCCGGCGACCACCTACCGTATGGGCTCAGACGCGCACTACCCCGAAGAGCGCCCGGTTCATCGCGTCTCCGTTGACGGGTTCTGGATGGACCGCTATCCGGTGACCAACGAGCGATTCGCGCGTTTCGTCCACGAGACGGGACACGTCACGTTCGCGGAGATTCCCCCCGACCCGGCCGATTATCCCGGCGCCCTGCCGCACATGCTCTACGCCGGTTCGCTCGTCTTCGTGCAGCCCGACGGCCCGGTCGATCTCCGCAATATCGGGAACTGGTGGAGCTTCCTGCGCGGCGCGGACTGGAGGCATCCGTATGGACCCTCGTCCTCGATCGCGGACCGCGAGCGGCACCCTGTCGTGCACGTCGCCTTCGCCGACGCGCTGGCGTTCGCGGAGTGGGAAGGCAAGGCGCTGCCGACCGAGGCGGAATGGGAGCTGGCGGCGCGCGGCGGGCTCGACGGCGCCGCGTACGCCTGGGGCGACGCCTTCCTCCGCGACGAGCACGATCACCTGGCCAATACCTGGCAGGGGGAATTCCCGTGGCAGAACCTCGTGGAGGACGGCTACGAGGGCACCTCGCCGGTCGATGCGTTCCCCCCCAACGGATACGGCCTCTACGACATGGTCGGGAATGTCTGGGAATGGACGACGGACTGGTACCATCCCAAACATCCGAGCGAGGTCATCAAGGCCTGCTGCACGCCGCGGAATCCGCGCGGCGCGCGCGAGGACGACAGCTACGACCCGGGTCAGCCGAACATCCGCATCCCACGGAAGGTAATCAAGGGCGGCTCGCATCTGTGCGCGCCGAACTACTGTCGCCGGTACCGGCCGGCGGCTCGGTTCCCCGAGCCGATCGATACTTCGACCTGTCATCTCGGTTTCCGCTGCATCGTGCGGCCGGGGACTTCGCCGTCCGAGTCGTGACGCGACCGCGGTCGCGGGCCGTCGCCTTGGGTGACGTCGTCTGGCAAGTGTGTTTCGATGCGAACCGCGCATTCACTCAGGTGCTCCTGCGCACCCCGGAGCCCTCGCCGTCGATCGTGAACCGGGCATTCCGGTCATGACCGGCCCGGCGAGCGGGCGGTCCGCGGAGAGCCCGGACAGCCATCGCCGGATACGAAGAGATCGCGCGGTCCGAGGCGGCTGCCAACACCGGTCGAATCCCGGAGGCGCCCTTCGTCATCGTGGCGCAGCAGAGCCACGTCGATCCGACGCGTGCCCCTGCGGGACGTCACACCGGGTGGGCGTACTGCCACGTGCCGAACGGGGCGACCGCCGACATGACCGATCGCGTCGAGCGCCAGATCGAACGTTTCGCTCCCGGCTTCCGTGACACCATCCTCGCGCGGTTCGTCATGCCCTCCGGCGCCCTGGAATCACACAATCCGAATCTCGTGGGCGGTGACATCGCCGGCGGCGCGCACACGCTCGACCAGTTCCCGTTGCGGCCGTTTCCGCGGTGGAATCCATACACGACCTCGAACCCACGGCTGTTTCTGTGCTCGGCCTCGACACCCCCCGGTGGCGGTGTGCACGGGATGTGCGGGTATTGGGCCGCGCGCGCGGCGCTCGGGCGCGTGTTCGGGCGGGATGTGTCGGCTGACCTCGCGCTGTGACGCGGGAGTATCTTCGAAATGATCACCTTCTTTCAGAGACGTCACGACTTGCGCTTCACGCATCAGGCCAGCACCACGGCTCGGTGCACGACGGATCCGTAAGCCGTGCTTCTTCCTAAAAACGGCCCTCCCGTCCTCCCTGTAAAAAAGATCAGGTGGAAGACAACTGACGTCCTCCAGTCCCACCCGGACTGTCGATCTACCGGCGTACCGTTCGTATAGAGGTTGGAGCCGGGCTCAGATTCGAGTCCGATACCATTCACGGAGACCCGAGATGAAACAGTACCTGCTCAGCATTTATCAGCCCGATGGCGAAGCGCCGGCGCCCGAACTTGTCGAAAAAGTGATGCGGGACGTGGAAGCCTTGATCGAGGAGATGAAGTCGGCCGGGGCATGGGTGTTCAACGCCGGTATGCACCCGCCGAGCACCGCGACGGTCGTGCGGATCAAGACTGGCGAGGTGCTTACCACCGACGGGCCTTACACCGAAGGCAAAGAGCACATCGGCGGCTTCACCATCGTCAAGAGCCCGGATCTCGACTCGGCGCTCGAATGGGCCCGTAAGCTGGCGCGTGCGCTGACGCTGCCGGGCTATCCGGACAGTCTTCCCATCGAAGTGCGGCCGTTGCACCATGGAGGCTGAAATCTGACCCGGTCCGTGCCAGCCATCGACCTCTCGGAGATCGCACGTGTGTTCCGCGACGAATACGGTCGCGCCGTGGCGGTCCTGGTCCGCCATTTCGGGAACATCGATGTCGCCGAGGAAGCGGTGCAGGACGCGTTCACTGTCGCGGTCGAACGATGGCCGTCGGCCGGCCTGCCGCCGAGCCCGGCCGGGTGGATCATCACGACGGCCCGGCACCGGGCCATCGATCGCCTTCGCCGCGAATCGTCGCGCGAGGATCGGCACGCGCAGGCCGCGCTGCTGCACGCCAGCCACGATTCGCTCGAGGAGGAGGGTGATGCCGTGCGCGACGATCGGCTCCGTCTGATCTTCACCTGTTGCCACCCGGCGCTGGCGACCGGCGCGCAGGTGGCGCTCACGCTGCGTCTGCTCGGCGGGCTCACCACCGCGGAGATCGCCCGCGCGTTCCTGGTGCCGGAGCCGACCATGGCTCAGCGGCTGGTGCGGGCGAAGGGCAAGATCCGCGACGCGGGGATTCCGTATCGGGTGCCGGACGAAACGGATTTGCCGGTTCGGCTTCGCGCCGTGCTCGCGGTCGTCTACCTCATTTTCAACGAAGGCTACACGGCGAGCTCGGGCGAGCGCCTCATGCGCGACGATCTCTGCACCGAGGCGATCCGTCTCGGCCGCCTCCTCGCGGCGCTGATGCCCGGCGATCCGGAAGTGATGGGGTTGCTCGCGCTCATGCTGTTGATCGAATCGCGCCGGCCGGCGCGGGTCAGTGCCGGGGGCGATCTCGTGCTGCTCGCCGACCAGAACCGCGCCCTGTGGAATCGCCGGCTCATTGCCGAAGGGCAGGCGATCGTCCGTCGATGCCTCCGCCGCAACCAGCCTGGCCCGTACCAGATCCAGGCGGCGATCAACGCCGTGCACAGCGCCGCGCCAGTCGCTTCTGCGACAGACTGGCGACAGATCGTGCGGCTCTATGACCAGCTGCTGGCGATCGCGCCGGGCCCGGTCGTCGCGCTCAACCGGGCGGTCGCCGTCGCCGAAGTCGAGGGGCCGCAGGCCGCGCTTGCGCTCGTCGACGATCTTTCACCGCTCGATCTCGACGGCTACTACCTGTTCCACGCGATCCGCGCCGACCTTCTCCGCCGCCTCGGCCGCGCTGATGACGCGGCCCGGGCCTATGCGGCAGCGATCGCGCGGACCGGCAACGCGCGTGAGCGGGACTTTCTGCAGCGCAGCCGCGACGCGCTCACGGGTGCGTGACGAACAGAGCGGTCAGCAGACCTGTCGGCCGCCCGGGCGCTCCGCAACTCGTGAGGAACTGGGACATGGATCATCCTCCATGGTAGGGCCCGTTCCATTGTGTCAGTAACGAATGTTACATAGCAAGTAAATAGTCGTTACAAGCATTGGTGGGCGCGCGGCCGGTGCCGGTCCATCCGAGGCGACGCAGGCTCGCCGGCTGGACCTTGCTCGACACCCCGGCCGCCCCGGACCCACAATTGATGCATGCCGCCACGGCCCCAGGACTATCGTGTCGGACGGTGGATCGCCATCGTCGGGATCGTCGCGAGCGCGATGCTCGCGACCTCGAGCATCGTGGTCGGTCTGCTCACGCGATCGACGTCGGTGGTGGCCGCCGGGCTCGAGTTCGCCGGCGACGTGGTCGCCTCAACGGTCGTCTTGTTCGGGATGGTCATAGCGGGCAGGCCGCCGGACGCGAACCACCCCTACGGCCACGGCCGCATCGAAACGCTGGCCGGGTTCGTCGTCGGGATGATCCTGGTCGCTGGCGGTGCGGGGATCGGCTGGAACTCGCTGCAGGCGGTGGGGGAGCACCATCCGCCGCCGTCGTCGGCCGCCGTCGTGGTCCTGGTGGTCGCGATCGGCGTGCGCGGCGCCATGTCGGCGATCAAGTTCCGGATCGGCCGGCGCATCGGCAGCACCTCGCTCGTCGCCGACGCCTGGAACGATACCGTCGACATTCTTGCCGCGCTGACCGCCCTGACGGCGGTGGTGCTCACGATGTACAACCCGGTCCGGTTCCTCGCGGCCGACCACTATGGCGGGTTCGCGGTCGGCATCATCGTCATGCTCACGGGCGTCCGGGTGCTGCGCGACGCGTCGCTCGAGCTCATGGACACGATGCCGCGCGGTGACATGATCGAGCGGGTGCGGCGCGTGGCGGAAACCGTGCCGGGCGTGCTCGGCATCGAGAAGATCTTCGCCCGGAAGACCGGCCTCGGGTACCACGTGGACCTGCACATCGAAGTCGATCCGCGGCTCACGGTGGAAGCCGGACACGCGATCGCCGGGCGGGTGAGAACGCAGGTCAGAGCCGAGCTCGGCTGGGTCGCGGACGTGCTGGTCCACGTCGAGCCGGCGCTGGGGAAGGTCGGCGAAATCCCTATCCCTCATCAGGGATGAGGGATAAGGATTTCAAGATCGCCTAGCGGCTTTCTTCGTCGCCGGCGTCCGGCCCCGGACGGGGGCACGCGGAGCGGCGGACCGGGCTGACTGCTCGAAGGATTGATAGAGCGATTCGAACAGCGTCATCCCCTGCGCGAGCAGCGTGTCATCGTCGGCGTGCGCCAGCTGCAGTCCGTCGATCACCGCGCCGACCGTCGCGCATTCCGGTGCGCCGAACCGGCCATCCTTCAGATCCAGATCGTGCACGATCGCGGCGATTCGAGCGGCTGCCGGATCGTCGATCCCGAAGACCGTGCACAGCGTTTCGAAGGTGCATCCCCCGCCCTGGTGGCTGAACGCCACGCCGAACATGTCGAACGGGACGCCGCGGCCGGGCACCTCGTCTCGATCGGTGGCGAAGGCGAATTGCGCGCGCGGATCGATGAAGCGCCGGATCAGCCACGCCGAGGCCATTCGATCGACGCCGGGCCGCGGCCGGGTGAACCACCGTCGGCCCTGGTAGTGGCCCGGGTGCGCGGCACGTACCGCATCCGGCGCCGGCATCCGGACGGGCAGCGGCGCCGCACGGTCTTCGAGCCGCTTCAAGAGCGTGGTCACGCGTTCGCGTCCCGGGCTGCCGAAGAAGTCGACACCTTCGATCGCCGACAGCCGTTGCCGGAGGATTTCCAGCAGCCGGCGCAGCGCCGGCGCGCGGCCGCCGCGGGCCCGGCCGCTCTTGCGGGCGTCGCGCTCGAGCACCTTCTCGACGTCCTCGGCCAGGGCCGCGTACGCGTCCTGGCGCGCGCGGCGGAACTGGTCGACCAGGGCGTCATCCGACCAGGCATCGATGGTGCCGGCGCTGAAGACGCTGGCCTGGCCGCCGGCGCTCTCGACATCGGTCTTCAGCCACTCGAAATCCTCGCGGGCGGCGGGTGTATCCGGCAGCGCATAGACCGCCTGCTTGATCGGGAGCGCGCCGAGCTGTTGCAGCCGGCGCCAGGTCCGCACCCGCAGATTCGACGGGTTCGACGGCAGCTGGTGCACGAACAGCAGCCAGCGGCGCGCCTGGGTGCTGGCCTCGCCGGCTGGCGTCGCCCTCGCTGAGGTTGTGCGGCGGCGTTTCATCGTGCGGCGTGGCAGGTGGGGAAACCGGCGTGCATCGTAACGTTCGTTGCAGCGTACAAGGGCAGCGTTACACGCGTCAATCGTCCGATCACGACGTTCCGTTGTACTGTTCCTTGGTACTTGTAACTTGTGCTAGCGGCTGGATACCGAAATCTCGTCGAGGACGGCCCGCGGCGGCAGCGTCGCGACCAGCCAGACGCACGCGGCGAGATCCTCTGGCTGGAGCATCCGCGCGCGGACGTCCGGCGAGGGCGGCTGCAGGCGCCGGTCGAGGAGCGGCGTGTTGATATCGCGCGGGCAGATCGAGCACGCGCGCACGCCGTGGCCGCGCTCTTCGATGTTGATCTGCTGGGTCAATCCCCGCAGGCCGAACTTGGATGAGACGTAGGCCGCGCCCGAGACATCGCGCGCCGCCTGGCCGGCGTCGGAATTGATGTTGATGATCGTGCCGGTCTGACGCTGTCGCATACCGGGCAGGAACGCCTGCACGCAGTAGTAGGCGCCGTGCAGGTTCGTGGCGAGCACGCGATGCCAGTCGTCGTTCGACAAGGACTCGAGGCGCCGCTGCGGCACGTTGATGCCCGCCGAGTTGACGAGCACGTCGACCTCGCCGAAGCGCGCAAGGACATCCGCGCCCATCGCCGCCACTGTGTCCGCCGCGCTGACGTCGCAGGGGAACGCAACGACCCGGTCGTCGGCGTCAGCGCCCGCGAGCGCCGTCGTCTCGGCGAGCGCTCGAGCGCTTCGTCCGACCAGGGCGACGCGCCATCCCTCGGCGGCGAACTTGATCGCCACGGCTCTGCCCACGCCGCTCCCCGCGCCGGTCACGACCGCAGTGCGTCCCTTCACGTGTCGATTCTATTTCCGACCCGGCGGTCGGGTTTCGGCGACCCGCCGGCGGATTCACGGCCTGACCCCGACCGCAGCCCGCCGACCGACCGCGGCCCGGCTCGATTGGACAGCCGCAACCTGAGCGCCTACAATGATTAGCGCGCGTTTTTGGCCATCCAGCCTGGAGTCCCATGACACGTTCAGCGTTGTGCGTCGCTTGTGTAGTGGGCCTCGCGTCGATGCTGTCGGCTCAGTCCCCGGCATTCGCGCCGAGGCGCTCCGCAACCGCGCCCGCTCGGACGGCCTCGGCACCACCGAAAACCCGGCCCAGCGCCACGCCGCCGTCGACCTTCCAGCAATACTGCTTCGAATGCCACGGAACCAGGAAGCCTGAAGCCGGGCTCAGCCTCGAGAAGCTCGTCCGGCAGTTTTCGATCGGCGATCAGTGGCAGGAGTGGGAAAAAGTCGCCGACATGCTCGAGACGGGCATGATGCCGCCGCTCGACGCGGATGCCCATCCGAGCGACGCCGAGCGGACCGCGACGGCCGCCTGGATTCGAGATTCCCTCAAAACGTACGAAGCGGACCACGCCGGCGAACCCGGCCGCGTCACGGTCAGGCGTCTCACCAGCGCCGAATACGCGTACGCGCTGCGCGACTTGACCGGCGTCGACGTCAAAGTTGCCGTCGACGCCTCGAGCGACTCGGTCGGCGGCGAGGGCTTCGCGAATTTCGGCGACGTCCAGTTCATGCAGGACGAAACCGTGGAGCGGTACCTGGAAGCGGCGAAGCTCGTTGGCGATCACGCCGTCATTGGCGCCGGACCGCTCGAGTTCTACACCGACCCCGGCAAGACCGGCCTGGAGCTCTCCGCGCTCAATCGCATCAACGAGCTCTACGCCTCGAAGGGCTTCCGCGTGGTCTCGGGCGAAGGGGGCCGGCCGTTCGGCCTCGAACGCTACGGCAAGGCCTTCTACGTCGCGTGGTATTACAAGCATCGCGTCGCGCTCGGCGATCCCACCGCGACGATTCGCGCGCTTGCCGCGAAGGAAGGCATCACCGGCCGGTTCGCCGATCACATCTGGACGGTGGTGAACAAGCCGAACACCGCGTATCCAACCCGCGAGACGGTGAATCGCTGGACGAAGCTGCCAGCCCCGACCGCCGACATCAAGGCCTCACTCGAGAACGCGCGGAAGGACTGCGAGGAAATTCAGAAATTCCTGACGACGTGGCCGAGCTGGTTCTTCGCCCGCGGCGATCTCGCCGCCGGCGGCGCCGGTGACGAGAGTCCGCTCGCGTTCGACGACGAGACGCTGAAAGCGGATCCGACGCGCCGCTTCACCTACCCGCTCGGAGTTCGTGGTGGTCGCGGCCGCGGCGGTCCATCGACACCAGGCCCGCAAACGGTGCACCTCCTGTTCACCGATGTTGCGCCGGGCGCGAGTACGGCGCCGGTGATCATCTGGCGCAATCCGCGGATCGTCACGCGTGCCGCGAGCGCCGGCCGCGGTGCGCCCGGATCGCCGGACGCTGTCGAGCCCCCGCCCGCAACCGGAGCAGGCCGCGGCGGACGTGGCGGTCCGGTGCTGTCCACGCAATCGTTACGGTCGGTGCTGGCCCCTGATGCCGCCGCAACGCTGGCGTTCGGCAGCAGTCCCGACGGCACCGCGATCGGGCCCGACGATTTCGCGACGACCGGCAGCGCCTCCTTCACGATCGACGTGCCGCCCGGCGGCAACATCGTGGAGTTCCACGCCGACGCCGAGCTCGGCAAGGACCGCAACGCCGTCGTCCGTGTGATGTTGTCCGAGCGGCCGGAAGGGACGTCGCGCGACGCGCTCCAGCGCGTGGTCTTCGGCGATCCGCAGAGCGCCGGCTACAAGACCTTCCGCGCCAGCATGGCCGAGTACGCGTCGCTCCTGCCGCCGAACTCGCACGGCGAAGCGAATCCCGCGGACAAGGATCCGGTGCCGAAGCCGTTCGACAACACCTACAACAGCCCCGAGCACGATGCGTTCGTTCTCAAGGTGAAGTACCAGCGCAGCGACAAGTTCTTCACCGACAACATGGTGGACGGCGCCGACCGCGCGCGGCTCAATCACGCGTGGAACGATCTCTTCGGATCGTGGCCCTACCACGACGCGTATCTCGGGATGCTGGCCGATCACTACGGCCTCAAGCTCGAGAGCCGCCGCATCGCCGATCTCGACGCCGCGGTGATCGCGAAGCTGCCCGCCGAGGCCAGGCCCTATCTCACGTCCTTGCGCGCGCACTATGACGAGGTCTCCAGGGCGCAGGGGCTCGCCCAGCCTGGCCACATCGCCGACACCCTGACCTTCGCGAGCCGCGCCTGGCGCCGGCCGCTCACGGCCGTGGAAAAGGCGGGCCTGCGCGCCTTCTACCAGAAGTCACGAACGGTCCACAAACTGGATCACGATGACGCGATTCGCGCGGTGATCGCCCGGATTCTGGTATCGCCGGCGTTTCTCTATCGCGTGGAAACGGTCGCGCGCGGTCCCGAGAAAGCCCTCAGCGGATGGGAAATGGCCAGCCGGATGAGTTTCTTCCTCTGGTCCTCGATTCCCGACGACGAGCTGCGCCGCGCCGCGGCCGCGGGTGAACTGAGCAACCCCGCCATGATCGCGCGGCAGGTGAAGCGCATGACCGCGGATCCGAAGGCGCGCCGTGTCGCCACCGAGTTCTTCGGACAGTGGCTCGGCTTCTATCACTTCGATCAGTACCGCGGCGTCGACACCGGCCGCTTCCCCGAGTTCACCGACGAAGTGCGGTCGTCGATGTACGACGAAGCCGTCTCCACCTTCGAGTACATCGTCAGGCAGGAACGTCCGGTGAAGGAGATTCTGTTCGCCGACTACGCGTTCCTCAACAAGCCGCTGGCGAAGTTCTATGGCATCCAGAAAGACGTCCCGTCGAGTGACAAGGTCGTCCGGGTCGAAGGCGCGAACGCGTTCGACCGCGGCGGCGCCTTGCGCCTCGGCTCGGTGCTGACGACGACATCGGCGCCGTTGCGCACGAGCCCGGTCAAGCGTGGCGACTGGATCCTGCGACGCGTGCTCGGGACGCCGACGCCGCCGCCTCCCGGGGATGCCGGAACGCTTCCCGGCGACGACAAATCCTTCAACGGCCTGACGCTGCGCGAGCGACTCGCCGAGCACAAGCGGAACGCCACCTGCGCGGCGTGTCACCTGCGCATCGATCCGCTGGGATTTCCTCTCGAAGGCTTCGACGCGGTCGGCCGCCCCCGGAGCGAATACGCCGAGGGCAAGCCGATCGACGTCACCGGCGAGCTGGCGGACAACACCAAGATCGATGGAACCGAAGGGCTCCTGAGATACTTGCAGGGCCAGGACAAGCAGGTGATGACGACGCTGTCGAAAAAAATGATCGGGTACGCGCTCGGACGAACGGTGCTCGCGTCCGACCGGCCGCTGCTCGCCGACATGGCGGCAGCCGGAGGCAGCGCGTCGTTTTCAGACCTGGCCGTGAAGATTGTGACCAGCCGTCAGTTCAGGAGCCGCAGCGGCGACGAAGACCCGGGAGCGGCGACCGCGAATGGGGGATCAGGCGGATCGGGCGGAAGATCGGGAGCGGAATCGAGCACCCGATCCCTGATCGCCGATCCCCGATCACGTAACAATTCAGCAGCAGGTGTCCGATGAGCTTCGATCACACCCTCCGCCATGCGTCGCGTCGTCACTTCCTGCGGGGCATGGGCGTCGCGCTGGCGCTGCCCTGGATGGAATCGCTGCCGCTGGTCGGCCAGGCTGCGGCCGCCGCGAAGGCGAACACGCCGCCGCTGCGCCTCGGGATCGTCTTCTTCTCGAATGGCGTCGAGCCGATTCACTGGTGGGCGAAGGGCAGCGGGGCCAACATGGAGATCGGTCCCGGGCTGCTGCCGATGATGCCGCATCGCGAGGACATGCTCTTCATCCAGGGCCTCTACAACCAGAGCGCGATGACCTCCACCAGCCCGCACCTCGGGCGGATGAACGTGCTGTCCGGCGAAACGGTGAGCCTCGACCCGAAGGTGATTCGCGTCGGCACCTCGATGGATCAGATCCTCGCCGTCGCAGGTCGGCAGCCGCACGGCCGTCCCGAGCCTCGTGCTGGGCATCGAGCCGAACGAGCTGCGTCTCGAGGACGGCTTGTCGATGGTCTACGGCTCGAGCGTGTCCTGGATATCGCCGACCAAGCCGGCGACCAAGGAGATCTATCCGTCGAGAACGTTCGATCGCCTGGTCGGCGACGGCACGGCCCGCAAGCTCGATCGCAGCATCCTCGACGAGGTGCGGCAGGACTCGCAGAGCCTGCGCGCCAGGATCAGCCGCGGCGACAACGTCAAGCTGAGCGAGTACTTCGAGTCGATCCGCGACATCGAGATGCGGATCGAGCGGGCGTCGAAGGAGGAGCGCATCGAGGGCTGGCGGCCGACGCTGACGCAGCCGGACATGCCGCGCCCGGCGAACGAGATGCCGCAGGACGTGCCCGATCACATGAAGCTGATGCTCGACCTGATCGTGCTGGCGTTCCAGATGGACAAGACGCGGATCGCGACGGTGATGCTCAACAACGATCTGTCGCAGATGAACTTCAAGTTCCTGGAAGGCGTGCAGGGCGCGCTGCACCTCGATCTCACGCACAACGGGAAGGCCGCGGACAAGGAGGCGATGTACCTCAAGACCAACCAGTTCCACATCGCCCAGTTCGCCTATCTCACGCAGCGGATGAAAGAGATCAAGGAAGGCGACGGGACGCTGCTCGACAACTCCATCCTGGTGGCGACGTCGAGCCTGTTCGACGGCGACGCGCACAGCGCCGAGCAGCTGCCGTTCCTGATCACCGGCAAGGGCGGCGGCACGATCAGGCCGGGGCGCGTGCTCAATTACCTCGACAAGGGAGACGACAACCGCAAGGCGTGCAGCCTGCACCTGTCGCTCATGGACCGCATGGGCGTGAAGCTGGATCGGTTCGGCGACGCCAGCACGCGGCTCGAGGAGCTGTAGGTCTGCGAAAGCGTCAAGGCGCGTCGCCGAACCGTGCCGAAGCGTCGGCGACGCCGCCGCAACCTGGCAAGTCGCCCGCTATCCTCACCACATCTTGATTTTGATCGCCTGCTCGGTACCGGCCGGGAACGTCGCAACCTGTCTGTTGTCGATCTCCAGTTTGCTGATGTGGCCCGGGACATCCAGGATGAGCAGCCTCCTTTCATCTCGGAGATCGAGACGGCTGCTAGGGTCGAGCAACGGCACATATTGTCGAACCTTCGAGCTCTGCGTCAGCGTGAACGTCGTTTCGATGCCAACCTTGCGTGAAGTAGAACCTCACGGTGTCACCGGCGTATCGAGGATGCCCCCCTGGGACATTGATCTCGATCACATATATGTTTACCGACCTTCCGTTGTCATGGTCGGGCTTCCACCTCCTGTCCGACGGGTTGGTCTCGTCGTGTTTCTTCCATTTCTTCTTGTCTTTCTCTTTCTCATCCTCTTCGTGCTCGATCTTCAATCGAGCCGCCACTTACGACGATGACTGGACGATCCTCGTCGTCACGAAGGTGCTTCTTGATGAGCGCTACGCCAATCGCTCCTCCCGCGAGGCCGCCGAGAAACAGTCCGAGCTTTTCCTTGTCCGGCATTGAAGCTTCCTTCCTGTTAGTGAGCTGATCCCATCCCGGCCTGCCGTCGCAGACGGACGAGGTCCGGCCGTTTCAGATACGTCTCCGCGTCGGACTTCCACGCCGCCGTCAATTCGCCCAGCGCCTTCGAGGCGATCGCCGCCGAGTGCCGACGCCTGAGCCTCGTCGCGATGCGCCAGAGCCGAGGCCGCGCCGGTCGCGGCGAACGCGCCAGCGATCTTCGACGGAAAGCGAGGAGCCAGAGCTCCGTGAAGGCCGCGTTCGCAGCTGCAACCGCGGCGGCATGCTCGCCGCGCGCGCTGGCGGTTGCCAGCCGCCAGTACCGCAGCTCGCGGACCTGGGCATTCGACAGTGTGGCCGGGTCGGCGGGACGCGCCCATCGCCCCGGAGATCGGCCGCCCTTCGCGATCGCGTGTTCGAGCAGGGCGGCGCTGAAAGTCGTGGTCGAGTCCATCTTTCCACGCTGACTCATGGATGACCTCGTAAGCGAGCCGCGCGGCATCGTCGAACCGCTCGTCGAATGTGGCCCTCAACGCGCGGAGCTGCTTGACCCGCCGGGCGCGCTGCGCAAAGACCTCATTTCCCGCCGCGGCCCCCTCGTCCAGCTCCTTCAACGCGCTCTCGGCCTCGGCGCCGCGTCCCAGGCGGATGAGCAGCTCGGCGCGGTTCTGCAGATCGAACGCGAGACGGGCATTGTCCTTCTGTCGCCGGTGAATCGCCTCGCCGCGTTCGCGATAGGTCAACGCTTCGGGAAAGCGCCCCAGCGCGGTCAACTGACTGGCGAGGTTGTCGAGCGCGACGGTCAGCGGTGTCTCATCGCCGAGGCGCTCCGCCACGCCTAGGACTTCGAGCGTCAGGTCGCGGGCATGTGCGAAGTCGCCGGCATCTTCGTACGCTCTCGCCGCGATCGACAGCGCGTCCATCTCCCAGCGGCGGTGGCCGCGGGCGCGGAGATCCGGCAGCATCGCCTCCGCGGTCGCCCCGGCGTCGGCAGCTTTTCCCTGGGCAAGCCTGGCGCTCGCGAGCTGCAGCCTCGCGCGCAGGTTGGCGCGCGGCGCACGCCGCTGCGATAGCTGCACGGCGTGCTCGATGTGCTTCACGGCCTCCTCCTGCTGCTGTTTCGCAACAGCACGACGGCGAGGTCGACCAGACCTTGGCCGCCACGGTATCGAGCCTGGCGTCGAGTGCCTGCTTGACCGCTGCCGTCGCCTGAGTCTCGGCCGCCGTCAGGTTGCCCTCGGCGCGGCGACCGTCGCGAGGCCGAGCTCGCCGCGAATGCGCTGTGACGGATTCTGATGGGCGTTGGCCAGCTCGGTCGCCCGGCCGAGCGCCTTCCGCGCGGCATCGAGTTCGTTGAGCGTCGCGAGAAAATTCCCACGCCGAAGCAACGCCTCGGTCTCTCCCTCGATGTTCGACTCTGTCCGGTTATAGAGTTGTTCGGCATCCGCGAATCGGCTTCAGCGCCTGTTCGCGGCGCAGCGCTGAGGATTCGAGCATCCCAATGTGCAGGTGAGCGGCAGCGTACTGACTGTCGATCTGCAGCGCGCGTTCGAAGCTCACTTTCGCGTCCGCCGCCAGGCCGGCGCTCTTCTGCGCCCGGCCGAGATCGACCCATACCCCAGCCTCCGATGCCGATCGCGACGCGAGCTGCCGGTAGGACGCGACGGCGAGGTCAGGCCTCCCGGTCGCGAGGGCGTTGACCGCCGCGTATCTCACTCGATCGTTGGAGCCGAGACGGGCCTGGTTCACGCCGAGCAGCGCGTCCTTCGCCTCGTTTTCCTCGTCCAGCTCGACGTGCGCTTCCGCCAGACGGGTCAACGCCTGCGGAAACCCCGGGCTCAATCTGATCGCTTCTTCGAACGCCTTGCGGGCGCTGTAGTACGCCGCATTGCGGACATGTTCGGTGCCCCGCTGGTACCACACGCCGGCTTCGCCGCCGGGATGTGAATGTCGACGCGGATTGATACCACCACCAGGCGCCGTATGCGCCGAGCAGCAGCATCAGCGCGGCCGCGGCGCGACTTACGGGGTACGCCGATCCGGCCTCGGTTTCGCCGTGACCGCCGGCGGCAGTGGCGCGGCGGTGTCGGTGAGGATCATGCGGATCGCGCCGAGAACTTCATCGGCCGACTGAAACCGATCGGCCGGGCTCTTTGCCAGCAGCCTCCGGCACAACTCGTCGTATTTCGTCGTCAGGTCCGGGTTCGCGGCCGACGGCGGCGCGGGGTGCACGTGGAGCACCGCCGCATAGATCTCGATTGCGGTTGCGGCACTGAACGCCGGGCGTCCGGTGAGGCACTCGCTCAGGACGCATCCGAGCGAGAACAGATCGCTCCGGCCATCGATTGCGCGCTGCTCGATCTGCTCGGGAGACATGTATGAAGGCGTGCCGACGATGCTTCCCCGTCCGGTCAGACTCGTCTGCGTCTCGAGCAGCTCCGAGCCCGCCAGCGCGTTCATGCGGGCGATGCCGAAGTCGAGGAGCTTCGGCCGGCCCGACGGCGTGAGCATGATGTTCTCGGGCTTCAGATCACGGTGAACGATGCCGCGGCGATGGGCGGTGCCGAGCGCATCCGCGATGTCCGCGGCCAGCATGAGGGCCTCCCGCGGTTCGAGTGGACCACGTCGAAGGCGCGACGCGAGCGTTTCTCCCTCGACGTATTGCATGACGATGAACGGCGGCTGGTCGCTGTCGGCGTTCACCTCGTACACGGCGCAGATGGCCGGGTGATCGAGCGCGGCCGCTGCCTGCGCCTCACGAACCAGCCGGCGCCGCGAGTCGGTGTCGCTGACGTGATCGGCGGCGATGAACTTGATGGCGACGTCGCGGTTGAGGGCGACATCGTGGGCAAGCCGGACTTCGCCCATGCCGCCGGAGCCGAGCAGGCGGCCAAGCCGGTACTTCGCCAAGCGGGGATCCGGAGTCTGGCCGTTCATCCGGAGCGGTGGTGACAGCCTAATCGATCGACATTCCCGGCGCAAAAAAGGCGGTCACGCGCATTCGAGCGGCGATGGCCGGCGGGATTCATACGGGCCGATTGTCACGTCGATGCGATAGGCTACTGGTTTCACCCGCTGTCCGAGCATGCGCCCGTCCACTGCCCTCCACCTGGCCCGCGTTCTCCTGGCCCTCATCCCCATCGGTGCGGCCGCGTGCGGCGTCCGGCAGGACCAGGTTCGTCCCTCGATCGAGTTCATCGAAGTCCCTGAAGCGGCTCCCGGCGGATCGGGGAAGCGGGTGCCAATCCGCGGACGGGCGATCGGCGCTCGCCCGGGCCAGCAGATCGTCTTGTTTGCCAGGAGCGGCGTGTGGTGGGTTCAGCCGCTTACCGCCGAGCCGTTCACGAAGCTCGAGGCGGACTCGACCTGGAGCAACACCATCCATCTCGGCACCGAGTACGCGGCTCTTCTCGTCGGACCGGGGTATCGGCCGCCCGACCGGACGGACTCGCTGCCGCAACCCGGCGGGGACATCGTTGCGGTGGCGAGCGTCAAGGGCACCGGGAACTTCGCGGACCGTCCGCGCCGCACGCTGAAGTTCAGCGGACACGAGTGGGAGGTTCGCGAAGTTCCGAGCGATCGTGGCGGCGCGAACGACTACGACCCGGAGAATGCCTGGACCGATCCGGAAGGGCTGCTTCACCTCCGGCTCGCACAGCGCGACGGCCGGTGGACCAGTGCCGAGGTGATCCTCGCGCGCGCGCTGGGCTACGGCACCTACGTCTTCACCGTCCGTGATACCTCCCAACTCGATCCGGCATCGGCCTTCGGGATGCTGACGTGGGACGATCAGAGCGCCGAGCAGAGTCACCGTGAGCTCGCCATCGAGATCAGCCAGTGGGGAGCCCCCGACATCTCCAATGCCCAGTATGTGCTGCAGCCGTACTACGTGCCGGCTAACGTCGCGCGATTCCCGGCGCCTCCGGGCACATTGACGCATTCGCTCCGCTGGGAACCGGGCCGCGCGCTGTTCAAGACCGTCCAGGGTCCGCGCGCCGCCGGCGGCGCGCCCGTCGCGCAGCACGCGTTCACGTCCGGCGTGCCGACGCCAGGCTCCGCACGAATCCGCATGAACCTGTATTTCTTCCGCTACGCGCCGAGGCCGCCGCAGAAGGACGTCGAGGTCGTCATTGAGCGGTTCGAGTTCGTCCCGTAGTCGTTGCTGTCCGCGTTGGCTGCGGACGCCGATGGGGCTCGCGCTGTGTGCCGCGTGCCTGGCGCTCCACGCGCCGATCGACGCCGAGCGGGCGATGAGCCGCTACATCCGCGATCAGTGGGGCAGTGACCGGGGATTCCCTGGAGGCCCTGTCTCTGCGCTCACCCAGACGGCTGACGGCTACCTCTGGATCGCCGCGGAAAAGGGGCTCGTCCGATTCGACGGCCTGACGTTCCGTCTCTTCGATCCGAAGGGTCCCGCGATCAACGCCGGGCCCGCCGCGCTCGGCGTGACCGTGGCCCCTGAAGGCAACCTCTGGGCCCGGCTGCGTGGATCCGGCCTGGTCAGCTTTCGCGATGGAGTCTTCGAGAACATTCTGTCGAGAGTCGGGCCGACCGATGCGGTTGTCTCGGCGATGGTGCGTGGCCTGGACGACTCCGTCCTGCTGGCGACGGTCGGTCATGGGGCCGTGGCCTATCGCGACGGACAGTTCCACTCCATCGTCCCCGCGGCGACGATGCCGACCTCGTCGTTCGTCATCTCGATCGCCGAGACGTCCGCGGGTGAGTACTGGCTCGGAACGCGCGACGCGGGCCTCGTTCGCGTGCAGGGATCGCGGGTCTCGCGAGTGATCGACGGGCTGCCGGATCTCAAGATCAACAGCCTGCTGGCGCGTGCGAATGGAGAGCTGTGGATCGGGACGGACAAGGGCGTCGCGCGATGGAGTGGAAACGAAGTCACCCGGGCCGGGATTCCGGCGGCACTGCTGGATCTGCCCGCGCTGGCAATGGTCCCGGACAGCGCCGGGAACGTCTGGATCGCCGCCGGGTCGAAAGGGTTGATGCGTGTCGATCCTCAGGGTGTCGCGGCGGTCGCCGATCCGGACGCGGCATTACGCCGCCATGTCTCGGCAGTCTTCGAGGATCGCGAACGCAATCTCTGGGTCGGCACGGACACCGGCATCGAGCGCTGGCGCGACCCGGTCTTCACGACTTATTCGACCGCGCAAGGGCTGCCAATGGACGGTGTCGGGCCCGTGTATGCCGATGAATCCGGCCGGACCTGGTTCGCGCCGATCGGCGGCGGGTTGTACTGGATCCACAACGGCGCCGTCGGCCGCGTCAGCGTGGCCGGATTGGATCGCGATGTCGTGTATTCCATCGACGGCGCAGGCGGAGAGGTCTGGGTCGGCCGGCAGCGCGGCGGTGTCACCCGGCTCCGTTTCTCGGGCGCGTCGATAGAAGCCGAGGGCGTGACGCACTCAGCCGCCCAGCCGCAAGCCAGCGTCTTCGTCGTCAGCCGCGCGCGCGATGGCGCGGTGTGGGCCGGCACCCTGAGCGCCGGCGCCAGCCGGGTGAAAGATGGCGCCTTCACCGCGTACGGCGTGACGGACGGCCTGGCCTCGAACACCGTGGCCGCGATTCTCGAGGGGGCCGATGGAACGACGTGGTTTGCGACGTCGAACGGGCTGAGCGCTTTCTCGCGAGGCGCGTGGAAGACCTATACGCAGAAGGATGGCCTCCCATCGAATGACGTCAGCACGCTTTTCGAGGATCGTGAACGAAGCGTCTGGGTGGGCACCGCCGGCGGCATCGCCGTCGTGGAGGCAGGTCACGTCCGCGGTCTGAATGACGTCTCTCCCACGCTCGCCGGATCGATCCGCGGGTTCGCGGAGGACGCGACCGGATCGTTGTGGATCACCACCGCCGATCGGATCCTGCGCGTCAAACGTGACGCGCTGAAGCGCGCGACGCTTCAGCGCGACGACGTTCGCGAGTATGGCATCGCCGATGGGCTGCTCGGGCTCGAATCCGTCAGACGGCACCGCACGATCGTGACGGACCCGCGCGGGCGTATCTGGATCGCCCTCAACCGCGGCCTCTCGGTCGCGGATCCGGCTCGGCCGACGGCGCCGAGCTCCCGGCGCTGACCCACGTCGAATCATTCTCCGCCGATGGCACCCAGGTCGATCTGCGCTCTCCGATCAGCATTCCATCGAGCCGCCGGCGAATCGCGCTCGGGTTCGCGGGTCTGAGTCTCGCCGTGCCCGAACGCGTGATGTTCCGGCACCGGCTCGATGGATTCGACGCCGAATGGAGTGCTCCAGCCGCCGAGCGGCAGGCGGTGTACACCAATCTGGATCCGGGCCAGTACCGGTTCCGGGTGATGGCGTCCAACAGTGAGGGCCTGTGGAACGGCTCCGAGAGCACGCTGACGTTCGATATCCGACCGATGTTGTGGCAGAGAGGCTCGTTTCGGGTGGGTGTCGTCCTGCTGTTCGCCCTGATGGGATGGGGTCTCTACCGGCTGCGGCTCCTCCAGATGGCGAGACAGCTCAACGTGAGGTTCGAAGAACGCCTCACCGAACGAACGCGCATCGCGCAGGAGCTGCACGACACGCTGCTCCAGGGCTTCCTCAGCGCGTCGATGCAGCTGCACGTGGCGTTCGACCGGCTGCCTGAAGACTCGCCGGCCCGCTCGTCGGTCCAACGCGTACTGGATCTCATGGCACGGGTCATCGACGAAGGCCGCAATGCCGTGCGCGGCCTTCGATCGTCCAGCACGCCGCACGATCTCGAGCAGGCCTTCTCAGGCATACAGCAGGAGCTCGACATCGGCCAGCACGCCGCCTATCGTGTCATCGTCCAGGGCAGTCCCAGGCCCTTGAAACCGGCGGTTCGAGACGATGTGTATCGCATCGGCCGCGAGGCGCTGGTGAATGCATTCCGGCACTCGGGCGCGACCCGGGTCGAGCTCGAGCTCGAATACGGACCGCGGGAGCTGCGGCTGTTCGTTCGCGACGACGGCCGCGGCATGGACCCGCAGGCGGTGCAGGCGGGAGCCGACCGGCACTGGGGGATTACGGGGATGTACGAACGCGCCGACCGGGTCGGCGCGACCTTCAGGGTGCGGAGCCGTGCGGAGGCGGGTACCGAAGTCGAGCTGCGGGTGCCCGCCCATGTGGTGTTCGAGCGTGCGGCCGCCGGCCGTCCACGCTGGCGCGCCGCGAGATGGTTCCGACGGTCGGCGCGGCCGCACGATCTGGATCCCCGGGAGAAGCAACCATGAACAGCCAGCGAAAGATTCGAGTGCTCAGCGTCGACGACCACCCGCTCCTGCGCGAGGGCATCGCGGCCATCATCAACAGCCAGGACGACATGATGATGGTCGCGCAGGCCTCCACCGGCCGCGAGGCGGTTCAGCTGTTCCGCGAACATCGGCCGGACGTGACGCTGATGGATCTCCGGATGCCCGATCTCAGCGGCATCGATGCCATGAGCGCGATCCTCGGTGAGTTCCCCGATGCGCGGATCGTCATGTTGACGACGTTCGAGGGGGATGTCGAGATTCAGCGTGCGCTCGCCGCCGGCGCGCGCGGGTATGTGTTGAAGAGCATGCCGCCGAAGGAGCTGATCGAAGTCATCCGGCAGGTGCATGCGGGGAAGAAGCGCATCCCTCCCGAGATCGCCGCGCAGCTGGCGGAGCACATCGCCGACGAGCGGTTGACCGAACGCGAAATCGACGTGCTGCAGCACGTCGCCGGCGGCAACCGGAATCGCGACATCGCCGAGCTGCTGTTCATTTCGGAAGAGACGGTGAAGGTGCACGTCAAGCACATCATGGAGAAGCTCGGGGCCAGCGACCGCACCGCCGCCGTGGCGATCGCCGTGCGCCGCGGCATCATCCAGCTGTAACGGAAGCACGTCCTACGTCATACGCGCTACGTGCTCACGTGCTTTTCGTGCTGCGTCCTACGTGCGCACGTAGCCCGTATGGCGTGGCACCCGCTGACAACTGATGATCACCTCCCAACTCAAGAAAACCAATCTGAACTCCCGCTCCTCCTCCTGTGAATTTGAAAATGAGTGGTTTCTTTACAGGGAGTTCGATCAAGCACAAACCTACCTCGATCGTGGTAGCGCCACCTCCCATCGTCTAGGGATTCGCCAGGGACGGTTGGCCGCTACTCTTTGTCCTTGCGCTGTTCGACCGTCAAACGCCACAGCCAAGGAGCGACGGATTGCAGCGGTTCTTTTCCACGTTTCCTGACGGCTGGCCTGGTCTCGGCCTGCTGTTGCTCCGAGCCGTGGCTGGAGCGACGACGGTGGCGCAGGGCGGGTTTCATCTGGCCAGCGTGCCTGCTCCGACCGCCGCGAACTGGCTGTTCGGACTCGCGGCGCTCGCGAGCGGCACCTCGCTCGTCGCCGGCTTCATGACGCCAGGCGCCGGCGCGACCGCCGGCCTCGTGGCGTTGTCGGTCGTCTTGGACTGGAGTCCGGCGCCTTCTTCGGCGCTGCTGCTGGACACGGCGTCGGCGCTGCTGGTGGTGGCGGACGCGGCCGCGCTCGTACTGCTCGGTCCGGGGGCCCATTCGATGGACGCGTTTCTGTTCGGCCGGCGCGAAATCCTCATTCCTCACGAGCCGCAGCCGCGCTGAGAACCCAGAGTTGCGGCCAGGAACGTGCGGAGCGACCTCGATCCTGGCAGGTGTCGATCGTCCGCCGGTGTTACGGCGCAAGACCACGTTCCCGTGATGCGCCCGTCACATCCGCGCACTATCTTCGAGGCTGACTGCGATGGAAGGAGCATTGGCAATGACCGTATCGACCATGAGCCCAGGCACCGTGAGCGTGACGCGTCCATACGTCGAGGTGAAGGACGGCACGCAGATCTATTTCAAGGACTGGGGCGCCGGACAGCCCGTCGTCTTCAGTCACGGCTGGCCGCTGAACGCGGACAGCTGGGAAGCGCAGATGCTGTTCCTGGCCTCGAACGGCTATCGCTGCATCGCCCACGATCGGCGCGGCCACGGCCGTTCGAGCCAGCCGTGGGACGGCAACGAGATGGATACCTACGCCGACGATCTGGCGACGTTGATCTCGGCGCTCGATCTTCAGAATGCCGTCTTGATCGGCTTCTCCACCGGCGGCGGCGAAGTGGCCCGGTACATCGGCCGGCATGGCACGGGTCGGGTGGCCAAGGCGGCGCTCGTCTCAGCGGTGCCGCCGCTGATGCTGAAGACGCCCGCGAATCCCGGCGGTTTACCGCAGGAGGTGTTCGACGGCCTCAGGGCCGCGTCGATCGCCGATCGATCCACGTTGTACCGCGACCTCGCCAGCGGGCCGTTTTTCGGATTCAACCGGCCCGGTGCGACAGCGTCACCGGGGATGATCGACGCGTTCTGGCTGCAGGGGATGCAGGCGGGCCACAAAAACGCGCTCGACTGCATCAAGGCCTTCTCCGAGACGGATTTCACCGCCGACTTGAAGGCGTTCGACGTGCCGACGCTCATCCTCCACGGCGACGACGATCAGATCGTGCCGATCGGCGCCTCGGCGATGATGTCCTCGAAGCTGGTGAAGAACTCGACGTTGAAGGTGTATCAGGGAGCGCCGCACGGATTGACCGATACGCACAAGGATCGGCTGAGCGCCGATCTGCTGGCGTTCATCCGCGCGTGAGCGGCCGGCCCCTGCGTGTGTGAAACTGCAGTGAAAGGACAGCGATCATGAGCACGACTCCGACCGGGCAGCCCGCCATCATCCTGATTCACGGCTTCTGGGTGACGCCCCGCAGCTGGGAGCACTGGATCACGCACTACGAGCAGCGCGGCTACCGCGTCCTCGCCCCGGCCTATCCCGGCTTCGAAGTGGAAGTCGAGGCGCTCAATGCCGATCCGTCGCCGATTGTGTCGGTGACCGTGAAGGAGATCCTCGAGCACCTCGAGGCGGTCATCCGCCCGCTCGAGACGCCGCCCATCCTGATCGGCCATTCGGCCGGCGGGGTGTTCGTGCAGCTGCTGCTCGATCGCGGCATCGGCGCGGCGGGTGTCGCGATCAACTCGGCGCCGACCGAGGGCGTGACGGTCGTGCCGCTGACGCAGATCAAGGCGACGTTCCCGGTGTTGAGGAACCCGGCGAACCGCCACCGCGCGGTCGGGCTGACCTACGACCAGTGGAAGTACGCGTTCACCAACACGTTCCCCGAAGAACAGTCGCGCGCGACCTACGAGCGCTACGCGATTCCCGCATCCGGCGGCATTTTCTGGGACAACGTGCTGGCAAACTTCATCCCGGGCCCGCAGGACACCTACGTGAACTACGCCAACGACTCGCGCGCGCCGCTGCTGTTCATCGCGGGGAGCGATGATCATCTGATGCCGCCGAAAGTCCAGCGCTCGAACGCCTCGCACTACACCTCGAAGACCCTCACCGAGGTCAAGGAGTTCGAAGGCCGCGCGCACCTGTTGCCCGCGCAGGAGGGATGGCAAGAAGTCGCCGACTACGCCCTCTCGTGGGCCGAGCGACACGTGCTCGCCGCGAGCGCCTGACTGCACGGAGCACCGAGCACGAGCGCCTGAATGCTCTTGACCCAAATTCCCGTGCTCGAGACGGTTTTGAACGCTCATGCGAGTGAGCTCGGCGCGGATTTCACGGCCTATCGGAACCACACGTATCGGGTCGTGAACCTGGCGCTGGTGCTCTCGGCAGGACGTGAGCACGCACGCGAGAAGCTGGCCATCGCCGCCGCTTACCACGATCTCGGGATCTGGACGGATCGCACGTTCGACTACCTGCAGCCGTCGATCAGGCTGGCGGGCGAGCATCTGGCGCGTTCGGCGCGCGCCGGCTGGACGGAAGAGATTACGGCGATGATCCTCGAGCACCACAAGGTGCTGCCATATCGCGCGAATCCCGAGTGGCTCGTCGAACCGTTCCGGCGGGCGGACTGGATCGACGTGTCACGCGGCCTGCGCAGATTCAGCGTGCCACGGGCGCTCCTCCGCTCGATTTTCGCCGCCTGGCCGAGCGCCGGCTTTCACCGTCGTCTCGTCGAGTTGTCGCTCGACCGCCTGCGCACGCAGTCGTGGAATCCCCTGCCGATGCTGCGGCTGTGACCGAGGACAGGGGTCAGGCCCTTCGACAGGCTCAGGGCAGGCCGTGAATGGTGAATTGGACCGGGCGGAGGCGGTCCCTATCTGCGCCCGGGCTGCTTACGTTCCAGGCGCTCGTGAGGAGAGGCCGGTTGTCTCGGGAGACAGTCCATCGATCGTGGCAGCAGCCGCCACTCGTGCAAAGGTCAGTTCCACGCCCTGATCGTAGATACACGTCCGGCTCAACGAGTCGTCGGCCGCCTGATCTCCGTCGATTGCGTCAGTGCTGCAGAGTCCAGGTTCGGGAAGCACGCCATCGACGCCGCTGCCATTGAGGTGGAGGCGCAGGGCTCCCTCCGCGGTGGCCATCAACGTGTCGATCTCGGCGCAGCCTTCATCCGCGACTGCACACCATCCCTTGACGATGGCCATTCCCCTGGCATGGTAATAGACGGCGATCCGGCCGCTGGTCTTCACCGTGTGGTCGTCCTCCGCGGGAACGGCGTCGTAGGTGAGGAGCGTCCGCAACCACCCGTCGCCTTCGGTGACCCCGGCGAGCGTGATGTTCGAGAAGGTGACCTCCGGCTCCGCTGCCTTCAATGCCTGCTCGTAGTTGCGAATGAAGTCGGATTCGAACTTCACGGGTGCCGCGGCCCGCTGTGCGCGCATGTAGCCGTCGATGGTGATCCGGCCGGTCTGCAACGCTACGTCGAGCGATGACTGCCCTTGCTCCATCCGCTGCAACTGACCCGCGATCGACATGCCCGCCAGCGCGAGCAGCGTCTTCCCGTACCAGATCGTGAATCGCCGCCAGTCCCCTTTTCTGCCGCGGAGGGTGTGCGCGGGCAGCGCGAGGAGGGCGAGAAAGATCACCAGCACGACGACCAATCCGATCGCGTGGGAGGGTCCTTTGATCTGAGGCAGGCCTGCGTTGAGCATGGCGCCGGCGAACAGGAAGACCCCCATTGCCAGCAGCCTGATATCGCGTCCTTCCGGCGTCGTGTGCGGGCGGGCTGAATCGGGACCGGGGCTCATGGTTGCCGTCCTCGCCAAGGCGGACCAGTGACGTGTCCGAAAATTGGTGAAAGGGAGGACGGCATTCTAACAGATGAGCTAGGAGGTCACAAGGCGTTCGGGCGTCCGAATAACCGATGTTGCAAAGGAGAATGGTGTGCCACCCCCACGCCATGCGGGACGAACAGATGCCAACCCGTCGACAGTTCCTGACGCAGACCGTCGCTGGGGGTTTGCTCGTTCGCTCGGGCGGCAGGCAGCTGCCGGACGCTGCCCGGGAATCGCGTGTCGTGACGGCGGGAACGCAATCAGGGGCGTTCATGGGCGCCGCACCAGGCGATGCGCGCGGCGTCGAAGGGATTCCGCTCTGCTGGTGTCCGCCGGGCCCGTTCATGATGGGAAGCCCGCCTGAGGAGCCGGGCCGCCGTCCAGACGAGGCGCAGGTCCGCGTCACACTCACGCGCGGTTTCTGGATGGCGAAGTTCGAGGTGACGCAGGGGCAGTGGCGTCGCGTGGTTGGCGAGTTCCCCGAGAGAGCACCGACTGCCGAGTTCGGACTCGGCGACGACGTGCCGGTCTATTGGGTCAACTTCGACGCCGCTGAGACATTCTGCAGGCGTCTGACGGAGCGCGCGCGTGCAGCGAGCGCGTTACCGGCCCCGTGGGAGTTCCGGCTGCCGACCGAAGCGCAGTGGGAGTACGCGTGCCGCGCAGGAACGATCACCGCCACCGCGTTCGGCGATCGGCTGGGCCGCGATCACGCGAACTTCAACGGCGAGCCCTTGAACGGCGGCCGCGGTGGTCCCGGGCTCGGTCGGGCCGCGGCTGTCGGCGGTTACCCTCCCAACAGCTGGGGCATCTGCGACATGCACGGCAACATTTTCGAGTGGTGCCGCGACTGGTATCACTCGCGGCTGCCCGGCGGCGCCGACCCGGATCTGTACGACGTCAAGGGGACGCCCAATCGCGACGGCAGCTATTCGCGGGTACGGCGCGGCGGCGCCTGGAACGATCCGGGATGGGCGTGCCGATCCGCGCTGCGCCTTCGTTACGAGCCGCCGCGCAGCTCCGACCACATCGGGTTCCGCGTGGTGGCAGTGCAGGCGAGAGCCGGTCCGCCATAGCGGATCCCGGCTGGACCTCGTCGCGGCCGCATAGGTCGTGCAGCGCGAGCAGGAACTGAATCCGCGTCCCTCCGCTATTCCGATCGCAGCGCCTGCAGGACGTCTACACGCGACGCACGGGCAGCGGCCCCGGGGACGATCTGTCCGATCATGGGAAGCGTGCGTCCGGACGCGCGAAAAACGGGTCAGCAGACGGCTCCCCGGATCACGCCTCAGTCAGCGCCCGCCTTCCCGGACCTCGCCGGAGAGCGTCTGGAGGAACGCGGCCAGCGCCCGCTTCTCGTCCGGCGTCAGGCGAAGCGGCCGGATCTCGGGGTCGAGGCCGGGGTTCGGGGTGCTGCCGCGGTCGTAGAGGTCGATCGCTGCCTCGATCGTGGCCACGGAGCCGTCGTGCATGTAGGGCGCCGTGCGCGAGATCTCGCGAAGCGTCGGCGTCTTGAACGCGCCGTTCCCGGCGCCGGCATCGGCGAGCGTGCCCGTCGTCCAGGCGATCCCGGTGTTGTGCGTCCGCTCGTCGGTGAAGTTCGGGCCGACGTGACACGCCGTACAGTTGCCCTTGCCGCGAAACACCGCGAGTCCGCGCTGCTCCTCTTCGGAGAGCGCGGCACGATCGCCGTCGATGAAGCGATCGAAGGGGGAGTTGCCCGACAGGATTGATCGAACGTAGCTGGCCAGCGCGCGCGAGATCGCATCTGCCGACAGCGCGAGACGATCGGACGCTTCCGCGACCGTGAAATCCATCTCGTTCGGATCCTCGATCGGCTTCAACACCTGCTCCTCGAGCGAGGTCATTCGCGCGTCCCAGAAAAACGCGCGGCCGTAGCCGCGGTTGACGAGCGCGGGCGCATTGCGCCGGCCGACCCGGCCGCCAATGCCCGTCGCCACCGCGCGGCCGTCCGAAAACGCGCGGCCGGGAAGATGGCAGGTCGCGCACGACACCGAGCCATCGCGCGACAGCCGCGGGTCGAAGAACAGCTGACGGCCGAGCGCAATCTTCTCGGCCGTCAGCGGGTTCTCCTCCGGGGCGGGCAGGTAGAGATCCAGACCAAGGGGGATGACCACCGCGGCGGCGACCGCCAGCTGAGACCACACGTCCTCATCATAGAAGGCGCACCGGCCCCGCAACGTCACGAGCCGGTGTGATTTCTGTCAAGGGTGCGTGCGGTTTCGGTCAGCGGTTTCCTGAACATCCCTCCCGTCCTCCCGTCCTCCCTGTGAACGACTCCCACCCTCCAGGATTTGATTCCCCGCCCCACCCGGCTTACATTCGTCCACACATGGTTCGACCCAGACGCACTCGATTCGTGTCCGTCGTGTTCCTCATCGTCGCCGCGGCGGCGGCCGGCGTGCTCGTCAGCGCGCGGACGGAACCCGCTGCGCAATCGCAGCCTTCCACCGTCCCCATGCGTCTGGTCCCGGACGACCTGCGGGACACCTCGTGGCTGAAGAAGCTCGGCGCCGAACAGGTGAAGGCGGTCGCCGGCGCGTCAGCGTTCCACGATTTCCAGTTCACCGATCGGCGCGCCGACAGCGGCATCACGTTCACGCATCGAATCGTTGACGACGCGGGCAAGACGTACAAGGCCGCGCACTACGACCATGGCAACGGCCTGGCGATAGCGGATGTCGATGGAGATGGGCTGTCGGACATCTACTTCGTCAACCAGGTCGGCGGCAACGAGCTCTGGCGGAATGCCGGCGGCGGCAGATTCCAGAACATCACTGCCGAGGCGGGCGTGGCGCTGGCGGGAAAGATCGGCGTCACCGCCTCGTTCGCCGACATCGACAATGACGGCGACGCGGACCTCTACGTGACGACCGTGCGCGGCGGCAACGTACTGTTCGAGAACGACGGCAAGGGGCGGTTCCGCGACGTCACCGCGGCCGCCGGGCTCGGCTACACCGGGCACTCTTCAGGCGCCGTGTTCTTCGACTACGACCGCGATGGCCGCCTCGATCTGTTTCTCGTCAACGTCGGACGCTATACGACGAACACGGTTGCAGGGGAAGGCCAGAAGTTCTACGTTGCGTTCGAGGACGCGTTTTCGGGTCACCTCAAGCCGGAGCGCGCCGAGCGCAGCATCCTCTATCACAACGAAGGCGGCAACCGCTTTGCCGACGTGTCGAAGCGGATGGGGCTCGTCGACGTCTCGTGGACCGGCGACGCGAGCCCGATCGACGTCAACGACGACGGCTGGATCGACCTCTATCTCGTGAACATGCAGGGGGACGATCAGTATTACGAGAACGTCGGCGGCAAACGCTTCGTCCGGAAGAGCCGCGAGGTCTTTCCGCGCACGTCGTGGGGCTCGATGGGCATCAAGGTGTTCGACTTCGACAACGATGGACGCCTCGACCTCTTCATCACCGACATGCACTCCGACATGAGCGAGCCGATCGGCCCCGAGCGCGAGAAGATGAAGTCGGAGATGAAATGGCCGGTGTCGTTCCGCGGCTCCGGCAAGACCAGCATCTGGGGCAACTCGTTCTTCCTCAAGGAAGGGCCCTCGAAGTTCCGCGAGGTCTCCGACGCAATCGGCGCCGAGAACTACTGCCCGTGGGGACCGAGCATCGGCGACCTCAACGCCGACGGCTTCGACGACGTCTTCATCGCGTCAGGAATGAACTATCCGGAGCGCTACATGCTGAACTCGGTGAAGCTGAACGACCGCGGCAAGCGCTTCATCGACGCGGAGTTCGTGCTCAACGTCGAGCCGCGACGCGACGGGCTGGTCGCGCGATGGTTCGAGCTGGATGCCTCAGGCCGGGACAAGGATCATCGCGATGCGGCTGGAGCCACGGGCCGCATCTCCATCTGGGGCGCCCGCGGTACGCGCTCGGCGGTCATGTTCGATCTCGATCGCGACGGCGATCTCGACATCGTCACCAACGAGTTCAACACACCGCCCATGGTGCTCGTCAGCAACCTGAGCGAGAAGACCCGCGTGCGCTTTGTCGAGGTGAAGCTGACCGGCACATCCTCGAATCGCGACGGGCTCGGCGCCGTGGTGAAGGTGTCGGCGGGCGGCTCGACCTACACCAAGGTGCTGGACGGGAACTCGGGATATCTCTCGCACAGCCTCTATCCGCTGTACTTCGGCCTTGGCGCGGCCGAGTCCGTCGACGGCATCGAAGTGCTGTGGCCGTCCGGCAGGAAGCAGAGCGTGCCGGGGCCGGTCAAAATCAATTCGGTCGTTGACGTGAAAGAGCAGTAGTAACCGGTCTATATCCAACCTTTGCGTACTGCGGCGCGCGCGGCACGAACTGCGCGTCGAACCGGGGATCGGGTGGATCGAACGTGTTCAGCTCTTTGTTGATCGTGCCCCTGAGGTCGTTGACATCGCCGTGGATGAACGATCCCCGGACGCCGGACGCGTCGGTGATGTCGAGCTCGTAGCGCGACCCCGCCGAGATGCCGCCCTTGAGCGTGTTCTTCCAGAAGATGCTGTCGGCGTAGGTACAGCCCGTGCCGTTGTCGTCGACGCCGTTCCAGTTGCCGGTGAACGTGCACCGGCTCACGGTCGCGCGAGATCCTTCGAACACCGTGAGCGCGCCGGACCCGTGCTCCGGATGGTATTCCGCACCACCCAGCATGCCGACCAGGTCGACGCCGAGGTTGGCGATGTTGCCGACGAACAGACAGTTCTCCAGCGTGGCCCGGCTGCCGTGCAGCAGATCGACGGCCGATCCCGTGATCTGCGTTCGGTTATTGCGGAAGATGCAGTCGCGGAAGAGCGCCGCCTCCTGCACCTGGCCGAGGTGCTCGACCGAGACGCCGCCGCCGCACGGGCTCGTGTAGTTGCCGTACACCTCGACCCGTTCAATCGTGGGATACGACCGGGCGTAGATCTTGATCCCGCCGCCGTCGGCGTAGAAGAACGGCGTCTTGCGCACGTCGTCCGATTCAATCGGCGAGCGTTCGCCGGAGCCGGTCGTGAAGTTGTTGGCGCCCGTGATCTTGAAGCCGCGCAGGACCGTTTTCGGTGTGACCCCGTCGCCGAAGTAGACGACGTGGTTCACCACGGCTGGATGACTCGGAGCCTGAGCGTCGGAGACATCGGGATTCGCCGCCGTGAGGATGACGTCGCCGACCGCCTCCAGCGTGATCCCCTCGTGCCGGGCGTTGAACCAGATCAGCGCCTGTCCGCGGGCCGCTGGCCGGTACGTTCCGGCATGGACGTAGACGGTCTTGTTGGCGGAATCGCGCGCAGCCGCCTCGAGCGCGTCCTGAATGCTGCCTTTCGGATGGACGTGATAGCTGCGCGTCCTGGCGTCGAAGACGACGCCGACGACGCCGACGACGCCATTGGACGCAGCCGGCTTGTCCTGTCGCGCCGCTCCACGCGCCGGAAGCACGCACGCCGCGAACAGGAGCTGAAGGAACGCGCGACGATGATCCTGCCGGCTGGTCATGGGGGCTGGGCCGATGGCCGTGAATCAATGTACCACGGTCTCTGACCAGGCTGGAGGCGAGCGGAGGATGGGATCGACAGGCTGACGGGAGGGCGGGATCAACCCCTGACAGGAGAAGGGAGGAAGGGAGTGTTCCAAGCGTTTGAAAGACCCTCCCGTCCTCCCCGACTCCTGAGAATGAAGCGTGCCGCCAGTCCTCTGACTGAGGCCATGCTCCATTCCTCCGACCGAGGCGAATCCTCCTTTTCTTCTGCCTCGTGTCGCTCTGACTCCAATCTTGCGGCGCGGCTCGATCGTTCGGCGGCGTAGCGAGGCCGACGCGGTCAGGCCGAGATTCGTTGCCGCGCTCGACGCTCCTGGCCGATGCCAACCGGCGCGAGGACGGCGTCGCCGAGAATCTGATTCGCCCACCAGTAGGTATCGAAGTTCGCGACGACGTCGCGCATACGGCGCATCCGCTTCGCCTGCTCGCTGACGGTCATGCTCAGGGCTCGCGCGAGCGCCTGCGCCGATTCATCGATCGCGTACGGGTTCACCGTCAACGCGTCGGTCAGCTGCCGGCTCGCGCCGGCGAACTGGCTGAGCACCAGCACGCCGCGCTCGTCGTCGCGGGCGCAGACGAACTCCTTGGCCACGAGGTTCATGCCGTCGTGAAGGCTGCCGACGTAGCACAGATCGGCTGCCCGGTAGAGTCGATACACATCCGACGGCTCGTGATGCGATTCCAGCAGAACGATCGGGCGGTACGTCTCCGTGCCGAACCGCCGGTTGACCCGTTCACTCGTCTCCACGAGCTGCCGGCGTGCCGCCTGGTAGGCTGGCAGGCAATCGCGGCTCGGTTCCGCGACCTGGATGAACACGAAACGCCCTCTGAGCTCCGGCCGCATCTGCAGCAGACGCTCGATCGACAGAAACTTTTCGTTGATGCCTTTGGTGTAATCCAGGCGGTCAATCCCGACTCCGATCCTGACGCCGGCATCGAGCTGCAGGTCGCGGCAGACACGCTCGCGACATTCATCGGGCGGCGATACCGTCCGGACGCACGGATTGTCCCACTCGATGCCGATCGGGTAGGCACGCGCGGCCGTCGTTTGCCCGCGATAGTAGACGACGCTCCGGCCGCGATCGACATCGCACTCGAGCGTCGCGACTGCCGCTTCGATGAAGTTGGCCCGATCCTCATCGGTCTGGAATCCGACGATGTTGCTGCCGAGCAGTCCCTCCAGGAGCTCGCGATGCCACGGGCAGGTTCTGAAGACCGTGGGGTGCGGCCACGGAATGTGCCAGAACGCCACGATGGTGCTGAGCAGGAGCTGGCTCCGCAGCATGCGCGGCGCGAGCGCGAAGTGATAGTCGTGGACGAAGACCAGCGGGCTGTCGCCGGCCGCCTCGTCGCACGCAGCAGCCGCGAAGCGCCGGTTCACGTCGCGGTACATCCGGAAATCGGCGGCGCGAAAAACGGGCTGGACGTGGGCGGCATGACAGAGCGGCCACAGCCCTTCGTTCGCGAACCCGTAGTAGTACCCCTGATGCTCGTCGTCTGCCAGCGGGACGTAGCGGAGACGGTATCGAGGGTTGGCGGGCGGCACGTTCAGTCCATCGCGCTCGTCGACACAGAGGGCGTCGGCGCTCCCGGCACCGTGTGCCACCCATATTCCCTGGCAGGCCTTCACGAGCGGCTCGACGGCCGTCACGAGGCCGCTCGCGGATCGCGTGACACTGATCCGGCCATCAGGCGTAAGCTCATGCCTGAAGGGGGCGCGGTTTGCGAGCACGATGATCTGGCGGTTGTTGTACGGTGTTTGCAGCGGCATGTGTTGCAGCCGGGGATCCGATGAGTTCCTTAGCCCAACCATGCGCGCCCTCCGCGAAGTCATCGTGCTCACCCTGCAGTAGACAACGCGCGCGGCGCGCGATCCATCCGGTGGACGGTGGAGAGCGAGACCTTTTTCGGGGGCGGAGTAAGGGTGAGGTCGCCCTGCCCGGTTGCTCCGCCTATTGCTGGCCTCCCCTGTTGGCAGGATGCCGGCCCCCGTGCGGATGACGTACCCTCGAAGTGAGCCCCGTGCTCGGAGGTTGATTCATGCGGCTGAAAACCTGGCTCGTGGCGGCTCTTGGGCTGGGCAGTCTGGTGGTGCTGATCGCGCTCTCGATGCTGGCCTCGTCCCGAAGGGCCCAGGCCATCTATTCG
The DNA here is from genome assembly GCA_963785755.1 of uncultured Acidobacteriota bacterium. Taxonomy (GTDB): domain Bacteria; phylum Acidobacteriota; class Vicinamibacteria; order Vicinamibacterales; family 2-12-FULL-66-21; genus JACCXG01. The sequence goes on along the minus strand of CAWAXG010000013.1, from coordinate 1,234,058 downwards.
CAGCTCGATCAGCTGAATACGCATCACCGCAATGTCGAAGCCCGGCTGCGGGCTCTCCGATCGGATGTGCAGCAGTCGAGCATCTTCGTGCGCGATTACCTGCTCGACGTGGCGCGCGAGCGTGCCCCCGAGTATCGGGAGCAGCTGGCCGAGTACCGCCGCGAGAACATGGAGACGTTGACCGAGCTCAAGCCGCTCGTGTCAGAGGACGAACAGGTCGCGAGCCTGCAGGCCAAGCTCGACGACTACTGGGAGACGTTCGATCCGCTGTTCGACTGGACGCTAACAGAGAAGATGTATCGAAGCGCCGCGTTTCTGCGCAGCGAAGTCGTGCCGCGACGCGAGGCCGTCATGACGATTGCGGCGCAGATCGAGGAGCTGAACAACACGAATCTGGCGGCACAACGGGCGGAAGTCGCGCACCGTCACCAGGAGCTGGCCAGCGATCTCGATCGGCTGCGATGGCAGACGGTGCTGCTCGGGCTCATTGTCGCCCTCATTGTCGTATTCCGGCTGCGGTTTCTCGAGCGGCGCTCGGACGAGGCCGAACGGCAGATGCGCCAGCTGTCTCAGCAGCTGGTCAACATGCAGGAAGAGGAGCGAAAGAATCTGTCCCGTGAGCTGCACGATCACGTGGCGCAGGTGTTGACCGGGTTGCGGATGGAGCTTGGCCGGCTCGAACGCATGACCGGGCCGCTCAACGCACAGGTCGGCCCCGCGGTCGCCGGGTGCAAGGCCCTGGTCGATGACATGTTCCGCACCGTGCGCAATCTCGCGCTCGGGCTCCGGCCGAGCATGCTCGATGACTTCGGCCTGCAGGCCGCGCTCGAATGGCACGTGCGGGACTTCACCGCCCGCTACACGATCAAGGTGGATCTGAACATGGAAGGGGACTTCGATGCGCTGCCCGACAAGCATCGCACCTGTGTTTACCGCGTCGTTCAGGAGGCGATGACCAACTGCGTCCGTCATGCGCATGCGGAGACGATTCAAATCAGTGTGTCGACGCACGCGGACCAGCTGCATCTCTGGGTCACCGATGACGGCATCGGGCTGGATCCGGCCAGGAGCCGCAACGGCCTGGGCCTGCGCGGCATCGAGGAGCGCGTCAAGGATCTCGACGGCGTCGTAACCATCTCTCGGGAGCCGGCGGGCGGAACCACGTTGAGCATCCGTCTTCCCGTGCCGGTCCCAGAGGGCCAGGAGGCGCCTCTTGCGAGTGCTGCTGGCTGACGATCACAGCATCGTGAGGCGGGGGCTGCGGGGCCTGCTCGAGGCCGAAGGGTTGTCCGTCGTCGCCGAAGCCGGGGACGGGCTCGAGGCCGTGCGCCTCTGCGAGGAACATCGCCCCGAGCTGCTCATTCTCGACATCGGCATGCCGAGATTGAGCGGAATCGAAGTCGCCGCGAGAGCGCAGAAGCTCGATCGGCCGCCAGGAGTCATCATCCTGAGCGTGCATGGCGACGAGTCGTACATCATGCGCGCCCTTGCGGCCGGCGCGCGCGCCTACCTGTTGAAGAGCGCAACCGACGAGGACCTGATCCCGGCGGTACGCGCGGTCTCTGCCGGAAAACCGTACTTCAGCCCGGCGGTGACAGCCGTTCTCGTGGAGGACTACGTCCGGCAGCTGCAGCAGCGAGGGCTCACTGACTCGTATCACCTGTTGACCGACCGGGAAAAGGAAGTGCTCCAGCTCCTGGCCGAAGGCCGCTCGAACAAGGAAGTTGCGAGCCTGCTCGACCTCGGGCTGTCAACGGTCGAGACGCACCGCGCGAATCTCATGCAGAAGCTCAACCTCCACAACACGGCTGAGATCGTCCTCTACGCAGTACGAAAGGGACTCATCGTCTGAACTGACGAGTTGCGTGCGCATCCCCCCTTGGCAGGATGGACATCGGGGCGCTGGTAGGTTGTACTGCTTGCATGATGTCTCCGAACACCGGCGTACTTGGAAACGGGTCCTTCGAGAAATCCGGCTGGAATGGAAATCCTGCGGTCACGGCCGACAACCGGCGCATCGTCGTCCAAAAGGATTGGAATGGCTGGCGGACAGCCACGGTGCGGCTGGCCGACCTCGAGAACGTTCACTGGTTCCAGCCGAGTGGCGCTCCGCGACCACTGATCCACGCCTACGTCCGATGCACGAGTCTCGAGTCGGGCGATCTGACGCACGAGTGCGATTCGACGTCCGGGCCGCACCATCTGCTGGTCTGCGTGCTCAAGAGCCATATCTGTCCCGCGGTTTTCGAGGAGCTCTCGCTTCGCGCGTCGAACGCCGACGGGTCGGCAGTGCCTGTCTCGGCGGCCGGCCGCTGCTGATCGGCGCGCAGCGCCGCCACGTTCCCTATTTCACGTGCAGCCCACGCACGCGGTCGGGTCGATCCCGCCGGCACGACACTTAGCCTGACGGTTCATCAGGGTCTAGCCGCGGCGTCGATTATGATCCGGCCATGGTCTGCCTGCGCGTCGTCATCCTAGTTCTTGCGTGCCTCGTGACCCGATCGAACGTCAGCCCGGTCGCGGCCGCCGGACCGATCGATCTGATCCGGGTGCCGAACGGCGGCATTCAACCCGAGGCCGTCGTTGATTCCGCCGGGAACGTGCATCTGGTCTATCTCGCCGGCGAGCTCCGCGCGGCGGACGTGTTCTATGCCCGCTCCGCCGACGGCGGCAGGACGTTCTCCACGCCGGTGCGCGTCAACAGCCAGGAGGGAAGTGCCATCCCGGGCGGCGCGATTCGCGGCGCGCAGATCGCCGTCGCGCCGAGCGGCCGCGTGCACGTCGCCTGGAACGGCTCCGACAAGGCGCTGCCGAAACCACCCGTGAATCCGAAGACCAAGATTGCGGGCATGCCGATGCTGTATGCGCGCTCCGATCCGCGCGGCACGTCCTTCGAGCCGCAGCGCAACCTGATGACCGAGACCACCGATCTCGACGGCGGCGGCACGATTGCGGCGGACTCGCGCGGCGTTTACGTCGCCTGGCACGCGAACACGGCCGATGGCGAAGGCGGCGAGGCGGCGAGGCGCGTCTGGGTGGCGCGCTCGGCGGACGATGGCGCGACGTTCGAGAGGGAGCGGCCGGTGTCGGATCCAGCGACCGGTGTGTGCGGCTGTTGCGCGCTGCGTCTCTTTGCCGCGCCCGGCGGTGAGCTTCACCTCCTCTATCGTTCCGCCACGAACATGACGCATCGCGACATCTATTCGCTGACCTCACGCGATCAGGGCCGGACGTTCCAGAGCGGACGCGTCCACGGGTGGGAGATCGGCGCGTGTCCGATGACCAGCATGTCGGTGAGCGCCGCAGGGCAGGCCGTGCTGCGTGCGTGGGAGACCGATGGCCAGGTCTACTTCGACTCGACCGGCGCAAAGCACGGCCCGATTGCGCCACCGGTAAGCGATTCGCAGACCTCCGCCCGTCGCAAGTACCCGCGGCTCGCCGCTGGCCACGACGGCACCGTCCTGCTCGCGTGGACCGACATCACGTCGCGAACAGCCCCAGGCACGCTCGCGTGGCAGGCCTTCGACGCCAACGGCCGCCCGACCCCGCTGAAGGGCGCCCAGCCGGGCGTGCCCGCCTCGAGCTTCGGCGCCGTGATCGCGCGCCCCGACGGCGGCTTCACGATCGTGTATTGAGGAAGTCCTTTCCGCCGGAGTAGCCAGGGTGCGGAAAAAGGGGAGTCCTTCCGCCTGATAAGGCGGAAGCCACCCGCCTTCGCGCTCCGCGCTTCGGCGCGGCAGGCTGTGATCGGAGTCCCGAGCCACATGACGACCCCTGACCCGTGATCCCTGATCCCCGAGATCACCGATCACGACGCGAACACTCAATCCCCGATCCCGACACCCGCCCGAGTCCCGAGCCCCGAGTCCCGTCGCGATCGCACCTGACGCCTTGACGCTCTACATATGTACGTGTAGATTGCCTTGGTATGGCACCAGACGCGCAGCGATCCGACCTGCTCCAAGGCACCCTCGACATGCTGATCCTGAAAGTGGTCGCGCTCGGGCCGACGCACGGCTACGCGATCGCCCAGCGGCTGCAGCAGATGTCCGGCTCCGTGCTCCAGGTCCAGCAGGGTTCGCTGTATCCCGCGTTGCACCGGCTCGAGAAGCGGCGCTGGCTGCGCGCGGAGTGGGCCGCGTCCGATACCGGACGGGAGGCGAGGTTCTATTCGCTCACCAGGGCCGGCCGGAAGCAGCTCGAGGAACAGCGTGCTTACTGGGATCGCCTCTCCAACGCGATCTCCGGTGTGCTCAGCACCGCAGAGTGAGCCCCAGGGAGACATGACATGAGTTGGCGAGACTGGTTCAGCCTGCCGCTGACGCGCAAGCAGCGTGAGCGCGAGATCGCGCGGGAGATCCGCGCTCATCTGGAGCTCGCCGCGGACGATCGCCGCGACGCCGGGATGTCGCCAGATGCCGCGCGCGCCAAGGCCGCGCGCGCGTTCGGCAACCGCACGGTGGTCGGCGAAGACATGCGCGCGATCTGGGGGACTCCGTCGCTCGATGCGCTGCTCCAGGATCTCCGGTATGCGGTGCGCACGATCCGCCGTGCCCCGGGATTCGCGGCGATCGCGGTGGGATCGACCGCGCTCGGCATCGGCGCCTGCTCGGCGATCTTTGCGATCGCCAACTTCGCGGTCTACAAGCCGATGCCTGTCGCGGAGCCCGAACGGCTGATGAGCCTGTCGGAGATCGACCGCCGCACCGGTGAAGCAAACGATCTCTCCTACCTGGATTTCCGCGATCTGCGCGAGGCGCGTGCCTTCGAGGGCGTCGCAGCCTGCAAGAACCTGCTGTCCGCCTCGATTGGTACGGGTGAGGTGCCGCAGCGGCACTGGGGATCCATGGTGACCGCAGACTATTTCTCGGTCGTGAGGCCAGGGTTCGCGCTCGGCGGCGGCTTCGACGCCGGCCGTGACGACACGCGCGGCGCGCCGCGCGTCATCGTGCTGAGCCATGACCTCTGGCGGACGCGCTTCGCCGGCGATCCAGCGATCGTCGGCCGCGAGGTCGCCGTCAACAATCGCGCGGCCACCGTGATCGGCGTCACGGCACGAGGCTTCCGCGGCACGAATCTGGGAATCCGTTCAGAGTTCTGGATCCCCTTCTCGATGATTGACGAAGTCGAGGCACGCAGCGGCCGCGTGACCGAGAACCGTCGGCGCTTCTGGCTCAGCGCGGTAGCGAGACTGCGACCGGACGCCGATGCGTCAGCCGCGCGAGCCGAGATCGACGTCATCGCACGCAGGTTGAACGCCACCTATGGGCGCCCCGACGATCGCGGATTCGATATCGAGCGCGCGGGACAGCTCGACTCGCGGCTCCGCGGCATCGTGGTACCGGTGTTCTCGGTGGCGCTGGCAGTCACCGCGCTCGTGCTGCTGACCGCGTGCAGCAACGTCGCGAATCTGCTGCTCGGGAGAGCGTCAGCGCGCCGGCGGGAGATCGCGGCACGGATGGCGCTCGGCGCCAGCCGCGGCCGGCTGATCCGGCAGCTGCTGACCGAGAGCCTGCTGCTCGCCATGCTCGGTGGCGCGGGCGGCCTGGCGATTGCCGCGTACCTCTCATCGCTCCTCGCGTTCATCCGCATCCCGCTCGGATGGCCGCTGGATCTCTCGGTGTCCCTCGATTACCGCGTCCTGCTTTTCTGCAGTGGTCTCACGCTGGCGACCGGCATCGCCTTTGGCCTGGTCCCTGCCCTTCGGGCCACGAAAGCCGACGTCATCACCGACCTGAAGGCGGATGCGCGGATCAGCAGAATTCCAACAGCGCGCTTCGGACTGCGCAGTGGGCTGGTCGTGACGCAGGTTGCCATCTGCACGGTGCTGGTTGTCTGCATGGGACTCTTTCTCCGCAACCTGCAAGTCACCCGCGCGATCGATCTCGGGCTGACGAAGCACGACCTGCTTCTGCTGGCGTTCGATCCTGGCATGGATCACCGGCCCGACCCGGAATCGAAACGGCTGCTCCGGAGCATTCTCGACACGGCCCGCGTGGTCCCTGGCGTCGAGTCCGCCACGCTGACCACCACCGTTCCGCTGACGATGATCATCAGCAACTCGAACTTCGTGTCGGAGGAAGTCGCCGCCGACAAGCAGGCGCCGCGCGTCCGCACGGACATCTACCGCGTGGCGCCGGAGTTCTTCACGACGATGGGGATTCCGTTTCTCACGGGAGCGGACTTCCGGGTCGACCAGACGGCGAAGGGCATCGCCATCGTCAACGAGGCCTTCGCCACGGCCGCGTTCGCCGGGACGTCGCCGATCGGACGCCGCGTGCTCGGCGACGGCAAGCAGCTGAACATCGTCGGAGTGGTCGCGACGGCGAAGTCCCGCACGTTCGGCGAAGCCCCGCGTCCGGCGATCTATCTGCCAATCCTCGACGAGTACTCGGCGGTCGACAACCCGCGGGGCGTCACGCTCGTGGTGAAGTCGCGACCGCCGCTCGCGGCTTCTGCCGATCAGTTGCGCGAGGTCATCCGGGGCGCCGATCGATCGCTGGCGGTGTTCGACGTCCGGACGATGGGCAGTCATGTGAACGACGCGTTGATCGTGCCGCGTCTGGTCTCGGCGGTCTCGGCCGCGGCCGGCTCGATCGGCTTGGTGATTGCGACGGTCGGCGTCTACGGCGTCATCAGCTTCGCCGTTGCGCGGCGGCGGAGAGAGCTCGGCATCCGCCTGGCCATTGGTGCGGCACCGCGCGAGATCCTGACGATGATCCTGAGACAGGGCGCGACGCTGGCGCTCGCCGGCATCGCGCTCGGCCTGCTGATTTCCCTGAGCGTCACGCGGTTTGCCGCCACGTTGTTGTACGGAGTGGACCCTGCCGACCCGCTGACGTTCATCGTCGTGCCGGCATTCCTGTTCGCGGTGGCGGTGCTGGCCTGCCTGCTACCGGCCCGATCGGCGGCGCGGCTGGATCCGGTCGAAGTGCTGCGGCGCGAATAGGGATCACGAATCGGGACTCGGGACTGGGGCTCGTTCGTGATCGGTGATCGGTATCTGATCGGTGATCGGGGATCGGGGATCGGGGATCATTGCCCGATCGGCGAGCAGTAGTTTGTGCCTCCCATCCTCCGTCCTCCTTGTAACCCTTGCAATTGTGCCCGGACGGTCGAGAACGGTCGAGAAAGAGTTCCGCGTTCGCGAGGCCTCGGCGAAGGCTGAAAACGCCGGGCTGGTTCCTGTGGGTCTTTCTCGGCAGCGGTCGAATGCCATACGATCGATCGCACTTTGGACACACCCGTCTTACGGTGGCAGTCAATCGCGGCGGTGGTCGTCATTCTGGCGGTCGGCGCGTCGAGTCTCCGGGCGGCGACCGTGGACGTGCTGCAGACCGGTCAGGCACCTGAGCCGGCGGCCCGTCCCGATCTCGTTCGCCAGCCTTATAGTCCAGCCGACGTCGAGTTCATGGCCGGGATGATCCCGCACCATGCGCAGGCGGTGTTGATTGCGGGCTGGGCCGCCTCGCATGGAGCCCGTCCGGACATCCGCATCCTCTGCGAACGGATGGTGGTCGCCCAGCGCGACGAGATCGAATCGATGCGCAACTGGCTTCGCGATCGTGGCGAGACCGTTCCCGACCCGAAGGCGACGCACCACCGGATGAAGATGAACGGCGTCGAGCACGAGATGCTGATGCCGGGCATGCTCACCGCCGAAGAGCTTGCGCACCTGGACAAGGCCAGAGGCTCGGACTGGGATCGCCTCTTCCTCGCCGCGATGATTCGCCACCACGAAGGGGCGCTGAAGATGGTCGACGACCTCTTCATGTCGCACGGCGCGCTCCAGGATGACGACCTCTTCAAGTTTGCGTCCGACGTCTATGCCGATCAGACGACCGAGATCGAGTTCATGAAAAAAATGCTGGCCGGGCTGGAAAAACGTCCCCAATGAGATCGCGGCGGTTCGTTCGCATTTACGGAGTCCACATGATGAGGTCTTTTGTTCTCGCGGCGATCGCCGCCGGCGTGGTCGTCGTCGGGTGTGCGTCGAAATCCCAGTCTCCGGCTTCGCCAGCCCCGCCCGCTTCGCCTCCAGCCGCGGTTGCCGCTCCCGTGAGCACACCGGCGCCCGCGCCGGCACAGCCGGCCCGCGAAGCCACGCCACCGGCATCGACACCTGCGACGCCGCCGGCTGCGACGGCGCAGCAGAGTGCCGCGACGCCGCCACAACCCGCCGCCACGCCGGCACCCGCGGATGCAGCAACGGCTCCGACCGGCAGGGGCGGGCGAGGCCGTGGCAATCCACCACCTCCACCGACACCGCCCCCGGCCGTCATGCCTCCGCCAGTGACGCCCACCGTGTCGATGACCGCCCCGAGTCCGGATCCGCGGGTCGGGTTGGCCGCCGGGCGATGGGACGCCGGTCAGGCTGCCTGGAACATGCGGCTCGTCTCGACGACGCCGCCATCGCCGCAGTTCCTCGGGGTCACGAACTCCGACCTGGCGTTCACGGGGAAGTACGTCGTGCAGGGCAACTACAACGGCTTCCAGATCTTCGACATCACCGATGCGGCGAAGCCTGCGCTGGTCATGACCTATACGTGCCCCGCCTCGCAGAGTGACGTCTCCGTATACAAGCATCTGCTCTTCGTGTCTGGCGAAGGACAGACCGGGCGTCTCGACTGCGGCATCCAGGGCGTGCCGGAGCCGGTCAGCAAGGATCGCCTGCGTGGCATCCGCATTTTCGACATCTCGAACATTGCGGCCCCGAAGTACATAGCGAACGTGCAGACCTGCCGCGGCTCGCACACCCACACCGTCGTCACCGATCCGAACGACAAGGCGAACGTCTACATCTATGTGTCCGGCTCCTCGCGCGTGCGATCGGAAGAAGAGTTGCCTGGCTGCAAGGACGGTCCGATCGAGGATCCGAACACCGCGCGCTTCCGGCTCGAGGTGATCAGGGTTCCGGTCGCGGCGCCCGAGAAGGCGGCCATCGTGAGCTCGCCGCGAATCTTCTACGGTCTGGCGCCGCCGCCGAGGCGAGTGGAACCGGGGCGCGGTGGCGCGGCCGCACAGAGTGGCGACGCCGACCCGTTTGCCGCAGGGCGCGCTGGCGCCGAGCCGGCTGGAGCAGCTGCGCCAGCCACACCGGCCACACCAGCCACAACAGCCACACCAGCCACAACGACCACACCAGCCACAACGGCCACACCAGCCACAACGGCCGCACCAGCCACAACGGCCGCACCAGCCACGCCGGCCGAACCAGCCACGCCGGCCACAACGGCCGAAGGTCGGGGCGGTGGCAGAGGTGGCGGGCGAGGTGGACCGCCGACGGGACCGACTCAGTGCCATGACATCACGGTGTATCCGGAGATCGGTCTTGCCGGTGGCGCCTGCGGTGGATATGGGCTGCTGCTCGACATCCGTGAGGTCGCCCATCCGCTGCGCATCGACGCGGTCGCCGACATCAACATGTCGTTCTGGCACTCCGCGACGTTCAGCAATGACGGCAAGAAGATTCTGTTCAGCGACGAGTGGGGAGGCGGCACCCAGCCGAGATGCCGGGAGACCGACAAGCCGGAGTGGGGAGCGAACGCGCTGTTCACGCTCGAAAAAGACAAGATGCAGTTCAAGAGTTACTACAAGATCCCGGCCGCGCAGACGTCGTTCGAGAACTGCGTCGCGCACAATGGATCGCTCATCCCGATTCCGGGCCGTGAGGTCATGGTCCAGGGCTGGTATCAGGGGGGCATCTCGGTCTTCGAGTGGACCGATCTGACCAGGCCGAAGGAGATCGCGTTCTTCGACCGCGGACCGCTGGACGGCACCCGGCTCATCACCGCCGGATCGTGGTCGGTCTACTGGTACAACGGTCTGATCGTGAGCTCGGAGATCGCCCGCGGCCTCGACATCTTCGAGTTGCTGCCGAGCGGTCTGGTGACACAGAACGAGCTCGACGCGGCGAAGACCGTCCGCTTCGACTACTTGAACGCCCAGGAACAGCGGAAGCTGGTGTGGCCGCCGAGCTTTGCCAAGGCGCGCGCGTTCCTCGACCAGCTCGAACGCACGAATGGGCTCGCGGCCGCAAGGATCGGCGCGCTGCGGACGGAGCTCGCGAGCGCGGAGAAGCTGGCCGGGCAGCCGCGGTCGCAGGCGCTCAAGCGTCTGGCGACGCAGCTCAGTGCCGAAGCGCCTCGAGCCGCCGATCGGGAGAAGACGCGCATGCTGGCGACCGCGGTCCAGGAGCTGGTGGCGGCGCGATAGACATTTTGAGTTTTGCGTCAACTTCCAACTCCCAACTACCAACTCCCAAGTGAGAGGCCCGGGAGCGACTCGCTTTGGGAGTTGGTAGTTGGAGGTTGGGAGTTGACAGCATTGACCGATAAGGTCCCGCCAGCCACGTAATGACCGGCACCATCGCCATGGGGTGCATGCGGTTATCGACCATCCCGGATCGTGACGACGATCGCGGGATCGCGGTGCTGCACGCGGCCTTCGACGCGGGCGTCACCTTCCTCGACACCGCCGACGCGTACTGTCAAGACGACTCCGACATCGGACACAACGAGCGGCTGATCGCGCGCGCACTGGAGTCCTGGCCGGGCGATCGCTCGCGCGTGAGCATTGCCACGAAAGGCGGCCTGACCCGGCCGGAAGGGCGGTGGGCCGCCGACGGTCGCGCGCGGCACCTGACATCCGCGTGCCAGGCCAGCCGCCGGGCGCTCGGCGTTGACCGCATCCACCTTTACCAGCTCCATGCGCCGGATCCGCGGATTCCGCTGGCCACCAGCGTTCGCGCGCTGCACGCGCTGAAGCGCGACGGCCATGTCGAGGCGATCGGCCTCTGCAACGTGACCGTGGGACAGATCGAAGAGGCGCGGCAGATCACCGGGATCGCGTCGGTGCAAGTCGAGCTGAGCGTCTGGCAGGATGCAGCGGTGTTGGGCGGCGTCCTCGGTCACTGCGAGGCGAACGGCATCACGCTTCTCGCCTATCGTCCGTTCGGTGGTCCAGACCGCAACCGTCGTGTCGTCTCCGATCCGCTGCTGATGGCGTTGGCCGCCGATCGGGCCGTCACTCCATTCGAGATCGCGCTGGCTGCACTCATCGACCTGTCGCCCGTCGTATGTCCGCTTCCGGGTCCGACGCGGCTCGACACCGTCAGATCGATCGGCCGTGCGCACGCGATCGTGTTCACGGAGGATGAGCGTGATCGGCTGGCGGAACGATTCCCGGCATGCCGCGCGGCGCGGGCCCGCAAGGCCCCATCGCCGGCTGTGGAGAGCCGGCATCGTGACCGCGAGATCGTGATCGTCATGGGATTGCCGGGCGCGGGCAAGAGCACGCTGGCGCAATCGCTCGTCGCCGAGGGCTATACACGCCTGAATCGTGACGAGACCGGCGGCTCGCTCAACGGATTGCTTCCGGCCGTCGATCGCGCCATCCTCTCCGGCTCGTCCCGCATCGTCCTCGACAACACATATGTCTCGCGCAAGGCGCGTGGCGCGGTGATTCAGGCGGCGCGCGACCGCGGCATTCCCGTCCGCTGTGTGTGGCTCTCGACGACCGTCGAGGATTCGCAGATCAACGCGGTCTCGCGGATCGTGTCGCGGTATGGAGCCCTGCTGGGGCCTGACGAACTGCGGACGGCGAGCCGCAAGGACGTGGCGGCATTCGGCCCGACGGTGCAGTTCCGCTACCAGCGCGAGCTCGAGCCGCCGGATCCGTCGGAGGGATTTGCCAGCGTCGAGATCGTGCCGTTCGAGCGCCGGCGCGATCCCTCGTTCGTCAACCATGCGGTCATCGTCTGGGTCGATGGGATCCTGCATCGCAGTCGATCGATGCGTCGCACGCCTGCGTCGCCCCAGGATGTCGAGGCATTCGTCGAGCGCGGGGCCGTGCTTCGGCGCTATGAAGCCGAAGGCTGGAAGCTGCTGGGGATGTCCTGGCTGCCGGAGATCGCGGAGAGCTCGATGACCGCGGCGGATGCGGACGCGATTCACGCGGAGCTGCGGCGGTCGTTAGCCGTCGCGATCGAGATCGAATACTGCCCGCACGGCGGAGGCCCGCCGGTGTGCTGGTGCCGCAAGCCGCTGCCCGGCCTCGGGGTCGTGTTCCAACGGCGCCACCAGCTCGATCCTGCGCGCTGCCTCTATGTCGGTTCCGGCCCCCAGGATCCCGGCTTCGCCCGCCGCCTCGGCTTTCAGTACCGCGACGCGTCGGAGTTCTTCGGCGACGACCGTAGCGCGGCGCTTCAGCGCCGCGTGTGAGACGCGCCGCTAAAGCGGCGCGCTACGGGTTCACTCGCTTCGCAGCGCGGTCAGCGGGTCGACCTGGGTGGCGCGGAGCGCGGGTAGGAGCGCGGACAGGCCGCACGTGATGAGCAGGCCGATGAACGGCACGGTCAGGCTCCACGCATCGCCGGGCTGGACCTCGTAGAACAGCGCGGCGGCGAACCCTGATGCGAAGATGCCTCCGGCCACGCCCAGCGCGAGACCGATCGTCATCATCAGGCCGACCTGCTTGACCACGACGAGCATCACGCCGAGCGGGCGGGCTCCGAGCGCCAGGCGCACGCCTATCTCCCTCGTGCGCGCGACGACGTTGTAGCTGAGGATGCCGTAGAGGCCCACGGCAATCAGTAAGACGGCGACCATCGCGAAGAACGCGGACAGCAGCGCCAGCAGACGCTCCCGCACGAGCACATTGTTCACGAGCGTCGACTGCGTCGTGATGTCGGTGATCTGGAGCGACGGATGCGCGCGCGGCACTTCCTGGCGCAGCAGCGCGGCCACCGCGCCGGGCTCGAGCCGCGTCCGCAGGTGGACCACGCCCCATCCGACGGGCAACTGCGGGACGAACACGGTCGGCGGCGCCGGATCTCGAACGCTGGCGTACTTCGTTGTCGCGAACGATCCCGATGATGTCCTGGGCGATCAGCCGGTTCGCCGGGCCGACAACGAAGAAGCGTTTGCCGATCGCGCGTTCGCCCGGAAAGTACCGCTGGACGAAGCTCTCGTTGACGATGACGGATGAGTCACCAGTCACTTGCACGTCACGCCACTCGAACTGGCGTCCGTCGAGCAGCTCGATCCGCATCGTTTCCAGGTAGCCCGGCGAGACGGACAGATAAAAGGGCTCGAACGCCTCGACCGCTCGGCCGGGAACTCGCAGCGTCTGCGTGGAAGTAGAGCCCTCGAAAAGACCCCAGCCCGATATGCCGGCTGATTCGATGCCCGGACTGGTGGCAAGGCGTTCGAGCAGTGGCCGCCAGACTTCGGGCCCCTTCTGGCCGGCTCGCCCCAGCTCGTTCGCTTCGAGGCTCGCGATCACGACGTCGTTGCTGTCGAAGCCCAGATCGCTTCGCGTGAGATTGCTGAAGCTCGTGAGGAAGAGTCCGCCGACGAAGAGGACGATGAAGCTGAACGCCGTCTGCACGGCGACCAGCGGGCGAAACAGACCGATCTTCGCCGTCTGCTTACCGCCTCCTGATCTGAGCGCGTCGTTCGGCGCGACCGCCGACGCGCGAAGAGCCGGCGCGAGACCGAAGAGGACCGTGACGCCGGCGCCGGTGACAGCCATGAACGCCAGCATTCGCCAGTCGAGTGGCAAGTCGAGACGGATGACCGACACCGACGTGGACAGGAGCGACGCGACCCGAGGCGCCGCGTAGAGCGCGATCAGCGTGCCGCCCACGCAGGAGGCGATGGACAGCAAGGCGCTCTCGATCAGCACCTGTTGGATGAGGCGTCCGCGCCCCGCGCCGATCGAGATCCGCAGCGCCATCTCGCGCGCCCTCGCGGTGGCCCGGGCCACGAGCAGGCTGGCGACGTTCGCGCAGGCGATCAGGAGCACGAGGGCGGCAATCAAACCGAGAATCCAGAGCGAGCGTTCGAAGCTCTGACGCAGCCCGGACGGCCCTGTCGCTGCGGGTCTGAGATACACGGGTGCCGTGACGTATCGTTCCACGGCATCGCGGGGCTCGTCGGCGGGCCGGGTTGCCGCGCGTTCGCGCCTGAACGTGATCGACACTGTCTGCAGAATGGGCCTGACCTGTTCAGGGGCTGATCCCGGGCTGCAGCCGCCCCCAGATGCGAAACCAGCTCCAGCCGGGCTGCGTGAACGCCCGTTCGTCCCACATCATGGTTGGAATCCAGACATCGGTCATGATTCCAGGCTCGACGCCGGTGAATCCGCGTTCGGCCACGCCAACGATCTGCAGCCGCAGGCCGAAGCGGACATCCTGTGCCAGCGATTCGTATGACGGATACAGCCGAGGCCATCGCAAGAGGCCGCGCATCATATCCAGCATTGCCACATTGCCACCATGGCCACCATGGCCGCTCTCCTGTTCCTGCGCTGCTTCAGCTGACTGATGCCGTGGAGCTGTTCTCGATAGTGCGCGCGATCTCCGAATCGCCGCTCGATTTCGAGCCTCGCCGCCTCGGGCGTCCACCCCTGCTCGACCAGCGCGTCCATGGCTTCCGCGAAATGGAATTCGAGCTCGGCGTCGACGGCATCGTCCGGCTGGCGTGGCTCCATTTCAGGCTCGCTGGCGGGCGGCGAAGACCTTGGCGACGGCATCGGCAAATCGCGTCCAGCTCCGCTCACCCGCGCGGAGCTGTCTGCGGCCCTCCGAGGTCAGCCGGTAGTACTTGGCGCGGCGGCCCTTCGGGGATGTGCGCCATTCGGGCTCCAGCCAGCCCCGCGCCTCCATCCGGTGCAGGGAGGTGTAAAGCGCCCCGTCATCGATCTGGAGCACGCCATGCGTCGTCTTGCGAATCCATTCGACGACGTCGTAGCCGTGCGACGGACCGCCCGCGAGGGCGTTGAGAATCAGGACGTCGAGCGTTCCCAGCATGAAGTTCATGATGGCTGACCTTGTCCTCAAATACTGAGGCTAGCACGAACAGATACTTGGACGGGGTCCACGCGTACACGGTTGGCTGCCCTCTCCTGGTCAGTCGCGCGCGCCGGGACGCCTCATCGAATCCTGAGCTGAGCCGTGACCGGAAGGTGGTCTGCCGCCATCCTCGTCTCGTCGTCCACGCTGACCCTGGCGGAGACGACCTCGACGTTGCCGCGCGAGACGAAGATGAAGTCGATGCGACGGTTGGCATCGGTCCCCGGGGCGGCGGGGTAGGTAAAGCCGGAACCGGCTCCGCCGATCGGCCAGGCGTCCGCCAGGCGGGCGAGGATCGGCGACAGTTCCGGCGCGTCGGGACGGGCGTTGAAGTCTCCGACCAGGACGACGGGCTCGGCCGGCGTTCCGATGAGCCCGGGTATGGCCTGCGCCTGAAGCTCGCGGGCCGCGGTCGTTGTGTGCAGATGCGTGTTGTAGATGCGCACCGTGGTGTTCTCGATCGTGATGAGTGCCTCGGTCAGGCCGCGCTGCTCCGTGCCCGCCGGCTGCGGCAGCAGCGTGTTCCTGCAGCTGGCGATCGGATACCGGCTGAGGATCAACGTTCCGTACTGATGGGCGGCCTTGGCGTGGTCGTCCGGCTGATGATCCAGATTGGGTCCGTAGCACGTCTGCATCGCGAGCGCCTGGCCGAGCAGAGCGGGTTGATCGGCGTCACCGCTCCGTGCCCAGAATCGATCGACTTCCTGCAGCGCCACGATATCGGAATCGAAGGCCCGGATCGTCGCGGCGATTCGCTTCAAATTGAGGGCGCACTCAGCCTGCGGCGGAACCGTCACCGGCGGAGAGGTGCAGGCGTCGTTCCCGGCACCGTGATGAATGTTGTAGGTGGTGATCTGCAGCCGGCGGCCCGGCTTGTCCTGGGCGGCGAGCCTGCTCGAAGCGGCTGCGACGGCTGCCACGGCAATCGTGATGAGGTACAGGGAGGCGAGCCGTGCGGTTCGCGAGTAAGGCATTGGATGGCCCTGGCGATTGTAGTCGCATCATCCACGTGCTGGCGTGCCACGTGCTACGTGCCAACGTGCTGGCGTGCCACGTGCTGGGTGCGAACGTGCTCTGCCAACGTGCTTCACGTGGCGGCCGGGGATTCGCATTGCCGCTGACATACTAATCGGTTAGTATCCAGGCAGCCGCGATGCATTACGCCTGGGTCGTTGCCGCCGTCACGTTCCTCATCCTGCTGGTTACCGCCGGCATCCGCGCCACACCCGGCGTGCTCATGGTGCCGCTCGAGGCCGAGTTCGGCTGGAACCGGACCGCCATTTCGGCTGCCGTCGCGATCAACATCGCGCTCTTCGGTGTGATTGGCCCGTTTGCCGCGGCCGCGATGGATCGATGGGGGCTCCGGCGCCTCGTCCTGGCCGCGGTGGCGCTGCTCGCGGTGTCCGTGAGCCTGACGACGCAGATGCAGAGCCAGTGGCAGATGACGCTGCTGTGGGGCGTGTGCGTCGGGACCGGCACCGGCGTGACCTCGATGGTCCTGGCAGCCATCATCGCAACCCGATGGTTCGACGCGCGGCGGGGGCTGGTGCTCGGCGCGCTCTCGGCGGCGAACGCCACCGGTCAGCTGATCTTCCTGCCGATGCTGGCGGCGCTGGCCGAGCGGCAGGGTTGGCGCACCGCCGCAATCGTCGTCGCCGGCGCGGCCGTGTTCGTGTTCGGCATCGTGCTGATCTTCATGCGCGATCGGCCGCGAGACGTCGGGCTGCAGCCGTACGGCTGGCAGCCCGACCAGTCACAGCCGGCGTCGCCGGCGCTCGCTCCGTTCGCTGCCCTGGCGCTGGCTGTCCGGTCGCGCGCGTTCTGGATCCTCGCCGGCACGTTCTTCGTGTGTGGCGCGAGTACGAACGGCCTCATCGGGACGCACCTGATCGCCGCCTGCCACGATCACGGCATCTCGCAGGTCCGTTCGGCGCAGCTTCTGGCGGTCATGGGCATCTTCGACATCCTCGGGACGACGGCATCGGGATGGCTCACGGATCGGTATTCGAGCCGGCACCTGCTCTTCGCGTATTACTCGCTGCGCGGCGTGTCGCTCCTTTTCCTGCCATACACGCTGGCGAGCGGCGCCGGCGGCCTTGCCGTGTTCGCGGTGTTCTACGGTCTGGACTGGATCGCGACGGTACCGCCGACGGTGAGGCTCACCAGCGAAGCGTTCGGGCAGGAGAACACCGGCGTGATCTATGGCTGGATCAGCGCCAGCCATCAGCTGGGCGCGTCGCTCGCCGCGTTCGGCGCGGGAGCCATCCGTTCGTTCATCGGCGGCTACGACGTCGCCTTCTGGATCTCGGGGGCGCTGTGCATCCTGGCCGGACTCGCGCTCATTACGGTCGCGCGCGGAACGTTCGCAGCGGCGCGGACGGTGGCAACGGCGTGAACGACATGTCGGTTCAGAGGTTCAGGTGTTCAGTGGTTCGGGTTCAGGCGTTCAGGGTTCTGGTGCCCTGATTCAGGTCGCAGGCGTGCTGAACAACTGAGCCTGACGGTGAACCCTCGAACCGGTGAACCGTTGAACCCGAACCTGTGAACGCGAACTTGTGAACCCCTGAACCCTGAACCCCTGAACCCCTGAACCCCTGAACCACTGAACCGACGGAGTTTTCTTAAGCAGTGAAGCGCCCGTCCCGAAAGGCCGTGCAAAGCGCCGTCACCCGCGACGCCATCTTGACGTCGTGTCTTCACCTGTTCGCGAAGCACGGGTTCGTCAGCACGTCGGTCGACATGATTGCGAGCGCCGCCGGGATCACGAAGGGGGCGGTGTACTGGCACTTCGACAGCAAGGACGCGCTGTTCGAGGCGATTCTCGATCTGATCCGAACGCGGTGGCAGGCGGCAGTGCTGCAGCCGGAGTCGGGAACAGCGCCGGCCGCCGACCGGCTGCGGCAGCTGTTCGCGGGCTATTCACGGCTGTTCGGCGAGGAGCCTGAGATCTGCTGCTTTCTCCAGTGTGTGCTCCTCGAACGAGACGATGACTATTCGCCTCGCATCGCGCGGGTGTTCAAGCAGACCGCCCGGGTCATCGCCGGCATCGTCGACGAGGGGAAGGCGCGCGGGGAGCTTCGATCGGACGTGGACAGCGTGACCGTGTCGCACGCAATCCTGGCCAGCATTGTCGGCGCGACGCAGCAACACCTGGTCAATCCCGCGCTCACGCTGGACGCGCTGCTGAGCGAAGCGACGGCGATGACGCTGGCGCGCCTGTCGAGCCGTCCGGTCAGCGCGCCGCGGCGAGCCGCGCCAGCACGTAGCCGAAGTGCGCGGCCTCTTCGAACTGTTTGACGCCGATCCGCTCGTCCTTCCCGTGCGCGCGCTTGTCCTCGTCGCGCTCGAAATGATTCAAGCCGTAGACGTCCACGCCAAGCTGTCTGAAGTAGAAGCCATCGGTTCCGCCAACCTCCAGCACGGGCATGACGGGCACACCCGGCCAGACGGCAGCGGCGGCTTTCGCAATCAGATCCATGACCGCCTGGTCGAGGCGTACGGCGGGCGCCACTTGCTGGCCCTGGTCGTGGCGGACGCTCACTTCGGGATCATCGATCACGCGGACGAGCGCGGCACGGACGTCATCGACCCGCTCGTCCGGAAGAATGCGGCAGTTGACGTTGGCGCGGGCCCGCTGCGGCAGCGCGTTTGGCGCATGACCGGCGCTCAACTGCGTGGCCACACAGGTCGTCCGCAGCTGCGCGTTCAGGCTCGGATCGGTCTCGGCAAGACGGGCGAGCGCCGACACGTCTGGAGAGGCTGCGGCGGCTGCCCTGAGATCTCTGGCCTTGTCGCCTGACTCGACCGTGGCAAGAAACGCCAGGAACGGCCTCGTGAGCTCCGTCACCCGGATGGGCAGCGCCAGCGTCTCGACCCGCGAGAGGGCGCGGGCGAGGCGGTAGATGGCGTTGTCCTTCACCGGCCGCGAGCTGTGGCCGCCGGGGTTGGTGACCTCGAGCGAGAAGTCCGCATAGAGCTTTTCGCCGGCCTGCACGCCAAATCCGCGATAACGCCCGTCCGGCGCAATGCTGCCGCCACCCGCGTCACCGTTGATCACGTAGTCGACGTCCATCATCGGCCGGTGGTTCTTCAGCAGCCACACGACGCCGTTCGTGTCAGCCTCGTAGCCGGTTTCTTCGCCGGCCGTCAGCGCCAGGACGAGGTCGCGATTCGGGACGAACCCCTCGCGTTTGAGCTGCGCGAACACCGCCGCGAAGATCGCGCAGAACTGCTTGTCGTCGGTCGTGCCGCGGCCGTAGTAGTAGCCGTCTTTTTCGACGAGCGAATATGGGTCGGTGGTCCAGTCGGCGCGGAGCGCGGGCACGACGTCGAGGTGCGCGAGGAAAAGCACCGGCTTGCCGGCGCCGCGCCCGCGCAGCCGGGCGACCAGATTGCGGCGCTTCGCGTCGCTCCCGATGACCTGCACGTCTTCAGCGGGAAAGCCCGCCGATCGCAGGAATCCGGCCACGCGCTCGGCCGCGGGCGTCGTGCTGCCCTCAGGCTCGGCGGTGTTGATCGCGATCAGATCACGCAACAGGTCGCGCGCGGACTGGGTGAGCGCCGGCGGGGCGGACTGCGCGGACACTTGAGAGGCGATCGAGAGACAGGCGAGCGCGGCACAAACGATCTGTCTCGCGATCATCAGCTCCTTCATCACGAGCATCACGAAGCGAGTGTACCATTCGAGGTCCCGCGAGCCCGGTGAAGTCTTGTTCCCACCAGAAGTCGCCAAGGATCGATCCGACGTCTGCCACGAGCGGGATTGTCGTGTACCAGAACTGGTTCGAAGCGTTTCGAGAGCCCCGCCGGCAATAACCGCGCTCCTGGCGGGAGCGTGCGCACTCATCTACACTGACCCGGTCGCCGCGTGCATCCAGGCGCGGCAGTCATCGCTCGACGCACGTCGATCGCGCGCGCCGGTGTGGCGAACCCCCTCCGTCAACGCGGATTCTTCTTGTGAGAGTCAGCGGCAGGGTCGATCGGCTCGAGCGCGCGAGGTGGACGATTGTGCCGGACTACGAGGAGAGCCCTATGAAGCTGTCCGCCATCGGATTGTGTGTATGCCTGGCGCTGTCACATGGAGAGGCCGCGGGCCAATCGTGGAAGCCCCCGGCGGACAGCGAGCGCTGTCCGTCGAAGTGGGGTGCCGGCGACGAGCGAGGCTCGGCGAATCACATGAAGCCGGAGACGGTCATGCGCGCGGCGCGGCTGATTCGAACCGGGGAAGTGATCGAGCTCGGACACGTGCTGTCGTCATCGATGCCGCTCTTCGCCGGCCGCCGGTTTCACGTCGACACGAAGCGCACGGTCATGAACCCGCAGTCGAACCGCCGCGGGTCGAACGAGGAGCTGGTCACGGCGGAAATCGGCCAGGTCGGTACGCAATTCGACGGTTTCAGTCACCAGACCATCGGCAGCGGCCTCTACAACTGCAAGCGGCTCGACGACATCTCCAGTCGAACCGGCTTCACGAGTCTGGGGATCCAGAACGTCGGCGCCCTGATGACTCGTGGCGTGCTGATCGACGTCGCCGCGCTCAAGAACGTGCCGATGCTCGGCGACGCCTACGAGATCACGGTGCAGGATCTCGAGCAGGCGCTCGCCAGACAGAAGCTGGCGATCCAGCCGGGTGACGCCGTCATCATCCACACCGGCTGGGGCACCCTGTGGCGAACCGATCCTGCGCGCTACTCCCGAGGCAATCCGGGAATCGGCATCGCCGCCGCGGAGTGGCTCGTCCGCCAGAACCCGATGTTGATTGGCGCGGATACTGCCCCTGTCGAGATCAATCCCAACCCCGACGCGCAGCTCTCGCTGCCCGTTCACCAAATCATGCTGGTCGTGAACGGCATTCATCTGCTGGAGAACATCAAGCTCGAGGAGCTGGCCGCCAAGGGCATCCACGAATTCGCGCTCGTCGTCCAGCCGCTGAAGATCCAGGGGGCCACCGGATCGACGGTCGCGCCGATTGCCGTCCGTTGAACCATGACCCCTTGATCCCCTGACCCTTGAACCCATGAACCCATGAACCCGAACCTGTGAACCGCTGAACCCTTGAACCCCTGAACTACGCAGTCGCGGTTTTACTCGTAGCGTAGCGCCCGCGTCGGATCGATTCGCGACGCGCGCAGCGCGGGAATCAGCGTTGCCGCGACTGCGGCCGACAGCAGCGCGGCAACGGTGACGCCGAAAACCAGCGGGTCGTCGGCGTCGAGGCCGAACAGCTGATTCTGGACGTACCGGCCGCCCGCATATCCGATCACCATGCCGGCGGCCAGGCCCCCGAAGGTCACCAGGATCATCTCCTTCGCGATGAGCCGGACGATGACGCCGCGTTTGGCGCCGAGCGCCATCCGGATGCCGATCTCGCGCGTGCGCTTCGTCACCTGGAACACCAGCACGCCGTGGAGCCCGACGATCGCGAGCACGGTCGCGACCGCGGCGAATCCGACCGACAGGAACGACAGCATCCGCTCGTTCGACATGCGCGTGTTGATCTGCTCGTCGAGCGTCCGCAGGCCCGAAACGACGAAGTTCGGGTCGATGCGGCGCACCGCCGCCGGAATCAGGAGCATGGCCTGCCGCGGGTCCTGCGACGTGCGCGCGTAGACGTTGACGCGGCTGACCCGGTCGATCATCGAATCGAGGTTCAGCATGGTCTGCGGCGGAATGTCGCCGCGAAGCTCGTGGTAGCGGGCGTTGCCGAGGACGCCGACGATCTCGATGATTATCTAGTACTAAAACTGGCTAAGTATCGGCATGTTCTGACGCTGTCACGCGTTGAACGGAAGATTGGTCTAACGTCTCGCAATCCTAATCCCCAATCCCGATCCGGAATCCCTGATCCGGATGGGGATCGGGATCAGGGATCGGGGATTTCGTTACCCGTGGTACTTCCGCCTTGTCCTTGTCACTTGTTTTGACCCTTCTCGGCGAGTAACCGTTCGATCTGCGTCAGATGATTGCGATCGTGGCCAGCCAGCATGCGCATCATGTGGCGCACGCTTTCTTTTCCGCGCTCCGCGTGCATACCGAATCGGTCGAACTCCTCGTCGGTCAGTCCACGCAGCAGTCTGACCATCGACGTACGCAGCGCGGTCATCAGCGTCAGGGACTCGAAGGGATCTTTGGTCCGGGCGCGCTGGGCGTCGACGAAGGCGGCCTGATCGAACGCCTGAATCGGCGTGCCAGGCGACGACAGGATCATCCGGACGCGGTAGGCGAAGACGATCTCGACGTCAGCCAGATGCAGCACGATCTCCGCGATCGACCATCGGCCGGCGGTCGGCGTCCAGCGCAGGTCGTCCGGCGTGCATCCCGCGAGCAACGCGCCGATGCGCGCCGGCGTGGCTGCCAGCATCGTGAGTGGATCGCTCCCTTCGGCCAGCGACAGCATCCTTGCCGTGTATTCCTGGAAGGTCTCTTTCATCCGCGGCACTCCCGTAGTCATTCTACGCTCGGGTTTTCAGCACCCGAGCGCCACCCCGGCCGTCGCGCTCTTGACCATCGCCCTGCTTGCGATATCGTCCTCCTCCATGTGGCCGATCATCCGCGAGGCGATCGCCGGCGCGCGGCCGGAGGTGCGGAGGCAGATGCGGTGGATCGTGGTCTTCTGGATCGTGATGGTCGCGCTGCAGATCTGGGACAGCAGGAACGCGCGGGGCGCCGGCGGCGTGGCGGAGTTTCTGAGCGCGCTGCTCGGCGCCAGCGGCGTGGCGCTGCTCGGGTTTGCCCACATGCTGAACCTGACGATGCAGGATTCGCCGGGCCGCAGAGGGCCGTCGCACCAGGAGGAAGCCGTGCGCCGGGTGTTGCTCGCGCTGCCGGCGATCGGTTTTGGCGCGGGGGTGGCCCTGGGCGGCGCCGCGCTCCTCATGTCATTGCGCGGCATGCTGGGCGCGGAGCTGCCGTTTGCCATCGCCGGCGTCGTGATTTACGGCGCCCTGATGCTCCTCGCGGCGCGGACCGTCATGCACTCGGCGCAGACCTTGTTTCAGCATGCCGCGACTCACGCCGCAGCCGCGGCGCAAGCCCGAAGCGAGGCGGCCGCCGCGCAGCTCGCGGCCCTGCAGGCGCGGTTGAATCCGCACTTTCTCTTCAACGCGCTCAATACCGTGGCGGCGCTCGTGCGATCGAACCCGCCGGCTGCGGAGCGCGTCGTCGAGAACCTGTCCGACGTCCTGCGCAGCACCATCGACCGATCGGCGGCCACGACCGGTACCGTGCAGGAAGAGCTCGACTACGTCCGCTCGTATCTCGCCCTCGAACAGGAACGCTGGCAGCACCGACTCGAAGTGGTGTGGGACGTGTCGGACACTGCGACGTTGCGCCCGCTGCCGCCGCTGCTGCTGCAGCCGCTGGTCGAGAACGCGCTGCGCCATGGCCTCGGCGGGCGCCTCGAAGGCGGACGCGTTCATATCAGCGTGCTCGCGAAGGAGCACGTGACCGTGCTCCGGGTGGACGACGATGGAATCGGGTTTCCGCCGGCCTGGCGCGAGGGCACCGGACTCGGCAACCTGCGTCAGCGGCTGCAGACCCTCTATGGCGACCGCGCGTCTGTCGAGACCGACTCGAGGACTGACGGCGCCACCGTGACCGTCACCATCCCCGCACAGTAGTCGTGACCCATGCGGATCCTCATCGTAGACGACGAAGCCGCGGCCCGACGGCGCCTCGCGTCGCTGCTCGAGGAGATTGCCGGGGACGATGTGGAGATCGCCGGCGAGGCGGACAACGGCATGACCGCGCTCGATCTCGTGCGGACGCTGCGGCCGGATGTGATCCTGCTCGACATCGCGATGCCCGAAGTCGACGGGTTCGACGTGGCCCGGCATCTCGGGTCGCCGCGGCCGCTGATCATCTTTCAGACCGCCTACCGCGAGCACGCGCTGCAGGCATTCGAGCACGAGGCAATTGACTATGTCGTCAAGCCGGTTCGCAAGGATCGGCTCGCACAAGCTATCGAACGCGCGCGCGCGCGACTCGCGTCACTTCGCGCCACGGCCACCTGGGACGCGTCCTCGCTCGCGCACCTCGGCACCGCCGTCGGCTATCAACCAGCACGCCCGGGACGCCTGCTCGTGCGGCAGGGGGCCGGGCACCGGCTGACGCCGGTACGGGACATCATCCGGTTCTCGGCGGGCGACGGCGTCGTCTATGCCCACACCCCGGCTTCGACGCCGATCGTCGACTACACCCTCGCGGATCTCGAGCTCCGCCTCGGAGCGCAGTTCCTCCGCGTGAGCCGTGCGGATCTCGTCAACACCGCCCATGTCGTACGCATCACGGGGAACGGAGATGGGTCAGCCACGCTCGAGGTCACCGGCGGCGCCGCAATCCATGTCAGCCGCCGCCGCGCGGGCGACGTGCGGCGCGCGCTCGAGCGCTAGCTGGGCAAGGGAAGGCGCGGCAGTGAACTCCCAACCTCCAGCTGCTGAGAAAAACGAGTTGCGCTTCGCGCCGCACGAAGGCACGACGTCACGAAGGGCACGAAGGATCTGTTGAAACATCCGCTCATCGCATCAAATTGACCGTTCGTCCTGTTCACGCGGCCTCAGGCTGCCGGCCGGGCGCATCGTGGCCTCGATAGGCGCCAGGCGCGCCGGGGAGGATGACATGGTGAAGCAGTTGGTCGCGAACCGGATGCTGTGGGCAGGCGGAGCACTCGCGA
Source organism: uncultured Acidobacteriota bacterium (assembly GCA_963785755.1). Taxonomy (GTDB): domain Bacteria; phylum Acidobacteriota; class Vicinamibacteria; order Vicinamibacterales; family 2-12-FULL-66-21; genus JACCXG01. The sequence goes on along the minus strand of CAWAXG010000013.1, from coordinate 1,209,534 downwards.
TCGGGTTCCTGCAGGCCTGGGACTCGAACGCGTTCGTGGCAGGCGGCTTCCCCCTGGCGCTGATCGTCGCCGGGATCCTCCTGCCGCCGGCCGCGATTGCCGCCTCGAGCGACCGCGGTCTCGCCTTTGCCGCGTTGATCGCCGGCGCCGTGCTGTTGACATGGGCGCGCATGATCTCGCCGGTGCCGATGAACACGCTCCACCTCGCGCTGTTCGTACCGGCGCTCTATGCGATTGTCGCCAGCGGGAGGCTGGTGTCTGACGCTGGCGGGTTCAAGGGTTCAAAGGTCGGTGTTCAAGGGTTCAGTAGTTCAAAGTTCGGGTTCAAGAGTTCAGGGTGAACGCCTGAACCTTGGAACCCTTGAACCTGAACCTGTGAACCGCTGAACCCGAACCCGTGAACCTTTTGAACCCTTGAACTTTTGAACCTGTTGAAGTGCGGCATGCCGATGGCATAGCGGGCGGTGTCACTCCCAAAAAACATCGCACCTCTATGGACCTTGTGCTCCTGCTGATCACACTTATCGCTGGTACGCTGCTATTTCGGTGGTGGCCGGCGCTGCGGTTCGTCGCGTCGTTCAAGACGCCGCCGGGCGGCGTGCTGAAGGACGCCGAGTGCAACTACGCGCAAGTCCGGCTGCTGCCCCGATGGAAGCCGGCGACGCTCCTCAACGAGGGTGCGGCGCTCCAGGCGACCGACCCGCTCGGCCATCGCTATCTGGTCGTCATCAGCGAATCCCGGGAGGATTTCGACGAGTTCCTCGATGTCGGCGAGCACGCGCGGCTCACGCTCGACCGCCTGATCGGCTCGCTCCAGGTGCTGCGCTTCGAGGGCCCGCAGTCGACCCAGGTCGGCGGGTTCCCCGCCGTCCAGTACCAGATCGAGGGCTTTCACGAGCGCACGTGCGTCACCTATCTCCACACCACTGTCGCGGGCGATCGTGCCTTTCACCAGGTGATCGCCTGGGCGACGGGCTCCAGGTACGATCGGAAGGTCTTCGAGGATCTGCTCGACGGATTCAGTGAGGTGCCGGGCCCGCCGGCAGTCCACGACGGCCCGTCGCCGCTCCGCCTGAGACCCCGAGCCGCTCGCGGTACGACGTTCATTAGCAGCTCCCGGAACACCGGGGTACACGGCCGACAGCCTGGGATCCCGGCCTGGGCTTTCGTGCTAAGGTTCCGGGCCATGTCAGACAATCATCTCTCCCGGCGGGACTTTCTGGCTTCGGGTACCGTCGCCGCCGCCGACAGCGTCCGTGCAGACGCAGACGCGTCAGCCGGTCATCTCGACCGAACCGGCGCAACCGCCGCCCCGCATCTCCTCGGACCCGATCCGCATCCTCACGTCCACGGCATTCGAGGCGCACGAGATCGAGAAGATCAAGGGCGCGGCCCCGAACGTCGAATTGATCGTCGCGAAGACGCCGGCCGAATTCCGGCAGCGGCTGCCGGAAGCGGAAGTCGTGCTCGGCAATCTCACCGGCGCGGATCTCGCGTCGGCGTCGAAGGTGCGCTGGGTGCAGACGGGAGCGGCCGGTGTCGAGACGCTCGACAAGGAATTCATGGCCAGCCCGATCGCGCTGACCAACACCGCGAGAATCTTCGCGCCGGCGATCACCGAGACCGCGATGGGCCTTCTGCTCTGCCTCACCCGCGGCATCACGACGCACTACATGCCGCAGTTCGCCAAACGGCAGATGAAGCCGGTCGGCACGGTGAAATCCGCGGACCACGTCGAGCTCGCCGGCAGGACGATGGGGATTGTCGGGATGGGTGGCATCGGCAGCTCCCTCGCGCGCCGGGCCCATCACGGGTTCGACATGAAGATCGTGGGCACCGACGCCCGCGCCGTGCCGAAGCCCGAATATGTCGCGGAGCTCCGCGATCCATCCTGGTTCATGACGATGGTGCCGCAGGTGGACGTGCTCGTGGCCGCCGCGCCGCACACGCCGGTGACCGAGCGGATGTTCAACGAAAAGGTCTTCCGCAGCATGAAGAAGACGGCGTACTTCCTGGCGCTGTCGCGCGGCAGGCTGTTCGACGACATGGCCCTGGTCCAGGCGCTCAAGGAGGGGTGGATTGCCGGCGCGGGACTCGACGTCTTCCCACAGGAGCCGCCGCCGTCGGATCACCCGATCTTCGATTGCCGGAACGTGGTGATGACCGCCCACACCTCCGGTTGGAGCCCCGATCGGCAGATCCGGCTCATCGATCTCTATGCGGAGAACGTGCGCCGATACGCAGCCGGCGCGCCGCTGATGAACGTCGTCGACAAGAAGGCTGGATACTGAATCATTCGTCAACTCCCAACCTCCAACTCCCAACTCCCAAAGGAATCGGATCGCACGATCCGGGCGGAAGTCGCAAGCGATTGGAGATGTCGGCGCGATTTCACCCCATGGTGCGATCGGATCGCTTTGGAAGTTGGGAGTTGGAAGTTGGGAGTTGATGCGTTCGCGCCTTTACTCCGCGCGCAGCGCGATGGCGGGATCAACCCTGAGCACACGGCGCGCCGGGATGTAACAGGCCAGCAAGGCGACGATCAACACGGTCGCCGCGACTGCGCCATAGGTCGCCGGATCGCGCGGCTGGACCTCGAACAGCAGGTTCGCCATCAACCTCGATGTCGCAATCGCGACGGCGAGGCCGAGCCCGGCGCCGATCAGTACCGGACGCATTCCCTGCGCGACGACCGATCGCAGGACTGTCCGGTGTTCCGCGCCCAGCGCCAGCCTGACGCCGATTTCCGAGGTTCGCCGCGTGACCGAATACGCCAGCACGCCGTAAACACCGGCAAGGGCGAGCACGAGCGCCAGTCCCGCGAACGTCGCCAGCAGCCACATCGTCATGCGTCTGGTCGCGACCGAGGCATTGACGACTTCGTCGAACGTGCGGATGTTCGAGATCGGCAGGTTCGGATCGACGGCGGCCACGATCGTACGCATCGCGGGAATCACATCCTGTGACCGCCCCTTCGTGTGCAGCACCAGCTGCAACGTCGTCCGGTTCATCGCGCCGCCGGCAGGAAAATAGACCGCGAGTGTAGGTTCACCGTCGAGTCCGCGCTCCCGCATGTTGCCGACGACGCCGATGACTTCGCCGCGGGAGTTGTTCTGACCTTTCCAGAGGATTGCGGTGCGGCCGATGGGATTCTCATCCGGCCAGAGAAGGTCCGCTGTCCGCCTGCTGATCACCACCTTCCAGGGCTTGGCGATGATGTCCTGGTCGGTGAAGGCGCGGCCGGCGACGAGCGGCACCCCGACCGTCTTGAAATAGTCGGGTGTCACGATGCGCCACGAAGCCCAGGGCACGGCACCGTCCGGAGGATCGGACTTGTCGGCGGCCGCGATGCCCATTCCCGTGCTGCCCGGCGACAGCGGCCGGGAACTGACGGCGGCGACCGAGGCGATTTCGCCGTGCGAACCCAGGCGGCGTAACAGTTCGTCGTTCGTTCTCGTCAGCTTGTCGTCGCCGTACGAGGCCGGGACGCTGATGGTGGCGAACAGCCGGTTGTCGGTCTGGAATCCGCGCTCGACGGACAGCACGCCGATGAGGCTCCGTACGAGCAGGCCGGCTCCAACCAGCAGCACCAACGCGATCGCGACTTCCACCGTCACGAACAGGTTGCGCAGGCGGCTCTGACTGCGATCGCCGGCCGAGCCTCGCGCGCCGTGCCTGAGCGCGTTCGCGACATCACCGACCGGTGTGCGCCATGCGGGGATCAGCCCGGTGAGCAGACCGACCGCGAGCGCCGCAGCGGCCGCAAAGGCGAGTACCCATCCATTGAGCGTCACCTCGCCGAGCCGGGGAATGGTGCCAACTGGAAGCCTTTGCAGGCCAGTCACCATCCATGACGCCATGAACCACCCGAGGACGGTGCCGAGCGCACTGTAGACCAGCGATTCGATCAACCGCTCACGTACGAGGTCGGACCGGCTCGCGCCGAGCGCGCTCCGCACGGCGTTCTCGCGCGTCCGCGCCGACGCGCGCACGAGCAGCAGATTCGTGACGTTGAGGCAGGCGATCAAGAGGAGCAGCCCGACCGAGCCGAGCAGAATCCACAACGTGCGGCGCAGCTGATCGGTCGCGATCCACGCCCTCGACGGGGCCAGGACCACCTGCAGCCCGGTGTTCTCCTTCGGGTAGGCGAGCTCCAAGTCTTTCGAGATTGTCATGAGATCGGCGAGCGCGGCATCGGCAGAGACACCGGCCTTGATCCTGCCGACGCCCATGTATTCGAAGCTGCCGCGGTTGGCGTTCGGCCGGCGGATGAACGGTACGAAAACGTCGGCCTCGTCGAGCCATGGCGTTCCAGGTGGCAGAACGCCGACGATTGAACGGGGCCGGTCGAGCGTGATCGATCGCCCGACGACGTTCCTGTCACCGTCGAAACGGCGCGACCAGAAGCGGTGCGAGAGCAGCACGAGCCCCTCTCCACGTCCCGGTTCGTCTTCGCCCGGTTCGAACAGCCGTCCGACGACGCACGTCACGCCCAGGCTGCGGAAGAACTCCGTGGTGACGCGCGCGCCGGCGAGCCGCTCGGGCACCTCGAATCCGGTCAGGCTGAAGCTGCCGTACCCGAGCATGCCAAAGGACTCGAACGTCCGGTTGCGATCGTGAAGATCCCAGAAGTTTGCTTCAGTCAATGAAGCTCTGTTCCAGCCGCGCGAAGGCAGCGTTCCCCATACCTGCACGATCCGCTCGGGCTCGGGAAACGGCAACGGCTTCAGCAGGACGCCGTAGACGACGCTGAAGATCGCCGTCGTTGCGCCGATGCCCAGGGCGAGCATGGCGACGATGGCCGTCGAAAGAACCGGCTGCGCTTTCATCAGACGCAACGTGCCCCGGATGTCGTGTGCCACCACGGACGTTCTCCTCGATTGGCGATCGCGTGATTCGAGCGGACGCGATCGGAACTGTTGCCAGTGACTGCGGATGATGAACTGCGCGCCATCGGCGATCGCGTGCGCGCAGGCGAGGACGTATCCCGTGCGGCCGCGCCGATGCCGTTCCCTGGCGAGGCATTCCAGGAAGAGCGCCTGCATGTCGGCGGCGTATCGCCGCCTGACCGATGCGGGCGCGAGATAGAGCAGGAGGCGGTAGATCGCGCGCATGTCAGGTCGTCCCGGGGCGTTTGATCAGCCGCTTCGATCGCGCGACGTCGACGAAGCGTGCCAGACGCGGCCGCCTCGGCGGCGCAGGCTCGACGGCCGAGCGCCGTGATGCGGTAGAAGCGCGGACGGCCGCCGCCGGAGGCGAACCCGCGCGGCGCGTCGATCTCGTCGATCAGACCGCGATCGCACATCTGCTTGAGCGCCCCGTACAGCTTGCCGGGCCAGAGGTGCATGCGCCCTTCGGTGCGATCGAACACATCCTTCGTGATGGCCAGGCCGTGCCGATCCTGATCGGCGAGGGTCAGAAGGATCTGGAACCAGTGCGATGGAAGATCGGGTGTGCCCATGTTCGCCAAGCGGCCCATGTATATACGACTCTGTATATACATGGACAGAGGCTTAGACGGAGGAAACGCCGGGACGGTTGGTCAGCGCCAGAGGACGGTGCGGTCGATCTCCGACAGCGTGCGCCGGCCCGTGAGGGCCATGGCCATCTCGAATTCCCGCCGCAGGATCTCGACGACTTTGGTAACCCCGTCCGCTCCGAACCCGCCGAGCGCGTAGAGGTAGGGCCTGCCGATCAGCACGGCGGAGGCGCCGGACGCGATTGCCTTCAGCACATCACCGCCGCGCCGCACGCCGCCATCCATGAGGATCGGTACCCGCCCCGCAACGGCATCGGCCACGCGTGGCAGGGCTTCGATGGTTGCCGGAGCGGTGTCCAGATTTCGCGCGCCGTGGTTCGAGACGATGATGCCGACTCCCGCCGCTGCTCCCTTCGCGGCATCGTCCGGGTTCAGGACGCCCTTGATCAAGACCGGCAGGCGCGAGATGCCGCGCAGCCACTCGATGTCCTTCCACGTCAACGACGGGTCGAGCAGGGCGCTGTAGATCGCCCGCTCGCCGGGCCGCTGCGAGCCGGTTGCGGTCTCCAGCCCTTTGAGGTTGGATCGCTCGACGCCGGGCGGCAGCGTGAATCCGGCACGCGTCTCGCGATGGCGCAATCCCAGAACGGGCGAGTCGACCGTGACGCACAACGCGCCGCAGCCGGCCGATTCCGCCCGCTGCACGAGGTCGCGGGTGAACCCTCGATCCCGGTTGACGTAGAGCTGAAACCACAACGGCAGCGCCTTCGGCTCTGTCTGTCCCGATGACTTGGCTTGCGCGATCCACGCCCGGGCTGCTTTCGCCATGTCCTCGATGCTCGTGGTCGCCGATGTGCTCGCCACGAGCAAGGCGCCGGCCGCGCAGGCGCCACGAACAGTCGCAATCTCTCCCTCGGGATGCACCAGGCGGTGATACGCGGTCGGCGCGAGCAGTATCGGAAAGTCGAGCGCCTGGCCGAACAGAGTCGTGCGCGTATCGAGTCGGGAGACATCGACCAGCACGCGAGGCTGGAGCCGCATCCGATCGAACGCCGCCTGGTTCTCGCGGAGCGTGATTTCGTCGCCGGCGCCACCCGCCACGTACTCGTAGGCGATGTGCGACATCCGCATCTTCGCGATCGGGTCGAAGTCCGACAGGGTGAGGGGAGTGCTGTCGGCGGGCTGTCCCGTTCCGGGCTTTTGCGACGGTCCCTGAAACGGGATCGCTCGCGGCACCGCAGCCAGCCCCAATGCTGCCGCGAACGCCTCTCTGCGGGTTGGTCGCATATCGTTCTCCGTCGACGCGCGCCAAGTGTAGCACTGTGACCATTTCTGGTCCACCAAGCTGGCTCCCGACGTAATGTATCGATCGCGGCTGCGCTGAAGGAGGAGCGCAGCATGCTGATCGAACGTGCATCGCCCGCCGTTTCCCGGGAGATCGCGGAGGTGCTCCGGGCGGCATTCAGCGAGTTCGAGCCGCTCTACACGCCGGCCGCGTTCCGGGCAACGACGCCGCCGGCCGAGGAGATCGCGGCTCCATGTTGAACTACAAGATCCGACCCCTTTTTCGACGCCGGCTCTAAACTGGAACCGAGCCTCAGTCGTCTAAGTTGCCATCCGCACTTTCGGAAGCATCGGTCCCCGGGCGGATCTCATTCCAATGTAACGGTAACGAGGAAGTCGCATGGACAACGTGATGCGGGACGCAAAGGTCGGGCTCCGGCTGCTGTGGAAGACTCCGGGATTCACGGCGGTCGCGGTTCTCACCCTCGCCCTCGGTATCGCGGCCAACACGGCCATTTTCAGCGTCATCTACGCGACCTTCTTCGAACCCCTGCCGTACCGCGATGCCGACCGGCTCGTCATGGCGTGGTCGCGGTTCGAGGCGAGCCGCGAGATGGTCAGCGCGCGCCGGTTCACCGCGTGGAAGCAGCACGCCACCGTGTTCGAGGATTTGAACGCCTGGACCGGCCGCACCGCGAGCGTTTCGATCGGGACGCGGCCCGAGCAGCTCGGGGTCGGCCCTGCGACCCCAGGCTTTCTGCCGATGCTCGGCTATGGCCACCCGCTCGCGCTCGGCCGTGACTTCCTGGCGGAGGAAGGCACGCCTGGCCGGGACCAGGTGGTGATCGTGACCCACCGGATCTGGCGTGAGCGGTTCGGCAGCGACCCGGCGATCATCGGCCGCCAGATTCGCATCGATCGGCGGCCCTACACGGTCGTCGGCGTGCTCGGCGACGGACCCGCCGACACGAACATGAATCAGCTGTGGGTGCCGCTGTCCTTCACCGCGGACGATCTGCGCCGCGAGTACGGCGCGCTGCTGGTCATGGGGCGTCTCAAGCCCGGCGTCACGATCGAGCAGGCGAATGCCAACCTTGCCGTGCTCAACCAGACGGTCGCGAAGCCAGCTTCCGACGCGAACGCCTGGAGCGCCAGCGTCGAGCCGTTCCGCAACAATTTTCTCAGCAGGGACACGAAGCGCGGCCTGTGGCTGCTGCTCGGCGCGGTCGCTTTCGTCCTCCTGATTGCCTGCGCCAACGTCGCCAATCTTTTGCTGGCGCGCGGCACTTCGCGGCTGCGCGAGCTGGCGGTTCGGTCGTCGCTCGGCGCCTCGCGCGTGCAGATCGTGCGGCAGCTGCTGATCGAAAGCCTCGTGCTCGCCATTGCCGGGGGCGCGCTCGGTGTGGCGCTCGCGTCGGGCCTGCTCCAGATCGTGATCGCGCTGATGCCGCCCTACATGCTGCCGACCGAAGCCGACGTCCGGTTGAACGTTCCGGTCCTGCTGTTCACGCTCGGCGCCTGCGCATTTGCCGGCATCCTGTTCGGCTCGGCGCCCGCGTGGCAGGCGGCGCGCGCGAATGCCAACGACACGCTCAAAGAGACAGGACGCACGCTCACCGGCCGCGGCCATCGCCTGCGCCGGGCGCTCGTGGTCACGGAATTCGCGCTCGCGCTGACGCTGCTCGCTGGCGGCGGCGTCGCGATCCGCAGCCTGCTCACGCTCGCCAACCGCGACCTTGGATTCCGCACCGATCATCTGCTCACCTTCTCCCTGCCGATGGCCATCGACCGGTTCAGCGATGGAGCCGAGAACACCGCCTTCTATCGCCAGCTGATCGACCGCGTCCAGGCGGTGCCCGGCGTGCTGTCGGCATCGGTCTCGACCGGCATGCCCGTCCTCGGACAGTGGGGAGGTATGCGCTTCGAGATCGAAGGCAGACCCAGCGCCGCTCCATCAGAAGGCCGATTCGCGGGCTTCAGCATGGTCAGCCCGGAGTACTTCAACACGTTCGACATCCGGATCACGCGCGGCCGCGTGTTTTCGGAGCAGGATCGCGAAGGCCACGTTCCGGTAGCGATCGTCAACGAAACGTTCGTCAACCGCTACCTGCCAGGCGTGGATCCGCTGAACGAACGGCTGCTGTTCCATCGAGTCGCCGCGGGCGCCGCGAAGCCCGCCACCCCGGCGGTCTGGCAGATCGTCGGCGTCTATGCCGACGTCCGCAGCCAGGGACCCGCCAGTGAGGGGTTCCCGGAGATCAACGTCCCGTTCTGGCAGAGCCCCTGGCCTTCGACGCGCATGGCCGTTCGTACCGCGGTCGAGCCGGCGAGCGTGCACCAGGGCATCGCGGCGATCGTCCAGTCGATGGATCCGGACCTGCCGATGGCCGACGTGAAAACGATGGAGCAGGTCGTCGCCGAGTCGCTGGTGCGCGATCGCTTCAACACGGTGCTGTTCGGGAGCTTTGGACTGGTGGGGCTGCTCCTGGCGGCGATCGGCATCTACGGCGTAATGTCGTGCGTGGTCGCGCAGCGGACGCACGAGATCGGACTGCGGATGGCGCTCGGCGCGGGTCGTGCCCGGATCCTCCGCCACGTCGTCAGCGAAGGCATGATCACCGCGGCCATCGGCACGGTGTTCGGCTCGCTCGGGGCGTTCTACGCCGTCCGCTCGATGCGCGGAATAGTCCCCGGCATCGATGACATGGAACCGGGGGCGTTCGTGCTGGTCATCGCCACGCTGCTCGGCGCCGCGCTCGTCGCCTGTGTCGTGCCCGCGGCGCGCGCCGCGTCCGTCGATCCGATGAGGGCGTTGCGGGAAGAGTAACGGGGCTCGGGATTCGGGACTGGGCTCTACTAGCTTGCTATTACACGTGAGATCGCGGTTTGCCACCAGCGTCGATCCATAACCGGTCCACGGCATCGATCGCCCGCTGAAACCCGTCGGGCCCCGTCCGGCTTGCCTCCTCGATGATGATCCAGGCATCGAAGCCGTTCGCTCTCATGCGAGCGAGGAGCGGCGCCAGCGGCGCAATGCCGGTTCCGATCGTCGTCGGCTCGAACCTGCCGCGCTGGCGGATATCGCTGACGTGAATCGCGCCGACGCGATCGATGACCTCCATCAGCACGGCTTCGGGATCGTCACCAAGCGCGAGGCAGTTAGCGGTATCGAAGAGCACTTCCAGGCCGGTGCCTTTCGTGCGCCGCGCGATCTCGAGGAAGCGCGCTGCCGGCTGCGTGAAGTCGTTGAACTGCCACACCGACCCGCGTGTGTGGTTCTCGTAGAGCAGACGCACACCGGCCGCTGCCGCGTCGGCGACACACGCGGTCAGCCCTTCGACGGCCCAGTCGAGTCCCTCGTCCTCTCGAACGCCGGGATGCGCCTGACCAGCAGTCAGGCGAAGGAACTCCACACCCAGACGAGCGCCGGCCTCGATCCACGCCCGCACGTCGTCAGCCTCTTTCGCGCGATAGGCGGACGAGGGATGCGTGAAATCGGAATAGGTGACAAGAACGGGGATTTTCACGCCGGCATCGGCGGCTTCAGCGCGAAGCTGATCGAGGTATGCAGGCACGCGGCTGGTGACGTGCGCGACACTGAGATCGGCGCCATCGAGGTTGAGACGCGCCGCGGTACGGAACCAGTCACCCAGTGTGAGCCGGCCCGATTTCAGATCTGGATAGAGCGAAACCGGCAGACAGGACAGTCTCAGCGAACCCTCACGTGGACCTATTGTGATGGATCCTGCTGAAGACCGCGCTGAGGCGATCTAAAACAGGGGTCGGATCTTGTAATTCAACATTTCAAAATGTCGAATTTCAGAGATCTGACTCCCTCTGATCGTCCCCGCGTCAGCTCATTACCAGCCGCCGTTGACGTTGATTGTCTGTCCGGTGATGTAGCCGTTCGCCGTCAGCATCACGACGACTTCGGCGACTTCGTCAGCTGTCCCAAACCGCTTGACCGGCAGCAGATCCGGGGTGATCGCGGGATTGTTTCTGATCATGTCGGTATCGATCAGCGCCGGCGCCACCACGTTCGCGGTGATCCCTTCATTCGCCAGCAGGTTGGCGTAGCTGTGCGCGAGACCGTGCAGTCCGGCTTTGCTGGCGGCGTAGTGCGGTCCGATCACGCCTCCCGTCTGCGCGGCGATCGACGAGAGCATGATGATCCGCCCCCAGCGCCGCGCCCGCATGCCCGGGAGGATCAACTGCGTCAGCAGAAACGGCGCGGTCAGGTTGACGGCCAGGACCTGGTTCCAATCATCCGGCGTGATGGCGTCGAGCGGGAAGCGCGGATTGATGCCCGCGTTGTTGACGAGAATGTCGATCCCCCCGAGCGCCGACAGCGCTCGCTCCGCGAGCCTTGCCACACCGTCCGGACTCGCCAGGTCCGCCTGAACTGAGCGCGCCCGCCGGCCTTTCGATGCGATCCGCGACACCACTTCCTGAGCCTCGTCTTCCGACGCGCGATAGCTCACCACAATGTCGCAGCCGGCATCGCCGAGCGCGACGGCCACGGCGCGGCCGATACCCCGAGACGCCCCCGTGACCAGCGCAACCTTGCCTTCCAGCTGCATCTGCTCGAACTCTCCTTTGACGAGTCGCGGCTACTCGCAGATCCTTTCACCAGTTGCGGATCACCGCGGACCTCGACGCAGACCGAGAGAAAGATGGCGGCCCGAGATCCACCCGCCCACCTTCCCGAATCCCCAGTCCCGAGCCCCGAGTCCCGAGTTCCTGCTCGCGGCGACGATTCACCGCGAGCGCTCCCTGATTGCGCGCCAGATTCTCTCCGGCGTCAATGGCAGGTCGCGCAGGCTGACGCCGGCGGCCTGATTCACCGCCGCGCCGACCGCGGCAGCGACGGCGAGTATGCCTCCTTCGCCCGCACCCTTGGCGCCGAAGGGGCCCGGACCGTCGCTGTTCTCGATCAGGATCGAGCGGAAGGATCCGGGCGCGTCCTGAATCGTCGGGATGCGATAGTCGAGGGCGCCGAGGTTGCGGATGCGGCCGTGCTCGTCGAGCAGCAGCTGCTCCATGAACGTGTGCCCCAGCCCCATCACGGCCGCGCCCTCATCCTGCGCCTCGACCTGCTGCGGATTCAGGGCCCGGCCGATGTCGCTGACCAGCACGAGATTGAGCAGCCGCACCATCCCCGTCTCGGGATCCACCTCGACGTCCGCCGCGGCGCACATCAGCTCCCAGAATGCGGGCTTGCCTCCGAGCGGATGCGACGGATCGTAGGCATTCGCTTCTTCGCCAACGCCGATGACTTCGCCGCGTGGAGGGCCGAAATGCGCCGCCAGGAGCTGCTCATACGACAGCTCGCGGTCACCAACCCTCACATGTCCGGCAGCGACCACGACCGCCTCTTCGCCGACGGCGAACGTCCGGGCGGCCATCTGGCGCAGCTTGTTCTTGATGTCGCGGCACGCCTTCACCACGGCGTTGCCCATGAACACCGTGGATCGGCTGGCGGACGTGGACGAGTCGAACGGCACGACCGCAGTGTCCCCCATGACCATTGCGATGCGATCCGGCGACATGCCGAGCTCCTCGGCGGCAACCTGTTTGAGGACCGTCCGCGCCCCCTGTCCCATGTCCGACGTCCCAGAGAGTACGGACGCGCTGCCATCGAAGTGCAGGCGCACGACGGCGAAGGATGCGGATGCGGTCGACGAGCTCTTGAGGCCGAGCGAAATCCCGCGCCCGCGATTGACCGGCAGCGGCTCGAGCCAGCGGATTTCCGCGGCCGCCCGGTCGAGCGCGCCAGCCCAGTCGCCGTCCGCGGGCGTGTCGCTCGGGATGAACGCTTCGCCGCGCGCCGGCACGTTGCGGCGGCGGATTTCGAGCGGGTCGAGGCCGAGCGCAGCGGCGCCGGCGTTCAGTTGTGACTCGACGGCCCAGGACGCCTGCGGCGTACCGAACCCGCGGAACGCCGTGCTCGGCGTCGTGTGCGAGAGCAATGCCCTGGCCTTGATGCGGGCGTGCGGCGTCCGGTACGGCCCGCACGCCGCGTAACTGGCCTTGCTGACGACGCGCACACCGATGTCGGCGTACGCGCCGATCAGGAAGTCGGCATCGATGTCCTGAAAGACAATCCGGCCATCTCGATCGAAACCGGTGCGCACATGTGTCCGCGCGGAGGTGCGGCGGACCGCCTGAAACGTCTCCTCGAGTGTCAGCACGAGCCGCACGGGCCTGCCGGTGCGAAGCGCGAGATAGGCCATCAGCGGCTCGACCTTCGGCCAGCCTTTTCCGCCGAAGCCGCCGCCGGGATCCGGCGAGATGATGCGCACCCGCGACACCGGCCACTCCAGCGCCGATGCGACGACGCGCTGCAGCACGTAGGGATGCTGAATCGGACTCCAGATGGTGATGCCCTCGGGATCGGGCGCCGCCATGAAAGCATGAGGCTCGATCGCGAAGTGGGTGACCATCGGGAACGTGTAGTCGTTCTCGATGACGCAATCGGCGGCGGCGGCAGCCGGATCGCCCCAGCCGAACTGCCATTCGCGCAGGACGTTGGTTCGTGCCAGCGTGTCTGTCCCGCGGAGCGAGGGATCCTGAACGAGAGGAGACGCCGGATCGAGCGCCTGATCGATCGTGAGAACGGCGGGCAGCTCCTCGTACTCGATCCTGACGAGGGACGCGGCCAGCACGGCCGCATCGATGGTTTCCGCGGCTACCGCCGCGACCGGCTCGCCCGAGAACTTCGTCTCGCCAACCGCGAGCACCGGTCGATCGTTGTACGCCGGTCCGTATCGCGGAACCGGCTGCGGCAGCTCGGCAGCGGTCATCACGCTCCGCACGCCGTCGACAGCGGCGGCCGCGGTCGCGTCGATGCTCCTGATGCGTGCCCTGGCGCAGCCAAGGTGAACGAGTTTGACCTGCAGCGCGTTGTCCAGATGCAGGTCCGCGACATAGCGCTGGGCGCCAGTCACCCGCTCGATGCCGCCGACGCGCGGGATCGACCGGCCGATCCAGTCTTCCGTCATCCGCGCGCCGACTCCGCCGCGGCGCGGACGGCCTCGATGATCCGGCTGTAGCCGCCGCACCGGCACAGATTGCCGGCGAGGCCTTCCTTGATCTCGTCGTCGGTCGGTTGCGGATTGGCCATCAACAGCGATTTCGCCGCCATGATCATGCCGGGAATGCAGAACCCGCACTGCACGGCGCCGCTCTCGATGAATGCCCGCTGCAGCGGATCGAGCTGGCCGCCGGCCGCGAGCCCCTCAATCGTGACGATGTCCGCATCAGCCGCCTCGGGCGCGAGCACCAGGCACGACGTCACCGCGCGGCCGTTCAACAGCACCGTGCACGCGCCGCACTCTCCCTCGCTGCAGCATTCCTTGGTCCCGGTCAGCCCCGCCCGATCCCGAAGCGTCTCGAGCAGCGTGTGGTGAGGACACACGTCGAGGGTCATGCGTCGGCCGTTCACGTTCAGGGCTATGGGGATGACGGAGTCGTTCATAGGAATCGGTCAATCGGCTGACGACCGCGCTACCGCGCTGCACGAGGCCGCACGAGCGGCACGACGGCACGACGACGGTAGATGTTTCAACAGATCCTTCGTGCCTTCGTGCCTTCGTGGCCGTCGTGCGGCGCGAAGCGCAATTCGTGTTTCCCGAGCAGATGGGGCTGATGTCATCGCTCCCTCTGATCCAGCAATCGTGCCGTCGCCGTGTGCAGCGCCCTGCGGCTCATGACCTCGAGCATCGCCGTCCGGTAATCGCGATCGGCGCGCACGTCGGAGATGGGGTTGGCCTGGGCGAGCATCTCCGCGAGGATCGCGTCGCGTGCCTCGCGCGAAGCGGCGGCGTTCGCGAGTGTGCCGGTGCGATCCACGACGGAGAACGGCCGCGGACCGACGGCACCAAACGCGAAGCGCGTCTCACCATCGGCGGTCACGACGCAGCACAGATTGATCGTGGCGAGGTCGACGCCGTAGCGTCGCGTGATCCGTCCAAACGCGGCGCCGGTGCGTGTTGCCGGTACAGGCAGATCGATCGACGCGACGATTTCTCCCGTGTTCATCACCGTGCGGCCGGGTCCGGTGAAGAAGTCCGCCAGCGGCACGTGGCGCGGCGTGCCGGCGCTGACGAGACTCACGACGGCGCCGTAGGCGAGCAACGCCGGCGCCGTATCGGCCGCCGGAGAGGCGTTGCAGATGTTGCCGGCGAGCGTCGCCCGGTTGCGGATCTGGACCGAGCCGACGACGGTGGCGGCGTCGACGAGCGCGGGGAAGTGGCGCCGCACCCGCGCGTCGGCGATGAGGTCGCTCATGACCGCGCCCGCGCCCACGCGGATACAGCCGTCGGACTCCACGATCGCCGACGAAAGTCCGTTCAGGTGCTTGACGTCCGCGACCACGGCCGGCTTGACGTGGCCGAGCCGGAGCCGGACGAGCAGATCGGTGCCGCCGGCCAGGAGCCGAGCCGCGGGTCCCTGCTGCGCGAGGAGATCGAACAGTTCCTCGAATGTGCGGGGCCGAACATAGCGGAAGGGGAGCACGATTCTGATCTTCTCCGCGCGGCTACGGACCCGGAATAACGTGAACGGTACCGCGACTAGTCAAGCAGGCTGCTGAAATAGGCCGAAGTCAACTTCCCCGCCTTCGCGCGCACGGATCCGACGGGCGCTCCGGCGAGGCCTCGCCAGAGCTCGTCGGCTGCGACCGAGCCGACGAGCGGCGGCGGGCAACTCCCAAACGTGTGAAGAGCGACGCAAGCACAGCACCTTGGGTAGTTGGGAGTTGGAGATTGGGAGTTGACGCGCTGCTTTCATCATCCTGCTAGGCCCGCGGCGGCGTCAGCGCGAGCGAGGCGAGGCGGGCGTCGGCTTTCTCGTAGAGCGGCAGCGCGATCGCCTTCGCGTCGGGCACCTGGATCCGATGGTAGGAATGCTCGAACTTGGTCCGTACGTCGTCGATCGAGAATCGTCCGGACTGGACGAAGCCGAGAAACAGATCGATGTTCGTCTCGAGAAAGCTCAACCGGTCGGCCGCCTGAACGAGATCCGCATCGTGCGATCCGCCGATCTCGTGCGCGAGGATCAGCTCCTCGACGTCGCGCACGAGCGCTTCGTCGGCGCCGTGTCCGCGCATCCAGTCGCGGACGATGCGCGCGCTCCGCTCCGAATGGAGACGCTCGTACACGGGATCGTCGAGTGAGGCCATCACCGGCGAGTCCGGGCCCGGAAATGCGCGCTCCATGTCGTGGGTCAGCGCGGCGAGGCGTACGGCTTCGCGGGCGTTGGGGGCCAGGCGGTCCAGCCACTCGAGCGCGCGGAGCAGATGCTCCCTGTTGTAAGGGTATTTGTCGACGACCCAGCGGCGGGCCTTTTCGACCAGGGCTGATTCAGGCATTCACCACACCCTCACAACGTGGTAATCGGGCGACTCTGGAGCAGCAGCAGCTCGTTGCCGCGGAAGCACCATTCGACATCCTGAGGCGATCCAAAAAACGATTCCAGGCGAAGCGCCATCTGGTGCAACTCGCGCAGCTGGCCGACGTCCAGGACCTGGGCGCCGCCGACCGCTTCCGGCAATTCGACCTGACGCGTGCCGCCCTTGTCGGGGTCGTGCTCAATCGCAATCGATTGCACCGCGATGAACACATCGGCCAGCCCGCCGGTCGCGCGGTCGAGGACGTAGTGATCGGGCGTGATCTCACCCGAGACGATGCCTTCCCCGAGCCCGAGGACCGCTTCGATCACCAGCCGGTCGCGGCGTTTCCTGATCGGATCCACCGTGAACATCACACCGCTCTTGTCGGCCAGGACCATCTCCTGAACGACGACCGCCATGCGTGTGTCGGACAGCGTGCCTTTCTGCGCCCGGTAGAACATGGCGCGCGGGCTGAAGAACGAGGCCCAGCAGGCCTGCACGGAGCGTCCTACGGCCTCGTCCCCGCGAACGTTCAGGAACGTTTCCTGCTGCCCGGCAAAGCTCGCGTTCTCGCCATCTTCGCTGACCGCGCTCGACCGCACGGCGACCGGCGCATCCTCCCCAAGGGCTTCATACGCGTGCCGGATTGCCTGACGGATGTCGTCGGGAAGCGGGCGCGAGACGATCGCGTCGTGCACCTGGCTGCACGCGGCGTCCAGCGCCGCGCCGTCGTGCACGTCGAGGCCGCGCGTCAGCTCGGCGACGAGATCGCCGCCGCCGTGCTGATCCATGAACGTCTGGAACACCGACGAGCACACGACGAATCCGCGCGGGACCGGCAGCCCCGCACCAGCCATGCGGGCGAGGCTTGCGCCCTTGCCGCCGGCGACCGCGGTCGCCTCGGCTGGCAGCCCTTCGAAGGGAACGATCGAGACGCTCGTGCCGACCGCGATGATCTCAATCCTCGATGATCGCGACCGCCCGCACGGGAGCGGCCGTCGTATTGACCCACTTGACCGGAAACACCGACAGCGTGAACCCGTGCGGCGGAAGCTGGTCGAAGTTGGTCATGTTCTCGAGATGGTGGTACTCGCGCTCGAGCATGACCCGGTGCGCTTCCCAGAACTGTTTCCGCTCGAACATCGCCCAGACCGGCGGGTCGAAGGTGACCGCGTCGATGCCGGCGAGCTTCACGCCCTGATCGAGCAGCCAGTTGGTGGCTTCCCCCGTCATGCCGACGTGGTCGGTCAGGTAGGCCTGCGTCTCCTGAATCGCCCCGGCGCCGGTATGAATGAGCACGATGTCGAGCGGCTTGATCGTGTACTTGATCTTCGTCAGCGCCGCTTTCACGTCGTTGACGGTGATGCCCGCGCCTTTTTCGAGGTGGCGGAAATCGAGGCAGACGCCATCGCCGTAGCAGTACCTCGAGCGGAATGCCCTCGGGTCCCGGGGCGTCGTCGCGGAGGTGGCGGAGCGAGTCGACATGGGTGCCGATGTGATCGCCGGTGACGACCATGTAGCTCGCGGTCAGCCAGGTGACGCCGTGCTTGGCGGCCCCGATGTTCGTCGCGAACTGCTCCCAGGTCTGGTACATCGCCATCGATGGCCTCACCACTCGGGGGAAGGTCACCATGTCGTTGTGCACGCGCATGCTCAGGTCGATCAGCCTTCGAGCCATTGCACCCTGTTGCTCCGGTCGCTCAGCGAATGGGCGACGCCTACTGGGTCGCGGTGACGCCGCCGTCGATGTACAGCGTCTCTCCCGTTACGAAATTCGAAGCCGGCGACACGAAGAAGAGCACCGCGCCGACGATATCCTCTGGTTCGGCGACGCGGCCCATCGGGATGCGCGCCACCAGGCTGCGATAGAAGTCCGGGTCGTCGAGCCAGCGGGCGACCTGCGGCGTGCGGGTGAACGTCGGCGCCAGCGCGTTGACGTTGATCCGATGCTCCGCCCATTCCGCGGCCAGCTGCTTGACGAGCACGCTCAGGCCGCCCTTCGCGGCGCAATAGGCCGCGAATCCGCGACCGCGCAGCGCCAGCTGACTGCGCACCGATCCGAAGAAGAGCTGTTTCCCGCCGCCGCCCTGGGCAATCATGTGCCTGGCTGCTGCCTGCGCCTGAAACATGGCGGTCTTCAGATTCAACCCGATGACCTCGTCGAAATTCGACTCCGTGACCTCGCCCGCTTTCTCCTCGCGCTGCCCGCCGACCATGTCGATCAGGATGTCGATCCGGCCGAAGTGGCCGGCAACCTCGTCGACCATCCGGACGCAGTCGGCCGGGGACAACGCGTCGAACGGTTCGGCGTGCGAGTCGTACCCGAGCGCGCGCAGGGATCCGGCGCAGGCTTCGGCCTTTTCCCGGTTGTGACCGGCCACGGCGACCCGCGCCCCCATCTGACCGAGGCCCTGGCACACGGGTGCGCCGATTCCACCGTAACCTCCTGTGACCAGCGCTACCTTGCCATCCAGCCTGAACAGCGTCCTGGCATCAGTCACGGTGCAAGATCTCCGCGAAATCCACGCGATCGGCTGAAATTTATCACAACCTTGACAGTTGATTTCGATCACGTCCGAAGTTTTCGAAAACCTGCGGGCGCATACGTTTACAGTCCCGCCGGCGCTGATTACGTGTTGATCGGACCGTTTTCACTCGGCCACTTCGTCAGCACGTCGTCCAGTGTGGCCGACCGGTGCTTCCGCAAGAGCGCCACGGCCGTTCCCGCGTCGCGCCGAATCGTTGCCTGCATCAGCGCTTCGTGTTCTTTCGAGACGTCGCGGTCCGGTTTGCCAACCTTCTTCGTGCGGAGGCGTCGATACCTCGAGTGGCGCTCGTACAAGACGTGACACACCAGCTTGAGCGAGGGGGACCCGCACGCCGCGTACAGCGCCTCGTGAAATGCGACGTTCCGTGCCTCCCATTCCGGGTCGAGCGTGCCGTCGGTGTCAAACATCTGCCGCTTCGACAGCTCATGGAAACGAGCCACGATGTCGGCTTCCCACCGGTCGTCTCCCTTCTCGGTAGCCATGCGAATCGCGATGGCCTCGAGCTCGAGGAGCGTATTGGCGATGTCGATCATCTCCTCACGCGAGACGGGGGCGACGCGAAATCCTTTGTGGTCTTCGAGGATGACGAGCCCCTCGGCAGCCAGCCTCATCAGCGCCTCGCGCAGCGGGCTGAGCCCGGACTGATAGCGTTCGCGCAGATCTCTGAAGCGCAGCCGGCTTCCAGGGTCGAGGCGGTTGTGGAGGATGTCCGAGCGCAGCTGCTCGAAGAGATCCGTGGTGAGAGTCCGTGAGCGTCGTCGCGCGCTTGTCGAGGTGGATTCCAGCGGTGGATGGGCTGATAGTGGCACGCGGCGTCCTCCCGTGTCAGTGAGCCGCAATTATAGCTGTCCTCGCTGTTTGGCCCATTTTGCGTTCTATTTCGAATATTGTTGCCATAATCGAAACTCATGATATAGAACGGTGCCCTTTCCAGATTCCGACGCGCCCGGCGCGCAGTGAGGAAGCGCTTCCCTATGACAGATCGCAACAAGGTCATCGATCAGTTCCTCGGCGACGCGACGACGCCGATTGAGTGGGCGAACGAAGACGAGAAGAAGCTGCACTTCTTTCTGGACGATCTGCATTGCCCGCAGCCCGTATCTCCGATGTGGTTCGACATCGGTGGCTGGTGGCTCACGTGCGACTACATGTACCGACGCTTCGGCGTGCCCTTCGGACGGGATTGGGTGGCGAAGACCATCGAAGGCTATGTCCACAGCGCGGTCGTGCCGCGTGAGCCGAAGGAGGAATCGGAGCTGTGGCCGTACTACAACATGGTGATGCCGGTCTACGCCGACCGCTTCCTCGACTGGTGGAAGCGGCGCTACCTGCCGGAGATCGAGCGCAACTTCGAGTACCTCGACTCGTTTCCGATGGACACCGCGTCGCTGCCGGAGCTGATGATTCTGCTGGAGGACGCCGTCGACATCCAGGAGCGCCACTTCCGGCTGCACTGGATGCTGAACCTCGCGCAGTTCCAGAGCTCGTTGACGTTCGAGGGCGTGTTCACCGGCATCGCCGGGGCCCAGCACAAGGCGCTCGCCGGCCGGATCCTGATCTCGGACGAGGATCGCAACTGGGATTCGGTCCGCGATCTGTGGAAGTTGAAAGAGAAGGTCAAGAAGAGCGCCGTCCTGAAACGGGCGTTCGACGAGGAGACCGCCGCCGGTGTCATGAAGGTCCTGGCGACATCGGAGGAAGGCCGCGGCCTCTTGAAGGATATCGACGCGTACAAGACCGAGTACGGCAACAAGTCGATGTGGGCGCACGAGTACATCTTTACGACGTGGCGCGAGAATCCGACGCCGATCGTCGAGGGCCTTCGCGGCTACCTCACCTCCGATTACGACTACGAGCAGGACGTGCGCCAGCTGCGCGAGAACCGCGATGCCGCGATCGCGGAGATGTGGTCGCTCGTGCCGAAGGAGACCTCACAGGCGGATCGCGACAAGCTGAAGTCCTCCCTCGATCTCGCGCTCAAGATGACGCCGCTGACGCCGGATCATCATTTCTACATGGATCAGGGCACCTACGCCCGCGTCAGGCTCGTGCTGATGGGTGTCGGCCGCCGGCTCGTCGAGCTGAAGACGCTCACCGAGCCAGACGACGTGATGTTCCTGCGGTATCACGAGCTGCGGGTGATCAGCGGCAACGCATCGGCGTTCGACGTGAAGGGGCTCGTGGCCGAGCGGCGCAAGGCGCGTGAAGCGGCCTACGCCGTGCGGCCGCGCCTCTGGGCCGGGACGATCACGCACTGGTCGCTCCACGAGGAGCCGTACAAGCAAGGCGTCTGGGACTGGCCCGGCATCTACGAGCGTTCGAAGGAGTCCGCCAGGCAACCGGCCGACACGCTGCGCGGTCTCGGCGCATCGGCCGGCGTCGTCGAGGGCATCGCGCGCGTCGTCGATTCGCCCGCCGAGTTCGACCAGGTGCAGAAGGGGGAGCTGCTCGTCTGCAAGATGACCAGCCCGTCGTGGGTCGTGTTGTTCACGAAGATCTCCGGGCTGATCACCGATTCGGGCGGCGCGCTGTCGCACCCGGCGGTGGTGTCGCGGGAGTTCGGCATTCCGGCCGTCGTCGGCACCCGCGTCGCCACGCAGAAGATCAAGACGGGCCAGCGCGTGCGCGTCAACGGCGCCGCGGGCACGGTGGATTTGCTGGGATGAGTGATCTCTCCGCCTGAAGGCGGAAGCTACGGAGTTCAGAAATGAAGATCGCGTGGCTTCCGCCTCATTTCAGGCGGACGAGAATATTGGCAGATCGCGTGGCTTCCGCCTTCAGGCGGAAGAGACAGCGGCACACTCTAAGAGGAGTAAACTCGTGAAGCGTTACATCAGCGCAGGTCTGATCTCGATGTTTGCGATTACCTGCCTCGTCCAGGCACAGCCGAGCTCGACCGGTCAGGGCGGAGCCAAGGCGCTGCCGCCGATCAAGCGTTTCAAGACCCCGCAAGCCGTCGTCGACGAGCATCTCGACGCGCTCAACAAGTGCGACTGGCAGCGGCTGATGGCGCAATATCCGCCCGAGGTGCAGATTTTCCTGCCTGGCGGGCAGGTGGTCAAAGGCCGCGAAGCCGTCGGTGAGCTGTTCCGCGGCTTCGTCAGGCCGGTGAAGGACGGCGGCCTGTGCGGAATGAATTTCGCGACCGAGAACAGCTTCCCTGTCGGTGACACGATCAACGTGCAGTGGGCGGCGACGGGGCCTTTCCTCGCCGAACCCTACAAGGGCGCTGACGCCTACGTCACGAAAGACGGGCTGATGTACGCGCAGGTGACGACATTCGACGGTGCGCAAATCAAGAAGAAGTAATGGAGGCTCCCGTGACCCTCTCAGCGACTGACTACAAGAGCCTGCTGCACCAGATGACGCGAACGACGTCGACGTGTCTCTGGAACGACTCGGCGGCGCTCCAGGACCTCACCTATTCGCTGGAGCACGGGGCCGTGGGCGCGACGTGCAATCCGGTCATCGTCGTCGAAGTGCTGAAGCGGGAGCAGGCGTACTGGCGCGAGCACATCCAGCAGCTCGTTCAGTCGATGCCGGCCGCGACGGAGCACGAGATCGCCTGGAAGGTCGTCGAAGAGATGTCGATCAGAGGCGCCGAGCTGCTCAAGCCGGTGTTCGACGCGCAGGGCGGAAAGAACGGCCGGCTGTCGGTGCAGACCGATCCGCGCTACTACCGCGATCCCGACGCGATCGTGCGGCAGGCCGTGCACTTCGCGTCGCTCGCACCGAACATCATCGTCAAGATTCCGGTGACCAGGGCCGGCATCGCCGCGATCGAGGAGGCCACGCATCGCGGCATCTCGATCAACGCAACGGTCTGTTTTTCGCTGCCGCAGTGCGTGGCCGTGGCCGAAGCGGTCGAGCGCGGGCTGTCGCGGCGCGAGCGCGAGGGAAGAGACATCGCAACGATGGGGCCGGTCTGCACGATCATGGTCGGCCGCCTGGACGACTGGCTCAAGGTCGTCGCGGACAAGCAGGACATCAGCGTCGACCCCGGCGTGCTCGAATGGGCGGGTGTCGCGGTGTTCAAGAAGACGTATCGGCTGTTCAAGGAGCGCCGCTACCGCATCCGCCTGCTCTCCGCGGCGTTCCGCAATCACATGCACTGGAGCGAGTTCATCGGCGGCGACGTCGTCATTTCGCCCCCGTGCAAGTGGCAGATGCGGTTCAACGCCAGCGACGTGCCGGTCGTGTCGCGGATCGATGCGCCGGTGCCGCAGCCGATCCTCGACAGCCTGGCGAAGTTCGCGGATTTCCAGCGCGCGAACACCGAGAACGGCCTGACGGTCGAGGAGTTCGACGGATTTCCCCCGACACGCCGCACCCTTCGTCAGTTCATCAGCGCGTGCCACGAGCTCGATGGTTACGTGCGGGACATCATGATCCCGAATCCTGATTTAACGGCGTCCAGGCGGATTCGGACGAAACGTCTGTTTTTTGTGCGGACTCCGATCCGCTGACGCGGCCCTCTTCGCCTGAAGGCGGAAGCTCGACCCGAATGTCTAAGAAACTCGCCAGGCCGCCGTGCTCTGTGCGGCGGCAAGGCCGTAAGGCCGTCGCGCGAAGCGCGTGAGCGCGAGGGCGTGGGGCCCCTGCGCTGCGGTCAAGAGAAGGTGACGTTTTGTCCGATATGCAATTCGATTAGCCCGATGAGATGACCCGCAGAGATTTCCTCGCACGCTCGGCGTCCGTCGCGGCTCGGCGCCGCTCTCCTGCCCGCCTCCGCCGCCGCCCAGCGCCCGCACGACTTCATCATCGTCGAAGGGCATCGCGACATCTGGGAGTTCAACGATCGCTTCCAGCTCTCCGACCGGAAGCAGCACTCGCCGATGCGCGATTTCCTGGTGCCGCGGCTGATCGAAGGCGGCCTCAGCGTCGTCATCATGCCGGCGGGCGGCGATTCGGTCGATCAGCGGGGCGGCGACGAGCACCTCCTCGAAGGGTCGCTGCGCGTCATCGACATGCTGCTCGTGGAGATCGAGAAGACCAACGGCAAGGCGACCATCATCAGGACGAAGTCGGATGTGCCGACGGCGCCGAACAAGGACAAGGTCCAGATCTTTCTCGATCACGAGGGCGGCGCGGCCATCCAGATCAGCCCGCAGCCCGGCTACCACGCCGATCGCCGGCTGGCGATGCTGCGGCACTTCTTCAGGCTCGGCGTGCGCGGCATGCAGCTGACGCACAACAGCCGCAACATGCTGGCCGAGGGGATCGCCGGCGGAAAGATGGGCAGCCGGCTGTCCGCCTTCGGCGTCGAGGTGGTGCACGAAATGAACCGCCTCGGCATGGTGATCGGGGTCTCGCATCTCTCGGCGAACGGCGTGCTGCACGTCGCCGAGATCACCAAGCAGCCGATCGTCTCGACGCACCAGAACATCCTGCCGTTCGTGAAGTCGAGCCAGGCGCTCGAGCTGACCACCGAGGAAGTCAAGGCGATCGCCGGCACGGGCGGCGTGATCGGCATCCGCTACATCGAAGGGCAGACGCCGTACTCGGTCCTGGTCGACGAGTGCGAGCACCTCGCGAAGACCGTCGGCGTCCAGCACATCGGCGTCGGCTGGCTCGGGCACGACGCCGGTCATCCCTACAACGGCTACGTCCCAGGCGCCACGCAGCCCAGGCGGCCGCCCAGCGAGATCGAGAGCCAGAGCATGGGCCAGCACTGGGAGACGTTCATCCGCATGCTGAAGGAACGGGGCTTCACGGACAAGGATGTGGGGATGATCGTCGGCGGGAACTTCCTGCGGGTGATGCGGGCGGTGCTGCCGGCTTGATGGTCTCTTCGGCGTGAAGGCCGATTCGAGCGCTCCGTCAGCTTTTCTCAATGCGCGCGGGGCCCCACCCCCGCGCGCTTACGCGCTTCGCGCGACGGCCTTTGGCCTTGCCGCCGCGCAACAGCGCGGCGGCCTAACGTCGGGTGCTTCGTGTTCTTTGTGACCTTTGTGTGCTTTGTGACCAGCCGTCGGCGCTGTCCCGGACTCCTTGAGTGCCTACTTCTTCCCCGGCGTCTCGTTCCAGTAGATCTTCACGTTCCGCGTCGCGCGGCCCGAGGCGACGATGTCGGGCTTCTTGTCGCCGTTGAAGTCGCCGACGATCAGGTCCTCGCAGTCCATGCCGGTGTCGTCGATCATCTCCTTGGACTTGAGCACTCCCTCGCGATCGACCAGATAGACCGCGACGCCGAACGGCTTCCGCCTCCACCCGACCGCCAGTTCCTCGTTGCCGTCGCCGTCGAAGTCGGCCCAGCCGAGCGCGTGTCCTTCGGTCAGCGCGGTTTCGATCTGGTTCTTGGCCCACGGCGCCGCCCCCGGCTTTTCGGCGTAGACGACCACGCCGGCGCCATGCCAGGGATCCACGGTGGCGAGCATGCGGCGGCCGCCGACGCGTCCGAGCTTCACTTCGCCCGGTGAACCTTCGCCGATGACCGTCTTGGCGTAGGTGCCGTCCTTGCCGCGCTTCCAGGCGATCAGGCCTTCATGGCTGGCGCTGACGAGCTCTTCCTGCGGATCCTTGTCGAGATTCATCGACAGGAAGTTGTGCTGCATGTGATTCTGCTCGGCGACCAGCTCCTGCGGCCACGGATCGGATTTCGGGTTGGCCGGCGGCTTGAACGCCAGCAGCCTGGCGCCGGCGCCTTCGGGTCCCTTGACGCCCTTGGCGTGCAGCGGCGCGACGATCAGCTCGAGCTTCTTGTCGCCGTCGACGTCGGCCCACTTGATCCGGTGCAGGTTCGGCTCGGCGCCGATCGGGAACAACTCCCACTCGGGCGTTGTGCCAGGCGCATTCTGTTTCACCCACTGCAGCGTTCCGGTGTTGCCTCGCGTCCAGCCGGCACCGAGCGCGACGTCGAGGCGGCCGTCGCCATCGATGTCGTGCGGCGCGAGCGTGACGTTGTCAGCGGTGGTCACGCCGGCGCCGAGGATCACTTTCTTCTCCCACTTCGGCGCCTGGAACCAGACCAGCTCGGTCCCGCTGATCGCCAGGATGTCCATGAGCTTGTCGCCGTTGACGTCGCCCGACGTCACCGCGTAGCCGACGCCGAAGTCGGTCGACGATCTCCTGGGCCCGGAACTTCAGCGTGGGCGACGTCGAGAAGCCTGTCGGCCCGGTGGCTGGTGGTCCAGCCGGCTGCTGGCCGCGGCCCTGGCCCGCGGGTGGCTGACCTGCTGGAGGCTGGCCTGCCGGCGGTTGACCAGCCGGGGGTTGGCCAGCGCCCTGCTGGGCCGCAATTCCGGCGGCTGCCAGCGTGACGGTCGCACCCGCCAGAGCGAGCGCGCAAAGAAATGGGTGACGAGAAGTCGTGGTCATCATAGCGCCGCAGTCTACTCCATGGTGTGTGCCGGGCAGGCAGAGGTTGGTGCGTTCATGAGGGCGCGAGGGGGAAATGCGGACGTGCGCGGGACGCGTCGTCCGCGAGACGAGAGAGTCAGGAGCCCGCGAGCTCCTGACTCTCTTCGAACGGACGTCTTACCAGTCGACCCGCGCCGTGCAACGAGATGATGCGCGGCGAGATGGTGCCGGCCGCGAGACCGGTTCCGGTCGCCACGTACTTGCCGGTGTTGGCGTTGTTGTTCACGGAGTTCAACGGGGCGCCAGCAGGTGTCGTGAAGGTATACGACGCGTTCATGTTGGTGAACTGCACCTCGTTGAACACGTTGTAGGCCTCGATCCGCACCCTGATGCCGCTGTTGCGCCGGCCCGCCAGGTTGATGGGGAAACGGCGCGACAGGGTCAGGTCGAACTCGTGCCACGTCGGATGGCGCAGGATGCGGACCCCGCTGTTGCCGAAATTCCCGATGCTGCCGTTCGGCTGGGGCATGCGGAACGCCGCGAGGTTGAAGTGCGGGCGGTCCGCTTCGGGAATATTCGGGTCTCCGGTGTACTCGACGAAGAGCGGTTCACCCGTCAGCTCGCATCGTGCCCCGACGCCGTCGGTCAGCGACGGGTTGCTGTTGTTGACGCCAGCGGTGTTGGAGGAGCAGCTCGGGGTGATGCCTTGTCCGCTCAGCAGCCTGAAGATGCCGGACACCTGCCAATCCATGAGGAGCTGCTTGAGCACCGGCGTCTGCAGGAACGTCGGGATGTCGTAGCTCCCGTTGATGTTCAGGTTGTGCCGCCGGTCGTCGCCCGTCGGTCCCCAGTACCGTGCACGCAGAGCGGCTTCGCCGCCGATCTGCGTCGGTGTAGGGGTCGTAACCGTCGTAGCCCTCGCCTTTCGCCAGCGTATACGCCGCGCCCATCTGCAGGCCGTTCGAGAGACGGCGCTGCGCCTGCAGCTGCAAGGCGTTGTACTGCAGAGTATTGGAGTACAGGCCCTCGAAGTACTGGTTGACCGATCCCATGCCGGGATACGTGCCCGTACACCTGCCGCAGCGAGTTGACGTTGATCGGCGCGTTGTTCACCAGGTTGTTCGGATCGCCCCAGACATAGAGCGGCAGCGCGGTTGACGTCCACGAACCGGCCGTGGTTCTTCGGTGTAGTTGCCGACCCACGCAACTTCAACGACGGTGTTGAATCCGATGTCGCGCTGGAAGGCCAGGTTCGCGTTGTGAGACTTGGCCAGCGGCTGTTCGTAGCCCGCCTGCGTCACGTTAACCGGGTTCTCGATCAGGTTCGCGGCGGTGGCCTGGGTGATGTCTTCGAACCTGCGACCACCGGATCTGCCTGGAGCAGGAGACCGGACAGCCGCCGGAGAATGGATAGCCGCCGTCTCCCGTCGATCGCGGGAAGTTGTAGAAGATGCCCCACGATCCGCGGATCGCTGTCTTCCCGTCGCCCATGACGTTCCACGCGAAGCCGACGCGCGGCGCATATGTGAAGTACGGGAACGTGAAGTAGGTGCCCGGCTTGCGTCCGTCGATGCCGCCGGTCGAAATCCCGTTGAGCTGGCTGCCGCTGCCCTGAACGATGTTGCCGTTGAAGGCTGCCGGGAAGAAGGTGCTGGTCCCGAGCGCGGGATCGATGGTGCGTTGATTCGCGCCCGAGCAGGTCTGGTTGCCTGGAACGCCAGTCATGCAGACCAGCCGGTAAACCCGCGCCGCCTGGCCCCTGCTCCAGTCATCGGCGAAGAAGCCGCTGTTCATGTCGTTGACTTCGAAGTCCGAGCCGCTGTGCTGCACGCGCAGGCCGAGGTCGAGCGTCAACCGCGGTGTCATGCGCCAGTTGTCCTGGACGTAGAAGTCGTTCTGCCAGTGGCGCACGTCGCGATCGACGCGGCTCGTCAGCTCGGTGTAGGTCTTGAACACGCCGAGCAGCATGTTGGCGTAGCCGTTGCCCGTGCTGATCGGATTGTTGGCGTTGTGGCCGAAGTCGAAGTTCCCCATGTAGTCGGCGGAACCCGGCTCGGTCTTCCGGTTGTACTCGATGGCCGCACCCATCTTGAAGTTGTGGCGGCCCCGGGTAATCGACATGTCGTTGTTGAAATAGTACCGGCCGCTCAGGTTGAGGCGGGGGATCGGCTCGTCGTTCATGCCGGAATGACGCCAGGCCGCCGCGGTCCCCGCCGCCCGTAGCAGAATCGCGGCGCGTACGGCCACTCGTCAAGCTGCGACCCGCCGAATCCTGAAAGCTGCGGTGGATCCGAGTATTCGGCGAACGGCTCGAATCGCGGCGGATCGACGTTGAGAGCGGACCGATACAGGCTGGTGTAGTCGAAGTCGTCCGCTGCCTTGAATCCCCAGCGGTTGTGCGTATAGCCGAAGCTCATTTCGTTGACGATGGTCGGACGCAGAACCTGCGTCAACGTCGCTGCCGCGAGCAACCCTGGAGTGTTCTGGTTCACGAAACCTGTTCCCGGCGTGATCCGGTTCCAGCTCCAGTCGTCGTCCCGATCCTTCATGAACCGGAACGCCATGCGCGTCTTTTCGGTGAACACGGCGTCCATGCGCAGGACGTGGTTGGTGCGGCCGTGCACCGGCGTCAGGTCGTAGGCCGAGTTCGACGTCCACAGCTGATTGACCCGCGGATCGAGGATGCCGTTCGCTTCGGGCAGTATCCGCAGCATCCTCGCGCCGAGCGGGTCCATGCAGCTGAACGTGATGCCGCACTGCGGGCTGCTGCCCGCCGCGGGAATCCGGTTTCCCGGGAATGGCTGACCGGTGATCGGATCCCGAATCACCTGGAGCGGTCGTCGGTGGTCGTCCCGAAGAACGTCTGCGAGAAGTCGCCGTTGTACTCGAGAGCCGTCGGCATGTTCGCGCGCGTCGTCGTCGTCGGCCGCGCGTCGTCGGTGTATTCCTGGGAGGCGAAGAAATACACCTTCTTCGTTCCGCTCTTGCGGCTGTCGATCAAGCCCGGGATGACCACCGGGCCGCCGACGCTGTAGCCGGAGATGTTGACGCGGTACAGCGGCTTGGGCGTGTTGGTCGCCTCACGGAAGTAGTCGTTCTCGTTGAACTTGTCGCGGCGGCCGTTGTACCAGCCGGATGCCCTCAGCTCGTTGGTCCCGGACCTCGTCACCATGCTGATGACGCCGCCGTTGTTGCGGCCGTTCTCGGCGGTGTAGCCGTTGGCGATGACCTGCACTTCGCCGATGGCGTCCATGTTCAGGTTGACGTAGGCCGTGCCGCAGCCGCCTTCGTCGACGATGTTGAGGCCGTCGACGCGGACGTCCTTGTTCTGCGACGGCATGCCGTTGATGGTGATCGAAATCGCGGACCGCCACTGCGCGAAGTCGCGATTCAGGTTGGTGTCCTGCACGCCGGGGAGGATATTGAGCAGGCCGAAGATGTCGCGGCCCTTGGTCTGGATGTTCGCGATGTCGTCCATCGTGATGGTGGAGCGGCGCGAGCTGTCCGCGACCTGCACCGGGGTGACTTCGGAGGTGATCGAGACCGTCTCGGTCAGCCCGCCGATCTGGAGTGACAATTTGCCGAGGTCGCGTACTTCCGCCGACTGCAGGTTGATATCGGCAACGTTCAAGGTGCGGAAGCTGGCGAGCTCGACGGTGAGGGTGTATCGGCCTTGGTTCAACGCGGCCATTCTGAACACACCGGTCTCGCTGGAGACGGCTGTTCGCACGGTGCCTGTGCCGACTTCGGTCGCGTTGACGGTCGCGCCGGGAAGAGCGGCGCCGGTCTCATCGACGACCGTGCCCGTGAGAGTTCCATTCCCTCCCTGCGCGAACACCGAGACCGCGCTCGAGAGGCAGATGAAAGCAATAACGCAGGATAGAGCCCAAAATCGCGACCCCGAACGTCTCACCATTTTTCACACTCCGTTGCAAAAAACTTTCGGGTTCGTCAAGACAACGGCCAGCCCGAAGACCGACAATCCGACCACACCTCCACCTTGTGTTCGAAATTTTCGTAATGATCGAAGATCGCGCGGAGCCTAACACAAACGGGTGAGGGGAGGGAAGCAGGGAACCGCTGGGCAGAGGGACCAGGGTATGGATGACCCTCGGGACCTTCTGGCCGGAGGGGTTCCGGAGGTCTCGAGGGGGACCCCCGAACCTCCGGACCTGGAGCCGCGGACCTGTCGATTAGAGTCCTAAAAGTCGAGCCTCAGCGTCAAACCCAACGTTGAGGGGATTGGTCGTCTGCGTGTATCTCCCCGTGTTCGCTGCCGTGTTGCCGGTCGCGCTGAAGGTGTAGGTGGCGTTCATCTGGGTGAACTCCACCGCATCCCACATGTTGTACATCTGCAACTGGACCCGCAGGTTACCGCCGCGGCCGGCGCCCGGGACCTTCACGGGGATCCGGCGGGACAGGGTGAAGTCCCAGTTCCACCAGGACGGATGCCTCAGCACCCCGACCGGAGCGTTGCCCAGATTGCCGACGCCGCCGCTCGGTCGCGGCCGGCGGAACGCGTTCGGGATTGAAGTGCACCTGGAACGCCTCCGCTACGCTGGTGTCCGGCGTGTAGCCGCTGAAGATCGGCTCACCGGTCAGCTCACACCGGATGCCGACACCCGACAGGGACGGATCGGTGTTCTCCACGCCGGCGAGATTCGTGTTGCAGGTCGGATCCAGCGGATTGCCGGTCGTGAACTGCGTGACGCCGGACGCCTCCCACCCGTCGAGCAGGTATTTCAGCAAGGGGATGCCAGGTGTCGGGTTCGGGATCGCGTAGCTGTAATGGAGGACCAGGATATGGCGGCGATCCTGGTTCTGGGACGCCGATGGTGGACCGTAATACCGGTCACGGAGCCCCTGCTTCCCGTACAGCTCCTCGGTGAGGTAGTCCCATCCCTGGAGCCCCTCCGCCTTTGAGAGCGTGTATGCCAGCCCCATCTGCAACCCGTGATCGAGCCTGCGATTCACGCTCACCTGCAACGCGTTGTAATTCAGGATCTCGTCATCGGTGGTCAGGTAACGGATGGCACCGATTCCGGGGTAGTCCCGGCGCAGGAAGTTGGCGTTGATCGGTTCGTTCCGGAACAGGTTCTCCACCTTGCCATAGGCGTACGGCTCGATGTTGTTCATCGTCTTGGCGCGCCAGAAGTGGCGGCCGAAGTTTCCGACCCAGGCGACTTCCGCGACCGTCTTGAAGCCGATGTCGCGCTGGAACGCCACGTTGCCCTGGTAGTTCTTCTCGGGCTGCAGCTCGCCCTGCGGCATCTGGTCGCCATGCAGAGCGAGTGCGAAGTGAGCCGGCAGGTTCGCCTGCTGCGGGCTCTCGGCAAGCAGACCTGCCTGCGCGACGTCGTCGAGTTCGTCCAGCGTCGAATTGAGAACGCTTCGAACGCGCGAAACCAGCGGACCGCCGTTGTAGAGATACTGGGAGCGGTTGATGAAGTTGTAGAAGATCCCGCCCGAGGCGCGGAGCGCGGTCTTCTGGTCGCCGGTCACATCCCACGCGATGCCAAACCGGGGCGCCCAGGAGAGGGCGGGCATGTCGTAATACCACCCGCTCTTCTTTCCGGGCAGGCCTCCGGTGAACTGGCCGTTGGCGATGTCTCCTGAACCGGGGACGACGGTGCCGACGTACGCCTGCGACACGATCTGGCCGGTGATCGGGTTGATCGCCGCGCGGTTCTGTGTGGCGCACGCCTGGTTCCCCGGCACGCCGCTCGGCCTGCAGAACGGCCGGAAGAGATCTGCCGCCTGGGCGGGATTCCACAGATCCGGATCGAAAGCCGAGTTCATGCCACGGGTTTCGTACACGGCGCCGTGGTGGGTCACGCGCAGACCGTAGTCCATCGTGAACCGGGGGCTGAGCCGCCAGCTGTCCTGTGCGTATGCGTCCCACTGCCAGTGGCGCACTTCCGCGTCCACGCGGTTGTCCCGTTCGTTATAGCTCGTGAAGACGCCCAGCAGCGCATTCGCGTAGCCGTTGCCGGAGCTCAGCGGATTGTCGGCGTTGTGGCCGAAGTTATAGGTGCCGTTGTAGTCGTTCGACCCCGGCTCCGTCTTGCTGTTGCGCTCGAAGAAGAGGCCGAACTTGTAGCTGTGGCGACCCTTCGTCCAGGAGAGGTTGTCCTCGAACGTGAATCGGATGTTCTCGTTCTGGCGAGGGAGTGGCCCATTGCCGCCGCTCGGCCGGTAACCGTTCGGACAGCCCGTGTCTCCGCAGGTGCCCAGATTGGACCGGTCACCACCACCGAACGTCATGTCGGGCATGTACGGGTACTGGTCTGTCTGGATTCTTTCCCAGGTGCGGATCGCCGTAGGGGCCGTATGGCGCCAAGCGAGGCGGATCTACTCCGACGCTGGATCGGTAGTAGTCGGTGTAGTCGGAGGGCACGAGACCGCCGGTGCCGACGCGGAAGCCCCAGTGGTTCTGCGAGATTCCGCCGATCGACCTCGTTCACGAGCGTGTTGCTGATGACCTGTGTGTAGGTGCCGGTGAGCAGATTGCCGGGGAACATGTTGTTCACCGAGCCGATGCCCGGGGCGACGCGGTTGAACGTCGTGCTGTCGTCGCGATCGAAAAGGGCCCTGACGCTGAAACGCTGGTTGGCGGTCAACTGAGTATCGACGCGAATGACGGTATTCATTCGCTTGTGCAGAGGCGTCACGTCCCGCGCGTCGTTCGAGGTCCATTGCTGTCCCGCCTGCTGGTTGATGACCCCATTCGGCGCCGGCATCAAATTGAGCAGGCGCTGGCCCAGCGGATTGATGCGGTCCTGGGGAATGACGTTGCCAGGGAACGGCTGACCCGTCAGCGGATCGATGATCGGCTGAATGCTCCCGTTCGTGATTCGAGTCTGCGAAAAGTCGCCTCTGCGTTCGAGCTCGGTTGGCAGGTTGGTGCGGATCACGTTCACGGGCCGCAGGTCGTCGGTGAATTCCTGGGAGGCAAAGAAATAGACCTTTTTCTCGCTCGTCCGGCTGTCGATGACTTTCGGCAGCACGACCGGACCGCCAATGCTGTAGCCAGAGATGTTCACGGCAAAGAACGGTTTTGCCGTGCCCGCCTGTTCACGCAGATAGTCGTTCTTGTTCCACTCGTCGCGGCGCGCGTTGTACCAGCCGGATCCCCTGAGCTGATTGGTGCCGGACTTCGTGGTGATCCGGATCAGCCCGCTCGACTGGCGGCCGTTTTCGGCGGTATACCCGCTGGTGATGACGCTCACTTCGCCGATGGCGTCGATGTTCGGCGTGATGTGCGTCGTGCCGTCGCCCCCTTCCTCGCCGACCGGCACGCCGTCAATCGTCGTGTTCTTGTTCAGCGAGTTGCCGCCGTTGATGCTGAGCCCCCGGCCCGAGTTCCACTGCGCGAAATCGCGGCTGAACGTCGTGTCGACGACTCCGGGCAGAATCTTCATCATGCCGAAGACGTCGCGCCCCTTCACCTGAATCATCGTGAGCTGATCGCCGGTCACCGTTCTCGAGAGGTTGCTCGCCGTGGTCTGGACCGGCGTCACTTCCGCCGTGACGGTGATCGCCTCACTGCGGACACCAACCTGCAGCGCCAGCTTCCCGAGATCGCGGACCTCCCCGCCGTAGAGGGCAACGTCGGGAATCGTGATCTGTCTGAAGCCTTCCATCTCCACGCGCACCGTGTATCGCCCCGGTGGCAGCGAGAGAAGCCGAAAGATTCCCTGGTCGTTCGAGACCGCAGTGCGGGTCACGCTCGTGGCGCTGTCGATCGCGGTGACCGTCGCGCCAGGCACGACGCCGTCACCGTCGTTGATCGTTCCCGTGAGAACTGCGTTTCCTTGACCCTGCGCAAACACCTCCGCCGCACCCAAAAGGCACACGCATACCAAGGCGATTGTTTTTCTCCAATCGCACCGCGCATAGCTCATGACCGGCCTCCTTAGCGTAGGTAGCCAGACGATTCGGTGAGTGGGCGGAAACTAGCACGGAATTTCGAGTGGTGCAAGACGAGTTTGAGCGCGTCAAACCTCATCGATTCTGACTTGCCGCACGTAGTACCCGCTCTCCAGTCGGCGTTGCGGTACTGACGAGTCGGGCACGCTCAACGCGATGCTGTAGACCCCCGGAGTCGCGACCTTCCAGCGGTACTCCCACAACGACCACATGCGGTAAGTCGTCGGCGCGGGGCAGATCGGAAATCGATTCCAGGCGCCGTCGCTGCCAAATCGGATGGCGAGGTGATCGATGAGCCGGCTGCCGCCCCAGACGATGCCGACGATGCGGTATTCGAGACCGGCGGGGCCGCGACGCTTTTCGACGCGGACCGGTGTGGCGGCTGTCTGAATGTCCGCGGCGGAATAATCCCTGGCGAGATCGTGCCGCGCGCGCTGATGCGTGCGTCCCGCGAATTCCTTCATCTGGCTCGTCGCCGGTTCATCTCTGCCCACGAGTCGTATCCCGTCGACCCACTTGATCCAGGCGCACGCGTACCAACCCGGCACGACGAGCCTGACCGGCGCGCCGTGATCGGGAGGAACCGGCTCGCCGTTCATCTCGACCGCGAGGAAGGCGCCGAGCCGATCGAGGTCGGCGAGCGGGAACACCCAGCTCGCGCCCGGCGTGGAGCTCGTGGATGGCGTGGTCTCGTGGTCCATGCCCGAGATCACGACCGCGGTTGCACGAGATGTCGGCTGCAGCCGCGAGACGACCTCCGCGAGCGGCACACCGGTCCAGCCGGCCACGCTGATGAGACCAAAGTTGGCGGGATTGTTGTTGCCGGAGCATTCGAACAGGTGCGGCCCCATCGGTCGCGCGTCGCGGCGGAGATCGTCGAACGGCAGCACGTCTTCGCGCGCGAGCAGTCCAGTGGTCTTGATCGTCCACGGTCCGCGATGCGAGGCCGCGGCTGGCGGACGCTCGGTGCGAACGAACGCGAGGGCGTTGGGCGTGATCAGCCGATCCGGCTGGAGCAACGAGAGGTCGGTGTTCAGGCGGGCATCGAGGCCGGAGCCGAACTTCACGCCCGTGGGCTGAGTGACGCCATCGGCACGAAACAGCGGCAGCGTCGCGATCAGGGTACCGGCTGCGCCTGGGTCGCTGCAGGGGTGTTGTGCGGCGAGCTGCGCGAGGACTGGATCGGAGTCGATCAGCGTCGCCGCGCCGATCGTGCCCAATGCTCTGAGCGCGTCGCGGCGAGACGATCGATTTGAGACTGTCCTCACTAGCGCACTCCACGCGTAGCGCGCCGCTTTAGCGGCGCGTCTCTGACGCCCGGCTGAGCTACGTTGCTGTTGTTTGGGCATCAGACGCGCGGTCTGAAGCCGCGCGCTACGGGCGTCAGAATCGCGAGCCAGCAATCTTGACATCCGCTCTCGCCCAGCTCTTCTTCAGCTCCTCATCCACTCCCGCCGTCGATTTTCCCAGACCCTTCACCGCCAGCTGCAATCCGGTGAGCGCCCACCCGTTGTTCGGATGACGAGTGAGATCGGCTCGATAGGCATCCTGTGCGTCGCCGAATCGTCTGGCCTCGAGCAACGCGGCGCCGAGCCAGTGGCGGGCCGGCAGCGGGAGCGGTTCGGGATCGTCGACGAGCATCGAATCCTGCAGCGCAACCGCTCGCGCGAATGCGGTGATCGCGGCGTCCGTGCGCTTCGCCGCCAGGTGCACTTCCCCTTCGAGGATGCCCGCCAGCGTGCCGAGCAGCGCTTTCGCGGGATGAATCTTGAAGACCGCCTTGGACGTTGCCGCGGCAGTCAGCAGCCGATCGAGCGACGCGCGCGCGGCGGTGACGTCACCGCGACGAAGCTGCGCGTACCCCTGCGCGAAGTCCCACACGCCGGCGGGGATCTCCTGTTTCGGCCGCTCGCCGATTGCGGCGATCTCGTCGAAGCGGCCGAAGCGGACGAGCGTCAGCGCGTGATACATCGGATCCCCGGTCAATCGCGCGAAGCCCCGGCCCGCCTGGATCGCCACGCTGCTCTGGCCATCCATGGATGCGGCGAACGCCATCATGTGAAGGTCGTGGGCCGGGTAGGTGGCAAACCCCTCTCCCTTCGCGGCTTTCTGATTCGACTGCCACGCCTGCAGGCTCGCACTGACCGCATCCCCCCAACGTCCTACTCTCGTCCAGACGTGCGCCGGCATGTGGTTGATGTGGCTGGCGCCGGGGATTGCGCTGCCGAGGAACTCGGCGCAGGCGACCGCGCGCCCGGGCTCGGTCGTCAGCTCGGTCGTGTGGATGTAGAGATGACAGGCGCCGACGTGGTGCACATCACGTTTCAATGCGCCTTCGAGCACGCGCAGCAGTCGCGAGACGGTCGGTTCCTTGAGGTCGAACATCCCCGGGCGCGGCAGGATCAGAAACAGCGCCTCCGCATACAACGTCGCGATGTCCAGGTCGTCGGCGTGGGTGGCTGCCAGCCTGCCCATCGCCTCCGCGTACGCGCGATCCTGTTCGAGACGCCGGGCGGGATCGAAGCGCTCGACGTAGCGCACCGCCATCGCTTGAATGAGGGCCTTCTCAGTCGCGGTGGCGTGCCGGCCCGCGAGACCGACTGCCTTCTGAATCGCCGCGTAGGCGCGCTCGGCATGCGCGGGCGTCATCCTGCCGTTGACGTACGGCCCCCACGCCCAGGCTTCACCCCAATAACAGATCGCGCAGGTCGGATCGCGCCGCTGCGCCTCGCGAAACGATCGGCCGGCCTCGACCTTCGCGAACGCGTACATCAGCTGAAACCCCTGATTGAAGTACGCCTGTGCTTCAGGGTTGGCGGCGGAGATCGGCCGCGAGAACTTTCCAAGGCCGGTTGTGTAGAGGCGGATGGGCTCGTTGAAGTCGGCGGGGAGGGGGTGTTCGTAGTGCTGGGCGGTCAAGGGGGTCGGCCCCAGGAACATGGCGGCCGACACGAGGCCGACAATCAGAACAATCGTCAACTCCCAACTCCCGCTTGCCAACGGGCGGGCAACTCCAACTCCCAAAACGATCGGTTCGTACCATCTGGGTGAAAGTCGCGCCGACATCGCCGACTGCCGCGGCTTTCACCCAGCTGGTACGAGCGACTCGCTTTGGGAGTTGCCCGCCGCCGCATGCCGATCGTGCCTACGGTCGGCATGCTCTGGCGAGGTCTCGCCGTAGCGCGCGCTGAAAACGATCGCGCGAAGGCGGAGGAGTTGGGAGTTGGGAGTTGACAAGATCCTCCCGTTAGAGAGTTCGAATCCGAACGTTCCGATACTTGACGAATCCCGCGAATCCCCCTGATTCACCCGCCGGCGGCCACTGCAGGCTGATCGGTCCCGCTTCCTTCCACTTCGCCTCGGCCGGGTCGGTCGGATCGTCCTTCAGATCGGAGATCTTCGTGCCGTTGAGGGTCACCGTGATCTGCGGGCCCTTCGCCGAAATGCTCAGGCGGTTCCAGTCCTGCTTCTTGCGCAGGCTCGGGAACTTCTCGTCGCCTGTGCTGAGCCAGAGCACGTTGCCGCGAATGGCGCCCGGCGCTTTGCGATGCACGACGACGCCGATGAACTCGCCCGCTTCGCGTCGTCCGATGTTCACCTGATAGCCGGTGCGGAACGACACGCCGCTGTTGTAGAGGCACGATCGCTCTTTGCTGGCGTTCTCCTGCTTCTCGCCAATGAGCTCGGCGGAGCACTCGGTGCCGTGCTCGGCGAGCATGAACTCGAGCTCCAGCTCGAAGTCCTTGAAATGATCGTTCGAGATGAGCGTGCCGCGGCCGGTGCCCTGGCCGCCGACGAGCACGCCGTCTTCGACCTTCCATGGCGCCGGAGGCGGCGGTGCGGCCGGAGCCCCGGCCGGCGCGTTGGCGCCGCCACGACCCGCCCCCACCGTCCATCCGGTGAGGTCCTTGCCGTTGAAGAGATCCTTCCACGGTCCGGGCGACTGAGCCGAGATCGTGGGCGATGCCGTGAACGACACGACGATCGTGCCGATGAGCGCAGCCGTGGACGCGATGCGAACAGTGTGCTTCATTGAATGCCTGCCTCCAGAGTAGAGAGGTATAACGAAAGCCGTCCGATAACGTCAAATCCAGCGTGGTTCGCTGGGCAATTACTACTACGTGGATGAACGATTGCGCTCCGCGCTTCACGAAGGCACGACGGCACGACGGCACGACGAAAATTGCGTGTGAAGACCTGCCGGCCCCGCTTATCTCACCGCAAATCTCGCGTCGCGGCTGATGCGGGTCTTGCCGTGCGAAGCCTCGATCGTCAGCAGGTACTCACCCGCGTCCAACCGGTCGAACGGCAGCGCGAGCTGAAAGTCCGCTGCTCGATTGGCCCGAAAGTGTTCGGGTGTCAATGTCGAGGGCCCTTCCACAACAGCCCGATTGGCAGTATCGACGATGCGAGTGCGGACCTGCACCGGGGCGAGCGAATCCCTGCCGCCCTGATAAATGCGCAGAAATGCAGCGATGGTGTCCGATCGTTGAAATGTTCGAGCGGTAGTGGGAACGACCGGGATGAGATCCGAGAGCAGATCGGCCGTCGCGCCCTCGGCACGTGGACGCCCGAGTACCAGCCCGGACACCCCGAGGCGCGCTTTCGAGAAGTCCGGCACGTCGACGTGTGTGTAGACGCTGCCCGCGGCGGCCGGTCCTTCCGCACCGACGCGCACCTCGTACCGCCCCGGTCGCAGCGTCAGGCGTGACTGCAGCTCGATGCGTCGTTCCCCGCTCTCGGTCGGCCGCAGCGTCAGCTCTGCGGTCTGACGATGGGTGCCGCGTTCTTTGAAATCAGGGTAGTCGAGCGCTGTCGTTCGAACGTCCAGCTTTTCCACGGTAATGACATTCGAGACAGGCCGGCGCGTGCCGATCATCACCGCCACGACGGTCTGCTTGTCCGCAGGTGCAGCGAACGCGGCAACCCCTACCTCCAACGGCAGGTCGCCGGTTGGAAGTACGCCGCGGAACGCCTTTTCAAGGCCTGAAATCGGGACATCCGGCTTCGCACCTGACCGTGTCGATATTGGTCTCGCGGCGTAATACCCGGATCGAGTTCGCACATCGACTTCGGGTCGATTCACTTTCACGGCTATACGCTGGAAGCGGCCGTCTTTCGAAGCGTTGGCCGGGCGGATACCGAGCAGGTAATAAGAACTGTTCTCGATGAAGACCTGAGCGACATGGTCCCAGGGATAGTTCGTTGCGACGGTGGCCCGACCACCAGTGCTCTCGGCAAAGACTCGCAGCGAATCGATCCGCGCACTAATCAGTCCCTCGGAGGTCAAGCCTGCGGGGTCGATCGGATACACATTGATGTTCGCTCTCTGAAGGTTCTCGAATATCTCACGGAGTTCGCTCGTGCCGAGTGCCTCATCCAACAACTCCGGATCGACTTTGATAGGTGCGCCGGAGCTGACGAGGACCACGGTCTTCCGGCCTGCCGGCGTATCCTGCAGCGCACTGGCGATGTGCTTGAACGTACCGCTGAGGCCAGGTCCGAGCCCGCAGGCCAGGGAGATCCCGGGCGCGGCAGGGTTTGACGCCGAGTAGGCAGCGGTCATGCGGCCAGGAGCGGCGCTTTTCATGGGGACGAATGCGTCGGCAGCGGCTAGCAGCTGGCGCTGGTCGCTGGTGAAGTTCTGCGGGCGGCCGCGACATGTGAAGACTACTGCGGCGAGATCGTTGGGACCCAGGCGCTCGATTACGTCGCGGGCGATCCGCCGCGCCGCCACGCCTGCATCCATCATGGTCGTCCCGTCGTCCATCACGATGACGACAATCCGTCGTGTGTCCAGCTGGTTCGTGGTCACATCCGAGCCGACATCGCGCATCCATTGCGATGGAGGATCGATGGCATGGGGGATGTCCACGGCCGAGAACGCAACGATCGGCTGCGGCTTGCCATCTTCGAGCA
Source organism: uncultured Acidobacteriota bacterium (assembly GCA_963785755.1). GTDB lineage: Bacteria > Acidobacteriota > Vicinamibacteria > Vicinamibacterales > 2-12-FULL-66-21 > JACCXG01. The sequence continues at coordinate 1,169,684 of CAWAXG010000013.1, read as the reverse complement.
CCGTGAAATCGGACGCAGTCAGTCCGCGTATGGGCAGGCGGTCGCTCCCGAGGACGGACACGTCGAGCCGCACGATATCGACGCCGGTCCGGAAGATGGCCTGGGGGTCCGTCGGGACGGATTGCGCCGACAGAGACAGTCCCGCGAGACACGCGGCGGAAACCACGAACGCGGCGGATGTCCGCATGAAGAAACCTCGACGGGCACTACACAGCAGGCGCGGCTGAGGCGTAGGATGTTACACCGTCGGTCGAATCGGCGTGCCTTCTCGAACATCGAAGCGGCTTCTGGAGGACGGTTCATGAAGCGACTCGTGCACGTTGTCCTGCTTGTCATCGTTGCCCTCACCGGCGCCGCAATCCACGGCCAACAGAGCCCGGATCAGACGCTGCGATCGCTCAGGGCGGCGCCCGGCCTCGAGGTGAAGTTGTGGGCGGCCGAGCCGATGGTCTCGAAGCCGACGAACCTGACGGTTGACGAACGCGGCCGCGTCTGGGTGCTCGAGGGGTCGAATTACCGGAGGGCGTCGAGAAAGCAGCCCGACCACCGACCCGAGGGCGATCGGATTGTCATTCTGGAGGACACCGATCAGAACGGGCAGGCCGACAAGGTCAAGGTCTTCGATCAGAACCCGCAGATCCGTGTGCCGCTCGGGATCGCCGTGCTCGGCGACAAGGTCTACGTTTCACAGGCGCCAGATCTGATCGTCTATACGAAGGACGCCAACGACAACATCGTCAAGCGCGAGGTGCTGCTGACGGGCTTTGGCGGACCGGATCACGATCACGGTCTGCACGCGGTCGTCTTCGGCTTCGACGGCAAGCTGTACTTCAATCAGGGCAACACCGGCTTCGACGTCACCGACAAATCTGGCAAGCGACTCTTCTCGCAGGGGACGGGCGCGAACACGAGGCCGGGCGTCGGCTATTTCGAAGGCGCCGTCCTGCGCGTCAACCCCGACGGCACCGGGCTCGAGGTGCTCGGCCAGAACTTCAGGAATCCGTACGAGGTGGCCGTCGATTCGTTCGGCAACGTCTTCCAGACCGACAACGACGATGACGGCAATGCGTGGACGCGTCTGCTCTACAACATGGAAGGGGGCAACTACGGCTTTCGCGGTCCGCTGAACAAGACCTGGCTCGAGGATCGCGGCACGCACTGGCACATGGAGCTGCCGGGCGTCGCGCCACCAGTTTTCAGGCTCGGACACGGATCGCCCTGCGGCCTCGCCGTCTATGAGGGGACGCTGCTGCCGGCAAAGTATCGCGGTCAGCTGCTCCACGCCGAGGCGGGCAAACGCATCATCGGCGGCTACCAGGTCATCGACGAAGGCGCTGGCTACACCGCGAAGACCGAGGACGTCGTGAACGGCGGGGACGACACCTGGTCCAGGCCATCGGACGTCGCCGTCGCGCCCGACGGCGCGGTGCTGATCGCGGACTGGTACGACCCGGGCGTCGGCGGACATCTGATGGGAGATCCGAATGGCAGCCGCGGCCGGATCTATCGTGTCGCGCCGGCGGGGAACACGCCGCAAATTCCGAAGCTCGATATCGCGTCGGACGCCGGACTCACCGCGGCGTTCGGATCTGCCAATCCGTCAGTGCAGTACCTGGCCTATGCGGCGATCAAAGCCCGGGGCCAGAGCGCCGCGCCGCTGTTGCAGACGATGTGGCGGCAGAACGATCCGATTCTGAAAGCGCGCGCGCTATGGCTGCTGGGTGGGTTGGGCGCTGCGGGATCGGCCGCGGTTCAGGACGCCCTTCGGCACGCCGATCCCCGGTTCCGCGTCCTCGCGCTGCGTGTGGCTCGATTGAACGGCGCGGACATGCTGGCCGCGTCGAAGCCGCTGCTCCGCGATCCGTCGCCGCAGGTGCGCCGCGAGATCGCGCTGATGCTGCAGGACCCCTCCCGGATGCTTCCCGCATATCTCTATAGCGAGCAGGTTCAACCGCCGCGCGAATGGCTGGATGCGATGGCCGCGCTCGCGTCGCAGTACGACGGCAAGGATCGCTGGTATCTCGAAGCGCTCGGCATCGCCGCACGCGGGCGCGAGGACGCGCTCTACGCACGACTCGGGGTCGACGATGCCGTCCGATCGAACCCTGCGTTCGCGCAGATCGTGTGGGTGCTCCGTCCGAAGACGGCCATGCCCGATCTCATCGCGACGATCGGGAACGGCTCGGCGTCGATTCAGGCACGGACGGCCGCGCTCGATACGCTCGGGGCGATGCAATGGCCGGAGGCCGCGCGCGCCGTCGAAGCGTTCATCCTTGCGCCGTCGTCTCCTCCGGCCCTCGTCGAGCGCGCGTTCGGGCTCTATGGGCGCCAGCTGTCCAGTCTCTGGACCGACGCCCGGAAGAGCGAGGCCTTTCCGGCCGTCGTACGCAAAGCGCTTACGCTGCCGGGCGCGCAGGTTGCGGCCATCGGCGTCGCCGATGCGATGGCCGATGCGCAGTTCGCTCCCGATCTGATTGCGGTCGCCAAGTCGGAGACGGCCGGGCCCGAAGCACGCGCCGCGGCGCTCGAAGCGCTGTCGGCAATGGGAGGAGCGCAGCACGCCGCCGACTTCCAGGCACTGGCGGAGACCGGACCGATCCCGGTTCGCGCGGCCGCCGTGCGGGCCGCCGCCAACCTGCGCCAGACGAGCCTCGAGCCATGGGCGGCGCAGATCGTTGTCAGCGATGCTCCGAACGAGGTTCGCATCGAGGCGGTCCGACTGCTCGGCGGATCGGCGTCCGGGCTCAACACGATCCTCGATCTGGCCGAAAAGAAGACGCTGCCGCGGGAGCTGCACGTGCTCGCGCGGAACCTCACGAATTTCGCGCTGCCGCCGCCCGCGACGGTACCACGCGGACGCGGCCAGTCACCTGTCGGCATCAGGCAGCGTGGTGCGCCGCCAACTGATCCCGCCTACATTGCGATTCGCGAGCGCGCAGCCAAGGTGCTGCCGATGCCGTCGGCGAAGGCGATTCCCACGGTCACCGAGCTCGAATTCACCTACACCGGCAAAGCGCCGGATGGCCGGAAGGTCTTCGACGCCGACGGGGCATGCGCCGCGTGTCACAGCCTGGGAGGAACCAAGAAGCTCGGGCCCGATCTGTCGGCAATCGGCGCGAAGTACGGCAAGCAGGCCATGCTCGACCACATCGTCCGGCCGAGCGATGCCATCGGGCCGGAATACGTCACGTCGATCCTCACGCTGAAGTCGGGCGGGCAGGTCATGGGCCTGATCACCGAAGAGACGGCCGATCGCATCGTCGTGCAGATCTCGGCCGATCAGCAGCAGCGCCTCAGGCCAGGGGACGTCGCCTCGAGACAGCAGGCGCGCGCCTCGTCGATGCCCGAAGGCCTGCTCGATCCCCTGTCGCTTCAGCAGGTCGCCGACCTGCTGGAGTTCCTGTCGACGCTGAAATAGGTATACTCCGCCCTCGAGGTTGTTATGCCGCATGCACTGACTTCGCCGCTCCTCGGGCTCGTAGCCTTGGGCATCCTCACTGCCAGCGCCGGTCCGGCGCGGCTGTCCGCCGCCCTGCAATCGAGCACGCGCACGGTTTACGTTTCCGCGATCGACAACAAGGGGACCCCGATCACGGACATCCAGCCGGCCGAGCTCGAGATCAAGGCCGGTGGCAAGAAGCTGGAAGTGGTCAGCGCGGACCCCGCCCAGGCGCCGATGCGCATCGTGATCCTCGTGTCGGATGCGGGGACGGGGGGATTTCAGGCCGGCGTCGCAACGTTCATGCAGACGCTGCTCGGACGTGCGGAGTTCAAGCTCGTGTCGATCATCACGCAGCCCGAGACGGTGCTCGACTTCTCGAGCGAGGGGGGTGCGCTCCGCGAAGGCATCCGCAAGCTCGGCCCGCGCGGCCGACAGCGGGGCGGACAGCTCATGGAAACGATCTACGAAACGGCGAAAACGATCGGACCCGAAGGCTCGCGAACAGTGATCCTCGTGGCGCGCGTGGGAACCGAAGCCATCAGTCCCTTGTCCGGCGAAGAGGTACGGGAGGCGCTGCGCAGGAGCGGTGCCATCCTGCACGTCCTCTCCTCGGTGGGGGCCGAACGAGCCGCCCCGTCCGCGGCACGCTCGGGCATCTCCGCCGAACAGGCGCAGATGCAGGACGAGGACAACAGGGACGGCGCCATGAACCTGTCGAAGGTGCTGGGCGACGGCTCGAAGGAGTCAGGCGGCCGTCACGATCAGGTGATATCGACGACGCTCATTCCCTCGTTCGAACGCCTGGCGAACGAACTGCTCATGCAGTACGCCGTCAAGGTCGCCGTTCCCGCCGGCGTGAAGCCGACCGACAAGCTGTCGGTGTCGTCGACGCGGCGAGGCGCAAAGGTTTACGCGCCTTCGCGCCTCGTGCACTGATTCCTTAAGCCTTTATGTTCGCGACGAGCGCCGTGATCATGTCCTTGGCCGCGGCGACCGTGTCCTTCGGCGGCTTGCCGTAGAACTCGATCGAGTAAATCCCCTTGTAGCCGGACGCTTCGGTCGCCTTGATGATCGGCACCACGTCGTAATTGACGTGGCGGTTGTTCTCGTCGAAGTCCAGTTCCTTGGCGGAGACGAGCTCGAGGAACGGAAACAGCTTACTCAGCGCGCCGACGCGTCCCTCGTTCGATGGACTGTTGCCCCAGTCGCAAATGGCGCGGCAGTACGGATCGTTCACGGCCTTGATGATCGCAACAACCTTGTCGATGTCGGCGCTGTAGCCGATGTGGTTCTCGACCAGGATCTTGACGCCAATCTTCCTCCCGTACTGCGCGAGTTGACGGAACGAGTCGGCGGTGCGATTCACGTCCCAGCCTTCGGCCGGGCCGCCGCCGGTGTTGGCGCGCATCGTAGGGGCGCCAACCGCCGCCGCGCGATCCATCCACTGTTTGATCTCGTCGATTGAAGCGGCCCGCTTCGCGGCGTCCGGATCGGAGAGATTCTCGGATCCATCCACCTGGACGTTGCTGATCCTCGAGCCTGCGGCTTCCGCGGCTGCCTTGATCTTCTTGCAGTAGTCGAGCGAGCGATCGTCGAACTGGAAGCTCCAGATCTCGACGTTGTGCAAGCCGAGCGAGTCGGCGATGAACTTCGGCGCCGTCAGCAGCGTGAGCTCCTGGCCCGCCGGGATCGGCCCGGCTTTCTTGTCCCGCGTCAACGCGAATCGATCCCGGAAGCACACCGTGGTGATGCCGATGCGCTTCAGGACGCCGGGAGGAATCGATTGACCGCCATACGCGCATGCCAGGGCAGGGAAGCTCCCAAGGAACGGCGCCATCGCCACCGCACCGCCACTCAGCCGAATGAATGATCGCCGGTTCATGTCTCTCCTCGTCGTCAAGTCGTCGTCACCCATTAACCCTTGAACCTTTGAACCTGTTATTTGGGCAGCGCAAACGCGATATATCCGCGCGGCGTGTCGGCTGCCGATGCTGCCTGGCCGCCCCGGCCCAGTCCGCGGAAGCCGCCGGGCTGTGCCGCGAATACCACGAACTGGCGGCCCTTTGCTTCGTACGTCACCGGAACGCCGCTCGACGGACCTGGCAGCGTGCCCGTCCAGAGCACCTCTCCGGTGTCTTCGTCGTAGGCTCGCATTTTTCCGTCGCCGCCCGCGAGGAACACCAAGCCGGCTTTCGTGGCGACCATGCCGTTGCGGGCGGCGACGCCACCGGTGCCTGCCGGTCCGCCTCTCGCCAGCGTCGCGGGATCATCGCCGGGCGCCACCTGCCATTTGATCTTGCCGGCGTTCAGGTCGTACGCGGTCAATGTCGTGTACGGCGGCTTCGTGGCTGATGCCATCACGCCATACTCGCTGACGAAACGCGCGCGCGGCACTTCGACTTCGGTCGGATACGGCACGTTGCCGCCGTTGCCGCCGTTGGTTCCGTAGTGTGGAGGATCGGGATCGTCGGGGAGCGGTGGAGGCCGATGCGCGCCGCCTGACGCGACGACGGGTCCCGGCGGAAACGCGGGCGAGTCCGGACCGCCGCCGCGACCGCCTCGACCACGACCGCCCCCTCGACCTCCGCGTCCTCCCGCCGGGTTCGCGAGGAACGACAGCACCGCCGTGATCTCGGCGTCCGAGATTCCGGGAACCGGCCGCATCGTTCCTTTGCCGCCCGTGACGACCGCGCGAATCGCATCCTCACCCATCCGGTTCGTGATGTCGACGAGTGTCGGCGTCGGAGTGCCAGGAATCCCCGCGCGATCGGCTCCATGACAGGCCTGGCAGTACCTGCTGGTACGCCTGAGCGCCGGCGGCCGCCGCGCCACCCCCGCCGCGGCCCGGCGGTGCGGGCTTCGTCTTGACATCTTCGAGCTTGAGCAGCGCCACCTGGTTGACGTTGACGACGTAGACGAGCCCCTTCTTCGGATTCGCCGCCACCGTACCCCAGTTGGACCCGCCCTGATTGCCTGGCATCGACACGGTGTCGATCAGCGCGGGTGGTGTGAACGGACCGTCGTTGCGTGCCTTCGCGATTCGCTCGCGCATGGCCGCGTATTGTTCGGGCGGGAGCAGCCACGGGTTCACGTCGTCCACGCCGAACGTCATCTTTGCGAACGGCTCCGGCTTCGTCGGGAACGGCTGCGTCGGCCAGGCCTGTTCGCCGGGGACGTCGCTCTTCGGCACCGGGCGCTCTTCAATCGGCCACAATGGCTTGCCGTTGACGCGATCGAACACGTACAGGAATCCCGTCTTTCCCGCATGAGCGACCGCATCGACCTTCCTGCCGTTGTGCTGGACCGTGATCAACTGCGGCGCCGAGACGTTGTCGAAGTCCCACAGATCGTGATGGACCGTCTGGAAGTGCCACAGACGCTTTCCGGTGCGCGCATCGAGCGCCAGGATGCAGTTCGCGAAGAGGTTCTCGCCGATGCGATCCGCACCGTAGAAATCGTAGGTCGCCGAGCCTGTCGGCACGTAGACGATCCCGCGTTCATCGTCGACCGACATCTCGCCCCAGTTGTTCGCGCCGCCGACGTACTTGTAGGCGTCCTTGGGCCAGGTTTCGTAGCCGAATTCCCCCGGCTCCGGAACGGTGCGGAACTGCCACACGCGCTTGCCTGTGACGACGTCGTAAGCGCGGATGTCTCCGGGAGGCGACATCCACGATTCGCCGGCGGCGGATCCGAGGATCAGCAGGTTCTTCCAGACCTTGCCGGGCGTCCGCGACTGCACCCGGCGATCGGTGCCCTCGGCTCGTCTGAGGCCATCGCGCAATGTCGACGATGCCGTTCGTGCCGAACGTCGAGATCGACTTCCCGGTTTGCGCATCGATGGCCTGGAGAAAGCTGTTGATGGAAAAGAGCAGCCGTCGATCCTTGCCGTTCTCGCTCTGCCAGTAGTTGATTCCGCGAGTGTTGATCCCGTTCAGCCCTTCATGGATCCAGATCTCTTTGCCGGTCGCGGCATCGAGCGCGATCAGCGAGTTGTTGCGGCCGAGCACGTACATCGTGTCGTCCACGACGATCGGATTGAAGCCGGTGGCGCCGTGGGGATAGAACCACGCCATTTCGAGCTTGCCGACGTTGGACTTCTTGATCTGATCGACCTCGATGAAGTGGGAGCTCGCCGGATTGCCGCCGTAATCGGACCACCACTTCTCGTTCAGTCCGTTCGTGGCCACGCTGGCGCTCACGAGCACCACGATGGCGGTGGCGGCGAGCGACAAGCGGGCAGCCGTTCGGCGATATCGCCCGGCCCACTCTCGAGCCCCGCGGGATGGACGAGCATTCGGGCGTTTCATCAGGGGGTTTCCCTTTCACTGCAGGGGCAAGTCACCAGTTTCGAATCCTACGAAGATGTTCGATTATCGTCATTTCGGAAGGTGATGCAACCCGCTGGCGTCTTCGGGGCGCGCTCGCAGCCCAGCCCGACGGGACGCTCCCGCGTCGCACTATTAGTAGAGGTGTGGGCCACGTACGGCGATTCTCGATTGTTAGTTCGATGATCGACCTTTTCGCGAATCATCGACTTTCTGCTTGATTGCTGCATCGCGTGCACCGGAGAATGACGCGCATCGCCGCAGGGGTCGAGCGCGCCTCGATGCGCCGGACCACCGACGGGATGATGGAAAGGGACTGCTCCCAAGGCGATGCACTTGGGCCTTTGGGAGTTGGGAATTGGGAGTTGGAAGTTGTCCTCGACGTTTTTCAGTAGCCTCTAATCATGGAGAGCAGTATGAACGCAATTTCACGACGAGAGTTCCTCGAGAAGACGGCGGCGGGTGCCGCGGCCGCAGGTTTCGCCGCAGCCGGCGTGGTCAGGCTGTCCGCGAATCCGCTCGGGCTCCCGATCGGCAGTCAGACCTATCCACACCGGCAGATGATCGTCGACGGAGATTTCGCCGGGCTGCTGAAAACGTTGAAGGACATCGGCGTCGAGCGCATCGAGCTCTGCTCGGCGATCGGCTACAAGGAATTCGCGAGCCTGGCGGACGGGAAGCAGACGGCCAAGATCATCGCCGACCACGGACTGAAGTGTGAGAGCGCCCACTTCAGCATGCGGGAGCTGCGCGAGAACCAGGAAAAGAGCATCGCGTGGGCCAAGGACATCGGCATGACGCAGATGATGACCGCGACCCTCGGCATGCCGCCCGACAAGGCCCCGGTCACCATGGACTACGCGAAGCGCGCGGCCGACGAGTACAACAAGATCGGCGCGGTCGCGGCCAAGGCCGGACTGCAGCAGGGTCTGCACAACGAGGGCTTCGAGAACTCGGTGCTCGACGGCCGGAAGGTCTACGACATCATGCTCGAGCTGCTCGACCCGAAGCTCGTGAAGATGCAGTTCCAGATGTCGTCAATCCGGGTAGTTGGCGATCCGATCGAGTACTTCAAGAAACATCCCGGCCGCTTCATCTCGATGCATCTGCAGGATGTCGACCTGACCGAACCTGCTCCTCCACCGCCGCCACCACCACCAGCTGGCGGCGCGCCAGCCGCCGGTGGACAAGGCGGACGTGGTGGCGGCGGCGGCGGACGAGGCCAGCGCGCAGTCGGCAAGGGCAGCATCGACTGGGTCAAGACCTTCCAGGCGGCCAAAGCCGGCGGCGTGAAGAACTATTTCGTCGAGCAGAACATGGACTTGACGAAAGAAAGCGTCGCGTTCCTCAAAACGCTGAAGTGATGTGACCGCGATTCGAGGCTAATTCGCAGGGTCATTCACAGGGAGGACGGGAGGACGGAGGAAAGAGGTTCCTTGCCTTCTTTCCTCCCATCTTCTTCTCCCCTCTTCCTGTCTGACTATCGTCCCGACCCCTATCCTTAGAATCGTTTGTCGATGAGTTTTTCGCCGGCGCTCGTTCTCGCGCTGATGTTCCTTTCCGGCCCTCCCCGGGCTGCCCCGAAACCGTCTCCCGTCTCTTCGCTCCGACTCCGCCGCACACACAACAGCCGGCCGATATCGCGGCGCTCGAAAGCGCTATTGCCGTAAGCCCGATGACGTCAACGCCACCGCGGAAGCTCGCGCAGGCGTACGACGCGAGCGGAAAGCGCATGGAGGCCGTTGCGGTCTGGCGCAAAGTGACTCGAGCTTGCCCCGAAACTGCCTGGCGCCTGGTACTCGCTCGGGCATGCGTATAGCGCGGTCGCGCAGGACGCGATTCGCAGCTTCGACGAGCGGCCCGAAGACGCGGCATGGCGCCAGCTCCTCGTCGCTGACGGCCTCCTGAAGAACGGCCACTTCACCGATGCGTTTGCGATCTATCGGGCCACCCTCGAGCAGCTGCCATCGATGGTTGGTATTCACGATTCGGTCGCGCAGATTTACGAGCGCACCGGGCACAGCGACTGGGCCGTCCGCGAGCGAACACACGGCGCGCTTCCCGCAAGTGCCTGTACAGAGAAGAAGGCACTGTGTGACTTTCGCGCCAGACAGTTTGAGGCGGTGCTAACGGCGACCCTCACTGCCGCCGACCCGGAATCGCGATACTGGCGCTCGCGCGCGGCAGCCGAGCTCTCGCTCGCCGCGTTCACGCATCTCGAATCGCTGCCCGACTCGCCGGAGCGCCGTGCCGTGCGCGCGACCATCGCCCGCGCCGAAGAGCGGCATCACGATGCCATCACCGAGCTCAACGAAGCGCTGAAGCAGGCGCCGGGCAACCCGGCACTGACCTTCGACCTCGCGACCGCCTATTACGCCGCCCGCAACTACGATCAGGTGGTCGCGACGCTCGCGCCATTGCTCCGCGCCCATCCCGACGATGCGCGACTGCTCAAGCTGACCGGGTATGCGCTGCTGCAGCAAAGACGGTTGGACGAAGCGGTGCCCGCCCTCGAGCGCGCGGTGGCACGAGACCCGCGCGATCAGGGTTCGCGCCTCTCGCTTGGCCGGGCGCACGTCCAGAACGGCAGCTTCGCGGCCGCCATTCCCTTGATTGAGCCGCACCTCGACACCGACCAGGACGGCAGCCTGCACGTCCAGCTCGCCCGCGCCTACGCGGGGATCGGCCAGCGCGACAAAGCGTCCGCGCTGCTCACGCGATCACAGGAGCTGCATAAGGCGTCGGAGGAGCGCGCGGCGGCCGCTGCGCGGCGGGTCATTACCGCGCCTAAATAGACGCCAACTCCCAACCTCCAACTCCCAACTCCCAAAGCGCCTTGTTCGAACAATCGGGGTGAAGACGCTCCAACTAGCTATCTCGGTGCGGCTTTCACCCCGTTGTTCGAGCGGAGCGTTTTGGAAGTTGCCCGCCGCCGCCTGCCGGTCGAGATGGGCGGCAGGCTCTGGCGAGGTCTCGCCGAAGCGCGCGCATGATGCAGCCGCGCGAAGGCGGAGGAGTTGGGAGTTGACGTAGAGCTATTTCTCTGTGATCTCGAGCATCTGATTCGCCTTCACATTCTCTAGCACCTGCGTCGCGCCCGACGGCCAGCGCACCTCGACCCGCGGCACAGTGGCTTCGCCGGCCAGACCGAAATGCAGGCCGGCGTGCGAAGACGACGCATAGCCGATCGACGTCGTCATGGTGCGGACCTGGGTGCCGACGGTGACGCGCGCGCCGATGCCGTCGCGATTGCTGCGCGTACCGATCAATCGCACGATCAGCCAGTGCGCGTCAGCAGCGCTCTCGTTCCGCCACAATTCGGCCGGCGCGCCGAGCACGAGCACCACGATATCGAGACGTCCGTCACCGTCGAAGTCGGCGACGCCGCAGCCGCGATGCGCCGCCGGGGCGCCGGCGAGGCCGGACGCGGCGGTCGCGTCGCGGAAGCGGCCGCGGCGATCGTTGAGGAAGAGGCTGTTGGGCTGCGCGAACGCGATTGTTTCGAAGTCGCCGATCCGATCGTTGACGTGGGAATTGGCGGCGAAGATGTCCTTCCAGCCGTCGTTGTCGAAGTCGGCGACGATCGAGCACCAGCCGGACGATCGCACCGTGAGCGCGCCGAGCCCGCTCGGCTGCGTCACTTCGGCGAACGTGCCGCGGGTGGCGGCCGCCTCGTTGCGAAAGAGCGGAAACGTCTCACCCGTGAGCGCGGTGAAGTGGATGTCCTCCCAACCGTCATTGTCGTAGTCCTGGACGTCGGTGCCCATGCTCGAGACCGGCCGGCCCGAATCGGGGACCGAAACGCCGGCCATGAGCGCCGTCTCCGCGAACGTGCCGTCGCCGTTGTTGTGGAACAGGAAATTCGGGACCGCGTCGTTGGTGACGAACAGATCGAGGCGGCCGTCGTGATCGAGATCCGCAATCGCGGCGCTCATGCCCTTGCCCACGTGCGCGAGCAGGCCGGACCTGGCGGAGACGTCCTCGAACGTGCCGTCGCCGCGGTTTCGATACAGCCGGTTGGGGAGCCCTTTGAAGACGCGGGGATGACAGTAGATGCGGATCGCCCGCGCCTCGTCACCGCAGAACGGGTTCGCGTCCGGCGACCACTGGACATAGTTCACGACGACGAGATCGAGCCTGCCGTCAGCGTCGTAGTCCAGCCAGCTCCCGGCGACGGCGAACTCTCCGCTGGCGATGCCCGCGGTCTTCGTCACGTCCTCGAACCGCCCATCGCCCCGATTGCGCAGCAGCTGGTTGGCGCGAACGCCGGCGACGAACAGATCGACGCGGCCGTCGTTGTCATAGTCGGCGGCGGCCGCGCCGATGGCATAGCCAACACCACGCACACCGGCCGCCTCGGTCACGTCGGTGAACCGCATGTCGCCGTCGTTGCGATACAAGCGGTTCGCGTGACGAGGGAAGGTCTTCTCGAGCGACGGCACGTTCGCGCCGTTGGTGAAGAAGACGTCAGGGCGCCCGTCGCCGTTGTAGTCGAAGACCGCCACGCCGCCGGGCACGCTCTCGACGAAGTGTTTTGCGGGCGTCGGCGAGTGCTCGTACACGAAGCGCAGGCCGGCTGCAGAGGCAACGTTCTGGAGTCGCACGCCAGAGGGGTTGGCCTGAGGCATCGCGGCGGATATCGCCGCAGCGCTGAGTGCGAGCGCCAGGGCGATTCGGAGACTTGTCAGCATTTCTTAATGCGCGCGGGGCCTCGCCTTCGCCAAGGCTTCGGCGCAGCTCGCCGAAGCTTGGCACGAATTCCGCGCCAAGCGGAGGCGGCCCACCCCCGCGCGCTCACGCGCTGCGCGCGACGGCCTTTGGCCTTGCCGCCGCGCTTCGCGCGGCAGCCTGATGCACCCGTTCCCGCCAGATCCCTGATCCCCGATCCCGATGAAGCCCCAGTCCCCAGTCCCGAGCCCCCAGTCCCGTCATGACTCACTTACTGATCGGCTCGAGATCGACGCGCCTGAAATAGATCTCCGCGCCTTCGGACTGCAGCATGATCTTGCCTTCGGTGAACGACGCATCCGTGCCTTCGAGCACCAGCTTGCCGTTCACGAAGTACTGAAGGTTGCCGCCTTTGACGATGGCTTCGAGCCGCGTCCATTCGAGGCCGGGGCTTTCGACGTCGTTCGGTCCGCGAAATCCGAGTTTGTCCTGCCAGTCCTCGCTGCGTCCCCACCAGTTCACGCGGCCCGACGTGAACACGCGCGGCTCTCCCTTGGGATCGAAGACATTCTCACCATCGCGATCCTTGCGGGCCCTGATAGTCATTGCGGGGCGGATCTGCTCGCCAGACTCGCTGAAGCCGGCGACCGAAATGAAGTCGCCGACGCCCCCTTCGATGATCTGGAACTCGAGCGACTGCAGCCATGGCCCGTTGAAGTCCTTGCGCGTATTGCCCAGCCGTCCCTGCGCGTGCAGCAGCACGCCGCTGTCCCGCGTCCGGTTCTTCCGCTCACCCCAGGTGACGCCACCCCAGCGGTACTCGACGGTCAGCTTGTAGTCGCGGTACGCCGCCTTGGTGAGCAGCCCGCCCCACACCTTGCCGCTGATCCGGATCGCGGGCGCGCCATCGATCTGATCCACCACCGTATAGACGTGCTCGGGATCGGCGTTGTGATGATCGACCAGCCAGGTGTCGAAGTTCGCGAGCGACGTGCCATCGAACAGCTTGATGGTAGTGGTCGGTGTGATCGCGTCGGACGACCGCTGGGCCGCAACTCCCGCCCCAAGGATCGCGACGGCACTCAGCGCCAGGATCCCGACTCGGATCGTTCTCAAAGATGCTCGGATCACGGTTTCACTCCATTCGGTCGGTTCAATGGTTCAGTAACCCCTGAACCTTTGAACCCTTGAACTATTCGACCCTACTGTATTGTTATCCCAACCGGAGGTCGCGATGAGACCCGATGCCCGCGTCATGACCCGTTCCGCCATGGGACTTGCTTTTGTCCTGGTCGCGATTATTGTCTTCGCTGTGACCGACACCAATACCCAAACGCCTGCGCCGCAGCCGCTGGAAGTTCCCGCCCGCACGCTGCCGGTGCCCGACACGGTCAGCCCCGAGATGCAGCGGATGATTGGCGCGCCGCTGAGCGGTAACTGGAATACCTGGCCCAAGACCGATGAGGAATGGAAGAAGTTGTCCGCGCCGTCGGCGGGGCGCGGGCTGCCGGCGCTGCGGGAACGCTTCAAGGTCAAATCGGAGCCGATGACCGTGAACGGCGTCCAGGCCTACCTCGTCACGCCGCAGGATCTGCCCGCCGAGAATCGCAACCGGCTTCTCGTGCACATTCATGGCGGCTGCTACGTCCTGAGCGGCGGCGAGTCCGGAACCACTGAGGCCATCTACATGGCCGGGTTCGGTCGCTTCAAGGTGCTGTCCGTCGACTACCGCCGGCCGCCGGAGTTCAAGTATCCGGCCGCGCTCGATGACACCGTGGCGGTGTGGAAGGGCGCGCTGAAGATGGCTGACCCGAAGAACATGGCCATTTTCGGCACCTCCGCCGGCGGCGCGTTGACGCTCTCGACGGTGCTGCGCGCCAGGCAGGAAAAGCTTGCGCTCCCCGCGGCGATTGCGCCGGGGACGCCGATGTCCGATCTCACTCGGACCGGCGACTCGTTCCAGTCCAACCACATGGTCGACAACGTGCTCGTCGCGGCTGACGGCCGCTGCGACGCGATGGCGCTCCTCTACGCGGGCGGCCACGATCTGAAGGACCCGATGCTCTCGCCCGTCTACGGCGACATGGCCGGGTTTCCCCCGACGCTGCTCACGACGGGAACGCGCGATCTGCTGCTGAGCAACACGGTCCGCGTCCACCGCAAGCTGCGTCAGGCGGGAGTCGTCGCGGACCTGCACGTGTACGAAGGGCAGTCCCACGCGCATTACATGCGCGACGTCAACGCGCCGGAAACGAAGGAGGCGTTCGAGGAGATCGCGAAGTTCTTCGACAAACACCTGGGCAGATAAGACCGGCGGCGAAGCCGCCGGCAAGGCCGTAAGGCCGTCGCGCGCAGCGCGTAAAGCGCCGGGGGTGGGCCGCCTCCGCTTGACGCGGAATTCGTGCCAAGCTTCGGCGAGCTGCGCCGGAGCCTTGGCGAAGGCGAGGCCCCGGCGCAATCAAGAAATGCTGACTCGTCTTCCGATGAGCGCGCTTGCGTGGATCTCCGAAATGACGATAATCGAACATCCTTGACTGATTCGAAAGTTCACAGTCACGGTTGACGCGACGATCTGAAGGAGTACCGCTATGAGTCGTACGTCGTTTGCTGCCGCTGCATGTGCCACAGCGCTGGTGATGTCCGCGACCGGTGTGGCTCAGGGACCTTCGGCTGATAACTCCAAGGCATTCAACGGCACGAGCCTGGCGGGATGGCAGCCGCTGGGCGCCGCGCAGTGGCGCGTGGCGAACGGCGAGATCGTGGGAACCGCGCCCAGCGGTCCGGGTCTGCTGATGCTCGACAAGAGCTATCAGGACATCATCCTGAGATTCGCGTATCAATGTGACAACTGCGACGCCGGCGTCCTGCTTCGCAACGGCGCTGCGTCATCGAAGCCCGACGCCACCACGGCGCTCTACGTCGGCCTGTCGGGACCGGACGCGCGCACGCTGTATCGCGTCACGCTCAACGCTCAGGGCAGGGAAATCGATCGCACGAATCTCTACAAGTGGACGGCGCGTCAGAACCCGCCCGGCATGCAGCTCGCGATCACTCCCGGATCCGGCGGATGGACGCACGTTCGCGTGCAGGTTCGCGGTGAGGTCACCGCGCCCGCCGCCGGCGGACGGGGCGGTGGCGCCGGTGCGGCCCCCGCCGGCGGCGCGCCTCCAGCGCCGCAGGAGACCTTGCCGATTTACGGGCCGCTTTCGCTGCGCCTCGCCAACGGTGAGCTGCGGGTCAAAGACGTGACCGTGACCGATCTCCTTCGGCCGGCTGCAGGCGTGGCCGCCGAGGTGACCGCTCCGACGTTCCGGCGAGTGCAGCTGACGGACCGCTTCTATGCCGAAGGGATCTCGGGCGGCGACATCAATCGCGACAACGTGATGGACGCCCTCTCAGGCCCCTACGCGTATCTCGGTCCGGACTTCAAGCGCGCGATCGAAATCTACAAGCCGCAGACCTATCCACCCGCCAACGCCAGCATGGCGGGGCAGTACACCGACAACTTCCTGAACTACGTGCACGACTTCAACGGCGACGGCTGGAACGACTACCTGAAGATCAACTTCAACGGCGCCTACCTCTACGTCAATCCCAAGGGTGAGTCACGCTACTGGACGATGCATCAGGTCTCCGAGATGGGTGTGTCGTCGGAGACGACGCAGCTGGGTGACATCGACGGCGACAACAAGCCGGAGCTGCTGATGTCGACCGGCAGCGGCGCGACCCGGGTCGTCGGCATCCTGAAGCCCGGCGCCGATGCGACCCAGCGCTGGACGTTCCATGCGGTCTCCGACAAAGGCGACTGGGGCGGGCACGGCTACGGATTCGGCGATATCAACGGGGACGGCAAGCACGACATCATTCAGGGCAGCGGCTGGTGGGAACAGCCGGCGGCGGGCGCGACCAGCGGTCCGTGGAAGTTCAACGCGGTGCCGTTCGGGCGCGGGACCGACCCGTTCATCCGCGGCGCCGACATGTTCGCCTACGACGTCAACGGCGACAAGCTGCCCGACGTCGTCACCAGCCTGTTCGCGCACGGTCCGGGGCTCGCGTGGTTCGAGCAGCAGCGGAGCGGCGAGGGGCCGATTACCTGGAAGATGCACATGATCATGGATCGCCCCGATGCGTCGGCCGACGAGCGGAAGACGTGGGAGATCTCGGACAAGAACGTGGTCTTCACCGAGCTGCACGTGCTCCAGCTGGTCGACATGGACGGTGACGGCCTCAAGGACATCGTCACCGGCAAGCGCTGGTTCTCGCACGGGATGGAGTACCCGGAGAACGACCGCGACGATCCGCCGGTCGTCGCGTGGCTCAAGCTGGTGCGGAAATCGGGTGGACAGGTCGAGTTCGTTCCGAACATCATCAACAATTACGCCGGCATCGGCACGCAGATCGCCGTCCTCGACATGAACGGCGACAAGAGGCCTGACGTGCTGACTGCGCAGCGCAAGGGCGCTTACATCTTCTTCAATAACATCAACACGCGCGAGCGGACTACCAGCTCGCGCTGAGACCTATGTCAACTCCCAACTCCCAACTTCCAACTCCCAAGGAGAGCCGCTCGAACCAGCTGGGTGAAAAGCGCTACGAGCATCTCCAATCGCGGCGAATTTCACCCAGATGGTTCGAAGCCTCCCGCTTTGGGAGTTGGGAGTTGGAGGTTGGGAGTTGATGATGAGCGCCCTATGAACCCAACCCGTCGGGACTTTCTCAGAGCGAGCACCATCGGCGGCGTCGCCGTCTCCGTCCTCGGGTTCGACCTGACGCCGGCGCACGCCGAGGTGCGGGAGCTCAAGATCGCGCGGACGACGGAGACGCGGTCGACCTGCCCGTACTGCTCGGTGAGCTGCGGCGTCATCCTGCACACGCTCGGCGATCGTTCGCGCAACGTGACGCCGAAGATCGTGCACGTCGAAGGCGACCCCGACCATCCGATCAATCAGGGGACGCTCTGTCCCAAGGGCATCACGCTCAAACAGAACATCGTCAACGAGCGGCGGCTGACCAAGGTGCGCTATCGGGCGCCAGGCAGCACGACGTGGGAAGAGAAGTCCTGGGACTGGGCGGTCGACCGCATTGCCCGGCTGGTGAAAAAAACACGCGACGAACGGCTGATCGTGAAGGACACGCAGGGGCGATCGATCAACGCGCTGACCGCGCTCGGCGTGATTGGCGGCTGCACGGACACGAACGAAATGAACTATCTCCTCGTGAAGGCATTCCGCGCCGGCCTCGGCGTGCTGCCGATCGAGCAGCAGGCCCGGATATGACACGGGCCGACGGTGGCCAGTCTGGCCGCCACGTTCGGGCGAGGAGCGATGACCAACGGCTGGACCGACATCCGCAACGCGGACGTCGTGCTGGCGATGGGCGGCAATCCGGCTGAGAACCATCCGGTCGGCTTCCGCTTCGTCATGGAAGCGAAGCGCAACCGGAACGCGAAGCTGGTCTGCGTCGATCCGCGATTCAACCGGACCGCCGCGGTCGCGGATCGGTTCGTCCAGATTCGCGCCGGCACCGACATCGCGTTCCTGGGCGGTCTGATCCATCACGCTCTCTCGAAGAACCGTTACCACGACGAGTACGTGCGCCTCTTCACGAACGCGCCGTTCCTGATCTCGGAGAAGTATGCGTTCGACGAGAAGCGGGGCGTGTTCTCGGGGTGGGACGACACCAAGAAGGCTTACACGGACAAGTCGAGCTGGAACTACGAGCTGGACGACCAGGGATTTGCCAAGGTCGATCCGGCGCTTCAGCATCCGCGATCCGTGTTCGAGGTCATGAAACGGTTCTACTCGCGCTACACGCCCGAGACGGTGGCGACGATCTGCGGCTGCAGCGCGGACGACTTCCTGAAAGCGGCCGACCTCATCACGTCGACGCATACCGCCGATCGCGCGGGCACGATCATGTATGCGCTGGGCTGGACCCATCACAGCCATTCCGTGCAGCTGATTCACGCGGCGGCGATGCTGCAGCTGCTGCTCGGCAACATCGGCCGTCCCGGCGGCGGGCTCAACGCCCTGAGAGGACACGCGAACATTCAGGGCGGGACCGACTGCGGCATGGCGTACCACAATCTCCCCGGCTACATCCCCATACCGAAGGCGGATCACGAGACGCTGGACTCGTTCCACACCGCGGTCACGCCGAAGGCGCTGCGTCCGAACTCGACGAACTTCTGGTCGAATACCGACCGGTTCATGGTGAGCCAGTTGAAGGCGTACTACGGCAACGCCGCCAACAAAGACAACGATTTCGGATACGCGCTCCATCCGCGGCTGCCGCAGTCGACCGGCGGGTACGAGAACTGGAGCTGGGCATTCATCTTCGATCGCATGCTCCACGAGCAGATGGAAGGGTTGTTCAGCTTCGGGATGAACCCGGTCAGCAACGGGCCGCACTCGCGCAAGGCGATCCTGGCGTTGACGAAGTTGAAATGGCTCGTGGTCGCGGAGAACTTCGAGCAGGAAACGGCGTCGTTCTGGCGGCCCGATATCCTCGCGCTCGTGGATCACAAGCCGGAAGACGTCAAGACCGAAGTCTTCATGCTGCCGGCCGCGAACTTCGCGGAGAAGGATGGCTGCTTCGTCAACTCGGCCCGCTGGATCCAGTGGAAGTGGAAAGCCGTCGATCCGCCGGGCGAGGCAAAACCGGATCAGGAGATCGTCGGACGAATTTTCCTGAAGGTCCGCGAGCTGTACGAGCGCGAGGGCGGCACGTATCCCGATCCGATCCGGAAGCTGAACTGGTGGTACAGCGACCCGGCGAGCCCGTCGTTCGACGAAGTGTGCCGCGAGCTGAATGGCTGGGCGGCCGAAGACGTTCGCGACGCCAGCGGCGCGGTGACGATGCGCGCCGGGCAGCAGCTGGCGCGGTTTGCCGACGCACGCGCGGATGGGTCAACCCTCTCGGGGAACTGGCTCTACATCGGCATGTATACGGACGCCGGCAACCTGACCCAGCGGCGCTCGCATGCCGATCCGAGCGGCCTCGGCCGGTTCGGCGAATGGACCGTGAGCTGGCCCGCGAACCGCCGAATCCTCTACAACCGTTGCTCCGCAGACGCCCAGGGAAAGCCCTGGGATCCGTCGCGCATCGGCGTCGCGTGGAACGGTCAGCGCTGGGTGGGGGATACGCCGGACTATACCGTCGACAGCGCGCCGGATGCGGGGCTGGGCGCGTTCATCATGATGCCGGAAGGGGTCGCGCGGTTGTTCGTTCCGGGTCAGTTCGCCGAAGGGCCGTGGTCGGAACACTACGAGCCGATGGAGTCGCCGGTCGACAACGTCCTGCATCCCGAGCACAGCGCCAACCCGGCGGTCCAGAAGTTCGGCAGCGGATTCGACGTGCTCGGCGGTCCCGACCAGTTTCCGATCGTCTGCACGACCTACCGGCTCACGGAACACTTCCATTACTGGACGAAGAACAATCCGTACAACGTGCAGCTCCAGCCGGAGTTCTTCGTCGAGATACCTGAGGAGCTGGCGCGCGAGAAGGGCATCGCGAACACCGACCACGTTCGCGTCACCTCGGCGCGCGGATCGATCGAGGGACGGGCGATGGTCACGCGCCGGATCAAACCGATGCAGGTGGCCGGCCGCACCGTGTATCAGATCGGCTTCCCGATCCACTGGGGCTTCCTCGGGCGCGGCCAGCAGCGCGGATCGCTGGCCAATCTGGTGACGCACACGATCGTCGATCCGAATTCTTTTGCGCCTGAGTACAAGGGTTTTCTGGTGAAGTTGGAAAAGGTGTGACTTTGACAATCTCATCCAACTCTGCTCCCAGGCGCTCCGCTCCACGGCACGACGGCACGACGGCACGACGACGTCGGAAGCTTGTGCCTCGGGTTCGTGGCCTTCGTGCGGCGCAAGCGCAATCGGTTTCCATGCCGACTCTGGAACTTCTTCGTGTCTCAGCGACGACCGCGCCAGCCCCGGGCGTGCGTGTGCAGCCGACGATCACGAAGCTCGTCGACACGTCGACGTGCATCGGCTGCAAGGCGTGCGAAGTGGCCTGTCAGGAGTGGAACGATCTGCCGCCAGAGACGACGGTGCAGATGGGGACCTACCAGACGCTCCCCGACATGTCGCCGAACTTCTGGAATCTGATCAGGTTCCGCGAACACGAGGAGGAAGGCGCGCTGCGCTGGCTGATGCGCAAGGACCAGTGCATGCACTGCGCCGAGCCAGGCTGTCTCGCCGCGTGCCCCGCTCCCGGCGCCATCGTCCAGTACACGAACGGCATTGTCGATTTTCAGCAGGACCAGTGCATCGGCTGCGGCTACTGCATCACCGGATGCCCGTTCGACGTGCCCAAGTTCCACGCGACGACCAAGCGTGTCTACAAGTGCACGATGTGCGTGGATCGGGTGTCGGTCGGCCTGCAGCCGGCGTGCGTGAAGGCCTGCCCGACGAGCTGCCTGCAGTTCGGCACCAAGGACGCGATGCTGGAAGTCGCGAACAAACGGGTCGAGCAGCTGCAGGCCAACGGCTTCCCGAAGGCAGCGGTCTACGATCCGCCGGGCGTCGGCGGCACGGCGGTCGTCACGGTTCTGGCGTACGGGGACCGGCCAGAGCTATATGGCCTGCCGCGCGATCCGACGATTCCGCTCGCGGTGCGACTGTGGAAAGGACCGCTCAAGTGGGTCGGGAATCTCGCGATGCTCGGCGGCGTTCTCGGGGTGTTCGTGCACTTCGTGCGTTTCGGCCGCAAGGAGCACAGCGAGCCGCCAGAGCCCGTGAAGCCGAACAGTCCAGAGGGCTTGTGAGTCGATCTCTACGAGCAGCGAGGGCGCGCAACGAGCCACGCGCGCGGAGCGGGGCGTGAGGGGTCCCCGCGCCCGCCTCCGCCAAGGCTACGGCGAGGTCTCGCCGGAGCGCTTCGCGCGAAGGCGGAAGCGCGCGTGTAAGGGCCCGCCTCTGCTTGTCGCGATCATCGTTCGACAAGCTCCGGCGAGGTCTCGCCGTAGCGCGCGTCGATTCGTTCGCGCGAAGGCGGAGGTCCGGCCAGCCTCCGCCAAGGCTACGGCGGCCCGCCGGAGCTTTAGCGAAGGCGGGGGGACGAAGTCCCCCGGTGAACGATGAGGCACACCCGGCGCATGATCCGCTACTCGTTCGGCGAACGCGTCATGCACGCGCTCGCGGGGCTGTCCTATGTCTACCTGCTGCTGACCGGGCTCGCGTTCTGGACGCCGGCGCTGTACTGGATCGCGGTCGTGCTCGGCGGCGGCTACCTGTCGCGCGTGCTGCACCCGTGGATCGGTCTCGTGTTCTCGGGCGCGGTGTTGTGGATGTTCGTCACCTGGCGCAGAGATATGCGCGTGACGCCCGAGGATCGCGAATGGGGCCGCGCGATGGGGCACTACATCCGCAACGAGGACCGGCAGGTGCCTCCCGCCTGGCGATTCAACTTCGGCCAGAAACAACTGTTCTGGGTAATGGTGCTCGGCGGCGTCGCCCTGCTGCTGTCGGGAATCGTGCTGTGGTTCGTGGCATCGATCCCGTGGGAGCTGCGCGCGCTGCGCTTCATCGCGATCCTGGTTCACGCCGGCGCGGCGCTGGTGACGATCGGCGCGTTCATCATCCACCTGTACATGGGCCTCGCCGTCGTGCCCGCCGGTCTTCACGCGATCATTCACGGCGACGTCACGGAAGACTGGGCCCGGCACCATCACGCGCTGTGGGCGAAGACGCAGCCCGTGACCGCACCAGCCGACACCGATCGCACGCGGCCGGACAAGTGACCGCTCGCGCGGCGAACCAGTCGACCTGGGATGACCGCGTCGCGCGGGCGCACGCGCTGATCGACGTCCGGCCGGCGGCCGCCGAGCTCCTGACTTTCTACGCGGCGCTCGCCGGGTTTCAGAAATCTCTCCTGGACAACGACGAGACGCCGGCCGCGACCGGCAGCCAAGGCCCCGATCACACGCCGGCCCGCTTTTTCGCCACACTCGAGATCGAACGCGTGCTCGACGCGATTCCGCGATTCCTCCGCTGGCTGCCGCAGGCCGCTCCCGAGCCGCTCGCGGACTCGATCGATGCGGTACGGAAGTACGAGCGCAAAGAATGGCACGACCTCGTGCGCGCGTTCGCTGACGGCGTAGCGCAGCGCTCGATCGAACACGTAGCGCTGGACTTCAGCCCCGCGATCGCCGACGCCGATCCCCTGATCCCGTTCATCCTCGAATGCGTGCTCCAACCGTTCGCCGAACAACAGGCACGCTGCGTCAGCGTGCGGCCGAACATCGATTCACGCGCGCCGATCCGCTGTCCCCGCTGCGGCGCTCCACCGGTGGCCGCCGTCCTCCGCGAGGAAGGCCAGAGCGCGAGACGATACCTGCTGTGTGCGCTGTGCCTCACCGAATGGGAGTGTCTGCGCATCCTCTGTCCCTCGTGCGGTGAGCAGGCCTTCGAGAAGCTGCCGATCTTCACCGCCGAACAATGGTCCCACGTGCGCGTCGACGCCTGCGATCGCTGCCGTCATTACGTGAAGACGATCGATCTGACGAAGGACGGTCTGGCCGTGCCGTATGTGGACGACATCGCGAGCGTGTCGCTCGATCTGTGGGCGCGTGAGCGGGAATACATTCGATTGAAGCGGAATGTGCTTGGGCTATGAATCTGATTCTGTCAACTCCCAACCTCCAACTCCCAAATTCAAGCAACTTTCAGCGCGCAACTACGGCGAGACCTCGCCAGCGCATGCCGACAGTCGTCGCGATCAGCACTGGGTCGTGACGCCTTTCACCCAGATGGTTCGCGCGGTCCCACTTGGTGAAAGTCGCAGGAGTCTGGCAAGTCGGACGAGTTCGCACCGCGAGTCCGAGCGGCACGCGCGTCGAAGTTGGGACGTCGGGTGTTGAGAGTTGAGCAGAGTAATCTGAGACCCATGCCGACATCCTGGTACACCGTCGGGAATATTGCCGACGTGCCCTCGCCGGCCCTGCTCGTCTATCCGGATCGGGTCGAGGAGAACATCCGCCGGATGGTGCAGATCGCCGGCGGCGTCGAGCGCCTGCGGCCGCACATGAAGACGAACAAGCTGCCCGAGGTCGTCCGCATGCACCTCGACCAGGGCATCAAGAAGTTCAAGGTCGCGACCATCGCCGAGGCCGAGATGGCGGCGAACTGTCAGGCGCCCGATGTGTTGCTCGCCTATCAGCCGGTCGGTCCGAACGTGCAGCGCTTCATCCGGCTCGTGCAGACGTTTCCGCTGACGACGTTTTCCGCCGTGGTGGATGACGAGGGCACGATCCGCGCGCTGTCGGATGGCGCGGTCGAGGCGAACACGACGCTGAACCTGTACCTCGACCTGGACGGAGGGATGCACCGGACGGGCATTGCGTCGGGGCCGCCAGCGCTCGCGCTGTACAAGTTGATCGCCAGCCTCCCGGGTCTGCGCGCCGCCGGTCTGCACATGTACGACGGGCACATCCACGACACGGATCTGACCGTTCGTCAACACGCCTCCGACAGAGCGTTCAGCTCGGTTCGTGCGATGCACGACGAGATCGTCAAGAACGGCCTCACCGTGCCATCCGTCGTCGCTGGCGGCACGCCGACGTTTCCGATTCACGTCGGCCGCCCTGACGTCGAGTGCAGCCCGGGCACCACCGTGTTCTGGGACTTCGGCTACGCGACCATGCTGCCGGATCTGAGTTTCGCTCCGGCCGTCCTCGTCTTTACCCGCGTGATCAGCAAGCCGGCGGCCAACCGTTTGTGCCTGGACCTCGGACACAAGGCCGTGGCCTCAGAGATCCCGCACCCGCGCGTGCAGCTGCTCGGACTTCCGGAGGCCAAGGCCGTCGGACACAGCGAGGAACATCTGGTGCTCGAGACCGACCGGGCTGCAGAGTTCCCGGTCGGCTCGCACTTCTACGGCATCCCGTGGCACGTGTGCCCGACCGTTGCGCTTCACAACGAAGCCGTTGTGGTTCGCGACGGACGCGCCGTGGAGAAATGGCAGGTCGTCGGACGGGCGAGGGCGCTGACTATCTGAGGGCGCTCTCTTAAAACACCATACCTCGCCAGCACTGAGTACACCCAGGATACAAACCTCAGAAAAGGAATCACGAAACACGGCCTGCGCGTCGTGCAGCAGCGCAATCGTGGGAGCTTTCAGCTCAGCGCGACGCAGGTTAGGCCGTCCAAGATGGGTTGCACTGACATTCGAACTTATTGAAAGTGTTCGAAAGTGCCCCGCACTTGACATATATTCCTCGCGAAACCGGCAGCACCCGAACGCGTCACGCTGCCGGAGAAGGAGCGAATGCGTCGTCGAGTCAGCGCGGTCGTGGCCGCCACCATCATCGCCCTGGGAGGCGTGTGGGTCGCGGCCCGGCAGCCGGCCTACGACCTCGTGATTCGCGGCGGACGGATAGTCGACGGGACAGGCAATCCGTGGTTCGCGGCGGATGTCGGGATCAGGGGCGATCGCATCGTCGCGGTCGGCAGACTCGCAGACGCGAGCGCAAAGCGGCAGATCGACGCGGCGGGCCTCGTCGTGGCTCCCGGCTTCATCGACCTGCACACCCACTCGGATCTTCCGCTCCTGAACGACGGCAACGCCGAGAGCAAGGTGCGTCAGGGCGTCACCCTCGATGTGCTCGGCGAGGCCACCACGGTGGCGCCGCGCGACGGGCTGCCGGAAGCAAAGGGCACGTGGACCGACTTCACCGGCTACTGGCGCGCCCTTGCCCGGAACGGCATCTCCATCAACGTCATCTCCGAAGTCTCCTACCAGCAGATCCGGCTCGTGGTGATGGGATATGCCACCGGCCCGGCAAACGCCGAACAGCTGGCACGGATGAATCAGCTCGCGGTGCGCTCCATGCAGGAGGGGGCGTGGGGGCTGGTCACGCGATTCGAGAGCGGCGGCCCGGAGCATCCTGAGGAAGTGATCGAGATCGCGAAGGCGGTGGCCGCGCTGGGCGGCATCTACGTGTCGCACATCGGCAGCGAGGGGCTGCAGCAGAACAAGGAGCTCGACTTCGCGATTCGCGTCGCCGAGCAGGCGAAGGTTCCCGTCCACATCTTCCACCTCAAGATCCGCGGCAAGAACAACTGGGGCACGGTCGGGAAGTACGTCGCGCGGATTGAAGAGGCGCGTGCCCGCGGGCTCGACATCACCGCGAATCAATACCCTTACACCGCGATGCAGCATCGCTGGAGCGCGTTCTTTCCGGTCTGGGCGCGGGAAGGTGGTCCGCAGGCGTTCGCGGAGCTGCTCGCGAATCCGGCCATGCGCCAGAAGATCAAACAGGACAAGGATTTTCTGACGTGGGTCGCCGAACACGGCGGCTGGGAGGGCATCGTTCTCGGCCGCGCGACCCAGCCGCAGAACAAACGCTATGAAGGCATGACGGCCAGCCAGATCGCGAAGCTGCGAGGTGATGCGGATCCCGCCGACACCTGCCTCGCGCTCATGGCGGAAGAAAAGGGCACCATCTCCGGGATGTTCCACACGATGTCCGAGGCCGACGTCCGGCTGGTGATGCAGAAGCCCTGGGTGGCGATTGCCAGCGATGGATCGGCGATCAACCTGGATGAAGATGGCCTGCCGCACCCGCGCAGCTTCTCAACGAACGCCCGCGTGCTCGGCCACTATGTGCGCGACGAGCGCGTGCTGTCGCTCGAAGAAGCGGTGCGCAAGATGACGACGCTGCCGGCGCAGATTCTCGGGCTTCGCGACCGCGGTCAGATCCGGGAAGGGTTCGCCGCCGACCTCGCCATCTTCGATCCGGCCGGCGTGCGCGAGACGAACTCGTTCGAGAAGACGAAGAGCTATGCCGCGGGCGTGCCCTATGTGATCGTGAACGGCACGGTCGTGATCGACGGCGGCAGGCACACGGGCGCGCGTCCGGGCCGGCCGTTGTTCGGACGCGGGTATCGAGGTACGACCGGTGAGAGATCGCCGCTCGAAGGCAGACGGTAAACACACACAAGGAGTGCCGCATGCAACGCCGTGAATTCCTCATCAGTGCCGCCGCCGGAGTTGCCGGGCTTGCGGGCACTCCTCTCGGCCTGGCGCAGACCCCGGGACCGGACTGGAAGAAAGTCAGGCAATCCACGCTCGATCGCATGGCGATCATGACCCTGAACTTTCAGAGCATCCTGAAGGTGCCCGACGTCCAGGACAATCCGAACCGCACCCTCGAGCTCTTCGACATCGCGGAGATGATCGCCGACACCTATGGCGTCCACAAGATCGAGTTCCAGCACTACCATCTCGCTTCGACCGAGCCGGCGTATCTCAAGGAGCTGCGCGGCCGCCTCGAGAAGAGCAAGTCGCGCGCGACGCAGATCAATCTCGAATTCAGCGGTCTGAATATTTCCGCGCCGCAACAGCGCGATCGGACCCTGGCTGTCGATCTGACCAAGATGTTTGTCGATCACGCGGTCCGGCTCGGCGCCCAGCGCGTCATGATCAATCAGGGAGCCCCGACCCACGAGAACAAGGTCCACAGCATCCCCGCGTTGAAGCTGATGGTCGACTACGGCAAATCGAAGAACATCATCGTTTCCGTGGAAACCCGTGGCTCGGGCGGCGGCGGCCGTGGCCGCGGCGGTCAGGGTGGCCAGGGTGGCGCGGCGCAAGGTGCGGCGACGGGCGCTGCACCGGGCGGTGCGACGCCAGCCCCTGCCGGCGCTCCCGCCCCCACGACTCCAGCTCCAGCCGCTCCCCGCCGCGCCCCGGCCGCGGCTCCTAATACGCCGCCTCCAGGGCCGCCGCCGTTGACCGGTCCGCCAGCCTGGGCGCTGCTCGCCGAAATCATCAAGGGCGCGGGCGCGTACTCCAACGTCGATCTCGGTGGCGCCAACGCGGCCAATCAGGAAGAGCTGCATCAGTGCCTGAAGCTGATGCACCCGATGAGCGCCGGCAGCATTCACACGCGTGTAAACACGCGCTGGGATCTGGCAACGACGATGCGGTACATGGAGGGCGAGCTCGGATACAAAGGGCTCTACACGATCGAAGCCGGCAACAGCCACGAGGGCACGCGCGCGATCTATGACGTGGTCGTGGCCACGCTCGACGCGAAGACGTAGAGCGCGAACGTAGACGCCCGTAGCGCGGAGCTTTAGCTCCGCGTCCGAACGCTCGGAGCAGCTCAGTCGGCGGAGATCGAGAACGATGATCAGAAGAGCCGGCATTCTTTTGCTGTTGGTCGCGGTTGCCCCGACCGAGCTGATCGCTCAGGAGCCCAAGCCGATCCGCGGTGACGCGGCAAACGGCAAAGCGCTCGTCACCTCGACGAAGTGTCTCGACTGTCATCGGATCGGCGACACCGGCTCGCGGGTCGGGCCGGATCTCTCCGATGTGGGTGACCGCAAAACAGCCGAGCAGCTCCAGCGCGCGATCGTCGCTCCGGACGAGGAAGTGCTTCCGGAGAACCGCTCCGTCCGCGTCGTTACCCGCGCCGGCGCCACCCTGACCGGCAGGCTGCTGAATCAGGATGCGTTCAGCGTCCAGCTGATGGATGCTGGCGAGCAGCTGAAGTCCTACGCCAAGTCGGATCTGCGCGAGCTCACCATCCTGGAGAAGGGCTTGATGCCGTCGTACGAGGGCAAGTTGAACGCGCAGCAGATCGCGGACCTCGTCAGATACCTGGCATCGTTGAAGGGGGATCCGAAATGAAGATGCGCCTCCTCGTCGCCGGCTTGTGCCTGCTCGGCGGGTCGGTCTCGGCACAGGTCACCTACGACCGGATCCTGCACGCCGACCGCGAGCCCCAGAACTGGCTCACTTACGGCGGCGGCTATTCGAGCCACCGTTACAGCCTGCTCGACAAGATCACCCGCGAGAACGTGAAGCAGCTCACGCTGAAGTGGGTCTGGCGTCCGCGCTATCTCGACAAGATGGAGACGACGCCGCTCGTGGTCGATGGCGTGATGTACACCGTCCAGAACAGCGAGGTCGTCGCGCTCGATGCCGCGACCGGCCGCACCTTCTGGACGTTCAGGTATCGCGTGCCGCCGGAGTCCAACGCGTATCTGATGGTCGTGAAGGGGCTCGCGATCGCCGGCGATCGCCTCTTCTGGGCGACCTACGACGGCCATCTGATCGCGATCGACGCGAAGACTGGCAAGGCGCTCTGGAACAAGACGATCGTCGAGTGGAAGACGGGCCTGCAGTTGAACGTCGCACCGCTGGTCGTCAAGGACAAGGTGATCCTCGGGCCGGCGACGAACGAGTACGGCGTGAACTGCTGGATCTCGGCCTACGACGCCCGCACCGGCGACGAGCTGTGGCGCTTCAACACCGTTCCCGGTCCGGACGAACCCGGCAACGAGACGCTGGCCGGGCGATTCGTGGCAGCACGGCGGTGCGCCGATCTGGGTCACCGGCTCCTACGATCCCGAAACGAACCTGACGTTCTGGGGCACCGGCAATCCGAATCCCGGATGGAACGGCGGTCCGCGAAACCCCGGCGACAATCTCTACTCGGATTCGGTCGTTGCCCTTGACGTCGATACCGGCAAACTGAAGTGGCACTATCAGTTCACACCCAACGACGAGTTCGACTGGGATGCCGTGCAGGTTCCGGTGCTGACCGATATCGAGTGGCAGGGCAAGCCGCGCAAGGTGATGCTGTGGGCGAACCGCAACGGGTTCTTCTACGTGCTCGATCGGATCACGGGAGAGTTCCTGCTCGGCAAGGCGTTCGTCAAACAGAACTGGAACGACGGCTTCGACGCGAAGGGCCGGCCGAAGAAGGCGGCGCACGCCAAACCCACGCCGGAAGGCACGCGGATCTGGCCGGGCACGCAGGGCGGCACCAACTGGTATTCCCCCTCGTTCAGCCCGCGCACCGGGCTGTTCTACGTCTCGACCTGGGACAACTATTCCGCGATCGCCACCTACGCGGAAGTTCCACCGTGGAAGTTCTTCACCAAATACACAGGCCGCGCGCCGCGGCCGGCAGGCGCCGCGGCCGGCGGCGGTCGCGCGAACGCGTCACATCGCACTGAGGAAGAAGGCTACGGCGCGGTCCGCGCCATCGACCCGAAGACCGGCGAGAAGAAGTGGGACTTCAAGATGGTCGACTACACGGAGAGCGGCGTGCTCACGACCGCGTCGGACCTGCTCTTCTCGGGCGGCCGCGAGGGCCACTTCTTCGCCCTCGACGCGCGCAACGGCGAGCTGTTGTGGAAGGTCAACCTCGGCGGCACCATCGCCAGCGGTCCGATGACGTTCGCGGTGAACGGCCGGCAGTACGTCGCGGTGTGCGCCGATTCGGCGATGTACGTGTTTGCCTTACCGGAGTAAGAGTCGGCGCCCGTAGCGCGGCGCTTCAGCGCCGCGCCGCGCGCGCTTCAGCGCCGCGATAGACGCGCGGTTCAGCGCCGCGCCGCTAAAGCGGCGCGCTACGGGCGCCGTTATTTCTTTCCCGGGCCGTACAGCACCTTCCCCGCGAGCGCGCCGGTGTGCTGCTCGTTGTCGATCGTCACCGCGCCGTTGACGATCACGTACTTGATGCCGACCGGGAACTGGTGCGGGTTCTCGAAGGTCGCGCGATCGATCACACGATCCTGGTCGAAGATCGTCACGTCGGCGGACAGGCCTTGCTTCAGCCGGCCGCGATCCGTGATGCCGATCTTGTCCGCGTTCATGCTCGTCATCTTCTTCACCGCCTCCGGCAGCGTGAGGACCTTCAGCTCGCGCACGTAGCGGCCGAGGACGCGCGGGAAGGTGCCGTAGTAGCGCGGGTGGGGATGGGCGCGGCCGGTCGGGCCGTCCGGATTCACCGCCGAGCCGTCCGAGCCGATCGACGTCCACGGCTGCTGCATCACGAGCTGCATGTCCGGCTCGGAATGATGGAAGAACACCGTCGGGACGCTGCCGTTCTCCTCGATCAGCACGTCGAACAGCACGTCGGCGGGATTGCCGCCGCGCGCGGCGATCAGTTCGCTCATCCGTTTGCCCTGGAACGGCTTGTTGCGCTCGTGCTGCAGCGAGACGAGCAGCATCCCGCCCCAGCCGTCCCCGGTCGCCAGATAGTGGTTGTACCAGTTGGGCAGCCCGTTCAGGACTTCTTCGCGCATCCGCCGGCGCGCGGCCGGGTCGCGCAGGCGCTCGAGCATCTTCGCGCGTCCGCCGTCGTGCGCCCATTGAGGAACGATTGACGAGAGGTTGTTCTGGCCCGCGGTGTAGGGATACACGTTCGCGCGGATGTCGTGCCCCTCGTCGCGGGCTTTCTGGACCATCGCGACGATCTCGTTGACGCGGCCCCACAGTTTCTTGTGGGCGATCTTCATGTGGATGATGTCGACGCGGATCCCTGCGCCCTTGCCGACCCGGATCGCCTCGTCTATCGACTCGAAGACGCGTTCCCCCTCGTCGCGGATGTGCGAGGAATAGATGCCGCCATACTGCCTGGCGACCTTCGCCAGCTCGATCAGGTTCTCCGTCGTCGCGAGGCTGGAGGGAGGCTGAAGCAGCGAGGTCGACAGGCCCATCGCGCCTTCTTCCATCGCCTGCGCGACCAGCTTCTTCATCGCGTCGAGCTCTTCGAGCGTCGCGGGCGTCTGTCCGTAGCCCTTCACGTACGTCCAGACCTGTTCCTCGCCCACGTACGACGCGATGTTGGTCGCCATGTGCTGGCGTTCGAGCTTCTGGAAGTACCCGCCCAGGGTCGTCCAGTCGACCGTCGCGCGATCCGACCGGGCCCGCGGATCGTCGTTGACACCGGGCTTGATCGGTCCCGCGGATCGCGACTCGCCCAGCACCATCGTCGTCACGCCCTGGCGGATCATGCTCTCGGACTTCGGCTCGGTCAGGATCGTGTAATCGGAGTGGTTGTGCATGTCGATGAACCCGGGCGCGACGGTCAACCCGGATGCATCGATCCGCCGGCGGGCAGCGGCGGCGCGAAGGTCGCCGATTGCGGCGATCTTGCCGTCGCGGATGGCGAGGTCGGTGACGACTGGCGGGCGTTCCCTCACCGTCGATCACCGACCCACCGGCAATCAGCAGGTCGGTCCTGCGGCGGCTGTTCGGGCCGGGCGCAGGCAAACAGCACGACGGCCGCGAACGCGAGGCGAGCGGCCGTTCGGCCGACTGTGTGCATCATTCAACTCCGTTTTTCACGAGTCGCGGATTCACGCGGATCTCCGCGGATTTCCAGCGACGCCACGGCGACCGCTGCGCATCCGCGTGAATCCGCGATTCGTACCTTTCAGTCGACGCTCGCCTTATGACGACCCGGGGCGATTATCAGCGCGGCGAAGGACCCGGCGCAACGTCCTGGTGTCTAATGCGGTGGTCATGACCCGCCCGCGCGACCTGGCGCAGCTTCGGCAGCTGGTTCCCGCCTTCTTCGGCCGCTTTTTCGAGAACGAGCTGACCGCCGGCTTCGACGATCTGAAAACCGCCTTCTTCGCCCTCCTGGCGGTGCTTGCCGCGCCCGGGTTCATCCTGCCGTTGTTCCTTGCCGGCGCTTCGGCGCCCGTGCCCGATGCCTCGGGGTTCGGCACCGATCCCGCCGGCTGGGGCTGGAGCATGATTGCGCGCTACCAGGGGCCCGAGGTGCTGCGTGCCATCTCGCGGGCGGACAAGACGTTCTATCTCGGGTTCGCGATGATCGCCTCCGGGATCCTCAGCGTCATCACCTGGAACACGCTGCTCACCGACAAGCGCGATCGGCTCGTCCTCGGTGCGCTGCCGGTTCGCCCCATCACTCTCGTTGCGGGGAAGCTCATCGCGCTCTCGGCGTACGTCGCACTGGTCGCGCTCGCGATGCACGCGCTGGCGTCCGTCGCATTCGGGTTCGCGCTCGCGGCCAACACGTCGTTCGGCTTCGCGCTTCGGGGTATCGCCGCCCACTTCCTGGCGTCGTCCGCCGCCAGCATCTTCGTGATGATGGCGATCGTCGCGGTTCAGGGCCTGACGCTGGCGCTGCTTGGCCCGCGTGGCTTCGGCCGCGTCTCCCCGCTGCTGCAGCTCGCGATGGTGGCGGCCATCGTGAGCGGGGTGATCGCGCTCCCGGCGATCAGCGGATCGGTGGTCAGCGCGCTTCAGGATCGGGTGAGCCCGGAGCGCCTCTGGATCCTGTCGACGCCGCCGGTGTGGTTCCTGGGTCTCTACGAGCGCGTGCTGGGCACTGACGATGGCGTGCTGCTCGATCTCGCCAGCACCGCGATGTCCGCAACCGTGCTCGTCGTGATGACGGCGCTGGTCTCTTTCGGCTTTGCGCACCGCCGCCTGCACGACGTGGTCGTGGACACGCCATCGCGCCGCGCCGGTCGATCCGTATCCGCGGTCCTGATCGCGTTCGTCTCGAGCGCGATCAGCCGGGATCCGCAAATCCGCGCCGTCGCGCGCTTCTTCCTGACCACGGTCATCCGCAACCATCGGCAGCGCCTGGTGCTGGCGAGCGCGATGGGCGCGGCATCGGTGTGGGGCCTGCCGGCGTGGATTTCGCTCGTCGATCCTCCGTCGACACCTCAGCTGGCGTTGCTCTCATGGGCGCTGACGGCTCAACTCTTCCTCCTGGTCGGACTGCGCGTCGCCGCCTGGCTGCCGATCGACCTCGAGGCCGGGTGGGCATTCGAGCTCTCGTCTCTGCCCTGGCGCACGACCCGCGCCGCCATGGAGCGGGTCATGTTCGTCGTCGCCGTGCTTCCCGCGATGGTCGTGTTCGGCACGGCCTACTGGTGGCTGTGGGGCGCCGTGGCCGGTCTCCTGCACGTGCTCTTCACGCTTTCGATCGGCGTGCTGCTCATTGAACTGCTGCTATGGCGGATCGAGGCTGTCCCGTGCACGCGCCCGTGGCGCCCCGAGGCGTTTCGGCTGCGTCATGCGTGGCCGATCTATCTTGCGGTCATTCTGATGCTGACGCCCGGTGTGGCGGGCGTGGAGCTCCTCCTTCTGGCCCAGCCGATCGCCTGCGTGTGCTTTGCGGCTTACGTGCTCGTGCTCACCCGTCAGATGCGGATCGCTGCGGTCTTGCGCCCGGCCCTGACAAGCACCGAGCCGGTTGATGTGATCAGCTCCGCGCTTCGAGCGGCACGGTTGTCGGACGAACGGGCGCCGTCAGGTGAAGTGAATCGAACCAGTTCAGCGACGATCCTGCCGGAGCCGTTCCTGTCGCGTCGATCGCGTCAATCGTCGATGACCGGCATCGAGTGGCGGGGCGCGATGCCTCGGTTCGGGCCCGGCCATCTGATTCGAGATGTCAGGCTCGCTCTGCGGCGGCTCATCGCGGCGCCGATCTTCACGGCGTTCTCCGTGGTCACCCTGGGTTGCGGTGTTGGCATCACTACTGCGGTCTATTCGATCGTGTATGCCGCGTTGTGGGCGCCGCCGCCGGTCCACGAGGTCGATCGAATCGCCGACGTGTCCGCTCGCGATGGCCGATCGACGATGGCATTCTCGTGGCCCGACTTCGCCGACTTCCGGGAGCGGCAAACGGCCTTCACGGATTTCGCCGCCGCGACACACTTTCAGTCGCCGTTAGTAGGCGGGAGCGTCGGCGAGGTCGTGAATGGCGAGGCCGTCAACGGTTCGTACTTTCACACGTTCGGCATTCGCCCGGTGCTCGGCCGCACGATTCAGCCATCGGACGACGCAATCGGTGCGCCGCCGGTTGCGGTGCTGAGCCACGACGTCTGGCGGCTGCGGTTTGGCGGCGCCCCGAACGTCATCGGCACGGTCGTCAAGATCGACGGCCGCATGCACGACGTGATCGGTGTGGCGCCGAAGGGTTTCCGCGGCTGGGATTTCAGCAATCTCGCGCATGTGCCCGCAGTCTGGGTGCCGATCGCTACCGCTCCGGCGGAGGTCCAGAGCCGTCTTCGCAACAGCGACCGTGGGTCCCACTGGCTAGTCGTCAAGGGACGACTGGCGCCCGAACGAACGCTCGAACAGGCATCGACCGAGTTGATGACGATCGGGCGCGCGCTCGAGGCGGAGTTTCCCACTCGCGGCGCAGAACCCGGTTCCGGACGATCGCCGTATGGCCGGCGCTGGTCGGCGGGCGCAATTCAAACGAGGGATTCCGCAAGGCTCGGGCTCATTGGCCGCATGTTCGTCGGCGCCGTCGGCCTCGTCCTGCTCATCGGCTGCACCAATCTGGCGAATCTGGGTCTGGCGCGGGGATCGTCGCGCGAACACGAGATGGCCGTTCGCCGGGCGCTCGGCGCCTCGCGAATCGATCTGATTCGCGAGCAGCTCGTCGAGAGCACTCTCGTGGCGGCGGCGAGCGGGCTCGTGGCGGCCCTGATCATCCGCGCGACAACGACCTCGTTCACCGTGGAAGTGCCGGCTGGGCCAGGCCGGTTCGTCCTCCTCGAGCCGCACATGAACATGGCCGTGCTGATCTTCGCGGCGTCAGCCGGCTTGTGCGCGCTCGTCACCTTCGGGATCTGGCCGGCGCTGCAGCTGACGCAACCACCCGCGCGCGAGGGACTGTCGACCGACGGAGGCACGACGCCGCCGCACTGGCACGTGCACCGGCGGTTGATTGCGTGGCAGGTCGCGGCGTCGGTGACGCTCTTTCTCGTTGCCGCCGCCTGCATCAACGTGATCGTTGTCAATGCGCTCCACGATACGGGCGTCGACGTCGATCGGCTGGCGATCGTTGGCGTGGATTTCGACACCAATCGGTACGATGCGGTCCGCACCAGGTCGATGATTGAGGTGGTCGTCAGCGCCGCTGCGCGGCATCCCGACATCTCCGCGATCGCGGCGTCTGCGAATCTGCCCTTTGGCGTCGGGATGCCCGGCGCGTGGTCCGCCGCGCGCGCCGAGGCGAGCATCAATGCCGCGGAACCCGTCCAGTTCGTCGCCGCCACGCCGGACATCTTCCGGACGCTCGGCGTGCGGCTCGTCCATGGCCGCGGGTTCGGTTCCCAGGACACACTGGATGCGCCGCGTGTCGCCGTGATCAACCTGTCATACGCCCTCCGAACGTGGGGCACGAGCAACGTCGTCGGGCGCGAGATGCTGCTCAGTCCTTCGATGGCGCGGCCGGGCGCGAGAATGCCCGTCGATCGAGTCACCGTCGTCGGCGTGGCGGCCGACACCGACGTCGGCCGCACGGGGGCGCGCGACAACGGTCTGGTTTACGTGCCGCTCGACCAGCACCCGCCTCGAGTCATCCTCTTCACGGCCCGCTCCGAGCGCGATCCACGAGCGGCGCTCGTCGCTCTCCGCGCGGCGCTTCGACAAGTCGATCCGGATCTCGTCGTCGATCGAGCGGCGACGGGCACGCTGTTTCTCGCGGGGCACTTCGTTGTGTTGGGGTTCGTCGCCGCGCTGGTCAGCACGCTCGGCACGCTCGCCCTGCTCCTGGCCATGTCAGGGCTGTTCGGCGTCGTGTCGCACGTCGTGTCGCGACGGACGCGCGAACTGGGGGTGCGGATTGCGCTCGGCGCCGAGCGCTCCCGCATCATGCGGCTGGTGTTCGTCGATGGCCTGCGGCCGGTGATCGACGGCCTGGCCGCAGGCCTGTTCGCGGGCGCGGTCTGCCGCGCGCTGATCGCCGCGACGATGTCGGCGTCGGTGGCGGCGATCGATCCAATCGCGTTCGTGATGGTGCCGGTACTGTTCGTGCTGACGGCGCTCGGCGCGTGCTACTGGCCGGCGCGCCGCGCGTCGCGGATCGATCCGAACGTTGCGCTCCGACAGATCTAGAGGAGTGCTGGAGAACGCAGCAGTGTCAACTCCCAATCTCCAACTTCCAACTCCCAAAACGTTCTGGGTCGATCGGCTCTGAGCTCCTTGGGAGTTGGAAGTTGGAAGTTGGGAGTTGACACCTTCATTGGACCTTTGTCGCTCATTCCGTTCTCAACGCCGTGACCGGGTCGAGCCGCGTCGCGCGCCGTGCGGGAATGACGCACGCCGCGACCGAGACGACGACCAGGACCGCGATGATCGTCGCGAACGTCACCGGATCGCGCGTCGGGATCTGGACCACGAGGCTCTGCAGCGCGGCGCTTGCGAACCAGGCAAGCACGACGCCGAGCGTCAGGCCGATGGCCAGCTGCACTAATCCGCGCCGGAGAATCAGCCACGACACTTCGCGAGCCTGCGCCCCGAGCGCCATGCGCACGCCGATCTCCGGGGTTCGCTGGGTGACCGAGTAGGCCGTGACGGCGTAGATTCCCACCGCCGACAGCACGAGCGCGATGAACGCGAAGATCGTGAACATCGTGCCAAATACGCGATACGGCCATCGGCCCTGCTCGAGGAACTCGTCCATCGTCCGGACCCCGAAGACGGGCAGATCCGGATCGACGGCCTGGACGGCCTCGCGCACGCGTGAGGTCACCGTCGCGGCCGGGACCTGGCTCCTGGTGATGATGTTCATGAACCCGGGTGATTCCATCCGGTACGGCTGATAGACGACGGCGTCCGGTTCGGCATTCTGCGGGTTTCCTTGGCGGATCGTGGGGGTCATGCCGACGATCGTCAGCCACGGCCCGGGCGTGGGCTTGCGGCCGGGACCGCCGCCGGTGACGAGCCTGATGCGCTTGCCGATGACCTCCTCGTTTGGAAAATGCCGCGTGGCGAAACGTTCGTTGACCATGACGTTCTCTGAGCCGGGCGCGCCGTCCGTGTCGCGCAGGTTCCGTCCGCGGCGGACGGACAGCCCCATCACGTCCATGTAACTGGCGCCGACCATCACGAGCGCCGTCCGCGGCGCGTCTTCCGGTCGCGCGACCGGACGGCCGTCGATATCCATCCCGCGGCCTTCGGATCCGCCGAACGGAACGGCGGTCGCGATCGTGGCGGCCTGCACCCCGGGAATGGCCTGCAGACGAGTCATCAGGGTGTCGTAGAAAATGCTCCGCTGTTCGGGCGTCGAGTATTTCTGCCCGGGCAGCTGCATCCGAATCGTGAGCATGTTGGCTGTTTCGATACCCAGGTTGAACGAGTACATCTTGAGGAAGCTGCGGATCATCAATCCGGCGCCAACCAGGAGCACGAGCGTCAGGGCCAACTCGGCGACCACCATCGTCGACACGAGACGACGGGCGCGGATTGCGCCGGAGCTGCCCCGGCCTCCTTCTTTCAGGACCTCGTTCACGTTGGTCTTGGAAACCTGCAAAGCTGGCGCGAGACCGAAAATGATGCCGGTGGTGAGGCAGATCGCCGCGAAATAGGCGAACACGAGCGGATCGAACTTGAAGACGATCCAGTACGGTTTGCCGACGTTCGCGACCGCGGCGTCGAACAACCGGACGCTGATGTGCGCGAGCGCAAGGCCGAAGATCCCGCCGAGACACGCCAGCAGAATGCTCTCGACGAGCAGCTGCCGGACGATTCGCAACCGGGTCGCGCCGAGTGCGAAGCGAACGGCGATTTCACGCGTTCTGGTCGCGGAGCGCGCGAGCAGCAGGTTTGCGACGTTGGCGCATGCGATCAGCAGCACGAAGCCGACTGCCCCCAGAAGCGCGAGAAAGACGGCGCGGATGGAACCGCCGTTGAAGCGTTCGTTGAACGTCATCACAGCGACGACACGGTCCTTGTTCGTTTCGGGGTATTGCTGCTCGAGTTGCTTCGCAATGCCGGTGAGCTCGGCATCGGCCTGACGGCGTGTGGCACCGGCAGCCAGGCGGCCAAAGACGTTCAGGCTGCGGTTATCGCGCCGCGCGAGATCATCTCCGCTCGCGACCAGCGGGCGCCACAGGTCGGCACCATTCGGAAACTTCATGCCCTCCGGCATGATCCCGACAATGGTGCAGGCGGTGTCGTTGACTTTGATGGT
The DNA here is from genome assembly GCA_963785755.1 of uncultured Acidobacteriota bacterium. GTDB lineage: Bacteria > Acidobacteriota > Vicinamibacteria > Vicinamibacterales > 2-12-FULL-66-21 > JACCXG01. Next base: position 1,131,526 of record CAWAXG010000013.1, on the reverse strand, counting down.
GCGCCCGACGAGGCCAGGGTCGCCGGCGTAGCGTGACTGCCAGACGCCGTAGCCAATGATCGCAACCGGGGCGGCTTCCTTGTTGTCTTCGCCCGGGACGAACGTCCGGCCGAGGAGCGGCTGCTGTCCAAGGAGATTGAACGTGTTTGCCGTGACGAACACGCCCTGAATGCGTTCGGGAGGATGCCCGCTCTCGGTGACCGTGAAGTTCTCGCCGCGATAGGCCGCCAATTCGGTGAACGTCCTGGTGCGGCGCGCGCAGCTCTTCGAAGTCGAGCCACGAAATCGCTGATTGGTTGTTATTCGATAGGTTGCGGCCGCTAATGTAGAAGATCTGCTCGGGGTGGTGGAAGGGCAGGCCGCGGATGAGCACCGCGTTGACGAACGTGAACACCGTCGCGTTCAGGCCGATGCCGAGTCCCAGGGCCAGCACGGCGACCAGGGTGAACCACTTGTCCTTGACCAGCATCCGGGCGGCAAATTGAAGGTCTTGAATCATGGGCGGGCCTCGAACTGTACGTATACGTGCCACTCCAGGGCCCGGTTCGGACGCCCTGCCTCGGTCATGTTCCGCGAACCCCTGGCATCGCGCGGATCCGGCGCGTCGCGGCCGTGCGTGGTACAGTGGCGGGACGGAGACCGACAGTCGAGTGAGCTGGCCTTTACTACCGCCTTCCTACGAACAACAAATCGGACATGCACGGCGCGTCGAGCTCGCCTCCGATCGACGCATCCGTAGCCGAAACAAAATCAGCTATCGGCTGGCGCACTGGCCGATCTGGATCTTCGTGTTCTTCATCGCGCCCGGGCCGCTGACGTTCGATCTCTTCGAGCGTGGCTTCGACAGCCGGATCGTTCTGTGGCTCGGCCTCGTTCTCGTGGGGACCGGCATCGCGGGCTTGAGGGGGCGGCTGCCGGGGGTCGAGCCGGCACCGTACATCATCCGGTTTACCGAGGATCGGCCAAACCCACTCTATCGGCGGGTCTGCTACACGCTGGCCTGGAGCGAAGTGATCGCGTTCGCGCTCCTCAACGTCGCCGGACTCGCCTACGCGATGTACTGGGGTCACTGGCGTCTGCGCCAGATGTACGAGGTGGCGTACTTTCCGATCGTCATCACCATCTGGATACTGGGCGCGCTCGGTCAACTGCCCCGGGTCAAACGGTCGACGCAGGGCGAAGGACACGAGCGGCGCTTCTTCTACGGATCGGTCTGGGCGGTGTGCATCGCGCAGCCGATCCTGTGGCTGCTCTGGAAGCTCCTTCCGCACACGCGAACCGCCGATGCGGTCAAGCTGGTCGTCTTTGTCGGCATCCTCGTGTATGTCGGCAATCTCGCGCGGCTCGGCCTGCTCCCACGCACGCGGCCCATTCTGCCAGGAGAGATCGCCGTCTCCGACTGAGCGCGCTATCCTTGTTGTATGGCTCTACAAATGGATGAGCGCGGTGTAATCGTCAACTGCCGCAGTTGCGGTCGCAAGAATCGTGTGCCGTTCAACGTCAGGCAGGCCAGGTGTTCCGTCTGCAAGGTCCCCCTGGATCCTCCGGCGGAACCGATCGAAGTCCCCAACTCGGCCGCATTCGATGCCCTGATCTCCAAGTCCACAATCCCTGTCGTGGTGGACTTCTGGGCGCCGTGGTGCGCGCCGTGCCGGATGGTCGCGCCCGAGCTCGAGCGCGTCGCCGCATCGAATGCAGGCCAGTACCTCGTCGCGAAGGTCAACACGGATGCGCTGCCCGACGTGGGCGAGCGCTTCCGGATCCGTTCGATTCCCACGATGGCGGTCTTCGATCAAGGCCAGGAGGTTGCCCGAACGGCGGGAGCCCGTCCTGCCGCCGACATCGAAGCGTTCGTCCACCAGTCGCTGACGACCCGGGGTCAGGCCGTGAATCCGTGAAAGTGGACAGTGCCAGTCCGGCCGAGGGGGAGGCGCCCTGGTGGGTGCGATCGGCCGGCTGGATGATTCGCCGGCTCCCCGCCGGCCGGTTTCGGGCCGCCGCGCTGATTGCGAAAGGCACCCACGAACCCTTCGTCGCACGCATGTCGCCGGACCACGGCGGCGCCCGGTTCTGGTGCGACCTGGCTGACGACATCGCCCGCGACGTCTGCCTCGTCGGCCTCTACGAGCCTCAGGTCAGTCGAGTGGTGACGCGTCTGCTGTCGCCCGGCATGACGGTGGTCGACGCCGGCGCGAACTGGGGATACTTCACGCTCCTGGCGGCGAGCCTCGTCGGTCCCCTCGGAAGGGTGCTGGCATTCGAGCCGGACCCGCGCGTGTTCGATCTCCTGCAGCGCAACCTCACGCTGAATCGATTCCCGCACGTGACCGCGCTGCCGCTCGCCGCCGGCCGGGCGGCGGGCAGCCTCACGCTCGACGGCTACGACGCCGATGCGCACAACCGCGGCATCTCGCGCGTGCGCCAGGACGGCGCGCCGGCCACCGCGACGTCGTTCAAGGTCGCGTCGGCCCGAATGGACGACGTCGTGGCGGAGCGGGGAATCGATGTCATCGATCTCGTGAAGATCGATGTGGAGGGCGCGGAAGACGCGGTCCTGGACGGCATGCGCGCAGGACTGCGCACCGGCCGCTACCGGCGCGTCCTCATCGAGCTCCATCCCGCGCTCCTCGCGGAACGCGGCCAGTCGCCGAATCACTGCTGCCAGGCACTGCTCGATGCCGGTTACGTCGGATGGGCCTTCGACCACACCCCGGAAGCCGTCCGCCGCGCGGCGTATGCCTCTTCAATGAAGCTCTCCGAGCTGCTGCACCGCACCGATCGCGTCCCGCCGTCCGATCCCTGGCCCCACATGCTCTGGACTCGGCCGGACGCGACGCCGCTGTGAGCCTGCTTGCACATCCGCGGAGGCGCTGCACGGCCGACGCAATCCGCGCGAATGTGCTACTCGTAGAAACCGCTGCCCTTTCTTTCAAAGGAGGACGGAGGACGGGATCATCGCGTGAAGATCCTTCACCTTGAAAGATTTTCCTCCGTCCTCTGTGAAAGACGAGCAACTCTCCCGAACCCCTGAACCCCTGAACCCCTGAACCTCTGAACCAACGATGCGATAGCATCCCCGAGTGACTGCCAGCCGATCGATCAGCGCCATCAGCGGGTTCGGCGAGTTCGTGACGGAACGCTATCCGTTCGCGGTCATGCCGGCGCTCGCGTCATTCGAAGCCGTCGGCGGCCCGCAGGCTCGCGGTGAGGCGGCGATCGACGGGCTGCGCCAGCCGTTTCGTGAAGATCTGCACGCGCGGCTGCGGTCGCTGACCCACGCCGAGCTCGGCGACACGACGCCGGGCGTCGCGGCCTCCACGCGAGTTGCGCTCGCCGTCGAGGACGTGCTCGACGCGTGCGACGGCTTCCTCAGGCGCGCAGCGCTCCGGGCGTCGCTGACCGACGCCGAGCGCCGAGAGATCCTGAAGGGCATGGTGCTGGCGCGCGCGACGGACAACCGGCTGAAAGCGTTGTTCACGAGCGGCGAGGTCCGCTATGGGGACGCGCCGTTTCAGGGGAAAGGCTTCCGTGGCCTCGGCCAGGAGGCAATCTATGCGGCCGCGATCCGCCTCCGTCGTGGCGACGCGCATCGCGATGGGAACGAGTGGCGTGGCGACGTCATCTCCCCGCTGATCCGCGATCTCGGGGCCACGCTCGCGATGCGCCCGGGCGGCGAGACCGTCCGCATGGTGCTGTCGGCGCAGATGGCCAAAGCCGGACCGCCGATGGACGGCAAGGATCTGCATCTCGGCGATCTCACCTACGGCATCCTGCCGGCGTCGGCGCCGCTCGGCACCGGCACCTTGACGCTCGCCGGGATGGCGCTCGCGTTCGCACGCGACAGCAGCGGACGTCTCGTCGTGTCGCTGATCGGCGAGGGAGGGTCGTCGCTCGGGGACTGGCACGAGGCGATCAATCTCTGCGCCGTACGTCAGCTGCCGGCAATTTTCTGCGTCCAGAACAATCAAACCGCGTTGTCGACGCCGGTGACCGAGCAGTCCGCGGTGCGCGTCTTTGCGGACAAGGCGGTTGGTTATGGGATACCCGGCATCACGGTCGACGGCACCGATCCCGACGAAATCGCCGGAGCGTTCACGTGGGCCGCGGAACGTGCGAGGGCCGGCAGAGGCCCGACGCTGATCGAGCTCGTCGCGATGCGGATGTGCGGTCATGCCCATCACGACGACATGCTGTATCTCGGCAAGGATGCGGCGGGATCGTGGGAGTACCCTGCGCCAACGGACCAGGGATACATCAACCGCGAGGCCTGGGCGTTCTGGTCGCGCCGCGACCCCATTCCCGCGTACGCGGCGCGCCTGATCGAGGATGGCGTGATCGCCCGCGGCGAGCTCGAAAGCTTCAAGCGGGAGGCGGAGGCGCTGGTCGAGACCCAGGCGCGGCTGGTCATCGACGCACCGTGGCCGGTCGCGGAGCGCGCCGGTGAAGGTGTGCTCGCGGGCGAACCGCCGCGCCGGCGCGTCGAAGTGCTGGAACCATCGTGGCGGACGCGCGTCGATCTCGATCCTGCGCTGCCGCCGGTGGACGCCGGGCCTCCCTTCGATCGGAAGGGCGGCACATTTCTCGACGGCGTAATGGTCGGTTTGCGCGATGTGCTCAGGGCCGACGAGCGCGTGTTCATCTTCGGAGAAGACGTCGGTGGCTCGTACGGGAACGCGTTCCTCCTTCTGCGGCCGTTGCTGAAGGAGTTCGGCGATCGGATCATCAATGCCCCGATCGCGGAGAGCGCGATCCTCGGCACCTGTGTGGGTGCGGCGCTGGCGGGGCAGCGGCCGATTGGCGAAATGCAGTTCAACGATTTCGTCGCGACCGGGTTCAATCAGCTCGTGAACAACGCCGCCAAGCTCCGGTACCGCTGGGGCGCATCCGTGCCGATAGTGGTGCGGATGCCGTGGGGCGGTCTGCGCCATGCGGGTCCGTACCACAGTCAGAACACCGAGCCCTGGTTCTACCGGACGCCCGGGTTGAAGATTGTCGTCCCCTCGACGCCGGCCGATGCGCGCGCGATGATCGCGGGAGCCGTCGCGGATCCGGATCCCGTGCTGTATTACGAGCACATCGCGCTCTATCGGGATCCACGGATCAAGCAGGCGCTGCCGGAGGCCGCGCCCGAGCCGCTGCCGCCGGGCAAGGCCGCGCTTCGTCGCGCCGGCAGCGATCTCGCGATCGTCTCGTACGGCGCGTTCGTGCATGTCGGCCTCCGGGTCGCCGAACGCCTCGCGGCCGACGGCATCGAAGCGAGCGTGCTCGATCTGCGCTCGCTCGCGCCCCTCGATCGCGAGGCGCTGCTCGCAGTGGCGCGCCACTGCAATCGCGTGCTCATCGTCCACGAGGACTCGCGCACCGGCGGGATTGGCGAGAGTCTCGCCGCGATCATTCAGGAAGAAGCGTTCGAGTCGCTCGATGCACCGGTTCGAATCATCGGCGCTCTCGACACGCCGGTACCGTATTCGCCGCCGCTGGAAGAGTTCTTCCTGCCGTCCGAAGCAGAGATCGAGCGCGCGGCGAGGCTCCTTCTCGCTTACTGAGCTCGCATCCCGACACCGCACGCCAGACTGTGACCGTTCGGTCGCGGCGCCAGATCTCTCGAGTCCACGTCGCAATGATGACGGATCGAACCACGGCCGCCGCGATCGGGTTTTTCAACAGGAAGGACGGGAGGACGGGAGGAAGGAGGCAGCGGTAAGTGCTTCCTGGAAATTGCGGACCGGCGGTGCCGGTGTGTGTCCAAAAGCGTCTATATCTGTATCTATATTGACACAAGGCCAGAAAACCCAGAGAATGGGGCCTCCCGTAGCCTGGACAATCGAAAACGCGACCCCACCAGGGCGATCATCGCGTCTGCGCAGCGGTGAGTACCATGACCATGCCCGTTCAAAAACCGGTTCCGTACCAGTTGATCGGCTCGTCCCGCCTCGTGCGCGACTGCGCGGCCGAGGTCGATCGAGCGGCTGGCGACGATCGCAACGTCCTCATCACCGCCGAGCGCGGGTTCGACGTCGAGCGCATTGCCCGGGGTGTGCATGCGCGCAGCGGCCGGGCGTCGGGCCCGTTTGTCGTCGCGGCCTCCGAGGGGGCGTTTGCGGATCTCGAGCGCGGACTGTTCGGCACGGCGCAGCGGGGCGCGGGGGCAGCAGCGGGCCCCGAGTCGCTCTCGTCCACCAGCGCCCTGTATCGCGCGAATGGCGGCGTGATGTTCGTTCCGAACATCGGCGAGCTTCCAGCTGCGCTGCAGCGTCGCCTTGCGCGCGTGCTTCGGGACGCGGAGGTTCGCGTGTCGCGCCGCGCGGAGCCGATAACCCTGGACGTCCGCGTGCTCGGCTCGACCGAAACCGGGCCCGACGGGGGTTTGCGGGATGACCTCGCGCGCCGCCTGCCGGTCGTCATCGAAGTGCCCGCGCTGCGGCAGCGCCGGGAGGATGTTCCCGCAATCGCGGAGGCGATGCTCGCGTCGCAAGGCCTCGAACACAAGTTCACCCCTGCCGCGTTGATCGTCCTCGCCGCGTTGCCCTGGCGGCGGAACACGGCCGAGCTGGCGGGGCTGATCGAGAGACTGGCGAAAGCAAACGGGGATACGCTCATTCGCCAGGAAGACGTCCTCGCGGAGGTCCAGCTGGATCGGGCCCCCGTGCGCGCCGGCAATTTGCGCGAGGCGCGGCGGCAGTTCGAGCGGGAATACATCGCGTCTGTTCTGCGGGATTACGAATGGCAGATGCCTGAGGCCGCGCGCGCGCTGGGGATCGAGCGCGCGAACCTGTATCGAAAGGCGCGGCAGCTCGGCATTCCGCTCCGGCGTGACAGCGAGTCGGGTGCGTCGAGGGTGACGCGATGACGCAGCCGATGCGCCTGCTCGGGGCGGGTTTCCTGCTGCTGGCCTGTGGAACCACTTTCCACGCACAGGCTCCGCAAACGCCCGCCGAGCCGGGAACGCCTCCTCGCGCGCAGGTAGGGCCGGTGGCCATCCGGCCGACGCTGATCGTTCGCGAGGTGGGCTACGACTCGAACGTGTTGAACGAGTCGGGCGACGAGCAAGGTGATTTCACGGCAACGCTCGGCGCGCGTCTCGAGCTCGGCCTCAAAACGCCACGAGTGCAGGGCACCTATGCGACGTTCTATGAGTACCTGTATTTCTCTGGCTTCGAGAACGAACGGGGGTCGAACGGGGGCGCGGAAGGGCGAGTGGATCTGCTGCTCGGCCGACTGCAGCCATATTTGACTGCCGGTATCAGCCGCTCCCACGAACGGCCCAACGCCGAGATCGACGAACGGGCCTCGCGCCTTCAATCGAACGCCGGGGCCGGCGCTTACGTTGCCGCGTTCAGCCGCACCAGGCTGTTCGTCGGCTACCGGTATGCCGGCGTCGACTATGCCGACGGCGAGCAGTTCCGCGGCATCGAGCTCGCCGACCAGTTGAACGGCACGAGCGACGCGGTCAATTTCGGCGCCGATATCGAGCTCACGCCGCTGACGTCGTTCGCGGTGCACGGGGAATGGTCACAGGAGCGGTTCGATGTGTCCACGGATCGCGATGCGGATTCCTACCGGTTCGGCGGGACGGTGACGTTCAATCCGCTCGCGCTGATCTCGGGTCGCGCGTCCGTCGGCGTTCGTGCGTTTCGCCCGCTGGGTCCTGAGATGCAGGACTTCACCGGCCTGACGGCCGCGGTGGCGCTGGCATACGCCTATCGCGACCGTACGCGGTTCGGCGTGACGTTCGATCGGGATCTGCGCTACTCGTTCGCCGAACTGACGCCGTACTACGTTGCCACGGGCAGCCGCGTCACGGTGACCCATCGAATCTACGGCAACGTCGATGGCCAGGTGTTCGCGGGCTTCGAGCGGCTCGACTACGAGGCTCGCCTGGATGCCTCCGCTGTGAATGACGTGGAGGACGACACCGACTCGATCCGCGCTGTTGGCGGCGGGCTCGGCTATCGGCTCAGCGACGGGTCGCGGTTCGGCGTCAACGTGGACTACTCGACGCGCGCCTCTTCGACCGACGAGCGTGAGTACTCGCGCGCACGGGTGTACGGCACGCTGACCTACGGATTCTGACCATGCTGCTACTCGCCACGCTGTTCACCCTGCTGACGTACGGCGGCGCGCAAGGCTCGCCCGTAGCGCCGCCGGCCGACTACGTCGTCGGTCCGCAGGATGTCCTGAACATCGCCGTGTTCGGTGAAGGCGACCTGACGAAGACCGTCACGCTGGATGCCGACGGCACGTTCGACTACCCGTTCATCGGGCGGGTGAAGGCGAGTGGCCTCACCGCGCGCCGCACCAGCGAGGAAATCTCCTCCCGGCTGAAGAAGTACTTCGTGAATCCACAGGTGAGCGTCGAGGTCGTCAAGTTCCGCAGCCAGCGGGTCATCGTCATGGGATACGTGCACGCGCCGGGGCAGTATCCGCTGGCGGGCACGATGTCCGTGCTGGAAGTGGTCGCTGCAGCCGGATCTCCAACAGCAGCCGCCGGCTCGTATGTGACCATCCTCCGGCCCTCCGGAAATCTGCCGCGGCTGCCGCAGGCGGAAGCAGGCGGCGGCAGCAGCTTGCGTCTGACGATGAAGGAACTGCAGGGCGGTCAGGTTCCGGAGGGGTTCAGTCTCCGCGACGGCGACACCATCACCGTACCCAAGGCCGAGACTGTGACCGTGATCGGACACGTCAAGACCACCGGCCCGGTGATTCTCGATGGCGAGATGACCGTCATGCAGGTGATCGGCCTCGCGGGCGGCGTGACGGAAAAGGGTGCGCTCAATCGCGTCAGGATCCACCGGACGATCGACGGCAAGATGCAGGAAGTCAAAGGCGTGAAGCTCAGCGACGTGGTCAAGCCCGGCGACACGATCGAAGTGCCTCAGCGTTACTTCTGATGCCGCCGCCGACCGCCATTCGTTCCGCTGCCGCCAACGGGAAGTCCCGTGGCGCGGCGCATGGTTCCGCGGCAGGGCCTGCGGCGCTGCGATGACGGTGCTGCACGTCGCGGCGGGCAACGGCTACGGCGGCATCGAGCGGATGCTCGTGACGCTCGCCGGGACACCGCACCCGATTCTGGCGCAGCACTTTGTCGTGGCGTTCGGCGGCAGGTTCGAACGCGAGCTGCTGGACGCCGGCGCCGCGGTGCATCGGCTGCCCTCGCCGCGCGCATCGCGGCCGCTGATGATCTGGCGGGCGCGGCGTGAGTTCACGAGAGTGCTCGAATCAGTCGATCCCGGCTCGGCGATCTTTCACGGCGCCTGGCCCCATGCGATGTTCGCGGCCGCGGCGCGCGCCGCCGGCGTGCGGGTGGGGTTCTGGCAGCACCAGCCGATCGCGCGGGCGGCGTGGCCGGATCGATGGGCGCGCCGCGTGCGCCCGGATTTCGCGGTGTTCAACAGCGCGTTCACGCAGTCGCGTCCGGCGTTTCCCGACGTCTGCGGATCGGTGATCCATTGTCCGGTGCCACCGCCGCGAGAAGTCGACCCGAGTACGCGACGGCGTCTTCGTACCGGCCTCGGCGCGGCCGACGACGACGTCGTGGTTCTGATGGCCGCGCGGCTGGAGAAGACGAAAGGGCACGAGCTGCTGCTGGCGGCCGCTCGAACGTTGCCCCCGGCTCTGCGCCTCCACTTCTGGATCGCCGGCGGCGTCCAGAGGCCGGCGGAGGCGCGCTACCTCGATCAGCTCGCGACGCTCGCATCTGCTCCGGACCTGAAGCGAACCGTGTCACTGCTCGGGGATCGGGACGACGTGTCGACGCTGATGCGGCTGGCCGATATCTACTGCCAGCCGAATACTCGAGGCGAGGGATTTGGCATCGCCATCGCCGAGGCGATGCGTGCGGGATTGCCCTGCGTCGTCTCGGCGGCTGGTGGCGCTGCGGAATTGCTCGACGACAGCTGCGCCGTCCTGGCCGAGCCGGGCGATGTTGCGGGCATTGCCGATGCGCTGCGGGAGCTCGCCGGCGACGCGGGGCGGCGCGAGGCCATGGGACGCGCGGCGATCGTGCGAGCGTCCCAGCTCACTGATCCGGCCGGACGTCTCGACGCCCTGGCCGCCGTGCTCTCGGCGCAGGCCGCATGAGTCCGGGGCGTCAGAGCCTCGTGTGCGTGACGACGTCGGCGGCAATGGGGGGTGCGGAGACGAGCTTGCTGACGCTGCTCGCGGCGATGCGGAAGGCGAATGCCGATTGGTCGATGACGGTCGTCACGCCGGCGTCCGGTCCGTTGATCGACAAGTGCCGGGCGATCGGCGTGGCAGTGGTCGCGCTTCCGTATCCCGATGCACTGACCGTTCTTGGCGAGACGGAGGTGACCGGGGCGCGGCGCGGGTCGACAAAGGTGCGCTTCCTGGGTCAGGGCCTGCGGGCCGCGCTCACGCTTCCCAGGGTACGTCACCGCGCTGCGCCGCGAGCTGCGGGCTCTGGGCGCGACCGTCGTGCACAGCAACGGACTCAAGGCGCACGTATCGGCGGCGCTGGCCAAGCCCCGCGGCGTCAGGCTCGTCTGGCAGCTGCACGATTACGTGCAGTCGCGCCCGTTGAGCTCGGTGTTGCTGCGCCGGCTCTCGCATCGGGCGGACGCGATCGTGGCGAACTCCGACAGCGTTCTCGCCGACGCGTCGGCGGTCCTGACGGAGCACCGCGGCCTGCGGCGGATCTACAACGCCGTCGACCTGTCCCGGTTCTGCCCGGACGGGCCGAGCCTGAATCTCGCGGCGCTGTCCGGCTTGCCCGACGAGGCCGGCCGGGTGCGCATTGGCCTCGTCGCGACACTCGCGAGGTGGAAGGGCCATGACGTGTTCATCGACGCGATCGCGAAGCTCACGCAGCCCGACCGCATTCGCGCCTACATCGTCGGGGGTGCGGTCTACGAAACGACGGGCAGTCAGCGATCGTTGGACGAGCTGCGGCGCGCGGTTGCCGAGCGTGGGTTGTCCGGTGTGCTGGGCTTCACCGGACACGTTGACGATGTCCCGGGTGCGCTGCGTGGGCTCGATATCGTGGTGCACGCCAGCACGGCGCCCGAACCCTTCGGCATGGTGATCGCCGAAGCGATGGCGACCGGCCGCGCGGTCGTGGCGGTGCGCAGCGGAGGAGCGGCGGAGTTGTTCGATGATGGCGTCACGGCCATCGGCTATACGGCCGGCGATGCTGGGGCGCTCGCCGAGCGGCTGGACGGTCTCGTGTCGGACGCGGCGCGGCGAGCCACGATCGGCGCCGCCGCCCGCGAAGCGGCGCAGCAGTGGTTCGCGCCCGAGCGCATGGCGGCTGAATTCCGAGAGGTGTACCGAGGGATGATTTCCACGGCCCTGTGCGGCATCGCGTTTCTGCTCTGCCTGCAGATGGGCCGTCGCTCGCTCGTGGCTGGTCTCTGTTCGCTGCTGACCGTCGGCTATCTCTATGGCCTCCTGCGCGCCAATCTGCCGGATGGCATCTCGCACCTGATCTTCGACGCCGGCGTGCTCGGCCTCTATGCGGCGCAGCTCACCAGGCCGCAACCGCTGTGGCAGCGCACGCGATCCGAGGATCTCCGCAACTGGGTCCTCGTGCTGATGCTCTGGCCGGCGCTGCTGTTCGTGATGCTCTGGCAGGATCCGCTCATTCAGCTCGTTGGTCTTCGCGGCGCGATCTTCCTGCTCCCGTTCCTGCTGCTCGGCGCGCGGCTGACCGGCGATGACGTCTACAAGCTGGGATTGTGGCTCGCGGTTCTGAATCTGTCGGCCGGCGCCTTCGCCATCGTGCAGTTCTTCGTCGGTATCGAACCGTTCTTTCCGCGCAACGCCGCGACCGAGATCATCTACCGCAGCAAGGATCTCGCGAACTACACCGCCTACCGCATTCCGTCGTCGTTCAGCAGCGCGCACGCGTACGCCGGCACGATGGTCATCACGATGGTGCTGATCGCCGCGTCGTGGGTGCAGCAGCACTACGGGCGCTGGCAGTCGCGGCTGCTCGGTTCGGCGCTGTTCATGTCCATGCTGGGCGTGTTCATGTCCGCCACCCGCGTCAACGCCCTGATGCTGTTCGTGCTCGTCGTGGCGACGATCTTCATCGGGCGCGTGCCCGCGGCGTACCGCTTCCGATGGCTGATTCTGCTCGCCATCCTCGGGTATGCCGTCAGCGGCGACGAGCGTCTCCAGCGTTTCCGCACCCTGCAGGATCCGGAGTTGCTCGCCGAGCGTATTGTCGGCAGCGTGAACATGACGTTCATCGAGCTCGTGCGTCAGTTTCCGCTCGGCAACGGGCTCGGCGGCGGCGGGACCAGCGTGCCGTACTTCCTGCAGGACCGCATCCGCAACCCGGTGATGATGGAGAACGAGTACGCGCGCATCCTGCTCGAGCTCGGTCTGCCGGGACTCGCGATGTGGACGCTCTTTCTCGGCTGGGTGTTCACTCGCCGGCGGATTCAACCGAGCGACATGTTCCATTTCGGGCGGAGGCTGGCCTTCGTGGCATGCGCGTGCAGCTTTGCCACCGGCCTCATCGGTCTGGGGCTCTTCACCTCGATTCCGGCGACGAGCACGATGTTGCTGCTCACGGGATGGTTCGTCTCGCCCGAGGTGGCGTTCGCGCCGGTTGCTGAGCCGATGGATCACGGCGTGGTCGCGCCGTCAGCGGTGAATTATGGCCGCGCGGGTTGAGCCGCCCCCGTGGGTGATCGTGGCCGGTGGCTTCCACGAGCGCGGGGGCATGGACCGCGCCAATGCCGCGCTGGCGAAGCATCTCGTCAGCGGCGGCATACCGGTTCACCTCGTCGCGCACGAGATCGATGCTGCGTTCGGAGAACATCCGCTGGTGACGGCGCATGTCGTTCCGCGCCCGATGGGTCTGCCTGCCGTGGCCGAACAGTGGCTCGCCTGGACCGGTACGCGGGTCGCGCAGTCGGTGACCAGGGTGGCGCCGCTCGCGCGGGTTGTCGTCAACGGCGGCAATTGTTCATGGCCGGATATCAACTGGGTTCATGCGCTACATGCCGCCTGGCCGGTTCGCGATGACGGCGCGCCGTGGTGGAGCAGGCATCGGAACAGGCGGCTGAAGGAGCTGGCGCGGCGGCGCGAGCGCGCGGCGATCGGACAGGCGCGCATCGTCATCGCGAATTCGGAGTCGACCAGGCAGGCCGTTGCCGAACATCTCGCTGTTCCTCGCGAGCGCGTGCATCGCGTCTATCTCGGATCGGATCCTTCATGGGGGCCGATCGATGTTTCGGAGCGCCTGTCGGCACGCGCGGCGTTCGGCATCCAGCGCAATGTGCCCGTCGTCGCGTTCGTCGGCGCGCTCGGGTCCGACGTCAACAAGGGGTTCGACGTCATCTGGGACGCGTGGGCGCGCCTGCGAAGCTCCGGGCGCTGGGATGGTCACCTCGTCGTCGCCGGCGACGGCTGGCGGCTGCGGCGATGGCAGGAGGCTGCGGCGCAGGACGGGTCGATCCACTTTCTGGGATTCACCTCGAAGATTCGCGAGGTTCTCGCTGCGTCGGATCTGCTCGTGAGTCCGGTGCGCTACGAGGCCTACGGACTCAACGTCCACGAAGCGCTGTGCTGTGGGCTGCCGGTGATGGTGACGCGCACCGCGGGCGTGGCCGAACGATTCGACGTCCGTCATGGCCGGCGCACTCCTGCCCGAACAGATCTCGCCTGACGATCTGGCTGGTCGTCTCCGGTCGTGGCGCGACGACCTCGCCGGCTGGCGCGATCGTGCGGCGTCGACCGCGCAGCGCATTCGCGCACGTTCGTGGGATGACATGGCCGCGGAGATTGTCGCCGCCGTTCAACAGACCGCCGAGAGGATTCCCGCATGACGCGCACGCAGCGGTTCCTCGGCGGCTTCGTCAGCGGATACGCGCATCTGGTCGTGGCGACACTGGCCGGGTTGTGGCTGACGCCGTTCTTTCTCGACCGGCTCGGTCAGAACGTCTACGGCCTCTGGCTGGTGGGAACGCAGGTCATTGCGTACCTGCTGTTGATGGATCTCGGGATTGTGGCGCTGCTGCCTCGCGAAACGGCGTACGTGACCGGACGAACGGCCGGTCACGACTCGCAGGAGCTGGGTCAACTCGTGGAGCGAGCGCTGACACTTGCAGTCGCGCAGACGCCATTCGTGCTGCTGGCATCCGCCATCGCCTTGTGGTGGTTGCCCGAGTCCTGGGCGGATCTCAGAACGCCACTCGCCGTCGTTCTGGCGCTGTTCGTCGTGACCTTCCCATTGCGGATCTTCCAGGCCACTCTGACCGGTCTCCAGGATCTCGGGTTCGTTGCCCGCGCTCAGTTCGCCGCGTGGGTCGCGGGCATCGTCGTCAATGTCTGGCTCGTCGTCGCGGGGTTCGGACTGTCTTCGCTCGCGGCGGGCTGGTGTGTAACCCAGCTGCTGATGATCGGCGCGTGTCTGCTCCGGGTCGCGATGGTCTTTCCGTCAGCGCTCCCGCGCCGGCTGACGTTCGGCGAGAGCGTGTCGACCCGGGACTACATCGTTCGCTCGGGCTGGATCTCGGTGAGTCAGATCTCACAGGTTCTGCTGAACGGCACCGACGTGATGATCATCGCGGCGCTGCTCGGACCCGCTGCGGTCGTGCCGTACGCCTGTACGGGGAAGCTGATATCGGTGCTCGCGAACCAGCCGCAGGCGCTGCTGCAGAGCGCCGCCCCTGCATTGAGCGAGCTGCGCTCCACGCGCGATCGCGCCCGGCTGTTTCAGGTCAGCGCCGCGCTGGCCCAGGCGACGCTCGCCCTCAGCGGCCTGGTTGCGTGCGTCGTCCTCGGCGTGAATACGGGATTCGTGACGTGGTGGGTCGGTCCGGCGCAATACGGCGGCACGCTCCTGACGGTGCTCCTCCTTGCGGCCATGATCGTGCGCCATTTCAATACGACCAACGTGTACGCGCTCTTCTGCTTCGCGCTGGACCGTCGCCTCGCGCTGACCGGCCTGGCCGACGGGATTGCGACGCTGGCGCTGAGTTACGTGCTCGTGATGATGTTCGGCATCGCCGGCGCGCCGATAGGCGCCATCGCCGGTGTCGTGCTGGTCAGCGCGCCACTGAACATCACGGCACTGTCGAGGGAAACGGGCGTCGGCCGGTGGAGTCTGATCCTGACGCTGGGCCCGTGGCTCTGGCGCTTCACGGTGGTGGGCGTTGTCGTCGCCCTCGGCGGAGCCTGGTTGCAGCCCTCGACGTTCGCCCTTCTGGCTGTCACCGGCGCCGTCACGGCCGCGCTGTACACCGTTGTTGTCGTGCCGCCCGTCCTCCGATCTCCTGCCGGCGTGTACTTGCGGCCGCTCCTGGCGCGGATCACGAAGACAGCCAGCTCGCTGACCTTCCGAAAACGGGACAGCCACCTTTCGGCGACCCCATGACTGCAATGTCCCTGTCATCCGACCCTCGCGAGCCGACGAGCACCGTTCGAGCCGGAGAGGATAGTCCGGGCGTCAGTGGGACGCTGCTCCCGCCGCCGTTCCGGGTCGCGCACATCGTGCCGGCGCCCTTCGATCCCAACGACGGGATCATCGGAGGGGCTGAGCGGTATTCGTTCGAGCTTGCCCGCCACATGGCCGAGCGGGTGCCGACACGGCTGATTACCTTTGGACCGCAGCCGCGCACGACAACCGTCGGCTCGCTCGAGGTGACGGTGCTCAGGGCACACTACGTGCGTGGCCAGCGCACCAACCCCGTCTCACTGAACCTCTGGTCCGAGCTTCGTGGCGCGACGATCGTCCACTGCCATCAGCAGCACGTCCTCGCGAGCAGCCTCGCCGCCGTCTTTTCACGGGTCCGGCGCCGCCGCGTCTTCGCGACCGACCTCGGTGGAGGCGGCTTCGACGTCTCCGGCTACGTCTCGACGGACCGCTGGTTCAACGGGCACCTGCACATCAGCGAGTACAGCCGCCAGGTTGCGGGCCACATCAACGACCCGCGCGCACGCGTGATCCTTGGCGGTGTCGACGTCGACAAGTTCTCACCCGGCGACGCCCGGTCGGACGCGGTGCTGTTCGTCGGCCGTCTGCTGCCGCACAAAGGCATTCACGATCTGATCGACGCCGTCGCGCCCGATGTCCCGCTCCGCATCGTCGGGCAGCCGATGGATGCCGCGTACCTGGACATGCTTCGCGTACGGGCGGCAGGGAAGTCCGTCACGTTCCTACACGACACGACCGACGCGCAGCTGGTCGAGGAGTACCGCCGCGCCCTGTGCGTCGTGCTGCCAAGCGTCTACTCGACTCCGGACGGGCAGACGACTACCGTCCCCGAGCTTCTCGGCCAGACCCTCCTCGAGGCCATGGCCTGCGGGCGTCCGGCGATCTGCACCGATGTGGCCAGCATGCCTGAGGTGGTCGTCGACGGTGAGACCGGGCTCGTCGTGGCTCCGAATGATCCAGCCGCGCTCGGCCGCGCGATTGACGCCCTCCGCAAGAGTCCGCACCTCGCGGCGCGAATGGGCGCGGCCGGACGCCGCCGCGTTCTGACGACGTTCCGCTGGGATCAGGTCGTGGATCGCTGCATCGAGGCATATGCCGCGCTCTGACAGCGCAACGACGTGGCACATAGTGACCGCCGCGTACCCTCCTGATGTCGGCGGCGTCTCCGATTACACGGCCAACGTCGCTCGAGCGCTGGCCAGCGCCGGCGATCGGGTTCAGGTCTGGACCTCGGGCACGTCGGGCACGGCGGATGGGCCGATTCCGGTCCATCGAGTCTTCGGCGGCTTCCGCGGGCGCGAACTGGCTCGCGGCAGCGAGTTGCTCGATGCTCATCGCGGGCACGGCCGCGTGCTCGTTCAGTGGGTACCGCATGCGTTCGGCCGGCGCGGCGTCAATCTGCGGTTTCCCCTCTGGCTGCATGCCCGCAGTGCGCGACGTTCCGATCCCATCGACGTCATGCTGCACGAACCATTCATGCCGTTCGGAGGATCGGTGACTCGGCAGGCGGCGGCCGCCGCGCAGCGCCTCATGACAGCGACGGTTCTGCGCGCCGCGACCCGCGTCTTCGTCGGCACGCCGGCCTGGATCGACAAATGCCGTTTGTTCGTGCGGCAGGTTCCGTTCCAGTGGACGCCCATTCCCTCCGGTGTTCCAGTGGCCGCGAACGCGGTGGATGCGACGGCCTTGCGCCGGCAACTGCGGCTGCCCGAAAGTGCGCCGCTGATTGGGTGCTTTGGCCGTGCCGGGGACTTCCAGGAGGTGGTTCTCGACGAGCTTGGCCGGGCGCTGCTGGCACGCCGCGACGACGCCCGGATGCTGTTGATCGGATTGGGAAGCGAAGCGACGTTGACGCGATTGATCGAACGGCGGCCGGCGCTCGGCCGGCTCGTGCAGGCGACCGGGACGGCGAACCATGACGCGGTATCGGCGGCGCTCAGGGCGTGCGACGTGATGGTTCAGCCCTACGTCGCCGGGATCTGCGCGCGCCACAGCGGGGCCGCGGCGGTCCTCTCGCATGCGAGGCCGATGGTAACCAACCGCGGACCATTCACGGAGCCGCTCTGGTTGGACTCGCGCGCGGTGATGTTGAGTCCGTCGGGCGAACCGGCGTCGATCGCGACAACCGTCCTGCGGCTGCTCGAAGACGGCGTCGAACGCGAACGTCTTTCGCGCGCGGCCCTGGATCTCTACGACGCGCGATTCGACGTGCGCCACACGGTCGCGGCCTTGCGAAGCTGATCATGCGCATCGCCCTTGCCGCCCACTCGAGCACCCGTGCCGGAGGCGTCGAAAGCTATCTCGCCGGCGTGATCCCTGGACTTGCCGCCCGCGGGCACGAGGTGGCCTGCTGGTTCGAATCCATCGGTCACGGCGCTGAGTCGATCGTGTCCTCGCATCAGCACGGACCGGTCTGGACGGCGAAGCCCGACGCGCGGGATGCGCTCCTGCCGCTTGGTCAATGGAAGCCCGACGTGATCTATCTCCACGGGCTTCGATCCGTTCCGCTGGAACGTCAGTTGATCGGCATCGCTCCGGTCGTGTTCTTCGCCCACTCCTACTACGGATCCTGCATCAGTGGTGAGAAGCTGACGCGGCTCCCCGTGCTGTCTCCGTGCGATCGCGTCTTCGGTCCGGCTTGCTTGGCTCACTACTTTCCGCGGCGGTGCGGCGGATTGAGTCCAACGACGATGGCGCTTCAGTACAGGACCCAGCGGGCGAAGCAGCAGTTGCTGCACGAGTACGACGCCGTGCTGGTCGCCAGTTCGCACATGGCCCACGAGTACGAGGCGCAGGGCGTCCGGACCCGCGTGGTCCATCTGCCGGTCGCCGAAACTGCCGGTGTCCGGCCGGATGGAGATCGCAGCCGGTGGAATCTTCTCTACCTCGGCAGGCTCGAACGGTCGAAAGGTGTGAATATCGCGCTTCGCAGCAGCGCGCGTGCGGCCGATTTGTCCGCGACGCCGGTGCGGCTCGTCGTGGCGGGCGAGGGATCGGTCTCGCGCAAACTGCAATCGGAGGCTGCGGCGTTGACACGGAACGGCAGCTTCGTCGTCGCGTTTCCCGGATGGCTGTCAGAAACGGGGCGCGCCTCCGCGCTCGGCGAAGCCGATCTACTCCTGGTTCCGAGCCTCTGGCCGGAGCCCTTCGGGCTCGCCGGCATCGAGGCCGCCTCGGCGGGCGTGCCGTCGATTGCGTTCCGCGTGGGCGGCATCGAAGACTGGCTTGCGGATGGCGTGAACGGGAGGACGGTTCCCCTGACGCACGACAGAGTGGAGCAGTTTGCCGATGCCATCGTTCAAACGCTGAGCGAACCCGATCGACTGGAGGCGATGCGACGCCAGGCGGTCAGGACGGCGCAGGCGTTCACGATGGCGGCACACCTCGAGCGTCTGGAGCCCGTGCTGCGGGAAGCCGCCGAGAGCCGGCGCCGTTACGTACTGCCGGCATGAGTCTCCGAATCCTGTTCGCAATTCACGGGCCCCCGGATCCGGCGACGGCCGTTTTCAAAACCGTTTGCATGCGGGCCGAGTATCTGCGGACCCGTGGTCATCTCGTCGACGTCATCTCGCCGGCTGATTTCACGAGCGTGAAATGGCCCCGCATCCAGCCGCTCCTCCTGCCCGTCGCGCTCGCGGCCAGAGATCTGCACGGCTACGACGTGGTCGTCTTTCACAGCTACCTCGCGTGGGCGCACCATGCGCGTCCTCGCGGGCGGCGGAAGAGACCCGCGTCGGTCGTTGCCTTTCACGGCCTCGAGCCGCTCTATCACGAGGCCGTGAGCGCCGAGCTGGCCCGAACGGGAGAGCGGCTGTCGGGACGCTTCCGGGCGCTGCACTCGGTTGTCCTCCCTCGCCTCTTGAAGCTGGCCTGCCGGCGGGCCGACCGCGTCGTCTGCCTCAACAGCCGCGAGAGCGCATTCATCGTCGATCAGCACTGGGCTGAGGCGTCGAAGGTGGTCGTGCTGGCCAACGGTGTGCCTCGCGATCTGCTGCTCGAGCCCCGGCACTATGCGTCTCACGCGACGCGGATCCTGTTCACCGGGCAGTGGCTGCGCGCGAAGGGCATCCGCTATCTCGTGGACGCGTTCAGCCGGATTGCGTCGACGTTTTCCGGCGCCGAGCTCACGTGTGTCGGCACCGGTGCGGCGCGTGACGTCGTCCTTCGCGACTTCCCTGCCGCGCAGCACGATCGCGTGCGTGTGCTGCCGCGGGTGAGCTCGGAAGAGCTCGCGTCGGAACTGGCACGTGCCGATGTTTTCGTGTTTCCGTCGCTCTCGGAAGGGTTCAGCAAAGCGCTGCTCGAGGCCATGGCCTCGGGCCTTCCGGTCATAGCCACTCCTGTAGGCGCCGCGCCGGATCTGATCGCCAACGGAGTGAATGGTCTCGTCGTTCCGTGTGCGGACGCCGCGGCGCTCGCCGATGCCGTGACCCGTGTCGTGCCCGACGCCGGGCTCCGCGAATCGATGGGACGGGCCGCGCGTCAGACGGCGTCGCGCTACGAATGGGATGCGGTCAACGCGTCATTCGCGGCCGAAATCGAACGCGTCGCAGGCGAGCGCCAATGACCGATGCCCGCCAGATCCGATCGGCGTACGACGAATGGCACGAGCGTGTCTCCGCCACTTCCGCCCTGGACACGCCGTGGCATCGGCTCGTCCAGGAGGCGCTCCACCTCGATCGGGATCTGGGCGGGCGCCAGGTGCTGGAGATTGCGTGTGGACGCGGCGAGTTCGCGCTCTGGTGCGTCTCGCAGTCGGCGCCCTCGGCCTTCGTCGCGGCGGATTTCTCCATCGGCGCGGTCAGGCTCGCGCGCCGGCGCCTCGAAGGCGCCGGCAGGGCCGTCCAATTCATCCAGGCGGACGCGCAGGCCATCGCGCTTCCGTCGAACAGCATGGATACGGTCATCTGCTGCGAAACGATCGAGCACGTCCCCGACCCGCGCGCCGCGCTCTCGGAGCTCGCACGGGTTCTTCGGCCTGGCGGGAGACTGTTCCTGACAACGCCGAACTACCTCGGTCCGATTGGCGCGTACCGGGGCTACCTGCGTCTCGTCGGCCGCCGTTTCACCGAGGAAGGGCAGCCGATAAACCATTTCCTGCTTGCGCCGCGAGTGCGGCGATGGGTGCGCTCCGCGGGACTGCGCATCGTGCGCGCGGATAGTTCAGGACATTACCTGCCGTTCCCGGGACGCCCCCGATTCTGCTCGTCGATCGCAACCGTTGGCTGACGCCGTTCGGGCTGCATGCGCTCACCGTCGCCGAGAAACCTCGATGACCGGTGCGCCCGTCCCAACGGTTTTCTTCGTCGTCGAAAGCGGAACCGATGTCCGGATGGTCGAGGGGCTCGCCGCGCGCGTGACGCTGCAAGTCCTGGCGCGCGCGATCCCGGGTGGCCGCGTCGTCAGCCAGCCGACCGGCGTGCCCGTCGCCATCGCGGAGCCGGGCCGCGTGACGTTCGCGTGGAGGGTGTTTCGCACGCTCGTTCGTGGATCCCGAGGTCAGACGGTGCTGGTGCAGGGCTACGGCCTCGCCGCACTCGCCGCCAATCTCGCGTCGCGTCTGCGCCGGCAGCCGTGCTGGATGATCGTCTGCAGTCCGATCGCCGAGTACTACGCCGCCCGCAAGCCCGCGGGCGAGCCGTTTTCGAGCCTCACGCTCGCGGCGATCAACCTGCTCGGCCGGTTGAACGGCCTCGTCGGACGCGGCTACATCGTGCTCAGCGCTCATCTCCACGACGTCGTCAGTCGCTACGCCCCTGACAAACCAGTCGAGGTGATTCCGGTTTATGGTGTGGATGTGAGGCGCTTTGCCGATCGACCGGATCGAGCCGCGGTGCGGCACGAGCGCGGCCTTCCCGCGCAAGGGAAGGTAATCTTCAGCAGCAGCCGCGTGGCGCCCGAGAAAGACACGCTCACCCTGATTCACGCATTTGCCGAGCTCGTCCACGAAGGGCGCGACGTTCATCTGCTGCATCGCAGCGGTGGATATCGCCGATTCGTCGACGAAGCGGCCCGCGCCGGCGTTCGCGAGCGGGTCATTGCGTCTGACGCCGTCGATCCCCGAGACGATCTGCCGCTCGATTACGTCGCCTCCGACGTTTGCGTACAGGCCAGCCGCGCCGAAGGCCTCGGGTTTTCCGTTCTCGAATCGCTCGCCTGCGGAACACCAGTTGTCGTGTCCGCGGTAGGCGGCCTCGTCGAAACGGTGCGCGACGGGACAACAGGGTGGACCGTGCCTGCAGGTGACGCACACGCCCTCGCCACGGCGCTGCGCGACGCTCTCGATCGCCCTGACGAAGCCAGGCGGCGCGCCCTGGCAGGCGGGGCGATCGTCAGGGAGCGATTCGACAGCGACGCTGCATTCGCGAGGCTCGTCGACGTGCTTTCAAGGCCGCTGCCTCGATGAGCGGCCTTCCGGAGCTCACCGGACGTCTCGCGGTTCTGCACGACATGGCCGAAGAAGGCTGGCCGAGCATGGATCAGATGGGGCACCTGCTCACGACCCGTGTCCCCGCCATGGCGCCCGGGCTCTCGGTTACAGCCGTCCAGCATCCGCTGGTGCGGCTCGTCTCGCCGGGACCGTTCCGGCGCGTCAATCCGCTGTTCTTTGCCGATCGTGTCTTCAATCGAATGATGCTCTATCCCCGTCGCGTCCGGCGCGACGTGCGCGGCCGCTTCGACCTCTATCACATCGTCGATCACAGCTATGCGCAGCTCGCGCTCGCCCTGCCAGGCGAGGCGACCGTGGTCACCTGTCATGACATCGACACATTCAGAAGCCTGGTCGAGGCGCAGGATCATTCACGATCGCTCGGCTTCCGGCTGATGACCCGACGCATTCTCCGCGGGCTCCGCCGCGCCGGCACCGTGGTCTGTGGCAGCGAGACTGCGCGTGACGATCTCGTCCGCTTCAACCTCGTCGATCCCTCGCGAGTTCGCGTCATTCCCAACGGCATCGATCCGGTCCTGCTGGATGATCCGACGACGGCGGCGAGACAGCAGGCTGCCGAGCTGCTGCCGAGGCAGCGAGGCGTCTTCGACGTGCTGCACGTGGGCAACGACATCCCACGCAAGCGGCTCGATCGTCTGATCGAAATCGTGGCCACACTCCGCAAGCGCGGACATTGGATCCGCCTGGTTCGCGTCGGATCCCCGATGCGTCCGGAAACACGCAAGCTGGCGACCGAGTTGGCGTTCGTCGATTTCATCGAGCTGCCATTCCTGGACCGCGACGTACTGCGGGCCGTCTATGAACGCTGCGATCTGCTGCTCCTGACATCGGACCGCGAAGGATACGGCTTGCCAGTGCTCGAGGCGTTCGCGGCAGGAAAGCCGGTTGTCGTCAGCGACATTCCGGCGCTGCGGGAGTCTTCAGGCGGGCTCGCGACCTGTGTACCTCCTGACGCGCTTCGCGACTGGGTGGACGCGGTCGAGCGTGCACTCTCGACTCCGGACGAAGGCGGTGGCCTCGCTCGCGCCCGGCGCGCCTGCGCAGCATCCCGCACCTGGGACACCCACGTGCAGCGGCTGTTGCCCGTCTATGCCGACCTGCTCGACAAGGTGAGTCGCCTCGCGAAAGCGTCGCGGCCGAAGGGCGCGCCGTTAGCCGTCCGACGATGAGAGTCACGCATCTCGGCAAGTTCTATTCTCCCGTGCCCGGCGGAATGGAGCGTGTCCTCAAGGCGCTCTGTGAAGGAGAGCGCCAGCGTGGAATCGACAGCCGGGCTCTCGTTGTCGGAACCGCCCGCGGCACGATCGAAGAAACCGTCCACGGCGTGCCCGTGACGCGTGCGGGATCCATCCTGCGGGTGGGTTCGGTCTGGTTCGCTCCGTCGCTGATTCCACTGTTGAACCGGATCGATACCGACGTGCTCGTGCTGCACGAGCCGAATCCGATGGCGCTCCTGGCCTATGCCGTCGCCCGGCCGCGACACAGGCTGATCGTCTGGTACCACAGCGAGGTCCTCCGTCCACGCTGGCGCTACAAGCTGATTTACGAGCCGTTCCTGAAACCGCCACTCCGTCGCGCGGTCCGCATCGTCGTCTCATCTCCGGCGCTCGCCGGGCATGCCCCGGCCCTTGCGCCGCATCGACGGCGATGCGAAGTCATTCCGTTCGGTCTCGATCTGGCGGCCGTCACGGACGCCGATTCGCACGAGGCAGTCAAGGCGGTCCGCGCTGAGTGGCGCGGTCCCGTTGCCCTCTTCGTCGGACGGCTGGTGGCTTACAAGGGTGTGGACGTGCTGTTGCGAGCGTTGCAGGAAGTCGAGGTCGCGGCGGTGATCATCGGCGACGGCCCGCTGCGTCAATCGCTCCAGCGTCAGGCCGACGCGCTCGGCGTCACCGCCCGCGTCTTCTTTCTCGGCAGCGTTGACGACGCCGCGGTCGCGGCATGGTACGCGGCGTGTGACGTCTTCGTGCTTCCGTCGGTGACGCGGGCCGAGGCCTTCGGGCTGGTGCAGCTGGAGGCGATGGCTCGCGGGAAGCCGGTGATCAGCACGCGTCTCGACACCGGCGTGCCGTGGGTCAACCAGCACCTGACCACCGGACTGATCGTCGAGCCCGGTGATGCCGGCGCTCTGCGGGATGCGCTGCGGCAGCTCGTGACCGATGCGGACGCGAGAAGGCGGCTGGGCGAGGCGGCGCGGCGCCGCTACGAAGCGGAGTTCACGCGTGAGCGCATGGTGGAGCGCACGTCGGCGGTCTACTCGGTCGCAATGACCGAGCCTGTCCCGGTGCCCTCGGCGCCTGTGAAGCGCGCGTTCGACGCGATGCTTTCGGGTGCCGGGCTCGTACTGTCCGCTCCGGTATGGGCGCTCGCGGCGGCGCTGATCAAAATCGAAGACGGAGGCCCCGTCTTCTTCCGACAGGAGCGAGTAGGCCAGAACGGCGCCGTTTTCACCGTCCTGAAGTTCCGGTCGATGGTCGTCCATGCGGAACGCGATCACGGACCGCGCCAGGCGTCGGCCGGAGATCCGCGCGTGACCCGGATCGGCCGGCTGCTGCGCGCCACCGCCATGGACGAATTGCCGCAGCTCGTGAACATTTTCAAAGGGGACATGAGCTTCGTTGGCCCGCGCGCGCTGCGGCCGGGTGAGATCGAAGCCTCCGGGGATGGCAGGGTCGTGCCGATGGAGGACATCGACGGCTACCGGGAACGGACCGCCATCCAACCCGGTCTGACGGGCATTGCGCAGATCTACGCGCCGCGCGACGTGACGCGGCGGCACAAGTTCCGTTACGATCGGGTCTACGTCAAGCAGCGATCCTTCTGGCTCGACATCCGGCTGATTCTGCTGTCGTTCTGGATTAGCATGCGAGGTACGTGGGAGCATCGACAGCGGAAGTTCTAGCGCACGGGTGGGACGTGCTGGTCGTCGGCGGCGGCCCCGCCGGTCTCAGTGCCGCGAGGATGCTCGCCGCCGAGCGCGTCTCGGTGCTCGTGCTCGAAGAGCACGCCACGATCGGCGATCCCGTTCACTGCACCGGCCTGCTCGGTCTCGAGGCCTTCGACGAGCTCGATCTTCCCCGCCACACGATCTGCACCATCAGTCGAGTCGCCAGGTTTCACGGCCGCGACGGGCGCAGCGTCGAGGTCGAGGCCGGAGGCGTCGGCGCCGCCGTTGTCGACCGGGGACGGTTCGATCGGGCGCTCGCCGCGGACGCGTCGAACGCCGGTGCGACGATCCTCTGCGGCGTTCGGGTGCAGGCGATCGACGTCACGGATTGCGGCGTGACGGCGACGGCCCGGTGTCCGGACGCGCGGATACAGCCGGTACGCGCCCGGGCCCTCATCCTGGCGTGTGGCGCGCAGTACCGGTTCAACCGTCAGCTCGGGCTCGGCATCCCTCGCGCCTACCTTCAGACCGCGCAGATTGAAACGCCGTTCACGGCCGTGGACGCGGTCGAGATCGATCTCGACCGCTCGCTCGCCCCGCGCGGGTTTGCCTGGCTCGTCCCGTTCAGGCGCGAACAGTCGGACATGGCGCGCGTCGGGTTGATGACCAGTGATGGTGCCGCGAGACGATTCAAGGAATACACGCAGCGTCTCACGCGGCGGTACGGCACGGCAGGTGTTCGCGTGCGCCCGCGTCTCAAGCTGCTGCCGCTCGCGCCGGTGAGACGCACGTATTCAGATCGTGTCCTTGCCGTGGG
Organism: uncultured Acidobacteriota bacterium; assembly: GCA_963785755.1. GTDB lineage: Bacteria > Acidobacteriota > Vicinamibacteria > Vicinamibacterales > 2-12-FULL-66-21 > JACCXG01. The sequence goes on along the minus strand of CAWAXG010000013.1, from coordinate 1,105,965 downwards.
TGATGCCGCGGGTCTCGCGAAGCCGACCACGGGCGGTGGGATCTATTACAGCCTGCTGAGCGGGCGCTACGCCGCCGAGGTTCTCGCCCCGGCGCTCGGGCAGGATCGAACGGATGCGGCGACGCTGCGGGCGTACGAGACCCTGTGGCAGTCGCGGCTCGGTCCGGAGCTGCGGACGGGCCTGGCGTTCCGAACGCTGGCGGCGCGATTCGACGACCGCGCGGTCGATGCGCTGCTCGAGCTGGCGGCGGTCGACGGCATTGTCCCGCTGCTCCGGCGGACCGCGAACTTCAACTGGCACGGCGCCGCCGCGCTCGCGCTCCTGCGCAATCCCGGCTTCAGGAAAGTCGTGCTTTCCAGCTTCTGGAGCTAGGTGCGCCGCTGCCGCGGATCGTGCGGCAGTGATGGCGCTTCCTTCTTCAGCTGAAACCAGTCACTGAGACGCACCAGGCGGCCACGGCGCATGGCCAGCAGCTCATGGAGCCGCTCGATCGCGTCGAGTCCCTGCGCCAGTGTGGTGACAACGCCGACGCCGCGGGCTTCGGCGCCTTCGCGCATCTTCGAATCTGCCTCGCCGCGCGCGATCAGCAGGGCCCTGGAGTTGCTCGCCCCGATGATCTCGAGGCAGTTGACGAGGCGATCGTCGAGCACGAGATCGAGGCGCAGCGCGCGCGCGACTTCTCCGCGTGCCCCCGCTGGCGTGGTCAGCACGGATGGAAGAAGAAATCCACCGCGTTCGAGCCAGACCTGCGTCTGCAGCTGCACGGCGTCGCCGGCGCTCAGCGGGCGGCTCGTCAGGAAGAACACTTCCCACCGCCCGCGGCGGGCGAGCGTGTAGAGCCTCGCGAGCTGATCCGGTTCATACGCGGGAATATCGACCCACCAGTTGGAGGCGGTGGCGACGCATTTCCAGAGGCGGTCGACGTCGGCCTTCGACAGCTCGCCTTCGACGTCCTCCGCCGCGATGCCGAGCTCGCGCTGGGCGAGGGCACGGAATGCGCTCCGGAAATCGGCAACGACCCCGTCGACGTCAATTCCGAGCCGCAGCATCCGACGTAGGTATCCGGCGAGGCTCGTGAACGAGGATGGCCGCGGCCACGGCCGCGAGCATGCCGTTGGCGGGCAGGCTGAGTCCGGTCTCCCAGATCGCCTGCACGCCGGCGGCGCCGAGCGCCGCGGCGGCGCCGAGGCGCATCCAGTGCAGGTGATCGTTCCGCCTGAGGTGGCGCCATGCGGCCGCGGCGATCGCGCCGAGCGCCAGCAGCGCGGGCGCGACGATCAGCACGCCGCCTTCCGCGGCGATCTGCAGGTACTGGTTGTGCGCTTCATTCCAGAAGTAGGTCCGATCGGACGTTTGATAGAGCCGCATCGCGTTCGAGAAATTGCCCGCGCCGACGCCGGCGAGAGGAAAGTCGCGAATCACCAGCAGCGTGTCGCGCCAGATGCCAATCCGCCCCGAGAAACCGAGCTGCCTGGTCTCATCGATGCGCGACAGCACCGCGTCGAGATCGGCGTAGGTGACCAGCGCGAGCACGGCGACCAGCGCGACGGCCGACGTCCACAGCCAGCCACCTCGGTCATCGACGCCCCGCGGCGCGGTCCAGGCAACATAGCCCGCGGCGCACGCCAGCGCAAGCATCGTGGATCGGGACGCGCCGAGCGCGACGCCGACGGTCAGCAGCACCACCGCGAGCGCGAGGATCAGGCTGCGCCCGTTCAGGGCATGCGCAACCCGGCTTCGCCACTGCCATCCGCGCGCCGGTGGCGACGACGCCCGCCGCCACTGAAAGCATCCGAAGCACAGCATCAGGGCGAGCAGGCTCCAGGTTCCGGCATGATTGCGATTGATGAACGGGCCGAGCGGTCGTGCGCCCGCATCGTACGGCCGCCAGAAGCCGTAGACGAGCGTCGTCATGGCGGCGCCCTGGGCGAGCGCCACGAGGACGAAGGCGACGGCGATCCACGCGAGGGCCGTGATCACGGTGCGGATGCCGCCGCGGGCGAAAATCGCCCGAGCGATCCAGAACGTCGCGATGACGCAGAGGGTGGCCAGAAAGGCGTGCAGCGTCGCCGATCGGTCCAGCGTCAATGGCAGGAGCGATGGCAGGTTCGCTTCCAGGCTGGCCGCGCGGGCGTACGCGACCCGGCCCGGCGAAACGATCGACATCACACTGATCGGTATCGGAGCGAGTTGAATCGCGATTGCGGCGAGAACGGCGAGCAGCGCCAGATCCAGGCGCGACCACCCATCATCAGGAAGCGACGGCCGCGCCAGGAACGCGAGAACCGCGAGTCCGGAGACGAGGCTGGCGGCGCCCCAGAAGTACACGCCGCCAAACATCGCGGTGGCGGCGGCGAGCAGCCCGGCAAGGCAGTACGCTGGCGCGCGATCAGGCCGCGGCGCCAGCGGACGGTAGGTCGCCGCCGTAGTAGCTCTTGTAGTGGTAGCCGTAATAGCGCGAGTAGTAATACTTGTTGCGGTTCAGATCCACTCGATTCAGCACCGCGCCGATGATGTTCGGCTTGCCGCTTCGGATCGTCTCGATCGCGCGCTCGGCATGGGCCCGCCGCGTCATTTCGGCGCCGACCACGAACACGAGACCCGACACGTAGGTGCCGATGATGACCGCGTCGGTGACCGCGAGCACCGGCGGCGTGTCGATGATAACCCAGTCGAACGGCCCGCCCTGCAGGTTCGCAATCAGGTTCTGCATCCGCGCCGACGACAGCAGCTCCGACGGATTCGGCGGGGTGCGGCCGGCGGTCATCACATAGAGGTTGGGCTCGCTCGTCCGCTGCACGGCCTCGCGTACCCGCGCCTGTCCGCTGAGCACGTGCGACAGTCCCACCTCGTTCTGCAGCCCCATGGTGCGGTGCAGGCCGGAACGCCGCATGTCCGCGTCGATCAACATGACGCGGGATCCGCCGAGTGCGAGCGCCACGGCCAGATTGCACGCCGTCGTCGTCTTGCCTTCGAGCGGTTGCGTGCTGGTTACCGCAATCACCCGCGTGGCGTCGGTTCCGTTCGTGAACACGAGCGACGTCCGCAGCGATCGGAACGACTCACCGAAGTCGTGCGGCACCGGGTTGGTGATTACTGGAACCGCGTCGCCAGGGACCGCCGGCACGAGCCCGAGCAGCGGCAGCTTCAGCCGGCGCGTCACGTCATCGGGTATTTTGACCGTATCGTCCAGGTACTCGATCGTGTAGGCGAGGCCGATGCCGAGCGCCAACCCGAGGACCAGCGCCATGAGCCAGTCACGGCCGTGGTTCGGCGTATAAGGTCCGCCCGGAAGTTCCGCTGCATCCATCAGCTGCACGTTGTTCGCGCGGCTGTTGCTGACCACGCGCAATTCCTTTTCCTGCTGCAGCAGCGCGTTGTAGACATTGCGCTCGCCTTCGGCTTCGCGCTCGAGGATGCTGTAGTTGATGTTCTTGCGATTGAGATCCATCGCCTGGTGCTTCTGCTCCTCGAGCGACGCGCTCAGGCTTCGTTCCTCCGCCAGGGCCGCGCGGTAATCGTTGGCGATGGCGTCGAGGACCTTGTTCGTCTCCGACTTCAATCGCCCGTTGGCGGCCTCGATCTGGGTGTTAATCGTCTGCACCTGGGGATGCGCTTCCTGCAGGCGCTGTCTCAGGTTGGCTTTGTCCGAGTTCAGCCGGGCGATCTGCTGCTTGAGATCCTGAACCGTCGTGTTCTGCGCCACGACCGGGAACGTGTCCACGCCAGCGGTGTCGGCCGTGACGTTGCCAAGCTGACGATGCAGCGACTCTTTCTGGAGCCGCGCTGTCTTGGCCTTCGTCACCGCCTCGTTCAACGAATTCAGCCGCGCGATCACGATGTTCTGACGGTTGTCGAGCGACATCGCGTTCTGGCCTTCCTGATAGTTCGCCATCGCGCGTTCCGCCGCTTCCACCTTCGTGCGCTGCTTCTCGAGCTCCGCCTTGAGCCAGTCGAGCGTGTTGTTCGTGTTGAGCAGCTTCGAATCGAGGTTCTGCTGCACGTACTCCTTGGCGACCGTATTCGCCGCCAGCGCCGCGTATTCCGGACTGGGAGAGGTGTAGACGATCTCGACCAGCCGCGTGCCTTTGACCGGAACGATCTCGAGGCCGCCGAGAAACGCGCCAATTGCGGCGCTCTCGATCGCGCTCTCGTCGCGGCCCGGTGATTCCGGCTTCGCCGGCGGCTCGCTGCTCCAGCGATTCAGCATCTGCCGCGGCAGCGCCATCACTCGCGTCAACGTGCTCGGCTCCGCCGCAGGCGGCGCGGGAATCGTCTTGACGACGCGCCGCGCCAGGCCGCGGCTCTGGAGGACGCGGTACTGGGTGTTGAAATACGGCTCGGGATCCTGCCAGTACGCCGGATCCGTCGAATTCAGCGTGCCGATGGCCGTCGACCGCTCGTCCTGCATCACGATGCGGGCCAGCGATTTGTAGAGCGGCGTCGCCGAGTACCGACTCCAGCATCGCGACCGAGACCACGGCCGCGAAGACCACGGCAATCAGCCGCATGTGCTTGAACACGACCGCGAGCCGATCCAGCAGGTGAACTTCGGGCATGGTGTCCAACATCGCCGCGCCGGTCGTTGCGGCGAGATCCTTGCTGGGCACCGGACTGAACTGTCGAGAGCTAGCCATGCGCAACCCTTAGAACCTGGCGCTCGCCGGCTGAAGGCCGTCGCCGACGGCAGTCAGCCCGAGCGCTGCCGCCGAGGCGACGGCCGCGGCAGCTACCTTGCTGAAGAATCCCGAGTACCAGGGGATCTGCGGTCCCAGTCGAATGAATGTTGCGACCGTCTCGCCAGGTTCCACGGCGACCATCTGACCGGCACCGAGAATCCGGTCGCTCTCGTCGACGAGTTCGACAAGGTAGGTGCCAGACGGCACCGGCCTGAAGGTGAACCGGCCGGCCGCGTCGGCCTGCGTGCGGATGACGATCCGTCCGGTGGCGACATCGCGAAGGCGAAGCCACGCGTGAGAGACCGGCGTATTGTCGCGGTGCCACGCCGTGCCGGTCACGGTGCCCGGTTGCCGCATCACGGCTGTGACGCCGCCCGAGGCCTGCTGCGCCGCCGTTGCGGACGCCGCCGTCAGTGACGCAGCGGTCACGCAAGCGAGGAACGCCAGTCGAGGAAACACCGCGCTCATCTTCGACCTTTCGGTCCTGGAGAGTCAGGCAAATGCTGGCAGGAACCGGAACATTATACGTGATTCCGGAGACTTCGATTACATGTATTGCATAAAAAAGTCAATTATGTCACATTAAGTCATAAAAAGTCAGTAACTATTTTGTCCCCTAAAGGCCCTATCCCCATAGGGAACCTTTCGGTCCACGCGTACGCCCGGTTTCGTCCAACGTCGCCGCCGTTTTGCTCGGGCTGTTCATCCCCGTCTCAACCTTCAACTACCCCTGCAGCGACCGGCGCATGGGCGACCTTGGCCGTCGCCGATGCCATGCCCGCGATGAAGCAGCCGTTGATGCGGGGCGAGGATGTCGCGTTCGGCGCCGACGGAACGCCGCGGGGTGAAACTGTCGCGGCACGCGCCTTCCCGGCCGGCTGCGCCGTCGACGTGAACCTCTCTGGACGGCTTCGACGGCAGCACACTGTCTGACGTCGACGACCAATGCGCTTCGCCGGCGGCAGGGTGAGAGGTCTGGTCCAGGCCGTGCTCTTCGACGCCAGCGGCTACGCTGCGTCAGAACGACGAACGGCACCAAGCAGTTGTTGAAGCTCAACTCCGCCGGAGCGCTGATCGACAGCTACAGCATCTCGAGGGGTGCGAATCGGTTCGACCTCGCGGCGGACCAGCGAACGATCTCCTACACCTCGGGAGACGACGTCGTTCGACGTGACGATCACGCGACACGCTCGCCTGTCCGCAGTCGTGGCGGAGCCCGTCAGGGCGGCCCGCCCCGGCTTCGAGCCGTGTGATAGATTAGCCGCCCATGCCGGTGGCATCCAGGGCGCGCACGGTCGATGCGCTGACCTCCGCAACCCTCAAGCACGTTCGCGATGAGTGGTGGGACGATGCGTTCACCACGTTCCTGGCAGAGCGTCTGAGACCGCGCGCGGGGAACCGCATCCTCGACGTCGGATCCGGGACCGGGACGGCTGAGCTGCGACTGTCCCGGCTGCGCATGTCGCAGGTCACCCTGATCGGCGTCGACCTGGTCGCCGAGCGCAGCGCGATCGCGGAGCGGACCGCCGACGGCCACAACCTGCGCGCCTCGTTTGCCGCCGCCGACGCCTGTCATCTGCCGTTCCGCGACGGCACGTTCGACTCGACGTTCTGTGTCGCGGTCCTCCAACACATCAGCGAAAGCAGCGAAGCGCTCCGCGAGTTCGTCCGCGTCACCCGTCCGGGCGGCCGCATCGTGGCGGTGGAACCGGATAACTCCGCGAGGTACTGGCACAGCTCGATTCCAGCTGGAATGAACGCGTTCGCGATGGCGAACCGGTTCTTCGATGCGCTGGCGCGCGGCCGCGGTGAAACATGGGAGCCGAAGGTCGGACCGCGGCTGCCGACGTGGTTCGCGTCAGCCGGAATCGAACCGCTCGAAGTGCAGTTGTTTCCGGTATCCGTCTCGCGCCTCGGTCCGCCGGAGCCGGCCGTCTGGAGTGCGCGCCGCGTGGCCATCGAGGCGGCCATCGCCTCTTCATCGGATCCCGCCGTTCGCTCCATCGGAGCAGAGTACCTGCGGGCACTCGAGGAGTACAGGATCGCCGCCGCGGCGGCCGGCGCAGGATTCGTCGAGATTCACAGCACTCTCCTCTTCGGTGTCGTCGGACAGCGGGAACAGTAGATCGCCGGCGTGAGGCGCGATGGCTGAAGGCTGGCAGGGCTGGGACGACTACGCCCCGTTCTACGACTGGGAGAACGCGCAGACCGTCGCCAGGCGGGACGTGGCGTTCTGGCAGCGCCTGGCCGCCGCGCAGGACGGCCTCGTGCTGGAGCTCGGATGCGGCACTGGACGGATCACCGCGCCCGTTGCGCGTGCCGGCGCGCACATCGTAGGGATCGATCGTTCGGCGCCGATGCTGGCACGCGCGCGCCAGCGGCTGCGCCGGGCGCGGCTGTCGGCCATGCTCGTGCGCGGCGACATCCGCCACCTGCCGTTCCGGCGCCGTGTCAAATTCGATCTCGTCATGGCGCCGTACGGCATGCTGCAGTCGCTGACGCGCGAGCGCGATCTCCGTGCGACGCTCGCGGCCGTTCATGGTGTGTTGCCACGCGGGGGGCTGTTCGCGATCGATCTCGTGCCGGACCTGCCGCGCTGGGCGGAATACGAGCGTCGGGTCAGCCTGTCGGGGCGGCGCGGCCCCAGCCGCGTCCGGCTGACCGAATCGGTCCGGCAGGATCGCCGCCAGGGACTGACGATCTTCGATCAGGAATACGAAGAGCGGCGCGGCTCGCGCAGAGCGGTGAAACGCTTTTCGCTGACCTTTCGCACGATAACGGTGGCGCAGATGCGGCACCGGCTCGAGCTCGCCGGGTTCCGCATCGATGCCGTGCTCGGCGACTACGCCGGCGGGCCGTTCGACGAGCGCGCCGACGTCTGGATCATCCTGGCGCGGAAGCGGTGAGGTCGCATGCTGGGTTTGCTGATCGGCGCGGCCCGTTCGGTTCGGCGCTTGCGCGAGCCGCTCGTTCGCGCGCTGCTGTCGCGCCGCGGCGTTGCGTGCACCGTCAACGGCATCCCGCTGCGCGTCGATCCCGCGCGGCGATCTCGAAGCGCTGCTCGCGTCCGCGCAGCTGACGGTGCGCCCGGTCAGCGGCCAGCGAGATCCGCTCGCCGAGCACGGCCAGGTCGCCCTCGAACGGCTGGCGATGCTCGAAACCCCATGAGCGGCGGCCTCGAGAAACCAACAGGAGACGAGGGTGGCTGCTGGTGAAACTTGCCCGGCGCCGGTCGGCCTGCCCAGCGCGTTTCGTGGTAGCATGGGCAGGCATTTGAGCGGTTTTTTCTGAGCAAATCGGGGGATCTGCGATGTCCGGCCATTCCAAGTGGCACACCATCAAGCACAAGAAGGGCGCGGCCGACGCCAAGCGGGGGAAGGTCTTCACGCGCATCATCAAGGAGTTGACGGTGGCGGCTCGCGCCGGCGGGGGCGACGTCGACAGTAATCCGCGGCTCCGTACGGTGGTGGCGGAGGCGAAATCGGTCAACATGCCGGCCGACAACATCAAGCGCGCCATCCAGCGCGGCACCGGCGAGCTGCCGGGCGTGTCCTACGAAGAGATCAACTACGAGGCGTACGGTCCGGGCGGCGCCGCGCTGATCATCGAGACGCTGACCGACAACAAGAACCGGACGGTCGGCGAGATGCGGCATCTGCTCAGCAAGTACGGCGGCAACCTCGCGGCCGAGAACAGCGTCGCCTGGATGTTCGACAAGAAGGGCTACGTCGTCGTCGACAAAGCCCAGTCGGACGAGGACACGCTGATGGCCGCTGCCGTGGAGGCTGGCGCCGACGATCTGCGCGACGACGGCGACAACTGGGAGATTGTCTCTGCGCCCGACGCGTTCCAGAAGGTGCTCGAGGCGGTAAAGGGCCTGGGCATCGAGCCGGGCGCCGCCGAGATCGCGATGCTGCCGCAGAACTATGTCAAGCTCGAAGGCAAGCCGGCGCATCAGATGGTCAAGCTGATGGAAGCGATCGAAGAGCACGAAGACACCAAGAAGGTGTGGTCGAACGCCGACATCGAAGAGAAGGAGATCGAGGCCTCTTTGGCGTGAGGATCTTCGGGATCGATCCCGGCTCGGAGCGTACCGGGTACGGCTGCATCGAATCGGCCGGTACCCGCCATCGCCTCGTCATCTGTGGATCGCTTTCCGCCCCTGCCCGCGCGACGTTCCCCGAAAAGCTGCAGACCATTCACGCCGGCCTGAGAGCGTTGCTGGAACGCCACCGGCCTGAGTGCGTGGCGATCGAGGACATCTTCTACGCGCGGAACGTGCGCAGCGCGTTGCGGCTGGGGCATGCCCGGGGCGTCGCGATTCTGGCGGCCTCGCAGGTCGGCCTGCCGGTGGTCGAGTACAGCCCCGCCGAGATCAAACGCGCCGTGGTCGGGTACGGGCGCGCCGAGAAGCCGCAGGTGCAGGAGATGATCAAACTGCTCCTGGGCCTGGACTCGAGGCCGTCGCCACACGACGTCGCCGATGCCCTGGCTGTTGCGGTGTGCCACATCCACAGCACCACGAGCGGGGTCGGACGCGCGACGTCGGAAGCACGGAGCCCGGCACGATCGTGGCGGCACTATCGGCCCTGATTCGATCGATCACCTTGCCAGGATTGCTGCCGTTCCCGATTCCGTCACGCGTTGCGCCCGTGGAGCAACTCGCAGGCCGATGATTGGCCACCTTCGCGGCACGCTGGTCGAGAAGACGCCCAGCAGGCTGATCGTCGACGTCGGGGGTGTCGGGTACGAGGTGCTGGTCCCGCTCTCGACCTTCTACGCGCTTGGCGAGGCGGGTGCGCCGGTGACGCTGCGCACGCACACCCACGTCCGTGAGGACGTGCTGGCCCTCTACGGATTCATCACCAAGCTCGAGCAGGATCTGTTCGAGCGGCTGATTGCGATCAATGGAGTCGGCCCCAAGCTCGCGCTTGCGGTATTGTCGGGGATCGAGCCTGGTGAATTGATACGCGCGGTCAGGCTGCAGGACGTCGCGCGCCTGACGGCGATTCCTGGAGTCGGGAAGAAGACCGCCGAGCGCATCGGTCTCGAGTTGAAGGACCGGCTGCCGGTGTCGCTGCAGGCCGTCGATCCGGCTCCGGCGGCGTCCACGCCGGAAGATCAACTACGGGACGATCTGCTGTCGGCGCTGATCAACCTCGGATATCAACGCGGCGCTGCCGAGAAGGCGGTCGAGAAAGTGCTCAAGGAACGACCGGCGGAGCGCTTCGAGGACGCCCTGAAGGCCGTCCTGCGCGCGCTGATGAAGGCCTAGACGGAAATGCCCGACGATCGCCTGGTCACGGCCGCACGCGTCGACGAAGACGTCCAGTACCAAACCGGGCTCCGGCCGCGGACGCTCGACGACTACATCGGCCAGGATCACCTCAAGGAAAACCTGCATGTGGCGATCACGGCCGCCCGCCAGCGCGGCGAGGCGCTCGACCACGTGCTGCTCTATGGTCCGCCCGGGCTCGGCAAGACGACGCTGGCACACGTCATCGCGAACGAGCTCGGCGTGGCCGTCCGGCCGTCGGCGGGGCCGGTGATCGAGCGCCCGGGCGATCTCGCCGGGATGCTGAGCAACCTTCAGGCGCGCGAGGTGCTCTTCATCGACGAAGTCCACCGGATGGCGCCGGCGATCGAAGAGATTCTCTATCCGGCGATGGAGGACTATGAGCTCGACATCATGATCGGCGAAGGGCCCGGAGCGAGGTCGGTCAAGATCCCGCTGCAGCGGTTCACGCTCATCGGTGCGACCACCCGAACGGGGCTGCTCACGTCGCCGCTTCGTGGCCGGTTCGGCATCATCATGCGGCTCGACTACTACAGCGACGACAACATCCGCGAGATCGTGCTGCGGTCGGCTCGAATCCTCGGTTCGCCGATCGAGCCCGACGCGGCCCGCGAGATCGCGACCCGCTCGCGCGGCACCCCGCGAGTCGCCAATCGCCTGCTCCGTCGCGTGCGGGATTACGCGCAGGTGCGCGCAGACGGCCGCATTACGCAGGAAGTGGCGAACCGGGCGCTCGAGATGCTGCAGGTGGACCGGCACGGCTTCGACGAAGTCGACCGCCGCCTGCTGCTGACGATCATCGAGAAGTTCAGCGGCGGCCCGGTCGGTCTGGGCAGCCTGGCCGCGGCGCTCAGCGAGGAGCGCGACGCGATCGAAGACATCTACGAGCCGTTTCTCCTGCAGATCGGCTTTCTCGAACGGACGCCGCGGGGCCGGGTCGCGACGTCCCGCGCGTATGAATTCTTCGGGCTGCACAGCCCCGGAAAGGATCGTCTCTGGTGAAACAGTCTCGACGGGTTCGGATCGCGGGTCTTTCGACGTACGTCCCGCCGCGGGTGCTGAGCAATGCGGATCTCGAGCGGCTGGTCGAAACCTCGGACGCGTGGATCCAGCAGCGCACCGGCATTCGCGAGCGTCACATCGTCGAGAACGGAATGGCGACGTCCGACATGGCGAAGGAGGCCTCGCTCGGCGCGATCGAGCAGGCGGGCATCACGCCCCGCGACATCGGCTTCATCGTCGTCGGCACGACCACGCCGGACACGATCTTCCCGAGCACCGCGTGCGTGCTGCAGGACAAGATCGGCGCGACCAGCTCGTGGGGCTTCGATCTGGGGGCGGCCTGTTCGGGGTTCACGTATGCGATGACCGTCGGCATGCAGATGGTCGGCACCGGCGCGCACGACTATGCGCTGGTGGTCGGCGCCGACACGATGTCGAGCATCATCGACTACACGGATCGGACGACCTGCATCCTGTTCGGCGATGGCGCGGGAGCCGCGGTGCTCGGGCCGGCCGGGGACGACGAGCCGGCGATTATCGATTTCGCGCATGAAATCGACGGCAGCGGCGGTCCGGCGCTGTGCATGCCGGCCGGCGGCAGCCGGCTGCCAGCCTCCCACGAGACGATCGATCAGCGGATGCACTATGTGAAGCAGGACGGGCAGACGGTCTTCAAGTTTGCCGTCCGCAAGACCGAGGAGATCTCGCGTCGTCTGCTCGAGCGAAACGGGCTCGATCCGTCCAAGCTCGATCTGTTCGTGTCGCACCAGGCGAACCGGCGGATCATTACGGCCGCGGCCGAACGGCTCGGGCTGCCGGACGAGAAGGTCGTGATCAATCTCGATCGCTTCGGCAATACCACCGGCGCCACGATTCCGCTGGCGCTGGCCGATGCCATGGCCGACGGCCGCCTGCGGCGCGGCGACCTGGTGCTCCTGGCATCGGTCGGCGCGGGCTTTACCGTCGGCGCGATCCTGCTCAAGTGGAGCATCTGAGGCGTGCGCTCGTCGGGCGTGAGAGTCTGAGATGCCCAGAGTGTTCCTCCTCTCACCCGCTAATTGCTCCGGCCGGCGGGCCCAGATCCTGCTGTCGGAGCGCGCGAGCTTCGATCTTGCGACCCGTCTCCGCAGCCGGGGTGGCGTGGCGATCGGCGAGGCGTTCGCGTTCATCAGCGGCCTCTACTTCAAAGGCAAGCTCGCGTATGCGCTCGAGTTCGCGAATCCGCCGGAGCCGGGGGCGCCGCTGACCGGGAGCGGGGCGCTCATCATCACTCCGAATGCGGGCCTGCGAGCGGCTGAAACCAGGATCACCGTGGACGCGATTCGGAAATTCGCGACCGTCGACATCGCGTCGAACGATCCGCGGTACTTCAAGCCGCTCGTCTCGAGCGCGCGCACGCTGGCCGACGAGCTCGGTCCGGACTGCGACGTGGTGCTGCTCGGGAGCATCGCGTCGCCCAAGTACGTCGAGATTCTCCTCGACGTCTTCGGCGACCGCCTGCTGTTTCCGATCGACTTCGTCGGCCGCGGTGACATGAGCCGCGGCGGGCTGCTGCTGCGATCGGTGCGTGCCGGTGAGGAACTGACCTATGCCCCGGTGAAGGGCGCGGTACGGCACGGACCACGCCCGCCAAAGCTGCCTCCAATCAAGGGCATCACGACGGAGTTCACGCGCGGGAAGCGCTGAGCGGGCAGCGCCAGCGGACCGCCGTTGGCCGCTACAATCGTCCGAGTGCCGCCGAAGATCGCCATTCCCTCGTCAGGCTCCGCGACGGTCACGGTCCAGGGGCGCGAGGTCAGGCTCACCAATCTCGACAAGCCGTTCTGGCCGGAGCTCGGAATCACCAAGGGCGATCTGATTCAGTACTACGCGGACGTCGCCCCATTCCTGCTGCCGCACATCCGCGACCGGGCCATGGTCATGAAGCGGTACCCGCACGGGGCCCACGGCGAGTTCTTCTTCATGAAACGCGCGCCGGCGCCGCGTCCGGACTGGATCCGCACGTGCCGCATCGATCACGACTCGGGCACGGTCATCGATTTTCCCGTCATCGACGACATCCCATCGCTGCTGTGGGTGATCAACCTCGGATGCATCGATCTGAACCAGTGGTATGCGAAGTGCGATGACGTCGATCGGCCCGACTACGTGCACTTCGACCTCGATCCTGGCGCCGGCGCCGAATGGGAGCAGGTGCTCGAGGGCGGCCGGATCGTCCGGGACGCGCTCGAAACCTTGAGCATGCCCGCGCTCGTCAAGACCACCGGCTCGCGGGGCCTGCACGTCTACGTCCCGATCGTGCGGGGACCGGCACAGAAGACGGTCTGGACGTTCGCGAAGGCGCTTGCGATGGAGCTCGCATCACGACACCCCAAGCTCATGACCGCCGAGTATCGTGTCGCGAAGCGCCCGCACGGACGGGTCCTCGTCGACTACAACCAGAACGCGTGGGGCAGGACGCTCGCGTCCATCTACTCCGTTCGACCGAGACCGCAGGCGCCCGTGTCGGCGCCGGTCAGCTGGAAGGAAATCGACCGGGGTTGCCGCATCGAGGATTTCCGCCTCGACAACATCCGCAGCCGGCTGGCGAAGACCGGCGACCTGTGGAAGCCGCTGCTGCAGGCGCGTGGCCGGGTCGACCTCGGAAAGCTGTTCGGCGGGTCCGGCGAGGATTGAAATCAGATCAGGAAGGATGCGCGCGAAGGATCCCGACGGGGACGTCTTCGAAGATCTGTCCCAGAAAGATCCAGGCCTGGCCGGATGCCGTCGTCGGCTGGATGTCGGCGCCCGTAATCTCGTGGCGGAACGTCCGGCGTGCGAGCTCCTCGGGCAGGAAGACGCGCGAGGTCTTCCACTTGTCGCCGCCGAGGGGCAGGGCCGCTCTCGCGCTCGAGGATTCGGCCGGCTGAATCAGCCGTGCGGAAAGGCGAGGGCCAACGAACAGCGCGGCGCGCTGCCCGTGAATCCGCGCGAAGGCCACGGCGGCGCCCGCGACGGGGACCTCGGTGTCGAGCGGCACGTACTCACCCTGCAGGAACAGGTCGGGATCGGACCGCCGGATGCGCAAGCCGACCGCGGTCGTGAGGAGCTTGATGCGGCCGTCGCCCCACCTATCGACCACCGCCGCAATCTTCGCCGCCCGATCCTGATACGGCAGGCAGAGAATCGAGTCGATCTCCTCGAGCAATCGCTGCCGGAGGCTGAAATCCACGGGCCGGCGGTTGTCCGGATCGACCAGGCTGAGATCCCACAGGTCCGTCCCCTGGTACACGTCGGGGACGCCAGGCGATCCGAGCTTGACCGTGACCTGTGACAGCGAGTTCACCATGCCGGCGGCGGCGATCCAGCGCTGGATCGGCAGCATCTGCGGAATGAACCGCGCCCCGCCGGTTCCTGTCAGCACGCTCTCGACGAACCGGCTGAGGGCCTCTTCATACGGTTGATTGGGCGTCAGCCAGCTGGTGTGGACCTTGGCTTCGCGCACGGCCTTCAACATATAGCCTTGCAGCCGCTCGACGAGTTCTCGCGGGGCTTCGCGGACCCCGCTCGAGAGCTCCGTCGGCCAGCACCCGACCAGCGCCTGGTAGAAGCGGTATTCGTCGTTGCGATCGGGTGCGGGATCCGACTCCATCAGGCTGCGCAGGCTCTTGTTGGTGCGCATCCATTTCGACACGTCCCGGGTCCACTCCGCCGGCAGCTCGGAGATGACGTTGACGCGCGCGCGCACATCCTCGCCGAGCTTGGTATCGTGGGTGGCCGTCGTGAGCATTTCGTAAGGCCACTCGCGCTGCCGCCGCAGGTTCGCATCGTGGAAGTCGCCGATCGATCGGCCGAACCGCGACGGATCGCCGCCGACCTCGTTGATCGAGATCAGCACGTTGTACCGGTAGAAGGCCGTGTCCTCCATGCCCTTGGCCTGCACCGGCCCGGTGTACTGCTGCAGCCGCATCGCGAAGCGGAGCCGCTCGCGCGCTTCCTCCTGCGTCGCGGGCGGATAGCCGCCGCGGCGGTCGTTCGGCGGCGGATCGCTCTCGACGTCGCGAGGCATCATGACCTCACGAAAGAAATCGAACAATGACGCTTCCATCGCCGGATTCCGCCGCCGGGCGCGGGCGATGGCGCGTTCGACGACGGCGCGGTCCTCGGCTGTCCAGCCGTCCTCGTCTACGTATGTGCGATACACCGGGAAGCAGGCGACGACTTCGACGATCACGTCGCGGAGGCTGTCGCGCGTGAAGTCCCGCGAGCGCCGGCTGCCCTCCGCTATGCGGTCGAGCATGTGAGTCAGCACGGTGAGCTCGCTCGCCATCGCCGTCTCCATGATCAACCACTTGCTGCGATACAGCACGTCGTCGAACGGATCGGTGCAGCCGGTGAGCTTCGCGTAGGCGCGGCGTACCGCGCGCGCCTGGCCGCTGTCTATATAGATGCCGTTCAGATCGTTCAGGTAGTTATAGCCGGTCGTCCCGTGCACGGCCCAGCGATGGGGCAGGGCTTCACGGCCTGACAGAATCTTTTCGGCCACCACATACATCGGCCGATCCGGCCGCCCGGTGCGCTCCGACTCCCTTGCGATGCCCCACGCCCGCGCGGCGAGATCCTGAAGCATCGAAAAGTACCGCGCGGGATTGAACAGCCCGTCCGTGTGATCGATGCGCAACGCCTGCACCGCGTCGGCCGCGATCAGCTGTCCGATCAGACGGTGCGTCTCCTCGAATACCTCCGGGTCCTCGACGCGGAGGCCGGCCAGGGTATTGATGTCGAAGAACCGGCGATAGTTGATCTCGTGCGACGCGGTCCGCCAGTGCGACAGGCGGTAGGCTTGCGACTCGAGCAGATCGTGCAGCTGATCGAAGCGCTCGGGACGTCCGGGTTCGCCGTTGAAGCTGACGACTGCCGCCTCGATTGCCGCGAGAATCACCGGCGACTCCGCGACCAGCCGGGCCAGCCGTCCCTTCGCGACCTCTTTCTCGCGCTGGCGCTCGGCGATGCTCGAGGGATCGACCGTGGTGGAGGGAGGCAGGTTCTCGAGCGACGCGATGATGCTCAGGAACTCGTTCAGCTGTGGGTTGTCAGCTCCGAGCGTGGAGGCAGCCCGTTCGGCGGCGGCCCGGTAGACGCGGGCGCCTTCGCGCGGATTGATCGGCAGCTCATGGTCGAAGTAACGCAGGACGAGCGTGGCGTCGGCAAACTTCAGCCGCAGCTCGCCGCGTTCGAGGACCCGGCCGTACTGATCGCCGAGAATCGGCAGGAGCAGCTTCTTGTGGAGCTCGGCGCTCACCGGCGTCCAGTCGACATCGAAATACTTCGCGGTCGGCGAGCTCGGCCCGTTCTCCAGCACGTCGTTCCACCAGGTGTTCGTCCCCGTGCCGATGCCCATGTGATTCGGCACGAAGTCGACGATGTGCAGCAGATCGCGGGCTTTGAGCGCGGCGGCGAATTCCGCGTGCGCCGCTGCGCCGCCAAGCTCCTCGTTGATCTCGTTGTGATTGCAGACGTCGTAGCCGTGTGTGCTGCCGGGCGCGGCGGCGAAATACGGGGACGTGTAGACCGCGCCGGCGCCGAGCCGTGCGAGATAGGCGGCGACATCTCGCGCGGCGCTGAGCGGAAATCCGCCATGGACCTGAAGGCGATAGGTGCTCACCGGCACATACCGCGGGCGCTCGTGATGACTCATGGACGGTCGATCGAGTCGGCGCGGCAACCCCGCCGGGCGGGCAGTCCCGATCGGCGCGTCATCGAACCCTCAGGATCACGGCTCCTGGCCGTTCGAATCGCACGACGACGCCGTCCGACTCGATCTCGATGTCGGGCGGTGTCGGATCCGGTGCGAACCGTTCGTCCTCGGTGCTCAGCACGACCTCGGCGCTCTCGCCGTCCGCGGCAATGGCGCCGCATCGCACCGGATCGGATCCCGACAGTCTGGCAACGACGACGAAACGCTCGCCGGAGCGTTCCCGGCGCACCAGCAGCGCGCCCGGGTCAATCGCCACCGCATCGCCACGGGGACGCTCGTCGCCGGCGAGGGCCGGAAGCGTCCGCCGCAGGTGAAGCAGCGCCTTGTAGAGCGCGAGCGACCTGCGATGCTCGTCCCGCTCGCGCTCCTCCCAGTCGAGCACGCTCGCCGCGAACGTCGGCATCGCCTGCGGATCCGGGATTGCTTCGCGCGCCTCGGGATCGGCAAAGCCCGGAAAGTACCGGAACTCGTATCGCCGGCCGGCGGTGACCAGAGCGCCGAGATCGCGTTCGAGATCCGTGAAGTACTGGAAGGGGCTGCTCGCCGCCCACTCCTGTCCCATGAAGATGAGCGGCGTCATCGGCGCGGTCAGCAGGATCGTGGTCGCCGCGCGCCACGCGGCCGGATCGATCCGGTGATGCAGCCGATCGCCGGTCGCGCGGTTGCCGATTTGATCGTGGTTCTGCAGGCAGACGATCGAGCGATGCAGCGGAACGTGTGACGGATCGCTCCCCCGCGCGCGTCCCGCATGCACCGAGTACTGCCCGGTGAAGAGCCAGCCTTGCTGGATCGTCCGCGCGATCTCGTCGGTGGTGCCGGCGAAGTCCTCGTAGTAGCTGTGCGCGTCGCCCGCAAGGTGACGCCGCAGGATGTGATGGAAATCGTCGGCCCAGACCGCGTCGATGCCCCAGCCGCCGAGGCCGACCGGTTCGACCAGCGTGGCAAGGTTGCGGGAATCCTCGGCATGGATCGCCACCGGCCACGGCGTGGCAGCGCGCACGGCGTCGACGATCTCCGCGACGATGTGGATCGGGCTGCGGTCGGCGAGCGCGTGCGTCGCGTCCAGGCGCAGGCCGTCGAGCCGGTACTCGCGCACCCAATGCAGCGCGTTGTCGAGGATGAAACTGCGGACGAGATCCGACCCGTCGCCGTCGAGATTCGTGCCGCTCCCCCACGGCGTGTTGTGGCGCTCGGTGAGATACTGCGGATTGAACTGCGGCAGATAGGCGCCTTCGGGTCCAAGATGGTTGTAGACGACGTCGAGGATCACGGAGAGGTCGAGCTCGTGTGCCGCGTCGACGAACGCGCGCAGATCCTCCGGACGTCCGTAGTTCCTCGACGGCGCATACAAGCACACGCCGTCGTAGCCCCAGTTCCGCGTGCCCGCGAAGTCGGCGACGGGCATCAACTCGATCGCCGTCATGCCGAGATCCCGCAACGCTCCCAGCCGTTCACGCGCCGCCGCGAACGTGCCCTGGGAGGTGAACGTTCCGACGTGCAGCTCGTAGATCACGAGCTCCTGCGCCGTGTGACTTCGCCACGATGGACGCCGCCAGCCGTATCCGGCGGCATCGATGATCTCCGAAGGTCCGTGCACGCCCTGCGGCTGAAAGCGCGACGCCGGATCGGGCCGCGGCGGCGAGCCGTCGAGCGAGTAGGAGTAAAGGTCGCCGGCCGCGGCGCGGGCGACGAAGAACTCGCAGATGCCGTCCTGAGCGACCCGGGGCTCGTGAACGCCTTCGCCCGCGCCGGAGAGCAGGTGGAGTTGGACGCGGCGTCCGGCCGGCGCGAAAACACGGAACGTGGCGCCGGTCTCGCCGGGAATGGCGCCGAAGCCACCGCGGCGGACGGCGGCGAGCGCCGCGGGTGTCACGCTCGCCGCAGCGGGTCGTACAGAATCACTTCGTTGTTTCAGAAATCACCCTCGATCCCGGACCGTCGCCCCTCCTGATGATGTCGAGAATGCCCTGCAGAGGGATGCGGACCCAGTCCGGACGATTGTTGAGCTCGTAGTTCAATTCGTAGAGCGCTTTGTCGAGCATGAAGAGATGCAGCAGAGCGTCTCGTTGAAACGGTTCAGTTGGCATGAACAGGGCGTTACCTGCGACACCAACGTAACCCTTCAGGAACCAGGCTGACGCCCATGCCTGCCAGATGCGTGCCCACGATTCGTAATGGGGAAAGCGTCCCGGGCGCTTCGAATCGTGCGCAAAGAGCGCCGCGTACGCCGCGTAGCTGAACGAGCGCAGCATGCCCGTCACATCCTTGAGCGGCGACTGCTTTTCCCGCCGCTGCGCCAGTGGGCGCGTGGGCTCCCCTTCGAAGTCGAGGATGTAAAAATCCCCCTCCGCCCAGAGCACCTGACCCAGGTGCAGGTCGCCGTGGACGCGGGTCTTGGACACGGTGAATTCCAGCGACGGGAGAGCCCGGATATGGTCGAACAGCTGGCCTTCCCGACTCAGCAGCTCACGCACGAGCTCGCTCACGTCGTCCGGCAGCCTGCGTGAGGGACCTGCCGCCGCGGTCTTCAGCGCGTCCAGGGCGGTACGCGCTTGAGCGATCGCGTCCACGGTGAGGGCCGCGAGGTCCTCCTTCGTGAACGGCGCCGGCGCGAACGCCGGATCGCTGGCGTGGCTCGCGAGCGCCGTGTGGACTTCCGCGACGCGGCGCCCCAGAGTTTCAGCCGTGCCGAGATAGCTGCCCATGACCTCGTGAATCACTCGAGGCGGCTGCGATCCGAGCATCTCGCCGAACGTCGCTGGCGGATCGCCCGCGGGGGTCTGCCGGCTTTCCACGAGATCGAAGAACCGGCTGACCTCATCGGTCGCGTGCCGCCAGCCTTCGGCCTGGCTCTCCACCAGCTGCTGCAGCATGCCGACGACCATCGACTCGTCTGCCGGCGTGCGGTACTCGAATGCGCCTGCGACCGCGGGCACGCGTGGATAGCGCACCACCTCGGTCAGATACCGGCCGATCTCGTAATCGGGGTTGACCCCGGGCTGGAGACGTCGGAACAGCTTGAGGATCAGGCGCTCGCCGAAGACCAGGGAGGTGTTGCTCTGTTCGCCCCCCATCCGTCCGACGCGCAGCGGCTCGGTCCCTCGAGCCTCGGCGAACATCATGGTCTGCAGGGCGTGCAGCGTGCCGCGCCGCGTTCGAACCTCCTCTTGATGCTCAATGGCTTCGAGCAGTGTGCGTACGAAACGATCGTCGAGGCCGCCGTCGAACAGGATGCCCTTCCTCGCGCCGGTGACGCGCGCGAGCACGCCATGCGGCGTCCGTTCTTCGATGCTGCGGCCGTCAGCAGCGGCGCAGATCGCGAGCGGCAGGAAATACGTGTCGCGGTCGCCGCCGTCGTACTGGACCTCGACGAACGTGACGAAGAGCGGCAGCGGCCCTCCGCGCAGCAGCCCCCAATCGGCGAACTGCGCCGAGCGGACGACGCGCGCCTTCCCGCCGAACCAGCGCTGGCGCATCAAGAACGGCACCAGCAGATCGCGTTCGATCAACGTCCGGACGTTGCCGTCGAGGACGGTATCCCAGGCGGCGCCGACGAACAGCGCCGGTGTTTCCACGACCTTCATTGTTGTCTCCTGCACGACCCTGGCGGTGATCGGCGCCGGCGACTGCTGCAGCCGGAACCAGTAGAAGGTGTACGCGGGAAGCGTGAGGAAGTAGGGGCGATCGCCGATCGGCGGGAACTCGGTGAGTCCGAGCATCTCGACCGGCGTCAGCCCCTTGAACCGCGACAGATCGAGCTCGACCGGCTGAACCGACCGCGCCAGGTTCGCCACGCACAGGATCAGGTCCTCCTGATATCTGCGCACGTAGGCCAGCGCCTTGCGGTTCTCGGCCGGCAGGAACTCGATCGTGCCGCGGCCGAAGACCCTGAACTGCCGGCGCAGGCCGATCATCCGCTTCATCCAGTTGAGCAGCGAGAACGGCGTCCGTTCCTGCGCCTCGACGTTGATCGACTGATAGCCGTAGAGCGGGTCCATGATCGGCGGCGCATAGAGGCGAGCCGGATCGGCCCTGGAGAAGCCGCCGTTGCGATCCCCGGTCCACTGCATCGGCGTCCGCACCCCGTTGCGGTCGCCGAGATAGATGTTGTCGCCCATGCCGATCTCGTCGCCGTAGTAGATGACGGGCGTGCCCGGCATCGAGAACAACAGGCTGTTGAGCAGCTCGATGCGCCGCCGGCTGTTCTCGAGCAGCGGCGCGAGACGCCGCCGGATGCCGACGTTGATCCGCATCTTCGGCTCGGTGGCATAGGCCTGATACATGTAGTCGCGCTCTTCGTCGGTGACCATCTCGAGCGTCAGCTCGTCATGGTTGCGCAGGAACATCGCCCACTGGCAGTTGTCGGGGATCTCGGGGGTCTGCCGCAGCACTTCGACGATCGGATGGCGATCCTCCTGGCGCACCGCCATGAACATGCGCGGCATCAGCGGAAAGTGGAATGCCATGTGGCACTCGTCGCCGTCGCCGAAGTACGGGCGCACGTCGGCGGGCCATTGATTCGCCTCGGCGAGCAGCATGCGATCGGGATAGCGGGCGTCGAGCGCTTTCCGGATCGCCTTCAGCACCGCGTGCGTTTCCTCGAGGTTCTCGCAGATCGTGCCCTCGCGCTCGATCAGGTACGGCACCGCATCGAGCCGCAGCCCGTCGACGCCGCGATCGAGCCAGAACTGCATCACGCGGGTGATGTCGGCGAGGACCGCGGGATTGTCGAAGTTCAGGTCCGGCTGATGGTGGAAGAACCGGTGCCAGTAGTAGGCCTTCGCCGTATCGTCCCAGCTCCAGTTCGACGTCTCGGTGTCCGTGAAGATGATCCGGACGCCGTCGTACTTGCGATTGGTCTCGCTCCAGACGTAGTAGTCACGCTCCACCGACCCCACGGGCGCCCGGCGTGCGGCCTGAAACCACGGATGCTGGTCGGAGGTGTGGTTGACGACCAGCTCGGTGATGACGCGGATGCCACGGCGATGCGCTTCGTCGAGGAAGCGATCGAAATCGGCGAGGGTGCCGTAGCTGGGATGGATGTTCTCGTAATCCGCGATGTCGTAGCCGTCGTCACGGAGCGGCGACGGGTAGAACGGCAGCAGCCACAACGTGTTGATGCCGAGATCCTGCAGGTAGGCGAGCTTCTGCGTCAGACCGGGAAAATCACCGACGCCGTCGTTCGTGTCGTCGAAGAACGCGCGGACGTGCGCCTGATAGATGACGGCGTCCTTGTACCAGAGCGGATCCTTGCTGTCGGTCGTCTGCATCGCTGCGGTCCGCCAGGCGTCAGTTCGGGATCGGCAGTGGGGAATCCTCCTGGGGCGGCAGCGCCGCGAGCCGCACATGAAGGATGTGGGCCACGCGCGCCTGCGGGTCGAGCCGCACGTAGTTCCATTCGCCGCGCCAGTAGTAATGCTCGTTCGAAATCAGATCGAGCACCTCGACCTGGGCGTCAGGGGTCAATCCCCAGTCGGTCAGCGGCAGCTGGATGAAGCCATGCTGCATGAAGTGCGGATCGAGGTTGACGACGACGAGGATGAGATCCGAGCCGTCGAGCGATCGTTTGCTGTAGCAGATGATCTGGGGGTTGTCGGTCTGGTGGAAGCGGAGGCCGCGGTCATGCTGCAGCGCAGGATGCGCGCGCCTGATCGCATTGACCTTGCCGATCAGCTCCGCGAGGCTGTTCGGCTGATCGAAGCGGCGAATCCTGATCTGGTACTTCTCGGAGTCCAGGTACTCTTCGCTGCCCGGCTTCACCGGCACGTTCTCCGCCAGCTCGTAGCCGCTGTAGAGGCCGTAGCTGGCGCCCAGGGTCGCGGCGAGGATGAACCGCAGCTGAAAGGCCGGACGTCCACCGCGCTGCAGGAACTCGTGCAGGATGTCCGGCGTGTTCGCGAACAGATTGGGCCGCAAGTATTCGCGGACGTCGGTGCGCGTCAGCTCGGTGAAGTACTCCATCAGCTCGTCTTTGCTGTTCCGCCAGGTGAAATAGGTGTACGACTGCGAAAACCCGCACTTGGCGAGATAGCGCATGATCTTGGGCCGGGTGAACGCCTCGGAGAGGAAAATGGTGTCCGGGTGCCGTTGCTTGATGTCCGCGAGGGCCCACTCCCAGAATCTGAACGACTTGGTGTGCGGGTTGTCGACACGGAAGATCTTGACGCCGTGCGAGATCCAGAACTCGATGAGGCGCTTCAGCTCCCGCCACAGCGCCTGCCAGTTCTCCGACTCGAAGTTGATCGGATAGATGTCCTGGTACTTCTTCGGCGGATTCTCGGCGTACTTGATCGTGCCGTCCGGCCGGCGCCGGAACCACTCGGGATGCCGGGTGACGTACGGATGATCGGGCGAGGACTGATAGGCGAGATCGAGCGCGATCTCGAGGCCGAGGCGCTCTGCCGCTTCACGGAAACGCCCGAAGTCTTCGATCGTGCCGAGGCCCGGCTCCACGGCATCGTGACCGCCTTCGGCCGACCCGATGGCCCACGGGCTGCCGACATCATCCGGGCCGGCCTCGAGCGAGTTGTTCCGTCCTTTGCGGAAGCTCCTGCCGATTGGATGAATCGGCGGGAGATACAGCACGTCGAATCCCATCGAGGCGACATAGGGCAGACGAGCCGCCGCTTCGTCGAATGTGGCGCTGCGCGTGGGATCGGTGCCCGCCGAGCGCGGGAACATCTCGTACCAGGCGCCGAGGCGTGCCCGTTCGCGCTCGACGGTGACCTGCAGCACCGGCTCGAACCGCGTGGCGCGGCTTCGATCCGCATGCCGCGCCATGGCCTGTGCGACCGTCACGACGAGCGCGCGTTCGACACGCGCGCCCTGGTCGATTGCCTCGTCGCGCAGCGCCTCGGCGGTCTCGCCGAGGAGCGCGGCGTCGCCTGGCGACCCGGCGCCCATGCGCTCCACGGTTTCGCGCAGGAGCGCCGATCCTTCGAGCAGCTCGCTGCTGACGTCCTGGCCGGCGCCGACTTTTTTCGAAAGCTCGTGCCGCCAGGTCTCGAAACGATCGACCCAGCCCTCGACGGTGTATTCGTAAGGCCGCAATTCGTCGATAGCAAACGTCGCCAGCCAGCGATCGTTGCCGAGCATCGTCATCGGCAGTTCGCGCCAGTCCGGATCGCCGGCGCGGCGGTAGAGCACAGCGGCCGCGAGCCTGTCATGGCCATCGAGGTAGATGTCGGCGCCGACGTTCACCAGTTCGCCGACCGTGCGCTTGATGGGAAACCGTCCGCCGTCCACCTGGGGATGGACGCCTTCGACCACTACACGCTGGAGCAGTCGAAGATCGAGCCCGGGCTCGGTCCCGTCAGTCGTCCTGGCCACCGCCGTTCCCTTGCGCGGTGCCGATTTCCTCGTCGTTGACGTTGCTGTTTTGGCCATGATCTTCAATCACAATTACCTGACACCTGCACGCGCATCAACCCGCTCAATACACACCCATCGGCCCCCAGTCGGCGCTGCGACGGAGGTCCTCCTTGCGGCAGTTCAGCTTGAGCACCGCCATCGAGCGGCCCTGCAGCTGATAGCGATCTCCGGCCCGGAGGCGTTTGGTCGCCAGCCACGGATCGGCCGTATCGAGGAGCGTCTCCCAGCGCTCTTCGGGCGTGGTCGCCGGCAGCGCGAAGTGGACGCTGTCTTTGTCGGCGTTGAAGAGGAGGAGCAGCGTGTCACCAACCACCTGCTCGCCGCGCTCGTCGGTCTCACCGATCGCGTCGCCGTTCAGCCGCACGCCGATGCGCCGCGCGTCGGGTGAGTTCCAGACCTCGTCGGTCATCTCGCGACCCGAGGCGTCGAGCCAGGCGATGTCCTGCACGTCCGCGCCGCGAATGCGGCGCCCCTGAAAGAATTTGCGCCGCCGCAGCACGGGGTTCTCTTTCCAGATGCGGATGACCTTGCGCGTGAAATCGAGGAAGTCCCGATCGGCGGGCGTGAGCTCCCAGTTGGTCCAGCTGATCTCGTTGTCCTGACAGTAGGCGTTGTTGTTGCCGCGCTGGGTGCGGCCCATCTCGTCACCGCCGCTGATCATCGGGACGCCCACCGAGAGCAGGAGCGTCGCCATCAGGTTCCGGCGCTGCCGCGCGCGCAGCTCGAGCACGCGGCGGTCCGAAGTCGGGCCCTCGACGCCGGAGTTGAAGCTCAGGTTGTGGTTCTCGCCGTCGGCGTTCCCCTCGCCGTTCGCCTCGTTGTGCTTCTCGTTGTAGCTCACGAGATCGCCGAGGGTGAAGCCGTCGTGCGCGGTGATGAAGTTGATGCTGGCGTAGGGACGGCGTCCGCTCTGCTCGTAGAGGTCGCTGCTTCCAGAGAGCCGCGTCGCGAGCTCCGACAGCACGCCGCCGTCGCCGCGCCAGAAGCGGCGCACGGTGTCACGGTACTTGCCGTTCCACTCCGTCCACTTGGTCGGGAAGTTGCCGACTTGATAGCCGCCTTCGCCGAGGTCCCACGGCTCGGCGATCAGCTTCACCTGCGACAGCACGGGATCCTGGTGAATGATGTCGAAGAACGCTCCAAGCTTGTCGACGGCGTGCAACTCACGAGCCAGTGCGCTCGCCAAATCGAACCTGAATCCGTCGATGTGCATCTCGAGGACCCAGTAGCGCAAGCTGTCCATGATCAGCTGGAGCACGCGCGGGCTGCGCATGTTCAGCGTATTGCCGCAGCCGGTGAAGTCCTGGTAGAAGCGCGGATCGTGCGGCTGGAGCCGGTAGTACGACGCGTTGTCGATCCCGCGCAACGACAGCGTCGGTCCGAGGTGATTGCCTTCCGCCGTGTGGTTGTAGACGACGTCGAGGATGACTTCCAGGCCGCCGGCGTGCAGCGCCCGCACCATCATCTTGAACTCGCGGACGCTCTCGAGCGGCGACTGCGATGAGGCGTAGCGGAGATCCGGCGCGAAGTAGGACAGCGTGTTGTAGCCCCAGTAGTTGCTCAGCCCTCGCTGCACGAGATGCCATTCGTCCATATGATGGTGGACGGGCATCAGCTCGACGGCGGTGACGCCGAGCACCGTGAGATGTCGGATCGCAGGCTCGGTCGCGAGGCCGAGATACGTGCCGCGGAGCGCTTCGGGGATCGAGCGGTTGAGCTGTGTGAAACCCTTCGGATGCAGTTCGTAGATCAGCGAGTCGTGCCACGAAATGCGCAGCGGCCGATCGTCACCCCACGTGAACGCCGTATCGACGACGGCGGCGAGCGGCGCGTACGGCGCGCTGTCGCGATCGTCGAACGTGGTGTCGTCGCTCCCGGTCTGGAATCCGAACAGCGACTCGTGCCAGCGCACCGCCCGGCCGACGACCTTGGCGTACGGATCCAGCACGAGCTTGTGCGGATTGAAGCGATGCCCGGCGTGCGGAGCGAACGGACCATGCACGCGGTACCCGTAAAGCTGTCCCGGGTGGACGTCCGGCAGATAGCCGTGCCAGACCATGTCGGTCTGCTCCGGCAACGGGATGGTCAGGGATTCGACTTCGGCGTCCACCGAGTCGAACAGACACAGCTCGACCCGCCTGGCATGTTCCGAAAACACAGCGAAGTTTACCCCGACGCCATCCCAGGTCGCACCCAGTGGGTAGGGAGCGCCGGGCCATACTCGAAAATGACTAGTGGGCACAGCAGACCTTCGTACCACGAGCCGACGCAGGATGGCAAACGGATCAGGGTGCTTCAGGCCCGGATGATCGGCCTCTCGCCGGCCGAACCCGCGATCGCACGCCGTTGTTGCGTGCCCTCCCGGACATGAAATCGCGCCTGCCGCCCACGCACGAGACGATGGACGCGCTGCGGCGCTGGGCCGTCCTGCTCGACAGTGCCTTCCGGATTCCCGGCACCGGGATCCGATTCGGTGTGGACGCGATCGTCGGCCTCATTCCGGGTATCGGCGACATCTCCACCCCGGCGTTCGCGGCGATGATTCTGCTGCAGGCGGTGCGGATGCGGCTGCCCGTCGTCGTCCAGGCGCGGATGGTGCTCAACGCCGGCCTGGACATGCTGCTCGGACTGGTGCCGGTGCTGGGTGATCTCGCCGATATCGGCTGGAAGGCAAATCTGCGCAATCTTGCCCTGCTCGAGCGCCACGCCCGCCCCGGCGTCCCCCCGGCGCGGGCAGACTACATCTTCGTCAGCATCTGTCTCGTCGCGCTCGCGCTGATCGCGATCCTTCCGGTCGTGTTGATAGGGTGGCTGCTCGCCAGCTTTCCGCTGATCTGACGGCGGGCGTTCAAGGGAGACCGCGGACAGGCGGGAGCTATTCGCCGAGCAGTTCACCGATCGGCTGCAGGTCCTCGACTCGATCGGAAATGGCTTTGACCGTCATCATCATCGGCACGGCGAGGATCGTGCCCCACACGCCCCACACCCAGCTCCAGAAGAGCACGCCGACGAAGATCGCCACGGGATTCATCTGCGCCGCCCGGCTCATCAGCGCCGGGGTCAGCAGCCATCCTTCGAGGCTGGTGATCGCCAGCGTCAGCCCGCACACGTACATCGTCCGCACGAGATCGTCGAACTGCATGAAGACGACGACTCCGAGTCCGGCGGTGACGCCAATCGGGCCGAGGTAGGGAACCGAATTGAAGATCCCGGCGAGCGCGCCCCAGATCACGTACTGACGGACGCCGAAGTACCAGAGCACGAGCGCGGTCAGCACCCCGACGAGCAGGCTCGTGAGCACCTGCACCCGCAGGAAGCTGCTGATCTGGCGGTTGATGTCGTCCATGATCTGGACGGTGATCTTCTTCTTCGTCAGCGTCGGTCCCGCTATTTTCACCAGCTTTCGCTTGAACAGGTCGCCGGTGACGAGCAGGAAGAACACCAGGAAGAGGACGATGGCGAACTGGCCGAAGAAGGCCGCGACGTTCCTCCCGCCGGCCCACAGATACTCGGTAGCGCGGAAGGCGGGCTCGATGACCTGCACGCGCTGAACTCCCGACGGGGTCGGCACGGGATCGGAGGCGGCGGCCGCCGCTTTGTCGATCTCCTTCGCCGCGCGCTGCATTTTCTCCAATGCCCCCTCGTCGCCGCGACGGCCCGTCTTCACGCGGTCGAGGAGACGCCGCGCGGCGTCGGGCACCTCTTCGACGATCGCCATGACCTGCGGTGTGAGTTTGTAGGCGGCGAATCCAAGACCGCCGGTGAGGAGTACGAGCACCAGCGCCGAGCCGATCCAGCGGGACACGCCACGTTTCTGGAGCGAATCGACCAGCGGGGCGAGCACATAACTGATGAGCACGCCGATGACGATAGGCATGAGGACCGGTTCGGCGAACCGCAGAACGAGGATCACCGCCAGGGTGGCGAGGATGGTCAGCTCGACACTGCGGACGTCCATGAATGGACCGGATTCGGACGCCAGTGTCGGAGTGGCCTCCTCGGTCTTCGCTTCCGCCCGCTCGGTTCGCGATTCGGCCTTGTCCTGTGCACGCACGGCGCGGATTGTACTTCTTCGCTCGGGCCGTCGCCGGAGCCGGCGTAGCGCAGGCCGCCAGGCCCGCGCGGCGATTCATCGGCAGGAGTCGCTAGAGAATGAGCATCGCGTCGCCGTAGCTGTAAAAGCGGTAACGCTGTTCGATCGCTTCGCGGTACGCGGCGCGCACGTGTTCGAGGCCGGCGAGAGCCGCGACGAGCATCAGCAGCGATGACCGGGGGAGGTGGAAGTTGGTGACGAGGCCGTCGATGACCTGGAAGTGAAATCCGTGGTGAATGAAGGTAGTGGCTTCGGCCGGTCCGGCGACGACGCGGCCGTCGCCACGGCGCGCCGAGTCCTCGAGCGCCCGCGTCGTCGTCGTACCCACGGCGATCACGCGACGCCGTTCGTCCCGCGCGCGATTGAGACGATCGGCGACGCCGCGTTCGATCTCGTAGCGCTCTGGATCGACGACATGGTCCTCGACGGTTTCAGTGCGCACCGGCTTGAACGTGCCGTAGCCGACGTGCAGCGTGATCGCGACGCGCTCGATGCCGCGGCGGTCGAGATCGTCCAGCATCGCCGGCGTGAAGTGCAGTCCAGCCGTCGGCGCGGCGACCGATCCCGTCACCGCCGCGAAGATCGTCTGATAGCGTTCGCGATCGTCCTCGGTGTCGGCCCGGTGAATGTACGGGGGAGCGGCATGTGCCCGAGCCGGTCGATGAGCGGCTCGAGATCGAGATTGCCGGACTGCGGCGTTAATCGAATGGTCCGGCGGCCGAAGAACTTCCGCTCGAGCACCTCGGCGAGGATGGTCCCGTCCGCTCCCTCGAATTTCACCACGGCTCCGGGTTTCAGCTTCTGTCCGGGATGCATCAGCGCATCGCACACGAACGTGCCATCCCCGGTCGGGGCCGGCCGCGTCAGCAACAGGCACTCGACGTTTCCCCCGGTCGGCACGCGCACGCCGAGGAGGCGCGCGGCAAATACCCGGGTGTTGTTGACGACGAGCAGATCGCCTTCGCGGAGGCAGCCGGACAGCTCCGAGATCTGCGTGTGGCGGATCTGGCCATCCCGCCGATCGAGCACCAGCAGGCGCGAGGCGCCGCGCGGCGCCGCGTGCTGCGCGATCAGGTCGTCGGGCAGGTCGAAATCGAATTCGCTGACCAGCAATTGGCGGCCTCTGACCGCGCGCGGGGCCGTGTCGTCCCCACGCGATCGATCAGACGATATAGTTACCCACCGTGAAGATGCGCTACGAGGAATTCGATTTGGCCGGCGTGCGTACCTATCCGCTCGCGTCGCGTAAGAGCAAGTCGAACGCGGCGGAATTCGCGCGCCGCTATACGCCCGGGGCCGGCATGGCGGCGTGGCTGGATGCGCTGCCGAACATCCTTGGAGCCGCCGACTTCAAGGCGGTCGTGGAGGCCGTCCGTCGCGCCAGGGCGGAGAGCCGCGGTGTGCTGTGGGGCCTCGGAGCTCACGTGATCAAGACGGGCGTCGGCCCGGTGATCGTCGACTTGATGGAGCGGGGTACGTCTCGGCGATCGCGACCAATGGCGCGACCGTCATTCACGACTTCGAGCTGGCGCTGTCCGGCGGGACCTCCGAGGAAGTGGACGAATCGCTCGGACCCGGCCGCTTTGGGATGGCCGAAGAAACCGGACGGCTGCTGAACGACGCCATCAATCAGGGCGTCGCGCGCGGGCTCGGGATCGGGCAGTCGATCGGCGCCTGGTTGTCGGCGGCTCGACCTCCGCACGCCGATCTGAGCGTCCTGGCCGCGGCCGCGCGGCTCGAGATCCCGGTCACCGTCCACATCGGCATCGGGACCGACATCATTCATATGCATCCGGCCGCGTCGGGGGCGGCGCTCGGTGAAGGCAGTCTGCGGGACTTCCGGTACCTGGTCTCGAACGTCGGGCGGCTGGAGCACGGGGTCTATTTGAACTGTGGCTCCGCCGTGGTCCTCCCTGAAGTGTTCCTGAAAGCCATTGCCCTGGCGCGCAACCGGGGCCTGAGCCTCGAGGGCCTTACGACGGTCAACATCGACTTCATCCGTCAGTACCGCCCGCAGGTGAACGTCGTCTCCCGTCCGGTGCTCGGTATCGGGCGCGGCTACTCCATCGTCGGTCATCACGAAATCATGATCCCGCTGCTCGCCGCGGCGCTGATCGAGAGCTGACCTGGGAGACCGCGAGGCCTCAGCCCCAATCTACCGGCGGTCGCGCGGGGCTCCCGGAGAGCCGCATCCCGTGTGCTAAAATCGAGAGTTCCTGCCGGTGTAGCTCAGTTGGTTAGAGCACGCGGCTCATATCCGCGTTGTCCGGGGTTCAAGTCCCTGCACCGGCACCAATTCTCTCTTCGATAGCAAGCGGTAGAAGGAACAAGGTCGCAGGCAGGAGGCGACATCCCCTCGCCGTCGCATATGCCGCTCATCGAACGGGTGCTCCGCACGATCCGGAAGCACGACCTGTTTCCGCGCGGCGCCCGTGTGCTCGTCGCGCTGTCGGGAGGGTCCGATTCGGTGGCCCTGCTGCACATCCTGCGCGAGCTCGAAGAGCTCGGGGAGCTCGGGGTTGCCGGCGTCGCGCACTTCAATCATCAGCTGCGCGGGGTTGACGCGGACGCGGATGAGGAGTTCTGCCGCGAGAGTGCGCTCGCGCTCGGGCTGACGTTCGACGCCGGGCGCGCCGATGTCGCCCGGCTCGCGGCCGAATCGGGGCGCTCCATCGAGGACGCGGCGCGAGCCGCACGATATGCGTTCCTCGCCGAATCGGCCGCGCGCCTTCGCGCGAATGTGGTGGCGGTCGGTCACAGCGAGGACGATCAGGCGGAGACGTTCCTGTTGCGGCTGCTGCGCGGCGCGGGCTCACGAGGCTTGGCCGCGATTCGACCGCGGGCGGGGCAGATCGTGAGGCCCCTGCTCGAAGTCCGGCGCGCCGACCTCCGCAGTTACGTGGCTGAGCGAGCGCTGCGCTATCGCGAGGACGCGAGCAACTCGGATCTGCAGTTCGCGCGAAACCGCGTGCGGCACGAATTGATGCCGGTGCTCGAGGCTTTTTCTCCGGGAATCGTGCCCGTTCTGGCGCGAGAGGCGGCGCTCGCGAGACAGGATGAGGAATACCTCGAGGCGTGTGCAATCGAATTGGCCTCGTCGATCGTCTTAAAGACAGACTGCGATTTGGAGATCGACGCGGCCGCGCTGAAGGGCCTGCCACCCGCACTGGCGTCGCGAGTTGTCCGGCAGGCGCTGACTGCGTCGGCCGGCGGCAGGTTCATCGGATTCCAACACATCCAGCGTGTATTGGAGCTCGCCGGGGCGGAAGGCGATGCCGCGGGCATCGCCCTCCCGGGGCAGTGGGCGACCCGGCGGGGGAACAGGATTCGGCTGGGGGCGGAGGCGGCGAGGCCGTTTTCGAACTTCTTTCGATTTCCGCTGTCTATTCCTGGTGAAGTGGCCCTCCCGGAGTGGGCCGTTTCAGCACAGCGAGTCGACAATTCTGATGAGGTCGGACCCCATCGGGCGAGGGGTGGGGAGGTCTTCGTGGCCGCCGGTCCACTCCGGTATCCATTGGCCGTTCGGAACCGGCGGCCCGGCGATCGGTTCAATCCCCTCGGAATGGGGGGACGGGGACGGAAGTTGCAGGACTTTCTGGTGGACCGCAAGGTCGCCCGGACCGAACGCGACCGCCTTCCCCTCGTAGTTGACCGCGACGACCGGATTGTCTGGGTCGTCGGGCAGTCGTTAGCAGAGGATTTTCGCGTCACAGAGCCCTCGCAGGGCGTGATACTCTTGAAAGCAAGGCGGTTAGGAGGCGTAGGTTGAACTCGACCCTCAAGAGTTTGCTGTTCTGGATTGTCCTGATTGTGATCGGGATCATGATCTGGAACTTCTCCACAACGTTCCAGCGCGGACCGGCTCCGATTTCCTTCACGCAATTCCTCAAGGAAGTGCAGGAACAGCAGATCGAGTCCGTTGTCATCACCGGGAACAACATCAAGGGCAAAAGGAACGGAACCGCCGGGACCGTTGAAGAGTTTCGGACGTACGCCCCGACCCAGTACCGAACGGCTCGCCAATCTCCTTCAGGAAAAAGGCGTCAGGATCGAAGCACAGCCGGAAACGACCAGCCCCTGGGCGACGCTGTTGTATTCGTGGGCCCCGATCCTCCTGATGATCGGGTTCTGGATCTTCATCATGCGGCAGATGCAGAGCGGCGGGAACAAAGCCCTGTCGTTCGGCAAGAGCCGCGCCAAGTTGTCATCCAGCAGCCAGAAAAAAGTCACGTTCAAGGATGTCTCCGGCGTCGATGAAGCCAAAGAGGAACTTCAGGAAATCATCGAGTTCCTGAAGGAACC
Source organism: uncultured Acidobacteriota bacterium (assembly GCA_963785755.1). Classification (GTDB taxonomy): domain Bacteria; phylum Acidobacteriota; class Vicinamibacteria; order Vicinamibacterales; family 2-12-FULL-66-21; genus JACCXG01. The sequence continues at coordinate 1,073,484 of CAWAXG010000013.1, read as the reverse complement.
CCAGAAATTCCAGAAGCTTGGCGGTCGAATCCCCAAGGGCGTGCTGTTGATGGGGCCCCCGGGAACCGGCAAGACGCTTCTGGCCCGCGCCGTCGCGGGCGAAGCCAACGTTCCCTTCTTCTCGATCAGCGGCTCGGACTTCGTCGAGATGTTCGTCGGCGTCGGCGCGTCCCGCGTCCGTGACCTCTTCGAGCAGGGCAAGAAGAACGCGCCGTGCATCGTCTTCATCGACGAGATTGACGCGGTCGGCCGGCATCGTGGCGCCGGTCTCGGCGGCGGACACGACGAGCGCGAGCAGACGCTGAATCAGCTGCTCGTCGAGATGGATGGCTTCGAGTCGAACGAAGGCGTCATCCTCGTCGCCGCCACCAACCGTCCCGACGTTCTCGATCCCGCGCTGCTGCGCCCGGGCCGCTTCGATCGCCGGATCGTCGTCAATCGTCCGGATGTGAAGGGCCGCGAGGGGATTCTCGCGGTGCACACCAAGAAGATCCCGCTCTCCGACGACGTGAACATCCACGTGCTGGCGCGCGGCACCTCCGGCTTCTCCGGCGCCGATCTCGCGAATCTGGTGAACGAGGCCGCGCTCAACGCCGCGCGCTACAACCAGAAGGTCGTGCGGATGCTCGATTTCGAGTTCGCGAAGGACAAGGTCCTGATGGGATCCGAGCGGCGCTCGATGATCATCAGCGAAGAGGAGAAGAAGGTCACCGCGGTGCACGAAGCGGGTCACGCGCTGCTCGCCGTCCTGCTGCCTCACGCCGACCCGGTTCACAAGGTCACGATCATTCCGCGCGGCATGGCGCTCGGTGTGACGATGCAGCTGCCGGTTGACGACAAGCACAACTACACGCGCGATTACCTGAACGATCAGATCGCGATCCTGCTCGGCGGCCGCATCGCCGAGGAGATCACCATGCACGGCATGACGACCGGTGCCGGCAACGACCTCGAACGCTCCACCGAGCTCGCCCGCAAGATGGTCTGCGAGTGGGGCATGAGCGACGCCATGGGGCCGCTGACCTTCGGCAAGAAGGAGGAGCAGATCTTCCTCGGCCGCGAGATCGCGCAGCACCAGGACTACAGCGAAGACACCGCGATCCGGATCGACCAGGAGCTGAAGCGCATCGTCACGGACAACTACGACCGCGCACGCCAGGTACTCGAAACGAATCGAAAGGCGCTCGGTCGGATCAGCGACGAGCTGCTCGCGCGCGAAGTGCTCGACGCAGAACAGGTCCGCCGCATCGTCAATGGCGAGGCCCTCGAGGAGCATCGGCCGTCGGCCCCCGCGTCGACGCCAGACGACGGCCGCCGCCAGGCGAAGGAGCGGCCGTCGATCGTTCCGCCGCTCCCGCCGATGAACAAGCCGCTGCCGCAGGAGTAGTTTTCTCAAGTAACAAGTTACAAGGGGCAAGGACCACGGAACGAAGCGCGCTTCCGGGTTACTTGCCCTTGTTGCCTGTATTCGCCGCTTGTTCAACTCCCGCAAGCGCTACAGCCTCCCGCTTCCCGGCCGCGCGCCGATATCCCTCGGCGAGCGCACGCTGGTCATGGGCATTCTCAACATCACGCCCGATTCCTTCGCCGACGGCGGCCTGCGCCTGGATCAGGTCCGCGCCGTCGAGGACGGTCTGCGCATGCTCGAGGAGGGGGCGGATATCATCGACGTCGGCGGCGAGTCGACGCGTCCAGGGGCTGAACCGGTTTCGCTGGAGGAAGAGCTGCGGCGCGTGCTGCCGGTCATCGAGCGGCTGGCGGCCGCTGGCGCACTCGTCTCGGTGGACACCTACAAGTCGATCGTCGCGCGCCAGGCCGTCGAATGCGGGGCGGCGATCATCAATGACGTCAGCATGCTGCAGTACGACGAGGATCTGCCGGGCGCCATGGCACAGACCCGTGCCGCCGTTGTCCTGATGCACAACCGGGGGCGCTCCCGCGACATGTATCGTGAAGCGTCCTATGCGGATGTTCCCGGGGAGATTGCGTCGGAGTTAGAGGGCGCGCTCTCGAAGGCGGTGGCGTCGGGAGTTGACCGTGAGGCCATCATCCTCGACCCGGGGCTGGGTTTCGCCAAGAAGGCCGAGCACTCGTACGCGGCCCTGGCCACGCTGGACCGCCTCTCGAGCCTCGACCGGCCGATCCTCTCCGGGCCCTCACGGAAATCGTTCCTGAAGCAGGCTCTCGGCGGCCTGCCGCCAGACGAGCGGGAATGGGGCACGGCCGGCGCCGTGGCCGCCAGCGTCCTCCTCGGCGCGCACATCGTGCGGGTGCATGGAGTGAAGGAAATGGCGCAGGTCGTCCGGGTCGCGGACCAGGTGCGGCGGGCAGGGGAGCTGAACGCCGGCTGAGCCTGGCGATCCATCCGTTGTAAGATCTCCGAAAATGACATCGACCGGCAGCGTGCGCGATTCCGCCATCGCGAAGTTGCTCACATTTGCCTTTCAGCCGGCGTTCGATCACGACCACTCCGTTGCCGAAATCGTTTTCTGGGGCAATCTGATTCGCGAGGCGTCCACCAACGAGCTCCAATGGCTCATGGATTCCGAGGACGCCAACATCAAGTACAACACCTGGTTCCTGTTCGATTGGGAGATCGACGGGTCGGGCACCGTGGCCGGTCTGTTCCTGGAAGACGAAGCGGCGCAATTGAGTCCAGCCGAGCGGCAGTTCCTCAGCCGTCTGGCCAGCGCGCACCTGCGCCTCTACGAGGTCGAGGCGGTCGAGCGCGGACGCGGTCTGCGCGTCCTCGATCTGTGGAGCGGATCGCGCTTGTTCGTGATCGAACGGACCGCCACGGCGCAGATCGTGACCTGGGATCTCCTCGGCGCGCGAATCGCTCCCGACGGCGCTGGCGGCTACGTCTTCGAAGGCGGGTTGTACCTGTATCCGGCCGACGCCAAGGATCAGATCAGCAGCCACCTGCGCAAGCTGCACCGGCGGCATCAGCGCAAACATCCGAACGACGATACCGCGGAGTTCTTCAGGAAGCACGGCATGGTCTTCCACCATCTGTGGCTGAACCTGGTCGCGTTTCCCGAACCGCCGTCGGTGACGACCGCGGAAGGCCACACGCTCATCTTCTGCCGCGTGGTCTTCGACAGCGCGCACATCGAAGAAGTCCGCAACACGCTCAGCCGGCAGCCGCAGATCCGTGCCATCGAGGACGGCCGCCTCGCGTGGCGAGAGCCGACCGATGACGGCGAGCGGGAAGTCGGCACCTGGGGTTTCGAGGGGCAGCGGATCGTCTTCGAAACGAACTCACAGGAGCGCGCCGCCAAGGGCCGCGCCTGGCTGGAGAAGCTCGTTGGCGACCTGGTACGGTTCCGCGCGACGGCGCTCGAGACCGTCGAACAGGCGATGACCGAGCTCCGCAAGCAGCGGCCGCGTAAGGTGGTCGAGGAGCCGGAGGAGGTCGATACCACTCCGGTCCGTGAGCTCTACGATCGGCACTATCACACGTGGCTCGATCGTCCCGTTCCCGCCCTGGGCAACCGCACACCGCGGGCGGCGGCGCAGACGAAGCTGTGGCGCCCGCGATTGATCGATCTGCTCAAGCGCATTGAAAATGGCGCCGAGCGAGCGGCACTCTCCGGGCGTCCGCCGTACGACTTCTCGTGGATCTGGAAGGAGCTCGGACTGGAACGTCCCAGCTCGTGATCGTCCGCCCCCGTTAGCCGCAGCCTCTCGACGCCGGAGCCCTGAGATAAGCTAACGCCCGTGCCCGATTATCTGACCGGCCTGCTTCGACGCCCTCCCATGGGCTGGTGGGACCTGCTCGATATCGCGATTGTTTCGATCATCATTTATGAATTCCTCAAGCTGATCCGGGGGACCCGGGCTGCGCAGATGGCGGCCGGATCCCTGCTGCTCGTGGCACTGTTCTACGTGTCCCGGCACGCCCCGTTGCAGACCGTCAACTGGATGATCCGGAACATGCTGCTGTACGTGGCATTCGCCGCAATCGTGATCTTCCAGTCGGACATCCGCCGCGCGCTCGCGCACTTCGGCCAGGCGCCGTTCTTCCGCTATCTCAACCGGACCGAGGCAGCCACCGAAACGATCGAAGAGCTCGTCGTCGCGGCCACGATGCTCTCCCAGCAGCGAATCGGCGCGATCATCGCCGTCGAACGGGAAATCGGACTGCGGAATTACATCGAAAGCGGTATCCCCGTTGACGCGACGCTGACTTACGACCTGATCGTCACGATCTTTCAGCCCGGCTCGCCGCTCCATGACGGGGCGGTGATCCTTCAGGAGGATCGGATTGCCGCCGCTGCGTGTTTTCTTCCACTGACCGTGAATCCGCGGGTCAGCCGCGAGCTCGGCACCCGGCATCGGGCGGCGATCGGCTTGACCGAAGAGAATGACGCGGTGGCGATCGTGGTGTCCGAGGAACGCGGTCAGATCGCGCTGGCCATGAACGGCCGCATCGATCGGGCGCTGTCGCCGGATCAGCTGCGCGAGCGGCTTCGCACCTTCGTGGTTCAGCGTCGCGGCAGCGGGCGGTCGACTCCCGCGTACGACGCCTGATGGCTTACCATCCTTTCCGCCATCTCGGCCTCAAAGTCGTGGCGCTCGCGTTGGCGGCGCTGCTCTGGCTGACGGTCGCCGGCGAGCACGTCGTCGAGCGCATCATGCGCGTGCCGCTCGAGTTCAGGAACCTCCCCGTCCAGCTGGAGGTCGTCGGCGATCCTCCCGCCAGCGTCGATATCAGGCTGCGTGGCTCGTCGGCTCTGCTCAGCAGGCTGGAAGCAGGAGAGGTCTTCGCGGCCGTCGATCTGGCGAATGCGCGACCCGGCTCGCGCATCTTTCACATCCGGAACGAAGAAGTCCGGGCGCCATACGGCGTGCAGGTGACACAGGTCGTTCCAGGCACTCTCGGGATCGAGTTCGAGAAGTCGGCGAGCCGCGTCGTGCCGGTCGTCGCGCAAATCGACGGCGAGCCCGCGGCAGGCTTTTCGGTCGGTCAGCACACGGCCGAACCGTCAACTGTCGAAGTCGTCGGACCTGAGAGCCGGGTCAAGAAACTCGCCAGTGCCACCACCGAGCCGGTGGACGTGGCCGGCGCCAGGCAGAACGTCAGAGACGTCGTCGCGGTCGGGCTCCTGGACTCCGCGGTGCGCCTCGTGGAGCCGCAAAACGTCACCGTGATCGTCGACGTCATGCCGGCTCCGGTCGAGCGCGAATTGAGAGACGTGAGGGTCAAGGCGCGCAATATCGGGCACGGTCTGCGAACGGCCGAGATCGCCCCGGCTGCCGTAGCGGTCCTGATTCGAGGCCGCCGCGACCTCGTCGCCGCGGTCCGCGCCGACGCCATCGACGCGTTCGTCGATGTCGCGGGTCTCGGCGCGGGTCGCTACAGCCTTCGCATCCAGTCCGATCCTTCGCAGCAATTTGGCGTTACCGAGTTCAGTCCCGCCGAGGTCGCGGTGACGCTCAGGACGTCCAAATAAGCGCCAGCATTGCCAAATCCCTCATAAATGCCAAGAATGAGGGATTGGATCGGCGCGAGACCCCCCAGACAGCGATTCCCTCTGTGCAAAGCGCCATAGTGGACAATTTTGACCATTCCTTCTATGTCACATCGGCTCTTTGGAACTGACGGCGTTCGCGGCAAGGCGGGCGAGTACCCGCTCGATCATGAAACGGTCGCGCGCCTCGGGGCCGCGCTCGTGCGGGCGATGGGGACGGGCGGCCGCCAGCTGCGGTTGATCGTCGGCCGCGACACCCGCGAATCCGGCGAGTGGATCGAGCGCGAGCTGGCTCGCGGCGTCCGCTCGGAAGGGGCGCACATCACGAGTGCCGGTGTGCTGCCGACGCCGGCGATCGCTTACGTGACCCGCGACATGGGCTTCGACGCCGGCATCGTCATCTCCGCCTCGCACAATCCGTTTCAGGACAACGGCATCAAGGTCTTCTCGGGCCGAGGCGAGAAGTTCACCGAAACGCTCGAGCGTGAGGTGGAGAAGATCGTGGCCGACACGAGTTGGACGGTGAGCGGCTCGGCGGAGGTGCCGGTCGAACGGACGGACGTGATCGATGCCTACATCGCGCATGCCCGGCTGGCGCTGCCTGATCCGCACCGGCTCGGCCGCTTGAAGATCGCGATTGACACCGCGAACGGCGCAACGACGACGGTGGCGCCGAAGTTGTTCCGTGGCTTCGGGTTCGAGGTCGAGCTGCTCAGCGCGTCGCCCGACGGACGCAACATCAATCTGGACTGCGGCTCCACGCACCCGCAGAATCTTGCCCGCGTGGTCGTCGAGCGCAACTGCCGCCTCGGTGTGGCCTTCGACGGCGATGGCGATCGCGCGATTCTCGTCGACGGCGGCGGCCGCGTTGTCGATGGCGACGCGATCCTCCTGATGTGCGGCCGTCACCTGAAGTCCCTCGGCCATCTGAAGGGAAACGGGGTGGTCGCCACCGTGATGAGCAACATCGGCCTCGAGCTGGCTTTTCACCAGAGCGGCATCGAGATGGTTCGCTGTCCGGTCGGCGACAAATACGTGATGGAAGAGATGGTCAAGCGCGGCCTGGCGCTCGGCGGCGAACAGTCCGGCCACATCATCTTTTCAGACCATCTGTTCACGGGCGATGGCATCGTCACCGCGCTGAGCGTGCTGCGGGTGATGGCCGACACCGAACGCGAGCTGGCGGACCTCGCGGCCGAGCTGGTCACCTATCCGCAGGTCCTGCTGAACGTGCGGGTGCGCGAGAAGAAAGATCTGCAGGCGGTTCAACCGATCGCGGAAGCCATGCAGCGGGTCGAGGAACGCCTCTCCGGGCAGGGGCGGCTGCTGGTGCGGTACTCGGGAACCGAGCCCCTCCTGCGGGTGATGATCGAAGGGAAGAATCAGCAGGAAATCCAGGAGTGGGCGACCGAGATCGTGAGTACGGTCAAGGAGCATCTCGGATGAGCTCCGGCAGCCGGCTTCCGAAGCTGAGCGTCAACGTCAACAAAGTCGCGACGCTTCGGAATTCGCGCGGCGGAACGATTCCGAGCGTGGTGGAAGCCACGCGGGTCTGCGTCAACGCGGGCGCTCCGGGCATCACGGTACATCCCCGCGCCGACGCCCGTCACATCACACTCGCCGACGTGCGCGAGATCGCACACGAGCTTCGCGCGCAAAATCTGCAGCGGCCGGCAGAATCGTCGGTCGAGCTCAATATCGAGGGGGATCCGCGTCCGGATCTGATTGCCCTCGCGTTGGAGGTGCGGCCTGATCAGTTCACGCTCGTTCCCGTTCGCGTTGGTGAGATTACGAGCCAGGCCGGCTGGGATCCGACTACACCCCCCGACTCGCTGCGTCAGACGCTGCGCGATCTTCAGAGCGCGGGGATACGGGTGAGCGTGTTCGTGGATCCGGAGCCCGACGCGGTGCGCTGGGCGGCCGCGCTCGGCGGTGATCGGATCGAGCTGTATACCGAGCCCTACGCGCGGGCCTTCAAGGCGGATGCCGATCGAGGGCGCGACAGCTTCGAGCAGTATGCCCGAGCCGCCACGCTGGGGCACGACCTCGGGCTCGGAGTCAATGCCGGGCACGACCTCGATCTCGAGAACCTGGTGCTGTTCCGGAACCTGCCGCATCTCGACGAAGCCTCCATCGGCCACGCGCTGATCAGTCATGCGCTGTATGTCGGGCTCGAGCGCGCGGTCGGGGACTACCTCCAGGCACTCACGCGGTGACCGGAACACCAGGCTGGACGTGAGGAACACGACATCCATTTCGGCGATGCTGGCGCTGCTGCTGGTTTTCGCGCTCGAGCCTGGCGCGGCGGCCACGCGGGTGACGCTGCGCACTGATGACGGGCTCACGCTGGCGGCGACCTGGTACGAGCCAGTATCCAGGCCCGCGCCGGCGGTAATCCTGGTCCACATGCTGAACCGTTCGAGCCGCGAGTGGGAAGGGTTCGCGCAGCGGCTGGTGTCGGAGAACATCGCCGCCCTCGCGATCGATCTGCGCGGTCACGGCGAATCGTCGCCGGCGCCAATCGCCGCGGACCCCGCGGCGGCCGACTATTCATCGATGGTGCTGGACGTCAGGGCCGCGCGCCGGTTCCTGGCCCAGCGTGCCGAGGTCCAGCAGTCGCGCGTTGGCATTGCCGGCGCGTCGATCGGCGCCAATCTCGCGGCGCTGAGCGCCTCGACCGATCCCACTGTCGCGAGCCTTGCGCTCCTGTCGCCGTCGCTCGATTATCGCGGCCTGCGGATCGAAGCGCCGCTGCGCAAGGTCGCCGACCGCCCGGTGCTGCTCGTCGCGAGTGACGACGATCCGTATGCGCTTCGGTCGGCGAAGGATCTGCAGAAAGCCGGCGCCGGCATTCGCGAACTGCTCGTGCTCAAGCAGGCCGGCCACGGCGCATCGATGCTCTCGCGCGACCCGGATCTCGCCCGTGCGCTGGTGGACTGGTTCCGGCGAACGTTGTTATGATCGACGCTTCGTGTCCAAGGAATCGGTGATCTTCGGCATAGCCGGCGTGTTCTTCGGCATCCTGGCCGGCTGGATGATTGGCAGCCAGCAATCCCGCGGCGTGGCGACGCCGCCCCCCGCGGCCACCACCGCGGCGGCGCCGGCGCAGGCCCAGACGGCGGCCCCCTTCGACCAGTCACGCGCCGCGACGCTCGAGGCCGCCATCGCGAAGAACAGCACCGATATGCAGTCGCGGGTCCAGCTCGCCGACATGTACTTCGACGCCGAGCGCTTCCCCGAAGCGACGAAGTGGTACGAGGATGCCTTGAAGATCGACCCTCGGAACGTGAACGCCAGCACCGATCTCGGCATTGCGTACTACTACATGAACGAGCCTGATCGCGCGCTCGCGCAATTCGACCGGTCGCTGGCGATCGATCCGAAGCATACGAAGACGCACCTCAACATCGGTATCGTGCGTGCGTTTGGGAAACAGGATCTCCAGGGCGCCGCGCAGGCCTGGCGGCAGGTCATCGAGATTGCGCCCGACTCGCCGGAAGCCCGGATGGCGCGGCAGGGGCTCGACGGTCTGCAGTCGGCGCATCCCGCCACCACGACAGGGACGGCGCCGGCCCCGACGAGCAAGTAGGCCATGACCGGCCTCATCATCAAGGTCGTTCTCTTTCTCCTCGTCGTGCGAATCCTGTGGACGTTCGTCCGCGGGGTGCTCGAGGGCGCCGGGCTTCGCCAGCCGCCGCAGGACAGCGGCGTGAAGCTCGTCCGCGATCCGGTCTGCGGAGTCTTCGTCGTCCCCTCGCGCGCCCTCCAGGCGCGCTCGGGCTCGACGACGGAGTACTTCTGTTCCGAGAAATGCCGCAAGGAGTGGAGCGGGCGGTGACGACCCCTTCGAGTTCACGCAGACCAGACGAGGCGCAGCTCCGCGCGGACATCGTCGAGGTCGGCCGCCGGCTCTACGCGCGCGGCTACACCGCGTCGAACGACGGCAACATCAGCGTGCGGCTCGACAAGGACCGTCTCCTGATGACCCCGACCAGCGTGTGCAAGGGGTTCATGTCTCCGGAGATGATGGTCATCACCGATCTCGAGGGGCGCAAGCTTCAGGGCGACCGCGACCCGTCGTCCGAAATGCAGATGCATCTCGAGGTGTACCGCCGCCGTCCCGACGTGCAGGCGGTCGTCCACGCGCATCCGCCGATTGCGACCGGGTTCGCCGTCGCCGGCATCGCTCTCGATCGTGCGGTGCTTGCCGAGGTCGTGACGACGTTGGGGAGCATTCCGATCGCCGAGTACGCGACGCCGTCGACCAGGGAACTGCCCGAGGCCGTGCGCCAGTACGTGCAGGCGCACGACGGCATGCTGCTCGCGAACCACGGCGCCTTGACGCTCGGCAAGGATCTGTTCTCGGCGTATTACAAGATGGAGACGATCGAGCATTTCGCGAAAATCAGCTTCGTCGCGCGCCAGCTCGGCGGCGAGCGGCTGCTGTCGCGCGAGGAAGTCGATCGTCTGCAGGGTCTCCGCGGCCGCTACGGGATCGCCGCTCCGGCGCCGATTTGTCCCGAACCGGAGCAGGATCTGCCTGCCGACTGTCAAGTCGTGCAGGCGCCGTCCTCTCCGGGGCAGCGGCTGGTCCCCGATCGGGCCGCGTTTCTTCCGGGCGGGGCGAACGTGCCTGCGGACGCGGAAATTCGGCTAACATACGGCGAACTCATGGCGCTGATCGAGGATGCTGTAAGAAGTTTGAAATAGTGACCAGTCGCCAGTTACCAGTTTCCAGACGCTGCGCCGTCCGGGAAGGAAACATCGGGATCTACTGGCAACTGGAAACTGGCGACTGAAAACTGACAAGGAGTCCAAATGGGTGAGGCGCTCGGCATGGTCGAGACCAAGGGTCTGGTCGCGATGATCGAAGCGGCGGACGCGATGGTCAAGGCTGCCAAGGTGACGCTGGTCGGGTGGGAGAAGATCGGCGCCGGCTACGTGACGGCGATCGTGCGCGGCGACGTGGCGGCGGTGAAAGCGGCGACCGACGCCGGCGCCGCGGCGGCGCGCCGTGTCGGCGAGCTGGTGTCCGTTCATGTCATTCCCCGTCCTCACGCGAATCTCGAGGACGCGCTCCCGATCGGGAAGGCGACCGCCAACGCGAAATGATTCTCGCGAAAATCGTCGGGACCGTGGTCGCGACGCGCAAGGATGAGCGGCTCGTCAGCAACAAGCTGCTCGTGGCCCGGCCGATCGATCCACGGGGGAAGGCCGAGGGCAGCTATCTGGTGGCCGTCGACACCGTCGATGCGGGCGTCGGCGAGACCGTCCTCATCGTCAGCGGCAGCTCCGCCAGGATGGCGGCCGGGATGAAGGATTGTCCAGTCGACGCCGCAATCGTCGGCATTGTCGACAGCATTGAGGTGCATGAGACCGCAGAAGTCGGCGCCTCGAGGCAGGAGCGCTGATGCAGCTCGCACAGGTGATCGGCGAAGTCGTCGCGACGATGAAGGACGCGAACCTGATCGGCACGAAGCTGCTCATCCTGCAACCGATCGCCGCGTCGGGTGAGGCGTCGGGCCGCACCCTCGTCGCCCTGGACTCCGTCGGGGCGGGAGTCGGCGAGCACGTGTTCTTCGTTCGCGGCCGCGAGGCCGCATTCCCGTTCTATCCCGCCGAGCCGCCGACCGATGCGTCCATTGTCGGGATCGTCGACTATTGGGATGTCATATGACAGGTTCAAGGGTTCAATCGTTCACAGGTTCGGGTTCAGGGGTTCGAGGGTTCAGGTGTTCACTGAACCCTGGAACTCGAACAGCTGAACCTTTAAACCCGAACTCTGAACTCCGTGAACCCTTGAACTAGTAAAAAGTGCAGATTTGCCAAGTCGTCGGCACTGTCGTGTCAACGCAGAAGAACCGGAAGCTCGAAGGCGCCAAGCTGCTGCTGGTGCAGCCGCTGGCCCTCGAGGGGACGCCGCGCGGGACGACGCTGCTGGCGATCGATGCGGTCGGCGCCGGTGTCGGCGAGCGTGTGCTGGTGGTCATCGAAGGCAAGGCGGCCGGGGATGCGCTTGGACGGAAAGCGGCCGCCGTCGATGCCGCGATCATCGGGATCGTCGATGAGGTCGACTACACGGATTCGGTATGAACGAGGACGCCCTGCGTGCGCTGGTTCGTGAAGCGGTTGCCAGGCATCTTGGGACCGGAGAGGAAGCTCCTCCCGATCGACCGGTGCCGGTCAGGTTCGCGTCGCACGCCAGCCATTTCCGCTATGCGCTTCCTCCTTCGGGCGGTCCCTGCCTGATCGAGCCGGCGGTTCAGTGCAATCATTGCGGGTATTGCGAGTCTCACGGGCATTGATGAAAGAGGCCCTGGGCCTTCGCCGCGGCTGACGTCGATCGTGACTCCACTTCGTCCACCCGTCCTTCTCACCCGGCGCATTCCCTCCAGCGTGCTGTCCAAGCTGGAGGAAGCCTGTGACGTCGAGCTCCAGGAGGAGCCGCTCGCTCCCGAGCAGTTGCGGGAGCGCGTCCGTGGCAAGCACGGGCTGATCTGCGTGCTCACCGACCGCATCGACGATGCCCTCCTCGCGGCTGGCGATTCGCTGAAAGTCGTCGCGAACATCGCGGTCGGCTACGACAACATCGACGTGGCAGCGGCGAAGGCGCGCGGCGTCACGATCACCAACACGCCGGACGTGCTGACCGAAGCGACGGCGGAGCTGACCTGGGGCCTGATTCTCACCGCTGCCCGGCGGATCGGGGAAGGCGAGCGGATCGGTACGGCGCGGAGCGTGGAAGGGGTGGACGCTCGACTTCATGCTCGGGACAGAGCTCCGCGGCAAGCAGCTCGGGATCATCGGCCGTGGCCGGATCGGCCGCGCCGTGGCGGCAAAAGCCCCTGCCTTCGGCATGACCGCGCGGTTCGCGAAGCAGGACATGTCGATCGACGAGCTGCTCGTCTCCTCCGACGTGATCAGCATCAACACGTCGATGCGGCCGGACACCAGGCACCTGATCGATCGCCGGGCGCTGATGCGGATGAAGCGATCGGCGATCCTTGTGAACACCGCGCGCGGCCCGATCATCGACGAGGAGGCGCTCGCCTGGGCGCTCAAGGAACGGCTGATTGCCGCCGCCGCGCTCGACGTCTACGAGCGCGAGCCGATCGTGCACGAGGGGCTGTTCGAAATGGAAAACGTCGTGCTGGCGCCGCATCTCGGCAGCGCGACGCGCGAGACCCGGACGGCGATGATCGATCTTGCGGTCCGGAACGCGATTGAGGTCGTCCACGGACGTCCGCCGCTGACGCCGGTATCCTGATGCCGTCCGCAATCAATCTCCCGCCGCAGCCGGTGCTGCAGCGCGGCCGTATTGCCGCCGCGATGCGACGGCTGGCCCGGGCCATCGATGGGTTCGAGGAGCCGGCGGTCGAGAAGATTGCGCAGGACCAGCAGGACGATCCGTTCCAGGTGCTGATCGCCACCATGCTCTCGGCGCAGACCCGGGATCCCGTCACGCAGGCCGCATCCGCGCGATTGTTCAGCGTCGCGCGCACACCGCGTACGATGGCGCAGCTCACGGTCAAGCGGATCGAGCGCCTGATCTACCCGGTGAGCTTTTACCGGAACAAGGCGATTCACGTCAAAGCGGCGTGTCAGCAGATCATGACGCGATTCGGCGGCCGGGTGCCAGGCACGATGGAGGAGCTGCTGACGCTGCCCGGCGTCGGTCGCAAGACCGCCAATCTCGTCCTGATCCTGGCGCACCGCAGCGGCGACAACATCTGCGTCGACACCCACGTCCACCGCATCTCGAACCGGCTGGGATGGGCGGCGACCCGCTCGCCCGAGGAAACGGAGCAGGCCCTCTACCGCGCCGCGAACCGGAAGTGGTGGCCGCTCGTGAACCTCTATCTCGTGACCTGGGGGCAGAACGTGTGCCGTCCGGTCTACCCGCTGTGCGGCGGTTGCGTCCTCGCCGATTTGTGCCCGAGAATTGGCGTCGAGAAGATTGGCAGAGCGCGCGGCGCGCGGGCTACCGCCGCCATCAAGTGAGGGAGCGATGAGACTGACGGCCGCAGTCGCCGCGCTGGTCGTGGCGATCGTGACGATTCCCGTGCACACCTTCGACACCGCCAGCCGCGCCGAGCCGCCTCAAAAGCCGTCGGCGGCTGGTCCCGTCATCGTCCTGGAGACGGTCAAAGGGACGATCGAGATCGAGACGTATCCGGGCGATGCGCCGAAGACCGTCGCGCGGATCCTGGAGCTCGTGAAGAAGAACTTCTACAACGGCCTGCGATTCCATCGCGCGGAGCAGCGGCTGGTCCAGATCGGCGATCCGGTGTCCCGGGACATGTCCCGCGAGGGGTTCTGGGGGCAGCGGGGCAGCGGCACGTCGATCGGCGCGGCTGAAATCACCAAGTCCCGCAAGCACGGGCCCGGCACGGTGGCGATGGCGCACGCCGGCGACCCGAAATTCGCGGACAGCCAGTTCTACATCACCAAGGCGGCGACGCCCGAGTTCGACGGCAAGTACACGATCTTCGGCCGCGTGATCACAGGCCTCGACGTGGTGCGCAAGCTCGAGAGGGCGGACATCCTCAAGAGGGCTTCCGTGAAGCCATGAGCGACCGCTGCTCGGGAAGCAGCTTGACCATTCCCTCGAGATCCGGGAAGCGTTCGACGAACTCACCCGGGTATTCGCCGTCGAGGTCCTGACCGAGCTGCGCTTTGAGGATGGCCGCATTGGCCACCGACTTCGCCGAAAAGTGATTGTTGGCGTAGAGGTAGGCCTTCTTCACTTCCCGTGCCGCCGCTTTCGCCGCGTCTGAGAACGGCTTCAACTCCTCCGGCGAGTACAGATAGTTGTAGCGGTCCTCCGACTTCTCGTGCTTCCACCATTGCGCCGCGTTGCGGCCGTGGAGCCGCAGGTAATAGAAAGTGCGGACGTTCGGCAGGAGCGTCTGGCGGATCGACGACTTGAACTTGGGCTCGTCGATCTGCGCGAGGGCCGCATTGAATCCGCTCAGCAGACTCGCGGTGCTCTTCGCATCGTCGCTCCAGCTTCGATGCCGCAACTCCACGGCGACCGGATATTCCTTGAACGCTTTGAGCAGCCACTCCAGGTACATCCGCGATTCATCGTCGTTCTTGAAGCTCGCGGGGAACTGGGCGAGCAGCGCCCCGAGCTTGCCAGCGTCGGCGAGCGGCTCGAGCGCGGCGCGGAATTCGTCGACGTCCTTCCGGCCGAGCGTTGCCGGGTCGGCCCCGGTCGCCTTCGCGAACATCTCGGGATGGGTGAATTTCTGAAAGAGCTTCAGCGAGAACTCGAATCCGTCAGGGGTACGCTCGGCCCACTTCTGCACCGCTTCGACCGTGGGGACGCGATAGAACGAGGAGTTCACTTCCACGGTATCGAAGTGCTCGGCGTAGAACGTGAGCTCGTCGAACTTCGGCGCCCCGCGCGGACGCCGTGCCGGCTGCCGCGGATAGAAGACGCCGTTCCAGGTCCCCTTGCCGGACGGATAGCTCCAGCCCGACGTGCCGACCCGAATCTCGTGGGAGCGCTTCATTCAGCTTGGTACGGGGATCACAGCTTCTCGTAGTCTTCCTTCTTGAAGCCGAAGCTGGCGCTGGTGCCGCGGACGAGAATCGGCCGCTTGATCAGGTTGGGCTGCTGCATCATCAGCTCGATCGCTTCCTTCTTCGATCGCGGCAGCGGGCGCTGCTTGAAGACCGGGCTGCGGGTGCTGACGAAATCGAGGAAGTGGTCCGCGTCGATGTGGCGCTCGAGGAACTCGCGATCCGGTGGTTCCTTGTTGATGTCCCGCTCCGTCACCTGGATTCCCCGTTGTTCCAGAAAACTTCTGGCGTTTCGACAGGTAGTTCAGGTGGGCTTCCAGTAGAAAATGGGTTTCACCATACGGCTCATTCTAGACTCGCTCAGTTCCAACTCCCAACCTCCAACTTCCCCGCCGTTGCGCGCGTCGATGCGTGCGCGCGAAGGCGGGGGAGTTGGAGGTTGGGAGTTGAAATCACGCTCAGCAAGAGCTCGGCCTGAGCGTTAGGTACAATGTTTCCGGACGCTGGTGCTGACGATCAACGAAATCTTCCACTCCATTCAGGGGGAATCGACCCATGCCGGGCGCCCGTGCGTGTTCGTCCGGCTGACCGCCTGCGACCTGCGCTGTTCCTGGTGCGACACCCCGTACGCGTTCACCGAGGGCCGGAAAATGTCGCTGGACGACGTGATCGCGACGGTCGACGGGTATCGGTGTCCGCTGGTCGAGATCACCGGCGGTGAACCGCTGCTCCAGCGCGACGTGTATCCGTTGATGCACCGGTTGCTCGACGGGGGGCGGACCGTGATGATCGAGACCGGCGGGCATATCAGCATCGAGGAGGTGCCGGCCCCGGTCATCAAGATCGTCGACGTGAAGTGTCCGGGCTCCGGCGAGTCGCACCGCAACCACTGGGCGAATCTCGAGCGGCTCGCGCCGCACGACGAGGTGAAGTTCGTCATCAAGGATCGGACCGACTACGAATTCGCGCGTGATGTCGTCAACCGCCATCAGCTCATCGGCCGCGTGGCCGCGGTCCTGTTCTCCCCCGTCCATGGAGTGCTCGATGCAAAAGCCCTGGCGGCCTGGATCCTCGAGGACGGGCTCGAGGTCCGGCTTCAGGTGCAGGTGCACAAGTACATCTGGGGTGCTGACGTCCGTGGAGTCTAGCGCGTGAAGGCGGTGGTCCTGCTCAGCGGCGGCCTCGACTCCTATACGGCCGCGGCGATTGCGGCGCGCGAGGGGTACGAGCTGTACGCCCTGACGATCCGCTACGGCCAGGTGCACGCGTGCGAAGTCGAGGCCGCGCGGCGTGTCGCCGAGGCGCTCCGGACCGTGACCCATACCGAGCTCTACGTCGATCTCGCAGGTTTCGGCGGGTCTGCCCTCGTGGGCGACGGGGACATACCGAAGGACCGCGATCTCGGCGAGCAGCAGGACATTCCTTCCACCTACGTGCCGGCTCGCAACACCGTCTTCCTCTCGCTCGCGCTCGCGATGGCCGAAGTGGTCGGCGCCAGCGCGATCGTGATCGGCGTCAACGCGCTCGACTACTCCGGCTATCCGGACTGCCGTCCCGAGTACCTCGAGGCCTTCGAGCGGATGGCGGCAGTCGCGACGCGTGCCGGCGTCCAGGGCTCGACGCTGAGGATTCTTGCGCCGCTCGTGACGATGTCGAAGGCGGACATCATCCGCGCCGGAGTGGAACTGGGCCTCAACTATGGGTTGACCCACAGCTGCTACGACCCGACCGCGGACGGCCGTCCCTGCGGCCGGTGCGACAGCTGCCGTCTCCGCGCGAAGGGCTTCAGCGAAGCGGGAATCGAGGATCCTCTACGGGCTACGTGCTGAGTGCTGTGTGCGAACGTGCTCCTCGTCCTACGTGCTACGTGCGAACGTGCTTCTCGTGCTACGTGCTACGGTGCTACGGGCTACGGGCTACGGGCTACGGGCCACGGGCAGCACGTTGCACGAGCACGTTCGCACGTGGCACGTAGGACGAGAGCACGTGGCTGATGACTGAGCGTCTTTACTACACCGATCCGTATTTGACCGAGTTCGAGGCCGACGTGCTGGACGTGCAACGCCTCGATGCGCGACACGGGATCGTGCTCGATCGGACGGCGTTCTATCCGACCTCAGGCGGTCAGCCGTTCGACACCGGTACGCTCGGTGCCGCCCGCGTGGTCGATGTGGTCGATCGCGACGATGGCAGCATCCTGCACATCGTTGAAGGGGATCCGCCGCAGGGCCGTGTCGCTGCGCGGGTCGATTGGGAACGGCGGTTCGAGCACATGCAGCAGCACACCGGGCAGCACGTGCTGTCGGCCGCGTTCGAGCGGCTGCTCGGTGTTCGCACCACGAGCTTTCATCTCGGCTCCGCGGGGTCGACGATCGATCTCGCCCGCGAGGTCACGCCAGCCGAGATTGACACCGCCGAGGACGCCGCGAATCGGGTGGTCTGGGACGACTGGCCGGTGACGATTCGCTTCGTCGACGCCGAGGACGCGCAGGCCCTGCCGCTGCGGAAGGAGTCGTCTCGAACGGGCCAGCTCCGGATCATCGAGGTGGAAGGGTTCGACGTCTCTGCCTGCGGCGGCACGCACGTCGCGCGCACTGGCGCCATCGGCCTCATCGCCGTCTCCGCATGGGAGCGATTCCGCGGCGGTTCCCGCATCGAGTTCCGCTGCGGCGTTCGCGCGCTCCGCGCGCACCGGCAGCTCCGCGATATCGTCGCGGCCGGTATCAAGCTGGTTTCCGTGGGGCCCGATGAACTCGCGCAGGGCATCGAGCGGGTGCAGACGGAAAACAAGGAACTGAAACGGCGGGCGAAAGATCTGGAGACGCGGTTGGCGGGGTACGACGCCGAGGTGTTCGGCGCACGGGCGACTGAGATCGGGAAGATGCGGCTGGTGCTGGAGAGTGTGCCCGACGTCGACATGAATGGCCTGAAGACGATCGCTCAGGCCATTTCAGCCAGGCCGGGGCATGCGGCCGTGCTCTGCACAGCGGCCTCGCCGCTCTCGGTGGTCATCGTGCGCGCTGAAGACGTGTCGCTCGACGCCGCCGGATTGCTCAAGCAATTGATCGCCCGACTCGGGGGCAAGGGAGGCGGTCGCCCCGAGCTCGCGCAGGGAGGCGGCTTGAACGCCGAGCCCGACGCACTGCTGGCGGCCGCGCGATCCCTCCTGGCCTGACCTCACGGGTTCCTCGCCCTGGCCAGTTGCGGATCGCGCGCTCGACGTTCGAGCGGCCTATTTGCTTTGCAGCTTGACCATCGCGCGGCCGGCCTCGCGCGCCACGTCGGCGTTGGAATCCTTGGACGCCTGTCTCAGCGCCGGCAGCGCCGGCGCGGCGAGAGCCGGCTCGAACGACGCCAGCGCCGTGGCCGAGGCCAGGCGCACTTCAGCATTGCTGTCCGCGAGCCCGCCGATGAGCGCCGGAACCGCGGTTTCCGCCCCCTGGTGAATGATGCCGATGTAGGTCGCGGCCACCGTCCGGACGCCTTCATCACGGTCTTTCATGCCGTTGGCGAGCAACGGCAGGACGACGGACGTTTCGAGCGGCGCGCGCTCCACGAGCTTCCCGATCGACCGCAGCGATTCGCGCCGGACGATCGGGTCGTCGTTCGACAGTGCCTTGCGCAGCGGTGGGAAGGCCTTTGGGCCCATGTAGCTCAGGGCGACCGCCGCCTCAGCCGTCAGCCCTGGCTCGGGCAGGACCTCGGCGACGTCGCCCACGATTGGCGCTGCTGTCCGTCCGAGGATGCTGCAGGCCTTCAGTGCCCCCTTCAGCGTCTCTGCCTCCGCCTGCGGGTCGTGGAGCGCCTCCAGGATGGCCGGCAGGGCCCGGGCGCCCAGCTCGCCGACTTCGCGGGTGGCGGCCTCGACGTCACGCGGGTTTTGACTGTAGAGCTTGTCGAGCCACTCCGCTTTCGCGGGCTTGGCCGCCGCCGGCTCGCCGGCCTCCGGGACCGGAGGCTGCCGATACTTCCAGACGCCAGCCGCCAGGCAAGCGCCGATCACCACCGCCAGCAGGAACCGCTTCATTGTTGCGACGGTTGCGACGGTTGCGACGGTTGCGACGGTTGCGACGGTTGCGACGGCTTTCGGCTGAAGTTCGCGAGCACTTCGACACCCAGATCGGCGATCCAGTTCACCGTCGCCGCGGGGATGACGAAGTCGTTCGCGAGGATCGAGAACACCAGCATCTCGCCGTCCCGGCTTCGAACGTAGCCCGACAACGATCGCACGTTGGAGATCGATCCGGTCTTGGCCGCGGCGTTGCCTTCGGCGCGGGTGCGACGCATACGAGTGGCGATCGTGCCATCCTTGCCGGCGATCGGCAGCGAGGCGATGAACGGCTCGCGATGCCTCGGGTCCGCATACATGCGTTCGAGGATCTTCACGAGCAGGCCAGCAGTCA
This sequence comes from uncultured Acidobacteriota bacterium, assembly GCA_963785755.1. Lineage (GTDB taxonomy): Bacteria > Acidobacteriota > Vicinamibacteria > Vicinamibacterales > 2-12-FULL-66-21 > JACCXG01. Next base: position 1,054,079 of record CAWAXG010000013.1, on the reverse strand, counting down.
CGTAGTTGTAGCGCGACAGGCCCGACCCGTCCGCCAGGACGAGCGACGCCTCGTCTATTTGCCACTCGCGCAGCGCGTTCAGCACCGCGCTTCGTCCTGCTTGAACCGTGCCGATGCCGCCGCCCGCGGTGCCTGCCGCTTTCAACAGCGTCTCCGCGTAGAGATTCTGGCTGACCTTCATCAGCACCGGCGCGATCTCCCGGAGCGGCGGCGATTCCGTCCTGGCCAGCAGGCGCCGCTCAGCTGCTCCCGCTCCGATCGGCTCGGGCTCGACCTCATCCAGATCGATGGCGCTGCCGTCCACCGCGATGTCAGCCGCGACGAGCGCGTCCTTCAGCGACTGCGCGAAGAAGACAGTTGGATTGACGACCGCGACCTGACGACCGACGGTGCGCGGCATCGAAATGGCGGCGTCGGGTGATGGCAGCGGGACCGTCCCGAACACTTCCAACACCGGACGATCCAGATGCCTGCGGTATTCGATGGTCTCGGGTGCGCCGGCGGCTCCGGTCACCGCGCGATTGAGTACTTTCAGCCCGGCGCCCGCCGCGAGCTGCACGGCCGCGGGGTCGCCCGCCGCCTTGCCGGGTGTCACGGTGAGCGTGGCCACGTCCTCGTTGTATTGCAGCGCGCCGACGGGTGCAGCATATCCGAACTGCAGGTAGTCCCACGCCCACCCGCCGCCGATCCCTTCGTCGTCGAACGCCTGGTCGTCGCCGACGATCCGTCCGGCAATCCTGTGAATGCCGGCTGACCTCAGCGCCGTGGCCCATTCGGCAAAGACCGACGCGGCCCGCCCGTTGCGGCTGTTGATCGTGGGATCGCCGCCGCCGCGGACGATGACATCACCCCGCAGTACGCCGCCGGCGACGGCCGCGCTCGTTTCGAGCGTCGTCACGAAGCGATGATTCCAGTCGAGGACGTGCGCGGCGCCGGCGAGCGTGAGGATCTTCATGTTCGACGCCGGCATCATGAGCTTGTCGGGATTGAGCTGGTACAGGAGCTCGCCGGTGTCGAGCGACCGGACGACGATCCCCCATTGTGCGTGGGACATGATCGCTGCGCCGAACACCGCCGCGAGATCCCGTTGCAGCTCGCGGACGGCGCGGTCCGGCTTCTTCGGGTTCTGACGTTCGCTTTCGGTGGGATGGGAACGGGAGGGAGGGGGTGCCGCCTGACGCGCGGCGACGGGATGTGATGCACACCCCGCCGCCAGTGTCAGCAACAGCGCCCGGGCAATCGCGGCGAAGGTTATTTGATCTCCTGCAGTGCCTTGGCGATTGAGTCGACCGTGCTCGCTTCGATCTTCGCGGCACCGGCCTCGCCGGCGCGCGCCGCGAAGGCGTCCGTGCCGGACTTTGCGAAGGTGACGCGTTCTTCCTTCTTCCCGTCCTCGAACTTGACCGCGACGCTGATCTCCGGGGCGGCCAGCGCCTTTGCTGCCGCGGCGGCGTCGACGAAGCTGGTCGCGCGGGTCCCGGTGACCGCCGAGAGCAGCGAATCGAACGACGCCTGGTCGAGCTCCCGCGTCTGGGGCGAGGTCTGTCGCCACTTCTCCTCGTCCTGCCCCTCCTTGTTCTTCACTTTCGCTTTCTCGAAAGTATGCGTCTGGCCGCCGCGCACGATCTCGACGCGTGTGGCATTGAACGAGCGGGCGTCGAACAGATCTTTCTGACGATACTCGGACGGGTCCTTCTTCAGCTCGTCCAGGACCGACGACTCGACGGTGAAGACGGCCGGCCGTGAGTGATCTTTCGCGTAGACGGTACCTTCCTCCGCGGCGCCGCCGATGGTCAGCGTCGCCTGCGACGAGCCGGTGCCCATGCGCACGACCGCCGCCGGCTTGTCGAACCCGAACTTCCTGGCATCGGCGCCTTCGGCATCCGCCGCGATTGCCTTCATCTGCAGTCCGGTGATCCGGCCGACCAGACCCTCGATGGCGCTGAAGTCCGCTCGTCCCTGCGCCAGCTGCCACTCGCCGGCGGATCTCGTGAACCGGGTCGTGCGATCGCCGACCGAGAGTTCGAGGGCGTCGAGCTTCTCGCGATCGACTTTTACCGCCGCCTTGTCGCGCAGGTCGAAGGACTTCTTGTTGAACGTCGATTCCAGATGCGCCGGGATGAGGAACACCTTGTTGTCATTGCCGCGCTTGGCGTAGAGATCGCTGCCCGGCGGCGTCTTCTGGCCGATGAGCAGCGTCTGCTGCTGGCCATCCGCCTTGAATGACACTTCGATCCGGGGCTGTGCGAGCCCGTACTCCTTCAGGTCCGCCGGGTTCTCATCGACGACGCGCTGCACTTCCAGGGTGGAGAGGTTGGTCGTCAGGCCCGAAACTTCCGCCGTGTCGGGCTGTGCCGCCACCGGCGCCACGATCTGCCAGCCGGTCCCGGACTTCTGCAGCCGCGTCTGTTCGCCGGAATCGGACTTGATCGCGATCTCCTCGATTTTCTCGGAGGCGACGGTGAAGACCTTGTCCTTTTTCGGGCCGTCGTCGCCGGCGGGCCGCTGGGAGTCGCGGTAGACGAAAATCCCGAGCGCGACGGCGACGACGAGAAGGACGATGAACGAACGAAGACCGCGCATGCCTACCGCCGCCTCCGCCACCAGGTCTGCACGCCCGCGAGCAGGATGATGCCTGGAATGGCGATGACCGTCAGCAGCGAGATGCGGAACTGCTGATCGCGGGTGAGCGTGATCCGGCGATCCTGGGGATCCTTCGGGCGAATCGAGATCAGGTTCTCCTGCTGAGCGAGCCAGTTCACCGAGTTCATGAAGAGATCACGGTTGCCCGGAATGTTCAGGAACGCGTTCGACGCGAAGTCGGAATCGCCGAACACGGCGATGCGTGTCTCCGGCTTCTGCGTGTCTTCCGGCTTGGTGCCGTCGGCCGGCTTATCGCCGTCGGCTGGCTTGGCGCCGTCGGCCGGCGCCGGCACGTCGGTCGCCGGCGAGGAGACGGCCGCGGCAAGCGAGACCGGGCCGGCCTTGTCCCCCTTGTCGAGATCACGCGCCACCTGCCCGCTCGTGTTGAGCATCTTGACGTCGGTCTCGGCCCAGCTCGCCGGGCTGGTTTCGACGAGCGTCTGGGCGAACTTCCCGCTGGTGGTGGCCGTGGCGGGAGCCACCGACCGCGCCAGGCGGTACGCCGTGATCAGGTTGAATCGATCGGTGATCGCGTGCGGCTGATACTTGGCGGCGACCGGCGTTTCCGGTCCGGTCCCGAGCAGCTGACCCATGCCGCTCACGTCGACCACGACGTTGTTGCCGACCTCGATCGCCCATTCCTTGAGCAGATCGATGAGCGACGTCAGCTCGCCGCCGCCGGCCTTGTCCGGCGGATCCAGCATGAAGAAGACCTTGCCGCCGCGCGCGAGATAGCGCTTCAGCATGTCCATCTCCGGCGGGAAGAAGTCGGTCTTCGGTCCGGCGACGATCAGCACCGACGCATCGGCCGGCACCTCTTTCTGCTGCGCGAGCACGAGCTTGTCGACGGAGTAGTTCTCCGAGGTCAACGCCTGGGAGATGGTGGCGAACCCGTCGCGGTCCGAGCCGTCGCTGCTTCGCTCGCCGTGTCCCTGGACGAAGTAGACCTTGTGCTGTTTCCCCTGTACCACCTTGATCAGGCCGTTGGTGACGTCCTGCTCGCCGTCGGAGGTGACGCGCTCGGTGCGGCCGTCGTACTCGAAGACGATGGTGCCGAGCTGCTGCACCTGGTACTGGTTGGCGCGGGAGGGGGACTTGACGGCGTCGATGTATTCGACCGTCACCTGCTTCGAGGCGTACTGGTATTCGTCGAGGCGATCGCGGAACCGCGCGAAGTCGTCGGCCTGGGCGAAGACCTTGATGTTGACCGGCTTCTGCAGCCCTTCGAGGATCTTGCGCGTCTGGTCGGACAGCGTGAACTGCTTGGCGGCGGTGAGATCCCAGCGCTTGTTGTGCCGCGCCCCGAGATAGTTCAGCGCGACGAGGATGGCGAGCACGACCAGGGCGCTCGCGGCGGCCAGCGTGCCGAATCGCGCCTCGCGTCCGGAGAACGCGCGCGCGACTTCACGCCACTGACTGAGCATGTAGAGCAGCGTGCAGACCAGGCCCGCGATCGCGAGGCCGAAGTACCACTGCTGCCATTCCGGTTTGATGAAGCGGATGGCGACAGCGGCGAACACGAGCGCGACGCCGAGCCAGCCGACGAGTCCGAGAATTCTCTTCAACATGTTCTTTACCCCCGCCACCTTTCGCTGTCGACCGACTTGGCGGTGAGGAACAAGCCCAAGGTAATGAAGCTCAGGTAGTAGATCAGGTGCTTGGTGTCGATGATGCCGCGGGCGAAATCATCGAAATGATCGATGATCGAGAGATGGGTGAGGATCGCCCGCGCCCATGGTCCCGACTGCTCGGCGTTCCAGCTGATGATCCACAGCATCAGAAACGCCGCGAAGGTGATCACGCCGGCCACGATCTGGTTCTTCGTGAAGCTGGAGATCAGCAGGCCCAGCGAAATGAAGCAGCCGCCCATCAGGATCAACCCCAGGTAGCCCGCGGCGATCGGCCGCCACTCCGGATTGCCGTACCAGAACAGGATGCCCATGTGCAGCAGCGTGACCACGAGCATCGCGGCGTAGAGGCCCATGGCGCCGAGGAACTTGCCGAGGATGATCTGCAGATCGGTGAGCGGCGAGGTCAGCAGCAGCTCGATCGTGCCCGACCGTTTTTCTTCGGCATAGGTCCGCATCGTGATCATCGGCATGACGAAGAGGATGATCACCGCGGAGTTCATCAGCAGGTAGCGGATCATGTCCTGGTTGATGTTGTGCGAGCCGCCGCCCATCGGGCCCATCCCCGAGCTGCGCTGCACGAAGAACTGGAGATAGACGTCGAAGAAGCGGCCGAAGATCAGCGCGAACAACCCGATGATGATGTACGCGATCGGCGACGCGAAGTAGGAGCGCAGCTCCTTGTCGGCGATCGCCAGCACGTTACGCACGCTGTTCACTGCGCGCCTCCTCCGGGATTTCCTCGGTTGTGACCTGCAGGAAGATCTCTTCCAGGCTCATGCGCATCGGACGGAGCTCGAGGAGGCCCCATCCGCGCGTGACGACGGTTCGCGCGATCTCCCGACGAATGTCGGAGCCGCGCGCGCTCTCGACCTCGAACGCATCTTCCCCGGTGCGCTGGTCGGCGGTGACCACGCGTGTGACGCCGGGAATCTCCTGCAGTGCTGCCGCCGCGTCCTGGCCGCCCGAGTCCACTTGCACGTACATCGTCTCCGCGCCCTTCAGACGGCCGGTCAGCCCTTCCGGACTGTCGACCGCGACCACCCGCCCCTTGTTGATGATTACGACGCGCTGACACGTCTGCGCGACTTCCGGCAGGATGTGCGTGCTCAAGACGATGGTGTGATCGCCGCCGAGGCTGCGGATGAGGTCCCGCGTTTCGATGATCTGCTTCGGATCCAGACCCGCCGTCGGCTCGTCCAGAATCAGCACTTCCGGGTTGTGAATCAGCGCCTGGGCCAGGCCGACGCGCTGACGGTAGCCCTTCGAAAGCTTGCTGCAGTGCCGGGACGCCATGTCGTCCACGTGCGCCCGCTTCATGACGGTGGTGACCCGTTCTTTCCGCTCCTTGGGCGGAACGCCCTTGATCCGTCCGACGAAGTCCAGATACTCGCGCACGGTCATGTCGGGGTAGAGCGGCGGCGTCTCCGGCAGATAGCCGGTTCGAAGCTTCGCTTCGATCGGGTGCGTGAAAACGTCGTAGCCGGCCACGGTCGCCCGGCCTTCCGTCGGCGGCATGTAGCCGGTCAGGATGCGCATGGTCGTCGTCTTGCCCGCGCCGTTCGGCCCGAGAAAGCCCAGGATCTCGCCGCGCTCGACCCTGAAGCTCACGTCGTCCACGGCGGTGACGCGCCCATAGCGTTTGGTGATGTGTTGAACCTCGATCACAGACAACTCCACGAAAGCTGAGGCCGATCGCTCAGCATGGACTTCCGATTCGGCGTTCACGGACGCGGACGCCGGAGCTCATTCAATTGGCACGTAAGGTATAGGCAATAAGCGAATTACACAAATTTCCATGGTACCGATTGCGAGAAAAACGTGTCAAGCCATCGAGCGGACAGTTCGTGGTTGCCTTTGGCGGGGCGATTGGCTACTCTATATATGAACAGTTGCTCATATATTCACATATGGTAAACGACTGCGATCTCCCACATTTGCCTGCGGTTGAGGCCGCCGAACGGCGGCGGATGCTGTTGTCCGGACGCACCGTCGAGGCGATCGCCGAGACGTTCCGGATGCTCGGCGATCCGACGCGCGTGCGAATCCTGGATGCGCTGGCCGGCGGCGAGCTGTGTGTCTGCGATATCGCGGGACTCGTGGGAATGAGCGAGTCCGCCGTGTCGCACCAGCTGCGGCTGCTGCGCGGTACGCGGCTGGTCCGGCCGCGGCGCGCCGGGCGACAGGTCTTCTACTCGCTCGACGATCAGCACATCGTCGAGCTCTTGAAGCTGTCCGTGACGCACGTTCAGGAAGGCGCCGGCGCGCCGTTGTCACTCGCCAAATCGGACTCGCAGACGCCGCCGGGCCCGCCGGCCGCGTTGGCCTCCAACTCGTAGCTTCGACTCATGTCCGCCAACTGCCCGGTCTGCGAACTTCACGCTGAATCGGTATTCAAGATCGAGGGTATGGATTGCCACGAAGAAGTGGCAATCCTCGAGCGCACGCTGAAGCGGCTGTCCGGGCTCGAATCGCTCGACGCCGACGTCATGGGGCAGCGCCTGCGCGTGAAATACGACGCCGCGCGGCTGACCACCGGCCGCATCGCCGAGGCCGTCGCCCAGACCGGCATGCGCGCCTGGCTCGAACACGAAGAAGCCCGGCCCGTTTCCCCTGATTCCAGCAGGCGGCAGCGCCTGGTGTGGGGTTCGGGTCTGGCTCTCGGCGCCGGCCTCATCGCTCAGTTCGTACCCTCGGCCGCCCGGTATGCGTGGCTGCCCTTCGTGCTGGCGATCGTTCTCGGCGGCATTCAGACCAGCCGCCGCGCGTGGGTCTCCCTGCGGGCCCGCGTCCTCGACATCAACGTCCTGATGCTCGTCGCCGTGGCCGGCGCGATGGTTCTCGGCGAATGGTCCGAGGGCGCGTCGGTGGTGTTTCTCTTCGCGCTGGCGCAGCTGCTCGAAACCCGCGCGATGGAGCGGGCGCGGGGGGCGATTCGCGCGCTGATGGATCTCGCGCCGGCCGAAGCGATCGTGCGGCGCGGCTCCGTCGAGCAGCGGATTCCGGTCGACGACGTCCGCGTCGGCGACCTCATCGTGATTCGTCCAGGCGAGAAAGTTCCGCTCGATGGCCGTGTCCAGACCGGTGACAGCCACGTCAATCAAGCCCCGGTCACCGGCGAATCGGTTCCGGCCGAGAAGACTCCGGGCGACGATGTCTACGCCGGCACGATCAACGGGCGCGGCGCGCTGGAAGTCGTCGTTACTCGGCTCCGTCGCGATTCGACGATCGCGCGAATCGTTCACCTCGTCGAGCAGGCGCAGGCGCAGCGCGCGCCGAGCCAGACGTTCGTCGATCGCTTCGCGCGTGTCTACACGCCTGTGGTGCTGGTGCTTGCCGTTGCCGTCGCCACGGTTGCGCCGCTGCTGTTCGGAGGGTCGTGGGGGGACTGGATCTACCGCTCCCTGGTCCTGCTGGTGATTTCGTGTCCGTGCGCGCTCGTGATCTCGACACCGGTCTCGATCGTGTCCGCCCTTGCGGCGGCGGCGAGGAAGGGAGTTCTGATCAAAGGCGGCGCGCGGCTCGAGCGTCTGGCGGCGGTCCGCTGCGTGGCGTTCGACAAGACCGGGACGCTGACCCGCGGCGAGCTCCGGGTCGTCGACGTCGCCAGTACGGACGGCCTTGGCTCGCCGGAAGTCCTGCGACTTGCGGCCTCGCTCGAGCAGCGATCGGAGCATCCGATCGGGCGCGCGATCGTCGAGCGCGCTCAGCGTGACAGCCTCGCGCTCGGCGTCGCCTCAGGCTTCCAGTCGCTGCCGGGTCTTGGCGCGGAAGGGCTCGTCGGCTCCGAGCGCGTCGTGGTCGGCAACCACCGCTTGTTCGAGGAGCGCGGTCTGTGTTCCGCGCAGGCGCACGCGCGTCTCGAGCTGATCTCTGCGAGCGGCTGCACCGCGGTGATGGTCGCGCGCGAGCAGCAGACGGTCGGGATCATCGGCGTCGCTGACGAGCCGAGAGAGGCGGCGAAAGCCGTCGTCGAGATGATTCGCGGCCAGGGTGTCGAGCACGTCGTGCTGCTGACCGGCGATCATGAGGTCGCGGCGAAGTCGCTGGCCGCATCGCTGGGCATCACGGACTATCGCGCGTCGCTGCTGCCCGAGGACAAAGTGACCGCGGTCGAGGAGCTGAAGCGCCGCTACGGCGTGCTCGTCATGGTGGGCGACGGCGTCAACGATGCTCCGGCGCTCGCCACCGCGGACGTCGGCATCGCAATGGGTGTTGCCGGCAGCGACGCGGCGCTCGAAACCGCGGATGTCGCGCTGATGGCCGACGAGCTGGCGAAGATTCCGTTCGCCATCCGCCTCAGTCGCGCGGCGGCGCGGAACATCAAGGTGAACATCGGCTTCTCGCTCGTTCTGAAGGCGGCGTTCCTCGTGATGGCCGTTGCCGGCGCTGCCACGCTGTGGATGGCCGTCGTCGCCGACATGGGGGCGTCGCTCATCGTCATCGGCAACGCGCTTCGCCTGCTGCGCGAATGACGGATCGCGCCGCGTCCTTCTGACGGTTGCTCGAAACCGTTCGCGAGCGTCTCAGGCTTTTCGATTCGAAAAGAAGTGCTGGTCGACGAACTCGTCGATCGAGGCTTGATCGATGGATTCGACCTTTTCGAACTGCAGTCCCATGCCGACGCGCCGATCGCTCCACGCGACCCGGCATTCCGCTTCGATGTCGCGCTTGGATCCGGGCAGGCGGAAGCGCACGCGCAGCTTCGCGCTGCCCTGCAGCGGGCTCATCGTCCGGATCGCCACGCCTCCTTTGCTGAGATTCAACGTGAGCGCCGCGGCGATCGTGTTGCCGAACCGGTACGCGACGGGGATCCCCAGCACGACCCGCGGGCTGCCGCGGCGATTGAAGTTGTCGGGGAACAGGTGGGGCGCCAGCGATGGCAGGATGTGCTGGACCGCGCTGTACTCGTTGACGTAGCCGGCGACGCCCAGCGAGGCGAGCTCGCGGACCTCGTCCGCAGTCGCGATCGTGCCGCTGAAAACCAGGATCGTCAGCTTGCCCTGATCGATCTTGCGGACGGTGCGAACGAGCTCTACGCCACCGGCGTGAGGCAGACGGAGATCGAGTACGATCAGGTCGATGCGGGCAAGGTCGGCACGGACACGAGCCAGCAGTTCGGCCGCGCTCTTGACCGTGAACGCCGTATGTCCGGCGCTCAGCAGCGCCGTGGCAAACCGGTCCCGCACAAAGGCGGTGTCGTCTGCGACGATGACGGTCTTGGACTTAGGCACAATTTGAGCCGTCGCAGGTCCTATCGGACCCGCAGTTTCACGACGTTACCCTTCGTTGCAGAATTTATCAGGTTCTCGTTATAATCCGAATTCTTACGCAATCGTGGGACGCGCAACCATTGGTACGGACGCGCCCGCCAGGAGCATGTATGGCCACCTGCCCGGAATGTGACGCCGATATCGAGGTCGACGAATTCGACGTCGACAAGGGCGATCTGATCAGCTGCCCAGACTGCGGCGCCAATCTCGAAGTGACCAGCACGTCCCCCGTTGAACTCGAGGCGGCTGACGACGACGACGACGACGAAGACGAAGACGAAGAGGAATCCGAGGACGAGGACTTCGACGAGGACGACGAGGACGTCGGAGACAGTGAAGACGAAGAGACCGAAGGCGGAGACTGGGACGAGTGAGCCATCCTCCGCTGGCTGAGGCGCCGCGCCTGCTGGCCGGCGACGCCGGCGCAGTCAGTGGTGACTCCGGATACGCGGCCGCAACGCACGACGCCGACCTCGCTCCCAAGCACGACGCGCTGCGGACTCTCCTCAGCGAGCTTCCCTCGATAATCGTGGCATACAGCGGCGGCGTCGACAGCGCGTACCTCGCGTATGCGGCGACGGCCACGCTCGGTCCGCGCGCCCTCTGTGTCACCGCGTCCAGTCCGAGCTATCCCGATCGGCATCGCCGCCTGGCGATTCGCCTGGCGCGCGAGTTCGCGTTCCGTCACGAGATCATCGAGACCGGCGAGCTGCAGCGGGCGGAGTACCGGGCCAATCCGGCCAACCGCTGCTACTTCTGCAAACACGAGCTCTACACGCACCTCACGGCGATCGCGCGTGATCGGGGCATCGCCGTCATCGCCGATGGCAGCAACGCCGACGATCGCGGGGACTATCGTCCGGGCCGGCAGGCCGCGCGCGAATTCGGCGTGCGCAGTCCGCTGGACGACGTCGGCCTGACCAAGGCGGAGATTCGCGAGCTGTCGCGCCGCGCCGGGCTGCCCACGTGGAACGAGCCGGCCTCGGCCTGCCTGTCCTCGCGCATCCCGTACTTCAGCGAAGTCACGGATGCGAAGCTGCGCATGATCGAGCGCGCCGAGGCGGCGCTGCGCGACTTCGGGTTCCAGATCGTCCGCGTCCGTCATCACGACACGATGGCGCGAATCGAGCTCGGGCGCGACGAGATTGCACGGGCGCTCGAACCGGAGATGTCGCAGACGATCGATCGCGAGCTTCGGGCGATCGGCTATGAGGACGTGACCATCGATCCTCGCGGCTATCGGCTCGGCAGCTTGAACGACGCGCTTCGACTCCGTCCGGTCTAGGTCACGTGCGGAAGCAGCTCGGCTTGCTTGCCGTCCTGTTTCTGATCGCCCACCTCGTTTCGCTCCCACGCACCCTCGAGGATCTCGACTCGATCAACTTCGCGCTCGGCGTGCGCGATTTCGACGTCGCGCGCCATCAGCCGCATCCGCCCGGATATCCCGTCTTCATCGCGCTCGCGAAGCTCTCGAACGGCGTGCTGAGCGTCGCCGCCATTCCCGCATCGACGGTGCGTGGCCTGGCTGTCTTGAGCGCTCTTGCCGGGGCCGCGCTCGTGTGGCTGCTGTTCGCGCTGTACCGGGAGCTCTCCGGCGAGCCGGCGATCGCGTGGTGGGCCATGGCGGTTGCGGTCGCCTCGCCGCTGTTCTGGTTCACGGCCTTGCGGCCCCTGAGCGACATGACCGGGCTCGCTCTCGTGATCGCCGCGCAGATGTTCCTGATCACGGCGCTGCGCGCGGCACGTCCTGAGGGCAGCTCCGAGTCGACCTCCGCAGTGCCAGCCACATCTCAATCGATGAGGTTGCTCGCCGGCGCCGCGCTCACGGGTTTCGCAGCTGGCATCCGCGCACAGACCGTCATGCTGACGGCGCCGCTACTCATCGCGGCGCTGGCCTGGCCAGGCACCCGGATCGGACTCCGCGACCGGGTGAAAGCCGTTGGCGCGGTCGTCGCCGGCGCTCTCGCGTGGGGTATCCCGCTCCTCGTCGCGAGCGGCGGGCTGTCGAGCTATCTGACGGCGCTCGGCGCACAGGCCGGCGAGGATTTCACGGGCGTGGTGATGGTGTGGACGCACCGGCAAGCCAGGGTTGCCGTCAACGCCCTGCTGTATTCGTTCGTGTGGCCCTGGGGAACGTACGCCCTTGGCGCGGCGGTACTGATCCTGGCCGCGATCGGCTTCGTCCGGGCGGCCTTGCGCGCGCCGCTGACGCTGGGTCTGCTGCTGATTGCGTTTGTCCCCTATGCGGTGTTCCATCTCCTGTTCCACGAGACCATCACGGTCCGATATGCGCTGCCTCTCGTCGTGCCGGTTGCGTTTCTCGCGATGTTCGGAGCCGCCGGCGCCGGACGCCTCGGTCTTGCCGTCACGGCGCTGTCGCTCCTCGTCGCATCTCTGTTCGTAACCCTGCCGGCTGCGCGCGAATACGCGCGAGCCGGCAGTCCGGCCTTCCGCGCTTTCGAAGCGATTACCGGGAGCGCGGCATCCGGGTCGGCGAGCGGTTCGCCCTCGACGGTGATCGGCATGCACGCCGTCATGCACCGTGTCGAGGAATGGGAGCGCGAGCATCACGCGGCGCGCGTCGTTCGCGGCCGCCACGGACGCGAGTGGCTCGCCCTCGTCGACCACTGGCGCAAGGAGCCCGACAGTACGGTCAAGTTCGTCGCCGATCCGCGACGAAGCGACCTCGTGCTGCTCGATCCGCAGACGAGAACGCTGGAGACCGCCGAACGCTGGTCATTTCCCGAAATGCCGTTCGTGGCGGGCACTCGACCCGGCGCGGCGGACCTCTATACGATGCGTCCCCCTGGGTGGATGCTGGGGCCCGGCTGGGCCTTGACGGCGGAGGTGGGCGGCGTGACCGCGAGGGACGCGCTCGGGCCGCACATCGAACCGAGCGTTGCCTGGGTGCGGGCGAGAGCGGAACCAGCCGCACTGATCATCGGCGGCCGGAATCTCGGCGCACCCGGCGATCCCTCCGCACGGCTGACCCTCTCGGGGGAATCGGGACCGATTGGCGAATGGGAGGCGCGTCCGGGCTATTTCCTGTGGCACCTGCCGCTGCCGGCCGGGACGATCCTCGGCAGCGGCTACGTGCCGCTCAGGGTCAGCGCCGCCGCAGCCGATGGATCGGGCCGTCAGGTCCGGGTCTCGCTCGAGCAGTTCGATCTGCAGACCGATGGCGTCGTGATGTTCGGATACGGCGATGGATGGTACGAGCCGGAATACCGCCTGGCGGAAGGCCGTTCGTGGCGATGGATGGCAGAGCGGGCGCGGCTCTGGGTGCGCCCCGTCGACCGCGACGTCACGCTCACGATCGCCGGAGAGTCCCCGTTGCGCTATTTCGAGCGCGCGCCGGCCGTCCGCGTCCTGGCGGCCGGTGTGGAGCTGACGAAGTTCGCGCCCTCCAGCGACTTCACGCAGCAGATCACCATCCCGGCGAAGGCGCTGACGGTGGCTGCCGGGTTGCTCACGTTCGAGAGTGATCTCTGGTTCACCCCGGCCGAGCGCGGTGAGTCTCCCGATCCCCGGCACCTGGCGCTGCGAATCTATTCCGTGACGGCGAAGTAAATCGAAGCGGTCGTGAGGCGGGTGCGCTTCATGGCCCCGTCGGGGGCTTTTGAGCCTGTAATTTATCCACTCGCCACAAATGGGATTAACTCATAAGCTTTTTTGCGCGAGCGTCAGCAACGAGCTCCCGAGCGGCATGTCGGCGACTCTGAGCGCCGCAGCCTCGACAGCGAGAAGGCCCGTCAACGCCCGATTGACGGGTGGCCACGGAACGGTCATCTCGCTGCTGGATTCGTGGTGTCCCCGGAGTCGCTGAGAGAACCGTACCCCAGCAATAAGGGGCAGGATTGACGCGTTGGTATAGGTTAGCCGTCTGATCGAAAATCCTGCTCCAGTCAGGTGGGCCCGAAGCCCAGTTTTCGTGTAGCGCTGGACCTCGCCACCCAACACGGAGTGATTCCCGCGGAGGATCGGCAGCGCCGCCACGTTGAGTACCAGATGCCCCCCCGGCACGAGCACTCGATGCATCTCGGACAGGGCCACGGCCGCCATCTCGTCGTCGAAAGCGTAAATTACATCGAAGGATGTAACGAGATCGAAGGCGTCGGCCGAAAAGGGAAGAGTGAGCGCCGACGCGCGGGCCACCAGCCGCTCTCCCTGCGAACGGGCGTAGGCGAGGCCGCTGAACGTGAGATCGATGCCGAACGCGCGGCCGTGTTCGCGCAGCATGCGCAGGTTGTTCCCGGTCCCGCACCCGCAGTCGAGGATGCGGGGGCTGGTGCGGCCGGCCGAGGCCTGCGCGAGCAGGGGCCTCACGAAGCGCCGGAAGCCGTGAAACCAGAAGTGCTGGCGTTCCGCGCGTGCCGTCGCGTCGAGAAGGCGATCCATCAAAGGCTGAGTTGAAAATCGACGGTAGAATGTCGGCGGTCAACTTCAATTCTAGAGGAGAGATTGATGAAACGCAGCTTTCGGGTGTATGCCACGGCCGCAATGATGATCATTGCGCTGGCGGGAGGGGCATGCGGCAGGAAGCCACCAGCTGTGACGCCCCCCGCGGCGCCGAAGCCGCCAGAGCCCCCGGAGGCGAAGCCGGCTCCACCGCCAGCGCCTCCAAAACCCGCACCGGATCCGCCGAAAACGCTCACCGAGGACGAGATCTTCGCGAAGATGACGCTCGACGAGCTGAACAAGAAAGGGCTGCTCGCGGATGTGTTCTTCGCGCTGGACTCAACCGAGCTGTCGGCCCAGTCACGCGCGGCGATCCAGAAGAACGTCGACTACATGAAACGCTGGACGTCGACCAAGGTGATGGTCGAGGGGCACGCCGACTCGCGCGGCACCAACGAGTACAATCTGGCGCTCGCGGAGCGCCGCGCCGGCGCGACGAGGGATTACCTGGTGAGTCTCGGCATCCCGGCCGATCGCGTGACGATTGTCAGCAAAGGGGAAGAGGCGCCGTTCTGCACGGAAGAATCGGAGAACTGCTGGCAGCAGAACCGCCGCGGGCATTTCCTGTTCACCGCAAAGTAAACCCGCGGATTTCCTCGCCGATCCGTTCCGCAGCTTCACGTGGGTCGGGTGCGCCGATGATCGGCCGCCCGACCACGATATAGCTCGCGCCCGCCGCGAGCGCTTCCCCCGCCGTCATCGTCCGTTCTTGATCGTCCTTGCGCGCGTCGGCGGCTCCGCCGCGGATGCCTGGCGTGACGATCGCGAACTGCGGCCCGCACAGCGCGCGCAGAGCCCGAGTTTCCTGCGGGGATGCCACCACACCATCGAGGCCAGACTGCTGCGCGAGGCGGGCCAGCCGCACCACCTGCTCTTGCACGGTCCCGGTCACGCCGGATTCCGCCAGCGTCTCGGCATTCATGCTGGTCAGGACGGTCACGGCGATCACGAGCGGTGCCGCCCGGCCTTCGGCGCGGGCGGTCGAGCGGGCGGCTTCGACCGCAGCTTCCATCATGCGCCGGCCGCCCGATGCATGGACGTTGATCATCCACGCGCCGAGCGAGGTCGCGGCGGCGACTGCCTGGGCGACGGTGTTCGGAATGTCGTGATACTTCAGGTCGAGGAAGACGCGGTCGCCTTTCGCGGCCAGCGTCCGCAGGATCACCGGGCCTTCGGCGGTGAACAGCCGCTTGCCGATCTTGAAGCCGCCCACGGCGCCGCGCAGCGAATCGGCGAGACGCAATGCTTCGCCGCCGGTCGGAACATCGAGTGCGATCAGGAGCTGATCCACGCGTGTTCCTCCTTTGAGGTGTCGAGCGTGCCGGTGATCTCCGACAGCCGCACGAGGTCGTGGCGCCGCATGTAGTCACGCAAGCCGTCGAGGACCGATCCCCAGAGCAGCGGGTCGACGAAGTTCGCGGTGCCGATCTGCACTGCGGCCGCCCCGGCAATCATGAACTCGAGCACGTCGGTGGCATTCGCGATCCCGCCGATGCCGAGGATCGGCAGCCGCACTGCCTGCCGGCACTCGTAGACCATCCGTACAGCAATCGGCCGGATCGCGGGTCCGCTGAGTCCGCCGACGATGTTCGACAGCCGCGGCCGGCGGGTCTCGACATCGATCGCCATCGCCAGGAACGTGTTGACCAGCGACACCGCGTCGGCGCCGGCCTCTTCAGCCGCGCGCGCGAACGACGCGACGTCGGTGACGTTCGGCGTCAGCTTGGGGATGACCGGCAGCGTCGTGACCTTGCGGACGGCGCTGACCACCGCATAAGTCCCGGTCAGGCTGCATCCGAAGGTGATCCCGCCTTCCTTGATGTTGGGGCAGGAGATATTGAGCTCGAGCGCGGCGACCCCCTCCGCATCCGACAGGATCCGCGCGAGCTCGACGTACTCATCGAGGGTCGTGCCGCAAATGTTCACGATGACGGCCGCGCGCCGGCGGCGCAGCTCGGGGAGCTTCTCGGCAATGAACCGGTGCACGCCGATGCCCTGGAGGCCGATGGCGTTCAGCATGCCGGATGGGGTCTCGACGATCCGCGGCGGCGGATGTCCTTCACGCTCCTTCAGGAACAGCCCCTTCACGGCGACGCCGCCGAGCGACGAGAGATCCACGGCGTCGGCGTATTCGACGCCGTATCCGAAGCAGCCGCTGGCCGCAATCAGCGGGTTGACGAGGCGGTAGGAGCCGATCGAAACGGAGAGATCCATATCAGTGGGCGAGTGCCTCCCACACGATTCGCCGCGAATCGAACACGGGACCCTCGATGCACGAACGCAGGAAATGCGGCGATTCCCCCGGATCGCGGGTGAGCACCACGCAGCTGTAGCATCCGCCCATCCCGCAGCCCATGACCTGTTCGAGCGACACGTCGCAGGGGCGGCGGTGATCGGCCGCCAGGGTCGCGACGGCCCGCATCATCGGCGTGGGACCGCAGACGTACAGTTTGATCTCGGCGTCGTCCCTGGCGCTTTCGAGCGCATCCGCCAGTGGGACGGTGATTCGGCCGCGCGTGCCGCGGGTGCCGTCTTCGGTTGACACCACGACGTGAACGCCGAGCTGTTCGAAGAGCTCGACGTAATACAGCTCCGAGGCCGTCCGCGCGCCGTAAAAGAGCGTCGCCGGCGTGCCGAGCTCGTGCAGCGCGCCAGCCAGCGTGGCGAATGGCGCGAGGCCGACGCCCCCCGCAACCATCCAGGCCTCGGCCGGGGCCCGCACCGGGTCGAACGGCCGGCCCAGCGGTCCGAGGCACCCGATCGTCGTCCCGGGCTCGGCGTCGTAGAGCAGGCTGGTGCCGATGCCGCCGCGCTTGTTGAGGATGGAAATCGCGGTGCGCTCGCCGCGCGCGTTGCGCTGGACCTCGAACACGGAGAATGGACGGCGCAGCAGCGGATCCGTCCCGCGCGACGGCTTCAACATCACGAATTGTCCGGGCTGTGCGGCGGCGGCGATCGCTGGCGCGTCCAGGACGAGGACGCTGTAGTGCTCCGACAGCCGCCGATTCTCGATCACGGCGGCGTCGACGTCGACGAGCATGCTCGAAGTATACACTTTGACAATCGGCCGTTCCGGGGCGGAGGCGGCGCAGAAGCTGAAAGGCTGAAGGACACGCGTGCGCTTTCTTCGGATGTTCACGAACTCGCTCCTCGCCGGCGGACTGGGCGCGGCGTATCTCACTGTCCTCGTGCTCCAGCTCAATCCGCACGTGCCGCTGATCTCCGGCACGACCTGGCGCTGGTTCGTGACGCTGGCGCTCTTCTACGGTCTGCACCTGGCCGTCGCGTTCTACGTGCTGCTGGTCATTCGCGAGTTCTTCAGCATGGACGCGATGTCGCCTGGCTGGGCGAGCGTGCGCGTGCTCGCCTGGCTGTCAGCCGCAGGAGCCGCGACAGCGGCGGCGCTCATGTGGTTGAACGCGAACGCGTTCCGCGCCGTGCTGGGGGAGATGGCGGCGAGGCGCATGCTGGCAGGCGCGCTCGCGACGAGCGCTGCCGCGCTCGCGCTGCTGGTCGTCGCCATCGCCCACTATTCAACCGGCCGGCGGGGGAGCCGGGTTGGCGGCGCGCTGTTCGCGCTGGCGGCGCTCGGTTCGCTGGCGCTGCCGCTCGCGGCCCGGGGACCGGCGGTCGCGATCCTGCCGACCGCGTCGCCGCCGCTGCCGCTCACGACGTTCGTCGATCCGCGCCCACGAGTCACGATGTTGTTGCTCGACGGGGCATCGCTCGAATACATCCGCACGCGATCGGCAGAAGGACGGCTGCCGAACTTCTCCAAACTGCTCGAGTCCGGTGCCTCGATGTACCTGGCGACCGTCCGCCCGACTCAACCAGGACCCGTCTGGGCGGCGGTCGCCACCGGCATGTATCCCGCGAAGAACGGCGTCCGATCGGCAGCGCTCTACTTCGCGCGCGGGGATACGCGGCCGATGTATCTGCTGCCGGATCTCTGCTTCTCGCACGCGTTGGTGCGCTTTGGCGCCATTCGAGCCGACGCGAACTCCTCCTCCGCCTGGGCGGTGCCGCCGCTGTGGAACATCCTGTCTGGCGCCGGTCTGTCAACGGGGGTGGTTCGCTGGCCGCTGACGTATCCCGCCCAGCCCACGTTGGGATTCGTCCTCACTGACCGGTACCACGAGCTTCCGGCCTCGCTGGCCGAATTCGATCAGGGCGTCGCGTATCCGGTTGACGTCGTGGCCGATGCTCGTCAGCCGGAGGGCGCCTCCAGCGGCGATTCCGGCGCGGCGGCAGACCCACCCGAGTCGCCGGAGGCCCTGGCTGCGCAGCGCGATCGTGTGTACAGCCTGGCCACGCGCAATCTGCTCGCGCGCCGGGATGCGCAAGTCGTTGCCCTCCGGTTGCAGGCGCTCGATGTTGCCGGACACGGCGACTACGACGACGGTCCTTCCACGTTCAGGGATGGCGACGATGCCGACCGGCGCGCCCGCGCGCAGCGGCTCGAACGGGCCTACGCTGACATCGACGCCGACGTCGGTGTGGCGATCGCCGCGCTCGCTCCCGGCGATCTGCTGCTGGTGATCGCCGGATTCGGCATGCAGCGGCAGCATCCGGCCAAGGAAATGCTGGCCCGGATCATGGGCGATCCGGTGGTTCGCGGCACGCACGAACGCGCGCCGGACGGGTTCCTCGTCGCCTACGGAACCGACGTCCAGCGCGGCCGCCTGCCGCGCGGCTCGGTCGTCGACGTGACGCCGACCGTGCTCTATTTCCTGGGCCTGCCCATCGGCCGCGACATGGACGGCTTTGCCCGCACGGATCTCTTCACGACCACGTTCACCGCCGAACGGCCGATTGCGTTCATCGCGACGCATAGGCGATAGGGGTGCCGCGTCACGTGCCACGTCATGCGTCACGTGCCACGTGCGCACGTGCATTCGTGCTGCGTGCTCACGTGCGCACGTGCCTTTCGTGCTGCGTGCGCACGTGCTTGCACGTGCGACGTGCATTCACACGTCAGCGCCCGTTTCACGCAGCACGCCGGCAGCCCGCACGCGAGCACGTAGCACGTGGCACGTAGCGCGTGGGCACGTAGCACGCCGCACGAATGCACGCAGCACGTGAGCAGTAGCACGTAGCACGTGGGCACATGGCACGTGAGCACGCAGCACGTAGCACGAGCAGCACGTGCGCACGTGGCACACAGGACGTGGCACGTGATACACTCCCTTGACTCTTTAACGCGGTCCGAGAGGCCGCCAAGAGGTGATCGTGACGCCCGTCAAATCCAATCCTGCCGGCGCTCGCCGCCCGGTCGATTCCCCTAACAGCACACGATTCGAGCTTCCTTTCGAGGGCGCCGATGCCTGAGGTCATGGATGCCGATCGGATGTCGCGCGCGCTGACGCGGATTGCGCACGAAATCCTCGAGCGGAACCGCGGGACGGGGGAGCTCGCGCTCGTCGGGATCAGGACCCGCGGCGTGCCAATCGCCCGGCGGCTCGCGCGCGCGCTCAAGGAGATCAACGGCCATGACGTGCCGACCGGTGCGCTCGACATCACGCTGTATCGCGACGACCTGATGCGCAACGCGGTCGGGCCGCAGCCGGTCATCCGCCGCACCGAGATCCCGTTCTCGATCGACGACCGCAAGATCCTGCTCGTGGACGATGTGCTCTACACCGGGCGCACCGTTCGCGCCGCGCTCGATGCGCTCATCGACTTCGGGCGGCCCCGCGCCATTCAGCTGGTCGTCATGGTCGACCGCGGGCATCGCGAGCTGCCGATCAAGGCCGACTACGTCGGCAAGAATCTGCCGACCTCCGTCAAGCAGAGCATCCAGGTCCGCCTGCAGGAGATCGACGGCGTGGACGAAGTGGTCATCGAGGGGGAGGCATGAACGTGGACGCGCCTGTTGATACCGCCGCCGCTGCCCCGGCGGGCGCCAAGCGCCTCAAGGGCAAGCATCTGCTCGGCATTGCCGGGCTCGACGCTTCCGAGATCACCTTGATCCTCGATACCGCCGAAGCGATGAAGGAAGTCGGCACCAGGCCGATCAAGAAAGTGCCGACGCTGCGAGGCCGCACGGTCGTGAACCTGTTCTTCGAGGCGAGCACCCGCACCCGCACGTCGTTCGAGATCGCCGAGAAGCGGCTCAGCGCCGACACCCTTTCGATCGCGACGGCGACGTCGAGCGTCACCAAAGGGGAGACGCTGGTCGACACCGTCCGCAATCTCGAGGCGATGTCCCCGGACATGATCGTCATCCGACACGCCTCGTCTGGCGCGCCGAACCTGCTGTCGAGAATCTGCCGCGCGGCCGTGATCAACGCCGGCGACGGCATGCACGAGCACCCGACGCAGGCGCTGCTCGACGCCTTCACCATCCGCGAGCACAAAGGACGGCTCGCCGGGTTGAAGGTCGCGATCGTGGGGGACCTTCTCCACAGCCGGGTGCTGCGCTCCAACGTGCTGCTGTTGAACGCCATGGGCGCGCACCTCTGGCTCTGCGGACCGGCGACGCTGATGCCGCCCGGCGCCGCCCAGTTCGGCGTCCGGACGACGACGTCGCTGGACGAGGCGATCGAAGGCGCGGATGTCGTGATGATGCTGCGCATCCAGCAGGAGCGGATGCAGGGCCACTTCATCCCGTCGCTGCGCGAGTACTTCGCGCTGTTCGGGCTCACGCCCGATCGCCTCAAGCGCGCCAGGGAAGATGTCATCGTGATGCATCCGGGACCGATGAACCGCGGCGTCGAGATCGATTCCGAGGTTGCCGATGGGCCGTATTCCGTGATCCTCGAGCAGGTCTCGAACGGCGTCGCGGTGCGGATGGCCGTGTTGTACCTGCTGGCGGGGCGCGACTCCGCGGAGCCACTCGACGGATGAAACTGCTGCTCAAGGGAGGGCGGGTCGTCGATCCCGCCAGCGCGCGCGATGGCGAGTTCGACGTGCTCGTGGACGGCGATCGGATTGCCCGGATCGGGCGGGACGTGCCGGCGGAGGGCGCCGAAGTCGTCGAGCTGCAGCGCGGCTGGATCGTCGCTCCCGGATTGATCGATCTGCACGTGCACCTGCGCGAGCCGGGTCAGGAGCACAAAGAGACCATTGCCAGCGGCGCTGGCGCGGCGGTGGCCGGCGGCTTCACCGCGGTCGCGTGCATGCCGAACACCGATCCCGTCAACGATCATGCCGGGATCACCCAGTTCATCCTGAAGAAAGCGGCCGAAGCCGGTCTGGCGCGCGTGTATCCGATTGGCGCGGTGTCGATCGGGTCGCGCGGCGAACAGCTCGCGGAGCTCGGCGAACAGAAGGCGGCCGGATGCGTCGCCTTCTCCGACGACGGCCGGCCGGTCGCGACGGCGCTGCTGATGCGGCGTGCGCTCGAGTACGCCGGCATGCTCGGCGTCCCCATCGTCGATCACTGCGAGGACCCGACGCTGAAGGGGGACGGCGTGGCGCACGAGGGCTACTACGCGTCATCGCTGGGCCTGCGCGGCATTCCGGGCGTCGCGGAATCGTTGATGGTGGAGCGCGATGTCTCGCTGGCCGAGATGACCGGCGCGCACGTGCACATCTGCCACATGAGCGCGCGGCAGTCACTGCGAGCCGTCCGGGATGGCAAGGCGCGAGGCGTGCGAGTCACCTGCGAAGTGGCGCCGCATCACTTCACGCTCACCGATGCGCTGCTCGACGGACCGATCAAGTACGACACCAACCTGAAGATGAATCCGCCGCTGCGCGAGGAGGCGGATCGCGAGGCCATGCTCGAGGGCATCGCCGACGGGACGGTGGACGTCATCGCGACGGATCACGCGCCCCATCATTCGGACGAGAAGACCGTG
Organism: uncultured Acidobacteriota bacterium; assembly: GCA_963785755.1. Taxonomy (GTDB): domain Bacteria; phylum Acidobacteriota; class Vicinamibacteria; order Vicinamibacterales; family 2-12-FULL-66-21; genus JACCXG01. Next base: position 1,032,275 of record CAWAXG010000013.1, on the reverse strand, counting down.
GAATTCGATCGGGCGCCGTTCGGCATCACCGGGCTGGAGACGGCGATACCCCTCGTCTTCGATCGGCTGGTACACACCGGACGCGTCTCCGTCGGCCGGGCGATCGAATTGCTGGCCGCGAATCCCGCGCGGGTCTTCAATCTGCCGGGCGGGAGGCTGGCCGAAGGCGGCGTCGCCGATGTCGTCGTGCTTGATCCCGATCGGCGCGTCACGATCGACGCGACGCGGCACCGGTCCAGGTCCAGGAACACCCCATTTCACGGATGGGAGTTGCGTGGGGGCGTCGCCCTCACGATGGTTGGCGGTCGTATCGTGCATCGGATGACTACATGAGGACATACGCGGTGAATCGTCAGGAAGAGCTGAAACGGCGGGCGCTCATAGAACTGCAGGACCTTGGCGTCCTGATGCGCTCGGGACACTATGACTATGGCAACGGGTTCCACGGGCGCGCCTATCTGAATCCGCATCAGCTCTTTCTGCATCCGTCGACGATCTGGCGGCTCGCGCAGGATCTGCTGGCCGCACTGCCCGCCGACCTGCTCGAAAAAACCGAAGTCGTGGCGGGTCCGGTGACGGGTGGGGCACTTCTGGCGCACACGATGGCGGGTCTGCTCGACGGCCGCCGCGCCCTGACCCACCCCCCATGTCAGTTCGCGCCATTCACGTTCGTCGACGACGGCTTCGTGCTCCGGGATTTCTACGCTCGTCAGATCGCGGGGCGGCGAACCCTGATCGCTGACGATGTGAGGAATACCGGAAAGACGTTCCAGCGCTGCGCCGAGCTGGTCCGCCAGGCCGGCGGAACCGTGATCGCGACAGTGGAGATCTGCGACCGCCTGGAAGCGGTCGCGGGACTCGACGTGCCGAATTACTCACTGGCCGAATACCAGGCGCCGGAGAACTACGCCGTCGCGGACTGTCCGATGTGCCGGGCCGGCGAACCGATAACGACGTTCTGACACGCCGAACACGATCATCGCCTCCGACCGCAGGTCCGCACCGTTGCCCGCGCCCGCTCGCGTCCTCGCGTCGTCTCTCGACAGCCTGTACCACGACTACAATCGCGAGGACTCCGCCGCGGATCCCGTGCATCTCGTGCGGCCGTTCGCCGCGGCGGCCGATCGTGAAATCGCCGGCTTCTGCGCCGCGGCACTCGCGTTCGGCCGGGTCGCGAGCGTCATCAACTCGATCGAGACGCTGCTGCGAATCATGGGCCCGCATCCCGCGGCCTACGTGCGTGCGTTCGAGCCGCGCGGCGCGCATCCGGAGCTTCGCGCGATGGTGCACCGCTGGACGAAGGGCGTCGACCTCGCGGCGCTGATCTGGATGCTGCGGCAGATGCTCGAGCGTTCGGGGACCATCGAGAAATTCTTCGTGGAAGGGCTGGAAGCGGACGCGGTCGATATCGGTCCCGCCCTCGACAGCTTTTCCCGCCGCGCCCTCGCGCTGGACATGCGTCAGGTCTACGGCCGCGTGCCGAAGCGCGCCGGCGTCTGCTATTTTTTCCCCCGGCCGTCAGCCGGCAGCGCGTGCAAGCGCCTTAATCTGTATCTCCGCTGGATGGTGCGGCACGACGAAGTCGATCTCGGCGTCTGGCGGTCGGTGCCGCGGAGCAAGCTGATTGTGCCGCTGGATACGCACGTGATCCGGTTGTCGCACTGTCTCCGGCTCACCCGCTACAGCAGTCCGGGGTGGAAAATGGCCGCTGACATTACCGCGTCGCTGCGGCGGCTCGATCCGGACGATCCCGTTCGGTTCGACTTCTCGCTGTGCCACGTGGGGATGATGAATGCGTGCGGTTTCGGCCGCAAGCAGGGAGACAGCCAATGTCCGCTGAAAGGCCTGTGCCGCCCGCGCCGCCGCAGCGCAAGCTGAAGGTCTGCGGGATCGTCATCGCGTCGCTGGCGGCCGCGTCCTGCTCGACCGGCCCCGCTCCTCACGTCATCGTCAGCAGGGCCGCCCCCGATTCCGCTCGGGTTGCGCTGGTGCGGCTCGTGCCGTGCGGGTCGGCCTGGTGTGAGAGCCTCTGGATCGGCACCAGTCCCGAGAGTGCGACCCGTCTCGTCACGCTGCCACAAGGGGAGGAACAGTGCGACGAGATCGTGTGGACCAGGGACGGCAAGCGGGTCGCGTTCCTGATCAACGGCTATCAGCTGCGCCTGTACGACGCGCAATCGCACGCGCCGGCGGGTCTGGTGGATCTCGTGCCCGCCGACGCAAAGCCGACGACCCGACTGGTTCGCGGCCTCACCTTCTCGGACAACGGCGCGGCGATCACATTCGACGACTGCCCGCGCGATCGATCGGGATGCCGGCCGGGGATGTTGGCTATCAGGTGATTCTCGTTGAGTCAGCGAAGGGCTTCGTACACCCGCAGCGTGTTGGCGACCATGATCTCCGACGTGAACCGCTGACGGACGCGTGCGACCCCGGCCTCGCCCATGCGCGCCCGCAGCGCCGGATCCTTCAGCAGCCGCACGATCGCCTCCGCCATCGCCGCATGATCGCGCGGCGGCACGAGCAGGCCGGTCTCTCCGTTCACCACGACTTCGGGAATGCCGCCGACGCTGGTGGCCACGACCGCTTTGCCGCACGCCATGGCATCGAGCAGCGACGTGCCGAGGCCTTCAGTGACCGAGCTCATGACGAAGACGTCGAACGCCTTGTGCACGGAGAGCACGTCCGGTCTGAAGCCGGCGAGAATGACGTGCTTGTCGAGCTGATGGTGTTTGATCTGATGCTCCAGCGCCTCCCGCAGCTCACCGTGGCCGGCGATGATGAAGCGGGCATCCGGGACCTGCCGGACGACGTCCGCCGCGGCATCGACGAGATGCCGCTGCCCCTTGTGCGGCACGAGCGCGGCGACGTTGCCGACGACGGGCGCCTGGTGCGGCAGCCAGAGTTCCTGGTGCAGCTCCGCGGGCGGCGCGGCGGCCACCTTCGCCAGGTCGATGCCTTCGTGCACGGTCACCGCGCGCGCCTTCGGGATCCCATCCGAGACCAGCATGTGGCGGATGGCATCGGACGCGCAGATGAAGTGATCGACCTGCCGGTACTTCCAGCGTGACAGCGCATTCCTGCCGAGGTGGAAATCGACGCGCCGCGACGCGATCAACTTCGGCTTCTTCGGCTGGGTGCTCATCGAGCGCGCCAGCGCGGCCATCGCCACGCCGTGCGGATCGTGAGCGTGGATGATGTCGGGGCGCAGCTGCTTGATGACGCGCGAGAGGCGCCACGCCGCCGCGAGATCCATCTCGGCGCGCGGCGCCAGCGGCACGAGGTCGAGGCCCTCCTCGGCGCGCTGCCGCAGCTCGCCGCTCGGATGGGCGACGAGCACGGCGCGGTGACCGAGCGCGCGCAGCCCGAGCACGGTCACCAGCACCTGGTTCTGGCCGCCGCGCCAGCTCCGCGCCGTATCGATGTGGAGAGAGAACATTCGCGTGCGTCTGGCGGAGCGCGCGTGCCGCCCGAGTTCTTATCGCGGCCGCCGCTGCAGTTCCATCAGCTTGGCGTATTTCAGGAACACGTAATACGAGTTCAGCAGCGACACGAGCAGACCCGTCCGCCCGTCGCGGAACCCCCGCCTCAGGATGTAGTTGCGGAAGAACGCCAGGCGCGGGTAGACCAGCGCCTGCCACGCCGTGCCCCGCTTGCCTTCCGCATCCCACTCCTGCGCCGCGAGCGTCGTATAGGTGTCGATCTTGCGCAGGTGATCGGACATGTCCCGGTAGGGGTAGTGGAGCAGTTCGCCGCGCAGCCGCGGCAGGCGCTTGTCGCCTTTGGGCCGGCCGTCCACTTCGACCGATTCGTGCACCCGCCGCTCGCTCCATCGCGCCGCCCGGCGGTCGTAGAGCCGCAGGTGATAGTCCGGATACCAGTCCGTGCTGCGAATCCAGCGGCCGAGATAGTGCGCCACGCGGGTCATGAGATAGCCGGGCGCGACCGGGCCGCGGCTCATGACGGCGCGAATCTCTTCGGCCAGTTCCGGCGTGACGCGCTCGTCGGCGTCGATCGAGAGGATCCAGTCGTTCGAGGCTTGATCCGCCGCGTAATTCTTCTGCGCCCCGTAGCCGGCCCAGTCGCGTTCCTCGACCCGCGTCGCATGCTGGCGCGCGATGTCGATCGTGCCGTCCGTACTGCGCGAATCGACGACGATGATCTCGTCGGCCCAGGAGACCGAAGCGAGCGCGGCGGCGATATGGGAGCGTTCGTTGTGCGTGATGACCGTGACGGTCAGTTTCGTCACAGGACGGCAGTGTACTAGCAGGGTACAGGAAAACGAAAAGGAGCCGGCAGCCTCGCGGGCTGCCGGCTCCTGTTGCGTTCCCGGAACGCGAGACCGACGCGTGCCTACCGCGCCGCCGGCGAGATCTGAATCGTCTCGAACCCGATGATCGACCGGTTGTAATCGATCACCGCGTTGACCTCATTCTGCCGCTGCCGCGCGAGGTCGCGCTGGGCCTGGACCAGCTCGAAAGTGGTGGACATGCCGACGGTCATCCGCTTCTCCTGCGCGGCGAGCCGCTGCTCGGCGCGGTCGCGGGCCTTGCGCGTGGCTTCGACGCGGCGCAGGTTGGTCTCGACCTGGCGCGCGGCGTCGCGCACCGTCGTCGAAATGATGAGCTCCAGTTCTTGCAGCTGCACCGACCCCCGCTGGCGCTCCAGGCGGGAGGACGCCAGGTTCGCTTCCGCCGTGCTCGTGCCGATCGGGTAGTTGAAGTTCAGGCGCACGCTCCACGTCCGGAAGTCCTGGCCGAACACGTCTTGCAGCGCCTGGCCGAAGGCGCGCTGCGACTGGCTCTCGACCGGCGGCGGGAACCCCTGACCGAACACGAACTGCGTGCCGGCGACGCCGATGACGTTGTAGTTCGCCGTGACGTCGAGTCCGGGCAGCTGCTGGTTCCGTCCGAGCTTGATCCCCAGGTCTGTGTTCTCCAGCTCCTTCTTCACCCGCGCGATATCTGTGCGGTTCGCGAGCGCGTTCGCGATCGCCCCTTCGACGTCGATCGCAATCGGCGTCATCGAAGGCGCATCGGTCGGTTCCAGACGCAGGATCCAGAAATCCGGCGTGGCGCGATTCAGGATCAGCGCCCGCAGCCTGTCCTCGACCGTCTTGATGCGGGCGTCCGCGTTGATCAGGTTCTCCTCGTTGGCCGCGACCTCCGCTTCCGCCTCGATGATGTCGATCGGCGCCATCATGCCGACTTCGACGCGCGTGTTGTTGTTCTTCAGCGATTCGAGCGCCAGGTCGAGCGACTGACGCGCGACTTTCTGGCCTTCGATGGCCCCGATCAGATCGAAGTAGGCGTTGCGCACCGCTTGCGTCGTAATCGCGATCCGTTCGCGCAGACCGAGGTCGGCGATGATCTCGTTGTTCTTGCTGGTTTCGATCTGCTGCCGGTTCGCGTCGAACTTGAAGTTCCGCAGCAGCGGCTGCACGAAGCTGGCGTTGAGGTTGCTCGACAGCTGCGGGTTGAACCGGCTGTCGGTCGCGTTCGTCGTCGCCTTCGACCCATCGATCGAGAGCGTGTACTGGCCGCCGCCCCACGGCACGAACTGTTGAAGCCCGCCGACCTGGCTGTAGCTCTCGTTGGTCAGAATCAAGCTGCCGCCGGTGATGAAGCTGCTCGGCGGCTGGGTGCTGCTGCGCGTGTTGAACGTAGTGAAGAAGACCGGTGCGTAGACCGCGCGTGCCTGCGAGACGTCCAGCGTGCTGATCTGTGGATTCATCCGCTCGGCCTGGATCCCGAGGTTGTTCTCCATCGCCAGCCTGACGGCTTCATCCGCCGTCAGCCGCATCACGGGCCCGGTCGCAGCCTGCGCCGGCAATGGATTCACAGGGGCCGGTTGCTGTCTGGCGGCCTGTTCGGAAGCGAACACCGGGCGGCCGGAACCGAACATGGCGGCCAGAAGGCCGGCTGCCGCGAGAGTAGTCGAGAGGGCCGAAAATCTTGTCTTCAAATGCATTGCACGTGTCTCCAACAACCAGTATCGAAAGAGTAATGACCTGCAGGTAGCAAGAACCGGGCTCGGGGCTGTACCATCACGGTCCAGGAACGGCTCCGAACGGCCGTGCTTCGCCAGACCCTGAAACCCTGCCCCTGAACTAAGGATTAGACGGTCATGCGCGCATTTCGTGCTGTGTGTGTCCTGGTGTTACTCCTCGGTCCGGCCCTGGCGCCGACCAGCGCCCAGCGAGGGGCCTCCGCCGGCAACGGCGCCCGCCTGCAGCTGACGATTGACAGCATCATGCGCGGGCCGAATCTCGTCGGCTGGCCGCCGACGGCCCTGCGATGGTCCGCCGACTCCGAGAAGCTCTATTTCGAGTGGCGCAAGCCGGGCGAAAAGGAAGCGTCGACCTATGTCGTCAGCCGCGACGGCGGTGAGCCGCGCAAGCTTGCGGACGACGAGGTCAAGAACGCGCCGGCAGCCAACGGCCGGTGGGACAAGGCGTACAAACGATTCCTCTCCATCGACGGCGGGGACGTGGTAATTCACGACACAACCGGCAAGCGGATCCAGGTGACGCGCACGACCGGGGCCGAATCGAATGCCCGCTGGGCGCGCAACGATACCCACGTGACCTACGTCCGCGACGGCAACCTGTTCATCGTCCCGGTCGCCGGAGACGCGCTGGGGGGACCGTCGGTCGTCACGCAGCTGACCGACGTCGCGCCGAAGCGGGCCGAGCCGAGACTGACCGACAGCCAGAAGTTCATCCGCGAGGAGGAACAGAAGCTGATCGAATACCTGCGACAGCAGAAGGAGCAGAAGGACAGAGCGGACGCGAAGGCCAAGAAGGACAAGCTGCCGGCATTCGAGCTCCAGGATCGGCAGACCGCGACGGACCTGATGCTCTCGCCCGACGAATCACACGTCTTCATCCTGGTCGCCGAGCGTCCTGTCGGCGCGAAGAGCACGATCGTCCCGAACTACGTCACCGAGAGCGGCTACACGGAAGACATTCCGGCGCGCACGAACGTCGGTGACTCACAGGATCGGCGCCTGCTCGCCATCCTCGATGTCAGGGCCGGCAAGTCCGTGTGGGCCGACGCCAGCTTCGCGCCGCCGGTCGCCGACGCCGACGCCGACAAGGCCAAACCGTCGCCTGCCGAGAAGCCGTCTGGCGACACGCCCGCGCCAGGACGCCGGGCGGAACGCGAGATCCGGTGGTCGATGCCGGTCGTTTCAGTGGACGGCCGTCACGTCGTCGCCGGTGCGAGGTCGGCGGACAACAAGGATCGCTGGTTCGTGACGCTCGAGCCGGAGAGTGGCAGGACGAAGGTCATCGACGTCCTCCGCGATGAAGCGTGGGTGCGTGAGGCCGGCTTCGGCGGCACGACCATCGAATTCCTGCCCGACAACCGCCGGATCGCCTTTCTGTCGGAGCGTGATGGCTGGATGCACCTCTATACGCTCGACGTCTCGACGGACGCGGCGAAGCCGCAACAGTTGACCACCGGCAAATGGGAGGTCACGTCGGCGGAGATCGCGCGCGACGGCAAGAAGTTCTACATCACGACGAGCGAGGTGCACCCGGGCGAGCGTCATGTCTACTCGCTGCCGATCGACGGCGGACAGGCGACGCGGTTGACGACGATGAGCGGCGCGAACGATGCGACGGTCTCGCCGGACGATGGAATGCTGGCCCTGGTGCACTCGTACAGCAACAAACCGCCCGAGGTCCATCTGATGCCGAACCGGCCGGGCGCGGCGGCTTCACAGATCACCACGACGCCGACGGCAGAGTGGCGCGGGTTCAACTGGATCGATCCGAAGGTCATCACGTTCAAGGCGCGTGACGGTGTCGACGTGTATGCGCGTCTCTTCACGCCGGAAATGATCGGCGCGCGCCGCGATCCGTCGCGTCCGGCGGCGGTGTTCGTGCACGGCGCGGGCTACCTGCAGAACGCCCATCGCTACTGGTCGACCTACTTCCGCGAATACATGTTCCACAACCTGCTGGCGTCCCGCGGCTACGTCGTGCTCGACGTCGACTACCGCGCGAGCGCCGGCTACGGCCGCGACTGGCGTACGGCCATCTATCGGCACATGGGCGGCAAGGATCTCGAGGACATCGTCGACGGCGCCAGGTATCTGGTCGCGAAGGAGCAGGTGAACGCCCGGCGGATTGGCGTGTATGGCGGCAGCTACGGCGGGTTCATCACCCTGATGGCGATGTTCACGACACCCGATGTCTTCGCGGCGGGAGCCGCGCTCCGGCCGGTCACCGACTGGGCGCATTACAACCACGGCTACACGTCGAACATCCTGAACATCCCGCAGCGCGACGCCGAAGCCTATCGCAAGAGCTCACCGATCTACTTCGCCGAAGGACTCAAGGGCGCACTGCTGATCTGTCACGGCATGGTCGACACGAACGTGCACTTCCAGGACTCGGTGCGGCTCGCGCAGCGGCTGATCGAGCTGCGGAAGGAGAACTGGGAGCTCGCGGTCTATCCGGTCGAGCCCCACGGGTTCACGGAGGAGTCGAGCTGGGCAGACGAATACAAGCGGATCCTCAAGTTGTTCGAAACGAATCTGCGAGGCAGGAACGGCGCTGCGACGGATTAATCGCAAGTGGCAAGTATCAAGGCGCAAGGGGCAACGTCCGCGACGTTGCCACTTGTTCTTGCGCCTTGTGACTTGACCGGCGAAGCGTCAATTCACCGGCTGCGTCATCATCGATTGAATCTCGGCGGCCGACAGTGCGCGATTGTGGATGCGCACGTCATCGATCAGGCCGCTGAAGTACTCACCCCACGGCACGTTCCCGCCGATGCGCAACGGGTTGGACGAGGTCGCCATCGACCCGGTGATGGCGCGGGTGCCGACCTGTGTGCCGTTCACATACAGCCGCAGCGTCGTGCCGTCGTAGCTCAGCGCGAGGTGCGTCCAGGTATTGAGGGCCAGCTGCGTCGTGCCGATTGCCGAGCTATCGGAGCCGCCGATGCTGGCATACCCGGCCGGCCGCGCGAATTGTCGTGGGCGTCAGCGCATACGCGAGGCCGCTGGCCGTTTCCTTCACTGATCCCGCCAGCCGCAACGGACCGGGCTCGCTCGCGATCAACAGTCCTGGCACCTGACTTCGCCGAAGATCTCATCCAGCTTGTCGGGGTTCTCACGGGCGTAGTTGATCAGGCATCGGATCGCTTTGCCGGCGTCCGGCAGCGCGTAGGTGTTGGTGATCTCTTCGAGGAACTGCACCTTCGCCGTGTCGAGCTCGATCGTGTGTGGGGTGAAGTCTTTCATGCGCGTCTCCGTTCCCTCGCGGCCTGTCGTCGCCGCCGAAGCGATTCAGAATCCTACTCCCTTCCTCCCGTCCTTCTGTTGCCTCTTCCTGTTGCTTCTCCCTCTCTCGGGCGCCATTACTCCTTCCTCCCCTCGTGCGGTAGACTGCGGCTCGCATGAACCAGCAGGATGTTCTCGATCTGTTCCGGCGCTCCGGCGCGCTGCTCGAAGGGCACTTCCGGCTGACGTCGGGCCTGCACAGCGACCGCTACATGCAGAGCGCCCTCGTGCTCCATACCCCGAGCTCGCGGAGGCGCTGGGGGCGGCGCTCGCCGAGCGCACGAAGCATCTGCAGCCGACGGCGGTGTTGTCGCCCGCTCTCGGCGGGATCGTCATCGGCCAGGAAGTCGCGCGCGCGCTCGGGGTGCGCGCGCTGTTCGCCGAGCGGCAGGAGGGCGCGCTGACCCTCCGCCGCGGCTTCACACTGATGCCCAGCGATCGCGTGCTGGTCGTCGAGGATGTGCTCACCACCGGCGGCTCGACGCGCGAAACCGCCGCTGTCGCGCACGCCGCCGGCGCCCAGGTCGTCGGCGCCGCCGCCATCGTCGATCGCGGCAGGGATCCGGCGCGCCTGAACCTCCCCCTGCAGGCCCTCGTGCAGCTCGACGTGCCGACCTACGACCCGGCCACCTGCCCGCTGTGCGCCGAAGGCAAGCCGGTGGTCAAGCCAGGCTCGCGAGCGTGAGTGTGCCAGACGTGAGCACAAAGCACGTGAGCATGAGAAGCACGTACGCACGCAGCACGTCAGCACGATGCACGTGAGCACGTGGGACGTTGCACGGCAGCACGTAGGTGAGCACGTGGCACGCCGCACGTGGTAATGCGAACCCTCAAGCTGACGCTCCAGTACGACGGCACCGACTTCGTCGGCTGGCAGCGCCAGCCGAATGGCGTCTCGATTCAGGGTGTGCTGGAAGACGCGCTCGCGCCGATCGAAGGCACCGCCGTCACCGTGCACGGCGCGGGCCGCACCGACGCCGGTGTTCATGCGCTCGGGCAGGTGGCCAGCGTCACGATCTGGAGCGAGCTCGTCGAGCCGACGCTGCTCCGCGCCCTGAATGCCGTGCTGCCTGCCGACGTTCGCGTGCTCTCGATCGAGGAAGTCGAGGCGGAGTTCCACGCGCGATTCAGCGCCCATGCGAAGACGTATGAATACCGCATCGTGAACGCGGCGATCGTCTCACCGTTCCTCCAGCGCTACGCCTGGCACGTGTCCCAGCCGCTCGACCTCGAGGCGATGCGTGCCGCGGCCGGTCCGCTCGTCGGCATGCATGACTTCGCCGGCTTCCAGGGCGCCGGCTCGAGCGCGGCGACGACGACCCGGACCATTCATGCGCTCGAGGTCGAGGATGGCGCCGGATTCGATCTGCCCCTCGTCATCCGGATCACCGGCGACGGCTTCCTCCGCCACATGGTCCGCAACATCGTCGGGACCCTCGTCGAAGTGGGTGTCGGACGCTGGGACCCGTGGCGGATGCTCACCGTGCTCGAGTCGCGCGATCGATCGCAGGCCGGGCCGACCGCCCCGCCGCAGGGCCTGTTCCTGACCCACATAGCGTATTGAGCGCATAAGCTTTATAATCCAAAGTAGCCGCGAACAGGCTCGGGGATTCCGCCGCCGATGCTGGGGAATCCTGTATCATCGAGGTTTCCGCATGGCGCTCGAAGACATCCTCTCCGTTGTTCCCGCCGGCTCCGCCGAGGAGGGTCTGGCGAGGCAGGTCGACTTCAGCCGTCTCCCCACGCATCTGGCAGTGATCATGGACGGCAACGGCCGCTGGGCTGCACAGCGGCATCTCCCGCGCGTGGAAGGGCACCGGGCCGGGATCGAATCGGTCCGCGAAGTCGTCGAAGGCTCCGCGCGCCTCGGCATCAGGGTGCTCACGCTGTATGCGTTCTCGATCGAGAACTGGAAGCGGCCGGCCTCCGAAGTCTCGACCCTGATGATGCTGCTGAAGCGTTACCTGCGGCTCGAGCTGAACACCCTGCTCCGCAACAACATCCGGTTTCGCGTGATCGGCCGCGCCGAGGATCTCGCGCCCGACATCCGATCGGAGCTGGCGCGGGCCGAGGAAAACACGGCGGTCAATACCGGCATGCTGTTCAACATCGCGCTGAACTACGGGGGGCGCGCCGAGATCGTCGAAGCGGTGAAGCGGCTCGTTGACGCCGGCGTCTCGGCGGATGAGATTGACGAGCAGCGGTTCGCCGGGTTCCTCTACACTGCCGGCCAGCCGGATCCCGACCTGCTGATTCGCACCAGCGGCGAGCTGCGGGTCAGCAATTTCCTGCTCTGGCAGATCGCATATGCGGAAATCTGGGTGACCGACACTCTGTGGCCGGACTTCCGCAATCGGCACCTGCTCGAAGCCATCCTCGCGTACCAGAAGCGCGACCGGCGCTACGGTGGCATCACCGAGCCGGCAGTCGCCGGAAGATGATCCGGCTTCTTACCGCGCTGATCCTTCTCCCGGCGGTCCTTGCCGTCATCTGGTTCCTCCCGCCCCTCGCGACCCTTCTGCTCGCGATCGTTGCGGCCGAGCTCGCGACAATCGAGTACAGCCGGCTCGCTGCCGCGCTGGGCGCCAGGGTTCCGCGGATCACGTCCGCGTTCGTGATCGCCGCGTGCGCCGCGCTGGGCTCGGGTGTGTTTCCGCTCGACGCCGTCATCCTGATCGCCCTCGGTACTCGCCGGCGCCATCGCCGTCATCACCAGCGAGCCGGGTCCCCACGCACTGTCGAGCACCGCGGCCTCGCTGTTTGCCGTGCTCTACATCGGGCTTCCGCTCGGGGCGATCGCCGCCGTCAGGACGATCGGAGGGCGGGAGGCGGTCATTCTCCTGGTGATCACCATCGTGGTCAGCGACTCCGCGCAGTACTACACGGGCCGTGCGCTCGGCCGGGCGCCACTGGCGCCGGCGATCAGTCCGAAGAAGACCCGGGAAGGGGCAATTGGCGGCGTCCTGTTCGGATCGCTGGCGATGGTGCTCGGCGGGCGCTACGTGTTTCCCGCCGCGCCGGCCGGGCCGCTCGCGCTTGCCGCGGTCGCGGTCGTGACGCTGGGGATCGTCGGAGATCTCTTCGAGTCGCTCCTGAAGCGGAGCGCCGGTGTGAAGGATTCGTCCGCGCTCATCCCGGGACACGGCGGCATACTCGATCGGATCGACAGCTGGCTCTTTGCGGGCCCGGCCTACTATCTTTTCGTGCGCTACCTCCAGGTCTGATGAATCGCATCGCCGTTGTCGGATCGACCGGCTCGATTGGCTGCAGCACGCTCGCGGTCGTCGAGGCTCATCCGGATCGCCTGCGCATCGTCGCGCTCGCCGCGGGTGAGAACGTCGCGCGCTTCGCCGATCAGATCGAGCGGCATCGGCCCGCGGCCGTCGCCATGTCTTCGGACACCGCGCTGGCGGCGCTCGGCGCCGAGATCGGCCGGCGTGGAATCGCGCGGCCGGCGGCCGCGGAGAGCGGCCCACCGGGTCTCGTCGCCGTCGCCACGCACCCCGATGTCGACACCGTCCTCTTCGCGTCCTCCGGCACGGCGAGCCTCGACGCGGTCCTCGCGGCAATCGACGCCGGGAAACGCATCGCCCTCGCGAACAAGGAAGTCCTGGTGATGGCGGGACGCCTCGTGATGGAACGCGCACGCGCGCGTGGCGTGGAGGTGCTGCCGGTCGACAGCGAGCACAACGCGATTCACCAGTGCCTGAACGGCCGCCCGCTGCACGAGGTGCGGCGTCTCATCCTGACCGCGTCAGGCGGCCCGTTCCGCGGGTTGTCGGCCGCGGCCCTCCGCACCGTCACGCCAGACGATGCGCTCCGGCATCCGACGTGGAACATGGGGCCGAAGATCACGATCGACTCGGCGACGCTGATGAACAAGGGGTTGGAGGTCATCGAGGCGCGATGGCTGTTCGACCTGCCGCCGGAGCGCATCTCGGTCGTCGTCCATCCGCAGTCGATCGTCCATTCGATGGTCGAGTTCGTGGACGGCTCAATCCTTGCTCAGCTGGGCGTGACCGACATGCGGCTGCCGATCCAGTACGCGCTCGCCTATCCGGAGCGATGGCAGGCCATTCTGCCGCCGCTGAACCTGAGCCAGTGCGGCGCGCTCACGTTCGAACCCGCTGATACGGCACGGTTTCCATGTCTGGATCTCGCGTTTCGCGCGCTGGCCGGAAGCGCCGGGTTGCCGATCGTCTTGAATGCGGCCAACGAGATCGCCGTGCCGGCGTTCCTCGAAGGGAAACTTACGTTTACCGCGATCCCCGAGGTCATCGCGGCGGCAATGGACCGGTTCGAAGCGCACGAGTCCCGCGATGTGCGCGACCTGGAGGATGTCCGCGCCGTTGATCGCGACGCGCGCAGATTCGCGGCCACCCACGCCGGCGAGTTACAATCTAAGGTCTTGTAGCAACAGGGGTTTGTCAGCTTGACTACTATCCTCGCCTTCATTTTCGTTCTCGGCGTACTGATTTTCGTACACGAACTCGGTCACTTCGTGATGGCCCGGCGCAACGGCGTCCGGGTACTGACGTTCTCACTCGGGTTTGGCCCGAAGCTCTTGTCCTTCCGGCGCGGCGACACCGAATACGCCATCAGCGCCATTCCGCTCGGCGGCTACGTGAAGATGGCCGGAGAGAACCCGGAGGACGCCCGCACCGGCGCCCCCGACGAGTTCCTGTCCAAGTCCAAGTGGCAGCGATTCCAGGTCCTGATCATGGGCCCGGTGATGAACATCGTGCTCGCGCTCGTGGTGATGACGTTCGTGCTGTATCAGGGCGCGGACGAACCGGCATTCGAGGCGCAGCCGATGGTTGTCGGCACCGTCGCGCCAGACTCGGTCGCGGCCAAGACCGGCATTCAGCCCGGCGATCGGGTTGTCGCCGTCGAGGGCGTGCCGACCGACACCTGGGAAGAGTTCTCGATGCAGATCATTCCCAAGGCTGGCCGCGAGCTGCGCCTCACGATCGAGCGCGACGGCAAGCGCATCGAGCAGTCGCTCGTGCCGACCGCGATGGGCAAGTACCAGATGGGCTACGTCGGCCTCGAGCCGGCCGTCCGGCCGCAGATCAAGGACGTCAATCCCGGCGAGCCGGCGCAGGAGGCTGGCCTTCGTGCCAATGACATCATTCTCGGGGTCAACGACGAGAAGCCGATTCAGCAGCCGCGCGTCATTCAGCTGATTCGCGCCCATGAAGAAAAGCCGCTGGCGTTTCACATCCTCAGGGATGGGCAGCAGCAGACCATCACGGTCGTGCCGAGGAAGTACGGCGACACGGCGCGCATCGGCGCCACGATCATCCCCTGGGAATTCCGCACCGTGAAGCCCGACTTCGGCGAGGCGATCGGTACTGAGCGCGCAGAAGAACTGGGAGTGGGCGCGCCTGATCGTGCAGACGCTGGCGGGGCTGTTCACCCGCGACACGCCGGTCAAACAGTTGATGGGACCTCTGGCGATCGCGGACCTCTCGGGTGACGCCGCGGAGGCCGGCTGGATTCAGCTCTTCAGCCTGCTGGCGATGATCAGCCTCAACCTCGGATTGCTGAACCTGGCGCCGGTGCCGGTCCTGGACGGCGGGCACATCATGATCCTGGCGCTCGAGGGACTGTCGCGCCGGGACTTCAGCATGAAGGTCAAGGAGAAGATGCTCCTCGCCGGGTTCGTGCTGCTGCTGATGCTGATGGTGACGGTCATCTACAACGACCTCACGCGCATCCAGTTCTTCCAGCGCCTGATGCCCTGGCGGTAAGCGCGCTCCCGGGCGAATGAAACGCGTCCTCCGTGTCGCCGCCTTGTTCGTGCTCGTTGCCGCGAGCATTCCTCGAGCCCAGCAGCCCGAAGACTATCCGGCCACGTTTTCCATTCTTGGCTACGACGCCGCAACCGGCGAGGTCGGCGGCGCCGTTCAATCGCGCGTGTTCTCCGTCGGGAACGGCGTGCTGTGGGCGGAAGCCGAAGTTGGCGTCGTCGCAACCCAGGCCATCGTCGATGTCAGCTACGGTCCGAAGGCGCTCGCGCTGCTGCGCAGCGGGTTGAAGCCGGAGGCGATCGTCAAGGCGATCTGGGACAGCGATCCGGATCCTGGATTGAGCGGCCGTCCCTGGCCGAAGGAGGGGCGACAGTTCGCGGTGATGGACGCGAAAGGCAACTATGCCGCGTTCACCGGCCCGAAGGCGAACGCGTGGGCGGGACACAAAGGCGGGACGCTCTGCACCGCGCAGGGCAACATCCTCGCCGGCGAAGCCGTGGTCACCCGGATGGTCGCCGCGTTCGAGAAGTCCACCGGCCACCTGTCGCTGCGGCTGATGGCGGCGCTCGACGCCGGTCAGGAGGCCGGCGGCGATACTCGCGGCAAGCAATCCGCGGCGATGCTCATCGTGAAGAAGAGCGGCGGCGTCTGGCTGAAC
Organism: uncultured Acidobacteriota bacterium; assembly: GCA_963785755.1. Taxonomy (GTDB): domain Bacteria; phylum Acidobacteriota; class Vicinamibacteria; order Vicinamibacterales; family 2-12-FULL-66-21; genus JACCXG01. Next base: position 1,016,570 of record CAWAXG010000013.1, on the reverse strand, counting down.
AACGACGTCGTCCTCCGCCTGCAGGTCGACGACAACCCCGAGCCGCTCGTAGAGCTCCGCCGCCTCGTCGAGATGAACGCACGCCGCTTCAAGGCGCGCTGACCGTCAGGCCCCGCACGCACCCCGCTTCGACCGCGGCCCCCGGTCGAGCGTGACACAATCGAACCTCCACATGCGCCCGTCGTTCACCAACCTGCGCGCCGAGTTCCGGCCGATGCTCATGCTCGCGGCTCCGGTCGTCGTGGCGGAGCTCGGCTGGATCACCATGGGCATGGTTGACACGCTGATGGTGGGCGGGCTGAGCGCCGAAGCGATCGGCGCCGTAGGCATTGGAACGGCGGTGTTCAACGCGGTTGCGGTGTTCTCGCTCGGAATGCTGCTCGGGATGGACACGCTGGTATCGCAGGCCTTCGGCGCCCGCCGTCTCGATGAATGTCACCGATGGCTCTTTCATGGCATCGCGCTGAGCCTCGTCCTCTCGGTTCCGGTGACGGCGTTGCTGTTCCTGCTCAGCTCGTCTCTCGATGCGTGGGGCATGGATCCAGAGGTCCTGCGCTTGACGCGACCCTACGTGGACGTCGTCGCGTGGAGCGTGACGCCACTGCTCCTGTATTTCTGCTTCCGCCGGTATCTGCAGGGCATGGGTTCGGTCCGCCCGGTGATGACCGCGCTCGTGATTGCGAATGTCGTGAACGTGATCGTCAACTGGATCCTGATCTTCGGCCGGTTCGGCGCGCCCGCGCTCGGCGTCGCCGGCGCCGCGTGGGCGACGGTCTTCTCGCGCATCGTCATGGCGGGCTTCCTGCTGGTGGTCATCGTTCAGCGCGAGCGGGGACGCCGCCCGGGACTGTTCGAGACCCCGTTCGGCATCGAGCTCGAGCGGATGCGGCAGCTGATCGTGCTCGGCTATCCCGCGGCGCTGCAGTTGACGCTCGAAGTGGGAGTGTTCGCGGCGGCTTCCGCGCTCGCCGGGCGGTTGCCCCCCGCGGCGCTCGCGGCGCACCAGATCGCCCTGAACCTTGCCGGGTTCACGTTCATGGTTCCGCTGGGAATCGCCTCGGCCGGCGCCGTTCGCGTCGGTCATGCGATCGGGGCGCGCGACGGCCCTGGCGCCGCGCGGGCGGGCTGGACCGCGCTCTTCTTCGGGGCGTGCTTCATGACCTGCGCCGCGGCCGTCTTCGTGCTTTTTCCCAGGCCCTTGATCGCCGCGTTCACCTCGGATCGCGCCGTTCTTCAGATCGGCGTCACGCTGCTCGGCGTTGCCGCCATCTTTCAGTTGTTCGACGGCATCCAGGGCGTTGGCACCGGTATTCTTCGCGGCCTCGGAGATACCCGCACACCGATGCTGTGGAACCTGGCGGCCCATTGGGCCCTCGGCCTTCCGGTCGCCTACATCCTGGCATTTCACGCGGGCCTCGGCGTGATCGGCTTGTGGTGGGGCCTTTCGCTGGGGTTGATCATCTGCGGCGTCGCCCTAGCCGTCGTCTGGTGGCGGCGCATTCACGCGGTACTCGCTTTGCTCCAGGTTCCGTCAGGAGGATTCAATCCAAATCCACAATCCCTGATCCGGAATCCCCATCCGGATCCGGATCGGGATCCGGATGCGGATTGGGATCCAGGATCAGGGATCAGGGATTAAGGATTGGCCCGGACTTTCCGCGGATACTTCGTGTCGATGTAGGTGTCGACGAGCTCCTTGAACGCCGCAGCCAGCTCGTCGTACGTGCCGCGGAGCGTCGTGTGGTGCTCGCCGTCGATGTAGACGGGGCAATTCGGTGACTCACCCGTCCCGGGAAGGCTGATTCCGATGTTGGCGGCCTTCGATTCGCCGGGACCGTTGACGACGCAGCCCATGACCGCGAGGGTCATGGCCTCCACTCCTTCGGTACTGCGTCTTCCATTCGGGCATCCGTTCCCGAATGTAATTCTGCGTCCGTTCGGCGAGCTCCTGGAAGGTCGTGCTCGTGGTGCGGCCGCAGCCCGGACAGGCGGTGACGCTCGGCGAGAACGCGCGCAGCCCGAGCGACTGCAGGAGCTCGCACGCGGCATAGACTTCCTCGCGGCGATCGCCTCCGGGACGCGGCGTCAGCGACACGCGAATCGTGTCGCCGATGCCTTCGTTCAACAGCACGCCCATCGAGGCCGCGGACCAGATCAGCCCCTTCATGCCCATGCCGGCTTCGGTCAGTCCGAGATGCAGCGGCTGATCGGTGCGTCGCGCGAGCTCGCGATAGACCGCAATCAGATCGCGGGGGCGCGACGTCTTGCACGAGATGATGATCTGGTCGCGGCGCAGGCCTGACTCCAGCGCCAGCTCGGTGGATTGCACCGCCGACAGGACCATGCACTCGTTGATGACTTCCTCGGAGGTCAACCCGCGGTCGCGGTCGGTGTTCTCCTGCATCTTCGCGACGACGAGCTCCTGGTTCAGCGAGCCGCCGTTCACGCCGATGCGGACGGGTTTGCCGTTGTCACGCGCGACCGCGCAAATCGTCGCGAACTGTTCGTCCCGCCGCCTGCCCGTGCCGACGTTGCCGGGATTGATGCGGTACTTGTCGAGCGCCCTGGCGCATTCGGGATAGCGAGTCAGAAGCAGGTGGCCGTTGTAATGAAAGTCGCCGATAAGAGGAGCGGCGACTCCCGCGTCGAGCATGCGGCGCTTGATCTCGGGAACGGCCTCGGCGGCCTGGGGGAGATTGACCGTGACCCTGACCATCTCGGATCCGGCTTCGGCCAGTTCAATGCACTGGCTGGCGGTTGCCGCCGCATCCGCCGTGTCCGTCATCGTCATCGACTGCACGACGATGGGTGCGCCTCCGCCGACCTGAACCGCGCCGACCCGCACGCCGATGGTCTTGTGGAGCCTGACGAGCGTCATGGATTCTCAATGATACCAACGGGCTAACAAGGCTGAACTTAAGGCATCTGCCCTGTCGAGCCGGGTCAAAAACAGGTGGATCGAGTAAACCGCATGGAATGTGTGAGATTCGAGGTTCTCAAAGGATGAGCTCGGGGCGCAACGGATCTTGCACTGACGACTGGATATGCCCGCGGGACGTCCTTTCTAGCGGACACCAGCGGCAGATGAGGGGCAAATGAGATGGAGAGAAAGATGACTGCACAGGCAAGGCTGCGACCGGCCATGGCGGTGGCACTGCTGGCGATTGCGAGCGTGGCCGCCGCACAACAGACCGTCAGCACGACCGATATTCAGCGGCTGCAGGACCAGGTGTTTCAGGCGGGGTCGGAGGTCTCCCGGCTTCGATCGACCGATTCGTCGCGGGCTTCCCGGTTGGAGTCGGAACTGGACGATGTCCGCGATGAGGTCACTTATCTGAAGGTCAAGCTGCGCAAGGAAGGGTCCGTCAATCGCGCCGAGTACGCGGAACTGCGCGATCGCGTGCAGGACATCCGATCTCGCGCCCGCGGAGAGACGGCCTCGTCGAGCTCGAGCGGCTCCAGCCGCGATGGTATTTCGAGTGGTGCTGGCAGCGGCAGCGGCGCCGGCAACGGATCCGGCACGAGCGGCGGCGTCTCCGACACGGGGCGGGATGATCGCCGGCCGAGCGGCCGCACCATCATTCCGGAAGGCACGGAGATCGACGCCCGGCTGCAGAACGCGTTGAGCTCGTCGACTGCGCAGGTCGAGGATCGATTCGAGGCGACGACGGTTGCTGATCTGTACCGCGGCAATGACGTCTTGATTCCGGCCGGATCGATCCTGCGCGGCGTCGTGAGCTCCGTGAATCCCGCGACCCGTACCGATCGAAAAGGCTCGTTGACCGTTGCGTTCGACGAAATCACCGTCAAGGGCCGGCGTTACCAGATGCGCGGAACGGTGACCCAGGCGCTGGAGAGCGAAGGCATTCGCGGTGAAGTCGGCCGGATTGGTGCCGGCTCGGCGATCGGCGGCATCATCGGCGGTATCATCGGCGGCGTGAAAGGTGCGGTGCTGGGCGTGTTGATCGGCGGCGGCGGAACGATCGCTGCCACCGAGGGCAAGGACGTCAACCTTCCGCCGGGCACCATCCTGCGCGTCCGGCTCGACTCGCCGCCGGACATTCGATAGTCGGGATCGGCGATCAGGGATCAGCGATCGGATCAGGGGAGCCTCGGCTCCCCTGATCTCACCAACTCCGCAGTTTCTTCAGGACGTCCTTCGCGGCTTTCACCGTCCGGTCGATATCCTTCTCGGAATGTGCGCCGGAGATGAACCACGCTTCGAACTGTGAGGGTGGGGCGTAGACGCCGCGTGTCAGCAGTCCACGAAAGAAGCTGGCATAGGCGGCGGTGTCCGACGCTGCGGCCGACGCATGATCGCGGACCTGCCGCGACGTGAAGAACGGCGTGAGCAGAGAACCGAAGGCGTTCACCTGCATCGGCACGTTCGCGGCTCGCGCGGCGTCAGCGAGGCCAGCGGCCAGGCGGGCGCCAAGGCTGGCGAGGTGCTTGTACAGGCGCGGCGACAGGTGTTCCAGACACCACAGCCCGGCGGTCATGGCGAGGGGATTGCCGGACAGGGTCCCCGCCTGGTAGACGGGTCCGGATGGCGCCAGGAGCTCCATGACGTCCGCTCGACCGCCGTAGGCGCCAACCGGCAGCCCGCCACCGATGATCTTGCCAAGGCACGTCAGATCCGGTTTCACGCCGAAGATCTGCTGCGCGCCGCCTGCCGACGCGCGGAAGCCCGAGATCACTTCATCGAACACCAGGAGCACGCGCTCCCGCGTGCAGATTTTGCGCAGGCCGTTGAGGAATCCGTCGCGCGGCGGCACCAGGCCCATGTTTCCCGCGATCGGCTCGACGAACAGTGCTGCGACTTCACGATGGTTCTGATCGAGCAGGCGCTCGACCGAATCGAGGTCGTTGTAGCGCGCCACGAGTGTGTCGCGGGCCGCGCTCGCGGGGACGCCCGGGCTCGTCGGTGTGCCGAGCGTCATCGCTCCCGACCCCGCCTTCACCAGAAACGCGTCGGCATGCCCGTGATAGCACCCCTCGAACTTGATGATCTTGTCCCGTCCGGTGAACGCCCGCGCCACCCGGGCGGCGCTCATCGTCGCCTCGGTCCCCGAGCTCACGAACCGGAGCCGTTCGATCGAGGGCATCAGCGTCGCGACTCGCTGAGCGAGCCGCGTCTCGAGCTCGGTCGGCGCCCCGAAGCTGGTGCCGCGCGAGGCGGCCGCGGTCAATGCCTTCACGAGCCCTTTCGGCGCGTGCCCGTGCATCAGCGGACCCCAGGACATGACGTAGTCGATGTAGGTGTTGCCGTCCACGTCCTCGAGATGCGCTCCCCGGCCGCGGTCGATGAATATCGGCGTCGCGCCAACCGCTTTGAATGCACGAACCGGACTATCCACGCCGCCAGGCAGGATGCGGGCCGCCGAAAGGAACAGTTTCTCCGAGCGCGGAGTGGGGGATCGCATGGACGAATTATAGTCACGTGCTGCGGGCTACGTGCTGGGTGCGCACGTGCTCTTCGTGCTGGGTGCTACGTGCGCACGTGCTTTTCGTGCTGTGTGCGCACGTCGCACGTAGGACGTCGCACGTGAGCACGTCGCACGAAAAGCACGTTTGCACGTAGGACGTCGCACGAAAGCACGTTCGCACGTAGGACGTTGCACGCAGGACGTGCGACGTGCACGCAGGACTGAGCGGCAGCCTGAGGACCGCGCGGCACCCCTTGGCTTCCGAGCGGTTTTCCAGTGCCAGCGTGCCGCCGTGCGCTTCGGCGATCTGACGGCTCAGCGCCAGGCCGATGCCCGAGCCTGCCGGTTTCGTCGTGAAGAATGGCACGAAGAGGTTCGCCGTATCCGGAAGACCCGGGCCTTCGTCTTCCACGATCAGCTGCAGCGATCCATCCACCTGTTTCCAGTCGATCCAGACGCTGCCGCTCGTTTCGAGCGTCGCGTCGACCGCGTTGCGGACGATGTTGATCAGCAGCTGCTCGATCTGATCCGGATCCGCGTTGACCTCGATCTCGCTGGTGCCCTTGACAGCGACCGCGAGCCGGTTCTCGAGCTCCGCGACGCGATGCGCGATCGGGGAGATCTGGACCGGGCGCTGCTGCGGTTTTGGCAGCCGGGCGAGTTGCGCGTAGGCGCGCAGGAAGCGGCCGAGCGATCCCGAGCGCGTCTCGATCAGGTTCAGGCCGTCCTGGATTTCCGCGGCGCGGGGCAGATCAGGCACTCGCGACAGCATGCGCTTGATGCTGTGCGCGATCGACTTGATCGGCGTCAGCGAGTTGTTGATCTCGTGCGACAGCACCCGGACGATTCGCTGCCATGCCTGCTGCTCCTCTTCACGCAGCGCCCGGCTCAGGTCGGCGAAGACCAGCAGCTGGTGCGGTTTCCCATCCCGGCGAAAAGTCGAACGGCGGAGCTCGAGCCGCCCGCTCTCCGGCCCGAACGGCCTGTCGATCAGCCGCGGCGTCTCGCCGGTCAGATACGCGGTCAGCCGCATCTGCTGCGCCTCGGTCCCGAGGAGCGCCGATGCCGGCCGCCCGATCAGCCGCTCTGCCGCAGGATTGACCAGCACCAGCTTTCCCTCGGGGTCGACCGCGAACACCGCCACGTCAATCGCCGCCATCACGCTCTGGAGGAGTTTGGTGGATTCGACCGCCTCGGTCCGCTGGCGCTGAAGAGTGTCGCCGAGCGCGTTGATCTCCTGCATCACCAGGTGCACGGCGCTGTTCTCGTCCGCGCCCGTGCCGCGGATGGAGTAGTCCCCTTCACGGAGAGCGCCGAGAAGATTGGCCTGCAGGAAGAGGACGCGCGTGACCATCTGAAAGGCCAGCGCGGCCGATCCGATCCAGACCGCCGCCACCACGGCGATGACGGTCCAGCGCACCTCGAAGCTGTATTCCTGCTGCCACAGCAGGTAGATGAGCAGCGCGCCGCCCGGCAGTCCCGCCGTCAACGTCAGGAGGAGGACCGCCCGTTCGAGGTTGCGGTGCACGCGCCTGACCGCCGGCGCGTGCGCGCTGGCGCGCCTATTCCCTGACGCCATAGTGCTGCAACCGCCGATAGAGCGCGCTGCGGCTCATGCCGAGCTGCTGCGCCGCCAGGCGGACATCGCCGCCATGCTGCGCGAGCACCTTCTCGATGAAGACCCGTTCGGCATCCTCGAGCGACTGTGGCGTCACGTCGGCCGGCGCCCGCTGCGGCTGCAACCCGAGATCGCGCGCGACGACGGAGGCGGCTCTCGGGTCAGCCATCAGGACTGCCCGTTCGACGACGTGCGCAAGCTCCCGGACGTTGCCGGGCCACGCGTGCGTCCGCAGCGCCGTCAGCGCCGACTCGTCGAACCTCGCCACCGGTTTGCGATATCTGGCGGCGTAATGGGTCAGGAAATGTCCGGCCAGGGCGTCGATGTCCTCGCGGCGCTCGCGCAGGGGAGGCAGGTGAATGACGACCGTGTTGAGCCGGTAGAGAAGATCCTCGCGAAAGCGGCCGGCGGCGATCTCGGCGGCGAGGTCGGCGTTGGTCGCCGACAGCACACGCGCGTTGACGTAGCGGAGGCGGGAAGACCCCACCCGCTGCACTTCGCCGGTCTGCAGCACTCGAAGCAGCTTGGCCTGCAGCCGCACCGGCATGTTCGCGATTTCGTCGAGGAAGAGCGTGCCCTCGTCCGCCATCTCGAAGCAGCCGATGCGATCGTAGCGGGCATCCGTAAACGCCCCCTTGACGTGGCCGAACAACTCGCTCTCCGCGATCCCCTCCGCCAGCCCGCCCGCATTCATCGTGACGAGCGCCTTCGACTTGCGGTCCGACAGCGCGTGTACCCACGTCGCGACGACTTCCTTGCCCGTGCCGTGCTCGCCGGTGATCAGCACGGCAGCGTCGGAGGGCGCGATTCGATCGATGGTCTGACGCACGTCGGCGATCGCGCGCGAGGACCCGATGAAGGCCGGCATCGCGTGGCGATGCAGCCGCGAGTGCGCTTCCTGCAGCCGATGCGTCCGTCGAACGGCACGACGCAGATCGATCTGGGTCCTCACGGTCGCGAGCAGCCGTTCGTCCTCCCAGGGCTTCTCGATGTAGTCGCGCGCGCCGCGGCGCATCGCCTCGACCGCACCGGCGACGCTGCTCCACGCCGTCATGACGAGCACCGGCAGCGAGGGATCGGCCCCTTTGATCCGCTCGAGGAGGTCGAGCCCTTCCTGGCCGGAAGTGGTGTCCCGGGTGTAGTTCAGATCGAGGATCGCGAGATCGTAATCGGCCGCCTCGATTCGCTCGATCGCCTCGACCGGCGAGCGAGCCTCGACCACCTCGAACCCCTCGTCGAGGAGCAGCAGCCGCAGCGCGTTGAGGATATCCGGCTGATCGTCGGCGATCAGCACCCGGACGTGCGTCGTCTCTGGCATCGGGCAACGCTACTAAGATATATGCGAAGAGCGGACCGCGCGGCGCGCCGGCGCGAGACGAGTCGCGGATCGCCGCGGATTTCTCCCATCGACGGCCTCGCGGCGAAATCCGCGGACCTGACGAAATCCTTCGAGCATTCCGCGAAAACCCGCATCCAATGATTAGAATCGACTCCGCGCCGGGTGACGACGGCGTTCGGCGGCGGCCGGTCCCGCGAGTCGCGTCAGTGGGACGGCCGGTCGCACAGGCGGGACCGTTCGATATCGGGTCGGGATCAGAAACCCCAGGATTTCCGAGCAATTCGCGTCGCGTCGGGCGTCATGGCTCGGCACGCGTCTTGGTCATTGCGCTCTCGGCCATGTTCGAGAGCTTTACGGTCTATCCCATGTCTTCGCCGACCGATTCAACTCCGGCCCGTGTGCTCGTGGCCGACGATCAGCCGGATGTGCTCGAGGCCCTGCGCTGGCTCTTGACCGGCGAGGGGTACGAGCCGCAGTTCGTCAGCTCGACGGACGGGATCATGGAGCGGCTCCGGGAGGAACCGTTCGACCTCCTGTTGATGGACCTCAACTATTCACGGGACACGACTTCCGGCCGCGAAGGCCTCGAGCTGATTCCGCGCGTCCGGACGCAGGATCCGGCGCTGCCGATCGTCGTCATGACCGGGTGGGGCAGCATCGATACGGCCGTGGAGGCGATGCGCCGCGGCGCCAAGAGCTTCGTCCAGAAGCCGTGGGAGGACGTCACGCTGCTCGAGATCCTCGAGCGCGAGATTGCCGACGCCCGGGCCGCGCGGCGGCGCGACCAGCGGCAGCAGCGGGAGCTGGAGGACGCGAGGCTGATTCAGCGCGGTCTCCTCCCGACCGCCCTGCCGCAAGTGAGCGGGATCAACGTCGCCGTCACCTGGCAGCCGGCCTACGGCGTCGGTGGCGACTGTTTCGATACGCTCGCGTTCGGCCGTGCGCTCGGCGTGTCGATCGCGGACATCGCGGGCAAGGGCCTGCCGGCGGCGCTGCTCATGTCCAACCTGCAGGCCGCCGTGCGTGCGTTCGCGCAGGAGGCCTCGGCGCCGTCGTCGGTCTGCGGCAATGTCAACCGGTTGCTGTGCCGCAACATGGCAAGCGGCCGGTTTGCCACGTTCTGTTACGCGCGCATCGAGCCGGATGCCCGTCGCATCGTGTACTCCAACGCCGGGCACAATCCGCCGCTGCTCGTGCGCGCCGACGGCTCGACCGCGCTGCTGAGCGAAGGCGGGATGGTCCTGGGCATCTTCCCGGACAACAACTACGAGCAGGCGGAACTCCCGGTTGGTCCGGGCGATCGGCTGGTCTTCTACACTGACGGCATCACCGAGGCCAGGAATCCCGCCGGCGACGAATACGGCGAGGATCGCCTGAAGGACGCGGCCCTGCGCGCGCATCGCGATTCGATCGACGCGATGAAGGACGCCCTGCTCGCGGACGTCAACCAGTTCACCGGTGAAAAATTCGACGACGATGCGACGTTGATCGTCGTGGGCATCGGCTAGGAGGCACGTGCGTCAGGATCTGACACACGCGGTACGCGCGCTGCTCCGCGCGCCGTCCTTTGCCGTGACCGCCATCCTGACGCTCGCCCTGGCCATCGCCGTCAACACCATCGTCTTCACTCTCCTGAACTCGCTCGCCCTCCGTCCGATGCCAGTGCGGGACGCCGCATCGGTCGTGCGCATCTTTCCGATCGATGCGGACGGGCGACGGCAGAATCTGTTTTCCTATTCCGATTACCGCACCCTCTCAACGTCCTCTCCATGGTCTCCAGGCTCGCCGGGGCTGGCCGGTCTGGCCGCGTACATCCCTGTCGCCGTGACGGCGGCGGAGAGGGACGGCGTGCGGGAAGTGCTGGCGTATGCGGTGTCCGCCTCGTATTTCCCGCTGCTCGGCATTCAACCGTCTTTCGGACGGTCCTTTACCGCGGCAGAGGAACACGATCGCGACGCTCGCGTGGTGGTCATCAGCCACGCCCTGTGGATCCGGGATTTCGGTGGAGCGGGAGACGTAATCGGGCGTCAGACCACGATCAACGGACACCGGTTCGACGTCATCGGCGTGGGTCCCGAGACCTTCATGGGAACGGAGCCGCTCGATCCGGATTTCTGGGTGCCACTGTCGGCGCAGCAGCTCGTGAGCCCCGGCCCCGACCGGCTCCGCGATCCAGATGCCGACTGGCTGCTCGTCGTCGGCCGCCTGGCGCCGGGCGTCCGGCCGCGAGCGATGCAGGACGCGCTATCGATGGTCGCGTCACGTGCCGTCGTCGCCGGGTCGGCGGCACACCGTCCTCGCGCAGTGGCCGTGGTGCCTGCGACGTTCTTCCATGCCGGACCCGAGCTGCGCCCAGTCATCGGGCTGGTGCTGGCGATTGTGGGGCTCGTGCTGATCATCGCCTGCGCGAATATCGCCAACCTCGTGCTGACGCGTGCGGCGGTCCGTCAGCGTGAGCTCGCGATTCGGGTCGCGCTTGGCGCCGGCGCGTGGCGGATGGCGCGACACCTGCTGGCTGAGAGCCTGATCCTCGCGGCCGCTGGAGGCGTTGCCGGGCTGCTCCTCAGCGCCTGGACGCTGCGTGCCCTCTATCCGATTGGCATTTCGCTGCTGCCGTTCCGCTGGGCGCGCGTGGTTCTCGACGTCACCCCGGACGTCCGGGTATTCGCCTATACGCTCGTCCTTTCGGCGCTGGCCGGCCTGGCGTTCGGGCTCGCGCCTCTGGTGCATTCTTCGACCCGCGCGGTGGCGGCGGGCTTGCGCGATCAGGCATCGCTGTTCGGACTGAGTCTTCGCGGACCCCGCATCCGGCGTGCGCTGGTCGTCGTGCAGATCACGGTTTGCGTGATGCTGCTCGCGGCGGCCGCGCTCGCGACGCGCTCGCTGCAGCGGACCCGCACGCTCGATGTCGGATTTGTCCCGACCGGCGTCGTTCACACCTCGGCGGATCTGCCTCGCCATGGATATGGCGAGGCATCCGCGGCGGAGCTCCATCGGCAGCTGATTGTGCGCGTCCGCGCGATCCCGGAGGTGCGTGACGTTGCCCTGACCACGCATGTGCCGCTGACCGGTGGCATCAGGCGGGTCGCCCTGACGCCCGAAGGGCATGACACGGCCAAGCCGGTCATCTGCACGTTCACGTCCATCACTCCTGGATACTTCCGCACGCTCGGCATCTCGTTCGTCGCCGGGCGCGATTTCAGTGAGGAGGAAACAGCTGGTGCCGCACCAGTGGCGATCATCAGCGCCGCGCTGGCGCGCCGGTTCTGGCCAGGCGGGGAAGCGCTCGGTCGCCGGGTCACCGTCACTGATGCCGCCGTTCCGGTCACGATCGTCGGCGTCGTCCGGGACGCCGCGGATGCCTCGATCTGGCGTGAGAAAGGCATCTCGCTGTACGTGCCGGCCAGCGCCGCCGCGACCCCCAACCTGCGGCTGCTGGTGCGAACGGACGGAGATGCGCGGGCGCTCGCGGCACTGCTCAGAGCCGAGGCCAGGCGCATCGACCCGCGGCTGCGATTCGACGCCGAGCCGCTCGACGAGGTCCTGGCGCTCTGGATGCTGCCGTCACGCGTCGCGGCCATCGCCGGCTCGGTCCTCGGCGCGATCGCGCTGGCGACCGCGGCGGTCGGCATCTACGGCGTCATGGCCTACGGCATCGCCCAGAGACGCCGCGAGATCGCCGTCCGCGTGGCGCTCGGCGCTACCAGACAAGACGTGCGCACTCTGCTGCTCAACGACGGCGGGCGCCTGATCGCAACGGGTCTGATTGCTGGAGTGCTCGGCGCGATGATCATGATGAGAGCAATCGCAACAGTACTCCCGGGCGCGGTGGCTGCCGATCCGATAGCGCTCGCCGCGGCCCTGGTCGTCCTGACGATCGCGGCCGTCTGGGCTTGCTACCTCCCGGCCCGCTCGGCATCGGAGTGGGATCCGTTGCCCGCACTGCGAAGCGAATGACGGACCGCGCCTGAACGTGCTACGTGCTACGTCCTACGTGCTCACGTGCTTCACGTGCAACGTGCTCACGTGCCGACGTGCTCTTCGTGCGACGTGCAACGTGCGCGCGCTCACGTGCCACTCGTGCTATGGCTGACGTGCTTTCATGCTACCAGCGTGTGCTCTGTGCGCTCGTACGAGCTGTGCCGCGCCGCTTGCCCATGTACGCACGTCGCACGGAGGCACGTCTGCGCGTCGCACGTCGCACGTCGCACGTCGACACGTGCACGTGAGAGCCCGTGAGCACGCAGCACGTAGAACGTGGCACGTGTCAAAGCGCCCGCGCAACCTCCCGGGCGTAGTACGTGATGATGATGTCGGCGCCGGCGCGCCGAATTGCGGTCAGGGTTTCCATCATCGCGCGGGGTTCGTCGATCCAGCCGTTTCGCGCCGCCGCCTTGAGCATCGCGTACTCGCCACTGACGTGGTACGCGGCGGTCGGCATGCCGAACTCGGCTTTGACGCGGGCGATGACGTCGAGATACGGGATCGCCGGCTTCACCATCACGATGTCGGCGCCCTCCTCGATGTCGAGCTCCACTTCCCGCAGCGCTTCGAGCGCGTTGGCGGGATCCATCTGATGCGATCGGCGGTCGCCGAACGCCGGCGTCGAGCCGGCCGCCTCGCGAAAGGGTCCGTAGAACGCCGAGCAGTACTTCGCGGCATAGGACATGATGCCGACGTGGCTGCAGCCGCGTTGGTCGAGCGCGTCCCTTATCCGGCCGACGCGTCCGTCCATCATGTCGGAGGGGGCCACGATGTCCGCGCCCGCCAGGGCGTGAGAGAGGGCCGTGCGCACGAGCTGTTCGACGGTCGTATCGTTCGTGATCTCCTGCTCCACCAGGATTCCGCAATGGCCGTGCGAGGTGTACTCGCACAGGCAGACGTCGGTGACGACGAGCAGCTCGGGAACCTCCCGCTTGATGGCCCGAACCGCTGACTGGACGGGGGCTTCCGGGTCGTAGGCGGCCGACCCGATCGCGTCCTTTTCGTCCGGCAGCCCGAACAGCAGTACGCCCGGCACGCCGTCGGCTTTCGCGGCAGCCGCTTCGCGCACGGCTTCATCGATCGAGAGCTGGAAGACGCCCGGCATCGAGCCGACCTCGCGCCGCTGTCCCTCACCGCTGCAGACGAACATCGGGTAGATGAACATGTCGGCTGACAATCGGGTTTCACGGACCAGCGAGCGGATCGCCGCGGAACGGCGCAGCCGTCGTGGGCGGTGACGGAGATCGAGGTGTGTGCGCTTGTCCTGGGTCGCCGTGCTCTGTGGGAGATGTGTCGTCGTCATAAGGTCACCGTCACCGGATCGGGGTTGTGTCTGAAGTGGGTCACGAGCGCGTCGACGAGCGCTGGAATGGTGTACTCGCCGGGTACGACCGCGGCGTTGATGCCCAGGTGCTGGGCGGCCTCGGCCGTGACCGGACCGATGGCCGCGACCGTGGTCCCGCGCAGCAGGTCTGCTGCCTGGTCGCTGCCGATGATGCTGACGAAGTTGCGGACCGTCGATGCGCTCGTGAAGGTCACCGCGTCGATCTGCCGGTCGAGCAGCATCCGATAGACGCGTTGTCCGGTGTCGCCGCCGAGCTCGGTCCGGTAAGTCGTGAGCTCGACGACGTCCGCTCCTGCCTTCCGCAGCTCGTCGCCGAGCACTTCCCGCGCAATCTGTGCACGCGGCAGCAGGACGCGTTTTCCATCGAGATCGTCCGCGGCGCCGAGCGCCGCCAGGACTCCCTCGGAACGGAATTCAGCCGGAGTCACGTCCACTCGCATCCCGTAGCGCTGGAGGCTTTCGGCGGTCGCCGGGCCGACGGCGCAGAGGCGAACGCCCTTGAGATCCCGGACGTCACGGCGCGCAAGAAACCGTGTCATGAAATGCTCGACGCCGTTGACGCTGGTGAACACGATCCAGTCGAAGGTCTCGGCCTCGTCGCACGCGCTGTCGATCGCGCCGGGATCCTCTGCCGGCAGAACCCGAATCGTGGGCATCGATATCGTCTCGGCGCCGAGCTCCTCCAGCAGTCCTACGAGCTCGCTCGCCTGGTCGCTCGAGCGGGTCACGACGATGCGTCGTCCGAACAGCGGCCGCCGGTCGAACCAGCGGACGTGCTCGCGCAATCCCGCGACCGGCCCGGCAATGAGCAGCGCCGGCCGATCGGGCAGCGCCTGCTCTGCCAGTTCGCCGATCGTGCCCTGGATCGTCTCCTGGCCCGGCGTAGTCCCGTTGTAGACGAGGACCGCAGCTTCATCGGGCGGCCGGCCATTTGAAACGAGCGCGCGGGCGATGGCCGGGATCTGTCCGGCGCCGGCGTAGCACACGAGCGTCCCTCTGATCGCTGCCACGTGCTCCCAGGCGACGTGCGCGGGGGCGTCGGTCTCGGCCTCGTTCCCGCGGATCAGGATGACCGCATCTCCGGCCTCGGGGTAGGTGAGCGGCACGCCCGCGTACGCCGATCCGGCGATCGCGAGCGGGATGCCTGGCACCACTTCGAATGGAATCCCCTGCTCGTGCAGGAAGATCGCTTCCTTGCCGCCGCTGTCGAAGACGAACGGATCTCCCCACTTCAGCCGGACGACAGTCCGGCCCTCACGAGCCTTCTCGGCGAGGAGATAGGTGATCGCGTCCTGATCGAGCGGTTTGGGCGCCGCCGCGCCCACGTCGATCCGCTCCGCCGTCCGCGGCGCCGCCGCGAGCAGACGCTCAGGCACGCGATGGTCGTAGACCACCACGTCGGCCCGGCGAAGACACTCCAAGCCACGCACGCTGATGAGCGACGGATCTCCGGGTCCGGCGCCGACGATATAGACACGCATTGGGTTACCTTCGCTTACGTCCTACGTCCTACGTCCTACGTGCTCACGTGCATACGTGCGCACGTGCTTTTTGTGCTACGTGCGAGGGTTCGTGCCGACACTCAGTTCCAACTTGTACACCAGCCCCAAGCACATAGGCACGTAGCACGAGAAGCACGTAGGCACGTTAGCACTTAGCACATGAGCACGTGAGCACGTGAGCACGTAGCACGTAGCACGAAGAGCACGCGCGCACGTAGCACGTTGCACGACAGCACGTTCAATAGCTTCCCTCGACCGGCCCGTTCTGGCGACGGACGCCGTCGAGAATCTCGGCCGCGCCGGCGGCGGCGAGCCGATCTGCGACCTGCCTGCCGACGGCCGACGGATTGTACACAGTGCCAACCTCGTGGGCGCGGAGGACGCGAGCGCCGTCTGGCGAGCAGACGACGGCGTGCAGCTCCAAAGTCTCCGCGCGCGCGACCGCCACGGCGCCGAGCGGCAGCTGACAGCCGCCGCCAAGCGCCGCCACGACGGCGCGTTCGGCGTCGAGCGCCGCGCCAGCCGTTCGATCGTGGACGAGTCGTGCCGCCTCCCGGCTGCTGTTGTCGTCGCTCCGAATCTCCAGGGCGATGATCCCCTGCCCCGGGGCCGGTACGCACTGGTCGGTCGGGATCGCGGCCGAGATCCGATCGGCGAATCCGAGCCGGCGCAGGCCCGCAGCGGCCAGGACGAGCGCATCGTACTCTCCCTGATCCAGCTTGCGCAGGCGCGTATCGACGTTCCCCCGGATTGGCGCGAAGGCCGCGCCCGGAATCAAGGCGGTCAGCTGCGCGATCCGGCGGACGCTGCTCGTGCCCACACGTGGACGCGGTCCGAGCCGGGCGAGCACGGTAGCGGCATCCCCCGGCGGTGCCCCCGCGCCGAGAATGACGATATCGCGCGGGTCATCTCTCGGCAGCGTCGCCGCGAGCCTGAGGCCGTCGGGGAGGATCGCCGGCATGTCCTTGGCGCTGTGGACGGCGACGTCGATCTCGTCGCGCAGCAGGGCGTCCTCAATTTCCTTGACGAACAGCCGCTTGCCGCCGACTTCCGACAGCGGCGCCTCCTGCAGCCGATCGCCCGTCGTCCTGATGATGACCAGTTCGGCCTCGATACCGCTTGCCTCGAGCATTCGCGCGACGGTTCGCGCCTGCCAGAGCGCCAGTTGACTGCCGCGCGTCCCGATCCTGAGCGGCACATGCATCTATTCGCGTCTCAACGGCGAAACTTTGGACTTCCGCCGAGTCGCCTGAGCGCCCTCCTCCGTGAGCTTGAACAGCTGATTGAGCGCATCGCTGTAGACCGCGCCGACGCTCTCGTCCAGCGACTTGAGTTGTTCGGTCGGGGTCAGGAGAAGCTTCTGGACGATCAGCTGGGTGATTTCGTCGAGCCGTTCACGCGCTTCAGGCGGCAACCCGGAGAGCCGCGGCTCGAGCCGTGCGATTTCCGACTGCCGGATGGCCTCGAATCGATCGCGAAGGGCCACGACGGTGGGAATGATGTCGCGTGAATTGAGCCAGGTGGTGAACTTGACCGCTTCCTCTTCGACGATCGCCTCCGCCCGCTCGAGCTCGCCCGATCGCCGGGACAGGTTCTCCTTCACGATCCCCTGCAGGTCGTCGATGTTGTAGAGGAAGACCTGATCCAGATCGCCGACGCTCGGTTCGACGTCCCGCGGCAGCGCGATGTCGATGATGAAGAGCGGGCGGTGCCGCCGCGGGCGCATGACGTCGTGAATCCCGGCGCGCGTCAGCACCGCTTCGGTCGCGCCGGTTGCCGTCACGACGATGTCGGCGGCGGCCAGCGCCTGTCCGAGGTCGGTCCACGGGATGGCGCGTCCGCCGAGCTGCGTGGCCAGCGATTCGGCCGTGCGCAGGGTCCGGCTCGCAATCGAGATCTGCTGGACCTGCTGCGCCCGCAGGTGCATTCCCGTCAGCTTCGCCATTCCTCCCGCGCCGAGGATGAGGACGTTCAGGCCCGCGAGGTTGCCGAAAATCTTCCTGGCGAGCGCGATGGCCGCGTAGCTGACCGAGACAGCACCCTCGCTGACGCCGGTTTCACGCCGGACGCGTTTCCCGACGCCGAATGCGGAATGGAACAACCGGTTGGTGACGGCGGAGGTGTAGCCGTTGTCGCTGGCGATGGCGTAGGCGCTCTTCACCTGCCCGAGGATCTGAGGTTCTCCGACAACGAGCGAATCGAGCCCGGCGGCGACGCGAAACAGGTGCCGGGCCGCGTCCGCCCCTTGACGCACGTAGAGGTGCTCGGAGAGTCGCGCGAGCGGCACCTGATGGTAATCGGCGAAGAACCGGCCGATGAGGTCGGGGCCGTCGGGCCCGGCGATGGCGTAGATTTCCGCGCGATTGCACGTCGACAGCACCACGATTTCGCGGCTGATCCCGCGGGCGGCGAGTGCCGCCAGCGCCTCGACCGCGCCGCCGCGTGAAAAGTCCACGCACTCGCGCAGCTCGATTGGCGCGGTGCGGTGGCTGAGCCCCACGGTATAGAGCCGGTTCATCAGAAGTTGTGGCTCCTCGTCAGGAAGTATCCGATCGGGACGAAGTTCAACAGCACGATCACGAAGCCGAGCGCGGACAGCCACGCCGCCCGCCGGCCGGTCCAGCCGATCGCTCGCCGGGCTACCAGCGCGAACGAATACACGCCCCAGGAGACCAGAGCGACCAGGATCTTCGGATCTTGAATGCTCATCTCCTGGAGTCGCGGATCCGGGAGGCTCTGAACCTGCGTGGCCCAGATGCCGCCGATCGCGATGCCGATGGTCAGGAAGATCCAGCCGATCGTCACGACGCGGCCGTTCATCGCGTCGAGCACCTGGAGCGACGGCAGCCGCGCGTAGAAGTAGCCGAGGTGCTTCGCCTTGATCTCCTTGAACAGCAGCACGTAGGTCACCCCGAGCACGCAGGCGAGCGCGAAGCTCGCATAGGCGAACAGCATGGTGAGGACGTGGAGCGTGAACAGCGGGCTGCGGAGCACTTCCGGCCGCGGGCTGACGCTGGGATCGAAGAAGGGAATGAGGAAGAGCAGCGTGAGGAGCGCCGTGACGAGCACGCCCATCGACCGCTCGTCGGTCGTCAGCTCGACATACAGGTAGGAGATGCCGAGCAGCCACACGAACGCGGACACCGCCGCGGTGGTTCCGACCAGCGGCGCATGGCCCGCCTGAACGGTCTGCATGCCGATGAGAAACGTGTGCGCGAGAATCGCGGTGCCGAGCAGGCCCGTCGCGAGGCGCGCGGCGGCGCGATCACGCCTGGCGAAGTGGACCAGGTATACCGCCGCTGAGCAGCCGTACAACAGCAGCGGGATTAGCTGCATTGGTCAGAGCGATCGCGGCGTCCCGCCGGCGTAATACCCCTGGCGGGTCCGGGCAGTGAATCCCGGCCGCGCCACGCGCACGGTGAGCCGGCGCCACGCGCCATTGCGCAGCTGGTTCTTGGAGGTGTAGCCGATCGAATACTGGCTGGCGAGCTCCTGCGCAATCTGGTCGTAGATTTTCGGCAGCTCCGAGACGGCGCCGGGATAGAAGACGCGGCCACCAGTCTCCTGCGACAGCTGCCGCAGCACGAACTCCGCCTCCTTGAAATCGCGCCGGGACTGGTCGTTTTGCCGCAGTCCGATGGCATAGATGACCGTCTCTGACCGTTTGGCGAGATTGAGCACCTCGTCGTAGGCGACCAGGCTCGACGTATCGTCACCGTCCGAGAGCACGACAATGGCCTCGCGCCGAAGCGCGGAGCCCTGGCGGGCACGCACTTTCTGCAGGTTCTTCAAGGCGATGTAGATGGCGTTGTACAGCGAGGTCGAACCGTTGACCGTGGCCTGTTTGATCGCGCGCTCGAGCGCGGCCACATCGCCGGTGAACGGCTGCAGGATGTTGACCTGGCTGTCGAAGTCGACGACCTCCATCACGTCGCCCGGGCGGATGCGCCGCGCGAACCCGATGGCGGCTTCCTGCGCCGTCTCGAGCTTGCTCTCCATGCTCGCGCTGGTGTCGAGCAGCACTGCCAGGGCGATCGGCTGCTGCACCTTGGAGAAGAACGACACCTCCTGCTTGATCCCGTCCTCGAAGACCTCGAAATCGCCCACCTCGAGGTCGGTGACGTAGCGCGCTCCTTCAGTGACCGCGACGTTCAGGGACACGAGATCGATGCCGGCGCGAAAGCGGTCCTGTGCCTGGCCCACCACGCTGGCGAGCGCGGCCGACACGACGAGCGCCAGACCGAACCGCGGCACGAGCGACACGCGAGCCCAGGGGACCATTCAACGATTGATGAGCCGTGTTCTCGCCCTGACGGTGACGTTCGAGCGGGTAGACCCGACTTCGAGCTTCTCGGGCGGGACCAGCGACTCAGGACGCCCATAAGTGAGCAGGTACTGGTTCAGGAGCTCATCGGCTACCTGCTTGAGCTTTTCCGGAATGCCGGACACCGCCAGGACCTGATCGCGCCGGCCGCCGGTACGCTCCGTCCCGTCTGCGATCACGATGTTGCGGTTGCGCATCTCGTCGGTGAGCGACGCCGACGGACTGCCGACCGCGACGACGTGCAGCGCCGCCCCGCTCTTCATCAGCTCCTCGAGGACGGGCTGGTGGTGGCGATTGCTGTACTCGACGCCCTCGAACGACAGCGCAAGAATAATCGGGCGGTCCCCTTCGCGCTTGGCGAGGCCGCGGCTGGCGTCGAAGATCGCGTCGAGCAGGTACGCCCCGGACGCCGATCGCGGGAAAATCCGGCTGGTCTGCTTCTTGAGCAGTTCGGTGTCCTTCGTGTACTGCGTGACCACCGTCGGACGTTCGCCGATGGTGATGAGCGCGATCTCCGCTTTACCGTGCAGGCGCTCGAGCAGGGCAGCCAGCCCGTCGCGCAGGTGCGAAACTGCGTCACGTGAGACTTCGCTGTCGTCGACGAGCAGCGCGATCTGCATCAGCTTGTCGGCGGGGCGGACATCGAGGACCTCGCGTACCTTGCCGTCCTCGCGAACTGTGAAGTCCGCCACCGTGGCGTCCAAAACGGGAGCGCCCCTCTTATCGAGCATCGAGACATACACTTCCCGACTGCGCTCGGCGGCTGGACGTGCGGTCTGGCCGAACGCCGCCGCAGCCGAACAGATCAG
This sequence comes from uncultured Acidobacteriota bacterium, assembly GCA_963785755.1. GTDB lineage: Bacteria > Acidobacteriota > Vicinamibacteria > Vicinamibacterales > 2-12-FULL-66-21 > JACCXG01. The sequence continues at coordinate 996,223 of CAWAXG010000013.1, read as the reverse complement.
GAGTGCGGGAACGAGGCGAAAAACCGCTTGTGTCATTAGCCGCAGTATAGGTCCCGCCGCTCAGCACCGTCAAGGACGGCTCGGGCGCAGAAACTATTGCAAAAACAGGAGTTGCGAGCACCGTCCGCGTGGACGTCGGAATGTGTCGCCCTCTGATTACGCGCAGAGCGGACGGCCCGAACCAGACCGACGCGCGATCGCACGCCCGCCTGACGCGTCGCCGACCCAGCCCGACCACACGTGAAAGCTTTCACAAGTCTGTATAATGGGCAGTCGATCACGCGATGACGAAGCCGCCCGGGGACGCTGCGCACGACGACGACGACCGTTTCAAGGAGTCCGTCCTCGTGCCTGCAAACGAGCTCCAGGCCAGCTTTCGACGCGCCGGCCCGGTCGCGGCCGCCGCCTACTCGCTCATCGGCGCAATCATCCTGTTGGGAGGACTCGGCTATCTCGGCGATCGCTGGCTCGGGACCGAGCCCTGGCTGCTGGTAGCCGGTTTGTTGTTGGGCATTGTCGTAGGCTTTTACGAGCTCGCACGAGTGGTATGGCGTCGAATCCCGTAACGCGGATGACGGCCGCCGGCCTGGTCTGCTTCGCGCTGGTGGTCGCGGCGACCGGCGGGCGCAGCCCGTTCGCCGCGCTGATCGGTATGATCGGTCCGCTGACTGCCGCAATCGCGAGCTGGATCCTGCTCGAACGCATGCACGCCCGGTCGCCGGAGCAGGTGCCGGGCGCCATGATCAAGCTCTTCGGCGCGAAGCTGATTCTATTCGGCGCCTACGCGGCGCTCGCGGTGCTGCTGATGCCCGCCGGGAGAATCGTGTTCGTCGTGAGCTTCGTGACGCACTACATCCTGCTCCACATGACCGAAGCCGTTTATTTGCGCCGCCTCTTCGCCGTCGGTGACGCCGCCGGACCGCGCCTGGGCGTCAGCTAGAACATATGCAGCACGTTGCGCAGGAGCACGCCCCCGCGGCGCCAGAGACGTTCGACGCCGGCAAGGTCATCATCGAGCACGTCTCCAATACTCCCCTCGATCATCCGCTGATTCATCTTCCCCCCGTGTTCGGCATCGACATGTCGGTGACCAAGCACGTGCTGATGCTGTGGCTCGTCGCGGCCGTCGTGCTGCTGGTGACCACCCTGACCGTGCGCCGGTATCTCCGGCAGGAGCGCCTCGTCCCGGCGGGATTCATGAACGGCCTCGAGTACGTCGTCGAGTTCGTGCGCGACTCGATGGTCGAGCCCAACGTCGGCCGGAAGTGGGTCCTCGTCTGGACGCCGCTGATCCTGACGCTGTTCCTCTTCATCCTCTCGGCCAACGCGGTGGGGCTGATTCCCGTCTTCGAGATTCTGGGCCTGCTCGATCGGTTCGTGCTGCACACCAGCCACGATTCGTTCCTGAATCGCGTGCTGCACGGCGGCACGACGGCGACCGCCAACTACAACGTGACGGCGGGGCTCGCGATGATCACGTTCATGGCGATCATCGCTGCGGGCACGCGCGCGCACGGCTTCGTCCAGCACTGGATCAACCTGGTCCCGCACGGCCTGGCCTGGCCGCTGTACATCCTCCTCATTCCAATCGAGCTGATGGGGATGCTCGTGCGCCCCTTCGCGTTGACGATGCGTCTTGCCGCGAACATGACGGGAGGCCACATCGCGATTCTCGCGATGCTCTCCTTCGTCTTCATGTTCGCCGAGATGGCCGGCCGCGCCATTGTCGGGATCGGCGTCGGCCTCGTCGTCTCGGTGCCGCTGGCCGTGGCCATCACCGCGCTGGAAATCATCGTGGTCCTGGTGCAGGCCTACGTGTTCGCCCTGCTGTCGGCCGTGTTCATCGGCATGGCCATTCACGCTCATCACTGAAGCCGATGAGCCCATGGAGGTAGTCGAGTGGAGTTTCTGTACATTATCGGAGCGGCGCTTGGTCTTGGACTCGTCGTCATTGGAGCGGGCCTCGGGATCGGCAGGCTCGCGGCCGCCGCGGCCGACGGCGTCGCGCGTCAGCCAAGCGCCCACGACCGCATCACCGGCGCGGTGAACCTTCCCCTGTTCCTGCTCGAAGGCGTGGCGATCCTCGCAGAGGTGTTCATTCTGCTCGTCGTGCTCATGAAGTAGACCAGCGTGATCATCTGCCGATCGCACGGGCACCGCTGAGAGGAAGGTCGCGCTAATGAACAACCCGCTCGTTCAACCCGATCCAGGGCTATTCATCTGGACCATCCTGACGTTCCTGGTCCTGCTGGTCCTGCTGTCGAAGTACGCCTGGGGGCCGCTGCTGTCGGCGTTGCAGGCGCGTCAGGAGCGGATCTCGCAGTCGCTCGACGATGCCCAGCGTGCCCGCGACGAAATGGAGCGGGTCAAGCGTGAGTCCGCCGAGATCATCCGGCAGGCTCACGTGGAGGCGAGCACGATCGTGTCGACCAGCCGGACGGACGCCGAGCGCGTCCGTGAGGAAACCAAGCAGAAGGCACGGGCGGAGGCAGCCGCCATCCTCGCGTCGGCGCAGCGCCAGATCGAATCGGAAGCCGTCCGGGCCCGCGACGAGGTGCGGCGCGATTCCGCCGAGCTCGCGGTCGCCATCGCCTCGAAACTGATCCGGCGGAACATCTCGGTCGAAGACAACCGCGTGATGATCGACGAGATGATCGGCAGGCTCCGGTAATCACCGACCATCGTCTTCTCGCCCGCTCCCGGCGCGCCGCGTCACGCCGGCTTCGCGTGCATTGATGCATACCTCATCGAAGGGCTACGGCGTCGACGCCCTTCTGCTCCTGATGACGATCATCTGGGGCACCAACTTCGTCATCATCAAGACCGCTTTTCGAGAGCTGGAGCCGCAGGCGTTCAACGCGATGCGGATGATCGTCGCGTCCGTCGCGTTCCTCGCCGTCATCGCGGGCGTGCGTCCGTTCGCTCGCCGCATCGAACGGCGTCCCGACGGCGCGAACCGCATCCTCGACATCTTCCACACGCCGGCCCGGGTCACCCCCCGCGAGTGGTTGGGGCTCGCCGCCCTCGGCGTGGTCGGCCACGCGTTGTACCAGGTACTTCTTCATCGGCGGGCTTGCCCGCACCAGCGTCGCCAACAGCTCGCTGATGCTGGCGACGACCCCGGTGGTGATTACCGTCCTGAGCGCGGCGCTGGGCCACGATCGCGTCGGGCATACGCACTGGCTGGGCGCGGCGGCCTCGCTGCTCGGCATCTACCTGGTGGTGGGAAAGGGCGTCCAGATCGGCGGCGCCAGTCTCACCGGCGATCTGATGGTGTTCGGCGCCGTCTGCTGCTGGGCCGCCTATACGCTCGGATCGCGGCCGTTGATGGGCAGGCATTCCGCCGTCGCGGTCAACGGGCTCTCGATGGCGCTCGGGACCGCACTCTACCTGCCGCTGCTGTGGCCGCAGCTGAGCCGGGTGGACTGGCAGAACGTATCGGCATGGACGTTGTCGCTCATCGTCTACTCGGCGCTGTTCGCGTTGTGCGTGGCCTACACGATCTGGTACATCGGCGTTCGGAAGTTCGGCAGCGCCCGCGCGTCGGTGTACTCGAACGTCATCCCCATCGTGGCGATGATCTCGGCGGCCATCTTTCTCGATGAGCCGATCGGTCTGCGGAAGCTGCTCGGCGCTGCTGCGGTGCTTGCGGGCGTCGCCTTCACCCGCGCCGGCGGGGACGTGCGGTAGTCGCCTTCCGACGGCGGGTGGAAGCCACGCAGGCGTAACAAGTGGATAAATTCACAGGCTCTTCAGGCGGAAGAACCGTCAGCCTTCAGGAAGAACTCAAATCTTGTCGACTTGCGACGGGGAGGTGTGGCCGGCCGCCGCGACGACCGGATCGGAGTCACGGCTCCAGTCCGTGTGCGGCGCCCGATTCTCGATGAACCACCCGTACAGCAGCTGACCGTATGTGCGCCAGCGCGTGCCCCTGCTCTCATAGAACGGGACGAGCGCCTTCTGCAGCTCGGGCAGCCGATAGAACGGCACACCAGGAAAGTAGTGGTGCTCGAGATGGTAGTTGGAGTTCAGGAAGGCGAAGTCCCAGAACCAGTGCCCGCGCATGAGCGTGCCCCACTTGGCGGGGTCGTTCGGATCGATGTCGTAGTGCTGCCCGAGACGGTTCAGCGTGAACGCCACCGGGAACACGAAGAACACGGGGATGATGTTCGTGCGGAGCGCGGCGTAGGGGCCGAAGACGTACCAGACCGCCGCCAGGGCGGTCAGGTGCGCGGCGATCGAGATCCTGCGCTCCATCGCGATGCGTGTCTGCAGCGGCGCTTCATACGTAGACGACTCGCGCCGCGCCGCGCGGAAATAAATGGGGAAGAGCACCGGCGTGCAGTACAGGAGTTTGTACCAACGCTTGTTCTTCTTCGGCGACAGGTGATGCCGCTTGGGATCGTCCTCATCGGATCCGAGCTCGGCATGATGGTCGAGATGCCAGCGCGTGAACTGGCTGGGGGAGATCCCGCTCGGAACCGCATACAAGAACCCGAGAATCCGCTCGGCCAGCGGCCGGCGCCGCTCGAACACCGTGTGATGCACGACTTCGTGCAGCAGGATGGTGAAGTTGAAGACCGTGAACCCCTGGACGATGGCCAGTGGAATCCAGATCAGGGGGTTCTCGAGCCGGATCAGGCCCCAGGTGGCAAGCGCCAGGATGCCGAACTGCCGCGCCGCGACGAGACCGTGACGCCAGGCGGATTTTCGATGAAGGTCGCGCAAGCTCTGGCGGGAGACTGCGAGCCCCAGCTCGGCCTTGAGACCTGTCGTATGCTGCGCGTAGTGATGGGCGCCCACAAGTCGTTCAATTTTAACAGGTCAGCTCTGGTCGTGCTCCGTGGCCCGAATCCTGCACAAACCGCCGCCGCATGCTGACGAAGATCCTGACGGACACGCAGGACGAGATTCTGAAGGACGAGCGGCGTGTCCTCGCGCGGCTGCGGACCGCCCTGGTCCGGTTCGATGCGGCGCCGGAGCAGCAGGCCGCGCTCGACCGCTCGATCGAGCAGCTCGACGAGCTCTTCCTGCTCGTCATCGTTGGTGAGTTCAACGCCGGGAAGAGCGCCTTCATCAACGCGCTCCTGGGTGCCCGGGTCGTGGCCGAAGGCGTGACGCCCACGACCGCGCAGATCAACGTCCTGCAGTACGGCGAGTCGATCGAGCGGGACGTGCGCGAGGCCAACCTGCACGTCATCACGGCGCCGGTTCCGATGCTGCGCGAGATCCACATCGTCGATACGCCGGGGACGAACGCGATCATCCGCGAGCACGAGGCGATCACCGCCGACTTCGTTCCACGATCCGATCTGGTGCTGTTCGTCACCTCCGCGGATCGCCCGTTCACCGAGACCGAGCGGGTGTTCCTGGAGCAGGTGCGCGGCTGGGGCAAGAAGGTCGTGGTCGTCATCAACAAGGTGGACATTCTCGAAGATCCGCGCGAAGTCGAGGCGGTCAGGAGCTTCGTGTCGGACAACGCGCGCGCCCTGCTCGGTTTCGATCCCGAGATCTTCGCGGTCAGCGCGCGGCTGGCGATGCGGGGCAGGCAGGGAGATGCCGAAGCCTGGGCGCGGAGCGGCTACGACGCGCTGGAACGCTATATCTCGTCGACGCTCGATGCGCCCGGCCGCGTGCAGCTGAAGCTCCTGAATCCGCTTGGCGTCGGCTCATCCCTGGCGGAACGCCACGCGGGGTTCGTGAAGGAGCGGCTCGCGCTCCTGAAGGAGGACTTCGAGACGCTGGACGAGGTCGAGCGCCAGCTGGACGTGTATCAGCAGGATCTCGCCCGCGATCTCGAGTTCCGGATGGCGGATGTCGACCGCATCCTTCTCGAAATGGAGCGCCGCGGTCAGGACTATTTCGACGAGACGATGCGAATCGGCCGGGTGATGGACCTGCTCAATCGCAGCCGCGTGCAGCAGGGGTTCGAGCAGCAGGTCGTCGGCGATGCGCCGCAGCAGATCGAGCGGAAGGTCGGCGAGCTCGTCGACTGGCTCGTCGATGGCGACCTGCGGCAGTGGCAGGCGGTGACCAGCCATCTGTCGGACCGGCGCCGGAAGTATCGCGAGCGCATCGTCGGCGACGAAGGCGGCGCGCGGTTTCACTACGATCGCACGCGGCTCATCGACGCGGCGAGCCGCGAATCTCAGACCGTCGTCGAATCGTACGACAAGAAGAAGGAGTCCCGTGAGCTCGCCGACGGCGCCCGCAACGCGGTGGCGGCAGCAGCGGCGGTCGGCGCCGGCGCGCTGACGCTCGGGACGGTCGTGACCGTGGCGGCCAGCTACCGCGGCCGCCGACTTCACCGGCCTCGTGCTGGCGTCGGTGCTCGCGGCGATCGGCTTCTTCATCCTCCCCGCGAAGCGGGAGAGAGCGAAGCAGGAAATGCGGCGCAAGATCGGGGATGTGCGTGACCGGCTGTCGAAGGCGCTGCGCGAGCAGTTCCAGCGCGAGATCGCCCGCAGCGCCGGGCGGATCCGCGATGGCATCGCGCCCTACAGCCGCTTCATCCGGGCGGAGGGAGACAAGCTGAAGGTCGTCGAGCGGGAGCTGCGGGAGATTGGAAACGACCTCGCGGCGTTGCGCGCCCGTATCGAACGGCTCGCCGCGTAGCCTTTCCCCTCTCTCGAATCTCCCGCTCTCCGGTTCACCGTTTACTTGATCGTCCAGTAATAGATCGTTCTGCCCTGTACGTCCTGCGTCTTTTCGGGCGGCCAATCGCTGCCCATGTCGAAGCTGTGCGAGACGATCCGCGTGCCCGGCTTCAACTGCTTCAGTTTGGGCATCAGCTTGACGTTCAACGATGGCAGCAGATAGAGCGTGATGACGGTGGCTTGCCCGAGATCGGTCTGGAAAAGATCCTGGTTGAGGAATTTCACCTTGTCGCCGACGTTGGCCTTGGCCAGGTTCTCGTTGGCCTCCTTGATGCGCTGTGGGTCGATGTCGATGCCGACCGCGCGGGCGCCGAACTTCTGCGCCGCGGTGATCGGAATGCGTCCATCGCCCGACCCCAGGTCGTAGACCAGGTCCTTGGCGGTGACGTTCGCCATCTGGAGCATGGCGTCCACGACTTCCTGCGGCGTCGGAACAAAGATGACGTCGGGCGACCGCAGGGTTCCTGCCTGTTGCGCCGCCGCCGGCGCCGCCAGGAAGGCCAAAACGATGAGTGCCGCTAGGCTGAAGTGCCGAACTCGCATCCGTCGCGCTCCTTTCACGCAGTGAGGATTCAAGTTACTTAATACCCCATTTCGCGCCGAATCCCGCGAACAATCCGGTCGAGTTCGTCGACGAGGGGCCCGCCACCCGCCTCTCGAAACGCTCGAACCAGCCGCTCGTAATACGACATCACATCATCCGGCGCTGCACTGAAGCGCTCCCAGACCGACTCGCCGCTGTTCCGCAGGTCTCGCAGGATGGCGTAGGCATTGTGGACTTTGTCGGCAGCCGAGACCCGCAGGCTCGAGCGGGGAAGCGTGCGGGCGTGATGAACATACGCAAGCTTGCGTTCGGCCCAGGGAGCCTTCGGCGTGTCCCAGGCATCCGTGCAATCTTCGACGATTCGTGCCACGGCGTCGCCGAAGCGGCCGCGTATGTCTTCCAGACGCTCTCGCCCGCCGTGGTCTTCCGCCGCGTCGTGGAGCAGTGCCGCGATCGCCTCGTCCTCGGTGCCGCCGTCATCGAGCACGATGGAGGTCACGCCCATCAGATGACCGATGTAGGGCGCATTGGTTCCCTTCCGCACCTGCGACGCGTGCACCTGATGCGCGTATTGAAACGCACTGTCGAAACGGCCGCTGAGGCTCATGCGGCGATTTTCTTCCTGCGGGCTCGATTTGGGCAAGGACGGCACGAATATTTCAGGTATCTCAACGTATGAACAGGGGCCTGTTCAAGCTCTACGGGTGGCTCGGCCTCGCCGCCTCGACCGTCACCGTCCTCGTTCTGTGCGCGGCGAGCGCGCAGGGCGGCGCACCTGCGCACAAGCGAATACAGCACGGGCTCGCGTCGTTCTACGGTCCCGGGTTTCACGGCGAGGAGACGGCGAGCGGCGAGATATTCAACCAGCGCCAAATGGTTGCCGCGCATCGGACGCTCCCGCTTGGCACCGTCGTTCGCGTGATCAATCTCGAGAATCGGCGGACCGTCGTGCTCCGCGTAGTCGATCGCGGCCCCTATGGGCGCAATTTCCGCCGCGGTACGATCATCGACGTGTCACTCGGCGCGGCCCGCCGTCTGGGGTTCATCAAGGACGGCCTCGTCCGGGTCCGAGTCGAGGTGCTCAAGTTTCCCGCGGCGCGCGCCGGATAGCGCAGGCGGACGGTCTGCTTCTCCCGGCCTACAATCAGCCTTAATGGCTGACGCCCGATCTCCAGTCTTCCACGCCCTGAACGGGCTCAGCATCCACTACGACCTCTACGAACATCCTCCGGTGTTCAGCGGCGACGACGCCGCGGCTCACTGGAAGGACATTCCGGCGACCCCGGTGAAGAACCTCTTTCTGCGGAACAAGAAAGGAGACCGGCACTATCTCGTCATTCTTGGAATCGAGAAACAGGCGGACCTGCGGCATCTCGTGCAGCTGATTGGCGACGATCGACTGAGTTTCGGCTCGCCCGAGCGGCTGATGAGCCATCTCGGCGTGACGCCAGGCAGCGTCTCACCGTTCGGGCTGATTCACGATGCGGCGCGTGCCGTGCGGGTGATCGTCGACAGCGATCTCCGCGCCGCGGAACGGCTCATCTTTCATCCCAACGACAATACGGCGAGCCTCACGATCAGCGGCGCGGACTTCACCCGCTTCCTGGAACACCAGGGCAATACCGTCCGGTGGATCCGTCTGCAGGCGAAAGGGTGAGCGCTCAGTCGGCCGCGCGCTTCGGACGCAGGTTCGAAGCGAGGATCCGCTTGCGCAGCCGGATGCTCGCCGGCGTGACCTCGACGAGCTCGTCGTCATTGATGAACTCGATCGCCTGTTCCAGTCCGAGCTTGCGCGGTGGGATCAGCCGGACGGCCTCGTCGGCGGTGGAGGCGCGCATGTTGGTCTGTTTCTTTTCTTTCGTGACGTTGACGTCGAGGTCGTTGGCGCGGGCGTTCTCGCCGATGACCATGCCTTCGTAGACCGGCCAGCCGGGCTCGATGAAGATCTCGCCGCGCTCCTGCAGGTTCCAGATCGCGTAGGCCGTGGCGGCGCCGGCGCGGTCGGCGACGAGCGCGCCCGTGGCCCGTGACGGAATCGCGCCGTGCCAGGGCTCCCATCCGGCGAACAGGTGATTCATGATGCCGGTGCCCTTCGTCTCGGTGAGGAACTGCGACCGGAATCCGATCAAGCCGCGCGCCGGAATCCTGAACTCCATCCGGATGCGTCCGCTCCCGTGATTCACCATCTTCGTCATCGTCCCGCGCCGCATGCCGACCTGCGCGATGACGACGCCCTGGAACTCCTCGGCGACGTCGATGACGAGATCTTCCACCGGCTCCCTGATCGAGCCGTTGACCTCCTTGGTCACGATGTCCGGCCGCGAGACCTGGAGCTCGAATCCTTCGCGCCGCATCATCTCGATCAGAATCGACAGCTGCAGCTCGCCGCGTCCGAGCACCTTCATCTGCTCCGGCGTGTCGGTCGGCTCGACCCGGATCGAGACGTTGCCGAGCAGCTCCCGCTCGAGGCGATCCTTGATCTGGCGCGAGGTGACGTATTGCCCTTCACGCCCGGACATCGGCGACGTGTTGACGCCGAAGATCATCGAGACCGTCGGTTCGTCGACGGCAATCGCCGGCATCGCCGCCGGGTTCTCGACCTGGGCAATCGTCTCGCCGATCGTGATGTCCTCGATGCCGGCGAGACAGACGATGTCCCCGGCCGCCGCTTCGTCGATGTCCACGCGGCGAAGGCCTTCGAAGGCGAACAGCTTGGTGACCTTGGTCTGCTGGATCCTGCCGTCCAGCTTGCAGACCGCGACCTGATCGCCGATGCGCACGCGGCCGTTGAAAATCCTGCCGATCGCGATCCGCCCGAGGTAGTCGCTCGAGTCGAGGTTGGCGACCAGCATCTGCAGGCCGCTGTCGGCGTCCCCTTTCGGCGGCGGGACGTAATCGACGATCGCGTCGAACAACGGCCGCAGATCCTGCCCCGCCTCCCCGGCGGCCCGGGTCGAGGTTCCCGCCCTCGCGCTCGTGTAGAGCACGGGAAAGTCGAGCTGTTCCTCGGCGGCGTCGAGATCGATGAAGAGGTCGTAAATCTCGTTCAGGACCTCCTGGATGCGCGCGTCCGCGCGATCGATCTTGTTGATGACGACGATCGGCGTCAGCCGGCGCTCGAGCGCTTTCCGCAGCACGAACCGGGTCTGGGGAAGCGGGCCTTCCGAGGCATCGACCAGCAGCAGCACGCCGTCGACCATCGCCAGCGTTCGTTCGACCTCGCCGCCGAAATCGGCGTGGCCCGGCGTGTCGACGATGTTGATCAGGGTGTCGCGGTAGTGGACGGCCGTGTTCTTGGCGAGGATGGTGATGCCGCGCTCGCGCTCGAGGTCGGTGTTGTCCATCGCCCGCTCGGCGACGCGTTCATTCGCGCGGAAGATGCCGCTCTGATGCAGGAGCGCGTCCACGAGCGTGGTCTTGCCGTGGTCGACGTGCGCGATGATGGCGACGTTGCGCCGGAGGGGGTTGGCGACCGTAGAGGCGGTCCGCGAGAGCGTGGGCATCAGGGTAGTATCTCACACACGTGCTGTCGTCCTACGTGCTGTGTGCGCACGTGCTCTTGTGCGACGCGGCTACGTGCATACGTGCTTTTTCGTGCTACGTCCGACGTGCGCATGTGCTTTTGGTGCTACGTGCTACGTGCGGACGTGCTTCATGCTAGGTCCGACGTGCGGCATGCCCTGCGTGTGATGTCCGAAGCCCGCACGCAGGTACGTCGCACACGAGGCACGAAGCACGCAGCATGAATGCAGGAGCGCACGTGGCACATAGGACGTAGGACCAAAAGCACGTGCGCACGTCGGACGTAGCACGCGGCACGGCTGTGTCCGCTGTGCTCGAAGCCGAGACCGAGGGTCGCGTAGGGGGTGACGTGCCGCGCGTCGAAGTGATAAATCGCGTTTCCGCTGAAGGTCGTGACCGACCAGTCCACGTCGGCGGAATCCCCGGCGACGTCGAACAGGTGGCTCAGTTCCCCCTCGAACCCGAGATTGGACGTCCAGTCGTACCCGACGGCGAACCCCAGCCCGAAGGAGTTTTCGGGCGCCGGGTCTCCGACGGCGAGTGAGCCGTGTAGAAATGGGGTGAGCGTCCAGGAGTTGGGCCGGGCAATCGATTGGGCGGCCGCCGGTGTCACGGTCAGAAAAGGGTCAGACAAGAGCGCCAGCGCGGTAACGAGCGATCGCATCAAACCTCCATGGAACATGAGTTACGCAGGTTTAGACGGGCCGCGGTGCAAGATGGCTGCCCGATGCCGGCTGGACGGCGGTCGATCAACCCTCGCCCCATCCGCTGCGTCATATGGATGACACGACCTGCCCGTCGCTCCGGTCTCTCGCAGCGCGCCGGCAGGGCGAGCGCCTGAATGGCTGATTCGGATCTGATTGCCCGCGCGGCGAGCGGTGACACCGCCGCCTTCCAGGCGCTCGTGGAGCGGCATCGATCGATGGTGTATCGCGTGGCCTACCAGTTCGCGGGGAATCACTACGACGCCGAGGACATCGCGCAGGAAGTCTTCATCAAAGTGTTTCGATCCCTGGACAAATTCCGCCAGGATGCTCAGTTGAGCTCCTGGCTCTATCGCATCGTCATGAACGCCTGTATCGATCATCGCCGGCGGCAGCTGCCGGCAGGCTCAGCCCCCTTCGGTGAAGAAGCGGAGCACAAGCTGCACAATACGGCGACGGAAACACCCGGCCCGGAAGAGCACGCCTACGCCGGGGAGCTCGGGCAGGTGCTCGAATCGGAGATCAACCGGTTGCCCCAAGGTCAGCGAATCGTGTTCGTCATGCGCCATCATCAAGGCCTGAAGCTCGGCGAGATCGCCGATGCGCTGGGGCTCGCGGAAGGCACCGTCAAGCGCCAGCTGCACGCGGCCGTCCACCGCCTGCGCCACGCCCTGACGCGCGCGAACGTGGCCACGAGCGCCACGGGAACGGCAGGAGGGCGGGCATGATCTGCGAGATCCAGGCGGCCGCCACCATCGAGCTGTACTTCTACGGCGAGCTGGCGATCGAGGAACGTGCCGGCGTGCAGGCGCACCTGAAACAGTGTGCCGAGTGCCGTCAGGCCCTCGAGGACCTGTCGGTGATCCGCGCCGCGCTGGCCACGCGTCCGGACGTGGCGACCCCGCCGGGCGGCGACTGGTCCGGATTCATGATCCGACTGGATGCCGCCCTCAAGCAGTCAGCCACTGTAACGGCGCGCGCCGACGGCTCGACTCGTGTGCCTGCCATGCCTGTGCGCCGCCGGCTCGTGCCGGCTCTCGCGATGGCAGCATTGCTGGCGCTCGTGACATTCAGCGTGGTGTTGGTGCTCCGTCAGCACAACTCAGTCGTCATTCCTGGGGACAGGCAGCCGCCTGGAACGGCGTCTGCGCCGCCAGCGGCCGAATCCACCGTGCAGGCTGCCGATCCGTTCGTGACACTGAGCGATGCGCATTTCGAGCGGTCGAAGCTCGTGGTCCTGGGACTCGCGACGAAGGATTCGTCGGCGCTGAACGCAGCCGACTGGTCGTACGAGCGTGACGCTGCATCGTCGCTGTTGAGGGACACGCGTTTGTACCGGGCGGCCGCGGAGGAACGCGGGCTGAGCACGCTGGCGGGCGTGATGCGCGATCTCGAGCTCGTGCTGCTGCAGACGTCGATGGCCGAACGGCCGGACCCCGCATCGCTGCAGCAGCTCCAGCGGCTGATTCAACGCCGCGATCTGATCACCAAGATGAACGTGATGGCGGCGGCCGGACCTTGAGATGTGTCACCAATCGCTAGGATGAACGTGAGACGCGAACGGTAATCTGCGGGGACTCGAGGCAATCATGACGAAGCTGGGCTTGAGCGGATTGGTAATGACGGCGGGGCTGCTCGCGAGCCCGGCGACGCTGTCGGCAGAGCCGTGCACCGAGGATGTGTCGGCCGCGGCCGCCGCTTACGAGCCTGCTGAATCCGCACGATTGACGAAGGCGAAGGACTTCATCATTGAGGAGCAGTGGTTCGCCGCGATCAACGAGCTGCGTCAGGCCGTGGGCGATGCCAAGGAACCGAACAAGGACGAAGCGCTGTTCTGGCTGGCTCACAGCCAGAACCAGGCCGGAGACCTGGCCGAGGCCGTGGAAAGCATTCGCCGGCTGCAGCGGGAGTTCACGAAGAGCCGTTGGTCCGCGCCTGCGTCCTCGCTGATGATCGAGCTTGCGCACAAGCTCGGACGCAAGGACGTGCTGTGGCTGATGGTCCCGCCTCCGCCGCCGCCTCCGCCCGCAGGACCAGTCGTAGCGCCCGCGCCGCGCGTGCCGGGGAAAACCCCTCCCCCTCCCCCGCACCGGTCCCCGGCTCCGCCAGCGCCACCAGAGCCGCCGTCGGGCAAGCCACCCGCTCCACCGGCACCGCCGAAAGAGTGGATTGCCGAAACCTATGCCACGGACGCCGATCTTCGCATTCAGGTGCTTGGCCGCCTGATTCGAACCGATGCGCAGAAAGTGATTCCGATGCTCGGAGAGATCGCGCTCGAGGAGGGGAAGCCGGCCGAGGCCCGGCGCGCCGTGTTCGTGCTCGCGCAGTCCGGACATCCGGAGGCACAGATGGTGGTCGTGGACGTTGCCAAGAAGGGGCCGCAAGCGGTCCGGATGGCGGCAGTCAAGGAACTCGGCCACTTCGGCGGGCCCGAGATTGCGAAGGAGCTGCTGCAGGTCTATTCCACAGCCGACCTGCGGGTGAAGCGGCAGGTCGTCACTTCGCTCGGGCAGCGGAACGACGCGAACGCGCTGCTCAAGATCGCGCAGTCCGAGAACAATCCCGACCTGCGCGAAACGGCAGTGATCGCGCTCGGCCGCGCGGGAGGCCGCGATCAGCTGCGCCTGATGTACAGGAAGGCGCCGGTCGAAGTCCGCTACGTGATCGTCAGAGGCCTTTTCACCGCCCGCGATGACGAGGGCCTGATCCGGATCTGCGAGGAGGAGAAGGAGCCGCGGCTTCGCACCTATGCGCACGATCGTCTGCGGCTCATAGGCACGACGCGTGCCCGCGAGTACGTCCTCGAAAAGACGAAGTAGGACCGCCCGTCCTCACGGGCGGCTTTTCGGGCGCATCCGCCGATCTCCGGGAGCCGCCACGGATTTCTCGATATCATCGGATGGATGTTCCCGACCGACGAGAATCCCCTCCTCGACAACCTCCGGATCGAGCCGACGCCCGGCGCCACCACCCTGGTGATCTTCGGGGCTTCGGGCGATCTCACGCGACGCAAGCTCCTGCCGGCCCTGCACAGCCTGTCCCGCGGCCAGCGCCTGCCCGCCCGCTTCGCCGTCGTCGGCGTCGCGCGCTCACAGATGAGCGACGATCAATTCCGCCAGCAGTTTCAGGACAGTCTGCGCGAATTCGCACGAGTGGACGCCGCGAATGACGAGGTGGCCCGATCGCTCCAGGCCCAGATGTACTTCGTGTCGGGCGAGATGACCGATCCGGCCCTGTACAGGCGGCTGGCCGAGCGGCTCTCGGCGATTGGCTCAGAAGGCGTGCTCTATTACCTCGCGATTCCCCCGTCCGGATATGCCACGGTCGTCGAAGGCCTCGAGACGGCCGGGCTCGCGGGCACGCCCGACGGCGGCTGGCGGCGGCTGATCGTGGAGAAGCCATTCGGCACGGATCTCTCCAGCGCGCGAAGCCTGAACGCGCTCCTTCATCGCCACTTCGCCGAGGAGCAGATCTTCCGCATCGATCACTACCTCGGCAAGGAGACGGTGCAGAACCTCCTGGTGCTTCGATTTGCGAACGGCATGTTCGAGCCGATCTGGAATCGCCGCTACATCGACCAGGTGCAGATCACCGCGGCGGAAACGGTCGGTGTGGAGCGCCGGGCGTCGTACTACGAAGGGGCCGGCGCGCTTCGTGACATGGTCCAGAACCATCTGATGCAGCTGCTCTCCCTCGTCGCGATGGAGCCGCCGACCGAGTTCAGCGCCGCCAGCGTGCGCGACAGAAAGATGGACGCGCTCCTCGCAGTGCAGCCGATTCTCGCCTTAGATGGCGGACCGCCGGCCGTCCGCGGGCAATACCGCGCCGGCTGGGTGGAAGGCAAAGACGTAGCTGGTTACCGCGAGGAGCCGGGGGTCGACGCGAACTCGAGGACCGAAACCTTCGTCGCCTTGCGATTGAAACTGGACAGCTGGCGGTGGGCGGGCGTGCCGTTCTATCTTCGAACCGGAAAGCGGCTGCCGAAGCGAACCACGGAAATCGCCATCCAGTTCCATCGTCCGCCCCTGCAGATCTTCCGCCGCATCAGCCCGACGGCGCTGACCTCCGATCTGCTCGTCATCAACGTGCAGCCTGACGAGGGCATCTCGCTGCGATTCAACGCGAAGATCCCCGGCACCCGCATGCAGGTCGCGCCGGTGATGATGAACTTCAGGTACGGGACGACATTTCACGGCGAAGTGCCTGAGGCCTACGAGACGCTGCTCCTCGACGCGATGCTCGGCGATGCGACGCTGTTCGCGCGGCACGATTTCGTCGAGGCATCCTGGGGGCTCATCACCCCGTTGAACGAGCTGTGGGCGCAGGAGCGAGAGACGCCCGTGCCAACCTACGAGGCCGGTGAGTGGGGCCCGCCGGAAGCCGACGCCATGATCGCGCAGGATGGCCGGCGATGGAGGACGTTGTGACCGTCTCATCACCCGCACGGGCGAAGTCTGCAACCGTCGTCGTCGTCGGGCCATCGGCGCGCCTCATCGAAGCCGCCGGCGCGCTCAGCGGCGAAGGGGATTCGGGAGCGGTGATGGTCGTCCTGATTGCCACCGAGTCGCAGCCCGCTCCTGCAGTGGAATCGCAGCCTGACGTCATCTCGATCGGCGGCCTGCGTCCGGAGTACGTCAACAACGCCATCGCCGGCGTTCGGCTCTCCAGCCTGCCGACGGTCGTCTGGTGGCGCGGCGGACGCCCTGAGGCGCTGGACGGCGTCGGGACTCTAGCCGACCGGGTCGTGCTCGATGCCGAGGAGCCCGGGCTGCTCTGGGCGCGGCTGTCGTCGCTCTTCGAGCAGACGGCCTTCACGGACCTGCGCTGGACCCGGCTGACGCGCTGGCGGGCGGCGATGGCGCATTTCTTCGATTTGCCTCAGGTCCGTCAGGCCGCGTCGGCCTTCGAGCATCTCACCATCTGCGGCAGCGACCATTACCAATGCGGGCTGTTTGCCGGGTGGCTGGACTCGTCGCTCGGGTGGAAGCGACGCATCGTTCCACGCGTGCAGAGCGGCGACGCTCCGCTGGAATCCGTCTCGCTCGGCGGCGGCGGCGCCGAGCTGGAGCTCAAACTCCTGCCCGGCGACTGTCTGGACGCCCAGGTTCGCCTGGCCGCGCACACGCTCGCCTCACGCGTGGTCTCGCTCGGCGATCAGAGCCTGCACACCCTCATGTCCGAAGAACTGCGCGTCCGCTCGCGGGATCTCGCGTTCGAGCGGGCCGTCGTAAGCACGCTCGCCACCTAGGCTTCGTGGAATCCGGCGGCTCGAACCCTTACCGCCTCTAGCACCGCGCCACCCGGCCCGTGCTAGCTTTCTGCCCCCATGAATCACCACGCGACCGCGCTCAACCTGGCAAGCGTTCTCGAACACACCGCCCGCATGGTGCCGGATCGGACCGCCGTCTCCTGCGGGCCGGCGCGATTGACCTATGCGCAGCTGAACGACCAGGCGACGCGGCTCGCTGCGGGGCTGGACGTCATGGGCATCAAGCCAGGCGACCATGTCGCGCTGACCTGTCCGAACGTGCCGCTGTTTCCGATCGCCTACTTCGGCATCCTGAAGGCTGGCGCCGTGGTCGTGCCATTGAACGTGCTGCTGAAACCGCGGGAGATTGCCTACCACTTGAAGGACAGCGACGCGCGCGCGTTGATCGCATTCGAAGGCACCAGCGAGCTCCCGCTGGCGAGCATGGCGAAGGCCGGATGCGGGGAAGCCGGTTGTCCGAATCTGATCGTCATGCCGGCCGGGCCCGGTTCGGCCTCCATTCCTGGAACGAAAACTCTGGCGGAGGTGGTCGAGGCAGCCGGTACCCGCGACGTTCGGGACGCGGCGGCGCCGTCCCGACGACACGGCGGTGATTCTCTATACGTCCGGGACCACGGGTCATCCCAAGGGTGCGGAGCTGACCCACGAGAACATGACCCTGAACGCGATGGCGGCGCGAGACATGTACCTGCCGGCGATGCGGGGCGGCTTCGAACATGACGTTGCGCTGGTCACCCTTCCGCTGTTCCACTCGACAGCCCAGACCTGCCTCATGAACGCGGGGTTCCTCGGAGGGTTTCATCTCGTGCTGCTGCCCCGCTTCGATCCGGCGGCCGTCCTCGAGACCATGCGCCGCGAAGCGGTCGGCTTCTGGATCGGGGTGCCGACGATGTATTGGGCCCTGCTGCAGCACCTCCGCCAGCGCCAGTTCGATCCGGCGCCGATTGCGAAGCATCTTCGCGTGTGTGTCTCCGGCGGCGCGGCCATGCCGCTCGAGGTCATGCGCGCGTTCGAAGAAATGTTCGGTGTCAAGATTCTCGAAGGCTATGGGCTTTCCGAGACCTCGCCGGTCGCCTGTTTCAACCAGCTGTATCGTCCGACGAAGCCGGGCACGGTCGGGCAGCCCATCTTCGGCGTCGAGGTGCGATGCGTTGACGACGAGGATCGGTTCCTGGGCGTGGGCGAGCCGGGCGAGATTGTGATTCGCGGGCCGAACATCATGAAGGGGTATTACAGCCGCCCCGAGGCGACGGACGAAGCGATGCGCCACGGGTGGTTCCACACCGGCGACATCGGCAGCATCGACGCCGACGGCTACGTGACCATCGTCGATCGCAAGAAGGACATGATCATCCGCGGGGGATTCAACGTCTACCCGCGGGAAATCGAAGAAGTGATGCTCACCCATCCGGCCATCTCGCTCGTCGCGGTGATCGGGGTTCCCGATGAGCGCCTGGGCGAGGAGATCAAGGCGTTCGTCGTCCGGAAGTCAGGCGCTGAGGTGACCGACCGGGCTCTAATCGAGTGGTGCCGCGAGCAGATGGCCGCATACAAGTACCCGCGCCACGTCGAATTCCGCGACGCCCTACCGGTCAGTGCGACGGGCAAGATCCTCAAGAGAGAACTGAAAGCTCAGGCCTGAAGTGGCCGGCGGCTTGCTAGAGATAGGTCGAGAGCAGCTCCGCCTTTCGAATGGGCGAATCGCTGACTGCTCGTAAGGAGGTCACATGCCAACGTGCAGAGACGTCATGACTCCCGACCCGGCCTGCTGCGAACCCGGCGACTCAATTGTCCAGGTCGCCGAGATCATGAAACGTGAAGATGTCGGTTCGGTTCCCGTCGTCGAGTCGAAGGCCTCGAAACAGCTCGTCGGTATCGTCACGGATCGGGATCTCGTCATCAAGGTTCTTGCGAGTGGACGCGGCACCGAGCGGGCGACGGCGCACGACGCGATGACGCCAGATCCAGTAAGCTGTCGAGAAGGTGACGACGTCGCGCAAGTGCTGGAGCAGATGAAAGATCGTCAGGTGCGCCGGATGCCGATTGTGGACGCGGCCGGCCGGCTCCTCGGCATCATTGCCCAGGCTGACATTGCAACCCGCATCAACAGGGACACCCAGACCGGTGAACTCGTCGAAGCCATCTCGGAATCCGGGACCAGCCGCCGGTAGCGCCGCGGTCGAAGCCGTGGACATGTCGCGTTGCCGACTGTCGAGCTGTAGGTTATAGTCGGGCGGCATGGCACTCGAGCTACCAACCCACCACCATCGCGCGACCGGGCTCGTCGACGTTCTCGATCGCGTGCTGGACAAGGGCTTGGTGATCGCGGGCGATATCAAGGTTTCGCTGGCCGAGGTCGAGCTCCTCACAATCCGCATCCGTCTGCTAGTGTGCTCCCTGGACAAAGCCCAGGAAATCGGACTGGACTGGTGGCGGTACGATCGGGACCTGTCGCCCGGCGCGCAGCGCCGGGCGGCTCAGGTCGGGTCAGAAGAGCTGCAGGCCCAGCTCCGCGCGCTCGAACAGAAGGTGGAAGCGTTGACGGCCACGGCGCCGAGGCGCCGCAAGCGGTAATCACAGCGGGCGCCAGCAGGAGCAGAGAATGGCAGTTGAACGAGCGGCAGGCGGGACAAGTCTCATCGACGTTCTCGACCGTGTGCTGGACAAGGGCATCGTCATCGATGCATGGGTCCGCGTTTCGCTGGTGGGCATCGATCTGATCACGGTCGAAGCGCGGGTCGTCGTGGCTTCCATCGACACCTACTTGAAGTACTCCGAGGCCGTCGGTCAGGTGCCGCCGGTCTCGCGGCCGCAGGCCGAGCTGGCCGCGCAAGCCGCGCATCAGACCGTCATGGCAGAAAACGCCGCGCTTCGCGCGGAGCTCGCGGCAACCAAGAAAAGCCGCGGCTCACGGCGTCGTTCCACCACCGAGGGATAAACGGTGCACGGGGCGGCTGCGCCGGTCGTGCAGGTCGCGGCCAGTGAGCTCGAGGCGAAGCTCGGGCTCGCGGAGTTCCTGCTCGCCAGCACCGACCTGCAGGCGTCCGCGCGGCGCGCCGTCGATTGGCTCGTCTCCCAGACCAGCATCAGGCAGGCGATCGTGACGATCGCCGAACCCGCCAGCAATCAGCTGCTGCTCGTCGCCGAGCACGGCATCTCGAGCTCGGCGATCGCCGAATTCGTCCTGACCCGGGACGACGAGGCGCATCCGCTGATTGCGGCGATGAACCGGCGTGAGGCGACCTACTTCGACGGCGGCCAGTCGTCGTTCCGGTCGCCGATCGAAGGGCGGTTCCACGCCGTCCCGCTTCGAGCGGAAGACAGCGCTATCGCGCACGGCCTGCTGCTGACCAGCAGCGCCGCCGCCGAGCCTAATCCCGAAGTGCCGTGGCTCGCGAACGTGCTCGCCAAGCAGGTGTCGCGGCTCCTCAGCCGCCAGACGCTCGCGGAAACCCGCTTCGGTCAGGAGCGCATGCTCCTGTACAGCATCATCAACGCGGTCACCGACCCGATCCTGCTCACCGACACCGAAGGCAAGCTGATCATCGCCAACAGCCACGCGGAAAAGCTGTTCGCCGCGCCCGAGGATGCGAGCGAAGGGTGGCGGCGCGCCGTCGCATTGAACAACATGCTGTTCTCGGCAGCGCTCTCGACGAGCGCGGTGGCCGAGCTGGAGCTCGCGCGCCGCGAGCTGCTCCTGGTCGATCCGCTCGAAGGCAGCGACCTGCTGTTCGAGCTGCTCAGTTCCCGCGCGAAAGACGAGCGTCAGGGCACCTACGTGGTGTCGATCCTCAGAAACGTCACCGACCTGGCGCGCGCGAAGGAGGAGATCGAGGAAAGCTACCGGACGCTGCGTGTCGCGCAGGCGGAAGTACGCGACGAGCGGCATCGCCTCGAACTCATCATCGACTCGGTGGCCGACCCCATTCTGGTGACCAACCAGGAAGGGGACATCGTGTTGATGAACGAGCCGGCGGAGCGCCTGTTCAACGTGCCCAACACCGCCGACGAAGCGGCGCAGCGGCGGGTTCGGGCGAATGGCGCGCACTTGACGTCGTTCGTCTCGAACGTGCTGACGCGGACGGGGGAGCAGCGCTACCGCGGTGAGATTCAGCTGTCCGATCCGGTGACCGGCAAGCTGCTTCCCGTCGAGGGCGTCGCCGGGACCATCCTCTCCGAGCAGGGCGAGTTGATGTGGGTCGTCACGATCCTGCACGACCTCACCGAGGCGATCGAAAAGGGCCGGCTCTACGAACAGCTTCGCCAGGCCTCGGCGCAGCTCGAGCGCAAGGTGCAGGAGGCGACGGCGGAGCTCGCCGAACAGAACGAGCTGCTGCGGCGGCAGCACATCGCGCTCGAACAGGCCTCCGCGCTGAAGTCGCAGTTCCTCGCCAACATGTCGCACGAATTCAGGACGCCGCTCAACGCGATCCTGGGCTATACGCACATGCTGCTGAACGGCGTGACCGGTCCGATTTCGGACCATCAGCGCAAGAGCCTGAGCCGGATCGATTCGAACTCACGGCATCTGCTCGCGCTGATCAACGACATCCTCGACATCACGCGCATCGAAGCCGGCCGCATGCCGCTGAATCTCTCCAGCTTCCAGATTCCAGAGCTGGTCGACGAAGTCATGGCCGAGCTCGAGCCGATCATCAAGCGGTCGAGTCTGACCGTCAGATCGAACATGTCGCGCA
The DNA here is from genome assembly GCA_963785755.1 of uncultured Acidobacteriota bacterium. Taxonomy (GTDB): domain Bacteria; phylum Acidobacteriota; class Vicinamibacteria; order Vicinamibacterales; family 2-12-FULL-66-21; genus JACCXG01. The sequence continues at coordinate 974,831 of CAWAXG010000013.1, read as the reverse complement.
GCCTCCGGCCGCTGAAGAGCGATCGCCAGAAGGTGAAGCAGGTGGTGCTGAATCTGCTCAGCAATGCGCTGAAGTTCACACCCTCCGGGTCGGTCACGATTGCGGCGGCGTATGATCAGGACGGTAAGATCGTCGCGATATCGGTTCATGATTCCGGGGTCGGCATCCCCTCCGAAGACCAGGCGAAGGTCTTCGAGGATTTCCGGCAGTTGGATACGTCGCCGGCCCGGGGGTACGGCGGCACGGGGCTTGGGCTCTCAATCTGCCGCCGGCTTGCGCAGATGCTTGGCGGCAGCATCGAGCTCGTGAGCCAGGTCGGCCGCGGGTCGACATTTACCTTGAAGCTGCCGGGGCGGCTGCGACGCCGATGAGCGTGGGAATGGACAAAACGAATCAGCCGCTCGTCCTGGTGGTCGAGGACTATCAGGATGCCCGTGAGATGTACGCGGCCTACCTGATGTTCTCCGGCTACCGGGTGGCGGAGGCGACCAACGGCGTCGAGGCGATCGAAAAGACGATCGAGTTGATGCCCGACATCATCCTGATGGATCTCGCCCTCCCCCGCATGGACGGCTGGGAAGCGACCCGGCGGCTGAAGCTGGACGAGCGGACCAAACACATTCCGATCGTGGCGTTGACCGGCCATGCGCTCGCCGGGCACGCTGAAGGGGCGCGTCAGGCGGGATGCGACGCGTTCGTCACCAAGCCCTGTCTTCCCGATGCGCTGGTCGCGGAAATCCAGAGAATGCTGTCCGGACGGGCGGAATCGGGGCAGTCGAAGAAGCCCCCGCGGTCGGGGCGTGCCCGGCAAACCTAACCCTGCGAACCGATGGCCAAGACGACCACCCAGAAAAAGGTGAAGAGCCGCGTGAAACCCAAGCGTGCCGCCGTGGCGCCGGCGCGCGAGCGCTCGACTCGAGAACGGGCGGCACCGCCCATTCCGCCGGCGCGGGGCAGGCTCGACCGCGTGAAGATGCCGTCGCCGTCGGCCAAGGTCGCCCGCGGCGAGTCGTCCACCGGCGAGGATGCCAACGAAGGCAGGTACGTCTACTGCATCATCAAGACGGCGGCGCCTCTGAGCTTCGGGCCGCTCGGCATCGGCGTCGATCCCGCCGCCACCCATACGGTGAACTACCGCGACATCGCCGCGGTCGTCTCGAACACGCCGATGGTCGTCCAGGATCCGACCCGCGACAACGTGCTCGCGCATCAGCGCGTCAACGAGACGGTCATGCAGCAGCACACCGTCATCCCGATGTCGTTCGGGACGGTGTTCAAGACCGACGACGACATCATCGAGCTGCTGCGATCCGCCTACGACGCGTTCACCGACGTGCTGAACAAGATGCAGGACAAGTTCGAGTTCGGCCTGAAGGTGCTCTGGGATCGCGATCAGATCATCCGTGAGATCGAAGAGGAAGACGAGGACATCCGGCGCCTGAAAGGGGAGATCTCCTCGCAAAAAGGCTCGACCTACTTCGCGCGGATGCAGTACGGTCGGCTGATCGACGCGGCGCTGCAGGCTCGATCCGAGCGCTACGTCGCCGAGATTTTCCAGGCCCTGCGCGACGTGTCCGTCGCCTCGCGGTCGAACAAGCCGATTGGCGACCGCATGATCATGAACGCCGCGTTCCTCGTCGGCCGCGAGATGGAGCACGCGTTCGACGCGCGGGTCAAGGACATCGGCCAGCGCTATGACAAGCTGACGTTCAAGTACACCGGGCCGTGGCCGCCCTACAACTTCGTGAACATCAGGTTGAAGCTGGAACGGGCTCACTGACCGTCTCTCGGAATGTTCATCCTCGACACCGTCCTCATCGGCGGCCTGCGCTTCGTGTTCGACAAGATCGCCGCCGCGGTCGACACCGAGCTCAACGACGAGACGTCGCTCCGCGAGCAGCTCCTCGCGGCGCAGATGCGCGTCGAGCTCGGAGAGATGAGCCAGGCCGAGTTCGCCTCGCTCGAAGAGGACATTCTGATCCGCCTCCGCGAGATCCGTGAGCGGCGGCAAGGCAGCGACGCGGCGGCTTTGTCACCGCGTGACTACAAGATCACGGGGATCGATGCCACGTTCGAAGGCGACGAGCATCGCTGATCGCCGCTCCTCGTCGAAATCCCCTCAGTACCGGTTCGTTGGCGGCAAGGGTGGCGTCGGCAAGACGACGTGCGCGGCGGCCCTCGGCATCGAATCCGCGAGACGCGGCGAGCTGACGCTCGTCATCTCGACCGATCCGGCTCCCTCGCTCGGCGACGCGCTGCGGCAGCGGCTGGGGCCGACGCCGCGGCCGGTTCGAGGGGTCGCCCGTCTCCATGCCGCCGAAATCGATGCCGCCGCCGCGCTGAATCGCTGGATTGCCGCCCGCCGCGCCACGCTCGAGGAGGTGGCGCTCCGTGGCACCTGGCTCGATCGCGAGGACGTCTCGAGGCTGCTCGAGCTGTCGCTGCCAGGGATCGACGAGGTCGCCGGCCTGCTCCAGATTGCGAATCTCGCCGACGCGGACCGCTACGACCGCATCATCGTCGACACCGCGCCAACCGGGCATCTGCTGCGGATGCTCGGCATGCCCGCGGTGCTCGACGGACTCGCGCAGGTCTTCGATCACATGCAGGCGAAGCATCGGATCCTGGTCGACGCGCTCCGCGGCGCCTGGAGTCCGGATGACGCGGATGCCTTGATCGAAGAGATGAGCGGTGACGCGAAACGGTTGACCGCGCTGCTGCGGGATTCGACGCGCGCGCGCGTCTCGTGGCTCACCGTGCCGGAGCTGATGTCGGTCGAGGAGGCAGCCGATGGAATCCATTGGCTGACGCGGAACGGTATCCCGGTCGATACCGTCATCGTGAACCGCGTCACGCCGCCGCCGCCGTCGACGTGCCGATGGTGCCGTGCCCGCCGTTCCGGTGAACGCCACGCGATCGCCGTGCTGCGGCAGAAGATCTCATCCGTTATTCCTGTCGTGCCGCTGGCGGCCGTCGACAAAGAACCGCGGGGACGGGTCGCGCTTGGCGCGCTGGGAAAACTGCTCGAACGCGCGGCGCCGATCGCGCCGGCCGTCACGCCGCCGGTGCGGTCGCGAGTCAGGGCGGAGCGTCCGGCCGGCGTCGCCAGCGAACCTGTCCGCGAGATCGTGATGGCCGGGACCAGGTTGATCATGTTCGGCGGAAAGGGAGGAGTCGGAAAGACCACGTGCGCGGCGGCTCTGGCGGTGGATCTCGCCGCGCGTGAGAAGAACCGGCGCGTCCTGCTGCTGTCGGTCGATCCTGCCCATTCCATCGGCGACGCGCTCGGCCAGCCATTTTCGGACGTGCCGAAACGCATCGACGGGGGTCCCGAAAATCTGATTGTGCGGGAGCTGGAGGCCGAACGAGTGTTCAAGGAGCTCCGGGAGCGCTTTGCGCACGCAATCGAAGAGTTGTTCGCGCGGCTGTCAGGGGGGAGTGGACTGGACGGAAGTCTGGCGGCTCACGATCGTCAGGTGATGCAGGATCTGCTGGACCTGGCGCCACCCGGGATCGATGAGCTGGTCGCGGTCATCGAGGTGACGCAGGCGCTCGACGAGTCAACGGATCGATCGACCGTCGACCTCATCGTCATGGACACTGCTCCAACCGGTCATGCGCTGCGGCTGATCGAAATGCCCGCGCTCGTGCACGCGTGGGTCAAAACGGTCATGGCTATTCTGCTCAAGTATCAGCCGATCGTCGGCCTCGGCGATCTCGGCGCCGTGCTCTTGAGGCTGTCGCAGGGTCTGGGCCGGCTCCGGGAGATCCTGACCGACCCGGTTCGGACGCAATTCGTCGCCGTCGCGCGCCCCGCGGCTCTGCCCCGCGCGGAAACCAGCCGCTTGTTGAAGCGGCTCGCCCGAGCCCGCATCGGCGTACCGGCCGTGATCGTCAACGCCGTCGGCGCCGGCACCTGCTCGCGCTGCCGCCGTGATCTGAAGGCGCAAGCGCTCGAGATCGGCGAATTGCGGAAGGAGTTGATGAAGGGCCGCCGTCAGATGGCCCGGCTGATCGTTGCGCCTGCAGAAATCCCGCCACCCCATGGATACGGACCGCTGCGTAAGTGGCGCACGACATGGTTCGCACCGAAGCCACGCCGCAGCGCGCCGCCATGACACCTGCTTTGGTATCATCGACGTTTGCGCCGATCCTGGGCGTCATCCACCATGTCCCGCGCCATTTACCTCTATTGCATCGTTCGCAGCGCGCGGAAACCGCGAGCCGCCACCGTGCCGCCGGGACTGCCGGGCGCCGAGCGGCCTGCACCAGTGGAGCTCGCCGATCGGCTGTGGCTCGTGACGGCGTCGGTGCCGCTCGAGAAGTATGGCCCCGAGCCGCTCGAAACGTCATTGCGCGACCTGGACTGGGTGGCCTCCATCGCCATCGCTCACGAGGCGGTCGTCGAGTTCTTTGCCCGCTCGCCTGGCGCCACGGTCATTCCCATGAAGCTCTTCACGATGTTCTCGACCGACGGCCGCGCCTCGTCCGAGATGCGGAAGCGCCGGCGCGAGCTCGAGCGCGTGTTCGATCGCATCGAGGGCTGCGAGGAGTGGGGCGTACGAGTCACCCGCCGGCAGCCCGGCACTGCCTCGCGCAAGACCGCGCGGCCGTCCACCGGCACCGGGTTTCTCGAGGCTCGCAGGAAAGCGCGTGACGACACGAAAAACGCGGCCTTCGCCACTGCCGAAGCCGCCGAGGCCGCGTTCACCTCGCTGGCGGAGATCGCTCGCGACGGGCGCCGCCGCACCGACGACGTGCCCGGCGGCATTGCTCCGGTGCTCGACGCCGCGTTTCTCGTGCCTGCCCGACGGCGGGCCCGCTTCCACGCCGCAGCCGAGCGGCTCGCACGGCAGGTCGAGAAGACCGGCGGGCACATGACGCTCACCGGTCCCTGGCCGCCGTACAACTTCGTCAATTCTCAACCGGCTGAGGAACGCTCGTGAGCCCGAAGTCCGTTCGGCACTCGACCGTTCCGAAGTCGGAGCCGCCCAGGCGCCGCGCGTTTCCACTGCCACCGCGCTCGGCGCGTCCAGACCCGCCGCCAAAGCGGCAGGTCGCGAGGATCATCGACACCTCGGATTCATCTCTGGTCGACGTCCTCGACAATCTCCTGAATCGCGGCGTCGTGCTGAACGCGGAGATCATTCTCGCGCTCGCCAACGTCGACCTCGTGTATCTGAAACTGTCCGCGCTGCTCTGCGCGGCCGATCGAGTCCTGTCGGACGATGGCAGCCGATGAAGCCGAGGTGTACGTCTACGCCCTGGCCGAGCGCGGACTGCCGCGAACGGTTCGTGTTCTCGGACACACGCTGCATGTCGTTCCCGTGGGAAAGCTAGACGCCGTTCTCGAGCGTCACCACTCGCCCGTCGATCCCACGACCGAGGCACTCGAAAAGCAGCACGCAATCGTCGTCAGGCTCGCGGAACGCGCGCAGGCGCTGCTGCCTGCGCGCTTCGGATCGCTGACGACCGAGAGCGCGCTCGCTCGCAGCGTCTCCGGACGGGAGCCGGAGCTTCTCGAATCCCTGGCGCGTGTCCGCGGCCGCCGGCAGATGACGATCCGCGTCTTCGGTGAAGCGGATCCGGAAGGTCAGGAGGCCACGCCCGCGCAATCAGGAACCGAGTTCCTGAAGAGCCGCCAGGCTCGTGCGCACTACCAGCCTCCTGAGGTTGCAGTGATCCGCGAGGCGCTGGGCCCGCTCGTCGCGGCCGAGCGCGTGGAGTCCGGTCAGCGCGGCCTCCGCGTCGCGATTTTTCACCTCGTTGCCACGACGAACGTGGACGCCTACCGAACCCGCGCCGCATCCATACGGCTCGACCCCTACACGGTGACGGTCTCGGGACCCTTTCCGGCGTTCGCGTTCGCGCCGGACCTGCCGTGACTCCGATCGATCCACAACAGGTGACGGCATGAAGCGGCGTCACAGCCGGTCTACGCGAGCGAGGACGCGGCGAAGCGCGTCGAAGACGGCGCCGCGGCGCCGTTCGAGCGCCGCGAAGGCCAAGACGGCGCAACGGACGCGCGATTCCAACCGAACGGCGAGCTCGGCGCACATGAGTCGTCTCGAGGTGCAGGAGCTGGATTCGATGCGAGCCGAGCTCGAACGACTGGCGGGAAACACGGCCCCTCCTCGCTGGAACGCGGACCCGGAGGATGTGAGGCGATCGGTCGCGAAGCTGGTCCTCACGCTGGTCGAGTTCATCAGGCAGCTGCTCGAACGTCAGGCGATCAGGCGCATGGACGCGGGGACGCTGACCGCCGAGCAGACCGAAGCGGTCGGACTCGCCCTGATGCGGCTCGAGGAAACGGTACGCGACATCGGCAGGCAGTTCGGCCTGGCGCCGGAAGACCTGAACCTCGATCTGGGGCCGGCGGGGAGACTGATCTGACTCGCGCACGTGTCATCGTGAACCCATCGTCCGGCCGCGAGCGTGGACCGGAATACATGGAAGCGCTCAGCAATCGTCTCCGTTCCAAATACGGCGACGTCGCGATTGTCATCACAACCGGCGATGGCGACGCGGAGCGCGCGGCGATCGCGGCCGCCGCTGATGGGTGCGACGCGCTGTTCGCCGCAGGCGGAGATGGAACGGTCAACGAGGCGATCAACGGACTCGCCTCTGCCGCAGGCGCGCTCGACCACGTCGTTGTCGGGATCATCCCGCTCGGCACGGGCAATGACTTCGCCGCGGCCCTCGGCCTGCCAGCCGAGCCCGACGCGGCCATCGATGTTCTTCTTCGGGGTCGCGAGCAGCGAGTGGATCTTGGCGAAGTGAACGGCCGTGTTTTCGTGAACACGTCAGGCGGAGGGTTCATCGCCGAAGTCTCAGAGGCCGTCACGCCGCAGCTCAAGACCATCGTTGGACGCCTCGCTTACCTGATCGGCGGCGCCCAGGCGCTGATGGAATTCGATCCCGTCGGCGCGACCATCGTGTTCGAGCCGGGCGGCGAACGAGTGCAGCGCCGCCTGTACACGTTCGCGGTCTGCAACTCGCCCTCGATCGGCGGCGGCCGGCTCATCGCCCCGGATGCCGTCATCGATGACGGCCTGCTCGACGTCTGCCTGATCGACGCGATGAGCGCGGTCGAATTCGTGGCGCTCGCGCGGAGGGTCGCTGACGGCGACCATGTGAACGATCCGCGGGTGCTCTACAGGCGGGCGCGCTCGCTCCTCGTCGAACTGGATCGACAGATCAAGATCAACACCGACGGCGAGGTGTTCGACGCCTCGCGATGCGAGTATCGCCTGAGGCACAAGGCCGCGCGATTCTTCGCAGGGGACGTGCCGACCACAGTCGCGGGGGGCGCCTGACCTCCGCGGCTATCGGCTGTCGAACTCGAAGCAGCCCGGCGTGACCAGGAGGCGGCCGCCGGGCGTGAACGACATGCCGGTCGGCGCAATCGGCCCAGCCCCCCGGAACTGAACGGTCCGGCGCTTTTCGCCATTGGCGTCGTAGACATACGTGAAACCGACGGCGAGAGAGACCCACAGATTCCCCGTCCCGTCGGCCGCCGCCGCGTAAACCGACGGCAGCACCAGGGGAATGTCGCCGTCGCCGAACCGCCCGCGCTTCCAGGTCGTGGGCAGCTCCCTGATGAACTCGTCCAGCTCGGCGCCCTCGATGTGGCGATCGAAGATCAGCCTGCCGCCGGCGTCGTACTTCCGGAATTGCGGCACGCCGGCAAGAAAGACGAAATAGAACCCGCCCCGTGGATTGGCGATGATCAAGCCCGAATTGAGCGCGAGGTGGACGTCGGGATCGGCCTCGTGTCCGGTGCGCCGGAGCGCGCCGAACGTGCGCAGGGTTCTGCCGTCGGCGCTGTACTCGGCGATCAGCGCATCGAGCTCGGGTTGACTGAGAAACACCGACTTGCCGGTGTACTCGATCGCGCCGATGCCACTCAGCACCGTGTTCCGGAACGTGATGCGCGGCACCACGCGCCCCTGCAGATAGAACCCGCCGAGGCTCGATCCGGACGTCGTGAAGATCTGGATTCGCGGCTGGCCTCGCGGCGCGTCCGCCACCACGAACGTCTCGTCGCGCGCGAGATCGAACGCGGTCGGATCCAGCACGCGCCCGGCCTCGGTCCCGATCGCGATGAGCTTCTGTGCCCGCTCGAGCGTGCGCGGCGCGGTGTAGACGGAATGGGCGCGGCGATCGAAAACGAAATAGACGCCGCTCGCAGTCTGCTGGCAGGCGCTCAGATGCTCGAACTGGTTGGCAATGTGCGCGGGCAGCGCCGCGACCGGCTTCAGCGTCTCGATGGCCGCGGCGGCAAGGCGAGCGACTGCGTCCAAAGCCCAGGGCGGAGACGTGGCGAGAATGAGAGCAAGAATGGCGGGTGCGGCAATCCGGATGAGCGTGAACACGCAGTAGCTCGCCGCCGCCGCGCGCGGTCAGTAGCGCGCGGTCTCCTGAATGGCCCTCAGGATGTCGTTCGACTGGGGAAGAATCGCCTCCTCCAGGTCGGGATAGTACGCGACGGGCACGTCGAGCGCGGCGACGCGGCGGACCGGAGCGTCGAGATGTTCGAACAGCTCGCCGGCCATGCGTGCGGCCAGTTCCGCGCCGAACCCGCAGGTCAGCTGATCCTCGTGGGCAATGACGACGCGGTTCGTTCTGCCGACGGCGGCGGCGATCGTGGCCCAGTCATACGGCATGATGGTGCGGAGGTCGATCACCATCGCGCTGATGCCATCCTTCTCGGCCTGTTGCGCCGCAAGGAGTGAGCGCTGCACGAGCGCGCCCCACGTGACGACCACCACGTCGACGCCTTCGCGGCGGACGGCGGCCCGGCCGAACGGAATCGTGTAGTCCGGTCCCGGGTACTCGCCTTTGTTGTAGGTCTGCCGGTAGAGGTGCTTGTGCTCGAGGAAGAGGACGGGATCGTCGCAGCGAATCGACGTGCGGAGCAGTCCCGCCGCGTCCTGTGCGTTCGACGGAAACACGACTCTTATGCCGGGACAGTGCGCGAAGATGCTCTCGCCCGACTGACTGTGGTACGGCGCGCCGCCCCGCAGATAGCCGCCGGTCGCCACGCGGATCACCATCGGACAGGCGAACGCGTTGTTCGAGCGGTAGCGGAGCATCGACATCTCGTCGCGAATCTGCATCATCGCCGGCCAGATGTAGTCGAAGAACTGAATCTCGACGACCGGCTTCAGGCCGCGGACCGCCTGGCCGATGGCGCGGCCGACGATGTTCGCCTCGGCGAGCGGCGAATTGAACACGCGGGCGCCGCCGAACTTGCGCTGCAGGCCGTGGGTGACCTTGAAGACGCCGCCCTTGCCCGACACCAACTCGAGCGCCGCCTCCCGGCTGCAGTCGGCGACGTCCTCGCCAAAGACGACGATGCGCGGGTTGCGCTCCATCTCGTCCTTCAGCGTGCGATTGATCGCCGCCACCATGGTGTCCGGCTTGCCATCGGGATTGAACGGACCAGCGAAGTCGTCGCTCGTGGGATCGACGTCGGGCGAATAGACGTAGAGATGAACGGTGTCCCTGGTCGGCTTCTCGGACTCCTTCGCCAGCTCCGCCGCGTCATTCACCTCGCGCTCGACATCCTTGACGATGGTCTCGAGCTCGGACTCGCTCGCGAATCCCTCGGTCTTGAGGTACTCCGCCATCCTGCCGAGCGGATCGCGCTTGGTCTCTGCGGTCCGTTCGTCTGGCGTCTTGTAGAGGCGCTCATCGTCGGACAGGGAGTGCGAGTAGGGACGGGTGACCCTGGCGTGCACCAGCGCGGGCCCCTTGCGCGAGCGGGCGTACGCGACCGCCTCCTGCATCGCGCCATAACTGCCGAGGAAGTCGGTCCCGTCGATGCTCTGGACGTGCAGATCCGGAAACGACGAAACCAGTTTCGAGATGTCGGCGCCGGCGGTCTGGACTTCCACCGGCACGGAGATCGCGTAGCCGTTGTCCTCGACCAGATAGACGACCGGGAGATGTCCCAGGCACGCCGAGTTGAGCGACTCCCAGAACTCGCCTTCGCTCGTGGCGCCTTCGCCGACCGAGACGTAGGTCACCTCGTCGTCGTGATACAGGTTTTCGGCGCCCTCGAACTCGGGCAGCTTCTTGTAGAGGAGGGCCGCCTCGGCGGATCCGATCGCGTGGAGGCACTGGGTGCCGGTCGGGCTCGACTGCGAGACGATGTTCAGCATCTTGTGGCCCCAGTGCGAGGGCATCTGGCGGCCGCCCGAATTCGGGTCGTCTTTCGAGCCGACGGCGCTCAAGAGCATTTCGAGCGACGTCATGCCGAGGGTCAGGCAGAGCGCCCGATCCCGGTAGTATGGAAAGAACCAGTCGTATCCGGGACGGAGCGCCATGCCGGCTGCGACGAGGACGGCTTCGTGGCCGGCACCGCTGATCTGGAAGAAGATCAGGCTCTGGTTCTTGAGCTGAATCTCTTTGTCGTCAATCTTCCGCGACAGCACCATGGCCCGGTAGGCGCGAAGCAGATCGTCGCGGGACAATCCGAGAGTCGTCGCACTCCGGCCGTTGCTGACTGCCGTACCTTTCATGCGCGGAATCCCTTCCGTAGCATAGACATACCGCAGCTGCGGCGCTTTTTCGCCCGCTTGAAAGCTAGATTATAGTGTCTTCCGCCCGAAAGGACAGCCGTGACCACGATTACCGTTCGCCTGCACCGCTGGGATGAGATTGCGCTCGAAAAAGTCACCGAAATGATCTCGAGAAAGATCGTCACGGGCGAGCGCGAGATGGTCGCCCAGGTCTACCTGAAAAAGGGGGCGCTGGTGCCGATGCACTCGCACGAGAGCGAGCAAATGACCTACGTGCTCCAGGGCGCGCTCAAGTTCCTGATCAATGGCGAGGAGATCACCGTACGCGAAGGCGAGGTCCTGCACATTCCGTCGTGGATCGAGCACCAGGCGGAGGCGCTGGACGACACCTTCGAGCTCGACCTCTTCAGCCCGATCCGTCAGGACTGGCTGGATCACACGGATACCTACTTTCACCAGACCTGACTCGGGGATCACCTTTCGGGAGCGATCAGATGCGACTGAAAGCGGATTCGGGAAACACCTTCGAGCTCCTGATCCTGCGCTACGAGTTTCCCGACATCACGGAAGACCGCTGGGACTCGAACTGGCTGGTCGTCAGCGGCAAGGTGGCTACCGCCGACAACACCTGGGGGTTCATCGAGCCCTGCGTGACCACCTTCGAGCTCGCGGATTTCGCCGAATGGCTCGAGGAGCTGGGGAGAGACGGCGAGGACGTGGCGGAGTGCGCCTTCACCGAGCCGAACCTCGAGTTCTTCTACTCGTCAACGCCGTTTCCGGTGCTCCGCGTCCGCTTCGCGCACGAGAGCGCTCCTCCCTGGCTGAAGGAGACGTCGCAGCGCGCCGCCGGCATGACGCTCGATTTTCCCATCTCGCACGCGATCGCGCGCGACGCGGCGGCTGAACTCCGCAATGCTCTGATCGAATATCCGATACGTGGGGGAGCCGCGTAAGTGCCCGGTGTCTCCCCGCGACCAGCCAACGTTCACGCGGCGGGCACGTGAGTCCCTCGCTCCAGGAGCATCTCCACATCCGAGGTGCGATCCCCGGCGATGCGGAGGGGATCGTCAAGGTCCTGAACCCGATCATCGCCGCGCGGATCTATACCGTGTTCGACACGCTGATCAGCGTCGAGGCCGAACGAGACTTCATCCAACGGTTTCCTGAACGGGGCGTGTTTCACGTCGCGGTCGATCGGCGGACCGGCCGTCTCGTCGGCTTTCAGAACATGGAGCCGATTGCCACCTATACGCACGCGTTCGATCACGTCGGCAGTCTGGGAACCTACGTCGACCTCGACTGCAGACGCCAGGGGGTCGCCGCGAGCCTCTTCCAGGCGACGTTCGCGGCGGCTGTGCGGAAAGGATACGAGAAGGCGTTCACCTTCGTACGCTCGGACAATCCCGCCGCGCTCGAGACCTACTTGAGACATGGATTCCGGGTCATCGGGCACGCCGCGAAGCACGCCAGAATCGATGGCAGGTATGTCGACGAGGTGCTGATCGAGAAGTTCTTTTAGGCTCTCAGCCGTTCACCGGTCAGTGAACGTGCCTGTCCCAATCGGATCGGCCGCCCGAATACACGTCGAACTTGCGGCGGAGCCGGTTCATCTTCCACTTCAGATAGCGGTACTTGATCTCGGCCGAGATCCCGCCGCGACCGCCGCGGAGATAGAGATACCCGATGATCAGGCCGCCAAGGTGCGCGGCCTCGGAAACCTGGCTGTTGGGTGCGGACAGGAAGGCCATCGCCCCGACTATCGCGACGAAGTACTTCGCCGGGATCGGGAACAGCAGGAACATCAGCAGCGGGCGATCGGGGAAGTAGTAGGCGTAGGCCATCAGCAAACCGTACAGCGCCCCCGAGGCGCCGATGGTGATGGCGTCATAGGTATGCGCGGTCGTGGCAAACGGCAGCAGCCCGACCAGGATCACCGTCAGGCCGGCGCCGATGCCGGTGATGGCGTAGTACTTCAGGAACAGCCTGGTCTTCCACATCCGCTCGAGCTCGACGCCGAACATCCAGATGCCGAGCATGTTGAACAGGATGTGGATGGGGCCGCCGTGAAGGAACATGTACGTCACGGGTTGCCAGATCCATTGCCGTTCGAGGACGTCCTTCGGGGAGAGCCCGAGGAGACGGATGAGCGGCGGATAAATCAGCGTGACGAGGAACATCGCCACGTTGGCGATGATGATCCATTTGACGGCGAACGACCACGGCCCTGGGCCGAAGGAGTAGTGGATGGTGGTGGGTCTGGAAGAATAGCGGGACATCGTTCTCTTCGGCCCAAAGAAACTATCGTACCACGTCGCCCTGTCAGAGTGGGTCTGACGCCGGCGGCGCGACGAGGTGGACCGGCGAATGCGCCGGCAGGGGCAACGCCAGCGCGGCGGCAGCGATCGGCATCAGCGACAGCCCGCGCAGGGTCGCTTCGATGCCGATGCGGTCCGCGATCATTCCCACAAATGGGACGCTCAAACCACCGCTGCCCCACGCGAAGCCCATCATCAGAGATGACACCGTCGCCGCGCTGACCGGCGCCAGCGCCTGGCCGAACGTCACGTTCACGGGCAGCGTGGACTGCAGGAAAAACCCGCCGATCGCCACGAGAACGATGAAAGGCCAGCCCGTCGTCAGCGTCGCGGCAAAGAGGAACGGCACGGCGAGCACGAGCGAGAGGGCGATGACCCGGCGTTCGCCGAACCGGTCGGCGGCCGGGCCGCCAAGGAATCCTCCAAAGCCGCTCGCAAACAGATACGCCGCCACGGCGCTGCCGGAGGATGCCAGCGACATTCCTTGCCGGGTCAGCATCACCGGCATGAACGTCGCGAAGGCGATCGACGTCAACGTCCGGAGCACGACGATGAAATACAACAGCGTCAGGGGCCGCGCGTACGGCCGGAGCGCGGCGAACCCGCGGCTCTCGGTCCGCGGAAACTCGACGTGAGGAACCCGCGACAGCAGCACGGCGATGACCGCAAGCCCCGGAATCACCAGCACCGGCGTCCACTCCAGACCGAAGCGCTGCGCGAACGGCGCGAACAGCAGCGGACCCAGCGAGAACCCCAGCGACCCGCCGGTGATGTGGACCGACATCGCCATACCCCGACGATCGCCACCGAGGCGATAGGCCAGGGCGGCCGCCGGCGGATGGAAGGCCGCGCCGCCAAGCCCGCCGATGATGAGAATCGCCGCGAGCATCGGCGCGGAGGCCGCGGCGCCGACGAAGCTGAGAACGCTCACTGCGACGCAGGGACCCACCAGCAGCAGCAAGCGAGGACGCCAGCGGTCCGCGAGATGCCCGAAACCGACCTGAGCCACGGACGCCGCCAGCTGAAACAGCATCGTCATGGTGCCAGCCGCGGCGAGTGACAGGTCGAGCTTCACCAGCAGCAGCGGCAGCAGCGGCGCGAAGATGTTCCCGTAGCCGTCGACCATGAAGTGGACGGACGCCAATCGCAGTACGGTCGGATGCAGGCGGGCGGTGGAAGGGTGATCGGCCACCGTCAACGCCGTCCCGGAGCGATCCGCCGCACGATCCTCGACGTGGCCTCGTTGAACTCCTTGATCCGGAGCAGCTGCGCGGCGAGCGCGAGCGCGAGGATGGCGGCGGCGATTGCGGTAGACACACGGATGGCCTTCACCATCTCGCTCGTGCCCGGCACCGCGTCGGTGAGCCAGCGGGATGCGGCGACGGCCACCACGCCCATGACCGCGGAGGCGACAACGATCTTCGCCAGCGCCACGGACATCGTCCTGCCGTCGAGGCCGTTGAGACGGCTACGCAGCAGCCAGAGTAGAACGGCGGCGTTGAAGATCGCGGCGACGGCGGTCCCGAGCGCCAGCCCGCGAAAGCCGAGGATCTCGACCAGGACGAGATTGAGCACCAGATTCACGGCGACCGAGGCCATGCTCACGATCACCGGCGTGCGGCTGTCGCCCAACGAGTAGAACGTCGGCGACGCGATCTTCACAATCGAGTAGCCGAGCAGGCCAGGCGCGTAGAAGATCAGTGCCGCCGCGGTCGCGGCGGTGTCGGCGCGATCGAATGCGCCACGCTCGTAGATCAACGCCACGATCGGATCGGCAAGGACGATGAGTCCGACCATCGCCGGAACGTTCAGCATCAGCATCATGCGCAGCGCGCTCGACACCGTGCGCCGGATCGACGCGAGATCGTCGGTCACCGCGTGCCGCGAGACGTCGGGCAGCGCCGCCGTCGCGATCGATACGCCGAACAGCCCGATCGGGAGGTACATCAGTCGGAACGCATAACCGAGCCAGGAGATCGCCCCCTGCGGTTCGTTGGTCGCCAGCCACGTGTTCACCAGCAGATTGATATTCACCGCCGCGACGCCGAGCGTACCCGGTACCATCATCCGCAAGACCTGACGCAGTTCGGGATTCCGGAAGTCGACGACAGGGTGGTAGCGGAATCCTTCGCGCCGCAACGATGGCCACTGGAGAAGGATCTGTCCGATCCCTCCGAGCAGCGTGCCGGTCGCGATGGCCATGATCTTCGGATAGCCGAGGCCGGGCATGGCGTCCGCGAGCAGGAACGCGCATGCGATGGTCGCCACGTTGAACATCGCCGGCGACAGCGACGGGATGAAGAATCGCTGCAGCGAATTGAGCATCCCCATCATCGCGACGGCGACGGCGACCATCGTGAGGAACGGCAGCATCACGCGCGTCAGCTGCGTGGTCAACTCCAGCTTTCCGGGCACGCTGGCGAACTCCGTCGCGACGATCGCCTCGGTGATCGGCTGCGCGAAGATGATGCCGAGAACGACGATGACGCCGGTGATGATCACCAGCGCGTTGATCACGAGGTTGCCCAGCCGCCAGGCGTGCTCGCGGCCGCGTTCCGCCAGCGTGCGGGTGAACGCCGGGACGAATGCCGCCGTCATCGCCCCTTCGGCGAACAGATCGCGGAGGAAATTGGGAACCCGGAAGGCGACGTTGTAGGCGTCCATCTGCATCGACGCGCTCGCGCCGAAGTAGTACGCCAGAACGGTGTCACGGGCGAGACCGAGGATTCGGCTGGTGAGGGTCGCGATGCTGATGAGCCCTGCGGAGCGGGCCAGGCGTGAACTCATCGAAGACTGCGAAGCGTACCACAGGGGTCCCGGCCGTCCGGAATGCCCGTGCTGTCCGAATCCGGGCGTCCCGGACAGCCACAGTCGCGGATTTGCGACAGTCTTGACAACGGCTTGACGATGGGGACAAAAAAAGGGCTCCTGCCTTGCGACAGGAGCCTAATGGAGGATGGATGAGAGGCTTGTGCGTGCCTTTCACTTTGATTAGACGATGCTCGCGGAAAAAGGTTTGCGGAGTTCTCAGGCCCCCAGTTTCCGGCGCGCCAGCTCGTTGATCGCCCGCCCGTCAACGGTTCGTCCCCCCAGGGCGGACATGACTGCTTTCATCACTTTCCCCAGATCCTTGGCGCTGCTCGCACCGGTTTGTGCAATCGCCGCGTCGACCGCCGCCTCGAGCTCTGCCGGGTCGATGGGCGGTGGCAGGTAGGCTTCCAGCGTCACGATCTCCGCCGTCTCCTTCGCGACGAGATCGGCCCGGCCCCCTTTCGAGAATTGCTCGATCGAGTCGCGGCGCTGTTTGATCAAGGACGCGATGACCTGTTCCGATTCCGGGTCCTCGAGCGCGCGTCCCTTTTCGACCTCCTTGTTCATCAGCGCGGCCTTGGCCATGCGCAGCGCGGACAGCCGCGCCGGATCCTTCGCCCGCATGGCGGCGGTGATGTCCTGACCGATTCGATCCATCAAGCTCATAGCGTTCTCCAGCGGTCGGAGTTTCATCGCAACGTTCGCAGCCAGACACCCACATCGATCCAGATCAGCCACGCCAGCAGCGCGACCGCGATGACGCGACGGCTGCCGCCGTCGCTCCAATTGTGCGTCACCGCCGCACCCGTGGCGATGGCGATCGTGGGCAGGGCGGCGAGGTAGTAGTGCATGTCGACGGGCGTGAAGGTGCCGATCAACAGGAAGCCGACGCAGGTCAGCGCCGAGGCCGCGAGCGCCAGCGTCAGTCGATCGCGCGAACCGCGGCGAGAGAGCGACACCGCTCCCCACACCGCGAGCGCGATCGCCGGCGCGCCGATATAGGTGTGCAGGTTCAGCGGAACGATGGCCGCCCGCGCGGCGACGGTCCGCCCGCCGGCGTCGGCAGCCGCCGTCACCGTCTCACTGCCGATGCGCGCGAACTCGGTGCGGTAGGTATCCATGAAATGTGCGTAGTACACGACGACCGCGCAGATCACCGCGGCGATCGTTGCAATGACGATGGCGGCAGCGGACGAGCGCAGACCGGGACCGCCGCGCCACGCGTAGACGATGGCAATCACACACGCAGTCGCGGACAGGATGGCGAAGGTGCTGGTGTGCGAGAGAAACGCCGCGGCGAGCACCGCCGTCAACAGCACGACGCTCGCGGGATGCCCAATCCGCACCCAGCTCGCGCAGATCAGCGCGAAGGCGCCGACGGCCAGCGACTGGGCGAACGCGTCGGTCAGATTGCCAGCGGTGATGATCTGCAGGTTCAACGGCAGCAACTGGTACACCGCCGCCGCGACGGCCGCCGCCAGCCGATCGCTCCAGCCGCGTGCGACCACCAGATAGAGAAGGGCGCCCATGGCCGCATCCACGGTGGTGACGAAGAGCCGAAGCAGGAGGATATCTCCCGCCTCGCGCGTCACCAGATCGGCGAACGGCAGCGCGGCGACGTAGAGGCCGGGCGCATGAGGGAACAGGGAGTTTCCAGACGAGATCGACGTGAAGTAGTAGTTGCCATGGAGAACGGCTTGAAACCGATGGGCCTGGAAGAGCGCGTCTCCGAGCGGCATGTTCGGATGCAGCAGCACCAGCAGCTTCAGGAACAGTACCGTCGCGGTGAAGGCGACCGCGAACCGGGCGGTGTTCCTGAGGGCCTGCCGGCGCACGCGCTCGATCGCCATCACGAGCGTCACGAGACCGATCGCGATGATCACCCCGAGGCGCGCCACCGTTTCCGGGAAGTCCGTGTACGGCGCGAATCCCCGTGACCCGACCGCCGCTTCACCGGCGGCAACCAGCACCGCGGCTCCGACGGCGAGCCCCGGGGTGACTCCGAGCAGCGCGATCCCCGCGCCCAGCGCCGCGGCGGCGGCCGCCGCGCCGCTGGGCGCCGGCCAGGGAGGCAGGGCGAGACCCTCGGGCGAGACCGTCACCGCATCGAACATCACGCCCAGCGGCCGCGGATCGTTCGGACCCGGAACGAACGTCGCCGACGACTGCATCGTGATCAGCGCGCCGCGTGGCTGGTCCGATCGCGCCGCCACCGGGACGCGGATCTCCTCGAAGTCCGTCTGTGTCTGATGGGCCAGGACCTGCACACCATCCACGAAGAACACGATGAGCGGGTTGCCCGCCGGGTCCGACCGCGCGCTGCGGACGCGTACCGTGGCCGTCCACGGGACCCGCCGGTCGAGCCCCGGCAGACGCAGCGCGACGTCCCGCCCGGTCCACGCGAACGTCAATCCGGTTGCCTCGTCGCGTTCCGCCTGATGCATGCCGGTCATCAACCGGGGCGGATCGATGTCGAACTCGATGCGGAGGTCCGGTGCCAGCAGGTAGAAGAGGGCGAACAGCACGACACTCGACAGCGCGCCGATGAGTGCGGCCCATACCGCCGAGACCAGCCGCTGACTCATTCCGGGGCCCCGGCCTGCAGGCGCTGGTAGATCTCGCGGTACTGCGCGGCCACGGCGGCGGGCCGGAACATGCGCTCGACCGCGTCCCGCGTCGACGTGAGCGTGCGCCGCTTCTCGTCGAGGAACTGCACGATCGCCGAACTCAGCGGCACCGGCTGCCTGCCTGGCACGATCGAGACATCCACGCCGAACAGGTCGTTCAGCTCCAGGCCGCCCGGATTGTCAGTCGATAGCGTCGGCGTGCCGCATGCCAGGGCTTCGACCACGACCGTCGGGAGCGCCTCGAGCACCGACGGCAGCACGAAGAGATCGGCCGCCGCACAGTAGCGGGCAATCGTCGCGTTGTCGAGCAGGCCGGCGAAAGACACGTGCCGTTCCACGCCGGCCGAGCGCGCCACCGACTCGAGCTCACCGCGCAACTCGCCGGATCCGCAGATCACCAGTCGCGTGTCGGGATGCACGCGCACGACGTCCGTCATGGCTTCGAGAAGATAGCGCTGCCCGGCAAGCGGGTGCAGGCGCTTGACGTTCAACAACAGATGCCGGTTCGGGACGTGCAGCTCCGCGCGCGCCCGCGCCTGTGCCGCCGCGTCGTGCCACTCGAACGCCTTCGGCACCGCCGGATACACGACGTGCATCTCACGCCGTGACAACCCGAGCTCGCGCGCGCGTCCGAGCAGCCGCGCGCTGTAGAACGTGACGGCCGAAGCCGCGCGATAGGCGCGGGTGAACAGATCGACGCTCATTCTGCGCGGACGATAGTGCCAGATCTCCGTGCCGTAAAGCGTCAGCACGACCGGCTTGCCGGCCCGCCGCGCCAGGAGGACCGCCAGCTCTGCGAGCAGGCCGTTGCTGTGCACGTGCACGAGGTCGGCGCGCTCGAGCGCCGGAGCCATGGCGCGCCAGACCCTGTAAGCCCCGGTCACCGATCCGACGCGGAGTCCACGATCGATGAATCCGCCCTGACGCCGCGGAACCCACGTCACGCGCCCCGCGAGCGGAGACGCGACCAGCCGCGTCGTGCCTGGCGTGACACGTGGCGGGTGCGCGACATACTCGACGCTGTCCCCAGCCTCGACCGTCCAGTCGCCGAGTTGCCACGGCAGCAGGGCGTTGGCGGCCTGATCCGGAGGCAGATGAGGCGTCACATGGACGATGTGCATCGCTCGATCAGGTCCGGCAGTACCTGGTGGCGGAACTCCATGAACGTGGATGGCGTTGCGCGCAGCTCGCGGACGGCGAAGACGAAGAACCGCTCGAGCCGATCGCAGAACGACTCGAGCTCCGCCTCCGTTCGATTGTAGGGGCTGCCGCCGACGATGGCCTCGCTGGAATGGAAGAGGAGGTTCAGGACGGGTTCGTCGTGCGCGGCGAGGTCTCGTGCCAGCCCGGCCATGTCCTCGAACGAGGAATACGAGGGCCGCAACCATCGCATCCTGAGCAGGCGCAGCGCCCGCAGCACGCGCTTGGTCGTGTACGGCCGCGGCGCCCTGGCGTAGGCATACTGCAGCCACCGCGGCAGCGATCGATTCAAGCCGGCTGAGACCGGGATCTCCAGGACGTCGCTCGTCCCGCGCGTGACGGCGCTGTCGTAGGCGAGAAAGTATGGCGAGAGCGGGGCCTCGACGAAATCCGGCCCGCCCTTGTGCGCCTCGTAGAACAACGGCGCGACGCTCGATTCGACTTGATACCCGAGGCGCTCGAGTGCCGCCGTGTGCTCGGGTGAGAATCCGAACCGGCCGGAACGATAGGAGAGGGGGCGTGCCCCGATGGCCGCGTCGATCGCCCGGGTCAGCGCGTCGAGCTGCGCCTCGAACTGCTGCCGCGGCAGGGTGGAGGCGTAGGGATGCCGCCGGATGTCCTCGGCCGAGCAGGGTGGTGTCTCCCAGGCATGGTGATGCGCGCCAATCTCGCAGTCGTTGCGCTCACGCAGCCCCCGCAGCACCTCCGCCGAGCGCGCGTCGGTCGCCACAGGATAGGTGATGACGTAGGTCGGGCGGACGCCGTGCCGCGCGAACAGCGCGTGCAGCCGCGGCAGCGCGTAGATGTTCTCGAACGTCTGATTCGCCCGCGCCGCGGCGTCCCATTGATTGTCCCCCTCGGTGTCGATTCCGACCAGCAGGTGCATCTCGGTTCAGACCTCGACCGCCGGAGCGAGCTTCAATCCCGGCACGGCGTCATCGATCCTGATCCGAGTCGCCCAGCGTGATGTGCCAGGTGTCGGTCTCTTCGTAGAAGGCCGGCGGCACGTCGAGCGCATTGACCTTGACCACGAACTCCATCGTCGATTTCACCTGGAAGTAGCCGGATTTCTTCAGCACGCGGCGGAAGGCGCTGTGCAGCACGAAGGCGCGGATCTTGTCGGAATCGGCGCGGCGGGCCTCGCGATCGACCCATCCAAGCAGCGTGGCGAATCCTTCGTGATCGTCTGGATCGGTCAGGAAATCCACGAGCAGGGTGACCCGCCCGCGCGGCTCGTGGAGATGCCGGTAGACGGCGTAGCCGACGTTGCGATCGTCGCGTCTCAGCGCGGCGATCGAGTAACGGACGTGCGGCGCGCTCGTAAACTTCCAGTTCAGATACGCGGCGTCGCGCCGCACCGCGAGCTCGAACCGCGACGCGATGGACTCCCAGAGCGCCGTGAAGCTGTCGTCGAATCGCTGCAGCAGCCGGACCTCCGCATTCATCGGCCGGGTGCGCGCGATGATCTTGACCAACGGCAGCGTCACAGCGGAGACGATGCGGTTGACCGGCCGCGGCCAGTCGGGGCGGCGCAGCGCGCGGCGCGTCAGCGGCTTGACGAAGCAGGGCACCGGCCCGACGTCCGGCCAGCGCAGTTTCTGGAAGAGCCGGTACGACGACTCGGAGAGTCCGAGCCCCAGCGACGCGCCGACGTTGCGATCCCAGGTGCGGAAGAGCACCTCGCCGAGTCCCTGACGCTGCCGTTCGGGGGCGACCATGACGTCCATGCCCCAGGAGCCGCGCACTTCGTTGCCGCGCACGGTGAGGCGCACCGGCATGGTCGCGTACTGGCCGATGATGGCCGGCCCTTCGTGCGCGATCCAGATCTCCGGTTCCTGTCCGGGATTGTTCGGGTTCTTCCGGGTACTGCCACTCCCAGCGGAGGCGGCTGGCCTCGGCGGCGTCGATCCCGAACACGCGCCGGTAGAGCGCGTTGACGGCGCGTCGATCCTCACGGCGGTAACGTTGAACGTCGGCCACTAATTAGACCGGGGGGCTTCGCCCCGCCGGACCCCCCAGCGCCGTCGCTCACGGGGGCCCCGAGATCCCCGCTCCGCTCCGGCGGGCGCGCCCGTGGCGCGCCTGGTTCTTCGTGCCTGATGCGGCGACGACTCTGTTACGGGCCGCATAACGGACCTACGCCCCGCCCGCCGCCGGCACCGCACGCCGGCCGGTTCCTGCGAGCACGTATTCGACCGCACTGATCAGCGCATCCTGCGTAAGCGGGCTGCGGCCCAGCCAGCGCGCGAGCGGGCCGGGCAGACGGCGCACTCCCGCCGTCACGTGCAGGTCCTCGCGCACGATCTCGAGGCCGGCATCGGCGATTTGCCGCCGCAGGCGCGTGACCGTGACCTTTTCGAGCAGGTCGTCGTGCTTGACTTCTCCGCGCATGGCCGCCTGGATGAACGAGTTCTCGTTGGCTGGCTCCTTCAGCATCCATGGCGCATACTTCGCGAGCCACTGGAAGGTACCGAACGCGATCCGCCGCCCGGCGATCAGGTGCAGCGGCATGGGGACCTTGAGCCGCGGCAGATGGGCGCCCGCGAACGAGAGATACGGCGCCGTCGACAGATACATGCGGCCGCCCGGCGTGAGCACGCGCGCGCACTCACGGAGATAGAGCGGCGCGTCGGCGACGTGCTCGATGACCGCGTGCGACAGCACCAGGTCGAAGCTGCCGTCCGCAAACGGCAGCGCCATGCCGTCGGCCAGGACGAAGTGCAGCCGATCGAGCTGGCGCTCGCGCCCGAGCCGGATCCCCGCCTCACGGAATCGCGGAATCGGGTCGATGCCGACGACGGACCGGACCTCTTCGGCGAGCGAGACAGGCATGCCACCGCCGCCGCAGCCCGCGTCGAGCACGCGGCCGCGGAGCGGCACGCCGGTGCGCTCGAGATACGCAATGACTTTGGCGCTGCGGTAGTACTCGAAGAGCGCGTAATCGTATTCGGAACGGAACCGCTGATCCGCATGCGCCTTGATGGCGCCCTGGTCAATCGCACGCACGGCCCAAATCGTCTCCGGGCCGGCCTCCCGGCTGCCGCCCTCCGAACTTGTCTACCAATGCCGCGCGATCGCTGCCTGTCCTCGTTTCGGCGACATCGAACGTCATGATCACCCGCCGCTCTGGGTATGCCTCGATCACATCGTTGATCACGGGTCCTTCATAGCCCACGCAGGGAGCAACGTAGGTCAAAATATATCGCACGTCATCGCGCTGCTTCCGGTCGGCGTAATTGCCGAAGTTGCGTCCGACGAAGATCGGGCGGATGCGGTTCTCGAGCGACAGCCCGTTGGCGAGCTTGCCGTGCACCAGCGTGCCGGCCGACAGCTGGCGCCCGATCTCACGCGACGCGGTGATGTTCTCGTAGCTTCGTCCCGCCGCCCACTGCGCATACAGCGCAAGGTCGGTGGCGCAGACTATCATCGCAAAAATCACGGCCGCCCGGGCCGACCAGCGCAACCGCGCCAGCCGCTGCCGCACGTATGGCCAGGCCGCGTAGACGGTTCCGGTGCCGATGAGCGCCAGGGCCGCCGAGATCCGGACAGTGGCCCGCATGTTCCCGAGGTGAATGTCCGGCAGGAAGAACAGCCGGGTGATCGCGGCCGCGATCACGTAACACCCGTAGACGACGAACGGCAGCGCCAGGATCGCACGGGCCCGCGTGACCCGCGCGAGCTCGTCACTCGCCAGCGCGCGCCTGCCGCCGACCGCAATCGCCGCCATCGCCGCTACGGCAGGTATGAACATCACGAACCGGCGTTCGGAGACGTCGTGCATGAACAGCTCGAGCGTACCGAGGCCGATCCACCACACGAGCAGCCGCTCTCCGGCCCCGAGCGTGCGCCAGCGCGCCATCGCGGCGACTGCGCTCGTCGTCGTGGCCACGATCAGCAGCCAGTTTTGCGTGAAGGCGTCGTGCAGGACTGGGAACCAGCTGGCGCGATCCATCAGCGAACTGAGGTCGTAGCTGGGTTTACGCGTCACGGACATCTGCCAGTTGTAGAAGCGGTACTCGGTCCAGTACGGGCCGACCAAGATCGCGAGCGCAATCAGGAAGCCCGCGCCGAGCCCCGCGATCGCCGCGATCGATCGCAGCCGCGCGGCACGCCGATCCTGCTGCGGATGCAGCCACGAGACGACCGCGTCGACCGCGAGCGCGGCGACGAAGAACGCGGCGGCCGCCTTGGTGAAGAACGCCAGCACGGCACATCCACCCGCCGCCGCTGCCCACCATGGCCGCTCTTCAGCGCGGACGTAGGCATACCAGGCCGCGGCCATGAACGCAGCCATGGACGATTCCATGAGCGCCGCTCGGTTGTACATCACGAAGAAGAAGTTGGTCGCAACGAAGGCACCGGCGATCAGGCCGGCGGCCGGACCGGCGATCCGACGCACGCCCCCGGCAATCAGCACGACCGTCAGGAAGCCGGCCAGTTCCGATACGAGCCGCGCCTGCCAGAGCCCCACGCCGAACAGCGCGAACGACAGATACTCGAGGCCCGTGAAGATCGGTGCGATGAACAACGGGTTCCACGCGTCCGTGGACCACACTCCCCACAACGCGCGGTTGCGCGCGTTGTGAACCCACGCGCCTTCGTCGTGCCAGACGACGCCGACAGTCGGATTCCATGGCGGATCCGCCGTGGGGAACAAGGTCCGGAGCGCCGCGGCGAGCGCCAGGATGCCGAGCAGGGCGAGCCAGAAGCGGCGCTCAGTCACGGCGCAGCCAGACCTCGAAGCCGTCGGGCGCCGGCGTGGAGCGATAGTGCTCGCGCAGCCAGGGACCGAGCGCCGGATGGTTCAGGAAAAAGTGCGCGGAGTCGTCCACGTCGGGCGCCCAGTCGTGTACCTGGAGTGCGACGACGGCGGGCCGCGCACGCTGGAGATCGGCGAGCACCCCCATCGCTCCATACCCGGGCTTGCCTTCATTGAATCCCGCAATCACCGGACGACTCCAGAAGAACCGCGATGCGCTCGGCCGCCTGGCGTGGACGTAGGCCGAGGGCGTGAAGCCGAAGAGATAGACCGCCGCATCCGGCGGACTGTGCGCGTCCATGGTCTTCGCGAGTTCGACGGCGCCGATCGCCGTGTACTTCCGGCCGTCGACGTAGCGCGCGAGATGAGCCTCGTGCGTGATGCGGCCGGTCATCCGCTGCAGGTCGAACATCGTCTGTTCCACGAGCTTTGGAAACTGGTTCACCCGCCACACGCCGATGGCGACGACGACGAGGCCGCCGGCGATGGCCGCGCGAGCCGTGACGGAACTCAAGCGGCTGCGCAGCAACCCCGCGACTTCCCGAGCTCCCAGGGCGGCCGCCAACGCAAGAGCCGGCGCAACCTGGACGAAGTACTGCGGCAGGCCGCGGCTGCCGTTGATCGCGACCGACAGGCAGCCTGCCGCGACCCAGACGACGGGAATCAGGAGCCGGGTCGAGCGCGTCAGGCCAAGGACCAGTAGCACCGCACATCCGGCGCCGCCGATCGTCCAGAGTGCGTCGATGCGCGCGTGCTCGATCGGAAAGGTCAGGAGGTAGCGCACGAAGTGCAGCGGCCCCTGGTAGGTCTCGCCCGAGTACTGCACGTTGTAAGTGATCGTCGCTTCGTAGAGCGGCTCGATGGCCGTCCGCATGGTCCACAGGAGCAGGAGCGGCGCGACCGCAAAACCGGCGCACAACATCGCCATGCGGCGAACGTTCAGCATCCGTGCGGCCAGCAGGGCGCCCACGGCGGCCACGGCGTAAATCGCGGCGTTGTACTTGTAAGAGAACGCGACGCCGAGGAGCACGCCCGCAAGCGCGAACCGCCAGTCGCCGCGCAGGCCGGGCCGCGCGAGCAGCCAGGCGGCCGCCGCGATCGCCACCGCGATGAACGTCTCTCCCTGCGCTCGAATACGCACGCCGCCGAGCCGGCTGAACGCCGGATTCGAAAGCAGGAGGAACAGCAGCGCCGCGCCCGCGCCCACACCGTACGAAGCCAGGTCACGCCCGATCAGGAACAGCAGGACTGCGATCATCGCCGCCGCAAGCAGGTCCGCGAGCGCAACGGCGCCGTCTGCCGGCCAGATGAGCCGCATCAGCGCATACGTGTAGTGGATCGCCGGCGGCTTCTGATCCCAGGCGTGGACGTAGGGAAGCTCTCCCTGCAGAATGCGCTCGCCGACATAGGCGTAGAGGCCCTGATCGGCGCCCATCGGCTGAACCAGCGCGGGAATACGTACGGCGATGAGCAGGCCCGCGAGCAGCGGCAGGAGCAACCGCATCCGGTTTCGTGTGAGGCGGGAAGCGACTGGATTATAGTGCTGAAGAGTCAGATCCTTGTCCCCTGCATCGTCTGCGGCCCTCTCCATCATCGTACCGACCTACAACGAGCGCGATCGCCTTCCCGAGCTGGTGACGGCCGTGTTCGAGGCATACGCCGCCGAGGGTCTGGACGGCGAGCTGATCGTCGTCGACGACAACTCACCGGATGGAACGGGCGCGCTTGCGGAGGAGCTGGCGCGCGGCCGCAGGATCATCGTCGTGCACCGCAGCGGCAAGCTGGGGCTGGGCACCGCCGTGATCGACGGCTTTGCCGCGGCCTCGGCCACGATCGTCGGCGTCATCGACGCCGACATGAGCCATCCGCCGGCGCTCCTGCCGCGCATGTTCGCGGCGATGCAGCACGCGAACGCCGACGTCGTCGTCGCCAGCCGGTACATCCGGGACGGCGGGACCCGGAACTGGCCGGCGGTGCGGCTGCTGATGTCACGCGTCGCGTGCGTGATGGCGCGCGGCCTGACCCCGGTCCGCGATGCCACGTCCGGCTTCTTCCTGATTCGCAAGCAGCTGGCGCAGGGCGTGAGGATTTCGGCGGGCGGGTTCAAGATCTGCCTGGAGCTGCTCGTCCGCGGACGGCCGGCGACAGTCGTCGAGGTGCCGTATGTGTTTGCCGGTCGGACTGCGGGTGAAAGCAAGATGAACGTGAAAGAAGCGCTCGGGTATCTCGTCCAGCTGCGCGACCTGCACCGCTTTCAGCGGGCGCATGCGCGCGTGCCGCAGGCCTATCGCCGGTTGAACGCGGACGGGCTGCGAAGAGCGGCCGGCAATCGTCCCGATCTACCGTGAGCCGGCAACCGTCTTCGCGGCGCCGAGCGACGTCGTTGCACCGCCCGCGTGGCCGGCGTCGGCGACGCGGCCGCCGAACAGCGTCCTCACCAGCACCTGCCAGACGATGCCGCGCTTGGTGAGCGCGAGCCTGGCGATGTCTCCGGCGTGACGGGCCAGATAGGCGGGCCGCAGGAAGAACCGCCGCCTGGCCCGGTTGATCGCATCCATCACCACCTTCTGGTTCAGCCCGTTGCCTTCGAGAAGGTAGTACGAATACTCCATCTTCGACCAGTCGTCCGCCTCGGGACCGAGCAGGGAGTCGCGCACGCACTTCTCGTGCAGCGCGGTGCCGGGATAGGGAACGGCCGGGTAGAAGTTCGCGAAATCGGGATCGAGCCGCACCGCGTACTCGGTGGTCTGCTCCATCGTCTTCTCGGACTCGCCGGGGTAGCCGAAGATGAAGAACGCGAACGAGCGAACGCCGGCGTCACGCATGTTGCGGAACGCGGTTTCGATCTTCTGGCGCTCGAGCCGCTTCACCATGTCCTTGCGGACGTCGTCCGACTCGGTCTCGATGCCGAGCGCGAGCATCCAGCAGCCCGCCTTCTTGAGCCGGTGGACGAAGGCGGGATCCGTCAGATTGTCGGCGCGCGCGTTGCCGAACCACTGAATCGGCAGCTTGCGCGCGATCAGCTCGTCGCAGAACGCGGTGAACGACTTGACGTTCAGCGTGACGGTGTCGCCCCAGAGATAGAAGAACTCGACGCCGAGCTCGCGATAGCTGCGCTCGATCTCGTCGACCAGTGCCACGGCGCTGCGCTCGCGGAACTTGTGCCCCTGATGGAGCGGCGCGACGCAGAAGTCGCAGCTGTATGGGCAGCCGCGGCTGGTCTCGACGATCACGTAGGGACGATCGACCAGCGGCAGCGCGTAGCCGCTCAGATCGAGGAGGTCCCAGGCCGGCTGCGGCGTTTGCGCGAAGCCGCTGAAGCTGCCGTGGGCGCGGTGCGGCACGACGCTGCCGTTCCGCCGCCACGCCAGCGACGGAATCTCGCCGATCGCGTCGAGCGACGGCAGCCGGGCGACCTGCAGGACGGCGTCCTCCGGCTCGCCGACGAACATGCCGTCGACCGCTGCCGCCCGCGCCATCGATTCGGCCGGCGCCGTGGAGGCGTGCGGACCGAAGCAGAACATCGGCGCGCCGTAGCGCTGCTTCAACCTGCTCATCTCCGCCACGTCGGGCTCGAGCGTCGGCGTGGTCGTCGGAAAGACGATCAACGTGGGCACGAAGCCGTCAGCCTCGAGCTTCCTGATGACGTCTTCGGCGGTCAGCCGCGCGGCGGTTGCGTCGATGAGGCGGACGTCGCAGCCCGCGTTCCGCAGCAGCGTCGCGAGGAGCGCGAGCGTGTAGGGAGGCTTGGTCGTCCCGAGGACGTCTTCGCGCTCCTGGCATCGCCCCTGACGGGTGAAGGCGATCCCGTTGATGAGCGGCGGATTGATCAGCAGCGTGCGAGATCCGAGCATCGGAGTCACCGCACCACCGTCAGCGGAATGGCACGCCGCGGCCGTGCCGCCGAGCCTGCGCCGAACGGTTCGGCAACGGGCGTGCGTGACAGCTCGACCTTGCAGCACCGGCGGCAGACCGGGAAGATGCCGTTGTCCACCAGGGCCTTGCGCATCGCAACGTATTTCTCTCCGTTCCAGACTTCCTCGAGCGAGGACTGCGTGAGGTCGCCGACCTCGACGCGGATAAAGGGGCAGAAATAGACCTTGCCCGAGAACGAGACCCGCGCGTGGAGGAAAGGATAGAGGCAGCGCCCTTCCAGCTTCGCGCCGGGGGTGTAGTAGTTGTCCATCAATGGCGGATGGACCTTCGGCCGGAAGTCGAAGAGCATGTTCTTGCGGCGGCACTTCTCCTGCAACGCGCCGACCTTCACGCGCACGCGTTCGACGTCGAGGCCGGGATCGGACGTGACGAACGTGCTGATCACCGACGTGTCGGTCGCGCCGCTCGGATCGATCAGGCGGACGGTCTCGGCGACTTCCTCGGGCGTGCTGAACATCAGGTGGTTCAGGCCGATCGCATCCACGCCGAGCTCCTCGGCGACGTCCACCATCTGGTCCAGCGCTTCGAGCGTTTCGTGGGCGACCGTCGTGTTGATGCTCACGCGCAGCGGCGCGCCCTTTCGCTTCGCGGCGGTCTGCAGCCGCCGCAGCCCGGTCGTCGTGCGTTCGAACGTGCCCTTCACACCGCGGGCGTTGTCATGGAGCTGCCCGGGGCCGTCGATCGACACGCTGATGTGTTTGAGGAATCCGGCCGCGGCGAGATCCGCGAGCGCTTCGGCGCGCTCCTCGGTGATGATCGTGCCGTTGGTCGTGAGATAGCCGCAGGCGTAGCCCTTCTCGCGGAAGAGATTCAGCACGGACAGGATGTCCTTGCGCATGAAAATCTCTCCGCCGGTCAGGCTGATCTGGAGTCCGCTGTGCTCCGGAAAGGCCTTCTGGAGCGCGTCGAGCGTCAGCTCCTCGCGCCACTCCCCCTCGATGTTCAGCAGGTCGCCGACGTAGCAGAACTCGCAGTGCAGGTTGCACCGCATGGTGGCTTCGTAGACCGCGCCCATGGGCAGCCGATCCGCGCGCCCGGTCTTCTCGTCGAGGAACCGCTGGATCCTCCGCTCGTACCTGTGCTTCCGGAACCGCGCCCACGCGTGGCGGGCCAGCGGCAGCGCGCGCGCTTGCACGGCGATTGATTCGCGCAGTCTGTCGGCCAAAGCCATCGAGCTGTCAGATCTCCAAACGGGACTCGGATGAGCTGCTCAACCATCTCATCCACTGAGGGATTATCGGAGAAAGGTGCTCACCATTGTAGCCCGTTCCCCCTGCGTCCGTCATCGGCGTATGCCTGCTGGCCGTTCACCGTCAACGTGTTGCAGGCACGACCCCAGCCGATCGGCCTGTCGCGCCCCACGGTCACTGTCTGGGCCGCTGGGCGACCGCAGGGGCGTCGTCCAGCCGATCGTCGGGCAGCCCGGTTGAGATGATCTCACCAGCGAGCTCGGTCGCGTCCGGGGCCGGCATCGGGGTGTCGGGCCGTCTGCCGCGAGGCCGGCGCAGGCGAGCAAGCGTCGCGAGCTCATCCGCATTGAAGAACCCGCTCATCCACAACAGGCTGCCGAACACGACCGTTACTGTCAGAGGCCTCAGGATGACTGCGGCCACGGCCGGCATGTCAGGAACCGACACGCCGGCCGCAAATGCCAGGGCACCTGCCGCAGACACGCGGAAGAGGCGGTCGTATTCGGTACTGCATCGGGTAGAAGCGCTGCGAGAACCTGAATGCGAGCGCCGCCTGCAAGGCGTACGACGCCGCATTCGCCCACGCTGCTCCGATCATGCCGTGGCGCGGAATCAGGACGAAGTTCAGGCCCACGTTGCACGCCGCCGCAGCGATCGTCGACACGGGGTAGTACTCGGTGTGTTTCGTGAGATTCAGGCCGATTGACGTCAACAGATAGACGCCCTGGAAGAGGACCGCCAGGCTCGTCCACGCCACCACAGGCGCGGACTCGACGAAGCGTCCTCTCGTCATCACGTCCAGCAGGTCGCGCGCAGACGCCGACAGCGCGGCCGCCAGGAACACGAGCGCGGCCACGCCGTAGGTCGTCACCGTCCGGAACACCGCGGGCGCGCCCGGCTCGCGAGCGGTAGCGTAATAGAACGGCGCCCATGCCGACTCGAACGCGCTCAGGAACAACTTGAGCGTCAGCCCGAAGCTGACACCCATCGAATAGACCCCGAGTTCGCCGATCGAACGGAAGATCGGCAGGATCAGTTTGTCGGCGACCGCGATCACCTGCTGGGCGGCCGCGTGCGGCACGCGCGGCAACCCGAACCTGAGGCTCTGGCGCAGCACGTCCATCGAGAACATCGGCCGGATCAACGGCGCGAATCTTGGTGAGAGGATCAACATGAGGATCGCCGTCACGGCAAGGTCGGCGACGACCACGCCGAGCACACCCAGGCCGAAGCCGATGATCAGCACCAGCCGCAGCACGACGGTCGCGACCGATCGCGCAAGCGTCAGCAGGCTGTACTCGACCGATCGCTTCTCCATCCGCAGCACGTGGAACGGCAGGAACGTGAAGCTCATGACCAGCGTGTTCAGCAGCACGAGGCGGAGCGCGGTGGTGCCATCTTCAGAGTAGAGGGCGGACGCCAGCCAGCGGGAGCCGGCCATCGAACCGATCAGCAGCAGGCCGTTGCTGAACAGCAGGAAGAAAAAAATCGAGCTCGCCAGCCGCTGCCGATCTGCCTTCTCGGGGCTGTCGTAGAAGAACCGCATGAAAGCGCCGTCGAGGCCCCAGCGCGCCACGATCTTCGTCAGCACTTCGACCGAACCGAGCTGGGCGAGGATGCCGTAGTCGACGTCGGAGAGGTAGCTGACGTAGAGCGGAAGGAGCAGGAAGTTGACGACCGAGACCGCGACGTCGCCCAGGCCGTAGACGGCCGAGTCCCTCGACAGCTCTTTGAGCTTCTGGAACAAGACGCTAAGGCCTGCGGAGCGTCAGCAGATTCAGGAGGCACCAGCCCGGAACGGGCAACAGACGCGTGAGGAGCCGGTGCAGCGGCAGCAGTCGGCGCGGATGGCGGCGGATGAATCGCGTGATCACCGGAACCGTCGGAAAGATGCCCCGGCATTCGACCACGCTGAAGCCGGCGGTGCGCGCCAGCGAGAGATACTCCTCGAGGGGCCGATCGCCCGGATGCTTGACGACGGACGCCGTGCGGATGAGGCGGCCGGTCAGCAGGAAGTGCACGCGCGACTGCAGATGCGCGAGGTTCGGCACCGAGACGAGCAGCTCACCGCCCGGTTTGATCACACGAAAGAGCTCGGACAGCGCGGTCGCCTGATCGCCGTATGCAGATGTTCGAGCACGTCGAGGCACAGCGCACGGTCGAACCTGTGCGAGGGATACGGCAGTTGCAGGAGCGAACCTGCGCGAACCAGGTCCGACGAGTAGTTGGGATCCAGACCCTCGATCGCCAGCGATGCCGCGAATTCGTCGACGATGACGCCTTCGCCGCAGCCGGCATCGAGGACGCGGGTCTCTCGCGGCAGTCGGCGGAGCCAGGCGCGAACGGCATCCATCTTCGCCAGGTAGGTAGGGTAGTACTCCCATTCGGGGTCGAGCGCGCGATGGTAATCGCCGCGCGTGGCGTACTCACCCTGGCGGCTCACCGGAGCGCCGTTCATGCGCTGATTCTATCAGCCGCTCGACAGGCTATAAGCAGCGGGTGATGGCCGAAAACAAAGAGGGCAGCATGACCACGATCATGCTGCCCTCGGGTAGGCGAGATTCAGCGGTCCTGGGTCCCTGGAGGACCTCCAGGCCCGGGCGGGCCGCCGCCGCGGCCAGTGGGCCCTGGAATCGGGCGACCGTTCGGTCCGATCGGCGCGTACGGATTCGGCTGATTCGGCTGCGGTTGCGGCTGTGGCAGCATGCCCGGCCGGGGTGCGGTCATCGGACCCTGATTCGGTGGCGTTGCTCCAGGCGGCATGCCCGGGTTCGGACCGGGGAACGGCGGGAATCCCGGAGGCGCCACTCCCGGAGTTCCCTGCGCCCCTGGAGGCGGGTTCGGGCCCTGATCCCCTGGGTCGCCATTGTCATCGTCAGGGGGCGGCTGCGGAAGCGGCTGCGGCATCGCCGGCCGGGCGAACGGCGGCGGCGCCGGGCTGACGCCACCGGCGGGCGGCTTGCTCGTCGCGAGGATGATGACGCGGTCGTAGAGCGAGGCTCCCGCCACGGGGGTCGGACGGGGCGCGGTCAGATAGCCCGCAGCCGACCGCAGCAGAATGTCGAGCGCCTCCTTCTCGGGCATATCCACGAGTTGGAGCGTGAGCGGCCCGCCAGCGAGCTTCTCCGCGTGGACGATCTTGGTGTTTCCCACGCGGGCCCACTCCGCCAGTATCTGGCGAAGCGGCACGTCCTGCGCGATGACCGTGACCCGGCCCTCGGCCATCGTGATGGTCAACTCGCCGGCGAACGCGGGCGAGGACGCAACACCTGCGGTAATAGCCGCAAACAGGAGGCCGCGGATGAACTTCAGCATTTCTGTGATCTCCAGGGTGGACATTCAGTATACCGCTCTTTAAGACGGGTATCGAGACGGTCAGCCGTCGACCGCTGGCGAAAACCAACGGCCCGGCTCGTGTAACTGTTGAGATGACGGAGGGTGGGCTGGCGATTACGGAATGGAACGAGCCAATCCCGCTGGTGAGCAGCAGCTCAGGTGAGCTTCGTCACCCAGAGTGGCGAGTCCTTGCGCGGCAGATCGCATGAGCGGCAGATATCTGGACCACCGCTTTCGAGGTGTTGACGCCGGGCCCGGACGTACGGCTCCGCGTTCCAGATCTCTTCGATCGAGGAAGTGTTCACGTCACCGAGGACGTTCCGCCCGTCGAAGTCCGCGCAGCAGAGCGAGACGCGGCCGTCCCACAGGACGGTGAACGTCAGCCACGGCCGGTAGCAGGGATAGTTGACCTCGGACTCCTGGTTGAGCGTGCCGGCCCAGTTGTGCAGATCGGTGATGTGAATCTTGTCGGCGACCTTCTTCCAGTGCTCGATGAAGGCCTGCTCGTCCGCGGAATTGTTCTGACGGACGAAGGACAGAATCAGCTTCGGCCGCCGTTTGCCGAGCTCGGCCCGGATGCGCACCAGCCGCTCGATGTTGGCGATGACCTTGTCGTACTTGAGGCCGATTCGCGTCGACTCGAACACTTCTTTCCCTGAGGCGTCGACGCTGATGTTGATGGCGTCGAGGCCGGCTTCGATCATGCCGCGGGCGACGTTCTCGGTGATCAGCGAGCCGTTGCTGATCATGCCGACTTCCTTGATCCCTTTTTCCTTGGCGTAGCGCACCTTCTCGACCAGCCGCCGATCGACGAACGGCTCGCCGTAGTTGTGCACTCGCACGTGCGTGATGCCGAGCTCGACGCACTCGTCGACGATCTTCCGGAACAGATCGAAGTTCATGACGCCCTGGGCGCGGTGCATCTCGTCGCGCGGGCAGAACACGCACTTGGCGTTGCAGATGTTCGTGCTCTCGATCTGCACAATCTCGGGCAGGACTGGCGACCGATCGCGCCCGGTCGCCAGCATCAGGCGGCGGATCGGCTTCGCCTGGCTGCGCAGGGCCGCTTCGACCACACGCCGCGCGCGCGCTTTGACCTTCAGGGCTGGAACAATCATTGTTGCCGGAAGTACTCGATTACCCGCGTCACGATCTCGTCGAGCTCGACGGTCGGAGCATAGCCGATAAGAGCGCTGATCTTTGAAATGTCAGGAACGCGCCGCGGCATGTCCTCGAACCCGGCCTCATACGCCTGATCGTAGGGAAGGCGCACGATGGGGGAGCTGCTGCCGGTCAGTTGCTTGACCTTCGCGGCAAGCGCGTTGATTGAGATTTCTTCGCCGTTGCCGATGTTGTACACCTGCCCGACGGCGGCAGGCTCGCTCATCAAGGCTACCATACCGCGGACCACGTCGCCCACGTAGGTGAAGCTCCGGGTCTGGCTGCCGTCACCATAGACCGTAATCGGCTGTCCGGCGAGGGCCTGGCGGACGAAGCTCGGCAGCACCATGCCGTATTGCCCCGTCTGCCGCGGTCCGACCGTGTTGAACAGCCGGACGATGACGACCGGCAGCTTCCGCTCCTTCCAGTAGGCCAGCGCAAGGAACTCGTCGATCATCTTGCTGCAGGCGTACGCCCAGCGGTGCTTCGCGGTCGGCCCGAGCACGAGGTCGGCGTCCTCCCGGAACGGCACCTCCGCGCTCTTGCCGTAAACCTCGGACGTCGAGGCGATGAGCACGAGTTTCTTCTTCTTGTTGGCGTGTTTCAGCACCACCTCGGTGCCATGCACGTTCGTCTCGATCGTGTGCACCGGCGCCTCGACGATCAGCTTGACCCCCACGGCGGCGGCCAGATGGACGACCGTGTCGCAGCGGTCGATCATCTCGGCGAGCAGCGGTTCGTTCGCGACGGTATCGATGGTGTAGTGAAACCTGGGGTGGGACTTCAGGTGCCCGATATTATCGATGGCTCCGGTCGACAGGTTGTCGAGAACGAAGACTTCATCGTTGCGCTCGAGCAGCGCTTCGGCGAGATGGGATCCGATGAATCCCGCGCCGCCGGTAATGAGAACACGCATCAGTCACTGTCTCCTGACTGCCTGGGTTAGGACTTCGCGGCCACCAGGCCGAGGATGATCGACGCCTGGCGTTCGGCGGCATCGCCGCTCGGCGTCATGCCGTAAGCCGCGGCAACGGCCGCTGATGCGCTGCGGAACTGCTGCCGGAACAAATCATCATACAGGAGCCGTTGCAGTGCCGGCCCGATTTCATCAGGCGCCGCCGCACCGGCGATGGCGCCGGCCTCGACGAACGGGCTCAGGTTGTTCGGCAGCCCGATCGTGAGCGCAGGGACGCCAAGCGCCATCGCATCGAGGGCGAGGGTCGAATTCACGGTGACCACAGCGTCTGCGCCGCGCAGGAGCGGCGCCAGAGGAGCGGCGGCGGGGAGCACCCGCACATTGGCTTGGCCGGCGGCCGCCGTCTCGTACGGGTCCGGCGTTTCGGCGGGGTGCGTCTTGATGGCGAGATGCGCCTTCGGCATCGACGCGACTGCCTTGAGAAGCGCGGGCAGGACGTCGCGCGCTTCGCTGTACTTGGTCACCAGAAGAACCAGCTGCTGCGACTGATCGGCGCCGCTCGCGAGCCGCGCGGCCTCCACCTCGGTATCGGTGAGCCGGCGAAACGAGTCGGCCACGACGTCGAGCCTGGGACTTCCGGTGACCGCGAGCGCCTCCCGCGGGAAGTGTCCGCAGACCACGAGATGCCGTGCGGCGTATTCATCGAAGAGCAGCGTAATGGTCGGGCGGGGAAACCCCGCGTCCCGTGATCCGGCAC
The DNA here is from genome assembly GCA_963785755.1 of uncultured Acidobacteriota bacterium. Taxonomy (GTDB): domain Bacteria; phylum Acidobacteriota; class Vicinamibacteria; order Vicinamibacterales; family 2-12-FULL-66-21; genus JACCXG01. The sequence continues at coordinate 939,297 of CAWAXG010000013.1, read as the reverse complement.
GAAGCGGCTCCATCTCGTCCGGTTCGTGCAGGTAGTTCAACCAGTGGCGATAGATGAAGCCGTGCTGAAGTCCCGCGAGCGGGATGTTCCGGCGCCTTGCCTCGAGCGCCAGCGCGCGTCCCCAGCCGCCGGCTTCGGCATACGTCACGGCCACATCGGTCTGCAGCGCGTCGAGCGCCGCGCCCGCTTCGTCCATGGCACGCGCGGACCATGGGAACTGCAGCAGCGCGATGCCGGCAAGCGACTCAGCGATCACCGGCCAACAGTCAACACCGCGAATGACCGCCGCGCTGCGCAGATCTTTGCTCGACAGCATGGCGCGCCGCATCGCGTGCCGGGCGGCCCAGATGCCCGACGAGCCCGCGAGCGCCGCCCGCGGCGCGAGCTCTTCGATCGGCCGGACGGTCTTGGCGGCGTCCGCCTGGCGCCGCCACCACCGGCGGGCGCGGAAGTTCTCGGTGGGACCGAGGCCGATATATCGAATGCCCCCGGACGGCAACCGCCGCTCGAGTGCCTGCAGCACCGGACCGATGTAGGACTCCGCGCTGCCATCGTCCGCGCTGCCCTTCCAGAAAGCGCGGTGGACGAACGCGGCCACCGGCACCCGGGCCGCCGGCCGCACTCGGCCGGGCCGCCCGCGAGCGGCAACGGCGGCGACCATGAGCGCCGTGCAGCGAGCCTCCAGCTTGAGCACGTGGAACGCCGAGGCTTCGCGGACGGTGGGACTGTCGATGAAGATGCCGCGCGCCCGCGTCAGCTCGGAGACGATCAGCCGCAGGGCCGTGTCCGCATCGTCGATCTGCACCGAGTGCGGCGCTTCCCGGTCGAGCAGATTCGTCATTGCGGCGATCGTGCGAAACAGCGAGAGGATTGCGCGTTCCTTGTGAAGGAACAGCTCGGCGAACCACCAGAGGCTGTCGTCGCGATACGTGAACCGCTCGCGGAACGTGACCCCATCGATGCGCGCGTGGCGCAGCGACTTGATCCACGCGTTCGCCTGGCGCGCGGCGTCTTCCCCTGCCTGTCCGCTCAGATACTGCGACAGTCGAACGCGCTGCCGGCCGGCCTTCGAGCCAAGAGTCAGGAGTACGTCGGTTGCCATTACCCGCGCGAGGAGCCGGCGCGAGCCTGGCGCCGCAGATGGTGCTCGAGCGTCGCCGTGACGGCCCGATAGACGGTCTCGACATCGATGCCCGTCAGGCAGTCGGGGATGTGCCCCGCGCACCGCTCGGGCGGGAGGCGGATGCGGTTGCACGGGCTGCACGGCAGGTCGATCCGGACGATCCGATGGATCGGATCCCGCGGAGCATAACGCGCGGGATCGGACGGGCCGAATACCGCAACGACCGGCGTACGGACCGCGGCGGCAAGGTGCATGGGTCCGGTATCGCCGGTGACGAGCACATCGAGCTGTTCGAGCGCTGCAGCGAGAGCCGGGAGATCCACGTGCCCCGACAGATCGACGACGCTGTAGCCGGCGAGCGCTCGGCTGACCGGCTCGATGAGCAGCCGATCGGCGGCCGTGCCCGTCAGCACGATGGTTGCGCCCCGCTCGTGGGCGAGCCGCACCGCGAGCTCGCGGAACCGTTCGGGATCCCACTGCTTGATTGGACGGCCGCCGCTCACGTGAAGCCCGATGAGCGGAGTGCGCCGCGCCGCGAGAAGCTCGCGGGCGCGCCGGCGCTCGTCGGTCGAGAGCTCGAGTCGCGCCGTCGTCGCGCGTGCGGGGACGCTGAGCACCGCGGCAACCAGGCGCTGGGCATTCATCGCGGTGTGCGTCCGCGGATCGTAGGGCAGGGCGATGTCGAGGAGTGCGCCGCCGCCGCCACTCGAGAACCCTGCAGTTCGTGACGCACGGCTCGCGGCGAGCAGCAGATTGCTGCGGATGTCCGGCTCGAAATTCAGCGCGAGATCGTAGCCGCGGGTGCGCCAGCTGTGCGCGTGGCGGATCATCCGCGTGAGCGGGAGACCGGAACCCTCTCGCGAAAGCCAGGAGGCGTCCAACGCCTCGATGTGCCCGATTCCGCCGATCTTCCTGGCGAGGTCGAGGTTCCAGCTGCCCACGACGAGATCGATCTCCGCCTCGGGCGCCGCCTGGCGGACGTCCTCGAACGCCTCGAGCGTCATCAACAGATCGCCGATCCGCTCGAGCCGCAGCAGCAGGATGCGTCTGGGTGGCCTGGCCGGCGGCCGTCGCCGGAGCTTCAGTACCGGCGCCGCCGCGCTCAGTGCGAGATCGGCGGCTCCGACGAGGCGTCGGTCGCGCGGGCTGTAAATCTGCAAGTGGTCGAACATGCACCCGATCTGGCTTGCGCGCTATCTTACCTGCACCCGATCGAGCATGACGCCGAGCTCGCGGCCGTCCGGCGATCCGAGCACCTGCCGCGGATTCCAGACCGGTGTGACGAGGCGGATGCGCACAGGCTCGGCCGCTGCTGCCGCCGCCGCCGCAAGATGTTCAGGTATGGCGAACGTGTACGGCCGGAACCCGTTGCCGACGCGCGCGCTTCCCAGCAGCTGCTCGTCGAGGTAGACACTGATTTCAGCAGGCGGTGCCGCCTCGGGACGGCCCCCCGAGCTCATGTCGAGCACCAGCGTCCGCGCCCCGGCCGCGAGCGCCGGCACCGTGACGAACGACTGCCGCTGCGTCCATCGCATGGTGTGTCCGTCTGCCATCTCCTTGGCGTGAAACCGGACGACGTTCAGGTCGTCGCGGATGCCGACGTCGAGATCGAACCAGATGCCGGGTGCAGGAGCCGATGCGGGCAGGAGCTCGTAGAGGCCGAAGTCGAACTCCTTCATGCGCACGCCGCGCGGCAGGCCGGCCACGGACACTTCGTACTCCGGCACCTGAAACCGCTGGCTGGCCACGCTCGTGGCGCTCCACTGGGCCGAGAGCAGCTCCGTACCGCCGCCGCCCAGGAAGAACACGCGCCCGTAGCGGTTGCGCGCCCACTCGAGAAACGGCGCGAACGCCTGGCGGTCCGGCCGCGGCGAGGCGAGTACCGAGCACGTTCCTCGCGTAAATGTAGGCCAGCGGCAGCGCCATGACGTGCGCGTCCGAGCCCGCGTCTCGCGACTCGACGATCAGCAGCTCGTTCTCGCCGATCCGCGACGCGAGCTGTTCGAGCTCGGGAATGATGCCGGCGTACTCGACGTGTCCGATGAGTGGCCGCGACACGCGCGCGTATTCACTGGCGAGCAGGGCCACGAACACTGCGCCGATCGCGGCGCTGGTCCAGCGCCCGCGGCCCTGGCGGCGCAGGCCCCACGACGCCGCGGCACACGCGAAGATCAGCACTCCGGGAAGGATGACGGCCAGGAACCGCCGCGCCATCCAGAAGTGCTCGGGGACGATCCGGATCTTGTAGAAGAGAAAGAAGGAGAAGACCGCGACGGTGGTGAAGACCTCGGGCGCGCGCCAGAACACCCGCCGCGCCGCCGTGACGTAGCCGATCAGCCCGGCGACGATCCCGGGCATCGTCGCGTAGAGCGTCGTGAACGTTCGCAGCGACTCGGCGTCATGGATCGCGAGCTTGCCGGTCTGCCTGCGGAAGACAAGGCCATAGATCGCGCCAATCACCACTGCCGCGCCGAGCGCCGGCGGTGCGAACGCGACAATCTTCTGCGTGTATGAAGCCCACCGTCTCGCGGCAGCGAGCATCACGACCCCGCCGGCGATCGCTGCGCCGAGCACGACGTATTGCCACGCTGCGAGACCCCACAGGAACACGAGCGGCCGATCGATGTAGGCGCGCATCGGACCCAGGTAGTAAGGGACGGCCAGCAGTCCGGCGAGAAGAGTCGTCCCGATCAGCGACGGACGAACGCGGCCGCCACGCAGGTGTACGAGCCCGAGCCCGGCCGCGAATCCGGCCAGCGGGAGAATCGCGTCGAAGCGAAGAAACAGCAGCAACCCGAGCATCACGCCCGCTACAGGCGCGAAGAACGCGTCGTCGTCTGAATGCGCGCGGCTCGACGCCAGCAGTCCGGCGAAGACGAGCGTCTGCATCACCATCTCGGCATTCGGGTACCGCGCGAACCAGACTTCGATGACGTGAAGCGACAGCAGCGCCGCCGCGGCGAATGCGGCGGGCGTTCCGGCGAGCCGCCTGCCCAGGAAGTAGACGGCGAGCAGGCCGAGGATGCCCCAGGCCGCGACCGTTTCGCGCGCGCCGCTCAGCCCCCGGATACCGTAGCCAATCGCCACGGAGGCGGGGAACAGATGGGGGAATTGTCCCACCACGGTGCCGGTGTCGGGATTGCGGATGAAGAACCCCATGAACCGGATGCCGTAGTAGTCGGGCCGCTCGTGCGACGGGAAGAAAAGGTCGCGTGCAAAGGGGGGAACGGAAGCGACAACGGGGTCGTCGTACGCGAGCGTGCCACGCTGCGCGATCTGGATGCCTTCCCCGATGTAGACGCCAGGGTCCTTGCCGCCGATCACATACTCGGACGTGGGAAAGAAGCGCCAGAGGCCGAGCATGACGAGCGCGGCGGCGAGGACGGCGCTCGAGCCGGGGCGCCGCGCACCAGGTCCGAGCCGGAGGTTGAAGCGGGCGACGACGGCCAGCGCGCCTGCGATCAGGACGTTGGCGATGAGCAGTCGCTGGAAGCTGTAGCGTTCGATCGCCGCCAGTCCCAGCACGACCGCGAGCGAGGCCGCGACGCTGAGCATCACCGCCCAGAACAGCCGCTCGTCGGCATCGAGCGCCGCGCGTTTCTCCCGGCTGCCGATCGGCAGGCGTAAGATGACCGCGCCTGGCAGCCAGGCGACGACGATCAGTGCGAGGAGCGAGAACGCGGACATCAACAATCGGCCTCGTGCTCACCCCGGCCCCACGAGGTCGATACATCGATCGGCGCTGCTGATGCGGTCAGCCGCACCGGCGCCTCATCGCGGCGTGGTGGCACGCAGCGCGGCGGCCACCGTCTCGACGGCCTCGTCGGGCAGCGACGGGTAGAGCGGCAGCGAAAGCACTTCGCGCGTCACCTGTTCCGCGACCGGACAGGATCCGCTCGCGTACGCTGCGAGCGCCGGCTGCCGCGGAATGGGAATCGGGTAGTGCACGAGCGTTTCGACCCCGCGGCTTCGCAGGTCGACCTGAAGTTGATCGCGCGACGAAGCCAGAACCGGAAACAGGTGATAAACGTGCCCGGCGTCCAGCTCCGGCGGCACCGTCACCACGCCGGTGGCGGCGAGCGCGTGACGATAGCGATGCGCCAGGGCGCGGCGGCGACGGGTCCACTCCGGCAGGTGCGTCAGCCGCGCCCGGAGGATGGCGGCCTGCATCTCGTCGAGCCGCGAGTTCACGCCGAATTCCACGTGCTGATACCGATTCGTCTGCCCGCCGTTGCGAAGCCGCTTCGCGTGGGCGGCGATGCGTTCGTCGCTCGTGGTCAACGCGCCGCCATCTCCCAGGGCACCGAGATTCTTGGTGGGATAGAAGCTGTACGCGGCCGCCGCTCCGAACGAGCCGACCGGTTGCCCGCCGCACGTCGCGAGGTGCGCCTGGCAGCAGTCCTCCACGATCGCAAGGTCATGGCGGCGCGCGATCTCCACGATCGCCGGCATCTCGGCAGCCTGGCCGTAGAGATGCACCGGCATGATCGCGGCCGTCCGCGGCGTCACTGCCGCGGCGATCGCCGCGGGGTCAATCGTCAACCGCGCCGGATCGATGTCGGCGAATATCGGATGCGCGCCCGCCATCATGATCGCCAGGGCGGTGTAGGCCGCCGACAGCGGCGACGTGATGACCTCGTCACCCGGTCCAATCCCCAGCGCGCGGAGCGCGACGTGCAGTGCGTCGGTCCCGGTGCCGACACCCACCGCGTGTCCGGCCCCGCAGGCCGTGGCGAATTCGCGCTCGAAGGCCTCGAGCTCGGGGCCGAGCACGAACCATCCGCGATCGACCACCCGTTTGATTGCCGCGTCGACGTCGGCGGCGTCGGCCCCAGGCGTCAGCTTGAGAAACGGAATCAACGACGTCCGCTCAACCGCGGTCTCCCGACCGGGGCGGGACAATGGCGGCCGCGGCCTCGGCCGGCGCCGGCCGCTGCCGATGATGCTCGCCGCGGACGACCAGCGCGAACCAAAGCTTCAGGACATCCACGCCGGTGGTAAAGAGGCGGCGGAAATTGAAGAACTGCGACCGCCCGTATGCCCGGTGGTAGTGATGCACCGGCACTTCGGCGATGCGAAAGCCGGCGTCCTGAATCTTCTTCATCATTTCCAGGCAGATGACGCCGCTGTTCTTCTCGAGCACGACGCGCTCGAAAATCGAGCGGCGCATCAACCGGAAATCGCAGTCGACGTCCCGGACTCTCAGTCCGAACAACAGCTTGACGGTGTGGTGGTAGATGCGTCCGATCAGAATCCGGTGGAGCGGATCCGATCGGCTGATTTTGTAGCCATTCACGAGATCCACGTTGTCGCTGAAGGCCGCCCAGAGCGCCTCCATCTCGGCTGGATCGTACTGGGCATCGCCATCGGTGTAGAAGATGAGATCCCGCGTCGACGCCGCGAAGCCGCTGCGCAGGGCTCCCCCGTATCCGCGGTTCTTCTTGTGATGAACCACTCGGACCTGCGGGTAGGTGCGGGCCAGCTCGTCCGCGATCTCGGCTGTGGCATCCGCGCTGCCGTCGTTGACGATGATCACCTCGAAGTTGGGCGTCAGCCGCTCCGCCGCCTTCAATGCAGTGATCACGAGGCTCGCAATAGTCCCGCTGTCGTTGTAGGCAGGGAAGAAGACACTCAGGCCCAGTTGCCGGGTAGCTGGCTTTGGCATCGGAGCAGGGCGTAAATATTAGCGTTTGCTGGACTTGAAGACAAGCGCCCGATCGTAGGCCGCCTCGAACTGAGCCGCCGTGCGCTCCCAGCCGAATTCAGCCGTTGCGACGGCGCGCGCCGCGGATCCAATCGTCGTTCGCAGGGCCCCGTCATCCAGCAATCGACCGACCGCCTCCGCGAGCGCGGGCACGTCACGCTCCGGTACGACGAGCGCCGTTTGGCCGTGCGTCACGACCGCGCCAATCCCGCCGGCTTTCGTCGTCACCAGCGGCGTGCCTGATGCCAGGGCTTCCATCACGACGTTCGGCAATCCATCGACATTCCCCGCGTCGTCTCTGATTGAGGGCACGACGACCACGTCAGCCGCAGCGAGGTATTCCGCGACGTCATGCTGCGGGACCCTGCCGAGGAACCGGATCGATCCTGCGGCGCCTGATTGCTCTGCGCGGGTCCGCAGCTCCGCATCGAGGTCCCCTTCGCCGCCGATGGCAACGACTGCGGGCCGGCGGGCAGTGATCGCCGGTACCGCGTCGATCAGGTATTCGAACCCTTTCTTCTTCACGAGCCGTCCCACGGCGAATACGAGTGGAACATCTCGCGGCACGCCGAGCCGGGAACGCCGCTCGGCTCGCGACGCGACGGCTGGCTTGAAACGCTCGACGTCTACACCGTAGGGCACGACCTCGACCCGAGCGGGTTCGGCGCCGAGCGCGATGGCGCGGCGCGCGAGATCTTCGCTGCAGGCCGTGACCGCGCCCGCCCGCGAGAACGCGGCCCGTGCCGCGGCACGCGCGGGCGCCATCGTCTCGGCGACGTAGACATCGGTTCCATGCAGGCTGATGACCAGCGGCAGCCCCGGTGCCGCCAGCGCCGCGGTGACGCCGCCCGGGATCAACCAGTGTCCATTCATGATCGTCGCGTGATATTTCCGCGCGATGCGGCGGGCGGTCCGCCACCCCTGCGCCAGGGCGAGCGGCGCGACCAGATATGCCGCGCCGCGCAACGAAACGTCTGCCCGCATCGACGACGCATACCCGAAGATGTTCAACGACGGATGGGGGGCGTATCTGTAGGAATGAAAGCTGACTCCATCCTCGTGTGGCGCGCGCTGAAGAAGCGGGTGCCAGGGTGCGACGATGTGAACCTCGTGCCCGCGGGCGGCCACGGCCTTGGCGATCGGCTCCATGAACGTGCCGACGCTGTCGCCACGAAATCGCGGATACGACGTCGTCACCATGACGATGACGTGACGAGTGCTCACTGGACCCTGGCTATGCCTTTCGGCCCCGGAAAACCAGCCGCCACGGAACGATCAGCGACTCCGCCAGAACCCGCGCCGAGACCTTGCTCTGACCCTGCCGCCGCTCGATGAAGATGATCGGGACTTCGCCGATCCGGCAGCCACGTCGCGAGGCCTCGAACAGCATCTCGACGATGAAGGCGTAGCCATTGGAGACCATGGCATCCAACGGCAGTTGCGCAAGCGCCTCACGCCTCCAGCAGCGGTAGCCGCTCGTACAGTCGCTCACGGAGATTCTGGTGACCGCGCGCACGTAGCGGTTGGCGAACGCGCTCAGGAAGATGCGGTGCAGCGGCCAGTTGACCACGCTGACGCCGGTCAGGTATCGCGAACCGATCACGACGTCGTAGTCGGCGGCCGCCGCGGCGATTGCCGGAAGATGTTCCGGGTTGTGCGAGAGGTCCGCATCCATCTGAAAAATCAGATCGGCGCCGGAGGCGAGCGCGTGACGCAGGCCATCGATGTACGAGCGGCCGAGACCGCGCGGGCCTTTGCGATGCATCACCTCGACGCGACCAGCGTGGGTGCGCGCGAGCTCGTCCGCGATGGCGCCGGTCCCGTCCGGAGATCCGTCGTCGACGACCAGCAGGCGGAACCCGGGGTGCGCCAGAATGCCGCGTGCGAGGGCCGGAAGGTTCTCCTTCTCGTTGTACGTCGGCACGACCACGACGATGTCACGAGCTGCGGTCACGCGGCGTCTCCCGCGAAACGGACGAAACGGGCCGCAACAGCCGCGGCCGCGGCAACGATCAGGACTGGATCAATCACGGGAATCCGAAAGCGCTCCTGCGGAAAGAAGATCAAGCCAACCAGAACCGCCGAGGCGGCGAGCAGCAGCACCGCGGTCGGGCGATCACTGCTGCGCCAGAGCCGACGAATGCCGAATATGGCAAGCGGCAGGAGCAGCAGGTAGGAGAACGCCGACGCGGCCCAATATCTCGTGGAGTGTAGCGTATACGACGGGCCGGCCGGCACGACTGTATAGAGCGCTTTTCGAGCGAGCAGCACGAGCCAGCGTCCCGGATTCGAGGCGATCCACGCCAGAGCATCGCGATAGTAGATCGGCTCGAGCTCTTCGGAGCTGAGACCCGGGTGGCCGCGGCGGAACTCGAGCTCTGCCTGCTTCAAGTCCAGATTGGCCGCGAGGTCGCCTTCGCCGCGGGCGAGCGGGTGGTTGCCGGTCCAGAAGGTGATGCCTCCCTCCGACGCGACCAGAATGAACCGTCCGTGCACGCGGGCGTTGCGTGCCGTCCAGGGGCCGACGATTGCGGCCACGGCAACCACGAGCACGACAGCCAGCATGGTGCGCCGGCGTGCGAGCAGCCAGAGACCCGCAATCGGGAGGAACAGGATCATTGCGGGACGAATCAGGATCGCCACGCCCGACAGCAGGCCCGCCGCAACAGTGAGCGCGAGGCTTCGCCGGGAGACTTCAGGTCCAGTCGAACGGGTCATAGCGCGTTGCAGGGTGTCGGCGGCCAGAAGCGCTATCGCGGAATAGAGCGACTCGGTGAGCACATACGAGGAGATCCATACGAGTGGTGGATAGACGGCGGCGATGAGTGCCGCGGCAACCCCGGCGCCCGGACCTGCCGCCCGTCGAGCGATGTTGGCGATGATCCAGATCGTCAGCGCTCCGACGAGCGCCTGTGCGATCTTCACCCGCGCCGGGGCGCTGTCGTGCTCCCTGGTTCCGGTGCCGATCAGCGCGAGGAAGACGGGATAGCCGGGAGCGCGCCCGAAATGCTGACCGGTGCCGATCGGCTCCGCGGAGTCGTAGGCGAATCCGCGACCCGCGGTAATGCTCCTGGCGAGCGCCAGGTACTCCCGCTCGTCATGAGTCAGCGGCTTGTTCACCCAGTAGAGCGTGCTGAACGCCACGCGAAGCACGAGCCCGGCTACGACCGCGACGAGGATCCATTGACGGGCGGTACGTTCGGTCAGGCTCATCCGCGCGGTCTGGCCCCGCCTTCGAAGCGCAGCGCCGAGATCTGCTCCGAGACGAGGCCGACGAGGAACACCACGACCGAGAACATGATCAGCAGGACCGATCCATTCGGGATGCGCGAATGCACGGCGACATTCCAGATGCCGTAGGCCAGCCCGAGGAGAAGACTGATCGCCGAGATCGGGAGGAAGACGCGCAGCGGACTGAAGATGGTCACGATCTTCAGGATGATCATGAAGAACTTCGCGCCGTCGCGGGCGAAGCGGATCTTGGAGGTGCCCACGCGCTGCCGTGCCTCCGCGGCCTCGAAGGCGACGTTGTAGCCCGCCTTGATGAACGCCAGGGTCGTTGTGGTCGGCGTCGAGAAGCCGTTCGGCAGCAGGTGGAGGAACTCCAGGAGGTATTCGCGGCGGGCGGCGCGGAATCCCGAGGTGAGATCCGGAATGTCGCGACCGGTCAGGTAGCTGGCGAAGCGGTTCAGTGCCTCGTTGCCGAAGCGTCGCGCCTGCGTCGCCTGGGTTGTCCGGGAGCGCGCGCCGACGACGAGGTCGTAGTCACCGAGCCGCGCCACGAGCCGGCGGGCGTCTTCGGCCTGGTGCTGCCCGTCGCCGTCGAGGATCAGGATGTACTCGCCGGTCGCCCGGCGAATACCGCTCTTCACTGCCGCCCCGTTTCCCTTGTTGTAGGGATGACGCACGACGATCGCGCCCGCGGCGCCCGCGCGCGGGCTCGTCTCATCCTCCGATCCGTCATCGACCACGATGATTTCACGCCACGGACCGGCGGCGCCGATCGCGGCGACGACGTGGCCGATTGCCTCCGCCTCGTTGAACGCGGGGATGACTACCGAGACCGCCGCGGTCTCTGCCAATCAGCGCTCCCACCGATCGTGATCGCGGCTGCCGCCGCGCGATCGGCTGTGAGCGACCGGCTCGGTGTCGGCGTCGGCTTTCACGCCGGGCTTGGGGAGCTCGAGCGAGCGGACGCGATAGACGAGATCCTCGAGCAGCTTGCGGTTGGCCGAGATCACGTCGGCGAGCAGACCGATCAGCAGGATCTGAAAGCCGACGATCATCAGGACGGCAGACAGGATTAGCCCTTGTAGATTCCGCGGCCCGAAGCGGACTTCTGTGAGCTCTTCGTAGACGAATTGCATCGGATAGATCAGACCGGACGCGAAGATTGCGACACCGATGTAGGTGAAGATCTTCAGCGGCTCGTACATCGCGTAGATCCGCAAGATGGTCGCGCTCGATTTCTTGATGTACGAGAACAGGCTGTCGAACAGCCGCGACTTGCGCGTCCGCGGATTCGTGTCCACGGCGACGTGTGCGATCGCCATCCGCTTCTTGCCCGCCTGAATGATCGTCTCGAGCGTGTAGGAGAAATCCGACACGATCGTCATCCGCAGCGCCGCCTCGCGGGTGTAGGCGCGAAACCCGCTGGTGGTGTCGGGCACCGAGGTGTTCGAGACCTGCCGCACGACCCAGCTGCCGAGCCGCTGCAGCTGCCGCTTGCGCCAGGACATGTGCTTTAGATCGGCGATGTTGCGGTCGCCGATGACGATATCCGCCTGGCCCCTCAACAGCGGCTCGAGCAGCTTGACGATGTCCTTGCCCGCGTACTGATTGTCGGCGTCCGTATTGACGATGAAGTCGGCGCCGTTTTTCAATGAAGCGTCGATACCCGCGGCGAATGCCGCCGCGAGCCCTTTGTTGCGACGGAGGCGCACGACGTGATCGACGCCGCACGCTCGGGCCACGTCGGCGGTTCCATCCCGGGACCCGTCGTCCACGACGAGCAGCTCGACCACGTCGATGCCGGGGATGGCGCGGGGGAGATCGGCGATCGTGGCCGGCAGGGTTTCCGCCTCATTGAGGCACGGAATCTGGATGATGACTTTCAAATCGGTGTCAACGCCAACACTGCCGGGCGCCGTCTGATTCCGGTTCAGAAGATTCGCCTGCCGGAATCGATTCTGGCCATTCTGACATTTTTGGCTCGCTATGGAGCCACGAGCTTCTCGATGACGCCGTCCCAGGTGATTCTGCTGGCGACGGCGTGGCCGGCGTCACCCAGGGCAGCGGCGCGGCCGCGATTGCCGGCGAGGGTGTTGATCGCGCCGGCCAGCGACTCCGGATCGGGCTCGCACACGAACCCGTTTTCGCCATCCACCACGAACTCGTTGGGTCCACCGGAATCCGTGCACGTGACCACCGGCTTCCGCGCGAGGAACGCCTCGATCGTGACGTAGCCGAAATCCTCATCGTACGGGGGATAGATCACCGCGAGCGCGCTGCGATAGAGCTCGACGAGATCGTCATCCGCGACCGACCCCAGGAAGGTCACGCGCCCGGTCACGCCCCGCTCCTCGGCCAATCGTTCCACGTTCGCCCGCTGGGTGCCGTCTCCCGCAATGATCAGCCGGAGCCGCGGATCGCAGGCGGCGATGGCGTTGACGATCAGGTCCACCCGCTTCACCGACTCGATGCGGCCGACCGAGAGCACGTAATCGCCGTACGGACCGGCCTGCAGCCGGGGCGCCAGCCGCGGAGGATGATACAGCGGCTCCGCCGTGAGCCCGTTGAACCTGGCGAGCCGGGATGCGGTGTTCTTCGCGTTGCTGAAGACGCGCCGGCATTCACCGAGCATCTCCGTGTCGAGGCGGATCAGGGTGTCGCGCAGCCCGACGTCCGATTCGTTGTGGCCGAAGTCGCTGTACGCCGTTCCGCACAGCTCGTAGGCCGCGCGATATTGATGGATCAGCCAGGCGACCTTGTTGGGATGCCGCGCGAAGTAGCTCGGAAACTTCGAGGCGATGACCAGATCGACCGGGCGGCCGTTGCTCTCGCTGAGATCCAGCAGCCGCCACGCGGCCGCATGCGGCAGGATTTCCTCTTTCGGATACCACTTGAACGGCACGCTCACGAGCTCTGCTTCGTAGCCGCGCGCGCGCAGCTCGCGAAGCAGCTCGCGCACGTGAACCTCTGCGCCGCCGTGAACGAAAGGCACCTGCGCTTCGCAGACGAGAATCGTCCGTACGGGCATTTAGGTCGCGTGTCGGAAGTTGATCACGTCACCGTCGAGGACGATGTACTCCTTGCCTTCCAGCCTGAGCTCTCCATGATCGCGGCAGGCGGCGAGAGTGCTCCTGGCGAGCAGGTGCTCGTAGCGCACGACTTCCGCCCGGATGAAACCGCGCGAGATGTCCGAGTGAATCTCCCCTGCGGCCAGCACCGCGGGCGTCTCGCGCGGAATCGACCAGGCGCGGCACTCATCCTCGCCGACCGTGAAGAATGAAATGTAGCCGAGCAGATCGTAGCTGGCGCGGATCACGCGGTCGAGCCCCGATTCGGTCAGGCCGAGATCGGCCATGAACGCGACGCCATCCGCTTCGTCGAGCTGCGCGATCTCCAGCTCGATCTTGGCGCAGATCGGAACGGCGCGCGTCGCCGCGCCGGTGAGAAAGTCTTCGATCCCCGCCAGTCGGGCCGCATCCGCCGCGTTCGGCAGATCCGATTCGTCCAGGTTGAGGACGATCAACAGCGGCTTGGCGGAGAGGAACTGGAAGCCGCGAAGCCGCTTCGAATCCTCGGCTTCGAGCTCGAGCGCGCGCAGCGCCCGCCCGCCTTCGAGCGCCTCACGGCAGCGAACCAGGATCTCCTGCTCTTTGCGAAGCTCCGGAGTGTTGGTTTTCTTGAGATCGCGTTCGAGCCGTTCGAGCCGCCGCTCCACGACGCCGAGATCCGCGAGGATGACTTCGTCTTCCATCGCGCGCACGTCGCGCGCCGGATCGACCGACCCGGCCGGGTGCGGAATCGAGGGATCGCGAAACATGCGGACGACATGCAGCAGGGCGTCGGCATTCCGGAATGGCGCCACGTCGAGGAGCGCCTGTGCGCCGGTCTTCGCGCCGCCGACGCCGGCGATATCTGCGAATTCGACGGTCGCCGGCACTCGCTTGCGTGGATTGAACAGCGCCGTGAGTTTGTCCAGCCGCTCATCGGGCACGCGGGACACGCCGACGTTCGCGTCCGCTTTGCCGCCGCGCGGCGGCGCCTCGCGCACGCTGGTCAAGAGTTGAAAGAGGGCCGTCTTGCCGGCCGAGGGGAAGCCTATCAATCCTGCGCGGAGCATAGCGACACGAGAGACCTGGGGAGAATACCGTTCAAATCGAGTTTGCGGGTCTTTCCAGACGCCTTGGGAAGGCGTCCAGGAGATCTTGTCCGAAGCCCGACCACGGGGATTTTGCGGCTGGGCCGGGTAGTCCACGAGACCACTCCACTGACGACCACCGCGACTGAGCCAAATCTGCGCATCGTAGCACGCGACGGCAGCTCTGGGGCAGACCTCGTCGGTTTCGCCATTTGGCGAAAGTAAGGCGTAACCACAATCAAATGTTTATTTTGCGGTTGACAACCCATCAGCGCTTCTCTAACATCGCCGTGGATTTTTGTGGAGCAAAGTGGACCAAAGGCCGTGCTTCGGGGGAACCATGCGGCCAAGATTGATGATAAGGGCAGGCTCAAGATCCCGAACGCCTTCCGCAGCCTCATCGAGGCGACCCATGGAGCTGAGCTGTTCGTGACGAGCCTCACCGGGGAAGACGTGCGTCTCTACCCCCTTCCCATCTGGCTCGCCCTCGAAGAAAGACTCGGACGAATGCCGTCGACCCATCCCTCCCGATTGAAGTATTTCGACCGGGCCAACTACTTCGGTCAGATGGCAGAAATCGATTCGCAGGGGCGCGTCATCATCCACACCCGCCTCCGAGACTCCGCCGGGATGGTGGGCGAGGTCGATGTCCTCGGGCAGTACGACCGGCTCGATATCTGGAACCACGAACGGTTCCTCGCGAAGCTCCATCGCGAGCCGTACACGGACGACGACGCGAGAGCGCTGTCGGAATTCGGGATCTGATCGGCCATGACCGAATTGCTCCACGAGCCGGTGATGGTCAGCGAGACGGTGGACCTGCTGGCGCCGTCGCGCGGCGGCCTCTACGTCGACTGCACCGTCGGTCTTGGAGGACATACGCGCGCACTGCTCGAAGCCGGCGCTTCGCGCGTGCTCGGTCTCGATCGCGATCCCGAGGCGCTTCGCATCGCGCGTGAGCGTCTTGAAGGGTTCGCGGATCGGGTAGAGCTGGTGCACGCAGACTATCGGGATCTCGGTCGCGTGCTCGATGAGCATCAGATCGATCGGGTTGCCGGCACGCTCGCCGACCTGGGCGTGTCGTCGATGCAGCTCGATAGCGCCAGCCGCGGTTTCAGCTTCCGCCGTGACGAGCCGCTCGACATGCGGATGGATCAATCGCAGGGACCGACGGTCGCGGATCTGCTGCGGGACGTCGAGGAGACGGAGCTCGCGAACGTGATCTTCCAGCACGGTGAAGAGCGTTTCTCGCGGCGCATTGCGCGAGCGATCGTCGAGACGCGCCGCACGACGCCGATCGCGACGACGGGTCAGCTGGCGCAGATCGTGCGCAGGGCGGTCCCCAAGCGCGGCTATCAGCGCATCGATCCGGCGACGCGGACGTTCCAGGCGCTGCGCATCTGGGTCAACCGGGAGCTCGAAGGGCTCGATGCGTTCATCGAGGCCGCCTGCGACCGTCTCCTCGTCGGCGCACGGCTGGCCATCATCACGTTTCACTCGCTCGAGGATCGGATCGTGAAGCATGCGTTCCGGGCGCTCGCGCAGGGACGGATCGCCCTGCGCATCCTGACCAAGCGCCCGCTCGTGCCGCAGGAGGTCGAAATCGATCGAAACCCGCGCGCGCGCAGCGCCAAGCTCCGCGCCGTCGAGAGGCTGGCATGAGTCCCCGTCGTGAGCTCGATTTCGAGTACGCGATCAAGAAGGACGTCCGGAACAATCCGATCGTCCGTGAGATCGACCAGGCGCGGCAGCGGCAGCTGTGGCGCACCGCCGGCATCAGCGCCGTGCTCGTGCTGGTGCTGCTGTTCTCCGCGTGGCAGACGTTCGAGCTGATCCGGCACGGCTACGACATTCAGCGCCTCGAGCGCGAACGCGCCAGCGAGGAAGAGATCAACCGCCACCTGCGTCTCGAGATCGAGACGCTGCGCTCGCCCAAGCGGATCGAGGACATGGCGATCAAGGAGCTCAAGCTGGTTGCGCCCGATCGCGACAAGGCCATTGTCATCGAGCGCGTGACGCCGACGGAGCCGCCGGACAAGTCGATCGTCGCCCTTCGAGAGGCTCAGGGCGAGCCTGAACCCCGTCGGCGGGCCCCGGCGCGCTGACGAATTCCAGAACACGGCAGGAGGAACGGTGCCAGAGGAACAGGCCAGCAAGGGCGCAGACGCCTCCCCGCGCACAGCCCGAAGTGTCGTGCGCATGGATGGTCCTGCTTCGTCTTGGCGGCATACCATGCAGTCGCGACTCCTGGTCACCGCCGTCGTGTTCGGCCTGTGGACGACCGGGATCCAGGCGCGGCTGGTCTACCTCCAGGTCATCCAGCACACCGACATGAAGGCGCGGGCCGACCGCCAGCATCTGCGAACGATCGCCGCGCCGGCCAAACGCGGGGAAATCCTCGATCGCAACGGCCATGTGCTCGCCTACAGCGTCGACGCGGACACCATCTTCGCCGACCCCTCCGAGATCGAGAGCCCGGAGAAGGTCGCGCAGCTGGTGTGCGGCGCGCTCGATCGCTGCGACGCGCACATGCGCCAGGAGATGGCGCGCAACCTTCATCTCCGGCGCGACTCGCAGTTCGTCTATCTCGCCCGCAAGGTGTCTCCCGATGAAGCGCAGCGGGTCAAGGCGCTGGAGCTGAAGGGCGTCGCGTACCTGAAGGAGAGCCGGCGGTACTATCCGAAGAAGGAGCTTGGCGCGCACGTGCTCGGCTACGTCGGTGTCGACAACACCGGCCTGGCCGGATTGGAGTCGACCTACGACGCGCAGGTCCGGGGGCGTGAAGGCAAGGTGCTGGTGCAGACCGATGCGCGGCAGCACGCGCTCCAGAGCCGTATCGACCGCCCGGCGACGGCCGGCGCCTCGATCGAGCTGACTGTCGATCAATTCCTGCAGCACATCGCCGAACGCGAGTTGCGGATCGGCGTCGAGCAGAACCGCGCGGAGGGGGGCACGGCGATCGTCATGGATCCGAACAGCGGCGAGATCCTGGCGCTGGCCAACTGGCCGACCTTCAATCCCAACTCGTTCGGCCGTGCGGAGGATGAAGAGCGGCGCAACCGCGCCATCCAGGATCTCTACGAGCCGGGATCGACGTTCAAGATCGTGACCGCGTCGGCGGCGCTCGAGGAGCGGGTCATCAAGCCGTCCGACGTGATCGAGTGCGGGCCCGGGCGCATCGCGTTCGGCAGCCGCGTGATCGACGAGTACGGCTCGCACAATTACGGCGCGCTGCCGTTCACCGACGTGATCGTCAAGTCGAGCAACGTCGGAGCCATCAAGGTCGGGCTGCGGCTCGGGCCCGAGCGGCTCGGACGCTATGTCAGCCGCTTCGGGTTCGGCCAGGCGATCGGTCCGGACTTCCGCGGCGAGAGTCCCGGCATCGTGTGGAATCCCGCGCGGCTCGACGCGAGTGCGCTCGCGTCCGTGTCGATGGGTTACCAGGTCGGGGTCACGCCCTTGCAGATGGTCGCCGCGGTCAGCTCGGTTGCCAACGGCGGAACGCTGATCGAACCGCGGGTCGTGCGCGCGTTCATCAAGGACGGGCAGCGCGCGACGATCGCCCGCAAGACCCTGCGCCGGACCGTCTCGACCGCGACGGCCGCGGAGCTCACCGGGATCATGGAGGCGGTCGTCGAGCGGGGCACCGCCAAGGCTGCGCAAATCGACGGCTACACCATCGCCGGGAAGACCGGCACTGCCGCCAAGCTGGTCAACGGCCGCTATTCCAAGTCGGACTACAACGCGTCGTTCGTCGGCTTCGCGCCATCGCGGCAGCCCGCCCTGAGCATCATCGTCGTCGTCGATTCACCACACGCCGGGGCGTACGCCGGCGGCGCCGTCGCCGCACCCATCTTCAAACGCATTGCGGAAGCCTCGCTTCGCCACCTCGGGGTCGCGCCGAACATCAACGCGCAGCCGCCGGTCCTCGTGGTTCGACACGACAGCGCAGCGGAACCGGTCGTGCCGCGGCCGGTGCACGACGCGGGAGTGGTCGAAGCCGTGGTCGCGCCGCCGCAGCCTGGCGTCATGCCGGATCTGCGCGGCCAGAGCGCGCGTGAGGCCCTGCGCCTGCTCACGAGCATCGGCGCGACGGCGCGCCTCGTGGGCAGCGGCTTCGTTGTCGGTCAGTCGCCGGAGCCAGGGG
The DNA here is from genome assembly GCA_963785755.1 of uncultured Acidobacteriota bacterium. GTDB lineage: Bacteria > Acidobacteriota > Vicinamibacteria > Vicinamibacterales > 2-12-FULL-66-21 > JACCXG01. Next base: position 920,957 of record CAWAXG010000013.1, on the reverse strand, counting down.
CGCCGCTTCTGGGCGGCGAAGTCGGTGTGTTGAAGCTTGGCCGCCGGCTGCCGCCGGCATTTTCTGCGGGGAGCGGATCGCAGTGACACTTGGCGCGCTGTTGCGCACCTACGCCGGCCGCGCCGGCGTATCAGTGCCGGCGCTCGATGCGGCGGCTGAGTCGGCCCACGTCTCGGGCGTCATCTACGACTCGCGACAGGTGCGTGCAGGCTCCGTGTTCGTCGCGCTCAAGGGCCAGCACGCTGACGGAACCAGCTATGCGCGCGACGCCCTCGCCAAGGGCGCGGTCGCCGTGCTCGCCGAATCACCCGCGCCACCCGACACCCGCGGGCTGTGGCTGCACGTGCCGGATGCGCGATTGGCGCTCGCGGCGCTCGCGGCGATCTTCCACGGCGATCCCAGCGAACGGCTGCTGCTCGTCGGGATCACCGGCACGAACGGGAAAACCACGACGTCCTACCTCCTCGCCTCGGTGTTCGAAGCGGCCGGTCTCATGTGCGGACGCATCGGGACCGTCGGCTATCGCGTCGGCCGGAAGGAGCTCGACGCCGAGCGGACGACGCCGGAGGCTCCCGAGCTGCAGGCGATGCTGCGCGATATGGTCTCGCAGGGCTGCGGCGCGTGCGTCATGGAGGTCTCTTCGCACGCGCTGGCGCTGCGGCGTGTCGACTACCTGCGCTTCGCCGCGGGCATCTTCACGAATCTGACCCGCGACCATCTCGACTTCCATCGCAACATGGAGGAGTACTTCGCCGCGAAGCGACGGCTCTTCGAGGTCCTGCCCGACAACGCCGTCGCGGCGATCAATCTCGACGACCGGCGCGGCTTCGATCTGACGCGAAGCGTGCGCCGGCCGGTCACCTACGCGATCGACGCGGCCGCCGACGTCAAGCCGACGGGCATCACGTCGTCGCTCGAGGGCGTGCAGTTCGAGCTCAAAACGCCGCGCGGCACCCTGCATATCCGTTCGCAGCTGGTCGGCAGGGCCAATACGTACAACATTCTGGCGACCGCGGCGACCGCGATGGCGCTCGATCTGCCGTTTGGCGCGATCGAACGCGGCATCGCCGATCTGACGCATGTGCCCGGGCGGTTTCAGGTCGTCTCCGAACGTCGCGACGATGTGCGCGTAGTCGTCGACTACGCACACACCGACGATGCGCTGAAGAACCTGCTCGAGACGGCCCGTCCGCTCGCGACCGGACGCATCATCACCGTCTTCGGTTGCGGCGGCGATCGCGATCGCTCGAAGCGGCCGCTGATGGGCGCCGTCGCGGCCCGGCTGAGCGACGTCGTCGTCGTCACCTCGGACAACCCGCGCTCCGAGAATCCCGCGGACATCATCGAGGAGATCAAGCGCGGCATCGTCGAGCCGGACCGGCCCGCGGGGAAGCCGAAGCCGGGGCAGCGGGACGTGCGCTGCATCACCCTCGTCGACCGCAGGGAGGCGATCGAACGAGCGGTGCGCGAGGCCATTCCCGGCGATCTGATCCTCGTTGCCGGCAAAGGGCACGAGAAGTACCAGGTCATCGGGGATCGCGTGCTGCCGTTCGATGACGTGGAGATCGCGAAAGCGGCGCTCGAGCGGCGGCGCGCCGGCAGCAGGGTGTCTTGACAGGTGGAGTGGCTGCTCTTGAGTGCGACTGACGTGGCTCACGCGACGGGCGGTCGGATCACGCAAGGCGACGCCGCCACCACGATCAACCGCGTGTCGATCGATACGCGCGCGCTGCAGCCGGGAGATCTCTTCGTCGCGATTCGTGGCGATCGGTTCGATGGGCATCGGTTCGTCGCCGACGCCCTCAAAGGTGGGGCCATCGGTGCGGTGGTCCACGAGGTGCCGGCTGCCCTCGAGGCAGGAACGGGGCGGCCGGCCCTGCTCATCGAGGTCGAGGACACGACGCGCGCGCTGCAGGCGCTCGCGCGGGATGTGCGCCGGCGCTCCGGAGCGAAGGTCGTCGCGGTTACGGGCAGCGCCGGCAAGACCACGACGAAAGAGATCGCGGCGGAGTTTCTGTCGTTGCGCTTCAACGTGTTCAGGAACAAGGGCAATCTCAACAATCACATCGGGCTGCCGCTCTCGCTCATGGAGCTGCGGGCGCGGCCGGAGATCGCCGTCGTCGAGCTCGGCATGAATCATCCCGGCGAAATACGGACCCTGGTCGGCGTCGCCGAGCCGGATGTTCGCGTCTGGACGAATGTCGGAGACGCACACCTCGGGTTCTTCGAGTCCGCGGACGCGATTGCCGAGGCCAAAGCCGAGATCCTGGAACAGTCGCGTGACGGCGACGTGCTCGTCGCCAACGCGAACGATCCACGCGTGATGAGCCACGCGCGCGCATTCAAGGGGCAGCTGCTGACGTTCGGCATCGATACCGACGCCGACGTCCGCGCGACCGCGGTCGCTCACCGCGGCGTCGACGGCATGGAAGCGGACGTGACGGCGCGAGGCGGTTCAGGGCGGCTGCGGCTGCCGCTGCTCGGGGCCGGCAACCTGTCGAACGTGCTCGCGGCGATCGCGGTCGGCACACATTTCAGTGTGCCGCTGCCCGACATGCTGGAGCGGGCGCGCCGGCTCACGGCGGCGCATCATCGCGGCGAGCTGCTGCGTCTGCCGGGCGGGGTCACGCTCATCGACGATTCGTACAACTCGAGCCCGGCGGCGCTGCGCCGTTCGCTCGAAATCATCGCGGCGGCAACCGGCAGCGCCCGCAAGGTCGCCGTGCTCGGCGAGATGCTGGAGCTCGGACACTACGCGGCCGGCCTCCATGGCGATTGCGGACGCGTCGCGGCGCGGTCGGGGCTCGATCTGCTGATCTCGGTCGGCGGCGAGCCGGCAGCGGTTCTGGCACGTGAGGCCATCGCGGCGGGGATGGCGGAGAAGGCGGTGATCCACGTCCCGACGAACGAGGACGCGGCGGACGCGGCGCTGCGGCAGGTGCGGCCCGGCGATCTCGTCCTGGTGAAAGGCTCGCGCGGGATCGGTACCGACCTGGTGGTGGAGCGGCTGAAAGCGGAGTTCGCCTGAATGCTCTACTACCTGCACTATCTCAGTGCCTACGTCCCGGTCCTGAACGTCACGCGGTACATCACGTTTCGAACCGCGGCCGCGAGCCTGACCGCGCTGGCGATCGGACTGTTCGTCGGACCGGTGATGATCCGCAAGCTCCGGGAGTTCCAGATCGGACAGGTGATTCGGCAGGAGGGTCCCGCCACCCATCGCACGAAAGCCGGCACGCCGACGATGGGTGGACTGCTGATCCTGACGTCGGTGCTGGTTCCGACCCTGCTCTGGGCCGATCTCACCAATCGATTCGTGTGGATTGCAATGCTGTCGACCACCGCGTTCGGCGCGATCGGATTCGCCGACGACTACTTGAAGATCGTCAGGCGTTCGCACCACGGCCTCAGGCCCCGCTACAAGATGGGCTGGACGATCATCGCGGGCGTGGCCGTCGGCGTCGCGCTGCTGGTCCTGAACTCGTACGACGAGTACAGCACCAGGCTGATTTTTCCGTTCTTCAAAACCTGGATTCCCGACATCGGCCTGTTCTACGTGCCGTTCGCCGCGCTCGTGCTGGTCGGCGCGACGCACTCGGTCAACCTGACCGACGGCCTGGACGGACTCGCGATCAGCGTGTTCGGGATCGCCGCGGCGGCATACACGGCGCTGGCCTACGTGTCGACCCATCGCGAGTTCGCCAACTACCTGCAGCTCGTGCGCCTGGATTCCGCGGCGGCGGAGCTGGCGATTTTCTGCGGCGCCCTGGTCGGCGCGAGCCTCGGCTTCCTGTGGTGGAACTCGTACCCGGCGGAGATCTTCATGGGCGACGTCGGGTCACTGGCCCTCGGCGGCGCGCTCGGTACCGTGGCGCTGCTGATCAAGCAGGAGTTCCTCCTGGTCATCGTCGGCGGCGTGTTCGTGCTCGAGGCCCTGTCCGTGATCATCCAGGTCGCCTCGTTCAAGACCACCGGCCGGCGTGTGTTCAAGATGGCGCCGATGCACCATCACTTCGAATTGAGCGGATGGAGCGAGCCGAAGGTGATCTCGCGGTTCCTGATCGTCGCGATCGTGTTCGCGCTCTTCAGCCTGACGACGTTGAAGCTGCGATGAAGAGCACACCTGCATTCTCCGTCACCGGCAAGCGCGTCGTCGTCGTCGGCGCGGCGCGGAGCGGCGTCGCCGCGGCGCAGCTGCTGGTCCGTCGCGGCGCGACGGTCACGCTGTCCGACGTGCGGGAACAACTCGATCAGGCGAGCGAGATCGAGGCAACCGGCGTGACGCTGGAGCTCGGCGGCCATACGCAGGCCACGTTCAGCAGCGCCGATCTGATCGTGCTCAGCCCCGGGGTGCCAGCGAACCAACCGGTGATCGAGGCGGCGCGCAAGGCGGGAGTCCAGGTGATGGGCGAGCTCGAGCTCGCCTCACGGTGGCTGCAGGGACGAATCGTGGCGATCACCGGCACCAAGGGCAAATCAACCACGACGACGTTGACGGGACGGATGCTCGAGGCCGGCGGTCATCGCGTGCTGGTGGGCGGCAACATCGGCCACGCCCTCAGCGCCCAGGTGGACGAGTCGACGGCCGACACGATCCACGTCGTGGAGGCGAGCAGCTTTCAGCTGGAGAGCGTCGAGACGTTCCACCCGTGGATCGCGGTCCTGCTCAATTTCTCTCCCGATCATCTGGATCGGCACGCCAGCGTCGACGAGTACGCGGCGGCCAAGTCGCGGGTCTTCGTCAACCAGACGGCCGCGGACTGGGCGGTGCTCAACGCCGACGATCCGGCGTCGCTCGCGCTGGCCGCCGGCGCCGGCTCGCGGCGGGTCCTGTTTTCGATGCAGGAGCAACTGGCGGAAGGCATCCTGATCGAGGGCAGCACGATTGTCCGGCGTTCGCCGTCCGGCGACCACCCGCTGGTGCCGCTTTCGTCGGTGCGGCTCCTCGGCCGCCATCTGATCGCGGACGTGATGGCGGCGTCGGCGGTGGCGTCCATCGCCGGCGTGCAGCCGGCCGCGATCACCCAGGCGGTGGAAGGCTTCAGCGGACTCGAGCATGCCCTCGAACCGGTGACCGAGATCGCCGGCGTGCGCTTCGTCAACGACTCGAAGGCGACGAACATCGAGGCGGCGAAGCGGGCGATCGAGAGTTTCGAGCCCGGCCTGGTCGTGATTCTCGGCGGCCGGTTCAAGGGCGGCAGCTTCGCGGATCTCACCGACGCGCTGGTCGAGCGGCAGGCGACGGTCGTCGCGATCGGTGAAGCTCGCGACCTCATCGCCGCGGCGTTCAAGGATCGCCTGAACGTGCAGATGGCGGCAGACCTGCGCACCGCGGTGCGCATGGGATTCGCCGCGGCGGCCCCGGGCAGCACGGTCGTGCTTGCGCCAGCGTGTGCAAGCTTCGACATGTTCCGCGACTACGCGGAGCGCGGACGGGTCTTCAAGCAGGAGACGAGGAAGCTCGAGGAGGAGTGGAACGGTACGCGTGAGCAGTGAGCGGTCATCAGCCCCCAACGGTGCGGTAAAGAGCCGTCCGCTGGGAACGCAGGCTGCCCCGGTCTGCGAGGGTGGTGTCTTTATCCCCGCGGGGGGCTGATGTACCGCTGACTGCTCACGCGTAAAGGCCGGCCGGGTCGAGGTCGTCGGTTCGGTCACAGCACAGATTGTCGGCGGCAGTGGCCGATTGCTTTACAGAACGAAGCGGAGTCCGGGAGCGCCCTCCAGCTCCGCAGCCAGCGCGTTTTTGACGGCGAAGTATGGCAAGAAAGCTCAAATCAGACAAGCTGCTCTTCGTGGCGACGCTGCTGCTCGTCTGCACCGGCATCGTCATGGTCTACAGCGCGTCGGCGGTCATGGCGATGGAACGCTTTCAGCAGCCCTACCTGTTCCTCGTCAAGCAGCTGGCCTGGGCGATCATCGGTCTCGCCGTGCTGCCGATCGTCATGCGGATCGACTACCGGAACTACCGGCAGCCGGCGGTGATCTGGATGGGGCTGGGAGTCGCGGCGGTGGCGCTCGTCGCCGTCCTGTTCGGCCCCTCCCGCAATGGCGCGACGCGGTGGCTCGTGATCGGCTCGCTCGGCATCCAGCCGTCGGAGCTCGCCAAGGTCACCCTGATCATCTTCATGGCGGCGCTGCTCGAGCGGCGGATGGATCGCATCGACGATCTCACATACTCGTTGCTGCCCGTCGGCGTCGTCCTCGGCGGCATCGTCGGGCTGATCCTGCTGGAGCCGGATCTCGGGACCGCGGCCTGCGTCGTGATGATCGCCGCGGTCATGGTGTTCTCGGCCGGCATCAATTACCGCTATGTGTTCGGCGTCTTCCTGGCGGCGTTGCCGGCGTTGTACTTCGTGATCGCGACGTCGGAGTACCGGCGCCGGCGCGTGCTCGCGTTTCTCGATCCCTGGGCGGATCCGCTCGGCAACGGCTGGCAGATGATTCAATCGATGATCGCCGTCGGCACCGGCGGCCTGTTCGGGCGCGGGCTGATGGGCGGCGTGCAGAAGCTGTTCTACCTGCCCGAGCCCCACAACGACTTCATCTACTCGGTCATCGGCGAAGAGTTCGGACTGCTCGGCACGTCGCTGGTGCTCGCATGCTTCTGCGTCATCACCTGGCGCGGCATGCGCACGGCGCTTCGCGCCCCGGATCGCTTCGGCTCGTTCCTCGCCATCGGTCTGACGACGATGGTGGCGTTCCAGGCCTTCTTCAACATCAGCGTTGTCCTCGGCCTGTTGCCGACAAAGGGCATTCCGCTGCCGTTCGTGAGCGCGGGGGGATCGTCGCTGCTGATCAACCTGATGGGGATGGGCATCCTGCTGAACGTGTCGCAGCATGCCTCGCCTTCGCATGTCGTGACGACGGCGCTGCCGGCTGCAGATGCATGACACCACTGTCCGTCCTGATCGCGGGTGGGGGCACGGGTGGTCACCTGTATCCCGGCATTGCGGTCGCCCGGGAGCTGATCCGGCAGGTGCCGGACGCGGTGGTGACGTTCGCTGGCACTGCGCGCGGCATCGAAGCGCGGGTGGTGCCGCGGGAGGGATTTCCGCTGGATCTGATTCGGAGCGCGGGTCTCAAGGGCGCCTCGCCGTCAGCGTTGCTGCGTGGCCTGGCGCTGCTGCCGCTCGGCGGAGTGGACGCGTGGCAGATCCTGACCCGACGCCAGCCGCACCTGGTGATTGGCGTGGGCGGCTACAGCTCGGGCCCGGTCGTCCTCGCGGCGGCCGCGCGTCGGATTCCGACGATGCTGCTCGAGCAGAACGCCGTGCCAGGGATGACGAACCGTCTGCTGGCCCGCGTCGTGAGCGCCGCGGCCGTGACCTTCGAACCAACGTTGACCTTCTTTGGCAGGAGGGGCTTTGTCTCAGGCAATCCCGTTCGCGCGGAGTTTCTCGAGGCAGACGGGGCGGACGCCCGCGCGGGCGCGCCGCCGGGGGTTTTGATCTTTGGCGGCTCCCAGGGCGCGCACGCCATCAACGTGGCCATGGTGGAGGCGGCGCCGCGGCTGGCAGCTCACCGCGGCGGGCTGGCAATCACGCATCAGACGGGAGAGCGCGATCTGGCCCTCGTTCGAGACGGGTATCGGCACGCGGGTCTCGGCGCGCGGGTTGAACCGTTTCTCTACGAGATGGACAGGGAAATGAAATCGGCCGACCTGCTGGTCTGCCGCGCCGGGGCGACAACGATCGCGGAGTTCACCGCGGCGGGGAAGGCGGCGCTGCTCGTGCCGCTGCCAACCGCCGCCGACGATCACCAGCGGAAGAACGCCGAGGTGCTGGCGGCGGCCGGGGCGGCGGAACTGCTCGAGCAGAAGCACCTGACCGGCGCGCAGCTCGCGGACCGGATCCTCGCGCTCGCCGCGGATCCCGACCGGCGCGGCGCCATGGCACGGGCGGCACGGAGCTTCGCGCGGCCCGACGCGGCGCGGGTGATTGTCGCGCGGGCGCTGGAGCTGGCGCGCCGTTGACGGATTCGGATCCCGATCGTGACGGCGGCGGCGAAACGGGAGGCAGTCGGCGAGAGCGGCAAATGCTCGGCAGGACGAGGCGCATTCACTTCGTCGGCATCGGGGGCAGCGGCATGAGCGGCATCGCGGAGCTGCTCGCCAATCTTGGATATGAGGTCAGCGGATCCGATGAGAAGGCATCTGAGGTCACCCTCAGGCTCGCGCAATTGGGAGTGGAGGTGCGCGTGGGTCACCATCCCTCGTACGTGGGAGCCGCCGACGTGGTCGTGATGTCGACGGCGATCGGACGGGACAACCCGGAGATCCTCGAGGCGCGCCGCCGCCGCGTGCCGGTCATCCCGCGCGCGGAGATGCTCGCCGAGCTGATGCGGCTCCGCTTCGGCATCGCGATCGCGGGGGCGCACGGAAAGACGACCACCACGTCGATGGTGGCGTGGGTGCTCGAGCAGGCCGGCCTCGATCCGACAGCCGTCATCGGCGGCCGGTTGAGCGCCTTCGGCAGCAACGCGCGCCTCGGGCAGGGAGACTCGATCGTCGTCGAGGCGGACGAGAGCGATCGATCGTTCCTGACGTTGTTGCCGGCGATCGCCCTGGTCACCAACATCGACCGCGAGCACATGGAAACCTACGGCACCTGGGAGTCGCTCCAGGACGCGTTCGCCGAGTTCGTCAACAAGGTCCCGTTCTACGGCGCCGCCGTTCTCTGCGTCGACGATGCGGCGGTGCGCGCGCTGCTCCCGCGCATCATGCGCCGGGTCATCACCTACGGCTTCGCCGGCCAATCCGCCGAGGGGATGCCCGACGTCGCGGGACACGACATGCACCTCGAGCCGTTCGGATCGCGCTGCGGGGTCAGCCACATGGTCGACGGCCGGCCGGTGGAGCTCGGCGTCATCCGGCTGTCGGTGCCGGGCCGGCACAACCTCCTCAATGCGCTCGGCGCGGTCGCCATCGGCCTCGAGCTGGAGGTCCCGTTCCGGCGGATCGCCGACGCGCTCGGCGAGTTCGGCGGAGCGGAGCGGCGATTCCAGATTCGCGGCGAGGAGCGCGGCGTGATCGTCGTCGACGACTACGGCCATCACCCGACTGAAATCGCGGCGGTCATTGCCGCGGCGCGTGCCGGCACCCGCCGCATTGTCGTCGTATTCCAGCCGCATCGCTACACGCGGACGCGCGATCTGATGACCGAGTTCGGCCGCGCGCTCGGCGCCGCTGACGAGATCGTTCTCACCGACATCTATGCGGCGGGGGAGCGACCGATCGAAGGCATCACGGTCGACGCCCTGGCGGACGCGGTTCGCGCAACGACCACCAGGCCCCTGCACGTCGTGCGCGCGCTTGCCGACCTCCCGCGGCGGGTCGCGGCGCTGTCGCGGCCGGGCGATCTCGTAATCACGCTGGGCGCGGGCTCGATTGGCGGCGTCGGCGATCGCATTCTGGAGGCGCTCGCCGGCGACCAGGGCCGGACCGGAAGGGCCAATGGCAGTTAAGGCGCCGACCGAGCGGAACTTCCGCCGGGCGCGGGTGAAACCGGCGCGCAAGTCGCGGTTCCGGCCGCGGATTTCCTGGACGGTCGTGCGCCGCCTCGCGAGCATGGTGCTGCTCGTGTTCGGCGTCTACCAGACCGCGTCGCTCGCGTTCACGACGCCGCTGCTGAGGGTGCGGAAGATCGCGGTGCACGGAAACGTCCGGCTCTCGAGCGGTCAGGTGCAGGCGCTGGTCGAAGACCTGCGCGGCACCAGCATGCTCGGCGTCGACCTCGAGGCGTTCCGGCGGCGGCTCACCGAGTCGCCCTGGGTCGCCGACGTCGCCCTGCGGCGCGTGCTGCCATCGACGATCGAAGTGTTCATCTCCGAGCGCCGCCCGATCGGGCTGTGCCGGCTGGGACAGGACCTGTATCTGATCGACGAGAGCGGGACGATCATCGACCAGTTCGGTCCGCAGTACGCGGAGTTCGATCTCCCGATCATCGATGGGCTCGTCAGCGCGCCCAATACGCCGGCCAGCATGCAGGGCTCGATCGACCCGAAGCGGGCCGGTCTTGCCGCGCGGGTCATCGCCTCGCTCGGACGCAGCCGTGAGATCGGCGGTCGTCTCTCGCAGGTGGACGTGGCGAACGCCGACGACGCAGTCGTGCTGCTCGAGGGAGACGGGGCGATGCTACGCCTCGGCAACGACAAGTTTCTCGAGCGGGTTCAGGCCTATCTGGACCTGTCGGGCGCGCTCCACGAGCGCGTCGCGGAGATCGATTATGTGGACCTTCGGTTCGATCAGCGTGTGTACGTCCGGCCCGCCCCCGAGCTCAGGGGCGGAACAGCGAAGCCGCCGCGTGGACCGGCGACCAGGTTCTAGCGAGCCACCGAGTCAGGGATGAACGCGAAAAGGTTCTGTCTCAGCGTCGCGCCTCGGCAGCCGGCTGGGCGATCAAGGGGGACCTGTGGGACGTAAAGAGCGCTACCTGGTTGGGTTGGACGTCGGGACCTCGAAGATCACGGCGATCGTCGGCGAAGCCGACGATGAGGGCGATCTCGACGTCATCGGCCTGGGGCTGGCGGACTCGAAGGGCATCCGCCGCGGCGTCGTGGTCAACCTCGAGGCGGCGGTCGAAGCGATCAAGAAGGCGATCGACGAAGCGGAACTGACCGCCGGGGTGGAGATCGACTCGGTTCATCTCGGGTTGTCCGGCGCGCACGTCAAGGCGTTCAACAGCCGCGGCGTCGTCGCCGTCGCCGGAAAGAACCGCGAGATCACCCGTGAGGACGTGCGGCGCGCGCTCGACGCCGCCAAAGCCGTGGCGTTGCCCAGCGGCCGCGAGATCCTCCATGTGCTCCCGCAGGACTTCGTGGTCGACGAACAGGACGGCATCGGCGCGCCGGTCGGCATGACCGGCTCGCGCCTCGAGGTGAACGTCCACGTTGTCACCGGCAGCGCCTCATCGACGCAGAACGTCGTCGCCTGCGTCAATCGGGCCGGGGTGGCCGTGCTCGATACGGTGCTCGAGCAGCTGGCGGCCAGCGAGGCGGTGCTCACGCACGACGAGAAGGAGCTCGGTGTCGCGCTGGTCGACATCGGCGGCGGCACGACGGACTTCGCGATCTTCGAGCGCGGCAGCCTCTGGCACACCGGGGTCGTCGCCGTCGGCGGCGACCATTTCACCAACGACATCGCGGTCGGACTTCGAACCCCGATTCCCGACGCCGAAAAGATCAAGCGCCGCTGCGGCTGCGCCTTGTCGGCGATGGTGGACGAAGACGAGACGATGGAAGTCGCGAGCGTCGGCGGCCGCAAGCCGCGGGTGATGGCGCGGCGCATCCTGTCGGAGATCCTGCAGCCACGGGCGGAGGAGATCTTCCATCTGCTGTGGGACGAGATTCGCCGCGCCGGATTCGAGAAGTCGTTGAACTCGGGGATCGTCCTCACCGGCGGCGGCGCGATGCTCGAGGGAATGGCGGAAATCGGCGAGCAGATCTTCGACCTCCCGATTCGGCGCGGCTGTCCGAGCGGCGTCGGCGGTCTCTCCGATCACGTAGCGAGCCCCGCGTTCGCGACCGCGGTGGGCGTGGTCATGTACGCGCATCGCAACCAGTCCGGCGAACCCGCGCGCGCGGTCGGCGCGGGAGCGTTCGGCAGAGTGGCGGGCCGGCTGCGTGGACTCTTCAAAGAGTTTCTGTGACGGCGTGACATGACATCTGGATCGTGCGGCGTGCGACGTGCCGGCTGAGGGATTGTGGGAAGCCGGATCGAACGGATGCACAAGTTTCTCAACTGGTTGCCTGGCGTCCGGTCAGGAACCGAAAGCCTTCGGCCCGCCGAAGGCCAACCGAACTGCGAATGTGCCCAGGGAGGCTCCATGCCTGACGTGAAAAGAACGGCATCCACCACCGACACCTCGACGCTCCGACTCAAGCTCGATGAGGAGGCGCGAACGGGTGCCCGCATCAAAGTGGTCGGCGTCGGCGGCGGCGGCAGCAATGCGGTGCACCGCATGGTCACTGCCGGACTCGACGGCGTCGAGTTCATCGTCGCCAACACCGACATGCAGGCGCTGCGGCTGAACCCCGCGCCGATCAAGCTGCAGATCGGATCGAAACTCACCAAGGGGCTCGGCGCCGGAGCCGATCCGAATGTCGGCCGGCAGGCGGCGCTCGAGGACACCGAAAAGCTGATCGAAGCGCTCGACGGCGCCGACATGGTGTTCGTGACGACCGGCCTCGGCGGCGGCACCGGCACCGGCGCCGCGCCGGTCATCGCCAGTCTGGCCAGCGAGCTCGGCGCGCTCACGATCGCGGTGGTCACCAAGCCGTTCAAGTTCGAGGGCAGGAAGCGCCAGCTCCAGGCCGAGCGCGGCCTCGACGAGCTTCGCGAATGCGTCGACACCGTCATCACGATTCCCAACGAGCGGCTGCTCGCCACCATCGGCCGCTCGACGTCGCTCAACGAGGCGTTCACGAGCGCCGATGATGTCCTCAGACAGGCGATACAGGGCATCTCGGATCTGATTCTCGTGCCGGGGTTGATCAATCTGGACTTCGCCGATGTGAAGACGATCATGGCCGGCATGGGGCTCGCCATCATGGGAACCGGCATGTCGGACGGGGAGAATCGGGCGATGAAGGCGGCCAACGCGGCGATCTCCAGCCCGCTCCTCGAGGATGCGTCGGTCAAGGGCGCTCGCGGCGTGATCATCAACGTCACTGGCGGTCCGGATCTCTCGCTGATTGAAGTCAGCGAAGCCTCGGCGATCATCCAGGAGGCCGCGCACGACGAAGCGAACATCATCTTCGGCGCCGTCGTGGATCCCAAGATGGAGGGGAAGGTCAAGATCACGGTGATCGCGACCGGGTTCGATCGGCCATCCGCCTCGCAGGCCCTGGCGGCGTCCGCGGCCCAGACCCCTGTCGATCTGCAGTCCTATGCCGCCTGGAAGCAGGATACGGGCGAGCGGGTCGTGGCGAGCGCCGGCGCCCGCATGAGCTTCTCGCGACGTGCGGTTCTGGAGCTGCCGCCGTTGCCACAGGCCACGGCGGACGACATGGGGCCGGGCGCGGAGTTCGAGCCGGTCTCACCGCTCGACGTCCCCGCGTTCCTGCGCCGACAGAACGAGAACTGAGTCGCGGATCAGGCCGCGGTCACTCGGGCGACTCCGCGGCCGACACATTCCGTTTCGGGTTTCGGGCCCGCTCTCGGGCCCGTTGCCGCCTGCCGCGGCACGCGCCGGTCCTGTGGTCGCAGTGTCGAGCTGCCCCGGACCTTCCCCATCCGCGTGGTAGATTAGATAGACTCCGGGCTTGCGTGATCGACGCCTTCTGAGCCGAAGGTAACGCACTTCCCGCCTTTCCGTCGGCATGTCAATGAAGAAGTGGCAGAAGCAGCGCGACCGCGCGCGCGAGACCCTCGCACGCGAAGTCGGTTTCGTCCAGAAACCGCACGGCGGACGACTGCGCGTGGCCCTCGCGTTTCCGAACACCTACTTCGTCGGCATGTCGAGCCTCGGCTTCCAGACCACCTATCGCCTGTTCAACGACATCGACGACGTGGTTTGCGAACGGGTGTTCCTGCCGCCCAAGCAGGAGCTGCAGGCGCAGCTGGCATCCGGAGCTCCGCTTCTGACCCTCGAATCGCAGACCCCGGTTCGCGACTTCGACGTGCTCGCCTTCTCGGTGTCTTTCGAGTGGGACTACACCAACGTCCTGACGATGCTCCGGCTGGCTGGAATGGCCGTCCGGGCGGCAGACCGGGACGCTCGCGGGCCGCTGGTCGTCATCGGCGGGGCCGTGACGTTCGTCAATCCGGAGCCCCTCGCGCTCTTCGCGGATGTGATCGCGGCCGGCGAAGGTGAGATGCTGATTCCGGATCTGATCGGTGCGACGCGGGAGGCGGAGTCCAGAGACGACCTCCTCGGCCGATTGGCGACGCACCGCGGCTTCTACATCCCCTCGTTCTACGACATCTCGTACACACTTGACGGGACGATCGCCGCGATCGAGCCGAAGCCGGGAACCGGGGCGCCGCCGACGGTGCGCAAGGCCGCGGTGAAAACGACGGAGCGGCTCGATCCTCCGGCAACGTCGGTCTTCACCCCTGATACCGAATTCGGCTCCCGATTCCTGATCGAGGTCGTGCGCGGCTGCGCGAACCTGTGCCGGTTCTGCTGGGCCGGCTACAACTACCTGCCGGTGCGCGCCTTTCCGACCGACCGGATCCTCGAGCTCGCGGCGGCGGCGCGCAAGCACTCGCGCCGCGCCGGCCTCGTGTCGATTGCGTTGTGCGACCATCCGGAGATCGATCGCATTCTTCGCAGTCTGCTCGACATGGGCTATTCGATCAGCCCGGCGTCGCTGCGGCTCGACGATCTCACCGCGCCGATCGTCCAGATGCTTCGCGAGAGCGGCGAACGCTCGATCACCATCGCGCCCGAGGTCGGGACCGATCGCCTCAGACGCGTCATCAACAAGACGGTGACGAACCAGGAGATTCTGGATGCGACCGAGCTGATCTTCGCGAACGGCATGGAGAATCTGAAGCTCTACTACATGATCGGCCTGCCGACCGAAACAGACGACGACCTGCTGGGCATCCGCGATCTCACGCTTCAGATGCGCGACACGATGATGCGCCACGCCAAACAGCGCGGTCGCGTCGGCCGCATCGTCGGCAGCGTGAATCCGCTGATTCCCAAGCCTGGCACCGCGTACCAGTGGCTGCCGATGGAAGACCCCGCGGTCACCGACCGCAAGGCGAAAAGGCTGCGCGAGCTGCTGTCCGGAGTGGACAACGTCTACTTCAACATCAAGTCGGAGCGCCATTCGTATTACCAGGCCCTGCTCTCGTTGGGCGATCGTCGGGTCGCGCCCGCGATCGAAGCCGCCGAGCGGAACGGCGGCAACTGGCGAGCGGCCGTCGCGGAGTCTGGCATCGACGCCAGCTTCTACATCTTCCGCGATCGTTCCGCCGACGCCGTCCTGCCCTGGGACATCATCGACGGCGGCATGAAGAGCTCGTTCTTCCAGTCCGAGCTCCAGAAGGGCTTTCGCGAGGAGTGGACCCTGCCCCCGAAGCGCCAGAAAGAGAACATCAAGCTGCTGCCGGTGCTGCAGTAAATCCCGACGCGGTCCCGCTTCGGGTCGAGTCCGTCCCTGTCCACGCGCGGCGCCGGGCGCCGAGCCTCATGAACCGACCGCGGCCTCTGCTTCCTGCTCCGCGTAGGCCTGAAGAATCACGTCACGGATGTGTTCCTGCGATGTCGTATCCACAATCGGCCGGAGCAGCGCGAAGCTGCGGCGCTCGCCATTGACCGAATACTGACGCGCCGGAAACGTGACGTTCCGGCCGTTGCCGCTCTTGCGTTCCCAGACGGAAAAGCCAATCAGCTTCAGCCCGGCAAGCGGACCATCGGAGAAGTGCAGCTCGGCATCCGCCAGCTTTCCAGGCGGATTCCCCTTTTCGTTGCGCAGGATTTTGACAGTCATGATCGTCTCCAACCAGAAGGCGGCAGGCGCCGCGGATGCTCGCAGCAGCCGACTCGCAAGCCGCCTTCCAGAAGCGACCGTCGTCGGAGTGTCGGCGGAAGCCGTTGAGGGCAGGGTAGTTCGACGCGGCGCCTCGAGGATGTGCCCGGGGGATGGCGCCCGGCGGCCGGCCCCACGCGACAACCGCGGTTTGCCCCGTGGAGGAAAGCGGAGGGAATCAGTCGCCGAGCAGCATCACCTGCGCAAGCGCGAGGGTCTCGGAATGCGTGATGGTGACGAGGCTTCGCCGCACGAGCAGGCTGTCGGCGCGGCGCGCCGCGCCACCGTGCAACCGCAGTTGCGGCGGACCGCCGACGCGGACGACCTCGATGTCCTTCCAGAGCACGCCGCGGGAGCGGCCAGTGCCGAGCGCCTTCATCGCCGCCTCCTTGACCGCAAACCGTCCGGCGAGGTGAGGCACCGGATCACGCCGCCGCGTACAATAGGTAATCTCACCCTCGGTGAATACGCGCCGCAGAAAGCGATCGCCGTAGCGTTGCAGCAGCTGCGCGACGCGGGGAAGTTCGGTCGCATCCAGTCCGATTCCGATGATGTTCATGACAGAGCCTCAGCCTAGCGATGGATTCGAATGGGCGCAAGCGCCATGGGGGTCGGTCCTGAGGTGCCGGCCGTTGCTGGCGGTCGCGCCGCACTTTTTCACGGCGGCCTCGCTGCGCCTGCGCGAGGATGCCACGGAGTGGGAGAAGGTCGCGCAGTTCGCCGGCGTTCCCGCCGACCGCGTGCGGTTGTTGAGGCAGGTTCACGGACACGCCGTCGCCATCTCGCGAGCAGGCACCTCCCAACCGTGGGGAATCCCCGAGGCGGATGGAGTCATCAGTGATGATCCCTCGGCGGCGCTGGCGGTCCGGGTCGCGGACTGCGCGCCGATCCTGATGGCCGACCGGCGCCGCGGCGTCGCGGCGGCCGTGCACGCCGGCTGGCGGAGTACGCTTCAGCGCATCGTCGCCGACGCCGTGGCCGGCCTCGGTCGCGAGTTCGACACGAATCCCGCCGACCTCATCGTCGCGATCGGCCCCTGTCTGGGCGCCTGCTGCGGCGAAATGGGAGAGGAGGTCGTCGCCGCATTCCGTGAGGCCGGACATGGCGAGGACCGGATCGATCGCTGGTTTTCACGCGTCCCTGGCCGGCGCCCGCATTTCGATTTGTGGAGAGCGAATACCGATCAGTTGCAGGATGCCGGCGTGCCGCTCGAGTCAATCCACGTGTCCGGTCTCTGCACCCGGACGCACGACAGAATCTTTCATTCCTACCGCGCCCGCGGATCGGACGCGGGCAGAATGGTGGGGGTCATCCGCGCCCGCGGCTGACGTCAGAACAGCCCGGCCTGCCCCTTGGGCTGGGGCTCCGGTCCCCTGGCGACACTGGCCTCGGCCTCGTCCATCCCGAGATTCGACAGCCGATCGGCCTCCTTGTTCTGTTCGCGGCGAACGTGTTCGAACGTGACGTGACCGAGCTGGCCGATCAGCAGCCGCGCCCGGGCCGCCAGCGGCTGCAGGCCCGCGTGCTTCACGCGGTACTCGCCGCGCATCTGCTTGACCAGCAATTCGGAGTCGGCGCGGATATGGACGTCCTGTTCCCCGTGCTCGACGGCCCAGCCGAGGGCCGCGAGAAGCCCATGGTACTCGGCGACATTGTTCGTCGTGATGCCAAGCCCGCCGTGCAGCTCGTCGATGAGCGTGCCATCCAGTCGTTCAATCCTGGCGCCGTACCCGGCCGGACCGGGGTTCCCGCGGGCGCCTCCGTCGATGTACGCGCGAATCATGCGTCGATGACTGTATCAGCCCCGGGCAAACGAACGAACCGGACAGTCAGGATTGTTGCGGCGCCGCGGCGGACGAGGAAGGAACGAAGTAGAGGATCCGGGTGCAGCTTTCACACTGGATGATGTTGTCGTTGCGCCGGACTTCGTTGTAGATCTGGGGGCGCAGCCGGACGTGGCACACGGTGCAGAGGCCATCGCGGGCTTCGGCGAGCGCGATGCCTTTCCGGCCATGAGCCACGCGATCGAACACCTCGATTGCCTGCTTCGAGATCTGCGCGGCCACGGCCAGCCGTTCTTCGAGCGTACGCTGCAGGTTGCGTTCGAGCTCGCTCTTCTCGCCTTCGAGCTGCTGGCGCTCGCGAGTGACTTCCGCCTGTTCCCCTTTGAGCGCCGATTCCGCCGCCTTCAATTCGAGGGCGAGCGCGTCGGCTTCCTCCATCCGTTCGAGCAGCCGCGTCTCCTGATCGCTGATCTCCTGTTCGGCGACGCTCATTTCCTTCTGCATCGCCTGGTATTCCTTGTTCGTTTTCACTTCCATCAGCTGATTCTTGAACTTGCTCAATCGTCCCTGAACCGCCGCCAGGTCCTTTTCGATCTCCCGGCGGGCGGCCTGGCAGGCGGCAATCCTCGCTTTCACCGAGTCGACGACGCTCGTGCGCTCGGCCAGGCGTGCGTCGAGCGCGAACTGAAGCACCGGGATGTCCGTCGACCGCCGGCGGTGGCGCTCGGCGGTGAGGTCGAGTTCCTGGAGGTGAATGAGATGCTGAAGGTCTGGATGCAAGGCGTTGCGCTGAGATTCTATAGGAGAAGCTTGCCCGCCGTAGCTCGCGCGCGTGCAAGCGCGACAGAGAAGGCTTGCCAGCCGTAGTTCTTTTCTTTCAACACGCTCACCCGCCTTCGCCTGCATTCGATGAGCGAAGGGCTTGCCTAGCCGAAGCCTGACCGAAATACCACCAGTCCGCCTTCGCGGCTATCGCCGCTACGGCGCGACCACCAGCCTCCGCGTGATCCGGAAGCGGAGGCTGGTGGGCCCACCAGGATTCGAACCTGGGACAGGCCGGTTATGAGCCGGCGGCTCTGACCGCTGAGCTATGGGCCCGACAGAAGTGTATTACGGAAAGGCCTATGTCCTTCCCTCGAGAAACGCACGCAGCTTCCGCGACCGCGAAGGGTGGCGCAGCTTGCGCAAGGCCTTGGCCTCGATTTGACGGATGCGTTCGCGCGTGACTGCGAAGTTCTGTCCGACTTCCTCGAGCGTGTGCTCGCTGCCATCGCCGACACCGAACCGCATCTTGATGACCTTTTCCTCGCGCGGGGTCAGCGTCTTCAGGACCGATTCGGTCTGTTCCTTGAGGTTCAGGTTGATGACCGCGTCGGACGGGGACACCACCTGGCGATCCTCGATGAAGTCGCCAAGATGTGAATCCTCTTCCTCGCCGATGGGCGTCTCGAGCGAAATCGGCTCCTGAGCGATCTTGAGCACCTTGCGCACTTTCGAGACGGGGATGTCCATGCGCTTGGCGATTTCCTCCGAGGTCGGTTCCCGTCCCAGCTCCTGCACCAGGGCGCGCGAGGTACGAATCAGCTTGTTGATCGTCTCGATCATGTGGACCGGGATCCGGATGGTGCGCGCCTGGTCGGCGATCGCCCGGGTGATCGCCTGACGGATCCACCAAGTGGCGTAGGTCGAGAACTTGTAGCCGCGGCGGTATTCGAACTTGTCGACCGCCTTCATCAGCCCGATGTTGCCTTCCTGAATCAGATCCAGGAACTGCAGCCCGCGGTTCGTGTATTTCTTGGCGATCGAGACGACCAGGCGCAGGTTGGCTTCGACCAGCTCCTTCTTCGCCTGCTCGGCCTGAATCTCCCCGCGCGAGATGGTCTCGAGCGTCCGCATCAAGCGATCCGGCGTTTCGCCGAGCTCCTCGGCGGCCGCCTTCATTGACAGCTTCGCCTCCTTCTGCCGCTTCAGGAGGTTCTTCTTGTCCTCTTCCTTGAGCCGGACCTTCTTGTTCTTGGGATTGAGCTGGCGCTCGATCTGATCGACCTCGCGCTTGAGCCGCATCACCCCCTCGACCGCATCCTTCAGCTGGTCGATCAGCCGCCGTTTCACGAGCTCGGTGAACTCGATCTTGCGGAGCAGCTGTGACACTTCGACGCGTGCGCGCAACGCCTCCCACCTGGTCCGGCGGTACTTCTTTTTCTCGCGCGTCGTCGTGCCCTTGTTGGTCTTCTCGAGCTTCTCGTTGCACTTCTCGACGTTCTGGAAGGCTTTGCGGACGGCTTCGATCTGGCGCAGCACCTGCCGCTTGCGTTCCTCGATCTTGTCGTCGGTGATCTCCTCGTCCTGGAAGATCACGAGCTCGCGCACGCTGCGCTCGTCGTTCTTCAGCTGATCGCCCATCGTCATGATGGCGTGGGCGACCGTCGGTGTCCGCGAGATCGACTTGATGACGGCGAGCTTGCCTCGTTCGATCCGCTTCGCGATCTCGACTTCCCCCTCGCGCGTGAGAAGCGGGACCGTCCCCATCTCACGGAGGTACATCCGGACCGGATCGTTCGTCTTGTCGAGTGCGCCGGGTGTCAGATCGAGCTCGAGCTCTTCCGCACCTTCTCCCGTGCGATCGAGCAGCTTGTCGTCGCGGTACGCTTTTTCTGAATCGACGACCTCGATACCCGCGCTGCCGAACGTGCTGAACAAGTCATCGAGCTCGTCCGACGAGGTGATGTCGGCGGGGAGCAGCTCGTTGACTTCGTCGTAGAGCAGGTAACCCTTTTCCTTGCCGATGGAGATGAGTTGCCTCACTTCATCGTATTTTTCTTCGATCGACAACGGCATGTCCTCCAGACGCTCTCTAATTGCTCGCGAATCCCCGCACCCTTCGGCCTGGCCGGCCGGTGCTCGGCTCCGTCTGCCCGCCCGTCACCCCCGTTGGGGATGCCGGGCGCGTGTTTCAATGTTCGCGGGCCGCAGCCCCCGTGTGCTCGCTTCCGAGTGAATCGATCTGCTGTTTGAGTGCCAGTTGCCGCATCCCCAGTTCATTGATGCGGTCGTCGCTGCTCGGGATGCCCTGCTCGAGGAGACGATCCATCTGGCGCTGAACCTCCGCCCGTTCGCGGGCCAGTTGCAGCCGCCGGAGCTCCGAGACGCAGTCAGCCGCCACTCTCACGGGGGGCTCCGGCTGGGCGGTTATCTCCGCGACAAGTCCAGCTTCCTGAGTACTTAGACGCTCGAGCAGGGCGCCTGGTAAACCCTCGATCGGCCATCCCTGCAGAGATCGCGCCTGTTCGAGAATGGGACCGGTCGCCAGATCGCTCAAGTCCGTAGCCTCGAGGTCGGCGAGCGCCCCGAATCCCGCCGCCGGATCCCGGACCAGGGCCCAAATCAGCCCCCGTTCGAACGTTTTCAGCTGACCGAGCGAAGGGACGTGCCGCCGGTCGACCAGGGTCTCCTTGCGGACGGCTGCCTTCCTGATCTCGGCCCTGACAACCTCTTCAGTAATCCGCGCCCGGTGCGCCAGTCTGTCTGCAAACTGGTCACGGGCGGCAGCATCTGGAATCCGAGCCGCGACACCAAGCATCCGGGTCAGGAATTCGCGCCGGTCATCGTCTTTGCGGAGGTCGTATTCCGCCGCGGTCTTGTCCAGCAAATACTCCAGATACGGACGTGATTGCCGGAGCTGCTCCTGGTACGCCGCTCCGCCCTGCCTTCTGATGTACGTGTCCGGGTCATCCCCTCCGGGCAACATGGCGACGTTGACCTGAAACCCCTCTCCGACCAGAAGCTCCGAGGACCGCACCGCCGCCCCTTGTCCCGCCGCATCGGGATCAAAACTGAGAACGACCTTCGTGGCAAAACGTTTCAACAGCCGCGCCTGGGTCGGGGTCAGCGCCGTCCCGGACGAGGCCACGACGTTCTGGACGCCCCCCTGGAATGCCTGAGCAAAATCGAAATAACCCTCAACCATGACGGCATAACGGGAACGCGCGATGGCCTGTTTGCTCAAATGCAGCCCGAAAAGCGTCCGGCCTTTGACATAAATCGGGGTTTCTGGGGAATTCAGATACTTCGGCTGTTGCCCCTCTTCCATCGCGCGGCCGCCGAACGCCACCACGGCTCCGTTGTCGCGGCTGATCGGAATCATCAACCGGTTCCTGAACCGATCCACGACGCTGCCGTCGTCCCGCTGCACGACGAGTCCGCCCTTGATCAGGAGCGGCAGTGGAAACCCTTCCTTCCGCAGCCGGCCGCACAGTCCATCGCGCGACGCGGGGGCATACCCGATGGTCAGCAATTCGATGGTGGCGGCGGTGACGCCGCGGTCCTGCAGCTGTCGGCGTGCCGTAGCTCCGGGCGGGCCGGCAAGCTGTTCGGCGAACCACGCCGCCGCGAGCTCATGGGCCTTCAGCAGGGATTCGCGCTCCTGATGTGACTCGGCGTCCTGTGTCGAATCGGCTGCCTCTGGAACACGCAGTCCGGCGCGGACGGCGAGCTGCCGCACGGCCTCGGGGAACGCGATCTTGTCGAACAGCTCGACGAACTTGATGACGTCCCCCCCCACGGCGCAGCCATAACACTTGAAAAACCCCTTGTCCGCGTAGACGTGGAACGACGGAGTCTTCTCGCCGTGAAACGGGCAGAGTCCCTTCCAGGTGGCGCCGCTGCGGCGGAGTGGGACGCGCTCCTGCACGACCTGCACGATGTCCGCGTGCGACTTCAGCTCCTCGATGAACGACAGCGGGAAGAGACCCAGAACCGCTACTCCTTCAGTTCCACCACGGTGACGCCGCCGCCACCCTTATCCGATGCCGCCGGGCCAAAGTTCGCGACCAGCGGATGCGCCCGCAGAAACTCCCCAATCGCCTTGCGCAGCTGACCGGTACCGAAACCGTGAATCACTCGAAGGTTCCGCTGTTCCGTCACGAGCGCATCGTCCAGGAATTTTTCCGCGCGGCTGAGCGCCTCGTCGACGTTGCAGCCAATCAAGTTCAGCTCGGAAAGATTGCCCGCGCGAGGCTGCAGGTCCACGTTCACGCGCACGCGAGGCGCCGGTGACGCCGTGCTGCCCGCCGCCGCGGTGATGAGCCGCAGCTCGTCGATCCGCGCGCGCAGACGCTTGCCACGGACATCCACCTCGGCGTCGCGATCGTTGATCGAGAGGACCACTCCCTCCAGCTGCAATGGACCGACGAAGACGCGATCGCCGACCGCGGAGGGGCGAGCCGTTGAGATATCTGACGGAACCGCGGCGGCCGTGGTTGGAGCCGCGGCGCTCTTCCAGAGCCGTTCTTCGATCGCGTCGATCGCCGCGCGCGCATCGGCCCGGGCCCCACCCGCCTCCCCAGTCGGAATCAATCGCACGGCGGCCCGTTCGGCCTGCGTCGCCATGGTTTCGGTGCGTGCCTTCAAGCGACCGACGACCGCATCGATCTCGCGGCGGGCTTCCCGCAGCCGCTCCTCGATCTTCTGATCGAGCCGGCGCCGCAGCACCTCCTCGCGATTCTTGAGATCTTCCTCGCGGGCGTGGAGCTTCGCCGTCGCATCGGCCAGGGTTTGCCGTTCGCGCGCCGCGAGCCGCCGCTCGTGTTCGAGCGACTGCATGTCCCGCTCGACGCGGGCGAGATGATCCGCGAGTTGAGACTCCCGCTCACTGCGGTGGGTACGCGCGCGCTCGATGATCGACGCTGGCAGTCCCAGCCGGTTCGCGATCTCGAAGGCCAGGCTGCTGCCGGGAGATCCGTAGTTGAGCCGGTAGGTCGGGGCGAACGTCGATGGATTGAACCCAAAACCAGCCGGCGTCGCCCCGTCCGTCGTCGACGCATAGGTTTTGAGCGCGTCGTAATGCGTCGTGGCGATCACCATCGCGCTGCGAAGCCGGAAGTGCTCGATGATCGACATCGCGAGCGCGCCTCCTTCGATCGGGTCCGTGCCGGCTCCTGCTTCGTCGAGCAGCACGAGCGCCGGCAGCGCCAGCGCCCGGTCCATGCCGACGACGTTGGCGATGTGGCCGGAAAACGTGCTGAGGCTTTGCGCGATCGACTGCTCGTCGCCGATGTCCGCGAACACCGACTGGAATACCGGAATCTCCGATCCGTCCTCGGCAGGTATCAGCAGTCCGGCCTGTGCGAGAAGCGGAAGGAGGCCCGCCGTCTTCAGTGCGACCGTCTTGCCGCCGGTATTCGGTCCGGTGATCACCAGCACGCGCACCGGCGGAATGAGCAGGATGTCGACGGGGACCGGGTCCTTGTCGGGCGCCGACCCGGCGGGCTCGTCCTCGAGCGCGTCGGCGAGACGCTGCCGCACCGCGGGAATCAGCAGTGGATGTCTCGCGCCGCGAAGCTCGAGCCGCCCTTCCCGCGACAGCTTCGGCTCGACGCCGCCGACGAGAATCGAGAAACGCGCCCGGGCATTCAGGACGTCGAGCTCCGTGGCCGCCTCGACCGTCCGTTCGACGTCTTCCTGCCGTGCACGGAACGCATCGCTGAGCGCCAGGAGTATGCGCCGGACTTCCTGCGCCTCCTGCTGTTCGAGCGCGACGATGTCGTTGTTGATTTCGACGGTGCTGAGCGGCTCGAGGTAAAGGCTGGCGCCGCTGCCCGAGCTGCCGTGAACGATGCCCGGAATCGCGGCTCTGTGCTCGGCCCGGACCACGAGCACGTAGCGCCCATGGCGATCGGTGACGATCTGCTGCTGCAGGTACTTCGCCGTGTCTTTTCCGCGCAGGTACGATTCGAGCGTGCCGCGCAGCCGCGAGCGCTGACGCCGCAGCCGGTCCCGGATGCTCCGCAGCTCAGGGGAGGCATCGTCCAGGACTTCTCCAGCCGGATCGATCTTTGCGCGGATATCCGCGATTTCGCGTTCGAACGACGCGGCGCGATCGGCGATGACGTGAAGGATGGGAAACGAGCTTCGCGCCCGGCGCACCGCGGTGCACGTCGTTTCGACTGACGACAGGAAGCTGGCGAGGGCGATCAGCTGCAGCGGTTCGAGCGCGCGGCCGTCGACGAGCAGGCCGTCGAGAATCGCGTCCATCTCGCGCGGTGCCTGGAGCCCGATCTGTCCCGCCGAGACAAACCGTACCGTCTCGCTGGTCGCCGCGAGCGCACGAGCGACCGCGGATTCAGCCACCTCGGGATGAAGATCCGCCAGACGGACGTCCCCCCGCGGTGTCTGCGCAAACGCGCGGATTACAGCGACGATGCGGTCGAATTCGAGGGCCCTCAGGGCGCCAGCGTGCATGAGTTGAGCGAAGGGTGTGACTGCCCGGGTAGCGCCCTGTCCGACCCCACGGGACTCGCACCCCCTTGGGGAGCCCGGCGGAAGGGCAATCGTTAACTATAGATCAGGTGCGGGGTCTCAACAACGTTTGTCAAATATGTGAATGCCCCCTGCCACTGTCAAGGCGGGAGACCGCTCAGGGCAGGTGATTGATGGCATTGGCGACGGCCGCAGCGCCGAAGCCATTGTCGATGTTCACAACCGAGACACCGCTCGCGCAGCTGTTCAACATTCCGAGCAGCGCGGCGATGCCCCCGAAATTTGCGCCATAACCGACACTGGTCGGCACCGCGATCACCGGAACCGGCACGAGGCCGCCGACGACGCTGGGGAGGGCCCCCTCCATGCCGGCCACGACGATGATGACCCGCGCCTGGAGCAGCCGTTCGTGTTCGGCGAGCAGGCGGTGCAGGCCGGCCACCCCGACGTCGTACAGCCGATCGACGTCGTTTCCCATGACTTCCGCGCAGATCGCGGCTTCTTCGGCGACTGGCAGATCGGCGGTTCCGGCGGCGGCTAGCAGGATGGTCCCCTTGCCGGGGGGGGTATTGCTGATGGGACGAGTGATCGTTCTGGCGACCGGGTTGAACGCCGCGTCGGGAATTTCTGCGGCGACCGCAGCAAACGCGGACGCGTCGGTGCGGGTGACGAGCAGGGCCTGACCGGCCTTCACCAGGCGTGCGGCGACCGCCGCAATCTGCTGCGGAGTCTTGCCGGGGCCGAAGATCACTTCAGGAAAGCCCTGCCGGACGCCTCGGTGGTGATCGACCCGCGCGAACCCAAGGTCTTCGAACGGTGCCTGGCTCAAATATTGAAGGAGGCGGTCATGCGCAGCCTCAAGCGTAGTGCCCCCTGACCGCACTCGCTCCAGGAGGTCGCGTAGCTCGTTGCGCATCAACGGGATGAGGGCTCCAAGTCCTTGATCCGCGTTGACTTCGAGTTTTGCTGAGCTATAAAATCGCTGATCGTGCGACGTGACGGATTCATCTTCTTATGAGCCTGCCTCAGACACTGATCCTTGTTCTTTACTTCTTCATCCTTAGCATTCTGGCGATTTACGGGTGGCATCGCTACTATCTCGTCTATCTTTACATGAAGAACAAGGGGCGGGCGCCGGCGCCTTTGCCTGCTCCCCGCGTATTACCTCCTGTCACTATCCAGTTACCCATCTACAACGAGATGTACGTCACGGACCGGCTCATCGATGCCGTCTGCGAGATGGACTACCCGACCGAGCTGCTGGAAATCCAGGTTCTGGACGACTCGACCGATGAGACGCGAGACATAGCTGAGCTTGCCGTCCGGCGGCACGCGGCCCGAGGGTTCAAGATTCGGTACCTGTATAGGTCCGACCGGCTTGGCTACAAGGCTGGAGCGCTCGAGGCCGGCCTGAAGGAAGCCTCCGGGGAGTTCATCGCGATTTTCGACGCCGATTTCATCCCATCCCGGGACTTTCTGATGCGGACGCTGCCGTACTTCGAAGAAGACCCGAAGGTCGGCATGGTGCAGGCGCGCTGGGGGCACATCAACCAGGACTACTCGCTGCTGACCAAAATCCAGTCGATCCTGCTCGATGCCCACTTCGTCCTCGAACACGGCGGCCGCAACCGCGCGGGGTGCTTTTTCAATTTCAATGGCACCGCCGGCGTCTGGCGCCGCCAGGCCATCGACGACGCCGGCGGCTGGCAGCACGACACGCTGACCGAGGACCTGGACCTGAGCTACCGGGCCCAGCTGCTCGGATGGCGTTTCCTCTTCCTGCCCGACGTCGTGTCTCCAGCCGAAGTGCCGGTCGAGATGAACTCGTTCAAGTCCCAGCAGCATCGCTGGGCCAAGGGCTCGATCCAGACCTGTTTGAAGCTGCTCCCCAGCATCCTCCGGTCGAACCAGCCTTTTGGCGTCAAGGCGGAGGCGTTCTTCCACTTGTCGGCCAATTTCAACTACCTGCTGATGTCGGTCCTGTCGATCCTCATGTTCCCGGCGATGTACGTCCGGTACAACATGGGATGGACCGAGATGCTGCTGATCGACGTGCCGCTGTTCGCGGCGGCGACGTTGTCGGTCTGCAACTTCTATGTCGTCTCCCAGCGTGAGTTGTACGCCGACTGGCGGCAGCGGCTGAAGTACCTGCCGTTTCTGATGTCCATCGGCATCGGCCTCTGCGTGAACAACGCGCGCGCGGTCCTCGAAGCGATCTTCGGCAAGCAGAGCGAGTTCGCCCGCACGCCGAAATACGGTATCGAGCGGGACAGCGACGAGTGGGTCGGCAAGAAGTACCACCAGGCGGTCGGCGTGCAGCCGATCGTCGAGCTCGCGCTGGGCCTCTACTTCACCGGCACCGTGTACTACGCCCTGGCCAATCAGATTTACGGGACGCTGCCGTTCCTGATGCTCTTCCAGATCGGCTTCCTCTACATGGGCCTGCTCTCGATCCTGCAGCAGTACACGGGCGAGAACGTCATGCCGCCGACGCCGGAAATAGCGAAATGAGTCGGTTCAAGGGTTCAAGGCGTCAGTCCTTGAACTCTTGAACTGTTAAGCGCCGTCCGGCCCTCCCCTGCCTGATATCATCCCAGCAACATGACCACCGATGCGAAGCCGAGAGGCGGGCTCGAGGATGTCGTAGCCGCCACATCCGCCATCTGCTACCTCGATGGCGATC
The DNA here is from genome assembly GCA_963785755.1 of uncultured Acidobacteriota bacterium. GTDB lineage: Bacteria > Acidobacteriota > Vicinamibacteria > Vicinamibacterales > 2-12-FULL-66-21 > JACCXG01. Next base: position 893,753 of record CAWAXG010000013.1, on the reverse strand, counting down.
GCGGAGTCCTCGCCTACTACGGCTATGACGTTCACGATCTCGCCCGGGGGGCGTCGTTCGAAGAGGTCTGCTACCTGTTGTGGCACGGACGGCTGCCGAACCGCGCCGAGCTCGGGGATCTGCAATCCCAGCTTGCGGCCGGCCGGCCGCTCGCGGAATCGACGCTGCGTCTGATGAAGCAGCTGCCCTCGTCGGACGGCATGGACACGCTCCGGACGCTGACGTCGGCTCTCGGCCAGTACGATCCCGAAGTCTCCGACAACTCTCCCCAGGGTAATTATCGGAAAGCGGTCAGGCTGACCGGGCAGATTGCGAGCCTGGTCGCGACGTACGGACGGCTGCAGGCAGGGGGCGGACCGATTCAACCGGATCCCGCGCTCGGCCACGCGGCGAACTTCCTGTACATGTTGACCGGCACGCGTCCGAGCGCGCTGGCGACACGAGCGTTCGACGTGGCGCTCGTGCTCCATGCCGATCACGAGCTGAACGCCTCGACGTTCGCCGCACGCGTCGCCGCGGCCACGCTCACCGACCTCTACTCGGCCATCGTCGCGGCGATCGGGACGCTGAAGGGGCCGCTCCATGGCGGCGCGAACGCGGACGTGATGCGCCTGCTCATCGATATCGGGCAGGACGCGACGCCCGAGCGCATCGACGAGGCGATCAGAGGGCGGCTCGCGAGAAAGGTCAAGATTCCTGGCTTCGGCCATCGTGTGTATCGCACGGAGGATCCGCGCGCGACGCATCTGCGGCGGATGTCGAAGGATCTCGGCGAGCGCGCCGGCAACCTGCGCTGGTTCGAGATGTCGCAGCGCATCGAGCAGATCGTCACCGGCGAGAAGAAGCTGTATCCGAACGTCGACTTCTACTCGGCGTCGACCTATTACACCCTCGGCATTCCCGTGGAGCTCTTTACGCCGATTTTCGCCGTGAGCCGGATCTCGGGGTGGACGGCTCACTGCCTCGAGCAGTACCTCGAACAACCGGCTGATTCGCCCGCGCACCGATTACATCGGCCCTACGTACCCGCAGCCGTTTCTGCCGCTCGACCAGCGCTGACCGCACCGGTCGCCTCCGGGGCTCGCCCGCGGGCGTCGCCGCCGGGCACGTTATAATCGTCGGATCGAGCTCATGGATCAGCGCAACATACGGAACTTCGCGGTCATCGCGCACATCGATCACGGCAAATCGACGCTGGCCGACCGATTCCTCGAGATGACCGGCGCGCTCCAGGCTCGAGAGATGGAAGCGCAGGTGCTCGACAGTATGGACCTCGAGCGCGAGCGCGGGATCACGATCAAGGCCCACGCGGTTCGTCTGACCTACACGGCGGACGACGGGCAGCAGTACGTGCTCAACCTGATCGATACGCCAGGACACGTCGACTTCTCGTACGAAGTGACGCGATCGCTCGCCGCCTGCGAAGGCGCGCTGCTGCTGGTGGATGCCTCGCAGGGCGTCGAAGCTCAGACGCTCGCCAATGCCTACCTGGCGGTGGACAACAGCCTCGAAATCATTCCGGTCATCAACAAGATCGACCTGCCAGGGGCGCAGCCAGACGAAGCGAAGCGGCAGATCGAAGAGATTGTCGGGCTCGATGCGAGCGGCGCGATCCTGGCCAGCGCCAAGGAAGGCGTAGGCGTCAAGGACATTCTCGAAGCGATCGTCCAGCGGCTGCCGTCACCGGCGGGTGATCCCGCCGGTCCGGTGAAGGCTTTGATCTTCGACTCCTGGTACGACCCGTACCGCGGCGTCATCATCCTGACCCGTGTGCTCGATGGCGCCATCCGCGCCGGGATGAAGATCCGGTTGATGGCAAAAGGGCAGGAGTACGAGGTCGATCAGGTCGGCGTCTTTTCACCAAAGCCTGTGGCGGTCGATTCGCTCGGCGTCGGCGAGGTCGGGTTCATCTTCGCGGGCATCAAGACCGTCACCGACGCGCAGATCGGCGACACCATCACCGAAGCATCCAGGCCGACGCCGGAGCCGTTCCCCGGCTTCAAGGAAAGCAAGCCGATGGTGTTCGCGGGGTTGTACCCCGTCGAAGGGAGCGAGTACCCGGAGCTTCGCGACGCCCTCGAAAAGCTCCGTCTCAACGACGCCTCGTTTTTCTTCGAGCCCGAGACCTCCGCCGCGCTCGGCTTCGGCTTCCGCTGCGGATTCCTCGGTCTGCTGCACATGGAGATCGTCCAGGAGCGGCTCGAGCGCGAGTTCGACATGGACCTGGTCACGACCGCACCAGGCGTGCTCTATCGGGTGACGACCACGGACGGGGAAGTCCAGGAGATCGATAGCCCATCCAAGCTGCCGGAGACCGGCCGCATCGAGAAGATCGAAGAACCGGTCATTACCGCCATGGTGCTCACGCCCTCTGAGCACGTCGGGGCGATTCTCCAGCTGTGTCAGGAGAAGCGCGGGGTCCAGAAGACGATCGAATACCTGGCCGCCGACCGCGTCCTCGTCACTTATGAGCTGCCGTTCAACGAAGTGGTCATGGACTTCTACGACCGGCTCAAGACGCTGTCGCGCGGCTACGCGTCGCTCGATTACCATGTCACCGGCTACCAGGAATCGCCGCTGGTGAAGCTCGACATCCTCGTCAACGAGGAGCCGGTCGATGCCCTGTCGGTCATCGTGCATCGCGACATGGCTTATCAGCGGGGCCGTGCGCTGGCGTCGAAGATGCGCGAGCTCATCCCGCGCCAGATGTTCGAAGTGGCGATTCAGGCGGCGATTGGCAGCCGCATCATCGCGCGCGAATCGGTCAAGGCGCTGCGCAAGAACGTGCTGGCGAAGTGCTACGGCGGCGACATCAGCCGCAAGCGGAAGCTGCTCGAGAAGCAGAAGGAAGGCAAGAAGCGGATGAAGCGGGTCGGCCGCGTCGAGATCCCGCAGGAAGCCTTTCTGGCAGTGCTGAAGGTGGGACAAGAGTAGCGCAGGGCTCGAGAGTCATGGCTGATTCCAAGAAATCCGTCGTCCGCGAATACTTCGAATCGATCGTCATCGCGGTGATCCTGGCGCTGTTCGTCCGGACCTGGGCGGTTCAGGCGTTCAAGATTCCCACCGGATCGATGGAGAACAATCTGCTCATCGGCGATCATCTGCTGGTCAACAAGTTCGTGTTCGGGCCCGCGGCGTCCTCCGTCGAGCGGACGCTGCTGCCGATGCGCGACATCCGCCGGGGCGACATCGTCGTGTTCAAGTATCCTGACGAGCCCGAGCGCGATTTCATCAAACGCGTCATCGGGCTGCCCGGTGAGACGGTCGAATTGCGGAACAAGAAAGTGCTCGTCAACGGTCAGCCGCTGGTCGAACCCTACGTGCACTTCCTGGATCCCACTCACACCGCCCAGGAAGTCACCTCGTTCGATGTCCGCGAGCGGTACGGTCCGGTCCAGGTGCCGGAAGGCCAGTATTTCGTGATGGGGGACAACAGGGACAACTCACAGGACAGCCGCTACTGGGGCTTTCTGCCGCGCGGATACATCAAGGGGAAAGCCCTGATGATCTACTGGTCCTACGACCCCGGCGTCGAAGCCCCCTCCGAAGAATCGGGAATTGGGGCTACAATCAAGCAGTTTTTCTCCGTCGTGACCCACTTCTTTACTAGAACGCGCTGGGAGCGCATTCTCCACCAGATTCACTGAGGAGCGCAGCGATGCTGCGGAACCTGGTCAGACTCGCGGTCCTGTTGCTGATCGCGCACGCGTTGTACCGCGTCGTGCCGGTCTACTTGCACTATTACCAGTTCAAGGACGCCGTGGCCGAAGCGGCGCTGTTCTCCAAGGACCGATCGGACGCGGATCTGGTCGAGCGCGTCATGCAGCTGGCCCAGCGCTATGAGATCCCGATCGAGCGGGAAGCCGTGCAGGTGACCCGCGACCGGCAGTTCACCTATATCAACGTGGCGTACGAGGAGGAGCTCGAGTGGGTGCCCTCCTACAAGCGCCCGATGCCGTTCACGATTGCGGTCGAAGGCTGGCACGTGCGGCCGCCAACCGGCGTCGACCCTCTTCGATGACCCTGCCGCCGGCGGGCGGCCCGCCCCGGATTCAATCCTTCAGGCGGGCGCGAGCGGCCTCCGCGGCTCGCTCGCATTCCGCGCTGAGATTCGCGATCCGCCGCCGGATGGACTCGGCGTACGCGGCGTCCTTGACGCTCCCCAGATTGATCTCGACATTGAGCCGGGCGCCTCGCTCGCCCGCGATCAGCAGCTCCAGCGCGACACCGACGTCGCTGGCGGCGTTCGGATTGCCGAAAGCGGCGACGACGGCGGCCACTTCAATGGCCTCGGCGCAGTGGCGCATGACGTCGAGCGGAACATCAATGGCGCCACGCACCGCCTGCTGGATGCGCTCGGTGCGCTCCGACTTTTCCTGGGGCGATTCCTTCGGCAGCCGGTAGGCCGCAACCACCCTGTCGTAAGCCGCGGCATCACGATCGATCAGCTCGGCCAGGCGTTCGCTCAATAGGGTCGAGCGGGTCGCGGCCCCTTGCAGGCGGTCGACGTCCTCCTCCGCCGCGGCGCGGTGTTTTGGCATCGCTCCCACCATTGCCAGCAACGCCGCGCCGACGGCGCCGGCGAGCGCCGCGGCGGACCCGCCCCCTGGCGTAGGCGCCGGCGACCTGAAGGCCGCCAGCAGATCGACCAGGGTTCGCTCGGTCAGCGTCATCGGACTTTCTCCGCGGGCTGGGGTATGTCGCCGCGAACGAGGTCGCCGCGTTTGACAACCCCCCGAATCGACGACGCCCCGACGCGCAGAAGGCTGATGGCCTCCCCGTCGACGACGACCGCGTCGGCCAATTTGCCAGGCTCGAGGCTTCCGACGGCCTCGGCGCGATCGAGGGACCAGGCGCCGTTTATCGTCGCAGCCACCAGCGCCTCCTCGAAGGTCATGTTCATGCCGAAGCAGGCGAGCGCCATGCAGAAGGGCATGCTCGGTGACAGCCCGCCTCCGGGATTCACGTCGGTCGCGATGGCGACGGGAACGCCAGCGTCGATGAGCGCCCGCGCCGGTGCAAAGCGGCCAAGCTTCAGAAAAAAGGCAGCGATCGGAAGCAGGGTGGCTGTCGTGCCCGCCTCGGCGAGGAGGCGGATGTGCTCGGACGTCACGAAGATCAGGTGGTCGGCCGAGCGCGCCCGAACCAGCGCGGCAACCTGCGCGCCGCCGCTGGAAGCGAGCTCGTCCGCGTGAATCCGGGGCTTGAGACCGGCCTTCGAACCGGCCACCAGGATGCGCTCAGACTCCGAAGGGGTGAAGACCCCCTCCTCGCAGAACACGTCGCACCACTCCGCGAGTCCTTCGCCCGCGACGGCCGGGATCATCTCGTCGACCACCAGGTCGACGTAGTCGCTCCGCCGGGAGCGGAACTCGATCGGCACCTCGTGCGCGCCCATGAACGTCGCGGCGATCGACATCCGATGCGTGCGGGCGAGCGTCCTGATCGCGCGGAGAATCTTCAACTCCGCCGCGGTCGTCAGGCCGTAGCCGCTCTTGATCTCGCAGGTGGTCGTGCCGCAGCCCAGCATCTCATCGAGGCGCTGGTGCGTGGCGTGCACGAGCTCCGCGTCGGAAACCGTCCTGGTCGCGGTCACGGTCGAGACGATGCCGCCGCCGCTCGCGGCAATGTCGGCATAGGACTCGCCGGCCAGACGCCGCTGGAGCTCGGCGCGTCGGTCCCCGGCGTACGCCGCATGCGTGTGCGCGTCAACGAATCCGGGAACGATGGAAAAACGATGCTGAAGATCGAAGATGCGGGCATTGGGACGCCGAGCGACCGAGGCGGCAAGCAGTGCTGAAGGGCCGACGAAAGTCAGCCTTCCCTCGAACGCCGCGATCGCCCCATCGTCGATGAGACCCGCGTCCGCCTGGTCCGCACCACGCCGGGGGGCGGGACCGGCGCACGTCACCAGCTGACGGGCGTGAAGGAGGATGAAGTCCGCGGCTTGGGGTTCAGCGCTCAAGATTCAACGTTCATCAGTCCGATCGGTGATGGCTGCCGTGAGACGCCGCTCGATCTCGTCGAGGGTGAGTCCGGTGATGCGCAGCCGCTTGTCGCGGCTCTTCTCGCCGCCAACGATCGCGATGTCACGCCGAGGGCAGTCGAGCGCGTCAGCCAGGAACGCGACGAGGGCCTCGTTCGCCGCGCCATCGACCGGCGCGGCCGCCAGCCGTACCAGCACCGCGTCGCCGCGCTTCCCAGCCAGAGCCGTCCGCCCGGCGCGCGGGATGACCCGGACCAGGATCGTGGCTGAGCGTCTGATCAAGATGGGATGCGGCGCTCCTCAGCCCCGGTCATCGGCCGCGCGCGGCGCATCGACGCCGATTCGCGGCGGCTGCGGCGCGTCGACCTGCCGGGGGCGATGGAGCAGGACCTTCTCGTCAGACCTGTCCTGATCGCGAATGAACTCGAGCGCGTGATAGAGGGCCTGGATCGACGCCTCCAGCGATCCTTCGACATCGCGGCGGCGTAGCCGCATCTCGTTGATGTCCCGCTCGACTTCTTCGAGCCGCACCTGGGACTTCTGCAGCAGGAGATCGGCCCGGCCCTGCGCCTCTTTCACGATCAGCTTGGCTTCGACTTGAGCGGCTTCCTTGATCTCATCGGCGAGGCGCTGCGCCGTCATCAGCGTGTTGCGCAGATTCGCTTCGCGCTCGCGATGTTCGACGAGGAGCGCCTCGACGCGCTGCAGATCGTGGCGAAGGCGATCGTTCTCGCGCAGCGCGTGCTCGAAGTCGTCGGCGGCCTCGGTCAGCAGAGTCACGACTTCCGTCTTGTCGAATCCACGGATGACCGTGCGGAAGCGATGCTGCCGCATGTCGAGTGGCGCAACCCGCATGAGTCGTTCTGCTGGCGCCGAGCTGGCCTCGGCGGGTGCCGGCGTGCCCGGCTGCCTCTGACGCTCGTACATGGTGTCCTCGTTTCGTTGGTGGCGGACTCGTCCCCCCTCCGCCACTCAGAGTTTCACACGTTTCCCGAAGATCGCGGTGCCTACCCGCACCATTGTCGCCCCTTCTTCGATTGCCGCCTCGAAATCATGGCTCATCCCCATCGAAAGATGCGCCAGCGCCGTGGCGGGGATTCCGGCGGCGATCAGCCGGTCCCTGAGGGCGCGAAGGCGGGCGAACCAGGGTCGGGTCTCCTCCTGGTTTTCGTTCCATGGCGGGAGGACCATCAGACCCGCGAGGCGGACCGCCCGGCCTTCCAGCGCGGCGCGGGCAATGGCTTCGATGTCCGATTCGGCCGCTCCGAACTTGGTCTCCTCCCCGGCCAGATCCGTCTGGATGAGCACGTCGGGTCTGGACCCGCGCTCGACTGCGGCCGCGTCGACCCTGCGCAGTAGCTCGATCGAATCGATCGAATGGATTGCCGCAAATCCCGGCGTCTTTTTCGCCTTGTTCGACTGGAGATGCCCGATGAGGTGCCAGCGCGCGCCGGCCAGATCCCCGGTCTCCGCCATCTTCTGTTCGGCTTCCTGGACCTTGTTCTCTCCGAAATCTCGCTGTCCCGCGTTCCAGGCAGCGCGGACGTGACCGGCATCGAATGTCTTCGACACGGCGATGAGCGTGATGGACGACGGATCCCGGCCCGCGCGGCGCGCGGCGTCGGCTATGCGGGATCTGACCGCCGCGAGGTTCTCCGCGATCGTGTCATGTGGGAGCACTCGGTTCTCGCGACGTCCGTTCGGGCGGGATGACGTGGCCCCTCACTGAAGCGGGAGGGTCTTCGATCCCCCGTATTCACGCGGGGGCCGGGCGCGATCGGGCAATCCGATCGAGCCCGGCGTCAGCCGTCCTATTTCTTGATCTGCGTCAAGATGCCCTTGGCCTGTTCGGCATATTGGCCAGTCGGCGCCAGCTTCAGGTATTCGTCGAACGCCTTCGCGGCGTCCGGCATGTTGCCTTCGTTCAGATTCGCCATGCCGAGCCAGTAATGGGCGTCCGCCAGCTTCGGGTCGAGCTTGATGGCTTCCTGGAACGACTTCTTCGCATCCGCGATCTTGCTCGCGTTCCAGGCGATCACTCCCTGGTTGAAGACCGAGGACGCGCTCGCGCCGCCCGGGGCCGCCGCTCCGAGCTTCTGCGCAGACGCGCTCGCTTCCGCCGCGAGGTCGAACTTCTTCTGCGCGTTGTACACGTTCGCGAGGCCGTTATAGGCGTCGAAGGAGCTCGGATTGATTTCGATCGCTTTCTTGTACATCGCTTCGGCCTGGTCGAACTCCTTCTTCCGAACGTGCACGGCAGCGATGTTCGTGTAGCACTCGACGCACTTCGGCACATCGACCAGGACGGCATTGAACTTCGCGATCGCTTCGTCGAAATTGCCGGCATTGCTCGCGGTGACGCCCGCTTCGAAGTTGCCCTTGATCGCGGCCACGCGCGCTTCCGCTTTCTTGCGCTCCTCGGCAGACACGTTACCGCCACCGCCGCCGGGAGCCAGCTTGAGGTTCACCTCGGCCACGTCGAGCCCGACTTTCCGCTCGGCCATGTCGCTGAGATTGTCCTTCTGCGCGGTGATCCTGTACTGGCCGGGCTGGAGGCCGATCTGGATGTATTCGCCGCGCCGATTGGTTTTCGTGGCGAATTTCCGGCCCATGCCGTCCGTGGCTTCGATGAGCACGGCCGCACCTTCGACCGGTTGGTCCTTCGCATCCACGACCTTGCCCTTGACCTGCCCTGTCTGCGCGGCGACGGGAAGCGCGATCAGCGTCAGACCGAGCAGCATCGAACAGACCACGATTGCGCGGCGGATAGAAGCGCCCTGCATCGCAACCTCCGTTTTATTAGGTGTAATCGCGGCCCCGGCCGCGGTTTCGTCAGTCCGCAAACAGGCCTAAGTGTACACGAAGTTCCGGCGAAGGCTGGGACGGGCGGCTCTGGATCCGCCGGGACCTACGATTGCTGAGTTCGGCCCGCGCTCGAGGGTGTCCGCGCGCGCAGCATCGCCACCAGGAAGGCCACGCCGCCGGCCGCCGCCACGTGCTTGAGCGTATGGCCGCTCACGATCCCGCCCAGCATGAAGATCTCGCGATCGAGGAGCTCCAGGACCTTGGCGCCGGCGTATGCCGCAAGACCCGCAACCAGATGCGCCGTCCCTGGCGCGGGCCGTCCGAAGATGAGCAGGACGACCACCGCGGCCAGCGATCCGAACTGCACGAGCCCGTACGGGCGCAGGTCGCCCGCGCCCAGCATTTCGGTTCGAATCCAGTAGACGACGCTGCCCATGCCGACGACCATCAGCGGCACGAACAGCAGGCGCGCGGCGCGCAGACTCGAACGCTCCGCGAGCACCATCGAGATCAGCCCCATGAAGCCGAGCGTCATCGGCAGCCGATCCCACACGAGCCGGTGATTATCCGGCGCCAGGTGGTAGTAGCCCGAGCCGAACGCCGTCAGGCCGATCCCGGTAAAGAGCACTGCCGCCGGCCAGCGCTCCCATTCATCAATCCATGCCGCTCGCGATCGCGCGCCGAACGTCACCAGCAAGCCGAGGGCTCCGACGATCGCGAAGGGCAGGTTCGACAGCACATTGAGGGTGTTGGGGATTCCCAGCAGCGTGCGCTGGTCCGCCATCACGTGGTACGCGGGATCCTGCGGGATGGCTGGTACGGCCAGCAGAAACGCGCCGACGACGATGAGCGCAGCCAGCGAAACCAGGACGTGTTTCAAGCGCCCTCACAGTATCGCGATTCGTCACGCCGCCGCGCCTCGATCGCGACACCTGTGTGCGCCTTCCCCCCGCTATGATGACCCGATGAACAGAACTCACTCCCGGCGCAGGTCGCACAGACGTTCCGAAGGCATCGCAGGGCGAATCGCCGCAGCCGTCACGAGAGGGGCGGGAAGCAGCTGGGGGTTCGGCCTCGCGCTCCTGACGGTCCTGACCTGGGCGGTCACGGGCCCGATCTTCCAGTGGTCCAACACGTGGCAGCTGGTCATCAACACCGGGACGACGATCGTGACGTTTCTGATGGTCTTCCTGATCCAGCGGAGCCAGAACAAGGACAGTCTCGCGATTCAGCTGAAGCTCAACGAGCTCGTCGCGGCGGTGCACGGGGCCAGCAACAGGCTCATCGACATCGAGGATCTCTCCGAGGCCGAGCTGAAAACGCTGCACGCGCACTATCAACGGCTCGTGGCCATGGCCAGGGAGGATGCGGATCTGACCGCGTCACACTCGGTCGAAGAGGCCGAAGAGAGACACACGGCGAAGCACAAGGCGGCGCGCCCGCGGAAGCACGAGGCGTAAGCGTTCTTCGCTGCCGGGCTGAAGGTCGTCTCGCGACTATTGAAAGAAACGCGCTACGTCGTCGATGGCGTGAGTGATGGGGGCCGGCGGCAGCGACGCGAGGAAGCGCCGCCCGTACCCCATCGTGCGCAGTCGCGGGTCGAGCACCGCGAGCACTCCACGATCGAGGCGGTGGCGAAGGAGACGGCCGAGCCCCTGCTTCAGTGCCAGAACCGCCAGCGGGATCTGATATTCGCCGAACGCGGAGCCGCCGCGCGCGTTGATGGCTTCGATGCGCGCCGCCACGATCGGATCGCCCGGCGAGGCGAACGGCAGCTTGTCGATGATGACGCAGCTCAGGGCGTCGCCGACCACATCGACGCCCTGCCAGAAGCTCGACGTGGCCAGCAGCACGGCGTGCGGCGTGGCCTTGAAATCGCGGAGCAGCGCGGAGCGGGGCGCGGTGCCCTGCACGAGGATGGGAAACTCGAGCTCCGCCTCCGCGACAGCGCGGACGTCGCGAAGGTTGGCGTAGCTCGTGAACAGCACGAACGCCCGGCCCTCCGTGCGCTTCAGGATCTCGACGATTTCACGCGCGGCGGCAGCCACGAACTGCGGCGACCGCGGATCGGGCATGCGGCGGGGCAGATACAGGATCGACTGCGCCGCGTAGTCGAATTCCGAATCGAGCCGCACTTCGGCGGCGTCCCGGACGCCGAGCCGGCCGCGGAGATACTCGAACGATCCATCAGTCGTCAGCGTCGCGGAGGTCAGGACGACCCCTTTCATCCGATCGAGGAGCACCTCGCGGACGATCTCCGAGACGTCAATCGGCGAGGCGCGCAGATGGATGCCGCGGCCGCGGACTTCGAGGAAGTAGACGTAGTCCGGGTCGTCCGCGCGGAGCAGGAACCTGAGATCGTCGCGCAGCTCGTGCGCGCGGCGCCCGAGCGCGAGCACCTCCTCCGGCACGTCCTTCGCCAGCGCGATGTCCGCTTCGATCGCTTCGAAAGCATGCGCGAGCGCCAGTCCCTCGTCGCCGACCTTGGCCATGTGCGCGGGACGAATCCTGACGCGGTTCTCCGCGGCCCCGCCGCCCATGTTCACGCGCAGCATCTGCAGGGCGGCGAACATCACCTGGGCGTGATCGCGCACCCGCCGGACGCCGGTCGCGATGTCCTCCGCCTTCTCGCGATCCGGGATGAGATCGCCGCTGGCCGCGCGGTCGAGGTCGCGCGCCAGGTCTTCGACGCGGTAGGTGCTGATCGCGCGGCCGAAGTACTGCGTCGCCACGTCTTCGAGCTGATGCGCTTCGTCCACGACCGCGTAGTGGCACTCGGGGATCACTTCACCGTAGGCGCTCTGCCGCACCGCCGCATCCGCGCACAGCAGATGATGATTGACGATGACGACGTCGGACTCGGCGGCGCGCTGGCGCATGCGCGTGACGAAGCAGTCGGCGAACCGCGGGCACTCGCTGCCGATGCAGTTCTCGGCGCTCGCCGCGATATCGCTCCAGAATGGGGCATCCTCCGGCAGATCCTCGAGCTCCGCGCGATCGCCGGTCTCGCTGTCGCCGGCCCAATCGTCGATCAGCCGGATGTGGCGCATCTCGTCGGCGGACTTGATCTGCAGGCCGTCGCGCCACGACTCGAACCGGTGCAGGCAGAGATAGTTGGCCCGGCCCTTCATGTACGCCGCTTTGAACGGGACCTTGAGCGCATCCCGGAGCACCGGCAGGTCTTTGAAGTAGATCTGTTCCTGAAGATTCTTGGTGCCCGTGGAGACGAGCACCCGGTGGTGGCTGAGAATCGCCGGGATCAGATAAGCGAGCGTCTTGCCAGTCCCGGTTCCAGCTTCGGCGAGCAGCACGCCGCCGCCGTCGAACAATTCTGAGACCGCGTCGGCCAGCTTCAGCTGCGCCGGACGGGTCTCGAACGCCGGGATCGCCCGCGCGAGCGGACCATCGCCGGCAAGCGCCCGGGCGACCGCAGTGGCCAGATCTACGCGTCCGGATATAGCGGGAACTTCCGACACAGGGCTTCGACTTCGGTTCGCACCATGTTGAGCACCGCGTCGTCCTCGGGAGATGCCAGGGCGCGCCCGATGTACTCCGCGATCGTTTCCATTTCGGCCTCGCCCATGCCGCGGCTGGTTACCGCCGGCGTGCCGATGCGGATCCCGCTCGCCACCATCGGCGGGTTCTTGTCGAACGGGATGGCGTTCTTGTTGACGGTAATGCCGGCTTTGCCGAGCGCGGCCTCGGCGACTTTTCCGGTCAGGCCCTTGGAAAACACGTCGACGAGCATCAGGTGATTGTCGGTGCCGCCGGACACCAGCCGGAAGCCGCCGTCGGACAAGCCCTTGGCCAGGCGTCTGGCGTTGGCGACGATCTGCTTCTGATAGTCGGCGAAACCGGGCTCCATCGCTTCCTTCAGGCAGACGGCCTTGGCGGCGATGACGTGCATCAGCGGTCCGCCCTGAATGCCCGGGAAGAGCGAGCGATCGAGATCCTTGGCGTACTGCGCCGTGCAGAGCACCATGCCGCCGCGCGGTCCGCGCAGCGTCTTGTGCGTCGTCGTCGTGACGAAGTCGGAATGCGGCATGGGGCTGGGGTGCACCTTGGCGGCGACGAGGCCCGCGATGTGCGCCATGTCGGTCACGACGGGCACTCCCACCTCGCGCGCGGTGCGGGCGATGCGCTCGAATTCGATGACGCGGGGGTAGGCGCTGGCGCCGACGATGATCATCTTCGGCCTGTGCTCGCGGGCGAGCCGATCGAACTCGTCGTAGTCGATCCGCTCATCGTCCTGGCGGACGCCGTAGGGCACGATGGTGTAGAGCTTGCCCGAGAAATTCAGCGGATGACCGTGCGTGAGGTGTCCGCCGTGCGCGAGATTCATCCCGAGCACGGTATCGCCCGGCTTGAGCAGGGTGAAGTAGACGGCCATGTTCGCCTGCGCGCCGGAATGCGGCTGCACGTTGGCGTGCTCGGCGCCGAACAGCTCCTTCGCACGCGTGATGGCGAGCGACTCGGCGACGTCGACGAACTCGCACCCGCCGTAGTACCGCTTTCCCGGGTAGCCTTCGGCGTACTTGTTCGTCAGGACGGATCCGGCAGCCTGCAGAACAGCCTGACTGACGAAGTTCTCGGACGCGATGAGCTCGAGGCCCGAGTTCTGGCGGCCGACTTCGTCCCGGATCGCGCGCGCGATCTCCGGGTCGGTCTCGGCAAGGGTGCGCCAGCGTGACTGAGCGGGAGTAGATATCGGCATAAGATTTTTGTCAGGCGTTTCTCATCGGTTTTTCGAGCGCGGCAATCTGCTCGATGCGTCGTTGGTGCCGGCCCCCGGCGAACGGCGTGTCCAGCCACACCTTGACGATCTCGTCGGCCAGGCCGGATCCGACGATCCGTCCGCCCATCGAGAGCACGTTCGCGTCGTTGTGCTCGCGGGACATGCGCGCGGTGTAGAGGTCGTTGCAGAGGGCCGCGCGGATGCCGGGGATCTTGTTGGCGGCGATCTGCTCGCCCTGCCCGCTGCCGCCGAGCACCAAGCCGCGATCCGCACGCCCGAGGACGACGTGACGAGCCACACGGGCACAGATGTCAGGATAGTCGACCGGATCTTGATTGTGCGTGCCGAGATCCTCGACATCGTGTCCCAGCCGCGTCAGCGTCGCCACGAGCTGCTGCTTCAGCGCAAATCCCGCATGGTCGGCGCCGATGGCGATCTTCATGTCCCGGCGATTATATCGCCCCGCCGAACCAGATCCGGGCGCGTGAAGCCGCGCGGCTTGCCTCGGGTCGCAGCCGGCGTTCGCGGCGATTGACCTTGCAGAACGGCGAGGAACCCCGTGAAACTTGGAGACCGATGACGGCCCAAGTCAGCAAAAGAGGCGAGGAACGGATACGGAGCGGCCATCCGTGGATCTACAAGTCCGATGTCGTCAAAGTCGACGGCGCGGCAGGCGCGATGATTCGCGTCGTCGATGGCCGCGGCCGAACGCTGGGGCACGCCCTGTACAGCGACCGATCCGAGATCACACTTCGGCTCTTCAATCGAGGAAGCGAACCGCCGGATCGGACGACGTGGCGGTCGCGGATGCAGCAAGCATTTCAGTTCCGCGAGAGACTCGAGATCGACGCGACTGCTTACCGGCTGGTTCACGGAGAAGCGGATCTCCTGCCGTCGCTGATCGTCGATCGCTATGGCGAGTACCTGGTCGTGCAGGCGCTCTCGCAGGCGACGGATCGCATGCTGCCCGACATCACGGCGGCGCTCGTCGACCTCGCGGCGCCGGCCGGCATCCTGGCGCGCAACGATCCGCGCGTGCGAGCCCTCGAGGGGCTCGAACAGCGGGTCGACCTCCTGCAAGGCCGCGTGCCCGAGACCATCGAGGTTCGCGAGGGCCGTCTCTCGTACGTGGTCGATCCCTATCACGGTCAGAAGACCGGGCTATTCCTGGATCAGCGGGAGAACCGGATTGCAGCGTCGCAGTACGCGAGGGGCCGCCTGCTCGACGCGTTCAGCTACAACGGCGGCTTCGCGCTCACCCTGGCCGCGACGTGCGACGAAGTGATCGCGGTCGACGTATCGGAGCCGGCCGTGGAGCGGATCCGTGAGAACGCGAAACGGAACGGACTCGCGCACGTGGAGGCTCGCGCGATGAACGTCTTCGACGAGTTGCGAGAGCTCGAACGGCGCCGCGAGCGGTTCGACACGATCGTGCTCGATCCTCCGGCGTTCGCGAAGAACAAGGCGTCGGTCGCAAAGGCGCTGTCGGGCTACAAGGAAATCAACCTTCGCGCGCTCAAGCTGCTGTCGCCCGGGGGGTTCCTGATCACCTGCAGCTGTTCCTACAACGTCAGCGAAGCGGCCTTTGCCGAAGTGATCGCGCAGGCCGCCATCGACGCCCGCGCCGATGTCGCGGTCGTCGAGAAACGCATGCAAGGCCGCGATCATCCGGTGTTGATGACCGTACCCGAGACCTACTACTTGAAGTGCTTCATTCTCAGAAAGCTCGCGTAGGCCGCCGGTCGGCGTCCTATTCGTGCCGGAGAGCGGCGACAGGGCTGATGCGCAGCGCCCGTGCCGCCGGCACGCAGCTCGCAACGACCGCGGCGGCCGCAACCGCCGCCGGCACCAGCAGGAATGTGCTCGCATCGGTCGCGCTGATGCCGTAGAGCAATGTCTGCAACAGGCGCGTCGAGGTGAGCGCTGCGAGCACGCCGACTGCCACGCCGATCGCGATGACCCGCACCCCTTCGCGCAGCAGCAGTCCGAGCACCTGACCCGGTGTGGCTCCCAGTGCGACGCGCACGCCGATTTCGCGCGTCCGTCGAGCCACGGCGTACGCCACGATGCCGTAGACGCCGACCACTGCCAGCGCGAATGCCAGCGCCCCGCACGTCAGCACGAGCGAGACGATGAGCCGGTTCAGGGAAATCGCCTCCTCGAGGTGGTCCTCGAGCGTAACGAGGCGGAAGATCGCGACGGAGTCGTCGAGTGACACTGCCTGCCGCCGAATCGTGTCCATCAACGGCCGCGGGGCTGCGGCGGTCTTCGCCACGAGGAACGCCCGGGACATGAAGTCACGTCCCAGCTGGTGGAAGACCACCGGAGCGCGCTCGTCTTGGAGGCCGTTTCGACGATGAACCGGTACCACGCCGATGATCTCGAGGTCGGTGTTCGACGATCGGATGCGCCGGCCCACGGCCTTGCCACCGTAGTAGCGGTCGGCGAAGACATCATTGACGACAACGACGGGCGCGGTGGGCGAGTCTGAGGCGTCGAACACGCGACCCTGAATCGGGACGATACCCATCGTCGCGAAGTAATCGCGTTGGACGGTGTTGATGTGCAGCTCCATGTCTTCGCCGGCCGCCGGAACATATCCGGGCACACTGAACATCCTGCGGCTGCCGCCGGCAATCGGAATGATCCGCGCAATCGTGGCTATCTCGACGCCAGGGATGGACGCGATCGTCGACAGAAGCGTCTCGTAGTAAGCGAGGCCGCGGCTTCCGTTCATCGTCGACGGCAACTCGATGGACAGCACCGCGGCATTGCGGGTCGAGAAGCCAGGGTCCGCGTTCGCGGCATTGATGAGACTGCGCGCCAGCAAGGCGGCTGATACGAGCAGGACGGATGCGAGGGCAACCTGCGCCACGACGAGCAAGTTCCGCGCCGCGGTCGTGCGCTGAGAATCGCCCGCCCGTCCGGCGTCGTTACGCAATGCGCCGGCGGCCGATGACCTGAGGCCGTGGAACGCCGGCGCCAGCCCGAAGACCAGTCCGCTGAGGAGCGCGATGGCTGTCGTGAAGATGATGACCGTCCAATCGACGCCGGCGTCGAGCATGCGCGCCTGCTCGGCGGGCAGAAACGAAGGCAGCGCGTCGGCGGTCCACAACGAGAACAGCAGACCGACGGCCCCACCCGCGCCGCCGAGCACCACGCTCTCGGTCAGCATCTGCCGGAGGATGCGGCCTCGGCTCGCGCCGACCGCAAGACGCACGGCAATCTCCCGGGCCCGCGAGGTCGCCCGCGACAACAGCAGCCCTGCGACGTTCGCGCAGGCGACGAGCAGCACGAGAGCCACCGCCACCGTCAGTATTGCGCCGATCATCGCGGCCTCCGTGCGGAACCGCGGATGCAGTCTGCTGTGCGGCACGACCACCATCGGCCGCGGCGCCGTCGGTTGCGCCAGCGTGCCGAGGTTGGAATCCGGGTATGACTGTGCGAGACGGGCAGCGATGGCATCGAGCTGCGCCTGGGCCTGCTGGATCGACGCCCCCTGCTGCAGACGGCCGACCATGGAGAAGCTCCGGTTGCCCCGCTCGTTCGGGTTGTCGCGCCGCGCCAGCGGGGTCCAGATTTCGATGAGCGTGCCGAGATTGAGGCCGTCGAATCGTTCAGGGGCGACACCGACGATCGTCATGGCCTTGCCATCCATCGTGATCTCGGCGCCAACAGCCGTCGACGCCCCGGCAAATGCGCGCTGCCACAGCCCATACCCGATCACAGCGACCGGCGCCGGTCCGTCGGCATCCGGTCCCGCGATCATGCGGCCCGCAGCTGGCTGCAGCCCCAGCAGCTCGAAGAACTCGCCCGACACGCTCATCGTCCGCGCGCGTTCGAGGTTGCTGCCGATGCGCAGCGATGCCATCGGCCCCTGGACGAACGCCGCGAGCCCGCGAAAGGCGGTCGCCTCTGATTTGATCGACACGTAGTCGGGATACGACGACGAGCCGTAAGGTCCACTGCTGAAGTCGCTCGTGAAGACGGAGACGAGCGATCCGGGATCGGCCACCGCGGGGGTATGGCGCAGCAGCAGCGCATTCACGAAGCTGAAGACCGTCGAGTTGATGCCGATCCCGATCGCGATCGTCAGCAGCGCGAGCGCGGTGAAGCCGGGCGCTTTGGCGAACGAGCGAACAGCGTAGCGGAGGTCCTGGAGCAGCCTGTCCATGGGTCTTGCCTCAGCGAGAGGCGTGCCAGGACGCAACGTCCATAAACCATCTGCATCCAGCCGTTTAGCAGCGGCTGCCTGCAGCTCCGTGGCTCACACCTGTTCAGTTCCGGCACGGGCCGGTTCCGCGAGCGGACAGTATGCGCCCGCACCGCCCCGCGGTGCTATATTGCGAACATCGTCATGTCCAAACAGTCACGAACTGCGTTCACTCCACTCGCCGCGTCGGATTTCACTGCTGCGTTTCCCGGTTCGCGCAAGGTCTATGTCGAGGGTCCGGGACAGGTTCGCGTGCCGATGCGGGAGATCAGCCTTTCCAATGGCGAATCCCTCCGGGTCTACGACACGAGCGGGCCCCATGGCGTCGACGTCCGCGCCGGGTTGCCGAAACTGCGCGCCGACTGGGTCGCGCCACGGCGCAACAGCGGCACCGTGACGCAGCTGCATTGGGCGCGCAAAGGCATCGTCACGCCGGAGATGGAGTTCGTCGCGATTCGCGAAGGCTTCGATCCGGAGTTCGTCCGCTCGGAGGTCGCGCGCGGCCGCGCCATCATCCCCGCGAACATCAATCATCCCGAGCTCGAGCCGATGATCATCGGCCGCAACTTCGCGGTGAAGATCAACGCGAACATCGGCAACTCCGCCGTGTCGTCGTCCATCGACGAGGAAGTCGAAAAGCTGCGCTGGGCCACCCTCTGGGGCGCCGACACCGTCATGGATCTGTCGACCGGGAAGGACATTCACGAGACGCGCGAATGGATTCTGCGGAATTCAGCGGTGCCGATCGGAACGGTGCCGATCTATCAGGCGCTCGAGAAGGTCGGCGGCCGGCCGGAGGATCTGTCGTGGGAGGCCTACCGCGACACGCTGATCGAACAGGCCGAACAGGGCGTCGATTACTTCACCGTGCACGCCGGCGTCCTGCTCCGGTATGTGCCGATGACGGCCCGGCGGGTCACCGGAATCGTGTCGCGTGGCGGATCGATCATGGCCCGGTGGTGCCTGGCCCACCACCAGGAGAACTTCACCTACACGCACTTCCGCGAGATCTGCGAGATCATGCGCGCCTACGACGTCTCGTTCTCGCTCGGCGACGGCCTCCGGCCCGGATCAATCGCCGACGCCAATGACCCCGCGCAGTTCGCCGAGCTGCAGACGCAAGGGGAGCTCACACGCATCGCCTGGGAGTATCACGTGCAAGTGATGAACGAAGGGCCCGGGCACGTGCCGATGCACCTCATCAAGGAAAACATGGAGAAGCAGCTCGAGTGGTGCGACGAAGCGCCGTTCTACACCCTCGGGCCGCTGACGACTGATATCGCGCCAGGATACGACCACATCACGTCCGCCATCGGCGCCGCCCAGATTGGCTGGTACGGGACTGCCATGCTGTGTTACGTCACGCCGAAGGAACATCTCGGCCTGCCCGATCGGAACGACGTCAAAGCTGGCGTCATCGCCTACAAGATCGCCGCGCATGCCGCCGATCTCGCCAAGGGCCATCCTCGCGCGCAGGCGTGGGACGACGCGCTCTCGAAGGCGCGGTTCGAGTTCCGCTGGGAGGATCAGTTCAATCTATCGCTCGATCCCGTCACCGCCCGCGCCTATCACGACGCCACGCTGCCCGCGGACGGGGCAAAGGTCGCCCACTTCTGCTCGATGTGTGGTCCAAAGTTCTGCTCGATGGAGCTCACTCAGCAGGTCCGCGCCATGGCGGCCGAGGGCATGGCCGAGAAGTCGCGCGAATTCCGCGAAAAAGGCGGAACGATCTATCTGAAACAGGACTGATTCCTGGTCCGTCGCGGATTTATTTGGCGGCGCCGGCCGGTGCCGGGACGATCTGAATGACCGTTCTGAAGTGCGTCGGCTGCGCGCCGCGCTTCGGGTTGATGTACCCCTCGGACCCACCCCACGTGTAGTCCTTCACCGTGACACCCGGCGGAAACGCCATCGTCTCTTCGCGGAAGCGTCCTACCTCGAACATGTGGATCGGCGGCAGCTCGAAGACGACCTCGCCGCGCTGTTTCAACAGGGTCCGGTAGTGACGCCACGATCTCCGCAAATCCGGCCGTCGTGCCGAAGAGGTAGTAGCGCTGTCCTCTCCCGGCATCGTAAGACGTGATGAACTGCGATCCCGGATAGACGGAAACGCCGAGTGTCTGTTCGTTCGGTTCGCCCGCGGACGACTGAGCGGAGGTCGCCGGTGGCGGCGGGGTGACTTTTGGCGGCGCGGTGACCTTTGGCGGCGGTTGTTGCGATGCAGGTGCTGCCGACGGCTGAGGCCGCGCTGGATCGCCGGGCTTCGGGAAAGGCTGCGGAGTCTGCGCGGCGGCGTTTGTGGCGAGGCTGACGAAGAGAGTCACGACCGGCCACATTCGACAGCCTTTCATACCGCGATTATACCCAGCTTGCGCTGGACGGACGCTTGCGAAGTCTCCCCGTTTCCTCCCCGGGAATCCGAGCGTTGGCTCGCGACTAAGATACTCGGATGCACCCGCTCCTTCGCTACACCGAATCAGAGCAGGCCTGGCTTTTCGACACCATCGAAGCCCTCGTGTGTGCCGAGTCGCCGAGCACCAACAAAGACGCGGTCGATCGTTGCGGCGACGAGCTCGCGCGCCGGCTGGCTGCTATCGGCGCCGACGTCGAGCGCCTTCGGCAGACCGAGCGTGGCGATCATCTGCGCGCGACTTTCGACGGTGAGGGGCCGCAGCTGATGGTGCTGGGGCATTTCGATACGGTGTGGGACGTCGGCCAGATCCAGCGCATGCCGTTTCAGCTGGTAGACGGACGTCTGCACGGACCGGGCATCTTCGACATGAAATCGGGAATCGCCACGTCGATGCTTGCCGTGCGCGCCTGCGAAGCCCTGCGCATGACGCGGCCGCGGATCGTGATGCTGTTCACGACGGATGAAGAGATTGGCAGCACGACGTCGCGGACGACGATCGAGGAGGAAGCCCGACGCAGCGCCGCGGTGCTGGTGCTCGAACCCTCGCTGCCCGGCGGCAAGGTGAAGACCAGCCGCAAGGGGGTCGGCGATTTCGAGCTCACCGTGCACGGCGTCTCGGCGCACGCCGGCATCGCGCCTGGCGCGGGCGCGAATGCGGTCCACGAGCTGGCGCATCAGATCGTCGCGCTGCAGCAGCTGCAGGACATCGAACGCGGTCTCAGCGTCAACGTCACCGTCGTCTCGGGAGGGGCCCGGACGAACGTGATTCCGGATCATGCCCGTGCGCTGATCGACGTTCGCGTTCCGACCATGCGGGACGCCGATCGCGTGGAGCGCTCGATTCGCGGGCTCGCGCCTGTCGTCCCGGGCACCCGTCTGGAGATCGCCGGGGCGGTGTCACGCCCGCCCCTGGAACGTTCTCCGCACGTCGTGCAGCTCTACGAGCAGGCGCGCGACTGCGCCAGGGAACTGGGAAAGGATCTGGGCGAAGGCGGGACCGGCGGCGGCTCAGACGGGAATTTCACTGCCGCTCTCGGTGTTCCAACCTTAGACGGACTGGGTCCCGAGGGAGATGGTGCGCACGCCCTGCACGAACACGTCCTGGCTGCCGACCTGACCTGGCGCGGTGCCTTTCTCGCCTTCCTGCTGAACCGGCTCGGGACCCGGCTATAGAGGTAAAATAGAAGACATGGCTAACGGACTGAAGACCGCTGTGCTGCTCGGCGCGCTGAGCGGCTTGTTGCTGCTGATTGGCGATTACTTTGGCGGCCAGGGCGGACTGATGCTGGCGTTCGGGTTCGCCGTGGTGATGAACCTGGGTTCGTACTGGTTCTCGGACAAGATCGTCCTACGCATGTACCGGGCGCAGGAGGTTGGCCCCTCGCACCCGCTCTACCAGATGACGGAACGCCTCGCGCGTCAGGCCGGTCTGCCGATGCCGAAGGTGTACATCATTCCGGATCAGTCACCCAACGCGTTCGCGACTGGCCGCAATCCCCAACACGCGGCAGTGGCGGCGACCGAGGGCATCATGCGTGTGCTGTCGGAGTCCGAGCTCCAGGGCGTGATCGCACACGAGCTCGCGCACGTGAAGCATCGCGACATCCTGATCAGCTCGATCGCGGCGACGATTGCCGCGGCCATCATGATGTTCGCGCGCATGGCGATGTACGCCGGCATGTTCGCGGGCGGTCGAGACGATCGGGACGGCCACAGCAACCCGATTGCGCTGATGGCCATGATGATTCTGGCGCCAATCGCGGCGATGATGATCCAGATGGCGATCTCGCGGTCACGAGAGTTTGCCGCGGACGCCGGAGCCGCCCAGATCACCGGCAATCCCTACGCGCTTGCGGATGCCCTCCGTAAGATTGATGCGATCGCGAAGCGCGCGCCGCTCGACGCCAACCCGGCCACGGCGCACATGTTCATCATCAAGCCGTTTGCCGGGCAGGGGCTGATGTCGTTGTTCAGCACCCACCCACCGACCGAGGCACGCGTCCAGGCTCTGCTTCAGGGCATTCGCTGAAGAATCCGCGCCAGCCTGTGTGTGAATAAGGCCCCCCGGTCCCCGCCGGGCCGGGGGGTGGGCTCCTGTGACCTTCCAGCCACACTGTTCGTAACCGCGCATTCCTCCAAATCCCTGGGGGAAGTCCCCTCACAGCATTGGCGTACCTCTTGCTGCCGCCTAGCATCAGGAACGGCCCGGCCAGCGCCGGGCGACGCACTTGGAGGCAGTCGTGGAGGATTTCGATATCCCTCAGAACAAGCTGGCTGAGTCAGCCGAGCGCGTTGTCGATCGAGCGCTGGAAGAGGCGCGCCGACGGGAACACGCACTCCTGACCAACGAGCACGTATGCCTGGCGTTTGCCCAGGTTGAATGGGACATGTTCGGTCAGGTGATGCGGGACGTGGAACTGAATCCCCACGAGATCTTGCAGGCACTCGAAGAACATCTCCGCGTGTTGCCGAGCGTGCCTGGTCGCGAGCTGCGGGTCGCGCCGTCCACCAAGCTGCTCTTCAAGCTGGCGTTGCTCCATGCCAGCCGTTCGGGCCGCCACGCCGTCGAGGCGACGGACCTGTTTTCGGCAATTTTCGAGGAAACGCAGGGCATTCCCGTTTCCATCATCCGGCGCCACGGCATCGAGCCCGAGGCCCTCGTAACCAGGCTCGCGACACGCATGCGCGACCACGAGCTCCGCGAGGAGCGTCTGAAGAAACGCTTCGAGCTGCCGCCGTTTCTCAAGCACTTCGCCACGAACCTGAATCAGCTCGCACGCCAGGACAAGATTCCCCCGGTCTTCGGCCGCGATTTCGAGACCGAGCAGGTGCTCGAGATTCTCTGCCACCGCGAGCGGGCCAATTCGGTGCTGCTCCTCGGCGAGCCCGGAGTCGGAAAAACGGCCATTGCTGAAGGGCTTGCGCGCCGCATCGAGTTCGAGCCGGAGCGCGTGCCGGTGCGTCTGCGGGACTGCCAAATCGTGAACCTCCAGATGAACACGATGGTGGCCGGGACGATGCTGCGGGGCATGTTCGAGGACCGCATCCAGAACGTGATTCGCGAGATCAAGGAGCGGCCGAACCTGATTCTGTTCATCGACGAAGTGCACACGATGATTGGCGCCGGATCGGCGCTCGGCGCCCCATCCGACGCCGCCAACGTGTTCAAGTCCGTGCTCGCCCGCGGCGAGGTCCGCATCATCGGGGCCACGACGATGAGCGAGTACAAGGAGTTCATCCAGGAGGACGAGGCCCTGGCGCGCCGTTTCAGGACCGTGCACGTAGCCGAGCCGACCATCGAGGAAACCCGCACGATCCTCTACAACGTCCGGCCCCGCCTCGAACGCAACTACTCGGTGCGCATCAAGGACGAGGCGATCGAGACCGCCCTCGAGATGTCGCCGCGATACATGCGGCACCTGCAGCTGCCCGACAAGGTGATTGGATGGCTGGATACGGCCGCCGTACGGGCCGAAATCGGCAAGCGCTGGGAGGTCACCCCCAACGACGTGGTCAACGTGATTTCGAAAATCGCGAGAATTCCCGAAGACATGGTGTTTCGTGAGGTGAGCGATCGGTTCCACGACGTCGAGGATCGGCTCGCCACCCGCGTCATCGGCCAGAGAGAAGCGATTCAGGCCGTTTCCCGGCGCCTGGTGCTGAACAAAGGGCCTCTCAAGGACGGGTTCGACCGGCCCGATGGCGTGCTCCTGTTCCTCGGACCGACGGGCGTCGGTAAGACCGAGCTGGCCAAATCAGTAGCCGAATTCCTGTTCGGCGACGAGAAGAAGATGATCCGCGTCGACATGTCCGAGTACCAGGACGGCGCGGTCGCGGTCGACAAGCTTATCGGCATGCCGCGAGGGATCGTCGGTTCGGAGCGCGGCGGCGTGCTGACCAATCAGCTGAAGGACAACCCCTACTCGGTCGTGCTGCTCGACGAAGTCGAGAAGGCGAGTCCGAGCATGTTGAATCTGTTCCTGCAGGCGTTCGATGAAGGATGGATCACTGACGGTCGTGGTAAGCGGGTCTATCTGAGTGACGCAATTGTAATAATGACGTCAAATATTGGATCGGAGGTCTTCCGGAAGCTTACGAATCCGTTGGGCTTCCTGTCAAAACAGGTAGGTGTCGACCAGGTCAGGGGCGAAATATTGCGCGAGGTCGAGCGCCGGTTCACCCCGGAGTTCAGAAACCGCATCGACGAGGTCGTGGTTTTCCAACCCCTCATGAAGGACGAAGTGCGGGAGATCACCATCCTGCAGGTGGAAAAGATCGAAGAGGCGCTGGCGAGGAGCAACCGCAAATTGATCGTCACCCCCGAGGCTCTCGAGCAGCTGGTGCACGATGGCTACAGCCTCTGCTACGGCGCGAGATTCCTCAAACGCACGATCGAAGATCGGATCAAGCTGCCGATCAGCCAGCATTGGACCGAAGGGAACGTGTTCACGGCGGATGTGCGCGATGGGCATATCGCCGTGACCGTAAGCAGCCGCATCGACGGCGGCGCCTATTCGGGACTCGCCGCGACCGCGTAAGTTCGCCGGGCCGCGCGCCCGGCGTGGCGTGTTCACCAATCGAAGGCCGCCTGTTCCACGGCGGCCTCCTCTTCAGCCTCCTCTTCCGCAACCCGTTCCCCGTCGTCCGCTCCACGCAGTCCGACGTCGTAGCGTTTCTGCAGCGCACTGACCATCGCGCGCACCGAACTGATATACGGAGCGGGCGCGTACGCGCCCCGATACAACTTCTCGAATCCCTCGAGCATCTCCGGGAACTCCTTCTGGATGAATCCGAGGAAATGATCCCGGGTGCCCTCCTTCAGATACATCAGGTTGACGCCGATGAACGCCGCACCATGATCGGCGATGGCCTTGACCGTAGCCTCGAGCTGGTCCGGGCGTGACGTGAAGCCCGGCACCACCGGCGCCATCAACACTCCAGCGCGAACGCCGGCCGCGCGCAGCTGCTTGACCGCCCGCAGCCGCTGCAGGGGATGCGCGGTTCCTGGTTCGAGCGAAGACCAGGCCTGCTCATCGATCGTGGGAACACTCATGCAGACGGTCGATCCGCCGCGCCGTCCCATGTCGGCGAGCACGTCAGCGTCCCGGACGACCATCGGCCCTTTCGTGACCAGGCCAATCGGGGTCCTGGCGGCGTGGAGCGCCTCGAGCGCGCGACGTGTCAGCTTGTAGTGACCTTCGATCGGCTGATACGGATCCGTCGCCGTGCCGACCGCCACCTGCTCCCGCTTCCAGGACGGATGATCGAGCTCTTTTTTCAGAACGTCGATGAGGTTGGTCTTCACGAAGATGACCGACGAGAATTCATCGCCGGGCCCGAGCTCGAATTGTGTCTGGTACCTGCGCGCGAAGCAGTAGTGACAGCCGTGAGTGCAGCCGCGGTAGGGATTCAGCGTCCAGCTGAACGGCATGCCCTTCACGCCATTGAGCGCCGAGCGGCACGTGATCTCCTGATAGCGGGCAGCGTCGGCGCGCAGCTGCGCCTGGTCGAGCGCCGCGGAAGCGCCCTCGTGCCGAATCCTCAGCGCGATCGTCCTGGTGGTCGGTGCGCGCTGTCCGAGGTCGAAGATTGCCGGTTGTTCCGACATGGTTTTCGCTTTTATTTCGCCTCACAATCCACGACTTGTCAACTCCCAAACTTCAACTCCCAATTCCCAAAGCACATGGGTGAACCATTGAGGCGGAATTCGGTCGCGCCTGGGCATGTCGGTACGACTTCCCCGTGTTCGAGCGAACTCGCTTTGGGAATTGGAAGGTTTGCCCGCCGCCGCGCGTCGGGTCGCTCGCAGCCGACGCGCTTTGGCGAGGCCTCGCCGGAGCGCGCATCGATCCTGGCGCGCAGAGGCGGGGAGGTCGCGAGTTGAAGGCTCAGAAGAGATAAGCGAGCGCGAACCCGACCTGCGCGACGAACATCATCCGGTACATGTGCGCCCAGGACACGTGATTCTCTTCGACGGCGAGATCCTCGGGACGGCGCAGCATGAGATAGCAGACATAGGCGCCATAGATCGTCATGACGATCGACAGCAGCTGCAGCAGCACGAAGTTTCCGGTCAGGACGCCGGCGAATGTGCCCGCGGAAATCATCACGAATGGCAGGACGAACGATGGAGAAATGAGCCACGCGGCGCGGCGCACTCCGTAGACGATGGGCAGGGTTCTGCAGCCGCCGCGGGCGTCCCCTTCCATGTCCGCGAAGTCCTTCGTCGTGGAGGCTCCGAGCAGGAAGAGACCGAAGATCGCGCCGATGAACCAGGGTTCGAGGCCGAACACGGTCTTCACCGACGACCACCCGGCGACCTTGAGCAGGACGCCACGAGGAATCGCGATCGTGACGTTCGCCCAGATCCCGAGCCGCTTGGTTCGAAACGGCGGCACCGAATAGAGGACCGTGATCATCGTCGCGATCACCACAATCCAGAAGCACTCGCGGCGGTCTCCCGGCGCGGTGAACCAGGCGAGGACGAGCGCGGCGACATACGCCGCGATAGTGAACGTCCACGCGTCGCGCAGGCTCAGCCGGCCGGAGGGCAGCGGCCTGCGGGGCTTGTTGATGCGATCGATTTCGAGGTCGTAGATCTGATTCAGCGCGTTCGACGCCGCATTCAACACCGCCGCCATCGTCAAGCCGAGTGCCGGATACAGGAACAGCTCGCTGGTGAGGGGTTCGCGCGGAACGGCCCCCGCGGCCGTGACCGCCCCTGACGCGAATCCGAGCGCCGGCGCGACCAGGGTGAAGGGCCGCGAGAATTCGAGGAGGACACCAATCCGCGATGGCGTCACAGAAGCCGTCCTGCGAGGGATACGGCGACGAAGGCGGCGACGGCGGTGTTGATCAGATTCAGAGCATCGTTGTTGAGGATCCCCGGCGCTTCAAATGTCGCCGCGAGAAGACTCTCGATGAAGGAACCGGCTGTGGCCCCGGCGATGACCGGCAGCAGCGCCTGCGAAGGAATGAGGCCGAGGATCACCGCGAACAGGCCGAGGGCGCCGGCGCCGACGAGCCCGGCGGCGGTGCCCTCGAGTGACATCGCGCCGGACGTTCCGGGCGGCACAGGCCTCAGCGGAAGGATCGACCACGTGCCGCGGCCCCACGCCTTGCCGATCTCGCTGGAGATCGTATCGCTCGCCCCTGCCGTCAATGCCGCGGTGAAGGCAACGAGCGCTGAGGCGTGAGCGTATGAGACCACCGCCAGCACCGCCGCGGCTGCGGCGATGCCCGTGTTTGCAATAGCGTTGCCTGCGGCGCGCCGGCCGGCCCGATCTTCGGCAATGCCGAGCAGCGTTTTGCGCCGGAGTCCCATTCGGGAAGTGATGGCCGCGCAGAGGAAGGCGGCGATCAGCATCAGCCACCCGGCGAGGCCGGCGCACAGGAACACGATTGTTCCAATCAGTCCGCCGACGATTGCGCCGGAGAGCGAGACCGTTCGAGTGACGAACCCGCCCCATGCGACCACCGTGTTGGCGGGCAGCGCGATGGCCAGCATGCCCGGGGCTGCGCGGATCGCCGAGACCGCCAGCTCCTCGTTGATCAGCGAGGCTGCCCAGAGAACGGCGGCGGCGGTCAGCGGAACGGAGAGGTTGTCGTCGAGTCTGATCGAAACCGTCTCCACGGCCGCGGCCGCCAGCGCGGCGAGGAATGGCACGCCGAGCGAAAACCACACATAGGCAGGTGGGACGACCGCGTCACGACACCACCACGCGAGAACTGCGCCGGCGGCGCCCCCCGCGACGAAGAGCGCCGTCGACCCCGCAATGCTCTTCTGCCGATTCCAGGACCATTTCCGTTGACCGTAGCGGCGCCCGACCAGCGTTGCCGCGCCGTCGCCGGCGGCCAGGATGCCCCACGCCGAGGCGACAATGTCGAGTCTCGACGGGAACATGAGCAACAGCAGGAGCACCGATGTCGGATAGAGGACGAGACCGGCGGGCATCGCCTGGTCGAGCTCCGATGGCCGATGAATCCGCCGACCAACCATGTTTCGCAGCAGCCGGATATTGATGATGACCGCCGCGGCGGCGAGGATCGCCGCCTGGTACCAACTGAGGTAGGGAAGGAGCAGCGCTACCGCGCCAAACGCGATGTGAACCCATTGCCGCGCGGTCTCGGAGAAGCCGGCGGCGGTCTTCGACGGTGACACCTCGTGCCGGCGCGAAGCTCGCTCGGGCCGGCTCAATGTGCCCCGCCTGCCTGCCTGACGACCCCGCGCCAATAGTCGAGCAGATCGCTCAACGTCCGATCGATGGCTATCTCGGGGCTCCACCCGGTTTCGTGATGGATCCTCGCGGGGCTGCCGAGCACGACGGGGTTGTCGCTCGGCCTCAGACGCGCCGGATCGACCTCGACGCGAATCGGCACGTGCGCCTGCCCGACGAGCTGTTCCATCAGATCGCCAATGCGATAGGCCTCGCCGCGACAGACGTTGTAGGGCCGATGCGCAGTTCCCCTCTCCATGAGCAGTCGGTACGCCCGAACCGTGTCGCGGACATCGGTGATATCCCGCAACGAGTCGAGGTTGCCAACGCGCAGGACCGGTTCGCGCAGGCCGGCCTCGGCCTCCGCGATCTGCCGCGCGAAGCTGGAGGTGACGTAAGCGTCGGACTGACGCGGGCCAGCGTGATTGAACGGTCTGGTGACGATCACGCGGCCTGAAGCCACCGACGCGATCATCTCTTGAGCGAGTTTGCTGACGCCATACGGGCTCGACGGGCCAATCGGCGATTCCTCGGTCATCGGCTCGGTAGATCTGCGGTAGACAAGCGCCGAGCCGGTCACGACGACGGGAATCTCGAGACCATTCCGTCTGAGGCCTTCGAGCACCGCGTGCGTGCCCATGACGTTCACCCGCAACGCTTGCGCAGAATCGGACCAGCTGCTGTGCACGTCGGCGATGCCGGCGCAATGGTAGACCGCCGTGGGACGCGATTCGCCCAGCGCGCGCGCGACCTGGTCGATGTTCGTGACGTCCACTGCCGTCCACCGCACTCGACCGCTCCTGCCGTTGTCGGGAGCCTTGCGTCCGCCTGGATTGCCCCATGCCGCCACAGCCGGCGCCGATTCGAGAAGGTGATTGACGAGATGGCCGCCCGCAAATCCCGTTGCGCCGGTTACGAGTGGCAGTTCGTTCGACATGGTTACGACAGGTGCATCGACGTGCTGGGAGGATCCGGTGTTCAGGACAGGCCCGTCGAGGAGCGGGCCCAGGGCCCGTCAGGTCCGCGAATCGCCGTACTGCGATCGGTAAGACGCTTTGAACTCAGCGTCCCCGTCTTTGCTCGGACGCTATCGTGCCCCGGACGGTCTGGAACGGGACGAATCAACGCGTCGGTTTTTCCCGTGAGCTGCAGGATCTGCCGTGTCAGATCGATGTTCCGGACGTGATTGCCGTGCCGCCGGTGACGAGGACCTCAACCATCTTTGCGCGCACCGAGTATCAGACCTTTCATTCAGCGGCCCTGTTGACCTCCGAACGCGCCGAACAGATTGGAGAACGTTCCGACTCCGGCCAGCGTGAACGAGATGTTGAACCGCCGATCCTGCGGGACGCCGACGGTCACGAGCGACCCCTGGAGATTATAGGTCTGGTACTCGAAACCGACGCCGCAGCACTGGGCATTGTAATACGCGAGCACCCGCTGCTGCAGGAAGCGATCGTTCAACAGGTCGTAGTTGAAGGTATAGGTCCCGCCAATCCGGTTGCGGAAGCCGCGCAGGTGAGTCGTCGAGCTGATGTACTGGTCGGCGCGGCGGGGATCATTGAAGCCCGGGAGCTCCTGCACGAACCGTCGCTGACTCCAGCCGGCGGAGACGGCCAGCCAGTCAGCCTGCGAGTACGAACCGCTCGCCGAGATGGTCAGCAGCGACTTCACCTTGGTGTCATATTCCGTGCGGAACTCCGCCTGCATTCGTTCGAACGGCGATGTGCGTGCCGACAGCGCGATCGGCGAGAGCTTGCTGGTCCCGCGCGACGTCGAGAAGCTGGATTGGTACTGCTGGTCGTATTGCGCCGCCGCGGCCTGGGTGTAGTAGGTCTGGCCGATGTTGACCATCAGCAGTTCGCGCGCGTTCTGCTTCTTGCCGTAGAGACGGTTCGTGAGCCCGTAGTTGTAGCGGGTCGTGCTGCCGACCGTGTAGTCGCCCCCTTCGAGCTTGACGATCAGATCGAACTCGTCGATCGCCGAAACCCGCTGGATGACCAGGTTCGGCTCGATCACGTGCTTGAACTTCTGACGCGTCGATCCGTCGGGTGGATTGAACACGCGCGTGAACACCGGGCCGGTGATGCGGGCCTGCACATCGAAGTACTGCCGCCCGAGGCCTTCGGAGACCTGCCGCTGCACCTGCCCGGCGACGGGTGGGGTCAGGCTTTCGGTCCAGTAGGTCCCACGCCAGGAGAACGCGGAGGTGACCCCAAGGAATGGCCAGCGGCTGAACGGAATCCGCACGACCGGATTGAAGTCCATCCGCGTCAGCCCCTGATCCGACGTCTTGATATCGTTCGTCGTCGAGCTGCGCAGCAGGGTCACATACTCGCCGTTCACGCCGAAGTAGATCGGCGCTTTGGCAATCGGCCGCTCGGGCCGGCTGACGTTGATGCGCGGCATGCTGCCGTAGGTCGAGAGCGACGTGGCGGAGTAGAAGTAGTCGTTGCGGTCGGCCGTCGCGCTGATCTGGTAGGGGCCCAGGCTGCCGGAGACATTGGTCCCGAAGCGGCGGCTGCTGTTGGTCGCGCGTGCGACGTCCTGCTGGTATGTCTGCTGCGTCACGACGCTGGAGAAGTAGTCGGCATTGGCCCGCAGGCGGAACGTTCCCGGCAGCCGCTGCGACGCATCGCCGGTGATCGCATAGCTGCGCCGTGTCGGCTGGACGGTCGTCGAGCCATCCGGTTGAGTGGTCACGATCTCTTTCTCGGAAAGCATCCGCATCTGCGTGTTGCCCTGGGATCCGGGAGCAAGGACATACCGGTACTCCCCGCCCACCTGCTGACCGGCCTTGGTCATCCAGTCGTGGTAGACCGTGGCATCGTGGCTCCGCCCGATCGCCCAGAAGAAGAAGTTGCTGATGATCTGCCCCTTGACCGTCGCCGAGCCATAGGTCGGCATCAGGAAGCCCGTGGCCCGATCATCCTCCTGGATCGGGTAATAGAAGGCCGGCAAGTACATCAGCGGCACGCCTTTGACGCGGAAGACGGCGTTCTTGAGGAGGGCATAGTCGTCCAGGTTGACCGTGAACGAGCCGGACGAGATCTCCCACCGCGGCGTCGGCTGCACGCACGTGCTGAAGGCGCCGTTGATGATGCGGTATTTCTTGGGTCCGACCTTCCGCAATTCAACGCCGCGGAAATACGCGTCTGGCTCCTGCGTCCCGAACATGCTCCGATCGACCCGATCGCCGAGATTCATCGTGCCCGCCGCGTTGTAGAACGTCCCTGTTCTCGTCTTCGTGTTGAACTCGGCGCGGTCGGCTGCGATCCGCGTTCCCCCCGAGACGAAAACGACGTGTCCCTTGGCGCTGATGAAGTCCTTCTTCCTGAAGACCTCGATGAAGTCGGCGAAGAACTGGAGCTCGTCGCAGTCGATGCGCACCGCGGCCTCGGCGGAGCCGTAGAAGCGCGAGACATCCTCGAGCCGCTCCGCCTGCGAGAACAGCTCCTGGTGGACCTTGCAGCTCGAGAAGTCCTGCGGCTCCTGTCCGAACGACGCAGCCGGCATCATCCAGAAAGCCGCAGACGCGATGGAAATCAGAAGGGAACGGAGCATGCGGTTCGAGAAGTACGGTGCGCGGGCGGCGTGGCTATCGTGCCCGCAGAATACCACGCAGCGGACCTATCAAGAAGATGGAGCCGGCTATCGTGATGCGCGGGTAGGACTGCATCGCGTGCGCCAGCGCAGCCGCCGGCTGAGCCACTGCAGTGACTGTCCACGAAGTCCCGGGCAGCGCCCGGGCCACCTCTGCGAGGGCCTCGGCGTCCTGAGCTCGCGGTGATGGTGCCGTCGTGCAGATCAGTGCGCCGCAGACACCGGCGAGCTCAGCGAGCATCGGGCCGATGTCCTTGTCGTGCATCGCCCCGAATACCAGCGCGCAGCCCGTCCACCCGGTTTCCCGCAGATACGCGGCGAGCGCCCGCGCCCCCGCGGGGTTGTGCGCGGCGTCGAGGAGAATCTCGGATCCGTTCCGGCGAAAGAGCTCGAGTCGTCCTGGCCACTGGACGTCGGACAACCCGGACCGGATGGCGAGGTCATCGACGCGGAGGCCGAGCGCGTCGAGCTCGCGCAACAGGCGGACGGCGACGCGAGCATTCAGGCGCTGATGGGCACCGCGCAGCCTGACGGCATTGCCGCCAGCCAGGTGGTCGAGTGCACCGTCATCGCCTGCGGCGATGAATCGCGCGGACTGCTCCGCGCAAACGTGCCTGATCACCGATTCGGCCTCGCGGGGCAGACGCCCGCACACGACTGGCATGCCGGGCTTGATGACGCCGGCTTTCTCGTAGGCGATGGACTCGAGGGTGTGACCGAGCTGCGCCTCGTGGTCGAAGTCGATGGAGGTGATCGCGACCGCGACCGGCGTGACCACGTTCGTCGCGTCCAGGCGTCCCCCGAGTCCGACTTCGAGCACCGCGATGTCGACACCAGCCCGGCGAAACAGCTCGAACGCGATCGCGGTCGCCGTCTCGAAGAACGTCGGCGGCGCGTCGAGCGCTCCCGTGCGCTCGAGCCTCGCGATCGCGTCGCGCACGATCCCGGCAGCCGCATCGAGCTCGGCGGTGTCCACTTCGCGGTCGCCGATCACGTACCGCTCTTCGAGCCGCTCGAGGTGCGGTGACGTGTAGCGGGCCGCCCGGTGCCCGGCTGCGACCAGCGCCTGGTGCACCATGGCGGTCACCGATCCCTTGCCGTTGGTGCCGGCGATGACGATGGAGCGAAAGGCCCGCTCGGGATGGTCGAGCGCGGCGCAGAGCCTCGAGATCTTCTCGAGGCCGAACTTCATCCCGAGCCGCTCGAGGCTGTAGAGATAGGTGAGGGCGTCCGTGGTCAACTCCCCGCTGCGGGCGGAGGAGGCGCAGGCGCTGACGGCCGCGGCGTCGCCGCGCTGGCGCCAAAACGAAGGATCCGGGTGATGACGTCCTTCAGTTCCCGCCGGTCGACCACGATGTCCAGCATGCCGTGATCGAGCAGGAACTCGCTTCGCTGAAAGCCCTCGGGCAGCTGCTGCCGAATCGTCTGCTCGATCACCCGCGGTCCCGCGAACCCGATCAACGCCTTCGGTTCGGCGATGTTCACGTCTCCGAGCATGGCAAAGCTGGCCGTCACCCCACCCGTCGTCGGATCGGTGAGGACCGAAATGTAGGGCAGCTTCGCCCGATCGAGCCGCGCCAGTGCGGCGCTGATCTTCGCCATCTGCATGAGCGACAGCGCGCCTTCCATCATCCGGGCGCCGCCGGAGCAGGACACGATGATCACCGGCTGTCTGGCATCGAGCGCCCGCTCGATCGCGCGCGTGATCTTCTCGCCGACGACGACTCCCATGCTGCCACCGATGAACGAGTACTCCATCGCGGCCACCACGGTCTGGATCCCATTGATGCGTCCGGTGGCCGTAATCACCGCATCGGACAGCCCGGTGGATTCAATCGACGCCTTCAGCCGCTGCTCGTACGGCTTGGTGTCGGTGAATTGCAGCGGGTCGGTGGACTTCAGGCCTACGTCGTGCTCCTCCCAGTCCCCGTCGAACAGCGACCGCAGCCGCTCGGCGGAGGTCAGCCTGAAGTGATGACTGCATTTCGTGCAGACGCTGAGGCTCGCCGCGAGGTCCTTGTTGTAGATGACTTGCCCACAGGAGGGACACTTGACCCAGAGTCCTTCGGGTACCCGGCTTTCCTTGTTCGCCGCCTCGATCGGCTTGCGGACTTTCTTGAACCAGGCCATCGAGCGAGGATAACCCATCAGGGGCGGAACCGGGGAAACGGCTGCCACGTGAACCGGGGACGCTATACTTCTTCGCTTGCTGTTTCGCCACATCGCCATCGAAGGCGCGCCGGGGGTGGGGAAGACGGTCCTGGCAGAACGTCTGGGAGCACGGCTCGATGCGACCGTCGTGCTCGACGACCGGGAAAATCCGTTTCTCGCGGAAGCGTATCAGGGCCGTCCTGGCGCCTCGTTTCAGTCACAGCTCTTTTTCACGCTCACCAGGTACCGGCAGCAGGGAACGCTGCGTCAGTCGGATCTCTTCAGCCAGCTGCTGATCTGCAACTACCTGTTCGATCGGGACAAGATCTACGCCTACGTCAACCTGGACGACAACGAGCTGTTCATCTATCAGCGGCTGTACGAGCTGCTCGCCCCGGATATCGCGGCGCCCGATCTCGTGATCTATCTCCAGGCCCCCGTCGAGCAGGTCCGGCGTCGTCTGCGCGAGCGCTCGAAGGCGGACCCGTCGATGCCGGTACCGGACGCCGACTATGTGCGGGAGCTCAACGAGGCTGTACAACCACTACTTCTTCCACTACACGGCCACGCCGCTGCTGACGGTCGAGACGTCACACGTGGATCTCTCGTGGCACGAAGATACGGTGGCCGACCTCGAACGCCAGATTCGAAGCATGGGCAGGGGTACGCGGTACTACGTCCCGCGGACCGAGTCGCGGTAGTCACTTGGATTCGTCGTACAGCGTGATGGGTCCTGTGAGCTGCCAGCTCTGCAGCGTTTCTGGCTGGGGTGTTGGGATAGCATGGGTTCGTGCGTATCGAACGGATGGAGCTGCGAGTCGTACGGCTGCCGCTCGTCCGCTTCTTCGAAACGAGCTTCGGCCGCATCGACGATCGCACGTTCCTGCTGGTGATGGTCGAGGAGAACGGCGCCACCGGATGCGGCGAATGCGTGGCGGACGCCAGCCCGTATTACAGCTCCGAGACGACCGCGACGGCCTGGCACATCATCAGCGAATTCATCGCGCCGATCCTGCTCGGGCGTTCCTTCTCCCATCCGGGCGAAGTCTTCGATGCGCTGGTCGCCATTCGCGGCCACAACATGGCCAAAGCAGCGGTCGAGATGGCCTCGTGGGATCTCTTCGCGCGCCAGCGCGGCGTTCCTCTTTCAGCGGTCCTCGGCGGCACGCGCTCGCATGTCGAGTCGGGTGTCTCGATCGGGATCCAGGCCACGATCGATGATCTCGTCGGCCGTATTCGAGCGGAGCTCGCCGACGGCTATCGGCGGATCAAGATCAAGATCAAACCGGGTTGGGATATCGAGCCCGTCGAACGGATTCGCCAGGTCTTCGGCAACGTGCCGCTCATGGTCGACGCCAACGCGGCCTATCGCCTCACGGATGCGCCCTTCCTTCGATCGCTCGACGCATTCGACCTGATGATGATCGAACAGCCGCTCGACTATGACGACGTGCGGGATCACGCGGCACTGCAGCGGCAGCTGCGGACGCCCATCTGCCTGGACGAGTCGCTGCCCTCGCTGCGCCTCGCCGAAGAAGCGATTGCGATCGACGCGTGCCGGATCATCAACATCAAGCCTGGCCGCGTCGGCGGGCATCAACAATCCATCCGCCTCCACGACCTGGCGGCGCGGCACGACATTCCGGTCTGGCATGGCGGCATGCTCGAGAGCGGCATCGGCCGGGCGCACAACCTTCACCTGTCCACACTTCCCAATTTCCGGCTGCCCGGCGACGTCGCCGCGAGCCGACGGTACTACGCGCCCGATCTCATCGAGCCTGGCATCGATCTGGAGGCTGATGGCACGATCAAAGTGCCCAGCGGCCCGGGCATCGGCGTGAACCTGGTGCCCGAGCGCCTCGAGTCGGCAACCGACAACTTTGCAGAACTGCGAGCCCGGTGAGCGTCGATGTCACTGAAGCGCATATCCCTCTCACGTCCGGCTGCACTGACGCTGATTGTGATCATCTCCGGCGGTCTCGGCGGCTGTGCCTCGGCCCCGCCCGTTGCCCCGCCGGCGCCGAAGGTTCCGTACGAGCAGAAGATGATCTGGATCTTCCAGCTCGAGGACCAGCGCCTGATCAAGCTTCCGGATCCGCCGCCGGCTCCGCCGGCGCCCGTGGTCAAGGGGCGCAAGCCGCCTCCACCTCCTCCGCCGCCGGCTTCTGCCCCGGACCTCACCAAGCTCGTCACTGACGAAGAGCCTCGCGTCCGGCGTCGGGCGGCCATTGCGCTCGGCAGAGTAGGGCTTCGAGAGGGCATCGCCGCGTTGACGCCAGTGCTCGCCGATGCGAACGGCGATGTGCGTCAAGCCGCCGCCTTCGCGATCGGGCTGATTGGCGACCGATCGGCGAGCGCGGCATTGCTGCCGGCACTGGCCGATCCGGATCCGATGGTCCGCGGCCGGGCTGCCGAGGCGCTCGGCTCGATCGGCGCGGAGGATGCCGCGCCGGGAGTCGGCAAGATCGCAGCGGAGTACGCTCGCTCGGCGCCGGTAGCCGCCATGACGCCCGACGACGAGCAATGGCCGGCAGCGCCCGAAGCCGAGGCGTTCAAGCTCGCGATCTTCGCGCTCGTGCGTCTGCGCGCGTTCGAGGCCCTCGCGGCGGCGGTCGTCGA
The DNA here is from genome assembly GCA_963785755.1 of uncultured Acidobacteriota bacterium. GTDB lineage: Bacteria > Acidobacteriota > Vicinamibacteria > Vicinamibacterales > 2-12-FULL-66-21 > JACCXG01. The sequence continues at coordinate 857,012 of CAWAXG010000013.1, read as the reverse complement.
CAACGGACGGCCGGTCTCGACCTGGTGGCCCGTCGCCTACGCCCTGCAACGCATCAACGATCCGCGGGCGGCGCCGGTACTCCGGGAATTGACCCAGGTCAAGGGGCGCTACACCGTCGCCTTTGCCGCGCGCGGTCTCGGAGGGACCAAGGATCGCACCGTGACCCCGTCGTTGCTGCCATTGCTCGACGTGACCTCAAATCCGCGCGAAGTCGTGGTGTCAGCAATCCGCGCGCTGGCCCAACTCGGCGCCACTGAGGGCGCAGAGCGCATTGCCGCGATCATGGCGGACGCCAAGATCGACGCCAATGTCAGGATCGAAGCGGTGACGGCGCTTGGTGCCATGAAAGCGGCCGACCATCTGCCGGCGATTCAGGATCTGATCAGCGACGAATGGCCGGCGATGCGCGCGGCCGCGCTCCGGTCGGCGGCCGAGATCGATCCGGATACCTTCACGCTGGTCCTGTCCGGGCTCGAAACCGATCGGCACTGGATGGTGCGCGCCGCGCTCGTCGACGTCCTGGCCACGTTGCCGCCGGACATCGCGCTCGAACGCGTGAGAGCGGCATTTAAGGATGAGGATCGGCGCGTGATTCCATCGGCGCTGCGGGCCCTGGTGCGGCTGCGCGCGCCTGATGCCGCGCAGGTGGTGGTGGCTCACCTCAAAGAGGCCGACTATGTCATCAGGGAGGCCGCAGCCACGCTGCTGAAGGATCTCAAACCCGAAGGTGGGCTGGCCGCGTTGCGCGAAGCCTATAAGTCGGGAGAGCCCGATTCCGCCTACAGCGCTCGCGCGGCGGCGGTCGACGCGATGTCCGCCTATGGCGCCGAGGCGCTCGAATCCATCCGCGCTGCGCTGGCCGACCCGGACTGGGCGGTTCGCGTCCGCGCCGTCGAACTGCTGACGAAGCTCGATCCGTCGGCCGACCATCGGCTCGACATCCGTCCGGCGCCGGGCACGCCGGCCCTGGCCTATGGCGACCCGCTGCTCGCCGCGCCGCCGTATTCACCGCACGTCTTCATCGAGACCGTCAAGGGCACGATCGAGTTCGAGCTCGCGGTCCTCGATGCGCCGCAGACAACGCGCAATTTCATGGCCCTCGCGAGCAAAGGCTATTTCAACGGCCTGCCGGTGCACCGCGTCGTCTCGAACTTCGTGATCCAGGACGGCGACCCGCGCGGCGACGGCGAGGGCGGTCCCGGCTACACCATCCGCGACGAGCTCAACGAACGCCCGTTCTTGCGAGGCACGGTGGGGATGGCGCTGGCCTGGCGCGATACCGGCGGCAGTCAGTTCTTCATCACCCATTCCCCGCAGCCGCACCTCGATGGCCGGTACACGGTCTTCGGTCATGTCGTGAACGGCATGGACGTGGTCGATCGGATTCAGATTGGCGACGTGATTCAGCGGGTGCGGGTGTGGGACGGGAAGGGCTGGCAGTAGGACACCAAAAAGGGGGCGACCGACGCCCCCTTTTCAGCGGGTAAACAGGGTGGGCTTACCGCTTCTTGCCGCCCTTCTTCTTCCCGCCCTTGGCTGCTTTCTTTGCCATTGCGCTCAATCCCCCCTTTCGCTCGTGGGATCTGCGTGGGATCTCACCGCTACGCAGCGCCGCTGCCGTCTGGCACGTCGGCCCGCGCGTGTCGGTGCCCTCGCTTCTTTGGGTTAACTCCCGCGGGTCCCGGAGTCCGCGCCGTCATCTGACCTCGGCGCGGGGGAGACGGGAGAGCCGCTCCAGAAAAGTGGGGGTGGCCATGCTCTGCGGCTGCACCCCCTTACGGTTCAGCGGCGTCTAGCGCTTCTTTCCGCCCTTAGCCGTCTTCTTCGCGCCGCCTGCCTTTTTCTTCGCCATTATTCCTCCTTGGAATGTGGCAGCTCAGCTGTTAACTGACGTCCCTGGGGTACAACAGGTGGGCTGAGCGGACCACCCTCATACGAGATGTAGATTACGGGTGAGAAGAATCGAGTGTCAAGCACAAACTGCATCACTTTGTCAAAAACACGCACAAAGAAGTTGTCGGACGTCCACCGCGAAAGCTGTAGGCGCACAAGCCCAAACCAATCGTGTTGTCAAGTTGGTGAGAACGACGTGAGAACGAGGGAAAACGTGCATTCAGCGCCGCTTCCGCGCCGGCGCGAGGGCGCGCGAGCGTGGACTCAGCGAGCGTCCGAGACGCGCGAGCGCGCGAGCCGCTGCGGCGCGCGTATCGGCGGCGGCGCCAAACAGCAATGCCGCGATCTTGTAGTGGGAGATCGCGTCGTCGGCGTGGCCAAAGCGTTCGTGCAGGCGGGCCGATTCGAGGTGGGCGTTCCCGAGCACCGGCGCGGGACAGCTGCGCGCCTGACGGATCGTCAAGTCGTACTGCGCGAGCGACGCGAGATCGTCGCGGCGCGCCTGGAGCACGCGGCCATAGCGGTAGCGCGCGACCGGATCGTCGGGATCGAGCGCGATCGCCCGCTCCAACGCGGCCGTCGCGCCCGGCAGGTCGTTGCGCTCGAGGCGACGCCAGCCGTCGAGCGACAGGCGATAGCCCTCGGCACGCTTCGCATCAGGCGCGCGCCGGAGGCGATCGTGCGCCTGTCCCCGCACGTCGTGTGGATCGAGCGGCGGCACGGAGGACACCGCCAACTTGTACGCGGTGACCGCGGCGGCACGGGCGCCGAGCCGATCGTGCGCCTCGCCGAGCTTCAAATGGGCCAGCGCGAGCGACGAATGGGGGACCTGCGGCTTCATCGCGGTCACCGCCCGCAAGTGCTCGACCGCGTCGTCGGTGAGATAGACCGACTCGAGCATCCGCGCGGCCCCGAGTCGGGCCTGAACTTCGGCCAGGCTGGCGTTGTTCGCGCGCTGCTCGCGCGCGGCGGCCAGGAGCGTTCGCCACGTCTCCAGGCTCGCCATGATGTCGTGCTCGTACACTTCCTGAATGTGCGCGATCTGCGCCAGATACAGCGGATTCGCCGGGTATCGAGCCTGAAGGGCGTGCAGCAGCTCCAAGGCGCGGCGCGGCTGTTGCTCGTACCAGAGGTAGATGATGTGCAGCTGATAGTCGGCCTCCCCCTGCATCAGCCGGCCGCGCCCGCGGGCGCGGAGCATTTCGCGAAGGCCTTCGTCGCGATCGCCGCCGGGAAGGAGCAGCAGGAATCTGAGAATCCTGGCCGCCGCCGGTGCGACATCGGCGTAGTACCTTGTACATCCCCAACCCGAAGTACGCGTCGTCCAGACCAGGCTCCAGCGCGATCGAGCGTTCGAGCGCCTGCTTGATCTGTTTGCCGTCGCGCGCCGCCGCGAGCTTTTCGCCGCGAAGCACGCGCCACTGCACCCGTGCGCCGTACGCTCCGCCCAGATAGAACCAGGCTTCCGCGTCCTGCGGACTGCGCTCAGTCCACGCTTCCGTCGTCCGGATCGCGCGCTCGACCGAGGCCGAGAACGCTGCGTCGAGATCGCGATTCTCGGGATCGAGCTGAATGCGCCACCACAGTGCCGTTGCCTCGAGCACGTTGCAGGCCTCGGGCGGTGCCGGTCCGCACGCGCGGCGCAGCTCCGCCTCGACCTGGTCGAAGCGGGCTTCGAGGATGAATTCGTAGATGCGAACGAGGCTCTCTTCACCCCGCAACTCGTAGCGCGGCGGCAGCGCCGGCGTCGAGCGCCGGCTGGACTCCTGGCTGGCGGACACCGTGGGCCCGGTCGACCAGAGCAGTGCGGCAAGAACGGCGAGCACGGGCACGTGGCGCCGCGCGTTCATGTGAGGCTGGTGCGGAATTGCTGTTTTTCGGCGTGCCGCTCGAGCGCGAGACTGATCAGCCGGTCGAGCAGCGTCGAGTAGGTGACGCCGCTCGCTGCCCAGAGCTTCGAATACATGCTGATCGTCGTGAAGCCCGGGATCGTATTGACCTCGTTGACGAAAATGGCGCCGGTCTGCCGCGCGAGGAGAAAGTCGACGCGGGCCATCCCGGCGCCGTCGATGGCGCGGAACGCCGCGATCGAGAGCCGGCGAATCTCTTCGGCGATGGCGGCGTCGAGATCGGCGGGGATCACGACCTGCGATCGATCGTCCATGTACTTCGCTTCGTAGTCGTAGAACTCGCGCGACGGAATGACTTCGCCGGCAACCGACGCTTCGGGATGATCGTTGCCGAGGACACCGCACTCGATCTCGCGCGCCTCCGGCACCGCCGCCTCGACGACGACTTTGCGATCGAACGAGCCGGCGAGATCGATCGCCTTGGCCAGACCCTCGGTCTCCTTCGCCTTCGAGATGCCGACGCTCGATCCGAGGTTCGCCGGTTTGACGAACATCGGCCATCCGAGCGCCGATTCGAGCATCTGGAGCGTGGCCGCGCGGCCCGCCTCCCACTCGTGACGCAGGACGACCCGGTACGGACCGACGGGGAGTCCGTGCGCCGCGAAGACCAGCTTCATTGCCGCCTTGTCCATGCCCACCGCTGAAGCGAGCACGCCGGCGCCGACATATGGAACGTTCGCGAGCTCCAGCAGGCCCTGGATCGTGCCGTCTTCGCCGTAAGGTCCGTGCAGGACGGGAAAGATCGCGTCGAGGTTGAGGCCGGTGACCGTGGCGCGGCCAAGCTCGTCAGACCGGCCCTGACTGCGGTCGATCGAGAGGACGGTCTCCTCGCCGGGCCGCGCAATCATGTGCACTTCGCGGCCGCTGCGCAGCGGACGGGCTGCGTCGAGCCGCGCCTGTTCGATCACGTCGCCCGCGGACATGGCCGTCGGAGGCCGATCGGCCAGGCACCAGCGCCCATCCTTCTCGATCCGGATCGGCACCGGCTCGTAGCGCTTTTTGTCGAGGTGCGCGAAGACCGCGGCCGCCGACGCGAGCGACACTTCGTGTTCGCCGGACCGCCCGCCGTACAACACACCAACTCGAAGCCGCTTCACACGACAAGAATACAGGAGGTGACCCATCAGTCGGGCAACAATGGGGCATGACCGTCGGCGCCTTCAACTTCCGCATCACGCATCGCGATGGCGTCGCGCGCCGCGGTGAGCTGCGGACGCCGCATGGCGTCGTCCAGACGCCGGCCTTCATGCCAGTCGGCACGCGAGGCGCGGTCAAGGCGATCACCCATCGCGACCTCGAGGATCTCGGCGCCGACATCATTCTCGGCAACACCTATCACCTCTTCCTTCGGCCGGGCGCGGACCTGATTGCTCGGGCTGGTGGGCTGCATCGCTTCATCGGCTGGCAGCGACCGATCCTGACGGACAGCGGGGGATATCAGGTGTTCAGCCTGGCCGCGATGCGAAACGTCGGCGAGTCGGGAGCGGAGTTTCGATCCCATCTCGATGGCTCGCTTCATTTGCTGACGCCCGAGCTCGCCACCGACATCCAAGCCCAGCTCGGGTCGGACATCGCGATGGTGCTCGATGAATGCATCGCGACGCCCGCCACCGCCGAGACCGCCAGGCAGGCGATGGAACGGTCGGTCCGGTGGGCGCGCCGGTGCCGGGCGCGGTTGTGCGCGTTGCGGAGCGATCCGGGACCGCTCGTCGTTACGAATGCGGGCCAGGCCCAATTCGGCATCGTGCAGGGGGGGACGTTTCCCGATCTACGCACCGAGAGCGTGCAGGCGACCGTCGAGATCGGGTTCGAGGCCTATGCCATTGGCGGGCTCAGCGTAGGGGAACTGCCCGAGGTCATGTACGACGTCGTGTCTCACACAGCGGCCCTGCTGCCCTCGGACAAGCCTCGATACCTCATGGGGAGCGGGATGCCAGACGACCTGTTCGAGTGTGTCGCCCGGGGCATCGACATGTTCGATTGCGTCCTGCCGACGAGGAACGCGCGCAATGGGCAGTTCCTGACGAGCCTCGGGCCGCTGGCGATCAAGAATGCGCGGTTTGCCGAGGATCCGGCGCCGCCCGATCCGAACTGCTCCTGCTACACGTGCCGGCACTTTTCGAGGTCGTATTTGAGGCACCTGTACATGGCCGGGGAAATGACCGCCTCTACCCTCAACTCGTTGCATAATCTACACTTTTACCTTGACACAATGCGTCGGATTAGGGAGGCTATAGTGTTCGGCACGTTTGAAAAACTCCGGGCGGAGTTCCATCAAACCTTCTCACGCCGATTCCGATACTGAATGGATCAGACGTTCGTCGTGCCCCTCGTTCTCGCGATGTCAGGGTCGGGTCAGTCTTCTGGACTGCTGCAGTTCCTGCCGTTCGCGATGATCCTGGCTATCTTCTACTTCCTGATTCTGCTCCCCATGCAGCGCCGGCAGAAGAAGGTCCAGGCCTTTCAGGAGTCGCTCAAGGTGAATGACAAGGTCATCACGACGAGCGGCATCTATGGCGTCATTTCTCGCGTTAGTGACAAGACCGTGCAACTGCAGATCGCCGACAAGGTGCGGATCGAAGTCGCGCGTCACGCCGTCGCGGGGTATCAGGGGCAGGATCCCGTCGTCACGGAGGGCAGCAGCCTGTAGGGCATCATGAAAAACATTCGCTGGAAGATTCTGACCGTCATCGGCGTGTTCGTCGTCTTTTTTGCACTTGGCGTCTACCCGATCCTCGCCAACCAGTACAACCTGCCCGCTCCGGGCTTTCTCAAAGCCAAGCAGTTGAAGCTGGGACTCGATCTGCGCGGCGGCGTCCACCTGGTGATGCGGGTGCACACGGACGAGGCGATCCGGACGTCGACGATGACGACCGGCGAGCAACTGCGCGAGCGGCTGCAGACGGCGGGCGTGACCGTCAAGTCAATCACGGTTCCGTCGCCGACCACGTTGCGGGTCGAGGCAGTACCCCAGGACCGTGACGCGGAGTTCCGCCGGGCGGCGGACGAGGTCATGAGCGCGAGCTACGACCGCAATCCGGGTGCGGGCGGCACCTACGAGTTCACGATGCGGCCGAACATTGCCCAACAGATGCGCGAGCAGGCGGTGCTGCAGGCGCAGGACACTATCGATCGGCGCGTCAACGAGCTGGGCGTCACCGAGCCGAGCATCGCCCGACATGGATCCGACGGGGATCAGATTCTGGTGCAGCTGCCCGGCGTCACCGACGTCGCCCGGGCCAAGGAGATCATTCGCTCGACCGCGCAGCTGCAGTTCAAGATGGTCGAGGTCGGCCCGTCCGCGACGCAGGAAGCGCTGTTGCAGGCGCATAGCGGCAAGGTGCCCGATGACATGGAAGTATTGACCGGCGTTTCGCAAGGTGCTGACGCCGGGACGTCGTACTATCTGCTGAAAAAGACCGCCGTCGTCACCGGCCAGGATCTGCGCAACGCGCGCCCTTCGCTCGACGAAAACGGGCGCCCGGCCGTGGGCTTTTCGCTGACGCGGAACGGCGCCGGCAAGTTCGCCAAGGCCACGGGCGAGAATATTGGCAAGTTCCTCGCGATCGTGCTCGACAATCGCGTGCAGTCGGCACCGCGCATCGAAGGCCAGATCAGGGACGAGGGACGGATCTCGGGCAGCTTCACCGCGCAGGAAGTTGCCGACCTGGCGCTCATCCTGAACTCCGGTGCGCTCCCCGCGTCGATGAGCTATCTCGAAGAGCGCGTAGTCGGCCCTTCGCTCGGCGCCGACTCGATCCGAGCAGGCATCACCGCGTCGCTCGTCGGGCTCGTCCTCGTCGGCGTCTTCATGCTCGTCTATTACAAGCTGTCGGGGATCAATGCCATTGTCAGCGTGGTCGTCAACCTGGTGATCCTGCTGGGGTTCATGGCGTACGTCGAGGCAGTGATGACGCTGCCTGGCATTGCCGGCTTCATCCTCACGATCGGCATGGGCGTCGATTCCAACGTCCTGATCTTCGAGCGCATCAAGGAAGAACTGGCGGCGGGCCGCGGTGTCCGCGCCGCCGTCAACGCGGGATTCGACCGCGTGTTCCTGACCATCCTCGACACCCACGTCGCATCGATGATCGGCGCAGGCATTCTGTTCAACTTCGGCACCGGACCGATTCGCGGCTTCGCGACGACCCTGTTCTTCGGTCTGCTCGCCAACGTCTTCACAGCCGTCTTCGTTTCGCGGACCATATTTGAGACCGTTCTGTCCCGGCGTCAGTCGGCGACGCTCAGCATCTAGGGTCAGGCAGCATCATGAACCTCTTCAAGCATCCGAACTTCGATTTCATCCGCTGGCGGTGGCACGCCATCGTGCTCTCTTCCCTGGTGATTCTCGCCGGCTTCGCGCTGATGGCCGTGCGCGGACTGCCGCTCGGCGTCGACTTCTCAGGCGGCACGATTGTCGTCCTCGACTTCCAGAAGCCGACGAGTGAGGAAGCCGTGCGGGCGGCGGTCGAGCCGCTGCCGGGCGACGAGGCTGTCCAGACCTACGGCGCGCCGGCGGATCACCAGATCCTGGTTCGGCTCCCGCAGCGCGAAGGTGCCGAGCAGGGCGCCGCGCTTGGAGAGGGGGCGCAGGCCGTGCTGGCGGCGGTCGAGAAGGCCGGGCTGGGGCCGTTCGAGGTGCGCAGCACCGAAATCGTCGGGCCGGCGGTCGGACGGGATCTGCAGCGCAAAGGCGTCTGGGCCACCGTCGCCTCGCTCATTGCGATCACCGGGTACATCGCAATGCGGTTCCGTCTGAGCTTCGCCGTCGGATCGGTCATCGCCACGTTCCACGACATCCTGATGACGCTGGCATTCCTCGTCTTTTTCCGTTACGAGCTCTCGCTCAACATCATCGCCGCGATGCTGACGATGGTCGGCTACTCCGTCAACGACATGATCGTGATCTTCGACCGGGTGCGGGAGAACACGCGCCACGCGCGACGGGAGCCGCTCGATAAAGTCATCAACAACAGCATCAACCAGACGCTCGCGCGGACGGTGATCACCTCAGGCACGGTCTTCCTGTCGGTTCTCGCGCTTTACCTCTTCGGCGGCGACGTGCTGCAAGGTTTCGCATTCACGATGCTGGTCGGCACGCTGGCGACGATGTACTCGGGCTGGTTCATCGCGCCGTCCATCGCGATCATGCTGAGCGGCAGGCAGGCTGCCGCACCGACAGCCGCTCCAGCCGCGCCAGCGCCTGAGTCGCGTAAATCCGGCCGCCGCCGCGCCTCCTGACGCCGGCGCTCGGTGCACTTTCCGGCTGCGGTACTGCTCGGGATCATTCAGGGAATCACGGAATTCCTTCCGGTCTCGAGCTCGGCCCACCTGATTCTCGCGCGTGCCTTCTTTGGCTGGGAAACGCCGCCGGCGCTCGGCCTGGCGTTCGACGTGGCGCTGCACATCGGCACGCTGGCGGCGATCCTCGCGTTCTTCCGCGCCGACATCCTGGCGATGGTGCGGGCGCTGCCGACGGCGGTGTCGACCGCGCCGTCTGACGCGGGGCGGCTCCTGCAGTTGATTGCCGCCGGCACGGCGCCCATCATCGTCGTGGGACTGCTCTTCACGGATCGGATCGAAGAGGCGCTGCGGCAGCCTTCGGTCGCAGCCGGGGCGTTGACGGTTGGCGCGATCGCCATGCTCGTCGCCGAGCGCCTCGGGCCGCGCACCCGTTCGGAGGCGTCGATCGGATGGCGCGACGCGATTCTGATCGGCTGCGCCCAGGCAGCGGCGCTGATTCCCGGCATGTCACGCTCGGGCTCGACGATTGCGATGGGGATGTTCCTCGGCGTGCGACGGGACGCGGCCGCGCGATTCACGTTCCTGCTGGCGATTCCGGCTACGCTGGCGGCCGCCGGGAAAGAGGCCCTCGAGCTGGCTCACCTGCAGGTCACCAGCGAGGTCGCTGCCATGTTCCTCGTCGGCATCGTGGTCTCGGGCGCCGTCGGCTACCTGACGATCAAGTATTTCCTGCGGTTCCTGGCCGGTCACAAGCTCGATGTCTTCGCTTTCTATCGTCTGGCACTCGCCGCGGCGACGCTGGTGTGGCTGTGGCGGCACTGATCAACTGGATCCGTCGGAGCTTCATCGCCGGGTTCTTCGTGACCGTGCCGCTGGTGATCAGCGTCGCGGCGTTCGTGTGGATTTTCAGGCTGATCGACGGGTTCGTCGGGCCCTTCTACGACGCCTGGCTGGAGCGGCTGAGCGCTGACGGGTCGACGCCGATCCACGTCCCCGGCCTGGGTATTCTCACGACCGCGCTGGTCGTGCTGCTCGTGGGGGCGCTCGCCACCAATGTGCTCGGCAAGCGCCTGCTCCAGCGGACCGAGGGCTACCTCCTGAAGGTGCCGGTCTTCCGGACCATCTACTCGCCCGTGAAGCAGCTGGTTGTGGCGTTCTCGCCCGACAACGAGTACGGATTCAAGCGCGTGGCGCTCGTCGAGGACAGCGGCGGCGGGTTCTTCCTCGGGTTCCTGACGAAGGAGTTCACGGTCGATCGCGGCGGCGGGGCGGAGCCGTTCGTCGCGGTCTATGTGCCCACGAATCACTTGTATCTCGGAGACGTCATCATTTGTCCGCGCGACAAGGCGTCATTTCCCGACATCACGGTCGAGCAGGGGATTCGAATTTTTCTGACCGGCGGCGTTGCGCTGTCGAGCCGTCTGCGGGTCCGGCGCGGCGACGATCGCGTGGCGGATTTCCGGGTCTGACCGGCTCGGTGGGCGAGGGGCGATTCCATCGCGGCCGACGCCGTGTTTTGTCGACATCTATAGTACGATTCAGGGCTCTTTTGTCCGGCCGTCGCGAGTGTTTCTGAGGAGACCAATGCTGCCGATGCTGCGCACACGTCCGAGTTGCTTCGTGGGAATGCTCGTCGCGTTACTGCTGTCGCTCGGAAGTGCGGCCATCGCCGCCCAGCCGCCTGCTGCCGCGGCGCAACCGGAGCCGGTGCGTCATGCCGGCGGCGAGGCGAACCTCGTGCTGCCCGATCTTGGCCAGGTCGACTTCCAAGGGATCAACGGACGCACGCTCCTCATGGTCGGTCTCGGAGTCTGCGTGCTCGGCCTGGCGTTCGGGATGGTCATCTTCATGCGGCTCAAGAACCTCCCCGTGCACCGCTCGATGCAGGAGATCTCCGAGCTGATTTACGAGACCTGCAAGACGTATCTCGTGACCCAGGGCAAATTCATCCTGATCCTCGAGCTCTTTATCGGCGTGATCATGGTGTTCTATTTCGGCGTGCTGCAGCACTTCGCGGCGTTCAAGGTCGCCGTGATCCTGCTGTTCAGCCTGATCGGCATTGCCGGGAGCTATGGCGTCGCCTGGTTCGGCATCCGGGTCAACACGTTCGCGAACTCGCGAGCCGCGTTCGCCGGGCTGCGCGGCATGCCCTATCCGATCTACACGATCCCGCTCAGCGCCGGCATGAGCATCGGCATGCTGCTCATCAGCGTCGAGCTCCTGCTGATGCTCTGCATCCTGCTGTTCATTCCCGGCGACTACGCCGGCAACTGCTTCATCGGCTTCGCCATCGGCGAGTCGCTCGGCGCCGCGGTGCTCAGAATCGCCGGCGGCATCTTCACCAAGATCGCCGACATCGGCGCGGATCTGATGAAGATCGTCTTCAACATCAAGGAAGACGACGCGCGCAATCCGGGCGTGATCGCCGACTGCACCGGCGACAATGCCGGCGACTCGGTCGGCCCCAGCGCCGACGGATTCGAGACCTACGGCGTCACCGGCGTCGCGCTGATCTCGTTCATCCTGGTGGCGGTGTCGAGCCCGACCATCCAGGTGCAGCTGCTGGTGTGGATCTTCGTGATGCGCGTCATGATGATCATCGCCAGCGGGATGTCCTATCTGATCAACGAGGCATGGGCCAAGGCGAGCTACGGCACTGCCACGACGATGAACTTCGAGTCGCCGCTGACGCGCCTGGTCTGGCTCACGTCCCTGGTGTCGGTCGCGCTCACCTACATCGTCTCGTTCTGGCTGATTCCCAACCTCAATGGCGATCCGTCGCTGTGGTGGAAGCTTTCGACCATCATCAGCTGCGGCACCCTCGCCGGGGCGATCATTCCTGAACTGGTGAAGATCTTCACGTCGACCGAATCCGGCCACGTCCGTGAGGTCGTGACCTCCTCCCGCGAAGGCGGCGCGTCGCTCAACATCCTGTCCGGCTTCGTCGCCGGGAACTTCTCGAGCTACTGGCTCGGACTCGTGATCGTGGCGCTGATGGCCGCGGCGTACGGAGTCAGCACACTGGGCCTGGCGGGAACCTCGGAGGCGCCGCTGATGATCGCCCCCGCCGTGTTCGCGTTCGGTCTCGTCGCGTTCGGCTTCCTCGGCATGGGACCGGTGACGATCGCCGTCGATTCGTACGGACCGGTGACCGACAATGCGCAGTCGGTCTACGAGCTGTCGGTCATCGAGACCCTGCCGAACATCAAGCAGGAAATCAAGAAGGAGTTCGGCTTCGACGTCAACTTCGAGCGCGCCAAGCATCTGCTCGAGGAGAACGACGGAGCGGGGAACACGTTCAAGGCCACCGCCAAGCCCGTGCTGATCGGCACCGCCGTCGTTGGCGCGACGACGATGATCTTCTCGATCATCGTGATGCTGACTCACGGCCTGACCCAGAATCTCGACAAGCTGTCGCTGCTGCACCCGCCGTTCCTGCTCGGGCTGATCACCGGCGGCGCCATGATCTACTGGTTCACCGGCGCCTCGACCCAGGCGGTCACGACCGGCGCCTACCGCGCGGTCGAGTTCATCAAGGCCAACATCAAGCTGGACGGCGTCGAGAAGGCCTCGGTGGCGGACAGCAAGAAGGTCGTCGAGATCTGCACCCAGTACGCCCAGCGGCGGCATGTTCAATATCTTCCTGGGCGTATTTTTCGCCACGCTTGCGTTCGCCTTTCTCGAGCCCTACTTTTTCGTCGGCTACCTGGTGTCGATCGCGTTATTCGGTCTCTACCAGGCGATCTTCATGGCGAACGCCGGGGGCGCCTGGGACAACGCGAAGAAGATTGTCGAGGTAGAGCTCAAGGAGAAGGGTTCGCCGTTACATGCCGCGACGGTCGTTGGTGACACCGTCGGCGACCCGTTCAAGGACACCTCGTCCGTGGCAATGAATCCGGTCATCAAGTTCACGACGCTGTTCGGGCTGCTGGCGGTGGAGCTGGGCGTGCAGCTTGCAGCACAGTACGGCAGTCAGACCGGACTGATTCTGGCTGGAGTGTTCTTTATTGGCTCAGTCGTATTCGTCTGGCGTTCGTTCTACAGGATGCGAATCGTGCGGGAGCGCGCCTGAAGTCTCCCGGGGACGGGAGAAACGTGGCCTCGGAACCCGGGCCATCTGCCCGTTTCCGGTGTCTATTACGGCATGGAAGGTTCGTTGACACTGGTTTTTGCGTCTGACTATAATTCGCGTCTTGCAACCACCCATATTTTGCGGTGTTGCGGGGCGTTCGGACGCGAGGAGGGCTGAGCCGTGCCGCGTGAGATGTTCGGCGACGTCGTCGAGACGTCAATAAAACTCGGGTCGCAGAAGTGGTACACGGTGCCCTTGTCGATCCTCGCGCATGTGGTGCTGTTCGGTGCGGTGATCATCATTCCGCTTGATGGCCACCGACGTGCTGCCCACGCCGCAGAGCATGATGGCGTTCGCGGCCCCACCACCGCCGCCACCACCACCCCCGCCGCCGCCTCCGGCCGCGGCGGCGCCACCCAAGGTCACTCCGCCCACCCCGGCCAATCCGAATGTGGCGCCGACCGAGGCGCCAAAAGAAATAGCCCGTGAGCTCCCGCCGACGACCGGCGTGGCCGAGGGTGTTCCCGGAGGTGTCGAGGGTGGCATCCCGGGTGGGACTATTGGAGGCGTCGTCGGCGGTCTGCCGGCCGCGCCGCCCCCGCCGCCCCCGCCACCGACGCAGCCAGTTCGCGTCGGCGGCAACATCAAGGCCCCGACCAAGGTCCGCAACGTCAACCCGGTCTACCCGCCCATCGCGCAATCGGCGCGCGTGCAGGGCGTCGTAATCATCGAGGCGACGATCGGTCCGGACGGCCGGGTCAAAGATGCAAAAGTTCTGCGGTCGATCCCGCTCCTGGACCAGGCGGCGCTCGATGCAGTCAAGCAGTGGCAGTTCACGCCAACGCTGCTCAACGGCGTCCCGGTCCCGGTCATCATGACCGTCACGGTGAACTTTACGCTGCAGTGAGCCTGCAGCGCATCGACGCCCGCGCGGCCGCGGCGATCGATGTGCCGGCTCGACATTGAAGGGCGGGGCTCATGGGCCCCGCCGTTTGTTCGAACAAGCGTGCAATTTTCCCTGGAGTTGTCCAGGCCGGAGGAGTGGCGCAATGGACTTGATGCACATGTGGGAGCAGATGGGCTTCGTCGCGAAGAGCATCGGCGTGATTCTGATCATCATGTCGATGATCTCGTTCGGCGTCGCGATCGAACGGATCTATACGTTCACCCAGGCGCGGAAGCAGTCGAAGCTCTACGCACCGCAGGTGGCCAAGCATCTGAAAGAAGGCCGGCTCAAAGACGCCATTGCCATCTCGTCCTCGAAGAACTATCGCTACAGCCATCTCGCCAAGGTCGTCCTTGCCGGGTTGCAGGAATACCAGTTCCAGCAGGAAACCGGCGCAAACCTGAGCCGTGAAGATCTGGTGGATACGGTCCGCCGCGCGATTCAGCGTGCCTCCGCGCTGACCGCGAACGACCTGAAGAAGGGCGTCGCCTCGCTCGCCACCATCGGTTCGACGGCGCCGTTCGTCGGACTGCTTGGCACGGTCGTCGGCATCATCACCGCGTTCCAGGGCATTGCCGCCACCGGCTCCGGCGGTCTCGGCGCCGTCTCCGCCGGTATCTCGGAAGCGCTCGTCGAAACCGCGCTCGGCCTGGTCGTCGCCATTCCCGCGGTGTGGTTCTACAACTACCTGACCGGCCGCATCGAGTACTTCAACGTCGAAATGGACAACTCGTCATCCGAGCTGGTCGACTACTTCATCAAGAAGACGACGTAGGCAACGCCGGGTCACCGCACTAAGGAGTCAACCCCATGGCGATGAATGTTGGAAGCCGAGGAGGCCTGAACGCCGACATCAACGTGACGCCGCTCGTCGACGTCATGCTGGTGCTCCTCATCATCATGATGTTGATCGCGCCAATGCTGCAGAAGGGGGTCCCCGTGACCCTGCCGCTCGCCGACAATACGGTGCAGAAGCCGGAGACGCAGGACCAGACCGTGCTCGCGGTCGATCGCAACGACAAGTTCTACGTCAACAGCATCGAAGTCGACCGGGGCACCATGGCCGATCGCGTGAAGGCCGCGCTCGAGGACAAGACCGAGCGAATCGTCCTGATCAAGGCCGATCAGGACGCCAGCTACTCGGCGGTCATGGCGGCGATGGACGATCTGCGTAAGGTCGGGATCGAGGACATCGGCCTCATCACCGATCCGAAGACGAGACAGCCGACGACGCCGGGAGGCAAGTGATGGCTCACGCGCACAAACACTTCGGCGCGGAAACCGTCGTCAAGGGCGAGACGCCGCACGCCAGTGCGGACATGAACGTCACGCCCCTGATCGACGTCCTGCTCGTGCTGCTGATCATCTTCATGGCTGCTCTTCCGCTGACCCAGAAGGGCGTCGACGTCAACCTGCCGCTCGAGACGAAGTCGGCGGCGCAGGCAGTCGATCCCAATCAGATCGTGCTCGACATCACCGCCGATCGATCGATTTCGGTCAACAAGCAGGTGGTCGCGATCGACGGGCTGCAGGAGTTCCTGCGGACGACCTTCGAGGGCCGCAAAGAGAAAACGATGTTCATCATCGGCGACCCCAGCCTGAAGTACAAGGACGTCATCGCGGTCATCGATGCCGCGAAGGGCGCCGGTGTCGAAAAGGTCGGAATCGTGACCGAGGGCATGCGGCGCGGTGACAGCTCCACGAACTGAGACGCTGTAACCACCACCTGCCGGACAAAAAAAGGGCGGCACCCCGTGGGGGGATGCCGCCCTTTCTGTTTGTGGCTCGTGTTGCCGCTGCCTACTGCCCGGAGGGCTGCCCGGAGGGCTTCCCGCCGGTCTTCTGCAGCCCCATGGCTTTGTTGCGGAGCTCGTCCGCCTGCTTGATATACGCCTGCTGCTTGTCGCGGTCCTTTTCGAGGTTGGCCGCCTGGCGGAGCAGGATGTTCTTGTAGACGAGCGCGTCGATGTAGTTCGGATTCAGCTGAAGGGCCTTGTCTTCGGCAGCGATGCCCTTGGTGACGAAATCGCGCTTCTGGGCTTCGTTGAGGCTGAAGTCCTTGGCGGCCTTCTCCTGATAGAAGCTGCCGATCAGATGGTAGCCCTGCGGGTTGTTCGGCTCGAGCTCGGCGGCCTTCTGGAAGGCCTCCATCGCCTTGTCGAATTCACCCTGGCGGTTGTAGTACCCGGCGATCGCGTTGAAAACGGCCGGGTCTGTCGGGCGGGCGTCGCGGGCTTTCAACAGGGCCGCCTCAGCGTCTTCATAGAGGCCGGCATCCTCGTTGATCTTGGACAACTGGAAATACGCCGTCGGCTCGCTCGGATCCATCTCGATCATCTTGCGGACGACAGGTTCGGCCTGGGCCGGGTCGTTCAGCTTGTCCGAGGCATAGGCGGCCACCAGGTATTCGAGCGAGCGCCGCTTGATGAGGGGATCTTTCGCCCGCTGGGCGGCCACCGTGTAGTTTTCGATGGCCTTGGTCATGTAGGCGTCGTTGTCCGCCTCCCCCTTCCTGGCCGGCTTGAACTGATTGTCGTAGCTGTTCCCGAGGAAGAAGTAGGCCGCCAGGAAGTCCGGCTGGGTTTCGAAGTTGGGCTGAGCCGCGATGACGGCCTCGTAACGCTCGGCGGCCTCCCGCCAGCGCTGCGACCGGTAGTGGTCGTTGGCCTCCTTGAAGGCCTTCATGGCCTTGAGATTGTTGAACGAATACTTACCACAACCGGTTGTCGCGCCGCTCAGGCCGATGAAAACTACTGCCATGGCGACCGACACCGTCCGAATACGGGTCTTCATGTTCTCCCTCGACGCGCTGGACGCAATCACGTGCGCGCTGAAACGTGGGTATTAGAATGGTGCAGGCACGGACGGGAGGACTGCCGGGCGCCTGAACCGCGTCAGTATAGTGAACCAAAAAACGCGCCGTCAACCTGCCCTATGAGCTGATTTCACGCATCTCGAAGGCTCGGAATGGGACACTTCGCCGGGCCTTATCGTCCTGGAAGGGTTAGACACCGAATTCATGATCCGGTTCGAGGACCTCGTCGAAAAGGTCCGGAGCTCAAATCCGGACGCCGACATCGAGCTGCTGAGGCGCGCGTACGTGTTTTCAGCGTTCGAGCACAAGGGACAGGTCCGCCATTCCGGCGAGCCCTACCTGGTGCACCCGCTCGAGGTCGCCGACCAGCTCGCGGACATGAAGCTAGACGTCGTCGCGATCGCCGCTGGTCTCCTCCACGATATCGTTGAAGACACCCAGACGCCAATCGAGCGGATCAAGGAGCTGTTCGGCGTCGACGTCGCGCACGTGGTCGAAGGGGTCACCAAACTCGGCGCGATTCAGTTCTCCTCGAGCGAGGAGCGGCAGGCGGAGAACTTCCGCAAGATGCTCCTGGCGATGGTCGACGACATCCGGGTGATCCTGGTGAAGCTCGCCGACCGGCTGCACAACATGCGGACCCTGCATCATCTGCCGGAAGAGCGGCGGACGAAGATCGCGCAGGAGACCCGCGACATCTACGCGCCGATTGCCAACCGCCTCGGGATGAGCAAGGTGAAGAACGAGCTCGAGGAGCTGGCGTTCAAGTACCTCGAGCCGAAGTCGTACGAGTCGCTGCGGCAGCGGGTCGAGGCGCGCCGCCGCGCGACCGAAGGGATGATCGAGGAGCTGAAGAAGACGATCACGGCGAAGCTCGTCGAGGCGCAGGTGCCGGTCATCCAGATCGACGGCCGCATCAAGCGGCTGTTCAGCATCCACCAGAAACTGAAGCGTCAGAAGATCGATCTCGAACAGGTGTACGACCTGGTCGCGCTGCGAATCATCACCGGGTCGGTGCGCGACTGTTATGCGACGCTCGGGATCATTCACCAGACGTGGGCGCCGGTGCCGGGGCGGATCAAGGACTTCATCGCGATGCCGCGGCCGAACGGCTACCAGTCGCTGCACACCTCCGTCGTCAGCGAGCGCGGGTTTCCGTTCGAGGTGCAGATCCGCTCCGCCGAAATGCACCGGATAGCCGAGGAAGGCATCGCCGCTCACTGGAAGTACAAGGAAGGCCGGGTCGGCGCCGACCGCGACGAACAGTATTTCCTCTGGCTGCGGCAGCTCCTCGAATGGCAGCAGGAGGTTCGCGATCCGCAGGAGTTCCTGCAGAACCTCAAGATCGAGCTCTACCCGGAGGAGGTGTACATCTTCACACCGAAGGGCGAGGTCAAGGCGCTCCCGCGCGACGCGACGCCGGTCGATTTCGCCTACGCGATCCATACCGATGTCGGCCACCAGTGTGTCGGGGCGCGCGTCAACGGCAAGATCGTGCCGCTGCGCACGCGGCTGCGGAACGGCGACATCGTCGAAATCCTCACCACGCCGGGTCACAAACCGAGCCGGGACTGGCTGAACTTCGTCGCTACGTCGCGCGCGCGCAACAAGATCAAGCACTTCATCCATGGCGAGGAGAAGGTTCGCAGCCTCGAGCTCGGCCGGAAGCTGTTCGACAAGGAAGCGCGGCGATTCGGGCTCAACGTCAAGTCCCTCACCGAGGGCGAACAGTTCGCATCGGTGCTGACCGAGTACGGGTTGCAGAAATCCGACGATCTCTTCACGGCGATCGCCTACGGCCGGCTGTCGGTCAAAGCGGTGCTCGCGAAGCTCGTGCCGCAGGAGCAGCTGAAGGAGCCGCCGCAGGAGAGTGCGCTCAGCTCGGTCGTCCGCCGCGTGCTCGGGACCGGCGACGAAAAGATCAAGGTTCGAGGGATCGACGATCTGATGGTCTTCCGCGCGCGCTGCTGCAACCCGATTCGCGGCGAGAAAATCATCGGCTACATTACCCGCGGCAAAGGGGTCTCAGTGCACTCGGCAACCTGCCCGAACGTCGTCAATCTGCTCTACGACCCCGAGCGCCGGATCGATGTCGAATGGGACAAGGGATCGGATCCGTCGCCGTACACCGTCAGGCTCAGCATTCAAGTCGAGGATCGAAAGGGAATTCTCGCGGACGTGAGCTCGAAGATCGCCGGCATCAACACGAACATCCGCAACGTGGAAGCCACTACGACCGATCAGATGGGGCGGATCGACATGACGGTGGAGATCAGCGACGTCAAGCACCTGCAGAAGGTGATCAAGTCGCTCCGCAGCGTCGAAGGAGTGGTGGACGTCGAGCGCGCAAGCCGGTAGGCACCGGCACGTGCTCGCGTGCTCAGGCCAGTTCGGCGATGACGTCGATTTCGATGCGGGCGTCTTTCGGGAGTCGAGCCGCCTGAACAGTGGATCTGGCCGGAGCAGGCGAGCTGAAGTAGGTCCCGTAGACGTCGTTCATCGCCGCGAAATCGTTCATATCGGCGAGGTAGACGGTCGCCCGGACGACCCGATCGAGGGAGCTGCCCGCAGCCTCGAGGATGGCCGCGAGACTTCTGAAGACCCTGTGGGTCTGCAGCGTGACGTCCCCTTCGATCAACTTCCCGGTCTCAGGATCCAGCGGGATCTGTCCCGAGACGAAGACCAGGGAACCTGCCCGGATGGCTTGCGAGTAAGGACCGATTGCGGCTGGGGCCGCGGGAGTCGAGACGGCCTGGCGCATGGCGCGCTACGCCGCCTTGGTGACCTTGCCGGATCGCAGGCAGCGGGTGCAGACGCGCAGTCGCCGGATGCCTCCGTTGACGAGCGCACGGACCCGCTGGAGGTTCGGCTCGAACCGGCGAGGTGTCACGTTGTGCGCGTGACTGATGTTGCGCCCGACGACCGGGCCCTTTCCGCAGATATCGCAACGCTTGGCCATGATTGTCTGATCCGTGCTGCCAGCTCGTGATGTGTCGCCCGCAGGGCCGAGCGCGGCCGGCAAAACATCGAATTATAGCATCGGGCACGGCGGAGGTCCAAGCCGCCTGACACAATTGTCTCCTCCTAGTTTGCCCCCTGCAGAGCCGGGCTCGAGACTCCGAAAAATTCTTTAAGAATTCCGTTGATCGGTCAGCGGTATGGGAGTTGCACCCATATACATCAGCTGATACGGTTCCGTCATGCGGAGGTGGCCCCCTATGGACCGTCCGATCCTGCGCGAGGAAACCCCTATCGAGTACCTCAAGGAGCTCGTCGAGAGCTCCTTGGCCCGGCAGCACGTTCAGGCGGGTGATCTGACGGAGTACTACCTGGTCAACCTGCTCTGCCAGTACCGTACGGCTCGACTCCACGTCGGAAGTCGACTACGGGGAACCACTCGCCGTACGGCTTGCGCGAGCTCTGCAGACCGGAGGAGTGGAGCAGCGGACGCGACTGAAGAACCTGGGCGATTTCTCCTTGTTCACCGCCGGCTTCTTCTCGGACAGCATCAAGCGGCAGCACATCGACGTCGATTATTACGTGTCGATGGGCGAGTACACGTACGGCTCGCTCAGCCGGGCGGAGGATGCCTTCCGTGAGGTATTCGCGGAGCTGTCATCGAAGTTCGTGGGGTTCAGCGACGTCCTGGCGGATATCAGCGAACGCACGACGCTGACCTCCAATAATGACCTCCTCAGAATCTATGAGAAGTGGTTGCGCACGGGCAGCCACCGCGACAGTCAGAAGCTCATCGAGCGGGGGATTGTCCCGAACAGCTCGGTCGGAAAACGGTTCCTGCAATAGTTCGGAGGCCCTCCGGCTTTCTCCTCTCGAACGAGGCGCCATGGCCACGGTCCGCTGTGGCGCACCACCTACACATTTGTAATCTCTGGACACTCCAAGGTAGATGGATCGGTTCTTCGAACCAGATCCGGGGGGATCGGCGTCTAAAGCATCAGTAGCGTGGCCAGACGCCCCTCTTGATGGAGATACAGGGTTGTAAACTGTTGGTTCGAGACGAGATGACACCACAAAGCTGCCTGGGGCGAGGAGCCTGACAGTCAGATCTACTGCTGACTTTCCCCTCCCGCCTCGAGATTTTCACCAGCGCATTTCCCACGGTAATGCTTCTTACGGCAGCTGAAGTGGTGTAGACTGACGAGATTTTTTACGTGGCAGGTTCATTGCATATCGGCCTGCGATTATTCGGCGGGCTGGCGGAAGAAGAAGGAGCGGAATCATATGAGCGTCAAAAAAGCGCCTGGTGGGCAGATGAACCGCGATCGGTACGCCGAGCTGAAGCGCATCCTCGAAGAGCGGCGGCGGGAGATCATGAACGCCGTTCAGGACAAGATTCGCGACGTGCGAACCGAGGGGGCGAACAGCCCCACGCACGGGGTCCTCGACGCCGCCGAGACGTCCGAATCGGACATTCAGGATGAGATCGAGTTCGCCCTGATCCAGATGAAGGCCGAGACGCTGACCAAGATCGAAGAGGCGCTGCGTCGTCTGGAGGAAGGGACATTCGGCTATTGCTTCGAGTGTGGTGAGGAAATCTCCGAGCGTCGGCTCCGAGCGCTGCCGTTCGCGGTTCGCTGCAAGGATTGCGAGGAAGCCCGGGAGGTCGCGCAGCAGCGCGAGCGCATGATGCAGCGCCGTGGGTCCGCCTCTCTCTTCCAGGACATGCAGAGCTGATCCCGGTTTGCGGGCTCGACTGCCCGCCGACGCCACCCGTGCTACAGTCTCGCGGGCTCCACCGGGAGCGCAACGCTCCCGGTGGTCAGTCCGCGCCGGCTTTCCCACACACATGGAACGCGGCCGGACGCTTCACGCAGCCGCTCGAGGAGGATCGCTTATGGCAGGAATGAGCGATCAGGACGAGCCGGTCGTCATTGACGAAACCGGCGCGCTCGGTGATCGACCGCTGGTCATCCCGGCGGAGCTGCCCGTGCTCCCGCTTAGGGACACGGTGCTGTTCCCGAACTCATTCATGCCGCTGGCCGTGGCCCGCGAGGCATCCGTCCGCCTGATCGACGACGCGACGACGTCGGGACGGATGATCGGCGTGTTCACCCAGCGTGAAGCGTCTGTTGAAGAGCCGGTCCAGGAAGATCTCTACCCGATCGGCACCGCCACCCACGTGCACAAGATGTTCAAGCTGCCGGACGGCAGCTTGCGACTGATCGTGCAGGGCCTGGCGCGCATCAGGCTCGATCGGATCACCCAGACGCGTCCCTATCTCAAGGCCGCGGTGTCCTCCGCCGAGGAAGAGCTCCGCGAGGAAGATCACCTCGAAATCGACGCGCTTCAGCGCAACATCAAGAGCAATTTCCAGCAGGTCGTCTCGCTGTCGCCGCTGCTGTCCGACGATCTGCAGGCGCTCGCCGCGAACATCACGGATCCGGGAAAGCTCGCTGACTTCATTGCTTCCAGCCTCGCGACCATCGGTACCCCGGTCAAGCAGGATGTGCTGGCGACGCTCGACATCCGCGCGAGGATGGACTCGCTGAACCGCATCCTGATCAAGGAGCTCGAGGTGCTCGAGCTCGGTTCGAAGATTCAGTCGCAGGTACAGTCGGAGGTCGGCAAGAACCAGCGCGAATACTTCCTCCGCGAGCAGCTCAAGGCGATTCAGAAGGAGCTCGGCGAAGGGGACGAGCAGGCCAAGGAGATCGAGGAGCTGCGCGCCAAGATCGACGCGGTGGGGATGCCCGACGCGGTCAAGAAAGAGGCGCTGCGCGAGCTCGACCGCCTCTCCAAGATGCCGGTCGCTGCCGCCGAATACACGGTCTCGCGAACCTATCTCGATTGGGTCGTGGCACTGCCGTGGTCGAAACGCACCGAAGACTCAATCGATCTCAAGCGCACCAAGGACGTCCTGGATGCGGATCACTCGGGACTCGAGAAGGTCAAGGATCGCGTGCTCGAGTACCTCGCCGTCCGCAAGCTGAACCCGGATGTGAAGGGGCCGATTCTCTGCTTCCTCGGCCCGCCCGGTGTGGGGAAGACGTCGCTCGCCCGATCGATCGCGAACTCGCTCGGCCGCAAGTTCGTGCGGGTTTCCCTCGGCGGCATGCGGGACGAGGCGGAGATCCGCGGCCATCGCCGCACCTACATCGGCGCGCTGCCGGGACAGGTCATCCAGGGCCTGCGGCGGGCCGAGTCGAAGAACCCGGTGTTCATCCTCGACGAGATCGACAAACTGGGATCCGATTTCAGGGGCGATCCGGCCTCGGCGCTGCTCGAGGTTCTGGACCCGGAACAGAACAACACGTTCCGCGATCACTACCTCGACGTTCCGTTCGATTTGTCAGAAGTGCTGTTTCTGACCACCGCGAACGTCCTCGATCCGGTACCGCCGGCGCTCCGCGACCGTATGGAAGTCCTCGAGCTTGCCGGATACACCGAGGAAGAGAAGCTGAAGATCGCGACGGAGCATCTCATCGGAAAGCAGATTGTCAATCACGGGCTGACCGGGGAGTTCGTCGAGTTCCAGGAAGCGGCGATCCGCAACGTCATCCGCGGCTACACCCGCGAGGCCGGCGTGCGGAACCTCGAGCGCGAAATCGGCGCGCTCTGCCGCAAGGTGGCGCGCCGCCGCGCCGAAGGCAACGAAGCGCGCGTCGTCATCACCCCCGAGGTGGTGATGGAGATGCTCGGCGCCCCAACCTTCCTGGACGAAGAGATCGAAAACCGGACCAAGGATCCCGGCGTCGCCGTGGGCCTCGCCTGGACGCCCGCCGGCGGCGACGTGCTGTTCGTCGAGGGATCGCGGATGCATGGCGGCGGCACGCTGACGCTCACCGGCCATCTCGGTGACGTGATGAAGGAATCCGCGCGCACCGCGCTGTCGTGGTTTCGCGCGAATGCGCCGCGATACTCCGTCGATCCGAACTTCTACAAGGACGCCGAGATTCATCTGCACGTGCCGTCGGGCGCCATTCCGAAGGACGGTCCTTCGGCGGGTGTGACCATGGTCACCGCGCTCGCGTCCGAGCTCACCGGCCGCCCGGTTCGCGGCGACATCGCGATGACCGGCGAGATCACGCTGTCGGGCCGAGTCCTGCCAGTCGGCGGCATCAAGGAGAAAGTCCTGGCCGCCCGGCGGCACGGCATCACGGAAGTGATCCTGCCGCGCCAGAACGAGAAGAACATCAACGAAGACCTGACCGACGAGCTGCGGCGCGAGCTGACCATCCATTACGTGCAGCACATGGAGGAAGTGCTCGCGCTCGCGTTGACGCCGTCGGCGGCCCAGACGCACTCGGGCCTGCAGATGGACGAGGAGATTCAGCAGGCGGTGCAGTAACCGACCGGATCGTCGCCGGCGGGCGTGCAGGCTGCCTCGCTGAATGAACATGGCTGATCCCGATCGCCTCGACCATCGCCGCGTTTTCGACGGCAAAGTGTTCGACGTCGACCGCGACACCGTGCGGATGCCGAAGGGCCGCGAGGTGACGGTCGATGTCATCCGCCACCCGCCTTCCGCGGTGATCGTTCCCGTTCCCGAGCCGGGTCACGTCATCCTCATCCGCCAGTACCGCTACGCCGTCAATCGCTGGTTGTGGGAGCTTCCGGCAGGCAGCGTGGACGAAGGCGAGACGCCGGAGCAGGCGGCGCGCCGCGAGTGTCACGAGGAGATCGGACAGGTGCCAGACACCATCGTCCGGCTCGGCTCGTTGTTCCCGACGCCCGGCTACTGCGATGAGGAGATGTTCTTTTTTCGCGTCTCAGGGCTGTCCGTTCCCACGGAAGCCGCCGAGCTCGATGAGGACGAGGACATCGAGGTCCGCGTGTTCACCCTCAAGGACGCACGAGAGATGGTGCGAAAAGGCGAGATCAACGACATGAAGACCGTCGTCGGCCTGATACTTCTCACCAGCTGAGGCCGGTCACTCCTCCTCGCGCGCCTCAATCTCCTCCAGCACCGATTCGAGATCCGGCGGCAGCGGCGAATCGAAGTCGACTCGGCGGCCGTCGGCGGGATGGGTGAAGCACAGCCGGCTGGCGTGGAGGAACGGCCGCTCGAGCCGCATCACGGAACGCAGATTCTGTCCCACTCTGCGGTGTACTCCACCGTAAGTGACATCGCCCACGATCGGATGGCCGATCGCGCTGAGATGGACGCGGATCTGGTGCGTGCGCCCCGTGGCGATCGCCACCTTGATGAGCGTGGCCCCCTTGAAATGACGCGCGAACGTCACCCGCGTGACCGCGCTGCGCGCGCGACGGGCGCGCGTGGACATCTTCTGACGATCCCGGGGATCGCGCCCGATCGGCGCGTCGATCCGTTTCCCGGGCTGCACCACGCCCCACACGAGCGCAATGTATTCCTTCTCGACCTCGCGGTCGTGAAACTGCCGCGCCAGCTCCTGATGCGCGCGATCGTGCTTCGCGACGACCATCAGCCCGGAGGTGCCGCGGTCCAGGCGATGAACGATTCCCGGGCGCGTCTCTCCGCCGATCCCGCTCAGATCCTTGACGTGGTGCAGCAGCGCGTTGACCACGGTTCCGCGATCGTGCCCGGCGGCGGGATGCACCACCATGCCGGCCGGCTTGTCGAGGACGACGACGTCGGGATCTTCGAAGACGATCCGGAGCGGAAGCGGTTCGGCCTCCGGAACCGCAGGCTTGAGCTCGGGAAAGTCGACGACGTATCGCTCCCCGGCCCGTACCGGCGTGCTCGCGCGCAGCGTGCCGGCATGGCCCTTCACGCGCCCTTCCTTGATCAGCCGCTGAACCTGCGATCGTGACTGGCCGGAGAGCACGGTGGTCAGGAAGTGGTCCAGCCGCAGCCCGTCATGCTCGTTCTCGACGATTAGTTCTTCGGAAGAGCCAGGCATCGCCTCCTCCGGTGCGCCGGCGGGCAATCGCGCCATGGGTCAAGCCGCGCGGCGGCCGGCGGCGGCGGTCGGCGCCGGGTTCTGGCGCCGCGAGAGATAAATCAGCATCGCGATGCTCACCGGGATGATGAGCAGCGAGACGAACTGCGACGTCGAGAACGTGCCGACCATGCCGCGTGCATCTCCACGGTAGAACTCGATGACGAACCGCGAGATGCCATAGAGCAGCATGTAACCCCAGAATGTGCGGCCCGGGAACGGCCGCCCGCGACGCTCGGTGAGGAGGAGCAGACCCAGGATCAGCAGCTCGGCGCCGGCCTCGTACAGCTGCGTCGGATGCAGCGGCACGTTGATCGGCGTGCCGACGTTGCGGGCGGCGTACTCGCTGTGGAATGTCACCGCCCAGGGAACCGACGTTTCCCTGCCGAAACAACAGCCCGCGAAGAAGCAGCCGAGCCGCCCGATCACGTGGCCGAGCGCGATCCCGGGCGCGAACACGTCGGTCACCGACCACATCGGCATGCGATGCCGCCACAGATAGAACAGCGCGACCGCGACCGCGGTGATGAGCCCGCCGTAGAACACGCCAGCCGATCGCACCAGCGTCAGCAGATCGGGCCACGTCCTGGTATAGCTGTCCCATTCGACGACGAGCAGCAGCAGCTTCGCGCCGACGAGCGCACTCACGATGATCCAGATGCCGAGATCCATCACGCGTTCCGGCTTCAGGCCGCGGGAGCGGGCCCGCACGAGCGCGAACTGCAGGCCGAGCAGATAGGCGGCCGCCAGCATCACCCCGTAGGTGTAGACGGGGAAGCCGCGGATCTCAAACAGAATGGGATGCATGGTGTCGACCGAGACCGATCATATCCAGCAGGACGAGCGCGGCGCCGACCGTGATCGCCGCGTCGGCCACGTTGAACGCCCAGAAATGCGACGTGCCCCAGTACACATCCACGAAGTCCACCACGTGACCGACGGCGGCGCGGTCGATGAGATTCCCGAAGGCGCCGCCGAGAATCAAGGCCAGACCGAAACGGGCGAGCCGCTCGTGAAATCCCAGTTGCGCGCCGTAGGCGGCGATGGCCACGAGCGCGATCGCGGCGATGCCGATCATGACTGCCGGCTTGTACGGAAAATCGGCGGCGTTGAGGAGGCCGAAGGCGGCGCCGGTGTTCTGGACGTGCGTGAGGTCGAGAAAACCGGGAATGACCTTGACCGTATCGTGCAGCGGCAGCGTCGTGCGAACGATCTGCTTGGTCAGCTGATCGAGGATCAGCACGGCGAGGATCGTGACGATCTCCGTTGGCCGCGCGAAGCTTCGTGCGGCATCATCCACCGGGGTCGCGGGCGTGGGCGTGGGGGCCGACACTGTCACGCCGCCTGCTGTCCCCCCACGGCGCGGATGCACCGTTCGCAGAGCCCATCGGTGTCCGGGTCGGATGAAATCGCGTCCACTATTCGCCAGCACCGGGCGCACTTGTGCCCTTCGGCGCGCGTGACGTCGATGTGCAGCAGATCCTCGGTCGAGCCGGTGATCTCCAGGGTGACCTGGGAGACGATGAACAGCATCGGGAGGTCGTCGTTGTACCGGTCGAGCAGTGCCGCGGTCGCGCCGCCGGCGCGCAGCGCCACGCGGGCCCCGAGCGAATTGCCGATGGTCTTGGCCTGCCTCGCACCCTCCAGCGCACGATTGACCTCGTCGCGGATGCCGATCAGGCGCTGCCAGCGCTCGACGAGTGCGGCGTCGATCAGCGCGTCGATCGACTGGCGCAGCGGGAACTCGGCGAGGTGGACGGACGCTTCGCGCCTGCCGGGCAGATGCCGCCACATCTCGTCGGCCGTCACCGGGAGGATCGGAGCAATCACGCGCGCGAGGCCGTCGGCAATCGTCAGCATCGCGGTCTGCGCCGACCGGCGCTCCGGCGATCCCGGGGCGAACGTATAGAGCCGGTCCTTGGAGACGTCGGCGTAGAACGCCGACAGGTCCACGGTCGTCAGCTGGTTGATGCGCTGGAAGATCGTGGGGAAGTCGTAGGCGTCGTAGGCATCGAGCACGTCACGGGCGAACGCCGCGTAGCGCGCGAGCGCGTAGCGATCGACTTCCTGCAACGCCTCGAGCGGCAGCCGATCGCGCTGCGGATCGAAATCGTACAGATTCGCGAGCAGATAGCGACACGTGTTCCTGATCTTGCGATAGGCCTCGACGACGCGCTGCAGGATCTGCTTGCCGACGCGGAGCTCCTCGCGGAAATCGCTCATCGCGACCCACAGCCGCAGCGTTTCGGCGCCGCTTTCCTTGATGACTTCCTGGGGCTGAATCGTGTTGCCGAGCGACTTCGACATCTTCCGGCCGTCGACGTCGATGAGGAAGCCGTGCGTCAGGACTTCGCGGAACGGCGGCCGCCCGCGCGTCCCCAGGCCCACGAGCAGCGAGCTCTGGAACCAGCCGCGATGCTGATCGCTGCCTTCGAGATACATGTCCGCCGGCCAGGTGAGCTCGGGGCGGAAGGGGAGCACCGCCTCGTGGCTCGATCCCGAGTCGAACCACACGTCGAGGATGTCGCGCTCGCGCTCGAAGGTCGTGCCGCTACATGACGGGCAGGTCAGGCCACCGGGGATGAACTCCTCGATCGGCCGCTCGTACCACGCATCGGCGCCATACTCGTCGAAGACGCTCGCGGCCCGTTCGACGAGCTCGGAGGTCAGGATCGCTTCCCCGCACTTCGTGCAGTCGACTGCCGGAATCGGCACGCCCCAGGCCCGCTGCCGCGAGATGCACCAGTCGGGACGGTAGGCGAGCATGTTCTGAATCCGTTCGCGGCCCCAGGCGGGAATCCACTTGACGTCGGCGTTCACGGCATCGAGGCCGGCCTGCCGCAACGTCTTGCCTTCGATCACCGGGTCCCCATCCATGCGGATGAACCACTGCGACGTCGCCAGGAAGATCACCGGATTGTGGCACCGCCAGCAATGTGGATAAGTGTGGGCGAAGTCCTCGCGATGCCACAGCCGGCCGCGTTCCTTCAGCGCCTGCTCGATCTTCGGGTTCGCGTCGAAGACACGCTGGCCGCCGAAGAGCTCGACTGAATCCAGGAAGTGTCCGCCGGGGCCGACGGGGGCGTAGATTTCCAGGCCGTATCGCACGCCGGTGTTGTAGTCGTCCGAACCGTGACCCGGCGCCGTATGAACCGCGCCGGTCCCTGCGTCGAGCGTGACGTAGTCGCCGAGCACACCGACAGACGGGCGGGCGTAGAGCGGATGCTGGAAGCGGATGTGTTCGAGCTGCTCCCCTTTCATCCGCGCAACCGGAGCACCGAACGTTTTGCCGGTTGCCGCGGCTACTGCCGGCGCCAGCGCTTCGGCGACGATCACGGCCCGGCCATCAACCTCGTACGCGGCGTAGTCGAACTCGGGATGGAACGCGATCGCCAGGTTCGACGGAATGGTCCAGGGGGTCGTCGTCCAGATGAGGACGGAGACGTCCCTCCCGCGCAGGGCCGGAGCACGCGCGCCGAGCTCGTCGGCGCTGGCGGGATCCAATTGAAACTCGACGTAGATCGACGGGGATGTGTGATCCTCGTATTCGACTTCCGCTTCGGCGAGCGCCGTGCGGCAGTGGATGCACCAGTGAACGGGCTTCTTGCCCTTGAACACGAGCCCCCGCGCGACGAAGTGGCCCAGCGCGCGAGCGATCGACGCCTGGTACTTGAAGTTCATCGTGAGATAGGGGTGCTCCCAGTCGCCGAAGACGCCGAGCCGCTGGAACTCCTCCGTCATGACGCCGATGAAGCGTTCGGCGTAGGCCCGGCACGCGCGCCGGAAATCCGCCGGGCTCAAGTCGCGCTTCTTCGCCCCGAGCTCGCGGTCCACTTTCAGCTCGATGGGCAGTCCGTGACAGTCGTATCCCGGGACGTAGGGCGAGTCGAAACCCGCCATCGTCCGGGACTTCACGACGAAGTCCTTGAGAATCTTGTTGAGCGCCGTCCCGAGGTGAATCTGTCCGTTGGCGTAGGGCGGACCGTCGTGCAGCACGAACTTTGGGCGCCCGGCCCGCGCCTCCCGGATCCGGTGATACAGGCGCATTTCGGCCCATCTGGCGAGTGCTTCCGGCTCGGCCGTCTGCAGATTCGCCTTCATTGGGAACTCGGTCCGGGGGAGGTTGAGTGTGTCCTTCCAGTCGGCCATGGATATCCGATCATTTTAGGGCACGGACACTCAGATGCGAAAAGCCCGGTATTTGTCCGCCCGTGCCGTCCCGGCTCAGAATGGTCGCAGATGTCGAACGGCGACCTGCGTTCCCGCGCTGCCGCGCTCCGTTGGTACCACACGATCGACCTTGGCGCCGGGGTCATTACCTCGGGGGTGGACGACACCCCCTACCGTCTAGCCAGGCTGGCCCTGCCCTCGTCCTTGAAAGGGATGACCGTCCTCGACATCGGCGCGTGGGACGGCTTCTTCTCGTTCGAGTGCGAGCGCCGGGGGGCATCCCGGGTGGTCGCTGCGGATTATTACTCGTGGCACGATGCCGGCTGGGGTACGAAAGCCGGATTTCGGCTGGCTCGCGAGGCCCTGCAGTCGCGCGTCGAGGACATGGACATCGACGTCATGGATCTCTCGCCTGAGCGGATCGGCACTTTCGATCTCGTCCTGTTCCTCGGCGTGTTCTACCACCTGCGACATCCGCTGCTCGCGCTCGAGCGGGTCGCCTCCGTGACGCGGGGCCGCCTCATCCTCGAGACGGTCGTCGACATGGTCGGTGTCGCGCGACCGGCGATGGCGTTCTATCCAGGCCGCGAGCTGAACAACGACCCGACGAATTGGTGGGGCCCGAATCCGCCCGCCGTCTGTGGCATGTTGCGGAGCGTCGGGTTCGACGACGTGCGCACGATCACAGGATTGCCGAATCCGCTTTACCGGGCGGCCCGAGCGGTTTCACACCGGCTGCGCGGGAAGAACACGCTCAAGTCTGCGTTCCGGCAGGATCGTGCAGTCTTTCACGCGCAAAAAACAGCAGTTGCACGTTGAGGTCGAGAGGTCGAGAGGTCGAGAGACATGACGCGAAGAAAAAGGCTGGCGCCCGGTAGGGACGCCAGCCTCGAGGATTCGCTACGAGCCTTCTGTTACCGCGATCGGCCGACCCGCTGGATCGTGACGCGATAGCCGCCTTCGTTGTCCGCCATGTGATCGTCGTTGATGCCGAGGAACAGCTGGCCGCTCGCGGGCATGTTGATGGTCGCCCGGTCGCCGATGCCGAACGGTGCGCTATTGCCGATTCGGCCGATCAGAGCCCCGGCAGGTACGTTGGGCAGAGGGGCATTTGGCGCCATTTTGCCCGAACGTGAACCCGTAGGGGACGCGAGGTCGGCGGCGTCACTACTCAGGCGCACCTCGCCAGTGGCTGTGATCGTCATGGGGTCGCCGCGGCGCACAACGAGGCCGGTCGGCGTCCACTGCTGCGTTCCCTGGACGGCGACGCCTGTGCCATCCGGTAGGCCCGGCCGGGCCGCCGTGTCGCCTGAGGTGGCCACCCGCGGGGCCGAGAAATACACGCGCGCCACCTGACCGGCCGGCACCCGCCGTTCCTCGCCCGCGGTCGTCCGGAAGATCACCAGAAACGGGCTCGATTCATCACCCGGCTTCTCGTGACCGAGCTCGATGATCTGGCCTTTGTTCACGGACCCATCGCGCATGACGACGGCGTTCTCCGAGCCGCTCAGCTCGATGTCGCGATCAGGCGTCCCGCCGAAGTCCACGTACGCCACCTGACCGACCGGCACGCGGGGTTCCTCGTGCAGACTCACTCGCACCGCCAGCTCACGCCGGTCGACGCGATAGGTGAGGTTCCTTCCGGTATGCCGTTGACCATCTTTGAGGACAATCGTCGCCTGCACCTGGGCGTTCAAGGAAGCGGATGCCGCCCCTATGCCCAGCACAAGCGCCAACATACTCACTTTCTTGAACATTTCGAGCATTGTCGCCTCCTGTCGAGCTTCAATCCAGCCGCTCAAATCACTTCACCAAAGATGAGTTCCACAGTCCCTCACACCGTTGTTGCAAGTTGTCAGCCGGACACCCAGCTCATCTGCGATTGATTCAATCAGAATGGGCAGATCCCGGCCGATATAATCGAGTTATGCGTCCCGGCGTCGCGGCTTCATCTCGGTCCCTCCGCTCGGAAAGACTTTCCAACGGTCTCAAGGTTCTCATCAAGGAGGTTCACACGGCGCCCCTCGTTTCGGTCTGGTGCTGGTACGGCGTCGGCTCCCGAGACGAGGTCACCGGCCGCACGGGCGCGTCCCACTGGGTCGAACACATGAACTTCAAGGGGACCGCGAAGATTCCCCGTGAAGACATGAAGGGGATCGTAGAGCGTTTCGGAGGGATGTGGAACGGATACACCTGGATCGACCAGACGACGTACCTGGAGACCGCGTCACGCGACGCGCTCGACAAGATGCTGTTCATCGAAGCGGAGCGGATGAGCAGCAGCCTGTTCGATCCCGACGAGTGCGAATCGGAGCGGACGGTCATCATCTCGGAGCTGCAGGGGGGCGACAACGATCCGGAGCAGGTCCTCGACACCGAGGTGACCGCCACGGCGTTTCACGCCCACACCTACCGCCACCCGACGATCGGCTGGCTGCACGATCTGCAGTCGATGAGGCGGGACGATCTCTACGAGCATTACCGCCGCTTCTACGTTCCCGACAACGCCACTCTCGTCATCGTCGGGGACGTGGAGGCGGACGAGGTGCTGCGGCGGACCGAGCGGCATTTTGGCGGGATTCAGCCGGGAGGAAGACCCGAGCGCCTGCGCGTCGCGGAGCCCCCACAGCTTGGTGAACGCCGCGTGTCGGTTCAACGCGAAGGGACGACCGCCTATCTCAAGTTTGCGTATCACGCGCCGGCCGCAACGGATCGGGACTTCTTTCCGATGCTCGTCCTCGATGCCGTGCTCACAGGGGCCAAGGGCCTGAATCTGTGGTCAAGCTTCCGCGTAGCGCCGCCGCAGCGGAAGTCGCGGCTCTACACGGCGCTCGTCGAGCGTGGGCTGGCGTCGCAGGTCAATGGGGCGCTCCTCGCGACAGCCGATCCGTTTCTCTATACGTTGTCTTTCACCGCGACCGCGGACGTGTCGCTGAAAGTCCTGGAGGAGGCAGTCTTCGCGGCGCTCGAGCCTGTCGTCTCGGGCGGGATTACGGAAGCGGAGGTTGCCCGCGCGAAGCGTCAGCTCCGGGCGCGGATCGTCTTCGAGGACGACAGCGTCACCAACATCGCGCATCAGCTCGGCTACTTCGAAACGGTCGTCGGGCCCGAGTTCTATCCGGCGTTACAGGGTTGTATCGACGCCGTGACAACCGCTGCCGTTCGTGATGTGGCCGAGCGCCGGCTTCGCCGGGGATCCCTCACCATTGGCGCGTTTCAGCCGATCGAGGCTTCATGATGAGCGCCACCCGGACCAGGGGCTTGCTACCGGTTCGTTCCGAGCTCGACAACGGATCGGTCGTCATCGTCAAGGAGACCTCGATGACGCCCTCGGTCACGATTAGCGCGGCGTTCCGGGCCGGGAGCATGTTCGATCCGGTCGATCGCGAGGGCGTCTCGTATCTCACCGGACAGGTCATCGACCGGGGCACCCAACAGCGCAGCGGAAGTGACATCGCCGAGCAGCTCGACGACCGGGGCGTCTCACTGACGGTGTCGACGAACCGCCACAGCCTGACGCTCTCGTGCACGTGCCTGACCGACGACTTCGATGAGGTGTTCTCAATCGTGGCGGACGTGGCGCGGCGGCCGACGTTCCCCGAGGACGAGATAGCCAAACGACGGGCCGAGGCCCAGACGATTCTGAGACAGAGGGACGACAATCCCGCCGCCCGCGCGGTTGACGCCGTCATGGAGCTGCTTTACACGCGGCCGCATCCCTACGGACTGCCGCCGAAGGGGACCGCCGCCGGCATCGAGCGCATCTCGCGGGGGGATCTGGCCGCGTTCCACTCGCGTCGGTGCAGGCCGGGCGCGCTTTCGGTGGCAATCGTCGGGGACATTGCCGCATCGCACGCCGTCCACCGGGCACGACTCGAGCTCGAGGACTGGACCGCAGAACCTCCTGACGTCATCGGCATCCCTTCCACTTCGCGCGGGACCGGGGGACGCGAGGCGCTGATCCCGATGCCCGGTAAGCCGCAGACGGAGATTGCGTACGGGTTCGTCACCATTCGCCGGCTCGATCCGCGGTATTACGCCTATTGGATGATGAACAACATCCTCGGGCAGTTCGGTCTCGGGGGGCGACTGGCGGACAACATCCGCGAGCGGCAGGGAATGGCGTATTACGCTTTCAGCACGCTCGACGCGGCGCACGGCGAAGCGCCGCTGCTCATCAGGGCTGGCGTCGATCCGGCCAACGTCGAGGCGGCGCTAGCCGCGATCGAGACCGAGCTGTCATCGCTCGCTTCCCAGGGACCGACGATGAAGGAGGTCGAAGAGTCGCGCGCCTACCTGATCGGGTCGATCCCCAGGATGTTCGAAACGAATGCGAGCATCGCTTCATTCCTGCAGGCCGTCGAGGAGTATGGCCTCGGGCTCGATTTCGATCGCCGCCTGCCTGAGCTGCTCCGCACCGTCACGATCGACGAGATCCGTGCGGCGGCCGCCGAGACGCTCGATCCCCGCAGCGCCGCGGTCGGAATCGCCGGGCCGCAGACGCTCGCCCGGCAGACATCGACCGCCGATCCAGGCCTCGCCGCGTCCACGGGCAGGGGGCAGCTCGCCGTCCGCGATCGGGGATGAGCTCGATGACCCCGCGTGGTCGAACGCGCGCGGTTTTCTTCGACGTCGACTTCACGCTGATTCACCCGGGCCCGATGTTCCAGGGCGCCGGCTACCGCGACTTCTGCGCACGTTACGGCGTCACGACCGACCCCGAGCTCTTTCAGCAAGCGGTCGCATCCGCGTCCAGCCTGCTCGACCGGTCGGGCAGCCTCTACGACCCGCGCATCTTCGTCGACTACACCCGCGAGATCATCGTGCGAATGGGCGGCACCGGGCCGGGCGTCGCTCAGGCGGCTGAGCACATCTACGAGGAATGGGGAGCCTGCCAGCACTTTTCCCTGTACGACGATGTCCGTGACGTCATTCGCGAGCTGCACGTGCGGGGACTGACCATCGGCCTCATCTCGAACACACAGCGGTGCCTGACGTCGTTCCAGTCGCATTTCGACCTGGAGGGCCTATTCGCCGTCAGCATTTCCTCGGCGGCGCACGGCTACATGAAGCCCCATCCCAGCATCTTCCAGTCTGCCCTGGCGCAGGCCGGGGCCTCGGCGGACGAGGCCGTGATGGTCGGCGACAGCCTGGACCACGACATCGCCGGCGCCCGCCGGCTGGGGATGCGTGCCATCCTCGTCTCCCGCTCCGGCAACCCGGTATCATGTCCCCCGGACGTGCCCGTCATCACGACGCTGCGCGACCTGCTGCCGCTGCTGTAGCAGGCTGCGGAGCGCCCGTAGCACGTGGCACGCAGCACGATGAGCACGTCAGCACGTCGAGCACGTCGGCACGTAGGACGTGGAGCACGTTCGCACGCAGCACGTAGGACGCAGCACGTTGAAAGGGCCTTTTCCATGACCGATCCACTGTTCGCACCGGTAAAAGGGGCGGAGCGCAAGGAAGTCGCCGGGGTGGTGATCGATGTGTCCCCGGCGGGCGCTGGCCGCGTGAAACGGGTCGTCTACAAGCCGGGGTTCCGGTGGTCGACGGACATGAAGTCGGTCGTCGGCACGGAGCACTGCATGCACGCTCATATCGGCTTCCTGCTGCAGGGCGAAGTGCACGTCCGGTACGCGGACGGCTGCACGATGCAGTTCAAGGCGCCCCAGGCGGTCGCCATCGAACCTGGCCACGACGGGTGGGTGGTTGGCGACGAGCCGGCCGTGCTGATCGAAGTCGATTTCGAAGGGCAGACGGCGAGGCGGTTCGGCATGGCTGACATGCACAGCCACGCCGGCGAGGCGTAGCGGCGTTGCAGATCCGGCCGTTGACGGACATCGAGGAGTGCCGTCAGGTTGCCGCGCTCGAACGCGACATCTGGAGCTATCCGGACTCCGAAGATGTCGTCCCCCCTCCCGTGCTCATCGTCTCCGTGAAGCGCGGTGGCATCCTGCTCGGCGCCTTCGACACGGCGGGAGCGATGAAGGGGTTCGTCTACTCGATGCCCTCGGTGAAGCACGGTCAGCTGGCGCAGTGGTCGCACATGCTTGGGGTCCTGCCCGAAGCGAGGGGTTCAGGGCTTGGCGCCCGGCTGAAGCTCGCGCAGCGCGAGGCCGCCCTCGAGGCGGGTATCGAGCTCATCGAGTGGACGTTCGATCCGCTCCAGGCGCTCAACGCCCATTTCAATTTCAGCAAGCTCGGCGTGGTCGTCGAGGAGTACGAGGAGAATGCCTACGGCAGCTCGAGCAGCCCGTTGCACGCGGGAACGCCAACCGATCGGTTCATCGCCGAGTGGCATCTCACGCGCCCGCACGTCGAGCGCCGCATTTCCTCGTGGGGGCGGCCGACGGTGAGAGATCAGTCGGTCGGCCGCGCGATACTCGTGAACCCGTCCGCCGCAGGGACGCCATGGCCTTCACCTGGAACCGCGAACCTCGATGTGAACGAGCCTCGGGTCCTGGTCGAGATTCCGGCCGGGTTCACCGAGATGCTCGTTCGGGATCCGGCGCTCGCGCTGGCCTGGCGCCTGCACACGCGCGACATATTCCGCTCGTACCTCGCTCGCGGCTATCGTGCCGTCGATTTCTTTCTCACAGTCGAGGCTCGACGAGGTCACTACCTGCTCGCGAGGACGTAGGGGTACCGAAACTCGTGTCGTGAGAGACAGACTCAAACCCAGAGACTACCCGGGAGGCCAGGTCAGCGCTCGCCCGCCGAGCACATGCAGGTGGATGTGAAAGACCGTCTGACCGGCGCCGGCGTTGGTATTGAAGATCGTCCGGTAGCCGGCGTCGGCGTGACCGTGTGCGCGCGCGATCGCGGCCCCGCACCGGATCATCTCGCCAACGATCTGGTCGTCCGACGGGCTGAGGTCGTTCAGCGTCGAGATGTGCCGGCGCGGCACGACCAGCACGTGCATCGGCGCCTGCGGGTTGATGTCCCTGAACGCGATGACGTGCTCGTCCTGGTGGACCATGGTCGCCGGAATCTCTCCAGCGGCGATACGGCAGAACAGACAATCGGCCACGTTACCTCCGCAGTACCGACGGTTCGCGCGATGCCCTGCAGGTCGTTCAGCACGCGTTCGGCCTCCCACCCCGTTTCCCCCGCGGCTTCGAGCACCTCGTCTTCCTGTCCAAACCCGAATTCAACGATGAACCTGCCACCCTCGGCAAGCTGTTCGGACGCGCTGGCGAACAATCGCCGCACGATGGCGAGGCCATCGACCCCGCCGAACAATGCCATCGCCGGTTCGTAGCGGACGACGTCCGGCGGGAGCGCGGCAGCGGTCTGGTCGGGCACGTACGGAGGATTCGAGACGATCAGATCCGCGCGCATCGACAGGCCCGAGGCGAGATCCGTGCGGACCAGCCGGACGCGATCCGCGACACCATGTCTCGACGCGTTGCCGGCTGCGACAAGCAGGGCCTCATGTGAGATGTCCGTAGCGATGACCTGGACGCGCGGACGCTCGGCAGCAACCGCGACGGCCAGGCATCCCGTACCTGTACCGACGTCGAGAATCGTCGCGGCGCGGCCGGCGGGGAGGAGGCTCAAGGCCTCCTCGACAATCATCTCCGTCTCCGGCCTCGGCACCAGCGTCGCCGGCGTGACGGTGAAGTCCAGTCCCCAGAACTCGCGATGGCCGGTGATCATGGCGACCGGTTCGCGTTTGAGACGCCTTCGGATTGCCGACGCATAGCGGGAGGAGAAGTCCGCGGACGCCGGCTCCCGGCCGTCGGCGAGCAGCCGCGCCCGGTCCCATCCGAGGACGTCCCCGGCGAGGACCTCGGCATCGAGCGCCGCGTCCTCTCGGCGGAAGCCGCCGTCGATGAGCGCGTCGCGGCCGCCGGCGATGCGCGCCGAAACCGTATCGAGGCGGGGCGTGCGTCCGGTCGGGCCGAGGGGTTCCATGGTGTGTCGGGCAGCTGGACGGTGGCGGCGGCCGGCGTCAGTGCGTCGATTCGTCGGTGTCAGTCGAGGCTTTCAGCTTCTCGGACTGGTCGTTGGCCACGGCCTGATCGATCAGCTCGCCGATGTTGCCGTCGAGCGCCTCGGTGAGCTGGTGCATCGTGTAGTGGAAGCGGTGATCGGTGATGCGATTCTCGCGGAAATTGTAGGTCCTGATTTTTTCCGATCGTTCGCCGGTCCCGACCTGCGTCCGCCGATCCTTGGCGATCGCTTCCTGCTGCTTCCGCATTTCCATCTCGTAGAGACGGGAGCGCAGGACCTTCATGGCCTTCGCGCGATTCTTGATCTGCGATTTCTCATCCTGCTGGGATACCACCAGCCCGGTGGGAATGTGGGTGATGCGCACGGCCGAATACGTCGTGTTCACGCTCTGCCCGCCTGGTCCGCTCGAGCAGAACGTGTCGACGCGCAGGTCCTTCGCGTCGATCTGGATGTCGACCTCTTCCGCTTCCGGGAGCACGGCGACGGTGGCCGTCGAGGTGTGGATGCGTCCGCTGGCCTCGGTCGCCGGCACCCGCTGCACGCGATGGACGCCGCTCTCGTACTTCATCCGGCTGTACACATTCTTGCCTTCGATCAGCGCGATCGCTTCTTTGATCCCGCCGCCGCCGGTCTCGCTCGAGTTCAGGACCTCGACGCGCCAGCCCTGCCGCTCTGCGTAGCGCGAGTACATGCGGAACAGATCCCCCGCGAACAAGGCGGCTTCATCGCCGCCCGTTCCGGCCCGGATCTCGAGGACGACGTTCTTCGCGTCGTTGGGATCCTTCGGCACGAGCAGCACCTTGATTTCCGCGAGCAGCCGATCGCGCTCCGTGGTCAGCGTCGCGAGCTCCTCCTGGGCGAGCTCGCGCATGTCCGGATCCTTCAGCAGCTCCTCGGCGGCGGTGAGCTGACGGACCACGTCCTTGTACTGGCGGAAGTGATCGACCAGCGGCTGGATGTCGGCCAGAGCCTTGGAGTGACTGCGGAACGTCGCGGTGTCCCCTTGAACGGCTGGATTCGCCATCTCGGCCATCAACTGGTCGTACTTCGCTTCGACGGCGTTCAATTTGTCAAACATACAAGACCCGCATCACACTCTTCAGCCCCCCGACACTGGCGGCAGGAAGGCCACTTCGTCGCCCTGTTCGAGCGGAGTCGTGAACTTCGCGTATTCCTCGTTGACCGCACACGAGATGGCGCCGGCGTACCGCGCCAGCTCCGGGTGCTCGCCGGCGAGCCGTTCCCACACCGTCCCCGGTGTCGCGCCCGCAGGCACATCGCAATCGAGCTCGCCGCTGCCGACAATGTCCCGCAGACGCGCGAACAGCCGGACCCTCACGTGCATGCGCGCGCCAGTGCCTGTTGCCGTGCGTCCTCGTCGTCGGGATCGGCTGTTGCCCCCTCGATCCAGACCTGACCGCCCTCGAAGTGCTCGTGCTTCCAGATCGGCGCAATCTGCTTGATTCGCTCGATCGCGTAACGGCACGCCGCGAAGGCGTCGGCGCGGTGCGGAGAGCCGGCGGCAATGACGACGCTCGCCTCGCCTATCTCCAGCCGGCCGACCCGGTGCGCAATCGCGAGCCGCGCATCCGGCCAGCGCGCCCGGGCCTCATCGTCGATCCGGATGAAGGCCTTGACCGCCAGCGGCTCGTAGCATTCGTAATCGAGGTAGAGCACGCGCCGGCCGGCGTTGTGGTCGCGCACGAGCCCGATGAACGTCGCAACCGCGCCGTGACCGGCGGCGCTGACCGCCGCGGCGGCGCCTGCGCTGTCGAGCCGATCGCGTGTCACCCGAAAGCGCCCATGGCGGTCCGGCCGCGCGGCTGTTTCTTTCACGGTCGGGGCGGCCACACTCTCAGTATAACCGTCACTGAAGCTCCATGATGGTGCCCGTGCTCCACCCGTCCTCGTAGTGACCGATGCCTCTCACGCCGAGTTCCAGAAGCCGTTCCACAATCCGCTCGCGCTGGCCTGGTGGATACCCGTCCGAGTGCACGATCACGTACTTGACACCCAGCCACTCCAACTCGGCGAGCGAGCGTTTGTCGGGGAATCTGGCCAGGATTCTCAGCCGGTTCATATACGACGCCGGATAGAAGCCGCTGTACCCGTTCAGCAGGGGCATCCAGTGAAAGGTCGACATGTACGCGAACCGCGGATCGTGGTGCGGCGGTTGTCGGGGCAGGGGCATCGGGAACTCGGCGACGACCCCGCGGGGAAGCCGGGCGAGCACCGAGTAGAGAGTCGGCGGCTTGTTGTGAAAGGGCACGAGGTTCAGGGGGCCGGTCCAGGTCCTCGAGCAGGACAATGCCGCAGACCAGGGCTGCCACCACCGTGCGGATTCTCGCCGTCAGTGACCGCGTGAGCGCGGCGGTTCCGTACGCCGCAAGTACAGCGAGACAAAGGAGGCAGAAGATCGATGCCCGGGCCGGGGCGCGCAAGCCGCGCAGGGCGCCCAGGTTTTCGTACAACAGCGGATAGACCGTTCCGAAGAAGCCGAGGGATAGTTCGAACGCGAGAAGCAGGCCAATCAAGTACGAAATCGCCACCGGTGTCGGCCTGACGAGCAGCAGTCCGACCAGCGCGAGGAGTGGAGCGACAAGCCCGGGGAACAGGCGACGCTCCGACACGCTGAGCTCGCCAGACCCGTATAGAAGGTTGGTCGGCGTGGCGGCGGTATAGTCTCGCGGCCGCGCGCTGAAGGTGGTGGCTTCGCCCGACGACCTGAGGCCAACCCGGGCGGAGGCCTTGGAGTACGGCAGCGAATACAAGGCGGCGATCGGCACGACAATCGCGCCCGACAGGGCCACGCTGCACGCGCCGCGTACGAGCTCACGTCCACGGAGCGTGATCAGCTGCGTGAACGCCACGGCGGCCATCACCATGACGAGGAACACGCCGTAGTACACGCTCGAAAGCAGCTGCAACGCGGCGAAGACACCCATGAGCAGCCCGAATCTCAGCAGCCTGGTTTCAATGGAGCGTTGCAGCGCCCAGAATGCCCAGGGACTCCACACCGTCCACTGCAGTTCGAGGTGGTGGTAGTGATCGAACCGGTAAGGCGCGAAAGCGAAGACCACGCCCGCGATCACCGCACCGGCCGGACTTCCCGTGAGGTGGCGCGCCAGGACGAACATGCCGACGCCGGACGCGACGATCGCGCCGAGCAGCATCAGGTTGTAAACCAGAACCGGCGGTATCCGGCCCAGAGCAGCGGCGTCGAGAGGACACCCTGCACGAGCATGGCGTCCGAAAAAGCGAGCACGCCGCGCTCTGGATAAAAGACGTTGCCGTTGAAGAGATCAGCCGGAGACGTGGTCAGCGCATGCGCAAACCAGCGCAGCCGCCACAGGCTGAAGAACACGTCCTGGTCGTTCAGCGCGTGCGTGCCGAGGACCTTCGCCTGCGGCCAGGTCATGACCGCAGTCAGGAGTACGAACAGGCCGACGACCGCGCCAGCCTGTGACCATGAGCGCCGTTGAGCTTTGACTAGTGGATCGCCAGCCACTCCGCATTATAGGCAGCATATTCAGTGCTCACGACTGCCGCCACATATGGTGGAGGGGGCCGTGCCCGGCACCGATCGACGGTGCGGCCTGGATGGCCCCTTCGAGATACTGTCTCGCGGCGCGCAGCGCCTCCTCATCGTCCAGCCCCTTCGCCAGGTTTGCGGCGATGGCCGAGGACAGCGTGCAGCCGGTTCCGTGCGTGTTGCGGGTGACGATGCGCCGGCCGCGCAGCTCGAACGTTCCGGACGCCGTACACGCCACATCTATCGACTCGGGCGTGTCGAGATGTCCGCCCTTCACGAGCACGACACGCGGCCCATATTGCAGGATCCGTCTGGCCGCCGCGATCATGTCGGTGACGGACTGAATTCGCGCTCCCCCCAGCGCTTCGGCTTCGGGAATATTCGGGGTCACGACCTGCGCATGCGGGAAGAGGCTGATCTTCAATTCCTCGACCGCATCCTGATCGATGAGCCGGGCGCCGCCCTTCGCGATCATGACCGGGTCGACGACGACTCGCGTCAGGCGCAGCCTCTCGATTGCGCGTGAGACGGCACGTACGATCTCGACGGTGGCGAGCATGCCAATCTTGACCGCATCGGCGCCGATATCGCTGACGACCGCCTCGATCTGCGCGACGACGAGCTCCACCGGCACGGCCTGCCAGGCGCGCACCCCGAGCGTGTTCTGCGCCGTGATCGCGGTGATGGCGCTGGTGCCGTAGACCCCGTGCGCGGCGAACGTCTTGAGGTCCGCCTGAATGCCGGCGCCTCCACCCGAGTCGCTGCCGGCGATTGTCAGTGCTGTCTGCATACAGTAGAATTCCGCGATCTATGACGGTTCGAGCAGCTCATATCGCAGCCCCTGGCACACTCCTCGACACGCTCGCCGCGCGGCGGCATCTGGATCGGACGGTTCAGATCGCCGCGGTCGTGTGTGTCACCGTGCTCACGGCCGTCGCGGCGCAGGTCAGCGTGCCGCTGCCGTTCACGCCGGTCCCGTTCACCTTGACGCCGATGGTCGTACTGCTCGGCGGCGCCGTGCTCGGGTCGCGCCTCGGCATGGCGAGCCAGGTACTGTATCTGCTGTTGGGAATCGCCTTTCTGCCGGTCTTCGCGCCATCTCCGATTCTGCCGCAGGGCATTCTCCGGCTGCTCGGCCCGACCGGCGGGTATCTGATGAGTTATCCGTTCGCGGCGTTCGTCAGCGGCGCGCTCGCGGAGCGCGCCTTCGACCGACGTTATCTGAGCTCGGTTCTGGCCATGGCCGCCGGGCTCGCCGTCATCTTCGCGTTCGGCGTCGTCTGGCTCGCCTGGTTCGCGCGTCCCGTGTCTGCAGGTTTCGGCGACGCCCTGCGAGCCGGCTTCTACCCGTTCTTCCCCGCGGACCTGATCAAAATCTGCATCGCGGCGGCAATCATGCCGACGGTGTGGAGGATCGTGGGCCCCTCTCGCTAGTCCCGCTACCGGACGTATCCGAGACTCCGTAATCGATCGATCATCTCCTGATCGAGCGGCTGGCCGCCGCGCGGCATCTGGTTCCCGGCAGGCTTGCCGTAGGTGGCGATCTCACGAACCGGGTATCGTCGCGCGAAATCAGCGGACAACAGCTCGACGAGCGGCCGGCCCGGCAGCTCCCGGCTGATGGGAATCCCGAGCGCGTGCAGCACTGTCGGTGCGATGTCGATCGGCCTGCCGAGCGCGTCGCGCACGAGCCTGTTCGCCGCGGCGCCACGAATCGCGAACAGTCCGGAGGTGCGGGCATGAACCCGCCCGGGACTCGTCAGGACCATCACGATTTCATCTTTCGCGACAGCGAGCGGCTGCGCGAGCAGCCGATCGAGAAAGGCGTAGTACGCCTCGAGATCGGCGAGCTTTGCCGCCATCGATGACGGCGAGGGCGTGCTGCCGTCGGATGTCCCGAGCAGTCCATGCTGAACGAGATCGAGGCCCGGCAGGTAGGTGCAGACGAGATCGGCGCCCGGTTGAGCGGCCTCACGCGTGACCGCAACTTGCAGCGCATCGAGCTCCGCCGAGCGCCGCAACAAGGACTCGCTGTCGGCGGTGCTCCGGACGAGCGAGGCTTCCTCGGCGGCGCGCGTGCGTACGTCGGCCCATCGAGCGCGGAGCATCTCGTACAGCGCAGGCGGCGCGATCTCGGCATCGAGCTCGCCGCCGCGCTCGAGCCGCAGGATGGCGCGATCGCTGATCACGATCCCGCCCTCAGCGGGCGCAGGCCAGGTCGCCCACCAGTTGACGACGGCGGTTCGCAGGCCGGCACCGGCGGCAACTTCCCAGAGCGTCTTGACGCGGCGCTCATCGCGGCTCGCGATGGACGGTCGCGTCAGGCGTATCAGATCGCTGGCCGTGGCCAGTGCCCGCACCAGAGGCGAAGGTTCGCCTGTGGCCAGCGAACCCTGGAGGCCGAACACCCGTCGCGTCTCGAGCCCGCGAACCGCATGCTGTTCCGCCGTCTGGCCGGTCGCGATCGTCGTCCAGGCAC
Source organism: uncultured Acidobacteriota bacterium (assembly GCA_963785755.1). Classification (GTDB taxonomy): domain Bacteria; phylum Acidobacteriota; class Vicinamibacteria; order Vicinamibacterales; family 2-12-FULL-66-21; genus JACCXG01. Next base: position 813,109 of record CAWAXG010000013.1, on the reverse strand, counting down.
GGGCTGGATCCTTGGTGTCCTCGATCTCGATGGTCGCTCGTGCGGTGGCGACGCTCGATGGGTCGCGAGTCCCAGGGGTCAGGCCGAGAGCGTCCGCCAGGACGGGTATGCCGCCCGCATCCGCAAGGCGCTTCGCGACGTCCGGATCGAACCCGTCGATCGCGATCAACCGGGCTCGCAGCCCGCTGGAGACGACGGCTATTGGCGCTGCATCGGGCTGGTTGTGCTCGGCCGCCGAGGTCAGGTTGAACAGCAGCAGCGCTCCGCAGAACGTGAGGACGCCGGCCGCCGCCATGACCGGCTTCGAGGCGCCCGGCACGCCGCGCTCCGCGCCACTGGCGCCGCGGGCCACGCTGACGGCGAGCGACGCGACGGTGACCGCGTGGCCGATGAGCAGACTGATCGCGGCGGCGAACGCCAGGGCCACGATCGTCCAGACAGTTCCCCACGATCGCGATTGTGCGCTCAACGTGGAGGCGTCCCACCAGAGCGTGAGATAGGCGAGGCTTGCGCCGGTGATCACGAACCCCGCCGCCGCGGCTGCCGCTCTCCTGACGCGCTCCCCGCGTCCGGCCATCCCGGACACGAGCAACGCCGCGCCGAGGGCGGCGATGAACGCCGCCGCCCCGAAGAGGACGCCCATGTATGCGGCGACGATGAAGCCGTCGCGCGGCCCGGTGATCAGTCCGGGCATCCGGGCGGCGATTCCGATCGCGGCGGCCGGGCCCATCAACAGTCCGGCGAGGGCGCCGATCCGGACCCCGGCCAGTGACGCGATGGCAATTGGCCGGCGCGTGGCCACGGCCGGGCCCAGCACGAAGCGATCGACGCCGGCGTCCAGGTAGCCGAGCGATCGCAGGCGCTGCCGCAGCTCGTCGACGCGTGGATCTCCGCGATCCGGAGGCATGGTCACATCATCCTGCTGGCGACGAACGCCGAGAGCTCGCGCAGCCGGCTCGCGCGGCGGCCGAACGGCGCGAGCGCGGCGTCGGCCGTCTCGCACAGCTCGGACGCGAGCTGCCGGGCGCCGGCGACGCCGCTGAACGACACGAACGTGGTCTTTTTCAGGTCCGCGCGCACGGGCTTCCCGGTGATCTCCGGAGTGCCTTCGACATCGAGGAGGTCATCGATGATCTGGAACGCGAGGCCGAGATTCTTCGCGAACGCCTGCAGCGCCGCGAACGATTCGGCGGCGGCATCCGCGGTGATCGCGCCCGCCGTCGCCGCGGCACTGAACAGCGCGCCGGTCTTGCCGCGATGGATGCGCTCGAGTACGTCGAACGTGATCTGCTGCTCGGTGGCCAGCAGATCGGCGGCCTGGCCGCCGATCAATCCCTGCGACCCCACCGCCTCCGACATCAGCAGCGTCAGCTTCGACGCGTGTGCCGGTTCGTACGATCGCACAACCACTCGAAACGCCTCGTCGAGCAGACCGAACGCCGCAAGGATGGCGATCGCTTCGCCAAACGCCACATGGTTCGCGGGCCGGCCGCGTCTCAGCGCCGCATCGTCCATGGAGGGGAGATCGTCGAGGATGAGCGAGGAGGCGTGGATCATTTCGATGGCGCAGGCGGCCACGACGGCGCCATCGTCCGCGCCACCGCACAACTCGGCCGTCAGCAGCGTCAGGACCGCGCGCACCCGCTTCGATGGCGCGTGCAGCGTGTAGCCCATGGCCTGCTCGACAGGATCTCCGCTGTCCGGCACCAGGCGGCGCAACTCCGATTCCACGCGTGCCTGATAGTCCGCGAAGAACTGCGGGACACGCGTCATTTCCTGGTGAACACGAGCATGTACTGGTAGCGGATGAATGTTTCCATCGAGAGGAGCCGGAGACCCGCGGCTTCGGCATCGCGGATGACACGCTCCGGATCGGCCCGTTCTTCCAGCAGCGGGCCCGGACCGAAGCCTTTCTTGGTGAATTCGATGATCCCGACCCGCCCGTTCGGTTTGAGCGCATTCGCGACATGGCGCAGCATGCCGACGGGCTGCCGCATCTCGTGGAAGGAATCGACGATCAACACAGCGTCGACCGGCGCAGGGAGCCGCGGGTCCGAGTCGGTCCCCAGGATCGTCACGACGTTCTTCATCTGCGCGCGCTCGACGCGGCGGCGGATGGCCTCGATCATCGCCGGCTGCACGTCCTCCGCGTAGACCCGGCCATTCGGTCCGACGCGGTTCGCCAGCCGGATCGTGAACCAGCCCCCACCGGCGCCGAGGTCAACGACCGTGCTGCCTTCGGCGATGAGGAGGGCGTCCATCACTTCTTCCGGCCGCTGCCACGCGGCCCGATCCGGACCCTCCAGCATGCCGAGCTGCTCGGGTGGGAACAGGCCTTTGTGCTGAGCCGTCAGCGGCAGCCAGGCCGCGACGATTGCCAGCCCGAGCAGGACGAGTCTTGTTCTTCTGGCCACTCGCGATTTCATCAGATTGTCGACCATTCTGTCCCGGGATGCCGGGAGACGTCATCGCGTCCGCCGACAGGATGCGATCGAGCTCGTCGTCGGGCACGAGCTTCCGTTCGCGTACCAGATCACGGACCGGCTTGCCAGTTTCGACCGAAAGCTTGGCGATTTCGGCCGTTGCCGCGTAGCCGATGTAGGGGCTGAGCGCGGTTGCGACGGCGGTGCTGCGATCGAGCAGCTCGCGGCAGCGCGCGGCATCGGCCCGGATCCCGGCGACGCAGCGCGTCTGCAGCACGCGCATCGACTGGCGCAGGATGCGCGTCGCGTGGATGGCGTTCCACGCCATCACCGGCATCATCACGTTCAGCTCGAGCTGTCCGGCGTCGGCGGCCGCGAGAATCGTCGCGTCGCACCCGGACACCTGGAAGCAGACCTGGTTCACCATCTCGGGGATCGACGGATTCACCTTGCCCGGCATGATCGACGAGCCGGGCTGGACGGGCGGCAGCTGAATCTCGGCGATGCCGGCGCGTGGTCCCATGCTCAACAGGCGCAAGTCCGAGGCAATCTTTCCGACCTCCGACGCCAGCCGCCGCAGGGCGCCCGAGTAGCCGAGGACATCGCCCATGCTCTGGGTTACGCGGAAGCGATCCGCGGCGGGACGTACGGCGTGGCCGGTGTACGACGCGAGGCCGTCGACGGCCCGCTGCGTATAGTCGTCCCCCGCGTTGAGTCCGGTCCCCACCGCGGTGGCGCCGAGGTTCAGCTCCAGGAGCTGCATCGCGTTTCGCTCGACCTCGTTGATCGCGTGCGAGACGTTCGCGGCATACCCGCCGAACTCCTGCCCGAGCGTCATGGGCACCGCATCCTGGAGATGCGTCCGTCCGGTCTTCAGAATGGCGCCGAATTCACGGCTCTTCTCCGTAAGACCGCCGGCCAGCTCCCGGCCTGCGGCGACGAGATCCGGAACCATCGCGAGCAGCGCGAGTCTCATGGCCGTTGGAAACACGTCGTTGGTCGACTGTCCCATGTTGACGTGGTCGTTCGGATGCACCCGCGTGTACGTGCCCCGCGGCGCGCCGAGGATCTCGGCGGCGCGGTTCGCCAGCACTTCGTTCGTGTTCATGTTGTGGGACGTTCCGGCGCCGGCCTGATACACGTCGACGACGAACTGATCGCGCAGGCGGCCCTCGAGGATCTCGTCGGCGGCGGCGACGATGGCGCGCGCGATCTGTTGATCGAGACGTCCGAGCGCGGCGTTGGCGTCGGCAGCCGCCTTCTTGATCAGCACGGTGGCGGTGACGAGCTCGGGCTGCGCGGTCAGGCCGCTGATCGGGAAGTTCTCGACCGCGCGCTGGGTCTGAGCGCCGTAGTATGCCGTGGCCGGAACGCGCACATCGCCAAGAGAATCGTGCTCGATGCGGAAATCCAGGGGCTGGCGGGGGGCGGCCTCGACCCGCGTTCGCCGTGCAGGGCGTTTCGAGACGTGGGCCATTTCGCTCAATTATACTGCTCGGATGCTGCCCTCCTTCCTCGCGAGTATGGTCGAACTCATCACGCGCACCTCGACCGATCTGCCACCTGATGTGCGCGCCGCGATGCGCACTGCGCTCCAGGGTGAGGATCGATCGTCGCGCGCCGGACAGGCCCTGAGCATCATCGCCCAGAACATCGATCAGGCGGCGTCGTGCGAAGGTCCGATCTGCCAGGATACGGGCATGCCGACGTTCGAAGTGCGCGTGCCGGTCGGCATCAATCAGATCTCCATGAGGCAGCAGATCCGGGAGGCGGTCGCCGAAGCGACTCGCCGGGGCAAGCTGCGGCCGAACTCGGTCGACTCGATCACCGGCGAGAACTCCGGCAACAATCTCGGCCCCGGAACACCGATCGTCCATTTCGAGCAGTGGGAAGAGCCCGATATCGAAGTGCGGCTGATCCTGAAGGGCGGCGGCTGCGAGAACACCAATGCGCAATACGCCCTGCCGGCCGAGCTCGATCATCTCGGGCGCGCCGACCGCACGCTCGAGGGGGTGCGCAAGTGCATCCTCCACGCGGTATGGAAGGCACAGGGCAAGGGCTGCAGTCCGGGCGCCGTCGGCGTCTGCGTCGGCGGGGACCGGACGTCGGGCTACGTGCAGGCGAAAGAACAGCTGTTCAGAACCCTCGACGACACCAACCCCGACCCCCGGCTCGCGGAACTGGAGCAGGCGGTCATGGAGGAGGCGAACCGGCTCACGGTCGGGCCGATGGGGTTCAGCGGCCGGACGTCATTGATTGGTTGCAAAATCGGGGCGCTGAACCGGCTGCCGGCCAGCTTCTTCGTCTCGGTCGCCTACGACTGCTGGGCCTTCCGCCGTCTCGGGGTCCGACTCGACGCCGCGACTGGCGAGGTCACGTCCTGGATGTACCGCGAGGACGCGCCGTCCGTACCGATGCTGTCGCCAGACGAAGTCGCCGCGGGATTCCCGCGCACCGGCCGCGAGATTCGCCTCGAGGCGCCGATCGACGAAGCGCAGATCCGCGCGTTGAAAGTGGGTGACGTGGTCCTGGTGTCGGGGCGGGTGTTCACCGGCCGGGACGCCGTGCACGCGTATCTGATGAAGCACGATCCGCCGGTGGATCTCCGGGGCGGTGTTCTCTACCATTGCGGTCCAGTGGTGGCGAAGGACGGCAGCGGCTGGCGCATTACCGCCGCCGGCCCGACCACCAGCATTCGTGAGGAGCCGTACCAGGCGGACATCCTCGATCGATACGGCGTCCGCATCGTGATCGGCAAGGGCGGGATGGGCGCGAAGACGCTCGCGGGGCTGGAGAAGTCGGGGGCGGTGTACCTGAACGCGATCGGCGGCGCCGCCCAGTTCTACGCGAAGTGCATCGAGCGCGTCGACGGCGTGTCGCTCACCGAGTTCGGCACGCCCGAAGCGATGTGGCACCTGCAGGTCCGGGATTTCCCGGCGATCGTCACGATGGACGCGCACGGCAACAGCCTCCACAGGGACGTGGAGACGGCATCGGGCAGGATTCTCGCCACGCTCTCTCTCAAGTAGAGCAACTGCGTTAACTCCCAACGTCCAACTCCCAACTCCCAAGCGAAATCGTTCGCACCAGCTGGGTGAAAGCCGAGGCAACCACGTAAATCGTTGCGACTTTCGCCCAGCTGGTCCGAGCAGTTCGCTTTGGGAGTTGGGAGTTGGCAGTTGGGAGTTGACCGGAGTCAGTTATTGAAGCGCCTCCGCGAACACCCGTTCCACGACCGCCGCGTGATCGCCCGCCTTCACGTGAATCCGCACGACGCGCCGGCCGTGAGCCTCGAGCGTGTCGAAATCTCCCAGCGCCTGCGCCCGCTTCAGTATCGAGAATGAATAGCCCGATTCCGGAATCGGCGTTTGCGTCTCGTCGTCGGCCGTAATCACGAACGCCAGCAGCGTGTTCGGCCCCCCCTTGTGATACTGACCGGTTGAATGGAGGTATCGGGGGCCGACGCCGAACGTGGTGGGCGTGCGCGCCGACCGGCGGATCGCGAGCCGTACCTCCGCGATCGCCTGCTCGACATCGCCGCTGGCCGGCAGGTACGAGAGGAACGCGACGTAGTCTCCCGCGCCGAGGGATCCGAGCGCCGCCCGCACGACGTCAGCTGGCGTATCGCCGCTAAATGCTCGCGTGATGACGGCGACGTCCGCATTTTCCGCGCGGGGCCTGGGCTCCTCGAGCCGGCCTTCCGCCGCGTACCGGCCGAGCAGCTCGTTTGTCTGCTTCTTGGCCTCGGCGACGTTCGGCTCATCGAATGGGTTGATGCCCAACGCGGCGCCGGCCACGGCGGTCGCGAATTCCCAGCGGAAGAATTCGGCGCCGAGTCCGTCGAGCCTCGTGCTCAAGCGGAGGATCGGATGTCCCGCCGCTTCCAGAGCGGCCAGCCTGTCGCTGTCGGGCGCATCGCGCTCCGTGGAGATCGCGACGAACGCGCGGTCCTGGCCGTACTCGTCAGGTCGGCCGAGCGGTTCATCGACTACCGGGAGCGCACCTTTGCCGTGCTTGCCGGTGCTTTCGGCAACGAGCTGCTCGATCCACAGCCCGAGCATGGCGAGCGACGCAGGCAGCGCAACGGTCAGCTTGTCGCGGCCCGCCAGCGTTGTGGCGCCGATGAAGGCGCCGAGCTCGAGGCCGGCGTTCGCATGATTGTCCTGGCGGCATCCTTCGAGCATCGCCGTGCCCGCCGCGAGGAGATCCCGGGGTGATGCGCCGAGCAACGCCGTTGGCACCAGCCCGAACAACGACAGCGCGGAGAAGCGTCCGCCGATGTCCGCCGGGTTGATGAACGTCGCGCGGTAGCCGCGTGCGCCCGCCAGCTTGTGGAGTGCGGTCTCGGGATCCGTGATCGCGATGAACTGCCGCCCGGCCTTGCTTCCGAGAGCAGCCGCCATCCGCGACCAGAAGAACTGTTCCATCGACGCGACTTCAACCGTACCTCCGCTCTTGCTCGCGACAACGATCCACGTTCGCTCCGGGACCATTCTCGCCGCCGCGTTGGTGATGGTGCGCTCGTCGGTGGTGTCGAGCACATGGAGCTCCGGGTGGTTCGCGGCGACTCCGTACACCGACCGCAGCACTTCGGCGCAGAGGCTGCTGCCGCCCATCCCGAGCAGGAGCACCGACTCGATCCGTTCCTCGCGGGCTGCGTGACCGAGCCTCGTCACCGCGTCGAGATGCGGCGGCATCGTCCGGCCGACATCGAGCCATCCGAGGCGGCTCGCAATCGACCGCGCGGCAACCGAGCCCGGTTCCGCCTGCCACACGGAGATGTCTCTCTCCCAGATGCGCGAGACGGTGCGCTCGCGAAGGAGTCGATTGGCGAGATCCGCTGCCGGCTGGAATGGCGTCTTCATGGTCGGCTATGTTGACACGGTTAATCGGGCGGCAGGCTTCGGAACGGGCGGAAACCTGTCAGCTCCCCAGTTGCCTGTTGATTACCAGCAGCTTCGGCTCGGTCATCTCCTCGATCGTGTAGCGCGGCCCTTCACGGCCGAGGCCCGAGTCCTTCACGCCTCCGTACGGCATCTGATCCATCCGCCAGGTCGGTACGTCGTTGACGATGACGCCGCCCACCTCCAGGAGATCGAACGCGAGCATCGCGTGCTCGAGCGACGGTGTGAAGACGCCGGCCTGAAGTCCGAACGTCGACGCATTCACCTGGGTAATCGCATCGTGGAAACTGCTGAACGTGGCGACTACGACCAGGGGAGCGAAGGCCTCCTGCGCGCAGACCTTCGCGTCGGCTGGAACATCGGTCAGAACGGTCGGCGCATAGAGCGACCGGTCCAGCCGGCGGCCGCCGGTGAGGACGCGTGCGCCGGCGCGGACCGCCTCCTGAATCCATGCATCGACCCGTTCGGCCTCCGAGTCGTCGATCATCGGCCGAGATCGGTCGCCGGATCGAGCGGATCGCCGGCCTTCAGCTTGCCGACTGCCTCGACGAGCCTCGACGTGAACTCGCTGGCGATCTGTTGATGCACGAACACGCGCTGCACGGAGATGCAACTCTGGCCCGCAAGAGCGAACCCGCCGGCGACGACGCGGGAGACCGCGAACGCGACGTCGGCTCCGGCATCGACGATGACGCCGGCGTTGCCGCCGAGCTCGAGGATGATCTTCTTCTTTCCCGCGCGGTTCTTCATGTCCCAGCCGACCGAGGATGAGCCAGTGAACGTGAGCAGCTTGAATCGGGGATCGGTGACGAGGCGGTCGCCCACGTTCCGCTCCATCGGCAGCACGCTGATCGCTCCTCCGGCAGCCCGGCGTCGACGGCGAGCTCCGCGAGGCGGAGCGCAGAGAGCGGCGTTTTGGTCGCCGGCTTGAGGACAATCGGGTTGCCCGCCGCGATGGCCGGGGCGATCTTGTGGGCAGTGAGATTCAGCGGAAAGTTGAACGGAGAAATCGCCGCGACCGGTCCGATCGGGAACCGCCGCACGATCCCGACACGGCCGCGTCCGTGGGGCGCGAGATCGAGCGGGATCATCTCGCCGTGCAGGTTCCTCGCGGCCTCGGCGGCCACCTGAAAGGTCATCGAGGCGCGATCGGTTTCGACGAGCGCATCCCGGATAGGCTTCCCGGCCTCGCCGGCCAGTGTTCTGGCAATGTCCTCGCGCCGCTCCGTCAGCGCGGTCGAGACCTTGGACAGGATCGCTGCCCGCTCATACGTCGCGAGCTCGCGCATCCGCGGCGCCGCGAGGACCGCGGCGTCGCCGGCGCGGTTGAATTCATCCTCGCCGGCGAGCCAGGTGCGCCCGACCACGGACTGGTCGAAGGGATTGATGACGTCGAGGGGGCGGTCAGAGCGGCTGGGCTTGCCCGCGAGGTAGAACGGAAACTCGCGCACCAGGAAATCCTGACACGGGGACGCGCAGCCGGGCAATGGCGTCTAATCCGTTGAAGGTCAGAGATTTATGCTCCTGGAGCGGGCCGGACCAGCTGCCCGCTGCGGTTGAATGCGGCGACGTCAGCCGCTATAATTCTGTAAGTCCTTGGAAGTTCAGGAGATTAGCTGATGATCAACGTGACACCTGTGGCGGCTTCGAAGATCAACGAGCTGCTGATGGAAGAGAATAAGGCTGGCGCCGGGCTCCGGGTCTTCGTTCAGGGGGGCGGCTGCTCCGGGTTCCAGTACGGCTTGATGATCGACGAAGGCGAAGGGGATGCCACGACGGACGCGGTCATCGAATCGCACGGCGTCAAGCTGCTGGTGGATCCGATCAGCGCGCGGTATTTGAGCGGCGCCGAGGTCGACTTCGTCGACAACATCACCGGCGGTGGGTTCACGATCAAGAACCCGAACGCCAAGTCGACCTGCGGCTGCGGTTCGTCCTTCAGCGTGTAGCAACGATAGCTTCCAGCTCTCAGCTGTCAGCTGCCGGCTGCCGGTTCGCGGAGGACGAGGCGCAGATGCTGATGGGCTGATAGCTGAGGCTGAGAGCTGTCAATGGAACCGACGTCTGCCTACCTCGATAGCCTGAGGCCTGCCGGCAGCAAGCGTTCCGGCAAGCGCGACCTCATCGTCAATGTGTTCCTTCGTCAGGAAGGACATCTCACGGCGGACGATCTGTACGATCTGATCCGCCGGGAGGATCACAAGATCAGCCGCGCCACGGTGTACCGCACGCTTCAGTGGATGGAGGAAGCGGGCATCGCGCGGAAGGTCGACTTCGGCGAAGGGCGCTTCCGCTTCGAGCACTCGTACCGTCACCCGCGCCACTTTCATCTCATCTGCAAGACCTGCAATCGGTCGTTCGAGTTCCTGAGCTCCGACATCGAGGCCCTGCTCGAGGAGGTTGCGGCCGCCCGCAATTTCACCGCGCGTCAGAGCATCCTGCAGATTCACGGCACCTGTGAGACCTGCCGCACGGGGCGGCCGGCGGTCGCGGAAGGCGGCACGACGGAGCTGCTCTTCGCGCGCGACGCGCTGCGCATCGCGATCGCGACCGAGCGCAGCGGGCTCGAGTTCTACTCGCGCGGCGCGCGGATGACCAAGGACGCGCGCGGCCGGCGCGTGTTCGAGAAGCTCGCGGCGGAGGAGAAGGAGCACCTCTCCAAGCTGGAGGCGCGCTACAAGGAGCTGACCAAGCAGGATCCGCTGCTCGAATCGCGGCCGACGTTCCTTTTCTTCAAGGGAGCGGCCAACGGCCTCTTCGCCGCCGGCGCCGAGCAGCTCGCCAAGGGCGTCGACGATCGCCAGGCGCTGATGATCGGCATCCGGTGCGAGCGCGCGTCACACCGGTTCTTCAAGCGCTACGGCGATCGGTTCGAGGACTCCGAAGGCAAGCAGATCTTCCTGGAGTTCGCGACCGAGGAGCGCGAACATCTCGAGCTGCTGATCCGCGAATACCGCGCGCTCATCGAGCGCCAGCGCCGCCGCCCCGGTCCCAAGCGCAAGACCCGCACCCAGGCGACGGCGTAGCCGGAGCCCGTGAGCATCCCGCCGCGTGAGCACGTTGCCCAAGCACGGAGCACCTGACCACGTAAGCACTGAGCACGCAGCACAGAAGCACGTGCGCACTCGGCACGTAGCACAGATGCACGTGGGCACTCAGCACGCAGCACCCAGCACGTAGTCGTGATCGACCTTCACCTCCATACGACCGCTTCTGACGGCCTGCTGTCGCCTGACGCGCTCGTCGCGCGGGCGAGGGCCGAACGGCTGACCGTCATCAGCATCACCGATCACGACACCGTCGCCGGCTTGCCGCAGGCGGCGCGCGTTGCCCGCGACCTTGGGGTTCGCCTCGTTCCGGGGATCGAGATCACGGCGGTCGAAAACGAACGGGACGTGCACATCCTTGGGTACTTCATCGATCCCGAGCGCGAGCTGCTGGCTGGCTTTCTGCGCGAGCAGCGTGTCGACCGGCGGCGCCGCGTCCGTGCCATGGCCGATCTCCTCGGGTCGCTCGGGTTCCGCGTCGACGTGGAGGCGCTGCTGACGGCGGCGGGCGACCAGGGACGCAGCGTCGGCCGGCCGGCACTGGCCGATGCGCTGGTGGCGGCCGGCCATGTGGCCAACCGAGATGAGGCGTTCGAACGGTTGCTCGCCAGCGGCCGGCCGGCGTTCGTGCCGCGATGCGGCGCCGCTGGTCGTCAGGTCATCGACGTCATTCATGCGGCCGACGGAATCGCATCACTGGCCCACCCGGGAGTGCTCGCCGACGATGCGCTCATCCCGATGCTCGCAGATGCGGGGCTCGACGCGCTCGAGGTGTGGCACAGCGATCATTCGCTCGAGCAGCAGCGGCACTACGGCGACCTGGCGGCGCGTCTTGGACTGGCCCGATCGGGCGGGTCCGATTTTCACGGCGATGGCACGCATCGAGCCAGTCATCTCGGCGCGATTGCGCTTCCGGCCGAGGAGTTCGCCGCGCTCGAGGCGCGCGCGTCACGCCGATGACGGCGGCGCCCGGCGAGCCAGCTCTCGAGATGCGTGACGTCAGCAAGAGCTACAGCGCTCTTCGTCCGCTGCGCATCGCATCACTGACCATCGCGAGTGGCGAGCGTGTCTCGCTCGGCGGGATGGACGCGGGGGCGGCGGAGGTGATGGTCAATCTCGTGACCGGTGCGTCGGTGCCAGATGCGGGAGACGTTCGCGTCTTCGGCCGCCGCACGGCCGACATCGCCGATGGCGACCAGTGGCTCGACTCGCTCGACCGGTTCGGCATCGTCTCGCCGCGTGGCGTGCTGCTCGAGGGGGCGACGCTGCAGCAGAATCTCGCGATGCCCTTCACGCTGACCATCGACCCGGTGCCGCCGGCCGTCGCCGAGCAGGTGCGGAGCGTGTCGGCTCTGTGCGGCATCGATCCGGAACGCTGGCTCGGCGTGGCTGCTGGAGAGTTGCCGGCTCACATCCGGGTGCGCGCGCACCTGGCGCGCGCGCTGGCGCTGAATCCCGACTTCGTCGTGATCGAGCATCCCACCGCGAACGTCGAGCCGGCGGCCCGCCCGGCGCTCGCCGCCGACCTGGCGCGCGCGTGCGCCGAGCGCCGCGTCACGATGCTCGTGCTGACGAATGATGAGGCGTTCGCGAAGGCCGTCGCGCCGCGCAACCTGACGCTGCACGGCGCGACGGGAGATCTGAGGCGGATCGGAAAGGGCTGGCTGTCCTGGTGAACGTGCCCCCGGTCAGCCGCCTATTTCACGGTGATGGTGATCTTCGGCGACACGATCGGCTTGTCGTGCGGAATGTGCAGAGAATCGCCGAAGACCAGCTGCAGTGTGTGTTTTCCGGGCGGCAGCTTGAGCTCCGTCTCGGTCTGTCCGGCGCCGAAATGCCTGATGTTGTCCGTGACCGGCAGCGCCGCGTCGAAGTCCGGATCCTTGGGCATGTCGACCAGCAGGTGATGGTGCCCGGTGTTCGGCTGATCGATGCCGGCCGGCGCCACGCCCATCCCCTTGAGCCCGAAGCGCACGGTCACCGGCGACGAGACCGTCTCGCCATCCTTCGGCGACAGGAAGTAGACCGAGGCGCCCTCCGGGGCCTTTTTCTTCGGTAGCTGGGCGATGGCCGTTGAGGCCAGAACTGCGAAAGCGACACAACTGAGTAGAAACTTGTTCATGGCGTCTATTCTCCAGCGTGAGAAATCATATGGCAAGCGAGCCCGGCACCAGGGGTGAGGCCGTCCATGCGTAAACTCGTCCTCTTCGATATCGACGGCACGCTCGTGCTCACTGGCGGCGCAGGGATCCGCGCCATGAACCGCGCCGGCCGGTCAGTCCTCGGCGTGCCGCGCATCCTGGACGGCATTCCGGTCGCGGGCCGGACGGACTGGAGCATCTTTCGCGACGCCCTGGAGAAGATCGGACGCGAGCTGGACGAGGACGTGTTCGCCCGGCTGCGCGACGCGCATGTCGCGAACCTCGAAGAAGAGATTCTTCAGCGGGGCGACGGCGTCAAAGCGGTGATGCCCGGCGTCCGTGAGCTCCTGATGATGATGGAGTCGCGCGACGACATCTTCCTCGGACTGCTGACCGGCAACTTCGAGCAGGCGGCCCGCATCAAGCTGGAGCACTTCGACCTCTGGCGTCACTTCCCCTGTGGCGCCTTCGGTGACGACGCGGCGGATCGCAACGACCTGGTGCCGTTGGCGCTCGAACGTGCCCGGAGCCGCGGCCTGCCTCCGCTCCCGTACTCCGACGTCATTGTCGTTGGCGACACGCCGCACGATGTCGCGTGCGCGCAGGCCGTCGGCGCCAGAGCGATTGGTGTCGCCACCGGCACCTTCAGTGTCGAGCAGCTGAAGATGTCGGGCGCGCCGATTGTGCTGCGCGATCTCAGCGACACTGACGGGTTCCTGCGGCTGCTCGACTAGCAGAGTTGGACGTTGGGGAAGTCAAGAGCGAGCGCCCTTCGACTCGCCTGCGGCTCGCTCAGGGCGCCATTCGACTTCGCTCGCTTCGCTCGCGAGTCGAATGGCGGAAGCGCCTGGGAGTCGAACCCAGCCTGCCCGCTATCGCGGGCAGCGACCGGTTTTGAAGACCGGGAGGGCCACCGGGCCCCATTCGCTTCCGTTGGTCCTGCGAGTCTACTCACCCAACCCCGCAAGATAGGCGACCAGCGCCGGCAGTTCATACATGACGGAGCGGACCTCGCGTCGTCGCTGCCACCACCGTGATGGATTCACTGTGCTGTAGCGGCTGCCGCGCACGATGATCTCCACCTCGGTGTTCTTGAACTGGCGCCGGAACGCGAAGCCGGTACGGCGTGTGTGGTATCGCGACGTCACGACGATCAGCCGGCGGAGCTGATCGCGTGGGAGCATGCGTTGAAGGGCGGCTGCTTCCTGGGCGGTGTTATCGACCGCGCCGGGCAGGACCGTGATCGCGTCCGCGGGCACACCCAGCGCCAGGACGGCGTCGCGCACGAGATCGCCCTCGCGCGGAAAACTGATGCCGCGCTCGCGCAGCTGCGCCTCGACCGGGTCCATCATACCGGGGCTCATGACGAGCTTCGGCGCCCATCCCTCCTTGTAGAGATCCACCGCTTCCAGCCACCGTTCGACCCGCGCTCCCGCGAGCACGAAGATGAGGTCGGCCTTCTGCAGCGGATCGTCGTGATCGAGGAAGCGTCCCGCGAACGGCAGGAACAGGAGCATTCCCACGACAATCAAAATGATGAGGAGCCGTAACGCGCGAACGGCGAGAGGCTGCCGCGGTGCGGCGCTGCTCATGGGGAATACCGGGGAGGAATCTGCGAGAGGCGGGACGTGAGGGCGTCCCGCCACAGGACTCGAAGGATGTCAGCTTTCGATCAGTCGAACCTCGCCGGCGCGCGGACCCTTGCCTGACTCTTCCGGCGTGAACTCGACGCGTTGTCCCTCGCGCAGCAACTCGAACACGGCGCCTCTGACCGAGCTGCGGTGGAAGAAATGCTCGATTCCGCTTTCGTCGCGGATAAATCCAAAGCCCTTGTCGATCAAGAGTCGAGCGATCGTCCCGCTAGGCATACCGTGTCCTCCGATTAAACGGCCCCCCAGGAACATCCTGAAGGTCGTTCAAGCTCGAGGCTGGAGGAGGGGCCAGCGGAGGACGCGGCCCGCGCAACGTACTCCGGGGAGCGCCGACGACCTTCCGATCTTTCCCGTCCTCGAGCGGCGCCACCGCCTCTCTGGCGCACGCTGAGCTTGAAACCGGGCCAAGTGTAGGGACTTCCATAAGGGAAGTCAAGAAATCGAAAGCGATTTTGGGGGCTCAAAATCCCCGCGGCCCGTGGCAGGATGCTTCGCGACGTGCACACCATTGCCATCGCCGGAATCGTCCTCGCTGCCGGGGCGTCCAGGAGGATGGGAAAGCCCAAAGCGCTGCTGACTTCCGGTCCGGAAAGGGAGACTTTTGCCGCCCGGACCATCCGGATCCTGGCCGCGGAGGGGCGAATCCGGTGTTCGTGGTCGGGCGCCCTGGCGATCACCCGCTCCGGACCCTTGTCGGCGCAGCAGGGGCGCCCGCCGAGTTCCTTGAGAACCCCTCTCCCGAGCGAGGGCAGCTGTCGTCGCTCCTTGTCGGAATCGATGCGGCCGAAGGCCGGAGGGCCGATGGGGTTCTGGTCATGCCTGTCGACATCCCGATGGTGCGGCCCGAAACCATCGGCTCGACGCTCGCCGC
The DNA here is from genome assembly GCA_963785755.1 of uncultured Acidobacteriota bacterium. GTDB lineage: Bacteria > Acidobacteriota > Vicinamibacteria > Vicinamibacterales > 2-12-FULL-66-21 > JACCXG01. Next base: position 798,071 of record CAWAXG010000013.1, on the reverse strand, counting down.
GTTCCTCGAGAGCGGTCCCCCAATCCTCCGTGTCACTCATGAGGGACGGCACGGCCATCCCGTCATCTTCGCAGCCCGGGTGTTCGCGGAACTTCGGCGGGCTGACGCGGCAATCGGGGCGAAGGAAGTGCTCAGGGCGTACGGGGATCAGGTTCTCAACCTCGAGGTCGACGATCCGGGCGTGCTGCGAGACGTCGATGTGGTCGAGGACTACCGCCGCCTTTTCGGCCGCGACCCCTGGTAACGCCACGCAGGCGCGTGATTTACCTGAAACGGGCGCGAGCGTTTGACACGGCAATTCGAATCCGCTATCAAGCCTTGCCGCCCGGTCCACGTGCCCGCCACAGGCGTGAGCCCGGGTGGGGGTCAGATCTTGTATCTCGGCATTCTTGAAAAATGTTGAAATACAACATCTGACCCCCGTTGTGTCGTTTCCTCTTTCGTCTCCGCCTTTCATCCGGGCAAGACCTGCCGTCGTCGCGACGGCGTTGCAACAGGAGGCGCTGAATGAAACGCAGGGACCTGCTCAAGGGGGCCGCCCTTGGCATCGTCAGCCTTCCCGGCGGCCGAGACGTTGCCGGACGCCTCGGCCAGCAATCCACCCAGGGAAGCAGGGCTGCTCCGAGCGATCGGATCCGCGTGGGGTTCATCGGGGTGGGCGGCTTCGGCTACGGCACGAACCTGCCCGACTTCATGCAGAACCGGGATGTCGAGGTGGCCGCCATCTGCGACGTCCTCGAGTCGAACCTGGAGCGCGCCGTCACGCTGGCGGGAGGAAAGCCGACACGGTATCGAGACTACCGCCGGCTGCTCGACGATCGGGACATCGACGCGGTCGTGATCACCACGCCGGAGCACTGGCACGCGATCATGGCCATCGATGCCTGCGACGCCGGCAAGGACGTCTACGTCGAGAAGCCGTGCGCCCATCACATCCGTGACGGCCGGCTGATGGTCGACGCCGCGCGCCGCGGCAACCGCGTCGTCCAGGTTGGCACTCAGCAGCGCTCGGGCGCGCATTTTCAGCGGGTCGTCAGATACGTCCAGGACGGTCGCATCGGCGACATTCACTACGCCACGTGCTGGCATCACTCGCCGCGATCCACGCCGGCGGCACCTGTAAAAGGCGGGCCGCCCGCCGGGATGGACTGGGATCTCTGGCTCGGGCCGGCACCGAACCTTTCCTATGAAGAAGTAATGAACGTCGGCCGGCGCGGCTACTGGGACTTCTGGGGCGGCAACCTGCTCGAATGGGGATCGCACCTCGCTGACATCGTCTTCTGGGCGATGAAGGTGAAGGCGCCGGAACGGGTTGCGGCGCTCGGCGGGCAGTTCCATCGCAAGATCGGACATCTGCCGGACACCTTGCAGGTGAGCTTCACCTATCCGACGTTCCTGTTCCACTATTCAATCCTTCATCACAACACGTACGGCCTGAATGGCGACCTCGGGGCTGCGCGCTTCGGCAGTTATGGAATCCAGTTCCACGGCACCAAAGGCACCCTTTTCGTCGATCGCAGCGGCTTCAGGCTGACGCCGCAGCCGACGCGGCAAGAGGAGCCCAACCAGCCGCCTCCGCCGCCGACCACCGACAGCCGCGCGCCTGGCTTCTATTACACGACCGAGATCCCTCCGGAAGTCTCGGACAGTTCGGTTCAGCACCTGCCGCACGTGCGCAACTTCCTGGACTGCGTCAAGAGCCGGAACCGTCCGATCGCCGACATCGAGGATGCGCATTACACGAACACGGCGCTGCGGCTTGGAAACATCTCCTATCGGTTGAACCGTACGCTTCACTGGGACAGTTCGACCGAACAGGTGGTGGCCGATGCCGACGCCAACCGGCTGGCGATCGGTACCTATCGGGATCCATGGAAGCCGCGGGGGCTGATGTCGTGAGGGTCACCTCCCGGTCCGTCATTGCCGCCCTCGTGCTGCTGGCGATCGGCGCGGCGTCGGCACAATCGCCGCCGGCCGGTTCGGTGCGATTCACCAAGCGCCAGCTGTTCGTGAATCCGTACGAGAGCACCGCCGTCGGCGATCTGAACCGCGACGGGCATCCTGACATCGTGTACGGGGCGTACTGGTTTGCCGGTCCGGACTTCGTGCCGCGGACTTTCAGGCCCAACCACGTGGCGAAGGAATACCTGCGGGCGAACAGCGATCACGTGCTCGACGTCGACAAGGATGGCTGGCCCGACGTCATCGCCGGCGGCTGGAACGAGGACGGCATCTGGTGGTTCCGGAACCCGGGGCGGAGCGCAATCGAGAAGGGCACGCCCTGGGAGATGCATGCGGCGTGGGAAGCGCGGCTGCTTTCGAAGACCCGCGGGACGATGGAGATGTTCGCGCTGCACGATTACGACGGCGACGGTACGCCGGAGCTGCATTCAGCGAACTATCGCAAGAACCTGCCGCTCGAAGTCTGGCGATGGACCAGAGGCGCGGACGGGGCGCCGGCGTTGACGCCCTTCGTCCTCGGGGCCGAAGGCGGCGGCCATGGCTTCGCCTGGGGGGACGTCAACGGCGACTCACGCGAGGATGTCCTGACCGAGATCGGATGGTACGAGCGGCCATCCGGGGATCCTTTTGCCGGCCCATGGAAGCTCCATCCTGAAACCGAGCTGCCGCATCCAAGCTGTCCCTTCGTGGTGAAAGACCTCAACAAGGATGGGCGGCTGGACATCATCTTCGGCCGCGGCCATGACGTGGGCCTGTACTGGTGGGAGCAGCAGCCGCCCCGGGCGGACGGAACCACGGTCTGGAAGAAGCACGTGATCGACGAGTCCTGGACCCAGGCGCATGCCCTGGCGCTGGCCGATCTCGACGGCGACAAGGAGGAGGAGCTGGTCGCCGGCAAGTGTATCTGGGCCCACAATGGCGGCGATCCGGGGGCCGCCGATCCACCGGCGATCTACTACTACAAGTGGGATGCGGCCGGATTGCGGTTCACGCGTCACACCATTGCGGCGCCGGGCGAGAACATCGCGCTCGGGAGGCAGTTCGACGTGGTCGACCTGAATGGGGACGGCCGCCTGGACCTGACTGCGCCCAGCAAGCTCGGATTGTGGGTGATCCTCAATCAGGGGCGATAATGACGGTTTCCGACGGCCGGGTGCGGCCGGCAGTGACGAGCGGTCCACGCGGGCGGTCCGGCACTCCGACGTCGTCTGTTCCTAGCCCTGCTATTTGGTTGACAGATACTCCGTCCTTTCGTAGGGTTCAGGCATTCCAGTGATGACAGGCACCCATCGATCGCGCCACGATTGTGTGGAGTATCGAGGAGGAGGGTCGTGTACATGAAGAGCTCGGGTCGGCGGCTGTTCCCGTTCCTTCCGTCGCGCGCGGCCTCGGCCGCGATTATCGCGGCACTAGCGCTGGCTGCGTTGTGCGTACCCGCAGTGGTGATCGCCCAGGTGCTGTATGGGTCTCTGGTCGGTAACGTGACCGATGAGACTGGTGCAGCAGTGCCTGGGGCGACCGTGACGATTACGAACCGCGATACCGGGACGACGCGCGACGCGGTGACCGACGCCACGGGCGCGTATCGATTTGCGACCGTGCAGCCTGGCACCTATACGGTGACGGTGCAGCTCTCCGGCTTCAGAACCTTCACCCGTTCGGATATCCCGGTCACGCTGAACAACATCTCGCGCGCCGATGCGGCGCTGCAGGTCGGCGCGCTCACCGAGTCGGTGACCGTGTCCGGCGAGCGTCCGCTGCTGCAGACCGATCGCGCCGAGGTGCGGTCGGAACTGAAAGCGGAGGAGCTCGTCAACCTGCCGGTGTCCGTCAACCGGAACTACCAGTATCTGTTCCGCGTGCTGCCGGGCTTCACGCCTCCCGCGGAAGCGCACTCCGTGCCGTCGAATCCGTCGCGCGCGCTCGTGTTCAACGTCAACGGCGCGAGCCGGAGCTCGAACAACATCCGCATCGACGGTGTCAGCACGACCAACATCTGGCTGCCGCACGTCGCGGCCTACGTGCCGGCGCTCGAGTCGCTCGAAGCGGTGAACGTCGTGACCAGCAGCTTCGATGCCGAGCAGGGGCTCGCCGGCGGCTCCGCGATCAACGTGCAGATCAAGAGCGGCACCAACAATCTCCACGGCTCGGCGTTCGAGTTCCACACCAACGAGCAGCTGCGCACGCGCAACTATTTCGCCCCGGCCGGAACGCCGAAGGGAGAATTCAACTACAACCAGTTCGGCGGAACGGTCGGCGGTCCTGTGGTGCGGAACAAGTTCTTCTATTTTGCGAGCTACGAGGGGACGCGCGACAAATCGGAATTGAACCGGACGCTCTCCGTTCCCACCGCCGCCGTCCGCAACGGCGATTTGCGGGCGTCGTCGCTGCCGATCTACGACCCGGCGACGGGGAGCATCAACGGCACCGGCCGCACGGCGTTCGAGAACAACATCATCCCGCAGGATCGCTTCGACCCGACCGCGCGCCGCCTGCTCGGCGCTGCTGCCGATGCCGAACCTGGCGGGGGAGACCAACAACTATCTTCGTTCAGGCGCCGTTCGTCCTCAATCGCAACACGCTCGACACCAAGGTGAACTGGAACGCGACGCCGAGCCTGAACTTCTTCGGCCGTTTCAGCGTGCTCGACTTCTACACCGAGAACGGCACCAACTTCGGCCACGAGCTGCAGGGGCAGCCGCTCGGCAGCAGCAACCCCGGCGTTGGCGAGGGCAATACCTACAACGTCTCGGGCGGCTTCACCTACACCCTGACGCCGACGGTGCTGATGGATGCGCACGTCGGCTTCGTGCGGATGAACACCGGCGTTGCCCAGTCCGACATCGGCGAGAACAAGGGGCTCGACGTGCTCGGCCTGCCCGGCACGAACGGCGTGCACTCGTATGAAGGCGGCACGCCGCTGTTCGATCTCGCCACCTACGGGGACATCGGCACCACCGACACGTTCATGCCGTACTACCGCAGCGACGATCAGTATCAGATGGTGTTCAACATGAACTGGACGAAGGGCACCCACAACGTCCGGTTCGGCACGGACATCTACTATCAGGCGCTCAATCACACGCAGCCGGAAATCAGCGGCGGCGACAGTCTCGGCGCGCGCGGCGGCTTCCGCTACCAGGCGGGCACGACCTCGCTCCGCGGCGGGCCGACCAACAACTTCTACAATGCGTTCGCCTCCTTCCTGCTCGGCTATCCGGATCGCGTCGGCAGATTGGGGCTGGTCGAGCCGTACACGACGCGCAACTGGCAGTACAGCCTCTATGTGCGCGATCAGTGGCAGGCATCGTCGAAGCTGACGATCTGGTACGGCACGCGCTGGGAGTACTTCCCGGTGCCGACGCGCGCCAGCCGCGGCCTCGAGCGCTACGACGTCGACACCAACCTGATGATGATCGGCGGCGTGGGGTCTGTGCCCGAGGACCTTGGTGTCGAGGTGAGCAAGACGATGTTCGCGCCGCGGGTCGGGGCCACCTACCGCATCACGCCGAAGAGCGTGGTCCGGGCGGGCTTCGGCATCACCAATGACCCGTACTCGCTGGCGCGGCCGCTGCGCACGAATCATCCGGCGGTGTTGAACCTGATCGTCGACGCACCCGATTCATTCGGCTACACCGGCCGGACCGCCGACGGCATTCCGGCGATTCCAAACGTCGACCTCGGGAACGGGGTGATTCCCGTGCCGAGTCCGGTCACCGTGTTCACGCTGCCGGACAAGTTCGACCGCGGCGTGATTCAATCGTGGAACGCGGCGTTCCAGCGCGAGCTGTCGTGGGGGTTCGTCGCCGAGGCCGCGTACGTCGCGACCCGTCAGAAGGATCAGCTCGGCTTCAAGGAGCTGAACTGGTCTCCCATCGGCGGCGGGCAGGCCGGACGGCAATTGAATCAGAAGTTCGGCCGCACCGGCCAGACGCGGCTGATCACGGCGGTCGGCGACAGCGAATACGACTCGATGCAGCTGCGGCTCGATCGGCGGTTCAGGAACGGGTTCCAGTTCGGCGCGAGCTACACGCTGTCCGAGGCGTTTAGCGTCGTCCCCGACAGCGACAATGCGCCCCGGATCAGCATCCCCGAGTACCTACCACCTGAACTACGCGCTGTCGAACTTCGATCGCACGCACAATCTGAACTTCACCTCGGTGTACCTGCTGCCCTTCGGGCCCGGTCAACGCTGGCTCTCGAATGGCGGCCTCATGGCAGCGATCTTCGGTGACTGGCAGGTCAATAACATCCTGAGCTTCTACAGCGGCCTGCCGTTCAGCGTGAGCTCATCGGGCACTTCGCTGAACGCGCCGGAGAGCGCGCAGCGCGCCGATCAGGTCAAGGACGACGTCGAGATCCTCGGCGGCGTCGGTCGCGGCAACTCGTACCTTCGATCCGCTCGCGTTCAAGCCCGTCACCGAAGTCCGGTTCGGCACCGCGGCGTTCAACAGCTTGCGTGGTCCCGGCGTCAGGAACTGGGACTTCGGCCTGTTCCGCCAGATCCAGTTTGGCGGCACCGCGAACGCGCAGATCAGGTTCGAAGTGTTCAACGTCATGGATCGCCCGCGGTTCAGCAACCCCGGAGCGAACGTCTCCGACCTGCGGCTCAATCCCGACGGGACGGTCCAGAACCTGAACGGCTTCACGGAGATCACCGGCACGCAGGACGGCAGCGAGCGTCAGATGCGGCTCGGCATCCGTTTCGGCTGGTAACGGCTCGCGATCGTCAACTGAAGGCCTGATCGGGGGAGCAACGACGTCACGCTCGACCGTCGTTGCTCCCCTTCTCTTATCTGCTCCTGTTCGAGCGTTCGCACCTGGAGGTGCATCGTGATCCGACGATACCCGCGAGGCGTGTTGGCGTTGGCAACCTGCATCGCGCTCGCCTCGACCGCGCCGAACGCGGCCGACATGACCGCGCAGGAGCGCGACAGGATCGTGAAGTACCTGACCACGACCCGTGATCAGGTGATTGCCGAGGCGTCGGGGCTGTCGGATGCGCAATGGGCCTTCAAGCCCGGACCGGATCGCTGGTCGGTCGGCGAGGTCGTCGAACACCTGACGCTGTCCGAGTCGTTCATCTTTGGTATGCAGCAGAAAATGATGGCGGGACCTGCCGCGACGCCCGAACAGCTCAAGGGCGCAGAGGGCCGGGATGAAGCGGTGCTCAAAATGGTGCCGGATCGGACCAAGAAGGCGGTCGCGCCGGAGCCGATTCAGCCGACCAAGCGCCTTGGCACCCGGGCAGAGGTGGTGGCCATGTACACGGAACGGCGCGGCAAGACGCTCGAGTACGCCGGCAAGACACAGGACGATCTGCGGGCGAAAGCCGCGCCGTCTCCGCTCGGTCCGCTCGATGGATATCAGTGGCTGCTGTTCATCGGCGCGCACACCGAGCGCCACCTGGCGCAGATTCGCGAGGTGAAGGCGGATGGGCAGTTCCCGAAGGGGGGCGCCGCGAAATAGTCAGGGAGCGACGTCCGGCGCGGTCAGGTCAGCCCTGAGTCTCGAGGATCAGCGCCACCGCGTCGGTCAGACGCTGCCAGCTCGCGGTTTCCTGTTCGAGCTGGGTCCGTCCCTTCTTCGTGAGGCGGTAGAACTTCGCTTCCCGGCCGGTGTCGGAGATCTTCCAGTCCGCGGTCAGCAGGCCGCGGTTCTCCAGCCGGTGCAGCGCCGGATACAACGATCCCTGCTGCACCTGGACGACGTTGCGGGAGATCTGCTGCAGCCGCTGCGCGATGGCATAGCCGTGCAGCGGACCGAGCGCGACGATTTTCATGATCAGGAGATCGAGCGTGCCCTGCGGCAGGTCGGTTTTCGCGTCGGCCATAGATGCCTAGGACTACGTCATATATCGGCCCATGTGTCAAGCCGACCGGGCCGGAGCACGTAGCACGTGAGCACTCAGCACGTAGCACGAAAAGCACGTGAGGCCGTGGCACAGAGGACGTAGCACGTGAAGTCTGCCCGTTCCAGCTCGCGCGACCTGCAGGTGCTCAAGACGATCGCCGAAGCCCTGAACGGCGCCGTCAACGTCGGCGAGGCCCTCAACGCCACTCTCGAACAGGTTGCAGCGCTGCTCGGCCTGAGCGCCGGCTGGATCTGGCTGACCGATCCGGCCTCGGGCCGGTTCTACAGCGCGGCCGCCCGCGACCTGCCGCCGTTCCTGCGCGAGCCGGTTCGCATGACCGGGAAATCCTGCTGGTGCATCAAGGCCTTCAACGACGGCGAGCTGACGGCAGGGAACATCGACGTGATGGAGTGCAGCCGGCTTCGCGCGGCGGTCGCCGAGCGCGACCGCGCCCGTACGCGCGGCTTGCGCTATCACGCCAGCATCCCGCTGTACTTCGGCGATCGGCCGCTGGGCATCATGAACGTGGCCGCGCCCGCGTGGCGCCGGCTGACCCGGCGCGAGCTCGATCTGCTGTCGACGATCGCCTCCCAGGTCGGCGTGGCCGTCGAGCGTGCCCGCCTGGCCGGAGAGACGGTGCATGTGGCGCGCGTGGAGGAACGCACCAGGCTCGCCAGAGAGATCCACGACACGCTGGCGCAGAGCCTGACCGCGATCGGCCTGCAGATCGAAGCGGCCATCGACGGCCTCGCGGGCGGCAGCCCGTCGAGGCCCCTGCTGCAGCGTGCCCTCGAGCTGTCGCGGTCGGCCCTGGACGACGCGCGCGGATCGATTCGTCAGCTGCGTTCGGCGGGTGCGCCGCCGCTCTCGGAAGCGCTCAGTGCGATGGCTCATGCCTTCGCCGCCGAGACCGGCATCCGCGTGCACGTGCGATCCGCCGGACTGGCGACCCTGCCGCCAGGGCACGAAAACGAGGTGTTGCGGATCGCGACCGAGGCGCTGACGAATGTCAGGAAACATGCGCGCGCCACCGATGTCGAGATTACGGTGACGACGAGAGCCGGACGACTGCAACTCGAGATCGCAGACAACGGCCGCGGGTTCAATCCGCGCTCCCGCACCGAAGGCTTCGGCATCGTCGGCATGCGCGAACGGGCGAGCGCGCTCGGCGGCCGGCTCAGCATCTCGAGAGCCAGCCGCAAACCCGGCACGCGCGTGACGCTTGTGCTCGCGCCGCCGGCAGCGGTGCCTGCGAAGCCAAAGGAAGTAAGGTCGAACGCGCCCATGGAGAGACGCAGGAGCCGCGCCGAAGGCGCGGCAAGGCCAACCGCCTCCGCCAGGGCTTCGGCGAGTCCGCCGTAGCTTCAGCGAAGGCGGAAGGCCGTCGCGCGCAGCGCGTAGAGCGCGTGGGGGTGCCCGCCTTCGCTGGTCGGTGGACCAGGCGACCAGCTACGGCGAGGTCTCGCCGTAGCGCGCGGGAGTGAACGACGCGCGCGGCGGCGGAGGGCCCCACGCGCAAGAAAAAAATGATTCGCGTGCTCATCATCGACGACCACCCGGTCGTCCACGACGGCGTCGCGGCCGCCCTGGGGCTGACGGCGGACATCCGGGTCGTTCAAGCCGCGGACACCGTCGAGGCGGCGCTGGGATCGATGCCGCGATCCGCGCCCGATGTCATCCTCCTCGACATCCGTCTGCACGGAGCCGACGGTCTCACGGCCATCGGCACCCTGTTGACCGCGCGTCCTGCGGCCCGCGTGATCGTGTTCTCGGCCTACGACCTGGACGAATACGTGTTCGGCGCGATCAAGGCGGGCGCGAAAGGCTACGTGCTCAAGGGCGCGCCTGGCACCGAGCTCGCGGCCGCCATCCGGACGGTGCACGCTGGCAATTCCTACGTTTCCCCGGCGCTCAGCGCCAAGCTCGTCGACCACATGCAGCCGCGGTCCCGCGGCTCTCGAACCCTCACCCCGCGTGAATTGATGGTGCTGCGGCTCATGGCCTCGGGCCTGTCGAACCGCGACATCGCCGCCGCGCTGGCGATTACCGAGCGGACCGTCAAGTATCACGTCACGGCCATCCTGAACAGACTCGGCGCCGACAACCGCACGCAGGCCGTGACGCTGGCCGTTCGCCGTGGAATTCTTCCGGCCGACTGAGATCGCTCGTCCGTAGCGCCGCTCCAGCGGTCCGTCACGACCCCACTCCCCGATTTCGCAGATTGCCCTGTCCGATCGGACAGGGGTGCCCTGGACCTTCGCCAGACGCAATGCCCGTCAGCCCCGCTCCATACTGTGGCGGCAAGGAGGTTCGAATGACGGACAAACAACGCGTGGCCATCGTCACCGGCGCGAGCCGTGGATTGGGCAACGTGCTCGCGCGGGTGCTCGCGGTCCGTGGCTACGATCTGGTTATAGGCGCTCGCGAGAAGAGCGCGCTCGTCCGGGCGGCGGCGCCGCTGCGTGCGGCGGGACGGCGGGTCGTGACCGTGGATGGCGACATTGCCGAGCACGGCGTGCGCGCCCGGCTGGTCGACGCAGCGCGGAAGCTCGGCGGCCTCGACGTGCTGGTCAACAATGCATCAGTGCTCGGCGGCATTCAGCCGGTGATCGACCTGGATCTGTCGCTCGTCGAGCACGTGCTTGCCGTGAACGTGGTGGCCCCCACCGCTCTCGTGCAGCTCGCGGCGCCGCTCCTGGCGGCGAGCGGCGGGCTGATCGTGAATATCTCGAGCGACGCCGCGCGCGGCGCCTATCCGGGTTGGGGTGCATACGGCGCCAGCAAGGCCGCGCTCGAGCTGCTCTCCAGAACGATTGATGCCGAGCTCCGGGATCGCGGGATTCATTCCGTTGCCGTCGATCCGGGCGACATGCGGACGCGCATGCACCAGCAGGCGTTTCCCGGTCAGGACATTTCGGATCGCCCCGATCCCGACGTGACGGCGCCTTTCTGGAACTGGCTGTTCGCCCAGGATCCGAAGTCGGTCGGCGGCGAGCGGTTCGCGGCGCAGGAGGATCACGAGCGATGGCTGCTCCCGGTCTGATCGAAGACTTCGATCTTCCCGCCTCGCTCGAAGCCGCTGAACCGCCGGAAGCCCGCGGCCTCGAGCGCGACGCCGTCCGCCTGCTCGTGTCAGACACCTCGTCGGACACGATCGAGCACGCACGGTTCCGCGATCTTCCGCGATGGCTGTCGCAAGGGGATCTGCTCGTCGTCAACACGAGTGGCACGCTCAGCGCCGCGCTGCCGGTCGAGCGAGAAGCGGCGAACGGGCAGTCCTACGATCTGCATTTGTCGACGCGGCTGCCCGGCGGGTTCTGGAGCGTCGAGCTGCGGCAGTTCGACTACCTCGCCTCGCGCCCGAGCGCCGACGCGCGGCCAGGCATGACGCTGCAGTTACCCGCCGGCGCCCGCGCTACGCTGCTCGCGCCGTACCCGCTGATCTCGACGCTCGATTCGCCGTCGCGGCTCTGGCTGGCCGCGCTCGATCTCCCGCGGCCGGTCAACGAATACCTCGATCAACACGGCTTTCCAATCCGCTACAAGTACGTGCCCGAGCCGTGGCCTATCGCGATGTATCAGACCATCTTCGCCACAGAGCCTGGCAGCGCGGAGATGCCCTCGGCCGGACGTCCATTCACCGCGAACCTGGTGAGCCGGCTCGTCTCGCACGGGGTTCAGATCGCGCCACTCGTATTGCACACGGGGGTAGCGAGTCTCGAGGATCACGAGCCGCCCTACGAGGAGTTCTACCGCGTCCCGGTTGAAACCGCGGAACGGGTCAATGCCGCGAAGCGCCGCGGCCACCGCGTCATCGCGGTCGGGACGACGGTGGTGCGAGCGCTGGAGACGGTGACGGACCGTCACGGCGTGACGCATCCGGGTGAAGGGTGGACCAGCCTCGTGATCACGCCCGCACAGCCGCTGCGATCGGTCGATTCCTTGATCACCGGCCTGCACGAGCCGCGGGCGACACACTTGATGATGCTGGAGCGGGTGCTCGAGGCGGCGGGCCGTGCCCATTCCGTGGATGCCCGCGTCAGCGAAACCCTGTGCGGCACGTGTCATCTCGAGCGCGCGTATGCGGAGGCCCGACGCGCGGGGTACCTCTGGCACGAGTTCGGCGACTCGCATTTGATCTTGGGCGCGTAACTCAACTTCCAACTTCCAACTCCCAACTCCCAAAACGGCTTTCTCGAAGCTGCAGAGTGAAAGTCGCTACAACATCGCAACCAGCCGCGACTTTCGCCCAGAAGGTACGCACCAAGCGTCTTGGGAGTTGGTAGTTGGAAGTTGGGAGTTGACGTTTGTATCAGCTACTTTCTCAACCTAAACGCCACGACGTAATCCCCCTCACCCCATGCGCCACCACCGCCGGCGCTGATCGCGACGTATTGATCGCCCGACGCGAGGCGATAGCTCATCGGCGTGGCCTTGCCGCTTTGCGGCAGCGCGCCGCGCCACAGCTCGCGCCCGGTCTCGATGTCGTGCGCGTGCAGCGATCGATCGAGAGCCGCGCCAATGAAGATGAGGCCGCCGGCAGTGGCGATCGGTCCGCCGAGGTTGGGAGACCCCCAATCCGGTGAAATCTTCGCGGCCATGTCCGGCGCCACCAGGGCGCTCACCGAGCCGAGCGGGACTTCCCACAGCCGCCGTCCGGTCCTGAGATCAATCGCGACCAGCGTGCCGAACGGCGGAGGCGTGCAGGGAAGCTTCGAAGGGGACAGGAGCACGCGGCGCCGCATCACGAAGGGCGTGCCGCGCATCATGTTGTATTCGTACTCGTGACCGAGCCGCTGATCCTCGGCGCGCGCCTTGGTGAGGTCGAAGCTCTCGCGCGCGATCAACTGCACCATGGCTCCGATGCGGTTCACCGGCACCACCGCAATCTGGCGTACTGGATCGATCGCGACGCCACCCCAATGCGCGCCGCCGATATTCGACGGCATGACCATCGTTCCCCGCGTGCTCGGGGGCGTGAAAATCCCTTCGTTCCGCAGTCCTTCGATCGCCGCACGGCATGCCGCGCGATCGGCATCGGTGACGCCCCAGACCTGATCCAGGGTGAATCGATGTGGACTGAGTGGCGGGATGTCCACGCTGAACGGCTGCGTCCGCGCCGCTTCTTCCAGCGGGACATCGCTCGCCGGCACCGGGCGTTCTTCGATCCGGAACACCGGCGCACCGGTCTCCCGGTGGAGCACGTACACCATTGCATTCTTGTTGGCCTGCACGACCGCGGGTACGCGCTGGCCGTTGCGGGTCAAGGTCACGAGCGCCGGAGGCGAGGCGTTGTCGTAGTCCCACAGATCGTGGTGAATCGTTTGAAACGCCCAGACCACTTTCCCGGTCGACGCCTTCAACGCGACGATCGAATTGGCGTAGCGGTTGTCGCCGAGCCGAAGTGCGCCGTAGTAATCGGGCGCGGCGCTGCCGGTCGGGACGAACACCAGATCGCGCGCCGCATCCGCGGCCAGGATGGACCATGCATTCGCGCCGCCGGTCTTGTGCGCCATCGCGCCGCGCCACTCGCCGTACGCGGGATCGGCTTTGTCCTGCGGGATCGGGTCCCACGACCATTTCAGCGCCCCCGTCCGCGCATCGTAGGCGCGCACTTCGCCGCTCGGAAGGTCCGGCCGGCTGTTGTCGGCCACCGACGACCCGGTAATCACCAGCCCATTCACGACAACGGGCGGCGAAGTGATCGAATAGGCCTGCGGCTCGAAGGGTGCGATTCGGAGGCCGGTCTTGAGATCGACCATTCCGGCGGTGCCGAACCCCGCGCAGGGCTGACCGCTGCGCGCGTCGAGCGCGATGAGCTGAGCCGCCGGCGTCGCGACGAAGATCCTGCGTGCGGCACGCGCCATCCGCGGCCGCCGTTTCATCGACCCACGCCGAGACCCCGCGGCTCGCGAAGTCACCGTAAGGCACGTTCCGCGCGATCTTCGGGTCGAACACCCAGCGTTCGGTCCCGGTCGCCGGGTCGAGGGCGATCACGCGGCCAAGCGCGGTGCCGACATACATCGTGCCGCCAAAGACGAGCGGGGTTGCCTCGAAGGAGGTCGGTTTGGTCGTCGCAAACCGCGCATCGGCTTCACCTGTACGGTAGGTCCAGGCCATCTCGAGCCGGTTCACATTCTCGCGCGTGATCTCCGAGGCCGGAAGGTATCGTGTGCCTTCGATGTCCCGTCCGTTGGCCATCCAGCCGATTTCCTGAGGCTGAGCGAGAGTCACGGCGAGCAGGAGGAGCAGTGCGGCTGACCGGGTCATTGATCTTCTCTTTCTGCTTCGCTTCGGACCGATGGTCGCGAAGGCTGCCGCCGCTGAAGCGCGCACCCGTAGCGCGGGGCTTCAGCCCCGCGTTCGCGTAGCCGGACGATCCGCGTCGCTACGGCCGTCGGAAGCCCAGACGCTGCAGAAGGCCCTGCTTCGCGCCGAACCCCTCGAGCATCCACAGGTTCGTCGTGAACTGGCCGCTGCCGTAGACGAAACTCTTGCCGTCGGGCGCGAGGCTGAACCGAATCGAGGGCGAGAGGTTGCTGCGGGGCGGGAAATCGCCGGCGGTCTCCCCGACGATCTTTTCAGCGCCGGTCGCGACATCGACCGAGAAGAGCAGCTGCCGGGCCTTCTCCGACCGCAGGCCATACAGCAGTTTGCCGTCGGACGAGAAGGCGAAATGCGGAGTCTTGCGATCGCCGAGTGAGCGAGCTTGTTTTGCCGTCCGGCGACACCAGGTCCTGGCCGCTGAGGATCCAGTCGTTGGCCGGAGACCACGATGGCACGCCTGAACGGCCGACGTCTGCCTTGAGCACCACAGGGGATGCCTGGCCGGACGTCTTGACCTTCATCAGCTGCACCCGACCGTCTTTCAACGCGTGATAGACGAACCACGCGCCATCCGGCGACCACGAACCAGGGCACCTCGTTCGCGGTGTCGTCGGTCAGCTGGATCGGCGTGCCTCCGCTCACCGCCGAGATCCAGAGCCTGGCGCTCGTTCCCGCCTCGATCCTGGTGTACACGACGCGGTCCCCCCGCGGCGAGATCGCCGGCCCCATGAACCATTGCGTGCTGCCGGCCGGGAAGTCGCGGAACGTCACAACCGGCCGGTCCGGATTATCGCCACGCCGGAGCCAGATCGCCGGCGGCCCACTCCGGTCTGTGACGTACACGAGTGCCTGATCGGCTGCGGCCCAGGCTGGCATCAGCTCGTTGCGCGCGGTCGAGATCAGCGTGCGAGCGGCCGCCGTGGTGAGATCCATGGTGATGACGTCATAGCTTCCGCTGTCTTCCGCGACGATCATTCGTTGCCCGTCCGGTGAGACGGCGGCGCCGTGGCTGCCGGTCGTGCCGCTCGTCAGCGCATGTCGGGTCCCCGCTTCGAGGTCGGCGAGCCACAGCTGCAGCCCCTGGTCGGGTCCGGCCTGAAGCGACATGACGATACGGCGGCTGTCCGGCATCCACGAGAACTCGGGCGTGCCGCCGTAGGAGACGAGATCCGGAAGCACACGCCGTGGTCTCGCCGAGTCGCTCGCCGGATAAGGCAGCAGCCACGCCTCCTCTGCGCGGCGGCCGGCATTAATCGACCAGCAGAAGATGCTTGCCGTCGGGGGAGAATCGCAGCCGTGCCTGGTTGAAGACCTCCTTCGCGGCGAACGGATCGGGCGCATACTTCTTCGGCGGGCTTCCCGGTGGAGAGCTGATGGCGATCTGAAACACGTCGTTGGACGGCTGCAGCAACGCCGCAACCGTCCGGTTGTCCGGCGAGATCGCCACCGAAGTCGGGACTCGACTGTTCCCGAGGTCCTTTGGCAGCGTCATGAAAGGTTCGGGTTCCCCGCCAACCGTAGCCACCGACCAAAGCGCCGGTTGTTCGCCACCGGTCATCAGCAGCACCCGTGTGCTGTCGGGGCTCCACGCGACCGGATACGCCGATGCCGACCCGTGGGTGAGCTGCACCGCCGTCGGCGCATCGAGATAGCGGATGAACACCTGATTGTCATTCGTCGCGGCCTGTCGCACCGAGTACGCGATCGCCTTCCCATCCGGCGACCAGACCGCCCAATACTGACCGCCGGGTTCGAAGGAAAACGGTGAATACCGATAGGCGGACTGGTCGGGCAGCAGCCGGACCGGATCTCAGCGCCATCGCGCCGACAGTGATCGCGATTCCGGACACGAACGCCAGGGGAAGCGCCCAGATCCGCCGCGATCGTGGTGCGGCAGCCGCCGGCGCCGCGATCGGCCCGACTTGCGAGGACACCTCGGAGAGATGATCGCGAAGGCTGCGCAGGTCGCGAAACAGGTCGCGCGAGGATTCGTAGCGCCCCGACGGCTCCTTCGCCAGGCAGCGATCGATGGCCCATCGCATCGGCGCCGGCAGCCGGCTGTCGATCGGCGGCGGCTCCTCGGCGATGATCGCCGACATCGTCTGCACGGACTCGGCGCGGTCGAAGGCTTTCTTCCCCGTCGCCATTTCGTAGAGCACGAGGCCGAAGGAGAACTGATCCGATCGGTAATCGGCGGGCTTGCCGCGGGCCTGCTCCGGACTCATGTAGCTGACGGTGCCGACGATCATGCCGGGCTCGGTGTGATCGACCATGACCGTCTCGTCGCCCGCGACGACCGGTCGTCTGGTCTGCTTGGCCAGCCCGAAGTCGAGAATCTTGACCCGGCCGTCGGTCGTGACCATCACGTTGGCGGGCTTCAGATCGCGGTGCACGATCTGCGCGGCGTGCGCGCACGCCATGCCGTCGGCGATCTGGACCGCGATGTCGAGCAGCGTGCGGATGGCGACCGGGCCGCGCTCGATGATCGACGCGAGGGTCTCGCCGTTCACCAGCTCGGTCGCCATGTACATGACGCCGTTCTCGGTGCCGATGTCGTGCACGCCCAGGATGTTGGGATGATTCAGGGCCGCGGCCGCGAGCGCCTCCTGCTCGAACCGCGCCCGGCGTGCCGGGTCCGACGAGACGTCCGCGGGAAGAACTTTGAGCGCGACTTCACGCCGCAGCCGGGTATCGCGGGCGCGATAGACCTCGCCCATCCCGCCGGCGCCGAGCGGTGATTCGATGACGTATGGCCCGATCTGGCTGCCTTGGGTCAGCGGCATGACCGATTTTGCGGCATTGTAGTGCACGGACTGCGCAGCCGCTGGTGTCTCGACTCCCCCGATTCGAATCCCACTCTTCCACCAGCCTTCGCTCACGCGAGCAAACGGCGAAGCGTGAGCTTCGGCTCGGCAAGCCACGCGAGGTCTGTCGCGCCGTAGCCCCGAAGGGGCGAAGGCGGACCTTCCCGCAGCATCGTCCAGCTCCAGAGCTTCGGCTTGCCAGCCTGAAGGGACTCCTCGTTCAGTGTCAACGAGCTCGTACCAGTCAGTCCGGAAGGTTACAAGAAATTGCGTACCTCAGAACACACATGCGCCGCAATTCCGCGGCTTCACGCGCGGTCGGCCGAGCAAGTAGTTTGCTCAGCAGCGTAGCGTCGAGCCTGCGCTTTCGCTTGACATCCCCTTATCTACCCCGTAGGTTAGCGGTCATCCCGGGTCGACCTGATCCAGGCCGTCAGGTGGTTTCCGACCCCGTGTTCACCGGTTATTTCGAGGAGAGCGAAATGGCGCCGATTCCCCAGCGTCGTCTGTGTGCTCTGGCTTCCGTGGTTCTCTTGACGTTCATCATCGGCATCGCGTCCGCCGATGCCCAGGTCCTTTACGGATCGATCGTCGGTAACGTGACCGATTCCACCGGCGCGGGAGTACCGGGGGCGACGGTCACGATCGAGCAGACTGAGACGAAGCTCAAGCGCGAGCTCGTCACGGATGCGGCGGGGGCGTATCAGTTCACAGCCGTGCCATCGGGGACGTACACGATTAACGTCACGATGAACGGATTCCGCTCGTTCGCGCATCCGGGTGTTCCCGTGACGCTCAATTCGGTCGCGCGCGTGGATGCCAAGCTCGAGGTCGGCCAGGTCACGGAAACCGTGAGCGTCTCGGCCGAGTCGCCCATCCTGCAGACCGACCGAGCGGAGGTGCGATCGGAACTGAGCTCGAAGCAGCTTACGGAGCTGCCGGTGCCCATCGGCCGCAATTATCAGCAGCTCTTCAAGACGCTTCCCGGGTTCACGCCTCCTGCCGACGCGCACTCGATTCCGTCGAATCCCTCGCGCGCCCTGGTGTTCAACGTGAACGGCGCGAGCCGCAGCTCGAACAACACGCGAATTGACGGCGTGAGCACGACGAACATCTGGCTGCCGCACGTGGCCGCCTACGTGCCTGCGCTCGAGTCACTCGAGGCGGTCAACGTTGTCACGAACAGCTTCGATGCGGAGCAGGGGCTTGCCGGC
This sequence comes from uncultured Acidobacteriota bacterium, assembly GCA_963785755.1. GTDB lineage: Bacteria > Acidobacteriota > Vicinamibacteria > Vicinamibacterales > 2-12-FULL-66-21 > JACCXG01. The sequence continues at coordinate 779,910 of CAWAXG010000013.1, read as the reverse complement.
GGTTCGGCCATCAACGTTCAGATCAGGAGCGGAACGAATGACCTCAGGGGCTCGGGGTTCGAGTACTACAACAACGAGCAGATGAGGGAACTCAACCATTTCGCGCCGCCCGGGGCGTCGAAAGGCGATTGGTCTTACCATCAGTACGGCGCAACCCTCGGCGGCCCGATTCGCCGGAACAAGGTGTTCTTTTTCGGCAGCTACGAAGGTACGCGCGACAAGCAGCTCGCCACGCGGACGATATCCGTTCCTACAGAGGCTGTCCGGAACGGAAATCTGTCCGTTGCCGCGAACCCGATCTACGACCCGGAGACGGGCGTGAACGGCGTCGGCCGCACAGCGTTTGCTGGCAACATCATTCCGCAGAATCGCATCGACGCAACCGCGAAGAAGATCAGCGGTCTGTTGCCGTTGCCAAATCTGCCGGGGGAAACGAACAATTACTTCGCGCAGGCGCCCTTCGAGTTCAACCGCTGGACGTTCGACTCCAAGGTGAATTGGAATGCCACGGAGAAGCTGAACATCTTCGGTCGCTACAGCCACCTGGATTTCTGGACGTTCAACGAGGCGGTGTATGGAGACGTTCTGCAGGGTGTCCCGATCGCCGGCGGCAATCCCGGAACGGGCCAGGGGTATACGGCGAACTTCTCGGCAGGCGGCACCTACGTCTTTTCTCAGGGGCTCGTGGCTGACGCGCATTTCGGATACGTGCGCATGTACACCGATGTGGCGCACTCGGACATCGGACAGAACAAGGGCATGGACCTGTTCGGCATTCCGGGCCTGAACGGGCCACGCGCATTCGAGGGCGGGATGCCGGTCTTCAATTTCGACACCTACCAGTCACCCGGCATCACAGAGCTCTACATGCCGTACACCCGTGACGACGATCAATATCAGACCGTGGTGAACGTGACCTGGGCGAAGGGGACGCACAATGTCCGGTTCGGCACCGACATCTACTTCCAGGCCCTGAACCACGTTCAGCCGGAGCTCAGCGGAGGGGACAACTTTGGTGCGCGCGGGGGGTTCCGGTACCGCGGCGGCCCGACACTCACCAGCGGAGGCCCAGGCGGCAACATGTACAACTCCTGGGCGTCGTTCCTGCTCGGATACCCCGACCAGCTCGGGCGCCTGAACCTCGTGGAGGCGCCCTACACGACACGCATGCGGAGTTACAGCTTCTACGTTCGCGATCAATGGCAGGTCTCGAACCGGCTGACATTCAGTTTCGGCACCCGATACGAATACTTCCCTGTGCCGGCGCGGTCGGGTCGTGGGCTCGAGCGCTACAACCCCGAGACCAACATGATGGAAATCGGTGGCGTCGGCTCGGTGCCGACGGATCTCGGCATCAGTGTCGAGAAGGGACTCTTCGCGCCGAGGTTCGGGGCGACGTTCCGGATTACGCCGACCATGGTCGTGCGCGGAGGCTTCGGCATTACGAACGATCCATATTCGCTGGCGCGACCGATGCGAACGAACCACCCGGTCCTGTTGAACCTGGTCGTGCCGGCGGCGACGCCAAGCAATTTGATGTGGGCGGGCCGCACGGCTGACGGTGTTCCGCCGATACCAAATCCTGACCTCGGCAACGGGATCATTTCGATCCCGCCCCAGGTGACGGCATTCACGCTGCCAACGGATTTCAATCGCGGGTACATCCAGTCGTTCAACGTCGCGGTCCAGAAGGAACTCAAGTGGGGCTTCGTGGGAGAGGCCGCCTACGTGGGCACGCGGCAGATCGATCAGCTCGGGAACGTGCAGCTCAATTGGACACCCATTGGCGGAGGTGAAGCGGGACGTCAGCTGCGGCAGCGCTGGGGACGCACTGCGGACACGCTCATCGTCACCAATATCGGTGACACACACTACGACGCGCTGCAGGCGCGTCTCGATCGCCGTTTCGCCAATGGAATCCAGCTTGGTGTCAATTACACGCTGTCGAAGTCAATGGGCCAGGCCGGTGCTCCCGACAGCGACAACACGCCAAGTATCCAGATCCCTGAGTTCTACTACCTGAACTGGGCACTGAGTCCGTTCGACCGGACGCACAACCTGCAGATCACGAACCTGACGGAGCTGCCATTCGGACCCGGGCGCCGATGGCTGAACGGCGGTGGGGTGGTGGCCGCGATCGTCGGGGGCTGGCAGGTGAACAACATCCTGAGCTTCACGAGTGGCACGCCGTTCAACGTGACCGCGAGCGGGACGTCCCTCAACGCGCCAGGAAACACGCAGCGCGCCGACCAGGTGAAGGAGGATGTGGAAATTCTTGGTGGCCTCGGACGCGGCGTCTCGTACCTCGATCCGTTCGCGTTCAAGCCCGTGACCGAAGCACGCTTCGGGACGGCGCCGTTCGGTGCGGTGCGCGGGCCGGGCTACGCGAACTGGGACGTCGGGATCTTCCGGCAGTTCACGCTGCACAAGACCACGAACGTTCAGTTCCGATTCGAAGCCTTCAATGCGCTGAACACGGACCATTTCAACAATCCGGGTGGAAACGTGAGCAGCATGCAACTGAATCCGGACGGCAGCATCCGGAGCTTGGGCGGCTATACGGAAGTCACCGGCGCCTTCGGCGAGCGCCAGCTGCGGCTCGGCCTGCGTCTGGGCTGGTAAAAGGACAGGAAGAAGGAAGGAGTTCATCCTTCCTTCTTCTTTCCGCTCCAGCATTCCACAGCTCAGCGCGCCGGCCCGAACAGCACCGCGTTCATCAGCAGCAACTGCGTCAACTCAGTGAACCCGCGGAAGTTGGGATCCTCCGCGAACGCGACGAGGTGCCCCTGGCCGACCGGCTGGTGCATCAGATAGGCCTTCCGTGCGAGCTGCCGCCGGACTTCGGGCCAGACCAGGCCGCTCGCGACGAGTTTCGCGTCGTCGGCGTAGACGCCGACGTTGGTGCCACGGTCGAGCGTGAGCGGCTTGAACACGCGATCGCCCTCGACCATGACCTGGACCTCGCCGTCGGTGCCTGACGACAGCCAGTGCTCCATGTTCATGTGCACGCGCGTGATGACGCCGCTCGTGGCTTCAGGCCGTTCGCGGCGCGGCGTGATCGCGTCGTCGTAGTTGTATTTCTCCGGCGGAGCTCCACGCGCGGCGTCCGGCTGACTGTGCCGGCGCCGGGCGATCCGGACTGCCATCGCGCAGCTCGGTGACGGTGTCGAGCAGGTTGACGCTCGACGCCCATCGCGAGGCTTCGCCGAGCGTGACCAGCGTGCCGCCGTTGCGCATCCACTCGCGCAGCGCGTCCGAGCATCGGCTCTCCGAGCGTGCCGCCATAGTTGCCCGCCGGCAGCACGATGACGTCGTAGTCCGCGAGGTTGGCGCGCGCCATCGAGGCCACCCGCACTGCCGTGACCGGCTGATTGAATCGGCGTTCGAGCGAGAATCGCGCCCAGCCCGCCGACAGGCTCTGCGTCGGCGTATCCCAGGCGAGCAGCACACGCGGAGGCTTCACCAGCCGCACCGTGCTGCTGCCGAGCGACAGCCCGTCATCGACCCAGGAGGTATCGATCGGCACGATCTCGAGCGCGTGACTCGTGACCAGCGTCGCCAGCCGCGTCCGCAGATCGGCCGGGTTCTCTTCGTTGCGAAGGATGGCGGTGCCGATGCCATAGCGGCGGCCTGCGAGCGTGAAGGGGCCGCCGGCGATCCGAATGCTCAAACCGGCGCGTGAGGCGTCGTCCATGGCGGCGGCCATGCCCGTGCCCCACGGAATCAGATAGCCGACCTTCGCCGCGGGAATGCTCGCGACTGGCCGCGGCGCTCCAGTCCACGCCGACGTTTTCACTCCGCTGCTCTTTTCACTGATCACCAGCTCGACGTCGTAGAGGAGCGGCAGGCTCCAGGCGGTGATGTCGTAGATCTGATCGGGAAGGCGCACCTTGCGCCGGCGATCCTGCTCGGCGATGAACGCCTCGCCCATCGAGGTCTGCGGATCCAGCAGGTTTTTCACCAGCCGCATCATCGGCTGGGCGAGAGGGACGATGAAGGCGCCGGCTGGAACGTCGCGGCCGGCGGCTTTGCCGGGCGCGTCCGCGCGGCGTACCTCGACGCCGTTCCGGACGAGAAGGCCGGCAAGCCGTTCGGCGCGGGCCGGATCGTTGCCCGGCAGCAGCACGTACTCGACCGGGCCGCCTTCGGCGATCGCGGTGCGATGGTAGTCGAGGAAATCGCGCAACAGCCGCTCGCGATGCCGCGCGGCGGTCGCCGCGGTCTGTATCGCGGCGGTGAAGTGCCGCACCACGCCGTCGCGATAGGTGAGCAGCGTCCCGTCGCTCCGCCGATAGGAAAGACCGCGGCTGCCCGCCATCTCGAACGTCTTGCCGAGAGAGCCGAAGAAGAACGGCCACGAGGCGCCGTACCCCGGATAGAAGGAGTCGAACACTTCCCGGATGAAGTACTGAAAGCCCCGCTCGTCGAACCGCGCGGCGTTCGCCTTTCCGAACGTCAGCATCCAATCGCGCTGCTGCGGTGTCGTATGCACCGTGTTCGGCGCCGCGGCCGGGGGGAAGTAGTACTGGCTGTCGCCGCCCATCTCGTGGAGATCGACGGTGACCTGCGGCAGCCATTCGAGCAGGAACTTCACCTTGCCCTGCGACTCCGGATGGTTCTGCGGAAACCAGTCGCGATTGAGATCGAACAGGTAGTGATTGGTACGTCCGCCCGGCCAGGGCTCGTCGTGTTCGGCCGCCAGCGGGTCGCTGTCGGCGCTTCTGGCGTGCCCGTGAACGTTGCTCGCGACGAAGCGCGCGCGGCCGTCGGGGTTCTGCATCGGATCGATCAGGACGATCGACTCGCGCATGATCAGATCGACGGTCGGATCGGCCTGTGCCGCGAGCAGGTGATAGGCCTCGGCCAGCGCCGCGTCGACGCCGGAGTTCTCGTTGCCATGGACGGAGTGGAGCAGGGCGGTAATGACCGGTTGCTCCTTGACCAGCTGGTCGATCTCTGAGGCCGATCCGCGCCAGCCGTCGATGAGGCGCCGCCGGCTCGCGCGCAGCTCGTCGACACGCGTCATCCGTTCCCGGTTGCCAATCACGAACAGCCACAGCGGCCGGCCCTGCCAGCTGGTCGCGTACTGTGTCAGGCGCGTGCGGTCAGGGGCCGCGTCCGCAAGTGCCCGTAGATAGCGCGCGACATCCTCGGGCGGCGTGATTCGCTCGCCGTGGTCGTGCCCGAGCACCTGCTTGATCGTCGGAATCTTCGGGTCGTATCGAGCTCCTGGTGAAAGCTCCGGCGTCATCTGCGCGAACGCGCCAGCCGGCAGAAGCAGCCAGAGCACCACGACTCGAACGGTTCTCATCGGTCCTTTTCCTGTCTCACTCAGTCTTCACCCAGGCCCCCGCGAATGCGGATCGACCGGCCGCCGCCACCTTGTAGGCGTACATCGCCACGGCCGCGCTGATCGCCAGAATGGTCCACGAGGCGCCGGAATACCACGCCGACGGGGCGAATGTCAGCGGCACGTGGTCGAGCAGTGGCGTCACGATGTTCAGCACCACGAACGTCAGCAATCCGAAACGGACGACGACGATGGTGATGACCAGCAGCGGCGCCATATTGAACAGGAGCGAGATGCCGAGGCCTTCGTTCGCGGCCTCGAGCGTCAGCATGAACGCGAAGAGTACCGTGGCGACGAGCCACCGCCTGCGCAACAGCAGGTTGAGCAGAAAGACGAGGAGCACGAACGACGTCGCGATGAGCACGGCGGTCGCCGGCGATTGAAGCAGGGTCGCCAGCAGCTGCACGACGGACATGGGAGGGCCGCCGGTGAACGGCAGGGCGGTATCCGGCGCCCCGCCGAACCACACCGGAGCGATATAGGCCACCTGGGTCAGCAGGCTCACGCCGACCCCGGCGGCGATACCCACGAGGACGTCGCGCCAGACGAGCGGGTCGTTGGTCCGGCCAGTCAGGACACGGCTCCACGAGATCAGCATGTGTGGCGAGCGGCGGCGCAAGTCCGGCTCGATGGCCACATACGACATCCAGGCGAGCGCGCCAATCAGCAGGCCGCGGGCGATGGCGATTGCCAGCAGCGGCGCGATGACCAGGAGGTCGGGACTCAGGTGCGCGCCGAGCAGCGTCGCGACGGCATGCAGCAGGAACAGCGTCATCCCCAGCCGGAACGCGCCGGCATGATCGACCCGGCCCAGCCGGAAGTTACGCCGTACCAGCAGCAGTGCGCCGATCGCGACTAGGCAGACGGCCCCGAACATCAGGATGCGGCTGACCATGATGCCGCGCGCATCCGGCCGCGGCAGGAGCGTTTTCTCGCTCCATGGTTCGTAAATCTGGAAGTAGACGGGACGGCCGAGGACTGACGCCGCTTCGACATGAATCTCCACGTCGCGACGATCGGGGTAGACGCCGTGCCACGCGGCGCGGCTATCGGCATACGCCGGCGGCGTCCACAGTGGCGGGGCTGGAGTGAACGCTGCGAGGTCGAGACCGGCTTCGCGAAACAGCGCCGACCAGTCGGTCGGCCCGGTCGGAGTGTCCGGGTCGATCCGTGGCGGATTGGCAAGAAGCTGGTGCAGGCGCCCGCGCAGATCGAGCATCACCGTCACCATCCCCGGCACGCGAACCGGTGGCTCCTGCGCGGTCACCCGGCCGCCGAGGAAGAACCGGTCGGTGGTCAGCTGCTGCGGGCTTTCGCGATACCAGAACGTGAAACCCGGTGGTTGGCCGGCGCGGAGGTTTTCCCATCGTGACGGCGATGGGTCGTGCTCCTTGAGATACGTGATGTAGTCGGTGGTCGTGAAGCCGAAGGCGGTATCCGCCGGCGCGTCGGGATATCCCAGGCGCCGCACCATCGAGGCGGCCTGATCGGCAAGCACGGCTGGCGGCTTGTCGAACGGGGCGTAACGGACCGCCTGCGTGCGGGCGCTCAACAGCACGACCGCGATCAGTCCGGCCAGGATTCCAGCGACACACGCCAACCCGATCGGCGGCTGGATGGCGCCGATGCCTCCGGCCGCCGCTACCAGCGCGGGCGATGGCGTCTCGCCGGCGGCGAGCGCGGCCGCGAGTGGATCGCCGCCCGGAAGCGCAGCGGCGACGGCGAGCGCGGCGCTCGGCCGCTCGTCGGGACGTTTGGCGAGGCATCGCTGGATGACGCGCTCGACGACGGGATCGGCGTCCGACAGGATCCTGGAGAGACTCGTCGGAATCGACTCGTGATGGAGACGGGCCATGTCTCCGACGGTTGCGGCCCGAAACGCGGGCCGGCCCGCGAACATCTCGTAGAGCACCAGGCCGAGCGCGTAGATGTCCGACTGGATCGTCGATGGCTGCCGATCGAACAGCTCGGGCGCCATGTAAGCGGGTGTGCCCGCGAGCGCCTGCGACGCGGAGTCCTCGATGATCGCGGCAAGCCCGAAATCCAGGAGCCTGACCTTGCCGCGGCCATCGATCATGACGTTGGCCGGCTTCAGATCTCGATGCAGCACCCCTTTGTCGTGCGCCGCCGCGAGACCGGCACAGAGCTGTCGCGCCATGTCCACGCCGGTGTCGTAAGGAAGGCGGCCGATCCGGCGCAGCAGCGAGCTGAGGTGCTCGCCATCGATGTATTCCATCGAGATGAACGGGTGCCCCTCGAACTCGCCGATGTCATAGACGCGGCAGACGTTGGGATGAGAGATCGTGCGCGCGACACTGACCTCGGCGCGGAACCCGGCGATGCGCTCCGGACGCGCGGCGATTTCGTCGGGCAGGAACTTCAGCGCGACCGGCTGGCCGAGCACGAGGTCGTCGGCTCGATAGACTTCGCCCATGCCGCCGCGGCCGAGGAGGCCGATGATGCGGTAGCGGCGGTCGAGGACCGTGCCGGGCGCAAAGCGGCCATCGGCTGGTGTCGACGGAAACGAGCTCGCCGCCGAGCTGCCGACCTCGCGCACCGCCGACGCGCCCGCACTGGTTCCCCGACTCCCCGGCACCGCCTCCATCGTCGCCGCGTCCGAGCCGAGCAACTCGAAGCCGCAGGTGGAACAGAACCGCGCGGACGCGATCGCCGCATGCCCACAGGACGGACAAGTCACCGGCGCGGATTATACGAGACTCGGGACTGGGGACTCGGGACTCGGGACTTGGGCTTGTCTCGGGATCCGGGATTATCAGGGATCAGGGAGTCCCCAGTCCCGTTCAAGGATTCTGACGTCCCGTTTGTGTTAGCCTCCCGGGGCTATGGCACGACACATCACGCGACGGGAAGCATTGGCTGGGACCGCGGCGATGCTGGTGGCGCCGGCGCCGGGCGCCGCACTCGCGCCGCAGCAGCGCGTCATCGTCAATGGGCGCCTGCGCCAGTCCGTGTGCCGCTGGTGCTACGCGAAGATCCCGATTCGCGATTTCTTCAAGGGGGTGGCCGACATGGGGCTCACCGCCGTTGATTTGCTGACCGAAAAGGAGTGGCCGATCGCGGCCGAATTCGGTCTCACCTGTTCGATGGGCTCGGGCGCCGGGGGCAGCATCGCCGACGGGTTCAACGTCAAGGCGAACCACGACAAGATCGTCGCGAGTCTGGAGCGCGCGATTCCGATTGCGGCGGCGCACAAGGTGCCGAACCTGATCTCGTTCTTCGGGAACCGCCGCGGCATGCCGGACGAAGAGGCGGCCGCGAACTGCGTCGAGGGCCTCAATCGCATCAAGAAGGTCGCGGAAGACCACGGCGTGACGATCTGCCTCGAGCTGCTGAACAGCAAGGTCGATCACAAGGACTATCACGGGGACAAGTCGGCGTTCGGCGTGGGGGTGATGAAAGCGGTCGGCTCGCCCCGGGTCAAGCTGCTCTACGACATCTACCACATGCAGATCATGGAAGGTGATCTGATCCGCACGATCCGCGACAACCGCGAGTACTTCGCGCATTTCCACACCGGCGGCGTCCCCGGCCGTCACGAGCTCGACGACACGCAGGAGATCCAGTGGCGCACGGTCGCGTCCGCGATCGTCGACATGGGATTCCAAGGCTACTTCGCGCACGAGTTCATCCCGGTGCGCGAGCCGCTCACCTCGCTGCGTGAAGCGGTCGTGCTGTGCGACGTGTAGTCGGCGCTGTTGGGGGTCGCTTGACCCGATGGCGGCGTGGCCGCAATCGCTGACCCGCGCAAAACGGCGCGGATAGCGGTAGGATGCCAGCATGAAGACACCCTCATCACTCCTTCGCCACGCCGCCTGGATCACGATGGCCGGCGCGGTGATGCTCGCAACCCTTCCCGTCCGCGGCGCCGACAAGCGGATTGTGCTGATCGCCGGAAAGCCGAGCCATCCGGCCGGCATGCACGAATTCCGCGCAGGCTGTCTGCTGTTCCAGAAGGCGATGTCGTCGATTCCAGGCGTCACCGTGCAGGTCTACGACCTCGGCTGGCCGGCGAAGATGGTGGACGGGGCTCGCGTGGACGACAACTCGGCGTTCGACAATGCCGACGCGGTGCTGATCTACGCCGACGGTGGCAAGGGTCATCCCGCCCTCCAGGGCGACCATCTGAAGATCGTCGAGGGACTCGCGGCCAAAGGCGTCGGGCTGGGCTTCGCCCACTATGGTGTGGAAGTCCCGACCGGCGAGCCTGGCGACGCGATGCACCGGATGATCGGCGGATTCTACGAAACCAAGTGGTCGGTCAACCCGATGTGGAAACCGGCGTTCGACAAGCTGCCGACGCATCCCGTGACCCGCGGCGTCGGTCCGTTCGCCACGCACGATGAGTGGTACTTCAACATGCGGTGGTCACCGGACGCGGGCGTGAAGGCCCGGATCACCCCGATCCTCGTGGCCACGCCAAGCGACGAGGTTCGCAAGGGTCCCTACGTCTCCCCCAGGGGTCCCTACGATCACATCGTCGCCGACAGCGGCAAAGCCGAGACGATGATGTGGGTGACCGAACGCCCGGACGGCGGCCGCGGATTCGGCTTCACTGGCGGGCACACGCACGCCAACTGGGGCGATCCGAATCAGCGCAGGATCATGCTGAACGCGCTGCTCTGGATCGCCAAAGTCGACGTGCCGGCGCGTGGTGTCGAGGACCGGATCACCGCCGACGACCTGACGCAGAATCTCGACGACAAGAAGCGCTGATTGCGGTTGCTTACCCGGCGAGCTGGCGCAACTGTTCGAGCGTCAGCTCCGCGGCCGAGCGGCGGTGCACGTCTGCCGCGGCGAAGTCGTGGGTCTGCCGGTTGAGGCGGTGCGGGATCGCGACGGTCCGCATCCCTGCCGCACGGGCCGAGGCGAGGCCCGGTCCCGAGTCTTCAATGGCGACGCATCGCGGCGGCGCCATGCCGAGCCGTCGCGCCGCTTCGAGATAGACGTCGGGTGCGGGCTTCGGGTACAGCACCTGGTCCGCCGTCACGATCGCATCGAACAGCGGCGCGAGCTCGAGATCGGCGAGCGCGCGCATCACCCAGGTGGACGACGCCGCGGACGCGATCGCGCGGGGAATCTTGGCGGCGACGAGCGACCCGACGAGCGCGGCGATGCCGGGCATCGGCTCCATGCGCACGTGTTCATGGAAGTAGGTGCGCGTCTTCTCGCGGAAGTGCTCGAACGGCGGCGGCGCGGCCGCCCGGGCGCACAGCCATTCCCACCAGTGCGTCTTCGCCTGCACGATTCCGATTCCCGTGCACCATTCTTCTTCCGTGAGATGGACGCCGTACTCGGCGAAGTAACGGCGGTGCGATTGATACTCGGCGCTTTCGCTGTCCACGATCGTGCCGTCGAAGTCGAAGATGACTGCAAACATCCAGAATTAGAAACGTTATCAGCCCGCGCGCGCTTTTCGATCTCGTCGATATCTCTGATCTTTTCACGAGTTCGCGAATTGCGGATCCGAAGCGATCCGCAATTCGTGACCAGATCCGAGAAAATCCGCGACGATCCGCGATTCGTGGCCTAGATCCGAGAAATCCGCGACTCGTTGCCCGAGATCCGCGAATCGCTACCACCGACGCACAAGGATCGCCCGCGCGTACAACAACGCGAATCCACGCCGCATCACGTTGTCCTGCGATCGTGTGCCGGGCGCCGTGGTCACGACCGCGAGCTGGCAGCCGGCGTCGCACGCGTCGTTCAAGCGGCGCTGGAGCAGGGCCTTCTGGACACCGCGGCCGCGAAACGCCGTCAGCGTGCCCGCCCCCGCGATGATCGCGATGTCCCCCTCGATCGACATCGAGGCTTCGCCGACCGGCGTGCCCTCGATCCGCGCGAGGTAGCGACGCACGCCGGGTGTCGACGTGAAGAGGCCGATCGCCTCTCGCAGCTGATCTCGGGAATACGCATCATCGGGAACGCTGCCGGTGCCATCCAGATCGGAGAACGCATCGGCGGCGATGTCGAGCCACGTCTCGCTGTCCTCGCTGCGAACCGGCTCGATCGTCACTGCGGGAGGCAACGGACCGCGGGCCCGATCCAGCGCGCGGCCCAGCACGTACTCGAATCCCTGCAGCCGGTAGCCGCGATCGCTCAACGCTCTGCCTATCTCCGGATCGGTCAGAACGGACAGTTCGATCCGGACCGGCTCACCCAGGTCTCTCCACCGATCCTCGACGAGGACGAGGGCGGGGACATCGAGCGGCCTGTCCAGTCCGACGCCGATGACCTTGTTTATCGGATTGGCTGGGCCGGCGTAGACCGCCATACCGCCGCTCATCGGCAGGATCAAGGCCGGGGCTGCGCCGTCCGGCTGAGACGAGGCGAATCTGGCACACAGGTTCCCCTCGGCGCGGTCGATACGGGCGGCCAGGGATGAGTCGGCAAACATGATCGGACAGTGTACTGCTGAGCAAGGCCGTGCAGATCCGGGCTGTGCTCCACCCGGTGTGAAACGACAGGGAAAAATGATAACGCTGAGCTTATTTCTCGGCCCACTGCGTGGTACATTTGCCCTTCGACCACGACAACTCATAGGTTTGGAGGCAGGCAGCGTGCTCCCTCGCGCTGGCTGCTGCGGTCATCCGAGGATCGCGTTCCGGACGACGGCCGCACAGGCGCCGCGAAACGGCGCCGTCAACAAAGACACCAGTGATGGTGGAACCCGCGTGCGGTCATCCTGCCGGGCGAGAGTCGCCAGGCAGCCGGCGCGCATCGGGACGCTCTTGCAGATCGAGCCGTCTCAGGCGATGCCGTGCATTCGGCGAGCTTGCTCAGGCGGTTCACGAACCGGCGCCCCGGGAAGGGCGCGCGATCACGTCTGCAGGTTCACGCTAAACGTTTCGAACGACGCAGCTCGCAACCGTGAGATCTGGCCACCGCGTTCTTGCCGGCTGGTCACGCTCTCGATCCAGCAGGAGGCCCGATGAAAAGTCCATCAGCTGGCGAAGTTCCATCGGCGCCCGACGATCCGCTGCCGCACATTCTCGAACCGCTCATGGATCTGTCGACGCTCGACACACTGGTCGAGGAGCCGGTCACAGACACACCGCGGCCGCGGGCGCCGGTCATCCGGCCGCGCCCGGCGATCGCCACGCTGCCACCGCCGCAACCAGCCCCGAACGTGGGCAAGGCGGTGAAATCAACAATCGCCCGCCGTCAGTTCACGCTGTCTTCGGCGATCATCGGATTGCTGCTCCTGCTCGTGATCGGCGAGGGCATCGGGATAGGGATGCTCATCAGGCGCCAGGCCGCTCCTCCGGTCTCCGACACAGGCGCGTTCGCCGTCGAGACCGTTCCTGCAGGTGCCCGCGTCGTCGTCGATGACGCGGATCGCGGCGAGACGCCGCTGACGCTGGCGCTGCCACCAGGCTCGCACAAAGTCGTGCTCACCCTCGGATCGCAGACCCGGGAGATGCCCGTGGACATTGCCGCCGGCGGTTCGTACGCGCGCCACGTCGAGTTTGCCGCGCCGCCGCCGGCGAGCGTCGCCAGCGGCGATCTCGACATTCGCACGCGTCCAAGCGGCGCCTCGGTCGTGATTGCGGGGCAGGCGCGCGGGAAAACCCCGCTGACCGTCCGCGACCTCCCGCTCGGGAATCACGCCGTGCTGTTGCGCCTCAACGGCCAGCAGCTGCAGGAGGCCGTGACGGTGCAGGCCGGGACGACCGTGCAGCTCTCGGCCGCGTTCCCCGCGACCAGCGCGAGTCGTTCCGGCTGGATCGCCATCGCCTCGCCCGTCGAACTGACCATCGTCGAGCACGGCCAGATCCTCGGCACGACGCGGAGCCCGCGCATCATGGTGCCGGCGGGCCGCCACACCCTCGAGCTCGTCAACGAGCGCCTCGGCTTCCGCGCGACGCGCGTCGTGGATGTCGACGACGGGAAGACCGCGGCGTTCACGCCGGACCTGCCGAAAGGCACCGTGAGCGTCAACGCGCTGCCCTGGGCCGAAGTCTGGGTGCAGGACCGCAAGGTCGGGGACACGCCGCTCGCGAACCTGTCGCTGCCCATCGGGTCCCACGAGTTGGTGTTCCGGCATCCCTCGCTCGGCGAGCGCCGCCAGGACGTGCTCATCACCGCGGGCGCGCCGGCTCGCATCAGCGTGGACATGAGGAGGTAACCGTGCAATCGCGACTGACCTTGCTGACCGTCCTGCTGATCGGGTGTGCCTGCGCGCTGCCGGCGGGCGCGCAGACCGTGGACGATGCCCGGGAGTTGTACGCGGGGGCGGCGTATGCCGAGGCCCTCGACGTGCTGGATGCCGTGGAGAAGAAAACGCCCGAGGCGCCGATGCGCGACGCGCTGCAATATCGGGCGCTGTGCCTGCTGGCGCTGTCGCGCCCGCGCGAGGCGGAGCAGACCGTGACGCGTCTGGTGATCAAGGAACCGCTGTATTCGCCGGATGCGGTGGAAGCTCCGCCGCAGCTCCGCGAGCTGTTCCGAGTGGTGCGGGCGCAGAAGCTGCCGGCCATGGTGCGCGAGCAATATGCCGCGGCGCGGCAAAGTTTTTCCGGCGATCGCCTGGCGGAGGCGGCCGCGAAGTTCGATGCGGTGCTCGCGCTGCTGGACGCGCCCGAAGTGCAGGCGGCGCTGGGGGCCGATGCGGTCACCGACATGCGCACGCTGGCGAGCGGCTTCCGGGATCTCGCCAGGACACCGCCCCCGGCGGCGCCCGCCGCTGCCGCCGTGCCCGAGCCGCGGCCCATGCAGCCGACACTTGCCGCCGCGCCGATCGTGGACCCGGCGCCGAACCGGCCAGCGCCGGTTCAATCCGAGACCTTCGGCATCGATGACGCCGACGTGGTGGCGCCTGTTTCGGTGCGGCAGGCCTTTCCCCCGATGCGGGCGCAATACAACGTGGCCACGGCCCGCGGGCTGCTCGAGGTCGTGATCGACCGCGAGGGGGCGGTTGAATCCGCCACCATTCGCAAGTCGATCCATCCGCTCTACGACCGGATCCTGATCCAGGAAGCGCGCACGTGGCGCTACACGGCTGCTACGCGCAACGGCAGCCCAGTCCGCTATCGCAAGATGATCGAGGTCATTGTCGGAACACCTTAGCAGCTCCCTCGCCAGTCTCGTACCCCCGTCTGCGTCAATTGATGCGGACGAGCTGCCCGTGCCGCGATCGCGTCCAGATTGCGTACAGGGCTCATGGTATCCATGATGACGAGAGATTCCACCTGCACTGCATCAAACAGGACAGCGCGGCGTAGCGGCGAGCCGGGGTCGCGGCGTTTTCCACGCACCAACTCCGGGAGGCTGGTATACTTATCTGCTCCCCCGGCAAGAAAAGGCAACGGATACCGTATGGTGTGGTTCTACGCCCGCGGCGCAGAGCGCCGGTCGTGTGAGACGCGGCTGGCGATCGAGTCCGATGGATACGAGCTGGTCGTGCGCGACGCCAGCGAGACTCGAATCGAACGATTCACCGATTTGCGAAAGCTCCTCGCGCGTGAGCACGAGCTGCTGGCTGCCTGGCGCGCGCAGGGCTGGCGCAATGCGCAGGAAGGCCAGAGGTCTCATGCAAGTTGCAAGTGACAGGTAGCAAGTACGACGGGACGTTGGGCCTTCCGTGGTACTTGCCCCTTGCGACTTGCAACGGCGTCCCCTCTCCGTTCCCACTACTCGCGAACGCAGATCGGCTACAGTGAACGGGCTGCCCGCACCCGTTCATCCATGACCTTCGTCGACCTGCTCCGTCAGCGGCTCTTCAACCAGCACATCTCGGGCAATCCGCTCTCTGCCGCCGAGGACGTCGTGCGCTGGCTTGGCGCGGTTCAGGCCCAGGACTATGGAGCCGCAAAGTGGGCGCTCGCCCAGCGCATGACCGGCGCCACCGATGCGGCGATCGACGAAAGGTTTGCGACCGGAGCGTTCCTCCGCACCCACCTGATGCGGCCCACCTGGCACTTCGTGACGTCGGCCGACATCCGCTGGATGTTGAAGCTCACGGCGCCGCGGGTCAACGCGGTGAGCGCGTACTACTTTCGCAAATGGGGGCTCGACGATCGGGTCTTTGCAAGGAGTCGCGCCGTGCTCGTCAAGGCGTTGCGCGGCGGCAGGCATCTCACCCGGGCAGCGCTCGCGTCCGCGCTGGCCAAGGCGGGGATCATCGGGCCTGGTGACGATCCGATGCGGGTCGGCGGCCTGATGATGCGCGCCGAGCTCGACGCTGTCATCTGCAGCGGGCCCAGGCAGGGCAAGCAGTTCACCTATGCGCTGCTCGACGAACGCGTGCCGGCCGTTCCGGACATCAGTCACGATCAGGCGCGCGCCGAACTGGCCCGCAGATATTTCGTGAGCCACGGTCCGGCCACGCTCAAGGACTTCATGTGGTGGTCTGGCCTTTCGGCCGTCGATGCGCGAGCCGGGCTCGACTCAATCGCCTCGACGCTGAGCCAGGAGACGCACGAGGGCCGGACCTACTGGCATTCGCCGGCGATGCGTAAGGCCAGAGTAAGACCGGAAACCGCCTATCTGATTCCCGTGTACGACGAATCGCTCCTGTCGTACCGGGATTCGCGAGACGTGTACGCTGCCTATCTGCCCCAGGTCACGCGCGACAACGGCCAGATGATTGTCATGGACGGCGCGTGGGTCGGCACCTGGAAGCGGACGATCAAGAAAACCGAAGTCGTCGTCGACGCACACCCGTTCGAGAAGCCCACCCGCGCACAGAAGGACGAGATTGCCGCTGCCGCGGACCGGTACGGCCGCTTCCTGGGCCTGCAAGCGTCAGTAGAGTTTTCGACGAGCAACCGGTAGCTTTCGACAAAGTAACAAGGCTCAAGTAGAACGGAAGTGGCAACGTTGTGCCTTGGGTCTTCCCGCGTTCCGTTGTACCTGAGCCTTGTCCCTTGTTACTTGGTACCGGCCACTTGTCACTTGTATCATCCGCATGGTGAGGTGACATGAGACTGCTGCTTGGCTGCTGCATGGTGGTGGCCGTTGCGCTGACGGCGCAGGGCCAGGGCAAGGCCGTGGCGCTGTTCGACGGCAAGACGTTCACGGGCTGGGAAGGCGATACCGCGAAAACCTGGCGCATCCAGGATGGCGCGATCGTCGGCGGATCGCTCGCCGAGAGGGTGCCGCGCAACGAGTTCCTCACCACTACTCGCAGCTACGGCAACTTCGTGCTGCGCTTGAAGTTCAAGCTCGTGGGCAGCGACGGCTTCATCAATGCCGGCGTCCAGTTCCGCAGTGAGCGGGCGACCAAGCCGGCGCACGAGATGATCGGCTACCAGGCCGACATGGGCGCCAAGTTCTGGGGCGCCCTCTACGACGAGACGCGGCGCAACAAGATTCTCGCCGAACCCGATCCCGCGGAAGTCGCCACCCTGATCAAGCTCGAGGACTGGAACGACTACGAGATCCGCGCCGAAGGGCCGCGCATCCGGCTGTCAATCAATGGCAAACAGACCGTCGATTACACCGAGCCGGACGCGTCCATTCCGCAGTCGGGTCTGATTGGCCTTCAGATCCACGGTGGCGGCAAGGCGGAGGTTCATTACAAGGACCTGACGATCGAAGAATTGAAATAACTCACGCGGCGCGCGCGGCCTGCCTTGAGCTAGTCAGGGCCTGCCCTGAGCTAGTCGAAGGGCGCCGGGGCCCGTTCATGCCTCGCGGAGCAGCTCCGACGGACTGATCGACGCCGCTTTTCGCGCCGGCAGATAGCACGCGGTCATGGCCAGCGCCATGGTGATCGCGGCACCGGCGGCGAAGGACAGCGGATCCCACGGCGCGACGCCGTAGAGGAGGTGACGCATCGCGCGCGCCGCCGCGATGGCGCCGGCGATGCCGAGGCCGACGCCACACGCGGTCAGCATCACGCCGCTCCGCAGCATCAGCCCGATCGCGGCACGATGAGTGGCGCCGAGCGCGAGACGCACCGCGAGCTCGCGTCGCCGGTCGAGCACGTTCTGCGCGACCGCGCCCCAGATCGCGACTGCGGCCAGGGCGAGCGCCAGCGCGGCGAACATCGCGGCGAGCCGCAGCCGCAGCCGGCGGTCGGCGATTGACCCGGCGACGACCTCGTCCAGCGTCTGCGGCGTGAAGGACGGCAGCATCGGATCCAGCTCCTGCACGACGCGGCGCACCGCGGCGGCCACACTGAGCGGGCGGCCAGACGTTCGCACGACGAGGTGCGCGTTGCCGGGAGCCAGCGTCTCCCACGTCGTGAAAATGGACGCGCCGGCGGCGCGGTCGAGCCCGCCGTACTCGACATCCTTCACCACCCCGACAATCCGCGGTCTCGCCCGTTTTCCGTCGGCTCGCGGCAGCGGCGCGGGCAGGTCGCGTCCGACCGCGTCCTGGTCCGGAAAGAATGTCCGGGCGGCCGTCTCCGTGATGATGACGACCGGCTGCGCGGCCAGGCGATCCTGCTCCTCCAGGAGCCGGCCGGCGATCGGCTTGATGCCGAGCGCCTCGAGATATCCGGGCGTCGCTGCCGCGTAGCTGAGCGGCAGCACGACCTTTCGATCGTTCCCCACCAGCGATATCGTCATCGTCAACTGGCTGCCGCTCGGCGGCAGGTCGCTCCCCACGCCTGCGGAGACTACGCCAGGGAGGCGCCGAACCTCCGCGAGCAATCGATCGATCATCGGCGCCCGATCGACGGAATTGAACCGTGTGGTCTCCGTCAACGCCAGCCGCAGGGCGAGGGCCTGCTTCGGATCGAAGCTGCGATCCGCCGAGATGATTCCGACGACCGTGCGCATGAGCAATCCCGCGGCGACCAGCAGGACCACGGTCATGGCGATCTGCGCGACGACGAGCGATGCCCGGACTGCTGCGCCGCCTCCGCCGATGCGTTCGGATGTCTGCTTGAGTGCCTGGCTTGGATCAGTTCGCGCCGCGCGCAGCGCCGGGGCGCCGCCGCTCAGGATGCCGACAACCAGTGCCAGGGCGAGGCTGAAGAGGATCACGGGCGTGTCGACGCGAACCGACTGCAGGTTGGGGATCGTGCCGGCGGCGATCGATTCGAATCCGCGGATCAGAAGGAACGCGATCCACAGGCCGATCAGCCAGCCGCCCAGCGCGACGATGGAGCTCTCCGCGAGGGCGGTGCGAAGCACGTCGATCGATCCGCCCCCGAGCGCCCGGCGGACGGCGAACTCGCGCCGCCGCGTCATCATGCGGCCGACGAGGAGTCCCGACACGTTGGCCGCCGCCACGAGCAGCACCAGGGCGGCGCCGGCGGCGAACGGGATGACGGTGGCGCGCGCGTCCTGCCGTCCGCGCTCTTGAAGCGGGTATACCGAGACCTCCCGCGGCTGTGGCCGCGACGCCTCGGCGTCGATCTCCTTCGAAACGCGGCTGACGTCGTCTCGAGCCTGCTCGATGGAGACGCCTGGCGCGAGGCGGCCGATGATCTGATACCGCCGTTGATCGTCAGCACTGAAGACCGCAACACCCGGCATGGCATCGGCGGGAAGCCACACGGCCGTGTTTTCGGCAGGGAAAGCGAATTGCGGCGGCATGACCGTGGCGATCGACAATGCCACGCCACCGACGATCACCCCTTCGTCGCGCCAGCGGGTTGGCGCCAGCTCCTCGGCCAGCCGGCTGCTGAATGCCGCGGTCGAGAGGCCGCGGGCGACCACGCTTGTCGTGCCTTCCTTCGCCGGCATCCCAAGCGTTTCGAAGAACCCGTCGGTAATCAGCGTCGCGCGAACGCTTCGTGCCTCTCCGCCGGCGCGCAGGGTGAAATCGGAGGAGGAGTGGGCGCCGATGCGCTCGAACGTGCGGAGCCGGCGGCGCCACTCCTCGACCTCGGCCAGCGGCACGTTCGAACCGCGAGGCCCCGGACCCCGGACCAGGCTGATCGCGACCAGCCGCTCGGGTTCGGGAAACGGCAGCGGCCGGAGCAGCAGGCCGTACGCGAGCGCGAACACGCCGGTCGAGAGGCCGACGCCCGCCGCGAGCGTGAGCACGGCCGCGGTGAAAAGCACGGGGGCGCGGCGCATGCCGCGGAAGGCGAAGCGAAGGTCGCGCAGGAAAGCGTTCATGAGAAGGGTTAGATCCCTCCGGCCTTGGTTGGTTCCAACCTGGCGGGCCGACTGGACGGCTACGAGATGTGCTTGATCATGAGCACTTCGTTGCCTTTCTCGTTGTAGACCAGCTCATCGACGACGTGCCGGACGATCAGCATGCCGAAGCCGCCCGGCCGCAGGCCGACTTCCGCGCGATGCTCGGTCGTCGCGAGCACGTGGTGCGGGTCGGCGGTTATCGACGCGTGCTGCAGGTCCGAGGGATCGAATCCAGCGCCGGGATCGCGGAAGTGAAAGACGATCGCCCGCGCCGTCTTGGCGGCCGTGACTTCGATGACCTTGTTCGGATCGAAGCCGGCGCCGTGTTCCATCGCGTTGAGCAGCATCTCCCGGAATGCCGTCATCAGAAGATTCTGCTCCTCGGACGGCATATCGACTTTCCACTCCGAGAGGAAACGGGTGAGCCGGTCCGCGTTCATGACCCCGCAGGCGACCCGGAGCGTGAGCCAGTTGGGCAGGCCCGACACGATCTGAATCGCCTGGCGCCAATCGGCGGCGGTGATGGCGGACCGTGCCATCTCGGCGATCTCGGCATGATCGAACGGCGCCGCGAAGCAGGCGAACACCTGGGCGCGGAGGGCCTTGATCATGTCCGTATTGGTGAGCGCCGGCACGAGCACGATCACTTTCACCCCGGGCCGCACGATCTGGATTTCGTTGACGAGCGCCAGGTCCTCCTGAATCGAGGACGAGGGGTCGGTCAGGAGCACGTCGATGTTCCGGGTGCGCGCGTACCTCACCGCCTCGACCGGCCCGCTGCACCGAATCAACGAGTGCGACGCGAGCTGGCTGCTGCGCTGCAGCGCCTCGACATGGTCGCCCCCGGTCCCGACGATCAGCACCTGTCCCATAGGGTGATGGTACTTAAAACTTCGGCGGGATCGGTGATTGGTGATCGGGGATCGAATCGGGACTGGAAACTGGGGGCTGGGGCGAATCTCGGGACTGGGGACTCGGGACTCGGGCCTAGGGCTTACTTCGGGATCGGGGATCGGGGATCGGGGAGCACGTCGGGATTGGGGATTGACTTCGTGCTGTACGTGCTAGCGCAAGGCCTGATCCCCGATCCCTGATCCCCGGTCGTGATCCCCGGTCCCGAATTCAAGCGCAGGCCCAAGTCCCGAGTCCCCAGACTCGCCCGAGCCCCCAGTCCCGAGTCCCGAGTCCCGAACGTGCGCAACCAAATCCCGCGCGCTGCGCCCCTTGCATAGCGATGGCAAATACTTTATATTGTAAAGAACACGTCGACAGCAAAGTTCGGCGGGCCATCCATGCGAATCATCCGGGCAGAGCATCTCGGGATGTGCTTTGGCGTCCGCGACGCCATCGCGCTGGCGATCAATCAGGCGGAGACCGCGCCGCTCACGATCCTCGGTGATCTCGTGCACAACGCCACCGTCCTGCGGACCCTGCGGGACAAGGGCATCGCCTTCGTGCGTGAGACGCCGGAGGCGGCGACCTCCACCGTGATGGTCACCGCTCATGGCGCCTCACAGCGCCGGCTGGCCGGCGCCCGCGCGCGGGGCCTGACGGTCGTCGAGGCGACCTGTCCCCTCGTCCACGTCGCGCACCGCGCCGTGGCGAGCCTCGTGCGCGAGGGCTATCACCCGATCATCATCGGTCAGCGCGATCATGTCGAGGTCCGCGGAATCATCGAGGACCTCGACGCCTGCGATGTCGTGCTGCACGAGCAGGACGTCCTGGAGCTCGACGAGCATCCCCGCATCGGGATTGCCTCCCAGACGACCCAGCCGCTTGACCGGGTGCGGCACCTCGTCGCGCTCATCCGCCGCCGCTTTCCCGCCTCGGAGATTCGCTTCATCGATACCGTCTGCAAGCCGACCAAGCAGCGTCAGACCGCCGCCGTGGACGTCGCCCGCCGCAGCGATCTCGTCATCGTCATCGGCGGTGCGAACAGCAACAACACGCGCGAGCTCGTGAACACCTGCGCCCGCTATTGTGCGCGCGTCCATCACGTGCAGACCGAGTGCGACCTTCGCGCGGAGTGGCTCGCCGGCGTCGAAACCATCGGCATCACGGCCGGCACGTCGACGCCAGACGATGTGATCGAACGGATCGATCGGCGGCTTCGCGAGCTCGCGGCACTGGCCGGCGCCGATACAGGAGCGACCAGCATATGAACGATCATCGGCCGCTGACGGTATGGTGCCTTGTCGTGGCGTTCGCCGTGGGCATGGCCTGGGTGGAATCGGCAAGCGTCTATTACCTGCGGACGGTGGTCGATCGAATCCAACCCCATCAGGCGAACCCGCTGCCGATCAGCGCCGCATTCGGGCCGGTCGAGCTCGTGCGCGAGGCGGCGACACTCGTGATGCTGTTCGCAGTCGGGGCCATCGCGGGGCGGACGTGGCACCACCGGCTCGCCTATACCGCGATTGCCTTCGGCGTGTGGGACATCCTGTATTACGCCTTCCTGCGGATCATGACGGACTGGCCGCAATCGCTCTTCGATTGGGACGTCCTGTTCCTGCTGCCGCTGCCCTGGTGGGGGCCGGTACTGGCGCCCGTGAGCATCGCGGCATTGATGATCCTGTGGGGAACGCTGGCGACCCAGTTCACCGACCGCGGACCGATGACCGCGGTCAGGCGCAATCTCTGGGGAGCGAGCGCGCTTGGAATCGGACTCGCGCTCTACGTGTTCATGGCCGATTCGGTGCACCTGCTGCATCAGGGCATCGAAGCGACGCGGCAGGTGCTGCCGCAGCGTTTCAACTGGCCGCTCTTCCTGACCGCGCTCGCATTGATGTCGATGCCGGTGGTGGAGATCGGCTGGCGGATACGGTCGTTGGCGGTGCGCTGAAATTGTTCCCCCGATCACCGCTCTGATCCCCGATCCCCGATCCCCGATCACCGATCACCGATCACCGATCACGACCTTCTCGCGGGTGTGATGAGCTTCGTCAGCTCTCGCAGCCACAGGACCGAGCTGGCCACGAGGGTGCAGCGAAGCCAGTCCGATGCGCTCAGGGACTCGGTTGAAAAGGCGCGCTGGAGGAATGGGATCGACAGGACTGCGAGCTGCAGGACGACCGACAGCGCCACGGCGGCCCAGAGCCACCGATTGCGCAGCATGCCGCGGAAGGCGCTGTCCTCGTCCGAGCGCGCGTTGAAGACGTTGAACAGCTGAAACAGCATCAGCGTAGTGAACGCCATCGTCTGGGCCCTGCCCAGCGTGCCAGTGCCCTCGACCAGTCCGCCGGGCAGCGAGGCGTCGAGTACGTAGAGCGTTCCGGCCGCCATGACGATGCCGACGAAGAAGATGCCCGCCCACATCCGCGCTGTGATGACTCCCTCGTGCCGCGGCCGCGGCGGCGCCTTCATGAGCGTGCGATCCGAGGGATCGAGACCGAGCGCGAGGGCTGGTGTGCCGTCGGTCACCAGGTTGATCCAGAGCAGCTGCGTCGCGAGCAGCGGCAGTACCACGGTCCCATCCTGAGCGTCGAGCCCGATCGTTCCCGCCAGCACGACCCCGAAGAACATCGTCATCACCTCGCCGATGTTCGAGGACAGCAAATATCTGAGGAATTTTCTTATGTTGGAAAAGATCGCCCGTCCTTCTTCGACGGCTGCGACGATGGTCGCGAAGTTGTCGTCAGCCAGCACCATGTCGGCGGCCTGCTTCGAGACGTCGGTTCCGGTGATGCCCATGGCGACGCCGATGTCGGCCATCTTCAATGCCGGTGCGTCGTTCACGCCGTCGCCGGTCATGGCGACGATGGCGCCGCGAATCTGCAGCGCCTTGACGATCCGCAGCTTGTGCTCCGGATTGACGCGCGCATACACCGATACCGTGCCGACCGCTTCCTCGAGCGCGTCGTCCGGCATGCTCTGAAGCTCGGCGCCGGTGATCGTCCGACGGTCGGACGCGATGCCGAGCTCCTGTGCGATGACTGCGGCGGTCCGCGGATGATCACCGGTGATCATCAGCGGCCGAACCCCTGCATTCTTCGCGCGCGCGACAGCCTCTTTGGCCTCGGCGCGCGGCGGATCGATCATCCCGATGAGGCCGGCGAACACGAGATCCCGTTCGAGTTGCTCGCCTGACGCCATGCCGCCGCCGTCGCCCTGCGATCGGAACGCGACGCCAAGCGTGCGGAGCGCACGTTCCGCGAGGGCGTCGTTCGCGTCGTGGATCGCGTGCCTGCGGGCATCGGTCAGCGGCCGCGGCTCGTCGGCGACGAGTTCGTGCGTGCACCTGGTGAGCAGCACGTCCGGCGCCCCTTTGGTGAAGACCAGGACGCGCCCCGCGGCGTCGGCATCGCGGTGGACCGTGCTCATCAGCTTACGTTCCGAGGAAAACGGGATCTCCGCCGTTCGTTCGAAGCGCCGTTGAAGAGCCTCCTCCTCGAGCCCGATCTTGTGCGCCGCCACGAGCAGCGCCGCTTCGGTCGGATCACCGTGAATCGTCCAGCGTCCATCCTGATGGTGCAGGGTCGCGTTGTTGGCGCGATCGGCAATCGTGAGCGCGCGCTCCAGCTCCAGGCGGACGGCCCCGTCGACCGGAGCGCCGTTCTCCTGACGCGCCTCTCCATCGGGCGCATAGCCGGTCCCGCTCAAAACGACCTGGCCGCTCGCGGTGACGACCTGGCGGACGGTCATCTCGTTCTTCGTCAACGTGCCGGTCTTGTCCGAGGCGATGATCGACGCGGAGCCGAGCGTCTCGACGGCCCTGAGGTGGCGGACGATCGCGTTGCGGCCGGCCATCCGCTGCACGCCGATCGACAGGACGGCCGTGACCACCGCCGGAAGGCCTTCGGGCACCGCGGCGACCGCGAGCGCGACCCCCAGGATCAGGACATCGAAGATCCCCGCAACGTCGCGAACGCGTTCGACGATGAAAATCGTCGCAATCATCACCACCGCGATGATCACGACGGCGATGCCGAGCAGCCTGCCAACGCGATTGAGCTCTTCCTGCAGCGGCGTGGTCTCGGCGCCGGCCGCCGTCAGCATGCCGGCGATGCGTCCCATCTCGGTCTGCATCCCGGTGGCGACGACCACGGCTCGTCCGCGGCCGTAGGTGGCCGACGTGCCGCTGTAGATCATGTTGTGCCGATCGCCGAGGCTGTCTCCGCCCGATCCGGTGTCGGAGTCCTTGGCTACCGGCAGGCTCTCACCGGTCAGTGCCGCTTCCGCTGTCTGCAGCGACGTCGACTCGATGACCCGCGCATCTGCGGGGATGGTGTCCCCTTCCTCCACGAGGATGATGTCGCCGGGGACGATCTCGGCAGCCGGGACGGTGCGACGCTCGCCATCGCGAAACACGTGCGCCTGGGCAGCCGACATCTGCCGCAACGCGGCGACGGCCGATTCCGCGCGCGACTCCTGGACGTAGCCCATGATCGCGTTGAGCAGAATGACCGCACCGATCGCGATCGCCTCATAAGGCAGCGCCGAATCGCGCTCGTACAGCCAGAGCCCGGCCGAGATGCCAGTCGCGATCACCAGCAGGATGACGAGCACGTCCTGGAATTGCGCGGCGAAACGCTTCCAGGCGGGGATGGGAGCCTCGGCCTTCAGCTCGTTCGCGCCCTGCCGCTCGAGCCTGGCGCGCGCGTCAGCGCTGGTCAGGCCTCGCCGACGATCGGATCCGAGCGCGGCGAGGACCTCGTCGACAGACTGCTGGTGTGCGGCGGGCATCGGCACCGATCATGATGGATCGGCACGACCCAACAATCAGAATTCCCGAATCAACGGTCGAGGCGCCAGGTGGGACCGGTGGCTATATGGGCACCGCTCGCGTTTACACCCGAGCGCAGCACCGATCGCAGCAGCCGGTCGCTGACCGTCTTGGGGAAGCTCGCCTCCGGCCGCTCGCTCGCTGACGCGCAGTCCGAGCTCGACATCATCAGCCGCAGGCTCGAACAGCAGTATCCCGTCACGAATCGCGAGCGCGGCGTGACGGTTCGGACACTGTCCACCGCATTCAGAGAAGACACCAGCACTTCCTTCGTCGGGATTCTCCAGGCTGGCGCTGGACTCGTCCTGCTCATCGCGTGCTTCAATCTGGCGGGGTTGCTGCTCGCTCGCGCGAACGATCGGCAGCGCGAGCTCGCGGTCCGCTCGGTGCTCGGCGCGTCGAGGATCCGCATCGTCACGCAACTCGCGACGGAAACCATGCTGCTCGGCCTCGTCGCGTCGGTCCTGGCGCTGTTGCTCGCGAGCATCGGCCTGCACGTGCTTCGTTCGAGCATGGCCGCGGAAATCGCGCACCACATCGAAGGGTGGAACAATGTCCGGCTGGACAGTCGCCTGATATCCGTGATCCCGCTGGTCGCGGTCGGATTGGGGCTGATTTTCGGACTGATTCCCGCCATGGCTGCCACACGCACCGCGCTGACCGCGGCCCTGAAGCAGGGAGAACGCGGGACCGGCGGGAGCGTGCCGCGCCAGCGCATCAGGCAGGCTCTCGTCGCAGCTGAAATCGCGTTCGCGCTCGCGCTGCTGGTCGCGGCCAGCCTGGCGTTCGATGCCGGCATCCGGATGGTCAAGCAATCCGGCGGCTTCGACACCCAGCGACTGCTGACATTCGACATTCCCGTGCCCGACACCAAATACAGGGACGTTCAATCGAGGCGTCAACTGGCCAGCGCTCTGCTCGACCGGATCGAAGCCATCCCCGGTGTCCAGGGCGCGGCGCTCGCGAACATACTGCCAGCCGCCGGCTGGAGTCCGACCGTGGACATCACGATCGAGGGAGACGCCGTCGACGATCCCGCGCGCCGGCCACGTGCCGGATTTCGCGCCGTGTCATCCGGCTACTTCGGCACGATGCGCATCCCGCTCGTCGGCGGCCGCCCGTTTTCGACGGCTGACCGGGAAGACACCCAGCAGGTGGCGATCGTCAGTGCCTCGACGGCAACGAGGTTCTGGCCCGGCCGCGATCCGATCGGCCGGCGGCTGCGCCTCGAAGGCACACCTGCAACCTGGGTCACCGTCGTCGGCGTCGCGGCGGATGTGACGATGTACAACTGGTGGGACGGGATCGATTACTCTGCGGTCTACGTCCCGCTGCGTCAGGCGCCATCGCTCGCGGGGATCAGTGCGGCGGTCAGGACACACGGGGAGCCGGCTTCGATCGGCGGCGGGATCCGGTCGGCTGTTGCGTCAGCCGATCCGTTGCTGGCCATCGACCGCGTGCGGACGATGCAACAAGCGATCGTCGACAGCACATTCGGCCTCAATTTCATGGCGACGCTGATGGCGATTTGTGGAGGGTTTGCCCTGGTGCTGTCCTTCGTCGGCACCTACAGCATGATGGCTTACGCCGTTTCACAACGCATCCATGAGTTCGGCGTTCGGATGGCTCTTGGCGCGACCGGACGCGATGTGCTTCGCGCCGCGCTGAAGCAAGCGAGTGCGCTGACCGGGATTGGGCTGCGTCATCGGCCTGGTGCTGGCCGTCGTGCTGTCGCAGCTGATGTCGTCCGCGATCGCTGGAATTCTCGTGCTCGATCCCGTGATCTTCCTTTGCGTCGGTCTTCTGCTCGGGATCGTCTCATCCGTCGCGGCGTATGTGCCGGCGCGGCGTTCGCTGCGGCTCGATCCGGCAAAGATTCTGCGCGCTTCGTGATCGATTTCCGCCGCGAGGCGGGTTCATCAGCTGAGCTCAGTCATCCGCCGAGTACGAGGTGTCCACCGCAGGTGCCGGTCCGCTTCGGATCATGGCGGAGTGGCCGGAAAAGACGGCTTTTTCTGCACTGATCAGCCGGCACACCACTTGCCTTGTCTGGCGTCAGGTCAATCGTGACCGTCCCAAGGAAGGGTCAAGTGAACCGTATCAGAACGGCAACCGCTGCATTGCTCCTGACATCCTTTGTCGGCCTGCCGCCGCTACCGGCGGAAGCGCAGAGCAGGAAGTATCGGGATCGGGATCGCTACGAAGACCGTTGGGACCGTCGCGAAGACCGACGGGATCGCCGCGAGGACCAACGCGATCGCCGGGAAGATCGGTGGGATCGCCGTGAGGATCGCTACGACCGCATCGAGGATCGCTACGACGCGCGCAACGACTACTGGGATGCGGCGCGCTACTACAGAAGCGACGCTCGCCGGTATGCTCCGCGACGCTTGGGCAGAAACGATCGCATCTACCGCGGCTCGGACAACCGCTACTACTGCCGTCGCGACGACGGCACGACCGGCCTCATTATCGGCGGCATCAGCGGCGGCGTGCTCGGGCACATCATCGCCCCCGGCGGATCGAAGACGCTCGGCACGATTATCGGCGCCGGCGCCGGCGCGCTGATCGGCAGGGCGATTGACGACGGCGACGTCGTGTGCCGGTGAGGGGAGGGCATCGACTCTCAGCTGCAGTCGTATCGCTCGTGAGAGCGGGCCACGAGGTCGTCTCGTCGTAGCACACCGCATGTCGGGCGTGCGGCGGGGGACGACCTCGAGTTCCGGGCAGCGATGGTTGCGAGGGCGTGCAACCAGCGGTACTTGCAGCTATGGCGAGGCGCCGCTTGACCGGCGCCGGGCTGCCAATTTGTCTCTCCCGACCGATGACGTTCGATGAACTCTGGGGTTACCCAGATCGAGTGAGAGTGCGAATAGTCGTCAGTCCGAGTGTCGACCCCGTCATCGAAATGCAGTTCCGCCCTGCCGTCTTCGTCGTAGCCGACGAGCAAGACCGGCTTGCCAACGATCAGTCGAGTGTCCGCGACTGTGCGCTTTGTACCAACTCGTCTCGCATCGCACGCGCGGCGCTTTGTGCCGCGCGAAGAATCGCATCTCCCAGTGTCGGCACTTGGAGCCGGGGCGTGAGCAACCCCCTGTTTTTGCCGGGTCGCCGTCCCGGACCCTGTTCGGGGGTTGCTCACGCCACGCTTGTCGCCGTCAGTGTCAGCAGCCAGGATCGCAGCATGGATCCCACCGATCGTCGCGCCTGGGATCACGCGCGAAATGCCGGTCGGATCCGAGTGCCGATCGCATCGGTTGTCGCAGGATACTTGCAGCTGTGGAGCGGGGCCGGATGACGTCAGAACGGGATGCGCCGTCCCGCTATCACCGAGGCGGATAGGGCCATCCAACGATCGTTCCGTGCCCGCACCACTTCACCAGTTGGAAGGAGTCCCGTGCTCCCGTGCGTGCTCGAGCGCGAATCGCCAGAAGACCGGCCACCAGATGACGTCGTTGAACACGCAGATCCAGCCGAAGCTCCAGGGAAGCGCACCGGTTGACGCGCTGTAGACGAATCCCAAGGGGCCGAATGTTTTGCCAGCCAGCGCGATCCAGATCAGGCCGCAGTAGCGCTTCGGTTCCCGGGCGAGGAGGTAGTAGCCGTACGCGTACACGCCCACCATCATGCCCATGACCTGCACGAGCGGCAGGGCAGAGATGGCGTTCATGCCCGCGATCCGTAGCAGTGT
This sequence comes from uncultured Acidobacteriota bacterium, assembly GCA_963785755.1. GTDB lineage: Bacteria > Acidobacteriota > Vicinamibacteria > Vicinamibacterales > 2-12-FULL-66-21 > JACCXG01. The sequence goes on along the minus strand of CAWAXG010000013.1, from coordinate 751,087 downwards.
GCCGGGAAACAGGACCACCGCGATGCCCCACGCGGCGTTATAGATGGCGGCCGCGTAGAACCAGCGTCGATAGTGCCGGAATTCGTCCGTCACGCCGCCGCCGGTCTGGCGCTCGCCATGAGGTCGCGAATCCCGGACGCACAGACGCCGGCCGCGAGCACCAGCAGCATCCACGCGGGGAAACCGTGATAGCTCGGGCCGAAGCCAGTCGCGAGCCTCGACCACTCGATCATCTGCGGAATCAGGAAGGCCAGAAACGCTCCGTACACAATGCCCATAACGCCGTGCATCGCCCGCTCGCCCGCTGGCAGCCGGCGGATCTTGTCTTCCTCGATGAAATCCCAGAGCGTGATGCAGATCTCGGCGAAGAGGAGAGCCAGCAGGACCCAGGCATAGGCGCCGTGCCAGGTCACAAATCCCAGGCTTCCGATGATGATCGCGTACGCGAAATCGCGCGCGGCGTGGAGCCGCAGTTCGGCGCGGGTGTGCGCACCGTACGCCAGCTTCAGCCGGTACTCATGGTGGTACAGCGTGTCGAAGGCGCCGAGCGAGGCTTGCAATAGCAGCAGCCAGATCGCAGTTCTCATGACGCGCGAATGATCCCGGCATAGTGGCAGACGATCCGCCCGCGCCATGTGACCGTCACCACGACACGCCAACCTTGCGCCGTAGCGGAGACCACGGCCCCAACGCGGGGACCGAGCGACGATGGCACGGGGAGGCCGGCGACATGGAACGATGACTGCCGATACAGAAGGGCGCCGTCCTCCACGGCGAGATCGAACGAGACGCGCCCAAGGCCCGAACTCTCCACGAGCCGCGAGCCGTGTGCGCGTTGACGCGTCCGGAGAATTGACTCTCCGATGCGGCGTGTCCACACGAGTTCCGAGCCCTCCCCGGCGACGTCGAGTCGCACCGGTTGACGGGGCCCCGCGGCGGGAAGCTTCATCAGCCAGATCGTCAGGCGTGCCAGCCACCCTGGGCCATGCTCCACATCGATCGTACCTTCTGCGCGCAAGGGTGCCAGGTGGGCGCGGCGGACGTGTGCATGCAGCGATGCGAACGCCTCTCCGAGCACGGCTTCATACGGAGAGCAGTTCTTCGCTGCAGGAAGCGCCAACCCCACGGCGCAGAGCTTACCGCAATGCGGGCGCGGCTCCTTCGGGTGTTGCTCACAGCCCGCTTGTCGCTGCCGTCGACTGCACCAGGTCGATTCTGAAGTTGGACGGAGCTGGCGCTCTCTGCCCTGACGGTCAGTCGCCTTTGCGCCCGAGGCGCGGCACCGGACTTCTCGGCCGAGCAATCACCGCGGCTGTGCCCCGGCGCTCCTGACCGCGACCGACCCGATACCGATCGAGCCAGGCCAGCACCTCGCGGAATGATCAGCTGCCTCAAACCATCCCGATCCGTGATCCCCGATCCCCGATCCCCGATCCCGACAGAGGGGCAGATTGACCTTCCCTGTCACACGGCACGCCGACAATGAACTGCGCGCCGGAACACCCCGACGTGGATGAGGGCCTCTGGCGTAGAATGGCTGCGGCCACGTGAATCCCGAGGATCCTGTGACTACTCCTTCGTTCGAGCTCTCTGCGCAGGACGCCGTGAGCTGGCTGCGCGTTCAGCCGGCAGAGTCCATTGACCTGCTGATTACCGACCCCGCCTACGAGTCGCTCGAGAAGCACCGGGCGATCGGCACGACGACGCGTTTGAAGCACAGCAAGGCGTCGAGCAACAACTGGTTCCGGATCTTCCCGAACTCGCGGTTCGGCGAGCTGTTCGGCGAGGCGTTTCGCGTCCTCCGCCGCAACACGCACTTCTATCTGTTCTGCGACGCCGAAACCATGTTCGTCGCCAAGCCCGAGGCGGAGCGGGCCGGCTTCAAGTTCTGGAAGCCGCTGGTGTGGGACAAGCGCACGATCGGCATGGGCTACCACTATCGCGCCCGCTACGAGTTCATCCTGTTCTTCGAGAAGGGGAAGCGTCGGCTGAACGATCTCGGCGTGTCCGATGTGATTTCCGTGCCGAGGATCCATGGCGGATATCCGGCCGAGAAGCCAGTCGCGGTGTCGGAGGTGCTGATCGGGCAGAGCTCGCAGCCGGGAGACGCCGTCGCCGATCCGTTCATGGGCTCGGGCAGCGTCGGCGTCGCGGCGGCCAGGCTGGGCCGCAGGTTCCTCGGCAACGATCTCAATCCCGAGGCGGTCCGGTTCGCGGCGCACCGGCTCCGCGAGTTCGGTGTCTGCCGCGAAGCCGGCGAGCCGATCGCGGACGAGCATGCCGACCTGCTCGGCTTGATGGGACCGCACCCATGACCGGCACCGAATACGCCAATCTGGTGGCGTCGTACGTCGCGAGGCGCTTCGGCTCGCGCGGCCTCAAGGTCTACAGGGAGATCAGGGTCGGGAAGTCGATCATCGGGAAGAACCGGTGCATCGACGTGTTCTGCGTCTGCGAGAGCAGCAACAAGGCATTCGCCATCGAGTGCAAGTTCCAGGACAGCGAGGGAACGGTCGACGAAAAGATCCCCTACACACTCGCCGATCTGGAGGCGATGCCGATGCCCGGCTGCATCGCGTATGCCGGCAAGGGGTTTTCGTCCGGCGTGTTACACATGCTCCGGGCCTCGACCTACGCCGCGTACTGTTTTCCGTCGCTGGATCAGACCGAGCTCTCGGCGGACACGAAGGAGCTGGATCACCTGCTCGCCATGCACTTCGGCTGGTGGGATGTGCTCGTCGGCAAGAAGAAGCCCATCACCGGCGCGCAGCCCGACTCGCTGTGGCCGAGCGACGAGCCCGAGCAGTCCTCCGCGCTCGACGACATCTTCACGCGAAGGCCGAACGCGTAGCCTAGCCACGTGCAACGTGCCACGTCCCACGTGCGGACGTGCTCACCGTGCTACGTGCGACGCGCCACGTGCTTTTCGTGCTACGTGCTGCACGTGCTGCACGTGCGCCCGTAGCACGCAGCACGAGAAGCACGTTCGCACGCAGCTCGTCGGACGTCGGACGTGCTGCGTGCTCTACCAGAGCATCTTGAACCCGAACTGCAGCTGCCGCGGCGCGTTGGCTTGACCGGTGATCACGCCGAACGACGTCGAGGTCACGCTCGTGTTCGGAGCCGAGAACTGCACGCGGTTGAAGGCGTTGAGCGCTTCGATCCGGAACTGTGCGGTCCAGCCCTGCCGCACTTCGAAGTTCTTGAACAGCGACAGGTCGAAGTTCTGCACGCCATGCGCCCGCAATATCGGCGAGAAGATCAGTTCGTTGCCGAACGTGAACGCCGCCGGCTGGCTGTAGACGGTCGTGTCGAAATAGCGGTCCAGCCGTTCGTTGACGGGTCCATCGAGGCGCGGGTCGTTGCCGTTGTTGTTCGGTTGCGTCCTTGCGCCGAAGATGCCGGCCGTGTTGTTCGCGGAGATCGACAGCGGCGTGCCCGACTGCAGCGTCGTGATGCCATTGAACTGCCAGCCGCCGATGATCGCGTTGACGAGCGTCGATGCGCCGGACCCGAAGCGCCGCTGACGGCCGAACGGCAGCTCGTACAGATAGCTGATCACGAACCGGTGCGTGATGTCGTACGACGCCAGCGCCCAGCTCGCCTCGAGGTTGTAGCTGTCCTGATGGCTCATGCCGATCTCGTTCGACTCGGCGTAGGTGTACGACCCTTCGAAGGTCAGACCGTGCGACATCCGCTTGCGGCCGGTCATCTGCAGCGCGTTGTATCTGGACTTGGCGCCGGCCGCGTAGAGCGGGATGACGTCGGTGAATTGCGGGTAGGGCCGGAGCAGCTGTCCGCGGGCGACGGTCTGCTGCGTCAGCACGCCGTTGTTGACGATCCCGAAGAACGGGTTCGTCACCTGCTGATTGAGCGCCGTTCCCAGCGACATGTACTGCGGATCCAGCTGATTCAGGCTGAGGCCGCTCTCGCCGACCGTCGACAGATCGTAGCCCCGCGTACCGACGTAGGCGATCTCGATGAAGGTCGACCACGGGAGCTCGCGCTGCACGTTGATGTTGAACTGGCGCGTCCACGGTGAGGGCGTGTCCTGCAGCGGCGCCTGCAGGTTCGCGCCCGCCTGCGTCAGCAGGCCCTGCGACGACCCGGGCGACGGCAGGAAGCCGTTCGGATACGGGTTCTTCAGCGTGTTCAACGGCGTGATGCCGTCGATCGACGTCACCCACAGATTCTCCGTGCGGAACCCGAACGGGCCGACGGTGCCCTGCGCCCCCTGGTTCGAAGGCCCGAAGATGTGACTGTAGCCGCCCCGCACGACCGTCTTGTCGTTGATTTGATACGACAGACCCAGCCGCGGCGCGATGTTGTTGGTATCCCAGTTGGTACTGATACCTGCTGTTGCCATCGACGCCGACGAAGACGACGCCCCCGGCGAGATTCGGGAAGCCGGGCACGACACCGGCGAGCGGCGAAGGGGCGTCGGGATCGAAGTAGTTCATCCGGTCGTAGCGTTCGGTACGCGGCACGTCGATGTCGTAGCGTACGCCCAGGTTCAGCGTCAGCTTCGCGTTGACCCGCCAGTCGTCCTGCGCGTATCCGGCCCAGTAGAAGCTGTTGGCCGCCACGTTCTTCCAGTTCTGAATCAGCACGTCGTTGGGCGCCCCCGTTCCCAGGAGGAACGACGCCATGCCGAAGCCCGCGGTGCTGCTTGCGGTGGTCGGAACCGGGCCCTGTGTCTCGTTGATGCGGAAATTGAACGTGCCGGCGCTGCGCGCCTCCCACACGTTGACCCGCAGCATGCGCCCCTCGAATCCGGCCTTCAAGGCGTGATCGCCGCGCACCTTGGTCAGGTTGGCGGCGGCCGTGTAGCTCATGAACGCGTTGTAGCGATGATCGTTGCCGCCGAGCGTCACCACCCCGCCGACGCCGAATCTCGGGAACATCAGCCGATCCACGTTCTCGTCGATCGACGTTGGCAGCCCCAGGGACGATGGGCGGAACCCGAGGCCCTGGTTGTCGAAGAGGAACAGGGTCCGCGCGAACCCGAACCGCGCGCTCATCAGCGTCGAATTGGACATCGTCCGGCTGTAGTCGAAGACCGCGTTGTGCGCGAGGTTCTGCTCGTTGACCCGGCCTTCGGCGATGGCGATGTCTTCAGGAAAGAAGGTGGCCGGCGCGCTGAACGTCTTCCGGTACGAATAGCGGAAGAAGAACTTATCGACGTCGGAGAACAGGTGATCGATCCGGCCGTCGTAGTTGTCCACGTTCAGCTCGGCTATCCCGTTCGAGAAGTAGTTCTGCGCCCCTGTCACGGGGTTGCCGGCCTGGTTCGGCAACGGGAAGTAGTTCAGGACGTTGAGCGCGACCGGATCCATCCGGTCACGCGGAATCACGTTGTTGGCGAACTGATCCCGGATGAAGCCGCCCGACGGGTTCGCGCGGGTGGAGAACGGGTCGAAGATGCGAATCAACTGTCCGTTCTGCGCGAAGGTCTGCGAAAAGTCCCCCTGACGCTGGGCCAGCGTCGGCACCGTCGTGGTCGTCTGCGAGGCGCGGTCTTCCCGCAGCCCTTCGTAGGAGGTCATGAAGAACGTCCGCGAGTGCTTGATCGGCCCGCCCAGCACGCCGCCGAACTGGCTGCGGCGAAAATCACCCAGCGGCTGGCCGGCCCGGTTCGAGAAGAAGTTGTTGGCGTCGAACGCCGAGTCGCGGAAGAACTCGTAGGCGCTGCCGTGGAAATTGTTGGTGCCCGACTTGTAGACCACGTTCAGCACGCTGCCGAGGCTGCGGCCATACTCCGCCGGGTAGTTCGCGCCGAGGACCTTGAATTCCTGGATCGCGTCCACCGACGGGAACACCGAGATGCCGGTGAACCCGTTGACGGTGGGGAACGACGCCGTCACGCCGTCGATGACGGTGTCCATCATCGTCGGGCGCGCGCCGTTCACCGTGTAGCTCATCGAGTTGTAGTTGTTGCCGATGGAGCCTGCGACCCCCGGCGTGAGGAAGATCAACGAGTAGACGTTGCGCGTATTCAACGGCAGCTCGAGAATCCGGCGGTTGTCGACGAGCTTGCCAACCGTGCCGCTGCTGGTTTCGAGCAGCGTCGTCGCGGCGCTGACTTCAACGGCATCGGTCAGGTCGCCGACCTGCAGCGTGAAGTCGATGATGGACGTGCTGTTGAGCTGCACCACGATGTCCGAGCGCGCGGCGCGCCGGAACCCCTGCAGGCTCGCTTCGACGCGATACTCACCCGGCGGCAGCGGCAGCGAGGTGTACCGTCCCTCGAGGTCGGTGACGACCGTCTCCTGACGGTCGGTCGCCTGATTCGTAATCGTGACAGTGGCACGTGGAACCACGGCACCGCTCGTGTCTTTGATCAACCCGATGATGGTGCCGGTGGACGACTGGGCGACGAGGATGGACGGGCAAACGAGCAGACCAGCGACAATCAAGGCCCGAATCACGCGCATGGCAGTTCCTCCCGGATCGGCCGGATTATATCGGCTGAGATTCGACGGCAGGGCAACAAAAGCGCGAATTTTCGTTGCCCGACACGATCTCGACTAATCCGGTGTGGCGTGCGAGCGTTCGTCCCAATTCCGAACGAAAGCGGGAATCAGGAACAAGTATCAAGGTGCAAAGGGGCAAGGAACAACGGCCCCCGACATTGACCGTCGTTGCTGTTCCAGCCTATCGTCCCGGCTGTCCGACATGACGAAACCTCTCGTTCTCGCTGGACTGCTTGCCGCGTGCGCCGTCACGCAGTTGACCGCAGAGAACTGGCCACAATGGCGTGGTCCGCTCCTGAACGGGCTCAGCCGCGAAGCCAATCTGCCGGTGCGTTGGTCAAAGACGGAAGGGCTGTCGTGGACGCTCGCGTTGCCGGCGTTGTCCGGATCGACGCCGATCGTCTGGAACGATCGCATCTTCCTCAACGTCGCCGACGGCGCCGGCCTGCAGCTCTGGTGCGTGGACCGCCGCAACGGCGCCGTGATGTGGAAGCGGCCGACCGGAAGCGGCAACAGACAGATCCGCAAGCAGAACATGTCGTCGCCGTCGCCCGTGACCGACGGCACGCACGTGTGGGTGATGACCGGCACCGGCGTCCTTCGAGCCTTCGACTTCGATGGCCAGGAACGTTGGATGCGCGATCTGCAACGCGACTACGGATTGTTCGGTCAGCTCTACGGCTACGGTTCGTCGCCGTTGCTGTTCGAGGACTCTCTGTACGTTCAGGTGCTTCACGGATCGCACACCGCCGAGCCCTCCTATCTGGTGCGTCTCGACAAAGTCAGTGGCAAGACGATCTGGAAGGTCGAGCGTCGCACCGGCGCGCGGCAGGAGTCACCCGATGCCTACACCACGCCGACACTGCTGCGCGCCGGCAGCCGAAGTGAAATCGTCGTCTCCGGCGCGGATGTCGTGACCGGTCACGATCCGGCCGACGGCAGGGAAGTGTGGAGAGCGGAAGGGCTGAATCCCAGCGGCGATGGCATCTATCGCATCATCGCGTCGCCCGTCGTGCACGACGGCATCATCTACGCGCCGTCGCGCGAGCGGCCGATGCTCGCGGTCAAGAGCGGAGGGCGCGGCGACGTCAGCCAGTCGCACCTGCTGTGGAAGTTCATGAACGGCCCCGACGTCCCGACGCCGGTGACCGACGGCACCTACCTCTACGTGATCAACGATCGAGGGATCATGTGGTGCCTCGACGCGAAGACCGGGACGCCGCTGTACGAGCGGCAGCGGCTGCGTCCCTCGACCTACACCGCCTCGCCGATCCTCGCCGACGGAAAGATCTACATCACCAACGAAGACGGCGTGACGAGCGTCATCCAGGCCGGACCGAAGTTCGCGGTGCTCGCAGAGAACGACCTCGAGGAGTACACGCTGAGCTCGCCCGCGGTGTCCGACGGTCAGATCTTCATTCGCACCGACAAGGCTCTGTATGCGATAGGCAAGCCGCGCACACCCTGAACGTCCGGCTCAGCTCTTTCTCTTGAACTTCAGCGTCGTAACGACGCTCGGACACTCGCCCTTCCCGCAGATTTCCGTGTCGCCGACGACGAGCGTGCCGTCGGGATCGAGCGACCATCGCGAGATATTCGACAACCAGCGCTGGCCGTCCGCGGTCGTCGTGTCGGTGCTGATGAGCAGCGTGCCGCGGCTGAAGGTCGCGCGCGAGTCCCTGACGATCTTCTGGCCGTCCACCATGTACTCGTTCCGGCTCTCATCACCGTTCAACGTGAACTTCGCTTCACGCCTGGGCGCCGGGTTGACGCGAGTGATGGTCAGGCTGGCGCCGTCATGTCGGACCGTCGTTTCCGTGCCGAGCCAGAAGTGATCGTAGCCGGGCCGCTCCGGGCTGATCGACGCGAGGACCCAGTCGCCGGAAAACCCGGCTGACTGTCGGAGGCCGGCGGCATGCTCCGCGACGGCCGCGATCGATCCGCAGAGGAGAACAATCGCGACCGCGACCGTGGGCATCGCTGGCTCGCCGTCAGTGCTTCGCCAGGAAGGCGAGGATCGTGCGGTTGAAGTCAGCAGGGTTGTCGAACGACATCGCGTGGGACGCCTTCGGAATGACGACCAGCCGGCTACCCGCGATGCACCGTCCGACGGATTCGTTGATTTTCGAAAACATGCGGGGCGTGTGCTCACCTCGGACGACGAGAGTCGGCACCTTGACGGCGCGCAGCATTTCGCAGTTCACGAGGGGCTGCTGGCCGGCGAACAGACGCGGCAGCGTTCGGGCGTTATCTTTCAGCAGTTCGCGCATCGAGGGAGGCATCTTCTCGAAGGGTGTCCCGGTGACGACTGTGGCGAGGCGAGCCGTGGCCAGCATGTTGTCGCCGGCCTTCATCGCCGCCATCATCGACTCGGCCCCCTTGTTCCACTCGTCAAGGATCGGTTTGCCGTCCGGGCTTTCAGCGAGAAGGGCGAAGAGCGCGGGCTCGGCGAGCGTCAAGGTCCGGACCAGTTTCGGTTCCTTGACGGCGAGCATTGCCGCCAGCAGGCCGCCGTAGGATAGCCCGACGACGTGAGCTGGCCCCGCCTTCAGTGCGCCGATCAGTGCCGCCAGATCCGCCACGTGCGTTTCTGCAGAGTACTGCTTCCCGTCGTCCGGCCACGGGGCCGTTCCGTGGTATCGCAGCGTGGTCGCAATGAACCGATGCTGCTTCGCAAACGGGCCGCGCTGCGGTTCCCAGTAGCGCTGGTCGTTCACAGCCCCGTGTACGAAGACGACCGGTGTGCCCCGGCCCTCGTCGACGTAATGGAGGTCGACACCGTTCGCTCGTATCTGACGGCTCTGCACTGGCTTGTCCTGCGCGTTCGTGACGATTCCCAGGAGCGCGACGACGACGCCCAGAAGTCCTCGAGTTCGATGGCGCGGCATGAACGCCTCCGGATTGGCTGCTGGTTGACGCGACGATGAGGAGGAGCGGTCGCGCCCAGACCCGGTGAGCTCCACGGAAGCGGATTCTACTACCCTGTCGCTATCGGCGGAAGCCGATGATGACACCGGACCTACGGTGTTGCGCCTGTTTGTGCGCGGCCAGCGTAGCGCGCTTGGTCACCGCGCGAATGCCTGATATAACGCGGCTCGATCGGCACGATCGTCAAGCCTGGAGGTAAGCGTGAGGCGTCTTGCAACCTACGTCCTGACCACCTGTCTTCTCATCGGTCTCCTGTATCAGCGGCAGGCCGCGAGCCAGATCAACACGGTCAAGGAGCTCGCGCCGGGTGTCTATTTCCACGAAGGCGATCTCCGAGGCAAGGGACATTGCAACAACGGCTGGGTGATCTTCGACGACTACGTGCTCGTGCTTGATGCCAACTTCCCGTCCGGTGCGCTGGAGATCATTCCGAAAATCAAAGCGCTGACGAACAAGCCGATCAGGTTCGCGTTCGATACCCATCACCACGGCGACCACGCCTACGGCAACCAGATCTGGGTCGACAACGGCGCGGTCCCGGTCGCGCACGAGAACGTCGTCGCTGAGATGAGGAAATACGACACCGGGTTGTTCGGCGGCAAGCCCGGCCGCTGGGAAAAGGCGGCGAAGCAGCGCGAAGATCTGAGAGCGACGCGGCTGAAGGCGCCGTCACTGCTCTACAAGGATCTGATGATCTTCGACGACGGCACGCATCGCGTGGAGCTGCGGTACTTCGGCGTCGGACACACGCACGGCGACGGCTTCGCCTGGCTCCCCAAGGAGCGGATCCTGTTCACCGGCGATGCGGCCGTCAACGGTCCGTTCAACTACATGGGCGACGGCAACAGCGGCGACTGGGTCGAAACGCTCGCCAGGGCCCAGAAGCTTGGCGCCGCGCTCGTCGCCCCGGGCCACGGGCCAGCCGGGGATGGCGGCGTGCTCGAGTCCCAGCGCCAGTACTTCGTGGCGCTGCGGGCCGAGGTCGAGAAGAGAAAAGGTCTGACGCCGGACCGCGTCCAGGCCGACGTTCCTGCCATTCGTGCGGCGCTGCTGCCCCGGCACTCGACGTACATCGACACCGATCCGAAATCCACCGGCTTCCAATCGCAGGTGGCGCAGGTCTACAAAGAGTTGACCGGGAAGGAATTCCCGAAATCAGCCGCACTGGAGGACGCGCGGCGGGCGCATGAGCAGCATCACGAGATCCGTGCGAGATGACGCAAAACGTGGCAACGCTCGTGACCGGCGCCTCGTCCGGGCTCGGCGAAGAGTTCGCCAGGCTCGCGGCTGCCGACGGATCCAATGTGGTGCTGGTTGCACGCAGCGTCGACAAGCTGAATGCGCTTGCGGCTGCGCTCGAGCGGGACTACGAGGTGCGGGCGACGGTCCTCGCGGAGGACCTGGCCGACGACGTTGCGCCCGATGTCATCGCCGACGCGCTCGCGGCGCGCAATCTCGAGATCGACACGCTCATCAACAACGCCGGGTTCGGCACCTACGGTCCGTTCGCGGAGACGTCTCCCGCCGATGAGCGTCAGATGATCGCCGTCAACATCGCCGCGCTGACGATGCTGACCAAGCGACTGGTGCCGGGGATGGTGGCGCGCCGCCGCGGGCGCATTCTGAACGTCGCCTCCACGGCCGCCTTCCAGCCCGGGCCGCTGATGGCCGTCTACTACGCGTCGAAGGCCTACGTGTTGTCGCTGTCGGAGGCGCTGGCCACCGAACTGGAGGAGACCGGCGTCACCGTCACGTGCCTGTGCCCGGGTCCGACGCGGACGGCCTTCCAGGCCAGAGCGGGGATGGAGCGCTCCGGACTGTTCAAGGCCATGAAGGTGATGGACGCCGCCACCGTCGCGCGCGAGGGCTACGAAGGGATGAAAGCCGGGCGCACGCTGGTCATCCCCGGCGTCCTGAACAAGCTGGGGGTGCAAGCGATCCGCGTCTCGCCGCGGAGCGTGGTGCCGAAGGTCGTCCGCGCGATGCAGCGGGAGCGCTAGGCGGCGGGTCAGGCTACCGCCAGGCTACCCAGGGTCCCCGACTGTCCTGATTCACGGATTCACGGCCTGACCCCGAGTCGAGTTTCTTCAGGGATAGAGCAGAAACGGCTTGCGGCTCTCGGCGAAGTCCGCGGCCTCGCGGTCCCAGGACTCGAGGAGCTCGCGAAGAGTTCCTCCGTCGATGGCGAGCCGAACCTTGTCCGACCCCGTGAGGCGATCGATCGAGCCGGTCCACGCGAACTCGCGGGGATGCTGCCTGCGGATCGTGTCGATGAGCAGCAGTGACGTCCGCACCGGCCTGTAGCTCTGGCGATCGGTCACGGCGAAGCGGATCGCGGGAATCGTCTGCCCCTTGAATTTGGCGGCGGTCGGCTCCACCGCCATCGTGATCGCGTCGAAGCGTATACCTGGAAGCCTCATCTCGTTCATGCTGCGCGCCACGGCCGGCGCGTCGAGCCAGGAAGCGCCGATCTGCTCGAACGGTCTATCGGTACCGCGTCCTTCGGTCAGATTCGTGCCTTCGAAGTACACGGATCCGGGGTAGTTCTGCAAAGCGGCCAGCGAGCGCAGGTTTGGAGACGGGTTGATCCAGGGCAGCCCGGTCTGATCGAACCATTGCGACCGCCGCCAGTTCGCCGCGCGCACCACGATCAGCTCCACCCCGATGCCGTGCTTCTGGTTGAACATCGTCGCCAGCTCGCCGACGGTCATGCCGTGACGCGCGGGGATCGGGTACATGCCGACGAAGGACTTGAACCGAGGGTCGAGTACAGCCCCTTCGACGATCTCTCCTCCGATGGGATTCGGTCGATCGAGCACCACGAAGGGAATCTTCCTTTTGGCGGCGGCTTGCATCGACAGGGCCATCGTCGAGACGTAGGTCCACGTCCGGCCTCCGACCTCCTGAAGGTCGTAGACGAGCACATCCACGTCCTGCAACATTGCCGGCGTCGGCCCGCGATCCTCGGCCATGTAGAGCGAGTAGATCGGGACACCGGTCTTCTGATCGGTCTCGTCGCCGACCTTCACACCCGCCTGGACGTCGCCGCGAATCCCGTGCTCGGGCGCCAGCAGCGCCACCAGCTTCAAGTCCTTGTGCCGCGCGATCAGATCGATGTCCGAGACCCTCGACCGGTCGATTCCAGACTGATTGGTGATGAGGCCGACCCGCTTTCCCCGCAGCGCCGGAGGAACGTCGGACACGAAGACCTCGATGCCCGGGCGAACGATCGCCGCGGAATCAGAGGCTTTCGTCGCCGTTCCCTGCGGCGCCGCAGCGGACGGCGACTGAACGCGTGCCGCCGTCTGTGCGCAGAGAACGAACGTGACGAGTGCCGGAACCAGGATTCTGATGGCGCCCAGCGAAGTCAAGAGCCCACCTTCCCGAGTCCCCAGTCCCGAATCCCGAGTCCCGATCGTCATACAGCCAAGAACCACATCGTCCCGACGACCAGGACGAACACGATGACCCATCCCGCCGAGAATCCCAGCAGATCCTCCCGGTAGACCTTCCACGGATTACCGCGCCGTCCGAGGTGCAGGAGGTCGACGAGCAGCAGCGGCTGCTGACCCTGGTGCGGCGAGTCTGTCCGGTCGTCGCCATCGCTCGACGTCTGCAGCCGTTGGAAGAACGAGTCGATGGACCGCGCGGGCTCGGGTGCGGTCATGAGGCTCACGCCGACCAGCAGGACGATCCCGACCGCGAGGGCCGCCAGAAACACGTTGGGATCCCAGTAGTCCAGGCGCTGGCCCGTCCACGCGTAGAGCGTGAAGTTCGTCGTCAGGGCGCCGATGATACTCGCAAGCGCGCCCCAGCGGTTCGCGCGCCGCCAGACGATGCCCCCGAGCACGCTGATGCCGATGAAGGTCGCCAGCGTCTCGGTCAGCAGGAAGGTGTAGAGCACGCTTTCGATCAGATAGATCGCGTAGACGACGCCGAGCATCGTGATGGCGAAGCCGCTGAGCCGGCCGACCCAGAGATAGTGGTGGTCCGACTTGTCCGCGGCAACGTGCCGGCGGTAAAGGCCCTCTGTGAACAGTGCCCCCGCATCGACGAGAAACGCCGAGCACGTGGACATGTTGGCCGCAAGGATCGACGCGATCATCAGTCCCAGGGCGCCTGAACCCAGCAGCAGCCGGCAGGCAAAGCCGAAGGCGTCCTCGGGATCGGCGAGCGCAGCCTTGTCGACGTGGCCCTGCGCGACCATGGCGGCCACGATCAGGCCAACGAGCGCCCACCCGACCGTGCACACGCGCTTGACCATGTTGCCGTAGAGCATGCCGATCCGGCAGGTCCGTTCGTCGCGGCCGGTGCCGACGGCCGCGAGCTGGTGCGGCTGCGCCATGATGCCGACCAGCCCGTTGATCGTCAGCATCGCGATGGCCCAAGGACCGACGCCGGACGGCGTCGCCAGCGAGAAGCGGAACGGCTCGAGAGAGGCCTGCATGCCAGCCAGGCCGCCCACCATGCTCCATCCCAGCGGAATCAGCATGAAGGAGAGCACGATGATCAGCACCCCCTGGAAGAGATCGGTCCAGGCCGCAGCGACAAGGCCGCCGACGAAGCTATAGAGGATGAAGAGAACCGTCATGGCGACGACGATCTCATTCACGTCGACGCCCCCGCCCGTCGCCTGGCTGATTACCTTGCCGGCGCCCTTGAGCATGCTTCCGGTGTTGATCACGAGATAGCACACGGCAAAGACGATGTAGATCGCGGCCATCCACGACCCGTAGCGATCCTCGGTGAATTCAGCCATCGTCGTCCGGCGGATGCGCCGGAAGACGGGCGCCATCAGCCAGTAGAACGGTGTGATGAACAGGTTCTTCCACTGGTACCAGATGGCGGACGCGCCCGAAGCGTAGACGGCGCCCGCAAGCGCGACAGGCATCTCGGCGTGTGTGCCAACGCCGAAGCTCTGCCCGATCATCAGCCAGGGCCCGAAGCGGCGTTGACCGAGGAAGAACTCGCCCGTCAGCCGGACCCGGTAACCGACGATCAGCCCGATGGCTGTGATGACGACGAAATAGGCAATGACTACGACCCAATCGAGAGTGGTGAGATTCATGCCTGGATTGTCAGGAGAGCAGGGAAGTCCAATCGCCCGTCGCGCAAATCTCGGACAGTCTGGAAAGGCTGACGTCAATCGTCGGTTCGTAGGGCACGGTTCGTCTGGCCGCCCATTCTATGCTGCCCCGCGCCATCCGGTGAGACCAGGGCAGGTACCAGACCGGCATTGCCAGGTGATTGGGGGCCGCGCCGTGGAGCGGACTCACCCGGGACGAGCGCGCTTTGCTCGCGGAACGATCCGGCATGTGGCGCGGAACCGATGAAGCTGCTACCGTGACAGGCATGCAACTGACCGACAGCAGAGAACCCCGATTCCGTCCGAGCATTCCAGTCATCGCGCTCCTGTGCGCGTGGCTGGCCGCGTGCACCAGTCAGGCACCGCCGGCTCCTCCTCCCCCTTCAGCTGACGTTTGGGCCGTCGTCGGTGGCCGCGAGATTCGCAAGGACGACGTGGAACAGGCGTACCGGCGCATCGCGCCGTTGGACACGACACCGTCGGAGGACGAAGCGATCGCAGCCAGGCTGCGGATCCTGAATGAGCTGATCGATCAGGACATCCTCCTCGACAAGGGCAAATCGATGAAGATCGAGGTGAGTCCCGCGGACCTCGACAAGGCGTTCACCGAGCGCAAGAGCAACATGTCGGAGGACGCGTTTCAGAAAGAGCTCAAACAGCGCGACCTGACGGCCGACGATATGAAGCGGGCGCTCGGACGCGAAATGACCGTCCGCAAACTCCTGGAGCAGGAGGTCGTGTCGAAGGTCAAGATCACCGACGAGGCGATCCGCGAGTTCTACGACAAAAATCGCCAGCAGTTCAACATCGCCGAGCCGCGGTATCGCATCGCTCAGATCGTCATCACCCCGGTCCGGGATGCCCAAACGCGCAACCGGGCGAGCGACAACGCGGCGACGCCCGCGGAGGCGCTGCGCAAAGCCCAGATGCTGATGGAGCGGATCAAGAACGGAGCGGATTTCGGGTCGCTCGCGATGGACTACTCGGAGGACGCGCAATCCGCGCCGCAGGGCGGCGACCTCGGCTTCATCCCCGCGTCGGCGCTGAACCAGGTCGCGCCCGAACTCCGCAAGGCCGTGCTGAACGCGAAGCCGGGAGAGGTCAGCGCGGTGAGCGCCGGCGGCGCACACATCATCTTTCTGCTGGTGGCCAGGGAAGAGGCGGGCCAGCGCGATCTGGCGTCGGCCGGCGTGAAGGAGAGCATCACCGATCTGCTGCGCGAACGGCGGGAACAGCTGTTGACCGCCGCCTATGTGTCCGCGGCCCGGAACGAGGTCAAAGTGACCAACTACCTGGCGCAGCAACTCCTCGCCGGCGCCGGCAAGATGCCCGGCCTGGTGCCGGCGCCGCCGGGACGGTGAGGGTCGGGGCGGGGGGCCGGCCGTTGCCATGACCTTCTCAAAGCTCGTTCGTCGCACCCACATGTACCTCGCGTTGTTTCTGTTCCCCTGGATGCTCGGCTACGCGATCAGCACGTTTGCGATGAATCACCGCTGGACCGGCGGCCCTCCCCGCTACGTCGCCGAACGCGAGCAAGTCTATGAGACCCGATTTCCGCCGGAGACACCGCCCCGCGAGATCGCGCGTCAAATTCTGGTCGATCTGAACCTCGATGGCGCACACAGCGTCCAGGGGACCGGCGCGGACGGCCGGTTGACGATCAGCCGGCTGGACCTCGTCACTCCGCGACGCGTGATCTATACGGCGGCGGACCGGAAACTCCTCATCGAGCGCGTGGAGTTCCAGAGTGGTGCGCTCCTCAGCCGGTTTCATCGCCGGCGCGGCTATCAGCAGGCCTACGCGCCGGACAGGATGATGGCGGTCAGCGTCGACGGCGTGATCGTCGCGCTGGTGTTCTGGGCGATCTCCGGGCTCTGGATGTGGTGGGAGATGCGCGCCACCCGGGTGTGGGGATTCGCGTCAATGGTCGCGGGGATCGCGATCTTCGTCCTTCTGGTGAGTGTGCTGTGACGTTTCTGCTCGTCGTCCGCAGGCTGCACCTTTTTCTCGGCTTGTTCCTGCTGCCATGGGTGGTCCTGTTCGGCGTGAGCTCGTACCCCTTCAATCATCCCGCGCAGGGGCAGCCCAAGTGGACGGTCAGGCTGGATCGACCGTACACGCTCGACATGTCGGCCGGCGCGGATCTCCAGTCCATCGGCGCGCGCCTTCACACGGAGGCCGGTTTCTCAGGCGGCTTCTACGTGAATCAGCCGAATCCGAAACAGATCAACGTCTATCATCCTGACTTCTTCCATCCGACGCGGATCACGTTCTTCATCGATGAGAAGCGGCTGCTCGCCGAAGATCGTGAATTCGTCTGGCGGCAGTTTCTGACCAGCATGCACGCACATGCCGGCTACGAACTCGGTTCGTTCTGGAACACGGTGTGGGGCGTGATGGTCGACGTTATCTGCGTCTCGCTGATTCTGTGGATCGCCTCCGGCTTGATCATGTGGTGGATGCTGCCCGGCAGCCGTGGTTGGGGGTGGGTCGCCCTTGCGACTGGGTTGAGCTCGTTCGCCTGGATGGCGGCAGCTCTCTGAGTAGACGGATTCACGGCCTGACCCCGACCCCGGGGCGCCCCGCTCGCGCGGCGAGCTCGCGCACCTTGGCGACGACCACGTCCTGGGCGCCCGGCGAGAAGTAGCCGATGCCGCCGTGGCTCACCCCGCGCGTTTCATAGCCACCCTCGCTCAGCACGCGCGCGCTGGGGAGGTAGCCGAACACGTCGTTCGAGTACGCCGCGATCCACACCTGCTGCGGCCCGATCGCCTTCTCGATCAGATACACGTAGTCGACGACGACCTCGCCGGAGAGTGCCACCAGCGTGAGGTCGGCCCCGAATTGCCAGACGGCAATCGGCGCGCGGTAATGGGTCGGCAGCTTCCCGCCTTGGTCGAGCGCCTGCAGCATCCGGCCGGCGCCCCACGACAGCCAGCTTGGTGATCCGGGGCCGCTCATCTTCTCGAGCTCCGATCGGGACGGGACAGGGGCCAGCGGGATGTCGGCGTAATCGAACTGCAGGTTGAGCGGGCCCCGCACCGGGGTCAGTTTCGTGTCGAGCACGCGAAGGACCTCGCGGCCGAGCGTCTCGCCATGCTGCCGGGCGATCTCCACCGTGCCGCGTGGATACGGGTTGGAATCGCCGGCGCACCCGAGCATGAACATCGCCTGCGCGCCGCCCAGCTGCTTCTGCACGTAGTCCTGCGCAAAGCCGGCGTAGTCGCCCGAGATTCGATATTCGTCGCCGGTGAGTGTCGTGTTGTGCGTCGCGGCCCCGAACATCACAGCCCGCAGCTTGCCGTCAGGCGACGTGACCTTGAGCAGCGGCATGCTCTGATCCGCGGGACCACGCGGGTTGACGCCGAGGATCACGCCTCGCGTGGTCGTGAATTCGCGACGGTTCAGGACGAACGGCACGACGCCGGTTCCGTGCGAGAGCTCGACCGGCTCCATCCGTGCGAGCGCCTGCTCGACGGCGCCGACAATCCGATCCTGCAACAGCTGCCGGTAGGCCCTCGTCGCCGCGAACGCCTCATCGCGGACGGAATAGGCGGAGGAGTCGCTCTCCGCAATCGTCGGCCCGGTATGCGTATGCGACGAATTGATGAGGACCTGATGCCGCTTCAGCCCGGTGCGCTGGATGATGCGTTCGACCAGCGGTTCGGTCACCGACGCGCGCAAGCCAATCAGATCGGTCGTGACCCAGACGGCTCGCTGACCGTTCGTGTCCTCGAGCGCAAGGACCTTCGCGTAGAGGTCCATCACGACGCCTTCGGACGGCTTGTTGCGGGAGGCATAACCGGCCATCGCCACCGGAGCCTCAGGAGTGATTTTAGCGACCGCCAGCCCCGCCTTCCATTCGGTGCCTGCCGCCGGCGACCCGGCCAGGCCAGTCGCCATCAGGCTCGTCGCAATCAGGAACTGAAGCAGCTCGCGTTTCGGCATGATCGTCCCCTGCTGTTCCGATCCGATCTCCACGCCGGGATCGTGAATCCACGACCGTGCCTAAGTGTCGCTCACACGCCGTCAGTTTGCGAGGCCGCGGCCGCCTCGTTCCGTGGAGCCGCGCGTGAGGCTCACCTCTCCCGATTCACGGTTCACGGCCTGACCCCGCTTCATATAAGCTTCCCGCGATCCCGAGAGGCTTCTTTCACGCGAGCGGTCACATGACACGACGAGAAATGCTGGTTTCCACTGGCGCCGCACTGGCCGGACTGTCGGCCGGCGCCAGGCCGCAGGCGCAGGCGGCGATGCTGAAGAACATGGGAGGCGAGCCGCCCGGCTTCGGCCATCGGTCTCGGGCCGGCAAGTTCGACATCCTGGAACACTGCCGGGGTCTGGGCCTCGGCGCCGTTCGCATGAGCCTGCCGTCGACGGATCTCGAGGTCGCCCGGCAGCTGCGCAAGAAGCTCGAGAGCTATGGTATGCGCGTGATCATCAGTCTGGCGCCGCCGAAAGAAAAGGGCGCGCTGGAGGGCTATGAGGCGGCCGTCAAGGCGGTCAGCGAGATTGGCGCCGTCACGACACACGCGTCGTTCACGGCAAGACGCTACGAAGAGTTCGACACCTTCGAGGCGTTCAAAGCGAGCTTCGAGCGGCACCAGCGATCGGTCGAACTGGCCGAGCCCATACTCCGGAAGCACAAGGTGAAACTGGCGATCGAAAACCACAAAGGCTGGCGCGCGGCCGAACATGTGCGATGGATTCAGCGGCTCGGCAGCGAATGGATCGGCGCCTGCTACGACTTCGGGAACAACATCGCTCTCTGTGAAGATCCGGCGGAAACCCTGCGGCTCCTCGCGCCGGTCACGATCTACGTCAGCTTCAAGGACATGGCGGTCGAGCCGTACGAGGAGGGCTTCCTGCTTTCGGAAATGGCGCTCGGCGAGGGGATGCTCGACATCCCCGGCATGGTGAAGGTGCTCCAGCAGAAGGATCCCAACATGATCTTCGCGCTGGAGATGATTACCCGCGATCCGCTGAAGATTCCGGTGTTGACGAAAAAATACTTGGCCACCTTCGATGAGAGCTATAGCCCGCTGCCCGAGCGCGATCTCGCGCGCATTCTGGAGATCGTCAAAGCGAACCCGCCGAAGACGCCGCTCACGCGGACCTCTGGGCTGAGCGCCGCGGACGGCCTCAAGCTCGAGGACGAGCTGATCAACCGATCGATTGACTACGCGCGGAAGAACCTGTCGCTGTAGAACCCGTGCGCCGCGCATCCAGGAAACGATCGGGGAACCGCTGATGATTGGCACCCGCCTCTCCCACTACGAGATCGTCGCCAAGCTCGGGGAGGGAGGCATGGGGGTCGTGTACAAGGCACGCGATCCGCGGCTCGATCGGTTCGTCGCGATCAAATTGTTGAGCAGCGCCGCGAGCGGCGATGCCGAATACCGGCACCGCCTGACGCAGGAAGCGAAGGCCGCCTCCGCGCTGAACCACGCCGGCATCATCACCATCCACGACATCGCTCGCGAGGGTGACCACGACTTCATCGTGATGGAGTACGTGCCGGGCAGCACGCTCGAGGATCTGATTGCCGGCAGGCGGCTGAAGCTCAGGGATGCGTTGAACATCGGGATCCAGGCGGCGCAGGCGCTCGCGACCGCACACGCCGCGGGCATCGTCCACCGCGATCTGAAGCCGTCGAACATCATGGTGACCGATGACGGCGTGGTGAAGGTGCTGGATTTCGGCCTGGCCAAGCTGGCGCAGGACCGGGGCGATATGGCCGGCGCGTCGCTGGCGCAGACGCGGACGATCGCCGACGCGTCGCTCACGGCGGTTGGAAAGATCGTCGGAACGGTCGCTTACATGTCTCCGGAACAGGCGGAGGGCATGAAGGTCGATCATCGTTCGGACATTTTCAGCTTCGGCACCGTGCTGTACGAGCTGGTCACCGGCGTCAGGCCGTTTCACGCCGACTCCACGATCTCGATGCTCTCGGCCGTGCTGACCGCGGATCCGAAGCCGCCGACGCAGCTGGTCAAGGATCTGCCGCGCGAGCTCGAGCGGATCATTCTCCGGTGCCTGAGGAAGGATCCGGCGAAGCGTCTCCAGGCGATGGCCGACCTCGTCATCGAGCTCGAGGAAGTGCGAACGGAATCGAGCTCGCAGCTGAACGCGGTTCAGGCGCCGCGCCGCAGGAATGCCGCGATGTGGATCGGCGGCGTCGGCAATGCTGGCCGGCGTTGCCGCGCTGGCGACGTGGCTGCTGTGGAACCGGGAGGCGCCGGTTCCATCACTGGTTGCCGTCCCGCTGACGTCGTTTCCCGGTGACGAAACCTCTCCCGCTTTGTCTCCTGACGGCAGACAGGTCGCGTTCGCCTGGAATGGCGAAGCGCGACAGAACGCCGACATCCACGTCATGCAGGTGGGCGGCGGTGGCACGACGCTGCCGCTCACCCGTACCCCCGAAGCGCGAGGATAGTCCCGCGTGGTCACCAGACGGGACGCAGATCGCGTTCATCCGGATCGGGACGGCGGGCGCCGGTCTCTACGTGATTTCGTCCCTGGGCGGGGGGAACGAAAGCTGATCGATATCGGCTGCGCCGTCATCGATCCAGATTTCCTGGACGCCCGACGGCAATCATCTCGTGCTCAATACCCGCCAGCCAGAGGGAACAGACGACATCATCCAGGTCGAGCTGAGAACATCGAAGGTCAGCGACGATCCTGTCGACGCCGGCGGCCCAGGGACGCCATCAGTTTCCGGCCATATCGCCTGACGGCCGGCAGCTTGCCTACGTGTACGCCACCGGACCGGTCGGATTGGGTTCGGATGTGCATGTCGTGCCGCTCGGGCGCGACCGGTCAGCCGGTGGGTGAAGCGCGGCGGCTGACGAATGCTGGCGACGGCGTTCAGCGGGACTGACGTGGACCGCTGACAGCCAGTCGATCATCTGTGCGACGAGTATAGCACGGCAGCTCTGGCGCGTGCCCGTGTCCGGCGGGGACCCGGAGCAACTGCTGATCGGTGTCTCGGCGATGGCGCCCTCCATTCCGCGGAGCGGCGGCCGTCTCGCGTACGTCATTTCCGACGCCGGCCCCGATCTCTGGAAATCCGAGTCGGGAGCGCCCCCGGCGCCGTTCGGTTCGTCGACCGCCGATGACTACGACGCGAACCTGTCGCCGGACGGAAAGAAGATCAGTTTTGTATCGTCTCGTTCCGGAGACGTCGCGATCTGGGTCGCCAACGTGGATGGCAGCCAGGCGTTTCGTTTGACGCAGGAGGCCGGCAGACGTCCAGGCAGCCCGCGCTGGTCACCTGACGGCCGGTCGATCGTCTACGACTCCCAGCTCGAGAACGGCCAGTCGCGCATCTTCATCATCGACGCCGCCGGCGGGCAGCCGCGACGGCTGACGCGAACCACTGAAGAGGAAGACGACGAGGCGCTGCCGGGCTGGTCCCGGGATGGGAAGTCGATCTATTTCCGATCTCGTGCGAAGCGGCAGGACCGAGGTCTGGCGAGCGCCAGCCGACGGTGGAACACCTGTGCAGGTCACGCGCTCGGGTGGCAGCGCGGCCTCCGAGTCCTGGGATGGGCAAACGCTGTACTACTCGAGAGGCGGCACGGCTCCGTCAGCTCCTGTCGATGCCGGTAGCGGGAGGACCCGAACGCCGCGTCATCGATTCCGTCGCCTTATGGAACTACGTGCCTGTGGAGACCGGCATCTACTACATCAGTCAACCATCGCCGGACGCCCGATTCGCGTACGAACTGCGGTTCCTCGATAGCTGCCACCGAGCAGACGCGGACTGTTTACAAGTTCGAGTCGCTGGGCATGTTATTACCAGCGCTCACGGTTTCGGCCGGACGGCAAGACGATCGTGCACAGCGGCATACGGACGTCCGCCAACTCCGATCTGATGCTCATTGATAACTTCCGCTGACCTCCTTCTTGACTCGCTTGAACACCGCCGGGCTCGGATCGAGATCCCCAGGGACCGGTGCCGGCGAGTGCTTCGCCAGTCGCCGACTGTTCTAATTCAGGTCGCCTCCGCGCCTGCTTCCGTCAATCACAACGGATTGCTGTTACGGCATCCAGGCGCGTTGCGGCACGCGCGGGGATGTAGATCGCGATCAGCGCGGCGGCGGCCAGCAGCGCTGACATCGCGGCAAAGGTCGCGGCGTCGCCGGGTGTGATGCCGTACAGGAGGGCGCCGGTGACTCGAGTGAATGCGAGGGAGATGGCCAGACCGAGAGCGAGCCCAATCAGCGTCTGGATGACTCCGCGCCGGCCGACCGACTGGACGATCTGGTTGGGTCGCGCGCCGAGCGCGATGCGCACGCCGATCTCGTGCGTCTGACGGCTGACCGCCAGCGCCGTGACGCCGTACACCCCGATCGCGCTCAGCAGCAAGGCGAGGATCGCGAAGCCGCTGGACAGAAAAGCCGCCTGCCGCCGCTGCCCCAGATATGAGTTCAGCTGATCCTCGAGTGTTCTGATGGCGAAGTGAGGAACGTTCGGATCGAGCCTCAGTAGCTCGCGGCGGACGTCGGCGGCGAGCGCGGTCGCCTCCCCCTTTGCCCGCACGTGCAGGGTCATCACGTCCCGAGTGGGCGTCTGCAGGACAGGCACGTAGAGCATCGGGCCGGCACTCTCGGCGAGATCCCGGTACTTTGCGCTCTTCACGACGCCGACGATCTCCGGCGCGGGACTGTCCGGTTGCCCGGTCGTAATCGTCGTCCCGACCGGGTTTCGATTCGGCCAGAACATGTCAGCCAGCCGGTCGTTGACGATAACGACAGGCCTCGATGTGCCGCCGTCCTGGTCGCTGAACTCTCGCCCGTTGACGAGCGGAATGCCGAGCGTGCGGAAGTAGCCGGGGCCGACGGCGTTCACATCCACTTCGATGCGTTCGCCGGACGCCGGGCTCGCGAACCGTTGGCGCTGACGGTTCGTGTCGAACGGCGACGTTCGCGCCACCGATGCGCCACTGACTCTTGGGAGTCCGTTGAGCCGGCCGAGGGCGTCACGCCAGAACGCCCACCTTCGTTGCGCGTCGTAGCCGGTAGCGGCGGCGTCCACGGAGATCAGCAGCAGCTCATCGGCTTGGAATCCCGGATCGATAGTGCTCACGTTGCGAAAGCTCTGGACCAGCAGGGCGGCGCTGATCAGCATGGCGAGGGACATTGCCACCTGGGCGGTCACGATGACACCGTGCAGGGAGAGTCGCCGTGACGAACCGCTGGCCGCGCCAGCCGGCTGCCGGCAAATCTGACCGGCCGCAATCTTTCTCGACGCGAGAATCGGCGCCAGCGCGACGACGAGACCGGCAATCGTCGCAACGGCGAGACCGAACAGGAACACGCGAACGTCGAGGGCCGACTCGATGGAGAAGCGGTCGGACTGCGATGAGATCAGTAGCGCGGCTGCCGACGGCGCGACCAGGAGCCCCGCCGCTGCTCCGAAGGCCGCGAGAACGAGCGTCTCGGTGACAAGCTGCCGCACGAGATGCGCGCGGCTCGCGCCAATGGCCAGCCGCACGGCAATCTCCCGTTCGCGGGCCACGGAACGGACAACGAGCAGGCTCGCCACGTTGACGCACGCGAGAAGCAGCCCGAGACCGGTGAGTAGCAGCAGGACCGTCAGCGATGGGCCGAGCTGGCGGCGGAGCGGGACGCTCCCCTTGGCTGCAGTCTGCAGGACGATCCGGCTCGCCTGCTGGTCGCCGGCGGTTGCGCTCGCGTTCTGGAGATAACCCGTGAGCTCGGCGCTGGCACGCTCGAAGGTGACTCCAGGCTTCATCCGGCCGATCATCTCGAGCCAGTTGGTCCGGGCGTCGTTGAGCAGATCCCTGCCCACTTCCTTCTGCATCATCATGGGCAGCCAGATATCGGTTGGCTGTCCGACATCCGTCCCGGTGAATCCGGGCGCCGCAACGCCGATGATGGTGAACGGCCGCTCGTTGATCCGCACTTCGCGTCCGATCACCGCCGGATCGGATCCCAGGCTGCGCTGCCAGAAACCACTGGCGATGACCACGACCGGGTGCGCGCCGGGCGTTCGATCATCGGACAGTGCGATCGGCCGGCCCAGACGTGTCGTGACGCCGACGACGCCGAAGTAGTTGCCGGACACCAGCTCACCGCGGACTCTCGTGGGGCCGTCGTCGAGCGTCGTGTTGAGCGGCACGGTGAAACGGGCCGCCACGCCGTTCATGATGTCGGCATCCCTGATCGAGACGTAGAAGGGGTACGAAAACCGTGGGCTGGACTGCTGGAGGATCCGTTGATCGCTGACGTAGACGAGCTGATGCGGATCCTCCACCGGGAGCGTCCTCAGCATGACGCGATCGACCAGCGTGAAGATTGCCGCATTCGCGCCGATGCCGACGGCAAGCGACAGGATGGCCGTGACGGTGAACGCCGGCGACTTCCGCAGCAGCCGCAGGGCATAGCGCACATCCTGGACGAGGCGCTCGACGAACGGCAGGCCCTGCGTGTCGCGATACTGTTCCTTCACCGCTTCGACCGGGCCGAACTTGAGCCGGGCCTGGCGCCTGGCCTCCTGCACGTCCATGCCGGCGCGGATGTTCTCCGCGGTCTGGAGATCGAGATACTCCTCGACCTCTTCCCGCAGGCGGTCCTCGTCGCGCCGGCGGGTCAGCGAGGCGGTGAGCCGCCGCAGAAAGCGCCGCGGGCTTCATCGCAGGTCCTCGGCCTTCACCTCGAAGAACCGGCCGATGAGGGCCGCGGTCTGCTCCCAATCCCGGGCCTCGGCCTGGAGCTGTTTACGCCCGGCGCGGGTCAAGCGATAGAACCGCGCCCGCCGGTTGTTCTCCGAAGCGCCGTACTCGGACTCGATCGCGCCTTCCTGCTCGAGCTTCAGCAGCAGCGGATACAGCGTGCCCTGATTCACCGCCAGCAGGTCGCCGCTGATCTGCTCGATGCGCCTCGCGATGCCATAGCCGTGCAGCGGCCCCAGCACATCGAGCGTCTTCAGCACCATCAGGGTCAGCGTGCCCTGTTGTACGTCCTTCTTTGTCTTCATGCCAGTCCTTTTGGTTTCCAACAGGATGGTGACACACTTCCTTTTGGAAAACAACAGGGCTTTTGCCAGGTCCCAAGTTGCAAGTCTTCTACCTCTGTGGTCAGACCTGGGCGGAGCGCTTCAACCCTCGCCCGCGATCAACGAGGCTGCTGGGCCCAGTTGAAGAGCAGGTGAATCACCGTTGACCGCGTATCCGTCGTCAATTGGCTGACGACGAATCGATCGGCCTCGGCCGCCGGCGCGTACAGAGGATCATCCGTGACCGTGAGCGTTGCGCCAGGCGATTCCGTCGAATTGATCCGAAAGAGCGGGACAGGAGGGCTCGCTTTGAACGCATCACGTCTGATGGTTACCGGCACTTCCATCAGGCGGTTGTCCGGCGCGACGTAATACAACACCTGGCCATTCTGACGCCACGCAGGCGCCCCGCCGCCGCTGACGGATACCTGGATCGGTTCTCCCGGGGAAGCGAAGGGTCTGACGAATACCTCGGGGCGCCCGGAATCAGTCGCAACGTAGGCGACCCACCGTCCGTCCGGTGAGAACTTGCCGCAGCATTGATCGCCAGCGCCCCCGACGAAGAGGCGCGGAACCTGCCCGGGTTCCGCGCCCATGACCCACAGGTTCATTCCCGTTTTCGCGTCAACGGCATTGAACAGGATATGACCGTCGGCGGACCAGCTCTGGGCCGCTTTCATGCCGTCGGTATGCAGCAGCAGCCGTTCTGATCCTCCAGGGGAAAGATCCCTGATATAGAGATCGAATGTGCCGCCGCGCACCGGCGAATACACGATGCGGCGGCCGTCGGGTGCCCACACCGGCGACGTAGCGCTGACTTCCGGAGGCGTAAAGCGTGTCGTGGTTCCGCGGCCCAGATCGAGCAGCCAGAATCCAACCGTGTTCAATTGCGGATCGTGCAGCGCAAATGCGATCGTCCGCCCATCAGGCGAGAGAATGGCGGCCTGCGCGTTGGGGGGACCCAGCTGCGCGAGAACCTTCCCTGTCCGATCCATCGTGACGATCTGCGTGGCTCCCTCGATGGGCGGCCGTGACGCGACGACGCCGTCCACCGCGTCGAAGCCAACGAGGCCAGCCATTCCCCCAAGATCAGTCCAGACACCATTGGCCACCAGCGTTGGTTCGCCGGACACGGTCAGGTCCTGCACCGCGAACGGCTGCGCGAACAGTTTGGCGCTGCGAAGAAACAGCAGCCGGCCATTCGCATAGATGCCGGTGGACTCCGCATCCACGATTGGCTTGACCCTTCCACCCTCCGTCGGGACGGCGCTGATCACGTAGCGCATCAGCGTGTCATCCGCCACGCGGTTCATGAACAGCACGTGCTGTCCGTCGGGAAGGAATCTCGGCCAGCGATGCGAAATCTCCTGTCGTGAGCGATCGAGCGTGGTCAGCGGAGCCGCTGCGCCTCCGGCCGCAGAGAGGCGAAACAACCCACCATCAGGATGCGGCGAATAGACGATGACGTTCTCGCGGTTCCACGTGCCGCCGCGTGGGTCCGTCACATCGGCGAGTACCCGTGGAGGGCTGCCGGCCAGATCGAGGCGCCACAACTTCCCCCGCGCGAAGTAGCCAACCGACCGGCTGTTTGGCGCCCAGAAGGGATGATCGGCGCCTTCGGTTCCAGGCAGCGCGCGAGTCTCTTGACGATCGAACGAGCGGAGCCAGAGACGAGGCACGACCTGCGCGTCGAACGCGACGAATACGAGGGAACGGCCGTCAGGTGCGAGGGCAGGCGTGCCCTTGATCGTCGTGTCAGGCGGTGCGACCACCGAGACCGCGAGGGATGGGGCCGCAGGCGTCCGCCTTCGCAAGATCATCCAGGTGGTAAGCGCAGACAGTGCGACGCTCGCGAGAAGTGCCCCGGCCACTATCGCCGGGAGACGTCTGCGTGGTGGCGGACTGGCGGCGTGCTGAATCTCGCCTGACCGCGGCAGGACCGCTTCGAGCGCGAACCCGACGTCCCGGGCCGACTGAAATCGATCCGCCGGATCCTTTTCCAGGCATCTGCGCATCACCGCGGCGACGGCCGGCGCGACGAAGCTCTCGAGCCGCGGCAGTTCCACCGGGTCGGCCGTCAGGATCGCGCTGAGCGTATCCGCCGTGGTCGCGGCCTGGAACGCGCGGCGGCCCGACAGCATCTCGTAGAGAATCGCGCCGAACGCGAAGATGTCGGTTCGATGATCGGAGGGCAGACCGCGCACCTGTTCGGGCGCCATGTAACCAACGGTCCCGAGAATCAGGCCTGGTGTCGTTCGCGCGCCGGTGACCGTCGCCATCTCGCCGGCGCCGGTCAGCCCGAAGGGCTGCGTCAACTTGGCGAGGCCGAAGTCGAGGATTTTCACCTGGCCGTCGGCGGTCACGAACACGTTGTCCGGCTTGAGGTCGCGATGGGTGATGCCGCGGTCGTGGGCGGCGGCGAGGCCGCTCAGGATTCGGAGCGCTAATTCCATCGTTTTGCGGAGCGGCAGCGGTCGGCCGTCGATCCGCTCGCGCAGGGTGCCGCCGGTGAGGAGCTCGGTCACGACGAACGTCGAGCCGCCGGCCGACCCGACGTCGTGCACCGCGACGATGTTGGGATGATTGAGGGCGGCCGTCGCCCGCGCTTCCTGCTCGAACCGCGCGATGCGGTCGGGATCGTCGGCCACCGTCGAGGGCAGAACCTTGACCGCGACGTCGCGATGCAGTCGAGTGTCGACCGCGCGGTAGACCTCGCCCATCCCGCCTTCGCCGAGCGGGCCGCGAATCTCGTAGGGCCCGAGCCTCGTTCCTGGCGTCAGCGGCATGGCGACGGCGGGCAGGCGCCGGGCGCTCGTCCAGGGCCGGAGCGGTCAAGTCGCGGATTGGTGTGGCAGAGCAAGTGACGGCGACATTTTACCCGTCTTGCAGGTTCACGGATTCACGGCCTGACCCTGCCTTCCGGCCTGATTCCGATGCCAAAAAGGAAAAGCCGCGGCAGCGTGGGCTGCGGCGGCTTTTGACCACTTTGAACCTTTGAACGCTTTGAACCTGAACTCCTTGAACCCCTGAACCCTTGAACCGACTCAGTTCAGTAATTGCCGCGCCCGCGCGTTCCAGCAGGGATTTGATCTGGTCCGCTTCGAGCGATTCGATCTCCAGGAGCTCCTGCGCCATCAGTTCGACCGCCTGGCGGTTCTTTTCGATGATCGCCTTCGCCTGGCCGTAGCCGTCCATGACCACCTTGCGGATTTCCTCGTCCACGCGCTGGGCCGTCGCTTCGCTCACGACGTGCGCGCGGTCGGACTCGTAGACGTTTCCCGGCTTGCGGAACGCGAGCGGGCCGAGCTCCGACATGCCCCACTCGCAGACCATGTGCTGGGCGATGTCGGTCGCGCGCTCGATGTCGTTCGACGCGCCGCTGGTCATGTGGTTCATGAACAGCTCTTCAGCGACGCGCCCGCCCATCAGCACCGCGACCTGCGTCTCCAGATAATCCTTCGTGTAAGTGTGGCGGTCGGCCTCGGGCAGCTGCATCGTCACCCCCATCGCGCGCCCGCGGGGGATGATCGTGACCTTGTGCAGGGGATCCGCCTTGGGCAGCAGCGCGGCAACGACCGCGTGGCCCGCTTCGTGATACGCGCAGTTCACGCGATCGAGGTGGCTCAGCACGATCGAGCGGCGTTCGACGCCCATCAATACCTTGTCGCGCGCCTCCTGCATGTCGTGGTTGGTGACGATCGTGCGGCTGGCGCGGCCGGCGAGGAGCGCGGCTTCATTCACGAGATTCGCCAGATCGGCCCCGGAGAACCCGGGCGTGCCACGGGCGATCGATCGCAGGTCGGCGTCCGGCGACATGCTGATCTTGCGCGCGTGGACGTGGAGAATCGCCTCGCGACCCTTGAGATCGGGATTGCCGACCATCACCTGACGATCGAACCGTCCCGGACGAAGCAGCGCCGGGTCGAGAATGTCCTGGCGATTGGTGGCCGCGACGATGACGATGCCCTGATGGCCTTCGAAGCCGTCCATTTCCACGAGCAGCTGATTCAGCGTCTGCTCGCGCTCCTCGTGGCTGAGCGAGTTGCCGCCCCGGCTGCGCCCCACGGCGTCGATCTCGTCGATGAAGATGATGCAGGAGCCGTGGCGGCGCGCCTCGCGAAACAGCTTTCGCACGCGCGATGCGCCGACGCCCGCGTACATCTCGACGAAGTCCGAGCCGCTCGCGAACAGGAACGGCACGCCGGCTTCACCCGCGATCGACCGCGCCAGCAGCGTCTTGCCGGTTCCCGGCGGTCCGACGAGGAGCACGCCCTTGGGGATCCGGCCGCCGACAGCGGAAAATCGCTGCGGCTCGCGGAGGAAATCGACGATTTCCTTGACTTCGTCCTTGGCTTCGTCGACGCCCGCGACATCCTGGAACGTGACGACGTTGCCGCCGCGCTCGGAGACGCGCGCGCGCGCCGAGATCGACGGAATCTTGCCCGAGGTCGTGCGATAAACGGTGAATGCGAGGAGGGCGAAGAAGGCGGACGCGGTGGCCAGAACGGTCCAGCTGAGCGAGGCGGGACCGGCGGGTTGTCCGCCTTCGACGCGAATCTGACGCTTGACCATATCGGTCACGAACGACGGGCTCGCCGCGACGAAGTCAGGCGGGGCGATCGTCGTGGCGACGCTGCCGTCGCGAAAGGCGACGTCGATCAGCGACCGGTCGTTGAAGGTGACCTTGGCGACGCTGCCGGACTCGACACGCTGCAGGAACTCGGAGAACGCCAGCTCGGGGGGCGGCGCTGGCCGTCGAGACAGATACAACCCGCCGGGGACCGAAACCAGCAGGACGATTGCAGCGATCAGAACCAGATAGCGAGGGCGGCGAAAGCGTGCTGGTAAAGCCACAGATCACAGTCCAATTCGCAAAATGCCTGAGCAGTGCATCCGCTGCCAGAAGATCCGCAGCCACGCAGACCAACCCTGGGGATGAGCTTCAGGCCGGCAGCTTCGAGATTGATTGTTTAAAGCGCTCCGCTGGGGAGTTGGAGTCTTCGAATTCTACAACGCCCTGAGCTGGCTGTAAATACATAACGTAACCGTTGAGAGAATGGCCCTGGTTCCTTGTCCCTTGTCGCTTGGGAAGACTCCGTTGATATCAAGTGAAGTTTCGGCTCGAAGCGCTTCAGATCTGAGTACAAATGGCTGAGCCATCGAGATGACAGCTCTGCAGTGGGCCGGTGCCTGGGCCGTGCACGCCTATACCGCGACCGGGGCACTCACCGCGTTCGCAGCCGTGCTCGCGATCCTGGAGGGGCAGTACCGCGCGGCGTTCCTCTGGCTCGTGGTTGCGACCTTCGTGGACGCGACCGATGGCGTCCTCGCGCGTCTGGCCCGCGTCAAGGAACGCACACCCCGCTTCGACGGCGCTCGCCTCGACGACATCGTCGACTACCTGACCTACGTGTTCGTGCCGGTGCTGTTGCTCTATCACGCGGGGCTGCTGCCACCGGGACTGGGGATTGCCGTAGCGGCGATTGTGCTGCTCAGCAGTGCCTATGGGTTCGCATCGCTCGACGCGAAGACGGACGACTGGTTCTTCACCGGCTTTCCCTCGGTACTGGAACATCGTCGCCGTCTACCTGTTCGCGGCGGGGCTGATGCCCGCGGTCAATGCCGTTGTGCTGCTCGTGTTGAGCGGGCTCGTCTTCGTCCGTATCGGGTACGTCTATCCGTCCCGGACGCCGGTTCTGCGCGGTTTGACCATCGGCCTGGGCTCGGTCTGGGGGGTGATGGTGATTGCCATCATTCTTGCAATGCCCGATGTGCCGATGACCTTGCTGACCGCCTCGATGTTCTTCCCCGTGTATTACGTGGCACTGTCTCTGACGCTTCAACATCGCCGCGGAAAGAGCTGGCGCGCCGAAACTGCGGGCCGGGTCTGACCATGCGCTTCTGGTCGCGCCGCATTCGCGATCGCGTGTTCGGCGTTGTCTTCGTCGTGCTCGTGGTGCTGACCGCTGCAGGCATCACCTGGCTGTTCCGGCAGGGGTATGCGGTCCACCGCCTCACTCGCGGCGTGGGGGATACCTGGTTCCTGTCCGCAGACGGCAGGCGCTGGTTCCGGATGGACGAGCACCATCAGGATGTGCCGCTCGCCGACATCCCGCCGCACCTGCGTCATGCGTTCGTCGCGATCGAAGACCATCGCTTTTTCGCGCATCCCGGTGTCGACCCGATTGCCCTCGGTCGCGCCGTCGTGCGAAACGTGCGTTCTCCCGGCACGGTCGAGGGGGGCAGCACGCTGACGCAGCAGCTCGCGCGCACCCTGTTCCTTTCCAACAAGAAGACCTACGGGCGCAAGGTTCGCGAAGGCATTCTGGCGCTGATGATCGATTCGCACCTGTCGAAAGATCAGGTGCTCGAGCTCTATTTGAACCGGATCTATCTGAGCGCCGGCGTCTACGGCGTCGAAACGATGTCGCGGCATCTGTTCGGCAGGCCCGCAAAGCAGCTGTCGCTCGCAGAGTGCGCGCTGATCGCGGGTCTCGCGCGATCGCCGTCAGGTCTGTCGCCCTGGACGAACCTCGATGGGGCGGTCGCTCGCAGCCACGTCGTCCTCGCGCGGATGCGCGAGGAAGGGTTCATCACCAAGGCGCAGGAAGAGGCGGCAAGGCACGCGCGCCTGCGGATCCGGCCGTATCCGGGCACGGTCGATGCGCGAGCGGGTTACGCGAAAGAGTACCTGCGTCAACGTTTCCGGGATCACTTCGGCGGCGACCATCCACCCGACTGGGAAGTGCGCACGACGTTCGTGCAGGAACTTCAGGGGATCGGGGAGCGAGCCGTGAGCGATGGGCTGCGGCGCTTCGGGCGGCCCGAGCTGCAGGCGGCGCTGGTCGCGGTGGATCCGGCGACCGGCGACATCCTCGCCCTCGTCGGGGGCCGCGACTTCCGCCAATCGCAGTTCAACCGCGCGACGCGGAGCCGCCGCCAGCCGGGATCCGCGTTCAAGCCGCTGCTGTATGCGGCGGCCCTCGAGAACGGCTATTCGCCGGTGTCGCTGCTCGAAGGTCTCGCGAACATCGCGCCTCAGGGACCGGAGGAATGGGCGCCGCGGAACGCAAGCGGCGAGACGCCCGACAGCCTGACGCTGCGCGCGGCGCTCCTCGAATCGAACAACCGGGCGGCGACAGCGCTGCAGCAGCGGCTTGGATCGCGGCCCGTCCTGCGGCTCGCGTCGGACGTCGGATTGAGGAACCTGCCCGACGTCCCTTCGCTGTCGCTCGGGACCGGCCTCGTCACCCCGCTCGACTTGACGACGGCGTTCGCCGCGTTCCCGAATGGCGGCTCCGCGGTCCGATCGCGGGGCATCATCCGCGTTCTGGATGCCGATGGCGG
Source organism: uncultured Acidobacteriota bacterium (assembly GCA_963785755.1). Taxonomy (GTDB): domain Bacteria; phylum Acidobacteriota; class Vicinamibacteria; order Vicinamibacterales; family 2-12-FULL-66-21; genus JACCXG01. The sequence goes on along the minus strand of CAWAXG010000013.1, from coordinate 718,231 downwards.
GTTGGTGATGGAGAACGCGGTGGACCGTTCGCGGGTGATTTCTCCTGAGAGCGCCTTTCAGATGGTGTCGATGCTGGCCGACGTGATGGACCGCGGCACCGGCACGCCCGCGCGGCAGTGGGGCGTCCGCGCCGCAATCGGCGGCAAGACCGGCACGACCGACGACTTCAAGGATGCCTGGTTCGTCGGGTTTTCCTCGTCGATGGTCGTCGGCGTCTGGGTCGGGTACGACCAGCCTCAAACCATCGCAGAGGGCGCGTACGGCTCCAGGTATGCACTGCCGATCTGGAGCGACTTCATGCGCCAGGCCCTCCGACATCGGCCCGGCGCCGCCTTCGACGCTCCCGCGCAGCTGCACACCGAACAACTGTGCCGCATCTCCTACCTACGCCCGCTGGATGGCTGCCCGACCTACGACGAGTACTTCAAGGAGGGAGACACCGTCCCCGGCCGCCTCTGCACGCTGCACCAGGGCAGCGTCAAACAACGGGTGCGCCGGGCCGTCGAGGATTTCCTGTCCGGTCTCGGGAAGAGAATCGGCCGAATCTTCCGCTGACCTGGACACAGCACGAAGCACGTAGGACGAAGCACGTAGGACGACGTAGCACGTCGCACGAAAAAAGGCACGTCGCACGTGGCACGCAGGACGAGGAAGCACGTTCGCACCCAACCCGTAGCACGCAGGACGTAGGAGATATCATTAGCCGTGCTCAGCGTCGGGCAGGTTCTCGATTCGCGCTACGAGATTCTGGCGCCGCTGGCGGAAGGCGGCATGGGCGCCGTGTACCGTGCCCGCCGCGTTCTGCTCGGCGACGAGGTCGCGATAAAGGTGATCCTTGCGGACATCGCGGGTCCGGGACCGCTCGAGCGTTTCGTCCGCGAGAGCCGCGCCTGCGCGCAGCTCAGGCACCCGAACATCGTCGCGATCTTCGACTACAACGCGGACGATCCGCAGCGGCCGTTCCTGGTCATGGAGCTGCTGAATGGTCCCAGCTTGAAAGATGAGCTCGCCCGCCGCGGCTGCTTGGAGCCGGACGACCTGCGCGAGATCGTGCCGCCGCTGTGCTCCGCGCTGGCGCTCGCGCACGATCGCGGCATCATTCACCGCGACCTGAAACCTGCGAACGTGGTGGCGCACGACTACGGCCCGTCGGAGCGCGTCTACAAGCTCGTCGATTTCGGCGTCGCCAACATCAGGCAGCCGGCGGACGAAACGCGGTTGACCGGCTCGCAGCAGTTCCTCGGCACGGTCGCTTACGCGTCGCCCGAGCAGCTGACCGGCGGCGCGATTGACCCGCGCGCGGATATCTACAGCCTCGGCGCGGTGATTTTCGAGCTGCTGACGGGAAAGCTGCCGTTTCCAGGTGAGGACCCGATGGCGATCGTCTCGGGCCATCTGTCCAAGCCGGTGCCGCTGCCGAGCAGCGTTCGCTCGAACCTTCCGCCCTGGATTGATCTGGCCATCGGGCGCGCGCTCGCCAAGAGTCCGAAGGATCGCTGGCCGGACATGCTGGCGTTCGGCACCGCGATGTCGGGGCCGACCGTGGCGGGTGCCGGGCCGGCCGGCGGGCGTCCAGCCTCCGGCGGTCTCCTGGGTACGTACGAGATCGGTGAGCTGCTCGCCCCGGGCCGACTCGGGAGCGCCGTGCACCGCGGCGTGCATCGCGCCCTCGGACACCCGGTGGCGATCCGGATCCTGCGCGGCGGAACGGCCCGCGACGATGCAGTGCGCGCGCGTTTTCTCCACGAGGCGCGAGCGCTGCAAGTTGCGCATCCCTCGATCATTCAGGTCCGGGACTACGGCGAAGAAGGGGAGCTCGTGTATCTGGTCACGGACTATATCGAGGGTCCCAGCATGCGCCAGATCCTCGTCCAGTCCGGGGCGTTGCCATGGGATCGGCTGTCACGTTTCGCCAGTCAGCTCCTGGAAGCCGCCCACGTCCTTCATCGCCGGAAGGGCCTGTTGTGCGGTCTCTCCCCCGACATCATCCGGATCACGCACGACGAGGACGGCGAGCGCATGATGATCTCGAGCGCGGGCATCTCGCAGGCCCAGGATCTGCTGGGCACCTTGCACGAACAGACGCTGCGCGGGATGGGTCTCGCGGACGGCGAGCTTCGCTACGTCGCGCCGGAGCTGTTCACCGGCCACACGGCCGACGTGCGATCGGACGTCTTCACGCTCGGCGTCTTGATCTACGAGATGGCGACCGGCACCCTCCCCTTTGACGGCGCCACGCTTCCCGAGTTGCTGGGAAAGATGCTGAGTGGGATCGCCAAAGCCCCGCGCGAGCTCCAGCCGTCCCTGCCCGAGCCCGCGGCCCTCGCGATTCAGACCGCGATCAATCCGGCGCCCGCACAACGTTTCGCCGGGGCGAAGGAATTCGCGGCAGCGTTCGCGGGCGTCGGCAAGGGAGTGCGGGAGCAGCCGAGAGGAATCTGACCAGGCGCCCGGGTCAATCGCGGCTGCGCACGATCGGATACACCTTCGCCGACTTGATCGCCTCGTCCAGCAGGTTCCAGTTCAACAGCCCGTCGTCGGCTCGAGGTTCGATCAGGTAGAAGGCCAGGCGTCCGCGCGGCTGCGACAGGTCGATCCGGAGAGTGCCGGCCGCCAACTGCTTCTCCGCAGCGGTCCAGGCGCCGGTGATCGTCCGCTCGTTGTGATTCTGAAACGGCGTGGAAGCCGCGACGCTGGTCTCAATCCTGAATTCCTCGACGCTGACCTTCGTCGGCGCCTTGAGCGTAGTCATGGCAATGCCGTGAGCGGTCAGCCGCATGATCGCATCCTTCACGGCTGGCGACAGGTAGTAGAAGGAGGGCACGCGCTCCTCCTCGACGCCTTTGAAGGTGCTGTAGTCGGCCATTTTCTCCGGCGTCTTCACGTCCTTCCGCACGTGCATGACGTGTGCGTCGACCGGGTGCTTCATCTCTTCGATTTCGCCCATCAACACATCTATCGTGCCCGTGTTCTGGAGCTCGGCGCGGAGGGGAAGCCGGCTGCCCGGGAGCTTGATCGCATCCGCTGCGGCGGCGATCTTCTTGATGCGATCGGCGTTGGCATGGATGAAGCTCAGATTCTCGACGACGAACCGGCTCGTCGCCAGGATGCGATCCTGAAAGCTCAAATACGCGTAGGCCTCGCTGAGCACGGCGAATCGATTGCGCAGGCCGATGTAGTTGTTGTTGAAACGAGGCCGATGATCGAACGTCGCCCACCGGCGCTCGCCTGCCGGCGCTCCGCCGCGGCGGCCGGCGCCGGCGACGTTGCCGTAGTAGAAGTACTCCCAGCCGTGTTTGTCGCGGATGTTCTTCGTCACTGCCGGCAGCCACTCTTGCCGGAGCAGGTCGATGATCGCGCTGTCGGTGCCGGGATGGAGAGGCGGCGAGTAGGTGAGGTGATACGCGTGACGGGTGCCGTTGGTGGTGTGCAGATCGATACCGACGTGCGGATCGTAGTCGTTCATCAGCTTGACGAACGCCCGCGCCTCCGGCGAATCGAGCTTCATGTGATCGCGGTTGAGATCGAGCTCCTGGGCGTTCGGCCTCTGTCCCTGTCCACCGATCGGCCCGTACTGCGGCCCGCGGTTGTTCAGCGCGAACTTCTCGTTGCCATCGGCGTTGTAGATCGGGGCAATCAGGAACACCATCGACTTCAGCCACTCGTCGTGTTTTCCTGACGCCAGATCGCGCAGCAGCATCTGCGCGGTCTCCTTGCCCTCGACTTCGCCGCCATGGATGTTGCCCTGGATATAGACCCGCAGCTTGCCGGTCTGCCTCACCGCCTGCGGCGTCGCGGCGGCCGCGCCGATCACGGCGAGCGGCAGCGCGCGCCTCTCGTTGGTCGTGCCGAACGACGTCACGTGCACGACCGGCGACGCCTTGTCGAGAGCTTCGAGAAAAGCGACGACGTCGGCGTACTTGCTCGTGTCCTTGAAGTCCGTTTTCTCTGGAACCGTCTTGATGTCGGCGAGCGGTGTCAACGCGCGCTCCTGCCCGCGAGGCGCGGCGTGCAGTCCGAGGGCCAGAGCGATCGCGAAGCAGGTGATGGGCTGTTTCACGGCGGTCATTATAGACGGGGGCGGCGGGTCGGGTCGGAGGACAGGAACAGGTCTTCTGGATCACAGGGAGGACGGGAGTAAGGGAGGAAAACTACCTCCTGGCGGCTGCCGATCGATCGACCATCGACGCGCTGCACGACGAGACGATGCTTCTCCAACACCTGATCACGAACCTTCAGGCTCTGAGCCTCGCCGGTTCAGTCGAGCAAGTGCTTCCGCGATCCGCGGTCGAACTCGATGGGTCTCACACTCAGCACGGGCTCCATCACGATCGGCGGGAATTCGAAGGACGGCTTCGTGACGATCGACGTTGATCGATATGAGTGCGGGCATTCCGGCCGAACATCTGACCACACGGGTTCGAACGGTTCTACAGAGCCGACGGATCGCGCTCCCTCCGGAGGGCCAGCTCTGACTGCTTACTGAAGAAACTGGGATCCCCTATTCGCCATCAAGCTATACCCTATTGCCATCTACCTTGCATTGAACTATAGTTGGCCGAGATGAACTGGACGACGCAGGCGAGGAAGGGGGCGCTGGAACTGGCGGTCCTCAACGCACTCAATGGCGATCGCCTGTACGGCTACGACATCGTCCGGATCCTGCGCCGGCATGAAGGATTGATGATCGCGGACGGCACGGTCTATCCGATTCTCAGCCGCCTCAAGGCGGACGGCCTCGTCCAGGCAACCATCGAGGATTCCCCTGATGGTCCGCCGCGTAAGTACCTACGAACTGACGCCCGCCGGCCGCAACACGCTCACCGAAATGAACCAGGCCTGGGACTCGCTCGTAACCAGCGTCGAACAGCTTCGTCATGCCCAGAAGGCAGGAACCCGATGAAAAGTTGGACGCCCGACGCGTCGGAATATTTCGAAGCCTGGCTCGGACGCGTTCGAACGTCCGTCGCGACGGATCCGACACTCGACGCCGAGGACATCGCCCAGGATCTCCGCGCGCACGTCCACGCTGAGCTCGCTGCGAGCCCCGAGCCGGTGACGAAGGGCCAGCTCGAGCGCGTGCTCGACAGCCTCGGGAGCCCGACGCAGTGGAGCGACGCCGTGAAGCCGCCGCGTCCGCAGCCAGCCGTCCGTTTCTACACCGGCGCGTCGGATACGGTCAGCGACTGGCAGGAGAAACTCGCCGGCGACTGGGGCCTTCCCGTGCTGCTGGTGGTCCTCACGCTCATCGCCATTCCGACGTTCGACGACTTCATCGGCGTGCCGTTGATTGTCTTCTGCTATTTCGTTGCGCGCTCGAAGGTGAATTACACGCCGCAGCCGCTCGAGGGCGCGAAGCGCTGGATGGTGTACTTCCCGCTGGCGATCGGGGCGGGCCTGCTCACCGGACTCGTTCTTGGATTTCCGCTGACCTTTCAGGGATCGGGTGCAGGCGAGCAGTTTCAGAGCATGTGGGCGCTCGGCTCCTGGTGGATCATCGTCGGGCTGCTCTCGGCGCGTGAGCCCAAACTCGTGCGCTCGGCTCTTCGGCCGTTCGCGGACGGATTCGAATCCTCCCACGGGCGCACCCTCGCGCTCATCGGCGTGGCTTTCCTGACCGCGGCCAGCGTGATCATGATCGCCGACTGATCGTCGTCACCGATTCAGCTATCCAGTCAGCCGGAGTCAGTCTCGAGGGACGGAGTCGGCGTGCACGGCCGCGCCGAGCAGGCCCGTTCTCGGGTTGAGAATGACGCGCACGGGAATGCGCGCGACGAGCTGGTCCATCGGCGTCTTGTCGCGAAACGCCGACATGAATCCGCCGGCCCGGAGCGCCGGCACGATCCGCGGCGCGATGCCGCCGCCCACGAACACCCCGGCCGTGGCGACGGTGCGCAGCGCCAGATTGCCCGCGGCGGCGCCGTACGCCGAGACGAAAATTTCCAGGGTTTCGACACACGTCGGACATCGCCGCGCCATTGCGGAGGCGGTGATGCGCGCCGGCAGTTCAGACGGATCCGCGAGATCCCCGACGCCCGGACAGAGCTTGCTCGGCATGGTGGTCGTGGGCTGCGAGTACGGGGCGGATCCGAAGGCATCGTGGGTGAACTGGTAGACGTTGATGAGACCAGGGCCGGAGAGGACGTGTTCAAGCTCCACGCGTCCGAACCTCCGCGTCAGCACCGCGACCATCTCGAGCTCACGCGGCGTGCGTGCGGCGAAGTCGGCGTGGCCGCCCTCGGATTCCCCGGGGTGGAACCGCCCGCCGATGTTCAGCAGCATCGATTCGCCGAGGCCGGTTCCGGCGGCGATGATGCCGATGTTTCCGCTGGCGATGCGGACGCCTTCCTGCAGCACGGCGATCTCGTCTTCGGCGAGCACCGGCACCGCGTAGGCGAGCGCTTCCAGATCGTTCAGGATGTTGACGTGGTCGACCTCGAGGGCAGCTTTGAGCGACGAGGCCTTCACCAGCCAGGGCACATTGGTGAGATGTGCGACCTGATCGGTGATCGCGCCGGCGACGCCGAAAGTCGCCGCGCGCAGATCCCGTTGTGCCGTGCCGCGAGCGCTCAGGAAGCGATCGACGATCGCTTCGAGCCCGTCGTGATCGAGCGTGACGAACTCATCCACGACGATCGGCCTCGGCCTGCCCGGCGCATGCTCGAACAGACCGAGCAGAGTCTTGGTGCCTCCGACGTCGCCGGCGAGCAGCATAAAGGCATTGTATGCACGTCGCGCTTGACTTTCACTGTCGGCTCAATGAATCTTCGCATCAATGACGTCGTCCTCGTCATCGTCATCCGCGAGCGGGCCATTCACCTCGCGCGACATCCGCAACCTCTATCCATCGATCACCGACAACCATCTGCGGTATCTGGAGAAGTGGGGTCTCGTCCGGGTTGGTGAGCCACGCGCGCACCGGCTGTATTCGTTCAGCGATCTGCTGACCGTCAAGCGCGCGGCCGCCGAGCTGGAGAGCGGCACGCCGGTTCGCGTGGTGCTGCGCACGCTGCTCGCGGAGCGGCAAGGTCAGCTCGCGCTCGACTTCCAGCCCGGTCACGCGAGCGCCGATACGCCCCAGGCCAAGGTGGTGTCGCTGCGCGCCCGGAAGGAGCGTCAGGAGGCGATGGCGGCGTCGTCGATCAGTCCGGGCCCCGGCGCGTCATGCGACGCGTCGCTGGCGGAGTACGCTGGATCGGATCCGCAGCGGGCGCTGGCCGCCAAGTATTTCACGGAGGGATCGCGGCTGGACGATGGCGACGGCGGCAAGATGGAGGAGGCGGCATCCGCCTACCGCAAGGCGCTGGTCGTCGATCCGGATCTCGTTCCGGCGATCGTGAACCTTGCCAACATCCACTATGCGCGCGACGAGCTGATCGAGGCCCAGGCGCTCTACGAACGGGCGATCTTCCTCGATGCGGAGTGTTTCGAGGCGCACTTCAACCTCGGGAACATTCATCACGACCTCGGCCGTTATTCACGCGCCCTCGTGTGCTACCGCGCGGCCGTCGGGCTGAATCCGGGGTATCCGGACGCTCATTTCTATCTGGCGGTGACGCTGGAAAAGACCGGGCAGTCCTCGGACGCGAAGCTCCACTGGCGCTCGTATCAGGCGCTTGCGCCGAACGGCGAGTGGGCGGACCTGGCCAGCGAATTCTCGGATTGATCTCGAGCGAGGGCCTGCCAGGGCGGCGCTCGAGCACGCTCGCCGCCCGCCACTCCGGCAGGACGAGTCAGTAGGTGAAGTCGAGCCTCTCGCGCTTCTTTGGCGTCCGCCGCAGCTTGTAGAACGCACAGTCAGGGCACCAGGACTCGGCAACGAACCCTTCCTTGCCGGCAAACGGCAGGACGTCGCGATGAGTGCAGAACTCACCATCCTCCGGTGACGCACGCCAGCGACAGGATTTGAATTTCTCCACGGCCGCCGACAGGGGGGCCGGTGTGCTGGTGGCTTCCGCCGCGGCGGGCCCGGGGACCGACTCGGCGGCCGGCTCCGCCTCTGGCCCCGCGACTGGCTCGACCGGGTCGAGTGGCGCGAGCTTCGTGTCGTCCATCATCCTTGCATCTCAATCCCGAACGAGCGCTGCAGGGACTGTAGTGCCCGCTGCTCTTCGGGTGCGACGAGGGTCAGCGCCGTACCGGTCGCGTCTGCGCGGCCGGTCCGTCCGACCCGGTGCACGTACGTTTCGCGATTCGAGGGCACTTCGTAGTTCACCACGTGCGTGATTCCGTCGATGTCGAGGCCGCGTGCGGCGACGTCGGTCGCGACGAGTACGCGATACCGGCCGCTGCGGAATCCTTCGACCGCCTGGCTCCGCTGCGCCTGCGTGCGATCGGCGTGCAGCGCCGCCGCCTTCAGGCCGAACGCCGCGAGCTTCCGTCCCAGGCGCTCGGCGCCGGACTTGGTGCGCACGAACACGAGGACCGGACCGTCGGTCCGGCGCAGGAACCTCGCGAGCCACTCGGTCTTCTCCGAGGCCGCGACGTTCTCCACGGTGTGGGTGATGCTCTTGGCCGGTCCGCCCGCCGATCCGATCTGGACGTACTTCGCGTCGCGGACGACTTCGTCCGCGAGCTTCATCACGTCCTCGGGCATCGTGGCGGAGAAGAGCAGGGTCTGACGCGCGGCGGCGTCGGGCAGCGACGCCACGATGCGGCGGACGTCGGGCCAGAAGCCCATGTCCATCATCCGATCCGCCTCGTCGAGCACCAGCGTGTCGAGCCGATCGAACGAGACCGCGCCGTTGCGCATGTGATCCATCAGCCGGCCAGGCGTCGCGACGATGATGTCGACGCCGGATTTCAGCGCCCGCTCCTGCTGATCCATCGGCACGCCACCGTAGACCGCGATGCTGGTCAGATCCGTGTGATACGAAAACCCCTGGACGTCGTCCTCGATCTGCACGGCGAGCTCGCGGGTCGGCGACAGAATGAGCACGCGGGTGTATCCGCGCTCCTCCGGAGCCGCCGCGCGTGTCTTCAGCAGCCGATTCAGGATCGGCAGCAGGAACGCGGCGGTCTTGCCCGTGCCGGTGTCGGCGCAGCCAATCAGATCGTCGCCTCCCATGATGATCGGCACGACGGCGCTCTGAATCGGTGTGGTCCAGGCGAAGCCGCGCTGGCGGATGCTCTCGAGAAGCGTTGACTCCAAATCGAGGCTCTCGAACCCCACCGGGCTAGGGTCGTACGCGGCCTGGGCGCGGGTGACCACCGGCGCGACGTGAACCGTCGCGTGCGTCCGGCGCTGCTGCTTGCCGCGGGTTGCGCTGCCGCGCGACCCGGGTCGTCGTCGGCGTCGACCGGGCGAATTGTGTTGGGCTGTTTGGGAACTCAAGTCGTAATCTAGCGAGCGCGGAAGGTAATGATGCCGCGGACCGGATCGTAGGGAGATACCCCGACCGTGACGCGATCCCCTGGCACCACCTTGATTCGGAAGCGGCGCATGCGGCCGCTCAATTGAGCGAGCACCTCGTGGCCCTGATCGCACTGCACGCGGTAGAGCCCGCCGCTGTGGACCGCCACGACCGTACCCTGCACATCAATCAGATCATCCTTGCTCAATTGCTATCCTTTCAATCAAAGATTGTGCCACATTTGCGGGGAACTCCGCAAACTCAACCATTATAGGCGGCGAACGGCTTCTTCCACCTGTCGCGCAAGATCTGCGTAATCCCCGCCAATCAACGACATAGGGCGTCCAAACGCCACGCGTGCGGCTCCACGGCTGGGGAACCGCGCCTTCTGGTGGAGGATCCGGTCGAGGCCTTCGAGCTTGACCGGGACGACCTGCACCTGCAGCTTGGACGCGATCATTCCGACTCCCGGTTGAAACGCCGCGATCTCCCCGCGGTCGGTCCGGCGCCCTTCGGGGAAGATGAGGACCGAGTACCCGCCGGCAATCAGCTCACCGATATAACGCAGCGTCTGCCGGGTCCCCGACTCCCGTTGGGGGAGGGGGAACGCGTTGAAGAACAGCGCGGCCAGATAGTAGTTCAAGCTGTTCAACACGTACGCCTTGCGTCCGAACTGCTGCGGATAGAAGTGCGCCTTGAAGAACTCCTTGGCCATCGCGGGAGCGATCCGGTACCGCCACTTCGCCGGCAGCGCGATCAGGATCGCCGGGGTATCGAGATGACTCTGATGGTTCGCCGCGAAGATCGCCGGTCCGGTCAGGGCGTCGAAATGTTCGAGCCCTTCCACTTCGATCTTCGCGAAGACGCGAGCGAGCGGAAGGATCCACGTGGGCAGGCTCGCCCGCCGGAGCCCTCGTGCAACCGTCGTTCGGTTCCATGACGGGAAGTCAATCGGTTCGGCAGCGGCTGCCACGGATACGGCGGGCCGTGAGCCCGCGGTCTCGATGGGCTGTGTCATCGCCTCGAGGTCGCCAACTGTTGTCGCCGCCGCGAACCGCGCTTCATCGATGGTGACCTGCGCCGCATCCTCGAGCGCCATCATCAGCTCGACTCGTTCGAGAGAACTGAGGCCTAGCTCATCGATGGTGGTGGCGGGGGTGATGGTGCGGCCGGGTGCGAATCGTTCGAGCACGGCCGCGGCGCTGCGTCCCGCGCCGCGTGACTTCGCCCCCGTGGTCGCATCGCGATCCGTGCCGCGCTGTCCTCCCATCAGCCAATCGCGCAGCTCCCGTCGTTTCAGCTTTTTCGTGCCCTCGGTTCGCGGCAGATCTCCGGAAGTCCAGGCGACGGCCGCCCGGATCTTCTGATGGTCCTGGAGCCGGGTGTTCGCGTTGCGGACGATCTCGTCGAGGTCCGCGCCGCTCTGAAGCGCGACGACCGCGTGAACGCGCTCGGAGGAGCTGCCCGGCACCGACGCGCCTACGACCGCCGACTCCCTTACGCCGGCCTGTTCGTTCAAGACCCGCTCGACATCCTCGGGGAACACGTTGAGGCCTTCGGGCGTGACGATCATCTCTTTCTTGCGCCCGCGGATGTGGAGGCGCCCTTGATCGTCCAGGCTGCCGATGTCCCCGGTGTGGAACCAGCCGTCACGGAACGCCGACCGCGTCTCCTCCGGGGCGTTGAAATAGCCTTTCGTGACGTTCTCGCCTCGCACGAGGATCTCCCCGTCGTCGGCGATGCGCACCTCCACGCCGCCAATCGGCTTGCCGACCGCCCCACGGGTCGCATGCAACGGATGGTTGAGTGTGACGATCGGCGCCGTTTCGGTGAGCCCGTATCCCTGGACGACGAGAAAACCGAGGCGGCCCCAGAACGCCTCGACATCGGGATCGAGGGGCGCGGCGCCCACGACCATCGCCCAGAATTTCAGGCCGAACATCTTGTGGGCACGGCGGTATCGCCACCATCGAAGCATCCAGTGCATGCCAGGGGCGGGCGCTTCAGCCGCTTCGGGCAGGACGCGGAGCACATGATCCCGGAGGACCTCCAGGATCTTCGGGACGCACACGAGCACCGACACGCGCCTGGCTCGCACCTGCGCGATCACCTCCTCGGGCGCATACGTTCGCGTGAAGACGACGACGCCGGAGAGGAGCGGCGGGACGAAGGTCGCCATCGCCTGTCCGAACATGTGGCTCAGGGGCAGCAGGTTGAGGAAGCGAATGGGCAGGAACGGTCTGGCGTATTTCCGGTATTTGGTGATTTCGCGCTCGATGGGGACGATGTTCGCGAGGATGTTGCGGTGCGTGAGCACGACGCCTTTCGGTTCCGACGTCGCGCCAGAAGTGAAGATGACTTCAGCCACGTCTTCCCCGGTCAAGTCGACGGTCGGCGCCCTGACCGCGGGCCGCGTGCTGCCGACGCTCGAGACCGGCCACACCGTTCGCGCCGTGGCCAGCCTGCCGACCGTGTCGCCGACGAGAATCGCGCGCGCGTCGACGATCTCAGCCACCTTCAGCGTGAAATCCGTGGAGGCCCGATAGTCGATCGGGACCAGCACGACGCCCCGCAGCAGACAACCCCAGAGCGCGATGATCCATTCGGGCCGGTTCTCGCTCCAGATGACGATGTGCTGACCCTTTGCGATGCCGGACTCGTGGAGTGTGGATGCGAATGCGCGCGCCCGTTCCGTGGTCTCGGCATACGTGTACGACCACGTCCGGTAACCGTCGTCATAGGTCAGGAAATCGCCGTCGATCGTGGAAAGGTCCTCGAAGAAATCGATGAGCGTGCGCCGCACCATTGCGCTGAATTATGATGGAAAACCCATGTCGCTCCCGCCGGTTTTTGCAGCCAGCGCCCTCTACGACAATCTGCTGCAGGCGGCGCTCCGCCAGTTCTTCAGCCGCGCGACGTTCGAGACCGAACCGACTCCGTCGCTGTCGTCCGATGGCAGACTGGCAATCGAGCCAACTGGCGATCCGTCGGTGCTCACGATTCGATGGTTCGGGTCGCGCCACGTGCTGCACGTGCCCGAACGCCGGCCGTTCACCTCGCACGAAGTGCGTCTGGCACGCGCGATCGGATCGGTCCTGTCGATTCGCTATCGCGCGCTGTTCGATCCGCGGCAGATGCTCGAGCGCGGTGAGCTGTTCCGCGGAGCGATCGAGGATCGCTACGTCGGCGCGTTCGTCGACGAGATGATGTACTCCGATCCGGCGCAGACCCGCGCCGATCTCGTGGCGACGGCGATCGAAGTGCTGCGCGTCGCGGCGATGTCGAGCTACGAGAACCGCCCGATCTCGTCCGGCGTGCTGATCCTCGACACCGACGACGATGCGGAGGCGCCGCGGCGCCCGCCGAACGAGCAGGCCTTTCGCTATACGCACGGGCTCACGGCGATCAAGACCTTCTATCGATTGAGCGACGGTCTTCAGACGCTTTATCTCATCAACCGCGGCGGCTACGTGCTCGACGTGCTCGAAGTCGGTCGGCGCTTTCCTCCGCGTCATCTCGAAGTTCCCTGTCCGATGCCGTACCGTTCGCACGCGCTGGCGACCGCCGGAAATCGCAACGTCTGCATCGTGCTGAGCCCGTCGCACGAGATCAAGCTGTTCGCCGAGGGCGTGCCGGTCTTCAGCTTTCGCAACGCGCGCTGGCATCTGCTCGATCTGCAGGCGAAATACGAGATGTGGGCCAGCTCGGTGGGAAACCCGGCGCTGGCGGAACGCCTGTTCCAGACGGCCGTGGATCTGGCGGACGCGCGCGAGGGCGCGTTGTTCGTCGTTCTCAGGGATGCTGCCGCCTCCTTGCCGCTGCTGGTGGCTCCCGGCGATCAGCTCGATGCGCCGAGATTGCCGGGGAGCACCGACATGCCCAATCGCGTCCAGCTGCTGCAGATGCTGCAGGGCAGGACGGCGATCGGCATCGAACCGGCGGTGCTGGCGGGACTGGCGCGGACGGACGGCGCCACGGTTCTCGATCCGACCGGCAGATTGCTTGCGGTTGGCGCTATCCTTCTCCACACCGAGCCGGTCGAACCGCACTCGAACCTCGCCGTGGAGGGGGCCCGGACGACGGCGGCGATGGCCGCGGGCCGCTATGGCGCCGTGTTGAAGGTCAGCGAAGACGGGCTCATCACGTTCTACGATCAGCAGGAACGGATCTGGGACATTTAGCAAGACAGGCGGCACACAGTGCGAATTTTCCTCACCGGTGGAACGGGCTACCTGGGATCGGCGGTGCTCGAGGCGTTCGTGCGGGCCGGGCATCACGTGGACGCGCTCGTCCGCAACCGCGAACGTGCCGCCTTCGTGCAGCAGCGCGGCGCGCACCCGGTTCTCGGTGACCTCGCCGAGCCGGCGTCTTATGCGTCCGCCGCCGCGGCCGCTGATGGCGCCATTCACACCGCGTTCGAGTTCACGGCGCGCGGGCCGTCTCTCGACGCGATGGCGCTGGACGCGCTGCTGCAGCCCGGGAAAGCTGAGGGGCGCTTCTTCATCTACACCTCCCTGATGTGGGTCCTGGGCCACCAGCTGACGCCCGCGGATGAATCGGCGCCGCTGAGTCCCGCGCCGCTGGTGAGCTGGCGGCCGGCCCACGAGGCGCGTGTGCTGGACGCCGCGACGGCGGGATTGCGCACGGCCGTCATCCGGCCGGGCATCGTCTATGGCGGGTCGCGAGGGATCGTCAGCGACCTGTTCAAGGACGCGGCCAACGGTCTCGTGCGCACCATCGGGTCCGGCGAGAATCACTGGCCCCTCATCTACGACCGCGATCTCGGCGAGCTGTATCTGCGGATCGCGACGAAACCCGCCGCCGCCGGGCTGTTTCACGCGAACGACGAGGGGGACGAGCGGGTGAACGATCTGGTCGCCGCCATTGGCGACCAGGTGGCGCTCAAGCCAAGCGTGCGCCGCGTCCCGCTCGACGAGGCGCGCAAGAAGCTCGGGCCGCTGGCCGACGCCCTCGCGCTCGACCAGCTGGTCCGGAGCTCACGCGCCCGCACATTGGGCTGGAGTCCCTCGCTGCATTCGGTCGGCGGCAACGTTGCCCGGTTGTTCGAAGAGTGGCGCCGCGGGAAGGAAGCGGCCTGACCGTCAGCGCATCGAAATCCCTGCACTGATCACCATCATCTTCGTGCGCGGATACGCGGGTCTGGTGCCCGACGCCTCGCTCGCGTTGACCGTGTAGAAACGCAGATCGAACGAAAACGCCAGGTGCGGGCCGGTGAACCACCTGGCGCCTCCTCCATAGTGGAACGACCCCGTGGCATCGGCACTGTCGGCGAACGGTTCGTCGTCGCGCTCGGCCGATAGCCGGGCGCGGCCGAGTCCGCCGCTGATGTAGCTCCACCCGTCCCGTTTACCGAAGTTCAGCGAAATCTGCGGCGAGATGGACGAGAATCGCGTCGTCACCCTCGGCCCCTCGACGGCGGTGTCGTCGTCCTCGGCAGGCTCGGCCGTCCGGCTGTCCCGGGCGATCACGAGCTCGCCGCCGACACCCAGAGCGACCCGGCGTCCGCGGATCGGATACCAGTGGACTCCGACTGCCGCACCCAGGCCGCGGGTCGGCAGATTCTCGGTCGTCACGTCGAGCGACGAGGCAACCTGCGGATCGTCCTTGAATCGCGCCAATGTGCCACGCGCGTCGATCACGAACCGGCCGATCGGCTCGCTTGGCTGAGCGAAGACGTCGTTCGCGGCCAGCATCAGGCAACACAGCCACACCCATTTGAGGTTTCTCATCGAATATCCATCACGTTGCGGTCTCTGGCGAATGCTCACCTCCATCACGAGGCGACGCCGCAAGAATCTCCCTGGCAGCGGCCAGTCCTTCGTCCACTGACGTCACGCGGCCGTCGAGTTGGCGCTCGTAGACCTGGCGGAGAACAGTGCCCATCCCTGGACCGGGTCGAACTCCGAGCTCGAGCAGGTGCCGTCCCTTGAGCAGTGGCGTGGGAGGCTCGTGCTGCACGCCGAGCTCGCGGGCACGTTCGAGGAACCAGCCAATTCCACTGCAATCGAACGACCCCGTCCGGCCGCGACAGTCCGATTCGGCGACCCGAGCCAGCAGCTCGAGCTCCACCTTCTGAGCGAGCCGTCTGAACGCGCCGTCACCGACCGGAGTTGCGGATTTGAAGAATGCGAGCGGCTTCAAGTGCTGCGCGACGATGCCGAGCACCTGCCCCCGCACGTCGAAGCCGCCGATCGAGTGCACGTTCAATCGGTCCATCAGTGTACTCGCGGGTTCGACGCCGGCCTGCTCGTGATCGATCGAACGGATGCGCCCGTCGATCACCGCTGTCGTCGGAGGCTTTCCCAGATCGTGGCACACGGCGCCGAGCATCACCGTCACCTTCCGGGCGTGATCCAGGTCGTCGATGCGTTGCCGGGCTTCGTCCAGCACCATCAGGGTATGCACCCACACATCCCCTTCCGGATGCCATTCAGGCTCCTGCGGGCAGCCGACGAGCGCCTTCAATTCCGGGAACAGTTTGTCGATCACCCCGAGATCGAGAGCGAGGCGCCAACCGATCGAGGGCCGGTCCGCCCGCAGGAGCAGCTTTTCGATCTCGCCCCAGATCCGCTCGGCCGGCAGGTCGTCGAGCGGAATCTGCCTGCACAAGGCGGCGGTGCGCTCGTCCAGCGCGAGCTCGAACCGTGCGGCGAACTGCAAGCCGCGCAGCACCCGCAGGCTGTCTTCCACGAACGTCCGCGGATCGACGGCGCGGAGCGTGCGGCGCTGAAGATCGGCGATGCCGCCGTGCGGATCGATGTACTCCTCGGTCAGCGGATCGAATGCGATCGCGTTGATCGTAAAGTCCCGCCGGCGGGAGGCTTCCGCGATCGGCATGTCGGGATCGCCGGCGATCGTAAAGCCGCGATGTCCGTGGCCGGTCTTGGAGTCGCGCCGCGGCAGCGCGACGTCGATGTCGCGGACCTTGTAGACCGTGAAGCTCTCGCCCACCGCATTTACCGGGCCGAAGCCTTCCAGCACGCCGCGGAGCGATTCTGCCGTCAGACCGAACACCTCCAGATCGACGTCCTTCGACGGGCGCCCCATCAGCCGATCGCGTACCCAGCCGCCGACGATGAGGGCGCGCCCCCCTCGAGCTTTGACCACCTCCGCGATTTCGCGCACGAGTTCAACGTCCGCCGTCATGACTCCCGTCGTCTGCCGTACTTGCGCACCAGGCGATCGGTGAAGCCCGGCGCAATCGCGTTGACGACCGTCAGGGCACGCGACTTGGCGTGCGGATACACCTCCGGCGCCGGCCGCCGGATACAGTCGACCACCGCGCGCGCCACGGTGTCGGGCGACTGTTTCGGCCCGAGTCCTTTGACGCTGTGCCCGTAGTCGCGTGACATGGCCTGACGGAACTCGGTTTCGGTTGAAATCGGCAGGACGACGCTGACGTGGATGTCCGTGCCGACGAACTCGGTCCGCAGCGACTCGGCGAATCCGACCTGCGCCGCCTTGGTCGCGGCGTAGCCGCTCATCTGCGCGATGCCGCGCCGGCCAACGATCGACGAAATGATGATGAGATGACCGCGGCCCTGCTTGCGGAAATGCGGCAGCGCGGCCCGCGCCCCGAGAAACGTGCCGAAGAAGTTGACGTCCATCATCCGCCGCATGACCGCCGGATCGGTGTCCTCAACGGTGCCGTAGTAGCCGAACCCCGCGTTGCAGACCATGATGTCGAGTCGGCCGAACGCCTCGAACGCCCGCGCGACGAGGCGTTCCATGTCCTTCTCAGAGGTGACGTCCATGACCGTGAACTCGGCCGATCCTCCGGCGCGGCGAATCGCCGTTGCCGCCGACTCGAGTCGATCCGCGCGCCGCGCGCCCAGGACCACCGCGGCGCCGGCGGCCGCAAGCTGTTCCGCGATCGCGAGGCCGATGCCCGACGATGCGCCGGTGATTGCCGCCACCTGTCCCTTCGGATCCATCAAGGCATAATACAGGCGCATGCCTCAGGATCCGTGCCTCTCGCTCCTGCGCGAGCTGATCGCGATCGACTCCGTGAATCCCACGCTGGTGGCGGGTGCGAAAGGCGAGGGCGAGATTGCCGGCGCGGTCGCGGAGCACATGCGGCGGCTCGGCCTCGATGTGGAACTGCACGAGGCGGCGCCTGGCCGGCCGAATGTCGTTGGCGTCCTCGAGGCGCGGCAGCCAGGACCGACGCTGATGTTGTGCGGCCACCTCGACACGGTCGGCGTCGACGGCATGGAGGCGCCTTTCGATCCCGTCGAGCGTGACGGGCGGATGTACGGGCGTGGATCGCAGGACATGAAGGGGGGCGTTGCCGCCATGATCGACGCCGTCCGCCTGGTGGCGGCACGCGGTCTGTCACGCGGCCGCATCATCGTCGCGGCGGTGGTCGACGAGGAGTTCGCGAGCATCGGCGCCGACGCGCTGGTGGCGCAATGGCAGGCCGACCTCGCCGTGGTCACCGAGCCGACCGATCTGCAGATCGGCGTCGCCCACAAAGGTTTCGTCTGGTTCGAGGTGGAAACGCGCGGCCGTGCGGCGCATGGGAGCAGGCCACACGATGGCCGCGACGCGATCATGCGAATGGGCCGGGTGCTGCATCGTCTCGAGGCGCTCGATCGCGCGCTGCAGTCGCGGGCGCCGCATCCATTGACGGGAACCGGATCGCTGCATGCGTCGATCATCGAAGGCGGGCAGGAACTGAGCAGCTATCCCGCTCGCTGTCTCCTGCAGATGGAGCGCCGGACGGTGATCGGAGAATCCAGCGAGCAGGCGCGCGGAGAGGTCGACGAGATCCTGGCCGCCCTCCGCCGGGACGATCCGGAATTCGAAGCGCAGGCGCAGGTGACCTTCGCGCGTTCGCCGTACGAGATCCCCAGCGGCCATGTACTGCCGGCGCTCCTGAGCGGCGTCCTCTCGTCGATGGGACACGCCGTCAAACAGGTCGGCATGAGCTTCTGGACGGACGCCGCGATTCTCGGCGACGCGGGGATTCCGACCGTGCTGTTCGGGCCCGGAGGAGCCGGGTTACACGGCCGTCAGGAGTACGTCACCGTCGCGGACGTGCTCACCTGCAGAGACGCGCTCGCGCGACTCGCATTGGATCTGCCGTAACTGAAGGCGGGGCGATGCCGCCGACGCAAGCCTGCCCTGGCGGGCGATACGTCGACGGCGGATTGTGAGGCGTGACTTCGGATTGTGACCGCGAACTCAGGCAGACTTGCGCACGTTGCGGGGACGTGGCGTCGCGAGCAGGTGCCGATCCGCGTCACCCTCGAACCGCTTGCGCGGCGCACGCTCCGCAACATCCCACCCGGGCGTGTCATGGCCGCACGATGTACATCGCATCATCAGGCGCTTGCCTTCGAAGTGCAGCACCGAATCGTGTCCTCGCATTGCACAGAGAAGCCGGCCGATACGCGTCATCGCCCGGGTCACGATCGCGTCGCCAGTACTGTCGCGACCCACTTCATTTGTTGTGAGCCGCTGGGCGTAATTGGTCACCATGAGCGAATCTCCCTGTCCTCCGTCTAGGACGCCGCGAAGGCGTTCACCGTTTCCAGCCCGACCGCGGCCAATCACTACAAGACATGTGCCACGACTGGCTCGAAACGATAAGGTCAATGCGGCCATGAATTTAGGACCTGGAGCTACGAGATTTGTCAGATCCGTTGCCTCCGGAATTTCTGGTTCGGACCGGAGCACAGGTGAGCCGAAGCGCTACACACGAGTGGCAGAGCGTGACCTCCTGCCGGGCGCAGAATCGGGCTGGCGCTTCGGTCGCCCGAGGCTGTCTTAACGATTCAGCACCAATCCGCGAAAAATCGCGGCGACTTCCGACGGCCGCTGACCCAGCCGGGACATGACATAGGGAAACCATGCACGGCCGAATGGGATGTATACACGAACCTTGTATCCCTGACGGGTCAGCGAAGACTGTAAGTCGCGGCGGACGCCATACAGCATCTGGAATTCGAAGCGATCAGGAGGAATACCGCGGGCAGCGGCGAGCGCCTTGGTCGCCTCGATGAGCGCCTGATCGTGCGTGGCAATCGCAGGGAAGGTGCCCTGCGTGAGCAGGAGCTCCATGATCTCGATGAAGGCGCGATCGATCTGGGTTTTCGATCGGTACGCGACGCGCCGCGGTTCCGCGAACGCGCCCTTGACCAGACGGACGCGGGCGCCGAGCGCATTCATGCGTCGCGCGTCGTCGGTGCTGCGCGCCAGGTACAACTGCAGCACCACGCCGGTATTCCGGTAGCCCTGCTGCCACAGGGTTTCGAAGACGTCGAGGGTGACCTGCGTGTAGCGCGAATCCTCCATGTCGATGCGGACGAAAAAGTCCTGCGTGGTCGCGGGATCGAGCACGCGGCGGAGATTGTCGACGCAGGTGGCGCGATCGACGGTCAGTCCGAGCTGCGTCAGCTTCAGTGACACATTGCGGTCGATGGGGATCGCCGCGATCTCGTTCAACACCGCGATGCACGCGCGCGTGGCCGCATCCGCTTCGGCGAGCGAGGCGATGGACTCGCCGAGATAGGCCAACGTGTGCGTCGCTCCGGCGGCAGCAATTGGGCGCACCGCGGCGACGGCGTCCGCCACGGTTTCGCCGGCAACGAACCGGCGCGCGAAGCTGTCGGGGCGACGCAGGCCGTACCTGGACGCAAACGACTTCATGCTCCGGCTCTCCGCCAAAGCAGCAAAAATCACCCTGGAAATCATCAATGCGTGCGCGGTGAGCGGCGCGGGCCCGACAGCAGATGCGACAGCGTGCGGGCGTAGTAGCGAAGCACCGTGCGCTCGCGGACGCGGAACCGTCCGCCCCGTTCGACGTGAATGATGTTGCGTGCCTCCAGCAGGTCGGCCGCCTGCTCCACCGCGTCGCGGCCCGAGGTCACCGCCAGGTTGCCGCCGGCCGCGGCGGCCGTGTCGATGATCGCCTGGGCGCGGCCTTCGAGCTCGCGGCGCATCACCGCGGGCCGCATCGCCGCCGCGACAATCGCCGTCGGCAGCACTTTGTAGAGCCTGCCGATCGTGTCGCGGGTGAGATGGGCGAGCGCCATGATGTCGCGGCGCGATTCGGGCTCGTAGCCTTTCAGCGGAATCGGTTCGCCGAACGTCACGAACGCGCGTGACTGATAACCCACCGCGTAGCGGACCATCTCGGCGACCTCGCGGGCGAACGGACGCGACCGGCGCTTGGTCGCCTGATGCGCGAGGATCCGATCTTCCAGGACGAGGTCGTAGGCGACGGCGAGCGGCACCACCACCGAGTCGCTTAGCTCGGCCTGGAGCGCCGCGTGCAGCAGGCCGGTTTTCGGCGCCTTCAATTCCCCCGAATAGCTGCGGCCGCCTTCGATGTAGAAGAGCAGATCGTGCCGCCCGAGGAGCTCGGCGACATACGCCTTGAGCGTGACGAGATAGGCGGGGTCTTTGGTGTTGCGCCGGATCGGAATCGCGCCGGTCACGTGCCGGTGAATCAGGCCGAGCGGGCCGCCGAACAGATTGATCCCGGCGGCGATCACCGGCGGCCGGATGCCGTTGTCGTCGAGGACGAGCGGCTCGACGAGATAGTCGAGATGACTCTTGTGATCCGAGATGTAGATGACCCGCCCTTTGCGCACCGCCTCTTGCGCGATGCCGACGTGCTCGTGAATGCGTTCGATCTTGCGCAGGATTGGATAGAGCGGATGCTTCAGCGCGCGATAGATCGGATACCGCTGCGTCGTGCGCAGCTCGTCGAGATAAGCGTGGATGCGTTCGCGGGCGTCGAGCTCAGATGCGCCGTGCCCCCCGCGCAGGTACCGTGCGACGTCCTCACGCGCCAGCACCGCCTGGGTGATGTCATCGGGGAGCACGCCGGGAATATACCACGCTGGACGGGTCAAGAACTGCCCTGGCCCTGTTCAACGTACCGGCTCACGGCGTCGGCGAATTCCGTGGTCGTGGCGGTCCCGCCCAGGTCGTGCGTGCGCACGCGTCCTTCGGTCAGCACGCGGTCGAGCGCGCCGCGGATCCGCGCCGACGTCTCCCGCTCGCCGAAGTGATCGAGCATCATCAGCGCCGACAGCAGCAGTGCCGTCGGGTTCGCCAGGTTCTTGTTCGCGATGTCCGGTGCGCTGCCGTGCACGGCTTCGAACACGGCGCACTCCAGCCCGATGTTCGCCCCGGGCACGACGCCGAGGCCGCCGACGAGGCCGGCGCACAGGTCGGACACGATGTCGCCGTACAGATTCGGCAGCACGAGCACGTCGAACCGTTCCGGGAACATCACCAGCTGCATGCAGGCGGCGTCGACGATCTTCTCGTCATAGGGCACGTCGAGGAACTCGCGCGCGACCTTGCGGGTGCTCTCGAGGAACAGCCCGTCGCCGAGCTTCATGATGTTCGCTTTGTGAATCGCGGTGACGCGTTTCCGCCCGAGGCGGCGCACGTAATCGAACGCGAACCGCGCGATCCGGGTCGAGGCGCGCTCGGTGATGATTTTCAGGCTCTCGACCACGCCGGGCACCACTTCGTGTTCGAGTCCCGAATAGAGATCCTCGGTGTTCTCCCGGACGATCACGAGATCGACGCCAGTGAACCGGCTGCTGACGCCGGGCAGATTGCGCACCGGCCGCAGGTTCGCGTACAGGTCGAGCGACTTCCTCAGGCCGACGTTGACACTCGGGATGCCTTCCGCGATCGGCGTCGTCACCGGTCCCTTGAGCGCGACTTTGTTGCGCTTGATCGAGTCGAGCAGCTCGACCGGCAGCGACTGCTTGAACCGCTTGAATGCAGTCACCCCCGCGTCGTGGCGTTCCCACTCGATATCGAGCGCCGCGGCGGCGAAGATGCGGACAACGGCTTCGGTGACTTCCGGGCCGATGCCATCGCCCGGGATGAGCGTGATCACTCGCGACATGAATCGTCCATCAGCGTCTTCGGCCGCGATCGCGGCCCGAGTCGACGGGGAAGGGGGTGAGTCCCCGGTTATCCACTTGAGGCGGCCAGTCGATCGGAGAGCAGGCCCGCGACCGACTCGAGCAGGGCGCGATCCTTCGCGGCGAATGCGGCCGCCCGATCACTGTCGACGTCGATCTCGCCGAGGACCTCGTCACCGCGCATGATCGGCACCACGATCTCCGACCTGGTCTCGGCGCTGCACGCCAGGTAGCGTTTGTCCGTAGTCACATCGTCGACGATGATCGTCTGCTTCTCGACCGCGGCGGCGCCGCAGATGCCGCGCCCGAGTGGAATGCGCGTGTGCGGCGACGGCCTGCCGACGAACGGCCCGAGCACGAGCTCGTTGCCGTCGAGGAGATAGATCCCGACCCACGAGTAGCCGGGCAGCTCGTTCTGGAGCGTCATCACGGTCAGTTCCATCGCTCGCGTCGCGTCCGGTTCCGCGGCCACCCCGGCTCGAATCGTATTCAGCACTTCGTCATGGTTCGACACATCAATCCTTCAGCTCGAAGAAGATCAACACCAGTCCACCGAGAAGGGGGACCAGTTGCAGCGACGCGGACATCCCATGAAGGCGAGCGAACTCCACGCGCCGCGGGTCGTTGTCGGGGAGCACGGAAGGGGCCGGTCCGGATGCGCGCTGCGCATCCTGAATGCGGGGGATCAGCACCAGGCCCGACCACGCGCTGGCCGCCACCATCAGCGTCGAGATGAGCATCCGGATCGAGAAAAACCGCGGCCGTGGTCCGAGCAGGCCGCGAACCGCGAGGCTGCCGATGATCACGGCCGCACAGACATACGTTGCGGTGTGGAACCGGCTGAGGGTCTCGCCGAATGCCGCGCCGGCCAGCGCGCGCCCAGCTGGCCCGGCGGCGCCGAGGACGTCGAACAGGGCTGGCGCCGCAATCGATCCGAGAGCAGCCAGGCCGCCGACCCAGAACGCGAGCCCCAGCACAGCGGCAAGCCGCAGCGCGAGCATCCGCTCATTATAATTGACGGTTCATGGCCTCCATTGCCTGGCTTCCATGGAGCGCGGAGTCGTTTTCGCGCGCGCGCGACCAGGGGAGGCCGGTCCTGCTGTCGATCGCGCCTAGCTGGTGCCAGTACAGCCGCGAGATGGATCGCACCAGTTATGCCGACGCCGGCCTCGCGGCCCTCGTCCACGACAGGTTCGTGCCGATTCGCGTCGACGCCGACCGCAGGCCGGATATCAGCGAGCGGTACGGCCTCGGCGCCTGGCCCACGACGGCCTTCCTCACTCCCGACGGTCAGCTGCTCGGCGGCGGCACCTACGTCGAGTTGAGCCGGCTCGCCGACGTCCTGCAGCGGGTTGCCGACGCGTTCGCGTCGGGCCGCCACGTTCAGGCCCGGCAGAGCGCGTCCCCGCACGCGGGCCGCGGACCGTCGACCCCCGTGCCGGTGGACCGGCTCGCCGACGAGGTCATGGCGATGTTCGATTCCACCAACGGCGGCTTTGGCGACAGTCCGAAGTTTCCGCACGTCGCACCCATCCGGCTCGCGATCGAGCTGTACAAGGAAACCGCATCGCAGCAGTACTTCGACATCGCGGTCAAAACCCTCGATGCGATGGGATGGGGGCCGCTCTACGACGAGCGGAATGGCGGATTCTTTCGTTATTCGCACGACGCCGACTGGGGCCATCCGCAGGAAGAGAAGCTGCTCGACGTCAACGCGTCCCTGCTCTCTCTCTACGTCGAGGCGGTCGAGGCGCTTCGGCTCGCGCGCTACGGCGAGCGCGCCGAGGATCTGCTCAGATACATCCAGACCTGGCTCGCCGATCCGGTGGACGGAGGTTGGGCGGGATCGCAGCGCGCCGATCCCGACTACTACGCCGCCGGCGATGCCCCGGACCGGAGCGACGTTGACGCGCCAGCCGTCGATCGCACGTTGTATTCCGATTGGAACGCGATGATGGCCTCGGCCGCGCTGCAGGCGGGCCGGGTGCTCGAGGATCCGTCGCTGTCGCAGTTCGCGATCAAGTCGCTCGAGCGTGTGCTGCTGCTCGGTTACCGGCCGGGCGCCGGCGTCGCGCACTACGTCGAGGATGGCACTCCGCAGGTCCGCGGCTTGCTCGACGATCAAGTCTGGATGGCCGCCGCCAATCTCGACGCGTTCGAGGCCACCGGCAATGTGGTCTACCAGATGATGGCCGAAGAGCTTGCGCTGCACGCGACCAGGACGATGTGGGATGGAGAAGGCGACGGATTTTTCGACCGGGTCAGCGACCCGCGGCGGGACATCGGATTACTGAAGCAACCGGTGAAGCCGTTCGTGCTCAACTGTCTGGCGTCACGCCTGCTCCGTCGCATCGCCGGGACGTCCGAATCAAGCGAATTCAGCGACTATGCGGATCGGGCGCTCGCGGCCGTGGCGGGCCGCGCGGCAATGGAAGGGCCGCTCGCCGCCGAGTACGTCCTCGCCGCGAGGCAGCCCGCGCAGCGGTGATACACTCTCGGTTTTCACGCGATACCTTCGAGTACACAGCCATGCCCACGAACACTCTTGTCCAGCTGCAGAACCTCGCGACGAGGTTGCGGATCGATTCCATCCAGGCCACCACGCGCGCGGGCAGCGGCCATCCCACGACCTGCATGTCCGCCGCAGAAATCATGGCTGTGCTGTTCTTCGACGAGATGCGATTCGATCCAAAGGATCCGCGCAATCCCGACAACGATCGATTCGTGCTGTCGAAGGGGCATGCGGCGCCGATCCTCTATGCCGCGTGGGCCGAGGCCGGGCTGTTCCCGCGTGAGAAGCAGCTCGAGCTTCGCAAGTTCGAGTCGGATCTGGAAGGACATCCGACGCCGCGGCTGCCATTCGTCGACGTCGCGACCGGCTCACTCGGACAGGGCATCTGCGCCGCCATCGGCACCGCGTTGAACGCGCGCCGGATTCGCGCGGCGTATCGAACCTACGTGCTGCTCGGCGACGGCGAGATTGCAGAAGGGTCGGTCTGGGAAGCCGCCGACGCCGGCTCCCACTTCAAGCTCGACAACCTGTGTGCGATCGTCGATGTGAACGGACTCGGCCAGAGTCAGCCAACCGCGCTCAACCATCACCTCGACCGCATCGCGGCGCGCTGGAACGCTTTCGGCTGGAATGCGATCGTCGTCGATGGCCATGACATCCGCGACCTGCAGGAGGGGCTGCGGATGGCGGGGTCGACCGTCGGCCGCCCGAGCGTGCTCGTCGCGAAGACGTACAAGGGCAAGGGCGTGTCGTTCACCGAGGGGAAGGACGGCTGGCACGGCAAGGCGCTCAAGCCCGAAGAGGCGGACAAGGCGATCAAAGAGCTCGAGGCACAGCTGACCGGTCCAGAGCAGAAGCCTGCGATCAAACCGCCGCGCGGCCGGAGCGCGCCAGACCCGGCGCCCGGATATGACCGCCTGCCGTCTCCCGCGTACAAGAAGGGGGATCTCGTGGCGACGCGCGAAGCCTGGGGCACCGCGCTGGCCGCGATCGGCGCAGTTGACGCGCGCGTGGTCGCGCTGGATGCCGACGTGAAGAACTCGACCTTCAGCGATCGCTTCGAGAAGAAGTTCCCCGAGCGTTTCTACGAGATGTTCATCGCCGAGCAGGTCATGGTCGGCGCCTCGATGGGCTTTGCCGCCCGCGGAGCGGTCCCGTTCCCGTCGACTTTCGCGTGTTTCCTCAGCCGCGCCGCGGACTTCATCCGCATGGCCGGCATCTCGATGAACAACATCAAGCTGACCGGATCGCACGCCGGCGTGTCGATCGGTGAGGACGGGCCATCGCAGATGGCGCTCGAGGATCTCGCGATGATGCGCGCGATTCCCGGCGCGGTCGTGCTCTATCCGAGCGATGCCGTCAGCACCGAGCGCCTGGTCGCCGAAATGGCGCAGCACTCGGGCATCGCTTACATGCGCACGTCCCGCCCGAAGACGCCGGTCACTTACGGTCCGGACGACCGCTTCACGATCGGCGGATCCAAAGTGCTCCGCGAGAGCAATGACGATGTGGCGATGGTGGTGGCGGCGGGCGTGACCGTGTTCGAGGCGCTGAAGGCGTACGATCAGCTGAAAGCCGAGGGGATTCTGATTCGCGTCGTGGACGCCTATTCGGTTCAGCCGATCGACGCGGCGACCTTGAAGGCGGGGGCGCGAGCGACGGGCGGGGTCGTCATCACCGTCGAAGACCACTACAGCGCTGGCGGCCTCGGCGATGCGGTGAGCGAAGCCCTCGTCCCGTCCGATGTCGTCGTCCAGCGTCTGGCGGTACGGGCGATTCCCCGGAGCGGTGAACCGGACGAGCTCCTCGACAAGTTCGGCATCTCCGCGCGGCATGTCGTGGATGCCGTCAAGCGCAGCCGCAAGACGGCGCGCGCGTAGGCCGTTCGAACGGCTCGCCTCCCGCGCAGCTCCTCTAGACGCGCACCGGCTGTGGCCTGAACATCCCCGAGAAGATCTGTCTCAAGAGCTCGGGCCGTTCGCCAAGAAGGCCGAAGAGATCGTCGCGTTCGAGCTTCAGCGCCACGCCGCCCCGGAGCACGTCGGCGGATCGGCCGAGCGGCCGGCCGGCCATGGTCGTGATCGCGCCGACGACATCTCCGCCGCGCGCGGTCGCGGTCTCTCCCGCGGCCCGATTCTCCACCGACACTTCACCCGTCAGGATCACCCACATCGCGGGCGCGGACGACTCCGCGAACAGCGGGCTGGCCGCCTTCATCGTCACGGTCTGCGTGAGGTCGGCGATGAGCCGCATTTCATCCGCCGACACTCGAGACAGGAGCGGGACCCGCTGCAAGGCGAGCACCTTCTCGACCGGGGTCAACCCGCTGTCTGCGAGCTGCTCGAACTCCGCGCTGGCGCGGGTCGGCTCGACCGGAGCCTGGGCGCCGGCCATGGAATCGGACAGCGTCGTGAACAGGCCGCTGACGAGATCCGTGTTGTCGGCGAGCAATGTCTGCAGTTCCTCGGCAGTCATCGCGAGCGTGACCGCGATCCCCTCGGTCCGCATCGATTCCGGCATGGGCGTCCCCGACAGGGCCTCGGCGAATCCGAGCGCCATGGGAGCGGCAACCGTCCGTGGCGCGCCGTCGCGGCTCGATCCGATAACGCGGCCGTCGAGCAGAAAGTGGATGGTCGTCGGCACCGCGCCTTCCTGCAGGAGCACAGCTCCGGGATCGTGGCGGACCTGTTTCGCGGCGGCCGCCATCCGGAACAGCTCGTCGACGGTGACCGACGCGAAGAGTGGCAGCTCGCGCAACCGCGACGCCAGTTCCGCCGCGGGCAGCGGCTCGTGCCAGAGCTCGCGCCTGCGTTCGGCGGGCATGCGCTTCTCGGCGAGCGCCCATGACGCGGTCTCGAACACGTACCAGTCCCGCGCATCCCGGTGGGCCAGCACGTGCTCGATATCGTCGGCCAGTGTCCACACCTTGTGCTGCGCCGCGACATCGATGGCCGCGGCCGCTATGACCTGATCGTCGTCGTTGATCAGCTGCAGCAGGGTCTCGTCGAGATCCCGCGGCCGCGTCTTGAGCAGGACGTTGCCGCGGCGGACCTTCTCGTCGAGCGGCAAATCCTCGAGGACCGGCATGGTTCGCTTTCTGAGCTGGCCGGTGAGGATGTTGTCGAGATATTCGGAGGCGCTGGCCCGTCCGCGGGCATCCCCGTTTTCCAGCGTCCACTGAGCGGCATCGATGTCGCGCCAGGGATAAATCAGGGCGAGCAGCCGGTAAATCCGGTTCTTCGTCCGCTGCATCTTCTGCTCGAGCGCGAGCGCCAGGAGCGAGCCGCCCGGAAGACGTTTCTTGCCGAAGACGTTGTCGGACAGCGACAGGTAATTGAAGTAGCGGCGGCTCTCGCCGACGACCAGCTTCTCGATCGTCTCCTGCGGGAACGTGAGCGTGTCCTGGGTCCGGCGGAGCCGTTCGAGCGCCGACACGGCCTTGTAGCGCAGGAAGCCGTCGGGGTCTTCCAGCATTGCCGCAAGCACGTCGACCGCCTTCTGACTGGGAATGAGCGCCAGGGTCGACGGAATGTGGCGGCGTACCCAGATGTCCTCGTCGGGATCGCGCATGAAGTGGGCGAGCACGTCGACCACCGCCTCGCCATAGCTGACGAGCACCATCCGCGCGCTGCCTTTCAGTCGGCGATGGCGCAGCAGCGCAATCAAGGTCGGCACGAACACGAAATCATCCGTGCCGGCGGCGCGGACGCTCTCCATGGCTTCGTCCGCGACGTCGGGTGCCGGATCGTAGAGCAACGGGATCAGCAGCCGGTGGAACCGCGGCTGCGATGCCTGCCGGATCGCGCCCGCGACGTCCCGACGGGCATGGCGCGACGCATCGGACGTATCCGTGATGATGCTGACGAGCGCGGCCTCGGCGGCGTCGACATCGTCACTGCGAGTGCTCGACGCCAGTGCGGCGGCGGCGGTGGCCCGGATTCGAGGATCGGGGTCGCTCAGCATCGGCCGCGCCAGTGACGCCGCGTCCTCGTTGCTGATGGCGCCGAGCGCCGCAATCGCGCGGGCGCGCACCGCGGAATCAGGATCGCTCACCAGTTTCCGGATATTGGGCACCCACTTCTTCGCCAGGTCCGTCCGCGCCTCGGCGAGGGCACCGAGCGCGCGGGCGCGCACTTTCGGCGATTCGTGGTAGAGCAGCAGCGGCGTCACGAGGCTGCGCTTGTCGAGCGACTCGAGCACGTCGATGGCGTAGACGACGCGGCCCGGGTCGGGATTGGCGAGCTCCTGGACCAGCGTCTCGATCGTCGACAGATCCGCCGCGTCGAGCCGCACTTCCGCCGGCGCGAGATCGCGCCGTTCGATGCTGCGCCGGAACGCGGCCAGATACCCGCGTTTGGCGGTGATCGACATGACGATCCACAGGCCCACCATGATCAGGCTGGCGATGCTGAGCCGCTGCCAGTTGAAGTTGAGTCCCCACGGCTTGACCAGTACGAGCAGCAGCAGCGCGCCGGCCGCCTTGGCGACGCGATCGACCGTGACGTCGACGAACGACTTGGCCTGCAGCTTGATGTCCGCAGGCAGCGGCAGGAACAGGATCTCGCGCGTGGTCTTGTCCACCGTGTAGCGCAGCGACTGATCGATCACCCGGGCGAGGGCCGGCGCCCAGAGGGCGGCATTCAACAGCATCACCAGGGCGGTCGAGCCCATGCTGAACGGCAGGACGAGGAGCGCGAAACCGATCCCGAGATAGCGATGAATCTTGCTCGTCAGCCAGACCTGGATGACGAACGCGATCGTGGACGTCCAGAGCGCGACCTGCGCGAGGAAGGCGGTGATGGCGTCCGTGGATCCGGCGCCCTTTGCCGCTGCCGCGGCCATGTTCAACTGCTGCTCGATGACGGCCGCGCCGATCGAGGCAAAGCTGATGACGAGCGCGATGATCTGCAGATGCTTCGACTGCCTCAGCAGCGTGAACGCCTCGGTCAGGCTGACGCCTTTCTCCTCTTTCGGTTTCAGCGTCGTGGGATCGGCCTGCATGTGTTCGCGGGCTGCGATGTACCCGACCAGGGCGGCGCACATGATCATCAACGCGGCGCTGATCAGCAGCAGATTTGCGGATCCGAGACGCTCGGCGTTGGTTGCGAGCGCGGACCCCGCTACGCCGCCGAGCGGCGCGCCGCCGCCGATGAACCCGAACAGCCGCTTCGCCTGGCGCGGGTCGTAGACGAGGTTGGCGACCGTCCAGAACTGGCTGATCAGCAGCACGCCCATCAGGTTCGCGAGCACGTAGAACGCGGCCGACGCCCATGACGCGTTGGTTCGGAACAGCGCGAAGAAGGCCAGCAGAACGCCGGCCAGCCCCACCTGCATCAGCGAGATGCCCCATCGCTGAGGCAGCCGCGACATCACCCAGGCGTAGCCGGTCATCAGGACGCCGATGATGAATCCTGACGCCAGCAGCACGTACGGAAGATTGTCGGCGCCCAGATCGGAGATGAATTTCGACCGCGTGAGCGGCTTGATCGCGTTGTACGCGGTCATCGCCGTGAACGAATAGGAGAACATCAAGAAGGCCGTAAGGCCTTCTTCCTTCCGGACTTCGACGATGGGCGCCAGGAGGCGTTGCAGAGACATGGGGACAAAAGCCTATGGTATGCGTAACCTGAAGTAAACTGCGGTATCCATGCTCCAGCGGGTGCGTCGGTTCCTGGATGTCAGGCCCGGCGAGGGACTAGCGGTCCTCCTCACTTTCCTCTACATCTCGATCGTCGTCGCCGCCTTTCTGCTGGCGAAACCCATCAGGAATGGCCTGTTCCTCGGCCAGCACGGCCCGTACGCGCTGGTCTATGTCTATGCCGCCGTCCCCCTGGCGCTGTCGATTTTCGTGCCCGTTTACACCCGGGTTGCAGCCCGCTTTGGCTCGCGCACGGTGACGGTCGGCACGCTGATCTTCTTCAGTCTCAACGTCCTGGGTTTCTGGTTCGCCTTCCGCTACCGCCGGTTCGAGCTGCTGCCGGGCATCTTCTATGTGTGGGTCAACTGTTTTGGCGTGATTGCGCCGGTTCAGGCGTGGAGTTTCGCGAATTCCCTGTTCGATACCCGGCAGGCGAAGCGGCTCTTCGGGCTGGTCGGCTCGGGCGCGTCGCTCGGCGCGATCACCGGCGGCGTCCTGGCCCGGTACCTCGTCGAGCCCCTTGGCGGTCCGGTGAACCTGATGCTCGTCCTCGCGGCGCTGATCCTCCTCGCCGCCGCGATCGTGACCTTCGCCAACTTCACGATCCGGCGCACCGGATTGGCGCGCCGCGGACGGCCGATCTCGCGTCCGTTCTCTGAAACGTGGCAGGAGATCGTCGAGAGTCCGTATCTGCGATTGATTGCAGGACTGGTCTTCGTGGTCGCGATCGCCACGCAATGGACGGCGTTCCAGCTCAACGTCGTCGCCGGACAGCAATTCGGCGCCGATACGACGGCGCTGACGCGCTTCTTCGGGACGTTCAATACCGCGCTTGGCATCGTCAGCTTCCTGCTGCAGCTGCTCGTCACCGGCCGCATGCTCCGCACCTGGGGACTGGCCGCGACGATCCTGGCGCTCCCGCTGGCACTCACGACCGGCAACCTGCTGATCCTGCTCGTCGCGGGGTTCTGGCCCGTGCTGCTCACGAATGCGGCCGACCAGGGCCTGCGCTTCTCGCTGGACAAGGCGACCTACGAGCTCCTCTACCTGCCGATTTCACCGGGCAAGCGCATCCACGTGAAGAATGCGATCGACATCGTGGTCAATCGGACAGCTGACGCCGTCGGCGCCGTGCTCCTGGGTTTGACCACGCAGGGCTTTTTCATGCTGCCCGGCCTGCATTTCGGCCTCCGCGGCACTGCCGCGGTGAACATGGTCACGTTGACCATCTGGCTCGCGCTGGTGTGGCGGTTGCGTGGCGAATACGTACGGACGATCCAGGACAGCATTCATCGCCACCGCATCGATACCGAGCGCGACATGACCGCGGGCTCCGAACGGACCGCGGCCGACGTTCTCAGGCTGAAGCTCGCCGCGTCGAATCCAACCGAAGTCCGCTACGCCCTCGATCTGATCGAGGGCCAGCATTCGCGCCGCTGGCACGTCGCGCTGCGTCCGCTGCTGACGCATCCCGACCCCGAGATCCGCCGCCGGGCGCTCGCCATCCTCAGCGCCGGAGGCGATGACGATATCGCCGAACGCGTGCCTCTGATGCTGCGCGATCCGGACATCGGTGTCCGTACCGAAGCGCTGTTGTATCTGTCACGGGAAGCCGGCATCGATCCCCTCCGGCAGATTCAGGAGCTCGGCGATTTCCAGGATTTTTCGATCAGAGCCGGCGCCGCGGCGTTCCTGGCGGCGCCGGGCAGATCGCAGAATCTCGAGGCGGCGCGCGTCATCCTCGAGGGCATGGCGACGAGCGCCGGCGCGGAAGGGCAGCGCGACCGGACCGAGGCGGCGCGTCTGATCGGGACGATCGGCGATCCCAACCTGATCGACCTTCTCCATCCGCTCATCACCGACGAGGACGCGGATGTCGCCCGTCAGGCCGTGCGGTCGGCGCACCGCATCGCCCGCGAGGAGCTCGTGCCGACGCTCATCATGGCGCTCGGCCGGCAGGACATCACCGACGACGTCGCGGATGCGCTGGCGAGATTCGGCAACGTCGTCGTCCCTCAGGTGGCGGTCACGCTGCGCAACGATGACGTGAGCGTCGACGTGCGCCGGGAGCTGCCGTCCGTCCTGGCTCGGATCGCCACGGCGGAAGCCGAGCGTGCCCTCGTCGACAGCCTGCTGGAATCCGACGGGACCGTCCGCCACCGGATCATCGCGTCACTCAACAAGCTCCGGAACGTCCGCCCCGACATCCAGATCGATCCCACCGTCGTCGAGCTGCTGCTGGCCGCCGAAATCGCCGGACATTACCGCTCGTACCAGGTGCTCGGTCCGCTGCGCACGCAGCTGAAGGACGACGACCCGGCGCTCGAAGGGCTGCGACACTCGATGGAGCAGGAGCTGGAGCGCATCTTCCGGCTGATGGCGCTGCTGTTCCCGCAGGCCGGGCTCCACGATGCCTATGTCGGCGTGCGATCGTCGAATCCCATCGTGCGCGCGAACGCGCTGGAATTCCTCGACAACGTGTTGAAGCCGGAGCTGCGCCACGTCCTCGTGCCGCTCCTGGATTCTCACGTCACGCTCGACGAGCGCATCGAGCTGGGAAACACCCTGGTTGGCGCCCCGCTCGTCACGGCGCAACAGTCGGTCGCGACGATGCTCGCAAGCGACGACCCCTGGCTCCGATCGTGTGCGATCCATGCGGTGGGTACGCTGCAGCTGCGCTCGCTGGCGCCCGAGCTCAAGCGCTACGAAGCGGCGGACGACCCGCTCGTGCGGCAGTCGGTTGCCGTGGCGCGGGCACGGCTGGCAGGCGATTCCGGGGCGCTGCTGGATCCACAGCATCCGGCTCCCGCCGATCTCGATACTGGCGTCGGTGCGGGCTGAAGCCTTTCCCTGATCCCCGATCCCCAGTGATTACAGTTCCGCGCTGATGGAGTCCGATGCCGGCGTCGGGGCCATGGCGCGCTTGTGAGAGGTCTGTCGAACGAGTCGCTCGATGCGCAGCGCCAGCGCCGGTGGAACTGCTTCCGGTCCATCGGCCAGATAGCGCTCGAGTTGCCGGTAGGTGAACCCGATTTCCTGTTCGTCGGTCTGACCAGCCCAGAGGCCAGCGCTTGGCGGCTTCTCGATGAGCGCATCCGGAACGCCCAGATCGCGCGCCAGGCCGACGACTTCGCTTTTCAGCAAATCGCCAATCGGCAGCACGTCGGCCGCGCCGTCGCCGTACTTGGTGAAGTAGCCGATCGTCAGCTCGCAGCGGTTGCCCGTTCCGGCGACCAGGTAGTTCAGCGAATTCGCCACGAAATACAGTGACGTCATGCGCAGGCGCGCCTTCAGGTTCGCCAGCGGCAGGCGTCCCTTCAAATCGACCTCATCGGAAGGCTGGGCTGCGGAAGTGCGGAGCGGCAGCTGCGTCCCTGCGCCGTTCAACGCGCCGACCAGATCATCGAAGGCGGCTGCGAGATCGATGCGGACGGTCGTCAGCTTGAAGTGGTCGGCCAGCAGCCGCGCGTCTATCTCGTCCTGCGGGTCGCTGTGACAGGGCATGATGACCCCGGCCGCGGCATCGGGCATCGCGATCTGGCAGAGGCGGGCGACCACCGCCGAATCGAGTCCGCCGCTCAGCCCGACGACCAGGCCGCCGGCTCCGGCGGCCGCCACGCGCTCACGCAGCCAGCCGGCGATGTCCTTCGATCGCGTGTGCATGCCGAGGACCGCCTCCGCACCCGCCTAGGAATTCGACACGCGGAGCGACTGCTGCTCGATGACGTGGAGGAACGCGTCGACGATCTCCGGGTCGAACTGGCGGGATCGCTGCCGTTCGATTTCGGCGATGGCTTCGGCGATCGGCCACGCCGCTTTGTAGGGACGCTTCTGCGTCAGCGCATCGAAGACGTCAGCCACGGCGACGATCCGGCCGGCGAGGGGAATCTGATCGCGGATGATCCCGACGTAGCCATCGCCGTCCCAGCGCTCGTGGTGACTGAAGGCGATTTCCTCGGCGAGCCGCAGGACGCCGAACCGGCTCCCCGAGAGTATCCGGGCCCCGATCGTCGTGTGCGTCTTGACCAGCTCGAATTCGTCCAGCGTGAGCTTGCCGAGCTTCAGCAGAACCGAATCAGGAATGCCGATCTTTCCGACATCATGGAGAGGCGCCGCGCGCCGGATGAGCGAGACCTGCGGGTCGGGCAGCCCCATCTGACGCGCCAGCAGGGCGGCCATCTGGCCGACGCGTTCGGTGTGCTGGCCGGTATTGTCGTCGCGGAACTCGGCGGCGCGCGCGAGACGCTCGATGATTTCGATCTGGGCGGCCTCGAGCTCGCGCGTCCGCTCGCGCACCTTCGCTTCCAGGATCTGGTTCTGGCTCTGAACCTGGAAATAGAGGAATCGCGTTTCGAGCAGGGTGCGGATGCGCAGCAGGACTTCGTCGGCATGGAACGGCTTGGTCACGAAGTCCTTGGCGCCGCGCGACAGTGCCTCCTGCCGGGCTTCCGGGGTCATGTCTCCCGTCAGCATCAGAATCGGCAGGTAGCTCGCCTCGGCGATCTCGTTGAGCTGGTCCATGACCGCCAGCCCATCCATATTCGGCATATGGAGATCGAGCAGGATCAGATCGGGCCGATACCTCACGTAGAGCTGGGTGGCTTCACGCGGCTCGGTGGTGGCCTCGATTCTCCCGAACCCGTTCCGCTCGAGCAGGCGCTGCAGGATCTCGACGCTCGACGATTCGTCGTCGATGATCAGGATCCGGGCGTGTTTGAACATGCGGTGCTGCATGCGGGTTCGGTCAGCGGGACCCGGTGGGCCCCGCGTTGATGATCGTTTCGACTGCCGGTGAATCCGGCCAGATTACCACTGGCGCCGCGGAGTACGCCGCATGCGCAAGAACTCCTTGAAACAACGATGTTTCAGAGGCGTAGACCAGCAGCTTCAAATAGTGACGCCCAATGATATAGGCCTGCCCTAGGGCAAGCGCCAGCACCATTTGCATCCCTGCACGCGGCGCCCCCGGCGACAGCACTCCATACACAGCGATCAGGGTCACGAACACGAGCCCGTTCAATGCGAACAGCCCGCAGACCTGTCGCAGATGACGGGCGATGAACTTGCCGCTGCCAACGAGCGCACCGAACGCGCTGCGCCGGTCTTCGACGACAATCCGGACGCGCGCGAAATCGAACAGCAGGGCGAAGGATGCAAGAAGGGCTGAGAATACACCGTACGCCCCGATGCGGATCGCGAACGCCGTCCGCTCACTCGTCAAATCGCGGCTGAACCTGCCATATCCGGTACCGAAAATCGAGTCGTGCACCGTCCCGAACAGGACCACGTAGACGAACCCTGCAACGATCCCCAACCGCAGAAACCGCCAGAAGTGTGTGCCACACGCCGCGAAAAAGCCATGGGCTCGGGTGGGCCGCTGCCGTGCATACCGATCCAGGACGCCGCCGCTCAGAAACGACCACAGGAGGAGCCAGGCTACCGTCACCCCGGTGATGGTTGCCGCCAGGGGCCGATTGTCCAGCAGGCCCCCCGTGTTCTTCAGCACCGCTGCAAAACCGATAATCGACGGCGTGAACGTGGTTCCCAGCCCGGAGGCCTGCGCTGTGAACTCCTCCCACCAGTCGTGATCGGCTCCCTCCGCGACGGCTTCGGCCGCGCCACTCCGTCCGAGGTGCGCCTCGAGCATCCCTCGAAGCGCGACCGACAGCGGCAGCGCCAGGAGCAGCGTCAGACCGACCGCCCCGAACAAAACCAGCGGCGCCCCGTTGACCCGGCGGAGTCCATCCCGGAATGCCACGAAAGCCGTCATTTCAGACGAAGAACCCATGGGTCAGCAGATGGTCCTGCAGCCAGATCAGCCATGCCAGCGACCACTTCAGACTCGCCCGCCGAACCGGCGGTTCGCGGAGCGCCGAATTGTTCGTCACATTGACGTCGAGCAGCAGGACGCGATCCGGATCGACGTCTGCGCGGCGCGCGCGCACCGGCTTGTCCACCTCGAACAGCTTCCACCGTTCGCGTCCGTCCCAGCGCCAGCGGACTTCCTCGCCGTTCTCGAAAATGACCCGGACATCCACGGGGAACACGGCTTCGCCGAATCGCCGCACGACCACCGCTGTGCGATACGAGTTTCCCTGTACATCGCCGTTGGCGTACGTCCGAGCGCCGGCGTCGCCGACATATCCACGGACGGTCCTCGGTCCGCTCTCGAAGACCTCGATGCCGTAATCGAACACCCGGTCGCTGCGATGGACCTCATCGAAGAACCAGGTCAGATCGCGCCCGCTGACCTCGTTGACGATCGAGAAAAAATCCTCCGGCGTGGGATGCCGATAGGCCCAGCGGCGGAAGTACGTCGACAGGATTCGCTGCAGCGTCTCCCATCCGAGCATCCGCTCCAGCGTATGAAGCCAGAGTGCAGTTTTCTGATACGTGGTCGCTCCAGCTGTCCCGGTCCAATACGTCCATGTCGGCGACGCTTGCACGTCGCCATGCGCGGCGAGACGGTAGACGGCACGCGAGCGGCTCTCCATCTCGCGGGTTATCGGCAGGTCGCGAAAGATCCACGGCACAAAATCGCCAAAAAAACGCTCGACAGCGAAATTCGGCTCGAACTCCTGTGCAGGTACACGAGCCGTCGAGAACGTGTTGAGTCCTTCGTCGAGCCAGGCGTGCTCGAACTCGTTGTTGGCGACGAGGCCGTACCAGAACTGATGGCCGGCTTCGTGGACCGTGACGCTCTCCGGCTCGGTTGCCTGGTACGGGGCGATCCATCGTGTCCCCGCCGTGAAGAGCGTCGGGTACTCCATCCCTTCCGCTCCGCTCTGCCACGCGGGGTCGACGATCGTGATGTGCCCGTACGGATAAGGGCCGAACCATTCGCCGTAGTACTTGAGCGCCGCGCGCGTGGCGGCGAAGTGGCGGGCTCGCTGGCCCTGGTGTTCCGGCTGCAGCAGCAGCCGCATCGTCACCTGGGGCAGCGTCGCGTGCGTGAATGTCTCGGTGAGATCGAGATAGTCCGGGCTCATGGTCCAGGCGAAATCGTGCACATTCTCCTGGTAGTAGCGGTGCGTCGTCGTGCCGTCGTTCTCGTCCCGCCGTTCGCGCTCGGCGCCGGTGGCGCCGACGATCCACCCGCGCGGCACCCTCAGCCGCACGTCGTAAGTGCCGAAATCGGAGAAGAACTCCGTGCCGGCATGGAACTGGTGGCAGTTCCATCCGTGGTCCTGCAGCACCCCGATCTTCGGAAACCAATGCGCCAGGAAGTAGTAGTCGCCAATCGCGCCGGTTCGCGCGAACGTGCGCGGTATCCGCGACGACCACGTCATCCGCACCACGATCGACTGGCCCGCCGCCACCGGCGTGTCGAGCGGGATCTCGACCACCGTGCGGTCGTCCTGATTGCCGTCGTCGGGGGCGATGAATCGCATCGCCGAGGTCAGGTCGGATTCCTGGCCGCCGCGGATCACACGCACGGAATCGACCTCGAGCCACCCCCAGTCGTGTTCTCCCCTTTTCTGAAGAGACGTGTTCCCGGCGAGGTGCTGCTCACGCATCCAGGTCGAACTCGTGTTCCGCCACGCGTTGTAATACAGGTGGAACTGCAGCGATGACGCGGCGACGGACGTCGCGTTCCGCCAGGTGAGGGTCTGGATGCCTTTGATGGTGCGTGCGGCGGGATCGAGCCGCGCCTCGATGTCGTAGCTGGCGATGCGCGAGCTGGCGTTCTCGGTTGCGACGGCGGGCTGAGCCGTGACGGTGCTGGCTGTCGGGCCGGGCGCAATCTCCGCGAACGCGATCACTGTCACTGCTGTCGCGAGCCGCGCAAACACGGGTCTCATGCTACTCCAGAACCCACGGACGTCCCGTTACGCACAGGTATAATTCACGAGTCATTTTTCATGAATTCAGGAGCGTACCGATGGCATCACACAGTGGCCCCATTCGACTCGTGCACTTCGGGCTCGGTCCGATAGGCGCCGGAGTCGTTCGGCAGGTCGCCGAACGCAAGGGGTTCAAGATCGTTGGAGCGATCGACATCGATCCGACCAAGGTCGGCCGCGATCTCGGCGAGGTCGCCGGTCTCGGCCGCCCGCTGCGCGTCAAGGTCGCCGACGATGCGAGGAAAACGATCAGGTCGGCAAAACCGGATGCCGTCGTGCTGTGCACGAGCTCGTCGATGAAGGGGGTGCTGCCGCAGGTCGAAACGATCCTGAAGCTGAAAGTGCCCATCGTCTCGACGACCGAGGAGCTGTCGTATCCCACGAAATCCAACATGCGCTATGCGCGCATCGTTCACCATCTAGCGAAGAAAGCCAAGGTTGCAGTTCTGGGCACTGGCGTGAATCCCGGCTTCGTGATGGACGCGCTGCCGATCATGCTGACCGGCGTGTGCGAGCGTGTCGAGGCCATCCGCGTGGATCGCATTCAGGACGCCCGCGTCCGGCGGCTGCCGTTCCAGCAGAAGATCGGCGCCGGCCTCACGCGCGAGCAGTTCCAGAAGAAGGTCGACGACGGCAGCGTGCGCCACGTCGGGTTGGCCGAATCGGTGTCCATGATTGCCGACGCGCTCGGCTGGAAGCTGACCCGGATCACCGACGAGATCCAGCCGAAGATGGCGGCCGCCACGGTTGCCAGCGAGTTCCTCGCGGTCGATGCCGGCTACGTCTGCGGCATCGTCCAGGACGGCATCGGCTACCGCGACGATCGGCCGGTGATCACGCTGCACATGGAGGCGTATCTCGGTGCGCTCGAATCGTACGACTCGGTCGAGATCACCGGCTCGCCGGCGATCAAGTCGAAGATTGCCGGCGGCGTGCACGGGGACGTGGCCACCGCGTCGATCGTCGTCAACTCGTTGCCCAAGGTCCTCGAGGTCGCGCCAGGCCTGCACACGATGCGGGACATGCCTCTGCCGTCGTTCTTCAGCGGCACGCGCTGAGCGTCCGGTTCAAGAGGCCTGGCCGAATCCCCACCGTCGTCGCTTGAGAAACAGGCCCTTGCGCGAGATGCCGAGGAGCCGGGAGGCTTCCTCGACCCGGCCATGGGTGCGGTCGAGCGCGCGCCGCACCATCATCTGCTCCAGCATCTCGACGGCGACCGGCAGCGGCTGATCGAGGGCCACGCGCGCTTCGACTTCCACCGGCGCGATTGCCGGCAGCGTCCGGCGCGAGGCCTGGATTTCCGGCGACAGGAGCGCCGGCGTGATGGTCGAGTCGGGGTCGGCGAGGGCGACGACGCGCCGCACCTCGTTCGCCAGCTGCCGGACGTTGCCCGGCCACGAGAACAGGAGCAGATACTCGAGTGTCTCGTCGCTGATCGTCAGCCGGCCCTTCTTCTGCTCGTCGCTGTATTTCCGCAGGTAGTGCTGGACGAGCGGCGGGATTTCCTCGCGGCGTTCGCGCAGGGGCGGCAGCGAGAGCCGAACCACGTTGAGCCGGTAGAAGAGATCCTCGCGGAACCGTCCATCCGCCACCAGCTGTTCGACGCTGGCGTTGGTGGCGGCGACGACGCGGACGTCCACCTTGATCGGCTGCGTCTCACCGAGCGGGTGAATCTCGTGCGTCTCGAGGAACCGCAGCAGCTTGGGCTGAATCTCCGGACCGATCTCGCCGATTTCGTCGAGGAACAGCGTGCCCCCCGCGGCCGATCGGATGACGCCCGGGAACGAGGTCTCGGCGCCGGTGAAGGCCCCCTTGCGGTATCCGAACAGCTGGCTCTCCAGCATGTCGCGGGGAACGGCGGTGCAATTGAAGGGCAGGAACACGCGATCGGCGCGATCGGAGGCGCGATGGATCGCCTTGGCCAGCATTTCCTTTCCGGTCCCGGTCTCGCCGGTGACCAGGATGGACAACGGCGTCGGGGCGATCCGCCGGGCGATCGTCAGGGTCTCGGCCATCTGCTCGGAGGCCCAGATGCACTCGGGATCGCTGTCGAGCGAGTCGGCCGGCCAGAGTGCCGCCCGCTGCTTCTCGTCGCGGCGATAGCCGTCGAGCGACAGCGCCAGCGCGAGCAGCTTGCGGATCGACGCGAACGTGCAGAACGGCTCGAGCTCGCGCTTCGGCTGCACGACCAGCGTCCAGGTCTCATCGGTCCGTCGTCCCACCGGCAGGTGCTCGGTGCCGTTGCCAGCGCCGCGGGCGGCGGCGACGGCCTGCGGCTCGCTCCAGCCGGCGCACTGGATGATGCGGGTGCCGGCGGGGCCGGCGGCGACGAGCGCGGCCGCCTGGGCGCAGCCCGTGCCCAGAATCAGCGCGAACGCCTCGGGGCCGAGGACGTGAGGATGGCCGGCGAGTTCGAGCAGGGCGACGGCGCTATCGAGGCTAGAACCGGCGCTATCGGAATCAATGCCATCAAGCGCACTAAGCCCGCGCTGGAAATCGGCACACAGCCCGACATTTGAGGTCGCCTTCGCTATTCGTGTTGCATGCTCCAAAAAGTGTGCTGCGGGCCCGGGTTCATCCTGGCTCAGTTCCAGAGCTGCCCGCGAGGCATAGTGCTCTGCGACGGCCTGCGGCTCAGAGCCGAAATCTCCAGAGCTCATAAAATCCTCCAAAGCGCCCCGCCGGTCTCCAGCAAGAGCCTTACACTTGGACCGGTTGATGAGAATGCGCCGGCGCCAGCCGAAGTCTTCATACTGCTCCGCATTCTGGAGAGCCTTAGATAGTTCCTCCGTTGCATCAGCCCATCGACCCTCAGCCTGACACAGGCGTGACAAAGAAAACGATTCGGTGATTGCATCCCAATGCGGCCGTACACCAGCGTCAATTTTTGCTCGCCGTCCCGCTTCCGCAAGGACCTCCTTAGAGGCCTCATAGTCGCCTGAAGTTATGAGTAGGTTTGCCCAACTGTCTCTCACTGCCCGAGCAAGATGCCTATT
This sequence comes from uncultured Acidobacteriota bacterium, assembly GCA_963785755.1. GTDB lineage: Bacteria > Acidobacteriota > Vicinamibacteria > Vicinamibacterales > 2-12-FULL-66-21 > JACCXG01. The sequence continues at coordinate 676,967 of CAWAXG010000013.1, read as the reverse complement.
GTCGCCAACACGCCGAAATGCTCGATCGATGTGGTGTTTCGCGTGACCAAATTCAGCTCGACGCTCAAACATGTGCGATAGGTTGACTTCCGCTGCAATTCTTGTGTGGAAGTGGCCAGACTCTTCGGCCGACCGAAGTGCCGCCTCCGCCGAGTCAATCGCGGCTTCAATTTCGCCAACAAGCATCAGTACGACCAGAAGAGTCAATCTGAACCAGCCCCTGAAGCCAGATGTTGGGTACCGACGAGCGTAGACAGCACGACTTCGTGATGGCGCAGAGCCTCAGCAGGGCCAATCCGGCGAACTTCTAACCGAGCGACATGGATGCGCAGCCAGGCGAGCAGGTGAGGGTCGCCCGTATTCATCACCGTTCGTCGAATACTTGGTAGGGTGGCGGAGGCGCTCTCGAGTGGTTGCAGCGCTAGAGCGAGACTAAAACGGGTAAGTTCTAGAATCGCTCGCAGCCGACCATTCGTTGCACACAATCCGCTCGATTTATTCAGATACTCTTCGGCGGCGCGCAGATCCCCGGAATTGAAGGAACATAGCGCTAGAATTCTGTAGAGGCGAGCAGCCACTGGATCATCAGGACTTCGGGCCAGACATCTCTGCGCTGCGTCGACGGCATTGGCCTCCTTACCCGTCTCGAAAGACAGCTCGGCCTCATATGCGTCAGACAGATTGGGCTCCGCCGTGCGAAAACGTCTTGAATCGCCTAAAAGAAGCTTCAACGCGTTTTAAATCGCCCCTCTTTGACGAAAGTCTCGATAGGCTCAAAAAGCGAGTTACCCATAGTTTTAGTGTATTGAGGTTGACGACTTACCACCTTGATCCTCGGGACCACTAGTTAGACGCTGTTGTTGGTGAACCGCCGTCGCAAGCAGCTCATCAACGGATCGCCCGTCCTGCGGGGCTGTCACGACAGAAACAGTAACCGTGAATCGTAAGGGATTCTCGACGACGTCCTGTTCGAGCGCGACCGCCTCCGAGATTCGATTCGCTATCGTTTTGCCAGTCACCTCGCTGGTCTGCAGTAGGAGTGCGACAAATTCATCGTTCTTGTAGCGAAACAGAATGTCGGCAGCCCGAAGGCTTCGCCGAGCCGCACGAACGACCACACTCAAAACATCATCACCAACCAACCGGCCGTGCGCTCTGTTGATCCGTTCGAGATCGTTAACATCTATAAGAAGCAACGATACTGGCCGTGCCGCACTTGCCTCTGCAATCTGCGCGGCCGCTAAATCCCTGAATTGATCCAGATGAGGCAGTCCAGTAGCTTTGTCATGACCCAACGAGCGCGACCGCTGCGACTCAGCGGATTGTTGGATAACTGGCGCCACCTGGCGTGCAACAATCTCCGCAACGCGCTGGTGCTCCTCGCTAAAGGCATCCTGTGTCGATGAATAGAGAGTGAGCACGCCAACAAGATTGTTGCCGACCAGAAGCGGCGTGCTTAGACAACTACGCTGCCTGGGGCTCATTGCTCTCGCTGATTCCCCAAAATCAAGAACCGCATCGGAGTTCCGGATCGTCTGACGGTTTGCCGCCACCCAGCCGCTCAGGCGCTGGCCGGTACCAATACGGAACCCGGTCACAACTCCCGCGCTCTCGCCAGAAGCATGAGCCGCCACTAGCTCGTCAGATTCTCGTTCGTAGATGTAGAACACACACAGCGAAGAGGGGATTAGTCGACGCAGATGTTTGGAGATAACGTCACCTGCGTCTTGCAATGAGCTAAGCGACGCTAGCCCTCTTGCAAGGCTAAACAGCGTCAGCATTTCCTCAGTGCTACCGGAGATATTGTCAAAACCTATGGGAATGGAAGCCGGCGGCGCGCTAACTGCCGCGTCGGTAATTGCACGTAGCGGCGTCGCCGGCGTCGAAGGCGACAAACTCGGCGCAATGTCATTGTGTACCTGCGCAAACATGTCTACAACGATCGGGTCGTACATGGTGCCTCGGCGCTCCATTAAGATCCGCAGAGCATCGCGATCCGATAGTCTGGGCCGATAGGGCCTATCTGATGTAAGTGCATCGAAACAATCGACAACAGAAAGAATCCTTGCTCCAATCGGGATGTCTGCGCCCGCGATACCATCAGGGTACCCGGTGCCATCCCAGTTTTCGTGGTGGTGACGAACGATTGGAACGACAGGATAAGGGAAGTCGATCGCTGAAAGGATGTCGGCTCCTACGCTAGCATGGAGTTTCATTTTCTCAAACTCCGCCGGCGTCAATGGCCCAGGCTTGTTCAGTATGTATTCAGGGACGGCCAATTTTCCCATGTCATGAAGCAGCGCGGCAGCTTCAATCGCGCGTATGAGCGAAGAATCCGTTACGCCCATTTTCGTAGCTAAGCCAATAGCGTAGGTTTGAACACGGCGAATGTGGCCATGTGTAATCTGGTCCTTGGCGTCAATGGCCATAGCCAGGGTCTCAATCGTTGACATGTACAACGAGTTGAGCTGACTCAAGTGACGATTGGCGTCCTCTACGCGACCCATCGAAGTCGAGAAAGTAAAATATAAAACAATTAACAACGGAACAATTACGGCCAAGTAGGTGAAATCAAGATCTTTCGTGTAACTCACGAGAAGAGCTGCGACGGAAGCACCGCCGAAGTAATTCAACGAAACCCAGACAAAATTCTCGCGCCAAATCTTGAATGGCGGTAAGTGTCGTTCTAGAGCGATCGCAATTGTTATGATCCAGCTGTTTAGAGAAAAATAGGCAATCGTGAAAGCAATCAGCGGTAGAAAAATACGTCGAAGTTGAACCTCCTGTTCTGGGTTTAGTACAAGTGGAGCCGTATTTGACAGGAGAAAGAAGAACTGTGACGCAAGCCATATCGTGAATGCTAGGGCGGAGACGTTGAAGGCTGACTTGTAGAGTGGCTGGCGCTTGCGCTTGTACGCCCAAAGTGAGATTACCAGTGCGTCGAGCACTACTGTCATCGTTCCGGCGGCTGAGCCAAACAACAGAACTGACGTGAATACGAATGTCTCCGAAACCGAAATTGTTGCTGGTAGAGAGGGGAGTCTGATAGTCGCGGATCCGCTGACGAGGGTAAGTACTGCGAGGATTAGCCAACTCCAGCCAATCGGCTGTTGGATCAGCGTGTAAAGCGAGTGAGCAATCGTCGCCGTGCCAGCGCAAACCACCAGGGCGACATACGCTCTGGCTGGTTTAGACAACGATGCGAAAGTCGATGGCATATAGGCGAAAAGGCCATGAAGCGTGGGGCTTCATGGCCGGAGCTGATTGCGTTAGTTATTTGCGATGCGACTACTCGGTCCAAACAATGATGCGCATGATGTGTGCTCCTGAGAGAAAAGTTGTATCGAGAAGCTGCGTTGAGAAATTGAGTATCGGTCTATCCGCTGGACTGGTTATCGTCAGTCCAGACGATGGTGTCAGTCCAGACGATGGTGTCACCCCAGACGATGGTGTCACCCCAGACGATGGTGTCACCCCAGACGATGGTGTCGCCCCAGACGATGGTGTCGCCCCAGACGATGGTGTCGCCCCAGACGATGGTGTCGCCCCAGACGATGGTGTCGCCCCAGACGATGCTGTCGCGTCCAGACGATGCTGTCAGTCCAGACGATGGTGTCGCCCCAGACGATGGTGTGGCGCCAGAGCGTAATGCAGCGTCCTCCGTTGACTTCCGTGCCAAAGGCGGGCCGGTGTCACCGTGCACGAAGAACTGTCCGCCCGAGCAATCCCGCGTGGTTCTGAAATTGGTGCTCCCCGTAACCAGCCCGACCGCAGCCGCGACGTTCACCAAGCCCGCACCCGCCTCAATCAGCCCCGCGCCGGGCAGCCTGCTGCTGGTGACCTGTAGCGCGAGCTTCACATCCGCCGGCGTCAGCGACTCGTTGGCATCCAGCACCAGCGCCGCCGCCCCCGAAACCACGGCCGCGGCCATGCTCGTGCCGCTGAACTCGATGAACGCCTCGGCTCCCTGGCCCCACACCACTCGCTCCGAATACGTCTTCGGCAGGGAGGCGCCCTGCGCCGCGGCTGCCACGACCTTGTTACCCGGCGCCACGAGCTCCGGCTTCAGCAAGCCATCGATTGCCGTCGGTCCGCGTGAGCTGTAGCTTGCCATCACGTCGTCCGAACGCTGCACCGTCCCGAGCGTGTTCGACGCCCCCACGGTCAGGGCTGCGGGCGAGTTGCCGGGGGATACGATGCCGCCGATGACCGACCGGCCGTCCGCTGTCTTCCCGAAATTGCCCGCCGCTGCAACCACCACCATTCCTGCGTCCACCGCGAGCTGCACCGCCTGGCACAGCGGATCGTCACGATAGCTTTCGAACACTGGATGACCGAGCGATAGGTTGATGATGCGCAGGTTGTAGCGGGCGCGGTTGTCGACCGCCCACTGAATCGCCGAAATCACATCGCTCGTTTCCCCGGATCCGTCGCCGTTCAGGACTTTGAGGCTGACGATGTGCGACCCGGGCGCGATGCCGGGATATCCGGAATCCTGGTCGCCGACGATGATGCCGGCGACATGCGTGCCGTGGCCGAGCTCGTCCCTCACCCCGCCGCCGGTGAAGTCATAGCTCGCGACGATCCGATCGCGAATCGATTTGTGCGAAGCCACGCCGGAATCGATGACCGCGACCCCGATGCCCTTGCCGGTGTAGCCAGCCAGCCCCGCGGCGGCACCGCTCCACACCTGGTCGGCGCCCACCGTTTCCGCCGTCACCGCCATCAGCCGGCGGACGGGCACGTCACCGGAGAGATGATCGACCTCGGGATCCTGGCTGACCGCGTCGAGCGCCTGGCCGGAGAATTCCACGACCGACATGCCTCGGAGCTGCTTCTTCACCCGGCCCCCATGGCGCTCCGCGATCGCGGCGATGCGGGCCTGATCCCCTTTGATTTGATGATGACGCTCGTCTTCTCGGTGTTCCGCGACGCCAGTCGATCCGCCAGGTCTTTCGACAACTTCGCCCGCCGGGGACCCGCATCGGCAGCGACGGCTATCAGGAGGCAGATCGCGACGCAGAACAACCGCCAGACGACAGTAGCGAAACCAGGGGTCGAGGTGTGATTCATAAACAGCCCGATGTTCGTGAAACGGCTTTCAGTGCAACCGGAAATTGTGGGGAGTGAACGCGCCTCCATTGAGCACGGGATGTGCCACCCCGAGATCGGTGCGACACTCTGCTCATGTCGTAAAAACAGAAGCGGTCACGAAGTGACTCCATGGAACTCCTGTTGCCACTTGATGAGGATTGCGGCTACGATGCGGTATCAACCCGGCGGGCGTCCGGATGGGTGGGTGGCCAACCTATTGGCTGAATGGCCGGGGCGGTCTGCCGGGTAGGCCTTACCCTCTCGAAAACCCCGTAACTTGGGCATTTCCTTTCGCGGCCAATAAATTGGCCGGTGGGCTCAGAAGTGGCCATCAGACCGAAACCTCCTCTCGTGTGCGGCGTGTTGCTGGCGATCGGACTCGCCAGTCTGGCCTGTCGCCGCGAGACGTCGTCAACAACGGGACGCGCCGCCGTCCGCGGCGGGGAGCTGGTCGCCTCTCTGCGGAGCGCCCCCAGGAATTACAACCGATATTTCGAGCTGAGCGCTCCCGGCGATCTGCTGTCACTACTCACGCAGGCGCGGCTGGTCCGTGTCAATCGCGCCACGGATGCGCTCGAACCGGCACTCGCGGAAAGCTGGCAGCAATCATCCGACGGCGCCTACGTCCTCCGGCTGCGACCGGGCCTCAAGTTTTCCGACGGTGTCTCCATGACCGCCGCCGACGTGCTCTTCTCGTTCGCGGTTGCTTACGACGAGGAGCCGCGGAGTGTCCTCGGCCCGGCGCTCAAGGTTGCGGGGAAACCGCTGGAGGTGAGCTCGCCGGATCCGCAGACGATCGTCGTTCGCTTTCCAGAGCCGTTCGCGCCAGGGATCAGAATGCTCGACACCCTGCCCATCCTGCCGAAGCACAAGCTGGAGGCGGCCTTCAACGCGGGGACGATCGAGAACGCCTGGACGGCCGCGACGGCACTGTCCGACATCGTCGGTCTTGGCCCGTTCGTGATGAGTGAACATGTCGCGGGACAGCGGATGGTTTTCACGCGGAACCCGCACTACTGGCGCCGCGCCGACGACGGGACGCAGCTGCCGTACCTCGACAAGCTGACCGTTGAATTGATTCCCGAGCAGAACGCCGAGGCGCTCCGGCTCGAATCCGGAGCCACGGACCTCATGTCCAACGCGGACATTCGCCCCGATGACTACGCCCGATTCAAGGCTCTGACGGACCAGGGCCGGCTGAAGCTCCTCGACGTCGGCGTGGCGATCGATCCGAACCTGCTCTGGTTCAACCTCAAGCCGGCTGGCGCGTCTGATCCGAAGCCATGGCTGCGGACCAAGGAGTTCAGGCAGGCATTGTCGTACGGCGTCGACCGGCAGGCATTCGCGAACACTGTGTTTCTCGGCGCCGGCGTGCCGGTGTTCGGACCGGTCACCTCGGGCAATCGGACCTGGTACTCGTCGAGCGCGCCGACGTATCCGTTCGACACTGCGAAGGCGCGCCAGCTTCTCGCCGCCGCCGGTCTCACCGACAAAGACGGCGATGGCCAGCTCGAAGACGCGAACCGCAGACCAGTACCGATTCTCGGTGTTGGTGCAGTCGGGGCACACGACGAGGGAGCGCTCGGTCGCGGTTCTTCAGGAACAGTTCCGTCGCCTCGGGGTGGGTCTGGACGTGGTGGGCCTCGATCCCCCTGCCATCATCAAGCGATGGTTGAGCGCCGATTACGACAGCATCTACCATGGCTTCCAGGCCAGCTCGACGGACCCCGCGATGAGTCTCGACTTCTGGCTCAGCTCTGGGACCACCCACTTCTGGAACCCGAACCAGAGCAAGCCGGCGACGGAGTGGGAGGCCCGCATCGATGATCTAATGCGGCAGCAGATCGCGGCGTCCGATCTTGGCGAACGCCAGAAGATCTTCGCTGAAGTGCAGCGTGTATTCGGCGAGCACCTCCCGGCCATCTACTTCGCTGCCCCGAAGGTCACCGTCGCGTTCGCACCGCGGGTCACGAATGTGGCGCCGGCGAATCTGATTCCCCAACTGCTCTGGAGCGCCGATACGCTCGCCGTGACCGGGCCTCGAGGCGGCCGGTAACGCGCCCGGGCGACGCGGCCGAAAACCTCACTGTGGGCCGCCCCTTTCTCCTCTTCATTCTGCGCCGTTCACTGTGGGCCCTCGCCCTTGTGATCGTGGTCGCCTCGGCGGCGCTGATTCTCGCCAGGCTGGCGCCCGGCGACCATCTCTCCACCTTCGAGGCGGATCCGTCCAGGGTCGCCGCCGAACGACACCGTCTCGGCCTCGATCGACCCATCCATCGCCAGTATGTCGACTGGGTGATGCACGCCGTTCGTCTCGATTGGGGGGAATCAACCGCTCATGCCGGCCGCTCGGTCTCATCGTTGATCGCCGAACGTGCCGGACAGAGCGCGCTCATCGGCATCGTGGCCCTGGTGGTCGCGACCACGCTCGGGATCCCGCTCGGGATCCTCACGGGCACGAGACGACGGGGCGCGATGGCGAGTGCCGTGCGGGCGGCGGCGATCGTCACGCTGTCTGTGCCGCCGATGGTGCTGTCACTGTCATTGCTGGTGCTGGCGTCACGAACGGGGTGGCTCCCCGTCGGCGGTCCGCCCTCTTCGGGATCAATCCTCGAGAGCATCCGTCACGTCGTCCTGCCGGTCATTGCGCTCGCGCTGCCCTTTGCCGCGGCGCTCGAGCGGCTGCAGTCCCGGGCCATCGGGGATGCATTGTCCGATCCGTCGATCATCGCCGCCCGTGCCCGCGGCCTCCCCATGCGGCGGGTGGTCTGGCGGCACGCCTTCCGTTTGTCGTTGAAGCCGGTTATCGCGGTCTACGGGATCATGATCGGCGCCCTGATCAGCGGTTCGTTCGTGGTCGAGTACGTGATGACCTGGCCCGGGCTCGGGCGCCTGATGTACGACGCGCTGATCGGCCGCGACGCCAATCTCGTCGCCGGCTGCGCCGCGACGGGTGCGGCGTTTCTCGCGATGGGCATCCTGCTCTCCGACATCCTGCTCGCCGCGATCGACCCACGGCTCGAGGTGTCGTGATGGACGCGTCGAGAAAGACCGGCGCAGTTCTTCTCTCGATGATTGTCATTGCCGCGGCGGGCGCGCCGGCGCTGACCCCTCATTCGCCCGGTCAGCATTTCGAAGATCATGAGAACGCTCCGCCGATGCGGCCGCGACTGGTCGGCGCCAGCGGCGAATTCCGGAGACCCTTCATATATCCGCTTCGTCTGGTTGATCGCCTCGAGCGGCGCTACGCTGAGGACCGGCAGCATCCGATCCCGATCGACTGGTTCGTCAACGGCACGATCGCCTCGATTGACGAATCGAATGGTCCCTGGCTGCCGCTCGGTGGAGATGCCCTGGGCCGGGACGTTCTGGCTCGTCTCCTTCATGGGGCCAGGCTCTCGCTCGGCGTCTCACTGACCGCGTCAATCGGCGCGCTCTTGATCGGGATTGTGATTGGCGGCGCCGCCGGATTCGCCGGCGGGCGGCTCGATCGGCTGCTGATGGCCGTCGCGGATTTCGTCCTGGTGCTTCCAGCGGTGTATGTGGTGCTCGCCATTCGAGCCGCCCTGCCGCTCGTCCTGACCCCACGCCAGGTCTTCATCGTCCTGACGCTGCTCCTGGCGGCAGCGGGCTGGCCCGTGCCCGCACGCGGTGTGCGCGCGATCGTGTCCGCCGAGCGCCGGAAGGAGTACGCAGAAGCTGCAAAGGCCATGGGGGCCGGGCCGTTGCGAATTCTGCTACGTCATTTGCTCCCGGCGACCGCGACGTTCGTGGCGTCGATCTGGACCATGCTGGTGCCGGCGTTCGTGCTGACCGAGGCCACGCTGTCTTTTGTCGGTCTTGGATTTCCTCTACCTACAGCAACTTGGGGGGTGATGCTCCGCGATGCCTGGCAGGCGGGGGCCCTTCTCTCTGCCCCCTGGTTGATGGCTCCGGCCGGGGCCATCGTCCTGACCGTCCTGGCTCTCCATCTGGTGACCGCGGTTCCGGCCGCCGAGGGGCCACACGCCGGAACGTTTTCGTAAGTCTAAGTACGACCGTAAGTTACGGCGACATCCAGGTGTTCCATCCCTGCACGTCTGACTCAGAATGGAACAGCCTGCGAGACTAAACAGATAGTCCAATGATTTAGCGCCAAACTTGAAACCAGGACCAGTTCAGATGTTCCACAACGGAGCATCGTGAGCGGAAACGGTCTGTGCGGTTCGGGCAAGTTCAGCAGACATAAACCTCATTTTTGCAATGAGTTAACAGAAACTGGTTCAAGCCCTGCCGTGGTGGCCCTGGCCTTGCTCTGCTGGGGTCCGCCATGAATTGGTTCCCCCGTCAATTCGCTCCCATCGTGGGGCTCGCGCTGTGCCTTCTCGCGACCGCGATGCCGGCCTCTGCGGAGCGAGGCTCCAAGCTCGATAAGGTCCTGCGCCGTGCACACCGCGAGGGCACCGTCCATCGGGTCATTATTCAGGCACGCCCGGGCACCCGTCTCGCGCTCAAACAACTGCTGCAATCGCACGGCGACGCAATCCAGGCCGAACATCCCTCGCTCGAGGCCCTGACGGTCGACCTTCATGGCGAAGATCTCGCGGCGCTCGAGGCGGATCCTTCCGTTCTGTCAGTCTCGTCGGATGCCGAAGTCCGGTCGCTCGGCTCTCAGTACCGCCGGGACTCGCGCCGCGGCGACCGGTTTTCAAGAAGGAAGGCCGCCCGCGTCGATGTGCTGCGCGAGACGCTTGGCCTGACGGTCGTTCCATTCAAGGGCCACGGCATCAACGTCGCGGTCGTCGATTCGGGAATCGACGATACGAAAGACCTGCTCCCCAACATCGCAGGGTTCTGGGATTTCACGCGCGACGGCATCGTGACACGGCCGCATGACGAGTACGGGCACGGCACCCACGTCGCCGGCCTGATTGCCAGCACCGGATTCGAGTCGGACAAGGAATTCGAGGGAGTGGCGCCCGGCTCATCGCTGTACGGCTTCAAAGTGCTCGATGACGAAGGCCGCGGCCGGGTCAGCGACGTCGTGAAAGCCCTCGAGTTCATTGTCGCCAACAAACGGAGCTCGGCGCCTGGTGCGTTCAAGATCGACATCATCAACCTGTCGATCGGGCACCCGATTTACGAACCTGCGTCCACCGACCCGCTCGTCAGGGCCGTCGAAAAGGCGGTCAGTGCCGGCATCGTCGTGGTGACGGCCGCGGGGAACGTGGGGCTGGACGCCGAGGGGGAGCCGGGATACGCGGGCATCACGTCGCCCGGCAACGCACCGTCGGCGATCACGGTCGGCGCGGTCGACACGAACAACACGGTGACAATCAGCGATGACCAGGTCGCCGCGTTCAGCTCGCGCGGACCGACATGGTTCGACGGCTTCTCGAAGCCGGACATTGTCGCGCCCGGCGTCGGCCTCATGTCCGACGCGCCGCGTTTCTCTTCGCTCTTCGTCCTGTTTCCGCACCTGAAGGAAACGTCAGGGCCCGGCGAGGGCAATTTCGGCCGCCTGAGCGGCACGAGCATGTCCGCGGCCGTGACCTCGGGGATCGCGTCGCTGGTCCTGCAGGCCAGTCGCGCGGTGAATCGTGACGCTCCCGAGCTCACGCCGAACGCGCTCAAGGCTGTTCTCCAGTACACGGCGTTCCAGCTCGACGAATCGGGTGGTGACCCGTACGACGCACTGACTCAGGGCACGGGAGAGATCAACGCTCGCGGCGCTCTCGTCATGGCGCTTGCCATCAACACCGACATGCCCGTCGGGTCGCCGTGGCTTCGTGCGACGCCGGCGCCGGTGACGCCGCTCGGCGGCGCGATGATCCCGTGGTCCCAGGCACTCCTGTGGGACGACAACATCGTCTGGGGCACGGACGCCCTGTCGTTCAACGGCGCGCAGTGGGACGACAACATCGTCTGGGGCACGGCGCTTGGCGAGGACGACAACATCGTGTGGGGCACCGCGGCCGAGTTCGACAACATCGTCTGGGGCACGTCGAGGGTGTGGGCGGCCGAACTGGTCTGGCAGAACCGGGTCATCGGCTTGATGACCGAAGACGAGAACATCGTGTGGGGCACTGCCGAAGGCCTGACCGAAGAGAACATCGTGTGGGGCACGTGGGACGGCGACAACATCGTGTGGGGCACCTGGGAAGACGACAACATCGTCTGGGGCACCTCGGATGACGACAACATCGTCTGGGGGACGCTCGTGGACGAGGACAACATCGTGTGGGGGACGCTGCGATCGCTGCTGGACGACGACAACATCGTGTGGGGAACTGCCGATGACGACAACATCGTGTGGGGAACCGCGACGAAGGTCGTCCGCTGACTAACGTTCGATCTTGCGTGGAGATGGACTGAATCATGGCGCTGGCAACACAGTTGATGGAAACCCGCATGACGAGCCCGCCCGCAGTCGTCACGAGCGACTGGCGCATGGCGCTGCCGGTCCTGGCGGCGGGCAAGGTGACGCTCCGCGAGCTGCGGCTCTCTGACGCAGCCGCATTGCTCGAGCTGCTCACGACGGACGAAGTGGCGCGATTCATATCGCCGCCACCGACGACGGTCGAGGCGTTCGAACGGTTCATCGCCTGGACGCACCGGGAACGCGCTGCCGGACGGTATGTGTGCTTTGCCGTAGTGCCTCGAGGCTTTGACACGGCGATCGGGATCTTTCAGGTCCGATCGGTCGATCCTGCGACCGGCACCGCCGAATGGGGCTTTGCGATTGGCTCGGCATTCTGGGGAACAGGAGTCTTCATGGATGCGGCGAGGTTGACGATCGAGTTCGCGTTCGAGACGGTGGGCATCGCTCGGCTCGAAGCGCGCGCCGCCCTGTTGAACGGTCGCGGCAGCGGAGCGCTCGCGAAGGTTGGCGCCGTGAGGGAAGCCATTCTTCGCCGCAGCTTCCTCCGCCGCGGCGAGTACCTCGACCAGGTGCTCTGGTCGATTCTGCGCCAGGACTGGCGCCAGTCGAAGGCCGTGTGGGGGGCGGCGGTCGTTCACTGAGGGGTTATCGCACCCGACTTCATACAGGTGGAATCGGACCGTAAGGACCGTCAGGCTTTTTCAGACCCACTGCCGGCAGCGACCGGCAGGTATCGGACCGTTCAGACCGTGCTCGCTCCCGCTGCTGCGGGAGGTACCAGTAGCGAAAGGAAAAGCAGTCGTGATTCGATGGAATGGCAAGATAACTAGGGCCGCGCTGGCCGCGGCCCTGATTGTTGGACTTGCGGCGCCGGGATTGGCAAGCAGTGGCAGCAACAAAGGGAGCAACAAAGGCAGCGGCCACGGCGGCGACCACAAGAAACTCGACAAGACGCTGAGCGAGCGTGCGGGGAAGCATGGCACGTCCCGCGTGATCATCAGGATAAAGCCGGGCGCTGACGCGTCGAGCGAAGTGAAAAAGCTCGGCGGCAAGCTGGGTCGGCGCCTCGGATCAATCAATGGACAGGTGATCGAAATCTCGAACGCTGCGCTCGAAAAGCTGGCGGAGCGGTCGGAGATTCTGAGCCTCCATCACGATCGGCCCACGGGCGGCGAGCTGAACCGCGCGGCGGTTACCGTCGGCGCTCGCGCCGTACAATCGGAGTTCGGCTACAACGGCGCCGGCATCGGTGTCGCGGTCATCGACTCCGGCATCACCGCATACCACGACGATCTGACATATCAGGGATCGTCAAGTCTCGTGCGCACGCTGGCGGGACAGCGGACCGCAGTGTTCGTTGATTTCGTCAACGGCCGCAGCACGCGTTACGACGACAATGGCCATGGGACCCACGTCGCCGGCATCATCGCCGGAAACGGCCTGGATTCGTTCGGCGCGCGCGCGGGCGTCGCGCCGGCGGCTCACCTGATCGGGTTGAAGGTGCTGGACCAGAACGGCCGCGGGGTGATCAGCAATGTCATCGCCGCGCTGGACTGGGTCATCGCCAACAAGGGCGCCCACAACATTCGCGTCATCAATCTGTCGGTTGGCGCGGCCGTGACGGAGTCCTATCAAACGGACCCGTTGACGCTGGCAGCCAAACGCGCGGTTGACGCCGGCGTGGTGGTCGTGACGGCGGCGGGCAATCTCGGCAAGAACGCCGCGGGTCACGTGCAGTACGGCGGCATCACGGCACCGGGCAACGCGCCGTGGGTGCTGACCGTTGGTGCGTCCACGCACAACGGGACTGTCAGCCGTAGCGACGATGCCATGGCGTTGTACAGCTCGCGCGGACCGACGGCGATCGACTTCGAGGCGAAGCCGGACGTCGTGGCGCCGGGCACAGGGACGGTCTCCCTCTCGGATCCCGCCAGCCTGATGTATGCGACGAAGATCGACTACCTGCTGAAGGGAACGCTCTTCGGTTCGTACAAGCCGTATCTGAGCCTGACCGGAACCAGCATGGCGGCGCCGGTCGTGACGGGCACGGTTGCGCTGATGCTGCAGGCGAACCCGACGCTGACGCCGAACATGGTGAAGGCGATCGTTCAGTACACCGCGCAGCGGTACCCCGGATATGACGCGCTGACCCAGGGAGCGGGCTTCCTGAACACGCGTGGCGCGGTTCAGCTCGCCAGGTTCTATCGGACGGCGCAGCCTGGTTCGCGTCTCAGCATGCCGAGCTCGTGGAGCAAGCAGATCCTCTGGGGCAACCATCGCGTGACGGGCGGGACCATTCGTCCGAATGCGAATGCCTTCGAGCGCGACACGGTCTGGGGTGCAGTGCTCGACGGCGACGGCGACAACATCGTCTGGGGCACGCTGTTCGGTGGCGATGACGACAACATCGTCTGGGGCACCTTCGATGCGCTGGGCGAGGACAACATCGTCTGGGGCACCGTGCTCGATGACGATGGGGACAACATCGTCTGGGGCACGAGCTTCGACGATGACAACATTGTCTGGGGTACCGCCGACGGCGACGACAACATCGTGTGGGGTACGGACTGCGACGGTGCTGACTGCGAGAACATCGTGTGGGGCACCAGCGTGGGCGGTCTCAACGACAACATCGTCTGGGGCACCGCCGAGTTCGCCGAGAACATCGTGTGGGGCACCAACGGCGATGTCGACAACATCGTCTGGGGCACGGCTTCGGAGAGCGACAACATGACCTGGGGCAACTCCGGTGAAGAGACACCCCTCTTCGACGATCCGGACGCGGAACCGGCGAACTTCGACAACACGGTCTGGGAGAGCCTGTTCGGCGTGGAGCCGGTGCAGGTGCCCATCGAGCCGACTGTTCAACCGTTGACCAACACCGTCACCTCCTCAGTGACGGGAATCCTGGGCGGAGGCTTCTAATCATGGAAAAGATGCCATACCGCGACGGCCAGGTTCTTGTCGACGTGCAGTCCGCCCTCGGCGGCGCGCGCGGAGCGACGACGACGGACTGGCGGCAGTCGCTGCCGGTGATGACGGGATCGATGGCGACGCTTCGAGAGCTGCGCCTCTCGGACGCGCCTTCGCTCCTCGCGATGCTCTCGACCGACGAAGTGGCGCGATTCATTTCGCCGCCGCCGACCACGGTCGAAGGCTTCGAGCGATTCATCGCATGGACGCATCGTGAGCGCGCGGCAGGCAATTACGTCTGCTTTGCGGTCGTGCCTCATGGGATGGATACCGCGATCGGGATTTTCCAGGTCCGCCAGCTCGAGCCCGGATTCGCGACCGCCGAATGGGGATTCGCCCTCGGCTCCGCGTTCTGGGGCACCGGCGTGTTCCTGGACGGCGCGAAGATGGTCGTGGACTTCGCGTTCGACGTAATCGGCGCGCATCGACTCGAGGCACGGGCCGCGGTCGCGAACGGCCGCGGCAACGGTGCGCTGCGCAAGGTCGGTGCGGTCCAGGAAGGCGTCCTGCGGAAATCGTTCCTCCGCAACGGCGAGTACCTGGATCAGACGCTCTGGACGATCCTCAACGACGACTGGCGGCGCGCCAAGTCGGTGTGGGGCGGCCTGATTCACTAGCCAGCACGTCGGCACGTGGCACGTTGAAGGGCGGAGGTGCTTCCTCCGCCCTTTTCTTTTTCGTCACACCCGCGTGGCACGCTTCGGCCGAAAGCGTCGACCCTCGCCATCATGAACAACTGCGAGCCGAGCCAGCCGCCCAAGCCTGGCGACCGCATCAAGATCGTCGTGGGAAGGCCGAATCCCCACGCGCCGCGGACGAGGGCGTAAACTGGCGTTGGATGAGCAGGCGCAAGACGGTGCGGAAGCTGGCGCGTGCCGCGACGGTAGCCGCCGCGGTCGCATTCGGCTACGCGATCTACCTCTATCTGACGCTGCCCGACGTCCGCCCTCTCGCAACGGCCAATCCCGAAACTACCGCGTTCATGGAGCTTCGTGCCCGCGAGGCGCGCAGCCGCGGACAGCAGCCGCGCCGCGTGCAGCGGTGGGTGAGTTACGGCCGCATCTCGCCGCATCTGTCGAAGGCGGTCCTCGTGGCAGAGGATGGCAAGTTCTGGCAGCACGAGGGAGTCGATTTCGAACAGCTCCGGGAATCGATGGAGGTGAACATCGAGCGAATGGAATTCGCGCGCGGGGCGAGCACGATCACCCAGCAGCTGGCCAAGAACCTGTACCTCTCGCCGTCCAAGAATCCCATCCGCAAAGTGCGGGAGATCATGATCGCGCGCCGGCTCGAAGCCGGTCTCACCAAGCAGCGAATCCTCGAGCTCTACCTGAACGTCATCGAGTGGGGAGATGGTATCTATGGGGCCGAGGCGGCGGCGCGGAGCCACTTTGGAAAGTCGGCGTCTGAGCTCGGGCCATCCGAAGGGGCACTACTCGCTGCGGCGCTGGTCAATCCCCGGCTCCTCAATCCAAGTCGCCCGAGCGCCCGGCTCCGGCGTCGCCAGCAAATGATCATGGGACGCATGGGGGCCGTGGTCCCGCCTCCGGCTGTGGCAGAAGCTGGTCAGGTGCCGGCGGCCAGCCCTGCCGAGCCTGCTGTACCGCGTGACCTTGAGGCTGTGCCCTCCCTCCCCGAATCTGGGCTTCCGCCAGTGCTCCCCGGCGAAACCGTGCCGCCGACCTCACCGGTCCAGGCGAAGCCCTGCGAAAAGCCACCCTGCTGCTAAGTCCCTAATAGCTCTGCCTTTTAACGCAGCTTGACGTTGACATTCTTGCTCAATCCGCGTATAGTCGACCACTGTTTCCTGCTTCATATAGCTCCCTCTCTTGAAGCGGCTAGGACGCGAGCCGGCCAGCGCCCGCATTGCTGTCGGTTCGGCGTGTCTCCGATGATCAACTATACCGAGCGCATCGCGCTGTTGATGGAAGACATTTGCCGACGAACTCCACGGCTGTCTTTCATCGACCTCAAGGAAGTCCTCGTCTTCGGCCGCTTCGGCCGTTCTGATGCGGACGGAGCCTTCGCGACCTGTCATTGCCTGACTCTTCCTGAGAGCGAGCCCGGGTATTACTTCTGGAGAGATAGAGCAACTGGGCAGCTGACGCGACGCTCGGAGTGGTTCGTCACGAAATCACCAGAGGTCCGGATCAGCAAGATCAAGATCAAGTATCTGATTTCGTTCGTCCTTCCGCGCTTCTGCGATCAGACACTCGAGGGCTCGAGAAAATCGGATCTGTACTCTCCCGGCGCTCCGGCGTGGCTGGCGAAGCTCGACACGGTCGTGCACGAGCTCTATCACGTCGATCCCGACGCCGCAGGAATCCGCAAACTGATTCGCGCGGACGGCACCGATTCTCCGCGTTCGCATGGTCCGGGTTTCTACCAGGAAGTCGCGGAGATGGTGAATGCGTATCTGGCGTCGAATCCTGACCCGTCGCTGTACGATTTCCTGCAGCATGATTTCGCCGCTCTGACTGCGTGGCACGCCGGTGTCGTCGCAACGACGTTCAAGAATTTCCCGTCATTCCCCCAGCGCTACATGCAGGCGGTGAAAATGCCGACGGTCGACCCGGCCGTTCGCGTCGAACCGATGAAACCGCCGACGCAGCCGATCCTTTATACCGAGGACGACCTGCAGATGCGGCAGTTCACCGAGCTGACCAGCCGCCGCCTCACCCGGAAGGGCGCGCACCGCGCTGCTTAACGGGCGCGGGCGTGTCGTCCGATATGTGACCCGATGCGCCGCTGCCTCCTGCTCTCGATCAGCCTCTCTGCCTTTGTCGTGAGCGGCTGCGCTTCCACCGGCGCGACCCCACAGCCTTTTCCGCGACCAGCAGCAGCACCGGTTCCCGCGCCCGAACCCGATTCGGCGGCGCCCGCCGCGCCGTCTGCGATTGTTCTGGTCGGCACAGCCCTGTCACTGCGCGGGGCACCTTACCGTGACGGGGGGAACACGCCTTCGGGGTTCGACTGCAGCGGTTTCGTCGAGTACGTGTTCGGGCAGCAGGGGCAGTTCATGCCGCGAACCGTGTCGGAGCAGTTCCTGGTCGGCGCCGAAGTGGGTCCCCGCGGCGTGAACCCCCGGCGATCTCGTGTTTTTCAGCACGACATCGACCGGGCCGTCCCATGTGGGGATCGCGATATCGGAGTCCGAGTTCGTCCATGCCCCCAGCTCCTCAGGGGTCGTGCGCGTCGAGTCCCTGACGGCTCCCTACTGGGCTTCGCGATTCCTCGGCGCGAGACGCCTTCCCTGACCGGCCGGCCATTCGTCCCAGGCAAGAGGACGCACAGGGGCGGCGGAGGAGCCGCCGCGGGACGAGACCTGCCAACCGAATTTGCTTGCAATCGGGGACCCCATCCGAACCCACATATGCCCGTAAGCCCCTGCAAACATTGACAGTTTGTGGCCTCATCGTGCACAATAACTCAGGCTTATGGAGCAGACGCTCCTCTTGAACGCGACGTACGAGCCCTTGAAGGTCGTCCACTGGCAGAAAGCAGTAACCCTGTGGTGCCAGGGGAAGGTCGAGGTTATCTCTTCGTACGAGCGTGAAGTCCGGTCGCCCTCTTTCAAGTTCAGACTTCCCTCGGTCATTCGCCTGCTGCGCTATATCAAGATCAAGCGCAACATCGACTATGTGCCGTTTTCACGGGCCAACATCTACGCACGCGACAATCATGCTTGCCAGTACTGCGGAGATGCCTTCCCGACCCAGGACCTGACGTTCGATCATGTAGTGCCGGTCGCCCAGGGCGGCCGGAAAGATTGGGAAAACATCGTAACCTGCTGCGTCTCGTGCAACCGCCGCAAGGGAGGCCGCACCCCCTCGGAAGCGGGCATGCACCTGATCCGAGTTCCAAAGCGACCCGAGCGGGCGCCCGCAATCCGGATTACCGTGGGTCTCCACAACGCTCCGGACAGCTGGCGGGATTACTTCTACTGGAACATGGAGCTCGACGAGAGCTGACGTTCTCGCTCGGTCGGCCTGCCCGGTCTCCTCACCAGGTTTCGTCGCCTCGGGATTGTGCAAAAAGTCAAAAGTGCCACAATTGACGGGACTGCTCTGGCCCTGAACGCTGGGCTGGGGCAGATCCTGTCTCCCTGTTCCGTGGCAATCCCATCGCGATGAGCGCCGTCACGACGTCTTCCCGCATAACCGCCGTTCAGCCTTTGTGGGCTGTCGAGGGGAGTCAGGTTCAGCTCTCCGGCGACGGCTTCCAGGTGGACCCGCCCGCGCAGGTACACATCGGGGGACTGCCGGCCCGCGCGACGCGCGTGTCGGCTCAGTCAATCTCGGTCATCGTGCCGGCGGGCCTCGAGGGAGGGCGTACCCCCGTCCGCCTGGAGGGTGCCCCTGGCGAAACGGCATATATCGATGTCGCGACGCCGCTCGCGACCGGGCTCCATCTCGTCGATAGCCCGGTCTTCGATCGCAACGGCAACCTCTACGTCACGTTCAGCGGCTCGCGCGGTCAGCAGGCGCCCATCTCTCTGTTCGTCGTCCGTCCCGACGGGACGCGCGAGCCGTTTGCCGGCGAGGTTCCGAACCCGACTTCGATGGCGTTCGACAACCAGGGGATGCTCTACGTCTCCTCCAGGTTCGACGGCAGCGTTCACCGAATCACGCCCGACGGCAACGTCTCGACCTATGCCACCGATCTCGGGGTCGCGTGCGGTATCGCCTTCGGTCAGGACGACGCGCTGTATGTCGGGGACAGGTCGGGATCGATCCTGCGTGTCGAGGGCGGACGGGCCAGGCTCGTGGCGACCATCCCGGCCAGCGTCGCGGCATTTCACCTCGCCTTCGGGCCCGACGGCTGGCTCTACGTGACCGCTCCCACGCTTTCGGCGCACGATCCGGTGTACCGCATCTCGCTGGACGGCGAGGTGCAAGTCTTCCAGGAAGGCTTCGGGCGTCCACAGGGACTCGCGTTCGACGACCAGGCGTGTTTGTACGTCGTCGATGCCGTCGCCGGCTGGAACGGCGTCTATCGGATTCGGCTGGATCGGCGGGAGCCGCCGCAGCAGGTGATCGCTGGCGGCGATCTGATCGGCCTCGCGTTCGATCCGCGGGGCGGGCTCGTGCTGGTCTCGCAGGACACAGCCTTCCGCCTCAACGTGCCGGTCCGTGGGCTGCTATCCTCGGCCCTCTCTTGATCCTCGTTCTCGCACCGGATAGCCTTCGGGCGCGCCCGCCTCGTAGACGCACGGAAACATGAGACAACTGTTCGCGCGCAAACCGATCGCTGATTTGCTGGCGGAGAGCCCGAACTCGCTGAGGCGGGTCCTGGGCGCGGGCGATCTGATCATGCTCGCGATCGGTGCCGTGATTGGCGCCGGGATCTTCTCGTCGATCGGCACCGCTGCCGCGGGCGAGGTGCTGCCCAACGGAGAGGTGGTTCGATACGGCGCCGGACCGGCGCTGATCTTTTCCTTCATCCTGCTCGGCGGGGTGTGCGCGCTGGCCGCCCTGTGCTATGCCGAGCTCGCGTCGATGATCCCCCAGGCCGGCAGCGCGTACGCCTACTCCTATGCGACCCTCGGCGAGCTTATCGCCTGGATCATCGGATGGGATCTGATTCTCGAGTACACGGTCGGCAACATCGCGGTGGCGATCGCCTGGAGCGGATATCTCACGTCACTCCTGTCGGGATTCGGAATCGAGTTTCCCGCATGGCTCACTCACGGGTACCGCACAGCCCTCTTGAGCTCCAATCCCGAGGTCCACGGCCTGATTCAGTCGGCGCCGCGTCTCGCAGGCATCCCGATCCTCGTCAATATTCCGGCTGCCCTGATCGTGCTGGCGATCACCTGGCTGCTGTACATCGGCGTTCGAGAGAGTTCGCGCACGAACAACGTGATCGTTGTGGTCAAGCTGCTCGTCCTGGGACTGTTCGTGGTGCTCGGCGCGATGCACATCGATCCGGCCAACTACAAGCCTTTCGCTCCCAATGGCTGGATCGGGATTCATCAGGGCGCGGCGATTGTGTTCTTCGCCTATATCGGATTCGACGCGATCTCGACGGCGGCCGAGGAAACCCGGGATCCGCAGCGCAACATGCCGCTCGGGATTCTTGGCGGTCTCGCGATCTGCACGGTGATTTACGTGATCGTCGGCATCGTTGCGACCGGGCTGGTTCCGTACCATCAGCTCAAGGCGGCCGATCCGCTGGCGCGGGCGCTCGAGGTCGCGGGGCTCACCACGGCGAGCTGGATCGTGGCGTTCGGCGCGGTCGTTTCTCTGACCGCGGTCCTGCTCGTGTTCCAGTACGGCCAGCCGCGGATCTTCATGGCGATGGCGCGTGACGGGCTGCTGCCGCAATGGGCCTCCCGGATCCATCCGAAGTACCGCACGCCGCACATCACGACGGTCGTCACCGGAGTCGTCGTGGCGCTCGGCAGCCTCGTCGCCGACGAGAACGAGATTTACGATCTGACCAATATCGGCACGCTCTCGGCGTTCGCGATCGTCTGCGTTGGGGTGCTCGTGCTTCGCTACAAGGATCCGGACCGTCCCCGACCGTTCAAAGTGCCGTTCGTCTGGGGTGTCGCGGTGATGGGCGCGGTCGCCTGCCTCTATGTAATGGTCGGGCTTCCGGCTCAGGCATGGGTTCGCTTCGGCTGGTGGCTGGCGATCGGGCTGACGCTCTATTTCCTCTACGGCTATCGTCGAAGCCGCCTTCGGAGCGCTTCCTGACCGACATGAGGGAAGTGGTACAATCAACCCTTTGGGCTCTCCCCGAAATTGCTGGTCTAAGAGATGGCGCACGATTGGATTGCGATACGCGGAGCGCGCGTCCACAACCTGAAAAACATCGATGTCGAGCTTCCGCGGGACAAGCTCGTCGTCATCACCGGCCTCTCCGGCTCCGGTAAGTCGTCGCTCGCGTTCGACACCATCTACGCCGAAGGGCAGCGCCGCTACGTCGAGTCGCTCTCCTCCTATGCCCGCCAGTTTCTCGAGCAGATGGAGAAACCCGACGTCGACCTGATTGACGGTCTCTCCCCCGCGATCGCGATCGAGCAGAAGACGACCGGATCGAATCCTCGCTCCACCGTCGGCACGGTCACCGAGATCTACGATTACCTGCGCCTGCTGTTCGCCAATATCGGCGTTCCCCACTGCCATCTCTGCGGCCGCGAGATCGCCTCACAGTCACTCGAGCGGATCATCGACATCGTGATGCTCTCGCCGAATGAAGAGCGGGTGAACGTGCTCGCTCCGGTCGTCCGGGGAAGAAAAGGGGAGTTCAAGAAGGAGCTTGCGGCGCTCCGCGCGCGCGGGTTCACGAAGGTTCGCGTCGATGGTCAGCTGCGCTCGCTCGACGAGGACATCAAGCTCGACCGCCGCAAGAACCACACGATCGACGTCGTCGTCGATCGGCTCATCCTGAAGCCGGGAATCGAGCGGCGGCTGACCGAATCGGTCGACATCGCGCTCAATCTCGCCGACGACATCGTCGTCATCAACACCTACGACGGCGGCGATCGGCTGTTCTCGCGGCGTCTGGCCTGCACCTACTGCGGCGTCAGCATGCCCGAGATGACGCCGCGGGCTTTTTCGTTCAACTCTCCGCACGGCGCCTGTGGGGATTGTCAGGGGCTCGGGGCCGTCTACGACTTCGACCCGGTGCGCCTGGTGCCCGACGAGTCGCTGTCGCTCAAGGATGGCGCGATTGCGCCGTGGGCGAAGGGGGATCGCAAGCTCGTTCGCGAGGCGCTCGAGACGCTCAGCCGCACGTTCGACATCGATCTCGATCTGCCGTTCCGCAGACTCTCGAAGAAGATCCGCGAGCTGCTGTTCTTCGGCGCAGTGCGACGGTCGGATGATGCGGTCAAGAAGACCAAAGCCCGCGAAAAGGATCCATTCGGCGCCGGTTTCGAAGGGCTGATCCCGAACCTGCGGCGGCGATACGAGGATGGCAGCTGGCTGGAGCAGGAGAATCTCGAGCCGTATCGTGCGCTTCGCCCGTGTCCGGGGTGTCAGGGCGAGCGGCTGAAGCAGCAGAGCCGCGCGGTGCGGGTCAAAGGCCGGACTATTTCCGAGTACGTGAACTTGCCGATTGCCGAAGCGGTCCGGCTATTCGACTCGCTGGAACTGACGGACCGCGAGACCCTGATCGCGAGCCGCATTCTGCGGGAAATCCGCGATCGGCTTCACTTCCTGGACGACGTCGGCGTGGGATATCTCACGTTGGGTCGGAGCGCCGCGACGTTATCGGGAGGAGAGGGTCAGCGCATCCGCCTTGCGACCCAAATCGGTTCGAACCTGACCGGCGTCCTGTACGTGCTGGACGAGCCGTCGATCGGGTTGCACCAGCGCGACAATCGCGCGCTCCTTTCAACCCTGGCCCGGCTCCGCGATCTGGGCAACACCGTGCTCGTCGTCGAACACGACGAAGAGACGATCCGAACCGCGGATTATGTCGTGGACCTCGGTCCGGGAGCGGGAGAACACGGCGGCCACGTGATCTTTCAGGGTACGCCGGAGAAGCTGCTGCAGGATGGCGCCGGGTCCCTGACCGCGGCGTATCTGCGAAACGAGCGCGCGATTCAAACGCCGCGCGCCCGCAGGCCGGCGACGCGCGGGCAGGTCGTCATCAAGGGGGCCCGGGCCAACAATCTGAAGGATATCGACATCAGCATTCCGCTCGGCGTCCTGACGACCGTCACGGGAGTCAGCGGCTCGGGCAAGTCGACGCTCGTCAACGAGATTCTCTATCGATCGCTCGCGCGCCTGCTCTACCGCGCGGCCGATGAACCCGGCGCTCATTCCGCGATCGAAGGAATCGAGCTGCTGGACAAGGTCATTCAGATCGACCAGTCCCCGATCGGGCGGACGCCCCGGTCGAATCCGGCGACCTACACCGGTCTTTTCACGTTCATTCGGGAGCTGTTCGCGATGCTCCCGGAAGCCAAGGCGCGCGGCTTCAAGCCGGGGCGGTTCTCTTTCAACGTGAAGGGCGGCCGATGCGAGGCCTGCCAGGGGGATGGAGTCATCGCCATCGAGATGCACTTCCTGCCCGACGTCTACGTGACCTGCGAGCAGTGCAAGGGCCGGCGCTACAACCGCGAAACGCTGGAAATCAAATACCGCGGGAAGTCCATCGCCGATGTCCTGGACCTGACGGTCGATCAAGCCCTGCCGCTGCTGGAGAATTTCCCCGCCATAGCGGTCAAGCTGCGAACCCTCCAGGACGTCGGACTCGGCTACATCGAGCTCGGCCAGTCGGCGACGACGTTGAGCGGAGGGGAGGCGCAGCGAGTGAAGCTCGCGAAGGAGCTGTCCCGGCGCGGCACCGGGACCACGCTCTACATCCTCGACGAGCCCACGACCGGCCTTCATTTCGAGGACACCCACAAGCTGCTCGACGTGCTGAACAAGCTTGTCGATCAGGGCAACACGGTTGTAATCATCGAGCACAACCTCGACGTCATCAAGTCGGCCGACTACGTCATCGACCTCGGACCGGAAGGCGGAGTGGGCGGAGGACGAATCGTGGCCCAGGGGACTCCTGAGGAAGTCGCCAGGAGCCGAGAATCGTATACAGGGCAGTTTCTGGCCGATATTCTCGGTATGCCGCCTGCCCTGGCGTCATGATGCGAGGGGAGCAACCCTGCGGCGCAGTCACTCAGTGTGGTATTCCAGCCACAATCCTAAAGCTGTCGGCTGTGGCCAGCCAGCCACAATATTGTATTTCATCAACGGCAGCTTGTGCGGCAAGCGCGCACGAAACCACTAAAAATCAAGTACTTAGCTGTAAACTCAGCCGTGAATTCGCGCTGGCAGACCCTTTGCTGAGGTGGAGGATGCTCGCCCGTTTTCAATCTGAGAGGTCATGAACTCGCAGCGAACTCTTCGCCGACCCGTCTCCTGTAAAGGAATTGGTCTTCATTCCGGCAACAAGGTCACTCTGTCGCTCAAACCGGCGCCAGCCGACTATGGCATCAGGTTTCAGCGAAGCGATCTCGGTGGTCTCGAGATTCCTGCGACGGTCACGCACCTCGGTGGCATTCAGTGACCAGACCGGGCTGACGCGCGAGGCCGTGTCCGTCGAAACCGTAGAGCATCTGCTGGCCGCGCTCACCGCGCTCGGTATCGACAACGCGATTGTCGAGCTGAACCATCCCGAAGTGCCAATCATGGATGGCAGCGCATCGCCGTTCGTCTACCTGATTCTCAATGAAGCGGGTGTCAGGAAACTGACAGCTCCACGACGCTTCCTCAAGGTACTGCGGCCGATTTCGCTGACTCATGGCGACAAGCGGATTGCCCTTTATCCGTCCGACCACTTCAAGGTCACCTACAGCATCAGCTTCGATCATCCGCTCCTGCGGCATCAGTCACGGACGATGCGGGTGACGGAGGACAGCTTCGTCGAGGAGATCGCTCCCGCGCGGACCTTCGGCTTCCTGAAAGAGGTCGAAATGCTGCGCCAGCGTGGTCTGGCACTGGGTGGCTCGCTCGACAACGCCATCGTCCTGGGTGAGACGGGCGTGCTGAACAATACCTTGCGCTTCGACGACGAGTTCGTGCGTCACAAGATCCTCGACGTCATCGGCGACCTGTCGCTGGTCGGATATCCCGTGATCGGGCACCTTGTCGCGCACCGTGGCGGTCACGCGCTTCACACGGCGTTTGCCGCGCGAATCCTCGAAGAGACCGACGCGTGGCGGCTCGTGGAGTCGCCCGACGCGGCGGTCGTGCCCCTCTCCGGCGCGAAGCCGGTGCCGGCACGCCTGGCGAACTGAGCAGCAGCTATTCTGGGATGGGAGCTACGAGCCTCGCGTAGCTCCTAAATCACGACAAGTCTTTTCGTTGTGGTCGGCGACCCGCACGCCTCGAACCAGTCAATCCCCTCACTAACCAGGTCGAATTTCAACGCATAGCGTCCGGGCGCGGTCGGCGCGGTGATCGTGATGGGCACGCGCGCCAGACCGCCTGGTTCCACCGAGACGGGCAGCCAGGCGCGTTCGTAATCGCGATTCATCAGCGATCCGTCGGCGGCACACAGCTGAGCGCCGAGCCGGACGAGGCGACGGCCATAGCTGGCCTGGGCCGGAAAGGCGCGCGTCGATCGGTTGTGGACGGTTGCCTCGAGCGTCAACGTGCGGCCGTGCCGGGCGATGAGCGGCAGGCCGGGAATGGGTCCGCGGACCTGAATCTCGGCCCGGGGCGTCGCTCCTGGAATCGCGTTGCCGAGGTTGTTGTCGTCCCAGATCTCGTGGCGGATGGCTTTGAGGTCCGGTGTGCCTGGCAGGAAGCGGCGGGAGAACAGGTCCTCGGGATGATCGGTCAGCTCCCAGCACAGTCGGTCGACGCCAATCTCGCTCGCCAGCTGACGCGCCCGCTCCATCTCGGCATCGGTGTCGTTGTGCGTGAAGAGAATGTAGCGCCAGTTGATGAAAGGCACGTCGCGGCCGAGCGTCCGCTTTTCGTCCACCGCGAAGCGCAGATTCGCGATCGCCTTGTCGAAATTCCCGCGCCGCCGGTACTTGACGTAGCTCTCCGCCGTCGCCCCATCAATCGAGAAAGTGACTTCGTCGATCCCGGATCGCATGAGCCGCCTGACCTGGTCCTCGGTGAACGCGAGGCCGTTGGTGCTGGTATAGAGGTAGACGTGCGGAAAGTGGGTCTTGATGTACTCGCACATCTCGACGGCGCGCTTGTGGAGGAAGGCTTCGCCATAGTTGAAGAAGTCGATTCGGCCGAGCGCCGGACCGGCTTCATCCACGACCCGCTTGAACAGGTCGAAGTCGAGCATGCCGGCGTGCCGGGTGCGCGTGATACCGGTTTCTGGCGCGCAGCAGGCCTGCTCGCACGAGATGTTGCAGGCCGCCGTGCACTCCACGTAGAGCCGCGACGGCAGCGGCGAGACCGCCAGGTCGCGCTGCGGCGGAGCCTCCTCCTTCTTCAATGGCAGCTTCAGCGGGCAGTCGCCGCAGAACTTCGATCCGCCGGCGTTCAAGTCGCGACGGAGCGTCGACGCCGTATCGCCGGTCCAGATCTCGCCAAGCGTCGCGGCCTTCGTATCGCCGAGCACGCGACGGGCATAGGGGTCGGCGCAGCCGCAGACGACACGGCCGTCGCAGAGCAGCACCAGCGTGCTCCACGGCCAGCTGCACGTGAACCGGGTTGCCAGAAAGTTGAGGGACACCGTCGGACGTGGTCGTTCAGACTTCCTTGGGAAGCTTCTTCATGTAGGCGCCGAGCCGCTCGTTCTCGTAGGACACGAAGTTCAGGAACAGGCTCTCCGAGAGGTACTGCTTGCGCTCGTCTTCGGTCATCTGGTCGATGACCTCCTGAATCTCCCGCACCGTGTCCTCGAACGTGCGCTCGAGCTCCTGCTTCGCCGTGATCTCGCGATACAACGTCTCGAGCACGGTCAGCAGGTCGCCATCGAGCGCCACCTCGACGCCGGTCGTCAGTTTGATCGTGCGCATGGCTACGCTCCGAAGCTTTTGACGGCGCTGGGCTCGTCCGGGTGTACCTCGATGAAGTTTTGAGCTCCGGTCATGGTCAACATCGTTTCGACGCGCTTCTGCACGCCCGCCAGCTTCAGCGATCCGCCCGCGGCGGAGGCCTGCCGGTAGAGATCCATCAGGCAACCAATGGTGGCGCTGTCGACATACCCGACTGACGACAGGTCGACGATGACTTTCCGCTCGCCTGCCGTGATGAGCTGGGTGACGACCGAAGAGAACTCGGACAGCAGGGGGTACATCAGGCGGGACTCGCCGACGCGGACGATGGCGATCCCGTTCGCGTGGTCGGTTGTGACGTTCATTCGGTAGCTCCGGAAATACGGCCGCGATTCTGCGCAGACGCCGAGCGCCTGCGGCGCGCCGCCGGCTGCTTGTCCTGCAGCCGTTTCAATTGCCGCGCGAGCTCGAGACGGCCTCTGTTGATACGCGACTTCACGGTCCCTTCCGGCAGCCGCAGCCGGTCGGCGATCTCCTGATACGAGAGTTCCTGGAGATCGCGCAGTACCACGGCGGTCCGCAGCGTCGGCGGCAGTTTGCCGAGCGCGACCCGCAGCAGCTCGCGCAGGTCCTGGTGCTCGGCCGCTGCGTACGGCCCGCGTTCGAGCGACGCCGGCTGCAGATCGTTCGAGTCGACGTCGCGCGCGATCGTCTGCCGCTCCTTCCGCACGCTGCGGTAGTGGTCGATGCAGAGATTACGGCTGATGCTCACGATCCACGTCTGAAAATTCGCCCGGCGGTCGAACGTCCTGAGCGCCTTGAAGATCTTCAGAAAGATATCCTGCGTGAGGTCTTCCGCTTCGTCATGCTTGCCGACGAACTTGTACGCAACGTTGAAGACCTTCCGCCAGTTCTGCCGGACGATGGTGTCCCATGCCGCCTGGTCGCCCTCGAGACACTGCTCGATCAGGCTGTCAGGCGTGATCGGCTGCGTGGGCGCGGAGTCAACCGACATCAGAAGTGGCCTCGCGGCGCGTGACAGCTCCCGAGAGTATCGCCGGAGCAGGCCGGGCTGCGCGGTGACGCCGACCGTCCGTTGCCGCAATTCTCATCAGGCGTGCGTTGCGGCACCGTCTGTTGTACCGCTGAGGTAATGGTGCGGCAACTGTCATCAAGGTCAGGAGTTAGTCGAAATGATATCAGAAACGCACACACTGTCGTGACCGGCGACTGCCACTCACCGGCTCACGTGTCGACAGGGTACAATCGACTCACATTGCTTCCATTCGACCGTTCCGGTGGCGCGCTTCACTGTGAGGGCGTGCCGCTCGCCGATCTCGTGGCCGCTCACGGAACTCCGCTTTACGTTTACAGTGCCGCCGCAATCGCCGAACGTTACCGCGCCGTGGACGACGCGTTCGCCGGCTACCCGCACGCGCTGCACTACGCGCTGAAGGCGAATTCGATGCTGGGCATCGTCCGGCTTCTGCGCGGGCTCGGCGCCTTCGCTGACGCCAATTCCGGCGGTGAGATCGACGTCGCTCTCCGCGCCGGGTTCACCCCCTCCCAGATCGTGTTCACCGGGGTCGGCAAGACCGACGCCGAGCTCGGATACGCCATCGACCTGGCCGTTCGCAGCATCAACGCCGAATCGCAGGGAGAACTGGAGCGCATCGACGCGCTGGCCATGGCGCGGCGGACGCGCGCCCGGGTCGCGGTGCGGGTGAACCCCGACATCGACGCGCGCAGCCATCCGCATATTTCCACCGGGCTCAAGACCAACAAGTTCGGCATCGCCCTCGGCGACGCGCGAGAAATCTGCCTGCAGATGCACGGGCGCGCGGGTCTCGAGATCGTTGGCCTGCACAGCCATGTCGGATCCCAGATCACGGACCTCGACCCTTTGCGGCGGGCCGTCCAGGCGCTGGTCACGCTCGCCCGCGAACTGAAGGAGCAGGGGCTCGCCGTCGATCATCTCGACATCGGCGGCGGCCTCGGCATCTCGTACGAAGGCCAGACCGTGCCCTCGGCCGCCGAATACGCTGCGGCCGTGCTGCCGATCGTCCGCGAATCGGGTCTGAAGATCATTCTGGAGCCCGGGCGTTTCCTGGTCGGCCACGCGGGCGTGCTCGTTTCACGCGTCATAGACGTGAAGCCGCAGCCCGGCGGGAAGCTGTTCGTCATCGTCGATGCCGGAATGACCGAGTTGATCAGACCGATGCTCTACAACTCGTACCACCGGATCGAGCCGGTCGAGGCGACGAACCGCGAGCTGGTACCGTGCGACGTCGTCGGACCGCTCTGCGAAACGAGCGACACGCTTGGCAGGGATCGGCGTCTGCCTGCTCCTGCAGTCGGCGAGCTGATGGTCGTGTTCGATACCGGGGCCTACGGCTCGGTCATGGCATCGAACTACAACCGCCGCCCGATGCCTGCCGAGATCCTCGTGCAGGACGGGAAACCCAGGGTGATCAGGCGGCGTCAGACGATCGACGACCTCGTGGCGTTGGAGAGCTGACGTGAGCGGCTCGCTGGTCGCGTTCGAGGGGCTCGATCAGAGCGGCAAGCAGACGCAGGCCGAGGCGTTGCGCGATACGCTGACCGGTCTGGGGCATGCCTGCGAGCTGCTGTCGTTTCCAGACTATCGCACGGCAATCGGGGCCGAGCTTCACCGCGCGCTGCACGGCGAGCGCGACTATGCCGCCGACGTGATGCAGCTGCTCTACGTCGCCAATCGATACGAGTTCCGAGACTCGATCCGGCGATGGCTGGAAGATGGGCGGGTAATCCTCTGCGATCGCTACGTCGCCTCGAGCATCGCGTACGGTGAAGCCCAGGCACTCGACCCCGGGTGGCTCGCGGAGATTCAGCGGTACCTGCCGCGACCGGATCTCACCATATTGCTGGACATTCCGCCGGAGACCGCCGTCGAGCGGAAGGCCTCCGGGCGCGACCGCTACGAGCGCGACCTGCATCTGTTGAGACGAGTGCGGGAGAGTTATCGTCGACAGGCGGCGGATCCTCACTGGGCTCTCATTCCAGGCGATCGAGGGAAGGCGGACGTCAGCGCGGACGTGAAGCTGGTTGTTGCGTCACGACTTGCGCTGCTGTGAGCGTCATGACCTGCCGTGCGCCGGCATCCAGAAGCGCGCGCGCACATGCCTCGAGGGTCGCCCCCGTTGTCCTGACATCATCCACCAGCACGATGTTGGAGCCGGTGACGTCCGCCCCAGGTCTGACGCTGAAGGCCCGTCGGACGTTCGCATGCCTCGCCGCGGCAGGAAGATCCGTCTGCGACGGGGTGTTGCGGCAGCGCCGGAGGGCGTGAACCACTGGCAAGCCGAGACCGGCGGCCAGGTCCGCCGCCTGATTGAACCCGCGTGCCCACTGCCGCCGCCAATGGAGCGGGACCGGCACGACGAAGTCAGCGTCCGACAGAACGGACTGTCCCTGCGCCCGCATCAGGGCACTGAGTACGGGCGCGATCGATCTGCGGCCCTGGTACTTCAACGCGTGAAGGATCGTCCGCAGCACACCGTCATATTCGCCGACGGTCCGGCCTCTTGCGATCGGCGTGTGGCCGTTTCGACAGTGCAGGCACCGTTCATCGTCGTGGGCGCTTCGCCATGACCGGAGCGATTCGCCGCAGACGGCGCAGAATGGCGGCGTGATCGGCCGGATTGACTTCCAGCACGTATCGCAGACGACCGCCCGGGTCGGGGAATCGAGCGGATGGCGGCACGCTGCGCACGCCGGAGCAAGCACGACAGCCAGCAGGCCGTCGGCTACGGCGCGAAGCATGGTCCGACATCTGCCGTGCGCAATCCGGTCATGACCGCCGCAGGTAAGCACGCGACCTGCCGATGGCGATTGGCTCAGAAGTCTGAAGTTGTGGCGGGCTCGACGCACTGGGCGGAGTGCAGTGCGTGTTTTCTTCTACCTTTAGCCGCGTCCAGGATCGCGGAAAGTGCGACGGCTGCCCCGAGGCGTCAGTCCTCTGCCGCCGCCTTCGTCCGTTTGGCTTCTGGCGGCGTATCGGTCACTTCAATCCGCTCCGCATCACCCCACAGGCGTTCGAGCGAGTAGAACTCCCGGGTCTGCGGAGTGAACACATGGACGATGAAGCTGAAGAAGTCCATGAGCACCCATTCAGCGCGATCGTACCCCTCGATGTGGGCAGGCCGCACTTTGGCAGCGCGGAGCGTGTCCTCGACGGCATCCGCGATCGCCTTCACCTGCCGTTGGTTGGCGCCGGAGCAGAGGACGAAGAAGTCCGTGAATGCGGGCGTCTGACGCAGGTCCAGCACGACGACGTCCAGGGCTTTCTTGTCCTGAGCCGCGCCGACGGCCTTCGCGACGTCCCCGCTCAGGCGTCTGCCGCCGGAGGGCCGGCGCGGCTTCTTGTCGAGAGGCTTCTTCTCCAGTGGTTTCTTCTCTGTTTTCATTGAGCGTGATCCGCCATCGCACGATTTGGATCGTAATCACGATGCTCCACGTACAACCGGTGCCGGACGATATGTGTCTCCACGCGTGGCGGAACGAGCCCGGTGATGCTCGTGCCTTCGCGCATCCGGCGACGGATGTCCGTCGAGGAGACGTTCGACGTGCGCGCATCGACGAGAAAGACGGACGGCCTTGGCGGCATCGATCCAGTGCGGCTGGGCGCCGCCAGGCGCCGGTCGAGACCGGGCAGCCGCTGCGCGATCGCATCCAGCGAGGCGCCAGGGCGCGAGATGACGACGAAATGCGCGAGATCGAGCACCTCGGGATAGCGATACCACGTTTCGATCTCGGCGAAGGCGTCGGCGCCGGTGATGAAAAACACCTGCGTCGGCTGCAGTCCGTGGGACAGCAGCCGTTCGAGCGCGAGCGCGGTGTAAGACGGGCCTTCGGCGCCGAGCTCGTCATCCGATACGGCGATGTTGTCGCAGTCGCTGACTGCGAGGGCCGCCATCGCGAACCGGTGGAACATGGAGGCCGACGGTTCTCTGCGGTGCGGCGGCATCCGCGCCGGCATCACGATGACCGGATCGAGTGCGAGCGCCTGTTGCGCCGCCAAGGCAGCTTCGACGTGACCGACATGGATGGGATCCAGCGTGCCGCCGAGAATCCCGATGCGGCCAGTGCGGGTGACCAGCCTCATCGATCGCTGATGGGTTCCGTATCGGGACGACGGTTTCGCGTACGACCCGGATCGGTGGGAGCTTCCTCGCCCTGCGGGCGCGCGCGGCGTGCGAGCTCTTTCCAGACGGCTTCGAGCAGCGGTCCCATACCTTCGCCAGTTGCGGCAGAGACAGCGTAAAGCGGAATGCCGCCCGGCTGCAAATGATCGCGCAGCCGTTCGAGGCGCGCTTGATCATCGAGCGCGTCGATCTTGTTGGCCGCGACGATGACCGGCTTGTCCCGCAGCTGCTCGCCGGAGGCGTCGCGTCCGGGAAAGAGCTCGAGCTCCCTCGTGATCACGTCGTAGTCGTCCTTGGGCTCACGGCCGCTTGCCGACGACACGTCTACCACGTGCACGAGGACCTTGGTCCGCTCGAGATGGCTCAGGAATCGATGCCCGAGCCCATGCCCGGCGTGCGCCCCTTCAATCAGCCCCGGAACGTCGGCAACGACGAACGTGCGATCGTCCGACAGGCCGACCACGCCGAGGTTCGGCGTCAGCGTGGTGAACGGATAGTCGGCAATCTTCGGACGCGCGGCCGAAATGCGGGAGATGAGCGTGGATTTTCCCGCGTTCGGGAATCCGAGGAGTCCGACATCGGCGAGCAGCTTGAGCTGCAGGCGAAGCGCCTTCTCATCGCCCGGCAGGCCAGGTTCTGCCCGACGCGGCGCGCGATTCGTGGAGGTCGCGAACTGCGCGTTGCCCCGGCCGCCGATGCCACCCTTGGCGATCAGAAGGCGCTGGCCGACCTCGGTGAGATCGGCGACTTGAACCAGTTCGTCGTCCTGCTTTTCGTAGACGACCGTTCCGATCGGAACCGCGAGCTCGATATCGCTGCCCTTGCGGCCGGTGCGATTGGACCCTTCACCGTGCCCGCCGCGACCGGCGCTGAACTCTTTCTGGAATCGGAAATTGAGAAGGGTGTTGAGGTTGGCCTTCGCGATCACATACACCGACCCGCCGGGACCGCCGTCTCCGCCGTTCGGGCCGCCGCGCGGCACGAACTTCTCGCGCCGGAAGCTCATCGCGCCGCGGCCGCCGTGGCCGGCGGCGACATGGATATCGACCTCGTCGACAAACATGTTCGCGTTCGCCGGTCGGGTGTCGAGCTACTGCGGTTGTTCGACGGGGTGAACGCTGATGACTCGTCCGCGGGCGCCGTGATCCTCGAACGTCACGCGTCCGCCGATTTTCGCAAACAGCGTGTCGTCCTTCCCGAGGCCCACGTTGAGCCCGGGCCGGAAGCGCCGACCGCGCTGTCGTACGAGAATCGATCCGCCGGTCACAATGTTGCCGTCGAACCGCTTCACGCCGAGCCGCTGAGAATTGCTGTCGCGGCCGTTCCGTGACGAGCCCTGTCCCTTCTTATGTGCCATGGCGAATAACCTTCTGTCTTACGCGATGATGTCCGTGATGCGCACGCGCGTGTACGTCGAACGATGTCCTTTCGTCCGGCGCATGCCCTTCCGGCGCTTCTTCTTGAAGACGCGAATCTTGGGTCCGCGTGTCTCGCCGTCAATCACGCCCAGGACCTTCACGTTGGCGACAAATGGAGAGCCCGCCAGGATCTCGCCGCCGTCCTTCTCGAGGAGCAGCACCTGATCGATGCTCACTTCCTGGCCGGGCTCGACGTCGATCCGGTCGACCACGATGGTCTCACCGGGGGCCACCTTGACCTGGCGGCCGCCGCTCTGAATGATTGCGAACACGTTCGAACCCTCCGCCCGAAACGTAGAACGGGCATAAGTGCCTGTCGACAAAGGTACTAGGGTAACACGGGCGGGGTGGATTCGTAAAACGCGGGCTTACTTGAGGAGCACGCGCGTGCCGCGGATCCGCTGGGTGCTGAGCGACCCCAGAAAGCTCGGAATCAGCCTGTCCATGAGCTCGAAATACGACGAAAGCGGCGGCGTATTCTGCTGAGCCGGGTAGAGGATTTCCTCGAGGAATCGCTCGGTATAGAGGACCGCACCGGTTCGTCCGTCGATGAAAACGAACCGCGGCTCGACGATGAAGCCCTTGCGTTCCATGTAAACACGATAAGGCTGCACGACGCGCCGGCCCAGGGGGTCGATGATTTCCCGGTTCGTGTTGACGAAGCCTGACGATTGCGTGTTCGTGAAGAGCACCGTGCCGGTCACGATCAGCGGATTCTGGTGCTCCTCGCCAATCTTTTTCCAGAACTGGGCGTTGTTGAAGATGCTCTGATAGCGCTCGAGATCCTTTTCGGTCCGGATCTTCGACTCCCCCTCTGCGGCAGGCAGGGGAGGCACCGGCTGCTGCCCTTCTCCACCCGTCGTCGGCGCCGCAGGGAGCTGGGGCACTGGTGCGATTGGGACGCCTTCGCCACCGCCGCTCGTTGCCGGCCCGGCTTGCCCGTCAAGCGCCGGACCGCCGCCAGCTGGCCCCGTGGCTGAGGCCTTCGCGACCTGTTCCCGCGCGAGCTCCTCGAGCGGAAGTACCTCGGCTTCGATGACCCGCAGGCTCGACTTGCTTCGGAGCTGGCTGCGCAGCAGCCTGACGGTCTCGAGATTCGCATCCACGTCGTCGGTGCCGCCGCCGATGAAGCCGGCGACGAGGACGCGCGTGAACGGCGTCACATCCATCTTCGGCTGAATGGGCGTTTCGATCGGGATCTCGTAGTAGCTGGTGCAGCCGGCGGCCGCGCACAGGAACACGAGACTAGCGAGCGCGACGTTTCTGGGTGCGATCATTTATTTCTTTGAACAGATCGTAATTCTGCTGGATCGTCATGTTCTTCGGATCCAGCTTGATCGCGGTCTCGTACGCCTTTCGCGCGTCTTCAAATCTTCCCGCATGCTCGTACGCGATGGCGAGATTGTTCCAAGCCTCGGCGTAGGCGGGGTCGAGCTGAACCGCGCGCTCCCAGCGGTACTGGGCCTCCCGCCAGAGACCAGTCTGCGCCACTTTTATCCCGAATTCCACCTGCTCCTTCGCGGCGTCCCGATCCTGCGCGGACGCGGCAGGAGCCAGCAGAACGATGGCGAACAGAAACACAGCGGCTCGCGCGCACATGGTTGTTTGGGCTCACTATAGCGGCCGCCCCCCACCGTCGCAAGCGGATTCCGGACGTCGCAAAGGAATTACCCGAGCAATGGATGTACCAGCCCGGAAACCGGGAGCATTCAACCAGGATCGGCCTGTTTTCAGGGCCCAATGTGTAAATCACTGACGCGAACCGTAAAGGAATCCTCTGGTGGAAGGGGACACTCCCCCCTATAATCAGGACATTGGGTCGGGCCGCCAGCTGCGTCAGCTGCGGGTCCGGCCCTTTCGTGTTTGCGGGCTCGCGCGGCGCTGAAAGGACACCCATGGACCTTCAGACCGCCGTCGCGGCCTCGATGCTCCCGACGACCAGGGCCGCCGTTGCCGCGGCGTTCAAGGATCTCCTCCACGACGTCAGCGGTGGTCCACCGTTTCTCGAGCTCCTGTGGGCGGCTTCCGGTCGCCGTGATGCAGTCGGCCACTCGGTCTTCGAGGACCTTCATGTGGCCGCAGGGCAGGCGCTCGCCACAGGTTCGTCGATGGGCGTTGAAGCCATTGCGCTGTTCGATTCCCGGTATCCGCCGCTTCTGGCCTGCACGTTCAATCCGCCTCCGGTCCTCTGGGCGCGGGGACGTGTCGAGGCGCTCGAAATGAAGGTCGTGGCGATCGTGGGTTCGCGAGCGGCGACGCCTTATGCGCTCGAGGTGGCAGCTCGACTTGGCGGCGAACTCGCGGAGCGCGGCATCGCGGTCGCCAGCGGTCTGGCGCGAGGTGTCGACTCAGCCGGTCATCGCGGATGTCTCGCTGCCGGGGGCACCACCATTGCCGTTCAGGGATGCGGCCCCGATCGGGTGTATCCAGCCGAGCACGCGGAACTGGCTGCAGAAATCGCCAGAAATGGCCTGATCCTGTCGGAACTCGGTCCTGGCGCGGCGCCTCTTCCCGAGCACTTTCCGCTGCGGAACCGGATCATCAGCGGGATCTCGCTCGCGACGGTCGTCGTCGAAGCCTCCGAGCAGAGCGGCTCGCTGATAACGGCCCGCTGCGCCCTCGAACAAGGACGGGATGTCATGGCTGTGCCAGGAAGCGTCCTCTCAGGGCGCAACCGGGGTTCGCACGCGCTCCTGAAGGACGGAGCGAAGGTCGTCGAAACGGCGGACGATATACTCCAGGGATTGGGATGGACCCCCGGCGCCCCCCAAGTCGAAACCGCTAAGTTATTGATAGTGCATCCGTTATTAGCGGTAATGGAAGCCGGGGAGACGTATGCTCTGGACGAGCTTGCGGGGTTGACGCGGATGGACGGCCCACGGCTCCTGGCAGCCTTGACCGACCTCGAGCTGAGGGGCCTCGTGGTAGGGTCGAGCGGAAGGTTCGTCCGGCGAGCGTGATCGCGGCCAACCGGCGTGAGAATGCGCGATTTCAGGCCGGATTGGGTTTCCTGGTTGACCGCGGGGCCCAGTTCGGACGTAAGGTAGATTCAAGTTATGGCCAAGTCGCTAGTCGTGGTCGAGTCGCCGGCGAAGGCGAAGACGATCAACAAATATCTCGGCAAGGATTTCAAGGTCTTGGCCTCGATGGGTCATGTTCGCGATCTGCCCAAGAGCAAGCTGGGTGTCGCCATTGAGGAGGGCTTCGAGCCGTCCTATGAGGTCATCGCGAGCCGGAAGAAAGTTCTGAAGGAGCTCAAGGACGCCGCAAAGGAAGCGGAAACGATATTCGTCGCGACCGACCCCGATCGGGAAGGGGAGGCAATCGGCTGGCATCTCGCTGAGGAGCTCGGCAGTGCGAACCAGAAGAAGATTCGCCGGCTGATGTTCAACGAGATCACGAAGAAGGGTGTGCTCGCGGCCCTCGAGAATCCGACTGCCATCAACAAGCAGATGGTCGACGCGCAGCAGGCCCGGCGAGTGCTGGACCGTCTCGTGGGCTACAAGATCAGCCCCCTGCTGTGGGACAAAGTCCGCCGCGGGCTGAGCGCCGGGCGTGTGCAGTCGGTCGCGTTGAAGCTGGTGTGCGACCGTGAGCGCGAGATCGACCGCTTCGTATCCGAGGAGTATTGGAATATTGCGGCGCGTCTCGCCGGTCCGCAGCCGCCCGAGTTCGACGCGAAGCTGCTGAAGCGCGACGGCAGCAACCTCAAGATCGGCAACCAGCAGGAAGCAGACACGGCGCTCGCCGATCTGCGGAAGGCCCAGTGGACCGTCAGCTCGGTCACGACGAAGGAGCGCAAGAAAGGCGCGGTTCCGCCGTTCATCACGAGCAAGCTCCAGCAGGCCGCGCGGTTCCCGGTCAAGAAGACGATGATGATCGCGCAGCAGCTCTACGAAGGGATCGAGCTGCCGGGCGAGGGGTCGGTCGGTCTGATCACGTACATGAGAACCGACTCGACTCGCGTGTCGGAACAGGCGCTCACCGAAGTCCGCGAGTTCATCGGCACGCGCTTTGGCCGTGAATTCGTTCCGGAAAAGCCGAACCTCTACCGGGCCAAGAAGGACGCGCAGGACGCCCACGAAGCGATCCGCCCGACGTCGATGCAGTTCCATCCCGACGAGGTCCGTGCC
The DNA here is from genome assembly GCA_963785755.1 of uncultured Acidobacteriota bacterium. GTDB lineage: Bacteria > Acidobacteriota > Vicinamibacteria > Vicinamibacterales > 2-12-FULL-66-21 > JACCXG01. Next base: position 639,378 of record CAWAXG010000013.1, on the reverse strand, counting down.
CATCTGACGCCGGATCGGTACTACCTGTATCGCCTGATTTGGAACCGATTCGTGGCCTCGCAGATGCCGCCGGCCACGTTCGACGAAACCACGGTCGATATCGACGCCGCGGCGACTGGTCAGCCGACCTACCTGTTCCGGGTGAAGGGCTCGGTGCCGAAGTTCGCCGGCTGGATGGCGGTCTACAACCAGGAACAGCCTGAGGCGCGCACCGAGGGGCCCGGACCGGATGCCGTGACGGCGGAGGACGAGGAGGGTTCGAGCCTGCTGCCCTCGCTCGCCGAAGGCGATCGTCTCGAGCTGAAAGAGCTGAAGCCGGAACAGAAATTCACGCAGCCGCCGCCCCGATACACCGAGGCGACGCTCGTGAAGTCCCTCGAAGAGAACGGCATCGGCCGGCCGAGCACGTACGCATCCATCATCAGCGTCATCCAGGCGCGCGAGTACGTGAACAAGATCGAGGGCCGATTCAAGCCGACGATCCTAGGGCTGATGCTCGTTGAAAAGCTGCTCAGCCCGGCATTCGACGACATCCTCGACGTCGGCTACACGCGCGAGCTCGAAGAGGAGCTCGACAAGATCGAGGAAGGGAAAGAAGACTACGAATCCGCGCTCTCGAGCTTTTATCGAAAGTTCGAGAAGGACCTGAAGCGCGCCGCGAAGGAAATGATCAACCTGAAGGAAGGGGTCGAGCCCGATCCCGCCGTCGTGTGCGACAAGTGCGGCAAGCCGATGGTCATCAAGGCGGGGAAGTTCGGTCTGTTCCTGGCCTGCAGCGGCTATCCGGACTGCGAGAACACGCGCGAGCTCGAAACACCTGACGCCAGCGGCGAAGGCGAGCTCGAGGAGACCTGCGAGAACTGCGGCAAGCCGATGGCCGTCAAGCGCGGACGCTTCGGTCAGTTCCTGGCCTGCACCGGCTATCCCGAGTGCAAGACAACGAGGAAGATCATCGCGACCAAGCAGGGGATGACGGCGGCGAAGCCGGACCAGATCCTCGACGAGAAGTGCCCGAAGTGCGAGTCGAACCTGGTGCTGAAACACGGCAGGTTCGGCGAGTTCACGGCCTGCAGCAACTACCCCAAGTGCAAGTACGTCAAACAGAAGACGACCGGCGTGCTCTGCCCGAAGGACGGCGGCGACATCGTCGAGAAGAAATCGCGGCGGGGCAAGGTGTTCTACGGATGCGGCAACTATCCGGATTGCGAGTTCACGCTCTGGAACAAGCCGATTGCCGAGAAGTGCCCCGACTGCGGCGCGCCGTTCCTGGTGGAGAAGGTTACGAAGCGCCACGGCCGGCAGCTCGTGTGCAACAACGAGGAGTGCTCATACGTCCGGTCCGAGGAACTGGCGCCGGCGTAGCCGGTGTGTTGGACCCGCACGATCGCAAGAAGCAGCACGTCGCACGTCGCACCTAGCACGTCGCACGTCGCACGTCGCACGTAGCACCGCACGTTCGCACGTAGCACTTGGCAAGCAGCACGTAAGTAACCCATGCCCTCCATCCACATCATCGGCGGCGGACTTGCCGGCACCGAGGCCGCCTGGCAGGCAGCTGCCGCCGGCGTTCGCGTGGTGCTGCACGAGATGCGGCCGACCCGTCCGACCGCGGTCCACAAGACCGACAAGCTCGCGGAGCTGGTCTGCAGCAATTCGTTCCGCGGCGACAAGCTCGATAACGCCGTCGGCCTGCTGAAGGAGGAAATGCGGCGGCTCGGGTCGCTCGTCATGCGCGCCGCCGAAGAAGCCCGTGTGCCGGCCGGCGCCGCGCTGGCTGTCGATCGCGAACGATTCTCGGCGGCGGTGACCGACGCGATCACGAGTCACCCTCTGATTGAGGTGCGGCGCGAAGAGGTGCCTCGGGTGCCGGGCAAGCTCGATGGTCCGATCATCATCGCGACTGGTCCGCTCACCTCCAATGCTCTTTCCGCGGACATCGCCTCGATGGTCGGCGCGCAGCACCTGTATTTCTACGATGCCATCAGCCCCATCGTCCTGGCCGAGACGATTGACCGTTCAAAGGTCTTCCGCGCGTCGCGATGGGGAAGAAGCCTTCGGGGGACCGATAGTGTTCAGGAGGCAGGCACGGCCTGTGGGGTGGACAACGGCGAAGGTGACTATCTGAATTGTCCGTTCAACGCCGACGCGTACGCCCGCTTCTACGAAGCGTTGATGGCGGCGGAAAAGGCGTCGCTCCACGAGTTCGACGACCCGAAGTTCTTCGAGGGTTGTCTGCCGATCGAGGTGATGGCGGCGCGAGGCGTGGACACCTTGCGGTTCGGGCCAATGAAGCCGGTCGGTCTGCCGGATCCGCGGACCGGACGAGAGGCGTACGCGATCGTGCAGCTGCGCCAGGACGACCTCGCCGGCGACCACTACAGCCTCGTCGGATTTCAGACGCAGATGAAGTGGGGCGAGCAGGCGCGCGTCCTGCGGATGATTCCCGGCCTCGAACAGGCGGAATTCGTGCGGTTCGGGATGGTCCATCGGAATACGTACATCAACGGGCCGACGGTCCTGCAGCCGACCTGGCAGACACGCCAGCGCGCCGATCTTTTCTTCGCGGGACAGATATCCGGCGTCGAGGGGTACGTGGAATCGGCCGCCTCCGGATTGATGGCCGGCCGGAACGCGGTCGCGCTCGTCCGCGGACAGCTTCCGGCGCCGCTCCCGCGCGAGACCGCGCTCGGCGCCCTCGCCTTCTACGTGGCGAACGCCAATCCGCAGCACTACCAGCCGACCAACGTCACGTTCGGCATCATGCCGCCGTTGACCTCCAGCGGCGGCCGACGAGTGCCGAAAAAGAAGGAGGAGAGGAAGCTTGCGTATGCGGATCGTGCGCTCGAGGCTCTGGACAGGTGGATGCGCGAAGTCGACGCCGTCGACGCGGCGCAGGTCCGTCTGGGGTGAGGGACCGTCCATTCCGTTGATGTCTGGCAACCGATGAAAGAACAGCTCGACGCGTTCCTCGAGCACCTGGCGCTCAACGACAATGCCTCGGCGCATACCGTGCGCGCCTACGAAAGCGACCTCTCGCAGTTCCTGACGTTCCTGGCCCAGCACCTCGGCAAGCGTCGATCCGATCTGGTGCCCACCGAATTCGCCCACGGGCACATCCGGGCGTTCCTGAGCGAGCTCCACAAGCGCGGTAATTCACGGTCGTCGGCCGCGCGCAAGCTGGCGGCGATTCGCGCCTTCGGCCGTCATCTCCGGCGGGAAGGGGAACTGGACGGCGATCCGGCAGCGCTGGTCGGCACGCCCCGGCAGGATCACCATCTGCCGGCCCATCTCGGTGAGGCCGAGATGACGCGTCTGCTCGAAATGCCCGACGTCTCGCGTCCGCTCGGCCGCCGGGATCGGGCGATCCTCGAGCTCTTCTACGCCTCGGGGCTGCGCCTGAGCGAGCTCGTCGGCCTCGACATCGGCGATGTCAATCTGGCGAGCCGTACCGTGAGGGTTCTCGGGAAAGGGCGAAAGGAGCGTCTGGTGCCCTTCAATCGCACGACCGAGGACGCAATCCGGAGCTGGCTCAAGGACTGGGAAACGCTGCTCGCGGCTCGTCCCGCCGTCAGGCGAGGCCTGGGGAAACGCTCCGGCGACGCGCTGTTCCTGAACTATCAGGGAAAGCGGCTGTCGACGCGAAGCGTCGATCGGCTGGTCAGGAAGTACGTGGCGCAGTGCAGTACGCGATTCGGCATCAGCCCGCACGCGCTGCGGCATTCGTTCGCCACCCATCTCCTGGAACGGGGCGCGGATCTGCGCGCCATTCAGGAGCTGCTCGGCCACGCGCGCCTCAGCACGACGCAGCGCTACACCCACGTGAACGCCGCGCAGCTGATCGAGGCCTACAAGAAGTCCCACCCCAAAGCGTAAGGGCCGGTCCCGGTGGGCGTCTGCACATTCGGCAGCTCTCGCCACTCCCGATCCCGGCCCTTGATCGCGCGTTGCCAGTTCGACCGTCCCGCCGGATACGCGCAATCTTGCGCGCGCAGCGAGCCACTACGACCTTGCTCGTCGCGAACCCTTGAACCCTGAACCCCTGAACCTCTTGAACCCTATCGAATTAGACGAGCTGCTCGACCATCGGGCGGCGGCCGCGCGAGTAGTCGATGCCGAGCGTCTTGATCTTGTAGTTCATGACGCGCGGGCTGATCGAGAGCAGCTCCGCCGCGTCTTTCTGCACCCAGTTGGACATCTTCAGCGCCTCGATCAGCGCCTGGCGCTCGATCTCGTCGAGTGCGATGCCGGTGGGTGGAATCTTCACCACCGGGCTGGCATCCCCTGACGACGACGTCGTCGAGAGCTCGCCGAGGCGGAGATCGCTGCTCGTGACGTACGGTCCTTCGGTGAGGAGCACGGCGCGCTCGATCGAGTTCTCGAGCTCACGGATGTTGCCCGGCCAGTTGTACCGCATCAACAGCTTGATGGCGTCCGGCGACAGACCCTCGATCCGCTTCTTCAGCTCACCCGCGAACCGCTTCAGGAAGAACGTCGCCAGCTGCTGAATGTCGTCCTTGCGCTCGCGCAACGGCGGCATGTCGATCGAAACGACGTTCAGCCGGTAGTAGAGGTCCTCGCGGAACTGACCGTTCGCGACCATCTGCGGCAGGTTGCGGTTGGTCGCCGTGATCACCCGGACGTCCACCCGCAGCGTGCGCGTGCCGCCCAGCCGCTCGAACTCGTGCTCCTGGAGCACGCGCAGGATCTTGGCCTGCGTGTTGGCGCTCATGTCGCCGACTTCGTCGAGGAACAGCGTGCCGCCATCGGCCTGCTCGAAGCGTCCGATCCGCTGCTTGTCCGCTCCGGTGAAGGCTCCTTTTTCGTGGCCGAACAGCTCCGATTCGAGCAGGTTCTCCTGCAGCGCGGCGCAGTTCACCTTCACGAAGTTCCGTCCCGCGCGCAGCGAGTTGTGATGCGTCGCGCCGGCGATGAGCTCCTTGCCCGTTCCCGTCTCGCCGCGAATCAGGACCGTCGTATTGCTCTTGGCCACTTTCTTGACGATCGCGAGCACCGACTGCAGCGCGCCGCTGGCGCCGACGATCCGTTCGAAGTCGTAGATGTCCTGCTGGGTGTGGCGCAGGTACTCGATCTCGTGCTTGAGGCGGCGGTGCTCGATGGCCTTGTTGACCTTGAGCTCCATCTCCTCGATCTCGAACGGCTTCTGCACGTAGTCGAACGCGCCGATCTTCATCGCCTCGACCGCGGTGTTCACGGTGCCGAACGCGGTCATCAGGATGACGGCCGTGGTCGGGTGCAGCGATTTCGCCGTGCGCAGCACGTCCATGCCGTCGCTGCCGCCCATCTTCAAGTCGCTCAGCACGACATCGTACTGGCCCTCGTGCAGCCGCTCGATGGCAACGTTGCCGTTCGGTGCTTCGTCGACCTCGTGATGCGCGTCGGTGAGCGCGCGGACTATGCCCCGGCGAAGCGAGTCGTGATCGTCTGCTACCAGAATGCGGCCCATTACTGCTCCTAGTGAAATACTTCCGCCCCGGTTCAGCCTCGGCGAGCGTCGGGAGAGGCCGATCCGGTGGTGCTATCCGAACAACTGGTGGTTGCCACTTACCGGTAAGGTGACGCAGAACCGCGTGCCGCCACCATCCGTTACGCCGACATCGATTCGTCCATCGTGCGCGTCCACGATCTTGCGGACGATTGCGAGCCCCAATCCCGACCCCTGCGGCTTGGTCGTGAAGAACGGGCTGAAAATCTTGTCGATGACGTCGGCCGGCATTCCAGGACCGTTGTCCGTCACTTCGACCTGCACCATGGGCCCCTGCGGCTCTCCGCCCGCGGGCCCTTCCTCGAGCACCGGCAGCGCGACGATGCTGACCGCGCCATCGCCGCCGAGCGCCTCGAACGCGTTCGTCAGCAGATTCGTGAAAATCTGCCGCAGCTGGTGCGGGTCTCCCTGGATCGCCGGCAGATGTTCCGGGCAATCCACGCTGACCTGCACGTTGCCCCGCGGCACGTGGCTCTCGGCCATCGAGACCGCGTCGCGAATGGCGTCGGCGATCGAAATCCGCTCTACCTGGAGCCGGATCGGTCGAACGAAATCCAGTACCTCGAGCACAATGGCATTGGCCATCTTGGCTTCCTTGATGATGTCGCCAAGAATGGACTGCGCATCCAGCGAGTCGGCCAGCTGCCGCTTGAGGATGCCCGCCATGACCTCGATGCCGGCGAGCGGATTCTTCACCTCGTGCGCGATCGCCGCGGCCATCTCGCCGAGCGCCGCCAGCCGATCGCGAAGCCGTTCCCGCTCCTCGAGCTGCTCGACGCGGGTCAGATCCTTGAAGAACAGCGTTGCGCCGGTAATCCGTCCTTTGCCGTCCCGAACCTGCGACAGGGTGTAGCCGATCACCTTACCGCTGCTCTTCAACCTGAGCTCGGCCCGGTTGGGGAGGTGCGACAACTCGAAGGCACCCGCCACGATCCGGCAGACATCCTGCTGGCTCTTCAGCACAACGCTGAACGGCTTGCCGATGTCCGACGGCCGGCGTTTCAGACCGAGGATCTGATACGCCACGTCGTTCATCACCATGACCGTGCCATCCCGGGTCACGGCCAGGACCCCGTTCCGCAGGCTCCAGACCAGGTCCCGGTAAAAGGTGTCGGGGCCGCCATCCTCTTCTTTTGCGCGGTCCGGTCGTGGTCTGACGAGCTGACTTCGGTCGTGTGCGCGTCGAAGGACCAGGCTTCGCATCTGGCATAACGGATTCGGGGAGAACCCTTGAGCCACCTTCCGGTTTGGTTAGTGTAATTGCCCCCGACCCATCAGCCAAGCTGTTTCCCTTCTTCGACTTACGGGTTCTGCTTCGTCAGCCTGACCATGACAGCCTTACGGCCGGGCTCGACTTCGGTGGGGGAAGGGCAAACCCGATGCCCTCGTCCTGTGCGCACAAGGTGCGAAAATGCACGCAATTTTCAAGAGCCGGCGCCCCGCCGCGCCCGAGGCGATTACAGATCTGGCAGTGACTTACGATTCCGTCTGCTGCTGCAATTCTTCCCACTGGCTCATCAGATCGCCGACCTCCCACATGAGGGCCTGATGACGGTCGATGATCGGTTTCGCGGTCTCGTGATCCTCGTAGAACCCGGGCGCGGACATCGACGCCTCGATATCCTTGATGGCCTGTTCCCGATCGGCGATGCGCGTCTCGAGTTCCTCGATGCGGCGCTTGCGGGCCTCGACGGCCTTCCTTTCCCGCCGCGCATCCGCTTCCTGGCGTTTGCGGTCCTCATACGACTGCTGCGGCGCGGCCGGCGGTGTCGCCGCCGCGCCTCTGCCGTTCGAGCCACTGATGGATGCCGGGCGCGTTGATCCGGCTGCCTGAGGCCGCGATGTCTTCGGCGCGTCCGCGCGCTCGACTGTAGTCGCGGCCTCCCGCTGCTTGCGGCTCCAGAGAAACTCCTCGTAGGTGCCCGGGTAGACCAGCGCGCCGCCGCCGCCGATCTCGACGATCTTGGTCGCGAGCTTGTCGACGAAATAGCGATCGTGCGAGACGAACACGAGGGTCCCGCCGAAATCCTCGAGCGCCTCGAGCAGGACATCCTTCGAATCGAGATCGAGGTGGTTGGTCGGCTCGTCGAGCAGGAGCGTATTCGACGGTCGCAGGAGCATTCGCGCAACCGCGAGCCGCGTGCGCTCGCCGCCCGACAGCACGCGGACCGGTTTGTCGACGTCATCGCCGGAGAACAGGAAGCCGCCCAGGATGTTGCGGATGTTCGGGACCATGTGAATCGGCGCATCACCGGCCAGCGTCTGGTAGACGGTCAACGTCGGATCGAGGCGGGTGGCTTCGTCCTGAGCGAAGTACTGCATCACGACCTGATGTCCCTCGGTTCGCGTCCCCGAATCGGGCGTTTCCACGGCGGACAGCAGGCGCATCATCGTCGACTTGCCCGCCCCGTTGGGGCCGACCAGGGCAATACGATCGCCTCGTTCGATGTGCAGGCCCACATCGCCGAAAACGCGAAGTGGACCGTACGACTTGCTGATGTTGCGTAGATCGAGGACCGTACGTCCGCTCTTTGCACACGCCGGGAACGTGAAGTGGACGCGCTTGCGTTCGGGCGGAATCTCGAGCGGAACGATCTTTTCGAGCATCTTGATCCGGCTCTGCACCTGCGCCGCCTTCGTCGCCTGATACCGGAAGCGGTTGATGAACGCCTGCATGCGCTCGATTTCGTCGTCCTGATCCTTCTTCTGCTGCCGCAGCCGCTCCATGCGGGCGTCACGCTCTTTGAGATAGTGGGAGTAGTTGCCGACGTAATCGGTGAGCGTCCGCAGGCCGATTTCCGTGATGCGCGTGACGACGGCGTCGAGAAAGAAGCGATCGTGTGAGACGAGGATGACCGCGTGCGGGTAACCCGACAGGTACTCCTCGAGCCAGTTCCGCGCTTCGAGATCGAGATGATTGGTGGGCTCGTCGAGCAGCAGCAGACCCGGTCTGCCGAGGAGCAGCTTGGCCAGCGCGATGCGCATCTGCCAGCCACCCGAGAAGGTCTCGCATCGCTTCGCGAGATCGGCCTGCGAGAATCCGAGACCGCGCAGGACGGTCGTGATTTTGAGCTCGATGCTGTAGCCCTCGAGGCGGCGGAACTGCTCCTGCAGCTCGCTGTACCGCGTCAGCATCGCGGCATGTTCTTCCTCGCCGACGTGCTCGTCGCCCAGCCGTTCTTCGAGGACAGCGATCTCGTCACGCATGTCGAGAAGTGGCTTGAAGGCGAGCCCCGCCTCCTCGATCAACGTGCGTCCCGAATGGCTGAGTCCGTCCTGCGGGAGGTAGCCGATGGTCAATCCCGACGGTTTCGTGACGAGGCCGCCGTCGGGCTCCTCGAGGCCGCCGAGCATCTTCAGCAGCGTGGTCTTACCGGCGCCGTTCGGGCCGCTCAGGCCCACGCGGTCGCCGTCGTCGATCTGCCAGCTCACCGAATCGAGCAAGACCCGGTCGCCGAACGATTTGGAGAGTGAGGAGAGCTGAATCACGGCGTTGGCCGCTAGAGATGCGTCTGCTGAAGCAGAGGGAAACGTGCCATTTTAGCACACGGGCCGCGGCGAAATACTTTGACGGCGCCCTGTCGCCAACTGCATGCGCGGTCCGAAGCCCGACTCCGATGTCGGCTGATGTCATCGTGAGTCATCTCGACAGGCCAGGACGTCAAGCAGCTTGTTGCGCCTGCGGGTGCAGACCTGTACCTCGTTCGTGTAGAAGGGCTTGAGGCTTATTCGCCGAGGGCTTTGGCGGCTGCCGCCAGGACCCGGGGAACGCGGAAGGGCTTCGTCAGATAACCCGATACGCCAAGGTTCACGGCCTCGATCGCGCTCGCCTCGGTGGAGAACCCGGTGATGATGATGACCGGAATATCTGCCTTCAGACGGCGCGCTTCCTTGATGACAGTGAGGCCGTCGACGCCGGGCATCTTGAGGTCGGTGATCAGGAGATCGTACGGAATGATGCGGAGGCGTTCGAGTGCCGATCGGCCGTCGGGCGCGAGATCGACGTCGTACTCAGCAAGGGCAAGCGTTTTCGCCAGCAAATCTCGAATCGTGGCTTCGTCGTCGACCACGAGAATGCGGGGCCTTCCGGTCGGCGGTGTCGCGACGCGCGCCGGCGTCGGCGCCGGGCGGACGTTGCGCGGCCGCTGGCTCTCGAGCCACGCGTCGATATCGCGCTTTCGGAAACGCCACTGGCGGCCTACCCGCACGGCCGGGATCTTCCCGGCCTTGATCAGGCGGTAGACAGTCCGAAGATTGACTTGGAGATACTCGAGTACCTCCTCCGTAGTCAGGAACCCTTCTTCCATTGGAGTTTGAGAGTACCTTTATCAGACTCCGGTGATGCCGCGTAAGTTGACCAGCGTCAGCAGCACCCTGTCAGCAAGGGCTTCAATCCCGTCGTCAGGCGTTCGTGCGAGCCATCGGCAATTCGATCGTGAAGATGGCGCCGCCGTCGAGGGCGTTCGCGGCATAGATGGCGCCGCCGTGGTCCTGAACGATCCCGTAGGTGATCGCGAGACCGAGCCCGGTGCCCTTTCCGACTTCCTTCGTGGTGAAGAAGGGATCGAAGATTTTCGTCAGGACGTCTGCCGGAATGCCCGGTCCAGTGTCGCGGATGGTGGTCGTGATGCTCGAGCTCGGCGGATCCGCTTTCGAGTGGATCTCGATCCTCCCGCCCTGACCGCGCGACTGAATCGCATGCTCGGCGTTGATGAAGACATTGAGAAACGCCTGATGCAGGAGGAGCGGATCGCCGCTGATCGGCGGCAGGTCCGGCGCGTCGTTGCGGACGACTTCGATACCGGCCTTGGCCAGCGTGGCTTCGCGGCTGGCGATGACCCGCGAGAGCACGCGGCTGAGCATGACGCGCCGGCGCGACAGCCGCCGCGAGCCCGTGAACGCGAGCAGGTTGCGGACGATTTTCGCGGCGCGATCCGCCTCGTGATAGATCGCGCGCAGATCGCGGCGCAGCGGCTTCGCTGCGTCCGACGTTTCGATCATCAGCTCGAGATGTCCGAGGACACCTTGAAGCGGATTGTTCATCTCGTGCGCGATGCCGGCCACGAACTGGCCGAGTGACGCCAGTTTTTCCGACTGTGACAGGCGTTCACGCAGCGCCTCGCGATCCTTCTCGAGGCGCCGCTGATGCGTGATGTCTCGTGCGACCAGGACGTAGCCGGTCGGCTCGTTCCCCTGCGTGATGAGCGGCGTAATCGTCGTGGCGAATGTGCCCCTCAGCCGCGTGTCCTCGAACTGCCGGGTGCGCGCCCCGTCGGGGCTCTCGGGCGGCGCGTCGGAGACGTCGTGCGCGGATGCCCAGGCCGCCATTTCGTCGCCCACGAGCCCCTCGAGGGGATGTTCCATCAACTCGGCGCGCGACAGCCCGATGCGCGCGACGAACGCGTCGTTCATCTGGACGACCCGCAGCGCGCTGTCGGTGACGACGACGAGATCGATCAGCGAATTGAAGGTGTCCTCGAGCAGCCGGCGCTGGCGGAGGATTTCTTCGAGCAGCTGAATGTTTTCGATCGCCGTCGACAGCTGCCGGCTCAGTTCGTGCGCGAGATCGATCAGCTGAACGCGGTCCAGTTCGTCGGTGAAGGGGCCGTCGACGACCAGCGTCCCCAGAGCGCGGCGCCAGCCGCGAAGGGGCGCCAGCAGCTGTTGGACCGGCCCCTCGGTCGTGACGATCGGCCGGTCGAGCCTGAGCCCGCGCACCGCTGGGGCATCGGCCTCGTCCGTTGGAATCCTGGCGGCCGTGGCGGCCTCCGCGGCGTCCGAAGATGCAGTGAGCGTCAGTTCGTGGGCCCGCCGCTGATAGAGCCAGACCGCCGTCCGGCGGGCGCCGAGGAGGCTGTTGGCGTCGAAAACGAGGGTCTGGAGCGCGGAGTCGACGTTGAGCGTCGCTGAGACGCCGCGGGAAAACGCGACGGTCAGGTCCCGCAGCCGCTGGTGGAGGGCTGCCTCCGACCGCAAGCGGCTCAATTCCGAGGGAACAGCGCCGGCGTCCACCGTTCCGTCCGCCGCCGCGCGCCCGGAGGGTTCCTGCGTGTCAGGCATCAACCTGGTAATCGAGGCGCATTCTAAGATGTTGAAGGCAAAAGGTAAAATGCACTCAGGCCGCCTGACGGCCGGCGGCGTCTAAACATGGTGACTGCGCTCACCAACGACGGTGTCCAGACGTTGTCGGCGCTGACGGCGTTCTCTTCGGAACGGACCCGGCGACCCTCGTACATGGCGTCGACAGACGAAGAACTGGTCGCGCGCTCGATGGGCGGCGATCTCGACAGTTTCAACCAGCTCGTCCTGCGCTGGGAGCGGCCCATCTACGCGCTGGCGTATCGGGTTATCGGCCGCGAAGAAGATGCGCGCGACGTCGCCCAGGAGACGTTCCTTCGTGCGTTTCGCGCCCTCAGCGGCTTCAAGGGACAGGCCAAATTCTCGTCCTGGCTCTATCGCATCACGCTGAACCTGTGTCGCGACTGGATCAGGCGGGAGCGCCGCGCCCCCGTCGCCCAGGCTCCCGAAGGCGTCGATCTCATCGAGCTCGCCTCGGAGGTAGAGCCGGCGGAGACCATCGAGGACCTGGTCGCGCGCCGCGAGCTTGGCCGGGCGGTCGCCAAAGCCATGGCGATGCTCCCCGACGAACAGCGAACCGCAATCGTGCTGAAGGAATACCACGGGCTCACGTTCCAGGAAATCGCCGAACTGCTCGACTGCCCGCTGAGCACCGTCAAGACACGCCTCTATCAGGGCCTCACTGTCCTGCGAAAGCAACTCGCACAAGCCGGAGTGGAAAGCATCTTCGGCACCCAACGGAAAGAACATGTGTAACAAAGAGCAGCTGGTCGGATATCTCTACGGGGAACTGTCCGCGGCGGACCGCGAGACATTCGAGGCGCACATCGGCGGATGCGAGGGGTGCCGTCAGGAAGTGGCGGAGCTCCTGCACACGCGCCAGCACCTCGCGAGCTGGTCGCCGCCGGAGCCCGAGTTCAATTTCACCGTCGTGCAGTCGGCGCGTGCGGCCGTCGCGCCGAAGCGGTGGCTGGCTTTCGTGCCGCAGTGGGGCCTCGCCGCCGCTGCGGCGCTGATCGTGCTCGCGGGTGCCGCGGCGATCGCGAATCTCGAAGTGCAGTACGGCCAGGATGGGAGCCTCGTCGTTCGGACGGGATGGTCCGCGCGGCCGGACTCGAACCCGCCCGGCGTTCCCGCGTCGGAACCCGTCGGACCGACTGGGCCCGTGGTGGCGACGTCAGAACAGTTGAAGGGACAATTCGAAGCACTCGAGCGCCGACTGGCGGAGCTCGAGCAGCGGCAGACAACTCAGAGTGGCGTGCTGGCGGCTTCAGGCCGGCCCGGGATCACCGCGCCCGAGTTGCGGAAGATCCTCGCTGAGAGTGAAGCGCGTCAGCAGACCGAGCTCAACTTGCGCATCGGTCAGGTCTGGAACGATTTCTCGGCCGCGCGCGCGAGCGATTTCGCCCGCGTGCAGCAGACGCTCGGACAGGCCCAGGGGCTCACGAACGTTCAACTGAAGCAGCTGCGCGAGGCCAATGATTCGCTGCGGTATCTCCACTCGATTTCGTTGCAGCGTTAACGCGAGCGTGATGAGAGAGAAGGGTGACATGGTGAGGGATCGGATGTTTCTCGCGTTGATGGCAGTTCTCATAGTCCCGGCGATCGGCCGTGGTCTGGAGCTTGCGGTGCCCGTACCGCCCGCGACGCAGGCCGAGGCGCTCCCCGCGCAGGCGCCGTCGCCGGTCGCACAGGAACCGACCGCGACCCCACCGGTGCAGGCGCCGCCGGCCGTTGCTCCGATGCCGATCGAGCGGCGCCGGCAGCCCATCCGGATCATGGAGGCGGTGCTCTCGCGCGCGGTACTCGGCGGCGCCGAGCAACTGGCCGAGCAGCTGGGAAGCGGCAATCCGAACGTGTCGTTTTTCACCGGCCAGGCGCGCGCACGCGGCTTCGTCCTCGATGGATACGGCGTGTTCTTCCACGTCGAGATTCCCGAGATGCAGTCGAGCCTGGTGATGTCGGTGACCGCGCTCGAGCGCGATCTTGCCGTGTCGAACACGCTCGAGTCGCTCCGCCGCGCATTTGAGGACATGCCCGATGGCGCCCCGAAGCTGCAGGCGGAGCAGGCGCTCCGGCGTCTGCAGATTCAGGTCGGATCGGTGCAGCAGATGGCGGATCCCTCGGTCGCGGCGAATCGCGGCATGATCCGCGCGACTGAGACGACCTCGGTGGCAGAGCCGATCGCCCCGGTGCCGATGCCGGTCTTCCGGGATCCGAACGCCGCGTATCGGGAAGCGATCAAGGCAGCGCTCGTCGACGCCATGCTCGAGCATAGTCGTGGCATGAACATTCAGCCTGATGAGTGGCTGACCGTGGCGGCCCAGCGGGGCGACAGCCAGCTGTCACCCAATGAGATCGTCACCTCGTCCACGCTGGTGCTTCGGATCAAAGGCAGCGATCTCGCGGTGTATGACGCGGATCGCACCCAAAAGGACGAGATCCGTAAGCGAGTCGAGGTGCGGGAGTTCTGAGCTACAATCCCCCGATGTTTGCGCGTCGCCCCGGCGGGACGCTCGTCATGCTCGGCGCCCTGGCGCTGCTGGCCTTCTCGTGCACCTCGTTCGCCGTCGATATCAAGGAGGCGCTCGACATCACCGAGAGCAGCAGCGGGTGGTACGACGCCGGCATCGTCGAGGGCAAGAACAAGGTCGTTCCCAGCGTGAAGTTCCGCATCCGCCGCAAGCCCGGCGTCAATCTGAACAGCGTCGCGTTGAACGTGGTCTTTCGACAGGCCGCGGCGCCCGGGGCCAGCACGGAAGAAGAGTGGGATGAGGTCTTCCTGCAGACTGTCGCGATCTCCGAGGGGGATCAGTCGCCGCCGCTGACGGTGCGGCCCCAGCGCGGCTACACCGGCGATCCACCGCAGACCCGCCTCGAGATTCTCAAGCACAGCATGTTCCGCGACGTGCGGGCGCTACATCTTCGCGAAACACAGCTCGACGCAGTGGATCGAGATCGGCTCGATTGACTTGAAGCGCGAGCTCCTTGTCCGATAGCGACGTTCACACGCCTTCCTGACCATTATCATCGTGTCGCGCAGACCACCTGATAGCACTCCGCATGCCGATGCGCCAGCGCTCGAACGACGTCTGGGGCCGTTCGATGCCGCGGCCGTCATCGTCTCGAACGTCATCGGCGGTGGCATTCTCTTCACGCCACCGCTGGTCGCCGCGACCGTAACCCATCCCTGGCTGTTCCTCGGCGTGTGGGCCGTCGGCGGCGCGCTCGCGTTCGCTGGCGCGATGGCGTATGCGGAGCTCGCTGCGCTCAGGCCTCGAGCCGGCGGCGAGTACGTGTACTTCCGCGACGCCTATGGACGATTGGCCGCGTTCTTCACCGGCTGGACGTCCTTCGTCGCGGGGTTCTCAGGGGCCATCGCCGCGAGCTCCGTCTTTCTCGCGATCTATCTCGATCGGTTCTTCCCGGGCGCCGGCAGCACGACCGAGATCTTCAGGATCCCGCTGCCCTGGGTGCCTCTCGTCTTCTCGAATCAGTCCCTGATCGCACTGGCGACCATCATCCTGATGTCGTGGATTCATCTGCGTGGCGTCGGTCCGGGCCGGCTGATGGGGAACATTCTCGCCGCGCTGAAGGTTTCTGCTCTTCTCCTGTTCATTGCGGCGGGGTTCTCATTTGGCACCGGCTCGGTCTCGAATCTCCAGCAGGGCGCGGGACCGGTCACGGCGACCGCATGGCTGCTGGCGCTGATCCCGGTGATGTTCGCCTACTCGGGATGGAATGCCGCGGGGTATATTGCCGAGGAGATCAAGGATCCAGGACAGGAACGTGCCGCGCGCGCTGGCGATGGGCACGATTGCCGTCATCACGATCTACGTCCTCCTCAACCTGCTGTATCTCTTCGTACTGCCAGTCGATCGACTGGCCCAGGTGAAGGGAAGCGTCCTCGATGTGATCGCGGATGTGCTGCTCGGTCAAGTTCGCCGGACACATCATGGGGCTCGTCTCGATCATCAGTCTTGCGGCGAGCATCAGCGCGAACGTCTTTGCCGGCCCGCGCGTGTACTACGCGATGGCTCGTGACGGGCTGTTCCTGCCGGCCGCCGCCAAGATCCATCCGCGCTACAAGACCCCGGCCGCGGCGATCATCGCTCAGGCCGTCTGGAGCAGCCTGCTCGTGTTGAGCGGCAGCGGCGACACGCTCACGACCTACACCGGCTTCTCCATCATTCTGTTCGGAGGCATTGCGGTCGGCGCGCTGTTCGTGTTGCGCTGGCGCGAGCCCGATACGCCTCGCCCGTTCCGCGCGCTCGGCTATCCGATCGCGCCGGCGATCTTCGTCATCGCGATGATGCTGATCGTCTGCAACGCGCTGTGGCGGGATCTGGTCGTGCCGGTGATGCGCGATCAGCCCTGGGGACCGTCCGCTGCCGGTCTGATCGTGATTGGATTGGGCCTGCCTCTGTATTACCTGCTCGGCACGCGCGCATCCGCAGGCCAGCAGCGCGTCTGACCAGTTCCCGATTCAGGCACCGCGAATCTCAGGCGCGTCCGGCCCGCGAGGGAGACGTCATGAGCGCATACAGCGTGACGGCCGCAAGCACTCCATCGCTCGCCGCGAACAGCAGAAACGACTGCGGCGACCCTCTGAAGAAGTAATCGAGTACGAACGCCAGCGCGCCCGCCCCTTTGAGTCCGGGTCCCATTACCCACAAGTAGCCGCGGTAGACGTCAGGCTGGCTCCACGGCAGGTAGTACCCGGCGCCGACCGCCAGCAGAAAGATCGCGTTGAGATCGGAAAAGATGCGGGGGTTCGCGGGGCTGACGCCGAACAGCGACGCCATCTGGTCGGCGGCGAGCAATAAAAAGGCCCCTACGAACAGGTCGTAGAGGCCGGAGATTGCAGCGATTGTCGAAAGCATTGAAGCGGGGCGGCTCCTCCTGTGGAGAAGCCGTCCGCTATGTTACTTGCGCTTCAGCTCACCCTTGTAGGTGACGGTCTCGCCGGCGCTGACCAGCAATTCGAACTGAATCGGTTCATACCCCTCGGCGCGCACTTCGATCTTGTGCCCCCCGGAGTCGATGTCGAGCTTCTGAAACATGCCGTCGAAGTTGTCGATGTCACCGACGAAGAAGCCGTCGACGAAAACCTGTGCCTCGCGCGGTTTGACCTTCAGCCTCACGGCCCCGGTCGGCCCCTTGTCATATCCGGACTGGCCGCTGCCGCCGTAGTAGCCGCCGCCGCCGCCGTAGCCGCCGCCGTAGCCGCCGTAGCCGTATCCGCCGTAGCCATACCCTCCGGAACCATATCCGTACGCGTATGGGTCGTACCAGAGCGGATCGTAGAAGTAGCCAAGGCCGAAGCCATAGGCGCCGGGCACGTAGTAGAGGCGGTACGGCGAGCGGTAGCAGGTACGACGACCCGTAGTAGCCGCCGTAGATCGGGTTCGGATAGGCACCCCCGTTACCGCCTCCGTTCTGACGGTCAACGGCGGTGCCGGTCTGCGGATTGCCATCGCGCGGACGGCTGTATGCCGGCACGGCTCGACGAGAAGGCGCTTCATCGCTGCCGGTCGAGGCGGATACGCCACGCGACGTATCGCCGGTTGGCGCGCTGTCAGCGCCGCCGCGCGGCACGGCCCGGCCACCCGAGCCGCTCGAATTGCCACTCGGCCTCCGTCCATCACCCTCTCCCCGCTGCCGGGCGGCCTGACGTTCCGACGGATGGCTTGGTGCGACGTGGTACTCACCGCGCGACGGCGATGAGACGAACGTAGACGGGGACGATGGTGCGGACCGGCTGGCGCCGCTGTCGCCGGAGCTGCTGGAACCGGAGCCGCTGGAAGTTGAACTGCCTGAACTGGACGGACTGCCGGCGGAGCTGGGTCCCGAATCGCCGCCCCGCGAGACCGCGCTGCCGCCTGTCCGCTCGCCCGACGTGCTGGGCTCCCGGGTGGCGCTGCCGGCTCCCTGGCTCTGCGCGCCGGCTGGCAGTACCCCTGCTGCGACTACCGCCACGAACGTCCCGATCAGCAATTTGCCGCGAGTCATTGGGGGATCCTCCAGAACAGGAAATAGCAACCAATCTGCCAGTCGTCCAGCTGCGACTTCCTCAATGTTTCATCATTTTACCGCTCTTTCGTCACCCCGGCTGTCCGATATCGGCAACAAAAGTGTCCTCGAAACCAGCCGTTCTCCTGACCCTGCGATCTGCAGGCTTTTGATACGATCGCCCTTCTGATGTTCCTCGCAACGACGGTTCTGGCGGTTCGTCACCGCGACGAGACCGTGATGGCCAGCGACGGGCAGGTGACGTTCGGCGACACGGTCGTCAAGCAGACCGCCCGGAAGATCCGAAAGCTGTACAACGACCGGATCCTGGCCGGGTTTGCCGGTTCCGCGGCCGACTCTTTCGCCCTGTTCTCCCGGTTCGAAACCAAACTGGAGCAGCATCGCGGGAATCTCGAGCGCTCGGCCGTAGAGCTCGCCAAGGACTGGCGGACCGACCGGATGCTCCGGCGGCTCGAGGCCATGCTGCTCGTGATGGACAAGAAGTCCACGTATCTCCTCTCAGGAAACGGCGACCTGATCGAGCCCGATGATGGGATCATCGCGATCGGGTCGGGAGGCGTGTACGCGATGGCGGCGGCCAAGGCGCTGGCGCGCCACACCACGCTCGGCGCGCGTCAGATTGCGGACGAGGCCATGACGATCGCGGCCGCCATCTGCATCTACTCGAACGACAAGATCACCATCGAAGCACTCTAATTCCACTGCGGCGGTCGAGAAGGGAACCAGGGACAACGCCAAGCGTCGGTCGATATCATGGCCATCTATCTTCCTGAAACCACGTCAACGAACGCCGAGTCGTTGACTCCGAGACAGATCGTCGCGGAGCTGGACAAGTACGTCATCGGCCAGGCGCAGGCGAAGCGCGCGGTCGCCATCGCGCTGCGCAACCGGACGCGGAGGCAGAAGCTGCCCGCGGATCTCGCCGAAGAGATCGCGCCCAAGAACATCCTGATGATCGGTCCGACCGGTGTCGGCAAGACCGAAATCGCCAGACGTCTGGCGCGCCTGGCGCAGTCGCCGTTCCTGAAAGTTGAAGCCTCGAAATTCACCGAGGTCGGCTACGTCGGCCGCGACGTCGAGTCGATGGTTCGCGACCTCGTGGAGCTCGGCGTCGACATGGTGCGCGAGGAGCGCCGCGGGGAGGTCCGGGAGAAGGCGGCCCGCGCTGCCGAAGAACGAGTGCTGGATCTGCTGCTCCCGCCGCTGCCGCATACGGTCGACTACGACGACCAGGCGGCGTCCATCCGCGAGCAGGCGCAGCGCACGCGCGAGAAGCTGCGCGATCAGCTCCGATCGGGCCGGCTCGACGACAAGCAGGTCGAGATCGACGTCCGCGAAAAGAGCTTTCCGTCGTTCGAGATCATCGCCGGCTCGTCGGTCGAGGAAGTCGACATCAACATCAAGGACATGCTCCCGGGCCTGTTTCAGGGGCGGTCGAAAAAGCGGAAGCTGCGGATTCCCGAAGCGCTCGAGGCGCTCGCGCAGGAAGAAGAGCAGAAGCTGATCGACATGGAGAGCGTGGCCCGGGCCGCGGTCGAGCGCGTGCAGCAGTCGGGCATCATCTTCGTCGACGAGATCGACAAGGTCGCGGGGCGCGAAGGCGGTCATGGACCCGACGTCAGCCGCGAGGGCGTGCAGCGCGATATTCTCCCGATCATCGAGGGGACGACCGTCAATACGAAGTATGGAATGGTCCGGACCGATCACATTCTGTTCATCGCGGCCGGAGCCTTTCACGTGTCCAAGCCCTCGGATTCTGATTCCCGAGCTCCAGGGGCGGTTCCCCATCCGCGTCGAACTCGAGGCGCTCGGGCGCGAGGACTTCGTCCGCATCTTGACGGAGCCGAAGAGCGCGCTCGTGAAGCAGTACACGGCGCTGCTGTCCACCGAAGGGGTGGACCTGACGTTCACGGCGGGCGCGATCGGACGCATCGCCGACTTCGCGACGGTCGTGAACGAACGAACCGAGAACATCGGAGCCAGACGCTTGCACACGGTTATGGAAAAGCTGCTCGACGAGGTGTCCTTCGATGCCCCCGACCTGCGGGAGCGGACCGTGGCGATCGACGAGGCGTACGTCGACCGCATGCTCGCCGACATCGTCGGCAACGAAGATTTGTCGCGCTACGTTCTCTGATGTCGACGGCTTCCGGTCGAATGGGTCTGGCTGTGGCGGCGATCTGTGTGATGCTGCCGGCCTGCGGCCAGAAGGGGCCGCCGCTGGCGCCGCTGCACCTCGTTCCGTCAGCGGCGGTCGAATTGTCGGTGCGGCGGGTCGGGGATCAGGCCCGGCTGCGGTTCGTCCTGCCGACGACGAACGCGAACGGGCCGGGTCCGGTGGAGCTCGATCGCGTCGAGATTTACGCCGTGAGCGCGGCGCCCGGCTTCATCCCGCCGAACCGGGAGCTTCTGACGAAGCCGTACCTCGTGGGCCAGGTCGAGGTCCGTCCGCCGCTGGAGGAAGGGGAGCAGCCCAAGGAAGGCGATACGCGTCCGAGTCCTGGTGAGGCGGTATTCTTCGACGACCCGTTGACAGCCGAGAAGCTGAAGCCGTTGTCGCCAAAGGAACCGGCGCCGGCTCCGCCGACACCGCCGCCCGCGGTCGTGCCTGCGGCGCCAGCCGCCCCGGCTGCGCCTGTCAGCAAGGATCCGATGCGGATTTACGCGGTGCGAGGCGTGGCGAGGTCAGGACGGACGGGGCCGCCGTCGACGCGGGTTCAGGTCCCGATCGTTCCGCTCCCGGCACCGCCTGAGGATGTGAGCGCAAAGGTGACGGAAACCGCTGTGACCCTGGGATGGAAGCCGCCGGCGGAGGTGCCCGCGGCGCCCGCGACGCTCGGGTTCAACGTGTATCGTGCCGGCGAGCCGATGACGCCGCTCAATCCGTCGCCGCTGGCGTCGCCGTCCTTCGAGTTCAGCGGCGCGCAGTTCGGCCAGCAGCGCTGTTTCCGCGTGCGCAGCGTGATCGTCTCCAAGGACGGCGCGGTCGAAGGGGATCTTTCGGAGGAGGAGTGCGTCACCCCGGTCGATGTGTTTCCTCCCGCGGCGCCCGCGACGCCCAGTGCCGTCGCGACCGGTGGCGAGATCAGCCTGATCTGGGACCCCAACAAGGAAACGGATCTCGCCGGCTACGTCGTCTTGCGGGCCGACGCGCCCGATGGTGTGCTGCAGCCGATCACACCGGCGCCGATCCGCGAGACGTCGTACCGCGATACGACGGTGAAACCGGGAACGCGCTACATCTACGCGATCGTCGCCGTGGACGGTGCGACGCCTCCCAACGCGAGCCCGCAGTCGCCGCGGGTTGAAGAGACTGCGCGATGACGGCGGCGTGAGCATTGCCAAAGCTGCCAGACCTGCCAGAATTGAAGGATTCGAGCGGCTCTGGCCGCGTGGCCGATATGGAAACGCTGGTGATCCGGCCCATCAACTGAGGATATCCCTATGAAGCTGTTCATCGACTCCGGCAATTTGAAGGAAATCGAGAGCCTCGTGCCCCTCGGCATCATCGACGGCATCACCACGAACCCCTCGCTCCTCGCGAAGGAGGGGGGCGACTATCGCGCGCTGCTGAAGCGCATCTGCGACATCGTCCAGGGACCGACCAGCGCCGAAGTGGTGGCGACCGACGTCGACGGCATGCTCCGCGAAGGGCGCGAGCTCGCCAAGATCGACAAGCACATCGTCGTGAAGGTCCCGTTCACGAAGGCCGGCGTCCAGGCGTGCAAGACCCTGGCGTCGGAAGGGACGCGCGTCAACGTCACGCTCGTGTTCTCGCCGACGCAGGCGCTGCTCGCGGCCAAGGTCGGCGCCACCTACGTCAGTCCGTTCGTGGGCCGGCTGGACGACATCGCGACGTCCGGCATGAACCTGATCGGCGAGATCGTCGAGATCTTCGAGAACTACCAGTTCGCCACCGAGATCCTGGTGGCGTCGACGCGCCATCCGCTCCACATCGTCGAGGCCGCCCGCCTGGGTGCTGACATCTGTACGTGTCCGGCCGCGGTGATCGAAGCGCTGTTCAAGCACCCGTTGACCGACATCGGCCTCGAGCGATTCCTCAAGGACTGGGAGAAGGCACAGGCGGTCAAGGCCTAGGCGGAGACCTCGTATTCGCGCGACGCGATCTGACACATCGAATGGACAGACTTCAGATACCTCGAGGATCTCGAGCGGCGCGCGGAGCTGGGAGGTGGCGAGGAGCGTCTCCACCGGCATCGGAGCGCCGGCAAGCTGACGGCCCGCGAGCGCATCGATTTCCTGTTCGATCCCGGCTCGTTCGAGGAGATCGACAAGCTCGTCACGCATCGATGCCGGGACTTCGGCATGGCCGACCAGGTCGTACCCGGAGACGGCGTTGTCGCGGGATGCGGCCGGGTCGAGGGTCGAATCGTCTACGCATTCGCGCAGGACTTCACGGTGTTCGGCGGGTCGTTGTCCGAGACCAACGCCGCGAAGATCGTCAAGATCATGGATCTCGCGATCAAGATGGGCGCGCCGGTGGTCGGCCTCAACGACTCCGGCGGCGCGCGGATCCAGGAAGGCGTGCTCTCGCTCGGCGGTTACGCGGACATCTTCCTGCGCAACACCCTCGCTTCCGGCGTCATCCCGCAGATCTCCGCGATCATGGGAGCGTGCGCCGGGGGCGCCGTGTATTCGCCGGCGATCACCGACTTCAACATCATGGTCGAGGGGACGAGCTACATGTTCGTGACCGGGCCGGATGTGATCAGGACGGTCACGCACGAGGAGGTCACGAAGGAGGAGCTCGGCGGCGCCATGACGCACAACGCGGTGAGCGGTGTCGCGCATTTCGCCGTGCCGGACGATCGAGAGTGCCTGCGTCTCGTCCGCGAGCTGCTCGGCTATCTGCCGAGCAACAACGTCGACGAAGCGCCGCGCCGGGACACCGCCGATCCGGTCGATCGCGAGGACGAGCTGCTCGACCGGATCGTCCCGGACGCGCCGAATCAGCCCTACGACATGCTGGAGCTGATTCACGCCGTCGTTGATCAAGGGGCATTCCTGGAAGTCCACCGTCACTTCGCGAAGAACATCATCGTCGGCTTTGCCCGTCTGGCGGGCCGCAGCGTGGGCATCGTGGCGAACCAGCCGGCGATCCTCGCCGGCACACTCGACATCGACGCGTCGGTGAAGGCCGCCCGTTTCGTCAGGTTCTGCGACGCCTTCAACATTCCCCTGGTCACGTTCGAAGATGTGCCGGGCTTCCTGCCGGGCACGCGCCAGGAGTACGGCGGGATCATCAGGCACGGCGCCAAGCTGCTCTACGCGTTTGCCGAAGCGACGGTGCCGAAGGTCACGGTCATCACCCGCAAAGCATACGGCGGTGCGTATTGCGTCATGTCCAGCAAGCACATCCGCACGGACGTGAATTTCGCCTGGCCGTCGGCCGAGATTGCCGTCATGGGTCCCGAAGGCGCCGTGAACATCCTGTACAAGCGTGAGCTCGATGCCGCGCCGGATCCGGACGCGCTCCGCGCCACGCGGGTCGCGGAATTCCGTGAGAAGTTCGCGAATCCCTTCGTCGCGGCGTCACGCGGATTCGTCGACGAAGTGATCCGTCCGCGGCAGACGCGGGCCAAGCTGATCGCGGCGCTCGCCACCCTCGAAACCAAGCGCGACAAGAACCCGCCGAAGAAGCACGGGAACATTCCCCTGTGAAGGTGCTGATCGCGAACCGTGGAGAGATCGCGGTTCGCGTGATTCGCGCGTGCCGTGAGATGGGCCTCTCGACGGTCGCGGTGTATTCCGACTGCGATCGGGACGCGCGCCACGTCCGCGACGCCGACTGGGCCGAGCCGATCGGACCGAACGAGGCGGCCGGGAGCTATCTGAACATCGCGGCGATCCTGGACGCCGCACGCCGCTCGGGCGCCGATGCGGTGCATCCGGGTACGGCTTCCTCGCGGAGAATGCCGCGTTTGCTGCGGCTTGCCGCGATGCCGGCCTGACGTTCATCGGTCCGTCGCCGGAAGCCATCGCGCTGATGGGCAGCAAAACCGAAGCGCGTGCGGCGGCGATGCGCGCCGGCGTGCCGGTCGTCCCTGGAACGACGACACCTTTTGGCGCCGACGCTTCGGAGGACGTGATCGCACGCGCGGCGGAGGAAATTGGCTACCCGCTCCTCGTCAAGGCCGTCGCCGGTGGCGGTGGCAAGGGGATGCGCGTCGTCCTCTCGCCGGAGGCACTGTCAGCCGCGGTTCGCACCGCCGGTTCCGAGGCGGGATCGGCGTTCGGCGACACCTCGGTGTATCTCGAACGGCGGCTCGCTCGACCCCGCCACATCGAGATTCAACTGCTTGGTGACCATCACGGCAAAGTCGTGCCGTTCGTCGAGCGCGAGTGCTCGATCCAGCGGCGGCATCAGAAGGTCGTCGAGGAGTCTCCGTCGATCGTGGTCTCGCCGGCGCTTCGCGATTCGATGGCGTCGGCGGCGGCCGCTGTCGCCCGCGGCGTCGGGTACACGAACGCCGGCACGATCGAATTCCTGCTCGACGAGGACGGATCGTTCTATTTCCTCGAAATGAACACCCGGCTCCAGGTCGAGCATCCGGTCACCGAGATGGTCGCGGATGTCGATCTCGTGCAGTGGCAGCTGCGAATCGCCAGGGGCGAGCGGCTCGACATCGATCCCCGACAGGCGCTCACCCCGCGCGGCCATGCCATCGAGTGCCGCATCTATGCGGAGGATCCCGATCAGGGCTTCATGCCGTCGCCCGGCCTGATCCGCGGCCTCCGTGCCGCTTCCGGTCCGGGCGTGCGGGACGACGGCGGCGTCACGGCTGGGTATACCGTCCCGGTGTTCTATGACTCGTTGATTGCGAAGCTCATCGCGTGGGCGCCCTCGCGTCACGACGCGATCGCGCGGATGTCACGCGCGCTTCGCGAGTATCAGGTGCTGGGTATCCGGACGACGATTCCATTCTTTCTCTGGTTGATGCGCCAGCCGGACTACCTCGAGGGCCGGTACGACACGACCTACCTCGATCGGCTGCTCGCCGAGCGTCAAGGCGAGAGCTTCAGCGAGTTTGCCGACGACGAAGCCCTGCTGATTGCGATGACCGCCGCGCTCGATACGTACTTGAGAACGAGCGCCAGCATCCCATCGGTCCACGGGCAGGCGCCGCGAAGTCTCTGGACTCACCTCGCGCGTCGCGAGGCGCTGCGCGGATGACGTTCGAGGTCGAGGTCGCGGGCCGGACGCGAACGATCGCGGTCGAGCGCACCGACCGTTCCGGCCGGTTCCGCGTCATCGTCGACGGGCAGCCGCACGTGCTCGATGTCACGAGAACCGGCGATTTCGTCCTGTCGGTCCTGAAGAGTGTCCCCTTTTTGCCCAGCGACAGTCGCGAAACGGAGGCAGTCCCCGTACCCGGGGCGCCGGCACTTCCCGGTTCGCTGGAGATCGCGATTACGCCGATGGAGGGGTCCGGCCAGCTCCTGGTGAACCTCCAGGGCAGGACGGCCACGGTGACGGTCAACGGCCGGCGGACCGGGCACGCCGCCGACGCGGGGGCGCATTCTCCCGGGGAGCTATCGATTGCGGCCCCGATGCCGGGCCGCGTGGTCCGCGTGCTGGTTGCGGCCGGCGACGAGGTCGGCGCCCGGCAGGGCGTCGTCGTGGTCGAGGCGATGAAGATGGAGAACGAGCTGCGCGCCCCCCGCGCGGGCCGCGTGAAGGAGATCTGCGTAGGGCCGGGAACGTCCGTCGAAGCCGGTCGCATCCTTGCAGTAATCGAGTAACGTACTTGCGCGGCAGTGATGACCGATCCACGAGAACCAGAAGCTCCCGCCCAGGAACCTGAGCCGCAACCGCCTGAACGCCCGCGCCGCCGCGTCCGGCGCTTGGTGTTGCGCGCCGGCGCAATTCTCCTGGCCGTGGTCATCGGCCTGATCGTGACCTTTGTCACCATCGATCTGGGCCCCAGGCTGAAAGAGCGCGCGGAACGGGAAGGCTCGAACTATATGAAACGGCCGATGCGAATCGGCCGGCTCTCGGCCCGGCTCGTGCCCGGCGTGTTCGTCGTCGAGAACCTCGTCATCGAAGGGCTGTCGCCGAAGGATCGTCCCTTCCTGACCGCGAAAACCATCACGGTCAAGTTCCCCTGGTGGTCCATCGTCACCCGGAAGCTGATCGTCGAATCGGTCGACATGACCGATTGGGACATGACGGTCGAAACGTTCCCGAACGGCCGCCACAGTTTTCCGAAGATCATGCCGGAGCGGAAAGAACCGCGCGGACCGAGCCGGTTCACCACGACGGTCAGGTCGGTGCTGGCATCGCGCGGCCAGTTCACCTATCTGGATCACGGCACGCCCTGGAGCACCGTTGCGCGGAACCTCACGGTCTCGCTGTATCGCAGCGACCTCCTGAACGACTACCGCGGCGCCGCCTCGTTCTCGAACGGGACCATCAAGATCCAGTCGTACGAGCCCTTCACGGCCGGCATGACGTCGCGGTTCCGGATCGTCGACGGCAAGGCCGTCTTCGATCGGATGGATCTCATCAGCGACGGCGCGCGATCTGCGGTGACCGGCACGGTCGACTTCAAGAACTGGCCCGAGCAGCTCTACCACGTCCGCTCGCGCATCGACTTTCCGATGCAGAAGAACATCTTCTTCCATCGCGATCGCTTCACCGTGTCTGGCCAGGGAGACTTTGACGGCACCTTTCACCTGTTCAAGGGAGGGCGCGAGCTGAAAGGCACGTTTACCAGCCCGATGGCGGGCGTCAATGACTGGCGGTTCCCGAACCTGCGCGGGCGCGTGCTCTGGCTGCCGGATCGGCTCGAAATCACCGAATCGACCGCCGACCTCTATAGCGGGTCGGCGCAGTTCGACTACCGCATGGCGCCGATGGGCAACCGGGCCGTTCCCACCCAGGCGACCTGGGACGTGAGCTACAAGAACGTCGACCTCGCGAAGTTGACGGACTTCCTCGAAACGCGAGGGCTGCGTCTGTCGGGCCGCGCGACGGGCCGGAACTCGCTCCAGTGGCCGCTCGGCAAATGGAGCCAGAAGCGCGGGGGTGGAACCGTAGAAATCTCTGCGCCCGCCGGCGTGCAGACGATGACGAGGGCGATCCCGGCCGACCGTCTGGCGCAGGAAGCTCAGGCGCCCCCCGACCCAGGTCCGTTCAATCCGCGGCTGTCATTCGGCTACCTGCCGGTCGCGGGACGAATCGAGTACCAGCTCGATCCTGCCGCGATCGTCATCGGCCCGAGCTGGGCCGCGACCGCCAAGACCTACGTCGAGTTCGAAGGGCGCACGGCATACGGACACCAGTCGAGGATGCCGTTCCACGTGACGAGCCTCGACTGGCAGGAGAGCGATCGCGTGCTCGCCGGCATCATGACCGCGTTCGGGTCGAATACCAACGCGATCGAGATCGGCGGTCACGGCGAATTCGACGGGGTGATGCTCGAGTCGTTCACGCGGCCGCGCATCGAGGGCCGGTTCAGCGGCGATCGCATGCGGGCGTGGAACGTCGTCTGGGGGCAGGCCCGCTCCGACGTCGTGATCGAGAACAGCTACGCGACGATCAAGAACGCGGTCATCTCCGCGGGCGATTCGGAGATCGTCGCGAACGGGCAATTCTCGCTCGGCTATCCGCGGCGCGATGGGGGCGAGGAAATCAATACCGTTGTCCGCATGACCCGGCGGCCGATGGCCGATCTCAAACATGCGTTCGAGCTCGACGATTACGACATGGACGGCGTCGTCTCGGGCGAGTATCACGTCTACGGCCACTACGAGACGCCTCTCGGCTTCGGGCGGCTGCTGATCGACAACGGCATCGCCTACGGCGAGACCTTCGACACGATGACGTCCGCGCTGCGCTTCGAAGGCAAGGGCGTGCGGCTCGATACGGTCGAAATCAAGAAAGACGTGGGATCGGCGACCGGCGCGGCCTGGGTCGGCTGGGACGGCACCTACTCGTTCAACATCGACGGCCGGCGCATTCCGATTGAGTCGCTGAAGACGATGACGTTTCCGCGGGCGCCGCTGTCCGGTCTGCTGCAGTTCAACGCGACTGGCGCCGGGCGGTTCGAGGAGCCGCGCTACGACGTGAAGGTGCGGATCGATGATCTGTTCGCGGGCGACGAAGGCGTCGGCCAGCTCGCCGGGCGGCTGTCGCTGCGCGGTGAACAGCTCAACGCCGATTTCGAAGCAGCATCACCGCGCCTGTCGGTGTCGGGCTCAGGCCGCCTTTCGTTGACCTCGAAGCGTGATGCGGAATTGAATCTCCGGTTCCAGGACACGTCGTTGGATCCCTATGTCCGGTTCTTCGAACCGCGCCTGTCCCCGTTCACGACCGCGATCGCCGGTGGAACCGTACGTGTGGCCGGCGAGCTCTCCGACCTCAATAGCCTGCTGGTCGAGACAACGGTCGAACGGCTCGACCTGAAGCTGTTCGACTACCAGCTGCGCAACGACGGCAACATCGAGCTCGCGCTGCGACAGAGGGTGGTCGACGTGCGCCGGCTGCGTGTCACTGGCGAAGGCACGCAGCTTCAGCTCGGGGGCAAGGTCAACCTGGCGGATCAAACGGTCGCCGTCGAGTCCACCGGCGAGGCAAACCTGGGCATCCTCCAGGGGTTCTTCCGCAATCTGCGCAGCCGCGGCACGGCGGCGCTGCTGGCGCACGTCACCGGGCCGCTGGCGAAGCCGCGCTTCGCCGGCAGCGCGCGGCTCGCCGACGGACGCGTCCGCCACCTGTCGCTGCCGCACGGGCTCGAAGCCATCAACGGCATCATCTCGTTCGACGGGTCGGGGATCCGGATCGAGGACGTTGCCGCACGTGTGGCCAACGGACAGGTGCGGTTCGGCGGACGCATCGCCATGAACGGCTTTACGCCGGGGCAGCTGAGCCTCACCGCCGTTGGCGAGCAGATGCGCATGCGGTATCCGGAAGGCTTCAACTCCGTGATCGACGCCGACCTCTGGCTGCGCGGCGACATGGCGTCGCCGGTACTCGGCGGCACGGTCACGGTCCAGGACGCGCGGTGGACCCGCCGGTTCGAGATCGACCCGAATCTGTTCGACTTCGTCGGCGGCCGTCCCGTCGTTCCTGCTGGGACGGCGGCCGAGGAGACGTTCCCCCTGCGCTTCGACATCCAGGTGAACGCCAACAACACGCTGCAGATCCGCAACAACCTCGCCGATGTCTGGGCGAGCGCGGATCTCAAGCTGCAGGGCACTTACGATCGCCCGGCGCTCTTCGGGCGCGCCGAGATCGATCGCGGCAGCATCGTCTTCGAGGGCAACCGCTACGTCGTGACTCGCGGCAGCATCGACTTCCTGACGCCACCGGCGGGCCGGATCGAGCCGATCTTCGACATCGAAGCGGAGACCCGCGTCCGCGTGCCCTCGCAGACGTTCCGCATCACCCTCGGCGTGAGCGGCACCGTGGCCAACCCGACGCTCACGCTGGGGTCCGATCCGCCGCTCTCGAACGCGGACATCGTGGCGTTGCTGTTCGGCACGGCGACCGATGTGACGAACGAGCTGCGCGGGCTCAATCCGCAGGCGTCGACGCAGGCCGAAGAGGCGCTGCTGAGAGCGGCTGGCGCGCGCCTGATCACCGGTACGCTCTCGGCGCCGGTCCGGCGTGTGGTCGAAGAGACGCTGGGATTGCAGACCGCGCAGATTACCCCGACGATCGGCACGGAGAACGAGCCGTTGACGCCGTCCGCGCGGTTGATTCTCGGCAAGCGCCTGTCGCCCCGTGCCTACCTGACGTTCACGCGCCCGCTCGGTACGGTGGCGCTCGACCAGATCATCGTCCTCGAGTACGACCAGAGCGACCGGCTGGGGTTCGTCCTGACTCAGACGGGCGATCGGACGTTCGCGATCGACTTCCGGGTGCGTCACAGCTTCTGATGCGTGTCCGGGTCCTCGCCGTAATCCTCGTTTTCATCGCCGCCACAGCCTTTGCCCAGCCGGGCCCGGAGAGGTATGCGGGGCGCCCGGTTTCGGAGATACGGCTGTTCCTCGAGCGCCAGCCCTTCACCGATACGGCGATCAACGAGCTGATCGCCACGCCGATCGGCCAGCCGCTCTCCCTTGCCGCGGTCCGCGAGAGCATCGCGCACATTTACAGCCTCGGGCGGTTTCAGGACATTCAAGTCGAAGCCGCTGATGGCCCGAACGGCGGGGTGACGCTGCGATACAACCTCATTCCGATTCACGCGGTGGAGCGCGTCGAGTTCCGCGGCTCGCTGGGCCTGTCCGAGAGCCTGTTGAGGGATACGATCAGCGATCGCTTCGGCCGGCGGCCGCCGCTTTCACGCGCGGACGAAGCGAGCCGGACGCTCGAACGGCTCTACGAAGATCGGGGCTACTTCAGTGCCTCGGTCCGCCTCGAATCCACCGAGCTCGACGATCCGCCGCGGACCATCCTGACCTTCAACATCGACGCCGGCCCCCAGGCGCGGGTTCGTGGGATTGAGATTGCCGGCGACCCCGGCACATCGCGCCAGGATCTGTTGAACCGTGTTGGCGTGACGGCCGGAGGGCCGTATGAGCGGCCGAGGGTCAACGATCGGCTGGCCGAGTACGTCCAGCGCCTGAAGAAGCGCGGTCACCTGCAGGCGGCGGCCAGCCACACGGCACAGATCTCACCCGACGGCGCCAGCGCGGACCTCACCCTCGAGGTGCGCGCCGGCCCCGTGGTCGACGTGGCCTTCGCCGGCGATCCCGTCCCGTCAGCTCGACGCGACGAGCTCGTGCCGGTCGACCGCGAGGGGTCGGTCGACGAGGACCTGCTCGAGGATTCCAGCCAGCGGATCCGCGACTATCTGCGGCAGGAGGGGAACTGCAAAGGTGATGTGAGCGTCGAGCCGCGGGAAACGGCCGGCCGGCTCACGATCGTGTTCACCGTGCGAAAGGGACCGCTCTGCCGGGTTGCGCCAGAGGGCGTGGAAGTGTCGGGGAACACGTCCGTCCCGATCGAGGACCTGAGACCGCTGATTGTCCTCGCCCCCGGCGGGCCTTACGTCCCGTCCTCTCTCGACGCGGCAAGTGGCGCGGTGGAGCGTTTGTATCGCACGCGAGGCTACGCGTGGGTGGACGTGAAGACCGCGGAGAACGAGCTGAGCGGCGCGGCGGGATCGGGCACGTCGACGATCAGGCCGTCGATCATCATCGTCGAAGGTCCGCGCGCCTCGATCGGAGAAATCGCACTGAGCGGCGTCACCGCGCTGAGCGAAGCCGAGCTCCGCGGGTTGCTGCAGCTCACTCCCGGGATGCCGTACTACGAGCCGACGCTCAGAGCGGCGCGCGACACGGTGGAGCTCGAATATCTCAATCTCGGCTTCGCGTCGGCGCAGGTGACGTTCGTGCCGTCCGTCTCGGAAGACAAGACCCGACTCGATCTGACGGTCCGCATCGTCGAGGGCGTGCAGACCATCGTCGATCACGTGATCATCGTCGGCAATCACAAGACCGCCGAAGAAGTGATCCGCCGCGAGCTCGCGTTCAAGCCGGGCGCGCCGCTCGGTCTCCGCGACCTCATCGAGAGCCGGAGCCGCCTGAGCTCGCTGGGACTGTTCCGCCGCATCGACATTCGTGAGCTCGAACACGGCCCTTCTTCCAGGCGCGATGTTTTGGTCACCGTCGAGGAAGCGCCGGCCACCGCGATCGGATACGGCGGAGGACTCGAGGCGACCAGGTTCAGGATTGCGGGTCCTGACGGCGAAGCGGTAGAGGATCTGCAGCTGCTGCCGCGCGGGTTCTTCGATATCGGGCGGCGCAACCTCGGCGGAAAGAACCGATCGGTCAATCTCTTCACCCGGGTCAGCCTCAGGCCCAACGACTCGGTGGAGTCACCGGACAATCCGGGCAGCATCGGACTGAACGAATACCGCGTTGTCGGAACGTTCCGCGAGCCGCGAGCCCTCCGCTGGAACGCGGACTTCATGCTGACCGGCGCGATCGAGCAGGGAAGCCGATCCAGCTTCAACTTCAACCGCAAAGGCGTGACCGCCGAGCTGATCAGGCGGCTCACCGTGGGCGTTCGCACCAGCGTCCGATACACGTTCAGCACCACGAGAACGTTCGACGAACGCCTCAGCGAATCGGACCAGGCGCTCATCGACCGCCGTTTTCCGCAGGTCCGGCTCTCGGTCGTGTCCGGCGCGATTTCGCTCGACCGGCGGAACGATGTGGTCGAGCCGACCAAAGGGATGTTCCTCAGCGGGGAAACCAGCATGGCGTCGCGGGCGACCGGCGGGGAAGTCGGCTTCCTGAAAACCTACCTGCAGGGATACTGGTTCAAGCAGATTCCGCGTGCTCCGCGCCTGATTTTCGCAACCCGCGCCTCACTTGGCCTGGCCGATGGCTTCGCGCGCGAGGTGTCGCCGGTCGATGAGGACGGCCAGCCGATCGAAGGGCCGCCGATCATTGTCGAAGATCTTCCGGCCAGCGAGCGCTTCTTCGCCGGGGGCGATACGACAATCCGCGGCTACGCGCTCGACACGGTCGGCGCGCCGAATACGATCAGCCCGGCCGGATTCCCGCGCGGCGGCAATGCGGTCCTGATCATGAACGGTGAGCTGCGGATGGCGATCTGGAAGGATTTCGGGGCGGCGGTGTTCGTCGATGGCGGCAACGTCTTCGCGCGCGTCACCCAATTCGACCTCGGCGAGCTGCGCGGCAGCGTCGGCTTCGGCCTTCGCTACCGGTCGCCGATTGGTCCGGTCCGCCTCGACCTCGGCTTCAAGCTGGATCGACGCGAGCTCGGCGGCACGCTCGAAGACCGAACCGGGCTGCATTTCAGCATCGGCCAGGCATTCTGATCGCAAGGTGTTGGATATCCTCCCCCATCCTTCCAGACAAGCACGCCGGATGCGGAACGTCGCTGTCATCGCCGGCGCGATCGCGCTCGTATGGTGTCACGCGCCCGCGGCCGCCCAGATGCTCGACCGCGTGCTGGCGGTGGTCGACGGCCAGATCCTCACGCTGTCGGATGTGCGGGCGGCGCTGAAATTCGGGATCGTTCCGGCCGATGCGGCGGAGGATCCGATCCAGCCCGCGTTGAGGCGGCTGATCGATCGCCGGCTCATGCTGGCCGAGATCGAGCGCTATGCGCCGCCGGAACCGCTGCCCAACGCCGTGGACGCCGCCATAGCCGCCGTGCAGGCGCGTTTCAAGGATCCGTCGGAGTTCGAGGCGGCATTGAGTCAGTCGGGCATGTCACTCGAGGAGCTCCGCCGCCACCGCCGCGATTCCCTGCGCATCGAGGCCTACCTGCAACAGCGATTCTTTTCCGTACCCGAACCGTCCGACGATGAGCTCGCGCGCTACTACAAGGAGCACGCCAGCGAGTTCACCACGAACGGCGTGCTGAGGCCGCTGAACGACGTCCGAAGCCAGGTGGTCGCGCGCGTCGCGGAAGCGAAGCGGGAGGTTGTCGCCGCCGAATGGCTCCAGGGGCTGCGGCGTCGCAGCGCTGTCGTGATCCTGTACCTGCCAGGACGCTGAGCGCCGACGTCGATGACGATCGATCGGGTTCGTCGACGTGGTTTCACTCCACTTTCATGACGCGGAAGAAGTCCAGTGCGGCGGCGAGCATGCGCGGATCGCCGCCGAGGCCCACGTCGGCCGGCCGGTTGGCGCGCGCGAAGTCGAGCCTGATCCGGTTGACGCCCGCGCGCCAGACCGACTCCTCGACGAGGAACTCCATCGTGTGCCAGCCGCCTTCGACGGTCTGCGGACCGTGCTCGCGGCCGTTGACGAACAGCTTCATGGCTTGTGGCGGCGCGTCGGGAAAGTTGAACGCGTGCAGCCTGAACTGCACGCGGAGCGTTGCCGCGTGATCGAGCGGCGCCAGCAGCCCCGCCTGCTGTGCGGTCCAGCGGAACGAGACGTTCCCTTCGTGCTCCGGATCGTGCCAACCGTCTTCGACGAGCCACGCGTCGCCGCCACCGATGTCGATCCGGGTGTACGGCAGCAGCGGATCGGCAAGAAACCGGTTCGCCGACAGCAGATCGTAACGGCCGGGGGCCACGCCGTTGCGAAGGCCGTAGACGATGCTGGCGGGATAGGTGAACGGGTTGCCGAACCAGGCATGGAACTGCCTGGCTTGCGCGGACATGGTGTCCCCGAACGACACCGCTTCGCCGATTCGCAGAATGCCCGCCTGCGCGATGGCCATTTGAGTCAGGTTCCAGAGAACCAGCCCGGCGGCCGCGGCGGCCAGCGCGGCGGCCGGGAACCGCCTGACGAGCTCGATGGAGCGTCGCGCCGCGTATGCGGCGCCGATGCAGAAGAACGGCAGCGTTCCATCGAATCGCCGGCCGCCGTAACCGGCGCTGCCCCACCAGTCCTGAATGCAGGCATTGAAGTACGTCATCATCGCAACGGCGAGCAGGCAGGGCACACCGATCGCGGGAACCGATCGGGCGTAGAGCATCAGTCCGGCGGCGCCGGCGGCGAGCACCGGTGATGAGCTGAACAGCCCGTTGCGCGCCGACCAGAGAATGTCGATCAGATGGGGGTCGCGGAAGCGGATTTGCGGACCGACGGGAGAGACTGCGAGCCAGCTCCCGTAGATCGCCTTCCACGCGAGCATTTGCGGGAGAAAGCCGACGGTCGCCGCAGCCGTGAAGAGCAATCCGTTGACGATGATGTCACGAGCCTCGTCTCGCTTTCCGGCGCGCCATGCGGCAAGCAGGCTGACGGCCGAATCGCAAGCGGGGAGCAGGGCAAAGATCGCGTTCTGCCAACGGACCAACGTCATGAACCCGGCGAGCAGCCCAAGGAGTATCCACTGAGCCGTCGAACGCTTCTCCCGCGTCACCAGCCACGCCAGCACGAAGGCTGCTACGAGCGCCATGGAGGGCGCATGCGTCATGCTCGGTTCCTTGACCATGTACCAAAGCATGAACGAGCCGCTGACGGTGGCGGTGGTGGCCGCGGCGGCGATTCGCGAATCCGTCAGACGCGCTGCGATACCGAACATGAACCAGCATCCAAGCAGCCCGTAGGTGAGGCCGGCGATGCAGACGGCCTGCCGGTATGGAAACGAGATGCCGTTGGCGGTGACGTTCGGATTGTTCCGGCTCAGCTCACGCGCGACGAGATGGCCGGCCGCGAAGAACGGCGACCACACGATTGCCGGTCCGATCGTCCAGGCTGACTGCGCGTGATTCGTGCGTGTCGGCCGGAACAGGTGCGCCTTGTCGCCGAGGCCGAGCAGACGGTAGTCGTTGGTGAACTCGACGTCGCGATCGAATGCCAGCGAGCGAAGGTACGCGAAGTAGTAGAAGCCGTCGCTCTGCAGGCGTGCGCCGAGATTGAGCTGGGCGGCGACGCCGCCGGCGAAGAGGGCGCCGAAGATGAACCAGAGCCGCCACCGGCCCGTCAGTGCCGTGCGGGACGCCACCATTCCACCGGCGGCCAGGATCGCCGCCACGACGGCCAGCAGAGTGTGATCGGGCCGCAATCCGGTCAGCAGTTCGAGTGGCGAGCGGCGCACCACTTCGCGCGCGCACAGTTCCAGCGCGATGGCGGCGACGGTGCCCATCGCGGCGATGCGGAGAATTCCCAACGTTAGTCACGAGTATACCGGCAGGCGGTGCCTTCGCCCCGCGGTTCCGGGCGATGCCCGCGTATTGCGCGTGGTGATTGGCTCCGGCCATAATTGAGTACGCGCGACACCAGTTCCCTCCCCGTTCTTGCGCGCCTGATGCAGACGATTTCTTCAACATTGACCCGCGACCGTGCTGTAGGGGACGTTTCGGCACGGACTGCTCTCTTTCTCGTCGGTCTGCTGGTCGTCGTGTCGTTCGTCGTCCGCATGTGGGTGCTGGAGGTTGCCGTGTCCGCCGGCACGTTCAGCGCGGTAGACGCCGACGGTTACCTCAGGAACGGGATAGCACTCGCCAGTGACGACAGCGGCTGGCGCTGGACGATGCGCGCGGTCGAGTACCGCTGGGCAGGACACATGTACTACCTGCCACCCCTGTATCCTGTCTTCCTCTCGATCTTCGTCCTCCTCTTCGACTCGTTCGTCTACTGGGCGGCCGTCGGCCAGGCCGCCATCAACGCGCTGTCGGTGGTGGGCCTCTACGTGATCGGAGCCTCGATCCACTCGCGGCGGGCGGGGATAATCGCCGCACTCATCCACACCTTCTGGTTGTCCAGCATCTGGCGGTACGCGCTGTTCATCCAGGAGCAGCTGTACCTGCCGCTGCTGATTGTCTCCTTCGCGCTGCTCACGAGGGCCATGGCCCGCGACGCAGCGCCATCGGCGTTCGCGTGGTCGGGACTGGCGTTCGGCCTGGCAGCGCTGACCCGGTCCATGCCCATGTACTTCATCTTCCCGGTGGCGATTGTCTACGTGCTCACTGTCCGCGACCGCGACACGGTGCGGCGTGGGGCGGCA
The DNA here is from genome assembly GCA_963785755.1 of uncultured Acidobacteriota bacterium. Classification (GTDB taxonomy): domain Bacteria; phylum Acidobacteriota; class Vicinamibacteria; order Vicinamibacterales; family 2-12-FULL-66-21; genus JACCXG01. The sequence continues at coordinate 603,355 of CAWAXG010000013.1, read as the reverse complement.
CTGCTCGGCGGGTTTCTGGCCGTGACCGGCTCGTATTCCCTCTTCATCTCCTGGCGGCTCGGTCGCTTCATGTTCATCGAGAATCACGCTGGAATCAGCATTGAGGAGTACGGCATACAGGTCGCCCGCATTCCGGGATCAGGAGACATCGCCGTTCAGCTGCTCGGCGCGCTCTGGCGAGATCCCGAGGGCTTTCTGACGATCTGGTCGGGTTATGCCCGCGCCCTGTTCCACGTCAACGGCGACCGATGGCTCCACGCGTATCTCGCGCCGACGGCCGAGGGGGCCGCGATTGCGAAGGTGGTCGCCCACGCGGGAATCGACTTTCCATTCATCATGTGCATTCTGTTGATGCCGCTCGGAGCGGTACTGGCGCGACGCAGCCGAGAAGCCGCCCTGCTGGTCTTCTGGATCGCTACCGTCATCGGTCTCACCGCGCTCAGCGCGACCGGTGGCGGGCGATACCGCTCCCCTTTCGAGCCGACCGTCATTGCGCTGGCGTCGGTCGTGCTGGCCGGCGGCTGGCGGCGGCCGACGCGTCCCTTTCTCGTCGCGGCCGTCTGTGCGTCTGTTCTCGCGGGAAGTCTGGTACTGACGCAGATCCCGCGCGTGGCCGGCGCCCGTGCGAACTACGGCCTGTTCGGATGGGCGGGGGCGGAGGTCGGCTGGCAGGCCTCAGCCACCGGAGCCGCCGGGTTCAACCTGCTGCCCGACTCCGGATCGATCGAGCTGTGGCTGTCGGCTGCGGATCCCGAGGCGGGCCCGGCACAGGTTGCGATCCGCGTGGACAGTGATCCCATTGCAGAGCGCGTCGTCGAGAAGGAGCCAGTCCGGGTCCGGCTGCTCGCGCGGCACCCCGGGCTGCACTTCATAGAAGTCATGGCCACCGGCGCCGAGGGCGATCCGGCGCGGGTGGCGATCGAAGTACGCCGCTGATGCATCGCCTGCTCGAGGCCACGCACCGTGCCGAAGCGGCGCACTTCTGGTTCCGTGGCTTCCGCGCCTTCGTCCGGCCGCTCGTCGACGAAGCCGTCGCCGGCTGTGCCTCGCCGAAAGTCCTCGACTGCGGCTGTGGAACCGGCGCCAACCTCGGCGTCCTCGCCGATTACGGCCGGTCATTCGGCTTCGATATCTCGGAGTGGGGCGTCGAGATGGCCTATCGATCGGGACAGCGCCGAGTCACGCGCGCGTCGGTGACCCACATTCCGATGGGCGACCGGCTGTTCGATCTGGTGACCGCGTTCGACGTGCTCAATGCCCTCAACGAGCGTCAGGAGCGCGCGGCGGTGGCCGAGATGTTTCGGGTGCTGCGTCCCGGCGGCCGGATGATCGTGAACGTGGCGGCGCTCGCCGTGCTCAAAGGTAACCATTCGCTGTTCGGGGCGGAAGTGCGCCGCTCGACGCGCCGGCGCCTGCGCCGTGTGCTGACGCATGCCGGCTTCGAGGTCATGCGGCTCACGTATACCAACTTCACGCTGTTTCCTCTGATGCTCGCCGTGCGCACGACACAACGCCTCATTGGTCTCGCGACCCCCGAAGAGGCCGGAACCGACATCGCCGTGCCATCGGCGCCAGTCAACGCCGTCCTGTCGGCGCTGCTGTGGTGCGAGGCGCGCGCGCTGCGCGTCATGAATATGCCCATCGGCAGCTCGCTGCTCTGTATGGCGCGAAAACCTGTTCGTTAGTCCTTGCCCGGCGCATCGGACGACAGCGCTCGCGCGAGCAGTCGCGCAGTGACGAGATACGCGATGCCACCCAGCAGGACCGCGCCTACCGACGATCCCAGGATGAAAGAGCCCAGAAGCGGTCCCATCAGATCCATGATCCGGATCCAGAACTCGCGGCTGTAAACCGACACCGCGAAGGTGCTCTTCAATCGCGCGGTGAAGTCGGCCGCGATCGGCACGCCGAGAATCGCTGCTCCCGCCGCGGTCGTCACCGCGTACCACGGCACCATCAGCCAGGGCAGGTTGCTGCAGAGGCCAATCACGACCGCGATGCGGTTCAAGCGGAGCAGCATGGCGGCGCCGATGCCGATGGCGATCTGCAGCCCGAAAAGGGGTGAGAAGCTCAGGAACACGCCGAACCCGAACGCCGCCGCGGTGCGGTGAGGGGTGTCCCCGACGCGCGCCAGCCGACCCATCCATCCTGAAGAAGCCGCCCGCTTCGCGGCCCCTTCCACGCGATCCGGCGGTTCCGGCTGCGGCTCAGCAGAGGACGTCATCCGTCACTGACCTTTCAAGAGCTCGTCGTACATGACCATCGTGGCTGAACCGGCGGCCTCCCATGAGAACTCGTGCTCGACAATCGAGCGTCCCGCGGCTCCCATGCTTGCCAGGCGTTCGAGGTCCCCCATCGCCCCGCTCAACGCCGCCGCCAGCGCCGAGGCGTCGCCAGGGGGCACGAGCCATCCGTTCACACCCGGTCTCACCTTGTCGGGTATGCCGCCCGCAATCGTCGCGACCACGGGGCGGCGGTGCGCCATCGCTTCGAGGGTGACGAGCGAGCTGCCTTCGTACAGGGTTGGGTGGACGAACAGCGTCGCCGCCTCGTACCACGCATGGAGCTCGTGATCGTCCGTTCGTCCTGCAAAGAACACACGCTCAGTCAGGCCGCCCCTCTCGATGATCCCCCTGAGCCGTGATCGATGCGGTCCGTCGCCGACGATGACCCACCGCCACCGCGCTGTCTCCGCCGTGCCGTGGTCGCGCAGCGCGGCCAGGGCCGATGCCATGACGTGAAAGCCCTTGTTGGCCTCGAGGCGGCCGACGCTGAGGAGGATCGTCTCATCCCGTCCGATCCCGGCCGTCCGCCTGACGTCGGCGGCCGACTGCGGCGTGGCGAGCCGGTCGACAATGGACAGATCGAGCGCATTCGGAATGATCCGGACTCGATCGGGCGGAACCTGAAGGTGCTGACGCACCAGCGGCTCGAGCACGCGATCGGTCGCGATGACGCGGTCGGCCGCCGCCGCGCACGCCCGAACCGCCTTGCGCAGCGGCAGGTATGCGGCCCGCTTGAGCCGCGCCCGGCTCGGGTCGGTCGCGCCGAATTCCTCCATCCCCTGTGGATTGAGGACGAGCGGCACCGATTCTGATGAGCGCTTGCGCGCATAGCCCAGAACGCTCGCGCCGAATCCGTGGACGAGATCCACCTGACCCTCGCGTACCAACTTCAGGGCGGTACCGCCCGCCTGCATGCCGAACACCGGATAGGCGGTGCTGCGATCGATGACGGTCGTGCCGCGACGGCCCGCGAACGGAAGCGTTCGATACGGCACGAAAATCGGCACGATGCGCGGATCAATCAGGCGGGAGACCGCGGCGCCTGGCGAATCACTCGAGACCAGCGCTTCAGCTGTGGGCGGCTGCGTGATCAGCGTGACCCGGACGTCGTGGGCCGCGAGATACCGAACGAGGTCGAACACCGATCGCTCGAGCCCGCCCACGCCATGCAGCGGCGCGACCGATCGCGCGACCACGGCGACCCTCATGGTGCGGGTCAACGGGGATTCACCTGTCGCAGCTCGTTGTACAGCCGCTCGATGCGCTCGATGACCGTCGCGGAATCGAATCTGGCGGCGCGCTCGCGCGCCGCCGTCCCGAGCCGCGACCGCAGATCGTCATCGCCGATCAACCTCTTCACGTCGTCCGCGAGCTCGTTCGGCGTGGCTGACAACAGCCCAGTGACCTCGTCGTCGACGATATCGGGCGTGCCGCCGGTGTTCATGGCCGCAATCGGCACACCGAGCGCGCTGGCTTCGAGCAGGACTCGGCTGAGCGATTCGGGGCCTCGCGACGGGAAGATAAGCAGCGAGGCATGCGCCAGCCAGGCGGTCGCGGCGGCCTGATCGATCCAGCCGGTGAATCTGATGTCGCGGCCGCTTCGCCTGGCCGCGGCTTCGAGCGGCTGCCGATCGGGACCGTCGCCGGCGACGATCAGCGGCCATCGCAGGTCGGCGCGGTTCGCGACGAGGACGAGGTGATTCGTGCCCTTGTTCGGAGCGAGCTTGCCCAGATACAGGGCATACGGTCCTGCGATCGGCGCAGCCGAGGCGGCGGCGCGCGCGCGCAGGCCGCGAAGGTCGACCGGATTTGGAATGACTTCCATCCGGACGCCGGCGAGCTCCGGGGCACGAGCGCGGAGATCGGCGGCGATCGTCGAGCTGACGGCAATGACCGCGTCCGCTCCAGCCAGGCCGTGCCGCTTCCGCGCAAGGTTGCGCCGCATGTACGGAATCATCGGCAGTGCCGCCGGCCATGCGACTCCGGCGCGAGGCTGGATGCATTGCACCATCATCCCTGCGGAACAGCCTGGGCACAGGGCCTGCCCGTCGCGCGTGTGAATCAGATCGGACCAGTAGCAGACCGGCCAGTAGTCGCGAACCGTGCAGACCGCCGGAATGCCCGTATGGTGCGCGGCCTGGATCGACGGAAGGCAGGTGAGCACGTGCTGGCCGTGGAGGATGTCCGCGCGTTCCCGCACGGCGAGGCCGGCCAGGGTTTCGGCCAGCAAGGCGTACAGCCGTTCGTTCTTGAAGTAGTTCCTGACGTACGGAAGCGGCGGTGCGGGCGCGCCGACCTGGATCACGCGGAACTGATCGAAGGAGACCTCGTTGACGCCTTTCGGGGTGCCGGGCCGCGGCTGAACGATCGTGATGTCGTGTCCACGGCTGCGCAGCCCACGCGCGAGCTCGTAGGTGCTCCATCCGCTGCCACCACTGACCGGAGGGAAAGCGTCAGTGGCGAGCAGGATGCGCATGACGCCGGCTGGCTGTTTTGCGGCTCAGGGCTTCGCTGATGACCCGATCGAGCGCACGGCAGTGCGCTGCCCAGCTGAACTGCGAGACGGCGCGCGCCCGCGCGGCGGCGCCCATCCGGGCTCGAAGAGGGCCGTCGGTCAAACGGATCAGCGAACCGGCGAGGGCGCCGGGATCCGATGGGGGATAGAGCAGTCCCTCGACGTCATGGGCGATCAGCGCCGGGATGCGATCGACGGACGGCGCGACGACCGGCAAGCCGCTCGACATGTATTCGAACATCTTCAACGGCGACCAGTAGAAGCCCAGCGCGAGTGGACCGTGCGCGGCGGTATCGAACGGGGCGACCCCGATGTCGGCGGCCGCCAGTTGTGCCGGCATCTCCGCGTGCGGCACGGCGCCGGTGAACGTGATGCCCGCCGTGCCCTCGGCGGCGGCGCGCGCGCGCGACAACTCGGGACCATCGCCGATCAGGACGGCCGAGATCTCCGTGCGTCCCTCATCCCGCAGTGTGCGCACCGCGCGCACCAGGTGTTCGGCGCCGTGCCAGCTCCGGAATGCCCCGGCGAAGACCGCGAGCGTGCCGGATGGCCGTGCGTAGCGGAGCGGTCCGGCCGCCCCCGGCCGGAAGCGATCGGTGTCCGCGCCCCATTCGATCTCGATGACCTTCGCTCGATCGGTGCCTGCGGGCAGAATCGCGGCACTCGGCGTCACGACGAGGTCGGCGCGCGCACACAGACGCTCCCGCCATCGGCGCATCGGTTCCACGATCATCGCCTTGTCGAGCAGCGCCTTGCGCGATCCCGGGTAGTCGATGACCGGGGCATTGACTTCGAGAACGCCGACCGCGCCGACCGCTCCCGCCGCCACGATTCCCTCACCGCCGAAGTTGTAGTAGCGCTCGATGACCACATCCGGCTCGATCTCGCGCGCGATCCGTGTGACGTCCCGCGACCGCGCCCAGCGCAACTGCCGGGCCCCGAGCGGCGACGTCATCGGCATCCAGTGCACCCCATTGGCCGGGAACGGTCCGTCGCCTGATCCCGTCAGCACGTGCACGTCATGTCCAAGCGCCGCGAGTCCGACCGCGACCGCCTCGACGTGGACCGAACCTCCCGTCGTGCCGGGGACGCGCTGATCGATGGCGCAGTACAGGATCTTCATCCGGCGGTCTTCATCGAGTCTTCCGTCTTTTCGAGCAGCGCGAAGAATGGTCCCGAGCGGACTCGACCGAACAGCAGCAGGTCCAGCTTCATCGCGGCAGAGAGTCCGCGCAGCGCCGCCAGCGTGGCCGGGCTTCTTGCGATCTGTGACTTGGCCGCGGCTCGAGCCTCACGGACCGCGGCGGCTTCGACGTCGCGGGCGCCCGCCGCGGTGAGCCGCCGCGCGGCGCGCCGGGCGAGCGCGCGCTCGGCCATTCGCATCAGGATGTTTTCGACGAACCCGCCGACGAGCGGCGTGTAATAGCGGATGCGCGCGATCCGGAACCCGCTGGTCCGCGCCACGCGCTCGAGCTCCGGAATGTCGCCGAGCGGGTTGACGTGATCCGATTTGCGCAGGCGCTCCTGCCGCAGGTCGACCAGGCCGGCGCGCTCGAGCACGCGCGCGAACGCATTGATCGCGCGCAGGCCCTTCGCGATGGCAGCGTTCTTCCTCACGTGGGTGTAGACGAACAGCCTTCCGCCGGGCGCGAGGATCCGATTGGCTTCCGCCAGCATCGCGCGAAGGGCGTCGGGTGACAGGTGCTCGAGCACGTCGAGCGAGTATGCCTTGGTGAAGGTGCCGTCCGCGAACGGCAGCTGCCGCAGATCCGCGAGCAGCAAGTCGATGCCGCCGAGCGCGTCCGACGAGAAGAACGGCGCGATGTCCACGCCCACCGTGGTGGCCTTCCAGTCGCGATTCCAGAGCAGCGCGCGGCCGCTGCCGCACCCGAGATCGACGACCCGGTCGCCGGGCTGCGGGTCAAGGAAGCCGCGCAGCATGTCGTTCCGGATCTTGGAGCCGAGCAGCGGGGGCGACACGCGTTCGTGCCGAGCGTCCGCATGGAGCGCCTCATCCAGATACCTGGTCTGTTCGGTGAACTGCACCGCCGGCCGGAGATCGAGAAACGTGCCGTCGCCGCGCGGGTAGCGCCGTCCGCATCCCGCGCACGCCAGCGCCACGGTGCCGTCATCCTGCGCACGTTCGACGAGCTCGTGACGGCATTCCGGACATCGCACGAGGGAGAGGAGCGTGGATGACACCATCAGCCGTGTGCTGCGCGCTCGAGCAGCGCTTCGAGCTGGGCGGCGCGTCGATCCCAGCCATATTGCGCGGCACTCTCGAAGGCGGCTCGGCCGAGCCGGCTGGCGGCGGCTGGATCCGCCGCGACGCGCGCGATGGCATCGGCCAGGGCCTGCGCGTTGCCTGGTTCCACCAGCAGGGCATTCTCGCCATCGCGCAGGACTTCGCGGATCGCCGGCAGATCGGCGGCGAGGATGGCGCGTCCCGCCGCAAGATATTCGAACAGCTTCAATGGCGAGGTGAAACGTGTGGAGATCGCGGTTCTGAGATTCGGCAATACCAGTATTGTCGCGCGGGTCAGGGCGGACGGCACGGCCGTGGGCCGCTGCAGGCCCGCGAACTCGACGCGGCCCGCTATCCCGAGGTCGCGCGCCTTGTCGCGCAGTCTCGGCAGATCCGGTTCTTCTTCATGCCCGCCGACAACCAGGCCGCGCACCGACGGCACCAGGGCCAGCGCGTCCAGGAACACGTCGACCCCCTTCCACGAATAGAGGTGGCCGGCGTAGGCCACGAGCGGTGCCGCGCCATCGGGGACGGGGGTCCAGGCCCGATCCGCCGCCAGACGCACGCCATCGGGAACGACCGCCAGGTTCCGGTGCGGGCCGAACCGTTCGATCAGCAGATCGGCGAGCGCGCGGGTGATCGTGACGTAGCCGGCGGTCTCCCGCCAGACGAGCGCTTCACGGCTGGCGAGGCGTTTCAGCTTGCGCGGGCTCGCTGGCTTTCCGGTCGCGATGAGATTCGGCAGTTCAGCCGCCACTTCGGGCGCGTAGCCGTGCGACTCGTACACGAGCGGCGGGCGGAGCGCCGTCGGTACGCGCGCGAGCATGTCGGCGACGCCGAGATCCCGCGTGAACAGCAGATCGGCGCGCGCTTTCCCCATCGCCCGGCCGAGCGCGAACGACAAGTATCCAATCCGCCGCGCGAACTGCGGTCCGGTGACCGGGGCGAGCTCGATCGCGAACAGCGGATGCCGTGGAAGACCGTAGTACTCGTAGGGATCGCGAGGAGGCTTGTGGGTATCGGCCCGTGCAATCAACCGGACATCGTGTCCGCGCACGGCGAGAGCATGGCACGTCTCCATGGTCTGGATCCCGTTGGCCCGCTCCAGCGGCAGACGGATATCGGCGAAATAAATCAACCGCACACGCGACGCTCCTGCCTCCCGATCCTTCGATTCACCACGCGCGATCAGTGCGTCCCGGCGGGAGCCTGATAGAACGACTCGCGTTGTGCGATGTAGCGCCACGCGAGCTCCGGGGCGCGCAGCGGGACGGTCACGAACACATCGTACGCGTTGCGTCCGAGCTCCAACCGTTGCCGGTCCATCAAGCGCGTGCCGAACAGCGCCATGAGCCCGAGGTTCCACCAGACCATCACCACGAGACTCGCGGCCAGCAGCAGTCGAGAGGGATTCGCAGCCATCCATCGCCGCCACAACGCGGCGAGTCCGACGACGAGCAGCGCCGTGATCGCGACGAAGCGGCGCTGGCCGAACGCTCCGGCAACGGTCCAGGATTCGACGCAGCCCGAGATGTAGACATGGCCGGCGAGCGACAGCAGCAATGCCGCGGCGATCGGCCTCACAGGGGTCGCGCTCCCCTTCGACGGGCTCAGGGCAGCCGGGCCGGTCTCCGTGGCTCGATCCTGCCGCAGCAGCAGGAACAGACCGGCAATTGCGAACGCGGCGATCGGCGTCCAGGCGATGAAGCCGTGTTCCGGAGAGAACAGCACCTCGAGCGCGTGCGGCGAGGTCCACGTCATCTTTCTGATGACGAGACGCGATGGCCCCGGCCGGCCGTTCAGCGCCAGGTACGCAAGGATTTGGGGGAGGTAGACGATGGCGAACGCGGAAAGCCCGGCGCCGGCGAGCGCGAGCTCGTGCCGCGGCTGGAAGCCGCGCTCGCGGGTCCGGCGTACCACTGCGATCAAGTAGTCAGCCAGAGGTCCGGCGAGCAACACGGCATCCTGTTCGCGGACCATCGTGATGAGCCCGCCAATCGCCCCGAGCGCGACGGCGCCACGGATCGTCCAGCGCTCGCGCGCCTTCATCCAGATCGCGAGCATCGCGGCAACGGTGAACGCCGAGACCGCATGCGCCATGCCCGCGGCCAGGTACATGTAGAACAGCAGCGGAGTGCCAATCCAGATCGCGATCGCGGGCAGGGCGCTCGTGCCGGTCAGCTGGCGGGCGATACGCGCCGACAAGAGCACCGCGAGAAACCCGTAGATCGCCGATCCGTAACAGACCGCCGCGATGTACGGACGTGAATAGCCGTCTCTCTCGATCGGCGCGCCGAAGAGGCGGGCTGTCACGACGCTCGCGTCGGCGATCGCGTAGAACGGCGCCCAGAGGATTGCCGGGCCGAGCGTGCCGAAGTTGAGCCTGAGGCCGGTCTCGGTCACGGTCTCGAGAAACGTCTCACGAAACCCGGCGAACTGCGCCACGCCGCGGTCGTAGAGCGCCCGGTACTCGTTGTCGAAGGACAGATCCCGATCGAACCACAGCGACCGGAGAAAGGCGAAGTACTGCACCTCGTCCGAGGCGTAAAGCCGCACGTTCACCGCCGGCAGCGTGACCAGGAACAACGCGAACAGCCAGAGCACTGGCCGCTCGGGCGTGCGCACCGGTGTGGAACGCGCGGCCGCTCCCGCGGATGAAGGCTGGTCGGTCATCAAGTCTTGGTCGCCGTGGGAACCGGAACGGCGCGGGCGCCTACCCGGCACGCGCCCGCTGAAGTCGAAGCCCGCGATTCGCCACACATCAGGTGCCGCGGTTTCTTGACGAGAGGTAACCAGGATTGTACCGTAGCCCAAAAACCATGGGGAACGCGGATCAGGCCGATCGCGACGTCGCCGCCGCGAAGGGTACTTCTCCAGCTTCGGGCTCGACTACCATCGCGCCTTCGAAGGTTCAGGCGGAAGACGCTAACGCGCCCGCAAACACCGCGAACTTCACCAGCTGGACGAGATTGAAGCCGGCGTGGCTGACGATCGGCGCGATGACGCTGCCCCGCGACCAGTAGAGGAATCCCCACGCGCCGCCGAGCACACCTGTCGCAATCGCCGCCGCGTAGCCCTGGTCCAGGTGGCCGATTCCGAAGATGCCGCTGTAGCCCAGAATCCCGGCGAGAGCGCCGCCGAGATACTGGTCGAAGCGCTTGATGATGAAGGCCCGCTGCACTTCTTCGCGCAGGCCGCCGGCAAACATCACGACGAAGGCGAAGACCGCCGCGTCGCGCGGCGTCTGCAGCATGCGCTCGAACGGATTGACCGTCACGTTGTGCAGTTCCGGCTTGAAGGCGAGGATGGCCGCGAGCACCAGCACCACGAGCGCCAGCGCCGCGGGAATCAATGCCAGGCCGAGCGCAACCTCGCGCAGCGGACGTCGATGTCCGACGATGAACTGGCGCAGCGGTTCGTGATGAGCGCGCAGGAAGAGATAGACGAGCCCGATTATCAGCACCATGTCCGTGAGCGCCATCGCCACCAGGAACGGTGGCGACCAGCCGCCGTCAGCCGTGCGGTACTGCAGGCCCAAGCCGGTCAGTGCCGAGAACACCAGGATCTGCGTCGGGAGCCCCGAGCAGAGGACAACTTCGATGAACGCGCCGACCCGCTCGACTGGGAGCGTTCGGCGCGGTCCGTGTGTGGGTGCGGCCTCAGCGGATGACGGCGGCTCGGCCGCCGCATCCGCAGGCACGCCCAGAGGTCTGGATGACGGCTCAGAGGCCGGATCGAGCACAGAAGAACTGTACTCGGTTTTCGCCCTTACCGGGCCGGCACCCGCACGCTGACAGGCGCCGCAAGGCGAACGTTGAGGTCGGTCCCCGCCGGCAGCCGCACTTCCTTGCCGCGCGTCGAGAGGACGACGCCGGTCCCGGCTGCGCCGCCGATCGCGGCTCCCTTCGCGGCGCCATCGCCGCCGCCGAGAATGCCGCCGATGATGGCGCCCCCCGCGGCGCCGCCGCCGATCTTCGCCGCATCCTGCTTCTTCGTCGCCGGCGCGAGACGCGACACCGAATCGGTTCTGATCGCGATCCGTTCCCCGTCACCCGGCAGATCGAGTGCCGTGAAGCGGAACGCCACGTGTGCGCGGCCCTGCACCCTCGCGGATCGTTCGGCCGCCGTCACGTGTCCGAGCAGCGTCGTGCCCGCGGGCAGCGTTTGGATGCCGCCGATTCTGATCGGGCCGCGCGTCGTTGCCCTGACCGGATCCTCGATGTTGCTGCCATCGGAGCTCACCGAGGTTCTCAGCTCGACCGGCAGCGTCGTCCCTGCGGGGATCGTCACCTCGCGATACTTCGGCCGCGGATCGAGAGCCGCGCCGTCGGCCTTGGCCACGTCTGCTGGCGCCGTGGCGGACCCGGTCGACTCGACCGGCGCGCCGGTCGATGCCGGCCGAGGGGACGCCGGAGCGACGGTCTCCGTGCGGAGCGCCGCGATCTCGGTGCGCGGCACCGATGTCCGAGCGCCATCACGATTCTCGACGATCACATGCTCCGGCTTGACTTCGACGAGTCGGCCGGCGATCTTGACGCCGTCCTTTTTCTCGAGCGTCACGACACTGCCCGGCTCGATCTCCAGCGCCGCGCCCTTCGCTCGAGAGCAGGCGGTCGAACCCGAGACCGCGATCGCGATCGCCGTAGCCACAAGAATCTTGTTCATTGGAGTTTCCTCACCCCGAGGATAGAGCAACGCTTGTACCTGTATCGGACTCATCCATAGAGCAAGCTGAACCGGTCAAAATCGTGTAAACCTTACCTTCGGGATGTTATGGTTGCTCCGTGGATGTAACCGAAGACGCAAAATTGCAAGGCGACAACACGTTCGGTCAGCCGATTGGGGAGCGCGTCCTCATTGTCGAAGACGACAGCGGGACCCGCGAGGGACTCGCTGAACTGGTCACGACCTGGGGATTCCAGACCGAGGAAGCGGCGGACGGCGAAGAGGCGCTGCGCAAAGTCACCAGCTTCCGGCCGGCGATCATCGTCAGCGACATGGTCATGCCGCGGGTCGGTGGCATGGAGCTGCTGCGCGCGCTGAAGGATCAGCTGTCCGACCTGACGCTCATCCTGCTCACTGCGCAGGGCACCGTTGAAACGGCTGTCGAGGCCATCAAGGAAGGCGCCTACGATTATCTCAGCAAGCCGGTCGACCCGCAGCGCCTGCAGATCCTCCTGAAGAAAGCCGTCGAGCGGCAGGACACGCTCCGCGAAGTCCGCCACCTGCGCCGTCAGCTTCGGGAAGTCGGCACCTTCGGGCGCATCGTCGGCAACAGCCCGAGCATCCGGTCGGTGTATCGCATCATCGAGCAGGCGGCTCCGACGATGGCGTCCGTACTCATCTCGGGAGAGTCGGGCACGGGCAAGGAGCTCATCGCGCAGACGATTCACGAACTGAGCCCGCGCTCGTCGTTCCCGTTCGTGGCGATCAACTGCGCCGCGATCCCCGAGACGCTGCTCGAGAGCGAGATATTCGGGCACGAGAAGGGGGCGTTCACCGGCGCGCACGACCGGCGGACCGGCGTCTTCGAGCTCGCGCACCGCGGCACGCTGTTCCTCGACGAGATCGCCGAGATGATGCCGGCCACGCAGGTGAAGCTGCTGCGCGTGCTGCAGGAGCGCACGTTCCGGCGGCTGGGCGGCCGGCAGGAACAGTCGGTCGACGTTCGCGTCATCGCCGCCACCAACGTCAATCCCATGGATGCGGTGCGCACCGGCAAGCTGCGCGAAGACCTGTTCTACCGGTTGAACGTGTTTGCGATGGAGCTGCCGCCCCTCCGCGACCGCAAGGAAGACGTGCCGCTGCTCGCGCACCACTTCCTGACCGAGTTCAACGCGCGCAACGGCAAATCCGTGCGAGCTGTCGATCAGGAGGCGCTTTACCTGCTCGAGCAGTATCCATTCCCCGGCAACATCCGGGAGCTGCGGAACGTGATGGAACGGGCGACGATCCTCGCGGAGGGGGACTTCATCGAGCAGAAGCACCTGCCGCCAACGCTCATCGCGAAAGGCGAAGAGACACTGCCAACCGTGACCCTTTCACCCGGGACCACGGTCGATGAAGCGGAGCGCCGGCTGATCATGCTCACGCTCGAGCACACGCGCAACAACAAGACCCGCGCGGCCGAGATTCTCGGCATCAGCCTCAAGACCTTGCACAACAAGTTGAACCGGATGCGCGATCAGACGTCTCCCCGGCAGGAGACAGGCTTGAAACAGCAGTAGCACCGGGCAGGCCGAGCGACGGGAGGCGCTCAGTCCGCGGCTGCACCGCGCAGCCACAGGATCCCGACGCTGATCACAGGGGACCGCGGACGGAAGGCAGCCATTGGTTTGAGCATCAAAGCCAAACAGGTCGCTGGCGTGACGACGCTCGTCGTGGCGATCGTCGCGGTTCTCAGCGGATACCACATGAGCACGCTGTCGCGGTTCCTGCTCGAGGAGACCGCGTCGCGCGCCGACCTGCTGTCACGTGCGCTGTATCAGCGCGCCCGCATCGTCGTTCCCGAGCGCCCCAACGATCCCTACCAGGCCCTGCGCGAGGACGGCGGCATCCGCTCGATTCTCGAATCGAGCGGCTACTCGCCGAACGTCACCTATGCCGCCATCGTGAATCCTGAGGGCGTCGCGGTCGCCGCTTTCCCGACGCCCGAGGGAGAGACCATGGAGGAGCAGCACGACTTCGAGCCGATCGTGAAGGCGCCGGCCTGGTCGCGGCTGCAGGCGGTCTACTCCGACCGCACCTACGAAGTGCGCCAGCCCCTGTTCGACGGCGACAACAAGCAGTTCGCCACCATCCGGATTGGCGTCTCGACAGTCCTGGTGCAGACCGAGCTGCGTGAGGCCATGACCGGGGCGGGGTGGGTGGTCTTCGTCGCGCTCGGCGTCTCCTCGGCCGTCGCGCTCCTGCTCTCGCAGTGGATGTTGCGGCCGATTCACGTGATTCAGAGCAGCCTGAGCCGGCTCGGTCGAGGGGAGCTCGACGTGCAGCTCGACCTGCCCGAACAGGAGTTCAAGGATCTCGGCAGCTCCTTCCAGACGATCAGCGCACAGCTGGCCGCCGGACGTGGCCAGTCCGACGGAGAAGGAGCCACCCTTCGTTCCGGCGGCGGCGCCGACTATGCCTCGGTCATGGAGAACCTCGAGGACGGAGTCGCCCTCTTCTCTCCCCGGGGCGACGTGATCTTCAGCAATGCCGCCATGCGCGCGCTGCGGCTTGCGAACCTGTCCGAGTCGCACCCCGTGAGGCAGCTCGTCGATCGCACCCTGGCGACCCGCAAGTCGGCCGGCCCGCTGTCGACCGCACTGCCGCTGAGCGACGGCGCGATCGAGGCGCAGGTCGGGAACGGTCCCGGGCCCGTCGGCGATCAGTCAGCCGTCGAAGCCGATCCCGACGCCGAACGGCTGCTGGTGTGCCATGCCATCGAAGACACGACGCATCGCTTCCTGGGGGCCATGCTCGTGGCCCGCAACGTCGGCTATCTCAATCGCGTGCACTCGACGCTCAACTATTCGCGCAAGGCGGCGGCGATCGGCCGGCTGCTCGCCGGCGTCGCCCACGAAGTGAAGAATCCGCTCAACGCGATGACCATTCACCTCGAGCTGCTGAAGCAGAAGCTCGGATCGATCAAGGAACCGATCGTCGTCCCGGCGGCGGGCGGCGGACCGGGCAAGGCGCTCGACCTCTCCAAGCACGTGCACATCATTTCGAGCGAAATCAAACGGCTCGACGAGGTCGTCGCCGGGTTCCTCAAGTTCGCGCGGCCCGAAGAGCTCAAGCTCCAGCCGATTCGTCTCAACAACGTCATCCACGATGTCCTGTTGACGATCACACCCGAGGCGCACCGGCGTCACGTCACCGTCAAAGAGGAGTGCGCCCTGACCGCACCGGAGATCAATGCCGATCAAGGCATGCTGATGCAGGCGGTGCTGAACCTCGCCATCAACGCGCTGCAGGCGATGCCGGACGGCGGCACGCTGCGCCTCGGCTGCCGCGAAGCGTCGCGGGGACGGGTCGAGCTCTTCGTCGAAGACACCGGCATCGGCATCCCGCCGGAGAACCTGCCGCGGATCTTCGATCTGTATTTCACGACCAAGGAGAAGGGGAGCGGCATCGGCCTGTCGATGGTCTTCCGCATCGTGCAGCTGCACGACGGTGAAGTCGAAGTGCAGTCGACCCCCGGCCGCGGCACACGATTCGGCCTCATGTTCCCCGGCGTGTGACGGAGTTCAGGGGTTCACGGGTTCAGGGACCCGTAGCACGCGGCACGCAGCACGAAACGCACGTCGCACGATAAGCACGCAGCACATAAGCACGTTCGCACGCAGGACCCGGCACGTGGCACGCGTTACAATGATCCTTGCTCAATGAAACACGCCGCCATCGTTCTTGCGTCGGCCCTCGCTGCATCCGGGTGCGTGACGACGCGGGCGCAGGCCCCGATTGAGCGGCCGGTGCTCGAAGTGCCGCCGGTGCCGCCGCGTGTCATCGATCCGGCGCCTCCGCCTGATCCGCCGATGCCCGAGCCTGTGGCTGAGCTTCCGCCCGAGAAGGCGGCGCCACCGCCGAAGCCGCGGCCGTCGGCCCGCGACAACCGCGATACAGCCAAGCCCGAGACCGCCAAGCCCGAGACGCCGGCCGAAACCGCACCGCCCCCCATCCAGCCGGCGCCGCCGCTTCGCACCTCTGCCACCGTCGATGCGGCAGCAGCCGACCGGCGCATTCGCGACAGCCTCCAGCGCACGCAGACGACGCTCAATAAGATCGATTACAAAGGGCTCACGCGACCGGCACAGAGCGCGTATGACCAGGCCAAGAGCTCAATGGATGGCGCTGAAGCGGCGCTGAAAGCCCAGAACTTCGAGCTTGCGAAGGAAATGGCCGACAAGGCCGAGAAGCTCGCCAAGGAACTCCAGACGCGCTGAAGACCCGCCAGGCGCCTTCGAAGCGACTCTTCAAATAGGGCACTCAGACGAACCAGCACAATTCGTTCAAGATATTGCGGATGAGGTAATTGACCTACACCATATCTGGTAGAATGAGTCTTGACACCGCCGTAACGGAGCGATAACGTTCCGCCCCGCGTTATTCGGACCGCGGACAACCCAGGTTCAGCGGGTGTCGGGTCCGACGGCTGTTCCTCCTGCGCACGCACAAGAGGATTCGCCCGAGGATCCGCGCCCGAATCACGCGAGCTTTTTCAAAAGTTCAATTGTTCGTTTGGGGTCACGCCAGGGGCGCGGCGGATGACTCACGCGCGGAGGAAGCATGAACAAGGGCGCTGCCGTTGGCCAGACCACCAGCTCGGCCGGGTCACTCGAGACCACCAGCCCGCAGTCGATTACCCGGACACCAGTTGCGCCGGCCGAGGCCAGCGGCCTCGAGTTCGAGCGGTTCTTCAGCCGCGAAGGAATCGATCCGTTCGATGAAATCGAATGGGAACTGCGGTCGGCGGTCATCGGCAACGAGAAAGGCGAGCTCGTCTTCGAGCAGCGCGACGTCGAGATTCCCCGGTTCTGGTCGCAGCAGGCGACCAACATCGTCGTCTCGAAGTACTTCCGCGGGCAGATCGGGACGCCCGAGCGGGAGCGCAGCGTCAAGCAGCTCATCGGCCGCGTCGTCGATACGATCACGGAGTGGGCGCGCAAGCAGCAGTACTTCGCCAGCGAGGACGATCTCCAGGCGTTCAGCGACGACCTGAAGCATCTGCTGGTCTATCAGAAGGCCGCCTTCAACAGCCCGGTCTGGTTCAACGTCGGGTTCGAGAAGCATCCCCAGTGCTCGGCCTGCTTCATCAATTCCGTTCAGGACACGATGGACTCCATTCTGTCGCTCGCCAGGACGGAAGGGATGCTGTTCAAGTACGGATCGGGCACCGGGTCCAATCTGTCGAGCATCCGGTCGTCGAAGGAGCTCCTGGCGGGCGGCGGGACGGCGTCAGGTCCGGTGTCCTTCATGAAGGGATTCGACGCGTTTGCCGGCGTCATCAAGTCGGGCGGCAAGACGCGGCGCGCCGCCAAGATGGTCATCCTCAACGCCGATCATCCCGACGTCGAGGAATTCATCAACTGCAAGGTCGGGGAAGAGAAGAAGGCCTGGGCGCTCATCGACGCGGGCTATGACGGGTCGTTCACCGGCCCGGCCTACGCGTCGGTCTTCTTCCAGAACTCCAACAACAGCGTCCGGGTGACCGACGAGTTCATGCGCGCGGTGATGGACGACGGCGAGTGGCACACGCGGGCGGTGCTGGCGCCGCACGATGTGACGGGAACCCACAAGGCCCGGGATCTGATGCGTCAGATCGCCGAGGCCACCTGGATCTGCGGCGATCCGGGGCTGCAATTCGACACCACCGTCAACGACTGGCACACCTGTCCGAACACGGCGCGCATCAACGCGAGCAATCCCTGCTCGGAGTACATGTTCCTCGACGATTCGGCGTGCAACCTGGCGTCGATCAACCTGATGAAGTTCGTGCGCACCGAGGGAGATCAGGCGGGCGAGCTCGATCCGGTGGCGTTCGAGGCGGCGTGCCGGACGTTGATCACGGCGCAGGAGATCCTCGTCGACAACTCGAGCTATCCGACGCCGGCGATCGCGAAGAACAGCCACGACTACCGTCCACTCGGCCTCGGCTATGCGAACGTCGGCGCGCTGCTGATGTCGCGCGGCCTGCCCTACGACAGCGATGCCGGCCGCGACTATGCCGCGACGATCACGGCGATCATGCACGGCGCCGCCTACGCGCAGTCCGCGAAGGTGGCCCGCGATCATGGCGGACCCTTCACCGGCTACGAGGCGAACCGCGAACCGTTCCTGCGCGTGATGCGGAAGCACCGGGCGGCATTGAGGGACATCGACAAGACCCACGTCCCGAAGGAGCTGATCGAAGCGGCCAAGACCTTGTGGGACGAGGTCATCGAGATGGGTGAGGAGCACGGCTTCCGCAACGCCCAGGCCACCGTCCTGGCGCCGACCGGCACCATCGGGTTCATGATGGACTGCGACACGACCGGCGTCGAGCCCGACATCGCGCTCGTCAAGTACAAGAAGCTGGTCGGCGGCGGCCTGATGAAGATCGTGAATCAGACCGTGCCGATGGCATTGCAGAAGCTTGGCTACAACGCCCAGCAAGTGAAGGAGATCGTCGAGTACATCGACGAGAACGAGACGATCGAGGGGGCGCCGCACATCAAGGACGCGCACCTGCCGGTGTTCGACTGCGCGTTCAAGCCGGCGCGCGGCGTCCGGTCGATCCACTACATGGGCCACATCAAGATGATCGGCGCGACCCAGCCGTTCCTCTCCGGCGCGATCAGCAAGACCGTGAACGTGCCCAAGGAAGCGACCATCCAGGAGATCGAGCAGGCCTACATCGACTCGTGGCGTCTCGGCGCGAAAGCCGTCTCGATCTATCGCGACGGGTCGAAGCGGACGCAGCCGCTCAACACGTCGAAGGACAAGCAGGTGGGCCTGGCGCAGGGCGCCCCCGACGCCGCCCCGCGCCGCCGCCGGCTGCCCGACGAGCGCTCCGCGATCACCCACAAGTTCGACATCGCGGGGCACGAAGGCTACATCACCGTCGGCCTGTTCGAGGACGGCCAGCCGGGCGAGATCTTCCTGGTCATGGCGAAGGAAGGGTCGACGATCTCCGGGTTCGCCGACGCGTTCGCGCAGGCGATCAGCTATGCGCTGCAGTACGGCGTGCCGCTGCAGGACCTGGTCGACAAGTTCAGCCACGTGCGGTTCGAACCGTCGGGCATGACCAAGAACCCGGACGTGCGCTTCGCGAAGTCGATCGTCGACTACATCTTCCGCTGGATGGCGTCGAAGTTCCTGTCGCAGGACGCGCAGTACCGCGCCGGCGTCAACGTGCGCGAGGACTACGTCACGTCGCCGGAACAGCTGCCGCTGGACGTGGCGGCCGCCGCCGGCGCCTCGCCGACCGCCGTGATCGCGCACAAGACGACCGCGTCGTTCGCGGCGATGCAGAACCAGGAAGACGCGCCGCCGTGCTCGACCTGCGGCTCGATCATGGTGCGCAGCGGCTCGTGCTACAAGTGCGCGAACTGCGGCACCACCAGCGGCTGCGCCTAGAGCGCTGCTGCAGACCTAAATAAGGGCCCGCGCTACGTACGTTTGCCGTCCAGTAATCGTACGTAGCGCAGGTCTGTAGGCCTGCGTCTTCGGGCCAACCTCCGAACCTTTGAACCCTGAACCCCTGAACTTTTGAACCCTTGAACTTTTGAACCGACGTGAGTCCCTCGATTACAACGCGACAATCCCCCGTTGCAGTCCCTGCCTGACCGCGTCCGTTCGGTTCGACGCGCCGAGCTTTCCGAAGATCGATGCGAGATGAAACTTCACGGTCTCGTCGCTCAGGCCGAGCCTCGCGGCGACCGCTTTGTTCGACAGGCCGTCGGCCACGAGCGTCAGCACCTGCGTCTCGCGGGCCGTGAGCGCTTCGACGAGCGGTTGTTCCTCGGCGGGGGATGCCGGCGCGACGAGGTAGCCATCGACGTCGATCGGCAGTGCCCGCGCGGCGGCGATAGTAGGGGCTTCCGCGACCACGGCCACGTCTGCGGGCACATGTGCTCGAAGCTTCTGCCGTCGAGACGGGGAGCCGACCAGCACGACCCGCATGCATCTAAAGACGCGGACGCACCCGCCGGCGTCCCTGTTCAGTTGCGCTTGCGCTCGGCAATGGCGATCTGGACGTCACGAGCCGTTCCGCCGCGCAGCGTCCGCGCTGTGACGGTCTCCCCGGCCTGGCGGGCGGATATCGCCTCGAGCAGATCGTCCGGCGACACCGTCGCTCGTCCGTCGAATTCCAGCAGGAGATCGCCAACGATCACGCCCGCCGCATCGGCGGGGCTGCCCTGTGTGACGTTGAGCACCAGGAGCGCCCGTTCCCTTCCGCCCTCGCGCTGTGATGCGGCCAGCTCGACCGGCTGCACCGCCACGCCGATGAAGCCGCGGCGGGGCGTCCCGCTCGTCAGCACCTGCGCGGCCGAAGCCCACGCAATCGATGCGGGGATGACGACGCCGAAGCCGCGAATCGAGCTGGCGGTGGCGATACCGGTGAGCCGTCCGCTGGCGTCGAATACGCCGCCGCCCGCGAACCCATCGTGCATCGGTGCGTTCACGCGAATGACGCGAGCCAGCTCGCTGCGCCGCCCCGTGCGCAGAGGGCCGCCCACGACCGCGACTGTCCCGTAACTCGCGGTCACTGCATTGCTCCACGACCGCGCGAGGGCGAGCACGATCTCGCCTGGTCGAGCATCGTTTTCAGCACTCGCCGGCGGCGCGAGATTGATCGGGCCATGGGTCCGAAGCACGGCGATGCCGCTCGCAGGATCCCAGCCAACGAGATCGGCAGCGAGCACGGCATTGTCCGGAAGCCGAACCCGCAAGCCATCCTCACGCCCGATCGCCCGGGCAGTGGTAATCACCGTATCGGTCCCATGGACGACGCCGCTCGCCGGCCGCCGAGCGCCCGCAACCTGAACAACCGCCGCCGAACCAGCCGCGGCGCGCTCGGCCAGTTCATCAGACAAGAGAGCAAGAATTGGTTTCGACATGAACCGATTCTGCTCCGCGCACCGGATTGTCGGATCACCCGAATGGGGGGCCTCAGACTCGGGATTCGGGGCTCGGGACTCGGGCTCGGGACTCGGGAAGGTGGGCGGGATTCTTCGCTGGCCGCCGTCTATTGTTTCCTTCTTCCGTCGGGATCGGCGATCGGTGATCGGGGATCAGCGACCGGGATCCTGTGATCAGGGAAGGGGCAGAGCGATCCCTGATCGCCGATCACCCATCCCCACTCATCGGTCCCCAGATCCAGCCCCCCGTCCCGAGTCCCGAGATTAGCCCGAGTCCCAAGCCCCGAGTCCCCCAGTCCCGAGGCCCGAGTCCCGAACTGTTAACATCCCTCATCCAGCGCCGTCCTCCCCCCTATGACGACGTTCCTTCACGACCTTCGCGTGGCTTTCCGTTCGATGCTGAAAAGCCGGGGATTTGCGGCGGCGGCGGTGGTCACGCTCGCGCTCGGGATGACGCTCTGTACGACTGCGGTCGCGGTCATGAAGGCCTACCTGCTTCAGGATCTCCCGTACCCGGCGTCGGAGCGGCTGTACATGATCCGGTACGCGTTGCCAGGCCAGCCGCAGCCGAGGGACATGGAACAGCTCGACTGGTCGTCGCTCGACGACGTGATCGAGCATCGCGTGGCGTGGGATCTCGACATGTTCTACATGATCGGCGGTGACCACGCCGAAGCCGTGCCAGGCGCGTGGGTGACCGACGGCTTCATGCAGGCGCTCGGCGTGCGGCCGGCATTGGGTCGGGGCTTCGAACAGGACACGTTCCTCCCTGGCGGCGCGAACGTCGTCCTCATCAGTCATCGGTTCTGGACCACCCGCTTCGCCGTTGATCCGAACGTCGTCGGCCGCACTTTCACGGCGTACGTGAGCGATCGGCCGGAGGAGGCCGAGCGTTTTACGATCGTCGGCGTCCTGCCCGCGAATTTCTGGCACATCAACCCGTATACCGACATCCTCACGCCGCTTCGCGCGCAGACCTATCCGTACATGGCGAGGCTTCAGCCGGGAGTCACGCGGGAGCGCGCCGCCGATCGGATCGGCGCGCTCGTGCGGAGTGGCGCGCGCAGCGTGCCGCCGGACTTTGTCCCGACCGTGGTCTCGACGCACGCGGAGTATGTCGCGCGGACAAGTCCGATGCTCTGGATGGTGAGCGCGGCCGCGGCGATGGTGCTGCTCGTGGCGTGCGCGAACGTCGCGGCGCTGCTGCTCGTTCGCGCCGTCCGGCGGCAGAAGGAGATTGCGGTGCGCGTCGCGCTCGGGGCGAGGCGTGCCGCAATCGCACGCATGCTGCTGGCCGAAGCGGCCGTGCTCGGCTTCGTCTCGACTGCACTCGCCGTGCTCGCGAGCGCGCTGATCGTGCGATCGCTTGCGCCGATGATCCAGCAGCAGCTCGGCAGGAGCGCGCCGGGCGGTGCCAGCGCCTTCGCGATCGACGCACCGACAATGATCGCCGCGGCGGCAATCGGGGTCGTGACTGCATTCATCTGCACGCTCGCGCCGCTCGTGACGTCGATGCGCCCGGGCGTTCAGCAGGCGTTGCAGAGCGGCAGCCGCGCGGCGACCGAAGGGCCGCGCAGCCGGCGCATCCGGGCGGCGCTGATTGCCGTCGAGATCGCGGTGTCGATCACGCTGCTGGCCGGCTCGAGCCTCATGCTCCGATCGGTCGTCGCCTTGTTGCGCACCGATCTTGGTTTCAGTTCGGAGCGCGTGCTGCTCTCGTCGGTGACGCTGCGCCAGAATCGTTATCCGGAGCCGGCCGCGCAGCTCGCCGCCTTCGAGCGGATGGAATCCCGGGTCGGCGCGATCCCCGGGATCGAAGCCGTCGGGTTGACGACGGCGTGGCCTGTTCAGCAGCCAAATCTTCAGACTGTCGAAACCACCGGACCTGCAGGCCATCTCACCGCGCGAGCCGGCGTGCACCGCGTCAACACCATGTATTTCTCTGCGCTGGAGGTTCCCCTCGCTGCCGGGCGCCTGTTCGCGGCCACGGATCGCATGGGGAGTGAGCCCGTTGCCGTCGTGAGCGAATCGGTGGCGCGTCGCTTCTGGCCGTCAGGCGATGCCGTTGGGCGTCGAGTGACGGTGCCGCAGGAGCAGGAACGCGGGGACCCGCTCCCGTTGGAGCGGCTGATCGTCGGCGTTGTCCGCGATGTTCGCCAGGGGCCGACGGATATCGAGCTCGCGGACGTCTACGTGCCGATGGCGCAGGCGCCGGGCCGGTTCACCTTCGTCCTCACCCGGACTGCGGGTGATCCCGCCGCCTGGCTGACGCCATTCCGTTCGGCCTTTCGAGACATCGACCCCGAGATCTCGGTCACCAACGCGCGGCCGCTGCAGGCGGCGGTCGACGATCTCGCCGTGAGGCCGCGGTTCCTCGCGTCGCTGCTGACCGCGTTTGCACTGATTGCCGCGGCGCTGACGCTCGTCGGGGTCTACAGCGTGATCGCGTATGCGGTGCGTCAGCGTGAACGCGAGATCGCCGTCCGAATGGCGCTCGGCGCCGACCCTTCGCGTCTGACGCGGTTGTTCGTTCAGCAGGGAGGCTCGATCCTTCTCGTGGGCCTCGGCCTCGGCGTGATTGCCGCGGTCGCCGCCGGACGTGTCATCGAGGCCCAGCTGTACGGCGTCCGACCCACCGATCCACTCGCGCTGGCCGCAGCCGTCGGGGCCTTTGCGGTTGCCGGCCTTGTTGCTGTTTGGTGGCCATCACGGCGCGCAGCCGCGACGGATCCGGCCGTCGCCCTGCGTGCCGAGTAGGAGCACTTACTTCGGGAGCAGCCGTCCAAGCTCCTCGTATTGATCGGTCGCGATGAATTCGACGCCGGCCTCGACCGCCGCCTTCAACCGGTCACGCGCCGCCTCGAGCGAGCCGAAGTTGTAGCTCTCGGTCCACCCGAGTCCCTTGCCGGGGGCGTGACCGTTCAACGTGTAGAACCGCAGCCACAGACCCATGTCGTGCGCGCGTGACGCGATCGCGCGCAGACGCCGCTCGTCCTCTCGCGTCCACGCGCCGGCCTTGTTCTGTCCCCCGAGCTCGACCACGGCCCAGGAGAAATTCGTCCAGCGACGGTAGTTGGTGGCCCGGCTTGGAATCAAAACATCGGGGGTGGCGTTGAAGATCGCGGCGGCGCGCTCCTCGGCGGTTTTCGCTGCCGGGAACACCGGCGCCGGAATCGTCCCGAAAATTCTCAGTCGTTCACCCACCGGGACGCCGGCATGGAACGTGTCCGACTGACCCTCGCCGTTCTCGGTGAGCACCAGCAATGGACCGACGGCGAACGGCATGACCCGCGCGTCGTCCGCGACGCGTTCTGCTGTCGTGAGCCACGACTGATGGCGGCCGAGCAGCTCCCACACCGCCTGATGATGTGCGGGTTCGTTGGACTTGAAGTCGAGGTGCAGGACCAGCACCGGCCAGGTCTCGCGCCGGTTCTCCGCGAGCGCGCGTTCGATCACCGGCCGGACGCGCTGGAAGAAGTGCGCCTCGAGCGTGGGTTCAGTTCCCGTCAGCTTCGTATCGTGCGACACGACCGTTTGACCCTGGCCGGTCCGCGCATCGATGCGCCAGGCGATGTCCTGCTCGATCGCCAGCCCGGTCGTCCGGATCGCCAGCGCGCGCTCGATCCGGTCGCCCCACAGGCCTTTCTCCGGATAGCAGTTGTGCGCGTGCAGCCACACGCGCCCGCCCGGCTGCAGCACGTCAGCCGCGGAAGGCGACGTGACCGACTCGGCGACGGCAAGAACACAGCACCCGAAGAGGACGGCGAGCGAGAGTGGCTTCGTCATAGATGTGGCCACGAAAACGTTGGTACGAAGGAGAGTATAGCCGCGCGTTCGCTGCTAGCGGACGAACCGCAGATGCTGGCGATCGAAGAATTCGCGAATCGCCTGCTCGTATTGCCCGGGGTCGGTCTCGATCGCGCTCATGTGTCCGCCACGCAGTTCGACGAACATCTTGGCGCCGCGGGCTGCGTCGAACAGGCGGCGGCCCTCCGTGATCGGGATGACCTCGTCGTTCGCGCTGTGCAGGAACAGCACCGGCGCCGGGATGCGATCGATCTTCCGGATCGAGTCGAAGGAGCTGCGCATGAACAGCCGCATCGGGAAGAATGGATAGCGCCTCGTCGTCAGATCGGTGAGCGAGGCCGGCGCGCCCTCGAGGATCATCGCCGCGGGCGGCTGCCTCGAAGCCATGTCGACCGCGACGGCGGATCCGAGCGACCAGCCGTAGATGACGATGGAGTGCGGCGGAACTCGTCGTGATTCGCGCAGATAGTCGTAGGCGGCGCGCGCGTCGGCCTGCAGCCCCGGCTCGGTCGGGTCGCCCTCGATGCCGCCGAAGCCGCGATACTCCGGCGCGAGCACGTTCATGCCGAGGCCGCGCAACATGGCGTAGTGCGCGATGTTCACCTGTGACGCGACGGTCGTGGGATTGCCGTGCAGGTAGAGCACCCACGGGCCCTCGTCCGCGCTGCCGTGCCGCATGACCCAGGCGAACTGTCGGACGCCGTCGCTCCGCGGGATGTAGATTTGTTCGTACGGAAAGGACGGCCGGCCCGTGGCGAGGGTGCTGCCGGCCTGGAACACGAGCCGCGTTTCCTGCCGGATCAGCCAGATCACGGCGGCCCCATAGCAGAGTGCGGCAAAGACCAGGAGCGACAGCAGGACGCGAACCGGCCGCGGCCGCCAACGCGGTTTCTTGCGCCGCTCGGGACCGCGATATGGCACAGCGCTCCCTGACGGCCCTGATGCTCGCAAGGCCATCCAGTAATCATATAAAGAGCGCTGCTCGAATGCCCGCGGCTCCACCGTTTCCAGGGGGACACGATGAAAAAGGACTCGGTTCGAAACCTCGTTGGACGCCTGCTCGCCTGGGAGGACGCGCATGTATCGATCGACAAGGCGCTCGCGGGCATCCCGCCCGACGTTCGCGGCGCGGTTCCAGACAAGCTGCCCTACTCGGCCTGGCAGTTGCTGGAGCACCTGCGAATCGCGCAGCACGACATCCTCGACTTCTGTCGCAATCCCGATTACGCAGCACTGAAGTGGCCGGCCGATTACTGGCCCGCGTCAGCCGCTCCGCCGTCACAGGCGGCGTGGGACGACAGCATCCGCCGCTTCAAGCAGGACAGGACGTCGCTGCAGCAGATGGCTGCGGACGAGACGATCGATCTCGAAGCGCAGATTCCGCACGGCACCGGTCAGACGTATCTCAGGGAGCTGGTGCTCGTCGCCGACCATACGGCCTACCACGTCGGCCAGCTCGTGCTCGTGCGCCGGCTGCTCGGGGTGTGGGAGTAGAAGGTCGTGAGAGCGCGAAAAGGGTCCAATGAGTGTGTCAACTTCCAACCTCCAACCTCCAACTTCCAAAACCCTCTCGGTCGGTCGGCTCTGAGCGCTTTGGGAGTTGGAGGTTGGGAGTTGGGAGTTATCGATACTGCGTTCTGATAGCCATTTGCTAACAGGCCGCCTGCCAGAACGCGATCGTGTCTGGAGTGATCCTGTTCCCGCCGGGTCCGCCGGCCACGTCGTCGAGCAGACAGCGCTGAAGCGCCTTGGCTTCGCCGGCCAGTCCGAGGAGCGTGAGCGACTGCATGATGCGGGTCAGGCGCAAGTGGTTGTGGTTGCCGGGCCGGAGCCAGTTCGACGACTGACGAGGGAACGACGCGGCGTCGAGGGCGATGTGCACGGTGCCGTCCGGATCGCGGGCGCGACCGAGACCGTAGAAAGCCAGCATGCGATCGAGCGACGCGGCGAGTCTCTCACGCAAGTCAGCGCGTGCGGCGAACGCCCGCGTCGTGCTGTCGGTGACCACCGGTGCCGACGGATTCACGGGGCTCCGCCGCCGATCCGGGAACAGCCACTGGATGTAGTCGTGAACCGCTTCGAGCCGATGGTCAGGCCAGCCGAGAATCTCGTCGAGCGTGCGATGGCGATCGTCACGCCCGCCCGAATAGAACGCGACGATCGGGTCGTCTTTCATCGCAGGCGCGTCAGCGAATCAGGAAGAGCTTGTCCTGGCGCCGCAGCGCCCAGCGGATCTTGCCGTCGGCGCCGATGATCGCGTCCTCTTCCTGCGCCATCCGGACCTGCTGGCCGCCCCATTCCGGGACGGGCGTGGTCGCCTGCAGCTCGATCGAGTACCACATGCTCGGGATCACTTTCGCGTCGCCGCGGCCCGCGACGCCGTCCTGATAGTCCCAGAGGCCGATCAGCGGTCCTGCGCCGTGGCCGTGGAGGCCGACGGGGTGCGAATAGATCGTGCCGGTGATCTTTGCTGCCTGCATTTTCGCGCGTGACGCCGCGAGAATCTCGTTGCCGGATCGTCCCGGACGAATCTCCGACATGACGATGTCCTGCAGGGCGTTGGCGTTGGCGAGCGCGCGGCGGAGACCGTCGGGGGCATCGCTCTCATCGGGCTGCAGCACGTAGGCCAGGTGCTGCGTGTCGGTGTTGAGGCGCG
Source organism: uncultured Acidobacteriota bacterium (assembly GCA_963785755.1). Classification (GTDB taxonomy): domain Bacteria; phylum Acidobacteriota; class Vicinamibacteria; order Vicinamibacterales; family 2-12-FULL-66-21; genus JACCXG01. The sequence goes on along the minus strand of CAWAXG010000013.1, from coordinate 576,243 downwards.
CGACCGTGATGCCGACGTCGCAATGCAGCAGATCGCCCGGCTCGATGAAGGGATCGTCGCCGAGCTCCTCGGCGGTCTTGCCCTTGCGCTGCACGTCGACGCTCGGCTGGAACCAGGTGTCGAGGCCGAGGTCGTTGACGCGCTGCCGCCACCACCACACCAGATCGCTCGTCCGCGTCTTGCCGACCGTGATCATCTTCGACGAGAACATCGACTGCGTCAGAGACCAGACCAGCTCCTGCATCCGGGTGAAGAACTCTTCTTCTTCCGGCAGCCGCGACGCGATGAGCTCGAGCGGAAGAAACTCCGCCTCGCGAGTACGCGACGTCCATCGTTCACCGAGCGCCGCGGTCATGCCCTTCAGCTCGCCGCTCGTCAACCCATCCGAGAACGCGAAGACCGTCGATCGATTGATGCCGATGACGCGCGGATTCCGTTCTTCGATGACGGTCTTCAGCACCTGCCATTGCTCGTCGCCCCAGAGCTCCGCCTGCTGCCCGCGGCCGACGTCGGCGGCCGCCGCGCGAGCCGACCGCCGCGCTTCGAAGACGCCTCCCTGCGAGGTCCCGCCGAGCGCGATGCGTTCGACGCACGACGCCGCCGGCGCGGTGCCGGCGCCGGCGCACCGGTCGAAGAACACGTAGATCGTCCGCCGCCGCGCCGCGAATGTCGTTGGCGCCGCGATCGCCGTGAAGATCGGGTCCTCGGTGTATTCCCGCATCGGGACTACCCACAGATCGATCCCGTGCTTGCGCAGCAGCGGCGGCAGGAACGTGTCGAGCCGTTTGCGCAGCCACTCCTGCTGCATGGCGGCCTGCTCCCGGAGCGTGCCGAACGGCCGTTCGATTCGCGAGGCAGCGTCGGTTGGCCCGGGCGGCGACTGCCGGGCATCCATCAGGATCGGCAGGGAAACGACGATCGCCACGGCGGCGAAACTCAGGCGGACGGCGGTGGACGCGGAATGCATGAGGAATCTCCGGACCGGCAGTGTATATCGCTGAGCGCCCGGCCGTCCCAAGGCGTAGAATGCGAGTTCCGTGCGGTGCGTTCGTGGCACCCGATTCGCAGATCGCCGACTGATCGGAGGCACACATGCCAAGCAGGGCCGAGGAGCGTGCGCCAGGGGAATCCGAGCCGCGCACTCCTGACACAGGTGCATCAGACCAATTCAGCGACGCCACGGCCGAGCCGGCTGAGACGACCAACGCTCCGGCCGGACAGCCGGAGGGGGAACGGGCCCAGGGTTCCTCCGGTCGAGATACCGGCGACTCATGGGACTGGGCCGAGGAGAACATCGTGCCGGAGGGGCTGCGTAGCGAACGCTGATGAACCGCCGCGTAGTCCACGACCGGAGCGTAGACTACGCGGCATAAATGCGACGCAAGCTTCTCGTTGCGCTGATCGTCCTCGTCGTCCTGCTCGTCGCCGGGTACGCGTTCGTCCGTGCCACGCTGGCCTCCGACCTCATCCGATCGACGCTGGAACAGCAGATCGCGGCGCAACTGGGTCAGCCGGTCAGGGTCGGATCAGCCGCCGTCTCGGTCTTTCCCCGCGCCGCGATCGATCTCCATGACGTCACGATCGGGACGCCCGAAGCGATCAGCGTCGGCACGATCCGGATCGCCGTGGGCCTTCGCGGGCTGTGGTCGCGTCAGGTCTCCGAAGCCGAAGTCATCGTCCACGACAGCCGCGTCGCGCTGCCGCTGCCGTTCCCGCTGGTCGCCTCCTCATCGCCTTCACCGCAGAGCTCAGCCACCGGCTCACAGTTCACCGTCGCGTCGGTGCAGTTGATCGAGTTTCGAAATCTGGTCTTGACGGGCGGCAAGCACTCGCTTCGTGTCGATCTCGAGTCCTCTCTCGATGGCGATCGGCTCGACGTCCGGCAACTCACGGCCCGGGCGGAACGCACGCAGCTTCGCGCCGCGGGAGTGGTCAGCAGTCTCGCCCGGTTGGAGGCCTCCTTCGAGGCGACGGCGGATCCGCTCGATCTCGACGAAATCATCTCGATCGCCTCCGCCATGACGACGACGTCGGGAAGCGGCGCGCAGGGCGGCGGCGCCGCGGTGCCGATGCACGTCGCGATCAAGATCACCGCGCCCAGCGGCCAGTTCGCGACTTACACCTTTCACGATCTGAGCAGCACGATTGACATCGCGCCGGCCCGGATCGCGCTGGCGCCGCTGACCATGCGGACCTTCGGCGGCACGTTCGCGGGACGGCTCGACATCGACAGCCGTCAGCCAACACCGCAACTGCGTCTGAACGGCCGCCTCGACGGCCTCGACGTCGTCGAGCTGCTGAAGGCCAGCGGCTCCCCGGGCGGTGTGACCGGAAAGCTCGGAGGATCCGTGGCGCTGACCGGCCGCGGCTCCGAGGCGCAGACGCTGATGCAGACGTCACGCGGCAGCATCAGTGCCGCTGTCACCGATGGCAGCCTGCCGAACCTCGAGATGGTGAGGACGATCGTGCTGGCATTCGGGAAGCCGTCCGGGGCGCCGCCGGAGGGATCCGGATCCGCCTTCTCGCGCCTCGGCGGCGACTTCTCGCTGGCCGACGGCGTCCTGACCTCCAGTTCGCTGATGATGGCCTCGCGTGACTTCGACATGTCCGGGACCGGATCGCTGAGGATCATCAGCGGCGCGGCTCAAGCGCGTGCCGACGTGATCCTCTCGGACGAGCTCACCGCGCAGGCCGGCACCGATCTCCGCCGCTACGCGCAGCAGGACGGGCGGGTGGTTGTCCCGGTTGCGATAAGCGGCACGCTGCAGCAGCCAACGGTGACCCCGGATCTGGCCGCCGCAACCCGCCGCGCGCTCGGCAACGAGCTGAAGCGGCGGGCGACATCGTTTCTCGAAGGGCTGTTCAAGAAGAAATGAGTCCGGGACTCGGGGCTCGGGACTGGGGGCTCGGGTTTGTCTCGGGATCAGGGATCAGGGATCAGGGATTAAGATTTGCCCATCATCCGAACCATCCGCTGGCACATCGCGGCAATTCTGAGCGCGGCGATCGCGATCAGCTATCTCGATCGTCAGGCCCTGTCGGTCGCGATCGCGGCGGTCCAGCGCGACATTCCGCTCACCAATACCGCAGTTCTCGCAGCTGCAGGCGGCGTTCCTGCTCGCCTATGCGTTCATGTACGCGGGCGGCGGAGCGCTCGTCGACTGGCTGGGGACGCGGCGCGGGCTGCTGCTGATCATGATTGGCTGGTCGATTGCGTCGGCCAGCCACGCGTTCGCGACCGGATTCCGGTCGCTGCTCGTGAGCCGGTTCCTGCTCGGCGTCGGCGAGGGCGGCGGGTTCCCCGCGGCAACCAAGGCGGTCGCGGAGTGGTTCCCGGCGCGCGAACGGTCGCTGGCGATGGGCATCATCAACGCCGGCACCGCAGCCGGCGCCGTCATCGCGCCGCCCGCGATTGCGGCAATCCTCAGCATGGCGAGCTGGCGGGTCGTGTTTGTCGCGACCGGCATCGCCGGGTTCCTGTGGACCATCTGGTGGATCCGGATGTACCAGCCAGCCGCGAAGTACGCGGAGCTCTCCTCTCGGGAGCGCGACGAGCTCGCCGAAGTGCTGGCGGCCCCGGCTGTTGCCAGCGGAACCAGGACGTCCTGGCCGCAGCTGCTGACGTATCCGCAGGTGTGGGGGCTGGTGCTGGCCAAATTCATGAGCGACGCCGCCTGGTACTTCTATCTGTTCTGGCTCCCGAAGTACCTCTACGACGTGCGCGGCTTCGACGTGAAGCAGGTCGGGTATTACGCGTGGATCCCGTACGCGGCCGCGGGTGTCGGCTGCCTCGTGGGCGGATGGTTCTCCGGCTGGCTGCTGCGGCGCAACTTCTCGTTGAACGCCGCGAGGAAGCTCGCACTTGGGGCGAGCGCCGCGGTGATGCCGCTCATCGTCTTCGTCACGCATGCCCCGACTGATCTGGCGATCGTGCTCTTCAGCATCGCGTTCTTCGGTCAGCAATCCTGGTCGACCCTGGTCATGATCGTGCCGACCGATCTCTTCCCCCGCCGCATCGTCGCCTCGGTCGCGGGCCTGGTTGGTTTCGGCGGCGCGATGGGCGGCGTGGTGTTCAATCTCGTCGCCGGCCGGATCCTCGACAGCGGGCTCGGCTATGGAGTCGTGTTCAGCATCGTCGGGACGTTTCATGTCATCGCGTTCGTCATCATCCTGTTGACGATTCGGGAGATTCGATCGCTCGAGGGCGCCGTCCAGCACGTGACGTGACCGCAGAAGTCGTGGGAAGGCTGCGGACCTGATCCGAAGACACGGGTTGCGCGGCAGCGCCGTCGTCAGCGATTAGGGCGACGCAACCTCACAAAAAAACGCCGGCCGGATTTCTCCGGCCGGCGTCATCTTCGCGGGCGCCGAAGCCTCGCGAATTGCCCCCCTAGAACATGAACTTCACCGTCGCATACGCGCGGCGGCCGGGCTCGAACAGGTCGCCCTTGCCATAGCGCGGATCGTAGGCCTGTGCCGCGCCGTCGGTCGTGGCATTGATCAGCGCGAGGTAGTCGTAACCCTGCGAGAGGTCGACATTGGCCAGGTCGATGAACGAAGACTGGCGATCGGGGATGATCGCGCCTTTGTTCAGGTAGTTGAAGATGTGGCGCGCGGTCTGCTGGTTGAACAGGTTCAGCACGTTCAGCTCGAAGCGCAGGCGCTTCAGGCCGGAGAGCCCGACCTCGTGGCTGAGGAGGAGATCGGTCCGGTACAGGTTGGGCGTGCGCTTGCCCTGGGTGACCTGACCGTTCTCGTAGAAGCCTTCGCGCCCTTCAACGAAGAGGTCCGCGCTGTGCGTCGAGGTGACGTAGGTGTAGACGGGCGTGCCGCTCCCACCGTAGAAGAACGCGCCCACCTGGGTGCCGAACGAGAAATCGTAGGCGCCGTACAGCTTCACCACGTGCGGCCGGTCGGTCGCGAGGCGTCCGAGCAGACCGACATTGCCTCTGGAATCCCACAACAGTTCGTCGCTGTCCCACGCGCGATTCGTGTTGCCGCCGGGACGCGCGATGCTCCCCGCCTGCTGCTGCGCCGTTGCGGAACTGCCGCCGGTCGTCGGGGTCGTGATCTCGTCAGACGACGCGAGACCGGCGTAGTTGCCATACAGGCGGCTCAACGTGTAGTTGGCGCTGAAGAACCAGTTGTTGGCGAAGCGCTTGTTGTATCCCAGCTCCAGGGCATCGTACTGACGCTTCGGGCGCGGCGTCGCAAAGCCGAGCGGCGTGGCGCCCGACGCGTACTGCAGCGAGCTGAGGCCGCTCCCGGGATTGCCGATCACGTAGCCTTCGTCACCCTGCGGCGTGAGGAAGCCGATGTCCTCGATCGTCTCGAGCAGGTCGTTGTGAATGTAGTGGGCGGTGATGACGCCGTTGCGCCCGAGCTGATACTCGAGGCCGCCGCTGGTGCTCGACTGCCGCATCGGCTTGATCGAGGGATCGACTTCGGCCTGGAAGCGGCGGTCGCGGCACGTGCCCGGCGTGACCCACAGATCGCGTCCCGGCATGTTGTTGAGGTTCAGGCTGCCGAAATCCAGCGTATCGAGCGCGCGGTAGTTCGTGCACCAGGTCTCGGCGCCGAACGATCCGCGCGGCAGCTCGTACTTGGTCCAGTCGTAGTACAGGCCCCAGCTGCCGAACACTTTCATGCGGCCGTTGCCGAAGACGTCGAACGCCGCGCCCAGGCGAGGTGCGAGCTTGTCCTCCATGCCGAACTTGATCGCCGCCGAGCCATCGGCCTCGGGCCGGAAGTCCGGGATGTTCTCGTTCTCCGTCCGCAGGCCCAGATTCAGGGTCACGCGGCTGCCGACCGTCCACTGATCCTGAACGTAGAGCGAGTGAATGTCGCTGCCCGCCTGGTTCGCGATCCGCCGGTCGTGAACGGCGTAATACCCGTAGGTGCCGGTGCCGGTCGTGACGCCGCCGAAGGTGAACGAGCGGCCGAACAGGAGATCGACGTAGCCGCCGGGATAGTACGAGTTGATATCGTTGACCACGTGCTGGAAGCCGTAGCCGGCCCGCAGCGAGTGGGTGCCCAGCGCGTTGAAGTAGTGGTTGTAATCGACGTTGAAGTTGGACCGCTTGGTCGTGTCGAAGTCGGTGATCAGCGCCCGGGGCGTGTTCTCGAAGTTCAGCGGGCCCTGGAGCGCCGCGGGAATGCCCTGCTCCGCGGTCGCCGCCGAGCCGTAGCGGTAGTTGGTGGTCTGCGGGATGCCGGTGTCGCTGTAGCGGTCGTGGAAATAACCGCCCCTGACGCTGAAGTACGCCGTCGGCGTGAGGCGGACGTCGGCCGTCCCGCTCGTGTTCACCTGGTTGATCTCGTAGCCGATGAGGCGGTTCGGCTCGTACGAGGCGAGCGTGGTGCTGTTGGCGTTTGGCGTGTCGCCGTTGTAGCCGAAGATGCTGCCGTCGGAGTCCGTGGGCGTCCACAGCGTCGACCAGTTGGCGGTGACCCGCCGATTCGTGTACGTCAGCTTCCCGAACATCTGCTGCCGCCAGATCTGGTTGTTGAACGTGCTGCTGCCGTCGGTGAAGTTGTAGAGATTGTCGCGGTTCTCCGTGCGCGGCGAATACGAACCGAAGAAGAACAGCCGATCTCTGAGGATCGGGCCGCCGATCGATCCGCCGAACTCGCCGTGGCGGCTCTTGTTCTCGTTGTCCTGCACGTAGAACGAGGTGGCCTCGGTGCTTGGATCGAGCACCAGCCGCTCCACCGGCGCGACCGCAAGGGCACTGCCCTCGTAGTAGTAATGCCCCTCGCCGCGGAACACGTTGCCGCCGCTCTTGGTAACGGCGCTGATCACGCCGCCGAGCGCCCCGCCGTACTCGGCCGAGATGCCGCTGGTCTTGACCTGCACTTCCTGCAGGTACTCGAACACGGTGTTCTGGCGCGACTGGCCGTTGATCAACGAGTTGGTCGTAATGCCGTCGACGGTGAAGCCGTTCTCGGCACCGCTCGCGCCGTTCACCTGAAAGCCGCCCTCGACTTCACCGGCGTTGACCGACGGCGCGGTCAGCGCGATCGACTGGAACGACCGTCCCTTCGGCAGTCGATCGAATTCCTCGGCGCTGACGTTGTGCGCGATGAGGGTGCTGCGGTTGTCGACGAGCGGGGACGCCTCCGCGGTGACCTGTACCGATTCGGTCACGGCGCCGACGCTCATCTCGGTGTTGACCTCGAACGAGCGTCCGAGGGCGACGCTGACGTCGGGACGCTCGACCCGGGTGAACCCGGCGAGCTCGAAGAGGACCTTGTAGCGGCCCGGGTTCAGATCGGACGCGAGGAACTGGCCGTTGACATCGGTAAGAAACGTGCGCGTCTCTCCCGACGTGAGGCTGGTCACGGATACCGTCACACCAGGTATCGCGGCCCCTTGTTGATCGGTCACTCGTCCCTGCAGAGTGCCGAAGCGCTCCTGCGCGCTGGCTTGTGCGGTCAGCACCAAAGCCAGCACGAGGAGCCATGCGCTCAAACGTGCGTACATGAGATTGCTCCTTGTGATGGTGAACTGCACTTCGATGAAGAGGAAGTTCGGTTGCGGTCGTGATGACTTGCGTGACGAACGGTGCATCGCGAGTTCAGTGACGAATAGCGGCTCCAATCTGGATGCCATGATCGCGAGTCGATCTGTACTCGTCGTACGTGCGTGTTTTCGACTGCGTCAGACGCACGATACCGGTGCGACGGATCGTCGAATCCATCGCGTCGAATCGCGTGACGAGCGTCGTGATGAAACGTGTGATGTGTGGCGGGACAAGCGTCTCGGCGTCGTGATGAATCGTGTGACGCGTGGCGGGACGAGATCGTCAGTGCGGAGCGTCGCGTCGATCTCGGCAGTGATCGTTGCTGTCCCGATTGCCTCTGCGATGCCTATCTGAGGGCGAGCGTGCAAAAAGATTCACGAATCGCGGATCGTCGCGCGGAGCGCGGGCCCGACCGCTCGCGCCCCCGCGGATCGCGACGCTCGCCGTTGTGCGTGATCCGCGTGGATCCGCGCAAATCCGCGTCTCGTCAAAAACGTGCCCAGGCCGAGGAAGGTACGTGCGCGGCGTGTTTCGTCCTGCAGCGGTTCGAAGCCGCCGGTCGAGCCAATCAGCTACGATAGGGGGTCATGACTCATGTCGCATTTCTCGGCCTTGGGGTGATGGGGAGTGGAATGGCGCCGCGGCTGATCAACGCGGGGTTCGACCTCACCGTGTGGAACCGATCCGCCGATCGCGCGGAGCCGCTCCGTCAACGCGGCGCGGCGATCGCCGGGTCGCCTCGCGAGGCAGCCGAACGCGCTGATGTGATCATCGGCATGGTGGCGGACGACGGCGCGTCACGCGCGATCTGGACCGGCGAGCGCGGCGCGCTCGCGGGCGTCAAGCCGGGAGCGCTGGCCATCGAGTGCAGCACGCTGTCGCCGGAATGGGTGCTCGAACTGGCGCGGCTGGCGAAGGCCCGTCAGTGTGCGTTCATCGACGCGCCGGTCACCGGCAGCAAACCGCACGCGGCAAGCGGCGAAGTGCTGTTCCTCGTCGGCGGTGACGCGGCCGACGTCGAGCGGGCGAAGCCGGTGTTGCGGCCGATGAGCCGGGACGTCGTGCATCTCGGGCCGGTCGCGAGCGGCGCGCGGATGAAGCTGGTCAACAACTTCATGTCCGCCGTGCAGACCGTCGCGCTCGGCGAGGCGCTGGCGTTCGCCGAGTGCTGCGGCCTCGATCCCGCGGCCGCGATGAACATAGTCATGAACGGTGCGCCCGGCAGCCCGCTCGTGAAGACCGTCGGCGCCCGCATGATGGCGCGCGACTACGGCGTCAACTTCTGCCTCAAGCTGATGCGCAAGGACCTGGCCTATGCGATCGCGGAGGCGAGGCGCTGCGGCGTCCCCCTGAGAACCGCAGCCACCGCCGCCGATCTGTTCGACGCAGCAATCGCCGACGGCCGCGGGGACGCGGACTTCGCAGCAGTCGCCGAAAGCATCCCTGGGCGGGGAACTCGTCTGAATCGGTGATCGGGGATCGGGCCTATAATCGGCTCATGTGGAAGCAGGTACTCGCTGCGTTCGCGGTCTGCGCGGTTGTCGTGGGCGGCTGCTTCATGTTCAACGAGACGCCGACGAGCGCCTCGGAGAACGAGATGGCGGCGGCTCCGCAGGCACGGCAGCCAGCTCCATCGCCTATCCAAGTCCGTTCCGCGTCCGGCGCTAAACCGCGCGTGCAGATCTTCGATTCCGAGCCCGCAGCCCGATTGTCAGGGCCGGCGAAAGCCGCTCCCTCACCAATCGGGATTCAATCGGAGCCCACCGCCGCGCAGCAGATGCAGGCGCTCGACCGCCACGCACGCGTCGGCATGATCTGCTATCCCGGCAGGTTCGGACCGTCGGACGCTCCGGCGATCGCGCTGATGGTGAATCAAATCGTGATCGGTGATCGGTGATCGGATCAAAAAACCCGATCCCTGATCTCGATCCCCGATCACTGATCACCGATCACGTCACTGATCAGATCACCGATCACGTCTCGTCACTGATCACGACTCCGCCGTCTCCTAGTTCCGCCCGGCGGAACTAGTCACCGACTGCGCCGGCTCGACGCGCAGGATGCCCCCTTGCGCCGCGTCGACGGCAAGGTAGATGTTGCCGTCCGGTCCCTGCCGCACGTCACGGATGCGCTGGCGTGATGCCGTCAGCAGCGCCTCGCGGCCGAGCAGTCCACCCTTTTCGTTGAACGCGACGCGGTGCAGCGCCACTCCGGACAACCCGCCGACGAAGATGTGTCCCTTTCCACTGCGGGAACTTGTCGCCGGTGTAGAAAATCATCCCGGAGATGCCGATCGAGGGCAGCCAGAGGAGCTGCGGTTCCTCAATCCCTTCTTTCCAGGGATGCTGGCTGACGATCGCACCGTTGGGGCCGTACTCCCGTCCGTAGCTGGCCACCGGCCATCCGTAGTTCTTTCCCGCCAGAATGATGTTCAGCTCGTCGCCGCCCTGCGGACCGTGTTCGTTGTCCCAGAGCACGTCGGTCCCCGGCTGGAAGGCCAGTCCCTGTGGATTGCGATGGCCATAGCTGAAGATCTCCGGCTTGTGTCCCGGCTTGCCGACGAAGGGATTGTCTGGCGGCGCCGTGCCGTTCTCCGTCAGGCGGAGGATCTTCCCGCCGTGGATGTCGGTGTTCTGCGCGCGATCGCGATCGCCGCGCTCGCCGACCGTCATGTAGAGCATGCCGTCGCGGCCGAATGCGAGCTTGGATCCGTAGTGCGGGTTTCCGCTGTTGCAGTTGTCCGCGACGAACAGATCCTTCGCATCGATCAGAGCTTTTCCGTCGAACTTGCCGCGCATGAGCGCCGTGGTCGCCTGCTTGTCGGTGGGGCACGGCTTCGAGTAGGTCAGGTAGAGCAACTGATTGTCGGCAAACCGGGGATGCGGCAGCACCTCGAGCAAACCGCCCTGTCCCACCGCCCAGACTGTCGGCGTCCCCTTGATCGGCTCGGGATCGAGCTTGCCATTGCGGACGACGCGAAGACGTCCAGCCCTCTCGGTGACGAGCATGTCGCCGTTCGGCAGGAAGGTGAGGCTCCATGGATTGGCCAATCCACTCACCACCGGCACGACCCGGTATTTCGTTCCGCTCAGTTCCTGTTCCTCGGGTGCATCGGGGAACGGCCGTGGTGGGATGCGCTCGAAGCCGCCCGGTGTCGGACCTCGCCCGCCTCCCGGACCGCGGCCTCCAGGCGTCTGTGGTGCTCCGGGCGGCGGCGTCGGGCTGCCACCGGCCGGCGGTTGCTGCGCCAGGATTCCCGCTGCGGCGAGAACGAAGGCTACGGTCGAGATGGTCAAACGGTTCTTGAGAATCCGCATCGATTCTGATCTCCTGGAGATGATCTAACTCTCTTCACTGGATGCCGAGCAAGCGGATTTCTGTGATCTTCGCCTGCTCGTTCGCCGCGACGCGGAGTTCGGTCTCCGCATCGTTCGGCATGCGCTGCTTCGAGCAATTCGAGCATCTCTCTCGCGCTTTTCCCGGTCGCGCACACGATGAAGATATAGCCGAACCGTTCTTCGTAGGCGCGATTGCCGGCCGCGAGCGCCGAGATGATCTCCTCGGACGCCGCGTCGACGCCCGACTGCTCGTGTGCCGACAAGTGTCTCGTGGCCGCGAACCGGCGGCCGAGCGCTGCGCGATCCCCGATTCTTGGATGGTGCGTGAAAGCTTCGCGCCAGTCCGCGGAAGACAGCGCGAACCACTCCTGACGGGCGGCGCCGAGGAGCGTCTCGCGATCGCCGAATGGCCGGCGCGCAAGCATCCGTTCGACCCATCGGTTCGCCCCGCAGCACGTCGTCAGCAGCCGTCGCGCTTCAGCGACGTCCGCGTCATCGAGCCGGCGCCACGGTTCCATGGACTCTGAGCCGGCTGACCCCGCCGTCCGGGAAGATGTTGAGCCGGACGTGGGAGACACGGCGATCGCGCGCGAGCTCCCGGGCGAAGAAATGACGGTGATGCGCTTTCAGCCGCGACGGCGGCAGCAGTTCGAACCATTCGGCCGATGCGAGGGCGTTAAGGCTCCCGTCGGTCTCGAGACAGCCGTCGAGTGAGGCGCGGTCCGGGTAGTTGCCCTTGAAGTGATTGGTGTCGATCTCGACCCGCGTGACCGTGCCGGGTGCGCCCAGCCTGACGATCGCCCAGTCATGGCCGGGGCCGCGCCGCCGCTTCGTTTCCCAGCCGTCGCCCATGTTCCGGGCGCGTCCGGGCATGATGATGTTGTCCTTCGCGCCGAAGTGCATGTCGCTCGCGCCAATCACCAGGCCGCCGTTGCGGATGTCGGCGAGATCGATTGCCCGGCCGACCCGGATCATCCGTGCCCAGTCCATCACGGCCTCGCCGTACACACGCAGCCGAGCCACGCCGCCGTCCGGAAAAATGTTGAGCCGCACGTGCGTCCACGCCTCGGACGGGGCGCCGTCAATGGCGAAATAGTTGTGAGAATCGCCGCCGAGCGGCGCCTTCGCGAGAATCGGTTTCCACGGCGGTCCCTCCCGTGCCGCGAGCTGTTTCGTGATGGCTCGCGTGGCGTCGATGGCGTCGATGGAGCAGTGCGACGGGTAATTGCCGGTGAAGAAGCTGGTGTCGACGTCGATGCCGATGATGCGGCCGCGCATGCCCAGCCGCACCACGCACCAGTCGTGCCCCGGGACGCGCCGGCGGCGTGACTCCCACCCGTCCATCCACTTACCGCGTGCGGTGAACCGGCCCGGCACGAAGATCGCCGGCCCGGCTTTCACGAGGTTCGAGCGGGACGCGAAGAACTCGTCGTTGGCGGCCACGGCCAGGCCGCCGACGCGCGCCGACGCAAGATCGGCCAGGCTGGCGAACGCCGGGATACTATGGTCGACTCGTCTTCCTTCGGAGTGATGCATGCTCGTTGAATCATCGTATGGCAAATCGCGGGTCCGCCTCGTGCAGCTTCGCCGCGGACCCGATCGGCACGATCTCCGCGATCTGACCGTCGCGGTCCGGTTCCACGGCAAGTATGACGAGTCTTACACGGACGGCGACAACAGCACCGTGCTGCCGACCGATACGATGAAGAACACCATCTACGCGTTGGCCGCGCGCGACCGGATCCGTGAGCCCGAACCGTTCGGGCTCGCGCTCGCCCGGCATTTCCTCGAGCGCAACCAGCGGCTGACCAGGGTCCGCATCGATCTCGCCGAGCATCTGTGGAGCCGTATTGCGCGGGGCGAACGCGTGCACGGACAGGCATTCGCCCGCGCTGGTGGGGAAACCCGTACCGCCGCCGTCCACGCTCACCGCAAACGCATCCTGGTCGGTGCCGGCATCGCCGATCTGGTGATTCTCAAATCCGGCAACTCGGCGTTCGAAGGATTCCCGCGCGACGAGTTTACGACTTTGCCCGAAACCCGTGACCGGATTCTCGCGACGTCGCTCACCGCGAAATGGCGTTACGGCGATCCCGAGATCGAATTCGGGCCGGCCTGGCACGCCGTCCGCTCGACGCTGCTCGGCGTCTTCGCCGAGCATGACAGCAAATCCGTGCAGCATACGCTGTACGCCATGGGGCAGGCCGTCCTCGACACGTTCGCCGACGTCACCGCCATCAATCTGACGATGCCGAACAAGCACCACCTGGCGGTCGATGTCTCGCGCTTCGGTCTCGAGGACCGCAACGAGATCTTCGTCGCCACCGAGGAGCCGTACGGGCTCATCGAGGCGACGCTCGCCCGATAGGGCGCCATCGCCACCGCCATGCTCGCAATCCGCGGTACACGGGTGGTGACTCCGACGGGGGTCCGGGCCGCGACCATCGTCGTCCGCCAGGGACGCATTGCCGCCATCACCGGCCTCGGCGAGCGACTGAGCGGGGTGCCGATCGTGGACGCCGGCGATCACATCGTCATCCCCGGGCTCGTGGACACGCACGTGCACATCAACGAGCCGGGCCGCACCGAATGGGAAGGCTTCGACTCGGCCACGCGCGCGGCCGCGGCGGGCGGCGTCACGACGGTCGTCGACATGCCGCTCAACAGCATCCCGGCGGTCACGGACGCTCCGGCGCTCGAAGAGAAGATCCGCGCCGCGACGGGGCAGTGCCACGTCGACGTCGGGTTCTGGGGCGGAGCCGTTCCCGGCAACGCGGGTGACCTGGAGGACCTCGCCGAGGCCGGGGTGCTCGGCTTCAAATGTTTTCTGTCGCCCTCCGGCGTCGACGAGTTTCCACACGTCAGCGAAGCCGACCTGCGTCCGGCCCTGCCGATTATCTCGAGGCTGGCGCTGCCGCTGCTCGTGCACGCGGAGCTGCCCGCGCGGCTCCACGCCTTTGAGGGCGGCTCGCGTGTGTATCGGACGTGGCTCGCGAGCCGCCCACCGGAGGCGGAACAGGCGGCGATCGATCTACTGATTCGGCTGGCGCGCGAATATCGTGCGCGAATCCACATTGTTCATCTGGCTTCGGCCGATGCGCTGTCCGCGATCGCGGAGGCACGGGCCGAAGGTCTCGGGATCACGGTGGAGACCTGCCCGCATTACCTGACGTTCGCGGCCGAAGACATTGCGGACGGTGCGACCGCGTTCAAGTGCGCGCCGCCGATTCGCGAGCGGAGCCATCGCGAACGGCTCTGGAACGCGCTCCGCGATCGCGCGCTCGATCTGGTGGCGTCGGACCACTCGCCCGCGCCGGCTTCGTTGAAACATCTCGAGGACGGCGACTTCGTCAAAGCCTGGGGCGGGGTGGCGTCGCTGCAGCTCGGGCTGGCGGCCGTGTGGACGGGAGCCGGCGCGCGCGGAATTCCACTCGAAACCGTCGTTCGACGCGATGGCCGGCGCGCCCGCGCGGCTGGCCGCGCTCGAGACGCGCAAGGGCGCCATCGCGGTCGGCCGCGACGCGGATCTCGTGATCTGGGACCCGGACACGGAAGTGACGATCGACGGCGCCGCGCTCTGTCACCGGCATCCGGTGACCCCGTACCATGGCATGCGGCTGCGGGGACGCGTCGTCACCACCTACCTTCGTGGTGAAGTCGTGTTCGATCGAGGCGGGTTCGGCCGGGCGCTCGGCCGGTGCCTCCGCCGCGGCGACGCGGGGGAACCGCGATAACATGCGGCCCTGATGAGCGCGATTACCACTCATGTTCTCGACACCGCGCACGGCCGGCCGGCCGGGGCGGTGCCCGTCACGCTCGAGCGTCTGGACGGTGGGAACGACTGGCGGTTCGTGGGGCGCGGGGAAACGGACGCAGACGGGCGCCTGCGCACGCTGATGCCCGAGGCGGGATCGGCTCCTCCAGGAATCTACCGTCTCACGTTCGACACCGCCTCGTACTTCGCGGCGCTGGGCGCCAGGGCCTTCTATCCGCACGTGAGCGTGACCTTCGAAGTCGTGCAAGGCGAGGCGCACTATCACGTGCCCCTGCTCCTCAGCCCGTTCGGATATACGACCTACCGCGGCTCCTAGCGAACGACGGGCTTCAGCGTAGGCTGCACCTCACGCCGCTTGATGATGCCCGAATCGATTGTCTTGCCGTCGGAATCGATCGTCTGGAAGTGCATCTCATCCCCTGCGATCTCGACGATCATGAACGTGTATCCCTGATCGAAGCCCTTGGCGGTCATTCCGGTGTTGTCCGCGATGTTCCCTCGGCGCAGCTTCGCCGCCGACCCCGACACGAAGTAGGTGATCCCCTGCTGCGGCTTGAGCCGCTCGTAGAAATGCTCGTGTCCCGTGAACACGATGTCGACACCATGCTCGACGAACAGCGGTTCGATCTGCTCGCGCAGCACGGTGTTCGAGCCGTGCTTCTCGCCGGACGAATAGAGCGGATGATGAAAGAAGGCGACCTTCCACTCGGATCCGCTCCCCGCCAGCTCCTTCTTGAGCCAGTCGAGCTGCTCTTCCTTCATGTAATTACTGTCGAGCGCGAAGAAGCGGGCGCCGCCGCGCGAACCGATACCGGGCTTCGGCGCCTTGAACGAGTAATAGCGCTCGCCGTTCATATTGAAGGGTTTGTAGAAACGCTGCGCCGGATCGTCGTGGTTCCCGAGCGAGGCGAAGAACTTGACGTCGGCATCGAGCAGCGGTTTGTAGGGCTCCTCGAACTTGCGCCGGTAGTCGCCGGCGCTTTCACCGCCATACAGGTTGTCGCCGAGCATCAGCGCGAACTCGAACGGAAACACTTTGTGCACTTCGGCGATCCGATCGGCTACCTGTTTCTGGGCGCCGCCGCCGGTGCCCGAATCGCCGATCACGAGGAACCGGATCGAGCCTTCCCTCATCGGCAGCACGATGTCCGCGGCCGCGGCGGACAGCACGAGCGCCAGCATCAGGATTGCCGTTACAGATACCCGTCGCACGGTGTCACCTCCTCTTGCTCCTGCTACCGGATTGCACTTGGGATGTAGTCCACGATCAGATTGGCGTCCACGTCCAGGAGGATCAGATCACGCTTGATGATGCGGTATTCGAGACCCTCGGGGAGCTTGGGCAGCGCGGCGAGTATGTTCGGCGGCACCGTCGGCAGCGGCGCCGCGTCGGGATACTTCGCGTTGACCTTCAGCGGAACACCCGTGGGCGCGTCTTCCTTGAGTGCTTCTTTGACCTCGGCGCCAGCCTGACCCTTCATTTCCGGGTACATCAAGCGGCGAAAGAGGTTCCGCACTTCCGGTGTGAAGATCTCGCCGGGCTTTGCACTTTTCCGCGCCTCTTGGATTTTCTTCGCCAGTGCCTCTTGAGCAACCTGGATCTCCGCGGGGTTCTTCGTCTCCTTCAGCGGCGGCGACTGCTTCTTCATCTTCTTGCGCAGCTCGACGTAGGCATCGACCCGCTTCTTGAAGTCCTGCAGAAGCTGCGCGTCAGGATTCGCCGGCTGAATCGCCGTGTTCGGCCCCCGATCGCCCTGGCCTTGCGCGGCATACATCACTACGAGACAGCCCAGCAGCACGACGAAACGCCGGCTCAGCCATATCTTCATTCGGGCCTCCACAGAACGTTGCTTCACGATGTGTACCGTGCAGTAAGGTCCAGGCTGACGCCTCGTGCGGGCTTTGCCCTGATATTGCGTGGCCGGATAAGGTCGAAACGAACTCGAGCGGAAACGTTCAGGCAGAAGTGTGGAGCGCGTGACGCACTCAGAATGTGGCCGGCGCTACCCCACCCGTACGAGCGGCCCGGCCTGGGACCCGGGCGTCCAGGACTGCGAGTGGCGGGATTTCAGCGCCCGAGCGACTTCACCGGCAAGGGCAGGATCGAAGGGCGCGAGCGTTCGCACTGCGTCGCGGTCGAGCGCCGCGATCGCGACGCCGTCGCGGTACACGACTCGGTTCCGCGCCAGCGCGCGCAGCCGGTCGCCGACGGTGACGATGCCGGTGAGATTCAGCGGGTCGGCCGTGCTGATCGTGATCAGGCGTCCATCGGGACGGCCGCGTCGCACTTCGCGCAGGCGTTCGACGGCTTCGGGAAGTGCGAACTGTTCGCCGGCCATGCCCGACACGAAACGGCCGCCCCGAATCTCGCCTCGTGCCTCGAGCCGGCGGCACACGCGCGCGAGATCGCGCCACGGCGCCACATTCGTTTCCCGCGTCAACAGCCGTCGAAAGACCACGCCGTAGCGGCGGAGGAGTGCCCACGCCTGCGTCTCGACCGCGCTCTCGCGTGACTGCAGCGAGACTTCTCGATTCGTCGCGCTCCATCGGCCGGCGAAGTGGCCGCGATGATGATCGCGCGATCCCGGCGTGAAGGTGCCGGCACGGAGCAGGGATCGGAGACCCGAAAAGCCGTCGGATCCCGCCAGGCCGCACGCCACGAGCGCGCCCATTGCCTCGCGCGCCTCTGCAGGGTGCAGCTGGCACGCCGCCGACAAGTCGCTCAGGAACGACGCGCCGCGTGTCTGCAGTGCTTCGAGCAGCGCCCGAGCGCCCGGCCCGAGCGTTGGGGCGTCGACGCTTTCCTGGCTTGCCCGCAGCGTGTGCCAGGCGTCCGCATGCGCTCTGAGGAAGAGCGCGAGCGGTGTCGCGCGCACCAGCCCTGGCGCGCTGCCGGACTGCGGCACGACCGAGAGCCGTCCCCATGCGACTTCTCCGGTCAGGCACAGCATGTCGAGCATCGACGGCTCGTAGCCATCGACTCTGACCGGCAGGACGGATCGCTCCCACGCGGCGGCCGAGAGCTCGAAGCCGTCGAGCGTCGTGACCACCTCCCGCAGGCCGTCGAGGCCGGTCAAGCGGCTGGATGGGTCGACGTGCTGCCAGCGGAACAGGAACCGCATGAAGTCCGCGGGCGAGACCGGCTCGATCTCCGCCCGCAGCCGGTTCACCGTGTAGCGGTGGATCCGCGCGAGCAGCGCGCGATCGCACCACTCGAGGCCGCTGGCTCCGGGCGTGAACTGTCCCCGGAGGACGACGCCGTCGGATTCGAGCGCGAGGAGAGCCCCGTCCGCGTCCGCCAGAGCGGCCGACACGGACGCCGCGAGCGCTGCGGCTGTCGTCGGGCCGACGATCGTCAGCCGGCTGCGCACGAGCTCGGTCATCGCGGCATCGCGCGTCCACTCGCGGGTCGCGCGCGAAGCGGGAACCTGAATGGCGGGGTCGCTCGACGCGTCCGGATGGATAGCGAGGATCTCGGGCACCCGCTCGGCGGCGATCCAGATGGACAGCCCGGCCCGCGTGACATGCGCAACCCGGCGGAGCGCGGTCAACCGATCGCGCAAAGTGACGTCAATAGCTGCGCACTCCGCAGCGGTCAGGAAGCCGCACGTCATCAGCGCGTCGTGCAGCTCGTCTTCGTCACGCGGCTGCGGGGCGGCTTCGGCGCGGACGCGGTCGATCGCGGCGGCATCGAGCGCGCCCAGGTCGCCGGCCGCCGACGGCTCGCCCGCGCGCCGCGACTGGACGGCGTGCGCCCGCCGCTCCTCGAGTGGCGCGTCGTCCAGGAACGCGTAGGGCTTCGCGTTCAGAATCTCGTACGCGAAGAACGACGGCTCGGGTGTGTCGCGCGCGACGAGCTGGACCTCGCCATCGTGAATGCGCCGCAGCACCTCGCGCAGGCCGTCGAAGTCCATGGCCTCCTGCAGGCAGTCGCGTACCGTCTGGTTGACCAGCGGGTGATCGGGAATCTGCCGATCGCCCGGAATGTTCTCGAGGCACGCTGCCGCGTCGGGGAACACGGCCGCCATCAGATCGTCCGCGAGCATCCGCTGTACTTGAGGCGCCACTTTGCGGCCGCCGCGATTGCGCGGCACGGCGAGCGCAATCGTGGTGTTCCAACGCCAGCGCGTCGGGAACACCGGGGCGTCGAGAAACGCCTGCACCAGGACGTCGCGCGTGGTCTCCGGATGCAGATACCGGAACACGTCGGAGAGCGGAAACGAATGCTGCGGTCCAAGCGACAGGAGCAGCGCGTCGTCGGTCGCGGCAGCCTGCAATTCGAAATTGAACTGGCGGCAGAATCGCTTGCGGAGCGCGAGGCCCCAGGCCTTGTTGATGCGGCTCCCGAACGGGGCGTGCAGGATGAGCTGCATGCCGCCGGATTCGTCGAAGAACCGTTCGAGCACGAGCGTCTGCTGTGTGGGGATGACGCCGAGCGCGCGCCGTCCCTCGGCGAGGTACGCGACGGCCTGTTCCGACGCCTCCTGAGTCAGTCCTGTGTCTTCGGCGAGCCAGCTCACGGTGGCGTCCGACTCTCCGGCAGCCAGCCGGCGATCCACCTCGCCGCGAAGATCGCTCACGGCGCGCGACAGCTCATCGCTCCGTGCCGGCGCCTCTCCCAGCCAGAACGGAATGGTCGGCGGCGATCCCGCGGCGTCGGCGACGCGCACCGTGCCGCCGGTCACCTGGAGCACGCGCCAGGACGCGTTCCCCAGCTGGAAGATGTCGCCAGCACTGCTCTCGATCGCGAAGTCTTCGTTGAGCGTGCCGATGAACGTCTCTTCCGGCTCGAGCACGACCCGGTAGTCGGCGATTTCGGGAATCGCCCCACCCGAGGTCTGCGCGAGCAGCCGCGCGCCGCGGCGCCCGCGCACCGTGCCGTTGATTTCGTCACGATGAACGAGCGCCGCCCGGCGGCCGCGCCGCGTCGCGAACCCTTCTCCGGTCATCGTCAGCACCGCGTCGAAGTCCTTGCGGTCGAGCGCGCGATACGGCCAGGCGCCGCACACCAGGCTGAACAGCTCCGTATCCGAGTATTCGCGGCACGCGGACTCGGCGACGATCTGCTGGGCCAACACGTCGAGCGGCGCGTCCTGATTGACGATGGCATCGAGCTCGCCGCGCTTGATCGAGCGGAGCAGGGCGGCGCATTCGATCAGATCGTCCCGCGACGAGGGGAAGATCCGCCCTTTCGGCATTCCGGAAATGGTGTGACCGGATCGTCCGACCCGCTGCAGGAGCGTCGCGATGCGATGCGGCGATCCCATCTGGCACACGAGGTCGACGTGTCCGATGTCGATGCCGAGCTCGAGCGATGCCGTCGCGACCAGGGCTTTCAGCTGACCGGTCTTCAGCCGCGTCTCGGCGTCCAGGCGTTTCTCCTTCGACAGGCTGCCGTGGTGCGCGGTGACCGCGTCTTCTCCGAGCCGTTCGCTCAGGTGCCGCGCCAGCCGCTCGGCCATCCGGCGGGTATTCACGAAGACCAGCGTCGTCTTGTGCGAGTCGATGAGGGAGGTGAGCCGATCGTAGTACTCGTCCCAGACCTCGTGCGACATGACGGCGTCGAGCGGCGACCGCGGAATCTCGACGCCGAGATCCATCGCCCGGCGATGCCCTTCGTCGACGATGGCGCAGCCGGCATCCTGAGACGCCGCGGACCCGACGAGGAAGCGCGCGACTTCCTCGATCGGCCGCTGCGTCGCGGAGAGGCCGAGCCGCAGGATTGGACCGTTCGCGATGTGACGCAGCCGCTCGAGCGACAGGGCCAGGTGCGCGCCGCGCCGCGTGCCAATCACCGCATGAATTTCGTCGACGATCACGGTGCGGACGGTCTGCAGCATCCGCCGGCTGCGGTCGGCGGTCAGCAGGAGATAGAGCGATTCCGGCGTCGTCACCAGGATGTGCGGCGGCGTGCGCAGCATCGCGGCGCGTTCCGACGCCGTGGTGTCGCCGGTTCGCACGGCGGCGGTGATCCGCGGAGCGGACAGTCCCGCCGCGTCGGCAATCCGGCGGATGCCGCGGCGGGGCTCGGCCAGATTCTTGTGGATGTCGGCGCTCAGCGCTTTGAGGGGCGAGACGTACAGCACGCGCACCTCATCGGGCAGCGGCGCGCTCGAGCCCTCGCAGAACAGATCGTCCAGCGCGGACAGGAACGCCGCCAGCGTCTTGCCCGATCCAGTCGGCGCCGCGATCAACGTATGCCGGCCGTCGCGGATGGATTCCCAGCCTCGCAGCTGCGCGTTCGTGGGCGTACCCACCTCGGCCATAAACCATCGCTGCACGATCGGATGAAACCGAGAGAAAGACATAGGGAGAGCTCAATTGTACCGGGGTCAGGCCGTGAATCCGTGAACGAGGACAGATCGCCGGGGTCAGGCCGTGAATCGTGAACGATGTGCCTGACAGGCCGTGGGTAATGTCCTAATTCACGGATTCACGGCCTGATCCCTATCATGATGCCGGTTGACGGCGGCTCAGGTGCAGAGAACAATCTCCCATGCCGCTGCTGACCCTGCGCTTCCTCGATGCCCGCCGCGCGCCGCTCGACGACGAGGTGGATGTCGAAGTCACCAGGCTTCGCACGAACGAGCGCGTCGCGCGTGTCCGCAGTCACGACGCCCGGAAAAAGCTGAGCATCAAGAATCTCAAGTCCGGCGAGACCTATACAGTCCGGGTGTTCCCGATGCGGCACCGGCCGGTAGGGCGCTTTGCGGTGCTGGCGCCGGGGACTCGAGCGACCGAAGTCGAGCTGTACTCCCCGCTTCACCCGCAGCGCGTCGGAGACGTGGAATTCCCCGAGTACGCGCGACTGGACCCGGCCCTGCGCGCCGTGCTCGAGCGCAGCACCCTCGAGCGCGACGCCGGACTTCCACCGTTCGCTGTCCCGGCGAACCAGTCGCCCGGGCAGGCCGTCTATGAAAGCCTGACGCGGCTCGAGCGGGCGGGGTTGCTGAATCTTTTCAGCAAGTTGAACAACACGCCGCTCGGCGACTTCACGACCTGGGTGTACCTCACCGACATCTACCGTATCCGGGGAGATCGAATCTTCGCCAACGTGCAGCTCGAGTTCCGCGATCGGGTCAAGAACGCGGTCGCCGGCGGCGGATTCAGGGAGGTGGATGGTGCGCTGCACACGCCGCCGCCAGGTTTCGGCCCGGCCGGTTCGTTCAAGTCACTGGAACGGTACGGCAATCTGCAGCTCTCGTTCTTCGCTTCGATCGATCAGCCGCTGCGCTTCCGGATCGACGCGGACATCGATGACGCGGCGGGGATCGCGCATGCGTTCCAGGTGCTCGAGCACTGGCTCAGTGGCGAGGAGACGCACCCGTTCGACATCAGTCAGATCCTGACTTTCCACCAGGGTCTGGAAACCGGATACCGGCTGCTCGCCTGACGCGGGCGCCACGATATCGGCCACGGCGAGTGGTACGATGGACTTTTCGGAGGCTGCTGAATGAGACGCTGGCTGGCGACGATTACTATCGCGGTGCTGTGTGTGGGCCGGGTCACCGCGGACGTGACCATCACGATGGCCACGTCCGTTGAAGGGCCGATGACCGCCCTGGCCGGCGGCGGCAACATGTCACCTAAAATCGTCACGCAGATCAAGGGCGCCAAGTCGCGCACGGAAGTCGACCTGGGCGATCAGAACGTTGCGACGCTCATCGACCTCGCAACCAAGCAGGCGATCATGTTGCGGCGCGCCGACAAGACCGCGACCGTGCTCGATGGGGCGGTGCCCGGCGCCGCGAAACCCCCGATCCCGCTGCCGAAGGCCGATATCACGGTCAAGCCGACCGGGAAGAAGCGCGAGATCGACACTCACCAGTGCGACGAGTTCACGGTCGCGATGTCGATGGACATGGCATCGATGGCGGGGGGAGACATGCCGCCGGCCGCCGCCGCCATGCTCAAGGACGTGCGCATGGCGGTGACCGGCTTCCTCTGGGTGGCGAAGGGCGCCCCCGGCAGCGCGGAGTACCAGGCGTTTCAGACCAATGCCTCGAAGCTGGCCATCTCCGTCCTGTCCGGCGTTTCGCGCGGCATGCCCTCGGGCATCGAACAGATGCTGACCGGCTTCAAGGACGCGCCGGGCATTCCCTATCTCACCGAGCTCACGATGAACGTCGAAGGCAGCGGCGAGATGGTCGAGATGATGAAGAAGATGGGGCAGATGAAGATCATCACGCGGGTGACGTCGATCTCGACCGACTCGCTGCCGGACACGCTCTTCGTCGTTCCGGAAGACTACAAGCTGGTGAAGTAACAGGCAGCCGGTTACAGAATCACCCGCTCGTCTCCCATGCGGCGGGTGATGCGCTGGCCGTCGAGGTATTCCAGCAGCGGCACGGCGAACTTCCTCGACAGCCCGGTGAGCTCCTTGAACTCACGAACGCCGAGCCTGGCGTTCGTGACCTTCAGTGCCCGGACATCCTGTATCAGCTTCTGCAAGGCGTCGCGATGGACGAACGTGTCTTCGTTGATCTTGACGAGGACGTTGTCGCGCACCAGCAGCAGGACGATCTTCTTCGCGGTCGCGGCGGCGACCCCCAGGCTGGCGATCACTTCGCTCATCGCCGGCGCCTGCAGGCCCAGGGCGGCGAACCGCTTGGTCAACTGGTTCCGTACCTGCTCGTCCTCCCCTCCGAGCGTCACCTTCCGATCGAAGACATGAACGAGATCCTGATTGAGCGCCAGCTGTCGCGCCGCGACCAGATGATCGATGGCGCCGCGAAAGAGGGCAGGTGACGCGTCGCGGAGCACCCGGCCTTTGAGATCATCGCGGCCGATGCCCGGGACGAGCGGGTCGGTCTCGTGAAACCGCCGGACGGCATCGAGAATCGTGCGCGTCGCGCGGGTAAACGGCTCGGCAGCGGCGACCACGAGGGGATTGTCCCCGAGCACCTTGACGGCTCCGGAGGCGGCCAGCGACGACACGATCTCGCGCGCTCGAGGTTCGGGCAGACCGAGCCGGCCGACGAGCTCGCCGATTTCCACGGCATGCACGCCGGCTTCCTGTACGTGAGCGAGCACGCGTGCGTCGAGCGAACCGTCCTTGAGTACCTCGAGCCGCTTGACCGCCGCCACGTCGGAACGCCGGTGGCGCCTGGGATGCGAGTCCAGGATCTCGCCGCCGCCGATGGTCAGCATCGGCGAATACTGCCGCACGATGAATCGATCGCCCGGCAGCGCGAGCGTCGGGCGTTCGAGCAGGACTTGCGCGAACGCCGACTGACCCGGCTCCAGCGCGTCTTGTCCGAGCAGCACGACATACCCCAGGAGCTCGGCGGTGCCGACGTGCAGCCGCACGCGCTTGCGCCGGACGATGGGCGCGGGCGCGGAAGGCAGCAGCGTCAAGTGGACGTCGAGCAAGCGGCCCGGAGTGAAGACACCCGGCGGTGCGATGACCATGCCCCGTTCGACGTCGCTCACCTCGACGCGCTGGAGGTTGAGCGCGGTGCGCTGCCCGGCCCGCGCTTCGTCGACCGCCGCGCCGTGCACCTGGATGCCGCGCACGCGCGCGGCGCGCTTCTGCGGCAGCAGCTCGATCTCCTGGTCGCGGTGCACGCGGCCGGCGATCAGCGTGCCGGAGATCACGGTGCCGAACCCGCGCATCGTGAAGCAGCGATCGACGGGCAGGCGCAGGATCTGCGAGGCGTCCCGCGGCGGCGTTTTCGTCGCGAGATCGGCCAGCGCCCGGACGAGCTCGGGGATGCCCTGTCCCGTGTGCGAGCTGACGCGCAGGACCGGTGCTCCCTCGAGGAACGATCCCTTGAGGAATTCGTGCACCTCGACCTCGACCAGATCGACGAGCTCGGGATCCGCCGCGTCGATTTTCGTGAGCACGGTCAGCCCCTGCTTGATCTGCAGCAGGGAGCAGATGTCCAGATGCTCGCGGGTCTGCGGCATCACCGACTCGTCTGCCGCGATGACGAGCATCACGACGTCGATCCCGCCGACCCCGGCGAGCATGTTCTTGATGAAGCGCTCGTGGCCCGGCACGTCGACGAATCCCAGCGTCGTCTGGCCATCGAGGGCGAGGTTCGCGAAGCCGATGTCGATCGTGATGCCGCGTTCCTTCTCCTCCTTGAGGCGATCGGAGTCGATCCCGGTCAGCGCTTTGACCAGCGCCGTCTTGCCGTGATCGATATGGCCGGCGGTGCCTACTATGATGTTGGGCATGGACGTTGACGCCGGATCCCGCTCCGGCATGCTGGAGGAGTCATTTGCGCTGGTCTCTGGGCATACTCGCTGCTACCTGTATCGTGCTCGCACAAGCCGCCGGCGCGCAAGCGCCCGACGCTGACGCCAGGCGGATTCTCGACAGCCCGCAGTTCAAGCAGGCGGCGGCGTTCATCCGGTCCGACTACGACCGGTTCGTGCGCGAGCTCGTCGCCGTCACCGAAATCCCGGCGCCGCCGTTCAAGGAGCAGCGCCGGGCCAAGGCATTTCTGGAAATGCTGCGCCAGCACGGCCTCAGCGACGTCGAGATGGACCCCGAAGGCAACGTCATGGGGGTCCGCAAGGGCGCTGGCGGCGGGCCGATGCTCGCCATCGTCGCGCACCTCGACACGGTGTTCCCCGAGGGCACCGACGTCAAGGTGAAACGGGATGGCACCCGGCTGATGGCGCCCGGCATCGGCGACGACTCGCGGGGGCTCGCCGTCATGCTCGCGGTGATCCGGGCCATGAACAGCGCGAAGCTCCAGACCGCAAGCGACATCCTGTTCGTCGGCAACGTCGGTGAGGAGGGCGAGGGCGATCTGCGCGGCGTGAAATACCTGTTGCTCAAGGGCAAGTACAAGGATCGCATCAAGCAGTTCCTCGCGCTCGACGGCGGCGCCCAGAGCGCCATCACTCGAGCCGGCGTCGGCAGCAAACGCTATCGCGTCGTGTTCAAAGGACCGGGCGGCCACAGCTATGGCGCATTCGGCCTGGTGAATCCCGCCTACGCGATGGCCGCTGCGATCGCCCGGTTCGCCGACGTCCAGGTGCCGTCCACGCCGAAGACGACCTACAACGTCGGCGCCGTGAAGGGCGGCACCTCGGTGAACTCGATCCCGTTCGAGGTCAGCATGGACGTGGACATTCGCTCCGAGTCCTGCGAGGAGATGCACAAGGTCGATGCCACGTTCGTGAAGATCGTCAAGTCCGCGGTTGACGAGGAGAACCGGGTGAGGTCGACACGAGAGGGCAGGATCGAGGCAGACCTGAGGGTGCTCGGGGAGCGCCCCTGCGGCGAAACGGCAATGCAGAGCGCGATCCTGCAGTCGACTGCGGCGATGATTCGAGCGTTCGGCCTGACGCCGTCGTATAACTCCAGCAGCACCGACAGCAACATCCCGATGAGCCTCGGCATCCCGGCCCTGACGATCGGCCGCGGGCCGGGAGGCCGAGCGCATGCACCAGACGAGTGGACCGACGTCGAGCCGAAAGCCACGGCACAGTCGATCGAAGTCGTGCTCGGGGTCGTTCTGATCGTAGCGGGATCATGAAAAGAACCACGTCGGTTCAAGGGTTCAGAGGTTCAGCGGTTCATGGTTCGGGTTCAGGCGTTCAGGGGTTCAGGAGTTCGGTTCACGGGCTCGGCTGAACGTTTGAACCCGAACCTTTGAACTTTTGAACCCGAACCCTTGAACCCTTGAACCCGAACCCTTTGAACCCTTGAACCCCTGAACCATTGAACCAACAAGCGGCAGTATTTGTCGCTCGCGAGATCACCAAGGTCTACCACATGGGTGAGGTCGACGTGCAGGCGCTGCGCGGCGTCAGTCTCGATCTGTTCGAATCGGAGTTCCTCGTCCTGCTCGGGCCGTCCGGCAGCGGGAAATCGACCCTGTTGAACATCCTCGGCGGGCTCGACGTGCCGAGCTCGGGGACGGTGATCTACCGCGGCCAGGATCTGACATCCGCCGGTGAGCGGGCGCTGACCATGTACCGGCGGCGCCATGTCGGATTCGTGTTCCAGTTCTACAACCTGATCCCGAGCCTGACCGCGCGCGAGAACGTCGCGCTCGTCACCGACATCGTCGAGAACCCGATGGCGCCGGAGGACGCCCTGGGTCTCGTCGGCCTCGCCGGGCGGCTCGATCACTTTCCGTCGCAGCTGTCCGGCGGCGAGCAGCAGCGGGTCGCGATCGCGCGCGCTGTCGCGAAGCGCCCCGATGTGCTGCTCTGCGACGAGCCGACCGGCGCGCTGGATATCGCGACCGGCATCCTGGTCCTGCAGGCCATCGAACAGGTGAATCGCGAGCTCGGCACCACGACGGCGGTCATCACGCACAATGCCGCGGTCGCCGGGATGGCCAACCGCGTGGTCGCCTTGTCGGACGGACGGATCGCCAGCGTCCGCGAAAATGACACGAGGCTCACACCGGATCAATTGCAATGGTGAACCTTTGAACCCCTGAACCCGAACCAATGAACCCCTGAACTCCTGAACCTTTGAACCGACAAATTGTCTCCGTTAAACCGTAAGCTCCTGCGTGACGTGTGGTCCCTGAAAGGGCAGGCGACGGCGATCAGCATGGTGATCGGCGCCGGCGTGGCGATGTTCATCATGTACCTGAGCACGTTTCACTCGCTCAGGCTCACGCAGCAGACCTATTACGACCGGTACCGATTCGCCGATGTGTTCGCCGGGCTGACGCGCGCGCCGATGAACCTTCGCGATCGCGTCGCGGAGATTCCCGGGGTCGCCCGCGCCGACGCGCGGGTCGTCGTCGACGTGACGCTGGATGTTCCGGATCTCACCGAGCCGGCGAGCGGGCGGCTGATCGGCATCGAGGTGCCGCCCCGGCCGATGCTGAACGATCTGTTCCTTCGCCGGGGACGCCTGCCGTCGCCAGGGCGCCCGGATGAAGTGCTCGTCAGCGAAGCGTTCGCGCTCGCCCGCGACCTCGGCCCCGGCGACCGCGTCGGCGCGATCATCAACGGCCGCCGGCGCGAGCTCGAGATCGTCGGCATCGCGCTGTCTCCCGAATACATCTACAGCATCCGTCCCGGCGAGCTGATCCCGGACGATGCGCGGTTCGGCATCTTCTGGATGCATGGACGGGGTCTCGCGGCCGCGTTCAACATGGAGGGGGGCTTCAACAATCTCGCGCTGACGCTGCTGCCCGGGGCCTCGGAATCCGACGTCATCGCCAGGCTCGATCGGCTGATTTCGATCTACGGCGGGCTGGGCGCGATTCCTCGAGCACTCCAGACGTCGCACTGGTATCTCGACAACGAGCTGCGGCAGCTGCAGAGCGTCGGGTTGATTCTCCCGGTCATCTTTCTGCTGGTCGCGGCATTCCTGCTGAACGTGGTGCTCTCGCGAATCGTGTCGGTGCAGCGGGAGCAGATCGCCGCGCTGAAGGCGCTCGGCTACACCAACGTGGAGCTGGCGTGGCACTACACGAAGCTGAGCCTCCTCATCGGCGCCGCCGGCGGGGTCATTGGTGTCGTGTTCGGCGCGTGGATGGGCTCCGGCATGACGTCGATCTACAACGGCTTCTTCCGGTTTCCGACGCTGACGTATCGGCTGCCGCCAGACGTGGTCGTCGGCGGTGTGGCGGTCAGCTTCATCGCCGCCATCCTTGGCGCGCTGAACGCCGTGCGCAGCGCGGCCGCCCTGCCGCCCGCCGAGGCGATGCGGCCGGAGGCCCCGGCGCGCTTCCGCCGCAGCGTGCTCGAGCGGCTGGGCCTGGCGCGCTATCTGTCAGCCCCGGTCCGGATGATCCTGCGCAATGTCGGCCGTCACCCGGTTCGCGCCGCCACATCCATCATCGGTATCGCGGCGTCGGTGGCGATGCTGATCCTGGGCACGTTCTTTCTCGATTCCATCGCCGTCCTGATGGACGTGCAGTTCTTCGTCATCCAGCGGCAGGACATCACCGTGAGCTTCGTGCTGCCGGCATCCGGCCGTGCGCTGCACGAGATCCGCCGCCTGCCCGGCGTCATCGACGCCGAACCGATGCGCGCGGTTCCGGCGCGCCTCCGCGCCGCCCAGCGATCGCGCATCGTGTCCCTGCAAGGGCTGGTCGCGAATGCCGAGCTCAATCGAGTCGTGGATGTCGCGGGTGGCCCGATGCGATTGCCGCCGGACGGCCTGGTGCTGTCGCTGAAGCTGGCGGAGGTGCTCGACGCGCGCGTCGGCGACCTGGTCACGGTGGAGGTGCTCGACGGCCGGCGTCCGATCGCGCAGGTCAAGGTCGCCGGAATCGTCGAGGAGTACATGGGGACCTCGGCCTACATGGAGATCGATGCGGTGCGGAGGCTGGTCAAGGAGGGAGGCACGCTGTCGGGCGCGTTCCTGAAAGTCGACCAGGCTCACGCGCGATCGCTCTACGACCAGTTGAAGCAGACGCCGATGGTGGCGGGGGTGAGCTTGAAACGCAGCGCCATCGAGAGCTTCGAGAAGACGCTGGCCGAGACGTTTTATGTGATGATCTTCTTCAACCTGCTTTTCTCCAGCGTCATTGCCTTCGGCGTCGTCTACAACGCGGCCCGGGTGTCGCTCTCGGAGCGCAGTCGCGAGCTCGCGAGCCTGCGCGTCCTGGGATTCACGCGCGGCGAGATCTCGTTCATCCTGCTCGGTGAGCTGGCAGTCGTGATCCTGCTCGCGATCCCGTTGGGCCTGTTGCTCGGCTACGCGTTCGCCGGCGCCCTCGTCGCCGCGTTCAACACCGAGCTGTACCGGTTCCCGCTGGTGATCACGCCGCGGACCTACGCGTATGCCGCGACCGCCGTCCTCGTCGCGGCGACGGTGTCAGGGCTGGCGGTGCGCAGCCGGCTGGATCATCTCGATCTGGTGGCGGTGTTGAAGACGAGAGAATGAGCTTGACCATCGTCAACTCCCAACCTCCAACTTCCAACTCCCAAGGCGAACCGGTCGTGCCATCTGGGCGAAAGCGGGGGCAAATGAGCATTTCGTGGCGACTTTCACCCAGCTCTCCCCGAATCTACCGATTTGGGAGTTGGAAGTTGGCAGTTGGGAGTTGATAGGTTGTTCAGTCTTCGATGATGAAATCGCGCTTCCTCCGCATCGCGCTCGTCGTCATCGCGCTGGCCGCGATCGGCGTGTGGGCGTTCCGGCCGCAGCCGGTGGCGGCCGACTTTGCGACCGTCGAGCGCGGTCCGCTCGAAGTGACCGTGGAGGAAGAAGGCCGGACCAGGGTCCGCGATCGGTACGTCGTCTCCGCGCCGCTGCCGGGCCGCATGCGGCGGATCGAGCTCGAGCCCGGGGATCCTGTCGTTGCCGGCAAGACCGTGCTCGCCCGGTTTCAGCCGGCCGATCCGGTGCTGCTGGACGTGCGAACTCGCACCGAGCTGCAGGCCCGTGTCCGCGCCGCAGAAGCGGCAATCGGTCAAGCCAGGGCCGACCGCGAGCGCATCCGCGCCGAGCTGGCGTTCGCGCGGACCGAGCTGAAACGGGCGCAGAAACTGGTCGAAGAACGTGTCATCGCGGCGCGCGAGCTCGAGGTCACGGAGCGCCAGGTCAACACCCTCGAGCGGGCGCTGCAGTCCGCCGACTTCGCCGTCCGCACGGCGGAACATCAGCTCGAAGTCGCGCGGGCCAGCCTGCTCCAGATCGGCAGCGACCGCGCTTCGACCCTGATCCCTCTCTATTCGCCGGTGAACGGCGTGGTCCTTCGCAAATTGCAGGAGAGCGAATCGGTGGTGCCGACCGGTCAGCCGCTCCTCGAGGTCGGCGACCTGAACAATCTGGAGATCGTCTCCGATCTGCTCTCCAGCGCGGCGGTCGCGGTGACGCCAGGTCAGCTCGTTCACATCGAGCAGTGGGGCGGGGAGCGCCCGCTCCGCGGCCGCGTGCTGCGGAAGGAGCCTTCCGGCTTCACCAAGATCTCCGCCCTGGGAGTCGAAGAGCAGCGCGTCAACGTCATCGTCGACTTCGACGAGCCGCACGAGGCCTGGAAGTCGATCGGCGACGGCTACCGCGTCGAGGTCCGTATCGTCTCCTGGCGCACTGAGGATGTGCTCAAGGTGCCGACGAGCAGCCTGTTCCGCCACGAGTCGAAGTGGGCGCTGTACAAGCTCGAGGAGGATCGGGCCGTCCGCAGGCTGGTGGAAGTCGGACAGCGCAACGGGCTGGAAGCGGAAGTCCTGTCAGGGCTGCAGCCGGGGGATCGGATTGTCGTCTATCCCAGCGAAGCGATGGCTGATGGTGTCAAGGTTCGGGCTCGCGACTGAGGTATCAGAAGTCTCCGCGTGCGGCGAGCTCGGCGTAGCCGTCGCCGATCGTCTGATCGGGTGCGGCGCCGAGCACCGCGAGGAACTCGGTAATCACCGCCGCCTTGTCGCGGGCGTCCCGCAGCGACCATGTCCGCGACTTGAGCTCGAGGAAGTAGCCTTCGGCCGCCGGATTGATCAGGCGATCCAGGTGGACCCAGAACTCGACGCCTCGATGCGCCACGAGCCAGCGCCGCCGTTCCTTTTCGACGACGTGCTCGGCGACGGGGCGGAAGTACTCGCGATAGAAACGCGCCGAGTGCGCCGCGGGCGCGAGGTAGCGCGAGCGGAACAGCAGCACATCGCCGAATCGATCCTCGCCGGTGCGGCCGGTCAGCGTCAGCCGTGAACGCTCGGCCACGACGTTGCCTTCAGCGTCCAGCAGTTCGTCTTCACGATAGCGGAGCCGGCCCTGTTCCGGATCCTCGAACGACCAGTAGATGTCGTGCTGCCGGTAGCGGCTCGATCGGATCACGGTCACCTGGTCGCTCGTGACCACGCCGACGACGTGATCCGCCGAATCGAGCCGGGCTTTGACCTGCACCTCGAAGCTTTCCTGTTCGACGGCGCCGCCGACCGCGACCAGCTTCTGCAGGACGCTGACCTCACGGCTGCCGAGAAAGGCGTCGATGTGCCTCGCGCGCTCGCGCGCTTCGCGTGTCAGCTCCGCCTCGTCCAGCGTCAGCAGCACTCGATCCCGCATCAACCAGCGGCCGTTGCACATGACGTCGACGACGTCGCTGGCTTTCGAGGCGTAGACGATCCGCGCGTAGATCGCAGTCCGGATCGCGGTTGAATGCCGGCACATGGTGCAGCTGATCGAGGTCGAGCACGATGAGGTCGGCGCGCTTCCCGGGCTCGAGCGAGCCCGTGCGATCGCTCATGTGGAGCGCGGCCGCGCCGAGCCGCGTGGCCATGGCCAGCGCGTCGCGCGCCGGGACGGCGGTCGGATCGCCGCCGATTCCCTTGGCCAGGAGCGCCGCCAGCCGCGCTTCCTCGAACATGTCGAGGTCGTTGTTCGAGGCGGCTCCGTCGGTGCCGATGCCGACGTTGACGCCGAGCTCGAGCATCCGCGCAACCGGCGCGACGCCGGCCGCCAGCTTCAGGTTGCTGGTCGGGTTGTGTGCGACGCCGGCGCCGAAGTTCTTCAGCGCGCGAATCTCGCCGTCGTCGACGTGCACGCAGTGCGCCGCGAGCACCTTCGCGTCGAACAGTCCCTGCTTGCGGATCCAGGGCACGCCCGGCATGCCGTGCGTCTTGCGCGACTCTTCGACTTCGGCCAGCGTCTCCGACAGGTGAATGTGCAGCGGCACGTCGAACTCGACCGCGAGCTCGGCGCACGCACGCAGAATCTCCGCGGTGCAGGTGTAGGGCGCGTGCGGCGCCGGCGCCGGCACGATCAGCGGGTGTCCCTTCCACTGCTCGATGAACACCCGCGCGCGCGCGAGGCCTTCCTCGTAGCTGCGCGCGTCGGGTGCGGGAAAGCGCAGCACCGTCTGGCCGCACAGCGCCCGCATTCCCGCGGCGGCGGCCGCTTGCGCGACCGTTTCCTCGAAGTAGTACATGTCGGCGAAGCAGGTGATGCCCGAGCGAATCATCTCCGCGCAGCCCAACTGCGTGCCGAGCTTGACGAACTCCGGACTGACGAACTCCCGCTCGACCGGCATCATGTAGCCCATCAGCCAGACGTCGAGCCGCAAATCGTCGGCCAGCCCGCGCAGCAGCGTCATCGGCGCGTGCGTGTGGGCATTGACGAATCCGGGAAGGATGACCCGTCCCTGGCAGTCGATGGTCTCGGCCGCGCTCCAGGCCAGGGCCTCCGGACCCACCGCCATGATGGTGTCACCCGAGATCGCGACGGCCCCTGACGTGTACTGCGTGAACTGCTCGTCCATCGTCAGCACGATCGCGTTGGTGAGGAGGAGATCGCACGCGGGCATGGTCGTTCTAACTGTACGCCAAGTCCCACGCGGTCGACTCTGCTGCCTGCTTCAGCACCCTGCTAAGATCCAGGCGGATCGTGATCACTCAGCTCACCAGACGGGATTTCATGGCACTGGCTGCCGTACCGGCCGCCGGCGCGATCGGCCAGCGCGCGCGCACCGGCGACAGCCGGCTGCGGCTCGGCGCAAAAGCGCCGACGGCGACGATCACGCCGGGTGAGCATCCGCTCGGGTTGGGCGGGGAGCGCGACGGCCTGCTGAAAGTCCCGGCCAAGTACCGCCCCGACGTGCCCGCGCCGCTGGCGGTTCTCCTCCACGGCGCCAGCGGCCGCGCGCGGCGAATCGTGTCGCTGCTCGGGATGGCCGAGAACCTCGGCGTCATCGTGCTGGCGCCGGAGTCGCGAGGCGGCACCTGGGACGTCATTGGGGGCGATTTCGGGCCGGACGTCGCCTTCATCAACCGCGCGCTCGAGCACACGTTCGATCGCTGCGCCGTCGATCGGCGCCGTCTCGCGATCGGCGGATTCTCCGATGGCGCGACTTATGGGCTGTCGCTCGGCGTCGACAACGGCGACCTGTTCACCCACGTGCTCGCGTTCTCTCCCGGGTTCATCGTCACCCGCCGGCCGCAGGGACGGCCGCGCATCTTCGTGTCGCACGGCCAGCAGGACCAGATCCTGCCGATCGCCTCCACCAGCCGGAAACTGGTGCCGGCGCTGGAGGAGGCCGGATACCCGGTCACCTATCGCGAGTTCGACGGCCCGCATACCGTGCCGCCACCGATCGCGCACGAAGCATTCGTGTGGTTCACGCGGTGAGCAGCCGGGCAGCGTAGCGATTCACGGTTCATATCAGGTGCCGCCTTTCACCGCACCGGAGTGGCTGCTGGCCGTTGCCGCGGCGATCGGCGTCGGCCTGAGCAAGGGCGGACTCGCCGGCGTCGGCCTGTTCCACGTCGTGGTTTTCGCCTTTCTCTTCGGCGCGCGCGAATCGACCGGCGTCGTGCTGCCGCTGCTGCTCGCCGCCGACGTCTGCGCGGTGACCGCCTTCCAGCAGCACGCGCGGTGGGATTACGTGCGCCGCATGCTGCTGCCCGCGTGCGTCGGGGTGATTCTCGCCACCGCGTTCATGCGCGGCATCGACGAGAACACCTACAAGCCGCTGATCGGCTGGACGGTCCTGTGCCTCGCGGCGATGCAGGCCTGGCGGATGCACGATCCCGACTGGATGGGTGACGTGCCTCACACCCAGGCCGCGGTGTGGAGCATCGGCCTGCTCGCCGGCGCGACCACCATGCTGGCGAACGCAGCCGGACCGATCGTCACCGTCTACTGCCTGGCGGTGGGGCTGCCGAAGTTCGAAGTGGTGGGGACGCTCGCCTGGTTCTTCTTCATCATCAACGCGTTCAAGGTCCCGTTCAGCGCTGGACTCGGGCTCATCCGGCCGGAGACCCTGCTGTTCAACGCCCTCCTGATTCCCGCCGTCGTCGCCGGCGTCTTCGGCGGCCGCTGGCTGCTGCAGCGATTGCCGCAGCGCCTGTTCAACCTGCTGATGCTCGGGTTCGCGGCGCTTGCGGCGCTGCGGTTGATCCTGGGGTAGCCGGCGGACGAGCCCTTTCGTCCTCAAATGTCGCCTTCCCAGTCAGGAGGGCTCCACATGCGAGTCGCAGCGTTGGTCGTGCTGTTCGCGGCTCTGTCCGCGGCCGACGCGGCCGCTCAGGATATCGGCGGCTACGTGACCGCCGGGACGGGATCGATTGATTACCTGGTTCATCGCGAGACGATTCCCCAGTTCGCGGGCGGCGTGCTGTGGCGAATCGCCGACGATCGCATTCGTGTCGGCGCCGAGGTGAACGCGATGACGTCCAACCGCTACTGGAGCGGACGCGGCGGCCCGGTCGCCGAGGTGGTCCTGATCCGCCGCGAGCGCTTCAGCCCGTTCATCAGGGGCGGCCGCTTTTTCGGCGAGGACACTTCGTGGGTCGCCGGCGCCGGCGTCGATATCTGGTTGGGGGATCGGACGGGCCTGCGGCTGATGGTGCAGGACGCGTTTCGGCAGTCGGTCGTCAGGTCGTTCATCGACAACCGGCGAACCGTCTTTCACGAGCCGTCGTTTCAAATCGGGTGGACGTGGTGACGACAAAAAAGTTCAAGGGTTCAGGGGTTCAAGTGTTCAGAGGTTCCGGTTCAGGAGTTCGGTAGTTCAGAAGTTCGAAGACGCACCCTCGAACGACTGAACCGGAACTCGTGAACCGAACCCTGAACCGAACCCGTGAACCCTTGAACCCGAACCCGTGAACCCTTGAACTACTGAACCCTTGAACCGACGAGGTTCACCAGTTCAGCCGCCACACCAATTGCCCGATGCGGCCGCCCGGATCGAACGTCGTGTTGACATCGGTGTACGCTGAGGTCACGCGGAACGTCTCGACCGGATCAGTGTTCGAAATGCCCGTCGAATGGTTGAAGTTGATCGTATCGAACACGTTGAGCACTTCAGCGATCAGCTCGAAGTTCACGCGTCCTCCGAGCGCGAACCGCTTCTTGAGACGCATGTCCCAGCGCGAGAACAACGGACCGTTCAGGTTGAGGTCCGGTGTGTTGCAGTCGAACCGGTAAATCGCCACGCAATTCGGCATCGCTCGCCGGCCGGAGGTAGCGGCCGGTCGGAACGCCGAGCGCGGTGCTGTAGCCGGTGGCCGTCGTCGGATCCACGTTGTACGCAGCGGTCGTGTTGGTGCGGATGTCGTCGGGCATGCTGTAGACGACGGTGTTGCCCGCGGCATTCCGCTGGATGCGGATCTTGAATTCGTCCGCGAACTCCTCCGCCGTCATCCCTTCCACCTTCGCGCCGGTGATGCGGTAGCGGTCGGTCTTGACGATGCCGGCGCCCGAGAATTCCCAGTCGCCGACGATGTAGTTCAGGATCGGATTGATGCTGGTGCCGAACCGGCGGCCGCGCCCGATCGGCAGCTCGTAGGTCCAGTTCATCTTGAACGCATGCGGTGAGTTCCGGTCATCCGAGATGTCCACTTCGACGCGCTCGGCCGCCAGCGTCGTCAGCAGGGACTGCTTCTTGATGCCGTAGGTGTAATTCGCACCGACGAGCAGACCCTGCGTGAAGCGGCGGCGCAGCTCGACCTGCAGGCTGTCGAACTTCGTCCAGTTCCGGTCCTGCGATGACGAAGGTGCCGCTGACCATCGGATTCATGACGATCAGGTTGCGCGCCATGCCGGCAGCGAGGGCATTCGCCCTGAAGGCAGCCGTGTCAATCGCGTTGATCGCTCCGGACACCTGCGGACGCCGCGCGCTGAACCGGTTGACGAAGCCGGAGTTCGTGAAGTTGGCATGCGCGTAGGCGGCGGGATTGTTGACGTCCCTGCTGCCATTCAGATAGGCGAGGTGGATCGGGAGCGGCGACGTTCCCGGTGCCCCGGTGTAGGCGAAACCGCGATTGGCCAGGCCGGCGGCGATGTTCGCGGCGATGTTGCGCTGAGCCGCGAAGAACTCGTTGTAGAAGCCGCTGTTGAAGATGCTGCGCTCGTTCCAATCCTCTTCCGCCCAGGTGTTGTTGTTGCGGTTGCCGACGTAGCGCACTTCGAGCGCCATGTCGCTGCCGATCGACGCGCTGCACGCCGGCCGAGTACGAGTGGACGCGCGGCGTCTTCAGGTGGCGATCCTGCGGGAAGATGTTGACGCTGTTCGCCGTCGTGGCCGCGATTGGGTATTGCGGCGAGTCCGGATAGGCCGGCGGCCCGAGCCGCGACCGCTGGCTGAACAACACCGGATGCGACTCGCCCGGCAAACACCAGCGGATACCCTGTGGTCGAGATCGCGCTGCACGTTGACCGTGCCGCCTGGATTGGAGCCCGCATTCGCGGTGAACCGGTCGATGCGCTCCTGGTTGTAGCTCAGGGCGTAGCCGACACGCACCGTGGCCTGTTCTGGATCCCCGAGCAGCGTACGCAGGAAGCCGGTCTGGACGTCCGGCCGCCACGCCACGCCGACGTTCGGGGCGAAGTCGAACCAGTTCGTCTTGTGAGCTGGACACTCCGGTCTCGAACTTGTCGTAAGCCGGGATCAAGGTCCCCGACTGCGCGTTCGGATTGAAGATGTTGCACGGACGGCCGCCAGGTCCGTCGCCAAGGCCTGAGATGCCGCAGATGTCCTCAATCGTCGCCAGTGACCAGGTCTCGTCCGCCGGCGTGAACGGCAAGTGGAGATCCCACCGGATGCCGCCGCTGATCGTCAGTGCCGGCGTGGCGCGCCACTGGTCCGACAGGAATGCCGCGAAGCTGGACTGCCGCGACTTCCGCGCCAGGTCGCCGTTGTACACGTACTTGCCGGTCGCCGAATCGAGCCGTGCTGTCCCGGGAATAGACAGGACACGTCCGGTGAGAATTGCGTAAAGGGCACGAGCTTCGTTCAATTGCGCCGCGGTCGCCGACGTGAAATTGGTCGTGTTGAACATTGCCGCGGCTGGATCGGTGTTCGTATCGAAGCCGAGGCTGATGCTCGGGACGACGTTATAGCTGTTCTGGCGATTGAACACGCCGGCATAGCCACCACCCATCGACACGCTGTGCGCGCCGCGCAGCCAGTTCAGCGTGTTGTCGACGCTCCACGTCGTGGTGTTCCGCGGCTGCGGGTTTGTGTTGTAGGTCGGATGCGTGGCAAACGTCTCGTTGTTCACGTTGGCGAACGTCAGGCCGTAGCCGTCCTGGTCCGTGAAGTGGTCCGGCGTGATGTTGGAGAAGAAGTCGTTTGGCGACCACTGCCATCCGCCTCGCAGCTCGTTGACCAGGTTTGCCCCGAGGGTCGAACGCAGCGTCGAGTTGCCGGTGGTGCGATAGGAGTTCTGGGTGCCGTAGTTCAAGAGCCCCGGGTATCGCACTTCGGCGTTGTTCAGCAGGTCGGTGGTGCTCGTGAAGCGCTGCCACCAATACGACCCGCTCAACCGGTGGTTCTCGCCGAGATTGAAGTCCAGGCGAGTCGTCGGCGCGTACTGGTTGCCGACGCCTTCGGCCTGGAACACGTAGTCGAGCGTGTTCCCGTTGCCCCTGTCGTTGATCGTGCCGGTCGTCGCCGTCCCGGCGCGAATCTTGTCCAGCATCCGCACCACGACCGGATCGAACGCGGTGATCTGGTCGTTGTTCCGCGCCAGCGCGACGAGGTCGACGGTGCGGCGCTGCTGCGACGCCGCTGACGGTGACGTTGTATCCGAAGATGCCGGCCTGCGCTTCCGGCCGCAGCAGCTGCCGGGTGCGTGTCGCGCTCGACGGCTGATACAGGCGTTCGAAGTTGAAGAAGAAGAACGATCGGTTCCGGCCGTCATACAGACCAGGGATCACGATCGGTCCACCCTGGCGGAAGCCGTACTGGTGCGCGACGACCTCGTTCCTCGCCAGGTTGTTGATCTTGTTGAAGTAGTAGTTCGAGTTGAACTCCGGCTGCCGCCAGTAGTGATAGGCACTGCCTTCCAGGCGGTTCGAGCCCGAGCGGGTCGCGAACTGGATCTGCACGGAACCCGGGCCGGAACCCGAGCCGGGAACCGCACCGGTGATGGTGATTTCCTCGACCGCATCGAGACGCGGCGTCACCATCGAGAAGAAGCCGTCGGTCGACTGCAGCATGTTGCCGGTCTGGATACCGTCAATCGTGATGTTCACGGTGTTGTTGGGCAGACCATTGATGCCCGCCGCGCGCGGACCCTGGCCCGATCCGTACTGCACGCCGGGGAGCATCGTCACGGCATACAGCGAGTTGCGCGAGCTCAGCGGAATCTCGGAGAGCTGTTCGGCGACCAGGGTCGATGACACCTGGGGAGACTGGCTCTGCACGAGTTCCGCCCGCGAGCTCACCTGCACCGACTCGCTCAACGCGCCGATTTCGAGAGTGGCCTTGATGCTCGCGGCCGTGCCGGTGACGATGCGGACATCGTTGAGGACGGCCGTCTTGAATCCCTGGAGCGTGACGGTGACGGTGTAGGTGCCGACCGAGATCGCCGGGATGGAAAAGACGCCCGATTCGTTCGAAGTGCTGTCGAATGTTTCGCCGGTAGCGTTGTTCTTGACGACTACGGCTGCGCCTGGGATCACGCCGCCGCCGGAGTCGACCACAGTTCCCGAGAGCGATTGGTTAC
Organism: uncultured Acidobacteriota bacterium; assembly: GCA_963785755.1. GTDB lineage: Bacteria > Acidobacteriota > Vicinamibacteria > Vicinamibacterales > 2-12-FULL-66-21 > JACCXG01. Next base: position 537,289 of record CAWAXG010000013.1, on the reverse strand, counting down.
CGCCCTGGGCGTACGCGAGGGAACTCGACACGAGCACGAACACGACTGCGGTGAGCAGTCGCCCAGCACTGCTGCTGATCATTCATCCTCCCTTTGCCGACGGTCTTGCAAAAACGTTCAAAAACGAACAACAGGGGGGAAATCTACCCGGATCGCGTGGGACGGTCAAGTCCAATCAATGGAACAGATAGGGACGAAAATGTTGCGAATTGTGGGACGATTTGCAGAAACGTAGGAGGACTTATTGGCTGAGCTTTGACCTACTGCGAGATCTGCACGCTCTGGACTTTCTTCTCGCCGTCGGAGAAGCGCAGCGCGATGGCGGCTCCCTCCATCTGTTGCAGGAACGCCGGGTCGAACCAGGATCCGGGCTCGACGTCGGCGAGCGCGACGAGCTTGTAGTCCCCGGGCGGGAATCCCGAGAACTTGAACTGGCCGTCGGTTGCCGGACGTGTCGTCCGGATTCGTCGCGACTGCGGACCCCAGTAGCGCTCGTCGGCCGAGTAGAGAATCAGCGTGAAGCTTGGCGCCGGCTCTCCGCGCTGGTTCGTGATCGAGCCCGTGAGCTGCGCCTGCTTGTCGGTGAAGGTGATGAGCGCGCTCGTGATCGCGCTGCCGGGTTTCACTTCGACGGGAAAGTCCATCGTGTCCTGGTTCTCGACCATCGATGATTCGATCGTCCACCCGTTGCCGGCGCCTGACGCCGAGAGGCGGTAGGAACCCGGGACGACGCTGGGAATCGTGAACTTGCCGGCGGCATCGACCGTGCCTGCCGCGGGCTGGACGAGCCCGCCTCCGGGTGACGGATCGGCCGGCGCGAGATTCACGCGCATCCGCGACAGATCGGCCGGAGGCTGCTGCGTCGTCCCTTCGAACGCGATGCGGCCGGACATGGTCAAGCCTTGCTGCAGCGTGACGAGGACGTTCGAGACATTCCGGCCGTCGACGGGTACATCGACGCTGCCCCAGAGGCGGATCGGCGGCGGCTGATTCGCGCGTCCACCTCCTCGACCTTCCGGCATCTCGGGTCCGCCCCTGCCTCCAGCGCCCGCGTTGGCGCGCGCGATCAGGCGGTATTGACCGGGCGGGACGTTCGTCAGCCGGAAACGGCCGTCGGCGTCGGCCCGTGCTGTCATCGCGTTGATGCCGGGCACCGGCTGTGCGGCATTGGTCAGCGTGAGCTGGATGTTCTGCGTGGCCTGCCCCGTGCCGTTCACCACGGTGCCTTCGACCCGCGCCATCGCCACGCGCTGCAGTTGAAAGTCGACGCTGGCCCGTTCCTCGCCGATCCCGAGGGGAATCGCGGCGGCATCGTTCGCCGAGACCGTGCCGGGGAAGTACACCGGCGCGTAGCCGGTCGCCTGTTCCTCCTGCGCCGGAATCCCCCCTTGAATCATGCTCGCGCGCGTCGCGAGCTCGCGCACCATCTCCTGGTTGTCGACGGCCGTCGCGATGCGCTGGCGCACTTCAGCGAGCTGCGCCGTCAGTCGTTCGACGTCGACGGCCGGTCCGGTATTGCGCGGAATCGCCGAGACGACGTAGTCGCCGGGCTGGAGGCCGTAGACGCGATAGATCCCGCGATCGTCGGTCGATGCGGCGCCCGACTGCTGGAGCGTCCGCCGTCCACCCTGCATCACGTACCGCATCACGCGTACTTGCGTACCCGGTGTCGGCTCACCGTACTCGTCCAGCACGGTCCCGGTGATGACGCTGCCGCGCGGCAGCTGCAGGTTGGCGGTGAACTTCTGACCGTCCGCGAGCTGGATTGGCGTTCCTGGACGCCCCGGCTGCGTCTGTCCATAAGTGACGCCGACGTGACCGTTCTTGGATGCGCTGAGGTTGTATTTGCCGGCGACGACACTGTCGAACGCGTAGGCGCCGTTGTCGTCGGTCGTGGCCGTGCGCGACCCGCCCGCGTCCATGGCATTCAGGGTGACTCGTGCGCGCCGCGCCGGCTGACCGGTTCCCGCCACGACCACCGTACCGGAAATCACCGCGGTGCCGGTTGGAATGCTCGCTGCCGCGGGCGCAACGTCGCGCGGCGCGGGACGTGGTCCCATGCCCCGCCCCTGCGGCCCCTGGCCCCGGCCCCCGGCGCCGCGTCCTTGCGGGGGTTGCGCCATGACCGAAACCATGGCGGCGACCGAAACCAGCATCGCCAGCAGACCGACCCGGGTGTGAAGAGTCTTCATGCTGTGGATTAGACGGCCCCCTGTACAACGGGGTTGGCTTGCCTCCGAATTGTCACCGCCGCCGGTAGTCGGAATAGGTCGTCGTGACCGCAAACTGAAACGGTCTGAACAACAGGGTGCGCCCGCTCGCCTGGTACGTCAATGCCGCGGGCACCCAGGTGCCGTCGACGTGCCGCCGCGCATAGGCGAAGCGGCTGCCCTCGTGCAGCCGGCCGACGATACCCCAGCCGATGGTGACGTCCACGACCACCCACATGTCGAGCTTGACGACCTGATAGCTGGCTTCGTCGACCCAGATCCGCGCCTCGCAATTTTTCATCCACTGGCCTTCGCGCGTCGCGACGCGCGCGTCGGCGCGGGGCTTGAGGTTCGCCACAAGAATACGCCGGCCGTCGAGGATCTCGCGACCCGCAAAGTCCGGCGCGAAGACGGCCACCACATCGTCCAGGACCTGCTCGCGGTGGCGTTCTTCCTCCTGGCTCTTCCGCAGCCGCTCGGCGCGCTGGCTGGCGGTTTCGGTGCGCAGCCGCTCGGCCTGCTGGGCGAGATCGCGTTGACGCTCCGCGTCCCGCTGCGCGAGCTCCTCGGCGGTCAGCGGCTTGCCTTCGACGGCGATCAATCGCTTGTAGGTCTGGCCGGGCTGCTCGGAGGGATAGACTTCGAACGTGCGAAGCGGCCCGATCGTGACTTTCCCGAGCGTCGAGATTTTTACGTCGCGGCGGCGCTCGAGATAGACGAAGTGCTGTTGCAGCTCGTAATCGAGCCGCAGCGACTGGCGCGCGCGACGCGCGAACTCCTCCGCCCGGGGGTAGTCGTTGACGACCTCAGCCCCCTGCCACGCGAGCAGCCACAGCACCAACGCTGCTATGACTGCGTCACGTCTCGTCGCGGACGACCTTCCGCCGCTGCTTGGTTTCCGCACGCCGTGCCTTCGACTCGATGCGCCGCTTGCGTGCCGCGGCTGACGGCCTCGTTTTGCGGCGGCGCTTGGGCGGGCTCGCGGCCTGTCGAATCAGATCGGCCAGCCGCTCGCGCGCGTCTTCGCGATTCTGCGCCTGGGTGCGATGCCGGCGTGCGTCGATGACGAGCACACCGTCCGCCGTCATCCTCGTCCCGGCGATCACCCGGAGCCGGTGCAGCACGTCGTCGTCGATCGCGGGCGAGCGCGCCGCATCGAATCGCAGCTGCACCGCCGTCGCGACCTTGTTGACGTTCTGGCCGCCAGGCCCCGAGGCTCTGACGAAACTCTCTTCGAGCTCCGCGTCTTCGATGACGATGCTCGGCGTCACACGAAGCATCGGTTACTCCGCTGACTCTCGATCGGGACTGGGGACTCGGGACTTGGGACTCGGGCTTGTCCCGGGACTAGGGTCCGGCGAGCCCCACTCCCGAGACAAGCCCAAGTCCCGACTCCCGAGTCCCTGGTCCCGTCGCTATTCCTGATTGCCCAGCAATCCATACTCGTCCAGGAATCCGCGTACCGCGCCGAAGAAGACGGCGGTGTCCCGCTCGTGAGCGTGGACGTGGCCGCCTTTCACCTCGATGAATCGCTTCGGCGCGGCGGCGGCTTCATAGAGGCGCCGGCCCTCGTCGATCGGAATGATGTCGTCCTCCGGGCTGTGCAGGAACAGCACGGGCGCGTTGACGCGCGCGATCTTGCGGATCGATTCGAACGGGTTGCGCATGATCAGGCGGATGGGAAACATCGGGTATTGCCGCTGACCGATCGCGACCAGGGACGCGGGAGCGCCTTCGAGCACGAGCCCGGCCTCGGCGGCTTGCGACGCGAGATCGACAGCGACTGCCGAGCCGAGCGACCAGCCGTAGATCACGATCTGCGTCGGTGACACCTGCATCGTGTTCGTGAGGTACTCGAACGCCACGCGCGAGTCCGCGGCCAGCGATGCCTCGCTCGGCGATCCGGGCAGACCCGCGAAGCCGCGGTATTCGGGCACCAGCAGATTGACGCCAAGCGCGCGCAGCTCGGCATAGCGCGCGATGTTCACCCGGCTGGCGATGGTTGCCGCATTGCCGTGCAGGTACAGCACCCACGTTCGGGCGCCCGGATTACGGATGACCCACGCGAACTGACGCGCGCCGTCGGCGCGGGGAAGATCGACCTGCTCGTAGGCAAACGATGGACGCCCTTCTCCAAGCGGCCGTCCCGCCCGGAAGACGAGACGTGTTTCCTGCGTGACGAGGAATGCCAGCGCGCCGAGGTAGAGCAGCGCTGCCAGTCCGACGACCACGGACGCGACCCGCCGGGCTGTCCAGCGCCGGCGCACTTCCGATGGGGACGAATACCGGACCGAGGACGTCATGGCTGAACGGCTGGAAGCCGTAGACCCATCATACCGTTCACTCACAGGTGCCTGGTGCCCGGTGCAGCAAGACCCTTACGTCGGCTTGCGCTACGTGCCGGCCGGCTGACGGCGGCCGACGAGGCGGCCGAGGGCACCGGTCACACGCCCCCAGCGATGGCCCAGACGGCCCCACGCCGGGGATTGCGCCGCGTCGTCGAACAGCGAGTAGAAGACCGGGACGGCGAGCAGCGTGAGCAGCAGGCACATGGCCTGGCCGCCGGCGACGAGGATGCCAATCGAGCGGTTCGTCTCGGCGCCCGGCCCGCTGCCGATGCAGAGCGGCATCATGCCCGCGATCAGCGCCAGTGTGGTCATCAGGATCGGGCGCAGACGATCGCGGTTCGCCTGAATGATTGCGTCGTACCGCTCGAATCCCCTGGCCCGCAGACCGATCGTGTGATCGATCTGCAGGATCGCGTTCTTCTTCACGATCCCGAACAGGAGCAGCACGCCGAGCGCGGAATAGATGTTGAGCTGCTGGCCGAACATCAGCGACGCCAGGAGTCCGAAGGGAACCGCCAGCGGCAGGGTCAGGAGAATTGTCACCGGATGGATGAACGACTCGAACTGAGCCGCGAGCACCATGTACATGAAGATGAACGACAGCGCGAAGGCGATGGCGAAGTAGTAGGCGGCGCGCCCGAGCTCGCGCGAGCCGCCGCTCGCGACCAGGTTGTAGCCCGGCTCCATGTCGAGACCGGCGAAGGTATCGAGGATGACCTGCTGGGCCTCGCCTTGCGCGTGCCCCGGCGCCGGGTTTGCGGTCAGGGCGATCTGGCGCTGCCGATTCAGCCGGTCGATCGAGGCCGGCCCGGAGCCTTCGGCGAACGTGACGATGTTCCGCAGCTGCACCAGCTCGCCGGTGCCGGTCCGCACCGTCGCCGCGGCGATCGAGTCCGGCGTACGGCGGAACGAGTCCTGTGCCCGCAGGACGACGTCGGTACTGGTCGGAGGCCGCGTTGAACGTCGTGACTTTCTGGCCGGCGACGAGCGCGTTGACCGTCTGCGAGACGTCCTGGACGCGGATGCCGAGGTCGGCCGCGCGCTTCCGGTCGATGTTGAGGCGCAGCTCGGGACGTCCTGGAAGATACGTGCGGTCGACGTCGACGAGCGCCTCGTGCTTGCTCAGGATCGCGCGCGCGTTTTCCGTGTATTGATCGAGCTTCTGCAGATCCGGGCCGACCAGGGCATATTGAATGGCGGCGCCGCGGCCGCTCAGCGCGACGATGCCGCCGGCGGACTGAATGGAGATCACCGCGGACTGCCGGTATGGCTGGATGAGACGCCGGGCCTGGACGATGAGCGCCTGCTGGCCGAGCTCGCGCTCGTGAATCGGCCTGAGACGGACGAACAGACTGCCCTGATTGGTCGAGCCGAACCCGCCGCCCCCGCCGCCGGGCATCGACAGCGTGTCGGACACGCCCGGGAGCTGTTCGCGCATGTCGCGAGCGATCCGCTCCATCAGCGACTGGGTGGCGGCGAGACTGGATCCGACCGGCAGCCGCACCGAGATCTGGAACCGCGATTCGTCTTCGTTCGGCGTGAAGTTGATGCCCGACGCCCTGAAGAGCGGCACCAGCGACGCGATGACCATCGCGCACGTGCCCACGATCACCCACCGGTGCGCCATCGACCACTCGAGCAGCCAGGTGTAGGTGCGATCGATGTAGCGATAGAAGCCGCGGCGGGAGGCGTCCCGATCGTGATGGGCTTTGTCGGGATCCTGCTTGATCCACCGCGACGCCAGCATCGGCGTGAGAGTGAACGACACGATCAGGCTGATCGCGATCGCCGCGGCCGAGGTGAGGCCGAACGACGACATGAAGCGGCCGACAATGCCGCCGAGAAAGCCGACCGGCAGGAAGACGGCGAGCAGCGACAGCGTGGTCGCCATGACCGCGAGGCCGATCTCCTTGGTGCCCTCGACCGCCGCCTGCCGCGGCGTCATCCCCTTCTCCTCGACGAACCGGTAGATGTTCTCGAGCACCACGATCGCGTCGTCGATGACGATGCCGACCATCAGCGTCAGCGCGAGCATCGTCATCTGGTTGAGCGTGAAGTCGAGCGCCGACATCACGCCGAAGGCGCCGATGATCGAGGCCGGAATCGCCACCGCGGCGATGATCGTCGAGCGGAAGTTGCGCAGGAAGATCAGCACGATGATCGCGGCGAGGATGCCGCCGAGGATCAGGTGCTCCTGGATCGCGTGCAGCGACGCGCGGATGAACTCCGAGTCGTCGCGAACCAGCCGCATCTGGAAGGTCGGCGGCAGCGTTTTCTCGATCTCCGCCAGCCGGGCGCGGATGGCGTCCGCCAGCGCCACCGTATTGACGCCGCTCTGTTTGCGGACGCCAATCGAGACCGAGCTCTTGCCGTTCAGATTCGAGACCGACGTCGGATCGGCGCCGGTGTCCTCGACCGTGCCGAGGTCGCGAACCCGGATGGGAATGTTGGCGCGCGTGGCGACCACGACGTCGAGGAACTCCTCCGGCCGCGCCAGACGTCCCACCGTGCGGACCGACAGCTCGCGGGTGCCCTGCTCGAGCCGGCCGCCGGGCAATTCGAGATTCTGCGCCCGCAGCGCCGCCGCCACGTCCGACGTGGACAGCGCGTAAGCGTTGAGGCGATCGGGATCGATCTTGACCTGGACCTGCCGGCGCCTGGCGCCGAACATGAAGACCTCGCCGACGCCGTTGACCGACTCGAGCCGCTTCTGGAAGTTCTGCTCCAGATAGCTGGTGAGCTCGACCGCAGGCATCGGCGCCGAGATCGACAGGAACATGATCGGCATCGAGTCCGGATCCTGCTTCTGCACGACCGGCGGGTCCGCGGTCTCGGGCAGGTTGCGGATGACCGGATCGACCTTGGCGCGAACCTCCTGCGCCGCGATGTCCGGGTTCTTCGACAGATCGAATGTAATCGTGACGCGCGACGTGCCCTCGGTCGACGTCGATCGCAGCTCGTCGATGCCCGCCACCGTATTCACCGCCGCTTCGATGCGGTCGGTGATCTCCGCCTCGATGCTCTCCGGCGTCGCGCCGGGATTGGTCGTGCTCACCGAGACGACCGGCGTCTCGATTCGCGGATACCGATCGACCCCGAGCTTGAAGAACGACACACCGCCGATCACGACGATCGCCATGATCAGCATCGTGGCGAACACCGGCCGTCGGACGCAGACTTCAGCGAGCTTCTGCATGGGGTCTCCTAACGCGTGGCGATCGACACCGGCGCGCCATCGTAGAGATCGGCGAGATTGGACGTGGCGACGCGTTCGCCTTCCTTGATCCCGGCCAGCACTTTCGTGCTGTCCGGGTGCGTCTGCCGGGCCGCGAGCTGGACGACGCGGAGCCGCGCCTTGTTTTCCTGATCGACCACGAACACCCGGAAGGAGTTCGTGTTCACGTCCTCGACCACGGCGCGTTTCGGCACGAGCATCGCCCGTTCGGTGCGGCCCTGATCGACCGAGGCGACGGCGAACATGCCCGGCTTGAGGAGCGCGCCGGGGTTCGGAATCCGGGCTTCCACTTTGAAAGAGCGCGACTCGGCGGCGATTGCGGGATTGACCGCAGTGATTTTCCCTTCGAAGAGCTTGTCCGGATAGGAGTCGACGCGGGCCCGGACCGACTGTCCGACTTTCACGTCCCCGGCCTGGATCGCCGGCAGCGTCAGCTGCAGGCGAATCGGATCGAGACGGAGCAGGGTCACGACCGCCGTCGACGGCTGGACGAACTCGCCGAGCGCGACCCGGCGCTCGCTGATGTAGCCCGCAAACGGCGCCACGACGACGACATCGGCGACCGCTTTTTCAGCGAGGGCGAGCTGCGCTTTGGACTGCGCGAGTGAGGCGCGGGCCACCAGGACGTTGTTCGAGGCGGTTTCGGCCTGCGTGCGGGCTTCGTCAGCGACCGTCTGGGGCACCAGCCCGCCGGCCAGCAGCGCCGCATTTCGCTTCGCCGTCGTCTGCGCGAGCGCATTCTGCGATTCCGCCAGCTTCACGTTCGCCTCGGATCGCGTCACCGCTGCCTGCGCTTCATCGAGGCGCAGGTTCGCATCGACCGCCTGGATCCGAATCAACACCGCCCCTTGCGGGACATGATGTCCGACATCGACAGGGGTCGCGACGACGCGGCCCGAGCTCGAGGGGGCCACGTCCGACGACTCGTCGGCCTGAAACGCGCCGGTCGCCTCGATGATGATCGGTTCGTCCACTCCCGTCACCTGGGCCGCGACGACTGCCGCCGCCGAACGGTTCTCCGGGGACGGTGTGGCCGTTTCCCCGCGGCCGCAGGCCAGGGTCGAAAGCGACGCGCCGACGACTATTGCCAAAATCGCCGGCCGGGTCGCTCGCCGGGCGGCCGTTCGTACCAGGTTCATGAAGAAGTCCCAACGTCTCACGTGTTCCTCAGGCCGCTCCGGAAGGGCAGTCTGGCGCCCAGACACACCAATACATGCTGATGCGCTTCGCTCAGACATTGTAGACGCCTCAGGCACGTTATCTGTTTCTCAGTGGCCGATGGGTCGAAAGAAGTGGGCATTTTCGGACACCTGCCACGACAGGCTGGAAGCTAACCGGGACTAAGGGATAATCGGCGCCATGCGGTCAGCTCTCCTGTTCCTCCTCGCGGCGTTGACGTCGGCCGGGACCGGTCCGCTCCAGGGCAATTCGCCGCAGCCGGACTGGGCTCGCCTCGAAGCGGAGACGCTCCGGCATTTTCAGGAACTCGTCCGGATCGATACCAGCGATCCTCCGGGGAACGAAGCGCCGGCCGCCGACTATCTCAAGCGGGTCCTCGAGCAGGAAGGCATCCCCGTCGAAGTCCTGGCGCTCGAGAAGCATCGTCCCAACGTCGTGGCGCGGCTGAAGGGAAATGGAAAGAAGCGGCCGCTCCTGATCATGGGGCATACCGACGTCGTCAACGTCGATCCGAAGAAGTGGACGCATCCGCCGTTCGGCGCGGTCCGCGACGGAGGCTATGTCTACGGGCGCGGAACCGTGGACGACAAGGACAACCTGGTCGCGTCGCTGATGGCGATGCTGACACTGAAGCGGCTGAACGTGCCGCTCGACCGCGATGTGATCTTTCTCGCCGAGTCAGGGGAAGAGGGCTCGACGCGCGTCGGCATCCAGTTCATGACGCAGCAGCATTTTCCCAAGATCGAAGCGGAGTACTGCCTGGCCGAAGGCGGTGGCGTCAGCCGCACGGGGGGCAAGGTGAAGTTCGCGTCGGTCCAGACGATCGAGAAGATTCCGCGCGGCATCGAGCTCACCGCGCGCGGAGTAGCGGGCCACGGCTCAGTGCCGCTGCGCTCGAACTCGATCGTGCATCTCGCCGCTGCCATCTCCCGCGTCGCCGCCTGGAAGACCGACATCCGGCTGAATGCCACGACGCGCGCCTACTTCAAACGGCTGGCGGCGATCTCAGCTCCGGCCGACGCCAAGCGGTATCTCGACATCATCGGTACCGATGCGAAGCTGGCGGAAGCGGCCGACGAGTACTTCTTCCAGAACGAGCCGCGGCACGCCTCGATGATCCGCACGTCGATCTCGCCGAACATCATTCAGGGGGGGTATCGCATCAACGTCATCCCCTCGGAGGCGAAGGCGACGCTCGACGTGCGCACCCATCCGGACGACGATCCACAGCGGCTGCTGGAACAGGTTCGCAAGGTCGTCAACGATCCGGCGATCGATGTGGCCTGGACGCAGCGCGACGTGCGTCCCGGCACCGCCAGCGCGGAGCTCGACTCGGAAGCATTCACGGCGATCGAGACCGGGATCACGAAGCACTATCAGACCGTCACCCTGCCGACGATGAGCACGGGCGCGACCGACATGGCCTACCTGCGCGCCAAAGGCATTCAATGCTTCGGCATCGGCCCGGCAACCGATCTCGAGGATGGCCCGAAAGGCTTCGGCGCGCACAGCGACCAGGAGCGCATCCTGGAGGCGGAGCTGTACCGGTTCGTGCGCTTTCACTACGACGTGGTGCAGGAACTGGCGCGAAGGCGAGATTAGGGTGCACTGAGCACCCAGCACCGAGCACCCCGCGCCTATTCGTAGCGCAGCGCGAGCATGGGGTCGACCTTGGACGCCCGGTGAGCAGGGATGAAGCCGGCTCCGAGGGCGACGGCTGACAAGAGTACCGACCGACGTCACGATCACCACGGGATCGTACCCCTCCATCTCGTAGAGCAGGGCCTTCGCCGCGCGGCCCGCCCAGAGCGCGGCCAGCAGGCCGACCACACCGCCGACGGCCGTCATGATGGCGACCTGCCGCAGCACCATCGCGCGCACGCGCCCCGGCGCGGCGCCGAGCGCCATGCGCAGGCCAATCTCGCGAGTCCGCTGCGCGACCGTATATGCCAGCACGCCGTAGAGACCGACCGCGGCGAGCAAGGTCGCGAGGATCGCGAAACCGGCCGACAGCGTGCTGATCATCCGATCGAGGAAGACGTTGTCCCTGACCTGCTGCGTCATCGTCTTCAGGTTCTCCACCGGCAGGTTGGGATCGGCGTTCCCGACGACGCGGTGCACGGCCTGCAGGACCTGTTCGGGGGCGCCAGCAGTGCGCACGTAGAAGCTGATGGAGCCCACGCGCTCGTCCTGTTGATAGGGCTGGACGAAGACGGGTGGAACTTCCCCTTTGACGCTGCTGTACTTGGCGTCCTTCGCCAGACCGACGATTTCCATGTCCAGCGGGCCGTTGTTGCCGAGCCGCATCCGTTTTCCGACCGCGTCGCGCCCGAGATTGAATTTCTTCGCGAACGCCTCATTGACGATGGCGACCTTGGGCGCGCCGAGACGGTCGGCGCGGGTGAATTCCCGCCCCGAGAGCAGCGGAATGCGCAAGGTCTTGAAGTAGTCCGGTGCGACTTCGTTGAATCGGGAATTCGTGTCGGTATCGGGACCGGCCTTGAAGCCTTCGACCGACACGTTGTTGCCCCAGTTGCTGCCGGAGATCGCGGGCACCAGCGCCGCGGTCACCGAGATGACCCCTGGCTGCGCGGCGAGATCGTCCTCCAGCCGCTCGAACAGTTGCTTCGATCGCTCCGTCGTGTACGCGTTCAACTCGGGTGAAACACCGAACGTCACGAGGTTTTCGATCTCGATCCCGAGATCGACGCGGCTGACGTTCATCAGGCTCTTCGTGAACAGCCCGGCACAGACCAGCAGCGCCATGGAGATCGCGATCTGCGTCGTGGCCAGCGTGGAGCGGAACCACCGCGCCGAGCGGCCGCCGCCCGGCTGCCCGGCCTGGCCTTTCAGCGTGCCGAGCAGGTTCGGGTTCGTGCTGTGCAGCGCGGGAAAGAGCCCGAACAGCAGGCCGGTCCCGAGCGAGAGCGCGGCGGCAAAGAGCAGCGCGACGGCGTCGAGCCGGACCGGCAGGTTGATCGTCACGTCGATCGGCAGCATCGCGAAGATCAAGTCGATCGTCCAATAGGCGATCACCAGGCCGGCGATCCCGCCAAAGAGCGCCAGCACCACGGACTCGGTGAGCAGCTGGCGCACGAGCTGCGCACGGCTGGCGCCAATCGACAGGCGGATCGCGATCTCCGCGGAACGCGCCGCCGCGCGGGCGAGCAGGAGGTTCGCGATGTTGGCGCACGCGATCAGCAACACGAGGCCGGTGACGGCGAGCAGCAGGATGAGCGGCGTCCGCGCCTCGGCGTCCACGCCGCTCTGGCCACGGGCCCCGTCTTCGAGCACGACCTGCTTCGCCCGGAACCGGTTCAGGAACTGATCGCTGGCGCCGCGCTGCAGCGGCGCCTCGACGTCGTTGATGATCGCGCGGTAAGGGACGCTGAGCTGGGTACGCGCCTCTTCGATCGTGACGCCAGGCCGCAGCCGCGCGAAGAGATACGCCCAGTAGGTCCGCCGGTTGTGGAACTCGTTGAAGCCGGGGTTCATCAAGCCGCGCAGCGTGATCGGCACGAATACCTGGGGACGCGAGCCGAGCGTGGTGCCATCGAATCCTTCTGGCGCGACCCCGACGATCGTGAGGTGCTGCCCATTCACGATCAGGGTGTCGTTCAACGCGCTGGGCTCGCGATTGAATCGGCTGGTCCAGTAGGCGTGGCTGAGCACGACCACGAGCGATTCGCCGACCTTCTGATCGTCCTCGGGCGACAGCAGCCGTCCGAGCACCGGCTGGATGCCGAGGACCTGGAAGTAGCTTCCCGAGACCATCACGCCGTCGCCGTTCAGCGTCTGGTTGCGGTAGGCGAGATTCGCCCCGAACAGCCGGTGGGCGGCGATGTTGGTGAAGACGGTCTGTGCTTTCTGCAGATCGCGGAACATCGGATAGCTGAAGATCTCCTCGCAGCTTCCTGCCTGATTGCACGACGTCGATCCCATCTTGGGTCCGGGCGCCGAGAGGTTCACCAGCTCGGCTGGTTTCGGCACCGGCAGGGGACGCAGCAGCATCTGATTGAAGAAGGAGAAGATCGCGGCATTGGCACCGATGCCGAGCCCGAGCGACAGGATGGCGACCGAGGTGACGAAAGGCGCTTTGAAGAGTCTGCGGAACGCGAGCTTCAAGTTGGTCATAGAGTGTCCAGCATGGCCGGGCGTCGGCCCCGCTAGTAAGACGGAGCCTGACGCCGCCAAGTTTACGAAAATCCGGTAGTCGGGAGCGGACTACAATCGCTCACTCGTGACCGCATCAGTTCTCGCCGTCTGGGTGGTGACGTGCGCCATTTGGAGCACGGTGTGGTTGTTCATCAAGCTCGGCGTGCGCGACGTGCCGCCGGTCACCTTCGCGGCATTCCGCCTGTCCATCGCGCTCGCGGTGCTCGTGCCTGTCACGATCGCGCAGCGCGTCCCGATGCCCAGCCTGTCCACGGACTGGCGGCTCATTGCCGCAACCGGTTTTCTACTGCTCGGCGTGAACTACGCGCTCCTCAACTGGGGTGTGCAGTTCATCTCCTCGGGGTTGACCGCGGTGCTGCAGGCGATGACGCCGGTGTTTGGCTTCGTGTTCGCCCACCTGCTGCTCGACGACGAGAAGATGACGGCCGGCAAGGGAATCGCGCTCGGTGTCGGCGTGGCTGGCGTCGCGGCGATTTTCTGGGATCAGTTCGACACGGGCACGGGTCGCGCGCTCAGTGGGAGCGTCGCCGTCGTGGCAAGCGCCGCGTGCGTGGCGATCTCGTACGTCGTGATGCGGCGTCGCGTGCACACCCTCCATCCCAGCGTCATCACGGCCGGGCAGATGCTGACGGCGCTCGGGCCGCTGATGGTTTACGCGTTCGTCGTGGAAGGCAATCCACTGTCCCGCGCCTGGTCGACCACCGCGATCGCGTCCGGTGTGTATCTTGCGCTGGCGGGATCGGTGGCCGGCGCCTGGCTGAACTACTGGCTGCTGAAGCGGATTGGCGCGACCAAGCTGCTCAGCATGGGTCTGGTCGAGCCGCTCGTGGCGGTCCTGCTCGGCGCCGCGATTCTCGGCGAACGCATGTCGGTCAGAACCGCCGTCGGCGGAGTGTGCATCCTGCTGGCGGTCGCCGTTGTCCTGGACGTCTTCCGGAGAAAGCCGTGAGGCGCTGGAGTACTCGATGAAACGCTCACTCGTTGCGATGGCCGCGTGCGTGCCCGTGCTGATCCTTGCGCCGCTCGGCGCCGTCCCGCCGCGGAATCAGGCGTCGAGTCCGCCGCAGCGCCCCGCGATGAGCGACGCCGTCAAGGGCTTCGTGAAGATCGATGTCCCCGTGGTCGCCCTGACCAATGTGCGAGTGATTGACGGCACCGGCGGTCCGGCGCGCGAAGGGCAGACGCTCGTCATTCGCGACGGCAGGATCGCGGAGCTCGGCGATGGCAAGCCCGTGGCTCCTCCGGAGGGAGCGACGGTCGTCGATCTATCGGGCAAGAGCGTCATCCCCGGTCTCGTCATGGTGCACGAGCACCTGTATTACCCGACCGGTCCCCAGGTCTACGGTCAGGTCGGTCAGAGCTTCATCCGGCTGTATCTGGCGGGTGGCGTGACGACGATGAGGACCGGCGGGAATGTGAACGGCCTGATGGATCTCAAGTTGAAACGGCTGATCGACAGCGGCCAGCAGCCGGGACCGTCGATCGATGCCACGGCGCCATATCTGAATGGCCCCAATCAGTTCCTGCAGATGCACGACATGCGCGACGCGGAAGAAGCGCGCCGTCACGTCAACTACTGGGCCGACATGGGCGCGACCTCGTTCAAGGCGTACATGCAGATCACTCGGGCGCAGCTTGGCGCCGCGATTCAGGCTGCCCATGCCCGTGGCTTGAAAGTGACCGGGCATCTGTGTTCGGTCACCTACGCCGAAGCCGCCGACCTCGGCATCGACAATCTCGAACACGGCTTCTTCGCGGCGACCGACTTCGTCGCCGACAAACAGGCGGACGTCTGCCCGGGGCAGGGGCGCGGGCAGCAGACGATCGCCGCGCTAGACGAGAAGAGCCCGGCATTCACAGCGCTCGTGAAGACGCTCGTCGCACGAAAGGTCGCGCTCACGTCGACGCTGACGGTTTTCGAGACGTACACGCCAGGCCGCCCTCTTCCTCCGGGCCTCGACGTGCTGCTGCCGCAGCTCCGCACGCAGTTCGAGGAGAATCACGCCCGGACGGCGCGCAACCAGCAATCCATTTACAGCAAGCTGTTCCCGAAGGCCATGGCGCTGGAGCTCGCCTTTGCGCGTGCTGGCGGGCTGCTCATCGCCGGCACGGATCCCACTGGCGGCGGTGGGGTCGTTCCCGGGTTCTCCAATCAACGTCAGCTCGAGCTGCTCGTCGAGGCTGGTTTTTCGCCGCTCGAGGCGATTGCCATCGGTACACGGAACGGCGCCGTGTACCTCGGCCGTGAGGCATCGATCGGCACGATCGCCACCGGCAAACAGGCGGATCTCGTCATCGTCGATGGCGATCCGTCGAGGGCCATTGGCGATGTGCGGCGGGTCGAGACGGTCTTCAAGGGAGGCGTCGGCTTCGATCCGGCCAAGCTGTCCGAGTCGGTGCGAGGCCGCGCCGGCTTGTGGTGATTCGTCATGGCGTAGAATCGTTCCGAGGAGCGTTGCATGCCGGAAACACTGTCGAGCAATGCCGTCACGATGTTCCCGTTCATGCGGTACGAGGACGCCCGCGTCGCGATTGCCTGGCTCGTCCACTCGTTCGGTCTCGAGGAGCGTGGAGTCCACGCCGGGCCTGACGACACGATCGCGCACGCCGAGCTCGGGTTCGGCGGCAGCGTGGTGATGGTCGCGACGGCGAAGGACGACAATCTGGGCCTGAAGACCTCGCGCGAGCTCGGCGCGGTCACCCAGGGCATCTACATGTACGTGCCTGATATCGACACCCACTACGCCCGCGCGCGGGCCGCGGGCGCCGAGATCGTCTACGAGCTCCGCGACACCGACTACGGATCGCGCGAGTACGCCGCGCGCGATCTGGAAGGAAACCTGTGGTCGTTCGGGACCTACCTGCCGGCCGCCCCATCGGCATGACGCGGAAGATCGCTCCGACCATTCTCGATGTGATCGGCAACACGCCGATGGTGCGGATTAACCGCATCACTCGCGGCGTGATCGACGCGACCGTGCTCGCGAAGATCGAGACCTTCAATCCCGGCAACTCCATCAAGGATCGCATGGCCGTCCGCATGATCGAGGATGCGGAGCGGGCCGGCCTGCTGAAGCCCGGCGGCACGATCATCGAGGGCACGTCCGGCAATACCGGCATGGGGCTGGCGATCGCCGCGGTGGTCAAGGGCTACCGCTGCGTGTTCACGACGACGGACAAGCAGTCGAAGGAGAAGATCGACGCCCTCAAGGCCTTCGGCGCTGAAGTGATCGTCTGTCCCACCAACGTCGAGCCTGAGGATCCGCGCTCGGTACTATTCCGTCTCCTCGCGGCTCGAGCGCGAGCTGCCGAACTCGTGGAAGGCGAACCAGTACGACAATCTCTCGAACTCAGCCGCTCACTACGAGCAGACCGGACCGGAGATCTGGGAGCAGACCGATGGCCGCGTGACGCACCTGGTAGTGGGCGTCGGCACCGGCGGCACGATCAGCGGCGTCGGCCGTTACCTCAAGGAGCGGAACCCGAAGATCAAGGTCTGGGGGATCGACACCTACGGCTCGGTCTTCAAGAAGTACAAGGAGACCGGCGTCTTCGACAAGAACGAGATCTATCCCTACATCACCGAAGGGATCGGCGAGGACTTCCTCCCGAAGAACGTCGACTTCGACGTCATCGATCATTTCGAGAAGGTGACCGACAAGGATGCGGCGCTCATGACCCGCCGCATTGCGTGTCAGGAAGGGATCTTCGCCGGCAACTCCGCCGGATCGGCGATGGCCGGGCTGCTGCAGCTGAAGGATCGCTTCACGCGGGACGACACGATCGTGGTGATCTTCCACGACCATGGATCGCGGTATCTCGGCAAGATGTTCAACGACGAGTGGATGCGCGAGAAGGGGTTCCTGGAGAAGACCGGCATGACGGCGCGGGATCTGGTCGCGACCGGGCTGTCGGGAGAGCTGCGGGCGCTCGAGGCCACCGAGACGGTGGAAGCGGCGGTCCGGCTCATGAGCCAGCACGACTTCTCGCAGATCTCGATTACCCACGACAAACGGCTGGTCGGCTCGTTGAACGAGGCGCACCTCTATGCCGAGCTGGTGCGGGATTCGTCGATCAAGACCGGGCCGGTCGAGGCCATCATGCAGCCGGCGTTTCCCTTCGTCGACATCTCGACTCCCGTCGAGCTGCTCTCGACGATGATTACCTCGGTCAATCCCGCGGTATTGGTCCGGGACTTCAAGACCGAAAAGACCTTCATCATCACGCGATCCGACCTGATTCGCGTGCTGTGCTGAAGCCGGCCCGGGGTCGACTTTTGCTTTGCATTGCAAAGGGTCTGCATGGTATTCTTGGGAATGGCCATTCGCGCACGCAGCGAACCGGCCGCGTGCGCTGACCACATGTCATCCGCTCCACTCGAGCTGACGCTCGAGCTCACGCCTCGAGCCCGTGTCGATGTCATCGACGTCCGGAGCGCCCTCAACGCCAGGTTCGGGCCCGTGCTCGACGACTACCCGCGGGCGCTGTGTTGCTCGTTCCACACCACGGCCGGCTACCTCGACCCCGCCGTCGCCTCGCGGCTCAATCACAACAACGCCGGCGTGATGCCGTACATCGAGGTCTTCCGCACGATGTTTCCGCAGGGCGCCGGCTACGAGCACGACAACCTCGCCCGGCGCACGGAATTGACCGAGGCGCAGAAGCCGATCGAGCCGCGGAACGCCGACTCGCACCTCGCGTTCATGGCCGGCGCGCTGCGGACCTGCGTGGCGTATCAGAACCGCCGCAGCGAGCCGATGTCCTTCATCGATCTCGACGGCGTCCACAATGGACAGCCTCGCCGCCGGGTGACGTCGGTGCTCGGCTACCGCGTCGAAGAGCCGGTCGCGCACGCGCGGCTGACGGTGCCGGTCTCCGGGCACACCGTCGATTCGGTCAATCTCAAGAACCCGAAGTTCGGGATTTATGCGCAGTGCGCGGAGATGGTCGCCAGGCACGGGGTGACGAAGGGCCGGCTGCGATTGACCCTCGCCCCGGGCGAGCGGCACGCCGGCCTCACGGTGAACGAGTACGAGACGCTGCTGATGCGGCACGACCTGTCTGAGGTCCTGTGCGACCCGCTGCGATTCATGGCGGAGAAGGCGGGCCACATCCTCGGCAATCCGCGCGCGATTCCGGCCAAGACGCTCGACTACGCGAAATACGATCTCGTGCGCGTGTTCAACCGTCTGGTCGACGCGCTCGGCCTGCGCGAGTCGATGGTCGAAACGGTGCTGTCGCAGGCGATCGCGATGCCGGCCGCGCGGTTCCTCCGGATGAAACGATCGGTCAGCCTCCTGGTCTCCGACCGCGACATCGCGGGCACCGGCGCCATCATCGAGGGTACCTACCAGAGTCCGATTCTCGTCCAGTGGCACCGCGGCGCGCGCCAGGCGCGCGCGCTCGACGTCACGCTGACCCGATTCGTCTAGCGGGCATGCCGCCGCCGTGATGGCAGAGCCACACCAGCGGTTCCGTGTCCTGCCCTTCGTCATCGCGTCGGCGGTCTCGTCGGTGCTGGTCCTCGCCGCTCCCTTCATCGGCGAGATTCGCCGCGCGCTCCTGCTCCGCTTTCCCGGCCAGTTCGTCCGCATTATCGGCGGCATCGTCCTGCTCGCGGTCGTCACGGCGATCGTGGCCGCGCTGGCGCGCATTCGCGATCGACGCGCGCCGCGCCATGCCGCCATCGCGGTGTCCCTGATCATCGCCGCCGTCTACACCTACGCGACGCGCACGCCGGACCCGCAGGTCAACGCCGTCGAGCGCTTCCATTTCGTCGAGTACGGGTTGATCACCTGGCTGTTCTATCGCGGCTGGCGTCCGGCCGGCGATCTGTCCGCCGTGGTGCTGCCGGTGCTCGCGGGCCTGATCGTCGGCACGATCGAGGAGTGGTTCCAATGGTTCATCCCCGCGAGGGTCGGCGACGTCCGGGACATCTTTCTCAATGGCGTCGCGATCGGGTGCGGCCTGATCTTCAGCATCGCGCTGGAGCCTCTGGATGGCTTCCGTTTCGCGCTGACCCCTGAAGGGCGCCGCAGGATTGGTGCAATCGCCGCGCTGACGGTCCTCGTGTTCGCCGGGTTCTTCGTGAGCGTGCACGTCGGCTACGCCATTCAGGGCGATGGCTGGAGCTTTCGTTCCTGCTTCACTCCGGCGCGACTCGACGAGCTCGCCGCCGATCGCACCGCTCGCTGGCGCGGCACGTTCTTCGAGCGCCCGAAGAGACTCTCGGCCGAGGACCAGTACATGACCGAGGGGCTGTGGCACGTGGAGCGCCGCAACAGGGCGTGGACCGCGGAGGACGTTCGCGGCGCCTGGGGGGAAAACCAGATTCTCGAACGCTACTTCGCGCCAGTCCTCGACACACCGTCGTATGTGTCGAAAACCGGCCACCGATGGGGAGCCGAGCATCGCGCCGACGCCGAGCGCCGCGCGGCGGCATCATCCGCGCTCACCGCTTACGAAAGCACTGCACACCCGTCGGACATCCACGTCTGGCCCAAGGGCCTCTACTGGACCGGGGTCGCGATTCTCGTCCTCCTGCTGGCGCTCCCATGGCTTCGCCACCGGCTAGCGCGACACAACTGAACCCGAACTCTTGAACCTGAACCCTTGAACCTCTGAACCCTTGAACCTCTTGAACCGCTGAACCTTTGAAGTCATTTTGCTGGTGCAAAAATCCCATCTTCCATCGGCACATTGATCTCGATCTTGTCCGTATACGACACCAGTGACTGAACGGGCTCCTTGCCCGTCCGCTCTTCGTTGATGTCGTGCGCGAACTTGACGCCTCCGACCTCGCGGTAATTGTCGAAGTCGACGACGATGTTGAACTGGCGGCCGCCGGGGAGATTGAGGATGCCGGTCTGCCGGCGCTCGAGGTAGGTTGAGGCGTCGAGGTAGATCGTTCGCACGGCGCCGCTCCTGGTCGTGACTTTCAAGCGGTAGGTGTCGCCTGACGGGAGCTTTTCCTGTCCCTCGAGCGCGACCGTGTGTCCCTTGGCCTTCCAGTCGACCAGCAGGCCGTCGAAGTCGCCATCGATGTCCCGCGCCTCCTGCCCGGCGGCCTCGGGGCGCATCACGACTTTGCCGTCTGGGCCAGTGTCCCAGGCAGTATCGGCGTTGACACCGCGCGGCACGAGTGGGGCGGTGGACTTCAAGGGCCCCTGTTCGACGCGCAGCAGCGCCGGGCGCTTCTTGTAGAGAATGACCCGCACGTGTGAGAACGGCGTCGCGACGGTCCGCGTGATCTTGATCGTCTGAATGGCTTTCAGTCTCTCGTAGCCGCCTCGTGCGCCGATGTGCCGCGCCACGAGCTCGTCCACGGTCTGTCCGGCGGCCGCGCCGGGGATCGCGAGCGCCGCGCACAACGCGACGACCAGAGCTTTCGGATTCATCGGCTCCTCTTACTCACGTGCAACGTGCTAAATGCTGCGTGCTCACGTGCTTCTACGTGCCACGTGCAGATGTGCTACGTGCTCGTGCTCACGTGTCTACGTGCTCGCGCTCGCATTGCTATCGGTTCGACATCCAGCCGCGAAGAACCGCACGGACGACCGCAGCACGTAGTACCAGCACGTAGCACTCAGCGCGTAGCACTCAGCACGTGGCTGAATATCATGGCACGCGTAAGGCGTTTCATCGGTCGGGATGAGCGGGACTGATTGGGTGACGAGCTGCGGATCGGCGGCTCTGGGTTGGGTGACGCGGTGTTCGGTGGGCGCGCAGTATCATGACGGGATGATCCGCGAGCGGGTGGTCAGCATCGGGAGCGGGAGCGTGCGGTATCTGGAGTCGGGCGAGGGGCGGCCGCTGGTGCTGCTTCATGCCTTTCCACTCTTCTCCGACCTGTGGCGCCCGCAGCTCGAGCAGCCGCCTGAAGGCTGGCGTGTGCTCGCGCCGGATCTGCGCGGCTTCGGCCCAGGCGCGCAGGGGGCGGCCGCGACGATCGACGATCTGGCCGGGGACGTCGACGCCTGGCTCGACGCGCTTCGGATTGATACTGCCGCGTTTGGCGGTCTGTCGATGGGCGGCTACGTGACGTTCGCGCTGTTTCGCAAGGCGCCGTCACGGTTCACGGCGATGATCCTCGCCAATACGAAGGCCGCCGCGGATACGCCCGAGGGACGGGCCGCACGCGATCAGCTGTCCGCGCTGGCCCGCGCCAAAGGACCGTCGGCGGTCGCGGATCAGATGATTCCGAAGCTGCTCGGTGAAACCTCACGGACGACGCGCCCACACCTGGCGCCGCTCGTTCGCACGCTCATCGAGGCGAACGCCGCGGCCGGAATAGACGGCGCGCTCCAGGCCATGAAGGGCCGCCCCGACTCGATGGACCTGCTGCCGCGCATCGCCTGCCCGGCGCTGGTGATTGCCTCGGACGAGGACACGGTGATTCCCTTGTCCGAAGGAGAGGCAATGCACAAACTCCTCCCGCAATCGCGGTTGACCACGCTGACGCGCGCGGGCCACCTGTCGAGCCTCGAGAGTCCCGCCGAGTTTTCCGCGGCGCTTGCTGCCTTCCTCGCGTGACCGTGGCACCGGTCGTGACTTCGCGCATCTGCGGGAGCCGACGTCGATGGCCATTCGAGCCAGGGTTCCGGCTGAATCTGTGGTTGTGCTGCCTGTGCCGAGGCCGCACCGGGCGGTCCGGCTCGCGATAGGATTACCCTATGACCCGGATCGCGTGTCTTGTCGTGCTGGCTCTTGCCTGCAGCGTGGCGGTTCTCTCGTCGTCAGCAGCCCAAAAGTCGGACTCGATTCCCCTCTTCCACCGGGCTTACGATCAGCTTCTCGACATCAACGTCCGCGATGGGCTCGTCTACTACCGGGCGGTCCGCAGCGATCGTGAGCGTCTCGATCGCTACGTCGCGTCGCTCAACGTCCCGAAGGCGACGTTCGATGCCTGGTCAAGTAATGAGAAGGTCGCGTTCTGGCTGAACGCCTACAATGCGATCGTCCTGCAGACGGTGATCAATCGCTATCCAATCAGCGGGAAATCGTCGATGTATCCCGCGTCGAGCATCCGGCAGATCGCGGGCGCGTTCGAGACGGCGAAGCATCGCGTCGCCGGCCGATCGCTGACCCTCGACGAGATCGAGAAGACCGTCCTTCCCGAATTCAAGGATCCGCGCCTGTATCTCGCACTCGGGCGCGGCGCCGTCGGGAGCGGCCGGCTGCGCAGCGAGGCGTACACCGGCGATCGGCTCGCCGCGCAGCTCGATGCCGTGCAGGCGGAATTCGTCGCCGACCAGGCGATGCTGAAGATCGACCGCCTGACCGGCCGGATGTCCGTGACCCCGCTCATCAGCTGGCACGAAGCGGAGTTCATCGCCGCCTACGACAAGGGCACCGAGGGGAAATTCGGGTCACGTTCACCTATCGAGCGGGCCATTCTGGCGTTCGTCACGCCGCACCTGCTGCGGCTCGAAAAAGAGTTCGTCGAGAAGAACGACTTTGAGGTTGTGTTCCACAATCTGGACTGGCGATTGAACGACCTCAGCGGCGGCCGCGTCGATTGATCCCTGCCATCCTCTCGCACGATCGTTGGTCAGCTGGGGGAGTGGTGCGTCTGACTGTGGTTCCCGCGAGGACATAGCGAATGGATCTGGGCCTTGCGGACAAGATCGCCATCGTGACCGGCTCCAGCCGGGGGCTCGGCCTGGCGAGCGCTCGGGCTCTCGTGGCCGAAGGATGCCGTGTCTGCCTCTGCGCCCGCGGCGCCGAGCGTCTCGCGGAGGCGGCGGTCGAAGTCGAGGCGGCCGCCCGGAAGCCGAACATGGTCCTGTCGGTTCAGGCCGATCTTTCGACCGCGGCGGGCGTCGAGCTCGTCGTCGCACGGACCGCCGAAGCGTTCGGCGGGCTCGACATCCTGGTCAACAACGTCGCGACGGCAGGCGGCAGCGACCTGCTTGGCACGTCGGATCTCGAATGGCAGGCCGCGCTGGACGAGACGCTGTTCCCGGCGATCCGCGCGTCGCGGCTGGCGGTGCCGCTGATGCGCGAGCGCGGCGGCGGCGTCATCATTCTCATTGCGTCGATCTGGGGGCGTGAATCCGGCGGCCGGATGACCTACAATGCGGTCAAAGCCGCAGAGATCAGTCTCGGCAAGTCGCTCGCCCAGCAGCTCGCGCCCTTGAACATCCGCGTCAACAGTGTGTCGCCAGGTTCGATCCTGTTTCCCGGTGGGTCATGGCACCGCCGGCAGCAGGCCGATCCGGCCGGCATCGCGGAATTCGTGAAGCGGGAGCTGCCGTTCGGCCGGTTCGGGCACGCCGAGGAAGTCGCCTCGGTCGTCGCGTTTCTCGCGTCCGCGCGCGCCAGCTGGATTAGCGGCGCGAGCATTACCGTAGATGGTTGTCAGTCGCGGTCGAACATTTGAGCGACGGCGGCTTCAACACTGTCGTGTGAGAATTCGGGCGCATGCAACAGGCGATCGGTCCATACACCATCGTTCGTGAGATCGGTCGCGGCGGGATGGGGGTTGTCTACGAGGGCTGGGATAGCCGCCTGTCCCGCGCCGTGGCGATCAAGACGATCATTCACGCCGCCGATCCACGGATGCGCGAGCGGTTCGTGAGGGAAGCGCGCGCCGCGGCTGCGGTGAGCCATCCCAACATCTGCCAGCTCTTCGACATCGGCGAGCATGAGGGAGAGCCGTTCCTCTGCATGGAGCTGCTCGACGGCGAATCGCTCGCCGACCGTCTCCGCAACGGCGCGCTCGCCGTGCCCGACGCCACCACCATCGGACTGTCGATTCTCTCGGCGCTCTCCGCGCTGCACCGCCGCGGCATCGTCCACCGCGACCTCAAGCCCACGAACGTGTTCCTCACGGCGAACGGCGTCAAGCTCCTCGACTTCGGTCTGGCGCGCGGCAGCGCGCTCCCGATGGACGACGCCACGGCGTTGACGATGCCGGGAGTGGTGATGGGCTCGCCGCGCTACATGGCGCCCGAGCAGGTGCGGGGTCAGGATGTGGATGGCCGCGCCGACATCTTTGCGGCGGGGCTCGTGCTGTTCGAGATGCTGGCCGGGCACGCCGCGTTCGGCGGCACATCGGCCGTGGACGTGCTCCATGCGGTGGTGCACGACCATCCGCCGGCGCTCGTCGGGTCGGCGGCCGTGGCGGAGGTCGATCGCATCATCCAGAAGGCGATCGCCAAGGCGCCGCGGGATCGCTACCAGACCGCCGAGGAAATGGCGACCGATCTGCGTGCCTGCCTCTCGCGCACCAGCGCGACTGAAACGGCGCCGGCGCGGCCGACACGGCGGCTCGTCGTCATGCCGTTCCGCGTGTTGCGACCCGATCCGGACGTCGACTTCCTGGCCTACAGCCTGCCGGATGCGATAACGGTGTCATTGTCGGCGCTCGACGAGCTGACCGTCCGATCGAGTCTCGCGGCCGCGCGGTTCAGCGAGGGCGTTCCCGATCTTCGCGCCCTGGCCTCGGAGCTGGGGGTCGATGCGGCCATCACCGGGACGCTGCTGCACGCGGGCAAGGCGGTTCGCGTGGCGGTGCAGCTCATCGAAGTGCCGTCAGGGACCGTCCGCTGGTCGCATTCTGCCCAGGTCCCGCTCGACGATCTCTTCACGATCCAGGACTCGGTCTGCTCGGCGGTCGTCGACGCGTTCTCGCTGAAGCTCTCGACGACCGAGCATGAGGTGCTGAAGCAGGATGTGCCCGCGAATCCCGACGCGTACCAGTACTATCTGCGCGCCAATCGGATGAGCACGAACGTCATGCAATGGACGCAGGCCCGCGATCTGTATATGCGCGCCGTCGAAGCGGATCCGTCGTACGCGCCGGCGTGGGCGCGACTCGGCCGGGTGCTCCGGAACATCGGCAAGTACGACGCCGCGCCCGATTCCACGTCGCACTACCAGCGGGCCGAAGAAGCGTTCAAACGGGCGTTCGAAATCAGCCCCGAGCTCCCCCTCGCGCACAACCTCTATACCTACATGCAGGTGGAGACCGGCCGCGCCCTCGACGCGGTTCTTCGTCTGCTCAAGCGGCTGCGGACGCGGACCAACGACCCGGATCTGTTCGCCGGGCTGGTGCACGCGTGCCGCTACGTGGGTCTGCTCGATGCGTCGGTCGCGGCCTATCACCGGGCGACGCGGCTCGATCCCAGCATCGCGACCACCGCGGCGCACACGTTTCTTATGCTCGGCCAGTACCAGCGCGCCATTGACATCGATTCGGACCACGTGCCGTACATCTCGATGGTCGCGCATCTGTCGCTCGGACAGCCGGAACAGACAGCGGCGCTCGTCGAGAGGTCGCGTGCCGCGGCGGTGAACAGCCCGGCCCTCACGTTGATGCTCGACATGTTCGCTGCGGCGCTCACCAGGCGACACACGGAGGGCCGCGAGGCCATCGATCAGCTGGTGGCATTTCCAGCGTTCAGCGACCCGGAGGGCTGGTTTTACTGGTCGCTCGCGTCGGCGCAGATGCAGGCACAGGATTTCGCGTTCGAGTTGCTCGAGCGCGCCGTGTCGTCAGGGTTCCACTGTCCGCGGGCGCTCGAGACCTCGCCGCTGCTCGATGACCTGCGTGGCAGCCCGCGTTTCGCGAGGGTGCTTGGCATCGCGCGCGAAGGGCATGACGCGGCGGCGATCGCGTTCACGAAGGCCGACGGTCATCGCCTTCTCGGATTGCCTCGCCCATGAGTCAGGTTGCCGGCCTGATTCAATCCGCGGCCGACTTCCTGTTCATGCCGTGGATCGTCGGCATTCTCCTCGGCACCGGCGTCTTTCTGACCATTCGCACCGGGTTCATTCAGGTACGGCGCTTCGGCGAAGCCTGCCGCGTGGCCTTCGTGCGCGGCAGCGGCGCCAGCGGCGTGTTGACCCCGTTCCAGGCCTTCATGACCTCGCTTGCCGCCTCCATCGGCACGGGCAACATCGCCGGGGTCGCGACTGCGATCGTGTCCGGCGGGCCAGGTGCGCTGTTCTGGATCTGGGTGTACGGATTCGTCGCGACCTCCATCAAGTTCGCCGAAGCCGTCCTCGGCCTGACCTTCCGGGAGACTCGCGGGTCGGTCGTGTTGTCCGGCCCGATGTACTACCTGCGCGACGGCCTCCGCTCGCCGGTCCTGGCCTGGCTCTTCGCGTTCGTCGCCGCGATCGCTGCGTTGACCACGACGCCGTTCACCCAGCCGAATTCGATGGCGCTGGTGCTCGATTCCGTGGCGGGCATTCCCAGGCTGGCATCCGGCATCGCGATCGCCGTGCTGACCTGGCTGGTGATCATCGGCGGGATCAAGTCGATCGGCCGCGCCGCCGAAAAGCTGTCACCGATCAAGGTCGGCCTCTATCTCGCCGGCGGGCTGATCGTGATCGTGTTCAACGCGAACCGCATTCCCGACGTCTTCGCCCTCATCTTCGACCGCGCGTTTTCGATGGAAGCGGCGGCAGGGGGCGGGATCGGTTTTCTCGTCGCGATGCGCTACGGGATAGCCCGCGGCATCTACGCCAACGAGGCCGGCTACGGTACCGCCGCGGTCGCTTACGGCACCGCGCAGAGCGATCGTCCGGCCCAGCAGGGACTCCATGCGGTGATGGAAGTCTTCATCGTGTCGTTCGTCACCTCGACGATCAGCGCGATGACGATCCTGCTGACCGGTGTCTGGCAGAGCGGGCTGACGAGCACTGCCGCCGTCGCCGCGGCGTTCAACACCACGATGCCGGCCGGGGGCGGATGGATCGTCGCCTTTTGCACCTTTCTCTTCGGATACACCACGCTCATCGGCTGGGCGTACTACGGTGAGCAGTTCTTCGAGTACATCCTGGGACGGAGAGTCACCATGCCGTACCGGTGGATTTTCTGTCTGCTGATCCCGTTCGGCGCGATCTCGCGCGTCGAGGTCGTCTGGGCCTGGGGCGATCTGATGAACGCGCTGCAGGTCTTCCCGAATCTGATCGGGGTCATCGGGCTGAGCGGCATCGTCGCGAAGATTGCGAAGGACAAAGCCGCGTGATTCGCGTGCTGCTCGTCGGTCTCGGTGGTGCGCTCGGCTCGATCCTCCGGTACCACATCGTCCTTGGCATCGGCGCCGTTTTCGCGGGGCGCGCCCTGGCCCGTGGCGTGTTCGGCGCACCGGCCTGATCTCGCCGGCTCTACTTGCGGGGCTGTTCACCGATGAAATAGCTTGTCATCGGCACGTGCGGATAGCCCATCGAGCGATTGGTCACGTCGTTTCGGTACAGCGGATCCTGCATCAGGGAGACACGGCGGTCGGCCGCGGGAATCGTCGTCGTATAGACGCGCAGCTCGCCGTTGACGAAGGTCACGATTTCTTCCCGCCAGTCTCCGGCAAGATCCGCGATCTGCTGCACGCTGCCTTCGATCCGGGCTAGCTCGGCGCCCTTCCACTTGCTGACCGTGCCGCGGCTGACGATCTCGCGGAGCGGGTCCGCGTCCCACCAGGCGAGCTCGTTTTGCGGCGGTACCTCGCCGGTGATCGGCTGCCCCTTCGCCGAGAAGAAGAACCGGTCGCCCCAGAGCTCCATTCCCGGATGGCTTGCGTCGATATCGCCGGCGAGGCCCCCGGCAATCTGGTTGTCGCGGTTCGGCTCCCGGCTGCCGAAGATCAAATCGCCGGTCCGCGCGTCCCACAGGCTCACGCCGTTCTGCGGATGTGGGTCCTCGATCGTGTACCAGATCTCGAGACCGGGCCGCGACGGATCGATGTCGGAGACATAGAACCGATCGCCGTGGCCCATGCCCGTGCTCCACATCGTCCGGCCGTCGTGATCGATCGCGATTGAGCCGTTGACGATTTCGTCGAAGCCGTCGCCATCGATGTCGGCGGTCTTGATGCTGTGCTGCCCCTGGCCGTGATACTTGAACGGCGCGCGTTCGTTGGTCCACCGCCAGACCTTCTCCAGCTTGCGGTTGCGCAGCATCCAGGCATCCACTTTCATCAAGCCATACGTGCCCCGGACGGCGAGCACGCTGGGTGTCTTGCCGTCGAGATACGCCACGCCCATCATGTGCCGGCTCGAGCGATTGCCGGTCGTATCCGCCCAGTCGGTGACCTTGCCCCGCTCGATCCAATCGACCTTGTCGATCTCCTTGCCGGTCGTTCCGTCGTAGACCGCGAGGTACTCCGGGCCGTCCAGGACGATGCCTTTGCCGCCATCGAACGCCTGCTCGCGGGTGGCGGCATACGGCGCGGCGCGAACGCAGATCTCCGCCTTGTTGTCGCCGTCGAGGTCGCGAGCGATCATCGGCGAGAACCAGATACCGAGATTGACGTTCCATCCGAGGTCGATGCGCCAGAGAAACGCGCCGGTGCGGCCGTCGTAGCCATCGAGCTTGTAGGTGTCGGGACTGGGCCGGATGCGTCCAGGATCGATGTTGCCGGCGGGATGCTTCACCACGAAATCGTACGAGCCGTCGCCGTTCAGATCGGCGACCGCCACGCGATCGACGCTCTTCACGTCCTCTTTCAGCCTGACGGCGCTGAAAAGTCGAGGCGGCGCGTTGGCGGGAAGAGAAACGCGGATGGCCTCGTCCTGCTCGCGCCCGTTCACGATCGGCTTGACGAACCAGACGTTCTCGCGATCGAGCGGCGCGCCCGTGTCAGTGAAGTCGGTCGTCCTGGCCAGCGGTTTCGCGGTGAGCTTGATCGGCGTGCCGCCATCAGTCACGCGGTACACGTTGAACGCGACGTCCGGCGAATCGGTCTTCAGCAGTCGCCACCCGAGATAGACGCGGCCCGGCTCGACCACACGCCCCAGGGTCCCCCGGTCCAGCACTTCGTCGATCCGGCGCTCCGACCACCCCAGCGGAACACCGGGCTTGTAGAGGGGATCGATGGCGTAGAAATTCAAATTGGGTGGAATCTCTTCCGGCGTCAGCGGTCTGAGCGTCTGGTCGTTGTTCTCGGGCGGACGCGTGCTCGGCTGAGGCGCCGGCGCCGGGTTCTGCGGGCTGCTGGCCAGCGCAGCAATGCAACAGAGGATCAGCGTGGCAGGTCGCAACATCGAGCGGAATCGTCTCAGGAAAGGGCGTGCGGGGCAAGTTGGCCTGTGGGTATACTGGGCCCCTTTTCGAGACCTCCACCATGAAACACACGCAACGAGATCTCCTGCTCCATCTTGTCGTCGCCTCGGTGTTGTCCGCGGCGGCTTACGGCCAGCGGCCGCTCGCTGCGCAAGCGGATCGCTGGGCCAAGGAGATGGCGGAGTTCGAACAGCAGGATCAGCAGTCGCCACCTGCGCCAGGCGGGATCGTCTTCGTCGGCAGCTCCAGCATCCGGCTGTGGGATCTCCCGAAGTCATTTCCGGGACTGCCGGTGATCAATCGCGGGTTTGGCGGCTCGCAGATCGTCGATTCGGTGAATCACGTCGATCGGCTCGTCCTGCGGCACAAGCCGCGGACCGTAGTGTTTTACGCCGGCGACAACGACCTTGCCGCGGGCAAGACGCCCGCGACGGTGATCGATGATTTCAAGACCTTCGTGGCGAAGATCCATGCCGTCTTGCCGCAGACACGCATCGCATTCATCGGCATCAAGCCGAGCATTCAGCGCTGGAAACTGATCGAGACGGTCCGCGCAGCGAACGCGGGCATTCGTGCGTACTGCCAGGAGGACGAGCGCCTCGGGTTCATCGATGTCGATGGTCCGATGCTCGGATGGGACGAGAAGCCGCGAAAGGATCTGCTGGTGGAGGACGGCCTGCACCTGACGCCGAAAGGCTACGAGCTCTGGACCACGCTCGTGCGACCGTTCCTGGAGTAGCGCGCATGCCGGTCGCCACGTTCGGTCTCACCCACATCGCGCTCGCCGTACGCGACGTCAGCCGATCGTCGCGCTTCTACCAGGATGTGTTCGGCGCCATCGAAGTCTACAGACAGGATGGATTCGCGCAACTCCAGACGCCGGGCGCGCGCGACGTGCTCGTGCTCGAAGAAGCCCCCGAGCGCGCCGGGCAGCCCGGCGGTGTCGCCCACTTCGGCTTCCGTCTCAGGTCCGCCGCGGATATCGATCGCGCGCGCGAGGCAGTCGAACAGGCCGGCGGGACGGTTCGCGAGCATGGCGAGTTCGTGCCGGGGGAGCCCTATCTGTTCGCGTACGACCCGGACGGCTACGAGTTCGAGATCTGGTTCGAGCTGCCGACGCCGGTCGACCCTGGCTCGTGAGGATGGGAGTTCGATAGAGATTCGGAGGGGTTTTCATCTCACAGGGACATGGGAGGGAAGAATGTTTTGGCTTTTCAAAAACCAACTCCCGTCCTCCATCCTCCTTGTTGAGTTAACTAGAACTTAGCCCCGCCCCGAGTTCCATTCCTCCTTCTCTGGGCTTTCGCCTATTGATCGCCGCCCTCTGCGCTGCTACCATCGTTCCCGCAATTTACGGTACCGCAGCGGCTTGCACATGATTTCCCAGACCCTTCCTGTCTTCACCGGCGACAAGGACCGTTCGCTGCAAGAGGTCTTGAGCCGGCTGACGGCGTCCAAGGCGCCGCTCGGGCGGGACGCCGACCCCATCGTCACCGCTGCGCACCGGCTGCCCGCCGTCGCGCCGTCGTTTGCGCCATTTCCGGCCGAGGCCGACGAACGGCTTCGCGGGGCGCTGATGGCCCGCGGCATCGAGCAGCTCTATACGCATCAGGCGCAAGCGTTCGAACACGTTCTCGCGGGCCGCAACGTCGTCACCATCACGCCGACCGCATCGGGCAAGACGCTCTGTTACAACGCGCCCGTGCTGAACGCCATCCTGAAGGATCCGTCCGCGCGAGCGTTGTACCTGTTTCCGACGAAAGCGCTAGCGCAGGATCAGCTCGCGGAGCTGCACACGCTCTCGGAGCTCGTCTCGCACGAGAGCGACCTGCAGATTGGCGTGTTCACCTACGACGGCGATACGCCGGCGGATGCGCGGCGGGCGATCCGTGGCAAGGCGCACGTCGTGCTCAGCAACCCGGACATGCTGCACTCCGGCATCCTGCCGCACCATCCGCGCTGGGCGAAGCTGTTCGAGAATCTGCGATTCGTGGTGATCGACGAGCTGCACGCGTACCGTGGCGTGTTCGGCAGCCATCTCGCCAACATCCTGCGGCGGCTCCAGCGGATCTGCCGGCATTACGGCTCGAATCCTGTCTTCATCTGCTCGTCGGCGACGATTGCGAATCCGCGTGAGCTCGCGGAAGGATTGACCGGCCTGCCGTTCGAGCTGGTGGAGAAGAGTGGGGCGCCCCGCGGCGAGAAGTTCTTTCTGTTCGTCAACCCGCCGGTCGTCAACGCGGAGCTCGGCATCCGCCGCTCTTACCTGGCCGAGGCCAGGCGAGTCTCACTCGAATTCCTGCGCCACAACCTTCAGCTGATCCTGTTCGCCCAGAGCCGGCTCGCCGTCGAGATCCTCACGACGTATCTGAAAGACGCGTTCCATGGCCCTCCCGGAGCCGCTGACGTCGTTCGCGGCTATCGAGGGGGGTACCTGCCGAACCGCCGCCGGGAAATCGAGCGCGGTCTGCGCGAAGGGCAGGTCCGGGCCGTCGTCTCGACCAACGCGCTGGAGCTCGGGATTGATATCGGCGCGCTGGATGTCGCCGTGCTGGCCGGCTATCCGGGAACGATAGCCGCGACATGGCAGCGCGCGGGGCGCGCCGGCCGCCGGACGACGCGATCGGCGGCGGTGCTCGTCGCGAGCAGCGCGCCACTGGATCAGTTCGTCGTGCGCAACCCTTCGTATTTTTTCGATGGCACACCCGAGCACGCGCTGATCAATCCCGACAACCTGCACATCCTGCTCGACCACGTGAAATGCGCGGCTTTCGAGCTGCCGTTTGCGGACGAGGATCGGTTCGGCCTCGAGAACGTGCAGGACGTGCTCTCGGTCCTGGCCGAGGCGGGCTTCGTGCACCACGCCGACGGGCAGTGGAACTGGACGAGCGAGTCGTATCCGGCCGACGCGGTCAGCTTGCGGTCGGTATCGTCCGATAACTTCGTTGTCGTGGACACGACCCACGGAGAACGCGTCATCGGCGAGACCGACTTCACGAGCGGTCCGTCAACCCTCCACGAAAAGGCGATCTACATCGTCGAGGGAGCGCTGTTTCAGGTGGAACGCTTCGATTTCGACGGGCGGAAGGCCTACGTTCGGGCTGTCGACTGCGACTACTACACGAACGCCATCACCTATACGAAGGTCACGATCCTGGATACGTTTGCCAGCGAAGGCGACTCGGATACGGTGGACGGCTTTCCCGATGACACCGAACACCCAGAGGGGCTCGTGCCCAACTTGAGCATGTCGGTGAAGAGCCATGGCGAGGTGCACGTTGTCTCGCGGGTGGTGGGGTTCAAGAAGATCAAGTTCTACACGAACGAGAACGTCGGCTCCGGTGAACTCGATCTGCCCGAACAGCAGATGCATACGTCGTCCTACTGGCTGACGATTCCGGCTGCGATCATGCAGTCGCTGCCGTTCGGGGGCGACGACAAACGCGACGGCGTCGTGGGTCTGGCCTTCGCGATGCGGAATATCGCCCAGCTGCTGCTGATGTGCGCCGGCCATGACATCGGGATTTCGGTGGATGGCGGCAGCATCGAACGTCAGGTGCGGACAGGAGGCGCCGGTAGCGTACCGGCAGACGTGGCGCCGTCGCCGCACATCTTCATCTACGACAACTATCCCGGAGGGATCGGGTTCAGCCGCCCGCTGTACGACATGCACCTCTCGCTGCTCGATCGGACGCGGGAGCTGATCGACGGCTGCCCCTGTGCCTCCGGCTGTCCCTCTTGCGTCGGCCCCGAGGGCAATACCGGCCCGCACGCCAAGCAGGTCGCGTCCATGATTCTGCAGCGTGTGCTTCGGCCGGCCGCGGTATGACGCCGTGGATTTGACCTCACGGCTTCGCGCGATCGTTCGCCCGCCGCGGCCGGCAGGGGAGAGTCCGGACGCGCCGCGCCGCGAGCTCACCTACGAGCCGGACGACGGCCATCGCTACGAACGGACGCTGGACCCGGAGAGTGTGGCGAGCGCGCTCGGCGGCACATGGGTGACGAACAGCTTTGGTCGGTGCCTCACGATCGATCGACGCTACGAATCCGACCGGTGGCATGGTGATGTGCAGATCGGGGAGTGCGAATTCGCCGACCTCGCATCGCTCCGTCTGCTCGATCCCGCCCTGGCAGTTCCGGAGGACGAACGGCAGTCCGAGCCCGGCCGAACCGTTTTCATCGATCTGGAAACGACCGGGATCAGCGGCGGCGCGGGCACCGTGGCGTTTCTCGTCGGCTGTGGCTACTTCGATCTTGGCGCGTTCCAGGTGCGTCAGTTCCTGCTCACCAGTTACAGCGCGGAGCGCGCGCTGCTCGCGGCCGCAGCGGAGCTGTTCGCGGACGCCGATCTGATCGTGACCTACAACGGGAAGACCTTCGATCTGCCCGTGATGGCAACACGGTGGGCATTCCATCGCATGCGCGCATCCCTGGACGAAGTGCCGCACTTCGACATGCTGCACCCGGCCAGACGGCTGTGGCGGTCGCGTTCCCTGCATGCCGACGATGGCGGCTGCCGCCTCACGACGCTCGAGCGGATGCTGCTCAACATGCGCCGGATCGACGACGTGGATGGATTCGAAATCCCTGGACGGTTCTTCCAGTTCCTGCGGACGGCTGATCCGCGGCCGCTGGAGCCGGTGCTCGAACACAATCGCCTCGACCTGGTGTCCCTGGCGGCGGTGACCAGCCGGGCGCTGCGGCTCACGGCCGCGGGGGAGCCGGCCTGTCGCGACGGCATCGAAGCGCTGGCCGTCGGACGGGTCCTCGAGCGGGCCGGCGTCCTCGAGCGCGCTGCCCTGTGTTACGAGCGCGCCCGGTCGTCACCGTGCGTCGAGACCAGGGCTGAAGCGGTATATCGCCTGGGATTGCGCTGGCGCCGCGATCGCCGCTTCGAGGACGCGGCCGCGTGCTGGCGTGAACTGCTCGCCCTCACCGACGTCGCGACGCGCCGGCGCGATCGGGTGTTCAGCGCGCTGCGGCAGTTCGCGATCGAGGCGCTCGCCATCCATCACGAGCACCGTGCGCGCAATCTGCAGTCGGCTCGCGAGCTGGCGCTGTTCGCGCTCGAAGAGGATGACATCTCGCGGTATGCCGAGGGCATGCGCCACCGGCTCGCGCGACTGGATCGAAAGCTGTCGAAAAAGCAAAACGCCCAGCTGTTCGACTGAGCGTTTTCGATATTCTCGGAGGACGGTGTCCCCCGCCCCCTTACGCCGACTGCGGGAGGGAGGTCTACTTGGTCGCCGCCGCGGGCTTCTTCGCTGCCTTCTGAGCAGCCTTCCGGCTCTCCGAGGTCTGGGCGCCGAATCTCTTCGTGAACCGCTCGACGCGGCCTTCGGTATCGATGAGCTTCTGGCGACCCGTGAAGAACGGGTGGCAGTTGTTGCAGATCTCGAGGTGGAGCTCAGGCTTCGTCGACCGCGTCTTCCAGGTCGCGCCGCAGGCGCACCGAGCCTCGACCTCGTGGTACTTCGGGTGGATCCCTTCTTTCACTGCAGGCTCCTTCGGGCTTACGGGAAAACGTCAATTATACCAGCATGACCGCGATATCGAGCAAAACGGCGGTGATTTGCTGTTTTTCCGCCGTCATTCCCAATCAACCGTCCGATTCCAGCGGTGGGTCTTGAGCTCCGCCACCAGGGACGGGGTCAGCGGCGGTTTGCCGCTGACCCCGATGTTCTGCTCGACATGCCGGAGCTTCCTCATCCCCGGGATGACCGTCGTCACGGCCGGATGCACGAGGATGTGCCGCAGCACCATTTCGGGCATGGTCATGTCCTTCGGGACCACCGGGCGGAGGCGCTCGACGCGCTCCACCGTGTCTCGCAGGTTGTCGGGGTGGAAGTACAGGTTGCGGAAATCCCCGTCAGGCCATCGCGAGTCAGCCGTCAGCGTGCCGGTCAGGCTGCCTTCATCGAATGGGACGCGTGCGATGACCGCGATGTCCCCAGCCTGGCATGCCGGGAACAGTTCGTCCTCTGGATTCTGATCGAGCGTGTTGTAGACGACCTGAACCGCGTCCACGAGCCCGGTCTCGAGGGCCCGGAGCACGTTGCGCGGCTGGAAGCGATTGACGCTGATCCCGATTGCCCTGACCAGCTTTTCTTCTTTCAGCTTCGAGACGGCCTTCTGCCACTTGTCGTCCTCGGCCCAGGTGTCGCTCCAGACGTGCAGTTGCTGCAGGTCGAGCGTATCGACGCCGATGTTGGACAGGCTCTTCTCGGTGTATTCGCGGATGTGATCGGGTGGGAAAACCTCGTCCAGGCGGTACTCGGGCCTGGCC
Organism: uncultured Acidobacteriota bacterium; assembly: GCA_963785755.1. Lineage (GTDB taxonomy): Bacteria > Acidobacteriota > Vicinamibacteria > Vicinamibacterales > 2-12-FULL-66-21 > JACCXG01. The sequence goes on along the minus strand of CAWAXG010000013.1, from coordinate 501,846 downwards.
GGCCACTTCCGGTTCTTTGGCGGGATCTTCGTTGCGACGTACAGCCGCTTGTCGCGATGCCGCTTCAGCGCCTCGCCGAGCAGCCGCTCGCTGTGGCCGTCACCGTAAGCCCATGCCGTATCGAAGAAATTGCACCCCAGCTCGATTGAGCGATCGAGGGCCTGCATCGACTCGGTATCGGCGCTGCCGGTCCAGCCCGCCATGCCCCACATCCCGTAGCCGACGTCCGAAACCATCCACCCCAGGCGGCCAAATCGGCGGTAATTCATCTGGCGATCTTATCCCGGGGTCATGAAGCCTCGACCTCTTCCGGATCAGGTTTCGGCGGCCCTCGGTCGGACGGCAGCCCACGATCGAGGGTATAGAATGGCCCGGCGATGATGTTGCGGGGCCGCATCGCCGTCGCGAGCGCGTGGCTCCTGCTGAGCACGCCGCTTGGAGCCGCCGCCCAGAGAACGCAAGCGGTCGATGGTCGCCTGCGTGACGCGCGCGCTCAGCTGAAGTCCGGCCACCTCGACCCCGCGCAACGTGCCGTCGAGTCGGTTCTCGAGCGCACACCGCAATCGGTGGCGGCGCTGCTGCTGCTGGGCGAAATCCTCGAAGCCCGGAAGGACCTCAAGGTGCGGTCGGTGCGTACGAGCAGGCGATCGCCGTCTCGCCGCGCGACGCCGGCGCGTATGACAAGCTCGGCTTCGCGCTGGGGCGTCTCGATTGCGTGACGGAGGCGATCGCGCCGTTTGCGCGCGCGGTCGAATTGAACCCGCGCCTGTTCGATGCGGCGACGGAGCCGCCGCGACGGAGACGCTGCGACGGCTGGTTGCTGCGCACCCCAAGTTCCCATCCGGCCGTCTCAACCTGGCGACGGCGCTGATGCACCAGGGCGATCTCGCCTCGGCAGCTGAGATCCTGCAGCGCCTGACTGCCGACGAGCCCGCGAGTGCCGAGGCCTTCTACAATCTCGGTGTGACGCTAAAGCAGATGGATCGTCTCGAGGATGCCGAAGCCGCGCTGCAGCGCGCGATCGCGCTGGATCCCAAGCTCGGCGACGCACGCTTCACGCTCGGCGTCCTGCTGTGGCAGACCGGGCGGACCAGCGATGCCGAGCGCACGTTCCGCGAAACGATTTCAACGTCATTCCGTTCCGCCGACGCGCACTACATGCTCGGACCGGTGCTGCGGCAGCAGGGGCGCCGCGATGAGGCGATCGCGGAGTTTCGCCAGGCGGTCGAGCTCGAACCGGATCTGGCCGAAGCGCATCAGAGCCTTGCGCAGTCGCTTCAGCAGCAGGGAGATGCGTCGGGTGCGCGCATCGCCCAGGCCGAAGCCGATCGTTTGAATCGGCGCAAGTCGGCCGCGCAGTCATCCACATTCGCGGTGAGCGTCGGGCAGGACCTGCTGAAGCGCGGCGATCGTGCTGGCGCCATCGAGCAGTTCCGTGAGGCCGTGCCGCTGGCCGGCGACAGCGCCGCGGCGCATCAGGCGCTCGCCCTCGCGCTCCAGCAGGCGGGCGCCGTCCAGGAAGCGAAGCGTCACTTCGACGAAGCCCGAAAGCTGTCGCGCCGCACTCGAGGGCCGGAGACGTCACGCTGATGCCGTCGCGTGCCGTGCTCGTCCTTCTGTCGCTCGCGCTCACCGCGGTCGCAGCCGCGACCGCTGTTCCATCGCAGCAGCGGCCGGCGCTGGGCTTCTCTTTCACGGACATCGCCGAACGCGCCGGTCTGACCGCGCCCACGGTGTACGGCGGCCGCGAGAGCAATCGCTATCTGCTCGAGACCACCGGCTCCGGCGCAGCCGCCCTCGACTACGACAACGACGGCTGGCTCGACATCTTCGTCGTCAACGGCTCGACGCTGGAGGGCTTTCCGCAAGGGAAGGAACCAACCAGCCATCTCTATCGGAATCGGCGCGACGGCACGTTCGAAGACGTTACCGCCAAAGCCGGTGTGGCGCTCGTCGGGTGGGGGCAAGGCGCATGCGCCGGCGACTACGACAGTGACGGAGACGACGATCTGTTCGTGACGTTCTGGGGCGCCAACCGGCTGTTTCGCAATCTCGGCGATGGCCGATTCGAGGAAGCGACGAAGGGTGCCGGCCTCGAGTCGTCGCGGACGCGATGGGGTGCCGGCTGCGCCTTTCTCGACTACGACCGCGACGGCCGCCTCGATCTCTTCGCCGCCAACTACATCGATCTCGACCTGAAAGTGACCCCGGTGCCCGAGTCAGGTCTGTGCCGGTACAAGGGCATTCCGGTTGCGTGCGGTCCGCCGGGGTTGCCCGGTGGCAAGAACGTGCTCTACCGCAACAAGGGTGAAGGGCGCTTCGAGGACGTCTCCGAGGCGTCGGGCGTGACCAAAGCGAATGGGACCTACGGCCTTGGCGTTTCGACGCTCGACTTCGACAACGACGGATGGGTGGACATCTACGTCGCCAATGACTCGAACCCGAGTGCGCTGTACCGCAACAATCGCAACGGCACGTTTGCCGATATCGGCGTCGCCGCCGGCTGTGCCTACAGCCTCGATGGGAAGCCGCAGGCGGGGATGGGCGTCGCAGTCGGCGATTACAACCACGACGGGTTCGTGGACATCTTCAAGACGAACTTCGCCGGCGACACGTCGACGCTGTACGCCAACACGGGCGCCAGCCTTTGCGATGACCGGACGTTTGCCGCTGGAATGGGACGCAACACGCGCTGGCTCGGATGGGGCGTCGGATTTCTCGATTTGGACCTCGATGGCTGGCTCGACCTGTTTCTCGTGAACGGGCACGTCTATCCCGAGGTGGAGCGCGTGAAGACCGAAGCCGGGTACCGCCAGCGCAAAGTCGTCTATCACAACCGCGGCGACGGCCAGTTCACCGACGTCACCGACGCGTTGGGGGCGCCGGTGACGGATCCGAAAGCCGGCCGCGGCGCGGTGTTCGCCGACTTCGACAACGACGGCGACGTCGATGTCTTCGTCAACAACGTGCACGAAGCGCCGAACCTGTATCGCCTCGACGTGCAGGCGCCGCGGAACTGGATCGCGCTTCGGCTGATTGGCAAGCAGTCCAACCGGAACGCCATCGGCGCCCGCATACGGGTGACCGCAAATGGCATGACGCAGGTGGACGAAGTGCGCGGCGGCGGCAGCTATTACGCGCAGAACGACTTCCGCCGGCAATTCGGCCTGGGTCCAGCCGCGAAGGCCGATCGCGTCGACGTGCGCTGGCCGAACGGCCTCGAGGAGTCCTGGGTCGGCCTCGACGCGAACCGCATCGTCACGCTCGAAGAAGGATCCGGTCGCACTGCTCCCAACGGAGGAGGGGGGCGGTGACGACGCTGTTGAGCGCCGTTGCTCTGTCGATTGCGCTCGCGAGCACGCAGGATGCGCCGGCGCCCGCGGATCTTGTCGCAGTCCGGCGGCTGATCAACAGCGGTGAGCCGCACAAGGCGCTCGAGGCCTTGAGGGCGATCCCCCGGATCAGGATCCAGCGCGCAGGCCAGGATCGAACTGCTCCGTGGCGTCTCGCACTATCAGGCAGGTGATCCCGCGCGAGCGGCCGAAGCGCTCGCTGGCGAGGCCTCGCCGGAGCGCCTCGATCGCTGGCGCGCGTAGGCGCGGGGGAGTTGATCTTGAAGGTGGCAGCCGGCGTCAGCTCTTGCCGTTGGCCATCGATCCGAGGAATTCGCCGTTGTTCTTCGTCTTGCCCATCTTCGACAGCAGCAGTTCCATCGCTTCGTTCGGTGACAGCGGCGTCAGCACTTTCCGCAGCACCCAGACGCGGCTGAGATCCTCCTTCGGCAGCAGCAGCTCTTCCTTCCGCGTGCCGCTCTTCTGGATGTCGATGGCGGGGAAGACGCGGCGGTCGGCGAGCTTGCGATCCAGGTGGATCTCCAGGTTGCCGGTGCCCTTGAATTCCTCGAAGATGACTTCGTCCATCCGCGAACCGGTATCGATGAGCGCGGTCGAGATGATCGTCAGCGACCCGCCTTCTTCGATGTTGCGCGCCGCGCCGAAAAAGCGCTTGGGGCGCTGCAGCGCGTTGCTGTCGACGCCGCCCGAGAGCACCTTGCCCGATGGCGGCACGATCGTGTTGTAGGCGCGCGCCAGCCGCGTGATCGAGTCGAGCAGGATGACGACGTCCTTCTTGTGCTCGACCAGCCGCTTGGCTTTCTCGATCACCATCTCGGCGACCTGCACGTGCCGGGTCGCCGGCTCATCGAACGTCGACGAGATCACCTCACCCTTGACCGACCGCTGCATGTCGGTGACTTCCTCCGGGCGCTCGTCGATGAGCAGCACGATCAGATAGATCTCGGGGTGATTGGTCGTGATGCTGTTCGCGATGTTCTGCAGCAGCATCGTCTTGCCGGTCCGCGGCGGCGCCACGATCAGGCCGCGCTGGCCCTTGCCGATCGGCGTCATCAGATCCATCACGCGCGCCGACAGGTTGTCGGAGGCGGCTTCGAGCCGGACCCGCTCCTGCGGGTACAGCGGCGTCAGGTTCTCGAAGAAGATCTTTTCGCGCGTCTTCTCGGGCGGTTCGAAGTTGACCGCCTCGACCTTGATCAGCGCGAAGTAGCGTTCGCCTTCCTTGGGCTGGCGAATCTGACCGGAGACCGTGTCGCCGGTGTGCAGATCGAACTTGCGGATCTGGGAAGGAGAGACGTAGATGTCGTCGGGGCCAGGCAGGTAGTTGTAGTCGGGAGCGCGCAGGAAACCGAAGCCATCGGGCAGCGTTTCGAGCACCCCTTCCGAGAACAGCATGCCGCTCTTCTCGGCACGGGACCGCAGGATCTGGAAGAGCAGCTCCTGCTTCCGCATGCCTGACGCGCCGGGCACGTCGAGCTGCTTGGCGATCTTCGTGAGCTCGGTGACGCCCATGTCCTTCAGCGTGCTGAGCTCGACGACGATCTCCTCTTTCGGCGCCGGCGCTTCAGCCTGCGGCTCGTTGTTGTTGGCGGGTTCCACGGCCGCGGCGCGGCCGCCTCCGCGGCCCTGATGTCCGCTCACGCGGGACCGGTTGTGGCCAGGCTGACGATCGTTTTCCACAGTGCATCCAATCCTTCGCCGCTCGTGACCGACACGGCCACCGGCGGCATTCCGAAACTCCGTTCGAGCGCCCCGAGGTTGCGCGCCCGCTCGGTGCGCGTCAGTTTGTCAATTTTGGTGGCGACGACGCGATACTCGACGTGCATCGACTCGAGCCAGTGCGCGGCCTGAATGTCCGACTCGAGCCCGGGATGGCGTGAGTCGATCAGCAGGAGCGCTCCGGCGCCCCCGGCGCTCCGCATCAGCGGCGCCGGCCGCCCCGAATGACCCCGATGTGAAATCCTATCGTCCGCGCCGCTCGACCCGGCGCCGGCGCCGCGCGCTGCCGGCGCTGCCGCCGAGAAATACGCCTCGGCGACGGCCCGAAGCTCGGCGGCCGCATCGGCCCCGCCACGGGCGTAGCCGTAGCCGGGAAGGTCGACCAGATACAGATTCCACTTCCCGGGGCCGCCATCGAGCGTCAGCCGATAGATGTTGGCCAGACGGGTCTTCCCCGGGGCAGCGCTGGTCCGGGCGATCTTCTTCCGGCCGAGCGCGTTGATCAGCGTTGACTTGCCCACGTTCGACCGGCCCGCCATCGCAATCTGCGGCCCTTCGAATCCCCTCATGGCCGCTTTCAGCTGCCGGTCGAACGATGGCAGACTCTCGCGCGGGATGACGGTGGCTGCCCCCCCGGCAGCGGCACTCGTGACGAACTCGGCGGATAAAACTTTCAAAACGGGGCTGGGGACTGGATGCCAGGGGCTGGGGAGGGTGGGCGGCTGGATGTCGCTGGCCGCCACTCATCTGTTCTCGTCCAAGTTCCGATCACAAGCCCGAGCCCCCAGTCCCGAGTCCCTAGTCGCGTCAATCGTCAGTGAGTGATGGTGTCGTCGATGTTGGCGGGCTGAACGGCGTTATCGGCCGCGGCAGCGGTCGCCATCGATCCGAGCGGGCGGACCAGCGCGACCTTCAGCACTTCGTCCATCGATTCGACCATGTAGATGCCGAGCGTATCGAGCACATTCTTCGGAATGTCCGCCAGGTCTTTTTCGTTGTCCTTCGGCAGGATGATGTTCTTGAGGCCCGCGCGGTGGGCGGCGAGCACCTTCTCCTTCACCCCGCCGATCGGCAGCACCTTGCCGCGCAGCGTGATTTCGCCGGTCATCGCGACGTCCTTGCGGATCTCGATCCGGCCGAGCGCCGACACCAGGGCGCTGGCGAGCGTGATCCCTGCGGACGGACCGTCCTTCGGGATCGCGCCTTCCGGGATGTGGATGTGCACGTCGGTCGTGCGGTTGAAATTCTTGGGGATGCTGAACTCGTCCGCCTTCGAGCGGACGTAGCTCATCGCCGCCTGCGCCGACTCCTGCATCACGTCGCCGAGCTTGCCGGTCAGCGTGAGGCGGCCCTTGCCCGGCATCAGCGTCGCCTCGATGACGAGGATCTCGCCGCCGACTTCGGTCCAGGCCAGGCCGGTGGCGACCCCGACTTCGTTCTTTTCCTCGGCGAGCGTCGGACGGAAGCGAGGCACGCCGAGATACTCGGTGACCTTCGCGGCGCTGATCTCTTCCTTGAACGCGCTGCCTTGGACGACGACCTTGCGCGCGACCTTGCGGCAGATCGAGTTGATCTCGCGCTCGAGGTTGCGGACGCCCGCCTCGCGCGTATAGCGCTGGATGATCGTCTGGTAGGCCTCGTCGAGCATCGTCACGTTCTCGGCCGTGAGGCCGTTGCCCTCGACGGCCTTCGGACCGAGGAAGCGCTTCGCGATCTCGACCTTTTCCTGCTCGGTGTAGCCCGCCAGCTGCAGCACTTCCATGCGATCGCGCAGCGCCTGCGGGATGGTGTGCAGCACGTTGGCGGTGCAGATGAACATCACGTTCGAGAGGTCTGTACTCGACGTCGAGGTAGTGATCGAGGAACGCGTTGTTCTGTTCCGGATCGAGCACTTCGAGCAGCGCCGCCGACGGGTCGCCGCGGAAGTCCATCGACATCTTGTCGACTTCGTCGAGCAGGAAGACCGGGTTCATGCTTCCGGCCTTCTTCATCATCTGGACGATCTGGCCGGGGAACGCGCCGATGTAGGTCCGGCGATGGCCGCGGATCTCCGCCTCGTCACGCACGCCGCCGAGCGACAGCCGCACGAACTTGCGGTTCATGGCGCGGGCGATCGACTTGGCGAGCGAGGTCTTGCCGACCCCCGGAGGACCCGCGAACGTCAGGATCGTCGCCTTCGGCTTCTTCACCAGGGCGCGCACCGCGAGGAACTCGAGGATGCGGTCCTTGATCTTGTCGAGGCCGTAGTGGTCCTCGTTCAGGATCTCTTCGGCGCGCCGCAGGTCGCGGCTCTCCTTGGTCTTCTTGTGCCAGGGGACGGCGATCAGCCAGTCGAGGTAATTGCGTGAGACCGTCGCTTCCGCCGACATCGGCGGCATCGCTTCGAGGCGCTTCAACTCCTGGATGGCCTTTTCCTCGACCTCCTCGGGCATCTTCGCCTGTTCGATCTTCTTCTTCAGCTCCTCGACCTCGTTGCCCTTGTCGTCCTTGCGGCCCAGTTCCTTCTGGATCGCCTTCATCTTCTCGTTGAGGTAGTACTCCTTCTGCGCCTTCTCCATCTGCTTCTTCACGCGCGACTGGATGCGGCGGTCCACCTGGAGCTTGTCGACCTCGGCTTCGAGAATGCCGGCGATGCGGTTGAGGCGTTCAACCGGGGAGATGATTTCGAGCAGGTTCTGCTTCTCGTCGACGCCCACGAGCAGGTGCGCGGCGATGGTGTCGGCGAGCTTGCCCGGATCGTCGACCCGGACCGCGGCGATCATCGCGTCGTAGTGGAGGTTGTTGGACAGCTTCACGTACTGCTCGAACAACGACACCACGCGGCTCATCGTCCCCTCGGCGTCGACGCCGGTTTCCTTGTGCTTGGGGACGATCTTGACGACGACGCGGTAGAAGCCTTTGTCTTCCTTCCACTCGACCGCCCGGGCCCGTTCGATCCCTTCGACGAGCACCTTGATGTTGCCGTCGGGCAGCTTCAGGCTCTGGACGATGTTGGCGACGCAGCCCATCGTGTAGATGTCGGCGGGCTGAGGATCGTCGATCGCCGCGTCGTGCTGCGCCGCGAGGAAGATCCGCTTGTCCTTGAGCAGCGCGTGCTCGAGGGCGCGCGTCGATGACGGCCGGCCGATGACGAACGGCATCATCATGTGGGGGAATACGACGACATCCCGCAACGGGACGATGGGCAGAGTCTCGTAGAGTTCCATTTAGTTGAGTGCCAAATTGCGAAAACTGCCTACCTTGCCAGGAACCGTGTCCCGGGTCACCCCGCGGCGTCGACCTGGAAGGCGCCGACTCCTCAGCCGGCCTTTTCGATGAGCGTGATCGGCTTTTCCTTCGACTGGACGACTTCGCGCGTGATCACGCACTCGCGGACCTTTTTCTGGCCGGGCAGCGTGTACATCAGGTCGAGCATCAGATCTTCGATGATCATCCGCAGGCCGCGGGCGCCGATTTTCCGCTGCAGAGCCGCTTCGGCGATCGCTTCGAGCGAATCGTCGGTGAAGCGCAGCTTCACGTTCTCGTACTCGAACAGCTTCTGGTACTGACGCGTGATGGCGTTCCGCGGTTGCGTCAGGATCTGGACGAGGGCAGCCTTGTCCAGCTCATGGAGCGTGCCGACCACGGGGAGACGGCCGACGAATTCGGGAATCAGGCCGTATTTGATCAGATCCTCGGGTTCGACCATTTCGAGCGTGGTGCCGATGTCGCGATTGGCGAGCGACTTCACGTCGGCCTTGAAGCCGAGCGTCTTCTTGCCGATGCGGCGATCGATCTGCTTGTCGAGCCCGACGAAGGCCCCGCCGCAGATGAACAGGATGTTGGTCGTGTCGACCTGGAAGAACTCCTGGTGCGGGTGCTTGCGGCCGCCCTGCGGCGGCACGTTGGCGACCGTCCCTTCGAGGATCTTCAGCAGCGCCTGCTGCACGCCCTCGCCCGAGACGTCGCGGGTGATCGACGGGTTCTCGTCCTTGCGGCAGATCTTGTCGACCTCGTCGATGTAGATGATCCCCTGCTGGCACTTCTCGATGTCCCCGCCGGCCGACTGCAGCAGCTTGAGGATGATGTTCTCGACGTCCTCGCCGACGTAGCCCGCCTCGGTCAGCGTCGTGGCATCGACGATGGTGAAGGGAACCGAGAGCAGCTTGGCGAGCGTCTGCGCCAGGAGCGTCTTGCCGGTGCCGGTCGGACCGATCAGCAGGATGTTCGACTTGGTGAGCTCGATGTCGTTGCGGCTGCGCGACTGCTTCTGGATCTCGATGCGCTTGTAGTGGTTGTAGACCGCGACCGCGAGCTTCTTCTTGGTCTGCTCCTGCCCGATGACGTACTCGTCCAGGAACTTCTTGATCTCCTGGGGGACGGGCAGCGACGACCGGGCGCCGCCACGAGCCTCGAAGCGGTTGTCGTCCGCAATGATGTCATTGCAGACCTCCACGCACTCGTCGCAGATGAAGACCGTCGGACCCGCAATCAGCTTGCGGACGTCATTCTGGTCCTTGTTGCAGAACGAGCAGCGGAGGATCTCGCCGTCGCCGGTTTTTTTGACCATGTTTGTCGGGTTCCGGGCTATTCGCCGCGCGGGGATCGCCGGGCTGACGTCGAGGGCCCCGGGGCGGGGCGGCCGTCTCGGTTACGCCCGCTTGCGAATAACGTCATCAATAATACCGTATTCCTTGCCCTGGTCGGCGCCCATGATGTAGTCGCGCTCGGTATCCTCCTGGATACGCTTGAGCGGCTGGCCGGTGTGCAGGGCCAGGATCTGATTCAGCCGCTCGCGCGTCCGCAGCAGTTCCCGGGCATGGATATCGATGTCCGTCGTCTGCCCGCCGAGGCCTTGTACCCATGGCTGATGGATCAGAATGCGTGAGTTGGGCAGCGAATACCGCTTCCCCTTGGCGCCGGACGCTAGCAAGACTGCCGCCACCGACGCGGCCTGTCCGATGCAGTAGGTGTGGACGTCCGGCTTGATGAACTGCATCGTGTCGTAGATGGCCATGCCGGCCGTGACCACGCCACCCGGGCTGTTGATGTAGAGCAGGATGTCCCGGTCGGGGTCTTCAGCCTCGAGGAACAGCATCTGGGCGATTACAAGATTGGCGATCTGATCGTCAATCGGCGTTCCGATGAAAATGATGCTGTCCTTCAGCAGGCGCGAAAAGATGTCGTAGGCGCGTTCTCCGCGGTTGGTCTGTTCGACCACCATCGGAATCAACTGCATGCGTTCAGGCATAACCGTTCTGGAGACCGTTCGTTCTCTGAATGGGCTGGGGGTCTGAAGGGGAGGTGATTGAATTGAGTTTAGCACGGTCCCTCCCCCATGGCCACGAATTCCGCCCTCCCGGTTTATCGGGCGGGTCAAGGCTCTTCGATACCAGTTGCCCTCGTCAATAACAAGGACATCGTCTTCTCGCGGCGCAGACCTGTGTAGAGGCGGCCCAGGCCCCCCTCCTTCTCCAGGCGCCCGCGCACGGCGGCGGCAGTCCGGCCGGTGCGTTCCGCGTAGCGGCCGACCTCGGCTTCGAGCTCCTGGTCCGACACCAGGATGGACTCGCGGCGCGCGACTTCGTCGAGTACAAGCGCGCTCTTCACGGACTCGGCCGCGGCTTCGCGCTGCCGATCGCGGAACTCCTCCCAGTTGATGTTGGTCCGCATCGGATCGATCTGCTGTTCCATCAGGCGCCGGACGAATTCCTCGACGCGCCGATCGATCTCGCGATCGAGGAGCGAGGCGGGGACGTCGAACTGCACCCGGGCGGCGAGCTGCTTCAGGAGCTCCTGGCGCATTTCACGCTCGGCTTCGTGCTGCGCCTCGTGCTCCAGGTCGGCGCGCACCCGCGTCCGCAACGCGTCGAGAGAGTCGAACTCGCCCAGGTCCTTCGCGAACTCGTCGTCCAGCTCCGGCACCACCCGCTTGCGGATCGCTTTGATCGCGACGTCTGTACTTGACGGTCGTCCCGGCGAGCTCCTTGACCGCGTAGTCCTCAGGATAGGACACGTCGAAGGTCTTCTGGTCGTTGGCGGTCAGACCGATCAACGCCTCGTCGAACCCCGGCGGATTGGCTGGGCCGCCGATGTCGACGGTGACGTTGTCGTGCTTGTCGGTTTCGATCTCGGGCTGCGGGCGTTCGCCCGCGATCACGATCAGCGGCTCCTCGGTTTGCTTTTCCGCCGTGCGGACGAGATCCATCAGCACCGAATCGCCGAGCTCGACGCCGCGATTCTCGATCGGTTCGTAGCGCGCGGCCCGTTCGCGGAGCTGCGACAGCGCCTGCTCGAGGTCCGCGTCCTGCACCTGCGGCCGGCGCCGGTGGACCGTCAGGCTCGCGTACTCGCCCGGCTCGATCGGCGGAACAGTTTCGAACGACGCGGTGAATTTGAGCGGCTGTCCTTCCTCGACGACTACGTCGCGGATGTCCGGCGTATCGACCGGCTCCACGCCGCGCTCGCGCAATGCCTCATCCACCGCCCGCGGGATCAACCCGTGCGCCACGTCGTGGAGGATCTGATCGCGGAAGCGCTGCCGGACGACCTTCGCGGGCACCTTCCCCGGACGGAATCCCGGGATGCGGGCGGCCTTGCTGTAGTCGCGCGACACCTTGTCGATTTCCGCATCCACCACCGTGCTGGGGATTTCGACGACGAGGTTCTTCTGTGTGTCGCTGACGTCTATGAATTCCGTTTTCATGCTGGTCGGAATCTTGCCTTCCACGGTCCAACTGGTGGTTCCGCCTCAGGCGGAAGGTCCGCCTCGCGGCAATGCCTGCGTCGGTCGTCCGCCTTCGCCCTGCGCGGCTTCGGCGTGACCGCCTCTCGTGCCTGCCTCGCCGAAGCTCGCGCGATGCAGCGGAGGCGGGAGTGCGAAAGGGGGGAGTCGAACCCCCATAGCCTTTCGGCTACCGGATCCTAAGTCCGGCGCGTCTGCCAGTTCCGCCACTTTCGCGCGGCCGATCGAACAAGGTTAACACGACGCCCTGCGCACTTTGGACTGATGACTCGGAGGCTGTCAATGGGGCATTTGGGGGTGTTCGGTGCCGGTGCTGAGTGCTAAGGGCTGGGTGCTAACGTTGGTGCGACGAGGCCGCAGACCCGGGTGCCTGGTTCGACGCCGCAACGATGGCTGCGCTCGTGGCCAACACCCCGCATCTGGCGCCCAGCTCCAGGCACCAGCACCCAGCACCAGCACCCAGCACCAGCACCAGCACCCAGCACCAGCACCCAGCACCAGCACCGAGCACCCAACTGAGTCTGCTGCTGAGTCCCTGTCAGCAGAAGACGCCGAGCGGTCGAGCCGCGCTGGCGTGAAATCTGCTGTAATTCCGAGCATGAGGACCTGCGCCGCTCTCGGCATTGCCGCGCTCGTTGCCTCGGCCCTTGGCGCCCAGGCGCCGGCCGCGTCGACGGCAACGCAGCCATCCCCGCCGTCCGACGGCACTACGGTCACCGTGACCGGCTGCCTGCGCGCGGCCGAGCCGCCGGGCACGTTCGTTCTGGAGAAGGTGACCTGGCGTCCAACGGATGGACCTAATAAGGACGGACTCGCTCATCACGATGCCACGCCGCAGCGCGATCGGCCGGCGACCCCCGCCACCGCTGCCGAGCGTGAGACCCCGGCGGCCGGCGCAACCTTGCGACTTGCAGGCGCCGCCACGCGTCTCAAGGTGGGTGATCACGTCGGCCATACCGTGACCGTCACCGGCATCCTTGCCCCGCAGGATCCGATCGTTCGCCCGGCCATCGTCCTGCCGGATAAGCCCGTGGGAGATACGACGGCCCGGACCGCGCAAGGGGAGGACAAAAAGTCGCCGCGCGTACTCAACGTCAGGAGCTTGGCGCACGTCGAGGGGAGCTGTCGCTGAGTTAGTTCAAGGGTTCAGGGGTTCAGAACCTTTGAACCTTTGAACCTTTGAACCCCTGAACCGACAAGGAGTCGTAAAAATGGCCCGTGCGATGTGGAAGGGATCGATTGCCTTCGGGCTCGTAAACATTCCCGTCGAGTTGTACAGCGCCACTCGCGATCACCGGCCACGGTTCCGGTTGCTGCATGCGAAGGATGAGTCGCCGGTGCACTACCAGCGGGTCTGCGAGTCCGAGGGAAAGCCGGTCGCCTGGGAGGATCTCGTCAAGGGCTTCGAGTACGAGAAAGGTCACTTCGTCGTCCTGACCAAGGACGATTTCAAGACGGCGGCGCTCGAGAAGACGAAAACGATCGATATTCTGGACTTCGTCGATCCCGACCAGGTCGACGAGCGGTACTTCGAGACGCCGTACTACCTCCAGCCCGGGAAGGGCGCTGACCGGTCGTATGCGCTGATCCGCGAAGCGATCCGGGACACCGGAAAGATCGGCATCGCCAAGATCATTCTCCGCGACGCGCAGCACCTCGCGGCGGTCGAAGCCATAGACGATGCGTTGGTGCTGACGATGATGCGGTTTGCCGACGAGCTCGCGGACCTGAACGGCTTCACGTTTCCGTCCGCGAACGGGATACGTCCTGCCGAATTGAAGATGGCGAAGCAGCTGGTGGAGAGCCTCAGCTCCGATTGGCAGCCGGAGAAATACACCGATGAATATCGCGAGAACCTGATGAGGGTGATCAAGGCGAAGCTCAAAGGCAAGAGTCCGCGTCTCGAGGAACGCGAGACGCCGCACCAGGCCGACGTCATCGATCTGATGGCTCGCCTCCGCGCAAGTCTGGAGGGAAATGGCCCGGTGCGAGGTGGCAAAGCTCGAGGCACACGGGAGAAGAGCATGAAAGCGAAGCGTCCCACGGCGCGCAAGTCCGCCGACACACGGAAGCGGCGGGTAGCGTAGATGCCGGTCTCAACTGCAGCAGTATCCCCCGCTCAACTCGCCGCATGGTACCGCCGCAACCGCGAGCGGTCCCGTGCGCTGTTCGATCTCATCGATCCCGACGCGTACTACACGCGCCCGATTGCGCTGCGCAATCCGATCGTGTTCTACGAAGGGCATCTTCCCGCGTTCAGCGTGATTTCCTTTCTGAAGCGCGGCCTCGGCCTGCGCGGCGCCGACGAACGGCTCGAATCGCTGTTCGCGCGCGGCATCGATCCCGAGAGCCAGCAGGCCGCGGTGCCGCGCAGTGGCGCCGACACCCGGTGGCCGTCACGGGCCGAGGTGATCGCGTACGGTCAGGCGGCAGACGCCGCCGTGCTCGACGCCATCGAGCGCGGCCCGCTGGATCTCGGCATGGTCCCGGTCGATGTGTGCACGCAGTCGTCACATGCGGAGGCGGTCTTCACCGCGCTCGAGCACGAAGCGATGCATCAGGAGACGCTGCTCTACATGTGGCGGCGGCTGCCCTACGAGCTCAAGAAGCGGCCTGCCGGCCTGGTCTACGAGACGAGCGATTCGCCGCCGCGGCAATCGATCGTCGAGATTCCACCCGGCGTTGCGACGCTGGGCGCGCGGCGAGACGAGGCGGTCTTCGGCTGGGACAACGAATTCGACGAACTGCGGCTCGACGTGGCCGCGTTCGAGATCGACGCGCATTCCGTCACCAACGGCGACTTCCTGGAGTTCATCGCGGACGGCGGCTACGACCGGGGCGAGCTCTGGTCCGAGGCCGGATGGGAATGGCGACTGAGCGAGAACGTCCGATGTCCGGCGTTCTGGATCGATTCGTCGTCCGCGGAGAGCGCAGGACGCCACTCGACGGGAGGAGCAGGGCAATGGCTCTGGCGTGGGATGTTCGAGGTCATTCCGCTCCCGCTCGCGTGGCCTGCCTACGTCAGTCAGGCCGAGGCCGATGCGTTCGCCCGGTGGAAGGGGCGGCGGCTGCCGACGGAAGCGGAGTTTCACCGCGCCGCTTTCGCGACGCCGTCTGGTGAAGAGCGCACGTGGCCATGGGGTGAGGCCGGCGCGCTCGACGCCGATCCCGCCCGAGGAAACTTCGATTTCAGATCGTGGGAACCCGTGCCCGCCGGGGCTCGCCCGGGTGGGACGAGCGCGTGGGGCGTCCACGATCTCGTCGGCAACGGCTGGGAATGGACGTCAACCGAGTTCGCGCCGTTCCCTGGTTTTCGGGCGATGCCGTCGTATCCGGAATACTCCGCCGAGTTCTTCGACGGCCAGCATATCGTCCTGAAGGGAGCCTCGCCGGGGACGGCGCGCGAGCTCGTGCGCCGCAGCTTCCGCAACTGGTTCAGGCCGAACTATCCGTACGTCTACGCCAAGTTCCGGACCGTCTCATGATGCATCAGCAGATTCTGCTCGAGACCTTTGCTGCCGACGTCGCCCGCGATCTGCAGCGCACACCGAAGCGACTGCAGTCGCAGTACCTGTACGACGATCTCGGCTCGAGCCTCTTCGACGCGATCTGCCGCCTGCCCTGGTACCGCATCACCAGGGCCGAGGAGCGGCTGCTCGCGCGGCACGCCTCGCGCATCGTGTCGGAGCTTGCCGGCGACCGTCCCGTCAGGATCGTCGAGCTCGGCGTGGGCAGCGGCGAGAAGCTGGAGACGCTCGTGGAGGCGCTGCCCGCGATGCGGCACATCGAGGTGCATCTGATCGACATCTCGACCGCCGCGCTCGATGCGACCGAGGCCAGGCTCTCACGATTTCCGCACCTGTCGCTGGTGCGCCATCGCGGCCGGTACGAGGATGGTCTGGAATCCCTCCCTGCTCCCCGCGAGCCGGACGCCGCGACCCTCGTCCTGTTCCTCGGATCCAACATCGGCAATTTCGACGTCCCGGCCGCGCGCGGACTGCTGCGCGCGATTCGCGGCGCGCTCCGCCACGGCGACGGTCTGCTGCTCGGCGCCGACCTGGTCAAGTCCGAGCCTGAGCTGCTCCTCGCGTACGACGATCCGCTCGGTGTGACCGCGGCGTTCAACAAGAACCTGCTGGTTCGGATCAATCGCGAGCTCGACGGGTGCTTCGATCTCTCGGCGTTCGAGCACCGTGCGATCTGGAACGACGCGGAACTGCGTGTCGAGATGCATCTCGTCAGCCGCCAGCGGCAGGATGTCGAGATCCGCGCACTCGATCGCCGAGTGCATTTCGAGCCCGGCGAGTCGATCTGGACGGAAAGCTGGTAACAGTACACGCAGGGCGCCATCGCGCTCCTGGCTTCGTCTGCGGCATTCACGACGGCGGGGCAGTGGGTCGATGCTGACGCAAGGTTTGCGCTCTCGCTGCTGCGGCTCTGACTAAGCCTGATAGCGCCGGCGCGCCTGTTCGATCTCCTCGCTGATCTGGGCGGCCAGTTCCGGCGGCGAGACCACTCGCGCGAGCGCGCCGAATCCCAGGATCCAGCTTCGGAGCGCGAAGTCGTTCGACACGTTGAGCGTCAGGATGGCGCCGCCGTCCCCCTGATCCTGGATTTCCTGCGAGGCGTGCCACACACGCTCACGGATGTAGCGCGCGATCCGTGGTTCGAACGCGATCTCGATCCGCTGCGGCACTCCCTGATGGACGCCGAGCGAATGCGCGAAGGCATCCTCTTCGCTCTCGACCGGCTCGAACCGGTCCTCGGTCACCGACAATGACTTGATGCGATCGAGCGCGAACGTGCGCATCTGCCCGTACTCCGGCACGAAGGCGACCACGTACAGCGCACCCTGCGCGAAGACGACCCGGTAGGGCTCGATGACGTATTCCTTTTCCCGACCGCTGGAGAAGGAGTCGTAGCGCATGATCGAGCGGCGATGCTGCAGCGTGGCGTCGAGCAGCTGCGCGATTTCCCTGCCGCGAGCCGTCCCCGGATGCGCGCCGGGCTCGGCCTTTGCCTGGATCACGAGCGGCAGGCGATCGAGGAACTGCTTCATGCCCGGCGTCAACGCATCCGACAAGCGATCGAAGGCGCTCCGTACGTCGTTCTGAAACGGGGTCGCCGCCAGACACTCGACCAGCGTGCGGCTGAAGTAGAGCGCGCTCAGCTCGGCGAACGTGAAGCCGGTCGCATCCAGCCGCCGGAACGCCTTCTGCTCGAGCACCCAGTACTTCCGGCCCTCGTGGGACTCGTCGAACAGCGGGAATCCGGCGGACTGCAGCGCTTCCAGATCGCGGCGGATCGTCCGGGTCGTAACGCCGGTCCGCTCGGCCATGTCATCGATGGTCAGACGCCGGGAGGCTTCGAGCTCCCGCAGGATGGTCCACTGCCGGATGATTTCGGCGTTGCGCGGCATGCGTCCGTTCAGACGCCGACAGCCGGCGCGACGGCGTCTTCCAGACGGCCCTCGAGCTGCTTGCGCTGGCGCGCGCCCCTGAACCCGTAGGTGAAGTGCGCAGGTCCCATCAGGAAGTAGGTGAAGCCGGAAAACACTGCGAGCTGCAGCGGCGCGAACAACGCGATCGAGGTGGCCAGCGCGCCGACGCTGGCGCTTACGAGATGGCCACCCCCCGCGTGGCGCAGGTCGAAGACCTCGAGCGGTCCGAGGTTCAGCGTCTCGCGCTTCCGATAGGCGTGGAGATGGAGCATGGCGAACAGGCCGAACAGCACCACGAAGCCGGCTCCGTAGATTGCGAAGATTCTGGTGATCTCCTGCGGGGTCACCCGCATGTCGACGGCCAGCAGCGGGATGAAGAACGAGAAGGCCGCGGTGAACAGGAACTTGAGCGGGTAGACGTAGAACAGCACGACGAACAACAGCGCCGCGTTGATCGTCGCCGTCAACGGGTCCTGCAGGCCGTACTTCCTGAAGAAGACGTTGTGCTCGTACCAGATCCACGTCAGCAGCGCGAACGAGGCGGAGAAGGGGACGAACCCCGCCATCAGCTTCATCAGCTCCGCATACGAAGTCGGCACGTCGAGCGACACGACGAGCAGCGTCAGCGCGAAGGCGAAGACCGCATCGCTGAACGCCTCGAGACGCGAGATCTCGTGCCGGCGAGGGGGAAGCATGGGGGAATATTAGCAGCGAACCAGCTGCTCATCCGCCGCTTCCCCAGCCCGCCGGCTGTCCGGTTTCCGCTCAGCGACCCACTAAACACGTTCCGGTCGGAGCCGCTGGCAGCGGGTTGCCGCTGGATGTCACCGTGACGATCCCCGGCGACGTGCTGTCGATCTCGGTGAGCGAAAAGAACTCGTTCACCGTGCCTCGCACGAGGACCGCGTCCCCGACGGCTACTGAGGGAGCGCTCGACGTGAACACGAAGATGTCCTCCGAGGTCGCCGGATTGTCGTCCACCTGATCGTCTGGCGCCTGCAGGAAGAAGCCCGTGTTCTTCCTGGCAGTGACGATGCCGGTTGTCGCCACGGCTGTACCCGCGTCTCCCTTCGCCACCGTCACATCGCCAATTGAGAGCGACAGGGGGCATGAATGCAGCGGCGAGCTGCTGTTGCGTGGAGCGGGCGCGGCGGCAAGGCCGACGATCCACCGTTGCACCCCAAGCTCGTATTACCAATGACCAGCGCGACCTTCCCCGCTGTACCCGACATGTTGATCGGATCCAGGTCAATGAGATCGGGCGCGGGCAGGGCGGCCCCTACAGGGGGCATTGGACGCCTGCTGGACCAGGTTACTGACCGGGCTGGAGGACGACGTCTGGTAGCGTCGTGTGCTGCGCGTTGGTCGCGCCGAAGTTGCCAGTCCCTGTCGCACTCGCGTACTGGAGCGACCACCCGCTCAGCGACGCGCGGCGCGCTCCCGCGATTGAACAGCTCGATGAAATCGTGCGTGAAGGGGGCGCCACTATTACCGCCCCCGCCGTAGACCTGACTGATGACGACGTTCGGACTGACGGCGGCCGGCCTGGTGACCAGGGCCAGACAGATGAACGCAAACAGGCCGAACCAACCGGTGCGATGTGACCCCTTCATGAACCACCTCAATGGGAACCAGACTTCCTCGACGGGTGAGTTTCTCCGCATCGGCGTAGGGAGTGTCAACGACAGCCGCGTAAACACTTGAGCCGGAAGTCATTGAATAACAACGACTTCCGCCTACGGCCCGAGGTTCAATCCTGAAAAGCACGTGAGCACGCAGACTTGGCACGTTGCACGCAGGTTCACCCCGTGACACGCCGGACGTAGCCCGAGCACTTCACTCCAGAGGAGGAGGCACATGAGCACGTCACCCAAAGCACGCCGCACAAAGGCACGTCCGCACGTGAGCACACCGCACGAAAGCACGTTCGCACGCAGCCCGTAGCACGACAGCACGTGTTTGACCTTCCCTGTCACACCCCGGTTCTAGACTGAATCCAACGACGGCGGGCGTTCGCACTCATAAAGGAGCAGGCCATGTCGGGATTCGAGGGCGCACTGGCGAGAAAGCTGGATTTCGGCGAGTTGCCCACGGCGGTGACGAGCACCGGGGGCAGTGGTCGGGCGGCGCTCAAGTTGGCGCCGCGGCCCGGCAGGCTGACCGGGGCGGACAAATACGAGCAGCTGGAGCGGCGACGGCGGACGGCTCAGATCAACGCGCGCCACCTGCTGGATCGGATGGAGCCCGGGGAGTGACCCACGGGTTGGATTCGAGGCGCCAGACCATGAACACGATCAAGAAGGACGATCACATCTGCGCGGCGCAGGCGGTCTGCTTTCAGTGCTTCAAAGCCGGAATGGAGCGCGTGCGGGCGCGCCGGGAAGCGTGGGCACAGCGGTCGCTGCCATTCGAGGAATCGCCGCGTCCACTGACGCAGCGCGCCGCGGCCCATAGGGAGCAGATGCTGGCCCACCTCGCGCGCCTGGCCGAGCGCGCCTGAGCCGCGCAAGAGTCACCGCGCGCAAGAGTCACCGCGCGGTGTACTGCGGCACGGAGTCGCGCGTGCGAGGCGACTTTCGTCGGTGCCAGGCGTTCTTTAGCTTCCTTTGATATTTCCCGCAGTCGTTGACGACGCGATCGCGCTAGCCTGCGCCTGACGCGCCACCCCCGGCGGCACCGCCGGCGCCCACGCCACCCCCGGACGACGCGGACGCGCCGCCCGACGCCACGAAGCCCGCGAACGCCGCGTGATCGGTTCCGTGCAGCGCATGGAACCACACCGGGGCAGCCTGCGGTTGCTGCTTCAGGAACTTGGCCCACGCGGACGCCAGGCCGAGCGCCACGGCATACGGAAGAACAGTGGAGACGGAGGTGCCCGAAGCGCGCTGTTTCCCTGCCGCTACGGCCTGTAGATGTTTGCGGTAGGCGCGCCAGCGATGCCCGCGCCGTACCCCTTCGTTCGACAGCGGTGTGATGGAGGCTGCGAAGAACACCGAGCACAAGGCGAGAACGAAAATCGTGCACGGGATCAGCAACGGCCAGCCGCCGAAGCGCGAAGTGAGGAGCACGGCCGGGACGAGGCCGACCAGTCCGAGGCCGGCCAGCCACAGCGCGGCGAGGTGATAGCGCCGGCGAATCGCCTTGCGGGATTCGTCGAGGAATCCGGCGCTCGCGAGCTCGCGATGCATCGCTTCGCCGAACTTTCCCGGGCGCATGCTGGCGCGCGATCGGGCCTGCGACAGCGAGACGGTCATGCCCTCGGTCACCGGTCCTTTGAAAATCGTGTCGAGCGCCGCCTGTTCGTACCCGGCGAGCGCGCCAGACCCGCGCCGTCGCGTGACCGTGAAGTCGCGCTGCCCGAAGGTGCCGCGCGGCATTTCGTTGATGTCGAGCTCCCGGCGATCGGCAAGAGAGAACAGCGCCGCCATCGCGTGCTCGAGTCCGGCGCGCCCGTTTGCGCTGAGCACACCGGCGACGGCGGGGGCCACCGTGTCGGGCGCCATCGATTGGGGTGACGTCCCGCCGGACGTCTCGAAGTCACGCACTGGAGCGTCGTAGCTCTGGCGCCAGGCCACGAGCAGCATCAAGCCGGCGATTCCGACCAGCATGGCGCCGATCATCCAGGCTGTGGACTGTGCGGCGACCGTGGCGTCGCGCCGCTGCCAGGCCGGGGCGGCGTCGATCAGCGCGCCTCGCGGAAATCGCAACGCCGTGTCGACCCAGCCGTTCTGGCGGATCGCGGCCGTCTCAATCCGCACGATGTTGTCGTCCACCGACACTCGCGGAGGTTCCGTCTTCCGCGACGTGATGTGCGGCGCCTGCGCCGGAGGGGCCGGCAGCTCGAACCGGATCGTGCTCGACGCGATGCGGTACTGGTGTTCGCCCGGTGTCGCGCGCCAGGCGAGCAGATCTGCCGCGTCTTCCTGACGAACGACGCCGCGAACCCGGTAGTTGAGGACGAACTCACGGGTCACGCCTTCGAGCGCCGTGAATCGCCAGACGACGCGTACGCCGTTGTTGCGCTGGCGCACTTCCACGGTGCCAGGCTCGTTGCCGAACGGGAGACGCTGGCCCTGCATGTCGGCGCGCACCACTTCGATGCCGTCGGTGCGGCGCCCGGGAATCTCGCGGAAGACTTCCTTGAACGTCCCGTCCTCGAATCGAAACACGACCGTCTCGGTGATATCCAGGACGCCGTCTTCGAGCACCTTGACGACGGCGTCGAACCGATCCGCCGAATAGCCTTTTGCGGCGGCCGGCGCAGCCGTGAGGAGGAAGAAGGAGGCCAGGAACGTGGCGAACAGAAGGCACGAGCGCGTCAGGGCGTTGCGCATGATCGGGATCATATACTTCGGCCGGAATGCGCGATGCGATCGTCGCTGCCGTCGTCCTCGCCGTCGCCAGCACGGCCGGGGACATGCTCTGGGCCGGGCTCAGCCTGCGTAACCGGATGGCGTACGGGCTGCTCCACGGCGCGCTGATCTGTCTGCTCATCGGCGGCTTCATCGGATGGCGTGCCCGCGCGATGGGGCGCGGCATCGCGGCGGGACCGGCCATCGGGTTTCTGGCGGCGGGCGTTTTCTATCTGCTTGCCCCGTGGCTCCGGTACTACGCGATGTTCCCGGCGTGGATGTTCTTCTGGATCTGTTTCGCGCTCCTGCAGAAAACGCTGCGTGGGGAGCGGTCGTGGGCGCCGTCGATCGCGCGCGGACTCGTCGCGGCGATCGCGTCAGGCCTTGCGTTTTATGCGATTTCGGGAATCTGGACCAACCCGCCCCGCGGCGGCCCGAATTATCGGTACAACTTCGCCGCCTGGACGATTGCATTCGTGCCCGGGTTCGCGGCCCTGTTCGTTGCTACCGGATCGCCGGCCGCGGACGCAGTCCGAACATGAAGCCTGCCTCGCCGTAGCGCGCGCGGATCCGTGCCCGCGCGGAGGCGGGGGCTAATTCCTTCATCCGGCGAGGCATAGCGGGAGTTCAAGCCTGTAATTCCGAGACGTATTTGTAATCACGCTTTCGAGGCTCGTGCCGGCCCGGCTGTAGTTTTCTCCGTTTTTTCGACCGATTGCGGACCTGGAGAAGCCCCGAGAGCGGAATGACTTGTGCCTACGCAGGTCTGCGAGGCGCCCCGACATGAATCTTTTTTCGGCTTTCGCGACCGACGTCGCCATCGACCTCGGAACTGCCAACACCTGTATTTTCGCTCGCGGCCGGGGCATCGTGCTCAACGAGCCGTCGATCGTCGCATTCAACAACACGAACGGACAGATAGAGGCTGTCGGAACTGAAGCCCATGAGATGCTGGGCCGGACACCGCACAACATCACGCCCGTCAGGCCGCTGAAAGACGGCGTGATCGCCGATTTCGAGGCGGCGGAAAAGATGCTGACCTACTTCGTGCGCAAGGTGCACGGGAAGCGTCCGCTGGTGCGGCCCCGCCTGGTGATCGGCGTGCCGCCCGAGATTACGCCGGTCGAGCGCCGCGCGGTGAAAGACAGCGGCTATCGAGTCAAGGCGAGCGAAGTCCACCTGGTCGACGAGCCGATGGCGGCGGCGATTGGGTCCGGACTGCCGGTCACCGAGGCCGCCGGCAACATGGTCATCGACATCGGCGGCGGCACGACCGACATCGCCGTCATCTCACTGGCCGGCACCGTCTACGGTCGATCGCTTCGCGTCGCGGGCAACAAGCTGGACGAGGCGATCATCCAGCACATGAAGCGCACCCACGGGCTGCTGATCGGCGAACGCACCGCAGAACAGATCAAGTGCGAAATCGGATCGGCGGCGCCGCTCGACGAGCGCCTGTCGATGGAGGTCAAGGGGCGCCACATCACGGCGGGGGTGCCGCGCACGGTCCGCATCTCCGACGGCGAAGTGCGCGAGGCGATGGCTGAACCGATCCGCGCGATCGTCCAGGCCGTCCGCGACGCGCTCGAGCGCGTGCCACCCGAGCTCTGCGCCGACATCTACGATCGCGGCGTCGTGCTCACCGGCGGCGGCGCGCTGCTCCGGAATCTCGACAAGCGCCTGCGCGACGAAACCGGCCTGCCGGTGCTCGTCGCCGAGAATCCGTTGACCTCGGTGGTCCTCGGCGCCGGCAAGATGCTGACCGATCTCAAGCTGCTCAAGAAGGTGGCGTCCGAGTAATCGTCGGCCGCCTGACGCACTCATCACGAAAACGGCCCGGCTGAACCCGGGCCGTTCTTTTGTACTTGACACTTGTCCTAATGAACTAGTACAAGCATTGAATCAGGCATGGCGATCGTCTCCATCGACCCACGCGATCGAACCCCGATCTACGCGCAGCTCGAGCGCGGATTGCGGGCCGCCATTGCCACCGGCCGGCTGACGCCGGGCGATCAGCTGCCGACCGTCCGGCAGCTCGCCGTCGACCTGCGCGTGAACGCGAATACCGTTGCCCGCGTCTACGCCGAGCTCGAGCGCGCCGGAGTGATCGAGACACGCCGCGGCGTCGGCTCGTTCATCACCGCCACGCCAGAGAAAGCGCGGTCGCCGCGCGAGCACGATCGCCGTCTGCGGGCGTTCGTGACCAGGGTCCTGGCCGACGCCGATGCCGAAGGCTTTTCATTCGACGATGTGATGACCGCGCTGGACGAGCAGCGTCCGGCGGCGCGCCGCGCATAGACGCACAGGAAAGGTCAGGGAGGATCTCATGATCTCCGTCGCGATGAATCGACGTTCCCAGGACTCGAACGAGAAGATCTCCCGCGTCAACGTGGTCGCGGTTGCGATTCTCCTCGCCGCCATCGTGCTCGGTCTCGTCGGCTGGAACGCTACGGGCAATCCGATTCCACTCGTCGTGATGGCGCTCGTCGGTCTCGCTCTCATGCCGGCGCCGCGGATCGCCCAGCAATGGGAGCGTGCCGTCGTCCTTCGCTTCGGACGCTTCGTGGGATTGCGCGGCCCGGGGCTGTTCTGGATCGTGCCGTTCATGGATCGGGTCTCCTGCTGGATCGACCAGCGGACGATCACCACGAGCTTCGCCGCCGAGCAGACGCTCACCGCCGATACCGTGCCGGTGAACGTCGATGCCGTGCTCTTCTGGATGGTGCACGATGCCGAGAAGGCGGCGCTGGAGGTGCAGGACTATGCCCAGGCCGTGAGCTGGGCGGCGCAGACCGGGCTGCGCGACATCATCGGCCGCACGACCTTGAGCGATCTGCTGCGCGGCCGGGAGCGGATCGAAACCGAGCTGCAGCACCTGATCGATCAGCGCTCGAACCCGTGGGGCGTCACCGTGTCATCGGTGGAGATGCGCGACGTGGTAATCCCCGGTGCGCTGCAGGATGCGATGTCACGCGAAGCACAGGCGGCGCGGGAAAAGCAGGCGCGGATCATTCTCGGTCAGGCCGAGCTGGAGATCGCCCAGTCGTTCCACGAAGCCGCGAAGGCCTATCACGGCGACCCGACCGCGCTCCACCTGCGCGCGATGAACATGCTCTACGAGGGGCTCAAGGAGAAGGGGGCGCTGATGCTGATCCCGAGCAGCGCCGTCGAATCGATGGGTATGGGCGGCCTCATGGGTGCGGCGGCACTGCAGCAGGTGAAGCTGACCGAGAGCGCCGAGAAGAAGGACGAGTAGGGCCCAGCCGGGCTCCCGACCTCTCAAAAGGTCCAGTAGGCACGACGAGCGAATTACTGGTACAAGTGAGAGCGAGTCTGGGGGCCCGCTATGCTGCCGATCGGTGATGAGAACGACCATGCCGGAATCGCGTACGTCACGATTGCCGTCATCGTGCTCAACGTCATCGCCTTCCTGATCGAGATCAACCGACCCGAAAATGCCGTCCAGGCCTTCATCTTTGCCTGGGGCGTCGTGCCACGCGAGTACACGGCCGGCATCGATCTGCCACCGCAGATTCCGTATCCGCTCTGGACGACCTTGATCACCTCGATGTTCCTGCACGGCGGGTGGGGTCACCTCGGCGGCAACATGCTGTTCCTGTGGATCTTCGGTGACAACATCGAGCACCGCCTGGGGCACGCGCGGTTCATCCTCTTCTACCTCGCGACCGGCATCGCCGCGAGCCTCGCCCACATTCTGTTCAATGCCGATTCCAGCATTCCCGCCGTCGGTGCCTCGGGCGCGATCAGCGGCGTGCTCGGCGGGTACCTGCTGCTGTATCCGAAGAATCGCGTCTACGTCCTGACCTGGGGCGGCGTCATGGCCGTCCCCGCCGTCTTCATGCTGGGGCTGTGGATCGTCATGCAGTTCGTCAGCGGCGTCGGGTCGCTCGGCGTCACCGGAGAAACCGGCGGCGTCGCCTACATGGCGCACATCGGCGGCTTCGTCGCCGGCCTGGTCCTCGCCCCACTGTTCGCCACAGGACGCCCGACGGCGCTCACTTCCGCTCGACGGGAGGAGACGTATTGGCGGTGAACCCCTGAACCCGAATTTGTTGATACGATCCCGCCATGTTTGCCCGCCTGATCGTGATCGCCCTGACCGTTCTGCTCGCCGCCCCGATCCTTCCTGCGCAGCAGCCGCCGCAGCAGGTGACGGTGCCCATCGAGTATCACAAGCTCGATAACGGACTGAAGGTCGTCCTGTCGCGCGACACGTCGTCACCGACCGCCGTCGTGGCCGTGTACTGCGCGATCGGCTTTCGCGTGGAGCCGAAGGACCGCACCGGATTCGCGCATCTCTTCGAGCACATGATGTTCCAGGGCTCGGAGCACCTCGGAAAGAACGAGTTCATCCAGCTCGTCGAGTCGAATGGCGGAATCCTCAACGGCTCGACGCGGTTCGACTTCACCAACTACTTTCAGATCGTGCCCATCCACACGCTCGAGACGATCCTGTGGGCCGAAGCCGATCGGATGTGGGGGCTGAAGATTACCCAGGACAACCTGACGAACCAGCAGGGCGTGGTCAAGAACGAGGTCAAGGTCAACGTCCTCAATCAGCCCTACGGCGGCTTCCCCTGGCTCGATCTGCCGCAGGCGGCGAACACGAACTGGTTCAACGCGCACAACTTCTACGGCGACCTCGAGCACCTCGATGCCGCGACGCTCGGCGACGTCCAGCAGTTCTTCAAGACCTACTACGCGCCCAACAATGCCGTCATCGTCGTCAGCGGCGACATCGACACGAAACAGACGCTCACCTGGGTCCGCAAGTACTTCGGCGGCATTCCGTCGTCGAAGCTGCCGCCCGAGCCCGATATCACCGAGCCGCGCCAGGAAAAAGAGAAGCGGACGAACAAGGACGATCTGCTCGCCAACCGCCCGGCGCTGGCGCTCGGTTATCACGCCCCGAAGCGCGACTCACCCGAACACTACGCGATGGGCCTGATCGATCAGCTGCTTGTGCAGGGGGCCGACAGCAGGCTCTACCAGTCGCTGGTGCAGAAGCGCGGGCTGACCGGTTCGGTGACGGGGGGCACGAATCCGCTGCTCGGCAACATGTTCGACATCAAGGGGCCCGCGCTCTGGATGGTGTGGCTCATTCACGACGCCGACAAGGCCGCCGATGAGATCATCAAGGCCATCGACGAAGAGATCACGCGGCTGCAGACGACGCCGGTGACGAAGGAGGAGCTCGAGCTCGCGCTCGTCAAGCGGCGGTCGCGGCTCTACGCCGACTACGAGCAGTTCGTCGGCTTCGGCCGCGCGAACCTGCTCGCGGCGTTCGCGCTCTTCGACGACGACCCCGCCAAGATCAACCGGCTCGAGGACGACTTCCGCAAGGTCACCCCCGAGCTGATCCAGAAGACCGCGAAGGAATATCTCCGGACCACGAACCGGACGATTCTGACGATCACTCCGAAGGCCAAAGAGAAGGGGAAGTGAGATGAGGCGTCGAATGCGTGCGGTCGTTCCGGGTCCTGATCGGAGCCGCGGTCCTCGTGTTTTCCCCGGCGCCGCGTGCTCAGAGCAAGCCTCAGCCGCCCGCGCCGCCCGCACCTTCGAAGCCGGCAGGCGCGGCGACGTTCCCGTCGACGGCGCCGAAGTCCGGCGCCCCTCGGGATTTCAAGGTCCCGGAACCGAAGCGGTTCACGCTCGAGAACGGCCTCCAGGTGGCGCTGGTGCAATGGGGCACGATGCCGAAAGTGCGCGTGACCCTGAGCGCGCGAACGGGGAACGCGTTCGAGAAGGCGAATGAAGTGTGGCTCGCCGACTTGACCGGCGACCTCCTCCGCGAGGGAACGGCGACGCGGACCGCGGCGCAGATCTCCCAGGATGCCGCGCGCATGGGCGGGTCGCTCAACATCGGCGTCGGACCCGACGAGACGACGGTCGGCGGCGACGTGCTCAGCGAGTACGGCCCGCAGATGATCGATCTGGTGGCCGACGTCGTGCGCAATCCGACGTTTCCGGAATCGGAGCTGCCGCGGCTGAAGGCCAACATGGTGCGCAACCTCGCAGTCTCGCTCAGTCAGCCGCAGCAGGTCGCCCTCCAGAAATTCCGCGCCGTCGTCTACGGCGATCACGCTTATGGCCGCCTGTTTCCGACCGAGGAGATGATCAAGGGATTCACGCTGGCGCAGATCCGGCAGTTCTACGACGCCACCTACGGCGCGGGGCGCACCCGTCTCTATGTCGTCGGGCGCTTCGATGCCGCGGCGGTGGAGGCGCAAATCAAGAAGGCGTTCGCCGGCTGGCAGAAGGGAACCGCGGCGAGTCACGATCCTCCCAAGCCGACGTCGTCGCGCGCCGTCCATGTCGTGGATCGTCCGGGCGCACCCCAGTCCACCGTGATCATCGGGGTGCCGTCGATCGACCCGTCCAGTCCCGACTACATTCCCATGACGGTGATGGACGCGATTCTCGGCGGCGCGTTCGCGTCGCGCATCACCAAGAACATCCGCGAGGACAAGGGCTACACCTACTCGCCGTACAGCGAGCTCTCCGTCCGGTACCGGGACGGCTACTGGGCGGAAAACGCCGACGTGACCACGACGGTGACAGGGCCCTCCATCAAGGAGATCTTTGCGGAGATCGATCGGCTGCAGAAGGAACCACCGTCGGCGGACGAGCTGCGAGGCATCCAGAACTACCTGGCGGGCACGTATGTCCTGCAGAACTCCAGCCGCGGGGGCATCACGAATCAACTGAGTTACATGGATCTGCACGGCTTGCCGCCGACGTACGCGAGCACCTATGTGAAGCAGGTCTACGCGGTGACGCCGCAGCAGGTGACGGAAGTGGCGAAGAAGCACCTGCAGGACGACCGCGCGACCATCGTCATCGTGGGCGATCGCAAAGTGATCGAGGAGCAGGTCAAGGGCTTCGGAACCGTCGTCGACAAATAGCCAACCCGACTCAGTCCGGGTGGTTGCTACCCGGTCGCGGCCTGGACACTCACTCGTTGTTATTGACCCCCCGGGGCGCTTCGCTGAATACTTTCCGCAACCCTGCGGAGGTGTCATGTCGATTGCCCCGGATGAAATCGCGCGAGAGTGGTTCAAGGAAGTGTGGGACGAGGGCCGCGAGGAGGCGATCGATCGCCTCCTGGCTCCGTACGCGGTCGCGTATGGTCTGCCGGGCGGCCCGATTCAGGGACCAACAGCCTTCAAGCCGTTGTTCCGAACGTTTCGTGAGGCGCTCGGCGATCTGAGCATCGAAGTCGTCCGCACCGTGGTGCAGGGCGACACCGTTGCCGCGCACTGCCACGTGACGGGCAAGCATTCAGGTGCGGCGCTGGGAGGGAACCCGACCAACCAGCCCGTGGACTTCTGGGGCATGTGCATGCTGAAAGTCGAGGACGGCAAGATCGTCGAGGGCTGGAACTGCTTCGACATGCTCTCGATGTATCAGCAGATCGGGTGGGTCGGTACCCCAGTGCCCTGACCAGCGTCGCCTGGACCAGACCATCACAAGCCGATCGCGAGACTTGCCGCTTGCGATGGTCCAGCCTCGTGTCGCCCGCCTCGCCGGCTCGCTATTTCGATTTGAGCGCCGCTTCGATCTGTCCCAAGAGCGCGCGCTCCTCGGCCGAGATCTTCCGGAAGCCGAGGACGCCGCCCGACGCCGCGGCGATCTCCTCGCAGTGATGGATCAAATCCTCGACTTTGAGATTTTTTCTCTCGCCTGACTGGTCATCGAGCATCGCCCGAATCAGTCGAGTGGCGCGCTCGAAGACGACTTCCGCCGGCTGAGTTTTGAGCCAGGTGGCCAATTTTTGGTCCGCTGCCGAGCCGGGCTCGACGCCGCGCTGGCGGGCCAGCTGGAGAATCAACCGGCGTTCGTCCTCGCTGACGCCCCCTTCCGCCCACGCGACCTGCACGATGGGCACGAGCGGGAGGAGGCTGACCGTATCGGGCGTGAACCCGAGCGCCTCGAGCTCCTGGAGCAACGCGGGATCGTGAATGCCCGATTGCTTTTCGAGATCCTGTCTGGCCTGCTGGGCGGCTGCCTCTTGTCGCATCCGTTCGACGAGCTCGCGATCTTTGCGCCGGAAGTACTCGTCCTCCCGTGATCGCACGTCGCTCGTAATGCCATCGTGTTCCGTCATCGTGTCCCCCTGCCGCAGTGAAGAATCCCAATCGTACCACCCCGCCTTCCACTGCCGAGCCGTCGCGAAATACTGCGCGCTTGGGTAAGATTCGTCGATTTGTGACACTTCCGAAAGCCTGCGCGGCAGCAACCCGCGTTGACACGCTCAAAATTGCCTGGGAGAACCGGCCAAAAAATGGTCGAGTCCTGCAAATCTGGCTGGCACCACGATTGCTACGAAACGGGCAGGAGTTTGACGTGACCACTAGTGACACAACGCATGGCCTGCGATATCTCGATGCCGAGAGTGTCCGGTGTTTCAGGACCAACCTCTCGGGTTTCAAGGTGTGCACCGGAGATGCCCAGCCGCTCGGCAGCGTCAACGGTGTTCTCATCAGCCCCTCGTCTCGACAGCTGAGATACTTCGTCATCGAAACGGCCGGGCTGTTCGCTCGGCGGTACCTGTTGCCGGCCGATGCCGGCGCGGTTTTCGATGAAGTCCGTAAGACGCTGCAGATCGGCGCGAAGAAAGACGAGCTGGATCTGCAATCGTTCAAGCTCAGATCGGTCCCGCAATTCTCGGACTCGGATCTCCTCGACACGATGTTCTCGACCGCGTAGGCGTTCGGACAGACCTGCCCACAAACGCTCGCGACCGGACTCCGACCCCTCACCGCACTTTCGTACCCGCACTTTCCTCGTCCAGGCACGTCGATCCCAGCGCTCCCGAAAACGGCGGCAGTATGATCGCGAGAGCGGAGGCTCGTTCAATGAAGCAGCTGGCGTGCGTCATGGCGTTGTGCGTCGTTTCGATTGCCTTGGTGGTCTCGGCGCCTGCGAACATCGCCGGAGCGTGGCAATTCACGGTGGAGCTCGAGATGGGGACCGGACGTCCGGTCGTCACGTTCAAGCAGGACGGCGAGAAGATTACCGGGACGTATGAAGGCCGGTATGGCAGGTCGAATCTCGAAGGCACCGTGAAGGACAACCGCGTCGAGTTCACGGTCACCATGGTTGCCGAGGGCACGACGGTGACCGGCGCGTTTTCCGGCGTATTCGAGTCGGACAAGATGAGCGGATCGGTCGAGTACCGAGGGCGCCGGCGACGGCACCTGGACGGCGGTGAGAATTCCGGAAAAGAAGTGAGCGCGCTCAGCGGCCGAGCGCCTGATCGAGCCAGCGTTCGACTTCGATCCGGAAGTCGGCGCCCTCGGGCCGGACGCCACCGGCAGCATCGCCCAAGACCTGCTCGCGAACCGAGTCTTCCGTTCCCGCCACTTCGAACAGGTTGACGAACAGCTCGACCAGGAACTCGCGGTCCGCGATCGCCGAACGGATGTGCGCCGGCGCGCCGCCCGACATCTCGATGCCGAAATGGCCGCCGGCGGATTCGGCGAGGAGCTGCAGGAACGCGCGATCGCTTTCCTCTCCTTCGTTCCTGCCGCCGGACGCCAGGATCCGATCCTCGTCGCCGGCCGAATCGCAATAGAGCTTCAGCCCCGACGGCAGCACGATCACCCAGGCGTCCCAGGTGCTGCCGTCGTCCCATTCGAAATGCAGCAGCGGGCGCGAGCGCAGCGCAGCGGGATCGAACGAGCGGGCCTCCTCGTGAAGCGCCCGGTCAATCACGTCGTCCAGGAGCACGGGTTCATTGGGGATTCGCAGCGGCCACAACTCCTCCCGCCGGATGAATTGTTTGACGCGCTGCTCGAGCGCCTCGAGCACGGTCACGCGCAGTTGGCGGTGGCGCGCTCCCCGCGCTGAGGCCATGGCTCGAGTGTAAGACCCGCCAGGCTCAGGCCGCGCGCCCGCTGCGCATCTTGGCGAGCGCTTTCGCTTCGATCTGACGAACGCGCTCGCGGGTGATGAACAGGCGGCGCCCCACTTCTTCGAGCGTGTGCTCGCGATCGGAGCCGAGGCCATAGCGGAGGCGCATGACCTCGCGTTCGCGATCGGTCAGCGGCGCCATCGCCCGCTCGACTTCGGCCGCCATTTGATTTCGCATCGCCGTTTCCTCCGGCGATCGGGTGGCCGTGTCCTTCACCATGTCGCCGAGGCGCGTGTCTTCGCCCTCGCCGATCGGCGCTTCGAGCGAGGTCGGCGATTTGGCGGCCTCCAGGAGCAGCTGGACTTTTCCGAGCGGCAGCTGCATGCGGGTGGCGAGCTCTTCGGGCCGCGGATCGCGCCCGAGGTCGGCGGCGAGCGTGCGCCGCTCGCGGGTCAGGCGATTCAGCGACTCGATGACGTGGACCGGCAGACGGATGGTCCGCCCGTAGTCGGCCACCGCGCGGCCGACGGCCTGCCTGATCCACCACGTCGCGTAAGTCGAGAACTTGAAGCCGCGGCGGAACTGGAACCGATCGACGGCCTTCATCAGGCCGATGTTGCCTTCCTGGATGAGGTCGAGCAGCGACAGGCCGCGATTCGAGTAGCGTTTCGCGATCGACACGACGAGCCGCAGGTTCGCTTCGAGCAGCTCGCGCTTCGCTTCGCGAATCGCCTCTTCGTGTTTGCGCGCTTCGGCGGCGACCGGACAGAACCGACTGCGGGGCAGCCCTGTGCGCTTTTCCAGTTCGTGTTTGCGCGCCGTCCGTTGCGCGCGGGGCACCGAATCGAGCTCGTCGAACTGGCGATTCACTTCGCGCAGCTTGGTCGTGATGTCCTCGACGAGCGAGGGACGGAGCGGCATGTCGCGCAGCGCCGCGCCGATGACCTCTTCGGCCTGCGCCATCTCGCGTCGATAGCCGGCGCGTGAGGCCATCGTCGACCGTCGATCTTCACATTTGCGCCGGCACTGGTCGAGCCGATCGCGGGCCTCGCGGATCCGGCCCATGGCCCTCATGACCGGTGCGACGTTGGCCGGCTTCAACTCGCCGCCGTCTGGCAGCAGGATCAGTTCCGCGGCCGGCGTGCCGCGGCGCACCTCATCCGCGAGCGCCAGAATGGTCTTGACCGCGCACGGAATCTTGCCGAGGGTGGCTTGCAGCTCGCCGCGGGCTTTCTCGATGCGCTCGCCGATCTGTTGTTCTTCTTTTGCCTTGAGGAGGCGCCGCCTGCCAACGTGCTTCAGGTAGACCCGCACGAGGTCGAGATCCTCGCGCGTGCCCGCCGCCTGGGCCTGCCCGTCATCGGCTTCCTGCTCATCTTCGTCTTCGTCTTCGTCTTCTCGCCCAGCTCATCCTTCGTGCGTCCTGACTCATCGATGGCGCGAAAGTCGTGAGGCTCGTAGGCTTCTGGGTCGTCCTCCTGCAGGAGCGTATCGGACGGAAGCACCGGTGCCTCATCTGTTTCGTCGCCCGGCTGCAACCCAAACTCATGCGCGCGCTGACGCCAATCGAGGACGTGCGCGTTACGCTCGGGCTCGGTCCAATCGATCAGGGACAGGTCGGCATTCTTGCGCGGCCGGCCCCGCCTCTTCGGTATCATGGCCGTACTCTGTGCCATGCGATTGAGACATTGCAAGTGGGCTGCCTTTCGGTGATATGCTCACGCGCATAGGTGGTCAGGCAGCTCCTGCCGTAGCCCGCGTGCAGCGCCGAAACGACGTCCTTCCGACCCGCTTCCCCCCGCAACGTAGACTTGCTGAGCATCGCCCGAGCCATCAGCGATCCGGCCGCCGGATCATCAACACGTCAGCAGCCTCGCCAACCGGGGCAGAAGTGAGAACAGTCAGCGATGGGTAGAAAACTTTACGTGGGCAACCTTCCGTACAGCGCGGGCGAACAGGATCTCGAACAGCTCTTTGCCAGCT
Source organism: uncultured Acidobacteriota bacterium (assembly GCA_963785755.1). Classification (GTDB taxonomy): domain Bacteria; phylum Acidobacteriota; class Vicinamibacteria; order Vicinamibacterales; family 2-12-FULL-66-21; genus JACCXG01. The sequence goes on along the minus strand of CAWAXG010000013.1, from coordinate 468,395 downwards.
GCGGCACCGTCGAGAGCGTCAAGATCATGCGCGACATGGCCACGGGTCGAGCTCGTGGATTCGGCTTCGTCGAGATGGGAACCGATGAAGAAGCGCAGAAGGCGATCGAGCAGCTGCACGATCACAACTTCGGCGGCCGCAACCTGACCGTGAACGAGGCCAAACCGATGCCGGCGCGTACCGGCGGCGGTGGTGGCGGTTTCGGCGGCGGCCGTGGCGGCGGTGGCGGCGGACGTCGCGAGCCACGTTGGTAACAGTCGTCCGGAGAGGCGGAGTCTCAGGGCTCCGCCTCTCCATCCGTATCCCTAATCCCTCATCCTGAATCCTCATCCCGATCCGGATACTGATCTGGATCCGCGATCACCGATCTGACTCGCGCTCTCTCAATCCTTATCCCCTATCCCTCATCCGGAATCCACATCTACATCCGGATCCTGATCGCTAATCGCTGATCATCGATCCCGATGCGGTTGCTTCCTGAACGATGCCGGAGAATGGGTGAAGAGTTATTGCCGATGCTGGGCGGTTGGATCGCGTATCTTGCGCTGCGACTGGAAAGACCGCGGAAGACGCAAGCGGTAAAGCCTCGCAATGAATATCATGAGTCCGTATTCCCAGTGACGATCGGAATGGGAGTGAGCGCTCTGATGCGGATTGGGATGCGGATGGGGATTGGGATGAGGATAAGGATGAAGGATCAGGGATTAAGGATAAGGATTGCAGTGCGCCCCCTATTAGCAATCGCCCTCGCCCTATCCCTCCCCCAGTTTGTCTCAGCGCAATCACCCCGGAACATCGTGCTGATTTACGCCGACGATCTCGGTTATGGCGACGTGTCGGCCTATGGAGCGACCGCGATCAGCACGCCGAATCTCGATCGGCTCGCGAGGGAAGGGCTGCGCTTCACCGATGCGCATTCCGCGGCCGCGACGTGCACGCCGTCGCGGTATGCGTTGCTGACCGGTGAATACGCGTTCCGCAAGGCAGGCACGGGCGTGTTGCCCGGTGACGCGGCGCTCGTCATCGAGCCTGGCCGCGGCACGGTCGCGTCAATGCTCCAGAAGGCCGGCTACGCGACCGGCGTCGTCGGAAAATGGCACCTCGGACTGGGGCCTGCCGGTGGTCCGGATTGGAACGGCGTCATCAAGCCGGCTCCGGAAGACATCGGATTCGATGAATCGTTCATCATGGCCGCCACCGGTGACCGCGTGCCGACGGTGTATGTCGAGAACCGCCGCGTGGTCGGGCTCGATCCTGCCGATCCGATCAAAGTCAGCTACACGACGCCGATCGGTGACTGGCCGACGGGGAAGGCGAATCCGGAGCTGTTGAAGGTTGCGCCGAGCCACGGTCACGACATGACGATCACCAACGGGATCAGCCGCATCGGCTACATGACGGGAGGCAAGGCGGCACTGTGGAAGGACGAGGACATGGCCGACGTCTTCACCCGCCAGGCGGTCGCGTTCGTGGAAAAGCATCGTGAGAAGCCGTTCTTCCTGTTCTTCGCGACCCACGATCCGCACGTTCCTCGTGTGCCGCATCCCCGCTTCGTCGGCAAGACGAGCATGGGGCCGCGGGGCGACGCGATCGTTCAGACCGACTGGTGCGTCGGGGAAATCCTGGCGGCGCTCGATCGGTTGAAGCTCGCCAACGATACGCTCGTGATCTTCACGAGCGACAACGGCCCGGTGATCGACGACGGCTACAAGGACGATGCGGTGGCGAAGCTCGGTGGCCATAAGCCGTCGGGACCGTTTCGGGGTGGCAAGTACAGCCACTTCGAGGCGGGGACGCGTGTGCCGTTCCTCGTCCGCTGGCCGGCGCGGGTCAAGCCGGGAGTCTCGGACGCGCTCGTGTCACAGGTCGACTTCCTCGGTTCACTCGCCTCGCTGACCGGTCAGCCGGTTCCCGCCACGGCCCCCGACACCATGAACACGATGGCCGCGTTTCTCGGCGCGTCCAGGACCGGACGAATCGAGCTCGTCGAACAGGCGGCGGGTCAGGCGCTGCGCGCGGGGCAGTGGAAGTTCATCGAGGCCAGCAAGCGGCCCCGGATGAACGTCAACACGAACACGGAGCTGGGCAACGACGCAGTGCCGCAGCTGTACGATCTCGCCGTCGATCCCGGCGAGACGCGAAACGTCGCGGACACCTATCCCGAGAGAGTGAAAGAGATGGCGGCCTTGCTCCAGAAGATCAGGAGCCAGGGCGGCGCGAAGTAGTCACCGGCATGTATTACAAACCGAGCACGCGCTTCGCGTTGTCCGCGTAGACCTTGCGCAGAATCGCATCCGGCAGGCCGATGCCGTAGATGCGCCAGCGCCCCTGCGGCGGGACCGGCGCCGGGGCATAGTCGAAGTACTCGTCCTCGGTCTCGAGGAACCGGTAGTAGATCTCGTACAGCTCGGCGCCAAAGATCTGCTGTGGCGTCTGCTTGCCGTACGGGACGGCATCGGTCCCGAACAGGATCCGATCCTGATAGCGATCGAAGAATCGCCGCGACGCGCGCGGCTGGCGCCCCAGCTCCCCGACACGCGCGCCGATCTCGACGTGCATGTTGCGATACCGATCGAGACACTCGGAGACGTAGCCGAGGTCCTCGGCCTTGTTGCCCACGTGCAGCGTCACGAACGTCGTCTTGGGATGCCGCGCGAGCACGCGGTTCCTCGCCTCGAACAGTTCCCGCGTCGTCGGAAAATCCTTGCCGTGGAAGGACCAATCCGGGTGCGCATTGAGCTCTTCGAAGCGCTCGTTGAACCGGTCGATCGGCAGGAAGAACGCCTCCGGATCGGAGATGTGAATGGCCACGGGCATCGACGCGCCGGCGCACGCCTCCCACATCGGATCGAAGCGCGGATCGTCGATCTTCACGAGCGGCCCGGAGGTGACCTGCTCGCGCAGGTAGAGTCCGAGCGTCTTCAGGACCTTCAGGCCCCGCGCGCCGAGCTTGCGCGCGCGCCCGATCTCGTCCGCCTGATCGCGCGGGTAGTTCGGCTGTGTGAGCTGCGCGTATCGCGGCTCGGTGAAGGTGATGAAGCGTCCCGGATGCGCGGTCTGATACCGCGTGATGCTCTCCTGAAGGCCGGCACCGACGCCGCCCGTCAGGTTGACCATCGTCTGCAGGTTGACGGCATCCATGACCCGCAGCAGCTCGTCGGCGGGCGCCGCAAAGCGCCGGTCCTCCCCGTGCGGCACACCCGCGACGCCCTTGGCGCTGAACCCGAGGTGGGTGTGGAAGTCGATGACCGGAAACTTCGCGCGCGGCACCCGCGTGGCCGCGACCGCGAGCATGCTGCGGGGCTGAAAGTCTTTCAAGTCGAGCGGCGCCGGGGCCGACTGCGTCTGTGCCTCAGCGTACGCCGTTGCATCCAGCGCCGCCAGCGGTCCCAGAGCTGCGACGGTTGACAACCAGTCTCTTCGGTTCATGTCTTTCCCTTCGAATCAGAATGCCGTGCCCCTTGGGGCGGGGAACCTTCCGCCTGACCGCCTGAGCCAAGGCTACGGCGAGTCTCGCCAAAGCGCTTCGCGCGAAGGCGGAAGGCGGAAGCCACGAATCATCCCAGGGCACCCAGCACGTAGCCCTAGCACCCCGATTAGATATCGACCGCGACCACCTCGTGAACCTCCACGGACGGCACCGTCACCGTCAGCACGCCGCCGGCCTCCTGCACGCGCGGACTCGAGCCGGCCGTGAGCAGCTGGACCTTCTTCGCCCGCGCACCGCCAGGTAGGCGGATACGCGCGGTCAATGGTCCAACCGGAATGACTTCGCGCAGCGGTCCCTTCATCATCATGGGGTTCGTCAGGTTGACCAGGTGGACGGTCAGCGAATCGCGCTGGCGCCAGATCGTGAGGTCGATCATGCCCGGACCCTCGATCTCGACAGGTGCCGGCTCATTGGCCGCCCACGCGATCGCGTTGCGCAGCAGGCGGCCATGATCGATACACAGGACTTCCCAGAACGTCCGGTCGATGTCCCACGGGATGTAGACGACGCGGCTGCGGCCGAGATCCTGCAGAAACAACTCCCGCGTGTCCGTGCGCGGCACACGAGGGTAGACATCCTCCATCGGCAGATCCGGATACGTTGGAATCAAGGTCAGCGGTGAAGGAAATGCCTTGGTCGGCTTCACGTTGATCCGGAACACGCCGTTGATGATCCGCGGCGTGTCTTCCAGGCCCTGGAGTATGGGGTGACGTCTGCCCGTCGCCTTGTCCGCGTCGAGGCTCAGGTAGGAATTCTGCATCGGCCCGTCGATGTTGCCGGCGAACGACACCCCGAACACATCCGCCAGGCCGAAATCCTTACGGATCGACCCGATCTCGTCGTACAGAGACGAGGCGAACGTGGCGAGCAGGCTGCCGCCGCGCTGGACGTACTCGCGGATGGCGGCGCACTGCGCCTCCGACAACGCCGCGGCGTCCGCAAGGATGAGCAGCTTGAAGCGATCGAGCCGATCGGGCGTGAGAAACGCCTCGTGCACCATCTCGAACGGGACGCGCGCTTCGACGAGCGCATGGTACATCCCGAGGACATGATCGGCGGCGCGATCGCCCTGGGCGGCCCCCGCGTGATAGGCCGACGTCTGCTCGGAGTGCAGCAGTGCCACTCGCGCCAGCGGTGTCTCGTTCCGGAGGTAGCGCTCGTGGCGGTAGTGCCAGTCGTAGATCCGCTCGACCATCGGCAGCCACCGGCGGTCGTACAGGACACCCGAGAACTTCGTGACCCACGGCCGCATCCCGTTGGCCGTTCCCTCGGCGACCCACAATCTGATCTCCGGCTCGCTCTGGACCGAGTCCTTCCACCTGTACGGCTCTTCGAGCCCGACGCTGAAGATGCCGCCAACCGGGCGTCTTCCCATGACCGCCCGGTACTCCTTGGCGCGGCGGCCGTTTGCCCACGGAGGCGTGACGCCTCGCCGAGCCTGGAAGTCCGCGAACTGAATCTGCGCCAGTTCGCCGGCGGTCTTCATGGTCGGCGGGCCGTTGGGAATGAAGCGTGCGTCGGGGTTGGCGGCGCGCACGGTTGCGTCCCAGTGTTTCCACAGCTCGGTCAGTCGCGCTGTCCGCCATTCGAGATACTGTCGCCGGAGGGGATCCCGCGCATCGGTCGTCCGCGGAAGCTCACGGCCGGTCGCGGTCTTGAAGTTCTGCTGGCAGTGCGTGCAGAAGCAGTCGCCTCCCTGAGGCGCCCAACGGTTCGCGAAAATGCCGTCGACCTTGTACGTCGACACGATTTCGCGGTGCACCTGGTCCATGAAGTCGAAGTTGTAGGGTCCCAGGGCACAGGTCACCCAGAGGTCGCGGTTCGCCCAATGCCTGACCTGCTCGCCGGCGCGGTTCACCGCAATCCAATCCGGATGCGCGGCGCGTATATTGTCACGGACGGCATGCGGATCCGTCCGGGCGACGACGTGCATCTTGAGGGCGCGGCAGCCGGTCACGAGAGCCCCGAACGGGTCGCTGGTTCCGAGCCACTGACTGCGGTGGTGGAGCGGAACCTTTGTCGGGTAGTACGCCACGATGCCGCCGGCGCTCAAAGTCGCGGCGTCGGCATGCAGCCGCCGGAAATAATCCAGCCAGAACGCCGGATCGAACTGGCCGGGATCGTTCTCCACGAGGGTCAGCTGCACCCAGCGCATCGGCCGGTCGAACCAGCCGGATACGGCGGTCTCGGACATCGTCTGATGGTCCAGCTTGAGCTCCGCTCGAGCGACCGGTGGCACGACGGATGCCAGAGCCCCGGCTCCGGCGGCCACTTGCAGGAAATCCCGGCGGGACAGTGCGTCTGACATTCCCCGACCCCCTTTGCGCCGGGACGATAGCATGGAGAGCCGAGCGGCGGTATCATCGCGGGCGACACTTCGATTCTGGCCAGGCGACCGGCCGGCCCTCGAGGTCGACTCGTCCTTCCTGCAGGACGGTTGGAGCGCCAACGGCAAAGGTCGGATGATGGACAGCTATCTTCGAGCGGAGATTGACGAGTGAAAACGCCTGGCCACTCGACCGCCATTCACCGGATCCAGCCGGAGTCCGTGCCGAGCCCGTCGGTGCTGGAGGCCTGGAGCGGCCACACCTGGAAAGATGGCGTTCAGGTGGATCGCCTGCGCGATCTGGAGGCGCTCAGGGTGCGCACGCGCAATACCCAGTATGAAATCACCATCATCAGCGCCGAGACCGGCGAGGCCGTCATCGTCGGCGGCCGGTTCTTCCCGCAGCGGACGCGCGCCGTCGTGCTCGGCAGCTCGCTCGGCGGCGCCTTCCTGAAGATGCGCGGAATCTATCGTGGCTTTTCGCTCGAGTTGTACGCGACCGGCACGCGCATTGTGACGAGCGCAGTGCAGTCGGTCGAAGTGGTCGGCGATCGTCACCTGGGACGGGTGCAATGACGCGTCCATCGCTTCGCATCACGGAACGGCAGGTCGGAGACATCACCGTTCTCGAACTGAGCGGACTGCTCGTGCTCGACGACGGCGACGCGGTCTTCCGGGACGCCGTCAACGATCTCATCGCCCGCGATCGTCTCCTCATGGTCGTCAATCTCGCGGATGTCACCTACATCGACAGCGCCGGCATCGGCGTGCTGATCGGACGCTATCTCGGCGTCAAGCGTCGCGGCGGTGAAATGAAGCTCGCCAACCTGACGAGCCGCAGCCACCGCGTCATGACCATCACGCATCTGCTGACGGTCTTCGACGCGTTCGAGAGCGTCGACGACGCCATCAAGGCCTTCGGCCAACCCCGCGCGAGCACCGAGCTGGAGGGCAGGCGATAGCGGCTTTCGGGGTTCAACTCCCAACTCCCAACCTCCAACTCTCAACGGTCCCGAAAACACGAGTTGCTGTCGTCGTGCCGTCGCGTCTTGGTGCGGTCGTGCAGCGCATCGGCGCCGTTGTCAGCCGAGTACCGGGACGCGACGAGATACTCAATCGACGGAGAGGTTGAAGGTCGAGTCGCCGTGCGCGCCCTCGTTCTCGAACAACCAGGTGCTCTCGCCTTGCGCGACGTTGCCATCCCGAGGGAGAGCGGCGAGTGTCTGATTCGAGTCGTCCGCGCCGGCATCTGCGGCACCGACCTCCAGATGCTCGAGGGATACGCCGAGTTCCGCGGCATCCTGGGCCATGAATTCTCGGGCGTGGTCGAATCTGTCGGGCCGGGCGCCGATGCGCGATGGATTGGCAAGCGCGTCGCCGGCGAGATCAACGTCGGATGCGGACGGTGCCCATCCTGCGTTGCCGGGGTCAAGGAGCATTGCGACCTCCGCACCGTGGTTGGCATTCGTGGACGCGATGGCGCGTTCGCCGAGTACCTGACCCTGCCGGCCGCGAACCTTCACGAGATACCCGCGGCCATCGACGATGACGCGGCGGTGTTCGTCGAGCCTGTGGCGGCGGCGTGCCGGATTCTCGAGCAGGTGACGATCGAGCCGGATGCGCGCGTGGCCGTCCTCGGCGATGGCCGCATGGGGCTCATCGTGGCTCAAGTGCTCAAGACGGTCGCCCTTGACGTGACCTTGCTCGGACGCCACGACGAGAAATTGAAGGTGGCCAGGGACCTCGGCCTCGCCGCCCGACGGCCCGATGCCGCGCCGCCTGCGCCATCAGCACGCTACGACATCGTCGTCGACGTGACCGGCCGGGAGGCCGGCATGTATCAGGCTCTCCAGCTCGTCCGTGCCCGCGGCACCGTCGTCCTCAAGTCCACGTTCCATGGCGAGGCGACGCTTGCTCCGTGGCCCATCGTCGTGAACGAAGTGACGCTGATCGGTTCGCGGTGCGGGCCGTTCGCGCGGGCGATCGAGCTGCTCGCCTCGGGCGCCCTGGACGTTCGGCCGCTGATCTCGCGAATCGTTCCGCTCGACGAGTACGAGGCAGCGTTCGCGGAGGCCCGGCGATCCTTGAAGGTGCTGTTCGCGCCCGATCGTTGAACCCGCAGAGTTAACGGGGAACCCCTTCATTCGTTGCGCAACGCAACAATCGGGTCGACCCGGGTGGCGCGCCGGGCCGGCACGTAGCAGGCGAACGCCGCGACGATGAGCAGGACGAGCGCAGTTCCAGCGTAGCTGGCCGGATCCATCGGCGTGAGCTCGAACAGCATCGCTCGTACCATTCCTGACAGCGCGAGCGCGCCCGCGAGCCCGATGGCGACGCCGATCGCCGCCAGCTTCATGCCGCCGCCGACGATGAGGCCCAGGACGTCCCCGCGCTGTGCCCCGATCGCGATCCGCACGCCGATTTCCTGGGTTCGCTGACTCACCGCGTACGCGACGACACCATACAGGCCGACCGCCGCGAGGAACAGCGCGACCACTGCAAAGACGGCGAGCAGCAGCATCGAGAAGCGGCGCTGGGCGACCGAATCGCTCACCACCTCGGCGAGCGGAGTGATGGCAAACGCCGGGAGGGCAGGATCGATCTCGCGCAGAATCTGCCGGACTGCCGGCGCCAGCTGCACAGGGTCTCCCTCGGTCCGCACGGTGACGACCATTCCGCCGAAGGGGTCCTGTCCAAAGGGCACATACATCGTCGCCGTCGGCGTTCTGGCAAGCCCGTCATGACGGACCCGGCCTACGACGCCGACGATCTCAAAGAACCCGTCGGTCCCGTTCCCGATGTCGATGCCGCGGCCGATCGGATCCTCGCCAGGAAAATTGCGCTCCACGAACGTCTCGTCGACGACCGCGACCATCGGCGCCTTGTCGGTATCGCGGGGGGTGAACGTCCGCCCGCGCAACAGCGAAATCCCCAGCGACTTGAAATAGTCGGGACTGATGACGCGATAGCTGGCGGAAAGCCCTTCACCAGGCTTCAGCGGCGGCCGTCCTTGAATGTCCACGGAGAGGTAGTAGTCACCTCGCATCGGCAGCGTTTGAGTCATCCCCGCGGCCGTGATCTGGGGATGCTCGTCCAGCCTGGCGAGCAGATTGTCGAAGAACGCGACCCGCTTCTCCCTCCCCTGGTACGTCGCATTCGGCAGCGCGACACGGAAGGTGAGCACGTTGTCGACTCTGAACCCGGGATCGATACTGGTAACCCGCGCGAAGCTTCGCAGGAGCAGCGCCGCGCCGACCAGCAGCACGAGCGAGAGCGCGACTTCCAGGACGAGCAGGCCGCTGCGGACCCATCCGGTGGCATTGGTGGTCGATGCCCGGCCGCCCTCCTTGAGGACGTCGGACAGGCCGAGGCGGGCCGCGTGCCATGCGGGCGCCAGGCCGAACAGCAGCCCGGTCAGAATCGAGGTGCCGGTGACGAACAGCAACACGGTCGTGTCGATGGAGATGTCGTTGACCCGGGGGATGCTGCCGGCGCTGAGCGTGCGAATCGGCGTGATCGCGCCGTAGGCGAGCAGCAGGCCGACGGCGCCGCCGGCGAGCGACAGCACCAGGCTCTCGGCGAGCATCTGCAGCACGAGACGCCGCCGCGCCGCGCCGAGCGCCGTGCGAATCGCGATCTCCCTGGCGCGGACCGCTCCGCGGACCAGGAGCAGGTTGGCGACGTTGGCGCACGCGATCAGCACGACGACCCCGACGGCGAACATCAGCGTCAGGAGCGCGGAGCGGCTGTCGCCGACCACGTCGTCGTGCAGGGCGATCACGCCGGCCGATTCGTTGGCGCTCTGCGGGTATTCCTTCGCGAGGCGCTCCGCGATGGTCTTCATCTCGACGCCCGCCTGCTCGATCGAGGAGCTGTCCTTCAACCTGCCGACCACGGCGAGAAAGTGGGCGCCGCGTGGCGGGTCCGCCGGATTGATCGCCATCGGCATCCAGCACTCGGTCTGGCGCGATGGGAAGAAGAACTCCTCCGGCATCACGCCGACCACGGCATTCGGCTCGCCGTTCAGCCTGATCGAGCGCCCGAGCACGTTCGCATCGGCGCTGAGGCGGCGCTGCCACATGCCGTGGCTCACGACGACCACCTTGTTCTTGCCCGGCACATCTTCCTCGGCAACGAATCCGCGTCCGAGCGCTGGCTTGACGCCCAACGCATCGAACGCGTTCCACGAGACGGCAGCACAGGACAGCCGCTCGGCGCCGCCCGCGTCGGTCAGGGTCGCACCGACGTTGTTATAGGCCACCAGGTGTTCGAACTGGGTGTTGTGTTTGCGCAAGTCGAGGAAAGTGGCGGGAGCCACCGAAAACCGGCCGAAGCGCGGCAGGATCTCGAAGACGTTCACCAGCCGTTCCGGCTCGAGATACGGCATCGGCCGCAGCATCACGCCGTTGATGACGCTGAACATAGCGGTGGTGGCGCCAATCCCGAGGGCCAGCGTCACGATCGCGACGACGGTGAAGCCGGGCGTCTTGATCAGCTGACGGATTGCATATCGCGTATCCCGCACGACGTCTGCCAGCATGCGCACTCCCCGGCGATCGCCCGCCTTGATTTCGATGACATCCGCCAGCCGATCCAGACGAGGACGCGCATGCGGGCGATCGGCGAGCCACACATCCTGCGTCAGACGATCCCAGTCGCGAACCTGACGGCGGGCGTGCTCGTCAGCCGCCGCGTCGCTCAGGCCGCGCGCCAGCGCGTCGCGATAGAAGTCCTCGAGCTGGGCCGCCAGCTCGCGGACGATGCGCGCTTCACGCTCGGCGGTGAGGCCAGGCAGCCGCATGCGCGCGCGCACGAAGGCGGTCCAGTCACGCACCGCTCTCTCCGATGACGTCGTTGACCGCGGCCACGTAGGCTTTCCACGTCTCCCGCTGCCCGGCGAGGACGCGCCGGCCTTCGGCCGTGAGCCGGTAGAAGCAGCGTTCGCGCTGGCCGACTTTCTCGACCCATCGTCCTTTGATCCATCCGCGGTTCTCGAGCCGCAGCAGGGTCGGATAAAGGGTCGGCAGGGCGAAGGTCAGGCGCCCGCCCGACCGCGCCTCGATGAGCTTGCCGATCTCGTAGCCGTGACGCGGCCGCCCTTCGAGCAGCGAGAGGATCAGCATCTCGGTGCTGCCCTTCTTCAGTTCGGAGCTGAACATCGACATGAGGCTCCCTACACGTAAGCGTCCCTATATGTAGCGTGGCGAAGTATAGCGCCACTGACGTCAACTTCCAACTCCAACTCCCAAACGGTAGGTTGAGACGGCTGGGTGAACGCGCGGCATATGCCTTGTTGTGTCGCCTTCACTCAGATGCGCGCAGTCGTTTGGACGTTGCAGTTGGCGATCGGGCGTTGACGAGCGCGAGGGCTATAATCCTCGCGTTCCGAGGTCACCCATGCGCCACCTCTCTCGATGGATCCTCATGGCCGTGCTCGCGTCGGGCACGCTGGCCGCTCAGCAGGCGTTCGACCCGGCGGCCTACCGCATGGTCGATCTCACTCACGCCTACAGCAGCAAAACGGTGTTCTGGCCGACGTCGCCGACCAGGTTCACGCTCGATCGCCTCGCGTTCGGCAAGACCGAGGGGGGCTATTTCTACGCCGCCAACACGCTGTGCACGCCCGAGCATGGCGGGACGCATCTCGATGCGCCGATTCATTTCGGCGAGGGGAAGCGCACCGCCGATCAGATCCCGCTGGAACAGCTGATTGCGCCGGCCGTGGTGATCGATGTCACGGCGAAAGCGAACGCGGATCGCGATTACCGGCTGACGGCGGACGACGTCGCGCAGTTCGAGAAACGTCACGGCCGCATTGCCGCCGGCACGATCGGTGTTGCTGCGCACCGGCTGGAGCCGGCATTGGCCGAACGCGAAAGCCTATATGGGCGATGACACCCCGGGCGACGCGTCCAGGCTCTCGTTCCCAAGCTTCGGCCTCGACGCCGCGAAGCTGCTGGTCGAGGAGCGTGGCGCGGGGGCGCTGGGGATTGACACGGCGTCGATTGACTACGGCCGCTCCACGGACTTCACGGTGCATCGGCTCGCCGCCGCGCGGAACGTTCCCGGCCTGGAGAATCTGACCAATCTCGATCAGACTCCCGCCAACGGGCGCCATCGTCGTGGCGCTGCCGATGAAGATCGAGGGGGGATCCGGCGGTCCGCTGCGCGCGGTCGCCCTCGTCAGGCGATAACCACGTGGACGAGGCCGGCGGGGCAGCGGATCGGCACGGCCGTTGACGGCCGGGCGCCTCGCTACTCTGGCGTCTTCTCCGGCCAGATCGCTTTGAGCGTCGCCGCGAGGCGATACCCACCCTTGGCCAGTTGCATCCGCACGCGCTGGCGCGCCGCCTCTTCGTAGCCCGGCGGCGGTTGCACGCGCCAGCGGTGCGCCACGCGTCCATCCTCATCGGGCCCGAGATACGCGGTGATCGTCAGGCCCTTGTGCGCCGTCTCGGCGTACTCGAGCGCTTCGGTGGCCCAGCGTTCCGGCCACAATGCCACGTCCCCGCTGTCCCGCCACGCCGCCGGCACCGGGAGGTCCTGGACGAGGCGCTGCGCGTAGGCCAGGACGTCGGACCTCTGCATCGCGAGGTTGACCGCATGCGTGTCCCAGAGCGAGTGCATGTTGAAGTTGTCCTGCGGCCCGTATCGCAAGGCATTGCCGCCGAGCGTGCTTCGCCACTCCACTCCGTCCGGCCTGACGAACCGCAACGGCGGCTCGGCGGTGACGAACGAATTGCCGACGTGCAGCGGCTGATGGATGTCGCCGGCGAAATGCGCGAGCAGCCGCAGCGCTTCGCGAGGCGTGAACACCTGGGACACGCCCTTCAGCACCCGGATGCACTCGCGTGACATCCGCACGATGTCCGCGAAGTGGGCCCCCGGCGCCGCCGGATCGTAGCGGTCCGCCTGAAACGGCAGGTTCGTGTAGTGATAGGTCTCGTGGGCCGGATGCTCGAGACGGAATCGCGCGGTGTCGCCATCCTCGTAGGTCGGCGACTTGATGGTGTCCGCCCAGAGCGACGCGTCCGCCAGGGACTCCTGCGGCCGCAGGATCCGCTCGACTTCGTTCAGCGCGCGGGAATTGCGCAGGTGGATCTCCGCGACGCGCCCGACGATCCGGTGGCCGGCTTCGCCGAATCCTCCGGTGGTCACGGTCCAGAGACCGACAGCCGTCAGGGTGCAGACCACGAGGGGCGCGCGGCGTAATGTCGCCATATCGGCAGCACCTTACTCCGGCTTGCAGCAAACGCAAAGTCTGGCGGCTTTCCGCCGTCACCTTCCGCGCGGAAGATCTATCCGAGCCGCTCGGGCCTCCACTGGAGGCCCGTCAGCAGGATTCGCTGCAGGAGCTGATCGTACGAGACGCCGACGCGCTCGGCTGATTCCGCGAAGTCCTCACCGTAGGCGAGCTGTGGATTCGGGTTCGCCTCGATGACGTACGGCTTGCCGCTGTCGTCCATCCGCAGATCGATGCGTGCGTAGCCGCTCAAAGACAGCGACCGATACACCCGCTTGCACAGGTATTGAATCCTCGTCGCCACGTCGTCGGGCAGCTTGGCGGCGCGCGTCTTGATGCCGTACTTGCGCTGGTACTTCGTGCTCCACTTCACCCGCTCCGTGGCGATGCGATGGACTTCGTCTCCCCGCTTCGTGAAATGGAGCTCCCAGACCGGGAACACCGACTGCCGCTGGTTGCCGATGATGCCGACGTACAGCTCGCGGCCCTCGATGTAGCGCTCGAGGATGGCGTCGGTGCCGATGCTGTCGTGGATGAACTGCACCCGCTCGCGCAGCTTGTCCTCGTCGTGGACCACCGAGGCCTGTGAGATCCCGCTCGATCCCTCCTGCGTCAGCGACTTGACGATCAGCGGAAACCCCAGCTTCTTGTGCGGCCGCACCTTGCGGCCGACGTGCACGACGGCGAAATCAGGCACCGGGATCCGGTGATAGTGCAGGATCGTTTTCGACAGCGCCTTGTCACGTGCCAGCATCAGACCGCGTGGATTGCAGCCCGTGTACGGCACCCGCAGCAGCTCCAGATACGAGACGATGTTGTGGTCGAACGTGCCGAGCTCGTGGAAGGCCTCCATCATGTTGAAGACGATGTGCGGCTTCCATTCTTCGACCGCCCGCCTGACCACCTTCAAGTCGTCACCGACGCCGAGCGGATGCACTTCGTGCTTCATCTCGCTCAGCGTCACCAGGACATCGTGCTCGGTCTTCCACGGCACCGCCATGAGGTCGTGTCCGGAGACGTCTTCGGGCGGCACGAGATAGTCGTGCATGAGCACGAGCACCCGGAGCTTCCTCACAGCGCCACCCGGTGCCGTCCGCTGTGCAGGTAGTTCATGGTCTGGACGGTGAGCACCACGATGAAGTCGGACTTCGTGCGGTCTTCGATGCCTGCGGCCGAGCGCAGCTGCAGCTCGTCGCTGCGCTCCGCCATTTCCTCGAGCACCTGGTCGATCGTGTATTGGTAGACCCCGGTCCACGCGGCGACGATCCGCCGCACCTCCCGCCGGACGCGGTTGATGAATCGCGAGGCCGGCACCGTCCGGGTCCCGTCCGGCACGGCAGGGAACAGCCGCCGCAGGTCGCGGTCGTAGAAGTTGGGATAGTCGAAGCCGTAGTGCTCCGCCTTTCTCTTGTAGTGCTGCCGCAGCGTCCGCCGGATGCGGTGGAGCGGATCGACCGTGGTGCGCCGATCGACCACCGGCGGCTCGGTCGCGATCTCGCGCATCAGCTCGTCCACGTATTCGAGCTTCTTCAGCGCCGGCCAATCGTGATAGCGGCGGCGCCAGTCGGACTTTGGATTGAGCCAAACGGCAAACGTCTCCGCGAAGTCCTCGTCCGGGTGGCTCTGCGCGTACCAGTTGTCGATGTGGAGCACGAAGCTGCGGCTGTAGGGTTTCGGTGTGTAGAACTCCGGATAGGGCACGTTCGACGATCCGAACAGCGCCCGCCGCCGCCGACGGCGTCGCAGCACGTACGCGTTGTCGATCGCGTGCCCGACTTCGTGGCGGAGGATCCGCATGCACCACGACGGCGTGCCGCCCTCGACTTCCAGCATCTGTTCCCCTTCGAGCCGCGCCAGCCTCGGATGCGCGAGGTAGAACGGGATCGCGATGCCGGGCACGCCGTCCGGCGTGAACCACTCGTCCGACAGCCAGAAGTGCGGCCGGAACGTGATGCCGCGTTCGGCCAGTTCCTGATCGAGCTGCGCCAGCCGCTTCTCGAGGACGCTCCCGTCGATCCGGATGTCCAGATCGCTCATGCGCAAATCGAGCAGCTTCTCGTTCGGCCACTTCGCCCACTTCGGCGGCGTGGGGCGGCGGGGGGACGGCGCGAGCTCGACGGTCGCGGGAACCGGATCGGCCTCCGCTCTCGCCGGGTCGCCGGGGGCCGGGATGCCATCAGACACGGGGGAAAGAATACAGCCGGTCGGCCCTTCGACTTCGCTCAGGGCAGGCGGGCGCGACTTTTGCCCTGACGAAAAGCGCGCACTCAGGCGCACAGACAGCGCATTGCGTGCCCAATCCGTAACCCATTCAGCCGACACGTCATACAGGTGCTCCCGGAGCGAGGCGGATTAGCCGTGCAGACACAGGTCTCAGACGTCGATGACAAGATCGTCACCAGCACCGACAAGACTGCAGGTGCGCGGCCCGAATCGCGGCCGTCCGATTGGAAGGCGATCGAAGAGCTCCTGGGCCTGCTCGCACGCGCCGTCCAGCAGCTGCACACCTATCCGTCGACCAGCCCGTTGTGCGTCAGCGCGGTCGAGACGTGTCAGCGCGCCCTGGCCTCACTCGCGACCCGCGAGCAGCTGACCCTGCGCGTCACTCCCGCGGAACTGACCGTCGACGACATTCCAACCGGCCGCGGCACGCAGGTCGGGCACGAGCTCGCGCGGCGGCTCCACAAGGCCTCGGTGGCCTCGGTCACCCTCAACCGCGCCGCGACCGCTCGCGAAATCGGCCGCTTCTGCGAGGATCTCGTCCGCTGCGGCGAGCGCGACAACGCCGCCACGCTGCTCGAGATGATCACCGAGCACGGCATCGATCGCGTCGCCGTCGAGATGGCGAGCCGCCCCGAGGTCCTCGACGTCGGGAATGTCCCGCCGATCCCCTCGGACGAGGCGGTTCGTGAGCGCGCGCGCTTCGATGCGCAGCTGGCCAAGGGCGGATTCGTCAAGCATCTGTATCCACCGCAGAAGGGTTGGGTGCGTCTCGATCCGGGGTCGGCTCCGCCGAGCGTCTCGCTGCTCGACCTGGCCGTCATGGCCGAGAATCCCGCGACGCTCGCCTCGATGCTCCTTCGCCTCACGGACGAAGCGGAGGATGTGCAGCCGGCCGACGCGCTCGAGAAGAAATACAGCGACGTGGCGATGGTGATCTCCGCCCTCGATCCGCGAGTGGCCAGGAGAATGTTGAGCAAGCTGGCGCGCGCGGTGCTCGATCTCGAACCCGACCGGCGGCAGGCGCTGCTGCGGCGGACGGTGCTGCCGGGATTGCTGGACGGCCGGATCGACGGCGCCATCCTGCGCGACTTCCCCGACATGGACCTGTCGGAATCGCTGTGCCTGCTGCTCGACATCGAAACCGCCGCCCCCGAGCTCCTGACGACCGCGCTCGCGCGACTCGAGCTCTCGCCGGAGCGTCACGCGGCGATCGTGCCCTTGCTCGACGAGAAGCTGCGGGAGCGTGAGGCGGCCGCGGTGAGCGGCGCGCGGCAGAACACCCTCGCGCGCCACGCGCGTGAGCTGGTGCGCGTCGACTCCAACGCCGGGAAGCACTTCGCGGATTTCGCGGCGTTCGATTTGTCGATGGATTCGGCCGCGACCGCGGCGCTCGAGCACATCCGCGGCGCCGTGCCGGCGACCGATCTGACCGGCACGCAGCTGACATGCCTGTGGCATCTGATCTGTCTCGAGCCGAATCCCGAGGCGGTCAACCGTTTCCTGGAGCGGTCGTTTGCCTTGCTGGCGCAGCTCGAGCGGGCGTCGCGGGGCGATCAGCTGCCGGGATGGCTCGGCGGTTATCGCGGGCTCGCCGATCGCCTGTGGGAGACCAGGCCCGACGTGGCGGCCGTGATCATGGGGCACCTCACGGCGTTCTGCACGCCGCAGCGCGCAGTGTGGCTCGCCGAGCTCGCGCAGTGCGAGCCTGGTGGCCGCGCCGCGGCAGGTGCCGTCGTCGACGCCCTCGGCCCTGCCGTCGCCGCGCCGCTGGTGCAGCTGCTCGATTCGATCGCCGACGCCAAGACGCCGGCGCGGGCGCTGCAGGCGCGCGGCCGCGCGGCCGCGCAGCTCCTCACCGATCATGCCGCGCGTCTGGCTCCCGGCGTCGCCCCGCTGCTCGAAACGGCATCGCTGCCGGCGCGGCGCGTCCTGCTTCGCGTGCTCGGCTCCGCCGGCCCCGGCTATGAAGTGCTGATTGCCTCGCAGGTGTCGAGCGGGGACGAGCAAACCGCGCGTGAGGCCCTCCGCGCGCTGGCTCGGCTCGGCACGCCCAAGGCCGCGGGACTGGTCGTCGCGGAAATCGAGCGGCAGCGTGGCGCGCTGAGCGTGGCGGCGGAGGAAACGCTGTGGCACTTCCCGCCGACCGAGGCGCAACGTCATACCCGCGAGCTGCTCGCGAGACGCGAGTTCGCCCTGAGTCATCCGCACGCCACGGAGCGATTGCTCGACCGGGTGGCCCGGACCGGTGCGGTTGATTTCGAGCGCGTCCTGCACAGCCTCGCGCCATTGCGTTTCCGGTTGTGGAATCCCACCGTCGCGCGCGTCGCCCGGAAAGCCCACGGCATGCTGAAGCCCGTTGTGAAGCCATCCGTATGATGACTACTGGATCTACGACCGACACCACCCTCGATCCCCTGCCGTTCCTGAAGGGGCTCGCGAGCCTGCGCAAGCTCACCGGCATGTATCCGGCGGGGCATCCTGCGATCATGCAGAAGCTCGGCGAACTGGACGGCGCCGTGCAGCGGCACCTCCAGCAGAGCGACGTGCTGCGCGTGGACGTGATCCACGGCGACGCGCACCTCGACGGCCTCTCGTTCCGGCACGACAGCGACGCGAACGCGCGCATCATCAAGGAGCTGTCCGATCTCGGCATCGACAGCATCCACATCAGCCGCGGCATCACGCCGGAGGATCTGCTCAAGCTGTCGGGATTCCTCTGGGAGCTGAAGGATGGAAACGGCTCCGGCACCCTGGCCAGCCAGCTGGCCGCGCGCGGCATCGCGCACGTCAGCCTGGCGCGTCTGGTTCCGCTCGACACGCGCTGGCGCGCCGAGCAGTGGGCCGAGGCGCCGACGGACGTCTATGACCCCGCCTACGCGGAATCACTCGACCTGATGCAGCTGACGTTCGAGCAGGTGCAGGAAGGCCGCGAGCTGAAGATCGACACCATCCGCCACATCGTCGAGCTCCTGATTCAGAAGGTTGCTGGCAGCAGCGCGGCGCTCGCGCAGATCCTCGCGGTCAAGCTGTACGAGAACCTGACCTACTGCCATTCGGTGAACGTCGCCACGCTCAGCCTGCTGATCGCGAAACAGGTCGGTTTCGACGATCACTCGACGGCCGCGGTTGGCGAGGCCGCGCTGCTGCACGACATCGGCAAGACCCGGATCCCGCTGGAGCTGATTCGCAAGCCAGGCGCGCTCGACAAGCGCGAGCGGGCGCTGATGGAGGCGCACACGACCTTCGGCGCGGAGATTCTGGTGGAAGTGGATGGCCTTCGTCCGCTGACGCCGACCGTCGCGCTGGAGCATCATCGCGGCGTCAGAGGCAGCGGCTATCCCGAGCTCGGCGAGAACGTCCCGCACTTCATGAGCCAGCTCGTGGCCGTGGCGGATATCTACGAAGCGATCACCGGCGCCCGGACCTACCAGGATCCCGGACAGCCCGAGCAGGCGTGCCTGGTGCTCGCCCGTCTGGCCGGAGGCAAGCTGAACTCGGCGCTGGTCAAGGCGTTCGTCGCGGCCGTCACGTTCTTCCCGGTGGGTTCGGTCGTGCGCACGAGCCGCGACGAAACCGGCGTGGTGATCGCGACGAACGCGTCTGAGCCTCTGCACCCGATGATCGCGCTGGTGGCGTCCGATTTCGGCCGCCTCCCGGGGGACGTCAACACCGCCGAGCGCGACTCCTCTGGCGGCTACGCCCGGCATATCGTCGAGACGATCAGGCCGCCGTCGCGCTCGATCTCAGCCTCTTCGTGGCCGCGTAACGACAAGAACCCCGCCTCGCCCTTGCACCGCGTGCGCGCTGGGCGTATGGTGTCCCCACCGAGATGGGGCGCCTGCTGGATGCTGGCGGTTTCGACAGGTCGTCGTCGCTCAGACCGGTCGCGGGCGTCGCGGCCGTTCTCGTCTTCCTGCTCTATAGCCTCAATTTTCTGTACTTCTTCGTAGACGACGAGGGGATTCCCTTCGTCTTCGCGGAACACCTCCTCGACGGGAGGGGGCTCACCTACAACTCGTTCGAAGGGCGTGTCGAGGGGTATCCGACTTCCTTCATGTGCTCCTTGGGGCCGGGTGGCTCGCGGTTCTGCGCGCCATCGGCGCCAGCAAGCTGGGCGTGTTCTTCATCGGCAAGGCGCTCTCGCTGCTCGCTGGGACCGCCACCGTCGCGGTGACGTTCGTCGTGATGCGAACGTCGTTTCGCGTGCGGCCTGCCGGCGCAATGGCCGGGCTTGCGTTCCTCGCGCTGGCGGGGCCGCTCGCGATGTGGAGCTGCTCGTCGCTCGAGATGTCGATGGTGGCGCTGCTCGTCATCCTGCTTGTTGCCGCGATGCTCCGCGAGTCGCGACGCGCGGATCGTGTGGCGGCCCTCGCCGCGACGCTCTTGCTGCTGATTCGCATCGACGGCTTCGTCCCGGTCGGCGCCATCCTCTTCGCGTTCACCGTGTTCGCCGACAATGTTCGTCGTCGAACGATAGTCCGCTCGATAATGCTGCCGACCGCTGTCGTGTTCGTGGTGTATCACGGCTGGCGCGTGTGGTATTTCGGCGAGTACCTCACGACACCCATCTACGCGAAAGTGCTCTACAAGCTGTCCGGCAGACGCGGGCTCGTCATCAACGAGCCGGTCCCCTACGGCCTGTCATTCCTTCGTACCTACGGGCTTCCGCTCGCTCTGACTGCGATCGCGGCCATCTTCGTCACGGCGGTGAGGAATCCGAGAGGCAGGCCGCTGCTGGTGGCCGCCGCGGTGATGGGACTCTACGCCGCGGGCGTCGGGGACTGGATGGCCGGCTTCAGGTTCTTCGTCCCCGAGCTCGCGGTCATCGCGCTGCTGCTGGGGCTGGCTGTGTCGTCGCTTGCACACGATGGCGTGCGACGTGCCGTGGCCGCGAGCATGGTGGTGTGGTTCTCCTGGACGGCCTACGGCTATGCGACACGCTACGACTCCCTCGAGTACCGGGAAAGCTGGTGGCACCATGCTTCCTTCGACATCGAGCGATTCTTCGGCCCGTATTACGGTTTCTATCGCGAGCTGCGGGACCGCGTCCCCCCGGGATCGCGAACGGCGTTCAATCAGGCAGGCTTCATCCCGTTCATGCTGAATCTGGACAACATGGACGATCTCGGCGTTTGCTCGAAATTCGTCGCAAAGTTGCCGACGACGGACATCGTGTTCGCAGAACCTGGCCGCTACTCGCCGCTGACGAATCTTCCGACGCTTCGCACGGCCCACGCCTATCTGCTCTATCGTGAGCCTCGATACGTCCTGGCGCGGGCGGATAACCTGCGCCATGCCAATTTCGACCAGATCCCGCGGGAAATTCTCGCTGGACGCTACCAGCTCACGCTCGTCGATTCCGCAGGCGAGAACGTCCTCTACGAGCGCACCGCGATCGCGGCCGCGCCGTTTCAGCACGATCCGAAGGAGTTTCTGGAGAACCTCGCGCATACGTCGAGAATCAGGCACGCGTGGCTGGATGGGGCGGCAGTGCCGGCGGCGGAATGGACGTCGCGGCTTGCATTTCTTGCCGGGCAGTCCACCACGGTCGCTTTTCCGCAGCGGCGCCAAATCACCGTGCAGTTCGGCCACCCACGCCAGCTGATGGATCGGCTCGACCTGAACGACATCTGGTCGAGAGCGCCGGTGCTCGTGGAGCTGAAGCTCGAAGACGAGACGCATCACGTGCTCTATCGCGAGCGCTTCCGCATCGAGGGACAGGCGAGGCGTGACGTGCACGTGCCCTTCGCGCCGCCGATCGCCGCCACACGGCTCGTGATCGATCTGGTGAACCTTGCCGATCAGGAGGCCCGCGTCCGGTTGTTCGACATGCGCGTCCAAGGGCAGACGTCCGAGCTCGCCGCGCACGTCCGGACGCTCGCGTTTCCGCCGCCTGAAGTGGCTCGCTGACTCGTCAGCGCTCGAAGCCCCGCGTGGCGTCCGCGCGCTGAATGCACGCCTGCAGCAGATCCGCCATCGCCGCGTCACCCGCTTCGGTGAAATGGATGCCGTCCTTGATGAAATACTGCTGGCGCGGCGGCGGAAGACGTTCGAACGCTGCGGTGGCATCGCAAAGCTCGGCGCCCGACGCCCGGGCGGCGCGCCGCGTCAGCTCGACGTACTGCTGATGGAGCGGCAAGAGGTCCTCGAGCCGTCTCAGGTGACGGGCGCGAAGGGTCACTCCGGCTCCTGGCCACGCACGTGTGCCGACGGCGCGGTGACGAGCACGGCCGCTCCGCCGCTGTCGCGAACGGCCCTGACCATCCGCTCCAGCGTGCCTTCGTAGGTGTCGGGATCGACGCGATTGGGCGACTCGGCGTCAGGGCGTTTCCCGAGGGGCAGCATGTCGACGAGCTGCACGAGCCGCACGCGATCGCTCAGCCATGCGGCGGCACGCCCGCGGTGGATCTCGGCGTCCGGCGGGCCGAGCGCCACCCAGTGGTCGTTCCAGCCGAAGTAGATCGTCACGACGCGCGGCCGAAGCGGCAGGATGTCGCGCTCCAGCTGACGCCAGCCCTGCACCACCGACCATCCGCCCACGCCGACTGCAATGCCATCAGCGAGCGAGCGGCGCCGTTCCGCGAGCAGTTCGAGCGTTCGGCGCGGGTAGGCGCCGAACTCGGTGCACGAATCGCCCATGAACACCACGGCGGGACGTGTCGTGCGCGCGGCGGCGAGGAGCGCCTGATAGCCGCGTGTCACCCACAGCAGGTCCGCGTCGGCTTCGTATCTATCGACAATCGTCTGTGGATCCGGCCAACCGAACTGGACGACCGGGTATGGCGTGTAACGGAACCCCAGCAGCCGAAGCGCCAGCTCCGCGACGACCAGCGCGACGCCAACACCGCCCAGCGTCAGCGACAGCAGGACCTGTCGCGTCGGTCGTGGCGGCGTGCCGTCGGTACCGCCCGACACGACCATCAGAACAGCGTGTAGATCAACGGCGAGATTCCACTGACCTGCGCGCCAAGCACGAGCATTCCGATCAGAAGCAGGGTCACCACGAACGGGATCAGCCACCAGAGCTTCTGCATCCAGAGGAACTGGATCAGCTCCCGGACCGTGCCGCTGCCGCTAACGACGTTGCGGGCGATCTTCACGAGGGCTCCTTCGTTACGATGATCGTGTCCATCACCAGGGCGTCCATCCCGCTGCGGCTGAACGTGTTCAGGGCTTCGGCCGGGGTATTGACGATCGGCTCGCCCCGCAGATTGAACGACGTGTTCAGCAGCACCGGGACGCCGGTGGCGTCGCCGAACCGGCTGATGAGCGAGTGATACAACGGATTCGTGTCCCGGGCAACCGTCTGCAGCCGGGCCGACCCGTCCACATGCGTAATCGCCGGCACGCGCTCGCGGGCGTCGTCGCGAACCGGCGTAACGAGCAACATGAATCTGGCGGCAAGGTGCCGGGGTGGATCCGTAAGGGCGAAGAATTCGTCCGCCCGCTCTACGAGAACCGATGGGGCGAACGGCCGGTAGGGCTCGCGAAACTTGATCTTGACGTTCACGACGTCTTTCATCGACTGCCGCCGCGGATCCGCCAGAATGCTGCGGGAGCCCAGCGCTCGCGGTCCCCATTCGAACCGGCCCTGCACCCATCCGATGACCTTGCCCGACTCCAGCAGCGCTGCTGTCCGATCGAGCATCTCGTCCTCGTTGGGGCACCGGATATTCGGAAATCCTGACGCGGCGACGCTCTGCAGGATGGCTTCCCGATCGTGAGACGCTCCCCAGTACGCATGGTCCATCACAAAGCTTCGCGGCTTCCCCAGCAGGACGTGCCATGCGTAGAGCGCGGCGCCAAGCGCGCCGCCGCCGTCGCCGGCGGACGGCTGCACATACAGGTCGGTGATCGGCGTCTCCCGCAGGATGCGCCCGTTGGCGACGCTATTGAGCGCGACGCCGCCGGCCATGCAGAGCCTGGTCGATCCCGTGCGCTCGTGCGCCGCGCGCGCCATGCCGAGGATGATGTCCTCGGTCACCGCCTGGATGCTCGCCGCGATATCGGCATACCGCTGGTTCTCCGCGGCGCGACGGGCGAAGTCCCCCGGCTTGGGACCGTAGTACTCGGGATAATCGGATGCCTCGGTGAAGAACGGGAGCTCCGCGGGACGCGGCGGCCCGAACAACTGTTCGAAACGGGGCGAGTAGGTACGGTCGGTCGAATAGTGGAACGCGAAGTAATCGAGATCGAGGCCGAACGCGCCGTCGCGCGACACGTGCACCACACGCCGCACGTCCTCCACGCAATTCGGCCTGCCGTACGGCGCCATGCCCATCACTTTGTACTCGCCCTCGTTGACCTCGAAGCCGAGAAAGGCCGTGAACGCCGAGTAGAGCAGGCCCAGCGAATGCGGGAAGCGCGTCTCGGCCGTCAGCTCGAGCGTGTTACCGCAGCCGTGGCCCAACGAGCTCGTCGTCCATTCTCCGACGCCATCGACGGTCAGGATCGCCGACTCGTCGAACGGCGAGCAGAAGAAGGCGCTGGCCGCGTGCGACAGATGGTGCTCGACGAACAGAATTCGATTGTCGGGCAGCTGGAGTCTGTTGCGTATCAGCGTCTTGATCCAGAGTTTGTCGAGCAGCCAGTTGGCGATCGCCTGGCGGAACAGGCCAGCCGAGCGTGGAACGGTCGCGAGCGTTGTGAGAAGGATTCGTTCGAACTTGATCAGCGGCTTCTCGAAGAACACGACGTAATCGAGATCGCCGGCGCGGATGCCTGCCTGCTGCAGGCAGAAATCGATCGCCTTCATGGGAAAGCCGTAATCGTGCTTGATCCGGCTGAACCGCTCCTCCTCGGCGGCCGCAACGAGGCGTCCTTCAGTCAGCAGCGCAGCGGCGGCATCGTGAAAGTAGCAGGAGACTCCAAGGATGTGCATCGGCTCAGAACTGCCGGCGCGCCGAATCCAGATCACGGGGCGTTGGCGGCCGCTCCCGCCAGCCTGCCTCGCGGCCGCGGGCGAGCGGATCCGTGAACAGGCGGCGGACCGCGCCAAGCGGGACCCATAACACCATGTACGTGACCCACAACAGCACGTTGGCTTGCCCGCGCGCTGCGGCTCGCGCCAGCGCCATCCAACGGTCGCCAAGCTTTCTGCGCTGGGCCATGAATTGTCCCGTGCTGTCGGTTACTTGAGCTCCCGGATGTAGATGTTCTTGAACTCGATCGGGTTGCCATGGTGCTGCAGCTCGATCGGGCCCGTCGGTGCGATTGGCTTGGTGCGATCCCAGTAGTTCTCCATCGGCACTTTGTCGACGACCAGCTCGCCGTTCAGCCAGACGCTGACGATCTCCCCGCGCATCTCGATGCGGAACGTGTTCCACTCGCCGACCGGCTTGTCCGCATTCTTGATCGGGTTCCGCGGGTTCTTCTGGTTGTTGTACAGCCCGCCGGACCCTTCGGCCCGGTCCCAGATCTGGACCTGAGGCGTGCCGCGGAGATAGATGCCGGTGTCCCCCTTGGGTCCGATCCTCCAGTCCACCAGCAGCTCGAAGTCCTGATAGTCCTTGGCGGTCTGGAGGCTCTGGCCCTTGCCGTCGTAGTGCAGCACGCCGTCGCGCGCCGTCCAGTGCGGCAGGTACTTGTCATTCGCGTCCTGCTGCGCCTTCTTCAGCTCCTCGGGCGTCAGCTTGGCTCGCTGCGGCAGTTCGACGAGACCCTGCCACCCTGTCAGATCCTTGCCATTGAACAGGGCGACGAAGCCGGCCGGCGGGCGGTTGTCCTGGGCCGCGGCAGGGGCGGACGTGAGAAGCGCTCCGATCAGGCACGCAGCGATGGAGGGTCGGAGGATGAGTCTCATGGGCGCTCCAGAAAATGCAGGCCGTTCGGGCCCGCGTCAGAACGTGCAGGGCTTACGGAACTTCCGGCAGTCGCCTCGAGAAACGCCCGGCGCGTGATGGGCATGGCGGGGACATTGTAGCGAAAGAGCACGTGTCACGTGCTACGTGCCGGGTGCGGGGTGCTCACGTGCTTTTCGTGCTACGTGCTACGTGCGACGTGCGGACGTGCGACGTGCGGACGTGCGACGGGTGGACGTGCCGCACGTGTGCACGTGGCACGATGAAGCACGTGCGCACGTAGCACGAGAAGCACGTGCGCACGTGTGCACGTAGCACGAGAAGCACGTGAGCACGCAGCCCGTATGACGTAGGACGTTTAAGACGCTTCCGCGGTGACGCGCAAGTCGCCTTTCGTCATCTCGCCGACGACGGCCGCGAGGTCGGTGGCGAAGGGGGTGGATTCCTGGAGCTCGGCGAGAATCTGCTCGTCAAGGAGCGCGGCCGCGGCGGTGCCTTCCATCGCGGCGCGGTACGCGTAGAGCTGGCTCGCGCACTCGATGTTGTCT
Organism: uncultured Acidobacteriota bacterium; assembly: GCA_963785755.1. Lineage (GTDB taxonomy): Bacteria > Acidobacteriota > Vicinamibacteria > Vicinamibacterales > 2-12-FULL-66-21 > JACCXG01. The sequence continues at coordinate 442,765 of CAWAXG010000013.1, read as the reverse complement.
TTCAAACGGCTTCGCACCAGTTCCGGCTTCTTTCCGGCCTGGGTGTCTGCGAGGTGCATTTCCTTGGCTTCCCGCAGCAGCGTCGTCGCGTACTGGCTCAGCTCGGCGAGCGTCTTCAACTCGTGCGCATGGCGGACGAGCAGGACGACGACCTGGCCGACCAGGAGCCGCGCGAATCCGACGCTCGACTCGTGGACGGCCGAACTCCGCGCCGCAGCCGGCATCGCCGCGTCGTCGGCATAGATCACCGCCAGCGTCGTGCCTTGGAGCACGATCGGGAGCGCGACGGCGGACGTGGGCGAGCCGCCGAACGGGGTCCCCGAGCGGACCGCCACGTCGTCGCCGTGGAGGCTCTCGACCGCCTGCGAGGTCATGGCCCGCGTCAGCATCGAGTCGACCGAGGTCGGGATGACGAGCTTGCTCATGTCGGCCGATTCGTCGAGACCGATCTGATCCTCGCCTTCGAGCCGGGTGCCTTTCACGCGGAAGAGGGCGACGCGTGAGAACTGCATCGACAGCCGCTTGACCAGCTCTTTCAGCAGCTCGCCGGAGTCGCGCGCGGCAGCCAGTTCCGGGACCGCTCGCGCCGATGCGTCGAACAGCGACACCATGCGATCGACCTCGCTCCGCAGAGAATCGACCTGGTGGTCCGAAGGTCCGGCCTCCGCGATCGAGGCTGCCGGCTGCGCGGAACGCGCTTCGAGCAGCGCCCGGACGCTGGCGAGATCCTCCTCCAGCGACTGGTTGCGCGCGTTGGCCAGCTGCAGCTGCGCCGCCAGGACGTCGATCGTGTCGGGCTCGGCGCGCCCCTCGCGTCCGGCAGCGATCTCCGCTTCCAGCTCGCGGACGCGTTTCTTGAAGCCCTCGGCCTGTGTGACGAGCGCATCGCGTTGTTCCCGCAACCCGTTCGCCTGTGCCAGATCGCTCTCGAGCGTGTAGACCCTGACCCGGCCCGCGTCCAGCTCGGCGGTGAGCGCGTCGCGCTGCTCGCGGATTCTGCTGGCGTGCGCGAGGTCGGCCTCGAGCGCCTGGATCCGGACGCTGCGCGCGTCGAGCTCCGCCGCGAGGGCGTCACGCTGACCGCGAATCGTATTGGCCGTCGACAGGTCTCCCTCGAGCGTCTGAATGCGCGCGCCGCGGGCGTCGACTTCGACGACCAGCGCGTCACGCTGCGCCCGGACTTCGGCCGCGTGCGCCACCTCACGTTCGAGCGCCTGCACGCGCGCGCCGCTAAGGTTGAGCTCCGCGGCGATTCGGTCGCGGTCTTCGCCCCGCTGATGCGCCTGTGAGAGTTCGGTCTCGAGCGTCCGCGTCTGCGCCCAGCTCGCTTCGAGCTGTCCGTTGAGCTCGTCGCGGTGACGGCGCAGTTCGCGTGCCTCGTTGCCGAGCGCGGCATGCTCGGCCGCCTGATGGTCGGCCAGGCTGCGAAGCTGCTCGACGTCCGCGAGAAGGTGTTCGATCGTCGAATGCGCCTGCAGCAGATCCGCGTCCAGGCCGGCCTTGACCTGGTGCGCGTGCTTCAATTCCCCTTCGAGCCTGCGCAGAGCCGCTTCGACTTCCGTGTGTGCGTCGACCGTGAGGGCCAGATCCCGCTCAGCCGACTCGGTCCGCTCGTGGGCCGTCTGCAGTTCGCTGCGCAGAATCGCCGCTTCGGCGTCGGTCCTGGCGAGTGTTGCCGAGACTTTCTGGTACTCCGCGTGCTGCGCGTGCAGATCGGCGCGGCCGACCTCGAGCGCCGCGTTGGCCTCTTCACGGATCCGCCGAATCTCGGCTTCCGCCGCCCCGGTGAGTCTGCCGACCAGCTCTTGAATCTCCTGGTCCAGATGCGCGGGAGTGGCGAGCGCGCGCGCCGCCGCATCGAGCGCTTCGCGAACCGCATGAAATTGCTGAAGCGCCGCTCCAGACTGGGTTGCGAGCAGCTGCTTGATGAGGGCCGAGGTTTCTTTGGAGGCGAAGGTCTGGAAATCCATCGTCGAGGAGCTGGTAATCACGGGCCAGCCGTGCAACCTGTGGACCGAATGAAATCCTTGAGATCGCTGGATTTATGTGGTGGGACGCGGACTGGATCTTACAGATTTGACGGCCGGATTGCAGAATCCATATTCGGGGCAGTTTACCGAGTGCTCGCGCCCGCAAGCGCGCACCCGCAAGCGGGGGCCGGGCACCCGGTCATGGCTCCTCGACTCCCTAGCCGTTCCACTTGCGATTGAGCTTCGTGACGCCCGGCATCGGGATTGGCGGCACCTCCAGCGGACCGAACGTGACCTGCGGCGGCAGCAGGTCGAGATCGGCCTTCAACACCTCGTCCCACGTGAGCTCTTGACCGGTGTACGCGGCTTCGCGACCCATGATGGCGGACAGTGTGCTCTCTGCCACCTGCTTCAGCTCGTTGAGCGGCCTGCCGCCGCGGATGCTCGCGATCAGATCGGTATGCTCCTGCACGTACGGGCTCACTGATTTCTCGGGACGCTGATACGTCCAGGCACTCGCGCCCGTGATCTTGATGATCGACTGATGCGTATCGAAGGTTCCCTTCGGTCCGATGAAGTTCTCCCCGATGCGGCCCGCCGTTCCTTGAATCTGCCGGCACATGCTCATCACGTGCACGCCCTTCGGATACTCGAAGTCGACGGCGAAGTGATCGTAGATGTGCCCGTACCTCGGATCGGTTCGCTGCTGCCGGCCTCCAGCGCCGACCGCCCGGATCGGATGGCTGCCGAGCACCCAGTTCGCGACGTCGATGTTGTGCACGTGCTGCTCGACGATGTGATCGCCGGACAGCCAGGCGAAGTAGAGCCAGTTGCGGATTTGCCACTCGGTGTCTGACCAGTTCGGCTGCCGCGCGTGGTTCCAGAGCGCCCCCTGGTTCCAGTAGACCTGGCCGCCGAGCACGTCGCCGATCGCGCCGTCGGTCACGCGTTTGATGGCTTCGAGGTACTCGGCCTGGTGACGCCGCTGCGTGCCGGCGACGATCGCCAACTTCTTCTTGATGGCCTCCTCGTAGGTCGCCAGCACGGAACGGATTCCGACCGAGTCGGTCGCGACCGGTTTCTCCGTGAACACGTGCTTGCCGGCGGCGACCGCCGCCGCGAGATGGGCCGGCCGGAATCCTGGCGGCGTGGCCAGGATCACGAGGTCGATGTCGGCCGCGAGCACCCGTTTGTAGGCGTCGAAGCCCGTGTAGACGTGGTCGCCGGCCACCTTGAACCCGGCCTTGTATTTCGCCGCGAACGCCGGATCCTTCGCGGCCTGCCGATCGAGCTCGATTCGCGACTGCTCGAGCCGATCCGGATTCAGATCGCCGAGCGCCGTAATGGCGACGCCGTCCGCCGATCGCAGGATGTCGCCGATCGCTCCGGTTCCGCGGCCGCCGGTGCCGACCACGCCTACGCGAATCACGTCGGAACCCTGCGCGCGAACGCCGCTGGGGAACATCATCGCCGCCGCGGCCGCGGTCGTGGCCTGCACGAACGTCCGCCGGGTGATGGGTGAAGACTGGTCAGTCATGAAAGTGATCTCCTTACTGAACGCCGATCCTGCTCATTTCGCCGATCCCGCCAGCCGGAACCCCACGAATGGTCCGTCCGACAACCACCACTTGCTCTTCGGGAGCTGCGGATCACGTTCCTGCCACGAGATGTCGTATGGAATGCGCGCCGCCGGTCCGGTCGCGTCGAGCCGGTTGCGGAACGAGCCGCCGCGCGTGACGAACCGATCGCCGCCTGCCGCCACCCATTCGGTGGCATTCCCGAACAGGTCGTGGAGTCCGAGTGCGTCCGGCGTTCGCTTGCCGACGGCGTGGGTCGTGCCTTTCGCGTTCCCCTCGTGCCACGTCATCGCCTCGCGGTTCGCCGGCGTTGATTTCGGTCCGGCCGCGAGCTCGGCCGCGCGTACCCATTCGGCCTCGGTCGGCAGCCGGAACGTCCTGCCGGTTCGGGCCGACAGCCATCTGCAGAACTCCTCGGCCGCATGCTGCGTGACGCTGATCACCGGAAAGCCGTTGTGTCCCCAGTTGTAGTCCGGAGCGCCGTAGGGTTGGGACGGTCTGGTCGTCGCATCGGCCGCGCCGGCGGTCTTCGCGTCGAGGCCCAGCGCGAACACGTCGAACATGTCCCACGTCACCTCGGTTCGACCGATGAAGAATGCGTCGACCTTGACCGCCTTGCCGTCGAGTGCGACCGTGCCTTCCGGCACGGGCACCATCTCGAACTTCACGAGCGTTCCCGGAATGGTCTCGGTCCGAACTTGCGGCGCGGCCTGAGGCATCCCGGGTGCGGCGATCAGCCATGCGCTGGCGAGCACGGCGGCTACGAACGTGAAAGCAGCGCGGACGAGTTGGAGGGTGGTCAAGGGCGCCCACTATTATTGCGTCCTGCCGGCCGATGTTCAATTTCACGCCAGCTGCAACGCTTTCGCGCGTACGCGCCGGCCCGGGGTGCTATTTCGTCGAGGTCTTCGCCGTCGAGATCGATGCGAGCACCTGACCGAGGAACTGATCGAGCGTGCGATTGGTATCCATCCACCTGACCACGGCGACGAGATCGTGCTCCCAATCGATGTAGATCACGTTGACGCCGTTGCCCTGGAACGTGACCGCGGACCGCGGCGCCGAGGGGAAGGGGAGCGGGCCAGAGCTGCCGTCCGGCTGTTTCTGCGGGTTGTTGAGAAACCAGTTCATGAAGCCGTAGCCGGGATTCACCGTGCCCGGCGTCCTGGCCATCGCAATCCATTTCTCCGAAATGAGCTGACGGTCGGTCCACTTGCCGTTGCGCAGAAAGAGGTATCCGAACCGCGCCATGTCGTAGGCGCCGATGAACATGCCGCCGCCGAAGTGCCCGCCACCGGTCACCGACTTCATCGTCTTGCCGTCGATGGTGACCGAGGCGTTGTCGTAGGCCTCCCAGTGCCAGCTGTTCGAGGCGCCAATCGGGTCCATGATCGATTGCTTCAACACCTCGGGCAGCGGCTGCTTGAGCACGTGAAGGGCCGCGAGCGCGAGGACGTTCACGCGCGTGTCGTTGTACTTGTAGAACGTGCCGGGTGCGTGCAGCTCCCGCTTCGCCCACTGCTCCGGAGTCTGCCCGCGCGGCGGCCGGTCGGCCCAGTCGGGCTTTCCCCACAGCGTTCCGTACCAGTCGCTCGTCTGGCGCAGCAGATGATCCCAGGTGATCGGGGCGTTGTGCTCGGCGGTGAACAGCTCCGAGTCCTTCGGCATGTATCCGGCGACCCGATCGTTGACGTCCCGAATCAGCCGGCGATCGAACGCGATGCCGACAACGGTCGAAAGAAAGGTCTTGGTGACGCTGAACGTCATGTCCGCGCGCGCCGTGTCACCCCATTCCGCCACGACCGACCCGTGCCGAACGATGATGCCGCTGGCGCCGCCGCGCGGCTGCGTTGGTCCGATCAGCGTGTTGTAAGGGGCTTCGTTCCGGAACTGGTTGGGAATGGCGACGGCGAGATCCTTCGTGTCCGGATTCTCGTGCGCCACGGCGAATGCGACCGCCGCATCGAGTTTCGCCTTGTCGAAGCCGGCGGCGGCCGGATCCTGCCTGCGCCACTCGCCGCGGGCGGGAAAATACGGCCGCGTCGAGGCGGCCTGCTCCGCGACGAGCACGGTCGCGGTCGCGACCAGGGCGGCGGATATCGCGGCCTGTCTCAACCGTCCTGCCCGTGGCCTGCGAGCGGAAACGTCGTGCGACCAACCAGTGCCATGCAGGGAAAAAAGCCGTGTGAACCGCATGGCCCAGAGTATAGAGCCGGCCTCGGTAGCCGGGCTCCTGCTTTTCAGCCGCGCGCCGCTCCGCGCGGCTATAATTCGGCCCTCATGGCGACTGGTTCCTCCCGGACGTTGCGCAAGCTCGCGTGGTGGTACACCGGCGGGTTCCTCGGCATCTTCATCATCTGCCATACCCCGGGATTCACCGACGATCAGGACCGGCTGTTCGGCCTGTTCCGGATCGATCCGATCGATGACCTCGTGCACCTGCTGTCGGGAATCGCGGGGGCACTCATCGCGTGGCGCGGGCACGCCTGGCTCCCCTCGTACTTCGTCGTGATTGGCGTGCTCTACAACCTCGACGCGATCGTCGGGATGACCATGAGCCGGGGATTGCTCGACCTGTCCGTGTTCAGGCTCGGACCTGGCGGTCCGGACTTCAGCCTGACCAACTGGCTGCTGAACCTTCCGCACATCGTGCTCGCCACGCTCGCGCTCATCATCGGCATCAGGAAGCCCGGCGAGGCCCGTCCGGCCTTGGCGATGTGACGAGCGAGAAGCGGCGCGGTCTCCCGCGTCTACACAAGCGGACGGGCAAGACGTCGAACGGAGCGCCGAAGAAGCGCTGGCGCGGCGTCATCCGGACCCTGCTGCGGGTGTTCGTCGTGTGGGTAGGGATCGTGGCGCTGGGATCCACGGTATTCATCGGCACGCGGTGCTACGGCAACGGGACGGCGGCGGCCGCGCCTGCCTTGCCGCCGGGCGCCGACGGCCTGCCCGGCTATCGCCGTGCCGAGGTCTTCACCTACCTCACGCTCCCCGAGTGGTACATCGTCTACAGTGCCGACGAGTACGCGGCGTTCATCGCGCAGCGGCCGCCGAGCGCCTTTCCCTACGTCGGAGCCGTTCGGCAGTATTGGGGTCACTATTCGGCCGTGTGTGCGGTGACGAAGCGGGAGTATCCGTTCGAGGGCGGCTACCACGCCATGCTCGGCATCATTGGCGCGAGCTTCACGATCGAGCACACGATCAAGGCTGCTTATGAGAACACGATCGGCCGGCTGACAGAATGGATCTCGTCCACGGACACGCCTGAGGATGCGTTCGCCCGCCGCGTCGCGAGGGAGTACGGCACGTTCATGCACACCGTTCCGTGGTACGAGTTTCCCTTCGGCTCGCGGTTGACGGCGCTGTGGCGGGAAACTCCGCTCAGTGGTCCGAACAAAATCCGCAAGATCGAGCGCCGGATGGTGCTGTCCATGGAGTACGGCGCGAAGGCGGTGTATGGCTGGGTCCTCGGCAAGGTGTCGGGGGCCGCGTATGGGGCAGAGGACCTTCGCATCCATGCCAGGATTGCGAACGCGACGTCCGAGGTGTTCGCCGACACCCGCGTCAAGCCGGTGAAGCCGCTCGGGCCGCGGGAATACCTCGTCACGCTGCCGCGCTACGAGGAATTCACGAAAGCCGCGCTCGCCATGAATGCGCTCGGCGTGCGATTCGTGGACATTGCCGGGAACGACGACATTCTCATCACCGTGCTGGCGCGGCGCGGCATGTCGGTGACGGTTCCGCAGGCGCGGCTGATTGCGTCGACATCGATCATCACCGATCCCACCATGCAGCGGCTCGTGTTCACGATTCCCGTCTCCGCGCTGCGCGAGGTCAGCGATCACCTCGCCAAAGAGCGCGCGGTGATCGAGCACCTCTATGACTACTGACGGCGCCCGCCCGCGGGTCGGGCGCCGTGTGAAACGGCTGCTGATCGCCGCGGCGATTGCGCTGGTTGCCGCGATCTATCCGATCCGCCGGGCGGCCGAGCTCGCGGCGGATCCGGTCGCGCCGAAGGACTGCCCGCCGGTCGAGCCCGACGCGAACGCGGCTCCGGCGGCGCCGATGGAGCTGGCCACGGCTGCCAACCTGCCGTGGTCGCAGCGCGGCGGCACGGTCAACGACGCGAGCTGCTTGAGCCGGACGCCCGTTCACGGCGTCGTCAGGGTGCGCACCGAGGGCGACGTGCGCGCGGCGCTGGCGTTTGCGAAGGCCAGCGGCCTGCGTGTATCGGTTGCGGGCGTGAAGCACAGCATGGGCGGTCACGCGTTCGCGCGGAACGCCGTGATCCTCGACATGACCGGGTTCAACCGGATTGCGCTCGACGAGCAGGCCGGGACGGTCACGGTCCAGAGCGGCGCGACCTGGCACGACATCCAGCTGCAGCTGCATCCGCGCTTTGCCGTGAAGGCGATGCAGTCGACCGACATCTTCACGGTCGGCGGTTCGATTTCCGTCAACGCGCACGGCATGGATCATCGCGCCGGATCGGTCGGCGGGACGATTCGCGCGATGCGGGTCATGCTCGCGGATGGCACCATCAGGACCGTCAGCCGCAGCGAGAATCCCCGGCTCTTCAATCTCGTGGTCGGCGGCTACGGACTGTTTGGCGTCATCCTCGATGCCGATCTGGACGTCACGCCCAACGTCGTCTATCGCTCGGAACGCGAGACGATGACCTACCGCGACTTCGTGCCGGCACTCACGAGGCGGCTGCTGCCCGAGCCGTCGTATGGGCTCATGTACGGCCACCTGTCGACCAGCCCCGGGTCGCTGCTCGACGAGATGCTTCTCTATGTCTATCGCCAGGTGGACGCGAAAGACGCGCTGATTCACCCGCTCGGTGAAGTCCGTCAGATCAAGCTGCGCCGCCTCGTCTTCAACCTGTCCAAGCACGGGGCGATGGCGATGCGCTTGAAGTGGTTCGCCGAGAAGCGCATCGAACCGCTGATCGAGTCCTGCACGGTGAGCCGGAACCAGGCGCTCGCGGAGGGAGAGGCGTGCTTCGTGTCGCGCAACGATCCGATGCACGACTCGGTGCCGTACCTGCGCAACAGTCTGCCGTACGAGACCGACATCCTGCACGAGTACTTCATCCCGCAGGATCGGTTCGTCGCCTTCATCGACGGGATGCGCGGCATCATCCGCGCGTCCGACGCCAACCTGCTGAACGCCTCGGTTCGGGTGGTGCGGAAGGAAGACAACTTCCTGACCTACGCCCCGTCGGATCACATGCTGGCCGTGGTGCTGTATCTCAATCAAACGACCGATGCGGACGGCACCAGGCGCATGGCGGCACTCACGCGAAGCCTGATCGATCTCTGTCTCCAGGCCGGCGGCCGCTTTTTCCTGCCGTATCAGGTGCATTACACGGGCGATCAGCTCGAGCGGTCCTATCCGGACATCCGGGAGTTTCTCGAGACGCGCCGCGAGTTCGACCCCGACGGCCTGCTGACGAGCACGTTCAGCGAAAAGATCCAGCAGCTTCTCGGCGTCCGCCCGAGCTGACGCGTTCAGCGCGGGAACTGGTCGGGATTGTCCGTGAAGAGCGCGTCGACGCCGAGGCGGAAGAGGAAGTCGGCCATCTCCTGACGGACCGTCATGCCATCGGGCGTCGCTCCCGTGCGGAACGTGTAGGGCGTGACGGTGAGCCCTGCGGCGTGAGCACGGGAGACGATCGTCGGGTCGGCGGTGACGAGCGCTTTCGCCGGGCCGATCCCCACCGCGAACTCCCGCACCATCTTCAACCCCGCGTCGGTAAGCCATCGTGGCGCCCCTTTGTCGAGGTTGCTGATCAGGAACACCAGCGGCAGGGTCGATCCGGCCTTGCGCATCAGCCGCAGGCTGTCGGCGGAAAACGACTGAATGATGACGGGTGTCTTCGGATCGCTTCCCGGACGATCCAGGCCATTCTTCGCCAGCACCGCGAGCGTCAGCGCGGCCATGTCGAACCCCCTGGCGCCGTACACCTCGGGTTCCTTCGTCTCCGGGTAGATGCCTGCCTTGCCCCGGACGACATCGATGGCTTCCTGGAACGTGGGAATCCGTTCACCTTTGAACCCGGGTTTGAACCACGAGCCGGCATCGAGCCGCTTCAATTCCTGCAGGGTGAAGTCGGACACATTCCACGTGGGGCGTCCGTCCACGGTCGCCGCACGGTCGGGAAAGACCTCCTCGACGTTTGTCGTCCGCTCGAGGGTGAGATCGTGCAGGCAGACGAGAACACCGTCCTTGGAAATCTGCAGATCCTGCTCGACGTAGTCAGCGCCTTGTTCGATCGCGAGCTTGTACGCCGCAATCGTGTGCTCGGGCGCGTACGCCGATGCGCCACGGTGTGCCACCAGCATCTTGCGGCTCGACTGAGCCAGGGTGTCGGTGACGATGACGCTGACGGTGCAGAGCAGGAGGGCAACGCCTGCAAGCCACGGGCGCCGAGGGCCAGCCTGGAATCGTTCTCTCATGTTTCATCCCTGAACGCCCGCGAGGTCGCGATCTCGCGGCGATACGATTCGATTTCCTGTCGTGTTCGTGCTTCCGCCCAGTCGAGCTCGGATGCCATCAGCGCAGCCGCCGGCGCCGCAGCATCCCATCCCTGATCCCTCGAGGACCCGAGCAGCGTACGGCGTTTGAGGAAATCGGACAGATGCACGCAGTGCTCGTGTCTCGCGCTGAACACGACCTGTGCCGCGATATCCGGATAATTCGGTGAAAGCGGCCGCGCGAGGTCGGGACGCGCCTCTGCGAGCGCGAGAACGTCTGTCGATCTCGACCCGTACAAATCGTAGAGGCGGGATGTAACGGGGGCGCGAACTTCCTCGGGTTCAGAACCGGCCGGCGCACGCGGTGCTCCACCCGGGAGCGGCGTCTCCGCGGTCCCGCACCGCCGGTTCGAAGCTCCGACATGCCGGCAGACGAGGTCGGTGACCTCCTCAGCGATGGCGCGGTAGCCGGTGATTTTGCCGCCGAGCACGGAAATCATTCCTGGAGGGGACAGTGGCGCGCCATCGACGATCCGGTGCATTCGCGACACAGACGACTCGGTTCCTGCACGCCGGACCAGCGCGCGCACGCCGGCCGTCGTGTATAGCACGTCCTCGGGCCCGAGTGCCGGAAACACGCCGCTCACAGACTCGAGAATGTACTCGACGTCCGCGTGCGTGGCACGCGCATCGGACGGATCTCCCGTGTAATCGGTGTCGGTCGTTCCGATCCACGTCAGGTCCTCGCGTGGGATGGCAAACAGCAGGCGGCGATCGACCTTCGAGAACAGGACCAGCGCCTGCCGCGTCATCGGCGGGCAGACAATGTGAACGCCCTTCGTCGTCCGCAGCGCGGTCGAACGGCCCGACGTCAGCCTGTTAGTGACTCTGTCCACCCACGCGCCGGTCGCATTGACGACGACCCGGCTGGCGATACGTGCTTCCGTTTGTTCGAGCAGGTCGCGGACAACGAGACCCGCAACGCGCCCGTGCCGCATCACCGTGCCAATGGCTTCGCAGTAATTCCGCACGGTGGCGTGGTGCGTTTCGGCGTCCAGGACGTTCTCCAGGGCGAGACGTTCCGGCGAATCGACCCTGGCGTCGTAATACGAGGCGGCCGCGCGGAGATCCGGCCGTGTCAACGCCGGCTCCATCCCACGCACCTCGTCTGGTGAGAGCCACCGGCGCGACGGCAGTGATTTGTCGAAGCTGAGCGCATCGTACAGCGCCAGTCCCACCCGCAGCGTCCAACGCGAGGCGGGATCGTCGCTGAAAAAGGGAATGAAGAATTCGAGGGGCTTGACGAGATGCGGGGCGATTCGCAGCAACGTTTCTCGCTCACGGAGGTCCAGCCGGACCAGCCGGAGGTCGAGCATCTGCAGATAGCGAAGACCACCGTGAACGATCCGCGTCGACGCCGACGTCGTGCCGGCGCCGAAATCCCCTTTTTCCACCAGCGCGACGCGGAGCCCGCGCATGGCCGCGTCCCGCGCGATTCCGCATCCGACGATGCCGCCGCCGATTACCACGACATCGAACTCTTCGCCCGCGAACGCCGTCAGTCTCGCCACGTGACGATCATCTTAATTCCAATACCCACGCTGACTTCGCGAGCGCATGCGAGAGACTGCGGGCCCGCCGCGCGCCTTCAGCGGGACGCGTGCCGCCTGCGTGCCCTTGACACCTGTGCGGCGCGCCATCCAAGATTCGCCCCATGCAAACACTGCTCGCGGAAGCCCTGGGCACTGCTCTTCTGGTCCTGCTTGGTGATGGCGTTGTGGCCAACGTCGTGCTGAGCCGCACGAAAGGCAACAACGCTGGCTGGATCGTCATTACGGTGGGGTGGGGCGTCGCCGTCGCGATCGCCGTGTATGCCGTCGGAAGAATCAGCGGCGCACATCTGAATCCGGCGGTCACGCTCGGCCTGGCAACAATTGGAAGCTTTCCGTGGGCGGATGTGCCGGGATACATCGCCGCGCAGATGGTCGGCGGGTTCGCCGGCGCCGTCCTCGTCTGGCTGATGTATCTGCCGCACTGGGAGGTGACGCCCGATCCCGGAGGCAAGCTGGCCGTCTTTGCGACCGGACCGGCGATTCGCAACACCACCGGCAATCTGATTGGCGAAGCGATCGGGACCGCGGTGCTCCTCTTCGGCATTCTCGCCATCGCGGCGAATGCGCAGACGTTGTCGAAGCCCGGCGACGTCGATCTCTCGTTCGTCTTCAGTCGCGGCCTGCAGCCGCTCCTCGTCGGCGTGCTCGTCCTGGGGATTGGACTGTCGCTCGGCGGGCCAACCGGCTACGCCATCAATCCTGCGCGCGACCTCGCGCCGCGAATCGCACATGCCTTGCTCCCAATCCCGGGCAAGGGAGGCTCTGACTGGGAGTACGCCTGGATCCCGGTCGTCGGACCCGTCGTTGGAGGTGCGCTCGGCGCCGGACTGTATTTCATGATCGGGTTCTGACGCGGTCTGCGCCCGGCTCACATCGGTCATCAGCGGCGACGGTCTGGCTCGTTGGTGTTGGAATCTCTTCGGAGGATCCGTCTATGCGTTACGTCGGCGCGCTCGATCAGGGGACTACGAGCACGCGTTTCATGGTGTTCGACCGGCAGGGACAGGAAGTCGCACGCCATCAGGTGGAGCACGATCAGATCCTGCCGCGGCCCGGCTGGGTGGAACACGATCCGTTGCAGATCGCCGCACGCACGAATGAATCGATCGCCGGTGCGATGAATGCCGGCGGGCTGTCGGCCGCGGACCTGGCGGCGGTCGGCGTCACCAACCAACGCGAAACCACCGTGGTCTGGAATCCGAAGACGGGCCGCCCCTGGTACAACGCCATCGTCTGGCAGGACACGCGCACCGATCGGATCGTGTCGGCGCTGGATTCCGCCTCGGCGGCGCTCATCCGCGCCCGCACCGGCCTGCCGCCGGCGACGTACTTTTCCGGCGCCAAACTCCAATGGATTCTCGACAACGTCGACGGCGTCCGGGATGCCGCGCTCCGTGGGGAGGCCGTGTTCGGCAATATCGACACCTGGGTCATCTGGAACCTCACCGGCGGGACCGATGGCGGCGCGCATGTCACCGACGTCACCAATGCGAGCCGCACGATGCTCATGGACCTGCGCACGCTCAATTGGGACGACGAGCTGCTGAAGATTTTCGGGGTCCCGCGCCAGATGCTGCCCGCCATCCGGTCGTCTTCGGACGGAAGTTTCTACGGATTCACTCGACGCACCGGGCCTCTCGGCGGCGAAGTTCCGCTGAGCGGTGATCTGGGGGATCAGCAGGCGGCCACGGTGGGGCAGGTCTGCGTCAGACCGGGCGAAGCCAAGAATACCTACGGTACCGGCAACTTCATGCTCCTCAACACCGGCCGCGACATCGTCCCATCCAACGCCGGACTGCTGACGACGGTCTGTTACCGGATCGGCGCGGCGGACGCGATCTATGCGCTCGAGGGGTCGATTGCCGTCACCGGGTCGGCGGTGCAATGGCTGCGCGATCAGCTCGGCATCATCGGCTCCGCGGCGGAGATCGAAGCGCTGGCGGTGTCCGTCCCTGACAACGGCGGCATGTATTTCGTGCCGGCGTTCTCGGGATTGTTCGCGCCGCACTGGCGGTCGGACGCGCGCGGCGCGATTGTCGGGCTGTCCCGATTCAACACGAAGGGCCACCTGGCGCGCGCGACGCTCGAGGCGATCTGTTATCAGACCCGCGATGTCCTGGACGCGATGGTGAAAGACTCCGGCGTGCAGCTCGCGGTGCTGAAGGTCGATGGCGGCGCCACGGTCAACAACACCCTGATGCAGCTGCAGGCCGATGTGCTGGGTGTGCCGGTCGTCCGTCCGGTGGTGTCGGAGACGACCGCGCTCGGCGCGGCGTACGCGGCGGGCCTGGCGACCGGCTTCTGGAAGGATCTCGACGATCTGCGGCAGAACTGGAAGAAAGACCGGCAGTGGGATCCCGAGTGGAGCGCGGATCGCCGGGACGCGGCGTACGCCGGATGGCAGAAGGCCGTCCAGCGGACGCTCGATTGGGTCGAGGTCTGAATGCGGAGCTGATTCGCGATCGCCTACTACCTGTCGGTGAGCCGAACGCGAGCCACGACCGGGAAATGGTCCGACGGATACCGGTTGTCACGACTCGTGCGCACGATCTCGGCATGCATGACGTCGGTGCCGGGCTGGACGAGGACGTAGTCGATCTTCTCCCCGGTTGTCGCGCCGAACTTGAAGCCGGTGAACGTGCCAACTTCGAGCTCTTCCGGATACCGGACACGGAATGTGTCCAGGAACGGCGGTGATCCTTCCCGCTTGAGCCCGCCGGTGAGCGTCACGATGGCCGGATTGGCCTCGCCGACGTTGAAGTCGCCGGTGATGATCACCGGCTCGGTGGGAAACGCGCGGGACTCCACGCGCTGTCGCAGCAATTCCGTGCTGCGTTCGCGCGACGGCTGTGATTGATGATCCAGATGCACGTTGAAGTGCCAGAAGGCCCGGCCGTCCCGGTCGGTGAAGCGCGCCCAGGTGCAGATCCGCGTGATGTTGTTGCCCCAGGACTTCGATGCCGGCACCGAAGGCGTGTCCGAAAACCAGAACGTGCCTGCCTCGGCCACGCGAAACCGATCCTGTCTGAACAGGATCGCGGAGAACTCCCCCGAGTTTCGCGCATCGTCTCTGCCAACGCCGACGGTCGCGTAGCCGGGAACGGCCGCGGCGATCTCGGCGATCTGTTCGTCGAGCGCTTCCTGCAGCCCGATCAGGTCGGCGCGCTGCTCTCGAATGACGTCGAACAGCATCGTTCGCCGTGCCGTCCACGCATTCTCGCCATCTTTGGCCGTGCCGTAGCGGATGTTGAACGACATGATCGTCAGCGGTTCGCGGGGTTGAGCCTGCGACGAGAGGGCCGCGGCCGAGATCACGAGCGCGGCAACCAGAGCGGCGGGTCGTCTGAAAGCGTGCATGGCGGGATTATAGATGCGGTCAGCGGCTCGGACCGGTGAGCGCCTTCAATGCCGATTGGAACGTAGTCCACGGCACCGGCTTTCCGTGGACCGGCGCCAGCGTCTCGACCTCCAGCTTCATCCGCGCGACCTGATTGGCGAGCGTGCGCATCGCTGGCAGCTGCGCGATCCGCGGCGGCTCGTGGGTGTCGAAGAGATCGGCTTGAAACGCGATGCGTTCGGCGGGCAGATACGCCATCAGCATGCCTTCCACGTGCTGGAGCGGCTGCACGTAGTAGACGCGGAGGATCCGGCGGTTGTCGGTGATGACGTAGTTTTCCTGGACCCCCTCGTAGTTGTACCCCTCCGAGAGCTCGGTCGGCGGCCAGCGTGACACGATGTCCGGCGCGACGGTCCGCGGCTCGTAGCTCAGGACATCGCGATTCAGGAATGCGAGGTTCTTCATGTGCGCCACGATTGTGGCGCCGATGTGAAGATACGTCCTGAGGCCGCCGATGTGGTCGAAGTGGGGATGAGAGCTGATCAGCCAGCGAATCGGCTTGTCAGGGGCGAGCTTCGCCACGGCCTCGATCACGGCGAGGCTCCGCTCTTCATTGCCGGGCGCCTCGAAGACCGCGACGAAATCGCTGAACTCCACCATGTAGCTGTTGGCGGGGCCGCCGCCGAACAGGTACACACCGTCCGCCATCTTGTCGATCGTCAGCGAAGCCGTGCTTCTCGCCTGTGCCACCTGCGCGGGCACCGGAACGGGATCGCCGCACACGTTCGGCTGCACGGTCGGGAACGTGCCGCCGTAGCCGTTGTGGCCGGTGCTCTGACGATAGAACTGCCAGTTGTCGTCCCAGCCGTGATGCGAATGCCACGCGACGGGCCACTTCACGTTGCCGAAGGACATCTGGTTGGTGGACTCGTGCTCGATGTTGAAGTCGCCGAGGGCGGGCTCGCTGACCGTGGTCTTGATTCGGGTGATCTGGTTCTGTGAATTGATCGTCGCGTCGACGCGGTATTTCCCGAGCATGGTGATGGCGACCACGTGGACCTTCTCCGGCCGCACCACGTTGCCATCCCGGCCTTTCTCGAGCTGTTCCCACCGCCAGAACGCAACGGGGTTCGCGCCTGGCAGACGGGCGGCCTTGAGGAATCCGGGAGGGTTGAGCCACAGATCCAGCTGATACAAGTCGGCAAGCTCCGGCGCCACGGGCACCGGCTCGCCATCGCCGTCGATGTGCCAGGCTGATCGGCCATTGACGATGTGCGTCTGGCGCGCCGCCTTCTGCGTGGGCGTGCCCCCCTGCCAGCCCAGACCGTACTTCCATGACGCCGGATTCAACCCCGGCTTACGGTCGAAGGTCTCCTTGCTCGTCCCGGCCTCCCAGTTGATGCTGCGCGTGTAATTGGCCAACGCATCGATGCGCGGCCAGTCCACGTTGACCGCATTCTCGAACGTCTGGCCGACCGCGGCGCCATATCCGGTGCCGGCGAACGTGATGCACTTCAGATTGGCTTCGCCGATCTCGTGCGCGGCGGCCGCCAGGAGCGGCGCGGGATCCACGTATCCGGGCGGGAACTGCTGGGCGGGCATATGGGTTCCCAGTATCACCAGCAACGCGATTACGGCGGACGCCTTCGTGATCATTCGCCCCTCCGGTCGACGCGCAAGTGTATGCCACGTTGCGGAGGAGTGTCCGTGGCTTCCGCCTTCAGAGCGTGTGAATTCATCCACTCGTGGCTTCCGGCTTATAGCCGGAAGGACGTGGCTGTCGCTGAAAATAGCGGCAATCGCCACAAATGCGAATTAACAAGCCTTCAGGGCGGAAGATCGGCGACGCTGACGACGGCGTCACCGTCAGGCGCTGCGCGACGAGCGTGATGATCGATCGAACACCGTGCGGCCCATGCCCACGTGATGCAAATCGTCGAGTCCCGGATCTCCATGTCGCGCTCGAGACCGCGAGTTGGCAAAGCAGAAGGGGTGGCCACAATTACGGCAGATGTATTCCGAAAACGAGTCGCGCGTCGCGAAGAATCGAATCCAGTGGCCAGCCACGACGCAGATCATCGGGTGACGGATTTTCGACAGACCTTCCTCGGATCGAAGGAACGAGTGCCCGCAGTGGCACGCATATTCGACCAGGCCGTGCCGGCCTCCGGCGCGGACGACCCGGTGTCCGAAGAGTCCACAGAGGTAGCGAACCTTCTTCGTGAATTGCCCGGCGGCGGTGTATGGGTCGCGGTCAGCCCGGAACAGCAGGGGATGGCCGCACTGGACGCACACGTATTCGTGATAGCTCCCGCGATCGGCCAGCCGTTTGTAAGTGTGATGCCCGAGAAAACAGGACAGCGTATGACGGACCCGCGTCAACGCCGCTGCGTCCTCGGCGAGATAGGGCGCGCCGCAGCGGCACTCACGCGCCGCCGTCGCGGTGGCTTCGAAGACATGGTTGTCAACGTGATGGCCCCAGACCCGGCACGAGAGGCGAGTCAACAGATCGGGATGATCGACAGCCACGACAGCAACCTCCTGGCGGACCTTGCCGCTGCTTGCGCGACGGTGCGCGTGTCCGGCGGTCGGATCGCGCCGCCTGTTGACGAATGCGCAAGTCGCGGCAAAGACAGCTCACGCCGCGATCAGGGGTTCAGCCCTCGATCTTGAGCAGCTTCGCCAGGTTGCCGCCGAGGATCGCCGTTTTCTCCGGATCGCTCAGAAACGGCGCGGCAAGGACGAGGTCCACCGTGACCGGCCAGGTGAATGGCACGTCGGTGCCGTAGACGATCTGGGACACCCCGACCTCGGCGACCAGGTGCCGCAGCCCTTCCTCGGAGAACACCATGGTGTCGATGACAATCTGCGACCGCAGGTACTCGCTCGGCTTTTTCTTGTTCGCGCAGTTCGCGTCGCCGCGAACGGTGCAGGCCGCCTCGGTCCGGCCGAGATAGGACGGCAGGTAGCCGCCGGCGTGCGCCGCGCAGACCCGAAGACCGGGAAACTTGTCCAGCGTGCCGTCGAACATCAGGCGGGTGAGGAAGTAGGTCGTTTCGAGAGGATTGCCGATGACGTTGCCGAGGTCGCCGCGGCCGCCGAGCGCGTCGGCTTTGACGAGATTGCGGGCGCCGCCCGGATGCATGAAGACCAGCGCTCCGAGCTCCGCCGCCTTGGCCCAGAACGGATCGTATTTCGGGAGTGACAGATCCTCGCCGTTCACGTGGCCGCCGATCGAGACGCCTCGCAGGCCCAGACGCCGCGTGGCGTCCTCGAGCTGCTCGGCCGCCAGACCCGGATGCTGCAGCGCCACAGAGGCCATCGCGACGAAGCGATCCGGATGCGCCGCCACCCACTTCGCGAGCCCCTCGTTCTGTGCCCGCACGATCCGGCGGGCAAGATCCCGGTCGGCCGCGTACCACCAGTAGCCATTGATGCTGAGCGCTTGAACGTCGACACCCTGTTCGTCCATCACCTGCAGACGACGCGGCCCGAGGATGTTGCTGCCGCCACCGCCGCCCTGGCCGGCGAGCGGAGTGCCCTGGACGATCTCGGCGATCGGAATGACGCAATGCGCGTGAACGTCGATCACCCGGATCGGGCGGCCGCCGACCGTGACCCGCCGCCGGGTCTGTGCCGCCCACAGCCGCTCGCCGAGGCCACGATCGAGGGTGAGCGCGCCAGCCGCTCCGGCGAGGATCGCCCTGAAGAAATCCCGCCGTGGATAGCAGCTGAATGATCGCGTCATGACGTCGTCCGTTACGCTCGCCCTGCTGCGGCAGCCAGCTCCGACGTGCAGTTGGGGCACCGTTTCGCCTTGATCGAGATCGTGGACGCGCAGAAATGGCACTCCTTCGTCACCGGGTTCGCGGCGGCCGGCTTGTCGACCGCGCTCTTGATCCGGTTCACCTGCTTGACGATCAGGAAGACCGCGAGCGCGACGATCATGAATCCGATGATGTCGTTGAGAAACTGGCCATAGGCAATGACCGGGATGCCCTTGGTTTTGGCTTCCGCCAGCGAGGCCGGCACCCCTTTCGACGAGTCGAGCACCTGGAAGAGGCTGGAGAAATCGACACTCCCCAGCAGCAAGCCGATGGGAGGCATCAGAATGCCCTCGACCAGCGTGGTGACGATCTTGCCGAACGCTGCGCCGATGATGACGCCGACGGCGAGATCCATCACGTTGCCGCGGGCGATGAAGTCCCGGAATTCCTTCAGCATGAGATTCCTCCTCGGCGACAGGATTCTTCGATCCGATCGCGCAACCGTGGTGGATTGTAGAGCACCCGCCGCGCAGAAGGCGTGTTGCGGCGCTGGACAGTCGCCGGCCCCGGGCGGCGCGGCAGTTTTGCGGCGGTTGCGGCGGCCTTCGATAAGATGGCGTTCAGGAGACACGCATGGCCGACCCGCCGATTGCCTGCACGTTGACACCTGATGCGCTCCGAGCCCGACAGGAGGGACTCCTTTCGGAGCTGCGGCGCAGAGCTGAGGCATGCGACGAGACGCCGGAGGGACTTCGCCTGCGGTTCGCGGCGACGGACGAGACGTTCTCGCTGGTCGCCCGCGCCGTCGAGGCTGAGCGTCACTGCTGCCGCTTCCTGCGGTTCGTGATTACCGCCGAACCCGACGGCGGCCCGATCGTCCTCGAGCTCAGCGGACCACCGGGCACGCGCGAGTTCGTGACGGCCCTGCTCGACGCCTGAACGACACAGCTGTTACGGCCGGTCGTCACGTCCCACGGTGGTCACGGCGAGCCGTTATTGGCCCTTGGTCCACCTCAACGGAAAAAGGGGAATTCCACGACCATCATTTGGAGATACGCTGGCTTTGTCGACGTCGCCGCTCGTCGATCAGAATCGCGATGGCTCGATCGCGAGACGTCGTGCGCGATCGTCGGACGCATTCTCGGTGGCCGGTCGTGGCTGGACCAACAGCCGCCGGTCGCGGAAGGAGAAGAGATGTCAGTTGCCAAAGTGTCGGAGATCAGCGCGACGTCCTCGAAGAGCTTCGAGGACGCGCTCCAGCAGGGACTGAATCGGGCGTCCAAGACGCTGCGCAACATCCGTGGCGCCTGGGTCAAGGAACAGCACGTGCGTTGTGAGGGAGGTCGGATTACCGAGTATCAGGTGAACATGATGGTGACGTTCGTGCTTGATGACTAGCGACAGTAGCGTGAGCGACGCGGGCACCGTGGCGCGTGCCGGGATTCACACCGGCGTGTCGACGCTGATGAGCAGATGTTGGAGGTGAATTGTGGGAATGAGAGATACGTACGCGTACGCGATTCAGACGGCGAAGGGCAAGTTCCAAGGCAATGCCGAGGAACGCGATGGCAAGCTCCATTTCAAAGGGACCGTCGCCACCGAGGCGGAGAAGAACGAGATCTGGATGGCGATCAAGACGATTCCCACCTGGCAGCAGGACATCGTCGCTGACATCCAGGTGACCGGCGGGCCGGAGGCGGCGCGCGCGCCGGCGGCCAAGACGTATACGGTGAAGTCGGGGGACACCCTGAGCGCGATCGCCAAGGAGCATCTGGGCAGCGCCGGGGCGTATATGAAGATTTTCGAGTTGAACAAGGATCAGTTGACCGATCCGGACAAGATCAAGCCCGGCCAGGTCCTGCGCCTGCCGTAGGGCCGGGCGACAGAACTATTACAGTCGGCGGAGCGAGTGGCTGGTATGGTCGCCTGGTGCCAAGCGCTTCGCCGACACTCAAATACGGACGCCGGTATCAGAGCGGGCTCAATCCGATCACCACGGTTGCGATGTCGGCGTTTCACGTCGGCGCCGTCGCCGCCTTCTTTTTCGTCGACTACGGCGCGATGCTGACCGCGCTCCTGCTTTACGCCGTCGCCGGCATGCTCGGCATCGGGATGGCCTACCACCGGCTCCTGACCCACCGCGCCTACAAGACGCACAAGTGGATCGAGTACCTGCTGACCTGGTGCGGCACGCTGGCGCTGGAAGGCGGGCCGATCTTCTGGGTCGCCACGCACCGGATTCATCACCAGCATTCGGATCGTGACGGCGATCCGCACACGCCGCGCGAAGGGACCTGGTGGGCCCATGCCGGCTGGATCCTGACCGGCGAGGGGCTGCATCACGATGCGTCGGTGCTTGCCCGCTACGCCCCGGATCTGGTCCGCGATCCCGTTCACGTGGCGCTCTCGAACTGGCACTGGACGTCGAACGTCATCGTCGGCGCCGCGCTGCTGGCGTTCGGCGGCGTGCCCTATGTGCTGTGGGGCATCTTCCTGCGCACGACCGTCGGCCTGCACGCAACGTGGCTGGTCAACTCCGCGACGCACAAGTGGGGAAGCCAGCGCTTCAAGACCCGCGACGATTCCACGAACAACTGGTGGGTCGCGCTGCTGACCTTCGGCGAAGGCTGGCACAACAATCACCACGCTCACCCGACGAGCGCGCGTCACGGGCTGGCCTGGTACGAGCTCGATCTCAACTGGATAGGAATCCGGACGCTTCGGGCGCTGGGGCTCGTCTGGGACGTGAAGGTCGCGCGGACCGACGGACGATAGAGGCCGAGCCCGCACGAGCCGGACGATCGCGCGTTTCAGGCTCCGGTCGCCGGATCCATCTGCAGCTGCCAGACCGACCACCCGCCATGTCGTCTCGTGTGGAATACCACCACGCGGCCGTCTGGCGACCAGGCGAACTCTTCGGCCGCGGCATCACTCGGTACTCGGCGCATGCGCCCGGTCGCGACCTCGAGCAGCCATGCGCCGTCACGGTGTACCTGAAACAGGATGCGTGTGCCGTCCGGAGACACTGCCGGCGTCCGAATGAGATGGCCGCGGCGCGGGGCTTTGAAAACCCGCGCGGTTCCGCCGTCGAGGTTCGCGATGACCAGGGAGTCCTCGACGCTGTAGGCGAGGCGTCGTCCATCCGGAAACCACGAGGCACCCCACGCCTGTCCGACTTTGTGCCCGCTCACCCGGGAGATCGTGCCGGTGCCGAGGTTCGCGACCCACACATTCCAGACACTTGACCGTGCGGGCTCCGCCTTGATGAACGCGAGGCAGGTGCCGTCTGGCGACCATCTCGGCACGGCGGCGTAACCGTCACCAGTGATCTTCCGGGGCGCGCTGGCATCAGCGCGGGCGACGTAGACGGCGCGCACGCCGTCGCGATCCGAGTCGTAGGCGAGCCACGCGCCATCGGGGGAGGTGGTCGCGTGGTAGTTGGCCGATCCGTCTCGAAGGACGGTCGTCACGGCTGGACTTCCCGGGTGATCGAACGTGGCGCGCATCAGGGCCGATCGATCGCGGCCCGCGTGGAACAGCAGCACGCGGCCGTCGGATCCGAACGAAGGGGAGAAGACGTCACCGCCGAGTACCGCGGAAGACAACAACGGCCGGCTCGCCGGCAGCGGCTCATTGAGCCGCGGCTCCGACGCATTGGCCCGCGGGGTCGCCGGCGGCTGTATATCCACAGGCACTCGCTGCTCCACCGTCTGTACGGTCACCCAATCACGACGCGCCGCCGTGCTGTTCGTGGACTCACGGCTCGACGTGAGCGGGAACATCACCGCTGCCACGGCTGCCGCGATCGATGCCGCCAGCGCGGCCCCCGCTATCGTGACGCGCCCGGACGGCGCCGGCCTCCTCGGCGTTGGCACGATGAAGGGTTCAAACTCGCTCTCGCGTGCCTCATCCGGCGAATCCGACGCGGAGGCCCACCCTGTCCGGCGCTCGAACGCTTCGCCAGCCCATGACGCTGGCGCTGTGGGAAGCGGAGAATCCTCGAAATGGTCCGCGGCGGGCGAAGACGCGTCACCGGGGCTGGTGGCGTTCACGGCGCGACGGTATACGGCAGAGAGCACCGGCGCCTCCGAAGACCCGAAGCGAACCAGGGCATCTCGAAACACCTCGTACGAAGGCACAGGCAGATCGATTTGCCCTGATGCGCGCGCGATCCACAGCAGCAGAGCACCGGGCACATCTGCCGGAGCGCCATCGTCGAGACTCAGGAACCGGCGCAGCAGTATGGCGGCGCTGTTCACCGGATCGAGGTTGGCGGCTTCCGCCGAATCGCCGAAAGACACGAATCCGTCGCTGCTGAGCCGGATGTGTTCCGCGTCGGGAAGGCGGATGCCGTGATCACCATCTGACGCTCCCTCGCGCTCGCGCATCGCCGCCAGGACGAGCCCGACGGCTTCCGCGCTGCTGCGAACGGCGCGAGAGGAAGCGATATCGGAAAACGTGATCAGCTTCACAAACGAGTTGTACGGTTCGGTGCGAGTGAGTTCAAGCTGATCCGGTGCCGATGAAAATCAGCGCGCGCCGCGTGGCGTCGTGTCCGCCTTGGCGAGCATGCAATCCAGAATGTCGTTGACCGCTATTCCTGCCGCAGAGCCGTCAGGGGCTGGACCCGGGCGGCCCATCGGGCGGGCACATACGAGGCCAGCGCCGCGACGATGCCGAGCAGCGCCAGGACTGCTGCGTAGGTGGACAGATCATTGGGCGTCACGCCGAACAGCAGTGTTCTCAGCGAACGGAGCAGAATCATCGACCCGGCGATGCCAATCGCGGCGCCGATGAGTACGAGACGGAGCCCTCCTCCGACGACCGAGCGCGTCAGCCGCCCCCGTTGCGCGCCGAGCGCGATCCGGATGCCGATTTCTTTCGTACGCTCCGCGACCAGGAACGCGAGCAGGCCATACAGGCCGAGCGACGCGAGCAGCAGTCCGCTCAGGGCGAATCCCGCCGAGACCAGCGCATTGAGGCGCTCGCGCGCCAGACTCTCGGCGAGCGCGCCTTCGAACGTCCGGATTCTGGTCACCGCGAGGTTCGGATCGAGCCGACGCACGGCAGCGACCGCTGACGTGACAATCGCCGCGGGCTGGCTCGTGCGCGCGTGCAAGGTCATCACGGTTTCCGGCATCTGGCGATGGCTGTAGAACACCGTCGGCTGCGCGCGATCCCTGATCGACCCTTCGTTGACGTTGCCGACGACGCCGATGATCGGCACGTACGGATTCTCCTGCTCCATCAGCACGCTGAGGGATGTGCTCAACGGATCGACGTCCGCAAGGAACGCTTTGGCGAACGCGTCGTTCACGACGAAGCCCGGCCTCGGGTTCGCATCATCAGCGGTCGTGAACTCGCGCCCGCGCAGCACCGGAATGCGCAGCGTGCTGAAGTACGCCGGCGCCACGACGCGGATTGACGCGATCGGCCGTTCGTTCAGCGGCAGGAGCGGCGTGCCGAGACGATGGAACACTGTTCCTCCCCTGAGCGATCCGATCGTGGCCAGGCTGTTGCCGGCCGCGGCCGCCTCGACGCCGGGGACAGCCCGAAGGGCATCAACGGCCTCGCGGAAGTACTGGATCCGGCGCTCCGGCGGGTACCTCGCCGGGGGCAGCGCGATTTCCATCGTGAGGAGATCGTGCTTGTCGAAGCCGGTGTCCGCACTGTTCAGCGCGAGGACAGTCCGGACGAGCAGGCCGGCACCGCACAGCAGCATGACGGTCATCGCGACCTGACACACGACCAGAGCCTGCCGGATACGCGGCGCATGCGTCAGCCTCGATCCGCCCGTGCGAATCGAGTCGACAATCGACTCGCGTGCCACCAGCAGGGCGGGCACCATGCCGATAATCAGACCGGTCAACATCGACAGGCCCAGCGTGTACAGGAGCACGCGAAGATCGACGGTCAAATCCGGCACCCGGAGCAGATCCGCCGGCGCGAACGCCATCAGCGCATCGAGGCTGAAGTGCGCCAGCGCGACGCCGAGCACGCCGCCTGCGGTCGCGAGCAGCACGCTCTCCACGAGCAGCTGGCGGACGATCGCCAGACGTCCCGCGCCGAGCGACATCCGGATCGCGATCTCGCGCCGGCGCGATGCGCCGCGGGCGAGGAGCAGGTTCGCCACGTTGAAGCACGCGATCGCCAGCAGCACGCCGACCGCGCCGTACAGAACCAGCAGAGAGCTGCGGACCTTGCCCGTCAGCTCCTCACGCAACGAGACCAGCTTCACCGAGGTGTTCTTGTTGAAGGCATGCGTGGCCGCCAGTGTTCGGGCAATTCCTTCCATCTCCGCTTGTGCCGCCCCGAACGTCGCGGCGGCATCGAGACGTCCGACCACGTTGATGAACCGGCCCGCCGTCTCGCGCCACGCCCGACTGCGATCGAGTTGGAACGGCGTCCACAGCTCGATGTCTTGACGCACGAACCGGAAACCCGCCGGCATCACGCCAACTACTTCGGCGGGACTGTCGCTCAATTGAATGACGCGCCCGATGACGCGGGTATCACCACCGAAGCGCCCCTGCCACAGCTGATGGCTGAGAACCACGACTCTCGGAGCATTCGGGCGGTCATCGTCGGCGGACAGCGTTCGGCCGAGCAGCGGCTGTACGCCAAGCAACGGAAAGAACTCCGACGAGACCGCTTGTGCGTTCAGGCGCGTGGGCTCGCCGGCGCCGGTCAGAATGAACGATGTCGGCCGCCACGCGGCGAGCGTCGCGAGTGTGCGGCTCTCGCGCTGCCAGTCGAGCCAGTTGGCTGGTGAGACGGAGAGGCCAGCGTTTCCGCTCGGTCCGCTCGCGGCCCGAGGCCAGGTCTCGTAAACAGTCAACAGGTCCTCGCCGTTCGGGTATGGAAGGGCCCGAAGCAGAAGCTGATCGACGACCGAGAAGATCGCGGTATTCCCGCCGATGCCGAGCGCCAGGGTGAGCACCACGGCGATGGTGAAGCCGGGACTCTTGCGCAGGCCGCGTGCCATGTGCCGGACGTCCCGCACGAAGTCTTCGAGCCCGCGGGCCGTTCGCTCGTCATGGCCCCGTTCCTTCATTCGGAGCAGGCTGCCGAACCGGACGCGGGCGGCTCGCTCGGCATCCGCCTGGCTCATCCCGGTCCGCATGTACTCGCGGACGATCGACTCGACGTGAAAGCTCATTTCCTGATCCATCTCGCGATCGCGAGCGGTCCAGGTGACGAGCGCGATCAGGCGGCGGACGAACCGAGGCGGTCGAAGCGGCATGTCAGGCTCCCTGTTCGATGGCGCGCAGAACTCTGGTGACGGCTTTCGACAGCCGCCGCCAGCCCTCGAGCTCGGCGTCCGCGGCACTGCGTCCCTTGCGGGTCAGCTTGTAGAACTTGGCTTTGCGGTTGTTCTCGGTGGTGCGCCACTCGGAGTCGATGAGCCCCTGTTCTTCCATCCGGTAGAGCGCCGGGTAGAGCGAGCCCTCCTCGACCCTCAACACATCGTCCGAGAGCTGATGGATGCGCATCGCGATGCCGTAGCCGTGGTTCGGTCCGGCGCCGAGGCTCTTGAGGATCAGCAGGTCGAGCGTGCCCTGGAGGAGATCGATTTGTCTGACGGCCATGTCGTCGAGTCCGGGTCGTTTCCCCAGACAATCTGGGGAAGCCCAGATTCTACTTCCCTAGACCATCCAGGTAAAGGCGAGCCATATCCTGGCGCCGGCTCGTGTGATTTACCGCACGCGCGTGGCCGTCACCGGCTGAGGCCCTGACACGCGTGCATTCGAGCTTGACCTGGGAGCGCAAGTCGTTCGCCGACGTCGTGCAGGGGCGGCGGATCGAGGCTGACGTTCCTCGATGACGAGGTCATGGTGGGGTCCACGCTGAGCTACCGGCCCCAGGGCAGCGGGTTTTTCCTGACGCCGGCCGACAGCAACGGCAATAACCTCCGGGTCTTCATCGGTCCGTCAGCCGTGCGGCACGTGCGGTACCTCTGACGGGGTCTGCCCGGTTCGCATCCTGTCCTGATTCACGGATTCACGGCCTGACCCCGCGCTCAGGGATGAATCTTTTCCCCGCGTGCCAGCATCGACACGAAATCCCGAATGCGCCGCGCGCGCGTTTCTGCCTTGCGGACCGTGTGAATCCTCCAGAGGATCGCGTATCGGTTCTGACGATCGAGCGCTTCGAAAAAGCGCTTCGCCTTTGCGTTCCGGTTCAATGCCGCGGTCAGATCGTCTGGCACGGTGATGCGGCTCGGCGGGTCATACGCCGCCTCCCAGCGTCCATCTTTCTGGGCTCGCTCGACCTCCGCCAGTCCGGATGGTTTCATGTCACCCGCGGCGATCAGCGCCAGGGCCTTCTCGCGATTGCGCTGCGACCAGAGGCTGCGTTTCCCGCGCGGCGTGAATCGCTGCAGCCAGTATTGGTCGCCGTCGCTCTTGCCCTGGCCGTCGATCCAGCCATAGCACAACGCCACCTCCACCCCTTCGCCTTGGGTCATCGATTTCAGCCCGGAGGCTTTCTTGGCCAGGCGCACCCAGATGCCGGTCGAGGTGGCGTGATTCTTTTCCAGCCATTCTGCCCAGCCGCTCTTCTCTGTGAACCTGCGAATTGGCTCCTCTGTGGCCCTTGTGGATTTCGTCGGCATTCTTGAGTCTGTTGCTGCTGCTGTGAACGCTCGATGCACCGATCGACTGACTTTTACCCCGCATCATCGGCGACCAGGATTTCCGACTCGTGTTTGCCGCATGGCGCACGAGCTCGAGGCTCCATCTTACGGGTGAACAGCTCGGTCTGGACCGAGTCACGTCATTGCGGACTGTCCAGATTCACGGATTCACGGCCTGACCCCGGGTCGCGGGTCACGGCTGATGCCGGATCCCTATCCGTTGCTGCGGATTGCCGTCTAACGCTCTTGAGAAGCCAAGGAGGCTCGACGATGACCAGACTCTGCGCGATCGGGCTGGCGGCGATGCTGACAGCGGCGACGACTGCCGCGCGCGCCACAGAACAAGGCATCAGATCTGATAGACGTGGACCGGCTGGTTTTCGGACAAACGCTGCGCAGCGCGGCGCCTGGCCAAGACGACAGCGTGCGTCACGAATGGAACGGCGTGCGTCAAGAA
Source organism: uncultured Acidobacteriota bacterium (assembly GCA_963785755.1). Classification (GTDB taxonomy): domain Bacteria; phylum Acidobacteriota; class Vicinamibacteria; order Vicinamibacterales; family 2-12-FULL-66-21; genus JACCXG01. The sequence goes on along the minus strand of CAWAXG010000013.1, from coordinate 414,930 downwards.
GTGTCTCAACGGAAGGAGCGGCGCCCGCTCTTCCTGAGTGAACAGGCCAACGCCCATTATGACGTGCTGAATCATGCGTCGATCGCCGACGACGTCGGCTACCGGGTGGAAGTGACGGGTGTGGTCGACGAAAAGGCAAAAACCATCTTCCGTGCGGTCGGTGAAGCGACTGTCCGAGGTCAGACCGCACTGTTCCTCTCGCGCGGCAGGGTATTCGGCTCTGCAAATCGATTTCCAGGCTGTCTGGACCGAGCCTCGGCGAGCGATTAGCTTAGTGATGAGCGAGTAACGCGCCTTCCGGGTGCTCGAGGCCGTGCAGATCGAACGCCCGAGTCAACCATGAGCAAACGTTGGCTGTGTTCGGCAGCTCGCTCGGCGGGGCGGCCGCACTGCTGGCTACGCCGCCACTCGACTGTCCAGGCCGTGTGCTCGAGGCTGTGTATCCCGTCCATTGACCGCGCGATCGTGAATCGCCTGCGGATGCGAACAGGGCCGGTCGCGAAGCTGGTGGCACCGCTCCTCCTGCTTCAGCTGCGGCCGCGGCTGGGGGTCGCGGCCAGCCGATCTCCGACCCGCCGATCACATCTCAGGATTGGGTTGCCCGGTTCTGATCGTGGGCGGCACGCTGGATCGACATACGACGGTCGCCGATACTGAGCTCCTGTTCGCGGCCGCGCGTCAGCCGAAAGAGCTCTGGCTGATTCCGGACGCGCCCCATGTCGACTTCCTGGAGTTCGCCGGCGATGAGTACCGTCGCCGGATTCTCGACGTTCCTCGAGAGAGCATTCCATCGATCGACCGGCTGACGCGCCGATCCCGCGTGACCCTTGAACCCTCTTAACACCCTGAACCCCTGAACCCCTGAACCCCTGAACCCCGTGAACCCCTGAACCTTTGAACCCTTTGAACCTGACCCCGTGCGGTCTCGCCAGTTCGCGCGCTGATCGTTGACAGCGAGTCGGAAGCGCACTCAGTCACGCTCAAGGCCCAATCACGGCCAGCTCTTCACCAAGGCGTCATACCATGAATCGATGGCTCGCCGCGCTCGGTCTCGCACTGACGATGATCGCCACGGCAACGCTCGCGCAGGTCCCGGCGACCCCGCAGGGGCCCGGCGGACCGCCCGCCGGAGGGCGCGGACCGGGCTCGGCGTTCCACCGGGGCCGGCGCCCACGCATGCCGATCTCGAGTACGCGCCAGCGGAGCCCGCCAACAGCAACGGCCACAAGCTCGATCTCTATATCCCTGCCGGCTCCACCGCGCGGTTGCCGGTCGTGATCTGGACCGGAGGGTCGGCCTGGCTGGCTGACAACGGAAAACGCTTCGCGGGCGGGATCGCGGCGCAGTTGAACCCTGCCGGCTACGCGGTCGCCGGCGTCTCGATCCGGTCCAGCTCGCAGGTGAAGTTCCCGGGGCAGCTGCACGATATCAAGGCGGCGATTCGCTGGCTGCGCGCGAACGCGGCGAAATACAACCTCAATCCCGATGCCATCGCCATCATGGGCGACAGCTCCGGCGGCTGGACGACGGCGATGGCGGCGTTGACCGGCGATGCGCCGGAAATGGAAGGCTCGGTGGGCACCACCGGCGTGTCGAGCAAGGTGCAGGCGGCCGTGGCCTTCTATCCGCCGACCGACTTTCTGTCGATGGACACCTGGGCATTGAAGAAGTGCACGCCGCCCAATTGCCACGACAACGATACGTCGCCGGAGTCGCGCCTCGTCGGCTGCGCGATCCAGTCGTGCCCTGACAAAGCGCGCGCGGCGGATCCGTTGCGCTACGTGACGGCGTCCGATGCGCCGATGATGATCCTGCACGGCGGCTCCGATCCGCTCGTGCCGCACAATCAGGGCGAGCAGCTGTACATGGCGCTCAACAAGGCCTGCCTCGACGCCGTCTTCATCAGTCTTCCGACCGCCGGTCATGGTCCGTGGAACGGCTTCCTGACCAACGACGGGCTGCGCCAGGCCGCGACGATGCGATCGACGGCGGCGTCGGGCTGCGCGGTGACCAACCCGGCGCCGTACACGCCGAGCTGGAAGACGGTAATCGATTTTCTCGACAAGTACATGAAGCACAAGTAACAAGTTGCAAGTAAGAAGTCCAACGGAACGTATTTCTGTCATCGCGATCGTTCCGTTGTACTTGTGCCTCGAGTGAACCTGCGGCCGTCACGGCTCAGTACAGGTCCGAAGGAGGAAGTCTTGGTGTCATTCGCATTTCGTGGATCGTTGTGCCTCGCGCTGTGCCTCGCGACGTCAATCGCTGGCCTCACGGCCGAGACCCCGGCGCCGGGCCAGACGGCCGCGCAGCCTGCCGGCGCCGAACAGCCAGCGGTCAAGCCGAACGCGTTCCGAAAACTTCCCGAGGTGCCGCTCTATTCAGGACCTGCACCGCTCCGCGCGGACTGGCCGGGCCGCATCGCCGGCGGGATCAAGGAAGTCACCTCACCGAACGGCGAAGCCTTGTACAACGTCGTCGAGCCCAGCTACACGGCGTTCTTGCCGGAAGCGGGCCGCAATACGGGAACGGCGGTCCTGGTGGCGCCAGGAGGCGGGTTCCGTCAGCTGTCGATCAACAGCGAAGGCAACCGCGTCGCCGTGTGGCTCGCGGAGCGCGGCGTCGCCGCGTTCGTCCTGAAATACCGTCTGGTGCAGCAGGCCGGTCCGGAGTACTCGATGATGGCGCGCATGCAGGAGATACCGATCAATGTCTCAGGTGAACCGGCGGTCGCTGACACGTTGAAGGCGCTGGCGCTCATCCGGCAGCGCGCGGCCGAATACAGCATCGATCCCGCGAAGGTCGTCGCCATCGGATTCTCGGCTGGTGCGCATGCCGTGGCTCATGCAGCGCTGTCGACCGAGGTCGCCGCACGGCCGAACTACGTCGCCCCGATCTACGGCGGCCCGTTCGGCGGCATACCCCCGATTCCGGCAGCGGATGCGGCAGACAAGCTGCCGCCCATCTTTCTCGCGATGGCGCAGGACGACAAGCTCGTCGGCCGGGAAGTGCGCGAGTTCTACGCCCAGCTGTTCGCCAAGGGATACCTGCCCGAGCTGCACCTGTACATGAGCGGGAACCACGGGTTCGGCATGAACGTGACCAACAACTCCAGCGATCTCTTCATCGACCAGTTCTTCGCCTGGATGCAGGCACAGGGTCTGACGCGGAAACCCGGAGATCCGGATCGTCGTCCCCGTGGCCGAGGCGCCGCCGGATCCGGCCGGCGGGGAGGTGGAGTCTAACCACTGAACCGGAGGAGCCCATACACCGCGTGAGCCTCCCGATCGACAACAGAACCTGGCGGTACACGATCGTCGGCTCGACAGGCGGCCGCGTCGGTGGCCTGCTGGCATTGGTCCTCGCGCTGGCCTGCGTTGCGCAGATCGGGTGCGGCTGGATCGGCCGCCGCTCGAGCACGATTCCCGCCAGGTTGAGCGACGCCGAGTTCTGGGGCCTGAGCACGCGGCTGTCCGAGACCCCCGGCACCTTCGACCATTCCGACAATCTGGTGTCGAATGAAATCCGCTACGTGCACCTGGCCCGGGTCCTCCGGTCCACGGGCGGTATCTACATCGGCGTCGGCCCCGAACAGAATTTCAGCTACATCGCCAGACTCGAGCCGGCAATGGCGTTCATCATCGACATCCGCCAGCGGAACAGGAATCTGCATCTCCTCTACAAGGCTCTGTTCGAGCTGTCCACCGATCGCGCCGAATTCCTGTCGAATCTGTTCTCGCGCCAGCGACCGTCGTCGGACCAGTCCCAAGCGACGGTCCAGGAGCTGTTCGAGCACTTCGACAGAACGAAGCCTGACGCCCGGCTGTACCAGGCCAACTTCCAGGTGATTCGGGATCACCTTCTCACGACGCATGGCTTCGCGCTGTCGGCGGCCGATCTCGAATGGATCGACTATGCGTTCACGGCGTTTTACATGGGTGGTCCCGATCTCCACTACGGCCGGCTGGGCGCGAGCGAATCGCCCGGGCCCTCCTATCGCGTGCTCATGACGGCGGCCGACGTCGGCGGCCACAATCGCAGCTTCCTGGCGACCGAGGAGAGCTTCGCGGTGGTCAAGGATCTCCACACCCGCAACATGATCGTGCCGATCGTCGGCGACTTCGCCGGCCCCGACGCGATCCGCGGCGTCAGCGAGTACATCCGCCAGCACAACGGGGTCGTCAAGGCGTTCTACGCCTCGAACGTTGAGGTCTACCTGAACCGGCAGCAGACCGGCGCGTTCTGTGGAAGCCTGACGACGCTGCCACACGACTCGGGAACGTGGTTCATCGGCAGCAAGGCCATGCAGCCGTTTACCGCCAAGCTGAAATCCTGTCCGGTTCTGCCACGCTGAGCGACGCTTCGAGGCGGCGGCCATCCGCGACTCGTGAGCTTCCACGAATCGACGAATGCGCGCATGACACACAATGCCGCCAACGCCGCCTCTGAACACGAGCTGAAGGATGCATCGTTGACGGACCTCCCACCGCTAAGCGCTACGCAGGTGGCGGCAATCATCAGGTCGCAATTCCCCGAAGTCGATCCGTCCAGGATCGCGCTGCTCGGCGAAGGCTGCGACAGCTGGGCTTTCGAGGTCGACGGCCGCTGGGTGTTCAGGTTCCCGAAGCGGGCTGACGTCGAGCAGCAGCTGCTGGTCGAGTCGCGCGTGTTGCCGGTGCTGGCGGCGCACTCGCCGCTGCCGTTGCCGGTGTTCCGTTTTCATGGCCGTCCCTCGGGCGCGTTTCCGCGCCGGTTCGTCGGGTATCCGAAACTGCCTGGTATCCCGGGCATTCAGCTCGAAGCGCAGGCCCTGCCGTTCGAGAAATGGGCGCCGGTCATGGGCCGGTTCCTGTCATGGCTGCACCGCTATCCGGTCGGCGTGGCCAGGCGGCTGGGGGTCGAGGAACAGGACGTGACCGATCTGATCGACGAAGTCGAGGAGTGACGCGCTCGAGGATCTCCATCACCTTCGAGACGTTGCGGGTCAGGCGCTGCTCGAGAAGTGGAAGGCATTTTTCGGCGCCGGCGCGCCAGCGCCCGCGGCGCATGCATCTCCGCCGGTCGTGGTTCACAGGGATCTCGCAGCCGAGCACATCCTGTTCGATCCGGCGAGCGGGGAGGTCACCGGGGTGATCGACTGGAGCGAGATCGCGGTGAGCGAATGTTCGGTCGACCTTGCGGCGTTCTTTCACTGGGGCGGCGCGCCAGGCGTGGCCGCGGTGCTCGCGCACTACGACGGGCAACTCGGCCAGGGTGTGCTCGCTCGTGCCCGGTTTCTCGCCGCGTGCAGGGGAGCGGCCGATGTCGGATTCGGCCTCGAGACCGGGCGGCGCGAGTATGTCGAGGCCGGGATCCGAGCGCTCGGATTCTGTATTCCGTGAAGAGTACGCTGCCGCGCTTCAGCCGTGCGTCACGAGTCGTAGGCTTTCTTCAGCGCCGCGATGTCGATCTTCTTCATCTTGAGCATGGCTTCCATCGCGCGCCTGGCCTTCGCGGGATCGGGATCGGCCAGCATCTCGCCCAGAATCGTCGGATTGACCTGCCAGGACAGCCCGAACCTGTCCTTGAGCCAGCCGCACTGGCCTTCTACTCCGCCGTCGGAAAGCTTGCTCCAGGTACTCGTCGACTTCCGCCTGGGTCTGGCATTCGACGGAGAACGAGACCGCCTCGTTGAACTTGAAATGCGGCCCGCCGTTCAACGCGATGAAGCGCTGGCCGTTGAGCTCGAACTCCACCGTCATGACCGAGCCCTTGGGGCCTGGTCCCGCGTCGCCATAGCGCGCGATTTTCACGATTCTTGAATTCTTGAAGGTCGAAACGTAGAGGTTAGCCGCCTGCTCGGCCTGGGTATCGAACCAGAGGAACGGGCTGATGGTCGTCATGTCGCTCGTGCTCCTGCGGATGAAAGCCTATCCGCTTTTCCCGGCCTCGAGCTTGAAGCCGGCCTGTTTACTGGTAAGTCGGAGCCGACGGCCGCAGATCGACATCGGTGGCAGGCCTGCCCGCCCGCGAGTATGTCGCCAGATGGCTTCCGGTTCAGGCGGAAGGGTGCCGCCAGCGCTGATCTTCCGCCTGAAGGCGGAAGCCACGCATGGCTGGATGGACCTGGCCTATTCCGAGCGAAGCGCGACCAGCGGATCGACGCGCGCCGCGCGCAGCGCCGGGCTGAGACAGGCAACGATGACGATCACGCATTCGAGGATCGCCACGGCCGCGTAGGTGAGCGGGTTCAGAACGTTGACGCCGACGAATGCCCATTGAATCAGTCGAGCGCCGATGGCGGCGAGGACGATCCCGGCGACGAGCCCAGGCAGGAGCAGACGCGCGCTGCTTCGCAGCACCTCGGCGATGAGATGGGCGGGCGTGGCCCCGACCGACACACGGACGCTGAACTCCCTGCGCCGCCGGTTCACCGCGTGAATCACGACTCCCGCCAGCCCCACGGTGGCGAGCACGAGAGCGAAGAGGCCACAGATCGAGAAGAGCCAGCTGATCGTGCGGAAGGGCCACATCTGCACGGCCAGACGCTGCTCCATGGTCTTCACGCTGAGCATCGACACGTCCGGATCGACGGCTTCTGCCGCCTCAGTGATCGGCCGCACCAGCGGTCCGGGCCCGGTCGCCGTGCGGACGATGATGGCGATTTCGCCGCTGAACCGATCGCGGGGAAGTGGAACGTACAGCGTGGCCAGTTCGCGATTCAGGACGCGTGTATGCGTCCTGCCGGTGATACCGACCACCGTCGCGAGGACGCCGCGATCGCCGATCCGGAGGGTTTCTCCGACGCCGCGGCCATCGGGCCACTGCTGCCGCGCCAGCGGCTGGCTGATGACCACCTCAGGCCGCGGCTCACCGCTTTCGAACTCACGTCCCGCCGCGAGCGAGATTCCCATCGTCTTGAAATAGCCTGGTCCGACCGCGAGGGTCGCGTACTTCGTGCAGGATTCGGGCTCGCACGCGGCGCCGGGGAGTGACACCGCGGTCATCCGATCGAAGCCGATGAAGAATGGGACGCGATCGGCGAGCGCGGCATCCGTGACGCCTGGCAGCGCTCGAACCCGCGTGAGGAATGCGTCCGCGTAACGCTCCGACCGGTCCAGGTCGTAGCCGTGAGACGTAGGGGAAAACTCGGCCACGACCAGTTTCGTCCGCTCGAGCCCGAGATCGGCCAGCGAGATCCTTCCGTACGACTGAACGAAGAGCGCGGCGCCCGCCAGGAATATCGTGGATCCCGCGATCTGCGCGCCGACCAGCCACCGGCGCATCGGCGAGGGCCGTCCGCTCGCCGAGCTCACGCCCTGCGATCCAAGGACGCGCTGGACATCGACGCGCGCGGCCGACAGGGCCGGCCAGAGTCCAGGCAGCACGCCGGCAATCAGCACCAGGAGCGCGATGAACCCGAGGACCGTGCCGTCCGGCGTGAGATCGAGGTGCTGTGGTTGTTCGATCGGGATGGCGAACGATCCGACCAGCGTCTGCGTCCACCGTGACAGCAGCAGCGCCGTCGCACCAGCCAGGATGGCGATGAGAAAGCCCTCGATCACGACGAGCCGCACGAGCCGCGCCCCGCTCGCGCCAATCGCGGCCCGAATCCCCATCTCACGCTCGCGCTCCACGGCACGGGCGAGGAGCAGGTTGGTCACGTTGAAGCAGGCGAGCAGCAGCACGAGGCCGATGATGCCCATCGCGATCGTCGACGCGGTGCTCACCGCGCGGAGCTCGCTGTTGCCCTCCTTGAACAGTCTGAAGCGGGCGCTGCGGCCTTTGTGCGTGTCCGGCCATTCCTGCGCCATCGCCGCAGACGCGCTGTCGATCCGTGCCTGGACCTCGGGCACGGCCGCACCAGGCTGCAGGCGGCCGAACACGAACAACCAGCGCTGATCGCGGTTCTGCAGCGCGGCCGATGTCCGGAAGATCGTGAGATCCTCGAGCGGCAGCCAGACATCGGGAGAGTAGACGCCCGCGGGCCCGGTGAACGACTCCGCCATGACGCCGGTCACGTGGACGACGACGCCGTTGAGGCGGAGCGTGAGTCCCGCCAGCGACGCCGAGTTCAGCTGGCGCCGCCAGAATCGTTCGCCGATGATTGCGGACGGCAACCCGTCCTTGCCGCGTGCCACGTGTATGCGGCCGGCAATCGGCTGGGCGTCGACGATCGAGAAGTAGTTCGGCGAGATGAAGAGCGCCCAGGCTGTCTTCGTGACGCCGTCGTGACGCCACCCGATCGACAGCCGTCCCTCGGCGGCGACATCGAGCGCTCCGCGTGTCGCGTCCGTGAAGCGCTGATAGTCGGCGAGCGACGCGTTGCCGCCTTCATCACCGCCGGGGAGCGCCAGGATGCGTCCGACATCCTCCCTGGCTCTGAACGCCGAATGCTTGAACAGCAGGCCGTTGACCACGCTGAACGCCACCGTGTTGACGCCCATGCCGATCGCGAGGGTCAGGACCGCGGTGAGCGTGAACACCGGCCGGCGGAGCAACTGTCTGATCGAGACGTTCAGGTCCTGGATGAGGCTGGACATGTGGAGAAAGGACGGATGGGTAGTCTCCGGGTTCCCTCTAAGCGTCAACTTCCAACTCCCAACTCCCAACTTCCAAACGAGCTCTGCTTGGAAGTTGGGAGTTGGGAGTTGGGAGTTGACAGGATCCAGCGTTAGCGCCCCCCGTCGGCTGTGCCGATGAACGTCAGCAGGTCGGCCATGTCCTGGAGCGACAGTCCCTCCTCGAGGCCGTCGGGCATCATCGATTGCTCGAGGCTCTGCAGGCGCGCGATCCTCGAGCGCGGCACGGTCTGGCTGACGCCGAAGGGCGGGCGCAGCGTGACGCTGGTCTGCGATTCGTTCTGGATCATCCCGGTGACGCTGCTGCCGTCGATCAACTCGGCCTGATAAAGGCGGTAGCGCGCGTCAACGGTGCGGTTCGGGTCCAGCAGGTGCGTCAGGATCTCTTCTCTGCTCGATCCTTTCATGGTATCGATGCCCGGTCCGATCGCGTAACCGTCCTGGCCCGGCTGATGACAGACGGCACATTTTGCCGTATAGGTCGTCCCTCCCCTCGCGACGTTCCCCCGCAGCTCGAGCGCCGGCATGTACCGCTGGATGATCGCGCGCCGATCTCCCCGCGATGGTTGCTCGAATACGCCGGCGGCCACCGTGCGTACCTCGGCGCTGCGATGCGCGCGAAGACCCGCGACCTGCGTCGGTGTGAACTCGTTCCGCAACACCGTGCCCTCTTTCACCGCCGCGACGAGCGCCATGGCGCGCTCCGGCCTGCCCAGCAGCACCGGCAGCACTTCGCGCCTGAGCGCAGGCGTGAACTTCGGCCAGCGTTTCAGGAACTCCTGCGCGACGGAGGGATCGTCGAAACGGGCGAGCGCGGCGATGGCCGCGGACTGCACGCCGCGCGGCTGTTCCGATCCCACGAGCGAGAACAGCGTTGCCTTCGTCTCCGCCGTGGACGCCGTCAGGCCGAGGAGCTCGATGGCCTGAACGCGCAGTGTTTCAGGCGACTTGCCGTTGCGAACGGTCACAGCCGCGGCGTCCAGAACCGGTTGCAGCCTCGATTGAAAGAGCGCGAGCGGCACATCCGCCTTCTGCAGGCCATCGGCAAACGCGGCCAGATAGGGAAAGGCGCCAGCCGGAGCCTTGAGGCCTTCGATGAAGGTGAGCGCCGCCAGCAGGTCACGTCCCCGATTCCGGTGCCCGATCATGCGAACGAGCTCCTGAATCAGGCCGCGGCCGCTCGGGGAATCCGTGAGCCCGGGAATCGCGATCAGACGGGTGAACAGCTCCCCTGACCCCTCGGCGAGCGACGTCAGCACCGCCGTATGCATCCAGGGTTCCTGCAGATCCTTTGTGACGAGCGACAGCAGGACATCGAGCCGATCGGCGTGCTTGATGTCTCCGAGCGTGAAGGCCAGCTGGTATCGCACGCGGGCATCCGCATCCTCGACGCGATCCTTCAGCTTTCCCCAGAGCGGGTTGGAGAGCCCCTGAGCCGCGATGATCCGTTCCGAGAGCCGCACGGCATGCTCCCTGATCCCCGGATCCGGATCGTCGAGCGCTCGCAGCACGTACGGCTCGGCAAGCGCATCGAGGCCATCGAGCGCATACAGCGCGTGCAGACGGCCGAGCGGAGACGCCGACTGTTCGGCAAGCCTGGCCAGGCCCGGGACCGCGGACATGTCGCGCCGCGTGTGGAGAAGCCGGGACGCCGTCTCCCGATGCCACGCATTCGGATGTTCCAGTGCGGCGACCAGTTCGGCGGTGCTGTACCGTCCGAGGCGGGGTGGGGCCGCCTGCTGAAAACCTTCCGGCACAACGCGGTAGATGCGGCCGCGATCGTTGCCGCGATTCAGATCCTTGAACCGCTTGATCGATTCCGGGATGCCATCGGAGAAGTCGAGAATCTCTCGATAAAGGTCGGCGATGTACAGCGCGCCATCCGGACCGTTGGCGAGAGCCACGGGGCGAAACCAGAGATCGGTCGACGCGAGGAATTCTTCTTGCGTTTCATCGGCGAGGCGCCGGGCTCGAAACCCGACACGCTCAGGCGTCAACCGTCTGTGGATCACGAGGTTGTTGCCGGCCACGCCAACGAACGCGCTGTGCTGGTACTCGGCGGGAAACGCGTGTCCGCGATAGACCGTGACACCGCTCGACCCGATGAGATACGTCGGCGGCTGCGGGGGCGGGCCGGCGAAAACACCCTCGGCGCGCCACCGGTTGCGAATCCGGCGCCACGGATCCTCGGGGCTGATGCGATGGACGATCTGGCGATCGACGGTCTCGCCCGGCTCCAGGGCGATGTCCACGTTCACGCGAGGCGGCGAATAGAATGGATTCCGGCTGGCGTAGCGATCCTCGTACATCAGGAACTGCACCGCGCTGTTCGCCGTGCTCACGTACTTCCGGCCGTAATTGTCGAAGCTCAGGCCCTGTTTCCCGCCGCCGCTCTCCGCTCGCATCCGATGGGTTCGCGGATCGAACGAAAAGTCGCGGCCGCGCAGATCGAGCGGCGCCTGCTGAGGATCCAGTGTCGCGCTGATCGTGCCCCCGTGTCCCTTGGCTCCGTGAATGCGATTGTCGAGCCCCCATGTCAGGCTGTTCAGGAACATCTGGCTGTCCAGCCGATCGCGCTGGTTCCCGAATCCGGTGAACACGACCTGCCGGAAATCGGCGACGCCGTCGCCGTTCCGATCCTTCAAGAAGACGATGTCGGGCTCGAGGCCGACGTAGATGCCGCCGTCGTACGGGATCACCGCTGACGGATAGCGCAGCCTGTCGGCGAACACCGTGCTCTTGTCGAACCGTCCGTCGCCATTGAGATCCTCGAGCAGACGGATGCGGCCGATGCGCTCGTCGAACATCAGGTCGGTGCGCATCTCGGACTGATACCAGCGCATCTCCACGACATACAGCCGGCCGTCTTCATCGAAGGCCAGCTGGATCGGATCGACGACCTGGGGCTCGTGGGCGACGAGCTCGAGGCGGAATCCCTTCTTGAGGCGAAACGTGTCGAGCGCCCGGTCGGGCTCGACCGGGGGAATGTCCGGCACTTCCTTGGGATCGATGTCGAGGGAGAGGGAGAGGTCGGTCTCGCGCGGGTTCAGATAGCGATCGCGGGTCTCGGCGCCGCCCGCCGGTTTGGAGGGAGCCTGCTGATTCTGGACCGCAGTCAGCGACGCCGCCATCAGGAGCACGGCTCCCAGCACGGTCGCCGAAGGAGGCGTCACGCGCGCTCGCATGAGCGGAAAGTCTAGCAGGTTGAGCGTTTCCTGAGACTTTGCGCGGCCATTCCTGAGGACTTCCGTCCCTCTTCGGCGCATCTTGAGGTTCACGACCGTGGCCTGACCGCCGGCTGACTGCGGGCGGGCAACACACGGCAGGCGCGAAAGGACACCCATGGCCATCCTGGCGTTTGGATCGCATCAACTCGATACGCGAACTCTCGAGCTTCGGCGCAACGGGCGGAAGGTGCGGCTGCGGCCGCAGCCGTGTCGGGTGCTGGCAATGCTGGCGTTGCGCGCCGGCGAGCTGGTGACCCGGGAAGAGCTGAAAGCGGCCGTCTGGTCCGACGGCGTGCACGTCCGCTTCGACGTCGGCCTCAACTCGTGCCTCAAGCAGATTCGCGCCGCGCTCGGCGAGTCGTTCGACGCTCCGCGGTTCGTCGAGACGCTTCGCTGCCGCGGCTATCGCTTCATTGGAGAGGTCCGCTTCGAGCGCACGGCGCAGTCGCAGGGCATCCGGCGGCTCGCCGTCCTGCCGTTTCGAACGGTCGATCGCAGCGGGGAGAACGCCGCCCCACGATCGGAGGGATTCAGCGAGGAAGTCTCGGTGTGCCTGTCCCGGCAGACCGATCTGCGCATCGGGATCGTCGCCCGTTCAACGCTGCCGGACAGCATCGTCCAATCGCCGTCCCTGCGGGCGCTTCGTGGAACGGGCGTCGACCTGGTGCTCGAAGGACGGATTCAGATCGAAGGATCCGCCCTCCGGGTCAGCGTCCAGCTGATTGACGCCTTCGAGCAGCTGAGTCTCTGGGCTCAGACCTACGACGTCTCAGCGGACGACATCTTCGCGGCGCAGCAGTTCGTCGCTCGATCGATTCGGCGGATCTGCGCGGTGTACTCGCCGACTCGTGCCCTTTCGAGGACAAGGTTCGGTTGGATCGGCCAATCCGCGAGGCTGAATCGCGCAGCGGCCGTGCATGACCTGCTTGCATGCGAACCCTTTCGTGGTCCTTGTCACTTGTTCCCGGTTCGCGTAGCCGTACCTGTTACTTGTTTGTGCGTGGCTGCAGGCTTTAGCCGGAAGAAACTCAGCGCGCAGCCGATCGCATCCGCGAGCGGACTTCGTCGGTCCAACCGATCACCAGGTTGATCGTCGTCAGCGGCTTCTCCTCTTCGATCGCCTCGAGGACGATAAGCCGCCTCTCGCCGGCGCGGCCAAAGACGAGGCGCTCGTTCTCGTAGATCTTTTCTGGCCTGCTCAGCTCGCCGTCGCGAAACTCGACGCGATAAATGCCGCGGCCGTTGAAGAAGAAGATGAACCGCCCGTCAGCGGACCATCCCGGCAGCGTTCCACCGTCGACTGACACCTGGCGCTCTGGGCCGTTTCCCGCCGTCGCGCGCAGGTAGACTTCGATTCGGCCGCTGCGATTCGAGCGGTACACGACATGACGATCGTCGGGCGATACGCGCCCGCCGGATTCCGCGGCCGGGGTCGCGAGCCAGTCGCGCACGGTGCCGTCCGGCGCGAGCGTCACGATGTCTCCACCACCCCCGGTGTCGAAACGCGTCGCAAACAGCACGCCGCTAGCGGTGATCGACGACGGTGAAAGAGACGTGGAAGGGGAGACCATCGTGGCAGCGCCGCCGTCAGCCGGCACGCGATGAACGCTCGCGCGTCCGAGGCGCGTCGAACCGAAGAAAATCGTCCGGCCGTCGCGCGACCACACCGGATCGACGTTGCCGCCGTCGGAGGTGAGGCGCTGAAATACGCCGCGCGTCGTGTCACCTACCCAGAGATCCGACGCGCCGCGTTCATAGATGGTGACGGCGACGAACCGGCCGTCCGGAGAGAGCGCGACGTTCTGGAACGGCCGCGGTTCGAACAGGAGCGGCTGCGCGACGCCGTCGTGCGAGACCGCGGCCATCCTGCGCACCAGCCGCTCGGGGATGTCGGCGAGATAGAGCAGCGTGCCATTGGCCGCAAGCGAGTACTGGCCCGCCGCGGTCAATCCGGTCATGACTCCCGAAATCAGCGTGACCTCCGGACCCGCGCCAGCTACCGGCGCCGCGACGAGATCGCCATCCCGCAGGTACGCGATCCGATCGGCGGAGAGAGCACGCGGATGGACGCCGCGAGCGACTGTCCGCACCGATCCCGTTCCGGCATCGATGGCGACGATCTCCGAGTGGCGGACGTTGAATTTCCAGTGCGTCGCCAGCAGCGTCCGGCCATCGCCGAGGAGCGTCGGGTGCCTGAGCATGGCGGGATCGATCCCCTGCACCTGCACGGCGTCCGGTGTTCCCCCGCGCGCCGCGACGCGGAACAGGCCCTGGCCCGTGCCGGTCGCAAAGATGATGGAGTCGTCCGTATGCCACCAGCCGCCCTGGCCGGCGCCGGACGCGGCCAGATCGATCGGCTGCCCGTCCGGAAGGCGGAGCACGAACAATCGTCCGCGCGCGAAATAGCCGATCGACGAGCCATCGGGCGAGAAGAAGGCGCCATGCGCGCCGTCAGTGCCGGGGATGGGGATCGCGTCGAACTGATCGATCGCGCGAAGGAACAGCCGGTAGCTGCCGGGCGCACCCGCGACATAAACAATCCGTCGTCCGTCCGGAGACAGGGCGGCGACGGGTTGTGCGGTCAGGCCAGGTGCGGGTGACTGAGCGGGAGGGAGCGTCACGGTCGCGCGCGTGACCTGGGGCACCGGCTCGCTCCGTCGCGCGAGCCATACGCCGGCGCCTCCAAGCGCCACGAGCGCAGCCACGGCTGCCACGATGGCGGATGCGGGAATGGCGAACCGTGGAACCGCCTTCGGCTGCGCGCCGGAGGGAGCGGCGTCCGCAGTCTGCGCCTCGGTCGAAACGGCTGGCGCCAGTGTGCTGGCCGCCTGTGCCTCCACGCGCAGCGGCGCGACGAATCGATAGCCTCGACGGTGAACGGTCTGGATATAGCCGGGATCAGATGCGGAGTCTCCAAGCGCCTGCCGCAGCACGCCCATCGCCTCGGTCAGCGAGCTCTCGCCGACGAACGCCTCCTTCCAGACCGCGTCGATCAGATCCTGTTTGCCGACGACGCGATTGGGGCGTTCGAGAAGGTACGCCAGAATGAGCAGCGCCCGGGGCGGAAGGCGAATCTCTGCACCGTCGCGGGTCAGGGTCTTGTCCGAGAGATCGAAGCGAAATGGACCGAAAAGCACCGCGCGCCGGCCGGCGGTGGGATGAAAGGCGACCGAGGGAGACGATTCCTGATCTCTCAACGATGTGTCCGGGTCCATTGTAGCGAGGCCGGCTGAGAGCCCGATTGAAGTCAGCAAAAAGTCATCGAAGCCAGGGCCGGATTCCGGCGTCCTGTGTGGCGGTCGTCGCCGCGCTCGCCGTGACCGTGGTCCTCGCGGCGGAGGGTCTGTCGCAGAACGCCGAAGCGTTACGGGTGCTGTTCATCGGGAACAGCCTGACGGTGTCGAACGATCTGCCCGGCATGTTCGAAGCCGTCGCGAAGTCGGCGGGGGTCGAAGGCGTGACCCAGCGCGCCATCGCCGCGGGCGGGCTCTCGCTCGAGGATCACTGGGAGCGCGGCGCAGCGCGGCGGGCGATTCAGGATGGGAGCTGGACGCACGTCGTGCTCCAGCAGGGCCCCTCGTCTTTGCCCGAGTCGCAGGCACTGCTGCGGGAGTTCGTCAAGAAGTTTGCGGCGGAGGCTCGCGCCAGGGGCGCGCGCGTCGTCATGTATGGCGTGTGGCCGCCGCGCGTGAGACTCGAGGCGCTCGACGCGGTGACCAGGTCCTACGCGCGTGCGGCGGCCGATGCCGACGGCTCGCTGGTGGCGGTCGGCGAAGGCTGGCGTGCTGCGTGGCGCCGGGATGCGTCGCTGCCGCTCTACGGCGCCGACGACTTCCATCCATCGCCGCTGGGCACGTACCTCGCGGCGCTGATGTTCGTCGAACGCCTGACCGGCCGAACACCGATCGGGCTGCCAGCGCCCGGAGGGTCCGGTGCGCCCGCGCTGTTCGCGGTCCGCGTCGGCCAGCGGCAGTTACGCCAGGTCCAGGAAGCCGCGGCGGAGGCGAACTCGAAATTCAACACTGAACGATCTGCGCCACGGCGCCAGGCATCGCGCGCGCCGAACGGGTCGCAATGAATGCGACAACTTCCAATCTCCAACTCCCAACTCCCAAAGTCACTCTCTGTCGCTCGGCACTGAGCTCCTTGGGAGTTGGAGGTTGGGAGTTGGGAGTTTTTACTGCTGCGTTTGTCAGCGCCAGCCTAGCGCTCGGTCTGCTTCAGCAGCGCGACGAGATGCGTCTTCCATACCGCGGCGAGCGTGTGCGTGCCGTGTCCCGCGGTCTTGTCGCTCAACGGCAGCGTGATCGCCCGCCCTTTCGCGACCCGCTTGATCTCGCGTTCCAGGATCTGCAGCTCTGGTGGATTGATGATGTCGTCGGCGGAGTTGATCGCCAGCAGCGGCGCGGTGATCTTCTCCAGGCCGGGCCCGGGATCGTAGTCGTGCGACGACTCGAACGCGTAGAGGAGGTCGTTCGCGTCGCCGGTCTTGAGATAGTTCGCGACGTACTGATCGATCACGCGGTCCGCGTCCGCCCGCGTCGGCGCGAGGTTCTGCCGCAGGATTGGATTGCTCGACATGAGCCACAGCATCTGCGCCGCGGTGCGCAGGCTCTGCGGCTGCGCGGTGTAGTCGCCGCTCAGCCACTGCGGATCGTTGCGAATCGCGTCGATGACGACGCGGCGCCAGACGCGGTTGCGGCCGGAAATCTGCGTCGGCAGGCTGGCGAGCGGCAGCCACGCGTCCGCGAAGTCGGGATAGCGCGAGGCCCACATCCATGTGTGCATGCCGCCCATCGACGTGCCCATCGCCAGGCGGAGATGATTGACGCCGAGGCCCTGGGTGACGAGCCGGTACTCGGCCTCCACCATGTCGACGTAGCCATAGCGGGGAAACTTCGCGCGGAGTCCGTCGCTCGGCTTGCTCGATTGGCCGTGGCCGATGTCGTCGGGCAGGATGATGAAGTAGCGCGCGGCGTCGAGCGGCTGGCCGGCACCGAACAGTTCGCCGGCGAAGTTGGCGCTGGTGAACTGCGCGCCCGTGCCGCCGGTGCCGTGCAGGATGAGCACGGCGTTGCGCACGACGCCTGATGCGTCCTTCCGCGGCGTCCCGAGCGTGCGGTAGTGCATGCGCAGCTCGGGCAGCGTCTCGCCGGACGTGAACCGGAAGTCGCGGATGAGGAAATCGCCCTCGGTCACCGCCGGCGCCGCCGGCTGGAGCGCCGCGAATACGCTTACGCACAACAGAATCGATAGCTTGAGCATTGGCGCCTGAACCGTTGAACCTGACGCGGAGCTGAAGCTCCGCGCTACAGCTGAACCTTGAACTTCTGAACCTTTGAACCCCCTGAACCTAGAACCCGTGAACCTTTGAACCCCTGAACCCTTGAACCTCGCTGATCACCTGTACGATGCGCGAATCGACCTCGAAACGGCGGTAGTTCGAGTAGGTTGCCAGGCCGCGGACATCGTAGGCTTCCGGTTTCGCCGAGCCGTCCGTCTTCCTCAGCCAGGGTCCGCGATACAACTCCCGCATCTCGGTGGGTACCCACAACATCAGCCGGGCATCGGGCTGCCAGGTCACTTCGACGCTGGCTTCGACCTCCGACTTCACGACGAGCCGGCTCCGGACTATGCGGCCGTCGTCCGGCGCAACCCAGAGCCGCCCTTCCGCGGGCGCATCCCGTCCTTCGGGCGTGCGAATGAACGTCGCACGCCGCTGTTCGCGGAAGTCGATCACCCACACCGGCTCTGCGCCGGAGCGCTCTTCCGCGACCTTGCGAAAACGGAAGCGCTCCTGATGCTGCGGCAGGATGAACTGCAGGACCGTCGTCGGGACGTTGAAGTTGCGTTGGACCGGACCGATATTGTGGCGGGCGCTTTCCGCGGCGATCGCTCTGACCTGCGCCAGCGCGGATCCAGGCGTGTCGCGGAAGATGCGTTCGAGCCGTCCGGCGGGGTCGCCGACGGCCATGCCATCGACGCGCAGCACGCTGCGGAACGCCAGCCAGTCGACCGCATTCGAGACCTTGACGAACGCAATCTCGGAGTCGAGCCGGCGCTTCTGAATGAGGATGCCCTCGCCGCGGAGCACCAGTTCCTGCACGTAGCCTTCGTCGGCGACGACGCTGGCGAGCGACTCTCCATAGGAAACAGCGTACGCGCCAACACGCTGCAGCACCTCACGCAAGGACGGCGCCGAAGCCTCCGTCCCGACGTCAGTAATCGCTGTCGCACCGGCAATCGCGGCCGCGACAGGAAACAGCGCAATGGCGAGGAGAATCGGCGCAATAGAGGCCTTGGCCGGCTAATTCTGAGTTTTTGAGTCAAGTTTACGGTCAAGGCCGTCCGCGCGCCAGCGCGGCGTTATCAAAGAATGTGACCTAGCGAGGCGGAGCCCTCGAGGGTCTGAGGCGCAGCCTCGCTGGATCTCACTCCCCGCGCATGGCCTCCATCGGGCTGACGGAGGCAGCCTTCCGCGCGGGCAGATACGAAGCGAGAAGACCGACCGAAAACAACAGCGCCGACATCGTGACGAATGTCGTCACGTCGAGCGGCTTGGTTTCATAGAGCAGTCCCCCCAGGAATCGCGTCAGCCCGGCGGCGCCGAGGGCGCCGACCACGAGGCCGATACCGGTGATCGTCGCGGCGTTGCCGATGATCGCGCGCTTGACGCGCGACGGCGGCGCGCCGAGCGCGAGGCGGACCCCGATCTCACGCGTGCGCAGGCTGACCGCATACGACAGCACGCCGTAAAGGCCGATCGCCCCGAGCAGCAGCGCGACCGCGGCGGCGATCCCGAGCGTCAGCATCGTGAACGTGAACTGGGTGACCGATCGCTCGACGACCTCGGTCATCATCTGCACCGACGCCACGGGCAGATCGGGATTCAACCCCCACACGGCCTGTCGAATCGCGTCGGTCTGCGACTGGACGCGAGAGCCGCGGACCACGTAGCTGAACGCGCGCGGGGCGCGATCGCCCGTGGCAGTGAGCGGAAAATAAATCAACGGCCGCGGCGCCGTGCGCAGCCCCTCGTGCCGGACGTCCGCGACGACGCCCTTGACGATGTACCACGGACGCTCATCTGGGCCTGAACCAACGCCGCGCAGCCGCTTGCCGATCGGATCCTGACCCGGCCAGTACTGTCCGGCAGCGGCCTTGTTGACGATCACCGTACGCACGCCATCTCGCTGATCGCCTGAATCAAAGTCGGCGCCGCCGAGCAGCGGAATCCGCAGCGTGCGGAAGTATCCGGGCGTGACGGTCGAAAGGTGCACGATGGGCGGGAGCCGTCCCGCTTCGACCGGCCGGCCGTCGAACTCGAACGCCGTGCCGGAGGTGCTCGCCGCCACCGGCAGCTCGGTCGTTGCGCCGCTGGCTTCGACGCCGGGCAGCTCGGACAGCCGATCCACGAGCTGCTGCGTGAACCGCACGACTTCCGGCGATTTCGGATACGTCGTCGGCGGCAGCGCGACGCGGAACGTCAGCACGTTCTCGGCCACGAAGGCCTGCTCCGCGCCCATCAGACGGGAAAAGCTGCGCGCGAGCAGGCCGGAGCCGACGAGCAGGACGAGCGCCATCGCGGTCTGCGCGACGACGAGGAGGTGGCGGCCGCGCTGACGTCCTGGATGGTCGGTGGCGCTCCGGCCGCCGTGCCGAAGCGCGCCGAGGATGTCCGGCCGCGTGTAGCGGATCGCGGGGACCAGACCGAAGATCAGCGCGGACAGCGCCGCGGCGCCGGCCGCAAACAACAGAACGGTGCCATCCACGCGGACCTGATTGAGCCGGGGAATCGTTTCGGGCGCGAGCTGGAGCAGCATCGGCATCGCCACCGCTGTGAAGAGCACGCCGGCGGCGGTTCCGATGGCGGAGAGCACGAACGACTCTGCGAGGAGCTTGCGCACCAGGCCCCAGCGGCTGCCGCCGAGCGCGATGCGCACCGCGATTTCGCGCTGGCGCGACTCCGCGCGAACGAGACAGAGGTTCGCGACGTTGCCGCACGCGACCAGCAGCACCATGCCGACGGTGCCGAGGAGGATCAAGAGCGGCTCGCGCACGCTGCCGATCACGTCCTCTTTCATGTCGTGGACGAGCGGGCGATACTTGCCGTCGGTCAGGAACGCGCGATAGTTCGGGCTCTGGATGTATTCGCTCATCGCGCGCCGCACGAGCGGCTCGAGATGCGTCGCCGCCTGCTCCGGCCGCACCCCGTCGCGCAGCCGCCCGACCGCGTTCCAGCCGAAGTTGCCGGTCGGCGGATTCTCGGCGTTGAATCGCGCAGGCAGCCAGAGCTCCGCCGATCCCGGTTGATCCAGCCAGTCGGGAGCGATGCCGACCACCTGCGTGGGCTCGCCGTCGACGCGAACGGTCCGCCCGACGAGCGACAGATCGCCGCCGTAGCGCCGCGTCCACAAGCGATGGCTGAGGACGACGACCCGGGCCGCAGTGTCCTTGTCTTCGTCGGCGGTATATGGCCGGCCGCGCGAGAACCCTGCGCCGAGCGTCGCGAAGTAGCTGTGCGTCGTCACGGCGGCGTCGACGACTTCCGGCGCTCCACCCTCCGTCACGTTGGCGCGCCGGCGCTGGACCAGTGCCATGTCCTCGAAGACCTGATTGTGCCGGCGGTAGAACAGGAACAGATCGGGCGACAGCGGAAACTGGTCGTAGCCGAGACCGGGGGCGTTGCTCCAGATGTTCACCAGCCGGTCCGCGTGCGGGTACGGTAGCGGCCTGAACAGCACGCCATTGACGACGCTGAAGATGGCGGTGACGGCGCCGATGCCGAGCGCGAGCGTCAGCGACGCGATGATGAGAAAGCGCGGCTGTTTGAGAAGGGTTCGGCCTGCTTCACGCAGGTCGGCTGCGAGGATCCCCATCGGGCACACTCCATCGGGACGAGGCTAGCACAACGACTCTCTGCATGAGACGCTCGCTAGCGGATCTTTCGTTGATCGCCGATGACCCTCTAATCCTGATGCAGCGCCATCAGGAGATCGGTCCTGGCGGCGCGGAGCGCCGGCAGCAGGCAGACCGCGAGCGCCACGGCGCCGAACAGGACGGCCGCCGAAGCCAGTGACAGGGGATCGGCCGACTTCACCTCGAACAACTGCGCCTCGAGCGCGCGGCCGAAGAACACCGCGACAGCCGTCCCGAGCACGACGCCAATGGCGATCATCCGGCAGCCCTCGCCGAGAATCAGGCGAAGGATGTCGCGCTGCTGTGCGCCGATCGCTTTGCGGACCGCGATTTCCTTGAGCCGGGATCCGACCGAGAGCGCCAGGACGCCATAGACGCCAACCAGCGACAGCGCCGTGGCGAGCACCGCGAAGCCGATCAGCAGTTGCATGGCGAACGTGCGCGGCGCGAACGACTCCCGCCGGATCTCCGCCATCGTCGTGAAGTGTTCGGCGGCGGCGGTCGGATCCACGCCGCGAATCTCCTGCCTCACGAGCGGAATGATGCTGCGCGGGTCCGCCGCTGCCCTGAGCACGAGGTGCTTGGAGAACGCACCGCTCTGCCAGAACGAAAGATAGACCTCCGGATCCGCCATCTCGCTCAGTGCCTGGTCCGGGTATCCGACACTACGCCGACAATCTCGATCGGACGTTTGAGATCGCCGGGGAGAGCGCAGCTGCCTGCCGAGCGGATTGACGCCGGGGAAGTAGCGTCTGGCCATGGTCTCGTTGATGACGGCCACGCGCGGCGCCTCGGCGTTGTCGGACGTGCGGAAGACGCGGCCGTCCACGAGGCCGATGCCCATGACGTCGAAGTAGTCGGCCGTGATCGAGCGGAGCGGCAGATTGAGTTGATCGGCCGAACCGGTCGATCCGATCTGGCCCACGACTTCCATCGTGCCCGGCCACTTGTTGCCGGTCAACGGCAGGCCCCAGACGAACGCGACGCGCGAGACGCCGGGGATCGCGCCGACCCGTTCGAGGACGCGAGCGTGAAAGTCGTTCGACGTGTTCGGCGTCACGTTCGTCACCGTTGCCGCCAGGATGTTCTCGGTGTCGTAGCCGGGACGAACGCGGCTCAGATTGTTCGCGGTCCGGATCAACAGCGCGGCGCCGGCGAGCAGCGCGACCGTCAGGACGATCTGCAGCGTGGCGATCGCGCCGAGCAGACGGCGCTCACCGCGGTTGGTGCTGCTCCTGGCGCCCTTCAAACCCTGGAAGTGGTGGGCCGATGAGGCGCGCGCGGCCGGCAGCAGTCCCGCGACGATCGCGGCGACGAGCGCCGCGATGAACCCGAACGCGAAGATCGGCCAGCCGACGCTGACCGCGTCAGCGCGCGGAATGGCGTCTCCGCCGATCGCCTTGAACAACGCGACCGCGCCGATGGCGAACGCCGCGCCCGCGACCGCGCTCAGCATGGAGAGCGCCCCGCTTTCGGTGAGCAGCTGGCGGAAGAGCCGGCGCCGCGAGGCGCCCATCGCGGCGCGCATCGCATATTCGCGATGACGCTGCAGGCCGCGCGCCACGAACAGGCCGGCGACGTTGACGCAGGCGACGAAGAACACGAGCGCGACCGACCCGAACAACGGCATGAGCAGGCTGCGCGCCTGCTGATTGAGCTCGTCCTCGAGCGGCCTCGCGTTGACCGTCAGCGGCTGGAGGTTGGGGTCGGCCGCCGCATGTCCCGGCGCGAACGACGCGAGCTCGGTCTGCGCCTGGGCCACCGACGCGCCGTGGCGCAGCCGGCCGACCGCGTTCCAGCCGCGCGCTCTGGGCTGCGACTCGTCTGGCTCGATGGAGAGCCAGAAGTCCACGTGGGCGTTGACGTCATAGTTCGGTTCGCTGGCGCTGCCGGGATCGGGCAGGAACCGTACGCCCGGCGGCATGACGCCGACCACCGGAAACGGTGCCGGCTGGCGGCTGAGTCGAACCGTCCTCCCGATGATGTTCGGATCGCCATTGAACTTGCGTTGCCACAGCTCGTAGCCGAGGATGATCCCCGTCGGCGGAACCTTGACCCGCGCGGCTTCGCCCGGGACGAACTCGCGTCCGAGGACCGGCGTCAGGCCGAGGACCTTGAAAAAGTTCTGGGTCACGACCATGCCGCCTAGCGACTCACTGCCGTCGGGCAGGACGAGAAAGTTGAACGTCCACCGGTAGAGCGCCGGCGGCTCGAGCGCACGGCTCTCCGTACGCCAGGAGGTCCATTGCCCGAACGTCACGCCCTGCGTGTACGGCTGACCGTCGCGTCGCGCGTTGGTGACGAGCACCAGCCGGCCGGGGTCGGCATACGGTGGTGGTGACAGCAGCACGCCCTGGATCAGCCCGAACATCGCCGCCGCGGCGCCGATACCCAGCCCGAGCGTAACCACTGCCGCCGCCGCAAAGCCAGGATTCTTCCGCAGCTGCCTCAACGCGTAGCGAACGTCCTCAATCATCAAACGGCTCCTGACCGGTGGAAGTCACCCCTGGCTTGGACGGAGCGGCGGGGGTCACAGTTGGCGGAAAGGCGGCTCGAGCGGCGAAATTGCCGGACGAGTCGCGGACTCGGGAGTTGGAAGGTGTCTGTCAGCGAGATCGGCCTGTTTGATACGTGTCGCCACGAAGTCTATTCACAGGGAGAACGTCTGGACGAGGACTGCTATCCACCGTATACCTTGGAAAACGTTCTGCGGCGAGTCTATTCATTGACTGGATTGGCGACCCTCGTCACTTCGCCGGCGTGCGGTACGCGTCCGCCTTCTCCGGCTGTCCCATCGCCTCGTACAACGTCACCAGCCGCGCACGCGTTGCGGCGCGGTCGCGGCCCTGCGCACCGGGAACGTCTTTCAGCACTCCGCTCGCGGCGAGCAGCAGCGTCTCGGCTTCGCCATATCGACCTTGCATCGTCTTGGTCTGACCGAGCAGGCTTTCCACGGCCGCGATGCGCCAGTCGCCGGCGGCGTACGCGCGACGGCGAATGCGCAGTGCGTCCTGCAGCAGGGGCTCGGCCGCAGCGGCGTCTTTGCGAGCGAGATGGACGCGCGCGAGATTGACCCGGAACATGGCCATCTGTGGATGGTCATCGCCCAATGATGGGCGCGAGATGGCCAGCGCTTCTTCGAGTGCCGCCGCGGCCTCGCCATATTTCCCCTGCTCGCGAAGCGGGCCAGCGAAATTATTGAGGGTGATGGCGAGGTTCGGGTGTTTCTCTCCCATGATCCGGCGGCGCATCGCCAGCGCATCGCGATAGAGGGCTTCCGCGCCCGCATAGTCGCCTTTGCCGGACAGGACCAGGGCGAGGTTGTTCATCGCCACCGAGACGTTCGAATGCTCCGGCCCTAGCGTCTTGAGACTGATCTCGAGGCTGCTGCGGAAGAGCGGTTCGGCACCTGCGCCATTCCCAGCGCGCCACAAGAGCAGGCCGAGCTCGCTGAGGCTGACCGCCGTTTCGCGATGCTCCTCGCCCAGCACCTTGCGGCGTATCGCGAGCGACTCCTGGTAGAGAGGTTCGGCGAGCGCGCTGTTGCCGCGATCGACGTGCGCGCGCCCGAGCTCGACGAGCGTCACCGCTACGTCCTTGTGATCGTTGCCAAACAGCCGGCGCCGCATCGCGAGGCTGTCGGCGAGCAAGGGTTCGGCCGCTGCCGCATCGCCCTTCTCGCGCAGCAGGACCCCGAGATCGTTGAGCGTCTGCGCCAGTCGCGGATGATCGCCGGTGAAGGCCGTGCGTCCGAGCTCGTGCGCGCGACGCAGCAGCGGTTCCGCCTTGTCGTGCAGCTCGAGCCGCTGATAGACCCGGCCGATGACGGTCAGCATCTCCGCCTGCAGCTCGGGCTGGCCGGCCAGCTCCTTGCCGACCCGCTCCGCTCCGGCGTCGAGAATCGCACGGACGGTCGGCTCGGCGGCGCCGCGATCGCCGTAGGGATCGGAGCCGGTGAGGAGGCCGGTCAAGAGCTCGCTGATCTTCGCGGCCTTCTCCGCTTCGAGCCTCGCCCGATCGCGCTCGTCGGCGAGGCGCACGGTGTAGAAGGCAATCAGCCCGGCCACGACCAGGACGAGGATCGCCGCGACCGCCAGGCTCCGGCGGTGGCGCCCGGCGAACTTCGCGGCGCGATACGCGAACGTATCGGGTCGGGCGCGAATCGGCTGCCGATCCAGGTACCGCCGCAAGTCGTCCGCGAAGCGCACTGACCGACGCGTAGCGCTCCTGCGGGCTCTTCTTCAGCGCCTTGGCGACGATGGTCTCGAGGTCGCCTTTCAACGAACGCCGCAGCTTGTCCGGCGTCGTGCCGCGCCTGGCCGCGATGACGTCGGGCGCATCGGCTCGTTCGGTGCGTGTCGAAACCGTACCCGAAAGCCGCGGCGGTTCAGTGTCGACGATGGCCTTGATCAGGTCGGCGGGCGAACGGACCGCGTCTGCCGCCGGATGCTGACCGGTGAGCACGACATACAGCAGCACGCCCAGCGAGAAGACGTCGGTCGCGGTCGTCACCGGCTCGCCGCGGACCTGCTCGGGGGCCGCGTACTCAGGCGTCATCGCCCAGCCCGCCTCACGCGTCAACATCGTCGCCGCGCCTGCTTCGGCGCCCTCTTCGATCAGCTTGGCGATCCCGAAATCCAGCAGCTTGACGTCGCCGCGCTTCGTGACCAGGACGTTCGGCGGTTTGATGTCGCGATGGACGATCAGGTTGGCGTGCGCGTGCGCGACGGCGTCGAGCACGTCGAGGAACAGGCGGAGCCGCGCCTCGACGCTGAGGTTCTGCTGATCGCAGGTACCGATCGATCCGCGTCCCTTCGAGGTACTCGAGCACCAGGTACGGCTGGCCCATCGTCGAGACGCCCGCATCGGTGAGCCGGGCGATATGCGGGTGCGTGAGCCGCGCGAGAATGCTGCCTTCACGGCGGAATCGTTCCTCGCCCCCGCGTCCGACGAGCGCCGCATTGAGAAACTTGATCGCGGCATACCCTTCGAAGCGGCCATCGCTGCGCCGCGCGAGCCAGACGCTGCCCATGCCGCCCTGACCGATCGCGGATTCGATCGTGTAGGCGCCAACCGTCTGGCCGGCGAGCGACGCCGGCCTGGAATGAGAAGGAAGGGCTGTGTCGAGGAACCCCTCACTGTCGAGTGCCGCGTGCTCGTCGAGCAGGGCCTGAACCTCGTCGGCGAGCCCAGGATTGGTTTCCCGCAGTCGCTCGAGCCACGCGCGGCGCTCGTCCCCGGTCAGGTCCATGGCCTGCTCGAGATACGGGCTGATCGCCTGCCACTGGCCTTTTGTCAGCGGGACCATCGGGGTCTCCTGCGTGTGGTCGGGGGAGATAGCCTACCCTGAATGGGGCGAGTGGGGAAGCTGGACTACTCAAACTCCCAACCGAGTTGGCAGTTGATGTGGTGGCGCCTGCAACGCCCCACCCAATAGGTGCGTAAGGCCAATGAGGGCGGTGCCATCCCGATAGATCTCGAGACAGTTACCGAGGCCCGCCTCGTGGCCGAGGCACTGGCGGGTTCTCAATCCGCCTTCGAGCAGATCGTCCGCCGGTTTCAGCGCCCGATGATCAGTCTGATCGGCCGGATGACGGGCGATCGCGGGATGGCGGAGGACCTGGCGCAGGAGGCATTCGTCAAGGCGTTTCGCAACCTCTCGGCCTTCGATACGACGCGCCGGCTCTCGAGCTGGCTGTTTCGGATCGGCCACAACACGGCGATCGACGCGCTGCGCCGATCGCGGCCTGCCGCGATTCCGCTCGATCCCGCCGGCACTGCCGGCACACCGGTGGATCCAGCTGCACCGGTGTCTGCCGACCCGGTCGAGCGTGAAGCGCTCGGGGATGCGCTCGAAGCCGCGCTGCAGCAGCTCCGGCCCGACTTCCGCGCCGCGGTTGTCCTCCGCTACGAAGAGGATTTGTCGTTCGAGGAGATTGGCCACGTGCTCGGGATTCCGGAAGCGACGGCACGCTCGCACGTGCACCGTGCCCGGAAGGAGCTTGCCCGGCAGCTGACCGAAGCCGGATGGGCCCCGGCCCGCTGACTGCAACGGCGGACCGAAACCGTTCGTAAGCCTTGGTGGAGCGATGGACGATCAGCTGAATCGGAAATACCAGCGCTGGCGTGATGCCGAAGCCGAGGGCCGGGACGACGAAGCGGATTCGGCTTTTGCCGCGGTGTTCGAGGCGGTTGCGCGCCAGGCGCCGGTCCCGGCCAGCTTCACGGCGCGAACGATGGACGCCGTGGCGGAGGCGGCCGCGCGTGACGTTCGACGCGCCCGCCGGGTCCGGACGCTGCTCGTGCCGGCGGCGGCCGTCGGATTGGCCGTCGCCCTGTATTTCAGTGCGGGGTTGATCGCGTCGGCGTTGTCGACGTCGGTTGTCTGGCTGCTGAATCTGCTCATCGGAAGCGTCGTGGCCGCGGCGACCGCGGTGCAGTCCGGACCCGATGGATGGAGCCTCTTGCGAAGCCTCGGACGTGCCTCGGCGGCGCTGATCTCGAATCCGGCCGTGACGGTCACGATTTTCGCCGTGCAGGGGTTCGCCATTGTGGCGCTCGTCGTGCTGCAGCGCCTGCTCGGTTCAGACAGGGAGTCATTCAGATGAGATCCTGGATTGTCTTGATGCTGGCGGTGACCATCGCGGTGGCCGCGGCCACGCCCATCGCGCAAACGAACACGGACGAGCGTCGGGCGCTGCGCGAACGCCTCGAACAGCGCTACGACATCGTCCCGCTGAGTGAAGGCGTGGTCCTCAAGCCGCGTGATGCCAGGGCCCGCGGAAAGGACGTGCGGTTCATCGAGGTCGCGGGGGGCACGATCGCGGTCAATGGCACGACCGTGACCGGCGCCGAGTTGCGGGACCGCGTCGGAGCAGACGCGAACGCAATCCTGCAGTTGCTCGTACTTGAGCGCGGAGGACCAGCGCGCGCTGTTCGCGCCGGCGAGCCCTCCGGGTGGAAGCAGCCCTCGAAACGAGCCATCCGTCGAGCCGACGCCGGTGCCGCTCGAGCGCCCCGAGCCATCGCAGCCGGAGTCGCCGCGGCGGGCACGGCGCGCCAACGGCGATCGCGTGCGCATCTTCGGGGATGTGGTGGTCGAACAGGATGAGGAAGTCACCGGTCAAGTGATCGCGGTGATGGGCTCGGTCCGGGTGGATGGGGAGGTCGGCGATCAGGTTGTGGCGGTCATGGGCTCGGTCGAACTTGGTCCCTCGGCGATCGTTGGCGGGGATGTCGTCTCGGTCGGTGGACGCATCCGCCGGGCTCCGAGCGCGCAGACGCGCCGCAGCGTCACCGAGGTCTCGCTGGCCGATTCCGATTTCAACGTTCACGTCGGCCCGTGGTTCGACGGCTGGAGTCCGTTCATGTGGTTTGGCGGGTTCGGCGCGGTGCCGCGCCTCGTCGGCACCGGGCTGCGGACGCTCCTGCTGCTCCTGTTGACCGGCATCGTGCTGGTGGTGGCGGGCCGCAGCGTGGAGGCATCGGCTCAGCGCGTCAGCGATAACCCGGTCAAGACCACGCTGATCGGGCTGGTCGCGGAGATTCTCATCCCACCGGTCCTCTTTCTCACCGCGATCGTGCTGGCGATCTCGATCATCGGCATTCCCTTGCTGCTCCTCATTCCATTCGTCGTGCTGTTCCTCCTGTTGATCGCGCTGGTCGGGTTCACGGCCTCGGCGGCAGCGATTGGCAGGGCCGTGCAGCGGCGCTTTGCGCTCGGAAATGGCGGGTCGTTCGTCGGCGTCTGCATTGGGGTGCTGGTTATCCTGTCGCCGCTGCTGCTCGGACGGGTGCTCGCACTCGCCGGCTGGCCGGCCACGCCGTTCGCGCTGCTGCTGGTCGGCGCCGGATTCGCCGTGGAGCTGCTGGCATGGGCCAGCGGGTTCGGCGCGATGCTGACCAACGCGTTCACGAAGTGGCAGGCGCAGCGATCGTCTCGAACCACCCTCACCGCGCCGCCCGTCGTGCCGTGAACCGCCGGATAGGTCCTTCCGCCTGACCGCCTCTCCGCCTCCGCCAAGGCTCCGGCGAGACAGGCTGCCAAGGCTACGGCGAGTCTCGCCGACCAGCCTCTCGCTAAAGCGAAGGCGGAAGGCGGAATCCACGCAACAAATCAGGAGGCGGAAGGCTGCTGCGATAATGAATTGTGCAGCCCGGCACCGATGAACCCACGGCCGCGCGGAAAGGACGAGGACAACACCTGTTCCTCTACGACGGCGTGTGCGGCCTGTGCAACCGGGTGAACAGGTTCTTGCTGCGGCGCGACGCGGGCGGACGATTCGATTTCGCCTCGCTGCAAAGTCCCACCGGCCGCGCCATCCTGAAAGAGCTCGGACGGAACCCCGACGAGCTCAACACCTTCTACGTCGTCAAGGACTATCAATCGTCATCGCGCGTGCTGCTGTCCAAGGCTCGCGGCGCGCTCTTCGTTCTCGAGAGCATGGGCGGGATGTGGCGAGGTCTGGCCGCCGCCGGCATTCTGCCTACGCCAGTACTTGATTTTTTCTACGACCTGGTCGCGCGGTATCGCTATCGAGTCTTTGGCCGGTACGAGTCCTGCCCGCTGCCGACGGTCGAGCATCGGCAGCGGTTCATCGATGTGTGAGCGAGTCTGCGCCTAATGAATCCTGAGCACTTCGGCGGGATCGATCCGCGTGGCGCGATGCGCGGGCACCCAGCCGGCGAAGAGACCGACCGCGGCGAGAATCAGCGCCGCTGTCAGCAGCACGCCCGTTTCTCGCGGATTGACCTCGAACAACAACGCGGCGAGAAACTTCGCGGCCCACAGACTGATCGCCGTCCCGGCAGCCAGCCCGGCGCCGATCAGCAGCGAGATCCGGAACAGCACCAGCCTCAGGACCGCGCGGCGGCTGGCGCCGAGCGCCAGGCGGATGCCGATCTCGGCGCGCCGGCGCGAGACCGCGTAACTGGTCACGCCGTAGAGCCCGAGCGCCGACAACAGCAGCGCGAGCCCGCCGAAGAACGCCGACAGCGTCGCGACGATGCGATCCTGCGCGATGGACTGGTTGACGGCGTCCTGCAGCGGCTGGAACGAGAACGTCAGATTGGGGTCGACGTCGCGTAAGACCGCGCCGAGCGTCGCGGTGAGCGATGCGGGCGAGCTGGTCGCCGATCGCACGCTGATCTTCACGGACGTTCTTTCGGGCAGGCCCAGCCCGGCGCTCTGCGCCAGCGGTACGTAGATCGTCGGACGCATGCCGCCTCGGATCGATCCGTAGACCGCGTCTCCGACGACGCCGACGATCGTGCCCCTGCCGACGGACGACCCGAGCGCCGTGGACGCCGACAGGAACTTCCGGACGTAGGCGTCGTTCACGATCACGACGCGCGGCGCGGCTGCGCGATCGTCCCGGGTGAAATCGCGGCCGGCGCGGAGCGGCATGCCGTAGACGGACAGCCACCCGGGTGTGATCCAGTGCTGCAACAGGGTCTCGGGGTTCTGGTTGATCGGCGAGTTGCTGCCGGGCCCGAGCGGCGTGATCGTCGAGCCGGCGGCGTGCGCCACACCAGGCGCCGCGGCGATCCGATCGACGAGCAGCTGCTGGTACTCGATCCTCGTGTCCGGCGGGAGCTCTCCCGGCTGCGCACGGGCGGTATCGACGGCGATGACGAGGACACGCTCGCTGTCGAACCCGAGCGGCGTGCCGGCCAGGCGGGTGAACGTCCGCACCAGCAGGGCGGCGGTGACCAGCAGCAGCAGCGACAGCGCGACCTGCGCGACGATCAGGGCGCTCGACACGCCCAGCCGTTCGCCGCCGGTGCGGACCGGATTCTTCAACGCGTCGATCGGTGCGCCACGGGTGGCGCGAAATGCCGGCCGGATGCCGAACACCATCGTCGTCAGGACGCCAACCGCGGCGGTGAAACCCAGCACGCGCCAGTCGAGCGAGAGGTCGAGCGAGATCGGAGAATCTGGGTTCGACAGCCGGGTGACCAGCGCGCGGCTCGCCCACATCGCGAACACCACGCCAGCGATGGTGCCGGCCGCGGCCAGGACCTGCGCTCTCGGTGAGCAGCTGCTGGGCGAGCCGCCAGCGAGGGGCGCCGAGCGCGAGCCGCACGCTCAACTCGTGCTTTCGTGCGGTCGCACGCGCCAGGAGCAGGTTCGCGATGTTGCCGCAGGCGACGAGCAGCACCAGCGCGACGACGGCCAGAATCGTGAGGAGCGGGCGTTGATACTGCCGGCGAAGTCCGGAACGGTCCGAGGTGCCGGTCGCGGCCGGGACGAGCACGAACGGCTCCTTCATGTAGCTCGGGATCTTGCCGCCCGGGAAGCCGACGGCGCTCAGGATCGCCGGCTGCATGCCTCGCAGCTGCGCGGTCGCGGCGTCGAGGGTTTGATCCGTCTCGAGCCTCAACATCACGGTGAGCATCATCGACGCGGGATTGTGGAGCGAGACGCGCGGTCCTCGAATCAGCGGATCGATGCCGAGCGGTACGACGAGATCGAAGGGCTGGCCGACCTCGATGCCGAAGAACTCCGGCGCCGTCACGCCGACGATCGTGCAAGGGACGCGATCGACGAGCAGCGGTGTGCCGATGACGTCGGGCGTCCCGCCGAAGCGCCGCTGCCAGAGCCGGTGACTGATCACGACAACCGGTCCATCCGGCCCGCCGCCGCGCACATCGTCCGCCCTGGTCAGGGGACGGCCGAGGAGCGGGCGCACGCCGAGCGTGGTAAAGAAGCCGCCGCTGACGATCAGCGCGGGGGCCGGCTGAAGCTCGCCTCCCTCTGACAGATCGAAGCTTGCCGAGGACCACGCGAAGCCGTCCTCGAAGGCGTCGAGACGCTCCTCCAACTGCCGCCACATCCCATAACTGATGCCGGCGCCCGCCTTGAACCCGTGCCGCAGTGCGAAGTCCGACGACACCGTCACCAGGCGCTCTGGATCGCTGACCGGCAGCGGTCGCAGCAGCAGCCCGTTGATGACGCTGAAGACCGCCGTGTTCGCGCCGATGCCGAGCGCCAGCGACAGGACGGCGATGGCGGTCACGACGGGGGAGCTGCGAAGCGAGCGGATCACGTGCCACGTCATACGTGCTGTGTGCGAACGTGCTGGTCGTGCTACGTGCGACGTCCGCACGTGCTTTTCGTGCTACGTGCGCACGTGCGCACGTGCTCTTTCGTGCGAGGTGCTACGTGCTACGTGCGACGTCCTTCGACCGCGCCTCTGCCGGTCTATCGTGTCAATTATACTAATGTACTAGTACAATGCAAGTGCTGCGGAGTTGCCTGGGCATGGACGGTCCGATGGTCGCTATCGAGCTGATCGAGGCCTGAAGATGCGCTCGAAGTCTCGCGCTCGCCTCC
The DNA here is from genome assembly GCA_963785755.1 of uncultured Acidobacteriota bacterium. Classification (GTDB taxonomy): domain Bacteria; phylum Acidobacteriota; class Vicinamibacteria; order Vicinamibacterales; family 2-12-FULL-66-21; genus JACCXG01. The sequence continues at coordinate 382,888 of CAWAXG010000013.1, read as the reverse complement.
TTCGGCCTGTAGCGGCCTACTTCGGCTCTTTCTTCGTTCCCGTCGCGTTGAACGAGCGCTCGACCATGTCCTTCACGTCGGTCGAGACCGGTTGATCGCGCCAGAGCCAGCGCATCATGTCCGGCAGGATCGCGCCGCCGTGCTTCTGGCTGTGGCGCCCGATCCCCCACTGGTAGTTCAGGTCGTAGCCCTTCTCGCCGAGCGCCTGCATCAGCCGCACGTTCTGATAGAACCAGTCGCGCTCCTGGTTGTAGTTCCCCTCGCGGCCGAGACCGCGATTGTCGTTGCGCCCGTCCTGCATGTAGATGCGAATCGGCTTCTTCTCGCTCTTGCGGACGATGTCGGCGTACGCGTGACCGCCGCGCAGGTTCACGAAGCTGCCGATCAGGCTGAGGACCTTGCGGAACTGGTTCGGCCGCTCCCAGGCGACCGTGAATGCGGCAATCGCTCCGGAGCTCGCGCCACCGATGCCGTGGTGCTCCGGATCTTTCGAGATGTTGTACTCCTTGTAGAGGGCCGGCATCAGCTCATCGACGATGACGCGCGCGTACTTGTCGTCGAGCGTGTTGTATTCCGTCGGCCGGTTCGTGGTCTTGTCTCCCCATTCCTGCGGCGTGGGCTCCGGCTGATCGGGGCGGCGGCCGGGATTGATGAACACGGCGAGCATCACGGGGATCTCGCGCCGGTGAATCAGGTTGTCGAACACGTTCGGCACCCGGAGATCGCCGTCCATGTTCTTGAAGGCCTGGCCGTCATTGAAGATCATCAGGCTGGCCGGCGCCGAAGCGTCGTACTGCGCGGGCACGTAGACCCAATAGGTGTGCTGCGTGCCGGGATACGCATCGCTCGGCAGCGTGAATGGGCCACGCACCTCGCCTTTGGGCACACTCTCGCGCGGCAGGGAATCCGGCCCGAGCTGATAGTGGAGATCAGGGTTTGGCTGTTGCGCCGCCGGCGTCTGGGCAGTGCCCGTTGTCCCGAGTCCGATGAGCAGCACGGCAGCGCCGAGGAGCGCAAGAAATCGTTGTCGCATGTCCGCCTCGGCGGAGGACCGTACCATACCTGTGGAATCGATTGCCAGCCGGAAGAACTGGGCGCGGCCGCGCGCCACCGCCTGTCGGGAAGTGAGAAGAAGAAGACCGTCAGCCGGTCAGGAGGCCTGAGAGCGGAGCCGTTCGCCCGATCGCCGCTCGGTCTGATCGTGGAACCGATAGCGATCGTCGCCCTCCCGGCACAATGCATGCTGGGCGACGAGCGTGTCGAGCAGTCTCGCGCAGACGTCGGCGCGCAGCCCGAAAAGCCGCTGGGCCTGGTCCCGTGTCAGTCGCAGGCACGGCATCTCTTCGAATTCCGCGCGGACGCGGTTCAGCAGCTGCCCGCGCGACATGTGGTCGCGGCGGTCGGGCATGGCCCGCACGTAAGTAGAGGCGTTCATCATCAGTCCTTCCATGACGAGCCGATCAACGGCTGCTCACGATCGAAAAAGCCTTCCGGAAGGGAATACACCTCACGAACGACGATCGCGCGACGACCACATCTCGGGTTCGCGTCAGCGCGCGCGCAAGCGCGCGCAAAGCTGTTTCTTCGCAGCGGCGTTCGCATGTTGTCGGCGTGGGGACATGCTAACTCCTGTCGGAGCTGACTCTCGACATACGGTTCAGATAATCCTGCAGTTGTGTGCAACCGTGTGACGGCGTGCCGAGTGCGCGACCGCTGAGTTGGTGAGGACGGTGAGTTGACAGCGGACGTTTTCGGACGTACCGATCAGCGTTCGACTCACTCGTTGCCCAAGGAGACCCTTCATGAAGTCACGAGTCATGCTTACTGTCGTGCTCGCAGCGTCGATGTGGACCTCGTCGGCGGCTCAACCGCAGAAAGAGCGCTGCGGCACACGACAGCCTGGCGTCGAGGAAGTAGCAGAGCTGGAGCAGCGGATCACGCGCAGCCGGAGCAAGGTCAAAGCCTCCGAGACGATTCCGGTGTGGGTCCACGTCATCAACAAAGGATCGGGCTTTGCGAACGGCGATCTGTCGGACGCGATGATCCGGAATCAGATACGCGTGTTGAACGATTCGTTCGCCGGCCGCACGGGCGGCGCCGGCTCGCCCTTCGAGTTCCAGCTCGCCGGCACCACGCGAACGACGAACCAGATGTGGTTCGAGCAGCTGGTGCTGGACTTCGAAGTGGAGCTCGAGGCGAAGCGATCGCTGAAACGCGGCGGCCCCGAAACGCTGAACATCTATACGGTCGACGGCGGCCCGTACCTCGGCTTCGCGTACTTTCCGACGATCGTGACCTCGGCGGAGTTCGCGGTCCTCGACGGCGTCGTGCTCGACTTCCGCTCTTTGCCCGGCGGCTCGTTCGAGATCTACAGCGAGGGTGACACCGGCACGCACGAAGTCGGCCACTGGCTCGCGCTCTTCCACACCTTCGACGGCAAGTGCAGCGCGAAGGGAGACGAGATCTCCGACACCCCCGCCGAGTTCAGCCCGGCTTTCTTCTGTCCGATCGGCCGCGACACCTGCGCCGGCGCCTCCAAGCCAGGCCTCGATCCGATCCACAACTTCATGGACTACACACAGGACTCGTGCATGTTCATGTTCACACCCGGCCAGGTCGAGCGCATGCAGGCGGCGTTTGCGGCGTTCAGGGACGTGGAGTGACGAGGCCGTGATCGGTGATCGGTGATCAGTGATCGGCGATCGAGAAATCGATCACCGATCGCCGATCACGACACCGATCTCCTTACTGCCCCCTCCCGACCAACTCCCCATACGATCGGAACTGTCCCTTGGCACTGCCTTCCACGAGATGCTCGATGCTCTGGAGCTGTGACGTGCTGCCGTCGCCGGGGCGGCCGCTCGGGAGGTAGCGGCCGAAGACCGATCGAATGATTACGCTGTTCTTCGTTCGTGGAATCTGACGGAGATTGGCGATGAAGCGGGGGAAGCTGCCCTGGCCGTAAAGGTAGAACTCGACGTTGGAGGTGTAGAACGCGGACAGCCGCTCCTTCCGCGTTGCGAGGAGACGGCCGATGGCCGTCATCGCGGACGGACCGCTCAGGTCGCCGACGACGGGGATGATCAGGTGACGGGCGTGCAGCGTCTTGATGACCTGGAAGGCGTCCTCCGAGGCGAGGTAGCTGGCCTGCTGACCGGCGGAATCGGTCTCGACCAGCAGCTGGCGGTAGGTCGGGTAGTAGTACCTGGGGAGGACGGCCGATGCTGTTGAATCGCAGCTCGAGACCGGCCTCGATGAACCGGTTATGGAATCGGGTGATGGTGGCTGAATCTTCCGCCGAGAGCGCCACACCGGTGCGCGCGATCGAGTCGTCCACCCGTTTCCGCAGCGCGCTCAGCGCGTCGGCGCCGAGTGGAGGGCGGTCGAAGTAGGTGACGAGACGATCGATGGGAGCGCCGCGCCAGCCCTGGACCGCAGGCGGCAGCGGGCGCCCGAGCAGGTGCGCGAGATATTCCACGCGGCTCGCCGACAGATCGAACAGCGCCTTGAACAGCAGGTGCAGCAGCAGATTGTCGCGGCGGATGTCGACGATGAACGCGATCTCCGGACGCACCGCCGCGACGTAGCTGAAGTTGGTGTCGGGTCCGACGCCGATGTAGGCGCCTCCCCGGACGCCGCCCTCACGAAGATCGGGGAGGATCTGCAGATAAGAGCGTTCGTTCGAGATGAGATTGTCGGTATCGAAGTAGCCGCCGCCTTCCGACAGGGAGGCGACGTGTGAGGCGAAGCCCTGCGGCGCCTGCGCGTTGCCATCGAGCGCCAGCAGCACCAGCCCGATCGCGGCACACGGGCCTGCCAGGAGCAGGAGACGGTGACGCAGGCGCTGAGGGAAGACGCGCACAAGCGGATTGTAATGCGGCATGATGATCCGGCGAGCCGGCGATTGCATGTCTGAACGGGCATTTCACGTCACCGTCGTCCCCGATCTGATCTACGACTCCCGTCACGGCACGGCGCTGAACGCCGATCTCTACCTTCCGCAGCACGCCGGATCACGACTGCCGGTGATCGTGTGGGTGCACGGCGGCGGCTGGTTGTTCGGCAATCGGAAGGCGGCGCCCGATCTCTCGCGATTCTTCGCTGAACGCGGGTTTGCGATGGCCGCGGTCGACTACCGGCTGAGCAAACAGGCGACGTTCCCCGCACAGATCGAGGACCTGCGCACGGCGATCCGGTGGGTGCGCGCATCGGCGGCGACCTACGGGCTCGACCCCGGACGGATTGGCCTCTGGGGAGCATCCGCCGGCGGGCACTTGTCCGCGCTCGCGGCGCTCTCGGCGCCCCGCGCCTTCGAAACCGCTCGCCGCGCCTACGCTGACGAATCCAGCGACGTCCAGGCAGTGGTCACGGGCTACGCCCCGATTGATTTCCTGCAGCTCGACGCGGATCGACCGTCCGAGCGAGCCGTGGCGATCGATCCGGAGAATCTCTCGCTGCCCGACGGCATGCGCTCGGTCGACGGCGATTCGTTCGAATCCCTGCTGCTCGGGGCGCCGATTCGCACGTGTCCGAACCGGGTGCGTGAAGCCAACCCGATCACCTACGCGGGCCCGGGCGCGCCGCCCTTCCTGATTCTGCACGGCCTCAGCGATACGACCGTGGGCGCGCATCAGAGCGAGCTCCTCTACGCGGCGCTCGCGGCGCACGACAACGAGGTCACGCTGTGCCTCATCGAGCGGCTGGGCCACGGCTTCCTGAATCGCACGCACCTGGACGAGGGCCCGCCGCGGCGCATGACCATCCGGAGCCGCGAGCGAGCCGCCGATCGCGTTGAGCAGGCGGCGCAGCCGGTGTTTCCGATGATTGAAGCGTTCTTCCGAGCGCATCTGACGAGCCGCTGATGGCCTTGCGACGTTCGCCCTTGCGTTCAGAGTGATGAACGGCGAGCGCTGAGTCTTTTGACACGAATCGCGGATCTTCGCGGATGTGAGAGCGGTCGGGCACGGCGGCCGCAGGCCGCCGTCTCGCGGACAGAGCGCTCACTCAGTCACAAACCGGCGCGAAAGTGCAGGCCGGCTTGTGACTGAGTGAGCGCCCTGTCCACGGCCGCGCGCAGCGCGGGCCCGCCCGCTCGCGCTCCCGCGGATTGCGACGCTCGCCCGATCTGTCTGATCCGCGTTGATCCGCGAAAATCCGCGACTCGTCAATAGTTGCCGCATGACGGCCGCGCCCTTGCGAACGGCAAGGTTAACGGTTGTGTCTTTGATCCGCGGTCTATCCGCGCAGATCCGCGACTCGTCAGAAACGATCGGCGCGCGCTTCGACGTAAACTTGACCGGGCCAACGGCCACGAATCGCGGAACCGCGGCGTCTTGAGCGATCCGCGGCCGGCTTCGAGCGGGGACACACTCCATGCGATCGATTTGGGTCTGGTTGTGCGCGGTTGCGGCGGTTTCAATCACCACGGCTTCGCTGGCCGTCGGCGACGCCGCGCCGAGCGGTGCACAGACGGCTCCCGCGCCACCGCCGGCGGGCGAGGGGCAGCGGGGCATCGGACCAGGTCTCGACAATCAGGTGGCGCAGGGCGCCGACTTCAGTCCGAAGCCTCCAGTCGCCCGCCTCTCTCCCGCCGAGCAGCAGAAACACTTCCTCCTGCCGTCGGGCTACAAGATCGAGACCACCGACAAGTCATTCGCCGCCGACTATCGCGGCCTGACGAAGGACCCCGATCCCGACGTCGTCATTCAGGCGATGCTGACGCTGAACCTGCACAAGGTGGCCGACGACGGTGCCGTTCACGTTCGGCGGGCGCGGAACCGGCGGGCGCGGTGCGGGTGCAGGAGCTGGAGCTCCTGCGGCGGGCCGCGGCACGGCGACACCGCCCCAGCGCCGAGGCGGTGGCGCTCGTGGTGGACGAGGCGGCGGTGGCGGTCGCGGCGGTCCGCCGGCGGCCGGTCCGGTCGCCTACAGCGTCACGACGTCGCTCGACGGTCAGAGCTGGAGCAGTCCGGTCGCCCAGGGAGCGGGTGCGACGCCATCGACCGTGATCGCCTTCGCTCCGGTGCAGGCGCGATTCATCCGCGTGACGCAGACCGGAACGGCGTCGGGGACCGAGCAGTGGGCGATCGCGCGGATTCGCATGTTCGAGCAGGGAAAGTAGCGGCGCGAGAATGACGACTCTCGACAGCGCAATCGTTCTCGTCTACTTCGCCATCGTGTTCGGCATTGGCGCCTACTTCTTCCGGCGCGCGAAGACGAGCCGCGGCTACTTCCTGGCCGACAAGAGCGTCGGCTGGGTCGCCATCGGCGCGTCGCTTTTCGCGACGAACATCTCGAGCGAGCACTTCATCGGCCTCGCCGGATCGGGCGCCAGCTCCGGCCTCGCGGTCGGGCACTTCGAATGGCTGGCCGTCTTCATGTGCATGACGCTCGCCTGGGTGTTCGTGCCGTTCTACCTGCGGACCAACGTCTACACGATGCCGGAGTTTCTCGAGCGGCGATACGGCCCTGCCTGCCGCTGGTATCTCACGACGGTGTCGGTGCTGGCCTACATCTTCACCAAGATCTCGGTATCGCTGTATGCCGGTGCGCTCGTGCTCCAGCAGACGATCGGGTGGGACTTCTACACGTCGGCCGCGGTCATGGTCATCGCGACGGGTGTCTACACGATCTTCGGGGGACTGGCGGCCGTGATCTACACGGAGCTGCTCCAGGCGATCGTCCTGCTCGGCGGCGCCATCACGCTGACGCTCATCGGTCTGTCCGAGGCTGGAGGCATGTCGGGTCTGCGCGCGAGCCTGCCGCCCGACTTCTTCCACATGATCAAACCGATGTCGGACCCGAACTTTCCGTGGACCGGCATCTTCTTTGGCGCACCGATTCTCGGCATCTGGTACTGGTGCACGGACCAGGTCATCGTGCAGCGGGTGCTGGGCGCGAAGAGTGAAGAGGACGCCCGCGGCGGCGCGCTGTTCTGCGGCCTGCTGAAAATCCTGCCGGTGTTCGTGCTGGTGCTGCCCGGGCTCATCGCGCGGGCGCTCTATCCCGATGTGACCGGCGACGAGGCGTATCCGACCCTGGTGGTGCGGCTGCTTCCCTCGGGCTTGATTGGCTTGATGGTCGCCGCCCTGCTCGCGGCGTTGATGTCCTCCCTGGCCGCCACGTTCAACTCCGCATCGACCTTGATCACGTTCGACGTCTACAAGAAGCTCAATCCGCTCGCCACCGAAGCCCGCCTGGTCGCGGTGGGCCGCCTCTTCACCGTGGTGATGGTCGGTCTCGGCATCCTCTGGGTGCCCTTCATCCAGTATCTGAGCACCGAGGTCTATATCTACCTGCAGAGCGTGCAGGCGTACATCAGCCCGCCGATCGCGGCGGTGTTCCTGTTCGGCGTGTTCTGGCCGCGCGCCAACCGCTACGGCGCGATGACCGCGCTCGCCACCGGCGCGGTGCTCGGCGCCGCGCGCTTCATCCTCGAGTTGAACCGGACGGGAGCGCTGGCGCAGTCGGCATTGGTCGAGCCGCTGGTGTCGATGAACTTTCTGCACTTCGCGGTCGTTCTCTTCGTGCTCAGCTCGCTGCTGCTGGTCGCCGTGTCGCTTGCGACACAGCCCGACAGTCTGGCGAAGCTCCGCGGCCTGACGTTCGCGACCCTCGATGCCTACATCCCGCCGAGCGCCCGCTCGCAGCAGCTGTTCCGTGTGCATCTCGCCGCCACGATTGTGCTCGCGCTGTTCGTGATCGGGCTGTGGGTGCGATTCGCGTAGCTTTACGCCGGACAAAAATGGCGGCCATGCTCGCGCGATAGACGTTCTTGTCGGCAGAATTCAACGAGTTGCGGATTGACGCGGATTAACGCGGATTGATACGGGCCGCTCGCGAGCCATCTCAGTCGCGTTCTTGACGAGTTGCGGATTTTCGCGGATCAGCGCGGATCGTTCGTTCAGGGGCGAGCGTCGCGTGATCCGCGGGGCGCGAGCGGTCGTGCCCGCGCTTCGCGCGGCCGTGAACCGGACGCTCACCCAATCACAAACCAACTCTGCATTCCGAGCCGGCTTGTGACTGGTTGATCGCCCTGTTCACGAGGCGGCGGCCTGAGGCCGCCGTGCACGACCGCTCTCGAATCCGCGGAGATCCGCGATTCGTGAGAATCAGCCATGGGCTCGCCGCTCAGGCCAACGCGCAGCAGACAACCCTGTCGCCAATCCGCGGGCATTCAGACAATTTCGTCCGTCACGACGTGGAACTGAGTCAGCGACGACATGCCGAAGGAGGTGGTGATCGCGGCGTCGGTGGCGTCCAGGCCGGTCGCCAGCAGGACGCGGCCAATCCGCGGCTTGTCGTGGCGGGCGTCGAACGTCCACCAGCGATCGTCGAGATAGGCCTCGAACCAGGCGCTGAAGTCCATTGGACCCGTCGGCGGCACGCCGATGTCCCCGAGATAGCCGGCGGTGTAGCGCGCCGGGATGTTCAGGCAGCGGCAGAACGTGATCGCGAGGTGCTGGAAATCGCGGCAGACGCCGACGCGCTCGGTGAATACATCCAGCGCCGTCCGTGTCGGCCGCGCCTGCGCGTAGCTGAACGTGACCTTCGAGTGGACCCACTCACAGATCGCCTGCACGCGCGCCCATCCCCTGGGCACGTGGCCGAACAGTTCCGCGGCGGCGGGCGACAGTAGATCGACCTCGCAGAACCGGCTGCCCATCAGATATCGCAGCGTGTCGGGCGGGAGCTGGCCGACCGGCACTTCCCGGGCATCGGGATTCACCCGATCCGGCTCCCCCGAATCCTCGATGACGGTGCTGTTCACCAGCCGCAGCGACCCCTCCGGCGCCGTGAACCGCGTGCTGATGTTGCCGAACAGATCTTCGTACTCGTCGGCGTTCACCGTCGGCTCGATGCGCACCTCGTCCGGCTCGCGCAGGTCGTGGCGGCGGGAGGGATGGACCTTCAGCAGCGCGACGACTGGAACCGGTGCCTTGATGTCGAAGCGGATGTCGTAGCCGAGTCGGATGAGCATAGCCGGGGCTTACGAAGGCAGAATCCATGCCGCCCGTACGCGGAGAGGGAGTCTAACACGCATGGCGGATTCCGTCCGGACAGGGCGTGTATGATGGAGGCACAACGGGCGAACGTTCACCTCCGCGAGGGATTGTGACCTACTGTTTGGGGATTGTGACGTCGGAGGGGCTGGTGATGGCCTCCGACTCACGATCGAATGCCGGGTTCGATCAGGTCAATGTCTGCCGCAAGATGTATCGCTTCGTGAGCGAGGGCGAGCGCGTCTTCGTCATTCTCACGAGCGGCAGCCTGTCGATCAGCCAGTCGGTCATCTCGTTGCTCCGCGCGGACTTCGATGCCGGTCTCGGTCTGGCGACGGCGCCGTCGGTCTATCACGCCGCCCGGATCGTCGGCGACTGCGTACGCAGCGTCTCGGAAATCGATCGGGCGGCGCTCGAGCGCGACAATTTCAGCTTCAACGTCCACCTGCTGCTCGGCGGCCAGGTCCTCGGCGGGCCGCCGACGTTGTATCTGATTTACCCACAGGGCAACCCGCTCCAGGCAACAGACGACTCACCGTACCTCCAGCTCGGCGAGGTGAAGTACGGCCGTCCGATTCTCGATCGCGGCATCGAGGCAGGGACGTCGCTCGAGGTGGCCGCCAAGTACGCGCTGCTGTCGTTCGACGCGACCATGCGTTCGAATGTGACCGTCGGCCCGCCGATCGACTTGCTGCTCTACAAGAAGGACACGTTAGCCGTCACGCGCTACCGCCGGCTCGCGGCGACCGATCCGGACCTCAACCTGATTCACGCCTCGTGGGAACAGTCGCTGCGTCGGGCGGTGGAGCAGCTTCCGGAAATCGATTTCGACGGCCAGCAAGCGCTCCCGCGGGAAGCCGTCGTGCGTGCTCCGTGATCCCGTCCGGCTCGACCGTTGCATGGTGAATGCGCCTATGGTTCGCCAGATGGCGCATTTTTCCGTTCCGGTGACTCCGCGGCGTTGCCCCAGTGCCCACACAAGCCACGGCTGACCTGTTCGCCGGCTACTCGCTGTCGGACGCCTTCGACGAGATGTTCGACGGCAAGGCACAGGCCCGCCGTCCGTACCGGAAGCTGCACAAGGAGCTGACCCGCCTCACTCCGGACGAACTGCTGCGCAGCAAGCAGAAGGCCGACCTCACGTTCTTCAACCAGGGCATCACCTTCACCGTCTACGGCCGGAACGAGGCCACCGAGCGCATCTTTCCGCACGACCTGCTGCCGCGCATCGTGTCGGCGGCCGACTGGGATGTGATCGAGCGCGGCCTCACGCAGCGCATCACCGCCCTCAACCTGTTTCTGAAGGACATCTATCACGAGCGCCGCATTCTCCGGGACCGCGTGGTCCCGGGCGACGTCGTCTACACGTGCAAGCACTTCCGCCGGCAGATGATGCGGGTCAAGGTGCCGCGCGACGTCTACGTCAACGTGATGGGCACGGATCTCGTCCGGCTTCCCGACGGCCGGTTCGTGGTGCTCGAGGACAACCTGCGGGTGCCGAGCGGCGTGTCCTACATGCTGTCCAGCCGCAAGGTGATGAAGCAGATTTTCCCGACGCTGTTTCGCAAGTGCGGCGTCCGGCCGATCGAGCACTACAGCCAGGCGCTGCTCTCGACGCTGCGCTCGCTCGCGCCGGATGGATGCGTCGAGCCGACGATCGTGCTGTTGACACCAGGCGTCTACAACTCGGCGTACTACGAGCATTCCTTCCTCGCGCGGCAGATGGGCATCGAGCTCGTCGAGGGCCGCGATCTCGTCGTCCACGACAATCTCGTCTACATGCGGACGACGCGCGGGCTCAAGCGCGTGCACGTGATCTACCGCCGCGTGGACGACGACTTTCTCGATCCGCTGGCGTTCCGCGTCGATTCCGCGCTCGGCTCGCCTGGCCTCTTCAGCGCCTACCGGGCGGGGAACGTCACGCTGGCCAATGCGCTCGGCACCGGCGTCGCCGACGACAAGGCGATCTATGCCTACGCGCCGAAGATCATCAAGTACTACCTCGATCAGGATCCGATCCTCGACAACGTCGAAACGCTGCTGATGACCGATCCGGTGCAGCGGACGCACGTGCTCGACAACCTCACCCGGCACGTGGTCAAAGCCGTCGGGGAGTCCGGCGGCTACGGCATGTTGATCGGTCCGCAGAGCAGCGCCGACGAGCGCGCGATCATGCGCGAGCGGGTGATGATCGATCCGCGCAACTACATCGCGCAGCCCGTGCTCGCGCTGTCCACGGCGCCCTGTTTCATCGACGGCGCGATCGAGCCGCGCCACGTCGACCTGCGCCCGTACGTGCTGTTCGGCGAGAAGGTCACGATCGCCCCGGGCGGCCTGACCCGCGTCGCGCTGCGCAAGGGGTCGCTGGTCGTGAACTCCTCGCAGGGCGGCGGCTCGAAGGACACCTGGGTGCTACAGAGCTGAAGTGGGAGTTTCCGAGTTCCCAGCTTTCAGTGAGTCAGTCAGAAGTTCAACAGGCAACTGGCGTGTGGCAACTGATAACCGAGTAAGGGGTCCGGTGGACGACAGTCCGACAAGTAAACATGCTTTCACGCGTTGCCGACAGCTTGTATTGGATGAGCCGCTACTTCGAGCGCGCCGACAACTGTTCGCGCGTGATCGACGCGACGTTCAGCCTGATGTTGAGCCGTACCGAGGCGGCGACCGACGAGCGCTGGTACCGGGCGCTCACGGTGATGGGCCTGAAGCTCGAGACCGGGAATCCGGATCCGCACGACGCGATCCGCCGGCTCGCCGCCGATGTCAGGAACCGCTCGTCGATCATCGCGTCGCTGGCAGCGGCGCGGGAAAACGCGTCGCAGGTGCGCGAGGAGATCAGCTCCGAGATGTGGGAGCAGCTCAATCGGCTCTATCACGAAGCGGTGTCGCTCGGCGTGAACGTCGAAGACGACGAGTCGGTCATGCGGCTCGTGGCGGCCGTGCGTGAAGGCTCGTACGCGTTTCATGGCGTCAGCGAAACCACGATGACGCATGGCGAAGGCTGGCGCTTCGTGCAGCTCGGCAAGTACACCGAGCGCGCGTGCGCCGTGTCGCAGCTGCTCGACGCCTATTTCGGGATGACGACCCAGGCCGACGACCTCGATTGGATTGCGCTGCTCGCCAGCTGCGCCGCGTTCGACTCCTACTGCAAGGTCTTCACCGCCGATCTGCAGCCGGACCGCATCGCCGAGCTCCTGCTCGTGCATCCGGAGTTCCCGTACTCGGTGCGCTACTCGGTGGAACGGATGTATGTCGCCCTCCGGGCGATCACCGCGCAGTCGCCCAGCCGGCATCGCGCCCACATCAGCCGGGTCATCGGGCGGCTGCGCTCGTCGCTCGCGTTTGCCACGATTCCGGAGCTGCTCGCCGGCGACCTGCACGCGTTCCTGAACGGCGTGCTCGATCAGTGCCGGGCGCTGCACTCGGCCGTGCACGATGCCTACATCGACTACCCGGTCGAGATCGCGTTCGAAGGATGAAAACCTGTGCTGACGGCAGCGAGTGAGCGCAGCGAACGAGCCACGGGCGCGGAGCGGGGAGTGAGGGGCCCCCGCGAGCGCCCGTGTAAGGGGGTCCGGGGGACGAAGTCCCCCGGAAGATAAATGTTCTACGCCATCCGCCATGTCACGCGCTACCGTTACAGCCGCCCGGTCTGGCAGAGCATCATGGAAGTGCGGATGCATCCGCGGACCGAGCGCACGCAGCGCTGCTTCACGTTCCAGTTGTCGGTCAATCCCCGCGCGCGCATCTTCGGGTTCGTGGACCATCTCGGCAACCAGGTGCATCACTTCGATCTTCCCGCCCACCACCGCGAGCTCACCATCGTCGCCGACGCCCTGGTGCATCTCGACATGCCCGATGCACTCCCGCCGTCGCTGCCGCTGGAGGCGTGGGATGAGCTCGAGCGCGTCTTGCACGAGGGGGATCACTGGCCGATGCTGATGCCGAGCCAGTACGCGAGGTCCAGCCCGCAGCTCGAGGACCTGGTGCGCGAGCTCCGCATCGACGAGGCCGGCGGCCGCGATCCGCTGACCCTGCTCGTCGATGTCTCCACCGCGATCAACGGCGCGTTCGACTACGTGAAGAAGAGCACCGCGGTCAATTCGCCGATCGAAGTCAGCCTCGAATCGCGCCGGGGCGTCTGTCAGGACTTCTCGCACATCATGATCGCGGTCGTTCGCCGGCTGCGGATTCCCTGCCGCTATGTCAGCGGCTATCTGTTCCACGACGAGCTGCATCAGGATCGATCCGCCGAGGGGGCCACCCACGCCTGGGTGGAGGCGCTCCTGCCTGGACTCGGATGGGTCGGCTTCGATCCCACCAACGGCGTCATCACCGGGAATCGCCACATCCGGACGGCCGTCGGCCGCGACTATGCCGACGTGCCGCCCACGATCGGGACGATGAAGGGGCGCGCGGAGACCGAGCTCCAGGTCCGCGTCCGCGTCGCCGCCTCCCAGTCCCTGCTGCCGCCAGACGAGGGGCTTGCCGCCGACGACGACTGGTCGCTGTTCTTCGAGTCGGACGAACAGGCTCTCCTCTATCAGCAGGAGCAGTAGGCTTCGCTTCGTCAACTCCCAACTTCCAATTCCCCCGCCTCCGCGCGCGGACGGGTCGATGCGCGCTACGGCGAGGCCTCGCCAGAGCTCGTCGGCTGCGACCGAGTCGACGAGCGGCGGCGGGCAACTCCCAAAACGATAGGCTCGAGACAGCTGGGTGAAAGTCGCGACGATATGCCTTCTTGCCGCGGCTTCGTCCCGATGGTGCGAGCCGTACGTTTTGGGAGTTGGAGGTTGGGAGTTGGGAGTTGACGAAGAGGTGGGCGAGCAAAGCTACAATCGACTCAGATGGCTTGTCGATTGTTTGTGCGAGCGCTGATCGTGCTGCTCGCCCTGCTCTCGGCAGCGCCGGCTGCGGCGCAGCTTCAGCAGGGGACGATCACCGGCGTGGTGATCACGCCCGATGGTCAGCCGGCCGATGCCGCGACCGTCACGTTGCTCGATCCGCTGGGCGTGCCGCTGGCGACGACTGCGGCGGCGAGCGGGACCTTCACGTTGACCAATGTGCCGCTGGGCACCTACGCCGTCCGCGCGGAGGCGCCGCAGCTCCAGGCCATCATCCAGAAGATCAACGTCACGAGCGCCATCCCCGTGAGAATCGAACTGCGACTTTCAGCGGTGGCGGCAGAGCAGGTCGTCGTCCATGGAGCGGAATCCACGGCCGGATCGGCGACGACTCGCGTGACGCTGGGCGGGGAATCGATCAGGCGCGCGCCGGCGCGGCTCCGCAGTCGAGGCCTGCAGGATGCGATCGCCACCGCGGGCTGGTCGACCGAGGACAACGGGCTGCTTCACTCCCGCGGAGTGGACGACGGGTTTCTCTACGTCATCGACGGCGTGCCGGTGTACGAGCGCCTCGACGGGCTGTTCGGCAGCGCGCCCGATCCCGCGATGGTCGAATCGCTGAACATCGTCAGCGGATACATTCCTCCCGAGTTCGGCTGGAAAGCGGGCGGTGTGCTCGAGGTCCGCTCCTCGGCGCGTGCCGCCGACGAGTGGAGCGGTTCATTCGAAGGGTCGGCCGGCAGCGATGAGACGCGGCAGTTCTCGATCGTGTCAGGCGGCCCTGCGAGCCGCACGTCATCCCTCACCCTGGGGGTCAGCCGCCAATCGTCATCCCGCTATCTCGATCCGGTCCATCCCGACAACCTCCACAACGACGGTGGAGCCTGGAGCGGTGGCGGACAGTTCGGCTGGGCGGCTGCAGGCCGGGACATGGTGACCGCGGTTGCGGGAGTCCACCGTTCCACCTTCGACGTGCCGCACGGCGAGGATCAGCAAGCGGCCAGCCAGGATCAGCGCCAGCGGATCGGACAGTACTCGCAGAGCGTGTCGTGGCAGCGCGCCTGGTCGCCGGCGACGGTGTCGCAGCTGGCGGCATACAACCGTTTTGGATCGTCCGAGCTCGAAGGGAGCAGCCGTGACACGCCGCTGTTCACTCACGCGGATCGAACGTTGGGTCGGCTCGGTGTGCTGGCCAGCGTCTCGCACCAGGACGGCAGGCATCTGCTGAAGGCGGGCGGCGAGGCGTCGTGGCTCAGGCTCCGCGAAGACTTCATGTTTGGTGTGACCGACGAGGATCTTGCGGAGGAGGCGGGGCTCAGCGACGAAGCCCTCGAATACACGCTCGACGACCCGTTCTATTTCAACGGTACAGCGACGCCATCGCTGTTCTCCCTCTACGTGCAGGACACCTTCCGGGTGACGAACGCGCTGACGATCGATGCGGGCGCCCGCGTTGATTGGAGCCGGCTCCTCACGAGAGCGGCGCAGATCAGTCCGCGAGCCGGGGTCGCGTATCGCTTTGAAGGACTGGATTCGACGCTTCGGGCTTCCGTCGGCCGGTTCTTTCAACCGCCGCAGGCGGAGAATCTCCTCCTTTCATCGTCCGAGCTCGCCTGGAGCCTTTCGCCGTTCACGGACGAGACCGGCGGCGGAGCGGAGCTCGAACCGGAACGGCAGACCGTCGTCGAGGTGGGCTTCGAGCACGCGATCGCACGCCGGTTCCGGCTCGATGTCGCGGTGTGGCGGCGATGGATTACGGACGTTGCCGACCCGAACGTCTTCTTCGGGACGACGATTCTGTTTCCGAACTCCGTCGCGGAGGGACGCGCCTCCGGCATTGACGTGCGGATCGAAGTACCGCGGACACGAGGCTGGTCGGGCTACGCCAGCTATGCGAACGCCCTGGTCGTCCAGTACGGTCCGATCCTCGGAGGTCTCTTTCTCGAGGACGAAGTGATCGAGATCGGGCCGGGAACCGCGTTCACGCCGGATCACGATCAGCGCAACGTCGGATCGTTCGGCATCTCGTACGATGCCGAGACGCCCGGCCTGTCCGTGAGCGTCAGCGGCCGTCATGAGAGCGGCACGCCGCTCGAAGTGGATGACGATGAGCTCGACGAGCTCGCCGAGCGTCCGGGGGCGGAGCTCGTCGACTTCGAACGTGGCCGGGTCAAGCCGCGGACGCTGTTCGATGCCGCGCTCTCGAAGCGGATCGTGAAGCGCGGCAGCACCGAGCTCAGCGTGCGGCTCTTCGTTGCCAATCTCACCGGACAACGATTCGCCTACAACTTCGGGAATCCGTTCAGCGGAACGCACTTCGGGCCCGGGCGGTCGATTCAGATCGGCGGGAGGCTTGTCTTCCGGTAGGGAGGACGGGAGGACGGGAGGAAAACGAGGTTTTGTTTGCTACCTCATTCGCTTCCTCCTGTGCGTCCGGCGGATATACGACTAGGCGCCAAGACTATCCCGGTATCTTGCCGAGCAACCGGCCGAGCAGCTTCAGCGCGTAGAGCATGACCCGCTCGCGCGCCTGCTCGATGTCGCCCGGTCCGCTCGTCCTCAAACCGGCCGACCGCAGATCGTCCACCGCGCTGTCGTCGCCCCCCATCGGATGCGTGGCCACCCAGAAGAGGATCTTGGTCAAGTCTCCCTTCGGCACGTCCGCCTGCAGCCGCTCGAAGACGACGTGGGGGAGATGGCGTTCGAGCGGCATTTGAAACACGTCGGGGACGGCAGCGACGTAGAGGACGTTCCGCACGCGCTGCACGGGATCTGCGACATGGCCGGGCCGCCACGTTGGCAGGCGGTTGCGCACTTCTTCGATCTCGGCCGCGAGATCCGGATCGAGCGGTTCGTCCGCGGGTGCGATTGGGGACACGACACCGCTGTCCGGCGGCAGCCGTGAAAACACGATCTCATCGAAGTGCGCGGCTGTGACCGCCTGCCATGACTCGGGCTCCGGCGGCCCCGCGCCTCGCGGCGAGGGCGGAGGAGGATCGGGCGCTTTCGATGGCGCGGGCAGAGGCGCGACGGGTTTGACGTCGGCGCCAGGCGGTTTTGACGATGGCGGGGCCGCTGGCGTCGTTCCCGATCGCCCGGACTCGGCTGGCGGCTTGGCCGTCGTTGTTTCCGGCACGGCAGGCGGGGGTGCGGCCGGCGGTGGCTCGGGCTGAGGTTGCGAGACCGGCGGCGGTGTCTGGACGGCCGGTTGTGGCGCAGGCAGCGGATCGACCGGCGCCGGTTCAGTCGCGCGCGCGGCCTGTGTCTGCGCCCCGGTTTCGGTGACGGTGATCAGTCCGCGCGACTCCGCCAGCAGGCCGACGGCCGCCCATGCGGCGAGCGCCACGGCGATCCATCCTTTGCCTTCGCGTGTGGCGAACCGCTGCTGCGCGTCCCACCGGAACATCTTCACGCCGGCGAGCGACCCGGCGGCGCCGATGAGGAGCAGCGCCAGCATGCTGAACCGCACAGACTGAAGCCCGTTTCCGGTGACGCACGCCTGCAGCGCTTCGACGGCGTAGCGGCCGGGAAAGAACGCGGAGAGGTGCTGAGCCCAGAGCGGCAGGCTTGCGAGCTGGACGGCGACGCCGCCGATGATCAGCATCGGCAGAAAGATGCATTGCCCAAGCGCCTGCACCGCAGGAACGTTGTCGGCGAGCGTCGCAATCACGAGGCCCAGGCCGAGCAGCGCGAAGGCGACGAATGTGAACGCCAGCCACAGGTCGAGCGGATGCTGCGGCAGGGGCATGCCGATCGCCATCGCGAGCGCGACCTGCAGCAGCCCCGCCAGCAGCAGCAGCACGTAGCGCGCGAGGACGGTGCTGGCGAGCAGCGTTCCGGTGGCGACAGGAGCCAGCCGGTATCGCCGCCACACGCCGCGCTCACGCTCGCTCACCATCGTCGTCGGCAAGCCGAAGCAGGCGCCGCCGAGGGCGGTGACGGTCAGCAGCTCGCCCATGTGGCGAGCCAGCGGCACGCGCTCGTAGCGGTAGAGCACCCAGAATGCGATGAGGAAGATCGTGGGGAACAGGTAGCTGTAGATCAACGCCATGCGGTTGCGGAAGTGCAGCCGCAGGCTGGCGCGAAGCTGGTGCAGGAACGCATCCATCATCGGTCGTTGTCAGCCCTCAGTCGGCCGGCGTGGCGCCGGTCAGTTCGAGGAACACGTCTTCGAGGCTGGCTTTGTGGACGTGGAGCTCGAGGATGGTGACGTGCTCGGCCTGGAGCGCCGCGACCAGCGCGGCCAGGGCGCCGTTCACGTCAGTGGCGCGGAAGCGGGCGCTTCCCCCTTCGAGGTGGATTTCGGTGACGCCGGGAATTCGAGCCAGCGTGTGCCGATCCAGCGGCCGCGACGCGGTCAGGCTCACGGACGGCGCGCTGCTCGACGCGGCGATCAGATCCGTGGTGCTCCCCGCGGCCACGATTCGTCCACGGTCGATCACCGCGATTCGATCGCAGAGCGATTCGGCCTCTTCCATGTAGTGCGTGGTCAGCAGCACGGTGTGGCCGTCCGCCTTCATCCGGCGGATTTCGCCGTGCAGCTCGCGCCGCGACTGCGCGTCGAGGCCGGTCGTGGGTTCGTCGAGAAACACGAGCTCGGGATTGTTGACGAAAGCGAGCGCGAGCGCGAGGCGCTGACGCTGTCCCGCCGAGAGCGAATCGAACGGCGCGTCGGCCTTGTCGACCAGGCCGAATCGCTCGAGCAGCGCATCGGGGCGGGCCTTGACGTGATAGAACGACCCGAAGAGCTCGAGCGCTTCACGCGGCGTGATCTTGTCCTGGAGCGAGGTGGTCTGCAGCGCCGCGCCGATCTTCTGCTTCACGTCGCGCGGCCGCTTGCGCGCGTCGATCCCGCAGACTTCCACGGTGCCGCCGTCCGGCTCGCGCAGGCCAATCACACACTCCACCGTGGTCGTCTTGCCCGCGCCATTGGGCCCGAGCAGCCCGAAAATCTCGCCGTCCTGGATCTCGAAGCTGAGCCCGCGCGCGGCCTCGGTGGCGCCGTACTTTTTGGTCAGGTCGCGGACTACTACTTTCGCTGACATCTCTTTACGAGAATACGTCAACTTCCAATTTCTACTCCTGAGCCACGTGGCTCGCCCCCGATTTCGCTTCGCGCCGCACGACGGCACGACGGCACGACGGCACGACGATGATTAGTCATCATGCGCAATTCCTTCGTGACGTCGTGCCTTCGTGACGTCGTGTAGCGCGGAGCGCCACCCGTGTTTTCGAGTGTGGGAAGACCGACTCTGTCTTAGATTCCACCACTCATCTGCATGAGCCGATCGTTCGGATAGATGTGATCGACGTTTTCCGGCGTGACCAGCTGGTGCTTCACGAAGATGGCGGGTGGCACCGGCCGGCGGTGCAGGATGTCGAGCGCGAGGGACAGGATCTCCGCGCCGTACTTCTCCGGGAAGTAGGCCACCGATCCGATGAGCCTGGTGCCCGGCTGGCGCAGCTCGGCGCGGCCCTCGGGCGCCGCGTTCTGTCCCATCATCGCGCACGAGTCGCTGCGCCCCGCTTCCTGGAACGCGCGCAGCGCGCCGAGCGCGCTGGGATCGTTGATGGCGCCGACGAGGATGCGCTTGGCGCGGGTGACGCGCAGATGCTTGCGGATCGCCTCGAAGCTCTCGCCCAGCTTGCCGTCCCCGTCCACGTATGTGACGCGGCAGTGCTCGAGCTGAGGGCACACTTCCTTCATCCCGACGAGCATGCCGGTGAGCCGCATCTTCGGGAGGCTGCCCGCGCGCTCGAGGGCGATCATGACGATCTCCTCGACGTCGCCATGCCACGCCTGTTTCGCCCAGCGCCCGAGGTGCCGTCCGCCGATCAGCCCCGCCTCGTAGTTGTTGGCGCCGAAATAGGTCGCGCCCGGATGCGGGACCTCGAGCGCGATCAACGGAATGTCGGCATCGCGATACTTGGCGGCGACCGTCGCGGCGACGTGCTCGTCGGTCTGGAACTCGATGACCAGATCCACTTTTTCCCGCACGAGCACTTCGGCGTTGCGCTGCGCGATCTTGGGGTTGTAGCGATTGTCGACCGAGATCAACTCGACGCCGTGCGCCGCGGCCGCGCGCTGCAGCCCGACCGAGATCTCTTTCGAGAACTGATAGTCCGTGCCCTGCGCCGCATACCCGAGCCTGAACGGCTTCTGCTTGAACGGCCGCACGTGCGACCGGTACAGGTTCTCGCCGACCTTCTCGATCATCCCGCATCGCTCCAGCGTGTAGAGCAGCCGGAACGCCATGCTCTTTGGCAGGCCGCTGCGGGCGGCGATCTCGCGGAGCGGCAGCGCCTCGCCGGACGTGCGAAAGGCGGACAGCAGCTGCGAGGAATGGACGACGGACTTGACGAGGTAGGGATCCCGCGCGCCGGTGGTCTTGGTGCTCATGATGGTCCTGGCCCCGAGCGGGCCGGCATATTGCGAAATGCGCAACGCGGGGTGGCAGCGATTATTCGCAAAAAGCCTGAGAACTTGAACCGATATGTCTGCAGTTGCCCGGCTCTGCCGCCCCAAGTCGCGCGTGCCAAGTGTTGCGCGATGCGAAATGACCGGGAGCAGTATAAACCAACCGCGCGCCGCGCGCGACGGGGGTGCCGGACCGTTCAGAAATACGTCGCGGCACGACCGCCCGCTTCGGCCGGGCCAGCGGCCAGCTGCTGGTAACATTCGCCCGCAGATGTCCCAGGCGGCCCCGCTGCTCCTGCACACCACAGCCATCGAGAAGTCCTTCGCCGGCGTCCGTGCGCTCAAAGGCGTCTCGTTCGATCTGCGGGCCGGCGAGGTGCACGCGGTCGTCGGCGAGAACGGCGCGGGAAAATCCACGCTCATCAAGATCATCACCGGCGCGGAACAGCCCGACGGCGGCACGCTGACGGTGTCGGGCCGTCCGGTCCAGCACATGGATCCCGCGACTTCGCGTGCGCTGGGCATCGCGGTGATTTATCAGCAGCCCTCGCTCTTCCCGCATCTGACCGTCGCGGAAAACATCGCGCTCGCGCTCGAGCCGGGCAGCCCCTGGCGCCGCGTGGACTGGAAGCAGCGTCATGCCAGGGCGGCGGAGCTGCTCGCGCGGATCGGGTCCGCGCTCGATCCCGGGCGACTCGTCGAGACGCTGAGCATGCCCGAGCAGCAGATCGTCGAAATCGCGAAGGCGATCGGCGCCGACGCGAAGATCGTGCTGATGGACGAGCCCACCGCGTCATTGAGTGAACGTGAAGTGGAGAGCCTGTTCCGTGTCATCGCGCTGCTCCGCAGCCACGGCGTCGGCGTGATCTACATCTCGCACCGCCTCGAGGAGATCTTCACCGTCTCCGATCGGATCACCGTGCTTCGCGACGGACAGACGATCGCCACGCATGGCGCCAACGAGCTCGATCGGGCCGAGCTGATCCGCATGATGGTCGGGCGCGAGATCTCCTCCGTGTTCCCGAAGCGGGCGGTCACGATCGGGAAGCCGGCGCTGGAAATCCGCGGCATCTCGAATCGCGCGGCCGGCATTCGCGACATCACCCTCACGGTCCACCGCGGCGAGATTCTCGGCCTGGCGGGGCTCGTCGGCTCGGGCCGCACGCAGGTCGCGGAAACCATCTTCGGCCTCACGCCGCCGGACGCGGGGGAGATCCGCGTCCACGGAGTCCCGTGCACGATCGCTTCGCCGTCCGACGCGATTCGCGCCGGCATCGCCTACGTACCCGAGGATCGGCGGCAGCACGGGGTCGTCCTCGACATGTCCGTTGCGGCGAACACCAGCCTCGCCAGCCTCTCGTCGGTCTCGACCCGCGGCCTCATCGATCGGGCCGCCGAGGTCACCCGGGCGCAGGACTACGTCTCGAAGCTTCGCATCAAGACGTCTTCCGTGCTCGCCGACGTCGGCACGCTGTCCGGCGGCAACCAGCAGAAAGTGGCGCTGGCGCGCTGGCTGTCGACCAGGCCGTCGGTGATCGTTCTGGACGAGCCGACGCAGGGGGTCGATGTCGGCTCGAAAGCCGAGATTCATGCCCTGATGCAGATGCTCGCCGAAGAGGGGCTCGCGATTCTGATGATCTCGTCGGAGCTGCCCGAGATCCTCGGCATGAGCGACCGGATTGCCGTCATGCATGGCGGGACGATTCGTGGCGTGATGAGCCGCGCCGAAGCGACGCAGTCGAAAATCCTGTCGCTGGCGCTCAATCACGACGGGGACGCCTGACATGGCGCTGGGGCGTCGCGAAGCGTCGGTGGCGATGGCGATCCTGGCCCTCTCGGCCGTGCTGGCGGTCGCCGCTCCAGGGTTCTTCGCCCCCGACAACCTCGCGGATCTCTTTCTGGCGAACGTGCCGGTGCTGATCGCGGCTTTCGGCATGACGCTCGTCGTGCTCGCCGGCCACATCGACATCTCCATCGGATCCATCTTCGCGATCTGCGCGGTGACTTCCGGCGTCCTGGCCAAGTGGGATCTGCCGCTGCCGGTCGTCGTGCTCGGCGCCTGCGGCATCGGCGCCCTGCTTGGCGCCATCAACGGCGGTCTAATCGCCTACGTCCGCATTCCGTCCATCGTCGTGACGCTCGCGACGATGGTCGCGCTGCGCGACGCGCTCCGGTGGTCGACGGAAGGGGCGTGGATTCAGGATCTGCCGGCGCACTACCAGTGGCTCGGCACGAGCAATCGCCTCTACCCGATCATCGTTGCGGTGGTCGTCGTGGTGTTCCAGATCGCGCTCGCGTGGGGATTGCGTAACCTGGCCGCGGGGCGTGCGGTCTACGCGACCGGGTCGAGCCTCGACGCGGCGCGGCTCGCGGGTGTCCGTACTGCCAGCGTCACCTTCGGCGTGTTCGTCCTGTCCGGCGCGCTGACCGGGCTGGCGGCGATCCTGAACTCGGTGCGCTTCAATCAGATTCCGAGCAACACGGGACTTGGGCTCGAGTTGAAGGTCATCGCGGCGGTGGTCGTGGGCGGCACGGCGATCACCGGCGGCCGAGGCACGGCGACCGGCACGCTGCTCGGCGTCATCCTGCTTGGCGCGATCGGCCCGGCCCTCACGTTCCTCGGGGTCAGCGCGTACTGGGAACGCGCGATCCAGGGCGGGATCATCCTCACCGCGGTCGCGGTCGATGCCGTGCGACCGCATCTGCATGCCCGGGCGGCGCAGGTCGCGTGAAGCGCTTCTTTCCCAACAACGAGTGGATCCTGCTGCTCGCGCTGCTCGCGGAGACGGCCCTCTTCGCGGCCATTGCCCCCAACTTCGCCACGATTGCGAATTTCTTCGAGCTGACGCGCCTGAGCGTCGAGCTCGGCCTGCTCGCGATCGCGTTGACGCCGGTGATCATCACCGGCGGGATCGATCTCTCCGTCGGCGCCATGATGGGGCTCGCGGCGATCATGTTCGGCGTCGCGACCCGCGACTGGGGCCTGCCGGTCGCCGCGGCCGCGCTGGTGAGCCTGCTGATCGGAGCCGCGGGCGGCGGACTGAATGCGATCCTCGTGGCCCGGCTCGGCATTCCGCCGCTCATCGTCACGCTCGGCACGCTGTCGCTGTTTCGCGGCATCGCGGAGGGGATTACCCACGGCGCGGTGAACTACACCGGCTTTCCCACCTCGTTCCTCCAGCTCGGGCAGGGCTACTTCTGGGGCGTGATTCCGGCCCAGCTGCCGATCTTTCTCGCCGTCCTGGCGGCGTATGTGGTGCTGCTGCACCGTTCGGTGATCGGGCGCGCGCTGTACGCGATCGGCTTCAGCCCGGCGGGGGCGCGGTTTGCCGGCATTCCCGTCGGCCGCCGCATCGGCCTCGTCTATCTGTTGTCCGGGATCGTGTCCAGCGCCGCGGGTATCATCTACGTCGCGCATCTCGGGCAGGCGCGGGCCGATGCCGGCAGCGGCTACGAGCTGGACGCGATTACCGCGGTCGTGCTCGGCGGCACGTCCGTGTTCGGCGGCCGCGGCACGCTCGGCGGCACCCTGCTCGGGCTGTTCGCGCTCGCGATTCTCCGGAACGGCTTGCGGCTCGCCGCGCTGCCCTCGGAGCTCGCGGGAGTGCTGACCGGCGTGCTGTTGCTCGTGACGATCGCCCTCGACCGGATCCGCGGCATCGAGCGGGCACAGGCCGTGGTGGTCGCGACGGCCACGACGGCATCGGCCTTGCCGGCGGCGCACACTTTAGAGGATGCAGACGTGAAGAACAGTCAGGTTGCCGTGCTCTGCGCGGCAGTCATCGCCGGGTCGCTGATTGTGGCCAGCACGAACGTGTGGCTCGTGCGCTCGATCGCGCCCACCCCACAACCAGCCGCAACAGCCGTCGCGGCCGGGTCTCCTGCTTCCGCGAAGCGTCCCGTCATCGCGATGATGCCGAAGGCCAAAGGAGATCCCTATTTCGTCAGCTGCCGGGTCGGCGCCGAGGAAGCCGCCAAGGAGCTCGGCGTGGAGCTGATCTGGGACGGCCCGACCGGCCTCGACGCGGCGAGACAGAACGAAGTCATCGAGAACTGGATCACGCGGCAGGTGGATGTCATCGCGGTGGCCGTCGAGAACCGGGCGGGGATCTCCACGGTGCTGCGCAAGGCCCGCGAGCGTGGCATCAAGGTCCTGACGTGGGACGCCGACGCCGAGCCTGACGCGCGGGACTTCTTCGTGAATCAGGCGACGTCGGAAGGCATCGGCACGACCTTGACGGACGAAGCCTCGCGGCTGCTCGGCGGGAAAGGGGAGTTCGCGATCCTCACCGGCGCCCTGAGCGCGGCCAATCAGAACGAATGGATCTCGTTCATCAAGACGCGGATGGCCGAGCAGCATCCAGGCCTGACGCTCGCGACGATCCGCCCGACCGATGACGATCGCGACAAGGCGTTCTCCGAAACCCAGACCGTGCTCCGGGTGCATCCCAACGTGCGGCTCGTGATGGCGATCTCGGCGCCGGCGGTTCCGGGCGCCGCCGAGGCGGTGAAGCAGGCCGGACGCAAGAACGTTCACGTCATCGGCCTGTCGCTCCCGAACATCAACAAACCGTACGTGCACGGGGACTGGGTGCAGACGGTGGTGCTGTGGAACACGCGGGACCTCGGCTACCTCACGATTCATGCCGGCATGCAGATGCTGCAAGGCTCGCTCTCGGCCGGTGCGAGGGGCATGCAGGGCGGCAGGCTGGGGCGGTTGCAGATCAGGGGCAGCGAGATCATCCTCGGGGCGCCGCTGAAGTTCACGAAGGCGAACATCGATCAATTCGATTTTTGAGTTAGAGAGTTGGTCAAGCGGCCCTCCCTTGTTGCGCCGTTCCTGCCCAAGAAATGCGAGCTACGCTTCGCGCCTCACGACGGCACGACGTCACGACGGCACGAAGGATCTGTTCAAATGATCTATCGGCGCGCATCTTCGGGACCGGGGATCAAGGAGAACGGGGACTTCTCGATGCGATCAATCTTCTTCGCGATCGTGTTGGTCGTTCCGGCTCTGCCGGCGGCGGCGCAGCAGCTGCCTGAGGGGCCGGGCAAGGCCGAGCTGCTCAAGGTCTGTGGCGGGTGTCATCAGGCGGAGCGATCCGCTTCGGTCCGGCTCACGCGCGAGGGGTGGGAAGGCGTGATCGGCGACATGATCACGCGCGGGGCGAAAGGGACCGATGCCGACTTCGCCTTGATCCTCGATTACCTTTCGAAGCACTTCCTCGGCGACGCACCGAAGCCGCTGAACATCAACCGGGCCACGAATATCGAGCTCGAGAGCGTTGCCGGGTTGACGCGGAAGGAGGCGGCTGCTGTGCTGGCCTGGCTCGACAAGGTCGGGATCTGCAAGTCGCTCGACGAACTGAAGAAGGTCCCCGGGCTCGACTACAAGAAGATCGACGCGCGCAAGGACTTCATCGTCTGCTTCGAGGCGCCGCCCGTGCCGCCCGTGAAGAAGGACAAATAGGGGTATCGTAATCAGGTGAGAAGAGCATCAATCCTTTCAGTCGTCGGCGTCGCGATTCTTGTCCTGGCGGGCTGCAACCGCGCAGCCTTCGGAAACGGAGAAAGGGCCTCCTCCTGCAGCGCCAGCGGCTCCAGCTGCGCCGGCGCCTCCTGACAAGGCCGGCTCGGGTTTGCGGTTGTATGTTTCCGACGAAACCGGCGGCAACGTTGTCGTTGTCGATCCCGAAGCGAGGCAGACCGTCGAGCGGATCCAGGTCGGCAAGCGGCCGCGAGGGATCGTGCTGTCGCCGGACGGCCGGCAGATCCTCGTCGCGCTGTCGGGATCGCCGATCGCCGGGCCCGGCGTCGACGAATCGAAGCTGCCCCCGCCCGATCGCTCCGCTGACGGCATCGGCGTCGTCGACCTCGCAACGCGAAAGCTCCTGCGGACCCATCACAGTGGTCAGGATCCCGAGGCCTTCGACATCTCCAAGGACGGGACCAAGGTCTACGTTTCGAATGAGGACGCCGCCGAGATGTCGGTGCTCGATCTCGGCACCAGTACGATCGTCAGCCGGGTCACGGTCGGAGAAGAGCCGGAAGCCGTGACGCTGCGTCCAGACGGACGCGTCGCGTATGTCGGCTGCGAAGGCGTGAACGAAGTCGTAGCCGTGGACACTGCATCGAGCAAGGTCGTCGGTCACATCAAGACGGGCCCGCGGCCGCGCGGCATCGCCTTCACCCGCGATGGCGCAGTGGCATTCGTGGCGAACGAGACCGGCGCGAGCGTCTCGGTCGTCGATGCGGCGAAACATGTCGTGACCAGCACGATCACGATCCCGCCGACCCCGGGCACGCCAACCGTACCGAGACCGATGGGCGCGGTCATTTCACCAGATGGCCGGTTCCTCTACGTCACGCTGGGCCGGGCGAAGTCCATCGCGGTGATCGACGTCGCCAAGCGGCAGTATGTGCGGTCGATCGAAGACGTCGGCACGCGCCCCTGGGGCATCGCGATCAGCGCCGACGGGAGAAAGCTCTATACCGCGAACGGGCCGTCTGCCGATGTGTCGGTCGTCGACGCTGAGAGCGGGAATGTCGATGCCCGGATTACGACAGGGGGCAGCCCTTGGGGCGTCGTCGTCGTTGGATCGCGATAAGTAGGGAATGCGGCTGCGTCAGTCGCTGGTGACTGGGCCTTCAGGTCGAACGGGCGATTTCACGAGCCTTCGAACACGCGCGCCAGCGCAAGCTCGAAACCGGGCAGGATCGGCGTTGTCAGCGTGTCGCCGCGTTCGGCCCCGAGCTCGTGCGGACGCTCGAACCCCTCGCCGGAGCGCCGGAACACTCTGATCGCTTCGACGTCCGGATCGACAACCCAGTACTCGGTGACTCCTGTCCGCTCGTACAGGTGGCGCTTGAGCGTTTCATCTCTCTTCCGTGTACCAGGGGATCCGATCTCGATGACCAGATCGGGCGCGCCAGTGACATGTTTCTCCGTCAGGATGTGCGCGGCGCGTTCGTTCGACATGTAGAGCAGGTCCGGCTCTACTACGTCGAAGTTGGAGAACACCACGTCAAAGGGAGCGTAGAACAAGTGGCCGATCGGGTGCTCCTCGAGCCACACGCCGATCAACAGGTGGAGGCGCCCTGAAATCCGCTGATGCCGCGTGTTGGGCGATGGCGTCACGTAGTGCTCTCCGTCGATCAGCTCGTGCCGCTTCCCGTCGTCCGGAAACAGCAGGAAGTCCTCGTAGGTGAGCTTCACGCGGGCGGACCCATCGTCTTTTTGCGGGGGTTGGGCCGGATCCGAGGGAGTGCGGGGCGCCAGCTTGCTACGCTCGCTCCGCGTCATGTCATCGCTCCCGGGCATGCGCTCATTCTACCGTCGTCAGGCGAGAGGCGTGCCGATGCCGCCCTTCATGAACGAAGGGGTTTTCCGTGAATGTGGGTCACGAAGCGCAGATTTTGCGAGCTTGCCCGCGATTGCAGGTTGGAGATAATGCGCGGCTTCGAGCCCCGACGCTCCGCGACGCTCGAAACCGCTGCTACACTACGCGCGAACCCGCCGCCGACGAAGTCGACCTGTGAGCTCAGCCAGTACCTCGCGCGGCGTCCGCGTAATCTCGTGATCAAGACAACCGCGTTGTTCGAACCGTGACCGGGCGCCCCGAAACTGCGCCCGAAAAACGCAGCGTCGGCGCGGCGCTCGCCGTCTACCTCGAGCGCCCGGCGCTGGTGATGGTGGCGCTCGGGTTCGCCGCCGGCCTGCCGTACTTCCTGATCTTCGACACGCTGTCGGCCTGGCTGCGCGCGTCCGGGCTCTCGCTCGAGGTGATCGGCTTCTTCAGCCTGGTCACGCTCGTCTCCACGTTCAAGTTCCTCTGGGCGCCGTTCGTCGACCGCGCGCGCATCCCCGTCCTCCACGGTCTCCTCGGCCATCGCCGATCGTGGATGCTGGTGTGCCAGGCCCTCATCATGCTGGGACTCTGGCTCGTCGCGAGCTCGGATCCCGGCCGCAGCCTCGCTGCCATTGCGGTGTTCGCGGTGCTGGTGGGCTTCTCGTCGGCGACGCAGGACATCGCGATCGATGCCTGGCGTATCGAGGCCGCGGACACGATGAAGCAGGGCGCGATGGCGGCCGCCTACCAGTGGGGCTACCGCGTGGCCATCATCGTCGCCGGCGCGGTCCCGCTGCTGCTCGCCGGCGCGTATGGCTGGAATTTTTCCTACGCCGTGATGGCGGCGCTGATGACGATTGGCGTGGCCGCCGTGCTTGCGGCACCGCGCGAGGCGCGCCACGCGATCCGTCCCATCCAGACGGGCGATCTTCCACCCGCGCCGGCGCGCGAGATGGTCGAGTGGGTCCTGCGCCTGACGATCCTGGCGGCCGGCGCGCTGGTGCTCGGATCGGGTCTCGCCGCCAACGCCGGCGTGCTCACACGTGTGCTTGGCGGCCTCGGCGCACCGGCACTCGCCGACGCGGCCCGCGCCGCATGGGCGTCGAGCGCACGCGTCTGGGTGCATCTGGGCGCCGTCATCCTCGGGTTCGGCATCATCGTGCTTGCCGCGCTGCCCCTGCCCGGCAGGCGCACCCGGCCCGGCGTCTACCTTGCGTCTGCGCTGGGCGATCCGCTGCGCGATTTCTTCAGCCGCTACCGTTCGGCGGGAGGCCTGATCCTCGCGCTCATTTGTCTGTACCGAGTGCCGGACTTCGTGCTCAACATCATGAACCCGTTCTATCTCGACTTGGGCTACACGCTCGTCGAGATCGCCGAGGTCCGGAAGATTTTCGGCGTCGGCATGACGCTGTTCGGCGTCTTTGCGGGCGGGGTGGCGGTGGCCCGCTACGGCCTGCTGCGCGCGATGGTCATCGGCGCCTTCGCGGGGCCCGTGAGCAACCTGCTGTTCATCTGGCTGGCCGTGCAGGAGCACAGCCTGATCGCGCTCTTTGTCGCCATCGGCCTCGACAACGTCGCGGGCGGGTTTGCCGGCACGTGCCTGATCGCGTACATGTCGAGCCTGACGTCTGCCGGGTTCACCGCGACGCAGTACGCGCTCTTCTCGTCGCTCTATGCGATTCCCGGCCGCCTGATCGCGTCCCAATCGGGCCGCATCGTGGAAAGCGCCGCGCGGCTCGCGGACGGCGGCGGGCTGCTGTCCGGGCTCAGGGGCTTCGTGGCGACGCAGGTACCGGAGAATTTCAGCACGGCGCTCGAGCGCTCCGGCGTCACGCCGGCGGCCCTGGGCGCGGGCTACATGGTGTTTTTCGCCTACTCGGCGCTCATTGGCGTGTTTGCGATCGCGCTCTCGTTCGCAGTGCAACGCCGTCAAGGGAGCGAGGCGCAGGACGATCCCGCACGCTCATCGGTCGCGTGAGGGATGAATGGCCGATCGGTTAGCGATTTATCGGGTGGAGAGGGTTGAACCCTTGCATTCCTGAACCCCGGGCGGCGAGTCCTATCGACTCTGAGCCGCGGAACCAGCCGGCGGCGCCGTCGACGACCGCAACGTCAGCTGATGCGGCAGCGTGACCGACACCGGCTTGATCTCGTCGCCGTTCAGGATCTCGAGCAGCAGCCGCACCGTGCCTTCGCCGATCTCCCGCATCGGCTGCGAGATCGTCGTCAGTGGGGGATCGATGTGGCGCGCGAAGCGGATGTCGTCGAATCCGACCACGGAGAGATCTTCCGGAACCCTCAGCCTGTGGCGTTTGGCGACGGCGATAACACCGATCGCCATCTCGTCGTTGAAGCAGAAGATGGCCGTCGGACGATCCGCGTGATCCAGCAGGCATTCCGCGATCGAGGTGCCTGATTCGAGCGAGAAGTCGCCGTGGCGGACGATCAGCTGATCCTCGGCGCCGTACGCTCGGGCCCGGCAGGTCGCGCCCTGGAGCCGATCGCGGCTGAGCGGGCTGATCAGCGGACCGGTGATCACCGCGATGCGACGGTGACCGAGCTCGTAGAGATGCTCCATCGCGTCGGCGGCGGCGCCGGCGTTGTCGATGTGCACGCTGGCCACGCCGAGGACCGGACTGTATTCGCAGCCGTGCACGACGGGGGCGCAGCGCGGCGCCATCGCGTCGACGAGCTCCGCGGCGGCGGTCGGCAGACGATGGCCGAGGAAGATCAGGCCGTCCGCCTCCTTGCGCTTCAGCATCCGGGCGTAGCGTTCCTCGTGCCGCTCGTCGTGCTGGGTGTTCCCGAGCAGCACGGTGTAGCCTGCCCGCTGCGCCGCACCCTCTATGCCCTGGATGATGAGCGAGAAAAACGGATTGGAGATGTCCGGGACCGTGACGAGGATCTTGTTGGATCGCCGGGTGCGCAGATTCCGTGCGACGGAGTTCGGCGCGTATCCCATCTGCTCGACCGTCTCGAGCACGCGGCGACGCGTGTCCGGTGACACCACATTCGGGCGGCTGAGCACGCGGGAAACCGTCGATGCCGAGACGCCCGCGCGTCTGGCCACTTCATAGATGTTGGGCACCGAAGATCCTTTGCTGGGTTCTGCTTTCGGTGTTCCGCTTACGTTCGGGTGTTACGACGGCCGCTGCCGCTTACGAATTGTGTGTCAGGCGGCGGGCCATCATACACCGAAGGATATGGATACCTCGGTCGGTTGTGTCAAATCTGGGCTCGACTGTGGCGCGGCCGGCAGGCCGTGCATCCAGATTGGTTTGACCTTCGAAAACAGCCTGTGCTACAACCCGCAAGCCTAATTGCTGCAATGCATTGCCGATACTCATGCCCTACTATCTCGGACTCGACTCCAGCACCCAGAGCCTGACCGCGATTG
Source organism: uncultured Acidobacteriota bacterium (assembly GCA_963785755.1). GTDB lineage: Bacteria > Acidobacteriota > Vicinamibacteria > Vicinamibacterales > 2-12-FULL-66-21 > JACCXG01. The sequence continues at coordinate 351,878 of CAWAXG010000013.1, read as the reverse complement.
TCGTGGACAGCGACGAACGGCGCGTGGTCTTCCAGGACTCGCTCCTGTTCGACACCGAGCTGCCGAGATATGGCTCACACCACGGCGTGCTTCCGCGCGGGACGCCTGATGAGGCCCTCTCGTCGCCGCTGATGTGGACCGAGGCCCTCGACCTGATGATGGCCCGCATCGCCGGCAGCGGTCTCGACCTGCGCCGGCTGGCGGCGATCTCGGGTTCCGCCCAGCAGCATGGCAGCGTCTACCTGAACGCCGCCGCCGCAACTGGTCTGCGCTCGCTCGATCCGGCGCGCCCGCTCGTCGATCAGATCGAACCGATGCTGGCGCGTCGGGTGTCGCCGATCTGGATGGATTCGAGCACCGGCGAGGAGTGCGCCGAGATCACGGCGGCGGTCGGCGGTCCTGAAGCGCTCAGCCGTCACACGGGTTCCCGCGCATTCGAGCGATTCACCGGGCCGCAGATCCGCAAGTTCTTCAAACGCGATCGCGCCGGCTACGAGGCAACGGATCGCGTGCATCTCGTCAGCTCGTATGCCGCGTCGCTGCTGATCGGCGGCCACGCACCGGTCGATCCGGGTGATGGCTCGGGCATGAACCTGATGGATCTCGCGACCAGCCGGTGGTGGCCGGCTGCCGTCGAGGCGACGGCGCCGGGCCTCGCCGCGAAGCTGCCGCCGATAGCCCCGGCCTTTTCCGTGGCCGGCACGCTTTCGTCCTTCTGGCAGAAGCGCCACGACTTGCCGGCAGCCGCCGTCGTGACCTGGTCCGGCGACAACCCGTGCAGCCTGATCGGCACCGGGCTGGTGCGCGAAGGGCGCATCGCCGTGTCACTCGGGACGAGCGATGTGCTCTTCGGGTTGATGCACGAGCCCCGGGTCGATCCGACCGGCACGGGGCACGTGTTTGGCGCGCCGACCGGAGAGTTCATGGGGCTCACGGTCTTCAAGAACGGGTCGCTGGCACGCGAGCGTGTACGCGACACGTTCGGCATGAGCTGGCAGGAGTTCTCCCGCGCCCTCGAGTCCACGCCGCCGGGCAACGCGGGGCGGATACTCCTTCCGTGGTACGAGCCGGAGATCACTCCACCGGTGACCGCGGCGGGCGTGCGCCGTTACGGTCTCGACGAAGGCGATGCGCCCGGCCATGTGCGGGGCGTGATCGAAGCGCAGCAGATGGCGATTGCCCGCCACTCACGCTGGATGGGCGTGAACGTCGACACCATCTACGCGACCGGTGGCGCGGCCGCGAACGTTCAGATCCTGCAGGTGATGGCCGACGTATTCGGCGCTGACGTTTATCAGCTCGAAGTTGGCAACTCCGCGGCGCTCGGCGCGGCGCTGCGGGCGTGGCACGGTGAGCGTGCCGCCGCTGGCGCGCCGGCTTCCTGGGACGATGTGATCCGCGGCATCGTGGAGCCGGTAGCCGCCAGCCGCCTGTGCGCGCGGCTGGACGTGCATGCGATGTATCGCAGGCTCATGCGGGAGCACGCGCGCTGTGAAGCGGACGCGCTGACACGTGCTACGTCCTGAGTGCTGTGTGCGAACGTGCTTTTCGTGCCACGTGCCACGTGCCACGTGCCACGTGCTAACGTGCGGGACGTGCTGTGTGCAACGTGCACTACGTCCGACATACACGCCTTTGCACGTAGCACATAGCACGTCATGCACGTTAGCCCGTGGCACGGAAGGCACGTTCGCACGTAGCCCGTGGCACGGAAGGCACGTTCGCGACGTAGCCCGTGGCACGGAAGGCACGTTCGCACGTAGCCCGTGGCACGGAAGCACGTTCGCACGTAGCCCGTGGCACATGGCACGTGCGTCACCTCACTCCGAGCAGCACTTCCATGGTGAGCTGGTCGAGCTTCTCGTATGAGAGTCCTTTCGACGCGATCGCCGTACGGTCGAAGGACTGGGCGAGCAGCTTGTCCGCGCCCGCTTTCGCGTACTTGCCGACAGCTGACTGACCGGCGGAGGTGGCCGCGACGAGCGCCTGGATTTCCTGGTCGGCGTTCCAGCGTGCGGCGCGCTCCTTGAGGATCAAGTAAGTCCGCATGCAGCCGCGCGCGAAGTCGCGGACGCCGTCGTAGTCCTCGGTGCGATAGGCGTGCGCGTCGAAGTGGCGCGGGCCGTCGTAGCCGACGTCCTCGAGGAACTTGACCAGGAAGAATGCCGACTTGATGTTGGCGGCGCCGAAACGGAAATCCTGATCGTAGCGGCCTGGCGCCTGGTCGTTCAGATCGATATGGAACAGCTTGCCGGCTTCCCAGGCCTGGCCGATCGCGTGGAGGAAGTTCAGGCCGGCCATGTGCTCGTGCGCGACTTCCGGATTCACACCCACCAGCTCCGGATGGTCGAGCGTGGGAATGAAGCCGAGGTACGCGCCAGTCGACGCCATGTAGATGTCGCCGCGCGGCTCGTTCGGCTTGGACTCGAGCGCGAAGCGGAAGCCGTACTTGCGGTCGATCGAGTACTCGCAGAGATAGTTGACGGCTTCGCGCAGCCGCTTGACCGCTTCGTCCGGCCGGCGGCAGGCGTCGGTTTCCGTTCCTTCCCGGCCTCCCCACAGCACGAAGATCTTCGCGCCGAGCTCGGCGCCGAGATCCATGGCGCGCAGGGTCTTCTGCACGGCGTAGGCGCGGACCCGGGGGTCGTTCGCCGTGAACGCGCCGTCGCGGAAGACGGCATCGTAGAACAGGTTGACTGTCGCCATCGGGACGACCACGCCGTGATCCGTGCACGCGCGCTGGAAGGCCTTGACGATCTGATCGCGCTCGGATGAGGTCGCGTCGATCGGGACGAGATCGTTGTCGTGGAGATTGACCCCCCAGGCGCCGATGTCGCCGAGCATCTTGACGGCATCGACCGGTGGGAGCGCCGGCCTGACGACATCACCGAAAGGGTCGCGGCCGCGATTGCCGACCGTCCAGAGTCCGAAGGAGAACTTGTGTTGGGGTTGCGGGTCGTAGGAGTGTGGCATAAGGGCGCTGGCGGTCGGGTGTCAGAACCGACGAATCAAAACACATTCCGACTGAGCTTGCAATTGCCGGGGGCGCATCCGGCGCGGGAATCGAGCTATATTAGCCGCGAAGTGGAAGCGCTTCCATCGCAAGTTGATCGGGGCAGAAAACAGCCGCGTCGTCGCGGCTGCTGACCCGGGATAAGATCGCGCGTCGCGCATCGCGCACGCGAACGTAGCCGAGCGGAGGACCAGCGTGAAACGTATTGGAATGGGCATCGTGGGCGCCGGATTCGTCGGTCCCCACCACGTCGATGCCGTCAGGCGTCTGGGGTTCGTCGACATCGTGGCGGTGGCCGGCAGCACTCAGGAATCGGCGCAGAAGAAAGCGGATGCGCTCGGTGCCGCCAAGGCCTACGGCAGCTACCAGGCCTTGCTCGACGATCCGGATGTGCACGTCGTCCACAACGCGACGCCGAACTACCTGCACTATCCGGTCAACGCTGCGGCGATTGCCAAGGGGAAGCACGTCATCTCCGACAAGCCGCTCGCGATGACCGCCGCCGAGGCGAAGAAGCTGCTCGACGCGGCGACGAAGGCCGGCATCGTGCACGCGGTCACGTTCAACTACCGCGGCAACCCGCTCGTGCAGCAGGCGCGGCACGCGATCGCCCGCGGCGACATCGGCCGGCCGCACTTCCTCCTCGGCTCCTACCTGCAGGACTGGCTGATCAAGGATACGGACTATTCGTGGCGGCTCGAGCCCGACAAGGGCGGCGCCTCGTCCGCGCTCGGCGACATCGGATCGCATTGGTGCGATCTCGCGCAGCACATCAGCGGTCTCCGCATCACGCACGTGCTCGGCGACATCACCACCGTGGTGCCGAAGCGCAAGAAGCCGCGGGGATCGCGCGAGGCGTTCCAGGCCGGCGGCGGCAACGAGCAGGTCGACGTCGTCGATATCAAGGTCGAGGACCTGGCCTCGGTGCTGCTGCGCTTCGACAACGGCGCCAAGGGCAGCTTCTCGGTCGGCCAGGTGTGCGCCGGCCACAAGAACGATCTGGTGCTGGAGATCTGTGGTCCCGGCGGGTCGCTGCGCTGGCGCCAGGAACACCAGAACGAGCTGTGGCTGGGCCATCGCGACAAGCCGAATCAGATCCTGCAGAAGGATCCGTCGCTGATCGACGCCGACGTCCGCGGCTATGCGCACCTGCCGGGCGGACATCAGGAGTCGTGGGCCGATGCGTTCGCCAACGTGATGCGCGACGTGTACGGCGTCATAGCCGAGGGAAGGAAACCGGGCGGCGCACATCCGCCGGCGTTTGCGACATTCGAGGATGGCTACCGCGCGAACGCAATCGTCGAAGCGATTCTCGAGAGTGCCAGGCAGGGTAGCGTGTGGACCAAGGTGAGCTACTAAGACGATGACGACCAAGCCGTTTCAGCCGAAATTCATGAAGATTGGTGTGCTCACTGCCGCGCTGCAGGAGCTCACACCCCGTGAAGTGCGCGATCCGGATCCCGATCGGGCGATCGAGGAATGGGTCGAATTCGCGCACGATCTCGGGGTCGACTACATCCAGTTGTCGGCAGCCCTGCATCCGACCGAGACCGACGTGCCGCCGGAGGCCATGCTCGATCCCGTTGCCAACACGCTCGATCTGCGCAAGCCGTTCGACAAGGAACGGGCGAAGCGGGTCAAGCGGTCGCTCGAGTCGAACCGCATCGGCATCTCGGAGGTCGGCTACTTCGACAACATGCTGCATCACGACGCGGCGACCCGGAAGAAGAAGCTTGACTTCATGCTCCGAACCTTTGACGCGGCGGCGCTGCTCGGCGTGGATGCGATCTGCGGCTTCGTCGGCCGCAACCAGCAGCACACCATGGACGAAAACCTCAAGGACTTCGAGGCATGGTTCGTTCCGCTGCTCAAGGAGGCGAAGCAGCGCGGCCTCACCTACCGCGTCGAGCAGTGCCCGATGCCCGGCTGGACGACGGGCGACAACTGGCACAACAACATCGCCTATACGCCGGGCGCCTGGATCGCCCTGCACCGCATCTGCGAAAAGCACGGCGTCGGCGACAACTTCCGCATTCACTACGATCCGTCGCACGCCATCCTGATGAATCAGGACACGCGATCGATCTTCCAGTATCTGAAGGACGAGGGGTACAACTTCCTGATCGGCGGGTTCCACGTCAAGGGCCAGGTCGTCGACGCGAAGGGCTGGGCGGCCTGGGGGTCGGGAGGCCAGACGATGGAGCGCGGCGACTGGAAGGACGGCAAGCCGTCGCCCGATCCCGCCGATCAGTTGAACGCCTGGAAGAAGCAGGTGGTGCTGTGCGAGCACGAGCTGCCCGGCACCGCGCGGCACGATCCGCTCGCGTATCTGCAGAATCGCACCGTGGACTGGCTGGACCACCAGCTCGCCGCGCGCGAGCTGTTGAAACTCGACGTCGCCAACACGCACCTCGTCGTCGAGCACGAGTATCCGAAGGCCCGCATCCAGGACAAGGAACGCCTGAAGCCGATTCTGCAGGGATCGATTGCGTTCGTCCGCCACATCGATGAGGCGGCCGCCTCGATGTACGCGCTCCAGCATGAAGTCCTGGCGGCGCAGAACATCCCCATCCAGGGTCGAGGGCGCGAGGCTTACAGGTCATAACCTCATGTCAACTCCCACCGGAAGACACGACTTGCGCTTCGCGCCACACGAAGGCCACGACGGCACGACGGCACGAGGGATCGAAGGTTTCCTTTTGGGAGTTGCCCGCCGCCGCTTGCCCGTCGATTTCGCCGGGCAAGCTCTGGCGAGGCCTCGCCGCAGCGCGCTGGATTTCGTCGCGCGGAGGCGGGGGAGTTGCCCGCCGTCGCTCGTCGCCTCTATCGCTCGCGACGAGCTTTGGCGAGGCCTCGCCGAAGCGCGCGCGCATGTTCGGCGCGCGAAGGCGGGGAAGTTGGGAGTTGTCCTGGCGCTCTGCCTTGCCCCGCTCGTCTTGCAGGCGGCGCAGGATCCTCCACCGAAGATCAAACCAAGCCAGCACGGCACGGTGTCGCAGCGCGTCAACGAGACGACGATCACGGTCGTCTACAACCGTCCGGTTGCCCGCGGGCGCGAGTTGTTCGGCAAGCTTGTGCCGTATGGCCGCATCTGGTGTCCCTGCGCGGATGATGCGACGACGGTCGAGGTGTCGGGGGCGGTGAAGATCGATGGTCAGGAGCTGGCGGCCGGCAAGTACTCGCTCTGGACCGAGCCGCAGCCGGACCGGTGGACCGTGATCTTCAACAAGAATCATGCGGTCTGGCACACGCGCTATCCGGAAGGCCAGGACGCGCTGCGCCTCCAGATCACGCCACGCACCGGCTCGCACATGGAAACCATGGCGTTCTACTTCCCGATGGTCGACGGCCGGAAGGCCGAGCTCGTGCTCCATTGGGGCACGGTCGTGGTGCCGATGACGATCGAGGTGCCGTAGATAGTTGACGTGAAGGAACGAAAAGCCCCGATCGCGATGACGGCCGACGAGTTCCGCATGCTCGGTCATCGGCTCGTCGATCAGCTCGCGGCGCTGCTCCAGTCGATTCCCCAGGGACCGGTCACCCGCGATCAGTCGCCGTCGAGCGTGCGCCAGGCACTCGATCTGAACGGACCCTTGCCGGAAGACGGCGCGGCGCCAGGTCCGCTCCTCGAAGAGACCGCTCGACTGCTCTTCGCCCATTCGCTCTTCAACGCACATCCGCGATTCTTCGGCTACATCACGGCATCGCCGGCGCCGATCGGCATCCTCGCGGACTTCCTCGCGTCGGCGCTCAACGCGAACGTCGGCGGGTGGATGCTCGCGCCCGCCGCCACCGAAGTCGAGGCGCAGACGGTCCGGTGGATCGCCGAACTGATTGGCTACCCGCGGGATTGCGGCGGGCTGCTGGTCAGCGGCGGCAACATGGCCAACATCGTCTGCTTCCTTGCGGCGCGCGCGGCAAAGGCGCCGCGCGATATTCGTGCGCAGGGACTTGTCGGCATGAGCCAGCCGCTTCGGGTCTACGGCTCGGCGGAGACGCATACCTGGATTCAGAAGGCCGCCGATCTATCCGGCCTCGGCACGTCCTCGATCAGATGGATTCCAACCGACGACGATCAGCGCATGAACGTGGCGGCGCTGCGGGAGCAGATCGATCGGGATGCCGAAGCGGGAGAGATCCCGTTCCTCGTCGTCGGGACTGCGGGCTCGGTCAGCACTGGTGCCGTCGACCCTTTGCCAGAGATCGCCGCGCTGTGCGCGGAGCGCGGGATCTGGTTCCACGTCGACGGGGCGTACGGCGGATTTGCGGCGGCGGTGTCGCAGGCCCCAGACGATCTGCGGGCTCTCGGCGGCGCCGACTCCGTCGCCGTCGATCCGCACAAGTGGCTGTATGCGCCGCTCGAAGCCGGCTGCGCGCTGGTCCGCGATGCCGAGGCGTTGCGCGCGGCGTTCGCCTACCATCCGCCGTACTACCATTTCGAGGAGCGGGCCACGAACTACGTCGACTACGGTCCGCAGAATTCACGCGGGTTCCGGGCGCTCAAAGTCTGGCTCGCCTTCCGGCACGCCGGCGCCTCCGGCTTCCGCCAGATGATGGCTGACGACATGGCGTTGTCTCGAGCCATGGCGGAGGCGGTGCGCGCCGAACCGGAACTGGAGCTGTTTACCCAGGCGCTCAGCATCACGACCTTCCGCTACGTCCCCGCCGATCTCCGGCCGCGGTCGGGGGAGGCCGACGTCGAGCGCCACCTGGACGCGCTGAACCGGCGGCTGCTGGATCGGCTCCAGCGCGGCGGCGAGATATTCGTGTCCAATGCCGTCATCCGCGACCGGTATGTCCTCCGTGCCTGCATCGTGAACTTTCAGACCGCGCGGGCCGACGTCGAAGCCGTCCCTGGCATCGTCGTCCGCGCCGGGCGGCTGGTGGACGCGGAGCTGCGGCGTCGGCGGGATCTAGGGACTCAGGACTCGGGATTCGGGACTCGGGATTCGGGAAGGTGGGCGGATGGTTTCAGTGGCCGCCGTCCTCTTTGGTTTCATTCGTGATCGGGGATCGGGGATCTCCTGATCGGCGGTCGCGATGCGAGCAGAGAAATGCGGGCCACCGAGGCCCGATGCCCACCGACCCGGCCCGAGTCCCGAGCCCCGAGTCCCCGATCTTGTGTCAGGACGATGGCAATGGCGTGAAAACTTAAAGATTTGTAAATTCCGTGTATCGCACGGCGTTTTGAGCCGTATACCCTTGGCGTATGGTGCACATGCGCGAGACGCGGGCGGCGGCCGCGGAAATCAAGTTTCTGATCAAGCCAAGCCTTGCTCCGCGCATCCTGGACTGGGCGCGCACCGACCTCGAGGCCGATTCACACGGGACCGGGCCATTCGGCGACGAGTACGACATCTCCAGCCTGTATTTCGATACGAGCGACCACGACGTGTTCCGGCGCCGGAGCTCGTTCGGCCGCGCGAAGTACCGAGTCAGGCGATATGGCGCGAGCGACGTCGTCTTTCTCGAGCGCAAGCTGAGAAAGCCTGGCCTGTTGATCAAGCGCCGCACGATCGCCCCGCTCGCCGCGCTTGATCAGCTCCAGGCGGAGGATGTTCCGGCCGGCTGGGGCGGTGAATGGTTCCACCGGCGGCTCCAGGTCCGGCGCCTGCAGCCAGTCTGCGAAGTCGCATACCACCGGACCGCCCGCACCATCGAAACCGACGACGGCCCGGCCAGGATGACGCTGGATCGCGATCTGCGCGTCGCTGCCGTGAGTGAACCACGGTTCGGGTCGGACGAGGCCGTGTCCTTTCTGGAAGATCAGCTGATCCTGGAGCTCAAGTACCGTATTCGGCTTCCGGCGATCTTCCGTCGCCTGGTCGAAGAGTTCGCGCTCGAGACCGCGACCGCTTCGAAATACCGCCTGAGCATGACGACGCTCGGATACGCGCCGGAGAGGAACGACAGAGCGATCGTGACGGCTCTGAACGCTTGTGAAATAAATCGCGAGCAGGAGCGAGTGAGCGCAGCGCCCGCCTTCGCGCCGCAGGCGCTTCGGCGCGTCCGCCGCAGCCTTGGCGGAGGCGGAAACGAGCCACGCGCGCGGAGCGGGGCGTGAGGGGCCCCCGCGCCCGCCTCCGCCAAGGCTACGGCGAGGTCTCGCCGGAGCGCTTCGCGCGAAGGCGGAAGCACGCGTGTAAGGGGGTCCGGCCAGCCTCCGCCAAGGCTACGGCGGCCCGCCGGAGCTTTAGCGAAGGCGGGGGGACGAAGTCCCCCGGTGAGAGATGCCTGAGTTCCTGAGCCGAGTAGTCGAACCTCTGCCCATTGGCGGGCTCGAGGTACTGGCCAAGCTGCTGATCTCGATGGTTCTCGGCGGTGTGGTCACCGCGGTCTATCGCGCGACCCGCGCCGCCGACGAAGCCGCACCGTCGTTCATGATGACGCTGGTGCTGCTGTCGATCCTGATCGCGATGGTGACGCAGGTGATCGGCGACAACGTTGCCCGTGCGTTCAGCCTGGTGGGGGCACTGTCGATCGTGCGCTTTCGAACGGTGGTTCGCGACACCCAGGACACCGCCTACGTGATCTTCGCGGTGGCTGTCGGGATGGCGGTGGGCGCGGGGCACCCGGTTCTGGCGTTGAGCGGAATCGGCGTCGTCACACTGGCCGCGTTCCTGATGCGGCGCGGACCAGTCGCGATTCCAGGACGGCACGAGACATACATCCTGAAAGTGCGGCTCGGGCTGGGACACGAGCCCAGCCTCGTGTTGGGGCCGACGTTCGACACGCACCTGATCGCGCGCCACCTGGTCTCGATCGAGACTGCCAAGCAGGGCATGGCGCTGGAGCTTTCGTATCGAGCCGCGCTGCGCTCGGAGGAAGCGGCAGGCGAACTGGTGAAAGCGCTCAACCGGCTCGAAGGCGTCCAGGGGGTTTCGCTCGAGCGATCGGATGCGCGGGAAGGCTTATAGGCGGGCGTCCGCTCTCGTGATTGTGAGAGGGCCATCGGAATGCTGAAGAAATCCATGCTCGGCGGCGCGCTGCTCATCGCGTCGATGATGTCGATGTCGGCGCAGGGACCAGGCGGACAGGGCGGATTTCCGGGCGGGCCGCCCGGGCCCGGCGGGTTCGGGCGCGGCGGGCCGATGGGCGAGGAACAGAAGCTGGTCAAGCAGTTCGACAAGAACAAGGACGATCGGCTCGATGCCGCGGAGCGCAAAGCGGCGCGTGGCTGGCTGGCCGAGAACGGCGGCCGTCGAGGCGGGTTCGGACGGGGCGGGCGTGGAATGGAACCGTCGTCTCCAGGACGCAAGCTCACGCCGGCGGACGTGCGCACTTACGGCAATGAGCCTCTTTACGATCTGAAGGTCCTGCGGACCGTCTTCCTGCAGTTCGAACAGGCGGACTGGGAGCAGGAACTGGCAGCCTTCAACAACACGGACGTCGAGGTGCCCGCGACGGTGATCGTCGATGGCAAGACCTACCGGGACGTCGGAGTGCACTTCCGCGGCGCCTCGTCGTTCATGATGGTCCCCGAGGGCTCGAAGCGATCGCTCAATCTGACGTTCGACTTCGTCCACGAGAAGCAATCGGTGGGCGGGTATCGCACGCTGAACCTGCTGAACTTGAACGGCGACCCTACATTCGTCCGGCCGGTCCTGTATTCCCAGATCGCACGCGCGTATCTTCCCGCGCCCAAAACCAACTACCTGCGCGTGGTCATCAACGGCGAGAGCTGGGGTGTCTATGCGAACGCCGAGCAGTACAACCGCGATTTCCTGCGCGACGCGTACAAGACCGAGGCGGGCGCGCGATGGAAGGTGCCCGGGAGTCCCGGCGGGCGCGGGGGCATGGAGTACCTCGGTGAGGATCCCGGCCTCTACAAGCGCACCTATGAGATCAAGACGAAGGACGATCCCAAAGCGTGGGCCGCGTTGATCAGGATGTTCCGCGTCCTGAACGAGACGCCCGCGGAGAAGCTCGAAGCGGCGCTCTCGCCGCTGCTGAACATCGACGGCGCGCTCAAATTCCTGGCCGTCGAAATGGCGCTCGTCAACTCGGATGGATATTGGACTCGCGCGAGCGATTACAACATCTATCTGGACCCGAAAGGCCAGGTGCACGTCATCCCGCACGATATGAACGAAGCGCTCATGAACGAGGGGATGGGACGCGGCGGCCGTGGCCGTCGTGGCGGGCCCCCGCCCGACCTCGGCCGTGGAGGGCCGCCTGACGGTCAAGGGGCGATGCCGGTTCCGCCGCCAGCCGGCGGTGGTCCTCCGCCAGACTTCGTCTTCAGGGGTGGTCCGGGAGGACGCGGATTCGGGCCGTTCGGCGGCGGACCCGATCTCGACCCGCTGATAGGGCTCACCGACCCGACAAAGCCCTTGCGCTCGAAGCTGCTTGCAGTTCCCTCGTTGCGCGCCAGGTATCTGTCATACGTCCGGGATATTGCCCAGCGAAGGCTCGACTGGAGCAAGCTGGAGCCCATGGTGAAGGAGTATCAGGCCCTCATCGACGAGGACGTGAAGACCGACACCCGGAAGTTGTACAGCTATGAAGCGTTCAAAAATGGGATCAGCGGGACGGAAGACAGCCTGCAGAGGTTCATCGAGCGGCGGCGGGAGTTTCTCTTAAAAGTCACAATTCCGGGAGCCGACATGAAGTAGCCTGAGGGACCGCGATGTTCGACGATCCGGTCCTTCCCGGCGGCACATCCGAACCTCCCCAACGAGCCCGGTGGGGCCGTCGTGTCGTGCTGCTGGTCCTGGGACTTGGGGGCCTGGCGTTCCTGCAGTCGACCGACATCATTTACGGGAGATCCAGCCGCGGCTCCGATCGTATCGAGCGGCGAGGGGACCGCGCGCGGATCCCTGGTTCACGGCCCATCTACAACACTCCTCATCCGGGGGCTAAGGTCTCGCCTGACGCCGTCCGCCGTTATTCAGGCGCGCACTTCTACGACACGAGCACGCTTCGGACGATCTTCCTGCAGTTCGATGGGACGAACTGGGAGGACGAGCTCGCCGCCCGGTATCACACTGACAAGGATCTGCCGGCCGTCGTGACCATCGACGGCGCGGTCTACCGCGGCGTCGGCGTGCGATTTCGCGGCAACTCCTCGTACCGCATGGTGTCGCCAGGGTTGAAGCGGTCGCTGAATCTCTCGTTCGATGCCGTCAATCCCGATCAGCAGGTCGGCGGCTATCGCACGCTCAATCTGCTCAACGCGAACGGCGATCCGACGTTCGTTCGAACCATTCTCTTCTCGGAGATCGCCCGCAACTACCTGCCCACGCCACGCGTGAACTTCGTTCGCGTCGTCATCAACGGGGAGAGCTGGGGCGTCTATCTCAACGCACAGCAGTTCAACAAGGATTTCCTCCGCGATTTCTACGCGACGACGAAGGGGGGGCGCTGGAAGGTGCCGGGCAGCCCGCGCGGGCGGGCCGGGCTGGAGTACCTCGGGGACGGGATCGAGAACTACAAGACCCTCTACGAAATCAAGTCAAAGGACGACGCCAAGTCGTGGAGCGACCTGGTCAGGTTGTGCCGGCTCCTCGACAAGACGAGCGCCGACGAGTTGGAATCGGTGCTCGCGCCGCACCTGGACGTGGACGGGACGCTGAAGTTCCTGGCGCTCGACATCGCGCTGGCGAACACCGACGGCTACTGGACGCGCGCAAGCGACTACAGCATCTATCAGGATGAGAGGGGGCGCTTCCACATCCTCCCGTACGATTTCAACGAAGCCATGGGCGTGCACGGGTTCGGCGGACGGCGTGGCGGTCCGTCTGCTGGTCCGACCCTCGATCCACTCGTGGGTCTCGACGATCCGTCGAAGCCGCTCCGGTCCAAGCTGCTCGCTTCGCCGGCGCTCCGCCAGCGCTATCTCGGCTACGTGCGCGACATCGCGGACAAGTGGATGGATTGGCGGAGGTTGTCACCGCTCGTGACGGAATACCAGGCCCTGATCGCGGCGGACGTGAAGAGCGACGGGCGGAAGCTCCATGGATTCGAAGGATTCAATCCAGCCGGCCTGCAGCGCTTCTTCCAAGAGCGGCGGGCATTCCTGCTGCAGCAACAGGAGGGGAAACCATGACTGAGAATCGTGGCTTCGAACGCCGGACTCCGCTCGAGGGCGCGCCAACCTGGCTGCGGGCGATACAGGCAGGGCTGATCGGGCTGGGTGCCGGCCTCGCGTTGCACGCGCTGTTCTCCTTCGTCGTGCTGCACGGCGAGGACCAGAGAGCGAAGCCCCCTGGTCCGACACAGTGCAAGAAGGCGAATCCGGCCCGCGAGGCGGCGACGCCAGCCGTCACCGCGCCCCGGATCAGCGGCTGATCCGGAGCAGCCGCGTCGTCGCGATCTCCTGCCCGATGGCCCGGCCGATCCGGCGTCCATCCTCGTTCGAGAACTGGAAGTGAATGCCCTGATAGATGCGTGATCGTCCAGCCTCTTCGGCGCTTTCGAGCGCGCTCGAATAGCAGCGCGGACCGTTCGGCGCCAGGTCGGTCTCGAAGCAGAATTCCAGCGACGGATCGCCATAGAAGTGTTCGATGACGGCGGACGCTGCGCCGGCAAAGGCCGCGGTGCCGGAGTTGTATTCCGGGGAAGCCCCAATCGAAATGTTCCGCGGCGTCCATGAGCGGTCAACGTCTGTGACGTCGTTGCCGTCGAGATCCCCTTCGTGGATTGCAATCGCCGGCCGCCAGGTGAAGTACCTGCGCCTTCGTTTCCCAGACGGCGGCGACGGCGTCGGCGACCGCCATGCCGACGAGCGCAAACACGCGTGCGGTGGCCGACAGGTTCGCTGACGTCCCCTGCTGATCGACAATCGCCACGAGTGCCTGCATCGAGGTGCCGGTCTCGCGCACCGTTCCCCCTTCAGCGAGCCAGAACAGCGCGATCTCGTTGCGCTCGGCGTCGCCGTCCTGCTGGCCGAACGTCTTCACGTCGTTGTACGCGGCGGCATAGGCGGCGCTGGAGAGGGCGGGCGGCGCAGGCGACGAGTACGGTGCGATGCTGGCGATGCCGAAAGGGGTCATGTGGCGGAAGCGGGCATCGAATACAGCGCGATGCTCGCCGATTGCGGTCCCGGCCGGCATGTTCTCCGCGACCTGCGTCCCGTCGTTCGAACGAAGCGCGAGCACCTGCTGACCGACGAACGCGCCCCACTGGCGTCCGGCGACGACCGGTTTGTCGGTCGCACCCAACGCGGCGAGATCGGCCGCGAGCGCGGCGTCGAGTACGGGTCCCTGAGCGGAGGCGAGCCCCTTCAGCACTGCATGCGCGGCGGCGGCGACAGCAGCGTCGCGGTTGCCATTGACCGGAGCCCCATCAGCCGGCACGAGCGCATGTTCGTAGCCGTGATGCCGGCGCCTATCGATGCCGTTCACCGCGTCGTAGATTGCCACCGTCACCATCGCGTAGACGCGGCCGGCCGCCGGCGTGCCGATGTTCCGGTCTCGAACGGTCTGCATCGCCTGCTCGACCCAGCGGGTGACCGAGTTATCGGCGAACGCTGGACGCGGGAGCAGCAACCCGACGCAACAGAGTCCGAGAATCCAGCCGTTGTGAATGCGAAGGTATGGCATACATGATCCCCATTGGATTGAGCCTCGCGCAGCGGCCCGCGCGCGAGCATTCGTGTGACCCTACATGGCCAGATCGTAAACCGCGAGGGATTCACGACATGAATGCGAGCGTCGGAATCATCGAGGAAGGGAAGAGGGGAGAGCGGGACGGATCGAGAACGGATGAGGCTGGCGGCGTGCGATCTCGCGACGCCGCCACCTCGACAGGCAGTGAGGTCAGTTACATGCCGCCCGCGGTCGACGGCGGGACCAGGCCCTTCAGACGCATGTAGGTCGCGATGTTGCCGTAGTGCTCGAACTCGTGCGCGTTGTTGAACGCGAGCACGCCCAGGCGCGTGTGAGTGCCCGGTATGAAGAACTTGATGGCTTCGTTCGCGTTGGCGTCGGTCACGCTCGCGAATGCGGCATCGCAGAACTTGAACGACTCGTCCAGGGCCGCCCGAAGGTCGGCTTTGGTCTTCTTGGATTTCTCGACGCCGCTCATCGGCGCCTTCTGTCCGCTGACAGAGCCGCAAATCATGAAGTTCGCATCGGCTATGTGCCCGAAAATTTCACCCGCCGATCGAACGTCCTTGGTCGGCTTGAAGGCGTAGTTTTCTTCGGAAAGCTGGTCCGCCGCCTTGAGCAGCCAACCCTTGACGGTGTCGTGCCCGACTTTGACGCTGCCTATCGTGCTGGCAGCGGACGATGCCTGTGGAACCTCCGCAGGCGTGGCGAGCATTATCGCGATCAACAACGACGTCATGTTGTCCTCCTTGCGCTGAAATCAGCCGGACTACCTAACCCGGGAGGTCGAGGTCTTATTCCCTGATTAGCCCAAAAACAACTCGTAAGCGGCGTTCTTGGCCTCGCGCTGGTAGGGGTAGCCAAGGCCCTCGAGGGCCTCTTCGAATGCGGCCGTGTCCGCCGGGGGCACTTCGAAGCCGGCGAGGACCCGGCCGAAATCGGCGCCATGGTTGCGGTAATGGAAGAGGCTGATGTTCCAGCGCCCGCCGAGTTTCTCGAGAAAATCCATCAGCGCGCCGGGACGTTCCGGGAACTCGAACCGGTAGACGCGCTCGTCCCGCACTTCATCACTGCGTCCGCCAACCATGTGACGTACGTGCAACTTCGCCAGCTCGTTGTCGCTGAGGTCGACCGTCGGATGTCCGCCGGCGTTGAGCGCGGAGGCCAGGTCGATCGCGTCCTGCTTGGAGCGGGTGGCGATGCCGACGAAGATGTGCGCGCGATCGCGGCCGCTCAGCCGGTAGTTGAACTCGGTCACCACGCGGCGGCCGATCGTCGCGCAGAACTCGCGGAAGGCGCCGGGACGCTCGGGAATGGTGACGCCGAACAGCGCTTCACGCGCCTCGCCCAGCTCGGCGCGCTCCGCCACGAACCGCAGCCGATCGAAGTTCATGTTGGCGCCGCTCAGGATCGCCACCAGCCGTTTGTTCGTCGCGCCGGTCCGCTCGACCCATGCCCGCACGCCGGCGACCGCAAGCGCGCCGGCCGGCTCCATCACCGACCGCGTATCGTCGAAGATGTCCTTGATGGCGGCGCAGATCTCGTCGTTCGACACGCGCACGATCTCGCGAACCGTCGACTGCACGATCGGGAACGTCAGGCGTCCAACTTCCTGCACGGCGACGCCGTCGGCGAAGAGTCCCACGCGATCGAGCACGACGCGGCGGCCGGCCTCGAGCGACTGATACATCGCGTCGGCCTCGTACGGCTCCACGCCGATCACCTCGACCGACGGTCGCAGCGCCTTGACGTAGCTGGCGATGCCCGCAATCAAGCCGCCGCCGCCGACCGGCACGAAGATCACGTCGACTTCGCCGAGTTTGTGCCGGAGGATCTCGTGGCCGATCGTCCCCTGTCCGGCGATCACGAGCTCATCGTCGAAAGGGTGAACGAATGTGCGTCCGCTGGTCGCGACCAGGTCGTCGCAGTGCCGCTTGGCTTCGGTGTAGTTGTCGCCGCTGAGCACCACCTCCGCGCCGAGCTCGCCGACCGCCTCCACTTTGATCGCCGGCGTGGTCTTCGGCATGACGATCAGCGCCTCGAGCCCGAGGTGACGGGCGGCAAACGCCACGCCCTGCGCGTGATTGCCGGCGCTGGCCGCGATTACGCCGCGCGCCCGCTCCGTGTCGGTCATGTGAGCGATGCGGTTGTAGGCGCCGCGCAGCTTGTAACTGAAGACCGGCTGGAGATCCTCCCGCTTCAGGAGCACGTGATTCCGCAACCGGCGGGAGACACGAGGAGCCTGCTCGAGCGGCGTCTCGTGCGCCACGTCGTAGACGCGGCTGTTCAGAATCAGCCGCAGCATTTCGTCGGTTGTGACAGTTGACACTTGGTGGTTCAAAAGTTCAGGGGTTCAGAGGTTCATGGGTTCTGGTTCAAGGGTTCAAGGGTTCAAGAGTTCAGGGTTGCGTTCCCGATCCCGGATCACCGATCACCGATCACCGATCACCAAGATCACGACGCCCATTTATTCGCGTTGTGCCAGCGAATAAATGTCGTTGAGTATTCCCGCCGCCGTGACTGCGGCGCCCGCGCCGGGGCCGCTGACGACCAGCGGTTGCTGGTAGCGCCGGGTCGTGAACGCGATCAGGTTGCGCGTGCCTTCGAGAGCGGCCATCGGGCTCGAGAGGGGCACGGACTCCAGACGCGCCGATACCGACCGCGGTGTGGCGGTGACGACGTAGCGCAGGACCTGACCGCGCTGGCGCTCCTCGGCGACGCGGGTGGCCCATTCCTGGTCGAAGTCCGGCAGCCGGCGGAAGAACTCATCGATCGAGACCTTCTTCAAGGCGCGCGGCACGAGATCGTGCGCCTTCGGGGCGGGACCGCGATAGCCGAGCAGCCGCCCGAGTATCAGGCCCTTGCGTGCCGCGTCCATGCCTGAGAGATCCTCGCGGGCGTCGGGCTCGGCGTAGCCTTTTTCGACCGCCCGCTTGACCGCATCCGAGAAGCGCTGCCCCTCGGAGATCGCCGACATGATGTAGGTCAGCGTGCCGCTGACGCAGCCTTCG
This sequence comes from uncultured Acidobacteriota bacterium, assembly GCA_963785755.1. Lineage (GTDB taxonomy): Bacteria > Acidobacteriota > Vicinamibacteria > Vicinamibacterales > 2-12-FULL-66-21 > JACCXG01. Next base: position 334,305 of record CAWAXG010000013.1, on the reverse strand, counting down.
ATGCGAAGTACTCGATCGCCGGTCTCGACGAGCTTCTGGTAGGTGTCGATGATCGGCAGTCCGGCCCCGACGGTCGCTTCGTACTTCACCTGCGGGCCGCCATTCGCCGAGGTCGAGACGAGCGCGGCGTAGCGCTCCCACGACTCGGCCAGCGGTTTCTTGTTCGCGAGCACGACGTTGAAGCCGTGGCCGATCGCGCTGCGCAGGAGGTCGCCGGTTTCCTCGCTCGTCACGTCCACGATGATGGGCCGCGACACCGCGTGGCCGGCCATCGTCGCCAGCGCCTCCACGGCGGTTGCCTTCTGCCCGCCGAGCGACGAGAGCAGCGCGCCCGCGTCTTTCTTTCGTGTCAGCTCGAGCAGGCGGCGCCGGGACAGGCCGCGCGGCTCGAAGATGTACCCCGAGCGATCCAGCAGCCCGACGACCCGCACGCTCGGCTGACTGCCGTCGGCTTCCGCGATCTGATCCGCCAGTTCCCGTCCGACCCGGCCGAATCCCAGGAGGACCACGTCGGTCCGCAGCGTCGGCAGCGCCCGTCCGCCGCCGATCTTCGACAGCTGAAACGCCGCGTGCACGCATCGCGCGGCCTCCGCGGCATCGTCGCCGTTGATGGCAAACGAGATGTTGCGCTCGGACGACCCCTGCGCGATGGCCACGACGTTGATGCGCGCGCCTGCCAGCGCGGAGAACACGCGCGCGGCGATGCCGGGACTGCCGGCCATGCCGTCGCCGACGACGGCAATCACTGCCATGCCGGGTCTCGATGTGACGTTGTCGATGAGCCCGCTGGCAATCTCGCCGCCGAAGACGCGACGGATGCTCCGCACCGCGCGATCGGCCTCGGATTCCGGCAGCGTGAAGCCAATCGAGCTTTCAGACGATGCCTGGAAGATGGTCGAGACCGACAGCCGCTCCGATTCGACGGCCGAGAAGGTCCGCGCGGCGATGCCGTGTACCCCCGCCATGCCCTTCCCGGCGACGGTCACAATCGCCTGGTCGCGGACGATCGCCAGGGCTTTGACCGGATAGGCGCGCAGCGAGCGGCGTGCCGATACTTCGGTTCCTGGCGCATCCGGATTGAGGAACGAGCGGACGTGCAGCGCGACGCGCGATCCCGCGATTGGGATCAGGGCGCGCGGATGCAGGACCTTGGCGCCGTAGTGCGCGACTTCCCCAGCCTCGCGGTGGTGGAGCTGAGGAATCAGCCTCGCGTCCGGCACCATCCGCGGGTCTGCCGTCAGGATCCCGGGCACGTCCTTCCACAAGACGACCCGGCGTGCCCCGAGCGCGCGCGCGAGCATGGTGGCGGTGAGGTCGGTCCCGCCGCGGCCAAGCGTGGCGACGCTGCCGTCGGGAACGCGGCCGATGAAACCCGGAACGACCGGCGTGGCGCCATCGGCAAGACGGGCCCGCAGGTGCTTGCGGGCGTTTCTCGTCGTCGCCGCCAGCAGCGGCGCCGCGCCGCCATAGTGATCGTCGGTTTCGACGATGTCGAGCGCGTCGACGTAAACTGCGCGCCGTCCGGCGCGCACGAGCGCGGCCGCCAGGATGTGCGCGGACATCCGCTCGCCGCGCGAGACGAGCAGGTCGCTGGCTCGAGGCGCGAGATGACCGAGCAGCCCGATCGCGCCGCAGAGCTCACGGTATTCCCGGGCCGCCCCATCGATCGTGGCGAGGAGCCGGCGGCGCTCCGCCCCGGCCGGCACGATCGCGCGCACCGCTTCGCGATGCTTCTTGAGGAAGGCGGCGGCCTGCCGGCTGACGTCGACGGACCGCCCGGCCAGCGCCTGCGCGGCGCCGTCGAGGAGCATGTCCGTCACACCCGCCAGCGCCGAGACGACGATCACGAGCGGCCCATTGTGCCGGGCGATCAACGCGCACGCTTTCCTGATCTCGTCCGCGGAGGCGACCGATGCTCCGCCGAACTTCCACACTTCGAGCGGCGCGGGAGCAGCCGCCTTGCGGGTGCGCTTCGGCGCCATCACCGGCCACCCGTGGTCGCTGCGAGCCGTTCGATGGTGCGGCGCACTGCGTCGTAATCGTTCGGGAGCTCGACCGGCGGATTGGCGTGCCTGGCGGTGACCCCTTTCAAGCCGTTCGTGTGATACGCGGTCTTGAACTCGGAGAACTTCAGGCCGTTCGCGGTCGACACGACGATCACCCGGTCCGTCTTCCTGACCTCGCCGCGGCCGATGAGCTTTTCGAGCGAGGCGAGCGCGACCGCCGTGTGCGGGCAATTGAACATCCCCGTCCGGTCCGCGCGCGCGGCGGCATCGGCGAGCTCGTCCTCGGTGGCCTGTTCGACCACGCCGTCGAACGCCTGGAGCGCGTTGATGGCGCGGCGGATGGAGACCGGATTGCCGATCTGGATCGCGCTCGCCAGCGTCGGCTGCGCCCGCATCGGCTCGAACTGCCAGTTGTTCCGATACGCTCGATAGAGCGGATTCGCCGCCGCGGCCTGTGCCACGACGAGCCGCGGCCGCTTCGCGATCAATCCGAGATCGAGCATCATCTGAAACCCGGCCGCGAGCGCGCTGACGTTGCCCAGATTCCCGCCGGGGATCACGACGACGTCGGGGACTTCCCAGTCGAACTGCTGCACGATCTCGATGGACAGCGTTTTCTGTCCCTCGAGCCGCAGGCTGTTCATCGAGTTCGCGAGATAGACGCCTTCATCCGTGGCCAGACGCTGGACGATCGCCATGCATCCGTCGAAGTCGGTGTCGAGCGCGAGGACGAGCGCGCCGTTGGCCAGCGGCTGGACGAGCTGTGCGGCCGACACCCGCGCCCGCGGAAGAATCACGATCGCCGGAATACCGGCCGCGGCGGCGTAGGCGGCCAGCGCCGCCGACGTATCACCCGTGGACGCACACGCGACGGCGCCGATCCCGCCGCCGTTGGCGATGATCTGCTTGACCACCGAGACGAGGACGGTCATGCCCAGGTCCTTGAAGGAACCGGTGTGCGAGTTGCCGCACATCTTGACCCACAGGTCCTCGACCCCGAGCTCGCGGCCGTAGCGGTCGGCCCAGAAGATGTTCGTGCCGCCCTCGTCCATCGACACGACGTTCTCGTCGCGGACGCCGGGGCAGACCCATTCCTTCTTCCCCCAGACCCCCGATCCGTACGGCCACGCCGTGCGCTTGTAGCGATCGTCGAACAGCCGCATCCACGCGACCGGGCTGCGATGCCGCAGCGCGTCGATGTCGTGAACGACCTGGAGCAGGCCGCCGCACGCCGGGCAGTGATAGATGGCCTGCCAGATCGAGTGGTCGCCGGGACACCCGGCCGCGCAACGAAATACCGCGCTGTAACTACTCATCATTCACCCGGGGGACCTTCGTCCCCCGGACCCCCTTACACGCTCGCTCGCGGGGGCCCCTCAGGCCCCGCTCCGCTCGCGTGGCTCGTTCGCTTCGCTCGCTCGCTTGGCGCCCGCCTTGCGCTTGTGCTCGCACCGCTCGGTCTTGGCAGCCGATTCGTCAACGAACTCCTCACCCCTGGACCACCGCCGGCGCGTTCTGGATGGCTTCGAACTCCGCGAGCGATCGGCCGATGCGGATCGGCTCGATGCCGCGGCCGTTCATCACCTCGGCCGTCTTGTATCCGTTCCCCGTGATGCAGATGACGATCGGTCCCTCGTCGGTGACCGTGCCCTGCTGAATCAGCCGGCGGGTGGCCGCGATCGTCACGCCGCCAGCCGGTTCGGTGAAGATGCCCTCGGTTTCGGCGAGCAGCTGGATGCCCTCGATGACCTCGTCGTCGCTGACCATCGCGCCGCCGCCGCCGGTGGACCGGACGGAGCGCAACACCTGGAAGCCATCCGCCGGATTGCCGATGGCAATCGACTTGGCGATCGTGTCCGGCTTCACCGGTTCGGGATAGTCGAGGCCCTCTTCGAGGGCGCGAACGACGGGAGCGCATCCGGCCGCCTGGGCCGCGTGAATCGACGGCAGATCGCCCTCGACCAGGCCGACGTCGCGCAGCTCGATGAACGCTTTCAGGATTCGCGGCAGGAGCGTTCCTCCGGCAACCGGCGACACGACGTGGCGCGGGAGCCGCCAGCCCAGCTGCTCGACGATCTCGAAGCCGTAGGTCTTCGCGCCTTCGGCGTAGTACGCGCGCAGGTTGATGTTCGCGAATCCCCAGTTGTAGCGATCCGCGACCTGCGTGCAGAGACGGTTCACGTCGTCGTAGTTGCCGCGGACGGCGATGATGCGCGGCTTGTAGACGGCCGAGCCCGTGACCTTGCCGCTCTCGAGGTTGTCTGGAATGAAGACCGAGCACGACAGTCCCAGCCGCGCCGCGTGCGCCGCCACGCTGTTGGCGAGGTTGCCCGTCGACGCGCAGGCGAAGACCGAGAACCCGAGCTCCACGGCCCTCGTCGCGGCGACGGAGACGACCCGGTCCTTGTAGGAACACGTCGGATGGTTGACCGAGTCGTCCTTGACGTAGAGCTCGCGGACGCCGAGCTTCTTCGCCAGCCGGTCGGCGCGAACGAGCGGCGTGAATCCCGAATGGAGGCCGGTCAGCGGCTCGCGTTCGATCGGGAGGAATTCGCGGTAGCGCCAGAGGCTCTTCGGCCGTGATTCGATCAGCTCGCGCGAGACCCGCTTGGCGATCGCGCGATAGTCGTAGGTCACTTCGAGCGGGCCGAGACACTTGTCGCAGACCCACAGCGCACTGGCAGGGAAGCTGGCTTGGCAGAGGTGACACCGGAGACTGAAGTTCATGCGGTTTTCTCTCGTTCGTTGACTGACAGCGGCAGGCGCGGCAGAGCCCCGTGATGCGTGGCCAGGTTGATGGTCGTGTGCGCGATACCGAGCCGGTTGTAGACCTCGCTCAGCGCGAAGGCGGCTTCGTCGGAGCGGCCTGGCGCGGCGATGGCGAGCACCGACGGCCCCGCTCCGCTCAGGCAGACACCGAGCACCGCGGGATGATCGATCGCGAGCGCCTCGGACAGACCGGGCACGAGCGGGCCGCGAACGGGCTGGTGCCAGCGATCCTTCAGCGCTTCGCGGATGTCCTCGTACTGGCCTGTTTCCAGCGCGCGGACGAACAGCAGCGCCCGCTGGAGGTTGGCCACGGCATCACGAAGAGGAACATCGGATGGCAGGACGGCCCGCGCTTCTTTCGTCAGCAGCGCGAGATCCGGCGTGGCGACGACGAAACGCAGCGCCGGCGGCCATTGCCACGAGCGGGCGATGATCCGCCCGTCGTCGCGCTGGCAGCTGATGGTGATCCCGCCGAGCAGCGAGGCCGAGGCGTTGTCCGGATGTCCTTCGATTTCGGACGCCATCGTCAGCAGGTCGCCGGTCTCGATGTGTATTCCGGCCGCGAGCTCGTAGAGTCGAAGCCCGGCCACGGCGGCGGCGGCGCTGCTGCCCAGCCCGGACGCCATCGGAATGTCGCTGCGCACGCGCACGCGGAGCCCCGAGGCGCGGGCCCCGGTGCGGCTCTCGGCGAGCCGGAACGCCGTTTCAATCCGGTTCTCGCCGGCCGGCGCCCTGCCCGCGAACGCCACGTCGAGCGTCCCCGGCTGCGACGGAACGACGTCGAGGACGTCCACGCGCAGGTAGAGGGCGACGGCAACCGACAGGGCATCGAAGGCGGGCCCGAGGTTGCTCGTGGAGCCGGGAACGACGATTTGGGTGATCGATTCAGCCATCAAAACAAAAAACCCGCCGGCTTGTGGGCGGCGGGTTGTGTGACGTGCTTTACAGCCAATGTCACGGAATCAGACGCCACCCCTCGCCCTCAGTGGCTTTGTGCATGGGGTAATCCCCACGATGTGAATCAGCATCCGGCCGGACATCAGCGTTCCTGGAGTATAAGTAAGCTTTATCCACGTAATCAAGGTATTTACCATTCTTATTCAAGGATAACGCGTGGTCGTCCGCCCGGGGATCGGTCGTCTCGACGTCGAGTGCGTCGCGGCGCGCAGTGTCGTCAGCCGTGCGTTTGCGACCAGCCCGCTGCGGCTGCTCACGCCGCGAAGCCACGGCCGGGCCGCCTGGGTCTACACCGCCTCGTACGGAGGCGGTCTGCTCGGCGGTGACGCGCTTGCGCTGTCCATCCATGTCGGCACGCACGCCAGGGCGTTTCTCTCTACCCAGGCCTCTACCAAGGTCTACCGCGCGGACCGTCCTGCATCGGTCGAGGTCGTCGGCACGGTGGCCGCGGCGGGGCAGCTCATCGTGTGGCCGGATCCCGTCGTCTGTTTCGCGGGCTCGAGCTACCGGCAGAGGCAGGCGTTCGACGTCGATGGCTCGGCGGTTCTGGTTCTGGTCGACTGGATGACGTCCGGAAGGCGGGCCTGCGGGGAACGCTGGAACTTCGAACGATACGACAGTCGCGTCACCGTTCGATTCGACGGCCGTCCGGTGCTGATCGACGCGGTCTCGCTGTCTGCCGGCGAGGGTGACCTCGCGGCGCGCATGGGCCGATTCGACGTGATGTGCGCGGTGACGATCGTCGGGCATTCGCTCGGGCCCCAGGTTGATGGAATACTCAGCAGGACGGCCGGGATCCCCTTCGAGCGCCACGCGAATACGCTGGTCGCGGCAGCGCCGCTGTCCGGCGCCGGCTGCATCGTCCGCATTCTCGGGCGGTCCGTCCAGGACGTCGGCCGTGTGCTCGGTGACTATCTGTCCTTCGTGACCGATTTGCTCGGTGACGACCCCTGGCTCCGGAAGTGGTGACGCATGCATCTGACGCCGCGTGAAATCGACAAGCTCTTGTTGCACCAGGCAGGCTTCCTCGCGCAGAAACGGCTGGCGCGCGGCGTGCGCCTGAATTACCCCGAATCGGTCGCGCTCATCGCGACGCAGACGCTCGAGTTCATCCGCGACGGCCGATCCGTCGCCGAGCTGATGGATCTCGGCCGCCAGCTGCTGGGCCGCGCCGACGTGGCCGACGGCGTTCCGGAGATGATCGACGAGGTCCAGGTCGAAGGGACGTTTCCGGACGGCACGAAGCTCGTGACGGTGCATCACCCGATCGTCCTGGAGCGCGGCAACATCGACCTCGCGTTGTACGGCAGCTTCCTCACGCGGACGGAGGAGCCGGCCATTCAACGTGTTGTCCAGATGTCCGGCGACGCGGGCGAAGTGCTCGCGGCCGGGGGACATCTGGTCCTGAACGAAGGCCGCGACGTCGCGGAGCTCCCCGTTGCCAACCACGGAGATCGGCCGATTCAGGTCGGCAGCCACTATCACTTCATCGAAACCAATCGCGCGCTGGTATTCGATCGGGCGCTCGCCTATGGCAAGCGGCTCGACATTCCCGCGGGCACCGCGGTGCGATTCGAGCCCGGCGAAACGAAAACGGTGCGGCTCGTCGACATCGCCGGACATCGCGTGATCAGCGGTGGCAACTCCATCGCGGACGGGTTGGTGTCGGAAGACGGCCGGGCACGAGCCGTCGCCGCGCTGCGCGAAGCCGGGTTCATCGCGGAAGGAGGGGGGCGATGAGCCACCGGATCGATCGCCGCCACTATGCCGACATTTATGGGCCGACGGTCGGAGACAAGGTCCGGCTTGGCGACACGGGGCTCGTCGCTGAGGTCGAGCGGGACGCGACCACATACGGGGACGAGTGCAAGTTCGGCGGGGGCAAGGTCCTGCGCGACGGCATGGGACAGGCCGCGGGCATCCCCGACGATCGCGCGCTCGACTGTGTGATCACGAACGCGCTGATCGTCGACTGGACCGGGATCCGCAAGGCGGACGTCGGGATCAAGCACGGACGAATCGCCGGCATCGGCAAGGCCGGCAATCCGGACATGATGTCGGGAGTCACCGACGGCATGATCGTCGGGGTGACCACCGAGGCGATCGCGGGCGAGGGGCTGATTCTCACTGCCGGCGGCATCGACGCGCACATCCACTTCATCTGCCCGCAGCAGGTGTTCGAGGCGCTCGCGAGCGGCGTGACCACGTTCATCGGCGGCGGCACCGGCCCCGCAACCGGTACGAACGCGACGACCTGCACACCCGGCGCGCGGCACATCGAGCTGATGCTGCAGGCGACCGATGCGCTGCCGATGAATTTCGGCTTTCTCGGAAAAGGTAATACGTCACGGCCGGAAGGGCTCGGGGAGCAGATCGCGGCCGGCGCGATCGGGCTGAAGCTGCACGAGGACTGGGGGACGACGCCCGCGACCATCGACGCCTGCCTGAGCGCCGCCGATCGCTTCGACGTCCAGGTGGCGATTCACACCGATACGCTGAACGAATCGGGATTCGTCGACGATTCGATCGCGGCGTTCAAGGGGCGCACCATCCACACCTACCACACCGAGGGCGCCGGCGGCGGGCACGCGCCGGACATCATCAAGGTGTGCGGCGAGCCCAACGTGCTTCCGAGCTCGACGAACCCGACGCGCCCGTACACCATCAACACGCTCGACGAACACCTCGACATGCTGATGGTGTGCCACCACCTCGACAAGAACATTCCCGAGGACGTCGCCTTCGCGGAGAGCCGCATCCGCGGCGAGACCATGGCCGCCGAGGACGTCCTGCACGACCTCGGCGCGATCAGCATGATGTCGAGCGACAGCCAGGCGATGGGCCGGGTCGGGGAAGTCATCACACGCACCTGGCAGACTGCGCACAAGATGCGGCTGGAGCGCGGACGGTTGAGCGGAGAGCACGGGGACAACGACAACCTCCGGATTCGCCGGTACATCGCGAAGTACACGATCAACCCGGCGATATCGCATGGCATCGCCGACGAAGTGGGATCCGTCGAGGTCGGGAAGCTCGCCGACGTCGTGCTCTGGAAGCCCGCGTTCTTCGGCGCGAAGCCCGAGATGGTGCTGAAGGGGGGATTCATCGTCTGGGCACAGATGGGGGATGCGAACGCGTCCATCCCGACGCCGCAGCCGCTCCTCATGCGCCCGATGTTCGGCGCGTTCGGGCTGGCCACGGGGGCGTCGTCGCTGGCGTTCGTCTCGGGCGCGTGCGTCGATTCCGGAGCCCCCGCGCGGTACGGCCTGTCGAAGCGCGCCGTAGCCGTAAGAAACTGCCGCATGCTCAGCAAGCGGGACATGAAACTGAACGACGCGCTGCCGAAGATCACCGTCGATCCGGAAACCTACGTCGTCACCGCCAACGGCGAGCCGCTGCGTTCCACCCCCGCCGCCGTCCTGCCGCTCGCGCAACGGTATTTCCTGTTTTAACAGGGGTGCAGGCCGCGCAATGATGAACTTCTGACTCCAATGGCTCCAGGTCGGGAATCAGCCAGAACGTTTCCATTCCGAGCGTGTTTGGGAGTGCCCGCCGAGGCTCGTCGGCTCGGTTGCAAGCGACGAGCTCTGGCGAGGCCTCGCCATAGCCGCTTGATCCGTGCGCGCGAGGCGGGGAAGTGGATTGGAATTGACGCGCGCGCGCTCTCGTTCCTGGCTCTGGTCCGGCCTGATGGTGAGTTGGTCAGGCCGTTGGACGATCTGGCAGCTGGCGGATTCCGCCTTTCCGACCGGAGGCTTCGCGCATTCCTGGGGACTCGAGGCGGCCTGGCAGGGCGGCGCCGTCCCGACGATCGACGCCCTGCGCCGATTCGTACGCGACGTCTGCTGGCAGAGCGGACGCGGCGGACTGCCGCTGCTCACGGCCGGCCATCGCGATTCCTCGCGGCTGGCGGCGCTCGACGCGATCGCCGACGTGTTTCTGACGAACGTCGTCGCGAACCGGGCGAGCCGCGTGCAAGGACGCGCGTTTCTGTCGACGTGTGCTCGCGTGTGGCCGATGGAAGGACTCGCCGCGATCGAGGCCTCCGCATCCACGCGATTTGGCCACTGCGCGCCCACGGTGGGCGCGGTCCTGGCGACGCTGGGCGTTCCGCTCGAGGTTGCGCAGCGCCTGTTTCTGTACAACACGACGCGCGGCGTGCTGGCGGCGGCTGTCCGCCTCGGCGTCGCTGGCAGCTATGCAGCACAGCGGCTCCAGGCCGAGTGCGGCCCGGTGCTGGACGTCGTGCTCGAGCGGTGCGGAGAACTGGACGAGGAGGCTCTCGCGCAGACAGCGCCGGCCATCGACCTGTTCCAGGCGTCCCACGACCGGCTGTATTCGCGCCTGTTTCAATCCTGAAGGGGGTTCCCGTGCATCGCCCGCGCTTCCATCATCATCCCGGCGAATACACACCCGAGCCGGAGTTTCCCGACGGAGCCGGTACGTTCACCGCGCGCGATGCGCCGATCACCCGCGACTTCCAGACACGCGCCTTCACGATCGGCATCGGAGGCCCCGTCGGCAGCGGCAAGACGGCGCTGCTGCTCGCACTCTGCCGCGCGCTGCGCGATTCCCATCAGCTCGCGGTCGTGACCAACGACATCTTCACGAAGGAGGACGCCGAGTTCCTGGTGCGGCACGAGGCGTTGTCCGCCGATCGGATAGCCGCGGTCGAGACGGGCGGCTGCCCGCATACCGCGGTTCGCGACGATGTGAGTCAGAATCTGGAGGCGCTCGACCGCCTCATGCAGGCCTTCAGCCCGGAACTGCTGTTCGTCGAGAGCGGTGGCGACAATCTCGCCGCGCAGTTCAGCCGCGAGCTGGCCGACTACACGATCTACGTGATCGACGTGTCTGGCGGCGACAAGATCCCGCGCAAGGGAGGTCCGGGCATCACCCAGTCCGATCTGCTCGTGATCAACAAGACGGATCTCGCTCCGCTGGTCGGGGCGGACTTGAACGTGATGGAGCGTGATGCGCGGAAGATGCGCGGCGACGGACCGTTTTTCTTCACACAGGTGACCAAGGGCGTTGGCATCCAGCAGGTCGTGACGCACCTGCTGGCGAGTTGGAGACAAGCGACGATAACAAACGCGAGGAGAGTGTCGCTGTGAACATGATGACGGTGCTCGTATTGGGATTGCTGCTTACCGGCGGTCAGGATACCCAGCCGCTCACGCCCAAGGCGCTCGAGACGGCGCTGGCGGCGAAGCCGGAGGGACCCGACGCCGATCGGCTGGCCGAACGTGTCCGCGCGATGTTCGGCGGCAGCGAGGTGCTGGTCAAAGGGGCACCGGTCCGGATCGAGGATCTCACGGTGGCCTGGGCCGTGGAGCTGCCGCCGGGCGCGATCGCGCCAGGCGCGCCGCCGCCGCGCGTCGTCTCCGACGTCGTCCACTTCAACATGCCGCTGACCAGGATTGGATCGAGCGGTCTGTATGCCGGCGCGGCGACACTGGCGCACGGCACGGCGTTCTCGTGGCATTTCGAGAGCGGCGATCGCCGGCTTGGCGGCGGCCAGCTCGAGGCGTACGACACGCACCCCGACAGCCGTGAGAAGCCCGGCGTGCCGAAGGGCACCACGAAGCAGATGCCGCCCTGGGAGAGCAAGATCTTCGCTGGCACCAAACGAGACTGGTGGGTCTACGTGCCCGCCCAGTACAAGCCGGAGAGTCCCGCCGCCGTCATGGTGTTCCAGGACGGCAATTCGTATCGCGAGTACGTGCCGATCGTCTTCGACAATCTCATCGCGAAAGGGGACATGCCGGTCACCGTCGGCATCTTCATTCAGCCGGGCGTCTTCGAAGGCGGCCGGGCGAACCGGAGCTTCGAGTACGACACCCTCTCGGATCAGTACGCGCGCTTCCTGCTCGAGGAGATTCTGCCCGAGGTGGGGAAGACCGTGAAGCTGCGCACGGACGCCGCGAGCCGCGCGATTGCCGGCGCGAGCAGCGGCGGGATCTGCGCGTTCACCGTGGCCTGGGAACGGCCGAACGAGTTCGGCAAGGTCGTGTCCTGGATCGGCAGCTTCGTCAACATCGCCAGCGGCAAGACGGTTCGCGAGGGCGGCCACAATTACGAAGCGATGATCCGCAAGACGCCGAGGAAGCCGATTCGCGTGTTCCTGCAGGACGGCGCCAACGATCTCGACAACGCGAACGGCAACTGGCCGCTGGCGAATCAGACGCTCGCGAAATCCCTTGCCTACGCGAAGTACGACTACCGGTTCGAGTACGGCGATGGCTTCCACAGCCATCGCCACGGCCGCGCGATATTCCCCGACACCCTGCGGTGGCTGTGGCGGGATGTCCCGAAGTGATTCTGAGCGCGGCGCCTCACAGGACCCGACGAGTTGCGCTTCGCGCTGCACGACGGCCCGACGGTCTTCGAAGCGCACTGAAGCAGCTGACCGTGAGAGTCGACCACCGCCCGCGGCCGGGTCTGTTCGTGTGCGCGCTCGCGGTGGCCGTCGGCATTGTGACTGCCGCGATGCCGCCGCGCCCGCCGCGCAGGACGGAGGAAGCGCCAAGGTCGTCCCGCTCCAGGTGACGGGGGATCCGGCGGCGCGGTTCTCGCTGGTCGTACTCGGAGACGGCTACACAGCGGCGGAAATCCCGAAGTTCCGGGCGCAGGTCGACAAACATCTGAACGTGCTGTGGAGCATCGAGCCGTTTCGCAGCTACCGCAGCTACATCAATGTGTATGCCGTCGAGATCGTGTCCGGCCAGTCGGGCATCACCTGCGATCCGGAGATTCGAGAGAAGAAGGCCACGCCGTTGCGGACGATCTTCAGCGGTGGCTGCACCAATCCCAACGCTCGCGGAATCACCATCGACGAGAATGCGGCGAAGTCCTACGCGTCACGCGCGACGCCGCACTTCGATCAGATTCTCGTCCTCGCCAATACCGACACCTACGGCGGAATCGGCGGTGTTGTCGCCACCACCTCCGGCGGCAATTCACTGGGCCCGCTGATCACGCCGCACGAGATCGGACATTCGCTCGGGAAATTGCGCGACGAATACACCTACAGCGCACGCGGCAAGCCCGGTGGTCCCTATTCGGGCGATGAGCCCGACTCTCCCCATATGACCCTCCTCACCGAGGATCAGATGCGGCAGCAGCAGCGGAAATGGTGGCGCTGGCTTGGCGAGATCAGCGAGTCAGGCGGCGTGATCGGCCGCTTCGAAGGCGGGAGCTCGCGAACGACCGGCATCTGGCGGCCGAGCAAACACTCGATGATGATCTCGATCGGGTACTACTTCGATCAGGTCAGCCGCGAGCGCATGACCGAACGGATCTCCGCGCAGGTCGCGCTGATCGCCGCCGCTTCTCCGACCGATGCGCCGGTCGGTCCCCGAGACGTGATCTGGATCGAGACCGCTCAGCCGGTCTATCACGATCTGGACGTGACCTGGCAGGCCGACGGCAAGGCCATTCCAGCGGCGAACGGCAGCCGGTACCTGAACCTCGCGACGCTCGGCAGCGCGAAGCCCTCAACCGTGACCGTCACGGTCACCGACCCGACGGAATTCGTGCGCGATCCCGAAATCAAGACCAAGGCGCTCACCACGACCCGCACCTGGAAGATCGGCGGGGCTGCGTCACGATCCGGCACTGTCGACGTGGCCTTTACCGCGTCGACTCAGACCGGGCGGCCGGTCGGCGGGCGCGACGTCGTCTCCGTCGTCACGACGCATCCACGCGATCGCGTTCTCGACGTGGTGTGGCGGTTGAACGGGGAGGTCGTGCGGAACGGCGCGAACGGCCGCGCGTTGTCGCTCGCCCGCCTCAATCTGCCCGCGGGAACTCACCAGCTCGCCGCGACCGTCGGGGGCTCGCGGACGCCGTCCAGCCCATCTCAGACGCGCGAGTGGGTCGTCGACAATACCGGGCCGACTGTTGCGTATACCCTGACCAGACCGATCGCGTCGGTTGCCGCGGCCGAGGGCGCACGGCACTATTTCATGCGCGACGAGTTCACGATGAAGCTCGATGCCACCGACGACCAGCCCGGCTACGTCGTCGCGGAGTTTCGCGTGAATGGCGATGGCTGGCATCATTACTACGGCTGGCCCGACGCGCCGCCGGGCACGCCCTACCGTTTCACGCCGAGAGGGACGACGATCAAGGAGCTGGTGTACGGAAGCTTGAGCTCCGAGGGATTGTCACCACAGCCCTGGGAGCCGCGCGAGCCCGGATGGGGCACGCATCGCATCGAGTACCGCGGGATCGATGCCGCCGGCAACGTCGGCGCGGCCAAAGCATTTCGCGTGACCGTCCAGCCCGCTCCCGCCTGCAACATGACGATCACCGCGCCTCACTCCGGCGAGTTGCAAGTGGACCAGGGGGTCTTCTGTGTCAATGGCACGACCGTGTCGGGAACCGTGACGGTGTTGCCCGGGGCGTCACTCGTCGCGGTCGATGCACGCTTCACCGGATCGATCACGTCGAGCGGCGCCGCCAGGGTCGAATTGATCAACAGCACGATCGGTGACCTGCGGATAGAGGGTTCGATCGAGGCGGTCACGCTGTTCGGCTCCACGGTCACGGGAAAGGCGGCTCTCGCGGACAACCGGACACCGCGGCCGATGCAGATCGTTGGCAATACCTTCCGCGCCGCCGTCGCGTGCAGCGGGAACAGCGCCCCGCCCGATGATGGCGGGACGGCGAATACGTTCGAGGGGGGACAACGGGTCAGTGCGGGAGGTGAGAGCTCCCTTCCGCCACGCAGACGTAACAAGTACCAAGTCGCAAGGGGCAACTACAACGGAAGGAGCTTCGACAGATCTCTTTGTTCCTTCCGTTGTACTTGCCCCCTGCCCCCGTGGCTTCCGCCTTCAGGCGGAAGATCCACCCGATCACCCTTCGCGCCACACGTCCCTCGGCCGCTTGTCGTGACGCAGCCCGAGGAACGCGGCGTGACGCAGATGATCGTCCGCGGTCCATTCGACGAATCTGATCTGCGCCACCAGTTTCGGCGAGACCCATTGCATCTCCGACATCTGCTCGGCCGTGACGCCGCCGCCCCAGTGTGAAGGCCTGCTGCTCGGGAGATCGACGAATGGACAGCGGGCTGCGTGCAGCGGCGTGACCTGCTCGAACACCTCCCGGCGAAGGTGTGGCGTGAATCCCGCTCTGACCTTCCCGGCGAAATGCAGCGCTTTCCCGTTGTAGTAGCCCACCAGCAGCGAGTCCACACCGTTCGGGCCAGGGCGATAGCCGCCGACCACGAACTCCTGCTGCCGATCGAGCTTCAGCTTGAGCCACGCATCGCTCCGTCCGGATCCATATCGCGACTTCCTGCGCTTCGCGATGACGCCCTCGAGGCCGAGGCCGCGCACGGCTTCGATCACCTGCGCGGCGGAGCCCGGCAGCTCGATGGACATGAGCACGCCGGAATCCCCAAGGACCTCGGGCAGCTTCTTCCGCCGCTCTTCCAACGGCGAGCCGGTCAGGTCCTCTCCCGCGAGGTGCAGCAGGTCGAAGGCGTAGAACACGATCGAGTGGCCTTTGTGCGCGGCGCGATGCTGCAGCGCCTGGAACGACGGCTGGCCGCGCGCATCGACCGCCACGATCTCGCCATCGACGACGGCGCGGTCCGCGCCGAGGCGGCGCGCGGCCGCCGCCACCGGGGGATAGGTCGCGGTCATGTCGCGATCGTTCCTCGATCGAATCTGGACCTTGTCGCCGTTCTTCAAGATCAGCGCCCGGTAGCCATCGAACTTCACTTCGTACATCCACTCGCGCCCTTCGGGCAGCGAAGCGACGACGCGCGCGACCATTGGCGGGATGAACGAGGGCGCCTTTCGAGGGGCGGCGGGGGATGGCATGTATCAAGTTACAAGGTACGGAGAATTGGGACAAGTAACAAGGATTAAGAAAAGTAGCAAGTACCAGGGGCTCTGCGATGGCACTCGAACTAGCCGGAAGACCGGACGAACGCGGCAATCCGCCAGAGCAGCATCCAGAACATGACGCAGAAGGCGCAGAGGATCACGGCGAACACTTTCAGCGCGCGGCCCCTCGCCGCGGCCGCGTCGCCGGAGACGACTTCCGTGTCACGCACGACGCGATGGCCGGGAGGCGGGAACTGTCTGGCCTGGACGATCTTGTGGCCCAGCACCCAGAGGTAGCCGCCGAAGGCGAGCAGCGGCGCGGAGGCGCCCGTCGCGAACAGGATGAACAGCAGCCGGAGACGGCTCCGCGACCGCTCGGGATCGGACAGGACCCAGTCGCGGAGCGATTCGCCATAGCGCTCGAAGCCGAGGAGGAGCAGTGTGCCGAGCAGCGCCGCAGCGCCGACGAGCACCACCGCCTGCCGTCTGGCACCCGCGTCGGCTCGTTGTACGGTCATGTTTCCCGGGGGACTTCGTCCCCCGGACCCCCCTTACACGCTCTCTCGCGGGGGCCCCTCACGCCCCGCTCCGTTCGCGTGGCTCGCTCGCTGCGCTCACTCGCAATAGCAAGGCATGTGATGTACACGCTCAGACGAACTGGAGCCAGCCGCGCGTGTCGGGACGTGTCCCGCGCTGGATGCCCTGGACGTGCTCGTACAGCTTGGTGGTAATCGCTCCTGGCGCCTCCGAGCGGAAGCCGATGACCTCGCCGGATTCGCGGACGAACGAGTTGATGCCGGTAAGCACCGCGGCCGTTCCGCAGGCGATGCCCTCGGTGACCGCGCCGCTTTGAATCCCTTGCAGGATCTCGTGGATGTTCAGCGGCGCTTCCCGGACTGGAATGCCGAGATCGGCCGCGCAGGCCAGAATCGATTCCCGTGTCACGCCACGCAGGATCGTGTCGGTCAGGGGCGGCGTGACGAGCTCGCCGTTCCTGACGAACATGATGTTCATGCCTCCCATCTCTTCGATGCTTGCGCGATCGCTCGCGCTGAGGAAGAGTACCTGCGCGCAGCCGAGGCCCTTGGCGCGTGACGTGATGCGCAGCGACGCCGAGTAGTTGCCCGCGGCCTTCGCCGCACCGATGCCGCCGGGAAACGCCCGCACGGACGATTCGCTGATCAGCACCTTGACCGAGCCCGCACCGCCCGAGGTCTCCTTGAAGTACGACCCGGTGGGCAGCACGATGATGAAGAACACGTACTCGTTCGAGCTGCGGACACCGAGGCAGGGCTCGGTGGCGACCATCGCCGGCCGGACGTAGAGGCTGCCCGGCTCCCCGGGAACGTAGTCGCGGTGCACGGCGACCAGCCGCTTCGTGGCCTCGATGAAGAGCTCCTCGGGCAACTGCGGCATGTCCATGATTGCTGCGGACCTGTTCAGCCGCTGCGCGTTCGCATCCGGACGGAACACCGCGATCCGCCCGTCGGCCTGGCGGAAGGCTTTCAGCCCCTCGAAGATGGCCTGGCCGTAGTGCAGCGCCATGGCCGCCGGATGCAGTGCCAGCGTCTGCAGTGGCTCGATGCGCGGGTCCTTCCATTCACCGCCGCGGTACTCGACCAGGAACATGTTCGGGCAGAACACGCGCCCGAATTCGAGTTTCGCGGGATCGAGATCGAACTCCGGGGCTTTGCGGATCGAGGCATCACGGATCGTGTCGGCGACGCGGGGGCTGTCCTCTTTGATCATGACTGCACCTTCTGGCTTTGACTGAAGAAAGTAGGGCAGCGAGAGGTGATCCGTCAAGGTACAGCAGTGCCGGGCGCGACCGTCGCCGCGCCCGCAACCGTCAGCTCTTGAACCGCTTGACGTCGATTCCGGTACTTGCGGCTCTTGTAATTGAAGATCCGCTCGGTCGTGGACAGCAGCCGGGCGGCCCTGGCGCAGCTGCCGCGGCTGGTCTTCAAGGCATCCTGCAGCAGATCGCGCTCGAACGCTTCGACGCTCTCGGCGAGCGACTGGCGCGCCACGGTATCGGACGCCTCGGCCGTCTGGAGCGTGGGCGGGAGGTGATGCCCGTGAACGACGCCGCCATCGCAGACGAGGACCGCGCGCTCGATCGTGTTCTCGAGCTCGCGGACGTTGCCCGGCCAGTGATAGCTGGTCAGCATGTCGATGGCCGGCGTCGAGACGCGCCGGATGCCTTTGCCGTGCTCGCGCGAGTACTTCTCGAGGAAGTGATCGGCCAGGAGCATGATGTCGGGCTTCCGCTCGCGCAGCGGCGGCGCGAAGATGGTGAAGACCGCGAGCCGGTAGAACAGGTCCGCGCGGAACTTGCCTTCCTCCATCAGCTCTTCGAGCGGCCGGTGGGTCGCGGCGATGAGGCGGACGTTGATCCGGATGCTCGAGGTGCCGCCGAGCCGCTCGATCTCGCGCTCCTGGAGCACGCGCAGCAGCTTGACCTGGGTCGAGAGGCTGACGTCGCCGATCTCGTCGAGGAAGATGGTCCCGCCCTCGGCGAGCTCGAACCGCCCTTTTTTCGCCCCCTGCGCGCCGGTGAAGGCCCCCTTCTCGTAGCCGAAGAGCTCGGACTCGATCAGCGACTCGGGGAGCGCCGCGCAACTCACCTTGATGAACGGCTTCTTGGCCCGCGGTGAGTTGTAGTGGATCGCGTGCGCGATCATCTCCTTGCCGGTCCCGGACTCGCCGCGGATCAGCACCGTCGTATTGGTGCGCGCGACCTGGGCGACCTGCTCGTAGACCTGCTGAATCGAGGCGCTGTTGCCGATGATGCTGCGGAACGCGTACTTGTCGCGCAGCTCGTCGCGCAGGTGCTCGTTCTCCTCGGCGAGGCGGCTGCGATCCGCTTCGACCGTCCGCCGCAGCTTCAGCGCCTGCGCGATCATCGACGCGACGACGCGATAGAACTCGAGCGAGCGCTGATAGTCGCGGTCCTGCTTGAACGTCAACACGACCTCGAGCGTCCCCCCGGGCCTCCGCCCGACCGGGATCGGCACGGCCAGATAGGTGAGCTCGCGCCCGCCTTTCGCCCGCTCGCCCGGCGGCGGCGCCAGCGCCGGCTCCTGGCTCACCCGCGGCACGACCACCGGCTTCCCGGTGTCGATCACCCGCTCGGTGATCCCATCGCCGGGTCCACGCCGGGCCCGCTGCCCCGCGAGCCGGGTTCCGACCGACGCCTCCGCATGCAGTTCCCGGCTGTCGGGATCCTGCAGGAACACGGTGCCGCCGACGACCTGATGCCGCCGCTCGAGCAGGTCGAGCACGGACTGGAGCGCCGCCTTGAGATTGAGCACGCCCGAGAGCGCCTGGCTGACTTCGAGCAGAGTGGAGAGCCGCCGGATCTCGTTCGTGTGATCCCGTCCGGAAGCGACGCTGATGTTGGTCATTTTTAAGAATCCTACACGATTGTAGGACTGCGAAGCGAGCGAAGATTCAGAATTCGAGCGTTTTTCCACGATAGGTTTTCGGGGAGTACCGGCTGCAACGTTGATGCCGGTTCTGGCGGGATCTCGTCGGTTCAGGGGTTCAAGGGTTCACGGGTTCAGGCGTTCAGGGTTCGGTCGTTCAGAGGTGCGGGTTCACCTGTTCAGGAGTTCGGGTTCAAGCGGTTAGAACGCCGGTTCGAAACGGTTCAACGTTCGGTGCAGCGAGCGCCGCTGAATGGGTGCTCCGCTGAACTCGTGAACCCGAACCCTTGAACCCGAACCCTTGAACCCAGGAACCCGCACCCTGAACTCCTGAACCCTTGAACCTATGAACCGACAAGCGTCAGACGGCCACCCCATCCTGCTTGACCGTGACCGGATCGAGGAACGGCATCATCGCGCGCAGCTTGAGGCCGACCTGTTCGAGGAGCTGTTCCTGCTCCTTCGTCCGCGTGCCCGCGAACGTCGGGCGGCCCTGCTCGTTTTCCGTGATCCACGCGCGCGCGAACGTGCCGCTCTGGATGTCCTTCAGGATCTGCCGCATCGTCTCGCGTGTCTGCTCGGTCACGATGCGCGGGCCGGCCGTGTAGTCGCCGTACTCGGCGGTGTCGCTCACCGAGTAGCGCATGTAGTTCAAGCCGCCCCGATACATCAGGTCGACGATCAGCTTGAGCTCGTGCAGGCACTCGAAATAGGCGATTTCGGGCTGGTAGCCGGCCTCGACCAGCGTCTCGAACCCGGCCTTGACCAGCGCGCTCACGCCGCCGCAGAGCACGGTCTGTTCGCCGAAGAGATCGGTCTCGGTCTCCTCGGCAAAGGTCGTCTCGATGACGCCGGCTCGGGTTACGCCGATGGCCTTGCCATAGGAGAGCGCCAGCGCGCGTCCCTTTCCGGTGGCATCCTGGTGCACCGCGAGCAGGGCGGGCGTGCCGCCGCCCTCGACGTAGAGCTCGCGCACCCGATGGCCGGGGGACTTCGGCGCGATCATCGTCACGTCGACGTCAGCCGACGGCACGATCGTCCCGAACCGGATGCTGAATCCATGCGCCAGCATCAGCATCTTCCCGGCCGTCAGGTGCGGCGCGATCTCGCGGTTGTAGAGCCCGCCGGCAAGGTGGTCGGGCACCAGGACCATCACGACGTCCGCCCAGCGGGCGACCTCCGACACCGTGTCGACGGTCAGCCCCGCGGCCTTGGCCTTCTGCCGCGACCGGCTCGTCTCGGGCAGACCGACACGCACGTCGACACCGCTGTCCTTCAGGTTCAGCGAGTGCGCGTGCCCCTGCGATCCGTAGCCGACGACCGCAACCTTCTTCGCCCGGATGAGCGAGAGATCCGCGTCGCTGTCATAGAACATCTTCGCTGTACCCGTCTTACTTCCGGTGCTTGCCATCGGTGACTCCATCTCTCTTGGCTTTTACATCACCTTCCAACCTCCAACTCCCAACTCCCAAAACGAGCCGCTCGGAGCAGCTGGGTGAAAGACGACCCGCCTTGCCGCGTGTCTCGCTTTTCACCCAGTTGGTACGAACGCTTTCCTTTGGGAGTTGGAAGTTGGAAGTTGGGAGTTGACACAGATCGCAGTTAAACGGAATACGAAACCGTTGAATCGTGCGAGTCCGCGGCCTTGTCGATCGCGCCCGAGCCGTTGGTGCTTCGCGCCGCGCGTGTCATCGCCAGCCGGCCGGTCCTCGCCATCTCAATCACCCCGTAGGGCCGAAGGACGTCGAGCAGGCCATCGATCTTGTCTTCGCCACCGGTAATCTCGATGGTCAACGACTCGGGGGCCAGATCGACGATCCGGGCGCGGAACACTTCGACGAGGTGGACGATCTCGGGCCGGCGCTCCTGCGGCGCCGCGACCTTGATCATCGCCATGTCACGATAGACGGCCGGCTTCGCCGTGATGTCGCTGACCGAGATCACGTTGACCAGCTTGTACAGGTGCGCCTCGAATCGCGCCGCGCCGGCTTCGTCGGTCAGCGCGACCAGGGTCATGCGCGAGACGCCGGGACGCTCGGTATGGCCGACGGTCAGCGACTCGATGTTGAAGCCGCGGCGCCGGAACAGCGAGGAGATCCGGTTGAGCACGCCGGGGAGGTCCTCGACGATGACGACGAATGTGTGCGGCTTCATTTACGCGTCCTCCGCAGTCTCGACCAGCGGGCTCGGCCGCCGGATCATCGCGTGCAGGTCGGCGCCGGCGGGCACCATCGGATAGACGGTGTCTTCCTGCTCGACGCGGAATTCCAGGATGGCCGTCGTCTGCTGGCGGCGCGCCGCGGCGATGGCCGGACCGACCTCCGGCCGCCGCGAGATTGCCGTGGCCGCGAGGCCGTAGGCCTCGCCGATCTTCACGTAGTCAGGGCTGAGGAGCGGCGTGGCGGCATAGCGGCGCTCGTAGAAGAATTCCTGCCACTGCCGGACCATGCCGAGATAGCCGTTGTTGATGATCGCGATCTTGATGTCGAGCTTTTCCTGCGCGATGGTCGCCAGCTCCGCCATCGTCATCTGGAACCCGCCGTCTCCGGCGACGACCCAGACCTCCGCGTCCGGACAGGCGACCTTCGCGCCAATCGCGGCGGGCAGCGCGAATCCCATCGTGCCGAGACCGCCGGAAGTGATGAGCGAGCGCGGCTGGTCGTGGTGGTAGGTACTGCGCCTCCCACATCTGATGCTGGCCGACGTCGGTGACGACGACCGCGCGCCCCTCGGTGGCGCGCCAGATGTCGTGGATCACGTGCGCCGCATACAGATGGCCGTCGTCCGGCAGCTTCTGAATGTCGCGGACCGCCGAGTCACCCTTGAGGTCGTCGATGTGGCGCAGCCATGCCGTGCGCTGCGCGGACTGGATGCCCGGGAGCAGGTTCTCGAGCATGTCGCGCAGGTCGCCGACCAGACCGACGTCGACGGCGACGTTCTTGCCGATCTCCGCCGGATCGATGTCGATGTGCACCTTGCGCGCGTTCGGCGCGTACGTCTTCAGGTTTCCGGTGACGCGATCGTCGAATCGCATGCCGAACGCGAGCAGCAGATCGGCTTCCTGAATCGCCGTGTTGACCCAGGCCTCGCCGTGCATGCCCATCATGCCGAGGTTCAACGGATGCGAAGCCGGGACGCCGCCGATGCCGAGCAGCGTCATCGCGATGGGGATCTGCGCGCGTTCCGCGAGCTGCAGCACCACGTTGGTGGCGTTCGACAGGATGATGCCGTGGCCCGCGAGGATCAGCGGCCGCTCGGCGGAGTTGATCAGCTCGAGCGCACGCGCCACGGACGCCGAGCTGACCACCGGCTCGGGACGCGCATGCGGCTTGGGCGCCGCCGCATCCCAATCGAACTCGCAGGACGTCTGCTGCGCGTCCTTCGTGATGTCGATCAGCACCGGCCCGGGCCGGCCGCTCGCGGCGATGTGGAACGCCTCGCGCACGGCAGGTCCGATGTCCTGCGCCCGGGTCACGAGATAGTTGTGCTTGGTGATCGGCAGGGTGACGCCGGTAATGTCGGTCTCCTGGAACCCGTCGCTGCCAATCAGCTTGCTGCCGACCTGGCCGGTGATGCAGACGATCGGCACCGAGTCCATCATCGCGGTGGCGATGCCCGTCACCATGTTGGTCGCACCCGGACCCGAGGTCGCGATGGCGACGCCGACCTTGCCGCTCGCCCGCGCGTAGCCGTCAGCCATGTGGGTCGCGCCCTGTTCGTGGCGGACGAGGATGTGGCGAATCGGAAAGTCGAGCATCGCATCGTAGGCCGGGAGAATCGCCCCGCCCGGATACCCGAATACCGTATCGACCCCCTCGCGGACCAGGCATTCCCAGAGGATCTGCGCACCAGTTCGCTTCATCGCTGTTGAACTCCGAATGTGGCCGTCATGCCGTTACCGCTCCCTGCGCCGCCGAAGACACCAGCCGCGCGTATTTGCCCATGACCCCGGATGTCGCCCGCACCGGCGGCGGTGGCAGCTCCGCGAGCCGGCGTGCCAGCTCCACCGCATTGATATCGAGGGTCAGCGTTCGTCCCGGCAGATCGATGGTGATGATGTCGCCGTTCTGCACCGCCGCGATCGGTCCGCCGCGGGCCGCCTCGGGCGCGACGTGCCCGACCATCAGGCCGCGGGTCGCGCCGGAGAACCGGCCGTCGGTGATGAGCGCGACGGTATCGCCGAGTCCCGCGCCCATGATCGCCGCGGTGACCCCGAGCATCTCGCGCATCCCGGGCCCGCCGCTCGGTCCTTCATAGCGGATGACGACGATGTCGCCGGGACGGATGCGGCCGGTCCTGACCGCGTCGAACGCGTCCTCTTCACTGTTGAAGACCCGGGCCTGTCCCGTGTGCATCCGCTGATCCGCCCCCGCGACCTTGACGACGGCCCCTTCGGGCGCGAGGTTGCCTTTCAGGATGACCAGGCCGCCGGTCGGCTTCAGCGGATTCGACAGCGGGCGCACGACCGTTTGATTCGGCGTTTCCGAGGCTTCCCGCGCGTGCTCGCCGATCGTGCGTCCGGTCACGGTGATCGTCTCGGCGTGCAGGAAGCCGCCTTCGAGGAGCCGCCGGGCGACCAGCGGAATGCCGCCGGCGCGGTGCAGATCCGTCGCGACGAAGTGGCCGCCCGGCTTGAGATCGGCGAGCAGCGGCACGCGCGCGCTGATCCGATCGAAATCGTCGATGTCCAACGCGACGCCCGCCTCCCTGGCGATCGCGAGCAGATGCAGCACCGCGTTGGTCGAGCCGCCGGTGGCGGCAACGGCCGCGATGGCATTCTCGAGCGCCGGCCTGGTGATGATCTGCCGCGGACGAAGCCCGCGCTTGAGGACGTCCATCACCAGGGCGCCGGCGGCGCGCGCGACCGCGGCCTTGTTGGCGTCGACCGCCGGGACGCTGGCGCTGCCGAAGGGGGAGACGCCGAGGATCTCGCAGACGGTGGCCATCGTGTTCGCGGTGAACTGGCCGCCGCAAGCGCCGGCTCCCGGACAGGCCTGGCGTTCGAGCGAGTCGAGCTCGGCGTCAGGCAGCGTGCCCGCGGCGTGCGCGCCGACGGCTTCGAAGACATCCTGAATCGTGACGTCGCGCTCGTTCCAGCGGCCCGGGGCGATGGAGCCGCCGTAGAGGACGAGGCCGGGGATATCGAGCCGCGCCAGCGCCATGACCGCGGCGGGAATCGTCTTGTCGCAGCCGACGAGCACCAGGACGGCGTCGAACAGATTGCCGCGCGCCACCAGCTCGATCGAATCGGCGATCACCTCGCGGCTGACCAGCGAGGCGCGCATGCCCTCGCACCCCATGGTGATGCCGTCGGAGATGGAGACGGTGTTGAACTCGAGCGGCGTGCCGCCGGCGTCACGCACGCCGGCCTTGACGTGCGTCGCCAGCTCGCGCAGGTGATAGTTGCACGGGCCGATTTCAATCCAGGTGTTGGCGATGCCGATGAGCGGGCGTTCGAGGTCGGTGTCGCTCAGGCCGGTCGCGCGGAGCATCGCACGCGCGGGCGCACGGCTCGCCCCGTCCGTCAATGCGGCGCTGCGCCACTTCAGTGGGTGACTGGACACTCGACCTCCGACACGGTTCCGGTGCGATGCGCAGAAACGAAAAAGCCGTCGCCTGGTGAGGTGACGGCCGGCCTGGCTGCGTGAATGCCTGTCGCCGCGGCCGTCATCCGCTCACCCGTCGTCGCACGACGCCGCGCGGGCGGACGCGAACGACGCCGGGGCGGCCGATCAGCCGAACGGGCACAACGAAAGTATGGCGTACTCGGGTGTAGATAAGCAAAGACAATTGTTTTACGGATAACATTAGCGGAGATTATGCTCTGACGGCGACGCGATCGGTGATCTGTGATTAGTGATCTGTGATCGGGGATCGCGAAGAAAACGGGACTGGGATCACTGATCACCGATAATCACCGATCACTGATCACCGATCACGATCCCGACGCGCGATAGCACGACGACGAAACTGTGCCGCGGATCTAACGCCTCAACAACGATGTCGGCGGCGCCGGACGTGCCGCCCGCCGGCGGATTGATCGCGGCCCGGCGTCGAGAGGCTTCGACGTCACGGCGGCGTCAGTGTCCGCCTCCGCCTCCATCGCGACCATCAGGCCAGCCGATCGCGCGCGCGTGGTCTCGAAGACGCCATCCAGCACTTCGAGGACATCGTTCCCGCCTTCCCGCGCCCGGGCGGCCAGATCGAGGCCTTCGATCTGTTCGATCACGTGCTCGAACTCGTGTCCGATCAGCTCCGGGAGAGAGGCGGCCGTGATCGGGATCTCGACCACCGCCCGGAGCGCGCCGTAAATATGCCGCGTAATCACGCTGCGCGCGCGCGGCGCCGACAGCTCGCGCGGCGGCGGCGTCGCGACAACCACGAGCCGCACATGACGCTCAACCGCGATCCGCGCGCACTGGCGCTCGAACGTCTTCGACTTCCGCAGCAGCATCAGGGCCGTGGACTGCAGCACCGGATCCACCCGGATGTTCGCGGGCATGGCGACGAGCGGCGCCGCCGGATCCTGGGCGGCGATGACGATCGGGCGTGAACCGGCGAGGACGAGCGCGAGGCACGGAACGACGAGCGAACGAACGACGTGGCTGATCACCGGACGATACTCCTGATCGCGGACGCCGCAGCGCGGCCGCGATGCGTGGTGGCCTGAGCAAGCCGGGATCCAGTCTCGGCCGCGGCCACGTCGGTGACGGAAACGGGTGGTAAATTCGACGTGTAATGCGGCGGGCGGCGCGCGCCGGGCGATCGGATCGCGGAGATGCGTCCTACAAAAACGTCCGAACCATGGACGAGTCATTCGAAAATGACGGTTGCCGGTGTGGGAGCGATCGCGCAGAATAGCCGCGTCGACGACACGGCCGCCTCATCGCTGCGTCCAGCGACGTCCAGCGACGTCCAGAAAAATGCGGCGTGTGTCGATCACGGATTTGCGCCTGTCGCCCCCGGCGCGCCACCTTCGTCACGGTGAGAGAGCGTGGATCTGCGGCAACTCGAAATCCTCCGGGCCGTCGCCAAGACGGGATCGTTCACCAGTGCCGGCGATCTGCTGCACCTGTCGCAGTCCGCCGTCAGCCGGCAGATCCTGCTGCTCGAAGAAGAGCTGAAGGAGCAGTTGTTCCTTCGCCTTGGCCGGCGCATCCAGATCACGCCGGCCGGCACCACGCTGCTCGGCTTGAGCGAGCGCATGTTCGAGGACCTCGAGCGCACGCGCGCGAGCATTCTCGACAAGCAGCAGACCGTCACCGGCACGGTCCGTCTGGTCGGCGGCATGACCGTCTGCCTGTACGTCTTTCCGCCGCTGCTGAAGGCCTTCCGCAAGGACAATCCCGCCGTCGAAGTGAAGCTGATGCCGGGCGCGACGCCGCGGCTGATCCGTCAGCTGCGCACCGGCGCCGCCGATCTCGGGCTGCTCACCCTGCCGATCGACGAACCGAACCTCGTCAGCGTGCCGGTGATGCGCGAAGAGCTGCTGCTCGTCACCGCGCCGACGCACCCGTTGTCGAAGCGGCGCCACGTCGCGCCGCGCGACCTCATCGGTCAGCCGTTCGTGCTGTTCGAGGCCGGCTCCAACAGCCGCAAGGCGATCGAGGCCTTCTTCGTGCGCGAACAGATCGCGCCGAAGGTGGTGACCGAAACCGAGAACGTCGAGATCATCAAGGCGCTGGTGATGGTCGGGATGGGGATCGCGATCATTCCGTATCAGGCGGTGGCGCGTGAGGTGCGATCGGGTCAGCTGTTCTGCACCCGCATCGCCGGTCAGCAGCTGGTGCGCGAGACCGGCTGGGTGCATCTGCGCCTCGACCGCGTGCCACGCGCCGTGCAGGCGATGATGCGCACGCTGGAGCGCGTGCGCCCGAAGCTCAAACTCTCACCAGGCCCGCCACCCCGCGGCCGAAAAGCCCCAGAAGAAAGCCAGGAAGAGCACGGACCGGTTAACAGCTAGAACGCCCGTAGGGCGGGGCTTCAGCCCCGCCGCTTTGACGCGCGCCCGTAGCGCGCGGCTTCAGCCGCGCGTCACCGTGGCGGGGCTGGAGCCCCTCGCTACGAGCGCGGTTGAATATGAATCCCGCATTCGAGCTTCTGTCCGGCCCAGCGGCCTGAGCGATCGTTGCCGGGATCGAGCGGCAGCGAGGTGCAGGGCTCGCAGCCGATGCTCGTGTAGCCCTGGTCGTACAAGGGCAGCAGCGGAATGTCGTGCTCGCGCGCGTAGTCCCACACCGCTTTCGTCGTCCAGTCGGCGAGCGGGCTGACCTTGCGCAGGACTTTCCCCGAGGGCAGCGTGAACGGCTCGAGCTCGGCGAGGTTCGCGCGGCTCGCGGACTGCTGCCGGCGGAGACCGGTGAACCACACGTCGTAGCCCTCGAGCGCGGCGAAGAGCGGCTCGACTTTGTGGCGCGCGCAGCAGGCCGACGTGCTCTCGCGCCAGAGGCCGGGTGACGGTTCCGCGGCGCGCAGCGTGATCAGGTTCAACCCCCATCGCGAGCTCAACTCGTCCCGGTACCGCAGCGTCTCGCCGAAATGATGCACGGTGTCGAGAAAGAGCACGGGAATGCGCGGCTCGAGCTTGCGCAGCATGTGCACCAGGACCACGCATTCGGCCTGGAAGCTCGAGGTCACGCACGGGACGCCCCCTTCGAGCAGTTGCTTCGCGATCAGTCCAGCGGTGTCGTTCATGTGAGGATTTCCTCGAGCAGGCGCCGCACGGCCTCGACCGCGTCGCGATCGCTGGCGGCCGCTCGCGCCGCGCGCGCCAGCCGATCCGCGGCCGAGAACTCCTGCACGTCCTGGCGCGTGCCGGCCACCGCCTGCGCGATCATGCCGGCTCCTGCCGTCGCGTTGGTCGCCGGATCGATGACGATGAAGCTGCCGGTGACGCGGTTGTCGTGATAGGTGTCGAAGATGAGCGGCCGCGTCGTGGTCACCGACACCAGGCCGATGTCGTTCATCGCGAGCGTCGCGTCGAGCTCCGCGGTCACCACGCGTGACGCGTGCTTGAGCAGATACACCCGCCGCGGATCGAGCGGACGCTCGTCCATCCAGACCACCTGCGCCGCCAGCTGCGTGCCGACGTGCGGCGCGGCGGTGGTCAGCAGATCGCCGCGGCTGACGTCGACTTCGTCCTCGAGCGTGAGGGTCACGGACATCGGCGAATGCGCCGACTCCAGATCGCCGTCCCAGGTCACGATCCGTTTGATGCGCGACTGCAAGCCCGAGGGCCAGATGGTGACGGGGTCGCCCGGCCTCACCGTTCCGGAGGCAATCTGTCCCGCGTAGCCGCGGAACTCGTGGTTCGGACGGATCACCAGCTGCACCGGAAACCGGAAGGGGCTGGTCGTGGTGGTGCGTTCGACCGTCACCGTCTCCAGATACTCGAGCAGCGGCGGCCCCTCGAACCACGGCGTCAGCGGGCTTTTCTCGACGACGTTGTCGCCGTTGAGAGCGCTCATCGGAATGGCGTGGAGCTCCGAGTCGTCCAGGAGGCCGGAAAAGCTGTCACGGATCGACTCGAACACCCTGCGGTCGAACCCCACCAGGTCCATCTTGTTGACGGCCAGCACGAAGCTCGAGATGCCGAGCAGGCGGGCGATGCGCGCGTGCCGGCGGGTCTGGTCGCGAACGCCGTGCCGGGCATCGACCAGCAGGATGGCCAGGTCGGCGGTCGAGGCGCCGGTCGCCATGTTTCGTGTGTACTGCTCGTGCCCCGGCGTGTCGCCGAGGATGAACTTGCGCCGCGCGGTGGCGAAGTAGCGGTAGGCGACGTCGATCGTGATGCCCTGCTCGCGCTCGGCCCGCAAGCCGTCGGTGAACAGCGAGAAGTCAATCGGCCCGACGCCGCGATTGCGCGACGCCGCCTTCACCGACGACAACTGATCTTCGTAGACGGCCCGCGCTTCGTACAGCAGCCGTCCGATCAGCGTGCTCTTCCCATCGTCGACGCTGCCGGCCGTGCAGAGGCGCAGGAGACCGGACATCAGAAGTAGCCCTCGCGCTTCTTCATTTCCATCGAGGCGTCCTGGTCGTGATCGATGACGCGGAGCTGCCGTTCGGAGTGCTTCGCCGCGACCAGCTCTTCGATGATCTTCGGGATCGTATCGGCGTGCGAGCGGACGGCGCCGGTGCAGGGCGAGCAGCCCAGCGACCGCATGCGGCACATCACCGGCTGCGCCCGCTCGCCCGGGAGCAGCGGCACGAACGGCTGTTCCATCATGATCAGGGCGTTGCCGCGGACGATCACGTTGCGTTCGCGTGCGAAGTAGAGCGGAACGACTGGAATGTTCTCGCGCTCGATGTAGTGCCAGACGTCGAGCTCGGTCCAGTTCGACAGCGGGAACACCCGTACTGATTCACCGGGCCCGAGGCGGCTGTTCAGCAGGTGCCAGAGCTCGGGCCGCTGGCGCTTGGGATCCCAGTGGCCCTGCGCGTTCCGCAGCGAGAACACGCGCTCCTTGGCGCGCGATCGCTCCTCGTCCCGCCGCGCGCCGCCGAAGGCCGCATCGAAGCTGCCGGCCTGGAGCGCGTCGAGCAGCGCCTTGGTTTTGAGCAGCCCGCAACATCGCTGCGTGCCGATGGCGAACGGCTGCGTGCCCGCGTCGAGCGCTTCCTGGTTCGTATGGACGATCAGGCGCGCGCCGACCTCCGCCGCGTACCAGTCGCGGAACTCGATCATTTCGCGGAACTTGTAGCCGGTGTCCACATGCAGGAGCGGGAACGGAATCGGTCCGGGATAGAACGCCTTCTGCGCGAGGCGCAGCATGACGGACGAGTCTTTCCCGATGGAGTAGAGCATCACCGGACGCTCGAATTCCGCGGCAACCTCCCGCAGGATGTGGATGCTTTCGGCTTCGAGCGCGCGAAGATGGTCGAACGACGCCGGCGGCGCGATCGGGTGACCGGCTGTGGCGGTTGCCAGGACGCCCGAGGCGAGGCTGGTCACCTCGGACTCGGCGACGCTCGAGCGGCCAGACGCGACGTCGTGCGGAACGGACATCGAATGGTTCTCCCCTGAACGGATGCGGTTGTGCGATGAGCTGATTACTGGAGCCGAACGATCCGCGGGGAGAGCACCCGAACCGAAGAACTAGGCTGGAACTGCGAGGCCTCTCACCGGCAGGTCGCCGGCACCATACAGGAGCATCGACATGGGGTCGACGCGCTGCACGGGCGACAACAACAGGAGAGGACAGACATGAAGCTGGAACGAAGGTAACACGGCGCCAGCGGGGGGTGTCAACTCGGGCGGAGGACTTTCATCTTCACCGGGGGACTTCGTCCCCCGGACCCCCTTACACGCTCGCTCGCGGGGACCCCTCCGCCCCGCTCCGCTCCCGCGGCTCGTTCGCTGCGCTCACTCGCTGTCTTCGGGGGACTCTCGTCCCCCGGACCCCCTTACACGCTTCCGCCTTCGCTGAAGCTACGGCGGACCTCGCCGAAGCGCCAAGGCGTCTCGTGGCTTGCGCTGCGCTCACTCCGGCTCAGCAATTCATTCAGCTTCCGCAGCCTTCGTCCCCCGGACCCCTTACACTCGCGGCCGGCTCTCATCCCGTGTTGCGCATGCCGGCGGCGACGCCGTTGATGGTGACCATCAGGGCGCCGCGAAGCTGAACCGCTTCAGCGGTCTCTTTTCCGGCCGGGTCGGGGCCGAGGGCCGGGGCGCTGGTCTGACGCAACCGGCGGAGCAGCTCGACCTGGAGGAGGTTGATGGGGTCCACATAGGGGTTCCGGACATCGATTGAGCGGCGCAGCACCGGGTTCTCCTCGAGCAGCCGCGAATGCCCGGTGATTTGAAGAACCGCCTCCGAAGCCCGCAGGAGCCGATCGCGCAGCGATCGGCCGAGCGGCTGCAGGTCGGGAGGGACGAGGTGGCGGTCATAGAGCGCGGCGACCCGGGTGTCCGCCTTGGCGAGCGCCATTTCCATCAGATCGATCGTCGACCTGAAGAACGGCCAGGCGCGGTACATGGTCCGGCACACGTCGCGATCGGATTCGGTCAGCGAGTCCCCCGCGATTTCTTCCACGCCCAGCCATGACGCCAGCAGCAGCCGGGTCTGGGTCCAGGCGAATTGCCAGGGGATGGCCCGGAGCGTCTGGAGCCCGCCATCGGCGGTTCGTCGTGCCGGACGGCTGCCGATGTGAAGCGCGTCCAGCTCCGCGACCGGGGTCGCGGCGGTGAAATAGGGCAGGAACTGCGGGTCGTCGTACACCGTTCGCCGGAACGCCGCGCGCGCGGCCTGCCCGACGTGCTCCATGGTCGTGCGCCAGCAGGGATCGACAGGCATGGGGCTGGCGAGCGTCGCCTCGAGCGTCGCGGTCGTGTAGACCTCGAGCGTGCGGACGGCGATCCCGGGCAGGCCGAACTTGGCCTGGATCATTTCGCCCTGTTCGGTCACGCGCAGCGTTCCGTCCACCGAGCCCGGCGGCTGCGACTGAATGGCGAGGTAGGTCGGCCCGCCGCCGCGCCCGACGCTGCCGCCGCGGCCGTGGAACAGCGTGATCGGCACTCCGTGGTCGCGGCACGCCGAGACGATCGCTTCCTGCGCCTTGTAGAGCTCCCATGCCGCGGCGAGCCGACCGATCTCCTTGGCCGAATCGGAATAGCCGACCATGACCTCCTGCCGCCCTTCGTTGCGCATGACGCGCTCGCGGTACGAGGGAATGGAGAGCAGTCCGTTCATCACGTCGGCCGCGGCGCGCAGGTCGCGGGCGGTTTCGAACAGGGGCACGACGCGCAGCGGGCGGCGGGTGCCGGTTTCGCGCTGCAGCAGCTCCACCGCGAGCACATCGGACGCGCGTCCGGCCGCCGTGATCACGTAGGCGCCGAGCGCTTCACGCGGCAGCTGTGGCAGCAGGCGGAACGTCTCGAGCAGCTCGGTGACCTTCGGTCCGGCCGCAAGCCCGTTGATCGGAAGTGGCCGGTCCTGACTGAGGACGTTCAAGAGGAAGTCGATCCGCCGCTCCTCGGCCCATGACGCATATGAGCCGAGACCCAGATGGCGGGTGATGGCATCGATCGCTTCGGTATGGAGGGACGCTTCCTGGCGGATGTCCAGGCGCACGAGCGTCAGGCCGAAGGCGGCGAGACGGCGCAGGACATCGGCCAGGCGGCCGTCGGCGATGACGTCATTGCCGGTCGCGCGCAACGAGCGATCGCACATGCGCAGCGGCTCGCCCAGGTCATCGTCTTTTTCGAGCAGCGCCGTGTCGCCGTGCTCGACGTGAGAATAGGGATCGAGCTCGCGCTCGACCGCCCGCCTCGTGGCCTCGAGCCGCTGCTGCAGTTCGCGGAGGACCACGCGATACGGTTCATACGTGCCCTGTGCGCGCTGCAGCAGCTCCGGGGTGGCCGCGCTCATCGACAGCTCGAAGCGCAGCTGCTCGATTTCCTTGCCGTAGAGCGAGAGCGCCGTCCAGCGCGCCATCAGGATCGCGTGGCGGGTCACCTCCGGCGTCACGAACGGATTGCCGTCGCGATCGCCGCCGATCCAGGATCCGAACCGGATCGGCGCCGCGTCGAGCGGCAGGCCGCGGCCGGTCACCCGGCGCAGCGTGCGGTCGAGCGAGCGGCAGAATCTCGGCACCGCGT
Source organism: uncultured Acidobacteriota bacterium (assembly GCA_963785755.1). Taxonomy (GTDB): domain Bacteria; phylum Acidobacteriota; class Vicinamibacteria; order Vicinamibacterales; family 2-12-FULL-66-21; genus JACCXG01. The sequence continues at coordinate 301,706 of CAWAXG010000013.1, read as the reverse complement.
CCCAGAGCGTTTCCTCGAACACCGCCATCGCCGATCGCACTTCGTCGAGGGGCGACGGGCGCTCGCGGCGCACTTCTTCGGTGCGCCACGCGCCGGTGATCTCGCGCAGGATGGTTTCGATCAGCGATTCCCGTTCGTCGGCGGTGAGATCAGGCCGGTCGCGCTCGCCGAGCGCCGTCGCGATCAGGTTGTATTTGTGCTGGATCGTGCGGCGCATGATCTCGGTCGGGTGGGCGGTGATGACCAGCTCGATGCGCAGGCGAAGCACGGCGTCGTAGACGGCGTCGCGGGAGAAGCCCGCCGCGACGAGCCGCGGCAGCACCTCTTCGATCGAGGCCTGCTGCGGCCGGCCGCCGGGCTCGAGCTGGAGCGCGCGCCGCCGCCGCACCCGGTGATGCTGTTCGGCGATGTTGGCGAGGTTGAGGAAGTGCGCGAAGCTCCTGGCGACGGGGAGCGCGGCCTCGACCGGCATCGCCCGGAGCTCGCCCGCCAGCGCCTCGAAATCGTCGCCGACCGCGTCGCCGCTCGTCCGCGTCCGTTTGGCGAGCGCGCGCACCCGTTCGACCCGCTCGAAGTGCTCCTCGCCTTCGTGCCGGCGGAGCACTTCGCCGAGCAGCTCGCCGAGCAGCCGGACGTCATCGCGAAGCGGTCTGGTTGAGTCTTGAGCCATCGAGCTAGAGCTCCGGTGTAAGCTTCCCCTTCGGATCATGCACGACGCTCACCCACATTCCGCAATCGTCGGGGCCGAAGGCCACTTGATCGACTCGAACATCCTGAACGCGATCTTCGACAAGGTCATCGAGCGCGGCGCCGCCTTCGAAGTGCTCGAGTTCACGATCGGGCGCACGAACGACGACTTCTCGCGCATCTCGTTGAAAGTATCTGCCCCCAGCCCGTCGGGACTCCAGCGTCTCGTCGAGGATTTGATGCAGCTCGGCTGCAACCCGATCCAGGAAAAGGACGCGGTCGTCCGCGCTGCCGATCGTGATGGCTGCGTCCCAGACGACTTCTATTCGACCACGAACATGCGGACGCTCGTTCGCGTCGACGGCGTCTGGCTCGAGGTCGAGCGGCAACGCATGGACGCCGTGATCGTGCTCGCCGAGGGCCGGGCGACGTGTCGCAAGCTGCGGGAGATTCGAACCGGCGACCGCGTGGTCTGCGGCCTCGAAGGGATCCGGGTGACGCCGGAGTTCCGCGAACGCGATCGCGCCGACTTCGCGTTCATGTCGAACGAGATCTCCTCGGAACGCCGCGTCGAGGCCAGCGTCGGGCGGATTGCGAACCTGATGCGGGACGTCAGGGCCCGCGGCCGGCGGATCGTCTTCGTGGCCGGACCGGTCGTCGTGCACACCGGCGGCGCGTCCTACTTCACCGAGTTGATCCGCCGCGGATGGGTGGACACGGTGCTGGCCGGCAATGCCCTCGCGGTGCACGACGCCGAGCTGGCGCTGTTCGGCACCTCGCTCGGCGTCGATCTCGAGGCCGGCACCCCGGTCCCGGGTGGTCACCGCCATCACATGCGCGCGATCAACGCGATCAACCGCGTCGGCGGCATCCGGGCGGCGGTCGAGACCGGCGTGCTGACGAGCGGCGTGATGGTCGAGTGCGTGCGGGCCGGCGTCGAGTTCGTCCTCGCCGGCAGCATCCGGGACGACGGGCCGATCGTCGACACGATTACCGATATCGTGGAGGCCCAGGATCGCTATGCCGAGGCGCTGCGCTCGGCCGGCCTGATCATCGTGCTCTCCACCATGCTGCATGGCATCGGCGTCGGCAACATGCTGCCGGCGTGGACACCGGTCGTGTGCGTCGACATCAACCCGGCGGTGGTGACCAAGCTCGCCGACCGCGGCTCGTCGCAGACCGTCGGCCTGGTCACCGACGTCGGCCTGTTCCTGCATCAGCTCGCGAAGCAGCTTCAATAACTGGTTGACGAAGTCTATGTATGCGCCATACTCTATCGAATAGATAGGGTATATAGTGCTGTCGCGACGATCGAAATACGGGTTGAAAGCGCTGCTGGCGCTGGCGCGGGAGGTCGGGCGGGGGCCCGTGCTCGTGTCGGACCTGGCGGAGCGCGACGCCTTGCCCAAGAAGTTTCTCGAGGCCATCCTGCTCGAGCTCAACCGCAAGGGGCTCGTGCAGAGCAAGAAAGGCAAGGGCGGCGGCTATTTTCTGCGCCGGCCGCCGGCCAAGATCACCTTCGGCGAGGTGATTCGGGCGCTCGAGGGACCGCTCGCGCTCGTGCCGTGCGTGAGCCAGACGGCCTATGCCAAGTGTCACGAGTGTATCGACGAAGACACGTGCGGCGTGCGCATCGCGATGGGGCAGGTGCGTGACGCCACCGCCGAGATTCTCGACCACACCACCCTCGCCGACGTGAACCGGCGGACCGCGGGGCGGCAGCCCGCCCGCCGATCCGGGAAGCCGCAGCCGGCACGACAGAAGTAGCGGGAGAGTGCATGCCATGATTCGAAGCCGCGTCGTTCGTCCTCGAGCGTGTTGTTGTTGCCACAGCAACGGCGTCCGCGCCTGGACGTGCCTCGATCGAATGAAGTGTTGACGACGATCCTGAGGACATCCAGGGCCCGGACGCCTTCATGGCTCCGGGCCTTGTCGTGTACTCCGTGATTCATTTCGAAAGGATTGTTCGTGACTCGTCAATTCGTTCTCGCGCCGCTGGTATTCGCGCTGGCTTTCGCCGCCAGTTCGACACGGGTCCTGGCGCAGGGCTCACCCGACCGGCCTCCAGACGCTTCGTCCGCTGAGCCCGGCGCGCCGAAGCCGCCCGCGGCGGAGGGACAGAACCCGCCGGCTGCACAGCCACCCGCCGATCAGGAGAAAGACGAGAAGAAAGAGCCCGCGACGTTCACCGCCGGCTGGCGCGACGGCTTCGTGCTGCAGAGCGAGAAAGGCGATTTCAGGCTGCAGATCGGCGTGCTGCTTCACGCCGATGGCCGCTTCGCGGCCGGAGATGAGACGGGGATCGTGAACGACACGTTTCTCATCCGCCGGCTTCGGCCGTACCTGCGGGGACGCTTCGCGCAGCGCTTCGAGTTCTTCCTGAACCCCGACTTCGGCGGCGGAACGCTGGTGCTGCAGGACGCGTACATCGACACGGTGTTCGCGCCGGCCTTCCGCCTTCGCGTGGGAAAAGGCAAGACCCCGTTCGGGCTCGAGCGGCTGCAGTCGGTCTCGAGTCTCCTGTTCTTCGAGCGCGCCTTCCCGACCGCGCTCGTCCCCAATCGCGATGTCGGCATCCAGGTGCTCGGCGACATTTCCGGCGGCCTCGTCAGTTATCAGGCCGGCGTCATGAACGGGGTCTCGGATGGCGCAAGCGGCGACGTCGATCTCGGCGACAGCAAGGACGTCGCCGGCCGTCTCGTCGTGCGTCCCTCCGTCAGGAACACCGAGAGCCCGCTTCGAGGGTTGACTCTTGCGATTGCGGGATCCGCCGGCCGGCAATCTGGTGCGCTCGCTCTGCCGACCTTCAGGACTACGGAAGCGATGCAGCCCTTCTTCACCTACCTCGGTTCAGCCGCCGACGGCGTCCGCACACGCTACTCGCCGCAGCTGTCCTACTTCTACAAAGCCTTCGGCGGACTCGCCGAGTACGTGCACTCGGAAATGCCGATCCGCAAGGGAACGGTCAGGAGCGACGTCGGCCACGACGCGTGGCAGATCTCCGGGTCGTTCGTCCTGACGGGCGAAGCCGCCACCGACAGCGCGGCCGGCGTCCGGCCGCGCGCGAACTTCGATTTCGGGCAGGGCCATTGGGGCGCGTTCCAGATCGCGGCGCGCTATCACGCGCTGGAAGTCGACGAGGAAGCCCTCACGCTGGAGCTTGCGACACCGGGCTCCATCCGTAAAGCGGCGGCGTGGACGGCCGGACTCAACTGGTACCTCACGCCGAATTTCAAATACGTCTTCAATTACGAGCGCACCGCGTTCGAGGGTGACGCGGACGCAGAACGGAAACCGGAACACGCGTTCGTGTTCCGCACGCAGATTGCGTTCTGACGTCCACACACCTTGAAAGGATCGGCATCATGAAAGCACTCAAGCCATTCATCGCCGCGGCGGCGATCGCGACGATCGCGAGCGCCGCGCTCGGGGCGCAGTCGCTGCTGAACGCGTCGTACGACCCGACCCGCGAGCTGTATGCGGAATTCAACGCGGCATTCATCAAGGACTGGCAGGCAAAGAAGGGACAGCGGGTGACGATCCGTCAGTCTCACGGCGGCTCGGGCGCTCAGGCGCGTGCCGTCGGCGACGGACTCGAAGCGGACGTCGTCACCCTCGCCCTGGCATACGACATCGACGCCCTTCACAGGGCCGGTCTCATCACCGATGCGGCGTGGCAGAAGCGGCTGCCGCAGAACAGCGCGCCTTACACGTCGACCATCGTGTTCCTCGTCCGCAGCGGCAATCCGAAAGGGATCAAGGACTGGAGCGATCTGGTGAAGCCGGGCGTCGGCGTGATTACCCCGAATCCAAAAACGTCAGGAGGTGCGCGGTGGAATTACCTCGCCGCGTGGGAATACGCGAAGCGTCAACCCGGCGGCAACGACGGTACCGCGCGCACGTTCGTGACCCAGTTGTACAAGAACGTTCCCGTCCTCGATTCAGGCGCGCGCGGCTCGACGACGACGTTCGTCCAGCGCCGCATCGGCGACGTGCTGCTCGCCTGGGAGAACGAGGCCCACCTGGCCGCGCGCGAAAGCAAGGGCCAGGTCGAGATCGTGGTGCCGTCGCTCAGCATCCTCGCCGAGCCTCCTGTCGCGGTCGTCGACAAGGTCGTGGACAAGAAAGGCACGCGTGAAGTGGCCGAGGCGTACCTCCGTTTCCTCTACTCGCCGGCGGGGCAGGAGATCGCCGCGAAGCATCACTATCGTCCGCGCGATCCGAACGTCGCGGCGAAACACGCGGGGCGGTTCGCCACTGTCAAGCTCTTCACCATCGACGAGGCATTCGGCGGCTGGTCGAACGCGCAGAAAGCGCATTTCGCCGATGGCGGGACGTTCGACCAGATCTACCGGCCGGGCTCCAGGTAGCCAGCACAGTGGCCACCGCATCCGTCCGGCGAAGCGTGCTCCCCGGGTTCAGGCTGACGATGGGGTTCACCATCTTCTACCTGAGCCTGATCGTGCTCGTCCCGCTGCTCACGCTGCCAGCCCGGACGGCGACGATGACCTGGGATGCCTTCTGGCAGACGATCACCGACGAGCGCGTGGTGGCGTCATACCGTCTGAGCATCGGGGCGTCGCTGGTTGCCGCCGCGATCAATGCGGTGTTTGGCCTGATTGTCGCCTGGGTGCTCGTGCGCTATCCGTTTCCCGGCCGGCGAATCGTGGATTCGCTCGTCGACCTTCCGTTCGCGCTGCCGACCGCAGTCGCCGGGATCACGCTGACCGCGATCTACGCGCCGAACGGGTGGATGGGACGGCTGCTGGAGCCCTACGGCCTGCAGGTCGCGTTCACCCGGGTCGGCGTCACGCTGGCGCTCGTTTTCATCGGGCTGCCCTTCGTCGTCCGTACGCTGCAGCCCGTCATCGAGGATCTCGATCCCGAAGTCGAGGAGGCGGCGACCAGTCTCGGGGCGACGCGATTCGGCGTCCTGACCCGCGTCATTCTTCCTTATCTCTATCCGGCCTGGCTGACCGGCTTCGCGCTGTCGTTCGCGCGGGCGGTCGGCGAGTACGGATCCGTGGTGTTCATCTCCGGCAACATGCCCATGAGTACCGAAATCGCGCCGCTGCTGATCATGACGAAGCTCGAGCAGTTCGACTATTCGGGAGCAACCGCCATCGCGCTGGTCATGTTGTCGATGTCTTTCGTGCTGCTGCTCGCGATCAACGCCCTGCAGTCGTGGACGTCGCGGCGCCTGGCGAACTGAGGACCGGATGGCTGGATTCGTTCTCTCGCACGCGCGGCACACGCAGCAGAAGCGGGGGCACCTGACGGAGCCGCCACTCGTCCGCGTCGTGCTGACGGCGGTCGCCCTGCTGTTCCTGGCGCTGTTCCTGGTGCTGCCGCTGCTCACCGTGTTCACGGAAGCCTTTGCCAATGGGGCTGCCGCCTACGTTGCCGCGATTACCGAGCCGGACGCGATGGCCGCGCTCAGGCTCACGCTGCTGGCCGCGGCCATCGCCGTTCCGGCGAATCTGCTGTTCGGGGTCTCGGCTGGATGGGCGATCGCGAAGTTCGATTTCCCCGGCAAGAATCTGCTGACCACGCTGATCGATCTGCCGTTCGCGGTGTCGCCGGTGATTTCCGGCATGGTCTTCGTGCTCCTCTTCGGCCGGCAGGGGCTGCTCGGGCCCTGGATGGCCGAGCATGGCGTCAGGATTGTGTTTGCCGTTCCCGGGATCGTGCTGGCGACGATCTTCGTCTCGTTCCCGTTCGTCGCCCGCGAAATCATTCCGGTCATGGAGGCGACGGGCAGCCAGGAAGAGGAGGCGGCCCGCGTCCTCGGCGCCGGCGGGCTCCAGACGTTCTTCCGCGTCACGCTGCCGAACATCAAGTGGGGCCTCGTCTACGGCGTGATTCTGTGCAACGCGCGGGCGATGGGGGAGTTCGGCGCGGTCTCGGTCGTGTCGGGGAAGATTCGCGGCGAAACCAACACGCTGCCGCTGCACGTGGAGATCCTCTACAACGAGTACGCCTTTCAGGCGGCGTTCGCGGTCGCGTCGCTGCTGACCGTGCTCGCGATCGTTACCCTGATCGTCAAGACCATCGTCGAATACCGGCTGGGCGCGGGAGCCGGCGACGAGCTGGCGGCGCCTGCCGCCGAATTGCCATGAGCATCGAAGTCAGCCGCCTCACGAAGAAGTTCGGGCAATTCGCCGCGCTGGACAACGTCAGCTTCACCGTGAAGGAGGGCGAGCTGCTGGCGCTGCTGGGACCGTCGGGCTCCGGCAAGACGACGCTCCTGCGCATCATTGCCGGCCTCGAGCGGGCCGACTCGGGAACGGTGCTGTTCGACGGAGACGACGCGGCACGGCGCGATCCGCGGGATCGCGGCGTCGGATTCGTCTTCCAGCATTACGCGTTGTTCCGGCACATGACGGTTTTCGAGAACGTGGCGTTCGGCATGCGCGTCCGTCCGCGCGTGATCCGTCCTGCCGAGAGCGAGATCCGCCGCAAAGTGAACGATTTGCTGGCGCTCGTGCAGCTCGATTACCTCGGCGGCCGGTACCCGTCTCAGCTGTCGGGCGGGCAGCGGCAGCGAGTCGCGCTGGCGCGCGCGCTGGCCGTCGAGCCCCGGGTGCTGCTGCTCGACGAACCGTTCGGCGCGCTCGATGCGAAGGTCCGGCAGGAGCTGCGGCGGTGGCTGCGCCGGCTGCACGCCGAAATCCATCTGACCAGCGTTTTCGTCACGCACGATCAGGAAGAAGCGCTCGAGCTCGCCAACCGGGTCGTGGTGATGAACGAGGGCCGAATCGAACAGGACGGTACGCCGGATGAGGTCGTCGAGCATCCTGCCACGCCGTTCGTCGTCAACTTCCTCGGTCAGGTCAACATCTTCCACGGGCGCGTGCAGAACGGAAAGGCCGTGTTCGGTCCGCTTGCGCTGGAATACCCCGAGCACCCCCACACCGAAGCCCGCGACGCGTCGGGTTATTCACGGCCGCACGAGCTCGAGATCACCCGCACGGATGCCGAGGGCGGCGGATTGTGGGCGACGGTGACCGACGTGCGCATGGCCGGCGCCGTGGTCAAGATGGAAGTCATCGACGACGATCGGCAGCTGATTCAGGTCGAGCTCGGCCGCGAGCCGTACGAACGCCTGCGGGCGATCATCGGCGAGCGCGTCTACGTCACGCCGCGCAAAGTGCGGGTGTTCATGGACGAATCGTGACTCCGCGTTACGGCACGAGGCGACCCGATGGAGAATCGCCTCGCGTCCGATCGGTTGAACTGGCGGCCTTACTTCGCCCTCGCCCTCGACCTCGCGGAGTACGAGCCCGCTGTCGGCAGCTGGACGTCGAGCGACATGTCCTCTGAAAGCTCGATCCGCGTCGTCATGGTCTCGAATCCTTCCTTCGACACGGTGAGCTGCCAGACCCCGGCGGCAAGACCCGAGAAGGAGTATCGCCCCTCGATATCGGTCGTGCCCGTCGAGTAGACATCGAAGTCGTCTCCCACCGTCACGATCGCGCCTTCGACCGCGCCGCCGTCGCTCGTGGTCACGAGGCCAGAGACGGCATAGAGCGCGCCGGTCGGTGCCGGCGACGGGTTCGGCAGAGGTTGGACAGTGGGCCGCACGGGCGAGTCGCCGCACCCGACAGTCAAGACTCCCAGCAGAACGAGCGAAACTAGCTTCTTCATCGTTGTTCTCCTCGCGCGCAGCCGAGCGGCTGACGCCACATCAGGTATCTAAAACCCCAATCTGTTCAGTGATTTGCGTTGAATCGATCCGCGGTCGCACCCAAAGAGACGGACCACGACCGGAGTTTTCCGCCGAGGCGGAGCCGCCTTCGCGCATTGCGCTACGGCGCCCAAGGCGGAGCGGGGCGTGGGCCCCGCGAGGCGCCGTAGCTTCAGCGAAGGCGGAAGCGGCAGCGCGTGCATGTCGCGCCGCAGCGACGAGCGAGGCGAGGTCCGCGAGGCGCGTGAGTCCGGGGCGAGGCCGGAGTGAGCCCCGGATGAGGTGAGACCAGGTGGGAAACAACGCGGGAGGTCCGTCTATGGAATGAGGGAGAAAGAAGCCCAGCGCCTTTAATGGCCCAACATGTTGCGGGCCGGGAACCGGTGATGAATAATCCCGTGGCGGAAATTCACTTCGTTGCGACTCACAGCGCTGCACCGACGTATCCCGTGATGCGGCCGGCGTCGCACGAGAAACCCGCTACCATGCCGGGCGACGCCCCCATCCCGCGCCTGCACGTCGTCTCCCGGGTCTCCCGGCGGGAGCCGCCTGGTGAGTCTGTTTCTCCGGCTCTGACCTCCTCGGCGGACGCCCGCGCGCTCTTCGAGTCGAGCCTCGATGCGATCGAAGGGGCCATCCGATTCGTCTGTCATCGGAATCGGCTCGATCCCGCGGAAGCGGAGGAGTTCGAATCGGAAGTGAAGCTGCGGTTCGTGGAGAAGGATTACGAGATCCTGCGGCGGTTTCAGCACCGCAGCAGCCTCCGCACCTACCTGGTCGTCGTCATTCAGCGGCAGTTCCTCGATTACCGGAACCACCTCTGGGGCAAGTGGCGATCGTCCGCCGAAGCGACGCGGCTCGGTCCCGTCGCGATCGCGCTCGAGCGGATGCTCGTACGGGAGGGCCTGGATCTGGATCAGGCAGGCGAGACGCTGCGCACGAACGAGGGCGTCGCCGTCAGCCGTGAGGAGCTTGCGGCGATCGCCTCGCGTCTGCCCGTCAGGATACGACGCTCGGTGGTCGGCGAGGAGGCGCTCGAGACCTTCGCGGAAGAGCGGCAATCGCCGGAGGCGGGCGTCATCGCCGGCGAGCCTTCCGCCATCGGCGCGCGCATCCGTTTCGCGCTGGCGCCGGCCGTGCAGGCCTTCTCCGATCAGGACCGCTTGATCCTGCGCCTCAGATTCCAGGACGATCTCGGCGTGGCCGACATCGCCCGCGCGCTGCATCTCGATCAGAAGCCGCTGTACCGGCGATTCGAGTCGCTGTTGCGGCGGCTGCGGGAAGCGCTCGAAGCGGCGGGCATCGATCGCGACACGGCGCGCGACGCCATCAGCCGCAAGGATGTGGACATCAGCCTGGCGCTGCTTGGAGAGACGCGGGCGATCGATCGGCCATCGAACAGCGCGTGAGGTAACCATGACGTCAACTCCTATCATCCCGACGTCCCACGGACCCGGCGCAGGCTGCCTCGACGCCGAGCTGCTGGCGGCCTACATCGACGGGCGTGTGACCGCGGCGGAGCGGCGTGAGGTCGAAGCGCATCTCGCGCGCTGCGAGTCCTGCCACTTCGTGTTCGCCGAATCCTTTCGTGAATCTGCGGAGCGCGTTCCCCAGGCCCAGGCCAGTCGGTGGCGGTCAGCGCCAACGCTCTGGCGAGCCGCCGCCGGACTAGCCGCGGCCGCGGCGGTCGTGATCGCCGTGCAGGTCAATCGCGGCGACAGCGAAGACGCGGAGCAGCCGGTGACCGTCGCGCTCAACGAGCTGCAGGCCGTCTCGGGGCCGTATCGGACGTTCGAGGGTCGGTTGTCCGACACGCCAGCGTACCGTCCGTTGGCCGCCCCGGTGCGATCGGGAAGCACGGCAAGCGAGCTCCCGCTGGCGGTCCGCGAAGCGGCGTTGAAGGTGGAGGATGCCGCACGCGGGGGGAGGCCGGAACAGCTTCGCGCGCTGACGATCATGCATCTCACGATGCGCGACCCGCAGAAAGCGAGCGAGGTTCTGTCGGCCGTGGCCAATTCGGGCTCGGATCCGGCGCTGCTCAACGACCTCGCCGTGGCGCTCCTGGCCAGCGGCCGTCAGGACGATCGCAAGCGCGCGAAGGATTTTCTCGAGCAGATTGTTGCGCGCGACCCGAATCGCGCGGAGGCGTGGTTCAACCTCGGGCTGGCGGCGGAGGCGACGGGTGACATGACCCGCGCGCGCGAAGCCTGGACGCACTATCTCACGCTCGACCCGTCGTCGTCGTGGGCGTCCGAGGCGCGGGCGCGACTGAAGAAGACAGGCGCGTCCAACGCATCGGTGTCCCCGCCTCAGACCAAGCGCGACTGATTCAATGCTCCGATCTGCGCCCGGGGCTGAGTGGAGCGCAGACGCGTGATTACGTCCTCATCGCAGTTCATCCTCCTATCGAGCGCGCGACTCCAGCTTGCGCGCGTCAATGTCGGCAGACCGGAGGCCGCTATGGGCAACACACGTGTAACGCCGGCAGCATGCAAAGGACGCTCATGAGAGAACGGAAGGCGCCCCGTCCGCGGATCCACGTTCGCGTCCTCGACGTCAACGGAAGGGTGTTGAAGAACGCAGCGGTTCTCGTTGACGGAGTCGCGATCGACTACAACGAGCGGAACCGGGCGTACTCGACCGCGGACCTTGCTCCCGGCGCCTATCCGGTATCTGCCGAGGTGCCCGGGCTCGAACCGCAGCAGCGGACAGTGACCCTGAGCGAACGGCCGGTCGAAGCCAGGTTCGTGCTCGGCAGAGCGGAGCTTCCGCACTACTACCGCGGGTCCGTCAAAGTCCCGTACGACCTTCCGCCGATGATCGCGGTTGCGCTCAAGCCGATGGTCGAGCGGTTACCAGCAGCCTTCTCGAAACTGGCGAGTGCGCTCCAGCTCGTGCCAGTGGAAGTGCCCGTCAGGGCACGGCGGCAACGCGTCGCCGTTTTCCGCGCGCGTACAGACACGATAGACGCGATCACTGCTTTCGAACGGCAGGCGATGAGCGCGCAGTTCGCGGATTCGATCGCACGCGTTGGCCGCGTGGTTCGATACGACAAGGACTCACTCGCGTTCCTGACCAACGATTGCGTCGTCAGGTTTCAGCCCGGCGTGAACGTTGATGTCGAAGTGCGAAGCCGGCAGCTGGACGTGCAGAGACGGCTCCCTTACAGCGAGAACACCTTCGTGCTCCGTGCTGCACTCCAGATGTCGTCGACGGAACTGATCGACATCTGCAACAACTGGGCAGAGAACGGCGCCGCGGTCTGGGCGGAACCTAACCTCGTGTCAACTGTCGCAGTGCATACCGCTGCCGCTCAATTCACGCCCAATGATCCTGAACTGGCGCAACACCTGCACCACGACATCATCGACAGCGCGGGCGCCTGGACGATCGTGGACGCCGCCGCACATGCCAAGGCGGCCGCGCAGGTCGTCATCGCGGTCACTGACGTCGGGTTTCTCGAGACGCACGAGGACCTGCAAGCCATCCTGTCGTCCGACAGGTACAACTTTTCCGCCGATTCCCCGGTGTTTCTCGACCATCCGCACGGGACCCAGGCCGCGGGAATTGCCGCGGCGGTCGTCGACAATGGAATCAACCTGGCCGGTATCGCTGGATTCCCGGACTTCTGCAGGGTGATGCTGGTGCAGATTCCGGGCTTCGATACCGGCAGTTCCGATCTCGACTTTGCCGACATGTTTCTGTGGTGTGCCGGCCTGCCGAACGGCCGCCTGGTCCCTGCCCTTCCCAGCCAGGGCGCCAGGGTCATCAGTAATAGCTGGACACCTGACGATCTCGCTTTGGCTGGTCTTGCCCACGAAGCCTTCAACGCCCTTGCTGCGGCCGGCTGCGTCGTGGTTTTTTCGACCGGCAACTTCGAGCCTGGCGGGAGGAATTACACGCTCGAGTCTCCCCTGTTGACGCACCCCGCAGTCATCGTTGTCGGAGCTTCGACACTCGCTCAGCCGGAGCAGCGGGTCAACAACAGCAATTTCGGACCCTCGATCGACATTTGAGCGCTGGTGGTGGGCGGCACGTCCGGAGCGTCGACCCATTCCACGTCAACGTCCGGACGCTTCGATCCGCTTGCTGGCTACAAACCATTCGGCCATACGTCGGCCGCATGACCGCAGCCGAGCAGATCGACACGGGAACGGGGATTTGGTGGTCGACTACGTTGCCGGCAGCGCAAAACAGACGCGGCGAACGACCCCGCGGTGGCGCTTCTGGCCAGTGGACGTCAGGACGATCGCAAGCGCGCGAAGGATGATCTCAAACAGGAGGGCGCTATGAGTAACACACGTGACGCCGGTAGCTCGCAAAGGGCGGTCGTGAGGGAACGGAAGGCGCCCCGTCCGCGGATCCACGTTCGAGTCCTCGACGTCAACGGAAGGGTGTTGACGAACGCAGCGGTTCTCGTTGACGGAGTCGCGATCGACTACAACGAGCGAAACCGGGCGTATTCGACAGAGGACCTTGCCCCCGGCGCCTATCCGGTGTCTGCCAAGGTGCCCGGGCTCGAACCGCAGCAACGGACCGTCACACTGGGCAACCGGCCGGTCGAGGCGAGATTCATCCTCGGCAGGGCCGACCTTCCGCACTATTACCGGGGAGAGGTAAAAGTCCCCTATGACCTACCGCCGATGATCGCGGTTGCGCTCAAGCCGAGGGTCGAGCGGTTGCCAGTCGCCTTCTTGCAACTCGCGAATGCTCTGCAGCTCGTGCCGGTCGACGTCCCGGAAAGGGCCCGGCGGCAGCGCGTCGCTATCTTCCGCGCGCCGGCCGGCCGGCTGGACGCCATCGCCGCGTTCGAGCGCGAGGCGATGAGCCCTCAGTTCAGGGATTCGATCGAATACGCCGGCCGAGTCGTTCGATACGACAAGGACATTCTCGCGTTTCTGACCAACGATTGCGTGGTCAAGTTCAAGCCAGGGGTGAACGTCGATATCGAAGTGCAAAGCCGGCAGCTGGACGTGCAGAGACGGCTCCCTTACAGCGAGAACACTTTCGTGCTCCGCGCGGCACCCCGGATGACGTCGACGGAACTGATCGACATCTGCAACAACTGGGCAGAGACCGGCGCCGCGGTCTGGGCGGAACCCGATCTCGTGTCAACGGTCGTGCCGCATACGTCTGGCGCTCCATTCACTCCCAACGACGGACCTGAGCTGGCGGACCAGCTGCACCACGGCATCATCGACAGCGTGGGCGCCTGGACGATTGTGGACGCCGCCGCGACTGCCAATGCGGCCGCGCAAGTCGTCATCGCGGTTACAGACGTCGGGTTTCTGGAGACGCACGAAGATTTGCAAGCGATACTGTCGCCCGACAAGTACAATTTCGCGACAAACTCCACCACCTTTCTCGAACATCACCATGGGACCAGGGCTGCGGGAATTGGCAGCGGCAGTCGTCGACAATGGAATCGGCGTTGCGGGTATCGCTGGATTTCCTGCCTTCTGCAAGTTGATGCTGGTGCAGATTCCCGGCTTCAATCAGGCGAATTCCGAGCTCAATTTCTCCGACATGTTTCTCTGGTGCGCTGGCCTGCCCAACGGCCGTCTCGTCCCTGCCCTTCCCAGTCAGGGCGCGCGCATCATTAGCAACAGCTGGACACCTGACGACCTCGCCCTGGCGGGCCTTGCCGGCGAAGCCTTCACCGCCCTCGCTGCGGCGGGCTGCGTTGTGGTCTTTTCCACCGGCAACTTCACCCGGCGGCCGGGACTACACGGTCGAGTATCCCTTGTTGACGCACCCAGGAGTGATCGCGGTCGGCGCCTCGACACTCGATACACCGATTGCGGCCGAGCACCGTGTCAACAACAGCAATTTCGGCCTGTTGATCGACATCTGCGCTCCGGCAGGAGGCGGCACCTCCGGGACATCGACCCATTCCACGTCAACCTCCAGACGCTTGATCCGCGGGGTGACTACGAACCATTCGCCGAGACGTCGGCCGCATGCCCGCAGGTTGCAGGCGTGGCCGCGCTGATGCGCGCGCTCAATCCCGCTCTCAAGCCTGAAGAGATCCGGACCATTCTTCACAATACCGCCGAGCAGATCGATTTTGGGAATGGCGATCTGGTGGGCGATTACGTCGACGATCACAGCCAGTGGTACGGTTACGGGCGCCTCAACGCTCACGCCGCGGTGGCCGCAGCGCAAACACCGCGCCCCGCCGGCAGCGCCGACGAACGTTCGGATTGGTCCCTGAAGTGTGAGCTTGAGAACTCTTGTCATTTTGGGGCGCCGGACTTCTGCCCGGCGCCCGACCAATCATCCGCTGTTCGAAGGGAGCCTCCGCTCACTCACGGACCGTAATCGGTAGGGGGGCAGTACACCACTTCGTCTCCGGCTTGGGCACTCCCGGACAGTTTGCCCGGCAGGTCGGAATGGGTGGGGTTCCCGGTGGTTCCGCCAAGCAGCTGGTAGAACGCGGCAAAGTGACTCAGGGTATTTGCCTCCTCGTGAGTTCTTGCAGCCATAGTTGGGGTGATGGCATGTTCTCGATAACGACTTCGAGGTCGCCGTTCGGTGTCGGGAGCCAGCACGATGTCTTTCGCGGGCCCCGAACCGTCGAAGGGCTCCAGCCGGAAGATCACCTTGTCCGACGCGATGGTCTGAGAAAGTGAGAGTTCCGCCAGCGCCTGCTTGAACAGATTTGGCGAACTCAGCGTCCCCGAATTCAAAGACCACCTGATGGAACGGAGGCCTGAACCTCGCGGCGACCTCTCCTCCGTTGAAGCGAACGCGGCTGGCAACTTTAGCGACCGTCGGATTGGCCTCGAGGCACTGCGGATTGATGCGCCCGGATCCTGCCCCGGGAATCCTCGACATGTCTGCCACCCACGTCACATCTTTGTGTGACGCCGGGTTCCGCGGGTTTTTGTTTCTTCCCCTGGTCCACGCAGGCCCGTCCCTTTCTTCGTGCCCGTGGTGTCGCCAGACATCAGAGTGAGCTGATGGTTCGCGAGATTCCAGAACGACTCGTCCGCCTTGCGTCTCCGACGGTGCGGAACCTGCCGGTGCCACGTTGCCGGCTGCGACGAGAGTCGCGCCGCATGTTTGCCCATCCCCGTCTTGTCGCCGTCGAGCAGGATCAGGTGCGTGGCTTCGTTGGTGGACACCTTCCCACGAGCCCGGAGACGACCACCGACAACCGGGTGCTCGCGCCAGCGGATCCGCTGAGGCCGCCCGATTCGAGCCACCGCAGGCAGTCGATGCAAGAGTGACGGTTCCCGTGGCGCTGACGACGATGAACTCGCGACGACTGATGTGCATCACAGACCTCCATTCGGATGCACGCCGCCAACGGAGATGAACGGCGCCCAGGCGGCGGGCGACTGCAGGTTGGCGTCCGGATCGCGCAGCAGTCGCAGTTGCGCGTCACGCAGGGCAAACACCGGCTCGGCACCATGCCGGAGATTTCGGTAGAACGCTGCGAAGAGCGTCCGGCTTGCATCGTCGCTCACGTCCCACAGCGTGGCGACGACCGAAGGAACGCCAGCCGCGAGAAACGGCCGCGCAAGGCTGAGCGGGCCCTCTCCCTTCTTGATCGCGCCGGCTCCGGTCCGGCACGCGGCAAGGACGACGAGGTCGGTTGTGCCAAGGTTGAGGTCGAGAATCTCGTGCGCGAAGAGGGACCCAGCCTCGCGAGGGTCGTCGCGGGCGAGGAGAAGCCGCGACAGCAACGCGTACTGCTCGTTCGCGAGCGCATGTCCGGCGAAATGCACGATCCGATACCGTTCTGCGTGTGTCGAGGAATGCGCGTTTGGTCGCGCGGGGGCCGATCAAAACGGTGGCGTTCTGGTAGAGCGCGGCAATGTCGTAGGCCTCTGCTTCTGCGCGCGAAAGATCCGGCAGATTCATTGCCTCTCCGTCCGCCAGTTTGGGATTGGCGAGCACGAGCACATTGCCGCCCGCGGTGTTGGCGCGGCGCAATCTCGTCGACGCCCGGTCGAACATCGTCGCGCTCGGCGCGACCTGAACTGGATGATCCTCGAGCAGGTATCGTCCGGTCTGCGAGTTCTTCAGCGTGGCGAATGGCAGCGCGTGGAGGATCCCATCGGGGATGATGACCAGCACGTCGCCTTTCGTGAGCAGCCGCAGCGCCGGGCGAATGAGCCGCTCGTGAAGGCGAACGCCGCCCCGTTCGATTTGCACTCGATCTCCACGCTCGAGAGATGCGCGGTAGTTCCTGACCTCTTCCTCCAGCGCACTGGATGCGACTGCCTGCTCGACGAACTCGACCTTGCCCGGGCGCACGACGCACAGCAAAAGTCGGTCGTCGAGGGTCACGTAATACAGGACAACCGTATGGGGTTGAAGTCGATCGGCGAGGCTTGTTGGGTCCACGACTGCTGAATGTCCCGATTGCGAAGACAATTCTGCAAGGTCGCGGGCACGAAAGCGCTCGGCATAGCGGAAGGCGCTCGGCAGGTTCGCAGCACTCGCGGCTTGCAGTTTCACCATCTCCTCGAACAGGTTCCATGGCTGTTCGAAATATCCGAGACGCAGTTGTCCCTTGGGGAGCCTGGCGCGCTGGGCTTCGAGCGCTCGGATACCCTCCAGAAAGGTCTGCTCGGCGCCGCCGATCTCACCGGCAAGCACTTGTGCACGCCCGATGGCGAGGTTGACACGGGGCAGGCGCACCTCCATGCCGCTCTGCTGAAAGTAATCGAGGCTCGTGCGCAGCGTGGCGATCGCTTGTGCTGGCGACGTTCGAAGCAGCGTCTGGCCCTGCGCCAGCATGGTTTCCGCACGAAGTCGGTCTCCAGGGCTTTATCCGGGACGCGCGTCAGCCACTGCTGCGCCTGAGCGATGTCTTCAGCCGCGCGCTGTTCTTCACCCAACAGCCCATGGACCTCCGCGCGATCGAGTGAGCCCTGGACGACGCCACAGCAAGCCCGGATCTGTTGCGCATCGGCAATTACTTCCGATTGCAGGGAAATCGCTGCGTGAAGAAGATTGGCGCGTCTTGCCGTCTTCGCCGCAGACGCAAGAATCGCTTCACGGCGCTGCGCCTTCTGCAACATGGCGACGCTCACGAGGGCATCGCGTTTGTGCGTCCAGGCAGTGCTCAGATCGCCGACGGCTTCAAGGTTCTCCCCGATGAATCGAGTGCATCGCTGCTCCGTCAGCCACGGCGCCGACCCGCTCGAAGGCCGCAAGTGCCTGCTGATACGAATCAAGTGAATCATCGACCTGGCCTCTCGACGTGCCTGGATCAGCCCAGTCATCCACTGTGCTCGCGCAGCGACCCGGATGTGTGAATTCTGGTTATGTGAGGCTTATCAATTCGCGAAGAGGAACGAGCGATTCGTCGAATTCGCTCCGGTAATATTGCGAGATCGCTGTCTGCAGGCGCGTCCACGCGACAAATGGCGAGTCTCCAATCGCCAGCTCGCGCGCGGCCTTGTCGAACGCAGCGGTCGAGTCCGCAATTCGATCCTGGTCGTACAGCGCCCGCGCGTCGCGAAAGATCTGATGGCCGCGCGCCAGCGCGTCAGCACGCGACTGATCGCCTGACGCACGCTCGATGGCCAGAGCCGCGTCGAGCGGCATGCGCTCACCGACACCGTCCGCAATCGCCTGTCCGAACAGACGCGCAAGTCGCAGGTGCTTCGCCGCCTTCTCGCGATCGCTCGGCGAGCCACGCATCCGCCCACGCCGGAATCAGATCGTTTTCGACGTACTCGTAGGCCGTGTCCGGGTTCTGCTGCGTGGCGACACGGATCGATGCCTCATCACCGCGATCACCCGCCGCAATGATCTCGCGCCGCTGCTTCTCCCAGCGTGCTTCGGGCGTTTCGGAGAGCCGCTCGATTCGAGCGCGTGCTTCCCGGGCCCACGCTGACTGGGGATCCAGGTCCAGATAGGCCTGCCACGCCCTCATCGCCTCGTGTCGCAACGACAGGTGCTCGAGCGACAGAGCGAGGTTGAATCGCGCCTCGGCAAGCCGGGGGTCGAGATCCGCCGCGTGCTTTGCGTGGCCTACGGCCCGCGCCACGTCTTCGATCTGGTTCGTTTCACGCGCTCGCACCAGATAGCCGGCGGCCAGATCGCTCGACAGCCGTGCGTCCCGGGGCGCCAGACGCATCGCACGCTCGAGCGTCGACACTCCCGGTGCAGTCCGGCCCGTGAACAGCTGCGCGATGCCGAAGGCGTTCACACTGAAGGCATCCGTGCTTTCTTGTGCGCGTTTCTCGAGCGCGATGGCGGCGACGCGGAGATCGAGCGGTGCGTCTGTCGCTGCTGGTGCTGCTGACCGCGTCGGTGTCTCAGCGGAGTAGTCGGCGTGCGCGAAGTTCCCCGTCAGCCGCGGCTCGAAGGGCCGTCGTCCGCCAACAGCGGTTGCCAGATCTCGGAGCTCGGGACGATGAATGCCGGTCCGTTCCGGCGAGAACGCCGAAGGCGGCACCCACTGGTCACGAAAGGCGTACCCCAGGACGCCTGTCGCGACGACCAGTGCGACGCCGGTGACGGCGGCCCGCCTTCGGGTGAAGGCTCGACGCGACAGTTGCTGCACGGCCTCACTCAGTAAGTTGGCGGCACGCGCGAACGACGTGATGAACGTGGAGTGGCCGGATTATTCATCAACGCCGTCCCTGGAGCAACCGATCAGCGTGCTCATTCCATTCAGACGGACCGGCTCGCGGAATTCCCCTGTCGCCTGATCCCCTCCCACCCAGGGTGCGCATCGTGAGCGTCCGGGTCCGGTCTACCCCAACCGTATCGGCCCTCGAAACGCCAGAGCCCGCGGAAACACCAGATTTCAGCCGTCTCTTCCTCTGCCAGCGCGTCAGGAGGCTCAGTCATGTCGCCCACGATCTCCCGCTTCATGCAGTCGGTGCTGCTCATGGCCATCGCCATGGGACCCGACGCTGCGCGCGCGCAAGGGCCGGTGTCCCACGCGTCGACGAGTGTGACGGCATACGTCAGCGCGTCGGGCGTTACGACCTACGGCTTTGCGCTGGCCGGACGCGAGACCGACACGGTTGCGCCGATCGACGCGCTGGCGATCCTGCCCGCCGGTTCCGACATTCCTCCGATCGCTCGACCGCTGGTCGAGCAGATGTGGCGCCGCTCTGCGACGTTCCGCCGCCAGTGCGCGAGGTTGAAGGGCGCGTCGGTCGCGATCGTGCTCAGCTTCGACCATCCGGCGGGCCGCGCGGCTACCAACGCTGAAACGGAAATCAGCCGCACGCCGCGGCTGCGCGCGCACATCCGGCTGCGCGGCGCCGATCCGCGGGCCGCCGAGCTGCTTGCGCACGAGATCGAGCACATCCTCGAGCAGATAGACGAGGTCGATCTCGCCGTGGCGGTCGCCGATGGCGTGCACGGCGCCCACATAGTGCGGAAGCCAGCCGCATTCGAGACGCGACGGGCAGCCGTCACCGGACGGCTCGTGGCCCACGAGGTCGGGGCCGGAGAACTGCGGAGGTAGTGCGATGTCGCCGCTTTATCGTGTTGGCGCCGTCGTCGTGCTGCTGCTGTCGCCCGCGGACGCCGCCGTCCCGAAATTCGATGGAACGGTCGTGCGACAGGGCCTCTCAGATGTGAATGGCACCTCCGCAACCGTCAGCGCCGATGGTGCGCTCGTGGCGTTCGTGTCGTCCGCACGGCTGCTGCCGGCCGATCGAAACTCGGTCGACGACATCTACGTCCTCGACCGCCTCGCACGCACGCTCACGCTGGAGACTCGGGCCGCCGACGGCGCCTCGGCGGACGGCAGTTCGTCGAACCCGCAACTGAACAGCGACGGACACTACCTCGCGTTCGAGTCATGGGCCACCAACCTCACCGGCTTGCCGGATCGCGAGCTTGATACGAGACGTCTTCCTCCGCGATCGCAGGACCGGCACGACGACGCGGGTGAGCGTCTCGCATGAAGGGGGCGATGCGAACGGTCACAGCGACTCACCGGCCATCAGCGGTGACGGCGCGGTTGTCGCATTCGTGTCGTCCGCAACGAATCTGGTGCGCGGCGCGGACGCCAACGGTCCTGCAAGCGACGTGTATCTGCTCTCTGTGCCGAGTGGACAACTGATTCGCGCGGGGGTCGACAGCGCCAACCGCCAGTACGAGTCGAGCATTACGCCCAGGGTCAGCGCGGATGGCCGGCTGGTGGTCTTCAGTGCGATCGAGCAGCGTGCGCAGCAGTCGCGGCCCGCTTCACCGCCGGTCCGTGCCGTCTACCTTCGCGATGTCATCGCCGCTGAAACGACCTGCATCAGTTCCGGCAGGGACGGCGCGCCTCAGGCGGCGTTTTTCCCCGATATCAGCGCCGATGGCCAGATCGTCGCGTTTGTTCTGATGAACGGGAACCACACGTCGCGGACGGATGTGGCGGTACACGATCGAGCGGCCTCGAGGACCACGGTGATTACCCGCCGCGCGAATGGTCGAAGCACGGTGCCGCGGGTATCGGCCGACGGCCGTCTGGTCGTGTTCGAGTCCTGGGCATCGAATCTGCTCTGCGACGGCGACTGTCCGGGAGAGAACGTCGACGACAACCTGCTGCCCGACGTGTATCTGTTCGATCGCGCAGACGCGCACGTCCGTCGGGTCAGCGGCGGACGGCAGATCTGGTGGGCGCCAAGCCGCTCGCCGGCCATCGACCGCCGCGGCACGACCATCGTCTTCTCGTCGCGCCAGCCATTCGGTCCGGAAGACGAGACCATCGACTTCGATCTCTTCGTCTGCAACCCCATCTGTTTTTAGGCCAGAAAACGCACGCGCACTTCGCCTCGATCATCGAACCGATGCGCTGCACGCATAACGGTCCCATGCGCGCGCCGCATGCAGTCAATCAGATAAACCCGTTTCGCATATGAAAGGAGTTCGTTCATAACAGCACTGTGCAACAGCCACATCTGCCACCGGCGCAAGGACTTTATGACCCGTCGAATGAACACGATGCGTGCGGCGTCGGGTTCGTCGCGCACATCAAGGGCCATCGCTCGCACGACATCGTGAAGCAGGCGCTGCGCGTGCTCATCAATCTCGAGCATCGCGGCGCGTGCGGGTGCGAGACGAACACCGGCGATGGCGCGGGCATCCTCACGCAGATCCCCGATCGGTTTCTGCGCCGGGAGGCGGCGGCGCTGGGCATCCAGCTGCCTCCCGAGGGCGGCTACGGCGCGGGGTTGATCTTCCTTCCCCACGACGCCGGCCTCCGCCGCCAGATCGAGCAGCTCTTCGCGGAGGTCGTCAAGGACGAAGGGCAGGTCGTCCTCGGCTGGCGCGACGTGCCGACCGACGACAGCGCGGTGGGGCCGAGTGCCAAGTCGGTCGAGCCGGTGTTCCGTCAGATTTTCATCGGACGGAGCCCGTGGCTCGCGGCGCCCGGACAGTCCGAGGAAGACGACGCCAGGTTCGAGCGGAAGCTGTACGTCATCCGCAAGCGGATCGAGCACACGGTCGATGCGCTGCCGTTCGAGGACCGCAAGTTCTTCTACGTGGTCAGCCTGTCGTCGCACACCCTGATCTACAAGGGGATGCTGACCGCGAATCAGATCGCGGGCATGTTCCCCGACCTGACGGATCCGGAGTTCGAGTCGGCGCTGGCGCTCGTCCATCAGCGGTTCAGCACCAACACGTTTCCGTCGTGGCCGCTGGCGCATCCCTACCGCTACGTCGCACACAACGGCGAGATCAACACGCTGCGCGGGAACATCAACTGGATGAAGGCCCGCGAGGCGCTGCTCTACACCGACCTGCTCGGCCACGATCTGAAGGAGATCCTGCCGATCATCCGCGAGGGAGGCAGCGACAGCGCGATCTTCGACAACGTGCTCGAGCTGCTGGTGATGGCGGGCCGATCGCTGCCGCACGCGATCCTGATGATGATTCCGGAGCCGTGGCAGAACAACGACACGATGGCGCCGGAGCTGCGCGCGTTCTACGAGTACCACGCCTCGCTCATGGAGCCGTGGGACGGTCCCGCCTCGCTGGTTTTCACGGACGGCACCGTCATCGGCGCGGTGCTCGATCGCAACGGCCTGCGGCCGTCGCGCTACTACGTCACCAAGGACGATCTCGTCGTCATGGCGTCGGAAGTCGGCGTGCTCGACATCCCACCCGAGGACGTCCTCGTCAAGGAGCGGCTGCACCCCGGCCGTATCTTCCTGGTGGACACGCGGCAGGGACGCATCATCAGCGACGAAGAGCTCAAGCTGAAGCTGGCGCGCGAGCAGCCTTACGCGTCCTGGCTCCAGGAGCACCTGATTCCGATCGAGGATCTGGCGCCGTCGCCCTTCCTCCCGGTGCTCGATCACGAGACGGTGCTGCGCCGCCAGCAGGCCTTCGGTTACACGCAGGAAGACATCGCGCTGCTGATTGGGCCGATGGCGAAAGGCGGCGAGGAGCCGATCGGGTCGATGGGGACGGATACGCCGCTGGCGATCCTCTCGCAGCGCCCGCGGCTGCTCTACGACTACTTCAAGCAGCTGTTCGCGCAGGTCACCAATCCGCCGCTCGACGCGATCCGTGAGGAGCTCGTCACGTCGATGGAGTCGACGATCGGTCCCGAGCGCAACCTGCTCGAGCCCGAGCCCGAGTCGTGCCGGCAGATCGTGATCAAGTATCCGATCATCGACAACGATCAGGTCGCCAAGCTGCGCCACACCGACGTTGCCGGCTTTCGCTCGACGACGCTGCCGATGCTCTACAACCCGGCCGAAGGCGGCGCCGGCCTCGAGCGTGCGATGGACGGCCTGCGGGCGCAGGCGCAGGAGGCGGTGGCCTCCGGCCACACGGTCCTGATCCTGTCCGATCGGGGCGTCACCGACCGGCTCGCCCCGATCCCGAGCCTGCTCGCCACTGCCGGCGTGCACCATCACCTCGTGCGCGAGGGGCTGCGGACGCGGTGCGCGCTCGTCGTGGAATCCGGCGATGCCCGCGAAGTGCACCACGTGGCGCTGCTCATCGGCTACGGCGCCGGTGCGGTCAACCCGTATCTGGCGTTCGAGACGCTCGACGACATGATTCACCAGCACGTGCTGGAGGGCATCACCCACGAGCGTGCGGTTCTCAATTACATCCGCGCGCTGAACAAGGGCATCCTGAAAGTCATGTCGAAGATGGGGATCTCGACGCTGCAGAGCTACTGCGGCGCGCAGATCTTCGAAGCGATCGGGCTCGAGAAGAACTTCGTCGACACCTACCTCACCTGGACGGCATCGCGCATCGGCGGCGCCGGCATCGACGTCATCGCCCGCGAGGTGCGCGAGCGTCATCGCCGGGCATTCCCGTCGCGAAATCTGCTGTCCTCGGAGCTCGAAACCGGCGGCGAATACAAGTGGCGCCGCGACGGCGAGATGCACCTGTTCAACCCGGAGACGGTGCACAAGCTGCAGCATGCGACGCGCAGTAATCAGTACGCCATCTACAAGGAGTACACGGCGCTCGTCAACGATCAGAGCCGCAACCTCGGGACGCTCCGCGGGCTGCTCGGGTTCAAGCCGGATGCGACGCCGGTGCCGATCGACGAAGTCGAACCGGTCGAGGCGATCCTCAAGCGGTTCGCCACCGGCGCGATGTCCTACGGCTCGATCAGCCAGGAGGCGCACGAGACGATCGCGATCGCGATGAACCGGCTCGGCGCCAAGTCGAACACCGGCGAGGGAGGAGAGGATTCCGCCCGCTACAAGCCTGACGCGAACGGCGATTTGCGCCGCAGCGCGATCAAGCAGGTGGCGTCCGCGCGCTTCGGCGTCACCAGCGAATACCTGGTGAACGCCGACGACCTGCAGATCAAGATGGCGCAGGGCGCCAAGCCGGGCGAGGGCGGCCAGCTTCCCGGGCACAAGGTGTATCCGTGGATCGCGAAGGTCCGTCATTCGACGCCCGGCGTCGGCCTGATTTCTCCGCCGCCGCACCACGACATCTATTCGATCGAAGACCTGGCGCAGCTGATTTACGACCTGAAGAACGCGAATCCCGTGGCGCGCGTTCACGTGAAGCTGGTGGCCGAAGTCGGCGTCGGCACGGTCGCCGCGGGCGTGGCGAAGGCGCATGCGGACGTGGTCCTGATCTCGGGACACGATGGCGGCACCGGCGCCTCGCCGCTCACGTCGATCAAGCACAGCGGCGTGCCCTGGGAGCTCGGGCTGGCCGAGACCCAGCAGGTGCTCGTGCTCAACAAGCTGCGCGATCGCATCGTGGTGCAGGCGGACGGTCAGCTCCGCACCGGACGTGACGTCGTCGTCGCGGCGCTGCTCGGCGCCGAAGAGTTCGGCTTCTCGACGGCGGCGCTGGTGGTGTCGGGCTGCATCATGATGCGGGTCTGCCATCTGAACACCTGCCCGGTCGGCATCGCGACCCAGGATCCGGAACTGCGAAAGAAGTTCACCGGCCGCCCTGAGTTCGTCGAGAACTACTTCCGCTTCGTCGCCGAAGACGTGCGGGAGCTCATGGCGCAGCTCGGCTTCCGGACGATGGACGAAATGGTCGGACGATCGGATCGGCTCGAGATGCGGCCGGCCCTTGCGCACTGGAAGACCAAGGGGGTCGACCTCTCGCGGATTCTGCATCAGCCGGACATGCCCGAGACGGTCGGCCGCCGCGCGGTGCGGGCGCAGGACCACGGCCTGGCTCGCGCCCTGGACAACGAGCTCATCGAGCACGCGCTGCCGTCGCTGGATACGCGCCAGCCGGTGCTGATCACGCTGCCGATCCGCAACGAGCATCGGACCGTGGGCACGATGCTGGGGTCGGAGGTCACGCGCCGGTACGGCGGCGAGGGCCTGCCGGACGACACGATTCGCGTGCACTTCACCGGCTCGGCGGGCCAGAGCTTCGGCGCGTTCGTGCCGCGCGGCATCACGCTCTGCCTCGAGGGGGATTCGAACGACTATTGGGGCAAAGGGTTGTCGGGCGGCAAGCTCGTCGTGTTCCCGCCGCGGCAGTCCACGTTTGCGTCGCACGAGAACGTCATCGTCGGCAACGTGTGCCTGTATGGCGCGACCAGCGGCGAGGCCTACGTTCGAGGCATCGCCGGCGAGCGTTTTGCCGTGCGCAACAGCGGCGCGCTGGCGGTCGTGGAGGGCGTCGGCGACCACGGCTGCGAGTACATGACGGCCGGGCGCGTCGTGGTCATCGGCCGGACCGGGCGGAACTTCGCGGCGGGGATGAGCGGCGGCATCGCCTACGTGCTCGACGGCGACGGCCAGTTCGCGCGGCGGTGCAACAAGGAGATGGTCAACCTCGAGCCGCTGGTCGAGGACGAGGATGTCGAGTTCGTCCGCACGATGCTGCGCAAGCACGTGCGTTACACGAACAGCGGGCGCGCCGTACGGCTGCTCGCCGACTGGCTCGACGAACGGTCGCGGTTCGTCAAGGTCATTCCGCGCGACTATCAGCGCGTGCTGCTCGCGGAGCGGCAGGCGCGGGCCGAGAACCGGGAGCCCGCGTTCGCGGACCTGGTGGGGGCGGCCAATGGGTAACGTCAACGGATTCCTGCACATCAAACGGACGAAGCCCGACGCCCGTCCGATCGACGTGCGCATCCGCGACTGGCAGGAGGTCTACCTTCCGTCTCCGGAAAAGGAAGTCCGCGACCAGGGCTCGCGCTGCATGGACTGCGGGATCCCGTTCTGCCATGAGGGGTGCCCGCTCGGCAATCACATTCCGGACTGGAACGATCTCGTCTACCGGCAGCGCTGGCGGGCAGCGAGCGACCGGCTGCACGCGACCAACAACTTTCCCGACTTCACCGGCCGGCTGTGCCCGGCGCCGTGCGAAGGCTCGTGCGTGCTCGGCATCAACGACGATCCGGTCACGATCAAGAACATCGAGCTGTCCATCGTCGAGCGGGCATTCGCGGAGGGGTGGATTCAGGCGTCCCCTCCCGCGGTCCGCAGCGGTAAGCGCATCGCGGTCGTCGGCTCCGGTCCCGCTGGCCTCGCTGCCGCGGATCAGTTGAACAAGGCCGGTCACCTGGTGACGGTCTTCGAGAAATCCGATCGCATCGGCGGGTTGCTCCGCTATGGCATTCCGGAATTCAAGATCGAGAAACGGCTGGTCAATCGGCGGCTCGACATCCTCGAACAGGAAGGCGTCGTGTTCCGGCCTGGCGTGTCGATCGGTGAGGATGTGTCGGCCGCCTCATTGCGCCGGGACTTCCACGCCGTCGTGCTCTGCTGCGGTGCGGGCTGGCCGCGCGATCTGCAGGTTCCCGGCCGCGAGCTGTCGGGCATTCACTTCGCGGTGGACTATCTGACACAGCAGAACCGCCGCTGCGAAGGGGATGACGTTCCGGAGCAGGGCGCGATTACCGCCGCCGGCAAGCACGTCGTGATCATCGGGGGCGGGGATACCGGCGCGGACTGCCTGGGGACCGTCCACCGGCAGGGCGCCGCGAGCGTGCAACAGTTCGAGCTGCTCCCGCGTCCGCCCGACTCGCGCGCCGCGGACAACCCCTGGCCGCAGTGGCCGAAGATCTTCAGGAGCTCGGCTGCACACGACGAAGGCGGCGAGCGGGTCTTCTCGATTTCGACGGAACGCTTCGTCGGTGATGCGCAGGGTGCGGTCCGCGCGCTCCAGACGGTCAATGTGGAGCTCACCCGATCGGGCGCCACGCGGCTCGAAGGTACCGAGCGCGAGATTCCCGCCGACCTGGTGCTGCTGGCGATGGGCTTCCTCGGACCCGAGCGTGGCGGTGTGGTCGCCGAGCTCGGCCTGAAGCTGACCGACCGTGGCAACGTCTGGCGCGACCAGAACTGGATGACGAGCGAGGACGGTGTCTTCACTGCCGGCGACATGCAGCGCGGCCAGTCGCTGATCGTCTGGGCCATCGCCGACGGACGGTGCGCTGCCGAAGCGGTCGATCGCTACCTCATGGGCGAGAGCGCGCTCCCGGCGTCGGCCTGACCGGTTCGCGTCGGAAAACTTTTCCGCAACTTTCTGCACCGGGGGGCGCTGACGAGCCCCGCACCGCCTCATCGGCCGCTACATATTTGTCGTATTAAGAGCACCAAGACATTTTTGTCGGACTCGGGCGAAACTCCCGCGGCGGAGCCGTGTTTTGCGTGGCGTTTCTGCCGAGCCTGTTCCCCGCAGCTGGCGGTTTCCGGACCGTTCGGCGTCGTCTCAGACATGACCGTAAGATTCACCGTATAGTCCTACAAATATGTCCCTATAAGGCAGGTGCCTGCATCGGCCGATACTCGCGGAAACCGAGAAATCGGCCCGATTCTCCGCCGATCGGCACCCCCGCCTGGCGAACACCGCTGGCGCTCAACTTGCTCTAACCCAAAACGTCAGTCGCGAACTGTGCGTCTGAGGCTCCGCGGCGTCTGTCGCGTATTCGCGCGGATGCGGCAAGCCCCTGAACGACGGCAATCGCCCGGGCCGGACGCGTCACCGGCCTGAGCGACAGGGCAGGCGGGCCTCTTCACAGCCGCGACGAATCGATGCGGCGTCATGCGGACCTGCTCGCAGCCTCGGCGCATTCAGCCGTCCGGACTCGGACGTGAGCGGCAGCGCGTAATCGGCGATGCCCGGGTGGGGTAACAGTCACGGCATGGCAATCGAACAGGAATCTCCCCGCGAGACGGGATTCAGCACGGTCACGGACGGCAAGAGCCGGCGGGGACAGCTCGCTGCGGCCCTCGCGACGACGCGCCGGCAGTTTGCGCTCGAGGCCAAGCAGGGACGCGGCGGCCGCGAGGCGCAGGCGAATTACGCCTCGCACATGGACGGCATCGTCCGGCAGCTGGTCGAGGGCGCGCTGCCGCTCACCAAGCGGCCGGTCGTCGTGTGCGCGCTCGGCGGCTATGGCCGGCGGACGCTCTGTCTGCACTCCGATATCGACCTGATGATCCTGTTCGAGGGCTCGATCGATCGCGACGAAGAGAAGTTCGTCAATGCCGTGCTGCAGCCGCTGTGGGATCTGCAGCTCGTCGTCGGCCATCAGGTTCGCGAGCTCGGGGATTTCGACGACGTGGACACCGGAAATACGGAGTTTCAGCTGGCGGCGCTCGACGCCCGGCCGATTGCCGGCGACGAGCGGCTGTTCGAGCAGTTCAAGACCCGCGCGATCGGCCTCGGCGACGAGGATCGCGCGCGCGCGATTGGCGCGCTGATCGAGCTCGTGCAGCAGCGCCACGCGCAGTTCAACGGCACGATCTATCAGCTCGAGCCGGATATCAAGAACGCGCCGGGCGGGCTGCGTGACATCGCGGCGATGCGCTATCTGCAGACGCTCGCCGGCGACCGGCTGGAAGCCGATCGCGTGCGGGCGCTCGGTCCGGTACAGGAGGCGGAGGAGTTCCTGCTGCGGATCCGGGGCGTGCTGCACGCCGAAAGCGGCCGCGACGCGAACGTGCTGACCCACGACATGCAGGAGCGTGTCGCCGACCTGTTGGAGTGCACGGGCGACACCCAGCGGAAGCGGGTCGAAGCCCTGATGGGCGAGTACTTCCGCAGCGTGCGAGGCACCTCGCGCGCGCTGGCGCGGTCGCAGCGGAATGCGCTGCCGTCGGGGGTTTCGACCACGACGACGCGGGTCGGCCGGCACTTCGAAATCGCGGCTGACGGCATCCGGTTCCTCGATCTCGA
This sequence comes from uncultured Acidobacteriota bacterium, assembly GCA_963785755.1. GTDB lineage: Bacteria > Acidobacteriota > Vicinamibacteria > Vicinamibacterales > 2-12-FULL-66-21 > JACCXG01. The sequence continues at coordinate 272,770 of CAWAXG010000013.1, read as the reverse complement.
AGCGGCCGCGTCGCGGCCGGCGTTGTGGGTCGAGATCTTCCGCCTGGCGCTGGCCGACGGGTGCCCGGTGTCCGAGCAGGCGCTCGACTGCATCGAGCAGCACCTCGATCGCTATGGCGCCGACGATTTTGCCGGGACGGAGGCCGAGCGGCAGCAGCTCCGCACCCTGTTCTATCCGCGTCCGGGTCTCTACGCCCGCTTGTCCGAGATGCACGATTGCGGGCTGCTCAACCGCATCCTGCCCGAGTTCGCGGAGGTGCACTGCCGGGTCATCCGTGACTTCCACCACAAGTACACGGTCGACGAGCACACGCTGCTCACGATCCGCGGGCTGGAGGCGCTGTGGAATCCGGCGACGCCGAGCCGGAAGCGGTTTGGCGCGCTGCTCGAGGAGCTTCGCGCGCCGGAGAACCTGACGCTCGCGCTGATCCTGCACGACATCGGCAAGTCCAAGGACGTCGATCACGCGCAGGAAAGCGTCCGCCTGGCGCGCACCGCGCTCGACCGCTTCGAGGTGCCGGCAGAGTCGCGTCACGCGATCGATTTTCTCGTCCGCAATCACCTGGCGATGTCGCAGGTGGCGTTTCGCCGGGATCTCGACGATCCGCACGTCGTCGCGCAGTTCGCGCATCTGGTCGGCACCGAAGAACTGCTGAAGATGCTGTGCCTGATGACGCTGGTCGACGTCGAGGCCGTGAGCTCCAGCACGCTGACGCCATGGAAGGAAGAGCTGCTGTGGCGTCTCTATGTCGAGACCTACAACCACCTGACGCTGGGCTACGGCGACGAGCTGGTACCGCAGGATCCGGCGGGCCTCGCCGTGGTGATCGCGGGCAGGCCCGAGGATATCTCGGAGGACGAGCTGACGCAGTTCCTCGAGGGGCTGCCGCGGCGATACCTGGCGCTCTTCGGCCTGGCCTCGATGTATCGCCACGTCCGGCTCGCGCGCGGGATCCGGCGCGACGAGGTGCACGCGTTTCTCGAGAACCATGACGACGTCTGGGAGCTGACGATCGTCACGCTCGACAAGCCGTTCCTGTTCTCGAACGTCGCCGGCGTGCTCTCGTACTTCGGCATGGACATTCACCGCGGCCAGGCGATGACCACGCCCCAGGGCCTGGTCCTCGACTTCTTCGAGTTCTCGGACGAGCAGGGCTTCCTCCGGCAGAACCCGGGGGCGACCGTGGAGATCACCCGCATGCTCGATCGCGTCGTCGCCGGCTGGGTCGATGTCCCCGGCCTGCTGCGCGGCCGCGAGGCCAGCATGATGTACCGCCGGCGTCAGCGCGAGGAGCCGCGCCTCCACTTCGACAACGAGCACTCGCAGAAGTACACCGTGCTCGAGATCGTGGCCGACGACGCGCCGGGACTGCTGCACCGCATCAGCCGGGTGGTGTCGGAGCAGGCCTGCGATCTGGAACTCGCGCTGATCGCGACGGAGGGCCGCAAGGCGATCGACGTGCTGCACTTGACGAAAGCTGGAAAGAAGCTGGTGGAACCCGAACGGAATTCTTTGAAGCACGGCCTGGAACGCGTGCTGGAGGTCACTGATGAAACTCGTTAAGGCAATCGTCCGGCCCAACAAGGTGGACGAGGTTCGTGACGCGCTCGAGAAGCTGAGCGTGTCCGGGATGACGGTCACGGAAGTGCGTGGCCACGGGCGGCAGAAGGGGCACACGGCGATCTATCGCGGCAAGGAATACGACGTCACGCTGCTGCCAAAAATCTGCATCGACGTCGTCGTGACCAACAACGTGGTCGAAGACGTGATTCAGGCGATCATCCGCGCCGCGCGAACCGGGGAGATCGGCGATGGCCGCGTGTTCGTGCTCCCCGTCGAGCAGAGCTACAACATCCGGACGGGGGAACAGGACGCCAGCTAACCAGAGGCATTTTTCAATCACGACAGCTCGAACGCATCTCAGGAGTTCATAGACATGAGCACGAGACGAAAGGTCGGCGTAGCGAAGATATCCGCAATCGGAGTTCTCCTGCTGCTGGGAGGTCCGGCACTGGCGGCGGCGCAGGATGCCCCGCCGACGATCAACCAGGCGGACACCGCCTGGATGCTGGTGGCGACGGCCCTGGTGCTGCTGATGACGCCAGCGCTCGCGTTCTTCTATGGCGGCCTGGTCCGCTCCAAGAACGCGCTGAACACGATGATGATGAGCGTCATCTCGCTCGGATTCGTCGGCATTCTCTGGGCGGTCTTCGGTTATTCCCTGGCGTTCGGGTCCGGCAGTGCCTGGCTGGGTGACACGTCCAAGATGTTCCTGCGCGGCGTCGGACTGGAGCCGCAGGGCACGATTCCGCACATCCTGTTCATGGCCTTTCAGGGCACGTTCGCGATCATCACGGCGGCGCTGATCTCCGGCGCGATCGTCGAGCGTATGCGCTTCTCCGCGTACGTCGTGTTCATCTCGCTGTGGGCGCTGGTCGTCTACAGCCCGATCGCCCACTGGGTCTGGGGCGGCGGCTGGCTCGTTAAGCTGGGCGCGCTCGACTTCGCCGGCGGCACGGTCGTGCACGTGAACGCGGCGGTCGCGGCGCTGGTCGCCGCCATCGTCGTCGGCAAGCGGCAGGAATATCCGTCGAACTCGCTGCTGCCGCACAACGTGCCGTTCACGCTGCTCGGCGCCGGCCTGCTCTGGTTCGGCTGGTTCGGCTTCAACGCCGGCAGCGCGCTGGCGGCCAACGGCATCGCCGGTCTCGCGTTCGTGACGACGATGCTGGCGCCGGCGGCAACGCTGGTGGTCTGGACCTTCCTCGACTCGTTCCGCAACGGCAAGCCGACCGCGGTCGGCGCCGCGACCGCGATCGTCGTCGGGCTCGTCGCGGTCACGCCGGCGGCCGGATTCATCGGGCCGATGAGCGCGATCGCGCTCGGCGCGATTGCCGCCGTGCCCAGCTATTTCGCGCTGCAGTGGCGTGCCAGGACGTCGCTCGACGACTCGCTGGATGTCATCGCCGCGCATGGCGTCGGCGGAACGGTCGGCGCGCTGCTGACCGGCGTGTTCGCGCAGAAGGCCCTGAACGGCATCGCCGACGGCGCGCTTTTCGGCAACCCTGGACAGCTCGGCATACAGGCGGCCGCTATCCTCGCCGCGATCGCCTACAGCGGCGTCATGAGCTTCATCCTGCTCAAGGCTATCTCGGTGGTGATTCCGCTCCGTGCGACCACCTCGGACGAGACCGCCGGTCTGGATATCAGCCAGCACGGCGAAGAGGCGTACCTGCATTCCGACGGTTCGACGCGGCCGAGCGCGCCCGCCTACAGCGAGATCGAGCGGCCGCGAAAGGCACACGAGCTGGCGACGGCCCCGAAATAACGGAGGAAGAGCGGGGACAACTCCCAACCACCAACTTCCAAAGAGCTCAGAGTCGGTCGACCGAGAGTGCTTTGGGAGTTGCCCGCCGCCGCTCGTCGGTTCGGTCGCACGCGACGAGCTCTGGCGAGGCCTCGCCGTAGCGCGCGTGAAATCCATCGCGCGCGGAGGCGGGGAGGTTGGGAGTTTTCACTGCGAGTTTTTCAGCGGCCCTCAGGTGTTCAGCGGAACGTCGTGATACTCGAGCGCCCACTCGCGCATGTAGCGGACGTGCGTGGGGACGATGCAATAGAGGATGAACTCGGGATTGTCCATCGTCACGAGGTACGAGCGGAGGAGCGGGTTCGCGTCCCAGATGCCCTGAATCACGCTGCGATCGGTGACGAGCTCGGCGACGCCGGTGATCCGCACTTGATCGTGCTTGTCGCTCATGTAGCACAGCTCGACCTTCGCGTTCCGCTCGAGCTCGATCGTCTTGTGCGAGCTCCGGAACGAGGCGACGTAGGCCGTGAACTCCGTCGTTTTGACGGGTGACACCGGCCGGGCGCGCGGCTGGTCGCCGTCGATGCTCGCCAGGATCGGGAATTTCGCTTGTCGCATCGTGGCGAGCGCGAGCTCGCGGACGTCTTCCGTCACGGGATCGGGCTGGGGCTTCATTGGGCGAATTTTACTCGTGATCGGTGATCCGTGATCGGTGATCGGGGATCCGATTCTGATACCCTGTCGGCCGCATGCGGTGGATCGTGCTGTGGGTGATTCTGATCGGCCTCGTCCTTCTTCCCTTCCTGCTTTTCGAACAACAGTTCAACGCTTTCGCTGAGCAGGTCACGCGGACCGGCACGTCCCGTGTTGTCGTGGCCTCGGCGATTTTCGGCTTGCTGGCGCTCGACGTGTTTCTTCCGGTGCCGTCGAGCATCGTCTCCACCGCCGCGGGCGTGTTCCTCGGATTCGGGGCGGGCGCAACGATCGTGTGGCTGGGGATGATGGCGGGCTGCGTGCTGGGCTATGCCGTCGGCGCGCGCGGCTCGTCAGCCGCCCGCCGCCTGGTTGGAGACGATGGGCTTGCACGCGCCGAAGGGCTCGTCCGGCGGTACGGAGATCTGACCATCGTTCTCTGCCGCCCGATCCCGGTGCTCGCGGAGGCCAGCGTCGTGTTCGCCGGCCTCGTGCGCGCGCCCTACGCCCGCTTCGCCCGGCTGACGGCGATCTCGAACCTCGGGATCGCCCTCGGCTACTCGGCGTTTGGCGCGTACTCTCTGCGGGTGGATTCGTTCCTCGTGGCGTTCGCGGGCGCCCTGCTCCTGCCCGGGCTGTTCATGCTGGTGTCGCGGTATGCGTTCGGACGGACGTCTGGCGGAGACGGGTAGCGCAGGCCTTCAGGCCTTTTCCGCGCGCGCGCCGGCAGGTCTAAAGACCTGCGCTACATTGCGATGTGAGCGGCCGCGAACCTGGCGTCCGTGCGCTATTCTGAATTGTTGGCCTTCGCCAGGCGGGCGAGCATGTTTCTGATGTCCGCGACGCCTTTGATGGCAACGTAGATCGTGACCGTCGAATACCACACGACACATGCCATCGTGATCAGCCACCAGAGGAAATGTTGTGGCATGCTCGTTACCCGATACTGTGGGTGCCCGGCTTCAGCAGCGACCCGACCACCATCGCCGCGCCTGACAGCACGTAGGTCGCGATTCCCGAGTAGTACGGTCCAATGCCCCGCGCCAGTTGCGCCGTGGAGTCGATCTGCTCCATCACCAGGTATGCCAGCGGGATAGCCGCGCTGACAACGATCGAAGCGGCCGCGCCCCAACTGTTGGCGCGACTCCAGTAACAGCAGCAATCAGCAGGACCGAGATGCTGGCGAGGTAGATCGTGCCGGTTACGCCGAGATAGGTCCACAGGTCGCCTTTGAGCGGATACCACAAGCCGTAGAGCAGCAGGAACACGCCGATCATCGCGACGATGGCGCGGTTCCACAGGAGTCCCTTCTTCTCTGACCACGGCGTCTTGCGGAAAGGCGCCAGGATGTCGTTGTAGATCACGCTGCTCCACGTGAGCATGTAGGACGAGTCGGTCGACATGTCGGCCGCCAGCATGGCGGCGATGAGCAGGCCCATGAAGCCCGCAGGAACGGCGGCGCTCAGGTACCTCGGCATCGCTTCGAGCGTATCCGGCACTGGCCCCAGCGTGGCGAGCGCGGCGATGCCCCAGATGCCGGGGATGAGAAAGCGGCAGACGAAGAAGAAGCTGGTGCGCGTATAGATCTTCCGGCCCGTCGCCGTGTCCTTCGCCGCGAGCACGCGCGCGATCGTCGTCTGCCACGTCAGCACGGCCGCCGTGTTCAGCAAGGCGTTGAAGAGCACGTACTCCCAGCCCATCGTCGGATTGACGAACGGATTGAAGCCGCCGGCGCCGTACTGTCTCTCGACTGTCGTGACCAGGCTCTCCCAGCCGACGTTCACCAGGATCAACGCGGTCACGACGATCAAGCCCACGCTCATCACGATGAACTGCAGGAAGTCGGTGACCAGCACCGACAGCATGCCGCCGAGGATCGTGTAGACCGCCACGCCAACCAGCAGCACCGTCATCATGAGCTCGAGGTACCGCACGTCCAGCCCGGCCACCAGTACGAGGAACTCGCCGCCGGTGCGCAGAAACACGCCCATGTTGAGCAAGCCGCCCAGCACGATGACGACGCCCGCCGCCCAGCGGATCCGCGGCCCGAATGTCCTGCGATCAGCTCAGGAATCGTCATCACGCCGGAATCGCGCAGCGGCTTGATGCAAAAGCCCGTGACCCCGACGACCAGCATCGCCAGCGCCATCAGGATGCCGGGCGTCGCTCCGGCGAACCCCTTCTCGTAGCCATTCTGCGCGGTGTACATGCACGTGACGATGCCGAACTCGGTCGCGGCGAGCGACGCGATGCCGAGATAGACGTCCATCTCGCGGCCGGCGACGAGAAAGTGCTCGACCTTACCGACGTACTTGCGGACATACAAGCCGGCGGCCATCGTCGCGAGCAGGTACAGCCCGACGATGCTTCCATCCAACAGCCAATTGAAGCGTGTCATGCTCCGCTGAAATCCCGGTCAAACAGCATGCCGGTCAATCCGCAGTCAATCCGGATCGTCTGCCCCGTCACGCAGCGGGACGCATCGGAAAGAAGAAACACAGCCAGCCGGCCACAATCAATCGGATCGATGGGGTAGGGCAGGGCCTGATAGGAGTTGGTGTATCTCTCAACCCAGGCCTCGGGATCGTCCGTTATGGTACGAAGCAGATGGAGACCCTGCTCCGAGTGAACGTAACCCGGGGCGACGGCATTACATCGAATGCCATAGTGGCCGCACTCGACCGCCAGGCCTCGTGTCAAGGCTTCAACACCACCCTTGGCGCTGGCGTACACAGCGTACCCGGCGATGGTCGAGTGGGCATGCACCGAAGAAATGTTGACGATCGCGCCAGGTTTGTTTGCCTCGAGAGCCTGGCGGATGAACGCACGCGACATGAGCCAGACTGCGCGCAGATCAATGTGATTGATCCGATCGAAGTCCGCTTCGTCGGCCTCGTGCGCAAGACGGCATAGCCCGACTCCCGCGCTATTGACCACCCCTGCGATATGATCACAATGTTTGGCGGCAGAACGAAACATCTCGACGACATCCTGCGGTTTACTGACATCCCCTGGAAGGGCTACGGCGTCATCGAATCTGGAGGCCGCAGCTTCAGCTCGCTCGATGGTCAGATCGTTGACGAGAAGCAGACCGCCGGCTTCGACCACAGCTTCACATACGCCACGGCCCACTCCGTCGCCCCCACCGCCAGTCACCAGAATCGCTTTTCCGGTCAGATCCAACGCCACGCTCCTAGAGTTCATCGACATCGAAATAGCGCAGCACGCCCGGGAGGACAAACGGTTTGATGCCTTTCGAATCGTAGGCACGCGTCCGCACGAAATCGGTGAACTTGAAGCCATCCTGCCACTCGCATCCCTTCACGTTCGGCGCGAGCGCCACGGCGAGCTTCGCGTGCACGCCCGTCCGGCCTTTGGCGTAGAAGCGCACGTCGTCCCGGTTCAGCTCCGGCCACTCGCCGAGCACCTCGATCGAGCGTAATGCTTGATACGTCCGCAGCGCGACCATGCTGTCGCCCATCCACTCGAGATCGTCGGAGAGCTTGCGCCATGTCCCATAGACATCGTCGGTCGGTCCCTGGTTGATCGCATCGGGTTTCAGCGGGCCCATGCCCGAGAGATTCACCACAAACACGGCCCGGCCCCGCGCGACTTCGGCAGTGATCCACTCGGCGTGCGCCGACAGCGCCGCGGTCCCGTCGTCCCAGATCGCGATCGTTACCGGCAGGTGGTCCGCCCGCCGCTCGCGCGGGCGAATGAGCATGCCGAGGTTCGCGAGATACGGCTGCGGATACCAGAACGCGATATCGACCGTGAACGCACCCACGGCCCGCCCGCGATCGATCCGGCGCGGGTTGAGCGGAGTGTTTTCGCGCTGCCGCAGCACCTGCCCGCGCAGCCACTCGCGCGCGCGACCTTCCGCTCGGCGACGGTCAGCGCGGCGCGCGCGGCCTCGACTTCCTTCAGTCGCGCCGCCGTCGTGTCGAAGACGAACTCCGCGTCGGCGAACTCCGCCCGCACCTGCCCGGATTTCGTGGCGTGCAATTGCTCCGGTGGAAACGCTTTCGGCTCGAACCCGGCCAGATCCACCGTCTTCCCCAAGAGGTGTTGTGCGAAAAACCGAGCCGCCGCCCGCGCCAGCTTCGGTGTGTAGGCATGCGTCGAGTCATCCTCGACCAATTCGAGCATTGCGCCTCGACCCGACAGTTCCCAGATCCGGCGCGACCGCGTCACCGTGCGACGCGTGCCTTCGATCGGGAAAAAATCCGAGGTGACCGCCAACACGCACACCGGCTTCGGCGCCATCGCGAGCAGGATGTCCTCGTGATCTAAAGCAGCGCCGGTGAAGCCCGGCCAGATCTGCTCCGCGTCCTGCGGCTGGCCGGTGCGCTGATACGTCTCGCGGTTCATGATGAACGTCGCCGGCGCCGCCGCCGCCACGCGCGGGTCCACCAGCATCACGAGGCTCGCCTGCGTGCCGCCGCCTGAGTTGCCCGTTACCCCGATCTTCGCCGCGTCCACTTCCGGGCGCGAGATGAGGTAATCGATGCCGCGCATCGCATCGTGCAGCATGTAACGCGCAAGCGTGTCGCCCAGGAACCGGCTTTGCACGCCCGCATAGTCGTGATCGCGCGTGCCGATGCCGACCGGGTTTGTCTTCGTGTCAGGTTCGACGTAGCTCAAACGTTCGCCCTGCCCCACCGGATCCTGCGCGAGCACGACCAGTCCCGCCCGCACGAGGGTCTGGCAGACGTTCTGGTATTCCGGCACCACCTTCGCCGTGTTGTGATGGCCGCTCAGGAACAGCACCGCGGCCGTCCGGCCCGCCGGCCGGTTCAGCGGCAGATAGAGATTCGCCGTCACGTAGTGCCGCGGCCGCGACTCGAAGATGATCTTCTCGATCCGAAAGCCGTCGCCCTCGACCGTGCCCGTCACGCGCGGGTTCAACGGCGTGTCGGCGGACGCCAGTCCTCCGAGGCCGGCGATGACGACGCGGCGAATGTCCTCCTGCCGCTGCCGGACCGCATCCACGGTCCCGATCCCATCGCGCTCGGCGTCACCCGCGGCGAACAACCGGCGCGAGCGCTCGTAGATATGGTCCTTGAGCTGGCTGCCCGGATACGCGTAGCCAAACGCGTAGCGATCGAGATCCCGAAAGGGCGAGGCGTCTTGCGCGAGGGCGGGCACAACGAACAGGAGCGCGAGCACCGCGGTCATGCACCGCAGCCAGCCCTTGTCGCGACGACTTGTCCCGCCATAGAGCAGCGAAGGCGGAAGCGCAGCGAAGGCGGATGCCCGTGCTGTCGCGGTCAGACTCATGACCGCGCCTTGATTCTTGTCGTCGGTGTGAGAGTTCATTCGTGCCTCATGAGTTCATTACTCCTGGTTCGGCTCCCGCTCCGCCACCAACCGTGTTGGTGGCGCGCCATATGTACGGACGGACGTCACGCCGGGACGACTAGCAATCCTGGCGCGACAGGTCCAGGCTGGATGGCGATCGGTGTGAGCGCCGCGAGGCCAGGGACTAGGTCGGCAGCCGGGCCGGCGCCAGCACCGTCGCGCCCCTGCGCTTGATCGAGACGTTGAGCCGGTCGGACCGTTTGGCGCCGGGGAGCAGCGTGTAGCTGATCCGGTACTGCGCCAGGAGCTCGGTCGCGAGATTCTGCAGACCGGCCAGGAATCCTGCGGACGCGACGATCGACTGATGCCGGCCGCCGGTTTGCTTCGGACCATCGCCGAGCACCCGATTGAGGTGCATGTTCTCCTGGAGCAGATCGCGCGCGTTCGTCGGCTTGACCGTGGACCGCAGCGCCGATCGCTCGACCGAGAAGACGTGCAGGGCGGCGGCGCTCCTGCGCAGCTGATCGAGCACGTGATCGGAGGTGACGGTGCTGTGTTCCTCGCCCCCGACCGTCAGCGCGATGATCACCGGCCGCTCCGCCTCGCGCTTCCGCAGTTCCAGCGCCGCTTCGGAGATGCCTTCGAGGAGCTGGCCGCCATCGGGCGTACCCGGACGGGCGTTCAGGGTCGCTATTCCCTGCATGATCGCCCCGGCATTCTGCGTGTAGTCGACGATCTTCATCGTCTGGCCTACCACCGTACTCAGCGACATCACCGCGCGGCCGTCCATCCGCTGCACGAACCGCGCGAGCGACGACCGGAACAGACCGGTGCCGTTGTCATCGACGATGAGCGCAATCTGCAGTGGAGCCCTTGCGATCGCGACCTCGTTGACCGCGACCGCCTTCCCGCCTTCCTTGATCTCGAATTCGTCGGCGCTGAGATCCTCTATGGGGGCGCCTGCGTTGTCGGTCACCGTGACGTAGATCGTGCGGGAGTCCGGGGTCTGAGGCGCAGGGCCGTCGGCCGCGACGAGGGCACAGGAAAGGAGCGCCACAATTCCCAGAGCGGGAAACGTTCGCGTCATGGGTGCACCACGACGAAAGTATAGATCGCTAACGGTTTCGGCCCTGGAGCCTGAGGTGTTTCAGGATGACGTCATGAACGGCGGTCGAATCGATGGGAGACGCGGCAAGCACGTCCGTGTTCCGGCTGATGATCACGGGGCCGTCCGCGTCGCCGTCGCCGGGGCGCCGGCCGTGTGAGCCCTTGACGAGGGTTGCATCGAGCGGAATGACGTCCAGCAGAGTTCTGAATCCGAGAGATTTGCGCGCGAGCTTCCAACCGACGGTCACCGCGGGCACAGCGATCGCGGGGTCCAGGAACAGCTCGACCGGGTCATAGCCAGGTTTGCGATGGATGTCGACCGTTCGGGCGAAGTCCGGCGCCCGGTGGTCGTCGAGCCAGTAGTAGTAGGTGAACCACGCGTCGGGACTTGCAATCGCGATCAGGTCGCCGGCGCGCGGGTGGTCGATTCGATACTCCCGCTTCCCTTTCGTGTCGAGCACACGTTCCACCCCGGGCGTGCTCTCGAGCAGTGTCCGCACCGCGCCAACCCGCGCCGGATCGTTGACGTAGACGTGCGCCACCTGGTGATCCGCGACCGCGAACGCCGCGCTCGCACCCGCGTCCAGCAGCTCGAGACCGAGCTCTTCGCGCACGGCCACGAGTCCCTGGCTGCGAAGGACGCGATTGAGATGGACGGGCCGCGTGACATCCCGCAGCCCGTATTCCGAGAGCACGATGACGCTTGCGCCCTGACCCTCGAAGAAGCGGATCAGATCGGCGCAGACCCCGTCGATCTCTCGAACGTCTTGAAGGGCTGCGGCCGACGTGGGACCGACCCGCTGCAGGTTGTAATCGAGATGCGGCAGGTAGACGAGCGTCAGCGTCGGGCGTTGCTTCAGCTCCACCCGCTTTGCGGCCTCCGCAATCCAGCGGGTCGACTCGATCGACGCCTTGGGTCCCCAGAAGTTGAAGAGCGGAAACGTGCCCAGCTCGCGCTGCAGGTCATCGCGCAGGCTGGCGGGGGAGGTGTAGACGTCGGGCAGCTTGCGCCCGTCGGCCGGGTACATCGGCCGCGGCGTCACGCTGTAGTCGGCCGACGAGGTACATGTTGAACCACCAGAACAGATTCGCGCAGGTGAACTTCGGGTCCTCCGCGCGCGCGGTATCCCAGATCTTCGGCGCGCCAACCAGCTTGTTCGACTGGCGCCAGAATCGCACCTCGCATTCGTCTCGCACGTACCAGCCGTTGGCGACGATGCCGTGCTCGTCGGGGTAGCGCCCGGTGAGGTAGTCGGACTGCGCGGTGCAGGTGACGGCGGGAAACGCGGCACGGATCGGCACGATCCGGCCGCCGCGCGCCCATTCGGCCAGTCGAGGCGCCCCGCGGGCGATGAGATCCGCGGTCAGGCCTACGACGTTCAGGACGACTGTCTTCTGCATCTAAACAGCCGACAACTCCGAACCTCCAACTCCCCCGCCTCCGCGCGCACGGATCCACGCGCGCTACGGCGAGGCCTCGCCAGAGCTCGTCGCGGCGTAACCGAGCCGACGAGCGGCGGCGGGCAACTCCCAAACGGAGTCGCTCGTGCCATCTGGGTGAAAGTCGCCACGACATTCTTCGTTGTGTCGGCTTTCGCCCAGATCGTGCGAGCAGGTCGCTTTGGAGGTTGGGAGTTGGGAGTTGGGAGTTGATGTAGACGGCGCTGATCGAGTGTCATCCCCTCGCCTCCGCCGCCTGATCCAGCACCCATTGATATTCCCGCGCGATCGATTCGAGCAGATCGAGCTTCAGAGCGCCGGGCAGGACCTCCCACGTATAGGTCTCGATTTCGAAGTGCGTCGTGGCCTCGCTCCGCAGCATGTGTCGAAGCACGTCGGCCACGTAGGACTGGGTCGAGCCGAGCCGATCGTAGTCGGCGGCGAAGAGCGGGACGTGGAAGTGAATGCGCCAGTGCTTCGGCGCCGCATCGCCGGTCTGCTCGAGCGCGTCAGGCAGATCGAGGTAATGGCGAAGCCCGTCCTCGCGGTGCTCCACGACCTGGTGCAGGTAGGTCGTGTCGGCAAAGGGCCGCAGCCGGCTCGCGATGCGATCCGCCTCGGCCCGATCGGCGGGGAGGACCACGTCGAGCGCGGAGCTGAGCTGCACGCGCCCGATCTTGATCCCTGCCGCGCGAATCCGCTCGATCGCGTGCGCCGCGTCCTCGAACTCGACAGCGAAATGGCAGCAGTCGAAGCAGAGGCGCACGTGCTCGAGCAGGTGTTCGCGCGCGGCGCCGTCGTCGATCCCGAGCGCGCGGCCGAGCATCGGCGCGCCGATCGGCAGCAGCCGGCGCTCGAAGAATTCCAGCGTCTCGGCCGTGTTCTCGATCGAACAATCCGGCTCCGGCTCGATATCGAGATGCACGAGCGTGCCGTCGTCCTGCTTCAGCCGCACCAGCCGTTCCGCGACGCGGACGACATTGGCGACGATGACGTCCCAGGCGCCGGCATCAGCCGCTGCCATCCATGGTTTGTAGGACATCGGTGCCGTCGAGACGCCGCCATCGAGACCCGGCGGCAGCGTCGTGCGCAGGATCTCGATCAGATCCAGCGTGTAGGCGACGCGAGCGTCGTGCCGCCAGTCGGGCGCATAGACGGACGCCTTGACGGGCGTGCCATGGAAGGGCCCGTAGGGGAAGCCATTGATTACCGCGACATACAGTCCTTCGTCACGGAGGAACTCGCCGAATTCACGGAGACGATTGCCGGCGAGGAGTCCCTCGGCGTCGCGCGCGGAGAGCCGCAGCCCGATGCCGAACGGCGCGTCTGAGGAAAAGCGGGACTTCAGCGCCGGCGCGTACTTGCGCAGCGTCTCGAAGACCGCGTCCCATCCGTCAGCCGGATGGATGTTGGTGCAGTAGGTCAGGTGCGAGTCGGGATGGGTCGGGAAGCGCACGAATGCTCACTTGAAGCGAGGCACGAGCGTCGCCGAAATGACGAGTTCCGGCCGGCTGACCACCGGCGCTAACGCGCTACACGAGGGCACGAAGGCACGACGGCACGACGACGCAAGATGTTTGAACAGATCCTTCGTGCCGTCGTGCCGTCGTGCCGTCGTGCGGCGCGAAGCGCAACTCACTTGGAGGGTAGACGTTCTCACGCTACGCGAGGGCACCTTCCCGTGCGAGCGCCCCAGGAACCTTGAACTTCGGCGACTGACTCAGGAACGCGACCGGGTTGTCGAAGACGACGCGCTGAATCAACTCGTCCGGATGGCGGCGGCGGCGCATCTCCATGATGAACCGGGGGACGGCGATCGAATCGCTCGGGCCCCAGTCGCAGGCGCCGGCGACGCAAATCCGGTCGGGGCCGAAACGCTCGATCATGTCCACGGCGCGCGCCGCCGACACCTTGGTATTCGGATACAGCGTCAACCCGGCCCAGTAGCCGTTGTCCAGGATGAGGCGCAGCGTGTGCTCCTCGGCGTGATCGACCATGACCCGCTCCCGCGGCATCGCCGCGAAGCGATTGAGGACGTCCACCGAAATGCGCGTGCCCTTCAGCTTGTCCTCGAGGTGCGGGGTGTGGATGAGGATCATCTGCTGGTGCTCGAGCGCGAGCTCCACCTGCTCGGTGTAGGTGTCGATCTCGTTCCGCGTGATCCGGTTGAGGCCGATCTCGCCGATGCCAAGAACAGTCGGGCGATCGAGGAACGCGGGAATCCTGGCCAGGACCTCGCGCGACAGCTCGCGGTCATCGGCCTCCTTGGGATTCATCGCCATCCAGGTGTAATGCTGGATGCGGTACTGAGCGGCGCGCGCGGGCTCGAACTCGGTGAGCTGCCGGAAGTAATCCTCGAATCCGCCGGCGGTGCTGCGGTCCCAGCCCGCCCAGAAGGCCGGCTCGGTGACAGCGATGCAGCCGGTCAGCGCCATCTGCTGGTAATCATCGGTCGTGCGCGACACCATGTGGGCGTGATGATCGATGTACTTCATGACAGTGACTCCAGACAGGCGGAACAGATTCCGGACACCGTCAACTCCCAAGTTGGGAGTTGACATGCTCGCTCCCTATCGCTTCCACCGATCGTAAGCACCGAACGCACTCTTCCGATCCAAAGCTCCCAAAGGCTCGGTCGTCGGATCGCTGAAGAGCAGCTGCAGCCGATCGAGCCGGCCGCTGCCCTGCGCCATGCTGGCCAGGGCTTCGGTGAACGCCTTCATCCTGAAATCGCGCCCGCCGTAGGCCGAATCGGCGCGGTCGAGCCGATCGAGGAAGGCCGCGATCTCGAGCAGGCGCGTGCGGTTCTCGATGAAGTATTCGTCGACGATCTCTTTTGGGCTCAAAGGAGATTGGCTGCTCATGCGAGATTCCCCGTTGTAGAACCATTGCCAGGCACTGGCGCACGAGCCGACCGCTTTAGCACGAAGACCCCGAAGCTCACAAGGCTCACAAAGCGAGTCAATTTAGCCTTCTTTGTGCCCTTTGTGGTCTTTGTGCCCTTCGTGGCGTTAAGCCGTGGGGCCGTCCAGTCTGGCGAACGAAATGAATTCTGGACTCACCGGCCCTGCTGGATCGACCGCAGGACTTCGACGCTGCCCAGCATAACGCCTTTGTCGATTTCATGAGCGTCGAACGGCACGCCGATCGCCCGGAGCAGCATGATGGTGAGGCGGCCGCCGAGGTGCTCGCGGAACTCGTCCAGGCCCTTGAGGATGGCCGGCTGATCGCCGTGCCGCGCGGTCAGCTCAGGGGCATAGACGGCCAGCTGCAGCGCGCGGATGAGATCGATCACGCGCTTCCAGTCGCTCTCCGCGAGAAACCCCGACAGGTACGAGTAGGTCGTATCGAGCGCCACTCCGATGCCCACGGCTTCGCCGTGCCGCAGCTGATGGTTCGTGAGCCGTTCGAGCTTGTGGGCCGCCCAGTGCCCGAAGTCCAGCGGCCGCGACGATCCCTGCTCGAAGGGATCGCCGGCGGTCGCGATATGGTGCAGGTGCAGCGCTGCCGAGCGGCGGACGACCTGTTCCATCGCCGCCATGTCCCGCGCCGCGAGCCGGGCGGCGTGCTCTTCGATGAACTCGAAGAACGTGTGGTCCTTGATCAGCGCGGCCTTGATCGCCTCCGACAGGCCCCCACACCAGTCCCGATCCGCCAACGTCGAGAGGAACGCCGAGTCGTTGACCACGGCAAACGGCGGGGTGAAGGTGCCGAGGTAGTTCTTCTGGCCGAACGCGTTGATGCCGTTCTTGACGCCGACCGCGGAATCGTCCTGTGACAGGACCGTCGTGGGAAAGCGTATGAGCCTGATGCCGCGATGCGCCATCGCCGCGGCATAGCCGACGACGTCGAGGACGGCGCCGCCGCCGACGGCCGCGACGTACGAATGCCGATCGAGCGAGGCGTCGTGGATCGCCTGGAGCACCTGCTGGGTCGGTGCGGGATCGTTCTTGGCTTGTTCACCGCCGGGAATGACGATCACCGGCGCCGCGAGCTCGAGCGCGCCGGCATGATCGCGGCAGTACTGCCCGATTGAAGAGATCAGCCGTGGATGTGATTCGCTGACCCCGCCGTCCACGACGAACAGGATGCGCGCCGGCTTGGGCGCGACCGCGCTCGGCGCGGCCTTCAGGACGACCGGATTCGACGACACGAAGACGTCCCGGCTGAAGTAGACGGGAAAGCGGAACGTGACGCGGATCTCGTGTTCTAGGGTGTCCATGCCGTGAAGATTCACTGACCGCGTCAGGTAACCGCGAACCATCGCGCCAGCAGGCCGGCGACGACCGCGGTCGCGAGAATTACTGCCGCATATGTCGGTCCCGCGTACGCAGCCCCGATCGTCGCGTCCACCAGCACCAGCGACAGCACGCCGCGTTTGACCGCGCTCCGGATGACGGCAGGCTCGGGCCGCCGCCGTGCGTCCACGAAGGCCGGCATCACGCGCCACGCCAGCGCCGAAACGAGAATCAAGGCCGGCACCGCATTGACGCCGGATCGCAGCGCCACCAGCGTCAGTCCGAGCATCGCGGCGCTCAAGGATATCAAAGCCATCGCCGCGACCCTGCCGGTGCCGCCGTGCACTTCGCCGCGGCTCAAGGCTGTCACCCCTGCGATGTAGAGCAGCGGAATCGCCGCGAGCGGCCATGCCTCCGCCAGCGCCGCCGGCGCCGCCGCGACGCCGAGCAGCAGGTTCAGGGCGCGGCACAGCCCCATGTTGAGCGGACCGAGCCACGGCGATCGCTTGCCCCACGCGTCGTAGACGACAACGGCGATCACGATCGCGAGCGCGACCTGTCCGGCCTCGCGTGTCGCGTGGTGCGACGCGGCGATCCACCCCGCCAGCAGCAGGACGCCGCCCAGAACCGCCGCCGCGGCCGCCGGGACGCGGCCCGAGGGGATCGGCCGTTCCGGACGTTCGACGCGATCCGTGTGCCGGTCGAAGAAGTCGTTCAAGACGACCCCGCCCGCGTAGAGGCAGGCGGTGGCGAGGAGCAGCCAGGGCAGCATGCGCCTGTGCTCGAGGCCGGCTACCGCGACGCCGGCGAGGACATCGGCGAGCGCGGTCACGACGTTTGCGGGGCGCAGCAGCTGAATTACTCCTCGAAGCATTATTGAGGTCTGCATAACACGAAGCGCTGCCAACTGCTTCCGAAAACCCAGACGAGTCGCGGATTAGCGCGGATTTCCGCGGATTCTCGGGCACAGCGGCGAGCGTTCCGATCCGCGCGTCGCGAGCGGTCGTGCAGACGACCGCTGAAGATCCGCGAGGATCCGCGACTCGTGACCAACCGCACACCTCGCCGCACTGAATCACGACCGATGGCGTATCATCGAAGGGCCTGCCGCATTCGGTCGCACATAATCGGGGACCCTCATGATTCGAACCAGCGCAGCACTGACACTCGCCGGCCTCTGCGTGGCCGGTTTCGCAAGCGTGATGGCACACCCCCAGACGCCGGCGCCGAAGATGACGCCGGAGCAGATCCGCGACTATCACGCCAAGGATGAGAAAGGCGGAAACGCCGAGGCCGGGCGGGCGCTCTACGAAAAACAGTGTGCCACCTGCCACCGGTTCGGCGCCATCGGCAAGGACGTCGGGCCCGATCTCACGACGATTGCGAGCCGGTTCAAGAAGGCCGACGTGCTCGACTCGATCCTGTGGCCCTCCAAAGTGATCTCCGACCAGTACCAGGCTGAAATGTTCGAGTTGAATGACGGCAAGATCGTCACCGGCGTGATCGTGCGCGAAACCGCAGCGGCGGTACAGGTCCGCACGGCGGAGAACCCGGACAAACCGGTGGCGGTGCCGAAAGGACAGATCAAGAATCGGGCTGCGTCGACGGCGTCCCTGATGCCCGAGGGACTGCTCGACGGGATGACACAGCAGCAGGTCGCGGATCTGCTCGCGTTCACGCTGGCGCCGGCCCCCGCCAAGTAGGCGCGGTCCCTGTTCTCGCCGTTTCCGCGGTTTTCTGGCCGATAATCGCCCGTTCCCCGCTCATCCATTGCGGCTTCCGGAGGGGCTCCGTTCTGCACTGTGAAATCGGCTCGGGATCAGGCCCGGGCGTGACCCCTCTGTTTAGAGAAAAATACTCAAACTTTATCGGTAAAGCGCCGTTTGTCAGCGCAAAAGCCCGAAACAAAAGCGACACTTCTTTGACACGTCAAGGGTGCCCGCGTACCCTCCGCGGTACGCGCGGCATGTCGCCGGGATTTTGTGCAGTCGGTGGCCTGACAAGCCTCGACGCCGTCGGCATGCGGAACCGCAAATGGAGGAGGGAATCGTGAGACATAGTCTCCGCCGGGTCGGGCTCGCTCTTGCGTTGCTCGCGCTCTGCATCCCGGGTCATCTGCTCGCGCAGGGGCTGACGGGGCAGATCTCGGGAACAGTCGCGGATTCGGGTGGCGGCGTATTGCCAGGCGCCACCGTGGCCATCACCAATGCCGGCACCAACGCCACCCGCGAGGCCATCACCGGGCCGGACGGCGCGTTCGTGTTCCCCGATCTCCTCGCAGGCACGTACGACCTGACGGTCACCGTGCAAGGCTTCAAAACATACGAACAGAAGGGCATCGTCCTCGGCGCCACTGAACGCGTCGGGCTGCGTCAGATCTCGCTCGAGGTTGGCGGCCTGCAGGAAACCGTCACCGTCACCAGCGAAGCTTCGCTCATCCAGACCAACAACGCGGCGCGCTCCGGCCTGGTCGATCGCGACCAGATCGAGGACATCGCGCTCAAGGGACGCGACTTCGCCGGCTATCTGAAGCTGCTGCCCGGTGTCATCGACACCAGCGCGCGCGAAGCGCCCGGATGGGGCAGCATGGGCGGCCTCTCGATCAACGGCCGCAGCGGCGGCTTCAACTTCTCCTACGACGGCGTGACCAACAAGGACACCGGCTCGAACAGCGGCAACTACGCGGCGCCGGCGCTCGATTCGATCGCCGAAGTGCGGGTGCAGACCTCGAACTTCCAGGCCGAGTACGGCCGCAGCTCCGGCGCGACGATCACCGTCGTGACCCGGAGCGGCTCGAAGGATTTCCACGGCAGCGCGGCCTTCTACAAGCGGGACGATTCGTGGAACGGCAACGAGTACCTGCGCCGCGTGCAGTGCGAGCAGGCCGGGACCCAGTGCGACCCGCCGCACTACACGTTCGACAACACGGCGTGGACGCTGGGCGGCCCGGTGCTGATGCCCGGCACCAACTTCAACCGGCAGCGCAACAAGCTGTTCTTCTTCTGGTCCCAGGACCTCCTGTCGCGCACGGATCCCGGCAGCCTGAACCAGCGCCGCATGCCGACAGCCCTCGAGCGCAACGGCGACTTCTCGCAGACACGGGCGGCGGACGGGTCCTTGATTTTCATCCGCGACCCGCAGCTCGCCGGCAACTGCAGTGCCACGGCCGGCGGTCCCGCGTGCTTCGCCGAACAACGTGATCCCGGCTAACCGGATCGACTCGCTCGGCCGGTCGCTCCTCAACCTGTTCCCGCCGCCGAATGCCGTCGATCCGACGGGCCGCAACCAGTACAACTACACGTTCCAGACGGTGCAGGACTGGCCGCGCAACGACCAGGTGCTGCGCATGGACTGGAACGTCGCCGACAAGACCACGTTCTACTCGCGCGTGCAGTTCGGCTACGAGAAGCGTGCCGGCGGCGTGTCGTTCCTCGGATCAACGACTGCAGGCTGGCCGCAGCAACCGAGCAAGTACGAGATTGACACCTTCGGCATTGTCAACACTCTGCTTCACACCTTCAGCCCGTCGCTCTATTCGGAGTTGACGGTCGGCGTCAACTGGGCGCACCAGTACACGAGCGCGCTGGACGACGCGGCCAAAACCAACAACGACCGGACCGTGGTCCTGCCCGGCCTCCGGCAGTTCTTCCCCTCGGCGAACCCGGACAACCTCATGCCGCAGGCGACGTTCGGCGGAGGCCCTCCCGGGGATATTGCACAGTTCAACGTCGAGAGCCGCTGGCCGTTCTTCGGCTACAACACGCTGTGGAATTTCTCCGGCAACATCACCAAAATCAGCGGCAGCCACAACATCAAGACCGGCCTGTTCGTCGAGCACACGACGCGCCCGGCCCAGCGTTCGTCGACGTTCAACGGCGCGTTCAGCTTCAACAACGACGGTTCGAACCCGCTCAACACGAACGTCGGCTACGCCAACGCGCTGCTCGGTGCCGTCACCCAGTACCAGGAGTCCGACGGGCATCCTGACGCGCACGGCAAGTTCATCAACACCGAGTGGTACGTGCAGGACAACTGGCGTGTCCGGTCAAACTTCACGATCGACGCGGGGCTGCGCTTCTACTACATCACGCCGACGCAGAGCGACGGCGACGACGTCGCGGTGTTCAATCCCGAGCAGTGGGTGCCCAGCGCTGCGCCGGATCTGTATCAGCCGATCTCGACGGCTCAGGGGCGTCGGGCGCGTGAACCCGCTCAACCGGCGAGATCCTCCCGCTGGTCTATCTCGGCCGCCTGGTGCCGAACTCGGGGAACTTCATCAACGGCATGCAGGTGTTCGAGGGCACGCCGCAGGAGTCGAACCCGTTCCGTCTGGCGCCGCGCATCGGGTTTGCGTGGGACGTGACGGGCGACGGCAAGACCTCGGTGCGCGCCGGCGCAGGGACGTTCTACGATCGGTACAACGACGACAACATTCTCGATCTCGTCGAGCTGCCGCCGCTGCTCAACACCTACACGACCAACTACACGACGATCAACGAGCTGCTCGCCAGCCCGTTGACCGCGACGCCGACCGGCGTGTCCGCTACATCGATCCGTTCAATCCGCCGACCGTGCACAACTGGAGCGCGGGCGTGCAGCGCGACATCGGCTGGAATCTCGTCGGCGACGCCGCCTACGTCGGCAATGCCGCGCGGAAGCAGCGTGTGGATCGGCCGATCAACGGCCGGCCGTACGGCTACACCTATCAATCGCAGAATCTGGATCCGACCAACGTGGTCGGCGGCCAGCCGCAGCCGCTTACCTGACGATCTGCTCCGTCCCATCCAGGGGTACGCGAGCATCACGCAGCGCACCTATGAAGGCTTCGCGGACTATCACTCGCTGCAGTTTGCGGTGAACCGCCGCCGCTCGGCGGACGGCCTCACGGTGAGCGTGGCGTACACGTATCAAATCTCGAACAAGAACCTCGGCGCGATCGACCCGTTCGTGTCCGACAACCGCGCGCGGAACTACAACCAGGGCGGCCGCCGGCCGCACACGCTGAACATCAACTACTCGTACGAAGTGCCGAACCTCAGCAAGAAATGGAACAACGCCTTCGTAAAGGCGCTGGCGGACAACTGGCAGGTCTCGGGCATCACGTCGATGCTGAGCGGCACCTATACGAACCTTTCGTACGGGTACACGGGCGTCCCGACCGGTGCGCTGTCCGGACAGGGCGCCATCAACGGCGGCGGCAGCCGCGTCGAACATCCTGTGCGATCCGAACCTGCCGCGCGGCGAGCGGACGTTCGACCGCCAGTTCCGGACCGAGTGCATCGGACCGCCCACAGACCAGTTCAGGCTGGGCGATTCGACGAACGACGAGTACCTCGAGCCCGGGCTTCATGAACTGGGACATCTCGTTCTTCAAGCACGTGCCGATGGGCGGGGCGCGGCGGCTGCAGTTCCGCGTCGAGCTCTACAACGCGTTCAACACCGACCAGTGGAACGGCAACGACTCCGTCGACCGGAGCGCGACGTTCCACTACGTGACGGGCGCGCAGACCGATACGAACTTCGGCCGGATCACCGGCAGCACGTTCAGCGCACGGCGCATCCAGCTCGGGGCGCGGTTCACGTTCTGACCGCCGCTCCCCGGTTACACGAAGCCCGCAGGCGATGAGCATCGCTCGTCTGGACTTCACGAATGACGATGCCAACAGGCGCCCTCAGGCGCCTGTTGGCATGTACGCGCGCTCGGTAAGGGCTCGGGTTCAAGGGTTCAGGGAGGGTTCAGAGGGTTCAGGGGTTCAGGGGTTCACGAGTTCACACGGGTCGAGGATCGGACGACCAGGCTAACGCGTGGCTCGTTTGTGTCGTATTCCGGCTGTGCGGCGACGCTGCTCCAGTGAGCAGGGCGTGAGCACACTTCATTCCCAGGCGCCCGGGACTGCCGAGCGTCCGACGCAGCGAGGACAAAGATGAGAAGGCGTTCGAAACAGCCTACCTTCGGACCGGCAATGGCCGCGGCCATGGCGGCAACGTTCGGACGCTCGCGCTGGCGATCATGCACGTGCCAGGCTTGGCGGTCACGTCAGCGCAGCAGCCGCAGGGTGCCGCGCAACCTGCGCCCGCCCAGGGTCAGCAGCCTCCGGCTGGTCAGCCCGGCGGCCGAGGCCGCGGTGGTGGCGGAGGCGGTCGCGGCGGGCCGGTGGTGCCCGCGCTCGCGTTCGAAGATCGCACCAGCTTCGACAGCATGTTCGACGGCAAGAGCCTGGCTCCGGGTGAGCAGGCCGCGCGCGCCGCACAGGAAGCGGCGAAGAAGGCGGCTGAGCAGACCCCCCCGGCTGAAGGCGGCCGGGGTCGCGGGCGCGGCGGGTTGGGCGGTGCGCAGGTCTCGCGATTCCAGGACTGGGACGGCGATCCGAAGTTCTGGCGCGTGGAGAACGGCGTCATCATCGGCGAAAGCTCGCCCGAGAAGGTCGTCGGACCGAACACGTTCCTGATTTGGCGCGGCGGGACGCCCGGTGACTTCGAGCTGAAGGCGGAAATCCGCATGAGCGCCGGCAACAGCGGCATCCAGTACCGCAGCAAGCTGCTGCCGCCGGGTGAAAACGGCCACGCCTGGCGGCTCGGCGGATACCAGATGGACATGGATTTCGAGAACCGGTATCCGGGTCACCTCTACGAGGAGGCGGGACGCGGGTTCCTCACCGACCGCGGCACCGTGTCCTACATCGCGCCGGACGGCACGAAGGGACGTGTCGGGGTGCTCGAATCGCCCGAGCAGCTCGCCGCCACGTTCAAGCCGAACGACTGGAATCAGTTCCACCTGATCGCGCGCGGCGGCACGCTCGTGCACATCGTCAACGGACACACCACCGCCGTCTGCATCGACGATGACCTGAAAGGACGGTCGCTCGGCGGTCTGATCGGGTTCCAGCTGCATGTCGGACCGCCCATGAAGCTCGAGATCAGGAACGTTGCGATCAAGTTGAAGTAAACGTCGATAACGGCGAACAGCAACGTCTCACATCCGGGAGTTTGAGCGCTAACGCGCCGCACGAGGGCACGAAGGCACTACGGCACGACGAAGACATGAGCGAAACTCTTCGTGGCCGTCGTGACGTCGTGCCGTCGTGTGGCGCGAAGCGCAATCGTTTTCTGGTATTGGGCTTTGGAGCTACCGCATGCACTCTGCCAAGAAACTTCAGCCTCGGTCTTGCAGTGTTGGCGTTGTTCGCAGGCTTGCCTGAAGCCTGGCAGCAGCAGAAACCATCGCCCGAGCGGGCCCAGGATCAGCCGTTCCCGCCTGGTTCTCCGTTCGCGCTGCTGCCTGGCTTCAAGATCGAGCGCGTCACGCCGGCGGAGAAGGCCGAGTCCTACATCGTCGTGACGTTCGACCCCCAGGGACGGCCCGTGGTGTCGCAGAGCAGCTCCGGCAGCGGCAGCTCGCCGCGCGTCCTTCTCGATGAGAACCGCGACGGCATTTTCGAAGGCGAGAAGATCGTCGCCGAGCAGCTGAACACGTGCCACGGGCTCTTCTACGAGAGCCGGACCACGCTGTATGCGAACTGCCGCGGTGAGGTGGCCGGCGATCCGCCGCTGCCGCCTGACACGGGTCGGGGCCGCGGCGGGCAGCAGGCGGGCGCCGATCCGGGCGGCCGGGGACAGCAGGGACCCGGCGGACGCGGCGGGCAGAACCAGCTGCCGGCTCGCGGATATCCCGGCTTCTACAAGCTGCAGGACAAGAACGGCGACGACGTGATGGATACGATCGAGCGCCTGCAGGGTTACCACTCGAACGGCATGGGCGACCACGGTCCGCACGCCATCCGGCGCGGCCCTGACGGGAGCATCATGCACCTCATCGGCAACAACACCTACGTCGGGGCGCGGACGTCGCCGACCGACGCGAACGACAACGCGGTGGACAAGGAGAGCTCGCCGAACTGGCAGAACGTCGAGGAGCGCCAGTTCCTGCCGCAGTTCAACGATCCGCGGTTCGGCAACAGCACGCGCATCGGCGTGCATGCCACGGTGTGGCGCCTCCAGCCAGGCAACAAGTTCAGCCTGTTCTTCAGCGGCATGCGGAATCCGTACGACTTTGCCTACAACCTCGCAGGCGAGGCGTTCACGTTCGACAGCGACATGGAGTGGGACGTCAACGCGCCGTGGTATCGCGAGGTGCGGACGATTCACATGATTCCGGGCGGCGATGCGGGGTATCGCAACGGCACCGGCAAGTTCCAGGACGAATACTTCGACACCATCCCCGCCCTGCGGCATCTGCGCCGCGGATCGCCCGTGGGCGTCGAGTTCTATCAGAGCTACGCCTATCCGGCGAGCTTCTTCGACAGCCTGTTCGAAGCGGACTGGTCGCGCGGCCGCCTGCTCTACACGGCGTTGACGCCCGCCGGCGGCACCTACAAGGGCCGTGAAGACCTGGCCGAGTTCCTCCATGGCGAGCCGATGCCGATCAGCGATCTCGAAGTCGGCCCCGACGGCAACGTCTATCTGACGACTGGCGGCGCCGCCGGGCAGGGCGGCTTGTACAAGGTCACCTGGACCGGCGCGAAGCCCGCGCAGCCCGACATGACCGGGATCCTCGCGGTCGTCCGGCAACCGCAGCCGCTTTCGAGCTGGGGCTGGGACGCGATCGAGCGAGTGAAGACGACTATGGGCGCCGGATTTGGCGCTGAGCTCGAGAAGCTCGCGCGCAGTGCGTCGGCGGGGCCGCAGGATCGCGTGCGCGCCGTGCTCGAGATGCAGCGGCATGGAGTGCCGCCTGGCGCCGACCTGCTGAAAGCGCTGATCAAAGATCGTGTGGCCGACGTCCGCGCGGCAGCCGTCTACGTGGCTGGCGTGCAGGGCGGCGATGCCGCGAAGGCAGTCGCGGCCGCGGCGCTCAAGGATGCGAATGCCCTCGTGCAGCGGCGCGCGGCGGAAGCGCTCGTGCGTCAGGGACTCAGCGCCGGGTCGCCGGCCTTCGCGCCGGTCGCCGACGTCTACGCGCTGCTCAGGAATCCCGATCGATTCGTGCGGTATTCGGGTCGCATCGCGCTCGAACACACGCCGCGCGCCGAGTGGGTGAAGCTGGTGATGGCGGAAACGAATCTGGTGGCGCTGACCGAGGGGCTCGTCGCCATCGCGAACACCGCGCCCGAGGCGCAGGCGCAGTCCGAGCTGCGGCCGGTGTTCGAGAAGCTGGTCGGCCTGATGCAGCGAACCACGTTGACGCCGCAGGAGAGAATCCGCGTGCTCCGAACGTTCGAGGTGGCGGCGAGCCAGGTGCCGACCGGCGTGGATCCCGAGATCCGCAAACAGGTTCACGCGGCACTGATCAAGTACATGCCGGCCGCTCCTCCGGCGGGCACATGGGTGGAGTGCACCAATCAGACGGGGCCCGAAGCGCAGTGCGCGCAGTTCCTGCTGGCGCACCACCTCGCGAAGGTGCTCGCATACACCGGCGAGCCGGACGTGATCGATCGCATTCTCGCCATCATGCCGAAGAGCGAGGAGGATCAGCCGGGGCAGATCGACCTCGCCTACTCGCTCCGCGTGATCGACGCCGGCTGGACGACGGCGCAGAAGACGAAGGTGATCGACTGGTACGCGAAAGCGTCGAAATGGCGCGGCGGCTCGACGTTCGCCGGACACGTGAACAACATCTTCGACGCCACCATCGACGTGTTCACGGAAGACGAGAAGCAGGTGGCCTACAAGGCGGTGCCGCTGTTCGCGCCGATCACCGACGACGTCGCCGCGGCGGCGCCACCGCCGGCCGCTGCGCCGCCCGGGGGCGGTACGCCGGCGCCCGCTGCAGCAGCAGGTACTGCGGTGCCCGGAGGCCGCGGCGGACCCGGCGGCCGAGGGCGAGGCCCGCAGGTCCCGCTCGACCGCCAGGAGCGCTACGACAATCTGGTGTTCCCTCGTGGCGGCCCGGCCGGGTCGCTCGCCGGCCGGGGCGGGGCGCCGGATGCAGCCGCCGGTGAGCGGGTCTTCCGTGACACGTGCGCGCAGTGCCATCGATTTGGCACCCTCGGCAAGGACTACGCACCCGATCTCACCAAGGTCGCCGATCGGCTGCCGCGCCGCGACGTCCTGCGCTCGGTGTTCTTCCCGAACGAACGCGTGGATCCGAAGTTCAACACGACCGTGCTCGCGATGAAGGACGGCACGACGCTGCGCGGACTCGTCGTCAGCGAGACCGCTCAGAGCGTGGTGCTGAAGACAGCGGCCGAGCCGGAGCCGGTGACGGTCGCGAAGGCCCAGATCGCGAAGCGGTCGACCGACCGTTCGTCGATCATGCCGGAGGATCTGCCCGACAAGGTGACGGACGCCGGGGTTCGGGACGTCACCGCGTACATCATGCGAATCGTCGGGAGCAGTCAGTAGCGCTATCGCAGGCCAAGTCCAGATGCTCTGCGTAGATCGACCGACACCATCGCCTACGGCGTCCACGACGGCACGACGTCACGAAGGCACGACGGAATCACTTATGGAGACCACTTATCGTCGTGCCGTCGTGCCGTCGTGCCGTCGTGCGGCCGCGGAGCGGATTCGTCGTCCGGCTGTCATCGTGTTGTCGTGTGTGCTCGTCATCGCCGCCTTCGCAACGCTCGCGGCGCAGAACGCTCCGGTGAGCTCGCGTCCCGCCGACATCGCGTTCCGGATGCACATGGTCGATCCGGGGTTCAGCGAGAGCGTCGCCGTCGCCGACTTCAACAGAGACGGCCGCCTCGACATCCTGTCGGCGGAGTACTGGTACGAGGCGCCAGCCTGGACGAAGCACAAGATCCGCGACATCCCGTTCAACGGCAGCTACATCGACAACTTCAGCGACCTCCCGGTCGACGTGGACGGCGACGGCTACACCGACATCGTCCAGATCGCGTACTTCGCGCGGCGGATCGTCTGGCTGAAGAATCCGGGGAAGGGCCGCGGCCCGTGGGTGGAGACGGAGATCGATGCCGTTGGCCCGACCGAATTCGCGTTCCTCGTCGATTTGAACAACGACGGGAAGGCGATCGAGATCCTGCCGCAGTTCACTGGCGCCGGTAATGCGCCATTGACCTGGTACGAAGTTGAAAAAGGGAAATGGATGAAACGCGTCGTGAGTTCGCGCAGCTATGGCCACGGCATCGGCGCGGGCGACATCAACGGCGACAAGCGCAACGACATCCTCACGCCGGCCGGCTGGCTGGAGGCGCCGCCCGACGTCCGTGCCGCGGGCGAGTGGACGTTTCATGCGACGGACTGGGCTGCGCTGCCACCGATGCCCGGCGCTCCAGCTGCGCCTGCTCCTGCGCCCGCGCGATTCGACCCGACGCAGCCGTTTCGCCGGATGTCCACGGCCGAGGCGATCAAGCTGGGATTCCTGAGGGAATACGGACCGGGAAAGTTCGACCTGCTGAACGGCGCCGCCATGACCGGCGACGTCGTCATGGTCAACGAAACCGCGCTGGCCCAACCGGCCCAGCCCCCTGCCCGGCCCGCCGAATACGCATTCATGTTCGTCGTCGACATCAACAAGGACGGGCGCAGCGACGTGCTGACCTCGATGGCCCACAGCTATGGCGTGCTGTGGTTCGAGCAGCAGGCGGACGGACAGTGGGTCCGGCGGGTGATCGACAACACGTGGGCCAACGCGCATTCATCCGCGCTGGCGGACCTGAACGCTGACGGACAGGCGGATCTCGTCGCGGCGAAGCGATACTTCGGCCGGTCGGGAACGGATCCCGCCGAACGCGAGCCGATGGGCATCTACTGGTACCAGTACCGCCAGAACGCGAAGGGCGTCGAGTGGATCCGCCACATCGTCGACTACGGCGGCCGGGCGGGCGGCGGCCTTCAGATGGCGGTCGAAGACATCGATGGCGACGGCGACCGGGACGTCATCACCGCAGGGAAGACGGGGCTGTTCGTGGCGGAGAACCTGACGAAGACAGCCCGGGCGCGCTGACACGACGGAGTCGGCCAGAGGGGCCTGCGAATTTGTCCACTCGTAGCTTCCGGCTTTAGCCGGAAGGATGTGGCTGTCGTTGAGAACGGCGCCAGCCGTTTCCTTCCGCCTGAAGGCGGAAACCACGCGGAAACACTGTATAATCCCGCGTCTCCAGCGTGTTTCGCCGGGAGAAAAACGCCACATGTCTGCGAGAGTCCTCGCCTTGTCTCTTTCGCTGTTGTCGGTGGCTGCGACGCCGCCGGCCGGCATTTCGTTCAAGCCGCAGATGCTCGACGGCGGCGCCAGCGAGACCGCAGCGGTCGCCGACTTCAACCGCGACGGCCGGCTCGACATCGTGTCGGGTGACAGCTGGTACGAGGCGCCGCGCTGGACCAGGCGAACCTTCCGCGAGCTCGGCTTCTCGAACAACTACATCGACAACTTCAGCGATCTCCCGGTCGACGTCGACGGCGACGGCTTTACCGATGTCGCCAGCGTCACCTGGTTCAGCCGGAAGATCTCGTGGTTCAGGAATCCTGGCAAGAGCCGCGGGCCGTGGGTCGAGGCGACGATCAATTCCGGGTTCAACGTCGAATTCGCGATCCTCGCGGACCTCAACAACGACGGCCGGGCGCACGAGATTCTCGCGCAGGAAAACGGGACGGGACAGGCGTGGTACGAGATTAAGGACAAGGGCTGGGCGAAGCACGTCGTCAGCGATCGCAGCTACGGACACGGCATCGGGGCAGGCGACGTGAACAAGGACGGCCGCACCGACATCCTGACGCCCCGCGGCTGGCTCGAAGCGCCCGCCGATCCCCGCGCCGCGAACTGGACGTATCACGCGGCCTGGGAGCCGGCGAACGTCGAGATTACGCCGCCAGCCAAGCAGGATCCGGCGCCAAAACCGGGGCAGCCGCCAGCCGTCGCCTCGCTCGGGTTCATGCACGTGCTCGACGTCAACGGCGACGGCCGGAACGACGTAGTGACCGCCGCCGGCCATGACTTCGGCGTCTTCTGGTTCGAGCAGGGCCCCGACGAGAAGTGGACCAAGCGGATGATCGACGGCGCGTGGTCGCAGGGGCATGCCTCGACGCTGGCCGATCTCAACGGTGACGGCAGAGTCGATCTCGTGACCGGAAAGCGCTTCATGGCCCACAACGGATCGGATCCCGGAGAACGCGAGCCGCTCGGTGTGTACTGGTACGAATACAAGACCACTCAACCTGCGGCTGGCGGCAAGCCCGCGGCCACGAGCGTGGAGTGGATGAGGCATCTCGTTGACTACGGCGGCCGCATGGGGTGCGGCATGCAGATACCGGTGATCGATATCGACGGCGACGGGGATGTCGATATAGTCTGTCCCGGCAAGAGCGGGCTCTTCCTCGTCGAGAACCTCACGAAAAGTCCCGGGCTTCCGGGGAACCCGATAGGCTGGCCGAGCTCGGATTCGCACAGCCGGCCTGAAGCTGAATACACCTAAATCCGTAGAGCTGACTGCCAAGGACCAACTATGACGTCTGGAACTGTGAGGAACGGAGCCGTCGCGTCGAACGCCCAGCGGCTGCTGTGGGCCGGCTTCCTGGCCATTCTCGCCGCCGGCATCGGCTTCGGCATCCGCGGCGGCATCCTGGCCAACTGGGCCGCTCGATTTCGGCTTCACCGGCGCGCAGCTCGGGGCCATCGGCGGCGCAGGCTTCACCGGCTTCTGCTTCGGCATCATCATCGGCGGGGTCGTCGTCGACAAGATCGGCTACGGCAAGCTGGTCGTCGCGGCGTTCCTGTTCCACGTCCTGTCGGCCTTCATCACGTTCGCGGCGACCAAGGGACAGTCCCAGGACGACGGCCTACTTGTTCCTCTACATCGGCACGTTCGTCTTCGCGCTCGCGAACGGCACGCTCGAAGCGGTGGCCAATCCGCTGGTCTCCACGCTCTTCCCCCACAACCGCACGCATTACCTGAACATCCTCCATGCGAGCTGGCCGGCGGGGCTGGTGCTCGGCGGGCTGGTGGGCTGGATTCTCGGGCGAGGGCATGCAGGTGAGCTGGAAGGTGCAGCTCGGTCTCTTCCTCGTGCCGACGGCGCTCTACGGCCTCGTGTTCATGGGCCAGCACTTCCCGAAATCGGAGGCGTCGGAGAAGGGACTGAGCGTCGGGGAGATGCTCAAGGACGTCGGCATCCTCGGTGCGCTGGTCGCGTGTTTTCTGGTCGCGCTCTTCTTCAAGGACCAGCTCGGTAGCTCCTCACGTTCTTCACCGGGAATCCCTTCTTCACGTCCGACGGCCTGGGCGGTTCTCTCGTATGCCGTCGCGCTGGCGACTGCTGCTCGTCGTCGGCATCAAGACGAGTTTCTCCGCCGGCTCACTGCTCCTGTTCGTGCTGTTCATGACGCACGCTCCTCGTCGGCGCGGTCGAGCTCGGGACCGACGGCTGGATTCAGAACATCACCGGCAACATCCTGACGCCGGCGCAGGGCAAGATCCTGTTCGTCTTCACCTCGCTGCTGATGTTCTCGCTGCGGTTCTGCGCCGATTTCATCGAGAAGAGCCTGAAGATTTCTCCGATCGGGCTGCTCTTCATCTGCGCGGTGCTCGGAGCGGTCGGCCTGCTGATGGTCAGCGGCATCGCAACGTTCGCCGGCGCGATGGTGGCGCTGGCGGTCTACGCCGTCGGCAAGACGTTCTTCTGGCCGACGATGCTCGCGGTGGTCGGGGACCGCTTCCCGCGCACCGGCGCGATCGCGATGTCGATCATGGGCGGCATCGGCATGATGTCGGCCGGTCTCCTCGGCGGCCCGGGCCTCGGATACGCGAAGGATCGTTTCACCGCCGAGCATCTGATGACCACGTCGCCGGCGATTTACGAGCAGTACAAGGCGCCGGCGCCGAGCAGGTTCCTGTTCCTCGACGAGGTCACGGGCCTCGACGGCACGAAGCTGTCGCAGGCGCAGACGGCGGCGCCGAGGACCCCGGACCAG
The DNA here is from genome assembly GCA_963785755.1 of uncultured Acidobacteriota bacterium. Taxonomy (GTDB): domain Bacteria; phylum Acidobacteriota; class Vicinamibacteria; order Vicinamibacterales; family 2-12-FULL-66-21; genus JACCXG01. The sequence continues at coordinate 241,814 of CAWAXG010000013.1, read as the reverse complement.
CAGATCGTGGCCGATGCGAGCATCGTCGGCGATCGCCAGACGCTCAAGGCGGACGCCTTCATCCCGGTCGCGATGGCCATCATCTACCTGCTGCTGTTCCTCTACTTCAAGAGCATCGGCGGATACAGGCCGGTGCACATCGACGGTCCTGGCGCGGGAAGACACTGACGCGCGGTCCGGCGCGCGCGCGGAGGCCACAGATATGACGCATCGACTACAGTTGCCAGCCGTAGCCCTTCTCGCCGCCGCGGCGCTGCTGGCGGTGCCGCCGGCAATGATCTCGGCGCAGAAGTCGAAGAACATTCTGCTCATCGGGGATCGCCCGAGCCATGGCCCGGCGCAGCACGAACACAACGCGGCGGTTCACCTGTTTCAGAAAGCGCTCGGCAAGGTCTCCGGCGTCACGGTGACGACGAACTTCGACGATTTCCCCACGGACCTGTCGCTCATCGGCAAAGCCGATGCGGTGTTCATGTTCTGCACCGGCGGGAACCGCCATTACGCGTTCCAGTCACCCGAAAGGACCGCGGCGCTGCAGAAGGCTGCCGCCCGCGGCGCCGGTCTGATGTTCTTCCATTACTGCGTCGAGCCCGGGGCGGAAGCCGGGCGAAAGGAAATGCTCGACTGGATCGGCGGCTACTTCGAGACCAATTACTCGGTCAATCCGCATTGGGATGCGGACTTCACCAGCCTGCCCACGCATCCGATCACGCGCGGCGTCAAGCCGTTCAAGGTCCGGGATGAGTGGTACTACAACATGCGCTTTCGCGAAGGCATGAAGGGCGTGACGCCGATCCTCACCGCGGTGCCCGGACCGGATACGCTGACGCGGCCGGACGGCCCGCACAGCGGCAATCCGGACGTGCGCGCGAAGGCCGGAAAGCCAACGGTCGTCATGTGGGCGTACGAGCGGCCGGGCGGCGGCCGCGGTGTCGGGTTCACCGGCGGGCACTTCCACATGAACTTCGCCGACGAGAACTTCCGGAAGCTCGCGTTGAACGCGCTGCTGTGGAGCGCCAAGGTCGAAGTGCCGCGAACCGGCGTCACGTTCAGCGTGACGGACGAGCAGCTGAAAGAGCGGCTCGACCCGAAGCCCCAACGCGGCGGCGGGAACTAATTTTCTAGGGGGGATTGATCGCAATGCAACTAGGCGTCAACGCGTGGGTGTGGGCATCGCCGGTCAACACCGAGGAGTTCGGCAAGCTCGCGCCCAAAGTCAAGAAGATGGGGTTCGACCTGATCGAGTTCGGCATCGAGAGCACGAGCGATCTCGACTACGGACGCGCCGCGGCCATCGCCAGGGACAACGGGCTCGCGGTCAGCGTCTGCGCCGCGATGGGGCCGGATCGCGACCTCATTCATTCGGACGCAGCGATTCGCGACAACGGGGTCAGCTACGTCCGGCACTGCATCGAGGCGGCGAAGACCGTCGGGGCCGAGAACGTCGTCGGGCCGCTCTACAGCGCCGTCGGCAGGACCTGGCAGTCCACGGACGAGGAGCGGAAGCGCGACACCGATCTCCTGGTCGATCAGCTGAAGAAGCTGTCGGCCTACGCCGGCGACCACGGCGTCACGCTCTGCGTCGAGCCGCTCAATCGTTTCGAGACGAGCTTCATGAACCTCGCGCAGCAGGCAATCGAGGTCGTCGACCGGGTCGGCCATCCGGCGTGCGGCATCCTGCTCGACACGTTCCACATGAACATCGAGGAACGCTCGGTCGGCGCGGCCCTGCGGGCGGCCGGCGCGAGATTGAAGCACGTGCACGGCTGCGAGAACGATCGCGGCGCGCCCGGTTCGGGACACGTGCCGTGGCACGAGGTCCGCGACGCGCTGAAAGCCATCAACTACGACGGTCCGGTCGTGATCGAATCGTTCACCAGCAAGGTGAAGACGATTGCCCGCGCCGCCGCGATCTGGCGGTCGTTCTCGCCGACGCAGGATGCGCTCGCTGAGGATGGGCTCTCTTTTCTTCGAAAGCTGCTTGCCTGACCGGGTGAGAAACGTCCAACTTCCAACTCCCCCGCTTCCGCACGCGCTCCGGCGAAGCCTGCTCAGTCGATCGACTTGAGCGCTTTGGGAGTTGGGAGTTGGAGATTGGAAGTTGACGTCCTCTCAGAGCTTCTTGAAGACGATCTGAATCAGACGCCGGCCGGCGCTCCCACCTTCTCCCACTGCCTCGTTCTGGCTGACTTCAGGATCGCGTCGGTGACGTAGTCGGTCGCCAGCCCGTCGCGGAAGGTCGGCGGCAGGCTCTTGCTCTTGGCCGCCGCCTCGACGAAATCCGCGAACTGATGGATGAACGTGTGCTCGTAGCCGATTTGCAGGCCCGGCACCCACCAGTGCTTCATGTAGGGCTGATCGCCGTCGGTGATGTGGACGCTGCGCCAGCCGCGGACGCGGCCTTCGTCGCGGTGATCGAAGTACTGCAGCCGGTGAAGATCGTGCAGGTCCCAGAATGCCGACGCCTTCTCGCCGTTGATCTCCAGCGTGTAGAGCGCCTTGTGGCCGCGCGCGTAGCGCGTCGCCTCGAACGTTGCAAGCGAGCCGTTCTCGAACCGGCACAGCACCGCGCTCGCATCGTCGATGCCGACCGGTTCGACCTTGCCGGTCAGGTTGTGTTTGCGCTCCTTGATGAACGTTTCGGTCATCGCCGAGACTTCGGCAATCGGCCCGTTCAGCCAGAGCGCGGTGTCGATGTTGTGCGCGAGCAGATCGCCGGTCACGCCGCTGCCGGCGACCGCCACGTCGAGGCGCCAGAGCCCTTCACCACCCTGCGGCAGATCCTGGGAGATGGTCCAGTCCTGGAGGAATTTCGCGCGATAGTGGAAGATGCGGCCGAGCTTCCCCTCGTCGAGCAGCTGCTTGATCAGGGTGACCGCCGGAACTCGCCGGTAGTTGTACCAGACCGTGTTCGGGACGCCCGCGGATTCCACCGCCGCCACCATCGCTTCGGCTTCCGTGGCCGTACGCCCGAGCGGCTTCTCGCACATCACCATCTTGCCGGCCCTGGCCGCCGCTATCGCGATCTCCTGGTGGGTGTCGTTCGGGCTGGCGATGTCGACCACGTCGATGTCCTTGCGCTCGACGAGCTTCCGCCAGTCGGTCTCGTACGACTCGTAGCCCCAGTTCGCGGCGAACTTCTTGACCCGCTCTTCATTGCGCGCGGCCACGGCCTTGAGCACCGGCCGATAGGGCAGATCGAAGTAGCGGGGCGCCTGATGAAACGCGTTGGAGTGCGTGCGCCCCATGAAGCCGTAGCCGACCAAGCCGATATTTAGTGTTTTCATAGCTATGTGTGATTAGTAGCAGCGTGTCTGCATTTTTTGATGCGCGTGGGGCCCCACCCCCACGCGCTCACGCGCTTCGCGCGACGGCCTTTGGCCTTGCCGCGCCTTCGGCGCAGCCTACCGTCCCGAATGCCGCGTACGCTCCCAGTCCCAAGCCCCGAGTCCCCAGTCCCGTCTAGATCCACCTAATCCCACCCGTGTGCGTTGCGCACAGCCACCATCACTCCGAGAATGTCGTTCCAGGTCTTCTGCTCGCCCATCACGGCGTTCGGGAACATGCAGCCGTCCCAGCAGATGTGCTGGAACTTGCGGGTTACCTTGCCGCTCTCGTCCCGGAGCCAGAGGCCGGCGTGCGGCACGATATCGAGCTTGCCGTTCGGATCGAGCGGCTGGCAGTGTCGTCCGGTCTTGTCGTGCGAGCCGGACCCCTTGACCGTGGCATCGTTCTGGGCGACGTGGAAATCGATCGTCCACGGCCGCAGCGCGTTGGTCATCTTCTGCAGTCCGGCGTCCAGCGTGTTGCGATCGGACCAGTCGAAGTTCTCCGGCAGGATGCGGTCGTCGGGCGCGTTGTACCCCATCGTGAAGAGCAGCGTGTGCGCCATGTCGGCCTGGAACCCGACGGTCTGGGGCCGGCCGACCTGTTCGAGCAATTCGACGTTGCGTTTCACGCTGTGCATGCCGCCCCAGCAGATCTCTCCCTCGGCGGCGAGACGCTCGCCATATCCCTCGGCGACGTCGGCAGCCTGCCGGAACGTATCGGCGATCTTCTTCGTGTTGGCGGCCGGATCCTTGGCCCAGTCCGCCGGGCTGGCGGCCGAATCGATCCGGACGACGCCATACTTGCGGATGCCGAGCTCCTTCAGCTTCTTCCCGATCGCGCAGGCCTTGCGCACCTGGGTCACGAAGGACTTGCGCTCATCTTCGCTGCCCATGGCCGATCCCCCTCCTGTCGGCGGCCAGACCGGCGCCACGAGCGATCCGACCACGAGATTGCGCCGGCCGATGTTCTCGGCCAGCCGCTTCAGGTCATCGTCCGAGGAGTCGATACTGACGTGCGGATCGAAGAGAAAGAGGTCGACGCCATCGAACTTGACGCCGTTGACGCTTGCCGCCGCGGTCTTGTCGAGCATCGTGTCGAGATCGATCGGCGGTTCGGCCCCGGGGCCTCCCTTGCCCACGAGCCCGGGCCACATTGCATTATGAAGAGCTGGGTATTTGTGCATGTTTGTATTTTTTCTGCGTCTGGTTGCTATCAACTCTCAGTCTGCTTTTTCGTGTTGCTCTCGGGGCCCCACCCCCGCGAGCTCGCCTGGGGCCCCACCCCCAGGCGAAGACCGGCCTCCGGCCGGTTGCCTCTTCGAAGGGCTCCAGGCCGCCGCGAAGCGGCGGCAAGCCCGAAGGGCGTCGCGCGAAGCGCGTAAAGCGCGTGGGGGTGGGGCCCCACGCGCACTAAGAAATGCGAACATGGCGTTCCGAATTACCCCTCTATGCCATTCAAGCTCGCCACTACTACTTCTTCGCCGCAACCCCTCGGCATCCGGATTTCCCGGCCCAAAATGCTTCAGCAGCACGAGCGGATCCGATTCACTGAGATTCTCGATCGTCACGCCGTTGGCCGCCGCGTCGGCTGACACGAAGAGCTCGTCCTCCGTCGACTGGCCGAAGCGGATCATCGACGGCGTCGACACGGCCAGCTTGCCGAACCGGCCGTAGCCCTGGGTGACGATGATGCCGTACGCGGCGCCGTCCTTGACCGTGACGGTGCGCTTCGGCTGAACGGTCAGTTCCTTTGCCGAGTACCACTGCGTGCCGTAGCACACCCACAACTCCTGATATCCGTCGTCGGCGCCCGCCGCGGCGCTCTTCACGTGCTTCGGGAAGACCCGGTTGTCGGCGCCGAAGCTCGGGTTGACGTTCGCGTCCCAGTCGAGCATCTCGACGATGTAGTCGAGATCCGTGTGGTGCTGGGGCAGGACATCCTTGACGAGCAGATCCCACGGCACGATCCGGCCGTCGACCTCTGACTGGTACATCGCGAACACATCGCTGTTCACCTGCGGCTCGTAGGTCACGAGCGAGCCGGGCGCGTGAAGGATCCGTGGATTGATCTGCCAGCCGGTGCCCGGTTCGAGTCGATAGGCCTTCGAGAGGAAGGTGATGCCGTTGTCACCGCGGTTCCAGTTCTCCAGGCACCGGCGCACGTCGGCTTTGGTCGTGCCCGGCTCGAGGCCCATGAACGTATAGGGGAAGGCGTTGAACGTCTCGTTGTACTGCGGCGGGAAGTAGTACGCCTCCGGCTTGCCCTTCCGGCCGAGCAGCCTGGCCTGCTCGTCGCTTTGGTGCATGTGGTGCGGAATCGCGCCGAGGTTGTCGAAGAACTTGCACAACAGATTCCAGCCCTTCTCCCGTTCCATGACCGCTTTGCCGAGCAGCAGATCGCCCGCCTGGTCGACGGCGTCCTTGAGCAGGAACCTCGCGCCGCTGGACCGGCGCACGTAGCTGAGCCCTTCGTCGGCTGGCGTGCCCGGGCCGTTGTCCGCATTGGTGGTCGAGGAGAACCACCTCTCGTTGATGCCGCCGCGGTGGCCGCCGAGCGCATAGACGTCGTCCGGATGAAGCTTGAGACGACGGCCCGGGACCATGAAGGACCGCGGCACCCAGCTCGGCTCCAGGCGGAGCAGACCGCCGCCGGCATCGAGTGCTTCCTGAACCTCGGAACGCTTGATCATCGATTGAGAATCCTCGTGAAAAAGACGCCGGACGATACCTTTCCGGACGGCAGCAGTTCAAGAGCATTTCGACCTGCAGAACGCGTGGGTGCCGCAGGGGGGACCGGCAAGGGGGACAGGCAAAGGGGACAGGCAAGAGGGACAGGCAAACGCGCGCGGCACGGTTTCCGGGGATCTGCTGGCGATTGCGCGGGTTGCGCGCCGCGAAATGCCCGCTCGATGGGCGATCGGCTGGATGCGTGCCCAGACCTTCATGACTCGCCCGCATAGAATAGCCGCCGATGACAACGTCCATGTCAACGAGCTATCGCGGCCGCCGCGCCTCGACGATTGAGAACGACGATCTTCGCGTCACCGTTCTGGTCGAAGGCGGTCACATCGCCGAGATCCACGACAAGGCCGCCGGCGTGAATCCGCTGTGGACACCGCCATGGCCGTCGCTCGAGCCATCCAGTTTCGGCCGCGCGCGGCGCGATCGGTATGGCGCCGACGTGGATGCCAATCTGCTCGCCGGGATCATGGGGCACAACCTCTGTCTCGACATCTTCGGCGGGCCGTCTGAGCAGGAAGCGGCCGTCGGGCTGCCGGTCCATGGCGAAGCGTCGCTCGTCAGCTACGACATCCACGTCCACGAACGGGGCGACGAGCTCGTGATGAACGCGCACCTCCCCCTGGCCGAACTGCAGGTCGAGCGGCGCATCGAACTGCGAGGCCGGCGCGTCCGGGTTCGCGAGAGCGTGTACAACCTCGGGGGCACGGATCGGCCTGTCGGCTGGACCCAGCACGTCACGCTCGGGCCGCCGTTTCTGCGTAAGGGCGTGACGGAGTTCCGAGCCTCCGCCGGACGCTCCCGCGTTTACGAGAGCGAATTCGGCACGGCGAGTTACCTGCGCCCGGCGGCGGACTTCGACTGGCCCGACGCCCCCCGAATCGATGGCGGAACGGCCGACCTGCGCGTCTATACGAATGCTCCCGTCTCGAGCGCCTATACCGCTCACCTGATGGACCCGGCGCGGCCGCACGCGTTCTTCCTGGCGTTTTCGCCGGACGTCAAGCTCGTCTTCGGCTACGTCTGGCGGCGCGAGGACTTTCCCTGGCTCGGGATCTGGGAAGAAAACCTGAGCCGGACGCACGCGCCCTGGAACGGCGAGACGATCACGCGCGGCATGGAATTCGGCGTCTCGCCGTTCCCCGAATCACGCCGGCAAATGGTCGATCGTGGAAGGCTGTTCGACACGCCGGCGTACCTGTGGATACCGGCGGCCTCACGGGTCAGCGTAGAATATTGGTGTGTCTCCGACGCCGCTTCGGCCATCCCGGAGACACTCGAATGGCCGGCGTAGTCCCCCGATTCGCACCAACTCCGTATCACTGGGTTCCGGCCTTGGTGGCCGGACGTTTCAACGAGGACCTGACATGTACCAGCCCTGGCTTGCTTCGATTCTGATAGCGTCGGCGCCGCTCGTCGCGTTGGCGCAGACCCCGGCGACGCCGAAATCTCGCGTCGTCCGCCGTGCAGACCGCCGATAAGAAAGTGCCGCCGCCACCCGCCGGCGCTGCCGCCAAGCCTGACGCCAAAGGCGTCCGCACGGTCGAAATCATCGGCACCGACGACATGAAGTTCAGCGTGCAGACGATCGCGGCCAAGCCTGGCGAGCAGATCCGGGTCCGGCTGATGTCGAAGGGCGCCATGCCGAAGATCGCGATGGCGCACAACTTCGTGCTCCTCGCCAAGGCCGCGGACACGCTGAAGTTCGTCAACGCCGCCGCCCTTGCCCGGACGACCGACTTCATTCCCCCCGAGATGAAGGCGCAGATCATCGCGAACACAACCCTCGCGGGCGCGGGAGAGACGGTCGAAGTCACGTTCAAGGCGCCGACCGCTCCTGGCGACTACACGTATCTCTGCTCGTTCCCTGGTCACTTCCAGGCACAGATGCGGGGGACGCTGACCGTTAAGTAACTCTGTGGGTTCAGGGGTTCAAGGGTTCAAGGGTTCATGGGTTCGGGTTCAGGAGTTCAGACGTTCGGAGGCTCGATCCTGAACCGACGTGAACCTCTGAACCCTTGAACCCTCTTGAACCTTGAACTCCTGAACCTTTGAACCCGAACCCCTGACCTCTGAACCCCTGAACCTTTGAACCATTCATCGGTGCCACTCTGCTGATATTCCTCGCCTCGTTCCTGGTTCTTTTCGTCGAAATCGCCCTCATTCGCTGGATGCCTGCTTACATCCGGCTGCTCGCGTACTTTTCCAATTTCATCCTGCTCGCGAGCTTTCTCGGCATCGGGGTCGGCTGCCTGCTGGCGCCGGCCCGGGTGCGGTTGTTCGCGTGGTTTCCGGTGCTGACCGCCGCGGTCATCGGCGTGGTCTACGAGTTCCGGCTCGAGGTCGCGCTGCCGACGTCCGGCAGCATCTATTTCACCAGCGGCACCGCGGAACCGGTCGTCGCCGTCGAGACCACGTTGTTGTTACCGCTGCTGTTCGTAGCGGTCGCGGCGCTGCTTGCGACGGCGGCGCAGCGCATGGCGCGCGAGATGGCGCCTGTGGCGCCGCTCAGGGGCTACACGTTGAACGTCGCCGGGAGTCTGGCCGGAGTGGCGGCGTTCGGGCTGATTTCGTGGCTCGAGTTGTCGCCGGTCGTCTGGTTTGCGATCGCGTTTGCGGCGGCGATTCCGCTGCTCATTCTGCCCGAGCCCGCTGCAGGTGTCGTGGCCGCGGGCCCCGAGAACGCTCGGCCTGTCCCGCGCCGGCCCGTGGCGCGCGCGGCCATCGTGGTCGACATCGCGCTCCTGGCGGTCGCGCTCGTGCTCGTCCAGATCATGGCGCGCGGCGCGCTCTGGTCGCCGTACTACAAAATCACGGTCGGCCAGGAGGGCGCTGACACCGTCATCGAGGTGAACAACATCTTTCACCAGTCGATGGCCCCGGTCGCGCACAAGGAATACTTCTACACATGGCCGTACACGGCGTTTGGTGACACGTTCGAGAACGTGCTGATTCTCGGCGCGGGATCCGGCACCGACGTCGCCGCCGCATTGGCGCATGGCGCCAGGCATGTCGATGCCGTGGAGATCGACCCCACCATCATCCGGCTCGGCCGGCAGCTCCATCCCGATCACCCGTATGACGATCCTCGCGTCACGGTGATCAACGACGACGCGCGGCATTTCCTGCGGACGACGCGGAAAAAATACGACCTGGTGGTGTTCGCGCTGATCGATTCGCTGACGCTGCAGTCGAGCTTCTCGGGCGTCCGGCTCGAGAGCTACATGTTCACCGAGGAATCGTTCCGCGCGGTCCGCGATCGGCTCGAGCCCGACGGTCTGCTCGTCGTCTACAACTACTTCCGCGAGAAGTGGCTGGTGGACCGGCTCGCCAATATTGCCGCGAGAGGCTTCGAGAGCGAGCCGCGGGTACACGTCCACGAAGCGCGCGCGTATCTCGGCGTGATTCTGGCCGGTCCGCGCCTGGCGACGCTGACGAGCGATCCGGTCGTGCCCGACCGCGTCGCCGCGTACAACCAGTCGTCCGAGCCGAGCCCCGCGCGCATCCACGTGCGCGACGCCTCTGTCGAACCGGCCACGGACGACTGGCCGTTCCTGTATCTCCACACGCGACACGTGCCCCGGCACTACCTCGCCGCGCTAGCGCTCATTCTCGCCGTCTCGGCCGGAGCCGTGCTGTGGACGCTGCGCGGGCAGCGTGGCGCCTGGTCCTGGGAGTTCTTCTTCCTCGGTGCGGGATTCATGCTGCTCGAAACGAAGGCGATCATCCAGTTCGCGCTGCTGTGGGGCTCGACCTGGGTGGTGGCCTCGCTGGCGATTGCCGCCGTGCTGAGCATGGCGCTCGCCGCGAACTTCATTGTGTCGCGAGTGGAGATTCGCCGCCGATGGCTCGTCGGCGCCGTCCTGATCGGGCTGCTGGCGCTCAACGTGCTGATCCCGGTCGGCCGCGTGACGTTCGAGAGCCGCGCCGCCGAGTCGATGTTCTATGCCGTCCTGATGTTCAGCCCGATCCTGTGCGCCGGCCTGCTGTTCGGCTCCGCCATCAAACGCTCGACCTCGCTGCCCCGCGATTTCGGCACCAACCTCCTCGGCGCGATGGTTGGCGGAGTCGCCGAATACCTCTCCCTCATTACTGGATTCAGTCTCCTGCTGGCTCTCGTGGCGGCTTTTTACATTGGCGCTCTGGCCACGGCGCGAAATCGCACCTGAGCCGCAGTGGGGAGGCACGTAGCACGTAGCACGAGCACGCCTGCACGTGCGCACCAAGCACGTAGCCCGTAGCACGTAGGACGATAAGCACGTGCGCACGTAGGACGTGGCACCGTAGCACGTGAAACGTGGCACGACAGCACGTGAAAAATGTAGAATGATCGGTCGGCCGGACCGATCAGCCAGCCTCCGCATCTTGCAGAAAGGGCACGCAATGGGCGACATCACCAGACGGAAATTTGTGGGCACAGTGGCAGGCACCGGGGCGGCGCTGACGATCGTGCCGCGGCATGTCCTGGGCCATGGGATTCAGGCGCCGAGCGACACCGTCAATATCGCGGTGATCGGCTTCGGCATGGGTGCCAGCAACGCACGGGCGTTGATGAGCCAGAACCTCGTCGCCTTCTGCGACGTGCACGACTCGCTCATGGCGTCCAGGATCAAGGAATTCGAGACCCAGGCGAACGCCGCGGTTCCCACCGGTCCGCGCGGGGGCGGCACGGCGGCGCGTTCGCAGCCCTCGGCGGCCCAGGAGCAGGCGAATGCGCGCCGGGCCGCGCAGAACGGCCGCGACAACCTCAAGCGCTTCGTGTCGCAGAACCTGCCGAAACTGCAGAAGTACCGCGACTACCGCCAGATGCTCGAGAAGCAGAAGGACATCGACGCGGTCGTCATTGCCACGCCCGACCACATGCACGCGCCGATCGCCTGCATGGCGATGGATCTCGGCAAGCACGTCTACGTGCAGAAGCCGTTGTGCTGGTCCGTCGAGGAAGCGCGCGTTCTCGCGAAGAAAGCCAAGGACCGCAAGATCGTGTCGCAGATGGGGAACCAGGGACACTCTCTGGACGACTCGCGGACGTCGGTCGAGCACATTGCCGCCGGCACCATCGGCGAGATTCGCGAGGTGCACGTCTGGACGAATCGGCCGCTCGGATACTGGCCGCAGGGCGTGCCGCGTCCGAAGCCGCTGGTCGAGAATCCGAAACGTCCGATTGCGTGGAGTGGACGTGACGTGGAGCAAAGGCTCGCGGCGGCGTTCGTCGGTAATTACCCGATGCCGAACGATCTCGACTGGGATCTGTTCCTCGGCGCGGCGCCGCAGATTGATTACCATCCGATTTATCACCCGTTCAACTGGCGCGGCTGGGTGGATTGGGGACAGGGCGCGCTCGGCGACATGGGAGCGCACCTCGTCGATCATCCGTTCTGGGCGCTGAACCTCGGGTATCCGACCACGGTGGAGACGTTGTCGACGCCATTCAACGGCGCGTCGTATCCGCACGCGACCACGACCTATTACGAGTTCCCAACGCGAGGCAATCTGCCGGCGGTCAAGCTGACGTGGTACGACGGCGGCCTCCTGCCTCCCAAGTCGGACGACATCGGCGACGAGCGGATGAACCCCGGTGGCGGTCTGATGTACGTCGGATCGAAGGGCAAGCTGATTCAGGACACCTACGGCGCGGATCCGCGATTCTTCATCGGCGGCGAGAAAGTGACGCCGCCCGCGCCCCCGGTAAAACTGCAGCGCGTGGCGCATGAAGAGCACGAGATGAACTGGGTGGAAGCGATCAAGGGATCGGCCGAGATCTCTTCGCCGTTCGAATATGCGGCGCCGCTCACCGAAGTCATGCTGCTCGGCATCGTCGCGTTGCGCGCCGGACAGAAGATTCACTACGACGGCGCGAACATGAAGATCACGAACTCGGTCGCAACGAGCGATCAGCCGCTCGAAGGCGAGCAGCTGCTGCGGCGTGAGTATCGTCAGGGCTTCGGGATCTCGGATACGAAGACGCTGTAAGGGCGTCCGACGGGGCGGCGCGGGGGCCCGCCTCGCGCCAGCCTCTTTTCGTGAACCGTTTCACCGATGCGGCCGCCTTGTGGCGGCCGCGCTGCATGATTCAGGATCTGCAATCGATTGCAGCATGAGAATCATCAGGGCCATTTCCCCGAGAGAGATTGCTGATGCCATCGCATCCTGACCGCGTTCGTCGCCACTATTGCGACGATCCCGTCAACACGCCTCCCGGCGATCGGCCGTCGCAGACGTCACAAACACCGGATCACCCGGTGCGTGCGGCTGAGGCCCGCGAGGGTACGTCGGCATCACCGGCCGACAAGGCAGGAAAGCGTGGATCACCATAACAGACTCGCGATTCTGGTCGGCGGCGGGCCGGCGCCGGGCATCAACAGCGTCATCGGGGCGGCGACCATCCGGGCCAGGCTCGAAGGCCTCGAAGTCGTCGGCATCCGCGACGGGTTCGAGTGGCTGATGCAGGGCGATATCGATCACGTGACGCCGCTCACCATCGAGAACGTCAGCCGGATCCACTTCCGTGGCGGCTCGCACCTCGGCATCGCGCGCGCCAATCCGACCAAGGATCCGAAGCTGCTCGAGAACACGCTGACGTCGCTCCTGCGGCTGAACGTGTCGCAGCTCATCACCATCGGCGGGGACGACACCGCGTACTCCGCGATGATGCTCGAGCGCCATGCCGCCGGCGCGATTCGCGTCGTCCACGTGCCGAAGACGATCGACAACGATCTGTACCTGCCCGATCACGTCGACACGTTCGGCTTCCAGTCGGCGCGGCACTACGGGGCGGAGATCGTCAAGAACCTGATGGTCGACGCGAAGACGACCTCGCGCTGGTACTTCGTCATCGCCATGGGCCGCAAGGCCGGGCATCTCGCGCTCGGCATTGGCAAGGCCGCCGGCACTACCTTGACGCTGATCTCCGAGGAATTCCCGTCGCCGATCCGGCTCAAGACGATCGTCGATACCCTGGCGGGGGCGATCATCAAGCGGCTGAGCGAGGGACGGCGCGACGGCGTCGCGGTCATCGCCGAAGGCGTGGTCCTCGACATCGCCGAGGAGGATCTCGCCGGCGTTCAGGACGTCGAGCGCGACAGCCACGGGCACTTGCGGATCGCCGAAGTCAATCTCGGCGAGATTCTCAAGGCGCAGGTGCAGGCGCGGCTCCGCGACCTGAAGATCAAGACGACCATCGCCGCGAAGAACATCGGCTACGAGCTCCGCTGCGCGGATCCGATTCCGCTCGACATGGAATACACGCGCGACCTCGGCTACTGCGCAGCGAAGTACCTGATCGCGGGAGGAACCGCTGCGATGATCTCGATGCAGGGCAGCCACTTCATCCCCGTGCCATTCACCGAAATGACCGACGTGAACACCGGACGGTCGCGGGTTCGTATGGTGGACATCGCGTCGACCCGCTACGCCATTGCGCGCCGCTACATGATCCGGCTTCGCAAGGACGATTTCGAGGACCCGCATCAGCTGGCCAAGCTCGCCAGCACCGTGCAGCTGTCGCTCGACGAGTTCAGGCGCGAGTTCGAATCGCTCGTTGCCGACGAGCCGCCGCGGCTGCAGATCGACGAGCACGGCGAAGCCGTGGTGCGCTGAGCAAGCGGGTCGCGACCGAGGACGATGCCCGGCACTGTTTACGGTTCTCACATCTGGAAAGGGACGCTCGTCGCGCTGGTCCTGGCGGTCGCCGTGCCGTTCGCCGGCGGGCAGCAGCCCTCAGGGACGGCGGTCGCGAGAAACCGCGCCGCGGCGGACCCGACAGCCAGGCCCGACGACAACCGCTTCACGCCGGTCGTGCTCGTGCCGCCCGGCGAGCTCGACGAGCCGATGGCCTTTGCCGTCACCCGGAGCGGCAAGGTCTACATCATCGAGCGCAAAGGGGCGTTCAAGGCCTACGACCCGGCGACCAAGACCACCAAGCTCATCGCGGAAATCCCGGTCAACACGAAGTACACCAACGCCGCAGGCGTACAGCGCGAGGCCGAGGAAGGGCTCGTCGGCCTGACGCTGGATCCGAACTTCGAGAAGAACGGGTGGGTCTACATGCTCTACGCGGATCCGGCCGTCGCCAAGCACGTGCTGGCGCGGTGGGATCTGAAAAACGACATGCTGGACGATGAGTCCAAGAAGGTGCTGCTCGAGTACGGCGTGCAGCGCGAGCAGTGCTGCCACACCGGCGGCGGCATGACGTGGGACGCGCAGGGCAATCTGTTCATGACCGTCGGCAACAACACCAGCAACTCGACCGGGGCGCAGACCGACGAGCGGCCAGGCCGGGCCAGCTGGGACGATCAGCGCGGCGCGGCGAACACCAACGACCTGCGCGGAAAGATCCTGCGCATTCACCCCGAGCCCGACGGCACCTACACGATTCCCAAGGGCAACCTGTTTCCTCCGGGAACGCCCGGCACCCGCCCCGAGATCTACACGATGGGGCTCCGGAACGCGTGGCGCGTGTCGATCGACAGCAAGACCGGCTACATCTACTGGGGCGAAGTCGGTCCGGATGCGAACGAGGACTCCGAGCTCGGACCGCGAGGCTACGACGAGCTGAACCAGGCAAAGGGGCCAGGCTTCTTCGGGTGGCCGTACTTCATCGGCGAGAACCGCGCGTATCCGTACTTCGACTATTCCAAGGACACGCCGCTCGCGCCGAAGGACCCGAAGAAGCCAGTCAATGCCTCGGTGAACAACACCGGCCTCAAAGAGCTGCCGCCGGCGCAGCCCGCGTTCATCGCCTACCCCTACGCGCCTTCCGAGAAGTACCCGGAGCTCGGGAGCGGCGGGCGTTCGGCAACCGGCGGTCCGATCTTCCGCCGTGCGGATTTCCCGAACGCGCCGCGAGCGTTTCCCGAGTATTACGAGGGCAAGTGGTTCGCCGCGGATCTTTCCCGCGGCTGGATCCTGGCGATCACGATCGGCGACGACGGCGCGTACAAGTCGATGGAGCGCTTCCTGCCTAGCTATCGGCCTTCCGAAATGATCGACATCAAGTTCGGTCCGGAAGGCGATCTGTACGTCCTCGATTACGGCAGCACCTGGTTTGCGAAGAGCGCTGACTCGCAGCTGGTCAGAATCGAGTACAACGGCGGCAACCGCAATCCATCGGTGTCGGTCGCCGCGGATCGAACCGGCGGCATCCCGCCCTTCAAGGTCGCGTTCTCGTCGGCCGGCAGCAGCGATCCCGACGGGGATCGGCTCGCCTACGAGTGGACCATCGAGTCAGCGGAGGGCGGCGAGCCGCGCGTCATCAAGCAGCCCAGTCCGACGGTCGCGTTCGACAGAAAGGGCACGTATGCGGCGACCCTGACGGTGACCGATTCCGCCGGCGGCAAGGCCACGGCGTCGCTGGACATCATCGCGGGCAACACGCCCCCAGCGGTCTCCCTCGACGTCAAGGCGACGAACAGGACGTTCTTCACGCCCGGGGCGCCGCTCACCTACGCCGTCCAGGTCAGCGACCGCGAAGATGGAACGCTGGCCGCCGGCCGCATTCCTGCCGACCAGGTGGCGCTCAGCATCGATTACGTTCCCGAAGGGTTCGACGCGTCGAAAGTGCGGCAGCCGCAGGCCAAAGTGGATCCGACCACGCGCTTCGCGGTGGCGAAGGCGCTGATCGCCGGCAGCGACTGCGCAGTCTGCCACAATCGTGAAGCCAAGTCGCGCGGGCCCTCGTTCGTGCAGCTGGCCGAGAAATACAAGCCGGACGCGGCCACGCTGAAACAGCTGGCCGGCAAGATCCGAACGGGCGGTACCGGGGTGTGGGGCCAGGAGAACATGCCGGCGCATCCGTTGATCACCGTTCACGAAGCCCAGACGATGGCCGAGTACATGCTGAGCGTGAACGACAAGCGGCTGTCATCGGTTCCGCTGCAGGGCACGATCACGCCGGCGATCCCCGAAGGGGACAACGGCCGCGGCTCGCTCATCGTCCGCGCGATCTATTCCGACAAAGGCGCCGGCGATCTGCCCGCGCTGACGAGCGAGGCGATGACGGTGCTGCGGAGCCCGCGCCTCGGACCTCAGCAGGCGGAGATCCAGCAGGGCATCATGCTCGGGCCCACGCGCGGCGCCGCCGGCTCGATCATTCCGAGAGCGAACTCGCATATCGGCTACAAGGGTCTGGACCTGACGGGTGTCAGCCGGCTCGAGCTGATGGTGCAGGCTGCGGCGCGCGGCGGGCAGGTGGGGGGGACCATCGAGGTCCGCCTCGATTCACCGACCGGACCCGTGATCGGCCAGGTCCCCGTCGCGGTCGGCGGCGGTCGCGGCGGGCCGACGGCCACCGAGATTCAGGCGGCCGGCGGCGCGACGCCGGCGCCAGCGGCGGCAGCTGCACCCCAGACCGGTCCGCGCCGTACGGCGAGCGGCGCGCTGGTCGTGGACATCAAGCCGGCGGCCGGCATCCACGACCTGTACTTTCTCTTCAAGAATCCCCAAGCCACGACGCAGCCGTTGATGTCGCTCGGCGCCATCTCGCTGATTTCCGGATCCTGATCGACGGGGGACAGGCAACCGGGACAGGCAAGCGGGACAGGCAAGCGGGACAGGCAACCGGGTCGACTACAAGCCAACGGACCAGCGCTCGTGACAATGGTCGAGGCTCGCCGAGAGCTCTTTGCACGTGCCGCGGCGCGTTTCGCCGCACGCCTGCCGCTTGACCGGGTGTGGATGGCGTAGTACACAGACGCGCGACATGGAAGCGGTTCCGGCCAGCGCCGAATCGGATTCAGTTCCAGCCTAGAATGTCTGGTCGACCCCTGACACGGGCGTCGCATTGAAAGGTCTTACACGATGGGTTTGAGCGTTCCTCGTTCGAGGCGGGTGTGGTCCTACCTTGCTGGTGCGGCCATCCTCACGGCGGCTGGATTGACGGCGTTCGCGCAGAGCGGGACCGCGCAACGCGCGCCGGCTCGACCGGCGGCGGCGCGCGAGGCGGACGCGAGACCGCTCCGGGTGTTGTTCCTCGGCCACGATCAGGCGCAACCGCATCCGTCGCCCGCGATGTATCCGCTGCTCGCGTCGCCACTCGCCCGCCGCGGCATCCAGTTGACGCACGTGCTGACGCCGGCCGAGGCGCTGACGCCGGAGAAGCTGGCGCACTACGACGCGCTGATGATCTATGGCAACCACGAGACCCTGACGCCCGAACAGGAGAAAGCTCTCCTGGCGTTCGTCGAGAGCGGCAAGGGCCTGGTGGCGATCCATTCCGCGTCGGCCATGTTCACGAGCTCGGCGCCGTATATCTCAATGGTCGGCGGGGAATTCCAGCGGCACGGCACCGGCGAGTTCACCGCCGAGATCGTCCAGCCGAACCATCCCGTCATGCAGGGGTTGAAGCCGTTCAGCACCTGGGACGAGACCTACGTGCACGCGAAGCACAACACGGCCAACCGCACGGTGCTCATGGAGCGCGTCGACGAAAAAGGACGCGAACCCTATACGTGGGTGCGGACCCAGGGCAAGGGACGGGTGTTCTACACCGCATACGGCCACGATCAACGGACCTGGGGCAATCCGGGCTTCCACAAGCTGATCGAGCAGGGGACGGCATGGGTCGTCGACGAACCGGCGCGCCGCGCGTGGGTCGAGCTCAAGATGCCCGACGTCGCCTACGTCGACACGTTCATCGTGCCGAATTACGAGCGCCGCGATCCGGCGCCGAAGTATCAGCTGCCCTTTACGCCAGACGACTCGATGAAGTTCATTCACGTGCCGGCGGAGTTCAAGCTCGAGCTCTTTGCCAGCGAGCCGAACATCATCGAGCCGATCGCGTTCAACTTCGACGAGCGCGGGCGGCTGTGGATCATCGAAGCGATCAACTATCCGAACGTCGTGCTCAACGGCTCGCCGGGCGACGATCGCATCAAGATCGTCGAGGACACCAACGGCGACGGCCGCGCCGACAAATACACGGTCTTCGCCGAGCATCTCAACCTGCCGACCAGCCTCGTCTTCGCCAACGGCGGGGTCGTCGTCTCTGCCGCGCCGCACATGCTGTTCCTGAAGGACACCAACGGCGACGACAAGGCGGACACCCGCCAGATCCTGAGCACCGGGTGGGGATCCGCGACACGCACGCCGGCCCATCGAACCTGATGTACGGCCACGACAACTACATCTGGGGCACGGTCGGCTATTCCGGCTTCAACGGCAAGATGAACGACCGGGACATGCAGTTCGGCCAGGGTATGTTCAAGTTCAAGCCCGACGGCAGCGATTTCCAGTACGTGACCGGCTCCACGAACAACACGTGGGGGATTGGCATGTCGGAGACGTTCGACGTGTTCGGCTCGACGGCCAACAACGATCCGAGCTTCTACGTAGCCATTCCGAACAAGTACTTCGAGGGCGTGCAGGGGCTGCCGATGCCGCCCGGCGGTGGTCGCGGGGTCGGCGCTGGATACCAGAGCGCGGCGCAGTTCTACAACGCGCATTTCATCACCCCGTACATCCGTCAGGTGGACGTGTTCGGCGGCTTCACGGCGGGCGCCGGCCATCAGCTCTACACGGCGCGTTCGTTCCCGAAGCAGGTCCTGGAACCGCATTGCGTTCATCAACGAGCCGACCGCGCACCTGATCGGCCAGGGGATCATCGAAAAGCAGGGCGCCGGGTTCGTCACCCGTGATGGCTGGAACCTCCTCGCGGGCGCCGAGGAGTGGGTCGCGCCGGTGCAGGCGCAGGTCGGTCCCGACGGCGCCGTGTGGGTCTCGGACTGGTACAACTTCATCGCGCAGCACAACCCGACGCCTGAAGGCTTCAGCAACGGCGCCGGCAACGCCTACGAAACGTCGATGCGCGACGAATCACGCGGCCGCATCTACCGCGTCGTTTATCGCAACGCCCCGCCGGCGAAGAAGCTCGTGCTGTCGAGGACGAACGCGGCCAGCCTCGTGAGCGGATTGTCGTCGGACAACATGATGTGGCGCCTGCACGCGCAGCGCCTGCTGATCGAGCGGGGTCAGAAGGATGTCGTGCCGCAGCTCATCGCGCTCGTGAGAAACAAGTCCGTTGACGAGCTCGGGTTGAACGGCGGCGCGCTGCACGCCCTGTGGACGCTGCACGGCCTGGGCGAGATTTCGAGTCTGACCACTGAAGCGGGGACGGCCGCGGTGGAGGCGCTCAAACATCCGGCGCCTGGTGTGCGGAAGGCGGCGGCGATGGTTCTGCCGAAGACCGTGGAATCGGCCAATGCGATCGGGTCCGCGGGACTCCTGCAGGATCGCGATCTGCACACACGGCTGGCGGTCATTCTTGCTCTCGCCGATGTTCCGGCGTCCCCCGAAGTCGGCCGTCTGCTCTACAAGGCGAGCGCCGATACCGACACGTACAGCGATCGCTGGCTGAGCCGGGCGATGTTCATCGCCGCCAACCGGCACAGGGCTGGATTCCTCACCGAATACAAAGGCGACCCCAAGGCCGTTCCGGCCAACTCACTGCCGGTCTCGCTTCGCATGGGCGCGACCAAGCCTGACTGGCGGAGCCCTGACACCGCGGCGCTGGCGGCGGACTGGAAAGAGATGCAGGTGCCGGGAAACTGGGAGGCGCGCGGACTTCCGGATTTCGACGGCGTCGTGTGGTTCACGAGAACGTTCGATGCGCCCCAGGGTGCCCCGGCCGGCACGTTGTCGGTCGGACGTATCAGCAACACCGCTGAAATCTGGGTCAACGGCATCTCGCTGAGTCAGGTCGTTGCTCCGCCGCCCCCGCCTGCCCCGATGGACGCGGGCAAGGGCGCGGCCGCGGCGGGGCGGCGGCTCCAGCGGCTGGTGGCGGCCGTGGCAACTTACCGCCCGCATACGAATTGCCGGCGGGTGTCCTGAAGCCCGGTGCAAACACGGTCACGGTCCGGATCACGAACAATCGCAACGACGGCGGCTTCCTCGGGACCCCCGAGACGATGTTCGTGCAGGCAGGAGAGACGCGCGCGGCTCTGGCCGGCCCCTGGCGATATCGCGTCGAACGGCAGACGAATGCAGGAGCGCTCTACATGAAGCCCGGCGAGCTCGCGTCGCACGTGGCCTACGCGGCGACGCCCGCGCCCACGACAGGCACGCTGCCCGAGCAGGTGGTCAAGGCGGCGCCGGATGTCGTGATCCGGCTGACCGTCACGCCCGGAGAGATGAAGTTCGACAAGACGGAACTGAGCGTCACTCCGGGACAGCTCGTGGAGATCGTCTTCACCAACCCCGACGCGATGCAGCACAACTTCCTTCTCGGCGCACCCGATTCCCTTCAGGCGATCGGCACCGCGGCCGACGAACTGGCGAGGAGCCCGAACGGCATGGCGCAGCAGTACGTACCGCAGATTCCCCAGGTGCTGTTCTTTACCAAGCTCGTCGAGCCGGGCGAGACGGTCACGGTGCAGTTCAAGGCGCCCGCCCAGCCGGGGCAGTATCCGTATGTCTGCACGTTCCCGGGCCACTGGCGGATCATGAACGGCATCCTGACCGTGCAGGCGCCCCAGGGACGCGGGCGGGGGGGCTTCTAAACTTCATCAACTCCCAACCTCCAACTCCCAACTCCCAAACGGAGCCGGTCGCAGCAGCTGGGTGAAGGCGCCGCGATTGGAAATATCGCAACGACTTTCACCCAGCTTCTGCGAGTGATTCGTTTTGGGAGTTGGGAGTTGGAGGTTGGGAGTTGACAGCATTTCGAGCGATTGAGAAGGATGTCGGACAATGGCAGATAAAGTGCGCGTAGCGATCGTGGGTCTGGGCTTTGGAGCTGAGTTCATCCCCATCTATCAGCGTCACCCCAACGCGGAGATGTACGCCATCTGCCGCCGCGATCGGAAGGAGCTCGACGCGTGCGGTGACAAGTTCGGCATCACAGCCCGGTATACGAGCTACGAAGAGCTGCTCGCGGATCCCAAGGTCGACGCCGTGCACGTCAACTCGCCCATCGCGGATCACGCGCCGCAGTCGATTGCGGGGTTGAAGGCCGGCAAGCACGTCGCCAGCACGGTGCCCGCCGCGACGACGGTCGATGAGTGCCGTCAGCTCGTCGAGGCGCAGCGGAAGAGCGGCAAGGTCTACATGATGATGGAGACCGTCGTCTACAGCCGCGAGTACCTGTTCGCCAAGGAGCTGTACGACACGGGCGAACTGGGCCGCATCCAGTTTCTCCGCGGCAGCCATCAGCAGGACATGGAGGGATGGCCGGGCTACTGGGAAGGCTTCCCGCCGATGCACTACGCGACGCATTGCGTCAGCCCGTGTCTCGCCATTCTCGGCAGGCACGCCGAGCACGTCGTCTGTCATGGGTCAGGACGGATCGACGAGTCGCTGATCCCGAAATACGGCAGCCCATTTGCGATCGAGACCGCGACGTTCAAGCTGCGCGACTCCGACGTCGCCGCCGAGGTGACGCGCAGCCTGTTCGACACCGCACGGCAGTACCGCGAGAGCTTCGACGTCTACGGATCGAAGAAGTCGTTCGAGTGGCAGCAGGTCGAGAACGAAGAGCCCGTGATCCATACCCGGAGCACGAAAGCAGCATCCGCTGACCGAAGCGGAGATCCCGAAGCGCGTGAAGGTCCCGGACTACGCGCATCTCCTGCCCGAGCCGATCCGGCGCTTCACCCAGCCGGCCGCCATCCAGGACGCCGAGCACCTGTCGTTCCTGCAGGGCGGCGGCCACGGCGGATCGCATCCGCACCTCGCGCACAACTTCCTGATGGCGTGCCTGGGCAAGCAGGCGGCGATGCCGGACGTGGAGACATCCGCCAACTGGACGATGGTCGGCATCTGCGCCCACCAGTCCGCGCTCAAGGGCGGCGAGAAGATCCAGATTCCGCGGTTCTGAGCTCTAAAGACCACTGAAGCGCGGCCTGACGCGGTCCGGGCGGCCGGCGAGATCGCGGTGGCCGTCGCCCGGTCCTGCTCCTATAATCCCGGCATGGCGAAGAAGCCGACTATTACCACGGTGGCGGCTCAGGCGGGCGTAGCCGTCAGCACGGTCTCACGCTATCTCAATGGCCACTACGTCAGCGCGCCTGTTCAGGCGCGGCTGTCCGAGGTCATCGCCAGTCTCGGGTACTCGCGATCCTGGACGGCACGCAACCTCAGTCTCGGCCGCCGCGGCTGCATCGGCGTCGTCGTCGACTCCAGCGCGGATCCGTGGTTCGTGCAGCTCTTGACCGGCATCGAAGAGGAGCTGTCGACCCGCGATATGGGGCTGATGCTCGCGAGCCTCGAGCTGCGCGGTCTGTACGATCCCTCGCTGGTGTTCTCCTGGATCCGCGATCGCCGCGTCGACGGCCTGGTGATTGCCAAGTCGCAGCGGCGCGAGCGCGCGCTGCTCAAGGCGGCGGTGGAAGCGCAGCTGCCGACGGTCATCATCGCGCCCGACGAGATCTCGACCGACGTCCAGGTCGTGCGCTGCAACAACATCGCGGCCGGGGCCGCGGTCGGCGCGCACCTCGCGAACCTCGGTCATCGCAAAATCGGGTTCGCCGGCGGCCCCGAGCACTCGATCGATTCCAAGCACCGGCTCCGCGGGCTGCGCGACGAGCTCAGCAAGCGCGGCATTCAGATCGAGTCAAGAAACGTGTTCGTCTGCGGCAGTTACACGAGCGAGGCGGGCGGCGAGTTCGCGCAGAAATTTTTCGAATCGCCGACCGATCTGACGGCGATGGTTCTCGCCAACGACGCGCTGGCGTTCGGCTTCATGCGCGTCGCGCTGCAGCACGGGGTCAGGATGCCGCAGGATCTCTCGATTGTCGGATTCGACGGGCTGCCGCACGGCGCGCTGTTCTGTCCCGCGCTGACCACCGTGTCACAGCCGATGCGTGACATGGGCCGCGTCGCCTGCTGCCGCCTGTTCGAGGCAATCGAAGATCCGGGACGGGTCGAGACCACCGAGTTCCCGATGGCGCTCATCGAGCGCGAAAGCACGGCGCCGCTCGCCGGTGCGCGGACCCCATCGCTGCACCTGGTCACGCCGCCTGAGTCCTGACCCCGGAGCTCACTTGACTGGAGCATGAACGCGCCGACGGCGCTGCACGAAGACCACAAAGGCCACGATGCTCACGAAGCCAAATTGCGTGGCTTTCCTTTGTTCAGCCGTGGGCCCGATCGGTAGCGACTCGAGTGAGCTCTGGGCTTAGGTTCCTCCAGGCGGCGGCCCTGATCCTGGGCATCGCGCTCGGCGCGGGCATCCTCAGCTCCCGCCCAATCTACGAGCCCGATCTCTGGTGGCATCTCGCCCATGGCCGCGAAGATGCCGCTGGACGCCTCGTCCGCACGAACCTGTTCAGTCATACGTATCCCGACTACCGGCAGCGCTACACGCCGTGGCTGTTCGACACGCTGGCGTTCGTCAGCTGGCGCGCCGCGGACGGCCTCGGCATTCAGCTGCTGCAGGCCGCACTGCTCGCGCTGACGCTCGCGACTCTTTACTCGGCGTGCCGCGCGCGGGCGCCGGCGTGGAGCGCAGCGGCGATCCTGTTCCTGGGATTCTTCATCCTGGAGCCGCGCGCCATCCCGCGTCCTCATCTCGTGTCGTTTGCAGGCATGGCCGTCTGTACCTGGCTGATCGAACGGACGGCGGCGGCGAGATCCATCGCGCCACTCGTCTGGGCCATCCCCGTGGTCGCGCTCTGGAGCAATCTGCACGTCGAATGCGTCTTCGGCGTCGTGCTGATTGGCATTTTTGCGTCCGCCGAATTCATCCGGCCGGCGGCGCTGACGCGTGCCGGCGCGGCTCGTGCCGTCCTGATCGCGGCAGGGTGCGCCGCAGCAACCGCGGCGAATCCGTACGGCTGGGGACTGGCCGCATACCTCTACGAGAACATCTCGGTTCCGCAGATCCTCGCGATTGCCGAGCTGAGGCCGCCATACCTGCCCGAGTACCGGGCGTTCTTCGCGTATCTGATCGCCGGCGGCCTGCTGCTCGGGTGGCAATGGCGCACGCTGCGCCTGTGGGAAGCGCTCGCCGCCGTCTGCTTTGCCGTTCTCGGTCTCCGCTACCTGCGGCTGACGCCGCTCGTGCTGCTCGCAACCGCGCCGATGCTGGCCGCCAGGCTGCCCGCCTTGACCGCCCGAGGCATCGATCGCCGGGCTGTCGTGATTACCGCCGGCGTGCTGGCGCTCGCCTGTTCGCGGATTCCGCTGCGGCTGCTGCTGACGGAGATCGAGCTCGGCGCGCGCGCCGTCGCACCGCCGCAGTTCTTCTCGGACGGCGCGATCGCCTTCATCGAGCGCACCGGGCTCGGGGGCAACGTGTTCAACAGCCACAATCTCGGCGGTTACCTGGCGTGGGAGCTCTATCCGCGCGTACGGATATTCCAGGACAGCCGGCTGCAGGCCGCGCCGCCGGAGTTCTTCCGCAGCATCATCCTCGCGTCGCGTTCACAGGCCGACTGGAACGCGCTCGTGGCTGACGTGGACTGGGCCGTCGTGTCGGTGCCTCGCCCGAACGAGCTCTCGGGGCATGGGCGATTCCCGTCGAGCGAGTGGGGGAGCGTCTACCTGGACGATGCGATTGAGATCGTGGTGAGGCGCGGCGGCCGCTTTGCGCACGTGATCGAAGGGACCCCGGCGGCGAAATGATTCAACTTCCAACTCACAACCTCCAACTCCCGCCTGCATCACCTGCGGTTCGGCGGAACGCGGGGGTGGGGTGTTTGTGACACGCGGGCTTGCTCCCGTCCTCCCGTCCTCCTTGTGAATAAGTAAGGAGGCTCGGTCGATCGACTCTGCTTCTTTGGGAGTTGCCCGCCGCCGCTCGTCGGCTCGGTCGGTGCGACGAGCTCAAGGCGAGGCCTCGCCGTAGCGCGCGTCGATCTGTGCGCGCGGAGGCGGGGGAGTTGTCAGGGTGCGTATTTCAGCACCCTGCCACTTCTAGAACGCCGGCCGATTGACCGTGACCGTGAGCGTCGTGCGTCCCAGCTTGCCGCGGGTGTTTCCGGCCCAGCAGCTGACGACCGTCTTGCCGACCGCGAACGTCGATCCCGACCGGGGCAGGCAATACGCGGGGCGGATGCCGTCCTTGGAGTCCGTGGCGCTCACGGTGAAAGTGGCCGGCGCACCGGCTTCCGAGACGGCCGCGACGGTGACGTCGCCTGAGGTCGTGACGACCGGCGGCGCTGCCGTTTCGCCATCGGTGGGAATCCGATCCGTGCAATCGCCGTTCGGGCATTCGTTCACGTCGAAGCAGCCGACGTAGCCATTGCCCTGGAAGTCCTTCGGACAGTTGCCGCAGGTGCGCGACCCTGCCGTGTTCTTGCACGCCGCAAGCTTGTGGCAGCCGCCGTTCGCGCTGGCGCACTCGTTGACGTCGGTGCACCCCGCGGCCGGGCTGCCGTAGTGGCCTGCCGGACAGCTGTCCGCGCCGGCCGTCGAGGCCGCCGCCGCTGTTTCGGACGCCTGCTGGGCCGACGCCTCCCACGAACTGAAGCCGCCGTCGAGGACGACGAGGAGGAGAACGAGAACGACACCGGCCAGTGCTTGTACAGGCCAGTAGGACAGGTATCTGGATGGCATAGACGTTATTTTACCGTCAGAAAGGGCCTTTGCCCAGCTCGACCGGAACGGGAGCGTCGCCCGGGTCAGCGCCCGGTTCGCATCCCGGACGGTCCGCCACTGACCTTGATCGCCCCTGCCGGCGTGAGGCGGCGGCCGTCGAAGCGGAACACCAGGATTTCGCGGTCCGCCGCGCACTGAACCGCGACCGTCTTGCCGTCTCGGCTGAACGCGGACCCCTGACACCATCGGCCGATCGGCACATCCGCGACCGGCGCGAGCGTCTTGTCGGTCAGACTGAACACCCGCAGCCGCGCCGACTGGTTGAAGAACGGCGATGACTTGGGGCTGTTGGATCCGTTCATCACCGTCACGGCGACCCACCGCCCATCATGCGAGATCGAGACGCCCTCGGCGGTGGGTCCCACGGTGGCGTGGCCGATGGCCCGCGGCGGATCGGCGCCGAGGTCGATGACGCTCATCGTGTCGGCGCCGCCGGTCGGCCCGGCGCCGGTGTTGCCGACGATCGCGACGTCGGCGGTCGGCGAGACCTCGATGCTGTACGGCTTCAGGCCGGCCGCGAGATCGCGCTTCGTGTAGGTCACCGTCGTTCCCGCAACCGCGAGCAGCGAAATGAAGCTGTCGTTGTTGCGTGTGACCAGGGCGGTCCTGCCGTCGCGCGTGAACGCGACATGCGACGGCCCGCTTTCCGGGGCCCCGAGATCGACTTTGCCGGCGGCGGTCACGGTCTTGCCCGCGACGGTGAAGATCGAGACCGTGCCCTCGATGCGATTGGCCACGAGCGCCAGGGTGCCCGACGGGTTGAACGAGACGCCGGACGCCCCATTTCCCGCGCGCAGCGTCGCGAGGACCGCGGGCGGCGAGGCCTTGAGGTCGATCACCGTCACGCGATCGTCCGGGATCGTCCGGGAGGGGTCGGCCGGGTCGATCTTCGTTGCGGCGGTGACGAGCGCAATCGAATCGTCCGGGGCAATCGCGACGCTTTCCGGCGGGCCCACGATCGACGTCGGCACCGGCAGCTCCGCGAGGACCTTCGGCGGCGACACGCCCAGATCGATGATCGTCACGGTGTCGGGCGGAGGATTCCGCACCGTCGTGACGACCCCGTTCTCGAGGGTGACTTTCGACTCGTTGGCCGACACCACAATCTGGGCGGCGGCGGGCGCCGGAATCAGGGCGGCGCCGACAATCGCTGCAACAAGAAGTCTGGTCATGGCTTGCGAAGCGTATCTTCAGAACGCGTCAACCTCCAACTCCCAACTCCCAACTCCCAAAACGAGAAGCTCGAGAGAGCTGGGTGAAAGTCGCGGCGATTTGCCTTTGGCGTTGGTCTTCAACCCAGATGGTTCGATCGGTTCCGTTTGGGAGTTGGGAGTTGGGAGTTGGAAGTTGAAGGTTAATCCTGTACAAGAATCCTGCTCATGCCGCCTCCTCCAGTCGTCGTCGTGACCGAACCCGAGTACCGCCGTGGGGAACCCGTCTTCGCCGCCTCCACCAAGCTGACCTGCGTGGTGGCGCCGCCGGGCGAAGACGATCTCGTCGAGGCCATCCAGCGCTCAGGCGCCCGCCATGCCGTCGTCGGGTCGGTGCCCTACCAGGACCGTCTGTATCGGGCCCTGCCGCGGGGGTCGGTGCTCGCGCGCTACGGCGTTGGCCACGACTCGATCGACAAGGTCAAGGCGACCCAGGCAGGTCTCCTGTGCACGAATACGCCCGACGTGCTGCATCAGTCCGTCGCGGAAGTGACCATGCTGATGATTGCCGCCGCGGCGCGGCATTTCCTCCACATCGCCGGCGAGATGCGCGAGGGCAGGTGGAGTCCCCGCCAGGGCATCGAGCTGCAGAAGAAGACCCTGGCGATCGTCGGCTGCGGCGAGATCGGGCGGACCGTCGCTCGAATCGCCGACGCCGGCTACGGCATGCGGGTGATCGGATACCGGCGCCGGCCTGGCGCCAACATGGTCGGCGCGGAGCACTTCATGTCGGTCACGACCGACTTCGCCGAAGCCGTCAGCGAGGCCGATTTCGTCAGCCTGCACATTCCAGGAAGTTCCGAGAACGCGCATTTCATCGATGCCGATCGGCTGGCGCGCCTGCCGGCCCGCGCATGGCTGATCAACACGGCGCGTGGCGCGGTCGTCGACGAGGTCGCGCTGTTCGACGCGCTGTCCGAGGGGCGTCTCGCGGGCGCCGTCCTGGATGTGTTCGAGCGGGAGCCCTACGTTCCGCGCGACCCGTCAAAGGATCTCCGGACGCTGTCGAACATCATCCTGATTCCACACGTGGGCAGCAACACCGCGGAGGCGAACAGCCGCATGGCGGCGCGTGCGCTCCGCAACATCCAGCTGGCCGAAGCGGGCGATGTCGCCCGCATGGATCTCATCAATCCCGAAGTCCTCTGATGGAGCTCTGATGCCGTGGATTCAGGTCTACGACCCGTTGGCAAACGTCTGGCTGAGCACGCTGGCCGCCGCCTTTCCCATCGTGCTGCTGCTCGTCGCGCTCGCGGTCTTCGAATGGAAGGCGCAGTGGGCGGCGCTCGCGGGGCTCGCGTCCGCCCTGCTCGTCTCGGTGGTCGTCTACGGAATGCCGGTGAGCTCGGCGACGGCGACGGCTGTTTACGGCGCAGCGTACGGCCTGTTCCCGATCGGCTGGATCATCCTCAACGCCGTCTTTCTGTATAACCTGACAGTTGCCACCGGCCAGTTCGAGATCGTCAAGGGCTCGGTGGCGCGGCTCTCGGCCGATCGCCGGATTCAGGCGCTGCTCGTCGCCTTCTCGTTCGGCGCGTTCATCGAGGGGGCGGCGGGCTTCGGAACCCCGGTCGCGATCACGGCGGCGCTGCTCATGGGACTCGGCTTTACGCCGCTCTACGCCGCCGGGCTTTCCTTGATCGCGAACACGGCGCCCGTCGCGTACGGCGCCATCGGCACGCCGATTCTCACCCTGGGTGCGGTCACCGGCATTGACCCTTACGTGCTCAGTGCGATGGCTGGCCGCCAGTTGCCAATCGTCTCGTTGATCGTCCCGGCGTGGCTGGTCGCGACGATGAGCGGATGGCAGGGACTGAAGGGCGTGTGGCCGGCCGTGCTGGTCAGCGGCGGATCGTTTGCGATCGTGCAGTTTCTGTGGAGCAACTTCGTCGGCCCCGAGCTCGTGGACATCGTCGGCGGGCTCGTCTCGCTCGCGTGCACGGCGCTGTTCTGCCTGTGGTGGCGGCCGGCCGAATTATGGGACTTCCCGCGCACGGGATCGGACGCGGATGCGCGCTCGCCATCCGCTCCCGTTTTGCAGCCGGCCTCGGTGGCCTCGGGTTCGACCGTCCGCGCCTGGATGCCCTGGGTTTTCCTGTCCGTATTCGTGACGTTGTGGGGAGCGGGTCCGATCAAGGCCTTCCTGAACGGTGGGCCCGCGGGTGCCCGGACGTATGTCGACACGGGCAGACCTCCAGCGCCGCACCCCGTGCTGTCTCCGGCGTTCGATGTGCCGGGGCTGCATCGAACGGTGTTCCGCGATCACCCTGTGGAAACCGACGCCGTGGATCGCGCGCGGATCGACGACGCCGGATATCGTGCGAAGCGTGCCGAAGCGGCCCGCTTCACCCTCAACTGGGTGTCGGCAACCGGCACCGCGATTCTGCTCGCGGCGCTCGCCACGGCGTTGTATCTGCGGATTCCGGCCGCGCAGGTCGTCCAGGTCGCCGGGCTCACGTTTTTCCGCATGCGTGCGCCGCTGCTGACGATCGCGTTCATGTTGTCGCTGGGTTTCGTCACGCGGTATGGGGGAACCGACGCGACGCTGGGGCTGGCATTCACCCGTACCGGCGTCCTGTATCCGTTCTTCGCCGCGATGCTCGGCTGGCTTGGGGTGGCGCTCACCGGATCGGATACGAGCTCGAACGTCCTGTTCGGCAGCCTGCAGAAGATTACCGCCCAGCAGCTCGGCCTGGACCCCGTGCTCATCACCACAGCCAACTCGACGGGCGGCGTCATGGGCAAGATGATCGACGCTCAAAGCATCGTCGTGGCGACCGCGGCAACGAATCAGCACGGCCAGGAAGGGCGGATTCTGCGCTTCGTGTTCTGGCACAGCGTCGCCCTCGCCTCGATCATGGGGATCATCGTGATGCTCCAGGCCTACGTCTTCCCCTGGATGGTGCCGTCGGCTGCGCCATAATCCGCCATAATCGATGCCCAGGATGGATCGAGCCTTCATCGCCGAGCTCAGGCGGATCGCCGGTGACGGCGCGGTGTATTCCGACCCGCTCGAGGTCCTGACCTACGAGTCGGATGCCCTGACGCATCTGCGCGAGGTGCCGGGCGCGGTCGTGATGCCCTCGTCTGCCGCCCACGTGCAGGCGATCGTCAAGTTGTGCGCCCGCGAGCAGGTGCCGTTCGTCGCGCGTGGGCATGGAACCGGGCTTTCGGGCGGCGCGCTGCCGGTGCCGGACGGCCTCGTGATCGCGCTCTCCAGGCTCAATCGGGTTCTTGAAGTCGACATTCCAAATCGACGGGTCAGGGTCGAGCCGGGCGTCACCAACCTCGAGATCACGCGGCAGGTGGCCCCCTTCGGCTACTACTACGCCCCGGATCCGTCGAGTCAGCAGGTGTGTTCGATTGGCGGCAACGTCGCCGAGAACTCCGGCGGCGCGCACTGTTTGAAGTACGGGTTCACCGTGCACCACGTGCTCGCCGCGGACGCCGTGCTTCCCAATGGCGAGCTCGTGCAGTTCGGCGGATCGCTCGTCGATACGCCAGGGCCTGACCTGCTCGGCCTGCTGATTGGCTCGGAAGGCACGCTGGCGGTGGTCACGACCGTGACCGTCAGGATCCTCCGGAAGCCCGAAGCGGTTCAGACGCTCCTCGCCGCATTCGACACGATCGACGCCGGCGGCGCCGCCGTGTCCGACATCATCGGCGCCGGCATCATCCCTGCCGCGATCGAGATGATGGACGCATTGGCCATTCGCGCCGCCGAGGCTTCGGTCCGCCCGGGATTCCCCCGGCGGACACAATACTGATCGTCGAATTGGACGGCCCCGCCGCGGAAGTGCGCGCCTTGTTCGAGCGGGTGGAACAGATCTGCCGCGCGAATGGCGCCACGACGATCGAGGTCGCACAGACGGATCAGCAGCGGGCGCGCATCTGGAAGGGACGCAAAGCTGCATTTGCCGCGATGGGACAGGTCTCCCCGAACTACTACGTGCAGGACGGCGTCGTGCCGCGCACGCGCCTGCCCGAAGTGCTCAATCGCATCAGGCAGCTCGAGGCGCGATCGGGATTGCGCATCGGCAACGTGTTCCATGCCGGCGACGGCAACCTGCATCCGTTGATCTGCTACGACGAGAAAGTTCCGGGGCAGGCCGATCAGGCGGAGGCCGTCGCCGCCGAGATTCTCGCGTATTGCATCGACGCCGGCGGATCGCTGACCGGCGAGCATGGCGTCGGCGCGGACAAGGCGTGCCACATGACCCGCATGTTCAGCGCGGACGATCTCGGCCTGATGACCCGCGTGCGATCGGCATTCGATCCCGCCGGCATCTGCAACCCTGGCAAGGTCTTTCCCACCCCGCGACTCTGCGGCGAAGTCCCCGGGCCCTATCGCGCGCATCCGGTCGAACAGGCGCAGCTCGGGGAACGGTTCTGACCGCCATCCCGGTGATCACTGATTCACTCCCGTGCTGACGACAACGGAGCTGCTCGAGGCGGGGCACGCGCTGGATGCGCGACAGGGCGACGCGGGACGCGACGCCGTCGACGGCCTCGTGCCCGAGCCTCGTCATCGAGCCCCGGACAGTTGAGGCAGTGGCTGCCACGCTCGCGTGGGCCTCGAACAACAAGCTGTCGGTGCTGCTCGAGGGAGGCGGGACGAAGCGCAGCTGGGGCCGCGTCCCCGAGCGCCTCGACGTCAACGTCTGCCTGCGGCAGCTCGATCGCGTGCTGGACCATCGCCAGGGCGATCTGACGGTTTCGGTCGAAGCCGGTCTGACGCTGCGGCGGCTCAACGAAGCTCTGGCCCTGCGTGGTCAGCAGCTGCCGCTCGATCCACCCTACGCGGATCGCGCAACGATCGGCGGGCTGCTCGCGACGAACGACAGCGGACCGGCGCGTCACCGGTTCGGGACGCCCCGCGATCTCGTCATCGGCGTTCAGCTCGCCACGACCGATGGCCGGCTCGCCAAGGCCGGCGGGCAGGTGGTCAAGAACGTGGCCGGCTACGATCTGTCGAAGTTGATCAGCGGTTCGTTCGGGACGCTCGCGGCGATCGTGTCGGCGACGTTCAAGGTCTCACCGCTGCCCGCGGCCTCGAAGACGCTCGTGATTGAGGGGCTCCGCGCCGACGAGCTCGTGCGAGTCGTGGACGACATCTCGAAGAGTCAGCTCGAACCGGTGGCATTCGAGATTCATGTTCGTCGCGACGCGCGAGAGCCCGGCAGTGAAATCCGATGTCTCGTGCGATTCGCGTCGCTGCTGGAGGTCGTGGACGAGCAGGTGAGGGACGCGGCAGCGCTCGTTGGCGCGTCCGGCGTGTCGTGCCGGATCGTGGGGGAGGATCCCGAAGCCAGACTGTGGCAGGCCCATTCGGTTTCCGGGGATGTGAGCGCAGGCGCGGCGATCGTTCGTGCGAGCTGGCTGCCGGCCAATCTGGGCCGCGTGCTGGCGCTCCTCGACGAAGTGGGCTCGACAACCGGCATCGCGATGATCGGCCGCGCCGCGGTTGGTGCAGGACTGATTCGCATTGCCGGGAATGTCACACAGCAGGCCGCGGCGATTACCCGGCTTCGGCAGTCGGAGGTTGTCGGCAACGTCGTGGTCACCAGCGCGACGACCGAGCTCAAGGCGATGGCCGATGTCTGGGGGCGACGCGACGCGAGTCAGTTGTTCCTGACCGTCAAACGGGCCTTCGATCCAAACGGCACCCTGGGCGCAGGGCGGAGCTCGTGGTGAACGATTCCAAGGTCACGGGCCAGGCATTCGACGCCCACCATCCGCCCGATCGACGGCTGATCGACAAATGCGTGCACTGCGGCTTCTGCCTGCCGACTTGCCCGACCTATGCCTTGTGGGGAGAGGAGATGGATTCGCCTCGTGGGCGAATCTACCTGATGAAATCCGCGCTCGAGGGACGCGTCGACATGACGCCTGGCTTCGTGCGCCACTTCGATGCCTGCCTCGGGTGCATGGCGTGCGTCACCGCGTGCCCGTCGGGCGTGCAGTACGGCCCGCTCATCGAAGCCACGCGGGCCCAGATCGAGCGCCGTTACCCGCGATCGGCGGGCGATCGGCTGTTCCGGAGTCTCCTGTTCTCGGTCGTGCCTTATCCCGGGCGGCTGCGGTTCGCGCTCGCCCCTCTTGTGGGTACCGCTGGATCCAACCGCTCCTGCAGCGCAGCGGCATCCTCAACCTGCTGCCGCCGCGGCTGCGAGCGCTGGCTGCGCTCGCGCCGCCGGTGACCGTCCGATCCCTGACGGCGACGGTACCGGAGCGCACGCCAGCCACGAGCGCGCGGCGCATGACCGTCGGCGTCCTCACCGGCTGCGTGCAGCGGCTCGTCTTCGCTCATGTGAACGATGCAACGGTCCGCGTGCTCGCGGCCGAAGGCTGCGATGTGATCGCTCCGGCCTCGCAGGGCTGCTGCGGCGCGCTCGCGCTTCATGCCGGGCGCGACGATCAGGCGCGGGACTTCGCGCGCCGGATCATCGCGACGTTCGAGGCTGCCGGCGTCGATCGCGTCGTCGTCAACGCCGCGGGGTGTGGCTCGTCAATGAAGGAGTACGACGCGCTCCTGGCCGACGATCCCGAGTGGAACGCGCGGGCGGCCGCGTTCTCCGCGCGGGTCCGCGACGTGACCGAGCTGCTCGTGGAGCTCGGTCCGCCCCAGGCGCCGCGACACCCGCTTCCGCTGCGCGTTGCCTACCACGATGCGTGTCATCTCGCCCACGCACAGGGCGTCCGCCAGCAGCCGCGCGATCTTCTTGGCGGCATTCCGGGCGTCGAGCTGCTTGAATTCGCGGAGCCGGAGATGTGCTGCGGCAGCGCCGGCATCTACAACCTCGTCCAGCCGGACGCCGCCCGCGATCTCGGCGCGCGCAAGGTCGCTCATCTCGCGGCGGTCGCGCCCGACATCGTCGCGACCGCGAACCCCGGCTGCACGCTGCAGATCGCGTCCACAGCCGCCGGGCTCGGACGCCCGCTCAAGGTCGTGCATCCGATCGAGTTGATCGATGCGTCGATCCGGGGGGCGAAGGTGTGAGGAGATGGTGCCGGGCGGGATCCGCCTGCAGTAATGATCGAACGCGGCTGGGAACAGCGCCTGGGAACTCGATGCGACTACCTAGCAAGGTATGCGGTTGGTGGCGGCCAAGATTGGGCAAACGATGCCGAGTTATCTAATTGCGTTCTCCACACTCGCGATTTGTGTTGGCGCTGCTGCGCAAACGATCCCTGAACTGGCGCGGTCAAAGCCGCCGAATCCTGTGGTCCGGGGAGTGATGGGTGATACGCCAGCTCTCCCACTCGCTGACTTGGTCAGGGGCGCGGACATTGTAGGTACAGGCGAAGATTTCACTCGTGAAGAGTTACCTCACACCGAACGAGATGTATATCCTCACTGAGTATCAGGTTGCCCCTGAACTCGGTACTGGCTGGGCAGCCAGGACAGCCGCTCCTGAAGCCTCGCGGTACCCCGGCCTTAACGCTTGTGGTGCGCGGTGGTGGGTATACGGTT
Source organism: uncultured Acidobacteriota bacterium (assembly GCA_963785755.1). Lineage (GTDB taxonomy): Bacteria > Acidobacteriota > Vicinamibacteria > Vicinamibacterales > 2-12-FULL-66-21 > JACCXG01. The sequence continues at coordinate 207,528 of CAWAXG010000013.1, read as the reverse complement.
GACGGCTTCACCGTATATGACGTCGATCATACGCGCGAGCCGCTGAAGGATGGCGCCCGTTACCTCCTATTCTTGAAGCGTACCGATGACAAGACTGGCCGATACACTCTGTTCTCGGCTGGGGCGTTTCAGTTGGGAGACGATCAGCTCCTGAAACCAACGCTGAAGGGTGCTGAAAGTGCGTACAGGGACTTGGCTTCCAGGCCTTCCAAGGAAGTTCTTGCGGACATAGAACGACTTGCTAAGGCAGTCCGCTGAGCTGTAGTTCTGGCACATGATTTCGTTGCCGAACGGATCCGCGATTTCATCCTCAGGAATCGCGAATGCGCGGCTTGCCCTGCGCGTCAATGAGATCGTCGACAATCAAGTGCGGAGCTCCAATCCGGCAAGTACCGTGCAGGGGCGCAACGTTCCGCATGGGCCGCCTGCCGCGGTAATTTAACGACCCACGGCCTCCCACTCGAGGCACGACTCTTTCACACCGTGACCGCCGTCCCCAGAGAACAGCGACGCTTCAAACAGGTTATGCGCACGGCACCGGAGCTGAATGTTGGCGACCGTCGACTGCCCGCCAGCAGCATACGGCTCGACATGATGAAACTCGAGGAACCCGGTTTCTCGACACCGGCCCGTGGACCCGATGAACGCACACCGACCGTCATCCCGCTGCCACACCTCGCGCCTGACCGTAGCCGGAATTTGTCGCGAAGACGGCGACCTCGGCTCTTGAGGCGGCCGTGGGCTCGACGTCTCCGCATATCGCCGACGCTCGAGGTCGGCGAGCAGCGCGGTGAGCGCGCGGTCGAAGATCTCGGCAGCATCGCCGGTCGGGACGACATGCCGAAGCAGATCCTGGACCCGGCGCAGCTTGTCGTGAGTCTCGCGCGACATCGTCAGTTGCACCTTGTATCGGTCGGACGCCAGCGGCGTCACCGCAGGTTTCGGTGGAGGAGGCACCGCGCCGATGGAGGCTTTGAGCTCAGGCAAAGCAGCCAGGGGCTGCAGAAGTCGAGGGCGATGCGGCCGTGAGTGTCATCGCAGGTCCCGTTGTTGCGGGATTGACGGGCGCCGATACGGGCAGTTTTCGGATGACCGTGGGCACCGCCGGCAGGGGACGCAGAGCCGCGACAAGCAGTTCAATCTCGCGCTTGGCCTTGTGCCGTGCCGCGGCGATCAGGTCGCGGCTGTTGTCCGCAGTCAGATGCGGCGCCAGCAACCGGATCGAGGTGAGGGTCAGCGCCCCCTCCTCGAGCGCGTCGAGCAGCGCTGGCACTCGACGTGCCGCCCGCGAGGCTTCGATGCGGTTGTAGGCTGAACCTTCGGCGAGGTGCAGCACCTGCGTGCAGTAAGTGAACAGCGACGAGCAGCCCTCGCGCAGGTAGAGCCGGCGTGCATCCAACTCCATCAGGGATCGCAGGAGCGCCGCGGTGGCCCGACGTTCGTAGGTTACGAGCCGCTTCACTGTCGCCAGCAGTTCATCGTCTTGTAGATGGGTGAGCGAGGTGTGCGACGTCATATCTTCTTTGTAGCACGCGCGTTTTCGGGGCCGTCAGGGCTCGCTTGTGCGCGCGATCGACGCGCGAGGGTCGATCGCAGCCGGATCAGTCGAGAACTCGGCGCTCGGTTCAACGTCGTCGCCTGGAGGCGATGCAGGGAATGCGGATGCGATCGACGGCGAGCGGCATCGAAAAAGTTGTCAAGTGGAATGTTGTTAAATCTTCTCGTTCCGGAACGAGTTCGCGCGTGCCTGTTGAAGTCTGATCAGCCGTGCTCTCTCAGGCTTCCGCAGTCCAGTTTTCCGATCGCCGCAGTGGCACTGGCCGTCCGCCCTCGCTGCTCGACGTCGCGGCGAGTACGGATGCGTGTGGGCGACAGATGTTGGGCGCACTGATGCGGCGGTGATCGCGTGGGATCTACGCGGATCACATGGACCGAACTCGCAGGGGGAATCGCGTCGCCGGTTTTCCGGCGGGGCCCGCGCGCTGCTGGCCTGATTTCTGAGGCTGATTACGCACTCGGCCGCCTCTCCGGAGCGGCAGGCCCTTTGGTCAATCCTTACCTCATCGGTCAGCCGTTGCCGTTACGGCGCGAAGCCATCCTTTCCAGCCGGATTGAAGGGACATTCACGACCCCTGAGCAGCTCGTTTTGCTCGAGGCTGGCGTACCCGCTGCGGGCCAGGACGCACGCGCGTCTGCCGACACCCGCGAGGTGGCCCGATCGTCGGGCCTCCTTGGCACGCTGATCGACGATCTCTTCCGCCTGCCCTCGATCACGATCGGCCGGACGACGGAGCTGCTGAGCGTGACGCCTGCTGCCGCATCGTCCAATCTGCGCAAACTCCAGGCCCTCGGCATCGTCGCCGAAGTGACGGGACGGGCTCGCGGGCAGGTGTTTGTGGCCCGCGACATTCTGAACTTCGTCGGGCGCGATCCCGCCGCGACTCCTTCTCCGGGACCGGCATGACGCACCCGGTATTGAAACGGCACGAATGGACTGTCTGTGATCATGCTCGTTAGCGCCGTGCGCCGACATGCTTCAGGCGCAGGTGGAGATGCGACTCCCTACGAGCCATCGATCGTTCAGCGTCACGAGTAAGCCCGGCGCCGCGTCAATCGTGAAGATCCCGCGGACGCCGGCATTCGAGCGATAATCGGCGCGCCATGCACTTGCGTCGCTCCGTCCTTGCGGCTCTGATCCTGATCCCGCTGCAGACGCCGGCCGTGTCCGTGCCGCTCGATCTCACGAGCGTCCAACCAGGGCCCGTCACCGTCGTCCGCCGCGAGGACTCGGTGATCGTGACCTGGCCGGACGAGACGGGCCGCCCCTGGCACGCGACGTTCTCGCTCAATCCCGCGCAGCCGCTCATCACGTCCATCGGTCCCGACGGTGAACCGGTCGTCCGCGGCGCGCGGCCGTTCTACCAGGGGGAGACAGGCAAGCGCCGGGGCGGGTGGTATGCCTTCTTCGACGATCCGGCGTCGCATCCGGATGGAACGCGCAACGTGCGGAGCACGTTTCAGCTCCGGGGCGCCACGGCGCGCACCGTTGGCGAACGAGTGGAGATCGTCTTCGACGGCCTGCGCATGGGCAGCTTCGACGGCGGTCTGGCATACACGTTCTATCCGGGCAGCAGGTTGATCCAGCAGGACGCGGTCCTGACGACCTACGACGCTGACGTGGCGTACTACTACGACGCCGGACTCGACTTCGCCGCGGCCTCCGATCGGCAGCCGGGCAACAACATGCGCACGGAGGCCGTCTTCTACGACACCGACGGCGCGCTGCGGCGTCTCACGCTGACCGGGTTGCAGTCCGAACGCGTGCCGGTTCAGGCGCGCTATCGCACGCTGGCGCTGAAGACGGCGGGCGGAAGCGTGGCCGTGTTCCCGGCGCCGCACGCCTATTTTTTTCCTCGCGACTTCACGTCCAATCTCGGCTTCGTCTGGCATCGTGCGTTCCGCGGGCGCGTGTCGCTCGGCATCCGCCAGCTCCCGGACGAAAATTTTCAGTTCTACCCCTGGGTGAATGCGCCGCCGGGACGGCCTCAGCGGATGAGCGTGTTCTTCCTGCTGTCGGCCGGCGCGCCGGAATCGGCGCTCGCCCACGTGCTGCGCTACACGAACAGCGATCGCTTCCGCCCTCTCGACGGATACAAGACGCTCAGCACGCACTGGCATTTCGCCGACACCGTTCAGGCGCTCGCGCACGGGCCCGACTGGACGCCGCCGTTCAAGCCCGTACTGAAAGCCATGGGCGTCGACGCGTCGATGCTCATGGACTTCCACGGCGACGGGCATCCCGGCGACCTCACGGATCTGCGTCTTGACGAGCTGCACGCGTACTTCGGCACGCTGCGGGCGCAGTCGGATCCGGATTTCCTGCTGATGCCCGCCGAGGAAGCCAACGTGCACCTCGGCGGACACTGGGCGCTCGTCTTTCCAAAACCCGTGTACTGGTTCATGAACCGTCCGAAGAACGGCGCGTTCGTATCGACACACCCGAAATACGGCACGGTGTACAGCGTGGCCGACGCGAAGGAGATGCTCGACCTCGTGCGTCGCGAGGGGGGCTACATGTACCAGACTCACCCACGGACGAAGGGATCGACGGGATTTCCGGATCGCATTCTGTCGACCGACCAGTTCCGCGATGCCAGCTACCTCGGCGTCGGATGGAAAGCGATGCCGTCGGACCTCTCGTCGCCGCGGCTTGGCGACCGCGTGCTGGACCTGCTCGACGAGTTGAACAATCAGGGCCTGCGCAAGCGGCTCCTCGGCGAAGTGGACGTGTTCCAGATCGACCAGACGCACGAGCTCTACGCGCACATGAACATCAACTACGTCAGGCTCGCCCGCCTTCCGACGTTCGATCGATGGGGAGATGCGCTTGCGCCGCTGGTCAAAGGAGACTTCTTCACCACGACCGGAGAAGTGTTGCTGCCGGAGGTAAACCTGGCCTCGTCGTCCGCGGGCGAAATCGTGGCCAAGGCGCGCGTGTCGTGGACGTTCCCGCTTCGATTCGCAGAGATCGTCTGGGGCGACGGCCGGACGACGCATCGCGAAATCATCGAGCTGGCGGCCACTCGCGAGTTCGGCACCAGCAGCTTCGAGTGGCGAGCCAGCGCGGCCGGCTGGACATGGGCGCGCGTGGCGGTATGGGACGTCGCCGGGAACGGCGCACTCGTCAACCCGTTCTGGCGACCGTGACTGACGCTGCCAGGCAGAGCGGCATCGGGCTGTCGATCGCCGCTACTTCCGCGCCGCCAGGTAGTTGGCGATCGTCGTCAGCCCTTCCGGCGTCAGCTTGTCGTTGAACGGCGGCATGTCCGCGAGGTCGTCCACGGCAGCCGGATCGCTGATCCACTCGCGCAACCACTTCGCATCGTGCTCCTTGCCGGCGTGTGTCAACTCGGGCCCTGCTCGGCACCCTCGCCGTCGATGACGTGGCACCACCCGCACCAGTTGCCGAGCACCATGACCGCGACCCTCGTCTCGCCGGTGGCTCGGGAGCCTCGATCGCGAAGTGGCGATCAAGGGAGAATACTCGCCCCGCCCGTTCTGCAGCATGACGACGACCTTCCGGCCGCGGAACTCGCCTTTGAGGAACGCGCGTTTCGCCAGTGTGTTCTCGAGACCGTGGACGAACTCCGGGCGGTCGAGCAGCGTCGCAAAGTCAGACAGAAAGCGCGTCTTCGGACGCCCGTACACCAACAAGCCCCACGCCAGAGATACGGCGACAAGGAAGAAAAACATGGAGCCTTCAAAGGGGAGACCACGATTGTGAGAAATCGCGGCGATGTCGTCAATAGACAGAAACGTGATTCACACGACGGAACTGTCATCAATCATGTTCAAACTATTCCGAAGGGTTCGCGCGTGCCGAGAAGTCGAGCGGATCTCGTTTTGCGTCGGACGAGAATGAATGTCGCGCAGTTGGGAATGGGGCCCGCCTGGACTCGAGACGCCGACGAAGGTCCCCCGCGCGAAGGGGCTTTTCATCGCTGCGGCCTTCTGCCTGGCGGTCGTCGTCGGCGTCCCATGGTGCCAGAACAATTTCGGCTCCGTCGATCTGTACACGGGCAATCGGGCGTGCCCTGTCATCCCGTCCGAGGTGCGGAGCTGGTCGGTCGTGGGTGACATGCGCGAGCCTGGAGAAGCGGCCAATCTTCAGAAGTGGATCGCGCGGCACCCGCGCCAGATCAACAAGCAGTACGGCGCCTTTTGCGAAACCCTGCTTCATGTGGCCGCACGGTGGGGACGGGAGGATCTCGCGGACCTGCTCATCGCCGGAGGCGCGGACATCGAGGCGCGGAATGAGATCGATGAGCGGCCGCTCCACGTCGCGGCGCAGCACGGACGTCCGACCGTCGTGAAACTGCTGTTGTCGAAAGGCGCCGATGTCGGCGCCGGCGGCCGGCGCGTGAACACGCCGCTGCACGCCGCTGCGTGCGGCCTCGGCGGGCAGTCGGACATCGAGGGCCGCCTCGAGGTCGCAAAGCTGCTCCTTGCGGCGGGCGCCAACGTGAACGCACGAGAACGCCACAGCGGCTTCACGCCGCTGCGATGTGCCACGAACTACGAAAGCCGGAACGCGGCGATGGCCCAACTGCTGGCCTCGCACGGCGCCGACCCGAGTGGCGCCGAAGAGCCACCGATTCCCGGTCGCCCCCGCTGAATTCGCCCCCCTTCACGTGCAGTCACGCGGGGCATTGATCATTCCTCGCGGCAATGCACGTAAAGCCGGTGATGTTCCGGAGATTAGCCTGACAATTGCCGCAACAATTTCATTGAGATTCTTCGATCAGGCTGCCGTCCGTGGAGACCCGAGGGTGGTGGCGGGAGCAGGGGAGGATCGGGCGGCGCTCAACTAGTGATGCCGCCTCCAGTCGGGCCCTGACCTTGCGGCCGTATAATTGGCACCCTCCCATGGTCTTGCCTCCGGGAACGCGGCTCGGCCGGTACGAGATCCTGTCGGTGATCGGTGCTGGCGGGATGGGCGAGGTCTACCGCGCCCGGGACACATCGCTAAGGCGCGACGTCGCAGTGAAGATCCTGCCCGAACGCTTTTCCGCTGACGTCGCTCGGCTGGCCAGGTTTCAGCGTGAGGCGGAAGTCCTAGCCTCACTGAATCACCCGAACATCGCATCCATTTATGCGCTTGAAGGCGCCGACCGCGTCCAGGCCCTCGTGATGGAATTCGTCGAGGGAGAGGATCTTGCCGAGCGCATTGCACACGGAGCGATTCCGCTCGACGACGTCTTCGCCATCGCCGAGCAGATTGTCGAGGCTCTAGAGGCGGCGCACGAGCGAGGCATCATCCATCGGGACCTCAAGCCCGCCAACATCAAGGTTCGGCCCGATGGTGTCGTCAAACTGCTCGACTTCGGTCTGGCCAAGGCGCTCGAGGCTGACAGCGGCATGGCCTCGAGCGATGCCGAGTCGCCGACGGTTACCTCAGCCGCGAAGATGACGGCCGTCGGCATGTTGCTCGGGACCGTGGCTTACATGCCGCCGGAGCAAGCTCTCGGCGAAGAGCTTGACGCGCGAAGCGACATATTCTCGCTTGGTGTGACGATCTATGAGATGGCGACGGGCACGTTACCATTCAAGGGACGCACGTGGGCCGCAGCCATCAACCAAATCTTGAACAAGCCGCCCTTGTCTGCGTCGTCGATCAATTTCCAGCTTCCGCCGGAGCTTGACCGACTTCTCGGCAAGGCACTGGAGAAGGATCGGGCCCTTCGTTATCAGACTGTTTCGGATCTGGCCATTGATCTGAAGCGCATTCGTCGCGGCGTGCAGAGCGGGGCTGCTGAGAACCGTTCGATCGTGGGCCTGACGCACCACCGGCTGGAGGAGCACTCAACGGCCCCCCGCACAGCCGATGCAGGTATTGGCCGACCTATTCTTCCGACTGAGGCGATCAACCCCCTCAGCGTGGCACTGGACAGCGCCCCGGTCTCTGAAATCCTTGAAATGATGGCGAACGAGGACCGCAGGGTCCTAGCGGCGGTGCACCAGGAAAAAGAGCATATCGAGCAAGGCGTCGAGATCATCACACAGGCGTTACGCGCCGGTGGCCGACTCATTTTCGTTGGCGCGGGCACGAGCGGGCGATTGGGCGCACTCGAGGCGGCCGAGATGCCGCCAACTTTCGGCACCTCCCCGCACGTTGTTCGAGCCATCGTGCCCGGAGGACAGGAGGAAGTGTTCGGCTACAAGTGGCAGTCTGAGGGCGAGGATCGCTACGAGGATGGGGCACGCAGCATCGCGCGCTTGCGGCTCTCGAAAACAGACGTCGTTGTCGGGATCTCAGCGAGCGGAACTACTCCCTTCGTTCGTGGCGCTCTGACCCGCACGCGGAAAACTGGTGCAAAGATGATCCTCGTAACGTGCTGGGCCGGCTCCGATCTGCAGACGTTCGTGGACGTCATGATCGCGCCTGCAGTGGGACCGGAGATTATCGCGGGATCGACACGCCTCAAAGCCGGCACCGCGACGAAGATGATCCTCAACATGCTGACGACGGCTTCGATGGTGCGACTCGGGAAGACCTACGGGAATCTCATGGTTGACGTCCAGACCAGGTCCGACAAGCTCAAGGATCGGGCGCGCCGCATCTTTATCATCGTAACTGGCCTGGATCACGACCAGGCGGATGAGCTGTTGCGGCGTGCGCACTGGAACGTTAAGGCCGCGATCGTTATGCAGAAGCTGCGCCTGAGTTATGAGGACGCGCTAGATCGTCTGAAGGATTCGCACGGCTCAATCCGCGAAGCAACCGGCGAAGACATCCAGTCTCGACTGCGAGAACTCTTGGGGATCGATGGAGTGACACCCTGAGGCAGTTCCCGGAGCTCGCAATGGCAAACGGCCAGGAGAGCACCGGGTTAGTGCTACATCGCTGTTGCAGGGAGCATCAGGTCCAGAACCGCAAACCGCACCCCAATGCTGTTGAAGTCTCCCGTTAGGCTTCTCTCCGTGACCGCTACCGAAGAGGTGGAGAGTGCGGGGTACTGGCGACCTGTCGTGAGCTGAACCATGGCCGCTTCGCGCATTCCTGGGTGGATGCGAATGGAGGTAGTCATGACGGCACGGGAATTGATGGGCGCGTGCGTGCTTCTGCTGATGATGTCCTCGCCGGCCCTGTCACAAACGCCGGCCGCGTCGTTCGAGCAGCTGATTGCAGAGGGCGCAATCCAGCCGCACCAGACCGTGTACGTAACCGACGCGTGGGGACACCGCGTCAAGGGCAGGCTCGGCGAACTTCGTTCCGGAAGCCTCGTGCTGATGCAGGGGTCCCGAAGAATCCAGATGACCGAAGCGGACGTCAACCGGATTGAGCGGAGCGATTCGCTACAAAACGGCCTGTGGCTCGGCCTGGGCGCCGGGATTGCCGCGGCGTGGATCGCGCCCCATCTCTCCTGTGATCTCCCCGACGACGAGTGCGCAGCGATCGTTTTTGCGGCCATCGGCCTGCCGTCGATTGCCGCCGGGACGGTTGCGGGCGCGCTCGTCGATGCCGCGATCAAGAAGACGGTCTTTCGATTCCCTGGAACGCGGGGCTCGGCCCGCATCCAGGTGTCGCCCGTGCTCGGCGGCCGGCGTGCCGGAGCGCTCGCGACGATTCGGTTCTGACCGCTCGCCTAGAACCGAATCTCCCAGACGCCGCGGCCGTAGGTGGAAACGCGCAGATAGCTGCCGTCCGTCGGCATGTAGAGATCGGAGACGACCACCATCGGGAGCCCCGATCCGTAGAGATGCCACGACGCACCGCCGTCGGTGGTCTCGTAGACGCCCAGCCACGTACCCGCATAGACCGTGTTGCCGGAGGGATCGCGAAGGCTGACGAGCAGCTTGCTGATCGGGACCGCGGGTAATCCCACGCTCGCGTGGGCCCACGTCGCGCCGCCATCGAGCGATTTGAGCACGCGCGCTGTCGTACCGATCGGCGCCTCGTTGCCGACGTACAGCTTCTGGTTGCTCGCGCATTGAGGCGACGCCCCGGCTGCCGGGTTCGTCGCGAGCGGTGTCTCCATCACGCACGTCCAGCTTCCGGCGCCGTTGGTCGTGCGATACAGCCGGTAAGCTACGCGCGGCGCACGGCGGCCATTGCGGGATCATTCCTCCCGGCAATGTACGTAGAGCCGGTCATGTTCCGGCCCCAGGTCGAAGATCGTCGCGACCCGAATGACGCCGTGGTATGTCGATCGATATCGCAGCTGCGACGGCGCGTCCGGCTTGACCGTTCGCAGGGCGTGGCAGAACTCGCGCCCCAGACGGGGCTGACCAGGCTCCATGATTCCGACAACGGTCGCGACGGTTCGATTAATGAGTGCGGGCGTGACCGGCGTGTCTGACGCCCGCACGCGACGGAGCCGGAACGGTTCCGTCCGCGAGACTTCGTAGATGCAGTCGCTCCCCCTCTGGAGTAACTGGTCGATCCAGAAGTCCGTGAGGGGGAGATCCCCCTGCTCGGGCTCTTGGACGGGCTCTTTCTTCCCCGCCTTATTCAGCAGATCCCGCAGCCAGGCAGCGATCATGGCAAGTCACCGTTCAACTTGCTGGCCCAGCGCCAGGCACAAGGAACCGATCACCGAAAGCAAGGAGCCCCATGGACCTACCCCAACCGGGGGCATTGGAACCCGAGCGATCCTACCAAACCGCGCCCAGCTGCTCACCTCTTGCCGTGCGAACAAGAGCCGGAAGCGCAACGGATGGCCAAACTTGAGATTCACCTGCGGGCGAAGCTAGACGACTGGAAAGGATTGCTGCGACGACACGTGCCGCAGGCGCGGCAGGTGCTCAAGAAACTGCTGTCAGGATCGTGTTCACACCGCACCGCGAGGACGTGAGCGGTACTACGCATTCAGCGCGCCGATCAATCTCGGGCGCCTGCTGACGGGATTAGCGAGTGCAAATATGGTGGCGTGCCCAATGGGAACCGACTGCTGGTACACGCCAATCAATGACTGGATCGCGGCCTGATTGGAAGGTTCAGCCGTCGTGACCCCGACATCATCGGACGGCACGCGCTGTGGACCGCAGGGGGATCATCCAGCGCGTAGAAGCTCACCTCGGTCGTCTCGCCGGGCGTGTGGATGAACCCGCCCCACCCTTGCTCCTCCCCGTTTGATACGAACGACGCCGCGGTGAAGGATCCGTCTGGCAGCTTCATCAGGCCGAGGAGCAGGAACGGCTTCATCCCAGAGGTCGCTCTAACGCCGAGAAGGAAGGTGGCCTTGCGACTTCGCAGGCCTTTGACGTCACGGATGGAAAACCGGAGCACCGGCGTCAGCTCGCGTCAAACGATGCGCGGATCCGGACGCGCAACCGCCGATCGGCCTGCCGCCGCGCCGACTCGGGCCGTCGTTGCGACGCGTAGAACCCGCTGCGCGTGACGCGGAGACATCGACACAACTGCGCGACCGAATGGTGGGCCTTCTCCACCGCGATGAACGCGAACCTCACCGATTGTGCTTGGCGAAGAAGGCCGTCGCTTTTTTTAAGATTTCTCGCTCTTCGAGGAGGATGCGGTTTTCTTTCCGCAGCCGCGCCAACTCCTCGCGCTCGGCGGTCGTCAGCCCGGTCTTGCCTTGGGTGCGATCCGCGCGCGCCTGCTCGACCCAATTCCGCAGTGACGATTCGGTCAGCCCGAGGTCGCGGGCTGCCGCCGCCACCGTCTTGCTCTCGTCCAGCACCAGCCGGACGGCGCTGGCCTTGTAGTCGTCAGTGAAGCTACCGCGACATGTGGTGGGTCTCGCACAACGCCCACGGTGTGTTCGCCGCGCGCGGCACGCACGGTCAGACGATTTACGTCGATCCAGCAGTGGAGATGGTGATCGCGCGATTCGCATCGCACACGGTGGCGTCCAGCGCGAGCTTCGACCCGACCTCGCTGCCGGCCTTCGAGGCGATGGCGCGGCATCTCATGGCGAAGAAGTAGTTGGCTCAACCCTGACATTCCGAAGAGGCTCGAGTGGTTGACTTCCGCTCCAATTCAGCGTGTGCCTGTCGCAACGCCTCATTCTGCTCGGCCAGTCGCCGCTCGAGCGTGACGATCCGCTCGCCGGTCCGCACGCGAGCGTGCAGCTCGTCGCGGTCGAAGGGTTTGGTCACGAAATCGTCGGCACCTGCTTCGATGCCGGTCACCACGTCCTCCTTTTGCGATCGTTCGGTAACGAGGATGACATAGGTGTAGCCCGGCCGCGGATGGGCTCGGATTTGTCCTACCAGTTGCAGGCCATCCATCTCTGGCATCATCCAGTCGCTGATGACGACCGGAAAACTTTCCACTTGGAGGTGCCGCCAGGCTTCGGCGCCATTGACGGTCGCGACGACTTCGTGTCCCCACTTTTGCAGATAGTTTTGCAGCAGCCGTCGGGAGACAGGGTCGTCGTCGGCAATCAGCACCTTCATCGAGTGCTCTCCCAGTGCGGGTTCGAAGACAGTGAGATTACATCCATCCACGTTGCCAGGCCACCAGCCCCAGTAGGCCGATGATCGCAAAGGTCCCGAGAAGGACCGTGGCAAACCCCCACGGGGCATCGGCCAGGGGAATGACCGCGAAATTCATGCCCCAGGCGCCGAAGACGGCGCTGAGCACGGCCACCGCCACCGTCAGCACCGCGAGCTTTTTCATGGTTTCATTGAGCCGATTCGACACGACAGTCAGGTAGGCTTCCAGGGCCCCGCCGGCCATATCGCGCTCCGTGTCGAGGACGTCGACAATGCGCAAGATGTGGCTGTGCAAATCCTGGAAATAGACGAGCATGGCGGCCGAAAAGTGGGTACGGTCAGGCCGCAGGAAAACGTGAAATGTCTCGCGCAGCGGATACAGCACGCGGCGAAGCACGACCAGCGTGCGTTTCAGCTTCAAGAGGTCTTGTACTCCCCTGCCGCGAAACGGACCGAACAGCTCCAACTCGATTTCCTCAATCTCGTCCTCAATGGCGTCGATGACCGGGAAGTACGTATCGATCAACGCGTCCAGCACCGTGTACACGAGAAAGCCGACACCCTCGCGCAGCATGGGTCCGCCGCGCGTCCAGCGGCCGAGGGCGTCTTCCAGCGCAGGAATTCTGCCGCGATGAATCGTCACAACGTAGTTGCGGCCAATAAAGAGGTCCACCTCGACCGTCTTGATGTCTTTCAGATCGGACCCCGCCGCCACGCAATACGTCACCGCGAACAAATAGCCCTTGTACTCGTCAACCTTGGGCCGCTGCTGCTCCTTCGCCACGTCATCCAGCGCCAGAGGATGGAATCCGAATTCCTCCATCAGCATCGACAGTTCGGCGGTGCCGGGGTCCTGGATGTCCATCCACACCAGGTTGCTCGAATCTTTGATGTAGTCGTGAATCTCCTCCGTCGGCACGCCGCGCTCCAGGCTTACGCCCGACACGCAGGCGACCGTCCTGACACGCGGGGCCGGGGGATGTTCAGCGGTGCCGCTCGTCATTCTTGTGTTCGCTGACCCTTCCTTCACCTGCGAGCTGTTGAAGTGCGGCCTGCAGCCGACGAAGTGCGTTGTCGAGCAGGGAACAGGCTGCCGGCGCCTCGCGGAGCTGCCCCTCACGCGCCATTTGCTCCAGGCGGTCAGCAACGTCATAAACGCCCCTGCCGCCAAAATAGCTGACCGCCCCTTTGAGCGTGTGCGCAGCAGCGCGCAACCTGGATGGGTCGCCGGCTTCGACCGCCGCGCGAATCTCAGCTTGCCACTCGGGATAGGACTGTAAGAACACGCCGACCAACTCGCCAAGGAACGCCTGGTCGCCGCCAAAGTGCTTGTCGAGGACTGCCGGATCGTACGGCAGTGGCTCGACAACTGCGGCGGAAGCTTGCGCCGGAGCATGCAAGGGCGGCGCGGCGACGGAAGCGGCACCCTCTAACGCCGCATAGAGCACTTCAGGCTGCAGCGGCTTGGATGACGTAGCCGTCCATCCCGGCTTCCAGGCAGCGCTCGCGGTCGCCTTTCATGGCATGGGCCGTCATGGCGATGATCGGAACGTGCCGTCCGGTCGTCGCCTCTCGCTGGCGGATGACGGCGGTGGCTTCGAAACCGTCCATCTCCGGCATTTGCACGTCCATCAGCACGGCGTCGAACGCTTGCTGTGCGACAGCGTCGACCGCCTTGCGGCCCGTGCTGACGACGACAACTTCATGTCCTCGTTTGTCCAGCAGTTTCACGGCGAGGCGCTGATTCACGACGTTGTCCTCGGCCAGCAGCACGCGCAAGCGTTGCTCCACCGGCCGTGTCGCCGGGCGCGTGGTGCTTCGCACGCGCTGGGCGGATGTGACTTGCGCATTCAGTGTGGTGACGATCGCGTCGAGCAGATCGGATTGGCGGATCGGCTTGACCAAATAGGCGGAAACGCCGAGTTGATGGCAGCGAGCCGAATCTTGCTTGCGATCCGCCGACGAAAGCATCATCAGGGCAGGACCCACGAGGTTCCGGCTTCCCCTTGATCTTCGCCGCAAGCTCAAAGCCATCCATTTCGGGCATCATCCCGTCGAGCAGGATCAAGGAGTACGGCGTTCCGCCTTTTCGTGCCCGATCGAGCGCCTGCAGCGCTTCTTTGCCGCTGGCCACGACGGTCGGCTTCATGCCCCAATTCGTCAGCATCTCTTGCAGGATGCGGCGATTGGTCGCATTGTCGTCCACGACCAGCACGGGTAATCCAGTCAGCGGACACCGCCTCAGGCGACGCGATCGGCGGCGGATTCGTCTGACGGCTGAAACGCAGCCGTGAAATGAAACGTGCTGCCGCGGCCGAGCTCGCTCTCGACCCAGGTGCGCCCGCCCATCAGCCGGGCAAGCTGTGCGCGAGATCGCCAGGCCCAGCCCCGTGCCGCCGTACTTGCGCGTCGTCGAGCTATCGACCTGTGAAAACGCCTGGAACAGCAGGCCGACTTTTTCAGGGGGAATGCCGATGCCGGTGTCGCGGACCGAGAAGTGCAGAGTCCGACGCCGCGGAGTGCGAACGGAGCGGTTGCTCGCATTCCGCACTTCCACCACCACCTCGCCGCGTTCGGTGAACTTGATGGCGTTGCCGATCGAGGTTGACGAGGATCTGCCGCAGGCGGCCGGGGTCGCCGACCAGCGCATCGGGCACATCCGGCCAAACATGGCAGGCCAGCTCCAGCCCCTTCTTGTGGGCCCGCAAGGCGAGTGTGGCGGTCGTTTCCTCCACCGCAATCGCGCAGGCGGAAGTCGATGTTGCTCGATCTCCAGCTTGCCGGCTTCGATCTTCGAGAAGTCGAGAATGTCGTTGATCACCGTCAGCAGGTAGTCGGCCGACGATTTGGCCATCTCCAGATACTCGCGCTGCTCGGCTGTCAGCTCGGTATCGAGAGCCAGCTCGGTCATGCCGATGATGCCGTTCATCGGCGTGCGAATCTCGTGGCTCATGTTGGCCAGGAATTCGCTCTTGGCGCGGCTGGCCGCGTCGGCCGCGTCGCGGGCACTCTGCAACTCGTCCTGCATCCGCTTCAGCTCGGTGATGTCGCGCGAGATGCCGAACGTGCCGACGATGTTGCCGCTGGCGTCCTTGAGCGGCATCTTGGTGGTCGACACCCAGGTATCTGCCCGGTCCGCCCACGTCTCACGCTCGATCACCGCCACAATCGGCTTGTCCGTCTCCATGATCTGCTGCTCGTCCGCCAATGCCTGGTGCGCGTGCTCCGCCGTGAATAGATCGGAGTCGGACTTGCCGATCACGTCGTCGATGCTGGCCAGGTCGAATCTGGACACGAGCGCCTGGCTGACTCGCAGGAACCGGCTCTGGCGGTCCTTGAAATAGATCGAGTCGGGAATGCTGTCCATGAGCGAGTGCAGCAGGTACTGCTCCCGTTCCAGCGCCCGTTCCGCCTGCTCGCGGTCGGTGACGTCCCAGAACAGCACCTGTAGGCCAACGATCTGCCCATCGGCATCGCGCAACGGCCCTTTGATGCGTTCGATCCAGTGCCGACGGCCGTCCGGCGTTTGATGCTCCTCGATGTCATGCATCACGCAGCCGGTACGAATGATTTGCTCGTCATCGGCGGTGAACTTGCGAGCCATGTCGGCGGGGAAGAGATCGAAATCTGTTTTCCCTGCTATTTCCGTCAGCGTCTTGTGATGGCTGTCCAGGTAGCTGCGATTAGCGAATACTCGGCGACCGGCTGCGTCCTTGATCAGCAAATTGAGCGGCAGACTATCGACAAGAGACTTGAAGATCGATTGCGCCTGCCGCATCTCCTCCGACGCCTCGCTCATTTGTGCCTGCATCGCGTCTGCGCCGAGCGTCGCCAGCCAGCTGAGGAGCGATGAGGTTTCCGGAGAGTCTCGAGGAGCGCTCATTTTCCTCAAGAATACGATCCTTTTCTCCTCCTTGAGGGTGTCACCCACTGCAAAGTGGAGCCGAACGATAGGGCAAGCACTCCCAAACGAAGCAAATGATCCCGCAACCCGCCATGATTTCCGAAGCGCTCGAACCCGTAAGAAGCAGGTGCTCGTGCGATAGAAGGAGAGGGTAGGCGCGGGCGTTGATGTCCGCCTTGCTCTGAATGGGATTGCGGCTTCGGGCCGTGCGCTGTCCGCTGGCCCTTGACGAACACCTCGGAGAACGGGCGCGGCTCCGGCGACCGCGCCCACGTGGGGCAGGTGCCGATCCACTACGCGCAGAAATGGGGCAGCGGTTACCAACGGACCAAGGAGGACATCCATCACGGATACCTCGACATGCCGTCCACGCCTCTGTTCCCGTTCGGCCACGGTTTGAGCTACACGACATTCGAGTACAGCCCGGTGAAGCTGGCTAGCGAGACGGTTGACGTGAGTGGCGACGCGCGCGTGACGCTCACCGTCACGATCACCGGCAAGCGGCGCGGCACCGAGGTGGTGCAGCTCTACGCGGCGGACACGGAGACCGGCGTGACGCTGCCCGCGCAGCAACTCGTTGGGTTCGCTCGGCTCGAGCTGGAGCCGGGCGCGTCGAAGACCGTCTCATTCGTGGTGCCCATCGAGCGTACTCGCCTACACGGGGCTCGCCGGCGAATTGATCATGGAGCCTGGGCCGATTGAAGTCAGCGCGGGCAGCAGCTCGAGCGACATCCGCTCCAGTGCCAAGTTCACCGTCACAGGAAAGACGCGGACCATTCGCGGTGAGGACCGTAGACGCGCCGCAGTGCGACGGCACCCCCGGGTCCTCCGGTTATCGCGCCGTTCTGCGGAACGTGTGTGCTGCTCTCCGGAACTCCGGCACCATCGTGGCAGCCCGCGTCGAGGCCACCATGCCCTGCATGAGAACGTATCCTTGCGGATCCGGCAGCACGACTTGATACAGCGTCACGAGCCGGCCTGTCGCGATGTCCGTTCCCTCAGCGACCAGCTCGTACGCGGCCTCATTGCCGATGGCGGTCGCCCCCTGATTGGACACGCGTAGGCCTTTGAGCTGCTTCGTCTGGCTGGCGCGCGTGGTCGCGAATGCCTTCAGATCCGAAAGATCTGCCGGAGCGAGGGAAGTGCCGACCACGAACAGCGCCGCATCCGGCCCTTGCGGACCCATCTGACCCGATTCGGTGAGCATCAGCATGTTGCTCATACGGCCCGCGATCTTCAGCGACGTCGATGGCGAAACGCGAAAAGGCAGTCCCTCGAAATGATCGGGCGGAGCAGCCGCTGCGGCCCATCGCGCCGTCAGAAGCGACTCCTTCATCGCTTCGCCGATCTGGGATTCGTGCTCCTTGGGAAACGTGCCGACGATCATCACGGACGTCTTCGCGTCTCCCGACACGACCATCCATTTGTGGACCGTCATTCCGCCCGCTGGCTGCGAGACCTTCAACAGGAGGACCGGTCTGCCATCGACCACCTGCTTGGCCGACGAGATCAGCGTCATGCCGCGAGTGGCGAGATTGGCTGCTGTCATGCCGCGGCTCAGTTCTGAGACCGGACCGGGAATCTCGGTCACCATCACTGACGATTGCAGGTCTGCGCGTTCGAATCCCGGGAAGCGGCTCGATGGCAGAAAGCCCGGTGGAGGAGCAAGCGCGACCGACGTTCCGGTGACGCGGGTGGCCTGCGCAAAGACCGGAGACACCTGTAGCAGGATCACGACGAGCGGAGTGACGAATCTCATGTCGTTGGACTTTCGGGGGGGCCCCAACAGTTTACCCGCGTACGTGGACCTTGTCAGCCGTCCCGGCCGACACCACTCACCGTTTTGATGATAAGCGCAGTAGAATCTACCGAACGGAGGACGCTATCGCGAAACGTCTCCTCAAATCATTGACTGGTGTCGGCGCCATTCATGCGGACGACGTGATGCTCCGCACGACGAGGTACGAGCTATCGCTCTGGTCGGACGACCGCCAGCCCGCACCGGAAGAAAATCCCGAGGCGCTCGCGAGCATTGAGGGTCACATCGACATCACCGGAATCGCCGAGGCCGTCGTGCTCGCCGGTCCCCGTGCGCTGACCCTGACGCTCGAAGACGGACGTCGTCTGGCATTTGAGCTGACGGGCACCGGGGGTGGCATCGTCGGCCGTGGCTGGTTGCCTTGATCGTGGTCCGCAAGAACGTCATCGTCGATCGTTGCGACACGACGTGAGACTGCCATGGACGCGGAAGCGATCGCTCTCGTTCGCGAAATGGCCGACGGGGTGCCGTCAGCGACACAACGCATCACGAACACGCTCATGCGACGGCAGCGCATGGCCTCGGTCGTTCCAGCCCGGGTCGAAACACTGCTCGAACGAAAGGGATGGGCCAACCATCCGAAGCGGTAATCGGAAGGCCCCGTACGGGCTTGCGCCACGCTGCGTCTGACGCGTAGACTCGCGACTGCGCGTCAGGGTGCCGCCGTGTCCGCGGAAAGGACTGCGTCCACCTGAACCAGGTTTCACATCAGCGTTTGCGATGAACTCTTTTCGGCCCGTGTGAGCGGACACCGGGCCCACGGACGGCTGGCGCCGCCCGGAAAGGAGCTCATCGTGTCACCTGCCCCTCGCTCCAGAACTCTTCCCAAACGGCCCGATCTCAATCAGCTGAAGCGTCAGGCAAAAGAGCTGCTCGAATCATTCCGCGTCGGGGACCCCGATGCGACTGCCGACGTCCACGCGCAGTATCACGGTGCCGATCCCCGCACGTTTGCCCTTCACGATGCGCAGCTCGTCGTCGCCCGCGCGTACGGCTTCGAGAGCTGGCCGAAGCTGAAGGCGTTCGTCGAGGGGATGACCGTGCGTCGGCTGGTCGACGCGATACGCGCGCGCGACACCGCGACCGTCCAGCAGCTGCTCGCGCGCCGGCCGGAGCTCGTGAGGATGTCGATCGATAACCTGCACGTGCTCCATTACGCGGTACTTGCTGACACTCCCGACGTTGTCCGTCTGTTGATGGCGCACGGCGCGAACGCGCGGGAGGGCGTGTATCCGTATCGCGAAGCGACAACTGCTCACGCGCTCGCCGTGCAGCGTGGGCACGATGAGATCGTCCGGGTCATCGAGCTGGCGGAACAAGAGCAGAGGAACGCGCTGAGCGGAGCGCAGGACGCACCCGCGGCCGACGATCTGTTTCGCGCGATTGCCGCCGGGAGCTCCGATCGTGCGATCGCGCTCATGAGCGTTGACCCGCGGCAGATTCACTCGCGACACGTTCCATCGCAGCTTTCGCCGCTACATGCCGCGGCGCAGGCCCTGGACGACGCGCTGGTCGCGTGGCTGCTCGAGCACGGCGCCGAACCGGCGGTGCGTATGCACCACGACCTGATGCCCCTCGACCTCGCGGCCCTGAGGTGGTATCGGGCCGAGACGCAGCGCTTCGAGGCGGTCGCCCGGCTGCTGCTCGGGCGGGGCGCGCCGATGACCGCGGCGGCGGCAGCGGCGCTCGGCGACACGGCCTGGCTCCGGGCCCGCCACGCCGAAGCCGCGCTGACCGACACGAACGACGGCTCCGGCGGGCTGCTGCGGATTGCGGTCACGCACAACCGCCCTGAAGTGCTGCGGCTGTTGCTCGATTGCGGCTTCGACCCCGACACACGGGTTCGACTGTTCGATGGTGATGATGCCCCGTGGACCTGGGGTATGGCGCTGCAGCACGCGGTGGAGCTGAAGCGGCACGAAATGGCAGAAACGCTGCTGAACGCCGGCGCAGATCCGAATGCCTCGATCTATGCCAGCGGCGATCCCATTTCGTCCGCCTACGGTTCCGGCGACGAACGAATGATTGCGCTGCTGGAGGCCCACGGCGGAATGCTCACCGCTGGCGCCATCGCCGCATTCGGCTCCGTCGATCTGGCCCTCCGGGTCCTGGCAGCAGATGCACCATGCCGCGTCGAAGGAGAGAGCTCGTCGGTCGCAGAAGAGCTTCTCAACGGCGCAGCCAGGCGGGGCGAGCCGGAAATCGTGCGCGCGGCGCTCGCGCAGATTGACTGGCGACCGGATGATCCGCGATGGTTCTCCCTGCTCGAACAGACGCTGCGTCACGACAGCGACCCTGCAGTCACGGAATGGAAAGACAGTCCGCACCTGACGGGTTTCCGCCTGTTGCTGGAACGCTGCGATCCGAATCTCCGCGGCCGTCCTACAGATCGGCAGCAGTTCGGCCTCACCCCGCTCCACAACATCGTCGCCCGCGGGAACCTCGCACCGGTTGAGCGGGTCGCGTTCGCAGGAGCCATCCTCGACAAGGGCGCGCGCCTGGATCTCAGGGACAACCTGCTGAAGAGCACGCCGCTCGGATGGGCGTGCCGGTGGGGACAGCTGCCGCTGGTCAGGCTGTTTCTCGAGCGCGGCGCGGATCCGATCGAGGCGGACGCTGAATCCTGGGCCACCCCGCTCGCGTGGGCGAGGAGGAGCAGCCATGCTGAGATCGAAGCCGAGCTCATCCGCGCCGGCGCGCGCCGCTGAACGAATCAAACCGATGCCCTCGGCTTTGTCGCCGAAGTGACGGGACGCACTCGCGGGCAGTGGCCCGCGATCCCGCCGCGACTCCTCCTCCGGGACCTGCATGACGCAACGGGTATTCGAACATTGCATTTACTGAGATCCGGTAGCTGCGCATCGTCTCAGCATCGGCGAACGGCTTAGCCGTTATTTCCGCGCCGCCAGGTAGTTGGCGATAATCGTCAGCTCTTCCGGCGTCAGCTTGTCGTTGAACGGCGGCATGTCCGCCAGGTCGTCCACTGCAGCCGGATCGCTGATCCACTCCCGAATCCACTTCGCGTCGTGCTCCTTGCCGGCGTGCGTGAGCTCCGGACCCTGCTCGACACCCTCACCGTCGATCACGTGGCAGGCGCCGCACCACCGGCCGAGCACGAGCACCGCGACGCGCGTATCCCCGGTCGGTTCGGGAGCGTTGCCTCCGGCGCGAACCTTCTGGAGATAGCTCACGATCGAGCGGGCCTGGGACTCACGCATGCCGCCGACCGGTGGCTTTCGCAGTCCCGGCGCGATCATTTCCGGATCGGGGACGTGCGCGAGCAGCCACTCGGGATCGCGCGTGATCCGCGTGATCTCCATCGGATTCGCGGCTCCACCCCGCCGATGGCACTTCGTGCATCGGTCGTCGCGGACGAACTCCCGCCCAGCCAGCGAAAGCGGTCCCCATCGCGAAGGATCGGCATGCGCGGGCGAGTCCTTCAACCCGAGATAGGTGAGGCTGATGACGGCCGTGCCGAGCACGACGAATCCGGCCGCCACGAGGCGCCGCCTCCTCAGGTGGCGGTCCGGGCCGCGATCCAGGAACGGCAGCAGCAGAAGGCTGGTAACGACGAGCCCTGGAATCACGATGGTCGCGACCGGCTCCAGCGGTCCGGGGAAGTACTTCAGCAGCTGGAAGAGGCTGAGGAAGTACCACTCGGGGCGCGGCACATACGTCGCGTCCGACGGGTCCGCGATCGCGTCGAGCGGCACCTTGACCGTCAACGCGAACGTGATCAGGAGCGCGAACACGAACGCGGCCGCGACCGTGTCCTTGAACGCCTGATACGGATAGAACGGCTTGGGATCGCCGCCCACGGCGGCAACCGGTCCCGAGATTCCGTGCCGCCGCATCAGATAGACGTGCGCCACGACGAACGCGATCAGCGCCGCGGGCAGCAGGAACACGTGTGCCGCGTACCAGCGGAGCAGCGTCAACGCGCCGAGCTCGGCGCCGCCCCGCATGATGTTCGCGACCTGCTCGCCGAAGACCGGCGTGCTGCGCGCGATGTTGATCGTGACCGTCGTCGCCCAGTACGCCTTCTGATCCCAGGGCAGCAGGTAGCCGGTCAGCGCGAAGCCCAGGATGATCAGCAGCAGCACGACGCCGGTCATCCAGGTGACCTCGCGCGGCTTCTTGTAGGACCCGAACAGCACCACCCGCAGCATGTGCAGGACCGCGGCGACGACGATGAAGCTGGCGCCGAAGAAGTGGAGCGCACGGACGATGCGGCCGAGCGGCAGCTGATCCGCGATGTAGCGGACGCTGTCGTAGGCGTGCTCCGGCGACGGCACGTAATACATCGTCAGGACGATGCCGGTGATGAGCTGGACGGCGAGCAGGAAGAGCAGGATGCTGCCGGTCACGAACCACCAGCCGACGCCGGGGGGGATCGGCTCGTCGAGCAGATGGCTGCGCCCGGCGCGGAAGCCGGTGCGTGCGTCGATCCAGTCGAAGATGCCGCGCAGCCTCCCCATCAGAGCTGCACCAGCACCTGTTCCCCTTCGACGCGGGTCGCGTGGCGTGCGAGCGGGGCGGGCGGCGGGCCGTCTTTGACCGCGCCTGTCTGATCGAAGACGCCGCCGTGGCACGGACACTTGAGGGTCTTGTCGCTCGCGTTCCAGCTGACCCGGCAGCCGAGATGCGTGCATGTCGACGACAGCGCAGTGACCTCGGCGCCAGTCTTCACGAGAAAGACCACCTGCCGATCGACCACCTGGCTGTAGCCGTCTTCCCGAGTGACCCGAATCGTCACCGGCGTCGGCTCGTTGTCCGGCAAGTCATCGATGGGAACGGCCGGCCACCAGTCCTGGCGGCGCGTGCCGAATGCCGGCGACACGACCGCACCGCCGAGGAGGAACGTGAGCGTCGCGCCGATCGCGCCTTGAATGGCGGTGATTGCGCCCGAAAGAAAGCGCCGGCGGCCGGAATCAGGGTGTGGAGTGTGTTGACCTGGACACATAGGCTCGTACGTCGCGGAGGAACGAAGAGTGGAGGAAGCGGGATCGTCCTCCACTCCTCCGAGCCTTAGCCTCCGATAGAACCCGGCTTGAGCACCCAGTTGTTCTCGGCGTCTCGCACCCGGTACTTTTCATGGCAGCTGCGGCAGGCTGTGCCGACTTCCTGCTTCATCGCGGCGCCGATAGCCTGCGGGTCGGCATTCGGCCCCGTAAACAACTTTTCAACCGCCTCGATCTTGGCAACCGTATCCTTGTTCGCCGCGATCGCGTCGTCCTTCTTGTGCTGGATCCAGAATTCCCGGGAGTCGTTGATGGCCTGCTTGACCACGGCCAGCTGCTTGGCAGCTTCGTCGAGGTTCTTGGCAGCAAGCGCCTTGTTCGCGGCCATATTGGCCTGCTGCACCCGCTTCATTACCTTGTCGAGTTCTTCCGGCGTCGTGATCTTCTGAGCGATGCCGATCGAGCCGGCCACGGCCACCAGCAACGCTACAGCACAGGATCTAAAATGCAATTTGGCCTCCAATCCCCCTCCAGGGGCGAGCGCATCACGCGCGTCCGTGCCTAATAATACGTTCAGCCCGCCGGACAGTTACAGTCTCACCGGCGCGGCGTCGGGTGTTTTTCGCCCAGAGAAACTCCGCCTACGTTTTCCGTCGGCCGGACCGGCGCGAAGCGGAGTCAGATCCTTCGAGAAGGATTCGCCGCGGCTCCGAGGCCGTTTCTCACTGCGAAACAGCGGAGCTGAAGGCCCGTCCGCTTGACCGGCTCCGCCCTGAACTGATACCAATCGCGGGACTTTCTCGTTTCAAAGGTGGTCGGTTCAAGGGGTTCAACAGTTCAGGGGTTCACGCGTTCGGGTTCAGGGGTTCAAGGGTTCAGACGTTCGGGTTCAAGGGTTCGGGTTCTGGAGTTCCCGTGGTTCGGTTCACATGTTCAAATGTTCGGGTTCAGCGACCTTGAACCCTCGAACCGCTGAACCTGAACCAACTTGAACCGCCTGAACCCTTGAACTCCTGAACCGCCGAGCAATCAGTCAGCGAGGCGTTATGCGCGCGAGATGGTTGGTGGCGAGCCTTGCCGTGCTGGCGGGGATTGGGGTCGTTCGGGTCCTGGCGGCGGTACAGGCACCGAATCAGGCACAGCTGGTGATGCAGACCGTCGCCGGCGTCAAGTTCGGCACGCTGCCGGGCTTCGCGATTGAACGCGTCAACCCGGCCGACAAGACTGACTCGTACGTGGTCCTCACGTTCGACAGCCAGGGCCGGCCCGTGGTCTCGAAGGAAAACGACCACCCGCGGCTGCTCCTCGACAACGACAAGGACGGCATCTTCGAATCCGAGAAGGTCATCACCGACAAGGTTCGCAACTGCCAGGGTCTGTGGTTCGACGGTCCGACCCTCTACGCGTCGTGTTCCGATGCGGCGCCCCAGCCGCCTCCGCCACCGCCTCCGGCGGACGCCGCGCAGGGCGGCGGGCGGCAGGGTGGACGCGGCGGTCCGCCGCCCCCCGCGGGGGTGTATCGCCTGCAGGATACGAACGGCGATGACGTCGCGGACACGTTCGAGACCGTGTCGATCACGCCGGGCGGGATTCAGGAGCATGGTCCGCATGCCATTCGCCGCGCGCCCGATGGCGGCTATACGGTCATCGCCGGCAACCACGCCACGATCGCCGATGACAGGCTCGATCCCAATTCCCTCATTCTGAAGGACAAGGACGCGCAGCTGCTGCCGTATCTCCCGAACTTCGGCCGCAGCATCCGTCAGGGCGTTCACAGCGGCGTCTACCGGTGGGATCCGTCGATCGAGAAGTTCACCGTCCTCTTCGGCGGGAATCGCAATGCCTACGATTACGCCTACAACCTCGCCGGCGAGATCTTCCTCTTCGACAGCGACATGGAGTGGGATATCAACATGCCCTGGTATCGCGACGTGCGAACGGTGCATGGGATCCCCGGCGGCAATTTCGGCTATCGCGACGGGTCGGGCAAGTATCCGGCCTACTACATCGATTCTCTCCCGCCCGTGCGGGACGTCGGCCGCGGGTCCCCGGTGGGGGTCGAGTTCTACACGAGCTACGCCTATCCGCGTGAGTTCTTCGACAACTTCTTCGAAGCGGATTGGTCGCGCGGCCGCCTTCTCTATACCGCGCTGACGCCGAACGGCGCGACCTACTCGGCACGATCGGACCGCGCCGAGTTCGTCCACGGCGAGCCGTTCAACATCACCGACGTCGAGGTCGCGCCCGACGGCATGTTGTATTTCACGACCGGCGGCCGCAACACGTCCGGAGGCGTCTGGCGGCTGCGCTACAAGGGCGCTCTGCCCGCGACGCCTGACATGACCGGCATTCTCGCGGTCGTCCGCCAGCCGCAACCGCTGTCGAGCTGGGGGTGGGCGGCCATCGAGAAGGCGAAGGCGTCGATGGGGGCCTCGTTTGCGACCGAGCTCGAGCGGCTCGCGCGCAATGCGTCGGCCGCCAGCACGGATCGCGCTCGCGCGATCTACGAGCTGCAGCGCCATGGTGTCCCGCCGATCGAGATGCTCGCGGTGTTGAAGCTGGACAAGGATCCTGCCGTTCGCGCCGCCGTCGCGTACGTGGCGGGCGCGCGTGGCGGCCTTTCTTCCGCGGACGCGAGCGCCCATGCCGCGATTGTCGCTGGAGGGGCGACGACCGGCAACGTGACTCGCGACATGACCGATCAGAAGGGCCAGCGTGTCGCGCAACCGATGCGCGTCACCATGCAGAGCCCGAGCCTGCTCAAGGATCCGGACCCGGTCGTGCGGCGCCGCGCGGCCGAAGCGCTGGTGCGGATGGGGCAGTCAGCGGACAAGCCGAGCCTGGCGCCCGCTGCCGACATCTATGCGCTCGTCAACGATCCCGATCGGTTCGTGCGCTGGGCGGGGCGCATCGCGCTCGAACGCACCGCGCGTGCCGACTGGAAAGACCGCGCGCTCAAGGAGACGAACGTGCTCGGCGCGGCTGAATCGATGATCGCGCTGGTGAACACCGCGGGCGGGGAGAGTCTGCAGCCCCTCATCGACAAGCAGTTCGTCATGCTGAGCATGCCGAAGCAGACGAATCTCAGCGTCGAGAACAAGCTCCGGCTGTTTCGCGCGTTTCAGTACACCGCCGCGGAGGTCAAGGAGGGGCTCAGCCCGGCGCAGCGCGAACAGCTGCACGGCCTGATCGTGAACCAGTTCCCCAGCCAGGACGAGCGCCTCAATCGCGAGCTCGCGCTGATGCTGGCCTATGCGGGCCAGCCGCAGGCGATCCCGAAGATCCTCGCGGCGATGCCCAAGGGGGACGAGAACCAGGCGCTGCAGCTCCACTACCTTTATGCCTTGCGCACGGTGACCCAGGGCTGGACCGCGGAGCAGAAGACGCAGCTGGCCGAGCTGCTGGGCCGCACATCGCGATGGCGCGGCGGCGCGCAGTTCATCAACTTCGTCGGACAGATGTTCGATGCGGTGCAGCCGCTGTTCGCCTCTCCCGCCGAGCAGCAGATCCTCTATGAAAAGGCGCCGGACTTCTCGCCGCTCACGCCCGAGCAGCTCGCCGAGATTCAGGCGAAGCAGGCCCAGCTCGGACGCGGCGGTGGCGGCCGCGGTAACCCCTCGAATCCATTGGCCGCCCGGCGCGCCGGCCGCGTGATCAGCCGCCAGGAGATGCTCGAGGAGGCGGTGTTCCAGCCCCAGCAGAATCTCGATCGGGACGCCGGCCGGGCGGTCTTCGAGAAGAGTTGCGCGTCGTGCCATCGCTTTGGTCCGCTTGGCACCGATCACGGCGTGGCCGGACTCAACCTGACTTCGTCGAAGCTGCTGGGCTCGAAATACACGCTGCTCGAAGCGGTGATGATTCCCGACCGGGCCGTCGCTCCCGCGCACGAAACCAGCGTGGTCACGACGACCGATGGCCGGACGCTCAGGGGGTTGGTGGTCCGCGATGGGGCTCCGAACGTCTCGTTGCTGATGCCCGAAGGGACCATCACCGAGTTGCCCAAGGCGCAGATCAAGGCAAGCCGGAAGGAGAAGACCTCGATCATGACCGAAACGCTTGCCGACAGCATCGGCCAGACGCAGTTGCGTAACCTTGCCGCGTTCCTGACGGCGCCTCCACCGGCGGCGCCGCCCGGAGGGAATCGCTGAGCAGGCATCGACATCGCTTCGAAAGCGGGGATCAGTGAGTGCTCAGTTCCTGGCGTTCGATCTCGGCGCCGAAAGCGGCCGCGCTATCGTCGGCCGGCTGCGAACCGGCGTTCTCGACATCCGTGAGGTCCATCGATTCCCGAACGAGCCGGTCCGGCAGAACGGCGCGCTGAACTGGGACATCCTGCGGCTCTGGCTCGAGATGCGGCGCGCGCTCGACCGCACCTCGGGAACGGGCCTCGAAAGCCTTGGCGTCGATACCTGGGGCTGCGACTACGCGCTCGTCGGCGAGCAGGGGCATCTCGTCCAGAATCCCTTTCACTACCGCGATCGTCGTACCGACGGCATTCACGACGAGGTGTTTCATCGGGTTCCGGCCGATGAGATCTATGCCGTCACCGGCATTCAGTTCCTGGCCTTCAACACCTTATTCCAGCTCTACGCGGCGTGCCGCGACACGCCGAAGGTGATCGAGTCGGCGTCGACGTTCGTGACGGTGCCGGATCTCTTGAACTACTGGCTGACCGGCCGGCTCGCCTGCGAATACACCAACGCGACGACCACGCAGTTCGTCGATGCACGGTCCAGGTCGTGGGCCACGGGTCTGCTGACGCAGCTTGGGATTCCCACTCGACTCCTGCCGGCGCTGATTGAGCCGGGAACCGTCGTAGGCCAGCTCGGTGCCGATGCCTGCCGGGCGCTCGCCGGCACGAGGGTCGTCGCGCCGGCGTGCCACGATACCGGGTCGGCGGTGGCCTCGATCGAAGGAGGCGGCCGCCGCGCCTTCATCAGCTCGGGCACGTGGTCCCTGCTCGGGACGGAAGTGCCGGCGCCGATCATCACGCCGCGCTCGCGCGAACTGAACTTCACCAACGAGGGGGGCGTCTGCGGGACGACGCGCCTGCTGAAGAACATCGCGGGCATGTGGCTGCTGCAGGCGTGCCGCCGTCAGTGGTCGGCCGAGGGTCAGGACCTCGACTATCAGGAGCTGTTGTCGGCAGCAGACGTCGACAGCCTGGCATTCAAGGTGTTGTTCAACCCGGATCACCCGTCGTTCCTGCATCCGCCCGACATGGTGGCGGCGATCCGGGATTTCTGCCGCGACACGGATCAGGCACAGCCCGAGACGCCGGCTGCCTTCACCCGCGCGATTCTCGAGAGCCTGGCGTTCAAGTATCGATTCGTCATCGAGTCGCTCGAGGAGCTCACCGGACAGCCGGTCGAGGAGATCCAGATCGTGGGCGGAGGATCGCGCAACCGGCTGTTGAATCAGTTCACGGCCGACGCCACCGGCCGCACCGTCGTCTCCGGTCCGGTCGAAGCGACGGCGCTCGGCAACATCGCGATGCAGATGGTGGGCACCGGCGCGGTGAGCACGCTCGCCGAGGCGCGGCGGATCATCGATCGTTCCTTTCCGGTTGAGCGGTTCGAGCCAAGAGATCAGGATCGCTGGAACTCTCACTACCGGCGATTCCAACAGTACCTGGAGCTGACCTGTGTCTGATACTTCCATCGTTGAAACGACTTTTCTGAAGAACCTCTGGGACGATCGCGAGGCGGCGCGCCTCGAATCGCAGCCGCTCGAGCTGCTGCGCTACCGGTCGAACCTGCTCGGCGCCGACCTGCGCATCACCAACTTCGGCGGCGGAAACACCAGCTCGAAGTTCGACCTGCCCGACCCGCTCACCGGCGCACCGACCCGGGTGATGGCGGTCAAGGGCAGCGGCGGCGATCTGCGATCGATCGGGACCTCCGGCTTCGCGGTCCTGTACCTCGACAAGCTGGAGAGCCTGATCGCCCGCTACAAGGGGGAAGCCTTCGAAGACGAAATGGTCGGGTTCTATCCCTTGTCCGCGTTCGGCGAGAATCGCGTCGCGGCCTCGATCGATACGCCGCTCCACGCCTTTCTGCCCTTCGATCACGTCGACCACCTCCATCCGGACTGGGCGATCGCGCTCGCGGCCAGCGCCAATGGCAAGGCCAAGCTCGATGAGTTCAACAAGAAGTACGGCCGGCGGATCGCCTGGGTGCCCTGGCAGCGTCCGGGCTTCGAGCTCGCCCTCATGCTGCGGCAAGCCGTCCAGGACAATCCCGGCTGCGACGGGATCATCCTCGGCGGCCACGGGCTGTTCACCTGGGGGCAGACGCAGCGGGACTGCTACTTGAGCAGCGTCAAGACGATCGATCAGATGGGGGAGTTCGTCCAGGACCACACGAAGCGTGGAGGGCGGCCCCAGTTCGGCGGCGCCATCACCGCCGCTGCGACGGACCGCGATGCGGCGATCGCCGATCTCCTGCCCTACCTGCGCGGCGCCGTGTCGTCCAATCGGCGCGTCATCGCGCACTTCGACGGCGGAGACGACGCGCTGGCCTTCGCGAATTCGCAATGGGCCGAAGACCTCTGCCGGATGGGGACGAGCTGTCCGGACCACTTCCTGCGCACCAGGATTTCACCGCTCTACGTGCCGTGGCGTCCGGAGGATAGCGTCGCGAAGCTGAAGGAGCGCATCGCCGCGCGGCTCGTCACCTATCGCGAGGACTACGCGAAGTATTACAAGGCGAATGCCGACGCGGGTTCACCCGCGCTGCGCGACTCGAATCCGTCGGTCGTCGTGATTCCGGGAATCGGGCTGTTCGGCTTCGGCAAGGACAAGCGCGAGGCGCGCATCACCTCGGAGTTCTTCGTCAACGCGATTCATGTCATGGCCGGCGCGAATGCGCTCGAGGACGCCGCAGGTTCAGCTGGTCCCGCGCCGCAGGCCCGGCGCTCCGAGCAGGCGAAGGAGTTCAAGAGCTTCCGCAACTACGTCGCCCTGCCGCGATCCGAGGCGTTCCGGATCGAATACTGGGCGCTCGAAGAAGCCAAGCTGCAGCGGATGCCGCCGGAGCGGGAGTTCAGCCGGAAGATCGTCGTCGTCATCGGCGGCGGGAGCGGGATCGGACGCGAGGTCGCGCTGCTCCTCGCCAGACGCGGCGCTCACGTCGTCGTCGCCGATCTGAACACGGCGGGCGCGGAAGCCGTCGCCAACGAAGCCGCCGCGGTCTCGTCGCGAGAGCTGGTGATGAGCGCGCCGCTCGATCTGACCTCGCGCGAAAGCATTGCCGCCGCCCTGCGCGCGACCGTCATGCGGTTCGGCGGCCTCGACGCGGTCATCAACACCGCCGCGATCTTCCCCACGCCGGCCCCTGGCACGCCGGTGGAGCAGGTCTGGGGCGTTGCGATGAGCATCAACGTCACCAGCAATCACGTGCTCGCCCAGGAAGCAGGCAGGATTCTGAAGGAGCAGGGCCTGCCCGGATCGATCGTGCTGACCAGCTCGGCGAACGCGGTCGTGCCCAAGAGCGGCAGCGAGCCCTACGACGTCAGCAAGGCGGCCATCAATCATCTGATTCGCGAGCTGGCGATCGGCCTCGGCCCGCTGGTCCGCGTGAATGGCATCGCGCCGGCGACGGTGATCGAAGGATCGGCGATGTTCCCGCGCGATCGAGTGATCGTCTCGCTGAAGAAGTACAACATCGAGTTCTCGGATGACGAGACGACCGAGAGCCTGCGGACCAAGCTGGCCGAGTTCTACGCGCGCCGGACCATCACCAGACGGCCGATCCTGCCGGCCGACTGCGCGAATGCGATCGTCTTCCTCGCCGGCGACCAGAGCGCCAAGACCACCGGGCACGTCATTCCGGTCGATGGGGGATTGCCGGAGGCTTTTCTTGAGGTGAGCACTGATCAACTCGCCAACCTCCAACTCCCAACTCCCAAGGGAGCCGTTCGTACCTGCTGGGTGAAAGTCGTTCGCGCATCTCACACTGCAGCGAATTCCACCCAGATTGTGCGAACAAAGCGCTTTGGGAGTTGGAAGTTGGAGTTGGGAGTTGACGTCCAACAATGATCATCTCCCTCTTCATCACCTGCTACAACGACACCCTCTTTCCCGAAACCGGAAAGGCGGTCGTCACCGTGCTCGAGCGGCTCGGGCACACCGTCGAGTTCCGGGCGGAGCAGACCTGCTGCGGACAGATGCATTACAACACCGGCTACGCGGCCGACGCGCTGCCGCTGATGCGCCGGATGGTGGACGTGTTCCGGGGATCGGGTCCGGTCTGCGTGCCGTCGGCCTCGTGCGTCTCCATGATGCGGGACCACTACCCGAAGATGGCTGCCGCGACGGGTGACGCCGCCCTGCAGGGCGACGTCGACGATCTGCTCGGCCGCGTCTTCGAGTTCTCCGAGCTGCTGGTCGACGAGCTCGGCGTGACCGACGTCGGCGCGTCGTATCCGCACACCGTCACGCTGCACACGTCCTGCCACTCGCTGCGATCGCTCAACCTGCGCGATCAGCCGATCCGGCTGCTCCAGGCCGTCAAAGGACTTCGCTTCGTCCCTCTGCCGCGCAACGACGAGTGCTGCGGCTTTGGCGGCACCTTCGCGGTCAAGAATGCCGACGTGTCCACCGCGATGGCGGCCGACAAGGTCGAGTGTCTGCTCGAGACCGGGGCGGCCGTCTGCACGGCCGGCGACAACTCGTGCCTGATGCAGATCGGGGGACTGCTCAGCCGCCGGGGTCTCGACGTGCGCTGCGTGCATCTCGCCGAGATCCTCGCATCGACGGAAGGACCCGCGGGCTCATGATTCGGGTTGGCGACGCGGCGACCGCGCCCGCGTTCCCGGATGCCGCCCGGGAGGCGCTCGGCAACGTCCAGCTGCGCCGGAACGTCCGCCATGCGACCGACGTGATTCGCGGCAAGCGCGCGATCGTGGTCGGGGAGATGGAGGACTGGCAGGCGCTCCGCGAGTCTGGCCGCCAGATCAAGGCCCACGTCCTTCGCCATCTCGATACCTATCTCGAGCAGTTCGAAGCGAACTGCACGCGCGCGGGTGGGCGCGTGCACTGGGCCGCCGATGCGGACGATGCGAACCGCATCGTCATCGACATCATCAGAGCGCACGGCGGCCGCGAGGTCATCAAGGTCAAGACGATGACCTCGGACGAGACGCGGTTGAACGTCGCGCTGGAAGCCGCCGGCATCGCGCCCTTCGAGACCGACCTCGCCGATCTGATCGTCCAGCTCGGGCGCGACCGGCCCTCGCACATCGTGGTGCCCGCGCTGCACCGGAACCGCATGGAGATTCGCGACATCTTCGAGCGCCGCATGGGCCTGACCGGGCTCGGCAGCGAACCGGAGGACCTCACGACTGCGGCGCGGCACTATCTGCGCGAGAAGTTCCTGCGCGTGCCCATCGGGTTCAGCGGGGCGAACTTCCTGGTCGCCGACACCGGATCGGTCTGCGTCGTCGAATCGGAAGGCAACGCGCGGATGTGCCTGACGCTGCCGCGTGTATTGATCACGCTCGCCGGGATAGAGAAGGTGGTGCCGGCGTTCCGCGATCTCGAAGTCTTCCTGCAGCTGCTGCCGCGGTCGGCAACCGGCGAGCGCATGAACCCGTACAACACGATCTGGACGGGCGTCACCGACGGTGACGGACCGTCCGAGTTCCACGTCATCCTGCTCGACAATGGCCGGACGCGGGTGCTCGCAGATCCGGAATCGAGGGAGACGCTGCACTGTATTCGCTGCGGCGCCTGCCTCAACGCCTGTCCCGTGTATCGGCAGACCGGCGGCCACGCCTACGGATCGATCTACAGCGGCCCGATCGGCGCCATCCTGACGCCGCAGCTTCAAGCGATGGCGCATTCGCGCTCGCTGCCGTTTGCGTCGTCACTGTGCGGGGCCTGCTATGAAGTGTGCCCGGTCAAGATCAACATTCCGGAAATCCTGATCCATCTCCGCCGCCGCATCACCGAGACGAGCTCCCCGGTCGCCGAGCGTGCCGGGATGCGGGCGGCGGCACTGGCGTTCTCGAATCCAGCGTGGCTGCGGCGCGCCCAGATGATCGGCCGGTTCCTGCAGCGGCCGTTCGACAGGAACGGCCGGATCGCAAAGTTGCCCGGTCCATTCGGCGGCTGGACCGCCACGCGCGATCTGCCTGCGCTGCCTCCACAGTCCTTCCGCGAGTGGTGGAGCTCGCGCCATTCGAGTCGCGCATGACCGATCACGCCTCCGCCGGAGCGCGCAGCCTGATCCTGGGGCGGGTCCGCGACAGTCTCGGTCATCGGCCGGTGGCGGCGGCCAGGGAGTACTCGCAGATATCGCGGGACTACGCGCAGGAAGCCACGCTCGACCTGGACGCGCGGGTCGAGCTGTTCGTCGACCGGCTGCAGCACTATCAGGTGGGCGTCTACCGCTGCGAGCCCGCCACGCTGCGCCGCACGATCGCGGACACGCTTGCGAATCGCGCGAAGTCGAAACTCGTGATCCCTCGCGATCTGCCCCGCGACTGGCTGCCGCCCGGCCTCGACTTCGTCCTCGACCACGCGCTCGCGGATACGGATCTCGATCGCTCGGAAGGCGTGCTGAGCGGCTGCTCGCTCGCGATCGCCCGAACGGGCACGATCATCCTGCGGCATGCCACCGGCGAGGGCCGGCGCGCGTTGACGCTCGTGCCCGACTACCACCTCTGCGTCGTCTCGCAGGATCAGATCGTCGAAACGGTGCCCGAGGCGATCCGCCGGCTGGACGCTTGGAAGCCGGCGCTCGTGACCACGATCTCGGGACCATCCGCGACCGCGGACATCGAGATGACCAGAGTCAGGGGCGTACATGGCCCCCGCACCCTCGATGTCATCGTCGTCGGTTGACCTGGCTCATGGCTTCGCTGGACGCCAGGGGCGTTGGCATCGGGACTCGGGACTGGGGTTCAGCGCGTCTCGGGACCAAAATCGGGATTCGGGACTCGGGGCTCGGGCGCATCTCGGGATCAGGGATCACCCGTAGCGCGGGGGCTTCAGCCCCGCGGCCGTGACGCGCAGCTGAAGCTGCGCGCTACGGGTGCTTAGACCGCGTTCCCGACGTCTGCGATTACCTCGGCGCAGCCCGGTAAATCGAAGCTCCGCCAGCGCGGCGACCGCGACGGCCTGGGCGATCATGAACGCGACCAGGCCGAGCGTGCACGTTGCGTCCGGCCGGCGCACCAGGACGAGCACGCATGACACGACCACGCGAATTCTGCCGATTACCGTCCAGACGCATGCTGATGCCGATGCCGTCGTCAGCAGCATCACCGGGGTCGCGCTGCTCCTCGGTCTGGTCGCGCCGAGCCCGGCTCAACGTGCCGGTCGCGCTGTTGAGCGGGTCTCGCGCGATCCTGCGCCGTTGGCGCGAGCCCGATGGTGCTCGCTGTTATGGCATCGGCGATCAGCATGCGCCGGAGAAATGTCTAGACGGTCATCGGCCTGAACTTCGCGTGGGTCGCGGCAAGCGCACTCGTGCTGGCCGGCGGCTGGATCCAGCCGAACACGCTCGGGATGGCATTTGCGCTCGGGCAGGCCGTCGCCGTCGCCGTTCCTTGCGGAGCTTCAATTGCACCGGCCTGCGCAGATCTGCCCGCATGAACCCGGGGATCGGCGATCCGGAGATCGCGGATCAGGGATTCGCGGAACCCGGGACTCGGGTCCGAGTCCCGAGATGCGCCCGAGCCCCGTTCCCGAGTCCCGAGAGGCGCCCGAGCCCCGTCTACCACCTATTCGCATCAGACTTCAGCAGCGTCCGTATCCCCTTTCCTGCCAGCGGTTCCTGAGTGAACCGCGGAATGACGTGCATGTGGGCGTGGAAGACTTCCTGGCCGGCGGTGGCGCCGTTGTTCCAGCCGACGTTGTAGCCGGCGGGGCGAAACTCCCGATCCATCCAGCTCTTGACGATCGCCAGGAGCCTGAACGTCGCCAGGAGCTCGTCTTCCGTCAGGTCGAACACCGTTGGCCGATGCGCGATCGGAATGATGACGCCCGAATGCTTCAGCGCGCCCTGGAGGCGTTCGTTCTGAAGGAACAGCGCCAGATCGTTTTGAAAGACGATTCGTTGTTCGGGATCGGTGACGGGGCAGTAGGGGCAGCCCATCACGCTCGAGCCGTCGCGGCTGACGACGCGATCTTCCACCATCGGTCTGCTTCAATCCGCCGGCAGACGCCGACGACCACGGGGTTGAGGTTGGGGACGAGGATCAGCCGGGAAGGGCATCTACCTGGTCTTGAGATACTCGAGCAGCGCGTTCTTCGCGGCTGCGTCGAGCTTGCTCCCGTACAGGTGTCCGGCGTTGCTGTTGCCCTTGTCCTTCGTCGTGAAGAGCACGCCTTCGCGTTCCGCCTCCGGGCCGCTCGAGACGAATCCCACGTTGGCCCAGTCGTAGACGTCGTAGGCGCGATAGAACTCGGCCGGCCGCTGTTCCGGGTTCAGCAGCGCGCGGAGCGTCGGCACGGAGCCATTGTGCAGGTATGGCGCGCGCAGCCACACGCCGTCGAGCGGCATGTTCGCGTAGCCGTCGGTCTTGCGGAAGTGCGAAAAGCGCCAGGGCTTGCCTTCGCCGATCGTGTTCATGCGGGTCGCGAGCTCGGCGCTGAAGGAGTCGAGGCGTTCCCGGTCGGTGCCGAGCTCGGCGATCGGCGTGACCTGGCCGATGCGCTCCGCCCCGACGTCATGACAGCTGGCGCATTCGCGCTTGTAGATCTCGGCCCCCTGCTGCGCGAGCGCGGCATCGATGCGGTTCTGCGGGTAGGCCGGCGGCTTCAGGTCCATGATCCAGTCTTCGAGCCGCTTCATCGAGTCGAGCTTCAGCGAATCCGGCGTCGCGCCGGCGCCGATGGCGGCGCTCTTGTTCCGTTCCTCGACCGAGTTGTTGTTGCCGTCCCAGTGCAGCCACATGCCGGTGCGGATGCGCTGATTCCACAGGGACGGCAGATCCACAGTGCCGACCGTACGGTCGTTTGCGATGTCGAGCTTGAGCAGGACCTTGTAGGGATTGAACGTGTCCACGCGTCCCGGTCCCTGAGGCGGCCGCACATCGAACCATGCGGTCTCCTTCTCGCGCTCGAGAATGCCGTCGCGTGCACGCGGGATGGCGAAGAACCGGTAGATGAACTTCTCGAAGAATCCGAAGTCCGGGTTCTCCTTCTTGATCGCGTCGATCAGCGTCGAGGCATTGAAACGTGGATCCTTCGCGCAGGCATTCAGGAATCGCGCGTATCCCTGCAGATCCATCTGGTTGGCCGGCATGCCCGACACGATTTGCCGCGGCTCGCCGGGCGCATGCCGGATCGATCCAGCATGACAGGTCGCGCAGTTGAGCCCGACGAGCGCCACACGCCCGATCTCGAGCGACGTTCCGATCGGCCGGCCGTGGGGAGCGCCCCCTGGCATGAACCCGAGCCGCTCGTATCCCTGCCCCGGCCGGTTCGGCAGCTTGTCGGCGAACACAATCGGCAGCACGCGCCAGATCCAGTACGGCAGCCCCACCCGAGCCTCGGTGCCGACCGATCCGTACTTGAAGTGGTCGTTGATGTCCGGAAACGACGGCCCATCCGGCGGCGGCTGCCCGCCCGTCTGCGCCGCCACCATCGCGACAGCGGCGACAATCGCCACACCGATCGCGATTGCACGCTTGCGCATAGTCCCCCTTAGAAGCACGTCAGCACGTCAGCACGTAGCACGTAGCACGATGGCACGTGAGCACGTAGCACCTGGCACGTTGCACGGCACGTGAGCACGTGGCACCCAGCACGCAGCACGAAAAGCACGTGAGCACACCGCACACAGCACGTGGCACGTGACTACCCCGGTCCATCCAGCTTCTTCCACGGCGCGAACGCATTCTCGACCCCTTCGAGCGACGGCGCGAGGTGCGGATAGTGCCGCCGCAGCACGTGGAGCATCGTCGTCTTTCTGAGGAACTCGATGCCGAACTCCGTGTAGATCTCCGGCTTGAAGTCGTCGGTGAAGAACCGATCGCTCTTCAGCCGGCGCGAAGCCATCAGGATGAACAGCCGGAACGCGGTCTCGCTGAAGCCGAATCCTTCGGGCAGCGGCTCGGCGAAGAGCCCGGTCATCAGGTCCACCTTCTCGAGATCGCCGTTGTAGACCTCTTTCAGCTGCTTCCGCCAGGCCGGGTTGTCGGTGAGCTCGTCGAACGACTTCACCGGTTGCTTGTGGAGCAGGCGCCGGAACTGGTTGTAGCGCGGGACGCCGCGCTCGCGATCGCGCAGGATGTCGACCATCGCGAGATCGAGGTGCTCGCCGTCGTCTCTCGTGAGGTTCTGCAGATGCCGCGGGTAGTTGTGCAGCGTCACCGCGCCGGGATGGCACGTCCCGAACGAGTAGAACAGATCGGTCATCGTCAGCCGCTCCGCGATCGCCGGGGTCTTCCGGCCGGCGATCTCGCTGAGCTCACGCTTCTCGAGCAGCCGGCCGGTGACCGAGGAGTGGAACGCGAACTCGTCAGGCATCAGCGGATGCATCCGGTAGACGGAGACGAACTCCTCGGTCAGCGAGTACGGCGCCGTATGGTGATCGGCGGAGGATCCGACGATGCCGCCGAGCAGTTCCTTGTCGTTGAGGAAGACGAGGGCGTCCTGGAGGTCCTCGCCGGCCAGACCCGACCAGTTGACGTTCATCGCCAGCTTGATCAGCGGGTGCGGCACGATCGCCGGCGTCCACTCGACGGTGTGGATCTTGGCCATCAGCGCCGAGTTGATCAGCTTGGCCTTCTGATAGATCTGCTCGTCGTTCCAGCGCGGCTGGTGATGCGCGAGCAGATCGCAGATGAAGTTGTGCTCCAGCGTGAACAGCGTGTGGAGCATCG
Organism: uncultured Acidobacteriota bacterium; assembly: GCA_963785755.1. Lineage (GTDB taxonomy): Bacteria > Acidobacteriota > Vicinamibacteria > Vicinamibacterales > 2-12-FULL-66-21 > JACCXG01. The sequence goes on along the minus strand of CAWAXG010000013.1, from coordinate 170,051 downwards.
CCAGGCCGATCCACCAGTTGTCGGTGAAGCCGCTGAAGTGCACGCCGGTCTCGGGGTCCACCGGCAGCAGGCCGGTGGGCTCGATCCGGAGCTTGCCGTTCATCTGGGTGCGGAGCTTCGCGGCCATGTCGCGATCGGATCCATACACCTGCGACGAATCCCACCAGTGGCTGTTCAGGTTCGCATAGGCGGGCGGCCGCGTCGACCCTGCCGGCGCCGGCTCGGGGACTGACTTCGGTACCTTGATGGACGGCGCGCCCCACGGGTCGCCGGCCGCCGTGGGCACCTCGAACGCGTCGGTGGTGGATCGTTTGTGCACGAACCAGTCGTGGACCATGAACTGGATCCAGGCGCCGGCGAGCAGATTGAGGATGGTCGCCGGCTTGAACTCGTCGCGCGTCATGAGCTCACGGCTGACCACGCGCGGGTTCGGGATCATCAGGTTGGCGGCATCGGGGAACACGTGCTGCAGCGGCACGTTGCGACCGAACCGGCAGCCGACCGCTCCCATCTTCGGGTACTGCAGGTCGTTGTTCGTGCCGTCGGCGGTTCGCGCCTCGCGGATCGCGGGATCCGTGGCTGGCACGTCGGCCTTCTGCAGCGGCGGCTCCTCCGTGTCGATCAGATTCTTCTCCCGGAGCTCGTTGCGGATCTGGACGAGCGTTCTCATCCCGATCAGGCGCGGCTGCTCGAACCATTCCCGGGTGCCGAACAGGTTGATCCGGCGGTTCAGGTCTTCCGGCGATTCGATCCCGCGCGCGGCCGCTTCCGTCGCTGCCGGAAACGGCTGCGGCTGGAAGACCGACATGACCTCGGCGAGCATCGCTTCACGCGACGGATACCGCGACTCTTCGTAGCAGCCGAGCGGATGTTCGAGGACGTTCGCGAGGCACTTGTTGCAGTAGGTGCACGGGCGATCCGCGCGATCCTGGCCGCGGCGGAAAACTTCGACCAGATCGTTGTTCGCCACGAGCGGCCGGGCGATCGAGACCATGTCGCAGTCGCCGCGCTGGATCGCGCCGGCGATCACCGACGCGGTCTGGAAGCCGCCGGTGCAGATGACCGGAACGCCGACCGCCGCTTTGACCAGCCGCGCGTCCGCGAGATTGGCTCCCTCGATCTCGTGAGGCTTCGGCGCCGACTCGTTCCATTGCCGCCGCGCCACCGAGGGGAAGTTCCTGAACAGCTGATAGGTCCGGAAGGCCGCGTCGCCGCTCGAGATCATCGCGTCGTAGGTGAGCGCGAGCTCTTCGACCGGCAAGTCCGAGCCGGCCGGATTCCGCGGATGCGGGAAGAAGCTCCCGGTCGACACGTGCAAGGCGTTGACCCCGGCCTCTTCCAGCCACTTGCACACCTGCACCGATTCCTCGGCCGTATTGCCGGACGGCCCGATGCCGAAGAACGCGACGGCGTCGTTGTGTTCCTGCACGCTGATCTTCATCTGCAGGTGGAAGTCGTCGCCGACCTCCTTGCGGATCGCGCGCACGATCTCGAGGACGAAGCGGGCGCGGTTCTCGAGCGCTCCGCCGTACTCGTCCTTCCGATCGTTGATGGCAGAGCTGAGGAACTGCGTGATCAGGTAGCCGTTGGCGCCGTGCAGCTCGACGCCGTCGAGCCCGGCTTCGCGCGCGCGCCGCGCGCCCTGCGCGTAGGCCTCGACCGTCTCCCGAATCTGCTCGGTCGTCATCCGGTCGCACTCGAAGCCGTGCGTCGGATCCGGCTTGTCCGTGGAGCTCAGGCCGCGCGGATATTCGATGCCCTGGATGTCGCGCTGCCGGCCGCCATGACTGAGCTGCAGGATGTACTTGCAGTCATGCGCGTGAACCGCCTCGCCGAGGGCGCGCCAGAACGGAATGTGGCGGTCGTGATCGATCATCGCGTAGTTCGGGACGATCCGCCCGCGCAGGTGCACCGGCACGAACGACGACACGATCGCGCCGACCCCGCCTTTCGCGAACTTCACTTCCCAGTTGATGCGCGCCTGATTGCCGGAGCCGTCGTAGTTGTCGAAGCGTCCCGAGATGTTGGAGCGGATGATGCGGTTCTTGATGGTCAGATTGCGGAACGTCAGTGGCTGGAAGATCGCGTCGAACGCCATACCGCACCTCCGCGGAGAATTGCTCGCTGAACCATTGGTCTGTTGCACACGATCGCAGACCGCGTGGAAGGCTGTGCTGCTGGTGCGCGCCATTCTAGCGAAGTGTTGATGAAATGCACGCGCGTCGTGCGCAAAACTGCGAAGCTCAACTGCGCTCACCGTGCTAGATTGTCGGCCCGGCTATCGTCCGTTACGTAGTTTCGTCGCGAAAGATCCACCGATGCCCGCTTCAGATTCGAACGCGCCGTTCACCGTCCGCGGCGCCGTCAGTACGCAACCGGCCGCCCCAGCTCTGCCGTTGTCGCTGGTCAAGCTCGAGCGGACGACGACCTTCGTGCCGGCCACCCGCAGCGAACAGGCCACGCAAACCGAACAGGTCAAGTCTGACGATCTGATCGAAGTCGAATTCGAATCGGGCGAGCGGCTGTGGATGCGCGGCGAAGACTATCGCGCGCAGTTCGCCGCGGACACGACCGCGCGGGATGTGGCGAGCGGGCAGCCGCTCGTCGACGTGCCTCCGACGCTGCAACTCGTGGCGCCCGGACTCCAGACGCGCGACACCCGCGGCGCCGCGGCGTGGGTCGTGAAATCGCTCAAGGTCTTCGGCGTCGATCTCGCCGGCAAATCCGCCGCTGCCATTGGCCGCCTCGTCGAAGGCAAGACGACGACGGACGGGAAGCGTCCCGGCCTGGGATTGTTCCAGTGCAGCCCGGTCAGCGAACGATTCGAGCTGTTCACGCCGAATACGAGCAGCCCGGATGAGCGGCCGTGGCTGCTGTTCATCCACGGCACGGGATCGACGACCTGGGGCAGCTTTGGCGAGCTCTGGTCGGCGGCCAGGCGGCCGCAGCTGGGGCGCCTTCGCGATCTCTACGGCGACCGCGTGCTGGCCTTCGAGCACCGCACGCTGACGCACAGCCCGCTCCGCAACACGCGGGACCTGCTCGCGGAGCTGACGCGGGTCATTCCCGGTGGTGCTCCGCTCCACGTCGTCACGCACTCGCGCGGAGGCCTGGTTGGTGAGTTGCTGTGTCGAGGCGAGGTCACCGATGAAGAGCTCGATCTCTTCACGCCGCGATCCGATCGGGAGGTCGGCCCCGAGGATCACCGCACGTTGACGGAGCTGCGCGACGTGCTGCAGGCGCGATCGTTCCCGGTCCAGCGGCTGGTGCGCGTCGCCTGTCCGGCTCTCGGGACGACGCTGGCGTCGGGCCGCCTCGATCGATGGCTGTCGGTGATCGGCACGCTGGCCGGATTCCTTCCCGGCAGTCCGCTCGCCGACATGTTCGCGGATCTCGGAGATTTCGTCGCCGCGGTGATCAAGGAGCGCACCAATCCGGCGACACTGCCCGGCATCGAGGCGATGATGCCGGACTCACAGTGCATCAAGTTCGTGAACTGGCCGGGAGCGGTCGTCGACGGCCACCTCGCGGTCATCGCCGGCGACATCGATCCGGCGAAGTGGTGGACGCGGCTCGCGGTGTGGCTGAGCGATCGCTTCTACGAAGGGGATCACGACCTGGTCGTCAACACGCCGTCGATGTATGGCGGGGCGCGCCGATCCCGGCGCGCCGTCGTCAGCTTCCACAAGGCGGACGCGGTCAACCACTTCACGTACTTCTCGGAGGAGAGCAGCGCGAACCGTCTGATGACCGCGCTCGGCGGGCCAGATGATCAGGAGTGGTCGGGATTCGAGCCGCTGCATCCACCGACGGTGCCCATCGCGCGGGCGGTGCCGCGGTCGGCCGGGCCGCAACCGACGCTCTTCGTGCTGCCGGGCATCATGGGCAGCGAGCTCGCGATCGGCGACCGATCGATCTGGGTCAGCCTGCTGCAGCTCGTTCGCGGCGGACTCGCCGATCTCCACGTCGGTGCGGTGAGCGTACGCGCGTCGAAGCCGGTCGAGCGCTACTACGGCCGCATCTGCGAGCACCTCTCGAGGACGCACCAGGTGATCCCGTTCGCCTACGACTGGCGTCTCGAGGTTGAGAAAGAAGCGGATCGGCTCGCCGAGGCGGTGCGAACGGCGCTGAGCACGGCACACGCGAAGAAACAGCCGATCCGGATCCTGGCGCACTCGATGGGCGGCCTGATCGCGCGCGCGATGATTGCGCGGCACGCCAACCTGTGGCGCGACGTGTGCGCGCATCCCGAGGCTCGCCTCGTGATGCTCGGCACGCCCAACGGCGGGTCCCATTCGATTCCCGAGCTGATCGTCGGCCAGTCCGTGGTGTTCAGGAAACTGGCGCGCCTGGATGTCCGGCACCGGGCGCAGGAGCTGCTCGAGGTCATCGCGCGATTTCCCGGCGTGCTGGCGATGCTGCCGGCCGCCGCCGAGGAGAACCTGTTCTCATCGCAGACCTGGCAGGCGTTCCATACCCGATCGGGCGCGGGATGGGTGGTTCCTGACGAGGCCGGGCTCGAGCAGGCGCGGGCGACCCGCCGGCTGATCGACAGCTCGCCGCTCGATCCCGAACGCATGATCTATGTCGCCGGGTCCTCCGACGTGACGGTCGCGTCGATGCGCATCGAACAGCGTCCGGGGGACAGCCGCGAGCGCATCGTCTTCATGGGGACGACGCGCGGAGACGGCCGGGTGACGTGGGACACCGGCATCCCCGCGTCGCTGCCGGCCTATTACGCGGACGTGCAGCATGGCGATCTCGCCGCTGACGAATACACGTTTCCCGCGATCGAGGATCTGCTCCTGCGTGGCGAGACGCGGCTGCTGCCGCGGACGCCGCCGGTGACGCGTGCGGCTGTCGCCCTGTTCGAGATGCCGCGCGCGGAGGACGACCGGTATCCGGATGAAGACGATCTCGCGGCGGCAGTGCTCGGGGCCGGGACCCGGGCTCGGTCGGTGCGGCCGGCGCCGGAGCGCGCGGTCCGGGTCCGCGTCGTGCACGGCAACCTCGCGTTCGCGAGCCATTCCGTCGCGGTCGGCCACTATCGCGGCGACACGATCGTGAGCGCGGAGAAGCACCTCGATCGCGCGCTGCAGTTCGCCCTGACCCAGCGCCTGCACCTCGGCCTCTATCCGGGCGAGATTGAAACGAACGCGGTGTTCTCCAACCCGCGGCGCATGAGCGACAAGTACGCGCGGCCGAAGGGAGCGATCGTCGTCGGACTCGGCACGGTGGGCGCGTTGACGGCGTCGTCGCTGACGCGCAGTTTCAGCCGCGCGCTGCTCGAGTTCGTCCTCGAGGAGCGCAAGCGCGGGCCGTCTGGCAGCGACCGCGAATCGCGGATTGGCGTGTCGACGCTGCTCATCGGCACGGGCGCTGGGGGCATGTCGGTGTCCGATTCGGTGTTCGCGCTCGTGCGCGGGGCGCAGCGGGCCAACGCCGCGCTCGCCGGCGCTCAGCAGTCCGACCGGCTCGACGAGCTGGAGTTCATCGAGCTGTATCACGACCGTGCCGCGCTGGCGCTCGAGGCGCTCGACCGATTGTCGCGGCGCGCCGGAACGTCCGAAGCGTTCGTCCTGATCGACGGGCTCGTCAGCCGTGACGGCGGTCTCCACCGTGTGACCTACGACGAAGAGCCTGAATGGTGGCAGCGCCTGCAGATCCTCGGAAGCAGTAAGCCCGAGGGCGAGGGCAAGGGCGACGGCGCGCTGCGCTTCGCGGCGCTGACCCAGCGCGCGCGTACGGAAGTGCGTCTGCTGCCGACCCAGCGCACGCTCGTCGATCAGTACATTCAGCGGACGCTCGCCACGACACGTCACGAGCAGGGTGTCGCGCGCACCCTCTTCGATCTGCTGCTGCCGAACGAGCTCAAGGAGAGCGCGCCCGATCAGGACAATCTCGTGCTGCTGCTCAACGAGGACTCGGCGCGCTATCCCTGGGAACTGCTCGAGAACAGCTACGATCGCGGACGCGGTCCCTTTGCCGTCGAGCATGGCCTGCTCCGTCAGCTCGAAGCGCAGACCTTCCGTGAGCAGGTGCGCGTCACGTCGGAGCGCACCGCCCTCGTCGTCGGTGACCCGGTCAGCAAGTACGTAGAGCTCAAAGGGGCGCAGATCGAAGCGGAATCGGTTGCCCGTGTGCTGCAGAACGGGTTCACCACGGTCACGAAGCGGATCCGGCCGAACAGCGAGGATGTGATCACGGCGCTGTACGAACGCGCGTACAAGGTGCTGCATCTCGCCGGTCATGGCGTCTACCGCTTCACGCCCGAGGGCCAGCACTCACCGGTGACCGGCATGGTCCTCGGCGATGGCGTCTTCCTCACCCCGGGGGAGATTCAGCAGATGCGGGCCGTCCCCGAGCTGGTCTTCATCAACTGCTGCCATCTCGGCCGCGTCGAGAACAACAGGGCCGGCGCGACACCGCAGGAGGTGGCCTTTCCGCAGCTGGCGGCGAACGTGGCGACCCAGTTCATCGAGATGGGCGTGCGCGGGATCGTGGCGGCGGGGTGGGCGGTCGAGGATCAGGCCGCGAACACGTTCGCGACGACGTTCTATCAGGAGATGCTCAAGGGGGAGACGTTCGGCGATGCCGTGAAGACCGCGCGGCGGCGGACTTACGACGGCCACCCCGGCTCGAATACCTGGGGCGCCTATCAATGTTATGGCGATCCCGACTTCCGCCTGGTGCTGCGCCGCGAGGTTTTGACCCAGGAAGAGGGACCACGGTTCCTGTCGCCCGCGCATGCGATCCGCGATCTCGGCAACATCGCCTCGCGCCTGAAGACGCAATCGTCGATGGGCCGCGCGGAAGAGTTGCAGCGCCTCGAGGCCATCGTGAAAGTTCTCGATCGAAAGCGCTGGCTGACCAATGCCGCGATTGCCGCCGGACTCGGCCGGGCGTTCGGCGAGGCGGGAGCCCTGGAGCGCGCGGTGCACTACTACTGCGCGGCGCTCGGCGGTGAGGATGGATCGGTGACGGCGCGCGACGTCGAGCAGTGGGCCAATCTGACTGGCCGGCTCGCGATCGAGCGTGTCCGCGCCAACCCCGGCAACGAGGAGGTCCGGCTGCAGGCGGTGCGCGACACGAAGCATTCGATCAGGATTCTGCGAGGACTGCTCGGCGGCGCCCGTGGCGATCGCAAGACCATCGAGCGCCTCGTGCTCGTCGGCAGCGCCCACAAACGGCTCGCCATGATCGACACCGCGGGACGGGCGAAGGCGCTGCTGAAAATGACGCGCGCCTACGAACAGGCGGTCGCGGTGTCGCGCGAACGTGGTGTCGGCCTCGCCTACGGTCTGATCAACCTGCTCTTCGCCGACCTGGCGATGCAGTGGCAGCACGTCGAGAGCGGCATCGCGCGTGGTGACGTGGCCGCCGACCTCGCCGCGATTCGCGACGAAATCGATGCGCGTGAAGCGGCTGATGGCCCGCAGTTCTGGCAGGACAACATGCGGGTCGACTGCGATCTGATCGAGGCGATCGCCACCGGGTCGCTCAGCGACGCGTTGGTGGCCGCGATCGGCGACCGATATGTCAACCGCCGCGAGTACGCGAGCGCGCGCGAGGCCGCGTCGGTCAGCGACCATTTCGAGTTCCTCGACACCATGGCTGAAGGGAACGAACAGGCTGGACCGGCGATTCGCGAGCTGCGTCGGCGACTGTCAATTACGGATCCGCGCGCAGCTCAGCTGTAAGACATCATGCTCTGATTTCACTGCCGTTCGAAACTTGCGTTCGTCCAAGCAGTCAGCTAGTCTGCGCTGCACCGCACCGCACGCAACCTACCAGGAGGGCGCATGCCCGCTTTCAAGATCCTCGATAGCCTCAACACCAACCTTCTCGACGTCAACACCGGCAGCCAGTCGGGCCTCGGCCGGTACCTGCCGGATTCAGTCGTGCGACTGCTGGCGCTTCGTCCGATCGCGACGTCACTGCAGAAGCCGCTTTCCGAAGCGCCGACGAATCCGGTCGCGCTGGAGTTCTCGCTCCCCGATCCGATCTCGCTCGGCGCCGATGGCGATCTGTCGCTCGATGCGGGCGTGCGTGCGGCGGTCGGCGTTCATCATTCCGACGAACTGTTGTTTCCTGCGGACGACCTCCGCGACGCGATCAGCGTGCCGAGCGGTACCGCCTACGTCTCGATGAGTCTTGCGCCGCGCGTGAAGGCGAGCTTCGAAGGTGCACGCGGCGCGCTCGCGTTCGGGTTTGCCGCCGGCGCCTCCGTCAACGTCCGGTACTTCCAGCCCTTCGACGTCGCCGGCGCCGACCCGACCTTGGCCAAGGCCCTGTCGGAGACCATCGAAGGCGCTGTGCTTCCGGCCGACGTGGACGATCTCGCCGCGCTGCCGCTCGGCGCCTTTGCCTCGGTGGAAGGGGACGGAGAAGTCGAGCTCAAGGGATCGGTCGAGCTCGCCAGCGTGATCAATCCGCTCGCCACGCCAAGCCTGCCGGTGATTGGCTCGGCGAGCATCAGCGCCGGCGCCTCGTTGAACGTGGGAGCGGAGTTCCGGGCCAGCGGCGGCTTCGAGCTTCGCGTGACGAAGATCGCCGGCGATCGAGTCCGGCTCTCGTACTACAAGCGCGCCGGATCCGAGATCTCGATCGACGCGACGGCGGCCTTCGGCGTCAGCGCGACCATTCGCGACAGCGACGTCCTCAAGCGGCTGATGGAGGCGCTCGGCGGCGACCCGAAGGCCAACCTCGAAGAGCTCGTGAACGCCGGGCTCAACGACGAGCAGATCGAGGCGCTGCAGCTGGCCGTGGCGAAGAGCATCGATCGATCGGTCCGGGTGGCGACCGAGCTGCAGTTCTCGTCGGTTCGTCACGGCGAGGCGCTCTTCGCCTATGACATCGACATCGCGGCGCTGACCCCCGAGGGACGCGGCGCCGTGGAGTCGGCGCTGGGCGGGCGGCTCACCGCCATCAACGAAGCGGCCAAGGCCGAGAACGGACCGATCCGCGCGGTGCAGACCGGCATCCTCAGGCGCCGCGAGCGCCGCGTCACCTGGCGCATCAACCTGTTCGGCATCGTCAACGTGCGGAGCGTTTCCGAGCTGCTGCGGAAGGGGACGCTCACCTACGACGTCGTCACCGGGACGTTGAACGCCGCCGACGAGATCTCGTCGCGGAAGATTCTCGTCCGCACCCGGCCGCTGGAGTCGGACGGCGAAAAGGTCCGCAAGCTCGCCTTCGAATCGATGATCGTGACCGCCGCGTACCATGCGTCGCGGATCGCGAGCGGGCTGACGCTGACGTGCTCGTCTTCGTTCTTCGAGTCACGCCGCAAGACCACCAGCAGCGACCTGCGCGCGGATTACCAGGCCATCATCGGGCTCGGTCTCGCCGATGCCGCCGAACGCGATCGCCGCATCGGTCTGGAACACGACTTCGGCGCGTCGACGTTCCTCGTCGAATGCGCCTTCGATCAGAACGCGGCCGATGCGCTCTTCATCGGGCCGCAGGGCCCGTACTCGCGCGACTACTACGATCGCATCGGCCGGAACGCGCTGCTCGCCTTGATTCCGGCCGACGACGTCGAGCGCGCGCATCGGCGTCTGGCGGTCGAGAACGAAGCGTCATGGTCCGCGCTCAAGGCTGCCGGCCCTGTTGCGGCGCGCAACGACCTCGCGCGGAAGCTCGGCGCCGTCCGCGCCGAGCACATCATCAGCGACTACATCGTCATCCGGTGGTGGTCGGACGCGATGCACGGCGCGGCGAAGGCGCTGATGGAAATGCGTCAGTTCCTCGGCGGGCGGTCCGCGCAGTCGCTCGCCACCGACGCGGATTTCGCGCGCAAGCGCGGGAAGCTCGAGAAGGAGCTTGCCGACGTCGTGAAGGAGAGCAAGTCGCAGTTCGGCGATCCGTGGGGCATCCTCGCGCTCGATGCGGCGTCGAGGCGGGTCGCTCAGGCCCAGGTGACCCTCGTGGCGCCCAGATTGACGGCGATCTACACCGAGCGGATCCTGCCCGCGGAGCGCGTTGCCCCGGCCATTGCGGCGAGAGCGGCCGCCGACGATCCGCTCGTCTCGCAGCGCGCCGCCAAACGGCCGTTCACGCCGGAGGAGCGCGAGCTCATGCGCCGTCATGCCATCAACCTGCGGCTGGGCGCCTTCTCGACCGACGGCGAGTTCCAGACCGACGAGGCTGACGTGCAGCGGATCTTCACCGAGCTCCTGCCGGCTGAAATCGCGGAACGCAAGGCCGCGGGCCAGAAGCTGCGCCTGCTGTTCTACGCGCACGGCGGCCTGACCGACGAGCGCTCGGGTCTCGAGCCGGTGCTCGCGCGGTTGAAGTTCTGGCGCCAGAACAATATCTATCCGATCTCCTTCGTCTGGGAGACCGGCCTGCGCGAGACGGTCACCGACATCTTGCGAGGCCTCACCGGCGCGCGTGAAGTCGCCGCGCGCGGCATCGGAGAAGATCTCGCCGACGCCGTTCTCGAGGTCGCGGGACGTCCTGGCGGCAAGCGCGTGTGGGGCCAGATGAAGCGCAGCGCCGAGGTTGCCGTGCTCGAAGGCGGCGGTGGGGCGTTCGTGGCACAGCGGACGCGCGACCTGTGGAACGCCCATCACGCGGATCTCGAAATCCACGCCGCCGGTCACAGCGCCGGGACGATCTTCCATGCGCAGTTCCTGCCGGCGCTGCTCGGCCTGCGCGCCTCGGCCGGGGCTCCGCCGCTTCGCGTCAAGACGCTGCACTTCCTCGCGCCGGCCTGTACGACCGCGATCTTCAATTCGAAGCTGAAATCGCTCATCGGTCCGAACAAAGGCATCGATGCCTTCGCGACCTACACCATGAACAAGAGCCTGGAACAGGACGACACGGCGGGACCGTACCGGAAGTCGCTCCTGTACCTCGTCAGCCGCGCGTTCGAACCGGAGCAGCCGACCCCGATCCTCGGGCTCGAGGAGAGCATCCGGCAGGAAGTCGGCCTGATTCGATTCTTCGGCCTCGCCGGCAACCAGAAGCAGGCCGACCTGGTGTTCTCGAAGACCGACCCGGGCGCGCCCCCGCGGGGGCGATCGATGGCCACCCGTCACGGCGGCTTCGATGACGATGCCCTGACGATGAACAGCGTCGTTCGGCGCATCGTCGACGCTCCCGATGCGGCGTCGATTGTCGAATACTTCGTCGAGCCGATCGAGGAGACGAGGGCGGCGACTGCCGCGGACATCGTCGCCTCCGGGATGGAGCGCATCACGAAAACCGTCGCGCCGGCGGCGGCTTCTGGAACGGCAAGCCCGGTTGCGACCTCGCCGCCACCCGTGACCGCGACCGGCGGCGCACGGAAGGCGCTGTGCGTCGGAATCGACAAGTATGGCGCGCCGTACGATCTGGCCGGGTGCGTCAACGATGCGACCAACTGGGCGAAGACGCTGCGTTCGCTCGACTTCGACGTGACCACCCTCCACGATCGCGCGGCGACGCGCGGCGCCATCCTCGAGTCGTTCGGCGCGCTGGTTCGCGCCGCCCGCCCCGGCGACGTGATCGTGTTCCAGTTCGCCGGTCACGGGACCCAGGTCGACGACCTCGATCGCGACGAGGACGATTCGCTGGACGAGGCGTTCTGTCCGGCGGACTTCGCAGACGGCCGGCTGCTCATCGACGACGACATCAAGAGCGTGGTGGCCTCGATGCAGCCCGGCGTGAACCTCACGTGCTTCATCGACTGCTGCCATTCCGGAACGATCACCCGGGCGCTGGTGCCTGGCGGGAGGCCCGGATCGGTTCCGCCCGGAAGCCGGGCCAGGTACATCCTGTACTCGCCCGACATCTCGAATCTGCATCGGGCGTTCCGCGAGAGTCCCGAGGGACGCGCAGAAACCGTTGCCGGCACCAGAGGCGCGCCGGCTACGACGATGCGGGAGGTCTGCTTTTCGGCCTGCCAGCCGCACGAGGTCGCGTACGAGAACGCCGGCGCGGGTCAGTTCACCACGAGAGCGGTGACCGCCCTGACTTCGGGTGCCAGCTTCACCAACCTGGCGTTCATGGAACAGGTGGTCGCGGCCTTCGGGCCGAGTGCGGCACAGCATCCGCACCTTGATTGCGCCGACGACGCGAGGACGCGTCCGCTGCTCGGACGGCTCGGCGTTCCGGCGCACGTGTGATGGTCGAACGCGGTTCCCGGGATCGAGTGTCGACACCGGGCCTCGCCTGCCTGGATCATCGGGCGGGCGACGCGTCCGGCGATCGGATCGAATCGTGATCGCGGCACTCGCCGGGCGGCGTGTCGATTCGGGATCGGATGAGAAGCCTCGATTTCCACTCTCGAATGTTGCGAGCGTCCGTGCCCGCCTCTTCGAAGCGCTCCAACAACCGGGGATCGGCACGCTGGTCTCATCGGCCGCGTGTGGCGCAGACCTGCTCGCGCTCGAGGTGGCGAGGGCCATCGGCTTGAGGCGCCGCGTGATTCTGCCGTTTCCGCCGCAGCGCTTTTGCGACACGTCGGTGACCGATCGATCGGGCGAGTGGGGACCGATGTTCGATGAGGCGGTCGCGGACGCCGGGCGGAGAGGCGATCTCGGTCGTGCTCGACCTCGATGCGTCCGAAGGAGACCAGGCCTACCGGGCCACCAACAGGCGAATCCTGGATGAGGCGCAGGTGCTGGCTGGCGGCACCGAGGTGAAGGCGATCGTCGTCTGGGACGGCGTGCGCCGGGGTGAAGTGGACATGACCGCTGACTTTCTGGAGGAGGCGGAGCGGCGCGGGATTCCGGTCTCGGTCGTGTCGACGTTGTAGAAGCACGTGGACGAAATGTTGACTGTCAGCTCACACCTCCAACAGCTCACGGATTGCGCTTCGCGCCGCACGACGGCCACGACGTCACGAAGGCACGAAGAATCCTTGAGAACCCATCTGCCTTCGTGCCGCCGTGCCTTCGTGCCGTCGTCCGGCGCGGGAGCGCGATCGTCGAACAAAGCTGTCTTGGGAATTGCCCGCCGCGGCTCGTCGGCCCCATCGCAGCCGACGAGCTCTGGCGAGGCCTCGCCGTAGCGCGCCTTGTCTGTGCGCGCGCGAGGCGGGGGAGTTGCGTGTTGAGAGTTGAGTGAAGGAGTCGATAGGAGAGAACACATGGCGAAGAAGAGAGCGAGATCCGGCGGTGAGCTGCACCGCTCGTGCGGCACGATGGCCGCTCACATGCTGCTGCTCGAGCAGTTCCCCTCGTTCCGGGCGAGTCAGATGCGCCTGGAAGGGGAGACGGACCGGCGCCGGCAGACCGGGATGAGAGTGGCGAAGGCCAAGCTGATCACGATCAAGACGGTGGTCCACGTGGTCTACAACACGGACGAGCAGAACGTGTCGACCAAGCAGATCAACAGCCAGATCGCGGCGATGAACAAGGACTTCCGGGCCACGAATCCGGATCGCTCGCAGACGCCGGATCCGTTCAAGGGCCTGGTCACCGACTCGCGCATCCGCTTCAAGCTGGTGAAGGTCACCCGCACCCGGACGGCCCGCGCCAGCTTCTCGCACGACGATGGGGTGAAGCGGCCGGGGAGCGGCGGCGTCGCGCCGTTCCAAACGAAGTCCCATCTGAACATGTGGGTGTGTGCGCTCGGCGGCGGGCTGCTCGGGTACGCGCAGTTCCCGGGCGGACCGATGGCCACCGACGGCGTGGTGATCAACTTCCGCGCCTTCGGGACGACCGGCACCGCCAAGGCGCCGTTCAACAAAGGCCGCACCGCGACTCATGAAGTCGGCCATTACCTCAATCTCAGGCACATCTGGGGCGATACGCCGGACTGCAGCGGGTCGGACATGGTCGCCGATACACCCAACAGCGCCGGACCGAACTACGGAACGCCGACGTTCCCCGTCGTCACCTGCAACAACGGTCCGAACGGCGACATGTTCATGAACTACATGGACTATGTGGACGATGCGGCGATGTTCATGTTCACGTCGCAGCAGGTGCTGCGCATGCGCACGGCGATTGACGCGGCGCGGAGCGGACTTCTCTAGGCAGAGACATGCGTCAACTCCCAACCTCCAACTCCCAACTTCCAAGGAGAGTCGTTCGTACCAACTGGGTGAAGGCTGTGGCACCTGGGCAGATCGGGACGACTTTCACCCAGATGGTACGAGTGGTTCCGTTTGGGAGTTGGAAGTTGGGAGTTGGGAGTTAGCCGAGCATGAAACCGAAGGCTCTGCTCGGCACCTGGGTGCACGTGTTCGAGGAGGACACGGCGGAGGGTGCGGTGTTCAGGCCCGAGGATGCGGACATTCCGTTGTCGCGGCGGCCGCGGGAGCGGATCGAGCTTCGCGCCGATGGATCGGCCACGATCCTCGTGCCCGGCCCGGACGATCGGTTCGTGCCGCAGCCGGCGCGGTGGACCGACGAAGGGGGTGCGCTGGTGGTGCGTGATGCCGAGGATGCGGTGCGGATGCGTGTCGTGAAGCAATCATCCGATCGGCTCGTCGTGGAGATGGGCCGCCGCGGCCCTCAGCGCTGAACGGTCCACATCAAGATGGCTCGCAGGAAAAAATCCGAGACTGCCGCGAACGTCGTCGCCTTCGAGGTCAGCGACCGCGTTGCCCTGCAGGCGCGCGTGCGGGCCCCGAAGCGGGACGTGCGCGGACCGGGCTTCAGGCCGCTGCGGATCTACACGCTCGATCCGTCGGTGTCCGATCGCGTCGGCGGCGTCGCGACGGTGCAGGTCCCGTACGAGAAGCTCGAGAAGGGCCCGATCGGATCGTTGTTCGAGATCAGGTGCGACGGCGCGCCGAAGGAGATCGTCGCCGAGGCGCTCGATCTCGACAGCCCGCAGCTGCTGCTGTCGAGCGGCCTCTCGCCAACGCCGGCGGACGGCCGCTTTCACCTGCAGATGGTTTATGCCGTCTGCAGCCTGACCTACGCGGCATTCAAACGCGCGCTCGGCCGCGAGATCGCGTGGGCCATCCCGGCGTCGGAAAACGGCCCGCTCCGGCTGGTGGTCCGGCCGTTCATCCCCGGGGCGAACGCCGGCTACAGCCGGGAGGCCGGCGATCTGTCGTTCGGCTTCTTCAACGCGAGCCGGCGCGCGGCCGGATTCACCGTGCCCGGCGGCCTCATCTGCACCGCGCTGAGCCACGACATCATCGCCCACGAAACCACGCACGCGCTCCTCGACGGCCTCCGCTCGTCGTTCATGGAGCCGACCAACGTCGATGTGCCGGCATTCCACGAAGGCTTCTCGGATCTGGTGGCGCTCTTGCTCCACTTCTCGGTACGCCGACGTCGTCGAGCGCGCGATCCGCGACTCGCGCGGCACGATCATGCGAGGCTCGCTGCTGACTGACATCGCACGGGAATTCGGCTACGCGCGCGCGAAGGCCGGCGAGGCGGAGGCGCTGCGCTCGGGCGTCGACGTCGGCGGCATCGCCTCGTTCGACTCCGACATCCTGCCGACGAAGGACTCAGGGCCGGCCGGCTACGATCCGAAGCTCGAATCCCACGCGCTCGGGTCGGTCCTGGTGTCGGCCGTCTTCGAGGCGTTCACGACCATCGTCCGGCGCAAGTGCGAGCGCTTCTTCCGCATCGCCGGGATCGATCCGAATCTGGTCGGCCAGGCGGCGCTCAACGATCCGCTGGTCAAGGCGATCGCGCAGGAAGCGAGCGACGTCGCCGGCCAGTTCCTGAACATCTGCGTCCGGGCGATCGACTACTGTCCGCCCGCCGACCTGGAGGTCGGCGAGTATCTGCGCGCGATGATCACCGCCGACGCCGAGATGGAGCGGAGCGACAAGTATGGGTTCCGCGAGGCGCTGATGCGATCGTTCCGGCGCCGCCGCATCTTTCCGGATCACGTCGGGTTCATGACCGAGGACGCGGTCCGGTGGCAGTCGCCCGGCGGGGAGCTGGCGATTCCCGATCTCGCCTTCCGCAATCTGCGATTCGAGGGTGAACCTGGGCAGGCGGCCGACGTGGAGGAGCTCACGCGCCAGGCGCGCGCGCTCGGCGCGTTCGTCACGAATCCGGCGCATGCCGACTGCTTCCATCTCGTCCCGCCGGGCGCGCGTCTGCCCAAAGGTGTCGTCCAGGCTTCGCCCGCGATCGTGCAGTCGATCCGTGTGACGCGGCGTGTCGCGCCCGACGGCCGCATCGCGTTCGACCTGGTCGGCGAGGTCACACAGACGTGCACCGTCGAGCGCGGCGGCGTGATGTTCGACATGCACGGCGGCTGCACGGTGATCATCGATCCCGAGGGCTGCGTGCGCTATGCGATCTCCAAGAAGTTCGACGGTGCGGCGCGCCCGGACCGGCAGCACGCGGCGATCCGCGGACCGTTGAAGGCGTTCTGGAATACCAGCGGCCGGAAATGGACGGTCAAGCCGGGCGTGCTGCGGCGTCTGCACGCCGAGCGTTGATGTGCTTACGGACGCGGCGCACGCTTGCGCGCTTCTTCGAGCAGCGAACGACAGCGCTCGAAGAGCGCCGGTGGCGATCTCGACAGATGTATTCGGCGGCGAATTGATCCGCGGCGGCGTAGAGCACCTCCTTGCCGTGTCAGCGACCCGCGCGTTCCGCTCGATGTCGTCAGGCCGAGCATCAGGCGGCGCCGGCCCCGCTGGCGCGATGGGCACAGTTCTTCACCGCGCTTTGTCGCGACCGGCGATCAACCTTCGAGCGTGACGCTGATCGAAGGCGATGATTCAGGGCGGAAGTGATACTCGTGTTTCGGCTCGTGCCTCGCTTCCCGGGTCAGGAAGGTCGTCAGCGTTTGCGTCAGGCCGTTCGAGCCGCTGCGGTTGGTCATGAACAGCTCGTAGCGTTCGCCGCGCCGGGCTGTCGACAGCCACTCGAGCGTGTCCCGGTGCGGGATGTCGTGCCGGCCGTTTCCGGAGATCACGTATCTGTCCGCCGTGACCCGCTCGAAGAAATCCTGCGTCACGCTGTGGTTGCTGCCATGATGCTGCACTTTGAGCAGGTCGACGTGAAAGCGTCCGCCACGGCCGAGCTTCGTCGCGTCGAGTGATTCGAGGATGTGATCGCCGCCGGCGTCGCCGGTCAGCAGGAGGCGGAAGGGCCGCGACCGCCCGCGCGCCGCTTCCACGAGCACGACGATGCTCGACAGGTTCGGGATCGTGCGATTGAGATAGTCGGCCGCCTGGGCGCGGGGATTCCTGGGATGGCGCTCCTGTGCGGCCCGCCATTCCTCGTCCAGCATCAACAGCTGCTCGTCGCGCGGCCCCAGGATGGTGAACGTCAGTCCCGGCGCGACCGCGATCCGCCGCAATCTCGTGGCCGGCGCGCGAACGAGGTCGTCCAACGCCCCCTGGTTGAGCGGAATGTTCAACCGCTCCGCCGCATCACGCAACGCCGCGCCCTGCCGCACGCTGGCCACGACCGCCGCGGCGGTCGCATTCAGGCCCGGCGGCGTGACGCCCCCGAGTGCCGCGCCGACAACCGCCGACTGCGCCGCCGCGCGGCGTCCGCCATGGAGCCGTTCGAACGAGTTGTGCCACAACGTACGAATCCGGCAGAACGGCTCTTCACCATCGTCCTGCCGCCGCTCGAGATCGGCCAGCAGATCCAGCACCCCGCTGATATGGTCGCCATCGATGTGGCTGACCATGACCATCCGCAAATCGAGCCGGCTGTCGCCCCGGACTTGATCGAGCCGCGGCCGAAGCACGCGCTTGTAGACACCCCGCGGGCCGCCGTCGATCAGAACCCGAACCGGCCTGGTCCCCGGCCGCTCGTAGTGCATCAGAAGGCAATCGCCTTCGTTCGCCTGCAGGGCTTCAAGAGTCAGTTTCATCAGGTTGCTTCAAGGTAGCTCGTGAGCACGTAGCACAAAGAGCACGTGAGCACGCAGCGCGTCGCGCGTAAGCACGTAAGCGAATCCTCCTCTACTTCCGTAGAGTCGCCGGCCAATTCAGGACGACGGTGATCGGCGTTGCGCCAGGCACCTCGCTTGGTACCGGAATGAGAAACCGCCGGCCGTCCTTTGCGACGGCGTACGGGTGAAAGCTGCCAGGATTGGTGAGGCCAGTCCGGAAGAGCGGCTGCGGAACCGTCGCGGTCAAAGTGCTTCGTCGTGTCGATGCCCGCAGCCATCAGCGTGCCGTCTGGCGTCAGAAAAAACAGTTCAGTGCCGTCGCTACGCCATCGCGGCGCTCGTCCTCCATCACGTGAGATCGGAAACAGTCCTTCCCGCACCGGAAACGGGCGGACGTACACCTGGCTGCGGCCCGACGCGTTCGACTCGTACGCAATCCAGCGGCCGTCCGGCGAGAACGTGCCGCTCGCTTCGTCATACGCAGTCTGCAGAAAGACAGACTTCGTGCGCTCTCCCGAGAGCGGCAACGTCCACAGGTCGTAGCCGGTCGCCGCAGCCTGCTCACCGTAGACGAGAAACCGGCCGTCGGTCGACCAATCCGGGGCCGTAACCAGTCCTTCCGATTTCACCAGTAACTCATCCTGGCCGCTGCCATTGGACGGACGGACGAACAGACTGTAGGCAGACCTCAGCGGGTCCAATCTGCTCGAGTTGAACGCGACGTGCTGTCCATCGGGTGACCAAGCGGGATCGAAGTCCCATGCCGGGTGTTCGGTGAGACGGAAGGCGGCCCCGGCCCTGGCCAGGTCGATGAGCCAGATATCCACTTTCGATTGCGCTCCTGGCTGCTCTTCCACCTTTGAAACCGCCACGTGCCGATCGTCCAGACTCAGACCGAGATTGACGTAGAAGCCCGGATCGCCTGCCGCCCCCAGCGACTTGCCAGTTCGGTCCATCCAGGTCAATTGCGAGGGCGGTCTCCTCCAGTGGCTATACCCGAGCACACCGGTTTCGGATGCGGAAAAGAGACCGCGCTGCCCTTCGCCCAGGGCCGCCGTCTCATCGGCGAGAACGACCGGGTCGCCTGCCAGCTGGCGCGTGACGGTGTCGAAGGACTGCGCCATGAACTTGCCACCGCGCATGAAGAGCAGATACCCCTGCGCGAACACGGCATTCGATTCGAAGCGTCCAAGCGACGACCATGTGTCGGTGGACATCAACGATCCCACCCGAAGCTCGCTGACGCCCGGGCCCTGTGCGAGGTAGAGAAAATGCTCGTCGTCGGGGAGGAACCAAGGCCACCGATGAGCGTTCTCACCCTTCTCCAGCTTTGTGACCGGAGTCGGTTTTCCGCCGGCTGACGGGATCTTCTGCAGCACACCGAAACCCCCGAAAATGATCACGCCGCCGCGATTCCAAGTAGCGCTCCGTTCGCCGTGTGGCACGCGACAGAGCTCGACTGGCAACCCGCCGCTTATCCTGACGGTCTTGAGCCACGCATCCCCTGGTGGAAGCTTCTCGCTGGCAAAGAACCCGATGGACTGGTTATCAGGTGACCAGAACGGACTACTCGCGCCTTCCGTTCCATCGAGTCGGCGCCACGGAGGCATGGTTGTCGACCGGACCCACAACATCGACAGTCCCCGCGAGAATGCCACAGCCACGACGTGTCGGCCGTCGGGAGAAATTGCGAAGTTGGGCGCACCCCCGGTGAACGCATCCCCGGCGAGCAGCCAATTGTCCGGAGCCGCAATGGTGAACTGAACCGGATCGGCAGCGGGCTCCGGCCGGCGGACCTGAAGAACGAGAACGATGACGGCTGCCCATCAATGCAACGCCAAGGAACACGGCCATGACCCATCCGAGCCGTTCACGATGTCGTCGCTGTACGACGACCGGCGGAGACGCCAGCCCCTTCAGGTGTACTCAGCACCTGATCGTGTTCGTCGATGTCGATGAACGCGTCCGCAATGTCGCGCAGCCGCTTTCGCGGATCTTTTCTCAGGCATCGTTCGAGCAGCATACGAATGGACGCGGGTGTCTCGACGGGCAGCGCGGACCAATCAGGCTCCCGCTCCAGAATGCCGACGAACGTGTCCGACATCGTCTCTCCGCCAAACGGGCGCTGTCCCGACAGCATTTCGTACAGCACACAGCCGAACGCCCAGATGTCCGTGCGCTTGTCGACCGCGTGCCCGCGCGCCTGCTCGGGACTCATGTAGGCCGGTGTGCCGAGAATGCGTCCCTGGGCCGTTCCGTCGAACGAGCCAGACGGAGGCTGCGTCAGGTCTCCATCCACGCCAACTGCCATCGTTTTGGCCAGCCCAAAGTCGAGGACCTTCGCACGCGCCTCGCCAGACGTCGGACCCGATGCGCCAGCGCCGCCTTGAAGGACGATGTTGGCGGGCTTCAGATCGCGATGGACGATGCCCTTATCGTGGGCGGCGTCGAGTGCATCAGCGATCTGGCGCGCAATCGCGAGGGCATTCGACACCGGTAGCGGCCCGCGTTCCAGGCGATCGGCGAGTGTCGGGCCCTCAACCAGCTCGAGGACGAGCGCGTGTCGCCGTCGGCGTCTTCCAGCCCGTAGATGCACCGATGTGGGGGTGGCTGAGTGTAGCGAGCAGGCGCGCTTCCCGTGCAAATCGGGCGCGGCGCTCCGGATCAGCGGTCAAGTGGGCGGGCAGCATTTTGATGGCGACGTCACGACCGAGTTTGCTGTCGTGTGCCCGGTAGACTTCGCCCATGCCGCCGGCGCCGATAGGCGCGACGATCCTATAGGGGCCCAGCTGCCGATTGAGCATCTGGTACCCAAGGGACTACCAACCGCGTCGGCTCCCAATGCCTCGGCGGCTGGTCGTTCGAGAAAGCGCTCCGAAGCCGTCTCGTGCTTCAGCAGAGACTCGACTTCCTCGCGCAGCGACTCGTCCGTAAAACACGCTTCCTTCAAGAACGCGCTACGTTCGGTCGGAGTGCGTTCCAAGGCCGCGTGATACAGCTGTGAGATCAGCTTCCGTCGAGGGGTCTCCATATAGCGCAGAGTGAGGTGCGCGAGGCGAGCCCGCCGGTGTCTGCCCGCGAATTATATACATGGCACACGAACGGCCTCTGGCTCGATGGCTGCTGAGCTCCACGATAGACCTTTTGGCACTGCGAAGGACGAAGACAGTGCCAGTGAGACACGCGCGACTAGAGCCCGTGAGCACGTAGCCCGTAAAACGGGGCACCTAGAATCACGTGAGCACGCAGCACGTAGCACGAAGCACGTGCCTCACACCGCCTGCAGCGCGCGGAGCACGTCAACCATGCCCGCACCCTGAAAGCGCCGCTCGCGCCCAAGATCGGTGGCGGTGTTGCAGAGAATCTCCTTGATTCGCCGTGGCTGGCCGATGAGCTCACGATGGCGGCCCATGAGCAGCGCGGCGGCGCCGCTGACGTGCGGCGCGGCCATGCTCGTGCCATCCATCGTCTCGACATAGCCGTTGAGCGAGCAGGACTCGATGCGCTCGCCCGGCGCGACCAGATCGGGCTTCGTGCGTCCATCGCCGGTCGGGCCGCGGCTCGAGAAATACGAGACGCCATAGTTGTGCGGCATCATGCGGTGCGTCGAGCCCACCGTGATCACGCTGTCGGCGTTGCCCGGGTCGGTGATGCTGATGTAGCGATAGTCCCCGACCGCGGCGCCATCGACTTCGAGCGATTTGTTGAATCCGCGATTGCCCGCGGCCGTCACCACGACGACCCCCGACGCGACGACGCGCTCGCATTCTTCGCAGACCGGGGTGCGGCCGCAGGCGTAGTTGGCGACGTCGTGCGGGACCGACAGGCTCAGGTTCACGCCGTGGATCATCATCAGATCCTTGTGCGCGTTCAGGTGACGCACGAACTGCAGCGCCGCGATCACGGTGAACTCGTCTGCCGTGTCCTCGGGGTCGTCAGGCAGCACGCGGAGGTCGAACAGCTCGAGGTCCGGGCACACCCCCATCATCGGCTGCCCCATCGGCAGCGTCTTTTCCGCTTCGGGCCAGTTGGCGGCAAGGATTCCCGCGACATGCGTGCCGTGCGAGTCGTGCTTCGGCGCCCGGTATCCAGCCTTGGTGTGGGGGATGCTCAGAAAGGGCTCGAGCAGGTCCCAGTCGACCGCGCGGCCGCGGCGCAGCCGATCGCGCAGCTGCTCCCGCTGCTCGGCGAGCTCTTTTTTCGGCAGCGCGCTGGCGGCCGTTCCGTCGAGCGGAATGTCCGCGTCCGGGTCGAGGAGGTCCTTGATCCGCAGGAAGTTGAAGCTGCGCACCACCCGGCTGTTCAGATCGTCGGGCTGCGCCGATGCGGGACGGCGCGCCCGCGACGGCTTGACGATCGATCCGCTTGCGCTGCGGCGCTTGAACGCCGGATGCGTCGCGTCGATTCCCGTATCGAGCACGGCCCAGCGGATTCCCGTCGTCGGCGAGTCGAACAGTCGTGCGGCCGCGTCCGCTTTGACCGTCAGTCTCGACCGCCAGATGCTGGTGCTCGCCCGGCGGTTGACGCTGATTCCCCACAGGATGCCGGCGTTCGTCTTCGGATCCTCGAGCTTGTCGAACAGCGACGCGAACGCGTCGATTTCCGGCTCGGTCAGGTTCGCGGACGTCGCGTCGGGCACCGGCTTCCCGCGCCGCTCGAGGTCGATGTAGCCGACGATGCGGATGAGCTTCTGAAGAAGTTTAGGGTCTGTGCCCTGAACCGCCAGGCTGCCCGGCGGCGTCGTGGTCAGTTGCTTTGCGAACGTCTTGAGGGCGCTTCGCGTCCAGGCCGTGCGAATCGGGGTGACCGAGCGTTGCCACCATGCCGTGATCGGCAGGGCTCCGCGGAGGAGCTCGGAAAACGAGAGGGCGGCGAGGACGACCGACTCGTTGTAAAGCACGCGCGGCGTGGTTTTCGCGTCCCGGCGAAGCCGCTCGCGCAAGGCCCTGGCGACCGCTGGAGCGTCGGACTCGTTGTGCGGAGTGAGCAGAACCTCGACCCGGCCGGCCGGATCCTTTCCGTACTCGATCCAGACGTCGGGGAGAATGGGGAAGTCCTGGGTGAACCGCCGCTGGTTCTCGGGGCGCCCATAGAACAGGGCCTCGATTTGGTCGCGATGCATGTGCGCTCCGCCGCGGAGCTTGGATGATCGCGCCCGGGCGTGTCAACGGGCTCAGATTTTCGATCTTCGGTGCGGGTGTCGAATCAGACGCTAGGGTCTGGCGGCGTAACGACCGTCAGGGTCCAGCCGGAGGACGCCAGTTTCAACCAGCTGGCTGATGATCCTCGCGCTCACGTCGGAGCGCAGACCGAACAGCCGCTGCGCCTGGGGCGCCGTCAGGCGCAGGCACGGCATCTCCCTGAATTCCGCCACGACCCGCTGGACGAGTTGGTCGCGTGAGGCGTGATCGCGACGTTCACGCCCGGCGCGCCTCATGAGAGGCCGCGAGCCGCGGCTGAGCGGGATGTTCGCCACTGAATGATTCGGTGTCGGCATGCGAGCCCCCAACCGGCAATTTCAACGCAATGCGAGTGCCACGACGTCGATCGTAACAGACGCGTAGGAGAGCAGTCCGGATCCCGAAATGAAACCGGTTCAACGACTTCTGGTGAATCTCGACGGGTTCTTGGGAATCTCGACGGCTTCGAGCCTCAACCGAAGCAATTTCGACTCGCGGCGTATCATAACATTATGCTCCCGCCGGCGCGATTCGCTTGGTTCGTTCTTGCATACAACGTCGCAGTCATCGCGTGGGGCGCGTACGTCCGCGCCACCGGGTCCGGTGCGGGCTGCGGAAATCATTGGCCGCTCTGTAACGGAGAGGTGCTGCCGCGAACGCCCGGCATCGCGACGCTGATCGAGTTCTCCCACCGGCTCTCGAGCGGTGTTGCGCTCCTGGCCGTCGTCGCGCTGCTCGTGTGGACGTTCCGCGCCTCGAGACCACGCCATCCCGCCAGGATCGCCGCCAGTCTCTCCATGTTCTTCATCGTGACGGAAGCGGCGGTTGGCGCCGGGCTGGTGCTCTTCGAGCTCGTGGCCGACAACGCGACGATGGCGCGCGCGATGTTCATGGCGGTGCACCTTCTCAATACCTTCTTCCTGCTCGCCGCGCTGACGCTGACCGCCTGGTGCCTCTCGACCAACATGACGATGACGATGTCGGGCCGAGGGTCCACGATGACCGCGATGCTCGCGGGAAGCGCTGGCCTGCTGCTGGCCGGGGCCAGCGGCGCCGTCGCGGCGCTCGGTGACACGCTCTTTCCCTCGGCCACGATCGCAGACGCGCTGGCGGCTGACCTGTCGGCGAGCTCGCACTTCCTGCTTCGGCTCCGGGTGCTTCATCCCTTTGTCGCGGTCGTAGCCGCGATTACGGTCGCCGCCCTGGCGTCACGTCTGGCCCGGGGACGCGGGCCGCTGGCGGCGCGGCTCGCGCGCAGCGTGACCGGTCTCGCCGCGCTTCAGATTGCGCTCGGTCTCGTCAACGTGATTCTGCTTGCGCCGGTATGGCTGCAGCTGATTCATCTCCTCGTGGCCGATGCGATCTGGATCGGTTTCGTTCTGCTCGGCGCGGAAGCCCTCAGTCAATCGTCGCCCGTCGTGGCGCCGGCAGGTGTCACGACCGACCGGCGGCAGCAGCTGGGCGTGCGCGCGTAAGCACCCGGTTTCGCCCCGATGCCCCGACGACATCCGCGCTTTTACTATGGCTGGCTCGTTCTGCTCGTGGCGGCGGCCGCCATGGTCGGAACGCTGCCGGGTCGCACGCAGGGGCTCGGGTTGATTACCGAGCGGCTGCTGACCGATCTGTCGCTCGATCGCATCACCTACGCGGAGTTGAACTTCTGGGCCACGATCCTCGGAGCGGCCGGAGCCATTGGCGTCGGCCATGCACTCGATCGGCTCGGCAGCCGCACCGTCCTCGCCGTCGTCTCGTTGCTGCTCGGTGTGGTCGTCTGCCTGATGAGCGCGACGACGACGGCTGTCGGGCTGGCGATCTGGTTGACGATGACACGTGCGCTCGGTCAGAGCGCGCTCTCGGTCGTGAGTCTGGCCACGGTCGGTCATTGGTTCGTCCGCCGGATTGATACGGCGATGGCGGTTTACAGCGTGTCGATGAGCGTCGGATTCATGATTGCGTTCCCCGCGGTGGGCGCGATGGTTCAAGGTTGGGGCTGGCGCGCCGCCTGGCTGACTGTGGGCATCGCGCTCAGCGCCGGGCTCGCGCCGCTCGCCTGGGCGATCGTTCGACGCGGGCCGGAGCTCTGCGGGCTGACGCCGGACGGTGACGGTATCGCCGCGGACAGCGCCAGCGAGCGCTCATCCTCGAACGCCGACGAGCCGCTGACCGGCCACGCCTGGCAGGCCGCGGTGTTGATGCCGGCCTTCTGGATCTTCGCGATCGGAACGGCGCTGTATGGTCTGGTCGCATCGGGCATCGGCCTGTTCAACGAGTCCATCCTCGCCGAGCGCGGATTCGGTCCTGACGTCTACTATCAGGCGCTGGTGGTGACCGCCATGACCGGTCTCGCGGGCAACTTTCTCTGCGGCTGGTTGTCGGGCCGCGTGCGCCTGACGATTCTGCTGGCCATCTCATTGCTGGTGCTTGCGGGCGCCCTGGCCGCGCTCCCGCACGTGTCGGCGCTGTCGCACGTCATCGCCTGGGCCGGCGCGATGGGCGTCGGCGGCGGGTTCGTGATGGTGCTCTTCTTCAGCGTCTGGCCGCGCGCGTTCGGCCGCCGCGATCTCGGGCGTATTCAGGGCGCGGCGCAGGCGCTGACGGTGCTGGCCTCCGCGGTCGGCCCGTTGCTGCTGGCGTGGTGCGTCGAGTTGACCGGCAGCTATTCGGCGATGTTCAACGTCCTCGCCGGTGTTATCGCCTGCACCGCGGCCACGGCCTTGATCGTGTCGATGCCCGACACGCCTCCTGTGCGCGTCGTCGCCGTCACCAATGCGGAATGAGCAGCCCGACACTCGAAGTCGCGCTCTTCGCCACGGTGTGGCTCGCGCTCGTGCTGTTCGTCATCGGCGAAGCGGGGAAGCCGTCCGCCTCGCGCCAGCATTCATCTCGGGGATGGGCCTGGACGATCTGGACGGCAGGCGCACTGTTGCTCGCGCTTCACATCCTCGTGGCACTTGGGGTGCGACACGGCTGGAGCCACTGCTCCGCTGTCCTGGCGGTAAGGGAACAGACCCGCACCTTCTACGGTCTCGACTGGGGCGGCGGCGTCTGGGTGAACTATCTGTTCGTGACGGTGTGGCTCGTCGAATCGGCGTGGTGGTTCGCGGCGCCTCGCGACTATCTGACGCGGTCCACTGCGCTGATCGTGCTGACCCGAGCCTTCTATATTCTCGTTCTCGTGAATGCCGCCGTGGTCTTTGCGGCGCCGCCGCGACGTCCAGCCGGTGCCGTCCTGACCATGGTCCTGCTCTGGATATGGCGGGACACGCTGCGCACGACTGGAGCCCGCACCGCACCGGCGTCATCGGCCTGACAGCATGGCGATCAATTCAATGATCTGTCACGTCGCCGCCTCGGTGATCTGTCTGTCTGCGCTCCTGGCGGCGTCGCCCGCCAGGCAGGCGGCGCCTCAGACTCCCAGGCCGGCGCTCGACGAGGCGCGAGCAGCCGCGACCCAGCTGCCACGGCTCCACAGCCTCCTCGTCAGCTGGCGCGGCGAGCTCGTGCTCGAGTACTACGGGAAGGGCATCCGTCCCACGCGGCCGGCGAACGTCAAGTCCGTGTCGAAGAGCATCATCTCCGCGCTGATCGGCATTGCGCTCGACCGGAAGCTGATTCCGAACATCACGACGCCCATCGAGAGGTACTTTCCCGAGCTCGCCAAGGATCCGACGCCGGCGAAACGCAAGATCACCATCGAAGACCTGCTGTCGATGCGCGCCGGACTGGAATCCACGAGCTTCAACAACTACGGCTCCTGGGTGCGCAGCCGCAACTGGGTGCAGTACGTGCTCGCGCAACCGCTCGTGGACGAGCCCGGAACCGGGATGGAGTACAGCACGGGGAACACGCACCTGCTGTCGGCGATCCTGACGAAGGCAACGAAGATGAGCACCCATGCCTTCGCGCAGGAGGCGCTCGGCAAGCCCCTCGGCATGGCGTTCGCGCCCTGGCCGCGCGATCCGCAGGGGATCTTCTTCGGCGGCAACGACATGTTGATGACGCCGCGGCAGATGGTGAAGTTAGGGGAGTTGTACCTCCGACGCGGGCGCCTGGATGGCCGGCAGGTGGTGCCATCCGCCTGGGTCGAGACCTCGTGCGTCCCGCGCGGCCGCTCCCGCTTCAACCCCGATCAACGCTACGGCTACGGCTGGTGGACGCGCGAGTTCGCGGGCAAAGAAGCCTGCTTCGCCTGGGGATTCGGCGGCCAGTACATCTTCATCTTCCGGGATCTCGATCTGGTGATCGTGACCACCTCGGCGGCGGACGTCAGTGACGACCGACGCGACCACCGGAGGATGATTTTCGACATTGTCGAAAGACAGATTCTGCAGCGAATAATGAGTCTCTGAGCGGCGAATCACGTGCCACGTGCTACGGGCTGAGTGCTCACGTGCTTTCCGTGCTACGTGCTCAGCGTCCGTGCACGTGCCACGTGCTACGTGCTACGTGCTGCGGAGTCGGAGTCAATCATCGGTGATAATCGGTGATCAGTGATCAGTGATCGGGACTCGGGACTTGGCCCTGCTTGGGGCCGCACGTGACACGCAGCACGTGGCACGAAAGCACGTCAGCACGTGGCACGTGGCACGTAGCACGGAAAGCACGTGAGCACGTAGCGCGTGGCACGCAGCACGTGGCCCCCCCAAGTATGCTATTCACCAGCAAATGACCGTCGGCGATCCGTCTCACGTCTTTCCCATTCCACTGTCAGCGTATCCAGTCGTTGAGGGGGGCCTGCTGGAGACGCTGCGCGCGCGAATCCAGTACGAGCCGTTCAACCTGGTGGCGGCCGTCATCTTCCTTCTGGCGATCGTGCACACGTTTGCGGCGGCGCGCTTCATGGCGCTCGCGCACGCCGTGCAGCACCGCCATGACGAACGGGCGAAGGCGGCCGGGGTGGCGCCGAAGCCGAGCGTCACGGCGGAACTGCTGCACTTCCTCGGCGAAGTGGAGGTCGTCTTCGGCCTCTGGGCCGTGGTCCTGGTGATGGCCATCGCGATCGATCGCGGCTGGTCCACCGCGACGCACTACATCAACGACGGCGTCAACTACACCGAACCGCTCTTCGTCGTCGTCATCATGTCGCTCGCGTCGACGCGCCCGATCGTCAACCTGTCCGAGGCCGCGCTGCGGAAGATCTCGAACCTTGGCGGCGGCACGCCCGGCGCCTCGTGGCTGACGATTCTGACGATCGGCCCGCTGCTCGGATCCTTCATCACCGAGCCTGGCGCGATGACGATCTCCTCGCTGCTGCTGGCGCGGCAGTTCTACGACCTGCGCCCCTCGACCCGCCTCAAGTACGCCACGCTCGGATTGCTGTTCGTGAACGTGTCGATCGGAGGGACCCTGACGCATTTTGCGGCGCCGCCGGTGCTGATGGTGGCGCGGCCCTGGGGCTGGGACACTTCATTCATGCTCGCCGAATACGGCTGGCGTGCGGCGCTGGCGATCGTCATCAGCAACGCGGCGTACTACGCGCTGTTCCGCTCGGAGATGGCCGCTCTGGCCCGCACCCCTGCGGCGCCGGATGTGGATCGAAGCGACGAAGATGTGGAAGGCGAACCGGGTGTGCCGCTCTCGCCGGTGCCGGCCTGGGTCACGGCGATGCACGTCCTGTTCATGATCTGGACGGTGGTCAACGCCCATTACCCGGCGATGTTCCTCGGAGGTTTCCTGTTCTTCCTCGGATTCGCGCGGGCCACAGCGGTCTATCAGTCGCGCGTCGATTTGCGTGCGCCGCTGCTGGTGGGGTTCTTCCTCGCTGGCCTCGTCATTCATGGTGGCCTGCAGGCGTGGTGGATCGGGCCGATCCTTCGAGGTTTGAGCGAGCATCCGCTGTACTTCGCCGCGACGATCCTGACCTCGTTCAACGACAACGCCCTCATCACCTATCTGGCCACGCTCGTGCCGGATCTCAGTCAAGAGCTCAAAATCGCGGTCGTCGGGGGCGCGGTGACTGGCGGCGGCCTCACGGTGATTGCCAACGCGCCCAACCCGGCGGGGCAGGCGCTGCTCAGCCGGTTTTTCGATGGCGCCATCGCTCCGCTGGGGCTTGCGATCGGTGCGCTGATGCCGACCTTGATCACGATCGTGATCTTCCGGTTGATTTGAGCCCTTCCTCCCAGCCTGCCGGGGAACGCCGGTTGCGCTTCGCGCTGCACGACGGCACGACGGCACGACGGACCGGAACCGGTAACGTCCGAACCTCGGTTTAGAATCCGATCGAATTGCCGGAGGATATCGATGAGCGTCTGGAGTGTGGTGGTGGCTGGTGTGGTGCTGAGCCTGGCGTTGATCGACGTCGATCAGGGGACAGCGCCGTCAACTCCGGCACCGCTGCAACCTGAGCAGACAGTGCAGCAGACACCGCAGACGGCACCCGCCGACGATCCCATCCAGGACCTCGTCGCGCGGCTCGATCTCGAAAAATACAAAGCGACGATCAAGGGACTGACCCAGTTCGGCGATCGGAAAGCGGGCACCGATCGCAATCGCGCGGCGATCGACTGGATCGAGGCGCAGCTCAAGAGCTACGGGTGCCCGACGGAGCGGATCAAGTACGACTACGTCACTCCGCAACGGGGACAACGGGGCCGCGGCACGGGGGCAGGTCAGCGCGGCGGCCGCGGGCGCGCGGTGCCCGGTGAGATCGCCAAGCGTCCGGGAGGGGGAGGCAGCATGATCTTCGGGAGAGCGGGCCGAACGGGCGTCAACAACGATCCCAATGCCCAGCCCGACGAGAAGCTTCGAGCGCTGAACTCACAGCCGGCGACGGATGGGCCCCGGGAGGAGGTCTATTGCACGAAGGTCGGCACGAAGGTGCCAGGCGAGATGTACATCATCAGCGCCCACATGGATGGACTCGGCTGGGGTGAAGCGGCCAATGACGATGGCTCGGGGACGGCGCTCGTCATGGAACTGGCGCGTATCCTCAACAGCCCCGATGTCCAGACCGAACGGTCCATCCGGTTCGCACTCTGGAACAACGAAGAAAGCGGGCTCGACGGCGCGCGTGCCTATGTGGCGCAGCGCGAGGCGCTCCAGGGAAGAGAAGATCCGCCAGGATCGGGAAAGTATCCGGAACCGAAGTGGCTCGGCATGATCCAGCACGACATGATGCTGTTCGATCACGGCATGCCCGGGCCGGACGGCAAGCCGGCCGCCGATCAACGCCCCGAAGCGGACGTCAACATCGAGTTCCAGATGACGTCGAAGATGGCGGCCGAGTCACAGCGGCTCGCCTGGCTGCTGAAAGCAGCCAATGAGAAGTATGCGACCGACTATCCCGCGGCGGTCGGGCCGCACATGAGCAACACCGATTCCACGCCATTCATGGACAGCGTGCCCGCGGTGAGCCTGCGTGAGAACGAGCGCGGCTCCCCAGATTGGCGGCGGGTGGGATCCGCATTGGCACCAGCCGACCGACGTGTTTGCGACGTTCAGCGACAAGGACTTCAGACTGGGTCTGAACGCCGCGCAGACGACGCTCGGCGCGCTCGGGCAGCTTGCCGGCGTATCAATCCGTAGAGGTTCTCAATAAAGCCTTCGTGCGGCGCGAAGCGCACCTCGCATTTTCGAGGCTGGGAGTTTGGAGTTTTCACTGCGTTTTTCAGCACCTGCCAGCGCCGCTTACTGACGCATCGCCTCCCGGCCGCTGACGCGATCGACGGCATACGTGCGGACTCTCGGACCCTGCTGTCCATAGGTGACGGCCGCGAGCCGATCGCCGGCGATCGCCAGATGCCCGATGGCGTGTGCCGCCTGCGGCAGCCTCAGTGCCTGACGGGTGCTCAGGCGGATCGCCACCGCCGTGGACTCCGACCAGCCGGTGATCCAGTCGGGCACGGTGTTGCGATCGCTGGTGAACCGTCCGGGCAGCCATCCGAGCGCAGCGATGCTGCCGGCGGCGTCGAGGCTGATGAATCGGGTGCGAGTGCCGTCGAACAACCCACACACGAGCGCGTCCGTCGCGAGCAATCCCGCCCAGCAGTCGGTGCCGAGTCTCGAGACGCCGAGCTCGGTGCGGCCGACGGCGTCGAGCGTCCAGTAATGCGACTCCTGCGTGTACGACTGCAGCAGGAGCAGTAGCCCGCTCCAGCGCGGCGACAGGAACTTCTGGAAGAGCCCGCCGTCATAGCGGGTCTCCACGACGAGCGCCCGCGATCCAACGGTGGTGAATCCGCTGATCGCCGGGTCGCTCGACTGATCCATCGGCCATCGACGTTCGTCCACCGGCGAGCTGCCGATGACGCCTTCCGCCCGAAACAGGCCGCGATGCTGATCCCACCCCGAGAGACGCCATCTCTGCGAACGGCGGTCAACCGTCAGCGTCGCGCCGAGCATGCCCTCGACGCGCTGGGTCCAGATAGCCTCGCGCCCGTTGTTCAGGCTGACTTTTCGCAGCGAGGTCCCGGCGAGATCCACATCGGTCACGAGCACGTGTTCGCTGTCGAGGAAGATCAGGTCATCGCCGGCCAGAGGAACCAGATCCTCGCCGGCGCGGCCGACATGAAACGTCGAGGTGTTCTGCGGCACGTGCGACTGGGCGAGCGCCGCGATCCGGCGACCGTCCGGCGAAAGACGGATCCTGGAGGTCGCGATCGGGACGGCGAACTCCTCAATCACGGCATCGTCCACGGCCAGCCACTCGATCGCGGGGCCGTCGACCAGGAACGGATCGCGGCCGAATCGATCGAGGAATGCGGGCGACCCCACGACGCTGACCGTGATGCCCATGATCGCGACCGCGAGACCGGCGAGCTGGGTCAGGCGGACCTGCGAGCACGCCAGCGCTCCCGCGAGCGCGGTGAGGAGCACGATGGCCGAGGGCGTCACGCGAACCGCCTGGTGCAGGCGGACGACATCCAGGCCGGTGAGCGACATGGAGGCCGTCGCAAGCAAGGCGAGCACGGCGATGGCGGCGACGAATCCGCCAATCCGGCCGTGAGGCTCCCGGCGGTGCGTCCACGCGAGGACGAGCAGGACGATGCCGATGATCGCGCCTGGAACCGCCATCATCAGGGCGAAATCTTCGGGACCGTCGCGCAGGGCCAGGCCGGCATTCGTGAGCGCGGCGAGCCCTGCGGCGACGAGCAGCGGGGTCACGAGGCGGATGCACGCGAAGAGCGCCAGCAGGGCAACGGCGACCTGCCAGAACATGAAGGACATGAGCGCGAGGACGCCCACGATTTGCCGGCTGTGCTTCTGCGGCACCGCCGGCGCTTTGACCGGCTCGCCAAGCTTGCTGTCGATCAGGTCGAGTACCACCTGAACGCGGGCGGCGTCACCGGCGTTCAGTTCGACTTCCCAGGCGCCGGCTTGCGTCCCGCGCGCGACGAGCCGCGGGCTGCGGCTCACGTCGATTCGAAGCTCGCACAGATTGGCGTAATCGATGCTGTGCGTCACCGCGTCGGCGCCCGTCAGGTGCAGCCTGCCGTGGTCGAAGGTGACGGTCGTCCGGCCGTTGGCGCCGACGAACACCGCAGTCGACGCCAGATCGGCCGGCGCTGAGCCCGCCGCCTTGCGGATGTCCTTGATTCGCCGGGCCAGGCTCGGGTGCGAACCCGACTGCTCGTAGCGCAACTCGACGCGGCGCGGGATGCGCGCGATGGTGTAGAGCTTCGTCAGCGCGCCAATCAAAGGTTCCGCGCCGCCGGTGAGGGCGACCGCTCGCGCGTCGCAGACGGTCTCCTGATGCTGCTTGCCTTTCGCGCGCATCATGAGGGCGCCCATCAGGATCGAGAGCCACAGCAGGACCGGGAACCAGGACGCTTGCAGCCCCGCGAGGCGCACGGCCGGCGTCCACAGGCTTCCGGCGACGATCACCGCGACCGTGACGCGGTCGATCTGCCGCATCCGCTGCGTGTTGTAGTACCTCGAGATGCGCGAGCTCGTGCGCGCAGATGGCTTCGGCCTCTTCGCGATCCAGTCTGGCGATCGATGTGTCGGTGAACAGTACTGAAGACCTGCGCAGCGACGGCAGCGCCAGCGCATTCGCGACAACACCTCCGCTGATCTGGATCATTTCGAATCGCGGACGTGGCAGCCCGCAGCGATCAGCCAGCTCTCGGAAGCTGGAGAGGAGATCGCCTTCTTCCATCGGCCGCGCGCGGAGGCAGTAGCGGACGACGTCGGCGTAGCGCGCATTCCAGAAGAGGAGGACGGCCGCCAGTCCGATCCCCGCGACCCAGTCGGCACGGCCCGCGAAGCGGGTGAGTCCGGGGAGTCCGATGAGCAGCGCCCAGAACCCGAACAGCCCCAGCATCATTCGCGCGAAGAAGGACAGATACGCGCCGAGCCCCCACGTCTCTCCGAAGATGGCTCGGCGCACGGGGTACGCCGCGACATGGGCGCTCAGGAACACCAGCGGCGCGGTCCAGAACAGCGACCCCGGGCTCAAGCTGGCCAGCCCGGCGAACGCGATCATGAAGCTGAGCCCGGTCCACCGCCGATTCGCGATCATCCGCTCGGGCAGGATCGGATCGTCGGCCAGCGCCAGCAGTTTCCGCCCGGACCACCAGGATATGACTCCGGGAAGGAGCGCAATGAGCGCCAGCAAGGCAAAGGAATTGCCGAAGCGAGAGACCATTGACAGGACGGTGATCGGTTGGGCTTCGGTGCGCAAACCGCGTGCCCGCACCGGAAACGGTCACGCCTCGACGATGAACTGCAATTGTTCGAGCCAGTTATGCCCTGCGCGGCCGGGTGGCGCCGGCTCCAGACCATTGCTCTAAACGGAGTGGCCGATTACGAATCCGTCGGTGCCGTCGCGTATCATCCCCAACCACCATGCGATCACTGCGCTTCATCGTCACCGTCATCTGTCTGATTGGCTCTGTTGCCGATTCCCGGGCGGCCACCCGGATTCGCATCATGCCTCCCGATGGTGGAGTCCTGGCAGCGGGCCAGAAGTTCGACATCCGCGTCGAGGCCTCGTCTGATACCGGGCAGCCGCCGCGCGGCCTGCGCCTGAGGATCAACGGCGTCGACATCACCACGCGAAACGTGCTCGATCCCGGAGGGCCCGGAGGTGAGCGCGGGTTCGGCGGCACGGGGACCGAGCGCCCGGAGCTCCCGCGGCACCAGCACGCGCGGCGGGCAGCGCCGAATACGACGAACTTCCTCGTGCGCGGCTACAGCGTCGCGGCGGCGGGGCCCCTCGTCATCGAGGCGCGAACCGAAGACGGCGCGACCGCGACATCGCGGCTGACCGTCGAGCTGTGGGCCGGCGCGGCGCGGGGCGCGCGCGCGAAGAACATCATTCTGCTCCTCGGCGACGGGATGGGCGCGGCGCACCGCACGGCGGCGCGCATCGTCTCGCGTGGCACCCACAACGGGAAGGCCGCCGGCAGGCTGGCGATGGATACGATGGACGTGACCGGGATGGTGATGACGGGGTCGCTGAACTCGGTGATCACCGACTCGTCGCCTGGCATGGCCGGGTACGTCACGGGCCAGAAGAACAGCAACAACCAGGCGGGGGTCTTTCCGGACAATACCGAGGACCCGAGCGACAACCCGCGGATTGAGTATCTCGGAGAGATTCTCCGGCGGACGCGGGGCGCCGGATTCAACGTCGGCATCGTGTCGACGGCGGACCTGACCGACTCGACGCCCGCCGCGAACGCGGCTCATACGGCCGATCGCTACGCGGGATCGGCCATCGCCGCGCAATTCTTCGACGAACGCGCTACCAACGGGGTCACGGTCCTGCTCGGCGGCGGCGCCGCGTCACTTCATGCCGGCGGCCGCCGGCGGCATGCGCAAGGACGATCGACGGCTCGCGGAGGAGTTCGAAAAGGGCGGCTACACGCGCGTCTCCAATGCGACGGAGGTCGCGAAAGTCCAGGCCGGCCCGCCGCCGCGCCGGCTGCTCGGCCTGTTCCACTCGCTGCATCTGCCGGTCGCGTTCGACAAGGTCGGCGCCGGCCGGTACAGCGACGAGCTCGCGCGGCCCGCCAATGCGGAGTACCGCGACACGCCGATGCTCGAGGATCTCGCGAAGCTGGCGCTGCACTCGTTGTCGGCGCATTCCCCGTCGGGGTTCTACCTGATGATCGAAGGCGCGTCGATCGACAAGCGGGCTCACGCCGTCGATGCCGAGCGCATGATCTGGGACGTGATCGAGTTCGACCGCGCGGTGCAGGTCGCGCTCGACTTCGCGCGGCGGACGAATACGGATGCGGACGCCAGCAACGACACGCTGGTGATCGTGACCGCGGATCACGAGACCGGCGGGATGGGCATCATCGGCGTCGGCAACGAGAAGTACGCACCGGAGAAGCTCGGCCGACCCGTTCGCGACTACGCCGCGGTCTTCCGGTTCGCGCCGGCGCAGGTCCTCAATTTCTTTCCCAACTACGAGACCGACGCCAGGGGGTTTCCGACCAATCCGGATCCCTCGCGCAAGCTCCTGCTCGGCTGGGGCGCGGGTCCCGATCACTTCAACAACTGGATCTCGAACCGCCAGCAGCACGAAGCTGCGGTGGTCGTGAAAAACGTGACCGTCGCCAACCCCGAGCGGGACGGCCCGGCCGAGCCGACCGACAACGAGACGTTGTCGGGAGTCCCGATCCCGGGGTTCCTGGTGCGCGGCATCATCGAGAACGGCGAGACGCCGTGCCCGGATGCTGGCGGTTGCGAGGCCGATACCGCCTCGTACCCGCACTACGTAGCCGGGCACACCGCGTCGGACGTGCCGCTGTCGGCGAGCGGTCCGGGAGCCTGGCAGTTCACGGGCGTCTACGAGAACACCGACGTCCTGCTGAAGATGCTTCGCTCGTCGACCGGGCGACCGCCAGCGCCGGGCGCCGCGACTGGGAAGAGCGCACCCACGAAAAAGGTCCAATGAAAGTGGCAATTCCAACTCGGAAGACACGACTTGCGCTTCGCGCCGCACGAAGGCCACGACGTCACGAAGGCACGAAGGCACGAAGGATCTTTTCAACATCTACCGTCGTCGTGCCGTCGTGCCGTCTGTCTTCGTGCGACGCGGTAGCGCAGCGGCCCGTCGAACCAGCTTCCCGCCACTGCGTCTTTCAGCACCTGTTCGTCTGGCCGAGGCGATGAGTCCTGTCGTGCCGCGGTAGAATCCCGTCATGCGGGTCTGCCGTCTTGCGGCAACGTTGATCCTGGCGCTGCACACCGCCGCCTCCGCCCAGCAGCCGGAGGCGATCGCCCCGGTGCCGGCGCTGCCGCTTCCGCTTCCGCCTTTCGACGTCTGGCTCGCTGAACTGCGCACGGAAGCCGCGTCGCGCGGCATCCGTCCCGAGATTCTCGAGAGCGCGCTCACCGGGATCGAGCCGCTGCCGCAGGTGCTCGAGCGGGACCGCGTGCAGGCGGAGTTCACCCTCGACCTGGATGCCTACCTCCGGCGGCGGCTGACGGTCGCGACCGTGCGCATTGCGCAGCAGATGTACAAGAAACATCGTACGCTCGTGCAGCGGATCGGCAAGTCGTACCAGGTCGACCCGCGGCTGCTGATCGCGATCTGGGGTCTCGAATCGAACTTCGGCCGGTTCGCCGGTGTGCGCCCGACGGTCCCGACGCTGGCGACGCTCGCCTACGACGTGCGGCGCGGGACGATGTTCCGGAACGAGCTGTTCAATGCGCTGGAGATCCTCAATCGCGGAGACATCGAGCTCGAACGCATGAAAGGATCGTGGGCCGGCGCGCTCGGACAGCCGCAGTTCATGCCCTCGAGCTATCTGCGCTACGCGCAGGACTTCGACGGCGACGGCCGCCGCGACATCTGGTCGTCGCAACCCGACGTGTTCGCGTCGATCGCGTACTACCTGCAGCAGCACGGCTGGCACACGGGCGTGACGTGGGGCAGGGAAGTGGCGGTGCCGGCTGGCATTTCGACGGTGCTCGACGGTCTGCCGCGAAGAACCGAAGGCTGCCGCGCGCGCCGCGCGATGTCGATGCCGCAGTCGCTGGCCGAGTGGCGGAAGCTGGGCCTGACCACCGCCGACAAGAAGCCGCTGCCGCTGCCACGCGCCGACCTGACCGCGTCGCTCATCAGGGACGGCAAGCGCGCATTTCTCGTCTACGACAACTACGAGGCGCTCCTCGATTACAACTGCGCCCACACCTACGCGCTCAGTGTGGCTTTTCTCGCTGACAGGCTCTAGCATCGCTCAACTCCCAACTGCTTAGAAATCACGGGTACGCTTCGCGCCTCACGACGGCACGACGTCACGATGGGCACGACGGAAATCATCTGAAGAACCAATTGCGCGTCGTCGCCGTCGTGCCATCGTGCAACGCGGAGCGAAAACGTCAGCCGGTCGCCGATCCTTGGCAAGCGTTGGAGATTGGGAGTTGGAAGTCGGCAGTTGACCGCGTCTCCGAACCTATTGCCTTGGAAGTTGGGAGTTGGAGATTGGGAGTTGGTCAGGATGCAGTGCAGCCGCCGTCGTCGCCGGCTCGATGATGCCGAGCGATGCGACGGTGACGACCGCCAGCGTGACGAGGATCGCGGCCAGGACGACGTTGGTGCCGGCGACGAGGGCCGCCGCCGCCAGCAGGACCAGGCCGAGCAGCGTTTCCGCCGCCGCCATCGGGGTGTAGACGCGGGCGCGCTGGGCGGCGAGTCGCGCGCGGTGCACGCGTGACGTGAACAGCAGGTTGAGCCGGATCGTGACCGAAATCGTCGACAGGGCGAGGACGGCGAGGAAGAACTGCGATCCGATCGTCCGGTCCCATCGCCTGACGAACAAGGTCACGATCGGCAGCGAGGCAATGACGATCGCCATCAGCGCCTGATGGAACTGCCACCACCACAGCGCCCGATCGGGCGGTGCCGGGAGCTCGAGACGCGGTACGGCGGGCGAGGATTGCAGCCGTTCGAGCGCGACCAGCAGGTCGGCGGCCGAGGCGTAGCGATCGCCGGGGATCCGATGCAGGCAGCGGCGCAGCACCGCCCCGAGGCCATCGATCCCCAAGGCCGGACCGATCCCGGTCGCGGGGCGGCCGTCGAGCATGTCCGCCATCCGCGCCACCAGCTCCGCGGCGCTGGTACCGAACGGATGGACGCCGGTCGCAAGCTCCCAGGCGACGACCCCGAAGGCGAACACGTCGGTCCGCGCATCCACTTCCTGGCCGTCCATTTGCTCGGGCGCCATGTACCCCGGCGTGCCGATGGCCATTCCGGTCTGCGTGAGCCGCAGCTCGGTGACCGCGTCCGCATCCCGCATGCGCGCAATGCCGAAGTCGAGAATCTTGACGGTCCCGTCCGCGCACCGGACGATGTTCTCCGGCTTGAAGTCGCGATGGACAATGCCGGCGGCGTGCGCGGCAGCGAGACCGGATGCCAGCTGGATCAATGTCGGCAGCAGGCGATCGGCTGGGAGCAGTCCGCGACGCAGTTCTTCGCGCAGCGTTTCGCCCCGGACGAGCTCCGACGCGAGAAAGAGCACGCCATCGAGCTCGTCGAGCGCATAGATGGTGGCGATGGACGGGTGGGTCAGGGCCGCTGCCGCACGCGCCTCCCTCGTCAAACGCTCACGCCGGGCGGGATCCTGCGTGTATTGCGACGGCAGCGCCTTCAGCGCCACGGTGCGGCGAAGGCGAGTGTCTTCGGCCTCATAGACGACCCCCATACCGCCGCGGCCGATCTCTCTGATGATTCGGTACGGTCCGACTTGGGTCCCGGCCAGCGAGGGTCCCGGCGGGTCGAGAATCAATTCCGGGGCGACGGCCCAGGCCGGCTCGTCGAGGAATTCGCCGGTCGACTCATGGACGGCGAGCAGCGAGCGAACCTCGGCGGCGAGCTCTGGATCCGTTTTCCCCGTCGATTCGAGCAGTGCCTGCCGGCCGCCCGCATCGCGCTCAATCGCGGCGTGGAAGAGATCGTTGATCTGCCGCCAACGTTCAGGAGTCAACGCTCAGGAGGTTCGGAGGCCAGCTCACGCGCGAGCCAGGCGCGTGCGATGGTCCAATGCCGCTTGACGGTGGCCGGAGAGATCTTCATCGCTTCGGCCGTTTCCTCGATCGTCAGTCCGCCGAAGAACCGGAGCTCGACGAGACGCGCCTGTTCGGGATCGATGGCCTCGAGGCGTTCCAGGGCCTCGTCGAGCGAGACGAGATCGACGGAGGGCGACTGGCCGGCGACCAGCGATTCGTCGAGCGTGACGCGAGGCTGCGCGCCGCCGCGCTTCTGCGCGCCGCGTGCGCGCGCGCGTTCGATCAGGATCTGCCGCATCGAATGCGCGGCGATGGCGCAGAAGTGCGCGCGGTTCTGCCAGCGATCCGGCCGATCCTTCATGAGGCGCAGATACGCTTCGTGCACCAGCGCGGTCGGTTGCAGGGTCTGGCCCGGACGCTCGCGGCGCAGGTACGCGGCCGCGAGCCGCCGGAGCTCTTCGTAGACGACCGGCAGCAGCGCGTCGACTTGCCGATCGCCGTCCATCAGCTCACCCGCTGGATCGTGACTTTGTTCATCACTACCGGGGTCACCGGCCGGTCCTGCCCGCCGGTCTGGACCGCGCCGATCTTCTTCACCACGTCGAGACCCTCGACGACCTCGCCGAACACCGAATGCCGGTTGTCGAGGTGCGGGGTGGGGCCGAGCGTGATGAAGAACTGGCTGCCGTTCGTATTCGGCCCGGAGTTGGCCATAGAGAGGATGCCGGCGCCGCGGTGACGCAGCGAGGGATGGAACTCGTCGGCGAACTTGTAGCCCGGTCCGCCGGTGCCCTGTCCGAGCCGATCGCCACCCTGGATCATGAAGCCGCTGATCACGCGATGGAAGATGACGCCGTCGTAGTAGGGCCCCTGGCCCTTCTTGCCGGTCTTCGGATCGGTCCATTCCCTGGTGCCCTCGGCGAGGCCGACGAAGTTCGCGACGGTATTGGGGGCTTCCTTGTCGAACAGCCGTATCGTGAACGTGCCCTGCGTGGTCTCGAACCGGGCGTAGGTCCCTGGATTCACCGTGTGCTCCTTGAAAGGATGAACTTGGTTGCGGCGGCGGCGCGGAAGTTCAGCGATTGCCGCCACTTGTCGGCAATTTTGGCATTTTTCGGAATCTGACGGTAGCGAAGCTTCGCCTCAAGCCGCCGAGGCACGGGAGCGGCGGGAGCGGCGAACCTTCGCTACTAGCGCCAACGAATTCCCGCGGCATACGTCTAACGGCTGTAGGTTCGAGTGCCTACGAAGATCTTCGTTGACACTTACGAAACCATTCGTAGATAGTAGGCGGCATGTCACGAAACCCTGCTGCTCCCCGCCCGACCGACGCCGAGCTGGCGATTCTGCGCGTCCTCTGGGAGCGCGGACCGAGCACGGTCCGGCAGGTCCACGACGTCCTCGTCAGCCGCGTCGGCCCGACCGCCTACACCACGGCGTTGAAGCTGATGCAAATCATGACCGAGAAGGGGCTGGTCCGCCGCGACGACTCGGATCGCACCCACATCTATCAGGCCCGGTTGAGCGAGGAACAGACCCAACGCCAGCTGGTGCGCGATCTGCTCGAGCGCGCGTTCGGCGGCTCGGCTTCCAAGCTCGTCATGCAGGCGCTCAATGCCAAGCGCGCGACGCCCGAGGAGCTCGGGGAAATCCGGAAGTTGATCGAAGCACGCCGGGAGGTACGTGATGACCGCGATTGACGTCATGCTCCAGCAACAGACGGCCCAGGCCATCGGATGGGCGCTCGTGCAGTTC
Organism: uncultured Acidobacteriota bacterium; assembly: GCA_963785755.1. Taxonomy (GTDB): domain Bacteria; phylum Acidobacteriota; class Vicinamibacteria; order Vicinamibacterales; family 2-12-FULL-66-21; genus JACCXG01. The sequence goes on along the minus strand of CAWAXG010000013.1, from coordinate 129,441 downwards.
ATCTGGCAAGGGGCCCTCATCGGTGTGCTCACCGCCGCGCTGCTCGCGCTGCTCCGCCGCAGCGCCGCCGACGTGCGTTACGTCGTCTCGACGATCTCGCTCGCGCTGATGCTCACCATGCCGGTGGTGACCGCGATGCAGTCGTTCTCTGCGGTGGCGCGGCCGCGCGTGGACGCGAGCCCGGCGCCGGCGGCGCCACGCACCGGCGTCCGCATCGGGTTCCAGGAAGTGATTTCCTCGCCCGAACCCGCGGGCGCGGCGGCGCCACTCGCCTTCGTATCGCCGGCGGCTGCCGCGCGCGATCCGCTGGAACGCTGGCTGCCCGTGCTGGTCGGCGTCTGGCTGGCGGGCGTCGCGATGCTCACACTGCGGTTGTTCAGCGGCTGGCTCTGGGTGCAGCGGATGAAGTCGCATGGCGCGAGGCCCGCGGCGGCTGCCATCGAGGTGCTGGCGCAGCGCCTGATCCGCCGCCTGCACATCCGGCGCGGCGTCCGTCTTCTCGAGTCGTCCATTGTCGACGTGCCCACCGTCATCGGGTGGGTGAAGCCGGTGGTGCTGCTCCCCGCCAGCGCGCTCGCCGGGCTGACCCCGCTCCAGCTCGAAGCCATCCTCGCGCACGAGCTCGCGCATATCCGCCGCCACGACTATCTCGTCAACCTCCTCCAGACCGTCGTCGAAACGCTGCTCTTCTACCATCCCGCGGTGTGGTGGGTGTCCCGCCGCATCCGTGTCGAGCGTGAGAACTGCTGCGACGATCTGGCCGTCAGCCTGTGTGGCGATCCGGTCACCTACGCCGCGGCGCTGGCCGAGATGGAAGGCATGCGTGGCGCCAAGGGACGTCTCGTGCTCGCAGCCAATGGCGGATCGCTTCTGCAGCGCGTCAGGCGTCTGCTTGGCGCGCCGTCGCATGCCGGTCGCGCACCGGGCTGGCTCGCCGCGGGACTCGCGGTCCTGGTGATCGTCGGCATCGCGGCCGGCGCCGTCGGCCGGGACATCGTGGTTGCCGAGGGAGACACCGCGGTGATCGGCGCGCTGGAACCGGGCGACGATCGCCGCGTAGGCCCGCTCGAGCGATCGTCACCTGCCGCGCCGCCGGCTCCCCCGGCGCCGCCACCACCGATCGAGCAGGCCATCGAGGCCGACGAGCTCGCCCAGATTCGCGCCCTCGCGGCGATACGCCGGATGACGGGCGGTATCTCGAGACAGACCGCGACCCGCCAGTGTATGAACTGGGTCCGGGATGGGATCCCGGTGCAGTTTCGTGGCCACGCCGAGGTACTGCGCGGCGCGTGTTCTGCGCTCGCCGCCGTGAGTTTCGAGGCGCGCCGGCTTGCGGACGCCGCGCAGGAAGCGGCGGCCCAGGCGCCCGCTGCGGTCGCCGCAGCCACGGAGCCGGTGCATGAAGTCGCCGCGGCGATCGCCGAGATTTCCAGAACGGCCAACCGCGACCTCAAACCGGTGTTCGAGGAATTGTCCCGCGCGCTCGAGCGGGCGAGCCGGCAGGCGGCGGCATCGACGCCGAGAATGAAGCGTTCCGAGTCGCAGGATCAGAGCGGCAACTTCACCTGGTCCAACAACGGTCAGAAGCTGGAAGTCAGTTACCGCGGACGGATCGAGTTCACCGACGACGACACCGACGTGAAGAGCCTGGGTCCGGACGGCTGGCTCAAGATCAAGGACGGCGGGCGGTTCGGCACCGACAACACGATCGAGTTCAAGTCCGATGGCGCCGGCAACATCCAGCGCCGCTTCTGGAAGAGCGGCTCCGAGCGGCCGTTCGAGCCCGAAGGGCGCAAGTGGCTCGCGGACATGCTGCCGCGATTCATCCGACAGAGCGGGATCGGAGCCAGGGGACGTGTCGAGCGGATCTACAAAACGAAAGGCAGCGCTGGTGTATTCGCGGAGATCGCGCTCATCGAAGGCAGCTGGGCGAAGCGCGTGTACTACTCGCACCTGCTGGAGCAGCCCGGGATCGCCTCACGCGACGTTCAGCAGGCGCTGGCGCAGGCAGGCCGGGAGATCGATTCGGATTTCGAGCTCGCGTCGCTGCTGATCTCCGCCGATCACCTGGTGAAAGACGATGCCACGCGGAAGGCGTATTTCGACGCCGCCGGAACGATCGGATCCGACTTCGAGATGCGGCGCACCTTTTCCTCGGCGCTGAAGAACGGGCCGGTGACACCAGCGCTGCTTGCCGGCGTCCTCGATGCCAGCACCGCGATCGACTCGGACTTCGAGGAGGCGTCGCTGCTCGTCCAGGTCGCCGGCCTTCAACCGCTCGACGCGACGACCAGGGAAGCCTTCTTCAGGGCGCTCGACACCGTCGACAGCGCGTTCGAACGCGCTCGAGTGCTGAAAGGGGTCATGAACCGCCGCGATCTGTCGCCCGAGGTGCTGGCGAGCGCGCTCCAGAGCGCCGCGCAGGTCTCTTCGGACTTCGAATGTGCGTCGGTGCTGCTGCAGTTCACGAAGGAGCACCCGATCGAAGGTCCGGTGCGGCCGGTGTTCTTCACCGCCGTGAGCGGGATCGACTCGGCGTTCGAACGAGGCCGTGTGCTGCAGAGCGTCGCGAAGCGTCCCGACGCCTCCGACGAGACCATCCTGGGTGTGATCAAGGCGGCATCCACGATGACCAGCAGCCACGAGAAGGCCCAGGTGCTGCTGACGGTCGCCTCGGCGCACGAACTGACCCGCGAGGGCCGCGACGCCTACATCGATGCGTCCGGCCACCTCGGCGACTTCGAGCAGGGCCGCGTGCTGTCGGCACTGGTGAAGAACGAGCGCAGACGCTAGCTACTACAAGGTTCAAGGAACAAGGGCAAGGCTACGTAGCGAGTCACGCCGAAAAGCACTGTGCGCACGTAGCACGGAAGCACGTGAGCACCCAGCACGGGGCACGTAGCACGTGCCTACATCTCCGGCGTCCTGAGATGCCACTCGGTCGCGCGCTCGTAGGCGAGGCCGACCCGCAGGACCGTCGCCTCGTCGTACAGCCGGCCGGTGATCATGATCTCCACCGGCATCTTCTCGATGAACCCGGCGCGCAGCGCCAGCGCGGGGTGCCCGGTCAGATTCGTCAAGCCCAGGCTGCCGCTGTTGGTCGGTGACAGAAACACGTCGTACTGCGACATGAACGTGTCCATCTGGCGGATCAGCAGCGTGCGCGCACGCTGCGCGCGGACGTACTCGACCGCGGGCACGTAGCGGCTCGTCCGGAAGGTGTTCGGCCATGTGTTGAGCGACGGGTCTCTGATGTCGTTGCTGCGCGTGAGATCGTCGAAGGCGGCTGCCGCCTCGACACTGAGGATGAAGCTCAACGTGTTCGCGAGCTGCGTGCCCGGGATCTCGACCGGGTGCAGCGTCGCGCCCGCCTTCCGGAACGCGTCGAGCGCGTCGTTCAGAATCTTCAGCCTGGCTTCGGCCTGCGCCCGCAGCTGTTCCGGCGTGAGGCCGCCCGCGCCCCTGCCGCGGCCACCGGCTTCGCCGCGGCCGCCGGCATTCCCGCGTCCGGCTCCGGCGGCTTCCCCGCGTCCGCGCCCCTCCGGCTGCGCCTCGAACTCCGTCTTGATGTACCCGATCCTGAGCTTTGACAGCGGCACGTCCGGGTTCCATGCGAACGGCGCGTCGACGACGGTGTCGTCGCGCCCGTCAGGTCCGTAAATCGCGTTGAACACCAGCGCGCAGTCCTCCACCGACCGGCACATCGGTCCGATCTTGTCCATCGTCCAGCTCAGCGCCATCGCGCCATGCCGGCTCACGCGACCGTACGTTGGCCGCAGGCCGACCACGCCGTTGACCGCGGCGGGGGAGATGATCGACCCGCGTGTCTCCGTACCGATGCTGAAGCCCACCAGTCCGGCGGCCGTGGCCGAACCCGGACCGGCCGACGAACCGCTCGATCCGCGTTCAGTGTTCCACGGCGTCTTGGTTTGCCCGCGGAACCAGTTGTCGCCTTGCGCGAGCGCGCCCAGCGACAACTTCGCGACCAGCACCGCTCCGGCGTCCCGCAGCCGCTCGACGACGGTGGCGTCGTAGTCGATGACCTGGTTCTGATACGGCGCGGCTCCCCAGGTAGTCGCGATCCCTTTGGTGGCGAACAGATCCTTGGCGCCCCAGGGAATGCCATGCAGCGGCCCGCGTATGCGTCCGGATCGGATCTCTTTGTCCGCCTGTGCGGCCTGGGCCAGGGCGAGCTCCTCGGTGAGCGTGACCACGCAGTTCAGCTTCGGGCCGTACTTCTTCAGGCGATCGAGATACATCCGCGTCAGGTCGGTGGCCGAGACATCGCGCTTCTGCACCAGACCGGCGAGCGCCGTGACCGGCAGGAAGGCGAGTTCGTCCAGCGAGGATCGCCTGGCGGCGGGGGGCTGCAGCGCGATCTTCAGCTTCGCGTTCGGCGTGGCCGCCCCCTTCGGTCTCTTCCCCGGGAGGTAGGGCCGGAACGTCGTGGCCGGCTCGGTATCGAGCGGAATGGTCGTGCTGCGCAGCTGCTCGAATGCGGTGAGGCTCCGGTTCACGCCCGCGAGTGCCTGCTGCCGGTCGGCATCGGAGAAATCGATCCCCGAGATCTTCTCGGTGCACTCGAGCATGTCCTTCGTGATTCGAGGCGCCTGATCGGGGGCCTGCCGCGCCAGCGCCGGCGCCGCGAGACCAGCCGCGACGGCCGCCGGAACGGCCTTGAGGAACCCGCGTCGTGGCAGGCCGCGCCCGTTGCTCGAACGTTTCGTCATCGCTCCTCCTGACGGATGTGCCCGAAGACTATACCTCCCCAGGCCTTCGACTCGGGTCACCGTCCGGCTGTCATCCGCGAGGTGCCGGGCGAGTTGGCGTAACATGCGCCTTGGCGAACGCGAGGCTCGCCCATGACACGAATGGAGCCGATGAAGGTCCTCCTCGTCGAGGACGACAATTTCTTCGCCCACGTCCTTCACGCGGCGATGAGGAACGCGAAGCCGGCCGTCGACTTCGATCGCTGCAAGACGCTGGCGGAGGCCGCCTCGTCGCTGACCAGCCGGCGCTACGATGCCGTCCTGCTCGATCTGAATCTCCCCGACAGCTCCGGGCTCGAAACAATCGGACGCATCCACGGCAGTGCTCCCGGGATCCCCATCGTCGTCCTGACGGCGGATGACGCAGAGGCGGGATTCGCGGCCGTGCAGCACGGGGCCCAGGACTATCTCGTCAAGGGCGAGACCGACGGCAAGTACATCTCCCGCGCGCTGCGCTACGCGATCGAGCGGGTGCGCGCCGAGGAGACGCTGCGCGCGACCGAAGCCAAGCTGCGTCAGGCCCAGAAGATGGAAGCCATCGGCCGCCTCGCCGGCGGCATCGCGCACGACTTCAACAACGTGCTGACGGCGATTTATGGCTACGCCGATCTGCTGCTCGATGCGTTCGAGGCCGACGACCCGAGACGGCGCGATGTCGAGGAGATCAAGCACTCGGCGGAGCGCGCCGCGTCGCTGACGCGGCAGCTGCTCGCGTTCAGCCGTCAGTCGATGATTCAGCCTCAGGTGCTCGATCTGAACGCAGTGGTCGACGACGTGCAGCGGATGCTGGCGCGGATGGTCGGGGTGGACATTCTGTTGACCTTCGAGCCCGCGGCGGATCTGTGGCCGGTCCGGGTCGATCGCGGGCAGATCGCGCAGGTCCTGTTGAATCTCGGCGGCAATGCGCGCGATGCGATGCCCGAAGGCGGCGCGCTCGTCATTCGCAGCGAGAACCGGATCGTGGCCCCCGAGCTGGCCCGTGAGCTCCCGGGTCTATCGCCCGGGGATTACGTCATGCTGACCGTCAGCGACACGGGCGTCGGCATGCCCGAAGAGGTGCGGCGGCACATCTTCGAACCCTTCTTCACGACCAAGGATCAGGGCGAGGGGACCGGCCTGGGACTCGCGACGGTCTACGGGATCGTGAAACAGAGCGGCGGCAGTGTGTACGTCGACAGCGAAGAAGGGAAAGGCACGACGTTCACGATTTACCTGCCGCCGCACCTGGCTACTTCTTCTCCTTGAAGCCGGCCGGGATGTCGAGCTCCGTGCCGCCGACCGCGGTCGAGATTTCCAGCATTTCGTGGTTAGTCGTGAAGACCAGCGTGCGAGGCTTGGTGTCCTGCTTCACCATCCGGCGAGCCAGCATGCCGCCGAGTCCGCCGCCGCTGCTCTGCTGACCCTGCTGGTCCATGGCTTCCTTGCTCTTCACCCCTTCGAAGGTGACGGTCGAGGCGAGGGGAGTGCCTTCCAGCTTCGTGCCTTCCGCTTTCATCCGCTCCATGGCCTTCCCGAGCAGCGGATACATCGCCATCACGGCAGCCATCTGCTCCGGCGAGATGCCTGCGGCTTCCGGCGCGATCGCCTTCCAGTAGCGCATCTCGAACTCCGCGAACTCCTTCATCGCCGGAATGGCGGGACCCATCCAGGAGTTCGACGTCAGGACCACGCCGCCGCTTTCTTCGAGCGTCTTGCCCTTTTCGCGCATGACGACGGTCATGATGACCTCACGCGCGTTGTGGCCGGCGATCGTCCTCGTCTGTCCGGTCTCCTTGACGTCGAAATCGAACTCCATCTCGCGCGCCGGCTTCCCCGAATCATCCTGGGGCCGTTCCTCTTTGGGCGCCTCGCGCTGGGCTTTTTCGGCCTGTTCGCGCGCTTCCTGCATCCGCCGGCGGAGGTCCGCGAAGGTTGTCACCTCGTAGGTCTTCTTCTTCAGATCCAGTTCGTAGACCTTCTCCTCTTTGAGGTCGATGATGCGCCCGTTGACGTCGCCCATGAGCTCGATCTTCCTGTCACCTTTCACCGCGTGGCTCGTCAGCACGCCGTCCTTGGCGGCCTTGCCGCCGAACATCCCCACCATTCGTCCGAGCATGCCTTCGAACTTCACTTGGGTCTTGTCCCGAGTCTTGACATCGGCATTCACGGATCCAGCCGCGGCGGCAACGCAGATCACGACGAGCACACACCAGTTCTGCATGCGATTCATTGAGAGTCCCTCCGGGGAGATGAAGAATTGTACGATGAAGGGCAAGGGCTGGAGGTCGTTCGACAGGCCTGACCAGGCTCCGAAAGGCGAAGGCCTGCCTACGGCGCCCTGCGTCATGAGGTCCGCGTGCGGAGTCGACTCATTCGGATGAGCTGCCGTCCACGTTTACACCGTTGCATGTTCCGTTTGCGCTTGAGCCGTGCGGTTAACACAGCCGCCAGGGCGCGCGTCTTTCAGGCCGGAGGGAGTGTCGTCGGCCGCCTCCAGGTGTCTCTGGCGCCGATGACGGTCACGCGGTTCTCGCCGTCGCACGCGGCCGCGGATGCCGAGCTCGTACGCGGGGCGCAGACCGGCGATCAGGCGGCGTTCGGCCTTTTGTACGATCGGTATGCCCGCGTCATTCATGGCGTGCTGCTGGCCCGCGTTCCCAGCGCGGATGTCGAGGATCTGGTCCAGGACGTGTTCCTGACCGCATGGAACCGCCTGGCGACCCTCCGTGAGCCGGCCGCATTCGGCGGGTGGCTGACGATGATTGCCCGGAACCGCGCGACGGATTTTCACCGGCGCACTCCGGATGTCGTCGAACTGCCCGGGGATCTCGCGGCCCACGACGTGACCGCCGAGCGCGCGGAAGCGCGCCGGCTGCTGGCGATCGTCCGGACGCTGCCGGATGCGTACCGCGAAACGCTCGTGCTCCGCCTGGTCGAGGAACTGACCGGGCCCGAGATCGCGGACCGGACTGGTCTCACGCCCGCCTCGGTGCGCGTCAATCTGCATCGCGGGTTCAAGCTGCTTCGAGAAAAGCTGGAACGATGACCGACGGGGATCAGAAACCACCAGACGACTCGTACCTGTGGGACGGCACCGGCCCTCCCGATCCGGAGGTCGTGCGCCTCGAGCGTGCGCTCGGGGTTCTCCGCCATACCGGCAGCGCTCCCGTGCTTCCGGCGCGGCCCGGCGTGCAGGCGACCCGGGGGATCCATCTGCGGCCGTGGCTGGCGGCCGCGGCCGCGGTGATCCTGATGGTGACCGCCGGGTGGTTCGCCGCGACGTTCGCGAGCTCTAGCTGGGGCGTCAGTTCGGTGACCGGGATACCGTCGGTCGATGGGCGTGCGGTGAGCGGCAAGACCCGCCTCGGCCGGGGCGAATGGCTCGTGACGGACGCCGCGGCACGCGCGCGAATCGCCGTTGGCCGGATTGGCAGCGTCGACGTCGAGCCGAATACGCGGGTTCAGCTCCTGGCCAGTGGCGGACGCGAACATCGCCTGGCGCTCGACCAGGGCACCATCCACGCGCGCATCTGGGCGCCGCCGAAGTTTTTCTACGTCAACACCGAGGCGGCCGTTGCCGTCGACCTCGGTTGCGCCTACACGCTTCACGTGGACGCGGGCGGGCAAGGCCTGCTCCGGGTGACCCACGGATGGGTGGGATTCGAGCGCGACGGCCGCGAGACTTACGTGCCGGAAGGCGCGGTGTGCGTCACGCGGGCCGATCGTGGACCGGGGACGCCGCGCTATGAGGACGCGCCTTCAGGCTACGGTCAAGCGCTGATGCTGCTCGATTTCGGCGCTGCCGGCGATCCCGGGCGGGCCGCCGCCCTGGAGCTGGTGCTTTCGACGGCGCGCCGGCGCGATGCCATGACGCTCTGGCATCTCCTCACGCGGGTCAGCGGGGAGGAGCGCAACCGCGTATACGATCGGCTGGCGGCACTGGTGCCTCCGCCTGCAGGCGTCACGCGCGAGGCCATCCTGAATGGCAATGCGGCCGGGCTCAACCAATGGTGGGATGCGCTCGGCGTGGACGTGTCGACCTGGTGGCGGCTTTTCAAGAAGAAGTGGTGATGGCCGATCCTTACAGTCCTTCGGTCAATGCTGGCGGGTTGATCTATCTGTCCGGAGTCCTCGCTCGTGATGACAGCGGAGCGATCGCCGGCACGGGCGACGTCGGCGCGCAGACCCGACAGGTCATCGAACGGCTGCAGACCGTGCTCGCGGCGGCCGGCTCGTCGCTCGATGACGTCCTGTCGGTCACCGTGTTCCTCACGACCGCAGCCCACTTTCAGGCCATGAACGCCGCGTACCGGACGTTCTGGCCCGGCGACCCGCCGGCGCGGACCACCGTCATCGCGAGCCTCGTTGCGCCGGACGCGCTCGTCGAGATCACGATGATCGCGGCGCCGCGCGGAGGCGAACGCGCGGTCATCCATCCCAAGGGCTGGATGAAGTCGCCGAATCCCTACAGCTATGCGATTCGGAGCGGCGACGCCGTGTTCCTCTCGGGCCTGGTGCCCCGCAAGGGGCGGGACAACTCCGCGGTTGCCGGCGACATCAGCGTGCAGACACGCGCGGTCATGGAGAACGCGGCGGAGCTGCTCGAGGCCGCAGGGCTGACGTTCGACAATGTCGTCAGCACTCGCGTCTATCTGACCGATGCGTCGAATTTCGCCGGGATGAACGAGGCGTATCGCCAGTACTTCACCAACGCTCCTCCGGCCCGCGCCACCGTCAAGTGCGGCCTCGCCGGTCCGGACTTCCTCGTGGAAATGACCTTCACCGCCACGTCTTCGCCCCGCGAAGCGATCGGCACACCGCCCCCGGGCATCCCCATCAGTCCGGCGATTCGTGCGGGTAAGCGGCTGTACCTTTCGGGTGCGCTGGGCAACTCGCCGGAGACGGCTGGAAACGTCGAAGCGCAGACGCGCGAGACGCTGGTGCGGCTCCGCAGGACGCTCGAGGCTGCCGGCGCGTCCCCGGCTGATGTCGTGGAATCCACCGTCTTCCTGAAGGATGTGTCGTATCTCGCGGCGATGAATCACCCGTACCGTGAGTTCTTCTTCCATCCGACCGGCAGGTTCCCCGCCCGCACGACGATCGGCACGCCGCTGGTCGTGGACGACGGGCTGGTGGAGATCATGCTGACCGCGGTCGTCGGATGACGGCACCGTCAACCTTGCGATTCACACAGTCCGTTGGAAGCGTCAGCTGAGGAACGGCCCCGTCTCGGCATCTCCGCGTGCCTGCTCGGTGATGAAGTCAGGTTCGACGGCGGCCACAAGCGCGATCCGTTTCTGACCGGGATTCTCTCGCCGCACGTCGAGTGGGTTCGCGTCTGCCCGGAAGTCGAGGTCGGCATGGGCACGCCACGCGAGCCGGTGCGGCTCGTCCGCTCGCGCGATGGACGTGTGCGGATGCTGACCGTCAACACCGGCCTGGATCACACGCGGAACATGACGGCGTGGGCGCGAGGCCGGCTGCGCGAGCTTGCCGCGGAGCGTCTGTCCGGCTACGTGCTCAAGAAGAACTCGCCGAGTTGCGGCATGGAGCGCGTGAAGATCGCAGGCGCAGACGGCAGCGCCGAGCCCGATGGCCGCGGGCTGTTCGCCGATGCCCTGATGAAGTTCTTCCCGAACCTGCCGGTCGAGGACGAGGGCCGCCTGTCCGATCCGAGACTTCGCGAGAACTTCATCGAGCGCGTGTTCGCATATCAGCGGCTGCGCCGGCTGTTCGACGGGAAATGGACGCGGGCCGCGCTCCGGGAATTCCACCAGGCCCAGCGCCTCACGCTGCAGTCGCATTCCGGCGTCGCGTACGACGCGCTCGGCCGCGTGATTGCGTCGCCCGGCGGACGCCCGCAGGTCCGCCAGGAATACGAGCGCGGATTCATGCAGGCGCTGGCCGTCCCGTCGAATCCCTCGCGTCACACCGCGGTGTTGCGGCAGATCGCGGGACATCTGCAGAAGCGGATCGATGCGGCCGCTGCGAGGGAACTCACGGCACGGATTGGCGAATACCGGCGCGGGATCGTCCCCCTGGTTGTGCCGCTGACGCTGGTACGGCACCATGCCAGCGTGCTCGACGATGCCTGGCTCCTGGGCCAGACGTATCTGAACGGTGGGAGTAGGATCGCACTTTCTTGTGTGCGTTAGAGCAGCGAGTGAGCGCAGCGAACGAGCCACGCAAGCGGAGCGGGGCATGGGGCCCCGGCGAGCGCGCGTGTAAGGGGGTCCGGGGGACGAAGTCCCCCGGAAAAGAATGTCTGAAGGATTCCGCCGCGTGCCGGTGACGCGCGTCGGCCGCGACCGCCGCGACCGCCGCGACCGCCGCGACGATGACGGGCGGCTGGAAGACACCGTCGCGGTCGAGGAGCCGCTCGAGGTCCGGCTGCACGGCAAACCCTTCGCGGTGATCATGCGCACGCCGGGTTGCGATCGCGATCTCGCGGCTGGATTCCTGCTGTCCGAGGGCGTGTTGACGTCCTCAGCCGATCTCGGCGCCGTCGAACATTGCCGGCATCCGCACCATCCCGAGTACCACAACATCGTCGACGTGTTTCTGGTGGGCGAGGCGCGGAAGACGGTCGATCGGCATCTTCAAGAGCGGCGCAACGTGCTGGCCAACTCGTCCTGCGGGTTGTGCGGACGCGTCACGATCGAGTCGCTGGAAAAATGTCTCGCACCGATTGGATATTCCTGGTCCATCGAGCGAACCGCGGCGGCAGCGCTGCCGGGACTGCTGCGGGCCGAGCAGCGCCTGTTCGATGAGACCGGCGGACTTCACGCCGCCGGACTGTTCTCAGCCGACGGCCGCCCGCTGACGTTTGCCGAAGACGTCGGACGGCACAATGCCGTCGACAAGGTGATCGGCCGGATGCTGCTCGAGGATCAGCTGCCGCTCGGCGACGCGGTGCTCGCGGTCAGCGGCCGGACGTCGTTCGAGATCGTCCAGAAGGCATGGATCGCCGGGATCGGGTTCATCTGCGCCGTCTCGGCGCCGTCGAGCCTGGCGATCGACCTCGCGACCGCGGCCGGGATCACGCTGCTCGGCTTCGCCCGTGAGGGCGGGTTCAACCTCTACTCTCACAACGCACGCGTGCGGGGAGTGTGAAGCCGCTTACCTATTGACCCGGATCTCAGCCGGCAATTCACACTCCAAACCACACCAATCGACCTCTTCCGTGACTGGCACTTCCGTTGCTCATTCGAGCAATGGGAGCTGACTGGATGCGCCGATTCATCCTCGTGTTCGTCGTCGGCGCGCTTGCCGCCGCGATCTGGACGACGCTGTGGCGCGCGGCAGTGCTCGCGTCATCGATCGCCGGTGAGCTCGATCGCGACAGCGCGCTTGCCGACATCGCGGTGCGGCCGCAGGCGACCGTCGTCTACGACCGGCACGGCCGGCCTGCCTTCACCTACTTCGTCGAACAACGCCTCGAGGTGCCGCTCGACGGCGTCTCCCGCCACATGGTCGAGGCGATCCTCGCGGCCGAGGACAAGCGGTTCTTCAGCCATCACGGCGTCGACCCGATCCGCATCGCCGGCGCCGCGTGGCGGAACGTGAAGGCCGGGCGAATCGTGCAGGGGGCCAGCACCATTACTCAGCAGCTGGCACGCGCCGCACAGCTGTCGCCGGTGCGTACCTACGAACGCAAGATTAGGGAAGTGCTGATCGCCGCGCGGCTGGAGGAGCGGTATTCGAAGAATCAGATCCTCGAGGAGTACTCTGAACACGGTGTATTTCGGCGAGGGCTACTACGGTGTCGAAGCCGCGGCCCGCGGCTATTTTGCCAAGTCCGCCGCCGACCTGGGTCTCGAGGAGGCCGCGTTGCTGGCCGCGCTCGTCCGCTCTCCATCATCCGACGCGCCGTCGGTGTCGGCAACGCGCGCGACGAAGCGGCGGAACATGGTGCTCGCGCTGATGCACCGGCAAGGCGTCATTTCGGCGGAGGAGCTGCGGATCGCGCACGCGGCGCCGATGCCCTCGGGCTCGCGCGCGAAATCCGGCGGCGTGTTCGCGGCCGGCGGCACCGGGCTCTATTTCCAGGAAGAGGTCCGGCGCCAGCTGTTCCACCAGTTCGGATCCGATCGCGTGCTGCGAGGCGGGCTGCGCGTGTACTCCACCTACGATCCAGAGATGCAGCGCGCCGCCGAACAGGCCATCACGTCGCGCCTCGCGGAGATCGCGAAGAGCCGCCGTGCCGCCGAGAACCTGCAGGGCAGCCTCGTCGCCATGAGCCCCGAGACCGGCGAGGTGTACGCGATCGTCGGAGGCCGGGATTTCGCCGAGAGCAGCTTCAACCGGGCGACGCAGGCGAGACGGCAGGCCGGATCCGCGTTCAAGCCGATCGTCTATGCCGCAGCGCTCGAGCGCGGCTACGCGCCGGGAACTCTGTTGCGCGATCTCGATGTGCCAATTGAGGCGGCGGAAGGGGCGTGGCTGCCCGATGGCGATCACGAACTCGATGAGTACACGCTGCGCCGTGCGCTCAAGGTCTCGAGCAACCGCGCTTCGGCACAACTGCTCCAGCAGGTCGGCCTCACCACGACGGTGCACTACGCGGAAAGGCTGGGTATCACCTCACCACTGCCGATGGTGCCATCGCTCGCGCTCGGCACCGGAGAGGTCACGCTGCTCGAGCTCACCGCGGCGTACAGCGCGTTCGCGAGCGATGGCTCCGTCGTCACGCCACGATTGATCACGAGAGTGGACGATGCGGCGGGTACGGCGATCTGGCACGCCGAAGTCCGGCGGCGGCAGGCGATCCGGCCGACGACCGCCTATCTCATGTCGAGCATGTTGTCCGACGTGATCGCCGGCGGCACCGCGGCCCGTGCCCGCGCTGCCGGGTTCACGCTCCCCGCCGGAGGCAAGACCGGCACGACCGACGACTATGCCGACGCCTGGTTCATCGGCTACACGCCGCGTCTGCTGACCGGCGTCTGGTTCGGCCTCGATACGCCGGCGCCGATCATGCGCGAAGGGTTCGCCGGCACCGTGGCGGTCCCGGCCTGGGCCAGGTTCATGCGCGCCGCGACGAAGGGGGCCAAGCCCGAGTGGTATCGCATGCCCGCCAACGTCGAGAAGGTCGCGATCTGCCGGATCAGCGGAATGCGCGCCGGCCCCGGCTGTCATGAATCGTCGCCGGTCAACCACGACCCAGAGGCCCAGCGCAACGGATTCACGGGGACAGCGGATACGGCGAGCGGCGGCGTGCCATCGCCGGACGCGATTCCCGCCGTGCCGCTCCCGCCCGCCGAGCCGACGGTCTACGAAGATCTCTTTCCAACCGGCGCCGTTCCCCCCGAGATCTGCCAGCTCCACGATCCAGCGAGACGCGTCGTTACGACGAACACGCCGCTCGTCGATGCCGCGATGCAACCGGCGGCGTTCACGCCTTCATCCCTCCGCGCGCAAGCGCCAGAACCGCGCCAGCGCTTCTACGTCGAACGAGTCCCACGCCCGGATGGGTCGTTTATGTTCGTCATACGCGAACGACGCTAAACTCGGGACTGGGGACTCGGGACTGATTTGATGTTTCTTTGGCTCGCCTTGTTGGTCGGCGCGGCAGCTTCGGCGGCGGCTCTCTATGGACACTATCTGATCCTGCCTGGCTGGTTGACGGGACCGCAGATCTGCCAGCTCGAATATGGCGGCTGCGCGGTGTTGTTCCGCAGCCCGCGGGCGAAGCTGCTCGGTGTGCCGAATGCCGCGCTCGGGCTGTGCTTGTATGGCGTGATCGCCTTGGGCCTGCTGCTCGATTGGCCCTCGCTCCTGCTATTCGTGCTCACCCTGCCCGCCGTCGGGATGAGCGCCTTCCTCGGCTACAGCCTGATCGTCAATCGACGTCAATGCCGCATCTGCTGGGCGGGTCATGTGGCCAACGCGGTGCTTGCGGTGACGCTCGCGTTGCGGGCCACGGCTCTCTATGTGCTATGTGCTATGTGCTGGGTGCTGAGGATGCTGAGCGGGCTGGTGCGGTGGGTGCTGAGTGCTGCGCTGCGTGCAGTGCCTGGGTGCTATGTGCTGCGTGCTGGGTGCCTGGGTGCCAGGTGGGGTGCCAAGACCAGCGCCTTCCTGCGGTGTTGTATGCAACTTTGGTCTTGAACAAAGAATCTGACGGCGGCCAATCGAAGCACCCGCCCACCACCCCCGATCCCCGATCACCGATCACCGATCCCCAGGAAAAGCCCCCAGTCCCTACCCCTCACGCACGCCGTCCCCGCGGCCGCATTTGGGCGAACGGATTCGACGTGCGGCGCGGGGCCGGCTCGGCATCGAGGGCGTCCGAAAGACGCTCGGTGCCTCTGCTCGCGGCGCGCAGCCGTTCCAGCGCCTCGGACACCGAAGGCGAGGGCACCGCAGCACGCCGGATCATGAAGCCCATGGCCGAGGGGTAGAATCCGGCCTCGGTGAGAAACGTCGCGATCGGATGTTCCGGCGTCGGCAGGCCATTGACGTCGGCGATGAGCAGGCCGGCGTCACGCGCCAGCGCGGCGAGCCGGGCGGCAATGGCGCGCGCCGTGATCGATCGAACGGGCTCGTCCTCCGGAAGGAAGACCTGGATCTGACGCGCGCCGCGCCCGATGTAGGCGCCGAGCGCGCCGTTGACCAGCAGGACGAGCGAACCGACCGCTCGAATGGTGCGCCGGCCGGCGTCGGCCGGATCGGCCGGCCATGGCAACGTCGTGCCGTACGGATTCGCGGGATCGGTCGCCGACAACAGGACGACCTCCGGTTCGTCCGGCGCTTCCCTCAGCGATCGAAGCAGATCGAGTGCGGCGGGCAGCGCGAACTGGGTGGCGCCGACGCCGCCGACGAAGTATCCGCGGCGGATGCGCCCCGCGTCCTCGAGCGCCTTGAGCACGTCGTATACCGCGCTGAATCCGCCGCTGATCCCTTCGGCCGCGGCGATCTCGCGGGTGACGAGGCCGTAGCGCGAGAGAAGCTGCTGCGCGGTTGCCGTCGACCACTCCGTCGGCGACACCGCGGCGGTGGTCCGGCTGGTGAGCAGTGACCAGCGTCCCTCGGCCGAGGGCGGCGCCACACGCCGGCTGCGAAACGCTCTGGAGCCGGCCGGGGATGTGGATGTCGCTGCGGCGGCGGTTGCGGCCGCGCCCCTGCGGCGCTGCCTTTCAGGCGGCCGTGTGAACGCGCGAAGCGCATGGAGGGTGTCGTTGGTCAACAAGCCCTTCCAGACCAGGTCCCACAGCGCGTCAACCGTTTCGGCGGGATAGCCGCCGCCGGCCGCCTGATGGAGATCGGCGAAGAACGACGCGCCTTGCGAGGCGAGATGCTGAACGATCGCCTGCTCGCGCTCCGATAATTCGGCTTCCGCGACGGGACGCCGCAGGCGCACGACGTGATCGGTCAGGTAGAGCGCCAGACGTCCATCGCGCTCGCCGAGCGGCTCGACCCCGCACCACACGATCTCGCCGCCCGCCGTCAACGCGTCGAGATCCGCGGGGTTGTACCCCTCGATGCGTGACGCGAGAATCTCGGTCTCGAAGATCGAGGCCGGCAGCGGCGCGCCCTGCAGGTTGTCGATCGCGTCGAGCAGGGCATCGAGCCCGGTCCGGCGCCTGACGACCCCCTGCCAGGTCGTCATCAGGCGGCCGAGCACCGGAGGATCGACCGGCTCGACTTCCTTGCGGAGCTTCGCGAGGGAACGGCGGCGCACCGACTGGAGGACGTCCGGGTCGCACCATTCACGGCCGCTGCCGCCGGGACGAAACTCGCCTTCGAGCAGCCGGCCGCCGGCTGCCAGCTCCTTCAACAGCATCTCCGCGGTCGCGCGGCCGAGGCCGTAGCGGGCCGCGAAGCCTGCGGTCGTGAACGGACCGTGCGTACGGGAGTAGCGCCGGGCGAGATCCTGTCCCGCATGCGGCACCGCCTCGAGAAGCGATTCGGGGAGTCCGACCGGGAGAGGCGCGCCGAGGGCGTCGCGGTAGCGTCCGGCGTATTCGACCGGCACGTACCGTTGCTGGCCCGCGAGTGGGATCGGGATCGCCCGGCGCGCGCGCGTCAGTTCCGCGATCGCGGCGTCCGCGTCCACGCGGCTCCGTTGCGCAAGCTCGTCGCGGGAGAGATCGCCCAGCCGCAGCAGCAGATCGTGGACCGCATCGGCGCTGCGTGCGCGATGGCTCTCGTCGAGGTTCTGGAGCTGCACTTCAATGTGGGCCAGCGCCTCTTCATCCAGCAGCTCGCGCAGCTCGGCCTCGCCCAGCAGCTCGCGCAGCTGATTCTGGTCGATCGCGAGCGCCTGCGCGCGGCGTTCGGCCAGCGGCGCGTCGCCGTCGTAGATGTAGTTCGCGACGTAGCCGAAGAGCAGCGCGGACGCGAATGGCGACGGGATCGAGGAGTCGGCGGTGACCGCTCGAATCTCATGGCTTTCGATCCGGCGCAGCGTCGTCACGAGCGCGGGGATGTCGAACACGTCGCGCAGGCATTCGCGATACGCCTCGAGCAGCATCGGGAACGACCCGAAGCGGGAAGCGACGGTCAGGAGATCGGCGGCGCGCCTGCGCTGCTGCCACAGCGGCGTGCGGCCTCCGGGACGCCGCTTCGGCAGCAGGAGGGCGCGGCCGGCGGCCTCGCGGAACTTGGCGGCGAACAGCGCCGACGCCCCGAGCTGACGCAGGACGAGATCTTCCACTTCTTCCGGGCTCGGCAGCATCAACCTCGTGTCCGGCGGCTGCTCGGTCTCCGGGAACCGCACCACGAATCCGTCGTCGGTCCACATGCTCTCGACGTCGAGGCCTGTCTCCGCGCGCGCCCGTTCGACGACCGCCATGGACCAGGGCGCGTGGATGCGCCCGCCGAACGGCGTGAGCACGCAGATGCGCCAGTCGCCGAGCTCGTCGCGGCAGCGTTCGATCAGGATCGTCTGGTCGTCCGGAACACTGCCGGTGGCCGCCGCCTGATCGGCGAGATATCGCACGAGGTTCTCGGCCGCGCGCTCGTCGAGATCGTGGTGCTGCACCAGCCGCTGAATCGCGCCCGCGGGAGACATCTGGCGCAGCGATCGGATCATTTCGCCGATGTAGGTGCCGAGCTCGAGCGGGCGGCCCGGCGTGTCAGCCTTCCAGAACGGCATCTTGCCGGGTTCACCCGGCGCCGGCGACACGATCACGCGGTCGTGCGTCAGCTCCTCGATCCGCCACGTCGACGCGCCGAGGAGGAAGGTCTCGCCGACGCGGCTCTCGAAGACCATCTCCTCGTCGAGCTCGCCGACGCGGGCGGCAGGGCCGCGCTCGCCGCTCAGGAACACGCCGTAGAGCCCGCGGTCGGGAATGGTGCCGCCATTGATGACGGCGACACGTCTGGCGCCTTCGCGCGCGCTCAGGCGAGCGTTCAGCCTGTCCCACGTCAGGCGCGGACGAAGATCGGCGAACTCGTCGGATGGATACCGCCCCGACAGCATGTCGAGGACGCCGTCGAAGATGCCGCGCCGCAGCTCCGCGAACGGCGCGGCGCGCCGGATCGCTGCGTAGAGCGCGTCGACGTGCCAATCGTCCATCGCGACCATCGCAACGATCTGCTGCGACAGGACGTCGAGGGGATTGCGCGGATAACGGCTCGCCTCGATCTTCGATTCGCGCATCGCGCGCGTGACCGCCGCGCACGCAATCAGATCGCCGCGGTACTTCGGGACGATGATCCCGCGGCTCGAGGCGTCGATGGTGTGGCCCGAACGGCCGATGCGCTGGAGGCCGCTCGCCACCGACGGCGGCGCTTCGATCTGGACGACGAGATCGATCGCCCCCATGTCGATGCCGAGCTCCAGCGACGACGTTGCCACCAGGCCGCGCAGCTGCCCGGCCTTCAACCGATCCTCGACTTCGATCCGCTGCGGCCTCGCCAGCGAGCCGTGATGCGATCGGACGAGCACTTCTCCCGCGAGCTCGTTGAGCGCGGAGGCCAGGCGTTCGGCGATCCGCCGGCTGTTGACGAAAATCAGCGTCGAGCGGTGCGACTGCACCAGGTCGAGCAGCCGCGGATGGATCGCGGTCCAGATCGACGATCGTGGCCCGGCGGATGACGCGGGACCGCCCGGGATCTCCTCGAGCTGACCGAGCCTGGCCATGTCCTCGACCGGCACCTCGATGCGGAGGTCGAGCCGCTTTTTCGCGGACGTGCCGACGATCGTGACCGGCCGGTACTCCGGCGGGTGATCGGTGACCGCGGCGAATTCGTCGTGAATGACTTCGTCGGCAGCGCTGACTGTCTCCGTGGCGGCCGGACGTCGTCCGGGCTTTGATGCCGGCGCGCCTCGAGGCTTGCCCGATCTGACGCCGTTCGGCTGCGCCACGCCTCCGAGAAACCGGGCAACCTCGTCGAGCGGCCGCTGGGTGGCGGAGAGCCCGATGCGCTGAAGACCCTTCTTCCGCCTGAAGCCGGAAGCCCCGGAGTCCGACTCTGAATCCGACCCTGACGCTGCTCGGTGGCTTCCGCCTTCAGGCGGAAGATTCACCCGCGGTGCCCCCAGCTCCTCGAGCCGTTCGAGCGACAGCATCAAGTGCGCGCCGCGCTTGGTCGGGACGAGCGCATGGATCTCGTCGATGATGACGGTGTCGATGGATCGGAGCGCCTCGCGGACGTTGGCCGTGAGCAGGAGATACAGCGACTCGGGGGTCGTGATCAGGATGTCGGACGGTTCCCGCTGGAACCGGGCCCGCTCCGCAGACGGCGTGTCGCCCGTGCGAACCGATACCGTCGGCATTCGAAATGCGTCGCCGCGGCTGGCCGCGCGGTTCGCGATGCCGGCCAGCGGCGTCCGCAGGTTGCGTTCGATATCGACCGCAAGCGCTTTCAGCGGGGACACGTACAGCACCCGGCAGCGTGGTTCAGCCGGCGGCGGCTCGAACATCAGCCGGTTGATGCACCACAAGAACGCCGTCAGCGTCTTTCCGCTGCCGGTCGGGGCGAGGATCAGCGTCGAGTCACCCCTGGCGATCGCCGGCCACCCCTGTTCCTGCGGCGGGGTAGGGGCGTCGAACGAGGCCCGAAACCAGCCGGCCACCGCCGGATGAAATCGCGTCAAAACGTCTGCGCGAGGCACATGATTATTGTAGGCTTGGTAGATGGGTGATTCTGGAGAAGGCCTTGTCGACGCGGATGCGCGAATTCAGGAACGAATCGATGAACGTGAATCGGAGCGGAAGCGGCGTGGCATAGCACAGCCGAAGGCGGACCCCGATCGCGTGAGAGAGCTGGAATCGTTACGGCTGGCCAAGGCCGAGCTCGAACGCCAGGCCGCGGTGACGCCACATCCGGTGCGCAAGCAGCAGATACAGGCAGCTATCGCAGAGATCGAGAAGCGGCTGTCAGCGGGTTAGCGGCGCTCGTTTCCTCACTCCATCCCTCCCGCCGCCCCGATGAGGTGGGCGAACGCCTGAGGCGACGCGGGACGGCGATCGGGATCCGGCTCCAGCGCCATCCGTACCGCGCGCACCAGCGGCGGCGGGAGCCCGTCGATGCCGTCCGGCGACACGCCGCGCGCCTGCGCGAGGATCACGTCGGCGAGTGATCCGCGTCCGAACGGCAGATTTCCCGTCAGCATCTCGTACGCAATCACGCCGAGGCTGAACACGTCGGTGCGGGCATCGGGCGTCTGCCCGCGCAACTGTTCCGGCGCCATGTAGGC
Source organism: uncultured Acidobacteriota bacterium (assembly GCA_963785755.1). Classification (GTDB taxonomy): domain Bacteria; phylum Acidobacteriota; class Vicinamibacteria; order Vicinamibacterales; family 2-12-FULL-66-21; genus JACCXG01. The sequence continues at coordinate 109,044 of CAWAXG010000013.1, read as the reverse complement.
CGGCGTGCCGACGACCGCCCCTTCGACGGTCAACACCGTACCGGCGTCCGCCATCGTGGCGTCGCGGCGATCGTGGTCGATGATCTTCGCGACGCCGAAATCCAGCACCTTCGCTTCGACGTCGTCGCCGGGCAGCAGGATGTTCTCGGGCTTCAGGTCGCGATGAAGAACACCCTGGCGATGGGCCGCCTCGATCGCGCCGCAGACGCTCGACAGGATTCGTGCGGCGCGCGCGGGCTCCAGCCGTCCCTCGCGGACGAGCACGCGGCGAAGATCCTCGCCCTTGATCAGTTCCATCACGAGGTAGGCGCCGCCGTCGGGCAGCGTGCCGTAATCGAAGACCGCGACAATGGCGGGGTGCTGCAGGCGAGCGACGATTTGCGCCTCGCGCCGGAACCGCCGGCGCGCGTCCATGTCCCCAAGCAACTCCGCCCGGACGACTTTGACCGCGACCAGGCGATCGAGGCGCATGTCGCGCGCCCGGTAGACCGCCCCCATTCCGCCGCGGCCGAGCAGCTGTTCGAGGCGGTATTTCTCATCGAGCACCCGCGGCACGTTCGAGGACGATGTCATCGACGCGCCGTCCGCGGGGCACAGGCGAACCTCGGGGTCTTCGCACCGGCCGCAGCGCGGGCACTCCATCATCGGCTTGATGCGCGGCGTGATGTAGGTGGTCGCGCCGCCCGAATCGCCGGCGCTGTCGACCTGCCGCCTGAGACGCGCGACGTCGAAGCCGAGCCCCATCTGCGCCGCGATGCTCGCGAGCAGCTGGCGATCCTCCGCCGTATACGCTTCTTCCGACTTGCGCTCTCCCAGGACGATGACGCCCACGAGCGTTTTGTCCTGAGCCACGAGGGGGACGAGCAGCACCGCGCGCGTGCACTCGAGCCACTCCTGTTCCTCGGCCGGCAGGCGGCGAACCGGCGAGCGCGGATCGTGGATGAAGATTTCCAGCGGCTCGTCCGACCATCGCAGCATCGCGACGAGACCGCCGTCGATCGCGAGTGACTCGGCGCTGCCGTGCAGCACCGTCACCGGCGCGAGCCGCTGCTCCTCGATGCCGCTGACGAGGATCGCGATCATCTCCGGGTGAAGCGCCTCGTCTATCTGAGTGACGACCATCGCCGCGAGATCGGACGGGTCGGTTTCGAAGCGGACGCGGCTGGCCAGGGACACCAGAATCTTGCGTGCGTCGTACTCCTGCCGGAAGAACCGCTCGTCGAGCCATTGCCGGGCACGATCCCGGTAGACGAACGCCGCGATCGAGATCGCCAGGAGCGACATGGAGACGAGCGTGAACAAGTCCCGGATTCTGGCCTCGGGATTGCCGGCGAGCGAGGCGATCAGCGCCGCGGCCGGCAGCGCCGCGATCACCGTGAGCGTGCGGTTCGCGAGCGTGTACTGGAGGCTGCGGCGGAGGACGATCCGCGGGCCGAGCACACGCGCCACCCCGACGGCGTAGACGAGCCCGAACGCCGGCAGGAGAATCAGCAGCTGCAGCACGATCTCGACCGGCCCAGGCCAGGTCGGCGGCACGCCACCGGCAAGGCGCGTGACGATCGGGATCCCATCCTTCACCGCATACGCGAGCACGCCCGGCACGCCGGCATAGAGCGCCATGCGGATGCGGCGCCGTTCGTTCGCTTCGTGATTGAAGCGATAGCGATGCACGCCCTCGATGACCGCCAATACGTTGATGCCGAGCGCTGCGGCAAACGAGGCGTAGAACATGCCGGGGTGAGCCGCGTCCCAGATGGCGCCGTCGCGGGCCGCATCGACACCCGTGAGATACAGCGCGGTCGCCGCGCCGCCGGCGATCATCGGCGAGGCGGCGATGAACGGGACGAGGTGCAGCGCTCGAAATCGCGCGAGCCGCGGCGACGGGATCGGGAAATACAGGATCGCCAGGGCGATGACCGGAAACGCGAAGGGACCCGCAAGCCAGGTGAAGAGCGTCAGGACACGGCCAAGCGGAATGCGATCTTCGACGCCGTAGAGCGGCCCGCCGGCGGCAACGCCGCTCAATGCCAGCGCCAGGACCGACAGCGCGGCGGTGAGATCGTTGCTGCGCAGCGTGAACAGCACGATGGCCGCGCCGATGAACACGACGACCTGCAGAATCCTGGGCAGGTGCGCCCGCGTCCATCCCTCACCCCGCGCGGCCGATCGACCCTGCCAGTATTCGGTCCGCCACGTCCGGAGCGTCTCGCCGTTGCTGGCGTCCTGCGGGTCAAGAACAGGGGGGCGGGTGAGCAGGACGCCCGGCAGGCTCGCGGCCGGATCACCGGCGCTCATCCGCGGCCGGACGAGCCCGACCTCCAGAATCGCGTAGAAGAGCGACAGCAGAAGCACGCCCGCGACAATCCAGGCGTGACGCGGTACACCTTCGAGCCGAACACCCCGTTCCATGGAAGGGCCAATTGTACCGGGACTCGGGACTCGGGGCTCGGGGCTCGGGATCGGGATCAGTGATCGGTGATCGGGGATCGGGGAGTGGTCGGCGGATGGCTTCGCTGGCCGCCATCTTTTCGTTTGGTTCAGTTTTTGGTCGATGCTCAGAGCTGATCTGCCAAATCGAGACCAGCAGTCAGGCTTTCCAGAAGGAAAATGACGGCGGCCAATCGACAGCGATCACCGATCCCGACGATGCCCCCGATCCCGAGTCGCGCCCCATCACCGAGCCCCGAGCCCCGTCCACATCTGCGATTACGACTACTGGTAGTAGACAAGTCCCGCGCTTAGACTCCCCACTCGCGCCGTCCCCCTTTCATTCCGGCGCTGGCGTGGAGTCCTGATGGTTTCAAAGCTGTTGTGGAGTGCGTGGCTGCTCGCGGTGTTCGTGCCGGTTGCGGCGGCTCAGACGCCCGATCGGTTCGAGGGCCGGCTCGTCCTTGCGGACAGTGAGGTTGCCGTCGCGGGGGCGTTGATTTCAATCGCCGGGGTCACGGGTTCGGCTCGAACGGACGCGGAGGGACGGTTCACGTGGGCGCCCGTGCCGCAGGTGCCGTTTCAGGTGATCGTCGTGCTCTCGGGCGGCCAGGTCGTTCGGCCGGTGACGGTTGACGCGCTACAGGACGGGACGACGACCATTCGCATCAGCGCGCTGTCAGACGAGGCGGTGACGGTGCTGGGCGCGGCGCCCAGCGTCACGACCGCGCCCGCCTCGGCGAACACGGTGCTGTCGGGTACGCAGATCGCGCAGCGGAGCCCTGAGAATCTGATGCAGGCGCTGGAGACGGTGCCAGGCATCAATCAGGTCTCTGAAGGGCACGCATCGGTGCCGGCGGTCCGCGGACTCGCTCGCGGGCGGACGCTCTTTTTAATCGATGGCGGCAGGGTCAGTGCCGAGCGGCGCGTGGGACCGAGCGGCACGTTCCTCGATCCCTCGGTCATCGAAGGCATCGACGTGGCGCGCGGCCCGGCTACGGTCGCCTACGGCTCAGACGCGTTGGGCGGCGTGATCTCCGTACGCACGCGCCGTGCGGAACCGAACAGCCCGTTGCGGGCACGAGTCACCGGCACCTTCGGCGCGGGTGTTCCGGAGAGCCGCGGATCGTTCGAGGTCTCCAAAGGTCTCGCCCACGGTGGCGTGCTCGTCCAGGCGCACGTGCGGAATGCCGAGGACTACGACAGCCCGGAAGGGGAAGTGTTCAACTCGGGTTGGGAAGATCAGGGGTTTCTCGTGCACTTCACCCACGCCCTCGGCAAGGGGTTCCTGTCGACGGCATGGCAGAGCGACTACGGCCGCGACTTCGAGCGGCCGCGCAACAATTCGCGGACGGTCCGCTTCTACTATCCGTTCGAGAACTCACACCGCTTCACTGCGTCCTATGAAGTCCCCCGCGTAGCGGGGTTCCGGCAGATGACCTTCACCGGATTCCTCGGCGCCTATGAACAGCGAACGGATCAGGATCGCTTTGCCACTCCGACCACCGGACGCAGCATCGAGCGCGCCGACGTCTCCGCCAACGACTACCATGTGAAGGGCAGCGCCGACCGGCTCGTGGGACCGGCACGGGTTGAATTCGGCGTCGATGTCAACGGCCGATACGACCTCGAGGCGCTCGACATCATCCAGGCGTACGATCTCGCGGGCGCGATTACCAGGGATACGACCAACGTGTCGGTCGAAGATGCCCGCCGCACCGATACCGGCGCCTACGTGCAGGCGGAATCGGGGCTCGGCCGCTTCGTCCGCGTCTCGGGCGGCATCCGCGGCGACTACGTCACCACGAAGAACGTCGGCGGATTCTTCGGCGATCGCTCGACGTCGAATGGGGCGGTGAGCGGTTTCGGCGCCCTCACCGTCGGGCCGTTCGAAGGCCTCAGCGTCACCGCGCAGGTCGCGCGGGGCTTCCGCGATCCGGTGTTGTCCGACCGCTACTTCCGGGGGCCGTCGGGCCGCGGTTTCATCACCGGCAATCCCGACCTCGAGCCCGAGACCAGCCTGCAGTTCGATCTGGCGACGCGCTACACCGTGAAGCGCTCGCAGTTCGCCGTCTACTTCTATCACTATCGAATCGACGATCTCATCGAGCGCTACCAGACGCAGCCCGATTTCTTCTTCTTCCGGAATCGCGGCCGCGCGCAGCTGCGTGGCTTCGAAGTCGAGGCTCGCTCCGAACTGGGCCGGGGATATTCGATCGAGGTGGCCACGCAGATTTCACGTGGACGCGCGCTCGATGACGACGCCTACCTCGACGACATCTCGCCCGTCACGTTCTCCCTCCTCGGCCGCAAGGACTTCGATCGCCGGTTCTACGTGCAATCGCGGCTCGCGTGGTACGGAAACGACGATCGTCCAGGCCCGAGTGAAATAGCGGCGCCTGGCGCGACCCTCTGGGATCTGGGCGGCGGCTGGAGGATCATGCCGCAGCTGGAGTTGCGCGGCCTGTTTCGGAACGCGCTGAACGACACCTACTATGCCAGCCCGGACGCCCGGTGGGTCCACGCGGCGGGTCGATCGTTCAGTTTCACCACAGCCGTTCAGTTCTGACTCGCCGTCGATCCCAAGAGCACTCGTCGAGCGGTCTCGCACAGCGTTGTTCCTCGAGGCTCGCCGGCAGCTCTTCCTGCACGTTGCATCGCATCTCACCATCTGGATCGACCCTCACTGGACGGAAAACGGCAGGGTCCGGTTGATCGCCTGCTGATTCAGGGACGCGTCCAGGCTGAACAGGTAAGCTCCAGCTGGCAGCCGATCGAGGTCGATCGCAACGCCGGCGCGGCGATTCGTGAATTGCTTCTCGGTCAGGACCATCGACTGATCGCGGACGGCGCGGCCGGTGGCGTCGAGGATTCGCGCCCGCACCGAGACCGGCTGGATGGTATCGGTGCGCTCCGTTCCCTGATAGACCTGCAGCAGCGCACGAACCTGTTCGTCCGGGTGGAACACGCGCCTCGTCGTCGTGCCGGGTCGTTGCTCGGAAAAGAGTGCCGCGCGCCCGGTGGTTTCGACCGTGACGTCGGACAGGGAAAAGGCTGCGGTGCCGAACGCCGGGACCTCGATTTCCGAATACACACTCGCGACCACGTTCCTTGCCGGGTCCGACACGCCGAGACGAACCTCGAACGTGCCAGGCGGCAGCTCGATCTGCGTCTGCACGTTGGCCTCGGCGGGGCGGCTCGACGCCGGGCCCTCGAATGTGATGATGGAGGTCTGCCTGGCCATCGAGACCTGCCGCCCGAACCGATCGAGTGCGCGCACCACGAACTCCAGCGGCAAGGGTGTGGTGCCGGCGACGGCGAACGCGCCGACGTCGACGTTCAGCGTGACGATGGCTCTGCCGCTGGTCGGGCCGGCGAAGGCGGCGAGCGCCAGAGTCAGAGGGCGTCCGGTCTTTGGCAGCAGTCCCTGAACCGTCGTGTCTAGCGTGGTCGGCACGTTTGCCCCTCGAGCGATGCCTGCCGATGCCTGCTCCGCGCCCGGCACGATGTGCTGCCGTTGGGTGTGCACGTGAACGCCTCTGCGTCCGACCTTGACTTCGATCGATCGTCTGGCGTCCTGTCCGCCGCGCGTCCCGGGCTCGAAGGCCAGCAGGTAGTAGGCGTCACTCTCGTTGAAAATCTGCGGCACCATCGCTTCCGGTCCGTTGGTGTTGAAGACTGCGCGCCCACCTGTAAGCTCCGGAAGAACCCGAAGCGTACCTTGATTGGCGAGCAGCTCGTTGGTGTCGGCCTGGAGCTTCATCCGGCGGACCGCCTGGTCCTCTCCCGGCTTTCCGCCGGGCGCGCCGGCTCGCACGTGCGGTCCGAGGTTCACGATTCCGCTCGGATCGATGGAATGCACCGTCAGGCTCGAGAGCGCGAGGGAGTCGAACAGTCTGCGCTGGCCGTCACGAACCCGGGTGTCGCAGCCGACATCCAGTTTCATCTCGCGAGGGGCCGTCTGGAAGATCAGGCTGTCCCCGATGAACAGCAGCACCTTGCGGCGTCTGGGGATGTCCCGCACCGCGTCGGATACGCGCATTATGGTATCGAGCACGCACAGACCACACAGGCATCGGCCATCACTGAGAGGATCGTCTTTGCCGATGATGTCTTCCTGCTCCTTGCTGATGCCCGTGCTCCAGTCGCCGCGGTTGAGTGTCGCGATCAGACGGTCCCGGTCCCTGGTCAACGTCTGCGGAATGCCTCCGCTCGTGGTGATGACCGCCGCGAGATCGCCAGGCCCTAGCGCCTCGACGGCTGCAGCGGCGACTCTCTTCGCAACCAGGGTCGGCTGTCCCACGGGAATCGTCCGGTCCATGAGAATGAACACCAGCCGCCCGTCCTGCTCGGCGATCCGGTTCGTCACGACATCGGCTCGAGGTGTCTTCCGGAGCCCGGCTTCCGCGATCTCACTGCGCCCGGCGAGTTGAATCGGCGTGAACGCCCGAATCGGCCGTTCGACGCCATTCTCGAGGACGGTGAAATCCGATGCCGTCAGCCCTCTCACGGGCTGTCTCTCGCCGTCGAGCACGGTGACATCCAGCTGGATCAGCTCGACGCCGCCTCGAAAGCGTGGCAGGTCCTGCTGCGCCTGCGGCGCGGGCTCAGGCGGCCGCGCCGGTTGAGACGATGGCTGCGATGGCGACGATGGCGACATGGCGATGAAGACGCCGGCGCCTGCGCCGATGGCGACGCGCTCAGGGTCAGAGCGGCAACGACGACTGCGGCGCGGACGAAACAGCTCACGTGACATCCTGTCCGGCAAGGTCTGGCCCGCCAAGTCTACGCGCAAATTCTCCTGCCGCGAGCAGCGGCCACGAGTGCAGCGGATCGATGGGGTCGATGATACTGTTGGGCGCCCCAGGGACCAATCGCGGCTGGCTGGCTTCCTTAAGGGCACGGCGCGTATCATCGCAACTGTGAGTCCCTCGGTGCCGCGCAGGACATCTCGGCGAATAATTGAGCCATGAACGGGGCCGGACAACGGTGACAGTTCACGCCCTTCGCGACACTCGCTGGCGACGCATCAAGCTGTGGTTCTTCGAAGGACTGCTGGAGGCGCAGGGACCGCACGCCAAGGCGGCTCACCATCACCAGTCGGCCTGGTGGAAGGTGATGTGCCTTACCGGGGTCGACTACTTTTCGACCCTCGGGTATCAGCCGGGGATCGCGTTTCTGGCTGCCGGCGTCGTCTCCCCGCTCGCCACGCTCGTCCTCGTGCTGCTGACGCTGTTCGGCGCGCTGCCAATGTATCGACGCGTGGCGGCGCTGAGCCCGCACGGTCAAGGCAGCATCTCGCTGCTCGAGGAGCTCCTCCCTCGCTGGCGTGGCAAGGCCCTGGTCCTCTGCCTGCTCGGGTTCGCCGCGACGGGCTTCATCATCACGATTACCTTGTCAGCCGCGGACGCGACGGCGCACATCATCGAGAACCCCTGGACGCCGCTGTGGATGCGCCATCCGATCCTCCTCACGCTCGTCCTGCTCACCGGACTCGGCGCCATCTTCCTCAAAGGGTTTCGCGAGGCCCTCGGTCTGGCGGTCTACATCGTCATCGTCTACCTGGTGCTCAATGTGATCGTCGTGGGGTGGGGGCTTCGCGAGCTCTGGTATCACCCGGAAGCGATCTCGAACTGGCGTGCCACGGCGTACGCCCAGCACGGCGGCGTGCCCCAGATGGTGCTGTTCGCGTTCCTGCTCTTCCCGAGGCTGGCGCTCGGCCTGTCGGGGTTCGAAACGGGCGTTGCGGTGATGCCGCTCGTGCGCGGCGACCCGGACGATGACCCGATGGTTCCGCAAGGCCGCATCCGCAACGCGCGCAAGCTTCTGACGACGGCCGCGGTGATCATGAGCGTCATGCTCGTCGGCAGCAGCATCGTGACGACGCTGTTCATCCCGGCGGAAGCGTTCCAGAAGGGCGGGGAAGCCTACGGGCGCGCCCTGGCCTACCTGGCCCACCAGCGTCTCGGGTCGCTGTTTGGCACGCTCTACGACATCAGTACCGTCGCGATCCTCTGGTTCGCTGGAGCCTCGGCGCTCGTCGGTCTGATCAATCTCGTGCCGCAGTATCTGCCACGCTACGGCATGGCGCCCGACTGGACGCGGGGGAACCGGCCGCTGGTCGTGATTTTCATCGCCATCACGTTCGTGGTCACGATTCTCTTCAAAGCGGATGTGCACGCGCAGGGCGGCGCCTACGCCACCGGCGTGCTCGTGTTGATGGGGTCGGCGGCGCTCGCCGTCACCATCGTGGCGTGGCGTCAGCGGCGCGCCTGGATCGGCTACCTGGTCCTGACGATCATCTTCGTCTATACGACGATCGTGAACATCGTCGATCGCCCGGAAGGCCTGAAGATCGCGGCGACGTTCATCGTCGGCATCATCGTCAGCTCGCTCGTGTCACGAGTGCTGCGATCGACGGAGCTCCGGGTGCACTCAATCGAGGCGGACGCAACGGCGAACGAGTTCCTCATCGCCGCCGCCGGCCTGCCGACGCGGATCATCGCGAACCGGCCGGATAGCGGTCTGCCCGAGGAGTACGAGCACAAGCTTCGCGAGGCGCGCGAGTCGCACCACCTGCCGACGGAGAACGTGCTGTTCATCGAAGTGAAGCCGGGAGACGCATCCGACTTCAGCGATGTGCTCCGCGTCGCCGGCATCAAGGTCGATCGCTACCGGGTGCTGCGCTGCGTGAGCCCGGCGATTCCGAACGCGATTGCCGCCCTGCTGCTCTACATCCGCGACAAGACCGGAAACATTCCGCACGTCTACTTCGGGTGGACCGAAGGAAACCCGATCACCTACCTGCTGAAGTACCTGGCGTTCGGCGAAGGGGACACGGCGCCGGTGACCCGCGAGGTGCTGCGGCAGGCCGAACCGGACGTGGAGCGCCGGCCCCGCGTGCACGTGGGGTAAGGGTCTAGATGTCCCATGAATGTGTCAACTTCCAATCTCCAACCTCCCCGCCTCCGCGCGCGTGGATCGACGGCGCGCTACGGCGAGGCCTCGCCAGAGCTCGTCGGGTGCGACCAAGCCGACGAGCGGCGGCGGGCAACTCCCAAAACACTCTCAGTCGATCGGCTGTGAATTCCTTGGAAGTTGGAGGTTGGAAGTTGGGAGTTGACACTGCTGCGTTTCCCTCACGTTGCTAGGTCGTCAGACTGCGTCCACCCTATTCGTCCCGCAAAGACGCGAGAGGATCGACGGCGACCGCGCGGCGCGCAGGGATCCAGATCGCGCCCAGCGCGGCCACGAACAGCAGCAGCGGAACGACGGTGAGCATGACGGGATCGCGCGTGCTCGACTGGGCCACGAGCGATTCCATTCCCGTCGAGATGGCAAGCGTCAGACCAATCCCCACAATCAGTCCGCCGGCGACTGGGACGATGCCCGAACGCATCACCAGGGAAATCACGTCCTTGCGCTGCGCACCGAGTGCCATCCGGATCCCGATCTCCCGCACGCGCTGACTCATCGAGAACGAGACGACGGCGTACACGCCGGTCAACGCCAGGAACAATGCGAGCAGGCCTGCGAACGCGCCGAACATCATCAGCGGCTTCATCTCCTCGCCCTGCCGTTCAACGACCGAGGCGAGCGTGACGACGGTGGACGCCATCTGCGGATCGATCTGCCGCACGAGGCCGCCGAGCGCCGACGCGGCGGCCTGCGTGTCGCCGGCCACCCGCACCAGCATGAACGCCGGCTTCCGTTCCTTCGTGTCGAGCGGCGCGTAGTAGAACGGTCCGTCATCGCGCATGAACGACAGGCTCTGCACATCGCGGCAGACACCGATCACCTCGAGCACGACGCCGGCGCGAAAGCGGTGTCCGAGCGGATCCTGATTCGGCCAGTACCGGCGGGCCATCGCCTCCGAGATCACCGCCGGGACCGTGAGCGGCGACGACGTGTCTGCACGAGTGAAGAGGCGGCCGCGTGTCATGGAGATGCCGAGCGCCGGGAAGTACTCGGGCGTCACCAGTCGACGCGTTGGATCCTGTCGGAAGTCGGTGGTCGGCGGAACCGGCTGGCCGTCAATTTCAGCAAGGCGCGTGGGATTGCGGCCCGACCAGGGGACCAGAGAGGCGTAGCTCGCGTGCAGGACTCCGGGGAGGCCGCTCACGCGGGATTGCAGCTCGTCATAGAAAGTCGCCGGCGGCTCGAAGCCGGCGACGACTGAACCCAGCGTCACGCTGAGGACCTGCTTCGTCTCGAATCCCGGATCGTAGGAGAAGAAGCGCCTCTGTGCGCGCGCAAAGAGCGTGACCTGCACCACGAGGACCAGGCTCAACGCGATCTGGACGGCGACGAGCACGCCCCGGAGCCTCGAGCGGCGATGACCAGCCGTCGTGGCCGTGCTGCTGCCCTTCAGCGATTCGGCGAGCTTCGGGCGCAGCGACTCCACCGCGGGGGACAAGCCGGCAATCACGCCGGCGCCAGCGGCGATGCCCACACAATAGAGCAGCACCCGCCAATCCGGCGTCAGGTCGAACGGCACGGTGCTGGACGTCAGCGCCGACCAGAGCGCTCCCGGCGCGTACTGGGCGATCAGGACACTGAGCGCGGCAGCCAGCCCGCTCAACGCCAGGCTCTCGGTCAGGAACTGCCGGAGCAGTCGCACCCGTCCGGCGCCGAGCGACAACCTGACGGCAATCTCGCGCTGCCGCGCCGCCGACCGCGACAGCAGCAGCGTCGTCACGTTGACGCATGCCAGCAGCAGGAGGAGCGTCATCGTGCCAAGCGAAACCGAGAAGAGAATCGGCGCCCTCGCGCGCATCTCGGGGTCGCTGATGAGGGACCCGTCGGTGACTATGAGCCTCGTGACTCGTCCGGCCAGTTGTTCATCCGCGTGACGGGCAAGTCCATTCAGCTCCTGCTCCACCTGCTGCAGCGAGTAGCCCGGATTCCGGCGGCCGAGGACGGTGAGCCACTGTGCGCGCGCGTCGCCGAAGTACTCGTCGGCGGGGCGCACGCTGCCGAGCATGGTGTAGGGAATCCACACATCCGCGGCTCTCGCGGGGCCGCCGCCGGCGCCCGACAGCGGGAAGCTCGGGGCCACGCCGACGATCGTGAAGGGAATCCGGTTCAGGTGAACCTGGCGGCCGACGACTCGCGCGTCGGCGTTGAAGCGGACGCGCCATGCGGTTTCGCTGAGCACGGCCACCGCGGGCTGCATCGGTGTCGTGCACTCATCGGGAGCGAGATACCGACCCAGCAGCGGCGGGCCGGGCCTGATCACATCGAACAGGTTGCACGACATCAGCCCGCCCGGCACGCTGCCGGATTCTTCGCCGCTGACCGTCAGCGGCAGGAGCCGGTACGCCGCCAGCGCGGCGAGCGACGTCGCCGAGTCGCGGTAGCGCAGGTAATCGGGCTGCGACATCGAGCCGTACTCGGAGAACCGGAGATCGTACTTGCCCGAGAAACGGGGAATCACGCTGACGAACGTGGCCGGGTCGCTGCGCACCCATGGGCGCAGGAGCACCGCGTTGAGCACGCTGAACACGGTGACGTTGAGGGCAATGCCGACCGTCAGGGTCGCCACGATGGTCAGGCTGATCCATCGATTCCGCGCAATCAGCCGGAAGGCGAACCGGGTGTCCTGCGTCAGCGTGTCGAGCCAGTACATGTCCGGGCCTCTTCTTTCGGGTGCTGCATCACGCGGTAGGGTCCGATGAATGCGTCAACTTCCAATCTCCAACTTCCCCGCCTTCGCGCGCACGGATCGACGCGCGCTACGGCGAGGCCTCGCCAGAGCTCGTCGCCTGCGACCGAGCCGACGAGCGGCGGCGGGCAACTCCCAAAACACTCTCGTCGATCGGCTCTGAATTCCTTGGAAGTTTGGAGGTCGGGAGTTGTCACTGCTCCGCCTTTCCGCACCCTCGTCATATAGGCGACCGGCGCTTCCCGTGCCCGGTGGCCTGCTCGAACGCATGCGCCAGCTGCAGTACGCTCCAGTCGGCGCGATGCCGGCCGACGATCTGAATCCCGATGGGCAGCCCGCCTGTCGTGAACCCCGCCGGAACCGAGATCGCGGGTGTGGCCATGAACGTGACGTACCAGCACGACCGCATCCAGTCGATGTAGGTCGCCATCTGAACATCGCCGATGCGCGTGGGATACGGCGTGTTGACGTCGAACGGCGAGACCTGAGTGACCGGGAGCACGAAGTACTCGTAACGCTCGAAGAACTGCCGCGTCTCGTCGTACATCCGCGCCTGACGGGCCAGGGCGCGGCCCACGTCGGCGCCAGTCAGCCGTTCGGCCTGCGCGATTTCGAACTTGATCGTGTCCTTCACCCACTCGGGCTTCTCGCGCGCCAGGGCCGCGTACTGCGCATGATTGGCGGTATAGCGCAGAGTAGGAAACGCTTCGTCCACGCCGGCGAAATCCGGTTCCGCTTCTTCGACCACGCATCCCAGGGTCTCGAACGTGCGGCGGTGTGCGTCGATCGTCGATCGGATCTCCGGCTCGAATGGAATGCCGCCCAGCCCGCGCCACCACGCGACGCGCGTACCCTTGAAGCTGCGGCCGAGCGGCGCCGCGAAACGAGCGCCATCCTCGGAGATGGAAAGGGTCGTACGGGGATCCGGCCCGGCAAGGGCACTGAAGAACAGGGCGAGATCGGCGACCGTCCGCGCCATCGGGCCGGACACGGAGAGCGGCGACCACGAGGCGGACTCCCGCGGTACTCGTCCCGGTGACGGCCGGAAGCCGACGACATTGCAGAACGCCGCGGGATTCCGCAGCGAGCCGCCGGTATCGCTGCCATCGGCGATCGGGACCATGCCGCAGGCGAGCGCCACGGCGGCGCCGCCGCTGCTGCCGCCGCAGGTCTTGCCGGGATCGTAAGGATTCCGCGTGGCGCCGAAGATCGTGTTGAACGTCTGCGAACCGGCGCCGAGCTCGGGCGTGTTGGTCTTGCCGAGCGTGACCGCGCCCGCCGCGCGGATGCGCGTGATGATCGTCGCGTCCTCGGTCGGCACCTGATCCCGATAAAACGGCGAGCCTCTCGTCGTCCGGATTCCTGCCGTGGCCACCAGATCCTTGTGAGCCACCGGCAGCCCGTGCAGCACGCCGATCGTGCCGCCGCCGGCGAGGGCTTCGTCCGCACGCGCCGCGTCCGCCATCGCCCGGTCGGCGACGAGCGTGACGATCGCATTCACCTTCGGATTGATGCGCTCGATCTGCGACAGGTGCGCGGCGATCACCTCGCGGGCCGAGATCTGTTTCTTGCGGAGGCGCGCCGCGAGCTCGATGGCGCTGAGGAACGTGATTTCGTCGGCCGGCTTCTGTGGCGACGGTGATGCAGCATCGGCCATGTTGCCTCCGTGAAAAGCTGCCGCCGCGCCGGCATACAGGGCTCCACCGACGGCGACCGTCCCGATGGTCCGCCCGAACTCGCGACGATTGATCGAATTGGTCCGGTCAGCGGGTTCCAGTGTCCTGCGGGTCGAATCGGGCACGATTTGTGATCCGGGGGTTGTCAACGCGGGGAGGGTAGCACGCCGACGGTGTTCAGGGGTTCACGAGTTCGGGTTCAGACGTTCGCTCTATTACGACATTGTTCAGTTGGGGCGGCGCCAGCTGATACCAGCCAGGGCTCAGCATCGTCGCGTAGCCCTCCGCGACCAGGGCACGGTTGCCTCGTCCGGCTTGCGTGCGCGACAGGCCGGTGACGCGGGCCAGCTCTCCGGGGATCGTCATTCCGGCGCCTGCGAGGAAGCCGCGCGCGATCTCACGCAGCGCGGTGTCGCGGTTCACGCGCTTGCGCAGCGCGTCGGGAAACCGGCCAACGCCGAGCGTCCAGATGTAGGTGAACTTGGGTTGATAGTAGACGGCGCTCGGGATCACGATCATCGCGGCCTGGAGCTCGTCGAGGCTCTTCGTGAACGCCGTCCGATCCTTCACGCCGGACTCGTCACGGAGATCCGCCGTGCTCATCTCCCATTCGTGGCGGAGCACGCGCAGGATCGCCTGCGCCTTCCGGCTCAGTCGCCGCGGCTCGTCCGATCGGCGCACGCCCCACACGGCGTGAAAGTAGGGAATCATGCGCGGCGCAAGGAACATGGCGCGGCCGGCGAGCTTCGCGTAGTAGACGTTGCTGCGGCCTATGAGCTCGTCCTTCAGCACCCACGTGAGCGAGGCCTCGGGATCTTTCTGGACGTTGCGCGGCATCACCGCGTCGCGGCGCCCGCAGACCGCGACATAGAGCGACGGCCCGGGCCGGCGCGAGTCGGTCAGACAGGCCGCGAATCCGGCCTGTTCGATGAAGCGCTCGGCGTCGCGGGCCGTCTCGACCTGCCTGGTGCCCTCGCGGCACCAGCGTCCGTCCCGGTACTCCTCGATTTCTTCCGGTATCGATGGCTTCGATCTCATGGCTGCCGGCGCTTTCACAGATCTTCTACCATGACGCTGCAACGCGTCGGGGGAAGGGAGTCGATGGCAAAAGCCGCAGATCCTGTAAACTAGAGCGCCAACCGGATACCGGGCTGTCCAGGGAGACGCGATGATCATCACCGGCAAATCCCTTCCACGCAGGACGTTTCTGAAGGGCATGGGGGCAGCGGTCGCGCTCCCGTTCCTGGACTCGATGGTGCCGGCGTTTGCCGCACCGGCGAAGCCGCCGGTTCGCCTGGCCTTCCTGTATGTGCCCAACGGCATAGACATGAAGAACTGGAACGTGCCGCAGGAGGGTGCGTTCGGCGAGCTTCCTCGCATCCTCAAGCCGCTCGAAGCCTTCCGCGGCGACATGATCCAGCTCGGCAACCTGACCAACAACAGTGGTCGCGCCCTGCTCGATGGCGCCGGTGATCACGGACGCTGCGCCGGTTCCTACCTGACCGGCGTCCAGGTCCGCAAGACCACGGTGGATATCAAGGCCAGCGTTTCGTGCGACCAGATCATCGCCAACAAGATCGGCCACGAAACACGCTTCGCCTCGCTCGAGCTCGGCATGGACGATTCGCGCCAGGCCGGCGATTGCGACTCGGGCTATTCCTGTGCCTACACCAACAACCTGGCGTGGCGCAGCGAGACCCAGCCGCTGCCGCCGATTCTCGATCCGCGCGTGCTGTTCGAGCGGCTGTTCGGCACCGGCGTCGTGCTCAGCCCGGAAGAGACCGACCGGAACGCGCGCTACCGCCGCAGCATCCTCGACTTCGTCACCTCCGACACCAAGAAGCTGCAGACCTCGCTCGGGCCGACCGACAAACGGAAGCTCGAGGAATACCTGTCGTCGATTCGTGAAGTCGAGCGGCAGCTCGAGAAGGCGGAGAGGGAGAGCATCGAGGTCAATCCCGGCATGGACAAGCCCTACGGCGTGCCGCCGGACTTCGCCGAGCACTTCAAGCTGATGAGCGACATGATCACGATCGCCTTCCAGGCGGACATGACCCGTGTGCTCACCTTTATGATGACGCGCGAAGGCACGAGCCGCTCGTACCGCGAGATTGGCATTGCCGACGGCCATCACCCCTGCACCCATCACCAGGGCAAGCAGGATCTGATCGACAAGGTCATCCAGATCAACGAGTACCACACCAGGCAGCTGGCCGGATGGCTCGGCAACCTCAAGTCGATCAAGGAAGGCGATTGCAGCCTGCTCGACAACTCGATGATCGTCTACGGCGCGGGCCTCTCGGATGGCAATCGCCACCTGCACGAAGATCTGCCGACGCTGCTCATCGGCCGCGGCGGGAACCACTTCAAGCCGGGGCGGCGCGTGATCTATCGCAAGGAAACGCCGATGTCGAACTTCCATCTGACGCTCATGGATCGGATGGGGGTGCCGATGGAGAACTTCGGCGATGCCTCCGGCATGCTCGAACCTGCAAGCCTGACGTAAGGCGCCCGGCCTGAAGACGTGATGCAGCAGTCCGGACGCGGCCAGGCTCGGCCACCGATCGGCGTCGCTCTCGACGGCGATTTCGGCAGCAGGATCGACGCCCTGCTGGCCGTGGCCATGCTCAACGGCTTGACGGCCAAAACCGAAGCACGCCGGATTTCCCTCAGCGTCTCTCGCCCGAGCCTCATCTCCGCGCAGCTCGCCGACGTCGTGGGGGCGTTCTATCGGCCTCGTCCGGTTGGCGGTGGCGGCGGCGGTGTCGGAACGATCTCCGAGGGCATGGTTGGCATGCCGGCAGATGGGCCCGCAGTGGAGGACGCGCCAATCCTGGCAGCCACGCTGTCCAGGAAAGCCGCCGACGGCACGCCGGCCTACAGCAGCACCATCAGCGGCCTGGTCAACACCGCGGAGAGCGGCATTCTGATTCGCAACCTGTTGCTCGCCCAGCACGATGGCAACGCCGCGATCGTTCTCGCCGGATCGGCGACCGGCGTCGTCCGGATCCTTGGTCTCTATCGGTCGGGCCCGCAGATTACGGCGAAGTGCAAGCACCTCGTGATCGCGGCTGGATCGTTCGCGGCCGGCCCGCCCGAGGCCAGCATCAAGCACGATATTCCGGCGGCGCGGAAGCTCTTCGCCGAGTGGCCGACGCCACTCGTGGCGGTCGGATCGGAAGTCGGCGCCGCGCTGCCGTATCCCGGCTCGAGCATCGACAAGGACTTCGCGTGGTCGCCCGTCCATCCGGTTGTCGACGCCTATCGCGCCTTCAAGCCGATGCCGTACGACGCGCCGGCGTCTGCGCTGGCGGCCGTGCTCTATGCGGTCCATCCCGACGACGGCTTTTTCAAGGTGTCCGACCCGGGCACCATCACCGTGCTCGACGACGGCCGCACGCGATTTACACCGGGTGCTGACGGCAAGCATCGCTATGTGATCGTCGACCCGGCACAGAAAGAGCGGATTACGGCTCTGTACACCACCATGGTGTCCGCCGTACCTGCTCCAAGGCCAGGCCGCGGACGGGGAGCGCAGGAATGAGATTTCACACCTGGGGGATGGGCATCGCGTCGGCCGCCTTGATCCTTTCCGTCGGCATTCACCTGTCGGGGCAATCGTCCGGGCAGACCGCCACTCCCGCGGTCAAGACGGCCGCGCCGCAAGCGGCAGCTGCCGGCAAGCCGGCGCCGGCGCGAGCGGCCGTTCGTCGCGTTGCGGTACCACCGCCCAGCCAGGCCGCGTTCTCCGCGGCCACCCAGTCGCTGTTCGAGCTGACCTGCAGCGAGTGCCACTATGCCGATGATCCTGCCGGAGGGCTTGACGTGGCTCTGTATGGATCCGTCGAGTCGCTGGCGAGCGACCGCGACCGTTGGGAGCTGATCCTCACCAAGCTCAAGGCGGGTGAGATGCCGCCCTCGGAGGTCGTCCGGCCAGACCAGGAGATCGCTGCGCTGGTGAAGTTCCTCGAGGCGGAGTTCGTGCGCGCTGATGCCACGATGAAGCCCGATCCGGGGCGGGTCACCGCCCGGCGGCTGAACCGCGCCGAATATACGAACACCATCCGGGACCTGCTGGCGATCGAGTTTCGCGCCGACCGCAACTTTCCGACCGACGATTCAGGCGACGGGTTCGACAACATCGCGGATGTCCTGACCGTGTCTCCGGTCTTGATGGAAAAGTACATGTCGGCGGCCGCGCGCATCGCCGAGCGCACGATGGCCGCCGGCCCGCTGCCGAAGCCGATCGAGGTGGAGTACAGCCTGCGGTTCAAGAATCTCCGCCGGATCGATCCGAGCAACGTCGAGGCGACGCACCGGTTTGATTTCGATGCCGACTACGAGCTCAAGATCGGCCTGCCCGGGCAGCGCGCGAAGGACGCCGCGCCGGTCATGTTAGGTCTCTGGGTGGACGGGAAGCTGGCGTACACGACCCGGATTGAGACCAAGCCCTCCGGGCTCGTCTACTTCAACCCGTTCTCGGAAGAGCGGATTCGCGTGCCGGTGCCCGAAGGCGATCACACGCTTCGCCTCGGGTTCATCGACGACCCGTTCGTCAAGACGCTAGCCAAGGAAGACATCTACAAGGACCAGGTCAACAAGTGGATCGGCGCGGTGACCGTCATCGGACCGTTCAAGTCCGAGGGTGAAAAACCCAGCCGCAAGCGCGTCCTCATCTGCGATCCCTCGACCGGCCCTCGCTGTGTCGACCGGATCCTGACGGCGCTGGCCCGTCGCGCCTACCGCCGGCCGGTGACGGGCGTGGAGATCGCGGCGCTGAGGAAGTTCGTGACCCTCGCGGAGGCCGAAGGGCAGTCCGTGGAGCAGGGCATCGCGCTGGCGATCCAGGCGATGCTCGTCTCGCCGCATTTCCTGTTTCACATCGAGCGCGATCTCTATCCGAACGATCCGACGCGGGCGCACCGGATCTCGGACGTCGAGCTGGCGTCGAGGCTGAGCTACTTTCTCTGGAACTCCATGCCAGACGAGGAATTGCTGTCGCTGGCCGAGCGGCGAAGGCTCAGCCTGCCTCATGTCCTCGATGCGCAGGTGACCCGGATGATCGACGACCCGAAGTCGGCGGCGATGGCGGAGAATTTTGCCGGCCAGTGGCTGGAGGTTCGCAATCTCGACAGCATCAAGCCCGACCCGCAGAAATTCCCGGCCTGGACGCCTGAACTGCGCGATGCCATGAAGGCCGAGACGCAGATGTTCTTCCTCGAGATGCTGCGCGGGAATCGTCCGATCGGCGAGTTCATCGATGCGCGCTACACCTTCCTCAACGAGCTCCTGGCAACGCACTACGGCATTGACGGCGTCACTGGCCCGGATTTCCGTCGCGTGGAGCTCACGACGAACGAGCGCGGCGGGGTGTTGAGCCATGGCAGCGTGCTCGCCGTGTCGAGCTATCCCACGCGAACGTCGGTCGTCATTCGCGGGAAGTACATCCTGCAGAACATCCTCGGCACGCCGCCGCCGCCGCCCCCGCCCGACGTCCCGGCGCTCGACGAGCAGGCCGTCGGCACGACGGCCTCGCTGCGCAAGCAGATGGAATCTCACCGGACCAACTCCATCTGCGCATCCTGTCATGCCCGCATGGACCCGCTGGGCTTCGCGCTGGAAAACTACGACGCGATCGGGAAGTGGCGGACGATGGACGGCGACTTCCCGGTCGATTCGAGCGGCGTGATGTCGGGCGGCAAGAAGTTCTCGAGCCCGGCTGAAATGCGGCAGATTCTCAGCCAGCGGCTGCCCGAATTCTCCCGCACGCTGACCGAGAAGCTGCTGATCTATGCCCTGGGCCGCGGCCTGGAGCGTTTCGACAAGCCGACGATCCGGGCCGTCACGACGCGCGTGGAGGCCTCCGGCTATGGGTTCCAGACGCTCGTGCGCGAGGTCGTGCGCAGCCTGCCATTCCAGTCGCGCCGTGCCGAGGTCGACAAGACGATCGTGGCCGCGAAGTCCCACCCGTGAAACAGGGCTCCTCAGGAGCGGAATAGTCTTACGAGTCGCGGATCAACGCGGATCTCCGCGGATCCTGCCACGCTCGGCGAGCGCGCCAATCGGCGGTCGGAGCGGTCGTGCCCGCGCTTTGCGCGGTGTGGACAGGACCCGGACCAATCACAAGCCGGCGGAGAGGTGCAGGCCGGTTTGTGATTGATCCGGGTTCCTGTCCACGACACGCCGGCCTTGGCCGGCGTGCCGACCGCTGCAGATCCGCGTGAATCCGCGTCTCGTGAAAAAACGGTCGAGGCTCAGCGACTGACCTGCTTGTCGCTGGCTTGCCGCGCATGCGCGAGCCGCTCCAGCACATCCTCGGTCTGATCGAGCGAGATGCACGCATCGGTGATGCTCTGGCCGTAAACCGCCGGCCGCCCAGGCACGTAGTCCTGGCGGCCTTCGACCAGGTGGCTCTCCAGCATCACCCCGAAGATCCGGTCGGAGCCCTCCCGAATCTGTTCACAGATCGATGCGGCCACGAGTGGCTGGCGGCGATGATCCTTTTCGCTGTTCCCGTGCGAACAATCGACCATCACGCGCTCGGCCAGTCCCAGGCTGGCGAGCCGCGCCGACACATCGCCCACATGTGCGGCGTCGAAGTTCGGGCCCGTATGCTTCCCGCCCCGAAGGATCACGTGGCAGGCGTCGTTGCCTGTGGTCTGGAAGATCGCCGACACGCCCTGCTTCGTCACTGACGGGAACCAGTGCGTGGAGCGCGCCGCCAGCACCGCATCGATCGCGGTGTGCACGCTGCCGTCGGTGCTGTTCTTGAAGCCGACTGGCATCGACAACCCCGAGGCGAGCTCGCGGTGGACCTGGCTCTCGGTCGTGCGCGCGCCGATCGCCACCCATGATGTCAGGTCGGCGATGTGCTGCGGAATCTGGGTATCGAGGAACTCGGAGGCGGTTGGCAGCGCCAGATCGTTGAGGTCGAGCAGCAGTTTGCGCGCCAGGCGGAGCCCCTTGTTGATGTGGAAGCTCTCGTCCAGATCCGGGTCGTTGATGAATCCCTTCCAGCCCACCGATGTGCGCGGCTTCTCGAAGTAGGTGCGCATGACCACGATCAGGTGATCGGCATAGCGCGATGCCAGGCGCGCCAGCCTTTCGCCATACTCGAGCGCCGCCGCCGTGTCGTGGATGGAGCAGGGCCCGGCGATCACGACGAGCCTCGGGTCCTGTCCCTTCAGCGCGTCGGCAATCGCCGCACGCGATGCCGCGACGACGTTGGACGCCCGTTCGCTGATCGGGATCTCCTCGTGAAGGATCGCCGGCGGGATCAGCGGCCGCACCTGCCGTATCCGAAGATCGTCGGTTTTCTGGAACATACGAATCCCTAAGTCTCCTTCAGCGCTTTTCCAGGACGAAGGTTTCCCATCCGCCAGGATCCGTGCGGTTCGCGTGGACCCGCCCGCCGCCGCCGTCTTCCGCGCAGATGACGTTGCCCGCCGCGGTGCGCAGCGCCACGGCCGAGCGATCGCGCAGCGCCGACTCCTCGATCGCGCTCAGCCGGCCGGTCACCGCGGCGAGCTCGTCGCGCAGCCCCTGAATGAGCTCCCGCAGCTGCCTGATCTCCGCGGCCGTTCCGCTCGCGCCCTCGCCGCGGAAGGCGGGTGGCTGCACCCACTTGTTCGACTCGCGCCGCTGTTCCACCACCTGCCACGTCGCGGCCGCGCGATGCGGCGGATTGTTGGCGCCGGCAATGATGTCGACGATCGGCGTCACGTCCTTGAAGGCGACCGCATCTTCTGCGACGCGGCCGGCGCCCTCGATCTCCTGCCCGGTCTCGCCTCCGGATTTCGAGAGCATGCCCCAGCGGGGATCGTGCTGGTGCAGCGCCCACGCGGCGCGCCAGTAGAACTCCTTGACGCTGTCGTGATCGTTCCTCTCCAGCAGGTGCGGGTGCGCGTCGTTCACCGCGCGCACGACGTGGAAGTGATCCGGAATGCTCACGGGTTCATCCTCTGGCTCGTCGATCGGCTCGTCGTCGATCGGCTCTTCACCTATCGGCTCGTCGTCTTCGCCCGGCAACAGGGTGGTGAGATCCGTCCGAGGATCGCCGGGAGAGATATCGGTCGAACGGAGATCCCCCGGCGCCTCTGCCTCGGTGTTGGCCCACACCACGCGCACACGACCGTCCGCCAGCATCACGGCGTCCGGCCGATACGTGCTCGCAAAGGGAGGAGTCAACAGGTATCCGACAACGCTGTCGTGTGGATGGACGACCAGCCGGCCGCCGAGGATCTCGCTCTGGTAGAGCACCCAGCATTCGTCGTGCACCATCACCAGCCGCGGCCAATGAATCGGGCCGGGCAATGTGACGATCGCTGGCAGATGCCGGGTCCGCAACAGGCCGGACTCCCGCCAGAACGCCCGTCCCTGGCCCAGCAGCTGAATGTCGGCTGCGTCGCCGTCCGTCAGCCGCCATCGCGTCCCGTTGAGCTCGACCACGTCCCACGGTCCGAACGAGTGGTAGGCGATCTTGATGGCGACGGCACCGTCTGGACCGACGGGGCCGAGCCCCGCGTCGGGGAAATGCAACCCGGTAGAGGTGAAGACACCGTGGCCACCGAGCCAGGCGGCCCACGTTCCGCCGCCCGCGTGAATGAAGTTCGCACCCCGGTCCGCCGCTGTGGAGTAGGCACCCGTCCGCTGGTCGAACGTCTGGAGGATGCATCCGCCGTCCCGGCAGATCTGATAGACGACAACGTCGTCGTCGATCCATGCGGCACCGCCGGCGGGGCTGGCAATTTCATGGCCGTCGATATTGACGATACCGCCGCCCACTCCGCACGCCGACTGACCACGTGAGTTCAAGCGAGGCATCGCTACGTTCCGCCGGGCTCCATTTTGCGGCGCATCTTAGCACTAACGCGCGCCACGTGCGGCGTGCTACGTGCTGCGTGCGAACGTGCTCGGCGGCCACGTGCTACGTGCTGGGTGCGACGCCTGCTCATCGATCCGAAGGCCGGCACGCGCCTGCGCGAACCCCGCAGATCCCTGAGGCCATCGCAACTTCGACGATTGGCGGACTTCCTGGCCTCGGATCAGGGTCGTAAGACCAAAGTCCAATAGCTTTCGGCCGACGGGTTTGCTAAACTGCTGCGCTTCCCAAAACTGTCCAGCTTTGCCGGGAGATACGTCTGTGCCCCAGGGCCTCTGCCGCTCGCTTTTGGCGAGTCTCGTGGTGTCTCTCCTCCTCCCGAGCGCCGCTATGGCGCAGATGGTTACTGGATCGGGGCCCGGCGATCCCCCCGAGGTCCATCTGATCGAGTCCACGGGAGAACGCGTTCTCCTGGCCTACGACCCCTTGTTCCTCGGCGGCGTGCACGTGGCGCTCGGCGACGTCGACGGCGACGGCACGGCTGACATCGTCACGGGCGCGGGCCCCGGCGGCGGCCCGCACGTGCGCGTCTTCAGCGGTGTTGATCTCAGCGAGCTGGCGAGCTTCTTCGCCTTTGACCCGGCATTCGTTGGCGGCGTGACCGTCGCCGCCGGGGACATCGACGGCGACGGCCGGGCGGACATCATCACCGGCGCGGGCCACCGGCAGCCCGCACGTGCGCGTCTTCAGCGGCGCTGATCTGAGCGAGCTGGCGAGCTTCTTCGCCTACGACACGGAATTCGGGGGCGGCGTGAACGTCGCCGCGGGGGACGTCGACGGCGACGGCCTGGCGGACATCATCACGGGCGCGGGCATCGGCGGCGGCCCGGACGTGAAAGCCTTCAGCGGCGCGGATTTGAGCGAGCTGGCGAGCTTCTTCGCCTTCGACCCCGCATTCGGGGGGGGCGTGAGCGTCGCCGCGGGGGACCTCGACGGCGACGGCTTTGCCGACATCATTGCCGGCGCAGGGCCGGGCGGCGGCCCGGACGTGCGCATCGTCAGTGGCGCGGATTTGAGTGAGCTGACGAGCTTCTTCGCCTACGACCCGGCATTCGGGGGCGGCGTGAACGTCGCCACGGGCGACATCAATGGCGACGGCCGCACCGACCTGATCACGGGCGCCGGGCCGGGCGGCGGCCCGCACGTACGCATCTTCAGCGGTGTCGATCTCAGTGAGCTGGACAGCTTCTTCGTCGGCACCTCGGCAAGCGGGCTGACCGTCGGCTCGATCGGTGACGCGGTTGGCCTCCGCTTCACCAGCGCCAACTCGACGACGTTCACGGTCGGGCAGCGCGGGCACTTTCACCGTCACGACCGCAGGGAACCCGACGCCGGCCATCACGTCGAGCGGCGCGCTGCCCGCCGGCGTGACGTTCGTGGACAACGGCGACGGCACCGGCGACGCTCGCCGGCACGCCCGCCGCCGGCACCGGCGGCACCTATGCCATCACCTTCACCGCGGCGAACGGCGTCGCGACGGATGCCGTGCAGGCCTTCACGCTGACCGTCAACCAGGCGCCCGCCATCACCAGCGCCGCAGCCACAGCGTTCACCGTCGGGACCCCCGGCAGCTTCACCGTCACGACGAGCGGGTTCCCCGCGCCGGCCATCGCGCATCGGCGGCGTTGCGCTGCCCGCGGGCGTGACCTTCATGGACAACGGCGACGGCACCGGCACGTTGAGCGGCACGCCGGCCGCCGGAACGAACGGGACGTATGCGCTGACCTTCACCGCGACCGGCAGCGGTCCGGCGGCGGTCCAGAACTTCACGCTGACGGTGAGCGCCGGCCCGACGATCACCAGCGCCAGCGCGACCGCCTTCACCGTCGGCACGCCTGGGCACGTTCACGGTCACCACGACGGGCAGCCCGACGCCCGCGATCACGCGTCGACCGGGACGCTGCCGGCGGGCGTGACGTTCGTCGACAACGGCAACGGCACCGGCACGTTGAGCGGGACGCCGGCCGCGGGCACGGGCGGCAGCTACCCGCTCACGTTCACGGCCGCGAACGGCGTCCTGCCGGACGGCACGCAGGCCTTCACGCTGACCGTCAACCAGGCGCCGGCGATCACGAGTGCGGCCAGCACGACGTTCACGGTTGGCGCCGCCGGATCGTTCACCGTCACCACGAGCGGGTTCCCGGCGCCGCCCTGGCGCTTGGCGGCGTCGCCGCTGCCCGCGGGCGTCGACGTTCGTCGACAACGGCAACGGCACCGGCACGCTGAGCGGCACGCCCGCCGCCGGCACCGGCGGCACCTACGCCATCACCTTCACGGCCACGAACGTCGTCGGCGCGACCGCGCCCCAGGCCTTCACGCTGACCGTGAACCAGGCGCCGGCGATCACCAGCGCCAACACGACGGCGTTCACGGTCGGCGTCGCCGGGCACGTTCACGGTCACCACGACCGGGTTCCCGGTGCCGGGGATCACGCGCACCGGCGTCGCGCTGCCGGGCGGGGTGACGTTCACGGACAACGGCAACGGCACCGGCACGCTCAGCGGCACGCCGGCCGCCGGCACCGCCGGGTCGTACGCGTTCACCTTCACGGCCGCCAACGGCGTCGCTGCCGAATGCCGTGCAGGCCTTCACGCTGACCGTCCAGCAGCCGCCGGCGATCACCAGCGCCGCGAGCACGACCTTCACCGTCGGCACGCCCGGCACGTTCACGGTGACGACGACCGGCTTCCCGACGCCGACCGTCTCGCAGACGGGCGCGCTGCCCACCGGCGTCACGTTCACGCCGGCCACGCGCGTGCTCGGCGGGACCGCGACCCAGACCGGCGCATTCCCGCTGGTGTTCACGGCCACCAACGGCGTCCCGCCGGACGCGACGCAGAACTTCACGCTGAACGTCGTCTGCCCGGCGATTACGCGTCAATCCGGCGACGATGCCGGACGGGCTCTACCAGGTCGCCTACGCCGGAGTGACCTTCACGCAGACCGGCAGCACCGGCAGCTCGATCACCTGGAGCGCGACCGGGCTCTCCCGGCGGGCTTGACGATCAGCGCGACGACCGGCGTCGTGTCCGGAACGCCGACCAACACCGTGCTGAATGGCGCCGTCGTCGTCACCGCGACGGACAACTTCGGCTGCCAGGGCACGCGCGAACACGACGATCACCGTGCGCCCGACCACCGACAACGAGAACTACACCGGCGGCGTCGGCCACACGCAGTACGCCACCGGCGCTCCCGTTCCCGGCGACGCCGCACGTGGCCTTCGTCGATAACGTCAAGACCGGCGACAACGGGCCGGGCGCGCTGTCGGTGACGTTCCCGGCGACCTCGACGAACGGCGGCACCATCGTCGAGGGCGCGACCGACGGCACGTTCATCTACACGCCGGCCCTGACTTCGGCGGCCCGTCCGACACCTTCACCTACACGTTGACCGACGGCAACGGCGTGACCAACACCGGCACGGTCACGATCAACCTCTCGAACATCGTCTGGTATGTGAACAGCAGCGGCGGCGCCGGCGACGGCCGATCGCACAATCCGTTCAACACGCTTGAACGCCGCGGCCACGCCGTCAGGCTCGACGCACATCATCTACGTGCACTCGGGCGGCGCCACCACGACGGGGAACCTGGCGATGGACGCCAACCAGACGCTGCAAGGGCAGGGCGCGACCTTCACCCTGAACGGCCTGACGATCCCTGCGGGCACGCGTCCCGACGCTGACCGGCACGGTGACGCTCGCCGACAACACCACCGTGAGGGCCGTGAACTTCACGCCGAGCGGGATCCCGGCGATGGCGGCTTCGGCGGCATCCTTCGCGCAGCCGGTGACGATCGACCAGGTGAACGTGACCGGCGGCACGAGCGCGCTCAGCCTGACGAACGTGACCGCGACGGCGACCGGCGCAATCAACGTCAGCAATGCCGTCTTCACCAACACGAGCGCTGCCGAAGTGCTGATCTCCCAGGGCACCATCCCGGTGACGCTCGCCGCCACGGCGACCATCAGCAGCAACGCGGGCCGATCGGTCGATATCCAGAACCGCGCGCCGAAGTGCTGATCAACCAGGGCACCGTCCCGTGACGCTCGCCGCCACGGCGACCATCAGCAGCAACGCCGGCCGATCGATCGATATCCAGAACCGCACCGGCGGCACGGTGACCTTCAATGGCGCGATCACCGACACCGGGCAGGGCGTGTTCCTGAACGCGAACACGGGATCGACGATCAACTTCACCGGCGGCCTGTCGCTCAGCACCGACGACCAACCCGGGCTTCACCGCGACGGGCGGCGGCACGGTGTCGGCGACGCAGAACAACACGACGATCGTCAACACCATCACGACGACGACCGGCACGGCGCTGAACGTGGCCAGCACCACCATCGGCGCGAGCGGGCTGACGTTCCGCAGCATCTCGGCGAACGGCGCGTGCGAACGGCATCATCCTGAGCAGCACTGGCGCGAGCGGCGGTCTGACCGTGACAGGCAACGGAGGCACCTGTACGCCGGCCGCTCCGACGTGCTCAGGCGGCCGAATCCAGAACACGACTGGCGCGGACAACAGCACGGCCACACCGGTGGGCACCGGTATCGTGCTGAATAACACCAGAAACGTCTCGCTGTCGCTGATGCGGCTCGATAATCACAGCAATTACGCCATCCGCGGCACCAGTGTCGATGGCTTCAGTCTCGCCAGCAGTCTCGTGGACGGCTCGAACGGGACCAACGTTGCCACGCCGTTCAACGACGGCAGCCTCGTCTTCTTCGGCGTCACGGGCACTTCGTCCGGCATGACCGGCACGAGCTCTATCACCAACAGCACGATCCAGGGCGGCTTCCAGCGGAACATCGCGATCGACAATTCGGTGGGCACGCTGAACCTCACCGTCACCGGCAACACCATCCGGCGCACCAGCGACGCGGCCGGCGACGATGGGTTCTTCCTCGAGGCGGACACCACAGCAAACGTCACTCTGGCGATCTACCAACAACACGTTTGCCAGGCATGGTGGCGATCACATCAACGTCACCATGGTGAACAACGCCGTCGTGGACGTGACCATCACCGGCAACACGCTGCACGGAAACTACACAGGAACGCCGGAAGGCAACCATCCGATCGGCCTCGGCCAGGGGATCTTCCTATTCGGTGCGGCGTTCAACGGCACGGTCACCTACAACGTTTCGAACAACGGCACCGTTGCAGTGCCGTTCAGGGGGAACCGCCAGGGCGGCGCCATCCACGTCAACAAGGGCAGCGGCACCGGCACGTTCAGCGGCACGATCGAGAACAACGTGATTGGCGATCCGGCGGTCGTCGGCTCGGGTTCGGCGGAGGCGTTCGGCATCATCGTCGGCGCGAGGGGTGCGGGCGGTTCGCACACGACGCTGATCAACAACAATCAGGTCAGGCAGTACTTCGACCGCGGCATCGTGCTCGAAGCGGGCGAAGGCAGTGCCGCGCTGAACGCGACACGTAACGAACAACACCGTGTCGAACTTTGCCGATGCGATCAACTCGCTGCACGGCATCCATTCAGACAACGGGATTCTTGCGGGCGACACGAACGCCGTCTGCCTGAACATCAGCGGGAACTCGGTGGCGACCGCCGGCAACGAGCCGCAAGGCGGCGCCGACATCAGGCTGCGCCGAGCGTCGAGCACGACCGTCAGCATTCCCGGGATTGGCGGCACGACCAGTCCGGCTGCGCAGGCTCGCCTGCAGGCGCTCAACCCGACGGCGACGACGATCACGGTCACCGGCACGACATTCGGCAACATCGCGTCGTGTCCAATACCCTGAGGACGACCTTTCTACTGCGTGTTCGAGGAGAAGTGCATGGCAGAACCATTCCTTGCAGAAATCAGGATCATGAGCTTCGGCTTCGCTCCCAAAGGGTGGGCCCTATGCAACGGGCAGCTGCTGCCCATCAACCAGAACCAGGCGTTGTTCTCGCTCCTGGGTACGACGTTTGGCGGGGACGGTCGTGTCAACTTCGCATTGCCCAACTTCCAGGCCAGGATGCCGATTCACGTCGGTAACGGGCACACGCTTGGCGAACGCGGTGGGGAGGCGGCCCACACGCTGTCGATACAGGAGCTCCCCACTCACACTCATGCCCTGATGGCACAGCCAGCGACGGGGACACAGCTG
Source organism: uncultured Acidobacteriota bacterium (assembly GCA_963785755.1). Taxonomy (GTDB): domain Bacteria; phylum Acidobacteriota; class Vicinamibacteria; order Vicinamibacterales; family 2-12-FULL-66-21; genus JACCXG01. Next base: position 80,276 of record CAWAXG010000013.1, on the reverse strand, counting down.
CCACCCGTCGGCGCGTTCCTGGCGCAGGCGTCGAACGTCTACAGGACGGCCGACAATCTGACGGCGCTGAATCCCGCAGCGGTGGACAACGTTGGGGGCAGCCAGCCACACACGAACACGCAGCCGTTCCTGACCCTGTCCTTCTGCATCGCGCTGCAGGGCATCTTTCCTTCGCAGAACTAGAGGAGCAACCGATGGCGCAGCCCTATATCGGCGAGATCCGCATGTTCGGGGGCAACTTTGCTCCCGTGGGATGGATGTTCTGTGAAGGGCAGCTCCTGCCCATCTCCGAGAACGACGCGCTGTTCAATCTAATCGGGACGACCTATGGCGGCGACGGTCAGACGACCTTTGCCCTGCCTGATCTGCGCGGTCGCCTTCCGGTCCATCAAGGCAGTGGATCGGTCATCGGCGAGTCTGGCGGGGTGGAACAGGTCACGCTCACGCCGGGCCAGATTCCGATCCACACGCACCCGCTGTTGGCATCGACCGGACCAGGGAATGTCAACACCCCCGGAGGGAACGTCACGGGCGAGTCCGCAGCCGTCAAGATCTACTATGCAGACCAGCCCTCCGTGGCCATGGGCCCGCAGGCGATCTCATCGACGGGCGGGAGCCAGCCCCACAGCAATTTCCAACCCTACCTGTGCATCAACTTCATCATTTCCCTGTTCGGGATTTTTCCGTCACAGGGGTAGCGCGAGAAGGAGAAGGACATGGCCGATCCGTTCGTGGCCGAGATTCGGATTTTCGGATTCAACTTCGCGCCCAAGGGCTGGGCGTTCTGCAACGGCCAGTTGCTGCCGCTTTCGCAGAATACGGCGCTCTTCTCGCTGCTCGGGACGACGTACGGCGGCGATGGCAAGAGCAACTTTGCCCTTCCCAACCTCCAGGGCAACGCCCCGATGCACCCGGGTCAGGGACCGGGACTGTCGCTGCATGACCTCGGCGAGGTCAGTGGCAGCGAGACCGTGTCTTTGCTTCAATCCGAGATGCCTGCTCACCCGCATTCGTTGAAGGCAGGAGCCGATCCGGCCAACGCCCAGATCCCGAACGCGCAGCTGATTCTGGCGCGTTCATCGGGCGGCAGCGCCTACAACCCCACCGCCACAGGTCTGGCGCCGATGAACTCCCTGGCGCTGGGACTGGCGGGCGGAGGCCTGCCCCACAACAACATGCAGCCATATCTCACGGTCAATTTCTGCATCGCGCTGCAGGGCGTGTTCCCGCCGAGAGGGTGACCGCCGGCACGGGACGCACATCGGGACGGGGCCGCAGCCATCGCGCTGCGGCCCATCGTCCCGGACGACCGCTCGTTTCTCCTCGCGGTCTACGCGAGCACTCGCGAGCCCGAGCTCGCCGCGGTGGAGTGGGACGCCGCGCAGAAGGCCGCGTTCGTGCGAGATGCAGTTCGACGCCCAGCACGCCCACTACCAGGAGCACTACGCGGGCGCGGCGTTCGACGTCATCCTCGTGGACGGCCAGCCGGCCGGGCGGCTCTACGTCGCGCGCGAAGACGACGAGATCCGCATCGTCGACATCGCGCTCCTGCCCGACTTCTGCAACCGCGGCATCGGGACGACGCTGCTGCGCGGACTGCAATCAGAGGCGGCGGCCGCCGGCAAGCCGCTGCGCATCCACGTCGAACGCTTCAATCCCGCGCTGCGGCTCTACGAGCGGCTCGGGTTCCGGCAGATCGCCGATCGCGGGGTTTATCTGTTCATGGAGTGGAGACAGGGGGCGTAGGCACTAGTTTCCAGTTGCCAGTTGCCAGTTGCCAGTTGCCAGTTGCCAGTTGCCAGTTGCCAGTTGCCAGTTACAACTAGACACCAGTCGCAAACTGGGCTGGTTACTGACAACTGGCTACTGGAGACTGGCTACTGGAGACTGGCAGCAGTCGATATCTTGCTGCTGTCCGAGTCCTGCAACCGCGGCATCGGGACGACGCTGCTGCGCGGACTGCAATCAGAGGCGGCGGCCGCCGGCAAGCCCCACCTTCGCACTTCGCGCTACGGCGGGCAAGCTGCTGCGCATCCACGTCGAACGCTTCAATCCCGCGCTCCGGCTCTACGAGCGGCTCGGGTTTCGGCAGATCGACGATCGGGGGGTTTATTTGTTCATGGAGTGGAGACAGGGGGGTAGACACTAGTTTCCAGTTGCCAGTTGCCAGTTGCCAGTTGCCAGTTGCCAGTTGCCAGTTGCCGGTTACCAGTTACCCGTTGAATGCTGCCGCGCGGCGCGGCCCGCCGTGCCGTTTCCGACGGAGCGCGGCTCGGGCCGCCGCCGAACGCGCGGGCTTCGATCGGCTCGGCTTTGACCTCGCTCTCCGGACGCGATCCTCTACAATGGCCTTTGCCAGGGCCGCTCGGCCAGGGGAGATGACATGAGCGCGATCAATCGAATCACAGTGACTCCCGACGTCTGCGGTGGTCGGCCGTGTATTCGCGGCCTTCGTATTCGTGTGAAGGATGTACCTCGATCTGCTGGCCGCTGGCGCCACGCGCGAAGAGATCCTGGCCGACTATCCCTACCTCGAAGCCGAAGACATCACGGCCGTCCTGGAGTTTGCTGCCCGCCAGAACGATCATCCTGTGCTGCGGAGCGCATGATTGCGCTTCCTGGTCGACGCTCAGCTCCCGCCTGCGCTTGCTCGACAGATTGAAACACTTGGCCACTCGGCCGACCACGTCTTCGATTGCGGGCTTGCGACCGCGTCTGACGATGCGATTCGCGACTACGCAACGAAGATCGGAGCCGTGATCGTTACCAAGGATGAGGACTTCGTCGTTCGCAGGGTTCTGCAACAAGGGCCTGCTGTCGTCTGGGTTCGGATCGGAAACACGCGGCGGGCGGAATTAATGCGCCGGATCGAAACCACCTTCACTGCGGTCGTGGCCGCGCTCGAACGAGGTGAGACGGTGGTCGAGCTCGCGTAAGCAATCGTGAAGCTCGAGTCGGCGTGACACTCGATCGCGGCACCACACGTCTGAGCGCCGAGAAGTTGACACTCGACACGGCAACACCTCAGGGAACGGCGCAGAGCTTGCGCTGCGTCGCATCCGCCCCGACGACCGCTCGTTTCTCCTCGCGGTCTATGCGAGCACCCGCGAGCCCGAGCTCGCCGCGGTGGAGTGGGACGCCGCGCAGAAGGCCGCGTTCGTCGAGATGCAGTTCGACGCCCAGCACGCGTACTACCAGGAGCACTACGCGGGCGCGGCGTTCGACGTCATCCTCGTCTTCGGCCAGCCGGCCGGGCGGCTCTACGTCGCGCGAGGCGGACGAATCCGCATGTTGACAGTTACCAGTGACCAGTTACCAGTTACCAGTTACCAGTCGCAAACTGGGCTGGTTACTGACAACTGGCTACTGGAGACTGGCAACTGGAGACTGGCAACTGGCAGTCGACATCGCGCTCCTGCCCGAGTCCTGCAACCGCGGCATCGGGACGACGCTGCTGCGCGGACTGCAGTCAGAAGCCGCAGCCGCCGGCAAGCCCCCCTTCGCTCTTCGCGCTACGGCGGGCAGGCTGCTGCGCATTCACGTCGAGCGTTTCAATCCCGCGCTCCGGCTCTACGAGCGGCTCGGGTTCACTCCGATTGCCGATCGCGGGGTTTATCTGTTCATGGAGTTGACGTGTCGCAGACCTAAGTGAAGATCGCCTCGTACACATCCCCTTGCCGTCGGGCGCGACCGGCACCAGGAAGATCTGATTGACAATGTGGCTACACGTCGCTACATTGGGGTCGTGAAGACCATGGGGGTCCGGGAATTGAAGAACCGTCTGAGCGAGGTCGTGCGCGCGGTGAGGGCCGGGGAGCACGTGCTCGTGACCGACCGCGGCACGGTCGTGGCCGAACTCGTCCCGCCGGGCCGGCCACGGACGGACCCCAGCCTTCCGCCCGGCTTGGCGCGTCTGGCCGACCGCGGGACGGCGCGGCTGGGCGCGCCCAACGATCCAGCGCTGTACAGTGGTCTGCGGCCACTACGCCGCAAACCGGCGTCGGTCGCGCGTCTGCTCGACGACGAGCGCGGTCCACGGTGAAGCTCTACGCGGAATCGAGTGCGCCCCTCGCGTGGCTCCTCGAACAGGACCATGGCCGCCTCGTCGCCGACACACTCGCCCGGGCCGAGCTCGTCATTGCCTCGGATCTGACCGTCGTCGAATGCGACAGAGTACTGATTCGCGCGGTCGCGCTCGACGAGCTTCGTGAATCGGATGCGGTCGACCGCCAGGCCCGCCTCAACGCGGTATCCGCCCGATGGACGCTGTTGGCGCTCGACGAAGAGATCGTCGAACGGGCGCGCCGCCCCTTTCCCGCCGAGCCGGTTCGTACCCTGGACGCCATCCATCTGGCGAGCGCGCTGACGGCTCGGAAGGCCGTCCCCGATCTCGTCCTGCTCAGCCTCGACACCCGGATTCGACAGGCTGCCAATCGTCTTGGCTTCATGCTCGCCCCGACCGACGCCGAGCTCGAAAAAAGAGGCTGAACACGTCAACGTTCGCCGTTGTCCGAGAGTCCGCTAACCATACGCTGCTCGACACACCGATTTCTTCGGTGTCCATCCGCGCGGCCTCAAGAGCGATCGCGCTGCGTCCGATCGGTCAGGGCGACGAGGCGTTTCTGCTCGCGTTGTACGCGACCACGCGCGAACAGGAACTGGCCGCGCTGCCGTGGGAGGAGGCGCAGTAGGGCGGCCAGCCGGCCGGGCGGCTCTACGTCGCGCGCGAAGCTTCCAGTTTCCAGTTTCCAGTTTCCGGTTACCAGTCGCACACTGGGCTGGTTACTGACAACTGGCCACTGGAGACTGGCAACTGGCAGTCGACATCGCGCTCCTGCCCGACTACCGCAACCGCGGCATCGGGACGACGCTGCTCCGCGGACTTCAATCAGAGGCGGCCACCGCCGGCAAGCCCCGCCTTCGCTCTTCGCGCTACGGCGGGCAGGCTGCTGCGCATCCACGTCGAGCGTTTCAATCCCGCGCTCCGGCTCTACGAGCGGCTCGGGTTCACTCCGATCGCTGATCACGGGGTTTATCTGTTCATGGAGTGGCGGGCCGGGATTGACGATCCTGAACTGGTCATTTAGACTGGTCACATGAAGACCATCGCCGCCGCCGAGTTCAAGGCCAAGTGCCTCGCGCTCATCGATCGGGTGCACGACGAGGGTGAATCCATCACCATCACGAAGCGCGGCCGGACCGTGGCACGGCTCGTCCCCGCCGGCGATGACGAGCGGCCGTGGCTGCGCGTTCGGGGAACGCTGCGGAAGTACGACGACCCGTTCGCCCCCGCGGTCGACGAGCGCGATATCGACGCCATCTCCTGATGGCCGTGCCGCTCCTGGACACGCACGCCTGGATCTGGTGGATCGAAGGCGATCGCCGGCTGCCGCGCCGCGTCCGCGACACCCTGGATCGGCTGCCCCGCGATGAGCGCCCGTACCTCTCCGCCATCAGTCTCTGGGAGGTCGCGATGCTCGTGGAGCGGGGCCGGGTGGTCTTCAGCGTCTCCCTCGCGGAGTGGCTGGATGCGGCCGCGCATGCGCGGTCGGTACGACTGGTGCCGATCTCGCCCGCGATCGCGGCGCAGACGGCCGCCCTGCCCGCCGCCTTTCATCGGGATCCGGCGGACCGCCTCATCGTCGCGAGCTGTCGCGTGCTCGGTCTCCCCCTGCTCACGCGTGATTCCCGCATTCTCCGGTCGCGGCTGGTCCGCCGCTGGACCGGCCAGTCCTGAGCCCGGCGTCGTCGAGGGTGCGCCGATTCCCGCCGCGGTGGGTAGACGCTCGTTTCCAGTTTCCAGTTGCCGCTGAGAGCTGTGAGTCGATTAGACTGAAGCGCAGCGAGACCTTATGCCGCCTGAACTGCAGCGAATCGTGCGCCTGACGTCGTTTACCGAAGAAGAGCGGACGCGTCCAGCGTTGCGCTACTGGCTCTCGCGGCCTCCTGCAGAGCGCGTCGCGGCTGTCGAATACCTGCGGAGGCAGATCGATGGAGCTGGCGCCCGACTTCGACGAGTTTATCGGCTCCTTGACTGCCCATGGGGTTGAGTTCGTCGTCGTAGGCGCGTACGCGCTCGCCTTCCACGGCGCCCCGCGGTTCACCGGTGATCTCGACATCCTCGTTCGGCCTGCGCTGGAAAACGCGGTGCGGGTTCTCGAGGCGCTCGAGGCGTTCGGCTTTCCCGTGACGGAGCTGAGTCCCGAAGCGATAACGGATCGTCGTCGGATGGTGCAGATGGGCGTGCCGCCGGTGCAGATCCACCTGATGAGCGCCATCAGCGGCGTCGAGTGGGACGAGGTCTGGTCCGATCGCGTTGAAGGAGTCCTGGGCCGGAACAGCGTCTACTTTCTGGGCCGCGAGACGTTCCTGCGCAACAAGCGCGCCGCCGGCCGGCCCAAGGATCTCGCCGACATCGACGCGCTCGAGCCCGGCGAGGGGTAGCCGTGACGACGAGATCCGCATCGTCGATATCGCGCTCCTGCCCGAGGTACCTGACGTCAGGTGAAGATCGCCTCGTAAACCATTCCCCTTGCGGTCGGGCCCCCGAGCCCCGACCCCCCGTAGCACTAGAATGTCGCATGGCAGATCGCGGGAATCTGACGGCCTTGCTGCGCTCCCGGGCAGAGGCCCTGGCTCGCTTTGCGGCATGGGAGTCATCCCACGTGATGAGGCTGACGCCCGCCGCAGCGGTCGCTGCAATCGGAACGCTGTATGAGCTCCTCCCGCCTGAATCGCGCCGCCGGGCAATAGACCCGGCCGGCGTCGCCCGCATGCACGAGGCGCTGCGCCATCTGTCGCGATGACGCCGCTCGACCACGCCGTTCGCGACATCACCCGGGCTCTCGACTCGCTCCGGATCGCATACGCCATCATCGGCGGGATCGCGAACGCCGTCTGGGGTGAGCCTCGGGCGACGATCGACGTCGATGTGACGGTCGCGGTCGACGATGACGATCTGCCCGCGACGGTTCCGGCGATCGCGCAACACTTCCGGGTGCCGGTGTCGGATCCCCTCGCATTCGTTCAGCAGACCCGAGTCTTGCCGCTCGATACCGATGACGGCGTCCGAATCGACGTGATCTTCGCCCTGCTGCCGTTCGAACTCGACGCCATTCGACGCGCGAAGGAGGTCACCATCGCCGATCGAACCGTGCACGTCGTGACGCCTGAGGACCTGATCCTGATGAAAATCATTTCAGAGCGGCCGCGGGATGTCGCGGACGCAGAAGCGATCGTGCGGCGCAGGATCGGAGACCTGGACCTGGCCTACCTCGAACCACGCATCCGGGAACTGGCCACGGCCCTCGAGAGCGACGCCATCCTCAATCGCTGGCGCAAATGGACTGGGGGGGTGACGGGTCTCAGGTGAAGATGGCCTCGTACACCATGCCCCGGCCATCCGGTCCGATCGGTACCAGAAAGATTTCGTAGGAACCCATCTCGGCGTGGACGACCTCGTAGATGCTCTGGGGCAGCGGGGCAGTGAGGCTCGTGCGAAACGACAGCGAGAACGGCGTCCGTCGCCGTGGCGTTTCCGACGGAGCGCGGCTCGGACCACCGCCGAGCGCGCGGGCTTCGATGAGCTCGGCTTCGAGCTCGTTGTCCGGGCGCACGCGGATGCGGAAGGTTTCGCCGACGCGCGGCTGAAAGACGTCGACCGTCAGGGGCTCGAGGCTGTTCGACATCTCCGTATCCTCTGGCGCCTGTCGGCCGGCCCGCAAGGCCCTTCTCGTTCCCGTTTCTTCCTTCAGCCCTGCCGGCTCTTTCGAGACGTTCAACAGACATGAAGCTGAAAACGCGGCCCTGTGGCGCGGTCGTTGCCTGCGAACGACGTGAGCCGGGGCCTGCTATCCTTGACGCGTGACCACACCTCCTACACTCCCGGCCAAAGGGGCGGGCGGCACCCCCGGAGGCGTCGGGCAGTTCTTCATCGGCTTGACGATGACCGTGGTCGGCGCGTACCTGCTGCTGAACCAGGTGCAGGTGACGACGTCCTTCTGGAACGTAGGGCGGTATGGCGGCTTCGGTCTCACGCTGCTCCCGCTCCTCGTCGGCGTCGCGTTCCTGTTCTACGACGGCAAGTCGTGGGTCGGCTGGCTGCTCACCGGCCTCGGCGGCGCGATCATCCTTGCTGGCATCATCACCAACATGGACATCTATTTCCGCCCGACCTCGCTCTTCAACACGCTCGTCATGCTCGTCCTGATGTTCGGCGGCCTCGGCCTGCTTGCCCGCTCGCTGCGAAGCGCCTGAGAACCTCTTCTTCCGCCTGAAGTCGGAAGCCCCAACCAAGAACCGGCATTCGCGCGGTCCAGTCCGCAGGCCCGCGCGAGTCATCTTCCGGGACAGGTCTTTCGGTACGGCTCATCGCCCAGATACTGCCGCCATTCCGCTTCGGTCAGATTGCGATCGAGACGGGCGCAGGCCTCGGCGATCAAATCCTCGGCCCGCCACAGGTGCCGCTGCATCTGAAACGCCGCATACGAGACGACGGCGCGGTCGTTGTCGGCGAACGACGCCGCCGATCCGAACGCCTCGCGCGAGAGCGTCGTGGCCCACAGCTCCCTCGCCGTGGCGACGTCGAAGATGCGCGCGGCCAGCGATTCGGATTCCGGCCGCACTCCGAGCGTGAGCAGGTAGCGGCCGTCCCGGCTGAACTGCAGCTTCATCACCGGAATCGCATACGGCATGTGGGACACTTCGCGGCCCGACAGGGCATCGAAGATCCTGAGCGAGCCCACCGCGCTGCCGGTCGCGATCAGGTTGCCTGGGGCAAAGGCGAGCGCATGGACACGATCGTCTTGCGGAATCCGCACACGTTCGGTGCCGCTGAACGCGTCGTGAATCCGCACGACCTTGTCATCGCCTGAAATGGCGAGCAGCGACTCGTCCTGATTGAATCCTTGCGCCAGCACCTTCGCTGAACGATCGAGGCGTGCGACCTCTTTTCCGGTCGCCGGCTGCACCACGTGCGTCGTCTTGTCGAAGCTGAAGGCGACGAGGCGATCGTTCGGGCCGAACGTCATCGCTGGAGTGTCGCTCCCCGAGGTTTTCCAGAGCACTTTGTTTCCGGCGCGCATCGACCAGCGCGAACGCGGCACCGATGCCGGTCGTGACGGCGTAGCGCCCGCTGTTGCCAAGCTTCGCGAACATCGGCGACTTGTCGCCGGCCTCGACGAGCGGCTTGCCGGTTGCCGTGTCGAAGACCATGCTCGTGCCGAGCGACAGGCACAACAGACGCCGCCCATCGTCGGTGATTTCCGCGCCGAGGCAGGGCAGCGGCGGATTCCGGCGGTTGGAAATGTCCGCGAGCTGCACCCCTTCTTTGCCGCCGGCGGCAAACCATCGACCCTCGCGACTGATCAAGAGGTTGTGAATATCGCCGCCAAGTTTCAGGCGAGCCAGCTCTCTGCCCGTCTCGGTCTCGAGAATCCTGGCCACACCGTCGCCGCCTACGGCAATGAGCTCGCCGTCGTCACTGAACGCCATCTTCTCCACGGACCCGACGGGAAAGCTGTGTTGCTCGCTGCCACGCAACGCGGAAAAGATCGTGAGCGTGCCGCCAAAGATGGGCGACGAGGCGACCGACTCGCTGTCTGGCGTGAACCGCAGGACTCGCCAGCTGCCCTGCGGAAGCTCCGAGACCAGTTTGCCATCGGGCATGCTGTGAACGTAGGTGTGGTCCCTCGATCCGCTCGCAAAATAGCGGTTGTCTGTGCTGAACGTCGCCGCCGTCACGCCCTGGGTGGCCTCAGACGACTCGTGCGCCACGCGAAACAACTCGCGGCCGCTCGACGCGTCGAAGACGATGGCGCTGGCGTTCTTGCGCCCGTAGGACCAGGTCGTCACATACCGTCCATCGGGACTGAACGCGGCGCCGCTGACGAAGTCGTTTCCCTGCAGCACGGCGACATCTTTCTGGTTCACGAGGTCGATGACACGCGCCCGCCGGAGGTTGCCCTCGGAGAGGGCGAAGCGGCCATCCTGGCTGATGGCATACTCGCGTTCTTTCGGGTCCCCCTCGGACAGCACGCGTCCCGTTGCCGCATCCAGCACCTTCAGCTGAAAACCTCCGACGATGAGGCGTTGATTGTCGGCGGTGAAGACCAGGCTGGAGGGTGTGCTCGGAAGCTTCACCTCGTACAACGGTTTGGCGGTCGCGACATTGAAGACGCGCAGCAGGTTCGGCTGGGGGGATCGCCCTTGTGCGCCGATGGCGAACCGCTTCCCGTCCGGGCTGACCGCCATCCCGAAGATCTCGCCGCGGTCGCGCAGCCGGATCCTGGGCAGCACGGCCAGACTCAGCGTGAGCGCTTCGATGGCGTCGCCGTTCTGCGATCGCCGCGCCGCCTCGACGGCGAGCAGGCTCTTGATGGTCACGTTCGACGTTTCGCGGTCGACGAGATCCGCCTGCGTGGCGAGCTGCCGGGATACGGCGATCTGGTGCCGCTCTTCCGCGAGGAGGCGCTGGCGCTCTTCCTCGATTCGGGCGGCCCGTTCCGCGGCGCCCGCCCGCTCGGCTTCCTTCTGCCTGGTTTCCGCGAGGCCGCGCTGTTCTTCCGCCTCGCGCCGGCGCTCGGTTGCGATCTTGCTCTGCTCTTCGGCGCGCCCGCGCTGCAGCACCGCCTCGTTGCGTTGTGCTCTTGCCACCAGTGCCTGCCACACGGCAGTGACGGCGAAGGTGAGGATCGTCGCCATCGCCACCCAGGTCACGATCTTCAAGCGCCGATGCTGGCGGACGTCTTCGCCGTCGATCTCGTCCTTCGGCCGGCCGAGCAGCGGCGCGGCGAGGTCGAGGATCGCGCCGCGGAATTGTGAATGGCGCAGCGAGAGATCGTTCGCGTTCCTTGCCCAGCGAAAATCCGTCCAGAGCGGCTCGTTCGCAAACCGCCCGCGCACGATTGCCGGCAGGGCTGTCGTGCGCGACCAGTCGAAATCCCTGGCGGTCTCGTCCCAGACGAGATCGCCACCGGTCAGCAGGAACAGCAGCTTGTCCGAGGAACGATTCTCGAACCACCATGCGACTTCCTGCTGCACCCATTTGGAGCTGGCGGCCTCCGGCGACGCGAGGAGAAGAAAGTAGTCGGATTCCGCGAGCGCCTGTTGAATGGTGGGCCAGAGCGCAGGATTCGCGGACAGACTGGTCTTGTCGCGAAACACGCGCATCGACCGCAGGCGGTACCAGGGCTTGGCGATCCGGTGCAGGCCGTTGTGAATCGCGGGCGCGAGCTTCCCGTCGGCCGCGTGGCTGTAGGAAATGAACCCCTGGTAACGCATAGACGCCGTCCGCACGCGATCGCAGGATTCTAACCCTGGCGAACATCGGGGTCGGCCCCATTGGGCTCCGGGCTCGGCGATCTGCTCCGTGTTGCAGAATTTTTCAACATGGAGGACGGGAGGACGGGAGGAAACGCTTCTGGAGCGGCAGGCGGGCGACCTGCTCGAGAAATGAGCAAACCGGGCAGCTCAGGTCGTTCGGTGTCGTCTGTACCTGATGTTGGAGTTACAATCGCCGGCCTAGAGGGGGCCCGCGGCCCGACGAGAGCTCGGGGTGCGGCCCACGACCTTAGAGGAATGATGATGGCGACACCAGCGTGGCAGGTCAGCGGCCAATACTACGAAACATGCAGTTGCGACTTCGTGTGCCCGTGCCTGCCGGCAGGGCTGGCGGTCAAGCCGAGCAAGGGATGGTGCACGTTTGCCATGGCCTTTGACGTTGAACGCGGAATCTACGGGACGGTCTCGCTCGACGGCCTCGGGTTCATCGTGCTGGGCTTCACGCCGGAGGAGATGGCGAAGGGCAACTGGTCGGTCGGGCTCGTCGCCGACGAGAGAGCCAGCGCCGAGCAGCTCGACGCGATCACGGCTATCGTCAGCGGTGCCGCGGGCGGCCCCATGGCGGCACTGTCGGGACTCATCGGAAAGTTTCTCGGCGTGCAGCCAGCGCCAATTCGATTCGATCGCAGCGGAGCGAAGTGGTCCGTCAAGGCGTCGGATTTCGTTGACATGGCTGCTGAAGGCGTAAAGGGACTCAACCCCGATGCCACCGAGCCGATGCACCTCGACAACACGGGCCATCCGGCCGCGGATCGCTTCGCGTTGGCGCGCGCAGCCAACAGCCGCGTCCAGGCGTTCGGCCTGGCATGGGAAGACTTCAGCGGCAAGAACAACGGACAGTACGCGCCGTTTTCCTGGCGCAACGCCTAGCGCGCGTCGCCGGGCGCACCGGCCGCGACGCGTCATCGTCTCGAATCGCCGTCGTTCATCCTTCGATGCCAGGACCTGCCACGCCTGCCGAGCGTCCGCCCACCATCGTCGAATCCGCGTTGCAGTCCGACCGCGCGCCCGCCGTGGTCCTCCTGGTCCTGCTGCCCCTGGTCTCCTGGATGTGGATCGTCGTGATGGCACGCGACATGTACGGACCGATGACCGGCGCCAGTGCCTGGATGATGACCGCGAACTGGGATGTACCGCACCTTTTGCTGCTCTGGGCGATGTGGACCGTCATGATGACGGGCATGATGCTCCCGACCGCCTCGCCTCTGGTCCTGCTGTACGGCGCCATGGCGCGGCGATCCGCACAGGGAACGGCAGCGCGCCAGGTTTACGCGCTCACGGCGGGTTATCTAGTCGTCTGGACGGTGTTCAGCCTCGGGGCAACCGCGCTTCAGCGTGGACTGGCGGCGCTCCTGGTGACTGTCGCCGATGATGGAGGTCACGAGTTCCAGGTTTGGTGCGACGTTGCTGCTTCTCGCGGGCGTGTATCAGCTGACGCCGATCAAACACGCCTGTCTGCGGACGTGCCAGTCCCCGCTGGGATTTCTCATGAGCCGATGGCGCACTGGATGGCGTGGTGCGTTCGTCGTGGGACTCGAGCACGGCGCCTATTGCGTGGGCTGCTGCTGGGCGCTGATGTTGCTGCTGTTTGCCGGGGGCGTGATGAACTTGACGGTCATTGCGGCGCTGACGGCATTCGTCGCATTTGAGAAAATGGCGCCGCTCGGACTGCACGGCGCGCGGATCAGCGGCGTGCTCCTGATGGCGGCTGGATTCTTGATGCTCGTGCGTTGAAGAAACTACCGCCTGAAAGGCGGTAGACTCCGCGCGCGACTGAAAGTCGCAAGCGCGCCGCCTGCGAGCGGTAGTTTCTTCATAGGCGGGACCTGTGGTCCCGCTAGTCCAACGTGCTCGGTCAGCTCGAAGCAGCCGGTCAGACCGGAGCGGCTGAAAGCTGACCGCCTGAAAGGCGGTGGGCTTAGACCTGGCACGTTGGACTAAACGCGCACTGACCAGCTGGAAGTGCCAAATCGAAGCGGAACGGTCACTACAATCCGGCGAGGTACTCGGCGACAGCTCTCATCTCCTCGTCCGTGAGACGCCCGGCGACGAAGCGCATGACGCGCGCCCGGTCGTTGCTGCGCGTGCCGCTCTTGAAGTCCATGAGTTGCTGCACGGTGTACGCCTGACGCTGACCGGCCAGGCGAGGATAGCGTTGGGAGCCCTCGCCCTCGGGCAGGTGACAGCCGATACACCCCGGCACACCGGTGGCGCGGTTGCCCTCCTCGTACAGCACCTTGCCCCGGGCCGCCAACTCTTGATTCTCCACCGCGCCCCGCGCGGGCGCCTGACTGGCGAAATGGGCCGCCATGCCGGGAATCTGCTGCTTCTTCAAGGCCGCGAATATGGGGGCCATGATGTCGCTCTTGCGCTTGCCGGACATGTACTCGCGGAGCTGCTTCTCCAGGTAGGCGGCATGCTGTCCGTCCAGCTTGGGGAAGGTCGGCGCCGCCTGCGGCCCCGCCGCTCCCCCAGCGTGACAGGGGAGGCACGCCGTGACGGTGATCGACTTTGCTTCCTGCGCCCACACCAGGGGCGAGGCTCCAAGCACCAGCAGGCCCATCCCTACGAGCGTCCATACTGTCCGCACGGTGATACCTCCCTCGACGCGCCTCACAGGTGTCACAGCTCGTACCGGAACAACGCCCCGAACAGGTGCACCTTGTAGTCCTGCGGACCGAAGTCGAGATACGCCCCGTTGTTGGCCGGCATCGGATTCACGCTGATGCCGTCGTAGTGCCAGTCGCGGATCCGGGCGTCCTCGAACCGGTAGATCAGGCGCAGGGACAGCCGCTTGTACAGCGGCATCATGGCGTTGGCGTCGACGAAATTCTGGACAAAGACGAGATCGGACCACCCGTCGCCGGCGAGCGCCATCTGCGTGGCATTCACTCCCAGCGCCGTGGCGTTGTACTCGTATCGGATTCTCGTACGGCCGTTCGAATAGGTGTATCCGACTTCCGTCAGGACGCGGCCCAGCTCGTAGTGAAAGCCGAGACCCGTGACCGTGTTGCGATCGTCGTGCGACGCAGTCCAGGCTCGGCTGACTGGAGAGAGCGGACTGGTTGCCGAGGCCGTCCCGCACAGCGACGTGAAGTTCGCCGGCTGCACCTGCTGGGTCCCGACGGACGTCGCCCCGGCCGGGGGTGGCGGTGGAACGCCGGTCGCGTTGGTCTGCACTGAGCCGTCGCTGAAGAAGTAGTAGAAGTTCCCCATCACGCAGGCGTTCGGCTGGAGGCCGGCCTGACGTTGTCCGCCGTCCTGAAACGAGTAGAACGCGTACGCGCTCGTGGTCGGAGCTGGCTGCCAGCTGACCTCCACTGACGGGGACGTCAGTCGCTGATGGTCGTTGCGTCCAAGGTCCGACGCTGGATACTCCACGTCTCTCACCTGCACGCCGACGCTGACGTCCACCGCGGGAGCGATGCCGTAATTGAAGCGGGCATTCAGGAGGTGCTGATTGCGGTCGGCCACGTCGAATCTCCGGAACTGCTCGGGGTTACGGAACCACGTGGCCAGGTTCGTCGTGGTCGCGGTCGGCATCGGCCCGAGCGAACTGCTGTAGAACTCGGCCAATGGAGTGGACACGAAGTCGCTGCCGCGACGACGGCCGTACTCGTAACCGAGCCGGAGGGTGCCCGTCGCGGTATCGCGGTTGACGTAGCCGAGCCGAACTTTGTCTTCCCACGTCTCGTCGCGTTCGCGGTACTCGCGGCGGAAATCCTCGCGCTCGAACGCGCCTTCCAGGCTGTTGGTCCGATTGATGCGGTAGTCGGCGGAGACCACCGAGTTCAGCTGGCGATACTCGTAGGGGGCGCTGCGGATAGGCACGTCCCCCGCACTCGGTGCCAACCCCAGGGCCTGGGTGGCGGCGTAGTTACAGCCGGTGCCGTTGTAGCCGGTGTTCAGCGTACCCACCGGATTGTTGCCGGCGGTCAGGTTCGGCGTCACGAAGGACCCTCCCGAGCCATTGTTCAGCAGACGTCCCCACTGGCCCGTCAGCGGATTGCAGGCCAGGTACTCGGTGCTGTTGTCGGTATCGAAGTAGCGGACCTTGCCCCTCACGGCCAGCGCTCGCGAGGGATTCAGGATGATGCCGACGTCGGCGAGGGTCGTGTCGATACGCGCATCGGCCGACAGCCTGCTCAGCGAGGCGGTGGTGTTCCACATATCGGCCGTCGGCACGCCGTTGATGGTGCCGCCCGTCAACGGTTCGATCGCCCACGGAATCAAGTTGTCGTTCTGCTGCGAACGGGCGATTGAGAACACGCCGGTGATGCGGCTCCTGAGAAACTTCGGGAACTTCCTGGCGAACTCCCCCTTCAGGTTGTAGTAGTCGTTGCTCGGGTACAGGTCGAACTGCCCTTGCGTAAAGGTCGTCGCCGGCACGCCCGCGATCGTATTCGTCGTGATGAACAACGGGTTCTGGAACGCCATCGCGTCGATGTCGTTGTGGAAGAACGACCCCGCGGCCTGCACGCTGAAGCTGGTCAGCGCGTTCGCGAACTGCAGTCCTGCCAGTACGTCCTGCGTGTTGTAGTCGATCGATTCCGGGATCTCCACGTTGCCGCCACCGCCGCCACCGCCAAAGACGGCGTCAAAGGGGCGAATGCCTTCACGACGTTCCCGGGTATAGCTGGCGAAGGCTTTCCAGTTCGCAGGCAGCGTGAAGTCGAAGCGTGCCCGGCTCTTCTTCCGAGTCAGTTCCGGGTGAGCGTCCGGCGCGGCCGAGATCGCCAGGAGCATGTTCGCCTGGGTCGTATTCGCGTCGGTGGTGCCTCCCGGGCGAAGTCCTGTCAACGTGAGCACGCCGCTGTCGGCCCCGTCCCACAGCGACCTGTAGGTCGACGTGAAGACATGGGGCGTTTCGCCGAACGAGCCGCGCACTCTCCACGTGTTGTACCGGCCCACATCGAAGCCGTAGTACTGGTCGGTCCGGGCCACGCCACCGCCCACCG
The DNA here is from genome assembly GCA_963785755.1 of uncultured Acidobacteriota bacterium. Lineage (GTDB taxonomy): Bacteria > Acidobacteriota > Vicinamibacteria > Vicinamibacterales > 2-12-FULL-66-21 > JACCXG01. The sequence continues at coordinate 63,978 of CAWAXG010000013.1, read as the reverse complement.
CGTCGAGGTGAAAGGCGCTTTCCGGCTTCTCGAGCATCAGGGTGAAGCTGTTCAGGAAGGCGCCGCTGTCGAGGTCCTTGTATTCGCGGAACTTGGCGACATCCTTGTCGCCACCGGTTCCGGTGCCGCTGAACTCGACCATCATCCGGTAGAGCAGGCCGCCCGAGGTCTTCGACGGCTCCTTCACGAGGGGCGCGCTCGCTGTGAGGAGTCCCGAAGGACTCCGGGAATTCTCGCCAATGCCCAACCCCTCAGGGTCGCGTTCGACGATTGAGTTGACGCCACGCGGATTCATGGCGTTGCCGGCCGGAGCGTCCTGCCCGTCGCCGGCATACACCAGAGAGGTCGTCAACCGCAGCACCCCGATACCCAGGATGATGACTGACGCGCACGAACGGATCTTCATCAAAGGTCTCCCGCAGAATTGTCCCCGTGCCCTTGGGCCTGGTTCAGCGCTGGAACCGCGCACCGGCCGGATGATTGCTGCCATGGATCTGTGAGTGGCAGTTCTGGCACGTGCGCGCGATCACGCGTGGACTCTGTCCTCCCCCCTGCAGCGCACCGGCAGCCGACTGCCCGTCCCGGTAGAACGTGCCGCTATGACCGATCGACAGGTTGTGGCATTGCTGACAAAGGTAGGGACGCGCCCCCACGAGCAACTTGTCATGGTTGGAACCATGAGGCTGATGACAGGTGACGCAACTCTCGCGGACCGGCGCGTGTTCCCAGAGGAACGGTCCCCGCTTCTCGGCGTGGCAGGTGTAGCAGACGTCGTTGACGGAATCGGCGTTCAGCAGGGAACGGGCCGACGAGCCGTGCGGGTTGTGGCAGTCGACGCAGGACATCTTGCCTTCTGGCAGAGGCATGTGCGAACGCCTGCGGAACTCGGCACGCTGTTGCTTGTGACACTGGAAGCAGGTCTCGGAGATGTTTTGCCGGGCCAACAAACTGTTGGCCGACTGCTTCTGCATGGGATTGTGGCAGTCGGCGCAGCCGAGGTTGGTTTTTTCGTGGGTCGATCCTGGCCAGTGCAGGCGAGTGCCACCCTCGTGGCAGGTCAAGCACTGGGCATTCTGTACGTCGACCGGCGTTCCCCAACGTTTGGTGAACCCGATGAGCGCGGTCTTGTCGAGCGCGTTCCTGGCGTGATTCGAGCCCGGTCCGTGGCAGGCTTCGCAGCTCTGCCGCTGACCGTCGTTCTTCGGATTCAGCCGGAAGACCTTCGCATGCAGCGTCTCGCTGAAATGCTTGTTCTCCTGGCCGTGGCATTCGATGCACCGCGCCTCGCCGATGTACTCGGCGGTCTTCACGGCAGGCTGACGCAGGCTCGCGGCAGGCTGCAGGCTTCACGGGCGTGGCCTGCCCCCAGCACACCATCAGCGTCACGATGGCCATCGCGATCGTTGGCCACACCCTGGACTTATGCCCGATCGTCCGCATGCGCTCCTTTCGCTCTTCCTCTTCCCCTTCTCCGTCCTCACTTCCTATCCCTGTGTGGCCGTTCGTAGTGCCGGGCTTGACTCAGCGCCAAGACCCCGCAGATGACACGAACCGGACGCCGCATCCGCATCAGGCATGCCAGCGTTGGCCTCAGGACCAATAACCCGTCGAAGCAGACCGACGAGAGCGATTTACTTGGACATCGGCGGTATTCTCAGTGCCATACATGGGCCGCCTACCATTCAGCTCATCAACGTCCTCACTTACAACCTTGGTTTCGACTTTTCGCGGAGCGAAAACCGACGGACGCATCTTGCGCGAGTCGACAAGTGCTGTGTTGAGCGACACCGAATCCACGTGTCGTCACAACTCGCCGATCGAAGAAGCTGAAGACAATCTCGTGGCCGTCATGTGCAGGCTGGCCGAGTCGCGTACCGGTCGAGGTTCGAGTCTCGCCCCGTTTAAGGCGACTTGCTGATTCACGGCGGGACGGAGGCGGGACGTTGAGGATTGGCGTCAGGAGTGGAGCCGGAACTCCCGCTTCTATGGAAGTCGTTTCAGAACAACGAAAACCGATGGACGCATCCGGCGCGAGTCGACTAGAGGCCTTGCCCCGCTCGATTCTGAGCTCAACGCGAATGGGTCAGTGTCAGCCAATGTTCAATGATCGCGATGAGCGGCGCTTCTCACGCTCCCGCCTTCTGCGTTGTCGCTCGAGGCGATCTTCCGGCCCTGCAGGATCGCCTCGGCGCAGAGCAACGGCACCGACCAGCAGAACCAGCTGGCGGCGGCAAGTTGCTCGCGCAACGTGCCCACGTCCGCCGCTTGCAGGGCCCCGACCAGCAATCGGAACGTCACGAACCCGAACGTGACGATGTAGCTGCGGATCATCCACTCCTGGTGCTGGAGCATCAGCCTCCGGCGGAAGGCAGCCAGCGCCAGACCCGCTGTGACGAGCCAGGTCGACCCCAAGCCCTGTCAGCCCCATGCCGAAGACCCACCCGAGATCCGTGTGAAGAGCCAGGTAGAACGCTGACAGGGATCCCACGGCGACGCTGCCGACGTAAATCACGCCGAGCCGCCGGTGCAAGCCAAGATGTCGTCGGCCCAGGCCGAGCCACAGTTGCCCAGGCCCCACCAGCAGCGCCACGGCGCCGCTGCCGATGTGAAGCAGCAGCCAGCCACGTCGCGATGCGTACAGCGCGTAGCGTCTCGCATCGGGCGCGATGTGCGGTACGGCGAAGGCGAGGACAAATCCGATGGCCGCAGCCATTACGACGCCGAGCACGACCGCCCGTCCTGAGACCACGCGTGGGAGGGACGCCGCCGCGCGCTGAATCACTGCTGCACCCGTCTTCTGAGCTCGAGACTCCGAAACTGTCACCCAAACCCTCCTCGGACAATCGCTTGCCGGCCATACTTCCTCTGCGATGCTCGATTTCGAGAACATCCAGCGCGCGATGCTCTCGACTCTCGATCGCGTTCAAGAGGGCGCATCGGGCAGCCATCTGCAGTGTGAACGTGGGCCGCCAGGAAGTCGTTCGGAAGAGCCTGTGATCTCCCTCGGAATTTGTGGGGATCGACGAGCTCCCCGCGAGCCCCTTCTGCCTTTGCCGCGGCTCATCGCGAGTACATCGGCGCGTGGCCACCCGGAAGGGCGGTAAGTGTACCGGCCACTCGGGATTGCAGGTCGGCCGCTGGCAGGTGCAGCCGATGCTCAACGAGGTCCGCGAAGGCGGAACTGTGCGCCGTCTCGAGCCCCAGGTGATGGACCTGTTGGTCTTCCTCGCCTCCCAAGAGGGCCGCGTCGTCTCCAGGGACGAGATCATCGAGGGTGTCTGGGAGGGCCGGTTCATTGCGGAGGCAACGCTCACCCGATCGATCGCCGACTTGCGCCACGCGCTCGGCGACAACAGACAACAGCCGCAGTACATATGACGATCCCAAAGCGAGGCTATCGGCTCGTAGCGGCAGTCTCCGGCCTCGATCGCCGTGCCGAATGGCCAGCACAGATGGACGCGGCCGGCCAGAGCCGGCCGACTCTGCCTCCGGAGCCCTGTCTCGTGGTGCTCCCGCTCACCAATCTGGGTGCTGAATCAGATCAGTATTTTTGCGACGGTCTTACCGAAGAGATCATCAACACCTTGACGCGCCTTGCGGGACTTCGGGTGATCTCGCGCGTGTCTGCGTTTGCGGTGCACGCGCGCGGCGGCGACATCGCCGACATCGGGCGGAGCCTCGGTGCCACCTACGCCATCGAGGGCAGCGTGGCGGGCCGAAAGCCGCATCCGGATAACGGCGCAGTTGATCCAGGTGAGCAATCACAGCCACGTATGGAGCGAGCGGTCCGATCGCCCCCTTTCCGACGTCTTCGCGATCCAGGACGAAATCGCGGAAACCATCGCGCGCCGTCTCGAGCTCACGCTGGACGGCGTGAGTCCGCGTAGAGCGGCGCCAACTACGAGCATGGAGGCGTATTCACGCTTCCTCGAAGGACGGCATCACTTTCTCTCCTTTTGCTCCTCATGGACGCGGGCGCAGTCCAGACTGCAGCCGGAGGTACGCGGCGGCGAAGTCGATCGGCGTTGCGGCCGGCGCATCGAAGAGCAGCACGTCATACCGGAGTTTCAGCGCTTCGCCTGGTCTCACGACGAGATTTCCGTTCGCCGATGCGGGCAGGACGCGCTTGCCGAACCCATTGGCGACGATCGCGCCATAGTCCCGGCTGTGCCACCACGTCGGATTCGGATTCGATGACGAGGGGAATATCGCCACCCCCTGAAGACGCCCGCCGGTCTCCCGCGAATACGCCGCCCAGGCCGCCGGATTGCCCCATACGGCCTTCGCTCCCTTGACGCCTTCACTGTTTACGACAAGCCCTCCGTCCTTCTCGGTTAGTTGGGTAGCCACGCGCACTCCGAGTCCCATCTCCTCCTGATCGCCAAACACGAGCTCGCGTCCTTCGCCTCGAATCTCTGCCTCCCAGGTCAGCACGAACGCATGATCTCCCATGGCGGCGATTGCAATGCGCGAAACTTGCGACGCGAGCGCAGTGCCGTCGTGAGCAATGAGCCGGTTGCGCGTGGCAAACGTGAGCCGCCCGTCCGCTGCCGTCGGATCCGTGGTGAAGGCCACGTGTTCGATGCGCGCCTTGTTGCGCCAGAAGTCCTCGCCGTTGATGTCGCCGAACGCCAGCCAGACTCCAGGATGCATCGTCGCATGATCGGTGGCATCGCCGGCGGCGGGAGGATGCGCGCGGGTCACCTGCACACCACTGGGTGCGCGAAGGTTCTGAAAGTGCGGCCGGAGCACCTCGGGATCGCTGAAGACATAGTCGGCGAGTGGACGTCCCGCATGGAGGATCGAGAGCCGGCCGGGCTTGAGCTCCCACGCGAAGCTGAGGCTCGCAGGCGCGCGCGGCGGAGTTTGCGCCGCCGGCGCCGCCGAAGCGCCAGCCGGCGCGGCGCGCCCCGTCATGAGCCACGCCACGAGATCCGCAAGATCGCGTGGACTCAGAACGCCGTCATACGGCGGCATCGGAGATTGATGAATGTTGCGGCGGCTGCTGATTGTGCTCCTGTCGATGGCGACGGCGTCCCCGTTCAGTTGCACCATGTGGAGCGTGCGATCCGTCTCGGATTCGAATATCCCGGCAAACCCTTTTCCGTCGCGCGTGGAAACGGTCAGCAACCCATAGCCTTCAGCGATGATCTGGTTCGGATTCAGGATCGACCGGATGACCGAATCCGCATCATCGCGGTCTCCGATCGTACTGAGGTCCGGGCCGATGGCCCGACCGTCGTCACCGGCCCGATGACAGGCCACACATCCCGCCGCCTTGAACAATCCAGGACCGCGCTTCGCGTCGGCCGCGGCAAGCAGCGGAAGAACCTGATCGGCCGTCGTCGGCGTCACCACCGTTCCCAACGAGGGCAACGTGAGGTTCGATTCCCGCTTGCGATAGGTGCCGGCCAGCGTGTTGCCGACCTTCTGGGCACCGACGAACAGCGCGGCTTTGAGCGTCGTGGTGTCTGTAAGACGGCCTGGACTGCCGGAACGGGATTGTGGCGTCGGTTCAGAACCGTCAAGCGTGAAGCGCACGGTCGCCGGCTTGATTCCTGGCGTGATTTTGACAGTCACCGATTCGACGAAGTCGCCGGGCCTCGGAGAAACGTCGATGAGCGGATTTCCATCTGCCTGAGCCAGCCAGTTCGCCGCAAGCTCGGATGTGCCGGGGTCGCTGTCCTTGACGAGCGGTTTCACCGCACCCGGTTCGAGCGCGCGGCTCTCCAGCAGCGCGAGCAGGGCCGCCCGCCGGACAGCAGCGCGTTCATCCTTCAGCAACGCGCGCAGCGCATCGGGCGGCGCAATTTCTCGCAGCGCCTGCCATGCTGCATAAGAGGTGACGCGATCGTGCTCCTTCGCGGCCACATCGCAAAGCTGAGGGACAAGCTGGCGCTGGCGCGCCTGAGCGATGGCCTGCACGGCGGCAAATCGCACCCGGGGCTCTGCGTCCTGTAACGCCATCACGACGTAGGGAGGAAGCTGGTCGGAGCGGCGGTGCTCTCGAATGCGGTGAGCGGCGATCCGGATCGCCTGGATCTTCGCGTTGAGCGACAGCGTCCGGCCGGTGTCGGCAAACCAGGCGTCGATGCTGCGGTCCGCGGGTGCGATCCGTCCCAGCGCCCAGAGGGCCCAGGTCTCCTGAGCCTGCGTCAGTCCGCCGCGGCGGAGCACCGCCATGAGATCGTTCTTTATCGCCGCTCCGCGCCGTACGAGCTCATCCTGCGCATCGACGGACCACACCGGCAGCAGCGACCCGAGATCCTCGACGAGCTCCTCGAGCGTCCACTGACCTACCGGCTTGCCGCGCTTCGCCGTGTCCCAATTGGTCGGCGGCGCGCCGGGCCATGAGATCCGGAAGATTCGACCCTCGTTGGCCTGCTCGCCGTCCTTCCAGACCACGCCGTATTCTTCCCCCCAGCCGCTGATGTAGAGCGCGCCGTCAGGGCCGGCGACAATGTCCACCGGCTTGAACAGGGGGCTGGCAAGAGACGGCGCCTCACTCTGCCGTGACGCGCCGTAGTAGGCGACGGCGCGGCCCGCTCCACCACCGGCCGCGAATGCCTGCCAGCGGCCGCCTTCCGGCTGAATCAGCGCGCCGTCCCAACGAGGCCGATACACGAAGGTCGTTTTCCGCAGCCAGTCGTTGAAGAACCACACGCCGCGGTACGCGGGCGGCATCTGGGGTGCGTCGTAATAAAGGATGCCCGTACCCGATCCGTCGAAGACCGGCCCGCTGATGGGTGCCGTCGGCGGATGATCCTTGCCCGTCCAGTGGTTGCTCCAGACGTGCCCCCACCCGAAGTGCGCGCCGAAGAATGGCATGAACACACGGTCGCCATCACTCTGATCGTTGTCCGTGCCGAGCCAGTTGAATCCGCTGTCGAAGGCGATGTCCCATGGGTTGCGAAATCCACGGGAAACGATCTCGAGATTTGCGCCGCCGTCGTCGCTGCGCAGCACACCTCCCTCGCGTCCCCAGTCGTCGCGAGGATCCTGGTACGTCGCCTTGTACTCGCTGCGCGTGAACACCTGCGGCGGCGGGAAGTCCGGAGTGCCGGCAGGCGCGCGAACATCCCAGAGGTCGCGGAACGGTTTGGGCGCGACGCGCCCGGGTTGGGTCAGGCCCTTCGAGGTGCCCTGCGAAAAATAGAGCTTTCCGTCCGGCGCCCAGTTGTGTCCGTGGTTGGCGTGCTCGAGATTTCCCAGGTCGGTATAAACCTTCACGTATTCGTCCGCCACGTCGTCGCCATCGAGATCGCGGACGACTGTCAGGTCGGGCGAGTTGCCGATCCAGAGGTCCCGGCCGTGCCAGGCGAGTCCCTGGATCGAGTTCAGACCGGAGGCGAACGTCTTGCTCGTATCCGCGATGCCGTCACGATCCGAATCGATCAGGATGACGACGGTGTCACCGGGAGTATCCGGCTTGGGATTGCGATATTGCGGTCCCTGGCCGACGAACAGGCGACCGCGGCGGTCGAACGCCATCGCACTCGGATTGCGGATCAACGGCTCCCGCGCGAACAGCTTCACCATCAGCTCGGGCGGGACCGTCGGGAGAGCGGGGTCGGCCGCCCGCTGGGCGAGAGCCAGCGTGCCCGCCATGGCGGCCAGGAGTGTGAAACTGCAAAGACTCGACACGATAGAGTGCCTCATCGCCTGCCTCATGAAGTGTGGACGCGACGTTACGACGCCAGGGACGTGCGGGTGGTGTCGGGGGCCCACCAGATCGCAATCATGCCCAGACCGTAGATCAGTGCCGCGGCGCTGCCCACGGACGGATAGCTGCCGCCAAGTGCCGTGAACAGCAGGCCTGCCGTCAGAACTCCGGCCGCCGTCGCAAACCGTCCGACATTGTAGGAAATCCCGGTGCCCGTCGCGCGCACGTGCGTCGGGAAGAGCTCGGGCAAATAGAGCGGGAGCCACCCGAAGAAGAGCGTGGCGACAAAGCCCTGAGCGAAGACGATCGGAAAGAACGAAGGCCGCAGCGGCGCCGTGAGCTGAAACATCGTGATGGTCAGCACCATGGATCCCAGGCTGATGAGAAAATACGACCGTCGGCGCCCGAGCAGGCTGGCGATCTGGCCGCCCGCCAGACTGCCGAGGATCGCGCCAAACGCCCACCAGCCTTGCGTCATCGCTTTATAGTCCGGCCGGGTGATACCGCCGATCTGGTCGGCCCACGGGATCATCCACTTGCTCGCGGCCCACGCGCCGACGAGCGGGATCGAGCCGAGGACGATCCCGACGAGCGTGACCTTGACGAGCGGCGCGCGGAACAACTCCCGAAGGGGCGTCGCGCGTTTCTTCGCCGAGGCACTTCCGCGGGTGGCGAGCCAGGCCGGCGATTCGGGCAGGAAGAACAACACGAGCACGCCCAGCGCGGCAGGTACGGCCGCGATTGTGAACAGCCACCGCCAGGAGTCCTCGGTCAGCGACCAGACTTGCGCGATCTGGGAAAGCATCAGGATGCCGGCGTTGATCGCGGCACCCATCAAGCCAGCCACTGTCGGCCGGGCCTTGTCGGGCCAGCATTCCGCCACCAGTGCGACGCCGTTGGGCCAGACACCACCCACGCCCAGGCCCACCAGGAAACGCAGCACGAGCATCTGCTCCTGCGTCTGGACCCACGCGCCCAGTCCCGCAAACACGGAATAGCAAAGGATGCTTACGCCCATCGCCCGCGCGCGCCCAATCCTGTCGCCCAGGCTGCCGAGCAGGACTCCGCCGCACGCGGCGCCGAACATGAGCGCAGCCGTGAACCGTGCGAACCAGTCGCCGCCGAGCGTTGCTGTGTAACCGTCGCCGAGCAGATCGCGGGAGACCGACAGCGACGCGAGCGGCATCAATCCAAGCTCGAAGCCGTCGAACAACAGCGCGCCGAAAGCCGCGCCGAGGACTGCGATCCGCGCACGGCGATGCAGTGGCCCTGGATGTGTGCCCGACAGAATCGCCGGTGAAACGGCATTCGATTCTGCGCGGGCTACCGGCGAGACGCTCACATGAAAGCCTTGATGATGGCGCTGTTGTCGAGCTCTCCGTACCCGGAAGCCTCAGCCTCCTCGAGCACGGCCCGGTGAGCGGCGCTCAACGGCATCGGCAGCCCGGCCTGCCGCCCGATGTCCACGATCAACCGCACGTCTTTGAGATGCTGCGACAGGCGCGCGTCCGGCGCGAAGTCACCGTGAATCATGCGCTCGCCCTTGGTGTCCATGATTCTCGAGTAGGCGGCGCTACCCCGCATGACTGCGAGTGACAACGTCAGATCGAGACCCAGCGACCCGGCGAACGCGAGCCCTTCGGCCAGCGCGGCGCGATTCAACCCGAGCACGAGGTTGGTCACCAGCTTCATCTTCGCGCCCGTACCGGCTGCCCCCGTGTGGAATGTCTGCCGCCCAATCGACTCGAAGATGTCAGCAGAAGCGGCGATCGAAGCGGCGTCGCCCCCGACCATCACCGTCACGGCGCCGGCGCGGACCTGAGCGCTGCTGCCGGAGATGGTCGCGTCGAGATAGTTGATCCCGCGCTCGCCCAGACTGCGTGCCAGCTCCACGGTGCTCGTGGGATCTCCGGTCGTGGTATCGATAATCGTGTGCCCGCGGCTCAAGGAGGCGCCGGCAGCCTCGATCACGTCGCCGACTTCGCGATGACTCGGCAGGCTGAGCAACACGCGGCGGCAGCAGGAGAACACCTCGGGCGCGCCTCCCGCGATCGCGCCACCTTTCTCGCGCAGGGCGGCAACGCGCTCGGCATTGACGTCCCAGCCGACGACGCGCTTCCCGGCGCCGAGCAGCCGGTCCGCCAGCGCGCTGCCCACCAGGCCCAGCCCGATCAGGCCGACCGCCGGCGGTGGCGTCTGTGCTGAACCGGAAGGTGCCGCCTCCTTCGTCACCAGATCAGCCTCGTGTTGAGCTGTACGACGCGGGCGCCTCTGGTTCCGGTGAATCGACCGAAATTTGGACTCGTGATCGTCGTGTTCAGCGACGAAAAGCTCGTGACGTTGAACGCGTTGAAGAGGTCTCCGCGCACCTGGAGACGCACGCTACCCTTGAGCTCGATGTTCTTCGACAGCGCGAGATCAAGGTTCCAGAACCCGGGGAGGCGCAGCGCATTTCTTCCCAGCGTGCCTGGGCGTGCCGAGGCGCCGCTGGCCGGGATCACAGGCACTTGCGCAAATGCCGCTCGATCGAGATACGCCAATGGATCCGCCGAGTCGAGGTACGGGGAACCGCCAAGGAGATCCACGCGTTGTCCGAGGATCGAGCTGGGCGTCGAGATCGAGAACGGCGCGCCCGACTGCGCCGTGAGGACGCCACCTATCTGCCACCCGCTCAAGAGCAGCCGCTTGCCGAACCCCTCGGCATCCCACCACCGTGCAAACGGCAGCTCGTAGAGGAAGTCACTCGAGAACCGGTGCGTGATGTCGTAGGGCGACGGGCCTCGCTCGGCCTCGAGGTCGTCCGGGTCCTGAGGCGGATCCAGCGTCGACAGATTGGCCGTGCCGTACGACGTGCTCGTTGCCCACGTGTAGTTCGCATTGACGAGGAACCCGTCGGAGAAGCGTTTTTGAAAACTGGTCTGCAAGCCGTGATACCGCGTCAGCTCGGACGTGTCGAAGTTGCGGAATTCTCCGAAATCCGGTGCGAACGGACGCAGGCCCGTCTGCCGGTCCACGGTATTGATCTGCCGGTTGAAAAGCAGGTTCACGCCCCGCGTGCCGGTGTAGGCGATGTCGACTGCGACCGTGCCGGTCAATTGTCGCGACGCGCTCGCGAGCCACTGCAGGCTGTACGGCGTCGGAAAATTGGGATCGATCGTGGATCCCGTCCATGGCGCATTCGGACTCCTTGGCGAGCGGGAGCACCCCTTCGTTCGTCACCGGATACCGCAGGCCGAGCGCCTGCGCCTCTGCGCGGCTGTAGACGACGCGGAAGGGCTCCTCGATCGAGTTTCTCACCACCTCGAGAATGTTCCTCAGCGGAGAGCGGGTGTAGAACATGCCGAACCCGCCTCTCACCACCGTTCGGGCGGACGGATCCAACGTCCACGCAAAGCCCAGGCGAGGTGCGAAATCGTTTGTATCGGCCTCGTAGATTCCCTCGGACGGGGGGATGAGCGGACCGAGGCCACGTGGTCCCTCGCGGTTGAACAGCCGATCGTCCCGTTCGGTGGGAACCGAAAAATAGTCGTAGCGGAGCCCCAGGTTGATGACGAGGTTCTGCCGGACCTTGAAGTCGTCCTGGATGAAGTACCCGTTCGTCCAGTACTTGATGACGTAGGGGCGCAGGCCGAACGTCAGCTGCAGGCGAGAAGGGTTGTTGGCGAGCAGATCGGCATCGTTGCCATACGTGACTTGCGGAGTTTCCGCGTTCTCCCGGGTGTGGTCCTGAACCTGGAAGATGCCGCCGAACTTGATCGAATGCCGTCCTTTGTTGAGCGCGACGATCTCCTCGATGCTCCAGTTCTTGCCACGGCTCGCCAGCAGCTCCCCACCGTTCGACGTGAACGTGAGACCGGCAATGCCCGCCGTCCCCAGCGTATAGATTCCGTCGAGACGCGTGACGTCGTTGCTGCTGAAGCCGAACCTCGTCTCCGTGCTCAAACCCGACGCGATCCGGAAATAGCTGGCGGTGAACGTGTCGTCGAACCCGGCGAAGGTCCGCGGGTTGACCGGAGAGACCCGCGGGCTCAGGGAATCGGGGCGGCCTCGCGTGTATCGGCTGCTGAAGCGATTGGTGTTGTTGACGTTGTAGTCACCCCTCAAGACCAGGTGGTCGTCGTTCGCCACCGAGGATCCCGACCCATTGAAGACGCCGGTGCGCGCGCCGGCGGCGTAAGGCTGGTTTGGGGGCGGCAGCGTATCGAAGAATTGCTGGTACGCCGGCACCGCGGCGATTGCCAGCGCGCGGTACTCCGCCGTCGGCACGTCGCTGTTGATCGCCGCAAAGCTGTCCTGCCTGTAGCCTTCGTACACGGCGAAGGAGAAGAGCCGGTTCTTGATGAGCGGGCCGCCGAACGACGCGCCGAACTGATGCAGCGTGCTTTCCGGCTTCGTCGCCAGGAATTGATTGCGAGCATTCAGTTCACCGTTCTGGTAGTTCTCGAACACGCTGCCGTGGTAGGTGTTCGTTCCGCTCTTGGTAATCAGACCGACATTGCCGGACATCGTGTTGGCGTACTCCGCCTGGACGATGCCCTTGTGGACCGTGACCTCGGAGATGGCTTCGAGGCTGACAACCTTGATGAGATTGAAGTTGCCGAAGGAGGTGAGCGACGACTCTTCGGAATTGGCCGACGCCTGCGTGCCGTCGACGGTGAGGCTGAACCCGCCCGGCGGCAGGCCATTCATGGAAATTCCGGTGCCGCCGCCGGACCCCCTGACCTCGACGCCCGTCCCGACGTTCAAGAGGTTCGTCCAGTCGCGCCGGGCAAGCGGCATCTCCCGGACTTCCATCGTGCCGTGAGAGACCAGCTGCTGCGCGTTGACCGTGTTGACGAGCGGCGTTCCCGCCGTCACGGTGACTTTTTCGGTGACCGCCCCGATCTCGAGCACGTAGGTGCGGCGAACTCCCTGGCCGGCAGTCAGCTCCAGGCCGGACTCGGTCTGTTCCTTGAAGCCGCTCGCGGTGATCGTCAGGCTGTAGCGACCGATCGGCAGGAAGTTGAACGTGAATTCGCCAGCCGCACTGGTTGTGGCGGTCTGCACCGAGCCGGTCTCTTCATTGACGATGATGACCGGAACGCCAGCGATCTGGGCTCCGGAACCATCGGTCACGTTGCCGTACACCGTAGCGGTGGTCGCTTGCCCCTGAATAGTTGCGGGGAACACCAGCGATCCGCCGATGCAAAGGGCGAGAATCCGGGAATGCCATGACTGAGCCATGCTCCTAACTCCTCGGACGGTTGACATCCGCCGCGTTAGAGGCCTTGACCGGCTCGATTCTGAGTACCTGAGTCAAGTTTCGGTCAAGGCCGTCCGCGCGTCAGCGCGGCGTTACCAAACAATGTGACCTAGCGAGGCGGAGCCTCGAGGGTCTGAGGCGCAGCCTCGCTAGAACAGCAGCTTCAAACCGAACTGAATGATGCGTGGATCCAGCGCCGACGTGATCCGTCCGAACTGGGCCGACGCCACGTTGCTGTTCGGCGCGTTGAAGTTGACGTTGTTGAAGATGTTGAAGAACTCGGCCCGAAACTGCAGGTCGATCGTCTCGACTGATCCTCGTGACCTTCAGCAGTGCGACATCGGTGTTGAAATACCGCGGGCCTCGCAACATGTTCTTGGCCGAGTTCCCGAACGTCCCGATTGCGTTCGCGACGAACTTCGACGTATCGAAATACCGCGCCACCATTTCGCCGTGAGGCCGGTCGGACCCCAGATCCGCGTCTCCGCCAAGGAAGTCGGCGCGGTCTCGACCGATGCCGGTGAATGAGTTGTCTCTCCCGCTGCTGATCGTGAACGGAAACCCACTCTGCCACGTCACCATCGAGTTCAGCATCCAGCCGTTGACGATTCCGCTCAAGACCCGGTTGCCGCGCATCTGCGGGAACTGCCACACGTTCGAGAACTTGAAATTGTGCGGCACGTCCTCACGCGACACACCGTAGTCGAACCGGAGATCATCCGGCGTTGTCCAGCCGTAGTCATCCATCTTTCGCGAAAACGTGTAGCTGGCCAGCATCGACAGTCCCTTCCCGAACCGCTTCTCGGCATTCAGCTGCATCGAGTTGTACTTGCTGGTGTTCGTTGACTCGTACAGGCCGATGCGGCTGTAATCCAGGTACGGGCGCCTGGCCTGAGTGTTTGCCACGGTCGACGCGCCGGGCACGTAGATCGCCGGGTTGATCTCACGGCTGTTCTCGGCGGCGCCGAAGAAGTATCTCCCCTTGTTGCCGATGTAGGCGATACGGAACACCCAATCGGTGCCAACCTGCCGCTCCAGGGATACGTTCCACGACATGAGCAGCGGCGTGCGGAAATCCTCGGCGAAGACCGCCCGCAGCTCGCCTGGCGTCACGAACGTTGCCTCGGCGCCCGGGACCCGCGGCCCGTATTGCTCGGGAAACGGGTTTGGCACTCCGGCGCTGCCGAACGGATCCTCGAAGGACACGCCGTTGAACGAGAATCCCGGAGCGAACGGCGCGATGTTCGTAAACGGGTTGAAGGCGCTCGCCTGGATTGGCGTGTAGAAATGGCCGTATCCACCGCGGAGGCTCGTCTTGCCGTCCTCGCGTCAACCGGTAGGCGAAACCGATTCTCGGAGCGATGTTCCAGACGTTCGCGTTCCGAACCGCCAACCGGACATCCGGGGTCGTGATCCGTGCCGCCGTACAGTGAACCGGCAGGTGCATTTGGGTACCGCTGTGATTTCGCGCCGGGCTCGAAACAGACGACGCGGCCCTCGCGGTCGTAGTAGGGGAAGTACGGATCCCAGCGGACCCCCAGATTCAGCGTGAGCCGCTGATGGGCGCGCCAGTTGTCCTGGGCGAAGAAGCCCCAGCGCGTGCCTTTGAGGTCCTTGAACTCGCCGCCGCCCTGAACGAAGCTCGATGCGCGCCCCAGAAGGAAGTCGGCCAGCCCGTCGCCCGACAGCTGCCGTTGAACGTGAAGTTCCCATCCATCCGAAACGTGTTGGTGATGTGGTTGGAGAGGCGCACCGCTTCGCCGCCGAAATGCATTTCGTGCGGTCCGAGTACGGCGGTCAAGTCCTCGCGGATCGTGAAATCACCGCGATCGAAATCTCCAAGATGATTCGTGTTGATGCTGAATCCGCCGGTCACGCTCATGACGAGCTCGGGTGGCGCTTTCAGCGCCGACGCCGCCGCCGAGGAGATGCGTACGCCGGCATCCGGATAGCTGAACGGCCCGCTTGACAGCGATCCGCCGCGCTGGCGGTTGAATCCGAACGTGCTGTTCAACAGCAGCGTCGGGCGGATTGAAAACGTGTGGTTGACCGACACGTTCTGTACGCGAACGGCGTTCCCGGCGTTGCTGGCCGCGAGGATGTTGTTTTCCGGGACCACCGCCGGCCGGTCGTAATCGGTGAAGAAATAGCGGCCGCTGATCTGGTGTCCGCGGCGGTTGTATTCGACCTTGGTCATGAACTGGTTCTCGGTCTCGATCTGTTCCGTGCCGACGAAGTTCAGCTCACGGCCGCCCCGATTCGGCAGCGGGATCCAGTCCAGAAAATACTTCGCCACCGGGCTGATGCGCTCGGGCGGAATCTGGTTGTTGACGAACGGCTGCCGCGTGACCGGGTCGACGAGCTGCACGGATAGGGAAGAAAAGTCTCCGCCACGCTCGGCAGCTGTCGGAACGAACGCGACCCTGCCTGCCGCTTCGCTGCGAATTCGAGTTCCCTGGTAGGTGCCGAAATAGAAAAGCTTGTCTTTGACTATCGGGCCCCCGGCGCTGCCACCGAACTGATTCCGCTTCAGCGTGTCTTTCGTCGGTGCGAAGAAATTCCGCGCGTTCAGCGATCCATCGCGGAGGAATTCGAACAGGCTGCCGCGGATCACGTTCGTGCCCGACCGGGTGACGATGTTGACGATGCCGCCGGCGGCATTGCCGTATTCCGCGGTGAAGTTGCTTGCCTGGAGGTTGAATTCCTGGACCGCGTCCGGGTTGGGAAATGGCACGTTCACGTTCAAATACGTGTCGTTGTGGCCGGCGCCATCCAACTGATAGTTGACCTGCGCCATGCCCGCGCCGTTCACGCCGGCGGTTTGTTCGCCAGGGTACACGCCGCCGTGACCGCAGATTCGGCAGCCGTTTCGTCCAAGATCCACTGTTCCCGCTGCCAGAAACACCAGCGACTGCGCCATCCGGCCGTTCAGCGGCAACTCGACCACACGCTGTTGATCGACCAACTGGCCCAGCGTGCCGTTCCGTGTTCCGACCAGCTCGGTATTCGCCTGGACGGTGACTTCTTCACTGACCTGACCGACCTGCATGACGACTGTCAGACTGGCCGCCTGGTCAACGGTGAGCGTGATCCCGGTTCGCACATATCTGGAAAAGCCAGGCCGCTCGACGCGCAGCTCGTAGCTGCCGACCGGAAGCCTCGGGAACAAGAATGCGCCGCTCTCATCGGTGGTCGCGCTCTGAGTAAACCCGGTATCGACGTTGCGCACGCTCACCTGCGATTGCGGCAGGACGGCGTTGTTCGAATCGACCACGTTCCCGCCAAAGCTCGCGGTCGTGTATTGCGCGTACGCGGGTGATACGGACAGGAAGAACACGCTGGCAACAATTGAGAAGGTGGAGGATCGCATCGTAACTCTCCTTGCGAGTTAGCCGCCGAGAGCGACCGGACACGACTCGTCGTTGCGTGAGGCCGGTGGGTATCCTAGCGCAGTAGCTTCACCTTCGGAGGTCTTTGGTCGATTGTTCAGCTGGTGTCGGACGGGTTAGTAGGCGATCAGAGCTCAGCGTTGACTCTTGCGCCGCGGTCGAGGTGCCGGAGACGCTCGCCGACCTCGGCGGTATCGATCAGCCCGAGCAAGTTCCCTCTGCACCATCGCGCCGAGTTCCTCGGCGATCGCGATCTCGTCTGCCCCTCGATAAAGGCCGATCAATCGCTGCGGGTATCAGCCGGCGGGATTCTCACGGAACCACGCCGGTTACCGCACGGATGACTCCGTCGCTCTTGCTGAGCAGATACAGCTCGCCGTTGCGATCGATGGCGAAACGGAGGTCGACTCGACCCGAACCTGCGACTGCGCCTGTGCCTGGCAGATCAGGATCACGGCCGCCGCGCGCGTGGTAGGCCGCAGTGACAATGGGCGTCATCGTGGGATACAGCTGCCGCCCGCGATCGGGTGAATCGGCGGGATCGTCCCACCAGATCTGCAGCTCGTGGATCGGCGCCATCGTACGCGCATCACCGTCGTTAGCCGCACGCATGTCCTTGAAGTCCGCCCACCAGAGCCGGCCAGTCGAGATGTCGCCGAAGACGAACTTTCCGGCGAGCTGAGGAATCCGCCTGCCGCTGTAGACGAAGCCGCCGGCGATGGCGTCGCCACCGTCCGGCCCGTGTCCGTAGCGCAGCACTGGATAGAGCGGCGTTGCTGTGCCGGCGGTGATCGTATCGGTCACCTGCACGGGGATCACGTCGGGCTGTGGGAGCGTGGCGCTCGTCCGTTCGCCGTCGACGACCTCACCGCCCTCGCGCAGCGGAAATCCGTAGTTGCCGCCTTTGTGGATCAGCAGCACGGTCTCCCAGATGCGCCAGCCAATCATCGAGACAATCAAGTGTGCGGTCCCACCCTCGATGCGCCAGCCAAGCCGGTGCGGGTTGCGCACGCCATAGGCCCAGATCTCGGGGCGTGCCCCCGCGATCGACACGAACGGATTGTCGCGCGGCACGCGATACCGGCCGTTGGTGCTGACCGTGCTGTCGCTCGCGTGCTGGCCGAGGTCCGGGACGATGCGCAGGATCTTGCCGACGAGGGTGTCCAGCCGCTGCCCGTTGAGGCGGTTGGCGCCGCGAGAGTCACCGGAGCCGCCGTCGCCGCACGCCACGTACAGCACGCGCCAGTCAGCATCGCCAGGTCGCGCGGCCGGATTGAACGAAACGTCGCCGAGTGGATGAATCCGACTGTTGAGCGGGATGCGGAGCAGCTCGCGGGCGCGCCCCTCGAACGTCGTGTTCGCGATGTTGGAGTCGGTCCATTCGATCAGCACGCCTTCGTGGTCCACGGACCCGGGCGTCGCGATCGGCGCGGTGGCGGTATAGCCGGCGACATCGAGGCCGTGGACGCTCTGATTGTCCGGCGTCGGCGTTCCCGGCAGCGCTATTTCCTCGAGATGAATGGTGTAGAACCGTCCGTTGCGCGCGTAGTCCGGATCGAACTCGAAGCTGATGAGGCCGCTCGCCAGGCCGGCCTCCGTCGTGAGCTTGTCGAACAGCCCGGTGCGGGAACCGCGGCCGTTGAAATCCAGATAGGTCGTGGCGGCCCTGGTGCCCGCGTCGAGGATGTAGAGCGGCCCGGTGAGATCGTTGATGAAAAACCGGCCGGCTGGCCGCGGCTCCTGCCGCATGACGTTGATGCGCGCGAGCGAGCCCGCGTTGTTGCCGGTGCCGTCCAGCAATCCGGTGATTGGCAGCGCCGTAAAATCCGCGATCTGCAGCGCAAGCGGCGCGGGCCGGGCGGCAGCTTTGCGGTTCGTCGTTCGCTGAGCGCGATCGCCGGCGGCGCCGGGCGCCACGCTCAGCGCCGCCACCAGCAGGATCGCCGCGATCGGTGAGGATCGATTACTCCAGGACCACAACTTCATCGAATCTCAGAAGCGATACTGCAGCACGAACTGCATGGTTCGGCTGCCCGTCTTGCTGGTCACCAGCCCGAAGGTGCCGCTGGTCGGATTGCTGCTGGCTCCACCGAGCGACGGGTGGTTCAGCACGTTGAATGCTTCCCAGCGGAAGTCGAACGAGTGATGGCCCATCAGACGGAACCGGCGCAGCACCGACACGTTCCACTCCCAGAAGCCCGGTTGCCGCAGGCCGTTGCGCGGCTGCACACCGAAGGTTCCGGGCGCCGGCACCGCGAACGCGTCGCGATTGAACCACACGGCCGAATCCGTGAACTCGGTCCTCGTGACCTGATGGGGATCGCCCACCTGATTCCAGAACTGATCGCCGCTCCCGGGACCAATCCCGGCGTTGTCCGCACTGTGGCGGACGGAGAACGGCGAGCCGGACTGTGTCTGAAAGATTCCTGCGACGGACCATCCGCCCAGCACGGCCTTGATCACCCGGGATCCCGGAGGGGGCGGCAGCTCGTAAATCGCGTTCGCCACGAGCACGTGCGGTCGATCGAGATCCGAACGGCCCCAGTAGCCCGAGTCGTCATAGGCGTTCGGCAGCAGCTCGATCTCCCCCGAGCCGTTGTCCATGTTCCGGGAAAAGGTGTAGCTGAGACCGAACTGCAGACCCGCAGAGTAGCGTCTGTTCGCACTGATCTGCAGGGCATCGGTACTCAGTCCGTCCGGAATTCTCCGCCAGCCCGATGATTCCCATCCCTCGATACGGCCGGAGGGCGTTGGGGTTGATCCCGGGATTCGCCTGGATCGTTCCGGGCAGCAGCTGGTTGATGTTGCGCTTTCGCTGGTTGTCATAGCCGCGCCGGCCCACGTAGGACGCTTCGACGCTGAGTTGAGCCGGCAGTTGTCGCTGCACGGTGACATTCCCGGTCCACGCACTGGGGTGCTCCAGCGTGGTGTCCTGCGCGGTGATGGTGAATGGGAAAATCCGCCGCTGCGCGCCGCTGGGCGCATCGACGCTGCCGTTGATGACCGTCACCTGCTCCATGAACGGCGGCTGCCCACCTTGCGCCAGATCCCTGTTGATGCCGGTCCGGTTGAAGAACTTTCCGACGCCCACCCGGACAATCGTCTTCTGGTCCAGGGTGTAGGCGAAACCGACGCGTGGCTGGAAGTCCTGCTTGTGAGTCGGCGCGAACCCTGCTGGCAGTCCGTGATACAAGTGCCGGAAATCCTGAAGGACCGGGAAGCGGCTCAGGGCCTCCTCCGTCGGTTCGTCGCCAGGCAGCACGACACCGTTGTAGCGATCGCCGCTGACGATGAACCCCCCCACGGGATCCACGACCGCGGCCTGCGCGGGGTTGTAGAAATCGGCATGGAACATCGAGATCGTGTTCCACTTGCTGTGCCATGGCTGCCAGATGGAATGCCTGAGGCCCGCCTCCAGCGTGAGCTTCTGGCCGACTCTCCAGCTGTCCTGTACGAACCAGTCGAATCCGGTTCCCACGAAAGGCGTCAGCGGCTTCGCGCCAAACTCCGAATAGTCGTTGAAATTCCCGAGCAGCGCGTTCGCCATGGCCAGCCCCGTCGCCTGCGGGTGTCCGGTGTCCATGAACCGGAACGCGCCGTTCTGATTGTTGGTGGCCGGCGCGGACGCGGTCGTCGCATGGATCTGGTCGTCCTGACCCGATCGCTCGATGAAGATTCCCCACTTCAACGTATGGGTCTTCACGACTTTGGTCATGTTGTCGCTGATGGCGAAGGTGAAGCCGGACCAGAAGCCGGGATACGGTCCGTTGTCGAGCGTGCTCAGCCCGGTGATGCTCAGCGTCGGGAGCTTCTCCGGATCGAACTTCGAATCGCTCGGGAACAGGAGCGGATAGCTCACGCCGTAGGTGCTGCGCCGGCAGCGCGCGCCGCAATCCGGATCGGAGTTGGCCTCGCCGAGGCCATCCGATGAGGCCGACACGGTGATCTCGTTGAGGAAGGTGGAGGACAGCGTACTCGTGACCGTCGCGACCGCGGTGCGGTTGGGCCTGGACCACAGTTCGACGAATCGGGTCGAGCCGAGAATGGTGTTGAAATGGAAGGGGATGTGCGTGGCGCGCACTGCCAGGTTGGTCTTGCCGCCCAGCCGGTAGTCAATCCTGATCGTGTCTTTCCGCTGATCCTGCCAGGCCTCGTCGGTTCCGATCCAGTTCGACGTGCCCTGCAGGAAGCCTGGGATCGGTTCTGGATAGACGTTGAACAGGGCCTGGCCCTGTGGACTGATACGGTCCGCCGGAATCACGTTGTTGGGGAAAGGCTGTCGTGTCACGGGGTCCGTGATCACGCGCGCGCGCCCGAAGTAGGGATTCGCGGGGTTGAGCAGCTCGCTGAAATCTCCCCGCCGCATGGCCAGGGAAGGCACCGTGAGTGTGTTCGTGACTTCCTGCCGTCGCCAGGCCCACTCCTCACCCCAGAAGAAAAAGAGCTTGCTTCGATCGGTGTTGAACTTGCCGGGGAAGAAAACCGGGCCGCCGAGCGCAAAGCCGTATTGGTGGTATCGCTGTGGCGGTGCCGACCCTGACAACCGCGGGTCCCCACTTCGGTTCCGCGACCACGTGTTCGCGTTCAGCGCGTCGTTCTGGTAAAGCTCCGTCAGCGTGCCGCGGAAGTCTCGCGTCCCACCTTTGGTGACCATTCGGACGATGCCGGACGAGGCGCGGCCGTACTCGGCCGAGTAGTTCGTGGTCAGCACCTGCACTTCCTGCACGGTGTCCACGTGCTGCGCACCCAGCATCGTGTCCTCGGTCGACCGTGTGCGGTTGGCGATGGCGCCGTCCACGGTGATCAGGACGTCATTGGCGCGGCCGCCGCTGATCGACTGAATCCCGGTACCGATGCTGGTGCCGCCGAAGTTGCCGAGCGATCCGCCCACGACGCCGGCCTGCAGCCGGGCGACGAACGCCGGGTTGCGGCCGCTGAGCGGCAGCTGCTGGATCTGCTGCTCCCCCACGGTGCGCCCCAGCACTGTACTCTCCGTCAACATGGCCGCCGCCTGCACTTCCACCGTGTCCGTCAAGGCGCCCACGGTCAAAGCCATGTCGACACTGATTCGTGCGGCGGCGCTGACGCGAACGCCCGTCGTGGTGAAGCGATTGAAGCCCGATACCTCCGCGGCGATGTTGTACGCGCCCACCAGCAGGCCGGGAAACACGTAGTAGCCCTCACTGTTGGTGACCGCGACACGCTGCTGGCCGTTTCCTTCGTTGGTCGCCGTCACGGTCACACCCGGAATCACCCCTCCGGAACTGTCACGCACGAATCCCGCGATCTGGCCGGTGTCGAACTGCGCCAGAACGGGACTCGCACTCAAGAGAAACAGCAGAGACACTGCGGCGCAAGCGCAGACGCCGCGTCGAGGAGCTCGGATCGTTCTGCTCTGTATGAATGTCACACCGTACCTCCCCTGTGAACATCCGTCCGTCTACGTCAGGCCTTGCGTGAACTTTTCTCAGCTACTCCATCACCAATAGTTCGTGGTCCAGGATGCCGGGGATTTCGACGACGGCCATCCCCCCCTTGACTGCGACCGGCCGTGTCGCTCCAGACACGAGCAGTCGCGCGGACGACGCCTTCATGCCGTCGGGCACATGGAGCTTCACCGTGAACGGTCCCACCTTGATCAGCTCGTGCAACGGCGCGCGCCATGTCGCCTCGCTCGTCAGATTCACCAGGTGCAGGAGCAGCCGCTTGTCCTGGCGATAGAGATGACAATCGATGAAGCCGGTTCCCTCCACCTCCAGCGGGAGACCGTCCCCGGCGGCCCAGCGGACGATGTTGGCGAGGAGCGTGCCGTGATCGGGGAGGGGCGTCCGCCCGTACCGGCGATCGAGATCCGCCGGCAGATACGCGATGCGCGACCGGCCGCGCTGTGACAGGACGAGTGCCGGGATGTCGGTTTTTGGCTGGCGCATCCACGACGTTTCCGGTGGATACACGGGAAACGGTGGCACGAAGGTGAGCGGCACGACGGCCGACGGGTCCACCTTCAGCGCCGGGAGCGTGCCACCGAACGGCAGGATGTCGGTGTCATCGAACCCGCGCAGCACCGCGTGGCGGTCACCCGCCGCCGCGGGCTCGTCGCCGGCGCGCGGTCCATCGACACGCGCCCGCCATTCCGGACTCAAACGAAGATAGGTGTGCCTGGTGGGATCGAGGACGAACGCGCCAACCGCCTCACCCCGCCCCGCCACCGCCTCGGTACGGGTCAGTTTGGGTGGCGCCTCGATCCGATGACAGCCGAAGAGATCGGCGAGCACGAAGTCGGGCCTCGGATCGCCCCACTCGGTATACAGGCCCGTGTCTCCGGTCGCCAGCAACGAGCCGCCCTGCTCCACGAAGCGCCGGATGGCCGCGGCCTGCGCATCCGACAGCGCGCCGAGGTTGGGCAGGATCAGCAGCTTCAGCACGCCGCTCTGCTGCTCGAGGTCGTCGGCATGAATCGGCAGATAGGGAATGCGTGCGCGCACCAGCGCCTGCATGAACCCCGTGTACGGCGCATCGACGCGATCCTCGGCCTCGTCGCGGCCAAAGAAGTCCGTGTTGCGCTGCGACCACACGACGCCCACCGTGGCCACCGGCTGGCGATTGGTCAGGTACTGCTGCTGCGCCTTCCACCAGCGGGCCACCGGTTCGGCCGTGCCGTACATTCGCCGGTCTTCGTGATACGCCCCGATGTGGTGCCACCACAGATGGATTCCCCCGGCGATCCCGGCGACCATCCACATCCGCGACTCGGCCGGCGCCTGGCTGGCCACCCGGAAAAACCCGGGACGAATCAGATACAACGCCATCGATTCGGGCGCGAGCTTGTCCCAGCCCATCAAGCTGTGCACGCGCTTGCCGGTGTCCCCGTTCTGCTGAAAGCCGCTCTCGTCGTCGCGCGCCTGGTGGTCCAGCATCAGGATGTCAGCCCGGCGACAGATCTCGCGGAGATCCCGGAACGATCGCGCCTGCCCTGAGACGCTCCCGCTGTTCATGCCAGACCAGATGCAGTCGGGCCCCCCGGCCTGCCGCGTGACCTGATTGTTCTGCTCCCAGAGCTCGGTTCGCAGCGCGTAGTTCCACATGATCCACTGGCGGTACACGGCGCTGTCCCAGTCCGCGGCCCGTGGCAGCGCCTCGCCGGTCTTCGCCCTGAACTTCCGGTCACAATTCGCGCAGTAGCAGATGCTGTTGCGGCCGAGCCCCGCCCAGCTGTTGTCGGTGAAGCCGTCCGGGTGTGACCGATCGATGATTTCCCGCAGCACGTCCGGCAGATACTCGGTGTAGTACGGGCTGTTGATGCAGGTCACGTACTTGTCAGCGGCCCGATAGGGCTGCCCGTCGCGATCGCGCGCGAACCAGTCCGGATGCGCCTTGAAGAAATCTTCCGCCGTTCGGTTCGAGTCCATGCGGGCCATCACGAACAGACCGTCCTCCTGGGCGGCCTTCCGCAGCTCCCCGAACAGATCCCGGTCCTTCAGGAACTCCGCCCGATGATGCAGCGGGAACCTGCTGGGGTAGTACACGACGATCCCGCCGGCATTGATGATGAGCGCCTGCACGTGCGTGCGCTGCCACTGCTTTCGCCACCACGCAATGTCGTAGCGCACCGGATCGCGCTCCGTGATGTTGGTCTGCCCCCACAGATACGCGCGGCGGTACCACGGCGAGGTGGCGGCACTGGCAGACGACTGAGCTTCGACGAGCTCAACCGGCAACACTCGGGGACCGCCGCCGATTACGACCACACCGGTCCCCAGGCTGCTTTGAAGAAACCCGCGACGCGTCAGCGCTCCCCTTGCACGATCCATGTCGACCTCCCGATCGGCGGGTTACTGGCGCTGCTGCCGCGTCAGCGCTGCACCGCACTGCTCTGCAGTCCCGTCTGGTTCATCGTCCTGCTGTGTGAGAGGCATCGGCTCACGAGCAATCCGGGCAGGATTGCCGTGTGTCACCGCCGATGATGCGATCGCTGAGTGGCTGGCCATCGTTGCGGCAACCCCAGCGTGAAAGGAAACGAGGCCCGAGGGTCGACGCCTGTTCCATGTGTGGTCGAACAGGTCG
Organism: uncultured Acidobacteriota bacterium; assembly: GCA_963785755.1. Lineage (GTDB taxonomy): Bacteria > Acidobacteriota > Vicinamibacteria > Vicinamibacterales > 2-12-FULL-66-21 > JACCXG01. The sequence continues at coordinate 39,620 of CAWAXG010000013.1, read as the reverse complement.
ACGTGTATGTCACGAGCGTATAGCAGGCGCGCTGTTGGAGTGTCAAGGGTCGCAGTCTTCACTTTCGTACGTGTCGACGCGATGGACGAAAACCAGCTTCAAACCGGGCACGATCGATGAAGACCGGATCGCCGTCGATGCGGCGTTCCTCCGTTTCGACGTGAAGGCGCCCGTATGGGGGAGGGGAAGGGCGGACGCGATGCCCCGATCGAGGGCCGGCACCGTTCAGAGAACGCGCCCGTATCGTATAAGCTACGACGCGTTGCCCCTCACAATCTGCCTCGTCGCCCTCGTCCCGATGACGATTTCCGCCGGGACCCGCCTCGGCACATACGAGATCCTCGCGCCTCTGGGCGCGGGCGGACCCGCCTCCGCTCGCGTCAGAGAGCAACGCGAGCTACGACGAGGTCCGCGCCAGAGCTCGGTTCGAATCGGGGCCGAGCGGAGGCGGGCCGGAGCCAAGGAATCGCGATGGAAATAGGCACGAGACTCGGAGCCTATGAAGTCATCGCGAAACTTGGCGAAGGCGGAATGGGAGAGGTCTACCGCGCGCGGGATCAGAAGCTTGACCGGGATGTGGCGATCAAGGTCCTCCCTCAGTCCATCGCGGCCGATCCCGACATGCTGGCCCGCTTCGAGCGCGAGGCGAAGGCAGTCGCGGCGCTCTCTCATCCAAACATCCTGTCGATCTTCGACTTCGGCGCGCAGGGAGGAATCTCCTACGCCGTGATGGAGCTCCTCGAGGGCGAGACGTTGCGCGGGAAGCTCGACGCCGGACCGATCTCCCAGAAGCAGGCCGTGGACTACGCGCTCCAGGTGGCCAGGGGTCTCTCCGCCGCGCACGGGAAGGGCATCGTCCATCGCGACCTGAAGCCCGAGAATCTCTTCGTCAGCAGGGACGGCCACCTGAAGATCCTCGATTTCGGCCTGTCGAAGCGAGTCGAGACCGTGCCTCCAGGCAGGGACATGAGCATGCCAACCGTCTCGGGCCACACGGAGCCGGGGACGATCATGGGCACCGCGGGCTACATGTCGCCCGAGCAGGTGAAGGGATTGCCGGTCGACCACCGCTCGGACATCTTCTCGTTCGGAACGATCCTCTACGAGCTGCTCTCGGGGAAGAGGGCGTTCAAGCGAGACACGAATGCCGAGACGATGGCGGCGATCATGCGAGACGAGCCATCGGAGCTGTCGGAGTCGGGGCGGAACATCTCGCCGGCCCTCGACCGCATCGTCAAGCATTGCCTGGAGAAGGACCGGGAGCAGCGGTTCCAGTCGGCCAGGGACATCGCCTTCAGCCTCCTGGAGCAGTCGTCGCAGACCGGTACGAGCAGCGCCCGAGACAACGCCCAGCCGATCAGCGCAGAAGGTTTCTGGGTCGCCGTGCTGCCATTCAAGTACAGCGGCGGCAACGCAGATCTCACGGCTCTGGCAGAGGGGCTTTCAGAGGACGTCGTGACCGGCCTGTCGCGTTTCTCCTACCTGAAGGTGATCGCGCGCAGCTCGACGTCGCGGTACGTGAATGAGGCAGTTGATGTCCGCGCTGCGGGCAGGGAACTGGGCGCGCGCTACGTGATGGAAGGGAGCCTTCGCCACGCAGGGTCCCGGCTGCGCATCGCGGTGCAGCTCGTGGACGCGGTTTCCGGTGGTCATCTCTGGGCGGACGCCTACGATCGTCCCTTGGCGGCGGAAGACGTATTTGCCCTGCAGGATGACGTCGTCCCCCGGATCGTTTCCACGGTCGCTGACTGGTACGGCGTTCTGCCTCACAGCATGAGCGAAGCGCTCCGGAACAAAGAGACCGACCAGATCAGCCCGTACGAGGCGGTGTTGCGCAGCTTTGGATACCACGAGCGTCGCACCTCTGAAGAACATGCCAGGACGCGGGCGGACCTGGAGCGTTGCGGTCCAGCTCGCGCCGGGTTATGCCGACGGATGGGCCGTGCTCTCGATCATTTGTTCCGAAGAGTACGCCAATGGGTTCAACCTCAAGCCCGATCCCCTCGGCCGCGGACTCGAGGCGGCGCGGCGTGCGGCCGATGCCGCGCCTTCGAATGCCCTTGCACACATCGCGCTGGCACAGGTGCGGTTCTTCCGCAAGGAGTTCCAGGCCTTCCGGACTGCGGCGGAGCAGGCCCTCGCGCTCAACCCGATGGACGGCGGTACGCTTGCCTTGATGGGTCGATTGATGGCGTATACGGGCGACTGGAAGCGGGGCTGCGCGATGGTGGAGCGGGCCGCCGAGCTCAATCCGCGCCATCCCGGATGGTACTGGTTTCCGCTCTTCTACAACGCATATCGCCAGGGCGACTTCACCACGGCGCTCGGCGTCGCGCTCAAGATCAACCTGCCGCACTTCTACTATTCGCACGTCGTGCTCGCCGCGGCTTACGGGCAGCTCGGGGAACTCGAGGCGGCCGGCGGCGCCCTGCGAGAGCTGCTCGTCCTGAGGCCCGACTTCGCCCTTACCGGGCGCGACGACCTCGCCAGGTGGTATCCCCCGGAACTCGTCGCGCACCTCATCGACGGTCTCCGCAAGGCGGGCCTGGAGATTGCCGCCGAGAAGGGATCCGCCGCCGTTACGCCCGACCGCGCTCGTTCAGCCGCGGCCGATTCAGGCGTCGCGCGCGCCGAGGACGGTTTCTGGGTCGCGGTGCTGCCATTCAAGTACAGCGGCGGCAACGCGGATCTCACGGCGTTGGCAGACGGGCTCTCCGAGGACATCGTCACCGGCCTCTCGCGCTTCTCCTACCTCAGGGTGATCGCGCGCAGCTCGACGTCGCGGTACGTGAATGAAGCGGTCGATGTCCGCGCTGCGGGCAAGGAACTGGGCGCTCGCTACGTGATGGAAGGCAATCTGCGTCACGCGGGAGGCAAGCTGCGCCTCGCCGTGCAGCTCGTGGACGCGGTCTCCGGTGCGCATCTCTGGGCCGAGAGCTATGAGCGCCCCTTCAGCCCGGAGACGGTCTTCGAGCTGCAGGACGACCTGGTTCCGCGGATTGTTTCGATGGTCGCGGGCATGAACGGGATTCTGCCCCGAAGCATGAGTGAGGCTGTGCGCAGCCGCACCCCCGAACAGTTGAGCCCTTACGAGGCGGTGCTGCGCAGCTTCGGCTACTTGGAACGGGTCACTCCCGAGGAACTCGGCGTTGCGCGGTCCGGCCTGGAGCTGGCGGTGCGCAGGGCGCCGGACTATGCCGATGCCTGGGCGATGCTGGCGTTGCTGTGCCTCCAGGACTACGGACAAGGGTTCAACCTTCAGGCGGATTCTCTGACGAGCGGGTCAGCCGCCGCGCGGCGCGCCGTCGAGGCCGCACCCTCCAGTCCACTGGCCTCCTTCAGCCTTGCCCAGGCGCTCTTCTTCCAGAAGGAATTCGAGGGCTTTCGGAACGTGGCGGAGCGGGCTGCCGCACTCAATCCGATGGACGGCAACTCCATCGCGTTTCTCGGCGAGCTGCTGACCTATGCGGGCGACTCGGATCGCGGTCTGACGCTGGCGGGACGCGCCAAGCAGCTCAATCCCAATCATCCCGGATGGTACTGGTACGCCGACTACTACAACGCGTACCGCCAGGGCGACGACCGCGGCGCGCTCCAATGCGCGCTCAAGGTCAATCTGCCGGGCCACTGGGGTCTGCACGTGGCAACGGCCGCCGCCTGCGGACAGCTCGGCCAGCGTGACGCGGCCGAAAAAGCCCTGCGGGAGTTGCTCAAGGTGCGGCCGAACCTCGCGGCTACCTTACGAAGCGACCTGGAGAAGTGGTGGGAGCTGGAGTACGTCGAGCGCCTGATCGACGGGTTGCGCAAAGCGGGGCTGGACGTGCCCGCGCCGGCCCCGTGAAGCGAGTGGACCAAACCGCGAACTGAGCGTCAGGGCCGGCCCGGCTTCTCCTTCCACATGCCCAGGAGATCGTAGAGGGTCGTCAGATGGCGCAGCATGATCTTCTCTCCCGCGCCGACCTCGATGCGTGTGCTGGCATCCGCGCCGTAGCCGCCGTATGCGGCTGAATGCAGATCCGGAATGTAGCCGGCCCACGTCCCGCCCGCGCTCCACGTGTAGCCATAAAAGAGCGGATACGGAACGTCTGCCAGTTCCTTCCAGGTCTTCTGCAGCTTGTGAAACGGCTCCCCGGGGATCGTCGCGATGGCGAGCTCACGTCCGAGAAGGATGGTCGTGATCCCCACCTCCATCGTCTTGTCCTTCTCCCACCGTTCGGGAAACGTCAGCACTTCGCTGCGCACGCGAATAGGATCCGTCACCGGTGCAAGAGGCTTGACCGTTTTGTAGACACGGAGCACTTCGGCTGCCAGCAGCTGCCCCATCTTCTCCATGACCGCGAAATCCTGTTCTTCCGTGCCTGAGCGGCCCTGAAACAGAGGATTGATGTCCCCTGCGCCTCCCTGGACGAACATGACTTGCGTGCCTTTGAGCTCCCGCTCCACCGCTGACTGGAGCACACCCGGATAGTCGGCCGAATACTTACAGCTCGTCGGGCCGAGGACGACGGCGTGCGCCGCGTAGTGAACGAGCAGTGCCTTCGCTTGTCCCTTCGTGTCCTCCACACGGAGCAACACGAATTCGGGGTCCACGGGACCGTACGGGATCCGCTCGAGATTGTCGAAGACCGCGCGGGCGCGGCCGTCTTCCCTCAGCAGCAGCCGGTTGTAGCCAAGCTGCATGGAACCCTTGGCGATCCCGAGCCGTGCCGGAAACATCGAGCGGGAGGCTTCCTCGATGGCGCGAAAGATCTTGCCCTCGATCTCGGCGAGATACGCCTTCGACTGATCGTCTGTTGCCGGCGCGCTGCCAAACGGCAGAAATGCCGGCGCCGAGTGCGTGTGCGACGCCGAAAGCAGCAGCACCGGAATCTTCAGCTTCGACGCGACGTCACGACGAAGATTCTCCGATACGAAACTGCCAAGATCCGTCGTCACCAGCGCCATTCGCGAATCGCCCGCCTCCAGGACGAGGACCTTCGCGAAGAGTGGATCGTGCGTGCCATTGGCCGGACCGCATTTCCGATTCGCGTAGCCGTACATACCCATAGGCCGGACGGCGTAATCTCCACGCGCCCGATGCCCGCCTTCAGCTCCACCGCGGGTTGCGCGGTTGCGGGCAGCATCAGTGAAAGCAGGAGGATGGCTGCATGCATGGACGATCGGATCCTTTCTGGCCGAGAACGATAATGTCCTTACGGGAGAGTTTTGTTTTACAGGGAGGACGGGAGGACGGGAGGAATTCTTTCGGGAAGAGTTCTTTGGGAAGAATTCTTTGCAGAAGGATTTGTTTTCTTGAGAAGCGTTTCCTCCCGTCCTCCCTGTTGAAAAATATCCGTCCCGCCTTCCAAGTGAAGATGGTAGATCAGAGGCGCGGCAGGCCGCGAGTCATTGTAGGATGCACCCACGTATGCAGAAGTGGGCTCGAGGAGGAATCATGATTGCTCGCGTCACAATCGGTGCAGTGTTGATGCTCGCGGCTGCGGGGTACTCGGGACCGCTCGCACAGTCGCGAGCCGCATCCGACGCGCTGCTGGGCCGATGGGATCTCGTCGTCGAGCGCGGCACCCAGACGTCGCCATCGTGGCTCGAGGTGGAACGGTCCGGCACCGCCACACTGGTCGGACAATTCGTGGGATCCGGCGGCAGCGCGCGGCCGATCGCCAAGATCGAATTCACCGACGGCACGTTCCGCTTCGCCATCCCGCCTCAGTGGGATAGCAATCCCAACGACATCACGTTCGAGGGACGAATCGAGGGCGATCGCCTCACGGGTTCGATGACGATGGGTGACGGCCAGAAGGTGGCGTGGTCCGGCACGCGGGCACCGTCGCTGCGGCGGGCCGGAAAACCGGCCTGGGGCGCACCCATCACGCTCTTCAACGGCAAATCGCTCGACGGGTGGCAGCCGGCCGGGCGGCGCGACAACCAATGGAGCGCGGTTGGCGGCATCCTGCAGAACGCGAAGACCGGCGCCAACCTCGTCACGGTTCAGAAATTCGACGACTTCAAGCTGCACATGGAGTTCCGCGTGCCGAAAGGAGTCGAACAGCGGCGTGTACCTGCGGGGCCGCTACGAGCTCCAGATCGACGATGCCGCCGGCCTCGAGCCATCGTCACATCATCTCGGCGGAGTCTACGGTTTCATTGCGCCGAGCGAGAACGCGGCGCAGAGCTGCCGGCGAGTGGCAATCGATGGATATCACGCTCGTTGGCCGGATGATCACGTACGAGCTGAACGGCACCGCCGTCATCTGCAACCGGGAGATTCCAGGCATTACCGGCGGCGCGCTCGACAGCGCCGAAGCGGACCCCGGGCCCCTGCTGATCCAGGGCGATCACGGTCCCGTGGACTACCGCAACATCGTGATCACGCCAGCGAAAAGCGCGCGGTAGCAGGCCATCCTTCGCGCAGCCCGCGAACCGTAGTAGGCGTAGAGCGGCGTTGAGGCAGCTCTTCGATACCTCTCGACACGTCACGTTCGGTCAATTCCATTTCGACCTGCTGACCGGCGAGCTGCGAAAGTCGGATCGCCGAATCCGCCTCGCCGAGCCGATCACGATCTACAGCGGAGGCTCGGAATCGCAGTGTCGGAGGCCACCCTCGCCACCGACAGGGTCGGATATCGGCAGCCGTCTTCCCAGGCCTTGCAGCACCGCCGCCGGGGCTCCTTTGTGGACGAACCGGTGCCGCGCCTCGTGATAGGCGGGACTGGGCCCGAAGAAGCTCCGAGACATCTGCGACAGCTCCTCGACCCTGTAGGCGGCCAACGGCTTTCGGCGTTCGTCGGCGATCCTCCGCTCGCGCTTGGACTCGAGGAGGTGCCGGAAGTCCGGGTGCCGGGCGAGCTCCTCGGCCCGCCGTACCGTCTCCGCTTCGAACTCGACGATGTCGTTACCGAAACAGTCGTCCAGAAACCCGAGGTCCCTGGCATAACGTGCGCTGATCGTGAGCCGGCCCTCGGTCAGCTCCAGCGACGTTCGCGCGCCGACGCGCCGCGGCAGGGTGTAGGTCCAGTACTCCGACCCGAAGAGCCCGCCCATCCCGCTGTAGTGTGGGTTCAGGACTACACCGTCCCGCGCGAAGACGCGATCGCTGGCGAGCGCCATCATCGCCCCGCCCGCCCCCGCGTTGCCACGCAGGGCCGCGATCACGAGGCGTGACGGCGTCTCGATGATGTCGCGCACGAGGTCGTTGATCGCATGGATATTGGCCCAGGACTCTGCCGCCGAATCGCGGGCCGCCTCGATCACGTTCAGGTGGATGCCATTTGAGAAGAAGGAGCGGCCACCCATCAGCACAATGACCTTGGTGGACTGCGCAAAGGCATGACGGTAGGCCTTGCGGAGGCGATGGCATTGCTCAGTGCTCATCGCACCGTTGTAGAAGTCGAAGGCGAGATATCCGACATCCCGCCGCTCCCAGTAGACGATCTCTCGGTAGGTGCGGTAGTCGTTGGAGTCAGTGAGCGCGATTGGTCGCTCGGGCACACCGGTCAGGCGCGCGCCCAGCACCTGAGTGGCTGGCAGCTTGATGTTCGCGAATGGGCCGTGGTTCCTGGCCTTCAAGTGGCTCAGCCAGATGGCTCCATCGACCGTGCCTATGCAGACCGCTCCAGCTCGATGAGCCAGGACGGCGCCCGGCGATCCCTCGAGTCGGTCCTCCTCGTGAGCGCCGTAGAGATAGAACTCCTCGCCGAAGAGGCTGCCGTCTAGAACGCCAGGGCTGCTGTCCGCCGCACGGACTTTGCGGGCGATGTGGGCCGTCGAATCCCGAGACCAGTCGATGGCGCGGTCGGCTTGCTTCATCGGCGGACGCAGCGTACCCCTCACGTCGGGTCGAGAGTAGTCCAGGGTCTCGGGGACGTCGTCGCGGCGCTGGAGCCGCTCGATGGCGGTGAGCACTGCGCGCACGGCGGCCTCGGTCACCGCGCCTCGGTACAGGCTGCTCTTCGGCAGCGGCCTGGGTGACATGTCGAACTCCTCGGTCGCCCAGATGGGCCCGGTGTCCAGGCCGTCGTCGGCCTGGAGGACCGTCACGCCCCAGCACTCTTCATCCCGTTCGATCGCCCAATCGAGCGACGAGGGACCGCGATCGCCCTTGATTCCCGGATGCACGATGAGGCAGGTGTGGTGGTCCCAAATCTCGCGGGGGATCGCCCGCTTCAGCATCGGCGCGACAATGAGGTCTGGTCGATGCTCCTTCACGGCATTCGTCATCGCCTCGTCGCCGGTCGCCAGGTGAATCGCGACGCCGTGGCCGCGGTCGGTCAACTCGACCTGCAGCCGCTGGCTGAGGCTGTTATGTGCTGTCGTAACGAACAGGATGCGCATGTCGCGTCATTTCCTCCACCAGACGATTACGGAAAAAGGCTTCGGAACCGGACAGACAGTCCCTGCATCTGATCGCGCTGGCGAGGGAAAAAACCGGACAACGCGCACGCAACCCTGCCAATCGACGAGCGGGGGTATGATTTCGGCCGATCTCCTGTACATGCAGGGCTTTCTGCCATCACAGGACTTCTGGCTGCTCGACCTGAACACGAAGGCATCCAGGGCGCTCACTCGTCTCAGCGGTGGCGCCGCGATGCGCACGTTCGACATCACTCCGGATGGCAAGGGGATCGTGTTCGATCGCTTGCGGGAGAACTCGGATATCGTTCTGATCGATCTGGCGAGATGATCCGCTTTTTTTGGTGAAACGCACATGAAGAAACTGATCAACGACCCGGGGAATGTGATGCGCGATTCGCTGGCTGGGTTCGCCGCAGCGCACTCCGACATCCTCAAGGTCTCCTTCGATCCCGTGTACGTGGTTCGGGCGGACGCCCCGGTCACCGGCAAGGTGGGCATCATTTCGGGCGGCGGCAGCGGTCACGAACCCCTGCACGGCGGCTTTGTAGGCCAGGGCATGCTCGATGCCGCCTGTCCCGGCCAGGTCTTCACTTCCCCGAGTCCCGACCAGATGGAAGCGGCCACCTCCGCTGTCGATGGCGGAGCCGGCGTCCTCCACATCGTCAAGAACTACACCGGCGACGTCATGAATTTCGAAATGGCCGCCGAGCTTTGCCAGGCTCGCGGCATCGAGGTGCAGGCGGTCGTGATTGCCGATGACGTCGCCGTCCAGGACAGCCTTTACACCGCCGGACGCCGCGGCGTCGGCGCCACCGTGCTGGCCGAAAAAATCTGCGGCGCGGCCGCCGCCCGCGGTTACGATCTCGGCCGCGTCGCGGCGCTGGCCCGCCGGGTGAATGACTGCGCTCGTTCCATGGGCATGGCCTTGAGCCCCTGCACCGTGCCCGCCGCCGGCAAACCCAACTTCGTGCTGGGCGATGACGAAATCGAGATGGGCGTCGGCATCCATGGCGAACCGGGCCGGCGCCGCATGGCTCTCATGCCCGCCGCCGAGTCGGTCGCGCACATGGCCGAGGCCATCCTGGCCGATCTGCCATTCCGCGCCGGCGACCGCGTCATTGCCATGCTCAACGGCATGGGCGGCACGCCCCTCATCGAGCTGTATCTCGTCTACGGCGACCTGGAACAGCACCTGCGCAGCCGGCAGATCACCATCGCCCGCCGCCTGGTCGGCAACTACATCACCAGCCTCGACATGTCCGGCTGCTCGATCACCCTGTTGCAGGCCGACGACGAGTTGCTGTCCCTGTGGGACGACCCGGTGCTGACGCCGGCCCTGCGCTGGGGGATCTGAACATGTCAGTGAGTAAGCAGGACGTGCTGCGCTGGCTGAGCGCTTTGCAAAAGGTTTTCGCAGAAAACCGTCAGCAGCTTACCGATCTGGATTCAGCCGTCGGCGACGGCGATTGTGGAATCAGTCTGGACCGCGGCTTCACGGCGGTGCAGGCCGAGCTGACCGCTAACCCTCCGGCTGATATCCGCGCTGTTTTTCAGAACGTCTCGACTGTCCTCATCAAGACCATGGGCGGCAGCTCCGGGCCCCTCCTCGGCACATTTTTCCTCCGCGCCGGAGCGGCCTGCGCGGGCAAATCCGAACTCGCGCCCGCCGACGTGGTGGCGCTGTTCCAGGCCGGCGTCGAAGGCATCCAGCAGCGCGGCAAAGCCGCGCTCGGCGACAAGACCATGCTGGACGCTCTGCTTCCCGCCGTGGATGCGATGCGGGGTGCCCTGGAGGCTGGAAGCGGCCTGGCGGAAATCCTGGAACGGGGCGCGGCGGCGGCCGAAGCAGGCATGCGGGCGACCATTTCCATGCAGGCGCGCAAGGGCCGAGCCAGCTACCTGGGAGACCGCAGCGTCGGACACCAGGACCCCGGCGCGACCGGGTCTTACCTGCTGCTGAAAGCCGCTGCGGACGCGTGGCGGCCGTGATCGGCCTGGCCCTCCATTGAACAGCCGTCATCTCGTTGTGGTGCGTAGAGGATGGTGCTACATTTTGCGCTGCTTTCGAGGTGTCCTATGAAAACACGTGGCATTAGTCTGGTGGCCGCGACGCTGGCGCTGTCAGCCGCCGTCGCCACCACCCTGTTCGCCCAGGTACCGTTGGTACACGACACCCCCTGACAAGCTTTCGGAGGCTCAGCTGAGACTCAAGCCCAAGGCCATCGACGCGCCCGACATCAAGTACGAAGTCGTGCGCGACTTCATGAAGCTGCCTCCGAACGTGTATCTGGGCGAAGGCATCGGGATCGCCCGCAACTCGAAGGGGCATATCTTCGTCAACAGCTGCGCCCAGCAGACGAAGACGTTCGAGTTCGACGCGAAGGGCAACTACGTGCGGGAGATCGGGAAGGAGCTCTACGGGCACGTGTTCTGTCATGGCGTGCGCGTCGATGCCCAGGACAACATCTGGGTGATCGACGAGGGCAGCAACTCGATCATCAAGTTCAACCCCGAAGGACGCGTGACCATGGTGCTGGGCCGGCGGGACGAGTGGCCCATGGGCGGCATGCAGGCGCCCCTCAAGGAGCTCAATCCGGCTCCGCCCTATATTTTCAATCGCCCCACCGACGTCGGATTCGACGCGGCCGGCAACATCTTCGTCGCCGACGGCTACGTCAATTCACGCATCGCCAAGTACGACAAGAACGGCCGCTTCATCAAACAAGTCGGCACCCGCGGATCGGGGCCCGGCCAGTTCACCCTGCTGCATGCCATCGCCGTGGATGCCCAGGGCAATGTCTACGGGGGCAGCCGCAGCGACCAGCGCATCGTGGTGTTCGACAACGACCTGAATTACAAGACCGTGTACGACCACGTCGGCGCTCCGTGGTCGTTGTGCATCAGCCCCGGCCCGCACCAGTATCTCTACACGGCCAACTCCAACCCTGACAACCAGAACACCCCGCTGCACGAGGTCACCGGCCAGGTCTTCAAGATGGAGTTGGATGGCAAGGTCGTCGGCAAGTTCGGCGTCCCCGGCAAAGAACAGGGACAGTTCAGCACGGTGCACGGACTGGATTGCTCCGTCCCGAATGAAATTCTGACGAGCGAGCTCACCCAATGGCGCATTCAGAAATTCATCCTGCAGCCAACTGCCCAAGGGAGCAAGTAATGAGATACCCACGTTTCGCAGCCACGGGCCTCGCAGCAACGCTGCTGTTCGCCGGCTCGCTGCTTGCCCAGCAGCCGCGCGAAATCGCATTTGAATCCGCCGGTGATTTTCTGAAGCTGCCGGCCGACATCCATTTCGGTGAAGTGGCCGGCGTGGCCACCACCTCCACGGGCAACCTGTGGGTCTACACCCGCAGCGGCGGCCCGAACGCCACGATTGGCGCGTCACGCACCTACATCAACGGCGGCGCGCGCCTCTTCGAATTCGATCGCTCCGGAAAGTTTCTGCGCGAGATTGGCAGCGGGCCAACCGGGCGCCCCTACTCCTTCCTGTTCGCGCAGGGCGTGAGGGTCGATCCCCAGAACAACTTCTGGGTCGTGGACCGCGCCTCCCGGATGGTCGTCAAGTTCGACCCCTCCGGCCGTGTCCTGATGACCTTGGGCCGCCGGCCCGAGGCGATCGGCGAAGTCGGCAGCAGCGCCGGTGGCGGCGTCTTCGGCCGCGGCAGCGGACCTCCGGGATCTGGTGTCCCCGGCGACAATTTCAACCAGCCCCTCGATGTGGCCTGGGACGCTGCCGGCAACATCTTCGTCGTCGACGGTTACACCAACGCCCGCGTCGCGAAGTTCACCAAGACCGGCGTGTTCGCCAAGTCCTGGGGCGCGACCGGTTCGGAACCCGGTCAGTTCAATACTCCCCACTCCATCGCCGTGGATGCCCAGGGCAACGTCTACGTCGCCGATATGGGCAACAAGCGCATTCAGGTGTTCGACAACGAAGGCACGTTCAAGACCCAGTTCACGAACGTGGGCGCGCCGCGTGCCATCTGCATCTCGCCGGGCACGCAGCAGTTTCTCTACAGCTCCAACTCCAACCCGACCGAGGACCCGTTTCTCGACGGCGAGATTTACAAGATGCAGCTGGACGGCACGGTGGTCGGCCGTATCGGTCGGGCCGGCAAGCAGTTCAAGGAGTTCGGGATGGTCAATGCGATTGACTGCCGCGATCCGAACACCTTGTACGTCGCCGAGCTCATGAACTGGCGAGTGCAGAAGCTCAGCCTGAAAAACTGAGCCGGCGAGCCCAGCAACACGGAACGGCGTGGACCCCCGGCTACAAACGTAGAGGGTCCACGCCCTCCACCTCTTTCGACGCAACGGCCGCGTACCCACCGCGGCGCGACCATCAGCCAGTAGTCGAAAGCAAGCCACGGCATCAGTCGGGCTCACCGGGGTTGCCGTATCTGGCTCCGCGTCACGCGTCGAGACGCACCCAATCCACGCGTGCCCCCCGTGATCTCCTTCCGGAATTCGGGCAACGATTCTGACTTGGACACCAAACGCCGGACAGAGGAGAATTTTGGCCGAATGGATCGGCAACGGGTTGGTCGATACCGCATGTTGCGGAAGCTGGGCGCCGGCGGAATGGGCGAGGTGTACCTCGCCGAAGACACCGTGCTGAACCGACGTGTAGCCATCAAATTTGTCATCGCATCGGCGGATGTACTGGCAAGTCTCGCCTGGTCCGCGAAGCCCAGGCAGCGGCCAGCCTCGAGCACCCCAACGTGTGCGCGATCTATGAGGTCGGCGAGCACGAGAACCAGCCCTATGTCGCCATGCAATACGTGGAAGGCGAGACGCTGGCGGAACGCTTGACACGGGGTCCCCTCGCGCCAGCCGACGCGACCCGTATCGCGACCCAGCTCGCAGGCGCCCTCGCCGAAGCACACGCGCACGGCCTCATCCATCGGGACATCAAGCCGCAGAACATCATGCTGACGCCGCGTGGACAGGTGAAAGTCTTGGACTTCGGCCTGGCGAAGCGTTCGCAGCCGGCCAACGCTGCGACGTTGACCGGCACCGCTTTCGGCGTGATCGCAGGAACCCTTTCGTACATGTCTCCCGAGCAACTTCGTGGTGAGTCGCTCGATCCATCCAGCGACATCTTCAGTTTTGGGTGTGTTGTTTACGAGATGCTGAGTGGTCGACATCCCTTCACCCGTTCCAGCAGCGCCGAGACGATTTCCGCCATCCTGACCGAGTCTGCGTCTCGCCTGGAGCCGTCCGTCCCCGGGGAGCTGGAACGGATTGTTCGCAGGTGTCTCGAGAAGAACCGGACGCACCGTTACGCCTCCGCTGGAGATCTCGTCGACGATCTGTCCAAAGCCGAGGATTCGGGCACGTCCGATCAAGTGCCGGTCGCGGTCGTTCACCGAGGGCGCTCGCGGACGCTGACGATTGTCGCAATAACCGCGACGGCCGCGGTCATCGCCGCTTCATGGTTGTACTGGCGCCGCGGTGGGACCGTGAACGACGCGTCGCCTGTCATCGCCGTCCTGCCACTCGTCACGCCCGACCAGTCCTCGGCGTACCTTGGTGACGGTATCTCGGAAAGCGTCATCAACAGCCTCACCCGACTTCGGGGAATAAAGGTCTTGGCCCGAACCACGACGTTTCGGTATCGAGGTGGGCAAATCGATCCTGCTTCGTTGCGCCGCGAGCTGGGAGTCGACGCGATCTTCACCGGCACTGTCGCCAACCGCGGCGACGACCTGGTGGTCCAGGCAGAGTTGATCAATGCCGCCGACAACACGCAACTATGGAGCGAGCGATTCAATCGTAAGGTTCAAAACGTCTTCGAGGTACAGGAGGAAATCGCGCGCGCGATCGCGTCGAGGCTGCGGGTCGAACTGACGGAACGTGAAGCCGGATTCACGAAGCATTACACCGATGACGTCGAGGCGTATCGCGCGTACGTACTCGGCCGCGACTACGCGCAGCGGCACACGATCGCCGATCTCGAAAACGCGTCGGATCACTTCAAGCACGCCATCAGCCAGGATCCTCGATACGCGCTGGCCTGGGCCGGGCTCACTGAGGCGTATGTCAATTTGTGGTCGCGCGGGTCGCTGCCCTACGGCGAAGGGCGGCGCATGGCCCTGGAGGCTGCCGAACATGCCCGCGAGCTGGATCCTGATCTCGCCGAGGCTCACGCCGCCATCGGCCAGACCCATGTGTTCGTCGGTCCGTTCAACTTCCAAGCTGGTGACCGCGCGTTGGGCCGGGCCATCGAGCTGAATCCCGGGTGGCCACTTGCGCGCCAGTATCAGGCAGTGTCGTTGGTCGCACAGGGACGGCACGGCGAGGCGGTTGATCAACTCGAAATTGCGCACGACCTCGATCCACTGTCAGGATTCATCACACGGTTTCTGGCTTATGCGTATCTCCTCAACGGCGACAGATCACGCGCGTGGGACACCTATCGATCCGCCAGATCGCAGGGTCCACTGTTTTCGGCAATCTGGGAGTCAGAATTCTTCATTCGGATGGGGGCGATCGATGAAGGACTCGCCGAAATGAAGGCCGCGGCGAAGGGCAGAGAAGACAACCCTGACATTCGATTCCATTCTGCGAGGCTGAGTGCCGCACGGGGGGATACGGCCCACGCGCTGGCAGTTGCGAGGCAATTCGACGAGGAATCAGTCACTTCGCCCATCTTGGCGCGTTTCGCCTCGCGACTCTATGTGGCGGTTGGAGACTACGATCGCGGCCTCGATCGGCTGGCTCGAATGATCGATGCCGGGGCTGTGCCAATCTTCTACAAAGACGAACCCATCTGGGACCCGGTTCGGAAGCATCCACGATTCGCGGCGCTCCTCCGCCGCATGCGGATTCCGGAGTGACCGCGGCTTCTTCTCGTCACGCGATCGCGGCGACGATCTCCTGCGCCGTCGCCGGCAGCGTCGGGGCGGTGAGGTGTTTCATCGACTCGGCGCTGAAGTACCGCCGCTCGGCCTCGGCCCACTCGCCGTCTTGTTCGAGCAGAATCGCGCCGCCCCGGCGAATCACCAATTGCGGCGTCTGGAAGATCCCGACGACGTTCGACCGCCGTTTGAGCCACCTTGACGCGCTGATCAAAGCAGCATGAAGTCGACGCGTTACGGCAGCACGCACCGGAAATTCGCGGCTTCGTCGAGACTTCCGGTTCCGTTGTGCTTTGCGACTTGCGGGTAGAGACACAACGGCCGAGTCCGGCCCAGCTTTCCGTCGGTGCTGTGAGAAGCAACCATCAACGCGGGGGCCTGATTGTTCTCGACCCACCCTTCGAGCGCGGAGACCATGTCGAACGTGTTCGGTCCCTCGCCACCACCACAGTGCCCCATGCCCGGCGCGAGAAACAGGCGCAACCGATCCGCGGCCTGCGCCGAGCCGATTGTGTTGACCACCTTCCGGTAGTAGTCGATCGTCGATTGGGCCGAGAAGTTCTGATCGGCCCAGCCGTGATAGAGCAGCAATTTGCCCCCGCGCCGCATGAACGCCCTGAGATCAGCACTCGCATCGATTACATCGATCCGGTCCGCCTGGACGACGGCAGTCTCGAGATCGAACGTGCGCCAATCCCAGTCGGGATTCTTGAAAACCGCGTACTTGACGAAGTCGGCGCCCAATGGGTTCGGTGCGGGTCCTCCGATTCTCGTCGCCCAGCCGAGCTCCGTACCGAACGCGAGACCGGGAAAGATCGTTTCGCCGCTTCTCGAATGGACCGCCGGACTGGTCAGCGTCCGTGCCGTGGCCACCTGCGCAGCGGTGAGGCATGAAGGGGAGTCCTCGCCACTGCAGGCGAGCGACTTGAAGTCGAAGCTGCAACGGCTTGGGTCGCCGATGAGGCCATCCTCGAGTCCGTCCAGCGCATCGCACCGGTCGAGCACGGCACGATGGATCATCGGGAACTTCGAGGCCGGAATGGTGCTTGACGGATCCTTCAAGGCTGCCTGCCCAGCGTAGACATTCCACACGGAGAGTCGTGTCTGCGGGTTGGCTGGGGCGCCGGCGATGATCCCGTCGTAATCCTCCGGGAAGCGCTGCGCCTCCATCAGGCCCTGGCGGCCGCCGAGGGAGCATCCGTTCCAGTACAAAGTTTCGGGCCCGCGCCGTAGAAAGCGGCGACGATTGCCTTCGCGGCGACCGTCATCTCGTGCACGGCACGATATCCGTAATCAACCAGTTTCACCGGCTGTCCAAGAAACGTCGACCCTGCCTCGACGGTATGCCCGGTGTCGGTGGACGCCGTCGCATACCCCCGTCTCAGCGCCTCTGCCATCCCGCGCTCGAGGCCGCCGCTCCCGGCGGTGTAGGTAATCGTTCCCGCGTACCCGCCGTTGCCAACCCCTTGGAACTTGCCGTTCCAGCCTGCGAGCGGCATCCACACTTCGATCCTGATCTCGGAGTCGCGGGAGGGCCTCGAAGTGGCAGCGACGCGGCAAAACGCCGGCAGTTGTTGGAAGGCGGAGGCCGGTTGCACGCGCCCCTGCGGCTGGGCGGGAGGGGAAAACGCTCCTGCTGCGACCGGTTGCGCCAGCGTCACGGTGGTGTGTGGAAGCGACAGGGCGAGCAGGCTCTCGCATGTCGCGGCTTGCGTTTCCGCCGTCATCAACACCGACAGCACCGCGAATCCGAGCACTCTCATGGCGTTACTCCCGGCGGTCACGCATCATACTTCAGAGCAACTCTGCTATTCGTATTCGTTGGTGCCGCCGGCTGCGCGGGCAATGGAGAGCACGTCCCTGCACCTTATAACACCAGGCGTTGACCAGCCTGAGGACGCCGGTCTGCTGCGCGATCACCGCATGCTGGATCGGTAGGACAACGCACACGAGAAGAACCAGCGTGAGGGTTCTTCATGATCCGGCCGTCCAGGTGAAATTCTTCGGCTGGCTCGTCCCGCTGGCGATTCCGCTCCTCTGCGACGCATACCGGAAGCGGAACCCCACGTCACGGGGAAGCCGCACGATGCCGAAGTTCATGCACGCATATCCGGGCTCGAGTCCCGGACACATTCCGGGAGAGACCGACACTGACGTCAGCCGTGCCCAGCTCGCGGTCCCCTGCTCGCACGCTTCCTTCGGCGCCTCGTCCGCGCGGGTGATGTCGTTCGGTGGCCCCCCTTTGTAAGAGCAATACTCGAACGTCACCGTCCCGGCCTGTGCCGCACTTCCGGTGCTGCTCGTCACGGAGGCTTTCAGGATCAGTTCGGCGGTCAGGACCGGAAGGCTCGTCACCTCCTGCAGTGTCCTGTCCACGAAGGCCATGAAGCTCAGGGTGTAAACCCCTGGCGTAGCCGCCGAAGGCTTCGCGCTCAACTCACCGGCGCCGCCGGCAGCCGCGGCCGGGGCCACCGGCGATGGATTCGAGCATCCGGCAAACGCAAACAGTCCGAGAATAATCGGGACGAGGCTGACTTTCTTCATGACCACTCCTAGGACACATTTCGGTGATTGTTACGGGCGGATGCTTTTCGCCGACCACTTGCCCCAGCTCGGAAAACCGCTGAACTGCGGCGTGATCGGCACGGGGGTGAAGGTGATCTGGGTGACGTCGCTCCCATCCGCGTTCATCGTGTAGATCTGGGTGTGGCCGCGCACCGCGTCTCCAACCCGGCGATGGAAGGCGATGCGATCTCCCTTCGGTGACCACGTCGCCTTGGTGACGAGGATGTTGGTCGGCGTTGGCCAGAGCGAGAAGTCGGTGAGCTGCACCGGGTTCGTGCCGTCCGCGTTCATCACCCAGATTTCCGGTCTGTAGACGCGTTCGCCGTCGACGATGATGTAGGTGCGGTTGCTCTCGAAGGCGATGAGGTCACCGCCCGGCGACCACGCCCCGTTCGCCTCGGACAGTCGAGGCGCGGCCGGGTCGCGGTCGGCATCGGGGCCGCTGGTGAGCCGCGTCACGCCGGATCCGTCCGAGTTCATCGAGAACAGTTGGTCGCCGCCATCGCGGGTGCTGGTGAAAACAATCGCGTCTCCTTTCCGCGACCAGTCGCACCGGATGTTGTCGCCGACCAGCCCCGGTCCCAATGGGCTGGTGAGGTTCGTCAGCCCGGTGCCGTCGCTGTTCACGATGTAGATGTCCCGTCGCTTGAGACTGACCAAAGGCTGAGCAACGTCCTGGCTGTGAAAACATACCTGGTCGCCACTCGGCGAAAATGCTGGAAACGCCGCCCCTTCCCCAGGAAGACTGACGAGCAGCTGCTGTTCGCTGCCGTCCGGGTTCATCGTGTAGATCTGCGGAATACCACCGTCACGATTGCTCTGGAACGCAATCAGCTTCCTGTTGTGCGACCAGTCGGCGCCGCTGTTATTGAAAGCAGGCCCGCCGACAACCGCATCCGCGCCGCCGTACGTGAGGCGGACCGGGTTCGAGCCGTCCGGCGACATCACGTAGATGTCTTCGCAATTCCCACACATTCCCAGGTCGCTGGGATTGGCCCGATCCGAGGTGAAGAGAATGAATCCCTCGTTCGCCCCGTCCTGGCTGGCATGCGGCGCAGCAAGCCAGCCGGCGCCGAGAACGAAGAGAGCGGTGAGTAGCGTCGACGCGCGCAGAGTCCTGGTTGTCATTTGTTCTCCTGTTACCGCTGCACGAGGATGGTGGTGGCCGCTACGCGCGCTCCCCGCGCGGAAGCCGAAATGGCCCCGCTAAGACCGGCGACGAGCCTGGACGGGCCGATGAGTTTCGACATAAGTAGACCTCCGCTGGATACGCGAAGGCCGTCTTCCGCCAGGCGGTGATGACGGTCCGCAGCCATTGACGCACGGCACGACGGGAATAGACAGTGACTCGCCACTATCTTCGATGTGACTTGCCAACTTGCTGCCGGGAAAGAATTTACCCGCGAGGCTGACTCGCGTTGCGAACGGTGAACAGGGTAGACTCGTGAGCGCGCTGCGTAAGGAAGTAATACGGGCCCCCATACCGATGCCTGCCTCGCACGTCGTTCGCTTCGGCGTTTTCGAGCTCGACTGCGTCTCAGGCGAACTCCGCCGCCACGGCCTGAAGATTCGCCTACCCGACCAGTCGTTCCAGATTCTCAAGCTGCTCCTGAGCCGGCCGGGCGAAGTGGTGACGCGCGAAGAACTCCGCGGCGTGCTCTGGACGTCGGAGACCTTCGTTGGTTTCGATGCCGGGTTGAACGGCGCCGTGCGGAAGCTGCGCGACGCGCTGGATGACTCGGCCGACAGTCCGCGCTTCGTGGAAACGCTGCCGCGTCGCGGCTACCGCTTCGTGGCGTCTGTCTCCGCGCCCGCCGCGGGGAGCGAGCCTGCACCCGACCGAATCTCTCCGGACACTGGAATAGACCCAGCACCGCCGCCCCTTCAGCGTCCGCCCTCGCCGTCTCGTCTGCGGTCAATGGCCTGGCGTGCGGCGGGTCTCGCAATCCTTGTGAGCGCCGCGGCCGCGGGCCTCTTTTACCAACGCGGAGGCTTCGACTTCCTGCGTGCCGGAGACCACGCCCAACCGTTCCGTGCGGTCGTCGTGCTTCCGTTCAAGAACCTCACCGGAGATGCCGCTCAGGACCGTTTCGCCGATACGGTGAGTGACGCCGTTACGGTGCGCCTTTCACAGGCCGCCGGCCTCGATGTGATCTCAGGAATGTCGGCGCGGCACTACAAGGATACCGAGAAGCATCCGCGCGTCATTGCCCAGGAATTACAGGTCGATGGTCTCGTGGCCGGCACGGTGGTCAGGTCCGCAGCCGGACTCGGCATCACCGTCCACTTGATTCGTGCGGCAACCGGGCACGAGGAGTGGGCCCAGAGTTACGAAGGCGATATGAGTCACATGATCGCGCTGCAGCAGCGCATCGCTTCGCAGATTGCCGTGGCCGCGGGACGTGCCGCGCCGCGCCCCGGCGGGATCGCCACGACGCAAGCGATCGTTCCGCAAGCGTACGACGCGTACCTCAAGGGAATGCAGGCCCAGGGGCAGCCGCAATATGAAGGATTTCGACGAGCGACGGCGTATTACGAAGAGGCCATCGGGCTGCAGCCGGATTTTGCTCAGGCCCATGCGGCACTGGCGTTCGCTCAGCTGCAGTTGCTCTATGCCGGTCCGCTGTCGCCGCACGAAGTGATTCCGAAAGCGGAAGCGGCAGCGCGCCGCGCTCTCCAGCTCGATGACACTCTTGGCCGGGCGCATATCGGTACTCGGGCAGGTCCTTGTCCTCTATCACTGGCGGAGAGAGGAGGGCACAAGGCATTTGGACCGGGCGGCCGAGCTGGAAGGAGGCCGAGGCGACTTCAGCACGGCGCTCACCCGCTCGCTCCGCCGGCGTGGACGGTTCGACGAGGCCATCGCAATGGCTGAACGCGGCCGCAAGCTCGATCCGCTATCGCTCGGTGCGCAGATAGCCGTCGGCACTGCATATCGCGCAACAGGTCAGTATGACCGTGCGATTACCGAGTTGCGTCATGCGCTCGAGATGAGCCCTGGACGTCCGCGCGTCCATTTTGAGCTCGGCGCAACCTTCCTCGCAATGGGCCGCTGGACCGACGCGATTCGTGAGCTCGAAATCGCCGCACGACCGGTGGCAGGCCACATTACCAGGCACGAGGCGTACCTGGGCTACGCGTACGCCGCGGCTGGGCGCACCGACGATGCGCGCGCCGTGCTGAAGGAACTGGAGGCTCACCGGCGCGAGCAGTACGTGTCGTGGTTCGGCACTGCCCTGATTCACGATGCACTGGGGGAGAAAGCGCCGGCACTGGCTGCTCTGCAGCGCGCATTCGAGGACCGAGCCGTCGAATTGCACGACCAGCATGCGCCGTTCAAGACGATCGCGTCGGAACCGGCGTTCCAGGCCGTGATCCGCCAGGTGGGACTCTGACGCGCCTCGCGCTCGGCCTCTGGTGGCTGGCCCTGTCGGTCGCGGCGGCTTCCGCGCAGCAGGATCAGGGGATGATCGCGGGCCTGGTCACGGACCCGACCGGGGCGATCGTACCCGCCGTCACCATCACGGCCACGGCCGACACCGGGGTGACCATCCAGACCAGGACGAATGCCGAGGGCCACTACGTGCTGGCCCCGCTCGTCATCGGACTGTACCGGGTCTCGATCGAAGTGCCGGGATTCAGACGGGCGGCCAGCGACGTGATCCAGGTTCACGCGAACACCCGCGCGCGGCTGGACGTTCAGCTCGAGCTGGGAGCCGTCAACGATACGATTGCGGTTCGGCGTCCGGCTCCGCTCCTCCAGACCGACACGTCCTCGCTGTCGCACACAATCGGCGCTTCGCTGATCGAGCAGCTGCCGATGAACGGCCGGAACTTTTCGCAGTTGGCGACGCTCGCCGCAGGAGTTCTGCCCGCGTTCGGCCACGTCCAACGGGAATCCGGCTTCAACAGTCACGGGCAATGGGCGGTCCAGAACAACTTCTTGCTCGACGGCGTCGACAACAACTCGCAGGTGATGGGCATCCAGGATCGCAAGGCGCAGGTACTGGTGCCGAACATCGATGCGATCCAGGAGTTCCAGGTTCAAACGAGCAACTACACCGCCGAGTTCGGACGCGGCGCCGGAGCCGTGGTCAACGTCAGCATCAAATCGGGAACCAACGTCATCCAGGGCACGGCGCACGAATTCTTCCGCCATGACATCTTCGACGCGCGCGACGCCTTCGACTACTTCGATCGGTCGGGTGACGGCAAAGCGGACCCGAACGCGCTCCAACAGCACCAATTCGGATTCACGATCGGCGGGCCGATCCGCAAGAGTCGCACGTTCTATTTCGCCAGCCTTGAAATCAGCAGCGTGAACACCGAGGAGAACCGTCTCCTGACGGTGCCGGCGCTCGGCGAACGAGACGGAATGTTCGACCCGAGGGTTGTCGTCGTCCGCGATCCGGCGACCTCCGCTCCTTTTCCAGGAAACACCATCCCGCGCGACCGATGGGATGCGGTCGCAGCGCGGCTGCTGGGTCTCTGGCCCACACCGAACTTCGAGGGGACCACGCGTGCCAATCACTCGTCCAACCCCGCACACGAGCGGCTGAGGAGCCAGTACGACGTGCGACTGGACCACATGTTCTCTTCGCGGGACCGCATGTTCGTCCGCGGCAGCTGGATGGACTTCAGCGGCGAGCGGCTCGGTTCGTTTCCGGCGCCTGGCATCGGCGGCGGCAACAACGACTTCGCGCGTGATGACAACACGGCGTATAACGTCGCACTCTCGGAAACGCATGTCTTCGGGTCATCCGTCGTCCACGAAATACGGCTGGGCGTCAATAGCCTCAGGACCAACAAGCAACCGCTTGGCCGTGGCTATCCGAATGAGGATTACGGATTGCACGTCGAGAGCCCATCGGCGATCGAAGGGCTCTCTCGCATCAATCTGGGCGGAGCCCTCTCGTACGCGCCGCTCGGTGAGTTCCAATTCAACCCGAACGACAAGACGGCGGGAACGTTCCAGGTGCTCGACAATCTTTCGATCGCCAGGGGCGCGCACACGATCAAGACAGGCGCGGACCTGCGCTGGGTCCGGTCCGACAGCATCGGCGCCCAGTTCGCCCGCGGCATCTTCACCTTCAATGGCAGGTTCACGGGCTCGAGTTTCGGTGACTTTCTGCTGGGTATGACCAGCGGTCGCCAGGTCAGCACGGTCCAATTCGGGAACCTGCGTGAGCGGGACTACATGTTCTACGCGCAGGATGACTGGCGCATCGCCCGGCAGCTGACGCTCAACCTGGGACTGCGATATGAGCTGGCGAGCCCCAGGTTCGACACCCTCGATCGTATGAGCGCACTCGATCCCTCAGTGTTTCCCGAGGTGCTGGTGATCCGGGCCGGGGAGTTCGGCCGGTCGTGGTCGGATCGGGCGCTCGTTCGAACCGATACCAACAACTGGGCGCCGCGGATCGGCCTCGCGTACCAACCCGCCCAGGTGTGGACGGCCCGAGCGGCGTGGGGCCTGTTCTACGGAACGCCGAAAGGTGTCGGCCCGGCCGTGCACCTCCTCAACAACTGGCCCGAGTCACGCGAGGTGACCGTGCCCTCTACCTTGACAAGGTCGGCCGGCCAGCTCGGGGACGGGATCGATGGAAGTCTGCTCGGAAGTTCAACGCAGATGCCCACCGATCTTTCGTGGAGCATCTGGAGCCCGGACTTCACCACCCCCACGATCTCGCAGTGGAATCTGAACGTACAGCGGCAGCTCGGGCCATCGTGGGTCGTGACGACCGCGTACGTGGGCTCATCGTCGCGTCACCTGCAACGCCTTTACAACGTGAACGCCGCGGGACCCGGCGACAGCCGCACCGAACGCGAACGAAGGATGATTCCGTCGCTCGGTGCGATCACGATGGCTGACTCGTTGGGGAGTGCCAGCTACCACGGCCTGCAGACCACGATGGACAAGCGCCTGAGCCACGGTTGGCAAGGCTCGCTCTCCTACACCTGGAGCCACTCGATCGACGACGTGCTTGAACTCGCCGGGGGCGAAGGGAACGTGGTGATCCAGGACTGGCGCAACCTTCGCGGCGATCGGGGGAACTCAGGCTTCGATCGGCGGCATCGGCTGGTCGCACACGCCGGCGTCGATCTCCCGTTCGGTGCCGGTCGCCGCTGGCTGCAGAGCGGAGGTCCTCTCGGTCTCCTGCTCGGCGACTGGCAGGTGTCGGCGATCGTCTCGGCGCAGTCAGGGGCCTACTTCGACGTCACGGTGCTCGACCCCACGAACCGCCTCGGCGTCACGGTCGGCAGCAGCGTGTGGCGGCCCGATCTGGTGGGTGATCCAACCGTGGCGCATCCGACGGCTGACGCATGGCTGACTCCCGCGGCGTTCGCGATACCGCAGAACGCCGACGGGTCTTACCGCTACGGGGACCTCGGGCGAAATACTCTGCTTGGTCCTGGATACTTCAATCTCGACGCCGGCCTGACGAAAGAGATTCGCCTTGGAGGTACTCGCCGGCTGCAGGTTCGCTGGGAGGTGTTCAACCTCACGAACCATCCCTCCTTCGGTCTGCCGAATGCAGAGTTGGGAAGCACCGATTTCGGCACGATCAGGTCGACCGTGAGCACGCCGCGACAGATGCAGTTCGGCGTAAAGTTCCTGTTTTGACGAGCCCGTTTGCGAGCTGCCCTGATCGACCAAAAGCCGCCATTCAGAACCATTGCCGCAGAGCCGCGCTTCCGCGTCTCGCGCTGATCGCCGCCGCGTTCCCGGTCGTCTTCAAGGCCTCTTCATAATGTTGCCGGAGAACTATCTGACCTGCCTCACTGCGCGTCCATGGCCCCATCCCGGGTGGCCGTTTTCACTCGGGAGCATCGTCAGCGGCACGGCTTCGGCGTCCGGTGTGTCGGCGTCGATGACGAACACCTGGATGATCCGCGCCGCTATTGGCTCGAGGTCTCGCTCGAAGGCAATCGTGCGCCCATCGGGAGACCAGTCCGCATCCAGATCCCGTCCCGGGTAGGTCGTGAGCCGGCGCAAGCCGCCGCTGCCGTCGGCATTCATGACGTAAATCTCGTCGTTCCCGTCGCGGTTGCTCTGAAAGACGATCCGGCGACCGTCAGGGGACCAGTCCGGCGCGTTGTCCGCGAAGAGGTTGAACGTCAGCCTGAGCGGGTTGTCGCGATTCGACCCGTCAGCATTCATCACGTAGATTTCGTCATTGCCGTCCCGTCTGCTCGTGAAGGCGATCTCTCGTCCGTCCGGGGACCAGTCAGGCCGGATGTTGCGGGAAGCGAAGTCGTCAGTGAGTTGTTGCAATCCTGTGCCGTCGACATTGATCACGAAGATGTCGCCACCTGCTGGACCGCCATTGTCGAACGCGATACGGTGTCCGTCGGGCGACCAGCTGGGCCAGCGTCCACGCATTGGCGTCAATAGCTGCTGGGACCTGCTCGCCATGTCGATCAGAAACACATTCGGCGGACCGATCGCGACGGGTTCGCCCTCGGCATCCGGGCCAAACGGCGTCCCGTAGAATGCGATCGTTCGTCCATCCGGCGACCAGGTCGCGCCAAGATCGTCGGTGGCGTTATACGTCAGCCGCGTCGGCTCGCTGCCGTCGCCGTTCATCATCCAGATTTCAGCCTCGAACTGGAAATGACTGCCGGGCCGATTGACGTCTTCGCGCAGCCGGGTGAACGCGATCCTCGACCCTCTATTCTCCTGGACCCAGGATGCGCCCACGTCCACCGCCGAGGGAGTGAGCAATACAAGAACAAGTGCGACTACCAAATGCATGCGCATGCTGACCTCCGTCGCCATTGACGCACCCGAAGCCGCGGCCCGCCAGTGATTCGCCGCTGGCTTGGGTGTGACTTGCCAAGTGGCTGCGGGAATAGGAGTTTAGGGAAGGTCTGATTGGCTTTGGAGGAGTGACTTCCCGATCAGTCCTTCCAGATCCTCAAATTCAGCGCTGGATGCGGATGACCTGCCCAACCCTCGCGGAGGTGCCGCGGTTGGATACGTAGAACGCCCCGTCGGGACCAATCGCGACCGACGTCGGGAAGCTGAAGCCGCTGGCGACCACGGAACGGGTGCCGCCGGCGTATCGCGCGCACAGGTCCTGCCCGACACCAACCGCGGGTGTCACACGAGTGAGCAATCCACGCAACTCGAGCACATAAAGGTCACCGGCATCGTCGAAGGCCACGTCCATGATTTGTGTGAAACCGCTGACGCAGACCTGGGGAGACGCGCCATGCGTGACGCGGTAGACGTTGGCGATCCCCTCGGTTATCGGTAATTTCGATAGCTCGCTGACGTAGAGCGCGCCATCTGGACCGACGGCGACCGAGGTCGGAACGGCGTCATCCGCGGCGGTCGGATGCGGCGCGAACACAGCGCGCGTGGAGATGCCCATGCCATCGCGCGCAGAGCGGTCTGCGGCGGCGCCGACCCGCAACAGCGAATTCGCTCCGGCGTCGATGACCAGCACCGATTCGCCGCCGGGCTCCGCGAGGAGGCCGTAGGGATTGGTGTCAATCTTGGGTGGGTCCTGGAAGATCTGGTCTGGATCGTGTGCCGTCTCGTACGCGCCGAGATCCGCGACGTATCCCCAGGCGCCGTCCGCATTCATGCGTGCGAGCTTGGCGAAGTCGGCGAACACACGAACGCCGTCGATCAGCAGCTCACGAATGGCTGGAGGCTGCTGCAGGCCGATCGCGACGTAGGCGCAACCTGCCGCGCAATCGGGCGCCTCGCCCGGTTGTTCGAGCCCGAACCGCGGGCCCGGGCCGTTGAGAATGGCGATGTCGTTCGGACCGATCGCATTCTGTCCTGAACCGCCGGCGTGCGATGGAAACTCTTTCGCAATCTGCTCCTGCACGCCGTTCCACAACCGGCTGATCGCTCCGTTCGGGCCAAAACACCGATTGCCGCCCGCCTGGCCCACGAAACACTTGCGGTCGATGAGGGGAAAGTCCAGGCCTCCGCGTCCAGCCTCGGCCACATACAAGGCAAGGTCGCTGAAGGCGAGGCCGCGGGGATTGTCGAGGCCGCACATCATCACCGTCGCGCGCGCGTCGGGGGATGCCAGCGATGGGAAATCCTGAAGGCAGCCGGGCGCCCCCTGGATGGGTGGCACGTCCTGAGCCGTCGGGATCCCGGATGCCGGGTTCCCGCGAGCTCCCAGACCGAGTGCGAAAACGAGGGCGACGACGAAATGGCTGCGCATGCTGACCTCCGCCGCCATTCACTCACGCCAGGCCGCACCATGCCAGTGATTCGCCGCTGATTTGCGTGTGACTTGCCAACTTGCTGCCGGCAAAGAATTTACCCGCGGGGCTGACTCGCGTCTGCGACCGTGAACAGGGTAGGGTCGCGAGCGCGCTGCGTAGGGAATTAATGCGGGTCCATGCCGATACCTGACCTCGCACGTCGTTCGCTTCGGCGTGTTCGAGCTCGACCGCCTCTCAGGCGAACTCCGCCGTTACGGCGATTGCGGTCGGCGTCTGTTACCGACCGCTGGAGAGTTGACGGTATCCGACGGGCGGCATCATCTGCGCTCGCGACGGTGCGGTTCAACCTTTGAGCGTGATGGCGGGATCGACTCGTGAGGCCTTTCGCGCCGGCAGCCACGCAGCAAACAGCCCGACTCCCGCGAGAACGGACGCGGTACCGGCGAGTGTGATCGGATCTCGCGCGTCTACGCCAAACATCAGGCCGCGGACGAATTGTGCGGCCCAGAGGCTCAGGACGATACCGATAGCTGCGCCACACGCGATCAAGCTACCGACCCTGCCGAGCACGAGTCGCACCACACCTCCAGCGCTCTGGCCGAGCGCCATACGCAGCGCGAGTTCGGGCCGCCGGCGGTTGACGGAGTATGAGGCGACGCCATAAAGCCCCAGCGCGGCCAGAAGCAACGCAAGCACACCGAAGAATCCGGACAACATGGCAACGAGCCGCTCCTGGGCCATGGTGGCTCGTACTTGAGCGCCGTAATCGCGGAACGAGAACGTCAGCTCGGGATTCTCACGGAGCAGGGCGTCCGCCAGGCTGTTCTCGACGAAGGGACGGCCGGAGACCAGCTTTACCGTGACCGCGAACCCTGAACCGAACAGGTCCGCCTGTCCCATCGGCAGATACATCGTCGGAAAGATCCCCAGACGCGCCGTTCGATAGATCGCATCGTTGACCACGCCGACGATCACGGACTCCTTCAAGCGGCCGAGGCCGACACCGCGTACTCGTTGCCCGAGCGGATTCCGCGACCCGACGAATCGACGGGCGAACGCTTCGTTGACGATGACGACCGGCTCACTCCCAGCTCGATCCGAGGCGGCAAAATCGCGGCCTGCGAGGAGGCGCATGCCATACGTCTCGAACCATCCGGGTGCCACGGCATTCACCGCAGTGACCTGATCGGCCGGCGGCAGTGTCGGTCCGTCTGAGACGTGCACCCGGTGGGTCCAGCCTCGTCCGCTCATCGGCGTCAGATATGACAGCGACGCCCGCGAGACACCGGGCACGTCCGCCGCGGCGTCAGTGACGCGCCGGGCAAGATCAATCGGGTCCTCACGCGCAGCAGCACTGCGCCGCGGATCGACGCTGACGATCAAGAGCCTCGTCGGTTCAAAGCCCAACGGCGTGGTCATCAGTGTGGAAAACGTGCGCACGAACAGGCCGGCGCCAGCGACGAGTGCGAACGACACGGCGACTTGCGTGACGACCAGCGCGCTTCGAAGCGCGGCTCGGCGATCGCCGGCGACAGTCCGACTGTGCTCCTTCAGCGCCTCGCTCGCCTCGACACCGCGGAGTCCGAGCGCCGGAGCCAGCCCGAAGAGCAGCGTGGCCCCGATGGCGGCAGCCGCCGTGAATCCCAGCACGCGCCAATCCACAGGCAGATCCAGGCTGACTGAGCCGAGCCTCTGATCCCAGTTGGCGAACCAGGAACGCGCCGCCGAATTCAGCCAGCACAAGTCCCGCGATTCCACCGACGGCTGACAGCAGCAGGCTTTCCACCAAAAGCTGGCAGGCCAAGCGGGCACGCGACGCGCCGAGTGCCAGGCGCAGGCTCATGTCGTGCCGACGCGCGCTGGCGCGCGCCAGCATGAGATTGCCGATATTCGCGGCAGCGATGAGGAGAACGGCCGCCACGACGACCATGATGATCGTCAGTGGCTCCTGGAAGCGATTGCGGAGGCTCGAGACGCCCGTCGCGGCCGGCACCAGCGCGAAGTCATCCTTACCAGTCAAATAGCCCGCGCGGTACTCAGCGTTGAAGTCCAGTGGTAGAGTCGCTTCGCGAATTGCCGGACGGGCCGCGTTGAGCGCTGCGGTGGCTGTTTCCACACTTTGATCCGCCCTGAGCCGGGCCATTACCTGCAGCCACGAACTGGATCGACGGTCCAGCGCCGACTCAGGCCCTCGAATCGCGGCCTCGGATGCGAGCGGCAGGAAAACGTCCATCGCCTGTCCAACTTCGGGGCCTTCGAATCCTCGGGGCGCAACGCCGACAATCCTGAACGGCACACGGTTGAGGGTCAGCTGCCGTTCGAGTACGTCGCGCGCACCGCTGAACCGCTGCCGCCAGAAGCGGTAACTGATGACGGCCACGTGGCCATCGGCTCCGCCGCCACGCACATCGTCGCCTGGTGTGAGTGGGCGGCCCGCGACCGTCTTGATGCCGAGGGTGAGGAACAGGCCTCCGCTGACATAAGCGCCGTCAACGGGATCCGAACGTCCTGCATCCGACAGATTGAACCGCTGAAACGACCATGCACACGCGCTCTCGAACAGCTCGGACTGGCGCTGGCGCAGTTGTTCCCAAATCGGGTTCGTCCAATCGGTGCGGCCAATCATCACCAGCTGCTGCGGTTCGCGAACTGGCAGTTGCCTGATCACCAGGCTGTTGAGGATCGAAAACAGTGCGGTATTCGCGCCGATTCCAAGCGCCAACGACAAAATGGCCACGGCGGTCACCAGCTTTGTGGCCCAGAGGGAACGCACGGCATCGCGCACATCGACCGACACGAACGATCGAATCGTCGCTGCTCGAGGAAGCCGTTCCACGAACCCGAAGCAGAGCGCGCGAGGGATGGTAGTTGTGACAAAGAGCAGACCGGCGAGCCGGCCGCTCGCGCGGGCACGCGCGTAGTCCTCTGTAAAGGCCGCGCGCATTCCGGCGCCGAATCGCTCACGAAACCCGCGCGGGTAGACGGCGAGCAACCAGTCGAAGAGCTTCATGCGTCCGCCTTTCGCGGGGACAAGCGGATCTTTTTCATCTGAGAGACGAGATCCAGCAGCCGCTGTTTCTCGGCAGCGAGGACCTGCCTGCCTCGCGGCGTGATCCGGTAGTACGTCCCTCGCCGGGGGTCATCTCCGTCACGGCGGCTGGCCGATTCGGCGACGAGCCCTTCGTCGATGAGCATGGCGAGGTGACGATAGAACGATGCGGTCTGGACGCGTACCTCACCACCGGATTGTTCACGAATGGCTTGCATCACGGCGTAGCCGTGGCGGTCGCCGTCAGCGAGCGCGATCAGGATGTGCAGTGGGATGGGTTTGAGCATGTGAACATGTCCATTTCGGATATGTTCACGCTTAGACGGGCGCCGGGGTGAATTGGTTGCCCGCGGGGTGACGCCGAGCGTTTGCCGCGCTGGCGAGGTCCTCAGCCCTCGCTCGTCGCGTACGCGAGAGTGGGGATGCCCGCCCTTAGGTCAATGAGAACTGTGAGATATGGATGCTGTTGAGGTTGGACGCACCCGACGAGAGCGAGCAGCGCGACCGACGAACGCAAGCGAGTGCCATTTTGGTCATGGCTGCCGCACGACGCGGAACGATCCCGGTCGTGGGCCCGGCTGCACGGTCCACCCCGGACCCACGGTCGCCGTCCAGCCATCACCCTTCAGCGTCGTCGCATCGACGACGACCGGCGCCGGCAGCGATATCGTCTCTTCATCGGCCGAGACCAGCGCGCCGCCCTGCGCATCGAAAAATCCCCATGCGCCTTTGTTCGCCATTGCCCGGAAGACCGTGCCCGCGCCGGGAATGACCGTGGCCCCCATGTTGTTGCTGCTGCCGCGCCCGGCTCTCGGCACGATGAGCACCGGCCCGTCGACGTAGCGGCGGCGCAGCTCGGCGATGATCGCCTGCTGCTCGCGATCGCGCTGCTCTTCGGCAGCGCGCACCTGCGCGCCGTCATAGCGGGCAGCCGCGGCGACCGCGTCCGGCGCCGCGGTCACGCCAGCCGCCGCGGACAGCAGCTGGCCAACATCGCTCGCAGCCGTGATCTTTCGATGCCAGCCTGGAGACAACGCGTCGAGCAACAGCCCGTAACCAGCTCCAGACGCGTACGCGAACGTCCGGACGAAAGATGTGCCCGACTCCGCCGCCCGCCAGTCCGACCACCGCGTTCCGGATCGCGTCCTGCGCACCCTCCGACCCGATCACATATTGCGTGTACGTCGCGATCCCCTCGTTGATGTCGACGATGTGCTCCCTTGCCGCGGCGCCGGGGAAACGCTGGTGCCGCGCCGCACGAAACGCCAGCGCGTCCGCAATGGCGGACGTGCGCGCCGCGCCAGAGGCGCCAAGCGCCCGCGCCAGGGCCCGCCACTCGAGCCGCATCCAGTAGCGGCCCTCCAGCGAATCGAGGTGGCTGTTTTCGCCGGCGCCGGCTCTCGGAGCCATCAGCCCGAGGCGGGGCTGGATGCAATGAAACAGCTCGTGCATGAACAGCCGCCCGCGCTCCGCCTGATCATCCTTGGGGATCATCTGCCAGATGTACGCGGACCACGTGGTGCCACCCCACTGCACCGGCGCGTTCACGAAGCCGATCACGCGGGGACGGTCACCGGCTGGCGCCGGCTGGCTCGTCGCGATCGTCCCGGTGGCGGCGTCCGCGATCACCATCGGCCCGCACAGCGACACGCCCCATAGACGGCCGCCGTCGCGCTCGCAGAGCGCGCGGGCTTCCTTGAAGTACTCCTGTGCGCGCTGTTGATCGACCTGTGCCACCGCCGGCGGCGGGTGGCCCATAACCACGTACGCCAAGATTGCCGTGCAAGACATTGATATCCGCATCGTCCACTCCCTGGCGGTCTTTGAGATCGCGCGATTTTATCCCGACGATCAAACGACAGACACGCACCGCCTCCGGCCCCCTCTTTCACTGAGGATGTTTCCGGCAGCTCGCGGGAGGAACAGGAAGGGGAACAGGGCCCAACGCGGGTGTTCCCCCTCTTCGATTTTCCGCGTAATTCCTCCGTTTTATAGCCGACCCCGACGCGCCCCTCGACCGCGACGCCGTCGCCCTCTCGGAGGTGCTCGGCGACGGTCGCGCCAGTCTGCTCCCCGACTGGTACATGCCTGCGCCGATGGTCGCCGCGGCCCCGTTGCGCGGGTGGCGCCGCCGCGTGATCGGCGTCGTGATCCTCGCGTTCCTCATGATCACCGCGTACGGGCTCTGCAACACCTACGGCCAGCTGCAATAGCCTGCGCTCACGAGCGCGAAGCCTGACCCTCGACGGTTTGAAGGTCGGCTCTCGGAAGCGCGTCGCTCGCAGTAGCGTCACCGTGGTGCACCGGGGCGTCGTCAGCCGGATCGTCGCGGTCATGATCGCGGTGCTCGGCGCAGCCGCGGTTACCGGCCAGGCTCGTGCGGGCTTGGGGTCGACCACCGAGACGCTGAGCACCGGCAGCTGGGCCGTGCCTGCCGGCGTCTCGTGCGTCACCTTCACCGTGACCGGCGGGTCGGGTGGCGCCGGATCCGATCTGGCCGGCGCGAGCGATGCGCCCGGGCGGCAAGGGCGCGGCCGTCACCGCGACGTTCCCCGTGAGCGGCACCGTGACCGTGATCGTCGGCGGTGCCGGTCATTCCGGCGACGAGGTGGGCGCGTCGCAGAGCGCGGGCGGCGCGCCCGGCGCGGGCGGGGACGGCGTCGGCGAGAACGACGGCACGGTCGGGACGGGCAGCGGCGGCGGGGGTGGGCTGTCGTCCGTCGTGCTCGGCGCGCAGGCGTTGATCGTCGCCGGTGGCGGCGGGGGTGGCGGTGCGAGCGCCGGCGGCGGCATCGGCGGGATCCGACACGGCGGGCGTGGCGGCGATGCGTTCGGCCAGTCGACCGGCGGGACCGGCCAGCAGGCGTTCTTGACCGACGCGCAGTGGCCCGGGCTCGGAGGACGCGGAGGCGACGGCGCCCCGCTCGGGGGCGCGGGCGGCGTCGGCACCGACAGCACCGGCACGGCGGGCGGAGACGGCACGTCCCCGGACGGCGGCGACGGAGGCGCGGTGGGATCGACCTTCCCCCTCGAGATCGGCGGCGGCGGCGGTGGCGGTGGGTGGGTCGGCGCTGGAGGCGGCGGCGGCGCCGGCAACAACGACGCGATCGCAGGCGGGAGCGGAGGCGGCGGCGCGGGGGCGAGCTTCGTCGCGCTCGGTGCGACGGGCGAGAGCGCAGCGACGGCGTCGGGCACGGGTGACGGATCGGTGACCGCGACCTACACATCGGGCGACACCACCTGCGTGACCGGCGTCGTCCACGAGACGGTGCTCGGGAGCACGTGGGCGGTGCCGGCCGGCGTGCGATCCGCGACGTTCACCGTCGTCGGCGCTTCGGGTGGTCCGGCCGGGCAACCGGACGACGTCGGGCACGGTGACCCTGCCGTACCGGGCGGGTTCGGTGGCGAAGTGGACGCGACGCTCGCGGTCAGCGGCACCTACGACGTGGTTGTCGGCACGCCCGGTGCCGGGGGCCAGTACGGCGTGTCGGCCTCGGGCTCGGGCGGCACACCCGGGGGCGGCGACGGTGCCGTCTCGGAGCACCCCTTCCTGTTCTGGACGATCGGTGGCGGCGGTGGCGGCGGCGCGTCCTCCGTGAGCCAAGGCGGCACCCCGCTCGTGATCGGCGCGGGCGGCGGCGGGGCCGGCTCGTTGGGGACCGGCGCCGCAACAGGCGGCAACGGCGGCGACGCCAATGCGGGCACCGGCGCGTTCGGTCAGGACGGCAGTCCCGACGACGCGGAGCAGCCGGGGACCGGCGGCGGCCCCGGCGAGCTCGGCGGCGCCGGAGGGCTCGGGGGCGCGGGGACCCATGACGACGGCGAGGACGGCGAGGACGGCACTGCGGGCCAGGGCGGCGAGGGGGGCCCCTCGGGGAGCGAGTCCTTCATCGTCCTGGGCGGCGGTGGCGGCGGCGGCGGCGAGTTCGGCGGCGGGGGCGGTGGCGGGGGCGGCGACCAGGGCTCGATCGCAGGCAGCGGCGGCGGTGGGGCGGGCTCGAGCTTCGCCGATCCCGGCGCGACCGCGGCCACGTTCGCGACCGCGGACACGCCAGGGGTCGGGTTCGTCGGCGTCAGCTACACGCCCGGCGACGTGTCCTGTGTCCTCGACCTCACGATCCGCGGCGGCGACGGCCAGTCGGTCGAGGTCCACCACGACTTCGCGCCACTTGTCGTGACAGTCGTCGACAACACGTCGGGTGATCCGATCGCCGGGCACACGGTGACGTTCACTGCGCCGACGAGCGGACCCAGCGGCACGTTCGCGGACACCGGCACGAACATCGACACCGACGTCACGAGCGCATCGGGGATCGCGTCGAGCTCGGTGCTCACCGCCAACGGCATCCCCGGATCGTTCACCGTCACCGCGAGCGGCAGCCCCACGGTCACGTTCTCCCTCACGAACACCGCGGACCGCGGCGACGGCGACGGCAACGGACGTGGACGCGACGACGTCCCCACCGCACCCCCGGCTGACGCGCTCACTGCCGACGCCATCCGCTTCACCGGCTGACGCGGCGCTCTGAGTAGCCTGCGGTCACGCGGGCGTTCGAAGCAGAGGTGCAAGCGCTGGCGCGCGGCATCGCGGAGGCCGGGCGCGGTGAGCACGCGCATGTGTTCCGCCTCGGCGGGTGGAGCGAGCGCATGCTCGACTGGGCGCTCACCCATCCCGACTTCAAGACGCAGCTGTTCCGGCTGGTCGACGTGTTCCCCGCGTGCACCGACGACGCCGACGTGCTGCGTCACGTCGACGAGTACTTCGAGGGCATCCCGGTGCCGCGCGCGCTCGACCTCGGCGTCGAGCTGGCGGAGCACGTGCCGTTCGGTGCGCAGGTCACGGCCGCGGTCGTCCGGCGCAACATCCGCCGCATGGCCCGCCAGTTCATCGCCGGTGAGACGCCGGGCGCCGCGGTCCCGCGCCTGACGCGCCTGTGGCGGCGCGGCCAGGCGAGCACCGTCGACCTGCTCGGCGAGCACACCGTCACCGAGGCCGAGGCCGACCACTACGCCCGGCGGGTGCGGGAGCTGCTCGACACGCTGGTGGCGGCGACGCGCCGGCTGGCCCGCGCAGCCGCACCTCGAGCACGACCCGTGGGGCGCCCTCCCCCGCGTCGACGTCTCGGTGAAGCCCTCGGCCCTGTCGCCGCTGTTCCGACCGCTCACCGCCGACGAGGGCATCGAGGCGGCACTCGCACGCCTCGCCCCCGTCGTGCGAGCGCGCCCGCGTGACGGGCGCCACCGTGCACCTCGACACCGAGCACGACGACACCAAGGATCTCGCCTTCACGCTCCTCCGTGCCCTCGGCGCGCGCTTCCCCGACGTGCAGCTGGGCTGCGTCGTGCAGGCGTACCGGCGAGACGCGCATGCCGACCTGACCGATCTCGTCGCGTGGTCCCGCGCCGAGCTGCGCACGCCGCTGCGGATCCGGCTCGTGAAGGGCGCCTACTGGGACGCCGAGACGCTCGCGAGCCAGGCCGAAGGCTGGCCGTCGCCCGTGTTCGCCGAGAAGCCGGAGACCGACGCGAGCTTCGAGCGCTGCGTGCGGACCATGGTCGACGCCGCGGGCGCGATCCGGCCGGCGTTCGCCACGCCACAACGTGCGCAGCCTCGCCTACGGGATCGTCGCCGCGCGCGCCGCAGGGTCTCGACGACGACGGCGATCGAGCTCCAGCTGCTGTACGGCATGGCCGAGCCGGTGCACGCCGCGCTCGTGCGCGATCGGGCACGCGCGTCCGCGTCGTACGCGCCCGTGGGCGAGCTCGTGCCCGGCATGGCGTATCTCGTGCGCCGCCTGCTCGAGAACACCTCGAACGAGAGCTTCGTGCGCCGGCGCTTCGCCGAGGGCGCACGACCTCGACGAGCTCGTGCAGCCGCCTGCGGTCGACGCCGAGGCGCTCCCGCGCCCGACCGCGCCGACACGCTCCGGTCGCGGCCCCCCACCGACCGCGTCCGCACCCGACCCCGTTCACGAACGAGCCGCGTCGCGGAGCTGCGCCGCCCGGCGCCGCGCGCTCGTCTCCTCGCCGCGGTGCAGCGAGCCGCGCATCGATTTCCGCTTCGACGCGCCGGTCCGCATCGCCGGCGACGCCGCGCGCGGACAGCGGCGAGCTCGCGTCGGTCGACCCGGGCGACCCGTCGACGGTCGTGTGCACCAGCGCGCTGCGCGACCGCGGACGACGTCGACGCGGCGATCGACGCGCGCGCAGCGCGCGCTCGTCGCCTGGCGGGCGACGCCGTGGCGGGAGCGCGCCGCGGTGCTGTTCCGCGCCGCGGCGATCATGCGCCGCGACCGCGACGCGCTGGCCGCGCTCGATCGTGTTCGAGGCCGGCAAGCCCGTCCCCGAGGCCGACGCCGACGTGTGCGAGGCCATCGACTTCTGCGAGTACTACGGACGGAGCCGCGCTGCGCTCGCCGCGCGGCGGCCCCGTCCACTCAGGTGCCCGGCGAGGCGAACGCGTACCGCTACCAGCCCCGCGGCGTCGGCGCGGTGATCGCGCCGTGGAACTTCCCGCTCGCGATCCCGTGCGGCATGGTCACGCGCGGCGCTCGTCACCGGCAACGCCGTGCTGTTCAAGCCGGCCGAGCAGACGCCCGGCATCGGCGCTGCGCCTCGTCGAGGTGCTGCTCGAGGCCGGGGCTGCCGCCCGGCGTGCTGGCGTTCCTGCCCGGCGTCGGGCGAGGAGGTCGGCGCCGCACTCGTCGCGCACCCCGACGTGTCGTTCGTCGCGTTCACCGGCTCGAAGGCGGTGGGCCTCGACATCGTGCGGGCGGCGGCTCGCCACCGGCAGGGTCAACGCCACGTCAAGCGCGTCGTCGCCGAGATGGGCGGCAAGAACGCGATCGTCGTCGACACCGACGCCGACCTCGACGTCGCCGTCCCCGGCGATCGTGCACGAGCGCGTTCGGCGTACGCCGGGCAGAAGTGCTCGGCGGCGTCGCGGCTGATCGGCGTCGGCGAGCGGTTCGACGAGCTCGTCGAACGGGTCGTGGGCGCGACCGCGCGTGGTCCCGATCGGCCACCGCGCGCGAGCTCCGCACCGTCGTCGGCCCGCTCATCGACGAGGACGCCCTCGACGCGCGTGCCGCGGCTACGCAGGCCGACGCGCCCCGGCGAGGGAGACGTGCTGCTGCAGCGCGACGACCTGCCCGACGGCGGGTGGTTCGTCGGGCCCGACCGTCGTCGTCACCGACCGGCCCGACGCGCCCGCTCGCCACCGACGAGATCTTCGGCCCGGTGCTCACCGTGCCTGCGCGCCGACGACTTCGACCACGCGCTCGCGCTCGCGAACGCCACCGACTACGCGCTCACCGGCGGCGTGTTCTCCCGCTCACCGGCACGCATCCGGCGCGCCGATCGAGGAGCTCCGCGCCGGCAACCTCTACGTCAACCGGGCGATCACGGGCGCGCTCGTCGGCCGCCAGCCCTTCGGCGGGCTCGGGCCTGTCGGGCGTCGGCTCGAAGGCCGGCGGCCCCGACTACCTGCGCAGTTCGTCGAGCCCCGCGTCGTGTCGGAGAACATCGTCCGCCAGGGCTTCGCGCCGCTCGACACCTGACGACCCTCGGGTGTCAGAGCCGTCCAGCAGTCACCGTGAACGGCTGAAACGGGAATGGTTCCGCCGGGCCCGACGCATCTCGCACCGACGTAGTAGGTGCCCGGCAAGACGGGTACCGGGCCGAGGCCGCCGAACTCGGGCGGCACGTTCCCGAACGCCGGGAAGCGGAAGCCGGTCGTGAACACCCCGAAGCGGCCGTGCGGGATCGCGAATTCCTCTGGGATCCAGATGATCTGGAAACCGCTCGCCGTCTTGACGTGCACGCCGAAGAGCAGCTGTGTCGAACGGAACCCGCACACGCCGTGGATCTTCAGCTTCGAGCCGACCGGTCCCGAGTCGGGCCGCACGTCGATCTCGGCTCGGACCGGCACGGGGATCGTCGTCGTCGGCAGCGTCGGTCCGGGATCTCCGGGTGGGAACCCCGCGGACGTGGCCGAAGCGCTCGCGCCGACGACCGCGACGATCCCCGAAGAGCACAACGATTCCCCGCCGCACCATGCGGCGACGGTAATCCCGCGGTCCGGCCGAGTCGAGAGGGCACTCGGGAGGTGCGGAAAGTCGCGCCGCTAGTGTCGACCGTGTGACCTCGCGGCTGCCTCGCGCTCGGAGTGACGCTCGCGATCGTCGGCGCTTCCCTGAGCGCAGGTGCTGTCGGCTCGGCTCGGGCTGGTTCGGCCGGGGGCGGTCCAGGCAACGCGGCCGAGATCGTCGGCAACTGGTCACTCGACGAGCGGATCGGCCAGCTCATCCTCTACGAGGTGGAGGTCGACAACCCGCGGTACGTGCCGCCGCCTCGTGGAACCGGAGCGACCGCGACCGCGACCGACGAGCTCCTCAGCCTGCTCGACCGCTACAACCTGGCCGGCTTCACGCTCGAGGAGGGCAACGAGGCGTTGTTCCTCGACCCGGGGCTGGCGGACGTCGGTCTGGAAGCGACGCGCGGGCGTCCCGCCGTTCGTCGCCGTCAACGAAGAGGGCGGCACGGTGCAGGTCGCGGACGAGCGGACGTTCGACCAGGCGCAGGATTGGATCGGGTGCACGAACATCGGGCCGATCCCCCGCTACGTGCAGCGGGACCCGGTGCCGTGGGGCAGCTTCGAATGCGTCGACAGCACGTGGCCGCCACCGGGCACGCACACCGAGCAGGAGGACCTGGGGTACTTCCCGTACCTGCGCGACGCGTTCTCCATGGCCAGCGGCACCGGCCCGGGCGAACGGTGGACACCGAAGCAGACGCGCCGGCACCTCGAGGACGTCGGCCACGCGCTCGTGCGCATCAACACGAACCTCGACCTTCGCGCCGGTGCTCGGCATCTCGGACGGCACGTCGACGTCGTCGCTGCTCGGTGATCGGGTGTTCGCCGACGATGCGAAGACGGTCGTCACGTACGCGTCGGCGTTCTCACAGGGCATCCACCGCGGGAGCAGGAGCCGGGTGGGGACGGTCGTGAAGCACTTCCCCGGCCTCGGCACGGTGGTGTCGAACACCGACGACGCACCCGGCGTGAGCGCACCCCTCTCGGAGCTGAAGCAGGAGAGCCTGGTTCCCTACGAGCACCTCGACCGCTACGACGCGGTCGCGGTGATGATGTCGGACGCCGCCGTGCCCGGACTCACCTGCCCGGCCGACGCGACGCCCGACGCCTGCGAGGCCGAACCGCCCGCGTCGCTGACCCCCGCCGCCTACCAGCTGCTTCGCTCGGAGCCGTACGGATGGAAGGGCGTCATCGTCACCGACACGCTCTCCGGCGGGGCCATCCTCTACAACGGCCGCACGGTCGAGCAGGCCGCGCAGGAAGCCGTCGCCGCCGGCGCCGATCTCATCGAGTTCAAGCCCACGCCTCCACCCGATGCGCCCACCGACTGGGCGCCGACGGCCGAGGACAACGTCACGCACGATCGACGCGGCGATCGCGGCCATCAAGGCGTGGGCCGGCACCGACCCCGCGCCTGCGCCAGATCGAGCGATCGGCCGTCCGGGTGGTGAAGGCGAAGCAGAGCTACCTC
Source organism: uncultured Acidobacteriota bacterium (assembly GCA_963785755.1). Taxonomy (GTDB): domain Bacteria; phylum Acidobacteriota; class Vicinamibacteria; order Vicinamibacterales; family 2-12-FULL-66-21; genus JACCXG01. Next base: position 18 of record CAWAXG010000013.1, on the reverse strand, counting down.
ACCGCCGGCGGGTAGATG
>CAWAXG010000012.1:0-7388 GCA_963785755.1 uncultured Acidobacteriota bacterium | reverse complement strand
CGGCGTTACTCGCCAGTACGCCGCAACTGTATGATCCGCTGAAAGGGGAGCCACTGTTGGCCCGTGAGTGTTCACTCGATCGACGCACCCGGCTGAGGGAGGCATCATGCAGGCAACGCTCGAAAAGGCATTCGGCTATCAGGGTGACAACATGAACCTGCCGGTGCCGGATCTCGCCGCAGCGATTCCCTTCTACGAAACCGTGCTCGGCTTCCAGGTCTCATCGCGCAGCGACGCGCCGCACAAGTCAGCGGTACTGACGCGCGACCAGGTTCAGATCGGGCTCGCGGAAAACGGCGGCGATCCCTCGCAGAACGGGTGTGCCTTCCACGTGAAGGGCCTGGAGTCGTTGTTCGCGGAGTTCAATGCCAACGGGCTCCACAAGGAGCACTCCAACTTCGACGTCGAGCGTCGCGACGGCGTCGCCTGGAACGTGTTCTACGTCATCGCGCCTGATGGCCTTTGCTACTGGTTTGGTGAGCGACAGCCGGGGTAGAGCCCGACAGCCTCACTGCCGCGGCAGCGCCGCGGTCCAGTTGAGGACGACGGTGACCGTCGCGGCCTGCTGCTCCGGCTGCTGCGCGACGAGGAAGCGCTTGCCATCGGCGGTCACGGCGTAGGGAAAGCCGGAATTCGTGACGGCGGCCCGGGTCTGGAACAGCCGCTGCGGGGAGCCGATCACCGGCGCGCTGCCACGCAAGTCGATCGATGCGGCCATCATCGCCGAATCGAGCGACATGTAGTACAGCTCGGTGCCGTCGCGCCGCCAGCGGGGATAGAGTCCCCCCGTGGTCGAGACCTGCCACTTGCCACCGCCCGGCGTCACGGATTGGAGGTAGATCTCGAGTCGTCTCGACTCGTTCGAGAGATAAGCGACATAGCGGCCGTCCGGGGAGAATTGCGCCGCCGCTTCGATGAACGACGTCGTCGCCAGTGGCTGTGGCTTTCGGTCACCACTGAGCGGCAGCAGCCAGATATCCGGGCCCTTCGGATCGATGAGATCGTAGGCGATCCATTGGCCGTCTGCCGACCAGTCCGAGGGACGCAGCGGATTCGGCGCCTTGAGGACTTGTTCCTCGACTCCCGCGCCGTTGGCAGCTTTGACGTAAATCGCGTCGCGCTGCTCGTCGCGATCGGTGGCAAACGCGATCTTCACGCCATCGGGTGACCACACCGGGAAGCCGTCGTGTGACGTGGTCAGCGTGAAGCGCGAGGTCGCCGTACGGCCGAGATCCGTCAGCCAGAGGCCACCGCCATTCGGATCCTCATGGCGGTGGGCGATTCCGCGCGTGCCATCGGGCGAGAGCGCGATCCCGCGGTAGTCGAACTGGTTGTCGAGAGCTGTGGTGGTCCGCCCGTCGCGATCGAACCATTCGAGCCGCGAGGTCTGAATCGACTGGCCGCTGCCATACGCGAGCAGGCCGTTATCGGATGCGGAAAAAGCCGCCGATCCGAAGGTGGAGTTCGTGCGCACCTGTTGTCCGACAGGTACGGGTTCGCCTTCGAGCTCGAGCCGGCTGGTATTGAATCGCTGCGCCATCAGCGTCGTCTGCCGCACGAAGAGGAGATAGCCGGGCTGGGCGAACACCGGCTTCGAGTCCGCTTCGAGGATTACCTTCGTCTCCTTCGAATCCAGCGCGCCCAGGACGATCGCGCGGCCGGGCTGGGCGACATAGAGAAAGTGCTTCGCATCGGGCAGGAACGTCGGATAGCGGTGCGCGACGTCCTTGCGTGACTCATCGAGCGTGGTGACCTGGGTCGCCACGCCGCCTGCAGCCGGCACGCGGAACAGCGGGCCATCGTTCTTCGGCTGGAACACGATGACGTTTTCGCGGCTCCACGCTGCCCCGCCGCGGTTCGTACCGGCCACCGGCGCATCGCACAGGACGACCGGGGGCCCGCCGCCGGCCGGTATCTTTTTCAACTTGCCGTCGGCGAAGAACCCGATAAAGCGGCTGTCCGGCGACCAGAACGGAACGCCGGCTCCCTCCGTTCCGGCGATCTGAATGGCGTCGGCGGCATCCATCGACCGCAGCCAGAGACTTGCCGGGGCGTTGGTGCCTGGCGCGGCCATGAACGCGATCCAGCGGCCGTCGGGCGACACGGCGAGGATGGTGTTCGACGAGAATTCGGCCTTCGGCGGCGGCGGGATCGTGAAGCGCGTGACGGCGTCGGCATCGTTCCCTCGACCGCGAACGAGCAGCACTCCGAGCGTCACGGCCGCGATCGACGCGAGAGCCGCCAGCCCCCACGCCACGATTTCGCGGCGCCGCGCACGCGTGCGGGATACCGCGAATGCCGGCTGGGACACCACGCTCCCGGTGACGCTCGACGGCTGGGTTGCTTCCTTCAGCTCGCGAACGATGTCGCGGGTGCTCTGCCATCGTTCATCCGGATCCTTCGCCAGCGCGATGCGGACGACTCGTTCGAGAGCGGGTGGAACGGCCGGCTGCAGTGTCGAGACGGGCGTCGGACTCTGTCCGATGATCGAGGCGATGAGGCTTGCGTGCGTTCTGCCCTCGAACGCCTTGCGACCCGTCGCCATCTCGTAGAGCACGGCGCCGAACGCGAAGATGTCCGTCCGCGCATCGGCCTCGCTGCCCTCGAGCTGCTCGGGCGCCATGTACTGGAACGTGCCCATGATCGTTCCAGCGGTGGTCAGGTTCGCCGGCGTCGTCGGCAGGAGCGTGGCGGCGTTGGCCGATGCGGAGGCCGCGTGCTTGGCCAGGCCGAAATCGAGCAGCTTCGCGCCGGATTTCGTCAGAAAGATGTTCGCCGGCTTCAAATCGCGGTGGACGATGCCGGCGCGGTGCGCCTTGTCGAGCGCGTCGGCGATTTCGATGCCGTGGCGCAGCACGTCGGCGATGGGCAGCGCGCCCTTCGACAATCGATCGGCGAGGGTCTCCCCCTCGAGATGCTCCATGACCAGGTAGTCGATGCCCTGCTCGTGGCCGATGTCATGGAGCGTGCAGATGTGCGGATGGTTGAGGGCGGCGACGGCCCGTGCCTCACGATCGAACCGTTCGCGGAGCTCTGGAGCATCGACGAGCGCGCTCGCGACGACTTTGATCGCGACGATGCGATCGAGCCGCGTGTCGCGGGCACGATAGACTTCGCCCATCCCGCCGGCGCCGAGGGCCGAGAGCACTTCGTAAGGACCGAGGCGCGAACCAGTTGTCAGGGGCAGACGCAGGATTATAGTTCAGGTGGCAGCGGGTCAGCCTGCCGGGGTACCGGCGCGCTTCATCGATCCAGGGCAAACACGACAAACGCCCGGCCCCCTGCGATTGCGACGTGCTGACGGCCGTCCACCGCGAACGACATCGGATTGGCGCGGACGGCGCCGCCGGCCTGAAACTGCCACAACGCCTGACCGGTCCTGGCGTCGAGCGCGAAGACATTTCCCTCATTCGAGCCGCCGAACACCAGGCCTCCGGCCGTGGACAACACGCCGCCCCATGGTGGTGACGGCAGCTTGAAATCCCACATCGTCTTGCCGGTGCTCACGTCGAGCGCACGCACGCTGCCCCACGCCTCGTCCTCGAGACGCTTCTCGCTTCCGCCGGTGAAGTACGTCCCTGGCCGGTACTCGACGTCGCTCTTGAAATACACCGATCCCATTTCACGGACCGGCACGTACAGCATGCCCGTCTGCGGGCTGTACGATGGACTCGCCCAGTTGGTCGAGCCCTGCAGGCTCGGGTAGACCAGCGTGCCGTGCTCCGAAGGTTCCATGCCTGGAATCAGAATGGGCCGCCCGCGCTGGTCGATGCCTTTGGCCCACGTCTGCTTCGCGTATTGCTGCGCCAGCAGGAACTCACCGGACGCGCGATCGAGCAGGTAGTAGAACCCGTTGCGATTGGCGGTCGCGACGAGCGTGCGGGTGCGGCCGCCCACCTCGCGATCGACGAGAACGGGAATCTGGTTGGCATCCCAGTCGTGCGTGTCGTGCGGCGTGAACTGGAAGTGCCACCGCAGGCGGCCGGTATCGATGTCGAGGGCGACGAGCGAACAGGTGTAGAGGTTGTCGCCCTTGCGCGATTCACCATTCCAGTCGGGCGCCGGATTGCCGGTGCCCCAGTAGACGAGTCTCAGCGCGGGATCGGACGAACCGGTCAACCAGGTTGCGCCACCGCCGGTCTTCCAGCTCGTCCCGGCCCACGTCTCGTTGCCGGGTTCACCCGCTGCCGGCACGGTCCAGAAGCGCCAGAGGCGCTTGCCGGTCTTCGGCTCGTAGGCATCGAGATAGCCGCGAATGCCGGCTTCACCGCCGCTGATGCCGACGACGATTTTCCCGTCCGCCACGAGTGGCGCCGCGGTGATCGAATGCCCCGTCGCATTGTCCCCGACGTTGACCGTCCATCGCGCTGTTCCGCTGCGCGCATCCAGCGCGACGAGATACCCGTCGAGCGTCCCCACGAACACGGTCTCGTCGAGGATCGCGACCCCGCGGTTCACCCGCGGAAACCCCAGGTTGAGCACGCTGCCTGAAATGGGACGCGACCACTGCCATACCGGACGTCCGCTCTTCACGCTGAGCGCGACGACCGCGGCGGGACCGGAGGTGACGTACATGATGCCGTTGGCGACGATCGGGGTGCCCTCGAGTGGACCGGTGCCTGGCGGCTGATACATCCACACCGGTCGTAGCGAGGCGACGTTCGCGGTCGAGATCTGCGTCAACGGCGAATAGCGGTGTGATTGATGGGTCCCGGAATAGGTGTGCCACTCGCCTGTCTGAATCGCGTCGCCTGGCGAAGCCGGTTCACGCTGCGCGAGCACGGCGCAGGCGAGGAGCACGAACGCCGCGGTTGGAACAGCGTGTCTCATGGGGCACCCCGTCGGCTCGCCAGGTAGGCGACCAGATCGTCGAGCTCCGCGGCGGCGAGCATCGTGGCGTACGACGGCATCAGCGTGCCGGTCTGGTCGCGCTGGATGTCCGTCAAGTCCTTCTTCTCGAGAACGTGCAGGGTCCCTGCCGCGTCACGAAGGTGAATCCAGAACGTGTCTTCGTCGACGCGAATGCCGCGAACTTCCCCACCGGACCGTGCGGTCGCTCGCACGACCAGATATCCGCTCGGCCGCGCCCCTTCGGGCTTCACAATCGCCTCGCGCAGGTAGGCCGCACCCCGCAGCGCGCCGATCGCGGTCAATTCAGGTCCGAGCGCAGTCCCGCGTCCGGCGACGATATGGCAGGCCTGGCAGCCCTTCGCTTCGTAGAGTGCGGCGCCACGTTCGGCATCGCCGCGAATTGGCTCAGGTGTGGTCCGCCCCAGCGATCGCACGTAAGCCGCCGTCCGCCACGCCATGGTGTCGGTCAGCGACCATTGGAAGCCCGGCATCTCGGTGCCACCGATGCCATTGCGCAGGATCGACACCAGATCCGTATCGCTCGCCGCGTGCCTCAGCGTGGCGCGTTGCAGGCTCGGCCCGGATCCGCCGACGCCGTCAGTGCCGTGGCACCAGGCGCATTGGGCGTTGAAGATGCGTTTGCCCGCCGCGAGGTCGTCGGGATCGGCTTGGGAGAGGGGCCGGGACTGGGCCTGCAGCAGCAGGGGCACGAGCAGCAGGCACAGGACGAGAGACGCATGGCGGCGATCGATCATCGGCCACACTCCTGGGGCACGGATGTTAGAGGCGCGGATCATACCGCGGCCGGCACGTCCCGGCTTGTTCCTCCCGCCCTGGCACGAGCCGCGATCTTGCCTTACTGCGAGCCCGATGTCGCGAAGAGACGCGTCAATGGAAGTTCGAGCCCGGCGAGATGCGGCGTGGTCAGCACATCACCCGCTTCGGTCGACAATTCGACCGGTCTGGTGAAGGCCGCTCCTTCACGCCGGTACACCCGCACGACGTCGAGAGCCGGATCGAGTACCCAGTACTCGGACACGCCGGATCGTTCGTAGAGCCGGCGCTTGATGGTCTCGTCCCGCTTGCGTGTACCCGGAGAACCGATCTCCACGACGATGTCCGGAGCGCCAGTGACGTGCTGAGTCGTCACGATTTCTGTCATGCGTGCGTTCGAGACATACAGAAGGTCCGGCTCGACGACATCGAAGCGGGAGAAGACGACGTCGAACGGGGCGTAGAACACCTGGCCGATCGGGTGCTCTTCGAGCCAGGCCCGCATGAGGAAGAACAGGTTGCCCGACACGCGCTGGTGCTTCGTGTTCGGCGACGGGGTCACGTAATGCTCTCCGTCGATCAACTCATGGCGCTTCCCGTCGTCGGGAAACAGCAGGAAATCGTCGTAGGTGAGCTTGATGCGGTCGGGGGCTGGCTTCATGCGGTCGCTCCCATGGCCGGGCATGGCTCATTGTAGCGCCGGCATGAGCGAAGGGCGTGCCGGAGGGCAGCCTCAGAAAATGACCGTCTTTGCAGCGATTGTTCGTGAAACGTCGAAGATTGTGCGTACGTCTTGATTGGCGGGCGTGGCAGGAAATGCGGCGGCACGAGGTTCGCGTCGAACCGGTGTCGAGCACATTTACAATCAGGCCATGGCCACCGATGCCGAGCGCGCGATCGCTGGCTCGTTCCGGCTCATCGCCTCGTCGTTCGCCTGTCGGCGATCGGCGTCACGCGTCGCGATGGACGGTCTCGGGCGAGAACGCGGGCAGGCAGACGGCGACATACTCGGCGCCGTCGGGATCGGGCGTGCTGTAGCGGACCCATTCGCCGGGGCGCGTCACGACCGCCTGCCCGGCCTGCACGTCGAGCACGCCGGACTCGCTCTCCACGCGGAGCCGGCCGCGCAGCACCACGGTGACCTCTTCGAATGCCGGCCGCTGACCCGGCTCCTCCCATCCCCCGGGCGACACCATCCGGGCGACGCTCACCGCCGCGTGACCGGAGTTGACGCGGCCGACGTACTCTTCAATCCGTTTCGGCTTGTTGCCGGCGGCCGTGATGACCGTGGGCGCTGGAATCAGAATCGGCATGCGCAATCGTACCTCGTGCGCCTGGGTGGCGCAGTGACGCACGCGGCACGCATCACGTCCGGTCCATCGCCAGGACCGTGTGCAGCCTACGGTGCCGTCGGCACGCTGTCTTCAATCATTCGCGGTTCGTGCACGCCGCGACGCTGGCTCGGGATTCAGCAGCCAGATGCTGCCGATTGTCTCGACCTGACTGAAGATGAAGGCATTGCTGACGATCGCCGTGCCGAAAGACGTGGATCCCCACCGCCGCCGCGGGTCGTGCAGGTGCTGCACGATGAACGGCTCTCCAACCGCCGTGCCGCGCGCCGGATCGATCCGTTGCGCGTAGAGGTCGCGAAAGCCGTCGCGTTCGAGCAGAAGAAGATAGAGCAGCCTGCCATCGGGCGACCATCCACACGCACGCTCGGCGCCATCCGGTGCTCCTTCAGGACAGTTGCCCACTCCCGTTCA
>CAWAXG010000011.1:0-15086 GCA_963785755.1 uncultured Acidobacteriota bacterium | reverse complement strand
GTTCGGGTCGTCTCTGCTCGTTGATGACGCGAGCACACTCGGTCTGGACCGAGTCGAATGTTAGTAACGCTTCGATGAGCTGGAGGAAGAACCAAGCCAGTGGGAGTCAAGCGGACAATCGGGCATTCTCGGGCGTGGCCGGTTCCTGCTATCAGGGCGAATCACGTGGTTGATCGCATCTATCTCTTCAGCAACGCCGGCCAGTTCAGCACGACCGTAATGGCGGGTCGGTCGCCGTCATTGATCGGCGTGCTCATCAGGATTCGTTTGCCGTCTGCGCTCGGAACGAACTCAAAGCGGTATGGATCGACGCCTGCCAAACCCGTCTTGAAGAGGGGCACCGGAATGCCCTTCACGAAGGATGGCGCTGTCTCGATCGGCACCGACATGAGCGTCCCGTCGCGTTGCAGGTACAGCAGCTCGCGACCGTTCGGGCTCCATCGAGGCTGCGATCCGCCCTCGGTTGAAATCGTCCAACGCTCCTTCGCGTTGGGAAACGCCTGCATGTACACCTCATACCTGCCGGACTCATCCGATGCGTAGGCGAGCCATTGGGAATCCCGCGAGATCGAGCCCTGCAACTCGTTGTAGAGGGTTTGCCTGAGCGAGACGATCTTACGTTCCGCCAGCGCGAAACCGCCCACATATCCAAGCCGCCCTTCGGCGTCGCGGCGTGATAGACCATGTAGGTGCCGTTCGGCGACCAGTCTGTTGGAATCGGCGTCACTTGCTGCAACTCGCGCTGCTGTACATCGCTCAATACGATTTCGGCATCCTCCAACCCCCGTCGCGCCCACGCGGTAGAGTTGGCTGCTTGCCGCGACCACGATTCGAACGATAGATGAGCGCGTCACCCTCGCGTGACCACTGCGGCGACGTCTCCGAGAGCCGATCGGCCGTTACCTGCCGGTCTGCTCGACTCCGCAGGTCCTTTACCCACACGTCGGGCGCCTGTGTGACGGGGTCGACGCGGGAATGCGCGAGGCGCGTTTCGTCAGGCGAGAGACGGAAGTCAACGTAGTCGCCGGCCGGCGCCACCCCGTTGAGTGCAGTTCCGCCGCGGCTGAACCATCGCAATTCGCGAACGGCGCGCAGCGGACTCGCGTAGGCCAGGATACCGGTCGTGGACGTGGAAAAAGCCGGGTACGCCGCGGAGCCACCGGCAACGTTTTCGACGCAGCGGGGACGGCATCGCCGGTTAGCCCGTTCCCGGGACCGAACGCCCGCGCCATCAGTGTGGTGCCCTTGAGAAACAGCAGAAACCCCTGGGAGATCTGCGCGCCCCAGTCGGTCGCCACGAGTGGCGTCGCTGTGGCACTCTCCAACGAGCCCACATAGACGAGCCCTTCGCTCTCGTCTCGGCGTTGAAACAGAAAACGCTCGCTGTCGCCGACGAAGTGAAGTTACTGTCCGCCGCCGAGCTTCAGATTCTCAGCATCGGCATCGACGCCGACCGCGGTGCCTCCGGAGTCCGGCACGCGCATGAGGCCGCTCAAGTTCTCGGGATTGAACAGGATGACGCCTGACGAGCTCCATGAGCCCCGCCGCGTGTTAATCGTCGCGGGGCTGATTACCCGAGGGGCGCCGCCGTTGAGATCGACTCGCCGGAGGGCGCCCCGTGCGAAGAACGCCACGTTCCGACTGTCAGGCGACCAGAATGGATCCGGGCGTCCTCGGTACCGGCGAGCGGTCTCGCCTCGGCGGCATCCAGTGGGCGGAGCCACAGTCGGGCGACGCCATCCGGCTCCGCAGCGAGGAACACCAGATGGCGGCCATCAGGTGCAAGCGCCAATTTCGCTGTCTGAACCGATGCCCCCTGGCTTCGGAACGCTCCACCCGGAGGCGGATAGACTGAGAATACGACCACGTGTGCCGGCGGCGTCGCTGAATCCGAGCCGGGGCGACCAATCGTGATGCCCAAAGACGGTCAGAAGAATCGCCGCGAGGCTCCATGCGGCGTATTCGCGGTGCCGCCCGGCGTGGCCCTCGCGTGCCGGCCGGCTGCTCTCCTCCACTCGACGCAATCCAGCGGAGCTCTCCGCCAACGTCCGCGGCGCTTTGCCAGCGTTCGTCAGGGTCTTTCGCAAGACACCGTTCGACGACGTGATCCAGCGGCGAGGGACCAGCGCTGCGCGGGTGGAGATCGGTGGCGGAACATCCTTAGGATGGCGCCGATGACGGAGGCGGCCGAATCCCCGTCGAATGGGCGATTTCCTGTCGCCATCTCGTAAAGCACCGCCCCGAGGCCCAGACATCCCTGCGAGCATCGGCCTCCAGACCCTCGACCTGCTCGGGCGCCATGTAGTGCACCGTCCCGAGAATCATCCCGTGCGCGGTCCGGGGGCGCGCGTGGCGAGCCGCGTCATGCCCGACATCGAGATCGGCCCTGCCGGCGGCCGCAACTTGGCCAGCCCGAAGTCCAGCAGCTTCGCGCCAGCCTTCGTCAGCATGATGTTGGCGGGCTTGAGATCGCGATGGACGATGCCCTGGCGATGTGCTTTGTCAATGGCGTCGGCGATCTCGACGCCGATCTTCAGCGCCTGGTCGAGCGGCAGCGGCCCTTTCTCGAGCCGCGCGGCGGCGTCTGCCCTCGAGATGCGGCATCACCAGGTAATGAGTGCCCTCGACGCTGCCGACGTCGTAGATGCCGCAGATGTGGGGATGGTCCAGTGCTGCGACGGCGCAGCCTCGCGCTCGAACCGGGACCGCAAATCGGGATCGCCAGCGACCTCATCGGCAAGACCTTGATGGCGACCGTTCGATCGAGTCGCGTGTCGCGGGCCCGTAGACCTCGCCCATGCCGCCGGCTCCGAGAGCGGAGACAATCTCATACGGGCCGAGGCGGGTGCCGGGGGCGAGGGCCAAACGCTCCGTGGATTATACGGCGGGGCGGCAGCGCCGACGCGATTACTCCCGAGTGACGGCGCGGTGTTGAGGGGCAGGTCCACAGCCGCACCCCGGTCTTCTTGAAGGTTTCGGGCCAGGTTGCCCTCTGTGGGCGACGTCGCGGTGTTGGCCGCCCCAGGACGCGCTTGCAGCCGGCGGCGGCTGGCGCGATCATGACCTCCGGCACCTGAAGCGGCGCGCTAGACGGCTCACGCAAACCATGACCTGCCGCAAGTCACCCCAGAAAGCCGCGGCGTGCCGCGAGTGGGATCGCTTCGTCAGTAGCAATCAGCTGGTCATCGCATCTACTGCACTACCCGCCAGAGCAGCTGCCGCCGCTTTAGCCAACCAAAACCCCTGCGCCGGGGTTCAGGGCGCACCCGCCTGAGGGAGGCATCATGCAGGCAACGCTCGAAAAGGCATTCGGCTATCAGGGTGACAACATGAACCTGCCGGTGCCGGATCTCGCCGCAGCGATTCCCTTCTACGAAACCGTGCTCGGCTTCCAGGTCTCATCGCGCAGCGACGCGCCGCACAAGTCAGCGGGGACCGACGCGCGACCAGGTTCAGATCGGGCTCGCGGAAAACGGCGGCGATCCCTCGCAGAACGGGTGTGCCTTCCACGTGAAGGGCCTGGAGTCGTTGTTCGCGGAGTTCACTGCCACGGGCTCCACAAGGAGCACTCCAACTTCGACGTCGAGCGTCGCGACGGCGTCGCCTGGAACGTGTTCTACGTCATCGCGCCTGATGGCCTTTGCTACTGGTTTGGTGAGCGACAGCCGGGGTAGAGCCCGACAGCCTCACTGCCGCGGCAGCGCCGCGGTCCAGTTGAGGACGACGGTGACCGTCGCGGCCTGCTGCTCCGGCTGCTGCGCGACGAGGAAGCGCTTGCCATCGGCGGTCACGGCGTAGGGAAAGCCGGAATTCGTGACGGCGATGGGCAGCGCGCCCTTCGACAATCGATCGGCGAGCGTCTCCCCCTCGAGATGCTCCATGACCAGGAAGTCGATGCCCTGCTCGTGGCCGATGTCATGGAGCGTGCAGATGTGCGGATGGTTGAGGGCGGCGACGGCCCGTGCCTCACGATCGAACCGTTCGCGGAGCTCTGGAGCATCGACGAGCGCGCTCGCGACGACTTTGATGGCGACGATGCGATCGAGCCGCGTGTCGCGGGCGCGATAGACTTCGCCCATCCCGCCGGCGCCGAGGGCCGAGAGCACTTCGTAAGGACCGAGGCGCGAACCAGTTGTCAGGGGCAGACGCAGGATTATAGTTCAGGTGGCAGGAATGAGCGCGCGAAGGGGGCCGATGAACGTGTCAACTTCCAATCTCCAACCTCCAACTCCCAAAACGCTCTCGGTCGATCGGCTCTGAGCGCCTTGGGAGTTGGAGATCGGGAGTTGGAAGTTTTCGCTGGTGCGGTGCTCAGCCCAGCTAGAAATCCACCCGCAGACTGAATTGCATCTGCCGCGGAATCTTGGCGGTCGAGATGCGCCCGAATTCGGCGGCGGTCACCGTCGTGTTCGGGTTGTTGAAGTTGACGCGGTTGAATACGTTGAACACGTCGGCGCGGAACCCGAGCTTCGCGCGCGAGATCGGGAACGTCTTCCGCAGCGACAGGTCCCACTGCACCCAGTGCGGTCCCTGAATGATGCCGATTTCCGAATTGCCGCGGCGTGTGTCGGGAGCCGCGGCGAACACCGCGGTGTTGAACCAGCGGTTCTCGTCGCGATCGTCTGACGGCAGACCGATCTCTCCGCCCAGATAGTCCGCACGGCGAGTGCCGATAGAGGTGTTTCCCGTCACCGTCAGGTTCTGCCCCGACTGCCAGCGGGTCTTGCCGCTCAGTTCCCAGCCCCCGAGCGTGTACTCGGCGAGGTTGCCTCGACCGCGAAAGAACGGCACGCGGTAGGTCCAGGTGGAAATCAAAACGTGCCGCCGATCGTAGGTGGTCGGCCCGACGAAGAAGTCGAGGTCGACAACGTCGCCGGGCGTGTAGCCTTCGGCTGCGAGAGGATTGTCGCCGTTGCCGCTGCCAAGGCCGGTCGCTTTCGACAGTGTGTACCCGATCGTGTAGTTGAGATCACCGCGCCGCTTGTTCAGGTACAGCTGCAGCCCGTTGTAGTCGGAGAACGCGTCGCTGCGGCGCTGCCGAACCGACGAATACCCGCGGTAGGGGCGCAGGAAATTCGTGTTGGCGCGATCGGCGGCCGGCAGCGCCGCATTCGCGGCGAGCACCTCGAACGACGGCTGATTGATCTCCGGCTGCCACAGCAGGTCCCGCCCCTGATTGCCGACGTAGGCGATTTCGGCGAAGTGGCCTTACGGCAGTTCCCGCTGCACGCTGACGCTGTAATTCAGCTGTCTCGGAACATCGAGAACGGGATCGATGGCGTTGATCGTGCCGAGCACGGCGGCGGCCGACGCCTGACCAGACAGGGGATTCGCGAGGTTGGCGTTCTCGACCGCCACGCTCGGGACGAAGGGGGGCAGGTTCACTTGCGAGAAGATGATGTTGCCTTCGGGCTTGTCGTAGAACAGCCCGATGCCGCCGCGGATGACCCAGACCTCGCGCATCGTGTAGGCGCCGCTGAACCGCGGCATCAGCAGATGATCCGTGCCGAAGAGGCCGCGCGGCGCTCCCGTCGGAATCAGCGGGGCCGCGGCGGGATCCAGCGTCACCCGGTCCTCCTCATCGGCCGGGATGCCGTCGCCCGCGCGAATCAGGCCGCTGTAGGGATTCCCCGAATTGGGGATGATCGAGCCGTTCCGGTTCAGACGAACCGCGGTGTTCGGGTCGTACAGCGCGGGATCGAAATTGCTGATGTTGTTGGCTTGCGTGTAGGTCGGACTGGCGAGCTCGTAGCGGAGTCCCACCTCGAGGCTGAGGTCGCGCCTGACACGCCAGTTGTCCGAGACGAATCCCCGGTACTGCGTGAACCGGAAGAACCCGAGCGGATCGTCGGCCCCCTCCGAGTAGGTGCGGAAGTTGCCGAGCAGTGCGTCCGCAAAGGCGAGCCCGGTCGACATCGGATTGCCGGACGGGTTGAAGTTCACCGCCCCCGTATGCGCGAAGCGGCCGTTCTGATCCTTCCGATTGCGGGTGTACAGGAAGCCGGACCGCAGCGTGTGCGCGCCTTTCACCCACGTCACCGTGTCCTGCACGGTGATGTCGGTCGTTGGCGACAGCAGCGACTGCGACGGGCCGACGAGTTGAACCGGAGCGCCGGTGCCCGAGAACGTCACATCCGGGATGCCCTCGTCATAGCGGCCGCCATCGTAGACCTGCGGGAACTGGAATCCGTAGGTGTCGCGCCGCCACGCCTCCCCGACCGGCGGAATCCGCTGCCCGTTCCACGACGCATTCACCTTCAGTTCGTTCACGAGGTTGTCGCGCGCCACCCATGAATACGCCAGCTGGTAGCCGAATCCCGGCCGGACGCGGTTGGTCGAGATCGTCGGCAGCGGCGCTCCGATGAACGTGCCGCGCGGCTCGATCAGGTCGTAGTCGTCGTGGAGGTAGCGCAGGTAGAAGCTATGGTCGTTGCTCGCCCGGTAATCGATGCGGACCAGGTCCTGCCGCCAGTCGAACGGGAAATCGAGCTGATACGTCGAGTTGTTCGCGGTTGGCGTGTTCGTGTACGCGGCCGCGCGGCCGATCATCGATTCGAAGACCTTGGCGATCGCGCGGCCGTCGGTCGTGATGCGCTGCTGCGGGATGACGTTGCCGGGAAACGGCAGCTGCGTCAGCGGATCCCGAATGACGGTGGTCCGTCCGGAAAAGTCTCCCTGCAGCTCGGCGAGCGTCGGCACGCGTGCGGCGTTCGGGAGACTCCTGACGATCGAGCGTTCGGAACTCCACTCCGGTGAAGAAGAACAGGCGGCTGCGGATGATCGGACCTCCGAGCGACGCGCCGTAGTTGTTGAAATCGAGCTTCGCCTTGATCGGGTCGCCGTTGGCGTCGCGCGGCGAGAAGAAATTCGCCGAATCGAGCGATTCGTCACGGAAGGTCTCGTTGACGCTGCCCCGCAGCCGGTTCGTGCCGCTCTTGGTCACGACGTTGACCGACGCCCCCGAGTTGCGCCCCTTGTCGGCCGCGAAGTTCGACGTCTGAATCGCCACCTGATCGATGAAGTCGAGGCTGACGTTGTTGATCATGCTGCCGTTCGAACCGGAGTCGAGATTGAATCCGCCGTCGACCATCAGGTTGTTGCTGTTGCCGCGATTGCCGTTGATCACGGTGCCGCCAGTGCCGAGCCCGGTCGTCACCGCCATCTGATCGTCATCGAGCTGGACGGCGCCGGGGATGAGCGACGTCAGCTCGAGGTAATTGCGACCCGATAACGCCAGATCCTGAATCTGTGCGCTGTCGATGACGCGGCCGATTTCGCCGGAGGTGCGATTGACGCTTTCGCCGCGGATCGCCGTCACGCTCACCGCCTCGGTGAGGCCTCCGACGCCGAGACTGAAGTCCGCGGTGATGCGGCCGTCAGCCGTCAACGCGAACCCGCTCTTCTCCGCTTTGCGGAACCCTTCCAGTTCGACGGCCACCTTATAGGCCCCGACCGGCAGGTTCGTCACGGTGTACGTACCGGTGGGACTGGTCGCCTCGGTCCACGTGATGCCGGTGTCGACGTTGGTCACGGTGACCACGACACCCGGCAGCACGCCCCCTGGCTGTCACGCACGGTGCCGCTGATTTGCCCGGTATTCGTCTGGGCGCGCGCGGGCGCGCCCGCGGCCAGGATGGCCAGTGCCGTTGCCGCCGCGATTAGCGCTCTGGACATGCGTCCTCCCACGGTGTGTTGCCTGTTTTGCGACAAAGCTGCTCTACTTTACCGCTAAAGTCAAGTTCGCCGTCAAGTACCGCGAGAGAAGGATCAGGGCTGTCTGGCGCGCCTCATCGATCCAGGGCAAACACGACAAACGCCCGGCCCCCTGCGATTGCGACGTGCTGACGGCCGTCCACCGCGAACGACATGGGATTGGCGCGGACGGCGCCGCCGGCCTGAAACTGCCACAACGCCTGACCGGTCCTGGCGTCGAGCGCGAAGACATTTCCTTCATTCGAACCGCCGAACACCAGGCCTCCGGCCGTGGACAACACGCCGCCCCATGGTGGTGACGGCAGCTTGAAATCCCACATCGTCTTGCCCGTGCTCGCGTCGAGCGCACGCACGCTGCCCCACGCCTCGTCCTCGAGACGCTTCTCGCTTCCGCCGGTGAAGTACGTGCCTGGCCGGTACTCGACGTCGCTCTTGAAATACACCGATCCCATTTCACGGACCGGCACGTACAGCATGCCCGTCTGCGGGCTGTACGATGGACTCGCCCAGTTGGTCGAGCCCTGCAGGCTCGGGTAGACCAGCGTGCCGTGCTCCGAAGGTTCCATGCCTGGAATCAGAATGGGCCGCCCGCGCTGGTCGATGCCTTTGGCCCATGTCTGCTTCGCGTATTGCTGCGCCAGCAGGAACTCACCGGACGCGCGATCGAGCAGGTAGTAGAACCCGTTGCGATTGGCGGTCGCGACGAGCGTGCGGGTGCGGCCGCCCACCTCGCGATCGACGAGGACGGGAATCTGGTTGGCATCCCAGTCGTGGGTGTCGTGCGGCGTGAACTGGAAGTGCCACCGCAGGCGGCCGGTATCGATGTCGAGGGCGACGAGCGAACAGGTGTAGAGGTTGTCGCCCTTGCGCGATTCACCATTCCAGTCGGGCGCCGGATTGCCGGTGCCCCAGTAGACGAGTCTCAGCGCGGGATCGTACGAACCGGTCAACCAGGTTGCGCCGCCGCCGGTCTTCCAGCTCGTCGCCGGCCCAGGTCTCGTTGCCGGGTTCGCCGGCTGCGGGACGGTCCAGAAGCGCCAGAGGCGCTTGCCGGTCTTCGGCTCGTAGGCATCGAGGTAGCCGCGGATGCCGGCTTCACCGCCGCTGATGCCGACGACGATTTTCCCGTCCGCCACGAGTGGCGCCGCGGTGATCGAATGCCCCGTCGCATTGTCCCCGACGTTGACCGTCCATCGCGCTGTTCCGCTGCGCGCATCCAGCGCGACGAGATACCCGTCGAGCGTCCCCACGAACACGGTCTCGTCGAGGATCGCGACCCCGCGGTTCACCCGCGGAAACCCCAGGTTGAGCACGCTGCCTGAAATGGGACGCGACCACTGCCATACCGGACGTCCGCTCTTCACGCTGAGCGCGACGACCGCGGCGGGACCGGAGGTGACGTACATGATGCCGTTGGCGACGATCGGGGTGCCCTCGAGTGGACCGGTGCCTGGCGGCTGATACATCCACACCGGTCGTAGCGAGGCGACGTTCGCGGTCGAGATCTGCGTCAACGGCGAATAGCGGTGTGATTGATGGGTCCCGGAATAGGTGTGCCACTCGCCTTTCTGAATCGCGTCGCCTGGCGAAGCCGGTTCACGCTGCGCGAGCACGGCGCAGGCGAGGAGCACGAACGCCGCGGTTGGAACAGCGTGTCTCATGGGGCACCCCGTCGGCTCGCCAGGTAGGCGACCAGATCGTCGAGCTCCGCGGCGGCGAGCATCGTGGCGTACGACGGCATCAGCGTGCCGGTCTGGTCGCGCTGGATGTCCGTCAAGTCCTTCTTCTCGAGAACGTGCAGGGTGCCTGCCGCGTCACGAAGGTGAATCCAGAACGTGTCTTCGTCGACGCGAATGCCGCGAACTTCCCCACCGGACCGTGCGGTCGCTCGCACGACCAGATACCCGGCCGGCCGCGCCGCTTCGGGCTTCACGATCGCCTCGCGCAGGTAGGCCGCACCCCGCAGCGCGCCGATCGCGGTCAATTCAGGTCCGAGCGCTGTCCCGCGTCCGGCGACGATATGGCAGGCCTGGCAACCCTTCGCTTCGTAGAGTGCGGCGCCACGTTCGGCATCGCCGCGAATTGGCTCAGGTGTGGTCCGCCCCAGCGATCGCACGTAAGCCGCGGTCCGCCACGCCATGGTGTCGGTCAGCGACCATTGGAAGCCCGGCATCTCGGTGCCGCCGATGCCATTGCGCAGGATCGACACCAGATCCGTATCGCTCGCCGCGTGCCGCAGCGTGGCGCGTTGCAGGCTCGGCCCGGATCCGCCGACGCCGTCAGTGCCGTGGCACCAGGCGCACTGGGCGTTGAAGATGCGTTTGCCCGCCGCGAGGTCGTCGGGATCGGCTTGGGAGAGGGGCCGGGACTGGGCCTGCAGCAGCAGGGGCACGAGCAGCAGGCACAGGACGAGAGACGCATGGCGGCGATCGATCATCGGCCACACTCCTGGGGCACGGATGTTAGAGGCGCGGATCATACCGCGGCCGGCACGTCCCGGTTTGTTCCTCCCACCCTGAGACGAGCGGCGACCTTGCCTTACTGCGAGCCCGGTGTCGCGAAGAGACGCGTCAATGGAAGTTCGAGCCCGGCGAGATGCGGCGTGGTCAGCACGTCACCCGCTTCGGTCGACAATTCGACCGGTCTGGTGAAGGCCGCTCCTTCACGCCGGTACACCCGCACGACGTCGAGAGCCGGATCGAGTACCCAGTATTCGGACACGCCGGATCGTTCGTAGAGCCGGCGCTTGATGGTCTCGTCCCGCTTGCGTGTACCCGGAGAGCCGATCTCCACGACGATGTCCGGAGCGCCGGTGACGTGCTGAGTCGTCACGATTTCTTCATGCGTTCGTTCGAGACATACAGAAGGTCCGGCTCGACGACATCGAAGCGGGAGAAGACGACGTCGAACGGGGCGTAGAACACCTGGCCGATCGGGTGCTCTTCGAGCCAGGCCCGCATGAGGAAGAACAGGTTGCCCGACACGCGCTGGTGCTTCGTGTTCGGCGACGGGGTCACGTAATGCTCTCCGTCGATCAACTCATGGCGCTTCCCATCGTCGGGAAACAGCAGGAAATCGTCGTAGGTGAGCTTGATGCGGTCGGGGGCTGGCTTCATGCGGTCGCTCCCATGGCCGGGCATGGCTCATTGTAGCGCCGGCATGAGCGAAGGGCGTGCCGGACGGCAGCCTCAGAAAATGACCGTCTTTGCAGCGATTGTTCGTGAAACGTCGCAGATTGTGCGTACGTCTTGATTGGCGGGCGTGGCAGTAAATGCGGCGGCGCGAGGTTCACGTCGAACCGATGTCGAGCACATTACAATCAGGCCATGGCCACCGATGCCGAGCGCGCGTATGTCCGGAATTGGGTGGAGACGGGACGTCTGCTCGAAGAACTGCGCTGGCGGGAACTTCGGGCCCTCGACGATCGAGCGGCCCGTCTCGCGACAGATCGTCTGCTGCACGCCGCCTGCCTCGTTCCTCTGTCACCGCACCGTCGCGAGTGGTCGGGACTCGTGGCGATGCAAGATCTGATGCACGGTCGACCACATCGATGAACCCGCTGTTCGCGGCCGCCGTCGAGATCGAGGCGTTTTGTCGCGTCCGCGAATGGCGGTGCTGCGTCATCGGCGGCCTGGCCCTCCAGCGGTGGGGCGAGCCTCGTCAAACGCGCGATGTGGACCTGACGATCCTGACCGGCCTTGGCGGCGAAGAACGGTTCGTCGATCCGATCCTCGGCCACTTCGAGGCGAGGATCCCGGACGCACGTCAGTTTGCGCTTCATCGACGCGTGGTCCTCGTGCACACAGCCGACGGCGTACCGCGGGACATCGCGCTGGGCGGGCTGCCGTACGAAGAGCGCGTCATCGGGCGAGCCACGCCGTACGGGTATGCGCCAGGTGTCGACGTGACCACCTGCTCAGCCGAGGATCTCGTCGTGCTGAAGGCATTCGCCGACCGCCCGCAGGATTGGATCGACATCGAAGGCATCCTGGTGCGACAGGCGGGGCACCTGGATCGCACCCTGGTGGCGGACGAGCTGATGCAACTGCTCGAGCTCAAGGGCGACCTGCAGCCCTCTGCCCGGTTGAACGCCCTTTTTCAGAAGCATCAATAGGGCGGCAACGTGTTCCGGACCTTCCCTGCCTGCCTGGTTGGGATCGATGCGGATCCTCTGGCGCGATCGCGTCTTCGGCTGAGCGCGCGATCGCTGGCTCGTTCTCATGCTCGGGACTGGGGACTCGGGGCTCGGGACTGGGGTGGTGGGCGGGCCGCCGCCGTCCTTCTCTTGTCGGGATCGGCGATCGGCAATCAGGGGTTCCGGCTCATCGCGCCGTCGTTCGCCTGTCGGCGATCGGGCGTCACGCGTCGCGATGGACGGTCTCGGGCGAGAACGCGGGCAGGCAGACGGCGACGTACTCGGCGCCGCCGGGATCGGGCGTGCTGTAGCGGACCCATTCGCCGGGGCGCGTCACGACCGCCTGCCCGGCCTGCACGTCGAGCACGCCGGACTCGCTTTCCACGCGGACCCGGCCGCGCAGCACCACGGTGACCTCTTCGAATGCCGGCCGCTGACCCGGCTCCTCCCATCCCCCGGGCGACACCATCCGGGCGACGCTCACCGTCGCGTGACCGGAGTTGACGCGACCGACGTACTCTTCGATCCGTTTTGGCTTGTTGCCGGCGGCCGTGATGACCGTGGGCGCTGGAATCAGAATCGGCATGCGCAATCGTACCTCGTGCGCCTGGGTGCCGCCCGCCCTTTTCGCCGGGAGTGTCGGAGGTGTGGTCAGCGGCCAAGGATCGCAGGTGCCGTCGGCACGCTGTCTTCAATCATTCGCGGTTGGTGCACGCCGCGACGCTGGCTCGGGATTCAGCAGCCAGATGCTGCCGGTTGTCTCGACCTGACTGAAGACGAAGGCATTGCTGACGATCGCCGTGCCGAAAGATGTGGATCCCCACCGCCGCCGCGGGTCGTGCAGGTGCTGCACGATGAACGGCTCTCCAACCGCCGTGCCGCGCGCCGGATCAATCCGTTGCGCGTAAGAGGTCGCGAAAGCCGTCGCGTTCGAGCAGAAGATAGAGCAGCCTTCCGTCGGGCGACCACCCACACGTGACGCTCGGCGCCCAATCCTCCTGCCTTTTTCAGGACCGTTGCCCACTCCCCGTTCACCAGGCGGATTGCCAGGGCGCGCCGGGGGCAACCCACACGTATCGCTGGGAAGTGACCGCGAGCCAGCGGCCATCGGGAGAGATGTCCGCCCGGCCAACCCAGGACGGCGGATGCGTGAAGAAGAACCGCCTCGGTGCCAATCCACCCACGTCGATCACACGGATGCGTTGTGACGGGAACATCCACCGTCGAGCGCGAGGATTCGCCGGTTGTCCGCGAACCACCCTTGCAGTATGCACTCGCAGATCTGCCGAGCCGTGCCTCCGGCAGTCGGCACCTACATGTCCGGTGGCGCGTGGGAACCCTCGACAACACTGTAGGCGACGTGTGAGCCATCGTGAGGCGATCACTGGGTTGAGATTCCCGAAGCCGCGTTCGTCACCAGGTGGCGCTCCTGGCCGGTCCGCGAATCCTTGACCCAGAGGCTCGGTTTCGTTCGCCCGGCTCTTCTGTATACGCGAGCAGGCGGCCGGCGTCGTCCAGGCTGTTCCGGCCGCCCGCCAGGCGGGCCCAGAATGTCTGTCGAACGATCGGGCCCGTTGGCCGTCCGGCGTTGGCGTCCAGCGGGAGCGTCAGCGAGACGTAGGCTTCCGACGAAAGACTGGAACGCGATCCGTCCCGGAGTCGTCGAGCGGACGGGCCGAAATCGGATCCCGGCACCGGAGGTCGAATGGCTGGAGCGATGCATCACGCGGCCTGACCCGTATTCGGGCGACACTCCCAGCCGCCACACGCCGACGCTTTCGCCGAAAGCAAGAGCGAAAAGGACACCCCTGAGCTGGTCCAGCTCTTTGGTGTGGGCTCCAGTCGCGCCCACGACGAGATCGCCGACTAGGCCGTTCGGATGATCCCCCGGTCGGTCAGCAGCCGGTAGGCGCCTGTGGGATCGGCTCGCTGCCGTCGAGCGGGGCCCACCACCAATCGAATGCGAGACGGCGAGTTTATCTGACAACTCTTGTGACCGAAGAACAGCAGGCTCCGGCCGTCAGGAGACCAGAGCGGATGGCGCGCGCGAGAATCCGTCCGCGACGCGCCTGGGCTGGCCCCCGTTGGCAGGAACCATGAACACGGCGACCCCCGCGCGCGGCCCACCCCAAAGCCACGGGCCGGTCCAGTACCGCAATGCGGCTCCGTCGGGTGAGAACGCGGGCGCACGGCCCTCCTTCGGCGACAAGCGCGCATCGCCGCCGAGCGCGGCATCACGTAGATGCCGCCGCGGCGCGGTCCGAACGAAAGGCGATCAGCTGCCGTCAGGCGAGAAGTCGGGCTCGCGATCGTCGGCGGATCGCTGGTCAATGGGATGGGCTGGCCTCCGGCGTTCGCTGCAGCCAGAGATCGAGCTGTCCGTCGCCGGCTCGGTCCGACGCGTAGACGACCAGCGTGCCATCGCGCGAGAGCGCCGGCTCCGTGGAGAAACCTGCATCCGACGTGATGCGATGAACTGCGGATCCGAGCGACGACGCGCGCGGGCTGCCTGCGAGGCCGGCCGCTCCACGACACGACGGCGAGGGCGGCCATGCCCGCGAGGACGCGACGCACCGCCAGCGCGGCGTCCAGCCGGCGCGACGCCGCCGATCGCGACGTTTCGAGGCTGCGCCTCGTCGTCCGAGCGTTGTCCAGTTCGATGTCGGGCGTCGCCGATGTCGCGAAGCCGCGCTTGCGGTCCTTCTCGAGGCAGCGGCGCAGCAGCCGCCGCAATGCTCGCTCGGCGTTGGGCGGCAGCGCCGACCAATCGGGCTCGCGCTCGAGAATGGCGGCGATAGTGTCCGGCACGGTCGTCGGTCCGAACGCCGTGCGCCCGGTGAGCATCTCGTAGAGCACGCACCCGAACGCCCAGATGTCCGTCCGCTTGTCGATCGGCCTGGCCGCGCGCCTGCTCCGGGCTCATGTAGGCGGCCGTGCCCAGAATCACGCCCATGCGTGTCATCGACCGGACTCGTCATGGTCGGCGACTGCCGTCGCGTCCAGCCGTGAGGCCGGCGGGCTCGAGCGCCTTGGCCAGGCCGAAGTCGAGCACCTTGACCGCGCCGTCCTTCGCGCACTTTGATGTTGGCGGGCTTTGAATCACGGTGGACGATCCCCCGTTCGTGCGCCGCGTCGAGCGCATCGACAATCTGACGGCAGATGGCGATGACCTCGGGCATCGGCATCGCACCCTTCGCCAGCCAATCGGCCAGCGTCGGGCCTTCCACGAGCTCGAGCA
>CAWAXG010000010.1:0-21871 GCA_963785755.1 uncultured Acidobacteriota bacterium | reverse complement strand
ACATGGAGTACCGCAATGAATCGCAAGGTGCGTGTCCTGATTGCCGACGATCACCCCATCTTCCGGCAGGGACTGCGGCAGATCATCGACACCGCGCCGCAGCTCGAGGTCGTCTGCGAAGCCGCCGACGGTGAACAAGCCCTCGAATGGCTGCAAGGCCCGGGCGCCGATGTCGCCGTGCTCGATCTGACGATGCCGGTCAAAGACGGCTTTGCCGTGGCGCGTGCCGTCCGCGAGCAGCGCCTGCCGGTGCCGCTGGTCCTGCTGACGATGCACAAGGACGAACATTACCTGAATGCCGCGCTCGACCTCGGGGTTCGGGGATATGTGGTGAAGGACAGCGCCACCACGGAGATCATCCACTGCATCCAGGCCGTGGCGGCCGGACAGGAATATGTCAGCCCCACGCTCTCTTCCCTTCTCATCCGGCGAAGCCGGAGCGCCGCGGCGTTGGCGGAGCAGAAGCCTGCCCTGGCGCAGCTCACGCCCACCGAGCGCCGCGTCCTGAAGCTGATTGCCGAAGGGCAGACCAGCCGCGAGATCGCGGCGCTGCTGAACATCGGCGTCCGCACGGTCGAACATCACCGCAACAACATCGCCCTCAAGCTGGAATTGCGCGGCAGCCACGCGCTGCTCAAGTTCGCGGTGCAACATCAGTCGGAACTGGTGTGAGACGCAGGAGCGTCGTGCGATCGCATTGTCGTCTTCACACTCGCGAGCCTGTTCTGGGCTGCGGGCGCCAACGCCCAGTCGATGAGCGGGAACCGCGTGTTCGGGCGTTACCAGCAGACGCTGTGGCAGGAGCGAGAGGGGCTGCCGCAGAACACCGTGCTCGCGGTGACGAAGACCCGTGATGGCTATGTGTGGCTGGCGACCTACGAGGGCGCGGCCCGCTTCGATGGCGTTCGCTTCACCCTCTTCAACGCGAGCAACACCGCGGGCCTTGGCAATTCGTACGTGACCGCGCTGCTCGAAAGCCGTGATGGGGAACTCTGGCTGGGGACGTTCGGCGGCGGCATCTCGCGGCTCGCGGGCGGCCGGTTCACGCAATACACGAGCCGGGATGGCCTCTCGAGCGACATCGTGCTCAGCCTGTTCGAAGACCGCGCCGGCACGCTCTGGATCGGCGGGGGGGGCGGCGGCGCAACCGCTTTGCGCGACGGCCGCTTCTCCGCGTACACGGTCGCCGATGGCCTCCCGAACGGTTTCGTCCGCGCGTTCGCAGACGACGGCCCAGGATCGGTGCTGGTCGGCACGGGCCGCGGCATCGCGAGGATTACTGACGGCCGCGTGAGTCCCTATGCCGGCCCCGCCGAGCTCGCGCACGCTGACATCAAGACGTTGAAGCGGTTCTCGGATGGGTCGCTGTGGGTGGCGCCCATGCGCGGCGGCTTGTATCGCCTGGACTCGCACGGGGTGACACGGTTCGGTCCCGCTCACGGGCTCACGACCGACGCCGTGGAGTCGTTGTACGAGGACGGAGAGGGTGCGATCTGGGTCGGGACCTCAACCGGCGGTCTCTTTCGCTACGCTGCCAACCGATTCGAACACTACGCACCAGCCGACGGCCTGCCGAGCGCACGGGTAGAGGTCATTGCCCCGGACGCCGACAAAGGGCTCTGGATTGGGACCGACCAGGGTCTGGTTCGATTGCGGCAGCCGCGCTTTACGGTCTACACCAGGCGCGATGGGCTGCCCAGCGACCACATCGGCAGTATTTTCCAGGATGCGGCGGGCAGCATCTGGATCATGTCGAGCGGGGGATTGAGCCGCTTCGCGCACGGGGCGTTCACGGTGTTCACGACGAACGATGGGCGCTCGGACAATCGGATGCGCGGCCTGGCCCGCAGTTTCGACGGCGTGGCCTGGGCGTTCTCAGGATCCACCCTCGCGCGTTGGCACCGCGATCGCTTCGTCGAGGTCGCGGATGGCGCCGGGCTCCCATGGGATCGTGTGCACTCGCTGCTTCGGGCTCGCGACGGCACGCTCTGGATGGGCATCCGCGAAGACGGCGGGGTGATCCGTGTGCGCAACGGCCATCGGACCCATCTGACCAGGAAGGACGGACTGGTAGACGATACAGTGCTGGCGCTGTTCGAGGATCGCTCCGGCAACATCTGGGTCGGCACGCTCAAAAGCGGCATCACGCGAATCTCCGGCGGGCAGATGACGTCGTGGTCCACCGACGATGGCCTCGCGGCCAATCACGTCAAGGCGTTCTACCAGGACGCCGCAGGGGCGTTGTGGATCGGCACACATGGCGGCGGCCTGAGCCGTTTCAAGGACGGGAAGTTCGCAAACATTTCGACGCGCCATGGGCTCTACAAGGACGACATCTTCCAGATTCTGGAAGACGACGAAGCGAACCTCTGGATGAATTGCAACTCCGGTATCTGGCGGACCAGCCTGACACAACTGAACGAGGTGGCCGACGGCCGACGCACGACCGTGGAGTCGTTCGGATACACCACGGCGGACGGCATGTTGAGCAGCGAGGGGGTGGGGGCTCCACTCGCCGGCTGGAAGATGCACGACGGCTCCCTCTGGTTTCCCACCACCAAAGGTGTGGTCGTCATCGATCCCCGACGCCGTGACACCGAGCCGCCGCGCGTCGTGATCGAAGGCGCGGCGATCGAGCGGGAGCCGGTCGAGCCCGGCGGTCCGATTCAACTGACTCCCGGCCAGCAGAACCTCGAGATTCAATATACGGGCCTCAGCTGGAGCCGTCCCCAGGCGATCAGATTCAGGTACCTGATGAGCGGCATCGATCGTCAGTGGGTGGACGCCGGGGCGCGGCGAACGGCGTACTATTCATACCTCCCGCCAGGCTCCTACACCTTCACCGTCACCGCTGACAACGGCGAGGGCGTGTGGAACGAGATCGGGCAGTCGCTCGCCGTCACGGTCCTGCCGCCCTTCTACCAGACGTGGTGGTTCCGTTCCGCCGCAGCGGCCATCGTGATGGCCATGCTCTGGCTGTTCTGGCGGTATCGCATCGCGCAGATCGAGCGCGCCGGGGCGGCCCAGCAGGCGTTCTCGCGCGCGCTCATCGAATCGCAGGAGCGTGAACGGCAGCGGATCGCGGCGGAGCTGCACGACAGCCTCGGCCAGAACCTGCTCGTCGTCAAGAATCGTGCGCTGCTGGGAGCGCTGTCGCAGCCGAACGAACAGGCGCTCACACAGTTCCACGAGATCGGCGCGGCCGTGGCGCAGACGCTCGACGAGGTCCGCACCATCTCCTACAACCTGCGGCCGCACCACCTCGACGAGCTCGGGCTGACGACGGCGATCCGGGCGATGATCGAGAAGATGGCCGAGATCGCCCCGGTCTCGATCCGCAGCGACGTCGATGACATCGACGGCGTCTTCGAGGCCGGCAGCGACATCACCGTCTACCGCATCATCCAGGAGAGCCTCAACAACGTGTTGAAGCATTCGCACGCGGACCAGGCCGATGTCCGCGTGCGCTGCCGCGAGCACGAGATCGAGATCGAGATTCGAGACAACGGCCAGGGATTCGCGCCCGCGGTGCCACCCGCGGCGAGCCGTCCCGGCGGCTTTGGCCTGAAGGGCATCGCCGAGCGCGTGGACATGCTGGGCGGGACGCACACGATTGACTCGTCGCCGGGCCGTGGCACGACCGTGACCGTGCGGATCCCGTAGACCCCTCAACCACCCTTGACGATTTCGACGAACCGGCTCGAACGCGTCAAGACATCCACGAGCACCGGCGTCAACAAAGAGGTGACGGTCGTCGTGCCACGACGATCGGCACTGGCGGCTGCCTGCGACGCGGGCGCGTGCGGCTATGTGCTCAAGGACGACCTGCTGGAGGTGCGTCGGCGGCTCCAGTGCCACCTCTGAGGGTTGTCTTCGACGATCATCAGCGTCATCAAGGAATCCGCTGGGTCAGCAGGACCACCGCGACCGGGATCCGCTCGTCGCGGACGGTCGCGCCACGAGTCTTACTTGTCCACGCGCCGCTCGATGCCTGCGGCCACGACGCCGGGATCGGTCTGAACGAAGCTGATCGCGTCACCATCTCGCTGGATGAACACGTCGAAGTGCTGGGTCACGCCCGTCTCGTCATCCACCAAGATGTCGCTGCCCGTACAGTCCGGATTGACGGTGTAGGTGCCGGTGTACGTCACGTTCTGCGAGATGGCGCCGTTGATGCTGAATGTATTGACGCCGGTCATCGCGCCGTTTCCGTCGTAACGCTCTAGGCCCGAGAAGACGAACGGCACCTGCTGGCCGTCCACCATCTGAAAGCCGTTGTACGCGAACAGATAGGTGCCGTTCGGCGTTTGCAGCGAGCAGTCCTTGTGGCGCGCTCCCTGCCCCGGTGGCGCCGCCGCCGAGAGGAGACCCACCGCCAAAAGAACCGCCATGACAAGTGGTCCGATTACCGTGTGCTTCATACGTGCTCCCTATGTGTACTGCGCGACTTCTTTCGCGCCTCGCGCTCGCAGTGTCGGCGATTGACGGGGCCGCGCCAATGGAGGGTTCTGCCGTATTTGCATCCGTAGGTCTGCGAATTGTGATGGGTAGTTGTGCGGATGGCAGCGGTACCCGGCAGCAAGCAGCCGATGAAAAGTGACTCGCGCCGCGGATCCGTAGACCTACCTAGGCGGAATTCGCAGACCTGCCCAGCGAAAAACGGCAGACCCCTCCATTGGCGCCGTCAGGCGCCTCGCCCACACTGCTGGCAGGTAGTGACACAACAGGAGGGATCCTATGAAGCGCATAACCGCAACGGTCATCGGAGTATTCGCATTCTTGGTCTGTATTGTGTTTCCAGCCCATGCGCAACAAATCAATGTCGCGGAGATTGCGCAAGGCGCGGTTCAGATCGAGGGCGACCAAGCAAAGAGGAACGCTAACATCACCTGGGAGGGCGTCGTTGTCACCAAGACGAACAATGGCGGGGTCTTCAAGTTCTCCACTGCGATCCTGCCGCAGGACTGCGTAGGCGAGCTGAGCGACGGTGTCACTACCGTCGATGTCGTGATCGCGGGCTGCACGACGGAGCAGGTGAGCGGCGGCGGAGTCCTAAAGACCGGGCAGACGACGACCTTTGCGACGGGTGATGACGGCGACTATCAGGCGGGTGTTCCGGTTCCGAACCCCCGTTTTACCGACAACGGTGACGGGACGGTCACAGACAATCTCACGGGGCTGACGTGGCTAAAGAACGCCAGCTGCCTTGGGTAGCAAACCTGGGCTGATGCTCTTGCGGCAGCAAATGCATTGGCTGACGGTAACGTAGCATGCGGCCTCGCAGATGGCAGCGCAGCCGGCGACTGGCGTGTGCCGAACCGTAACGAGCTTACGAGCCTGTGGGATCTGGGAACGCTCAATCCGGCATTGCCAGCGGGCCATCCTTTCATGAATGTTGCGTCCTTCTACTGGTCGTCTACTACGGTCGCGGGCGATTCGGACCTCGCGTGGGCCGTGGATTTCGACTCGGCGTCGTGGGCACCAGCCTTAAGACGAACAGCCGTCTTTGTTACTGCCGTCCGTGGCGGCTCTTAAGCTTGGTTATTTGGTGATTTGTTCGGCTGTGGCCGCCCAATCACCGCACCTACACCCTCACCGCGAGCCAGATGGTGCAGAGCGTCAGCGACGCCTGCCAGACCTCGCTCGCCCCTCGGGAACGTCGTGATCGAGAAGGTCACCAGCGACGAACCCGACGACGTGGCCGGCGATGCCGACGGCAGCACCACGGGCGATGTCGCGATCGCGCGGACGGCCCCGCACAGATGGTGACGAGCAGTTGTTCCTGAGCCGAAACCGGATCGAAAGAGGAGGTCGTCGATGAAGCTTGTATCACCAGGAGCCACGGTCACGGTGCTGTGTCTGTGGGGTGCCATCGGATTGCTCGCGTCCCCGCTGTCAGCTGGCGACTCGGGCGAGCAGAAACCACTGGCCGAGCAGACCTACACGATCACGCAGCTAGACACCGGAGCGAACGTCGCCAGCTCCGCGCATTTGATCAGCGACAACGGAGTCGTTGCCGGCAACCTCCAGGAGCGGTTCGGAGTCTCAGCTTCGTCTGGAGCGCGCAGACCGGCTTCGTCGTGCCCACGCTCGGGGGCACCGAGAGCCTTGTCACCGGCGTCAGCGTGAACGGCATCGTTACCGGCGCCGCCGATACGCCCGGGGGAGAGCTGCTTGGCTTCATATGGACTCCTGCGGAAGGCCTCGTCACGATTGGCGATCTCGGCGGCGGCCTCACCATTCCGCAAGACGTCACGAGCAGCGGTCTGGTGGTCGGCATCTCGAGCATCCCTGGCGGACCTGAACATGCGTTCATGTGGACCAAGGCCGGCGGCATCGTGGATCTCGATCCGACCGGTCTCGTCGACAGCACCGGACGCTTCGCGACCGAGGACGGCAGTCTGATCATCGGATCCATCTCTGCTGAAACCGGCTGGCGCATTTTCGCGTGGACGAAGACGGCAGGCCTTGCGGATATCGGCACGATCAGCCCGGACACGGTGCGGGAGGACCTGCTGCCGGAGCACATGAATGGGCATGGCGAGCTGACCGGCACCGTGCTGAGGACGGACGACACGGGGGATTTCACGCAGGGGACCTTTTTCTGGTCGCAGGAGAATGGACTCGAAGACATCGGTTCCCTGGGCGGAGAAGAGATCAGGCCCACGGCGATCAACGACGCCGGCACGATCGTCGGGTTCGGCACGACGGCGAGCGGCGAGACGCACGGGTTCGTGTGGTCAAAGGCAAACGGGCTCGTTGATATCGGCACGCTTGGAGGCGATTTCAGCTGGGCCTCTCACCTCAACTCATCGGGGCTGGTCACCGGCTACAGCAAGACCCCGAGCGGCGACGAGCACGCGATCGCGTGGACAGAAGACGGTGGCCTGATCGACCTGGGAACCCTCGGCGGAATAAACAGCAGGGGCGATTTCGTCACTGAGACTGGCGCAATCATCGGCGAGAGCGGCACCAAGGGACACCGGCGGCACGCGTTCATCTGGACCGCGGACGTCGGGATGGTCGAGATGCCCTCACTGGGGCGGTTCGAGACAGTGAACGTGGCGAGCTCGAACGGGTTGTTCGCCGGCCTTACGTTCGACAAGAAGACGAACGCGCTGCACGCGGTGCTGTGGGCGCCGTCACCCGCGTCCTCCCAGCGATAGCGTATCGCTCTACCATCATGCAGGAGGCCAAGGTATGCGAACCGCACTCGTCACCGCCAGTGTTCTCGGAGTCGTTCTCATGGCAGGCATGTCGGCCAGGTCGGATCAGGCGTCGGCGCCGTCCCGGGGCCACGCCGATTTTCAAGGGTATTGGATGGGCGTGGACCCCTCCGACGGCGGCGACGCGCGGCGCAGTCTCATCCTGCGCACCGACGGCACGTACGCGCTCGCGGCCCGCGACACCCTGCTTCATCTCTGCGACAGCACGGATCGCGGCTTTGCCAGCTTCGATGACGGCACGGTCGTCAGTCGAACTGTGATGCAGTCGAACTCGCTCATCATCCAGTGCTTCAACAACGGCGCGACGGTCCAGTTGCACCTCAGGTTCGAGCTGGTCGAGCGCGGCCTGATGATCGAGACCGCGACCTTGCCGGACGGCAGCCCGGTGAGCACGATCGTGCTGCACAGGGTGAGCACCAACTAGACCCGGAGCCCGGAGTCCGGAGTCAGAAATTGAGGACGCAATGCATCCAGAGTCTCGCTTTCAGCCCGGCAGACGCGATTTATTCCAACTAGCCGCAGCGGCGACCGGCATCGCGGCCTTCGGAGGCGTCAACCTCCTCGCCGGCGCGCAGCAGGGCGCCAGTGCAGCCCACTCACGCAGGCGGCTGCGCGCCGCGTTCTCGAACATCGGCTTGCAGGTCAGCTGGTGCGCGCAAGGGAAAGAGGCCGCCGAGTACTGGGGCCGGCTGTTCAACGTCGACGTCACCTGGTTCGACCCCGAGCTGTCGGCCACGAAACAGCTGGCGTTGGTCGAAGAGATCGCATCTGAAAAGTGGGACTTCGTCGCCATCCAGGCGGTGGACATCAACACGATCACCGAGCCCGTCGTCAGGATGATTGAGGCCGGTATCCCCGTGATTGATATGGACACGCTGATCGCGCCGCTCGATCAGATCGACGTCCTCACGTTTCTTGCTCCCGACAACGACTTCATGGGCGCCGCGGTCACCCAGGCGCTCGTGGACGCGATCGGCGGCCAGGGCACGATCATCATGACGCAGGGCGCGCTCGGACACACCGGTGCGCAGGGGCGTGCGCGCGGATTCCAATCGGTCATCGACAGGTTCCCTGGTGTCGCGGTCCTGGCGACCGATCCGGCGGATTGGGACGTCGCGAAAACGGCGCAACTCTGGGAGACGTACCTCACCACGTTCTCGAAGATCGATGCCGCGTTCTTCCACAACGACGACATGGCGCTCGCCGCGGCCAACGTCATGAACGCGCACGGGCGTACCGAGATCCTGATTGGCGGCGTGGACGCGATGCCGCAGGCCATCCAGGCGGTGGTCGACGGCCGCATGCACGCCACGGTCCGCAATTCCTCCTGCCGCATCCACGGCGGCGCCATCGTCGCCGGCGTCGCCGCTGCGCGAGGGCCGAAGACCGGCCTCCCGATCCCGAAGCAGATCGTCATCGACGGCCCGATCGTCACCAAGACGAACGCCCCGGGGATGCTGTGGATGGAGGAGCAGTTCCTCATCTGACCATGCGACATCAGCTTCGGTCCGCTCGCACACATGCCGGAGAAGGATGTCACGATCGTGAAGGCCGCCGGCACCACGCTGACGCTGGCCGCTGTGGTCAGACCGCAGCAGGTGCCAGCTCCCTGAAAGCGTGACCGATGAAGCTGATGATTGTCGAAGACAACCCGCACATGTGTCGGTTGTTGACACAGCTCTTGTCAGACCTGGCGGACGCGATTGTCGAGTGCACCGACGGTGAACAGGCGGTGGCGGCGTATGCGGTCGAGCAGCCCGACTGGACGCTGATGGATTTGCACATGGAACGGCTGGGCGGCATCGAGGCGACCCGACGGATTCGGGCCGCCTGGCCCAAGGCGCGGATCCTCATCGTCACCCAGTACGACGATGAGCGTTGGCGGGCCGCCGCGCGACAGGCGGGCGCGTGCGGCTACTTTCTCAAAGACGACCTGCTGGCGGTGCGGCGCCGGCTGTCAGCACCGGAGTGATCGCGCCGCCATGCGGATGACGGCTGGTGGATGCGGAGGAGGTATCAACCGGCGTTGATAGGTTTCGAGTGGCTCTTGCGCACAGGGAGTTCGCAGGTGCCATGACCACTCGGACATCGGCGGACAGGTCGACCTCCGTCTGAGGCACGCCGTCGGGACCATCCACGACCGGCATCACGTCTTCGCGCTGGCGTCGCAGGCGGCGCGCCGCTGCGCCCGCGGCCGCCGGGGCTCTCCTCAGCGAACCGCCACGGCAAGCAGCGTGGCGTCGTCCTCGAACCCGGCTGTCGCGAATCGTCTGACCTCGCCAATCACGGCGGCGTGGAGTCCGGCGCCATCGAGATGCCGGTGGCGCGCGAGCGCATCGGACAACCGTTCCTCGCCGAACTCCTCTCCGTCGACGCCCCTCGCCTCGGTGATGCCGTCCGTGTAGAGGAGGAGCCGGTCACCGATGTGCAGCGCTGCTCGGGCGCCCGCGTATTCGGCGTCGGGAAACACGCCGAGAACCGTGCCGGTCGATCGCAGCGCTTCGACGCGCCCATCCGCCCGCGCGAGGAGCGGCGGATTGTGACCGGCATTGGCGTAGCGGATCTCGCCGCGTGCGGCGTCGAGTCGCAGGTACACCAGGGTGGCGAAGCGACCAGCGATCATCTGCCCGCACAACAGGCGGTTGACGCTGGCGCACACCGCCTGAG
Source organism: uncultured Acidobacteriota bacterium (assembly GCA_963785755.1). Classification (GTDB taxonomy): domain Bacteria; phylum Acidobacteriota; class Vicinamibacteria; order Vicinamibacterales; family 2-12-FULL-66-21; genus JACCXG01. The sequence goes on along the minus strand of CAWAXG010000010.1, from coordinate 11,978 downwards.
GCGGCGATGCATCCAGCGCAAAGGCCCGCACGGAGGCCTGCAGGCTGGACATGAGGAGCGCCGCCGGCAGCCCCTTCCCGGCAATGTCGGCGATGGAAAGGCCGATGACATCTGCGCCGAACTGGAACGCGTCGTAGGTGTCGCCGCCAAGGGTCCCGGCGGGCTGCCAGGCGCCAACGACCTCGAAGCGTTCCGTCACCGGCAGCGTCGCCGGCATCAACGCCCGCTGGATGCTCAATGCATCCTGCTGTTCGCTGGCATGCCGATCGCTGCGGGCGCGTGCGCCGCGTCCTTCGGCAACCTCGCGCTCGAGAATCTGAATCAATGCGCGATTGTCCCAGGGCTTCTGCACGAAGCTCTGCGCGCCAACGCGCATCGCCTCAACGGCCAGATCGATGTTTCCCCACGCTGTCATCACGACAATCGGCAGGTCGGGCTGCTCGGTACGGATCCGCGTGAGGAGCCGCAGGCCCTCTTCGCCCGACGTCGTATCGCGCGAGTAGTTGAGGTCCATCAGCACGGCATCCCACTTCTCTGCCTGGACGCGCTCGACCACCGCGGCCGGCGACGTCACCAGCTGCAGTGAAAAGTTCTCCTGCGTCAGGAGCAAGCGCAACGCCTCCAGCACATCCGTCTGGTCGTCGGCGATGAGGAGGCGTGCGGCGTTCGCGTCGGACATCGCGGCGAGTAGCTTAGATCGGCGTGCCTGCATCTTCGTGCGACTCGGCCCTGCTTCGTGACGACTGCGGCGACGGAGGGCCCGGCGGCGCGGGAAAGGCTTCAGGCTTTACCGCGATGGCGATTCTGACCATCGCCATCTTGCGCACTAGCAGTCTTTGCGGCCGTTCTTCCGGAGCTTCCGGAACGGTCCGGAACTCCGCGAAGTGACGGAGCCCTGGCAGAAACGATGAATGATGTGCGGAGGCTCTCGCCGCGAGACTCCGGGACGGTTCGGTGGCGCAATAGAGCTACGACCTCAGGGGCCGGCGTCCACCAGGCCTGCGGTCCCCCTACTCGCTTCGCAACGCTTCGGTGGGATCGATGCGGAGGCCGCGTCGGGCAGGACCCAGCGACGCGAGGACGCCGACGAGCAGCATGAACGCGGCCGCGCCGGGGAGCACGCCGGGAATCGGCAAGCCGCCGATCTGCTCGATCGGCACGTACCGGCCGACGAGGTACGCGGCGAGCATCCCCACGGCCGAGCCGGCACCGATCTGCCAGAAGGCGCGCCTGAACACAGCCGCCACCAACTGGCCCGGCTGGGCGCCCAGGGCCGAACGGATACCGATCTCACGCCTGCGCTGCGCGACCGTGAACGCCATGAGCGCGTACAGGCCGGCGGCCGAGAGCAGCAGTACGCTGCCGGTGACCGCGCCGATGGTGATGGCGCCAAGGTTGTCGCCGAAGCGGTGGTCGCGATAGATCTCGGCCAACGTGCGGACCTCGTCGACGTGCAGCGCCGGGTCGACGCTCGCGGCGACGTCGCGGAGGCGTTCCGCGAGACCGGCCGGACCGCCTCTCAAGCGAAGCTGCAGGTTCGCGGGATGGATCTGACCCGGGGCGGCCGGATGGTACGCCACCCGTGCGTCGGTCGTCACGGGCAGATTACCGACGACGCCGACCACTTCGTACCAGCGGTCCGCTTCCGGGCCGTGCAGCCACTCGCCGTCCATCGCACGGACGTACCGGAAACGGCGTCCGAGCGCGTTGCCGCCGGGGGCGATGGTGTCGGCGAAGTTGCGGTTGACAATGACCGCATCGGGCTCCGCCGCGACGTCGCCCTCGGCGAATCCGCGGCCGATAAGGGTCGGCACCTGATAGATCTCGAAAAAGGAGGCATCGACCTGGTTGAACCGGGCGGGGAAGCCCGGCAGCCGCCCGTTGAGCGCCTCGGTCGGCACGTCGCGGCCCTCGATGTCGACGAACACCCAGGGTTCCTCGCCGGGCGGGCGCAGGGCGGCCGCTACGTCGAGAATGCCCGGGTCGACCAGAAGCCGTCGCGCCAGCTCGCGCTGGCGATTGCCAAAGAGCGCGGCGCGTTGTCGCCGCGCCTCCTCCGGCTCGCCGGCCATTTGCCGTGGCGTCTCTCGGGCATTGAGCACGAACCGGCCCTCTTCCAGCGCGACACGTGCGGTCGCAAACTCCTCGGCGGCGAAGCCCGGGCCGACGGCGCCGGTTCGCAGCGTGCCCCAGGCGAGTTCGGCGGCCAGCGGCAGCACGCCGACCGAGAAGGCGACCTGCGCGATCACCAGCGTCGTCCACGTGGCGCCCAGCCGCAGGCTGGTCCGTCCGGCGAGCGCGCCGGCGCCGAGCCGCGCCAGGCGCCCCGTGGCCTGGAGCGCCGGCACGAGGCCGGACACGGCGGCCCCGGCCACGGCCAGTCCGGCGACGAAGAGAAGGGTGCGGTACGAAATGTCGAAGGTCATCCAGAACGGCGGGCCACCGGGGATGTCCTGCAGGCGCCCGGCCACCACGACCGACACAACGCGCAGGATCAGCAGGGCGACACCGGCGGCCGCGGCCGTAAGCACGAGCGCCTCGATGAAGAGCTGCCAGACGATCCGCGCGCGGCTGCCGCCGAGGGCGTGGCGGGCGGCGAACTCCTGCTGCCGCGTGACGGTGCGCGCGTAGTTCAGGATCGCGATGTTCGCGCAGGGCGGCAGCAGCAGCAATACGAGTGCGAGACTGGACAGCGACCAGAGCAGGCCCAACTCGCCGCGTTCGAAGTCCCCCGTGAAGGCAAACGTGTACGGCACCACGCGCGCTCCGGTCGCCTCGGCGTTCGGCCGCGCCTCGCTCGACGCACTGACCGAGGGATTGCCGACGGGAGGATCCCGAGCGCCGAAACCTCCGCATGCGCGCGCGCGAGCGTCGCGTCCGGCGCGAGCCGGCCGAAGACGACGCCTTCGGGACCGGCGTTGCGCAGCATCTCGTCGGCCCCGCGCCGCAGCGGAACCCAGTACCGGAAGTTGTACGGGAACTGGAAGCCGTCCGGCATGACGCCGACGACGGTGTGCACGGCCTCGCCGAGCCGCAGCTCGCGTCCGATGACGTCTCGCGCGCCGGCGAAGCGCCGCTGCCAGACGTCGTGGCCGATGACGATGACGGGGGCGGCGCCGGGCGCCAGGTCGGCGTCGACGATGACCCGGCCGATGAGCGGCGGCACCCTCGCAACCCGGAACCCGGCGGCCGAGATCTCGGCGACCGCCACGAGTTCGACCGATCCGTCGGCCGTGATCACGTTGCGCCGGATCGTCTGGAAGGCGCCGACATCATCGACCGATTGCAGGCTGGCGCGCCAACGCTCGATGTCCTGCCACGCCGTGTCCCGCCGCTGACCGGCCTCGCGGTCCCAGATCTGGATGGCGACGATCCGGTCGCCCTCTTCGAGCGGAAGCGGAGTCCACAGGAGGACGTCGAACGCGGCGAACACGACCGCCGCGATGCCGATCGCCACGGACATCGCCAGCCCGCCGACCAGCGTCAGCCCCCAGTTGCGGACGAGCAGGCGGAGCCCGAGCCTGACATCGAGCCACGACGAGGCGAGCCAGGGCAGGCCGCGCTGTTCGCGCAGCGCTTCGAGCGCCTGGATGCGGCCGCCGGCGGCGGCCCGGGCGAGTCGCGCGGCGTCGTTCGGCGCGTGGCCCTGCCGCCGGAGCTCGTCTTCAGCGAGGGCGAGGTGTCCGGCAAGCTCGCGCTGCAGGTCATGGTCGGTCCGCCGGCCACTGAGCGCGCCCCATACCCGCCGTGTCCACTCCCGAAGCGAGGAGCAGACCTCCTGGGGGCGTCATGCCGGATCCTCGAAGAGCGTGTGCATGACGGACACCATCTGATCCCACGCCTTCTTCTCGGCGGCGAGCCGCCGGCGTCCGGCGGCGGTGATGGCGTAGAAGCGCGCCTGGCGGTTGTTGTCGGTGACACCCCACTCGGCTTTGACCAGGCCCTGCTGCTCCAGGCGCATCAGGCCCGGGTACAGCGTGCCCATGTTCAGCGTGAGCGCGCCCGACGAGACCTGCTCGAGCCGGGCGCCGATGGCGTAGCCGTGCTGCGGCCCCAGCGCAGCGAGTGTCTGCAACACCATCAAGTCGAGCGTGCCGCGCAGGACTTCCGCCTTGGAAGGTTCTTTATTAGACATCCCAATGGACCATACCCGCGTTCCATTCGGAAGTCAAATGAAGACGCATTCTGAACACAGTCGCTCGGCGAGCTATCCTCAGTCATCGCATTTGCTGCAAGACGGCTTCTGCTCGACGGCCGAGGGTGGTTTCACATGCTGATCGGCTCGCCCGCTTGATGCTATGCTGGGGACTCCTTTCCTTCCTCACCTAAAGGCCGAGGTGCCCCATGCCGATTCCACAACGCGGCGACATCCTCATTCGAGCCTGGCTCAGCGGGACCTACAGCCTGATCGACGTGATCAGCCGGGAACACGTCGCGGGACCGTTCAACGACTTCGCAGAGGCCGTGGCTGAGGCTCGTAATCGTACCGTCCGTGCCATTTGGGAACAGTACCTTGACGCGCGTGGACGACCGCTCGGCTATCCGTTTCACCTGGCCGACATAAATATCTAGCGCCGCCGCGAACTTACACACGCGGTGCTGGTGGAATCGGCCCACGACCAACAGAAGGGTCCGAGGATTCGAACGTCGAATCGTCCGGACGCCACTCGGATTCCAGAGCCAATATCCTGCCGGTCGAAACTATCGCTTATCGTCGCGGGCCCAAGCCAGCACCCGTTCGAGTTTCGTGGGACCTCGGAGAGATTCAGTTGCGCTCGTAGGTTTCCGTCAGCACGCCGAGTCGTCGTGCTACATCCAGGGTCAGTTGGCCGGGACGCAGCTGCCAGCGCCAGTTGCCAGATGCCGTCCCCGGTTGATTCGTCCTCGCCTCGCTGCCCAGCGCGAGAAGGTCCTGCACGGGAACGATCGCCGTGTCAGCAACAGATGCCAGCACGGCGCGAATGAACTCCCAATGCACGGCGCTTCCGTCGAGACGCAGATAGCGAGTGGCGTAGTCCCGCTCGCGAGCGATGTCGTCGTCGGACCGCGTGCTGTGACCGGCGCCGCCAGTCCACCATCCGACCGTCGTATCGTTGTCATGCGTTCCGGTATAAACGACGAGATTGCGTGGATAGTTATGCGGGCGAAAATCGGGCGCCTGCGGATCGGTGCCAAACGCGAACTGCAGGATCGCCATGCCGGGAAAGCCGAACTGATGACGGAGCGCTTCGACCTCCGGTGTGATCACGCCGAGGTTCTCGGCGACGAAGGGAAGCGGATTGAGGTCGAGCCCGCGCTCGATCGCCTCGAAGAGCGCGGCGCCCGGCCCCTTCTGCCATTCACCGTTGATCGCGGTCGTCGCGCCACCAGGCACCTCCCACGACGCGACAAACCCGCGGAAGTGGTCGAACCGGATCCGATCGACGAGCGTCAGCAGCGCCCGCACGCGATCGATCCACCACGCATAGCCGCTTGCGGCGATGCGCTCCCAATCGTAGTGAGGATTCCCCCACAGCTGACCGGTGGGGCTGAAGTAGTCGGGAGGCACGCCAGTGACCACCGCCGGCCGACCGTTGGCGTCGAGCCGAAACAGCTCTCGCCGCGCCCAGACGTCGGCGCTATCGTGCGCCACGAAAATCGGCAGATCACCGAGAACGTCGATCGATCGCCTGCGACAGTACGCTCGCAGCCGCGCCCACTGGTCGAAGAACAGAAACTGTGTGAGCTTGTAGAGCCGAATCTCGCGCGCCAGGCGCGTCGACCATCGTGCCACGGCCGATGGATCGCGGGCGGCGATGTCCTGCTCCCACTCGATCCATGCGACCTGGCCATGAGCGTCTTTGACGGCCATGAACAAGGCAAAGTCGTCCAACCAGCGCGCCTCTGCGGTGCAGAACTGATCGAAGCGATCGCCGAACGCCGGTTGACTGGCGTCGAAGCGGTCCAGGACTCGTGGCCACAGGGCTCGTCGATGAGCGATGACGCTCTCGTAGTCGACGCGGCCGGACGCATGCTGGCCACCGCCCGTCTCGGATCGGTCCAGCAGTCCATCCTCGACGAGCACGTCGAGGCTGATCAGAAGCGGGTTGCCGGCAAAGGCAGAAAACGATTGGTACGGCGAGTCACCGTAGCCGGTTGGCCCGAGCGGCAACACCTGCCAGATCCGCTGACCGGCGGACGCGATCAGATCGATGAACTCAAAGGCGCTCGGCCCGAGATCGCCGATGCCGAAGCGTCCCGGCAGCGATGTCGGATGCAGCAGAACCCCGCTTGAGCGTCGGAACGGCATACCCGTCGATGTGGCAGCTGTGCGCGGTTGACTACAAATGAGGCGTGGCGTCCGAGTCGCGCTGTTTACTGGCCCTGGACTGGCGCTCGAGCAGCTGCTTGGCGGCGTCGCGCCCGCCGAGCCCGAACGCGATGGCTCCGCCGAGCATCACCGCGCCGAACGTGATCGCAAACGCGGTCAGGACGACCGCCGTCGCCAGGCCCAGCTGCTCGAGCGCCATCACCACGCCGATCGCGATCACCAGCAGGCGCAGCGCGCCGCTCAACAAGCGTGCGCCCGGCCATCCGGCGTTGACCGCGGCCAGAAGCGTCGCCCGCCACAAAAAGTTGCCGATGAGAAGGCCGAGCGTGAACACCATGAGCGCGACCAGGAACCGCGGGACGAACCGGAAGAATTCCCGCACGAGCCCCTGAAACGGCGCGAACTGCAGCGTGTCGACCGCCGACACGATGAAGCCGATCCAGACGATCCAGAACACGATCTTCGCGATCAGCAGTTCGGCCGTTGGCATCTCGGCGGTCCGCAGCATCTCGCTGGCGCCGCTTCGGCGCGCCACGCGATCGAAGCCTATCCAGACGAGGAGGCTGTGGATCGCGCGGCGTGCGCCGAGCGCCACGACGAAGCCGCCAGCAAAGATGATCGTGGCCGCGACCAGCCGCGGCACGAACAGCACAAATGCCGACGCGAAGTTTTGCCATGACTGGACGAGCGCATCCGCAATCTCTTGAATCATCGCGTCCTCATACGCCATCCCAGCCGTTGACGAGCGCTGGCTTCAGGCGCTGAAATGCGTCGCACAGGGCGTTGAGCCGCGTCTGCACGACGCCAACGGGCTCGTGCGCGGTCTGCGACATGAACCGAGCGGCTCGCCACATGTAAATCGGCACGAACATATCGGCCAGGTGTTCGATGCTCGCGGTTCCCCGGTTGGTCGATCTCGAGGAAGGCGTAGACGGTCCTCACCCACAACTCGTCATCCGGACTGGCATCGGCCGCAGCGACGTCCTCGATCAGGCGCGCGAGCACGGCCGGATCGAGCACCGCTTCGAGCAGCGGCCTGATCTCGGAGATATCGTGACGCGCCTGCTGCGCGAGCGCGGTGTAGTCCCATTCGGCGGCCGCAGGCAGGCCGTTCTGATCCACGCCCCAGGTCCGCAGGGTCGTGACGCTCTTCGTCGTACGCCAGAACGACGCGTGCGCCCGGAGGCTCGCTATCAACGACAGGAAAATCTGACGGACCGCCTGCCGCAGTGTCGTCGCGGCTGCGCCGGTGGTCGCCGGACGCCAGATTTGTCCCACCGTGAATCGGTTGGCGACCGCTTCGGTACGCAGCCAGAGGTCGATCGCAAATCTTGCGGCGTCCTCGGCCCAGATGCCGCGCTCCAGGCAATGCGAGGCGAAGCGTCCCGAGCACCCGAATTCCGCGCCGAGCGGCTCGTCCAGGCCCACCTCGTACACGGCGCGCACGACTGGACGGACCAGTTGCGTGATGAGCGCGCCGTCGCGCGGGTGACGTCTGTAGCGCGGTGCGAGAAACTCCACTTCCGAGTGGGCGATCGGCGCAATCAATTCCGTCACGCGCTCTGCCGTCGTCGCCGGCCCGGCGGGATCGATCACGACCAGTGTCTTGGCTTGAGTCAGCTCCGCCGCCGCGAACACCGTCCTGAGCGCGGTGTGTTTGCCCGGCAGTCCGTGATACGGGGTCACGACGCGGTGCAACGTCCGAAGCGAGTGCGACGTCTGGACCACGTCGCCGTCGGTCAGCGAGGCGTCCCGAATCAGCTCCGGCGTGCCATCCGTCGATCCCGCGTCGGAGTTGATCATCACGGTCCGTTGACGTCCGAAGTCGCGGGTGAAACAGGCGTAGATCGCGCGCGCAACGTCGACAACGGTCGACGCATTGTTCAGCGTCGGCAGGCCGACCAGGATGTCGACCTGGCCGACCGCCATCAGCTGCCGGAGCAGCGCGTCCGAAAGGATGCTCTCGTGTTCCACGCGTTACAACCATCGGAGCCGGAACCAGTAGAAGTCGTACGGCCCCATCATCATGGGGTATGGCTCCCGTCCGATCCGCGGAAAAATGCTGCCGCCGAACATTTCGATCGGGATGGCGCCGCTGAGCGCGGACATGTCGAGCTCCGCGACTTGCGCCGTTCCTGCAAGGTTGCAAACGACGAGAACCGTCTCGCGCCCGAGCGAGCGCGTGAACGCGAGCACGCGGTGATTCGCCGGCTTGAGAAAGTCGATTGAGCCGCGGCCGAAGACCGGCGTCGATCGCCGCACCTCGATCAGGCGGCGGGTCCAGTTGAGGAGCGACGTCGGATTCCGCTGCTGCGATTCGACGTTGACCGCCTGATAGCCATAGAGCGCGTTGGCGACGAGCGGCAGCCAGAGGCGCTCGGGGTCGGCAGTCGAGAAGCCCGCATTCACCCCGCCGCTCCACTGCATCGGCGTGCGCACGCTGTTGCGGTCGCCGAGATAGACGTTGTCGCCCATCCCGATCTCGTCGCCGTAGTACATGATCGGGCTGCCCGGCAGCGACATCAGGATTCCGCTCATCAGCTCGATGCGGCGGCGATCGCCATCCATCAGCGGCGCGAGCCGGCGGCGGATGCCGAGGTTGATTCGCGCGCGCGGATCCTTCGCGTACTCGTCCCACATGTATTGCCGCTCGACGTCCGTCACCATCTCGAGCGTCAACTCGTCGTGGTTGCGCAGGAAGATCGCCCACTGACACGAATCGGGAATGCTCGGCGTCCGCTCGATGATGTCGATGAGCGGCTTCCGATCTTCGAGCCGCAAGGCCATGAACATGCGCGGCATGATCGGAAAGTGAAACGACATGTGGAACTCGTCGCCGTCGCCGAAATACGGCCGGACGTCTTCGGGCCACATGTTGGCCTCGGCCAGGAGCACCTTGCCCGTATACTGCGCATCCAGCTTGGCGCGGAGCTCCTTGAGCACATCGTGCGTCTCCGGCAGGTTCTCGCACGAGGTGCCCTCGCGCTCGACCAGGTACGGCACCGCGTCGACGCGGAAGCCGTCCACGCCGAGGTCGAGCCAGAACTTCATCACGTTCCAGATTTCCTCGCGAACCGCGGGATTGTCGTAATTCAGGTCCGGTTGATGGCTGAAGAACCGGTGCCAGTAGTAGGCCTTCGACACCGGGTCCCACGCCCAGTTCGAGAGCTCGGTGTCGATGAAGATGATCCGGACGCCGCGGTAGCGATCGTCCGTATCGCTCCAGACGTACCAGTCGCGGCGCGGATGGTCTTGCGAGCTGCGCGCTTCGATGAACCAGGCGTGGAGATCGGAGGTGTGGTTGAGGACCAGCTCGATGATCACGCGCAGGCCGCGCGCGTGCGCTTGCGACAGGAACCGCTCGAAATCCTCGAGCGTCCCGTAACTCGGGTGGATGCTCGTGTAATCGGAGATGTCATAGCCGTCGTCTTTGAACGGCGACGGGTACATCGGCTGCAGCCACAGACAATCGACGCCCAGCGACGCGACGTGATCCAGCTTTGCCGCCAGCCCGTGAAAATCGCCAATCCCGTCTTCGTTGCTGTCGGCAAACGATTTGACATGGAGCTGATAGAAAACCGCGTCCTTGTACCACAGCGGATCGGCAGAGGTGGCCATCGGTATCGAGGCGCGGACATTGACTTGGCTTGCGCGTCAGCGCTTGGCCCTCAGTGTAGATCCGCGCTGCGCGATTCAAAGCTCATGAGCAGGTTTGAGTACGAGCTCACGCCGATCGATGCGTCGCGCTGGTTCTCTGACGAGTAACGGGCGTAGATGGCGACTCTCATTCGCAGCCTCTTCGAGGGAGCAATCTGAGTCCGAGACTGATTGCTCGAAGATTTCATGCGCGGCCTGCCCCGCCAACAACCGAACCAGCGCGCGGAGCGCCGCATCGATTTGCGCCCCCTCATCAATCGGTGCGTCCTGCACGTGCGGAACGACATCGGCCGTTCGCGTCGGCGGCCCGAGGCGTGATCGCTTTCGTCCACGCATGATAACCCCGCGTTGACCAGCAACGATGACTTTGTTGTTGATGAACAACTCGAGGCGTGCCGCAGTGGCCACGCTGGCCCTGGTCCGCCCTGACAACGGAGCGGCTGTCGGTGCAGACGATGACGGACCATCTGGTCTCGTATCGTGCGGCTTTGCACGACTGGCTGTCATTGGCAACTCTAGAAGTGTTAGCCAGAAGAACATCGCATCCAGGCATCGAGCGGAGCGGAGAAGTCATGGTTTCTTAGGCCTTGCATGAGAGACTCTGTGCGCGCGTGACGAGCCGGAGGGCAGACGAGTACTCGGGCCGTGTTCGTCCCCGTTCCGGGGCGCCCGAAGGTTGCGCGAGCTAATTCTGTCACTTCTTTGAGTGAGGCTCATATGAGATGTACGGCCCGATCCATGTATCGCGGCATCGCTGTGATCGCCCTCCTCACGTTTCCGTGTGCAGTGTACGCACACGAGAAATGGTTCGCCGACGCCAACGCGTATCCCACGCAGTGGGAGCAGGTGTTCAGGTTTCCGCAGATCGTCGGCGTATCGCTCGCACTGGCCGCCACCATTGTGCTCGCAATCGTGTGGCGCAGGAGCGGAGGCCGCGCGCTGCTGCCGGGGCCGGAGGCCCTCGGCGCGACGCCCGACGGACGCGCACGCTTTTATGCGGTGGTGCCGCTCATCCTCGGGATTCATGTCGGATTGCCGCTGCTCGTGCTGGGGATCACTGGACAGTTGTTCTCGCCGAACAACCAGCTTGCAGGACCGTGGCTGTACTGGCTGGGCGTCGTGCAGATCGGAATCGGTCTGAGCGTCCTCTACGGCGGTCTGGCCCGGGTGGGCGGGGCAGCATTGTGCCTGCTCTGGCTGATCGGCGCCGGCGTCGTCGGGTTGGAGTCGATGCTTGAGAACGCCCACTATCTCGGGTTCGGCGCGTTCTTCATGCTGACGGGTCGAGGCCCCTACGCGGTCGACCGGTTGCTGTTTCCCGCCCTCGAGCCGACGCCGCGGCTGTCGCGTCTCGCGATGCCGTGCCTGCGGATAGGGACGGGGCTGGGCCTGACGATTGTCGCGTTCACCGAGAAACTCGCCAACCCTGAATTGGCTCGGGCATTCCTGCAACACCATCCGCTGAACTTCACCGCATGGCTGCGCATCCCGATGTCAGACGACCTCTTCATGTTGTGCGCGGGCAGCACAGAACTGGTGATCGGGCTCTGCCTGATCTTCGGTATCTTCCCCCGGCTCATCGTGGCGAGTGCCTGGCTCCTCATCAACATGTCGCTGACAGTGTTCAATTGGGTGGAGCTCGTCGGGCATCTCCCTCTGTATGGCGTGATGGCGATGCTGCTGGTATGGACCCCGCAAGAGGAAGACCAGCGGCTGTGGGCCGAAGGTGTCCTCAAGAAATGAATCGGGCGATGTGAAGCGGTCTGCGGTCCTTCAGCACGATGCCGAGGAGCAGCAGGATCGAGAACCGAAAAAAGACACACGCTTTCGCGTGACTTCCTATCCTCGCCAGAATGAGCCATCCTTACAGGTTGCCAGGACAGGCGGCCCGTAGCGGAGGGAGAAACTCATGAACACAGCTGAACAGGCCAGGCTTGACGAGGCTCGCGAGGGCAAGGTCGACTGGAAGAAATGGGGTCCGTACCTCAGCGAGCGCCAGTGGGGAACGGTC
>CAWAXG010000009.1:0-58452 GCA_963785755.1 uncultured Acidobacteriota bacterium | reverse complement strand
GCGACTCCTCGGTCGCGTTCGCCACCAGGAATCGCTCGCCATCTGCCGCAGCGGCATAAGTCCTCGACGTACCTTGAACTTCCAACACCTTCGTTCGAGTTGCGAACAATGCCTTCGGGGTTCCTTCAACAAACGTCGTCGGACCGGACTCGAACGGCACCGACATGAGCCTTCTGTCTCGCCCCAGATAGAAAAGCTCTGAGCCGTCGTAGCGCCACTGCGGCTGGGAGCCGCCGTTCAACGACACTTGACGACGGAAGCCCGGGCCGCCGAGGGCCTGCACGAACACTTCGAACGTTCCGGATTCGTTGGTGACATAGGCCAGCCAGCGGCCGTCTGGTGACGGCGTCCCGTAGCGGTCGTCATTCGTGGTGGTAACCACCGGCTGGGGTGCGGAGCTTCCGGGCGACACGGACCAGATGTCGCCAGTCCAGTTGACGCGTTCCATGACGGTGTAAAAGAGCCGCGCACCGTCGCGCGACCAGCCGGAAGCAAGCGTCGGTAGTTTCGTTCGAACGAGACGTTCTTCAGTTCCTGCACTGTTCGCACGTAGTTGGTACAGTTGCGGCGGGCGTTCACGAACCGATGTGAATACGATTCGTTTCCCGTCGGGCGACCAGAGCGGAAAGATATCGTTGGCCGGGTTGAACGTGAGTTTCGTCGGGCTCGGGGCGGGCAAACACGAGCTGCCAGAGATCGAACGTGCCGGTCGTGGGATCGGCGCTGTCGTAGACGACGCTCGCGCCATCGGGCGACAACGAAATCGTATTCATCACTCCGGTCGCACCGGCTTTCGCGATCTCGGTGCCGCTTCGATCGACCCACACGAGCTCCGACTGCCCGACCGCGCCCGCAAAGAACGCCAGCGTGCCGGAGTTGGAAATCGAAAAGAGCGCCTGGTTCGTCACCGGGTTCAGGCCGACCGCCTTTTCCATCGCGACAGGCTCGCCCCGCATCTTGCGCGCGACTGGATCGAACGGCTGGGCCCACAAGCTGCCGGCACGCCAGAAGAACAGATAGACCGGGGGGCGCGAATACCGCGTTCGATTGAGCATCAAGCAGTTTGTTGCCGCGCGCCAGTTTCGAGGGAGACGACCCACACTCCGGAGTTCTCCGGTTGACTGGTTGTCGGCACGAACTCGAGGAAGTGCCGGCCATCGGGCAGAAACGAGGGAAACCAACCGCCCGATGGCGGGCCCGGGAGTGACGGCACGAGCGTGGCGTCATCCCCGTTGCCCGTGGCGGACACACGCGACGGACCGGCGATGGGTGTCGGCACGAACACGATCGTATCGTCCTTGTTCCACGTGCCCCCGCGTGGGCCACCCGCCGGTGCCAGCCTACGAACGCCGCCGGTGGTGACGTCCACGGTCTGGAGATACCCTTGCGCGAAGAACCCGATCGCCCGACCATCCGGCGACCAGAATGGCAGCGAGGCGCCGGCGGTTTTGAGCAGCGGGCGAGCGGAGGCCGCGTCGCCGATCACGCTGGTGTGGAGCACAGGCGTACCGCCCGCGTCGTAGGCCACGAACGCGAGCCGGACGCCATCGGGGAAATGATGGGCGCTTCCTCGGTGGCGAGCGATGCGCCGGGAGGCGGGACCACGGCAAACGAAAACGGCGGTGGCCGGCGGCCGTTGGAGGATCGACAGCGCGAGAATCAGCGCCGTCGCCGTCGCGATCGCGGCGATGCTCCAGGCAATGGCGCGCTGCGCGTTGCCGGTCCGCGCACGAGCCATCCGCCAGGCCGGTGGTGAGGCGGACTGATCGCCCGCGCCCCCAAGCAGTTCTTCGACCTGCACCCGCGCGTCGCCCATCGACTGAACGCGCCGTCTCGGATCCTTTTCCAGACATCTGCGGAGGAGCCGGACGAGATCGGGGGACACGCCGTCGGGAAGTTCACTCCAGTCGGGATCAGTCTTGAGAATCGCCGCGAGCGTGTCGGTGACCCCATCACCGCGGAAGGGCCGCCGACCCGCGATCATCTCGAACACCACCACACCGAAGGCCCAGATATCCGTGCGTTTGTCGACGGGTAGGCCTCTCGCCTGCTCGGGGCTCATGTAGGCCGCAGTGCCCAGCGGGGGACCGCCCACGCCGTCGGCGTCCGACGGCACGTGCGTGAGGTCGGGCGATGGGCGATCGTTGACCGAGGTTCTTGGCGAGTCCGAAGTCCAGGACCTTGACCACCTGCGCCGGCGTGATCTTCACGTTCGCGGGCTTCAGATCGCGATGGACGACTCCCTTGTCGTGCGCAGCCTCCAGCGCCTCGGCGATCTGACGGGCGACCGTGAGCGCCTCGTGCACGGGCAACGCCGTACCCGCATCGCGCGCCGTCCGCTCGGAGACCGTCTCGGCCAGTGTCTTCCCGTCGACGAGCTCGAGCACGAGGAACCGGACGCCGTCGACTTCTTCGAGGCCGTAGATTCCACAGATGTTGGGGTGATTGAGCGCGGCGAGCATGCGGGCCTCGCGCTCGAACCGCGCGAGGCGATCGGGGTCGCTCGTGAACTCCTGGGGCAGGACTTTGATCGCGACATCGCGCCCGAGTTTCGGGTCGTGCGCGCGGTACACCTCACCCATGCCGCCGGCGCCGAGCAGCGCCTTCAGGTGATAGCCGCCGAGCGGCCGCTCAGTCATGTCCTCGAGCGCAATGCGCGAGACGATGTGCGCGACGGCCAGCGCAGGCCGTCGAAGGAACTCGTCGTCGGGCACCGGGTCATTGAGCAGGACTTCGACTTCGCCGCGGAGCGCAGCGTCTTCGGGACAGGCCTCGGCGAGAAACGCCGCGCGCTCGCCGGGCGGCTGCGCGTGTGCGGCGTGATAGAGCGCTTCGATCCGCTGCCAGCGTTCAGGCGTCATCCGGCCGCACCGCGCCCATCTCGGTCTGCAGCCACGCCTTCGCGAGCCGCCAGTCGCGCATGACCGTATCCGGCCCGACCTTCAACACCACCGCGGTCTCCTCGACGCTCAATCCGCTGAAGAACCGTAGCTCGACGACACGGCTCTTGCGCTCGTCGAACTTCGCCAGTGCTTCGAGCGCGTCGTCCAACGCGATGAGATCGTGACGCGGATCGTCGGCGACGGGAAGCTCGTCGTCGAACTGCACCTTCGCCACCTCGCCGCCGCGTTTCTGCGACAGGTGCGCGCGCGCGTGGTCCACGAGAATACGGCGCATGATGCGACCGGCCACGGCGAAGAAGTGCGCACGATCCTGCCAGCCGACCTGCGGTCCATCGACCAGTCTCACATAAGCCTCGTTGACCAGGGCGGTCGCCTGGAGACTGTGATCGGCACGCTCCCTCGCCATATAGCGCCGGGCAATCATCCGCAGCTCACGATGCACGAGCGGGATCAACTGGTCCAGGGCCGCCTCGTCGCCGTGCCCCCACTTGAGAAGCAACGCCGTTACCTTCGTGGGATGGTCAGGAATGCCCGCCATTCTACATCTTTCCTTCATCCACGTTCGAGACGCTCTTCGTGCCTTGTCGCTTTGCCTTCAAGTTGTCCCGGTGCTTTTCCGCTGTTCCAAGTGAGGGGAAACCGCAAACAACGCGCGCCGCACGGCGTGCGGGCACTGGAGATGACATGTCGAGAACAGTTGCGACGGGCATCGTCGGGCTGGCGATTCTGCTGATCTCAGCGCCGGCCGGTCGCGCGACCGGAACGGATGCTGATGTCGTGGTCGAGTGGAATCAGCTGCTACAGACCACCCTGCCGGCGACGATCGGACCAACCTCGCCGCGTTACTACTCGATGCTGCACATCGCCATGTTCGACGCGATCAATGCGATCGAACGCGACTACGAGGCCTACCGAGTGCGGCTGCACCATTCGTCGAGCGGATCTCCGGAGGCCGCCGCGGCTCAGGCGGCACACGACGTCCTGTCCGGACTCTTTCCGGCGTCGAAGCCCACCTACGACGCGGCGCTTGCGCAGCGGCTTGGCGCCCACCAGTCGGCTTTCGTCCGCCACGGCGCGGCAGTCGGGGCGGTCGTCGCCGAACAGATCCTGGCCTGGCGCCAGAACGACGGATGGTCGGATCCGCAACCGGCTTACGTCCTGCCGCCGTTTCCCGGTCTCTGGCAATCGACACCGCCCAACTTCCCGGTGGCCGTGCTGACCCACGCCGGGAGCGTGATGCCGTTCGCGCTGGTGACGCCGACGCAATTCCTCCCCCCGCCTCCGCCATTGCCGACCAGTTCGAGGTACGCGGCCGACTTCGAGGAGGTGAAGAGCGTCGGCAAATCCGACAGCCCGGTACGCACTCGCGGATCAAACCGAGATCGCGCGCGTGTGGGCAGGAATCGGCGCGACAGGAACGGGCACGTCCACTTCGATGTTCGCCGTCTGGAACAACGTCGTGCGCGATGTCGTGCAAGAGCGCGGGCTCTCGCTTGTCGACGCGGCGAGAGTGTTCGCGCTGGTCAACGTCTCCATGCACGATGGCATTCAGAGCAGCGCCGCGGCGAAGTACGTCTACGGCTTCTGGCGGCCGGTCAACGCGGTCCGGCGCGCGGATGAGGATCTGAATGATGCGACCGATCCGGACGCCGCCTGGCTGCCCTTCCTGACGACGCCGCCGTATCCGTCGTACCCCGGCAACATGTCGGCGGTCGGCTACTCCGCCGCGCGGGCTCTCGAGCTCGCGTTCTCGACCAACGACATCACCGTCACCGCGAGATGGCGCCAATCAAACGGTCAGCCCGACGTGCTGCATACCCACCCGCGGTTTTCGCAGCTCGCAGACGAACAGGCTCGCAGTCGCGTCTTTGGCGGAATTCACTACCAGTTCGACAGCGACGCGAGCAGGGAGATGGCCAGGAAGATCGGCGACTACGTCTTCGCCAATTACATGACGCCGCTGAAATGACGTGTTCTGGTTTCGCAGCACCTCAACACTCCGTAGGGGATTGAAATGTTCACGTTCATGCAGAAGCGAATCATCGCAGCCGGTCTCCTGGCGTCAGCACTAATGACGTCTGGCTGTGGCGATGGCGGACCGGTAACACCGACGCCAACCAATCCGGTTTCGGCGCCCGCTGGCGCCGCGCCGCCACTCGTGCAACAGGTGGTTCCGAACAAGGTCGCCACCGCGTTTGAGACACCGGTGACGGTGTATGGAGAACGATTCCACGCTGAAGCGACCGTGACGTTCGGCGGCACCCGCGCGAGCGTTGTCCGGGCCGCCGCGACCGAACTGACGCTGCTCGCGCCGGTCCACGCCGCCGGCACCGTGGACATCGTCGTGACCAATCCAGACGGTCAGAGCGGCCGGCTGTTTGGCATTTTCGTTTACGAGGATGCGCCGGCAGAGGCGCCGGTGGTCATGACGATATCCCCGACCGTAGGAGTCACGACAGGAGGCGCCTGGGTCGAGATTCGTGGCACCGGCCTCCACTTCGGCACGTCAGTGACCCTCGACGGCGTCGTGATGAGGACCTTTCCTACTCCAAGCGGTTCGCTGGAGTTCGCGACGCCGCCACATGCTGCCGGCTCCGTGGACGTGTTGGTCACCAACCCCTATGGTCAGGCGAGGCTGCCGCGAGCATTCACGTACGCTCCGCCCGAAACGTTCAACTTCAGTGGTACGTGGAAGGGTCTGGCAGATGGTCCTCCCGACAGCCTGATCGAGATGTCATTTACTATCGCAGACAACGCACTCGTCAGTGTGTCGTGTGGATCCGCGACGGTCACCCTCTCGCCGGCGCCACCGATCAGTGGCGGCGAGTTCTCGTTCGTCGGAGAGGGTGGCCTGATGCTCAATGGCAGGATGCTCTCGCCGGCCACAGCGATCGGCGAGATTCACGCTCCGCCGTGCAGCCCCACATGGTTCGCACGGAAACAGTAGACATACCCAACGTCGAGACAAGCTCTGCCGCCTGAAAAGCCAAATCGCCAGGTGGGCGGTAGGAAGGCAGGCGTCAACGGGACGCTACCTGCGGGCGACCCAGTTTGGGGGTCGGTCAATGCCCCTGAGTGCATTCGCCATATCACTGGCTGCTCCCCTACGATGCGGATCTGCAGCGTGTCTTCGCGGGGCTGCGCCAGGCGGGCGAGCGCCTGCGGGCCCAGACTCGCGACGTGTTGGCCGAGACGCAGATCGACGGCATCACGGCATTCGGTCCGTCCTCGATGACCATTCGCACCTCGACGCGGGTCCGGCCTGGCCAGCACGAGACCACCGCGGCGGCGTTGCGGCTGCTGATCAACGAAACGAGCGAACGGCAGGCTGGCGGCAGGTCGCGCAAGTCGCTGATCGGCGAGAGTTACGCGAAGCAGCCCGCAGCGCACGGCGTTTGAGGACGGGATGGCCGCCGCGGACGGCGAGGCTCGTGGCGTACCGCTGGCAGGCACGAATCGCGGATCGACGCGGATCTCCGCGGATCGTGCGACGCCGGCGAGCGCGCCTATCTGCGGTCGGCGAGCGGTCGTGCCGCGCGTAGCGCGGGTGTGAACGGGAACCCGGGACACGCACAAGCCGGCGGAGAGAGGCAGGCCGGTTTGTGCGTGTCCCGGATTCCCGTTCACGACACGCCGGCTTGCAGCCGGCGTGCACGACCGCTGAGATCCGCGCACATCCGCGTCTCGTGTTCTTCCCCCGAGGCTCGCCGGTCACTGAGAAATCGCCTGAGAGCAGGCCACGTCAGTGCACCGACTTCACCAACGCCAGGTGAGACGCAAGGTCGGTAGTTCGATCGGCTCTAAGCTCCTTTTCTGCGGCAGGCACAGTTCACTTCAGACTGGCAGGATCCAGATCATCGGTCCTTCCGACCAACTATATGGATTCAGACCGCGCGCGACGCGGATCGTGACTTCGAGCCGATCCGACTCTGGCTAGACGACCCGTGTACTGACGCCGGCAGTTGGTCCCGAGCGCGCGACCATCCGTCCACGGCGGCACCGACTTCTTCACACCGCTCGTCCCTCCGCCGCCGATCACCGGATATCTGTACCGATCGGCGGCGCTCTTGCTGTTCCTCTCTCCTGGCTCGACGAACAAGTCGGCGAATCAGTGCGTCCCGGCTGGCCGGGACGAAATGTGGGAGGGGAGAGTTATGCGTGTCCGAATCGTGCTGGCAGTGATCGCCGTGATGGCCATCGCGGCGGAAGCGGCGGCGCAGTCCACTACCGGAACAATCTCGGGGCGGGTGCTCGACGTCCAGGGCGGCGCCCTGCCCGGCGCGACCGCCACCGCCCAGTCGCCGAACCTCCAGGGAACCCGCGAGACGGTGACGTCGGAGAATGGCGATTACATCCTGACGGGATTGCCGTCGGGGCCCTACACGATCACGTTCTCACTCGCCGGATTCCAGGACCAGACCCGCACCGTCGTCCTGGCGCCGACGCAGGTCCTCCCGCTCGAGGTCAAGCTCGGCCCGGCGCAGATCAGCGAAGAGGTGTTCGTCGTCGGCCGGTCGGCCGACACGCTCACGAAGACCGCGCAGATCGCGACGAACTTCTCGCAGGATCTGATCGCGAGCCTGCCGACGGCGCGTGATCTCAACGCGATCCTGCTGATGGCGCCGGGCGTGCATCCCACGGGGCCAGCCGGCGCGTTCTCGTTCGGCGGCTCGGTTTCCTTCGAGAACCTGTTCCTGCTCAACGGCGTCAGCATCAACGAAAACATCCGCGGCCAGGCGTTCGACACGGCGATCGAAGACGCGATCCAGGAAACGACCGTCGCCAACGGCGGCGTCTCCGCCGAGTTCGGCCGGTTCAGCGGCGGCGTGGTCAACATCATCACGAAGTCGGGCGGCAACGCGTTCTCGGGGAGCTTCCGCCAGTCGCTCAACAACGACAAATGGCGGACGTTGACGCCATTCGAAACCGAGCGGCTGGCGGCGACGCCCGAGCCGCGGATCGAGAAGGTCGTTCCGACCTACGAATACACGCTGGGCGGGCCGGTGATGCGCGACCGGCTCTGGTTCTTCACGTCGGGCCGGCTGCGCGACGAATCACAGGGCCGGACGCTGATCGGCACCACAGTGCCGTACGAGTTCCGCGAGGAGCAGCGCCGCTACGAGCTGAAGGGCACGTATTCCCTCAACCCGCAGCACCGCTTCCAGGTGAACTACAACCATCACGATCGCTCGCAGATCAACCACAGCTTCAACCCGAACCTGACGATGGATCTGCGGAGCCTCGGGACGCGGCGGCTGCCCGAGCGGCTCTATGCCTTCAACTACAGCGGCATGCTCACTTCGAAGCTGCTCGTCGAGGCGCTCGTTTCGAAGCGCACGCTCGACTTCCTGGGTTCCGGGGCCAAGTCGACCGATCTCATCGAGGGCACGCTGCTCATCGACAACAGCCGTGCCAGCGGCGCGCGGTGGTGGTCCGATACGTTCTGCGGCGTCTGCACGCCCGAGGGACGCAACAGCGAGGACATCTTCGTCAAGGGCTCGTACTTCCTGTCGACGCCGCGATTCGGATCGCACAACCTCACCTTCGGCTACGACCGGTTCAACGACATCCGCCGCGCCGACAATCACCAGTCGGGGAGCGACTATCGCATCCTCAGCGCGGGGGCGATTCTCTCCGGCAGCGGTGCCGGCCCGAACGACCTGGTGCCGATCTTCCTCGGCGACGGCACCACGACGATTCAGTGGAACCCGATCATCGAGGAGAGCGAGGGCTCGGACTTCCTGACCCACTCGGGGTTCATCAGCGACACCTGGCGGATCAGCGATCGCGTGACCGCCAACGTCGGCCTCCGCTACGACAAGAACGACGGCGCCGATCAATCGGGGAACGTCGTCGCCAAGGACAGCGCGTGGAGCCCGCGGCTCGGCATCATCTGGGATCCGACCGGCAAGGCCGAATGGAGCGTGACGGGCAGCGTGGCGAAGTACGTCGCGGCGATCTCGAACCCGGTGGCCGATTCGTCGGCGGCCAGCGGCAACCCGCAGACGCGCCAGTACATCTATCGCGGCGCCAGCATCAACGGCCCGGGGACGACCACGCCGGTGCCGACGCCGCAGGCCATTCAGGCGGTCTTCGACTGGTTCTTCGACAACGGTGGACCCGGCTCCGTTCCGCTGAGCACCGCGCCGACGATCCCCGGCGTCACGCCGCAGATCGCCGACGGGCTGTCGTCGCCGAGCGCGTGGGAATACGCCGGCGGCCTGTCGCGGACCTGGGGCGCGCGCGCGTCGCTGCGGGCCGACGTGCTGGTTCGCCACTACGTCGACTTCTACATGCGGCAGGCCGATACGACGACCGGCCACGTCCAGGATCCGACCGGCCGCTCGTTCGATCTCGCGCTGATCACGAACGCGCCCGACGGGCTGCTGTCGCGTGACTACGCGGGGGCGACGTTCACGGGCACGTACCGCATCGCGAGAGTGCTCGACTTCGGCGCCAACTACACGCTGTCGCGAGCCTGGGGCAACTTCGACGCCGAGAACGTGGCCAGCGGCCCGGTGCCGTTCGACTATCGGTATCCCGAGTACAAGGAAGCGTCGTGGAACTTCCCCGAGGGCGACCTCGCGGTCGATCAGCGCCATCGCGCGCGGCTCTGGGTCAACTACATGCCGAGCTTCGTGCCCGGCCTGACCCTGAGCGTGCTGCAGGCGATCGAGAGCGGCGTGCCCTATGCCGCCGGGAACACCAACGGCGTGGACCCCAGGCCT
The DNA here is from genome assembly GCA_963785755.1 of uncultured Acidobacteriota bacterium. Taxonomy (GTDB): domain Bacteria; phylum Acidobacteriota; class Vicinamibacteria; order Vicinamibacterales; family 2-12-FULL-66-21; genus JACCXG01. The sequence continues at coordinate 48,821 of CAWAXG010000009.1, read as the reverse complement.
TACGTGACGAATCCGGGCAACGTGTATCTGACTCCGCCCTCGTCCACGGCCACGACCTACTTCTTCGGTCCGCGCGACGAGTTCCAGACCGAAGGACAGATCCGCACCGACTTCGCGGCCAATTATCTCTTTCGGATCCCGGGCACCTCCCGAATGCAGCTCTTCGCACAGCTGCAGGTGCTGAACGTCTTCAACCAGTTCCAGCTGTGCGCATGCGGCAGCACGGTGTTCGGCACGGGCAGCGCCGCCAACGCCGGCGGCGTGAACCTGCAGCGCCTCGACACCACGGTGCTGACGCCAGGCACGACGGCCTCGCAATTCGCGACCTTCAACCCGTTCACCACCGTGCCGGTGCGCGGCGTGAACTGGGACTACGGCCCCAACTTCGGCAAAGCCGCCAACCGCTTCGCCTACACGACGCCGGCGACGGTCCGGATGTCGTTTGGGGTGAGGTTCTAGAAGGACGCTGACAAACGCAGCAGTGAAAACTCCCAACTCCCAACCTCCAACTCCCAAGGCGCTCAACGCCATCGGCCGAGACGTGCCTTGGGAGTTGGAGGTTGGTAGGTTGGGAGTTGACGGATTCATCGGTCTCCTTTCAGTTCGAGCTCATGTGCCCGCGTCGCCATCACGCGCGCTGACCTTACCACCCCAGTAAAAGACTTACGCCTCCCGGCACGCGCCGCGTTGCGCTGACATCTGGCTCGAGCGCAGATTGCTCGATCTGCAGCGGCGTTTTCTCCGACGCATCTCCTGTTCCTGTTGCCGCCGCACTGGCACTCCAGTTGCGCCTCGCGGCACCAGCATCACCGTCGTCGCTCTGACGAATCGTGAAGCCCATCGGTGATTGATCTTCCCAAGGAGGTCGATGATGAGGAGATCTGTCCTCGCGTGTTGCGCGGGCGCCCTCTCCGGGCTTGCCTGGATTGCCGCCAGCCACACGCCGCCCGTCTCGGCGCAGGGCCCCGGCCCGTTTCCCGATCCCAATTCCTGCAATCCGGCGGAGTGCGGCAAGACGTCGCCGCTGATTCCGATGCAGAGCACGGAAGCCGTCCACATGGGGCTGGTGTGGAAACGGGACTCGAACACGCCAAAGTTGCTGTACCACGCGCGCTTCCCCGAATACATCCCCAACGACGTGGCGGATCCCGCCATGGTCGATGCGGTGCTCGCGACGCCCCGCACCGCGGGCGTGAGCCTCATGGACAACGGCGTCGATCGATTTCAATCGGGCGCTGCGCGACGTGCTGCATCCATCGTTCAGGGACGGCACCGAACCCGACCGCCGATTCGTTCCAGCGGCTCACCTACGGCGGGTACCTGCTGCGACAGGGCCTCAGCCAGAGCGTGCCGACACGAATCGTCGCCAACCGGACGATGGAGCGGCAGCTGTTGTTCGACATCGGCCATCCCGACGCGTTCAAGACCAACGGCAAGTTCCACACGGCGGTGCTCGACGAAGCGGATTTCGCGTTGAACCGCGCCGCGTTCTCTGAGAACGGCTATTCCAAGGGCATGTTCTACAACACCTACTGCAACGCGCGGGTCACGCTGTCGGACGGCCGCGTCTACGTCTTCGGCGGGCACGACATGCAGAGCAACAACGGCCTGTTCAAGGTCAATGTGTTCGACCCGGAAACGGAAGAGTGGGTGCGCCGCAGCGAATCGTGCACCACGAAAAGCTGGCAGGCCGATCCGTTTGGGCTCAACTTCTTCGCCGCCAATCCAGGCAAGGTCTCCGATATCAACGCGTTCTATGACGGCTGCGACCCGCGGGTGCAAGAGAGCACGCAGGCGCGTGATCCGTCGGATCAGAAGTACGCGCGTTGGTATCCGTCCGCTGCGCCGCTGCCCAACGACTGGGTGCTGGTGCTCGGCGGATTCGATCAGGACAACACCGTCCCGCCCGATCCCACTCGCGCCACACGAACGACGCCGCAGCAGGACGCGGCATTCACGGCCAGCCGCGTCAACATCGTCGTGCCCGAGGTCTACGATCCCGTCAGCGATCGCAACATCGCGCTCGAGAACGCAAGAATGGCATTCCCGCTGTATCCGCAGATGGAGGTCGTCGGCACCGGACCAGGGAAAGACGATTGGATGGTCTGCACGATGAACGGCGAGGAGAACTTCGGCGCCGAAGCGATTCCCGGCGGCGCGAAGTTCTTCGGACCCTGGCGGGGCAAGACGTGGTGTCTGGACGTGCTCGCGGCAATGAAGGATCCGAAGCGCAGCGTCCCCGCACAGAATCACTGGCGGGCATTGGATGAAGCCGATGAAGTGCGGCCGTATTGCTGCCCGACGGCAAGCCTCATCGAGCTCAACGAGGATGGCCAGACGGTCTCACACAAGTGGTTCATGATCTCCGGCCAGAAGGCCGGCGAGCAGACCGGAACCGTCGAAGTGATCGAGTTCACGGATGCGGCGCCGCAGTGGAAGATTGTCGGCAGCATTCAGCAGCCGCTCAGCACGACCAAGGCGGTGCTCCTGCCCGACGGCAAGGTCCTCATCGGCCACGGCGTGAACCGTGGCAACTGCACGATCCCGGAAAACGGTGGGACGAGGCCATGCACGTTTTCGGAGAAAGAGGGGCACTTCTTCCAGATGTTCGATCCCGCCACCGGGCAGGTCACGCAGCTCGCGCGGACGACCGTCTCACGCGGGCTCCATGGCACGGCGACTCTGCTGCCGGACGCGTCGGTGTTCTTCGCCGGCGAGAACCGGGAAGCCCTCGTGCGCAACGACGATCCGGCCTATCCGCTGCAGGCGTCCTGGGCGCCGGACGGCATGCTGGTCCGCGGCGATCCCGATCAGGGCGTGCCGGTCGGGCAGGTCTTCTACCCGCCCTATCTGTTTACGGGCACGGGAGGCCAGCAGGCGGCACGGCCGCGGATTCTGGACAGCCCGAAGGATTTGTCGTACCGCGGCTCGTTCGACGTGAAGATCGCAGGATCCGCCAATCAGGTCGCGTCGGTCGTTCTGCTGCGCAGCGATCACAACACCCACAGCCTCACGGCCGGAGACCGCTACGTGAAGCTCGCCTTCCACGTCAAAGGCAACCCGAACGCCGGCGAAGTGCGCGTGGTGTCACCGAAGCTGCCCGCGCAGGCGGTGCCGGGCATCTACATGCTCTTCGTGGTCAATCAAAACGGCGTCCCGAGCATGGGCATGCAGATCCGGCTGCAGCCGGAGACGCGCGGGAGCAGCGTCGACTTTCGGTGAGGGGTCGGTGAGGGGACAGGCAAGAGGGACGGCCGCCTTCACCGTTCAAGGAGGGCGGCCACCTTCACCGTTTTGGACCGATCTGGAAGAGACGCGCCGTCCTCTCTGAGCCGAAGAACCCAGTCCTCATTCTCGCCGGACGATCGCTCGGGTCGGCGCGGTGGCACTGGCGTGCCGATCGTGCACCGCGACTGAGCATAGGTCGAGGATTCGCTCGCCAGATTTTCGCCGCGCCGCGCGCGCATACGATCGCCGAACGCTTCACCCGCACCTCGATCGTGTGCGCGCCGGTGCCTCATCGCAGTCCAACCGGGTGGGAACACCTTCTGCAACGAACGGCCGCGTCAGTTGCGCGTTTCGCGCGAGCTCGACGGAGCCGCTTCGGCCTGACGTGTGTGGGCCGGATCAGGACCGTAATGCGTGGGACGAAACCGTTAGTTCCCTCTAAGGTCACTCCATGATCGCAGCCCTACAATTCGTCACCATCCTGGTGATGATGCATCCAGGCAGCCTTCCTGCGGCGCAGGATGCCGCTCCCGAACCCATTCGCCGCGCTCGAGCTGTGCTCGTGTCGACGCTCGATCCTGCGTTGCCTGCCGTTCCGCTGGAAACGTGGCTCCGTCAGGTCGTCGGTCCGTCTGCGCGCTATGAGTGGGGCGAAGGGGCTTGTGCGGGACTGCGGCAAAGCAGCAGTCTCGGAGTGGGTGTCTGTGGCGTAGTCCTGGCGGCCACGTCCGACCTGACAGTAACGGTCGCCCTCCGCCTCGGCGAGCGTCGGTTCGACGAGAAGACCGATCGGTGGGAGCCGGCCCGATTGAAGGACGCATTTCTCGACCGCGGCGACGAGTCGCTGCCACTCGAGCGGCTCGGCGACCTGCCACGACTCCTGATGCTGCCGTCGCAGCAGTGGCCACGGCGGGACGTCGTGGTCGAGAAGAACGGCGTCCACTGTTCCCATGACTCCGCGATGACCCTTGGATATGTGCCGTGCTCGCTGTCGATCTCGAATCCTGGACAGACCATGGTGTATGCCCGTGTGTTTACCGAGCACCGCCCGTACGCGGACGACGATGAGGACTTCGTCGTGAAGCTGCTTCCTGGTGCAAGAAGGACGATCCAGTTGCGTCTACCGTCGCATCCACCAGAAGAACGGAAGAGCGTTGCTGTGGGAGTTGAGCTGGCCAGTCGAACGCCATACCTTCGCGCCGGCGGCATGGGAGAACTGACACTGCGGCTGCGCAGTGCGGCCGAGGTTCTGGACGGCCTCGTCGCTCAGCCAGAGGATGACCAGTTGCCTCGGGACATTCTCATGATCCGCGGTGCACTTGCCGGCTCGGCACGAAGCTTCGAGGTGCCGGTGGACCGCAGCGTCACACGCCTCACGCTATCGACGGAGCTGGGTCAGGGCGTAGTCGCGACGCTGTTCACCCCGGGCGGCGCACCAATTTCCGGTTCGGATCGCAACGTGAGGATCTCGACCGCATACACATTCGAGCTCGGACGTTCCACCGTGGCCACTCGAAAGGTGTTCAGCGTCACTGCACCGGAAGCGGGCGTTTGGCGCCTCGAACTGACCGCCAGCGGTGCGGCGACGGCCAGAACCTTTGCGGTGACAGCGCGCGGCATCAGCGCAACGTCGTTGAAGTCATTCGATTTGGTCGTGCTCCAGGAACGCGTTCATGGCGGGTACTTTCACATCCGCGATGCGATGCCTGTGGTCGGCGCGCGGATCGCCGCACAGGCGCGAATGTCTGACCCATCGCTCAATGCGACGTTTCGCCTCATCGATGAATCCGGCACGATCCTGCAGACACTCGACTTGAAGCGAGATGATCACTACGCACCGTGCCGATCCGGCGGGACCTCTTACTGTGCCATCAGTCCCGTTCTTCGCCGTCATGGAGGCCACCGAGGATGGGAAGGGGCGGATCCAGAGGCAATATCCCGTCTTGTTCCGACCACAACCCGTCAAGGTTTCGTTCTCGTTCGATCATACGCAGATTTCAGCGGTCGTGGCAGGCACGACCAGGCAGTTCAGGTACATGGTGACGAACCACGGCGCCGCGACGGCGTCGTTTGCTCCGGCCGTGCGAACGCTCGAGGGTGACGTGCATAATGTCTCGCCACGTGTGGTCTCGCTGGCGCCCGGCGCCTCGTCGATGGTCACGTTTTCTCTGGTGGTTCCCGCCAAGCCGGAATTCAGTAGCATCCGTATGCAGTTGATTGCCACGCATACGTCGGATCCGACGCTCACCAACGGTACCGACGTTTCACTCGAGATCGCGCAGGTCGACTCGTCCAAGGACTGGTTGGCTGTTTCCAGCATCGGGGCGCTCCGCTCGCGCCAAGAGTGTAAGCTCCGTTGCATGGACCTGGTGACGCACTTTCAGCTGCTTGCGCGATACAACCGCATTGCCAATGAACGGCTCTTCGCCGCGTGCGCGCAGTTGGATGATGCCGAGTACCGGAAGCGCCGGGCGGGGTCTTTTGGCAGCATCCATGGGCTGTTGAATCACATTCTGCTAGGCGATCGAAGGTGGATGGCGTTGTTCGAGAGTGGCGAACGACTGACGCCGCCCCTCGACCAGATTCTGTGCGACGACTTCTCCAGTCTGCGAAGTGCGAGAGCGCGCGAGGACTCGCGGATCGAGGCGTTCTTCGCCGGGCTCGAGACCCCGTTCTGGCGGCAGTCGTTTGCCTATACGAACAACCAGGGGAGAGATTACGTCGAAACGGCCCATGTGGCATGCAGCCATCTGTTCAATCACCAGACGCACCATCGCGCGCAGGTCCACGTGATGCTGAGTCAGACGTCGACGCCACCTCCCTCGCTCGACCTGCATCGCATACTCAATCCTTAGAAGGACAGCTGCGCAACGAGCATTCGAGTCGGCGAACTCAGAGCGTGTGAGTTGGGAGTTTGCAAGTTATCGTGCTGAAGACCAAGTAGAGTTATAGCCGAATCAATTTCGCTCCGGAGGAAACTCATGCTCTCGCGCCGATCTCCCATGTGGCTTGCGTGTGTTCTGGCGGTGGCGACGGCCGGTTGCGGGGCAACGAGCATCAACCAGGTGCTGGCCGATCCAGCCAGATACCGGAACCAGACAATCACGGTCCGTGGGACCGTGTCGGACAGCGCCACGATCCTCGGGCGCGGCGCCTACCGCATCGCCGATGGCGATCAGGGCCTCTGGGTCGTCACAACCGGCGGAGCACCCCGTAAAGGCGCCCGCGTCGAGGTGACCGGCCGCCTTCAAGAGGGGTACGACCTGAGCGCATTCGGCGGCATCGTCAAGCTACCGAGTTCGATCCAAAACGCGATCGTGCTGGTCGAGTCCTCGCACAAAGCACGTGACTGACCAGCGCCGCTCGACGCGGGAGGAGACCAGCATGAATATGTCGAGAGTCGGTCTTGCGACAGTTGTGACTGCCTGCGTGGCCATTCCTCTCACTCGTTCAGCAATCGGTCAACAACAGGTCGTTCCAACGGCGGCGCAGGAATGGCGCACCTACGGTCATGATCCCGGCGGGATGCGCTTCTCGGCGTTGACGCAGATCACGCCGGCGAACGTCGGTCAGTTGACCGTCGCATGGGTCTATCACATGAAACCGCCGGTCTCTACTCCGCCGCCCGCCGCCGGCTCCGCGACGCCTGAGCCAGGGCGAGGTCGTGGAAGAGGGCGTGGAACGGCCGACTTCTTTGCCGCCGAGACGACGCCTCTGGTTATCGATGGCGTCATGTATGTGTCCACGCCCTACGGGCGCGTCGCGGCGCTCGACCCGACGACAGGAAAGGAAACCTGGATCTTCACCATACCCTCGCGCGGGCAGCCCTCGACGCGGGGCGTCGAATACTGGCCCGGGGACTCGTCGCTGCCCCCGCAAATCGTGTTCGGCACCAACGACGGACGCCTGATCTCGCTGCATGCGAAGACCGGCGAGCCCAACGAGAAATTCGGCGACAAGGGCATCGTCAACCTGAACACGCCGGAGATTCTTCAGGGTTCGGACGGAAACAACGGCCTGAGCTCACCACCGGTTGTCTATCGGAACCTGGTGATTACTGGTGGCCGTACTCAGGAGAATCCCCCGCAAGGCCCTGCCGGTGACGTGCGCGCCTGGGACATGCACACGGGAAAGCTGGTTTGGACGTTCCATTCGGTGCCGCGCGCGGGAGAGAAATACAACGACACTTGGGAAGGCGACAGCTGGAAGAACCGATCGGGTGTCAATGTCTGGGGACTGATGACCGTCGACGTGCAGCGCGGCATCGTCTACATGCCGTTTGGAGCGCCGGCGAACGACCGGTACGGCGGCGATCGACCGGGCGACAATCTCTTCAGCTCCAGCGTGGTCGCGGCTGATGCGCGAACCGGGAAATACCTTTGGCATTTCCAGGTCGTGCGTCACGACATCTGGGACGCGGATGTCGCGAACCCGCCGATCTTGCTCGACGTTCGGCAGAACGGGCGCACGATTCCGGCAGTCGGAGTCATGAGCAAGAGCGGTCTGTTGTTCTTGCTGGACCGCGTCAACGGCAAGCCGATCTATGGCGTCGAGGATCGACCGGTCCCTAAGAGCGAAGTGCCACTGGAGCGGACGGCCAAGACGCAGCCGTTTCCGCTCAAACCACCACCACTTTCGCGGATGACGATGACCGCGGCGGATGTGGCAACGGTGACGCCCGAACTCGAGGCCGCTTGTCGAAAGCTGATGGAGGGCATGCAGCTCGGCGGCCCCTATCTGCCGGTTGGCTACAACCGCCTGCGAGTACAGTTCCCCGGCAACCACGGTGGAGTGAACTGGGGCGGCGCTTCTTTCAATCCCGAGCTCGGATACCTGTTCATCAACACGAGTGAGCTCGGCCAGGTGCAAGGATTTGCGGATCGCCCGCCGAATCCGAGCGGTGCCGAACCAACAGGCGGCCGCGGTGGCCGCGGTCCGAACGTCCCCTATCGAGACATCCCGGGCGCCGGACGTTTCAAGGACGTGCAATCGAACATGATGTGTCAGCAGCCGCCGTGGGGACAGCTGACCGCGGTCAATGTCCACACGGGCGAATTCGCGTGGCGGTCCGTCCTCGGCGTGACCGATAATCTGCCGCCCGAGAAACAGAAGACCGGCAGACCCGGGAACGGCGGTTCGATCGCCACCGCCGGGGGGCTCGTCTTCATCGGCGCGACCGACGACAGCCGATTCCGGGCGTTCGACGCGAAGACAGGCCACGAGCTCTGGACGGTCAAGCTCGGCGCGGCTGCGCACGCGGTCCCGAGCACCTATCTCGGTAGAGACGGCAGGCAGTATGTCGTCATCACGTCGACAGGCGGCGGCTATCTCGAAGCGCCAGTGACGGACGACAGTATTACGGCCTTTGCGCTGCCGCTCTCGAAATGACACGCTCGCTGCCCCTGAGGGGTTGTTCAGACTCCAGCGGCGCGGCGGACGGTCAACGCCTGCAACGGGGCGGTCCATCGTACGCGCGGGTCAATCCCTTCGGAGCGCGTCCATCGGATTTCACACCGGTGTCGTGACGCATCCGCGCCTATTGACAGCCCAGATATTTGGGCAGTACACCCTTGGCGGAGGCGGATTGCTCGTCGCTTACAAATTCCCGATTTGCGCGCTCCTCGCGCCTTGCGGCGACCTGGCGACCCGCGATTTCGACTTTTACATGCAGCAGACCACGCGCCACGCTGGCGCCCGCGACCGGCGTCTTGCCGAGCGGACGCCATGCCTCGGTGTTCCGGCCGTAGGGTCGATAGAAGACGTCGGCGCCGGCAGGAACGGAATCGACGGTTACCTTTCGGGAGACTCCCCGCATGTGCTCTGCGAGGAGTGGATCGTCGGGGATGAATGCATGCGCCTGCAGCGCAAGCGTGTACGCGTCGTCGAATCTGTCGGCGCCCGCCAACCTGATGATTTCCGGCAGCGCCTCCTGGCGAGCCCACCGTATCTTCGAGTTCCGTTGCGCCCACCACAGGACGCCACTCGCGATGACCGCGAGCGCGACGGCCGCGGCAACGAAGGACATGCGCCGTGGCATCAACGGCCGCGCGGCTGCAGGCAGAGCGCCCGACGACAATCGCGCGTGGCAGGTCGAGGCGAGATCGCGGACATCGGCCGCTGTGATCGTGCGTTCGTCGCGATCGCGCACCAGCGTTCGATTGACGATCTCTTCCAGCTCCGGGGCAACGTCGGGCCGCACCGATCGGATCGGCTGCCGGAGTGGCGGTGAGCACCCCATGGATGATGGCGAGTGCGTTCGAACCATCGAAGGGCGGCCGGCCCGCCAGCATCTCGTAAGTGACGACACCCAGCGACCACAGGTCCGACCGCACGTCCACGCCTTCACCAGCCGCCTGCTCGGGTGACATGTAGGCGGGCGTTCCCACCGTGGTCCCTTCACGCGTGAGCTGCGTTTCGGTGTCGGCGGTCTCGATCTTTGCGAGGCCGAAGTCCAGAACCTTCACGTGTCCTCTGGCCGTCAGCATCAGGTTCGACGGTTTCAGATCTCGATGGACGATGTCGGCAGCGTGTGCCGCGTCCAGCGCATCCGCCGTCTGCGCGACAATGGCGGCGATCTCTGCCATGGTCAGCTCACCGCGACCGGAGGCGCGCGGCGAGAGTTTGCCCCTCATAGTGCGCCATCGCGATGAATGGCCGGCCGTCGTGATGGCCTATCTCGAAGATGGTGCCGATATGCGGATGATCGAGCGCACTGGCCGCACGCGCCTCGCGCAGCAGGCGCGCTGCGGCGTCGCTGGTCTCGGCATGGTCGGGAGCGAGGAACTTGAGCGCAACCTGGCGCTTCAGGTGTGTATCTTCGGCCAGGTAGACGGTGCCCATACCGCCGGCACCGATGCGGCTGATGATCCGGTAGTGCGAGACGTGGGTGCCAACCACGGCGCAGAGATTACTACGTCGCGAACAAAGGACGCCGAGAGCAGTAGAGGATCAGGCGATCAGCAAGAAGGACAAGAGCGGCAAGAGCGGCCCGGAGAACAGCTGAGGTGCTTGGTAATACTGGCAGGGGATGAAAAAGCACGTGTCAAACTTCCAATCTCCAACTCCCAACTCCCAAAAAGCTCTGCATGAGACGTTTGGGAGTTGGAAGTTTGGGAGTTGGAAGTTGACGTCGAGGGTTTTCAACCTGCTTGCTAGCGACTGGACAGACTACCTGGCGCAAGCTCGCGGACTTTGAGATTGCGATACCAGCACTCGTCCTGGTGGTAGGTGAGCATGATGTGCCCGGCGATCTTGTCGCCGAAGCCCGCATGCCCCTTGAACTTGCTCTTCTCGATTCCCGCCTTCACCGCCTCACTCCCGAGCTCGTAGGTCAGCACGTGCTTGCCGTTCAGCCAGTGCTCCACCCGCGTGCCGCGGACGACGATGCGCGACGTGTTCCACTCACCCGCCGGCCGGACCGGTTTGTCGGCCGCCGCGGGCAGGACATCGTAGAAGTCGGCGGTGTGATGATTCGGGCCGAGCTTCCCCGGATAGCCGGCGTCGTCGATCATCTGGTACTCGTGACCCGGCGACTTCGGGCGATCCTCGGTCACGAAGTACTTGAGGCCGTTGTTCCCGCGCGGCTCGATGCGCCACTCCCAGGTGAGCTCGAAGTCGTCGAATTTCTTCCGCGTGATGAGCTCGCCCCCCTTGGCTTTCGCGATCGTGCGGATGGTGCCATCCTTGATCTCCCAGCCGCTGTCCGGCAGCGTGTCGCGCCGATAGCCGCGCCAGGCGTCGAGCGTCCGGCCGTCGAAGAGCAGCTGCCAGCCGTCGGCCTTCTCCGCTGCGGTCAGCGTATTCGGGGCTGTTTTCGTCGCCGCGGCCCCCTGGAACGCGAGCGACAGGGCAAAGGCGGCGACCGGAATGAACTGCTGCATGGCGATGACCTCGTTCAGCAAGAATACGTCATGGAGACGCGGGAAATAGGTTAGCTTAACCCCGGCTGGACGTCATTGCGAAGGGATGGGTGCAGGCATGAGCGAGCAGGTGGGACGCCGCAGATTTCTGCAGAACGGCGCGTTCGGTCTGGGGTCGTTGCTCGCGACCCGCACGAGTGCGTGGCTTGGCGCGAACAACCGCGTGCGCGTGGCCGTCGTCGGGCTCAACGGGATGGGCCGGAGCCACGCCAGGGCGTACGCCCAGTTGCCGGATGTCGAGGTCGCCGCGCTGTGCGACGTCGACGAGAGCGTCATCGCCCGCGTGATCGACGAAATCTTCGTCAAGCAGGGGCTACCCAAGCCGAAGACCTATACCGATCTCCGGAAGCTGTACCAGGACAAGGACGTCGACGCGGTGGCGATCGTGACGCCGAACCACTGGCATACGCTCGCGGCGCTGTGGGCGATCCAGGCCGGCAAGCACGTGACGGTCGAGAAACCCAGCTGCCACAACGTGCACGAGGGACGGCTGCTCGCCGCTGCCGCGAAGAAGGCCAAGGTCATCGTCCAGGATGGCGCCGAGCAGCGGAGCAATCCCTGCGCGCAGACGATGGCGAAGTTCCTCGACGAGGGTGGGCTGGGCGAGGTCTATCTCGCGAAGGGCCTCTGCTACAAATGGCGCAAGCCGATCGGGCGCATGTCGGACGAGCCGGTGCCGAAGGGCGTCCATTACGACCTCTGGCTCGGCCCCGCTCCCCTGCGGCCGTTCAATCGCAATCGCTTCCACTACAACTGGCACTGGAACTGGGACTACGGCAACGGCGACATCGGCAATCAGGGCGTGCACGAGATCGACGTCGCGCGCTGGGGCCTCGGCGTCAAGCTCCCGACCAGGGTGCACGCCGCGGGCGGCCACTTCATGTTCGACGACGACCAACAGACGCCGAACGCGCTGATGGCGATGTTCGAGTTCCCGAACCCGAAGGGGGCGGCGGAGAAGAAGAAGATCCTGCAGTTCGAGGTGCGCGGCTGGATCACCAACGGCGAAGACCCGTTCTTCACGCCGAAGCGCGCGGCGGCCGGAAACACGGCCGCGGGTCCCGTCAACGTCGTGGGCAACCTGTTCTACGGATCGAAGGGCTACATGGTGAAGGACGTCGCGGAATGGCGCACCTACATGGGCGAGACCGGTGAGCCAGGCCCGACCGGCAGCGGCGAGGCGAATCACTATGCGGCGTTCGTGAATGCCATCCGCGACGGCGATCCGGCGGCCTTCAACGCCAAAATGGACGAAGCGTTCTACTCGTGCGCGCTCATCCACCTCGCGAACATCTCGTACCGGCTCGGGCGCAGCCTGGATTTCGATCCTGAGACGCTGACCTTTCCGCGCGACGCGGAGGCCAACCGGATGCTCACGCGCGAGTACCGCGCGCCCTACGTGCTGCCCCGCCTGCCGGGCACGGAAGGGACGCGATAGAGTTGTTGCTGTTGGTTGCGGGGGCGTGCAACCAGCGGTACTTGCAGCTGTGGAGCGGGGCGGCGTGAGTTGCTCTGAGGCATTCTTTAGCACTTCACTCGTGGCCGCCCCGCTCGGCGATCAGTCGCAGAGCGCCTTGCGACACCATGCCTGGATCGTGGAACCGGCGCCCCCAGCCGATTGGCGTGACGTCGCGGTACTCGTGCGGGGACGGGTCGCGAAAGAAGGGCAATTCCTTGCGGATCGATGCGTGCGCGTTGGGGTCTGCGCCGCGTTCGAGCAGCAGACGCGCGAGCGGCTCGTCCTTCCGGCCGGCGTTGTACGTCACCACGCAGCTGAAGAGCGCGGTGTGGCCGCCGAAGCCGTCCGCGTCGACATCGGCGCGCACATTCACGTCGGCGCCGTGGTCCAGCAGCCATCGCGCGACGTCGAGGTCCTCGTAATCCACCGCCATGTGCAGGAGCGTCGCGCCGGCGAGCGGCGCGCCGTGCAGCGCGAGCTTCTGCTCGCCGTGGCATTCGAGCGCCGGCGGATAGATGTCCTCGTGCGAAAACGTGCGCGCGAGCAGCGCCGTATCGCGGCGCAGATGCTGCCCGAGCAGATCGAGTCGCCCGCGGTGCACAGCATCGGCGGCGAGTCCGGCAGCGGCACGCCCTGCGACGCCATCACCTCGAGGATGCGATGCTTCCCTGCCGGATCTCGATGCCTTCTTGAGCCATCGACGGTCCATCCCACGTGCTGGTCGACAACTTCACTGAATTACGCGTATGAGCGGATGGAGAGAGCGTTGAAGTCCTTGCCATCATTCTGTCGGAGCACTTCGTCTCTCGCACATCCGCCAACCCAATCCCCCGCCGGAGTTCTTCCGCCTCCAGGCGGCCAGAGCAGCCGCAGCCTTCCAGCACGGGTTTCTGCAATCCAGCCTCTGCGAGCAGACTCGTCGGGTTTCAGAACACGTGGTCGGGATACCTATCGTGCTGACGCTGGTGGGCTGGGGCCTCCTCATCAAGGGCCTGATCCGCTTCTGCGCACCGTCACAGGCGTTGAGCCTGATGGCGAGGGTCTCCCTGGAGCGGTCCTGGAGTTCCAGGTGGCCGGCGCCGACCTCGTGGCCCTCGCCAGTCGTCGCAGCGTATGGCGTCGATCGCCTTGACGGCCGCGGCGAACTGCGGCAAGCTCGACGCCCCGTAGCTGCGGGTGAGCACGAGCTGCGCGTCCGCGAGCGCCGCGTTCGCGGGATCGATCCGCTCGGGATGGAACTCGCGAAGTCGTCGAACGCCGACCGCGCCCCCGACGCGGACGTCGCGCAGCAGATCCTTGGCCTGGTTGCGTAGCTGATCGAGATGTGGGCGGAACGGGAACTGACGAGCGGGCATACGAGCCTCCTTCATGCGCGCCCGTTGTCCGCTCGTTCGGGCTGAGGAGGTTCGTCACACGAACCGGTCAGTGCTGACTTGACGTGTATTCGTGACTTCTCACGTGGCGTCTTCAGTCGGTGAATCCTACGGGGTTCGGTCTGGCAATCAGCATTTCACCGACTTGCGTTTCTTGCCGATCGTCCCGCGTTTCTGCACTTTCTGGATGTACTCCGGGGCGGAGGGGACTTTGCAGGCGGTGTTGCCCATGTCCACTGTGACCTTGCCGATCTTCTCGGCGGTCTGCAGTGCCAGCGCGGTCAACTCCTCGACATAGCAACCTACCGCGATCACAAACCCATTCATCACATAACGGACGTAGTTGAGCTGCTTGTGGATCGTCTTCTGCACGCGCGCGAGCAGGCGTTTCACCTCCGCCAGATCGAGATCGGCGTCATCCTTGATGGACACCAAGCCGCTCAACGTCGACCAGCCGGCGAGCGCCACATCCGCGTCCTCGAGTCGATCCACTCAGCGCCAGTTCGCAACCATGCGGGCTTTCTGCGGCAACCCAGGGGACCGTGTATTCACAGAGCGCGGTGCAAGTCGCCTGCTTGAGCCAGCGGCGCAGGTCCTTCTTGGTCATCCGGGAATCGTCGGCGATCAGCCCGGCCAGGTACTGACGTCGTAACCGTGTTGTAGAGATCGAGCGCGAGCTGGTAGTCCTTCTTGACCGGCTTCAGTTGCTTCACAATCTCGTCTGCCGTCATGACCGTGCTCCCGAAGTCGTGGTGCTGAATGATGCCGCTCAGTTTCGAGAGTGACAGATTCAGCGCATCCTGCTCACCGGCCTGCAGTGGCGCCCCGGGCGCCGCGGATAGGGAAAACCGCCGGTTCGTGGCGCAACGCCGCGAGCAGATTACCTGACGACAGGCCCCAGATACCGATCGAGCCAGTCCAGCGTTTCCTTGATCATTTCCGCCTGCGGCACGTTGTGACCGGTGTCGTACGCCACGCGCCGCTTTCGCTCGGCTGATGTTCCGAGTGTCGCGAAGAACGGCAGCTGTGAACGCTGCTCGGGAAAGATGAAGTCGTACCGGCCGCTCAACATCAACACCGGCTGGCTGACCCTCGGCATGAAGTTGATGATGTCGACTTCCGGCGGCTGACGCGAGAGATAGAAGCCGGGAATGTGGAGCACCGCCACCTTGATGCGCCGCGGTTCCAGAGCAAGGAAGATCGGCGAGAGCGCCGCGCCGCGGCTCTGGCCCAGGAATGCGATTCTGTCCTTGTCGATGTCAGCCCGGGTCTCGAGGTAGTCGAGCGTCCGCGCAAGATCCTTGTAGTAGGCGACGCTGTGATCGCGCCACAGCGTCCCTTCCTTCGACGTCGCCGACGTGAACTGATCGGTACCGCGCTCGAACGTGCCCTTGACCACCGGATGGATGACCGCGCGGCCGCTGCGCACGATCGAGGCGAAGGTCGGGACCGTCGTGACCGGCGGCCGTGCTCGAAGGTTGTACTGGAACGCGCCCGGCTGATAGACGACGGTCTGATACGGCGGCTTGACGTTTCGCGGCAAATAGAGGCGCGCAAGAATCGTCTCTCCGCCGTACGCCGCAGGAAAGGACAACGACTCGACCGTCCAGTCGGGATGCGAGTCGTCGGTTGCAGCACTCGCCGCCTTGAGCGGAGCGCGGTGGTACGCGAAGAACCGGCGGTAGGCGTCGAACACGGGGGCCGGCGCCGGCTTTTCCGAGGCATAGTCGCGGCTTGGCCGCCCGACTAACCCGCCGAGCGCACTCGGCGACGGGTCACCCGAGTCGTAGCGGGCGCAGCGAAATCCGAAGTTCGCGGCGCGCTCGAACGCCGGGCGCGCGTCGGGCTCGGTGAACATGTAGGCTGGTTCATCCCACGCTCCGCCGACGATATAGCGGAGATCACCGCCAGCAGGATTCACGATCCACTCCTTGACGTTGCCGGCCAGATGTACGCGCCGAATCGGCTGAGCGCGGCAGTGGTGCCGACCCTGACCGGACCCTTGCCTGCGAAATTCGCCTCCGGAAGAAGACGAGCGGCCAGGAAGTAGCCGGCGACCCCGAAAAAGTGCGGCAGCGTTGGCAGGCTCTTTCCGGCAAATCGGGCGTACGCCGCCGCTTCATACCAGCTCACGCCAGTGACGGGGTAGTCGTCCTGGCCGTCCGGATAGGCGCCGACCTGCCACGTGGCCGGCCCCTGCCGCCCGGTGGCATCTCGAAACGACCCCATGGCGTCTTCCCAGGACACGGCCTTTCCATCCCTGACGAATTCGTGCAGCCAAAACTCACGGCGCTGATAACCGCCGGCATCGACAAACGCCTTGAATTGCCGATTCGTCACCTCGTACCGATCGAGCCAGAAGTCGCGATAGACGACGTCAACCGGATCCGACCCTGGCACGAGGTACATCGGAACCGACTGTTCGGGAGCGTCGACCCTGACCATGCCGGCCAGCGCAGAGCGTTCCTCGATCAGCTTCAGCTTGAGTAGGCCGAGCAGGGACCCGGACGGAAATTGCATGATGTCCTCGAATGACGCGTAGCCATTCTTCGCAACTCGCACCCTGATGTTGCTTTGAGGGACCGCGAGCTCGGTCAACGGCGTCTCGCCAAGTCGAATCCATACCGCGGGCCCGCTCCCGTACGCGGCGATCGATACTTCGGCGCCTTCCGGCTCGGATGTGATCGACACCGCACGCGTGATTTCGCTCCACAGCGCGGCCAGTTCCGGCTCGGTGCGCGCAGCGAGTCCCGCCTTCCGCGCGCGCTCATACGCCTCGAACATCTCCCCCGCGGCAACGAGGCGCCGGATTTCCGCGATGCCAGCAGTCCGCAGCTGCCGCGCGTCGAGCTGCCGCTTCACGAACCAGCCGCCCCCAATCAACGCGATCGCGACGATCGCCATCACGGACACCGCTGCTGCCTTCGAGACACGACGCCGCCGCAATGGGGCGTCGAGGGCGGCGGGACGGGCCTGACGGAGGTCGGCGAGCGTTGACGCGATCTCGCGGATGGTGATGGTTCGATCGTCCTGCCGCTTCACCAGCGCGGACGCGACCAGACGCTGCAGAGCCGGGGGAGCGTCGGGCCGGAACCTGGCGATCGGCGGAGTGTCGCCCGATACGATCGCAAGAAGGAGTGATGCGGCCGTCGCACCCTCGAATGGCAGGTGGCCGGTCACCATTTCGAACATCACGGCGCCGAACGCCCAGATGTCGGCGTGCTCGTCGACGTCCTGGCCAAGCGCCTGCTCGGGCGCCATGTAGGCCATCGTCCCGATCGTCGTACCCGAAGTGGTGATGCGAAGTTTCGTCTCGGCCTCGGCCCT
The DNA here is from genome assembly GCA_963785755.1 of uncultured Acidobacteriota bacterium. Taxonomy (GTDB): domain Bacteria; phylum Acidobacteriota; class Vicinamibacteria; order Vicinamibacterales; family 2-12-FULL-66-21; genus JACCXG01. Next base: position 31,515 of record CAWAXG010000009.1, on the reverse strand, counting down.
CGACAGCTCCTTGGCCAGGCCGAAGTCCAGGATCTTCACCTGGCCGGCGGTGGTGATGATGACGTTCGCCGGCTTGAGATCGCGATGCACGATGCCGGCGGCGTGCGCCGCTTCGAGTCCACTGGCGATCTGCGCGCCGATGTTCACGACATCGTCGATGGGCATCGGTCCCCGTTCGAGCCGCTGCTTCAGCGTCTCGCCGGCGTAATAGGCCATCGCAATGAACGTCCGCCCCTGCCAGGCGCCGATCTCGTACACCGTCGCGATGTTCGGATGATCGAGCGTGCCTTCCGCACGCGCCTCGCGCAGGAGCCGCTCCGGCGCCTCGGGTCCCTGTGCCGCTGTTTCGCTCAGAAACTTCAGCGCGACCTTGCGCTGCAGATGGATGTCTTCGGCGAGATACACCACGCCCATCCCGCCCGAGCCGATGTGCTCGACGATGCGATAGTGCGATACCGTGGTCCCGATCATCGGAGTGACCGAGTATAGATGAAGATCAGCTGCCTACGGGTTCAATCGCAGGTGGAACGGTCAGTCCCACACGACAACGTAGTGTTGACTGATCTGGGTCTGGGGTGGAGCCACAATCAGGTCTTGACTGCCGTGATCGTCTTCGGCATCGTTGCCCTGGCCTTCGCGACGTTGTCGTGTTCTTCATAACACGAGTCAAGGAGGCAATAGCAGATGAGGACGTGGAAGTAGCATGGAGGGGACTCGATGAAGCTGCTGAAAGTTGCGTCATGTCTGGTGCTGCTGATGTCGGCCGCGGCACTGAATTCGACGCCGCAGGAAGCCCGCCGGCTCAACGTACTCTTCCTGATCGCGGACGACCTGAACAACGACCTCGGCGCCTACGGCGCACCCGTGCGAACGCCGAACATCGACAAGCTCGCGGCCCGAGGCGTCAGGTTCGACCGCGCATACAGCCAGTACCCGTTGTGCAGCCCGAGCCGATCCTCGTTCCTGACGGGACGGCGTCCGAACGCCACCGGCGTGCTCGCGAACCCGGTCGCGAAGAACCCGATGTCGCCGCACTTCCGCGAGAAGCTGCCGGAGGCCGTCACGCTTCCGCAACTCTTCAAGACGAACGGCTGGTTCGCCGCGCGCATCGGCAAGCTGTATCACTACGGCGTGCCGCTCACGATCGGCAGCGGCGGGCTGGACGACCTCCCCTCCTGGGACCTCGCCATCAACCCGCGCGGCCGCGATCGCGAGGTTCACGACCGGATCTTCTCGCTGCGCCCGGGACAGTTCGGCGCAACGGTCAGCTGGCTTGCAGACGATGGGGCCGATGCCGAGCACACCGACGGGATTGCCGCCGCCGAAGCGGTCAAGCTGCTGGAGCGGTTCAAGCGCACCAACGAACCGTTCTTTCTCTCCGTCGGGTTCTACCGGCCGCATACGCCCTACGTCGCGCCCAAACGCTACTTCGACATGTACCCGCTCGATCGCATCCAGCTGCCCAAGCCGTCGGCGTCAGACCGATCGCGCACGCCGGAAGCGGCGTATCGCAGCGCGCTCGCGGAACAGGACACGATGACCGACGACCAGCGCCGTCAAGCCATCCAGGCGTACGCCGCGTCCATCACGTTCATGGACGCGCAGGTCGGACAGGTCCTCGACGCCCTCCAGCGCCTCGGCCTCGCCGACAACACCATTGTCGTGTTCACGAGCGACCACGGCTACCACCTGGGCGACCACGGGCTGTGGCAGAAGATGAGCCTGTTCGAGCGCAGCGCGCGCGTGCCGCTCATCATCGCCGCGCCCTCGGCCAAGGCGCGCGGTGCGGCAGCGCGCGGCCTCGCGGAGCTGGTCGATCTGTATCCAACACTCGCCGACCTCGCGGGCCTGAAGCCGGCGGGCCCGCTCGACGGCGTGAGCCTCGCGCCGATGCTCCAGGACACCTCCGCGACCGTCAAGGACGCGGCGTTCACCCAGGCGCGGAACGGGTACTCGATCAGAACCGATCGGTGGCGATATATCGAATGGGCGGACGGCGAGCAGGGAACGCAGCTCTACGACATGAACGCCGATCCCGACGAGACGACGAACCTGGCGAGTGACGCTCGGCATGCGGAGACGATCAAAGACCTCCGCGCGCGGCTGGCGGCGTATCGCAAAACGGCGCAGGGCGGCAATTAACCGGACATCGCTGCGTGAAGCTGCAGTGAGACAGTCGTGGTGCGTTTACTGGCTGGCGGGCCTGCTGGAACTGATTCTTGGAACCCAGGCACACGCGCAGACCAATTCCCAGCTCCGGGGCACTCAGGCCCCGGCGCCGCCTCAAATCACGTCCAACCGGCCGGGGATCGCCGAGTCGGAAGCGCTGATGATGCCGGGTGCCTGGCAGGTGGAGTCCGGCGTCACTGTCAACGCCTCTACCGACGATGGCGTCGACCACAGGCAGTGGACCATTCCGGAACTGACGCTGCGTGCCGGCCTGACCCCGCGCGTGGAAGTGTTCCTCAACGCCACCGGGTTCGTGCTGGACGTTGCCAGGGACACGGGAACGTCGGCCACGACCACCGGCGTGTCTGACGTGCAGCTCAACGCCAAGCTGGGGCTGCTCACCGAGAACTCCAACGTGATGACGCTGTCGGTGGCCGCCGGCGTCTCGTTCCCGACGGGTGCCACCGTTTTCTCGTCGGGTGGCTACGATCCGTCGCTTCGCGTGCTGTGGTCCAAGGATCTGGCCGGCGACTGGTACATCGGCGGCAATATCGTGCTGGCGGACACCACGATCGAAGAGCGCCGCACCGCGGCTGGCGGCGTGGGCGTGAGCACGGGACACGCCATCTCCGGTGAGTGGTCGTGGTATGTCGAGCTCTTCGGCAACATCACGCAGCGCGACTCGAGCCTGTGGCGGCTGGATGGCGGCGTGGCGATCGTGACGCGGCCGGATCTCCAGTTCGACGTCTCGGCGGGGCGCGCCGTGCTCAGCGGTTCTGGCGCGTGGTTCGTCTCGGCCGGGGTCAGCTACAGGTTCCGGCGTAGCCATAAGCCCAGGCAGCCGTCGGGGTTCGGCGGCCACACATCGCTGTTATAAACGGTCGTGTCCACGCTGTGAGCGTCGACCTCACGCAGGATCTCATTGCTCGCCGCATCCGAGGCATCATCGGTCAACCGCTGCGCTCGCGCGATGCGTTCGCGGCCTTGGAGAAAGCTCGACGGCCAGGTGACGATGCCGGTACCGCACTCGGCTAGATTGTCAGCTAACGCGGCCTCGATGGGAACGACGTGCTCGATTCCCCCTCGGTCGCAGGGCGCGTGAGTGTTGATTCTGCCGAGCGGTGGACGCGAAAAACCAGAGGAACCGCACCGATCAACTAAATGATCACCGTCGCAGATTCGTGCGGCTGCCGTGAGACGTTTGCCTCTTAGATACGTACCGTTCTTACTACCCAGGTCTTCGACCGTCGCTTCATCACCTGTAACGACGAAATTCCTCGTGAACCATCTCGTGCAGTCCCCGGTACTTGTACCACGATTATCTTCAACTGGGCCGGTCAGTAAATTCTTCATCCGGCCGCGTGCGCCCATTTACGATTGCACGTGGCAATGGGTGCCACGGAATTCCCAGCAAAACACAAGGACTTCCGCCGCAGCGGCCGGGAGAATCCTTCAGTCAGCAAGGGCAACCCTCTTCGCGAGCCACCGCGATCCGGGAGCCTCAACTTGTCAACGCATTTATCGGCAACTACTTAGCAGATCTCTTGTTTCGAGGAGTGCTGAGAACGGGTGCAGCTCGTGCCGGAATCCGTGTGCCTGGCGGGATCCTGAAACGAGCCGGTTGAGCCAAACCCCGCCTGCTTTGCACATGAGAGGTCGAGGCGGTTGCGACTCGTACCGGCTTCGGGCCTCCTGCCGTAACGGGGCTGTAAAAGCGAGTCGTTCCACGAAAGGTGGAGGTCTCTATGAAACGGAATCTCGTCGCCCTTGTTCTTGTTACTCGGACTTGTCTCGTGTGGCGGCGGTGAGGAAGGGCCGCCAAACACCGGGCCCTCGCCCACGGTTACAGGGCTCTCGATCACCTCCTCGACGGATCTTTTGAAGATCAACCAATCCGAGACGTTCACAGTCACGGCCACGATGTCCAACGGAAGCACTACGGCAGTCACGGCCTCGTGGCGGAGTGAGAATCCGACGGTGGCGACGGTCGATGCGAATGGCCGTGTGACGGGGATCGGATCGGGCGAGACCGCGATTTCCGCGGAGTCGAACGGTGTGCGCGCGACGCCCCGGACTATCCGCGTGCTGCCGGACTACCAAGGCCGTTGGAGCGGTGATTGGCGAATCGCTGGCTGCACGACCGACGGAGATTGGGCACGAACGGACATCTGCCGCGACGTGCCGGTCGACTCGCTGTTAAATCTTGCGCTGGTACTCACGCAAGACCGCGACAATGCTTCCGGAAATGTGACGCTGGACGATCTGACGGGGCCGGCCCAGGGTCCCATTCGCCCTGGCGGACATCTGAACCTCGCGGGTGCATTCACCGTCGGCGGACGAAGGTATCGTGCTTGACATCACTATTAGCTGACTGGGAGACGACGACGACTGACAACCAGCGGATGACTGGGCGCTTCGCCCTCGTCTTTCGCGCGGCAGGGTTGCAGGGGTCCGTTCGCTTCAACGGTGAGCTGCGCATCGTCGCTAAATCGGCGCCCCGCCCCACTGTCCGCAGACAGTGGACAACTCCGGCTGCGTCGAGCGCTCACCGCGGCCACACGTCGCTAGAGGCCTTGACCGGCGCGATTCCGAACATTTGAGTCATGTTTCGGTCAAGGCCGTCCGCGCGTCAGCGCGGCGTTACCAAACAATGTGACCTAGCGAGGCGGAGCCTCTCGACGGTCTGAGGCGGAGCCTCGCTAGGATTAGCGATGCAGCGACAACGACGCGGCAGCAAGAGGAACCCGATTTCTCTACGACATGAACGCCGATCCCGACGAGACGACGAACCTGGCCGGCGAAGCCCGGCACGCGGAGACGGTCCAGGAGCTTCGCGCGCGGCTGGCGGCGTATCGCAAGGGGTCGACGCCGTAGCCTTTGCCCGCCGTTCATCCCTCAGAGATAGATGAGGCCTCGTTTCAGCGCGATGATGACCGCCTGCGTGCGATCGACGGCGCCGAGCTTGGTGAGGATGTTCGTGACGTGGCCCTTGACCGTCGGTTCGCTGATGGCGAGCTCCGACGAGATGTCGCGATTGCTCTTCCCTTTGCCGAGCAGCTGCAGCACCTCCAGTTCGCGTGCGCTCAACGCACTGCTCGACATCCGCTCCGCCAGCCGCGTGCCGACCGCGGCCGGAATGCGGCGATGTCCGGCGTGAACGGTCCGAATCGCCGTCAGGATCTCGTCACACAGCATGTGCTTCAACAGATAGGCCTGCGCTCCCGCCTCGAGTGCCCGGTAGATATCCTCATCGCCGTCGTAACTGGTCAGGACGATGAAGCGGCTGCCGGGATAATCGCGCAGGATGGCGCGCATCGTCTCGACGCCATCCATGCCGGGCATGCGCAGGTCCATCAGCGTCACGTCCGGGCGATGCCGGCGGAACAGTGCGATCGCTTCTTCGCCGCCGCTCGCTTCGGCGACCACGGTCATGTCCGCCTCGGCGCCGATCATCCCGCCGAATCCCTCTCGCACGATCGGATGGTCGTCGACGACCATGATGCGGATGGCCGGCGAGCCGGCGGCTGCAGGATCGGGCTTCATACGGCGACGTCCACCACGACTTCCGCGCCGCCGCCGATCTGACTGGTCAGGCTCAATTCACCGCCAAGGTGATGAACCCGCTCGCGGATCCCGGCGACGCCGAAATGACCGCCGCATCCGGCGACCGACTCCACATCGAAGCCGCGTCCGTCGTCGCGGACGCTCAGCCGGATGCGGCCGTCGCCGAAGGCGAGTCGATGACGATTGACTCGCCCGCGCGTGCTGCGGCGTTGGTCACGCTTCCTGCGCGATCGAAGATTCCCTTCGACGCCCCGGTAGCCGAAGCCGCACCCGGCTGGGGGACGGAATGGTCGAGCTCAGCTGCTAGCGCGACGTCGTGCGCGCTTCGGCAGCCGCCTGTCGAACGCGTGCGAGCGCAACCGGCGCGCCTCGTCCACACGCACCTGCTCGATCAGCGCGCGGCGGCGCTGCTGCGCTGTTCCCCTCGACGGCATCTTCGCAGCCGGATCAATCATCGCCAGCCCCTCCCTATCGCGATCCCGCGCAATCAGCGGCGCCAGGCACGGGTGCCAGCGCTCGCGCGCCCGGATCGTGGCGAAGGCCCGCGCCGCTCCTGCTTCCGGAACAGCGCGGTGGGGCTGGTATGACGGCCTCGAACACGACTCGGCGGCCGCGCCCTCCTCTTCCAGTAACGCCTCTTGCCGAGCGGCCGCATCATCACGCCGCCGAACCGTACCTATCTCAAGTACAACCCCGACGCGTTCGTCGGGCGCGTCGTGAGGACGCCGAACGGATCGATCGTGGCCGACCAGTACTGGTACGGCGATGCGTCACAAACCTACAACGAGATCCGCACCGACTCGCGCGTCAATATCGACATCAGCGTGCGCCGCAGGATCCCGATTGCGACGACCAGCCTCGAGTTCGGCGTCGACGTGAACAACGTGCTGAACCATACGCAATTCAGCGGGGCGTACACGGGCAACCTGGGCGGGACCACGACGACGGCGAACCCGGCGCTCGGCCTCGCGGTGGGTATGGGCAACGCGAACAACTACGGCACGCGCGGCATGGGGACGTACAACCCGCGCCACATGATGGTGCGTGCGACGTTCCGCTTCTGAAACCGCTGCCGCATCACTTCGACCGCAGCGCCGTCGCCGGGTCGATCCGCACTGCCCGCCATGCCGGGCCGGCCACCGACGCGGCGCCGGTCAGCGCCACGACGGCGATGACCGCGGCGAACGTGACCGCGTCCAGGGGCTGCACGCCGAAGAGCATCGTGGTGATCGTGCGTCCGAAGGCGGCCGACAGGACCAGGCCGATCGCGGCGCCGATCGTGACGATGCGCATGGCGTTGGAGACGACGTGTTTCAGGACGTCGTTCGTGGTGGCGCCGAGCGCGCGGCGCACGCCGAAGTCGCGCACCTGCTGCTGGACCGAGTACGAGAGCACGCCGAACACTCCCACCATCGCCAGCGTCAGCGCCAGTCCGGCAAAGGCCATCACCATTACCGCGCGGAAACGCTGGCGGCTGGTCGCCTGACTGGCCACGTCTTCCAGCGACACGATGTCCCTGACGCTGACCAGACGCTCCCTGTCGATGCGCGAGATCGCCGCGCGCACGGCTGGCGTGAGCGCCTCGGCGCGGCCGGCTGCCGGGACGGCCATGAGGATGATGTCGTCGAATGCGTCCTGGGCCAGCGGCACGTAGATCTGGACGAACTCCGTGAGCTCGTCCGGGCGCTGCTTCACTTGCCGCGCGACGCCGACGATCTCGCGGATGACTGGCTTGTCTCCCGCCGGCGCGTCGAGCGGCTTGATCGCAATGCGCTGGCCGATCAGCGAGCGGCTGCCAAACCTGCGGGCGAACGCTTCGTTGACGATGCACACCGGGACGGCGCCCTGTCGATCGCGCTCGTCGAACACCCGCCCCGCCACGATCGGCAACTCGATCGTGGAAAAGTATGAGGCGCTCACAATCTGGTACTGTGCGCTCGGGCGCTCGCCATCTGCGGCGGGCGGATCGCCGACGATCTCGTACGCGAAGGGATAGTCGCCGAAGAGCGAGCCGCCGAGCGGCACGCCGCTCGTCCACGCGACGTCACGCACGCCGGGAGCCGCCCGCACCTCGGCCTCGACCTCGCTGAAGAACTGCAGGAGCGCTTCCGGCGTCGGGTACTTCGAGCCGAGCGGATCCACCAGCATCGAGATCACGCTGTCGGCGCGATACCCGCGATCGTAGCTTTCCACCTTGATCAGCGTCCTGAGCAGCAGACCGGCACCGAACAGCAGCAGCACGGCCGTCGCAACCTGGCCCGCCACGAGCAGCTGCCGCATCCGGCCCCCTCGTCCCGTCATCGTTCGGCTGTCTGATTGAAGCACTTCCGCGGACGAGAAATCCGTGGCCGTCCACGCTGGCGTCATCCCGAACAGAAGCCCGACGAGCACGGCGGTGGCCGCGCAGAACGCGACGACGCGGAGGTCGAACGATATCGTGACGGTCGGCGGCAGCAGACCGGCCGGAATCAGCGAGGGCGCCACGCTCAGGATCCAGCGCCGAGGCCGAGACCCAGCGCACCGCCGATCACCGAAAGCACCACACTCTCGGTGAGCAGCTGGCGCAGCAGCCGGCGGCGGCCCGCGCCGAGCGCGGAACGGACCGCCAGTTCGCGCGAACGTACGGTGGCGCGCGCGAGGAGCAGGTTCGCGACGTTGGCGCAGCAGATGAGCAGCACGAACCCCACCACTCCGAGAAACAGCAACGACGTCGTCCGCATGTCGCTGCCGATCATCGACGTGTGCAGCGACTCGAGCGCCACGCCACGGCCCGTGTTCGTCTGCGGGTACTCGCGGGCCAGACCGGCAGCCACGGCGTCGAGATCGGATTGCGCCGCCGCGATGGCGATGCCCGGCTTCATGCGTCCGACGGCCTGCAGGCCGTAGAAGGTGCGTGCCCGCGGCGGCAGGTTCCCGAGCGGCCGCATGGCCCAGATGCTGGTGGGCCCGAGCATCTGGACCTCTTTGGGGACGATGCCGACCACGGTCCACAACGAGCCGTCGAGACGGATCTCGCGTCCGACGACCCCGGGATCGGCGTTGTAGCGGGTCCGCCAGAAGGACTCGCTCATCACCACGACGTTCGCGCGCTTCTGCTCGTCCTCGGCGCTGAACGTCCGGCCGGCGATGGGCGTCACGCCGAGCGCGTCGAAGATGCCGGCGGTGACCCACTGCCGCGACACCGTCTCCGCGTCGCCATCGGCGCCTTCCATCACCATGCCGCCGATGCCGGGTATGAAGGCGGCGACCTTCTCGAACGTGCGGCTCCGCGCGTTCCAGTCGAGCATGTTCAGGGGAGACACGAAGCTGCGCGCGGTCGTCGCGCTCGTCTCGGCAATCGCGACCAGCCGGTCCGGATCGCCGAACGGCAGCGGCCGCAGCAGCGTGGCGTCGACCAGCGCGAAGATCGCGCTGTTGGCGCCGATCCCGAGCGCCAGCGTGAGGACCGCGACGATGGCGAAGGAGGGCGCGACCCTCAACTGCCTGAGCGCGAACTTGAGATCATCCCTGAGCTCTTCGATCCAGAGCGCGATGCGCATGCCACGATCTCGTTTCTGCCAAGCGGCCTGGGCAACGGCTTAGACGGATGTCGCCTGCAGGGAGTTGTGGAGTCGAATGCTCGATTTTTTGATGAGCTACCGGCTACGCCGATCGAAAATCGAGCTCTGACCCCTGGCTGCAGAGGATGATTACCCCCATGGTCCAAGCGCTGATCGTCGGCCTGACGTGCGTAGTCGCGTCATGGCTGGCCGGAGCGACAGTCCAGCCGGCCGATACGCCTGCGGGCGGATCCGTGTCGACCGGCTTCGCCGCCGACCTTCGTCCATCGCACGGCGCCGACGGGTGCACGAACCCGAAGGTCAACGTCCAGCCGGACGTGTTTCCCACGAAGACCGGCACGGTGAAGTCGAGCGATGGCCGGACCTGGATCGTTCCCGGACCGGTTCACGACGGTGGCTTCGCGGTCGATCTCTACAACGACTGCGCCGGCGCCGGAGACAATCCCGACCACGGGAAACAGCTGCAAACCGTCGTCATCGATCCCGACGGCGTCGAGATCACGGGCTACATCTTCGCGGACAACTATTACGAGCTGTACGTGAACGGCCGCTACGTGGCGCGCGATCGGCTTGCGATGACGCCGTTCAATTCCACCATCGTGCGCTTCCGCGCCAGGTATCCAATGACCTACGCCATCAAAGCGATCGACTGGGAGACCAGGCACGGCGTCGGCATGGAGTACCAGTCGTTCAATATTGGAGATGGCGGCTTCATCGCGTACTTCAGCGACGGGAATCGCACCAGCGCCGACTGGCGGGCCGAGACCTTCTACATCGCGCCGCTCGACGATCCGCTCTGCGTGCGGACCCGCGGCGGCCGCGACTCGACGTTCTGCTCGCAGGCGGTCCGTCCGGTCTGTGCCCAGAAAGATCCGGCCAGCTGCCGCGCGCTGCATTTCGACGTCCCTGCGGACTGGACCGCGCCGCGGTTCGATGACCGCGCATGGCCGGCCGCGATCGTGTGGCGGCCGATCGAAGTCACCAGCGCACCCGCCTACGTGAATTATCGCGAGGTATTCAGGGACGCGGAGTTCATCTGGACCCGCAACATCCGCCTGGACAACCTCGTGCTGGCCCGCTTCACCGCCAAAGGACCGAGGACGGCGGTGCGCTGAGTCGTGCGTTCTTTCTGGGGAGGAGCGATGAGTATTCGTGTGATTGCGCTGGGTGTGTGCGCCCTGATGCTGGGCGCGCCCGTCGCCGCGTCAGCGCAGGAGGCGCCCGCTGGGCGTCCGGCGCCGTCGAACGTTCGCGGCCAGGAGTACCCACGGATCCTGCCCGATCGGCGCGTCGTCTTCCGTGCCCGCGCGCCCGAGGCGAAGACGGTCGCCGTGCGCGCGCGAGGCAACGACAGCGGCATGGGCGCCGAGGCGTACCCGTTGAAGCCGATTGGCGAGGGTCTGTGGGAAGTCACAATCGGGCCCATCCGGTCGGGCTTCCACTACTACGAGCTGCTCGTCGACGGCCACGCCATGAACGACCCGGTCAGCCAGACCTATTTTGGCTGGGCGCGTCCCACGAGCGGGCTGGAAGTCCCCGACGACACGCTGACCTTCTACGTCCCGAAGGACGTGCCGCACGGAGAGGTGCGTATTCGCACGTACCTCTCCAAGGTGACGGGGCAGTACCGGCAGGCCTACGTGTACACGCCGCCCGGCTACGATCAGAGTCCGGCGATGCGCTACCCGGTGCTCTATCTGCAGCACGGAGCGGGCGAGAACGAAACGTCGTGGACGTGGCAGGGGCGGGTGAACGTCATCATGGACACGCTGATTGCCGAGAGTAAGGCCCGGCCGATGCTCGTCGTCATGGATCAGGGGTATGCGACCCAAGCGGGTGCCACCCCCGCGCCAGCGGGGCAGCGTGGCGGAGGCGCAGGGCAGGGAGATGCGTTCCAGGACGTCGTGCTGCGCGATCTGATTCCGACGATTGACGCCAACTACCGCACGCTGACGGATCGGCGTCATCGCGCGATTGCCGGATTGTCGATGGGCGCCGGGCAGGCGGTGCGGATCGGGTTCGGCAATCCGGATGTGTTCGCCACCGTCGGCGCGTTCAGCGGCGGCGGAGGCGGCGGTCGCGGCGGAGCCGGCTTCGATCGGCAGACGGCCTACAACGGCGTGATGGCCGACGTAGCAGCCTTCAACAAGCGCTTCGACCTGTTCTGGATCGGGTACGGCGACCTCGAGGGCGGGTACGCCAACGGCAAGAAGCTGCACAGCACCCTCGAGGCAGCGGGCATCAAGCACGTCTGGTTCGAGACGCTGGGATCGCACGAATGGCAGGTGTGGCGCAAGAGTCTGTATGACTTCGCTCCGCGCCTGTTCCGGACCACCGGCACGAAATAGCGCGTGGGGGAACAGTTCGAGATTGCCGAGTCGATCGCGGATTTGGCCAGGCGGGTCTATCCGGACTCGGTGCCGCTCCTGGATGCCGGCAGCGAAGCGCGGGAAGGCCGCGGCGATCGCGCCGGCGCCGCTGACCTGGCGGCCAGATGCGCGGCGTCGCCCGCCGGGGATGACTGGCGGGCGAGCGCCGCGATTGCACGCTGCCGCGATCGGCTCGCGCGGCTGCGTCCGCCGCGCTGATGCGCGAGCATGTAGAGTGAGGAAAAGGCAGAAGACCGCCCTCGACACGTGCGAGAATCGACGCGCGCGCGGGGCATGATGGCGCGCACGAGGAGTGACGGATGAGATGGAATGGCGCGGCAGTGGTGGTTGTCTGCGGTGTGGTGGGGGTGGTGCTCGGGGCGCAGGCGCATCCGATGCGGCCGGGGCAATGGGAGATCACCATGCAGATGGAGATGCCCAACATGCCGATGAAGATGCCCGAGACGAAGATGACGCAGTGCGTCACGCCGGAGCAACTGAAGGATCCGGCGGCGGCGATGACGGGCGGCGGTCCGGGCGGGAAGCCGAACAGCGCGTGCAAGGTCTCCGACTACAAGATGTCGGGCGGAACGGTGAGCTGGAAGATGGCCTGCCCGCCGCCCCAGGCGCTCGACGGCACCGCCGAGATGACCTTCAAGGACGACAGCTACACGGGCAATATGACCATGAAGACCGACAAGGGCCCGATGTCGATGAAGATCGCCGGGAAGAGGTTGGGGGACTGCAAATAGTTTCCGCCGCATCAGAGGCAGGGCTGACGAGCGCCATGAGACCGATCCGGTGCTCGATCGAGGAATGATCGCAATGCGCGAGGCGCGACATGTAGAGCGACCAGCCGACGAGGCTCAGTGTTCGCGATGCCGCCGCTATAATCCCCGCCCAGCATGCCTCATCGACCCGCCCCTCGCTTCATCGCCACACCTGATCGGTCGCTAACCAGGCGAGCCTTGCTGCGGCGGAGCGTCGCGCTCGGCGGCGTTGCGGCGCTGACGGGCCGTCCGGTTCTTGCGTCGCAGCCGGCTCCCGCTGCTCGCCTGTTCGACGTCAAAACACATGGTGCGACGGGCGTGCGGACCGACAACGCCACCGCCGCATGCCAGGAGGCGATCGACGCTTGTACCGCCGCTGGTGGCGGCACGGTCTACGTCCCGCCTGGCGCCTACAGCGTCGGCATGCTCCAACTGAAAGACAACGTGACGCTGCACGTCGAGGCTGGCGCGACGCTGTTCCTGATTCAGGACAACGCCCAGTTCCCGCGCGGGCGGCGCGCGATGCTCTACGGTGAGAACGCCGTGAACATCGGCATCGCCGGCAGAGGCACGCTCGACGGCCTCGCCCAGTACCAGTTCGTGCCGATGCGGGGCATCGATCCTGAGATCGCCCGCGAGATCGAGATCGCGCGCGCCGCCGGCGTCGACATGCGGAGGTACTACCGCGTCGGCGTGCAGACCTACATGTGCATCCTGAACAACTGCCGCCAGGTTCACTTGCGCGACATCTCCATCATCCACTCGCCGCTCTGGAACGTCCGGCTGAACGACTGCGACCGCATTACCGTGCACGGCGTTTACATCTACTCGGATCTCGAGAAAGGCGTGAACGCCGACGGCATCGACATCGTCTCGTCCCGGAACGTCACGATTTCCGACTCGATCATCGAGACCGCGGACGATGCGATCGTGTTGAAGGCGATCGGGCGGGATGGCCAGCCGGCCCGGCCGGTGGAGAACGTCACCGTCACCAACTGCGTCCTCACCTCATCGTCGACTGCGTTGATGATCGGGACCGAGACCCAGGCCGACATCCGCCACGTGCTGTTCAACAACTGCGTGATCAGGAACTCGAACAAAGGATTCGGGATCAACGTCCAGGACGGCGCGGTGGTCAGCGACGTGATCGTGAGCAACCTGACGGTCGACACCGCGAGACGCCACTGGAACTGGTGGGGCAGCGCCGAGCTGTGCAAGCTCGTGCTGAAGAAGCGGACCCCGGAATCGCGGCTCGGCGCGATCCGCGACATCACGGTGGCCAACGTGACCGCTCGAGTGCGCGGCACCAGCACCATCGTCGGTCATCCGGAGCGCCCGATCGAGAACGTGCGGCTGTCGAACGTGAACATCACGATGCTGCCTGAGAAGGCGCCCGACAAGCGGGCCGACGATGCGCTGCTCGTCGAGCGTGTCAGCGGCGTCCAGATCCGCGACCTGTCGGTGCGATGGAGCGAGGAGGAGACCGAGCCGAAGTGGCGGAGCGCGTTAGTGCTGCGGAAGGTCTCCGCGTTCGACGTCGACGGCTTCAAGGGCCGCCAGGGCTTGCGCAGCTCGAATGCCGCGCCGATCCTGCTCGAGGACACGGAGCAGGGCGCAATCCGAAACGGCGAGGCGACCGAGGGAAGCCGGCGTCTGGTTCACGTCGACGGCGCCGCGACGCGGGACGTCACGATCAGCGGCAGCCGTGTCCCGGCCGCCGCTGCGGCCGCGACCTTCGAGCGTCCAGATCTGAAACCGCGTGTGCGCGTGCGCGACTAGTGCGACCAGGACTCCCCGACTGGCCACCGGAGGGAATCGATGTTCAGCCTGCACCATCGACACATGCGGTGGCTTGCGGTCCTCGCCGCGCTGCCTGTGCTCTGGGCGGTCGAGGCCGCCGCACAGCCGCGTCCGCCAAACGTCATCATCGTCCTTGCCGACGACCTCGGCTACGGCGACGTCGGGTCGTTCCATCCGGGACGGACGCATTCCGACACCTCACCTGGATCGATTGGCGCGCGAAGGGATGCGGTTCACCGATGCGCATACGCCGTCCGCGGTGTGCACGCCAACGCGCTACGGCCTGCTTACTGGACGTTACCCGTGGCGGACGCGGCTAGAGCGCGGCGTGCTCTGGGGCAACGGCGATGCGTTGATCGATCCCGGACGCCTCACCGTCGCGTCGCTTCTGCGGCGCAAGGGCTATTACACCGCCGGGGTCGGCAAGTGGCACCTGGGGCTGCGGTGGGCCGCGAAGCCAGGAACCACGCCGGATCGGACGACCAACACCGAGACGGCCGCGGTCGATTGGATCGATTACGCGCAGCCGATTGCCGATGGTCCGCTCGATCACGGCTTCGATGAGTTCTTCGGTCTCCCTGCATCGCTCGACATGCGCGACTACGTTTACCTCGAGGGCTCAGGCGTCGTCGAACAGCCGAGCGGCGCGATCGCCGGCGCGCCCATCACCGTCCCCGCGTTCCATCGTCCTGGGCGGGCAGGCCCGTCGTTCCGTCCCGAGCAGGTGCTCGCCCAGTTGACGGCGAGGGCAACCCGCGTCGTGCGCCAGCGCGCCCGCGAGGAAAAGCCCTTCTTTCTGTATCTCGCGTTCGCGTCACCGCACACGCCGGTTCTGCCGACGTCGAGATTCGCCGGCCGTACCGGGCTGGGTCCGTACGCGGACTTTGTGGCGGAAACCGACGCCGCCATCGGCGAGGTGTTGCAGGCGCTCGACGAGAGCGGCGCCGCCAGGAACACCCTGGTCATCTTCACCAGCGACAACGGCCCGGCGCCGGTTGCGAACCTGATCGCCGACCTGCGGCAGAAAGGGCACGATTCGGCGGGCGGGTGGCGCGGCGCGAAGCAGGACCTCTACGAGGGCGGCCATCGCGTGCCGTTCATCGTGCGATGGCCCGGGATCGTCGCACCCGGCACCTCGTCTCGCGCGCTCGTGGGCCTCGTTGACATCCTCGCCACGGTTGCCGACGCGATCGGTGAGCGCCTCGACCCCGATGCGGCCGAGGACAGCATCAGTTTCCTGGCCGCGTTGCAGCGTCCTGACGCCGCGTTCGACCGCGGGGCGGCGCTGGTCGCGCAGTCGGGCAACGGATCATTCGCGATCCGGGAAGGCCGATGGAAGTTGTGCCTGGCGCCGGGATCGGGAGGGCTGAGTGCACCGCGGCCCGGGGCGCCCGAAGAACGTACGTTGCCCGCGGTGCAGCTCTACGATCTCGCGGCCGATCCCTCGGAAACAACCAATCTTCAGGACAGGCGCCCTGACATCGTGCGCAGGCTGACTGCGACACTCGAGACGTACCGTAAGCGCGGCAGGAGCCGGTGATCCCGACGAGTGCAATGCAACGGACGCTCGGCCGGGCCTACCTTCGCCCCGTGAAGTCGATGCTTGCGACCGTGCAGTCCAACCTCATGTAGAGCACGCCATCGCGGTAAAGAGTCTGCTTCGGATGGCCGACGAGCCAATCGCCATCAGCTCCTCCGTAAGTTGTCGATGACATCGATTCCTTATTGACTTCGTCGGTGTCGGTCAAGTACTTAAGGCACCGGACTTCGCAGTTGTCTCCGCTATCTCTGCGCCAGTTACCTGAAGGTAGGCGGAGAGCATCACTGCCACCACCCGCCTGCCAACGGAGGGAAGCGATGTCACTCACGCCTCGCGCATCCGTTACTCTGCTCCACAGCCTCGCGCTCGTATTGCTGAGTAGCAACCTGACTTTCGGACAGTCTTTCACCGCCGCCGTCCGCGGCACAGTTAAGGACCCCTCTGGCTCTTCAGTTCCTCACGCCGCGGTCACCATCACGGATGCCAACCGGGGAACGAGCCAGACGACGGTGGCCGACGAAGCCGGCCGATTCGCCGTCTCGCGCTCTCCCGCCGGGCGAGTACGTGCTGACGGTCGAGGCCGCCGGGTTCAAGAAGTTCTCGAGCAGCAAGTTCCCCCTCACCGTCCAGCAGCAGGCCACGGTCGATGCCAAATTGGATGTGGGCGAGCTGACCGAGACCGTCGAGGTCAGCGCCTCGGGCGCGCACGTGAACACCACCATCGCGAACCTTGGCCAGGTCATCGACAACAAGACCATCGTCTCGCTGCCCAACCTCGGGCGCAATCCGATGGCGTTCACGTACCTGACACCAGGCGTCGTCGGATCGGGCGGGCGGCCTGGGGACTCGAACACGAACTTCGTCGCCAACGGCTCCCGCAACTCGACCTCCGACGTCCTGCTGGACGGCGTGACCGTGGTGACGGTCGAGCAGAACTCCGGCGTCACCGACCTGAAGTACTCGCCTGCGGTGGACGCGGTGCAGGAGTTCAAGGTGCAGACGAACTTCTTCTCCGCCGAATTCGGGCAGACGGGCGGAGCCGTCGTGAACATGGTGACCAAGTCGGGCACCAACAGGTTCGACGGCACCGGGTATTACTTCCTGCGCCACTCCGATCTCAATGCCAACGACTGGTTCTCGAACAGGGCGGGGCGGACCCTCCCCTATTCCCGCCGCGATCAGATCGGCGGCGTGATGGGCGGCCCGGTAATCAAGAACAAGACCTTCTTCTTCGCGATGTTCGAGTACACGGAAGCGAAAAGCCCGCTCACGTCCACGCGGACGGTTCCGACGCTGCTGCAGACGGCAGGGTGATTTCTCGCAGACCAGGAACGCCGCCGGGCAGGTGATGACGATCTACAACCCGTTCGACACCTTCGTCAACGCGCAGGGGAATCTCGAACGCAGGCCGTTCCCGGGGAACGTCATCCCGCAGAGCATGCTGGATCCCATAGCCCTTCGGGCGCTGGCCTACTTCCCGCTGCCGAACACACCGAGCACGTCCGTCACGGATACCAACAACTGGTTCGGGCAGGGCATCTCGCAGAACGTCAACCGCCAGATGAGCATCAAGATGGATCACAACTTCTCGGAGCGGAGCCGCCTGAACGGCCGCTACAGTTATGGTCCGTATACGACGACGCCTCCCAACCTTTTCGGTGACCTGGCCCCGGCTTTTCCACTCAACAACGGCCCGATCTCCGGGAGCGTCCATTCGGTCGTCACCGAGTTCACCAGGACGCAGAGTGCGACCTCGCTGTGGAGCGTGCGCTACGGTTTGACCTACGCACCCTTCACCCGGGACCCGATGGAGAGCTTCGACCTCACCGAGCTCGGTCTCCCTCAGGTACATGAAAGACCAGGCGACCTTCGAGGTGTTCCCGAGGTTCGCGCCCGACGGGTACAGCCCGATCGGCACCGAGGGATGGCTCAAGATGGATCGCCAGGAGGGCGTCCACCACGTCTCGGGCTCCTACACCCAGGTGATAGGCGGACACAACATCAAGGCGGGCGCCGAGACCCGGTGGAACTTCCTCGACTACGCGCAGCCCGGATATCCGTCGGGCCAGTTCACCTTCGGCAGAGGGATCACCTGCAGGGATCGTTTCTCCTGCGCGGGCAACGAGGGGAACGGCCTGGCGGCGATGCTGGTCGGCTGGCCTTCAGGCGGTGATTTCCATATCGACCCGAAGGTCTTCACCCGGTCGGGCTACTGGGGTTTCTACGTGCACGACGACTGGAGGGTCGTGCCGAAGCTGACGCTGAATCTCGGTCTGCGCTATGACTTCGACGTGCCGCGCTGGGAGACGCAGGATCGCCAGAGCTACTGGGATCTGGAAGCGCAGTCGCCAATACAGGTCGCCCGGCTACGACACGCGCGGCGTCATCAAGTTCGTGGACGGCGACAACCGTTCGCCGTTCGAAGGCGGACATGAACAACCTGCAGCCGCGCCTCGGCTTCGCGTATGCCGTCGATCCGAAGACGTCCGTCCGCGGTGGCTACGGGTTGTTCTACACGCTCAGCCGCGCCACCGTCTTCGGCCATACCGGCGGCGGCTTCAACGTCAACTCCACTCCGACGTTCACGCTCGACTCGAACGCCACGCTCTACGCGACGCTCGCCAATCCGTATCCCAACGGCATGCTGCTGCCGCCGGGTCGCGAACTGGGCGACAGCACCTACATCGGCCTGGGTGCCGGCACCATCCTGCCCAGCAACAACCGCAACCCCGAGTACCATTCCTGGAACGTGTCCGTCCAGCGCGAGGTCGGCTGGAGCTCGGTCCTCGAGGCCAACTACACGGGCAGCCGCGGCACGCACCTGTTCCTCCCGATCACGACGCTGACCCCGCTGCCCCAGGAGTACTGGTCGATGGGGCGTACGGCATTGAACGCCGCCGTGCCGAATCCGTTCTACGGGATCATCACCGATCCGCAGGCGACGGCGCTGAACGGCCCGACAGTGCAGCGGTTCCGCCTGCTTGCGGCCGATGCCGCATTTCAACGGCGCCAACGTCGCGACATCGGAGCCGCCGATCGGCGACTCCTCGTACCATGCGCTGCAGATGAAGTGGGACAAGCGCTTCTCGCAGGGGTTCAGCGTCCTGGCCCACTACACCTGGGGGAAGATGATCGACAACGGTTCGCACAGCTCGGGCAACGTCAGCTGGCTCGGCGGCTCGACGAGCATCCAGAACATCTGGGACCTGGACGCCGAGCGCTCTCTCTCGGCGCACGACGTCGCGCATCGCGTCGCCATCGCGGGCGTGTGGCAGCTGCCCTTCGGCCGCGAGCGCATGTGGGGTTCAGACTGGAATCGCGTGGTCGACCTGGCCCTGGGCGGGTGGAGCCTCAGCGGCGTGTTCTCGCGTCAGAGCGGAATGCCGCTCGCCGTCACCCAATCCGGAGGGCAGATCTGGGACGGCACGCAGCGGCCGAACCTGATCGGCGACCCGCGTACCTCCGGCTCCATCCAGAGCGGCTCAACAACTACTTCAACCCAGCTGCCTTCTCGCAGCCGGCGCCGGACGTGCCCAGGCACCGCGCCTCGGACCCTCAGCTACCGCGGGCCGGCCATCCAGATCTTCGACGCCGTGCTGATGAAGAGCGTCGCGATTCGAGCGGGGCAGCGGCTCGAAGTACGGATCGAGGCGCAGAACGTCCTCAACCATCCGGTGTTCGGCGATCCGAATACGAGCTTCGGATCGACGTCGTTCGGTCAGATCACCGGCACGAAGGTCGGGGCGCGCCAGATGATGTTCGGACTGAAGTACCACTTCTGAAGCGCACACCTGATCTGATCCAAAGGCCACTGCAGGTCATCACCTGCAGTGGCCTTTAACTGCGGAACTCCAACATCTGCGGTCACGCCCGCCGCCTGGCCTCGGCCTCGGCCAGCCAGCCTCGGCGAAGCCGCTCGGGCGGCACACTCGACAGATACGGTTTGATATCCAGGATCGGGGTGCCGTCGAGCATGTCGATCCCCGCGACTTGCAGTCCGCAGCCGTCGCGCTCGATCAACTCGACGACGGTCAAGCCGATCGGGTTGGGACGCTGCGGCGAGCGCGTCGCGAAGACACCGTGGGGCCGATCGTCGGCGGGCGGCCATGCCGTCAGCTCGACGCGATCCACCCGATCGAAGATCCACAGCACGTAGAGGTGCGAGAATCCCTCGATATCGGCGAGCCCCGCCTCGAACCGTCGCTCGATCTCCAGGACGCCTTCTGCTCGATGCTCGGCGCCGAGGCCCTTGGGAATCTGCGACGTATCCGTGAACGGAGATCGAACGCGGCCGATTGGCTCAAAGGTCCAGCTCACAACCACTCCTGACGCAGGCCTGGACGATGGCAGAACTCGTTCCGGACCGGGACGAGAAGATTTTTACAAAATTCCTCTTGCAGCTTCGCTGTTAGCAGCAACCGGCCGGAGGCCGGTCTTCCGCGTGGGGGTGGGGCCCCACGCGAAATAGAGAAATGCACACCGCGCTCGCACTACCCCGAGGGCTGATAACCGCGTTCCCTCGGAGCCAGTCAGATTACCTCGCTGCTGATTCGAGCAAGCCGTCAGCATTTATTTGTCGCGCTTGGGGCCCCACCCCCAAGCGCCGGACCGGCCTCCGGCCGGGTGCTGCTGACTATGACTCGGCTGATTCGATTCACGCGTCAGCATTCCTTTATTGCTCGCGGGGCCCCACCCCCACGCGAATGTCTGTCGGCGTCGACCTATTCACCCTCGCGCGTGAGCCGCGGTGCTCAACCTCAACGTGCCGGGGCTGTTGCGGCGGCCGGGCCGGTGACGACCCCCGCACCAGGCGGGATGCGCCACAGGAAGATTCGATGCTCGTTGACGCGGCGAACTTCGGCCGGCGTCCAACCACCCATGTCCCAGACGTAAGAAACGACTCGCGAACCCGGCTGCAGTTCGGAGCGCAGCTTCTCCCGCAGCTTCAGGTTGGGTCCCGGGTGCAGGAAGAGGGTCACGACGGTCGCGGACCGGACGTCCGCCGCATACATGTCGCCGAGCCTGAACTCCACTTTGTCCTCGACACCGGCCTCGCGGGCTTTGGCTCGTGCCTGAGTGACCAGGGCGGGATCGATCTCGATCCCCACGCCACGCGCGCCAAACGCGGCTGCCGCGGTGATCGGGATGCGCCCGTCGCCGGACCCGAGATCGAGGACGAGATCCTGTGGGCCCACGTCAGCCAGCTCCAGCAGCGCGCGGACGACGGGCATCGGCGTTGGCTCGTAGCGAACGTCCCGGCCAGGAATCCTCCCGCAGCCGTACACAACGAGCAATCCCAGGACGAGCCGCAGCATGATTGGTTTCATCGTCCGGCGTCGTTCGGATCCAGCGTGACGCAATGTCGCGACCCGCGGTTCATCTCCAGCGCACGTGTCACTCAGAACACGGACCTCCCGTCGCGTCCCGGCGCGACATGACGCACCGGCGAGATTTGTCGCGGACGTCCTTGGTGGAATCAGACCTCTCATATGGAACTCGAATGATATTCCTGGCCAGAGGTTCGCCCGGTGTTTTGTAATCTGCCGCGGACGCGCGGGAATCGCACGACTCGACTGAGCGACGAACTGCAGCGGTTCGTGCCGGTCTCTGGTTTTGCTGCGGGCTCTTACCGATTCGCTGTTGGCAGCAACCGGCCGGAGGCCGGTCTTCCGCGTGAGGGTGGGCCGCCTTCGCTTACGCTACAACGAGCGTGGCCGAAGCCTTGGCGGAGGCCCGGCCCCACGCGAAATAGAGAAATGCAGACAGAACGCCTCTACCCAGCACAGAGCGGATTCGTTGCAATCGTCAGCATTTCTCTATTGCTCGCGGGGCCCCACCCCGCGAGCTCGCGTGGGGCCCCACCCCCACGCGAAGAGCCGGCCTCCGGCCGGGTGCTGCTGGCTACTTCGCTGCTGATTCGAGCAAGCTGTCAGCATTTATTTGTTGCGCCACGTCGCGGCGGAGGTCTTGGCGAACGTCCATGCAGTCGACTCCACGAAGTTCCCGACACCGTCGGGCTTTGGAACAGATAGAACGTTCACCAGATCACTCGACCCAGCCTGTGTGACAAGACAGGTCAGTGTCGCCGAATATTGCCCTACTGGCGGGTCACATCTTCCTAACTGTAGGACGGGCGGATCGCTTCAACAGCCGCCCGGCGAACGTCGGAGGATACAATTAGGCCCGCTGAGGGGATGAGCGCCACTACCGATGCTGGGCGAAACGATTTCACATTATCGGATCACGCAGCACCTCGGAGGTGGCGGGATGGGTGTCGTGTACGAGGCCCAGGATCTGCGGCTTGGCCGGCTCGTTGCTCTGAAGTTCCTGCCCGAAGACCTGGTGCGCGATCAGGAGGCGCTCGAACGCTTCGAACGCGAGGCGCGCGCGGCGTCCGCGCTCAACCACCCCCACATCTGCACGGTGCACGACATCGGCTGGACCAAGTCCCCCGAAGGTCAGCCCTTCATCGTGATGGAGCGCCTCGAAGGCGAGACGTTGAAGCATCGGATCGCGCGCAGCGTGATGCCCGCCACGCAGGTGATTGACATCGCCGTTCAGCTCGCCGATGCCTTGGCGGCGGCGCATGAGAAAGGTATCGTTCACCGCGACCTGAAGCCCGCGAACATCTTCGTGACCGCACGGGGCGAGGCGAAGATCCTCGACTTCGGCATCGCCAAGCTCGCCAGTAGCAGCAGGTACGACGTCGGCGCCGCCGACGTGACCAGTTCCACCCCCGCCGAGGCCGTGCACCTGACACGCCCAGGCCTCGCAGTCGGGACGATCGCCTACATGTCGCCAGAGCAGGCCCTCGGCGAGGAGATCGACGGCCGCAGCGATCTCTTCTCTCTCGGCATCGTCCTCTACGAAATGCTGTCCGGAAAGCAGCCTTTCATGGGCGGCACGGCGGCGGCGATTTTCGACGCCATCCTGCACAGGACGCCCCGTCCTCTGCACGATGTGAACCGCGATACGCCGGCGGATCTGAGCACGATCGTGACCAGGCTGTTCGAAAAGGACCGGTCCGCACGCTACGCAACGGCGTCGGACCTGAGCGTCGCTCTTCTCGACCTCAAACGCCGCCTCGAGCACCAGCAATCGCACCCGCAGGCGGTCTCGCAATCCATCACAATGCCGCGCCCGGGCCGCGTCGGTGCGGCGCTCGTGTTGCTGGCGCTCGCGGCCGCCGCCGCCTGGGGATGGAGAACCCGGTCGGCCTCTCCTGCCGGGAGTGCCGGCGCGGCGATCGTGGATATCGCGAAGCTTCGAGCCCTGGCCGCAACGGGTGCCACAGATGAAGTGCACGCGATCGTAAAGGCACAGAACCTCGACCTCTCCGCTGCACCGGTGCGCGAAAGCATGGCATTTGTCATCGGCCAGGTGACGGTGGACAGTCCGCCTGCCGGCGCGGAGGCGAGTGTGGCTCGTCTCGCGAGCGGCGCGCCGGATCAACCGCTGTCGTTCCGGCGCATCGGGAGCACGCCGCTGGCGGACGTTCCGCTGGTCGCGGGAGAGTACGTCCTTCGGCTCGATCGGAAATCCTCTGCGCCTGCCGAATCCTTCCTGCGGGTGAGGGCGGGCGAAACCGTCCGAGTTGCCCGGCCGCTTTCAGATGCCAGTGCGCCGGCCGGATTTGCGCTCGTCCCCTCCGGACGAGTATCCGTTCCACCGGCGGGCAGCCTTGAAGAGTTCCTCATCGGCCGTCGCGAAGTCACAAACGCGGAGTTCCTCAGGTTCGTCAGTGCAGGGGGCTATCGCGATGCCCGCTACTGGCCCGAGATCATCGATATGAACGGTCAAGCCATGCCGTGGAGCACCGTCGT
Source organism: uncultured Acidobacteriota bacterium (assembly GCA_963785755.1). Taxonomy (GTDB): domain Bacteria; phylum Acidobacteriota; class Vicinamibacteria; order Vicinamibacterales; family 2-12-FULL-66-21; genus JACCXG01. Next base: position 7,920 of record CAWAXG010000009.1, on the reverse strand, counting down.
TGCGAAATTCGTCGACCGCACCGGCGTAGCCGGACCGCGCTTCTGGTCCGGCGGCACGCATCCCGACGGGAAGGCCGATCATCCCGTGGTTGGCGTCACGTGGCAGGAAGCGGCCGCGTATGCACGCTTCGCCGGGATGGAACTGCCGTCGTGGAGCGAGTGGTGGCGCGCCGCGCTCGGCGACGGGAGCGGTCCGTTCCCGTGGGGCGACGATGTCAACGGCGCTGACGTCCGGGCGAACTTCAGCCTGATTGGAACGGCGCCGGTGGGAGCAAGACCCACGGGCATGAGTCCGTTCGGCTGTTACGACATGGCGGGGAACGTGCGAGAGTGGCTGCGCGACGCGGTCGTCGGGACCACGAGTCACCGCGTCGTCGGCGGCTCGTGGCAGGATCCGTCCTATATGTTCGAACCCTCTCACGCCGAACTGTTCGACGCGACGTTCGCGAACGAATCGATCGGCTTCCGTCTGGTGCGCCGGGCTGCGCCGTCGCCCTGATCGGCAGGAGATTCAGGAATGAGCCTGCGACTACTGGCAGCTCTGCTGCTATTTCCGGTCCTCCAGCCGACGCACCCACCGAGCCCTCCGGCAGATCGCTGGCTGTCGCGGCCCGTTGATGACGGAACCTATCGCACCTATCTGGATTTCTTTCGTTACGATGCCCAGCTGCCGTTCAACTTGCGGGTTCTCGACACCGACGGCTCGGTGCCTGGAATCCGGAACGAGCGGTTGATCTTCGACAGCACCCCCGGCGTGCAGGTCTACGCGCGCCTCTACCGGCCGCAGGACGCACGCGCCAGCACGCCATCGGCGATTCTGTTGCACGGCGGAGTCGCCCGTGGAAAGGATTCGCCGAACGTGCAATTGAACGCGCAGTTCCTCGCCCGAGCCGGCTGGAACGTCCTGGCGATCGACATGCTGTATTTCGGCGAGCGCCGCACCGATCTGCTGACGACCTACACCGAGCAGGAGAAACACGAGCGGCTGTACAACCAGCCGTCTTCCTACCTGGCCTGGGTGACGCAGACCGTGAAAGATGTCGGCCGCGCGGTCGACGTTCTCGTGCGGGAGCAGAAAGCCGATCCGACCCGCATCGTGCTCATCGGGTTCAGTCGCGGCGCGATCGTCGGGACCATTGCCGGGGCGGTCGACCGTCGGTTGCGCTCGGTGGCGCTGCTGTACGGCGCTCATTTCGATGCGCTCGAACGCGAGCACCTGCCCGCGGCCTGCAACGCCAATTACATCGGCCGGATCAGCCCGCGCCCGATCCTGGCAATCAACGGGCTCCACGACATGGATCACGTCAAGGACGCGTCGGTCGCGCCACTCCTGAAGCTGGCGAAGGAGCCGCGGGAAGTCATCTGGGCCGACACGGGACACCAATCCGCGCTGGACGACGAACTGCGCGCGAGAATGCTGCAGTGGCTGAAGAAAACGGTGGACTGAAGCCGGCGGAACCCTCTACAGCTTTTGCGCGAGTCGCTCACCGGGAGCCCGATCGCGTCCCGGGCCATCTGCGCAGCTGCCGCAGCGCGCGCTTGCCATCGTAGAGATACAGCAGGATGCCGGCCGTGGTTCCCCACAGCGCCGCACCGGGGCTGCGCCGTACCGTTCGGCGCGCCACCATCATCGAACCCACCCGGCCGATCCGATGGAAATGCGGATTCCGGCACACCATCTGCCGGACGACCCGGCGGGGACCGGTGTAGGCGGCCGTGGCGACATCGTGGAACATCACGGTACCGCCCTCCATCACGCGCGGCAGCCACAGCTCCGCATCGCGCCGCACGGCTTCGTACGAATGGTCGCCGTCGATGAAGAGCAGCTCGATCGGTCCGGCGATACGCGCCGCCGCCTCGTCGGACCTCATGATCAACGGATCGACGACGTCGGTCAGGCCGCCGCGGGCAAGGTTGGCAAGGAACTCGTCCAGGGTGTCGGCTTCGGGATCCTCACGGGAGAGACTGTGCGGATCGATCGCGTAGACGCGGCGGCCGGCGAGGCGCGCGCCGGACGCGAGCCACGTGGTCGATCGCCCCTTCCACGATCCGATCTCGACGATCGCGCCACGGCCGGTGGAGGCGGCCGCGGCCTGGAAGAGGGCGCGGCCCTGCGCGTCGCTCAGCCATCCGTCGATTTGCGCCGCGCGCTGGCGCGCGCGTTCCGCTTCCCGCTCGAGATCGGCCGTCATCCGAACGGTCATACGCAGCAGTGGACGCGCGCGTGCGGGATGGAAATCAGGACGCTCCCTTCCCACCGGCGTGGGCCAGCGCGCGCTCGGCCTGGGCGTCGTGCCGCCAGACGTGAGCGACGGCCCATTCGCCCACTTGATAGATGTTGATCGTGCCGACCACGGGGTTGGTGACGCCAACGCCCACTCCGCGCTCCGGTGTCAGGGTGTCGAACGCTCGGGCCATCGTCACGGCGCTGGCTTCGAGCGCCGCGATCGCGTCGTGGCGCGTGACCGGCCCGCGGGGTTGCGCGGCGGCGGCGGCCTGCAGCTTCGGCGGAATGGCGGCAGCAACTTCGCTCCAGGGGCGTTCGACGAAGCCGGGGTCGAGCGGTTTCGCCGCCGGAACGTCGCCGGCAAGGAGCGCCGCGAAGCGCGTGTTCACGGTCGCGACGTGCCAGCCGATCTGCGCCGCGGACCACGCCTCGCCATCGCCGCGCTCCGACTCGTTGTCCGCAGCGGCGCGGAGACGGTTCACCAGGTGTTCGTTGGCTTCGGCGAACGACTGTCGCAGGCGACGTACGCGCGCGAGGTGTTCTGATTGCCGGTGGTCCATGCTCGTTATCGAGCGGCTTCCTTCCGCCGGGTGCCATCCGCGGCATCGTCAGCCGGCAGATCGCCGAGCGCGTATTGGATGCCTGCGAGCAGGTGTTGGAGCAGCGGCGCATTCCAGAACACCTGCGGACTGTGCCCGAGGCCGGTGTAGAACACGCGACCCTTTCCGTGCCGCCGAACCCAGCTCATGGGAAAGTCCATGTCCTCTTTGCGGACCGGCAGAATCCGGCGCTTCGGCGGAAGGGGCGTCTTCTCAGCGTCGATGCTCAGCAGCACGTGCAGGTGGTCGCGCAGCACGGGTTCCTGGAGCTGAAACGCCTGATCGGCGATCTGAAAGTCCTTGCCCCCGAACGCGGCGTTGATCGGGTTGCCCGGATCCTCGACCCTCATCGTCATCACTTCGCCGTTCCAGGGATGTCCCCCGTTCTCGGTTCCCCCGAGCATGCGGCCGAACTCGGGCCACTGATCGTATTTCGGGTATTGCACGAACGTGGCGATCGCGTCGTGAATGCCGATGAATCCCTTTCCGCTCTCGATGAAGTCGAGCAGCGACTTCCTCAGCTCCGCGTCGTCGAACAGCACGCCAACCGAGTTGTTGAAGCAGATCGCGTCGAACTGTTTGAGGTTCGCCGGACGGAACATCTCGATGTCGTCGCTGAAGACTGCCTCATACGCGCCGGTCAGCTTGCCCATCTGCTCGATGGCGTAGTTGCCCACCGGGATGGTGGCGTAGGAGCTTCCCCGGAAGGGTTTGCCGTCCCGCATCGACAGGTTCGTGACGAGGATTCGTCGCGGCTGCCTCGGCTTGGCCGGGGCCTTCCGCGGCATCGCTTCGTCGACTCGAGCCTTCTGCTCGACCTGAAGCTCCTGTCCCGGCAACGGTGCGCAACACAGCACCATCAATATGCAGATTCGTGCGGTCAGACGTCGGTGTGTCATGGCTGTTAGCGAGGAGTATACCGGCGGAACCGTCCGCACCGTCTTTAGTGATTGCCGGAGGTCCATGCCCGTCGCGGCGGAGGCCACAGCGCGGGGCAGCGCTGGTCATACCGAGTAGGGCCGACTATGGACCAGATCCTTGGACAGAGCGCCTCGACAAACCACGTCAGTTACGGAAGGAAGGGGGCAGTGTAGCCGGATTGGCCAGGGCCGACCGCGCCACGCGGAGGTGTCGTATCGCCGAAACCAGAAGCTTTTCCATCGCGGTCAGACTCCGGAGATGCCGCGCCGCTTCCAGCTCGAGCCTGGCGGCCAGCAGTCTGACTCGAGCCGACATCAGGGCAGGTTCGATCCCTCCGGCCAGTGCACCTTGTGACAAGACCTGCATCGCATCGATCGTTTCCGCGAGCGACAGGCCGGCCAATTCGCGCATGTCTTCGATTCTCGTCATCTTCCGTCCGCGTTCAGCGACATCGATGGACGAGCGGATGTTCTCCAGTGCGTTCAGCACCCGCAGAAACGCGGCGATCGCCTGAACCTCGGGGTTGTCGGGGTCGGCGCTGATGGTTACCGGAATGCCAGCGCCGCCGATGCTGGTCTGGAACGGCTGTGTGCCGTAGAACGCCACCGCGGATTCGAGATCCTTCACGGTGTGGTTGTGAAAAAACGGGGCCGTGTCGGCCGACTCCACCACTGGCGGGCTATTGAACTCTTCGAGCTCGAAGTGGCCGAAAGCCGGAGGGAGATCGTCCGTATTGCCGAACGAACCGAAGACGGTCAGGAGTATGTCCGAAGCCGCCATCGCGCGGCAGATCAAGTGCCAACGCCAGCGGGATGTCGTTCACACCTGTCGCAGCACCGATGTTGAATCCCTGTGGACTGCCGTCGACTTCGGGAAACCCCGGCGTTGCCGGGTTGAACGACATTCCGGCCGTGCCACCAGCGTTGAAGTGACAGCCGTTGCAGTTCTTGTGGCCCGGCTCGAACAGGTTCCCGCTGTCCAGGTAATAGCGCCTTGCCGTTTGTGGCCAGAGCTGCTTTTCAGCTCCAGCGATGGGAGATTGAAGTCCTCCTGGCGGCCGAGCGGAAGCTGATACGCAACCAGGGCGTCCAATTCCTCGTCCGTCGGGACGCGGAAGTCGAGTGCCCGCTGTGCGGCTCATCGTCTCGCGGGCGTGCTGGGCGATCGCGACGAGTGCGAAGTCGCGGAGTGGCGCCCGTCGTTGCCCCAGCCAAGGCGCTCGGGTGGATTGGGATTCCTCCCGTTGGTGCTGAAGTCGATGCCAAAGCTCGGATCCTGGGGAGTTGTCGAGTTGGCCAGTGCCTGCATGTTTTGCGTGCTGCGGAGCACGAACCCTCTCGGCGGATCGAATCCGTCCGCGTTGACGAGGATGAGTCCGAACCTGCGCATCAGGTCAGGCTTCTCAGAGCAGCCAATGCGGGATTGGTCTCGGCCACGAAGAGAGGATCGGTGCGGGGCAACGTGGAGATGATGCTCCGGATCGATCGTGAAGTTGTTGCTCTCCACGTGACACGTCCCGCATGTCCGGCCGTTGCCATTGAACTTCTCTTTCAGGAAGAGCTGGCGGCCTTGGCGACAAGTTTCGCGAAGCTTGGCCGCTCGGGTCGCCGTGGACGCGGGATCGAACCCGGGCGCCGACTCGCGTCATCCGCGAATCGTACCTGCCGGCGCCGGAGACGATCGAACAATGTGCTGGCACCCGTGAGCACGAATGCGTCAACAGGGTTTGGCCCGACCGCACCACGAACGGCCGATCCGGGAAGAAGCTCGTGAAGGCCGCAGGTCCCAGCGTCACCGAGAGCATGTGCGCTCCTGGTGCCGCGCCGTAGGCCGACTCTCATCAAGACATCCGCGGTTTCGGCGAGTGTCGTGTGACCGGGCCTGGCCGGTTGTCACTCAACCAGAGGTCGAACGTCTGGTCCGCGGGCAGCAGTCCCACCTTGGATGCCACTGTGCCGGCCGTGAGATCGACGCTGACCGTCCCGCCGGCGTTCAACGCCTCGCTGGACACTCCCCGAAGGTTGGAGAGCGAAAGGACCAGGACACTTCTCGCCTCCGCCCGCAGAGCGGTCGAAGGCGCTCATGAGCGCGACCGGATCGGCCATTCCCGTGTTTGGCGGATCTCCATCCGCGCTGACCGCAACCAACACGAGCCCGGCCAGCACGACGGCGCCGACGGCCGTGGTCCACCTCGCTCGCACGTTCAGACTGGACGCGGGCTGATTGTCGGCTGGAGTGGTCGTGGTGTGGAATCCGATATTCCTCTCGCCATCGGGCCCTCCGCAACTTCACATCAAGGAAACGAACGGCGTTCGGCTGCGGTTGGCTGGACCGCCAGGCAGGAGATTGTGACCAGACGCGGAAACCGACAATCCCCTAATCAGGTAGGTTTGCGAGCGACAGGAGGGGAATTGAGGATGCAGAAGCCGCTGGAATGCGTCGCTCAGCGATCTTCACCGCGTGATATACAACCCCGGTGCTCGTGTTCCAGCGCGGCACGCTCGCCCGGATTCTCGGTACCGCGATCGCGATCGCAGTGTCCGGTTCAGCTGCCCTACAGGCCGAGCGTGTCCCCTTCCACACCTACACCGCTTCCGATGGACTCGCCCACGATCGCGTCCGCTGTGTTCTTGCCGATTCGCGGGGTTTTCTCTGGTTTTGCACCGTCGACGGACTGAGCCGGTTCGATGGCAGCCGGTTCGTCAACTACGGACCCGAGCACGGGCTTCCGCATCCGTCGGTGGAGGAGATCGTCGAGGCCGGACCTGGCGTGTACTGGGTCGCCACTCCCGGAGGACTGGCCCGACTGCGATCCGATTCCGAGCCCTCGCCTCAAGTCGACACGGCCCCGCCGGATGCCGTCAACTCTCCTGGCGAGGGTCCTCCGACACTTGCACTGACCACGTACTCGCTCGGTGGCGACGCGGCAGCCAACGATGTCGTCACCATGACGAAGGATCGCGCCGGCCGGATCTGGATCGCGACCTCAGCCGGCCTTTTCGTGCTCGAGCAGCCTCTCCGGGAGCCGAGTTTTCGTCGCGTCGAGCCGGATCTCCCGAACAGTCCATCCCCGTTCAGGCAGGTGCAAGCGCTTGCCGAGGGCCCGGACCGCGCGCTGTGGATCGGCACATCGTCCGGTCTCTTTCGGCGGCTCCCCGACGGACGGATTATTCGCGAACACACGGTCCCGGCTGCGGAGGACGTCCGCCATCTGCTCGTCGATCGGCTGGGTCGCGTGTGGATCGGCCACGACTACGGGCTCAGCCTCGTGGTTCCCACAGCGCCTCCAGCATCGCCGAGTTCGTCGCCGTCGATAACCACCGCAACCCCGCCCTGTCGTGCGGCTCTACGTGGTATCAGCCTCCCCGGTCGCCTGGCGAAGCATGCCGGTTGGAGACGCTCGTTCAATCGCCCCACTTCTACGCAGCCTGTCGGAGGCCACCGATGGCCGGGTGTGGATCGGCACGAGCGGCGGCCTGATCGAGTTCGACGGCGAGGTGTTCCGTGTCTACTCGAAACGACATGGCCTGACGAACGAGGTCATCAACGCCGTCGCGGAGGACAGCGCGGGCACCGTCTGGATTGCACCGACGTCGGCGGGGTCGTCAAGCTCGACGAGGAACGGCTTCGCCAGCTTCAGGGAGCAGGACGGACTCACGCACGATTACGTGACGTCGATTTCGCAAGGTCGAACAGGTCGGGTGCGCGCCGGCGGAGGGTGGCCGGTGCTCGACGAGTTCGACGGCGAGCGATTCCACATCGGGGAGGTTCAGTATTCCAGGACGGGTGGACTCGGCGCGCGCTTACGACGTGCTCGAGGATCACAAGGGCGACTTCTGGGTTGGCACACCGGACGGGTTGCTGCGATTCCCCGCGATCGAACAGCGTGGCTGCAGCTCGCGCGCACCAGGCCGACGGCCGTCTATTCGATCGCGAACGGACTGCCCGTCGCCCGTGTCACCCCGGCGTTCGAGGATTCCCGCGGCGACGTCTGGATGAGTGCCCACCTCGGGAACGACCGCCGGGTCGTGCGCTGGCAGCGTTCGACCGGCCGCTTTCATCAGTATCCGGAGACCGATGCGCCTTTGGTGCCTCCGCGTGGTCCAGTGTTCGCGGAAGACGGTGCCGGGACCGTGTGGCTTGGATCGTTCCGTGGCCTGGCTCGGCACCGGG
>CAWAXG010000008.1:0-23436 GCA_963785755.1 uncultured Acidobacteriota bacterium | reverse complement strand
ATCTCCGTGGACGGGAACGGAGTCCCGTTTGCTCTCGACCCGCGCCCTCAGACCGTCTACGAAGGCGCTACAGCCAAAGGTGCGAAGGTCTGAAAGCTCAGGACCGCCTCAGCCTCGGAGTCGAACGATTCGAACAGCGTCACAAGACGCGTGATGGCGAGCAGGTCATGATTCCGAGAGCTGATGTTCATCAGCTTCAGGGCGCCCTTCGCCCTCATGACCGACCCGAAGGACGCCACCAGCTGCCCAAGACCACCGCTGTCGATATAGGGCACGTCCTTGAGATTCAAGACGATCTGGGTACGCTCCTGCGCGATGAGACTGTTGATTTTGTCTTTGAGACGCTGCGCGCCGCGATCGATGGTCAGCCTGCCAACATATCGAGCACCGTCACCCGCCCGAGGGATCTCTCTGCGATCGTGATGTCCATTGCCGCCCCTGGGTTGTACTTCGATTGAACCGTCCGTGCGCCTGCCTGCCTCACACGAGCACCTTCCATCTGGAGCTCAATGTCCATCATCGTCTCGCGCGCTCAACCAATATCGGCGCACCGTCGCCCGGCGATGTCTTCAGAGTCTTCTTCCTGGTCGTGGGCTGCCCACACAGGTGTGACCAGCGATCGTCTGCCGTCGAACGTCTGCCAAAACGGCAACCGCAACGACAACCCCCACGTTATCCGAGCCGGCGGCGTCACCGCTGCCGGAGTGATGGAGCTGTGCCGACCGGGTCCCATGTCGGTACTCTACGGCGCCTGGCTGTCTCGGACTGTTCCCAATTGCACGTGACGTTGTGCGACAGTTTTATCACCGTGGATGCATACCCGGCAGAACGGCACAGCCACGCGCGGTATTATCGGCGAGCATGGATTGAAGTCATGCGCGACGAGAATCATCGAATGTGGCAGGAATCGATGCGCGGACTCACCCTGGTAGATCAGGTGGGCCGCGAGGATCGTTCTGACCTTCAGGATCGAGCCCGGGCCTGCAGGGATCACCGCGGGCTCGTGGTCCAACAGCCACCCGTAGAAAGGGAGGAGGTGTTCGGCGGTCCGCTGCCACCTCGGACGCTCCTGCCACAGATCGACGATGCGGCGAGCCTGCTCGGCAGCCTTCATAGAGGCGCGGTTTGTCATGTTCTTTCGACTGTTTCCGCCACCTCTTCGCAACTCGCACAAAACGAGTTGAGGGAGCGAGACCTACGAGGAAAGCCTCGCGCATTCTCCGATCGGTTGTCTGTGCAAATTCGCACATCAATGCGTCCGCAGTCAGACGCAAGTGCTGCAGTCGAGAATGGCCGCTCGAACCCTGTTCCGAGTACCGCTTCGCCGCCGCGAGGTCCTTGCGCAGCTCCTCCGCGGTGCGGCGCGGACCGTACCCGGGCGTATCCCGCTGGATGCGCCACCCCTCCTTCAACGGGCCCGCATCCACGGTGTCGAAGCCGAACTGATCGAGCAGCCTGGTGACGGTGGCCTTGGCCTCGCGATCGTCCCCTGCGATGACCAGCGCGCGGCGGTTCTTCGTGCCGGGCGGCTGGCCGTGGGTCGTGAGCTCTGCGGCGTAGATATGGTTGAAGGCCTTGACGACCTTCGACGTCGGGAGGTGGGCCTGCAGGAGCTCTGCGGTCGTGGTCGATTCATTGTCGAGCTCCGGGATGTGGCCGTCGCGTTGAGGGTAATAGTTGTTCGTGTCGATGACGACCTTCCCTCTCAGGGGCTCGACCGGAACCGAACGGTAGTTCTTCAGGGGCACGGTGACGACGACGATGTCGCCGGCGGTCGCCGCCTCGGCGGCCGTCGCCGCCCGGGCTCTCGGTCCGAGCTCCGCAACCAGCTCGGACAGGGTCTCAGGCCCGCGCGAATTGCTGATCACCACGTCGTAGTCGTGCGCCACCGCAAGTCGTGCGACCTGGCTTCCGATGTGCCCCGCTCCAATCAATCCGATGGTCGTCATGGAAACTGCCTCCTGCTTTCAGGGTCCCTTCGGCGCGGCTCCGCAGAACGGCGCGGGCCATACATGAACAGTTGGACGCGGGGACTTGCGCGAGGGACTCATACAGCAGGATAGTCGCGCTTCGCACGGTGGCGGACAAGGCGGCGGGAATACTGTGATAGCTTGCATAGCAGCGTTCAGAGCCCGTCCATGTTCGGTGCCGCATGAAATCCTTCCTCACCTCTGCAGCCGTCACCCTCTTCGCCGCCGCGAGCGCTGCGCTCACGCAGCTGGACGCGTCCACTTCTCAGGCGAAGCCCGCCGCGGCAGCACTGCAGCTTCCGCCGATCAAGCGACTCGCATCCGCGAAGGCCGTCGTCGACGAACATCTCGCAGCCATCAACGCCTGCGACTGGCAGCGCCTGATGGCGCAGTATCCACCGGAGGTGCAGTTCTTCCTGCCAGGCGGTCAGGTCGTGAAGGGCCGCGAGGCCGTCGGCGAGCTCTTTCGCTCGTTCGTGAAGCCAGTCAAGGACGGCGGTCTCTGCGGACTCACGTTCAGGAGCGATCACACCTTCGCCGTCGGCGACACGATCAACGTCCAGTGGACCGCCACTGCCGACTTCCTGGCCGAGCCGTACAAAGGTGCGGATGCGTACGAGACGAAAGACGGGCTCATGTGGGCACAGGTCACCACCTTCGACGCCGCCCAGATCAAGTTGAAGAAATAGGCCGGAGGTCGCCGCGGCGCGGCCGGCCACCGGCCTCGCACCAGGCGCGATCGACGAAGGCCACTGCGTCGCGAAAACCAGCCTCTCCGCACCTGCCCGCTTCCTCGATGCTCAGCCAGGCGTCGTAGCCGGACGTCACCAGGAGGCCGAGGACTTCGCGAACCGGCGCCACACCGGTCCCGATCGTCGTCGGCCCGAGTTCCCCGCGGCGGCGCACGTCGCTGATGTGCACGGCGCCGAGCCTCGGACGGACGCGCGCCAGCAGGTCCAGCGGATCCTCGCTGAGGACGAGCGGATTGGCGACGTCGAACAGCACCTGGAGGACCGGAGAATCCACTCGCCCGAGCACGCTGAGGAACTTCTCGCACGGCTGTGTGAAGTCGTTGTGCTGCCACAGATAGCCGCGCACGTGGTTCTCGTACAACAGGGTGACGCCCGCCGCGGCGGCATCGTCGAGGCAGTTCGTCAGCCCGGTGGCGATCCACGAGAGCGCCGCGTCGGCGTCCTCGATCTCCGGGTGTGCCTGTCCTGCCGTGACGCGAATGTACGGCGCACCGAGATCGGAGGCCGCTTCGATCCAGTGGCGCAGCGTTTCCGCCTCCTGGTGGCGCTTCGCGGCATCCGGATGGGTGAAATCTGGATATGCCGCGAGAATGGCGATATGGATGCCCTCGCTGTCCGCCACGCGTCGCAAGCCTCTGACGTCTTCGCGGCTCAGGCCCCCGAGGTGCGCGACGCTGAGGTCGGCACCATCCAATCCCAGGCTCTTCGCGAAGCGCAGCCAGTCCGCGAGACTCATCGTTCCCGCGGTCAGGGCCTGATAAAAGGACACAGGGAGGCAACTGAGCTGCATCGTCAGCGCGGTGCGCGCTTACGGCCCTTTCCGCCCTTTCGCTAGATTGAAGAACACCCAGGTCCCGCTCGGACCTGACGTCACGATGTCGATCGTGCCGTCCTTGTTGAGATCGCCGGCGTCGATGTGCGATCCGACGCCGGAGCGGTTGTGGATCAGCTCCGGGACGAACTCGGCGCCGCCGGTCGCCTTCGGGTTCCGGACAACCTTGTAGACGTAGAGGACCGGCAGCCCCCAGTTGTCGGGATCCGCGTACTGGAAATGCGAGTGATGGCGCTTTCCGGCGATCAAGTCGGGAATGCCGTCCTGGTTGATGTCGGCGAACGTCGTGGCGTGCGGCTGCGTGAACGTCACGTCGCCGGCGTTCTTGTCGAGAAACCCGTCCATGATCGTGTGCCGGACGAATGAGATGGCGCCGCCGGCATCCCGCTTCTGTTCGTGCCACGCCAGGCCGAAGCCATGGCCTTCGAGCGCGGTGACGACGTCGTTCAGCTTGTCGCCGTTCACGTCGTAGATGCCCATCTCCGCGCCGCCGGCGCCGCCCTGCGACGCGCCCCATCGCGCGAACTCCACGGGGTGATACTTCCAGAGCTTCTCACCGCTGCCCTTCGGCGGCTGCTTCCACCAGCCGTACGCCGACACGTAGTCCTTCAGACCGTCGCCGTCGATGTCGCCGACGCCCGCGCCGTGGCTGATGTTGACGCCCCACGGCCCTGGCTCCGAGATCGTCGTGACCATGCCACGGCCCCGTGGGATTGGCCGGGTCCGGCTTGGAGTAGCGAAGGGTGTTCTGACCGGTGTGGATGATTTCCGGCTTGCCGTCGCCGTCGATGTCCTTCGAGCAGCGTCTCCTCGTTGCCGACGACGCCGTCCGGCGGCTGCATGACGACGAACGAATCCCACCGCCGGTTCTCCCCCTTCGGGTTCACGAACAGCGTGCCCGTGCCGTTGCCGGCGTTGCCGCTCATGTTGAGCACGTCGGGCCAGCCGTCGCCGGTGAAGTCGTACGCGAGCTGCACCATTGCCGCCTGGGGCCACTCGGCGGTGGGGTTGTAGGTCACGCCAGCGTAGAGCTGGCGGCCAACAGTGAACGTCCGGGCCGAGGTAGTAGTAAGGTCCGGCAATGACGTCGGGATTGCCGTCGCGGTTCACGTCGGCGATGGCTGACGAGTACGAGTAGTAGAACTCGTTTATCCGCTGCGCGCGGAAGTTGGGCGAGGTCTTTTCGGCCTCGAACGGCCGGCGTTGAGGTCCGCGTATGCGACGTCCTTGAAGCGCGCCGGAGCCGGTGCCGCCGACGTAGAGCGCGATCGGACCGTACTTGCCGGCGGCCTCTTCGGCGAGGCCGCCGGCCGCGCCCAGCGATCCGCCGTTGAATCGCACGGTGACACGCGTGTTCGCCAGTGTGATGTCGACGCTGTTGCTCCTGTCCGGGAAGAACTCGCCGGTGGGACGCGCCAGTCCGGGCAGACTCACGCCGGGCGGCAGCGGAGGTGGAGGCGCTCCCCGCCCGCGGCCGCCACCGGGCGGCGCACCGGCAGCGGGCGCGCGCCGGCAGCGGGCGCTGACCGGCAGGAGCCGCGCCGCCGCCACCGGCGGGTGCCGCCGCTCCGGCGCGGCCACCACCGCCGCCGCGCGCCGGCGGGCTGCAACTGCGTCCGTCCAAGTCTCCCTACCCTGCGCGTCGAGCGTCACGGCGTACGACAGCAGATCGCCTTGGTCAGCGAGACGTAGACCCCCTTCATGCCGTCGGCGGTCTTTTCCGCCGCAGCAGCACACCCGCCTTGCAGCCGCCCGTGCAGGTCACGTTGGAGAACACCGCCACATCCTGAAACGACTTGTCCAGCACGAGCCAGCCGCCGGCAGGCTGTTTCGGTGTGCCGATGATTTCTCCGTTCTCGGCCTTCCAGTCCGCGTCGCCGAGCGGCGTCCAGCCGGTCAACGCCGACCCCTTGAAGACGACGTCGGGTCTGAACGTCGGGCCGGCGGCGTTCAGCGACCAGACGAGCACGCAGCTGAGGACTACGACCGCCGGCAGACGTCTCGACATTCGATCCTCCTTATCGGATTCCGACCCCGGCTGTGATGAACGCACTGCTAAGCGAGCCACTTCGCACGGCCGCCGTCGTCACGCTGACTTCGCTGCCCACGTTGGCCTTCGGCCGACAAACGACGAGACGACGACACAACGACACGACGAGGACGTTGCTGATCCGAGCAGCGTTGGCGCCACCGCGCTACGCGCGGTGACAGTCGGGTGGGCCATGCGAAGAACTTAGAACATCCCGAGTGCTTTCACCAGCGACTGGCTGATTCGCGGGGCGGTGAACTTCGACAGGAGGCCATGAGAACCGGAGGAAACCATCCTCTTTCTCCTGATCTCCTGTTTTGCTCTTAGACAAGTGGCTGCCGCTCGAACGATCCGCAACCCGCTGACCAGGGATGTTGGGAATCGCCGTCAGCTCAGCGCCGGCGTCAGCGCTGGCTGCTCCGCTTCGAGCCGCGCGCCGTGTTCCAGAAGATATGCCCGCCGCGGCTGGTCGCCGCCATGATGTCGAGCGCGCCGTCCTTGTTCAGATCGGCGAGCTGGATCATCGAGCCGACGCCGGAGCGGTTGTTGATCAGCTCGGGCACGAACTCAGCGCCGCCGGGCGCCTTCGGTTGCGGACGGTGCGATACCAGTACAGCACCGGCGCGCCGTGCGCGTCGGCATCGGTGTAGCTGTCCAGGTGCGCCCAATGGCGCTTGCCGGTGACGATGTCCGGGATGCCGTCGCCGTCGATGTCGCCGATCGTCAGCGCGTGCAGCTCGGTGAACGTCACGCCGCCGGCGTTCTGGCTCGCGAAGTCGTTCATGATCAGGTGCTCGACGAACGAGATCTTGCCCGCCGGATCGCGCTTCTGCTCGTACCACGCCAGCCCGAATCCGTGGGCGGCGAGCGCGGTCACGACGTCGGGCAGCTTGTCGCCGTTCACGTCGTAGACCTCGATGTTGCCGCCGGCGTTGCCGTTGCGCCCGAACGCGCCCTGATGGAACGTCCAGGGCGTCTGTGCGGCGCCAGCCGCCGGCTGCTCCCACCAGCCGTGCGGCGCGATGATGTCCACCTTCCCGTCGCCGTTGATGTCGCCGGCGCCGATGCCGTGGATGCTGGACGGAACACCCGGCTGGGACACCGTGGTGGTCTTCCACGGACCGGTCGGATTCGACGAATCCACGCCGACCCATTGCACGGAACTGGCGCCCCCGTAGGTCGCATCCGGCTTGCCGTCGCCGTCGATGTCCTTGAACATGATCGACTCCGACGTGACCGGCGTCGTGAACACCGCATACCGCGTCCAGCGTCGTGACTCTCCCTTGGGATTCACGTAGAGCACGGGCGTGCGCGATTCGACGACGAGGATGTCGTCCCAGCCGTCGCCGGTATAGTCGAAGGCGAAATTCACCATCGCCGGCGAGTATTCCTTCGCCGGGTTGTACGGCTGTCCCGCGTACAGCTCCCGCGACTCCGTGAACGACGGCCCGAGGTAATAGCGGTTGCCGATCGTCACGTCGAGGACGCCGTCGTGGTTGAAGTCGCCCGCGGCGGCTGACCAGCCGTAATAGAAGTCCTCGAACTGCTGCGCGCGGAACCGCGGCGCGGTCTGCTCGGCCGGCGTGATGCGGCGCGCGATGTCCTTGATCGCGATGTCCTTGAACCTGGCCTCGCCAGTGCCTCCGACATACAGCGCAACCGGCCCGAAGTTTCCGGTGGTGCCGTCGATCGCGACCGCAGCTGCCGCGCCCGTTGACGTTCGAGCGGAAGACGTCGGCGTCTACGAGCACTTCGACCCGGTTCCAGTCGTTGGCGTTGACGGCAGGATCCGGCGGAGGCGCGAACATCGAAACGAATCCCGTCGGACCGGCTGCGCCGCGTCCGCCGCGTCCGCCCGCTCCGCCACGACCGCCACCTCCGCCCGCCGGGGCGGCGCCGGCTGCCGGAAGCGGCGGCGCGAACCGGGCCTGCCCTCCGGCACTGCGCGTCAGCGGTTCGCGACCGGTGATCTTCCCCTGCGCATCGACCGTGACCGCAGCCGTCGATCGCTCGTCGCCGGAGATCAGCGTATAAACGCCGCGGGTCCCGTCCGCGCCCTTCTCGGATCGCACCATGACGCCCGCCGTGCACCCGGCACCGCAGCGGTACGACGCCGCGAACTGCACGTCCTGGTATCCCTTGTCGAGCAGCAGCCAGCCGCCTTCGGGTGCGGTCGGCGTGCCGATGATCTCGCCGTTCTCGGCCCGCCACGTGGCCGCACCGAGCTGCTGCATGCCGGTCAGCGCCGGAGCCCTTGAACGTCCAGTCGGGCGTGAACGTTCGCGGCGCCTGGCCGCCGACGTCGACCGTCACGGCGGCGGCCACCAGTGCGGTCAGGGCAAAACCTGCGGTCTGTCGAGACATGGCTGCTCCCTGAATACGCGTGTGAACAAATCGCGCTGGGTGGCTTCCGCCTTTAGGCGGAAGGCTGCGGCTGTCGAGCAAACTCGAACGCCTGACGCATCCTTCCGGCTGAAGCCGGAAGCCACCCTGGACTAATTCACAGGCGCTGAACCTGGTATCCAACCGGATACTGCTTCGGCAGCGCGAACGCGATGTAGCCGTATGGACCGGCCGGCGCCGCCGGCGCGCTGCCGGTGCCGCCGCCTTCCGCCCCACCGACATCACCGGGTCCGGTCGGCGGCGACATGAACACGACGTACTGCCGGCCGTTCGATTCGTACATCGTCGGAATGCCGATCGACTGGCCGGCCGTCTTTCCCTTCCACAGGACCTTGCCGGTCTCGACGTCGTACGCGCGCGCCCAGCCGTCCTTGCCGTTCTGGAACAGCAGCCCCGTCCTGGTCACCACCATGCCGTTGCGCGACCCGACGCCGCCGGTGTCGTGCGGGCCGTCTCCCTTGCCGAAATGATTGACCGTCGCGGGATCGTCGCCGTTGGGCACCTGCCACTTGATCTCGCCGGTGTTCAGGTCGTAGGCGGTGATGGTCGTGTACGGCGGCTTCGTCGCGGTCGCCATGACGTTGTAGCCGGTCTGATACCGCGTCGGCAGCTTCGCGGCCGCGACGTCTTCCGGCCACGGCATGTTGCCCGCCGTCCCGCCGACGCCGGGGTAGAACGGGCCGCCATAGCGCGGCGGCAGCGGCGGGCGCGGAGCACCGCCCTGTCGCGACGACGGGCCCCGGCGGCAGCGCGGCGGCGTTGGCGCCGCCGCGTCCGCGGCCACGTCCTCCGCCGCCGCCCCGGCCAAAGGGATTGGTGACCTGCAGATAGGAGTGGATCGCGCGAATCTCCTCGTTGGACGCGTCGACGATCGGCCGCATGTTGTTGCGGCCCTCCGAGACGATCACGCGCATGCTCTCTTCGTCGATCCGGTCCGTGACGCCGACGAGCGACGGCACGCCGGGAATGGCGCCGCGCTGATCGGCCCCGTGACACGCCGCGCAGTACCTGCGTGTAGGCGCGCCTCCCCTCGTTCAACACGCCCGCGTCGATCTGGACGCCGCCGCCACCGCCCCGTCCCTGCGCGGCCGGCGGATCCTTGACGTCGTTGAGGCGGAGCAGCGCCACCTGGTTGACGTTGGTGACGAAGACGAGGCCGCGCTGCGGATCGGCCGCGGCGGTGCCCCAGTTCGAGCCGCCCTGGTTGCCGGGCATCGAAATGGCGTCGCCGTTGAGCACGGTCGGATTGAAGATGCCGCCCTGCGGTCCCTTGCCGTTCTTCGCCTTGCGCACCCGCTCCTTGAGCGCCTCGTACTCCTCCGGCGTCAGCAGCCACGGGTTCACGTCGTCCTCGGTGAACGACTGCCGCGCGAACGGCGCCGGCTTCGTGGGGAACGGCTGCGTCGGCCACGACTTCTCGAACGGCACCTGGCTCGCCTCGACCGGCCGTTCCTCGATCGGCCAGAGCGGATTGCCGGTGACGCGGTCGAACACGTAGAGGAAGCCGGTCTTGCCGGCGTGCGCGACGACGTCCACCTTCTTGCCGTTGTGCGTCACGGTGACGAGCTGCGGCGCCGAGACGTTGTCGAAATCCCACAGGTCGTGGTGAACGGTCTGGAAATGCCACAGCCGCTTGCCGGTCTCGCACGTCGAGCGCGAGCAGGCAGTTGGCGAACAGGTTCTGGCCGTGCCGATCGCCGCCGTAGAAGTCCGCGGTCGCCGACCCGGTCGGGAGGTAGACGATGCCGCGTGCCTCGTCGATCGACATCTCGCCCCAGTTGTTCGCGCCGCCGAGGTACTTGTAGCCGTCGGGCGGGTTCGTCTCGTAGCCGAACTCGCCGGGACGCGGAATGACGTGGAACTGCCAGAGCAGCTGGCCGGTGAGCACGTCGTAGGCGCGGATGTCGCCGGGCGGCGTCATCGTCGCTTCGCCCGACTGGCCGCCGAAGATCATGATGTTGCGCCAGATGCGGCCAGGGCTCGCCGGCATGGCGCGCGCGCTCGTGCCCTCGGCACGCGGCAGGCCGACCCGCATGTCCGACGATGCCGTTGTCGCCGAAGGTCATGATCGACTTGCCGGTGCGCGCGTCAATCTCCTGGAGGAAGCTGTCGACGGCGAAGATCAAGCGACGATCCTTGCCGTCAGCGCTCTCCCAGTAGTTGATGCCCTTGCTCGTGATGCCGTTCAGCCCCTCGTGCACCCAGAGCTCCTTGCCGGTCGGCGGCGTCGAGCGCGACGAGCGACGACGCGTTGCGGCCGAGGCCGTAGAGCATGCCGTCGGCGAACACCGGACTGAAGGTCGGCGCGGCGTACGGATAGAACCACGCCATCTCGAGCCTGGCGACGTTGGACTTGTCGATCTGATCGAACGGGTAGTAGTTGGAGCTGTCGACTCCGGGCAGCGTCTTGATCGTGCCCTGCGCGGCCGGCGCGCCGAACCAGACGGCAGCCATGAGACCGGCGGCCAGCGCGATCGACGACATGCGGCGGCCGCCTCCGATCAGCGCCTCACGCGCGTTCATGGACGGGGTATGCGGGGCCATATGTGGCCGGCACCGTAACATGGCGACGGCGCGCGGGCAAGGGAGATTTTCGAAAATGAGCTTTGTCTTCGATTATCTGATCGGGGGACGACGCGCCGGCGGCTTGCCTAAACGCAACAGGAGAAGGGAGAAGGGGAGAACTCGCCCGTTTGCGCACGGCACTGCGTATGCGGCCTGCGCGCCGACCCGCCCTTCGTGACAGCAGACTGAGGCTACGAGTCTCCCCTTCTCTCCTTCTCCTGTTGCCTTGAAGACTTGCCGCTGTCGTTCGAACTGGAGAAGTAGCGGTCTAACTGCGCCGGAATTCCGCCGCGAGCTCACGCACGAGCGGCACCGGCACCGTCCCGTCGAACAGGATCACGCGGTAGCGGAGCGTCAGCGCCTGACCGCTGGCTATGGTCACCGGCTTCCCGGAGACGATGCAAGGGTTGACCATCCAGACGTAGCGCGGGTTGTGCCACGTCGCGGACGGGTTGGACGGATGATCCACGACCGCACAGCCAATCGTCCTGCCCGCTCGACAGCGTGATCGCGTAGGCGTACCAGTCCGCGCCCGGCCAGTTCAGATCCGCGGCCGAGTAGTGGGGATCGGGACGCGCGATCTTGCCTGACGGCCCCTCGTACCAGGACTCGCCGTCGTTCCTGGCGCGAACGCAGAAGCCGCCGAACGGCGTCTGATTCAGCGTCATGTCCCAGTCCGGCGTCAGGCCGTAGGTCAGATCCAGGATGTTCGCGCCGTCCGTTGCACGCCAGACCGCTGTCGTCTGCTCGTCCACGTAGCGATTGTTGCGAATCGTCCAGTCGTTCCGGATGGCGAGCTCCGCCGTGGCGTCGGTCGCCTTCACGAGCTGCACGTCGCGGTTCCGGATCACGCGCTGATCGGTCGGCGCGAACTCGCCCCAGCCCCAGAAATCGGCGCGGGCGATGTCGAACCCGTGGGTCGGGCGCGTCGGCCCCATCTTGCTGAAGTCAGCCTTCCGTTTGAAGTCGATCGAATGCCAGGCCAGGAAGATGCCGCGGTGGTGAACGTGATCGCCTGGCGCGAGATCGGTCAGCCGCTCGCCCGACGGCGTGGTGACCGGATGGAAACAGCAGGCGCTGTTCGCGCGCAGGTTCGATCCTTCAGGCTTGCTCGTCAGATACGTGAGGACGGCGCGCCCGCCGGGCGCCTTCAGCGACTTGCCGGCCGCCACGGATTCGAGCTCGTAGGATCGATTCTGCATGTTCGCGCCAAGGGCAGACCCGAGGCGGCGAGGAGAAACCCGCGGCGATCGAGTCGTTGCATGTCACTCATGATGACTCAGCGGTCGGTCCGGCAGGCACGGAGCCTAGCACGAGTTTCGATAATGTGTGATATTGCCGAACATCTCACCGCGTGACCGGCGGCGAGCGCCGCGTTATCGTACGGGCTGAGGTGAGCCCCTTTCGTCAGGGCAGTCGTGATCGTGATCATGAACATTTGTGGCAATGCAACCGAGTGCTTGGATTGCAGTCGGATGGTTCGCGCCCCTGTTTTGAACATGAATCAGGAGGTCAGGAGGTCAAACGCTTGCTCCTTGTTCGAGAACTGTCAAGTGACGTCGCTCGCGATCGTCGCGTGCCCCGCTCTGATCTCCTGTTACAAGCAGCGTCGCGAATGACCCGTTGGCCTCTCCAAGCAGCAAGGACCGCGGAAGTACCCGCCCGCTTCAGGGAACGCGGGCGCCACAGAGTGCCGGAAAGGACACACATGGAACGGCGGCGGAACAAAGGTGCTGCGGCGGGCCGGACGAAAGCACCGCGGGAGAGCGTGGGGAACGTGCACTGCCCGTGGTTCGGATCAACGCCCGCGTGCCTCACGCCGTGAGACCCTCGCCCCCCCCGCAGCCCGCGACGCTCCGGCGCCCGCACCACGATCCGCGACTGCGCTGCCCGGGCGGCCCGCCAAGGTATCGCGGACGCTGACAACGGACCTGTTCGAGCAGATCCGTTCCGACATCCTTCACAATCGGCTCGAGCCCGGCAGCCGATTGCTGTTCCGCGATATTCGCGAACGGTACAAGTCGGGGCTGAGCCCGCTGCGCGAGGCGCTGATGCGCCTGGTCTCCGAAGGACTCGTGCTCCTCGAGGACCACAAGGGCTTCAGCGTCGCCCCGGTGTCGCGTGAGGAAATGATCGACATCGCGAACACCCTGCTGGAGCTCGAGGCGATTGCCATCCGGATGGCGATCGCGAAGGGGAACGACTACTGGGAATCGCAGATCGTCGCGCGCTACCACGAGTTGTCGAAGCGCGAGATGTTCGCCGCCGACGGGACGCTCGATCCCGAATGGGAGGTGCGCAACGTGGCGTTCCACGAGTCGTTGTACGAGGCGTGCGGGTCGCCGTCGCTCAAGCTCGTCTGCCACGTCCTGTATGAACGCCACTCGCGCTACCGGCGGCTGCGGACGCGCCAGGGAGACCCGACGCGGAACGTCGCGAGAGAACACGAGGCGCTGATGCGCGCGACGATTGCCCGCGACGCCGACACGGCAGTTGCCCTCCTGCGGAAGCATCGCTCGGCGACGCTGGCGGACGTGGCGGCGCGATGGCCGGCCCGCGAGGAGGTGGCCGGCGGTCGCGCACTAGGTTTCGAACAAACTGACAATTATCGAAATCTCCTGCGGGTGTGATACAGTTGCCCGTCCATGCTCTTCAGTACATCGCGTCCCGGCCGTCGTGGCTGAGTCACCGTTCGTCTCGGCGGCGCGCGAATGGGTCGTCGAAAACTACCCGTACAATCGCCATCACCTGCTGCGCGCGCTCGAGTGGCTGGATCGCCTGGCACCGGCCTCCAGTGAAGGCGTCCGGCTCGCGGCACTGACGCACGACATGGAGCGGGCCTTCCCAGGGCCCGATTCGCCGGCGCTCACGACGCTCGACGATCCTCACTACAACCAGCTGCACTCCGAGCGCAGCGCCCGTATCGTGACGGCATGGCTCCGCGGCCGGAACGCCCCGGAACCGCTGGTCAGCGAAGTGGCACGGCTGATCCTGGCGCACGAAACCGGCGGGTGGGCCGAAGCCGACCTCGTCCAGGCCGCCGACAGCCTGAGCTTCCTCGATACGAACATCGACTTGTTCCTCGGTTTCGTCCGCTCCGGGCGGTTCCCGGCGGACGCCGTCCGGTGGAAGTTCGAGCACACCTACGACCGCATCAAGGTGCCGCACGCCCGGACGCTCGCCCGCCCGCTCGTCGCGCATGCGGTCAGCAGGCTCTCCGCGCTCGAGCAGACGCTGCTCGAAGCCCCCGAAGCCGGCAACGGCAACGGGCAGCCGGTCGCCAGCGCACCGCAACGCACCGACTAGCGGACTGTCAGGAGCATCAAATCCCAAGCTCCAAGCTCCAAGCTCCAACGCACTCCCAACACCCCAAATTCCAAAACCTCCACTGCCAATTGGAGTTTGGGCGTTGGGAGTGCCTTGGGATTTGCCCGCCGTCGCGTGTCGGCAGCTTTCGACGACACGCTCTGGCGAGGTCGCGCCGTAGCGCGCACGAATTGTCGCGCGCGAAGGCGGAGAGCTTGGAGCTTGGGAATTGACAACACTCTAGTAACGACAAGGCTCGCCCCCCGCCGTCCCAATCGGCCGCCGCCGAGCTGGCCGCTGCTCCGGACGCGCGCCTCTCGTTGCATCGGGGCGTGGACTCGTGATATTCGAACATCCGAAAATGATCGAAATCATCGGGAGCCGCCGGCTCCCCAGGAGGTGGTCGATGACCCGACGGTCGATGCTCGCACTCGGAACGCGGGCGCTCGCCGCGTACCCGGTGCTGGCGCGCACGGGGCCGCTCGATGCGTTCGCGCGTGCGCAGGCCGGCCAGTCGATTCCCGCCGCGGTGCTGCGCCGGATCGGCATCACCACGGTCTGTTTCCGCGACCGGTTCACGCAGACGCGCGAGAAGAACGCAGGGCCGATCCCCGCGGGCCAGGAGCTGACGCTCCTCACCGCGCCCCGGTTCGTCGCCGAGACGCTCGGGTTGCACAACGTCGAGATCTGGAGCGCACAGTTCGCGGACACGTCGCTCGATTACTGCCGCCAGATCAAGGCGGCGGCAGACGCGGCCAAGTCCCGGATCATCAATGTCCAGGTCGACGGCCGCGAGAATCTTTCGGACCCCGACGCGGCCAAGCGCGCCGACTCGATCCAGACCATCAAGCAGTGGATGGATCGCGCCGCGGCCGTCGGCGCGCCGACCTGCCGCGCCAACACCGGCGGTGGCACGCCGGAAGCGTGGGACGTGAACCGCACCGCCGATTCGTTCCGCCAGCTCGCCCAGTACGGACGGAAGATCGGCGTGAAGATCCTCGTGGAGAACCACATCGGCTACAGCGCCGACATCGACAAGGTCGTGGCCGTGGTCAAGGCGGTCAACGATCCGTACTGCCGCACCCTCTGCGACTGGGGCAACAGCCCGTCCGGCTCCATCGAGGCCCGCGTCGCGGGCCTGAGCAAGCTGTTCCCGCAGCTCGAGCTCGTCTCGGCGAAGGAGCTCGACTTCGACGAGCAGAACCGCCACATCAACTACGATGTCGTGCCGATCATCAAGGCCACCGAGGCCGCCGGCTACAAGGGGATCTACTCGATCGAGTTCTACGGCAAGCCGCCGAAGGACACCGTGGCCGCAGCGAAGGACATGATCGCGGCGCTGTCCGCCAACATCAAGAACACCGGCAGCTAGTCGGAGAAACTGACGATGAACTGCATCTGTGGTCGCATCTGCCCGGCAGCGCTGGCTGTCGGCGTCGCCCTGGCTCTGGCGCTCACCGCGCAACCGCAGGCTGAGCTGACCAACGCCGCGCAGTCGCGCGGCGAGTGGAAGCCGCTCTTCAACGGCACGGATCTCACCGGCTGGACCATCACGGCCGGACGCGGCGGGACCAATGCGTCGGGCACCACGCCGCCACCGCCGGCGTGGAAAGTGGAGAACGGCGTGCTGGTCGGGGGAACGGGCGGACGAGGCAGCCTCGTCACCGCCGCGCAGTACAAGGACTTCGAACTGGAACTGGATTTCATGCTCGCCGAGCACGGCACCGAGTGCTCTGCGGAGCTCGGGCCGAAGGAAGAGAACACGAGCAAGGACCCGACCTGCCTTTACAACAGCGGCATCACGTTCCGGACCGGCTACCAGCTCAATATCGGCCGTCGTGAGGCGGGGGAGTACATCGGCATCGTCGTGCATCGGCAGGCGCCGGGGGCGATTCGCAACAACGTATTGTGGCTGGACAAGGGGGACGCGAAGTTCCCGGGCCTGCGGAAGAAACAGGAATGGAACACGCTCCGCATCAGCGCCAACGGACCGCGTCTTCAGGTGTTCCTGAACGGCACGCAGATCTGCGACGTCAACGACAATCCGACGGACCCGGCCGAAGCGAAGTGGAAGGAAGCCGGACCGATCAGCGTGCAGTCGCCCTACACGAGCGGGTTCGAAGGATTCGTGAAGTACCCGGAACATTCGAATCCGCGAGCTCTGACAGATCGCTGTCCGACTCTCAAGCCCTGCTACTTGCACCACTATGAGCACCATGACTCGAGCATCACGCGCTATCGGATTACTGGCGCTCGCCGGCGTCGCTCTTGCGCTGACGGTCGTCACGCGCATCACAACAGCCCGCGGCGCCCGCGCCGGGCCAGCCCGCACAGCACGGCCGCCGGTGCCGGCACAGACGGAGGGCGCCAAGCCCGAGCCGGCCGGTCCGACCGGCTTCACGACCTCACCCACGCTGAAGTTCCGCGCCCAGGACATCGCCACTGACTTCGGCGTCGGCTACGCCGTCGTCTCCGGCGACGTCAACGGCGACAAGCTGATGGACGTGCTCGCGATCAGCGGGACCGAGCTCGTCTGGTTCCAGGCGCCGAAGTGGGAGAAGAAGGTGATTCTCGGCGCCGGTGTGACCACCGCCGACAACGTCACGCTCGCGCCGCACGACATCGACGGCGACGGCCGCCTCGACATCGCATTGGGCGCCGGGTGGACCCGGGCCAACACCGGCACGCTGCAATGGGTGAAGCAGAACGCCCCCGGCAGCACGCCCGAGTGGGAGATGTTCCCGATTGGCGCCGAGCCGAACCTGCATCGGATCAAGTGGGCCGACGTCGACGGCGACAAGAAGCTCGAGCTGATCGTCGCACCGCTGCACGCGAAAGGCGTCAAAGGGCCCGAAGGCGCCGGCGCCAAGCTGCTGGTGTTCCGGCCGCCGGCCAATCCGAAGTCCGACCCGTGGCAGCAGGAGCTCATCGCCGAGCAGAACCACATGCAGCACAACTTCCTGTCGATGAACCTCGACAAGGACCCGCAGGAAGAGATCGTGTCGGCGAGCCACGAAGGGTTGATCGCGTGGAAGCGCGGCAAGGACGGGACCTACGCGAAGACGGTCATCGGCGAAGGCTCGCCGGGCGAGGTCAAGCTCGGACGCGTCGGCGATCGAAGGATGCTCGCCACCGTCGATCCATGGCATGGCGCCGGTGTGATGGTCTACGCCGAGAAGCCCGGCGCGCCGCTCTGGGCCAAGAACCAGATCGAAACGGCGCTGGCCGAAGGACACGCGCTTGACTGGGCCGACTTCGACGGCGACGGCAACCAGGAGCTGGCGGTGGGCTGGCGGGGGAAGCCGTTCGGCGTCGCGGTCTATTTCGTCGATCGCGAAGGCGCTTTGAAGTCCAAGGAACTGATCGACAGCACCGGCATGGCCTGCGAGGACCTGATCGTCGGCGACTTCAACGGCGACAAGAAGCCGGACATCGTGGCCTCCGGCCGCGCCACGCGCAACGTCAAGATTTACTGGAACGAGTCGCCGGGCAAGGGCAAGTCGTAGGTGATCAGCTGTCAGCTGTCAGCTATCAGCGGTCTTTCTGACAGCTGACGGCTGACCGCTTCCTCCGTTCTCGCTACTCAGAGCGACTTGGCGTGCTGGCCGCCTTGTCTTGGATCGTAATGGCTTCTGTCGAAGACCGGCCGTCGAACACCGGTAGGTGACCGATATCGGGCCGAGCTCGACGAGGTCCCCATCCACCAGCTTCTCCTTGGCTGCGACGGGCTTGCCGCCCACACTCGTGCCGTTCTTGCTCCCTAGGTCTTCAATCGTCGCCTCCGAGCCGAGCGACGACGATGCGTGCGTGATTCCGCGAAACACCCACCGAATGAGCCACACCGTCGAAGCGGGGTCGCGGCCAATGCGATTCTCGCCGGCGTTCAGCCCGACGTGCCGGCCACTCACCACAACCCAGTGCCACACCTGTCCGCCTGGCTGCTCTGTACTCCACGGATTCCGGCAAACGCATAGCCCACGCGGTGGACCGTGCGAATGCTGGAGACCTTCTCATCGCCGCCGCCTAGCGCGCGTCTCAGTTCTTCGATGACGCCCACGAGGGTGGCGTCGGACACGAACGTGCTGGGCCACACACGCTTGTGTAGCTCGTTCTTCGAGAGGACGCGGGGGGCGTCGGTAACGAGGACGATCAGGAGGTCGAACGCCTTCGGGGTGAGGTGAACTTCGAAGCCGTTGCGCGTGAGCTTGCGCTGCGCTTCATCCAACAGGAACGGGCCGAATCGAACGGTCAGCATCCCCCTTGATTTCCCTTTGTTTTCCCCCCGCACGCCCATGACACCAGAAACGGCGTAAGCGAGGATCGCGACCGCGTTTGGATTCTACCCCTTTTATCCATGGCACGACCGGCGTGCAACCGGTCGCACAAGGAGCGAACAACATGACGAACAGGCAATTGGCGCTTTCCAGCGTGGCCGGCCTCGTCGCGGTTGTCACGGCGCTGACGGGAGCGGTGCTGGCAACCCCGGGCGCAGGAGTGTTGAGTGCGACCGTCGTGGCGAGAGGGACTTTTGCCGACCCGACGGACATCAGGTTCAAGGTCGACACTGCGGGCCAGGAGGTCATTCACGTGCCCGACGCCCAGCAGACTGTGGTTCAGCAGATCACCATCGGACCTGGGGGACACACCGGATGGCACAGCCATCCTGGCCCGGTGGTGGTCGTGGTCACAGCCGGAACACTGACCTTCTACTCCTCAGAGGATCCCGCGTGCACGCCGCGGACGTATGTGGCCGGGCCGGCGTTCATCGACCACGGACAGGGACACGTCCACATCGCTCGGAACGAAAGCACGACCGAGAACCTCGAGCTGTGGGCGACCTACTTCGACGTGCCGCCGCCACCGCCGGCAAACAGCTTCCGCATCGACGCACCCCCGCCGGGGAACTGCCCGTTCTGACGGCGGCAGATGCTTATAACGGAGGCAACGATGGTCCCCCGACACGCATTGTTCGTGGTGTGCTTCACCTTCCTTCCGGTCGGCGGCGGCGTTCTGGCGCAGCTCATCGACCGCACCATGGCCCCCAACACCTCGAGTGACGGCATCGCACTGAGTCTCACCGAACAAGTGGGCGCGTCGGCGACTGGTTCGACTGAAGACTCGTCCTCGTTCATCATCAACCGTGATCCTTTCCGCGCCATTCGCCGCGGGCGGCAACTATTTCAACGCAAATTCACGGTTGGCGTCGGACAGGGGCCGGCATTTGGCGACGGCGTCGGCAACATCGAAACAGACCGCATTATCGGCGCGGGGCTCGCGGACAGCTGCGCCACCCGCCATGGTCGTCCGCGCGGCTCCGCCGGGTTCGGCGGCGATCTCGCGACGCGGCCGGACAGCCGTGACGCGCCGCACCTCTTTGGACTGGGTCTCAAGGAAATGCTCGCTGACGAGATGACGAGCGAGCTGCGCTGGGTTCGCGCGCAGGCAATCGCAAGAGCGAAAGCGCTGGGCCGCTCAGTGGAACTCCCACTGGTCGCCAAGGGTATTCGATTCGGTCAGATCGTTGGACGCCCGGATGGAACGTCCGACTCGAGCGAGGTCGAAGGCGTGGATCCAGATCTGCGCGTTCGGCCCTTCTTCGCGCACGGCGGAACGATCTCGATACGCGAGTTTGTCGTGGGTGCACTGAACGCCGAAATGGGACTCCAAGTGTCGGATCCCGATCTCACGGCAGCGGATGGAGGGCAGCGAGTTGTCACGGCAGCCGGCATGGTTCTCGACGGCACAACGGACGACATCGAGGGGCCACCGATCGGTTCCGGCGAGCTCGATCCCGCTATCGTAGATTTCCTCGAGTTCTATCTGTTGAACTACTTCAAGGCCGGAAGAGGCGAGATCGCGCAGGATGTGTTGAGAGGCCAACGGTTGATCGAGCGGATCAGGTGCACGAGCTGCCACATTCCGGATCTGACAGTCGCGCGCGACCGCCGCGTCGCCGATGTCGAAACCGCGTTCGATCCGCAGCGCGGACACTTCAATCGCTTGTTTGCGACGGCCACGGCGCTGTTCGCGTCCGTCTCAGATGTCCGACGCTGCCCAGGCTGAAGTGGCCGCGCCTCGGAAGTTTTGCCGTGCGGAACATCTACACCGATTTCAAGCGGCACGACCTCGGTCCGGCGTTTCACGAACGCGAATACGACGGCACGATTCGGCGCAGGGTTCCTCACCGCGGCCCTCTGGGGTGTCGGTTCACCTCTCCGTATGGTCACGATGGACGCACGACCGGCCTGATGGAGGTGATTCTGCGCCACGGGGGTGAAGCGCAACCCGCACGCGACGACTTCGCGGCCCTGTCGCGCGACAGCCAACAGGATGTGATTGCGTTTCTGAACTCGCTGGTGCTGTTCCCGCCGGATGATACCGCCTCAAACCTGGATCCCGGCGATCCATCGATACCAGGATTTCCGCAGTATGGCCACGGCAGCATTCGTCTGACCGTGTTGTTCAATAACCCGACGAAGATCGAATGACTGGGTGTCTCCAAGGCCAGTCAGTCAACTCGACGCGTCAGCCGTGTGAAGCGAATGATCTCGGCAACGATCATCGGTTCGGCAGCCGCGCCTGAAGCTCCTGAAACCAGTGTTCGGTGACGACGACGGTCGATGGGCATCTCCGACGGAATGGCCTTTTGATCATCAGGAACCGCGAACCTTCCAGATCGAGATCGTAGGTGCGCCCGCCGAGTGTCGAGCCGCCGCCATGGTACCGAGAACCGCCGAGCAGCTTGACAGGAGCGCCGACGTCAACTCCGACCGCGCCCCACGCGGCGGCCATCAGCGCACCGCTGAAATCCCGGTAGAACAACTCCTTGCCCTGCGCGACCACAACGGCTGCCGGCCACCGCACGCCGAAACCCGCCATCGTCCGTCGCGAACGCGCGGGTATGGGCGCACATAGATCTCGAACTGGCCCGATTCATTCGAGTCGTACGTGATCCATCGCCCGTCTGAAGACACTTCCGCCCATCCTTCGGTCGCCTCGCTGTGAGGATCCGCTCGACACCCCGTGGCGATCCAGCGAAAGAGCAACGATGTCACGACCGAGGCCTGCCACTGCCTCGGACACCAGCAGTCTGCCATCCGGCGCGAAGCTTACCGGCTGGTGCAGACGACCACTCTCCCACAGCCGCTCAGGCTCGCCACGCCGATCGGATGCTTGCCGGAAGATGTTCGACACGCCAGTCCGACTGCTGCCAAAGCGAGATATCGCCCATCCGGCGACCAGACGGGGAGGGCGTTCCTCCGCTGGATCGTTGGTGAAGCGCTCAAGGCCTTGCGCGAGATATCCCAGATCCAGATGTCGCGATCCACACCGCCCACATCGAGCGCCACCTGCTTTCCGTCGGGAGAGAGTCTCGGGTAGGCGTATGGGCGCAGCGGCGCGCCGAGGGATTCTTCCCGACCGCGTCGATCGACCCAGACGAGCTCCCGTCCTCCCGGTGCGCCGCCCGATACATAGACCAGCGTCCCTTCGTCAGACACGGTGAACTCAGACGAACCCCCGTCTGCAACCAACTCGATAGGTTCACCGCGATCTCGAGGCGACTGGCATCGAACACCACCCCATGTAGCGTCCCGTTCGAGGGCGAACAGCAAATGGCCTGTCGGCACATAACGCGGGTCGTCCTCCTCCGCGCAGTACCGTCATCTGCTTTCCGGTCCCGAGATCCAGCGCGTCGATCCGAGCCTGCCGCGATTGTGACGCGCAGCCGATGACGTTGGTCCGGGTCGGCATCACCGTAAACAGAATCGCTCGACCACCTGGCAGCACCTCGGGAAACGCGACCTGCTCATTCGATGCAACGTTCACTGGCAGCTTCTCCGGCTGCCCACCATTTTCGGACACACGATGGAGACCGGTGGCATCGGCATAGACGATGTGGCGGTCGGCCCACGCTCCACTCCCTTGCGTCGCGACCTTGACGATTTCAATCGGGGAGCCCCCGGTCACCGCCACCTTCTTATCGCACCGTCGCCGCTGTAACCGATCCATCGACCGTCCGGCGAAAAGAACGGTAACAACGATTCGGCGGCACGCCCGATCTCGAGTGTATCGACGGCAGCCCTGTCGCGGTGGCGGACGACAAAGCCACGCCCGGACGGAAGCACCATGCGCGAGCCATCGCGTGAAATGGCGATTCGACGGGTGGGTGCCCTTTCGCGGTTCGCTTCTGACAGCATCACGATGGAGAACCGGCTAATCGGAGGCGGTACAGCGCCGGGCCGCATCCATTGCGAGACGAAAAGTGCGCCCACGGCGACGCCCGCAAGCACGGCTGCCGCGTACAGCATCTTCAGCGCGTGCGGACGCCGCGACGGGACGACCCGGCGTCACGTCCTCAGTGCGCACATGCGCATCGTTGATCTCGAGACGCGCATCCCCCATGTCGCGCAGCCGGGTCCGAGGGTTCTTCGACAAGGCGCGTCGGAGCAGACGACGGATGGCGGGCGGCGTGTCGGGCGGTAGGACGTCGAGATTCGGCTCCCGGTCGAGCACGCCGACCAACACTTCGGCGGTCGACCGACCGCCGAAGGCCCGGCGCCCGTGAGCATCTCGTAGAGGACGCACCCGAATGCCCACACGTCGGCTCGTTGGTCGGCGGGCTCACCGCGCGCCTGTTCGGGGCTCATGTACGCTGGCGTGCCCATTACGGTATGTGGGCTCGTCATCGTCGTCATCTTGTCAGCGACGTCACCGCGCGCTTCAGGCGTCAGCATCGACGCCAGCCCAAAGTCGAGCACTTTTACAGAGCCATCGACGCGCACTTTGATGTTGGCGGGTTTGAGATCTCGGTGGACAACGCCTCGGTGGTGGGCGGCTTCCAGCCCATCAGCGAGCTCACCCGCAAGCCGGAGCACCTCGTCGAGCGGCAGTCCGCGCCCGCGGCCGGGTCGCGGTATCGAGCGATCCGATCGTCGAGCGTTTCACCATCGATCAGCTCCATGACGAGCGCGGTCGGTGGCTCCGGACTCTTCGATCCCGAACAGCGTGGCGATGTGGGGATGCACGAGCGACGCGAGCGACGAGCGCTTCCCGTTTGAAGCGGGCCAGGCGTTCTGGGTCGGAAGCGTAGCGGTCCGGGAGAACCTTCAGCGCGACTTCACGACGGAGGCGGGTATCGCGGGCGCGATAGACTTCGCCCATCCCGCCCTGGCCCAACAGCTCGACAATTTCGAAGGGCCCAGACGCCGGCCTGGTTCCAACGACATCGGCGTGCCGCGGATCATATGCCTCTCATCGCGGGGGGGGGGGGGGGGGGGGCGTAACCGATGGCCTCTCTGAGGCATTCGCGGCAGCCGTTCGAGCGTCCACCGGGTCATCGCCGGTGCCACGGCCCGGTCAAGGGTACACGGCAGTGAACAACGGGATTCGCGGCGCTGATTGGTTGTCAGCGCCGCGTTGGCTCGGCCGCCGGCGACGAGAATCATCGCGGCGGTACTAGAATCGACGGTCGCGGAAGGCCGCGGCTTCTATTGGGCCGATGCCGACACCTGCGAGCACGGACCGGGAGCAATACGTACGCGGCAGCGGCACCACCGCCATGGCCACCGCCGAACAATT
>CAWAXG010000007.1:0-13431 GCA_963785755.1 uncultured Acidobacteriota bacterium | reverse complement strand
GATCTTTTCTGTCCGGCTCCTCCGGTGACCGTTACGGGAGGTGGAGGGAGCGGGGGAGGATGGAGCGGAGCTGACCGTATGGGCCTGTTAGGTCGGAGGCCAGAATTCCGCTGAGTCCCTTGGGCTGACGGGGATGTCACGTGGTCCAGCCATTCGGCCATTCTGCCGACCGGCTAACCCTGCGGCGTATCGGAGGTAATAACCCGCACTGCTCAGCGGCGAGCGGTATGCCTGTTCCCTGCGAGCCAGCCACGGCTGTCAGCGGGCACTGCCCGGTCGGCGCCGGGGCTGACGACCGTAACCGCCGCCAGTCAACAACCTTGGCTCCTGCGGCCAGGTGAGCGGTCCCTGAAGGACCTCTGCCCGGTCGCGGCTGAAAACGCCACACCGAGTGCAGGTCACCGCGTCACCGCTCCTTCAGTCGCAGCGGTTTTCCGGCCGCCAACGCGACAGCCGCAACCAACTCGTCTCGTTCCTGAGGAGAATAGTCGGTACCAGTTGGATGGGGCATCTGCAGGGACGCCACGACCGCCCCCTCGCGGTCGAACACGACGGTGGCGACGGTGTCCGTCTCGCACTGGTTGTTGGGGTTCATGAAATCACCCGTGACAATCATGAACTCACCGTCCGCGGACACCTCCGCGGAAGGGCAGCCGACGGCGTGGCTCCACCGAGGCCTCTTTTCAAGAAGCCGACCGTGAAACCCGTCGGCGTGCGGGCCGAAGAACTCCACGGATCCTGGTCCAGGTCCACGCGGCTCCTGCTGGGTCACTACTCGCCACTGGCCATCGTCCGACACGTCGTCGTTGACGCCCCATCCCCACATTAGCGCGCCGAGGAGCTGCTCGACCTGAGCCCGCGCAAACGTGGCGCCTCCTTCGCCCCCGACTCCACCCACCTGTGATGGCCATCGAACAGGCATCTGACTGGTGTCACCACTCCACTTGACCGTCAACATTGGAGCCAATAAGTATCCGCGCCGTGCGCCGGTGACCACCGCCACGGTCGTTCCATCGAGACTGAATGCGGCGAACAGCGGAGTACCGATAGTCCGAAGGACGCGCGCGCGACCATCGCGATCCACCGTCCACACGTACCTTGTAGTCCACGTTCCCAGCGAGGATCGCGTATTGGCAGTCTGCTGACAGCGCTACTGTCGAATGCTGGGTGACGTGAATGAACCGATTCGTCTGGCGAAACGGCCACTGCCATAGGAGGGAGCCGGACCGGTCGGCGACATAGAGAGTCGTTTTGGTCGCGGCGGCTTGGCAACGTTCGGGGACCGGCCATCGCGTGGTGACAATGACTTCGCCGTCCACGGGGATCCGCGACCAGACGGATCGCGCGTCTTGCGCGGATAAGGCGGCTACGGCGCCCAGAACAGCAGCGGCGACGAGCGTCACGACCGACCATGCGAGATGCTCGTGGGCAGGCGGCGTAGTGATGCCCCACTTCGAGATATCGCGCTCTGATTTGGCGGGAACGTCTGCAAGACGGCCCTCCTGCTGAACAGCCCGTCCATTCTGACATGCCGAGCATGGATCGCGCCGTTGCACACGGCGCGTTGTGCTCGCGTTACGCGCCATGGCACTTATCATCAGAAGGCCGCTGAGGACCTATTTGGCTTTGGTGGACCAGACAGCCGCGAGTTGGAACCGATTGACGAGGTGGCTGCGTCAGATTGACGCCGCCAGACAGTCCGCTTGGAACGCCCCGCAACATTGGCTGCCGTCGCTTGTCAACTGCCGGGATCCGCGGCTTGTCGGTCATCGGATTAGAGACCGTTTGACGGGGCGAGGAAGCCACCGTTGATCCGCTTTATCGGTCCACAACGGCGAGACGCCGTTCTTCAGATCTTCGACGCTGCGCAACACGAGCGTCACCGATTCCGGCCCTGCGTGTTCCAGCGTCGCGTCTCCGTAGTAGTACCAGCCATTGGACACGACGACGCACTCAAACTGGACCGTACCCGTGGGAAAGGAGTCGAGTTCGAACCGACCGTTCGCGTCGGACACTCGTTGAACAGCGAAGCCTCCATGGAGAGCGATACCGACTTCGACGTCGGAAACGGAAAGCGCGGGGTTCGACGGCGGCGCTTGAAGCCTCACGGACAGCGGCGACTGCCCCACGCGGAACGCAATCTGTCCCTGGTGCATCCCATCTTCGGAGTCGATGGCGAGTACTCGCAGGACGATGGTGTCGTCGAACTGAGGCGCGAGGACTTCGAAGACGCGAGGCGCGGTCGTCGCGACGATCTGACCGCGTGCAACGCGGAACTGGTGTTCGAGTGCCACTCGGACATTGCCATCCTGATCCACCGCTTCGATGTCGTCAATGCGGATCACCGGCGCGAGCCGTCCGTCTCGCATGAATCTCAGCGTCAGCGATTGCGCCGTCACCGGGACGATGTCATCGACCGCTTCGGCGAGGACCAGCGTTGTGTGTTCGCTCACTTCCGTGTCGTCTGACAACAGGATCTCAACCGACTCGGATTGCCCTGGCGCGACGCTGATGTCCGCCTCGCCCCACTGGTCGATCGGCACCTCCGCTTCCACACGAATCGGCCCGGACGGTACGCGAGCCGTGAGTATGCCGCTGTCGTTGGTGCGTCCCACTGGGACCCCTTCGACGTAAACGCGCGCTCCAGGGAGCGGCATCGTATCGTTCGCCGCGTCTCTGGGGTCGCCGATCACGCGCACGGTCAACGTGGCGAGTGCCGGTGGCTCCGTCGTGGCCAGGCAATGTCGAAGCGTATCGAGCTCGGACGCCAACTCGTCGCGCTGATCAGACGGAAGGCGCCAGCGCCATGGGCCTCGAATGATCGCTCGCCCGGCGTCGAGTTCGCGGAGGGCGTCCTCTTGCCGCCGAAACCGAAAGAGCGCCACGGCGCGATCCGCGTTGAATGGATAGCCGTTCGGAAGGACGCTGTCGGTCTTGGGGTACCGGACGCAGGCCGGTGCCCCCGCAGTCTGCGCGCCAGCCGGCGCGGTTCCCGTGAGTCCAACCAGCAATACGAGCAGTGCACCTCGGCGGGTCATCACCTGAAGCAACAGGCGCTCCGTAGCCACGTGCCCGGAACTGCCCGTACCCGCTCCGCCGGCGAGCAATGTGATTACCGAATCGCAAGACAGCATTCAATTTTGGGCGCGCAGCCGGAAACTGATTCGTGGACGACCCGACCGGTGTCGGTGAGACGGCGAGTGGTCGAGGAGCGCCTTGCGTGCACTAATCGGAAGAGGGACGACGTTGCACGAGCATGCTTCAGTCGATCTCAGCAAACTGCGATACCGGCGAGACCTTCATGGCCGTCGACTCCGCAGCGGCACCTGACGGGAACCCAGGGCCCACCATGACGGCGGAGGATCAGGTCCACAGCCGCACCCCGGTTTTGTTGAGGTTTTCGGTGAGCAGCCTTCCGAGAGCCACGGGTAGGTGGCGAGAGCGGGGGAGGATGGGGCCGAGGTGACCGCATGAGCCGATTACGTCGGAGGCGTGTCTGCCGTGATCTCGTCTCGGTCAGATCACCGATTCGTCCGCGGCGGGTTCGCGGCCTAGTCCCGTCGCAGAGCCTCGCCGTCACGCTTTAGCCGCAGCCGGCGCGCCTCCGCAAGATTGCGATCTATTTCGCGGATCAGCGCTAGCGTCGCCGGCGACTCCTTTTCGCCGCGCTCGTCTGCCCGACGGCTAACGTTCTCGCGCAACGCTATCAGCGCGTACACATCCGGCACCTCCGCGAGTGCTCGCGCCAGTTGGACCAGCTTCTGACTGTCGTTTCGCGCCGAATCCGAACGCACAACCGCCGCAGGCGCCGTCGATTCCCCGACTCCCTTGGTAGCAACCGCAGTCGAGTTCGACAGTCCATCGCGTGCGGTCGGGTCTCGCCCCGGCCGACCGTTCGCAGGGTCTGTCAGCGGCGATGCCGATGACGCCGCGACATCTCCACCAATCGATATCGGCGAGACTGCGACGCTGGTCATTCCGTCACGCACTGACCATAACCCGGCACCCGCTCCGACTGCACTGCCGACGAGCGCTGCAATCGTTGCGTTCCTGATGAGATGTGACCTGCTACCCATCGGTCTGATCGCTCGGCGGTCGCCGCTTCGCGGCAACTGGCCCTCCGGCGCCTCGCTTGACCTCGCTTCCCTTGCTCCCGCTTCGCTGGGTCGCTCCGTTCCGCTCGCGCCTGTTGCCGTTTTCGAGAACCTCACTTGCTCAGATTCACTGCAACTCGACTCACGCCGTGTGTCGCAACCACGACTTCCGTGATCCGCTCGCCGAACTCGGGATGGCGAAAGGTAATCTTGTGTGGACCGATCGCCAATTTGAGGTTGCCGAGCGGAGTCTGTCCGGCAGGGCGGCCATCAATGAGCACGTCCGCCCACGGCGTCGCATTCACGCTGAGCAGCCCGCTCGGCGGCGTGACGTCTACCGATGCGGTACGGCCCGCCACGATGTCGATCCTCTGCGGCGCCGCGTAGCCGAGGGTGTCGTTGCGCAGAACCACGTCGTGCCGGCCGGAGGGGAGCATGATTTTCGACCTGCCGCTCGTGCCGATCACCTCGTCGCGCTCGACGATGTCGACAGGAAAGGGCGACGCCACGGCCAACCAGCCTGCAGTGGGTGCCGTCGAGCGTGGCAATGTGAACACCACTTCCTTTGCGACCGAGGCGCTCACCGCGACACTGCGCCGAGCCGAGCCAGCGTCCGATGTCACGCTGATGGTGTGCTCGCCCTCTGCAAGATCGTCGATGACCAGCGGCGACACGCCGCGCAGTCGCGCGTCAACCGTGACACGAGCGCCGGGAGGATACGTCAGGATGGACAGCCGGCCAGGGGACGTCGCGGGAACGCTCGACGTCAGGTCGAAGTACTGCGACATCTGAGCGCCGGCAGCCACCGTGATCCGCACTTGGCGTTCCAACCCGGATCGCCGAACGGCGACGAAATGCGAACCCGGCTCGAGGGTCACTGTCAGCGGCGCCGTGCCGCGCGACACAGAGTCGATCAGCAGTTCGGCGCCGGGCGGCTGCGTGTCGATGGTAAGCGTCGCAGGAACCAGACCCGTGGCCCGGACCGGGACATACCATGCCCGCACCGCCGTGAACGCTCCGACCGCGCTCAGGGCGACAATCGCCGCCATCAGCAGCGATGTCCACCCCGAACCGGCCCACCATTCGCCGAGGGCGGACGTGGCACGTTCTGACTGATCCTCTGTCCGAAACACAAGCTCCTCCCTCCGACATGACAGTCGCCGGAGGCCTCTTTTCGCACATCCCCCGCGTCTAGGCAATGACTCAATTACATACGGCTGGGTTGAGAGATCGCCGTTACAGGGTTGCTGCCCATCGACCGGGCGAACTACACCTCCGACTGGATCCCTCACCACCCCGCCCTCATCGAGAACGTAACGTGGTTCGTCTCTGACGGCGCCCGAGCCGATGTCGCAGGGGCAGGCCCACGCCTTCGGCCGGATGTTTCCACGCGACGCCAGGCCTACCCAGCCTCTGAACGGAATCCTGGTCCCATCGGTCACCGCTTCGCAGGTGCTCGTGACGCCCGACGATCGGTCGGTGATCTATATCTCACTCATCAGCGGCGCCGTGTCGATCTGGATGGTGCCGCTGGAGGGCGGCGGCACCCCGACGAAGCTCGCAGACGGCTAAAGGCGTCCGTGTCGCCAGTAGGTATGTCCCTGGCGTTTACCGATACCGCGGGGAGCTCCGAGTGTGCACTCTTCCGGGTTGCAACGGCCGCAGGCCCTTGGCTCGGTGCCGTTCAACGGCCCCATTGCCTGGGCCCCCGGCGATCGCGGCGTCGCATACGGGGCTGAGGGGAATATATGGGTGCAGCCGCTTGGCCGCGGCTCACCTCGTCAGCTGACCCGATTCACCGACGGTCGTCCGATCGGCTCCTTTGCCTGGTCACGGGAAGGCAGCGGCTGGCCATTACCCTAACGACGGTGACCAACGACATCGTCTCGCTGCAAGGCCTGAGCAGGTGAGCTCACGGGCTCTCGACGATTGCCGAACGATCGGTGCAGCTGCTTCTCGACGCTAGCGTTTGGGGAAAAAAAGGACGACACCGTGTCGGTAGGAGCAAGCGAAGCGGTCCACAGCCGCACCCCAGTTTTATTGAGGTTTTCGTGTGGCTCCCGTCCGTTGAGGCCCGAGGGAGGTGGCGGGAGCGGGGGAGGATGGGGCGGGGAGGGCGACTCGGGCCTGGGGAGTCGGTCATCAACGGCTGCGAAAAACCGTCCGCGCGACGATGAGCACGACCATCACGGCCATCACGAGCAGCACCAGCCTCGTCAACGTCATGCCGGCACTATAGCGTGTGTTATGCACCATCGGAGCACGGATAGCGCTGGTTCGACGAGAGCCCCCGACCACCGCCCCGAACGCATGTCAGTCCACAGCCGCACCGCAGTTTTATTGAGGTTTCGTGTGGCCCTGCCGTCCGTGAACGCCGTTGAACGTTGGAGGGAGCGTGGGAGGATGGCACCTGGGCGGCTCGGAGGACGCTATCGGTCCTGACTTCCGAACGACAGGGTGTGGCACGGGTTGGAAAGCCGGCCATCAAGGGAGGTGCCCGGACCCCCCCGGACGGTCGAGACTCCGGCGACCCACTGCGGCCTTGCGGTGTCGGATCGGTCCAGAGCCGCACCCCAGTTTTATTGAGATTTTCTGTTCGGCTACTCTCGGTGACTGCGACAGGCAGGTGGAGAGAGAGCGGGGGAGGATGCCGGCTGGGCGTCGCTGGCCCGGCTGACGCGGGCGCGGGACAGGTGGTAGCAGCGGTCCCGCGACTACAGGACTGTGCCGATTCATTTCAGGCCGGTGACGTTCAGGCTCACCACGACCTTCGGTGCCTTGCCGAGCCACCCACGGGCCATCGAGCGAGGGACCCCAGATCCGAGGCGATCGTCACGTCCCCGGTGCCCTGGACGAGATCCCGAAGCCGGTGGTCGTAGCGCTGCTCAAGGCGCCCCGTGGTCGTCATGGGATGATCATCCGGCGTTCGCTTACGCCGCTCAACTACTGAGGACATTGTGGCCGCCCGTCGACGTGAGACGGCCCGCTGTAGTGACGACAACTCACGCCGAAAATGCAGAATGTTCGTGGGGACAGCTGAGTCTTCTTCCAGGGGATCCGTCAGGTCGTCAGGATCGCCAGAAGCTGCGCGGCACGATGTCGGGGGGCGTCCCTACGGCGCGGCTGACGAACACGACCGGAACCGGCGACGCGATTACGCTGGCAAACGGAACCGAGGTCGCCGCGCTCCACATCGAGAATCCGTCAGGCGCCGCGATCTTCGGCGACAACGTGTCGGCCGCCGTCGTGCAAGATCTTCTCATCACGCACACGATGGCGGTCGCGCCATCGGCGCTCGATCCCGCGCTGTGCCGGATCGTTCGCGAAGGCAATGCCGTTGACAATGCCGCGTCGACGCTGCGCGGCTGCACGGGGCGCCAGGTGTCGATCCCGGCGAAGCACGCCATCATGTTCCTTGCCGACGACGGCGCCGGTCCGGCCCCGAAGTATCGGGTGCAGCGCGTGACTGTTCATCCGCGACGGATCCATCGCACGATCAGCCCCGGGTCCTCTGGCCGCTCGGCATCTCGGTCGTGGCGGCGGGACCGTCGCGGCCACGCTCGACGTGATGACAGTTCGATCGGGTCACACGGTTCGCGGCGTGTTGTTCGTGGTCTCGACCGCGCCACGGTCACCGCCAACCTCACGAACCTGCGGCTCGACAGCCTGCGCAGCGATGGCGTCGGGATCGCCACCGGCTTCGTGTGCTCCGGCCTCGACAAATCGTTCAAGACGCTGACGCTGGACTGCACCTCACTCCCGCCGGCCCCCGTCAGCGACGCTCGTGTCGTCGTCAATGCGAACGGTTTGAAATTCTCCGACAGCCAACGCAGGGGCAGCCGAACGACGCCGGCGTCTTCGAGCCGGTGCCGATGGACCAGGGGCGCTCCACGATTCGAGCTCCACGTCGAACGCAGCGACATCACCGGCGCCGCGGCCGCCGGGTTCTTCACGTTCTACGTCAATGGCCGGCCGGCGCGCGACGTCATCGACTTCGGCTGCGTGAACCCCAACCCTGGCGCAACTTCGCCGGACCGCGACGCGTGCCGGAGGCTCGGGTACACGAGCACGGGGCAGAACCGGATTTTCGGCAACACCAGGAACAGCGTGGCCTACAGCCCAATCACGGAAGTGGCGCTCCAGGGTCCCGGCCGCATGCTCGCACAGGGTAATTACTGGGGCGACCTCAAGCCGGTGGACGGCAAGGGCGACGCCATGGGTGAGTGCTCGGTGTTCGACTGGAACGGGGATCCCAAGGACACCTCGCCGCCGGTGAAACCCGTGCCCGACTCGCGCTGTGAGTTGTACAACGTTTCGGGCCAGGGCAACCCGTCGGGCATCGACGGACGATTCCATCTCGCCGCCGATCCGCGCCCTCCCAGGAAATGATCGGCCTCGCCGAAGCCCCGCCTGGTGAGAACCTGCTGTGATTGGCAAGACACTGGGCCACTATCAAATCACCGCAAAGCTGGGCGAAGGCGGCATGGGCGAGGTCTACAAGGCGCGCGACCAGCATCTCGACCGGGACGTCGCCATCAAGGTGCTGCCACCCGGGACGCTGCACGACGACGCGGGCGAGGCGGCGGTTCCGGCGTGAAGCCGAAGGCGCTGTCGCGGCTGAACACGCGCACATCGCCACCGTCCACGACTTCGACAGCGCGGATGGCGTCGACTTCCTCGTGATGGAGTTCGTTTCCGGGCGCGACGCTGTCGGAGCATATCGCCCGATCGCCGTTGTCCGAGCGGGACCTCGTGACGCTTGCCGGCGAGGTCGCCGCGGCGCTCGAGGAGGCGCACGAGCGCGGCATCATCCATCGCGACCTCAAGCCGGCCAACATCATGTCGACGCCGAAGGGCAGCGCGTGAAGGTGCTCGACTTCGGCATCGCGCAGCTGTCCGGCACGGCCGGCGACATCGATCAGACGGCCACGCACAGCGGCGGCGACTTCGTCGGCACCCTGCCGTACATGGCTCCGGAGCAGGTCCGCGGCGAAGCGGTCGACGCGCGTACCGACATCTACGCGCTGGGCGTCGTGATCTTCGAGATGGCGACGGGCCGGCGGCCGTTCGACGACACGCACACGGGACGTCTTCACCGACGCAATCCTGCACGCGCTGGTGACGCCGCCGACGACAGTGGCAGCCGCAGCTCAACCCGGAAATCGAGCGCATCATCCTGAAGTGCCTCGACCGCGATCCCGAAAGCCGCTACCAGTCGGCGAAGGAAGCCGCGATCGACCTGCGCCGTCTGGCGTCGCCGACGGCGATGCAGCCGGCGCCTGCCGTGCCCGCCCGTCGTGCATCGGCCCGACGATGGTCCTGGCCGCCGCCGCGGCGATCGTGATGATCGTCGGCGCGGTGGCTGGTGTGGATGGCTCAGCGGAACCGGGCCGAGCCATCCGGCGCGATGGCGCCGGACGCGGTGGCGTCCATCGTCGTGCTGCCGAGCAAGATTCTCGCGCAGGCGTCGGATCAGTTCCTGACCGACGCCATCCCGAACACCATCTCCGCGCACCTGACGCAGGTGAAGGGTCTCGAGACCAGGGTGCCGCCGTCCAGCGTCGAAGTCGAGCGCGTGGTGGGCGACCTCATGCGTCTGGCCGACGCGTACGGCGTCAGCGCGTTCGTGCTGTCGTCGCTCACCGCCGAGGCCGATCGTCTGGTCCTGAACGTGCAGCTGGTCGACGCGCGATCGCGACGATTGCTGGGAGCCAGCGACTTCGAGGGGCGCCGCGAAGGCTATCTGACCCTCGGCGCGCGGCGCCGCGGAGGAGCTGCGCAGCGTCGTCAGACCGGCGGCGACGCCCGTGACGGCGAGGCCGGGAACGACCAACTCGGAGGCGGAGCTCGCATACCAGCGCGGGCATGCATCATTTCAACCGCTACAACTATCAGCACGACAAGGCCGACTTCGATCAGGCGATGGAGGCCTTCCAGAAGGCGTTGACGCTCGACTCGCGGATGGCCGACGCCGCCGCGGGCATCGCCTGGCTGTACGAGTTCGCGATTGAGGCGGGTAGCCGGTCGACACGATGCTGCCGGAGGTGCGCCGCTGGGCGCAGCGGGCCGTCGTCGATCGACGATCGCTGCAGCCGCGCCTGGGCAGTACTGGCGTTTGCCGAGTCCGATCAGCACCCCGCCGCGTCCACGCGACGCGCTGGTGTTCGGGCTGCGGGCCGCGACTCGCGATCTCGCGCGATGCGTTTGCCGCCAATGGCGTGGGCATCGCCTTGTGGGGCAGCTCGTCGACCCTCGCCTACGCCGCGACGCAGCAGGCGGCGCGTATCGATCCCCTGTACCTGTATCCACCGCTGAACAACGCGGAACCGCTCGTCTACCTGGGCAAGACCGACGAAGCGCTGGCCGTGGCCGAGACCGTGCTGCGGCTGGAGCCGAGACATGCCGGTCGGCCTCGCCAGGAAGGCGCTCACGTTCATCGATCTCGGCAGGCCCGGCGAGAGCCTCAGCGCTGGTGCCTGCATTGCAGCAACTAGCCAAGGAAGGACGGGCCGATCCCGAGCTGGTTGCGGTGATCGCGGATGGTGTCGCGCTGGCGCAGCGTGACGAGGCGGCCAGACGTGCGGCGCTGTATCGACTGGAGCGCCAGGCGCAGAATCCCGGGACGTTCGCGGAGTATCCACCGTCTACGTGTGGCTGTTGCGCCACGGACGAACGGCCGGAGCGTTCGGGCCATCGAACTGCGCGCGCGTGCCGGCCGCGTGCCGTACGACTTCCTATATCGGGCGCCCGAGTTCAAGGCGCTGGCGAAGGACGAGCGCTACGTCCGGGCGCTGGCGATCGCCCGGGCTCAGTTCGACGACACCGTGTCGGTGCTGAAGGAAGCGGACGCGCGTCGCGAAATGCCGCCATATCTCCGGCAGCCGCTGGTGGACCTGCTGAACACGCTTGGGATGAGCGGCGGCCGGCGCACGGCGACGTCGCAGGGCGCGTTGCACGGCCACCAGCCTCTCAAGGTAAGACGCGGTGTGAACTGCGTGGTCTACCGCCGCTCAATTCGTCGAACGCTGCCGTCAGACCGCCGGGCTGGCAGGGCCGTGCGAGTCGAAACCGGGAATCGGCGCCTTCCTCGCGCCGAGCTGTTCTTTAGTCTTCCCCGCCTTGATCTCCCCGGACGCAACGTCAGCAGTGCGGTCAGAAAATCGCGCATCACCATTACGTCCGCGCGGCTGCCGGTCACGGGGTGACCCGCGCCGGCGTGGCCGAAGATGTCGACGGTGTCGTTGTCGTGATCCTTGGTGGCCTCTCGAGCACCGAGATCCAGTTCTTCATGACGCGCCGGCCGGCCGATCGACGACCGGCTGCCGGCGGTTGAACATCAGGTCGCCCATGTGCACGACGTTGGCGCGCTCGAAGGTGATCACCGTGTCGCCGCTGTTGTGCGCGTCGCCGTAATAGCGCGCGCGGACCCATTCGCCCAGCTATCTCCACGGACATTCTGGAATTTCGCGCGCGAGTTCTCGTCATTCAGGCGGCAAGGGGCGGCTACGGGAGAGCGGCGCTGATCTCGGACACGGTTCTGCCCGTCTACTCGGGCGACCGCGCGATCCGCTTGTCCCGGGCAGTCGCCTCCAGACGCACGGGCCCGCGGGTTCCGGTGGTCGGCTGTCGGTGATCATGCAGCCGCGTCGATTGATGGGCACGTCCCGCAGGCCGCCGATCGGTTGGCCTCAGCGCGGGCCCGGCGTGCGGCGGCCGCACGTGCCGTCAGGTCTGCTGGAACCGCGTCCCCTCTGCCGAAGTACATCTCGTCAGGCGTCTGTCCGCGAAACGCCGAATGGGGAAGCACCCGGTTGTGTTCCTGGACGTAGAACTCGACTAATCGCCGGACCGTGGTGACGCTGTCCAACGAGTGGAGGAAGAGCCATTGATGTTTGAGGGAGCGCCACCACGCTTCGATCATGGAGTTCGAGAACTTCAGTTCCGTGAACGCCAAGACCCGGCGCAGCACTCCCGTGGCGATCAGGTCGTCGACCTGGGCATTCACGTTCTCGACGCCCGCGTCCGCCAACACGACCGGAGTCGTCTCTGATGGCGTTGCGCCCCGACTGGCTTCGACCAGCACCGCCACACTGTTCACCGGCGCAAACGTATCAGCGACTCGCCACGCCAAGATCCGTCGAGAGAAGTTGTCGATCACCGCGTGCAGGTAGGCGCGAGTCCCGTCGAGCAGGCGGATGACGGTGGTGTCGATGTGCCACATCTCGTCGGCTCGCGTCGTTCGAAGGCCCACCTTCGGCTTGGCCGGGTGCACGCGGAGCCGGGGGCGGCGCCAGCCGAACTTCCGCACCAGGTGGTACCAGGTCGAGGGGGAAGCCCAGACCGTGCCGAGCCGCTGCGCCAGGACGGCGAGCGTCCCGGTCGGGACATGCCGGTACTCGAGCGCGGTCACCATGTCCTTGATCGCCCAGACCTCGGGTGGGGTCAGTCGATGGGGCGACGTGTGCGGACAGGACGACTGATCGTCAAGCGCACACGCGTGCTGCAGGCGTCGCCAGGCATGGAATCGACTCGGCGACAATCGCAGGAACCGCAGGAGCGCCCGCAACGGCATAAACTCGCGGGCCCGATCCACGGCGCGCAGGATCCTGATCTTGGCGCGTCCGTCGGGCAGACGCTCGTGCGTCAACGTGAATCCCGAGCTTCGAAGCAAGGCGAGCGCGAGCCGAAGCAGTGCCGTGAGCTTCTTCACGCGTCGCCGGAGCTTCAGGACTTCTTGCCGGAGTTCCGGCTCCGTGAGGTCCGCCACCTCGAGGCTCACCACGACCGTCGGCGCCTCGCCGAGCCACCCACGGGCCGTCGAGCGAGGGACACCGAGATCCGTGGCGATGGTCAGGTCCCCGGTGCGCCGGACAAGATCCCGAAGCCGATGGTCATAGCGTCGCTGCAGGCGGGACGTGATCATCATGCGGATGATCATCGGTCGTCCGCTCACGCCGCTCAACTGACGGCGGCCTGCCCATGACGACAACTCGCGCAAGACAGCGCCAAATGTCGGTGAGCACAGCTCGGGTGTTTTTGCGGAGC
This sequence comes from uncultured Acidobacteriota bacterium, assembly GCA_963785755.1. Taxonomy (GTDB): domain Bacteria; phylum Acidobacteriota; class Vicinamibacteria; order Vicinamibacterales; family 2-12-FULL-66-21; genus JACCXG01. Next base: position 292 of record CAWAXG010000007.1, on the reverse strand, counting down.
ACAGGGTCTGATTGAGCTGGTCTGGCGGACGGTGGAAATGTCTGGCGAACCGCTCGACGGCCTGGATGTAGTGCTGGACGGTGGTCTTAGCGTAGTTGCGCCGCTGGAGTTCGTCCAGCATCGCTTGGCGGAGATGGGTACAGGAACCTCCTTGTGACCCACACGCTACCCACTTCACTCAGCTGGTCGAGCGTGCTTCACGTAGCGTCCGCCGCGCCAGCGGCTTGGTTCAAACGCCGTCGTGTGGACCGATGCTCCGGACCTGCCCACGGACGCCCCGAGAACAGCAGCG
>CAWAXG010000006.1:0-27277 GCA_963785755.1 uncultured Acidobacteriota bacterium | reverse complement strand
GGATCGTGCCGGCGATGGAGTGGATTCGTCCCTGAATTCCGAAGCCCGCCCCCCGCCGAGCGCGACTTGTACCTCGAAAAGGGTGACTTTAGTCTCTCGGAACGGAGCACTCTCGATGTCCGGTCGGGGAAAGGAATGGCGACCAACGACGGTTCCGCGTTGGCGGCGAGGCCCGAGCTGGTCCTCTCGTTCACCACCGCGGTGAGGTCGCGAGCGATTCAGATGTGTAATCCCGGAGAAGGTTCTGAAAGTGGTCCAGGTCTCTCAGGCTTCACCCGACCGGCAGATCACTCGCCGGAGCAGCAAGAGCAATGGCTGCCGGTCGAAGTGCCCAGCGCGCGATCGCATTCCGATCGCTCCAGCGCGGCCGCAGATGCCGAGCGATTGCGGCGCCCATCGCGACAGCGCCCCATCAGGCACAGCGAGTCGCCCGCCGGCTGTCGGTTCATTTCCGTCGAGGATGCTCGCATCGCTGGCCGCGAGCTTCACGGCGCAGTCGTTCGACGATGGTGCGCGCGATGTCGTCCTGGACGGCGAAGACGCCGCCGAGATCGCGCGTCGTAGCGTCCGGCCCACGAGCTGGTAGCGAGCGTCAGCAAGACTCGTCAGCTCGCGGTGATGCGAACGCGGTTGCCGGCCTTCCGAACGCTGCCCCGACGATATGCTGGACGCTGAGTTGGCCGTAAAATACATTCACTATGCCATCGCGATTCATCTGTTCGATCGCCGCGCTGCTCATCTCCCTCGTCATCACGCCAGCCGCTCAGAAGCCGTCGCTGGATTACACACAGTGGCGCGGGCAGGCCAGAGACGGCTCGGCGTCCTCGTTCGTCGAGCCCAAGGCCTGGCCCGAGACGTTGACGCAACGATGGAAGATCGAAGTCGGGCTCGGGTATGCGACACCGCTCGTCGTGGGGGACAGGCTCTATGTGTTCTCCAGACGGGGCGACAACGAGGTGATGGCCGCTCTCGATCCGGAAACCGGTAAGGTCATCTGGGAAAGCTCGTATCCCGTGTCGTTCACGATGAACAAGGGAGCGGCGCGGCATGGCCAGGGACCGAAATCGACACCGGCCTACGCGGACGGGAAGCTGTTTTCGATCGGCATGACCGGCGTCATCACGGCCTGGGACGCGAAGGATGGCAAGGAGCTATGGCGCAAGCCAGGCTCTGAGCTCGTCCCGACGTTCACCACGCACGCATTCTCGCCGGTCGTCGATCGCGGCCTGGTGATCTTTCACCCCGGCGGACACGACAAGGGGGCGATCACCGCATTCGACGTGAACACCGGCGCGACGAAGTGGACCTGGAACGGCGATGGACCAGGTTACGGCTCGCCGATCGTCGTGGAGCTTGGGGCCACGCGTCAGCTCATCGCGTTGACGCAAGGCAAGCTGGTCGGCCTCGACGTGTCGACCGGCGCCCTGTTGTGGGAGCGGCCGTTCGTCAGCCGCAATTTCACGAATTCAGCGACCCCCATCCTGGCCGGCCAGACCGTGATCGTGTCGAACGGCGGGCCGGTGACCGCGGTCGCGGTCACCAGACGGGACAGCCAATGGATCACCGAAGAGGCGTGGACGAACGACGAGCAGCCCTATCGACTGAGCAATCCGGTCCTGATTGGAGACGCGCTGTTCGGGTTGTCCACACGCAACAGCGGCCAGTACTTTGCCGTCGATGTGAAAACCGGAAAGAGTCTATGGACGTCCGAGCCGCGTCAGGCCGGTCAGGCGGCGGTGGTGAAGGCGGGCTCGCTCGTGTTCAGCCTTGAAGACGACGGCGAGCTCGTGATCGGACGAGTCAACACCACCGCGTTCGAGCAGCTGCGGCGATACACGGTGGCTGACAGCGAGACCTGGACCCAGCCGACCATCTCGGGGAACCGTCTGTTCGTGAAGGACGTCTCGACGTTGACGCTGTGGACGCTGCCTCGGTGATCGTCACGCAGGGTGGCTATCGCGCGCTCACGCCTGCGCGCGCCACCGCAGCCTGGCCAGGCTTGCGGCAATCAGCACTGCGCCGACAGTGCTGGCGCCCCATTCCATCAACAGGACGTAGAGGGTGCGCCGCATCAGATCGAAGACGGCAAAGCTCGTCAGGATGAATCCAGTCATCGTCACAACCCGCCACCCGAGAGACGTGTCGCGCCACCGATCGACCAGGCACACGTACGCCGGCAGCGCCAGCAGCATCACGTAGTCCCACCCTTGCGGCGACAGCAGGGGAATGAGGACGAAGAAATAGGCGCCCTCCAGATAATTCGGCTCAGCGACCGGCTTTCGGCGCCAGATCACCGCCAGCCCGGCGCCCATTGCCGCGACCGACGACGCCAGCGCAAGCAGGGATGGGAGCGGGCCGGGATGAAGCCACTTGGCCCACATCGAGGCGAAGGAGACGTTTTCGGGAGCCAGCAGGTTTGGAGCGGTCGTGTCGGTGACCGTTCGATACCAGTCTTGAAGCAGGGTGAGATTGCCCTCCCATCCGTACGACACGACAGGCAGCACGAGTCCCGCGGCGAGCACGATGAAGAAGGGCATCAGGGGCCGCAAGCCCTGGGTCCAGACGAGCCAGGGCAGCAGCACCAGCGCGTACGGTTTGATGAAGACTCCGGCGGCGATGAGGCCCCCGGCAGCGAGCCCGCGCCCGTGCTGTCCCGCGATCACGGCCCGCAGGAGCAGTAGCGCGAGAGGCAGGTTGAACTGGCCAAACAGCAGCTCCTTGACCAGGAACTTGCCATTCAGCAGCAGGGTGATCCACATCAACGAAGACGTCGGCGTTCGACGCTCGGGAAGGGCGTGGACGGCCATTCGCACCAATGCCCATGTCATCGCCACCATGAGAGTGAACCAGACTGCCTCAGCCACCTGCTTCGGCAGCCAGATGAACGGCACCATGAATGCCGCGAACGCGGGCAGGTACTTGTACTGGTAGTGACCGTCGTCCGCTCGATACAGCGGCTCGTGGGCCACAAAGCGTGCGGCCGCGAGTCGCGGGACGGCAAAGTCGACGAGCTCTGGCCGCTTGAACCGGACCACGGCGTAGCCGGCGGCGGCCAGGAGGAGGATGACGACGAGGTGCAAGTGGAACGGCCGCAAACGGAGGTGCACGAAGGCAGATTACAGCGGTCTGCTCGAGTCCTCTATTGCGAAAGTGAGCGGTCCCGGACGCAAGCTCGAGTGGAACTTTGATCGCGACGACGCCCGAGCCGAGTCTCGCAGAAATTTCCTTCGACCGATTTGCTCAGGATTCAGAAACGAGACTGGTCGGTCATGCCAGTTTCCGTTTCGATGCCTAGGAAGTTGTCGTTGGCATACTTTACAATCGTCTCCCGAAGCGACATCCGGAGCGCATCCCGTCGGTGAGCCGACGCCCTACGCCATGCTGCTGACTCCCGGCTCCCGCCTGGGTCCTTACGAGATTGAAGCGCCCATCGGTGCGGGCGGTATGGGCGAGGTGTTCCGGGCTCTGGATACCCGGCTGAATCGCCCGGTCGCGATCAAGTTTCTCTCCCTCGATCTGGCCGATCCTTCGGCCCGTCGCCGTTTCCAGCAGGAGGCCCAGACCGCTTCCGCGCTCAATCATCCGCACATCCTGACCGTGCACGAGGCGGGCGAATTCGAGGACCGTCAGTACCTGGTCACGGAATTCATCGACGGCGGGACGCTCAAGGACTGGGCGCTGCGGGAGAAGCGGACCTGGCGGCAGATTGTCGAATTGCTGGTGGGCGTCGCCGACGGACTGGCCGCGGCCCATGCTTCCGGGATCCTTCATCGCGATATCAAACCGGACAACATCCTGGTGACCCGGAGCGGCTACGCGAAGCTGGCAGACTTCGGGCTGGCGAAGCTGGAGGAGTGCGCGCCCGATGACGTGACGCGTGCGGTCATCAAGGACCGCACGCGACCCGGCCTCGTCGTTGGCACCATCGCCTACATGTCGCCAGAACAAGCATCGGGGAACCTCCTCGACGCACGCAGTGACATCTTTTCGTTTGGCGTCGTCGTCTACGAACTGCTCGCGGGTCGACGCCCGTTTGACGGCAAGACCGATCTCGAGGTGCTGCGAAAGATCAATGACGAACCGCCGACGCAGCTTCCTGAAGACCTGCCTGCCGGCGTGCGACTCGCGGTTGACAAGGCGCTCGAGAAGGATCCCGCCGACCGGTATCAGTCGATGCGGGAGATGGTGGTGGATCTGCGTCGGCTTGCACGGCAGAAGTCCGGGGCGCTGGCCCCGGCCGCACTGGTCGCCGCTCCCACCTCGCGGCGGTGGCCGCCCTGGCTCTGGATGGCTGCGATCCTGCTCCTCGTCAGTGCCATTTCGGCGGCCATCACACTCGGACTCGTGCGGACCTCGCCTTCCTCTGACAACCCGCTGGCCAATGCCCGTTTCACCCGCTTAACAGATTTCGATGGGACGGAAATCGACGCGGCGATCTCGCCGGATGGCCGATTCGTGGCGTTTGTTTCGGATCGAGATGGGCCATTCGATGTCTGGCTCGGTCAGGTTGGGAGCGGGATTTTTCGAAATCTGACCCTGGGAAATGATCACGAGCTGCCGGCCCCGGTGAGGTCCACCGGATTCTCCGGCGATGGCTCGCAGGTCTGGCTTGGTGGCGGTCCCGGACGGAGACTGCGGGTCCTGCCATTGATGGGAGGTGCGCCCCGCGCCTTTTTAGGAGACCGTGTTGTCAACGTCGCGTGGTCTCCAGACGGTGCGCGTCTGGCCTACCACACGCGCGACGCGGGCGATCCGCTGTTTGTCGCGGACCGCGATGGCGCAAACGCGCGCCAGATTCTAATCGGCCCGAACGCCGACGTTCACATTCACTTTCCGACCTGGTCTCTGGATGGTCGCTGGATCTACTTCGTCCGTGGCAATCCCGCGACGCGGCAGATGGACCTGTGGCGCATGGCCCCGGACGGGGCCACGCCCGAGCGTCTCACGCATCACGACAACGAGGTTGCTTACCCGACGCCGATCGACCCGCGCACCATCGTTTACATCGCCCGGGATCCTGACCGGGCAGGGCCGTGGCTGTGGGCTCTGGATCTGGAGCGCCGGGTCACGCGCCGCGTGAGCCTCGGCGTCGAAAAGTACACGTCGGTCTCCTCGAGTGCCGACGGCACGCGCCTGGTCGCCACCGTCGCCAACCCAGCTGCCAACCTTTGGAGCGTGCCGATCCTCGATCAGCCGGTCGCCGAGCGGGACGCCCAGCCCTTATCACTCCCAACCCAGAACGCCACCTCACCACGCTTTGCGCGAGCGTTCCTCTACTACCTTTCCTCGGGTAGCGGCGGCACCGGGCTGCGGCGCCACCGCGACGGCGAAGCGGTGGAAGTCTGGCGCAGCACGGGGAGCGCGCTGCTCGAGTCCGCCGCCGTCTCTCCGCACCACGAGCGAGTGGTCATCGCCGTGCGCCGGGACGGCAAATCGCGTCTGCACCTTCTCTCAGCTGATGGTGCCGAGGTGCAGCCCCTTTCAGATCTGATCGAAACAGAAGGCGCCGTCGACTGGTCGCCGGATGGCAAGTGGATAGTCACGGGCGGCCGGAGCGCCAACGAAACCGGTTTGTTCAAAGTCCCTGTCGACGGTGGCGCGCCGGTAAGACTTGTCGCCGGCCCCGCTCTCGACCCGGTATGGTCGCCAGATGGGAACTTGATCGTCTATTCGGGCGCCAACGTCGGTTCGCTCGCGCCGCTTCTTGCCATTCGTCCAGATGGCACGCCGACCACCCTTCCGCCGATCCAGGTGCGTCGTCAGGGAGGGGGAAGCCGGGCCCGGTTCTTACCGGACGGCACGGCGCTGATCTACATGCAGGGACTCAACCCCGCTCAGGATTTCTGGTTGCTCGATTTGGCGACGAAACGGATGCGTCAACTGACGCGGCTGGATGTAAAGGGAGCCACGGCAAGCTTCGACGTCACGCCTGATGGCAGACAGATCGTCTTCGATCGGCTGCGGGACAATTCAGACATCGTGCTCATTGATTTGCCGAAGTAAAGAGGGATCAGGGCAGACGCGCGAGATTGAATGCGCTCGTGATCTCTGCAATCCCCACCTTCAGCGTGGCCCGCGCGATCCGATCGAGATCTGGCTCCGCCCCCGTGAAGTGATAGGTGCGGTGCACGTGTGTGTAGTTGTGTCGGGGCGCAAGGCTCAGCGCCGGAGAGGACGTCTCGAGCTCGTAGAACGGACCGAGCGGCGGCTTGCCCGGCGCCGGCGGTCCATCGTTGTAGCTGTTGATGACGTCGCCTGCGTACGGCTCTTTCTGGATCGCCCACATCGAATTCACATACCGGGTGGCGTCGGGCGGACGGTGGTACTGGATCAACGTGAGCACGCGCGCATCGCGGTCGTAGCTGCCGGCGATCGGCAGGGCGCGTGCGGGCGGCAGCCCGATCTTGCTGCGGTACTGGCCATCGCCGCGGAAGAAGATCAGCGGTGGTTTGACGACGAGTCGATCGCCGGGGACCTTTCCGAAGTACGTATCGTTGACGATCGGGCCGAGCGCGGCTTCTGATCCTTCGGCGAAGGGAATGGCGATCGTCGTGGACGGGGACGGGTTGAACATGCCCAGGATCCACACGGATACCAGCCCTGACTCCGGCTGCCACGCCTCGGCTCCGATGTTGCTCACGGTATTCGCGGACTCGAAGGCGACGGTCCGCACGGCATCTCCTGGCTTGTCGCCGAGAAACATCGCGATCTCGCCGCCGCTCAGCAGCCGCACGGTGCGGTCCACCTCCATCTCGAACCGCGTGCCGGAATAGTTCTGCAGCGACATCCGTTTCTGGAACCTGGCGCTGGTGGATGAGCGGCTCGCCACCTCCCATCCGCCCCAGTCGAAGTCCGGCGGCACCTGCCAGTGATCGAGATCGAATGGATCGCCTTTCGCGAAATACAGCGAGAACTGCCCGCCTTCCGGTCCGAGCCAGAACCGGTCCTCGCCGCCGAACACGTTCATGTGCGGCTGGCGCGACCGCGACGAAATCGCCGCCCGGCCGATCCACCCGAAGCTCGGTGCATCGTCGCCGCCTGTCGTGCTCGTCAGCACACGCCCCTGGTATTGCGGCGCGACGACGACCTGCGCGCCACCCGGGTCGCCCGGGTCGCTGAGGACGATCACAGTCGTGTGGTCGCGCAGAAAGGCAAGGTCGGCATCGAATCGGCTCGTGGGCATCGGCCTGTCAGACTGTTCGTTCCCCTGGCAGCCTGCGAAGGTCACGACGGTGATCGTGATGAGGGCGGCGACAGCGGCTGAACGAGCTGGCGGAGTACGCATGGCAGCGGCGGCGATCATGACGTGCTCATCGTGCCAGGTGCTACGGGCGGACGTGCAGCACGTAGCACGAAAAGCACGTCCGGTCGTGATGTGATTTTCTCGAAGCAGTTGGCGGCAGGATGACTCACGCGCCCCGTATCAAGGAAGTGTTTTGACCACGCCGTCAGTCAACTGCGATGGAGCGCTCGAGCTCGCCGTTCCCTGCAAGGTTGAATTCCCGCGCGAAGGTCAGCTGCCCGCGGGCGATCCCGTCACGGGCACCGCGCGCACGATGAACCGCTGCGGGGCCGCGCCCCGGTGATAGAACGGGTAGCAACCGACGAGCGTCACCGCGGGAGCGGGGGTCGGGTCGATCACGCTGACGTCATCGGGGGTGGTGATCCTGATCCACTCGACACGGTATTGCTCGGTCGCGACGGGTGTGTCCAGTACCAGCGCGTCGCCTTCTTTGATGTCCTTCAGCAACCTGAAGAAGCCGTCCCGGTGGGCCGCGATGCCGACGTTGCCCGTCGTCCCGGGCAGGGCCGTCTCCTCGATCCGACCGGCCGCGAGGTCGAGCACCGCGTCCGTGGTGCCGTCGTAGACCGGCACCTCGAGCTGGAGCCGCGGGATGCGCAGGATGGCCAGCGTGCGCGGCGCTTCCCGCTGCAGCGCGACCTTGTAAGCCTTCACACGGACCGCCGACCAGAGCTTCATGTCGACCTTCCCACTCCAGGTGAGCTCGCGCGGCGGTGGCGGCGGCGGCGGAGGCGGCGGTGCGGGGGCCTGACCGGCTGTGCCGGCAACCGCCGCGCTGCCGGCCGCGGGGGTGTCGGCGCCGCGGCTACACGACGACAGCGTCGCCGCGAGGGCGAGCGCGAGGCCCAGGACAGGAAGGGTGCGGTTCGGGCGGGACCGGTGAGGGACCATTGGGTGACCTTCCATGTAGACGTGTTCAGGCGCCGTCCCAAAGGGCACAGCTCGTCGAGTCAGTTGTCGTAATAAAGGTAGAACTCGTGCGGGTGCGGCCTCAGCCGGATCGGATCGAGCTCCTTCGTGCGCTTCCACTCGACCCAGGTCGAAATCAGGTCTTCGGTGAACACATCGCCGCGGGTCAAGAAGTCGTGATCCCGTTCGAGAGCGTTGATCGCTTCCTCGAGCGAACCGGGCGTCGTGCGAATTCCCAGGTGCTGCATTTCAACGCGCGTCATCTCGTAGATGTCGCGGTCGAGCGGCGCACCGGGATCGATACGGTTCTGGATGCCGTCGATCATGGCCATCAGGATGGCCGACCAGGCCAGGTACCCGTTGCAGCTCGGATCGGGGCAGCGAAACTCGAGCCGCCTGGACTTGGGACTCTTCGAGTACATCGGGATTCTGATGGCCGCGGAGCGGTTGCGCGCCGACAGCGCGAGGTTTACCGGCGCCTCGAACCCCGGCACGAGACGGCGATAAGAGTTGGTCGTCGGCGCCGCGAACGCGAGAATGGCGGGCGCGTGCTTCAAGAGGCCGCCCGCCGCATGGAGGCCGAGCTCGCTCAGTCCGGCGTAGCCCTCGCCCGCGAAGAGCGGGTTGCCACCCTTCCACAACGACGTGTGCGTGTGCATCCCGCTGCCGTTGTCTTCGAAGATTGGCTTCGGCATGAACGTCACGCTCTTGCCGTGACGCTTCGCCACGTTCTTGCAGATGGTACTTGTACCACATGAACTGATCGGCCATCATGAGGAGCGGCTGGAACTTCATGTCGATCTCGCTCTGGCCGGCCGTCGCGACCTCGTGATGGTGCGCCTCGACGACGATGCCGATCTTGCGCATCTCGTAGACCATCTCGCCGCGCAGATCGTGGAACGTGTCGGTGGGGCTCACGGGGAAGTAGCCCCCCTTGAAGCTCGGCTTGTAGCCGAGATTCGGTTCCTCGATGCGGCCTGTGTTCCAGGCGCCCTCGACCGAGTCGATCTCGTAATAGCCCCTGTGCTGGTTCTGCTCGTAGCGGACCTCGTCGAAGATGAAGAATTCCGGTTCCGGTCCCACGTGACACGTGTCCGCAATCCCGCTTTCACGCAGGTACGCCTCGGCCTTCCGGGCGACGTGTCGCGGATCGCGGGTGAACTCCTGGCGCGTCACCGGGTCGACAATGTTGGCGATGACGCTGATGGTTGGCCTGGCGAAGAACGGATCGAGGCGCGTGGTCTCGGCGACCGGCACGGCCATCATGTCCGACTCCTGGATCCCCATCCAGCCTCGAATCGACGAGCCGTCGAAGCCGAGGCCTTCTTCGAACGTACTCGCATCGAGATGTTCGATTGGGAACGAACAGTGCTGCCAGCTTCCGAGCATGTCGACGAACTTCAGGTCGACCATCTCGGCCTGGTGAGTCTTCGCGAACTTGAAGAACTGATCGGGCGTCGCCGGGTGGGCATCGGAAGTCATGGAAGCTCCTCTCTCGCAACGGCGCCAACGCTACGACAAGCGCGGCGCCGCCGCAACCGTGAGCTGGCGAACGACAGTTTTGTTCGAGCGTCGGAACGCCCTCAGGAACGCTTCTCAGAAGGCAGAGGCAACGTCGGCAGGCCCCTGATTGGATGAGCTGCCATCGGTTGCCCTGTCTACCCCATCCTGCCGAGAATCTGGCCCATCTCGTCGGCCGAAAAGGCGCGAAGCGTCTGGGTTCGGACGTTGCCGAGCGTACCGACGCTCAGGAGCAGCGCGTTGACCGACGCGTCGTCCGGTGCGTCCACGATCGTCGCGATGTCGTACTGACCCAACGTCCAGTAGACCGCAGTGACAGTCGCACCGAACTTCTTCGCCATGTCCTTGAGGGCTTGCGCCCGCTTCGGGGTGTCCTTGACGTTCCGGATGCCCTGGTCCGTGAATTGACCGAGGACGATGTAGGTAGGCATGGGGTCTCCTTCCAGGCGGCGCGGGCCCGCGAGGCTGCGGGCAACGTGCCAAACATTACCCTACCACCGCGTAATAGACGAGCCAGACAGGACTGGGCTCCGGGCTCACTTCTGTCCCGTCAGCACCCGCCAGCCTCCGGCCGCGAAACGGTGAAGATAGAGGACCGGTAGTACAACGACGCTGAACCGTGACGGCTCCAGGTTGTACGCCTGCAACATGTAGGTCGGATCCGGAAGGACCACTTCGCGCAGCAGCCGCACGCGATCGCCCCAGCGTGACAGCCCCCCGATGCTCGAGATCAGTTCGTCGCTCCACCGGCGGTTCGGTCGAAGGTAGGCCGCCGACGGTTCCTGATCGTGAACCGCTGCCAACGTCGTGATGACGGAATCGGGAATTCGTGTTCCCAGCCACTTGCGTGAAGCGTTGAGCTGATGCGCGCAGATCGCCGACACTCGCTTGACGGCGGCCAACTCGGCGAAGCGGTCGAATTCCTGGGCCGATAGCCGTGACGCCAGCAGATGGATGTCGTGGATCCAGATGAGCGACTCGACATTCCGGTGGTGCATGACCGGGTGAATGCACGCGAGGAGCAGTGCGTGAAGCGGTCCGGCGGTCCGGGCATGAGCACCAAGCGCAGGAACCGCCACGGCGCCCGCGGCGACCTCGTCGAAGACCAGCAGGTCCGCGAAGACCGGCTGTGTGCTGATCTTCCAGTGGAAATCGAACGCGTGGACGGCACCAAACTCGTCTGTCCTGTCCAACGGGAACTGACAGAACAGCAGGTCGCCGTCGCAATAGAGCGGCGCGGTGTATCCGCGCCGGGTCATGATGCGGCGAACCGTGTCCACGTCGTGCCGCCTGATCAGCAGATCGGTGTCAACGCGAGGTCTCGAGGCGGGATGGTTGTAGAGGCTGTAGGCGAGAGCCGAGCCCTTCAGGACGATGGGGAAGATCCCTTCGGCCGCGAGTGCGTCGAAGACCGAAACCAGTTCCTTCTCGCGCAGCAGCTCGTTGGCCGTCTGCCATCGGGCTTCCCTTTCGAGCGCTTCGCAGATTGGCGCTGGCCAGTGGCGGGCAACATCCGACCGGCGCAGCCTCTCGAACACGAGACCCGTCAAGTCCCGCTCGGTGCACACCCGCACGAAAGCCTCAGGCTCGATCTCGAACGCGCTCCACGGAATCGCTTCGCCCCTGAGCAGTGCAGCCAGGAGCCCCGTCGTCGTTGCAGCGGAAGCCGTGCCGATCACGATGACCTCACCGGGGTGAGCACCTTGAAGTTCGAGAGATTCACAACCGCGTAGTCGTCCACGTTTCAGACCACAGCTCGCCCGGCAGAAGCCAGGCCCTGAAGTTGACTGCGGAGCCCGGCATGTCCCCGCGGAGTGTCCCGCGATAATATGCCAGGAGCGCCTATGCGCTCACTCTCCCTCGACAGCGCGTTCACCCGCAGCAAGGACGTCATGTTCCGCGACCTGGATGGCGAAGCCGTCATTCTGAACCTGGAGAGCGGAACATATTTCGGACTCAACGCGGTTGGGACACGCATCTGGTGCCTGATCGAGCAGCATGGCCGGCTCGATGCCGTTCTCGACGAGCTGTGCCGGGAATATGACGCCACTCCAGAGCAGCTCGAGAAGGACTTGCTCGAACTGGTCGGGCGCCTCGCGGACGCGCGCCTCGTCGAACCGAAGCCGCCTTCATGAGCGGCATTGTCGGGATCGTCAGCCGGCACGGCGCACCGGTTGACGAACGACGGTTGCGCCGGATGACCGCCTTCCTGGCCTATCGCGGTCCGGATGGACGGAATGTCTGGCTCGGCGGTCCGGTGGGTTTCGGCCACACGCTGCTGCGCACGACGTGCGAGCCGCGCGACGACGGCCAACCGGTGAGCCTGGACGGCCAGGTATGGATTACAGCGGACGCGCGCGTGGATGGCCGGGCGGATCTCGTCACGCTGCTCGAATCGCGGGGCCGCGTCGGTCTTCGATCCGCGAGCGATGCGCAACTGATTCTGCACGCGTACCACGCCTGGGCGGACGAGTGCGTCAACTTTCTGCTCGGCGACTTTGCGTTTGCAATCTGGGACGCGCGCACCCGTCGTCTTTTTTGCGCTCGCGACCATTTCGGCGTCAAGCCGTTCTACTACGCGCAGGTCCGGGACGGCTTCATCTTCAGCAACACCCTGGACTGCGTCCGCCTGCATCCGGACGTTGGCGACTCGTTGAACGCGCTTGCCATCGGGGACTTTCTGCTCTTCGGCTACAACGCCGAGCCGACGACCACCACGTTTACGGATGTGCAGCGCCTCGCACCGGCGCATAGCCTGACTTACCAGAACGGCGCGACCAATCTCAAACGGTATTGGACGCTGCCGACGAACGGCCGGATCAGATACCAGCGTGCTCAGGAATACGTCGATCATTTTCAGGAAGTCTTGCGGGTTGCCGTCTCGGATCGGCTCCGGATGAATCGTGCAGGCGTCTGGATGAGTGGAGGTCTTGATTCGACGTCGATCACCGCGACCGCCCGGCAGCTGCTCTCTGAAGGCGGCACCCCCTTCGAGCTCCGCGCTCACACCATTGTTTACGACACCCTGATTCGAGACGAGGAGCGCCGGTACGCGCAGATAGCCGCAGACGCGCTGGGCGTTGAGGTCGACTTTTTCCCGGCGGATAGTCACTTGCCGTTTGACGGCTGGGACCGCGCTGACTTCCGGGCGCCAGAACCCACCGACGATCTCTTTCTTGTGATGCGGATGCGGCAACTCGAGCGAGCGGCGTCGCACAGTCGGGTGTTGCTGTGCGGAGAAGGCGGTGACGAGGTCCTGTGGGGTTCGTATCTGGTCGATCTGCTGCCCAGAATGCGGTCACTCGAGCTGCTCGCCGACATCACACGGTCTCTCGTGGTCCATCGCCGGCGTCCCGGTGTGGGTATTCGCGCCCGGATTGAGAAGTGGCTGGGACACGGCTCACAGCCTCCGTCGTATCCCGCATGGCTGAACGCGGTTTTCTCCGATCGTCTCGGCCTGCGCGCGCGATGGACCGAATGGCACGCACTCGAACTGACCGATCACCCGCTGCGGCCGGAGGCACATGGGCGGCTGGCGACGGCACCCTGGCCATGGTATTTTGAGTCGCTCGACCCAGGTGTCACCCGTATTCCGGTCGAGGGTCGATATCCGTTTCTCGACTTGCGGCTCGTCAACTACTTGTTGGCCATTCCGCCACTGCCGTGGTGCATCGACAAACAGCTTCTACGGTTGGCGATGCGTGGTGTTCTTCCGGATCCGATACGGTCCCGTCGGAAGGCGCCTCTGGCGGGTGATCCGTTGCTCGCCCATCTTCGGAAGCCGGATCTCCAATGGGTGGATCGGTTCGCCCCGATACCCGAGCTGGCCCGGTACATCGATCGAAAAGCGATCCCGCGGTTGGTTGGAGCATGCGCCCCCGACGATTCCTGGCTACACGTGCGGCCGCTGTGTCTCAACTATTGGTTGAAGCGTGGGCGTCCGGCGACGCAGTTCGAAGAGGAGATCTCGGATGACTACCAGGTCGACACGCTTCAAGGAAAATGAACCTCCTAGAAAACCGTACGAGACCCCACGGCTGGAGGTCTATGGCGACATCCGTGCCGTGACAGACGCCGTCGGCATGATGGGGGAGTCGGACGGGGTTTTCAAGGACGAACGCCAAGACCAGCTGACACGTTACGCCCGACGCTCGTCAGTCAAGCGTCCGACGGATCCATGGCATTCTCCTATTCAGCCTTTGGCCTCTCATTACGCGCCAACCGGCCGATTCCTGGCCTGACTCCGGCTACAGCCGTTTCTCTCACGGACACCGCGATCTGGTTCGGTGTCCCGCCCTCCGCGCCCGGGATCGGCGACCTGCCTGATCGCCCCTGGTATGTGAGTGGCGAGCGCGAAGAAGAAAGGCCCGTGCTGCGGGTGTGGAGGCCCGCTGACGGCGCATACTTCAGGCTGCTCTATGCCGATGGCACTGAGTTTTTCGTCGACGGCGAGGGCAGCGAGGTCTGGGCCACATGGCCGGATTCGTTGACGCTGGCGGACGCCGCGACCTACCTCCTGGGTCCAGTCCTCGGCCTGGTGCTGCGGCTTCGGGGGATCGCGTGCCTGCATGCGAGCGCGGTCACGGTCGGCGATCGCGCGATTGCTTTTGTGGGTCCTCCAAACGCCGGAAAGTCCACGACTGCTGCCGCCTTTGGGCGCATGAATCATCCGGTCCTGACCGACGACATCGTCGCCCTGGCCCCGGACCTCGATGAGTCCCCGCGCGTCCTGCCCGCATATCCTCAACTGCGCCTGTGGCCCGATTCGGTTGCCCTGCTCTACGGATCTGAAGTGGCGCTGCCGCCCCTGACGCCAACGTGGGACAAACGGGCGCTCGATCTGACGCAGAACGGCTATCGCTTCGAGCAGCGGACACTGCCGCTCGCCGCTATCTATGTGCTCGCTGGGCGATCCTCGGATGCGGAGCCGAGCATTGAAGAGCTGCGGGGACGTGAGTGTCTGCTGACCCTGTTGGCGAACACGTACGTCGGCTACTTGCTGGATGCGGCGATGCGCGCGCAGGAGCTCGAGTCTCTTGTTCAACTTGTGCGCAGCGTGCCCGTGCGATGTGTCGTATCGCGCACAGGTCCAGCGCACATCTCAGGGCTCTGCGCCCGCATCCTCGACGATTATGAGGCCCTCGCATGTACACCATCGCCGACTATGGGGCGATGATCGCCGACGCCACGCGAATGGGTGCGTTCGCCCGGGCCCTCGGCCAGGCGATCAAGCCGGGGGCGGTCGTCATCGATATCGGGACGGGCACCGGAATCTGTGCCCTGTTGGCGTGTCGTCATGGTGCTCGTCGCGTCTACGCGATCGAGCCAGACGATGCGATCCAGGTGGCGCGGGAGATTGCCGCGGCGAACGGCTACGCCGATCGGATCGAGTTCATTCAGGCCATCTCGACCCAGGTTACGCTGCCTGAACGCGCCGACGTGATTGTCTCCGATCTCGGCGGCGTCCTGCCCTGGTTCCAGCGGCATATTCCGTCGATCGTCGATGCGCGCGCCCGCTTTCTCGCGCCAGGCGGCGTGCTGATTCCTCAGCAGGACGTTGGCTGGGCCGCGGTGGTCGAGGCACACGAGTGGTACGTTGCAGACACGGGTCCCTGGACCGACAACGGCTTCGGCTTCGACATGGAGGCCGCCCGCCGCCTCGCCGTCAATGCGTGGAGCCGTCGCAAAGTGACGACCGACAACCTGCTGACGAGCCTGCAACGCTGGGGCCCGCTTGACTATCGAGTCGTCGAGGATCCGAACGTTCGCGCCAGCCTGTCATGGACGGTGACGCGGCCCGGAACAGGTCATGGGCTCGTCGCCGGCTTCGATCGGACGGTGTCCGATGGCGTGTACCTGTCCACCGCACCGGACGCCCCCGATGCCATCCGGCCCATGCGCATCTATGGAACGACCTTCTTTCCCTGGCCGTCGCCGGTCGTGCTGGCACGTGGAGATCTCGTGACTGTCGATCTGGAAGCCACGTTGATCGGCAGTGCCTACATCTGGAGCTGGAAGACCCGCGTTCAGAACCAGGAACAGTCCGGCGAAGACAAAGCGGGTTTCTCCCAGTCAACGTTCTTTGGAACGCCCCTTTCACCAGCGAACCTGAAGAAAATGGCGTCGAGCTATACACCGGCGCTGAACGTGGACGGCCGGATCGTGAAAGTTGTCCTGGAATGGATGAACGACGGCGTCTCGGTGGGTGAGATCGCGAAGCGCGTGTCCGCGAGGTTTTCGAGTCGTTTTCCTCGTCCCGAAGACGCCCTGAGCCATGTCGCGGACCTGTCGCGACAGTACGGTTGACCCGCGCATCTGTCGCAAGACGTTAGGACGCGCAGCTCATGGCGTTTATGATGCGACACACTCAGAGCAGGGGGAGTACTGGATGAAGTGTCTGCTGATTGGCTCGATACTGGTCGCTGTCGGAGCTGTCACGCTGCCCGCGCAGCGTGGCGGGCCACCGGGCGGCGAACCTCGCGTGCTCCCGCCGCTGACCGCCGAGGAGATGGCCGCGATCGATGCGGCCCTGCCCGCTGTCGCGCCGGCCAAGCCGATGCGCCCGCGCAAGGTCCTGCTCATGAACGTGAATGTCAACAGCACCGGACGCCGTCCGGACGTGCATGCCTCCCTCCTGTACGGCAACTTCGCCATTGAGGGCCTGGGAAAGAAGACGGGCGCGTATGCAACGGTTCTCAGCAAGGAGGTCGAGTCGCTGAGCGCTGAGAACCTGAAGCAGTACGACGCCATCGTCTTCAACAACACCACTGGCGTGCTCACCACGGACGAGAAGTTGCGCCAATCGCTGCTCTCGTTTGTGCGAGATGGCAAGGGATTCGTGGCCTTCCATGCCGGCGGCGCGGCCACCTTTGTCCAGTATCCCGAGTACGGCCAGTTTCCCGAATTTGGCGAGATGGTCGGCGGCTATGAGAACGGCGGCCATCCCTGGGGACCGCGCGACACGATCACCATCCGGGTCGAGGATCCCACCAACCCGGTGAACGCGGCATTCAACGGCCAGGAGTTCACCGCGCAGGACGAGGTCTACCAGCTGGCGGACCACTACTCGAGGGACAAGCTGCGCGTCCTGCTCAGCATCAATACCGACAAGAGCGACTTCGAGAACGAGAAGCGCCGATTCTGGCCGGCACGTAAGGCGGACAAGGACTTCCCGATGTCGTTCATCAAGCCGTACGGCAAGGGCCGCGTCTTCAACACGATTTTCGGTCACAACCCGGCGGCGTTCTCGACGCCCGCGCTGTTGAAGCATTTTCTCGCCGGCATCCAGTACGCGATTGGCGACCTGAAGACTGACGACAGCCCAAGCGCGAGGAAATAGGGATCAACCGACCGGAGGATGTTTTGAGACGACTTCGATTTCTCGCTGCAGCAGCGATTGCCGTCGGCCTGGATCATGCGGCCCTCGCCCAGCGCGCCGCCGCTCCGCCATCGGTCTCCGTGCGCCCGCCTGATTTCACGTACAAAGTGATCGCCGGCGCGGCGACGCCGATGCTCGGTTGGAAGGTGGGGCTGCCGGCGTCGGCGGTGGGGGCGGCGGATTTTCACGAGGCCGCGGGGAAAGTGGACGCGCTCCAGTTCGGATATCTGGAAGTCTCGCCCCAGGACCTGGATTTCAACATGTCCCCGGACGACGCGTCGCGGGTCGTCCACCGGTTGGCCGAGCTTCGGCTTCGCCTGACCGCCTACCGCGTGCCAAAGCTGCCGCCCGACGCCGCCGGAAGAAAAAAGATATTCGAATTCGCAAAGCTGCTCGGCGTGGAGATGATCCTGGCGAGTCCGGATCCGTCGGCGCTTCCCGAGCTCGATGCGCTGGCAGGCGAAACGGGTGTGAACGTGGCGCTGGTGAATGGATCCAGGAGCCAGACGCCGGCGTACTGGGAGCCGACAGGCATGTTGAAGTCGCTCGAAGGCCGCAGCCAGCGGATCGGCGTGGCGGCCTCGGTCGCCGCGTGGATGAGCGAGAACGTGCGGCCGGAAGAGGCGCTGCGCACGGTGCACGGCAGGCTGATGGCGGTGAGCTTCGAGGACCGCCGCGCCATCGCCGCCGCCGATGCAGTGCTGCTCGAGCTGAGCAGACTCCAGCCGCCGGAGGCTCCGCAATGGCCCTGGAAGTGCGCCAACTGCGGCGGCCCCAGAGTGCCCGTGACCCCGCTGTTCGTCTCGGTTGCCGCGGCCGATCAGGCCTCGATCGCCGCGATCTCCAAGGCCCTGCTTCCGGCGATGGGCTACCGCGTGAACGAGATTTCGCGGAAGACCCCCAGCACCTCCATCGATCAGGTGCCGCCCGCGGAGCGCGAAGCCATCGAAGCGGGCCTCCCTCGCCAGGCTCTCGCCAAACCGAAGAAGCCCCGCAAGCTCCTGGTGATCGACCTGTGTCCGCAAGGCGGCTACTATCACAAGACCGCCGCGCACGCGAATCTCGCGCTCACCCTGATGGGAAAAAACACCGGCGCCTTCGAGCCGGTGTTCAACAACGATCTCAACAATTTGAAATACCCGGCCATCCGCCAGTTCGACGCGGTATTCCTCAACAGCACCGCGGGCGAGCTGTTTTCCGATCCCGAGGTGCTGGCCGGGCTCACCCGGTTCGTCCGCGAGGGCGGAGGCCTGGCGGGCATTCACGGCGCCACCTACGCGTCGATGATCCTGCCCGAGTTCTCGGAGATGATCGGCGCCGCCGACGGCCCGCACCGTGTCGAGCAGGCCACGATCAAGATCGATGATCCGGCCAGCCCGCTCACCCGCGCATTCGGCGGCAAGGGACTCATCTACGAGGACGAGTTCTATCATTTCCTGCCCACCGGCCCGTTCTCGCGCGCGAAGCTGCACGTGCTGCTCAGCCTCGATACGGAAAAATCGGACATGAGCACGTGGAACGTCCGGCCGGATAAAGATTACGGTCTGAGCTGGATCAGGAATTATGGAAAGGGCCGGGTGTTCAACTGCGCGCTCGGCCACACCCCGACGTTGTTCGCCACGCCCGCCCTGGCCACGCTGATCCTCGGCGGCGTCCAGTTCGTGCTCGGCGACCTGGAGGCCGACGCGACTCCGAGCATCAAGCCGTCCACTAGCGTCGGGTTGCGATGAGAGAGCGGTCAACCGTTTGATCGCTGAGCGCCCATCGAGAATCTTCTCGTTGTGGCAGAATTCAGCGCTATGCCGCTCGGTCCCGGTACCCGCCTCGGCGCGTACGAAATCGTGTCCCTGCTCGGGGCCGGCGGAATGGGGGAGGTCTATCTCAACCATCCGCACATCGTCACGGTCCACGCCGTGGAAGACGCGGATTCCATCGTGGTTCTCGCGATGGAACTGGTGGAAGGACGGTCACTGGACCTGCTGCTGCTGCCCGGCGGCCTCCCGCTCGATCGAGTGTTGACGATCGGGATCGCCGTCGCGGAAGCGATATCAGCCGCCCACCAGAAGGGGATTACACATCGCGACCTCAAGCCAGCCAACATCATGCTCGGCGAGGGCGAGCAGGCCGGTCGCATCAAGGTGCTGGACTTTGGTCTGGCCAAGATGGTGCAAGCGCCGCTCGGCGCGTCGTCCGCAGCGACGCTGACCGGGGACAACGCCAACGCCTCCCCGATGACCCGGGAGGGACACATTCTCGGCACCATCGCGTATATGTCACCGGAACAGGCCGAGGGGAAAGCTCTCGACGCGCGGTCGGACCTGTTCTCGCTCGGTGTCGTGCTCTACGAGATGGCCACCGGGCAGCGGCCCTTCACCGGCGAAAGCGACCTGGTCCCCTGACGCCCGGATCATCGCGCTCGCCGCTGTGAGAGAATCTAAGCTGCACCCACGGACGGGTCCAGCTCGTGTACAGCCAGACAGCCTGCCTCCTCGCGGGCGGCGCTACTTCACCTGCACGCGAGCCTTTACCTCCTCGAGCCAGTTCTGCACGAGGATCATCTCCGAGACAACGGCCGCGGGACGCTCCTTCTGCTGGACCATCAGGAACCGCCGGCCGTCTGCCGTGACGTCGTAGGACCGGATGAGAGCCGTTGCACCGTATCGGCCTTCGAAGAGCTGACGTGGTGCACCGAACGTAAAGGTTGGCTTCACCGTGACCGGAACCGCGATCATCCTGGTCAACGCGGCCTGCCCACCAATCGCCGGCGCAGTGGTGTAGAACAACTCGCGTCCATCGCGCGACCACGCTGGTCCGGTGCCTCCATTGGTCGATACCTGATGCCGCGTGCCTGGCCCCGGATACGGCTGGACATACACTTCTGAGCGACCGGACTCCTCTGACGCGTAGGCGAGCCAGCGGCCATCCGGCGAGAAGTCGGGATATGCCTCCGGGAAGCGGGTCTCGACGATCGGACGCGGCCGGCGATCGCCAGACGGCAGCATCGCCAGGATGTCGTTGCCGGTTTTCTGGCGGAATTCGACGAACACCAGCGCAGAGTCGCTCGGCGACCAGACAGCCGCGACCTGGAGGTCGGGGCTGGTCATGAGCCGCTCGACGGGGCCGCTGCCATCGGCCGGCCTGACGACGAGATTCTCATTGCCGCCCACCGTGGCTCCGTAGGTCACGCGCTTGCCGTCCGGCGTCCAGATGGCCCGCGCGTTCCGTCCCTCGGACGTCAGCCTCGTCAGCACTCCGCGCGCGAGATCGTGCACCCAGATGTTGCGGTCTCCTTGCGTCCAGAAGACGGCACGCTGCCCGTCGGGCGAGAGTCGCGGCGAGAGATACGCGCGCGCGGGCACCGGGAGCGGCTCTACCGTGCCCGTCGTCCGATCCACCCAGACGAGTGACCGTTCCGGGCTGGGAAAAATGCCGCCAGGCAGATAGAGCAGCGCTCCAGCCGGCGAGACGTCGAACTGCCCGGCGCCGATGTCGAACACCTCAGACGTCGCGTTCGCCGACTGCATGACGTTGTCAATCAGCGCCACCGCGCCGCCGGTCGCCTCGAGACGCTCGAGATCGAAGGGCACCGCCATCAGCGTGCCGCGGCGGATGTACACGAGGTGTCCCGACGGCAGATAGCGTCCGTCAGCGGCGCCGCTCACGAGCACCTTCCGTTCGCCGTCTGGAGCGACTGCGCGACGATCTCCGTATCCTCCCAGGTGGGAAGCGGCGTATGAGTGACCGTGAAAATCACCGTCCGATCGCCAGGAAGGATCCGCGGCAGCAGGTACTTCAGCTCTCCTTTTCCGGTGTCGGGCGCGGCGATGACCTCGGGCGTCCCGCCGGCGGCGGGCACCCGCCACAAGCCGAGCTGCCCTCGGGAGAAGATGATGGTGTCGTTCGCGCCCCAGCTTGCGCCGACTGCTGACGATAGTTCGCAGATTGTCGTCGCGGGCCCCTTGCCGTCGGCCGGCGTCTTCTTCAGGGCGCCGCCGCTCCAGAATGCTACCCAGCGTCCATCCGGAGAGAAGAACGGAGCGGCCCCCCCTTCTGTGCCCGCCATCGGCTGTCGCCGCGAGCTGATCCATGGCCCGGACGTAAAGCTGCTGCCGGTCGCCTAGGACGCGCTGAACACGATCGATCGTCCATCGGGCGACCACACCATCGATGTTCGGCTCGGACGTCCTTCGTTCGTGGTGCGATCGGTGGGGATGGACTGCAGATGCTCGGCAGGCGTGATGCTGACGAGGGAGCGCGCGATGTCCAGCTGCCGCTGGCCGGATCGCGGGCTGCCGAACCTCGTCATCATCAGGGTCGCCGCGCTACCGGCAATGAGACCCGCGAGCGCCATGCCGATCGCGAACGCGACACGCGCGCGGGGTCTGCCTGGCGGGTGGGGTGGAACCGTTCCCCGGCCGAGTGCACCGGTCTGGCTGATCCACTGCAGCTCGCGCGTCAAGTCACTGGCACCCTGCCAGCGCTCGTCGGGATCCTTCGCGAGGCAGCGGGACACGATGTGATCGAGCAGCGGCGGTGTCAGGGGCTGGAGCTCGGTGATGGGTCGCGGGTCGTCCTTGAGAATCGAGGAAATCAGGCTCGCATGGGTCGTTCCGCTGAACGCCCTCGTCCCCGTGACCATCTCGTAGAGCACCGCGCCGAACGCAAAGATGTCGGTCCTGGCATCGCCTTCGCGGCCTTCAATCTGCTCCGGTGCCATGTACTGAAATGTGCCGAGAATCGCACCCTGTGCCGTGAGATTGGGGGTCGTGGCCGCGAGGGTCGATTCGGCGGCGCCCGCGACCACCAGCGGGCTCGACTTCGCCAGACCGAAGTCCAGCAGCTTCGCGCCCACCTTCGTGAGCATGATGTTGCCGGGCTTCAAATCGCGATGGACGATGCCCGCCCGGTGGGCTCGGTCGAGAGCCGACGCGATCTCGATCGCGATGGTGAGCGCCTGGCCGATCGGGATCGGGCCCTTCGCCAGCCGATCGGCGAGCGTCTCGCCTTCGAGGTACTGCATGACGAGGTAGGCCGTCCCGGCCTCTTCGCCGACGTCGTGCAGCGCACAGATATGCGGATGGTCGAACTGGGAAATCGCGCGGGCTTCGCGATCGAAGCGCTCACGCGACTGCGCGTCGGCCGCAAAGGCAGGTGGGAGGATCTTGACGGCGACGGTGCGATCGAGCCGCGTATCGCGGGATTTGTACACCTCTCCCATTCCACCCGCGCCGACCAGCGACAGGATTTCGTAAGGGCCGAGTCGGGTTCCGGGCTTCAGAGGCAACGGGTGAAGTCCAGGGATTATAGCGGAGCTATCTCCCCGCGCGGCGCGTTGCGCGAATCAATCCGATCGAAGCCTTGCGCGTCGAGTGATCGGCGATGCTTTCTGGGGTGCGCGCCTGGTCTCGCAGTTTTCCGACGGCGCGATCCGCGCCATCGTCGAGCAGGCGGGATACGACGATCCGCAGGCGGTGGAATACCTGACGCGGACGCTCGCCCGGCGCCGGGACATCATCGGGCGCACCTGGTTGAACGGTGTGAACCCGATCGTGGATGTGTCACTCGACGCATCGGGAACACTCAGCTTCGCGAATGCCGCGGTCGCCGCCGGCGTCGCCACGCACGGCACCTACACCATCGCCTGGGCCCGTTTCGACAACCAATCCGGGAGCAGCGAGAGGGCTTCGGTCGAGAAGCAGACGCAACCCCGCGGGGCCGCACCCGCGTCGTTGATCGCGAGCGCCGACTTCATCGAGGCCACGATCTGGAGCGAGCAGGCGGATCATCCCGCATGGGGGGACCCGGTGCGGGTCTACTTCCGCCGCGATGGCGCGGCCTGGAGGACCGTCGGCCTCACGCGAACGATTACTTACGGCAGCCAGCGGTGAACGGCTGCGCGGACTACCGGTCGAGCCGTCTAAGGTGTCTTCCGGGTGACCTTCGTCAAGGCGAGCGGCTCCTCGGCGTAGTTGTCGATTCGCACGCCCGTCTCGCCGCCCGGCTTGACTCGTGCCGCGGCCGCCATGGTCCCGCTGCCGGCTCCGGCAGCGTCCACTACCAGCTGGATCAGCGCCGATTCATAGCCCGTACGCGTCTTGGCATTCGCACGTCCGCCGCCGACGAAGAACACGGCCTTGTCCGTGACGACCACGATCGTCCGTCCCTTGGCGGTCTTCTCCTCGCGGGCATACCGAATGGCAAACTGTCCGTCGCCGGCCGCGACCGATCCGACCTCGGGCGCCTTCCGCAGCGCCGCGACGAACGACGCGTATCCGCCGTGCGCGAGCGCGCTCTCGAGCGCCTTGCGGTCGAAGTCCGGCGTGTAGCGCTGGATGTGAATCTGGATGGGCGCAGAAATCGGACCAGACGCGGTCTTGACCTCAACGGTGGTGCTGAACGTTTCAGGGGCGCCAACCGGAATCTGGGCGCCGGCGGACGCCACGGAGAGCACTGCCAGGCCGATCGCCATTACGGACGGAACACGCACGGGAGCCTCCTTGCAATACATGACAGAGCAACATCCAACTGCGGGACGGTCGCAGTCCAGATGCCGCGCCCTGTGTAGGGATCGGTTGCCATCGTTTGTGGCAATTCTAGCGAGGCTCCGCCTCAGACCGTCAAGAGGCTCCGCCTCGCCAGGTTGCATTGCTTTGATTACGCCGCGCTGACGCGCGGACGGCCTTGACCCGAAAACTTGACTCAAATGCTCAGAATCGAGCGGGTCAAGGCCTCTAGCGGGTCCAACGACTCTTCTTTCAGCCTGGCTCCAGGCGGCGAGCCGGAGTGTCTGAATCCGCCGCCATTCTGCGAGTTGGTTCCAACTCGCGCGGTTCTGGCAAGCCATTGCCCTCACGCTTCAGCGAAGGGATGCTGTTTTCCGTCTCCTTGCCCTGCCCTGACTTCGCGGAGATTGCCGACTCGTCGATCCACATCAACTGATGGGCGCAGCACATGTTGACAGTCGACGGCTCCATAGGTACCTGCCGACATATGACCGACGTGCTCTACGGCAGCCTTGGTCTCATCATTCTCAAGACACTCGAAGCGCTCGGTCCCCTTCACGGATATCGCATCGCCAGACGCATCGAGCAGATCAGCGGCGACCACCTGGTGCTGAATCAAGGCACGCTGTATCCAGCCCTGCTCAAGCTGGAGCAGGCGGGCTGGATTCGGTCCTCGTGGGGCGAATCTGACAGCGGGCGCGCGGTCAAGATCTACGCGCTCACCAAAGCCGGCCGGAAACACCTCGCGGCGGAAGAGGCGGCCTGGCAGCACGCGACCGGCATCGTCGCGCGGTTCTTCAAGATTCAGGACGAGCCATCGTGACCGCGCTGCGAATCTTTCTCGCGCGCCTGCGCGGTCTCGTCGTCGGCGACGCCAGACGTGAACGGGAGCTGCGTGCCGAAATCGACGCGCACATCGCCGAAGCCGCAGAGGAATTCGCGCGTCAGGGCGTTCCGGCCGACGAGGCGCGCCGCCTGGCCTTCGCGCGATTCGGAGGCGTGACGCAAACTATCGAAGCCCATCGCGAGCGGCGCCGATTCCGGCCGTTGGGCGGCTTCGGACGGGATCTCGCGTACGGCGCGCGGATGCTCGTGAGATCTCCGGGCTTCACGCTGGTCGCCGTGCTCACGCTGACCATTGGCATCCTCGCGACCACCACCACCGTCAGCGCCGTGAACGCCGTGCTGTTCCGGCCCCTGGCAATCGAAGAGCCGGCGGAGGTCCTCGAGATCTTCAACAGCAGCGATCGGTACCAAGACCCGCACCTCCCCAAACACAGCTACCAGGCCTACAAGAGCCTGCGAGAAGCCAGGACGATGTTCGAGGGATTGCTGGCGACCTGGACGGTCAAGCGGCCGGTGAATGTGCCGAAGTCTCAGACGAGCGACCTGACATATGCGGGCCGACTCCAGGGTGAAGTCGTCAGCGGCAACTACTTCACGCTCCTCGGCGTGCGCGCCAGTCAGGGCCGCCTGTTCACCGACGATGACGACCGCACGCCGAATGGGCATCCCGTCGCGGTCATCGGCGAAGCGTTCTGGAAGAACCAGCTCGCCGCTGACCCGAACGTCGTCGGCCGGCTTATCAAGCTCAACGGCAACCCATTCAATGTGATCGGCATCGTACCGGCGTCGTTTACCGGCACGAACTTCGGCGAGGTGACGGCGTTCTGGGCGCCGCTCATGATGCAGGGACAGCTCGGCGCAGATGCGCAGTGGTACAACCCCGGCCTGCGTAACTACGTCCAGTTCTGCAAACCAACTGACCCAGCGAAGAAGTGGCTAAAGATAACGGGCACGAATCGTCCGACGGCCGACCCTCCTCCCACCTTCGAGAAGCGTCCCGGGGAGGACTGCGGTCCCTTGAGGGATGGGGGTCAGCTGCGGATTTTTGGCCGTCTTCCCGGCGGCGTGAGCCGAACCGCCGCCGAAGCGCAGCTCAATGCCGTTGCCGGTAACCTGGCTCAGGCCACATGGGCAAATGAGAAGCCCCGGTTCACGCTCGAACCCGAGGTCGAATCGCGGCACAAGGACTATTCAAGTCAAGTGCGCCTGATCTCGCTCCTGGCACTCGGCGGATCGATCCTGGTCTGGCTCGTCGCGTGCGGCAACGTGGCCAACTTGCTGCTCACGCGGGCGAACGCACGCAAGCGCGAGCTGGCGATCCGGCTGTCGCTCGGCGCGGGCCGATGGCGCGTCGCGCGGCAACTGCTGACGGAGAGCGGCCTGACTGCTGTCGTGGGCGGCGGCATCGCGACCACGCTCACCTTCTGGACCTCGCAGGCGCTCAGCCGCGCCCTTCCACTCGGCCAGATTCCCGGCATCAATCTCGACTTCAGTCCGGACCTTCGCGTGCTCGGTTGGGCGCTCGGTCTGTCGCTCCTGACCGGCCTCGTATTCGGCACAGCGCCGGCGTGGCAGTCTGCCCGCATCGACCTGCTTCCCGCGCTGAAACCCGGCGACAGCGGCAGCGCGAGCGGCGCCCGTCGGCTGACCCTGCGCAACGCGCTGGTTGTGGGGCAATTGTCGCTGTCCGTCGTCGCACTGGTCGGCGCCGGACTCTTCATACGCAGCCTCCAGGCCGCACGGACGTCGCTGGGTCCAGGCTTCAGCACGGACCGACTGGTCTCCATGCGATTCGACGTGCAATCTCTGGCGTACGGAGAGGCGCGAGTCGACACGTTCTATCGCGACCTGGTCACTCGAGCGCGGTTGATCCCACGGCGTCGAGGGCGTATCCGTCGTTAACGCACCGCCATTCGGCGAGGCCGTCGGAAACGAGAGTGCATGGCTGTCCGTTGAAGGCAGTCCCGAGACTCGCGACTCCCGCCTCGAAGTAGACACCGTCATCGTCGGGCCCGCGGCACTTCCGCACGATGGGCCTTCCGCTGGCGGCAGGCAGAGACTTCGACGACAGTGACAACGACAGGTCCGGCGCCGTGGCGATCATCAATCAGGCAGAAGCGCGTCGTCTCTTTGGCGATGAGCACCAGGCTATTGGCAAGCGAGTGGTCCTCACCAGCGAGTCGGGAACACAACTGCTTCAGGTTGTCGGCATCACCCGGATCCGTCCGGCGACGACACGCCGCCACGCATCCTGACGGTGCCGGCGTATCAACGTGGCTCCGGGTCGGCCATGACGCTCGTCGTGCAGGCGGCATCGGCGACCGACGTCCGCGCCGTCGCCGACGGCGCACGCACGCTAGCGCAGCAGCTCGATCCGCAGGTGCCCATGTTTGACGTCAGACTGGCGAGCGATCATGACGATCCGCGACTGGGCGCGATGCGGCTGACCGCCGAGATCTCCAGCGCGCTCGGCCTCGCGGCGCTGGCGATGGCGATGCTGGGGCTGTACGGCGTGATGGCGATTGCCGTGACGCTGCGCACACGCGAGATCGGCATTCGCATGGCGCTCGGCGCGCCGGCGACGAACGTCCGCGCGCTCGTCGTGCGGCAGGGCCTGGCCCTGACCGGGATCGGCCTCGCGACTGGGTTCCTTGGTGCGTATCTGCTGGCGCCCGCGATCGACCGCCTGCTCATCCGCATGCCCGCGACGGATCCGGTGACGTTTGCGGGCACCGCCCTGTTGCTGACCGCCACGACGCTGATGGCCTGTTATCTGCCGGCACGGCGCGCGACCAAGGTCGATCCGATCGTGACTTT
>CAWAXG010000005.1:0-22958 GCA_963785755.1 uncultured Acidobacteriota bacterium | reverse complement strand
AAAGGAAGCGTGCCGGGACGTGCGACGCGTGAACGTGATCGAACACACGGTTCAGGACCTTCGCTTCGCGGCCCGCCACGTCGCGCGCGCGCCGATTGTCGCGGCGACGATGGTCGGCATCTTCGCGCTCGGCATCGGCTTCAGCGCGGCACTGTACATGTTCGTCCAGTCGTTCGTCAGCGGTCCGGTGCCGGGCATCCCGCGGCAGGAGTCGCTCGTCCGGATCCGCGGCATCGATCGCGCCCGACCGGGTCGTGCGATCGGCCGCGAGTTCTCGTATCCCGAGTATCGGGAGTACGCGGCCGAGCGGTCGCTGTTCAGCGACGTCGCCGCGTGGACGTCGTCCGATATCGTCTTCGACGTCGGCGGGCGCGAGGCGAACCCGCAGAGCGGCGCCGCGACCTACGTCACCGGCAACTATTTCCAGGTGCTGGGCCTTCGCCCGGCCCTCGGCGCGGGCCTCCAGATCGACGCGAACGACGCCGACCCCGCGCCGCCGCTCGTCGCCGTGATCAGCCACGTGCTGTGGGAGAGACACTTCGAGCGCTCGCCGGACGTGATCGGCCGCGCGATGAAAGTCAACGGCGTCACGGTCACGATCGTCGGCGTCGCGCCGCGCCGATTCGCCGGCGCGCGGACGGGCGGGTCGCAGATGCGCGTCTGGCTGCCGCTCAGCACGCGCCCGCAGGTGCAGCGCACGGCCTCGACGCTCACCAGTTACGACGACGCCCGCTTTGGCCTCGCGGCGCGCCTGCAGCCCGGCGTGCGCGCCGATCAGACGGGACCGACCGTCCAGGCGATCGCCGCACGGGCGGAGCAACAGACGACGATGTCGAGGGCCACGGTCGCGTCCACCGACGTCGTCCCGCTGCTCGCCAGCAACTACTTTCCGCCCTCGGGCGCCGATGAGGAGCCCTCGGCCGGCCCCGTGATCGCCTTGATGTTTCCGGTGCTCGTCCTGCTGATCACGTGCACGAACGTCAGCGCGCTGCTCGCCGGTCTCGGCGTCGCGCGCCGGCGCGAGATCGCCGTGCGGCTCGCGCTCGGCGCCGGCCGACGCCGCGTCGTCCGACAGCTCGTGACCGAGACCGTGATGCTGGCGATGGCCGCCGGTGCGCTGGGGCTGTTCGTGATCTGGCTGCTCCTGCGTCTCTTCGATGCCAGCATTCCGGACCTCGCGATCGAGATCGACTGGCGCGGCATCGCGTTGACGTTCAGCCTGGCTCTCGCCGCCGGGGTGCTGTTCGGGCTATCGCCGGCCCTGCACGCCACTCGTGTCGGGTTGCAGGAGGCGCTGAAGGACTCGGCGGGCGTCGTGGCCGCACGACGCCTGCGACTCCAATCCTTGCTGGTGGTCGCCCAGATCGCCTTCACGCAGCCCGCGCTCCTGGGCATGGGCGCGTTGCTGCTGGAGCTGCGCTCGGACCTGCGTGGACTGCCGGCGCAGCCCTACGCCGATCGCATCCTCGAGGTGCGCTTCAACGTCAATCCGCGCTACGGACCGCTCGACGACCATCGCGAGCAGACGCTCGTCCGACTGGAGGAGCGGCTCGCCGCCGTGCCGGGCGTCGAAGGCGTCGTGCGGCAGGAGAACGTCGATTCCTTCGACGTCGAGGTCCATCCTGCCGACACCGTGGGCGGTCTGGAGCTGGCGGAGCCGCAGCAGGTTCGCGGGATCGCGGCGCCGGCCGGCTACTTCCCCCTCATGGGCCTCTCGATTCGTGCGCGGCCGCGACTTCGACGCAGCCGAACGCAGCGCCACGCGCGGCCAGGGCGCCGGAATCCTGGAGCGCGGTCAGCGCTCTGGAGGCGATGACGGCGCCATCATCATCGGCAGCGGCCTGGCACGCCGGCTGTGGGGCGGCGCCGATCCGATCGGCCGGCGCCTCGTCTCGGTTGGCCGCAACGTGCGCGGCATCGGGACGTTCACCATCGTCGGCGTCGTGGACGATGCGACCACCGGCGCGCGAGACCAGGAGCGGCGCGTACCCCCTCTCCCGGGCACCGATGACGTCGTGCGAACCTACAAGCCGCGCGTGAACGTGACCACCAGTCACCTCCTCGTCCGCACGCACGGTGCGGCCGAGCCCCTGCTGCCCACGATTCGCTCCGCGGCGGCCGCCGAAGCACCGGAGCTGCCGATCGTTGCCGCGCGAACGCTCGCGGCCGCCGAAGCGTCGGAACGCCGTTCCGTGGTCACCGCCATCTCTGCCGCCGGCGGGGCTGGCGCGCTCGCGCTCCTGCTCTCGGCCATCGGCCTCTACGCCGTGGTGGCGTTCGCGGTCGGGCAGCGGGTCCGCGAGATCGGCATTCGCACGGCGCTTGGTGCCGAGAGCCGTCAGATCGTCCAATTGTTCGCGGGGAGGGGTCTGCGACTCTGTCTCTTCGGCCTGATCATCGGCCTGGCACTGGGGATCGGCGGCGGGCGCGTGATCTCCGCGGTGCAAGGGAACGGGCCGCCTGTCGGGATTATCGGTCTGGCCGCGCTCGTGGCAGTGTTCGTGATTGGTGTGGCGCTCCTGGCGAGCTGGATTCCCGCGCGCCGCGCGGCCCGCATCGATCCACTCGAGGCGCTGCGCGTGGAGTAGCGCTCGTTGGCGAACGATCGCCCGTCAGGTTGGCCGTTCACTCCGATCGCAGCGCGATCACCGGGTCCTGCGCCATCGCGCGGCGGGCGGGCAACCAGATGGCCAGCATGGCGGCGGCCGCGAGCACCGTCGGTCCGGCCATGAGCGCGTATGGGTCGCGCGGGCTGACGCCGTACAGCAGATGCGCGAGGAGCGGACCGGCGATCACACACGCCGCGAGGCCGGCGGCGACGCCGATCGACACGATGGCCGCGCCGCGGTGGAACACGAGCTGACCGACGTCGGCGCGCGATGCCCCGAGCGCCATGCGGATCGCGATCTCACGCGCCCGCTGCCCGACCGCAAACGCGAGCGCTGCATACAGCCCGATCAGGCTCAGCACCAGCGTCAGCGCGCCAAACGTCACGAGCATCGTCCGTGCCGCGCGCACTTTGGCGAACTGATAGTCGACGCTCACGCCGAGCGGCTGCGCTTCCGACGCCGGCACGTCAGGATCGAGCGTGGCGAGCGCCCGCAGGATTTCGGGCAGCATGGCCAGGGCGTCGCCGGACACCCTGATGTGGGTCCGCGAATCCTGCGACCAGCTGTTGCTCCGGTCCTGCTGCCAGAAATTCAGGTAGACGATCGGGTCCGGTTGCTCCAGGGCGCTGACCCACTGCAGGTCCCTCACCACACCGACCACTTCGCAGAGGTTCGGCCCCACCCGCACCATGCCGCCCACGCCGCTGCCCGTCGGCCAGAGGCGGCGCGCGAGCGTCTCGTTCACCAGGGCTACTGGCCGCCCTTCCGGCTTGTCGCGGTCGTCGAACTCGCGCCCTTCGACGACACCCACACCGAGCGCCTTGAAATAGCGAGGGCCCACGAAGGTCGTCGGCACCTGCAGCGCGTTCGACGGATCACCTGAATCCCCGGCGAGTTGTACCGGTCGAACGGGTCGGGCCCATCGGGGCAGCGGTGGAACGCTCGCCGGACTCGCGGCGGCGACACCGGGCAGCGCCTCGAGCCGGTCGATCGCGTCGCGCTGAAACGCCCAGGCGCGATCGTTCGTGTAGCCGACGAGGCTCGGCCGCAGCCGTACCAGGACGACGGCATCGGGGTCGAAGCCCGGCCCACGGTGCAGCATGAAAAAGCTGCGCACCAGAAGTCCGCTGCTGCCGAGGAGCACCACCGACAGCGCCACCTGCACGACAATCAGCCCTTCGCGCAGCGTCGAACGCCGCGCGCCGGCACCGGCCGACTCCTCTTTCATCGCCTGCGCCGCGTCGGCTCGCGTGGCCTGAAGCGCCGGCGCGACTCCGGTCAGCACGCCAGTGACGATCGCGACGCCGATCCCCGCCAGCACGACGCGCGGGTCGAGCGAGAGATCGAGGTTGAGCGCACCTATCGATCCGACGCCGAAGAACCCGCGCAGCACTTCAAGCGATGAGAGGGCAACGATGTGGCCCGCCACGCTGCCGGCGATGGCCAGCATGACGGATTCGACGAGCAGCAGACGAACCAGCCGGCGCCGGGTGGCGCCGAGCGCGAGCCGGATCGCGAGCTCCTTCCGGCGCCGCAGGCCGCGGGCGAGCAACAGCCCGGCGACGTTGGCCGACGCGACGAGCAGGACGAGCGCGGCGGCTCCCGCCAGGAGGGCGACGATCGGCGCGTCCTCCAATTGCTCCTGGATTCGGATGCCGCGGGCCCGGCGCACGAGCACACCCCGACCTCGGTTGGTCTCGGGATACGTGGCTTCGAGCTGGCGCGCCAGCACGTCCATCTCCGCCCGGGCATCCTGAATCGAGGCGCCTTCGGCGAGACGGCCGACGAGATCGACGACGGCGCACCCACGCGCGAGCCCGTCGCAATAGCGGTAACCGGTGCCGAACATCGCCGTGGGGATCCACACGGCGTTCGGCGGCTGGCCGCTGAGAATGCCGTGAAATCGTTCGGGGGCGATGCCGACCACGGTGAAGGCAGTGCCGTTGATGCGCACGCTCGTTCCGAGGATGGCGGCGTCCCCGCCGAATCTCGTCCGCCACATGTCGTGGCTGAGGACGGCCACGGGGTTCCTGCCCGGCACGCGATCTTCGTCTGCGGAGAAGAAGCGGCCCAGCGCCGGCTGCAGACGCAGCAGGCTGAAGTAGTTGGCCGTGGCGACGCTTCCCGTCACGTTGAAGACGCCGTTGGGGGTCACGACGTTCATGGGTGACGTCGAGTAGTGCGCGGCCAGATCGCCAAACACGCGGGCGTGATCGCGATAGTAGGCGTAGTCCGGATATGACACTGAATAGCCGCGCGCGGTAGCGCCCACCCGCGTCGCCTCCACGAACACGAGCCGCGACGCGTCCGCAACTGGCAACGGCTGGAGGAAGAGCGTGTAGGCCAGGCTCGAGACCGCGCTATTGAGTCCCAGGCCGAGCGCCAGTGTCGCGATCGCCGCCGCGGTGAAGCCGGGTGTCTGTTTCATTCTGCGGAGCGCGATGCGCGCGTCCTGCAGGAGTTGTTCGAGAATGGGCAGGCCCTGTTGATCGCGATAGTCCTCCCTGATTGCTTCCACCGCACGGAATTTGAGAACGGCCTGACGCCGCGCCTCGGCGGCCGGCAGGCCCATTCGCATGTTGTCGTCCGTCTGCCGCGCCAGGTGGTCCTCGAGCTCTTCGCGCAATCGCTCGTCGTCTCGCCGTCGCGTAACCGACGCGGTCAACCGAATCAGGAACCGCCTCAGCCACCTCACGGCAGGTCCTCCGCCTTCACGACGAAGAACCGGTCGATGAGGGCCGCCGTCTGCTCCCAGTCCCGGGTTTCCGACCGCAGCTGTTTACGTCCGACGCTGGTCAACCGATAGAAACGGGCCCGGCGATTGTTCTCCGAAGGTCCCCGCTCGGACGCGATGGCCCCTTCCTGCTCCAACTTCAACAGCAACGGATAGAGCGTGCCCGTATTGAGCGTGAGCCGATCTCCGCTGATCTGCTCGATGCGCCGGGCGAGGCCATAGCCGTGCAGCGGGCCCAGCACGTCCAGCGTCTTGAGCACCATCAGCGCCAGCGTGCCCTGCCGTACGTCCGTGTGCTTCTTCATCGCTTCGCTGCCGCCCGCCGGGCGATTGGGCGGCCATGCAGGTATCGCGGCCGCACTCCTTTTGGTTTACAAAGGAGTCTGCCACGGCTTCTTTGGGAAAGCAATAGGAGAACCTATCGCGATCCTTGGCTGGCCGCAGGCGCGGGGGCGGTCAATCTCGCCTGCTCGAGCAGGCGTTGCAGCTCGGACTGCATCTGCTGCAGAGTCTCGCGCGCATCGGGCCGGCCGATGATGTTCGTCTCTTCGTAGGGATCGCTTTCGAGGTCGTAGAGCTCATCCATCCCGCGGAGCTCGCGGTACTGGATGTATTTGTGCCGGGCGGTCCGGACGGCCACGTAGCCCATGTTCCGAATGCGCGGAAAGACGGTGTCGGTGTAGTACTCGACAAGGAACGACGTGCGCCACTCTCGCGCGTCCTGCTTGAGTACCGGTACGAGGGAGCGGCCCTGAACGCCGGCGCCCGGCTCGAGTCCGGCCATCTCGAGAAGAGTCGGAGCGAGGTCGATGCTGAGCGCCATCGCACCCGGCGTGGAGCCCGCCACCGCCAGCCGTGGATAGCGAATGATGAGCGGGATGCGAATGGTCTCCTCGTACGCGAGGCGGCGCTCTTCGTTGAGGCCGTGCTCCCCGTAGAAGTATCCATGGTCGCTGGTGAAAACGACGACGGTGTCATCGAGCGCGCCTTTTCGCTCGAGCGCCGCGAGGATGCGTCCCAGGCTGTCATCGACGCCCAGCAGCATCTCGAGGCGCCCTCTGATTTCCTCGTCGGACGTGGCCGTCTTCGGGCCGAGGGGAGGCAGGCCGTCGATCTGGCGAAGGAGCGCTGGTTTTCCGAGCGGCGGTTTGAACGCGTTCGCGCGTCGCGGCATCGCGCGGCCGGCATAGCGCCCGCGGTGCCGCTCGGCGGCCACGAATCCTCCGGGCTGACCGGCGACCGACACAAGGCTCCCATCGTCGCGCTGAATCACATTGGGATGAATCGCTTTATGAGCGAGGTACACGAGAAAAGGCTGATCGGAGGGACGGTCGACGAATCGCTCGACGTAGTCGGTGAGCAGGTCGGTCGTGTACCCCTTGGTCTGTACTCGTTCCCCATCGACATTCAACGGAGGGTCGATGGCCTCCCCTTGCCCTGGCAGGCCCACCCAGTGGTCGAACCCTGGACGAGGGCTGTCGTCGTTGCCCATGTGCCACTTGCCGAAGAAGCCGGTGCGGTAGCCGGCACGCTGGAGCTCCAGCGGGAACACCGGCAGGTTGTGGCTGGGGCGAGCCGTATTGTCGATGATGCCGTTGGTGTGCGGGTACTGGCCCGTCAGGAAGCTCGCCCGGCTGGGCGAACAGAGGGGCGTCGTGGCGAAGGCGTTCGTGAACCGGGCACCCTCGCGGGCGAGCCGATCCATGTGCGGCGTGTCGATGAACGGGTGGCCGGCGACGCGCATGTCGTCCCAGCGCATGTCGTCGACGAGCACCATGACAATGTTCGGACGACGAGGCCGCCCGGGGGGTGGAGAAGAGCCCTGCTGCCTCTGGTCTGGTGCGCCGCACGTGATTGTCACGAGGGCGGCAAGAAGGACGAGCAGGTTCCGGGCCTTCATCGACATCGCTACCGCTACCGCAGCACGTTGCTGCTCTCAGCCTCTCGAATCAGCCGGTCGGCATCGGCCTGCAAAAGGAAGCGCTCTTCGACGAGGCGCGTGGCGGCGGCGCGGACCTTGGCCACGTACCCCGCGTGCGAAGCGTAGCGTTCCTCGAGCGACGGGCGCGGATCGCCCGCTGCGACGCGCTCGGCCTTTGTTCGCGTGAACGGGATGAATCCGCCGCCCAGGGGCTGAATGCGTCCCTTGAGGAACCCTTTCGCGATCGGGTTCCAGCCCGTATACGTACCGAGCGGCGCCTGGAGCAGCACGCTGCGAACGCCGGCCGTTTCGTTGCCATCCGAGTCGACGCGTGGCACGAGCATCGGCAGGATCTGACGCACGGTTGGCGGCTGGAGCGTCACGATTCCAGACTCGTCGGCATTGCGGAAGCCCGGTCCGAAGTCGTAGTCATAGAGCGGCACGATGACGCCGTCGGGAAGCGGCTGGCCAGGGATGATCGGAAAGCCGGTGGCCGCCTGTGTGGGCGGCACCAGCTCGCCACGATCCAGTCTCGGGTACCGGCTCGGCGGGGGCGGTGCGTCCCGCACGACCCAGTCGACCAGGGCGTGCATCAGGGAGCGCTGGGCCTCGGCTGAAGAGTTCGGATTCCCCGCGAGCACGCAGCACGACTCAGGCGTGCCATCCACCGAGAATCCGCCTGGCCCACCTCCATGACGCACGCCGGCCATGTAGTACCGGCGCACGTTCGCAGGCAGCGGGATGTCGTGGTCCGCGCGGGTGCCGACGAGATCTGGCGACATGCGCAGGGAATAGAACTCGGCCGAGCCGAAGGTCTCGACGATCTTCGGGCACATGCCGTTGGCACGGCATCGTGCCAGCAGGCTCGATGAGGAACGGCCCCGCGCCGTGTCCGTGTAATCGTCCCACCACAGCGCGCCCTCACTGCCCGGCTCGAACATCTCGGCCGCCCCGCTCGGTGCGGCGAAGCGGATGTTCATCGCGAGCTGACGCGCGGCAATGTTCGGGTTCATGCCGTCGAACACGCGCTGTCCGCGCTCATCCTGGTTGAAACCGAGGCTGAGGAAACTGCGAAGGTAATTGCCGGACTGGGAGTTGCCCTGCGCGACGGTGTGCCGGACGCTCTCTCCGAGCGGACTCGTGGCGCCTCCCTTCCTGAGGAAGGCGACGAGATTGCGGGTTGCGGCGAAGCCGATGCCGTGCACCGGCGGGTCCTTCGCGACGTAGGTCAGCTCGTAGAGAAAGGCCGGGTCGAAACCGCCTTTGAGACACGCTTTCGTGGGGTCGGGCTGTCCCGGAAAGGGTTTCTGGGTGCAGTCGGCGAACGCCCAATCCGCGGGTGCGACGGCCACGCGGCTGGCGTCCTCAGCCGGGCGCCGTGTCAGGGTAGCCTTCGTCGTGTCGAAGCTCGCTGGCGTGGCGGTCCCGGTCACCCGGCCGCGGATGATGGGCAAGGTCGTCGTTCCGGCAGGCATGTCGACGAACCGCGCCATCACCGGACCGGTGATGCTGGAACCGTCCGGGTTCTTCGCGGTTGGCGTCACCATCGACTCGATACCCGGCCCGGCGGCGATGTCTGCCTGCCAGCCACTGGCCACCAGGACGTGACCGGCTGCCCTGAAGTCGGCGAAGAACCCTCGGCCTTCTATCGCGTGTCGGCCCCGGTTCGGCACCTGGTAGACAATCACACCCGTCGACTTGCCCATGTCGACAGGCTTGAGGATGGTGAAGGTGGCGGAATACTCGACCATGCCGCGGTCGTTCGGCGGGGCCAGCTCGATGTCCGTGATGATCAGGTTCAACGCATGGCGCGGATCGAGCTGCCCGTAGAAACGACCAGTCAGCTTCTCGTAAGGGATTCCCTGATTGGCGAACGCTTGTCGGTCGTCGACAACGAACCTGACCACTTCTGCGCGCGCCGGAACGCTGAGGATGAGGAGGAGTGCCGCGACCGAAGGCGTCCGGGCTGGAGTCCACATGGCGCGGATGCTACGCCAGAACGCAAGTTCCATCAACATCGGGTGTGGCTTGCGACTCGAGATCGCGGCCTCGACGAACGCTCGCGCGGTAGTAGTACACCGTCGGCGCCGGCGATTGATCGAGGTTCCCCCGGCTGGGCGTCGGCCACTGCCGACGACCTCAGGTCAGCGGCCTGCCGGGACGAGCCGCTTCAATTCCTCGATCCAGTTCTTCACGACGATCACCGTGGGCGGCTCGAATCGTTGCTCGGGGCCACCCCGCCTGAGCATCAGGAATCGCCGACCGTCCGGCGTCACGTCGTAGGTGCCGCTCGACAGGACGGCAGGGCCAGCGAAGTACGGCCCTCGCAGGAGCGGCGTGGATGTTCCCCATGTGAACGTCGGGCCAAGGCCGACCGGCACGCTCATGAGCGTCCCGTCGAGCCGCGTGTAGAAGAGCTCCCGTCCGCTGCCTTCCCACCGCGGCTGCGAGCCGCCATCGGGGGTAATTTGCTGTCTCTCCTCCGGCTGGGCGAGGTTGATCACGAAGATCTGAGGTGATCCCGAGACGATGCTGACGTAGGCGAGCCACCGGCCGTCGGGCGAGATCGCGCTGTTCGCGCCCCCCGCCGCGATCGAGCCCTGCACCAGCGGGCGGACGCCGCGGTCTTTGTCCAGCGAGAGCATCATCAGATTGTCGCCCTCGGAGAAAAGCAACCCTCTGCCGTCCGGCAGAACGCCGGAAGCGCGCTGAACGAGCGTGCCTTGATGCAGGAGTTCGGCGGGCCGGCCGCCGT
The DNA here is from genome assembly GCA_963785755.1 of uncultured Acidobacteriota bacterium. Taxonomy (GTDB): domain Bacteria; phylum Acidobacteriota; class Vicinamibacteria; order Vicinamibacterales; family 2-12-FULL-66-21; genus JACCXG01. The sequence continues at coordinate 12,939 of CAWAXG010000005.1, read as the reverse complement.
CAGCAGACTGCCAGAAGAGCGAACCCAGCGCGCCGCCGGCCTGAGACGTGAACACGAGCCGGCGTCCATCGGGCATCCAGACCGGCGTGTCGTCCAACCCCGGATCGGTCGTGACGCGTGTGAGGGTCCCGCGCACGAGATGCCATACCCAGATGTCCTGCTCTTCGTCTTCGATTTCCATCGCCACGCGCATCCCATCGGGAGACAACCGCACGTTGGCGTAGTTTCGGGCTGGCGCCGGAATCGGTTCTTCCCGGCCGGAACGATCGACCCACACGAGCGTGCGCGGCCGCGTGCTCGTACCGCCACGCGCCACGTAGGCCAGTGTGCCGTCGCGGGCGATGTCGAATTCGGCGGCACCCGTCGGCAGGATCACGACCTGCGGCACGACCACCGCCGCCGCCCCGACCGTCTCCACTCGCGCCGGGTCGAATGGCATGGCCCACAGCGCGCCGCCGGCGACGTACACGAGATGCCCGCTCCGCACGTACTGAGCCTGACTCGCACCTCGAATCAGCGTCTTCCAGGTGCCTGACGCGACGTCGAGCGGCCGCAACCTGGGCGGCGTCGATGCCCCCCGTGAGGGCGGTGATCGTGAACAGGACCGATTTACCACCGGGCAGGAACTGCGGCCACAAATGGTCGCTCTCTCCCTGCTCCCGGTTGGGCCGCGTCAAGACGGCCGGCGCACCTCCGGCGGGCGGGATCCGGAGGAGACCGGTCGCTCGTGCGCCCGACGCCGCGATGATGGTATTGTCCTCGCCCCAGGTGCTCCCGCGGCTCGGGCCATCGAGGCGCGACACCTCCTGCACCGGGCCTCCGCCGATGGCGACCTTCTTGAGCACAGCGCCCGCGCTGCCAGGCTCGAAGAAGCCGATCCAGCGCCCGTCGGGAGACGCGAACGGCCCCGTCGGCATGCCGGTTCCCGCGAGCGGCTTCGGGTCGAGTTGGTCGAGCTCGTACAGGAAGAGTTGCGAGCCTTCGAGGCGGGCTCCACCCTTGTAAACGACGCGGGTGCCGTCGGGCGTGATCGCGAGATCGCGCGACTGCGGATCGACGAGCAGCGTATTGTCAGCCGACATCGAGAGCGCGAAGCGAGTCACGGTCGCAGCGCTCGGACGCGGGGCCGGCCACAATGCCCGGCCAACCGCCGCGCCAGCCACCATGGCCGCCGCCACGGGCCAGACGAGGCGTCGCCAGAGAAGCACCTGCGCCCCTGGACGCGTCTCGACGGATGGACCGTGCGGTGTCCCGGGCGAAAGATCTTCGAGAACGATGCGGGCCTCGCCGATGTCGCGCAGCCGCCGAGCGACGTCTCGATCGAGGCACCGCGACACGAGTTGGCGCAGCAGCCGCGGGGTCGAAGGGGGGAGCCGCGACCAGTCGACGTCCGCCCGCAGCACGGCCGCGAGTGTGTCCGAGATGTCGTCGCCCTTGAACGCCCGCGTCCCCGACAGCATTTCGTAGAGCACGGCGCCGAACGCCCACACGTCGCTGCGGCGATCGGCCTCGCGTCCCTTCGCCTGCTCGGGACTCACGTACGCCGCAGTGCCGAGCAGCACGCCGCGCTGAATCAGAGACGGACTCGTGATGGTCGGGCTCGACATCGCGGCGTCGCTGGCCACGACATCCGGCTGTACGACTTTGGCCAGCCCGAAGTCGAGCAGTTTCACCGTCCCGTCCGGTCGCAGCTTGACGTTCGCGGGCTTGAGATCGCGATGGACGATGCCCTGCTCGTGGGCGGCCTCGAGCCCGATCGAGATCTGTCGCGCGATGTCGACAGCGTCCTCGAGCGGGACGGGACCAGCCGCGAGGCGATCCGCCAGCGTTGGCCCCTCTACCAGTTCGAGGACGAGCGCGCGGACGCCCTCGGCTTCCTCGAGGCCGTGAATGGTCGCGATGTTGGGATGGTTGAGGGCGGCCAGCACCTGCGCTTCCCGCCGAAAACGCGCGGTTGAGTCGTCGAGGGAAGTTGAGTGGCCGGCTTGCCGAGGGGAGAACCTTGAGCGCGACGTCGCGCCCGAGCGTCACGTCCTGGGCCCGGTAGACCTCGCCCATGCCGCCGCGCCCGATCGGCCCGATGATGCGGAAGTGGCCGGCAAAGGTGTCGCCCGGCCGCCACCGGTCGGTTGCAGTTGCCTGGCCGCCATCGAGCAACGGGTGCGGTTTCGCGTCTGCGCGCAGCATCTCCTGCACGGCGGCGAGGAGCGAGGTGTCGTCGCCGCACGCCTGCTGCACGACGCCCGCGCGCTCAGCCTCCGGTCGATCGAGCGCGGACTCGAAAATGACCCGCGCCCGCCGGAAATCGTCCGGACCGGCGGCGCCCGCCGAGGAAGGCGATGAAGGTTTGTCCATCGTGATGCCTCACTCTGTCTAGCGCACGACAGAGGGTGTCAGTATCATTCGGCAAGGCCGTTTGTGGCACAGATTCCCGAGGCGGCGGAAATCACCGGCTGGCTGAGCCGCTGGCGGACCGGAGACGAGCACGCCCGCGACGAGCTGTTCGCGGTCGTGCAGCCGCAGCTGCGCGAACTGGCCGCGCGCCTGCTGCGCCGGGAACGCCAGGACCATACCCTCGAACCGAATGCGGTCGTGAACGAGCTCTATCTGCGTCTCATCGGCAGCCAGCCCATTTCCTACCAGGATCGCGCCCACTTCTTTGCCATTGCCGCGCAGACGATGCGCCGTATTCTCATCGACCATGCGCGCGCCCGAGTCGCCGGGAAACGCGGTGGCGAGCAGCGGCGTGTCCCACTCTCGGACGTGGAGGGGTGGGGCGCCGCAGTCGCGAGCGAGCAGCTCCTCGACCTGGACACGCTGCTGTCGGCGCTGGCCACCGCGGATCCCCGCGCCGCACGTGTCGTCGAGCTGCGCTTCTTCGGCGGCCTGCGCGAAGAGGATGTGGCCGAAGTGCTGCAGGTGTCGGTCATCACGGTCAAACGCGACTGGAAGGCGGCGCGAGCCTGGCTCGCGGCGCGGCTGCAGTAACCCGCCAGTTGACTCGCGCTACTATCTTGTAGTAGATCACTCCACCAGATAGTAGGAACGAATGGTCCAGCCAAAACTCACACGTCTCGAACTACGGATCCTGGAAGTCCTCTGGGCCCAGGGCAAGGCCTCCATTCGCGAAATCCAGGAGGCGTTTCCCGAACCCCGTCCCGCCTATACCACCATTCAGACGACGGTCTACCGGCTGGAAGGGAAGAAGGCCGTACGGCGGGTGCGAAAGATCAGCAACGCCCACATTTTCGAGCCGATTGTCGCCCGTGACGTCGCACGGCACCGGCTGCTCGACGAGATACTGAGTTTCTTCGGCGGCAAAGCGCAACCGATGATGGCGCAGCTCGCCGAGGCGGGGAAGCTGACGCTCGACGACGTGCGCCAGTTGGAGAAGGCGATCAAGAGGCGTGCGCAGCAACCCAACCCGGGAAGGAGTCGCAAATGACGGGCGAAGGAACGGGGAGGAGCGGGGTCATCGGCTTACTCGCGTCGCTCGCGATTCACCTGTCGCTGGCCGCGATCCTGGTCTGGCCGAGCGGGCAGAGACTGCCAGCCGGCTGGGGGGAGGCCCACGCCGCGACGGCCGGTGCGGACCGGTTGGAGCAATCGGTTCCATCCGCGCGTCCTCGCCCGGACACGCTCGATTCCACCGGGCAGATTGCCGCCACCCTCATGCCACGTCGGGCAGACGCGTTGCCTGTGCTGCCAGATGCCGCCGGGTGGCTCGACCATCTGTGGCAATCGACGATCTTCGCGGTTGCGGCAGGTCTCCTGACGGTCGTATTCCGGCGAAACGGAGCGCATGTCCGGTATTGGCTCTGGTTCAGCGCATCCTTGAAGTTCTTCATCCCATTCGCCATGCTGCCCGCGCTCGGCCGTGTGGCGTGGGCGCCTCCCGTGTCCAGCGTCGCGCTCCTTGTCGTGTGGGCTATCGGGTTTGCCGCGATCGCCTTGATACGGCTTCGGATGTGGCGACGCATCCGGGCCGCCCTCCGCGCCAGCACGCCGCTCGAACTTCCCGATGTAGCAATTCCGCCGGGAGTGGTGGTCCGGTCCGCCCCGGGCCTGCTGGAACCCGGTGTTGCCGGATGGCGGCGCCCCATTCTCCTGATGCCCGCGGACATCCAGCGTCATCTGACGCAGCCGCAGCTCGCGACGATTGTGGCGCACGAGCTGTCGTCATATCCGGCGGCACGACAATCTCACGGCGGCGATGCACATGGTTGTCGAAGCGATCTTCTGGTTTCATCCGCTCGTGTGGCTGATCGGCGCGCGGCTGGTCGACGAGCGCGAGCGGGCCTGCGACGAGGACGTGCTGCGTGCCTTCGGGGATCCACCGCTCTACGCGCAGGCGATTCTCAACGTCTGCAAGCGTTACGTCGAGTCGCCGCTCGTGTGCGTGTCGGGCGTCGGTGGCTCCAGCATCGCCAGACGCATCGAGGCGATCCTGAGGAATGAGGTCGGCGAGCCGCTCGGTCCAGCAAAGAAGATCGTCCTCGGCGCTGCACTGGTCGTCGCCGTCATCATCCCGGCCGGCGCGGGTACCCTGAACGCGGCCGCGCCTGAGACCACAGAACGCGCCACAGCCAGCAGACGTCACGCTCGATGCGGCGGCCCGCGATGCGGTGATCGATGGTGCCCTCAAAGCGCTGAACGACTCGTACGTCTTCCCCGAAACGGCGAAGAAGATGGAGGCAGCGATTCGTGCGCGGCAGCAGCGGAAGGAATACGACGCCATCACGAGCGGCCGCGAGTTCGCGAAGGTCCTGACGGAGCACCTGCGCGAGGTCAGCCACGATCTGCATCTCAGTGTGGACATGATTCCGCAGGGTCCGCCGCCGCCACCGCCGCCAGCAGCGTCCGGCGGGGAGCAGACGCTCGAGGAGCGGCAGCGGACGATCGCGGGACGGCGGAACTTCGGCTTCGTCCGCGTCGAGCGGCTGGCCGGCAACATCGGCTATGTGGACCTGCGCGGGTTCATGGCGCCGGCGATGGCTGGAGAAACGGCCACCGCCGCGATGACCTTTCTGTCCAGCACCGACGCGGTCATCTTCGACCTGCGTCAGAACGGCGGCGGCGATCCGAACATGGTCGCGTTTCTGACCAGCTATCTCGTCGGGCCGCAGGCCGTGCATCTGAACGATTTCTATTCCCGGCCGACCAACGAGACGCGCCAGTCGTGGACGCTGCCCTACGTTCCCGGCCGGCGTCTCACCAACACGGACGTCTACATCCTGACCAGCTCGCGCACGTTCTCGGGCGCCGAGGAATTCACCTACAACCTGAAGCATCTGAAGCGTGCGACCGTCGTCGGCGAGACCACGGGCGGAGGTGCGCACACCGTTGGTGGACAGCGCATCAACGATCGGTTCGTCATCGCGGTTCCGCAGGGCCGCCCGATCAATGCCGTGACCAAGACAAACTGGGAAGGCGCCGGCGTCGAGCCCGATGTGAAAGTGCCAGCGGAACAGGCGCTCACCGCCGCCCACTTGATGGCGCTCGAGAGGCAACAGCGGCGACTCACATCCGACATGCCGGGTTTGCGCAACGAGGTCACTACTACGATACCGGGCTTGCGAAAGGAGCTCGGCGCCGCGGCAGCGTCCATCCCGGCCGCCGACGACGTGAAGCCCGTGCCGGCGTCCAGGGCCAGCGAGGATTTCGAGTCGGGCACTCTCGCCAACTGGCGCAAAGACGAGCGGGGCTCGGGCGGCTGGTTTGCCTATAGCAACGGCAAGACGCCGCCCGATCCCGCGCGCAGCGAGTCGGCCACTCCCTTTGATGTTCCCGATCCACCGCAGGGCAAGTTCGCCGCGGTGGCCGAGCAGAACGCTCCTGGCCGGTTCATCCTCTATCGCGATGTCACGCTCGATGGCCGTTACCGGCTGCATCTCAGCGTCTTCTACGTGAACCTGGGGAGGTTCAGCGGGGCGACCATCTCGAGCCGGAACACGATCAACGACGAACAGCACTACCGGATCGACATCGTCGCCGCATCCGCACCCGTGGACTCGGCGGCGAGAGAACACGTGCTGACCACCATCTTCGAGACGAAGCCCGGGCGACCCCGCTCGTCGCCCGCCGACGGAGGTGACCTTCGACTTGTCCCCTTGGGAGGGCCAGACAGTCCGGCTCCGCCTCGCGGTCGGGGAGAATCAAATGCCGCTGCGCGCGGGTGTGGACAACATCAGGTTCGAACGAATTCCGTAGAGAGGATCGGCAGGCAACCTGGCCGGCGGAGATCAAGGCGCAGGAGCCGGCGCCGCAGCGCGCCGATCATGACTACGCGCTCAGTTACCTGCAGCGTGAAGGCCACGGCCGTGTCTTGGTCCAGGTCCTCGGGCACGACGAATCGATCTACAAGATGCCGTCGATGCTGGCGCACATACTGGCCGGCGTGCAGTATGCGCTCGGCGACCTCCAGGCCGACGACAGCCCGACGAGCCCGGCAGGGAAGTGATGGCCCGGGCGCGAGGGGCGGTGATCGCGCTCGTCAGGTGCGGGCGCGTGTAGCTGCGAGCTCGATTCCGATGCGGGTTCGTTTCCGATGCTGGTTCGTTTCAGATGAATGACGAGATTCAAGCGGCGCTGACCGAGCTGCGAGCGGGCGTTGCCGCGCGCGACCGGGACGCCGTGGAAGACGCCGTCGGCCAGCTCGAATTCTTCATTGTCGAGGACGGCGCGTGGTCCGACCAGCTCTTTGATGGCGCCAGGGATCTCCTGCGCGACCCCGGATTTCTCGCGATCCAGTCCTCATATCGACTGGTGTACGTGCTGGCTGGCAACTGGGATGAGTCGGGGAGCGTTATACTCCCCGACATGCCAAGCCGTGCTTTCCAACTGTCAATCCACGAATCCTCTTCTCCTGCTCGGCGTTCTGTCGCTCGTCGCCGCTGTCGCGCCATCGCTCGTCGCGCGGAGCGCCTCGACAGGCAACACGACCGCGCAGTCCGCCCCATCCAACACACTCGATCCGAAGCTCTACCAGGATCTGCGGTGGCGGAACGCCGGGCCCACGCGCGGCGGACGCGTGACCGCGATCGCGGGCGTGCGCAGCCAGCCGTGCACGTACTACATGGGTCCCACGGGCGGCGGGATCTGGAAGACCGACGACTGTGGGGTCGAGTGGACGCCGATCTCCGACGGCCAGATGTCCACGGGCTCGATCGGATCGATCGACGTCTCCGAGTCGAACCCGAACATCGTCTGGGTGGGGACCGGCAGCGCGGCGATCCGCAGCAACGTGATCATCGGCCGCGGCGCTTACAAATCCACCGACGCCGGGAAGACCTGGCAGTTCATGGGCCTGAAGGACGCGGGGCAGATCGGCTCGGTCATCATTCATCCCACCAATCCCGACGTCGTGTGGCTCGCGGCGCTCGGCTCGCCGTTCGGGCCCAACGACGAGCGCGGCATCTTCAAGACGACCGACGGCGGCAAGACGTGGAAGAAGACGCTGTTCGTGAACAACTCGACCGGCGGGCGCGTGCTCGCGATCAACTACGCGAACCCCAACGAGCTCTACGCCGGGATGTATCGCGGCTTCCGCAAGGGCTGGGACATCATCAGCGGCGGTCCCGCGACCGAGGGCGGCATCTACAAGTCGACCGACGGCGGAGACACCTGGAAGAAGCTCTCGGCGGGCCTCCCGGGCGCGCTGATCGGCAAGATCGACATCGACGTCGCACGCAGCAGCCCGTCGACCGTCTATGCGATGGTCGAGGCGCCGGGCGCGGAGGGCGGCCTGTATCGCTCGAACGATTCCGGCGCGACCTGGAAGCTGGTCAACAGCGCGGCGAACCTGCGCTCGCGTCCGTTCTACTTCCACTACGTGGACGTGAACCCGAAAAACCCCGAAGAAGTCTGGGTGAACGCGCTCGGGCTGTTCAAGTCCACGAACGGCGGCCAGTCGTTCACGACCGTCTCGACGCCGCACGGCGACAACCACGGCATCTGGTTCAATCCCGATAATCCGCTCTACGCGATCCAGTGCAACGACGGCGGCGCGAACGTCACGACGGACGGCGGACGCACGTGGTCGAGCATCCTGAACCAGCCGACCGCCGAGATCTACATGGTCAGCGTCGACGAGCGGCATCCGTACAACCTCTACGGCCCGCAGCAGGACAACTCGACGCTGGTGGTGCCGAGCGTGCCGCCCGTGTCGTTCGGCTTCGATCACCCGGCGCAGGCGTGGACGCAGGCGTCGGGCTGCGAGACCGGCGGCATCTGGCCGACGCCCGACGGGAAGATCATCTGGGGCGCGTGCAAGGGAGAAGTCGAGCGGTTCAACGTCGAGACGGGCCAGTCGCAGGGCCGATGGATCTATCCCCAGAACCGCTACGGCCACCATCCCGACGAGATCAAGTACCGCTTCCCGCGGCAGACCGTCGTCATGGTGTCGCCGCACAACCCGAAAGTCGTCTACCAGGCGTCGCACGTGCTTCACCGGACGATGGACGACGGCGTGACGTGGGAGGTGATCAGCCCGGACCTGACGGCACACGAGAAGGAGTACCAGATCGTGCCGGGCAACCCGATCACGCGCGACGTCACGGGCGAGGAGGTCTACTCGTCGATCTACGCGATGGGCGAGTCGAAGCTCGAGCGCGGCGTGCTCTGGGTCGGCGCCAACGACGGGCCGGTCCACGTGTCCCGCGACAACGGCAAGACGTGGAAGAACGTCACGCCGAAGGACCTGGCGCCGGGCGGGCGCGTCCAGAACATCGAGCCGTCGCCGCATCGCAAGGGGTCGGCGTACATCGCGGTATATCGCTTCCTGCGCGACCACGATCTGAAGCCGTACATCTACAAGACCGATGACTACGGCGCGACCTGGACGAAGCTGACCGATGGCCTGAACGGCATTCCCAACGATCACCCCACGCGCGTCGTCCGCGAGGATCCGGAGCGCGAGGGCCTGCTCTACGCTGGCACCGAGTTCGGCTTCTTCGTGTCGTTCGAGAACGGCCGGCAGTGGCAGACGCTGCAGCAGAACCTTCCGGCCACGCCCGTCACGGACCTGCGCGTGCACCGCGGCGATCTGGTCGTCGCGACGATGGGCCGGTCGTTCTGGATCATGGATGACGTGTCGCCGCTGCGGCAGCTTGCCGCGTCGCTCGCCGGGCAGACGACTTCTACGGCCGCCGGTCCTGGCCTCGCGGGCGTGACGGGCGCAGACGGACGCGAGGCGCCGGGGCTGGCGATCAGCGTTCCTGTCGGTGTCAGACAGGTTCCGGCCGCCGCGCGAATCGATCTGAGCAAACCGGTTCTGTTCCAGCCGTCCACGCAGATCCGCTATCGCCGCGCGGGCGGCGGCCGCGGCGGCGACGCTCCGCAGTACCCGCCGGTGGCACTGGCCATCGACTACATCCTCCCGGACGGCTTCGCCGGTCCGGCCTCGCTCGAGATTACCGACAGCACCGGCCGCGTCGTCCGCGCCGTGCAGGCTGCGGCCGGCGGGCGGTCGCGGACAGGGCGGCGATCGTGGCGCCGACGATCCCGACATGCGCGGCGGCGCCGAACGTGGACGCGGCGGCGCTGCGCCGATGACGCTGAAAGCGGGCCACAACCGCTATCTCTGGGACTATCGCTGGAACGGCGGTCCGCTCGCGGCGCCGGGCAAGTACACCGCGCGCCTGATCATCGGCACGGGCAGCCCGTCGAGCGATCCCGCGCTGACGAAGAGCTTCGAGGTGAGGGTCGATCCCGACGTGCTGAAAGACGGCATCACCGTCGCCGACCTCGTCGAGCAGCAGAACTTCCTGCTGCAGGTGCGCGACACGGTGGCCGAAGCCAGCCTGCTGCGCACGCAAGTGCAGCAGGCGATGGAGAAGGCGAACGTCCAGCCGCCGCCGTCGCCAGGCCCCGGCGAGTGGGTGAGCGCGATGAAGTACGCGCACCCGCTCCAGGGGCTCTGGGCGCGGCTCGTGACCGCGCCGGGCATTTACGAGCAGGGGATGCTCCTCGATCAGCTCAACAACATCGTCTCTGTCGAGGGCGGCGCCGATCAGAAGGTCGGCAACGAGTCGCGGAAGCGGTTCGAGGATCTGAAGAAGGAGATGAAGGCCATAGAAGGAGAACTCGAGAGAGTCGCTGGTCGCTAATCGCTAGCGAGGCCGACTTACCCTCACTCACTTCGTCGGCACGAGGCGCTTCACCTCTTCGAACCAGTTCTGAACGACGACGATGTGGGGACGAGCGACAGATGAATCGGCGCCTGAAGTCGGCGCGAGCATGAGAAACCGCTGCCCGTCAGCGGTGACGTCGTACTGGGGCCGAGGCGAACCGGCCGCGGAGGTGTAGTAGGGTCGCTGAAAAAGCTGAACCGGCGTGGCGACCTTCAGCGTTGGCGCGGTCGTCACCGCCACCGCAAACATGCGATCGCCAGTCAGGTTGCGATAGAACAGATCGCCGTTGTTCGCCCAGACCGGCTCGCGGCCACCGCCGACCGAAACCGTGACGCGGCCGCCCGGGTGCTGATAGGGCCGGATGTAGATTTCACGCGGGCCGGCCTCGGCCGACAGATACGCGACATAGCGGCAGTCGCGCGAGAAATCTGCGCTCTCCGCACCTGACTCTCCGACGTTGAACACCTGAGGGGTTGGCTCGGTCTGGGCTTCATCCATGGGAAGCATGAGAATCCGCGTCGGTGCTTCGGGAGAATGGTGATGAATCGTCAGCGTCCGTCCATCTGGCGACCACGTATCCACGTGCACCTGCCCGCCAAGGTGCGTCAGTTGCCGCGGCTCGCCACTGCCATCGGATGGCTCGACCCACGCTTCAAGGTTTCCGCTCTTCGCAGACGAATACGCGACCCGCGAACCTGACGGGTCCCACACGCCCATCAGACTGGTGCCGTCCCTGGTGAGACGGCTGCTGCGCCCGGAGGCGACGTCGTAGATCCAGATGTCGTCGTCGCGCTTCACCAGGACGCGACTGCCATCGGGCGACAGGCGCGGGTCCTCGTAATTCCCTGCGGGAATCGACGTGATGGTTTCAGCACCGCCCCCGTTTCGATTCACCCAGACGAGAGCGCGCAAGGACGCACTCGCGGTGACGTACACCAAGGTCCCTCGATCGGACACGCTGTAAAATGCCCCGGCGGCATTCACCCCAACGGGCCGCTGGACCGCTTGAAGGAGTGGAACTGGGCCGCCGGTGACCGTCAGCCGATTCGCGTCGAACGCGACGCCGAACAATCCGTCCCGGAGCGCATAGACGAGATGACCGGTCGGGAGATAGCGGGCATCGCTGCCGCCGTCCACGAGGACGGTTCGCTTCCCCGAGGAGAGCGACTGCACGACTACCTGCGCCTGGTCCCAACGAGTGGAGGGTCCCAGGTTTCGGGTCACGCTGAACAACACCGAGGTCCGGTCAGGCAGGAGCTGCGGGCCGTACATTTGTTCGCCGTCATCGGCCGGGATGATGAGTTGTGGTGTGCCACCATCAGCCGACACTTTCATGATGCCGGCACCCTGACCGAACAGGATGGTGTTGTCCGGAGCCCAGCTCGCTCCGAATGGGTTAGTCGCGGCAGACAGCGTGACTGGTGTGCCGCCGGTGACGGCGATTTTCCTCAACGCTCCAATCACACCGAGCGCGTCGGTCGCCCTGTTGGTCCCAGCAACGTAGCCCACCCACTCGCCGTCGGGTGAGAAGAAGGGATTCATCACGTAACCGCCGCTCCCGGGGATGAGCCGGGCCTCGAGGTCGCCCATCGAGCGGAGATACAGGCCCTCGGTGGTCTGATACACGAAGTGGCGTCCGTCAGGAGAGATCGCTACGACTGGACGCTGTGTCACCAGGAGCTGCTGACCAGCAGGGAGCACATAATCGAACCGCGTCGTCGATCGCGGCTCGGCGGCTGGCCATCGGCTCCACGCCGCAAGGCCAGTGAGGAGAATCGCAACAATGGCAGTTCCTGCAACCGGAAGCGCCCGGCGCCACACCGGCAGTATGACCGCCGCCGACGGTGCCACGCGAGGCGCTCCGGCCTCGAACGCGCCATCGAGCGCGAGAGAGACATCGCCAATGTCGCGAATGCGCTGCTTCCGGTCCTTGTGGAGACACCGTTTGATGTAGCTGGCGATCGCAGGCGAGAGTCTGGCAGGCAGCAGCGTCCAATCGGGCTCGCGCGCCAGCACCGATGCCAGGACATCCGACACTTCATCGCCCGGGAAGGCTCGCTTCCCGGTCACCATCTCGTAGAGCACGGCCCCGAACGCCCAGACGTCCGTGCGCTTGTCCACCGCTTTACCGCGGGCCTGTTCCGGACTCATGTACGCCGCGGTGCCCAGCAGCATGCCAACGCCGGTCATCATCGCTGGCGAGGTGATCGTGGGTGATTGCGTCATGCCTGGTGACGTGGCGCCCGCCGGCTCCAGCGCTTTCGCCAGGCCGAAATCGAGCACCTTCACCGTTCCGTCTTGACGCACCTTGACGTTGGCAGGCTTCAGATCCCGGTGGATGATCCCCTGCTCGTGCGCGGCCTCCAGCGCTTCGGCAATCTGCTTCGCGATGGGGAGGGCCTCCTCGATCGCGATCGGTCCTTGCGCGATCCGCTCGGCGAGTGTCGGACCCTCGACGAGCTCCATCACCAACCCGCGCATGCCGTCCGCTTTTTCCAGGCCGTAAATGCTCGCGATGTTCGGGTGGTTCAACGACGCGAGTGTCCTGGCTTCTCGCTCAAATCGTGCCAACCGCTCGGGATCGTGCAGGAACGTGTCGGGCAGAACCTTGATCGCGACCTGGCGACCGAGGTTGGTGTCGGTAGCGCGGTACACCTCCCCCATTCCGCCCACACCGATCTGGTCGCTGACGTCATATGGGCCGAGGCGCGTGCCGGGGGTGAGAGCCAAACGTGTGGATTATACGGGGGCGGCGGCCGCGCGGACGGAGTAACTCCGGGCTGCCCCCTACCAGCTATCTCGCTACCGT
>CAWAXG010000004.1:0-46174 GCA_963785755.1 uncultured Acidobacteriota bacterium | reverse complement strand
TCATCCCCTCGGAGGGTCATCGCTGGGTCAACGTCAACGGCGCGGCGTGCCGGAATCGCGCCGATAGAGTGTCACACCTGTGACCCACGCCCCTTCGAAAAGTGGCGCGTGCGAACGAGCGAAGCGAGTGAGCCACGCGAGCCGCCTTCGCGCTGCGCGCTACGGCGCCCAAGCCGGAGCGGGGCCTTGGGGCCCCCGCGAGCGCCCGCCTACGCTCTTCGAGCTTCGGCGAGGTCTCGCCGTAGCGCTTCGCGCGAAGGCGGAAGCGTGTCGGGGAGTTCGAGGGGCGAAGCCCCTCGACTAAGTGAAGCAGCGGGGCCCTTGGGGGCGCCCGGTCAAGTGCAACGCTTTGTTATCCCGCGATCCGGCGGTGTTCGTTCAGCCTTGCCGGCTCACCATGAAGTTAATCCAGATCGGGGCGAAGGGGGACGTGCAACCCTTCGACACGGGATAGTCCCGATAGATTCCCAACTTCTCGCCTATGGCGATGGCCCGCTTGCGGTGTTTGGGGAAGTGGATTCCGATTGTCGCAAGAGTCATGTTCATCGTCCACTGCACTTCCGGATCGGCGCTGGCCATTTCGGACTCGATGCGATCCAGCAGCGCCGGGAGAGCGAGCCCGTCCGGACTCTTCGCGACCCGCTCCGCCGTGAGGTCCCATCCGGCGCGGGCCGCCCAGCGGTCGTCCGTGACCATCCATCCCTGGCGAAGAGTCTCCTTGTCGGGGTGCTGCCTGACGACATAGGCGATGAGCCAGTCCGCCACGCGCACAAAGGTAACGGACCGCACCATCCGTTCCATCTCGTCGGCCGACAGTTTCTTGGGCTGGATCAGGAGAGTGGCCAGGAACTGGGCGTCGACGTTCCCGGTCTCCCAGAGCGACAGAGCCAACGGATGGTCCGCCCGGATATTTTTCGCCAGCACCCGGATGTCGCCGAGACTGACGCCGAACTGATTGTCGCCGGCGCCGCTCTTGGCGTTCTGCGCCCGCACCTTCGCGGTGCCGAGCGCTTTGAGCTGCTTGAGCGTTTCTTTGAGGGTCATGGTCTACGCTTCCGTTCCATGCTCATCCACCCGCTCCCCAGCTCCGGCGCAAGGTCTTCATCGGGCCCGGCCGTCGCGCACGCTGTCTAACGCGGCGCTTCAGCCGCGGGCGATCATGCGCCAGTGGCCCGTCGGCTACAAGCGCTTGTTGGGCGGCCGCCTATTTTGCTAGCATAGTGCTAGCACAGGAGTGCGTCATGCCTACCATCACCGTCCGGAACGTGCCCGCCAAGGTGGTCCAGTCGCTCAAGGCTCTCGCCCGCCGCCACAACCGATCGATGGAACAAGAGGTCCGACATCTTATCGAAGGATACGTCGTTGAACGCCGCGCCGTGCTCGACCAAATCGAAGCCGGGTGGAACAAACAAACGCGCCGGCCGACGGCAACCGAAATCGATGCCTGGATGGGCGTCGGCCGACCGTGAAAGTGGTCGTTGATACCAACGTCGTTGCATACCTGCTGCTTGGCACGGAGGCCTTCCTCGATGAGGCGAAGGCTTGCTTCAACACCGTCTCGAACCCCGTCGCGCCCGCCCACTGGGAAGCCGAACTCACCAACGTCGTGTGGATGGCGGTCCGATCTGGGATCCTGCCTCCGGCAGAAGGCCCCGTCCGCCTCGGCCTGGCGAGGCACCTCGGCATCGAATCGGTGAACACCGCCACCCTGTGCCAGGGGGCGTTGCTCCGATCGGTGACCTCAGGGATCGCCGTCTACGACACGCTCTTCGTCGAGCTGGCAGTCCGCGCAGGCGGTCCATTGGTAACCTTCGACAAGGCCCTGATCAAGGCCTTTCCGGATATCGCGATCCGCCCGCGTGATCTGACCGAAGGTTGAATCTGTCCGCCCAACGGATCGCCGCTGAGCCGCCGCGTTTTTCAGCGGTCGGCTCCAGCGGCGGGTTAGACAGCGCGACTGCTGGCACTGCAGCGTGTACACGGTGACAGGGTCGGCCTTTCACCGAAGGTTGTCCGGTTCAAGCTCTCCCCGGAGCTGGCGCGAGCGCACCGGAAGAACCCACGAGCGCCGCACCGATCATCCCCCCAACGCCCATAGCGGTGGCGCCTTCCACGTCGTCGCCGATCACCAGGCCAGCCATGAACGCTAGCCACGCGGCAGCGACCGGGAAGGCTACTGCGTTGCGCTGGGGATCGAGGATCGCGCCGAGCCGGTGGCCGATGGTCCGAGTCGACGTCCCGTGCGTGTCTCGCAGAATCGATGCGCTCACGAGGCCTCCACGAGCTCGATGTGAGCTGTGGGCGTACAGGCCGTGGCGGACGGCGTCATTGTCCGCCGGCTAACGTCCTGCCGCTCAGCCTTGAAATCACGTCGTCGGGGGCGTTTGACGCGCCCGGATGTAGTGACACGCACCAAAAAATGTCGGGAAGAGCACGATCTGCGAAACGCGGTCGACAACCGACTCGGAGCCGCCGACCATTCCCCCAACCACCTGGGTCGTGATACTCACACCCAGCGCGGGCAGTAAAGCGAGCCCAACCATCCGAAAGTACGATTTGTCGTAGCGCCCCGCTTTTCCCCACATTGCGCCCCCTGCTCTTACAGAAGTTGTGGTCGGTCGGGTGTAACCGCTTAGCACCAGGCGAGCGATCGCGGCGATTGCCCCCAGCGCGAAGCGCCTTCGCTCGGCGGGATCAGCAATCGAGTCGATTTCCGCCACCATCCCTCGCACCAACTCGCGATGGCGCGGCGGGGAGAGCTTGGCGATGCGCTCGACGATGCGGCCGAGCAGGAGGGTAGAGCGTCGCGGCACGATCATGCCTCCCGGGTGTGCGGCAGTCGGAGCCACGACGCATGCGCGCGTTCCAGAGCATGGCGCGCCTGAATCCGACCAGTGGCGGTGAGGCGATATAGCTGTCGCGGCGGCTTCCCCGGAAGCTCGGATTCCTCCCACCGCGATTCGAGCCAGCCGTCCTCAGTGAGTCGCGCGAGGAGCGGGTACAGGGTGCCCGATGAGAGGTCGGTGACCTTCATCAGATTGTAGCCGTAGCGCCAACTCCTCGGCGCTTCCAGAAAGGCGAGGAGCGTGGCGGTCGCGGTACGCGTGAGCCGTCGCATGACGCTAGTCTACATATGTCGCCTAGTCCGCGCAAGCATGGAGGCGCTCCCCCACCTTGCCCGACGCAATGGCGGCTGGATCGCAGCCTTCGCATCAGTCCCGGTAGGAAAGAGCGGCGGTACCTGAACATCACCGACGAAGAACTGCGGAAGGCGATGCCGGAGTGTGGGAGCGCCGGCGTCAGCTGAAGGCCGTCGGTCAGTCCGGCTGAAGGCGGACACTACGTACGAATCCTGAGGAGTGCCCGTAAATGAACTTGAGGCTCCACCGATTGCCCATGGATTGTCCATGGAGCCTTCGTAAAGTGGCGCGCCCGGCAGGACTCGAACCTGCGACCCCCGGCTTAGAAGGCCGGTGCTCTATCCAACTGAGCTACGGGCGCGTGCGATGGGGCGCGTTCAAAATGGTAGCATCGACCCGCTCCACCTCTCGGGCGACACCGGGCGCGAGACGATGTGTATGTGACGCGCTGTGACGACGGGCCGCCAGCCGCAGTTCGCGCGTGCCCAGAAGGAAGATGACGGCACTGACGGCGTCGTCGAGATTCGCCAATGCGACTTCAACGTCGACAAAGGCGACGCTGCCGTCTTCGTCGGGTTGAGATCCCCCGCCGGTGACCTGCCGATCTCCTTCTCCTCGAGTGCCGCCTGCAACGGATCCTCGTACCGGCTGCCACGGTCGATCGGCGGGAGTACCGATTTCAGGTACTGCAGTCGCGCTTACAACCGTGGCAGCCAGCTCGCCGACTGCCGCATACGTCGGCGGCCTGTTCCCGGGCCCGACCTCGAGGGCATGCGACTTGGAACGCCCCGTCAACGAAAAGCCCGTGAACCTCCCGTCCCCGACCTCTCCGCCTCGACGGTTCGCCAGCCTGCCAGCTCACGTTTGACAACGTCCAAACTCTGCTGTATATTGTGAGTGAACGATTACTCACTATGCCGCGACATGCTTTTACCGACACGCGTCATCGCATCGAACAAGCCGCAATCCGACTGTTCGTCGCAAAAGGGGTCGCCGAGACCACCATCAGGGACATCGCCATGGCGGTTGGCCTGTCCGAGGGTGCGCTCTACCGCCACTTCCAGAGCAAGGATGACCTCGTCTGGAAGACATTCGAGCGGCACTACGTTGCGTTCGCGATGACGCTCGAGGCATTGGCGGCTAACGAGTCGACCACCCGCCAGAAAGTGACCGCCATGATCCGCGGCTTCTGCCGGGCGCACGACGACGACCCGGCGCTCTTCAGATTCCTGCTGTTCGTGCAGCACGGCCAGCTGGCGAAGTTGCCGCCAGGCACGCCAACACCGGTTGACGTCATCCGCGCAGTCCTCGACCGCGGGATCGCCGATGGCGAGATCCCATCCCAAGGGCCCGACCTGGCGACGGCCCTCATCTTCGGTGTGGTGCTACAGCCCGTGACGTTTGCTGCGTACGGGCGGCTCCCCTTCGAACTCGGCTCGATCTGCGATCGGCTCGTGACCGCGGCCTGGGCGGCCGTCACGACCGTGTAGGCGGGATCAAATACAGGAGAGAGACAAGCCATGGACTCCGCACTCGTACGGCTCATGACGGCACGCCGCTTCGCGCCCTTGTTCGCCACACAGTTCCTGGGCGCGTTCAACGACAACCTGCTGAAGAGTGCGCTCGGCATCCTGGTGGCGTACCGGCTGGCCGATCGCTCCGGCCTCGATGCCGGGTCGCTCGCGATGGTTGCGAGCGCACTCTTCATCGCCCCGTACTTTCTGTTCTCGGGCGCATCGGGCACGCTCTGCGACCGTTTCGACAAGGCGCTCATCGCTCGATGGGTCAAGATCGGCGAGATCGCCATCATGGCCGTCGGAGCGTGGGGATTGTGGCGCGGCAGCGTGCCGATTCTCCTGGGCACGCTCTTCTGTCTGGGCACGCACTCGACCGTCTTTGGACCGATCAAATACGCACTCCTCCCGCAGCACCTCCGCGACGACGAGCTCGTCGCCGGCAACGCGCTGGTCGAGGCCGGAACGTTCCTCGCGATTCTCGCCGGAACGATTCTCGGCGGCAGCATCGCCCTCCTCGGCAACGGCGCCCTCATCGTCGGCGCGGTCGGCATGGTCGCCGCCATCGCAGGATGGCTGACCGCGCGACAGATCCCTTCGGCGCCGCCGTCGTTTGGCGCGGACCCGCCGCGCATCCGCCTGGTGCGCGACACGATCGACGTCGTCGGCTATGTGGCGGTCCGTCGACCTCTGCTGCTGCCGATTCTCGCGACCTCGTGGTTCTGGCTGTTCGGCCTGGTCATCCTGTCCGGCCTTCCGGTCTTCGCGAAGGACGTCCTCTTCGCGAACGAGCGGGTGGTGACGATGATGCTGGCGCTGTTCGCGATGGGCGTCGGCGTCGGTTCGATTCTGGCGGAGCGGCTGCTCAAGGGCGAGGTGAGTGCCCGCTTCGTCCCGTGGTCTGCTCTCGCAATGGCCGGCTTTGCGATCGATCTGAGCCTGGCGAGCGCGACCGTGCCAGCGGCGGCGATCCTCGCCGACGTGCCGACGTTCCTCGGCCGGCCCGGAAGCTGGCGCGTCATCGTCGACCTCGTGGGCGTCGCGATGGCCGGCGGGCTCTTCACGGTTCCGCTCTACGCCCTGATCCAGCACGAGAGCGAGCCGAGCCACCGGTCCCGCGTCATTGCCGCCAACAACATCATCAACGCCGTCGCCATGTCAGCGGGCGCGCTCGGCGCCGGCGCGCTCTCCGGGCGCCTGACGATGGGCGAGCTGTTCGGCTTGTGCGGACTGCTGACGGTTCCGATCGCCCTCGTTTCGGCGTGGGTCGTCCGGCGCTCGCTCATCAAGGGCGTGATGCGCGTGCTGCTGCGGCTGCTCTACCGCGTGGAGGTCGAGGGACTCGAGCATGCCCGCAGAGCGATGCCGCATGCGGTCATCGCCGCCAACCACACGTCGTTCCTCGACGGCCTGCTGCTCGGCGCATTTCTACCCGGCGATCCGATCTTTGCCGTCGACACGTTCATCTCCAGGATATGGTGGGCCAGGCCGTTTCTCGCGCTGGCGAATACGTTCCCCGTCGACCCGACCAATCCCCTGTCGATTCGCGCAATGATCCGCGCGGTCGAAGGAGGATCGGCGTGCGTGATCTTTCCGGAAGGCCGCATCACCACCACCGGCGCGCTGATGAAGGTCTACGAGGGTCCGGCTGTCATCGCCGAGCGTACGAAGGCGGCGCTCCTCATGGTGCGGATCGATGGCGCGGAATTCACACCTTTCTCAGGCCTTGCCGGCAAGGTCCGTCAGCGGTGGTTTCCACGCGTCCGCATCCACATCCTCGCGCCGCGGCGGCTCAGCCCGCCTGCCGGCGTGACCGGCCGCGCGCGCCGTGCGGCGCTGCGGCGCGCGCTCGGCGACGAGATGGTCCGGACGATGTTCGCGACCGCGCCGGTGCAGACGACGCTGTTCGATGCGCTGCTCGAGGCACGGTTACAGCACGGCGGGGGCCACGTCGTGGCCGACGACATCGAATTCCGTCCGATGACGTACCGCGGCTTGATCACATCCTCGTTGGCATTGGGGCGCGTCCTGGCGGCGCGTACGCGCCGGGGAGAGCGCGTCGGCGTGCTGCTGCCAACGTCGAGGGCAGCGGTCGTCACCTTCTTCGGGCTCCAAGCCGAAGGACGCGTACCGGCGATGCTCAACTTCTCGACCGGGCCGGCGGCCGCGCAGTCCGCGTGCCGGGCGGCGGAGGTCAAGCTCGTCGTCACCGCGCGCAGATTCGTCGAGAAGGCCAAGCTCGAGGCGATGGTCGAGGCGCTCGCGTCGCAGGCGACGGTCCTGTATCTCGAGGACGCCGCCGGGGAAATCGGCATCGTCTCGCGAGTCAGCGCGCTCATCCGATCGGTGCTGGCGAAGCCCAGTCATCGCCCGGAGCGCGCCGACGAGCCGGCGACGGTTCTGTTCACATCGGGATCGGAAGGCACGCCCAAAGGCGTCGTGCTCAGCCATCGCAACCTGCTCGCGAACCGCCATCAGCTTGCGGCGGTCGTCGACTTCAGTCCGAAGGACACCGTCTTCAACGCGCTGCCCGTGTTCCACAGCTTCGGGCTCACGGGCGGACTGCTGCTGCCGCTGCTCTCGGGGCTCCGCGTCTTCCTGTATCCGTCGCCGCTGCACTATCGGACGATCCCCGAGCTCGTTTACGGCGTCAACGCGACGATCATGTTCGGCACCGACACCTTCCTCGCGGGCTACGCGCGGGTCGCGGACAACTACGACTTCTACTCGGTGCGCTACGTGTTCGCCGGCGCCGAGCGCGTCAAGCCGGAGACGCGCCGGATGTGGTTCGAGAAGTTCGGCATCCGCATCCTCGAGGGTTACGGCACGACCGAAACGTCGCCGGTCGTGGCGGTCAACACGCCGATGCACTTCCGCGCCGGCACGGTCGGGCGGCTGCTGCCTGGCCTCGCGCACCGGCTCGAGCCGGTCCAGGGCATCGATGGCGGCGGCCGTCTCTTCGTGAACGGCCCGAACGTGATGCTGGGCTACCTGCGCGCCGAAAAGCCCGGCGTGATCGACTCCCCGTCCGAGGGCTGGTACGACACCGGCGACATCGTCGAGATCGATGCCGAGGGTTACGTCACGATCAAGGGACGCGCGAAGCGGTTCGCGAAGGTGGCGGGCGAGATGGTGCCGCTCGGCGCCGTCGAGGAATTCGTTGCCCGCGTGTGGCCGTCGGCGCTGCACGCGGTAGTGAGCATCCCCGATCCGAAACGCGGCGAGCAGCTGGTCCTCGTCACGGACCAGGCCGATGCCACCCGGTCGAAGCTCGCGGGCGCCGCTCGTGAAGCGCGGATACCCGAGATCTTCGTACCGCGCTCGGTGGTCTGCGTGGCGAAGATCCCGATTCTCGGGACGGGAAAGATCGACTACGTCAGCGTGTCCCGGCTCGCAACCGAGGAGTCGCAGGCGCTGGCCGAGGTGAGGTGACGCTCTGGACGCTTGCGCTGAATCTCGAGCACGTGACGATCCTGAATGAAGCCTTCGCTTGGCTACGACGCATCATGGCCGCGCACAATGACTCGGCCAATCTTGTCCACGCCGATCTCAGCAACGCCGACCTCCGGGGCGCAGTCCTCGAACGCGTCCACCTGAACCGCTCGAGAAGGCGAGCCGCGAGAAGGACGAAGCGCTCCTGGTGAAGGATCGCCAGCTTGCTGCCCTGCGGGCAGAAATCGAGAAACTGAAAAAGCAGGTCTGAAGGTGCCCTATCCAACTGAGCTACGGGGGCGTAGAGCCTCGATTGTACGCCACCGCATTCCGCCGACTTGACGGTTACCGCGCCGTGCTTGCGCCTTCGACGGCGGGAGCAATACAGTTAGCCGGATCACACCACGCACTTCGATGAAGCATTGGAAGGAAACCGCCCAGATCGTCGACCGTGTCGTCGCGCTCGCCTCCGCCGGGCGGCGGGCGGCAGTGGCGACGGCGGTTCGCATCAACGGGTCCGCCTACCGCCGGCCCGGTGCCAAATTCCTCATTGAAGACGACGGTGCCACGATCGGCGGGGTCAGCGGCGGCTGCCTCGAGGCCGACGTGCGCGAGATTGCGGCCGGGGTGATCCGCACGGGCGTCCCTCGACTGCTCCACTACGAAACCGGCAGCGACGACCGCACGGTCTGGGGACTCGGGCTCGGCTGCAACGGTTCGGTCGACATCTTCGTGCAGCTCGCGACCGAGCCGCCGGCGATCGACATCCTCCATGCCAGCCACACGTTGCTGCAGGACGGTGCGGGACCCATCGCGATTGTGACAATAGTCGATGCGCCGGACGGCGGCGGCCAGACGCTGCTCGTCCTCGGTCGACGGGTGATCGCAGGGTCGATCGGCACGCCGGACTTCGACAGCCGCCTCGTAAGTCTCGCGGCCCAGGCCTTGATCGAGGGCCGCTCGCGGCTGGACGAGTTCGACGGGCGCCTCGTGTTCACCGACGCGCTGACCGCACCACCGCGTCTGATCGTCTGCGGCGCAGGTGACGACGCGCGACCGCTGGTGGCGTGCGCGGCGGACGTGGGCTTCGCGGTGACGGTGGTGGATCATCGCGCGGACTATCTGTCATCGACGCGGTTTCCCGGAGCGCGGGCACGGCTGACGCTTCGACCCGGCGACGACCTGGCTCCGCTCGGCGTTGGCCAGGAGACGCTGACGGTCGTCAAGACGCACTCGCTCGCGCACGATCGCGATTGGGTGCGCGCCTTCCTGCAGGCCGGGGCGGGGTATGTCGGCCTGCTCGGTCCGCGCGCGCGCAAAGAGGAAATCCTGGAGCAGATTGGCGTGACCGACGCTCGGGTCTTCGGTCCGGTTGGCCTGGACGTCGGCGCCGACGGTCCCGAGGAAATCGCGATCAGCATCGTGGCCGAGCTGCTGGCCGTCCGGGCGCGCCGGCAGGGCCGGCACCTCCGCGAAAAGAGGGAGACCATTCATGCAGGCTGAGCGCACCGGCGCGGTCGCGGCCATCGTCCTCGCGGCAGGCGCCTCGACGCGCCTCGGAACGAACAAGCTGTTCATCGAGCTCGAGGGGGAATCGCTGCTGCGGCGCGCGGTGCGCCGCGTCGCCGGCGCCGGCCTCGATCCGGTCGTCGTCGTGCTGGGGCACGAGGCCGACCGCGCGCGAGGCGAGCTCTCGGGACTGAACGTGGTCCCGGTGGTGAACGCGGACTACATGCAGGGGGTCAACAGTTCGGTCCGCGCCGGCATCGCCGCCGTTTCGGAGGCCGCGGCCGCGGTGATCGTGCTCGCCGACATGCCCTTCGTGACTGAGGAGATGATCGCGACGCTCGTCGAGCGCTACCGGACGAGCACCGCTCCACTCGTGATCTCGGACTACGACGGCGTCAACGCGCCACCGATGCTCTACGATCGTGCGCTCTTCGACGAGCTCGGGTCGATGCAGGGTGAGGGATGCGGCCGCCAGGTCGTGAAGCGCCATCGTGCCGAAGCGCTCGCGGTGTCATGGCCTTCCGACGCGCTGACCGATCTCGACGTGCCGGACGATTACGCGCGAGTGAAGGCGCTGGTCGAGAGCCATGCGCGCTGACCTGCTGCTCCGCGCGGCGGAGCTCACCCGGAGCGGGAGCACGTTCGCGATCGCGACGGTCGTGCGGCGTGAGCCCGCGAGCTCGGCGCAGGTGGGCAACATGGCCCTCATCGACGAAACCGGCACGTTCCAGGGCTGGCTCGGAGGGAGCTGCATCCAGCCCACGGTCGTGCGCGAAGCGATGGCCGCGCTCGACGACGGCAAGCCGCGGCTCGTCTCGCTCTCGCCGGACCCGGACGCCAACCGGCGGGACGGCGTGACGGTCTATCCCATGACCTGCCACAGCGGAGGGAGCGTGGACATCTACATCGAGCCGGTGCTGCCCGCGCCACGCCTCTTGATCTTTGGCGTCTCGCCGGCCGCGCAGGCGCTGGCCCGGCTCGCCGCCGTGCTCGGATACGCAGTCGATGCCATCGACCCCGAGGCCGATCGCGCGACGTTCCCCGGCGCCGATCGCGTCACGGCGGAATTCGCCGCGTCCGAGTTCCGCGATCAGACGGACGCCCGGAAACGGCGTCTCTTCGCGGTCGTCGCCACGCTCGGTCAGCGTGACGAAGAAGCCACGATGAGCGCGCTGTCGGTCGAGCCCGCCTATCTCGGGGTGGTCGCCAGCCGCAAACGGTTCGCGCAGATTGCCGACACGCTGAAGGCGCGCGGCATCCCTGCGGCCGCGATGAGCCGCATCACGAATCCGGCCGGCATCGATATCGGCGCACGGTCGCCCGAAGAGATCGCCCTCAGCATCCTTGCGGAAATCGTCCGCGTGCGGCACGCCACCGCCGCGGCTGACGTCGCCGTCACGCCGGCTCCGGTAGTCGCGGAAGAACGCGACCCGATTTGCGGCATGACGGTCTCCCCTGCCATGGCCAAGCATCGCGCGGAGTACCGGAGGCCGCACGTTCTATTTCTGCTGTGGCGGCTGCCGCGAGAAGTTCCTGTCCGCGCCGGATCAGTACGCGCCGGCCCTGACGTCGCGAGGCTCTGCGTGAGGCCCGAGATTCAGGTGATGCAGGAGCGCCTCGAGCGCCTGGGCTACATCGCCGATCCCGCCATCGCCACCGCGGCATTCCTGAGCCGGGAAATGCGCAAGCCACTCCTCGTCGAAGGGGATGCCGGCGGCGGCAAGACCGAGCTGGCGAAAGTCCTGGCGCAGCTGCTCGACACCGAGCTCATTCGGCTTCAGTGCTACGAGGGACTCGACGTCAGCACGGCGCTGTACGAATGGAACTATCCCCGCCAGATCCTGCGCGCCCGGCTGGCAGAACATGAGGGGCGGCCGGCGTCGGAGCTGGAGGATCTGATCTTCAGCCGGAGCTATCTCCTTGAACGCCCGCTCCTCCGCGCCATCACGCGCCGTGAGGGACCCGCGCTGCTGCTGGTCGACGAGATCGATCGCGCCGACGAGGCATTCGAGGCGTTCCTGCTCGAGGTGTTGTCGGACTTCCAGGTCACCATTCCGGAGCTCGGCACGATCCGGGCGGAGCACGTGCCGTATGTCGTCCTGACCTCGAATCGCAGCCGCGAGATCGGCGACGCGTTGCGGCGCCGGTGCCTCTACCTCTACATCGAGCACCCGACGTTCGAAAAAGAGCTCCGCATCATCCGAGCCAAGGTCCCCGGCGCCAGCGAGCGGCTCGCGGCAGAGATCGGCCGCTTCACCCAGGCGCTGCGCCAGCGGCAGCTCTCGAAGACACCTGGCGTGTCGGAAACGATCGACTGGGCGCAGGCGCTCGTGCAGCTGCACAGCGATCACCTCGACGCGCAGGTCGTGGTCGAAACCATCGGTTGTCTGCTGAAGGATCACGAGGACATCGCGGCGCTCGGGGGCGCCGAGATCGATGCGCTGGTTGCCGGCGCCCGAGCGAGCGAGGCGACGGCGTGACCACGGGCGGCGATCTGCTCGTGCACCTCGCGCGGTTCGCGCGGACGCTGCGCGAGCGAGGCGTCGACATCGGGATCGGCGACGAAATAGATGCCACGACGGCGCTGACGCTTGTCGATCTCGGCGACCGCGATGAGATTCATCGCGCGTTCCGCGTGGCATTCAAGATACGGCCGCGCGACCGTGCCGTGTTCGACGAGCTGTTCGAAGCCTTCTGGACCGCTGCTCGACCGCGGGCTCACGCGCAGCGGTCCAAGGCTGCTCCGCCCCTTGCCGCCGGGGGGCTCAACCGATCGCCAGGAGCTCGAACCGCCGAGGCCGGCGTCAACCGTGACTCCCCTTCGGACAACACCGCCGGCCTGCCCGGATACAGCCCGGACAGCGTGCTTCGCCGGAAGCCCTTCGACGAGTGCTCGGCCGACGATCTCTCGGCGATCGAACGGCTGCTCGCCCGGCTGGCGCGGCAGCTGGCCACGCGGCGAAGCCGCCGCCTCGTCCCGTCGAACCGCCGGGAGATGGCGGACCTGCGACGCAGTTTCCGGCGCGCCATCGGCACGGGAGGCGAGCTCGTCTCGCTCGCCTGGCGCGCACGCGCGGTGGAACTGCCGCGGCTCGTCGTCCTGTGCGACACGAGCGGTTCGATGGATCGCCACGCGAGGTTCCTGCTCGCGTTCGTCGTCGCGCTCAAACGCGTCGCCCGCGGCACCGAAATCTTCGTCTTCAACACTTCGCTCATCCGGATCACGTCATCGGTCGCCTCGGGCCGGATCGCGCGGACGATCGCGCGTCTCGCCGCGAACGTGCCCGACTGGTCCGGCGGCACGAAGATCGGCGAGAGCCTGAGCGACTTCGTTGCCCGCTACCTCGATCGGTTCGTGACGAAGAAGACGGTCGTCATCGTGTTCAGCGACGGCCTGGATCGAGGAGATACGACGCTGGTCGCGACCGCCATGCGGGCCATCCGATCGCGAGCCGGGAGGATCATCTGGCTCAATCCGCTGGCCGGCGATTCACGCTACGAACCGACCGCACGAGCGATGGCGGCGGCGCGGCCGTTCATCGATCGGCTCGCTCCCGCGCACAATCTCGAATCGCTCGAACGCCTGCTGCCAGAGCTGACCGCCTGAGTCGACTGTCATGGAGATCACGAAAAACTTTGTCGTCAGGGCCTCGCCGGAAGCCACGTGGGCGTTCCTGACCGATCCACGCCGCGTCGCGCAGTGCCTGCCCGGGGCGGCGGTCACCGAGCAGCTCGACGAACGGACGCACGCGGGCACGATCACGATGAAGGTCGGGCCGATCACCGCCGCATTCAAGGGCACGATGCGATTCGAGCGCCTCGACGCCGCGGCTCGCACCGCGGAGATTGTCGGGTCCGGCCAGGACGTGCGCGGAAAGGGCGGGGCCAACATGCGCATGACGAGCCGTCTCGTCGAACGCGCACCCGGCGAAACCGAGGTGACGATCACGTCGGACGTGAACATCATCGGCAGTCTCGCCCAGTTCGGGCGGGGCATCATTCAGGACATCGCCGACCAGGTCTTCGAGAAGTTCGTCGGCGCGGTCCGCGAGCAGCTCGAGACACCAGCCGAACCTGCTCGACGGGTTGGCGGCGAGCCGTCACCGCCCGCGACGGCGCCCGCGGCGCCCTCCCGCGAGCCCGCGGCGAACGTGGCGCCGCTCCGTGAGACCGGTGCGAGCGTGCCGCCGTCCCGCGAGCCCGTGACGAGCGTGCCGCCTATTGAAGTGTTCTCGACCGCGTCGGGGGTCATGGGACGGGCCGCCGGCCGGGCCGCGCTCAGCCCACGCCTCTGGATCGGAGTGGCCGTTCTACTTCTTCTTGGTTACTGGCTGTTCAGTCGTTAGATCGTCAGAAAGGAGCGCTCGATGATCCCCCCGCCGTTCGATTATCACGCCCCGGCGTCGCTGGCCGAGGCGATTGGCCTGCTCCAGCAGCACGGCGACGATGCCAAGGTGCTGTCGGGTGGACAGAGCCTGTTGCCCTTGCTCAAGCTGCGGATCGCGTCCGTGGCTCATCTGGTCGACATCGGACGGATTCCCGGCCTCGAATACATCAAGGAAGAAGGCGGACACCTGAAGATCGGCGGCCGGACGCGCGAGTCGGCGCTGGAGCGATCGGATCTGATCAAGACGAAGTATCCGATCCTGTACGACACCGCCCTCGTCATCGCCGATCCGCTGGTGAGAAACCGCGCGACCGTCGGCGGCAACCTCGCGCATGCCGATCCGGCCAACGATCATCCGGCCACCATGCTGGCGCTGGGAGCCAGCGTTGTCGTGACTGGCCCGAAAGGCGAACGAACGATTCCGATCGACAAGTTCTTCACCGGGATCTTTGCCACGGCGCTCGAGGCGGGCGAGATCCTCACCGAGATCCGCATTCCAGTGCCTCCGCCGCGGAGCGGCGGCGCCTACGTGAAGCTCGAGCGCAAGGTCGGCGACTTCGCGACGGCCGCGGCCGCGGCGCAGGTGACGCTCGCGGCGAACGGAACCGTCGAGCGGGCCGGCGTGGCCCTGACCAGCGTCGGGCCGATGCCGATCAAGGCGACGGACGCCGAACGCTTTCTGCAGGGCAAGACGCCCGATGCCAAGACCATCGCCGAGGCCGCGCGCCTGGCGGCAGCTGCTACCTCGCCGTCCCCGGATCGGCGTGGCTCGGTCGAATACAAACGTGAGATGGCGCGGGTGCTGACCGCGCGAGCGCTTGCGGCGGCAGTCGCCAGAGCCGGAGGACGGTAGACATGTCGACACACAACATTCGGGTCACCATCAACGGCACGCCGCACGACGTGCAGGTGGACTCGCGGCTGCTGCTCGTCCATCTGCTGCGCGATCAGCTCCGGCTGACGGGAACGCACATCGGCTGCGACACCACGCACTGCGGCGCGTGCACCATCATCGTGGACGGCGAGCCGACGAAGTCGTGCACGATGCTCGCGGTCCAGGCCGACGCCAGCACCATCACGACCGTTGAAGGACTGGAGCGCGACGGCAAGCTGCATCCGGTGCAGGAAGCGTTCTGGCAGGAGCACGGCCTGCAGTGCGGCTACTGCACGCCGGGCATGATGATGACGGCGTACGCGCTGCTCGATCGCAACGCGAACCCGACCGAGCCGGAGATCCGGCACGCGATTTCCGGAAATCTCTGCCGCTGCACCGGCTACGTGAACATCGTCAAGTCGATTCAATCGGCGGCTGCGAGGCGATAGATGATGAAAAGCACTGCGCGTCAACTCCCAGATCTCCAACTCCATGCGCTTCGCGTCGGCATGAATCGGCGCGCGCTATCGGCGAGGGGAATTGGAAATTGGAAGTTGACGTCATTTTCACGTCCGGCCGAAGCCGGAAGCCACGAGTCGGCTAAAAGCAGTTTAGGGAGGAGCAATGACGCTTCGAACCACTCCGGAAGTTGGCGGGATGGGCCACTCGATCAAGCGCAAGGAGGATCCGCGCTTCATCCGCGGGCAGGGCCG
Source organism: uncultured Acidobacteriota bacterium (assembly GCA_963785755.1). Taxonomy (GTDB): domain Bacteria; phylum Acidobacteriota; class Vicinamibacteria; order Vicinamibacterales; family 2-12-FULL-66-21; genus JACCXG01. The sequence continues at coordinate 30,605 of CAWAXG010000004.1, read as the reverse complement.
ATACGTGGACGACATCCAGCTGCCCGGGATGCTCTACCTGGATATCGTCCGCAGCCCGTTTGCTCACGCCAGGATCAAGAAGATCGACACCGAGCGCGCGCTCAAGGTGCCAGGCGTGCTGGCTGTGATCACGGGCGACACGCTTGCGAAATACAACCTGCACTGGATGCCGACGCTGATGTCGGACACCCAGATGGTGCTGCCGACCGAGAAGGTCATGTACCAGTCGCAGGAGGTAGCCGCGGTCGTGGCCACCGACCGCTACTCGGCGGCCGACGGCGTCGAGGCCGTCGAGGTGGACTACGACCCGCTGCCGGTCGTGGTCGATCCGTTCAAGGCGCTGGCGCCGGGCGCACCGGTGCTGCGGACCGACAAGAAGGACAAGAAGGACAATCATATCTTCCACTGGGAAGTCGGCGATCGGCAGGCGACGGAAAAGGCGTTCGCGAGCGCCGAGGTCACGGTCTCCGAGGACATCTACCTCCCTCGTATTCACGTCGCCTCGATTGAGACCTGCGGCTGCGTCGCCGACTTCGATCGCGTCACGGGAAGGCTCACCGTTTACATGACGACTCAGGCGCCGCACGCGATTCGAACGGTGGTGGCGCTGGTGGCCGGGCACGTCGGGCTCTCCGAGGAGAAGATCCGCATCGTGTCGCCCGACATCGGCGGCGGCTTCGGCGGCAAAGTCCCGGTCTACCCCGGCTACGTCATTGCCATCGCCGCGTCGGTGGTCATCGGCAAGCCGGTGAAGTGGATTGAAGATCGGATGGAGAACCTGCAGGCCGATTCCTTCGCGCGCGACTACCACATGAAGGCCGAGCTCGCGGGCAAGAAGGACGGGACGCTGACCGCCCTGCGGATCAAGACGGTCGCCGATCACGGCTATGCCGACGCCGCGGCGAATCCGTCGAAGTTCCCGGCCGGGCTGTTCTCGATCTGCACCGGCTCGTACGACTTCAAGAACGCGTTCGCCGAGGTGGATGGCGCCTACACGAACAAGGCGCCGGGCGGCATCGCGTATCGCTGCTCGTTCAGGGTGACCGAGGCGGCGCACGCGATCGAGCGGATGGTCGACGTCATGGCGCAGAAGCTCGGGATGGATCCGGCCGATCTCCGCCTCAAGAACTTCATCCCTGCGGACAAGTTCCCCTACAAGTCCGTGCTTGGCTGGGAATACGACAGCGGCAACTACGCCGGGGCGCTGAAGAAGGCGATGGAGAAGATTGGCTACGCCGAGCTCAGAAAGGAGCAGCTCGAGAAACGCCAGCGCGGCGAGCTGATGGGCATCGGCATCTCGAGCTTCACCGAGATCGTCGGCGCCGGGCCGTCGAAGGACTTCGACATCCTCGGCATCAAGATGTTCGACTCGGCCGAAATCCGCGTCCACCCGACCGGCAAGGCCACCGCGCGCTTCGGCACGAAGTCCCAGGGGCAGGGACACGAAACCACCTACGCGCAGATCATCGCGGAGGAGCTCGGCATCCCGGCGGCGCACATCGAGGTCGAAGAGGGCGACACCGACACCGCGCCGTACGGACTCGGTACCTACGCGAGCCGCTCGACGCCGACGGCGGGAGCGGCGGCATCGGTCGCCGCGCGCAAGATTCGGGACAAGGCGAGGAAGATCGCGGCGCATCTGCTCGAGGTCAGCGAAGACGACCTCGAATGGGCGCCGGGAAAATTCTCGGTCAAGGGGGCGCCGCAGAAAGCCAAGACGATTCAGGAAATCGCGTTCGCCGCGTACACCAATCATCCGCAGGGCATGGAAGCCGGGCTGGAGGCGGTCAACTACTACGATCCGCCCAACCTCACCTTCCCCTTCGGCAGCTACATCACGGTCGTGGACATCGATCGCGGGACGGGCGCGGTGAAGATCCGGCGGTTCGTTGCCGTCGACGACTGCGGCAACATCATCAACCCGATGATCGTCGACGGTCAGATTCACGGCGGGCTGGCGATGGGGATGGCGCCGGCGCTGCTCGAGGAGATTAGCTACGACGATGCCGGCAACATCCAGGGCGGCAGCTTCATGGATTATCTGGTGCCGACCGCGATGGAAACGCCGGCCTGGGAGACCGACAAGACCGTGACGCCCTGCCCTCATCATCCGCTGGGCGCGAAGGGCGTGGGCGAATCGGCCACCGTCGGTGCGCCGCCCGCGATCGCCAATGCCGTCGTGGACGCGCTCGCCCACCTCGGCGTGACCCACATCGACATTCCGATCACGCCGGAGAAAGTGTGGAAGATTCTCAAAGAGAAGGGTGTGGCTGAATAAGCCCGGGGTCAAGACGGCTGGGCGTGTCAACTCCAACCTCCAACCTCCAACTCCCAAACTGCTTGAATCCTAAACAGGCAAATTGGGAGTTGGAAGGTTGGGAGGTGGGCTGTCGCAGTTTTCATGCACCTGTTTCACAACAAATACCGCACACTCACGTCGTCGCGGAACGCGGCAATCACATCGCGCGTCACCTGCCGCATGCCAGACACGCGCAGCTGGCGCAGCCGTGGCAGCGCGGCGAGCGCCGCGATGCCGGCGTTGGTCAGGCCTGCGCATGCGTCGAACTCGACCTCCTCGAGCGATGGCACTCCGCTCAGGATTTCCGGCGTACGGTCGGTGATCCGGTTGTAGCTCGCGAAGTACTTGCGCAGGTGCGCGAGGCCGCGCAGATGCCCGGTCGCGCGGTCGCCGGTGTCCCGGCAGTACATCAGCACGAGCGACTCGAGCCGCTCGCATCGGCCGATGTGGCGGTAGCCCTCGTCAGGAACGTCCATCGGCATCAGCTCCCGGAGTGCCGGAAAGCGCGGCAGCGCCGCCACCCCCTCGTCGTCCACGTTCAGGCAGCTGACGGAGAGTGAACGCAGCGACGGCATGTCGGCGAGCGCCGTGAACCCCCGCCGCTGGAGGTTGTGACAGCGGCGCCCCCAGATGACCTCGATCGAGCGGGATCGGCTCAGCGCGACGAACCCGTCGTCTCCGGAAGCGGTGTCCTGGCACATCAGGAACCGCAGGTGCGGGAGCGCCGCGATGTACGGCATCGATTCGTCCTTCGCGTCGAAGGCGAGCCATCCGAGATGCGGCAGATCGACCAGCGGCGCGAGCGCCGCGCCGGTGATCGCGAGCTCGCTGCTGTCGACGTTGAGGCCGAACAACCCATCGAGGCCGACCAGCTGCGAGAGACCGGAGTTCGTGAACGAACCCCGCAACATCAGAAAGCTCGAATCCGGACTGAACCCGAGCATCGCAAGGCCCGGCTCATGGCCCTGCCACGTCTTGAAGACCGGCAGATCGTGCAGCCCCGGAAGACCGGCATCGGTGACGCCGTTGCCGGACCTGAACTCGCGGAGCGCTGCTTTCCCCGCGAGCGCGCGAATCGCGCCGTCGCCGGTTGACGTGCCGCCGAGATCGACCATCTCGAGATTCGGACAGGCCTCGAGGTTGGCTGTACCGGCATCGCTGACAGGTGTCCAGGCCAGGTTGATCGACTCGAGCCGGGGCAGACGCAGCAGCACCTCGAGTCCGCGATCGGTGATCGCACCGCACCCAGCCAGATTCAGCCGCCGCAGCCGCGGCAGCCGTGCAAGATGACGCAGCCCATCGTCGGTGAGCTCTTTCGAACCACCGAGGTCGAGGGTGGTGATGTGATCGAGCCGCGAGAACCGCCGCAGCAGGTCGTCGGTCATCTGGCCGCCCGCGCTGAGGCCGGTCAACTGGCGCTCCCGCATCAGGGCCAGGATTGCGTCCCAGTCGTGGGAGCGCACGGCCTCATCCATCGCGTCCGCGCCATCGCCCGAGTACGCCGCCACAGCTTTCGCGGCGAGCGTCTTCGACGCCGGAGTCGAGGCGGCGAACGCCTCGAGCGCCGCCCAGCTCTCGAACTCCTGCGCACGGGCAACGAGGTAGCGCGCATCCGCAGTCGTGATGTCGTCGTCTTCGGGACCCTGCGGCTGTTCGTGCCGCCCGAGACCGAGGCGGACGTAGCGCCGCATCACCTCCCACGTGCGCATGTGGCCGAAGTACTCCCAGACGATGCGCATCGCGGTGTCGTCGGGCGTGCGGTACGCGGTCACGAGCGCCTCGGCGACGCGTTCATACCGGCGAATCGGCGCGTCCTCGGCGAGCCGCGTCTTGAGCGCCGTCCAGCCCGGGCAGCCGAACTCCAGCGCGAGCGCATGCTGCACGTCACGAAGCGACGGCGCGTCGGGAGCCTGCGGATATGCCTGTTGCAGCCTCGCGCGCGCCTCCGCGTCGCCGGCACGAATGGCCTTGTACCAGCGTTTGGCTTCTCGCTTGAGGCTCTCGAGGGTCGTGCGGGGAGTGACTGACCTGGACATGACACCTTCCTCCCATCATGCCTGCAGTCCGCTGAGCATCAGGCTGGAAGAAAGGCTCGACGTGAGCAGCCTAACGATTTCATCTGGGTGGAGGTGACCCCCCTTGCCGCGGACAGGAGGCGCCCCAGGGCGCGCTGTTCCGAACTGTGCGGCTTCCCTCGGAGTTTGTCAACCGGGCTGCTATCATCTCGCCACATTAATCCGGGACTGGGGACTCGGGGCTCGCCCGCCGCCGCTTGCCGCGTCTATTGATAAGTGGCAAGCTTCGGCGAGGTCTCGCCGAAGCGCGCCTGCGGGCCAAGCGCGCGAAGGCGGAGGACTCGGGCTGGTGGGCGGCGGTCTTCGCTTCGCCGCCATCTTTTTCTTCGATCACGATCACAAACTTCCTGCGACTGTTTCAATGGTGAGGCCATGTCAAATACCGATGCACGTTTGAGCCGGGTGTTCGGACGGCCGGCGGCGGCCGCGATCGCGCTGACGATTGCACTGAGCGGGAACCTGGCGGCGCAGCTCGCATCGCGACCTGTAGACGACTGGGTGAAAGGTACTGGATTCCGACGGGCGTCTTCTCGGGCTGAAGACCGCCGAGGTCGTCGCCGCCCTCAAAGTGAAGCCGGGCGACGTCGTCGCCGATCTCGGCGCCGGAGCGGGCCCGTTCGTCGTGCCGTTCGCGAAGGCGGTCTCGCCGAAGGGAAAGGTGTACGCGGTTGACGTCGATCGCAACTTCTTCCCGTATATCGAGAAGCGGGTGAAGGCGGCGGCGGTCGGCAACGTGCAGACGGTGCTTGGAGAGTTCACCGATCCGAAGCTGCCCTCGTCTGACGTCGACGTCGCGTTCATGCACGATGTGCTCCATCACATCGAGGATCGGGCCGGCTATCTCAAGGCGGTCGCCAAGTACCCTCGAGCCCGGCGCGCGCATCGCGATCATCGACTACCACGCGGCGCAGAGCCCGCACAAAGATCAGCCGAACCTGATCGTGAGCAAGGAACAGGCAGCGAGGTGGCTGGCGGACGCGGGGTTGAAGCCAGCCGAGGACATCACCCTGTTCACGGAGAAGTGGTTCCTGGTCTACGCCAAGGGCCGATGACGCTCGCGCTCTGGCTCGAACGTCTCTGGCACGACGTCAGGTACGGCTGCCGGACGTTCGCGCGGGCGCCTGGCTTCACCGCCATCGCGATTCTGTCGATCGCCTGCGGCACCGGCGCGAACGTCGCGATGTTCAGCGTCGCGGACGCGCTGCTGCTGCGGCCGCTGCCGGTGCCCCATCCTGACGAGCTGCTCGTGGTCGGGATGCGGACGGATCGCGGCTTCGAGGTCACCGCCGCCTCCTACCCCGACTACACCGACATCCGGAATCGCAGTCAGAGCTTCGACGGCATGCTCGCGTACACGCTGCGGTGGACCGGCGTCAGCGTCGGGCCCGGCGCCGCGCCGCAGGTCAAAGTACTGCACCTCGTCAGCGCCAACTTCTTCGATGTCCTGCGGATCCGTCCGGCGATCGGCCGCACGTTCGCCGCCGAGGAAGAGCGGGTCCCGGGACGCGATGCGGTCGCCGTCCTCAGTCACGGCATGTGGCAGCAGCAATACGGCGGCGATCCCGCCATTCTGGGACGGACCATCCGCATCAGCGGCGTCAATTTCACGATTGTCGGGGTCACACCGGAGCGCTTCACCGGGCTCGAAACCCGTGGAATCTTCGAAACGGTGTACGTCCCGCTGGCGATGGCCCCCGCGCTCGGCGACGAACCGATTCGCGCAATCCTGACCGCTCGCGACCTGCGCCTGCTGACGGTCAGGGGCCGGCTCAAGCGCGGCACCGGCATCGCGGAAGCCCGCGCCGAGTTGACCGCCATCGGCACCGACCTCGAGCGCGCCTATCCGGCGACGAATGCGGATCGACCGCTCATCGCCCAGACCGAGCTCGAGGCCCGGTTTGCCGATCGGCTCGATGCCGGTCTCGTGCTGCTGCTGACGATTCTCTCGACCGTGGTACTCGGCGTCGCGTGCGCGAACGTGGCCGGGCTGCTGGCCAGCCGCGCGCCGCTTCGCGCCCGGGAGATCGCGCTCAGGCTCGCGATGGGCGCGGGGCGGGGACGGCTGATCCGGCAGTTGATCACGGAAAGCCTGGCGCTGGCGGTCGCCGGCGGCGTGTGCGGTCTCGCGGTCGGCCGCGCCGGCATCGTGATCCTGCAGCAGATGCAGTACCCGAACGACACCATCCAGCCACCGCAGTGGCAACTCGACGAGCGTGCGCTGCTGTTCAGTCTCCTGCTCGCGACGGGCAGCGCATTCCTCTTCGGCCTCGGTCCGGCGCTGCAGACGACGCGCGTCGATCTGACTGGCGCCATTCGCGTCGGGGACGTGGGCTTGCCAGGCCGATGGCGTCTCACCGGCCGGACGACGCTCGTTGCCATCCAGTCGCGCTCTCGCTGGTGCTGATCACGATCGCCGTGTTCACCCTGCAGGTCTTCCGTCGCGTGTCGGCGAACGGCCCCGGGTTCCGCATCACACAGATCGCGAAGGTCAGCGTCGATACCGGCTATCGCCAGTATTCCGACGGCCAGACCACGGCGCTCGTCGAGCAGGCCTTGCAAGCGGCGCGGCGGCTGCCTGGTGTCACGTCCGCGACCGTGACGTCGCGAATGCCGCTGTGGGGCGTCGAAACGATCTGGATCGTCCCAGAAGGCGACCACATGCTCGACGGCCAGGGTGGCGTCCGCACCATCGTCGCCAGCGTGGACGACGACTACTTCGCGACGATGGAGATTCCGCTGGTGCGCGGACGTGGGTTCCGGCGGACCGACACGATCGAGGCGCCGCGCGTGGCGATTGTCAACGAGACGCTCGCACGCCGCTACTGGCCCGGCCGCGACGCCGTCGGCAGCCGCTTTCGCCTGAGCGGCGACGCACAGACGTGGGTTCAGGTCGTCGGCGTCGCCAGGGACTCGAAGTACTTCTACATCGTCGAACCGGCACAGGAAGCGATGTACCTGCCGTATCGTCAGGCGCCGCGCGGCACCATCGTGCTGCTGGCGGCGACCACCGGCGATTCCCTGTCGACGGTGCGCCCCTTGCGTGAGATCGTTCGCGCCCTGGACCCTGAGCTGCCGCTTTCCGAGGCGCAAACCATCGAGGCGTTCTACGCGGCGCGCGCCACCGGCTTCCTGAAAATTGCGACGGAGATGGTCGGTGGAATCGGGCTGATGGGCACCGCGCTCACGATGGTGGGACTCTACGGCCTCGTGTCGTTCTCGGTCGCGCGGCGGACCCGGGAAATCGGCATTCGCATGGCGATTGGGGCGACCTATGCCCACGTTCTGAAGATGATCCTGCGGCAAGGCATGCGGCCCGCCTGGTTCGGCCTCGGGGCAGGATTGATCCTCAGCGTTGCGGCAACACGTCTGCTGCCGTCACTGTTTCCCACCGCCGATCGCTACGAGCCGCGGACGTTCCTGATCGTCGTGCCGGCCCTGCTGGCGGTGACGCTGCTCGCCGCGTTCGTGCCGGCGCGCCGCGCGGCGCGCGTCGATCCCACGGTTGCGTTGAGACATGAATGAGTGATGATCTTCCGCCTGAAGCCGGAAGATCCAGCGCCTCTAGTCACCCCGCGGCTTCATCCTTGCCAGTGCGCCCGCCATCCAGTCCACGACGACCACGAGCTGCGCGGGTGGTGATGGTCCGCCAAGGCTCTTCAGGACCAGGAACCGGCCGGTCTTCGGGTCAACGTCGTAGTTTCGGCCTCGGGCCTGCCACTGAAAGACAGTGCTCTCGAACAGCTTTCGCGGTGATGAGGCCACCGCCGTGGATGGACCGGTCGTGACAGTCGCCGCCATCATGGCGTTTCCATTGACGTAAAAGATCTCGCGGTTGCCTGGCCCCCACGCCGGGTGTGTGCCGCCGCCGGCCGATACTTGCACCGCCGGGCCGTCGGCCGGAAACGGCCGTACCCAGATCTCCGAGCCGACCGCGTCGCTCGAGGCGTACGCGAGCCACCGGCCATCGGACGACAGCGCCGGGCTGCCCTCCACGGCGGGCGTTGCGACGAACGCGGCGGACGTACCGTCATGCGATGACCATCGCCAGATATCACCGCCCACCGCAATCGCGAGCACATCGCCAGCTGCTGTTCGAGCCCACGTGCCGTCGCCGACGAGCCCCGGTGCAGTCGCGCGGAACAGCACTCGTTCGGCGGCACTGCGATTGGTCGGCTGGATCATGAAGCCGCGCCCGAGAAACTGTTCACGCCCCGCGTATGTCAGCGACGCTCCGTCTGGCGTCCAGAGCGGAATCGGCGCCGGTCCAAAACTGGGTTTCTGGCGCGGCAACGCTCCGAAAGCCCCGGTCGCGAGATTCGCGACCAGGATGTCGGCGTCCGTTCCATCCCCGGACGCGACGCTCAGACGCGTTCCATCCGGCGAGATGCGGGGCGATCGGTATTTTCCGGCTGGGAGCGCTGCAATCGGTTGTTCCTGCGCCTCTGGCGTCACCCAGGCCAGCACCTCGTCGGGTATCGGCAGTCGCGGCACGTAGATCAGCGTTCCTGATTCCGACACCGCGAATTGCGTGATGTTCGTGCCCATGGTGGCCACGCCCTGGGCGACTGACACGGCGGCTCCGGTGGCTTTCAGCGTCTGAGGATCGAAGCGCACCGCGAGCAGTGAATCGTTCTGTTCGTACAGCAGATGGCCGCTCGAAAGATATTGGACGCCTCGTGATTCGGGCTGCAGTCCGGAGACGATGACGTGCCTCGCACCCGTCGAGAGTTCTACAGCCTCGATCGACCCCGGAAGATCGGGCCCCGCCGCGACCACGTAGATTGCCGCCGCACCTCCCGGAAGAAAGACTGGGGATCGGTGTCCGATGCGACGTGCTTCCTTCGACAGGGTGGTGAGCGGGCGCGGTGCACCGCCGCTGGCTGGAACGACCGCAAGCCCGCTCGCGGTGGCAAAGATCACGGTCTCGCCGTACCAGCTTGCGCCCAACGGAGCCTCTGCAGCGTCACAAATCTTGAGTGTGCGGCCGCCGCCAAGACTGACTCTCTTCAGTTGCTGGTCCGCGTAGAAACCGATGGCCTCGCCATCGGACGCGAAAAAGGGGTTCTGCGCGCCCTCAGTACCGACGAGCCGCGTGGCGCTGACCTCGTCGAGGGATCGAAGGTACAGAGCCGTTTGTCCCGGCCGCCCGCCGCGATACACGAAGCGCCTGCCATCGCGCGAGATGGCGGCCTGGCTGCTCTGCCATGTCCGCACTCCGCATCGTGAACGGCAGCTCGATGCTGAATCGTGTTTCGTCTCGGGCCGGTGTTGCTGCCGGCCGTGACAACTGCCAGACGAGCGCAGCACCCAGAACGCCCACCGGCAAGCGCGGCCGTCGCGAGCCACCATCCTGTCCGGGACGCGGTTGTCGGCGTCGCCATCGGCTTCGCACCGGCTTCGGCCGCGCCGCCCGCGATCCAGCGCAACGCCCGACCGAGATCGCGTGCCGTCTGCCAGCGATCGTCCGGGTCCTTGGCCAGGCACGTCGCCACGACGCGATCGAGTGCCGCCGGCGCGAGCGTCTGGCGCGTCGAGATCGGCGGCGGGTCGCGATCCAGGATCGCGGCAATCACGCTCGCCTGGCTCCGGCCCTCGAAGGCTTTCTCGCCGGTCGCCATCTCGTGCAGCACGGCGCCAAAAGCAAAGATGTCGGTGCGCGCGTCGGTCTGCCGCCCTTCCACCTGTTCGGGCGCCATGTATTGCAGCGTGCCGACGATGGTGCCCTGCGTCGTGAGATTGGCGAGCTGGGTCGACAACATGCCGAGCGGACCCGATTGGCTCGCCGGCAGCATCTTCGCGAGGCCGAAGTCCAGCAGCTTGATGCCGGACTTCGTCAGCATGATGTTGCCCGGTTTGAGATCGCGGTGAACGATCCCCTGCCGATGCGCGCGATCGAGCGCGTCGGCGATCTGGATGCCGCAGGCGAGGACTTCGGCGATCTCGAGCCGTGATGACGCTCCGCCGCGCGTCAGCCGATCGGCCACGGTCTCCCCTTCGACGTGCTCCATGACCAGGAAGTCGACCTCTCCGAGATCGCTCTCCGGCTGCGGCCGCGCCCGGCCGATGTCATGGAGGGTGCAGATATTGGGGTGGTTCAACGCGCCGATCGCATGCGCTTCACGCTCGAAGCGTTCGCGCCGGTCGGGCACGTCGGTGAGACCGGCGGGAAGAACTTTCAGGGCGACGGTGCGATTGAGCCGCGTATCGGTCGCGCGGTAGACCTGACCCATGCCGCCCTCGCCAATGAGGGCGACGACTTCGTACGGGCCCAGGCGGGTACCGGAGCTGAGCGGCATCCGGTCAGGAATATACAGCGGTTTCGTGTTGCTCCGCCGCTCAACTTTCCCTGAGAATCTCCGCCGGGTCGACGGCGGCGGCGCGCTGCGCCGGAATCAGGCAGGCCGCCATCGCCACCATCATCAGGAGGGCCGGCACGCCGATCAGCGTGCGGAGGTCCGTCGGACTGACACCGAACAGGATCGTCCCTAATCAGCCGGTTCGCGAGGAACGCGGCGCCAATGCCGGCCGCGACGCCAACCAGCACGAGTCGCAGCCCCTGGAGCAGGATCATGCGGCGCACGCGGGCGGGCTCGCCGCCGAGCGCCAGCCTGATCCCGATATCCCGCGTGTGCTGCTGGACGAAGTACGCCATCACGCCGTATATGCCGACGATCGACAGGACGAGCGCGATCAGGGCTACGGTCCCGATCAGCACCGACAGATACCGCGGCGTCGCCAGCGCGTCGGACACGAGCTCGCTGCCGGTGGCCATGTTCGAGAGCGCGAGCCCCGGATCGAGCTCCTTCACCGCCTGCTGGAACGACAACGAGACCGACACCGGATCGCCGGACGTCCGCAGCACGAAGAACGCATTGGGAAAATCGACGAACGGGAAATACACGGTCCCGTCTTCGGGCGCTTCCAGCCCGGCCCACTTCACGTTGCCGACGACACCGACGACGGTGGTCCAGTCACACGACGTACAGCCACCACTCTTGAACCGCCGGCCCAGTACCTTCTTCCCCGGGGAAGAACCGGTCCGCCCAGGCGCGGTCGACCACCACCACGCTCTCCTGAAGCGATCGATCGTCGAGCAGGCGTCCGCGTTCGATGGTCAACCCGACGGTCTTGAAGAATTCGGGAGATGCGGCAACCCAGGGACAGACCGGCTGACTCTGCCCGGCCGTGGCTGGCCGGTCTTCGAGGTCGAAGTTGTTGTGCTGCCCGGTTTCCCGCGGCGGCCGGCTGTCGGACAGCGCCGCGGACTCGACGCCAGGCACCGCCTCGAGACGCTCCAGCGCGCGCTTCCAGAACGCGGCGCGATCTTCATCGCGCGAGTAGCGTGCGCCGGTCAGCGAGACGGCCGCCGTCAGCATCCGATCGGTCTCGATGCCGACCGGCACCCGATTCAAGCGATCGAGACTGATGAGCACGAGCGCGGCGGCAACGAGCAGAGGCGTGGCGAGCGCGAACTCCGCCGCGACGAGCACACGCCGCATGCGTCTGGCTGCCGGACCGTCCGTGGCCGAACGGCCACCAGACCGCAGCGCTTCGTCCGCGCGAATGCGGGAGCCGTGCAGTGCGGGGACGAGGCCGATCATCACGGCGCTTGCGAGCGAGAGCCCGGCCAGCCACGGCAGCGCGGGACCGGACAGCCGGATCTCGTCGATCCGCGGGATGTAGGTGGCGCCGTAGAAGGCAATCAACTGCAGCAGGCCGGCAGCCACGCCGAGACCGACCACCGCCGCCGCCGCGCTGAGCACACCGGCTTCGACGAAGACTGTACTGCAACAGAGCGGGTGCGGGACGCACCGAGCGCGCCGCGAATCGCCAGCTCGCGGCTGCGGTGCAGCCCGCGGGCAATCAGCAGATTGACCGCGTTCGCGCACGCGATGAGCAGGACGAGCCCGACCGCGGCGAGGACGAAGATCAGTCGAGTGCCGACGTTGCCGACGACGCGCTCCTTGAGATCCATCATGCCCCACGTCGCCTTCTCGTCCTGATATGACGATCGCCAGATCGGGAACAGCCGCGCATTGGTCGCGCGCAGCGCCTGGCTGACGACGGTATCCGCGACGCCCGGCTTCAGCCGCGCGATCGCCATCGTGAAGAACGGCCCCTTCCGCTTGGGCGTGGGCCACCGCTCCGCCGTGAAGAACGCGACATTCCGCTCGAGAGGTCCGACGCCCTGCGCGAGCACGCCCACGATCGTGTGATCGGCTCCGTCCACCGTCATGGATCGTCCGAGCACCGACGGATCGCCGCCGAACCGGCGGCTCCAGTACGAATACGTGAGCACCGCGATCCGGTCCCGGTGCGCATCGTCTGACGGATCGAACAAGCGGCCGAGATGCGGCTTCTGCCCGAGCAGTGGAAAGTACGAGCCCGTGACCGATTTCGCCGTGACCCGCTCCGCCATCGCCCGGTCCGTGACCGTGACCAGGCTGCTTTGGTACGCGGCCACCGCCTCGAAGGTCGGATGGTCCGCTTCCAGCGCCCGGTAGTCGACCACGGAGAAGCGCCATCGGTTGGGCGGACTATCCGTGTAGATCCAGACGAGCGAGCCTGGATCGGCGTACGGCAATGGGTTCACGAGCACGCCCCACACCGCGCCGATCATGGCGGCGGTCGCGCCGAGGCCGAGGCCGACCGTCAGGACAATCGTCGCCGACAGCACCGGCACGCGAGCCAGGCTGCGAATCGTGTAGCGCACGTCGTGAGCAAGATGCTGCATGGTTGTCCATCCGGGAAGGACCGCTCGAAGGCGGTCGAGCATGAGATGCCAGGGAAGCGACAGACGCTGGCGCCACAGCCATCGCCTGGCCGCACGTGGGCCATCGGCACGCCGGCGCAGCTCGTAGAGCTCCATCAAATCGCTCTCGATCGCGCGCCGGTCGTCGTCACTGACCAGCCACCGGACGAGCCAGCTCATGTCAGGCCTTCCGCGTCCTGAGCACGCGGTCGAGGCCACGCCAGAGCCGCAGGTGCTCGATCCGGTTCGCTTCGACGGCCGCCAGCCCTTCCTTCGTGACGTTGAAGTAGCGGCGGGCCCGCCCGCTCGCCGGCTCATCGAGCCGCGAAGCCACGAACCCCTTTCGTTCCAGCCGTTTCAGGGCAATGAACACGGCCGCCTGCGACACCGACCGGCCGATCCGCCGTTCGAGCGCGAGCACGAGCGGCACACTATAGGTCTCATCCCCTTCGCGCAGCATGGCCAGCAGCACGTGGAGCTCGAAGTTCTGCAGTGTGTCTTTCGCCATCGTGTCCACTAACAGCGTTAGTCGTAGTTGGACGGGGAATGGTTGGCCGGCGGCGACAAAAACCTTGTCGGGACTGGGGACTCGGGACTCGGGGCTTGTCTCGGAGCTCGGGACTGGGGCGGGGGCGTCGGGATCGGGGATCGGGATGATGAGATGCGGATCCGGATCCAAAATCGGGATGCGGATCCCTCGCGAGTGAGCGGAGCGAACGAGCCACGTGAGCGGAGTGGGGCGAGTGGGGCCCCGCGAGCGAGCGTGAAAGGGGGTCCGGGGGACGAAGTCCCCCGGGTAAAAGCAGGATGAGGGATGAGGGATAAGGATGTATGTTTGCCATTTTGATTACTGTTTCAGACCGGCCGGGCATGTTGTACCGCGTCTCGAAGGTCCTGGCGGACCACGCGGCGGATATCAAGTACGTGGACATTCACCAGAGCGGTGAACATTCCGAGATCTATCTCGAGTTCACGCTCGGCGGCGGTACGGCGGACGGCGTGCTGGCGGATCTTCGGGCGGTCGAGGGGGTGGCGCGCGCGGAGGAGACGCCGACGTTCGGCAAGATCTACGGCAAGCGCATCATCGTGATGGGCGGCGGCGCGCAGGTCGGCATGGTGGCGATGGGCGCGATCGCCGAAGCGGACCGGCACAACATCCGGGGCGAGCGGATTTCCATCGACACGATTCCGCTCGTCGGCGAACACGAACTGGCCGCCGCGGTTCGCGCCGCCGCGCGGCTGCCGCGCGTCAAGCTGCTCGTGCTCGCCGGATCGATCATGGGCGGAGACATCACGACCGCCGTCGAGGACGTCCGCAAGCTGGGCCTCCCGGTGATCTCCCTCAACATGGCCGGCAGCGTGCCCGACGCGGCAGATCTGGTCGTCAGCGATCCGGTGCAGGCGGGAGTGATGGCGGTCATGGCGGTCGCGGACACGGCCAAGTTCGATCTCATGAGACAGACGAAACGACGATACTGAGTCGGTTCAAGGGTTCAGGGGTTCAGCGGTTCACGGGTTCGGGTTCAAGAGTTCAAGGGTGCAGGAGTTCGCTGAACTCTTGAACCTACTCGAACTCTTGAACCCTCGAACTTCTGAACCTGCACCTCTGAACCCTTGAACATCTGAACCCTTGAACCGACCAGCGTTACGTCTATTTCCCGCGTAATCCAGCACCTGCCCGTCCTTCAGCAACCGCTCGCGCAGCGCCGGGTACGGGACGTCCTGCACCGCCAGCCCGCCATCGATCGCCATGACCGCGGCCGTCGCCGCCGACTGGCCGAGGACCATGAACACGGGCTCCATGCGGATCGATCCGAACGCGATGTGCGAGCTCGAGACGCAGATCGGCACGATCAGGTTGTCCGCCTGACCTCGCTTCGGCACCAGCGCACCGTAGGCAATCTCGTAGGGGCCGTTGGTCGGCACCCCGATGTCGCCTTCGTTCTGGACGCTCCCGTCAGGCGTGATGTAGCGCTGCACGTTGTGCGAATCGATCGTGTACGACCCCATCCCGACCGAGCCAGGCGTCGGACGCTGCTTGAGCAGCTCGTGCTCGGTCATGACGAACGTGCCGATCATCCGGCGAGCCTCACGCACGTAGATCTGGTGCGGCCAGCCGCCGTTGTCCGTGAACTCGTCCTTCGGCAGCCCCCACCGGCGCATCTGCTCCTGCACGTCTTTTGGCACGCGCGGATCGTTGGCGATGAAATAGAGCCATCCCTTCTGGTAGGTCTCGTGCTCCTTCAGGATCTCCCGGCGACGTTCGTACGACGCCTCGGGATAGTCGTAGCTGAACCCGATGTTGTCGGTGCTGAAAGGCCCGTGATTGTTGCTGTCGGTCTTGCGGTTGGGAATCGGATCGAATTTCTGGAACGTCTCCCGCCAGCCCGCCTCGAAGACGCGCAGCAGGAGCTGGTACTGCTTCGGATCGTAGCCCTCTGGCCTGGGAAACGGGATGCGGTTGTCCGGATGATCGGTGACGCAATAGCGGTAGCAGTACGCCTGGATCCTCTTGTCGGCGCTCCCGAACTCCCCCGGCGCCTCGGTGCTGATGCGCGGCAGCACGCCGCTCTTCGGATCGCCCGGGATCACATACGGACTGATCGGCTGCTTCAGCACGCCGAAATGGTGGCGATGGTGGAGTACGCCCGTCTGCACGCCGTTCCACTTCTCGCCGTACGTGCTCTGCGCCTCACGGCCGACGTGGTACTGCACGCCGGCCGCGGCCATCAGATCCCCTTCGTAGGTCGCGTCGATGAACATGCGCGCGGAGTAGGTCCTGCCGCTGCGCATCGTGATCGCGGCGACCCGTGCGCCGTCTTTCTTCACGCCCTTCGCGCGGTCGAGCCACTGATCGCGATGGACCGGGATCTTGTGTTCCGCGACCAGTTCCTCGAAAACTCGCTCGGCCACATGCGGCTCGAAGATCCACATCGTCCGCTGCTCGCCGTCCATCGCGACGGTCCCCTGCCCCTTGTTGCCGTACTCTTCGCGCTTCTGCCATTTCCAGGCGCCGGGCTCCTGGTAGTGTCTCCAGATCCGGTGGTAGAACTCGCGGGACAGCCCGCCGATGACCGCCTTGTTGCCGGTATCGGTGAATCCCAGCCCGGCGCTGGACAGGCCCCCCAGATGCGTGTCGGGACCGACCACCAGCACGCTCTTTCCCATCTTCTTCGCCTGAACCGCCGCGATCACGCCGGCGGACGTGGCGCCATAAATGACGATGTCGTACTGAACTGATTGCGCGCCGGAAAGCAGCGCCACCATCAGCGTGAGCGAGATCGATTTCAGAACGCGCATGCGTTATCTCCAGACGGCGGATGCCATGACGTTCAGCGGAGATGTTACTGCGTCGGCGCGCAGCCCGAAGCGCAACCTGAACCCCTGAACCCTTGAACCAACGCGATCTTGATCGGGGTGAGGCCCCTTGTGCTACTGTCCCCCCATGAACAACCTCACTTCCCTCTCCCGACGCGCCTTTCTTGCCATGGCCGGTGCGGCGCCGTTCGCGGCGTCAGCGTTCGCACAATCCAAGAACGTCCCGCTAGGCATCGAGCTGTATTCGGTGCGCGGCGAGCTCAAGAAGGACCTCGACGGAACGGTACGGGGCATCGCCAAGATGGGATATCAGGTCGTCGAGTTCTATTCGCCGTACTTCGAGTGGACGCCCGAGCGGGCCAAGGAAATCCGGAAGCTGATGGACGACCTCGGCATCAAGTGCCTGTCAACCCACAACGGCGCGCAGGCGATCAGCGCCGACAATCTGGCGAAAGCCATCGATCTGAACAAGACCATCGGCAGCAAATACATCATTATTGCGAGCCCGCCGAAGGTCAGCGGCGAAGACGGCTGGAAGGGATTCGCCGCCCAGCTGGCGACGGCGTCGGAAAAACTCCGCGGCGAAGGGATGGCGACCGGCTTCCACAACCATCAGGCCGAGTGGCGGCCGATCGAGGGCGGCAAGCGCCCCATGGATATCCTGGCCGCGAACACGCCGAAGGAAGTCGTGCTGCAGCTCGACGCGGGAACGGCGGTCGAAGTGGGCGTCGACACCGTCGCGTGGATCAAGAGCAATCCGGGCCGCATCAAGAGCATCCACTTGAAGGACTGGGGCAAGGGCGAAGGCCGCGGCTACGCCGTCGCGTTCGGTGAGGGCGACGTGCCGTGGAAGGGCCTCCTCCAGGCGGCCGAATCGGTGGGCGGGATTGAGTACTACCTGATCGAGCAGGAGCACGCCGGCGCGGACGGCGAAATGGCGATGGCCAAGCGCTGCCTCGACAACTACAAGAAGCTGCGCTCGTCGTAGGCAGACGAAAGGGACATCGTCAACTCCCAACCTCCAACTCCCAACTCCCAAACGGAGTCGTTCGTACCAGCGGGGTGAAAGACGTTGCGCAACCGGGCAGGTCGTGGCGTCTTTCATCCCGCTGGTTCGACCCAGCGCGCTTTGGAGGTTGGAGGTTGGGAGTTGGGAGTTGACAGGATTCATTCGCCAGCGTGGGCCAGCGCGCCGAGCGCGTCGTCGGTCAGCCGATAGATCGTCCACTCATCGATCGGCGCGGCGCCGAGTGATCGATAGAATCGGATGGCCGCCTCGTTCCAGTTCAAGACCGCCCAGTCGATCCGGCAGCAGCCGCGCGTGACCGCGATTCGCGCGAGATGCGCGAGCAGGGCGCGGCCGATCCCACGCCCGCGAGCCTCGGGCACGACGAACAGATCCTCGAGATAGAACCCGCGTTTCCCGAGAAACGTCGAGTAGGTGTAGAACCACAGCGCGTAGCCGACCGGACGTCCGTCGAGCCACGCGAGCACCGCTTCGGCCGCGCGCGGCTCGCCGAACAGCGCGTCGTGGAGATCACGTTCCGCGGCGGCGAACAGATGTTCGAGCCGCTCGAACTTCGCCAGTCCCTCGATCAATCCGTGAATCACCGGAACGTCGTTGACGGTCGCCTGCTCGATCTGCAGCCCCTCGGGTGGACTCACCGGTTCACCGCGTCCTTTCCCACACGGACGCCGGCCGCGAGCCATCTCGGCGCCATGTCCACGCCCTTGATCTCCTGATAGCGCACGTTGAAGACATTGGCCGCCTCGACGAACAGCTCGAAGGCGCCGATGGGATGGCTGGCGCGCAGATCGACACCGCAGTACGACCGGCCGTCGATTTTGCGCTTGCAGTCGCTGCGCAGGCCGAGCGTGGCGGCGCGTGGAATCGTGGCCGCCACGGACCCGGCGAACGAATGCCGGGCGTAGTCGGCGACGTACTTCGAGAGCTGAGTCAACGATGGCGCGTCCGAGTCAATCCACGTGTATTCCGCGCGCAGGAATCCGCCACGCCAGGCTCGCGTCACGCTGGTCTCGACGCCGCGGGTGTTCACGTTCCGGATGTTCGCGGTCTGCCACATCTCCTGAGGCATCGCGCGCACCCAGTCGATCACGTCGGTCTCGCGGCGGGCGAATGGTGTGGCGGCCACGGTCCACGGACCCGCGCTCCAGTCGATCCCGGCGTCGAATCCCCAGGCTCGTTCCGGCGCGAGCGCGGCCTGCGCCTGGTGCGCCGGATCGCGGTAATAGCGCTCGGTGAACGTCGGGATGCGAAATGCCCGCCCGGCGCTCCCGCGCACGCGGACGGATCGCGTCAGCGCGACGACCGTGGCGATGGACGGGCTCCAGCTGCCGCCGAACGTCGAGTAGTAGTCGTAGCGCAGCCCGGGATAGATCGTCGTCCGCCTGCCGAGCGCCCGCTGCACTTCGACGAGCGCGGCGACCCGTTGATAGGCGTGATCGCCGAGATTGTTCGATCGGATCCAGTCCAGCCCCATCTCCGCGCCGACGCTCGCCCAGTTCCGTTCCGATCCCGTCCTGAACATGGTGGCGGCGGTCACCTCGTGGCTGCGATGCCGGTTCTCGGCGAAGCCGGGACGATTGATGTCCCAGAGAAAATGGTCGCCATGCGTGCGATACGAGGCGCGCGCGCTGACCCGGCGCGCGGCGGCGCCGATCGCGTCCGCGAAGGTGACGAGCGTCTGATCGGTCCACTCCTTCGAGGGCGACGCCCCGTAGAAGCCGTTCGCTCCGAAGGCATTCCGCAGGTGGGACACGCTCACCTGACGGGCCGGGGTGAACGCGGCGCGGACGGAGGCGCCGCCAGTCTCCACCTCGCGATCGAACATGAAGCCGGATGTTCGGGTTCCCCATCCGGCAATCGACGTGGTCACACCGCCCGGTGACACGGTGGCGGAGGCCGCCGCGCGCACGAGCCCGTGCTCACCGCCGGCGATCGACGCGCGGAGAGGCGGAGTCCCGGTGATGATGTTGATGGTGCCGGTGACGGCGTCCGCCCCATACAGGGACGAGCCGGTGCCCGGGAGAATCTCGATTCGCTCGATCTGATCGATGGCGATCGGAATGTCGCCGTTGTGATGACCCGACTGACTGTCGTTCAGCCGGAAGCCGTCGACGAGGACGAGGACCTGGCCGAATCCTCCGCCGCGCATGGAGAAATCGGTCTGCGTGCCGAAGCCGCCGCGGGCGCGGACTTCAACGCCGCCAGCCAGGCGCAGCAGATCGGCCGTCGACCATGAGGGCAGCCGGCTGATCTCGTCGCGGGTGATGACGACCACCGCGCGTGCGAGCGCGTCGAGCGGAACCGGCTGCGTGGCCGCCGAGACGACGACCGTCTGGGTAATCCGCGGCTGCTGCGCGACGACCTCCTGGGTGCCCCCACAAAGAGACGAAGGGACGAAGAGCAGCCACCACATGCGGGCTGTCGCGACGGGCGATGTCTACTTGCGCTGCGGACCCTTTGTCGCGAACACCGACGTCTTCCCGCTGGCGTCGTACGCGATCACGTCGTAGGTGACGGGCGCCGGCGACTCCATGCCGGGGGAACCCGCGGGCATGCCCGGCACCGCGATCCCCACGACCTTCGGACGATCCCGCAGCAGCTGCTTGATCACGTCGGCCGGAACATGTCCCTCGACGTTGTAACCCTCGAGGCTGGCGCTGTGGCACGAACGGAGCGACGCCGGCATCTGCTTGGTCGCCGGCGACTCCTCGGCGCGCTGGACGATGTGCACCGTCGGCGAGAAGCCGGCGGCCTTGAGATGATCGACCCATTTGCCGCAGCATCCGCACGTCGCCGTTCGCCAGACCGTGATCGCCTGCTCAGCCGGCGCCGGCGGGTTCCGTGGGTTTGGCGGGACGCTGCGCAGCGCCGACCGATGCGACGAGGGCCACCGTGAACATGAGCCAGCCAGCTTTCTTCATGAAGTCAGGATAACACTCTCTCCCGGGGAGTTGGGAGTTGGCCACCGGCGCGGTAGACTCGTGCCGCCATGAGACACCTCGCGCTCACGTGCGCCACGATTCTGGCCCTCCTGGCGCCCGTTGCCTCGTCACGTCAGCCCCCGTTCCGCACCCTGAACGACACGTTCGACCCGCCGGTGCACACCGATGCCACGGCGTGGAAGCGCCGCGCCGCGTACCTGCGCGAGCACATCCTGGTCTCGGCGGGCCTGCTGCCGATGCCGGAGCGGCGGCCGTTGTCGCCGAGAGTCTTCGGCGAGGTCAAGCACACGGATTACGTCGTGGCGAAGGTGTATTTCGAGAGCCTCCCCGGCTTTTTCGTCACCGGCAACCTGTATCGCCCGCCCGGCGACGGACCGTTTCCCGCGATTCTCACGCCGCATGGCCACTGGGCCTACGGACGCTTCGAGAACACCACGCTGAATTCGGGGCAGGCACGCTCGATCAATCTCGCGCGACAGGGCTACGTCGTGTTCACGCACGACATGGTCGGCTACGGCGACAGCCTCCAGCTGCCGCATACCTTCGGCGGCAAGCGCGAGAACCTCTGGGGATTGAGCCTGGCCGGTCTGCAGCTCTGGAATGCGATTCGCGCCCTGGACTTCCTCGAATCGCTGCCCTACGTGCGCCGCGAGGCGATCGGCGTGACCGGCGAATCTGGTGGCGGCACGCAGACCTTCCTGCTCGCGGCGGTCGACGATCGCGTCGCCGTCGCGGCCCCGGTCAACATGATTTCGCTTCACATGCAGGGCGGCTGTCTCTGCGAGAATCCGCCGGGGCTGCGGCTGGACACGACCAACGTCGAGATCGCCGGCGGCGATCGCGCCGCGGCCGCTCCTGATGGTCGCGGCGACCGGCGACTGGACGAAGAACACGCTCGAGCGCGAGTACCCGGCCGTGCGGGCGATTTATTCGCTCCTCGACGCGCCGGACCGGGTCCATGCGGTGCGGTTCGAGGCCGAGCACAACTACAACCGCCAGTCCCGTGAAGCGATGTACGCGTGGATGGCGAAGTGGCTGCAGAAGGCCCCTGACGATACCAAGCGGCCCGAGCGTTCGTTCACTGCCGATCCGCTGACCGATCTGCTCGTGTTCTATCAGCGGCCGCTTCCGGGAACGCGGTCACCGCGACGGAGCTGACCTATGAGTGGATTCAGTCGGCCCGCCGCCAGCTCGCCGATCCTGGATCAGACGAGGCGAGGCGCGCGCTCCGTCATGTGCTCGGGTACGGCGATCAGCGCTCCGAATGCCCGCCCGGCCGCGGCGGCGCGCAGCACCCGGCGCGTCCTGCGTGGCCGGCATCGATGACGACGTCGAGAAAGAGCTGCGCCGCGCGCAGTTCGATGTTCGCCGCGTGCCCTCACCGGCATTCGACGCCGAGGCCGCGGGGAAGGTCCGGCACTTCGAGACCTACAACCGCACGGCCGCCGGCCAGCAGGTCGCCGACGTCGTGACGGCATTGCGCGCGAATCCCGGCGCCGCGCTCGTCGCCTCGGGCGATGCCGCGCTTGCCGGCTTGCTTGCCGCGGCCATCGAGCCGCCTCGCGCGATGATCCTCGACGTCGGCGCGTTCGATACGTCGAGCGACGACGACTTCGTCGGCCGTTTGTATATTCCCGGCCTGCGTCGCGCTGGAGATCTGCAGACCGCTGCTGCGTCGTACCGGAACCCGCTGATCGTCCACAACGCGAGCAATCGTTTCGTGCTCCATGGCGCCAAGCCGATCACGACGAAAATGAGCGCGGCCGAGATCGTGCGCGCGCTTCGCACGAGCGGACGCAAGCCATGAAGGTGCGCTCGCCGGCGGTCGCGGCGCTGATCGTGCTGCTGACATCCGGCACGTCAGCGCGGCAATGGCCCGAGTTCCGCGGACCCGACCGGGCAGGGCCACTCGGCCGAGCAGGGCGTGCCGCTCGAATGGAGCGAGTCCAGGAACGTCGCCTGGAAAACGCCCGTCCCCGGCGCCGGCTGGTCGTCGCCGGTGATCGCGGGCGGACGCGTGTGGCTGACGACCGCCGCCGAGATCCGCGAGGGAGATCGCGCGCGCGGCGTGTCGCTGCGCGCCGTCGCATTCGACGCGGCGAGCGGCAAGGAAGTCGTCAACGCCGAAGTCTTTCGCGTCGATCGGCCGCGCACGATCAATCAGAAGAACAGCCACGCGTCGCCGACGCCAATCGTCGCGAACGATCGCGTCTACGTCCACTTCGGCGCCGACGGCACCGCGGCGCTGACTCCGGCGGGCGAAGTCGTGTGGAAGACACGGCTCCCCTACCAATCTCAGCATGGCAGCGGCGGATCGCCGGCCCTCTACCAGGATCTGCTGATCATCAACTGTGACGGCAACGGCGGCCCGGACGATGCGTTCGTAGTGGCGTTGGATACGAAGACCGGGAAGACACGGTGGCGGACATTCCGGCGGCAGCCCGCGGATCAGGCGTACACGACGCCGCTGGTGATCCGCGTCGGCGATCGCGATCAGCTCGTCAGCGTCGGCGCGTATCGCGCGGCCGCCTACGATCCGGCAGACGGGCGGGAAATCTGGCGCGTGGGTTACGACCAGGGCTTCTCGAACGTGCCGCGGCCGGTGTACGGCCAGGGGCTCGTGTTCATCGCCACCGGCTTCCAGCAACCGACGCTCATCGCCGTGCGGCCGGACGGCACCGGCGACGTCACGCGGTCGCACATCGCCTGGACGCTGCGGCGCGCCGCGCCCTATACGCCATCGCCGATTCTCGTCGGCGACGATCTCTTCCTCGTCAACGACGTCGGCATTGCGACGTGCGTCGAGGCGAGGAGCGGGAAGATTCACTGGCAGGAGCGGCTGGGCGGCAACTATTCGGCGTCGCCGATCTTCGCGGATGGGCGCATCTACTTTCCCAGCGAGGAAGGGATGGTGACGGTCATCGCCCCGTCGCGGACGTTCACCCGCCTGGCCGCCAACCAGCTCGACGGACCGATCTTCGCGTCGATCGCGGTCGGCGGAGCGGGCGTTCTTCATCCGCACCAGCAAGCACCTGTACCGGATCGCGGAAAAGGCCGGCGGGCAGCCCTAGTCGCTCACGCATCGGTCCCAGCGCTCCGTCCCTTGAGGCAGCGACCGCCAAAAGCATTAACGAGTCGCGGATTTTCGCGGATTCTCGCGGATCAATGCGGATCGGGTCAGCTCGCGCGGTCCAGATCACCGAGCGGTCGTGCCACTGGTTCGCACGTGCGGGCCAGTCCGCCTGTAGCCGACGCGTCCCAGGGTCGGGCCGCGCGCAGCGCGGCAGAGCAGGCGTGCGTGTCGGGATCGCAAGCGCCCTGCGCCATCAAGTAGGGTGCTTGCGATCCCGGCACGTACGCCTGCTCCAGCGGCGGCCTCCGGCCGCCGCCCGACCGGAACACTGAGCCGGATCGGCGTGTCCGCGTCCAGCATCCGGCTCCGCATGCTGAACGACCGCTGCTCATCCGCGTGAATCCGCGACAATCCGCAACTCGTGCCACATCCCGCGCGCTCGCCCTTACGGCCCCGCCACTTTCGGGGTATCGTAGTTGGGACGGTGCCCGAATCCCCTCACAACCCCGATTCCGCTGAGCAGATCGTTCGAGCCGGACTGGCCGCCGGTGATCGTCGGCGCCGCGGCCGCGAGGCCTCGCGCCGGCTGTGGCGCATTGCGCCCGCCCTCGCCGTCATCGGCGTGTTCACGGCGGTCGCGGCCCGATGGATCGGATGGTCCCGGCTCGTGCCGGTCGTCCTGCTCGCGGCGGGCTTCCTTGCGCTGTTGGTGTTCGCGATCGTCAGCCGCCGGACTCGTCCGCTGTCGGACGCGGTCGCGACAACGATCGATGGTGATGCGGGGACGCGGGGCGAGCTGCGGAGCGCGAACTGGTTTGCGGCGCGCGAGCGTCGCGATGCCTGGGCCGATTTTCATCTCCTCCAGGCGGCCGAACGCCTGCAGACGATCGATTGGACCGAGCTCTACCCCGCCATCCGTGCGAGGCGCGCGCAGGCGGCGACGCTGGTGCTCGTGGTCGCTGCGGTCCTGTTGACTTTCGTGATGCCGGAGCAGGTCGGCGTGCGTCCCGCCGCATCGGCCGCGAGTGTGCCGCCAAAGGACCCTGCAGCCGACACCATCGTCGGGCGCATGCTCGATCCCGAGTTGCAGCGGATGCTGGAGGAACTGCTCGCCGCGGCGGCAGCCGGCACCCTGCCGAGTGCCGAGGCCATGGCCGCCGATGCGCAGATGCGGGAGATGCTCAACAAGTTGAATCAGTTGAGCGATGCCGAGCTGCTCGCCGCGCTGCAGCGCGCCCTCGCCGCGAACGCGGAGTTGCCGGCGAAGGCCGCCGCCCAGAACATGAAGGCGCTTGCCGAACAGGCGAAGCGGACGTTCGCGGAAGGCGGCCTGCCAAAAGATCTTCAGGAAGCGCTCGAGAAACTCTCGGATGAAATGGAGCTGGCCGCAGGCGACGAATCGGAGGCCGGCGACGAAGCGAACGCGGCCGCCGAGGGCGGACCCGAACAGGGTCAGCCGGGTCAGAGCAGCAATCCCGGCGCATCCCAGGAGCTGTCGATTCAGTTCGCCAAGTCCGCCGAAGCCGGCGGCGGCGCGGGCATGATGATGATGGCAAGTCCGGACGGGGCGCAATCCGGCGGTCCTCCCGGATCCGGCGTCGGCGGCGCGGGCGGACAGGACGCCGCGGCATCGAACGCGACGCTCGAGGCCGCTCTGAAGAAGGAGATGGTCGAGGCGAGCCAGGACACCGCCGGCGAAAACGTGGAGACCGACATCCGGCGCAAGACGGAGCACGGTGACGCCACGGTCGGCTTTACCGGCAGCGCGGCCGGCAAGTTCGATCGCACGCGCGCGACCGCGGCGCCGCCCGTACCCGAAGCGCGCCGATCCGGCGTCCAGACCTATTTCGTTCGTAAACCGCAGTGAGCCCACTCGCGAGCAGCTCTTGACAATGACAACAACGGCGGTTGCACAGTCCATCGATCAGTTTCGCGAACGGTTCACCCGGATCACGCAGGAGGTCGCGCGCCGGATCGTCGGCCACGAGGAGATCGTCAACGGCACCGTGACGAGCCTCCTCGCCGGCGGACACGTGCTGCTCGAGGGGATTCCGGGCGTCGGCAAGACGAGCCTGGTCCACACGCTGGCCGACGTGCTGCATCTCAAGTTCTCGCGCATCCAGTTCACGCCGGATCTGATGCCTGCCGACATCGTCGGGACGAATATCGTGCAGGAGCATTCGCACGGCGGCACGTTCTTCGAGTTCCAGCCGGGACCGATCTTCGCGAACGTCGTACTCGCGGACGAGATCAACCGCGCGACGCCGAAAACGCAGTCGGCGCTCCTCGAGGCGATGCAGGACGTCAGCGTCTCGGTCGGCAAGACGACCTACAAGCTCGAGCAGCCCTTCCTCGTGCTCGCGACCCAGAATCCGCTGGAGATGGAAGGGACCTACCCGCTGCCTGAAGCGCAGCTCGATCGGTTCTTCTTCAAGCTGAAGGTCATGTATCCGTCCGAAGACGCGATGCACGGCATCCTCGAACGGACGACGAGGGACACGGACCTGTCGGTCACCCGCGTCGTGGACGGCAGCGAAATCCTGGAGATGCGGCACGTCGCCCGCGCGATCCCGATCGCGCGGCCGGTGCAGGCCTATGCGATTCGACTGACGCTCGCGTCGAACCCGTCGTCCGAATACGCGACGCCGCTCGTCAAGCGCTACGTCCGGTACGGCGCCAGCCCGCGCGCGGCGCAGGCGCTGGTCCTCGCTGGAAAGATTCAGGCCATCAACCGCGGCCAGGCATTCGTGTCGATCGACGACATCCGCAGCGTCGGGCTGCCGGCGCTGCGCCATCGGATCCTGCTCAACTTCGAAGGCGAGGCGGACGAGGTCAACACCGACACCATCGTCGCCGAGTTGCTGGAGAAGGTCGCAACGGAATAACCCGAAAAGTGTCGTCATGTCCCTTCGGTTCGACGATCAATTCCTGAAGAAGCTCGAATACCTGCATGTCGTGTCCAAGCGCGCCTTCGCTGGACACAACCGCGCGGACCGGCTCACGCCGACGCGCGGGCGCGGGCTCGAGTTCGCCGATCACCGGCCCTACACGCCGGGCGACGATTTTCGCCACATCGACTGGAAGGCGTACAAGCGACTGAACCGGCTCCTGATCCTGCTCTTCGACGAGGAGCGCGATCTGCCGATCTACCTCATGCTCGACGTGAGCCGATCGATGGCGGAACCGGCGAAGTTCGACATGGCGCGGCGCATCGCCGCCGCGCTGTGCTATATCGGGCTGGTGCACCTGGACAAGCTCACGATTCTTCCGTTCGGCCCGGGCCTCGGGCGGGAATCGTCTGCCGGACGGGGCAAGGGCCGCATCTTCAAGGTCTTCGAACAGCTCGAGCGCATGGAGCCCGCGGGCAAGACGGATCTGCGCGAGTCGTTCAAGGAGTTCGCGTCGCGCTCGCGGCAGCTGGGCCTGACGGTCATCATTTCCGACTTTCTCGACCCGGGGGGATTCGAGGCCGGGCTGAAAATCCTCCGCACGCTCGGCCATGACGTCTTCGTCGTCCACATCACCTCGCGGCAGGATCGCGATCCCGGGTCGTTTGGTGAGATCCGGTTCGTGGATGTCGAAACCGGCGACCTGCGCGAAGTCGAGGTCACGCCCAAGCTGGCCGCCGCCTACACCAGGGCATTCGAGGCGCATGCCGCGGACCTCGAAACCTTCTGCGGGCGATATGCCATCGGTTACGTCCGGGCTGAAGCAGAGCAGCCGTTCGAGGACATCATCCTGAAAGCATTCCGTCAGGGGCGGTTCCTCGCATGACGTTCGGGGCCATGGCGGCGTGGCAGGCCTGGCTGCTGCTCGGCGTTGCGGCAGCGGCCGCCGCCGGGCTGTTTCTCATCAAGCTGCGGCCGCCCCGCGTACTCGTCCCGTCCCTCATCCTCTGGCGCCGCGTGCTCGACGAATCGCGCGAGCTCACGCTCTGGGAGCGCATCCGGCGCGCGGTTTCGCTGGCGCTCACGGTGATCATCGCGCTGGCGCTCGCACTCGCGATTACCCGGCCGGGACTATCCTCCGGAACCGCGGCCAGCACGGGCCGCGTGCTCATCGTGATGGATTCGTCATGGTCCATGCAGGCGCGGACGCGCACCGGAGAAACACGCTGGGAGCGCGCCATCGCGGAAGCCCGGCGCCTCGTTTCTGCGGCGGCGTCCGGAGGCGAGGTCGCGCTGGCGACGACCGCGGACGGCCTGGTCGAAGGCCCGTCGGCCGACGGCGCCCTCATCGAAGGGGCGCTGGATCGCATCGCGCCAGGCGGCGACGCATCCTCCTGGCCGCAGCTGGCTGGCGCCGCCAGCATTCACTTCATCACCGACGGCGGGACGACGCGCCCGCTCGACGCGAAAGTGATCGTGCATTCGGTTTTCGAACCGGCGTCGAACGTCGGCATTACCGCGCTCGACGTCCGCCCATCGCTGTCGATTGCCAACGCCGGCGATGTCTACGTCGAGATTGCGAACTTCGCCCCTTCCGCGCAGAAGGTGCAGGTCAGACTCACGCGCGGAACGGCTCGAATCTTCGATCGCGAGATCGACATGGGATCGAATGAAGTCCTGCGCCAGGTCGTGCCGCTCACCCGCGGCGGCGAGGGAGCGCTGCGCGCGCACGTCGACGGTCCGGCCAACGCCCTCGAGGTCGATGACGATGCGTATGCGTGGATCGACGGGGCGAAGCCGCTTGCCGTCGCCGTCGTCGGTCAGCGCACCGACTGGCTGCGCACGGCGTTCGCGCGTGACCCGGGCGTCAGTGCCACCTACTTCGACCTGACCGGCTACCGCGAGGGTCAGGAGGACGTCGCGATTTTCGTGGGATGCGCACCCGATCAGCCTCCCCGCCGTCCCTCGCTGTTCTTTGCTCCGCCATTGACGACTGCCTGGCTGGGTCATCGTCCGGAGCACGCGGTCGAGACGCGGCCTCGCTGGGAGGTCGCGGGCGTCCACCCAGTCGTGCAGGGCGTCGATCCGTTCACCTTGTCGATCGAGCGGGCACGTACCCTTCGGAGGCGCATCGCTCGTGACCGTCGCCCGCTCGGCACGAGGGACGCCGCTCGTGTACGTCACTGAGTCGCCCGAGCAGCGCATGGTGGTCGTGACCTTCGGCGCCGACGAATCCAACCTCGCGGGCGCTCCAGGTTTTCCGGTCCTGATCGGGAACGCGCTCGACTGGCTCACACATCCGTCGAGGGATGCCGGACCAGCCGGCGTCGGCCACCGTCCGCGTCTGATGTCATTCGAACAGGGCGTGGCGAAGGTGATCGGGCCGGACAACGTCGAGGTCCCGCTCGCGCGCGTGAACCGGACGACGGTCGGGATGCTGCGGGCACCTGGCTTCTACGCGGTCGAAGGGGGCGGCGCGCGCAGCACGCTCGCCATCAACGCCGGCGATCCTCAGCTCTCGAACCTGATGCGGCCTCCGACCCTGGCAACCGGCCAGTCGCAGACGGTTGCCGCGGGATCGTCGGGCCGGCCCTGGTGGTTCTATTGCGCCCTCGCCGCCTTCGCGCTCGTCATCGCCGAATGGTGGACGTGGCAGCGGCGCATCACGGTGTAAGTGCAGTGTCGCTGACCTGGACCTCCCCCGCGTTTCTCTGGCTGCTCGCAGCCCTGCCCCTGGTGTGGGCCGCCCAGTACATCGCGCGTACCAACTTCAACAGCCGGCAGCGCGCGCTTCAGACGGCGGTGCGGACGCTGCTGCTCGCCGCGATCGCCTTTGCGCTCGCGCGGCCGGTCCTGTCGACGAGCTCGTCGCGCCAGTCGATCGTTTACGTCGTCGACGTCTCGCACAGCATCGCGACGGCAGCTGTTGATGCGGCGGCCGCCAAAATCGACGAACTGAACAACGCGATCAAACCGGCGCACTCGCGCATCGTCGCGTTCGGCAGGACCGTGTCGTCCGTGACTACGACCGCGGAGCTTCGCAAGCTGGCCGCGATTGGCGCCAATCCATCGGACGCGGGCACGCTCGACCGTCGCGGCACCAACCTGGAGGCGGCGCTGCTGGCGGCGCGCGGCGAGATCGCGCCGGAGCACGTGCCCCGGCTGGTGCTGTTCTCCGACGGACGCCCGACCGCTGGCGACACCGGAACGGCGATCGCGCGGCTGGCAGCGGACCACGTGCCGGTTGCCGTCGAGTCATTGTCGTCGCGCTCGATCGGCGATACCTGGATTGACGGGATCGATCTGCCATCGCGCGTGACCGCCGGGGCGACGTTCGCTGCGACGATTGATGTGGCGAGTCAGCGCGAAGGCACGGCGCTCGTCGAGCTGCTGTCGGGCGACACCGTGCTGGCGTCCGGACGCGCGGCTGTCGGCAAGGGCGTCACTCCGGTGCCACTCGACGCGACCGTTGACACGGTCGGAACCCACGTGCTCCAGGCGCGGGTGACGATTCCCGGCGACCCGCTGTCGGCGAACAATTCGCTCGTGCGTGAGACGTGGGCCGATCCGCGGGCGAAGGTGCTCTACGTGGAGGGCACTCCCGCGAGCGCACGATATCTGTCCGGCGCGCTCGACGGCGCGGGCTTCGAGGTGACCGTAAGACCACCATCGCAGCTCCCCTCAGCCGCTGAACAGCTCGACCCGTGGGATGTCGTCGTCCTGAGCGACGTCGGACGCGCGGCCATCTCCGACACCACGATGCTCGCGCTGACGGAGTGGGTCGAAAAAGCCGGCGGCGGACTGCTCGTGGCCGGCGGCGAGGCGGTGTTCGGCGACCGCGGCTATCGCGAAACGCCGATCGAGCGGCTCACGCCGGTCACGTTCGAGCGGAAGGACGAGCCGGAAGTCGCGCTGGTCATCGTGCTCGACCGATCGTGGAGCATGGCGGGCAGCTCGATGGAGCTGACCAAGACGGCGGCGCAGGCGGCGGTGGACGTCCTCGCGGACGAGCAGCTGGTCGGCATTCTCACGTTCAACGACAAGTTCGCGTGGGACGTCACGGTGAGGAACGTGGGCAAGAACCGCGACGCGATCCGCAAGAAAATCGCCGCGATCGGCCCGGGCGGCCACACGCTGATCTATCCCGCCGTCGAGCAGGCCTACCTCGCGCTGCGCGATGCCAAGGCGCGCGCGAAACACGTCATCCTGCTGTCCGACGGCCGCTCCTATC
>CAWAXG010000003.1:0-80544 GCA_963785755.1 uncultured Acidobacteriota bacterium | reverse complement strand
CGGCACCGCCGCGTACATGAGTCCTGAGCAGGCGAAGGGCAGGCCAGCGGACAAGGCAGCGACGTCTGGGCGTTCGGATGCGTACTGTTCGAGATGCTCGCCGGCGTCCAAGTCTTCGGCGGCGAAGATGTGACGGAGTCGATTGCGGCGATTGTCCGAGCCGAACCCGACTGGCGGAAGCTGCCCCCCGAGACCCCGGCGGCGATTCGCCGCCTGCTGCGCCGCTGCCTTGCGAAGGACCCGAAGGAGAGGCTGACGGGATATTACTGGTGTTGCGCGGCTCGAGATCAGGGATGCGCTGACGGAGCCCTTCTCTGATGCGCACGAGTCGGCCGCGCCTCGGCGCATGTCACAACTGCCCTGGATCGTGGCAGCGCTGTCGATCTGGTACCCCACGCTGGCCACTATCGGGTGGTCGCTGCAGCGCGACTCAGTCGAGCCGTTCCCGATGCGGCTGGAGATCATCCCTCCACCAGGCTTCTCGCCCGACTCCCTCGCGCTCTCGCCAGATGGGCGGCAGCTCGCATTTGTCGCTCCGGCTTACGGAATACAAAGCCTCTGGGTCCGCCAGCTCGATCAGGAGCGGGCGCAGCCCGTGCCGGGAACCAACGACGCGATCTTCCCGTTCTGGGCCCCGGATGGGCGCGCCATCGGGTTTTTCTCCGTGGTGGCAAGCTGCAGCGGATCAATGCATCCGGCGGCTCCCCGCAAGCCCTAGCCGACGTGACGGTTGGGCGCGGCGGCTCGTGGAGCCCCGACGGCGTGATCGTGTTTGCGCCGACGCTCGACGGCGGATTGATGCGCATTTCTGCAGGTGCCGGCGTTTTCGGCAGCGGCGACAAGGTTGTCAGGTGGGCAGCGTGGCCATCGGTGGCCGCAGTTTCTGCCGGACGGACGCCATTTTCTGTTCGCCTCGCTGGGGGACGGAGACAGCGGCGGCCTGTTTCTCGGGTCGCTCGACGAAGAGCACGCCGGTGCGGCTGGTCGACGCGCGCGGGGGTGGATGAACGCATCCGGTCACCAGATCTTCGAAAGCGGCGGCACACTGAACGCTGCCCCGTTTGATATCGACCGAAGAAGGCTGACGGGAGACAGTGTACCAATCTTGCCGACGCTAACCAGATCCCCACTGGCTTGAGGGCAGTATCGTTTTCGTCGAGCGGTCAATTGGCTTACGTTCAAGGCTCGTTCGGACGGCGGCGCCTCGTGTGGATGGATCGCGCCGGCAACATCGTCGGCACTGTGGGAGAGCCAGATGACGCGGGACTTGCCAACCCGGAGCTGGCGCCCGACGGCCGGCGGGTGGCGGTCACTCGACAGACTCAGGGTCCTCCCAACGTCTGGCTCATCGATGTTGCCCGTGGTGTTCCGACCCGGTTGACCTTCGGTCCTGGCAATCACAATGCGCCCTTGGTTTTCACACGGCATCCGCGTCCCTGTCCGGATCCCAGCTTGGCGGCGTGCGGAATCTGTTTGTCAAGACGGTGGATGGTTTAGGTGACGCAAAGGTGCTGTTCGAGAGTGACAACAGCAAGACGCCGTCCGGCTGGTCGCCGGATGGCCGCGTGGTGCTGTATGTGGTGCCAGGCGACGATCTAATGGGGAGTGGACGTCGAGAGCAAGAAATCGTTTCCGGTCGCGCAGACGTCGGCCAACGAGGGCTGGGGAGAGTTCTCTCCCGATGGGCGATTCGTGGCGTATCAGTCCAACGAATCGGAGCGATTTGAAATCTATGTTCGGACGTTTCCGGGTGCGGGAGGGCAAGTGGC
Source organism: uncultured Acidobacteriota bacterium (assembly GCA_963785755.1). Taxonomy (GTDB): domain Bacteria; phylum Acidobacteriota; class Vicinamibacteria; order Vicinamibacterales; family 2-12-FULL-66-21; genus JACCXG01. The sequence continues at coordinate 78,775 of CAWAXG010000003.1, read as the reverse complement.
CTCGTGTCAGTCGCAGGCGGAACGCAGCCGCGCTGGCGTCGCGACGGGAAAGAACTCTACTACGTAGCGCCCGACGGGCGCTTGATGGCGATCTCCCTCATGGCAGACAAGACTGGTCGAACGCTCGAGGTGGCCAACGCGCTCCCGCTGTTTCGCATCTCTGATGACTTTCCTGCCTGGCGTGCTCACCCTCGGTTCCGGACCGAAGCAGCAATATGCCGTCGCACCAGACGGTCGCTTCCTCATGATCGTCCCCTTCGCTGAGACCGCGGCGCCGGCGCCGATTTCCATTGTTGTCAACTGGCCGGCAGCCTCCAGCGCTGACGTCCCTCGCGCGGCGAATATGACATTCGACGATTTTGTGATTGTGCTCGGAGATCGTCGGTGGGAAAGCACGGTTACTCCGCGAAAGTCGCGATCTGCCGACGAATCTGGTGGATCGGGATGGATCGACAGTGCGGCGTCACTCAGGAAAATTATTTTGGTGGACCAAAACAGCGCCAGTTGGAACCGACTGACGAGTTGGTTGCGTCGGGTTGACCACCTGAGGCGAGTGGCGTAGATCAGGCGCCGGCGCGGATCGACCGATCACCACCACCCATTACGATGCAGCGCTGATGTCACGCCGACTTTGAGCATCGCCCGTGGCGACAGACGCTGGCAACCCTCTCTAACGACGACCAGGACTGTGCATCCGCAGGCATGGCGCGCGGGCGTCGACAAGCGCCGAGGTCCGGGGTGAGGCACAACACACGTCGGGCCCATGAACGACCGACTCTTCGGTGGCTCGATAGAAGGCCTCTGCAATTTTGCCTTTGGGCCCTCGGGCGAGATCGCGGCGTGGCGTCGCTCGATCGCGCCCGGGGTCACGCGTCACCGTTGCTGACCGAGCACATCCGCGATCGTCTGGCGTATCCAGTCCTGGGCAGCCGTCGTATCGACACGCGCCCGATCGTCACGTGAGTAACACACGAAATCGCCATCGCTTGCCACCGCCACGATGCGAGCCCTGAAAAACGTCGGCGCTCCCGAATCGCCAAAGCACACGATTCCCGGGAGAGACCAGCTCGCCCATTCGTTGTCGACGACCGTCCGCAACCTCGAAATCTTGATCCGGCGAAGTCCATCCCACTCGGAATCGGGGGGAGCGCCACCGCCAGGGAGCGAGTCGAGATGACCGTAGCCGGCAACGATCATCAGATTGTCGAGGGCCCCGGCAGATTCGAGCGTTCCTGGCCTCGCCAGTCGCGCGGGCGCGATATGCCGTACCGGCCGGCTGAGGAACACGAGGCCAACGTCAAGGATGCCAGGATCGAGTCCCCGGAACGTACAGCCCTCGGGTGGAGGACACGGCGGGATCGAAGGATGGAAGGCGAAACTCGACACCGGCAGCCAGGTGGACCGTTCAAGAGCATTCGGGCTGAAGGTTACGAAAGCCTTGATGAATGGGAAAAGCCCACCAGCCGTCGGGGCCGTGCAATGGCCGGCCAGCAGAAAGACACGCTCATGGATGAGCGTGCCACTGCAGTGGGTGATGATGCCGGGCGGAACCCCGAAGTCATTCGGCTCTACGAAGTAGATGAGTGCGCCGACATTCGAAAAGAGATTCAAGGCGTCCACGATCTTCACCGTGGCCGAGCCGTCGGGCACGCTTCGACTCGCGTGAGGCTGGCGCTCCGCGTGAAGCCCCGAAGTCGTCACGACCAGGATGCTGAGCAGTGCAGCGCCGAACACGGCGCCGACACGGTGGGCTGAAGACCGGTAAACACATAATCGCCTCCTTCGTCAGGGTCAGAACCCGCAAACCCGCGAGCCGGTCTAGAATCTCCGCAGGCTCCCCAGGGAGTCCTCAACGTCTTGTCAACGCGCCCTCAATGAGCGGTTAATTCGCGCCGGGCTGCCGTTGGCATAGGTAAAGAAGTCGGTGTATGGCGGCATTTCAGTTCGGGCCGTTTCTCCTGGACCCCGCGAAGCGCTCCCTGCTCTGCGACGGCGTTCCTCAGTCGCTGACCCCCAAGGCGTTCGACCTGCTGGCGCTGCTCGTCCAGCACCGGGAGCGCGTCTTGTCGAAGGATGAGCTGATCGGCACGCTGTGGCCGGAGACCTTCGTCGAGGAAGCGAATCTGAGCCAGCAGATTTTCGTGATCCGACGGACGTTGAACGGCGACTCGGAGGGCACCGATTACATCGCGACCATCCCGCGTCGCGGCTATCGCTTTACCGCCCAGGTCATCGAGCGCTCCGAGAGCGAACGACTGGCCGAGTCCGCTCCGAACGAGCCACCGCGTCGCAGATCTCGATGGTTGGTCCCGTCGCTGGGCGCCGCCGTCGTGCTCGTGGCGGCACTGCTCGCAGTCTTCTGGCGTCACTTCGCAGTCGATCCGGACCCGCGAACTCCTCGTTGTGACCGCTCTCCCTGGATTAGAGCGATTCCCCAGCATCTCGCCGGATGGCAACTTCGTCGTGTTCTCATGGACCGGGGCGAATCCTGAGGGCACTCCGGATCTTTGGGTGAAGGCGGTGGATGGCGATGCGTTGCGTCGACTCACCGAGACCCCTGCCGCGGAGGTCCAGTCTGCCTGGTCGCCCGACGGCCGCGAGATTGCGTTTGTCCGAGCGGGTCAGGGCGTCTTCATCGTGTCGGCGCTGGGCGGTCAGGAACGGCGGATCAGTGGTTCAGGCTCCGTGGTGGGATGGACGCCTGACAGCACGTCCTTGCTCGTGAGGGATCGGACCGATGAAGGTTACCAGGGGATCTTCCGTATCGAGCTGGCAACGGGTACGCGGCATCAGGTCACTCGACCGCCAAGGGGGGTCGGGGATTGGGTGTTCGCGGTCTCGCCCGATGGCAGTACGCTCGCGTTTGTCCGTTACGGGATGCCCGGCATCTCCGACGTGTATGTGGCGCCGATCGCAGGTGGCGAGCCTCGGCGCCGGACCAACTGGAACGCCAGCATCAGCGGTGTCAGCTGGGCGTCGGACGGCCGCGAGATCCTGTATCGGTTGCCGAAGCTCCCGGGCCTGATCACTGAGTGTTCAGAATCCCCGCCGATGGCGATCGGATCGAGCGGGGTACGAGGGTGCTCCACACCGGTGTGGCCGGCCTGTCGATGTCTCGTCCCCGATGGGTCGGCCAGGCCGAATCCCGTTCACCAGGAGACACACCGATGTCGGTCTTCGCCTCGTCGATCTCGAGGGTCCACGGGCTGGCGACGTCTTTCAAAGCATCAGCCGCTTTTCCGACTCCACGCGCGTGGACGTTCCGGGCCGGTTCTCGCGGGACGGGAAACAGGTCGCCTTCCTGTCCGATAGGACCGGATGGGTTGAAGCGTGGATCGCGAACGTGGACGGCTCGGGATTGCGACAGGCGACCACGCTGCACGCCACGGAGCTTCTCATCGGGGGCTGGTCCCCCGACAGCCGCCGCATCGTCATCGATGCGGCTATCGCTGGCGATCCAGACGTCTTTCTCGTCTCTCTCGACGGTGGTTCACCTGTCCGAGTGACGACCGAACCTGGATCCGAGGGCCTTGCGGAATGGTCGTCCGACGGGCGCTGGATTTATTTCACCTCAGACCGCTCCGGCAGGTCCGAAGTCTGGAGAGTTCCCGCAGAGGGCGGTGAACCGAGCCGTCTTACGCGCGACGGTGGTCTTCAACCGCGACAAGCGCCTGATGGTCGAACGCTTTTCTATCTGGACCGTCCTCCCGCCGGCATTTTTGGCGTCAGCGGAACCAGCAGGCTCATGCAGGTCCCCGTCACGGGTGGGACAGAGACTGTCGTTCTGGATCGGGTCCGATTTCAACTCTGGTCGGTAACCCAAGACGGCATCGTCTTTCTGACCGTGGGAGCGGACGCCGACGAGATCGACTTCTACGGATTCGGCGATCGAGAAGTGCGCCGCCTGGGAACGCTCCCGTTTCGGGTATCGCGAATCGCCGGCCTCGGCGGATTGACTGCGTCGTGGGACGGGCGATGGGTCTTGGTGAGCACAACTGACGTCTGGGAAAGCGACATCATGGTGGTGGACGGCGTGCGTTAGTCGGAGGCTTACCTCGTCTCTGAATTCTCTTGATTCTCGTGCTGCGCAAATTGTGCGTTAACGCGGCACGGCACACTGCCGCAGATCGACACGCCAGAACGCTGTAACCAGTAATCTGAAACTTTGGCCCACGAGCTCTGAGGGGGAACAGGAAGGGGAACGGGACCCTGCGCGGGGTGTTCCCCCTCTTCGGGTGGTCCTAGTCAGTCTGATTTGTCCCGGCCGGTGTTCTGAATGTCGTTGGTCTCAGGTCCGCAAGTAGATGTTCGCTTGCGGCTTTTTGTCTCAAGCAGGCGGTCGGCGGCTGTTGCCGACCGCGCGACTTCGCCACGATCAGCGCCATGCCAGTGAGTGTGGCCGTGGCGTGAGCGACCACGAGATTTGACCGCGTCTACGATCATGCCCTCGGCCACAGCCGAGGTCGCTCACGCCACGCTTCCAGGGTGTCGTCGCCTCCGCCGTCGCGGAACAGACTGCGTCACAAGACGGTCAGATCCTGCTGGCATTTCGGAGGTGGACCGGCGCGTTTCCGGAGCGCCTTCCCACCCTGGTTTTCGGACTCCGAATCCGAAACGGCTGACGCCGCGAGGGGGGCCGCGACAAAAAGCGGTGGTTGGCGCAGTTTGGGAACGCTAAGTTGTTAGTCGAAACCGGTGGTCGGTGAACCAGTGGCCGTGAGAGCTTCTCTCGCAAGTCTCTCCACACCGCCGACTTGCAAGCTGAGAGTCCAACCAACAGCGCGGCGTTCTGTGCCGCGCACAGCACGCACTTAGCCTGCGTCACTGAATGGAGCGGGGGCGTGAGCAACCCCCGGTTTTGCGCCGTGTCCTGTCCCGAGGACGGCCCGGAGGGTTGCTCACGCCCCCGTGTCCGTGTCCCGATCCATCGTAGTTGTGCGCGCGATCACCGCGCCGTTGGCACGCGTGTTTGTCACGTGCGTACGCGGCTGCGATCTCGCGTGGATCGCAGTGCAGTTGCAAACCACTTCATCGGTGGTACGCACAGCCCTTCGGCCATCACATCGTCAGCATCATAGTGCGGTGCTCGGCGCCGTCAAGGCTCCTCGCTGCGCTCGGCCCCGCGCCGCGGGCCTGCGGGCCTTGACGACGCCTCCGCGCCGCTCGACGCGGCACTCATGTGATGGCCAGGGAGCTTATGCCGTGACACAAACCGCTCGACGTCATTTCGCGATGGCGCTATCGTCAAATTCTCCTCGGCGGCTGCGTCTCGCAGCTCCCTCCGTATCGCCCGATGCGGAGCACACGAACCGGCGGCCCAAGGTCACGGTTCGTCTTCTCTCGACACACTTCCTGGTTGACCAATCGCGCGACGACACGTCCGCGAGTCATGCAATCAATTCGGAACCGCGTTGTGGCCCAAGGTCACGCCGCTGATGGCGCTGGTCGGTGCGCTCGCTTTCGGCGCGTGCGCGCGGCCACTCTACGACGCGGCTCTGGGTGCCCTCCCTCGGCTACAGGTTCGCTGGGTGTCAGGCCGGTGTGCTTAGCGATTCGGGCAAGAATGCGCCGGCCCAGTTCCTCGTCGTCATGACAGGCGAAACGAAGTCCGGCCGATCAGGTCGAGAGAGCGTGCCGTGCGAGCCCGATTGACGCTTAACGAACCCGCCGCCCTCTGGGCCAGTTGCTCACGTCGCCTGGAACGTAACGTTGAGAAACTCCGCTGGCGTTTCCCGGTTCTCGAGACGTTCGGCAATAACGCGGAGCGCAAGCGCCTGGACGCCGGCCACCGCTTCATCACGATCCTGCCCGTAGCACAGCACGCCGGGCAGGTCGGGAACCTCGGCCACCCAGTGACCGTCTTCTTCGCGTTCGAGCTCGATCGTGAAGGTCACATGCGTAATGTACATTCCGGCCAGGCATCCACCAACTCTCAATTCCCTGGTGTCTGAGTCGACTCGAGATCGCACTTCGTGAAGTCCGCTTCGACCTGCGTTTCAAGCCGTACCCGTTGCGCGAACTCGTGAACGACTGCCAGGGGCGTCGCGATCCGCATTTTCGGTTCGCGTCTGCGCGCTCAAGGGCCTCCGCGCTGCTCCGCCCGCGCAGGCCCACCACAACGCGCAAAGTTTGCGCTTTTGGGGGCCCCCGGGGCTACGCGCGGCCGGCAGCCGTGACCGCACGCCCGCCAACCTCGTGTACGCAATTCTCGACGGCCGTGGACACGACTCTTGACGCCAGGGATGGACAGCGTTACTCTCAGTTTCTCTTCGACGGTTGCGTCTCGCAGCCCCCTCTGTATCGCCCGATGCGGAGCACACGAATCGGCGGCCTCAGGTCACGGTTCGTTCTCTTCGTTCAAAACCCTTGGTTGACCGTTCGCGCGACGATACGTCCGCGAATCATGCAATCGATCCGGGTCTGCGTGGTGACCTCAGGTCACCGCGCCAGACCCGTCGTCATGATTCGTCCGCGGTTGGAGGTGCGTCGTGCAATCCACTGTCGACAATGGCGGGAGCGACTTCGATGACCGGCGCGCGTCTGCGAGTCGCCCTCGCGACTCGCTTCCGTTGCTGCTGACCGTCGACGAGGCCGCGACGTTGCTGCGCACCACACGTCGGGCGATCTACGCGATGATCGAGCGGCGTCACCTGCCGGGCGTCATCCGCATTCGCCGCCGCGTCCTGCTCCGCGCGGACGACCTGCTACACTGGCTCGACCAGAAGCGCGCGCCATCGCCGGAGGAGTAAACGGCGATGAGCGTCACACTACGACCGTATCGAAGCGGGGGCTGGGAAGTCGACATCACGATCCGGCTTCCCGACGGCAGTCAATATCGAGAGCGGAAACGCGCGGCCCGCTTCTCGAAATCGTCGGCGCAGCGATGGGCGCAGGATCGTGAGCGGTACCTGCTGCAACACGGCCCGCCGGCGGCGAACAGGGAGGTGCCCACACTCGAAGCGTTCGCGCCGAGATTCGTCGATGGTCACGCACGGGCGAACCGTCACAAGCCGAGCGGCATTGCCAGCATCGAATCCATCCTGAAATGGCATCTGGTGCCCACGCTCGGTCCCAAGCGTCTCGACGCGATCACGAACGAACAGGTGCAGCGGCTGAAGCTGGCGCTGTCGGAGCGCGCACCGAAGACCGTCAACAACGTGCTGACGGTGCTGAGCACGTTGCTGAAGAGAGCGGTGGAGTGGGGCGAGCTTCAGCGGCTGCCGTGCACGATCAAGTTGTTGCCGAATCCCAAGAAGACGATGGGGTTTCACGACTTCGATCAGTACGAGCGGCTGCTGACGGTCGCGCGCAAGCGCGGAACGGACGCATATCTGATGGTGTTGGCAGGTGGTGATGCGGGGTTGCGGCTCGGGGAGATCATCGCGCTCGAATGGCGTGATATCGACCTGGCGGCGCGCCGTCTCACCGTGCGAGCGATCCGACTGGCTCGGACACGTCACGGTGCCGAAAGGGGGGCGGTCACGCCAGCTCCCGATGACGCAGCGACTGACGGCGGCACTGAAGACCGCTCGACACCTCCGAGGCGAGCGCGTCTTGTGCCTGCCGGACGGCTCGCCGGTCACACGCGATCGGGTCATCAAGGCCGTGCGTGGGGCTCAGCGCGTCGCGGGGATCCAGCAGGGCGTACACATCCTGCGGCACACGTTCTGTTCGCACCTGGCGATGAAGGGCGCCCCGGCGCGGGCCATCCAGGAGCTGGCCGGCCACGCGGACCTGTCGACGACGCAGCGCTACATGCACCTGAGTCCCGCGGCAACGGAAGACGCGATCCGGTTGCTCGATGGACGACAGTCCGGCCTCGAACTCGCGGAAAATTTTGGAGACATTTTGGACACGCGCAGAGGCCGCCGAGCAGAAGTAATTGCGAGGGAAGGAGTCGAGTGGAGCGGGCTACGGGGATCGAACCCGTCTAACTGGCTTGGGAAGCCAGGGCATTACCACTATGCTAAGCCCGCACTGATTCGGCGATCGTAGCATCTTCCGCCTGAAAGGCGGAAGCCACGCATCCGCGCGGCGGTGCCCGCCGCGAGCGACGGCGTAGGGGGTCTGGCGGCGAAGCCCCCAGATCAAGCACCGAATAAACGCCAGCACCTCGTCGCGCTTCTCTTCCATCTTGTCCGGCGCCGTCGCTTCCAGATTCAGACGGAGGAGCGGTTCGGTGTTGGACGCACGGACGTTGAAATGCCAGTCGTGGAACTCGGCTGAGACGCCGTCGAGCGTGTAGACCCGGCCCTCGGTGTACATCGCGGCGAGGCCGTCCAGCTTTTCCTGACTGACGCTCATGTCGCTGACCCGCGTGTTGATTTCTCCCGAGATGAAGTACTTCTCGCGCAGCGGCGCCAGCAGCTCGGCCAGGGTCTGCCCCTTGCGCGACATCAGCTCCAGGATCAGCAGCGCCGGGATGAAGCCGTTGTCGGCGTAGTGGAAGTCGCGGAAGTAGTAGTGGCCGGTCACCTCGCCGCCGAAGATGGCGTTCTCCTCTCGCATCCGGCGCTTGAAGAACGCGTGACCGACGCGGTTCATCAGCGCCGTGCCGCCGTACTTGGCGACAATATCCTTCACCGCATAACTGGCGCGAACGTCGTAGACGATCTTGGCGCCCGGATGCTTGATCAGGAACGCCTCGGCGAGCAGCGCCGTCACGAAGTCGCCGGCGACGAACTCGCCGGTCCCGTCGATGAAGAACACGCGATCCGCGTCGCCATCCCAGGCGATGCCGATGTCCGCCTTGTCGGCCTTCACGCGCTCGACGATGTCCTTGCGGTTCTCCTCGATGAGCGGGTTCGCCTCGTGGTTCGGGAAGGTGCCGTCGACCTCCATGCACAGGCCGGTCGTACGGACGGGCAGGCTCTTGAAGAGGCGCGGCGCCAGCATGCCGGCGATGCCGTTGCCCGCGTCGAGGACGACGTTGAACGGCTTGATGATCGACGGATCGATGAACGACAGCACCTTCTCGATGTAGTCGCCGACGATCTGCTGCTGCGACAACCCGCCCGGCGTGCCCGCTTCTTTCGGGAGCCGCCCGGTGACGATCATGTCGCGGATATCGCCGATCCCGGCGTCCCCGCTCAGCGGAAACGCTTCCTTCCGCACCATCTTGATGCCGTTGTATTCCTTCGGGTTGTGCGACGCCGTGATCTGCGCGCCGCCGTCGTGGCCGTCGCGCGCGACCGCGTAATAGAGCATGTCGGTGCCCATCATCCCGTAGTCGACGACGTCGGCGCCCTGCGCGCGCGCGCCGTCGATGAACGCCGCCGCGACCGAGGGGGAGGAGAGCCGCATGTCACGCGACACGGCGATCCGCCTGGCTTGCAGGTAGCTCACGAACCCGCGGCCGATCAACCGCGCGGCGTCTTCGTTCACCTCGGAGGGATAGAGACCGCGGACGTCATAGGCCTTGAAAATCGAGGGGTTGATGCTCATAGCTTGCTGTAGTCGGTAATGACCGTTTTGTCGCCGAGCACGGCGCCGTGCACGAGGGCGGCATTCCGGCCGATGTGACAGTTGCGGCCGAGAATCGACCCGGCGATGTGCGCCTCGCGGCCGATCCAGCCGTTGGGCCAGACGATCGAGTTCTCGACGACCGCCGCTTCCTCGACGTGGGTGTTCCGGCCGATGACCGCATAGGGCAGGATCTTCGCGCCCGCCTTGATCACCGCCGCGTCATCGATGAAGCAGGGGCCGTGCAGCTCGACGCCGTCCTCGACGCGCGCGCGCTCGGCGACAAACGCCCTTCGACTCGGCTCCGCCTCGCTCAGGGCAGGCCCTTTTCGCTCCCGTTCCGCCTCGCTCCGGCCAGGGGCGGTGGCGGCGCTGCCCGCGAACGGAGGCGCCGAGTAGCGGCCGTCCATGATGTCGCGATGGACCTGCAGATACTTGGCCGGCGTGCCGATGTCGATCCAGTAGCCGTCGTAGACATAGGCCACGAACGTTTCCCCTCGCTCGATCAGCGACGGGAAGAAGCTGCGTTCGATCGACCACGCGGTGTCTTTCGGAATGCGCTCGAACGTCTCCGGCTCGAGCACGTAGATGCCCGCGTTGATCGTGTTGCACGTGATCTCGTCCTCGCCCGGCTTCTCCAGGAATCGGCGGATATTGCCCTGCGGATCCGTCTCGACGAGGCCGTAGGCGCGCGGATTCTCGACCGGCGTCAGGACGATCGTCGCTTTCGCACGCCGCTCGCGATGCAGGCGGAGAACCGCGCCCAGGTCGACCTCGGTCAGCACGTCGCCGTTGAACACCACGACCGATTCGGTCAGCTGATCGCCCGCATAGCGAATCGCGCCCCCCGTGCCGAGCGGGATCGGCTCGACGACGTAACGGAGGCGGATGCCCAGTCCTTCACCCTCGCCGAAGATCTCTTCGATCCGGCGCGGCTGATAGTTGAGGCTGAGGATCGCCTCGTCGATTTCCGGGACCTGACGCAGCAGATCGATCTGATAGTAGAGAAACGGGCGGTTGAAGATCGGGACGATCGGTTTCGGGGTATGAACCGTGAGGGGCCTGAGCCGCGTGCCCTTTCCCCCCGCAAGCAGGATGGCCTTCATAGCAACTTGTCATGATACATCGCACGACGAACGCCGGACTACGGGTCAAGCTCGACTCTGCGCCCACGCCACGGCTCGAGGTGAGACAATAGGACCGGATGAACCTTCCGAATGCCTTGACGCTCGGCCGGATCTTCCTGGTTCCGCTGCTCGTCGTCGTACTGCTGACGAAGTTCGAGGGGCCGGTGATCCTCGGGATCAAGAAGGAAGTACTCGGCGCCGCCATCTTCGGCGTGGCTTCGTTGACCGACTGGCTCGACGGATATCTTGCCCGCCGGCGAAAACAGGTGACCGCGCTCGGGCAATTGATGGATCCGCTGGCGGACAAGCTGCTGATCACAGCGGCGCTCGTCTCGCTCGTGCAGATGGACCTCGCGCCGGCGTGGATCGTCGCGATCGTGCTCGGGCGTGAGTTCGCGGTGACGGTGCTGCGCAGCCTGGCGCACTCCCGCGGCGTGGCGATCCCGGCCTCCCCGCTGGGGAAGTTCAAGATGGCGTCTCAGGTCGTCGCGATTCTGCTGCTGATCCTGGCGAGCGAAGAGATGCCGCTGTTTCTGACGCTCGGGAAACTTGCGTTGTGGGTCGCGGTGTTCACGGCAGTCGCCTCAGCCGTCGACTACTACCGCCGCTTCAATCATGTCCTGCTCGGCCGCGAACCCGCGGCCGCCAGCGCGTCAGCGGTGAATCGCGACGAGATCGCCGACATACACCGCGTCAACTGACTGCTCGATCCGCACGATCGACGTCTCCGGCCGCACCACGTACACGGTCGCCAATCCGACGTTCGAGACGGGCCCGGTGCCGTCGGGCAGCGTGTGCCGGAAGATGGTGAGCCGGTGACCAGGCTTCACGCCGTGATCGCTCCCGCGATCGAGGATCATGAACTCACCGGCGCCGCCGATCTGCCGCCGGTCGTCGCCGAGAATCAACCGGCCGGGTCGAGCGAAGTCCGGGGTTCCTCCTGCCAGCTCGGGGGGAGTCGGAGGCGCCCGGAAGGGCTCGAGGTAATCGCCGACGGCAACGCCATCGCAGCCGAATGTGACGACGGCGATCGAGGCGTCGGTCTGGGCCTCCACGATCTGGAGCAAGCCCGCGGTGTGCACGCTGATCGGTGGCTTCTGGCCGCGTGGCACTTCGGTGAAGTTGTCGGCCACGACCCGGCGGACGAAGAATTCATCACCAGTGCGCACGCCCTGCGCGGTGCCGCCGGTGATGACGAGGGCGTCGCCGTTGCCGAACAGCGTTTTCACCCGTTCCTTGCCCGCGGCGACCTTGAGCGGCATGTCCGGACGGACGGCGGGGGAGAGCGGTGCGCAAGCGACGTCCCTGGGTAGACCGGCCAGGCGTGCGGTGACGGCTTCCTGGGCCTGCACGGCGGCTCCGGCGCCACAGATCAGGGCGATGGACAGAACCGCACGGATCTCAGAACTCATCGGACGCCCCTCCACTCTTCTTGTCCAGCTGCGATCGGATGTCGCTGGCGCGTAATTTGGCGCGCTCCAGGAACTCGCTGTGCTCGAATTCCTTCAACAGCCGGTCGTAATAGGGCAGAGCTTCAGCCGGCCTTCCTACCTTATCGAACGACTCGGCCAGGTAGAACAGCGCGGCATCGCGGCGCGTGAACTCGGGGTCCTTCTCGAGCAGCGGCTTCAGCCGCTCGATGGCCCCGGGATACCACTTGGTCCGGAAGTATTGAACGCCGACGCCGAGCTCGTGCTCGCCGAGGCGGTCCCGCGCCTCGCGAAGGCGCTTCCTGGCTTCGGGATGCAAATCGCTGCAGCGCTGCACCACGACCGCGGCCCCGGGGGCACCCGTCTGCGTGCCGCCCGTGCACGCCCTCGGATACCGCTCGACGAAGACCGTCAGCTCACGGATGGCTTCGACGGTTTCGGACTGATCGCGCATCGGTCCGCGCATCTGGTAGTGGTGCGACATCCCGAGCTTGAACTGCGCGTAATCGGCGCGCCGGTGCGTGGGATAGAACGAGAGGAACTCGCGAAACTCGTTGATCGCGAGCACGTACGCTTCCGCCGTCCCCTCGCCGAGGTAGGTATCGCCAATCCCGAGCTTCGCGTCGCCGCGATACGGGCTCTGGGGGTAGCTGTCGACGAGCTGACGGAAATATTCGCGGGAGGTGAACCAGTCCTCGTCGTTCAGTTCCTCGGTGCCGCGATCGAACAGGAACTTGTCCGGCTCCGGCGTTCCGGTCGGCGGTTTCCGCGGCCCGGACGCGCACGCGGCGAGCACGGCGAGCACGGCGATCGCGATCGCCGGTGCGAACAGATCAGTCAAACCCGCCGGCTTCACCGAAGCGCGGGTGTAGTCGCTAGCCATCGATACTCCGATTCCAATCCTTGTTCCAGGGACACGGCCGGCGCGAACCCGAGATCCGTGCGGGCCAGCGTCGTATCCGCATGCGTGTCGCGCATGTCCCCCTTCTGCGCCGGCTCGCGGCGCACCAGCACCGGGCGCCCGACGAGCCGCTCCACAATCTTCAGCACGTCATTGACGGTGACGCGTGAACCGCCGCCGATGTTGTACGCGCGCCCGGGCACGCCTCGTTCGCCCGCCGCGAGGGTTGCCGCGACGGCATCGGTCACGAACGTGAAGTCGCGGGTCTGTTCGCCGTCGCCGTAGAGCACGATCGGATCGCCGTCAATCGCCGCGCGCAGGAAGCGATGAAACGCCATGTCCGGCCGCTGCCGCGGCCCGTAGACGGTGAAATACCGCACCGACGTGGCCGGCACGCGGTGGTTCGCGTGGTACAGGTAACAGAGCTGCTCGGCGGCCAGCTTGGTCACCCCGTATGGCGAGACCGGCTGCGGGAGCGCGTCTTCCCGCATCGGAATCGAGGCATTGTCGCCGTAGACCGAGGAGCTCGAGGCATACACGAATCGATGCAGCGGGCGCCCGACGCACGCCTCGAGCAGCTGCTGCGAAGCATCGACGTTGTTGTCGGTATAGATCCGGAAGTCACGCCCCCAGCTCTTACGCACACCCGCCTGCGCCGCGAGATGAAACACGTGCGTCACGTCGGTCAGGAGCTGCGCGAGATTCGCATCCTGAATCCGATCTTCGACGAACGTGAAGCCCGCTCGTCCCCGGTTGCCCTCAAGGTTGGCTTCCTTGACCGCGCGCGGATAGTAGTCGATGAAACAATCGAGGCCGGTGACGTTCGCGCCCCGATCGAGCAGCGCTGAGATGAGATGCGACCCGATGAAGCCGGCGGCGCCGGTGACCAGCGCGTTCACGCGAACACCTGCCGAATCCGATCGGGCAGCCGGCACGGCCGCCCGTTGGCGGCAATGGCGGCATGAACCGTCCGCCCCGAGGCGGTCACCGCGGCATCCGCGCGGCGAATGACTTGATAGGTGAATTCCATCCTGACCGGTGACAACATCCGTCCTTCCGCTTTCACCTCGAGCTCGTCATCGTAGCGGGCGCCCGTGTGATACCGGCACTCTGCCTCGATCACCGGCAACGACACCCCCGCATGTTCCATCTCCCGGTAGCTCCAGCCCAGCGACCGGAGCAGATCGGCGCGCGCGACTTCGAACCACACGAAATAGTTGGCGTAATACACGACGCCCATCTTGTCCGTTTCCGCGTAGCGAACCCGCACCGTACTCGTCGATGTTGGCACTGTCGCTGGATCGCGCCGCGGCGAGCTCACCGGCCGGCGCCCACGCGTCCCGGCGCGACGCGCGCGGCGCTCAGCACGCGGCTCCTTGCAGCGCGGCGGCGCGAAGATCGCGGGTCGCACGTTCTGCCGCGCCCCCAGCGAAGATCGCGTTGCCGGCGACCAGGATGCTCGCGCCTGCCGCCACGATTCGTGCGGCATTGGTCCGATCGACGCCGCCGTCGACGGAAACGGGGGCCGGATTGCCGGCGCGGTCGAGCAGAGACCGGACGGCCCGAATCTTAGACTCGCTGCGCGGGATGAAAGTCTGGCCGCCAAACCCGGGGTTGACCGACATGATCAACACCTGATCGACGTCCTGGACCACCTCCTCGAGCGCACCGACCGGCGTCGACGGGTTCAGCGCGACGCCCGCCAACGCCCCGCAGCTCTTGATGAACTGCAGCGTCCGGTGCAGGTGGGGCAGGACCTCCGCATGAACCGTGACCCGCGCGGCGCCCGCCTTCACGAAGGCCTCGACGTACTGGTCCGGATTGTCGAGCATCAGATGAACATCGAGTGGAACGGTCGCGACCCGTTTCACCGCCTGGACGACCGGAGGGCCCATCGAGAGATTCGGCACGAAGTGGCCATCCATGACGTCGACGTGCAGGAGGTCGGCGCCGCCGCGCTCCGCGGCCGCAATCTCCTGACCGAGCGCAGCGAAATCCGCCGAGAGCAGCGACGCGGCAATCATCACGGAGCCCGGCGCCACTATTTGCTCACCTCCAGCGAAATCGGCTCGCCCGGAGCGATCTGGAATCCGGCCTGAGGATTCTGCCGCAGGACGATGCCGGCCGGGACGCCGGGATACGGGTGATCGCCTACGACCGTGACGCGAAACCCGCGGTTGCGCAGCACCTCGGCCGCCCGGTCGCCGTTGACCCCGATGAGATCCGGCATCACGAATCGCGCGCCGCGCTCGCCACGATTGACCAGCAGCGAGACCTGGGCCGCGGCCTGCTTCGCTGCCGGATACTGGCCGATGATGGTTCCTGCGGCGTACTCGTTCGATCGAATCTCCGCAACGGTGGTGAGCCCCAGTCCTTCCTGCTCCAGGCGCAGCTGCGCGGTGCGCTCCGATTCGCCCGACAACGGCGGCACGACCATGGACCGCGGACCAGCGCTCACCCAGACTCGAATGCTGCGCTCGCTCCTCCGGCGGATGCCCGCCGCAGGTTCCTGCGCCACGATCTGGCCGGCCGCCACCTTCGGATCCAGCCGCCGCCCTTCCTCGACTTTGAGGTTCAGGCCCGCCTCCGTCAGCATCGCGGTCGCCTCGTTCACCGTTTTCCCGGCGAGCGACGGCACGGTGACCTCTCGGGTTTTCAGGGCCAGCCGCATGCCGATGAAGGCAAACGCGATGTAGGTCAGGAAGAGCGCGCCGGCCAGGATGAGCAGCTTCCCGGCGCTCCACACGCGCGTCGTAAGAGCCATGAAAAGAAAAGTTTAGCGCATATTCGCGGCTTTCACCACCGAGGCGGCGAAGAACGCTTCGAGACCGTCCCGGAAGGGGAGGGTGCGAAGGTGGCCGGCCTCGTTGATGAGCTCGGGAGCTGAAGCCAGGCGCAGCCTTGCAGGCGCGAAGTCCGGGTGCCGCTCGAGGAACGTGGAAATGACCTGCTCGTTCTCCTCCGGCTCGCTCGAGCAGGTCGCGTACACCAGCCGTCCGCCGGGCCGGACGACCGCCGCGGCGGAGGTGAGAATGCGCAGCTGCAGGTCCGCCAGTACGGGGAACTCCGACTCCGAGCGCCGCCACTTGATGTCCGGATCCCGCCTGAGGGTGCCGAGGCCGGAACAGGGCGCGTCGATCAGGACGCAATCGAACAGCGGTTGAAAGGGCATGGCCTGCGCTGCGTTCGCGTGCACGATCCGGACGGACCTGGCGCCGGATGCACGGACGGTCTCGGTCAGCAGCTTGATGCGCTTCGGACGGACATCCGCGGCCACGACGAGTCCTCGATCCTGCATGTCCGCAGCCATGGAGGTGGTTTTCCCCCCGGGCGCGGCGCACGCGTCGAGGATGCGTTCGCCGGGCACGGCTGCCGCCGCGACGCCGACGAGCTGCGAGGCCTCATCCTGAACGACGAACAGCCCCTCGCGCGCCAGCGGAGTCGACAGGGGATTCCCTTCATCCACGATCAGTCCGTCGGGAGCGAATCGCGCGGGGTGCGTCCGGACGCCGGCCGCGGCCAGGGCGTCAGCAAGATCGTCGCGGGTGGTGCGCAGGCGGTTCGCGCGCAACGTTAGCGCAGCGGGTCGATTGTCGAACTGGCACCACGCGGCCGAGGCATCGAACCCGTACCGGTCCCGCCATCGGGCCACGAGCCAGCGCGGGTGCGACAGCGTGACGGAGAGATAGTCGAGCTCGGCGCCGGGATCGCCGTGCGCGCTGCCCGGAAGCGGCAAGCGTTCGCGTTCCCGGCTGGCTTTCCGCAATATCGCGTTGACCATGGCAGCCGCGCTGCGCTTGCCGGCCTTGCGGACGAGATCGACGGCGTCGTTCACGGCCGCCGAGGCCGGCACACGATCCAGATGGAACAGCTGAAAGAGGGTGAGCCGAAGGACGAGGACGACCTCGCGATCGAGCCGATCGATCCGTCGTCCAGCATACGACTCGATGATGTGATCGAAGGCGGCCTGCCAGCGCAGCGTTCCGGTCGCGATCTCACCGGCAAGCGCACGGTCACGCTCGTCGGTCAGGTCCGACCGGGCACGAGTGAGCGCCGCGGGCAGGTCGGCGCGGCCGCTGGCAACCGCGTGCAGGACGTCGTACGCAGCCAGCCGCGCCGGCGCGATCATGCGGAACCAAACCGTGACCCGGGTCGAATCGTGTGCCCCGCCAGGAACTCTCGCGCGTTCATCACGCGCTTACCCTCAGGTTGGATCTGGAGGACTCGCAGTGCTCGTCCGTCGCCGCCCGCAACCTTCAGCGAACCGCCTGCCGCTTCGACGATCGTGCCTCCCTCCCCGGCCGTCGCCTCGTTGCTCAGCTCGGTCCGGTGAAGGAGGTATCGCCGCCCTTCGAGCCATCCCGACACGAGCGGCCACGGCTGAAGTCCGCGCACGAGGTTCTGGATGCGCGCCGCCGGCAGCGACCAGTCGATCGCTCCTTCGGCCTTCGTGATCTTTGGCGCGTAGGTCGCGAGAGCGTCATCTTGTGGGGTTTCGACCGCTACACCCGCGGCGAGCTGGTCGACCACGGACAGCAACAGCGGCGCGCCGAGCGACGCGAGCGCGCGCTCGACCTCGACGCTCGTCTCGTCGGGCGCAATCGGACGCCGCACGGCCGCCAGCATCGGACCGGCGTCCAGCTCCCGGACGACTCGCATGATCGTGACGCCGGTCTCGGTACGCCCGTCGATGACGGCCCGGTGAACCGGGGCGGCTCCGCGATACTCCGGCAGAAGGGACGCGTGGACGTTGACCATGCCGAGCCGGGGGAGGACGAGCAGCGCGTCCGGCAGGATTCTGCCGTAGGCCGCGACGACCGCGAGATCCAGGTTCAGCTCCGATATCGCGCGCATGAACGCGTCGTCACGGATGCGATCGGGTTGGAGCACGGGAACGCGATGGCTCTCCGCGACGGCCTTCGTCGGCGTCGGCACGAGCTTGTGACCGCGCCCCTTGGGCCGGTCGGGCTGAGACACCAGGGCGACGAGATCATGCGGCGAATCGATCAGCGCCTGCAGCGTGGGGACCGCGAATTCGGGCGTGCCAAAGAACGCGATCCGCAGGGGCCGCGTGCTCACCATTTCCCGGAGCGCTGCAGCTTCTGGATTTTCCGGACGATGACGTCGCGTTTGATGCCGCGCAGGCGATCGATGAAGACCCGGCCGTCGAGGTGATCCACTTCGTGCTGGAATGCCCGGGCGAGAAGGCCGGAGCCCTCCAGCGTCTGCGGGTTGCCATGCCGATCGAGTCCGCTGACCACGGCGCGGGCAGGGCGGAGGACCGTCGCGTTGAAGCCCGGCACGCTCAGGCATCCCTCTTCCTCGAGCTGCGTGCCTTCGCGCTCGACGAATTCGGGATTGACCATCACGATCAGCTGCGACGGGTCGCGGCCCACCGAGAGATCGACGACGAAGATGCGGAGCGGTACGCCGACCTGCGTTGCCGCGAGTCCGATTCCCGGAGCGCCGTACATTGTCTGCACCATGTCGTCGATGAGTCGCTGCAGCTCGTCATCGAAGCGGGTGACGGGTTGGGCCGTTACGTGCAGGGGACGTTCACCGTACCGGAGAATCGGACGAAGCATCTCCCGCCGTTCTGTCCTTTCGCTTCCGGAAGCGCTCGCCGACGCCCGCGGTCCAGGTCTCGACGGATTGTCTCAGCTCGTCGATCGAGTCGCCGCCGAACTTCTCGATGAGCGCGTCGGCCAGGGTGAGGGCAACCATCGCCTCTCCGACGACCGCGGCAGCCGGGACGGCACAGACGTCGCTGCGCTCGATCGCGGCGCCCGACTCGGTGAGCGTGGTGAGGTCGACCGAGCGCAGTGGCTTCATGAGGGTGGCAATCGGTTTCATCCAGGCCGATACGCGCAGATCCTGCCCGTTCGTCACGCCCCCCTCGAGGCCGCCGGCGTTGTTCGTGGGACGGCCGATCGGCACGCCGGCCGCGTCCATGGCCAGCACAATCTCGTCGTGGACGCGCGAACCCGGCCTGGCCGCCGCCTCCGGACCGAGGCCGACGCCGACGCCTTTGATTGCCGGAATCGACATCAGCGCCTGTGCAAGACGTCCGTCGAGCTTTCGATCCCACTGGACGTAGCTGCCAAGGCCGATCGGCACGCCCGCGGCGATGATCTCGAAGCCGCCGCCCATCGTGTCGCCCGCGGCTTTCGCACGATCGATCAGCTCGATCATCTTCGCCGCCGTCTCGTCGTCCACGCAGCGGAGCGGCGAGTCGTCTGGCAGGGCGGCAGCCTGTTCGAACGAGACCGTCACGCCATCCGGAAGCCGCACGGATCCGATCGCGAAGACGTGGCTCGCGATCCGGACGCCTGCCTGGGCGAGGAGTTGCCGCGCAATGGCGCCGGCGGCGACGCGCGCGGCGGTCTCGCGCGCGCTGGCGCGCTCGAGGATGTCGCGAATGTCGTCGCGCCCGTACTTTGCGACGCCGGCGAGATCGGCGTGTCCCGGGCGCGGCTTCGTGACCGGTGCGCGCCGGGCGCCTGTCGCGTCGGGGGCGGGTTCCGGTCCGGTGAACATGGTCTGTTGCCAGTTCACCCAGTCGCGATTCTCGATGATCATCGCGATCGGTCCGCCGATACTTTCGCCGCCCCGGACCCCCGACACGATGTCGGCCTTGTCCGATTCGATCGCCATCCGTCGCCCACGGCCATACCCACCCTGTCGGCGCCGGAGATCACGGGTGACGCTGTCGAGATCGATGCGAAGCCCGGCGGGAATCCCTTCCAGAATGACGACGAGGGCGCGGCCGTGCGATTCGCCAGCAGTGAGAAATCGCACCATCCGAAGGCTGATTGTATACGAAGATTCTGCGACGTTCCGGTCCGCCCGCCGCGAAAACCCTGGAAAACCCGCAGGACGCAGTCTTGCAATTGCGCGGAAGCGCGCCAGCGCTGAAGCGCTTAGGCGATGCTGAAGCGCTGAAGCGATGCCGAGCTGCGGAGACTAGTCGTGATACTCCTCGCCGATCGATTCCTCATGGAACGGGACACGTGGTTCGACATCGCCACCGCCGAACCGGTCGCGATCGTCGTGCACGACGCCGGGCCGCTTCGCGCGCAGATCGCCTGGGCCGAGCGCGCAGCCATGCTCGAGCGTCTTCGCCACTCTCTCCTCAACCCGCTGATCGACTTCGGCATCGCCGACCGGTCCTCGTTCTTCGACGCCTACTCGGTTCGCGAGCCGCTCGCCGTTTCCCCGCGGACCTCGTCGTCTCTGGTCACGCACCTCGGTCGCTTCCTCGAAGCCCATGGGGTGACGCTCACGGCCTCAGAGGCTCGCGTGATGGTGCGCGGCATGAGCCGCGTCGCGATCAGTCCGCGGCAGCGCCCCCTGGGAGTCGTGGTCCAGCCACGGCGCGCCTGCGAGGCGATGAAGGAGCTCCTCGGCGATTCGCTTCGAGGCGGTACGACGCTCGTCCGTGTCACCGGCGCGCCGGGATCCGGCCTCCGGACCTTCACGAAGACGCTGGCCCGGCACGCGAGGCTCGATGGATACGTGCCGGTCTGTCCACGGGCGCTCCGGCGCTGGCCGGCACTGTTCGCCGAGCTCGATGGCCGCCATGTCTGCCTCATTACCGAGGCCGCGACACCGGCCGCTGAAACTGCCGCGACCGCGGCGTTGCTGTCCCGCCTGGCCGTTCGCAGCGCGCGTTCGCATCTGTGCGTGTCGATCAGCCGTGGGAGCTACGCGGCCGATGGAGTGATCCACCTCGACTCTCTAGGGATGACTTCGATGACGACAATGACCTACGTCGATCCGGATTTCGGGCCGTCCACCGCCGAACTGTTCGATGCCGCCAGGAAGGCCGAGGGCATCCCGGGCCGCTTTCTCTCGCGGCTCGCGGGTCAGCCTTTCGAGCCCGCGGGACCGAGCTATGCCGTGCACGAGACGCCGGCGGAGTACGGCACGGCCGCGGCGCACTCCGGAAAGCTCGCACGAGGCTCGCCTCGAGAGCGGTCGCGAATCGGATCGGTACTCTGGCGGGCCGGCAGTCGCGCGGCGGCGCTCGAGTGTCGCGGCAGGCATGCCGCCGCGACCCGCCTGCTCACCCGCGCGGCCCGCGTACTCGAAGGCCGCGGCGATCGCGCCCAGGCCGCGCGCTACTGGCTGCAGCTCGCGTGGGTAGCGCGAAATCGGGGTGCGCTGACGGCTGCGCTCGCCCATACGGAGCGCGCGCGACAGGCGGACCCCGATCCAGCCAACCAGATCAGCTCCGCATGGGTCACCGCGATCTGCTGGACGGATGACAACCGTCTCGTCGACGCGGAAGCCAGCCTCCGGACTCTGATGGTCGGCGCGACCGGACTGGGCGACACCCCGCTGCGCCTGCGCTGTGCGCTCGCGATGGGACGAGTCTTGTACTGGCAAGGCAGGAGCGCGGATCTCCTGGCGATCGTTGCGCCGCTGCTGGAATCAGCAGATGCGGAGGTTGCCTGCGAGGGTCTCTTGCTGGCCGCCAGAGCGCGGATTGCGACCGGTGATCTGCCCGGCGCCCTCTTTGCGGCCCGGGAGGGATCGAAGCGCGCCATCGCGCTCGATGATCAGCGTTTGCGCGCGAAGGCATTGCTCGTGATTGCCGAGGCGCTTTGCGCGGCTGGCGACGTCGACGGTGTGCGGGCCCAGGTCCAGGCAGGATTGCGCGCCGCCGCCGCCGCGCACCTGCCGATTGCCGCGCTTCGGTTCCGCGCGATCCTGCTGCACGCGCTCAACTCCACCGACCGCGACGGCCCGGATGCGGCCCGTGTCCGCACGCTCCTCCAACGCGCCCTCCATCATCCGCTGCCAGTGCTCGTGCGGCGACGGCTCGAGGCCGCGTGCAGCGCCGAACGCGATCGGCACGGCTGTCCGCCGTCTCCCTCGATGCCAGGCGTGGACGTGGAGGCTTTTCTCGAGATCGCGCAGCGGTCGAAGGACGATTTGACGGCGGTCCAGGACGTCTCCGCCGCCGTCTGCGATCACCTTGGTGCGGCATCCGTCGCGATCCTGGCCGTGCCGGATGGCCGGGTCATCGCGACCGCCGGAAGGCCATGGCGCGACCGATCGGCTGCCGCCCTGCAGGCCCTGGCCAGCGGACGCGCCGTCGCCATGGAGGATGCCCGCGAGCCCAAGGAAGCCGCCGAGCCCGTGCGGTGTGGCGGCGTGTTGATTGGCGCGCTCGGGTGCCGGTTCGTCTATGGATCCAGTAAGGCGCCTCAAACCGTAGCCGTGACGCTGCGATCGGCCGCGATCGCGCTCGCGACACACCTCCGCGCCGTACTGGACGCTCGTCTGGCCGAGCCGCCGCCCGCCGTGTGGGGCGATCTGCTCGGCGAGAGCGTCGTCGCCGCCACTCTTCGGGAAGCGGTGCAGCGTGCCTCGCGCGCGCCGTTCCCCGTTTTGATCGAGGGCGAAAGCGGAAGCGGAAAAGAGCTCGTCGCCCGCGCCATCCACAAGCTCAGTCCGCGGCACACGCGGCGATTCTGCGCCATCAACTGTGCCGCGCTCAGCGATGAGCTCGTCGAGGCCGAGTTGTTCGGCCACACCCGCGGCGCGTTCACCGGGGCGGCCTCGGAACGCGCGGGACTCTTCGAGGAAGCTGACGGCGGCACGCTGTTTCTCGACGAAGTCGGCGAACTGTCGGGCCGGGCCCAGGCCAAGCTGCTTCGAGTCGTGCAGGAAGGGGAGGTCAAGCGCGTCGGTGAGAACCTGCCGAGACGCGTCGACGTGCGCATCGTCGCGGCAACCAACAGACGTCTGGAGGACGAAGCGTCTCACGGACGCTTCAGGACCGATCTCCGTTTCCGTCTCGACGTCCTCCGGATCGTCGTCCCTCCGCTGCGCGAGAGGGCGTCGGACATTCCGATCCTGGCGCTGCATTTCTGGCGGCATGCGTGCTCGCGGGTGGGATCGTCGGCGACACTCGGCCCCGACGCGCTCGCGGCGTTGTCCCGATACGACTGGCCGGGCAATGTCCGGGAGCTGCAGAACGCGATGGCGTGGCTTGCCGTTCACGCCCCGCGCCGCGGGCGCGTGAGCACGACGATGCTGCCGGCGCAGCTTGCGTCGAGTCCCATGGCCACCGGTTCGTTCGAGGCCGCGCGCGAGGAGTTCGAACGCCGGTACGTGCGGGCCGCGCTCGCGCAGGCAGGCGGGCAGCGGCAGGTCGCCGCCAGGGCGCTCGGCGTGACGCGTCAGGGGCTGGCCAAGATGCTCCGCCGCCTCGGAATCGAGCAGGAGGGGACCGGAGTCCTTTGATCCCCGATCCCCGATCGCCGATCCCTGAATGATCGCAGTTGTTCAGCGTGCGAGCGCGAGCCGGCGCGCGAGCTCACGACCCTGCTCGTTGTCGGGATCTCGGTCCAGGGCGCGCGTCAGCGTCGCCCGTGCGCCCGCCGCGTCACCCGATCGCCATTGAGCCTGCGCGACCCGCACGAGGAAGTTCGCATCGCTCGCTCCCGTGAGCGCCTGATAGTCGAGCAGCGCACGGCGTGCGATCTCTACGTGTCCCGTCCGATCCGCGGCACTGGCGAGATGCAGAAACGAGGACGGCTCGGCCGGGATCGTTTCAGTCGCCTGCCGCAGCGTACGCTCGGCGGCTGAGGGATCGCCGGCGATCAAGCGGGCCTGGCCGAGGAGCGAGAGCGACGCGCTCGACGCCTCCATCGATACCGCCTGCTGCAGCGCCTCGAGGGCCTTGCCGAGCGCGACGTGATCGTCGCCGGATTCGGCGATGTCGAGCCACAGCCGTCCGAGCGCGAGGTAGGTACCCGGATAGGAGGGATACAAATCGGCGACGCCCCCGAGGGCGCGGATCGCCCGGGTCACCTGGCCGGCATCCGCGTAGGCGACGGCCAGCTCGACCTGCCGCCCCGGGCTCGGATCCGCAAGGAGGAGCGCTTCGAGTTGTTTGATCCGTTCCGGGCGCCGGCCGAGCAGGCCATGGACCTCGGCAAGCTGTTCGCGCGCGGCCAGCAGGTTGGGGGAGACGGCGACGGCGCGATCGAACGCCGCCTGCGCGCCCTGCAGCGCCCTCAGGTCGCGAAGACAGATCCCGAGCAGGTAGTGCGCCTCGGCAAACCGGCTGTCGAGCCGCACGGCCTGGCGCAGCGCGTCGACCGCTTCCTTCTGCTGACCGGCGAGATGGCGGGCGAGTCCGAGCTTGTAGAGTACGCGCGGCCGATCGTCGAGCCCGATGTAGGCGCCGTAGTACTCGGCGGCGCGATCGTGCAGGTGCCGTGAGGTCGCGACGTCGCCGAGCAGCTCGAGCACGCGGGGCTCCGTCGGATTCAGCGTTTGGGCCTTCTCCAGATCGGTTGCCGCGGCCTCCGGATCCCGGCGGCGTCGATGAGCGTCGCCCCGCTTCAAGTAGCCGACCATCGACTCCGGCTTGAGGGTGATGGCCTCACCGAAGATCGTGACCGCCTTGCCCAGGTCCCCCCGAACCAGTGAGATGTCGCCTTCGGCAACCAGCTGGCGATACTGGCGCTCCCGCCTCGTGACCGTATACCCGTAGGCGACCGTCATGACGGCCAGGAGAATCCCCAACGCGAGGATGAGGCGTTTCACAGAGGGAGATCCTCTCCCAAATGCCTGAAATGCCAAAACTGTCAGTTCCGCCCATAATCCCTGGCCCCTGATCCCGAATACCCGCCCTAGTCCCGAGCCCCGAGTTCCGGGTCCCGATGGAACTTCAGCCGTCCCGGGGGTTCTAAGGATATGGAAGGCGCCAACAGCATCCAGGAGGGTTGGGCGCGGGTGGTAAGATGGCAGAGGGTCTTTCTGTGAAGCCGTTTCGAGCCATCACTTGGACCGACGTCGGCGGGCGCGAGGCCGCGCTGATTCAGCGCTGCGCGGCGCGCGACGAGGATGCCTGTGCCGAGCTCGTGAACGAGCACCAGCGCATGGTCTACCAGCTCTCCCTCAACCTGCTGGGCGACCACAACGAAGCCCTCGATCTCTCCCAGGAAGTCTTCCTCCGGGTCTTCCGCACCATCCACTCCTTCCGCGGCCAGTCGGCGCTGCGAACCTGGATCTACCGGATCGTCGTCAATCAGGCGCGGAATCGGCAGCGCTGGTGGAGGCGCCGGCACAAGAGCCAGCAGGTGTCGCTCGACGAGCACCTCCGGGACCATGGTGATTTCCCGGAACAGAACACCCTGGATTCGCCCGACCGCGTGCTGTCGCGCAAGGAGCTGGCGGAGCAGATCCGGACCGCCCTCGATGGGTTGCCGTTCGATCAGAAGACGGCCCTCGTCCTGCGCGAGATCGACGGAATGAGCTACGAAGAGATCGGTTTTTCGCTAGGCGTGGCGGTTGGCACCGTCAAGTCCCGGCTGGCGCGCGCCCGTGAAGCGGTTCGTGCCCAATTGAGGGACGCCTGATGTTCTTGACCTGCTCGGCCGTTCGTCGGCGTCTTCCGGCTTTCTACGACCGGGAGCTGCCGGTCCCGGACATGATCGCCATCGGCGGCCATGTCGCGGACTGTCCGCCGTGCGCGAGCGAGCTTCGCGATCTCAAACGGGTCGGCGAGGTGCTGCGCCTGGCGGCGGCCCCCGCGCCCGCCGACGACTGGACCGGCGTGCAGTCCGGCGTGATCAGCCGTATGCGCGCCGAGGCCCATGAGTCCTGGACCGCCAAGGCCGGCCGGATGTTCGACGACCTGCATCTGCTGTGGATTGGCCTGGCCGCGACCGCGGCCACGTTCCTCTGCGGCGCCGTCGCGCTCAGCGCCCTGCATTTCGCGTCGCCGGATCGCGACGATTCGCTGCGGTCGATGCTTGCGGTCGTTTCGGCGCCGGCCGGATCGGATCTGAACCCGATCACCGCCGACCTGTTCCTGACCGCGCCGAGCGTGCCGAATCAGGGACCGATCGAGGCCATGCTCGCGCAGCCGGTGTACTCGCACGACGATCTCGTGCTCGCGTTCTCCGCCGTGGTCACCCGCGAGGGACGCCTGTCGCGCGTCTCGGTGCTCAACAACGAGCGACATCCCAAAGAAGTGAATGCGCTCCTGGATGTCTTCGCCCGCGGCCGCCTGGAGCCCGGCCGCGTCGGCGCCTCGGCCGTCGCCGTGAACCTCGTCTGGCTCCTCGCCCACACCACCGTCAAAGCCAAAGCGCCGCGGACCACGTAGCACGTCCGACGTGCGACGCTACTTCTTTACGTCGCTGACGGCAGTGGCGACGTTGTGCATCGCGTCGGTGGCGCGGATGATGACGCTGCGGCCGGCCTCGGAGTCCTCGACGGTGATCTCGAATTCCTCGCGGCGCGAATCGGGGATGCCGTCCTTGGGGTAGACCACGCGCCAGCGGCTCGCGTCGAGCGAGTACTCCACGCGCTGTACCGCGGAATGATCGTCGCGGACCACGAAGGTCAGCGTCCGCGGGCTGGTGCGGACCGGCTGGATTTCGATGCGCGGCGGCGAGTTGTCGATGTCGAAGCTGACGCTCTCGAGCTCGCCGGTCAGCGCCGTGCCGGGCGAATTCGACGGAGCGTCGGACGCCGCGATCTTGATGACGTAGGTGCCGTCCGGCACCGAGGTCGTGTCCCACACCGTGATCGGATCCCAGAGGCCCCGCTTCAGCGCCTTCCAGGCGGTTTCCCCTTCACGCCTGTAGAAGGCGTCGTACTGCATTCGATCGTCGTTCTGATCGTCGGCCTTCCAGACGAACGTCTGAAGTCCCTTCTGATAGAGGCGGCGGCCAAGCGGCGGGGCGCTCGGCGAAAGGCTCGTCGACGGGGCGGGCGATTGCGTCGGCTGCCGACCGTCCGACGTGTTCTCCTCGAAGCCGGCAAGCTCCATGTCGCCGGTCGAGAACGGCCGCTGGAAGACGGCGCCCGGCGGGTGCACGGTGATCGACATGACCTCCGGCCGCAGGTTGCGCGGCAGGTAGGCGGCGGTGACGGAGGTGAGCACCGGTCCGTCCGCGCCGTCGCTCGACAGCGCCGCCCGCCATTGCAGGTAGCGCGCATTCGGGCTGGCGATCTGTTCGCCGTCCGCATTCGTGTAGGTTCTCGACCAGACGCTCCAGGTCTCGTCGGGCGTGGCGGTATTGCCGCTGCGGGTCGTGATCAGCACCTGACCGGACCGCCCGCTGAAGCGCCAGCGGATCGCTCCCCAGCTCGCCACGGTGCCAGCGTCGCGAATGTCCGATTCGTACGACCCCTTGCGCGCCGGCGCCGCGGACAACGCGAACAGCTTGCCGGGATTGCTGGTCGCGCCAACGATGCGTCCGGTCGAGTCGCGGAGCAGCGCGGTCACCTGTCGCGCCGCGGCCCGGGCGAGCAGGGTAGCCTTGGCCGGGCTGCCGCTGACGCGGAAGATCTTTCCTTCAGTGCCCGTGCCGACGAGCAGGCTGCCGTTTTCTTCGATCAGCAGGTCGTACGGCGCATCTTCCCCCGTTTCCCACAACGTGTCCCAAAGACCGTCGGGACGGATGCGGTAAATCGCGCCGCGGGCCGGCCGGCGCGGCCCGCGGCCGCCGAGCGACACGGGCGGTGGACCGGACGAGCTCACTGGTCCCTCCATCACCGTCATCCCGGTGATCTCGGTGGACACCGACGGCACCGGAGGTCGCGCGGTCTCGGTCGTCGTGCGATCGAGCGACCGATCCTCGCTCGCCCCGGGAGCGCCGCTCACGGCCGCGGCGTAGATCGTTCCATCGCCCGCGACGCGCAGGGCGTGGATCTCGCGGTAAGGCGAATCGAGCAGCACGAAGGCCTTGCCGCTCGCATCGATGCGGAAGACGCGGCCCGGTGATTCCGTCCCTGCGATCACGTCGCCGCTTTTCAAGACCGCGAGCGCCACGACATTCGTCGCGGTCGTCTTGTAGAAGCGCGCGCCCTTGCCGTCGGGCGTGATCCGGTAGATGACCCCTTTGTCGCCGGTCGCGGCGTACAGGTTACCGTCCGCGCTGGACGCGAGCGCCCAGATGTATTTGTCTTCGGGATCGAAATGCACCTTGGACGTGCCGTCGGCCGCGACGTTGTAGATCTTGCCGTCGGGCGAGGTCGCCACATAGATCCCGCCTTGCGGCGCGGCGGCGATCGCGTGAACCTCGAGCTCGGCGGCATCGAAGAAGGTGACGGCCTTGCCGTCGCGGCCGATCTTGAGCACCTTCCCCTCGTTGCCGCTCCCGGCCAGGATGGTGCCGTCGCTTCCGGACACGATGGACCAGAGGAACGGCGCGGAGGTTTCCGCGAGGATGGAGGCGGCGGGGCCAAGAAACACGCGCCCGTCGCTGTCGATCGACAGATCCTCGACGTCGCCTTTGAAGAAATCGGCTTGCGACGAGACCGTCCAGAAGGTCGGGCTCGCGGCGGAGAGGATGACCGCAGCCACGGAGACGAGGAGCGCCGCCGACGCCAGCAGGCGCAGGATACGAGAGGAGATCGACATCAGGATTATCGCGCCTCGAGATTGATTGTCAGGGCGCGCGAGCCACTCACGGCCGAGTCCGTCGTGATTTCCCATTCGCCGAGCGCGGCGCTCCGGATCGGCGTGAAGCTGCCGCCATTGCGATCGGCTTCGAGCACCGCGAGCACCGACGGCGGCAGTGCGGTCATTGCCTCGCCGTTGACGACAGCGCCGGCGCGTCCGGTCATCATTCTCACGTAGATGCGATTGTTGCGGCGCGTGTCGTTCAGCACCTTCACCAGCTGCGCGATGGTCTGCGGCTGGAGGGCGCCGCGCAGCTCGCGCTGCTCGATCGCATTCAGCTGGCGGCCGTCGCTCACCAGCACCGTGAGCTCCCGCGGCGCATTGGCCGGAATCTCCATCGGCACGGTGGCAATCTGCTCTTCACCGCGATAGCTGCGAGTGAGCACCTTGAGGTTCACGGTCCGGCCGGCGCGCGGACGAATCTCGTCGAGCCATACCCGCTCGATGGTTCTCGTTTTGGGTGTCTCGGTCGCGGTCACCGTCACGTCGATCGCTTCGACCGTCACCTCCGAGATGTTGTTTCCCAACATCATCGTCAGCGGGCCCGCGACGGCGGTGGAGGCGCCGAGAATCGGATTGTCCGTCGCGTAGACGTCCTCGACCACCAGATCGCCATGCCCCTTCAGCCGGGTGCGGCTTTTCAGCGCCATCGTCGCGGCCCCGTACTGACGCTCGGAGGCGCCAAGGGTGTTGAACATGGCGACGTAGGCGAGCAGCGGCGTGAACAGCTGGTCCTTGACGAGCTGCAGCTTCACCGTGCGGGTGACCGGCTCCATGCCTTCCCCGCGGGCGGATTGGACCGTCACGGTCATCGGCACGAGGACCGGCCCTTTGCCGAGAGCTCCGGCAATGGCCGTGGCGCGATCCTGCTGCAACGTACCGATGGTGCGGCCGAGGCTCGAGATCTTGAACGAGGTCATCAGGCTCGGCAGCATCAGATGCACGTGCGCGCGCGTCATCGGGAACTCCGCCGGGCCCAGGTTGTAGAGCGGATGTCCGAATGCGTAGACGCGATCGCCGTCGATATGTGTGACCGTGCCGGTCGCGCCCATCTCGAGATCGCCGCCGATCAGCGACACGCCAATCGCGTCGCCTTCGCGGAGTGGGACTTCAGGAGTGGACTGCAGCTCGGCTGACGCGGCGCCGGTGATGATCGGCGTGAAGCCCGACTCCCGGAATGCTCCGGCGACGAGATCGGCAATCTCCGGCTCGAAGCCGCCCATCAGCAGCGGGGTCGAAATGGGCCGGAGCATCGCGCCGATCTGCGCGCCCGCGGCGGCGGGAATGCCGATCGCCTGCACGTCGGCGGGACGATTCGAGAACGGGGTCAGCCGGCCATAGGTTGCGCTCAGCGCCGCCGTGAGATTCTCCCGGGTGATCGGCAGCTCGAGCCGGACCTGCTGCGGCGCCCGCGCGCGAGGCATCGCCGTCGCATCCTTCATCTCCGCGATTGGCGTAATCCCAGCGATAGGCTCCTTCGAGAACGCGCCGATCGAGTAGGAGACCGCACCGATCAGCCGTCCGTCGATATAGACGGGGCTCCCGCTCATGCCCTGCGCCACGCCCGTGGACGCGAGCGGTCCGCCTTCGAGCCGCGCCAGAATCAGGTTGCGCTTGGGTCCTTGCACGTTGCGCAGCACGCCGAGAATCTGGACCTTGAAGTCCTGCAGCTCCGAGCCCTCGAACACCGTGCGGCCGACGCCGACCATGCCCGTGCGGATCTCGTCGAGCGGCATCAACGGGGTCGTGCCGCGAGGAGCGGTGCCGAGGAAGGCGGCGAGGATCAGGGCTGCCGCAGCCGTTCTCATCTTCATATGCGTTTGGACGTTGGAATCTGGCACGGAGGACGGTCGAGGACCGCCTGATCCTGTTATAGATACCAACTGCTTGCAGGTCAAGGACAAAGGTGCTATCGTGACCGCACTTTGCACCTCGTCTTCAGCCCCTTTGCCGGCGCCTATTTTGGGACCTCCAAGTCCTATTGGTGGTGGCACAGTGCTGCTGAGGGGGCAAACCGCTAGCCAGTCAAGGCGCGCGGAACGACATTCAAGGAGCCTCCTCAGCTTGCGCTGAGGAGGCTCCTTTCGTTTTTGGGGGATGATTCAGGACGCTGACCGTCCGGACACGATTCGGAGCTCAGATTCGACCGACCCGACCCTATGCCGAATCCGCAGATCTGCGTCGTCGCGACCGGGACCACGATGGAAGAGCTCCGTCGAAACCGGGACGCCGCCGAGGGAGCCGACCTGGTCGAGATGCGGCTCGACTTCGCGGACAGGCCCGACGCCCAGGCGGCCCTCGAGGGACGCCGCAGGCCGGTCGTGTTGACCTGCCGGCCCTCCTGGGAGGGTGGGCGATTCGACGGCCCGGAGGAGGCTCGTCAGCGGATCCTCGAGGACGGTATTGCCGGCGGCGCGGAATTCATCGACGTCGAGTCGCGCGCCTCGTTTGCGCACGATCTGATTCGCGCGCGCCGCGGCCGCGGCGTCGTCCTGTCCACGCACATCTATGGGCCGCTCCCAGGCGATCTGGAGAGCCGCTGGGAAGGGCTCAAGTCGTCCGGCGCGGAAGTCATCAAGCTGTCGGCCGAAGCGCACAGCCTGTCCGACACGCTGCGCGTCATGCGGCTGGCCGATGCCAGTCGCAGCGAACTGGACCCCGGGCATGTGCTGATTGCGATGGGCGACGCGGGTTCGGCCAGCCGGGTCCTCGCCTCGCGTCTGCGCAACCGCTGGACCTACGCCGGCGATGCGGTTGCCCCCGGCCAGTTCACCGCGGCGCGTCTCCTGAAAGAGTTCCGCATCCGGGATCTCAAACCCGATGCTGCCATCTACGGCGTCGTCGGCAATCCCGTCAGCCATTCGCTGTCGCCGGTGATGCACAACGCCGGCTTCGCGCACTTCGGCTTGAATGCCATCTATCTCCCGCTGCAGGCCTCCGACGCTGACGACTTCACGCGATTCGCCCGAGAGATCGGATTGGCTGGGGCCAGCATCACGGCGCCATTCAAGCTCGCGCTGATGGACGAAGTGGATGAGCTCGAACCGCTCGCGCGCCGCGTCGGCGCCATGAACACGCTCGTGATTCGAGATGGCCGGTGGCACGGCGCCAATACCGACGTCTACGGTTTTTCGACACCGCTGTCGGCGCGGATGAAAGTGAAGGGCGTTCGTGCCTCTATTCTCGGCGCCGGCGGCGCGGCCCGCGCCGTGGCCGTGGCCCTTTCCGATATGGGTGCCTCGGTCACGATCTGCGCCCGGCGCGCCGAGGCCGCGCAGGAAATCGCGCAGCTGGTCAATGGCACGGTCGGCACGTTTCCACCGCGCGCGGGCAGCTGGGACGTCCTCGTCAATGCGATTCCGGCCGGCGCAACCGCCGCCGTGGAAAGCCCGATCGAAGGCGCCGCGCTCGACGGCGAGATCGTGTTCGACCTCGTCTATGCGCCGGCCGAAACGAAGCTGCTCCGTGATGCTCGCGCGGCCGGGTGCATGACGATCGGCGGGCTCGAGATGCTGGTCGCGCAGGCGGAGCGCCAGTTCGAGCTCTGGACGGGACACGCGCCTCCCGAGGGCCTCTTTCAGCGCGCCGCAGGACTGATGCACACATGAAGCAGACGACGTTCGAAGAATTCGTGGAACTGGCGCGCCGCGGCACGTTCGTGCCGGTGGTGAAGGAGATCATCGCGGATCTGCTCACCCCGGTGTCGGCGTTCCTGAAGATCGCCGAACACTCCGACTACTCATTCCTCTTCGAGAGCGTCGAAGGCGGCGAGCGCGTGGCGAGGTACTCGTTCCTCGGAAAGGATCCGTTTCTCGTCCTCAAGGCCAGCCGCGGCGTCACGACGCTCGATCGATCCGGCGTGCGGACCGAAGCGGACGAGCCCTTCATCGTCGTGCTTCGACGGCTGATGGCGGAGTTCCGATCGCCGTACGTTCCGGGCCTACCGCGCTTCACGGGTGGCGCGGTCGGCTTCATCGGCTACGACGCCGCGCCGGTCTTCGAGCCCGCCCTCCAGCAGGCCTGGCGGGACGCGACCTGGGCGTCGGGACCCGCCGAGGACGACGCCGGGTTCATGCTGTTCGACACGGTACTCGCGTTCGATCACGTCAAGCACCGGATCCTGATCGTGGCGAACGCCCGGATCACCCCAGACGAAGATCTGCAGGCGCTCTATCAGTTCGCCTGCGCCAAGATTCAATTCCTGGAGCGCGAGCTCGAGCGCGGCCTGTCCCAGACCGAGTCGACCAATCGCGCGGCTCCGGAAGTGCGCTCGAATCAGACGAAGGAGTACTTCGAAACCGGCGTCCGTTCGATCAAAGAGCGGATTGCCGCCGGCGACATCTATCAGGGCGTGCTCTCACAGCGGTTCGAGGCGGACATCACCGCCGATCCCTTCACGGTGTATCGCGCGCTCCGCCACGTGAATCCGTCGCCATACATGTATTTCATCCGGCTCGGCGGCCTCTCCATCGTCGGGTCCTCGCCGGAGATGCTCGTCCGGGTGGAAGGCCGGCGCGCGGAGACGCATCCGATCGCCGGAACCCGTCCGCGAGGCGCGAACGACGAGGACGACCTGCGGCTGGCCGAAGAGCTGAAGCGCAACGAGAAGGAACGGGCCGAGCACGTCATGCTCGTCGACCTTGGGCCGCAACGACCTGGGCCGGGTCTGCGAGTTCGGATCCGTACGTGTGCCGCAGTACATGGCGCTCGAGCGCTACTCGCACGTCATGCACCTCGTGTCCCGGGTGGACGGCCGGCTCGCCGAGGACCGCGACCACCTCGATGCGCTGGTCGCATGCTTTCCGGCAGGGACGGTCTCGGGCGCACCGAAGATTCGGGCGATGCAAATCCTGGCAGCGCTCGAGCCGACGCGTCGCGACGTCTACGCCGGCGCGGTCGGATACATCGACTTCGCCGGAAATCTCGATTTCTGCATCGCCATTCGCACCATCACGATCCGCGAAGGACAGGCCCGCGTGCAGGCGGGAGCTGGAATCGTCGCCGACTCGAACCCTGCCGCGGAGTACGAGGAGACCCGCGACAAGGCGCGCGCGCTGCTCCAGGCGCTCGCCATGGCCGAGGAAGGTCTGTGATTCTGCTCATCGACAACTACGACTCGTTCACCTACAACCTCGCGCAGTATCTGGGTGAGCTCGGCGCGCCGCCTGTGGTCCGCCGGAACGACGAGATCTCGCTCGACGAGATCGCGTCGATGCGTCCGTCGCACATCGTGATTTCGCCCGGCCCCGGCCGTCCGGAGGATGCCGGCGTGTCGGTCGAAGTCATTCGCCGCTTCGGGCCGGGCACGCCGCTCCTCGGCGTCTGCCTCGGGCATCAGGGAATCGGCATCGCCTTCGGCGGGGAAGTCGTGCGCGCGCCGCAGCTGATGCACGGCAAGGTCTCGTCGGTGCAGCACGACGGGCGCGGAGTGTTCCGCGGCGTCTCGCAGCCGTTCGTCGCCGGGCGCTATCACTCGCTGATCGTCGCCGATCCGCTTCCCGCGGAGCTGGAAGAAGCCGCGCGGACCGAGGACGGCACGCTGATGGGCGTCCGTCACCGGCAGTTCCCGATTCATGGCGTTCAGTTCCATCCCGAGTCGGTGCTGACCGGCGAGGGCAAACACCTGCTGCGCAATTTTCTGGATCTGTGATGTTTCCGACGCTACTCGAGAAGCTGCAGCGCCGTCAGGACCTCACCACCGAGGAAGCGGCGGCCGCCATGGAAGAGATCATGGAGGGGCGGGCGCAGCCTTCGCACATAGCCGCGCTGCTGATGGCGCTCGCGATGAAGGGCGAGCGGCCGGCCGAAGTCGTCGGATTCGCGAAGACGATGCGGAGCCGGGCGACGAGGCTGTCGAAGGACTATGCGCCGGTGTTCGATACGTGCGGGACGGGCGGCGATCGGGCGCACACGTTCAATGTCTCGACCGTGGCGGCGCTCGTGATCGCGGCGTGCGGCGTTCGAGTGGCCAAGCACGGCAATCGATCGGTCTCCAGCCGATGCGGCAGCGCTGATCTGCTCGAGGCGCTGGGGGTCAAGATCGCGGCGGACCCTGGAGTCGTCGAGCGGTGCCTGGAGGCGGGCATCGCGTTCTTCTTCGCGCCGACGTTTCATCCGTCGATGCGGCACGCGGCGCCGACGCGCAAGGAGCTCGGGGTGCGGACGGCGTTCAACCTGCTCGGTCCGCTGACCAATCCCGCGGGCGCCAGCCGCCAGCTCATTGGCGTGCCCCGTCCGGAACTGACGGAGCTCGTCGCCAGATCGCTGGCACTGCTCGGCTCGGAGCGCGCCTGGGTCGTCCACGGTGCGGACGGCCTCGACGAGATCTCGACGACCGGGTACACCAAGGTGTCGGAGTGCCGGGACGGGGAAGTCAACACGTTCTACCTCCACCCCTCCGACATCGGCATTCCCAAGGCGTCGCCGGAGGCGTTGCGAGGCGCCGACGCGGCACGCAACGCCGAAATCGCACAGAGCGTCCTGGCTGGCGAGCGCGGCGCGCCGCGCGACATCGTCCTGCTCAATGCCGCGGCGGCATTGCTCGTGGCCGGGCGCGTGACGCGGCTGCCCGACGGTGTGGCGATGGCCGCCGCGGCCCTGGACGAAGGGCGGGCCGCCGCGACGCTGGACAATCTGCGGCGGCTGTCGCAGGCCGACGCAGAGGCGCGGACATGAGCACGACCGCGGCTCCGGATCTTCTCGAGGCGATTGTCGCTGCGACGCGGCGCATCGTGTCCGTTCGCTCGGGCGACGCACCGGTGCACTCGCTCGACTGGCACTGGAGACGCCCGGCAGGTGACGCGTTCGCGCGCGCCCTTCGCGAAGCCACCGCTCCGAGAGTGATCGCCGAATGCAAGCGCCGGTCGCCTTCACGAGGCATCCTGCGCGAGCGCTACGATGCCGCTCTTCACGCGCGCGCGTACGAGGAGGCCGGCGCCGCGGCGATCTCGGTGCTCACCGAACCGACGTTCTTCGACGGCGCACCCGGGCACCTGCGCGCCGCGCGAGAGGCGGTCGGGCTGCCGATACTGCGCAAGGATTTCATCGTCGCCGAGTATCAGCTGTTCGAGGCGGTGGCGCTCGGCGCAGACGCGATTCTGCTGATCGTTGCCGCCCTGGACGTCGCGGCGCTCCGCGATCTGCACGCGCGGGCGCAGGAGCTCGGACTCGCGGCGCTCGTCGAGGTGCACGACGTGGAGGAACTGAAACGGGCGCTCGATGCGGGGGCGCACATCGTCGGCGTCAACAGCCGCAATCTCAGGACACTGACCGTCGATCGGAACGTCCTCGAGGCGGTCGCCTCGGCGCTGCCGCGGGGCGTCACCTCAGTGGCGGAGAGTGGCATCAAGTCTCCGGCTGACATCGCGCGGCTGACCGCGATCGGATACGACGCGTTCCTCGTCGGCGAACAGCTGATTACCCAGCCCGATCCCGGCCTGGCGCTGCGGGCGCTGCGCGGTGGAGACGCGTCGGTGGTCACCATGGATTCGAGCAGGCGAGAGGGTTGACGGTGCCGACGAGGGTCAAAGTGTGCGGAATTCGGCGCCTCGACGACGCACGGCTGGCCGTCGAGCTCGGGGCGAGCGCACTGGGGTTCGTGTTCTGGCCACGGAGCCCTCGCGTGGTCGCGGTCGATGCGGCGCGCGACATCACGCGCCGGCTGCCGCCGTTTGTCGCGACTGTGGGCGTGTTCGTGAATCAGCCGCGCGAAGAGGTGCTCGAGACCGCCGCGCGCGCGGGGATGACGGTGATCCAGCTGCACGGCGACGAAGATGCCGCGGCGTATGCAGGATCTCCGTTCCGCGTGATCAAGGCGCTTCCGGTCGGCCGCGATTTCACGATGGCGGCGGTGGACGGTGTCCCTGCGGGCATGACCGTGCTGCTCGATGCGCACGATCCCATCAGGCGCGGCGGAACCGGCCAGCGAGTCGAATGGACGGTCGCGGCGGCGGCGGCCGGCAGGCGTCCGGTGATCCTGTCCGGCGGGTTGAACGCGGACAACGTGCAGGAGGCCGTGCGAACCGTGCAGCCTCACGCCGTGGATGTGTCGTCCGGAGTCGAATTAGCGCCCGGACAGAAAGATCAATCGAAGCTGCGCGCGTTCTTTGCCGCGCTGCAATCAGTAGGCGTGCTGTAAATCATGATTCCGGCCTTTGGACATCGCGACCCCGATGCGCGGGGCTACTACGGCGAATACGGCGGCCGCTTCGTGCCGGAGACGCTGGTCGCGCCGGTCGCCGAGCTCGAGCGCGCCTACTTCGAAGCGCGATCGGACGAGTCGTACCGCTGTGAGCTCGAGCATCTGCTGCGGACTTACGTCGGCAGGCCGACCCCGCTGTACGAGGCGCAGCACTTGAGCGCGTCGCTGGGCGGCCCGCGGATCTTCCTGAAGCGCGAGGATCTCGCCCACACCGGTGCGCACAAGATCAACAACGCGCTGGGGCAGGCGCTGCTGGCGCGGCGAATGGGCAAGCGCCGGGTCATCGCCGAGACAGGCGCGGGGCAGCACGGCGTGGCGACGGCGACCGTCTGTGCGCTGCTCGGGCTCGACTGCGACGTCTACATGGGCGCCGAGGACATGGAGCGCCAGTCGCTGAATGTGTTCCGGATGCAGCTGCTCGGCGCGACCGTGCGCAAAGTCGAGGCGGGATCGCGGACGCTCAAGGACGCGATCAACGAAGCGATGCGGGATTGGGTCACCAATGTCGCGGACAGTTATTACCTGCTCGGTTCGGTACTCGGGCCGCATCCCTATCCGCTCATGGTGCGCGAGCTGCAGTCGGTCATCGGGCGCGAGGCCCGCGAGCAGTGCCTCGAGGCGGTGGGGCAGCTGCCGACCTCGATCGTCGCCTGCGTCGGCGGCGGCAGCAACGCGATGGGCATCTTCGACGCATTCGTCGCGGACCGCGAGGTCAAGCTGATCGGCGTCGAGGCCGGCGGCCACGGCATTCTCCCGGGGCGCCACGCGGCGCGGTTCGCCGGCGGCAGCTCCGGGGTGCTGCAAGGCACGCGGAGCTACGTGCTGCAGGACGAGAACGGCAACATCGAGTTGACGCATTCAATCTCGGCCGGCCTCGACTACGCCGCGGTCGGGCCCGAGCATGCCTGGCTGCACGATACCGGACGCGCCGAATACGCCTGGATCGGCGACGACGACGCGCTGGCGGGCTTCCAGCGCCTGGCTCGGGACGAGGGCATCCTTCCGGCGCTCGAGTCGTCCCACGCGATTGCGTACGCCTGCCGTCTGGCGCCGACCATGCGGCGCGACGACATCCTGCTCGTGAACCTCTCGGGCCGCGGCGACAAGGACGTGTTGAGCGTGCAGAAGGCGCTGTCCGCCGTCCGGAGCGACGGCCGATGATGTCGCGGCTGTCCGGGACGTTCCGCCAGTTGCGCGACAGAGGCCGCGGCGGCCTCGTGGCCTACATCACGGCGGGGGATCCGGACGCACGCCGCTCGGCCGCCGTGCTCGACGCGGTGGCGCGCGGCGGCGCCGACG
Source organism: uncultured Acidobacteriota bacterium (assembly GCA_963785755.1). Classification (GTDB taxonomy): domain Bacteria; phylum Acidobacteriota; class Vicinamibacteria; order Vicinamibacterales; family 2-12-FULL-66-21; genus JACCXG01. Next base: position 40,917 of record CAWAXG010000003.1, on the reverse strand, counting down.
TCATCGAGGTCGGCGTGCCTTTCTCGGATCCGCTGGCCGACGGACCCGTCATTCAGCGCGCCAGCGAGCGCGCGCTGGCCGCCGGCATGACCCTGCGCGGATCGCTCGACCTGGTGCGCGAGTTTCGAAAGGCTCACCAGACGCCGCTGGTGTTGTTCACCTACGCGAACCCGGTCGTCAAGATGGATGCGGAGACGTTCGCGGCCGAAGCAAAGGACGCCGGCATCGACGGGGTGCTGGTCCTCGACTACCCGGTCGAGGAGGCGGAACCGCTGCGGGCACCGCTGGTGAACGCCGGGCTCGATCCGATCTTCCTGATCAGTCCGACGACCACCGACGATCGAATCAGGCGCTCGGCGGAACTGGGGGCCGGGTTCCTCTACGTGATCTCGCGGCTCGGCGTCACCGGCGCGCGGGACACGCTGGCGGGGGACGTGGTGCCGCTCCTCGCGCGGGTGCGCGCCCAGGCGGCGCTGCCGGTGGCGGTTGGCTTCGGCATTTCCCGCCCGGAGCATGTGGCGCAGGCGTGCAGACATGCCGATGCCGCCGTCGTGGGCAGCGCCCTGGTGCAGGAGATCGCCGCCCATGCGGACTCGGACGGCCTCGGCGATCGAGTAGCGGAATACGTGCGATGGCTGAAGAGCGAGCTGTAACCCCCGACGCCCGTGAGGTGCTGGCGCGCGTCGACGACCTGCGCCGGCGCATCGACGATCTGGACGAGCTGCTGGTGCGGCTGTTGAGCGCGCGCGCCGCCTGCGCGCTCGAGATCGGCCGCGAGAAGAAACTGCTCGGGCTCGAGATCTATCAGCCGTCGCGCGAGGCTGAGGTGCTGGCGCACGTGCAGCGGATCAATCCCGGGCCGCTGAACGATGCCTCGATCAAGCGGCTCTTCGAGCGTGTGATCGACGAAGCGCGGCGGCTGGAACGGGAGGCGGAAGTCAAGGATTCGGGAACGATCGCAGACCCTGGCGGAAACCCGGACACTCGGACACCACAAGGATAGCGGAGCAGGCTCATGGTTGTTGTCATGCAGGAGCGCGCCACCGACGAGCAGGTGCAGAAGGTGATCGCGCAGCTCGTGGAAATGGGATTCGATGTGCACCGATCAACGGGAGCGCTGCGCACCGTGCTCGGGGCGGTGGGTGGAAATCGCCAGTTCGATGCGCGCCTGCTCGAGGTGCTCGACGGGGTGCAGGAAGTGCTGCGGATTACCGAGCCGTACAAGCTCGCCAGCCGCACCTTCAAGGCCGAGAACACCGTGGTCAACGTCGGCGACGTCCGGATAGGCGGCGACGAAGTCGTGGTCATGGCCGGACCGTGCTCAGCCGAGAGCGAGGAGCAGGTCGAGGCGGCGGCGGCGGCGGTCAAACGCGCGGGCGCAAAGATCCTGCGGGGCGGCGCCTTCAAGCCGCGCAGCTCGCCGTACAGCTTCCAGGGACTCGGCGAGGAAGGGCTGCGCCTCCTCCGTTCGGCTGCCGACCGCCACAACCTGAAGCTCGTCTCGGAAGTGATGGATCTCAGTCAGATCGAAATGATCGAGAAGTACTCCGACATCCTTCAGGTCGGCGCGCGGAACATGCAGAACTTCACGCTGCTGCGCGAGCTCGGTCGGACGCGGACTCCGGTCCTCCTCAAGCGGGGCATCTCGGCCACCATCGAGGAATGGCTGCTTTCGTCGGAGTACATCCTGGCCGGCGGCAACATGAACGTCATGCTGTGCGAGCGCGGGATCCGCACCTTCGAGAGCTACACCCGGAACACGCTCGACATCTCGGCGATTCCGGTGATTCACAAGCTCAGTCACCTGCCGATCATCGCGGACCCCAGCCATGGGTCGGGGCGCCGCGACATGGTCGCGTCGATGGCGCGCGCGGCGGTCGCCGCCGGGGCGGACGGGCTGATCATCGAGGTCCACGCCGATCCCGATCACGCGCTGAGCGACGGGGCGCAGTCGCTCTTCCCGAATCAGTTCGACCGCCTGATGGCCGAGCTGCGAATCATCGCGCCGGCGATCGGACGCGGCATCTGCCTCGAGCCGGTGACGCGCCGGGGTTGGGGAGTGTGAGCCAGCCGCCATTCGCACGCGTCGCGATCTACGGGTTCGGATTGATCGGCGGCTCGATTGCCCTGGCCGTCAAGCGTCGATGGCCGGGGGTGGCCGTCATCGCGATCGATCGACCCTCCGTCGTCGAGACCGCGCGGCAGATGCGCATCGCCGATCGTGGCGACGATCGGCTCCAGGCGGCCGCGGACGCCGATCTCGTCGTGCTGGCCGCTCCGGTTCTGCAGAACGTTGCCGTGCTGCAGGAGTTGCCGGCGTGCCTCCCTCGGGCCGCGGTGATCACCGACGTCGGGAGCACGAAACGCGCGGTGATCGAAGCGGCGCGTGCGTTACCCGAGCGCCTGCGCTTCATCGGCGGGCACCCGCTCGCCGGCGCCGCGGTCAGCGGCGTCGAAGCGGCGCGCCCGGATCTCTTCGATGATCGGCCCTGGATCCTCACGCCGTCGAGCGTCCGGGACGACCGTGCGCTCGACGCCTTGACGGCGTTCGTGGCCGGGCTGCGCGCGATTCCCCATCAGATGGAAGCGGACGCGCACGACCGTCTGCTCGCCTACATCAGCCATCTCCCGCAATTGACCGTCAGCGCGTTGATGCACGTCGTCGGCGCCCGCGCGCGCGAGGAGGGCCTGGCGTTCGCCGGCCGCGGCCTACGCGATACGACGCGCCTCGCGTCGAGCCCGGCCGCCACGTGGCGCGACATCATCGCGACGAATGCCGACAATGTGTCCGGAGCGCTCGACGACCTGATTGGCGCGCTGCAGCGGCTCAAGGCTGCGTCGGATCGCAGCCCGTCGGACCTGGACGAGGTGTTCCTGTCCGCGGCCCGCTGGAAGGGCGTCCTCGAACACGGATGACGATCGGGCCGGCGGTCAGAACGTTCCTGGAAATGCGCGATCCCGGGGCGCTGCGCCCGGCCCGAGTGGACGATCCGGCGCTCCGCATCGAGCGCGTGCACGGCTGCCCGGCGTCGTTCTGGCGGTACCTCTACACCGAGGTTGGCGGTGCGTATCACTGGATCGATCGGCTGCCGTGGTCCGACGACACGATCCGCGCCTACCTTGCCGACCCCGCCGTGTCGCTGTGGGTGATGTGGGTCGCCGGTGCGCCCGCGGGCTACTTCGAATTGCGCCGCGACAGTTCGGGCGGCGTCGAAATCGCGTACTTCGGCCTGTTGAGCGAATTCACCGGCCGCGGTCTCGGCGGGCACCTCCTGACCGAGGCGGTCGTGCAGGCATGGGCCGCCGGAGCGAACCGCGTCTGGCTGCACACGAACACGATGGATCATCCCGCAGCGCTGCCGAACTACCTCAAACGCGGCTTCACGGCATTCCACTCGGAGACGTATCAGCCTGGCGAGTGAGACCCGAAGGCTATAATTTTCAGAGTGGACGCGCCACTCTGGACACCGTCGCCCGAGCGTGTGGCCGCCGCGAACCTGACGGCGTTCATGCGCGCGGCCGAGAAGCGGTGGAACGTCGCCCTTCCAACCTACCGGGACCTGCACGCGTTCTCCCTCACGCATGTCGAGCCGTTCTGGCAATCGGTCTGGGAGTTCTGTGACATTCGCGGCTCGATGGGCGAGCGGATCCATGAGCATCCCGGCCGGATGCCTGGCGCCAGGTTCTTTCCCGACGCAAGGCTGAACTTCGCCGAGAACCTGCTGCGGCGGCAGGACGATGACGTCGCGATCGTTTTCAGCGGCGAGGATCAGGTTCGTCAGACGCTGACGGCGGTGGAGCTCCGCCGGGAGGTCGCCCGCGCCGCCGCCGCGTTCCGGCGGGCCGGCATCCGGCCCGGCGACCGCATCGCCGCCTTCATCCCCAACCTGCCGCAAGCGATCATCGCGATGCTCGGGGCGGCCGCGATCGGCGCCGTGTGGTCGTCGTGCTCACCGGACTTCGGCGTGCAGGGCGTGCTCGACCGGTTCGGCCAGATCGCGCCGCGCATCCTCCTCTCGGCGGACGCCTACTTCTATGGCGGGAAGACGCATGACTGCCTCGGGAAGATCGCCGACGTCGTCGCCGCGCTGCCGACGGTCGAGCGCACCGTCATCGTTCCCTACGTCGCCGAGCGGCCGGACATCGGGCGCGTGCCGAAATCGTGCTGGTGGGACGAGTTCGTCGGCGACACGACGGCTGACCTGACGTTCGAGCCGTTCCCATTCAACCATCCGCTCTACATCCTGTACCTCCTCCGGCACGACCGGCGTGCCCAAGTGCATCGTTCATGGCGCCGGCGGCACCCTCATCGAGCATGCGAAGGAGATCCAGCTGCACGCCGACGTCAAGCCGATGGACCGGGTGTTCTACTTCACGACCTGCGGGTGGATGATGTGGAACTGGCTGGTCTCTGCGCTTGCCGCGCGCGCGACGCTGGTGCTCTACGACGGATCCCCGTTCCATCCAGGACCAGGTGCGTTGTTCGATCTCGCCGATGCCACGGAGATGACGATGTTCGGGACGTCGGCGAAGTACATCGACGCGGTCCGCAAGGCCGGCCTGGCGCCGATCGAAACCCACCGGCTCGAAAGCGTACGGGCGTTGACGTCGACGGGGTCGCCGCTCGTGCCCGAGAGCTTCGACTTCATCTACTCGAAGATCAAGCAGGACATTCACGTGGCCTCCGTCTCCGGCGGCACCGACATCGTCGGATGCTTCGTGAGCGGCAATCCCATCGCGCCGGTGTGGCGCGGCGAGATCCAGACCCGGGGACTCGGGCTCGCGGTCGAAGTCTTCGACGAGAATGGCAATCCGGTGCGTCAACAGAAAGGAGAGCTCGTCTGCCTCGAGCCCTTCCCATCGATGCCGCTCAGCTTCTGGAACGATCAGGACGGCGCGCGGTACCGTGCCGCGTACTTCGAACGCTATCCTGGCGTCTGGTGGCACGGCGACTACGCCGAAATCACCTCGCATGACGGCGTGATCATCTACGGGCGGTCGGATGCGACGCTCAATCCCGGCGGAGTCCGGATCGGAACGGCGGAGATCTACCGCCAGGTCGAGCGGCTCGACGAGGTGATCGAAAGCCTGGTCATCGGGCAGAAATGGGACAACGACGAACGGGTCGTCCTCTTCGTCCGGCTGCGCGACGGGGTCGAGCTGACCGATGCGCTGCGTGAGCGCATCAAGCGGCAGATCAGGGAGAACACGACGCCGCGCCACGTGCCCGCGCGCATCGTCCAGGTAGCGGAGATTCCCCGGACGAAGAGCGGGAAGATTGTCGAGCTCGCGGTGCGCGACGTCGTGCACGGCCGTACCGTCAAGAATCGTGAGGCGCTTGCCAATCCGGAGGCGCTCGAGCACTTCATCAACCGGACCGAGCTGGCGAGCTGACGCATATGACGACGCCGGTCGTGCTGCGCGCAAGCCTCCGTGACGAGATCATCGCCCACGCGCGCGAGGAGTCGCCGAACGAGTGCTGCGGTCTGCTGATCGGACAGGGATCGGCGATCGACGAGTGCGTGCGGGCGCGGAACCTGCTCGCAAGTCCGACCCGCTACCTGCTCGATCCCGCCGACCACGTCGCGGCGATTCGCCGGCTGCGCGGCAGCGATCGATCGGTGATTGGGGCGTATCATTCCCACCCGAGCTCGCGCGCGCTGCCGTCGGAAACCGACCGCGCCGAAATCTTCTATTCCGATTTCCTCTGGCTGATCGTCTCGCTGCTCGACCCCGAGGGAGAGGTCGCAGCCTTCAGGCTGACCGGCGGCGATTTGACGGCCGTGCCAATCTTGCTGGAGCCTTGATCCATGACGAGCATCATCGAGTCCGTCCGCGCGGAATTCATGCGCTACAAAGCCCTGTCGGAGGCCGCGATCCGTCAGGTCGCCGACGACGACCTGGCAGCGACCAGCAGCGCAGGCGACAACTCCATCGCGGTGATCTGCTGGCACATGTCCGGGAACCTGCGCTCGCGATTCACCGATTTCCTGACCAGCGACGGCGAGAAGCCGTGGCGGAAGAGGGATGAGGAGTTCGAGCCGCGCGCCGTATCCCGCGACGAGCTGCTGCACAAGTGGGAGCAGGGATGGAAGGTCCTGTCGGCCGCGCTCGATGAGCTCAGCGACGAGCAGCTGACTCGGACGGTCGTGGTCCGCGGCCAGTCGATGGCGGTGTACGAGGCTCTGCATCGCGCGCTGGCGCACCTCGCCTACCACGCGGGACAGATCGTCTATATCGCGAAGTCGCAGCGCGGGACCGACTGGACCAATCTCAGCATCCCGCTGGGGCGAGTCGGATAAGTACAACGCCAATCCGACTCGCGAGCGGTCCCCGCTGAAGAGCTGATCGGCTAGCGGCTCACGGGCTGAACGCTCCGGGGATCTTTGACCGGCTTCGGCGCATCGAACGGCAATTTGTCGGGAAGAATGCGTATGCCGCTCGTCACCTTCAAGGGGTACTTGCTGGCCCCGGGAAACGTCAGCTCGACGAAGAACGCAGTCCACCCGGCCTCCGGCGCGGCGACGCGCGCAACCCACGTGTTCGGGCCCGAGGGTGTCAGGGAGGACGGCTTGTACGCGGGACCAATCGCGTCGAGACGGAAATTACGCGCGGCGGGGTTCGTCGCCTGCCAGAGCTGCACCTCGCTCGGCAGCTGGCGGCTCACGACCTTGATCGATCCGTCGCGCTCGAACGTCCATTTCACCTCGGGCCGTGGCGTGTTGCTGACAATCGCCGCGTAAAAAGCCTGGACGGTCTCCAGGGCGTCGCTCTTGTCGAGCGAGTGCGACGTGTTCGGCACGTAGCGGACGTGCTTCTCGCCGCGCAGATCGTCGAAATAGAACTGCGAAGAGTCCGGCAGGAAGAATTGATCTCCTGACGCGTTCAGGAGCAGCTTCGGCATGGTCAGGCGGTCACGGTATTCGTAGGGCTCTTCGATCTTCATCAGCGCCTTGAATTCCTTGGTGCCCATCCAGTTCATGATGCCGTGGTGCACGTAGTCCTTGACCGCGTCCGACCACGTCCCATAAGCGCGATAGTGATGAACGAATGACGGCTCGACGTTGAGCATGTCGATGACCGCCGGCACGAGTCCGACCACGCGCTGATCGACCACGGCTGTCGCCCACGCCGTCCACCCGCGCTTCGAGGCTCCCGACACCACGAACCGCGATACTTTGTTGCCGCCGCCTTCCTGGGACTGCGCGAAGGCCGTCACTGCGTCCATCGCGCGCACGGCGCTCTTCGTCATCGGCAGCCGGGCCGGCCACTTCTCGTCCCCGGTCCGCAGGTACTTGTCCCACGTGTAGGCGATGAAATCGTCCTCGGAGCGGGGCTTGCGGGTGGGATCCTCCGTGAAGATCACCGGCTGATTCGGCACCAGGCGAAGCTCCGCCGCGACCGTGCCCGTGTTACGGACGAGGTCGACGAGCCAGGCCGGGGGATTTGCCGGAGGCTGCCGCTCATTACTGCCACCGGTGATGAACAGGAAGCCGATGTCGCTCGTGACCTTCGCCGGCTGGATGACCGTCACCCAATGCGTCCAGAGCGGGCGTTGGACCTCCTGCTCGGTCAGCCAGCGCTGCGACGTCATCTCGAGAAGGGTGGCGGTCGCCCCTTCCGCCGGCAGCTGGCGCAATACCTTCCAGGCGAAGCTGGTATCGGGAGCGGCCACGTAACGATCGAGCGCGGTCTGCTGCCCAACCGGGACCCGTTCGGGTCTCTGTCCGGACCCGATCAGGACGAAGGGGAACAGGAAGAGCAGGATGGCAATGCGACGGAGTTGGTGTGTCATGAGCGCGCCGATTATAGCCGCGGGCGCGGCCGCTCACCCTGGAGAATCGCCGGCCCCACGGCGGGGCTTGCTCACGGGTTTCGTCCCACACCGCACTATAATTGCCGGAATATGCGGACCGCGTCCCAGGCTCCCGTGGTGCTCAGATCTTCACGTCCGTCGGAAGTGGAAACCGACGTACTCTTCGTGCCCGTCTTCGAGGGAGAAGCCCTGGTGTCGGCGGTTCCGGGCCTCGACGAAGCGGCTGATGGCGCGTTGAAACGCGCGGACGATTCGCATGAATTCGAGGGGCGCGCCTACGAACTGTTCCTCACTCCGCTCGGTAATGAATGGCGTGCCGCTCGCGTCGCGCTGATCGGCGCCGGGAAGGCCGCCGACTTCGACACCGAGAGGCTGCGCAAGGTCGCGACCGCCGCGGCGCTCGCCGCCCGGCAACGCCGGGTGCGCCGTATCGCGTTCCTGCCGCGGGGCAGCAGCGACGCGGCTGCCGTGCAGGCGATCGCAGAAGGGCTGCTGCTCGCGAGCTTCAGCGGCGATCGATACAAGAGCAGCGATCGTTCCTCGCCGCCGCTCGAGGAAGCGGTGATCGTCGCCGGCGAGTCGAGCGACCGGGGGCTCCAGGCCGCCGTCGAGCGCGGACGCATTCTCGGCGAGTCCTGCAACATTGCCCGCGATCTCTGTAATGAGCCGTCCAACGTCCTGACCCCGTCGGTCTTCGCCGAGCGCGGCAGCGCCATCGCGCGTGATGCCGGACTGCACGTCGAGATCCTGGATGAAGACGACATCGTTCGTCTGCAGATGGGCCTCCTTCTGGGCGTCGCCCGCGGCAGCGCCGAGCCGCCGAGGGTTCTCGTCATGCGGTACACGCCGGCCGGAGCACCGGCGCATCCGGTTCTGGGCCTGGTAGGAAAGGGCATCACGTTCGATACGGGAGGCATCTCGATCAAGCCCGCCGACGGCATGGAACGCATGAAGGACGATATGGCGGGAGGCGCCGCCGTCATCGGCGCCATGCGCGCCCTGGCGCTCCTGAAGGCGCCGATTGCCGTGGTCGGGGTCGTGCCGATGACGGAGAACATGCCAGGTGGCCGGGCGCTCAAGCCGGGCGACATCCTGACCGGGGCGAGCGGTAAGACCGTCGAGGTCCTCAATACGGACGCCGAAGGCCGGCTGATTCTCGGGGATGGTTTGTGGTACGCGCAGCAGCTCGGAGCCACCCATCTCGTGGACGTCGCCACGCTCACCGGTGCATGCGTGGTCGCGCTCGGCAAGGCGGCTTCCGGCCTGTTCGGCCAGCCGGAGTCATGGGCTGAGCTGGTCCGCCTTACCGCCAACCGGGCCGGGGATCGCTGCTGGCCGCTGCCGTTGTACGAGGAATACCGCGAACAGATTCGCAGCGAGATCGCGGACATGGTCAACGTCGGCGGGCGGCCCGCCAGCGTGTGCACGGCGGCGATGTTCATCAAGGAATTCGTCGGGGATCTAGCCTGGGCGCACCTCGATATCGCCGGCACCGCATGGGCAGACGAGGCCAAGCCGTGGCAGCCCAAAGGGGCGACCGGGGTCGCGGTCAGGGCCCTCGCCGAGCTGGCGTTCACGTCGACGGAGTGGTCGTAGGAACCCGAGCCGCAGACCAGGGGTCTAAAGTACCGTGCAATCTCCGCAACCCGCTCAGCCGATTCTCGTCAGGGTCATCGAGGAACCGGTCGAAACCACCGGAATCGGCGACATCGTCGTGGGCGCCCTCGGGCTGACCGGCGTCATGCTGCTGGCAGCCTTGATCCTGGGCGCGACGCTCGGCGGTATCCTGATCGCGATCAAGCGGATCCGGGCCAAGTACAACCTGGAACCCGTTCCCGACTCGGAAGCGCTGCGCGTCACGCCATCGTCTTCGACGCCGTAATCCCGCCGTCGTCGGGATCCTTTGATCCCTGATCACCGATCCCGACGTGAGATCCAAAATGGATGGCGGTCCAGCGAAGCGATCCGCCCACCACCCCGAATCCCGAGCCCCGAGTCCCCAGTCCCGGACTTATCCCGATCCCGCCCCTGAACTGAACGGAACAGTCCGCGCCTACTCCCTCGCGGCGACGGCCCGCACTCCCTTCAGCGCTCTCTGATATCGCAGTATGCCGTCGAGCAGCGACTCGGCAATCTGCTGCCGATAGGCGGCCGTCTTCAACAGCGCCGACTCCTGCTTGTTCGTGACGAAGGAAATCTCGGCGAGCACGCTCGGCATGCCCGCGCCGATCAGGACGACGAACGGTGCCTGCTTGACGCCGAGGTCGCGCACCTGGTTGTTGCGGGTCGCGAGCCGCCGCACCATCGCCTTCTGCACCATCGAGGCGAAGTCCCGCGATTCGTCGATCTTGTTGTTCAGCGCGATCGTCCGGACGATGTCGGTCAGGTTGTGCATCGATTGGCCGGACCCCGAATTCTCGCGCGCGGCGACCGCTTCGGCCTCGGGGTTGGTCGCGAAGTTCAGGAAGTAGGTCTCGATGCCGCGTGCCTTGGCGTTCCGGCTGGCGTTGGCGTGAATCGACAGGAACAGATCCGCCCCCTGACGGTTGGCGATCGCCGTGCGCTCTTCGAGAGGAATGAACACGTCGCCGTCGCGGGTGAGCGTCACCTCGATGCCGGGCTGCTTTTCGAGCAGGGTCCGGAGCCGGAGCGTGACATCCAGGACGAGCTCCGACTCCGACACACCGTTCGCGCGCGCGCCCGGATCGTGACCGCCGTGGCCGGCGTCCAGGACGATTCGTGAGATGCCCAACCCGAGCTGGCGGGACAGGGAGAACTGCCCGTTGGAGTTCGCAGTGGGCGCCGCCGGCGACACCACTGACGGGGCCTCAGCGCGCGAGACCGGAGGAACCGGCTCTTTGCTCGCGGCGATCGCCTTCGTCTCGGCCGTCACCGTTGACGCAGGCGGAGTCCCGGTCGTCGGCGCGGCCGCGGGCGCCGGAACGGTTGTGACCGCCGCGCGTTTGATGTCGACGACGAGGCGAAATGGATTGTAGAGGGTGAACACGCTGTACCCCTCCGCCGACTCCATGTCCATGACCACGCGCGTCGTATTCCTGGGGTGACGCCCCAGGCGGAATCTCGCGGACGATGTCTTCCGTGAACTTGAGCGTCGCGTCCTGGAGCGACGGAACCGTCCGCGAGCCTCTGAGGTCGAAGAACACGCGCCTCGGGTTCTCGAGGCGCTCGGCGCGGAACATCGACTCGCGATCCATCTCGATGGTGACCCGGATTCCATCGGGCAGGGAAGTGCGCTTGATGTCGCGGATGGTCACCAGGTCGGCGACCGCTTCCTCGGCCGGACGCGAATCGCGTTGCGTGTCGGGCGGCGGCCCCGAAGCGATTGTGCCGGATGCGATTGGCGCGGGTGGCACTGGTGCGGGCACGGGGGCCGCGGCGGGCGGGACGACCGGCGGCACCGGGGGCGCCGTAGATGCGGCGCCGACAGGATCGGCCTCGACCTCGCCGAGCAGTTCGATCGCCCGCGCGGCCAGCGAGCTCGACGGGTATCCGTCCTTGAGCAGCGTGAACAGGCGAACGGCAGTCCGCCGGTCGGAAGGCTCGCGGAACCGTTCGTAGGCCAGGAGCGCGAGATTTCCCGCCTGCCAGAGCGCGTTGTCCGCGTAGCCGCTCGTCGGATACTGCCGCACCAGCGACTCATACGTGTTCACGGTGCGCCGCAATTGCGGCAGCGTCGCGGCGTTGCTCGCATCGCGAAGATCGCGTTCACGAGCGAGGGCGCGGGTATAGATCGATTGGGCGGACTCGGCGGCGGCAGCGGCCGGGCGCACCGCAACGCTCCCGACCAGCAGCGTCATCAGTGCCGCCGTTGTCCCGGCGATTCGCGGCAGTCTGTTCATAGCGTCACCCGACCTCATCGCAACTGCGCGTCGACCTCGTCGAAGTACTCCTTCTTGACGAGAACCTCGCGTGCCTTGCCACCTGCGGCGCCCGATACGAGCCCCTCCGCTTCCATCATGTCGATCAGACGCGCGGCCCTGCTGAAGCCGATGCGGAGCCGCCGCTGCAGATAGGAAATCGAGGCCTGCCCGGTGGACACCACGATGCGGGCCGCCTCCTCGTACAGGTCGTCCTTCTCGAACTCGAGCTCCGATCCGCCCTGTTTCTCGTCGGCGGTAATCGTCTCGTCGTAGGTCGGTTTTCCCTGTTTGCGCAGGAAGCTCGCCAGGCGGGCGCTCTCCTGTTCCGAGATGTAGGGGCCGTGCAGACGGACGAACCGCGAGGACGCCGGCGGCAGGAAGAGCAGGTCGCCCTTGCCCAGCAGCTGTTCGGCGCCGTTGCCGTCGAGAATGGTGCGGGAGTCGATCTTCGACGAGACCCTGAACGAGATGCGAGCCGGCAGATTGGCCTTGATCAGGCCGGTGATGACGTCGACCGACGGCCGCTGCGTCGCCAGAATCAGATGAATGCCGACGGCGCGCGCCATCTGCGCCAGCCGCGCGATCGACTCTTCCACTTCGTTCCCCGCCACCATCATCAGATCCGCGAGCTCGTCGATCAGCACGACAATGAAGGGCAGCGGCTTGACTTCGACGCCGTTGTCGTCGATCACCGGGCCGGCTTTCTCGGACTGCGCCAGCTTGAGGTTGCGGTTGGTACTGATCGATGTTCCGGACGCCGACGGCGGCGAGGGTCTTGTACCGCTCTTCCATCTCCCGGACGGCCCATTGCAGCGCGTTGGCGGCCTTCTTGGGATCGACGACGACCGGCGTCAGGAGGTGCGGAATGTCCTCGTACATCCCGAGCTCGAGGCGCTTGGGATCGACCATGATGAAGCGCACGTCGTCTGGCGTCGCGCGGAAGAGGATGCTCGACAGCATCGCGTTCACGCTGACCGATTTGCCCGTGCCGGTGGAGCCGGCGATGAGCAGATGGGGCATCGTCGCGAGATCGGCGACGAAGGGCTCGCCGTGGATGCTCTTGCCGAGCGCGAGCGTCAGCTTGGACTGCGATCGCCGGTAGACGTCAGATTCGAGCAGCTCCCGCAGCGAGATCTGCTCGCGGTTCGGGTTCGGAATCTGGATGCCGACGGTCGACTTGCCGGGAATACGATCGATCAGCACCGATTCAGCCTGCATCGCCAGGCACAGATCGTCCGCCAACCCGGTGATCTTGCTGTATTTGACGCCCGCATCGGGCTTGAACTCGTAGGTCGTCACGACCGGACCCGGATGGATCTGGACGACCGAGCCTTCGACCGAGAACTCGCGGCTCTTGTCCTCGAGCAGGCGCGCCCCCTCCATCAGTTCGCGCTCGTCGATTTTGCGCTCGGTTTTGGGCGCGTCGAGCAGCGCCAGTGGCGGGAAGGTGTAGGCCCCCTTCTTGCGCTCGGCCGGCACCTTCTCGGGCTCCGGCAGCGGCAACGGCGCGGCCACGGGCATTTTCTTGATCGGCGGCGGGGGAGTGGGCTTCGACGAGGCGGCTTTCAGCGCAGCAGCGGCCGCTCCCATCATCGCGGCCGTGCGTGACGGTTTCGCCGGCGGCGGCTCGTCGACCTCACGCGATGTCGCGACCCGAGGCTTCGCGGCGCGGGCGGCCTCGGCGGCCGCCTCGGCCGCGTGCTGATCCTTCACCGCCGTGGCGATCGTTGGCTTGCCTTCGCGGGTCTGCTTGTCGAGATGCTTCTTGAGCACTTCGCGCCGCTGCTTCTCGCGCTGACGCTCGTCGCGGCGGGCGCGAATCGCGGCGATTGCGGCACGGCACTGATCGACGATCATCATGCCGACGGCGGCAAACAGACGGCCGAACGAAAACTGCGTAGACAGGATGATGGCGAGGAAGAGCACCGACAGGATCAGGACGATCGAGCCGGTGCGGTTCAGATACTCCGCGAGCAGGCCGGCCAGCGCCGAGCCGAGCGAGCCGCCGGCGCGGAATTCCTTGCCGGCGAGGTCGACGCGTCCGAACGCCAGCGCCATGAACGCGGCCGTGGAGCAGAACAGCAGCCCGGCGCCGAGTGCCTTCGTATAGGGCGCGTCGAGAACGCGGCACCAGAAGTAATGCCAGCCGATGCCCGCAGTGACGACGGGCGCGAGATAGGCGGCATAGCCTACCAGCTGAAACGACAACTCGGCGAGGAAGGCGCCGATGCGGCCGGCGAAGTTCGTCGGCGGAAGGTCGGCGCCGGTGTTGAAGAACCAGACCGGATCGGCCGGACTGTAGCTGACGAGCGCAATCAGCCAGATCACCGACAGCGCGAACAAGCCGACGCCGAGGACTTCGCTGAGACGGCGCGAGATCACTGACCCGGCCACGTCAAATCTCCATGATGACGGGAAGCACCAGCGGCCTCAGGCCGGAGCGCTTCCTGAAAAACCGCTGCAGGTCGACGCGGATCCGTTCCTTGATCAGGCCGGGATCCGTCCGTTCTTCGACGCTCGCGGTCTCGATGGCCGAGGCCAGCAGGGATGGGATCTCTTTCAACAGCGCCTCCGTACGCGCATCGACCACGAACCCTCGGGTGATGACATCCGTCTCCTCGAGCGTGCCCGACTGCCGTCCGATTGCCACGACCGGCACGACCAGCCCGTCGCCGGCAAGATGACGCCGGTCGCGCAACACCTCGTCGCCAACGGCCCCGCTTCGGGTGCCGTCGATGAGGATGCGGCCGGCAGGGACCTTGTCGGCGACCCGGCCGCCGTCCTGGTCGAAACGGATGAGGTCGCCGTTTTCCGCCAGCAGGACGCGAGTACCGGCCGAAACGCGCGCCGCAACCCGGGCGTGCCGCGCAAGCTGCCGGTACTCCCCGTGTATCGGCACGAAGAAGCGCGGCCTGATGAGGGAAATCATCAATTTCAGCTCTTCCTCGCTCCCGTGTCCGGAAACGTGGACGTGCCGGGTCCCCTGGTGCACAACCTCCGCCCCCCGGCGCGCGACGTGATTCATCACCCGCCCGATCGCCTTTTCGTTGCCGGGAATCTCCCGCGCCGAGAACACCACCACATCGTCCTGCGCCAGCTTGACGTGGCGGTGGTCGTCGATGGCGATTCGGGGCAGGGCCGCCTGCGGCTCCCCCTGCGAGCCAGGTACAGATACAGACCACGTCCTGGGCCGGATACGTCCGGACATCCGAATCCCTGATCTGGACGCCGGTCGGAATCCGGAGGTATCCCAGCCGCTGCGCAATCTCGGAGTTGTCCATCACCCCGCGGCCGACGAACGCCACCTGCCGATCGAACTGCGCCGCGAGGTCCACGAGGATCTGCATCCGGTAGATGCTCGACGCGAACGTCGCCACGACGATCTTGCCCTTCGCGCTCGTGAAGATCTCTTCGAAGCCATCGACGACGTCCAGTTCGGAACCGCTGACACCCGTGCGCTCGATGTTGGTGCTGTCGGAGAGCAGCACCAGGACGCCCGCGGCGCCGAGCTGGGCGAACCGGTGAAAATCGACGTGCTCGCCGTCGAGCGGCGTCTGATCGATCTTGAAGTCCCCGGTGTGCAGCACGACGCCGTGCGGCGTCTCGACGGCCAGCGCGACGCAGTCGGGCATGCTGTGCGTCACGCGCAGGAACTCGAGCGAGAACGAGCCGACCGTGACGCGCTCCCGCGGCTTGATCCGGACCAGCCGTCGCGTCGCCTCCTCGCCGAGCGCCTCGAGCTTGCCCTCGACCAACGCGAGCGTGAACGCCGTGCCGTAGACCGGCCCCTTGACGTAGGGCAGTACGTGAGCGATCGCGCCGATGTGGTCCTCGTGCCCGTGAGTAAGGACCAGCGCCGAGATCGTGAACTGCTCGAGCGGCCGGAAGTCGGGGATGATCAGATCGACGCCGAGCAGCTCCGGCTCGGGAAACGTGACGCCGGCATCGACAAGAATGGCCGTCTCGCCGCACGCGATGACCATCATGTTCATGCCGAACTCGCCGACGCCGCCGAGTGGAATGATCTCCAGCGGCGGCGCGTCGGCACCCACAGGATCAGTGGGGCTCATGCGTCAGCAGCGTCCGCGCATCACAACACAGCATTGGATGTCCCAGCGTCTCGATGACCCGACCGTCAAAACGTTTTTGGGGAACGACACGGCACGACGGAAGAACCATCCGGGCGGATGGGACCGTGACGTGGGGCGGCGGGAGCCGCCTAATCGCCGTGTGCTTCGGCCCGCCCGCTGGGAAGGGCTCGCCGAACCTCGGGCAGAAAGATAGCACGGCCGCGCAGCCGAAGCATCACTTAATTGGGCGGTACAGCCCCTGCGAAGTAGTCCGCAAGCCGTGCCAGCTCCGCGAGTTGCAGGGTCTCGGCACGCCGGCCGGGGTCGATGCCGGCCGCGGCGAGCGCGCGCCGCGCCTCGGCCTGCCGGGCGATCGCGAACGGCGCGAGGGCATTCGCCAGCGTCTTCCGGCGCTGTGTGAACACGGCGCGAACCATCGATTCGAACACCTGCTCGTCGTTGAGCGCGACGGCCGGCGGCCGGAATCGCAGCTGCACGACCGCCGAATGCACCTTCGGCGGCGGCCGGAACGCGCCGGGTGGCAGCGTCAGCATCCGCCGGACGTCGGCATGAAGTTGAACGGAAATGGCCAGCACGCCGTAGTCGCGCGACCCTGGGGTCGCTGCGATCCGGTCCGCAACCTCGCGCTGCAACATCAGCGTCGCATCCGTCCACGGCGGCGGTGGCGCGCCGTTTTCGTCGCCGGCAGTCAACTGATTCAGCCTCGACGACCGGCGCCAGAGATCGATGAGGCGAAACAGGATTGGCGAGGAGATGTTGTAGGGAAGGTTCCCGGCGATCCTCAGCGGACCGCCGGCGACGATCGGCGCGAGATCGATATCGAGAAAATCCGCCTGGATGAGCGCGACGTTGGACGGCAGCTCCGGCGTCAGCGCGGCGACCATCTCGCGGTCGACCTCGATGGCGGTCACATGTGCAGCGCGCGACGCGAGCCGCATGGTGAGGGCGCCGGGACCCGCTCCGATCTCGAGGAACCTGTCCGCCGGCTGCGGATCGATGGCCGCCAGCAGCTTGTCGGCCCAGGCCGCCTCGAGAAAGTGCTGCCCGAATCGCTTACGCGCCCGTGGCATCTTCCCCTGGCCTCGAGCGCCTGCCCTGAGCCTGTCGAACGGGCTCAGCCACGGTCTCACACGTCATCCAGCGGCTCGCCGCGCCAGTACTTCTCCTCGATTTCCTCGATCTCTTCTTCGCTCATGCCGAAGTAGTGGCCGAACTCGTGGATCACGGTCTCCGCGACGCAATCGCGAATCTCATCCTCGTCTTCGCACGCGTCGACGATCGGCTGCTGATAGATCGAGATGCGATCGGGCAGGGTATTGCCGTAGCTCCAGCCGCGATCCGGCAGGGGAATGCCCTGATAGAGGCCGAAGAGCGTGTCGCCTGGCTCGACCTCCATTTCCTCGAGGATATGCGGCGGCGGCTCATCTTCGACGACGACGGCGACGTTGCTCATCGCGGCGCGGAAGCGCGGCGGGATGTCCTGCAGCGCTTCTTCGACGAGACGGGTGAAAGCGTCGCGGGTCATTTCTTTGTTTGTGTTGGGGCCCCACCCGCTTCGCTTCGGCGAGCTCGCTGAGCTTGGCCCTCTGCGGTGCGCCAAGCGGAAGCGGCCCCCCAACACCTGTCCTCGCCGCTCTCGCGGCTCGGGGTGGCTTGGGCTCCAGTCTGCTTTCAGAGCGGCTCTTAACCTCGGCCCCGACTACCTTCCCCGTTGCCTTCGCGGCTCGGGTTGGTTTCGGTTCCTTCGTTTTCGACATGACGCCGAGGACCGAGCGGTAGTAGTTGCAGTGGTCGCGGACCGCGCATCGGTCGCAGAGGGGCCTGGGCTTGCAGATGCGGCGGCCGTGCAGGATGAGGGTGTCCGAGGTGAGCGTCCATTCGCCGGGCGGCATCGCGGCGCACAACTGCTGCTCGACGACGACCGGATCGTCCGACGTGGCGATGCCGATGCGGTTGGCGACGCGGAGAACGTGGCGATCGACCGGCAGACCGGGGACGCCGAGCGCATGGCCGAGTACGACGTTCGCGGTCTTGCGCCCGACTCCGGGGAGCTTGACCAGCGCCTCCATCGTGGCCGGGATCTCGCCGCCGTGCTGCTCCACGACGGTGTTGGCCATGCCCGAGAGCGAACGCGACTTGGCGCGGAAGAACCCGGTCGACTGGATCTGCGGCTCGAGCTCGTCCGTCGTCGCCCGCGCGAGCGCGCGCGCATTCGGGTAGCGCTTGAACAGCGCCGGCGTCACCTGGTTGACGCGTTCGTCGGTGCACTGGGCCGAGAGAATCGTGGCGACCAGCAGCTCGTAGGGTGTCGTGTAGTTCAGTTCGGTGTCAGCGTTGGGATGCTGCCCGAGCAGTTGCTGCATGATCCGCCGGGTGTCGGCGGCGCCCTTGGGCCGCCGGAGCGGCGCCTTGCGGGCTGCGGAACGCGTCGGCACCCGCCGATTGTACTGCGGGGGGTCACACGGGGATCCAGATCGGGATCGGTGATCAGTGATCAGTGATCATCAGTGATCGGGGATCAGGACTTCGGGCGCTTCCCGACGGCGGTGAGCAAGGCGATCAGGGCCTTGCTGCCACCCTTCAAGCCCGATGTGCCGACGACCACGGTCTCGCCGACTTCGATGCGGAACGACGTATCCATGACCGCCTTGGATCCGCCGTACGTTTTCGACGAGGTCATCGAGTTGAGTTCATTCTTGAGGATCGCAATCCGGCGGTTCACGAGCGTGAGCTGTTCGTCTGCTCGCTTGAGGTCCGCTGGATCCTTCGTGCCGACTTCCACGCCCTTCCGCAGTGACGTGACCTGGCCGCTGAGTGAGACCTGCTCACGCTCGAGCGAAAACAGTTCCGTGTTGATCTGTCCGAGCCGCGTTTCGAGTGCCGCCGTGTTCTTGCTGTCAGATTTCATCGACATTGCCGACGGCGGTTCCAGCTCGCGCAGGAAGAAGCGTACCGAGAGCGCGCCCGCCTCGAACGCCACCGGCGAGTTCGTGTCGAAGATCGGCGACGCCCGCAGCTCGAGCTCGGTACTGCTGATCGTCAAGGCCGCGAATCCGCGTAATCGCCGAAGTCGTGCCGCTGCAGCAGAGCGTCCACTGCGAGTCGAGCAAGCGATAGTTCTTGTAGGGCAGAAAGTCCTTGGTATCGGCCAGTGCCTTTCGCGCGGCTGCCGGCACCCCCTCGAGCGACTCTCCCCCCTGCATGTCCCCGAGCAGCAGCACGACGCTGAATGGCTGCCGGCGCGACGTATCCGCGGCTTCGACCGATTTCTTCATTCCTGGCCTCGGCTCGGCCGCCTGCCGCGCGCTGACCGCCGGCATCGCCAGGATCGCCAGAGCAATCGACGCCGACACGGTTGCGAACGAGCGAAGCCTCACGGTGTCCCTCATGCCTCTCATGCCTCTCATGCCTCTCATGGCAATGTTCCCTTCGCCTCGAATTGTGAGTCGAACACCCAGATGACTCGCGTGCCACCAGGGGTCCTGAAGTGCAGCTGCTGGCGCTCGACGTCCTCGCCCTCGGTGACCTCCGGCGTGTCCGACGCGACGGCGGTCTCTGCCGGGAGGCCTTCGACCACGTCACGCGTCGTCTGCTGGAGCACCATGAGCATGGAAGCGCAGACCATGAAAAGTACGGTGGCCGTGACGACGAATGCCCTGGGCCACATGATGCTGACGCGCCCCTGCGGTTCTGACACCGCGGACATCACGGCCCTGCGGATCCGCTGAACATCGGCCGGGGACATGACCGCATCCGATCCCGGATCCGCTTCGCGCAGACGCGATTGCCAGTCGTTCATGTGCGGTCTCCAGGTACTCGAGCCATCTCACGCCGGCCCATCATCAGATGCCATCGCACGGTGACCGGTGCGATCCCCAGCAGTCGAGCAATCTCGGGGATCGCGGTCCCTTCGAGCTCGCACAGCACGAGAATCGCCCGGCGGCGCGGTGGCAGCGCGTCGAGCGCCTGCCACACGATCGCGTGCGCGAGCATGCCGGCTTCGGGGTTGACCGCCTCGGCGATCGGCATCCGGCGTTCGGCGGCCGCGCGCGCGCGCACCGCAGCATGCCGCCAGGAATCCTTGCAGACGTTGATCAGCACGCGGACGAGCCACGCTTCTTCGTTCGCAAGCCCCACCGGCACGCGCTGCGGCGCGCGCGCAGCTCGTAGGAAGGTCTCCTGAACCACGTCCGAGGGATCGTCGGGCGGCCGCACCAGCCGCCTCGCGAGCCTGAAGAGCCGCGCGTGGTGCGCATCGAACAGCGCCGCGACACGCGCAGCGGGATCCTCGTGCGGCCGCTCGTTCTGGATGGCCGCGGGCACCGCAACGACCTGTCCACTCATATCCTGCTAGACGGTCGGGAGCTTCCCGGCGTTAACCCATCTCATCGGATCGCGGCGGTGCGCACGCCCGAGTCGATGAAGGCCACGAGCGACGCGATCTCCTGCTGATCCAGGCCGAGATTCGGCATTCTCACCGGGGATTCCGGCCGCGGGGGAATGTTCGCCGCCGGATCCGCCAGCATCCTCGCGAGGAACTCCGGCTGGTACTTGTGCGGCACGAGCACCGGACCGACGTTGACCGACATGTTTGCGGTCGCCAGATTGTTCTGATGGCAGGTGACGCAGCCTTTGGCGACGAACAACCGCTGGCCCCGCTCGGCCGTGGTCAACGCGTTCGCCGGCCCGGCGCCGGGCTCCACCGCCTTGATCGGGAGCAGAGTCAGCCGGTACCCGGCATTGATCGTCACCACCCAATCTCCCGCAGCCGGAAGGGCGATCGACGATTGATAGAGTCCGCTCTGCTTGCTCTCGCTGAAGGCTGTCGAAACGCGGCGGGTCCCGGAAACAGCCTCAACCGTTCCGGTCAGCCCGGGTGCTCGCATCTTGCCGTGAGGCATCACGGTGAATGCCAGCGGCAATGGCCGGCCGACCTCCACGAAGTCCGGAAGATGCTTGACGGTAATGACCCCCCATCCGCCGGCATTGGCGGTGACGGTCATCAGCGCTGCCAGCCCGGCCACCCCCGGAAGGATTCTGCGAATCATGGCGACTCCTTCTTGTTTCTCAGAGCCTTTCCATAGCCTAAACGACCCAGGGGCCTGATCGGTTGGTCAGCGTGCGATGGGGCTCAGTGGACGGGTCCTTTGTCCCAGCTCCCGCCGGTCGACTCGGAGAAGACGCGCATGTGTTCCTGAAGGGCGGCGATGAGATTCGGCACGACCTGAAGCGGCACGACAATCTTGGCCCGTACCGGGGCCTTGACGGTGTGCTCGGACTCGGCGGCCTTGATGTCCTTCTCGGAAAGCGGGAGCACCTCGCAGAACGCGAGCGTGAAGTCGAAGGGCGTGTGGGAGATCGCGCAGAAGTTGGCGTAGATCCGCGCAAGGTCCGGATCGTCGTCCGGGACGATGGTGAAGTTGATCTGTTTGCGGTCGTTCATGCCGTCTAGTATCGCCGCATTACGCCGACGACGACACCTTGGACCTGGACCTGTTCCACCGGCGCGATGATCGGCTGCATCGCCGGATTGGCCGGCTGCAGACGGATCCGCCCCTGTTCGCGAAAGAGCTTCTTGAGCGTGACATCGGCGCCGTTCAACAGGGCAATCACCATCTCGCCGTTGTCCGCCGTCCGGCGATCCTCGACAATGACGTAGTCACCGTCGCGAATCTGCTCGTCGATCATCGAGTCCCCCTTGACGCGCAGCACGTACGACTCGCGCTTGCCGACCAGATCTTCGGGGACCGCGATCGTTTCGTTGCCGACGACCGCCTCGATCGGCGAGCCCGCTGCGACATATCCGAGCAGCGGCAGCTCGAGGGCGCGCCCGCCGGTCTTGTTCGGGACCATCTCCACCGACCGGCTCCGGTTCCAGGCGCGCTTGATGAAGCCTTTTTCCTGCAGGTTGGTGAGATGCTTATGGACGGTCGCGAGGGAGGAGAGGTTGAACCGCCGCCCGATTTCCTCGAGGCTCGGGGCGTAACCGTGCTGCTGAATGAACTCGTTCAGGAAATCGAGGATTTCACGCTGACGTTTGGTGAGTGGCAGCATGCGCGCACTATAGACAAAGGAAAAGCGAAAGTCAATTGATGCGCTTGCCAACGCTCCCGGGGCCCGATCGCCCGTTCGACGTCATCGCCCTTGGCCTCAACAGCCTCGATATTGTCGCGGTCATTCCCAGCCACCCGGTTGCAGGCGGAAAGACACGCATCGAGCGCCTCGCACACCTTCCGGGCGGACAGAGCGCAAGCGCCGCGGTCGGGTGTGCCAGGCTCGGATGGCGCACGCAGTACATCGGCACATACGGCGACGATGACGCGGCGCGGGTTGGAATCGAGAGCCTGGAACGCGATCACGTCGATACGAGCCTGGTGCGTCGCATCCAGGGGGCAACGAGTCACACGTCGCTGGTCCTCGTCGACGGACGAACCGGCGATCGTACGGTGATCTGGTACCGCGATTCGCGGCTGGCCATGGGCGCCGGGGATGTTCCGGTTCAGGCCGTGCGCGGCGCACGCGTGCTGCTCGTCGACGATCACGAACCCCTTGCCGCCCGCATCGCCGCGCGGGCGGCACGCGAAGCCGGCGTGCGAACGGTCATCGATGTCGAAAAGCTGCGGCCCGGCACCGAGGAGCTGCTGGAGCACATCGACATCATCATCGCGGCCGAAGCGTTTCCGGCCGAGTTGACGGGGGTGAGCGACCTCGGCTCGGCGCTTCGCGAGATGTCGCGCCGATTCGAGCCGTCGTTGACCTGCGCGACGCTTGGCCCGCGCGGGAGCCTCTCGCTCGTCGACGGCAAGGAGGTCCGCACTCCCGCCTTCGACGTCCACGTCGTCGACACGACCGGCGCCGGCGACGCGTTCCGCGCCGGATTCATCGCCGGCTGGCTGCGCGGCGGCGAGGACGCCAACGTTCACGACGTGCTGCGCTACGCGCACGGCGTCGCGGCACTGAACTGCCGGGGTCTCGGGGCCCGCGACGGCCTGCCGCGGCATGAAGAGGTGGAGGCGTTGATTAGGAGGGGATAGCGGTCCCGTCGCTTTACTTTCGTCCTGCCCCCACTGTCTAACTCTTTGAGCGTCTTATGGCTGCGGGTGTTCTGTCGATGTCGGCGGTTGCAGTCAGGCGGTGGAGCCAGCGCCGGGGGGCGGGGGTTCGCTTGCGGGTTGACGGCCCGGCCGAGGCATACAAGAACCGAGCAATGTCTCACGCGGACGATCGCGCGCTGGTGGAGGCCTGCCTCGAGGGTGACAAAGAGGCGTTCGAGGTCCTGGTCGAACGGCATCGGAAGCAGGTCTACCAGGTCTGTTACCGGTTCGTCGGGAATCACGAGGACGCGAGCGATCTCGCGCAGGACGTGTTCATTCGCGCCTATCGCGCGCTGCGCACGTTCAAAGGGCACTCGGCGTTCAGCACCTGGCTCTATCGCGTTGCGGTGAATGTGTGCCTCAACCGGGTCGCGGTGCGGCAGCCGGTGCTCGAGGCCATTGACGCGCGGGAGCACGAGGACACGGCCGCCGAGCGCCCGGATCGGGCGGTCCTCCGCAGCGAGCGGATCGCGACTGTGCGCGCGGCGATTGCGCGGCTGCCGAGAAAGCAGCGCGCCACGATGATCCTCCGCATCTATCACGAGCTGCCGCACGAACAGATCGCGGCAATCCTCGGCAGCTCCGTCGGCGCGGTAAAGGCGAATTTCTTTCATGCGCTGGCCAACCTGAAAAAGCTGCTGCAGGAGAGCGGCCGATGACCGCGCATCTTCGGGACACCGAGTTCACCGACCTCCTGGATGGCGCGCTCGGCGCGGACCGCCAGGCGCATCTGAAGACGTGTCAGGCGTGCCGTGAGAGGGCGGACGAGTTGACCGCCACCCTGGCGGCGGTCGAGGACAGGGTCGTCCCGGAACCGTCGCCGCTGTTCTGGGATCACTTCTCGGCGCGCGTTCGAGCCGCAATCGACGAAGAACCAGCCCCGGCATCCGCCTGGCGTCAGCTGATCGCGACGCGGTCGATCCGGTGGACGGCCATCGCCACGGCGGCAACGCTAGTGATCGCGATCGCCCTCTGGCGATCGGGAATGCCATCGCGGATCCTGCCCCCCGCTGACGCGCCGACTACGGCAACCGGCACGGTTCGCGAGGCTCCGGTCGATCAGCCGTTCGATGAGATCGAAACGGACGAAGCCTGGGCCCTGGTGCGATCGATGGCAGACGAGCTCGACGCCGACGAAATCGATGCCGCCGGCATTGGAGCGCGGCCGGGGTCGGTCGAACGCGTGGCGAACGGCTTGTCGGATATCGAGCGGACCGAGCTCGCTGAACTGATTCAATTGGAGATCAAAGCACGGGGATCGGTACCCTCGTCATGATTGGGAACAGCATGAATCACACGAGACGGCTCGCCGCTTGCGTCTTGGCCGGCCTCCTGATGGCGGTGCCGTCCACGGCGTTCGCGCAGGATCCGGAGGCGCAACGCGGGCGTCCCAACCGGGCGGCGCCGCCGTTGACGAATGCGCAGCTGGCCACGATGCTCGACGCCTACGCGATCGTGCAGGCGCAGACGCATCTGCAGCTGAGCGACGATCAGTACGGCCAGTTCGTCGCCCGGCTGAAGCGTCTCCAGGACACGCGCCGGCAGAACATGCAGGCCCGCAACAAGATGATTCAGGAGCTCCGCCGCCTCACCGCGCCGGGCACCGCCACCGATGAAGCGACCCTGCGGGACCGCGTGAAAGCGCTGCGTGACTTCGACGAACAGGCGGCCCAGGCGCTCCGGCGCGAGTACGAAGCCGTGGATGAGGTGTTGGATTCCCGCCAGCAGGCGCGCTTCCGCGTCTTCGAGGAACAGATCGAGCGGCAGAAGCTCGACCTGCTCGTCCGCGCACGCGAGCGGGCGACGACGCGCGGCCGGAGCGAAGGGTCGAAATAGCTGAAGCCGGCTAGCCCGCGGGCTCCTGTGCCTGTAGAATTGATTCGTGCTGCACAGGTTCGGTCTCATCGCCATACTCATCACGGCGCTGGCGACCTCGTCTGCTGGCGCGTTTTTCCGCCTGACCAAGCAGGACGCCGATCGCTTCAACGCCAAGCTCACGCGGATCGTCGACTTCGGCAACAAACCCGCCGTCAAAACGGCCACGGCCGCTCCCTCCCAGACGACGCAGATCACCGACAACGAGGTGAACGCGTATTTCAGGTACAACGCGAAGGACAAGATTCCCGTCGGGATTGTCGATCCCACGATCAACGCGGTTGGTGACGGCCGCCTGGCCGGCCGGGCCACCGTCGATCTCGATGCCGTGCGCACGCAGAAGCAGCGCGGCTGGCTGGATCCCATGGCGTATCTGACCGGACGGCTTCCCATCACCGCGAGCGGCACGCTGACCACCCAGAACGGGATAGGGAAGTTCAACCTCGAGGCGGCGGAGATCTCAGGCGTGTCCATTCCGAAGTCGGTCCTGCAGGAGCTCCTCAGCTACTACTCGCGGACGAAGGAGAACCCCGCCGGCATCAACATGGACGATCCGTTCGAGCTGCCTTCGCGCATCCGCGAGATTCGCGTCAGCCAGGCGCAGGCCACCATCGTTCAATAGAGTGCTGGGTGCTCAGCACTGAATACCGTTCCTCCTTCTTCTTTGACCTCCGCGCTTCAATACCTGAAGGGCGTTGGTCCGCGCCGGGCGGCCGATCTTCAGCGCGTCGGACTCTCGACCGTCGAGGACCTCCTGTACCGGTTTCCAATCCGGTACGAAGATCGCGGCAGCTTTCAGACCATCGCGGCGCTGCGGCCCGGGATGGTGGCGTCCATACAGGCCGAAGTCATCAGCGCCGCGGTCCGGCCGACGCGCCGGCCGCGCTTCAAGATCTTCGAGATGCTCGTGCGCGACCGGACGGGAGCGCTGCGCGCGATCTGGTTCAACCAGCCGTTCCTCGCCGATGTCTTCCACCCGCATCAGCGGGTGATTCTCTACGGCCGGCTCGAGCTCTCGTCACACGGCCTGCAGCTGCAGAACCCGCAGTACGAAATCGTCAAGAGCGAGGGGGAAGACGACGAGCAGGGTGACGAGCCTGGAGTCTCCAGCGAGGCCGAGGTCCTGCACACGGGGCGGATCGTCCCGATCTACGAAAAAGCCGGGACGCTCACGACGAAGATGCAGCGTGCGCTCGTGCACCAGGCGCTGGCGCATGTCCCCGACCATCTGCCGGATTCGCTTCCCGAAGCGGTCCGGAAGAGGCAGGGCCTCATGGATCGCCGGCAGGCGCTAGCCGACGTCCATTTCCCTCCCGAAGGATCGAATCTCGCCGATCTCAACAGCTTTCGCTCGCCCGCGCATCGGCGCCTGATTTTCGAGGAGTTCTTTCTCTTCCAGCTCGGGATCGTCCTTCGCCGCCGCAACGCGGACAGCGAGAGGAAAGCGCGGCCGGTCGTCATCACCGATGAGATCCGCGAATCCGCGCGGGCGGTGCTGCCGTTCAAGCTGACCGGAGATCAGAAGAAGGCGATTGCCGAGATCGTCGGCGACATGAAGCGCGTCCAGCCGATGAACCGGCTGCTCCAGGGAGACGTCGGTTCCGGCAAGACGATCGTGGCATTGATGGCCGCGCTCGTCGCGATGGAGAACGGGCTGCAGGTCGCGTTCATGGCGCCGACGGAAATCCTCGCCGAGCAGCATTTCATCAACATCCGCAAGCTGCTGGAGCGATCGCGGTTCCGGCTCACGTTGTTGACAGGGGCGACGCCGGCGAAGAGGCGCCGCGAGATTCAAGCGGAGCTGGCCGGCGGCTCGCTGCAGATGGTCGTCGGCACGCACGCGCTGGTCGAGGAGCCGGTCTCGTTTCACGAGCTCGGGCTCGTGGTGATCGACGAGCAGCACCGGTTTGGTGTCCTGCAGCGCGCCGCGCTCCGCGCGAAGGGCCTGCATCCAGACGTCCTGGTGATGACCGCAACGCCGATCCCGCGCACGCTGGCGCTGACGGCCTACGGCGATCTCGACACGTCGATCATGCGCGAGATGCCGCCGGGCCGGCAGCCGGTCAAGACCATCGCGAAGCCCGAATCCCGGCGCGAAGAAATCTACGACTTCGTCCGCCAGCAGCTGGACGAGGGACGCCAGGCGTACGTGATCTATCCGCTGGTCGAGGAGTCGTCCAAGCTCGATCTGAAAGCGGCGACCGAGATGGCTGATCACCTGGCGCATGACATCTTTCCCGCGTATCGGGTCGGCCTCCTCCATGGAAAGATGAAGGCGGATGGCAAGGACCGCGTGATGGGCGCGTTCACGCGGGGCGAGCTCGACGTGCTGGTCGCCACGACGGTGGTGGAGGTCGGCGTCGACGTGGCGAATGCGTCGGTGATGGTCGTCGAGCATGCCGAGCGCTTCGGCCTGTCGCAGCTCCATCAGCTCCGCGGCCGCGTCGGCCGCGGCGCCCATCGCTCGTTCTGCGTACTGCTCTATCAGGCGCCGCTGACCGATCAGAGTCACGCCCGGTTGACCGCGCTCACCGAGACAACCGATGGATTCGAGATCGCCGAGCGCGATCTGCAGATCCGCGGGCCGGGTGACTTCTTCGGCACGCGGCAATCGGGACTGCCGACGCTGCGGGTTGGCGATCTGCTGCGGGATCATCAGCTGATGGAGCTCGCCCGCCGCGAGGCGGTCGCGGCGCTCGACGATGTCGAAGAGAGCGCGGCGCTCGTGGCGCTCGTCCGATCCAGCTGGGAGCAGCGGTTCGGACTGGTGGGGATTGGGTAGTTGCCTTCCGCTGAAGCCAGTGATTTATCCATGTGGCCAGTTTCACCAAGACGTCTCTCGCTGGCAACTGGCACACTGGCCAAGCTGAACACCAACAGCAGCAAATGCGGATCATTGCCGGAGTGATGAAAGGGCGGCGCCTCGATGCGCCGGACTGGAGCGGGCTCCGCCCCACGTCCGACAAGCTGCGCGAGACCCTGTTCAACGTGCTGGCGCCGCGGGTGGCGCACGCGCGGGTCGTCGACGCCTACGCCGGGACGGGTGCGGTCGGGCTCGAAGCGCTGAGCCGCGGCGCCGCGCACGTCACCTTCGTCGACTCGGACGCACGGGCGGTCCGCCTGATCGAGCGCAACCTGCAGCGCTGCGCCGTCACAGACCGCTATGCTATTATCCGCGCGAGATTTGCAGACGCCGCGCCGCGGCTGGCGCCCGGGATGTTCGACCTCGTGCTGCTCGATCCGCCGTACGATCGGGCGGACATGCTCAGCGCGCTCGAGGCAGCAGCTCCGCTGGTCACCGCGGACGGGCTCGTGGTCCTCGAGCACGGGCGGCGCGACGACGCCCCGGCGCGTGCGGGCGCACTCATGAAAACGCGCGACATCTTTTCCGGCGACAGCGCGCTGACGCTGTATCAATCGGCGGCGCCCGAAGAGTCGGCCGCAGGAGCGATATGAAGGAGATCGTCGCCGTCTACCCGGGGTCGTTCGACCCGCTGACCAACGGTCACGTCGACATCATCCAGCGCGGATCGCGGCTGTTCGATCGCATCGTGGTCGGCATCCTTCTGAACATCGAGAAATCGCCGCTCTTCACCGTCCCCGAGCGCGTGGCCATCGCCCGCGAGGTGTTTCGCGGCTGGGACAATGTCGAAGTCGACACCTTCGACGGCCTGCTCGTCGACTACGCCCGCAGCAAGCACGCGAGCGTCATCGTCCGCGGCCTGCGCGCGGTGTCGGACTTCGAATACGAGCTGCAGATGGCGCTCATGAACCGGCGCCTCAGCCCGGAGGTGGAAACGGTGTTCATGATGCCGGCGGAGCCGTACACCTACGTGAGCTCGCGCCTGGTGAAGGAAGTCGTGGCGCTCGGCGGATCCGTGCACGGGCTGGTGCCCGGAATCGTCGAGGATCGATTGCGCGATAAGAAGCTCGCGCGGGAAACGTTGAGGGCGTAAGAGCATGCTTGCGGCACGGGCCGGACGAATCGCGGTTTCTCCGACGATGAAGGTGGCCGCGGAGGCCATCAGGTTGAAGACGCAGGGGGTCGATGTCATCGACTTCGGGGCAGGCGAGCCCGACTTCCCGACGCCGAAGCACATCGCCGAGGCGGCGAAGGCGGCCATCGACGCGAACTTCACGAAATACACGGCGAACTCGGGGACCGAGGACCTGAAGCGCGCCGTCGCGGCCCGTTATCGCGAGGACTACGGCGTCGAGTACGCGACGAGCGAAATCATCATCACCGCCGGCGGCAAGCAGGCGCTCTACAACGCCGTCATGGTGCTGTTCGGGCCCGGTGACGAAGTGATCACGCACATGCCGGGCTGGCCGACGCTGGTCGAGCAGATCAAGCTCGCCGACGCGACGCCGGTCGTCGTCCGGACGCATGCCGAAGACGGCTTCCACCTGCGCGCTGACACGATTCTGTCGGCCCTCACGCCACGCACGCGCGGCATCATCATCAATTCCCCGGGCAACCCGACCGGCGCTTTGATTGCCGAGGACGATCTCGGCGCCATCGCCGACGAGGCGGCGCGCCGCGGAATCTGGGTGCTGATGGATCTGTGCTACGAGAAGCTGATCTACGACCAGGTACCGCACAACGTCGTCGGCATGCTGAGCGAGCGGCTCCGCGATCGCGCGGTCCTGTGCGGCTCCGCCTCGAAGGCGTATGCGATGACCGGATGGCGCTGCGGATGGATGATGGCGCCCGCCGCGGTGGTCGGCGCCGCCAACGCCCTGCAGAGCCACTCGACGTCCAACGTCTGCTCGATCACGCAGCGCGCGGCACAGGCCGCGTTGAGCGGACCACAGGCATGCGTGACCGAGATGCTCGACGAATACCGCAGGCGTCGCGATCAGCTGAGCGAGTGGCTCGCCGCCGAGCCGCGGCTGCGGATGGTCAAGCCGGCCGGCGCCTTCTACCTGTTCCCTGACGTGAGCGAGTTCCTGTCACCGGATGGCATCCGCACCTCGGCGGCGCTGGCACAGGCGCTGCTGGACGAAGCGCGCATCGCCATTACTCCGGGAGAAGCGTTCGACTCGCCGGGGTTCATCCGTATTTCCTACGCCACCTCGCTCGCCGAACTGAAGCGCGGCACCGCCCGGATCCTCGAGTTCGTACGCGCGCTCGAAGGACGCAGCGCAGCGGCGCGCGCGTGACGGCGCACTAGACGAGAGACAAGGGGGGGGGGGGGGGGATCTAGACTCGCGGCGCCGACGCTTTCGATGCTCCCGCAGGAGTTCCTCGACGCGCTTCGCAGAATCGTGGGACCCGATCACGTCAGAAGCGATCCACAGTCGCTCATCAACTACGGCACGGACGCGCTCAAGCGCGGACACCCCGCCGAGGCCGTCGTGTTCCCCGGGACGACGCCTGAAGTGGCGGAGATCGCCCGGCTGTGCAACCGAGCATCGCGTGCCGATGGTCCCGCGCGGGGCCGGCACCGGCTACACCGGCGGCTCCGTCCCGATGCTCGGCGGCGTGGTCATCGCGTTCGATCGGATGAACCGGATCGTCGAGATCGATGAAGCCAACCTCATCGCCATCGTCGAGCCGAACGTCATTACCGGCGACCTGCAGGACGCGGTGGAGAAGCTGGGGCTGTTCTATCCGCCGGATCCCGCGTCGCTCCGTCAGTCCGCCATTGGCGGGAACGTGGCGGAGTGCGCGGGCGGACCCCGCGCGTTCAAGTACGGGACGACGAAGAAGTACGTACTCGGGCTCGAAGCGGTCCTGGCCACCGGCGAGATTGTCGAGACCGGCGGCAAGGTCGTCAAGAACGTCGTCGGCTACGACCTGACCCAGCTGCTGGTGGGATCCGAGGGGACACTCGCGATCATCACGAAGATCATCCTGCGGCTGATTCCGCGCCCGCCGGTCCAGTCGACGCTGCGTGCCAGCTTCTCGGATGTCGAGTCGGCCGTGGCAGCGGTGACGAACATCATCCGCGCGCGAGTCGTACCGGCCGCGCTCGAGCTCGTGGATGGTGACTCGCTCGAGGCCGTCGCCCGCAACCTCGGCGTGCGCTCGCTCGCACCCGAGGGCACGGCCGCAATCCTCCTGGTAGAAGTGGACGGCGTCCCGGCCGCGGTCGAGGACGAGGCGGCTCGAGTCGAGGCCGCCTGCCGGGAAGCGGGAGCCAGCGAGGTGCTGCGTGCAAAAGACGAGGCCGAGCGCCAGGAGCTGTGGAGGGTCCGCCGCGAGCTGTCCTTCTCACTCAAGCAGATCGCCCCGCTCAAGCTCAATCACGACGTCGTCGTGCCGAAAGGGCGGATCCCGGAACTGTTCGCCCTCGTCGCCCGGATCCGCGAGCAGTCCGGGCTGCGGATTCCACTCTTCGGCCATGCCGGCGACGGTAATATTCACGTCAACATCATGCTCGACCCCGCCGATGGGGATGCGCTGATGCGCGCGCACGCCGCCGAGCGTGTCCTGTTCGAAGGGGTGGTGGCGCTCGAGGGGTCGATCAGCGGGGAACATGGAATCGGATTCGCGAAAGCGCCGTTTCTCACGATCGAGCTGTCGCCCGAGGAGATCGCGCTCATGAAGCGGGTGAAGCAGGCCTTCGATCCGAACGGCGTGCTGAATCCGGGGAAGATCTTCCCTTCCGCCTGACCGCCTCCGCCAAGGCTACGGCGAGTCTCGCCGAAGCGCTTCGCGCGAAGGCGGATGGCGGAAGAAATCGCTCCTCGAGAATTCCCATCCGGCAAGCTTGCACGGGCGTCAACATTTGACTCTCGTCGGCAAGTGTCGACGCAACTGAACTGTTGCGAGGATGAGCGATGCTCGACGACTTTCGCTACGCGCTGCGGTTGTTCAGGCGCAGCCCGGGCTTCACGGCTGGCGCGGTGATCACGATCGCGTTGGCGGTTGGCAGCACCGTCGCCGTTCTGAGCGCGCTGTATGGCGTTTTCCTGCGCCCGCTGCCCGTGACCAACGGCGATCGTCTGGTCATCGCCTATCTCGTCGATCGCGAGCTGCGCCAGGAGACCAGGCACGTCTCGCACGTCGTGTTTCGCGAGTGGGAGACGAACGCCACCACGCTCACACAAGTCGCAGCGATTGGTGCCCATCGATTTGATCTGACGGGAGATGGTCCAGCGAGGCGGGTAGAGGTCGAGGTGGTCTCACCTGGGTTCTTCGAAGTCGTCGGTGTGGCACCGCTGCTCGGCCGCACATTCTCGGAGCCGTCCGTAACGGGCAGTGGGGAGTTTCCGTGCGTGATCGGCTACGACCTCTGGCAATCGCGATATGGCGGCGCCGCCGACGTGCTCGGCCGCCAGATGCGATCGGGCGACTTGTCGTTCGTCATCGTCGGCGTGATGCCGCGTTCGTTCGATCGCTGGCGCGGCAAGGCGGACGTGTGGGTGCCGATCGATGGCGTGCCGCCCTTCGCGTCGGTCAAGACCGAGCGGGGCTATTACTCGGTCCCACGTGATCGGCCGCCTGCGGGATAGGGCCGCTGTCTCCGACGCCGCAGAGGAGCTGAGCCGCATCGCCGCGACCACCGAGCCGGATCGCCCAGACGACGGCGCGCGATACGGCGTGAATGTCCGTCATCTTCGCGACGATGTCATCGGAATCTCGCCACAACGGATGCTGCTGTCGCTTGGCTTGATGGTTGCCCTCGTGTGGACGATCGCCGTGGCGAACGTGGCCAGCCTGCTGCTCGCTCGCAACGTGGGCCGCGTGCGCGAGCTTGCGGTCCGGCTCGCCGTCGGCGCGACGCGCGCTCGCATGATCAGGCAGTTGTTGTCGGAGAGTCTGCTGCTCGCCTCCGCTGGCACCGCGGCCGGCCTGCTCATCGCCCGGTGGATGCTTGGGCTGTTGCACCGGTACGGGCCAGCCTCGCTGGCACGCGAAGGGCTGATCGCGCTCGACGTGGTGTCGGGCAGTCTGGCGGTGCTTGTCGTGGCAGTCACCACGCTGGCGATCGGGCTGACGCCGGCACTTGGTCCTCTCCGCGAGATTGCGCATGCCCCGGCGCTTCGGAGCCAGACCGGAACGAAGACCGCGCGGCTGCACGACTGGTTCGTCGCGGTTCAGGTCGGAATCGCCGCAGTGGTGGTGATCTGCACGATTTCGGTTGTGAGAAGCTTCACCGTCCTGCAGCACGTTGACATGGGCTTCCACGCTGACTCGATGTTGACGCTGCGCGTGACCCCTCCGGCGCGCTACTTTGCGCCGGGTGACCGAACGGCGCGCCGCGACTTGCAGCAACGCATCACGGATCGAGTGGGCCAGGTTGCAGGCCGCGGCGAGGTTGCGTTGGGCGATCTGCCGGTCCCATACCCGAGTTCCCCCGGTCCATCGCCATCGAGCGTGGCCGGCGATACCTGAACGGCAATCCGAAGGACCGGCCGTTCACACCCGGTGTCCACTTCGTTTCGACTGGCTACTTCCGTACGCTCGGGATCCCGGTCACACCCGGACGCGACTTCGAGAGCGTCGACACGGCTGACGATCGCCACGTCGCCGTGGTCAACCGCACGATGGCGCAGATGCATTGGCCCGATCAGGATCCAATCGGCCGGCGGGTCACGTTCGGCACCGTCCGACGCGACGGTACCTCGACCGAGCCGTGGTTCACCATCGTGGGCGTCGTTGGCGACGTGCGCTACGGCAACCCGTACACACCGGTGATCGGAGAGATCTATCTGCCTTTGATACAGGCCGAGGCGTGGGACTTCAGCCTGCTGGTCCGGACAGCCGGTGATCCGGCGGTGGTCTCCAACTCGGTCCAGCGAGCGATTCAGAGCATCGATCCAGATATCTCCGTGCACGACGCTCGCACGATGGCCGATCGGCTCGCCGACACGACAGCGGAGGCCAGATATCGCGCCGGCATGATCGCGTTCTTCGGTGCGCTCGCGCTGTTGCTGACGGCCACGGGGCTCAACGCCGTGACGGCTGGGCGTGTTGCGCGGCGCCAACGTGAACTGGCCGTTCACGCGGCACTGGGAGCCACGCCCGGAACACTGGTCAGGCTGGTTCTACGGCGGACGCTCGGCGTACTCTGGTCGCGAGCGCTGTGGGCGTTGGGGTTGCGCTGGGCGCTGCGCGCTGGCTGGCGAGTCAATTCGCGGACGTCATCTCAGCCGATCTGTCGACGGTCTCCGTCGCGGCGGGCGCGATCGTCGTGATGGGCACGATCGCCGCCGTCGTTCCAGCACTGCGCGCGGCCCGGATCGACCCGAACAGCATCCTGCGAGCCGAGTAACGTGTGACTACTTTCCCTTCGAGACCTCGTCGATCGCCGCCTTGAACGCGTCGAACGGCTGCGCGCCTTCGATCAGCTTGGCGACCGTCATCGGCTGCGAGCCGGCGGGAGTCCTGCCGACGAGGAACATCGGCGTGCCGCTGATGTTCAGCTTCTGAATACGCGCGACGCTGTCCTTTACGGCTTTCGAATACTTTCCCGAATCGAGGCATGCGCGGAACGCGTTCACATCCACGCCGGCGGTCTGGGCAAGCCCCAGCAGCTGCTCGTCGGTCTTGACCGGCGAGTCGAACAGCTTGGTGTGGAGGTCCCAGAACTTGCCCTGATCCCCCGCACAGCTCGCGGCCTCGTGTGACTTGTACGCATCGGGATGCAGCTGGGCGATCGGGTAGTGGATGAACACGTGACGAGCCTTGCCGGTCTTGACGTACTCCTCGTACAACCTCGGCTGCGTCTGCTGGACGTGACGACGGCAGAACGGGCAGTGGTAATCCGAGATCTCGACGATGGTGACCGGCGCCGACTGCTGGCCGTTGACCGGCGCGCCCGTCAGGTCGAACGTGCTGCTGACCAGTGACGGCGTGCCAAACCGGCCGCCGGTTGCCGCCTTGAGGAATTCCCGAACCTCCTCGAGGCTCTTCTGCATCTCCGCCTGCTGCGCCTTGAGCGCTTCGATCTCTTTTCGAAGCGACTCCGGATCTTTCGGCGATTGCGCCGACGGTTCGGTGCACGCCAGGACCAGGAAGAGCAGGGGTGCGAAATAGAGGGCGCATCTGCGGTTCAGCATGTTCCCGAATATAACACCAGCTGCCTCAAATCGTCCGCAGCCGGCGGCCGCCCGGCAGGAACGGCGTCGAAGTGATCTGTCCCTCGAACCCCCGGTCCCAACGCCCGGGAATCGAGGTGCCGCAGTCCGGGCACGAGCCATCCGGCTTCAGCCGATATTGCTGGATGAAGTAGCCATAGCGCTTCACGAGCATGGCGTGGCACTCGTGGCAGCGCGTGTGCTCCAGATCGCCGACCCTGCCCGGCAGATTCCCCGCGTAGACGTACCGCAGTCCGTTCCGCTTTCCGATGTCGGCCGCCGCCATCAGCATCTCTGGAGTGGTGTTCTCCGGGTCGCTCATACGGTAGTCCTTGTGAAAGGCGGTCACGTGCCAGGGAAGGTCGGGCGACACGCTCGCGAGAAACGCGGTCAGACGTTGCAGCTCGTCGGGCGCGTCGTTGAACCCCGGGATCAGCAGCGTGACGATCTCCACCCAGACGCCGAGCGCGTGAAGTGTCCGGATCGTGAACAGGATCGGATCCAGGCGTCCGCCAAGCTGCCGGTAATGTTTGTCGTCGAAGCTCTTGAGATCGACCTTGTAGAGATCGATGTGAGGCCGGATGTAGTCGATGACCCGCTGCGTCCCGTTGCCGTTCGAGACATAGGCCGTCATCAGACCCGCCGCGCGGGCATGCTGGAAAATCGCCACGCCCCATTCACTCGTGATCAGCGGCTCGTTATAGGTGGACACCACGACGCGGCCGCCGAGCCGCACGGCTTCGTGCACGAGCGCTTCCGGCGAGGCGTCGAGCGGCGGCGCGACCGCCTGCGGATCGCGCAGCGCCTGTGACGTCACCCAGTTCTGGCAATAGGAGCAGTGCAGGTCGCAGCCGAGCATGCCGAAGCTGAACGCGAGCGCCCCGGGCCGCACGTGGAAGAACGGCTTCTTCTCGATCGGGTCGCACTGGATGCCGCCGACATATCCCCAGGGCACGAACAGCTTGCCGCCGCGATTGAACCGAACGCGGCACACACCGGCCGCGCCATCGGGAATCGGACATTCATGCCCGCAGGCATAGCAGCGGATGCGATCCTTCGAAATGTGCTCGATGAGCTCCGGCGCGGCCTCAGCCGTTCGCTCCGCCAACACGTCGGCCAGGGAAGGCATACTTCGATGCTATCGCATCGGTTCATTTCACGGTTCAGAGTTCAGGCTGGTGCTGACCTCGAACCGGTGCAACTGGGAATTCAAGATGACTCCTGAACCTATGTTTCCCGGATTCCTGAACCTTGAACTTTGAACCCTTGAACCGAGTCAATTCAAGCGTAAAACCCCCGCGACCGGATCCACGTCGTCGTAACTCGGCACGATCACGTGTCTGGCCGACGCCACTCGTGTCGCGATCGCGTAGAAAGTCAGCAGCGCGACGAACGCGATGGCGGCATAAGGGTGGGCGAAGAGCAGGACTTCGAGGCGGGGAATGCCGATCGTGATCACGAAGAACACGGCGACGTAGAGCGGCCAGCGGTATCCGAGACTCGCGCGGGCGATCATCCACCGCTGGCCGCAGGGCATCCCGTCGCAGTGCCAGATCAGTGACTGCACCAGTGCCACGCCGAGCGCCAGGGTGATCGCGGCGTGGATGACGGCGACATCGCGGCCCCACAGCCACCAGTAGACTGGCGCGGCGAGCAGCGCCGGCGGAAGGACGCCGAGCAGGATCATCAGGCGCTCCAGCGCCCGCCGCGCGTGGGCGCGGGATGGCTCCTTCAGCTCGAACAGCCAGCCGCCGCGAACGTCGCCCGGCAGCGATGCGGCGATGCGCAGGCCGAGGGTCACGAAGATCAGTGTCGAGAGCGGCAGTGACAGCCATCCGGCCGCCGGCTCGATGGGAGGGTCTAACGCGAGCCAGCCGACCATCACCCAGGCGATGGCGATTCCGAGCGCCATCGCCAGGACGAAGCGATGCTGTTCGACACGCGCGATCGTTGCGGTGTAGAAATCCGCCGCGGCGCGCGCTTCGGGATGCCTCCCCGCGGTTCCAATCAGTAAGCTCCGGATTACTCGCACGATGAGGCTCCGTCCGGGACCGGCGCCGCGCTCGACGACGGATACCATCAGACGCCGGTACGCGAGTGGGTAGGTCACCACGGTGATGGCCACCGCGAGCAGCAAGGTCAGGCCGGCGCTGCGCGCAAGGCCCACCAGGACGGGATCGGACGTACCGAGCATCCACTCGTAAAGACCGAGGAACCAGGCCGGAGGCGTGGAGAGCACCCACGGCCGCATGCGGCCGCCGAATCCTCGCACGGTATGGACGATGGAGAACATGATGACCGGGAGCAGCGCGAGGCCGACCGCCATCAATCCCACCAGGCAGACCTGCAGCACCGTCGTCAGCCGCCTGAAAATTCGCGGCCCGGCGATCGCCAGCGTCAAGCCCTGCGCGGCGGCGACGGCGAACGCCACCGCCGCGCTGGCCGCGGAGGCAGCGACGAGATGCGCGAGCATGCCGCGCAAGGCGAAGAAACCGCCGCTGGCGTTGGTCGCCAGGACCGCGCCGAAGAACACCGCGCCGATGACGTGCATCGCGGCAGCCGTGAGCAGCACGTACCCGGTGAGCGCGGCGAGCTTGGCCGCCACGATGGTGGACGAGCCGACCGGCAGCGATCCCAGGATGAGCGTGTCGCGACGGTCGGGCAGCAGCGTGCTCCACACGATCGTCGTCAGCAGGCCTGACGCGATCATCGCGAAGCCGAGATAGAACGTTTTCTCGGCCTGCGACGCTTCGCGCAGCGCCAGCGGCCCCTTCATCATCGCGATCAGGTGCCAGTCGAACGCCATGATCCAGGGGATGAACATGCCCGGGATCGCCAGCGCCGCCAGCAGCCAGAAGAAGGGACTCTTCAGATCGTCGAAGCCGGTGGTGATCTCGCTCTCGAAGAATCGTGCGAAGAATGCGCCGGTGAGCGCCTTGAAGGGATCGGGGACGTACTGCTGCAACCGCATCGGCCGCTACATCCGCACGGCGTTCAGCATCTCGCCGGCCACCGCGTCGACGTCGTCCTTGACCGCGAGCTGCGAGAACACGTCCTCGAGCGACGGCAGATGCATCAGCGTGCGGAGGTTCGAGGCGGAATCGTCGGCGACGACCTCGCCGGCGCGCAGGATCATCACTCTCGTGCTGATCTTCTCCACGGTATCGAGCTCGTGGGAGCTGTAAAAAATGATGCGGCCGTCGGCGGCGAGCGCCTTGACGATCGTGCGGAGGACCAGCGCCGTCGAGACGTCCAGTCCCGAGACCGGCTCGTCGAGAATCACCACGCGCGGATTGTGGATGAGGGCGGCCGCGAGCAGCACCTTCTGGCGCATGCCCTTGGAGAACGATCCGAGCGCCGCGTGCCTGTCGGTATCCAGGCCGAGCACGCGCAGGAACTGATCGATCTTCTTTTCGAGGACGGCTGTGGGCACGAGCCGGAGCCTGCCGCACAGCCGGAGATATTCCGGCGCCGTGAGGTAGGTGTAAACGTGCGCTTCCTCAGGCACGTACCCGACCTGAGCCTTATAGCGAATGAGGTCAATCTGAATGTCGGCGCCGTCGAACAGGATGGTGCCGAGCGACGGCGGCATCAATCCGGCGAGCATTTTCACGGTCGTCGACTTGCCCGAGCCGTTGGGTCCGAGATAGCCGAGGACCTCACCGGGACGCACGGCGAAGCTGACGTCCCGCACAGCCGTGACCGCCCCGTAGCGTTTTGTGACGCCCCGAACCTCGAGCACGCGGCCATTAGACACCAGATCCCCGAATTTCGGCCCACGACCTCAGCTACGAGCGGACAGTACAATCAGGCCATGGCGAAGAGCGTTGCCGTCATCGGCGCATCCGGCAGCCGGCACAAGTACGGCAACAAGGCCTTGCGCGCGTTCGCGCAGCAGGGGTTCACCGTGTATGCGATCAATCCGAATGAGGAAATGGTCGAGGGCTATCCCACTTACCGGTCGGTCCTCGACGTCCCGGGGACCATCGACATGGCGACCGTATACGTTCCCCCGGACGTGGGCATCCGTATCGTCGACGAGCTCGCGAAGAAGGGGATCGCCGAAGTCTGGCTCAACCCGGGCGCCGACGGCGACGAGGTCGTGGCCCGGGCCCGGGTGCTGGGCTTGAACGTCATTCAGGCGTGCAGCATTCTGGGGATCGGGGACTATCCAAGCCGGTACTGAGATGGGGGCTTGCATTCGACCCGTTGAACGGATCCATTGACAGCCCTTTTCCCGGTGCCTATACTCACGACTGCAGACGAAATCATCGACGCCAGCTTCCTCTAAGCAGACATCGGGGCACTCCAGCCCCTCCGCGAGCCGCAACAGGCAATCATCACAAGTACGACCTGAATAACACGACAAGTCAGATCCAGAACGCCAGCAGTCCAATGCCACAGACAACCAAGCGCTCATCAGCGCGTCAGTCCGCCGATCAGGCGGCGACGCAAGGCAATGTCTCCGCCGAAGCCGTCGCGCAGCCGCCGGACCAGGAGACTCCGCCGGCCCAGGCGCGATCCGAGGGATCGCGGCCGGAAGGTCAACGCCAGGAACGGCAGGAAAGCCAACGTCAGGAGAGTCCCCGACCTGAGGGACAACGCCAGGAAGGGCAGCGCGGCGACGGCCCGGGACAAGAGGGGCAGCGGCAGGACGGCCAGCGACAAGAGGGTCAGCGCCAGGAAGGGCAGCCGCGCGAAGGCCAGCCGCGGGAAGGCCAGCGGCAGGATGGCCGCCGCGGTCAGGGGCTGAACATCACGGAGCTCAAAGACAAGAGCATCCAGCAGCTCACCCAGATCGCGAAGGACCTGACCGTCGCCGGCGCGACCGGCATGCGCAAGCAGGAACTGATCTTCCAGATCCTCAAGGCGCAGACCGAGCAGAGCGGGTTCATCTTCTCCGAGGGTGTGCTCGAGGTCCTGCCCGACGGCTTCGGGTTCCTGCGGGCGCCGGACTACAACTATCTGCCTGGTCCGGACGACATCTACGTCTCTCCCTCCCAGATTCGGAAGTTCGACCTGCAGACCGGCGACACGGTGTCCGGCCAGATCCGGCCGCCGAAGGAAGGTGAGCGGTACTTCGCGCTGATCAAGGTCGAAGCGGTCAACTTCGAGTCGCCCGAACAGGCGCGGGAGAAGCTGTTCTTCGAGAACCTCACGCCGCTGTATCCGCAGGATCGGTTCGTGCTCGAAACGGCGTCCGATCAACTGTCCGGCCGCGTGCTCGACCTGATGGCGCCGATCGGCAAAGGCCAGCGCGGCCTCATCGTCGCGCCGCCGCGAACCGGAAAGACGATGCTGCTCCAGAGCATCGCGCAGTCGGTCGCCAAGAACCATCCCGAGGTGTTCCTGATCGTCCTGCTCATCGACGAGCGGCCGGAAGAAGTCACCGACATGCAGCGATCCGTGAACGGCGAAGTCATCTCGTCGACGTTCGACGAACCGGCGCAGCGCCACGTCCAGGTCGCGGAGATGGTGATCGAGAAGGCGAAGCGGCTCGTCGAGCACAAGAAAGACGTCCTGATCCTGCTCGATTCGATCACCCGCCTCGCCCGCGCCTACAACTCGGTCATCCCGCCATCGGGCAAGGTGCTGTCGGGCGGTCTCGACTCCAATGCGCTGCAGAAGCCGAAGCGCTTCTTCGGCGCGGCGCGGAACATCGAGGAAGGCGGATCGCTCACCATCATTGCGACGGCGCTGATCGACACCGGCTCCCGCATGGACGACGTGATCTTCGAAGAGTTCAAGGGCACCGGCAACATGGAGATCCATCTCGATCGCAAGCTGACCGACAAGCGCGTGTTCCCGTCGATCGACATGCAGAAGAGCGGCACGCGCAAGGAAGAACTGCTGCTCCCGCGCGAGGATCTCAATCGCGTCTGGGTCCTCCGCAAAGTCCTCAACCCGCTGTCAGCCGTCGAGGCAATGGAACTGCTGCTCGACAAGATGGGGAAGACCAAGTCGAACAGCGACTTCCTCTCGTCGATGCAGAAAATGGGGTAGTGCGCGAAATCGGCGCAAATCTCTGAAGGATTCGCGCAATGTGGCCCGCACGCCCCGGCGGTGACCCCTTATCTGACCCCTTATGCGTAACGCTC
Source organism: uncultured Acidobacteriota bacterium (assembly GCA_963785755.1). GTDB lineage: Bacteria > Acidobacteriota > Vicinamibacteria > Vicinamibacterales > 2-12-FULL-66-21 > JACCXG01. The sequence goes on along the minus strand of CAWAXG010000003.1, from coordinate 33 downwards.
CGCCGACGTTCGTCTGTCCGCCGTGAAGGCAGA
>CAWAXG010000002.1:357500-950404 GCA_963785755.1 uncultured Acidobacteriota bacterium | reverse complement strand
CCGCTGGCACGCTGGTGGCCGCGCTCATCGCGCTGCAGCACACGCACACCGGGTTCAACACGAGAGCATGTCCTCGCCTTCGACCTTCCAACGTCGTCGGTTGGGGTGATGAACTCCCGGGAACTGGACTCCTATCAGGAAATGGCCCGTCGCACTGCCGAATTGCCGGGCGTTCGAAGTGTCGCGCTCGGCACCTTCGTCCCCTGGCGCGACGCCGGGCTGTTTCCGCTCTTCCAGTTCACCGCCGACGGTTTCAGACCGGCGGACGGCGAAGAGAATCCGCACGCGCGATTCCGCATCGTCTCGCCGCGCTTCTTCGAGGTGCTCGGCGTTCCGCTGCGCGCCGGACGCGACTTCAACGACGGCGACCACGTGGGCAGCGAGCCCGTCGCGATTGTGAGCGAAACCCTCGCGCAACGGATCTTTCCCGACGGCAACGCCGTGAACCGCAAAGTGTGGTGGACCGATTCGCTCTGGGGAAAGCCGCTGCCCCGCCGCATCGTCGGCGTCGTCGCGGACGTGGACGATGAGAACGTCGTGCCGGGGCCAACGCTGACCATTTATCACCCCGTCCAGCAGTTGCGCGTCGCCGGCCGTCTGTTCGTGCACACGGACGGGGATGCGTACGCGCTGGTGCCGTCGGTGACTCGAATCGTTCGCGAGATTGCAGCGAACCAGCCGGTGGAGCGCGCGGCGACGCTCGAGGACGTGCGTACGGCAGTGCTCGCGCCTGAACGGCTGAATGCGTTCGTGCTGTCCGGATTCGCCGGGATCGCGCTGCTGATCGCCGTCGTCGGCGTCGCGGGCGTGCTGGCGTTCTCGGTGAGCGCGCGCACGCGGGAGTTCGGGGTGCGGCTGGCGATCGGCTCGACGCCGCGTCACCTGTTGATGCGCGTTCTGCTGGAGGGCGCTCTGATCGTGGCCGTCGGGATCGCCGCGGGGGTCGCGTGTGGCTACGCATTCGCGGGCATCGCCGCGAGCTATCTGGAGAACATGCGGATGCCTGGCGCGCTGCCGGTCGTCGGGGCTGCCACGGTCCTCACCGCCGCCGCCATCATCGCGTCGCTGATGCCGGCGGCACGGGCATCACGCGTGGACGTCTTGCAGGCGCTCAGGTCGGAGTAGACGCGATGCACACGGACGGAATCATCCACGCGACCCTGCCGCTGCACATCCTCGCGGGCGGATTGGCGCTCGTATTCGGGTACGCCGCGATCGCTGCGAAGAAGGGGGCCACGCTGCACCGCAAGAGCGGGATGCTGTTCGTCTGCGCGATGGTCACCTTGGCGCTCACCGGCGCGGTCGTGGCGACCCTGAACGGCTCGGGGATCTCGGTGGTTACGGGTCTGCTGACCTTGTATTGGCTGTGGCGCCTTCGCACCAAAGGGACGCTATCATCTCTCGCCGTGCGCCAGCGCTTCGAACCGTCTTTCGAAATCAACCCGAAGGGGCAAGCCTCATGACTTCTCGAAAACCGCTCCGGCTGTGGCCGGGTGTGGCTCTCGCCATCCTCGTGGTAATCCTCAGGTTCGTTGCCCCTCTCGTTGTGCCTGACGACCTCCTGCTCAACGACATGCCAGTCGTCATCATCGCCATACTCGGGGCGGTCATCGGCGCCCTGGGTATCGGCGTGTGGTGGATCCTGTTCAGCCGCGCGCCCTGGTTGGATCGCATCGGCGCCATCATCCTCATGATCCTCGGGATCATCGCGACATCACGCCTCGTCCACGAGTCGATTGCCGGCGGGAACATGGGTTATTTGTTGTACATCTACTCCATCCCGTTCCTCGGCCTCGCCCTGGTTGTCTGGGCCGTGGCTACGCGTGGTTTTCCAGACGGAAAGCGGCGCGCATGGATGATCGCGGCCGTTGCGCTCGCCTGCGCGCCGTGGGTGCTCGTACGCACGGCTGGCAGTTACGGCGCCGGCTCGGATTTCCATTGGCGGTGGACACCGACGCCCGAGCAGCGCCTGCTGGCCCAGGGCAACGACGAGCCGACGCCAGTTCCGGCTGCTCCCGCCGCGAACGCCACCACGGGAAGTTCCACTGCCGCCGTGGCAGTCCCGGCAACCAGCGCACCGGGCGCGGCGTCGCCAGCCCCCGCCGCGTCTGGCGTCAGCGCCACCGACCGGCCGGGTGCGAGTGCTCCTCGACCTGGCGTGAGCGCAGTTGACAAGCCTGACGTGAGTGCATTTGACAGGCCTGCTACGAGCCGCGACGAGTTCGCCACGAGCGGAGATCGGCCTGCCATGAGCGTGGACCGGCCTGCCATGAGCAAGGTCGAATGGCCTGGCTTTCGCGGCCCCAAACGTGACGGCGTCGTTCACGGACTGCGGATCGCAACCGACTGGGCCAAGTCGCCACCCGTCCAGTTATGGCGGCGGCCGATCGGACCGGGCTGGGGATCGTTCGCGGCACAGGGAGACCTGCTCTACACGCAGGAGCAGCGCGGTGAACATGAGACGGTTGCGTGCTACAGGTTGAGCACCGGCGAACCGGTATGGCGGCATCGTGACGCGATCCGGTTCTACGAGTCGAACGCAGGTGCCGGGCCGCGGGCGACACCGGAACTCAGCGGTGGTCGCGTCTACACGCTTGGTGCGACGGGCATCCTCAACGCGCTGAACGCCAGCACCGGTGCGGTCGTCTGGTCCCGCAATGCGGCGACCGACACTGGCGTGGAGGTCCCAGACTGGGGTTTGCTGGCTCCCCGCTGGTGATCGACGACACCGTCGTCGTCGCTCTGTCCGGCCAGCTGATCGCCTACGCCGCGGCGAGCGGCGATCGCCGCTGGCTCGGCCCGACCGGCGGCGCCGGCTACAGCTCTCCACACCTGGCGACGATCGATGGCGTTCCTCAGGTCTTGCTGCTGCGGGGAAGCCGTACGATCAGCGTTGCGCCGGCCGACGGCCGGCTGCTCTGGGAGCACGTCTGGACGCCGGGAGTCGGCATCGTTCAGCCGGCTCTGGCTGACGGCGGCGATGTCCTACTCGCCGCCGGCGATGGAATGGGCGGAGTCGGCATCCGACGCGTCGCATTCGAGCACGGATCCGGCGGCTGGGCGATCCAGGAGCGCTGGACGTCGCGCGGATTGAAGCCGTACTTCAACGACTTCGTCGTTCACAAAGGCCACGCGTTCGGATTCGACGGCAGCATTCTCGCGTCCATCGGTCTCGACGACGGCGAACGCAAGTGGAAAGGCGGCCGCTATGGCAACGGTCAGATGATGCTGCTGGCCGAACAGGACCTGCTGCTGGTGCTCTCGGAGGAAGGCGAGCTGGCGCTGGTGAGCGCGACGCCAGACAAGTTCACGGAGATCGCGCGGTTCAAGGCGCTCGAAGGGAAGACCTGGAATCACCCCGCAGTGATCGGCGACGTGGTGCTGGTCCGCAACGGCGAGGAGATGGCGGCGTTCCGCCTGCCTGCCGTAGCACGCTGACACCGCTCGACCGGCTCCACGAGGACGAGAAGCGTCTCAGCGCCTCTTGCCCTTGCGGTTCACGCGCTCCCCTGTGCCTTGTTCACGCGTGAGTTTCAGCCGGGCGATGACGTCTTCATGCAGCACCCGCATCTGGTTGCCGAGGGCATCCAGATCACGATGGACCTCCTCACGGAGACGATTGAACTCCCCACCGACACGATGGAACTCCTCGCGGATCGCAGAAAAGCCCTCGCGCATCTCGGTCTGGAGTTGCAGAATCTGCGTCGTCAGAACGTCCAATCGCTGCTGCGATCCTTCCAAGTCGGTCACCCGCCGCTCCAGGCTTTCTACTCTCGATTCAACGCTTTGGCCGGCCATGGCTGTCCTCTCGCATCGGTCACCTCGCGACTCTTGCGGGGTGACTCCTCTGAGAGTGACCGCCAGAAGCATGCCGGTGCGCCGGGTTTCTATGCGCCGTCCGACCCGGCTCTTGGCAACTGGAGCGACGACGATACCATCGTCTGGAGGTAATCGTCTGCGCAGGGTTCCCGGTTATCTTTTCGGCGGCTTCGAATCGGCCAGCACGTCAGTCAGCGCCCGCACTTCGGATTCCGCTTGGACGGTATTGACGACGTAGACGACCCGATGGCCATCCGGATGGACGCGAAACTCACGAGTGTCGTGGCCTAGCGTCCAGTTCACCGCCACCGGCTCACTGCCGGCCACGGAGACACGCAAGGTATCCGCTGGCCCGGCATCGCCCGCTCTCCGTACAAAGAGGGACTGGCCATCCGGGGCCCACATGAGGATGGTCAGTCCGACCGGTGTTCCCTTCATCATCTCGACCGCACTGCCCGACTTCCGCAGCTATCACGCTCACCGCGTGCTCGCCATTGGCATTCCGCGTGACGGTGGCGACGTGTCGTCCATCCGGTGAGACGTACGGACGCATCACGGTGTCGGAGATTTCCGCCGGCCTGGGCCGCGACATGAGTTCCCGATCGGCTCCCGTTTGGAGATTCTTCGCGACGAGAGCGACGGTCGATGTCGTTGCGCGCCGAATATAGATTTCGTCCTCCGTGGGCGACACGGCGATTCCAAAGGCCGGCCCGAAGTCGGCATCAAACAGGCGCGAAGCGACACCGGAATCGAGCGCGATACGAAACAGGCCCTGACGATCCTTCAAATCCGAGCCGGAAGCGATGATCGACCGGCCGTCGCGGTCCCAGGCAATCCCGTCGCCGAGCTGACTGAGCTGGGGACGTATGTGTCTGACGCTCCGCGCCTCGAGGTCGAGGAGTGAAATCAGCATGCCAACCGGTCCGCCACGATCCCGTCGAACTACCGCGAGCGTGCGCCCGTCGGGTGACCACTCCGCCTGTGCTCTCGCGTTGATCGAAAACAGCTCCTCAGCGGGATCCGTCGGCGCGCCGGTCGCCCGTGAGGTGTTGAAGTCGAAGCTCACCGTGCGGAATGGCGAGCCGCCGTATGTGGACTTGAGGTCGTAGATGGTGTCACCCGAAACTCCCATCGCGTGGCCGCTGAAATCCGAAGGCACGACCTGGGGCGCGCCGCGGAGCGCGAGGTTGGACATCGCCTGTGCCCAGAGCTGGATGGTGCCGGTGCGGTCGCTCGAAAAAATCAGCCGACCGCCGTCACGCGACCAGGCGACGAAGCGGTCGTCCTTCCGATGGGATGTAATCGCCGTCTGGCGGCTGCCGTCCACCGCGATGGCGAACACGTCGCGCTCGCCAGCTGAATCTTCGCCTGGAAGGTCATAGGCGATAGAGCGGCCGTCGGGCGAGAAGCTGATGTGGGTGCTTTCGTCACGCCAGGCGAATGTTGTCAGTGGCGTCAGCGTCCCTTCGGGCAGGCCAAGAAGTGCAATCTGGCCGCTCCGGTCAGGACGCCGCACCGCCACGACAACAGTTTTGCCGTCAGGAGCCCAGTCGAACGGCTGGATGTAATCCGTTTCGGCGTTGCTGTACACCGTGCGCGCCCGCGGCAGTCCATCGCCGTCGAGGTCGACCATCCTGATCTCATAACGTTCACTGTTGAACCAGCCGAAGACGACGCGCTTTCCGTCAGGTGACACGCGCGAATACCCGGCGTACTGCTGCTCTCGGACATTCGTGAATCGTCCGGTGTCGGTCAGTTGGCGCTCGCGACCGCTCACGAGGTCGCGAAGCACGAGATTGCCTGAGGACCAGTCCGTGTAGGGCAGCCATCGCCCGTCCCGCGACACGTGGCCGCCGCCGAAGACGCTGACCTTCTTGCCCGACCAGATGGAGACGGAACTCGCGGCGACGACTCGTGGCGCTGAGTCGGGCGCTCGCGATCGACGCCGTCTCCTTCTGGTCGCTGAACTCCCGCACGAGCCGCTCGTACAGCTTTCCTCGACTGCGTGTCTCCCAACCTTTGATACGCATCCGCCATCCGCAGCAGCGCCGTTGCCGCGCTCGCACGATCGATCTTGCCGAAGCCATCGACAATCGCCTGATACTGCTTGATCGCGGTCCTCAGGTCGCCATCGACGACTTCCTTGTCGATCGCGGCACGCAGCAGCGCCTCAGCGGAATCCGAAGATTGCGCCGGCAGGCCGCAGACGAGACACAGGAGCCACGCTGCGAGCGTGAACAGCCGGACACGGGGGAATGTCATGGTTGTCATGGGGTCACTGTAGCGACGGTTGATGGAGCGTTCACCCAGCGCCGGTCGAGATTTGATGGAGTTGTCAGCCATCGAACCGGTAGCCAAGGCCGCGTACGCTCTTCAGGAACTGCGGCGACGCCGGCGCCGGCTCGATTTTCTTGCGCAGGTTCAGGATGTGGGTGTCGACGACGCGGTCGCCGATGTAGGTGTCCTCGCCCCAGGCCTGCCGAATGAGCTCCTCGCGCGTGAGCACTCTGCCGCGCGAGCGAATCAACGCGGCGAGCAGCCGCAGTTCTAGCGCCGTCACGTCGATCGGCTCGCCCGCACGACGGATCTCCGCGCGATCGAAGTCGATTTCGCAATCGCCAAACCGGTAGATGCCCAAGCGGTCCTGGTCATCGAAGCGGCGCATCACGGCCTTGATCCGGGCGCGAAGCTCACTCGGACTGAACGGCTTCGTCACGTAGTCGTCGGCGCCGACTTCGAGCCCGAGGATCTTTTCCGCCTCCTGCGTCCGTGGCGCTGAGCATGATGATGGGCGTCTTCACACGGAGCCGGCGCAGTTCCCGACAGACTTCGAGACCATCCCGGTACGGCAGCATCACGTCGAGCACGACGACGTCCCATGCTTCCGCTCGCCCTCGCCGGAGGGCCTCCTCGCCATCGCGCGCGATCTCGACAACGTGACCGTGCCTCGTCAAGTCCTCTTCCAGACCCATTGCAATATCCGGCTCGTCTTCAACAACCAGGATGCGCGCCATGGTGTCAGGAGGGGAGCTCAGATTCCTCGCGCTGCGCGTTGGCCACCGTCATGTCCTTCGTGTCAGGCTCGATCGCGGCCGGGAGCCAGATTGTAAACGTGCTGCCGCGACCCGTCTCGCTGTCCAGCGTGACGCGTCCGCCGTGGGCCGTGACGATATGCCGGACCATGGCCAGGCCGATGCCCGTGCCTTTGATGCCACGGACCAGACTGGCCGACCCGCGCACGAACTTGTTGAAAATCTGCCGCTGCTCGTCGCGCGGAATTCCCAATCCCTGGTCGCAAACGCTGATCGCGACCGATGTGCCGCGACGCTCCACAAGCGTCTCGATGCGCCGTCCCGCCCCGGAGTACTTCACCGCGTTGTCGAGAAGGTTACGGATCGCCCGCCGGATCGCTTCGCGGTCTGCCACGACCGAGCCGGCATTCGCGTTCACCCTGCACTCCACGGTGAAACCTTCCAGCCCGGATCACGCTGGAAATCGGCGACCACATCGGCAACGAGTGACCCGGCGTTCAGTGGTTCCATGCGATATGGATGCGCACCCGCTTCCATGCGCCCGAAGTCCAGCAGTGATTCGACGAGATGGGTCAAGCGATCGGTGGCTCGTGCGAGGGCCTCATAGAACCCCTGCCGCTTCGTTGCCGGCAGGTCGTCGTCGTCGATCAGGAGGGTCGTGAATTGATGGAGCGTCGTGAGTGGCGTCCGGAATTCATGGGAGACCGCGGCGACGAAATCCGATTGAAGCCGGGCCACCGCAAGCTCGCGGCTGATGCTGCGCCCCATCAGGTACGCGCCAGTCGAGACGACGACAAAGAGCAGCGCGACGCCGGCCGCAAGGGTCCGCCTTTGGGAGGCGAGCCCCGCCGATTCGGGAGCGCGCTGGCCGTCAGTGACGACGATTGTCCACGGCAGGCCGGTTTCCGCTGAGGAACGCCGCAACGTTGAGCCGTCCTGTTGTGGAGTGGCGGCCATGACCGCCCCGGCGTTTTGGCCCGACCAGCTCGATCGCGACGTTGCGGTGGTCGAGCGTCGCCGTGAGCTTGTCGATCCATTCGCGCTTTCGAAAGCGGGGACCGGCGACGAGCGCGGTCAGCCCATCGCTTGCCGGCTGCCACAGAATCGTCAAGTCCCGGTCGTGGACGCGCAACGAGTGCCGGCCCGCCGGGTTGAAGGTGTCGCGCCGACGTTCCCGGAACAACCAGTCCACAGCGTCGCTCAACGCCTCGCGATCGGTGCGCGATCGAGGCGGGGCGCCGAGCCAGTCGTCAAGCTGTTGTAGGTACGCCTCGAACGTGCCCGGTCAACTCTCCAGCGCCGGGCAAGAAGATCCGTTCTGAGCATTCCCGCGGCAGCCGTCAGTTCGTCACGGTAACCGAGCTCTTCGAGAACGACCGCGCGGGCGCGACGTGCCACGAGGTCCGCAGGAAGCCCCGCTACGTGGGCGGAGGACAGCTGCGCCAGCGCGTCATACGCTGCCAACGCCTCCTTGGCCCGGCCTGCCTTCTTGAGCGTCCGCGCCAGACGCACCAGGGCGCCGGCCCGGACGTCTGGTGATGACGCTGTGCCGGCCAGCGCGCGATAGGCGCGGATGGCGCCCTCGAGATCATGAGCACGAAACTCCAGCGCTTCGCCGGCAGCGAAATCGACGGTCGGTTCTGGAAGTTCGTGTCCGCCGCTCCGGTTCGTACAGCAGGTGGTCTTCGGGGCGCGCCTCGACACCCGCAGCGCCCACCGTCACCAGCACGGCGTCGTCCTCTGGAAGCAGGCGAAAGTCGGGCGCTGTTCCCGTCAGCCGGCGTTCGGTGGCGGAAACCGCCCGTTCGAGCTCCGCGACCACGCGTTCAGCGGTGATTTCACGGCGTTCACGGAGCTGGCGGGATGCGAGCTGCCGATCCTGCTCGAGCAACTGCATACCCAGCCAGGCGACGGCGAGTGCCGGCAGGAGCAGGAGGAGCACGAATGACGCGATGAGACGCCGTGGGGTGTCGACCCAGCCTCGGAGCATTGAAGGAACTGCGCCTAGCTTGAACCATCAGCTCCGGCGTGTCACTAGTCCCGGGACGAGTCAGCTGTCGAGAGATTGTCTCGTTTGTGTCAAGAGCCGCTTTCCTGAGCACCCGGTTGGCCGGCGTTGACGAGTATGCCGTTCGCCCACGCGCTGGACGCTCACTTCGCCGGCGATGTAGTCGAAGACGAGTGCTTCAAAAACCTGTCCGCCCACGGAATGAAGTACTTCCAGTTCGGACCATCGGTGTGGCCGCCGTCGTGCTGGCGCCATGCGAGCTGGCCGTCGAGCAGGCCGGCATTGACCGCCGGCATCTTCTCCTTCATGTAATCGTCCGAGACGCCGAGGTCCTTCGCGCCGAGCAGTCTGAACACGGGCTGTGCGGCGACCGCGGCCATGTAGCTCCCCTGTTGATCGAGCCATTTGGCGTCGCCGCGCTCGGGGACGCCGTAGCTGACGAACGTCAGCCGCGGTGCGCAGAGCGCCAGCAGCTGATGCGCATCGACCGGGATGTCCGCGGCGGTCTTCCGGCCGAACGTGGACTCCTCCGTTCCGTACTTCAGGAAGTTTCCGGCCATCCAGTGATACTCGCCGGAGCCGGTCAGGTTCTCGACGGCCTCACCGAAGTTCCGGCGATGCAGCTTGGCCCCGCCCTCGCCGGACGAGCCGATGAACACGACCGCGAATCGCTGGTCGTAGGCCATGGTGACGAGCGCGGCCTTGCCGAAGCGCGACACCCCTTCGATGCCCACCTTCTTCGCATCGACGGCCTTGTCGGTCTCCAGGTAGTCGAGGCCGCGCGAGGCGCCCCACGCCCACGCCCGCAGCGCACCCCAGTCATCCGGGCGGCGGCGCTGTCCTTTGTTCACCAGCCCGATGATGCCTTTGGTCAGTCCGGCGCCGTTGTCAGCCTGAATGCTGCCAGGACTGATCGTGGCGTAGCCCCATCCGTCCGCGATCAGCTGTTCGGTTGCCGGAGGGTCAGCCGGACAACATTCGATACTACGATCTGATTCCGAACATGTCGGCCGGTCCTTTCCATACCTGGTGCGCGTTGACATTCCGTTGGTCGATTGGATTGCGCGCAATGCCAGGAACGTTCAGCGCATGTATCGCGCACTCCCGGCGGATTTTGCCCGCTCGCTGCGGCTCCTCCTGATCGGCCCGCAGTTCTCGCCGGGCATGGCGGCTGCCGTCCGCCAGGTGCCAGGGATCGACATCCGGTGCTTCAGGTACCATAGCGTCGATCTCGGAAGTGGAACCGGGATCTTCTTCGAGCAGACGGCAGGTGAAGACAACTGACGCTTCATCGGCCGGATGACAGGGATTCACTTCACCAACCCGACCGACCATGAACTGTCGCAATTGCGGCGCCGCGATGGAGTTGTTCGAACGGCGGCGCTACTACTTCTGCACCTTCTGCGGGACGTTCTCGTTCATCGAGGCGCCGGCCGTGGAAGGCGTCCGGGTGCTGGAGCGTTCCGTGACCGGCCGCAGCTGTCCGTTATGCGGCGCCCTGCTCTCGAAAGCCCTCCTGGACGATGTCTATGGGGTCGAACATTGTGAGCAATGCCGCGGGCTCCTGCTCACGCGGGCGGTATTTGCGGAGGCGATACCCCTTCGGCGTGCGCGCGAACCCGGGCCCCCCGCGCCGCCGATCCCGCTCGACGTGCGCGAACTGAAGCGGGTGGTCCAGTGTCCTTCGTGCCGCGAGCAGATGGATGTGCATCCGTACTACGGTCCCGGCAATGTCGTCATCGACACCTGTCCGCGCTGTGATCTCATCTGGCTCGACTTCGGGGAGCTGAAACAGATTACCGAGGCGGGGGGCCGCGACAGAGGATGGAGGGTCACCAGGCGCTGATCCGTCATCTGCGACGCGAAATGCGAAGCGGAACGAGGTATCCTCAGACGCCTCATGGCCAGGAAGGTCCTGCTCGCCGCATTGGTTCACGCCGTGCTCGTGCAGAGCGCATTGGCGCAGAGCCGTCCCCAATACATCCAGTTCGAGCCGTTAACGGTCAAGGGCGTCGTGTACCGGCCCGATCGGGGCGACCGGCCGGAAGTCGGGGTGCTCATCATTCATCGGGTCAACAACTTCCTCGGTCACGGGGCGGCGAGCGAGCTCGCCCGCCGCGGGTTCGTCGTGCTCGCGATGAATTCCCGCTTCGACAACAACGAAGCCCTGCTGGTCTGGGAGCACATTGCCCTCGACGTCAAGACCGGCGTCGAGTACCTGAAACGGCAGGAGCGCGTGCGGTGGGTCGTCCTGTTCGGCCACAGCGGCGGCGCCGCCACGCTCAGCTTCTACCAGGCTGTCGCCGAGAAGGGCACCAGCTACTGCGACGCAGCCGGCAAACTGACCGCCTGCGGCAAGGACCTGCAGGGGCTGCCGAGGGCGGATGCGCTGATTCTCGTCGATGCATCGCTCGGCAATCCCATCGGGCTGCTCCGCGGGCTGAATCCGGCGGTCGTCACCGAAGGCGATCCCAAGGGCATCAATCCGGCACTCGATCCGTTCAACCCGGCGAACGGCTTCAATCCGAACGGCCGATCGACGTACACGGCCGAGTTCCGTCAGAAGTACTACGAGGCGCAGGCCGCTCGCATGAATCGCCTGATCGCCTCCGCCGCTGCCGCCGCGGGTCAGCTCGGCACGGACCGCGCGCCGTTTCCCGACAACAATGTCTTCCTGATCGTTCGCGCGCAGGGCGCGCGGCTCCCTTACAACGATCCGGTTGCGGAGACGGCAACGGCCTCGCCGCGCAAGCTGCTCAAGAACAACGGCTCCGTCGTCACCCAGATCGTGCAGACCGTGCGGCCGGCCACCGGATCCGATGGCGTCCAGAACGCCACCTTTGACGGCGGCGCGCGGCTGCTGACGCTCAAATCGTTCCTGACCGCCAACGCGATCCGCTCGGCTAACTCGATGACCGACATCGACTGGTGCTCGAGCAACCATTCGACGCCGTGCGCGGTCGCCCAGATCCGGGCGCCGCTGCTAGTCTCCGCCATGGGTGGCAACACCGGCATTCGCGACAACGAGTGGCTCTACGAACGCGCGGCGAGCCGGGACAAAGATTTCTTCGTGCTCGAGGGCGCGACGCACAACATCGAACCTTGCGTGGAGTGCGAGACGCGAAAGGGAGAGTACGGGAACAGCGTGAGGAATTTCTTCAACTACGTGCGTGACTGGATCAACCAGCGCTTCGTCCGGGAGGCTGGTGCGCTTCCCTGACGTTCCTTCCGCCTTCGCGCGAAGCCCTTCCGCCTTCGCCAAGGCTCCGGCGGACCGCCGTAGCTTTAGAGGCTGGTCGGCGAGACTCGCCGGAGCCTTGGCAGAGGCGGTCAGGCGAGGAATGACTACACCCTGCCTGGGGCTTTGGCTGTCCCGGATCAGCCGCGCTCGCTGGATCCAGGTCAGCCTTCATGTCGCCGATGTCGCGAAGCCGGCTTTCGGGTCGCGCTCGAACACCGGCGGACGCGCCGCAGCGTCGGGGGCGTGGCCGGGGGGAGCCGATGCCAGCTCGGTCATCACGAGAGCACCGCGCCGCGGTCATACGCCCACGCGCACCAAACGACCATCGACCATTCCACCCTCACTGTGGCTTTGGCTGTCCCGTAGACGCCGTGGCAGGTACCCGGGCTGAGCGCCAAGTCGATGGATACGGTCGAGGCACGCCACCTCTTCATCAATGCACCCGCTGACCTCATTCCACAGCTGATTCCGTCCGAACCTGATTGAATTGCCGGGCTCATGTTGTTACTCTCGCTCTAGGATCGTCGCCCTCACCGCCATGGGGCCGCCTCGCCCGAGGCCGGGCGGTGACAGTCTCCCGCGGCTACGACCCACCAGAGATGTCCTGAGCGTCACAACGCGACGTAAATCAAAGTTGTAGCCCGCAGGGGTGTGCCTCATGCCTGAGAGTTTCGGCGCTCGTATGCGCCAGCGCCGTGAAGAACGTGGAATCGATCTGATCGCGATTGCCGAGCAGACCAAGATCAAGCTGGCCCTGCTCGAAGCGCTCGAGCGCGACGACGTTTCCCATTGGCCGTCGGGGATCTTCCGCCGCGCGTACATCCGTACCTACGCGCAGTTCATCGGTCTCGATCCCGATGTCGTCGTCCGCGAATTCCTGGAGGTCTATCCGGACCCCGGCGACTTCTTCTCGGCACTCGCGGCGTCGGTTACCGTGGACGATGGGGCACGGAGGAATGCGTCGCCGCCGACGCGCCTCAGAAATATCGTCGATTCGGCCATCGATTCGCTGGTCAGGATGCGCCGGCCGCCTGCGAGCGACTCCCCGCCGCCACTCGCGGTCGCGGATCACTTGAACGGGTTCGCGATGGCAGCCGCCAACCTGCCGTTGATCCCGCCACCGCCTCGTGCGGCCATGCAAACCCCGGTAGTCGACGACGCGCTGACCGAGCTCGAGTCCTCACTGCCGCTGGAACCGGAGCCCGTTAGTGTGGCTGCCGTTCCGGAGCCGACCCCCGAGCAACAGCCGATCGAGCTGCCGAACCCGTCGCTCGATGACGTGCCTCTGTCCGAGCCGGTGGTAGCGCCCGTGGCTGAACGCGCTGAAGAGCCGAGCCGCAGTGCGCCGAGCGAGGGAGCTGCGAATGACGTGAAAGCCGGCGCCAGCCCGCGCGACATCCAGTCCGCGCACGAATCTACGCTCGAGGCGATGGCACATCTCTGCACCGAGTTCGGGCGCGTGGTCGATCGGGATGGGGTGCAGCGGCTGATGCAGCGCTCCGCGCGGGTTCTCGACGCTGGCGGCCTCATCGTCTGGCTCTGGGACGGGATGGTCGAGGAGCTCAGGCCGGCGCTCGTGCACGGCTACTCGGACAAGGTACTGGCGCAGCTGCCGGCGGTGAGCCGCGACGCGGACAACGTCACCGCCGCGGCATTCCGGGCGGCGAACGCCTGCGAGATGGCTGCCACCGCGTACCAGAGCGGCGCGCTCGTTGTTCCCTTGCTGACGCCGGATGGATGCGTGGGCGTTCTGGCCATTGAACTGCACCAGGGCGTCCAGCCAACGAGATCCGTTCGTGCCGTGGCCACCGTCCTGGCCGCGGCCCTGACACAGCTGGTGGATCGCTCGCGCACGGCCGAAGTGCAGGTGGCGGTTCCCCAGCCCGCCCCCGCGGTGGCGCATTCAGTGCCGTTCCGTCCCGCGCGGGTCCGCCACTGATCCGCGAGGAAGAGAGGAATGGAGTCAGTTTAGTCACAAGGAGGACGGGAGGACGGGAGGACCAACTCGGATAAGAAACCCTATCGTGAACTCCCGTCCTCCCGTCCTCCCTGTGAGTTGAGTAAGAAGTACGAGTCAGTAGTCTGTTCACGAGGCCCCGTGCCGCACCATTCGAACTTCCTCCACGTCGCGAACGGTACGTGCACGACGCAGCTGATCGAATCCGCCGAGATTCCAGGCCGCCTCTCCATCTGGGCCGATCCACTCTACGAAGGGCCAGTTCCGGGCGGGCTGACCGATGCGGAACTGGTCGAGGTCCGTGCGCGCCACCTTGCCGGACCCGGTGAGCCCACTGTCGTCGATGCGGTGAACGATCTCAGAGAGTGGCGAGCCGTCATCGGGAATCACGCGTCGTACGACGAGCTGATCCTGTGGTTCGAGCACGACCTGTTCGATCAGCTGAATCTCATCCAACTCCTGGCGTGGATTCGCCAGCACGTTCCCGCGACCAAGCCGGTGAGCCTCGTGTGCATCGGCTCGTTTCCTGGTCGTCCCGCGTTCAAGGGGCTCGGCGAGCTCGCGCCCGGCGAGCTGGCATCGCTCCTGGAGACCAGGCAGGCTGTTGGTCCACCTCAATACGAACTTGCGGAGCGCGCGTGGTCCGCGTTCCGCCAGCCAACGCCCGAGGCTCTCGATGAGCTGCCCCGCGGTGACACAGCCGCCTTGCCGTATCTCGCAGGCGCCATTGCGCGGTTCTTCGAGGAATATCCCTGGACCTCCGATGGCCTGTCGCGTTCCGAGCGGCGGCTGCTGCAGCTGGCGGCGCGGGACGGATCGAGCTCATGGCGGCGTTTCCACGCATGCATGATGGAGAAGACGCCTATTACGTCACCGATCTTTCGGTTGCGTCCTTCGCCAGGACGCTGTCCCAGACGTCGCCGCCGCTATTGAGATTTGCTCCCGGCCAGTCCGCAAACGGCGACGTGCTTCAGGGCTCCGTGACGCTGACCGACACTGGTCGAGCCGTGCTGGAAGGCGGGCAGGACAGGATTACCGCCTGTGGCATCGATCGTTGGCTCGGTGGCGTGCACCTGCAGAGCGACGCCGCCAACGTCTGGCGGTGGGACCCGGCGCGGCAGAAGATCACCAGATAGGGGAGAACCGAGCACGAACTGCGCTTCGCGCCGCACGACGGCACGACGGCACGAAGTCACGAAGGAACCTTGAAATGCTCTTTTGGGAGTTCTTTCTGCAGTGTTCGCCAGCCTCCTGCTAGAAGCGCATCAGGAGTCGGCGCGCAGCGTCTGCGCCGGATCGACGCGTGCCGCGCGGCGCGCCGGCTGATAGGCCGCGACAGCCGCCGCGGCCACGACCAGGGCGAGACCGGCGCCGAAAGCAGCGCCGTCCACCAGGGAAACCGCTCGCATGCGAACTGTTGCCCCCAGGATCTGCAGCAGCACGAACGCGCCGGCGAGGCCGGCCATCGCGCCGGCGCCGGTGAGCCACGCGGTCTGCCGCATCACCATCCGTACGACGGCCCCGGCCGTCGCGCCGAGCGCAATCCGGATCCCGATTTCCTTCGACCGCTGCGTGAGGGTGTAGGTCAGCACGCCGAACAATCCGGAAACGCTCAGCGCAAGCGCGATCAGGCCGAGGAGCGCTCCGATCCAGGACGCGGCCATGAACGGGTAGATCTGCAGCGTTCGTACCTCTTCGAGCGGCAGCGCTTCGAAGACTTCCGGGTCGGTCGCGGCGCGGCCCAGGATCTGCCGCAGTGCCTCCGGGCTCAGGTCGAGATGTGATCGGCCTCGTGCCAGCAACGCGCGGGCGTGCCGGCTGCCGGGGCTGACGGGCAGGTAGATGTGACCGG
The DNA here is from genome assembly GCA_963785755.1 of uncultured Acidobacteriota bacterium. Classification (GTDB taxonomy): domain Bacteria; phylum Acidobacteriota; class Vicinamibacteria; order Vicinamibacterales; family 2-12-FULL-66-21; genus JACCXG01. The sequence continues at coordinate 934,495 of CAWAXG010000002.1, read as the reverse complement.
CTTCGGGTCCATCGACGACGAGACCGCTGATGACATCGTCCGATATGCCGACGATGGTGACCTCCGAATAGCGTGCGAGCTCGCCGCCGGGCCCGGTGGATGCATCGATCCCGATGGTTTTGCCAACCGGATCCTGATCGGGCCAGAACGCGCGAGCGGTCGCGGCGCTGACAATCGCGACGCGTGCCTCGATGCTGGCCTCGTCTTCGCGGAATCCGCGCCCGCGGAGAATCGGAATGCGAAGCGTGTCGAAGTATCCGGGCGACACGAAATTGAAGGGGGTTGGGACCCGCGCCTGGGGCGAGTCGAGGGTGATTCGCGGCGGCGGTCCAAAGAGCGGATTCCCGTTCGACACCGCGAACTGGGCTACGCGCGGCTCCGACGCCATCACCGCCGCGAGCCGCCGCACGAGCTCGACCGCGTTGCCCTGGCGCACGTGAATCGAGATCACGTCAGTGATGTCGAATCCGAGATCGACGCCGCGGATCATCGTGCCGTTGCGCGCCAGCGTCAGCGCGGGGACCACCAGCAGGAGCGAGATCGCGACCTGCCCGGCGACCAGTGCGCCGCGGAGCCTGGATCCCTGCTGCCCGCCGGTGCTGTGCGCGCCGAGGCCACGCATCAACGCGAGGCGCGAGGCCTGCAGCGCCGGGATCAGCGCGAACACCAGCGTCGAAGCCGCGGCCGCAGCGAGCGCGAAGAGAAAGACGCGGTAATCGAGCGCGAGCGGCGCGGTTCGCAGGATCGCGGCGAGCGACGGCGGCAGCGTTCCGAAGAAGATTGCCAGACCGGCGCGAAGGCCGGCCGCGGTCAGCGCAAGAGAGACCCCGGCGGCAAGGATCGAAATCAGGAATCCCTCGGTCAGCAGTTGACGGAGGATTCGTCCACGGCCGGCGCCGAGCGACAGACGGACGGCGATCTCGCGCTGCCGGGTGACGGCGCGCGCCAGCATCACGCTGGACACGTTCGCGCATCCCGCAACCAGGACGAGCGCGAACGCGGCGAACACCGGTGAGAACAGCGCCAGCATCGTCAGTGACAGCGGCGTCGGCTTGTCCTGGGGGCGAATCTCCGCCCAGGCCTGACGATCGCGGCCGGCGGCATCGGCCACGAGCGGCGTGATGGCGCTCTGCGCCTGCTGCGGCGTGATGCCCGGCCGGAGCCGGACGCTGACGGCGATGGCCCGCGTGTCGTCGGCCACGAGATCCGGTGCGACCGCCGCGGCATAGGCCCTGAGCGGAATCCAGATGTCACGCGGCATGAAATGCAGACCCGCGAACCGGGGCCCGAGGACGCCGGCGACCACGAAACGGCGCCCGTTCAGATCGATCTCGCGGCCGATCGCCGACGGATCGCGAGCGAACACGGTCGCCCACGCCTGGTAGCCGAGGACCACGGCGTTCCCGCTCTCGTCGTCGGGGCCCAGCGGCCGCCCGAGGAGCATCTCGGGCCCGAGGACGGAGAAGTAGTTGCCCGACACGAGCTCCGCCGCGAGCGGCCGCCCCTTCGACGACACGTATCGCGTGCTCTCCGCGATGGCGTCGGTGACGAGCTCATGCCGGTCGCGAATCGCCTCATAGTCGCGCCAGCGGAGATTGCGGCCGCCGGCGTCCCTGGCGTGCCAGACGACTTGATGTAGGGTGCCCGGGTCGCGCACCGCGAACGACCGGAGCACGTAGGCGTTGAACACCGTGAACACGCCGGTCGTGAGCGCCAGGCCGATGGCCAGCGTGAGCACCGTGGTCGCCGCGAACGCCGGACTGTGCCGCAGCGTGCGGCAGCCGTAGCGCAGATCCTGAACCAGCTGCTCGAACCACATCCAGCGCGAGGCTTCGTGAAAGCGCTCCCGCGCCGCGGTCACGTTGCCGAAGGCGCGCTGCGCCGCCTGTCGAGCCTGGTCCGGCACCAGCCCATCGGCACTCAGCCGATCGGCTTCCAGATCGAGATGCGCCTGGATCTCCCGGGCGAAGTCCTCGTCGTCTCTGGTCGGCATCCGCTCCGAGCATCGCCGACGACGGGTCGAATGTCAACCCGAAGAAGACGGTGACCCGGCGACAATGTCCGCATGCGGGTAAGAGCCGCCGAAGCATCCGAGATCGGTCACCTCGCACGGGTGTGGTTCGACAGCTGGCACGAGTCGCATGCGGCGATCGTCCCGCCGGCGCTGACGCGCCTGCGGACCCTCGAGAACTTCAGGGACAGACTGCGCGCGGCGCTGCCGGATATCCGGGTGGTGGGTCCGCCCGGCTCGCCGCTGGGGTTCTGCATCGTCAAGGGAACCGAGGTGTATCAGCTCTTCGTCACGGCCGCGGCCCGCGGGTCCGGCGCGGCCGCCGCGCTGATGGCCGATGCGGAAGCGCGGCTGTTGGCGAGCGGTATCGACACGGCGTGGCTGGCGTGCGCGATCGGCAACGCGCGAGCGGCGCGATTCTATGAGAAGAGCGGATGGCAGCGGGTGGGCACGATGCGCAATCTGGCGGAGACCTCCGAAGGCACATTCCCGCTGGAGGTGTGGCGATACGAGAAAGTGTTGAGGCCGTGAAGTGGTTGCTGCTCACGCCACGAGGCGCCGCTCGTATGGCTGACATTCTCGCCGCAGTCGAGTCTCGCCCGCCGCGCTACCGACGGCCTTGACGGCAGGTGGTGTGCATCATATTCATGCTTTCGATGCAGGAGGTCCAGCAATGACGACGATTGCCTCAACGCTGCTCGGACGGCCGGTCTGGCACGAATTGATGACCACCAACATCTCAGCTGCCGAAAAGTTCTACGACAACGTGGTTGGCTGGTCATCGGCGCCGTTTCCTCAATCGCCCAAGCCCTACAAGGTCTTCAAGCGGCGCGGTGACGTTCAGGTCGCCGGGCTGATGGAGAAGCCGGCAGAGATGCACGCGCCACCGTTCTGGGCGATGTATGTCGCGGTGCCGAAACTCGAGGATGCCGTGAAACACATCCAGCGGCTCGGCGGCAGCGAGCTGTCACCTGTGATCGACGTGCCGACGGTCGGCCGCCTGCAGATGATGCAAGATCCGCAGGGCGCCGCGTTCTACATCATTCAGCCGACTCCGACCGAGGAACGTCCCGAGGCGCCCCCGGAAGTGGGCGAGGCGTCGTGGCACGAGCTGATGACGACGGATGCGGCTGCGGCGATGAAGTTCTATCGCGAGATCTTCGGCTGGCAGCCCGGCGAGGAGATGGACATGGGGCCGATGGGGAAGTACTACATCTTCAACCGGCCCGTCGGAATGATCGGCGGCATGATGAACAAGCCGCCTGAAATGGCGCAGGTGCCGCCGCACTGGATGATCTACTTCCGCGTGCCCGACATCAACGCCGCGGTCGAGCGGATCAAGGCCAACGGCGGCAAGATCCTCAACGGGCCGATGGAGGTTCCCGGCGGCGACATGGTGGTCAATGCCAGGGATCCCCAGGGCGCGGCGTTCTCACTGCACCAGCGGAAGGCGCAGTAGGCGGGGTCGGGCACTGCCCGGTCATCGAACACACGATGGCCGGGCGGCGTCTTGCGGACACCTGAAAGGCCCTCAGGTCAGCGCAAGGTACTCGTGAGCGTAGCGCACCACCATCGATCCTTCGCCGACCGCTGAGGCCACGCGGTTCATCGCGCCGGCGCGCACGTCGCCGGCCGCGAACACTCCAGGCACGCTGGTCTCGAGCGACATCGGCTCGCGGCGCTCCTTCCAGAGCCGGGAGTACTCGGATGTCGCAGACAGGTCCCTGCCGGTGATGACGAACCCCTTGTCGTCGCGCACCACGGCGGCCGGGAGCCAGCCGCTTCGCGGTTTGGTCCCGATGAACACGAACACCGCGTGGACGTCTTCCACCTGACTCGTACCGTCGTCCGCCTTGAGGGTCACGCGTTCAACACGTTCGTTCCCCTCGACGCGCTCGAGCTCGGTCCGGGCTCTGAGATGGATATTGGGCGTCTTGCCGATCTGCTCGATCAGGTATTGCGACATGGTGTCGCGGAGCGAATCGCGACGCACGACGATCTGCACCTCCTGCGCGTAGCGCGCGAGATACATGGCCGCCTGTCCCGCGGAGTTCCCGCCGCCGATGACGAGCACCCGCTTCTGGCCGCACACCGGCGCCTCGGTGGTCGCAGCTCCGTAATACACGCCTGCGCCCGTCAGCGCCGACACGCCCGCCGCCGGGTGCTCGCGATATTCCATGCCGGTGGCCGCCAGAAGCGTCCGGGTGACGATCTTGCGGCCGTCGCTGAGGGTGAGATGCTTGTATCCTGCGTCGATGGACACGCCGGTCACTTCGAGCGGCACGAGGAACTCGGCGCCCAGCCGCTGCGCCTGTGCCAAGGCGCGGCGGGTCAACTCGCTGCCGCTGACGCCGGAGGGAAATCCGAGATAGTTCTCGATCCTCGAGCTGGTGCCCGCCTGACCGCCGGGCGCATGCCGATCGAGCAATAACGTGCGCAACCCCTCTGACGCGCCGTACACTGCCGCTGCCAGACCCGAAGGGCCGGCGCCGACAATGACGAGGTCGTAGAGGTTGTGCGCGGCCGCCAGCGATTTCCCCAGGCGCTCGGCCACCTGAAGCGGCTCGGGATTGATCAGCTTCGATCCATCCTCGAAGACCAGCGCCGGAAGATCGCTGTCGGCGATCCCTGTTGCGTCGAGCAGGCCGCGCGCCTCGGGGCTGCGCGCCACGTCCAGCCACCGGTAGGGAATCAGATTGGCCGCGAGAAAGTCCTTGATCGCGTGCGATCGGGGCGACCACTGATTGCCGAGCAGCCGCAGCCCCTTCTCTTCCGGGGGACGCTCGACCTGCCACGTCTCGAGCAGATCGTCGACGACCGGGAACAGGCGGTCCTCGGGCGGATCCCACGGCTTCGCCAGGTAGTAATCGAGACGGGCGACGTTGATCGCCTTGACCGTCGCGTCCATGTCCGAGTAGGCCGTGAGCAGCACGCGCTTGGCTAGTGGATAAATTTCAAGCGACTCGGCGAGCACGTCGGTTCCCTGCATGCCCGGCATTCGCTGGTCGCTGACGACCAAGGCCAGCTCGTCGCCCCGCGCCTTCAGTTCGCGGACGGTGGCCAGCGCCTCTTCACCCGACGTCGCGCTGATGATGGTGTAGGACTCGCGGTACTTTCCGCGCAGATCGCGGCGCACCGCCGCCAGCACCTGCGCATCGTCGTCCACGACAAGGAGTGCGGGCTTGTTCATGCGCGTTCCGCGCCTCCATTGTCTTGCGTTGATCGAAAGGAACACTCGAAACTCCGTGCGTCCAGGGTTCGACTCGACCTCGATAGCAGCTTCGTTGTGGCTCACCAGACGGCGGACGATATCGAGGCCAAGCCCGGTTCCTTTACCAACCGGCTTGGTGGTGAAGAACGGGTCGAAGATCCGGTCGCGGCTCTCGGCGGGAATGCCAGGCCCGTTGTCGATGATCCGCACGACGACGTGCTGGGGGTCATAGGTCGTTGCGTTCACCTCGACGCGGCCCGAGTCGGGCACCGCATCGAGCGCGTTGTCGATCAGGTTCGACCAGATCTGGTTCAGCTCGCCGACGAACCCGCGCACCCGCGGAAGAGCGGGGTCGACGTTGACCGCGACTGCGACCGACTTCGCCCGCGCCTTCGCGGTCAGCACCGTAACCGTGTTGGCAAGACTCGACGCCAGGTCCACCGGTTCGGCGACCGCCGCCTGATCCATGTGCGTGAATCCCTTTATGGCTGTGACCAGTCCGGTGATCCGCGTCGCGGCCTCCTGAATCTCCGACGCCAGCGCGCGTACCGAGCAACCCGCGGCAATGAACCGCAGGGCCACGCCGAGCGAGGGTCCGCTGACGGCGAGCGCGATGCGATCGAGCGCTTCGAGCGTCAGCGGGGCGTCGCCAAGCGGTCCGGCAATTGCGGCGTCGACCCCGTGATCCTCGAGCCAGTCGGCGATGGCGTCCTCGCGCTCCGCCTGCTGGATCGGCGACAGCACGCCGGGCGTTCGCGTGGTGGCACAGGCGGTGCGCACCGCATCGACCGCGGCGAGCTGAGCATCCGTCAGGTTCGCCGCGCCGAGCGCGCGGGTCGCCTGCTCAGCCTCCTCCAGCCGATCCTCGAGCAGGCACGCGCTTCGTTCGATGGCGGAGGCCGGGTTGTTCAGTTCGTGGGCCAGTCCGGCGGACAGTTTGCCGAGCGAGATCATCTTCTCGTCGTGCAGGCCGCTCGAGGTGAAGAGCCTCGCCCGATCGACCATCCTGTGGACGAGGATCGAAGTGACCTCGGGGCACTCGCGAATCATCGTGGCGAAGTCGTCGCGAGGGACCGAGAGAATGTCCGCCGGCTCCTGCGCGACCGAGTCGCCGGGCGGACTGACCAGGCGCGAGTAGGGCAGCATGCCGGTGACTTCCCCGGCATGCCATTCGATCAATTTGTGCATCCCGCCGGCGCGGTCGGCGAAGATGGCGAGGCGGCCGCTCAGTATCACGAAGAGGCCCGTGACCGGGACGCCTTTGGCGCTGAGCACCTCTCCCGGATTGAGACGTCGAAGCGACCCGTGCTCGGCCAGCCAGGCGAGCTCCTCGCGCGGCGCCGCGCCAAGCGTCTTGTGCCCGGCGAGCCGATCGACGAGATCTGTAGCGGTCACGAAGGCTCCGTCATGAATCGTTGGGGAATCGGGATTATGTTACATCGGGGCCCCGCTCGCATCGCGATCGTCGTGGCGCCCGATGCTGCGGTATCCTTGCCCTCCTCATGGGTCTGGCTCATCTGACGCTGCCATCCCTCGCCGTCGAGAAGACGGCCTCGTTTCTCGAGAACACCCTCGGGTACGCCCGCGAACCGGTGCCGGAGAATATTCCCTGCGAGACCGTCTGGCTGAACATCGGGAATGGCCAGCAGATTCATGTGTTCCATGTCGAAGGATTCGCGGTCTCGCCGTTCGAGCAGGAGTTCGGGCGCCATGTGGCGGTCTTCCACCCCCGAACCGGATTCGAGGAGCTCAAGCGGCGCCTCCGGCAGCACGGCGCCGAATTGATCGCGCCGCTCCGCGCGACGCCGTTCGAGCGGTTCTTCTTTCGCGAGCCGGTGAACGGCTATGTCTTCGAGGTCATCGAGCGGGACTGACCAGACACGTACAGACGCCGGCCCTTCGACACGCTCAGGGCAGGCCCTTCGACAGGCTCAGGGCAGGCCCGTCCCGCCCCGGTTCACTTCGCCAGCCACTTGGACCAGTAGAAGGTCAACGGCACCTTGCCGGTATTCGTGATCCCGTGAATCGTCTCTCCGGCGCAATACATCACCGCGCCGGGTCCCACCTGGGTCGTCTGGCCGCCGCAGAAGATTTCCCCCGTGCCGGACGCGACGATCATGAACTCTTCTTCGGGATGCTGATGGGGCGGATGCGGGCTCGACCCTGGATCGAGCACGCACATGCCGGCGCACAGCCCGCTCAATTGATCGGTCGGGCCGTTGTAGTGGGTGAAGACGCGGCACCCGCTGACCGGATCGGATGACTCGAGCTGATCGAGGCCGATGACGCCGTCGGGCAGCTTCGCCGCGGTCGTGGAGGCGCTGACTACGTTGGCATTCGTCTGGGTCATAGCGGCAATCGTCCCAGCTTCCCGTGTCGCGGGTCAAGCGTGGGAGCGATCGCCGCGTGCCCGCGATCTTGTCGCCTACTTCACGTACCAGTGGCCCGCGATGGCAAAGCCCAGGCCGCCGAATTCGAAACCGGCGAACGGCGCGTCAGAGGAATCGTAGCGGACGTCCGCGCTGAGCGCGAATCGCGGCGCGTTCGGCAATGTCAGCTCGCCGCCGCCCAGCACCTGCCAGGACGTCTTGTTCTCCGAGAGCGACTCCGGCACGGCGTCGATGCTGTGCGTCGAACGCGATAGCTTGGCGCCTCCGCCGAAATAGGGTCGAACCCAGAACGAATCCCTCACGAGGCTTCGCACCGAATAGATCACGCTCGGAGCAAAGACGACCGAGTTCACCCGGCCCAGCGTCAATGCGTCGGTGCGCGAGAACCGCGACAGTTCGACTTGCACGCCCAGTCGGCTGCTCGTCCACGCGCGTCCGGAGGCGCCGAAGCCGATCTCCGAGCCATTCATCAGCCCGCCAAGGCCGATCACGTGCGACGGCAGCCGGTACGCCGGCGCCTTGCGCTGGACCGGCAGGCTCGATCGTTGAACCGCGGCGATGTCGCTTCGAACGTCGACCGCCGACTGCGCAGCCGGGTTCAACCGCTGAAGAAGAGGCCGCCGGTCCGGCGACACCGGCGGCAGGACGCGAGAGCGATCCCAGGCTGCGCCGCACGTATCCGGCGCCATCGGGCCCGGAGGGCCATGACACTCGCACCCAATCGCCGACCTCACGCGTGACCGCGAGCTCGCGCCCGCGCAATGCCTGTCCGATCGTCGGGCTGCCGACGCTCGGAGACTTGTGGACGTCGGCAGTTGCCGTCGTGACCGTGAACACCGTGCTTTGTGCGGCCGCCGCCCAGGGCATCAACGCGACTGCCAGGGCTGCCGCCGGAACGAAACGGATCATCGGATGACCTCCTACCCTATTCAGGGAGCCGCACGGGAGACACCCTCCAATGGTCAAGAGATGTGCCAGAAAACACTGAGAATCCCGGCCAGAATCCGGCGGGCGGTTAGCCGCGAACGATCAGACTTGAGCGCGAGCGACCGACTTTGTAAGTGACAAGCTCTTTCGACCAGGCCCTTCGACCAGCTCAGGGCAGGCCCTTTGCGGCTCGTCCCTCGCTGCCCGCAACTCACCCCAATCCGATTGGATGCGCGCAGGTTCCGGCATAGCGTCTCCGGTCAACAACCGAAAGGGAAGGTGATCGATGCGTCTCATGACATGCACGGTCCGGATGGCGGGTGTTGTCCTCTGCGCGCTGACCATCGGCGTCGGCCCGGCGCACGGACAAGGCGCTCCGGCACCGAAAAAGATTCCGGTGACGACGTCATCTGAAGAGGCCCGCAAGCTGTATCTCCAGGCGCGCGACCTCGCCGAAAAGCTCCGCGCCGTAGACGCCAATCGCTTGTACAAGGAGGCGGCAACGAAAGACCCCGGTCTTGCGCTTGCTCATGTCGGCGTTGCGAACACGTCCGGTACGACGAAGGAGTTCCTCGAGGCCACGGCGCGCGCGGTGGCGCTCGCCGACCGGGTCAGCGAAGGGGAGCGGCGAATCATCCTGGCACTCGATGCAGGGGCGAAGGGTGAGCCCGCGACCGTCCTCTCGCACTACATCGAGCTGGTGCGTCTCTTCCCGGACGACGAGCGAGCGCACAATCTGCTCGGCAACGCCTACTTCGGCCGCCAGGACTACGAGAAGGCCATCGCCGCGTTCACGAAAGCCACAGCCATCAATCCGTCGTTCTCGCAACCGTACAACCAGCTCGGATACGCCTATCGCTTCCAGGACCGGTACACCGAATCCGAGAACGCGTTCAAGAAGTACGTCGAGCTGATTCCGAACGATCCCAATCCGTACGACTCGTACGCCGAACTGCTGATGAAGATGGGACGCTTCGACGAGTCGATCAAGATGTACGAGAAGGCGCTGGCGATCGATCCGAACTTCTCCGCGTTGTACGTGGGGATTGGCAACGACCAGCTCTTCATGGATCGTCATGACGCGGCGCGGGCGACGTTCGCGAAGCTCGAGAAGATCGCGCGCAGCACGGGCGAGCGCCGTCAGGCGAAGATCTGGACGGCCGCGACCTACGTCCACGAGAACGCCACCGACAAGGCGATCGCGGAGATCAAAGCCGCCTACACCCTCGCAGAAACGGCTGGCGACCTCGCGACGATGTCAGGGGACCTCACGTTGATTGGTGACGTGCTCCGCGAGGCGGGGCGGCTGGACGAGGCGCTCGCGAAGTACACGGAAGCTGTCACCACCATCAATAAGGCCAGCGTGCCCGCAGAGGTCAAGGACGCCACGCGTCGTAATCATCTGTTCGAGGAAGCCAGAGTTGCCGTGGCTCGAAACGACCTGGCAGTCGCCCGGTCCAAGACTGCTGTGTACGCGAAGGAGGTCGGTCTGAAAAACCGGCCGTTCGAGGTCCGCCAGCTGCACGAGCTCGAGGGGTCGATCGCGCTCGCGGACAAGCAGTTCGCAAAGGCCGAGCAGGAGTTGAAACAGGCGAATCAGCAGGATCCGCGGATCCTCTACCTCATGGCGGTTGCGGCGAAGGGCTCCGGCGATTCGGCTCGCGCAGCCACTCTGGCGGCGAAGGCCGCCAAGTTCAACAGCCTCAACTTCAACTACGCCTTCGTGAGGAGCAAGGCGCGGACGATCGGCAGCTGACCGCGTCGATTTGGGCGTCAGCAGCGCCTGCCCTGAGCCTGTCGAAGGGCAACAGTCACTGGACCTGCCGGCGCCACTCCTCCAGCCTGAGCCGCATTTTCGTCCGCTGACCCGCGTGCCCGGCGTCTGCGGCGAGATTGCGGATCTCGTGTTCATCCTGCCGCAGGTTGAACAGCTGTTCGTATTCGAATTCCGGCCAGTAGACGTACTTCCAGTCGCGGCGAATCACGCCCTGCGATGCCGGAATGCGATCGCGGGACGTGATGGTGGGGTGCTCGTAGAAGAACTCGTCGCGCCAGGCCGCTGCCTTGTTCGACAGGTATAACGGGCTGAGATCACGCCCCTGCATGACCGCCGGGACCGGCAGACCAGCCGCTGCGACAATCGTCGGCGCGACGTCGATGTTCAGGGCCAACTCGTCTCTCGTTGCTCCGCGCCGCCGGTTGGCGAGCCGCGGGTCCCGGACGATCAACGGCACGCGCAGCGCCTGTTCGTACGGATACCACTTGTCAGCCAGCCCGCGATCGCCGTGAAAGTAGCCGTTGTCGCCGACGAACACGATCAGCGTGTTCTCATAGACGCCCTGGGCCTTGAGCTCGTCGACCAGCCGGCCGATTGCCGAATCCACCTCGGTAATGAGCCGGTAGTAGCGAATCATGTATTCCTGATAGCGCGCGGGTGTATCGAAGCGCCAGTGGTAGCGGACACGCCCTTCATTCGAGTCCTTCGAGAGGAAGGGCGGCAGCGCCTCGAGAAACTCGCTGCCACCGAGCGGCGACGGCGGGATCTTCACCCCCTCGTAGAACTTCGCGCTCCAGTCCTGCGGCAGATACTGTTCCTTGGCGCTGTCCTCGGCGTGCGCGGCGAAGTAGCCGACGCTCAGGACGAACGGTCGATCCCGTGGCCGCGCGCGGAGGAACTCGAGCGAATCGCGCGCGTTCTGTTCGGTGACGTGGACGCGTTCGCCATTCGCGTCCTGCAGCCAGTGACGGCCGTGGTAGGCGCGAACGAAATCGAAGTCGGTTGGCCGCGGCGCCCCGACATCGTACTTGCCGACGTGGCCGGCCCAGTAGCCGGCGCCGCGCAGCCTCCCGATATAGGACTGGTCGAAGGCGGCAGGCGTCAGCGGCTTCCCGAACCGGTCGATCCCGTGACGCGACATGTACTGGCCGGTGAGGAGCGACGCGCGGCTCGTCGTGCAGATCGACGTGGTGACGCGGGCTTGAGCGAAGCGGATGCCTTCCGAAGCGAGGGCGTCCAGTCTCGGCGTCCGCACGAGCCGGTTTCCCGCAGCCCCGATCGAATCCCATCGCACATCGTCGATGACGAGCAGCACCACATTCATCTTCATCGGTGCGGCCGTCGGCTGCTCGAAGCGGATGGTTCCGCCAGACGAAAGCGCGGCGGTAACAGCGAGCAGTCCCAGCGCGGCTTTCATGGCCAATCCTTTGACGGGAGATATTGCCCGGCCCGAGCGAATGCGCGCGTGTGATCGAGCAACATCAGACGCATTACAGCAGAGTTTCTATCACGTCATCGTCCGGGTGTGTTTGACACATTCAATTCTGTGATCGAGGCCGAAAACAGTAATTCACACCGGATGAGCTTCAATACCTATCAGCTGGCGGTATGGTTAACTGAGCACCAATGACCAGGCTCTGCATTGCCATCGTCGGTTTGATTCTCGCCGCGGCTGACCCGGCACTCGGACAGACTGCGGCCGGGCGAATCAAGACCGTTTCGGGTGCTGCGTTCGTCGTTCGACAAGGTGTCGAACAGGCCGCGGTCGCGGGTCAGCCTGTCTTCGAAGCGGACGGCTTGAAGACCGGCGCTGATGGCCGGCTCGCCATAACGTTGAAAGATGAGACGCGGCTGTCGCTCGGCCCCAACAGCGACGTTCGCCTCGAGAAATTCGTCTACGCACCTGGCGAATCACAGCTCGGCTTCACGCTGAGAATCGCACGCGGCCTGCTCGCGTATGTTTCGGGACGCATCGCCAAACTGTCGCCGGACTCGGTTCGCCTGGAGACTCCCACGGCGATCATCGGGGTGCGCGGAACGCGTCTCGCGATTCAAGTGGAACAACCATAGATTCGGGTTCGCAGATCAACAGGTGACAGCCCGTCAGTTCAAGCTCGTGGTGTCGGTCGCGCCGGTGCTGGCGCTCGCGTCGGCGTGCGGTCCGCGTCAAGTGAAGACCGCCGCGCCATCAGACCGTTCCCTGGTGGTGCTCGTCCCTGAGCCCGAAGACGGCGCGGTCGGCCGCGCCACGGTGTCGGACGGATCGACAGAGGTCGAGCTGACTTCCGCTGGCGCGTCGACCAGCGTTCTCAAAGGCCGTCCACCGTCCCAGCCGGCGGTCATCCCGGACGCGGACGTGCAGAAGATGTTCGGCAGGACGCTGGCCGATCTGCCACCGCCGGCGGAGCATTTCACGCTGTACTTCCTGCTCGATTCCGACGAGCTCACGCCGCAGTCGAAGGCGATGTTTCCGGCCATCCTGAAGGCGATCGAGGCGCGCCCGGTGCCGGAGGTGACGATCATCGGGCACACCGACACGACGGCGAGCGCGGAAAGCAACTACAAGCTCGGACTCAAACGCGCGACGGCCGTGCGCAGCCTGCTGGTCGGAACAGGCCTTGCTCCGTCGCTCGTCGAGGCGACGTCGCATGGCGAGGCCGAGCTCCTCGTCAAGACGCCCGATGCGACCCATGAGCCACGGAATCGTCGTGTGGAAATCGTGATCAGGTGAGTTCGGGCATGGAACAATCCTCCGCTGCTGGTCCGGCTGACCGCAAGTTCGTCCTGATATGCGGTGTGCTTCCCGCGGTGCTGATCGTCGCGCTCGCCATCTACAGGCCGGCTTTTCTCGGCCAGCTCGATTACCGCGTCTACGACGCGATGATGCGCGCGGCTGCGGCCGCGCGCGCGTCGGATTCGGCGGTGACGATCGTCGATATCGACGAGCGCAGCGTGAACGCAGTTGGCCAGTGGCCGTGGCGCCGCGAGGTCATCGCCGATCTCGTCACGCGCGCTCACGATCTCGGCGCCGCAGTCGTCGCGCTCGACATGATCTTTGCCGAGCCGGATCGCTACGAGCAGTCAGCGGCGTCGGCGCTCGCCGGTTCGTCCGATGCCACGCTGGCGGCCGCGCTCCGCAAGGGTCGCGTCGTGGTCGGCTATGCGATGACATTCGACAGCGCGAGCAGCCAGTCCAATCGCTGCGTGCTGCACCCGTTGACGCTGCCGATTCTTCAACCGGCAGGCGATGACGTCCCCGTCGGCGTCGCCCGCGCGACCGGCGCCATCTGCAGCCTGCCCACGCTGGCGACAGAGGCCGGCGCTTCAGGGTTCCTCAATGCGGCGCCAGACGGAGACGGGATCCTTCGCCGGGTGCCGTTGCTGATCGAGTAACCAGGATCGGCTGCATCCAGGCCTGGCGCTCGCCGCGGTGCTGGCGGCCAGGGGCCGCCGCGATATCGCGTTGCGGTTGTCGGATGGGAATACCAGCTCGCTCATCGTCGACGATCGGCCGATCACGCTCGATGGCAAAGGCAATCTCCTGATGCGGTTCCGCGGTCGGGATCGTGCTTATCCGTACGTCTCGGCCGCCGATCTGCTGCAGGGCAAGGCGCAGCCGGAACAGTTCAAGAACGCCGTCGTGTTCGTCGGCGCAACCGCGCTCGGAACCGGGGACGAAGTGTCGACGCCGTTCGGGACGCGGACGCCAGGCGTCGAGATCCAGGCGACGGTTGCCGACAACCTGCTCCGCCATGATTTCATCCGCCGTCCGGACTATGCGTCAGCGATCGAAATCGCGTCCGTCCTCGGTCTGGGCGTCCTGATCGCGGCGCTCGTCGCCCGATCGGGCCTCATGATGGGTGTCGTCACTGGTGCTGTCGCGGTCATCGTGTTGTGGGCTGGTGCCCGCTGGCTGTTCTCGTCGAACGGTGTGCACCTGTCGCCGGTCTTTCCGATCGCCGGCGTGGTGACGTCGCTCGCGGCGGCGACTGTGGCGAAGCTGTGTCAGGAGCGCATGCGGGCCAATCTCGCGACGACTGAAACCGAAGTGACTCACCGACTGATGATCCAGTCGCTGCTGTCGTTGACCGAGATCCGCGACGCCGAGACCGGAAGCCATTCGCGGCGGACGCAGCGCTACAGCAGAGTGCTGGCGGTGCAGCTCCGTGAGCATCCGAGGTTTCGCGAGTACCTGACACCGCAACGGATCGATCTACTCTCGCAGCTCGCTCCACTGCACGACATCGGGAAGGTTGGCGTGCCCGATCATCTGCTGAACAAGGCTGGCGAGCTGACCCCCGATGAATATGGGGAGATGAAAAAGCATCCGGTGTACGGCCTGGACGTCATCACCACGGCCGAGCGCCAGGTGGGCGCGCACGACGACGCGATTCTCGCGATGGCGAAGGAGATCGTGTATACGCATCACGAGCGCTGGGACGGGAAGGGCTACCCGCGAGGTCTCATCGGCGAGCAGATTCCGATTCCCGGACGTCTGATCGCGCTGGTGGACGTCTACGATGCGTTGACCACGCGGCGGCGTTATCGCGCGCCGCTGACGCACGACGAAGCGGTCGACGTCATCGTCGGCGGCACGGGTACGCATTTCGATCCCGCGGTCGTCGACGCCTTCCTGCGCACGGCGTCCGTCCTTCGATCAGCCTCGAGCGAAGTCGACGGCGTCATGACCGCCCGCGTGTCTTAGCAAGTTGTAAGTTACAAGGAACAAGTACAACGGAACGGGCGTGTGGTCAGTCCGACCTCTCGCGGAGGACACGCTCCGCGAGGTTTGCGTGCAGGACATGGCGCCCTGCGCCCTGGGCTCGCCGGGGCCTCGCCTAATCGAAGTTGAAAACAGGGATTATCGCCCAGCTCAGCAGTTGTGTCAACCCGAGGGCGGTGAGAGTATCCCGGGCGTTGCGCACAACTCTCGAACGCGATGACGGCGCTCGCCTCGGGGCCGTCGTCATGTCGGACGCGACGACGGCCTCCGAGCGGGTGGCCCTGTTCGACATCCTGCGCGGCCTCGCCCTCTTCGGCATGATCCTCACCAGCTTTCACCAGGAGATGCGTCTGGAGGTCACGGGTCTCGAGGATCTGATCGGGTGGGGCGTGTGGATATTCGTCGAGCAGAAGGCGTGGGGCACCTTCGCGTTCCTCTTTGGTGTCGGGTTCGCCGTGCTGCTGCGCCGGGCCGACGCGCGCGGCGCGCGGGTGGTGCCTTTGTTTCTGCGGCGGCTTGCGGCGCTCGCGCCTGCTCGGCGTCATCGCGGAGGTCGGCTTCGGCTTCGGCATCCTCTTCGAGTACGCCTTCTGGGGAGTCGCGCTGCTCTTCATGCGGCGCTGGTCCACGCGAGCACTGCTGGCTGCCGTCGTCGTGGCCGTCGCCGCGCGCTGGGTGATTCTCGAGGTTGTGGCCCTCCAGTCGTGGTGGGCGGCTGCGCCGATGCCTCGGCGCGCGAATCCGATCGACGTTCCTCGCGCGGAGCCGGCCTACCTGACTCTGCTCACCGCGCGGTGGGCGCTCTTCGTCGCACGACTGCCGCACACCTGGCGAGACTTCATACCGGACACGAACCTCGCGTTGTTCATCCTCGGCCTGCTCGCCGTCCGTCACCGCGTGCTGGAAGAGCCGAGACGTCACGTTCGCATGATCGTTGGATGGATGACGTTCGGCGCGCTCTCGTGGGCGATCGCCTGGAGCATGCAGCTGTTCGGTGTCCCCGGCCTGGCCGCAGCTGCCCGTGCCTGCGATGGCCGTCCCGCTCCTTCGCGCGTTCGGGTTCGTCGACGATCAGTGGCTGTGTCTGACCTACATCGGTGCGGTGGCGCTGTTACTCGCGTACCGGCCCGAGTGGAACAACCGGCTGAGGATTTTCGGCGACGCCGGGCGCATGGCGCTGACGAACTACATGCTGCAGATCGTCCTGCTCGACGTGCTCGCGTCAGGGTACGGATTCGGCCTGAAGCTTCGCCCCTACGTTTATGTGGTCGCGGCCGTGGCCCTGTTCTCCGTCGAAGCGGCGTTCAGCCGCGCCTGGCTGTCGCGCTACCGGTTCGGTCCGCTGGAGTGGCTGTGGCGCACCGTCACCTACCTGCGCTTCCAACCGCTCAGCCGCGTGTCGGTGCCGGCCCCTACAGTTCCTTGATTCGGATGTTCCGGAATTCGACGAGCGTGCCGTGACCGAGCAGGCCGATGTGCCCTTTGGTATTGGCGATGCCGCGTGACCCCTCCGGTTTACTGAGGTCCCGATGCTTCGCGAGCAGGGCCGGATCCTTGACGTCGTCCAGGTTGGCGTCGACGATCGTCTCGCCATTCAGTCTGATGGTGATCTGCCGCCCGCGCACCGTGATTTCTTCGGAATTCCATTCGCCGACGGGTTTCTGAAAGCCACGCTTCGCGGGAAACATGTGATAGACGGAGCCGTGATACTGCGCCGGCCGGAGGTTCGTGTACTTCGAACCGCCGTCGTCGAGCACCTGGATTTCCATGCCCACATAGGCGGCGTCGCCCTCGAGCGGCGCACGGATGCCGATGCCGTTGTTCGCGTTGGCGGTCAGCCGGAAGTCGAAGCGCAGGACGAAGTCGGTGTACTCCTTCTCGGTGAAGAGGTTGCCGCCGTCCTCCTCGGTCGTGAACAGCACGCCGTCCTTCACCTCATATCCCTTGCCGGTCTTGTTCGGCTCGCCGCTGCTGCGCCGGCCGTAGACCCAGCCAGTCAGGTCCTTGCCGTTGAAGAGCGTGGTGAAACCGGCGTCCTGAGAGCGCAGGAGTGCAGGCGTGGCCGCGGTCGACAGCACGACGGAGGCGATCCAGATCAGCTTGCGATGGGTGGAGGCAGTCTGCATGACGCTCATCTTCCCATGAGTTCTTCCTAAAACAGACCTCCCGTTCTCCCTGTAAAAAGATCAGGTGGAGGACAGTGGGGGTCAGAAAGTTCGCTTTTATTTACAAGGAGGACGGGAGGACGGGAGTTTCTTTTCTGAAATGTTGCTTGAATTCACCATTCACGGCCTGCCCTGAGCCTGTCGAAGGGCCTGACCCCGAGCCAGGTAGCCCGCCAGGTGCTCGACCACGTCGCGCGCGTCGTCCTCGGCGCCGTGGATGAACGTCGACTTGCGGCGGCGCAGGACGGGCAGTCCGATCGCGTACAGGCCGGGCGCGTCGACCACACCGCCTTCGTGCCGCAGGTGGCCCTTGCGATCGACCACCGGTACGTCGAGCCAGCTGTAGTCCGGACGGAATCCCGTCGCCCAGACGATGGAGCGAATTTCGCCGCTGCCCAGATCGAGATCGAGTCGTGACGAGACCGGGACGCGGGTTGGCTCGAAGCGTTCGGGAGGGCCGACGTCAGCGTCGCGCGCGTGGGCGCGCGCCCATTCGTCGAACGTGTCCAGCAGCCGATCCATCTTCAGGTCCGCCAGCGCGAACTGATTGCGGAGTCCGCCGGAGAACAGCGCCGTCCCGTTGCGCACGGCGGCGAGGCGGCCGACGAGCTCGACGCCGGCCGTGGTCAGCGCATTGAGATCCAGCGTCGTACGCTCGGGCGTTCCGACCAGCTGCGGCGACGGCAGTTTCCGGGCGCGCGCCAGATCGTCGACTTCGTCGTAGCGCTGGTTCCACACGCCCGAGGCGTCCATCCACCACAGCACATCGCGGCCCCGGTAGGTCCTCGGCAGACGCACGTGCTCCCCGACGGCGAGCGTGACACGACGGCCGGAGCGATGGATTTCATCCGCGAGCTGAACGCCAGTTGCCGACGCGCCGACGACCAACACGCCGCCGTCGGGCAGTTGATTCGGATTGCGGTAGTCGAGCGGCGTCACGCACTCGATTGACGCCGGCACCGCCTGTCGAACCGAGGGCACATTCGGGAGATTGCAGGCACCGCTTGCCACCACGACCGAACGGCAGAAGAAATCACCAGTGTTGGTCGCGACGTGGTACCCGTCGTCGGTTCGTAGGACCGACGTCACTGTGGTCTGCGTGCGCACCGGCGCCGCGGCGACCACGGCAAAGCGCGACACGAACGCGATCACCTCGGCCATCGTCATGAAGCCGTCGGGATCGGCGCCGTCATACTGATAGCCGGGCAGCCGGCTCTGCCAGTTGGGGGTCAACAGCCGGAGAGAGTCCCAACGTTCCTGGCGCCACGAGTTCGCGACGTCCCCACGCTCGAGGACGATGTGGTCGATCGAGCGCTCACTGAGACAGCGGCTCGTTGCCAGTCCGGCGTGCCCGGCGCCGATGACGACTGTCGTGACGCGCTCCAACTCAGTTCCGGGGGACTTCGTCCCCCGGACCCCCTTACACGCTTCCGCCTTCGCGCGAAGCGCTTCGGCGAGACCTCGCCGTAGCCTTGGCGGAGGCGGGCTCTCGCGGGGGCCCCTGACGCCCCGCTCCGTTCGCGTGGCTCGGTCGCTGCGCTCCCTCGCTGCTGCCGCGCTTCCGCCTTCGCTGAAGCTCCGGCGGACCTCGCCGAAGCGCCAAGGCGCGTAGGCGGGCGCTCGCGGGGCCCCAAGCGCCTCGTGGCTCGTTCGCTGCGCTCACTCGCTGTCCTGCCTTGATCTAGGCTAGGCGACTTCGACAGTCACGTTCGTCGGGTTCGTGATCACGTCGTAGACCGCCGAGCGCTTCTGCGACTGCGCGACGAGCGCTTCGATCTCCTTCTTGGACGCATCCGCGTCGATCTTGAAGGTCACCTTGATGTCGTCGTAGCCGTTGCGCACGTCGCTGTCGATGCCGAGGATGCCCTGGATGTCCATCGATCCTTCGAGCTTTGCCTCGACAGACCTCAGCTGGATGCCCCGGTTCTGCGCGACGGCGGCGACGCCCGCCGTCAGGCAGCTCGCCAGGCCGACCAGCACGTACTCGACCGGCGTAATGCCGAGATCCTCCGACGCGAAAATCTCAGGGTGATCGGCGGAGAACGAGAACTCGGTCTTGTGCTTCTGCTCCTCACCAAGCCCATGGAACCCTGTAACCTGCGTCTGGCTATGGGTACCGTTCAGCCATTTGCAGGACGCCCGCCACTTGAACTTGGCGGCTTCTGGCGCGGTCTTCAGTGCTTCCCGCGCCGCCAGCAATGCGTCGACATTGACTCCGTTATTGACTGTCGCCTGAGCCATCGTGAGCCCCCTTGCGCGCAGGCCGGCCTATCCGCCTGCGCTACTTCATAGATCGAAATCGAAAGACCACACCCGACATGCGTCGACGGTCACGGCCTCGCACAAGTTCCGGATCATACATCGCCGCCACCGGGGGGTCGGGCCCTTTTGACTGTGGAGGAAGGGCGCTTGGGGACGCGTGACACTGGGCCCGCAGGCGACGGCCCTGAAGGTGAGAACGGAGGATGGCGTTCCAAGTGAGAGAAGAGCGCGAGCCGAAGGCGAGCGCCCGCCGGAGCGGCGCGGGGCGACGGGGCCCCCGCAAGCGACGGCGTGAGGGGGTCTGGGGGACGAAGTCCCCCAGAGGAAAATGCCAGTCCCCCAAAGGAATATGATCGGCTCCATGGCCACGCCAGCGTCGAAGACCGGGGCGGGATCCGTCGGCACGGTCGTCACGCAGTTTCTCGACCTCCCGAAGCCGATTGCGCTCGACTGTGGACGCGAGCTGTTTCCAATCCGCGTCGCGTATGAGACCTATGGCACGCTGTCGCCGTCGCGAGACAATGTCATTCTGGTCTGCCACGCGCTGAGCGGAGATGCTCACGCGGCGGGCTTGTCGCCGACACCGGTCGCAGAGAGCACGCGCGATGGGTTCCGCGCCGAAGAACGCGACGGCAGCGTCGGCCGCGGCCTCGGCTGGTGGGACGGCATGATTGGTCCGGGCAAAGCGTTCGACACCGACCGCTACTTTGTCGTCAGCTCGAACCTGCTCGGCGGCTGCCGCGGCACCACCGGCCCGTCGTCCACGAACCCCGTCACTGGCCGGCCCTATGGGTCCGATTTTCCGGTTATCACGGTCGCGGACATGGTGCGCACCGAGCGCGCGCTGCTGAACGAGCTCGGGATCACGCGGCTGGCCGGCGTGGCCGGCGGCTCGCTGGGAGGCATGCAGGCGCTCGAGTGGGCGGTGTTGTACGGCGATCAAGTCGACGCGATCATTCCGATTGCAAGCACGCACGCACTCCACCCGCAAGGCGTCGCGTGGAACGCGATCGCGCGCAACGCCATCACCGCCGATCCCGACTGGCAGGGAGGGCACTACTACGGGAGTGGTCGCGCGCCCACGGCCGGAATGGGTGTGGCTCGGATGGTGGGTCACATCACGTATCTGTCAGCGAACTCGCTGAACGACAAATTCGGCCGGCGGCTGCAGTTCGCGGACGACATCCGCTACGTGCTCACGGAACCCGAGTACGAGGTCGAGAGCTACCTGCGTCATCAGGCGGATGCCTTCGTGAAGCGCTTCGATGCCAACACGTACCTGTACACCTCCCGGGCGCTTTCGTACTTCGACCTGGCCCGGCAGTACGGCGGCGGCCGGCTGACAGACGCGGTTCGCACCGTGTCCGCCCGGACGCTGCTCATCGCGTTCAGCTCCGACTGGTTGTATCCGCCGTCAGGATCCGAGGAGCTGGCGGCTGCGCTTCGCGCCCACCGCAGAGAAGTCGAGCTCCACGTAATCGACGCGCCGTACGGACACGACTGCTTCCTATTGGAGGAGGCCCGCCAGACCCCGATGATTCAGAAGTTCCTGGCCGGGGGTCAGGTCCTCGACGGCTCAGGACAGGCCGTGAATCCGTGAATCAGGACAGGCCCCGCCGCCGCCGTGGTCGCTCACCCGACTCGCCGGGACGACCAGACCGCGACCGACCAACTCATCTCAGGATCGTCAACACCAGGAGAATCGTCCGATGGAAGAAGCCCGCCGGTTCGGATTTGAAACGCGCCAGGTCCATGCCGGTCAGCGCCCGGACCCGAATACCGGCGCGCGGGCGGTGCCGATCTACCAGACGACGAGCTATGTGTTCGAGGACCCGGAGTCCGCGGCGGCGTATTTCAACCTCCAGGAGTACGGGAACACTTACTCGCGCATCATGAATCCGACGGTGGCCGTATTCGAGGAGCGCGTCGCGAACCTCGAAGGTGGATGCGGCGCGGTCGCGTTCGCCAGTGGGATTGCGGCACAGGCAGCCGCGCTCTTCACGCTGCTGCTGCCCGGCGACCACGTCGTGTCCTCATCGGCGCTCTACGGCGGGACGGTCAACCAGTTCAAGCACATGCTGCGCAAGATGTCGGTCGACCTGACGTGGGTCGATCCCGACGATCCTGACGCGTGGAAGGCCGCCCTGCGCCCAAACACCAAGGCCTTCTACGGCGAGACGATCGGGAATCCCGCCGGCAATGTGCTCGACATCGAGACCATCGCGGCCATCGCGCACGAGCACGCCCTGCCGCTGATCGTGGACAACACGTTCGCGACGCCGTTCCTCTGCCGCCCGATCGAATGGGGCGCCGACATCGTCCTCCATTCGGCGACGAAGTTCATCGGCGGCCACGGCACGAGCATCGGCGGCGTCGTCGTCGACTCGGGGCAGTTCAACTGGTCGAACGGACGTTATCCGGTGATCGCCGATCCGTCGCCGGCGTATCACGGGCTGCAGTTTCACGAGACGTTCGGCACCTACGGGTATCTGATGAAGCTGCGTGCGGAGACGCTGCGCGATCTCGGCGCCGCGATGAGCCCGTTCAACGCCTTCCTGTTCCTGCAGGGGCTCGAGACGCTGTCGCTGCGGATGGCGCGGCATGTCGAGAATGCCGCTGCCGTGGCGAGCTATCTCGAGTCGCACGAGCTCGCCTCGAACGTGACCTATCCCGGCCTGAGCACGAGCCGCTACCGGCCGCTGGTTCAGAAGTACCTGCCGGGCGGTGCGGGCGCCGTCTTTTCGTTCGACTGCCGGGGTGGACGCGCCGCGGGACAGGACTTCATTCGCGGCGTGACGCTGTGGTCGCATCTCGCGAATGTCGGCGACGCCAAGAGCCTCATCATCCATCCCGCCAGCACCACGCATCGCCAGCTGAACGACGATGAGCTGCGTGCCGCCGGCGTGGGTCCGGGGACCATCAGGCTCTCCGTCGGCATCGAGGCGGCCGGCGATCTGATCTGGGATCTCGAGCAGGGCTTCGCGCGAGTCGCGACGTCCGCGTCGCGTGAGGTGGCGTCCTTATGAGCCCGTCGTTCGATCCGAGCCGATATCAGGATCCCTTGACCATCCAGCGCGTGATTCACAGCGCGAAGACCATCGCGGTCGTCGGGCTGTCGAAGAACGAGCTGCGCGCCAGCTATTTCGTGGGGTACTACCTGCGCCGGCACGGCTACCGTGTGATCCCGGTCAACCCGCGCGAGCCGGAGATCCTTGGGGAGACCAGCTTCAAGAGCCTCGCAGACGTGCCTGTTCCCATCGACATTGTCAATGTCTTCCGCGCCCCCGACGCGCTGCCGGAGATTGCCCGGGAGGCGGTTGCCATCCGGGCCAAATGCCTGTGGTGTCAGTTCACGGTGATCAATGAGGAAGGCGGACGGATCGCGGAGGCTGGCGGCCTCGCCGTCGTGATGGATCGGTGCCTGAAAGTCGAACACGCCCGCTATGTGGGCCGCATGCACTGGCTCGGCTTCAATACCCAGCGCATCACCTCCGTGCGGGGTGGCCTGCAGTAGCCCTTCGACAGTCTTAGGGCAGGCCGTGAATCCGTGAATGGGAGCTTCGTGCTATGCAGAATTAATCCTCCCATCCTCCTTGTGAAGAAATGAGGCCGCCGCAAACCAGATTTATTCACAGGGAGGACCGGGAGTAAGGGAGGACAGTCCGGCCTCCGCGTCAGACCCCCATCAGCCTCAGACCGAATCGTTCCGGGCGGTGTGCCTGACCATGGTGTCGAGCAGCCGCTGCAGCGCGGCCCCGGGATCGGTCGTCCGCCCGGTATGGACGGGCGACATCTGGATGACCGTACTGCGAGGCGACACCAGCCAGCGGAAGCGTTCGCGTTGTGGCAACGCGCCGATCGGACCGCTTCCGGGACCGCCGGCGCATACCGCGGCGATCGTCGCGAGCCCGGCCCGCACCGCCTCGGCGTCGATGTCGGGATCGAGCATCAGCAGACGCGGCATGTCGAGATCGATCCGTGTGTCGAGGAACTCGACGTCGACGCACGACAGGATGACTCCGACGTTGATCTGCTCCCCGCGCTCGACTCGCGGCACGACGCGGATGATCGCGTAGTCGTAGGTGAGCTCAGTCGCCACGGCGGGCCTCGTCCAGAAACGGTCGCGGGTTTTCCACCCGGTCCAGCAGATATCGCTCGTATGCCGTCCGGACGCGCGCCGCATCGCGCTCCGGCTCGCCGGCTTCAATCCAGCTCCGCGGAATCCAGTCCACTATCGTCCGCACCACGTTGCGGTCGAGTATTCGGGCCATGCTCTCATCGATCGCGTCGAGCGCTCCGGCGTTCTCGATCAGCACATGCTTGCGAATCAGCGCGAACGGCTCCCGCGCTCGGCTGACGTCGGATTCCCAGTCCGGCGTGTGATGGAAGTAGAGCGTGGCGCCGTGATCGATGAGCCATAGCTTGCGGTGCCACAGCAGCATGTTGGTGTTGCGCGGCGTGCGATCGACGTTCATCACATAGGCGTCGAACCAGACGATCCGCGAGGCCAGATCCGTGTCCGGCGTGTGGACGATCGGGTCGTAGGTCACCGACCCGGGGAGATAATCGAGCGCGAGATTCAAGCCGGCGCTGTCGTGGATCAACGCGTGAATCTCCGGATCGGGCTCGGTTCGCGCAAGCTCCGGATCGAGCTCGGCGAAGACGATCTCTGGCACTGGCAACCCGAGGGCCCGCGCAATCTCTCCGGCGACCAGCTCCGCGATCAGCGCGCGGGGTCCCTGACCGGCGCCGCGGAACTTCACCACGTACAGCCCATCGTCATCAGCCTCGACGATAGCCGGAAGCGAGCCCCCTTCGCGCAGCGGCGTGACATAGCGCGTGACGCGAACGGTACGTGGCGTGCGCACCCGCTCATTCTGGCATGACGGTGTGTTGCGACAGCCGCTCGTCAATTTCCAATTCCCAACTTCCAACTCCCAAAACACATTCAGTCGTCGGCCGATTGGACCTACCTCTTTTGAGTTGGAACTGAGTTGCGAAGTTCTCATCGCGGATCTCTTGAAACGACGCGTATGATGGCTCGAGACGGCGCGGGCTGCACTGTTGCCGGTCCGTTGTGCCAGACATCACTGTTCGGCACTCGTTTCGTCGAAAGCCATGGACCAGGAGATCACGTTGAGAATCGTCCTCGAGAAACCGCCGCCCGGCGTGGACTTCGGCATCCAGAAAGGGCGCGGCTCGATCTACGAGACGATACAGACACAGCGGTCGGCGGGCGGGGATCTGGCATTCGAGTTCAATGTCGTCGTGAAGGCGGCGAGTGCCGGGTCGGTCGACTTCGCAGGTCCGATCGTGCAGGGACCGCGCGGGGCGCGGTTCGTGTACGTCGACATCGGTACCGTCGCCGGTCAGCGTGACACGCCATGGAGCCGTCGGCTCAAGGTTCCGCTCGCTGGTATCACGTCAGACCTGATCCGGAGGGGTTTGTCCGGAACGAACGGTGTGCTCGAGGCGCGAGTGCCAGGGACGGGCCGGGATGGTGGCCCGAGCTGCGCGAGCGTCAAGGACTTCGACGGCTGGAAAGCCGGGCGATGAAGTCCGGCTTACCTGCGCGGTGCCGTTCATTCAGCTTGCGCAGGGCGTGAACGAGATCTGACCACGGCACGCGAGCGATCAGCGTGCGGCGACCAGTACCGGCAAGAGTCCCGCTAACTCCAGCATGTGTCGCACGCGTCCTGTCAGGTAAACGAGGCGCAGGACGCCACCAGCCGCCCGCATCGTGTTGAAGGCATGGGCGAGTTCGCCGATGCCGGCCGCGTCGATGTCGACAAGACCCGACAGGTTCAGCAGGACGAGCCGGTCACCTCGCCGGATGAGGGCGTCCAGCCTGTGACGCAGTTCGAAATCCAACGGCGTTCGGAGTGTTCCCTCGACTCTGAGTATCGAGATCGGTGAGCACGGCACGGCAAGGGCAGTCATTTGAGTCCTCGTGAAGTCCCACTTCTTAGACGAACACGCTTTGATAATTCGACAGGGGGCCAGGCGGTCTGACCTTCGATCGGCGTGTTGAAGCGTCGCGGGACCTGCGCAGTTGAGTCTGCAAGAGGAAACACCGGGACCGCCATAAGTAGTCCGTGAAGTTGGTCTGAAGGTTGGGTGACGCCGTAAGTTGTTGGGCGGCTGGCGCTTATCCTCCGTATCGCGCGGCGCTCACGGATTCACGGCCTGCCCTGAGCCTGTCGAAGGGGCCTGCCCTGAGCCTGTCGAAGGGCCCTGACCCCGAGCATCGCGGCACAAGCGCCTGGAACCGCGGGTCGGCGCGGTACGGGTCCCACTTCGGATCAACCAGCACATAGATGAGGTGGGTGTCGCGGACGGCGAGCGCCTTGTCCAGCCATTCGAACGTCCGCCCGTCTTCGTGCAGGCCGGCGTAGATCAGCGCTATCGCGTATGGCGGCACGTATCTCCGTTCGGCAAGCTGCTCGAGCGTAGTCACGGCCTCCCGCGCCTCCGCGGCGCGTCCGCCCGTCGCGAGCGTGTAGGCCGCCAGCGATACCGGCTTCGAGTTGCCGTTCGAGAGCCGCGTCGCTTCCGCGAGCGCTGTCAGCGCCTGCTCGGTCCGGCCAATCTGCTGGCACGCTTGCCCGAGCTGCCAGTAGGCGACCCAGTAGTCGGGCTCGGCGAGCAGCGCGTCTTGCGCGTGCCCGATCGCCGCTTCCAGATCCCGCGCTGAGAACGCAATCTGCGAGGACATGGTATGGGTCAGGGCGCTCCGCGGATCGAGCTCGCGGGCACGCCGCGCCGCGGCGAGCGCCTCGGCATGCCGGCCCTGCTGAGAGATCGCGTGACCGAGCATCCAGTGACTCTGAGAGGAGCTCGGATCGAGCGCGATCGCGCGCCGCAGGTTGATCTCCGCTTCCGGCCAATTCCAGTCGAACAGGAATTGCACTCTCCCTACCGCGGTGTGTGCCTCCGCGAGATTGGCGCCGTGCTCGAGTGCCTGCTCCGCGGCCGCCCGCGCCTGGTCGGCCACCTCGGACGTTCGCGTGTCGCTGTTGAAGAGCCGCGACGAGTGCGTGTCGGCGATGCCGGCCCACGCCAGGCCATACGCGGGGTCGAGTGTCGTGGCCCGGCGAAAGCAGTCGAGCGCGCGCGTCGCCGTTGCCGGGGTCATCTGGTTGTAGTAGTGCCGGCCGCGGAGATACAAATCGTACGCTTCGGGATTCTGGGTCTGACGACGTGTCGGCGTGGTGGTGCGCTCGGGTGACAGCCGAAGCTCGATCTGCCGGGCGATGGCGCCGCCGAGCTCGGCTTGCAGTCCGAGCAGGTCGTTCGCGTCGTGCTCGTAGGTTTCCGTCCAGACCTGAACCTGGTCGCGCGCGCGAATCAGGCGCGACGTGATGCGGCAGCGGCCGCCGGCCGTGCGGACCGATCCCTCGACCAGGTAGTCGACGCCGAGCTCGCCCGCAATCTCATCGAGCGTCTTCGTCGTCTTTCGGTAAGCCATGCTCGACGTTCGCCCGATCACGCTCAGGCGATCCGGATCGATCTGGCCAAGTCCGACGATCGTTTCTTCGGTCAATCCGTCGGCGACGTAGTCGTCCGCGCCTGGCTGCAGGTTCTCGAACGGCAGCACGGCGAGCATGGCGCCCGCCGTCGATTCGACATCGGCGATGAACCGGTAGCCCTTGCCCTGGACCGTCTGAATGAATCGTGGACGATCGGCTGAATCACGCAGGGCGCGGCGGACTTTTCGAATCAGCGTGTTGACGCTCGTGTCGACGTCGATGAACACATCCGGGCCCCAGAGGCCGTGGACGATCTCGTCGCGCGTGACGAGATCGCCGCGACGGTTCACGAGCAGCATCAGCAGCTCCATCGGCCGGCGTTCCATCCTGATCCGGCGCCCCTGCTGACGCAGCTCGAACGCCGGAACGTCCAGCACGAAGTCCGCAAAACGAACCCCACGGGAGGTCAAGCGTTCGACCATAACCAGGTCCCTCGATCTTACCGTGCCTGCCATCAAGGGCCTGCCCTTCAACCATTTGCGCGGTCAGGAAACCTTCAGATGGACTTCACGGCCGCTCCATCGTCGCCGTGAGGCGGCCGCTCCAGACTGGCCAGACGTTGCGAACGAGACCGCCGGCGCAGTGAGCGACCGGCCGGACCTGGTTCATGAGGAGCGAACGATGCGATACATGATGATGATCAAGACCGCTGAGGGTGCGCCGCCGAATCTCCAGCTGCTCGACGCGATTGGCAAGCTCTCCGGCGAAATGACCGCCGCGGGGATCCTGCTTCAGACCGGCGGCCTCGCTCCGAGTGAGCGAGGCGCCCGCGTTCGCGTCTCAGGCGCGAAGCTCGGGGTGACGGACGGTCCGTTCGCCGAGACCAAGGAGTTGATCGGCGGATTCGCGATCCTGAAGGCGTCGGAGCGGACCGAGGCCGTCGAGCACGCCCGGCGGTTCATGCAGGTCCACGCCGACATCCTCGGACCGTCGTACGAAGGGGAGTGCGAAGTGCGGGAGATGTACGACGCTCCCTAAAATCAGCTGTTGAAAGGAGCTATTCTTGACCGATGGAAGGCATCACGACCCGACGTGGCGTGCGAGTGTCGTACGACCGGTCCGGCGCCGGGCATCCGCTCGTGCTCGTGCACGGCGGATTCAGCGATCACGAAACGAACTGGACGTTCGTGAAGCCGATGTTCCGCGAGTCCTTTGACGTCTGCGCGATTGCGCGCCGCGGCCGGGGGGAGACGGACGCGACCGCCGGACACCGCATCGAGGACGAAGCGCAGGATGTCGCCGACGTGATTGAGTCGCTGCGCCAGCCCGTGTTCCTGCTTGGCCATTCCTACGGCGCGCTGTGCGCATTGGCAGCCGCCGCCCTCGTGCCGGATCGCGTTCGCCGGCTGGTGGTGTACGAGCCGGCGCGGCCGAGCATCATGACCGCGGCTGCCCTGACGCGGCTGGAGCAGCTGGCGGCGGCCGGCGACTGGGACGAGTTGGCGTTCACGTTCTTTCGCGACACGTTGTTCGTTCCGGTTGAGGAGCTCGACGCCCTGCGCGCGACGGACCTCTGGACTCCCAACGTGTCCGACGCGAAAGCTTCGATGGGGGACCTGCGCGCGTTGAGCCGCTACGACTTCAACGCCGAGCGGTATCGCAGTCTGTCGTGTCCTGTTCTTCTCCAGATCGGGACCGAGAGCCCGCGTCACCTGTTCGTGACCGACGCGCTGGCTGCGGTCCTGCCCGACGCACGCATCGGGGAACTGGCCGGCCAGGCACACGAGGGCATGACGACGGCCCCGGAGCTGTACGCGGCGGCGGTCAGGAGATTCCTGCTGGAGTAAATCGGGCCTCGATCCACGGCTCGCCCCGTCCGCTTCACGCGGCGACGAGCCGCTGGGTGTTACCATCTCTATCCTGCTTCCATGCGAGCCATGCGAGAAATGAGCCGGGTTGCCGCGCTGCTGGTCGCCGCCCTTCTGGGAGGCCCGGCGACGCTCGCCCTCGCGGCCGGGCAGCAGGCGCAGGCGCAGGAGCCCAAGCCGGGACCCATCCGGGTCGCCGTCGAGGTCGTGGCGGTCGACGTCCAGGTTCTCGATCGCGCCGGCCACCCGGTGCCCAACCTCGGTCCCGACAGGTTCACCGTGACGATCAACGGCCGCCGCCGGCGCGTGATCTCCGCGGAACAGATCGGGCGCGACAGCGGCGAGGGGACAGCGGCGAGCCCCGGCAGCGCCTCGTCTATTGTCGGCGGCCGGGTGATCATGCTCGCGGTCGACTGCATCAGCTTCGATTTCACAGCCTCGCGCGAAGTCATTCAGAGCGTTGCGCAGTTCGTGCGGGGATTGTCGCCGGACGACTATGTCGGCCTGTCGGCCTATCCCAATGGCGCGCAGATTACGCCCACCACTGATCATGCGGCGGTTCTTCGCGCGCTCGGCACGGTCGTGGGCCAGCGTGACGGCCCCTCGCCCAGCCAGTTTCGCCTCCGCCCGACCGAAATCATCGACATCTCGCGCGACATCGCCTCGGGCACCGGTCCGACGCTCGAAGCTGTGGTCACCCGGGAATGCGGGATTGAAGAACAAGGCCCCAACTGCCGGGTACGCCTCCTCAACGAGGTGACCAATACCGCCCTCTACTACGAGGGCCAGTCGACGGCGAGCCTCGGGATGCTGCGCACGCTCATTACGACGCAGATGCAGAGCTACCCGGGCCGCAAGACGCTGGTGCTGGTGAGCGGCGGCATGATCGCGAGCGACACTCCCGGTGGACGCCCGGATCTCGGGTCCCAGGGCTTGCAGGTGGGGAAGGCGGCCGCCGTCGCCAACACCGCCATCTATACGTTGTTCATCGACTCGACCCTGCACGATCAGTTCGCCGCGGAGACGAGAACGGCCGCACGAGGCACCGGCAACCGCGGCCGCGATACCCAGGTGCTTGCGCGATGGCTCGAGCAGTTCACGGGCGCGGCGGGCGGCGCGCTCTTCACCGTGCTCGTCGGCAACGCCACGGCCGCGCTCGAGCGGATTCAAAGGGAGTTGTCGTCCTACTATCTGCTCGGGGTCGAACCGGCGGAGGAGGACAGGGACGGCCGTACGCACGAAGTCGCGGTCAAGATCAGGCAGCAGAACGTCACGATTCGTGGCCGGCGATGGGTGATGATCCCGAAGCGTGGCGTCACCGCCGCCCCGGCGGCCGCCGCGCCAGCGACGCCGACGCCTGCTGCACCGGCGCCGCCGCCGGTCGCTCCCGCAGCTCCGCGCGTGGTGCCCGAGGATGTCTCGGCGCTGGCCGACACCTTCGAGCGCGGCACCAGCGACGCGTTCCAGAAATCACTGGCCGAGTCGCGGGACCTCGGGCGCGCGATCCGCGGGTTCCGGCAATCCGACAGCCCGTGGCCGGACGATCGCCGCCGCACGGCGATCTTTGCGCTCGAACTGGGTCTCGCCGGGCTCCGCAGCGACCTTCGCGACACGCGCGAAGAAGGCGGCCGGCTGCTGGCTGAATACCACGTCCGCGTCCGTGAGCCTGCCGGAGCGGACGACTTCGAATGCGCGTGGCTCGTGACCGAAGCCTCGGCGCTCGAAGGCCTCTTCAACCCGGACAACGCGCTGCTGTTCATACCTCGCGCGTTGCAGCGATGTCCCGCGAACCCGCGGCTCAACCTCGCCTACGCGGTGGTGTCGGAACAACAGTGGCTGCGCGGCGCGACGTCTGCGGCTCACGAGTCCGAGATTGTGAGCCGCTACGAACACGCGATGAAGTTCCCGGAGACCGAGACGGAGGCCCGTGTACGCGCGGCGAGATTCCACTATGGGCTCGGCCAGTTCGATCGGGCGCTGGCCCTGCTCGATCGCGTCACCACACCCTCACCGGATCTCGAGATCCGATACTTCACGCTTCTCGTCCGCGGTCAGGTTCTTCGCGCGAGCGGCCGCCTCGATGAAGCGGCGGGGGCGTTCCGCGCCGCGCTGGCCGTCTGGCCAGGCGCGCAGTCGGCGCAGGTCGCGCTGATGACCATGCAGGCGAATCGCGGCAATCGTGAGGAAGCGGCCGCGCTTGCCGAAGCCGTCCAGACCGCTCCATCCGATCAGTACGATCCGTGGTGGATGTACTGGCTCGGCGACTACCGCGTGTATCCGGCCGCCATCGCCAGACTACGAGAGCTCGGACGATGAGCCGCCTGTGCCGCCGTGGCGCGTTGCTCCTCTCGGCGGCGCTGCTGATCGCGCCGGTTGCCGACAGCCGCGCCGGGCAGGATTCAGCGCAGCAGCCCTCGCCGGTCTTCCGGGCAGGCGCCGACGCCGTGACCGTCGACGCGTCGGTCCAACGTGACAGAAAACCCGTCACCGGTCTCAGCGCGGCGGACTTCGAAGTCCTGGACAACGGCGTGCCGCAGACGATCGCCAACGTGGCCTACGAGAAGCTGCCGATCGACGTCACGCTGCTGCTCGACGTGAGCGCGAGCGTGACCGGGGAGGTTCTCGACGAGCTCCGTCGCGCCTTGCGGCTGGTCCGCGCGGATCTCGCCGCGGGCGACCGCCTGCGCCTGCTCACCTTCAACATGCGCATCAATCGTCTCGTCGACTTCACTCAGCCGGCGGCCAACATCGACGAGGCGCTGGCATCATTGAGGGGCGCGGGCAGCAGTGCCGTCTTCGACGGCCTGGCCGTCGCCCTCGCCGCCGCCGAGGCTCCTGGCCGGCGACGCCTGATCGTGCTCTTCAGTGACGGACAGGACAGCAGCAGCATCACGGACGCCGACACGCTGCTCGAAGTGGCCAGGCGGAGCACGTCGACCGTGGCCATCATTCTTGCCTCGCCGAATTCCGAGCGCCCGGCATCGGTGCTTCGGACGTCGTCAACCCTCGGGTCGGCAACCGTCAGCGCATTCTCGGAGCGCATTACCAGCGAAACCGGTGGGATGGTGACGGCAGTCAAGGCCGGTGAGAACCTGTCGTCGAGATTCCGGCGCACGCTCCAGGAGTTCCGTTCGAGCTACGTGCTGTACTTCACGCCGACGGGCGTCGACCGCGCGGGCGCTCACACCCTCGAAGTGCGCGTCAAGCGCCCCGGGGCCGTCGTGCGGGCGCGCCGCGGCTACGTCTGGCGCTAAACAGGCCGAAGTCAACTTCCAACTCCCAATTTCCAACTCCCAAACGTGTGAAAAGCGGCGCAAGCACGGCACCTTGGTAGTTGGGAGTTGGAGATTGGGAGTTGACGCGCTGCTTTTTCATCATCCTACCCGGCGTTCGCGTGGGCCGCCGCGGCTACCTGGACGCACAACGCGACGCCCTCGGCCGCCCGCGCCACTTCGGGCAGCTCGGGAAAGGTCGGGGCGATTCGGATCGTGGTGTCGTCGGGATCCTGTCCGTTCGGGTGCGTCGCGCCGGCCGGCGTCAGCTCGATGCCGGCGTCCTTCGCGAGCGCCACGACGCGAACGGCGCAGCCCCTGGGAACATCGAGGCTGATGAAGTAGCCCCCCTTCGGCCTGGTCCAGCTCACGCCCGGCACGTTACTCAGCTCGGCGTCGAAGATCTCCAGCACCTTCTCGAACTTCGGCGCGATGATCGCCCGGTGCCTGTCCATCAGGTTGTGGATTCCCGCCTCGTCGCGAAGGAAACGGACGTGGCGCAGCTGATTGATCTTGTCCGGGCCGATGGTCCGAGGCGTGAGCCTGGCGAGCAGCCACTTGACGTTGTCGTCGGAGGCGGCGAAGAGCGCCAGTCCAGAGCCCGCGAACGTGATCTTGGAGGTGGACGCGAAAACGAACGCTCGATTGCGATGGCCGTTGCGGGCGCAGAGCTCGAGGATGTTCGCGATCTCGATGCGCTCATCGGTCAGGTGATGAACCGCGTACGCATTGTCCCAATAGAGCCGGAAATCCGCCGCCGCCGTCGGCATCGCGGCCAGGCGTTCGATGACGCCGGAGGCGTACACCGTTCCGGTGGGATTGCTGTACTTCGGCATGCACCACATGCCCTTGATCGAGGCATCCTCGCGAACCAGCCGTTCCACCACCTCCATGTCCGGACCGTCCTGCCCGAGCGGCACCGTGATCATTCGAATGCCATAGTCCTGGCAGATGCGGAAATGCCGGTCATAGCCGGGAACCGGGCAGAGAAAGGCCACGTCCCCCTGCCTGGACCACGGCGCCGGGCTGTCGCAGGTTCCCTTCAGCAGCGAGTACACGACCGCGTCGTGCATCAGCGCCAGGCTCGAGTTGTTCGACACGACAATCTGCTGCGGTGATGCCCCCATCATTCCCGAGAACAAGCGGCGGGCTTCGAGAAGACCCTGAAGGCCGCCGTAGTTCCGGCAGTCGCTTTTGTCTTCGGCGGTGTGGTTGGCCGCGGCCGGCAGCGACAGCATCGCGGCGCTCAGATCGAGCTGGGCCGACGATGGCTTGCCTCGCGTCAGGTTCAGCGCCAGGCGCTGTGATTTCAGTGCGTCGTATCGTTCCTGGATCCGCAGATTGTGCTCGGTCATTTCCCGATCGCTCGCCTCATGTTGCTGAGAGTCACCAGAGTTTGCCTAGTATCGATGCCGACTCGACCTTGAACATTTTACTAGGCCCGCAGTCATGTCGCGGGTCCCTTGCCGTAGGACTCACGCCGGAACCGGCTTTCCGCTACTATTCGGTCCATCTGGAGGGACTCATGAGAGCAGCTTTTGCGATTACGCTGGCGCTGTGCTTGCTCAGTTCGTCGGTGGCAACCGTGCCCGCGGCCGCCGGACCGCAGCCACCCGCGGGATGGACGGAAGGGTACGTATTTGCGAACGGCATCCGCATCCACTACTGGCGCACCGGAGGGGCCAAGCCGGCGCTCGTGCTCGCGCACGGGTCGTCGGATGACGGCCTGTGCTGGACGAACCTCGCCAGAGAGCTCACGGACAAATACGACATCATCATGTTCGATGCCCGTGGGCACGGGCTCTCCGATCCGCCGACGCCGACCGACGCGCCGGATGCTCAGGTCGAAGACCTCGCCGGCCTGATCAAGGAATTGAAGCTTGACCGGCCGGTCCTGATGGGGCATTCGATGGGCAGCTCGTCGGTCGCGAATTTCGCGGCGAAGTACCCCGACGTCCCCCGCGCCGTCATCCTCGAGGATCCCGGGCTCGTGAGACCGGCGACACCGGCGGCGAATGCCAACCCGCTCAGCCCGGAGCAGCGCCGAGCCAACATCCTTGCTCGCAACAACACGAGCGAAGAGGAACTGATCGCCGGCTGCATGAAGAACTCGCCGAAGTGGGGCCGCTCCGAATGCGAGTTCTGGGCGCCATCGAAACGGCGGCATCATCCGGCCACGGCCTCGGTCAACACAGGCTCGCGCCCGCCGATGAGCGAGGTGTTGGCGAAGATCACCGCGCCCACCTTGATCCTGAAAGCCGATGCGCAAGGGGATCTCAGGAAACAGAACGAAGAGGTCGCCGCCAAGCTGCGCAAGGGAAAGATCGTGCACGTCGAAGGCGCGGGCCACAATGTCCGGCGCGAGAACAAGGCGCAGACGCTCGAGGCGCTCAGGGCATTCCTCAGCGGCACGTAGAAGCGCGGTATCGGGAGGTCTCGAGAGGCATCGCCGACGCTTCTCGAGACTCAATCCCCAGGCGCCGCGCTTTGGACGTATCCCCTGAACTGCGAGGTTCCTGCCTCAGACCGCCCCTTCCTCGGTCCGTTCACGACATGCTCGACGGTCTGAGGCAGGGCCTCGTTAGTTATTTACGTCGCGATCGGCGGACCGCCCGGCACGAGGATTCTCGTCGGGCCCGTCGTATACGCGTGACGCTTCGCGGTGAACTTCGCGGTCAGGTACTCCCCGAGGTGGATCGGTCCGGACAAGGTCCCGTCGGTCAGTGTTGCCGAGAAGATGAACGTCACGGAGTTGCCGGCCTGGCGGTCGACGCTCCGCAGCGTCACCTTGTCCCCCTCGATGAGGCCGACCATGTCGCGCACGGAGAAGTCTCCTTTGTGCGATCCGCGAATCCAGTTGCCGTCCTGCTCGATGTACAGCGTGTGTTGGCTGCGGCTGCTGAAGAACTCGACGTCGACGTCCCAGCGGCCGCTCAGGTTCGCAGCAGGCGCTGCTGGTTCTGCAGGCTTCGGCGGCCGCCTGCGCGAAAGCAGCTCGTGCAGCCGGTTCGCAACGATCTTGTCCTCGCCCGGTTGCATCTGCCAGGCAGTCACCGTGATACCCGTGGTCCCTGGCGCGGGAGGCTCGCTGCCGCGGCCGCCGCCGATGCCCGAGCCCACCGCGACCCGCGGCTTCGTCCGCGCCAGCTCCTCGGCCAGCTCCTCGCCAGCGATGTTGAAGCGCGTCGAATCCCACATGATGGTCAGCGACGGGCTCTTGTTCGACAGATTCGTTGGCTCCCGCACGGCAGTCTTCACGCCATCGATCGCCGTCACCCGCTTGGAGATCGTGTCGAGCCAGGAGAGCCAGGTCTTCCACTCGCGCGCGTGATCGCGCTTCACCCACGCCTCCACCGCGGCGAGCATGCCGAGCGTTTCTTCGCGCCCGACCTTGTTGTCGCGTCCGGGGCCGTGGTGCGGCGAGCTTGCCTGCCAGGCCGACTGCAGGATGTCCTTGCGCCCGAGCAGGAGCCCGGCGCACTGCGGCCCGCAGATCGCCTTGCCGCCGCTGTAGGCGACGATGGTGGCGCCGCGCTGCAGGTGAACGTTCGGAATCGTAAGCACTTCGGCCGCCGCATCGACGAGGATCGGGATGTTCCGGGCCTTGGCTGCCTGCGTCACCGCCTCGAGGGCCATCGGTCCTGAACCCGGTCCGTTGTCGGCGAGCAGGTAAATCATCGCCGTGCGTTCGGTGAGCGCTCTCTCGAGCTCATCGATCGTCTCGACGGTGATCATCTTCACGCCGATGTTGCGGATGGCGTGGTCGTAGGAATTTCGCGAGCTGCGCGGCACGACGACCTCGGTCTTGTCGAGATCGGTGAGATCGGGGATCCGGAACAGCTTTTCGGGATTGCCGCCCGTCACACACGCAGCCGTTACGTGTTTGAGGCCCGCGGCGCATCCGGCCGAGACCATGCCCCATTCTGCCCCGGTCAGCTCGGCAAGCCGCCTGCCGACCGCTTCGGCGAGCTCGTCGATCTGGACGAAGTGCCGCCCGGCGGCATCTATGGCCGCGCGCACTTCCGGCAGTTCGACCGAGCCGCCGATGATCGTGAACGTGCCGCGGCAGTTGATCACCGGCTCGACCCCAATCGACTGATAGATCTGCGGGCCGACGGTGAGCGGACCAGCCGCGGCGGCGGGTGCGGCTTCGGCGGCGCCGTCGAGGCCGAACAGCACCGGCATCGCCAGCGCGTTGCTCATGTAGAAGAGGTCGCGTCGCGTCAGGCCGCCGCCTGCTGTCCGCGTGCCATAGCCTGCGGCGTCATCGTGTGAGTCCGACATGTGCTTACTCCTCTATTCAATTCGCTGTGTGTCCACTCGCAGCAGAACGGCCGGCATCGCGGTCACTTGACGGCAACGAGTGAGATCTGCTCGAGACCCGGGAACGCATCCTCGCTGGCCGGCTTGCGGTCGATCGGCGCGAGCGGCGCCACGGTCGTGCGCGTGGGAAACAACTCCGGGAAATACTGCGCGTAGACGCGGTTCATGCGCGGAAAGTCGTTGATGTCGTCGAGGTAGACGTTCGTGGCGACGACATTGGAAAAACTCAGGCCAGCTTCCTCGAGCCCGTCGAGCAGATTGCGCATGGTCTGGCGGACCTGTGCCTCGACGGTCGCCGCGTAGATTCCCTGGACCTTCTCGGGACCAGGCGTGAACGGTCCCTTTGCCGAGCAATACAGCGTGTCGTCGGCAAAGACGCACGGGCTGGCGGTCGCACTCGGCCGCATGTTCTTCGGACGCACCGCGGCGCGCCTGGCCAGATTCGAGACAGCCACGCCGGTGAATTCGACCGTGTTGCCGCCCGGCAGGCTGGCGACCCGAATCGTCGCACGCGCGGGTGTGTTGCCGAACTCGAAGTGCTTCGCGTAGATCGCGTTCATCTGATCGGAGGCCTTCCCGGCCAGGTACGGGTTGACGAACACCACGTGCCGGAAATCGAGGCCGGCTGCCGCAAGCGTCTGCTTCATGTTGTCGAGCGCCAGCTGCACCTGCGCCGCCGGGTCTTCCGGCACCTTGCCGCTCGCCAGGTCGGCGCCAAAGAAACCCGAGAGGAACAATCGTTCGCCCGCCATCACGCCGGGGGTCCACGACGACGCAGCCGGGAAACCGGGTGGAGCGATCGCGCGCCTGCGCGACAGGTCTCGAAACGCCACGGCGCTGATCTCGACCGGCGTGTCGGTCGGCATGCGATGCACGCCGAGCACCGACCGTGCGGGCGGAGTCTTGGGGAAATACTCGCGCCACACGCGTTCCATCGTGTCGTATTTCGCCATGTCGTCGAGGTACACCTGGCTGTAGACGACGTGGCCCATTGTCATGCCGGCTGCTTCGACGATCCCCTTGACGTTCTCGAGCGTCTGCCGCACCTGTCCTTCGACGGTCGGGGGCAGCTGCGCGTCGCGGTCGCGAGCGCCCTGGCCTGAGACGTAGAGGTAGTCACCGGCGAGGATGCCGGGGCTGTATGGCCCGACGGGCTTCGGTCCGGGCGGGGCGATCTGCCGCTTCGGCGTGCCGGTCTGGGTGGTGCTGGCCTGTGGTCCTGCGGCGGTTGCCGCGAACGATGCGGCTGCTGCGACGAGGCACAGCGCAGCCATCCAGCTTATGAATGTCGGTGTGGCGCGTTGCATGATTGTCGAATTCCTTCCGACGGCCCGTTGACAGTTCAGGAGCACGGTCAGCGGCCGCGAACCATTGTCCATCACATCGAGGCTGGCTCATGCGTGCGGTCTGAAGCGCGGGTCCAACCGTTCAGCTGCAGAGGCCAGCTGCCGTGTAGATTGCCACGAACTCACTGCAATCCCGACACCTCTGCCATACGCCAAGCTCGGCTATCCCGCGATCGCATTTTGCCGTAACTGTCTGAGTTCAGGGCCGCTTGCTCGAGCACAAGCGAACACAGCCGCGAAAGTGGGGGGCGCCTTGCAGTCATCCCAGCAGGACGCGCGACAGCCGATTGACGGGACGGCCCGGCGATCCGCGTTGCGCGGCGAGCGGCATGGGGCCGCCGCCCTGATCAAGGAGAGTGCAATGAGTGTTGGCAAGGCAGCAGCGCTGACGGCGGCCCTCGTCGGGGCGATGGCGATCGGAGTGGCGATCGGTCCCACGGTTCGAGATACATGGTCTGATGAACCTGCGTCAACCGCGGCGACGGCTACCGCGCCGAAGGCGGAGACCGCGGCAGAGAAGTCCACGGCAGCGAAGTCCACGGCAGCGAAGACAGAGCGCCGCGTCCGGCGCGCGGCGCCGGCTTCCGACGCGGCGAGCCCGCCATGCCGCGGAGAGAGGCCGATACCCTCGTGTCCGTGCCGGTGGGGGTGTGGGGTCCCGAGCTTCGCGATCGCGTGAAGAAGGTGCTGAATCCGGGCGTGAAGCTCGAGCTCGCCGCCGCGGATTTCTCGAATGCCGAACAGTTCATCACCGTGGCCCATGCGGCGCGTAATACGCAGGTGCCGTTCATGGTCCTCAAGCACCGGGTCCTCGACGAGGGACGCTCGCTGGCCGACGCGATTCACGAGCTCAAGCCTGAGCTGAACGCGCAGACCGAGGTCACCCGCGCCCGCGATGCCGCGCGGGAGGACCTCGAAATCGCGGGCTAGAGCGAGTTCTCTCACCGCAGCCGGAGGGGCTGCACCCCGCAGCCCCTCTGCGGCCTTTATTCTTCACAGAGCGGAGGACGGATTCTCGGAATGCGAGTTCGTCATCCCCGGCTCTCGGCGAGCACCCAGACGGTGGCAACGTTTTCCTGTGCAGTCGCGGCGCTCAGCGCGATGACGCGTACTACTTGGCTCCGTCGGTCTTGATTACGAACGCTTTGAGCTCGGCAATCTTGTCGCCCTGGAACCGATAGACGTCGCAGTAGCTGTAGTGGCCGAGCCGGCCATCCTTCTCGGGCATCGTCATGTCGCCGCTCGCCATGACGGTGTCTCCGTCGGCCGCAACCTTGTCAACGGTGAACTTCGGCGGGTCGCCCGGCATCGATCCCATCCAGTCGAGGATCGCCTGTTTGCCCTTGACCGTCTTGTCTCCCACCATGTTCCAGACGACGTCGTCGGTGCAGTAGGTAAGAAAGCCCTTGGTGTCGCCTTTCGCGAACGAATCGTTGACCTTGCCGACGATTTCCTTGTTTCTCACTGACATGTGTTCCTCCAGAGCTCGCGGCAACTCCGCGCTCTACCGACTGGTCGAACGCCGCTGGCGCGATTCGACATCTTCAGCTGAGAGCCGTGAACTCGAAAACGGTCGAGCCTCGGTTCATCGCCCGACCGCTACGCACCCAGCTGGGATTTGCAGTGGGATACGCAATTGTGCTTCCACGTTCGCGAGCGGTCGGAGCCGGCGACGTTGATAGATTCCGGCTGTCGAAGCAGCTTGAGGGTCCGTGCTGAGCAGGGACACTGGCTCAGTCAATCTGGCGGGTGAAGTGCGCCGCGGCGGCCAGCCATCGGCCCGAGTGCCGGGACCACACGTCTGTGTAGCGTCCGGATCCAGCGCGGCCGTCGGATGTCGAGAAGGTCGTACGCGCGTGGACGATGGCGGTATCACCGAGAATCCTGACCTCGACATCATGGACCTCGAGCTGCGAGACGTCGAGGGGCCGCGCCGCGCGCTCGAGAAATCGCTCGCGGGTCAAGATCGTGCCGTCCGGGAGCGAGCAGCGGAAATCGTCGGTCAGCTTCTCGTTGAACCACCAGACATCCGACCGCTTGACGGCATCGATGTACTCGCGATTGAGGTCGAGAACCTCGCTGACATACGACGTCGTTCTGCTCTGCGTCTCCATTGCACCCTCCTGCTCACCAACAGACAGCACGGTCATCGGCCACGCACTCGTCCTGCAGTTGCGATTCTCACAACCGGCGTTGTGCCCGGCTATCGGAATCTTTCGAAGGTGGCTGGTGACCCGGACGAGAGGATGTCGATTCCAGTCGCCGCGTCCAGGGTGAGCTGGCAGCTCAGCGAGGCTCGCCCGAAAGAATCTGATAGTGGCGGACTGGAGCGGACTTACGATCCACAGTAGCCAGCTCTGCTCGATCGGAGTGACTCGAGATGAACCGTGAGCCCCTTCTCTCAGCGTTTTTCCGTGCTGCGCCGCGCGGCGAGACAGGATGCCGGTCGTGACGACGGCGCACTTCAACGGAACCGCCAGAGGCGGACAGGTGTCCAGGCGCATCGGTGCGCCAGCCGCGGTCGGTACTGACTCGTGCGACTACGAGGCCCGGACTCGTCTCCTGGATCTCTCAGTCGGGCTCGTCGAAGATCTCACCCGCGAGGGCCTGCGCCCGGGAAAGGGACCGGAAGGGTTCTGCGGCGACTTTCAGATCTGCCTGCCGTACCGCGGTCTCTTCGTCTGGCACGTCGGCCAAGACGACGTCGTTGGCGATTCCAACCAGGTGGTGTTCGTCCGGAGCGGAGAGCCTTTTCGCATGAGCGGGATTCGTGACGGTTATGCCGAACTGATCATCACACCCAATCGCGAGGTGCTCTCCGAGATTGCGCACCGCGCGGGCGAGTCGTTGGTCCAGCACCCGCTCTTCCGCCAGCGATCGTGTCGCGCCCAGCCACATCTGCAGAGCCTTCGCGCACGGTTCCTGCACTGGGCACACAGGAGGACCGACGGCGAGGACCTCGAAGCAGACGAGTTGGTGCTTACCCTGCTGCGATCGAGCCTTCAGCTGGATCGGCGGCGTGAGGGCGTGAATGGCGGAGCGACGGCGCGGCTCGTCCTCCGGACGAAGGAGTATCTCGAAGCGAACCTGTCGCGCCGCCTGCTGCTCGTCGACGTCGCGCGCGCGGTAAACGCCTCCCCGGCGTACCTCACGGACCTGTTCCGCCGCGTCGAAGGTGTGTCGCTGCACCAGTACCTGATGCAGCTTCGTCTGGCGCGAGCTCTCGTCGAGCTCCCTCACGCCAGTGATCTGACCTCGCTCGCGCTCGACCTCGGGTTCTCGAGCCACAGTCATTTCACTTTCGCGTTCCGGCGGACGTTCGGGTGCACGCCGTCCGCATTTCGTGACAGCACGCGCCGCGCGGCTCGTCCATCTTCTTCCGCCTGACCGCCTCCGCCAAGGCTACGGCGAGTCTCGCCGAAGCGCTTCGCGCGAAGGCGGAAGCCACGAGGAGCAACGCCGCCGATCATGCGCGGACCGTCAACGCTGGCAGCTGCGGCAATAGAACGTCGATCGGCCTGCCTGCGTGCGGCGGCAGACGGTGCCGCCGCAGCCGCGCCGGCGGCATCGTTCTCCCTCGCGGTCGTAAACGAGAAACCGCGCGCCACGGTAGCTGGCGTCTGAGGCGCGCTCGATCGCGCGCTCCAGCACCTGCTTGATCGCCGCCGTCAGCCGATACGCGGCGTCGCGCGGCGTGCCCGCTGGTGTCGCGATCGTTTTCGCCTGCCGCCCGGGCGCCAGCCCGGCCACGTGCAGCGCTTCGCTGACATAGATGTTGCCGAGACCAGCGACGACGCGTTGATCCAGGAGCGCTGCCTTGAGCGACGTCTTCTTTCCCGCGCACGCGCGGGCGAGCGCCGGCGCGTCGAACGCCGCTGACAGCGGCTCGGGTCCGAGCGTGCTGATCGTGGGGTGAGCCGTCAGCCGACCCGGGGGCGCCAGATCCATGAAGCCAAACCGGCGCGGATCGTTGAAGACGACCGCCGCCCCGCTCGACAGATCGAAGCTGACGTGATCGTGACGGTCCCGCTCTACGCGATCGCTGCCGTCCGTGCCCGTCTCGATCCGGAACGACCCGGACATGCCGAGATGCATGATCAGCGTCTCCCCGGACGACACGGGAACGAGGAGATACTTCGCGCGGCGCTCCACGGCGAGCACCGTGCGGCCTTCGAGCCGCGCCGCGAAACGTCGCGGAAACCTGGTCCGAAGGTCGGGCCGGCGCAGCACGACGTGTTCGATGCGCGCGTCGCGCATGACTGGCTCGAGCTTACGGCGAACGAGTTCGACTTCGGGAAGTTCCGGCACGCGACAGCCCGCTGCTGAGTATAAAACTTGACGCTGCCGCGTTGGCGTTCGCCGCCGGGTTTCGCTAACAGCCACGGGCTGCCGCCTTGGTCGTCGCGATCGCCCGCCGGCGGGGCGGCTGCAGATCGTTCACAAGGAGGACGGGAGGACGGGAGACGCACAGCTACTCCCGTCCTCCTTGTTCAAGGTACCGTGAAGGCCTGATGTCCTGATCCTTGAAGGACTGAAACGGGGAGGCGGAGCAGATGATGACGCTCGACCAGCTGCGCGAAGAGTTCGACGACGAGGCGCGCGCCACGCGCAAGATCCTGGAACGGGTTCCCGCGGATCGGCTCGACTGGCGGCCGCATGAGAAGTCCTTCACGGCCCGTGGCCTCGCCTCGCACATCGTCGATTGCTTCAGCTGGGGAGAGTCGATCCTCAATGCCGACGAATTCGA
Source organism: uncultured Acidobacteriota bacterium (assembly GCA_963785755.1). Lineage (GTDB taxonomy): Bacteria > Acidobacteriota > Vicinamibacteria > Vicinamibacterales > 2-12-FULL-66-21 > JACCXG01. Next base: position 892,004 of record CAWAXG010000002.1, on the reverse strand, counting down.
CGTCGATCCGTCGACCTACAAGCCCTTCGAGGCGGCGTCGGTCGACGATCTGCTGACACGGTTCGATGCGGTGACGGCCACGTGCCGGGAGGCGCTCGACCGCACGGACGAATCGCGCATGATGAATCCGTGGCGGCTGAAGATCAGAGGCCGTCAGCGATTCGAACGGCCGCGGGCCGTGGTGCTTCGGGACTTCGCACTGAGCCACATGATCCACCACCGCGGACAGCTCTCGGTCTATTTGCGATTGCTGAACGTCCCGGTGCCGGGCGTGTACGGACCGAGCGCGGACGACGCGTAGCAGGGCGCGCGCCGCGGCTCATCGAACCAGCGGACCGACTCCCTTCTCCAACGCGAACAGCGTCCGGATCTCGTCGCCGGTGAGCGCACGGTTGAAGATCGACAGCTCGTCGAGCAGCCCGATGTAACTGAGGCCCAGCGCGATGGCGGTCGTCTGAACATCCCATGTGAAGGTCTGCTGGCGGGCGCTCAACGCGCCGTGCGGCTGGCCGTCCAGGTAGAGGCGCGCGACGCCGTCCGGCCGACCGGTGTTGAAGCGCTCGAACGTGAACACGACGTGCGTCCACTTGCCGCGGGAAAACGGCGGCTTGTCGACGGTCACGAGCGGCCGTTCCTGCGCGGGAATCTCGGCGAACGGCCGTTTCGTCGGATTCCAGACGTTCAGATCCGCATACACGCCCAACCGGAACGGAATCGACTCGGGACGCTTTTCGAACTCGACGAAGAACGCGGCGTCGTTCCACGCGCGCGGCGTGATCTGCACGGGATCGCAGAAGCCTGGTTCGAGCCCGCCTTCGGGATCGGCGTTGAGCCAGAAGGACACGGTGCCGCTCCAGTTGGCAGCGTCGTAGGGCATGTTTCGCGCGCCCTGGAAGAACACGATCGGCGACTTCCTGGCCGTGAAGCGGAGCGCGTCCCCGAATCGTCCGGCGCCAGCGGCCAGCTGAATCGTGCCGGCCTCCGGCAACCCCGGCTTCGCTTCCGGCCGCTGCTTCAACGACGGCGCCCAATACAGCTTCGGATCGCCGGCCGCGAAAGCGGCGTCGGGTCCGCTGTCGAAAGAGGCGTAGAACGTCAGAGACTTGCGGAGCGCGTCTCCTTGCGGGACCTTGCCGGTGGCGCCTGGAGATAGCGCGGCTGTTGCCAGGAGCGCCACAATCGCCGGGATCCATTCGAGCGAACCGCGATTTCTCATCTCGTCACATCTCCTCGCTCTTCTGACGCCGCCGTTGCCCGCCGGATCAGCAGTTCACGCTCGCGGGCATTCCGCGTCAGCGACGCGGCGCGTTCGAACTCCACACGGGCTTCGTCCGCTCGGCCGAGCCGGGCGAGCAGATCTCCGCGCACGCTCGGCAGCAGGTGGTACTGCGCGAGCGACGGTTCCGCGGTGAGTCCGTCCACGAGCTCCAGACCCGCGGCAGGACCGAATGCCATCGCCACGGCCACGGCGCGATTCAGCTCGACGATCGGTGAAGGCACGAGCGCCGCGAGCTCGTCGTAGAGCGACACGACCTGCATCCAGTCGGTTTCGTCCGCTGCACGCGCACGGGCGTGACAGGCCGCAATCGCCGCCTGGATCTGGCGGGGGCCTCGCTGTCCGCCCAGCTTCTCCGCGCGTTCGAGCGCGGCCAGACCGCGGCGGATGAGGAGCGGATCCCACAACGCGCGGTTCTGATCGAACAGCAGGACAGGCTCGCCGAGCGGTCCGACGCGTGCGCGGGACCGCGACGCCTGAATCTCCATCAATGCGACGAGACCATGCACCTCCGACTCGTTCGGCAGCAGCTCCGCCACGATGCGTCCGAGCCGCAGGGCATCATCGCAGAGGGCCGGCCGCATCCAGTCGCCCCCAGCGGTCGCGGTATAGCCTTCGTTGAAGATCAGGTAGATGACGTCGAGCACCGACGACAGGCGCGCCGCGAGCTCGTCGCCGCGGGGCACTTCGAAGGGGATGCGCTTCGCGGCCAGCGTGCGCTTGGCCCGGACGATGCGCTGGGCGATGGTGGGGCCGGACTCGAGAAATGCCCGCGCAATTTCGTCGGTCGTGAGGCCGCCGATGAGCCGCAGCGTCAGCGCGACGCGCGCCTCGGTCGAGAGCACGGGATGGCAGGCCGTGAACACCAGGCGCAAGAGGTCATCGCCGATCTCGTCATCGAGGCGTGCGTCCGGATCGGTAACGGCCGCCTCCTGCTCGAAGCGGAGCTCGTGGCCGAGCTCCTCGTGCTTGCGCTCAATCAGCTTGTTGCGGCGGAAGTAGTCGATTGCCCGGTGCTTCGCGGCGGTGATGAGCCAGGCTCCCGGATTGTCCGGAATGCCCGAGGCCGGCCATTGCTCGAGCGCGGCGACCAGCGCGTCGTGCGCGAGATCTTCGGCGACGCCGACATCGCGGACGAACCGCGTGAGGGTGGCGATGACCTTCGCCTGCTCGATCTTCCAGACCGCTTCGATCGTCCGACGGGTGTCGGTAGCCGTCACGGCTACCGATCACACCATCGTTCGATCCGCCACGGCAAGCCCGGGCGCTGCCGGATCACTTCTCGACGTACTGCTTCTCCAGGCGGGCGTGCACCTCGGACGGATCGGCGGGCGCCACGTCGGGCGCGGTAAAGATCTGGCGGATCTCGCACTCGCCGTCACCAGCGACGTCAAGGAACTTCTTGACGAGCTCGATCGCTTCCGCCTTGGAATTCGCCTGCAGGACAGCGAAGCCGCCGATCACCTCTTTCGATTCGGTGAACGGCCCATCGGTGACCGTCACTTTGCCTCCTGACAGCCGAACCCGCGCGCCCAGCGCGCTCGGCAGGCACCCTTCGGTCCCGAGCAGAACGCCCGCCTTCATGCTCTCTTCGATGAGCGCTCCCATGCTCGCCACGTGCTCGGGGCTCGGCGGCGTGTTGCGCTCCACGGTCTTGTAAATCGACAGGAATCGCATCGTTTTTCTCCTTGTGTGGCATCAGTCAACAGCTGTTACGTTCGTCCTGCGGCTCAGCGGCCGCCGCCGTCCGGTTCGAGCATCGGGCGGACCTCGATTTCAACATCGGTATGCCGGGCGTTCGGAAAGCGCCTGGCCCATTCGAGCGCCTCCTCCTTCGACTTCACGTCGATGACCGCGTAGGCCGCAACGATGTCCTCTCCGACGAAGGGACCGTCGCTGACGGTGAGCCTGCCCGCGCACGACTTGAGGCGCCAGCCCTTTGCGCTCGGTTGCAGGCTGTTGACGTCGAGCAGCACGCCGGCTCTTGCCAGCTGCTCGTGATACCTGGCCAGCGCCGCGAGGCACTCTTCCGACAGCATGACACCGGCTTCGGAGTCCCTGGTCGCCTTGACCAGAATCATGAACCGCACGTCGCCGTCCTTCCGCCCCGATCGTCCCCTTCACCTACACGTCGAACAAGAGCCGGGGAGATCGACATTTCCTCGGAAAAAGTTGAGCTGTCGCCGCCCTCGACCGTCTTTGCGGCGCGCCAGGTCTGGCAAGAAGGGCCCAACGTTGGACGTCAGGCTAGCCAGGCGGTTTCCATTCTTGCGGTCGATACGCACGAGCGTCTTGGCGACGAAATTATCGCCTCGAGCACCTCTCCTATGTCGTATAGACATGTGTTACATTGCGACATATGTTTCGAGGGCTTCCCGACCGAGAGCTCAAGAAAGGAAGCGCCGAGCTACTCATCCTCGCCCTGGTCGAAGAGCGGCCGCGGCATGGGTACGACATCGGCAAGCTGATCGAGGCGCGATCCGAAGGAGCGCTGCGGTTCAACGCCGCGTCGCTCTATCCCCTGCTCTACCGGCTCGAGAAACGCGAGTGGATCGAGGGGCGCTGGACGGAGAAAGCCGGTCAGCGCAGGCGGCGGCTCTACCGTTTGACGACGGAAGGCCGCAAGGTACTGGCCGCGCAGCGCGGCGGCTGGCAGGTGTTCGCCCGAGCGGTGAACCGCATCGCCGGGGTCGAGACGTAGATCTGTCTCCGCAGGTCCGGCAGCACGGAGGTCGCGCGATGTCAGTGTGGCGACGCGAATTGGTCCAACGGCTCGCTGCGCTCGGTCTGAAGCCTGAGCGTGAGGCGGAGATCGTCGAAGAACTGGGTCAGCATCTCGACGATCGGGTCCGGGATCTCATCGCCCTCGGAGCGAATCCGGACGCTGCGCAGGTCACCGCCCTCGCAGATCTCGATGCGCCGGGCGAGCTCGCCCGCCGGCTCGCAGAGTTCATCCCGAGGCCGCTCAACCTTCCGCCGCCAGGCGCGCCGTCCCGCGGACGATGGTTGCAGGCGCGCTGGCAGGACACGCGACAGTCCGTCCGGTGGCTGCGCCGATCGCCCGCGTTCACGGTTACCGTCATCGTCACGCTCGCTCTCACCGTCGGACCCACCACAGCGATGCTCAGCATCGGTAACTGGCTGTTCTGGCGGCCGACGCCCGGCGTCGTCGAGCCCGATCGGCTGGCGGTTGTCTGGGTGGGCCAATGGGGGACCCGCGGCGCCAGCGTCAGCTTCAGCCCGTCGGGCGGCCTGTCCTACTTGAACCTCGACGATCTGCGTCAGGCTTCGACGACCCTCACTGGCATCACGGGTGTTCAGGAAGGCAGCGCGAGCCTCGCCGTCGGTGACCTCGCACCGTCGGTCGCTGGTGCGGGATGGGTGACGGCGGATTTCTTCGAGGTATTGGGCGTTCACGTCGCGGCCGGCCGCTCGTTTCGTCCTGAAGATGATCAGTTGCCGGCGGGCGCTCAGGTCACGGTCATCAGCGACGGGCTGGCGCGACGCGCGTTCGGCAGCACGGGCGGTGCGGTGGGGGGGCGCCTGATGCTCAATGGCCGCCCGATGACAATCGTCGGAGTGCTGCCACCGGCATTTGCCGGGACCGGGCCTTTCAGTCGTGTGGACGTGTGGTATCCGGGCGCCACTTATGCCTACGTCAATCACTTCGGCGGACCGCCCAGATGGACGACGCGAGCTGATGGTCTCTTTTACTCGTTCATCGTGCGGCTGGCGCCCGCTGCGTCGTTCGCGATGGCGCAGGCCGAGCTCGACGTGCTCGTGCGCGGCCTGGCCGCGAGCCACCCGAAGGAGAACAGCGACCTCGAAACCGTACGCGCGAGGCTCTTCGAGGGGCTTGGCCCACCCGTCATGCAGCGCGAGCGCTATCGGCGGCTCGTATCGGTGCTGTTGGCCGTGGGCGGAGCGTTGCTGCTGCTCGGCTGCGCGAACGTCGCGAACCTCCTGTTGCTCCGCAGCGTCAACCGGCGACGCGAACATGCAGTTCGGGTGACGCTCGGCGCGAGCCCGGGACACCTCCTGATGCTGCACCTCACCGAGGCGTTGCTGCTCGCGGCCGGTGGTGCGGCGCTCGGCGTCGCGCTCGCCGTGTGGCTCAAACAGCTCGTCGCGACACTTCTCCTACCCACCGTGGCAGCGGGACCGGTTCTCACGGTCCCCCTGGATATGCGCGTCCTGGCGATGACGATTGGCGTATCGATCGGATGCGGCCTGGGCGCTGGATTGGTGCCAGCGCTGATGGGCGCACGCAACAAATCCGCCGCCACATTCGGCGATGCAGGAGGGCGATCGGTCACGGGCACGCGCCGGATGCGGGCGGGTTTCGCAGTTGCGCAGCTTGCGCTCTCCCTGGCGCTCGTGACAGGCGCCCTCATGCTGGTCGCGACGCTGCGGAATCTCAATGCGATCGAGTTGGGATTCGAACCTGACGGCGTGACCACCCACGGGATGGATCCGAGCAGACACGGTTATCCACCGGACCGCGCGGCCGTCTACTACAGGACGATGATGGAGAGGCTTCATGGCGCGGCGGGATTCGGGTCATTCTCGATCGGCGCGCTTGCGCCGTTCGGTTCGGGACGAAGGATGCGGCTGCAGGATCCGACCGGAGCCGATCGCGACCACATCGAGGTCTACGCGAATGCCGTGAGCCGCGCGTACTTCGACGTCCTCGGCATGAGGATCGTCCGGGGTCGCACCTTCACGGACGAAGAGGCGCTGCCGTCGACCGGTCCGTCGTCCGTCGCCATGGTCAGCGAGAAGCTGGCGCGACGCTTGTTCGGCGACATCGACCCGGTTGGCCGGGTCATCCTCATTCCACGGACTTCCTGGCGCGCGGCGTATCCGCTCACCGTAGTTGGCGTGGCTCCCGATGTTCACTGGAACAGTGTGACGGACGAACCCGAGCTGTTCCTCTATCTTCCGTTCAACAATCAGGAATTCGGAGTGCGATCCGCCACGCTGCTGGTCAAGTCGCCGCTGCCACTCGGCGAGGTCATCCAGCGTGTGGAGGCGGCGGCAAAGGACGTCGACCCCACGCTGCCGATTCAGTTCTCGAGGGCCCTGCAAACGAGCATCGATCGCTCGCAGAGCGACCGCCGCGTCTTCGCGTGGGTGCTCTCGATCCTCGGGTGGCTCGCGTTCGCCCTCGCCGCGGTCGGTCTGTATGGCCTCCTGTCGCAGTCGGTCGCCGAACGCACGCGCGAGTTCGGCATCCGCATGGCGATCGGCAGCGGACGGACGCACATCTTCACGCTCGTTCTCAGGCAGGCGATGTGGATCGGCGCGCTGGGAACCGTGCTGGGCACTGGTCTCGCGTTCGCGGGATCGCGCCTGGTCGAGGCGCAGCTCTATGGAGTCACGCGCCTGGATCCCGCCGTTTACGTCGCTTCGGCGGTCTCACTCGCGATCGTCGTGCTGCTGGCTGGCCTGTGGCCTGCGCGGACCGCGACTCGCATCGAGCCGGTCGAGGCACTGCGCGTCGAATGAGAGCTGTTCGGCCAATCATCCACGAGTCCCGGGCGAACTCCTGCTGACTGACAGCAGGATCCACTCCATCAAACGGTCACCTGCCCGCGGGCTCATGAACCGTGACCGTGGATTCCGCTCGAAGCGCAGTGACATAATCCCGCGAGTCGATCGTGAGTGGCTCGATGGGGGACGATGCCAAAGAAGATTACCCGCCGGACGTTCGTCGGCACATCAATCCATCTGGCGGTCGTCGCGCCGGTGATTCATCTCGAACCGATCGAAGCTGCGCAGCCGTCGGCCCGGTTCCCGGCGGTCGAGCGAGGCACGCTGCGGGCGGCGATCGACGTCATCATCCCGGCCGAAGGGCGCATGCCGGCGGCCACGGCCGTTGGCGGCCTCGACTACGTCGAGCGAGTGGCGGCTTCCGACGGCAAGCTGCGCGAGCTGCTCATCGATGGTCTGCGGGCGCTGGACGCGCATTCGCGCAAGACGTCTGGCGTGGCATTCGTCGACTCCCGGCCCGCCGAGCAGACGGCTGCGATCGCTCATGCCGAGAAAACGGATTCGCCGCCGGGATTGTTCGCAGCGCTGCGCGACGTGGTCTTCGAGGCGTATTACACGCAGCCCGAGATCTGGAAGCAGCTCGGGTATACGTTCCGGCGCTCGAACCGGCGCACCGCCGCCCTCGAGCCGTTCGACGAACGGCGTCTCGAACGCGTGCGCGCAATGCCCCCGTTCTACCGTCCAGTCTCGTGACCGCCGCTCGCGTCGACGTCGTAGTGATCGGATCGGGTGCGGCCGGCGCCGCTCTCAGCTGGCGTCTCGCCTCGCGTGGCGCCTCGGTCGTGTGCCTGGAGCAGGGCGACTGGCTTCGGCCGGCCGACTTCGCGTCCGGGCGTCAGGACTTCGAAGTCTCGCTGCGGCGCGGGCGCCACACCTTCAACCCGAACGACCGCCGTCGCCGCGAAGACTACCCGGTCACGACCGCCGGGGCCGGTCCCACACAGATCGCGATGTGGAACGGCGTCGGTGGCAGCACGGTTCACTGGGAAGGACATTTCCCCCGCCTGCATCCGTCGGACTTCGCGGTCCGGCGCCTCGACGACGCCGCCGACGACTGGCCGATCTCGTACGCGGATCTCGAGCCCTTCTACGATCTGAACGACTCGATGATTGGAGTGTCGGGGCTGGCTGGCGATCCAGCCAACCCGGCGCGCTCGCCGCGGACGGCGCCCCCATTGCCGCTCGGCCGCTCCGGGGAGGCGCTGGTGCGCGGCTTCGACAAGCTCGGATGGCACTGGTGGCCGTCCGACAATGCCATCCTGTCGCGCGAGTTCGATGGCCGCGCCGGCTGCGACAACCGGGGCCGGTGCAACTTCGGATGCCCGCTCAAGGCGAAGGCATCCGCCGACATCGTGTACTGGCCGAAAGCGATCCGCGCCGGTGCCAGGCTCGAGACATGGTCGCGAGTCAAAGAGATCAAAGTAGACGTTGCCGGGCGCGCCGTGGGCGCGATCTACTTCGATCGCAATGGCACTCTGCGCGAACAGCAGGCACACGTGACCGTCGTCTGCTGCAACGGCATCGGCACGCCGCGCCTGCTCCTCGCTTCGACGTCGCGCCTGTTCCCCAATGGCCTCGCGAATTCAAGCGGGAACGTCGGCAAGGGCTTCATGAACCATCCCGGGCGTTACGTCGAGGGCGTTTTCGACGAGCCGTTCGAAACCGAGACGTTCACCGGCAATCCGTTCTTCAGTCAGCAGTTCTACGAGACCGATCGCGGACGCGGGTTCGTGCGCGGCTACTCGATGATGGTCTATCGTCCCTATGGCCCGCTGAGCGTGGCGTGGGGGGATTCTGAGCCGGTGCCCTGGGGTGCCGCGCATCACGCGACCATGCGCAAGCGGTTCGGCCATTCGGCGGGGATCGCGGTGATGGCCGAGGACCTTCCCGAAGATCTGAACCGGGTAGAGCTCGATCCGGCAGCCAGGGATTCCAACGGCATTCCGGCGCCCAGGGTGATCTATCGGGCGTCGGACAACACGGTGCGCATGCTGGCGCACGGCGCCGGCGCCGCCCGTCAGGTCCTCGAAGCGGCTGGAGCCGCACAGATCTTCGACTCGGGACGCGTGCAGAATTTCGCCCATTACATGGGTACGGCGCGAATGGGCCGCGATCCGAAGACGTCAGTGGTGAACCTGTGGAATCAGGCCCACGACGTGCCGAATCTGTTCATCGTCGATGGCAGCTCCTTCACGACGTCGGGCGCCGTCAATCCCACCTCCACTATCGGTGCTCTGGCCCTCCGGGCGGCCGACGGCATCTGGAGCCGGCGGAGCGACTGGAGGTCTTGACCCCTCGGAACTTGCGCAATTGAGTCAAGTTTCCGGGGTCAAGACCGTCCCCGCGTCAGCGGGGCGTTATCAAGAACGTGACCCAGCGAGGCGGAGCCTCGTTGGTCTGAGGCGCAGCCTCGCTGGAAGTAGGCCGGCGGCCTGTCGCCTCTGCCCACGGATTTCCGATCTTCACAGGTAGGACGTGATGCGCCGGCTGGAAGCCGCGCCAGGTGCTGAAGGGTGGACTCATTCAGCAACGCGGCGCCATTGACGAAACTCCGGTGCATCGTCGAGGAGTAGAGCAATGAAGACGATGACAGAAGTAGCCAGGATACAGCCGCACAACGAGCGCCCGGCCGCGGTGTGGAGCTCTGGCGGGAAGCACTATGACCGGATCAGCCGCGGCATTGCGGATTCGATCGAGCACTGCGTTCTGCGGCTGAACCCCCAGCCAGGTGAGCGCATTCTCGATCTCTCGACCGGTACCGGGTGGACATCACGTGTCGTGGCCAGGAGCGGCGCGACAGTGATCGGCTCCGACATCGCGGCCGATCTTCTCGACGCGGCCCGCGTCAACGCCGACGCGCAGGGACTCTCGATCGAGTACCGGCTCGCCGATAACGAAAACCTCCCCTTCGAGACCGGAGCGTTCGATGCGGTGATTTCCACCTACGGGATCATGTTCAGCAGCCGACCTGAAGCGGCGGCCGGAGAACTCGCTCGCGTCTGCCGCAAAGGCGGACGGATCGCTCTCACCACCTGGCTGTCGGACAGCAATGTCTACAGGATGTTCGAGGTGATGAAGCGGTACATGCCGCCGCCGCCGAACCCGGCTCCCCGGTCGCCGTTCGAATGGGGCCGGACCGAGCGCATTCAGGAGCTGCTCGGCGGGGCGTTCGAGCTGCGGTTCGAGAAGGGAGTCTCGTACTATCGCGAGCCGGATGCGGAGGCGGCCTGGGAGACGTTTTCGCTGGGTTACGGTCCGACGCGTGCGCTTGCGGCCAGCCTCGACCGTGAGCGGCGTGAAGCTCTGCATACCGACTTCGTCGCTTTCCACGAGGGCTTTGTCACGGCTCTCGGCACGTGCGTGCCGCGGGAGTACTGGGTGACGATTGGCGAGCGAAGCTGAGCTTTTACAAGTAACAAGTACTAAGGCGCAAGTGGCAACGTATTGACGTTGCTACTTGCGCCTTGATACTTGGATACTTTGCCTTATGCGTACTCTCGCCGAAGACGTCCGGCAGGCGTTCCGCGCCCTTCGACAGACTCGATGGTTCGCGGCTGGGATTGTTCTGACGCTGGCACTGGGCATCGGCGCGAACGCGGCGGTCTTCAGCATCCTGTACGCCGTTCTGCTGCAGCGGCTGCCGTATCACCAGCCGGACGGCGTCGTCATGGTGTGGAGCGGTTACGAGCGCGCGCCCGGGCGGGGCGCCGCCGTCGCCAATACCGTGCTGGCCTGGCGCGAGATCGCTCCAGATGTCCTCCAGGATGTCGCCGGCATCAAGATCCGGGCAGGCTTTCCCGCCGATCTCCTGTTGCCGGATCGAGCGGAGCGTCTGCGGACGGGTTACGTCACGCCGAACTTCTTCGATCTGCTGGGCGTTCGCCCGATCGAGGGCCGGCTGTTCACCAGCGCGGACGAGACGAGCGAGGGCGGCGATGTGGTCGTCCTGAGTCATGCGTTGTGGCGGACCGCGTTCAATGCGGATCCCGCGGTGATCGGCCGCCCACTGACGCTGGTCATCGGACGGGTCGGCGCGAAGCCGTTCACCATCGTGGCCGTGTTGCCACCCGAGTTCCGGTTCACCTATCCGCTCGAGACTCAGGTCTGGATCATGCAGCGGTGGCGCGAGGTGCGGCAGGACGCCGCGACGCGCGCGGTCACCCATGATGGCGCGATCGCGCGGTTGAAGCCGGGGGTCACCGTAGAGACCGCGCAGGCAAGGCTGAGCGCGCTGAGCGATCGGATCTTTCCCGCGCGGCCGAACGCGCCCGCCGAGCAGCGTCAGGTGTCGAGGCTCGAGCCGTCCTACGACTGGGTCGTCGGCGAAACGCGGCCGTCATTGCTTCTCCTCGGCGGCGTGGCCGTGCTGCTCCTGTTGATTACGTGCGCCACGGTTTCGGGGGCCCTTCTCGTCCGGGTCACTCGACGACAGCGCGAGATGGCGTTGCGCGCCGCTCTCGGCGCCGATCGGCGGCGGCTCCTGACGCAGCTGCTGACCGAAGGCGCGGTGCTCGCGGGGGCCGGAGCCATCGCGGGCACGCTCCTCGCGATCGTGCTGCACCCGGTTCTGCGAGCCCTCGTGCCGCCGATCGTTCCGCGCGGGGACGAGATCGGCGTCAGCTTTCCGCTGCTGCTGTTTGCGGCCGCGACGGCTGGGCTCACGACGATCCTGTCCGGGCTGGCGCCGGCCTGGCGTGGCGCCAACTTCGACGTCATGACGGCGCTCAAGCGTGTTTCAGCGGCGGCATCCACGGATCGATCGGCAGCGCGCTGGCGGCAGGCACTCGTGGCGCTCCAGGCGGCGATCGCATCGGCGCTGCTCATCTCGGCAGCGCTCCTGTTGACGAGTTTCTGGCGGCTGTCGCACATGCCGCTCGGTTTCGATGGCGACCGCGTCTGGACCATCGAGATCCGTCTCCAGGATCCGAAGTACCGCCAGCCGCACAACGTGACGTTGTTCCGGGAGGGCGTGCTCTCGCGCATTCGCGGCATCCCCGGCGTGCTCGAGGCGGGACTGTCGTCGGCGGTGCCGTTCCGCGGCACCGATTTCATGCACCGGTTGAACCGGACCGGCGACAAGAGTCCCTTCAATGCCAATGGCCGCGCTGTCGATCCGTCCTACTTCCAGATCCTGCGCATTCCATTGATTCGGGGCCGATTGTTCTCGGCAGCCGACGTCGCGACAGGTCCACCCGTCATGGTGGTGTCGGAGTCCTTTGCGCGCACGGTGTTCGGCGGGGAAGAGGCGCTTGGCCAGTACATCGACGTCGATGCGCCCACCGAGATCGTCGGGATCGTCGGTGACGTGCGCTATGTGAGCCTCGACAAGGAACCCTATCCGGCGTTCTATCGCCCCGACGCGCAGTGGAATACCAACCTGTTCTGCGTCGTCGCGAGGACTGCTCCGAACTCGCCGAACCCTGGCGCGGCGATCCGGCAGGCGATCCGTGAGGTCGACCCTGCGCAACCGGCGATGAATCTGACGACTATCGATCGCATCATCCACGAATCGATCGCCGACCGCCGCTTCTACACGACGGCGACCACCGCATTCGCGTCACTCGCGCTGTTGCTGACCGTCATCGGGATGACCATCGTCGTCGCCAGAACGGTCGTCGAGCGCCACAAGGAGCTTGCGATTCGGAGCGCGCTCGGCGCGACGCCGGGCCGGCTGATCCGCGCGATTGTTGGAGAAGGGGTACGGCCGGTCCTCGCCGGAACGTTCGTCGGCCTGATTTCGGCGTACGCCGCGGCAACCGTCCTGACACGATTCCTGTTCAACACGGTCGCGCGCGAGCCGCAGACCTTCGTGGCCATCGCGGTCCTGATTGTGATGACGTCGGCGCTCGCGTCGCTGGTCCCGGCGCGGCGCGTGCTCGACACCGGCGCCAATGCGCTGCGGTCCGAATGAGGTCCGCTTTTAGCAGGTTGTTGAAAAACGCAGCGCGACAATCAACCTCCCGCCTCGCACGCACGATACGCGCCACAGGCTCGCCAGAGGTCGCCTGCGACCGTTCCGAGCGGCGGCGGGCAACTCGCGCCTTGGTCGATCGCTGTGGGCGCCTTGGGAGTTGGTGGTTGGAAGTTGGGAGTTTTCGCCGTGGCGTGTTCTTGCACCCTCCTTGCCTGAAGGCGCCGAAGCATTCATCCCCCGTCTTGTCCCTGCAAAACAAGTCCGGTACCGAGCGAACACCCACCAGCCATGAGACCATGCGGGGATGGAGGGCCTGATGCGCCAGTCATTCTCTGCGACGGATCCTCAGCGGTTCCGCATTGCACTCGCGCTGTTCGTCGTATCCGCCGCGGTTGCCGCCGCCGCGCAGTCGATTCACGAGGCGCCCGCGTCAGCACCGTCGACCGGACGCGTCGCGCCGCAGGGCGAGGCTGGTGAGCGGGTGACCGTGAGTGGAGTCGTGGTCGGTGCGGACAACGCGCCCATCAGTGGCGCGTCGCTCTACATCTATCAGACGGACCACGAGGGTTATTACGGCGTCAAGCCGGCGAGTGACAATCGGAATCCGCGACTCAAGCTGTTCCTTCGATCGGACGCGAAAGGCAACTGGTCGTTCGAGACGGTCAAGCCGGGCTCCTATCCGAACAGCCGCGCGCCGGCGCACATCCACTTCGAGGTGTCGGCGCCTGGCCGGGCAGCGAAGGTCTTCGAGATCGTGTTCGAAGGCGACCCGTTCGTGACGGCCGAGATGCGGCGTAATCCCGCGTTCTCGGTGCGGCCGATTGCAGACGGCAGGGTGAGCGAACGGATCGTTCTCAAATGACGGCGTCGGCCACGATCGCGGCGATCTCGCTCTCGTCGCAGCCGGCTTCCCTCAAGACCTCTGCGGTGTGCTCGCCGAGCAGCGGCGCACGCCGTCCCACTGTCGGCGGTGTCTCGGACATCTTGATCGGCGAGCCGAGCGTTCGCAGCCGCCCGAGCGTCGGGTGGTCGACATCGACGATCATTCCCCGGGCGCGGACCTGCGGATCGGCGAAGGTGTCCGCGTAGCTGTTGATGCGGCCGCAGGGCACGCCCGCGGCGGAGAGCTGCGCGAGCCAGCGATCGCAGGGTTCCCCGATCGTGATCTGCTCGATTCGCTCGATGAGAGGGGCACGATTCCGGACTCGAAGGGTGTCGTTGGCAAAATCCGGATCCGCCGTCCACTCCGGATGCCCGAGGACCTCACACAGGCGTTGAAACAACCGATCGGTGCCTGCTCCCAGGGTGATGTAGCCGTCGGCACAGCGGATGGCCTGGTAGGGCGCGAGCATTCGATGCGCCGATCCGAGAGGCGCCGGCGGTTTCCCCTCGGAAAAGTACTCGGCCGACTCCCAGACCGAGAACGCGATCCCGGCTTCGAGCAGCGATGTGTCGATGTGCTGGCCGATGCCGGTTCGCGTGCGGTAATGAAGGGCCGCGAGGATTGCCGCGAGCGCGAACATCGCGGCGCCGAGGTCGGTAACCGGAACGCCAATCTTGATCGGAGGACCGCCGGCTTCTCCGGTGACCGACATCAGTCCTGACTCACCCTGCGCGATCAGATCGAATCCGCCCTTCGATGCCTCGGGGCCGGTCTGGCCGGACCCCGAAATCGAGGCATAGATCAGCGATGGATGGCGCGCGGCCAGGGTTTCATAGTCCAGGCCGAATCGGCGCATCACGCCGGGCCGGTAGTTTTCGATCAGGATGTCGGTGCGGGAGAGAAGCCGCCGGAACGCGTCCTGACCGCGCGTCGTCGCGAGATCGAGGACGATGCCGCGCTTGCCGCGATTGACGGCGTTGAATCCGGCGCTGTCCTGGCCGGTGCTGCCGACCATGCGGCGCGTCGAGTCGCCGCCGGGCGGCTCCACCTTGATCACGTCCGCGCCCATATCGCATAGTTGCATCGCGCAGAACGGGCCGGCCATCACCTGTGTGACGTCCAGCACGCGAATCCCTTCGAGCGCCGTCCGGCTCGAGCTCATGTCTCTCTCCCTGCGAGGTCGTTCACCGTGTCCACTTCCGAGGCGTTGTTCGCAATCGACGGGCGCATCGCGTTCCTGACGTTCAATCGTCCCGAGGCGCGCAACGCGATGACCTGGCCAATGTACGACGCCCTCGCCGCCGCCTGCGACGAGGTCGACGCCGACGACCGCGTCCGCGTCCTGGTGCTGCGCGGCGCCGGCGAGGCGTTCGTGGCCGGCACCGACATCAGTCAATTCACCGCGTTCACGACGGCCGGCGATGGCCTCGCCTACGAGCGGCGGATGGAACAGGTGATCGAGCGCCTCGAACGGGTGTCGGTGCCGACCATCGCCCAGGTGCGCGGCGTCGCGGCAGGGGGCGGCTGCATCCTTGCGCTCTCATGCGATCTGCGCGTGTGCACGCCCGACGCGCGATTCGGCGTCCCGATCGCCCGGACACTGGGTAATTGTCTATCAGCCGCGAATTATGCGCGTCTCGTGGATCTGATCGGGCCGGCGCGAACCAAGGACCTGATCTTTACCGCGCGATTTCTCGACGCCACGGAAGCCGGCGCGCTGGGGCTGATCACCCGCCTCGCGGAGGCGTCCACCATCGATGCCGCGGTCCGGGAGCTGGCGGAGGCGCTGGCAGACAAGGCGCCGTTGACCCTGCGCGCGACGAAGGAAGCCATTCGCCGGATCGGTCTCGGGCGGCGCGCCGACCATCCCGACCTCGACGATCTCGTGGCGTCGTGTTACGCCAGCGACGATTTCCGCGAGGGCGTCGCGGCGTTCGTAGGCGAAGCGCCCGCCGCGGTTTGCCGGGCGCTGAGCCACGTGCTACGTGCAACGCGCTACGTCCTCACGTGCTTTTCGTGCTACGTCCTACGTGCTCACGTGCTCACGTGCAGCTGAGCACGTCGCACGAGCACGTGAGCACGTAGCACGTAGCACGTAGCACGAAGAGCACGTGGCACGTAGCACGTGGCACGTAGCACGTAGCGACGAGCACCTTCATCGCCGCATCTACACCGCCAGGCGACGACGGGATGCCGGCGAGGGCGAGCCCCATCTCGACGCCACAGAGCGTGCCCATCAACATCAGCTCGTTGAAGTCGCCGAGATGGCCGATCCGGAACGCCGTCCCCTTGAATCGGCCGAGGCCGGCGCCGAGCGACATGTTGAGCCGTTCGAGGATGGTCGAGCGAAGTCGATCGGCATCATACCCGTCAGGCATCATGACGGCCGTCACTGACGGGCTGTACTCGTCCTCACGCTGACAGGCGATGTCGAGGCCCCAGGCGTGGACGGCAGCCCGTGCGGCTTCGGCGAGCCGGCGATGACGCGCGAAGACGTGATCGAGGCCCTCCTCTTCCAGCATCGCGAGGGCTTCGCGCAGCCCGAACAGCAGGTTGGTGGCTGGCGTGTACGGAAAGAAACCGTTCGCGTTGGCGGGCAGCATCTGCTCCCACGCGAAATACGACCGCGGCAGGCGGGCGGACCGTGACGCCGTCAGCGCCCGCTCGCTGAGCGCGGTGAAGCCGAGGCCCGGCGGCAGCATCAGCCCCTTCTGCGATCCGCACAGCGTCACGTCGAGCCCCCAGTCGTCGTGGCGGAGCTCGATGGACCCGAGCGACGACACCGCATCGACGAGCAGCAGCGCCGGATGGCCGGCGCGGTCGATGGCCTTTCGAATCTCCGGCAGTCGGCTCGTCACTCCGGTGGACGTTTCGTTGTGAACGACGAGCACCGCTCGAATGCGATGCTCGCGATCTTCGCCGAGCCTCGTTTCGAGCGCCGCCGGATCGACGCCGTGCCGCCAGTCTCCGGGCGTCACTTCGACGTCGAGCCCGAGCCTGCGCGCCACATCCGTCCAGCCCCTGGCGAATTCTCCGATGTCGAAGGCCAGGACCCGATCGCCCGGCGACAGGGTGTTGACGAGGGCCGCCTCCCATGCGCCGCTGCCGGAGGCGGGGAAGATCACCACCGGCGCCGAAGTCTGGAAGATCCGCTTGATGCCGGCGAGCACCTCACGCCCGAGCGCCGCGAACTCGGCGCTGCGATGATCGATCGTCGGCTGCGCCAGCGCGCGCAGCACGCGGTCGGGGGTGTTGGTCGGACCAGGAATCTGGAGGAAGTGGCGGCCGCTCGGCATGCACGATCGTAACTTACGCTCGTCGGTTCAAGAGTTCAAGGGTTCAGAGGGTTCAGAGGTTCGGGTTCAAGAGTTCAGAGGTTCGGAGGTTCAGCGAGCGGCTGAATTCTTCGAATCTTCGAACGGCTCGCTGAACCTCCTGAACCTCTGAACCCTTGAACCCGAACCCCTGAACCCTTGAACCCCTGAACCCTTGAACCGATGAGCGTCAGCGCCCATAATCGGCCGTCCTGCATGACCGCAGCGCTCACACATGTCGACGTCGGCGCCCTCCGCCGCGACCTCGAACACGAGATCGAAGGCGAAGTGCGCTTCGACGAGATTACGCGGGCGCTGTCACTCCACCGACGCCAGCGTCTATCAGATCGAACCGCTGGGCGTCGTGGTCGTGAAATCCCGCGAAGACGTCATTCGCGTCGTGCAGGCCTGCAGCAGACACCGGTGTCCGATCACGATGAGAGGCGGCGGCACCTCGCAGGCGGGTCAAGCGATCGGCAGCGGCCTCATCGTCGACACCTCGAAGTACTTCAACCGCGTGCTCGAGGTGAACAGGTCGGAGCGCTGGGCGCGCGTCGAGCCCGGCATCGTGCTCGACGAGCTGAACGCGATGCTCCGGCAGGACGGCCTTCGCTTCGCGCCGGACATCTCGACCGCCAGCCGCGCCACGATCGGCGGGATGATGGCCAACAACTCGGCGGGCGCCCGCTCGGTGCTTTATGGGAAGACCATCGATCACGTAATCGAACAGCAGGTCGTGCTGTCGGACGGATCGCTGGCCCATTTTCGCCCGCTCGACGCGAACGAGCTCGATGATGTGTGCGCCAGGGACACGCTCGAGGGCGCGTGTTACCGCGAGGTCCGCGCCACGGTGAGCGCGTGCGTCGGGGAGATCGAACGCCACTATCCGAAGGTGCTGCGCCGAGTTGGCGGATACAACCTGGATGCGTTCGTCTCCCGCGACCGGCCGTTCAACATGACGAAGCTGATGGTCGGCTCCGAAGGCACCCTCGGCGTCGTCCTGGAAGCCAAGATCGGGCTCGTGCCGCTGCCGAAATTCAAGGCAGTGCTGGCGATTCAGTTCGCCGATCTGCTCGACGCGCTCGCGGCGACGCCGGCCATCCTCGGGCATGGACCGTCGGCCGTCGAAGTCATGGATCGGTTCATCCTCGATCACACGAAGCAGAGTCCGGCGCTCGACCGGCTGCGGCGGACGTTCATCGAAGGGGAGCCGGCGGCGCTCCTCTGCGTGGAGTTCTACGCGGACACCGCCGACGATCTGCCGCGCCGTCTCGACGCGCTCGAGCACGATCTCGCCGCGCGGCGATTCGGGTATCGCTACCATCGCGCGGTGGACGGGTCGGCACAGAGCGCCATCTGGTCGGTTCGAGAAGCCGCGCTCGGCCTCTCGATGGCGATGAAAGGTGATGCCAAGTCGCTCTCGTTCGTCGAGGATACCGCCGTCGCGCCGGACAAGCTGCGCGACTACATCGACCAGTTTCTCGCGATGGTGCAGCGGCACGGCACCTCTGCAGGCGTCTACGCGCACGCATCGGTCGGATGTCTGCACGTACGGCCGGTCGTCAACCTGAAGACAGAGGCGGGTGTCCGGCAGTTCGAGTCGATCGCGTCGGCCAGTGCCGATCTGGTGCTGGCGTTCGGCGGCGCGCTGTCCGGTGAGCACGGCGACGGTCTGGTTCGCAGTCCCTTCATGGAGAAGATGTTCGGGCCCGTCCTCTATGACGCCTTCCGCCGCGTCAAGAAGACGTTCGATCCCGACGGCATCTTCAATCCCGGCAAGATCGTGGACGCGCCGCCGCTGACCGCCAATCTGAGGTATGGGCCTGCGTATCGCACCCTCCAGCCGGTCACGTTCTTCGACTATTCGGAGCACGGCGGGCTGCCCGGGGCCATCGAGATGTGCAGCGGGCTCGGCGCTTGCCGCAAGACGCTGGACGGGACGATGTGCCCGTCGTATATGGCGACGCGTGAGGAAGCGCACTCGACGCGCGGGCGGGCGAACGTCCTGCGGCTGGCGATGGCCGGCCGAATCGACGAGGCCGGCCTCGGCGACGAGGGTGTTCGCGCGGTGCTCGATCTCTGTCTCGAATGCCGCGCGTGCAAGGCCGAGTGTCCGGTGGGCGTCGACGTCGCCCGTTTCAAGAGCGAGTTCCTCGCCGACTACTGGCGCCGTCATGGCACGTCGTTGCGTGCCCACATGCTCGGACACATCCACGATCTGTCCCGATGGGGCAGCCGTTTTGCGCCGCTGTCGAACGTCGTGGCGCGCAGCGGACCGATGCGCTGGCTGAACGAACGACTCCTCGGGATTGACAGCCGCCGCATGCCGCCGGCGTGGGCATCGCGAACGTTTGCGCGCGTCGCGCAGGGACGGCCCGGGCGCGGGCCACGCCGCCGGCGAGGCCGGAGCACGAGTGCGGATCGCCGGGTGGCAATCTTCAACGACACGTTCACGAACTTCTACTCGCCATCGATCGGGATGGCCGGCCTGGAAGTGCTCGAAATGGCGGGATTCACCGTCGAGCTCGCCCCGTCCTCATGCTGCGGGCGGCCCTTCATTTCGCAGGGCCTCCTCGGAGCCGCGCGCCGCCAGGCCGGATTCACGACCAGCGAGCTCTATCCGCTGGCCGAGCATGGAGTGCCGATCGTGTTCTTCGAACCCAGCTGTCTCTCCGCCGTTCGCGAGGACATCCCGTCACTGCTCCGGGGCGACGACCAGCGGCGGGCGCAGCGTGTTGCCGAACGGTCGGTGCTGTTCGAAGAGTTTCTCGAAAGCGAGTGGCAGGCCGCGCCGGCGATGCTCGAACTGCGCACCGGGCCGTCCCGCATTCTTCTCCACGGTCATTGCCACCAGAAAGCCATGGGCCGCGTCGGCCCGGCCAGGGCGCTGCTCGCTCGAGTTCCAGGAGCGACGGTCGTCGATCTGGACGCGGGATGCTGCGGGATGGCTGGATCGTTCGGCTACGGCCGCGACCATTTCGAGGTGTCCCGCGCGATCGGAGAGCGCCGACTGCTTCCCGCCGCGCGTCAGCTCGACGCGAATTCGATCCTTGCCGCGGGCGGTACTTCATGCCGGCACCAGATTGCCGACTTCACCGAGGTGCGCGCGATGCATCCGGCCGAATTGATCCGGTCACTCGTTCAGGAGCCAGCGTGAATCTCGCCATCATCTCGGTGTGCGCGCTCGCGCTCGCCGTCATCGTCAGCTGCTTCAGCCGGTTGAATGTCGGTGTCCTCGCTCTGGCGCTCGCCTGGATTGTCGGGGTCTACATCGGCGGAATGCCGGTCAACACCGTCATGAGCGGCTTTCCGAGTCAGCTCTTCCTCACGCTGACTGGCGTCACGCTGCTGTTCGCGCTCGCGGACACCAACGGCACGCTCGAGCGCATCACTCGCCAGGCCATCCGCGTCTGTCGCGGCAATCTCGGCACCATTCCGGTGATGTTCTTTCTGCTCGGGGCGGCCCTGGCGTCGATGGGACCGGGCAACATCGCCACCGCCGCGCTCCTCGCGCCGTTGGCCATGGCGACTGCCGCGCGAGTCGGTATTCCGCTGTTCCTGATGGCCATCATGGTTGGCAACGGCGCGAACTCGGGGGGGCTGTCGCCGTTTGCGCCGACCGGCATCATCGTGAACGGGATCATGGCGCGCAACGGGATGCCCGGATTCGAATGGCAGACATACGTCTACAACCTGCTTGCGCACGCGTTTGTCGCGTTCGCCGGCTACGTGCTCTTCGGAGGCCTGAAGCTGTTTCGAGGGGGGACCGCGCCGCCGGTGGAGGCCGAGTCGCTGACTCCTGCGTCATCGCGCATTGCGTCAGCGGCAGCGGGTGACGGTACTCCGCCTGGTTTCGACCGGCGTCACTGGATCACGATCGGCATCATCGGCGCGGTGATTCTGGGCGTGGTGATCGGCAAGGCCAACGTCGGCATGGCCGCGTTCGCCGGGTCCGTGCTGCTCGTGCTGACCAGATCGGCGGATGACGGGGAAGCGATCAAGCGCATGCCGTGGCGGGTGATCGTCATGGTGTGCGGCGTGACGGTGCTCGTCTCACTCGTCGAGCGTGCGCAAGGTATCGACCTGATGGTCTCGCTGGTCACGAAGATCGCGTCCCCGAGCACGGTCACGGGCGTCATTGCGTTTCTCACCGGGCTCGTCTCCGTGTACAGCAGCACGTCGGCAGTCGTGCTGCCCGCGTTCCTTCCGATGGTTCCCGGCCTCGCGGCAGCGCTCCCCGGCGCCAGCCCCATTGCCATTGCCACCTCGATGAACGTTGGCGGTCATCTCGTCGATGTGTCGCCGTTGTCGACAATGGGGGCGCTGTGCCTGGTCGGCACGACGGCCGACGACAGCCGCACCTTGTTCAACAAGCTCCTTGCCTGGGGCCTGTCGATGGCGGTCGTCGGCGCGGTTATCTGCTATCTGTTTTTTTGAAGAAGGCATGTAACAAGTAGCAAGTATGACGTCCCTCCTGCCTTTCGAGATCCCGCGCAAGTACAACGCGGCCCAGCATTTCGTCGATCGTCACGTGCGTGAAGGGCGTGGGTCGAAGGTGGCGTTCATTCACGATCGAGGTCGCACGACGTACGGAGAGCTGGCCTCCGGCGTCGCCCGCGCCGGCCACGCGCTCCGATCGCGCGGCGTCGAGCAGGAGCAGCGTGTCGCGCTTTGCTTGAAAGACACGATCGATTTCCCGACGGTCTTTTGGGGCGCGATCAAAATCGGGGCCGTGCCGGTTCCGCTCAACACCCTGTTGACGACGGAAGACTATGCCTACATGCTGCGCGACAGCCGCGCGCGTGTTCTGGTCGTGACGGCCGACCTTCATCCAAAGATTGCTCCTGCGCTCGAAGGGCTCGACTCTCTCCAATGTGTGCTCGTCGCCGGTGCTGGCGAACGGCACGGCCACGTGCGGCTCGATGACGTACTCGACGAGCAACCGACGGAGCTCGCGGCAGCCGACACCACGTGCGACGACGTCGGGTTCTGGCTGTATTCCTCGGGATCGACGGGCGCGCCCAAAGCCGCGATGCACCTACACTCGAGTCTGGTGCAAACGGCTGCGCTGTACGGGCAGGGCATCCTCGGAATTCGTGAGGACGACGTCATCTTCTCGGCAGCGAAGCTCTTTTTTGCGTACGGCCTTGGAAATGGAATGACATTTCCGATGCAAGTGGGCGCGACGACCGTCCTTGTTCCCGACCGGCCAACGCCGGCGTTGGTGCGCGCCGTCTTGCGCGAGCATTCTCCGACACTGTTTGGAGGCGTCCCCACGCTCTACGCATCCCTGCTCGCCGACCCCGCGCTCGACCCTTTACGCGAGGGGAATCGGCTCCGGGCCTGCATATCCGCGGGCGAGGCGCTGCCCGCCGATATCGGCGAGCGCTGGAGAGCGTGCTTCGGCATCGATATTCTCGACGGTCTCGGTTCGACGGAGATGCTCCACATTTTTCTGAGCAACCGTCCCGGCGACGTTCGCTATGGCACTTCCGGAAAGCCGGTCACCGGTTACGAGCTTCGAGTCGTCGACGAGTCCGGACGCGACGTTCAACAAGGCGAGCTTGGCGAGCTGCTCGTCAGCGGACCGTCGGCGGCGGTTGCCTATTGGAATCAAAGGCAACGCACGCTGTCGACGTTCCATGGGCCGTGGACGCGCACGGGTGACAAGTACTTCGTCGACGAAGCGGGCTATTTTCATTACGCTGGCCGCACTGACGACATGTTGAAGGTGAGCGGCATCTGGGTCTCGCCGTTCGAGGTCGAGGCTTGCCTCGTTGCCCATAGGCTCGTGCTGGAAGCGGCGGTCGTGGCTCGCGAGGACGACGACCACCTCGTAAAGCCGAAGGCATTCGTGGTGCTGCGAAATGGCCAGCAGGGGTCGATCGAACTAGAGGCGGAGCTCAAAGGATGGGTGAAGGCGCGTCTCGCCCCCCATAAGTATCCGCGCTGGGTAGAGTTCATCGACGCGCTGCCCAGGACGGCTACGGGAAAAGTACAGCGCTATAAACTGCGGGGGGTCGATCGAAAGACGTGACCTATCCGTGGTCCGGGCCCTTTAGCCGGAAGATGACACCGGCTTACAGCGGGAAGGCGAACTCTCCGCTGTTCCAAAGAGAGTTACCATGTGCCTCGACTGGATGCCTCAAAGGATCCGCGACGGCATGAAGCACTCGTTCGTGCGGCCCATCCTCGCCATCTCGGCGATGGTCGCACTCGGAGCGATCGGCGGCCTCCCCGCCGGTCATGGCGCGGCTCGAGCCGCCGAGGCGCAGTTGGTGGCGGCCGCGCCGCTCGCACTCCATCCCGAGAACCCCCACTACTTTCTGTGGCAGGGGCGCCCCACCATCCTCATCACCTCGGCCGAGCACTATGGCGCCGTGATGAACCTGGACTTCGACTATCGCCGGTATCTCGACACGCTGGCCGCTGACGGCATGAACTACACGCGGGTCTTCAGCGGCGCCTACGTCGAGCCCGAAGGCGCCTTCAAGATTGCCCGCAACACCCTGGCGCCGGCGGCGGGCCGGTTCATCGCGCCCTGGGCGCGCAGCACACAGCCAGGGTATGCGAACGGCGGCAACAAGTTCGATCTCACCCGCTGGGATGACGCCTACTTCGCAAGGCTCAAGGATTTCATCGCTTACGCGGCGAGCAAGAACGTGATCGTCGAGCTGACGCTGTTCTGTCCGATGTACGAGGACATGCAGTGGAAGCTCAGTCCGATGAATGCCGCGAACAACGTCAATGGCGTGGGCACAGTTGTCAGGACCGACGTCTATACGCTCGATCGGCATGGCGGATTGCTCGCCGTACAGGAATCGCTGACGCGCAAGCTCGTCACCGAGCTGAATGGGTTCGCGAATCTCTTCTTCGAGATCTGCAACGAGCCGTATTTCGGCGGCGTGACGCTCGCCTGGCAACACCGCATCGCCGACGTCATCGTCGACACCGAGCGCGGCCTGCCGGTAAAGCATCTCATCGCGCAGAACATCGCCAACAAGTCCGCGAGAATCGAGAATCCTCATCCCGCGGTCTCGATCTTCAACTTCCATTACGCGACGCCGCCGGACACCGTGGGGATCAATTACGGCCTCAACCGCGTGATCGGCGACGATGAGACCGGGTTCCGCGGCGTGGCTGACGAGCCGTATCGGACCGAGGCCTGGGATTTCATCCTCGCGGGCGGCGGTCTCTACAACAATCTCGATTACTCGTTTGCCGCAGGGGAAGAGGCGGGGACCTTTGCCTATCCCGCTTCGCAGCCCGGCGGCGGCAGCCGCGCGCTGCGGCGGCAGCTGAAGATTCTGAGCGACTTCATCAACGGGTTCGATTTCATCCGGATGTCGCCCGACAACGCCGTGATCAAGGGAGGCGTTCCGGCCGGTGTCACGGCACGCGCGCTGGTCGAGCGTGGCCGCGCGATCGCCATCTACCTGCGCGGAACTGGCGGCGATCCGATCGGTCCGGCGGTCTTGCAGGTCGATCTCGCGGACGGAGCGTGGCAGGGCGAATGGGTCGACACGAAGCTGGGAACGGTCGTTCGACAGGCTCGGGTGGACGGCGGCGGCATTCGCACCGTGGAGGCGCCCACCTTCACGTCGGATATCGCGTTGCGCCTGCGCCGACAATAGCAGAAATCCCAGCAGTGAAAACTCCCAACTGCCCAGAAAATACGAGTTGCGCTTCGCGCCGCACGACGGCACGACGTCACGAAGTTCACGAAGGATCTGTTGAAAACCTCTACATCGTGCCGTCGTGCCGTCGTGCAGCGCGGCAGCGCCGTCGTCGGCCGGGTTCTGGAGATGCTCGGAATTCTTATCCCACGGGTGAGCGGAGGTCAGGAGGACTCCCAATGTGCCGTTGAAGACGACGAAGAAGGCGACAGGGAAGGCGAAGACGGCGAGAAAGCCGGTCTCGAAACCGGCGAGCACCCGGACGGCTGGCGCTGATCGATCGACGATCGAGGACCAGGTGAATTTCGTCCTCGCATCGTTCGAGCAGATGAAGACCAAACGCGACTTCGAGAACCTGGCACGCTTCGGCATTACGGCGGACAAGGCGTTCGGCGTCTCGATGACCAACATGCAGGCCCTGGGCAAGCGCCTGGGAAAGAATCACGATCTCGCCGCCGCGCTCTGGGACACCGGCTGGTACGAGGCGCGCATGCTGACATCGTTCGTGGAGGAGCCCTCGCGAGTGACACCGGCCCAGATGGACCGGTGGTGCCGCGACTTCGACAACTGGGCCGTCCCCGACACCCTCTGCTTCTACTTGTTCGACAGAACGCCCCACGCCTGGGGCAAGGTCGAGCAGTGGAGCCGGAGGCGCGACGAGTACCAGAAGCGCGCGGCGTTCGCGCTCCTGGCCAGCCTTGCCCTGCACGACAAGGGCGGGAATAACGCGCCATTCGTCGAGAGCCTGGCGCTCATCGAGCGCGCGGCTGCGGACGAGCGCAACTTCGTCAAGAAAGGGGTCAGCTGGGCGCTCCGCGCGGTCGGAAGGCGGAACGCGGCGCTCAACGCGAAAGCCGTGACGCTCGCCCGGCGGCTGTCGGAATCTCCCGAGGCCGCCGCGCGCTGGATCGGAAAGGAGTCGCTCAAGGAGCTCACCAGCCCTGCCGTTACCCGGCAGCTCGCCAGGAAGACTCGCGCCTCGCCCGGGGTAGTTGGAGGATGATAGCGAGGGGGAATCGTGAATCTGGTTCCGCTGACGCGGACGGTTCGGAAAGCGCGCAAACGATACCGGGAGGCCCGGATGTTCATCCGGGCCCTGAAGCACCCGTATCGGCCGGTCGCCGCCCACATCATCCCGGTCCGGCGCTGCAACCTGTCCTGCACGTACTGCAACGAGTTCGACGATCATTCCGCGCCGGTTCCGATCGCCGAGATGCTCGGCCGCGTCGATCGGCTCGCGGAGCTCGGTACCGGGATCATCACCCTCAGCGGCGGTGAACCGCTGCTCCATCCCGATCTCGACGCGATCATCTCGCGGATTCGCCATCACGGCCGGATCGCGACGCTGATCACGAACGGCTACCTCCTGAGCCGCGCCCGCATCCGGGGACTGAACCGCGCCGGGCTCGACCACCTGCAGATCAGCATCGACAACGTCCTGCCAGACGACGTGTCGAAGAAGAGCCTCAAGGTGCTCGACCAGAAGCTGCGGTGGCTCGCGGAGGACGCCGCGTTCGACGTGACGATCAACTCCGTCGTCGGCGGCGGCATCCGCAACCCGGACGACGCGCTGGTCATTGCCGAACGGGCGCGTGCGCTCGGTTTTTCGACGACCGTCGGCATCATCCACGACCACAGCGGCCAGCTGCGGCGGCTCGACGATCGGCAGCGCGCGATCCTCGAACAGGTCGCGGCGCTGGGAAGAGGCGTGTTCGACTTCGCGAACTACAACCGGTTCCAGCGGAGACTTGCGGACGGCCAGCCGAACGACTGGCACTGCGGCGCCGGCGGCCGCTATCTCTACATCTGTGAAGACGGGCTCGTGCACTGGTGCTCGCAGCAGCGCGGCCAACCGGGCATCCCGCTCGATCGGTATGGTCCGGCCGACCTCCAGCGCGAGTATCACGTCGTGAAGAGCTGCGCACCGCATTGCACGATTGGCTGCGTCCACCGGGTCGCGCAGGTCGACGAGCTGCGGCAGAACCCCGAGGCCGCGCTGGCGCAGTGGTTCTCCGGTTCCACTCAGCGCGACCGATCGAACCTGCCGCCAGCGGTGAGGTTCCTCGCCTGGGCGTTCGTGACGAACCCCCGGCGCGACGTGTTGCGCAACGCCGTCGTCAGGGTCTTCGGTGCCGGCGGACGATCCTGAGGCCGCCGCGACACACGACGTCCTCGCGAGGCGCGATATCGATCCTGGAACTCAGACGCCCGCGACCTTCCGCACGACCTGCATCGCGTGCTCGGGTGTGGATGATGTGCCGTGCTCCATGCCGACGTACTCGGCGAAGCCCTCCTCGCGCAGCACCTTGAAGATGTTGTCGTAGTTCGTTTCGCCGGTGCCGGGCTCCTTGCGTCCGGGCACGTCGCCGATCTCGACGAAGCGAATCCACTTGCTGCGAAGCCCGCGGCGAAGGTTGTTGATCAGATTTCCTTCGCTGAGCTGCAGATGGTACATGTCGAAGTCCAGCCTGACGTGAGGGTGGTTCACCTCTTCGATGATCTGGAAGCCGTGCTTCGCGCTGAGCACGCTCATCTGCGGGCTCTCGACGCTGTTCAGCGGCTCGAGGCAGAAGTAGACGTCGTGCTTCGCGGCGATGTCGCCGGTCTTGCGCAGGCCCTCGATGATCTGCTTGTGCTGAACCTCGAGCGGGATGTCGGGCTGCCGCTGACCGAGAAAGCAGATCAGATTCTTGACGTTGAACTGCTTCGCGACTTCGATGTGGGTGAGGAAGTCCTTGAAGAAGGCGTCCTCGTGTCCGGTCGCGGTCAGCCCCGTCTTCCAGCCGGTGCCGCCGTTGCCGGTGATGCTGCCGCACGCGAGACCGGTCTTCTGCTGCGCCTGCAGCATCGCCTTGATGTCCTTCCCGGCGGAGCCCCAGAAGCTGAAGGCCTTGATGCCGGCGGCGGCGATGCGCTCGATGCGTTCGGCGTGCGGCACGTTCTTCGTGAACATCAGCTCGATGTTCGCCGAGAGCGTGTAGCGGGGCGGCGGAGGCGTGCCCGAGAGCTGCGGCGCCTGACGTTCCCACGGTGCGCCGGCCAGCGCCAGCGGCGCGGCGCCGGCGGCGGCAAGCAGTTCGCGTCGGGTCACTGAGGACATTAGAAATCGAGCCTCACCTTGATCTGTCCGACGCGTGGCGTATTCGCCTGCGAGCTGACCCGCCCGAAGGCTGCATTCGTGATGTTCGTCTGGATTCCGCCGAACACCACGGTGTTGAACAGGTTGAACACGTCTATGCCAAGTCCGAGCTTCAGCCGCGACATGGGGAAGTCGCGCCGGATGCTGAGGTCCTGGTTGAAGTAGTTCGGATTCCGGAGGTCGTGCGCGAGCGTTCGCGGCGTATTGCCGTAGGTGAACGCAGCTGGCACCTGGAACGCCGCGCGATCGATGTAGGACGGGGGGTTGGTCCCGAGCACATCGCCGTCACCGTAGTCGCCGTTGATGCGGACGGGGCCGGTGAAGGTCGGGTTGTAGTCCGCGTAGCACGTTCCCGCGTTCGGCAGGTTGCACGTCGCGCCGATCGATCCCAGCGGGCGTCCGGATCGAAACTGCGTGATGCCGGAAATCTGCCAGTTCCGCACGATCGCGCGCACGACGCTGTTGCCGCTGCCCGGTTTGCCCGGCGCGCCGAACGGCATGTCGTAGACGACCATCGCGTTGAGCACGTGCGGCTGATCGTTGACCCCGATGGCCCAGTCCTGACCGAAGTCATAGCCGGTGCGGGCGGCGAGGTTGTCCTCGGTGCGGCTGAACGTGTAGTTGAAGTTCAGCGTCAGCCCCTCTTCCGAGCGGCGCTTCTCGAGTGTCAGCTGCAGCGAGTGATAGTCGGACCACGCGACGTTGCCGTACACGTCGGTCACGCCCGAGTACTGCGGAAACGGCCGCAGCATCTGCGCGATCGTGCCCGAGAAGTTCGGGTAGGGGAGCGCGACGCCGGAGACGATTGCCTGCGCGGCGGCGATGTTGGCGGCCGTCGCCTGCTCGGTCAGCAGGTTGCCGAGGACGAGGAACCGCGGATCGAGTTGATTGGCGTAGAAGCCGCGGCCGCTGCCGCCAAGGAAGTCGCCGCGGCTGCCGGCATACGTGGCGCCGACGGTCATCGTGCGCGCGAGCGCGTATTGGAAGCCCGCGTTCCAGTTCTGATACCGCGGTGGCCGTCCGCCGATCTCCGGATCGCCATAGGTGACGCCGCCGCCAGTGCCGCGGCCGGTGACGAATCCGGTGTTCAACGAGGGATCGAAGAACGGCGGCGGAGCGTACGCCGGCACGCCATTGTTCCAGTTGTATGAGGGATCGAAAGTGTTCGGGCTCGGAAAGCTCGCGTTGGCCGAGAATCCGAGCGTTCCCGTCCCGTTGCGGGCACCGGCGCGTCCGCCGACGGCGCCGCGCCGGGAGTAGTTGATGCCGTAGGCCGATCGCAGCACCGTCCGTTCGTTGAGGCTGTAGGCGAGGCCGAGGCGCGGTCCGACCGCACCGTAGTAGGTCGCGATCGGCGTGCGGCACTGGCAGCTGTTCTCGCCCTCGCCCGCGAACACCATCGCGCCGCGAAAGCCGCCGACCGCCGGATTCGGCGCGTTCGGGTCCATGAAGGACCACCGGTCGTAGACCTCGGTGTACGGCTTCATGATGTCGTAGCGCAGGCCCAGATTCAGCGTCAGGTCCGGCGTCAGCTTGAAGTCGTCCTGGGCCCAGAACGCGTAGGTGTAGAAGCGGCCGCTCGTCGCGACCTCCGAATCCTCGATGACGTTGGTCGCGTTCAGTTCACCGAGCAGAAAGCTCGCGTACGCATTGCCCGTCCCCGTCTGCAGCGTACCGGCGGCATTGAAACCGGCGGTCTGGGCGTTGCTGAAGCCGAAGGTCGCGACGCTGCCGTACGCGCGCTCGCGCTCGTTCGCGTCCATCCGCTGCGCCTGGAGGCCGAACGTCATCGCGTGCTTGCCGAATGTCCAGTTCAGGTTGTTCTGCAGCGTGTAGTTGTTCAGGTACTCGGTGAACGCGCGCGCGTCCGTTCCCCGCCACTGCGTCGGCGCGTTCGGGCCCGCGAACGCAACCTCCGGGAACGACGAATCCGCTTCGCCGGCGGGAAGGCCGCGCAGACCCGCGTTGATCGGATACTGGCCTTCGATGGTCGCGTTGAAGATCGGGACGGACAGCCGGGAGAATCCCAGGCTGGCCTGATTGACCCACCGCGGGCCGAGCACCCACGTGTGCTTGATCTGCGCGGTCGTGGGGACCTCTTCGACCAGCCGCGTTTCCGTGTAGGGCAGCGGCAGCGCCGTGGAAGCGCCCCCGCCGCCACGATAGGGCGTCGCCTGGCTTCGCTTGCCGTACCAGTAGAGCACCGACGCCTG
This sequence comes from uncultured Acidobacteriota bacterium, assembly GCA_963785755.1. Classification (GTDB taxonomy): domain Bacteria; phylum Acidobacteriota; class Vicinamibacteria; order Vicinamibacterales; family 2-12-FULL-66-21; genus JACCXG01. Next base: position 862,036 of record CAWAXG010000002.1, on the reverse strand, counting down.
CTGCTTCGATCGCTCAGTTTGAGGTCGAGCTTTCCCGTGAAGTTCTGGTTGTTGAAGCCGACCGGCAGGGACCCGCCGAGATAGTTGTTCTGCAGCCCGGCGTTGGTCGGGTCAGGCAGGAACGACTGGAAGTAACGCGAGATCGGCGAAATGCGATCGGACGGAATGATGTTGTTGAGAAACGGGTCGCGCACGAATCCCGTCCCGCTCGGGTTCGGCCTGGTCGTTCGCGGATCGAAAATCTGCACCGGCAATGCGCTGAAGTCGCCATTGCGGGCGGCAAGCGTCGGGACCGAGGTCAGCACGGAGGGGGTCTGACGCCGATCCCGGTAACCGTCGTACGCGGCGAAGAAGAACATCTGGTTGCGCCGAATCGGCCCGCCGGCCGTAACGCCGTATTCGTGCTGGTTGTCGTCCGGCTTGGTCGTTGCGAAGAACGCTTTCGAGTCGAGCGACTTGTGGCGGAAGAACTCGAAGCCGCTGCCGCGAAACGTGTTCGTTCCCGATTTGACGACGTAGTTCGACGCGCCCTGGCCGCTGAACGTCACCGCGGTGCCGCTCGTCTCGACCTGGAACTGTTCGACCGCCTCCACCGAGAACCCGAACGACAGGTTCCGTCCTTCGCCCTGGACCACGGCGTTCGTGATCGGAATGCCTTCGACGTACATGTCGGTCGTGAAGTCCTGGCCGCCCATGACGTTGCCCCAGCGGCCGATCGACTGCACGCCGGGCATCAGGAACATGAAGGCCGTCGGATCGCGCGGACCGCCAGTGTTCATCACCAGCGGCAGCGCCGTGTACACGTCGTTGCGGATCGTCTGGCCGAGCCTGGCATCCGCGGTCGACAGGGCGAGCGGAGCGGCGGTGACGAGCACCTCCTGTTTGACTCCGGCGACCTGCAGCATGACGTTGAGGCCGACGACGCCGAGCCCGTCGACGATGACGCCTTCGCGGGCGAACGTCTCGAACCCATTGAGCGCCGCGGTGACACGGTACTCACCCGGAGGCAGCGGCGCCAGCGTATAGACGCCCGCCTCTGTCGTTACTCTGACAGTCTCGATTCCGGTGGCGATGTTCGTGGCGGTGACCGTGACGCCGGGCAGCGCGGCCTTGCTCGTGTCGAGCACGGTGCCCTGAATGGATCCGTTGCCGCCAATCTGGGCCGAGGCGCTGACGCCCCCCATCAGCAGGATTGAGAGGGCAACCTGCGCGATTCGACCAGCACTTCTCCGCATAGGCACACTCCTTCGGACCGGGGTCCGATGCCGACCCTACGCTGGCGTCGCCGCGCTGTCAAATGCGGACCGCGCCAGTGCGCGCGTTTCGGCCTGAGAAATGGCGTATGGGGTATTCACAGGGAGGACGGGAGGACGGGAGGACGGGAGGAAGACAAGCAGGAGAATTCTCAGTCCGAGGGCTGGGTGGACTGATGACTCGGCGCGGGCGAGCACGCGCGCGTTTGGTGGTGCGAAACACTCTGGCACGTCGGCGTATGTCCGCCAGTCGAAGGCAAACCGCGCGTTCTCTGGCGACAAGCCATTCACCTTCGACAAGTCGGATAGTCGACCGTGCGGAGCCAACGGCGACCAGCGTTCCAACTGAACGTCGGCGGTCTGCGCTCGTCGGACGACCGAGACGTTTCCGGATCCCTCGAACGGCGGCACGAAGTCCGCGACGGCGGCCGTGGATCTCACAACACCGCTGGGGACTTTCCCTCTATACTTCCTCGCATGTCGAGGATGGGCGGCGGCGCGCGGCTGTCGACCGGCAACCAGATTCCGTTCTTTGATAGATGATCCGCACCGTATGCCTCGACGGTCGTAGCGCGCGCCCGGCGATCATTGTCGGCGACACCGCCGTTCGCAGCCCGCTTGGGCAGGAGGAAAGGCCATGTTGAGTCGGACGCGTGCAGTTCGAGTGGCGCTGATCGTATCGATGGTGAGTTTAGCGGCCACCCCCACCCGTGCCCAGACGGACCGCGGCACTATCACCGGCGTCGTCGTCGACAGCTCCGGCGGCGTGGTAGCCGGTGCCTCGGTAAAGGCCATCCACGTCGGCACCAACTTCGAGCGCCCGGTGACGACCTCGCCCCAGGGCACCTACACGATTACGCAGCTTCCGGTCGGCGCCTACGTCGTAACCATCACCGCGACGGGCTTCCAGACCACCACGCTGGAGAACATCGAGGTGACGGCTGGAGCGACGGTGCGCGTGGACGGGGCGCTGGCCGTGGGCGGCCTGCAGGATGCCGTGACGGTGTCGGCCGACAGCAAGCAGATTCAGAACGACAGCGTCAAGGTGACGACCGCAATCAGCAGTAAGTTCATCCAGGATCTGCCGCTCGTCGTTGGCGGGGCGCTGCGATCGCCGCTCGACCTCAGCCTGATCGCGCCGGAAGCGAAAGCCGGGAACAGCGGCGACGGCGGCCGCGGCAATATTGTCATCGGCGGCGGCCAGGAGGGCGGCTGGGATCTCACAGTCGATGGCGTGTCGGCCACGCCGGGCGCCCCGTTCGAGCAGCGGCTGTGGACGACGCTCAATTCGCCGTCGGTCGAGGCAATCAACGAGTTCGCGGTCGATACCAACGGGTTCAAGGCGGAGTTCGGCCACGCCGGCGGCGGGGCGGTGAGCTTCGTGTCGCGCTCGGGCACGAACGACTGGCGGGGGAAGGCGTTCGAGTTCTACCGCGACGAAAAGCTCGACGCGAACGACTACTTCACCAAGGCGGCCGGCCGTCCGAAACCGCCCCTCGAGCAGCATGACTTCGGCGGCGTGTTCGGCGGCCCGATTCTGGTTCCCCGGGCTGTACAACGGCAAGAACAAGTCGTTCTTCTTCAGTTCCTACGAAGCCTACCGCAACAAGACCTCCGCCGCGCCGATGGTGATCGACCATTCCGACCGCCGGGATGTACAACGGCAACTTCTCGAACTGGCGGGACGCCAACGGTAACCTGATTCCCATCTACGATCCGGCGACGACCCGCGTCGAACCCGAACGGACCGGGCCTCGTGCGCGATCCGTTTCCGAACAACCAGATTCCGCTTTCGCGCTTCAGCCAGATCGCCGCGCAACGTCATCGCGCTCGCGACGATGCGGCCGGATCTTCCGGGTGTGCGCAACAACTTCACCTACACGCCAGGCGCCGAAATCAATACCAACCCCTGGAACAAGTTCAGCATCAAGCTCGATCACAACCTGTCGAGCAAGGACCGGCTTGGATTCCTGTTCCACTGGGGCGAGGTGCTCGTCATCCCGCCGGCGGATGGCCCGGCGGGCGGACTGCCCGTGCCCCTCAACAACTTCCGCGACGAGGATTCGAACACCCGCGTCTACCGGTTGACCTGGGATCGTGTCATCTCATCGACGCTGTCAACCGGGTGAGCTTCGGGCACAACGACTGGTTCCAGGCGCGGGTCTCGTTCAACAGCGACAAAGGGTGGGGCACGAAGATCGGACTGCAGAACGTGCCGGGACCGGACAAGCTGTTTCCAGTCCTCGACTTCTCGCACGACTACCTGGACTGGGGACGGTCGGAGTTTGGCGGCTCGGGCAACTACCTGTGGGCGTTCACGGACGATTTGACATGGGTCAAGGGAAGCCACTCCTATAAGTTCGGGTTCATCTTCCAGCAGGATCACTACGACGGGTACGGCTGGCACACGGCAGCGGGCACCTACAACTTCAACCGCGGGGCGACCGCCGGCTTCCTGCCGAACGGCACGCTCGACACGACCGGCGCGTCGGGCAACGCGTTTGCGACCTTCCTGCTTGGCGAGGTGCAGTCCTCGGAGATTACGACCAATCGGTACGTCTCGGACCGGTGGCATTACTACTCCGCCTACGCGCAGGACGACTGGCGCGTCAACAACAAGCTGACCCTCAACTACGGCCTGCGCTACGAGTACACCCCGCCGACCTTCGAGGGCTACTACCCCGACGGCTACTCGAACTTCAACCCGAACCTGCCGAATCCTGCCGCCGACGGCCGGCTCGGCGCCTCGGAGTTCGCCGGTGACGGTCCGGGCCGCACCGGCAAGCGGACGATGTACGACGCGTGGCCGTGGGGGTTCAGCCCCCGGTTCGGCGCGGTCTACACCGTGAACAGCGAAACGGTCGCCCGGGTCAGCGCGGCGCGCACGTTCGGCTCGGTGAAGAACACCGGCGGCAGCTCGCACTGGAACGGCTTCATCGGCGGATACAACGTGACGGCGCCGGGGCTCCCGGCCAGCTCCGCCTTCAACTGGGACCAGGGCTGGCCCGCCTGGCCGGAGCCGCCGTTCCTCGTCCCCAACACGCTGAACGGCAGCAACATCCCGTACTGGCAGCCGTACGACTCCGGCCGTCTTCCCGAGTACTACACGGGGGCGTTGAACCTGCAGCGGCAGTTGCCTGGCCGCTTCATGGTCGAGGCCGGGTACAACACACAACTGGGGCGGCATCTGACCACGAACCTGCTCAGCCTCAATCAGGTCGATCCCTCGATCTTCTCCGAGTTCGTCCAGCAGTACGGCCCGGCGGGGGCGGTCACGCTGATGAACTCGGCAATGAATTCGACGCTGGCACGACAGGCCAACATTCCGTTTCCCTATCCGAGCTTCCCGGGCTCACAGTCGGTCCGGCAGGCGCTCCGCCCGTATCCCCAGTACCCGGATATCGCCACCGGCGCTGACGGCGGCGACCGCAGCGGACGATCGAGCTATCACGCGCTGGTCCTCAAGGGCGAGAAGCGGTACGACTCCGGTCTGACGTTCCTCAGCTCGTACGTCTTCTCGAAGACGTTCACGCTCCGATCGGATCGCGCCAACGCCGGCGACGGACGCGCCATGAACCATTTCAATCGCGACGCGGAGAAGGCCCTGTCCGCGTTCGATCAGACGCACATCATCAAGCTGAACTACAGCTACGAGCTCCCGTTCGGTCCCGGCAAACCATTCCTGACCACTGGCGCGCTCTCGAAGATCGCGGGGGGTGGCGTGTCTCCGGCGTGCATTCCTACGCGTCGGGGTATCCGCGCTCGGTGTGCCCGGGCTATGGTCTTCCCTTGAACGGCGGCGACAACCGCATCACGGTGCTCGACTACAACGGCTGGCGGGCGCCGACGCGCGGCGACAACTTCGATCCGCTCGTCGACCTGTGGTGGGATCCGAACGCGTTCCGGAAGGATCCGGTGGACAGCATCGAGCAGCTCCAGGGCTACAAGGGCGGCGTGCTGCGGGCGGAGTTCGGCAACGCGACCGTGCGCAACCCGAACGCGCGCGGCCCGTGGTTCCTGAGCGAGAACATCTCCGTGGCGCGTACGTTCGGCATCGCGCGGACACGTCTGGAGTTCCGGCTCGAGGTGTTCAATCTGCTCGATCGCAAGATCTGGGGGTCGCCAGATTCGACGATCACGAGCGCGAACTTCGGCAAGATCATCGATCTCGCCAACCTCCCACGCCAGATGCAGCTCGGGTTGAGATTCGAATTCTGATCCGCAGGTGAGGGCAGGTCAGGGGCGTGCGATACACTCCCCGGCCATGCCGAAGTGGTTGTCGATCTCTGATGGCCGTCGTGCTCGCGATCGCCTGCGGCGCGGGCGCGGCCCTGTCGCAGCCTCCGCACCGGAAGCAGCTCGCCGGGAAGCTGCAGCGTGATCTTCAGCGTGTCGCGGACGCCGCGCCTGGGGTCGTGGGGCTGGCGGTCGTCGATATCACGAGCGGCGAGCGGTTCGGCGTCAACGAGACGCTGGTGTTTCCCCAGGGCAGCGCGATCAAGATTCCAATCCTGATCGAGCTGTTTCGGCGCGCCGACAGCGGTGATCTGAAGCTCACGGAGCGGATGCCGCTGCGGGCGGCCGACCAGGTCGGCGGCAGCGGTCTCCTCCAGCACTTCACGGATCGGGGATCCGAGCTCTCGCTGGACGATCTCGCGATCCCGATGATCGTCCTCTCCGACAACACCGCGACGAACATGTTGATCGACCGTCTCGGCATGGAGCGCGTGTCGAAGACGATGGCCGATCTCGGCGCGCCGCAGACGCGTCTGCAGCGCAAGATGATCCGCCCGGAGGAGAGCGCGAAAGGGAACGAGAACATCTCGACGCCGCGCGAAGCGGCGGACGTGATGGTGCGGCTGGCGAAATGTGAACTGCCGATGGGCGCGGCGTCCTGCGCCAGGGTGAAGAAGATTCTCGAGATCCCCAAGGGCGGCCCGTTCCGCGAGCCGATTCCTGGCGGTGTCGCGGTCGCCTGGAAGCCCGGCGGGATCGAAGGCGTGCAGACGGCGTGGGGGCTGGTCGACGTTCCTGGCGCGCCCTACGCGATCGCGGTGATGGTCAACTACGGCCCCGATGACATGGACGCGACCGTGCGCGAGATCTCAGCCATCGCGTACCGCTACTTCGCGCAGGTCGCGAGGACCTCGCCGCACGGCACCCGCGTGCCGCTCGGCGTTATCAAGAAGGACTGAGGCACGGGACTCGGGACTGGGGGCTCGGGCTTGTCTCGGGACTCGGGACTCGGGGCGGGTTTTGTAGATCGGGGATCGGGGATCATGGGTCAGGGGTGGTTACGGGGCTCGGGGGCTCCCCTGACTGGGGACTCCGATCGCAGCCTGCCGCGCCGAAGCGCGCAGCGCGTAGGCGGGACGCTTGACAACCGTCCAGTACAGCGCTAAAACCACGCCAATTGAATCAAATATATTTTGTATTTGATTTCAGAAGACTCGGCTCACGCGTTCGAACGGTCTACCCCCTCGATGCGCCCGGTCGCGGCCCCTCGAGTGAGGCGAGGAAGGAAGGGGAGTATGTGGAAGGTTCGGTCAGGCGGATTGATGCTGGGCCTGGCGGTGCTCCTGGGTCCCACACCGCTCCAGGCTCAAGTCGCAGGCACCATCAGCGGTTACGTGCATGACCCGGCTGGCGCCGCGGTACCCGGCGCAACGGTGACCGCCGAATCCGCGCAGCAGCAGCTGTCGCGGACGACGACGACCAATGCCACGGGCTTTTTCGATCTGCAGTCGCTGCCGAGGGGCACCTATCAGGTCAAAGTCGAGCTGACCGGGTTCGAGACTGAGCTGAGAAGAACGTCGAGGTAACCGCCGGCGCGAACGTCCGGCTGGATTTCGCGCTCCGCGTCGGTGGCCTCGCCGAAGAAGTCATCGTCTCCGGCCGCACCAGCATCGTCGAGACGCGCAACGCGACGCAGTCGAATCTGATTGACGATCAGCGCGTCCAGGACCTGCCGATGAACGGCCGCAATGTGGTCGCCCTGGCCGGCACCTATGCGGGTGTTACCTCGATCCGCGCGAACCAGGACACTTCCGATGGCCGTCAGGGCCCGATCATGTCGGTCAACGGCGGAAACACGAACCACAATCTCTTCACGCTGAACGGCTCGGTGTTCACGCACTTCAATCAGACGACGGGTTTCAATCCCCCGCCGCCTGACGCCATTCAGGAAGTCCGGATTCAAACCCACAACTTCACCGCCGAGTACGGCCACACCGCCGGCAGCCAGGTGAGCATCGTCTCCAAGGCGGGCACGAACACGTTCCGTGGCACGGCGTGGGAGTTCCATCGCAACTCCGAGCTGAACGCGCGAAGCTTCTTCCAGACGCGCAAGCCCGAACAGGAGCAGAATCAGGCGGGCGCGAGCGCCGGCGGCGCCATCATCCGCAACAAGCTGTTCTGGTTCGGCTCGTACCAGCGTTTGTGGGATCGCGGCGAGGCGGGATCGAGCCAGACGGTCGTGCCGACGCCGGCGCAGCGCGCGGGGAATTTCACCGGCCTCAGCACGGCGCTGCGAAATCCGGTCAATCCGATCACTAACGCGCCATTCACCGACAGCACCGGCGCTCCCTGCATTGAGGGAAACATCATCAAGCCGGGATGCATCAGTCCCGTCGCCACGGGCCTGCTTCAAACCCACGTGCCGGTGTCGGCGACCGGAACGGTGGTCACGTTGTCCCCCTCGCCGCGCGATCACTCCGTGTACATGGCTCGAGGTGACTACCACATCTCGGGACGGAATCAGCTGAACGCGCATTTCTTCGCCGACCGGAGCGACAGCTCGTCATGGCCGGGCAACGTGAACTACCTGCAGCAGTCGGTGTTCAGCGACGTCAACCAGTTCGGGATCAGCGACGCGCACATCTTCAGCCCGCGGCTGCTCAACGAGGCCACGTTCTCCTACCTGACGTCACGGTCCGGCGGTGGCGCGGTGACGCACATCGCTCCGAGGGATCAGGGCGTCAACGTCGACGTGGGCAACGACGGGCGTGGCATGACCTACTCGGTCTCCGGCTCGATCAATCTGGCCTATCCGGGAATCAACACCCAGGACTACACGAGCTGGCAGTTCAAGGACACGATGACGTTCAACGCCGGCAACCACACGTTGAAGTGGGGATACGAGTTCATCCGCCCCGTTTTCGAGTTCAACCTGGCGCTGACCCGGTCGGCGAACTTCCAGGGCACGCGCACCGGCAACCCGACCGCGGACTTCATGATCGGGGCGTTCGAGAATTCGACGATTGAGTTCGGGATCGCCGATCACAGCCCGAGCACGGTCAAGCATCAGGCGTTCATCGAAGACTCGTACAGGATGCACCCACGGCTGACGGTGAACTACGGGCTTCGCTACGAACCGTTCGTGCCCTTCGACCAGAAGGGCGGCCGCCACACGACGTGGGTGCCAGGCGTGCAGTCGACCGTGGTGCCTGATGCGCCGACAGGCATTCTCTTCCCCGGCGATCCCGGATTGCCGCAAGAGGCTCACGAACAGCGATCTGAACAACTTCGCGCCGCGGCTGGGAGCGGCCTGGGACGTCAATGGCGACGCGAAGACGGTCATCCGCGGCGGCTACGGCATCTTCTATCAGCAGATCAACGGCGAGACGACGCATGCGGCCGAGGCCCCCTGGCGCGGGACGACGCAGCTGCGTCAAGGCCGGATCGAGGATCCGTTCGGTTCGCTCGGCCAGACCGAGCCGCCGCCCGAGTCTCCCGGACAGTTCGGCTGCTCGCCGATCTCGGAGTATCCCGGTCTCCGCTGCACGCAGTACCCGGTGCCGATTCGCATTGTCTACACCGATCAGAATCTGCGCACGAGTTACACGCAGCACTTCAGCGCGTCGCTCCAGCGCCAGGTCGGCTCCTATCTCGTGGTGGAGGCAGGCTACGTCGGCAAGCTCGGGGACGACCTCGTGGGGCACAACTACTTCAACGCGGCGCCGTTCATCAACTCGCCGATCACCGGCCAGCCGCCGACCCTGCAGAACGTGGAACAGCGCGTGCCCTTCAGCCCCGGCATCATCAGCGCGCAGTCACGCGTGCTCGGGAACTTCTTCCGCAGCGAGTACCACGCCCTGCAGCTGAGGGTCGACCGCCGCATGGCCCGGACGTTCTCGTTCTCGGCTTCCTACTCGCTGTCGAAGAACCTGACCAATCAGCCGGAGAACACCACCGGCCTGATCAGCAGCATTCCGAATCCCTTCGACCTCGATTCGCTGTGGGGCCCGTCGTTCCTCGATCGGCGTCACGTCGTGGCAGCGTCCTGGGTCTGGAGCCCGCAGCACGCGTTCGGCAACCGGTTCGTTGCCGCCGTGCTGAATGGCTGGACGCTCACCGGCCTGCACCGCATCCAGTCCGGCAGCCCGCTCGTCTTCACGATGGGGACCGACGTGGCCCAGAACGGCATCCTGCAGCCGAACGGTCAGTACGCGTTGCTGGTGCCGGGAATGACCGCCGACGACGTAAGGCGCGATCATTCGAACCGCTCGGACATGATCGCCGCGTACTTCAACACCGCGGCGTTCGTGCCGGTGAACAGCGTGCCGCGCGGCATCTACGGCGACGCCGAGCGCGGTCTCATCTACGGTCCCGGCGACGTGAACACCGACTTCGCGATCATGCGTTATGTCGGCCTCTGGTCCGACGTGCGCGTGCAGGTGCGGGGCGAGTTCTTCAACGCGTTCAACCAGGTAAACTTCGGCAATCCGAATACCACGGTCTCGTCGACGACGTTCGGACGCATCACCGGCGCCGGCGCCGGCAGGGTCATTCAGCTGGCGGCGAAGCTGATTTGGTGATTCCTTCTCACCTGTGGAGGCAGAGACGCTTATGTTTGCGCGAACCAGGGCTCGAGTGTTGTCGGCCACAGCCGTCCTGATCATGTCGGGCCTCGCGGCCGCCTCCGCCATGGCACAGCAGCCGGCGGAAACCGCGATCCCCGACAAGGTGAGGCTGTTCATTCCATACAAGGACTACTCGGCGGAGGATAACAAGCGCATTCTCGAGATGTACAAGTGGCTTCGCGTCGCCGACGTCTCCGACGGGATGGATGTCGTGGGCCTTCAGGACATCGGGATCGTCGACGAGCAGATTCGCGCGCTGTGGAAGGACACCGAGAAGTTCACGCACCGCACGGTGGGCATCGCGGTGACGGCGCGCTACGTGCCGTCGAATCGCCGCGAGCCCCAGATGGACAGCAAGACCGTCAGCCGCTGGTACGGCACGATCACGACCGAAGCGTTCATGAAGGTGCTGCAGCCCGGATCGGTCCTGGTGATCGATGCGATGGAGGACGGTGAGAGCCGGAGCATCGGGTCGTCGAACATCCTGAGCTGGAAGAAACTCGGGATGGTGGGCCTGGTCACGAGCGGCGGGCTCGCCGACACCGACGAAATCATCTATCACAAGGTGCCGGTGTGGTTCCGCCGCTACGCCCGCGGCTTCCGCCCGGGCCGGAACGAGCTCGAGTCGGTCAACCGTCCGGTCACGATCGGCGGCGTGCTCGTGCGTCCCGGCGATGTCGTCGTGGCCGATGGCGACGGCGTCGTCGTCGTGCCGCGTGAGCGGGCCGAGGAGGTCGCCAAGGCGTCCCTGCCATTCCTCGATAACATCACGCGTGAGCGATACATCAAGGAGACCGGGCAGAATCCTGGGCCAAGAAGCCCGCGGCGGGAACTGAGAGCCTGGAATGGAACCGCGGGCTGCGAGCGAGCGCAGCGACCGAGCCACGCGAAGGACGGGGCGAGAGGGCCCCCGCGAGAGGCGTGAGAGTCGGGGGTCGAGTCCCCGGAAGTGAAATCGGGTTCATCGGCCGGCGCGATGGGGCTGCCGATGGCGAAGCGTGTCATCGGCGGCGGGCACGAGACGTTCACCACGTTTCACACCCGTCGCGCGCCGGCCGATGAGCTCGCGAGCCTCGGCGCGAAGGTACTGCCGAAGCCGGCCGACGTCGCGCAGGCAGCCGACGTCGTGATCACCATCGTGCCAGCCGACCGGGAGCTGCGGGAAACCGTGTTGGGAGAGCACGGCGTCCTTCAGGGGCTGTCGCCGGGCAAAGTGCTCATCGACATGACGACGGCGACGGCGATGTGCATGGAGGAAGTGGCGCGCGCGGCCGCGGCCGCTGGCGTCGAGGTGCTCGACGCGCCGGTCAGCGGCGGGACGCCGGCTGCCGCGCAGGGTACGCTGACCATCATGGTTGGCGGCGAGGCCGCCCTCCTGGACAAGTGCCGGCCCTTGCTCGAAACGATGGGCACGCAGATCATCCATGTCGGGCCGGTCGGACAGGGCAAGGTCGTCAAGATGGTCAATCAGATGATGGCGGCCGCCCATGTGCTGATGATCGGCGAGGCGTTTGCGCTTGGCGTGCGTTGCGGCGCCGATCCGAAGACGATGTACGACGTAATCAAGTCGTCGTCCGGTTATTCGAAGATGATGGACTTGCGGTTGCCGGGGTTTCTGCTCGAGGGAACCTTCCGGCCCGGATTCCGGCTCGACCTGATGAAGAAGGACGTCAATCTTGCGGTGGACTCGGGCCGGGCGATGAACGTTCCGCTGCTCGTCACGTCCGCCGTCGGCCAGCTCTTTTCGGCGGCAAGCGCCGCGGGGAAGGGGGACGCCGATTTTTCCGCGGCGGCACAGTATGTGGCGGATCTGGCAGGCGTGCGTCTGGGCGGAAGAACAGCGGTAGGTCCCGAATGAAACCGAGCAGGTGGAGAGTGCGAGAGAGCGGAGCGAACGAAGCCACGCGAGCGGAGCGGGGCGTAAGGGGCCCCTGCGAGCGAGCGTGTAAGGGGGTCCGGGGGACGAAGTCCCCCGGAGAGAAATGAAACCGAGCATTGCCAGGGCAAGCGATCCCGCCGACCGGTTCGCCGACTTCGATCCGGCGACGCTGTACGAAGCCGCCGGCCGGACGGGCATGGTCGATCCGGCGATCCGTCCAGCCTGGCCAGGCGCCAAGGTCTGCGGTCCCGCGCTCACGGTCGAGTGTCCACCGTCCGACAACCTGATGCTGCACGTGGCCGTCGCCCACGCCCAGCCCGGGGTCGTGATCGTGGCGACGGTCGGCGGCTATCTCATGGCCGGCGCCTGGGGTGAAATCCTGACCGAGGCGGCCCGGGCGCGAGGTGTCGCCGGTCTCATCATCGACGGCGCGGTTCGCGACATCGACGCGATCGAGGCGTTGCGGTTCCCCGTCTTCAGCCGCGGCCTCGCCATCGGCGCCTGTACGAAAGAGAAGGCGGGCACGCTGCAGGCGCCGGTTCAGTTCGGCGCCGTCACCGTCCGGTCCGGGGATCTCGTGTTCGGCAACTCGGACGGCATCGTCATCATCGAACAGGACCGGATCGACGAAGTCTACGCGGCGGCGATCACCCGCCAGAAGAAAGAATCGGAGATCATCGGCAAGCTTCGCGAGGGCCGGACGACGATGGAGCTGCTCGGTCTGAGCGATCCGCGGAAGCCGTAGCTTGCCAGGTGCCCGGACCACCGCTCCCCAGGCCATGCCTGCACACCGCTACCATCACGGCGATCTGTTGACGTTCGGCTGTCGCGTGCTGGAGCGGCTCGGCGTCCCGGCGGACCACGCGCGCGAAACCGCCGCGTGTCTGGTCAAGGCGGAGCTGCGCGGCGTCGATTCGCACGGGATGGTTCGCCTGCCGGTGTACGCGCAGCGGATCAAGGCCGGCGTCGTGAATGCGCAGCCGGAGATCCGGATCACGAAGACGTCGAGCGCGACCGTCCTGGTCGACGGTGGCAACGGTCTCGGTCCCGTCGTGGGCGCGCGGGCGATGGAAGCTGCGCTCGATCTCGCGGCGTCGGATGGGATCGGCTTCGCGGGCGTCAGGCACAGCAATCATTTCGGGCCCGCGGCCTACTACGTCGAGAAGGCGATTGAGGCCGGGCACATCGGCGTGGCGATCTCGAACGCGCCGCCGAACATGGCGCCGCACGGAGGCAAGATCAGATTCCTCGGCACCAATCCGGTCGCCATCGGCATCCCCGCGGGGCGCGAACGACCGCTGATTTTCGATGCGTCGACCAGCGTCGTCGCGCGCGGAAAGATCATCGTCGCCGCCCATACCGGGCAATCGATTCCGGCGGGATGGGCCGTGGATCCCGAGGGTCATCCGACGACCGACGCGAACCTCGCGCTCGCGGGGGCGGTGCTGCCGTTCGGCGGACCGAAGGGCTCCGCGATTTCGTTCATCATCGATATCCTGTGCGGCGTGCTGACCGGCGCGGCGTTCGCGTCGCACCTGAACACGCTCGAGGATCTGACGACCGTGCAGAACGTCGGACACGTCCTGGCCGCGGTCCGAACCGATCTTTTCGTCAGCGACGGCGAATTCAGACAGCGGATGGACGAGATTCTGGCGATGCTCAAGGCATCGCCGCCGGGTCCGGGAATCGACCGTGTGCTGGTGCCGGGTGAAATCGAACTGGCGCACGAGTCCCGGCTTCGCGAGCACGGTATCCCGCTGCCGGCCGCGATCGTCTCGCAGCTGACTGCCTGCGGCGATTCGCTGGACGTGCCGTTTCCCGCCTTCGTGGCCGGCGAGTCCGCCGCCGCGTCCGCTCGATCATGAACGCCGACGCCAGCCAGACCTTCAATTTTCTCCCCATCCCGACCGACGTGCACTTCGGGTTCGGAGCGGCGGGCTCGCTCGGCAGCCACGTGCGAGCGCTCGGCGGCGGCAAGGCGTTCGTCGTGACCGATCCCGGCGTCCGATGTTCAGGGATTGTCGGCAAGGTGACCGAGGTCCTCGAGCGGGACGCGATCGAATTCGAGATCTACGACCAGGTCACGGCCGACTCGGGCTCGAGGCTGATCTGCGAGGCCGTGGACCGGCTCAAATCCGCTTCCGGGGACGTCGTTGTCGGCGTCGGCGGCGGAAGCGCGCTGGACACCGCGAAGGCCGTCGCCGCGCTGGCGACGAGTCCCGGGTCGCCGCTCGACTACGTCGGCCTGCACAAGATCAGGAACAAGCCGCTTCCGACCGTGGCGATTCCGACGACCGCCGGGACCGGCAGCGAGGTGACGCTCTGGTCGGTCTTCACCGACGACGAGCGGAGGCTGAAGGTCGCGATCGGCGGCGTGCCGATGTATCCGGCGGTGGCGCTGTGCGATCCGGAGCTCACCGAAAAGCTGCCTCCTGCGTTGACGGCATCGACCGGGATGGACGCGCTCGCGCACGCGATTGAGTGCTACACCAACAAGGCCTGTCAGCCGATCTCCGCGGCGCTGGCGTTGAAGGCCATCTCGCTCATCGGCAGGCACCTGCGCCGTGCAGTGACGGAGCCGACCGACCGCGAGGCGCGCTACGCGATGATGCTCGCAAGCACGATGGCCGGCATGGCGATGAATCCGACGCGGCTCGGCCTGGCCCACGCCCTGGCCATGCCGCTCGGCAGCTGGGATCTCAAGATTCCTCACAGCGTCGCGATTGCCGTGACGCTGCCGCTGGTGATGCAGTTCAATGCCTCCGCCGCGCCCGAACGCTTCATCGACGTGGCCCGCGCGCTCGGCGAGTTCGTGGACGGCTGCGCCCGGCTCGACGCGGCGAGCCGCGCGGCGTGGGCAGTCAGCGGTCTCGCTGATGCCATCGGCATTCCGAAAGGCCTCGCCGGGTTCGGCCTGCGCGAGGATCACGTCGGGAGAGTCGTCGACGAGGCGATGAAGAGCGGCAACGTCGTGGTGAACCCGCGTGAGACGAGTCCGGAGCAGCTCGCCGGGATTCTCAGGAGGGCCTTGTAGTGCGCGCCGACCAGCCTGCGGCCGTCCGGCACGTGAACTTCATTCGAGGCAGCTGGACCCCGTCGTCCGGCGGCGCCAGCTATGCGATTCGAAACCCCGCGCGGCCCGGCGAGAGTCTCGGTGAGTTCGCCGATTCGACGGAAGCGGATGCAGCGGCTGCCGTTGACAGCGCGTCGGGCGCTGCCCGGTCGTGGGGAGACACGCCGGGTCCGCAACGTGGGGCAGTCCTCTTCCGGTTGGCGCAGCTCCTCGACGATGCCAAGAACGAGCTCGGGCGCATCATCACGCTCGAACAGGGCAAGGCGCTCGCTGAAGCGACCGGTGAGGTGGGACGGGCCGCCGCCGAAGCCCGCTTCATGGCGGGCGAAGCGAGCCGCGCGGGTGGCCAGACGTTTCCGAGCGAGCGGCCGGGCGTGTCCTGCCACACGATCGCGGAGCCGCTCGGCGTCGTGGCCGCGATCTGTCCGTGGAATTTTCCGGTCGTGACGCCGGTGCGCAAGATCGCACCGGCGCTCGCCTTCGGAAATACCGTGGTCTTCAAGCCATCATCTCTGACGCCGTGGTCCGCGGTGTTTCTGATGGAACTGCTGATCAAGGCCGGCTTGCCGCCAGGCGTCGTCAATCTGGTGACCGGCCGCGGATCCGTCGTCGGCAATGCGCTGATTCGTGACCCGAGGGTGTCAGGGATCACGTTCACGGGATCGACGGATGTCGGCAGGCAGATCTACGAAGAAGCGGCGCGGCGGCTTTCGCGAGTGCAACTGGAGCTGGGAGGAAAAAACCCGGCAGCCGTGCTCGAGTGTGAGGATCTCGACGGCGCCGCGCGCGAGATCGTCGCTGCCGCCTTCCTGTGCAGCGGCCAGCGCTGCACCGCCATCAGCCGTGTCGTGGTCGTGGAACGACAGGCGAACGCGCTCGTGGAGCGAATCCTCGCCCACGTGAGCCGGATCAAGGTCGGCGACGGCCTCGATCCCGCGACGACGATGGGGCCGCTGGTGAGCGAAGGGCAGCTGCGGAGCGTCGATCGCTACGTTCAAGACGGGGTGCGCTCCGGATGCGCCCTGCTGACCGGCGGCAGGCCGATCGTCGAGCACCCGGAGCGGCAGGGCTATTACTATGCTCCGACCGTGTTCGATCGCGTCCCGCACGACTCTCCGCTCGCGACAGAGGAAGTCTTCGGCCCCGTCCTGCCGGTGCTGAGGGTCCAGGATCTCGACGAAGCGATCGCGATCGCGAACAGCACGCGGTACGGCCTCGCCGCGTCGGTGTTCACGGCGAATCTGGGCGCCATCCATGCATTCACGAGCCGCGTGCTGGCCGGCATGATCCACGTCAACCACGGGACGGCCAGCCAGGCGCACGTGCCGTTCGGCGGCGTCAAGGATTCCGGGCAGGGCGCGTACTCGATCGGGCCAACCGCCAGAGAGTTCTATACCAATGCCAAAGCCATTTACCTCAGGTGGTAGGCCTCCCCGGCGGCTGAAGCCGGACCTCGAGCCGCTGTCCGAGACGCTGCTCGGCGCGCGTGCCTACCGCGCGCTGTGGAACGACATCGTTCGCGGCCGCATCGAGTTCGGCGCCCAGCTGCGGCCGGACACCATCGCCGAACAGCTCGACATCAGCACGACGCCGGTGCGTGAGGCGCTCCACCGGATGGAGACCGACGGGCTCATCGTGAAGCTGCCGTATCGCGGCTGGTTCGTGCGTGAGTTCAGCGAGCAGGAAGTGCGCGAGCTGTACGAGATGCGCGCGGCCCTGGAATCCTTCAGCGTCAAGCTCGCGTGCCAGCGCATCACGGACGAGGAGCTGGCGTGGCTCCGGGAACATCAGAGTCTCGGCGAAGCCGCGCTGAAGACCGGCGACATGGAGGAGTACCGGATCTACAACCGTGATTTGCACGCCGCGGTCATGGAGTCCGCCAGGAACGCCTATCTGTCGTCGGCGATGGGCCAGCTGACGCTTCAGAGCCAGGTGCTCATGGCCAAGACGATCCGGCTCGTCGGGCGGCCGTCGCGCGCCATCGAAGAGCACCGCGATCTGATCGAGCTCATCGCCGCGCGGGATGACAAGGCGGCGCAGGCGCTCATGGAGCGGCACATTCTGAGTGCGCTCGAAGATATCCTCCGCTTCGGTATTTCGAAGCCGGTCGAGAGCCCCGAAGACTCGACCGGCGAGACCAAGACCTCGAGCGCCGGCGGCTAGGCCTGTCCTGCCGATACCAGTCCCCGGTTCCCAGTTTCCAGTCCCTAGTCCCGAGTCCCGAGTCCCGGGGACAGGCATCCGTGCCTGTCCCCCTTGCCTGTCCCCGTTTCGGCTGGCGTCCCGCCGCCAGATCTGATACTCACTGCTCAGTTGTTTTCGAGAGGAGTCCGCATGTCTTCCTCCTGGCGCCTGGGCCTCGCGCTCGCGGCCGTTCTTGTCTTCGGGACGATTGGTGTGACCTCGCGGCAGCGTCCGGCCCCGGCGGCCGACGCCACCACTCGCGCGGTTGCTGCCGCGGAAGCGTTTCTCGCCACGCTCGATGAGAAACAGCGTCTGAAGGCGAACGGCGATCTCAATGACACGACCCGGACGATCTGGTCGAACCTGCCCAGCGGGAGCAAGCTGCAGGTCGGCGCGATGGAGCGGAACGGCCTCAAGATTGCCGACATGACGCCGCCGCAGGAGAAAGCGGCGCTCGCGCTGCTTGCGGTCACGTTGAGCAAGGACGGGTACCAGAAGGCGATGGCGGTCGTCGATGCCGATCAGGACCTCGAGACACGGAGCGCGGCGACCCGGAAGCCCGGCTCCCCCGTCCGCTTCGGACGCGGCGAGTACTACGTCGCGATCCTCGGGAAGCCCTCGCCGACGAGCAAGTGGATGATGCAGTTCGGCGGCCATCATCTGGCAATCAATGTCACGTTCGCGGGACGGCAGAACATCCTGGCGCCGACGCACACGGGGACGCAGCCCGCAACCTTCACCCTGGACGGCCGGACCGTGCGCCCGCTCGGTGATGAGAACGACAAGGCCTTCGCCCTGATCAACGCCCTGAACGCCGAGCAACAGAAGCAGGCGATTCTGAGCGTCGAGGTCCGGAACCTCGTTCTGGGTCCGGGCGTCGACGGCAAGACGATCGCGCCCGAGGGCGCCCGCGTCTCGACGTTCACGCCCGCCCAGCGGACCATGCTCGGGGACCTGGTCCGCGAGTGGGTCGACATCATCGGCGACGAGGCCGCCGCCGCGAAGATGAAGGAAGTGCAGGCCGGACTCGACGAAACCTACTTCGCGTGGGCGGGCTCGACCACCAATGGCAGCGGCGCCTACTTCCGAATCCAGGGCCCGACCCTGCTGATCGAATACGCCCCGCAAGGGCAGGCGCCGAACAATACCGATCACATCCACACGATCTACCGCGATCCGACGAACGATTACGCGGCGAAGGCGGCTGCCAGGTGAGACGTGCTGCCTGTGCGGCGGTACTCGCGCTCGCGGCGATGCCCGCGACGCCAGGGGCCCACCGGCTCGACGAGTACCTGCAGGCCTCACGCGTGTCCGTCGCCCGCGATCGCATCGCGCTGGAAGTCGATCTCACACCAGGCGCGAACATCGCATCCGAGGTGATCGCGAGCCTCGATCGCGACGGCGATGCCGCCATCTCGCCGATCGAGGCGCAGTCATACGGCCAGTCGGTCTTGACCGACCTTGCCATGGAGCTCGATGGTCGCCCGGTTTCCCTGACGCTGACGCGTGTGGAGGTCCCGACCATCGGCGAGATGCGCGATGGAATGGGCGCGATCCGGCTGCAGGCGACGGCCTCCATCGATGGATCGGTCGCCGGCCGGCGGAACCTGCACCTCCAGAACGATCATCAGCCGGAGAAAAGCGTGTACCTCGCAAACGCGCTCGTTCCCGATACCGCCGATGTGCGCATCGTGAGCCAGAGCCGCGATCCGCGCCAGCGCGACTTCACAATCGAGTACACCGTCGAGCCGGGATGGCCGGTGAAGATGTGGTCATCGCTCATTGCGGCCGGTCTCGCCGGGTTACTGATCGTTCAACGAAAGAAGAGACATTAACCAGGTCAACTTCCAACCTCCAACTGCTCAGAAAACACGAGTTGCGCTTCGCGCCCGCACGAAGACACGACGTCACGAAGGCACGAAGCATTGTCTGAAACCGTCGTGCCGTCGTGCCGTCATCGTGAGCGCGGCAGCGCCGTCGTCGGCCGGGTTCGAGGGATGCTCGGAATTTTCATTCCACGGGGTGAGGAGAGGTCAATGTTTTTTTGAAATGATCACCTCGTTTCACAGAAGCCACGACTTGCGCTTTATGCATCAGGCCGGCACGACGGCTCGGTGGCGCGACGGATCCGTAAGTCGTCGCCCGCGTTGAGCAATGGTGCGCCCCTTGTCTTCGCTTTCGTCCTCCTCCCGCTACGCCTGGCTCGTCGTCGGCCTGCTCTTGCCGGTCGCGCTCCTCAACTATCTCGATCGCCAGATGCTCGCGGCGATGAAGTTCTCCGTGATGCGGGACATCCCGGACATCGGCCTCGAGGCGAACTGGGGAACGATCCTCGCGCTCTTCAAGTGGGTGTACGCGATTCTCAGTCCGGTCGGCGGCTACATCGCGGATCGCTACAGCCGCCGTCACGTGATCGCGGGCAGCCTGCTCGTGTGGTCGGCGGTGACCTGGGCGACCGGACAGGTCCATTCCTACGAGCAGCTGCTGGTCACCCGCGCGCTGATGGGGATCAGCGAGGCGTTCTATATTCCCGCGGCGCTGGCGCTGATCGCGGACTTTCACACCGGCCCCACCCGCTCGCGGGCCGTGGGTCTCCATCAGATGGGGATCTATCTCGGTGTGATCATCGGCGGCTTCGGCGGGTACGCGGCCGACGATCCGTCGCTCGGATGGCGATGGGCCTTCGAAGCCTGCGGCATCGTCGGCATCGTCTATGCGGTCCCGATTTTCCTGCTGCTGAGGAATCCATCGCGGCCGTCCGGGCACGCGGCGCCGCGGCCGTCGCCGGCGGCGGCCGTCCGCGAGCTTCTGAGCAACGGATCATTCATTCTGCTCGTGCTCTATTTCACGCTGCCGGCCCTGGCCGGCTGGGTCGTCCGCGACTGGATGCCGGCGATTCTCAAAGCGGAGTTCGGCATCGGGCAGGGGCTGGCCGGGGTCTCGGCCACGGTGTACTGGCAGACCGCGGCGATCGTCGGCGCGGTCGTGGGCGGATATCTGGCCGACCGCTGGATGCAGAAGACGCCGCGCGGCCGGATCTACGTCAGCGCCCTGGGCATGTCGCTGATCGTGCCGGCGATGTTCGGCGTCGGGTACGCGCCGACGACCGGCCTGCTCTGGGTCGCGGTCGCGTTCCTGGTCCTGTTCGGGCTGGGATGGGGATTCTTCGACTCGAACAACATGCCGATCCTCTGTCAGATCGCGCGCCCCGAGCTGCGTGCGACGGGCTACGGCATCATGAACCTCGTCAGCATCAGCTGTGGCGGCTTTGCCGACTGGGGGTTCGGGATACTGCGCGATCGACACGTGCCGCTGTTCGGCATCTTCGGCATCTTCGCAAGCGTGGCGATCGTGTCGATCTTTCTCGTGCTCATGATTCGGCCGCGCGTCACGGAGCCAGCCGCCGCGCCGAGCCCGACGGCCTGACCGTTGTCTTTCAGGTAATGACCGATCGATGAAACTGACCCGCCCGCTCGAGGAATTCATTGCCGCCACGTTCTCGCCGCTCCATGCCGACGGATCGATCGCGCCGGAAGTCGTTCCCGCTCAGGCGTCCTTTCTCGCCGCGCAGGGGATCAAGACGGTTTTCATCACCGGCACGACGGGCGAATGCCATTCGCTGACCTGTGACGAGAAGCTCGCGTTCTACGACGCGTGGGCGCAGGCAGGACAGGCACGCGGCATCGCGGTGATTGCGCACGTCGGCGGGAACTCGATCGAGGACGCCAAGACGCTCGCCCGCCGCGCCAGCCAGCTCCAGCTCGCGGCCATCAGCGCGCTGGCGCCCTCGTACTTCAAGCCCGGCAACCTCGAGGCGCTGATCGAGTGGTGTGCCGCGATTGCGGCCGCCGCGCCAGGGCTGCCGTTCTACTACTACGACATTCCGATGCTGACGGGCGTGTCGCTGCCGATCGAGGAGTTTCTCGCCGGCGCCGCCCCCCGCATTCCCAATCTCGCCGGCGCGAAGTTCACCAACCTCGATCTCGATCTCGTACCGTCGCAGTCTCGACGTCGCGGGCGAGCGGTTCGATCTCCCGTGGGGCATCGATGAGGCGCTGCTGGCCGGAATCGCGACCGGCGCCCGAGCGGGCGTCGGCTCGACCTACAACTTCGCGCCGAAGCTGTACGTGAACCTGAAGAATGCCGTGAGTCGCGGCGACCTGGCCGAAGCGCGCCGCCTGCAGTCGTTGTCGATCGCCATGGTCGAGGCGCTCGATGGCCCTGGCTTCATCGGCACGGCCAAGGCATTGCTGGAGCGTCTCGGCGTCCCCGTCGGTCCCGCCCGTCCGCCCCTGACCAACCCGACGCCCGAGCAGTTCGAGGCCGTGTTCGCGCGGCTCACCGAGCTTGGGTTTGGGGAGTGGGGTCGCCGAAGCAATGGAAGCCGTCTCGCCCCCTGAACCGCTAACGCGGCGCTGAAGCGCCGCGCTACGGGTGATCGATTAGACTCGCCGGGTGAGTCGCGCCATTTTTCAGGCTCTCGGATTTCTCCTCGGTCTCAGCGTCGTCGTGCGCGCGCAGAACCCGCAGGCACCTCAGGCGCCATTGCGCGCGCGCGTCGATCTGATTCAGGTGGACGTCTCCGTGCTCGACCGCGATCGGCGTCCGGTGTCGGGGCTGACGGCCGCGGACTTCACCCTGATGGAGGACGGCCGGCCGCGCCCGATCGTGTCGTTCACCGAGGTTCACGTGCCGCCTCCCGCCGCGCCCACCGCGGGCTGGGTAACGGACATCGCCCCCGACGTGACGACGAACACCCATCCGCCGGGCCGCCTCGTCGTGATCGCGATTGACGATGGGGCGCTCAGCACGAATGGGGGGTTGTGGGGCGTGCAGAAGGCGAGGGCTGCGGCGCGCGCCGCCGTGAAGGAGCTCGGACCAGACGACGTCGCCGCGCTGGTCCTCACCGAGCATGGGCGGACCGCGCAGAACTTCACGAACGATCGCGCGCGCCTTCTGGCGGCTATCGATAACACGCCGTTGTTTCCGGGCACCGACAACCCGGACCCGAGGGATCAGAAACAGAACTGGCGGGCGAGTTGTATCTGCGGCCTGTGCTCGGTCGAGGGCCTACAGCGTGTCGCGCAGAGCCTCAGGAGCCTGCCGCAACAGCGCAAAACGATCCTCTACATCAGCCCGGGCGTCAGCGTGGACATCACCCTGCCGGAGTTCCAGCAGCTGCCGTCCCCAATGTCGACGTTTCACGACGGCTGCGAGCAGCGGAAGCACGACGCGATGCTCGACGTGTTCCGGCAGGCGGCGCTCGCGAACGTCACGATCTCGGCAATCGATCCCAATGGTCTCGGTGGCGGCCGTTCCTACCCGGAGTTCCTCCGGACGATCGCCGAGAACACGGGCGGCCGGGCCGTCACCCACGACAACGACCCGGAACGCCAGGTGCCCGCGCTGCTGCTCGAGAGCAGCTCGTACCTACCTGCTCGGATTCGAGTCGGCCAGCCGCTCGGCCGACGGCGCCTTCCATAAATCGCGGTCAAGGTGCCCGGCCGGGACCTCGAGGTGCGCTCGCGCGTCGGGTACTTCGCGCCGACACGCAAGGAGATGAACGCGGCGGCCGCGGCGCAGCCGGCGTCCGGCTCGCTCGAGGCCGCGATTGGCGGACATCTTCCCAAGGCCGATCTCCCCCTGCAGATCAGCGCCGCCGCGTTCTCGGAGGCGAATCGAAGATCCATGGTGGCGATTGCGCTGACGGTCAGGCAGCCGCGAAACGCGGCACCCGAAGAACCCGCGGCCGGCACGAAGCCGACGACAAAGGTCGACGTCCTCGCCAGCGCGTTCGACGCCGAGGGCCGGGTGTGGGGCACGCGGAAGCTCTCCGTCAAGCTCGGGCTCAACGCTGGCAATCGCGGATCGGTCAGCTACGAGATCCTCCCGCGCCTGACGGTATCGCCGGGCAAGTACGAAATCCGCGTCGCGGTCCGAACCGAAGACGCGCGCAGCGGCAGCGTCTATACGTTCGTGGACGTCCCGGACTTTTCGCGCAGCGGAGTATCGCTCTCAGGGATCGTCCTCGAAGCCACGCCTGCATTTGCGGCAGCGCCGCCCGACGCGTACGCGGATCTCCTGCCGGTCGTTCCCACAGCGCGTCGCGAGTTCGGCGCGAGCGACCGCGTGTCAGCGTTCGTCCGCGTCTATCAGGGTGGATCGCACGCGCTCGTTCCGACCACGCTGACCACCCGCATCGTGGACGCCAGGAACGAGCAGATCACGAAGAGCACGCGGGAGCTCGATCCCGTCGCTCTTCGCGAAGGGCCGCGCGTTCGATCATCGATTCGATCTGCCGCGCAATCTCGCGGCGGGGGAGTACCTCTTCAGCGTGGAAATCGCAGCCGACGGCAAGACCGCAGAGCGGGCGCTCCGTTTCCGGGTCCGATGAGCTCGCTGTGCCGGCTGGAGTGGCGGTCGGATGTTGCAAGGCTGAAAACCGCAGGAGATCCGTCGGACCTTGTGGCGACCGACGATGGGGTCGAGTCGGTCACCAGATCGCGTTTGTCGTGAGCTACCCGGGTGACCGTCCACCGGAGGCTAAGCACGCACAAAATTGTTCGTCGTTTGGGCAAGAGGGTTTGGCATGCCTCGTCCGCGCAACGTGTAAATCCCCCAGGACACAGCTGCGATTCCCATCAACGCCGCAGCCGACGGCGGTGGTTCACGCAGAGGCCGGCGGGATATTCTGATTGACCCTGAACAGGTTGTTCGGGTCGTACTTCATCTTCGCCACCGCCAACCGCCCGTAATTGTCTCCGTACGCGGCCTGCACGCGGCCATCGGCCTCGTCGTCGAACATGAAATTCACGTAGCCGCCGCCCATGTTATAGGGATGCACGGCCTTCCAATAGGCGCGCCCCCACGATTTCAGTGCTTCGGCGTCTCGGGGTTCAGGAGAGATGCCGGCAATGACCATCGAGAACGATGCGTCGCGCGCACCCCACGGAGTGGCGTCGCGCGCCACACGTCTGACGGCGCCATCGATGGGATAGAGGTGCATCAGGCACAATTCAGTCGGCGCTTTGGCCGCTTCGGCGATGTGCATGTCAATCGCCTCGTCTGAGAGGGATTTCACGAAATCGCCTTTCCAGTACCACTGCAGCCCCTTGGGAAAGAAGGGATCGAACAGTGCGTTGATCGCAGGGAACGGCATTTCTCCCATCCAGTTGAAGATCGGAGGGGGCAATGTGTCGAGCAGCGGCGCCAGCACGCGCTGCCCGGCCTCGGCCAGTCCGTTGTAGCTGCCGATGATCGCGCACGCGCGCTTTCCCCATCCTTCCTTGGGGAACGGCTCGATCGAGGGAACGGTCTTCAAACCGACGAAGATGCCAAGGTCTTCCGGTGCGGTTGGCAGGAAGTCGCGATAGGCACGCATTACCTGCCTGGCGTGAACCGCATCCCAGAAGATGGGACCCGCGTAGACTGTCTTCACGGGATGGGCCCGAAAGAGGAAGCTGGTCACCACGCCGAAGTTGCCACCACCGCCCCGAATAGCCCAGAACAAATCCGGGTGTGCGCGCTCGCTGGCGGTCGCGACACTGCCATTGGCGAGGACGACATCCGCTTCCAGGAGATTGTCGACCGTCAGACCGTGCTTGCGCGTGAGATAGCCCGTCCCGCCGCCGAGCGTGAATCCCGCAACGCCTGTTGACGACACGATGCCGAGAGGGACGGCGAGACCGAACGCATGAGTCGCGTGATCGAGATCTCCCGACGTGCAGCCAGGGTCAACACGGACGGTCTTCGTGGCCGGATCCACTCGAACGCTCTTCATCATCGACAGATCGATCACGAGCCCGTCGTTACAGCTGCCCAAGCCCGGTCCGTTGTGGCCGCCGCCACGAATGGCCACGAGCACGTTTTGGTCCCGCGCGAAGTTAACAGCGGCGATGACATCGGCCGTGTCGATGCAGCGTGCGATCAAGCGCGGCCGCTTGTCGATCATGCCGTTGTACAGGGCGCGCACAGCGTCGTAGTCGGCATCAGTCGGTTGAATCACTCGTCCGCGAAGATTTTGCTGAAACGCTGCAATCGCCTGTTCGGTCATGGTCGCCTCCGTGAGTGTCGGCGTTCGTCCACCAATGGTGGTCTGGTGGTCTCGAAAAAAGGCCACATCTTAGCCCAAGACCATCCTAATCGCCGTGGCTGACGAGCAGCTCCAGAACGACCATTGCCATGTCGGTCGGTTTCGATAAGTCGCCACGTGAAGCAATATCGCCATCGTACCTCTTGCTCGATACCTTGGCCGACGTTCTAGTCGGCCAACCGCCGGCGCCACGGGCCGTCAGCGCGTCGGGACAAGACGTTTCAGCTCTTCATGCAAGTTGAGCACAACGTATTGTGGCAGCAGCGAGTTGTTCGCTGCCTTTGAGCATCAAGAAATGGCGACCGTCCGAGCTGAGAGACACGCGCTCGGCGGGTCGAACCGGGCCCGCGGGTCTGCACATCGACGCGGTGGAAGGGGATGACTGGGGTGTAGAATGGGCCTTTCAAAGGCGCTCGGAGGAAGGACCGGTGGCGGTCCGGGAGGTAAGGCATGCCGAAGTTCGTCATCGAGCGGAACCTGCCACCCGGCACGAAGCTCACGTCGGAGCAGCTCCGCGAGGATTCGCTGCGATCGCTCGAGGTGCTGCGCCAGCTGGGCCCCGACATCCATTGGATCCACAGCTTCGTCACCGACGACAAGATCTACTGCATCTACTACGCGCCGGACGAGTCGCTGATCCGCGAGCATGCGAGACTCGGCGGCTTCCCGCTCGACCGCATCGCGGCCGTCCGGCAGCTGCTGGATCCGGTCAATTTCGCGTAGCTGATTCCGCGGGCGGCAGGTCGGCGCCGAGCGCGAGGGCGGCAGCCTGCTCGAGGTTCAGCCGGGCGCCGCCCGCTCGGAGGCACTCGGCCGCTGCGGGGTCGTGCGCGCGCCAGGCGGACTCGATCGACTGCCGGAAGGTGGCTTCCGCGTGCGGCCGCGCCGGAAACTTCAGGGCGGCACGAAGCGCGCCCACCGCTCCGGCCAGGGTCAGCGCTCGCTCGGTGTGGCCCTCGGCCGCGGCGAGCCCCGCGAAACTTTCGAGCACGTTCAGAATGCCGCGCCGATGCCGCAGGGCCGTGAAGAGCGCCAGCGACTCCTCCAGCCACGCGCGCGCCGCGGCAAAATCCTGTGTGCCGCACGCGAGCTCGCCGAGGTCGGCGCACGCGCGCGCCTTGCCCCAGCGATCCCCGACCCGGCGGAAGCCCTCGAGCGCCTCCCGGTAGAGCCGCAGCGCTTCGGCGTGCTCCTTCCGGTCGCGGGCGACGTCGCCCAGGCTGTTCAGCACCCACGCGACGTTGTTGTGGCTCCCGGTCGCCCGGAATCCCTCGAGCGCTTCTTCGAGCAGTCCGCGCGCCAGGTCGTGCTCCCCCAGCTTGCTCACTGCGCTCGCGAGGTTCGTCAGGGCGGCGGCCGTGGCCAGCTCGTCCCGGATCTGCCGGCACGTGTCCAGGCACTGCTCGAACCACGCGCGGGAAGAGGCATAGCTGCCGCGCATCCGCTCGTTGAGGCCGAGGGCGGTGAGTATGGTGATGACGCCCCGCTGGTCGCCCACTCGACGGTACACCTCGAGAGCGGCGCGGCTGAAGTCGTCCGAGGCGTCGAAGTCGCCCTGCAGCGAGCACAGACCGCCTGCGAAGCAGGAGGCTTTCGCCCACCGGCCGGTCCGGCGCGCCTCGTCGCTCCCTGTCGCGAGGACGGCTTCGAGCCAGGCGCGGCCCTCGGCGAGATGGTCCCGCCGCTCCCAAAACACGTAGAGCGCGGCGCCGAGGCGATGCGCCCATTCCGCGTCGCCCGTGCGAATCACGAAGTCGAGCGCCGCTCGGAAGTTCGCGTGCTCGGCGTCGCATCGCGTGAACCACTCGTCGCGCTGCGATTCAGTCAGCGGGACCGTCCCCTCCTCGGCCAACACCAGGCAGTAGGCGGCATGCGCGCGACGCGTGAGCGGGCCGTCCTCGCTCTGGGTCAGCAGCTCGAGCGCGTACTCGCGCACCGTTTCGATCATCGCGAAGCGGGGCTCGGCCTGGGTCCCTCCGGCGCGTTGCACGAGACTCTTGTCCAGGAGCGAGGCCATACCCGCGGCGACGTCCAGCTGCAGGTCGCGGCGTGCGTTGCACACCGCCCCGGCGCCTTCGAGCGTGCAGCCGCCGGCGAATACTGAGAAACGGCGGAACAGCTGCTGCTCGGCGGCGTCGAGCAGGCTGAAGCTCCAGTCGAGTGTCTTGCGAAGCGTCTGCTGGCGGGCCGGTACGTCGCGGCTACTGCTGCTCAGTGTGTCGAGCGGGTTGTGCAGACGTGCCAGAATCGCTTCCGGGGTCAGCAGCTTGATGCCCGCCGCCGCGAGCTCGATGGCGAGCGGCAACCCGTCCACGCGGCGGCAGATCCGCGCGACATCGGCTGCGTTCGCGGCGGTCAGCTCGAACGCGGGATCCGCCGCGGTCGCCCGCTCGACGAACAGCGCGACCGCCGGATTCTCGCCGAGCGCCGCGAGATCCGACAGCTGCGAACTCTCGGGCAGCGTGAGCGGCGGGACCGGGTAATCGTGTTCGCCGTACAGCCGCAGCCGGAAGCGGCTGGTGACGAGGATGTTCAGCGGGGCGCAGGCATCGAGCAGGCTGACCAGCAGCGGCGCCGCGTCGAGCAGGTGCTCGAAGTTGTCGAGGGCGAGCAACATCGGTTCGCGAATCGACTGCTGCACGTGCGCCGGCAACGCTTCGGCAAGCGAGCGGCCGTCCGTCTGCCGAAGCCCGAGGACCTGCGCGAGCGTCGAAGCCACCGCGTCGGCACTGTTCAGCGAAGCCAGGCTGATGAAGGCGACCCCACCCGGGCAGTCGGTCACGGCGCGAGCGGCCGCCTCCTGGGCGAGCCGCGTCTTGCCGCTGCCGCCGGCGCCGGTGAGCGTGATCAGCCGCACTTCTGGACGCCGCAGCAGCGCCTCGATCGCCTTCAACTCGCGGGCGCGGCCGATCAGCGAGGTTCGTGGCGCCGGCAGCGAGAATGCGCCGGCGCCGCGGCTGTCGATCGGATCGAGTTGCAGCGGCTCGTGAAGCAGCCTCAGGGCCCCTGCTGCGGGGGCGGGCAGCGGCATGCGGCGCTCGGGCGCGAGAAATTCCGGCACGTACCCGCCGCGGGGCAGCGCGATCACGAGCGGATCGGCCCGGCCCTCGGTCTCGTAGTACTCCTGCAGCTTGGCGCGCAGACGCCGCGCCTGCACGCGCACGATCGTGTCGGTTCGCGGGTCGAAGTCGGCGCCGCGATTGAACACGTCGACGCCCAGCGCGTACTCCTTCAACTCGTCCCGCCGCCCCTCGAGTGTGCGCTGCACCACATGCCGCAGCAGTCGGCTGAGCGCGGTCGCCTGGACGAACGTCCGGCTCCGTAGCACGCGCGCGAGTTGCGCTTGAACGGCCGAGCTTCGTGGGGTCCACACGGGCTCCTCGGCGATGAGGGCCTCGTCGTCTACGCGGGGACCGCTGGTCAACTCGCCTCCAGTCGTGTCAGAAGGCTCAAACTATAGCCTCCTCCAGCACTTCACGCCACCAGACACCCGGGGCGTCGGGCTCGTTTTCACCTCGATGTCACCTCGCGGTCACTTCCACCGGACCGCGGCGAAAGGCCAAGATTCTCGGCGACCAACGATAGCGAAACGGAAATTCATCCGGAAAGGACGGCAGCAATGAGCAGCAAACCCATGCGGCGGGCGCGCGTCGACGGAGCGGAGCTCGAGTTCGAAATCACGGGCACCGGCGAACCGGTGGTGCTGATCCACGGTGCCTTAATCGCCGAGGCCTACGCGCCGCTCTGCCGCGAGCCGGCGCTGAACAGCCGATACCAGCTGGTGCGCTACCACCGGCGAGGCTACGCCGGGAGCAGCCCGGTCAGAGCGCCGTTCAGTATCGGCCAGCAGGCCGCCGACTGCCGCGCGCTATTGCGAGCACCTCGGCATCGAGCGCGCCCACGTCGTCGGCCACTCCGGCGGCGGCGTCATCGCCCTGCAGCTGGCGCTCGACGCGCCCGAGGTCGTCCACTCGCTCATCCTGCTCGAGCCGGCGCTGCTCGACGTCCCAAGCGGAGCCCTGCTCGTCCAGGCGTTCGGAGCCGATGCTGGAGCGGTCACGGCGCCGGCAAGAAGGAGGGTGCGGCCGACAGCTTCCTTCGCTGGGCGATCGGGCCGGACTACCGAGCTGGCTCGATCGGCTGATCCCGGGCGCGTTCCAGCAGTTGGTCGCCGACGCCGACACCTTCTTCGGCGTCGAGCTTCCGTCCTGCAGGAGTGGCGTTTCACGCGGGAGGACGCCCGGCGGATCACCCAGCCGGTCCTCGGCGTGCTTGGGCGCCGAGAGCGCCTCGATTTGGCCCGGCTGGAACGAGGTTCAGGATCGGCTGCGTGAGTGGCTGCCGCAGACCGAGCCGTTCGTGCTCGCCGGCGCGAACCACGCGCTCGAGGAGAGGGACCCCCGCGGCGTCGCCGAGGCCATGGCGCCGTTCCTTGCGCGCCACCCCATGCCCGTGCCGGTCTGAGCCGTTCAGCGCAGATCACCGTCGCTGGAGCGAGGTCAACTTCCAGGCGCCTGGTCGCCTGACTTATCCTGGAGGACCGAGATGATTCGAATGATAGTGGCACCTCCACGCCTCGTGCTGGTCTTGATTACGCTGCTCTCGCTCGTGCTGGTTGAAGGATGCGCTTCAGCGCCCAAGCCGATCGAACCCAGTCGACCGGGGGAGTCCTCGATGCATATCAGCGAAACGGAAGTGGCGTTCACCGTACACAAGCCGGGTGATCCGGTTCCTGCAAGAGTGCGAGGCACTGTTTTCTACACACAGAGATTCGATCCCCACAAGCACGGAGCCGTTCTCCTTCTTCACGGCGGTACGCTCGATCGGCGCTTTTGGGACGGCTTCAAGATTCCAGGCGCTCTTCGGTTCGCGGCCGAGCTCGCCCGTCAGAGCGATACGGCCGTCTTCACTGTCGATCGACTCGGTTACGGCGAGAGCCCTTACGATCGCGGCCCTGGCTCCGGTTTCAAGGTGACGCCAGACACCAATGTTGAGACCATCCACGAGATTGTCGCGCAGATTCGCAAGGGCTCCTATGAAGTGCTCGACGGGCCCGTGCCTCCACAGGGAGCGGCAGGGGTTGTTCTTGGCGGTCAGAGCTTCGGAGCTGCCCTAATCGAGCTATACGCGACGCGTCATCAGGATATCGATGGGCTCATGCCCTTCGGCTGGAGCAACCAAATGTTGCCCGGCGCGTCGGCTTCGATGTTTGTCAAGATGCTCAATGAGGTGGTGACTCCGCAACTAAACGCGGGCGCTGACTACATCTACTTTTTCCCACCAGAAAAAAACAATTACTCGAAGTACTGTGAACAGGCCGTCTACCATGTGCCAGGCGTGGATCCGGACATTCTCACGCAGGCTTGCGCCAACGGCCTTCACAATCGGATACCCGTTGGGGAGCTCATCGGGGTGCAGCCGATGACAAAAGAGATCACCGCGAACATAAGCAAAGTTGGGGCTATTCCCGTGCTCTTCATGTTCGGAAGGCAGGACAACATGGTGCCTGGCCCGGCGTGGGGCGGCTTGGGCGGCGAGGACGTGGACGTCATGACGCCGGAGATCGCGCATTGGAGAGCAAACTGCAAGTGTAAGTTGTCGGTCTACGTCATAGAGGACACCTCGCACGACTTCCCCCTGCACAAAAGCGCCGAGAGCACGGTGAAAGAGATGTCGAAATGGCTCAAGAGCTTCTAGTCCAGCACGAACTCTTCTGGGAGTTGATGCGAATCGCGAGTCACGCCAGCGCCCGCAACCCCCCGACCAGCCGCTCGAGACCCTCGGCGATCGCATCGGGCTCGAGCGCGCCATAGGAAATCCGAATCGAGCAGGGGGCCGGGTCGGCGAACGCCGATCCTGGAATCGTCGCGACGCGATGCTGTCGAATCAACCGTTCGACCAGCGTCATCGAATCCATCGTCGAGTGCACGCGGACCAGATAGTAGAAGGCGCCGGTCACCGAGGGGACGTCGCAGGGAACGGCCGGATCGCTCAGGGCTTCGAAGATGGCGCGCCGCATCCGGTCAAGGCGCTCGAGATACTGACCCGGATAGTCGCGGCCGACCAGCAGCGCCGCGAGCGCGGCGCGCTGCGACACGGCCGGAGGGCAGATGAGCAGCGTGTCCTGGATCTTGTTGATCGCGTCGGCCAGCCGTTCCGGAATCACCATGTAGCCGACGCGCCAGCTTGCCATGCCGTACGCCTTCGACAACGAATAGAGCGAGATCGTGTGGCCGGCAGCGCCCGGGATCGACCCTGGTGAAAAATGACCCACGGACTCGTAGGTGAAGTACTCGTAGGCCTCGTCGTGGATGTGGAACAGTCCGCGATCGCGGCAGAGTGCATTCACCGTGCGCAGCACCGCCTCGGGGTAGACGGCGCCGGTTGGATTGTTCGGCGAGACGGTGACGATGGCGCGGGTCCGTGGCGTGATCGCGTCCGCGATCCTCTGCACGTCGAGCTGATAGTCCGTGCCGGTCGGCGCGCCGATCGGTACCGCGCCGGCGATCACCACCGCCATCTCGTGGTTGAAGTAGTACGGCGCCGGCAGGATCACCTCGTCGCCCGGATCGGTGACGGCCAGGACCGCGTTCACGAAGGCCTGGTTGCCTCCGGCCGTCACGAGCAGCCGGCTCGCCGGGCGGACGACGATGCCGTTCTCGGTCGCGAGTTTCGCTTCGAGTGCCCGGAGCAGATCGGGAACGCCCTCGACCGGTCCGTAGCGGTGCTCGGCGAGCGTGGTGCCGAAACACCGGACCGCCTCGAGCACGTCCGGGGGAGGGCCGTACGACACGATGCCCTGCCCGAGTGAAATCGTGCCGGGCGTTTCCGCCGTCCAGCGGCCGACGATGGGGATGACCGGTGGTTGTACCGCGGCCAGACGCCGCGACTGATCGTGAGCTGCACGCACGCCCATCAGCATAACCGCGGATCGCGACCGGCGCCGACCACGGCGGCAGTCCCAATCCAAAGAAAGAGGCACGATAGGGCGCACGCGAACGGTCCAGGGAATCTGTCAACCTCCAACCTCCAACTTCCAACTCCCAAAACACTCTCGGTCGATGGATTCTGTGCTCCTTGGAGTTGCCCGCCGCCGCTCGTCGGCTCGGTCGCAGCCGAAGCTCTGCGAGCCTCGCCGTAGCGCGCCTGAATCCCGTGCGCCGGAGGAGTTGGGCCGTCACTGCCGCGTTTTCAGCACCGACTCACCGCGGCCGCGGCGTGCCCGCCTCGGACGCCTTCGGCATTCGATCGAACGGCGCGACCTTCCCGCCGTGGACCTCGAGCAGGCGCGCGTGCGTCTCTCTGGCGGCCGCGGCGAGCTCGGCGTAGGGCCGGTCGGTGGCGTCGATGAAGCCGATGTTGTAGTTCTCGCCGTCGCTGCGGCCGGTCACCGGCTGATCGAGCCACTGGAACCAATGCGTGCCGACCATTGCGGGATGCGCGGCGCTCTGCTCGACGTAGTAACGATACGCGACGCCGCGTTCGGCCTGATTCATGGCCTGCACGAGGCCGGACGAGAGGCCGCGATCGTTCACGCCGATGTGGAACTCGCCGATCAGCATCGGCCGGCCGGTGAGCTCGTGGGCGCGATCGAGCGTCGCGCGCGGCGGCGCATAGCGGTAGATGTTGATGCTGAACACGTCGAAGCCGCGCGTCAGCTTGATCAGATCGTCGTGCGGGCTGCCGCCGAACCGGATGCCGAGGTTGAGATGGTTCGGCGCGTGCTTGCGGACGGCGGCGTTGATGACCTGAAGGTAGCGCTCGAAGGCGCCGTGCACGAAGGCGGTCCGTCGCTCGGGCGTGTCGCCGCCGGCGAGATGATCCTTCAGGCGCTTCTGCATCTCGCCCGGAGGTCCGGCGAGAATCAGATCGACGAGCTGGCTCTCCCGGCCCGGCCACGGCGGCTCGTTGCCGATGAAGTAGCCGAGCATCCAGGGATCGTCCTTGCGCGGCCCGAGCTGATTCGCGGCGGCCTCCTCGACCCGTCGCGCGAAATCATCCGAGTAGACATCGGGCAGGCCCATGATCGACTGGCCCGTCTGCCAGCCGCGGAGCATCTGCGCGTACGGAACGCGCGGCTCGGCGGCGGCCTCCAGCTGCCGCGCTCCCCAGTAGTGAATGGAATTGAATCCCCACGCGCTGAGCCGCTGCCGCGTCGCCTCGGCCCACTTCGGCCGCCAGTCGGCGCCGTAGCGGCGCTGCAGATTCCACGCATAGAAGTTGCCGGCGGCGCCCGGCAGGGGATTCGGGGGCATCGCGGCGAACAGGTCCTCGCGTCCCTGCACGCGCGTGGCGGCCGCGTTGCCGACACCGTTCACACCGCTCGAGAAGAAGAGGTGTCCGTCCGGATCGACGAACCACCAGCGCCCATCGATTTGCTCGACGCGGAAGAAGCCCGTCCCTTTGGCTCGAGTGTTCGGGAACCCGCCGTACGGACAGGCCGTGGCCGGCTCGCTGTTCAGCGCGCGATCTTCGGTCTCCCAGGCTTTGCGCAGGTCGCCGATCGAGCGCGCTTTGCCCGGCCAGTCGGCGTGCGCGTACTGGCCGAACTGATCGATCAGCGGCTTTCCCTCGAGGACGGCGTCGCCAGGATCGGTCTTGACGAGTGTGACGGACCGGATCTCGAGTGTCGGACTGCCGATCGGATAGTCCATGATCGCGCTCAGCCCACGCACGTCCGTCGTCGGACCATGGCCGCCGCGCCCGCCGAGGTTGATCCAGTACGAACCGCGCGGCTGGTTGTAGGTCGCAGCCATGTCGACCGCGCTGCCCGGAGGCTGACGATAGAAGCGAAGCGGAATCGACGCCCTGACCCACACGCCCGCGAACGGTCCGATGCGCTTGGTGATGCGGGCCGCCGCCGTGTCGATGCCGAGCTCGAACCGCTGCGACGACGACGCCTTGAACTCGAGCACGAGAAAGTCGTACGGCGTCCAGTCGGTGGGCAGCTCTCGATTCAGGTCTCCGAGCGTCCAGGCATGCTCCGAACGTTCACCCGTGAAGGTGACGCGCACTGGCAGCGTTGCGGGTGCTTTCATCGCCAACACGCCCCACGCCAGCCCTACGAGAACAGTGATGATTGGCTTCATGCTGGACCCCTCGATCCTTTGGCGATCGAACGGCCGCATTGTCGTCCGGGGCCTCGGCCGGACGCAACATCAGCTGGATGTTGTTCGACAGCCTGCTAGAATCCCGACACCCACCGATGATCGGCACCACCCTCGGCCATTACCGCATCGTACGGGAGCTCGGCAGCGGCGGCATGGGCGAGGTCTATGCCGCCGAGGACCAGAAGCTGCACCGTCAGGTCGCGCTCAAGGTGCTGTCGGCGCCGCTCGGCGTGGATGACGAACGCCGCCAACGCTTCGAGCGCGAGGCGCAGGCCGTCGCCGCCCTCAACCACCCCAACATCGTCACCATCTACTCGGTCGAGCTTTCCGGGTCCACGCACTTCCTGACGATGGAGATCGTCGAGGGCAAGCCGCTGTCCATGCTGATTCCGCATGGCGGCCTGCCGCTCGACCGTCTGCTCAAGCTGGCGATTCCGCTGACCGACGCGGTCAGCGCCGCGCATCACCGGGGCATCACCCACCGCGATCTGAAACCGCAGAACGTGATGGTCGGCGACGACGGTCGGCTCAAGGTGCTGGATTTCGGCCTCGCCAAGCTGAAGGAAGAGCAGGCCTCGTCGTCGGCGGCAACCGTTCTTCCGACCCAGTCGCTCACAGGAGAAGGACGGATTATCGGGACGGTCGCGTACATGTCCCCCGAACAGGCGGAAGGGCGGCCGATTGATTACCGATCCGACATCTTCTCGCTCGGCATCGTGCTGCTACGAGATGGCGACCGGAGAGCGGCCGTTCAAAGGCGACACGAGCGTCTCCGTGCTGTCATCGATCCTCAAGGACACGCCGCAGAACGTGACGGAGATCAATCACGCCCTGCCGCGCGATCTGGCGCGAATCATCCGACGCTGCCTGATGAAGGATCCGGAGGAGCGGTATCAGAGCGCCAAGGACATCAGGAACGATCTTCAGGAGCTGAAGCAGTCGCTGGATTCGGGCGAGCTCGCGCTCGGCGCCCCGATTGCGGCTTCGGCTGCCGCGAAGCGCAGCAGTCTCCCGTGGCTCGGCGTCACGGCCACCGCGGTGACGGCCGCAGCTGTCGCTGCCTTCGCGATGTACCGCTTCGGACCTGGCTTCAGCAGTCCAGCGTCAGCACCAACGTCGGCGACGTTCGCGCAGCTCACGGTCCAGAGTGGCGCCGAGGAGTTTCCAAGCCTGTCGCCGGACGGCAAGTGGATCATCTACACGAGCGGCGCCTCGGGCAACGCGGACATCTACCTCCAGAGCGTCGGCGGCCAGACAGCGATCAATCTGACGAAGGACGCGACGGCCGACGATCAGCAGCCTGCCTTCTCGCCGGACGGCGAGCGAATCGTCTTCCAGTCCAACCGCGACGGCGGCGGCATCTTCGTCATGGGGCGCACGGGCGAGTCGGTGCGGCGGTTGACGGACAGCGGCTACAACCCGGCATGGTCGCCAAGCGGCAAGGAGGTCGTCTACGCAACCGAGAACGTGCTGTTCAACCCTGCCGGCCGGGGTCCCCGCAGCGGGCTCTGGGTCGTGAACGTCGACAGCGGGGAGAAGCGGCAGATCGCCACCGAGGACTCGGTGCAGCCGAGCTGGTCACCCGCTGGATCGCGCATCGCGTTCTGGGCGGCGCGCGGCCCGCAGCGGCAGCGGGACATCCTCACTATCAGCCGCGGCTGGCGGCGATGCGGTCCTGGTGACCGACGATGCGGCGCTGGACTGGAATCCGGTGTGGGCGCCTGACGGCAAGTCTCTCTTTTTTGCGAGCAACCGCGGCGGCAGCATGAATCTCTGGCGCGTCCCGATCGACGAAGGGTCCGGGCGGCCGCTCGGGCAGCCGGAGCCCCTCACCGTGCCCTCCCGGTTCGTCGGTCACATCAGCGTGTCGGCCGACGGTAGTCGCATCGCGTACTGCTCCAACGAGTTCGAACAGAACGTTCAGCGGCTCACCGTGGATCCCGCGAGCGAGAAGGTCCTGCCAGAGCCCCAATGGGTGACGAGCGGTTCGCAGGGCTGGGGCGGAGTCGATGTCGCGCCAGACGGTCAGTCGATCGTGCTGTATCTCAATCCGTTCGCAGGAAGACATCTTCGTCGCAAGAGCGGATGGAACCGGACTGCGTCAGCTCACGAATGATGCCGCGAACGACCGCTTTCCAAAATGGTCGCCGGATGGCCGGCGGATTGCGTTCTATTCGAATCGAGCTGGCGGCTGGGAAGCCTGGACGATCAACGTGGATGGCAGCGGCCTGTCGCAGCTGACCAGGCAGAGCGGCGCTCACTACCCGCTATGGTCGCCTGACGGTTCGAAAATGGTGTTCACCGACGTCGTCGAGCAGCGTGGCGTGTCGATGTTCGACTCGCGCAAACCCTGGCAGGATCAGACGCCGGAGCGATTGCCGAATCCCCCCGGCGCTGTCTGGCGTGCGACGGCGTGGGCACCTGATGGGCGGCAGCTCGCCGGCGTCGAAACCAGAGGCAACGAACCGATCGCGGTGGTCACGTATTCGCTCGAGTCGCGTTCTTTCAAGAGACTGTCCGACGCCAGGTACGAGCCGTATTGGCTTCCGGACAGCCGCCGTATGATCTTCTCCAAGGCGCTGGGTGTGCTCTCCGTCGCAGACTCGCAGACGGGCGCCGTTCGAGACATCTTCTCGCGACCCGGAGAAGATTTCATGCTCGCCGCGGTGTCGCACGACGGGCGTTCCCTGTATCTGCTCCGCCGCTCGCGCCAGGCGGATATCTGGATGGCCACGCTGAAATGAGTGAGCCCATGCGGATCGTGCCGTTCATCTGTTCCGAGTGTTCCTCCGAGTTCCACGAGCTCGACGGGGGAATCTGCATCCGCTGTCATCGCCTGCTCTGCAGTCGCCATCTGGTCATCCGCGGAGCCGAGGCGCTCTGCCGGCAGTGTTTGAAGGAGCGGCCACCAGAGCCGCTGCCAAGTCATGAGGCGTAGTCAACGGACAACGCGTTAACGCGCTAAGGAAACAAATCCTTTGTGAGCTTGGTGATCTTTGTGGTCTTCGTGGTTGAGTCCGTGGGCCGTGCGTACGCCGTGGTACCCTTGCGACCCGCCAACGATGACCGCTCCGCACTCCACCGCCGGCCACAGGGTCAACACTCCTGCGCAGGTCCTGTTCGCGAGCCTGGTCGGGACGACGATCGAATTCTTCGACTTCTACATCTATGCGACGGCGGCGGTGCTCGTGTTTCCGCGGCTGTTCTTTCCCGCGTCGGATCCGGGCTCGGCCATTCTGGCGTCTCTGGCGACGTTCGCGATCGCGTTCCTGGCGCGGCCGATCGGGTCGGCGCTGTTCGGACATTTCGGCGATCGCATCGGACGCAAGACCACACTCGTCGCGGCACTGCTCACGATGGGGTTTTCGACCGTGGTCATCGGGCTGCTCCCGACCTACGAGACGATCGGCATCGCCGCGCCGGCCCTGCTCGCGCTGTGCCGTTTCGGTCAGGGCCTTGGACTTGGCGGCGAGTGGGGCGGCGCCGTGCTCCTGGCGGTGGAGAACGCGCCGCCCGGGAAACGCGCATGGTACGGAATGTTTCCGCAGCTGGGCGCCCCGATCGGGTTCTTCCTTTCGGGCGCCGTGTTTCTCGCGCTGTCGCGCTGGCTGACCAACGATCAGTTCTTCGCGTACGGATGGCGGTTCCCGTTCCTCGCGAGCGCGGCGCTCGTGGTCGTCGGGCTGTACGTCCGGCTGACGATCACCGAGACCCCGGTCTTCCGCGAAGCGGTCACCCGTGAGGATCGCGCCAAGGTGCCCATCCTGGTGGTATTCCGGGAGTACCCGCGAACGCTGGTGCTCGGCATTCTCGTCTCGCTGGCGACGTTCGTGCTTTTCTATCTCGTCACGGTCTTCGCGCTGTCGTGGGCCACGACGGCACTCGGCTACAGCCGGACGACGTTCCTGCTGATTCAGCTCGTCGGGATCGTGTTCTTCGCGGCGACGATTCCGCTCAGCGCCGTCCTCGCCGAGCGCGGCCGCCGGCGGACGTTGATCGGGGTCACCATCGCGATCGGTGTGTTCGGACTCGTGATGGGTCCGATGTTGTCGGCGGGCCTCGCGGGTGCGACCCTGGCGACGGTGATCGGCCTGTCGTTGATGGGGCTCACCTATGGACCCCTGGGGACCGCATTGTCGGAGCTGTTTCCGACCAGAGTGCGCTACACCGGGAGCTCGGTGACGTTCAACCTGGCGGGCATCTTCGGTGCGTCGCTCGCGCCGTACGTCGCGACCTGGCTCGCGCAGCGCTACGGGCTCCACTACGTCGGCTACTACCTTTCAGCCGCCGCTGCGCTCACGCTCGTGGGTCTGCTGGCCATCGGCGAGACGAAGGACGTGTCGCTTAGCAAGTAGCAAGGAGCAGGAGGAAGCCGCCTGCTCGGTCTACTAGTCCACCATCAGCTCTCTGACCGGGCGAACCTCGATGCTCCCCTCACGGGCGGGCGGGATCTTCGACGCGACCTGAATTGCGTCGTTCAGATCGCGCGCGTCGATGAGATAGAAACCCGCGAGCTGCTCTTTGGTTTCGGCGAAGGGACCGTCGGTGATGGAAACCTTGCCATTCCGGACTCGCACCGTGGTCGCGGTTTCGACCGGCTGAAGCGGTTCGGCGCCGAGCAGCACCCCCTTGTTCTTCAGCCCGCTGCTGTACGCCGCGCACTCGCTGTCCCGCAGGTTGTGCAGCTTCGCTTCTTCGATGTAGACCAGGCACAGATATTTCATAACGTTTCTCTAATCGTCCGAATCGGCTGACGAGGCGCTATCGCGCCGCACGAAGGCACGACGGCACGACGGCACGACGTGAAAAATTTCACCCGGGGCCTTTGTGACGTCGTGCCGTCGTCGCCGTCGTGCAGCGCGAAGCGCAATTCGTAGACCTGCCTCCGAGATTTGCCGCACTACGTAGTTGTCGGTCGGCGACCCCCTGATTCGACACACCCTTCGCTAATTCCCCAGTTCAGCCAGCCGCCGCTCGAGGAATCGCCGTTCCGGGTCCTGCTTCGTGAGCTCGAGGGCCCGTTCGTAGGCGGCGCGCGCGTCAGCCGTTCGTCCCAGGCGACGGCACATGTCCGCACGCGCGGCATGGGCGAGGCGGTAGGTCACCAGGTCGCCGCGCCGGAGAATCGCGTCGATGAGGTCCAACCCCGCGCCTGGCCCGTCTTTCATGGCCACGGCGACCGCCCGGTTCAGCTCGATCACGGGTGAAGGCTCGGCCCGAAGCAGCAGGCCGTACAGACCGACGATTTCTTCCCAGTCGGTTTCTTCCGCGCTCGGTGCTTCCGCGTGCACTGCCGCAATCGCCGCCTGGAGCGTGTACGGGCCGAAGCGCTGCGTCGACAGCGATCGCTCCACGAGCCGGGAGCCCTCGGCGATCTGATCGCGATCCCACAGCGAGCGGTCCTGTTCGCTGAGCAGGACGACCTCGCCCGACGGGCTCGATCGCGTCCGGCGCCGCGATTCGTGGAGCAGCATCAAGGCGAGCAGGCCGATCGCCTCCGGCTCCGGCAGCAGATCGACGAGCAGCCGGCCGAGACGAATCGCCTCGGCGGAGAGGTCGTGCCGCGTCAGCGAGGTCCCCGAGGAGGCCGAGTAGCCCTCGTTGAACACCAGGTAGATGACGCGCAGCACCGCGTCCAGCCGCTCTGGCAGCTCGGCGGGCGTCGGCACCTGATACGGAATACGCGCGTCCCGAATCTTCGCCTTCGCCCGGACGATGCGCTGCGCCACGGTCGGCGCCGGGGTCAGAAAGGCCTGCGCGATCTCCTCGGTCGTCAGTCCGCACACCTCGCGCAGGGTCAACGCGACCTGCGCATCCGGCGCCAGCGCGGGATGGCAGCACGTGAAGATGAGCCGCAGCCGGTCATCCCCCACGCTCTCTTCGTCGGCCCAGGCGGCAGTGTCCTCGACGGCGATGTCCATGCCGCTGCCGCTCTCGTCGAGCGCGTCGAACCGCGCGCGCCGCCGCAAACCGTCGATAGCCTTGAAGCGGCCGGTCGACACCAGCCAGGCGCGCGGATTGGCAGGTACCCCGTCTCGCGGCCACTGCTCCAGCGCCGCCCTGAAGGCGTCGTGCAGCGCCTCCTCGGCGACGTCGAAATCGCCGAGCAGCCGGATCAGTGTCGCGAGAACACGCCGCGAATCGGAGAGATAGACGGCATTTACCGCTTCATGAACGGGATCGGCGGCAGGCACAACAGTTGATCTGAGCATCACTTCCCCGGACAGCGCAAGACACCCCGCCTTCGCGCTTCGCGCCTTCGCGCTGCGCCCGCCTTCGCGCTCCGCGCAGGCCTTCGATCGCGCGCAGGCTGTGACGCGGCAGGCTGTGACCGGAGTCCCACGTCCCGGGGGAGCCGACCCGTAACCACCCAGACCCGCGAGTCCCCGACCCCGATCACCGATCCCGATCCCCAGCCCCGAGTCCCGAGTCCCGAACGACCCAGTCCCGAGCCCCGACCCCCGAGTCCCGATCCTAAGCCTCCCACCGAAGCGCCGTAGCGGGATCGATGCGGGCGGCGCGGCGCGCCGGCAGGTAGCTTGCGAGCAGGGCCGTCGCCGCCAGGCCGATGGCCACGATGGCGTACGTCGCGGGATCCATCGAGCTGACGCCGAACAGCAGCGTACTCATCACTCGCGTCAGCAGCGCCGCCGCGATCGTGCCGAGGACGACCCCGATGGTGACGAGGATCAGGCCATGCCGCAGGAACAGGCTGCCGACGTCGCGGGCGGCGGCGCCGAGCGCCATCCGGATGCCGATTTCGCGGGTGCGCTGCGTGGCGACGTAAGAGATCACGCCGTAGATGCCGACGACGCCGAGGAGCAGCGCGACCGCGGCAGCGATGCCGAGCATGACGAGCGCGAACGAGGTCTGGGCCATCGATCGCGATTGGATCTCGGTCAGCGTGCGGACGCGGGCGACGGGCAGATTGGAGTTGACCGACCACACCGCCTGCTGAATCTCCTCGAGCAGCGTCGCCGACTCCGGACGGCCGCTTCGCACCGCATAAGCCATTTCCCGCCGCACCTCCAGCGGAGTGCCCCAGAAGTCCTTGAGCAGCATCGGCCAGTAGACGATTGCCGGCGCAGCTTGGGCGACACCGTTGTCGCGTTCATCCGCGGCGACGCCGACGATCGTGCGCCACGGATCGGTCGTGTTCTGCCTGATGCGGCGGCCGATCGCGGCCGACGGCTCCTTCCAGAACTCGCGGGCAAAGTTCTCGCTGACCATCACGACCGTCGCGCGCTCCAGGCTGTCGTTCCAGGTCAGCGCCCGTCCCGCCACCACCGGATTGCCCATCGTCTCGAAGTAGCGGGCCCCGATCGATTTGAACCGGCGGAGCGGTGGGATCCGTCCGCCCGGTCCCGGAAAATCTTCGACGAAGATCGGATCGTTGGAATTCGATCCGTCCATCGTGATCGAGGACGTCACGCCCACCGACGTCACGCCGGGAAGCTGTTCGAGGCGCTCCGCGATCTGCTGATGCATCCGCGTCGTGGCCTCCGGATCGGACACGAGAGACGACGGAATCGAGACCCGGAAGGTCAGCACGTCGGCGGGACTTGCGAACCCGGGATGGACCTGGCGCATGGCCTGGAACGTGCGGATCATCAAGCCCGAGGCGACGAGCAGCACGACGGCGAGCGCGATTTCGGCGACCACCAGGGCATTCCGCGCGCGGTGCCGCGTCCGCCCGGCGCTCGACAGGCGGCCGCCTTCCTTCAGCGCTCCGGCCAGGTGCGGCGTCGCGAACTTCACGACCGGGATCAACCCGAACAGCAGGCCGGCGAGGAGCGAGATCCCTGCGGTGAAGAGGAGCACGAGCGGATCGATCGAGATGTCGGCCAGCCGGGGCAGCCCCTGTGGCGCCATCGCGACGAGCCCGCGGACACCCGCATACGCGAGCAGCACGCCCGCAGCGCCGCCTGCAAGCGAGAGGGCGAGGCTCTCGGAAAGCAGCTCCCACGCGACCTGCCGCCAGCTGGCGCCGAGCGCGGCGTGAATTGCGAGCTCCTGCTGCCGTGACTCCGCGCGAACGAGAAACAGATTCGCGACGTTCGCACAGGCGATGAGGAGAACGAGGCCGACCGTTCCCAGGAGCACCCAGAGGATGCGGCCGACGTCGCCGATCACGTCAGCCGAGAGAGGACGGGTGTTCGGTGCCATCCGGATCTCTTCGAACATCTTTTTCGTGAAGCCGCCGGGCAGCGGGAACCGTTCGATCACGAGCGGAATCATGCGCGCGACGTCGGCGTTCGCCTGCTCGATCGTGACGCCGGGCCGGAGGCGGGCAATCCCCTGGAAGCTGAAGTTGCCGACGAAGAGCTTCGCGCGGTCGAATCGGAGCGGCAGCACGACCTGCAGCTGCCTGTCGAGAAAGCGGAAATCGGCTGGCAGCACGCCGACGATCTCCCTGGGTGTGCCGTCAATTGTCACGTTGCGGCCGACCACCATCGAATCGCTGCCGAACTTCTGCTGCCAGTAGGCATGCGTGAGAATCACGCGCCGCGGCGTTCGCGGCGAATCGTCGTCAGCCGTGAACCGGCGGCCGATGAGCGGCTCGACGCGGAGCGCGTCGAGCACCCCCTGTGTGACCTGCATCGCGACAATTCGCTCCGGCTCGCCGACGCCGGTCACCGTGACCGCCGTGTCGTTCCAGATGCCGATGTGCTCGAACACCCGCCCCTCGTCCTTGTAGATGAAATAGGTGGCGGGCGACTGGTTGAGCATCGGCACGTTCATGCCGGGGGCGGAGTGCCAGACCGAGACCAGCCGCTCCGGTTCCTGGTAGGGCAGCGGCTTGAGGAGCACGCCACGAACGACCGCGAAAATGGCCGCGTTGGCGCCAATCCCGGCCGCAAGCGTGAGCACGGCCACGAATGTAAACCCGGGCGCGCGCAGGAAACGGCGGAGAATACGGCTAATTCGGGTAGGGAGTAGTCGCATAGCGTCGGGACTCGGGACTCGGGATTCGGGATTCGGGACTAGGCAGGCTGCTGAAAGACGCAGCCTGAAGGAACAGGGCTCCCCTTGTTCCTTGTAGAACCGGTTGGTTAGACGGTGGGCCCGGGTGGGACGTTCGGGCCGATGAAAGGCAGGAGAGCCTTGCACTTGATGCTGAAATCCGCGGCCGGGCTGGCCGCTGCCCTGGTCCTGCAGTCCGCTCCAGCCGGGACCAGGTCGATGGTCGCGGATCGAGTGATGCAGTTGACCCGCGAATCCCCGTGGAAGCTCGTCGCGTCGGTGCCGGTGGGCTTCCCGGCACATCACCCGCAGGGCATGGTGAAGATCGGCGACACGTATTTCGTGTCGTCAGTCGAGGTCAGGGTGCGCACCCGCCGGTTTGCGGAGCCTGCCGGCGGCTACGATCGCGACACGGGTGAGGGCGCCGGCCATCTCTTCAAGATCGACAAGGACGGAAAGCTGATCGCGGATCTCGCGCTCGGGGAAGGGACGATGTATCACCCCGGCGGGATCGATTTCGACGGGACGCACATCTGGGTGCCAGTCTCGGAGTACCGGCCGAACAGCCGCTCGATGTTCTACCGCGTCGATCCCGGCAGCATGAAGGCGGTGGAAGTGTTCCGCTTCGCCGATTCGATCGGCGGGGTCGCCCGCAACACCGATGACAACACGCTGCACGGTGTCAGCTGGGGCTCGCGGCGTTTCTACCGGTGGACGCTCGATCGCAGCGGGAAGGTGACGAATGCGGGGACGGCCCCCGAGAAGCTGCGCACGCTCAACCGTTCGCACTACGTCGACTACCAGGACTGCAAGTATGCGGGCAGCCATCGCATGTTGTGCTCCGGGGTCACGGAGATGCGTCAGAGTCCGACCGCGGCCCCGTTCAGGCTGGGCGGTCTCGATCTCGTCGACCTCCGTGACGGCCGCCCGATACACCAGGTGCCGGTGCTGCTCTGGACCGCGACCGGGTTGGACATGATGCACAACCCGGTATGGATCGAGCCGAGCGCGTCGGGCCTCAGGGGCTATTTCATGCCCGAGGACGACAAGTCCACTATCTATGTGTACGACGTCACGACGAAGTGACTACGACGCCTTTGCGCTTCGCGCCGCAACGAAGGCCACGAAGTCACTGGGACGACGCTTCTCGAGCGCCAGGACAGGGGCACTTCACAAGGAGGACGGGAGGACGGGAGATTGCGAAGTCACGAGGAATCACTTATGGCATCGATTTTCGTCGTGCCGTCGTGCCGTCGTGCCGTCGTGCCGTCTGCGATAGCGCCTGCCTTGACACGTCACAAGCGCGCGACGAATCATGATCGTTCCGGCCATCGATCCATGAGGCTCACCCGGTTGCGCACCACGCTCGTGTTCGTTC
The DNA here is from genome assembly GCA_963785755.1 of uncultured Acidobacteriota bacterium. GTDB lineage: Bacteria > Acidobacteriota > Vicinamibacteria > Vicinamibacterales > 2-12-FULL-66-21 > JACCXG01. The sequence continues at coordinate 817,242 of CAWAXG010000002.1, read as the reverse complement.
TGGCCGCAGGCTTCGCGTGCCGGGCGTTCGATCCGATGCCGTCATCGGCCGCGGTGCAGGGCGGCGTCGCGAAACAGCCGGTTCAGGAACGGTTGAATCGCGTCGGCAAGGAGCTGTTCTCGAGCCCGGCTCGCGTCAAGGAGCACATTCAGGAGCTGAAGGAGATCCTCGCCGAGGACCCGCGCTCGGCGCAGGCGCACCTGCTGCTCGGGATCGCTTACCGGATGCACGGGTCGCCGGATCTCATCGGGGAAGCGACGGCCGAGCTGCGTCAGGCGCTGGCGATCGATCCGCGTTTCGCTCCCGCGCGCTTCTATCTCGCGCACCTCTACCTGGACATGGGCCGGGCCCAGCGCGCGCGCGAAGAGCTGCAGACCGCGCTCGAACAGCAGCCAGGCAACGCGCAATTCACGGCGCTGCTGGCCGACGTCGAACGGCAATTGAAGAACCCGCAGCGGGCGGAGCAACTGGCCCGGCAGGCGCTGCAGGCCGACCCGTCATCGGGCGAGGCCCGCTACTATCTGGGGCTCGCCTTGTTCGATCTCGGACGGCGCGACGAGGCGATTCGAGAGCTGGAACAGATCGTCAAGTCGGGGGCGAAACGGCCGGAGCTGTACGGCAGCCTCGGCGCGGCGTACATCGACGCCGGACGGCTGGATGACGCGTTGGCGGCGTTGACCGAAGGCACTCGCCTCGACCCATCGCGCGCCGATCTTCACATTCAGCTCTCGCGCGCCTATCGTGGCAAGGGTCTGCTCGACACGGCCGAGCAACACCTCGCCAAGGCGACGCCGGCCGGACCGAGCGCGCAGAGCTCCGCTTATCAGCAGCACCAGCAGATCGAGATCGATTTCTACGTCGAGAAAGGATTGCTCGCCCTGCAGCGCCGTCAGCTCGCCGCCGCAGCCGACGCCTTCAAGACAGTGTTGAGCACGGAACCCGATCATGGCCCGGCCCATCGCGATCTCGCGGAGGTCTATCTGCTGATGGGCTCGTACAAGCTGGCGTCCACCCACGCGGCGCGCGCGGCGACGCTCGGGTTCCCGCTTCCGCCCGACAAGCGCAAGCTGCTCGATCAGAAGCTCCAGAATCCGGACGCGGGTCAACGACTGTGATCTGGTTCAGACGGCTCGTACCGGTGCTCGCGCTCCTGGTACCAGCCGACTCCGTCGGCCAGAGCGCGAAGGCCAAGCCGGATCAACCCGTGAACTTCGTCGACGTCACCGCGCAAGCGAAGATCACGTTCGTCCACAAGTCCGGCGCGACGCCCGACAAGTACATGGTCGAAACGTTTGGTTCCGGCGTCGCCTGGATCGACTACGACAACGACGGCTATCCCGATCTGTACTTCGTCAACGGCGCGCCCGGCACCGCGAATGCCCTGTACCGCAACAACCGCGACGGGACCTTCACCGATGTGACGCAGCAGGCCGGCGTCGCGGCCGACGGCAACAAGTCGTACAAGACCGGGGTCGCGGTCGGAGACTACGACAATGACGGGCACCTCGATTTGTACGTGACGGCGTTCGGGCCCAACATCCTGTTTCGCAACAAGGGCGACGGCACGTTTGCGGATGTCACGGCCGCTGCGGGCGTCGCCGGGCCGCCCACCGAGTGGAGCACCAGCACCGGGTTCTTCGATTTCGATCGCGACGGCGATCTCGATCTCTACGTCGCCAACTACCTGGACTTCCGGCTCTCCGACAATCCCTACTGCGGCGTGCGGAAGGAAGGCTACCGGATGTACTGCAATCCGACGATCTTCGATGGCATGGCCGACCGTCTCTATCGCAACAACGGCAACGGCACGTTCACCGACGTGTCGCAGCAGGCTGGCATCGCCAATCCCGCCGGCAAGGGGCTCGGCGTCACGTTCTGCGACTTCGATCGCGACGGCGATCAGGACGTCTACGTCGCCAACGATCTCGTCCGCAACTTCCTGTATCGCAACAACGGCGATGGAACGTTCGTGGACGTGGCCTATGGCGCCGCGGTGGGGTTCGACCTGAACGGCAAGCCGCAGGCGGGCATGGGCGTCGACTGCGCCGACGTCGACGGCGATGCGCAGCCCGATCTCTTCGTCACGAATTTCTCCGAAGAGTTGAATACGCTCTACCAGAATCAGGGCGATGGCACCTTCGAGGACGTCACGTCGAAGGTCGGCCTCGGATCCGGCTTCCTGCCTCTCGGCTTCGGCACGAAGCTGTACGACGCCGACAACGACGGCGACCTCGAGATCCACGTGACCAACGGGCACGTCATCGACAACGTGAAGCTGTATCAGCCGGCGCTGTCCTATGCGCAGAAGGACTTGATGTACGAGAATCTCGGCACCCGCTTCCGCGACGTCTCCGACACGAGCGGACCTGGGCTGCGGGGCGTGCGCGTCGGCCGCGGACTCGCCGTCGCCGACTTCGACAACGACGGCAATCTCGACGTCGTCATTTCGAGCCTGGGCCAGGCGCCGATCCTGTTGCGGAATCAGGGGCTCAGGCAAGGCAACTGGATTTCGCTGCGCGCCGAAGGTACCAAGAGCAACCGGTTCGGACTCGGCGCGCGGGTGCAGGTCGAGGCCGCGGGTAAAGTACAGGTGAGGGAGATCAACAACGTCGCCAGTTATCTGAGCAGCAACGATACCCGCCTGCACGTCGGGGTCGGCGCCGCGAAGGTCATTCAGCGAATCGAGATCCTGTGGCCGAGCGGCGCGAAGCAGGTCCTGACCGACGTGGCCGGTCAATCAGATCCTGGTCGTCAAGGAACCATGAGTCACGTGCGCCGTCGCGGTGTTGTGCTCGTCGTGGCATTCGCCGTACTTGTCGGGCTCGCTGTCGTCTTCGTGGTCACCGCCAGACCGGCGCGTGAGCCGCTCCTGCGCTTGAACCGGACGGAGCGCCGTCTGCAGTACATGTTCAAGCAGCTTCAGCCGGTGAAGCTGAAGAACTGCGATCTGAAGCGGTTTGGCGAGACGAACGACGGCGGCTATCTGCTGTGCGCCAACCTGCTCGGGGATGTGAAGTCGGCTTATTCGTACGGTATCTCTGGATACGACGGGTGGGGCTGCGAGGTCTCACGCACGCTCGGTGTCCCGGTGCACCAGTACGACTGCTTCAATCTGACGCGCCCTGTGTGCGAGGGAGGCAATACCATCTTTCACGGCGAATGCATTGGCACCGTTCCGGGCATGCAGGAGGGGCGGCCCTTCGATACCCTCGCCGGACAGATCGCCAGGAACGGCGACGCTGCCAAGCACCTGGTCGTGAAGATCGACGTCGAGGGAGCCGAGTGGGACAGCTTCAACGACGCGCCGGAGGACGTCCTGCAGCGAATCGATCAGATGGCCGTGGAGTTCCACGGCTTCGACCAGCCCCGCTTCCTGGAAGCGATCGTCAAGTTGAAGGGGCTGTTTCATGTCGTGCACCTGCACTGGAACAACTACAGCTGCGTCGAGAACAAGGCGCCCTTCCCGGCGTGGGCGTACGAAGTGTTGTTCGTCAACAAGCGCATAGGCGTGCTGGATCCAGGCGGCGCCGCGGTCCTCCCCAATCCCGCCGATGCGCCGAACGCGCCCGAGCTGTTCGATTGCCAGGCGCTGACGCAGAAGCCACGCCGGCGCTGGTGACTGGAGTCGTCAGTGGAGCCGCCGTTGACCGCTCATGCCTTCGTCATCCGCCGCGCCCGTGAGGGCGACGCGCCGGGCGCCTATCATGTCTGCCTCATGACAGGGGATCACGGCCGCGACGGGGAAGCGTTCTACCGTGAAGACCCCGATGCGCTCGGCCGCATCTACGTCGGACCCTACCTGGCGTTCGAGCCGGACCTGAGCCTGATTCTCGAGGACCGTCTCGGCATCTGCGGCTACGCGCTCAGCGCGTTCGATTCGCGCGCGTTCTATGCGCGGTATGAGAGGGAGTGGCGGCCGGAGCTGTGTGCGCGGTTCCCGGCGCCGCAGGGCGATCCGGACGGATGGACGCGCGTGCAGCACGCCCACCACGCGTATCATGCGCCGGACTACTTCTGCCCGGAGCCCTACGATCGCTATCCCTCGCATCTGCACATCGACCTGCTGCCGCGGGCCCAGGGACATGGGCACGGACGTCGCATGGTTCAGCAGATCCTCGATACACTGCGACCCCGCGGATCGCCTGGTGCGCATCTCGGCGTGAGCACCCGGAACGATCGAGCGATCGGCTTCTACCATCATCTCGGCTTTCGCGAACTGATCCGCGTCGGTCCGGAGGATGATGGGCTGCATCTACATGGGGATCGCCACATGACTCTCGCCCTGCTCGGTGGGGTGCCCTGTCGCACCCGCCCGTTCCCTGCCTGGCCGATCTTCGGCCAGCCGGAGGAAGAGCGCCTGCTCCGCGTGCTGCGCAGCGGGAACTGGGGGCGGCTCGACGGGCACGAGGTCGAGGAGTTCGAGCAGCGGTTCGCGGCCATGCACGGGTGCAGCCATGGCATCGCCGTCGTGAACGGCACCGTATCGCTGCGGATTGCGCTGCTGGCCGCCGGCATCCGCAGCGAAGACGAGGTCATCGTTCCGCCTTACACCTTCATCTCCACCGCATCCGCCGTCGTCGAGGCCAACGCCGTGCCGGTGTTCGCGGACATCGACCTGCACACGTTCAACCTCGACCCGAACGCGGTCGAAGCCGCGATCACGCCGCGGACCAGGGCAATCATTCCGGTGCACTTCGCCGGTCAGCCCGCGGACATGGACGCGATCATGGCGATCGCCGGGCAGCGCGGGCTGATCGTGATCGAGGATGCCGCGCACGCGCACGGCGCGAGCTTCAGCGGACGTCCGGCGGGATCGCTCGGTCACATGGCGTCGTTTTCGTTCCAGTCGAGCAAGAACCTGACGGCGGGCGAAGGGGGCATCATCACCACGAACGATGCCGCGCTCGCCGAGTCGTGCCGTTCGATCCACAACTGCGGGCGCGTGCCGGACGGCATCTGGTACGAGCATCACGTGATGGCCGGCAATTACCGCCTCGGCGAGCTCCAGGGGGCGATTCTCAACTGCCAGCTGGACCGCCTCGCGGATCAGACAGCCGTGCGCGATGCCAATGGACGGTATCTGGCGTCGCGGCTTGTCGGGATTGCCCGGTCTGTACCCCCAGGCGCGAACGCCCGCGTGCACGAGACACAGCTATCACCTGTTCATGCTGCGCTTCGACGGCGCCGTGTTCGGCGCGCCGCGCGCGGTGGTTCTCCGGGCGCTCGAGGCTGAGGGCATCCCGTGTTCCGCCGGCTACGGCTTCCCGTTGCCCGATCAACCCGTCTTCCGGAACAAGGCGTTCGGTCCCTACCTGTCCGGTGCGTCCCCGCGGCTCGACTACAGCGGCACGCACTGCCCGACGAGCGACTCTGATCTGCCGCGAGCAGTGCATCTGGCTCGGGCAGAACCTGTTCCTGGGCGCGCGCAGCGACATGGACGATATCGCCCGCGCGTTCGAAAAGGTCTACGAGCACCGCGAGAGCCTGGCCGCGTCCGGAACTTCAACCGTCTGATGCGAACCAGCCGCGCCGCCGGGCTGCTCCAGGGGCGCGTCGCGCCTTCGCTGGCCAGGCTGAGCGACAACGTCTACCTTGCGGCCATCCGCGCGGGGATGGTCGCGGTCGTGCCGCTGACGATCGTCGGCGGGCTGTTCATGATCGTCACCTACCTCCCGATCAGCGGATGGGAGGCCCGGATTGAGCCCTACCGGCAGGTGCTCCAGATTCCGGTCACCGCCACGTTCGGCATGCTCGCGGTCGTGGCGTGTTTCTCGATCGCCTACGACCTCGGCAGACAGCTGAAGCTCGAAGCCCTCACCAGCGCGACGATCGCGACGGTCGTCTTCCTGATGATCCAGCTGGACGCGACCACTTTGACGCTGGTCATGGACGGCCTCGGCTCGAAGGGGTTGTTTGCCGCGATCCTCGTGGCGATCGTGTGCGTCCGCGTGCAGAAGCTGTTCACCGACACCAACCTGGTGATCCGGATGCCGACGTCCGTCCCGGCCATGGTTTCCCAATCGTTCCTGTCGCTCGTGCCCCTGGTGTTCCTGGTGCTCGCGTTCTGGGTCGTCCGGTTCGTCTTCGGGCTCGACATCAACGCCCTGGTGCAGCGCGCGTTCAGCCCGCTGGTGTTCGCGCTCAACACGCTCCCCGGCATCCTCGCCTACGCCTTCATCGTCACCATGCTGTGGTCGGTCGGCATCAACGGCGACAACGCCGTCGACGCGATCGTGGCGCCGATCTTTCTCCAGTACCTGGCCGCGAACGTCGCCGCTGTGGCACAGGGCACGCCGCTGCCGTACGTGACCGCGAACGGTTTCTTCACGACGTTCGTGAACGTCGGCGGCACCGGCGCCACCATCGCGCTGGCGCTGGTGCTGTTGCGCTCGAAGGATCCCGGGTTCAGGAGCGTCAGCCGGCTGTCGATGCCGACGCAGGTGTTCCAGATCAACGAGCCGATCTTTTTTGGACTCCCGATCGTGCTGAATCCGATCTTCATGATCCCCTACGTCCTGAGCGCGCTGATTCTCACGGCCTCGACCTATCTGCTCATGTCGTGGAGCCTGATCAACCGGCCGTTCGTCAACGTGCCCTGGACCACGCCCCCGATCATCGGGCACTACCTGGTGACGGGCGGCGACTGGAGAGCCGCCGTGTGGGGCGCCGTCTCGATCGCGGTGGCGATGGTGGTGTATTTTCCGTTTGCAAGGGCGGCTGAACGGATCAAGGGCGCGAGGTAACTGGACGATGATGTTTCAACTCCCCCAACTGCCGTCGCGCGCCTGAAGACGACCGCGCGCTATGGCGAGGCAGGCTGGCCTCCCAAGTCGGGAGTCGCTACCGTCGGGATCGGTGTAGCGCAGGCCTTCAGGCCTGCCACACTGGCGTTCGTCACCCTGTGCTGCGCCGCGCTTTCAGCCGGCGCCTTCCAGCCCCGCGCCCAGGAGACCTACCTCCAGAAAACCCGGACCTTCCACAGCGCCGACGAATTCGCGCGCATGACCAGCGGCAAAGTCCGCGTCGTGAAGGAACAGAAGACGCCCGTGACGGCCGAGCTGCCCGTGCAGCTGCCGGTCAGACCGGTGACGCTCGTGGCCGAATCGGCGACGGCACGATGGCTCGGCACCGCGCAGGGCGCGATTCGCGTGGATCGCGGGTCCGGTTCGTCCGCGTACTTCGCCGGATTGCGCTGGCTGCCGGACGACCACGTCACGGGCATCGGCCTCGAAGGAGACGTCGCCTGGATCGAGACGCCGAAAGGATTTGCCCGCATCGAGTACAAGGCGATGACGCTCGAAGATAAGTCACGCGCCTTCGTCGAGCGCGTCCAGGCGCGGCACAACCGGTGGGGCCTGACCGCGGACTCGCAGCTGCGCATGGCCGGCGATCTATCCAGCAACCAGATGGTGTCGAGCGACAACGACGGCCTGTGGACGGCGATGTACGTCGCGGCGGAGGCGTTCCGCTTCAAGGTCACCGGCGCGGCGGACGCGCGCGCGAACGCGCGCCGCGGCATGGACGCGATCGTGCGCCTCGAGAGCATCACCGGCATTCCCGGATTCCCGGCGCGGTCCTTCATCAAGGCTGGCGAAGACCTGCAGCCCAAGGACGGGGAGTGGCACGACACGAAGGACAAGCAGTGGCGCTGGAAGGGGGACACCAGCTCGGACGAGATCGTCGGGCATTATTTCGTGTATCCCATCTACCACGATCTCGTCGCAGACGAGGGCGAGAAGCCGAAGTTGAAAGCGGTGCTCGACCGCATCACGAACCACATTCTCGACAACAAGTACCAGCTGATCGACGTCGACGGCCAGCGGACGCGGTGGGGCTGGTGGGCGCCCGACCTGATCTGGGAAGACCCGGACGAGACCGGCCTGCGCGCGCTGCACCTGGTGTCGCACCTGCGCGTGGCCATCTACATGGCCGGCAGCGACAAGCACCGCGCCCGCTATCAGGCCGCCTACGACGATCTGATCAAGACGCACCGCTACCATCTGCTGACGCGCAACCAGAAGGTCATCGTCCCCGGGTCGATCAATCACTCGGATGACGAGCTGGCGTTTCTTTCGTACTATCCGCTGCTCAGCTACGAGAAGGATCCGGCGCTCGTCGCCGTCTACAGGCAGAGCCTCGAACGCAGCTGGCAGGTCGAGCGGGCGGAGCGCAACCCGCTGTGGAACGTCATCTACGCCGCCGGCACCGCCGCGAAGGAGTTCGACCGGGCGGAATCGCTGCGCACGCTGCAGGAAATCCCGATGGATCAGATCAAGTGGGACGTCAGCAACTCCCACCGCCAGGACGTGCCCATCGATCCGCTGTCCGACCGCTTCAAGCGCCGCCAGGCGCTGATCGTGCTGCCGTACGACGAGCTGCCGATGTCGAAATGGAACGGCAATCCCTTCAATCTCGACGGCGGCAGCGGCGGACGCGGTGAAGACGATGGCGCGTATTTCCTGCTGCCGTACTGGATGGGGCGATTTCACGGGTTGATTGGGCAGTAGGGGGGTGGGGGCGCTTGATCCGTGATCCAGGCTCGTTCTGTGTCGCGTGATAGTGCCGGTGTTGCGGATGACGTTCGACGATCGAAGTAGCAGGCTCCGCTCCGGTCTCATCCACACGTGGCTGGTGTGCGCGTGTGCTGCGACCCTCGACTCGCAGGCGCAGGACCCCGAGCGCCCGACCTTCCGCGCTGGTGTCGAGATGGTGGTCGTGTCGGCGACGGTCAGGGACTCGCGCGATCGACTGGTCACCACGCTCGAACGCGAGGACTTCCGGCTGTCCGTCGATGGACGCCCGGTGAGAGTCGAGGTCTTCACGAAGGAACGCCGGTCGCTGATGTTGGGCATCCTCATCAGCACGCGACCCGAATCAAGCGTGCCGCGGATGCGGGACGTGGGTCGTGCGCTCGTCGAGGGGCTCGAACCGGCCGAGTTCGCGGCCGTTGGCACCTACGGAGTCGAGATTGCCATCAGTCCGTTTGCGACATCCGATCGAGCCGTATTGCAGCGGGTGCTGAACGAAGAGATCTGGCCCATGGGTTCTAACGTGCCGGTGAGCAACGCCGTCGCCGCGATGATCGGCGCCATGCCCAAGGATCGAGGCAAGCCCGTTATCGTCGTCGCCGGCAGCGACTACGCGCAGTCGTGCTGGCTATCGGCCGTGCCTCGGCGAGGGTGAAGCACGAGCACTGGCCCTCCGCGAAGGTGTCGTCATCTACGGGATCGTCAACCGGACGAAAGCACCACCGACGCAGATCGGCGCATTTCCCGTGGCGAAGCTGTCGGCCGCGACAGGTGGCGGGTACCTGCCCCTGACGGCCAAGGACGACCTCGGTGCGCTCATGGCGCAGGTCACCGAAGAACTCCGTCACGAATACCTGCTCGGGTTCACACCTGCGGTCGCCGATGAACGGGAGCATACGGTGAAGGTGGAGGTGTCGAGGCCCGGTCATCGAGCCATCGCACACGTGACGCGTAAGGCGGCTCGCCAATGACTCGAGTCGTCGCCGTCTCCCTGGTCTGCGCGATGGCTGCCGCGCCAGGACCCTCCGCTGGTACGCGCGCGGACGCTCTCTGTGTTCGCGAGCTTCGAGTCCGAGGGCCGGTCGGCGTCGCAGGCTGTCGCGCCGACCGCCGCGCAGCTGTCCGTCTCGGTCGATGGCAAGCCCGCCACCGTCGAGAGCGTCTCTCGTGTCACCGCCAGAGCCAGCATCCTGCTGCTCGTGGATCTGACGTGGACGGTGACACGTGGTGAGCATCCCGCACAGGCGGCTGAGATCGCGCACCTCAAGAGAGGGCTGGTGCCTGGTCGCGCCGGGCTTTATGGTGTTTCCAGGCCTCATTCGTGGCATGGACAAGGCGCTTCTCCCCTTGCTCGGGCCCGACGATGACCTGGGGGTCGGCAGCTTTGCCGGGCAGCGCTTGACCTTCAGTCGTGGGTTCACGCCGAATCAGCCGGATCGGCTCGCAGCATTCAAGGAGGTCGTGAGCACCGACGTGGTTCCGCTTGCCGATTGGTACGGTCCCGCACGCATGTGGGATGCGGTCGCCGCCGGCGTCACGCAGTTCCCGACCGGGTCGCCGTTCAAGTCGATCCTGCTCGTGACAGACGGGCAATCGTCCGGCAATCGCCTCAGCCACTCCGAGGCCATCACCGCAGCCGTCGCACAGGGCGTCGTGGTGCACGTCATCTGTCAGAAATCGTGGTGGGATCCGAGCCTGGGGCCTTCGGGCGATACATTCGTCAGACGGCTCGCTGAACAAACTGGCGGACTGATCCGCATCGACGAACCGATTGATCGAGACCCGTGGGACAAGCCGACTCGCATCTTCAAGGACATCGTCGACGCGATTCACAACACGTATGAGATTCGCTTCGTCACCGTGGATGCCGAAGAGGGAATCCATGCGCTGGAGGTCCAGACGGAGCTGCCTCGTCTACGGGTCAACGCGCCCGCGTGGGTCCAGGTCAGGACCCAGTGAGCTGACGCCTTGGCCTTCGGTGCCGATGCCCGCGTCGTGGAATTACAGTCCCAACTCGCTTGCCTGAAGACAATCGCCGGCAGCACGTTGGGCAGCGGAAAAACAGGCGTCCGAACCGCCACACGGCGTTGGCTCGGAGTTCAAACGCGTATGGACGCGGTGGATAGGCCTGCGGAGCGGGCGCTACGCGGCCGAGAAGCCCGCTTCCTGCAGACTCCGCATCTGCTCCAGAAACGCGCGCAGTTGGTTCCAACGGGAGATAGTTTGGGACGCCAGACTTTCCGAGACCGTGAGACACGCCGACCGCGAGCACAGGCGAGTGCGCGCTGAATAAGGGCGTGAACTCGTTCCAGAACGAGAAGATTTAACAAAATTTCTCTTGACAGAATTTTCGAGGCCGCGCGCCGCCGATCGCATCTCTGTTCCTGGCATCCCTTCCAATCGACGACGTTGAGTTGAGCGCCGAGTTCTCGGCAAGGTTCGGTCGCGACCAACCATAGCGCATCGATCGCGCGCACCACGCGCTCTCGTGACTCCGAAAAAACGCGTGTTACAAGAAGATATGAATTCGCACATTTCGCTCGCCCGGCTGAAAGACGATGACCTGCTGGCGGAAGTGAAGCGACTCGTGGCCAACGAGCGTCAGGCCACGGCGGCGCTGCTGCGATCGCTGATGGAGTTGGACGCGCGGCGACTCTACTTGCGCGAGGGCTGCTCGTCGCTGTTCACCTACTGCACCCAGGTGCTGCACCTTGCCGAAGGATCGGCCTACAACCGCATCGAAGCCGCACGCGCCGCGCGCCGGTTTCCCGCGCTGCTCGACGCCCTCGAGGAAGGCGCGCTGACCCTCACCTCGATCCGGATGCTCGCGCCGCATCTGACGGCGGACAACTGCAGTGAGCTGATCGCGGCAGCGCGGCACAAGAGCAAGCGCGAAGTCGAGGTGCTGGTTGCGGCACTGCAGCCCAAACCGGCGGTGCCCACCGTCATCCGGAAGCTGCCAGCACCAACGCCGGTCAACGTCACGAGAGCCAGCTGTGATGATCGGCACCGCATCGTGGAGTCCGACGCCGCTCGTCGCCTCGGCCGAGATCAAGGAGCCCGTCGTGGCCGTGGCTCCTGCACCCAAGCCTGCCATGACGCCGCTGGCGCCCGACCGTTACAAGGTGCAACTGACGATTTCGCGTGAGACGCACGACAAGCTACAGACGAGTCCAGGATCTGCTCCGGCACGTCATCCCCACCGGCGATGCCGCCGACATCTTCGACCGCGCGCTCACACTGCTGCTCGCCGACCTCGAGCGTCGGCGATATGCGGAGACCTCGAGGCCGCGGCCGGCGCGAGAACCCCGGTCGTCATCGCGACACATTCCGGCGGCGGTCAGGCGCAAGGTCTGGCAGCGGGATGCAGGCCGGTGCGCGTTCATCGGGTCAACTGGCCGGTGCAGAGAAACCGGATTCCTCGAGTTCCATCACGTCGAGCCCTATGCCGCCGGCGGTCCCGCGACGGTGGCCAACATCCAGCTGCGGTGCCGTGCCCATAACCTCTATGAAGCGTCGCTGTGCTTTGGGGACGGCAGTGATGTTGCCAGAGAATCGCGCGTCGAGTGGGAGGTCGTGAGATCGCGACACTAGATTCGGCTCGGGTCGATTCCCCAGCCGCGCAGGATCGCGGACTCGTCGGCCGCGCTCGTCGCCTTCTTGAAGCGGGCACCCGACTGCCCCTTCACGCGCTCGTCGCACTCTGCCCACGTGACATGCCGCATCGCGACTCCGCCGACGACGCTGAGGTACGAGTAGGCCGCGACCTTGGTCTTCGCGGCCGACACCGGACCAGCCGCGCGCTTCGGCACGGTCGTGTCGTCCGGCAACTGGAGAATCGGCATCGTGTAGCCGTCGAACGGCCCGACATACAGGTCCGCGGATTGTTGCAGCGCAAACGCCACTGAAATCTGATCGGCCCGCTCGTTACCCGGTGTCCCGACGTGGCCGCGCACCCAATGCCAGTCCACGTGTCCGCGGGGGCGCGCGCCGACGAGGCTCGACAGCTGCTCCCAGAGATCCCGGTTCAGCACGTCACCGCCCTGCGCCGTCTTCCATGCGCGCTTCCGCCACGCCCACACCCACTGCGTGATGCCCTGGATCAGATATGTGGAGTCCGTATAGATGGCGACGGGCCCAGGCTGATCTGCCACGTGCTGCAGCGCGGCGATCGCGCCGCTCAGCTCCATCCTGTTGTTCGTCGTGTGAGGCGAGCCGCCTCCAAGTTCCGTGACGTGCTGATCGTGCGTCACGACGATCGCGCCCCAGCCGCCAGGCCCGGGATTGCCCTTGGCCGCGCCGTCGGTGAATACGATGATTGACAAAAGACGCCTCCACTCGAACCGCGCGGAATGAATGATCCAAGTGTACTCAGAACCAAAAGGGGCCAACCGATGGCCGTCGTCGGTCATGCACAGCAGCAGCAAATCGGCGTACCGGTGCCTCCGCTGATCCCCGCGCGGGTGCAGTCGTTGGACAACATGCGTGACTTCGTGCCGCCGTGACTTCGTGCGGTCGTGCAGCGCGACAGCGCCAACGTGTTTCCCGGGCATGCTCGACCGACTGTCTAATATGCCTTGACAGGAATATTCCCAACGTGGCATATTCACCACATGATCGAAACGTTCGCCGCGCTCGCCGAGCCCAATCGCTTCCGCATCGTCGAGCTGCTGCGCTCCGGGCCTCGCCACGTCAACGACATCGGCGGCCGCCTGCAGCTCAACCAGCCGCAAGTCTCGAAGCACCTGCGCGTGCTGAAGGAGGCCGGGCTGGTGGACATGCAGCCGTATGCGCAGCAGCGGCTCTACGAGCTCCGGGCGCAGCCGCTTCGCGAGCTGCACGGGTGGCTCGAGCGCTATCGCCAGCTCTGGGAAGCGAGGTTCAGCCAACTGGACGAGCTCATCGAGGAGCTCAAGAAGAGGGAGAAATCCGATGGTCGCAGGAACCGGAAGAAGAAGTGAGGCCGCGCCGATGAACCAGACGACGATGGAGCTGCAGGGCGATCGGGAGATCGTCATCACCCGGACGTTCAACGCCCCGCCGCGGATCGTGTTCGACGCCTATACGAAGCCCGAGCTCGTGGCCCGATGGTGGGCGCCCGCGTCGCACGGCGCCTCGCTCGTGAAGATCGACGCCGTGGTACGCACGGGCGGGCACTACCGCTACGTCATGCGGGCGCGTGGCGGCCCGGAAATGGCGTTCTCTGGAACCTACACCGAGGTCACGCCGCCGTCTCGCCTCGTCTTCACGCAGTTCTTCGAGCCGACCGCCGCCGGCGTGCAGCCGGAAGACGTCCCGATCACGGTCACGGTGACGTTCACCGAGCACGGCGGCAAGACGCACCTGGTCTCGCACACGATGTGTCCGACGCCCGAGCTGCGCGACACCATCATCGCGACCGGGATGGAGAGCGGCATGCGCACGGCGATGGACCAGCTCGAGGAACTGGTTGGCATCGCTTGCGTGAGACGGCAGTCACGGGCCACGGCGCTGATAGCCGTCGGCGACGTGCGGTGCGCATACTTCGGCACTGAACGATTAAGAGGAACCCCATGAAAACCGCAGCCGCAACCCCCAAGACCATCGACAAATACCTCGCCGGCTTCCCGAAGGACGTGCGCAGCGTGCTCGAGCGGGTGCGGAGCACCATTCGAAAGGCGGTGCCCAGCGCCGAGGAAGCGATCTGGTACGGCATCCCCGCGTTCAAGCTGCACGGCCGGACGATGATCTATTTCGCCGGGTGGAAGGAGCATTACTCGATCTACCCGTCGAACGATCGGCTCGTCGCCGCGTTCAAGGACGAACTGGCGCCCTACGAGGTCAATGGCAAGGGGACGATCCGGTTCCCGCTCTCGGAGCCGATCCCCGTCAAGTTGATCTCGGGTATTGCACGGTTCCGGGCGAAGGAATCGGCGGAGCGTGGCAAGGCGGCGCCGGCCACGCGGAAGAAACGCTAACGCGAGGGCACGCGCGCCCTCAGCTCTTCGAACCAGTTGAGGACGACGGTCATCTCGCGGTTGCTCGGTGGGATGGAATCGGTCCGGCCCGGTGTGATGAGACCGAGGAACCTGTCCGGCCTGGTCGGCATGACGTCGTAGAGGGTCTCCGAGTTGGGCGCGCCCGGTTGAAACGGTCGGGGAACGGTGACGGCCTTCCCGAAACTGAACGTTGGGTCCGTTGTGACGCTCACCGCTTCGAACTCGAAGATCCTCGGTACGTAAAAGAGCTCGTGCCCGTCTGCTGACCACGCGACTTTGTGTGGATTTGGGTTGGCGCCCGCGACGTAGAGCTCCTTCGTGGCGCCGCCGGATGGGAACGCGTCGACGTAGAGCTTTGATCCCGCCATTTCTCTGCTGATGTTGTAGGCCACCCATCGCCCGCTCGGGTGGAATCGCGCGCCTGTCGGGTAGTTCGACCGCGTGTCCCTGAACGGCGCTGCCTTCTTGTCCGGAATCGAGACGGTCCAGAGCGTCACGTCAGACGGTTTCGTCACGTTGAACAACAGGACATCGGTCTTCGGATGCCAGTCCTCCGGCTCATGGGATTCACCCGGTCCGGCCTTCGTGACGCGTTCGGCTGGGCCGCCGATCGTGGACTGCCAGATGCCAAGGTCTCCTTCGCGATCGGATTGGAACGCGATCCGTGTCCCGTCCGACGACCACACCGGCAATCGGTTGTTGCCACCGAAGGTGACTCGCTCCATCGATCCCTCGCCCGACAGGTCGTAGGTATAGATGACGGACTCCTTCCCGTCATTGATTCCGAAGACGACGCGCTTGCCGTCCGGAGAGATGCGCGGCGGCGACGTGTAGATCAAGGGTGGAACCTTGAGCCGCTCAATCGCGCCTTTGCGATCGGTGATGACCAGGTCCAGCGGCTCGCGCCTGCTGGCGAGGTCATTGCCCGGAACGTAGATCAGCGAGCCGTTGCCGGCAATGGCGAATTGATACGCGCCGGTGCTCCTGCCGCCAGCCCACATCACGCTCTCAATCATCGCCACTCGCGTTCCGGCACTCTGCCGCTCGAGGTCGAAGGCCGCTGCGTACAATGTGATGCCCTCCCCGAATACGAGATGTCCGGTAGGCAGGTAACGAGCATCGCTTCCACCATCGATGACGGTTTTGGGCTCACCCGACGGCAGCGGCTGCACCACGATCCGTGCTTTGTCCCAGCGCGTCAGGGCGCGGCCCGTCGCAAGCGTGTACATCAGATGCCGTCCCCCTGGCAGCAGCTGCGGACCATGCGCCTGCTCACCCTCCTTGACGCGTACGACGACAGCCGGTGCGCCCCCATTCGGCGAGACCCGCATGATCCCCGCGCTCCCTTGCCCGAAGACGATGCCGTCGACGGTCCAACTGATACCGAATGGGTTCTCCGCGGCGCAGATCGTCGTCGCCGTGCCGCCATCGATGCCGATCTTCTTGATCGCACGCGCGCTGGAGGCATAGAAGAGCAGTTCCCGCCCGTCCGGGGAGAACACCGGACTCAAAGCACCTTCACGATCTTCAGTGCCTGGAATCGGGCGCGCTTCCAGCTCCGACATCGACCGCCGGTAAAGCCGGTTGTTCGACGCATACACGATGACCCTGCCGTCAGGCGACAGGGCAATCACGTGGCGGGGCATGGCGGTCGCGAACCTGTCTCCGCTCGGGAGTGGAAGCGGCAATCGAGTCACCGCGGCCGCCGGTGCCGGCTTGTTGTTGAGCGTCCATACCGCGACGCCGGCCGCTGCGCCGCCGGCGAGGGCGGCGAGCACGATCGGGACCGCGCGACGCCATAAAGGCCGCGCCGGCGCCGGAACCGTGCGCGGTGACACGTCCTCGTCTGCGGCCGACGGTGAACTCTCCAGCGCGATTCGCGCCTCGCCGATGTCGCGCAGCCGCCGTTTGACGTCACGATCGAGACAGCGCGCAATCAGACGGCGAACGGAGACGGGTGTCCCGCCGGGCAGCGCCGTCATGTCGACGTTCTGACGGAGCACCGCCGCGAGCGTGTCCGCCATGTCGTCGCCCTTGAACGGGCGCTGGCCGGTCAGCATCTCGTAGAGCACCACGCCGAACGCCCACACGTCGCTCCGCTTGTCGGCCGGCCGTCCCTTCACCTGCTCGGGACTCATGTAAGCGGCGGTGCCGAGGATCACGCCCATCTGCGTGAGCGCGGGGCTGGTAATCGTCGGCGACGTGGTGACGCTTCCGCTGACCGTCTCGGGCTCCAGCGCTTTCGCAAGACCGAAGTCGAGTACCTTGACCGTGCCGTCAGGGCGCAGCTTGATGTTCGCGGGCTTGAGATCGCGATGGATGATGCCCTGCTCGTGCGCCGCCTCGAGCGCCTCCGCAATCTGCCGCGCGATCGGCACCGCCTCGTCCGGCGGAATCGACCCGTTCGCGATCCGATCGGCGAGTGTCGGCCCTTCGACCAGCTCGAGCACGAGCGCCTGCACGCTGTTCGATTCTTCGAGGCCGTGGATCGCGGCGATGTTCGGATGATTGAGCGAGGCCAGGACCTGCGCTTCACGCCTGAAGCGCGCGAGGCGATCGGGATCGAGGGCGAAGAGCTCGGGGAGGACTTTCAGCGCGACGTCGCGATTGAGCCGCGCGTCGCGCGCGCGATAGACCTCGCCCATTCCGCCTGCGCCAATGGCGGTGATGACTTTGTACGCGCCGAGGCGGGTGCCGTGCGTAAGAGCCGCCACAAGGTTCACGAGGATTATATGGCGTGGCGTCAGGGCGGGTGCCGAGTCCCTTGGTTGTTTCAACTCCCAACTTCCAATTCCCCCGCCTCCGAGCGCACGGGATCGAGCCGCGCTATGGCGAGGCCTCACCAGAGCTCGACGCCTGCGACCGAGCCGACGAGGGCGGCGGGCAACTCCCAAAGCTACCGGCTTCGTACCAGCTGGCTGAAAGTCGCAATTACTTGCCCATCTGCGACGTCTTTCACCCAGCTTGGACCAACCGTTCTCTATTGGAATTGGAGGTTGGGAGTTGGGAGTTGGCCGCTGCGTCATCCCCATCCGCGCGAGCAGGCGCGCAATCTGCCCGGGCGTCGCGTCGAGCTTCGTCGCCGAGGCCAGCAGGTCGGCCGCGAGAACAGGATACCAGTGGCGCCGCCCGCGATCGAGAAGGCCCGCGGTGTCGAACGGTTCGATCGCCCGATCGAGACGCGCCTCGAGGTTCAGCTTCGCGGATCCCTCGGGGACCGTCGCCGCAAGAGCCGCGCAGGCGCTCACTTCCGGACCAAACGTTGGATGCGCACGGAGCAGAAAGCCCGGTGCGAGCTCCGGCCGTCCGAGCCGCCGCACGGTCTCGCTGAAGCTGGCGGCCGCGAAATAGAGCAGACTCAGCCGCTTGAACAACGAGGGATCGCTCATCGCCGCGTACAGCGCGCCGACGAGTTGTTCGGTCGCATCGAGCTCAGCCAGCGTCGTCCGCTCGTAATCGATCAGCGCGGCTTCGCGATGGCGCCCGGGCGACGTGCGCTCGAGGAGATCGGCCAGCCGCAGGATGCCGAGCAGCGTCAGCGGAAAGCCGGTCGAGAGGAGGGGATCGATCACTCCTGCGGCGGACGGCAGCATCGCCCATGTGGCACCCGCGACGCGTGCGCTGCGGAATGCGAGCCGTGGTGAGTGCACGAATGGCAGCGTGGCGCGGGCCTCGCGGAACTGATCGGCAACGGACGGCAGCGTCGCCAGCAGCCGGTTCCAGGCCGGTGCACCCTCCGCGGCGCGGAGCGCGGCCGCGAGCGGGTCGGTCAGCGCCGCGCCGGCGCTCGTGATCCCGTTGTTGAACCGCAGCACCCAGATCCAGCCGCCAGGGAACACTTGATGCACGGCCGCATCGTCCATGGGATACGGCGGCGACTCCGCCGTTGTGTTCAGCCTGTCCCACCGTTCGACGCCTTCGAAGTGCGTGAAGAGCCCCTGCGTCGGCGGCAGCCAGCGGTGCGGCGCTTCCTCGAGGCCGAGCGCATGCTGCAGAAATCCCCGTGGCCCGGTCGCGTCGATGACGAATTGCACGGCGATTCGAACCGGGCGGCCCTCCCGCTCGCCTTCGAGAATGCTCAGATCGCCTTCGTGACGAAGGCTCGCGAGCCGAGTGGCGTCGAGGTAGACGGCGCCTTCTGCTTCCGCCTCCTGCGCGAGCGCCTGATCGAAATCGGGCCGATACCAGTGCGTGTCGGCGATCTCGTCATGCGGGCTCGCGGCAACCAGCAGCTGCCGTTCGCGCTCGGCCGTGTCCGCGAACCGCTGGTCCGGTTGATGGAAGAAGAAAGTGAAGCCGCGCTTCAGCCCGCAGGCGACGTCCGGGCGCGTGCGCTGCCACGTGCCCCACTTCGAGAACGCGCGGATCCGCGGCAGGTCGTAGCGGTCCGCCAGTTCTTCGATCAGAAGATTCGCGAGCGGCGTAGACGACTCGCCGATCGCAAAGCGAGGATGGCGGCCGCGTTCGATCAGGACGACACGCTGTCCTCGTCTGAGCAGAGCGAGCGCGATGAGTGAGCCGCCGAAACCGGAGCCGACGACCGCGACGTCGCCGTCGATCCGCGCAACCGGCGTCAAGGTCATTGGCGGCCGGCGCGATCGCCGGACGGACACGAGCAGGCGGGGAGCACGCGTTGCGCGAGGTTCATCGCTTGCAGCCGTGCGCGGCGCGGCGCGAAGCAGTCCTGACAGTGGGCGAACCGCTCGAGATCCCACACATCCACGAACACCCGGCCCCGGTCCTGCGCATCCATCAGGGCCAACGCGAAGCTCCGCTCGATGTCTTCCAGCGTCGGCGGCAGAAACCAGCCGGCCTCAGCCAGGGACTCGACGGCGCCGTTGCCCGATCTCGTCGGCACGAGCGACACGACCGATGCCCCGCAGGAAAAGGCTGCATCGACGGAGCGCAGCAGCCACAGGTCCTGCTCGTCCTGGTCGACGAACGGCGGCGAAATGAGCAGAAACACACGCAGCGCGACGTCACGCTCCGCGAGCGCGCCGGCGGCCTGCGCGAAGCGTGCGAGCGTGAAGTGTTTGTTCAGCCGATCGAGCGCGGCCTCGTGTGCCGTCTCCAGTCCCATCGCCACTTCGAGCTCCGCGCGCCGCCCGTCCGCCGCCGGATGCCGCGCGATGGCGTCGAGCAGCCGATCGACGCGCGTACCGACGAGCGATGGATGGGACTCGACAATCACGCGTTCGAGTCCGGCGAGCGCCGCAGCGATCGGCGCGTAATCGGACTCGGGCACGGCACGCGGATCGAAGAAGCTGCCCGCGTTGTACAGCTTCATCCCGGTCACGGGTGTCGGGTTATCGCGGAGCGCCGAACGTGCGTCCGTCACCTGCGAAGGGATTGCGCCGCGCGGTGTGTCGGCGACGGTCGTGTACTTCCACAAGTCGCACATCGCGCACCGCCACGGGCATTCCCGCCCGGTGAGCAGCACGGTGGCCATGCGCGTCTTACGCCCGTCCGCGGTTCGCTCATCCTCGACGATGATTCCCTGATGGCGCCAGGGATCGTGCTGAGCCCGCGGTCCGCGACGTTCGAGCACGAAGTGGTCGCGGGCCGACGGCGTCGCGGGATAGATCTGGACGCTAGGCATACAGGCGCTCGAACGCGTGGCGGTAGTCGCGCTCCGAGCGGCCAAGGCGTTGACGCATCGCCTCGACCGGCGTGGCGCCATGCTGGAATCGCCGTTTCGGGAAGATCGGCATGTCGATGCCGGTGGCGGCTTTGACGCCCCGCCGCACGATCTGCCCCTTCAAGGCGTAGAGCGACGGCACGTCGTAGCGGGTCAACGCGCCGAACGGGATCCCCTCGGCAACTTCGATGACGTCGGGCCTCGTGTAGGGACTGAATCCGGCAAAGCCGAATCTCGTGACCGGCGCGTAGGTCCGCACGTAGCTCCTGCTCAGGCCACCGCTGTAGGTGAGCGAGTGTTTGATGCGGCCGACGCCCCATCCTTCCTGATACAGCATCAGGTTGTCGACGACGCTGCGGATGGTGAGCTCGGGGTTTTCCTCGATGGGATAGTCCTTCAGGTTCTCGTCGCCGCCGTCGCCGTCGGCGAGATGCCTCCAGCCGGGATAGCGCGCGCGAATGCCTTTGCAGAGCCGAAGTCCCATCGCGGCGCATTCGACGTCGAGAGACTTGTAGTCTTCCAGCACGCGCAGCGTCTCCTCGACGTCGAGGTCGTCGGTCCGTCCGGAGATCTCCTCGAGGAACATCGACAGGCTCACCTCGCTCAGGAACGCCCGCGCCTGATCCAGGTCGGGGCCGTCTCCGAGATCGAGCACGAACGCCTTGAGCCTCGCCGGCGACATGCCGAGCCGCAGCATCGTGTGGTAGGTCAAGAGGAACACCGCACCGCTGTCGATGCCGCCAGAGAAACTGACGCCGATCGGCTCCGCGCCGCCGGCGCGGTCGATGGCCCGCAGCCATTTCTCGATCTCATGGGCCACCGCGCCGATGTACCGCCGGCCGATCTCGTCGAGGTCGGGCGTCAGCGTGCCGCGGGCGGGAGTGAAGAAGCGGGTATAGATCGGGTCCGGATCGGGGCACCCCACCAGCGCGATCTCGACGATGTAGTGCGCGGGGACCATGCGCGTGTAGCTCGGGTGGAACTGTCCCTCGAGGCCGGCCTCCACGAGCGCACGCTGCAGCGTGTCGATGCGATCCGCGACCAACAGCGCCGGTCCTTCGTGCCGCTTCGCCAGGAAATAGCGCATCGGCCGATCGAGCGAGCGCGCCATCCGGACCGTGATGCCGTCGACGGTCACGAGCGCAAAGGACCCATCGATCGCGCGAACGGCCGCCGGATCGCCGCCGAGCACGCGCCGGCGCGCCTCGTCCTCGTCGACGTTGTGCAGCTGGTTCAAACGCGGGTCGAGGAGGTCGACGACACGATTGATGGGGCGAAACATGGGCTCATTGTATTTTCGTCGGTTCAAGGGTTCAAAGGTTCAAGAGTTCAGGGGTTCGGGTTCAAGAGTTCCATGGTTCAAGAGTTCGGGTTCACAGGTCTCAGGTTCAGGTTCACTAGTTCAGCAGGTTCGGAGATGATTACTGAGCCCTGAACCCGAACCCGTGAACCCTTGAACCTTTGAACCCTTGAACGCCTGAACCGACAAAGATGCGAAGACTCGCCGCCATCGTCATTGCCATCGTCGGTGTCGGCATCATCGTCAGCGCCGCCCAGGCCCCGAAGCCAACGCCCGAGAAGCTCGTCGTGCTGACGTTCGACGACTCGAAGGCGAGTCATTACACGGTGGTGCGGCCGGTACTGAAGAAATATCGCTTCGGCGCGACCTTCTTCATCACCGAAGGCTTCACGTTCCGGACGAACAAAGAGGACTACCTCACCTGGGATCAGATCGCCGAGCTGCACCGTGACGGGTTCGAGATCGGCAACCACACGCGGGATCACATGGCGCTCTCGAAGGCCAATCTGCCGAAGGTGAAGGAACAGGTCGAGGCGATCAACGCGCAGTGCGCCGCGCACGGCATTCCGCGTCCGGTCTCGTTCGCCTATCCGGGCAACACCATCGATCCCGGCGCGCTCGCGCTGATCGAGCAGCTCGGGTTCCGGTTCGCGCGGCGGGGCGGGGCTCCGGAGCATCCGTACGAGCAGGGGAATGGCGTCGCGTATGAACCGGGCCGCGACCATCCGCTTCTGATCCCGTCGGCCGGGGACGCGCGGCCGTTCTGGACCATTGAGAACCTGAAACGCGCCGTGTCGCAGGCAGGAGACGGCAGGATTGCCGTCATCCAGTTCCATGGCGCGCCCGATGTCGAGCATCCCTGGGTGCACACGCCGAGCGATCGGTTCGAGGAGTACATGAAGTATCTCCACGACGAAGGCTTTGCCGTGATCGCGCTGCGGGATCTGGAGAAGTACGTGGACTGGCGCCTGAAGCCGTCCGACCCCTGGAGCATCATCGAACAGCGCAAGCGGGACCTTGGGGCGACTGGCCGCTGAGTGGCACATCCTTCCGCCTGAAGGCGGAAGCCACGGGCGTCAAGTGCAAGGGACAGACCACGGAAGGATATCGATCCCGAGATCCTTGCGACTTGGGCTGTTACCAGGCTCTGCAGAAGGCCGGCCGCCGTTACGATCCAGCGGCGGACGGCAAGGCCGAAGGCCGTCGCGCGCAGCGCGTGCGGCGCGTGGGGGTGGGGCCCCACGCGCATCAAGAATGATGACGCGGCTACAGCGTGCCAGCCGGCCGAAGGTTTTTCCCCGTCCTCTTCGTCAACGAATCCCCGAGATCCTCCCGCGCGCGTTCGACGTGCTCGAGCAGCTGCTTGACCACCGCGGGATTCTTCTCCGCCACGTTCGTCGTTTCGCCCGGATCACTGGCGAGGTCGAACAGCGACAGTTCGAGCTCCCGGCGCACGTACTTGCCTGGGACGCCGCCACCGCCGGCCGTGTCGAGGGACTGATACGGATGCGGCAGGTGCAGTTTCCAGCTGCCGGCGCGAACGGCGTGCAGCTCGGTGCCCCAGTAGAAGTACAGCGCCTCATGCGGTGGCTTTGCCCCGGGGCGATTGGCGAGGACCGGCCACATGTCCCGGCCGTCGATGATGCGTTCGGAGGACACCGGGGCGCCGGCGAGCGCCGCCAGCGTCGGCAGCAGATCGACGGTCATCGCCGGCAGGTTCGCGACCGAGTTCTTCGGGATGCGGCCCGGCCAGCGCGCGAGGAAGGGAACCCGCACGCCGCCTTCGAATGCCGTCGCTTTGCCTTCACGGAACGGACCAGCGGATCCGGCGTGATCGCCGTACGACAGCCACGGGCCGTTGTCGGACGTGAAGATCACCAGCGTGTTGTCGTCCTGGCCTGCGCGCCGGACCGCGTCCAGGATCTGTCCCACCGACCAGTCGATCTCGGCGATGACATCGCCGTAGAGCCCGCGGGTCTTGCCCTTGAACTTGTCGGAAACGAACAACGGGACGTGCGGCATCGCGTGCGGCACGTACAGGAAGAACGGCTTGTCGCGCTGCCGCTCGATGAAACCGACGGCGCGCTCGGTATACATCGTCGTCAGCTGCGATTGATCGGGATCGTGCTGGATCACCTCGTCACCCTCGATGAGCGGTAGATCCGGATAGAAGTCCTTCTGCTGCGGATGGCGCGGCCACATGTCGTTGGAATACGGCAGGCCGAGGTATTCGTCGAAGCCATGCTGGGCGGGAAGAAACGGCTTGTGATGCCCGAGGTGCCATTTGCCGTAGATCGCGGTCGCGTAGCCGCGCTGCTTCAGCACTTCGGCAATCGTCATTTCGTTCGGATTGATCCCGTGTTTGGCGGTGTGATTCAGCGCCCCGGTGATGCCGACGCGGTTCGGGTAGCTGCCGGTCAGGAGCGCCATACGCGAGGCCGAACAGACCGCCTGCGCGACGTAGAAATTCGTCAGGCGGATGCCCTCGGACGCCATTCGATCGAGGTTCGGCGTCTGCGGCCGCGTGTGCTGGTCGCGCGTCGAGCTGAACGGCCCGACGTCGGCGTAGCCCAGATCGTCGGCGTAGATGATGATGAAGTTGGGCGGCCGCCGGCCCTGATCGACCTGTCCGGTCAGCCCGGCGTCGCTGTGCCATCCAGAGGCCGCCACGCAAAGAACCGTGAGTGCCAGGAAGCGGAGACGGGTGTTCATGAGCGATCCTCCACGCCGGCCATGAATGAATTCTCGACGAGTCCGGGCCATCATCGCTTCACGGCATTGCGGACGGGTGGAAGGGTCCGCCAGATACGTGAAGATCGCCCCCGAGATCCCGATAGGACGATACGAACGATGATTCGCAGCATGCGTTCTATGGTGACGCAGGTGACAAGTGGGAGGAAACAGGTTTTAGCATGCGTTCTATGGTCACGCACACGCACGTGGCAGGAACAAGTTTTAGGCGTTGAAATGGCGCCGCGATCTGACGTCTGATCTCCTTCTCCCGGCCAAGCGAGGAACCATGCGTCACACGATTGCCGTTCTGCTCGCGCTCACCCTCGTTGCCACTGCGCCTGTCGGCGGCCGTCAGATCACCGACGTTCAAACCGGGCGCCTTGCGACGCTCGGCCGCGTATGGCTCGCCGTCAAATTCGCCCACCCGCGCGTCGCCTTGACCAGCCGCGACTGGGATGCGGTGCTGACCGGCGCGGTTTCGGCGGTCAAGTCGGCGACCGACGATCGGTCATTCGATGCGGCGATCGAGGGGATGCTGCGGACGCTCGACGATCCGGTGACTCGGGTGATTTCCAGCGCCGAGCCTCCCGCTCCGATGGCTGGCGCACCCGCCCGTCCGGCATTCAGCAGCCTTCCGACGGGTGCGCTGCTGATCGATCTGCGCGCGCCGGCCGTGCTGAACGATGCGGCCGCCGTGCGCGAGGCTATCGCCGCCAACCTCGCCGCAATCACGAAGGCCGACCGGATGATTGTAGATATCCGCGGCGCCCGCCAGAACCCGTTCATGGCGGAACGAACGTTCGATGCGTTCAACGAGCTGCTGATATCGACGCCGACGGCGCTGCCGGCGGCGCGCGTGGTGCGTCACGCCGGGTATCGCGCGCAGGCGGGCGGCGCGAGCTTCTATGGCTCGGAGGTGGTGACCGAGTCGGCCGTTCTGGTGAAACCCCGCGAAGGCATGGCGCCGCGCCGTGTCGCGTTCATCGTCGATCGGCTCGCGATGGTTCCCCCGATCGCCCTCGCGCTTCGCGCTGCCGGTGCCGGGGCGATCGTTGCGGTGGGCGAATCGCCAGCCACGCCGGTTCGTTCGATGACCGTCCCCGTTGGCGCCAAATCGATGGCGACTATCAGAGTCTCGGATCTTGCCCTCGCCGGACGACGAACCGAGCTCGATGTGGATGCGGCACTGGCTGGCTCCGAGTCCGACCAGCGCGTGTATGCCCGAGCGGCAGAGCTCATCGCCGCGGCGCGTCCTGCAGTGCCCGGCATCGAGGATCCTTTTCCGCTGTGGCAGCCGGAACCAGCGTATGACACCACACCATTCCCCTCGGAGCCGTTGCGTCTGCTGGCGGTGTATCGGCTTTGGGGGATCCTCGACAACTTCAACCCCTACAAGGAGCTCGCCGATCGTCGGTGGGACGAGGCGCTGACGACGTTCATTCCGCGGGTCCTGGCGGCGCGGGACGAACTGGAGTACGCGCGGGCGATCGCTGCGATGGCCGCCCTGACCCAGGACAGCCACGTGCGGGTCAGTGGCAGCCGCGCGCTGACGAAATACCTGGGCGAGGTCGGCCCGCCCGTCTACGTGCGCTACATCGAAGGACGTCCGGTGGTCACGCGCGTCGTCGATGAAGTCGCGGCGCCGGGTCTGGCGCCGGGCGACGAGATCGTGAGCGTCGATGGCGAAGACGTCGCCGCCAGAGCCAGACGCATCGAGGAGTGCATCACGTTCTCGACCACCGCCAGCCGCAACGGCGTCGTCGCGGCGCGGCTGTTGGCCGGCGATCCCGGAACGGCCGCGCGCATCGCCATCCGCGGCGCGGACGGACGAACGCGCGAGGTCGAAGTGAAACGTCCGTCGAAGCCGTCGCCCGCGCCGCAGCGTACCGGGGACGTGTTCAAGATCCTCGAGGGCAACATCGGCTATGCGGATCTCGAGCGGCTCGAGAACCCGCAGGTGGCGTCGATGTTCGACCAGCTGAAAGGCACGAGCGGGATCATCTTCGACATGCGCGGCTACCCGCGCGGCACGGCGTGGTCCATTGCTCCGCGCATCAATACGAAGAAGGCGACCGCTGCGGCGCTGTTCTATCGTCCTTTGCTCACGGCGGGATCCGGGGGCGAGCGTCTCAGCTTCATCCAGGATCTGCCGCCGACCACCACGTGGGTCTACGAACGTCCGACGGTCATGCTGATCGACGAGCGGGCGATCAGCCAGTCGGAGCACAGCGGCCTCTTCTACAAGGCCGCGAACGGCACGACGTTCGTGGGCAGCGCTACGACCGGCGCCAACGGCGACGTCACGAGCATCGTCGCTGCCGGGAGGAATCCGCGTGAGTTTCACCGGCCACGATGTCAGGTGGCCCGACGGCCGTCAACTCCAGCGGGTCGGCCTGATTCCTGATGTGCCGGTAACGCCCACGATCGCCGGCATCAGGGCCGGCCGCGACGAGGTGCTCGAGGCGGCGGTGGCGTTCTTGAAGAAGCAGGGCGGCAAGACGTCGCCATAGAGATTGTTAACCTCAACGTCGACGGCGTAAGAGCCTGACCCCAAGAGGCCAGGTCCAGATGGCGACCGTCAGCACCGCCAGGGCGCCCGCCACCGGACGGTCGACGAACGCCAGCGGGTTGCCGCCCGCCTTGATCGTCGAGCTCACGAAGTTCTGCTCGAGCATCCCGCCGAGGACCATCCCGAGGATGATCGGCGCGATCGGAAATCCGCTGGCCTCCAGGCAATACCCGAGGAGGCCGAACCCGAGCATCACGCCGACGTCGAACAGCGAGTTGTTGATCGAGAAGGCGCCGACGACCGCGAACAGCAGGATCACCGGCATGAGCACGCCGCGCGGCACGTGCAGCACGTTTTGGCGGCTTTGATCAGGAGCCAGCCGAACGGCAGGAGCAGCAGGTTGGCGAGGAAGAAGATGATGAAGACGGCGTAGATGTTCTGCGGGTTCTCGATGAAAATCGTCGGCCCCGGATTGAGGCCCTTGAGGTAGAGCACGCCGATCACGATCGCGGTGATCGAGTCGCCGGGAATGCCGAAGACGAGCGCCGGGATCCAGGCACCGGACAACGCCGCGTTGTTCGCCGCGCCGGCTTCGATGATCCCCTCGATGTGTCCGGTGCCGAACTTCTCCGGCGTCTTCGAGAACCGCTTGGACATGGCGTAGGTGATCCAGGCCGCGATGTCCGCCCCCGCTCCCGGCAGCGCACCGACGAGCGTCCCCATGGCGCTGCCTCGCAGCGTGGCGAGCGGGTACTCGCGCATCAGCTTTCCCTGCCCCTTGAAGATGCCGCCGATGACCTGCGCCGGCGTGTCCAGCGGCGCGATCGGCGGAGACGGCGTACCGGATCACTTCCGAGACGGCGAACATGCCGACCATCGCGGGGATCAGCTGGAAGCCGCTCATGAGATTGGTCGAGCCGAACGTGAAGCGCGGAAAGGCGGCCGGATTCTCGAAGCCGACGGTCGCGACGAGCAGGCCGAGCATCAGCGCGACGAGGCCCTTCACGGGATTGCCCGGCGACACGAAGACCGCCGCCGTCAGGCCGAGCAGCACCAGCCAGAAGTATTCGAACGAGCTGAACTCGAGCGCCCACGCCGCGAGCGACGGCGCGGCCGCCACCAGCACGAGCGTGCCGAACAGGCCGCCGATCACGGAGAACACCAGGCCCGCGCCGAGCACCGTCTCGACCTGCCCTTTACGCGTCATCATGTAGGCTTCGTCGCAGTACGCGGCCGACGCGGGCGTGCCCGG
This sequence comes from uncultured Acidobacteriota bacterium, assembly GCA_963785755.1. Lineage (GTDB taxonomy): Bacteria > Acidobacteriota > Vicinamibacteria > Vicinamibacterales > 2-12-FULL-66-21 > JACCXG01. Next base: position 789,304 of record CAWAXG010000002.1, on the reverse strand, counting down.
CATCCGCAGCAGGGCGCCGGGGACGTCGCCGGCGAAGATCGCCATGGCGGTTGCCGTCACCATGCCGCCACGGCCGGCATTGGCGGCAGGAAGAACGTCACCGGCACCAGCAGCGCCACCGCCATCGTCGCCGACAATCCCGGAATGGAACCGACGAACAGGCCGAATGCCGACGACGCCAGCACGACGCCGAGCACCAGCGGATCGAGCACCTGTCCGAACGCGCCAATGATGTTGTCTACCAGGCGATGGCCTCCAGCACTCCCCACGGTAGGGGCACGCGGAGCAGACTGTAGAAGGCGTAGTGAATGAGGAGCGCCACGCCTGCTGCGACCGGCGGGATCAAGGCGCGCCGCACGCCGAAGGCGGCGAACAGCACGGCGAGGAAGATGACGGCGGTGATCAGGAAGCCCAGGAAGTCGACGGCGAACGAATAGAACAGCAGGCAACCGACGACCAGGATCAGGTTCACAACCATGCGTGGCCTGCGAACCCACTCGTCGAATTCGATCCAGGCCGTCCTGCCCTGAGCGAGCGGAGCGAGTCGAAGGGTTCCCTTCGTCCCGGCGCCGCTCCAGGCGAGCAGGAACCCAAACAGCACCAGTCCGCAGCCGATCACCGTCGGAAACAGCGCTGGTCCCACCGGTTGTCCCGGCATCGGCGGAAACGTCGCGGCCATGGCGACGACCGCGATCCCGAGGGCGGCCGTCACGAGCCCGGACAGCCGGTCGCTGATTCTCATTCTGGCTCCGCCTTCACGGTCTGGACAGACCGACCGACTTCATGACGGCCGCCATCTGCTGATCGGACACCGCCATGAACTTCGCGAACCCATCGGGATCGGCCCAGCGCATGCCGAATCCACGGGTCGCGATGAAGTCCCGGTATTCCTGGCTGTCGTACGCGTTTTTGACGGCAGCCTGCAGCCTGGCCTTGATCGCCGGCGGCAGATTCGCGGGCGCCGCGATCCCGCGCCACGCCCCCATCGTCCATTTCGTGGCGATCGCCTGACTGGCGATCGGGATCGCCGGATACAGGGTCGATGGCTTGTCGTCGAGCACGGCGAGGCTCTTCACCTTTCCCGCGTCGATGAGCGACCGCGCTTCCGCCAGCGCGGCCACGACGATGTCGGCGCCGCCGGCGACGAGGTCGAGCAGCGCCGGCGCGCTGCCGTTGCTCGGAATCCAGACGGCCGCGGAAGGCGGAATCTGCTGCTCGTCGAGCAGACCCGCGAGCGCCACATGCCAGATGCCGCCCTGGGCGGTGCCGGATGCCTTGTACTTGCCGGGACTCGCCTTGATGGCCTGCAGCAGATCACCGAGATTCTGAAACGGTGAATCCGCCCTGACCATGACGGCCCCGGGATCGAAGTTGACGAGCCCCAGCGGAGTGAACGCCGCGTGGGTCAGATCGGTGAGCCCCTGATGATGCATCATCGCAATCTCGACGGTGATGATGCCGATGGTATAGCCGTCGGGACGAGCGGCCGCGATCGCCTGATGGCCGACGACGCCGCTGCCGCCGGTGCGGTTGACGACGTTGACCGGCTTGCCAAGGTCCTTTTCCATCAGGCTGCCGATGACGCGGGCGACCGCATCGGTGCCGCCGCCCGCGGCCCAGGGCACGATCAACGTGAGCGGGCGCGCGGGATAGTCGGCCCCTCCCCGGGCGCAGGAGGCGGCGAGAGGCGGCGATGATGAGCGTGGCGACCGGAGCGAGTCGCCGCCGGAGTCTTGGCATATGAAGAGCCTCACACGTGCTGCGTGCCACGGGCTGCGTGCTCACGTGCTTTCCGTGCTGCGTGCCACGTGCTTCGTGCACGTGCTGCGTGCGACATGCTCACGTGCTTTTCGTGCTACCTGCTACGTGCAACGTGCTATGTACGTGCGACGTGCTGCGACCGGCTTTCGTGCAGTAGGACTCACCTCGCGCAAATCGTCAAGCACGCAGCACGTACATAGCACGTAAGCACGCCGGCACGGAGCACGCAGCACAGAAAGCACGTGAGCATGTCGCACCCAGCACGTAAGCACGAAGCACGTGCGCACGTAGCACATAGCACGAAAAGCACGTGAGCACCCAGCCCGTGGCACGTAGCACGTGGTACGTGCGATGCTCTTGGAGTGCTGACGCGCCTGGCTTCCGCGACCCTGGTCTGTCTGGTGGGAGCGGCAGTGGCGGCGTGCCGGACGGGTGCGGAGCCGGCCCCGCCCCTCATCCAGCCTGGCGCGCCGGGACAATCGAGCCGGGTCATTACCGCGGAGAAAGCGGTCGATTCGAACGGAACGAGGCATAGCGACGCTGACGTCCGCTTCATGCAGGGCATGATCGGGCATCATGCGCAGGCGCTCGAAATGACGGCGCTGGTGCCCTCCCGCACGGGCAGCGAGGCGATCCGGAAGCTCGCCGAGCGAATCGATCTGTCGCAGGCGGACGAGATCAAGATGATGCAGGCGTGGCTGACGCGCCGCGGGCAGCCGCTGCCGGATCCGCATGCGCATCATCGCGAGGGCGCGGTGCTCATGCCGGGGATGCTCACGCCGGACGAGATGACGCAGTTGTCGTCGGCCCGGGGCGCGGAGTTCGATCGGCTGTTCCTCGAGCTCATGATCAAACATCACGAAGGCGCATTGACCATGGTGAACGGGCTCCTCGCGACGGCCGGCGCGGGTCAGGAGCCGGACATCTTCGCGTTCGTCTCCGACGTGGACGCGGATCAGCGGATGGAAATCGATCGCATGGCCGCCATGCTCGAACTCGAAGGAGCCCGAGAAATGAAGGTCGCAGGAGCCCGTCTGTCCTGGCTCGCCGTACTCCTGGTCGCGTTCGCCGCGGCCGGGCGGGGGCAGCAGCCGGGATCCCCTCAGCCAGCCCCATCGTCTCCGGCAGGCCCCGACCGATCCGCCGTGGCTCGTTCGACCGATCCCCGCGTCGGGCTCAAGCCCGGGCTGCGCGATGCCGGCGAGGCCGTGCGGAACCTGCAGCTCGTCGCCGCCCTGCCCAAGCCGCGCGGGTTCTTCGATCCCGGCGCCCCGGCAGGCGATCCGACCGGGCCGGAGCGGCCGCAGCGCGATGAAGACGCGGAACCCCCGGCCGCGGATGCGCCGCCCGACCCCAGCCGCGCGGCAGTGCGAGAGGCGCTGCGGTTCGCGAACTCGGATCTCGCCTTCAAGGGCGAGTATCTGTTCGTCGGCAGCTTCAACGGGTTCAATACCTACGACATCGAAGACCCCCGGAAGGCGCGCGTCATCGCATCGGTGGTGTGCCCCGGTGGTCAGGGGGATGTGTCGGTCTACCGCAATCTGCTGATCATGTCGGTCGAGGAGACGCGGGGACGCATCGACTGCGGCACGCAAGGCGTTCAACATGTCGCCAGCACCGAGCGGTTCCGCGGCATCCGCATCTTCGATATCACCGACGTCCGGAAGCCGAAGCAGATCGCGGCGGTGCAGACCTGCCGCGGCTCGCATACGCACACGCTCGTGGTCGATCCGGACGACCAGGGCAGCTTCTACGTGTACGGATCGGGCACCGGCACGGTCCGCTCGGCCGACGAGCTGGAGGGCTGCTCCGCGAAGGATCCGAAGGACGATCCGAACACGGCGCTGTTCAGCATCGACGTGATCCAGGTGCCGCTCGCCCAGCCGGCCATGGCGCGCGTCGTCAACCGCCCGCGGATTTTTTCCGATCCGGCGACCGGCGCCATCGCCGGCCTGTGGCCGGGAGGGAATCACGGGCCTGGCAGCCAGCGGTCGCGTCTGACCAATCAGTGCCACGACGTCACGGTGTTTCCCGAGGTCAAGCTGGCGGCGGGCGCCTGTTCGGGCAACGGCATCCTGCTCGACATCTCGGATCCGGTGAACCCTGTCCGGCTCGACGCGGTCATCGACAAGAACTTTGCCTACTGGCACTCCGCGACGTTCAACAACGATGGGACGAAGGTGATCTTCACCGACGAGTGGGGCGGCGGCACCCGCCCGCGCTGCCGCCCGACGGATCCCCCGACCTGGGGCGCGAACGCGATCTTCGACATCGTCGATCGGAAGCTGCGGTTCGGCGGCTACTACAAGATGCCCGCGCCGCAGACCGATCAGGAGAACTGCGTCGCGCACAACGGATCGATCATCCCGGTGCCCGGCCGCGACATCATGGCGCAGGCGTGGTATCAGGGAGGCCTGTCGATCTTCGATTTCACCGACTCGGCGAACCCGATCGAGATTGCCTATTTCGATCGCGGCCCGATCGACGCCAAGAATCTGATCACCGCGGGCTACTGGTCGACCTACTGGTACAACGGCCACATCTATGCCACCGAGATCGCGCGCGGCCTCGACATCTTCAAGCTGGTTGCAAGCGAGCATCTGTCGCAGAACGAGATCGACGCGGCGGCCCAGGTACGGCTCGCCGAGTTCAACGCGCAGCAGCAGCCCCGGATCACGTGGCCGGCGACGGCGGTGGTGGCTCGCGCCTACGTCGATCAGCTGGCGCGGACGAAGAGCATCGATCCCGAGCGCGCCAAGGCGCTCACCGCCGCGATGCAGCGCGCCGAGCGGATGCGGTCGGCGCGCGACAACGGCGCCGCCGCCGTCGTCGAGCAGCTCGGTACGCTGGCGGCTCAGCTGGAAGCGGATGCGGGCAAGGCGGCGGGACGTGCCGCCGCGCGGCTACGCGCGCTCTCCGAAACCTTGAAGGGGCGCGCCGCGGCGCTCCGCTGATTGCGACAACGATGTCGGGCGCGGCCCTATAGCTCGGCTGTAGGCTTCACTCGCGTTGCAAGGGCGACCGACTCGACGGATAATCCTGAATCTAAGCCGCTTTCCTCGAAAGACCTCGGAGCACGGCGCGCTGCGAACGGCACTACTCCGCGTTCGAGGGGCCCTAGCATGATCTGCACAAAGTGCGGCAAGACGACGCCCGGCGCGCTCAAGCGCTGCATAGGGTGTGGTGCGCGTCTCGCCGAACAACCCGGCGCCGGCGAATTCCTCAGGGGTGAATTCCCGGAACTCACCGAACGACACGCGGACCCGACGGAACAGCAAGCGGCGACGGGCGTGCTGACGCCCACACCGCCGATGCCGACGCCGCCCACGCCGATGCCGACGCTTCCGACGTCGGTCTTCCCGACAGTGGCGACGGTCGCCGATACGCCGGTGCCGACGCGTGCGGCGCCCGGGCCCGATCCCGGCGACGGTGACGCGCCGACGATTCTGGCCGGCGGCGACCAGCTGAGGGTCCTCGCGTCGCACAGTCCCGCAACGCCGTCAGGCCCCGACGAGACGGTTCTTCTTCCGGCCGACCGCGCGTCGCGGTACGAACGGCCGACGAACGGATCGGCGTCGGCTGCCCTCAGAACCGACGACGGTCCGCTCGCCGTCGGTCAGGCATTCGGTCCCAGGTATCACATCATCCGGATGCTCGGTGTCGGCGGCATGGGCGCCGTGTATCAGGCTTGGGACGCCGAGCTTGGCCGTGGCAGTCGCGATCAAGGTCATCCGTCCCGAGATCACCGCCGATCCGCAGACGGCGGCCGACGTCGCCCGCCGGTTCAAGCGAGAACTGGTGCTCGCCCGGCAGGTCACCCACAAGAACGTCGTCCGGATTCACGACCTCGGCGAGATCGACGGCATCAAGTACATCACGATGCCGTACATCGAAGGCGACGATCTCGCCACGCTCATCAAGAAGCACAACGAATTGCCGGTGCCGCGGGCGCTGCGCATCACGCGTTCAATCGTTTCCGGACTCGTCGCCGCCCACGCCGCGGGTGTCGTTCACCGCGACCTGAAGCCAGCCAACATCATGATCGACGCCGAAGGAGAAGCGTTGATCATGGACTTCGGCATCGCGCGCTCGACCGGAGCACCGGTCGGCAACCGGATGCCTGGCGAGCAGACGATCGTCGACAACCTCCGCCAGGTCGCCAGCTCACGCCGACGCGACGGTCTACGGGGCCGTCGTAGGCACGGTCGCATACATGGCACCCGAGCAGGCCCGCGGAGTGTCGGTCGATCAGCGCGCCGACGTCTACGCGCTCGGGCTGATTTTCTACGACATGCTCGTCGGGCCGCTCCCGCGGCGGCGTCGGGAAATCCCATCCTGGAGCTTCAGGCGCGGATGGAAAAACCACCGCCGGCCGTCAAGACTCTGGTTCCGGAGGTCCCCGCCGCCCTCGATGCGGTGATATCCCGGTGCCTCGAGCCAGATCCCGGCAAGCGCTTTCAGACGACGGTCGAATTGCTGAGAGCGTTCGAACAGCTCGACCAGGACGGGAAGCCGCTGCCGAAGATCCGGCGACTTACGCGCCGAACGATGTCGGTCGCCACCATACTGGTAGCTGTGCTCCTCGGCGTCACGTTCTACGTCACGCGGTGGATTACGGCGCCGCCTGAGGAGCGCGAGCCGGTGTCTGTGCTGATCGCCGACTTCGAGAATGCGACTGGTGACCCGGCCTTCAACCGCACACTCGAGCCGATGATCAGGCGCGTGCTGGAGGATGCCGGGTTCATCAGCGCCTACGATCGAAACGGCGTTCGCAGTACGTTCGGTGCGAGGCCTCCCGAGAAACTGGATGAGGGAGCCGCGCGCGAGATCGCGTTGAAGGAGGTTCTGGGAATCGTCCTCTCCGGTTCCATTGAACGGCAGGGCAGCGGATACGCCATATCGATGAAGGCCACGGAAACCGTCACCGGCAAAGTCATCGAACAGGTGAAGACTCGGGCCGCCAACAAAGAGCAAGTTCTCGGCGAGGCGACAGAACTCGTGACCAGCGTCCGCGAGGCGCTCGGAGATGAAACGTCCGACTCGGCCAAGCTGTTTGCGAGGAGTATCTCGTCGACCTCTCTGGAAGTCGTTGGTCTCTATGCCGCGGCGCGTTGACTCCAATTCGAATGGCAGGTCCGATCAGGCCGCGGAAAAGCTCCAGCAGGCGGTGCAGTTGGATCCGAACTTCGGCATCGGGTACTTGGGCCTGGCGGCCATGTCCCAGAACATGTCCAGGCTGCAGGATGCGGACAAGTACATCACCGAAGCTCTTCGGCATCTGCAAGGCATGTCAGAGCGCGAGCGGTTATCCACTCGCGGTTTCTCCTACAGCCTCACCGGTGATTATCGGCAGTGCGAGAAGGAATACAGCGAGCTCATCACACGAAACAAGACCAACGTCGCGGCGTTCAACCAGCGAGCGAAGTGCCTGTCGAAGCTGCGTGACATGCATGGGGCGGTAGAGGATATGACGAAGGCCGTGCATCTCGTGCAAGGGCGCGTCCTGTACCGGAACAATCTGGCGGTCTATTCAGTGTATGCCGGGGATTTCCTGAACGCCGAGCAACAGCTGCAGGCAATCCAGGAGCCGAATGATCTGTCGATTCTGGCGCTGGCTTTTGCCCAGTTCGGACAGGGCCGCGTTCGGGAAGCAGCTGCGACGTCACGACCGGCTCGAAAAGATGAGCGCCCGCGGGGCGTCCTGGGCGGTATCCGGTCTGGCCGATCTCGCACTGTACGAAGGTCGTCTCGCGGACGCCGCGCGCCCATTCGATCGGGGCGCCGCGGCAAACGTGTGGGCCAATAACCCGGATCAGGCAGCGCGCAAGCTCACCGCACTCGCCCACGTCCACCTGGTGAGAGGGCGGCCCGAGCTTGCGGTGGTCGCAGCCGAGAAGGCCCTGGGGCTGAGCAAAGCGACGGCGACGCGTTTCCTCGCGGCGCGACTTCTTGCGGAAGCGGGCGAGATCGAGAAGGCCCGCATTCAGGCATCGGAACTCGCGTCGTCAATCGCGGCCGAGCCTCAGGCCTACGGGAAGATCATCGAAGGAGTTATCGCGCTCAAGAAAGGCGAGTTGCAGAAAGCCATCACGATCCTGAACGATGCGAACAAAGTCCTGGATACGTGGCTGGGCCACTTCGATCTGGGTCGGGCTTACTTGCAGGCCGGGGCGAACGCGCAGGCGGACTCGGAGTTCGACAAGTGCATCAAACGGAGCGGCGAAGCGCTGTCGCTGATGGTCGACGAGGAGCCGACCTACGGATATTTCCCTCCTGTGTACCACTTTCAGGGTCGGGTTCGGGAAGCAATGAACTCGGCTGGGTATGCCGACTCGTACCGCGAGTACCTGAAGATTCGCGGCAATTCCAGCGAGGACCCGCTTCTGCCTGAAATTCGCAAGCGCGCGGGCAACTAAGTCTTCCCCACCGAAGGCCCGAGTCTTAAACCAAGCCTGTTTACGGCAACAACCGATGTCGCACGGCGGGACCCTGAGGCCCCGCCGCACGAAAATCAATACCGTCAGCTCGCGATCAACGTTATTTCGCCACGACGTTGAACGTGATGGTCGCGTTGGTCGAGTCTGGACTCATTGGAACGGTGGGATCAACGCTCCAGAAGCCATTGTTCGCTTTATACGTACAAGTGGCGGTTCCGAGGAAGCCTTTGGTGCTGTACGTGAAGGAGCCGTTGGTGCTGAGCGTCAACGTGCCGTTCGAACACGTGCCGACCTGCACGGCGACCAGCGAGGACTTCGGCGTATCGACGTCGGTATCGTTCGCCAGCACCCCTTGAGCGACCGTAAAACTCCTGTTCGAGTTCCGCGGAACGGTGTACGTGTCGTTGTTCGCGACCGGCGCATTGTTGACGGCGGTTGCCGTCGTGACGGGCAGAGTCTGCGTGTATGCGCTGAAGGCGGCTGGGTCGTCGAACTCCGCCCTGGCGCGAGTGGTGAACGGGATGCCGTTCGGCAGCTGGCCGTGAACCTTCGTTGTTGAAGTCGTTCCTCCAGCGGACATCCACGGAAACGTCGAGTTGGCCGGGCCCCTCTTGAGCTCCCACTCGTATTCGACGACGTGGCCGAATGCGGTCGGCTGCATGCGCGCCCGGATCTTGTGGTACAGCGGGTCGAACGGTGGCGGCTGCTGACCACTGCAATCCACTCCAAGTCTGCACGCCTCGAGCGCGTAGGGCGGAGTTCTCCCCTGCGCTTTCGTCGACTCGAAGTCCGGCTCCGTCGCGCCGACGTCATTGTCACCGACATCGTTGTCGCCGACATCGTTGTCGCCGACGTCGTTGTCACCCACGTCGTTATCGCCCACGTCGTTATCGCCCACGTCGTTATCGCCCACGTCGTTGTCGCCGACGTCGTTGTCGCCGTTGGAGAGCCTCAACAGGTTCCGCCCGGCGCCGATCTGATCCAGCCGGATGTTCACCCAGTCGTCGAACCCGTTCAGTACCTTTGCCACGTCCCCGCCCGTCTGCGTGCCATCGAAATTCACGTCCTGAGGCGGCAATTGACTGTCGGGTCAGCAAGTTGCCGTTCCAGTCGAACGGCGATGTCGGCAGGGAGGCGAACACGCGAGCCATCGGCGAAGGCGGCGTCGATCCGAACTGCACGCCGTTGCAGAACCGTGTCGCCGCTGATGGCGTTGAGGCTCGTTGCCAGCGCACTCGGGAATGGCGCAAACCAGGTCGGGCGATAGGGCGTCCCGACCGAGGTGTCACCGAGCGTCATCGTCTCGTCCAGATCGCTCTGGGCCGTTCCTGAGTAATCCAGCTGGATCTGATCGTTCGCGTCGAACAGACCATGTTTCTGGAACAGGTAGCTCATCGAACTGAAGTAGTTCGGCTTGCAATTGGGCTCGATGTACGTCGCCGTGTTCTGTGCCTTGTTTCCCCAGATGGCCGGCTGTCCTCCGTGCCAGAGATTCAGGTTGTGCCCGAGCTCGTGGAATGTCGTCGCGGCTCGGACGAATGGCCGGGCGACGAACTCGTCCCAGAGGCCGAGGGTCACCATCGCGCTGCCGCCTGGAAGATCCGCGATGCCCGAAGTACTCGCCGGGACGTGGTATTCCAACGGATTGAAGTTCGGGTTCGGTCCTTTAACGTTCGGCGGCGGCGCGACGCTGCACGCCGGATTCGCCGTTCGTGTCTACCGTGTCGTAAGTTGCGGGCTGGCCGAAGCGTAAGCATGGAAGGGACTTCGGCTTGCCGAGCGCGTGAGCGTACAGGATGTAATGAAACAACCCGTAGCGGACGCGGTCGAATCGCCTCCGGCCGCCCCATTCGAAGGGCGGAGGCTCTTGAGTTGCGTCGGTCAGTTGCTGGGGCGTGAGCTCCTCGCCGTTATCGCCGACTGGCGCGTTCCTGTAGCGGCTGAATCCGTATTTCCAGCCCACGGTGCCGGGATACGCGGCAAATTGACAGTCTTCGGCCGAGGGTCGTGAATTCACATGCTTTTTCCCTGACTTGCTCGCCACCGCGCGCATACGCTGTCGGAACGAGATAGTTGTCGGCTTCGGTGGACGCATAGTCGTCCACCCAGTCGCTGTGCGAGATGACCCCGAGCGCGTGATAGGCGGCAACGTCACCCACGTCGAAATGCGCCGTGATGCCGTGAGCCGCGTACCGATCGCCGACTCGTTTCAGTACTTCGGGCGTCGGCAAGTGGTGATGACCATTCAGGTCTGTTTTTGTGACCTCCGTGGCACTGTACGGAGCGGTGGCCGATCCCCAACTCGTCCCCGGGCTCGGCCCACGTCGCGTTGACCTCGATGAAAATGTCGTCATGGCCGGAGCTCGCACCCATCGCGTTGAGATCGGGAAGTTCCTGGTCGTTCGGATCCTTCAGCGGCGCGACGGCATCTTCCACGCCGTCGGGCAAGCCGTCGTTGTCAACGTCGGCGACGGCCGTGCTGAACGCCACAGCTCCCCACGTGAGACAGTCGTATCCGCCGCCCCCAGGATGATCCACGGTCGTCGTGACGGTCTCGCCGTATCCGCCACCGGTATTGGTCCCCGGCTGCATGAGCGCGCTCACGGGATAGGTCAGGTTCGACCACCCTCGCTGTGAGGCGGTACCCACAGTAACCGGATTGGTCGCCAGGGTCTGAGTCGAGGCGCCTGCCGTAAACCGAATGCGTTCGAAGGCGTTCGGCTGGCCACTCCCCAAGATGTGCGTAATCTTTGCGGACTTGTTGGGACTGGCAGCCGATTTATAGAACCCCTGGATGCTCTGAGTCATCACGTCAATCGAACCCGGGGACGAGCCCTGGACGTGAATGCCGTCGTAGAGCACGATCTTTCTCAACGGCTGCGCGAGATCTCGAAACACCACCCACAAGGTCGCGCCTGCGCTCTCGGGAATATTGTTGCCATTCGTGATCGGAAGATCGACCGTGTGCGGCGTGAAGCCGTTCGCGGCCAGATCGGAACTGTTGACCAGCCTTTTGCCGGTCGGCTTGTTGTTCTTGTCCAGGAGGATGGGCAGGAACCGAAGCACGTCGGCGCGAAAAGCTGTCATGGTCACAGGACTTCCAGACGACCAGCAGCTTCCGGTTGAACCAGGCGGTGTCGAGCTCCTTTTCACCACGCTGTCATCGTCCAGGTCGAGCTGGACACCTCGAAAGCGCGCGCTTGCCTGGGACGGTTGCGCCTCGAGCGTGAGGGTTTCCCAGAACAGATACGCCGCCAGGATGTCCGCGTTGGCTGGCACTCCGGTCATCTGAATCACAGCGCCGGTCGACATGCCATCCGTGCCCGGCGGGTTTGCTTCCTCAGTCAGATCGACACCGCCGACGACGTAGTCACCAGTGACGAGATATCCCCGCGTATACGGCAACGCGTCGCCCGCGAGGGCGCGGCCCCTTGTCGTCAGCGATAAGACCAGACCGGCAGCCACCACTGCGAGCGCAACTGCATGCACTACGAGCCGCCGACGCCAATACCACCGACACGTCACTGCAAAAGCCATAAGCCTCTCCATCGTGGGGAGATGTGTGTACAGTCGGAGGGGTGCACGCGGCACGCGCGGCAGACGGCCGTTCTCGGGAGATCGAGCGCGGCCTACCCCTCCGGGCGAAGCGACACACGCTTCAATCAGGCCGTGCCTATCACTGTCGAGAAGAACCTGCATGCTATCCGAATGAGACGGACCGGGCAAGGAGTTTACCTGAGGAATCCGTGTGAAAAATTTGGCAGAAGACGCGACGAGGCTGACTTTTGTCTCCCTGCCGAGAGTTCTGCTCGTCGATTCGATGAACATGACGACGAGGCCCTTCGGATTCTCGGGCCTCGCAAAACAGAGACGGACCAACCTCTTACATTCATACTGCTGGGGTGAATGGGGACGAGAAAGCACACGGAGGGTGCACTCCGCTGCGGTCGAGCTGAACGTGCACCCGGTGATGACCGTGAACCGCTGACCGTTACCAGTGGGTCAATGATCCGTCGGGACGCCGGTAGATGTTACGTCGGCCCGGTTCGGTGACTTCCCCGATCTGGGTGAGCAGCTTCATCTCCGCCTTGACGCCGAGGCCGGGCCGGTCGTTCGCGAAGGCCTTGCCGTTCTTGAAATCCAGGCACTCGGGCAGGTAGTCGATCGGCCGGTCGCCGAAGTTGTATTCGAGCATCACCGGCCCGGAGAACGTCGTCAGGCAATTCACCAGGCCCGCGGTGGCGATGGGGCCGGTGAAGTGCGGAACGATGCCGACGGCGTGCGTCTCGCAGATCGCGGCGGCCTTCATCATCTCCGTGATCCCGCCGATGTTCGGCAGCGTGGAGCGGATGAAGTCGACGTCGTGATTCTCGACCAGCTTGTTGAAGTCCCACTTCAGTCCCCACTCCTCGCCGTGGGTGAGCGGCACGGTCGTCATCTCGCGCAGCTTGGGGATGTCCATCAGCGCGTGCTCGTCGCGCACCGGATCCTCGACGAAGAACGGGTCGTACTCTTCCATCGCGCGGCAGGCGCGCACCGCGTCATTGAGGTCGAACCGCTGGTGCAGGTCGATGCACCAGTTGCCGTCGGGCCCGACGCCTTCGCGGACTTCCTTGCACTCCTGCGCGATGCGCTTCACCGCGGTCCGGGTGTCGTAGACGCCGCCGATCGGGACATCGGCGGCGCCCATGCGAAACGCGCGATAGCCGGCTTCCATCGTCGCCGCCGCGCGTTCTCTCAGACTCAGCTTCGCGCCTTCTGGCGTGTTCGGCGGCCGGAAGCCGCTCGTCACGTAGCATTCGCAGTGGTCGCGCGCGCGCCCGCCGAGCAGTTCGTGAACCGGCAGGTTGAGCACCTTGCCTTTGATGTCCCAGAGCGCGAGATCGAGTGCGCCGAGCGCGTGCACCTTCTCGCGGCCCGGCGGGTAGAACCACGCGATGTACGCCTCCTGCCAGATCGCTTCGATGTGAAACGGATTCTTGCCGATGAGAGTGCCGGCGCATTGCTCGAGAGTGTCCTTCGCGCCGCCCTCCCCGATCCCGGTGACGCCGATGTCGGTCTCGACCGTGACCACCATGTTGCTCTGATTGAACAGGGGGTTGAGATTCGGCGGGCGATAGATCCGCACCCGCGTGATCTTCGCTTTCGGCAGCGCGGCGGCGGCGCCCGCCGGATTGAACAGGCCCAGTGCCGGCGCGGCGGCGAGCGACTTGAGAAATGCGCGTCGATCCATAGCGTGCCCTCCAGGTTGCGCCGGTATGATACCGATTTGGCCGGTGTCCGACGTTGGGCGCCCGTAGCGCGCCGCTTCAGCGGCGCGTCGGAGTGCACGGATTTCCCCTTCGTCCCAGCGTGGCCCCGGCGCGGGTGTAAAATAACCAATTCACGAGGGTTATGTCCGCATGAGCTTTGTCACGCGGCGCGTCGCGATTGGCCTGGCCACGACCGGTCTGGCTGCTTCGGTCCTGCTTCGCGCCCAGGATCAGGCTCCGGCCCAGGCACAGACCCAGGTTTCCCCGGCGAAAATCGACTTCGCGCGGGACGTTCAGCCAATCTTCGAGAAGTACTGCGCCGAGTGCCACGGCAAGTCCAAGGCGCGCGCGAAGCTGCGGCTGCACGCGCCTGAGTACATCCGCCGCGGTGGCAATTCAGGCGCGGCGATCACGCCGGGGAACAGCCACAAGAGTCTCCTGATCAATCGCGTCCTCGATGAGAACGAGGACGATCGGATGCCGCTCGACGCCGATCCGCTGCCGGCAGACACGATCGCGGTGCTGCGTGCCTGGATCGATCAGGGCGCGCAGATGCCCTCCGATGCGGTCGCCGCCGACGCGCCGGTGGACGAGCACTGGGCCTACGTCAAGCCCAAGCGCTCCGACCTTCCCACCGTCTCCCGCGACGGCTGGGTCCGCAATCCGATCGATCGCTTCGTCCTGTCGCGTCTCGACGCGGAGAAGCTGACACCGGCGCCCGAGGCTGCGAAGACCACGCTCCTTCGCCGCGTGTCGCTCGATCTGACCGGGCTTCCCCCTTCGCCGGAGGAGCTCGATCGATTTCTCGCCGACTCCTCGCCGGACGCGTACGAGCGGGCCGTCGATCGACTGCTCGCGTCGCCGCATTACGGCGAACGGTGGGCGAGGCCGTGGCTCGACCTCGCGCGCTATGCCGACACGAACGGCTTCGAGAAAGACAATCGCCGATCGATCTGGAAGTTCCGCGACTGGGTCATCGACGCGCTGAACCAGGACATGCGGTTCGACCGATTCACGATCGAGCAGATCGCGGGCGACATGCTGCCGAACGCGACGGTGGAGCAGAAGATTGCCAGCGGCTTCCACCGCAACGCGATGACCAACGAGGAAGGCGGCGTCGATCCCGAGGAGTCGCGCTACGAGGTCCTGGTCGATCGCGTGAACACCACCGCGACGGTGTGGCTCGGAACCACGCTGGCCTGCGCCCAGTGCCACAACCACAAGTACGATCCGTTCAGCCAGAAGGACTACTTCCGGTTTCTCGCGTTTTTTGCCAACTCGGACTACGACAGCCGCGCGTTCGGCGATGGCACCCGGCACTTCGAGCCGACGCTCGATCTCGCCACGCCGGAGCAGGAGAAGGCGCGCAAGGAGCTGCAGGCCAAGATCGATCAGATCGATCAGGAATTGAAAACGGCGACGCCGGCGGTGCGCGAGGCGCAGGAACGATGGGAAGAATCGATGCGCACCGCTCATGCCGGCTGGACGCCGCTCACGCCGCTCAAGGCCGCGGCCACCAACGGCGTTGTCCTCAAGATTCAGCCGGACGGGTCGGTGCTCGCCTCGGGTCCCAACCCGCAGTTGACGTCGTACACCTTCACCGCTGAAACGACGATGAAGGGGATCACGGGCGTGCAGCTCGAGGCGATTCCCGATCCGTCGCTTCCGAAGAACGGCCCCGGACGCGATGGATACGGGCATTTCCGCGTCACCGGCCTGCACGCCGAGATTGCCGCCGTGCCGGACGCCCCGGCGCAGCCGCATCCGGTCGAATTCCGCACCATCAAGGTCGACGATTCCGCTTCTCCCTTCGAGCCCGGCGATCTGCTGGGCCAGAAAGCGGCGACGGCCTATGCCCGCAAGAGCGGATCGTGGGCGATCAACGCGATGCGCGATACCGATCGCCGTCTCCCGCGCCACGCCGTCCTCTCCGCCGCGACGCCATTCGGCTTCGACGGCGGCACGCGCATCACGATCCGCATCGATCACCTCGAGGGGACGATAGGTCAGGGCATCGGCCGCTTCCGGCTCTCGATCACCGACCGCGCCGATCCGCTCGAAGGCGCTGACCTCGCCCCCAGGCTTCGGCCCGTGCTGCAGCAGCCCGCCGCCGAGCGGACGAAAGCGCAAGCCGAGGAGCTCGCCGCGGTATTCCGGACGACGACGCCGCTGCTGAAGCCGACGAGGGACGCGCTCGCCGCCGCCCGCAAGGCGCTCGCGGACCTGCAGATTCCGTCCACGCTGGTGATGCGGGAGCGCGTGGCCTTCGAGCGCCCCTCGTTCGAGCTGCGCGTCCGCGGCAGCTTCGAGGCAAAGGGCGAGCGCGTCTATGCCGCCACCCCGGGCTCGCTGCACTCGATGCGGAACGACCAGCCGGTCAATCGGCTCGGGCTCGCCCGCTGGCTGGTCGACGAGAACAACCCGCTCGTCGCGCGCGTGGCGGTCAACCGGTTCTGGGAGCAGATCTTCGGCCGCGGGCTGGTCGAAACCAGCGAGGACTTCGGCGCGCAGAGCTCGCCGCCGACGCATCCCGAGCTGCTCGACTGGCTCGCCACCGAGTTCATCGCGAAAGGCTGGAGTCAGAAGACGCTGATTCGCACCATCGTGCTGTCTGCGACTTACCGGCAGTCGTCGTCGGTGACACCGCAGCTCGCCGAACGCGATCCCTACAACCGGCTCTTCGCGCGCGGGCCGCGTGTCCGGCTCGAGGCGGAGATGATCCGCGACCTTGCCCTCGCGGCCGGCGGCCTCCTGAGCCCGAAGATGCACGGGCCGAGCGTTTTTCCGCTGCAGCCGGACGGCATCTGGAACATGCCGTACAACGCCGACAAATGGACGACCAGCAGCGGAGAGGATCGCTATCGCCGCAGCCTCTACACCTTCTGGCGGCGGACGTCGCCGTACCCGAGCTTCATGACCTTCGACGCCACGAGCCGCGAGTTCTGCACCGTGCGCCGCGTCCGTACCAACACTCCGCTCCAGGCGCTCACGCTGCTGAACGATCCCGCGGCGTTCGAGGCGGCGCGGGCGCTCGCCGATCGCATGACGGCGGCCGCCGCCGACTCGCGCGGCCGCGTGGCGCACGGCATCAAGCTGGTGCTCGCGCGGGAAGCCAGGCCCGCCGAGCTCGATCGGCTCGTCGCGATGTACGAGCAGGAGTTCGCCCACTATGCGTCTCGCGGCGACCGGCCCTCCGCCGAGCGCTCCGCGTGGAGCATGGTGGCCAACGTCCTGCTGAATCTAGACGAGGCGGTCACCAAGGAATAGACGTCCGCGCCGAAGGCGCGGCAAGGCCAAAGGCCGTCGCGCGAAGCGCGTACAGCGCGTGGGGGTGGGGCCCCACGCGCAGGAAAAAATGCAGACACGTTCTCCTACGCTTTCGGCTCGTCCTGGGAGTTGGTAGTTTGGAAGTTGGGAGTTGACGATTCTGAGGTCTGAGAGAATGTCGAACGAACCCGAACAGATTGATCGCGTCACGCTGCGCTCAGTGACCCGCCGTCACTTCTTCGAGCAGACGGCGTTCGGCATCGGCGGCCTCGCCCTCGCCTCGTTGATGGACGGCGTCGCGCTCGCCGAAGCGCAGGCGCAGTCCACGCGGACCCTGCAGTTCACGCCCAAAGCCAAGCGCGTCATCTATCTGTTCATGGCGGGCGCGCCGTCGCAGATCGATCTCTTCGATCCCAAGCCGGCGCTGACGAAGCACGACGGTCAGGACATTCCCGAGGAGTTCATCAAGGGGGAGCGGTTCGCCTTCATCAAAGGCACGCCGAAGCTGCTCGCCTCCCCGTTCCAGTTCAAGAAGCACGGCCGATCGGGGGCCGAGATCTCCGAGCTGCTGCCCAATCTCGCGAAGGTGGCCGACGATCTCACGATCATCCGCTCGATGCGGACGACGCAGTTCAATCACGCGCCGGCGCAGATTTTCATGAATACCGGGCACCAGGTGATCGGCCGCCCGAGCCTTGGCTCGTGGCTCAGCTACGGCCTCGGCAGCGAGAACACCGACCTGCCGGCCTTCGTCGTCCTGCTCTCGGGCGAGAACCATCCCGACGGCGGAAAGTCCTGCTGGGGCAGCGGCTTCCTGCCGACCATGCATCAGGGCGTCGAGTTCCGATCGAACGGGGAGCCGGTGCTGTTCGCGTCGAACCCCGAAGGGGTCGACGGCTCCGTTCGCGGCCGCTCGATCACGGCGATCAACGATCTCAATCGCCTGCATTCGATCGACGTCGGCGACCCGGAGATCCAGACGCGCATCGCCGCGTACGAGATGGCGTACCGGATGCAGACGAGCGTTCCCGAGCTCACCGACTTGTCGAAGGAGCCGCCGGCGGTTCACGAGCTGTACGGCACCGAGCCGGGACGATCGTCATTCGCCAACAACTGTCTGCTCGCCCGCCGTCTCGTGGAGCGCGGCGTGCGCTTCGTTCAGCTCTATCACCGCGGCTGGGACACCCACGGCGCCTCTTTCGCCGAAGACATCGTCGAGAAGCTGCCGCACTTGTGCCGGCAGACCGACCGGGCGATCTACGGCCTGCTGACCGACCTGAAACAGCGCGGGCTGCTCGCCGACACGCTCGTAGTGTGGGGCGGTGAATTCGGCCGCACGCCGATGAACGAGGCACGGAACGGGTCGAAGTTCCTCGGCCGCGATCACCATCCGCGCGCCTTCACGATGTGGCTCGCCGGAGGCGGCGTGAAGCCCGGCATCACGGTCGGCCGCACCGACGATCTCGGCTACAACGTCGTCGAAGACCCCGTCGACGTGTACGACCTCCACGCGACCACGCTGAGGCTGCTGGGGATCGATCACGAGAAGCTCACCTACAAGTTCCAGGGGCGCGACTTCCGGCTGACGGACGTGCACGGAAAAATCGTCCCGAAGATTCTCGCGTAAACCTTCCGCCTTCCGCCTTCGCGCGAAGCGCTTCGGCGAGACTCGCCGTAGCCTTGGCGGAGGCGGTCAGGCGGAAGGAAGCGACTGCCGCTCATTTTCAGCGACAGCCACGCAAGCTTGACAGGATCCAGTCAATCCCCCACGCGCACGGTGACCTCCGAAGTAGAGGCCGTGCCCTTCCGGTCGTACAGGTCCGCGGTGGCGTGGAGGAATCCTCGCGCTTGAACGCCGCAGCCGAATTCCAGGAAGAAGTTGAACGTCTGCGAGACGCCGGCAGAGACGAGGATGCCCTCGATCGGCAGCGAGGTCGGCATCGGAATCGGCGACGAGGTGGGGATCGTCACGGCGCCCTGCGACGGCATCGCGAGGACACCCAGATTCGTCGCAGGCGAGCGGGCGCCCGAGATCGCGATCGGCAGCGCGGAGTTGCCGAAGTGGTCCCTGAAACGGAACCGGAGTCGGTGCGCAATCATGTCGTGTCTGCCGCGGAAGGTGATGCCGACTCGTATGCCGAAATCAGGCAGCTTCGGGCAGACGTGACGGCCGGGGAACTCCGGCCTTGCGGCCACCGGCTCAGCAGTCATCATCGGCGCGTCGACGACGGCTGGAGCGGTCGGACTGATGTCGTTCGTCGTAGTGCATGCAGCACTGGCTGCCGCAATCGATACGAGAAGGGCGCCGACGTGGTTGAAGCATGCTCGCATGGGGGCACCTCGCAGGGCGTCCGCGGAGCAAGCTGCGTGCGTTGGATCCGGCTCGGCCGTCAGAGGAAGAACAATGTCTAATGCGCCGGAACCTTCTGCGTTGCGGTCTGCGCCGCGACGAATGCAGTAAGGGCGCAAAGATAGCACAGCCATCCCGCCCAGAAGGCCGTCGGGATCGACCAGGTGAGCGCGATGCAGATCCCGAGCACGGACGCGAGGACCGAGGCCGCCCCGTTCAGTCCCCACAGCCACGGCGTGAGCTCCTGCGCGCGCGCCGCGGCGAGCTTCATGCCGAGCGGAAACGCCATGCCCATGAGCATGCCGATGGGGAACAACAGTGCCACCGCCGTGAGGATGCGGACCGGCGTGGACAGCGGCTGGCTCCATTCCGCCACGGCGGGCGTGATCGCCCCGAACACGCCGAGTACGACGACGAGAAGGGCGAGCCGGCGGCGGCCGCTCGCGCCGGCCTGATCGGCCTGCACGCCGGCCGTGAGATAGCTGCCGATCCCGCTCGACAGGAGCATTGCGAACAGCACGACCGACAAGCCGTACGTCGGGTGGCCGAGGGTGATGATCAGGCGCTGCATCTGGGACGTTTCGACGAGCATGAATCCGAGCCCGATGGCCACGAAGAACGCGAGCAGCGGCGTCGTTCCTGCGAGCTGCACGCGGCGGCGCGTGATCCACAGCGGCAGCAGGATGCAGACGGCGGTCATGAACGTCGTGGCGATCAGCAGCACGCCGAGCGTCGCGACCGCCTTCATGTTGTGGCTGAGGGAGCCGAGATTCAGCAGCGACAGGCTGCCGATGTCGCGCAGCCGCAGCATGTTGAAGAAGAACGGGCTGTCGTCGGTCGGGGCGCTGATGTCGATCGGATAGTCGTCGAGAAACGCCGCGAGGTTACGGCGGTCGGTCAGGCGAGTGAAGGTCTCATCGCTCGAGACGCGAGGGCTGAACGGCACGTCGAACTTCAGCCGCGAGGTTTCGCGCGCCAGGGCGTCGAGCTCGGAATCGGTGAACGGCTGCCGGCTGACGAGAATGGTCCCGACGCCTTCGGGCGACTCGCCGGATGTCGAGGAGTGGGTCAGCGGCTGCATGTTGGCGACGATTGCGATGTGACGGCGCGGCTCGGTGACGCCGACCGCGTACAGCGCCTCGACCGCGAGCGCCGTCGTCCGATAGAGCTCGGCCGGACGCGATCGGAAGTACCACCGCGAGACGCTCAGGATGCCGTCGGCGGTCAGGTGATCGAGGAAGGTCCTCCATGCCTCGACGGTGTAGAGCGAGTTCTCGCCGAGCACGAACGCCCCCGCGGCCGTCGCTGCCCAGGTGTCGATGAGCGAAATCTGGATCAGGCCGAAGCGATCCCGGGAGCGCGCGACGAAGCTTCGCGCTTCGTCGTTCACGAAGCGCACGCGCGGATGACGGTCGAGATGCCCGGTGAAATCCCCGTAACGGCCGTTGACCGTCCGGATGATGTTCTTGTTGATCTCCACGGCGGTCACCGACCGCGCATCGAAGGCGAGAGCGGAGAGCACGTCGCGGCCGCCGCCCGCGCCGATGACGAGCACGTCGCGGTCCGGCCGGACATAGTGGCCGATGTTGGTGACGTCGTACTTGAGGTGCTCGACCGTTTTCAGGTCGCCATCGAAGCGGGTCATCGTCGTTCCCGCCCAGACGTCGATGTCGACGAGCAGCTGCTGCAGCCGGATTCCGTCTGGCAGCGTCTGGCTGAGGCCCCAGCCTCCCGGCGGAGACAGCCACTCCGGATTTCCGGTCACGCGGACGCGCGAATAGGAATTCCATTTGTCGTAGAGCGGCAATGGATCCACGCCGGCGGACATCTTGGTATAGAGGATGCGGAAGACTGGCATCCCCCGCCACACGAGCACGGTATGGCCGGCCGCCGCGGCCGCCAGAACGACACTCGTGACCATGGCTGCCCGCTTCAACCGGGTCGATCCGGCCGCCACCGCGAACGCCACTCCGCCGCCGCTCGCCAGCAGCGCAATCCACAAGACCGCCGTCGGACCATCGGACCAGTCGAGCACGAAGATGAGGAGGACGCATCCGAGCGCCGCGCCCGCGAGGTCCGCCGCGTAGAGCCGGCTCACCGCTCGAGGAAAGCCGGTCAGCGTAAGGCAGATGACGACGCCGCTCAACACGAACGGGACGGAGATGACCGCATAGGTCAGCACCACCGCGTACACCGCGATCACCGACGCATACACCCTGAACGGAATGGAGAGCTGCGTCATGAAGCTGAGGACCAGGCCGATCGGCAAAGCGACGGCGGCGGCCGCGAGCCGCTGGTGCAGCCGCTCGGGAGGAAACCAGCGGGGCACGAGGTAGACGAGCAGCGCTCCAGCCGTCATCCCGAACATCGCCAGCGACAGTGCGACGAACGCGAAGTGATAGAGCATGGTCACGCTGAAGATCCGCGTCAGCAGGATCTCGTACATCAAGGTGGCGAGCGCGACGAGGAAGAGACCGATGTAGGTTCCGGGACGGGGCTGACTCAAGGGCACATCATACTTGCTCGGGACTGGGGGCTCGGGGCGGATCTCGGGACTCGGGGACGTGATCGGTGATCGGGGATCGGGGATCGGATCGGGGCCTACGGCGACTCACTCCTTCAATCGTTTGAGCAGTGCCTCGCCCGGAGCGACCGCTGCTCGAGATCGTACCCTTCATCTCGTCTTTCTCGAGCACGAGGTCGAATCGAATCACGCGGCCGGTCGGGAGCGCCGCCTCGATGCGGACCTTGTTTCCCTCGATGGCACCGCTCGTGATCGCGTGCCGATCGTCCTCGTCGGCGCCCACGGTCCCCGAGATGGCCGCCCCCTTCTGCGTGAGGATCAGCAGCGCCTTATCCTCGCGTTTCGACCCGTCGTCCCCCTGCGCCACGAGAGTCCCGCCCCATTTACCGGTGACCGTCGCGGGCTGAGCCGCGAGCGCCGCCACCAGGACGCCAGCCAGTGCAAGTACCATCAAAAGGCCTCCGTCTTTATCAAGTAGCAAGTAGTGATCTCTGTTCCCTTTACTGACGTTAGGTTGTACTTGTTCCCGGGCGTCTTGACACCTGCTGATAAAGCTGGAACCGGTTCCAAGCGGCATTCTGACCTTCCATTCGGGCCCGGCCGTAGTTCCCGCTTGACACCCCAGCTGTGCGTATCAAACTAGTGTGTTGCCGTTCAGGCATATCACGCGTGAGGGAATCAGGGAGGAACAGATGAAATCGTGGATCGTCGCGTTCGTGGCCTGCCTGCTGCTGGCCTCAGGGTCGGCAGCGATGGCTCAGGAGGCCCGCGGCACATTGCAGGGGAAAGTGTCCGATGCGAGCGGCGCGGTCGTGCCCGGCGCGACCGTTGAAGTCACCAACATCGCGACCGGCGTGACGACGCCGACGACGTCGAACGAGGAAGGCAACTATCGGATGCCGTTCCTCAATCCCGGGACCTATCGCGTGACGGTGACGCTCGACGGCTTCAGCAAGTTCGCCAGCCAGAACATCGAGCTGCACGTGGCGGAAGTGCTGATCCTGGATGCCACCCTGCAGCCCGGGCAGATTACCGACGAAGTCACGGTCAGCGCCGTCACCACGGCGGTCGATTCGAACTCCGCCGGACTCGGCCAGGTCGTCGATGCGCGGCGGATCTCCGAGCTGCCGATCCGCGAAGGCACCGCCGTCGAGCTGGTCATTCTCGCTCCCGGCGTGCAGAACACCACCGACCTGCGATCCAGGAAGGCCGCCTTCAACAATGGGCTCTCGCAGTGGTCGAGCGACGGGGCGGGCGAGAAGCGCAACGACTTCACGATTGACGGTGTCGCCAACGTCGCCGCCGACCGCGTCGCGTACAGCCCGCCGTCGGCCGCGGTCGAGGAATTCAAGATCCAGACGGCGACGTATGACGCCGCGGTCGGCAACGCCATGGGTGCCACCGTGAACCTCGTCACGAAGAGCGGCACGAACAACCTTCGCGGCCAGGTCTACGAATGGTACCGCGGCGACAAGCTCGACTCCGGAAACTACTTCGACGAGAAGGCGGGACGGCCAAAGCGCGATTACAAGGACAACCGGTTCGGCGCCGCGGTCGGCGGACCGATTACGCGCGGCCGGACGTTCTATTTCGCCAATGTCGAGGCCAATCCGTTCGAGGTGCCGCAGCCGGTCACGCTGTCGGTGCCGACCGCGAAGATGCGCACCGGGGATTTCTCGGATCTGCTGGCGCTCGGCTCGCAGTACCAGCTCTACGATCCGGCGACGACCCGTCCGCATCCGACCCAGGCCGGCCGCTTCATCCGCGACGTATTCGCCGGCAACATCATCCCCTCGCATCGCATCAGCCCGGTCGCGCAGAAGATCCTCGACTTCTACCCGCAGCCGAACGAGCAGGGGACGTCGGACGGCGTGAACAACTTCACCAACCCGACCGCGGTCGCGTTCGAGACCTATTACACGGCGACCACGCGCATCGATCACAACCTGTCGGATCGGCACCGGATCTACGGCCGCTTCAGCTGGGACTTCTGGGAAGAGGAAAAGGACGACCGCTTCGACAACCTCTCGACCGGCATCTTCCTCAACCGGAAGAACCGGGTGTTCGCGATCGACGACGCCTACACGGTGAAGAACAACCTGCTGATGAACATCCGCGGCGGCTTCACCCGGCAATTGTTCCCCGAGCGGCGGCGCAGCCAGGGCTTCGATCTCGCCTCGCTCGGCTTCGCCAACTCGCTCGTCTCGCTGGTGCCGTCCGACGCGGCGACGTTTCCCAACGTGACCTACGACGGGTATCAGGCGTTCAGCCCGTGGGAGTCCGGCGACGGGTTCTTCACCACCGACGTCTACAACGTGACCGGCAACATGATCTGGCTCGTCGGCAACCACAACATGAAGTTCGGCACCGAGTATCGCCGCTACGTCGAGAACTCCAGCCGGTTCCCGACCGCCGTCTCCCCGACGATCGCATTCAGCACGAACTGGACGCGCGGTCCGCTCGACAACTCGGCAGCGGCGCCTCGCGGTCAGGACTTCGCCTCGTTCCTGCTCGGCCTGCCAACCGGCGGCTCGATGAGCCGGGCGGCCGAGTACAGCGAGCAGAGCAGCGTCCTTGGGCTGTACGCGCACAACGACTGGCGCGTCCGCGACAACCTCACCATCAACCTCGGGCTGCGGTGGGAGATCGAAACGCCATTGAGCGAGCAGGACGACCGCATGATCAGCGGCTTCGATTTCGACACGTCGCTCCCGATCGAAGCCCAGGTGCAGGCGAACTACGCCCGCAACCCGATTGTGGAAATACCGGCCTCGCAGTTCCGCGTCCGCGGCGGGGTGCTGTATCCCGACACGGGCGGTCCGGACTCCGCATGGGAGCAGATCTACGGCAACATCATGCCGCGCGCCGGATTCTCGTGGCAGCCGGAGCCGAAGACCGCGGTCCGGGGCGGCTACGGGCTCTTCTACGATGTTCTTGGTCCCAACCGCATCAGCGCCAACCAGACCGGCTACTCGCGCGTGACCGCGCTGACGCCGTCGCTCGACAACGGCCAGACCTTCGTCGCCACACTCGAGAATCCATTTCCGAACGGACTGCTCGAGCCGGTCGGCAGCGACCTCGGGCTGATGACGAACGTCGGCCTCGGTGTCAGCTTCCCGTACGACGGTTCGGTGGGCACGCCGCGGACCCATCGCTGGTCGATCGGCATCCAGCACGAGCTGCCGTGGCTGCTGCTCGTCGAGGGCACCTACGTGGGCTCGTACTCCGATCAGATCCCGGTCTCGCGCGAGTTGAACGCCACTCCCGGACAGTACCTCTCGACGTCACCGGTTAGAGACGACACCACCAACAACTACCTCGGCCAGCAGGTGGCGAATCCGTTCGCCGGGCTGCTGCCGGGCACGAACATCAACGGCGCCAACGTGGCGCGCTCGCAGCTGCTGCGGCCGTATCCGCAGTTCACCAGCATCACGGCGTTCCAGACCATCGGCACGTCGGACTACACGTCGTTCCAGAGCCGCCTCGAGCGCCGGATGGCCAATGGCTTCACGGTGCAGGCTGCCTACACCTGGTCGAAGACGATGGTCGAGACCGGGTTCCTCAACGCGTTCGACACCGAGCTCGAGCGGGTGATCGGTCCGTTCGACCGCGCCCACGTCTTCGTCACGAGCGGCATCGTCGAGGTCCCGGTGGGACGCACGCGGCGGTGGGGACGCGACTGGAACGCGCTCGTCGACGGCTTCCTCGGCGGCTGGCAGGTCTCCTTCCTGTTCAAGGCGCAGAGCGGCGCGCCGCTCGGGTTCGGCAACTTCCTGTTCGCGCAGGGGGCCACGATTGACGATGCGGTGCTTCCCGGCGGTGACCGGGACGAGGATCGCTGGTTCAACGTCGACGCGTTCAACCGCGTGAACAACCAGCAGCTCGTCTCGAACGTGCGCACCCAGCCGAGCCGCTTCGGCGAGGTCCGCGGGCCAGGCTACGCCGTGCTCGACCTCGCCTTCCTGAAGAACGTCAGCATGGGCAGCCGCACCCGTCTGCAGCTGCGCGCGGAGATCTACAACGCGCTCAACCGGGCCAACCTGGGAGGGCCGAATACCACGACCACGAACAGCGCGTTCGGCACGATCACCGCGCAGAACGGTCTGCCGCGCCAGGTGCAGCTCGCGGCGCGCTTCACTTTCTAGTCAAGTCGCAGGGTGCAAGTCGCAGGGTGCAAGGGGCAACGTCAGCGTTGCCCTTTTGCACCTTGCCCCTTGCAACTTGTCACTTGCCTTTAACCTCTTTCACCAGCGCCGCCTCGAATTCGACCGACAGACACTCATCAGGGCGCTTCCTTTGCACAGGGGACAATCGACGGAGATCAGAAGTCGAGGTTCTCGGTCAGCCTCGTGCCGTCCTTCTGGAAGGCCTGGGTCAGCGCGCGAATGCGGCTGCGCGCCTCCGTCAGGTCGGTGTTGTCGAGGTTGATGTTGAGGAGATCGATGTACCAGGGCAGCTTGACGTCGCTCAGCACATAGGTCTCGACGATTTCTCTCGCGATCGGCAGCGTCGTCTTCTTCGACACGTCGTGCACGTCACGATTGCCTGCGGCCATCAGCTTCGCGCCTTCCTCGGCGAGAAGGCGTTCGAAGAGGGGCCTGGAGAATGCGTCGCCGGGCTTGACGCCGATGGCATCGCCCTCGGTCAAGGCGGCGCCTTTGTGGAGCCACTCCCACAGGATGCTGAGCCGGATCTCGCCGGTCGCCATGTCTTCCATCAGGTACAGCACGTCGTCATTGCCGAAGAAGTCGGCCGGCTTCAGCGCCGCGGCCTGCAGGCCCTGACCGAACGCGTTGCCATATTGCAGGGCGACGCTCAACAGATCGCGGGCCCCGCGAACCGTCCTCGGCGCCGGCTCGATCAGCGTCAGCCCCGCGGCGTCGTCCTGGGTGTAGGACAGCTGCGGGAAGGCACGTCCGAGCTGGTTGGCCTGTCCCGCCCTCTCCCAGACCGGCCGGACGATGTGGACCATCTTCCAGTGCGCGACCCATTTACCGCTCGCCCCCTCGCGCTGTTCTCGTTCGGCGCCCGCGAGCGCCCTGGCCATTCCGGCCGCGACGCCGGCCTCCGAACCGACCGGAATGTTCGGCTCCATCCCTCCCTGCCACAGCGCGTAACGCCCCTGCCGATCGGGCGTGTTGACGGCGCGCCGCACGCGGTCCTCGTAGTTCCGCATGTAGCCGTAAGTCATGGTGATGGCGTCGATGTTCGGATTGACGAAGTCCGGATCCCACGCCATCGCGTCCGACACGCTGTTGATGTAATCCCAGCGGCCGGTATTGAACCCGACGAAACGCGGATGGAGCGCCGCGCGGATCTCCATCAGCTGATAGCTGGCCTCGATCTGCTCGACGAGCACATAGGTCTTCACCGTGCCGGTCGCGAGGCCGAGCTGCGCCTCGAGCCCCGACAGGATGTCGTTCCACAGCGCCGCTTCCTCAGCGGTCTGAATCTTCGGCAGATACAGGACGAGCGACGAGCCGGCCGATCGCAGCGCTTCGTAGTTGTTCACGATATAGAGCGTCACATCGACGATGGAGGCGGAGAAGCCGCCGCCGCCGGCGGGGCGCACGTGCCGGTCGTCGAGGTGAAGGCCGCGCGGCCTGAAGATTTTCGTCGTGAAGTCGAGCTGGCGGACCCAGTCGGACACAATCGGCCGGCCGAGGAATCCGGCCGACCACTGGTTCATCTCGGCGGCCACCTGCCCGGCGGCGTTCTTGAAGACCGCGTCGCGATGGATCGCGAGCTTCAGATTGCGCTGATTGTCCAGCGACATCGTCGAGACCTGGCCGAGCGCGTCTTCGCCGTCGAACATCCAGCCGTCCGCTCCGGACAGCAATGCGTAGGCGACGTTGCGGATGCTGCGGTCGACCGGCGTGTTCGGCTTCGCGGCCGGGCCCGTCCCCTGGATCCATTGCCGCTGCAGGTCGGCGGGAATCTCACTGCCGTCGAAGTTGCCGGTGCGAGCGTCCTGGACGGTGAGCCCGGTTCGCGGGATGCGCGCCTGCGGGTCGAGAAACTCGATCCGCTTCCGGTTTCGCGCGCGGGCGCCCCGCCGCTCGATGCGGGCCTTCATCAGATCCTTCCGGTCGCGGTCGAAGCCGGCCAGACTCTTCAGCGAGTCGATCGCGTTCTTCGTGTAGACGTCCGCGTATGAGCTCTCGAGGTTTCGTCGGATTTCCAGCAACAGGCTCTCCTTTGCTTGGTCGCATTCTACACGGCCGAAATCGTCAACTCCCGACCACGCCAACTTGCCAGCATTCCGAGCGCGCGATTCAACGAGCGAGGCGCTCGCTCGACGCCCGTCAGCGCGGCGACTTCGACGCGCAGCGGCGGGAATATTCCAGACGATCAGCGCGTTCGCAGCCGTTCGGGGTTGCCTCGCCTCCGCGCCGTCGGTGCTGCAGCGCGACGCGCTACGGGTGAGGCCTCGACCAGCTCTGCTTCGAACGCATGGCGCGCGTGGCGGGGAAGTTGGAGGTTGGGAGTTGATGTCCTTCATTCTTTGACTCTCGCGACGACGCGGTCGGTCACCGTGCGCGTCGTGCCCCGGCCACCGAGATCCGGCGTCAGCTCCTGCTGGTCGCGCAGCACGCCGATCACGGACTGTTCGATCAGCGTGGCGGCCGCGGACTCGCCAAGGAAGTCCAGCATCTGCGCACCCGAGAGCATCGCGGCCATGGGATTGGCGATGCCGCGCCCGGCGATGTCCGGAGCGGAGCCGTGGACCGGCTCGAACATCGAGGGGAACGTTCGCGGCGGATTGAGATTGGCGCTGGGCGCGAGGCCGAGGCTTCCGGTGATCGCGGCGCCGAGGTCCGTCAGGATGTCGCCGAACAGGTTCGACGCGACGATGACATCGAACGTCTCGGGCCGGCGGACGAGATCCATGCAGGCGGCGTCGACGAGCAGCGATTCGGTGCGGATGTCCGGATATTCGGCGGCGATGGCCGCGAAGACTCGATCCCAGAATGCCATGCTGAAGCCCTGCGCGTTGGCTTTGCTGACCGAGGTCAGGAGGCGCTTCTTGCCGCGGCGACGCGCCAGATCGAACGCGAACCGGATGATCCGTTCGGTTCCCTGGCGGGTGAACACCGCGGACTGGACGGCCACGCCATGCGGCGCGTCGGCATAAAGAACACCGCCGACCTGCGCGTACTCACCCTCCGTGTTCTCGCGAACGACGACGAAGTCGATCTCGCCGGGCTGCCTGCCGGCCAGCGGACACCGCACGCCAGGATAGAGGACCGCGGGCCTCACGCACGCGTATTGATCGAACCCGCGGCGGATCGGCAGCAGCAGCCCGTTCAGCGTGACGTTGTCCTGGAGCCGCGGATCGCCGACGGCGCCGAAGAAGATCGCGTCGAACGGGCGCAGCTGATCGAGCGCGTCCGCCGGCATCATCCGGCCGTGAGCGAAGTAGTGGTCCGAGCCCCACGGGAAATGCGTCCAGTCGAATCCGAAGCCGCCCTTGCCGGCCGCGGCGTCCAGCACGTCGAGTGCCGCAGGTGTCACCTCCGTTCCGATGCCGTCCCCTGGAATCACCGCCACGCGATATGTACGCATCCAGTCCTCTTCGATTGAGCGGCGCTCGAAAATGCCACAATGGCCAGATCGCTACGGCGGCGGAAACTCAGCCGCCGGTCGCGATCGTTCTGGCGATGCCGCGGAGACCCGGTGGATCGATTCTGGCAGCCTGGCAATTCTGGCATTTTTGACGCTGCAAGGTGAGGTGCAAGCATGAAGATGACGGAGTGGTTCTTGACGGAACTCGACAGTGAAGCGGCAAAGACGAGGCGTGCCCTCGAACAGGTGCCGGAAGGCAAGCGAGACTGGAAGCCGCACGAACGATCGATGCCGTTCGGCTATCTCTGCGAGCTCGTGGCGATGATCCCGTCATGGGTGGGGTATGCGATCACGCTCAACGAGCTGGATATCGCGCCCAAGGACGGGCCGTCGTACAAGCCACAGCCGATGAATACAAGCGCCGAGCTGATCGCGGGTATGGACAAGGCCGTGGCCCAGGCTCGCGAGGCGCTGCAGAAAACCACGGATGAGTATTTGAAGACGACGTGGAAGCTACTGGCCGCGGGCAAGGTCGTGATGGAGCAGCCGCGTGAAGTCGTGATTCGAGACACGTTCCTGCATTCCGCCCATCATCGCGGCCAGATGACCGTGTACCTGCGCCTGCTCGGATCGAAGGTGCCGGCTTTGTACGGACCGTCAGCTGACGATCGAAGCTTCGGGTGAAGGTTCAAGAGTTCAGGGGTTCAAGGGTTCACAGGTTCGGGTTCAAGGGTTCAGAGGTTCAACCGTTCACAAGAGCGGCCCCTGAACTCCTGAACCCGAACTCCTGAACTCCTGAACCCGAACTTCTGAACCCTTGAACCCCTGAACTTCTGAACCGATCGAGATCCCAAAGAAAAACGGCCGGCGTTTCCGCCGGCCGTTTTCATCGTGCGCTGAGGGGAGAAGTCTAGCGACTACTCCCGGTGGTGTTTGCCATGCATGCACCTCCCGGCCGCGACCGTATGGTGTGCCCTCAGAGATAGAGGGCGTGGTCGCTTGAAGCCTTTTTTTAGCGCCGCAACACTCCTGCGGCGATTGATAAAGCCAGAATAGCATCAATTCCCGCGGTCCGCTCACCAGAGACCCAGGGCTTTCCACCAGAGAAATCCCAGCGGCAGCCAGATCGCGAGGTGCAGGACGGAGATCATGAATCCAATCCGCCACCACTGCGCCTGGCTGACGTAGCCGGCACCGAACACGATCGGCGCCGGACCGGTGCCATAGTGCGTGGTCGCCGCGTTCAGGCTCGAGAAGAAGCCGAAGGCGAGCGCCGCGAGCAGCGGCGGCGCGCCGAGCCCGATGGCGACGGCGAAGAAGGCCGGGAACATCGCGGTCACGTGCGCGACGAGGCTGGCGAAGGCATAGTGGGAGTACAGGTAGATCACCATCAGCGCGGCGAGCGCCACCCACCAGGACCATCCGCCGACCAGCGCGGCGGCCGATTCCGCGAATGCTTTCGGCAGTCCGGCCCTGTCGAGCTGCCCGGCCAGCATGATCAGGCCGCCGAACCACATCAGCGCGTCCCATGCCCCCTTCTCGTCGATGAGATCCTGCCAGTCGAGCACGCGGGAGACGAGGAGCAGCATCAATCCCAGGTAGGCGATCGTGGTCGCGGAGGCGCCGTGCCACGCGCTCGTGAGCCACAAGAGCAGCACGAGCGAGAAGATGCCCATCATGATCCGTTCGCGGGCGCTCGTCGGTCCCATCGCGGCGAGCCGCTCGACGGCGAGCGCCTGCGCGGCGCCGGTGTCGCGAATCTCCGGCGGGCAGAGGCGGTACACCGCATAGGGCACCACCACGAGCGCGACCACCCCGGGAAGCGCCGCCGCCATCGTCCAGGTGATCCACGTGATTTCGGTGCCGGAGGCCTGACGCGTCAGCTCCGCGACGAGCGGGTTCGGCGCGGTGGCGGTCAGGAACATCGCCGACACGACCAGATCGCCCTGATACAGGATGGTCATCAGGAAGGCGCCGATCCGCGAAGACGTCGGACCAGGCTCGGACCCGAACGCCCGCGCCACGTTCAAGGTGATGGGGAAAAGAATGCCGCCGGCCCGCGCCGTGTTCGACGGCGTCATCGGCGCCATGATCAGATCGGCCAGCACGATGGCATA
The DNA here is from genome assembly GCA_963785755.1 of uncultured Acidobacteriota bacterium. GTDB lineage: Bacteria > Acidobacteriota > Vicinamibacteria > Vicinamibacterales > 2-12-FULL-66-21 > JACCXG01. Next base: position 758,030 of record CAWAXG010000002.1, on the reverse strand, counting down.
GCCGAGCCGCAACGGGCCATGGCCGACGCGCCGGACCACGTTGTAGGCGATGCGTTCGCCGAGACGGGTCTGGACGAACGCGCGGGCGAAGAGAAACGCCGCGACGATCAGCCAGACCGTCACGTTGGCGAAGCCGGACAGCGCATCCTGGATGGTGAACAATCCGGCGAGCGTGCCGATCGTGATCGCGATCAGGGCGACGGCGCCGTTCGGCAGCGGCCTCGTGATCAGGCCCGAGACCGTGGCCGCGAAGAGGCAGAGCAGTCCCCACGCCCGCGGCGGAAACTGCGGGTGCGGGACGAGCCACACCCCCGCCGCGACCGCCACGGGCACCCACCAGCGCCAGGACGCCAGCTCACGCACGAGCGGATGACACCGGTGAGCTCACGAGATCAGAAGTACGGCGTTACTCCCGGCTGAATCTAGCACAACAATGCCGTCGGGACAGTTGATGTAGCATGCTGGCGGCATCGCATGCTCATGCCGCCGTCCAATCCTGTCCGCGTGTTCTCGCGTGCGGCCGTTCGCGCAATCGTGCTGGGTGTGGCGCTCTCCGCCGCGGTGCTGACGCTCGTGGCATCCGGGATGAGCCAGAGCGCGACGATTCCTGAAGACGAGCATTTCAAGTACGCCTCGATCGGCACCGAACAGGCCGAAGGCCTCCCGTACTGGATCTGGCAGGTCCTGCCGCGGATGTTCCCCGACAAGCTTCCTGGGCCTGGCGGCTATGCGTCGCTCGGCATTCTCTTTGAGAAGGGGAAGGAGCTCCCGGTCGGCTTTGCCAAGAGGGACGTCGGCGGCACCGAGCGCATCGCGATCAACTGCGCGTTTTGTCATACGGCGTCGGTACGGCGGACGGCGGACAGCCAGCCGATGCTGGTCCCCGGGGGCCCGTCGCATCAGACCGATCCGCAGGGCTACGTGCGATTTCTCCAGGCGGCGGCCGCCGATCCCCGATTCACCGCGGGCAATGTCATGGCGGCGATCGACGAGCTGACCGATCTGTCGTGGCTCGACTCGCTGCGCTATCGCTTCTTCTACATTCCCGCCGTCAAGACGGCGCTCGCCAAGCAGCAGCGCGACCTCGCGTGGATGGAGAAGCAGCCGCGGTGGGGTCGCGGGCGCATCGATCCGTTCAATCGCGTCAAGTTCTCGTATCTGCGCCAGCCGGTCGACGACACCGTCGGCAACTCGGACATGGTCCCGATCTGGAACATGCGGCCGCGCCGGGACATGCGCCTGCACTGGGATGGCCTCGGCGGGCCGCTGCGTGAGATCGTGCTGAGCTCGGCGCTCGGCGATGGGGCCACGCCGAAGTCGATCGATCTGAAGAGCCTCGAGCGGATCGAGAACTGGCTGCTCGATCTGCGGCCGCCGAAATATCCCTTTCCGATCGACGCCGCGCTTGCCGCCTCCGGCGAGCAGGTCTATGCGGCCGAGTGCGCGACGTGCCACGCGTTTGGCGGGCAGCGAACCGGCAAGGTCATCCCGCTCGCGGAGGTCGGGACCGATCGCAACCGCCTCGACATGTGGACGGCCGGCGCGGCCGGCGCCTACAACGCCTACGGCGAAGCGTACCCGTGGGACTTCGATGCGTTCCAGAAGACCGACGGCTACGTGGCGGTGCCGCTCGACGGCGTCTGGCTGCGCGCGCCGTATCTCCACAACGGCTCGGTGCCGTCGCTGCACGATCTCCTGCTGCCCCCCGACAAGCGCCCGACCTCTTTCGTCCGGGGCTATGACGTCTACGATCCCGATCGCGTCGGGTTCGTGTCGGCTGGCGCCGAGGCGGAACGCGTCGGGTTCAAGTACCGATACGTCGCTGCGCGGCAACAGCAGCCAGGGGCATGTCTATGGCGCCGGGCTGCCAGACGATCGCAAGCGCGCGCTGATCGAGTTCCTGAAGACACAGTAGGGCGCGAGGCCGCTGGTGGGCGCTTGCGTCGCCAATGGACGCGTCCATGCATACATCCGGTTCCTCGACCGTCTCCCCTCGCGCCACCGACCCGACCCTGCCGTCCGAACATGGCGAGCTGCCCCGATGGGCCGTCGATGATCTGCCGGCGCCGCCGCCGTTCAATTTCCGCAACATGCTGAAAGTGATCGGTCCGGGCGCGATCATGGCCGCGACCTCGATCGGCGGCGGCGAATGGCTCGTGGGTCCCGCCGCGGCGGTGAAGTATTCATCCTCGATCTTCCTGATTGCCACCGTCGCGATCCTGCTGCAGGTGGTGTTCAACCTCGAGGGCATCCGCTACACGCTCTATACGGGAGAGCCGATTTACGGCGGCATCATGCGGCTCAAGCCGGGTCCGAGGTTCTGGGCCGGGTTTTATTCGCTGCTCGGATTCTTTCAGCTTGGCTGGCCGGCGCTCGCGGGCAGCGCCGCGGCGACGCTCTTCGGCGCGTGGATGGGCCGCATGCCGGGCGCGCCCGATCAGGGGGCGCAAGCGTGGATCGCTTCCGGGCTGATCGTCGGCGTCGTCCTGATCCTGTCGTTCGGCGGCACCATCGAGCGCATGCTCGAGTACTTCGCCTGGACGATGCTCGCGGTCGTGTTCCTGTTCCTGATCGCCGTGAACATCGCCTTCGTGCCGTTCAGCCACTGGGGCCGGACGTTCCTCGGCTTCTTCAGCATCGGCGGCCTGCAGACGCCGGTGGACTGGGCGCTCATCGGCGCGCTGGCCGCCACCGCCGGATCGGGCGGCATCGGCAATCTGACGGTCACCAACTGGATCCGCGACAAAGGCTTCGGCATGGGCGCGAAGGTCGGCGCCATCCCGAGCGCCGTCGGCGGACACGAGATCCAGCTGTCGCACGTCGGAACGGTGTTTCCGGCAACCGACAGCGAACCTGGCGCGCTGGCGCGAGTGGATGCGGTACGTCCACGCCGATCAGCTCTGGGTGTGGGGACTGTTCTGCTTCCTCGGCATGTTCCTGAACGTCAACCTGGCGACCGCGATCGTCCCGCCGGGCACCGACCTGCAGGGGCTCGCGGCCGGCGCCTACCAGGCGGAATATCTGAGCCGCATCTGGCCGGGATTCTGGTTCCTGACGCTCTTCAACGGCTTCTGGATTCTCTTCAAGACGCAGCTGGGGAACACCGACATTCTGGTGCGCACGATCACCGACGCAACGTGGATGGCGAGCTCGCGCGCCCGCGAATCCAAGCGCGGCATTCGCGCGCTGTACTACGGCATCCTGCTGGTGTTCTCGGTGTGGGGCGTCTTCGTCATCCGCTCGGCGTCGCCATTCCAGCTGTTCAAGATCCTGGCGAACATGGCCGGCATCGTCCTCGCGATCGCGGGAGTGCAGATCTTCCTGGTCAACCGCCGCTTCCTGCCCCGCGCGCTGAGGCCGGCGCCGTGGCGGGAGGGCGTGCTGCTCCTGTGCTCGGCGTTCTATGCGTTCTTCGCGTTCTTCGTGATCGGATCTGGTCGATCAATGTTCCAGTTCAGCGTCAACTCCCAACTCTCTCTGATCCCCGAACTCCGCATAGCGCGTGGTTCGAACAAAGGGGTGGAAGGCGTTCGTGTGTGGCATCTACCTGCGAATTCCACCCAGATCGTTCGAGCGACTCTCTTTGGGAGCTGAAGTTGGAGGCTGGGAGTTGACGCCGCTCTAGAACCCCATCCCCTTCGCCCTGAGCTTGACCCGCATCAGATAGTCGTCCGCGGTCATATAGAGCGTCTGCCCATCGTCTCCGAACGCGCAGTTGCTCGTCGCCTGGCCGGTCATGATCGTGCCGAGGTGCTTGCCTTGCGGGGTGATGACGAGCACCCCGCCGGGGCCGGTGGCGAAGAGGTTGCCGTCGGTGTCGATCTTCAAGCCGTCGGGCAGGCCCTTCCGGCCGCCGACCATCGACGTCACGTCGAACAGCACGCGGCTGTTCTCGATCGTGCCGTCCGCTTTCACGTCGAACACGCGCCAGATGGCGGCGTTCGGATCCGACTGCGCGACGTAGAGGCGGCGCTCGTCGGGTGAGAAGGCGAGCCCGTTCGGCCGCGTCATCTCGCGAGTCAGCAGAGTCACGGCGCCGTCCTTGCCCCTCCGGAACACGCCGGCGTAGTCCATTTCCCGCTTCGGATCGCTCCACTGCTTCTCCAGGCCGTACGCCGGATCGGTGAAATAGATGTCGCCGTTGCGGTGGAAGACGACGTCGTTGGGGCTGTTGAATCTCGCGCCGTTGTAGCGATCGGCAAGCGTCGTGTACTTCGGCTGCGGCTTGCCGAGCGGCGCGTCCATGCGTGCGATGCGCCGGTCCCCGTGCTGGGCGAGGACGAGGCGGCCCTCCCGATCGATCGTCAGTCCGTTCGATCCGACCTCTCCGCCGCGCGCCTCCGAGCCGGTATAGCCGGATGGCTTGAGGTAGAGACGCGCGCCCTCGCCTTCCTTCCAGCGATGGATCTCGTTGGGCGGAATGTCGGAGAAGAGGAGATACCCGCCGTCCTTCACCCAGATCGGTCCTTCCGACCAGGTATAGCCGCCGGCGAGCACCTCGATCGTCGCATCCGGCGCGATCAATTTGTCGAGCGCCGGATCGAGCCGTTCGATCCCGGGCGGCTTCGGGAAGTCCGGCTTGCCCGGCGTCTGCAGCGCCATCCCGACGATCATGTTGCCTCCGACGACCGTGACACCGAGCACCGCGATTATCCCGGTCCATGGGCGCGTGTTCACAGCGATCGACCTCCTGTTCGCGCCCGATTGTAGCAGTGGAGGACGGGAGGGTCTTTTTCTCGAAGATCCTCCACGACACGCAACCAGAAGTATCCGTCCCTTCCTCCGGTCCTCTTCCTGCTTATCGCGGAGAAGATGAGCGGCAACCCGCCCTTCGCGCCCCCGACGACCACGACCTTCGCGTTGGCGCTGCGCGCGAGCTCGACCGTCGCCTCGATGCCCTTCCACTCCAGGAGCTTGTCGCTGATCCCCTCCGAGACGACGTTCTGGAAGTCCTTGATGCCCTGGGCCTCGACCCGCTTGCGCTCCGCTTCCTGGCGCTCGCGCTGCAGGACGAACTCCATCCGCTGCGCTTCCTGCTGCGCCTGCTGCTTCGCTTCGATGGCCTGCTTCAAGGTCTCGGGCAGCTGCAGGTCGCGCAGGAGCACCTTTTCGATGACGATGCCGCGCGGCTGAACCTGCGTCTGCAGGTCGGACTGGATCTGCAGGGCGATGGTTTCCCGCGCGTCCGAGTACAGCGTGCTCGCCAGATTCGCCGCCGTCACGCCGCGGATCGCGGACCGGAAGTTGGGTATGAGCAGCACGTCCGCGTATCCCGCGCCGACCTTCTGGAAGACGTCCGCGGCGCGATCCGGCTGCAGGTGATAGAGCACCGACGCTTCCAGCCCCATGATCAGGCCTTCCTTCGACGGCACCGCCGCGCGCTCCTTGGCTTCCAGCGTCTTGATCGTCAGCTCGTGCACCCGCGCCAGCGGATTGACGACGTGGATGCCTTCACCCATCGTCCTGCCCGTCACGCGGCCGAAGACCGTGACCACACCGACGTGACCGGTCTTGACGCACGCGAGCGAGTTGAACGCCGTCAGCGTGAGCAGCACGATTGCCAGCAGCATCAGGCCCTTTCGGCCGAATCCCGTCTCCGTCGTGCGGTTGCCGGTGATTCTTTCCAGCATCTGAACCTCCATCCGCCTGCGCTCCCGCCCCGATCGCGGTTCCCGCGTTGACGGGTTCCGCGTGGGCGACGGTCAGCATGCAGCGGTGACTACAGGATAGCTGGCTGAGGTTTCCGCGAGGTTACGCGGGCCAAGTGGCAGGAACAACGGGAGTTGCGCGCTGACTCGGCGTCAGAGAAAACGCTGCAGGAAGGCGACGATCTCCTGGCGTCCTTCCGGCGTTTCCATGTGGCCGACGTCGTAGCGGAGCAGCTTCCACCGTTCGGGCTGCTTCGCGTACACGCGCGTGAGCTCGCGATCGATGATGTCGAGCCCCTCGACCGGCGTCAGCTTGTCCTGCAGGCCGGCGAGCGCGAGATGCGCACGCGGCGCAATCAGCGCATTGATCTGCGCGGTGGTGAACTTCTTCAACAGGCCAGGCACGTAGTAATAGAAGCCGTGCCCGGCGAGCCACTTCTTCGCGAGGAGCGTGTGGAAGTCGGTGAGGCAGCAGATGTCGACCGTCACCTTGATCCGCTCGTCGAGCGCCGCCAGCCACCAGGCCATCGTGCTGCCCATCGAGATTCCGAGCGTGGCCAGCCGCGAGGCGTCGACATCGGCACGCTGAACGAGGAAGTCGGTGGCGCGCAGGCTGTCGTAGACCATCATTCCCCAGAGGACCTGGCCTTGCCACAACATGGCTTTGACCGTGTCAGCCTCGGTGGTGTGGCTGCGCTCGCCGAAGACCCAGTGATCGATGGCCAGTGACACGTAGCCGAGATCGGTCAGCGCCTTGGCGTAGGGGACCGGCTGCAGGTAGCTGCGCCCATCCACGAATTCGAGCTTGCCGATCTTGTAGCCGCCGCCATGGGAATGGTTGAAGAGCACGGCGGGTCTGCGTCCGCCGGCGGCTCTGGGCCGCGCCAGGTAGGCGGGGACGGGCTCGATGCCGTTGAGGTCCAGCTGCCAGGTCTCGAGCACGTAGCCGTCACGCTCGGCTTCGTCGAGCTTCTTCGACGTGAGCGGGCGATTCCTGTCCGGCAGGTCGCCGAGCAGGGCATAGAGCTCGCGTCGTCGATCGTTTGCTCGGGGCACAGCGGCTGGCGTCCTCGACTGGGCGCTGTCGAAGGATATCGGAGACATCGCGGCCAGACCACTCAGCGCCAGAACCTCACGCCGCCGTAATGTGGCCTTTTTCATGCGGCGCACGTTATCACAGCGACCGCGCGGGGGAGGGCCGCGCCGAAGTATCCTTCGTGGGTCGGCGACGGTCGCCGAGAAGGGAGCCGGAAGAGATGGCACCCAGCACCCCGGGCCTTGCGGAAGAGCAGGTCGCCCCAGATGAGGCGGCGATCATCGCGGAGTTCATTGCCTTCCTGAAAGAAGCGAGCTTGCGCCGGCATCCGACGGGGCCCATCCGCCGCTTCAACCAGGGTCGTCATTCGGCCTGTGTCGCCGCGGAGTTCAGCGTCCGCGACGGCCTGGCCGCGGAGCATCGCGTCGGATTGTTCGCGGAGCCGCGGACCTACTCCGCGTTCATCAGGTTTGCCAACGCCTCGTCTGCGTCCGACCAGGAAAAGGACGTGCGGGGCATGGCGATTTCGCTCGCGGATGTCGCGGGCGCGAACCTGACGCCCGGCGTGACCACGCAGGACTTCGTGCTCAACAGCCATCCGGTCATGGTGGCCCCCGACGCGAAGGAGTTTCTCGAGCTGCTGCGGGCGATGGAAGCCGGAGGGCTCCGGCGAATCCTGTATTTCGTGGCGCACGCGCGCGCCGCACGCATCGGGCTCGCCTCACGCAGTCACCCCACGAGCCACTTCGATATCCCGTACTGGAGTACAACGCCGTATCTGTTCGGACGCGGACGCGCCGTGAAGTACATTGCGCGTCCCAGCCCAGGCCGCCGCAGCACGCTCCCGTCTTCGCTCACCGACACGTACCTGCGCGACGCCGCGCGCGCGCACCTGGCGGAGTCGGAAGCCTGCTTCGATTTTCTCGTGCAGTTCCAGACCGACGCGAAGCAGATGCCGATTGAAGACGCGATGGTGGAATGGCCCGAGGCGGACTCGCCCTACGTCCCGGTCGCGCGGATCCGCATCCCGCCGCAGTCCATTGACGAGGCCGATCGCCTGACCCGGTGCGAGCGCATCGGGTTCAACCCGTGGCACTGTCTTGCCGCCCATCGCCCGCTCGGCAGCATGAACCGGGCGCGACGGGAGATCTATGCGGCGATGAGTGCGTTCCGCGCGCAGCGCTGACCTTCACCAGCACCACGCCACCGATGCAGATCGGCCAGTGGCTCTGCGAGCCTGTTCCGCGCATCGCGCAGACAGGCCCGCGGAGCCTGATTCCTGCCTTTAGAACGATCCCCGCTTCGGTCCGCTCGTAATCGGCGTCACCATCACCTTTCGGAACCAGACCAGCTCGTGATCGCCCTGGATCATGATCGGTCCCGGCTCGGTCTCGTTCGCGTTCAACGCTCCGCCGGTGATGCCGGTGATCTGCGAGTTGTTGTGGACCGTCTGGCCGTTCAGCACGACGGTGACGCAGTTGCCGACCAGGGTGATCTGGGCGGTCTGCCATTCGCCGGCGGGCTTGCTCGCGACTACGAGCGGCTGCTTGCGCGCGTAGATCGACATGTGGCCATGGCTCTCCGGCTCCCTCCCGGCGTCGTCGAGGACCTGCATCTCGTAGCGGCCGCGCAGGTAGATGCCGCTGTTACCCTTGGGCGACACCTTGTACTCGGCGTCGAGACGGAAGTCCCAGAACTTCTCCTTCGAGACGAGGTTGTTCGCCTTCGGCTGGTTGGTCATCACGCCGTCCTCGACGTTCCAGCCCATGGCGCGGCCCGCGTGCTGCACGTCCCAGGCGTCCGTCGATTTTCCGTCGAACAGCGCGACCGGCTTCCCGAACGTGTGCTTCGCGTTCGCGTCGCACGCGGCCCACTGCGGCGGGCGCACGCCGGTGACCTTGAGCTTCTCGCCGACCGTGCCGGTGACCTTGCCGCCGTCCGCCTTGAGGGTGACGACCGGCTTCTGGCCGGTGGGAAACACGAAGGAGAGGGTGCCGTCGGTGATCTTGACGTCCTGCACCGCGACCGGGCTGCCGCCGCGGTTGAGGAACATCGCGCTGAGCTTGCCCGCCTCCTCCTTGACTTCCAGCCAGTAGACGTAGTTTTCAGGCGGATCGCTCGTGAGATTCCAGGCGCCGAGGAATGGATTGCTCTGCGCCCGCGTCGGCGCGATGCCGAGCGCAGCGACGAGAGCGAGGGCCGCGAATGTGCACAACCGCATGTGACCTCCTCGCGGGCAGATCCGCATGGGATCCGCCCGCAGCAGGTCAAGGATATACCCGGACGCCGGCGTTGAGGAGGGCGGCGGCGTCGGAGGTGCCGGCACAGGAGGGCAGGAAATCCGCATCCTTAGTCCATGATCCGGATCCCGATCCGGATTCCGGATCAGGGATTGTGGATAAGGATTTCGTGTCCCTCAGTCGAGGGGCGCGGTCTTCCGGGTCGAGCGGGGCCGCGGCTGAGCGGGGCTCGTGCTGAGCTCACGCTCGGCGCGCAGCCAGTCTTCCACGTCCGATCCGTCCTGGCCGCCGCGGGCGCAGTACAGCTCGAACGCGCGGCGCGCGATGTCGGCTTGAGTCACCTGTTCGACGATCGCCATCGCCTCGGCGGTGGTCGTCGTCTTTTTTCGTCTGTCGGCTTTCGGTCTCACAGTACTCGTCATCGGTCTCCTATTGATCCTTCTCGGCGATCGCGATGCTCCTGGCACTACGCAAAGAGCAGACCGCCGGGCGCCGCGTCGGTCTGCAGTTCCGCCCAGGGCGAAGTCGGGCGCGGAATCGGCTGGCGGCGCGGTCGTCTCTCCAATCGTAACGTATCGGCACTACGGGAATACAACGACAGAAGTGTCGGAGACGCCGCTACTCACAGACATCTTTGTCCCTTTGGCACGCAGCGAGTCACAACCGGGCAGATGGCGTGCTTACCGTAAGGCCGAAATCCTCTCCTCACCCGATCGGCATCCTCATCCCGATCCGGTCCGGATCGGGATCTCGATCGGGATGGGGATTCTGGATCAGGGACTAGGGATTAGGGATGGCGTGCTGCCGTGAGGCCGAACTCATTATCCTCAATCCGTCACTCGTAGTGCAGGGCGACCATCGGATCCACGCGCGACGCGCGGCGCGCCGGCAGGTATCCGGCGAACGCTGACACCACGAGCATCACCGCCACCGCCGCGGCAACCGTCATCACGTCATTCGGCGCCAGCCCGAACAGCAGCGTGGTCACGAGACGACCGGCCCCGAGCGCGGCGGCCACGCCGATGACGACCCCGATGGCCACGAGCAGCATCGATTCCGAGAGCACCTGCCGCAGCACATCGAAGCGCTGGGCGCCGAGCGCCATGCGAATGCCGATCTCGTTCGTCCGCCGCGAGACGCTGTAGGACATCAGGCCGAACAGGCCGATTGAGGCCACGAGCAGCGCGACCACGCCGAACAGGGTATACGCCTGGGCGAACACTTTTTCCTGCTGGAAGCGGCGTTCGACCTGCTCGAGCTGGGTCGAGACGTCGGTCATCGGCAGATTCGGATCGATCTGTCTGACCACTTCCCGCACCGAGCCGGTGGCCGCCGAGGGATTGCCCGTGGTCCGGACGGCGATGATCGGCGAGGACGGTCGGCTCTGGAGATACGGTACGTACATCGTCGGCGGCGCCTGATCCCGCACGCTGTCGTACTTCACGTCGCGAAGCACGCCGACGATCTCGTTCTGGCTGTTGTTCTCGACGCTGTTTCCGAAGCGCCGGCCGACAGGGTTCTCATCCGGAAAGTACTTCTTCGCCGCCGCCTCGTTGATGATCGCCACCCTGGGTGCCGTGTCAGTGTCGTGTGACGTGAAGCTCCGTCCGCTGAGCAGCGGAATCTCCATCAGGTCGAAAAAGTTGGCTGAGACGATGAGCCGGTTGATGCTGTCACGCTGGTCGGGACCGTAGACGCGGCCGTGGATGAAAATGCTCGTCGAGTTGACGCTGCCCGACAGCAATGCCGGGTTGGACAGCGCCACTCCTCGTACACCGGCGGTGGCGGCGATGCGTTCGAGCAGGTCGCCATATAGCGCGACCGTCCGTTGTTCGTCGTAGCGGTTCATTGCCGGATTGATCCGGAAGAGCAGCAGGTTCCGGGGATTGAATCCGACATCGACGTGACGGAGGTTGTGCAGGGTCCGGAGAAACAGTCCGGCCCCAACCAGCAGCACGAGGGAGATCGCCACCTGCACGATCAGCAGCGACTTGGCCAGAAGACTGCGCGACCCGACCACGCTCCGGCTGGTCTGCTTGAGCGCGTCGCTGACGTTGCCGGCGGTCGCGCGGATGGCCGGCGCGATGCCGAAGATGATGCCGGTCAGCCCGGTCACCGCAAGCACGAAGCCGAGCACGCGCCAGTCGAGCAGCGGTACCTCGGTCGCCGCCCCGGGCAGCAGCTGTTTGCCCCAGTAGCCGACGGCAATGCCGAGCGCGCCCCCGATTGCGGCGAGCAGCAGGCTCTCGGTCAGCAGCTGGCGGATCAGCCGCATCCGCGTCGCGCCGAGCGACAGCCTGATGGAGATTTCCTTCTGGCGTGCGGCTGCGCGCGACAGCAGCAGGTTCGCGACGTTCGCACAGACGATCAGCAGCACCAGCGATACGACGACGCTCAGGATCGTCGCCGAGCGCAGCTCGTTCGTGTTGACTTCGTAGACACCGCGGCTTCCCGAATCGACAAGGAGCCGAGGCACTTCCTTGCGGTTCCGGTTGGATGCCGTCGATCGTTGCTCGTCGCTCAACGTGCTCATGAAGCTGGCGAGTCCCGCGCGCGCCGTGCTCTGGAAGATCCCCTCGAGGTTGCCCTGGACCTGTGCCGCCGTCGCTCCCGGTTTGAGGCGCCCCATCACCTGCAGCCACCAGTAGGTCGGCTGACTCACACGGGCGGGGCCGCTGTTGGTGTCGAACTGCGAGAACACCGCGAGCGGCAGCGAGATATCGGGCGGCTGGCTCACCGGCTGCTGAACGCCGGTGAAGTCGGGCGACAGCACGCCGACGATCGTCACCGGCACGTTGTTGACGCGGACGGTCTTGCCGACGACCTCCGGATCGGTGGTGAAGCGCGTGTGCCAGTACTTGGAGCTGATCACCGCTACCGGCGGCGCCGATGGTTGATCGTCCTCCGGTGTGATCGTACGCCCCAGCCGCGCGGTCACGCCGAGCAGGCGATAGTAATTGCCGGTGGAGACGAAGGCGTTTGCGAGCTCGGCCTGCCCATCGACGACGACGTTGGCGCGGCCGGCCGGCGCGCATGCGAACAGGTCGGTCATCGTGCGGTTGTCGGCCACGAACTGCTGGTACATCGGGTAGGAGAACGTGGTGCGGATGTTCTGCCCGTCAGGTCCCCTGCCGCTGTTTCCGTAGTCGCTCGAGCTGGTCACCATGTCGTTGCGGCCGCCGTAGCGCAGCCGCACGAGCGTGTCCGGATCGGCCACCGGGAGCTTCGTCAGGAGCAGGCCGTTGATGACGCTGAAGAGTGCCGTATTCGCGCCGATCCCCAGCGCCAGCGAGAGGACCACGACAACGGTCCAGCCCTTGGCGTGAAGCAGCGTGCGCGCGGCGTGGCGCAGGTCCCTCCACATCGATCCCTCCCCCGAACAACCCCGTCGGAGTTTATCGAAGGAAAGACGGCGCGATCACGCTTTCGGTTCGTTTCGCTTTTTCAGTGGGTATGGAGGGCCGGGATGGAGACGCGGGCCGCAACCGCCGGGTCGAACGACGCTTTTTCCAGCAGCCAGTCGATCTTCGTGAGCAGTTGCTGGAAACGGATCGGCTTCAGCACGAAGTCGTCGCTGCCGGCAGCCAGCGCCTGATCGCAGCCGTGGCCCATCGAGGGATCGCCGAACGCAATGAGAGGGATGTGCCCGGTCGACGGATTGGCTTTCAGCTGCCGGGTGAGCTCGCAGCCGTTGAGGCCGCAGTGGCCGAGATCGACCAGGATGAGTTGAGGGCGCGCAATCCGGCCGAGCGTTACCGCCTGCTCGCCGTTTTCCGCGACCACGAGTTGATACCCTCGGCGCTCGAGGCGACGGGAGAGCGACGTCATGCTGCCGTTGTTGTCAACGATGAGGATCTTGCGCACTGGTCACCTCCGCCGGGGCTACGCCGCGCCCGACAACTCGCTGCCCGACACGGGCAGCAGCACAGTGAACCGGGACCCCTGGTAGAGGCGGCTCTCCACTGCCACGCTGCCTCCCATCTGCTGGCACGATCGCCACACCGCGGCCAGATCCACCCCGGAGCCGTCTTTCCCGTTGAAGCCTCTCGAATCGATGTCCTTGTCCGGATCGAAGAGCCTGCCGACTTCTTCAACGGTCAATCCGACGCCGGTGTCGGTCACCGTGAACTCGACGCACGGACTGCCCAGCGCGTCCTCCCGCTCCCGGACTTCCAGCGTGATCGCTCCCTGGCGCGTGAAGCTGGCCGCACCGTGCAACAGGTGCATCAATATCAGGCGGGCCTTCGATTCATCGCCGTCGATCGTGGTGACGGCATCAGCGAACCGCACCGTCAGCACGTTGTCGTTCTCCTGGACCAGCGGCGAGACCTTGTCGAGGAGATCGTCGACGAGGCGACCTACCGAGAAGCTCTCAACCGTCATTGCCATCCAGCCTCCTGCGCAGGTCCTGACAAAGCTCGGGGATGCGTCGAACGGCGTGAGGGGAACCGCCCGACGCACCCCCTTCTGGCGCTTCACTGACCCGACATCACAGATAGCAATAAGAGCTCCGCAGTTGGGCCAGTTCTCGGCAGCGTGTTAAGTCGTTAGTTGTCCGTAGTTTGAGGGCGATCATGGCGCGAGTACAAATTGCGTAGGTCACGGCCTTTTGCGCTAATCTCGAACACGCAGCCGGAGAACGCGCCAGAAATTCTCCTGTAAACCTCTGCAACGACACGGAAAAGGTCTGGTTGTTCTGAGACGGCACAGCAACTGGCCCGAAATGGCTCAGTCGGCGGGGGGCGCCCGTGGCACGTGGCACGTGGCACGTACTACAGCGAATACCCCTTCCGATATTCCCGCGTCAGATACTGATTCGCCGCTTCGTTGTTCGTGACCCGCATGTTCTTCGCGTCGTAGTACAGCTTCGACTTGGCGCGGAGCGAGACGATGCCGAGCAGCATGATCTCGGTGAGGAGCGCGCCGTACTCGAAGTCGGACGAGAGCTGGTCGGTGCCCTTGATCGCGTTGATCCAATTCATCTCGTGATGTTCGTGCGGCACGCGTGACAGGCGCTCCTTCGGTGCGCCGTAGGTGTTGTGCCTCGAGGCGGGCAGCAGGCGCGGCATCCGGCCGTCCTGGAGCAGCTTGCCTTTCTTACCGACGTAGAGAATCCCGCCGCCCGGGTTCAGCTGGCCGCCATCGAGCTCCGGCGGATCAGGGGGCATCAAGCCGCCGTCGTACCACGTCATCTTCACCGTTCCCTTCCGCGCCGGCAGCTCGTAATACGTCGTCGTCGCTTCGGGATAGGAGGCGCCGTTGAACGGCGTCGATTCGGTTTCGATGATCGTCGGCAGTCCGAGGCCGAGCGCCCAGACCGGAAAGTCGATGAGGTGAGCGCCCATGTCGCCGAGCGCGCCCTGTCCCCAGTCGACCCAGCCGCGCCAGTTGAACGGGTGATACACCGGGTGATACTCGACGTCGGGCGCGACGCCGAGGAACAGATCCCAGGCGAGGCGATCGGGCTTCGAGTGCTTCTCGGTCTTCATCGCCGCCGCCATCCGGTTCGAGAGGCCGCGTTCGTCCCAGCGCAGGTCGCGTGCCTCGGTTGAGATCGGGGCCGGACGCGGTACGCCCTGCGGCCAGAAGCCGAACGGCCGGTTGGTCCAGACGTGGACTTCATCGACGTCGCCGATGGCGCCGCCCTGGATGTACTCGACCGCCCGGCGATTCTCGTCTCCCGAATGGCGCTGGTTGCCCTGCTGCGCCTTCACGTTTTTCTCCTTCGCCTTCTTCGCGAGGTGCCTGGCTTCGTGAACCGACCAGGTCAGCGGCTTCTGCACGTAGACGTGCTTGCCGGCGTCCATGGCGTTGGACGCGATCACCGCGTGCATGTGATCCGGCGTGGCGACGATCACCGCGTCGATGTCCTTCTGCTTCTCGAGCATCTCGCGGTAATCCTGATACTTCGCAACTTTCGGCAGCTGCTGCTGCACGAAGCGTTCGAGGTTCGCCCGCGGATTCTCGGCAGGCCATCGGGCATTGGCCGCCTCCTGGGCCTTCGACACCGGCAGCACCCGGAAGCCGTCGACCATCTCGCCAGGCGGCTGGCCTGGCCCTCCCGCTCCCTGCTCGCGCGGCGGCGTCTGCGCCTCTTTCGCCCACCGGGCCAGCGTTCTGTCGAGCAGGTCCAGATCACAGTCGCAGAGCGCGACGATGTTCTGGCTCATCGCCAGCTGCGTGTTGGCGCCGCCCATGCCGCTCACGCCGACCGTGGCGATATTGACCGTATCGCTCGGGGCTTGAAACCCACGGCCGAGCACGTGACGGGGAACGATTGTGAACGCGGCGCCGGCCGCGGCCGTGGTGGAGATGAACTTGCGGCGATTGATGGTCATCATTTTTCCCTTGCGCGTGGGGCCCCACCCCCACGCGCGTTACGCGCTTCGCGCGACGGCCTTACGGCCTTGCCGCGCCTTCGGCGCAGCCCCCGTAGCGCGCCGCTTCAGCGGCGCGGAAAGACTGTGGCGCTACGCGGTCGGTCCAACAGCTTATGCGCGCCCCGCGAACTCCCGCGTCTCGGTGTGGACTTTGACCTTCTCGCCCTCCTTGATGAACAGAGGGACCTTGATCTCCAGTCCGGTCTCGAGCGTGGCCAGCTTGGTGACGCCGCCACTCGCCGTGTCGCCGCGGACGCCCGGCTCGGTTGACTTCACCGTCAGCTCCACGTGCGGCGGGAACTCGAGCGCGATCGGATTGCCGTTGTACTTCTGGATGTCGAGGAGGACGTTGTCGACGAGGAGCTCGCGGCCGTCGCCGACGATCTGCGGCGAGAGCGTCAGGGTCTCGAACGTCTCCTGGTCCATGAAATGGTAGCCGGCGCTGTCGGCGTACAAGAAGGTGGCGGGCCCCGAGGAGAGATCGGGCTCCTTGAACTTGTCACCGGCCTTGAAGGTCTTGTCGAACACCGCGCCGGTCAGCAGGTTCCGCATCTTCACCCGCACCAGGGTCTGGCCGCCCCGCGCCGTGGGCGTCGAGATCTCCACGCCGAGGCAATGGTACGGGGCCCCTTCGAACTCGAAGAACATCTTCCGCTTGATTCCGATCGCTTCGATCAGCGCTGCCATACCCGTATTTTAGCGGTTTCGAGGGGGACAGGCAGGCGGGACAGGCAAGAGGGACAGGCAAGAGGGACAGGCAAGAGGGACAGGCAGACGGGGCAGGCACGCGGCGCAGGGATTGATCAGCAAAGCACAAGGATCCAGGATTAGGCGCGCAAACAAGTAACAAGTACCAAGCACATGGTTGCTCGAGGAGGCGGCGATGCAGTCTGGCATTTCACGGCGTGAGCTTCTGAAGGGGTTGGGGACGGCGGCGGTCGTCGTACCGGCGACGGCGGCGGCCCAGCCCAGGCAGACGAGTGCGTTCCGAATGCCCGGGGAGGCCGGAGACACGCCGAAGATCTGCCTCGGCTACGTGCCAACAGAAGAGGCGACCATGCGGCGCGTGAAGCAGATTGGCGTCGACTACGTGCTCACGGGCGGGCCGAGGATCCCCTGGGACGACGCCGAGATCCGGGCCCGGATCGACGGCTACAAGGCCGGCGGCCTCACCCTCTGCAACATGATGATTTCCGGCTTCAACGACGTCATCTTCGGGCGGCCTGGCGCCGACGCGCAGATCGAGCAGGTCATCGCCTCCATCCGGGCCGCTGGCAAGGCCGGCCTGCCGGTCATCGAATACAACTTCTACGCGAACCGGCTGATGGAGGGCTACAAGGAGGAAGCCGGGCGGGCGGGATCCGGGATGACCGCCTACGACTACGAGCTGTCGCGGAACCTGCCGCCGCGGGAGGGCGTCGGGACCCACACCCGCGCCGACCAACTGAAGCGCGCCGAGCACTTTCTGAAGGCGGTGATCCCCGAGGCCGAGAAAGCCAACGTCCGGCTCGCGCTCCATCCGAACGATCCCCCGGTCCCGATCAGCCGCGGCTCCGAACAGCTCATGGCCACGTTCGAGCACTGGAAGCAGTACCTGAACCTCGTGAAGAGCCCCTTCAACGGCATGACCTTCGACTGCGGCGTGACCCGCGAGACCGGGGAGGATCCGGTCGCCGTCTGCCGCTATCTGGGCGAACGTGATTGCATCAACCACGTGCATTTCCGCAACGTCATCGTCCGCAAGCCCTACGTGGACTACACGGAGGTGTTCCTGGACGAAGGACAGGTCGACATGTTCGCTGTGATGAGGGAGCTGGTCCGCCAGAAGTATCCGCGCGCGGTCTATCCGGAGCACCCGCGGGCGATCGACGTGGATCGCGACCGCGGACCGATCCAGAACCAGTATCCGGGTGGCGGCGGCTTCGCGGGGGAGATCTACAACGTCGCCTATACGAGAGCGATGCTGCAGGCAGCGCTGACTACCCGCTGACGGATGCCAGAAGGCTAGGTCAACCCGAGCTTCTTGGTCACTTCGTCCGGGCATCCCGTCCATTCCGGGACATACCGGTTGCCCATGTACTGCAGATCCGCGAACCCCATCCTGCTCGTGAAGAAGCCGCTGGCGGTCAGGTCGCGAAAGCTGTTGAAGAAGGCGACACCGTGCGACAGCTCCGGCTTCGCCTTCTGCGGCCAGGCGATGTCGTCGAGCACCTGCGTCCGTTCGGCCGCGGTGCACATGACGAACGTCTTGTCGAAGCGGGTGAGGCATTCGCGATCGAGCCAGGCCAGGCCGCCGCGCATCGCCGTCTGCCGGCCCGGCTGATCGATCATCATGAAGTCCATGAACGCCGGCACGCCGGCGGCGGTCGCGCTGCCGGACCGCTCGTCCTTCGGGATGATGAGATCGACCAGGATGTTCACGGTCGCGTACTCCTGACGCGTGAAGAACTTCGGCCTGAACGGCGGCGCGGGTTTCTTGCCCGTCGCCTCGAGCGCGAGGTCATGCGTCTGGGCGTGTGCCTGCCGGGCCTCGGCCTCGGTCCACGTGAAGCCCGCGGCCATCGGCGCTGCTGACAACACCCGCAGAATCGTCCGGCGATTTGGTTTCATTAGATCGCCCCAATCTTGCGCTGCTCCGCGATGTACTCCGACGTGCGCATCGCGAGCGCGAGAATCGTCCAGGTCAGGTTCTTGTCCGCCTGCGACACGAACGGTCCGCCGTCGGCGACGAACACGTTTTTCGCATCGTGCGCCTGGCAGTACTTGTTGAGCACCGATGTTGAGGGGTTGTCGCCCATCCGCGTCACGCCCGCCTCGTGAATGATCCGGCCGCCAGCTTCGATGCCGTAGCCCTTCTCCTTGGTCGGCATCGGGGTCATCGGCGTGCCGCCCATCGCCTCGATGATGGCGCGGAAGGTCTGCTGCATGTGCCGGGCCTGATTCAATTCGTAGTCGCTCCACTTGAAGTGGAACCGCAGCACCGGGATGCCCCACTTGTCGACGACCTCCGGATCGATCTCGCAGTAGGTGTCATCGTTCGGGATCTGCTCGCCGCGTCCCGCGAAGTTCACCGTCGCCCCGTAAAGCCGGCGGTAATCGTTCTTCAGCTGCTTGCCGTAGCCGCCGAAGGCCAGCGGACGTCCGGCTGGATCGTTGGCGGCGTACCCGTGGATGCCGCCGCCGAACCCTGCGCTCGGCATGCGCCGGCCGCCGCTCGGCTCGATGTGATACCCGCGCGGAAAATCGAGCTTCTTGTTGTCGAGCCACCACGGCGTATAGAGGTGCATGCCGCCGGTGCCGTCCTCGTTGTGCGGGATGCCGTCCATCAGCGCCGGAATGAATCCGCGCACGCTCGCGCCGGTTGAATCCGTCAGGTACTTGCCGACCACGCCGCTGGAGTTCCCGAGTCCCTGCGGGAACTTGGACGACTTGGAGTTGAGCAGAATCCGCGCGGACTCGCAGGTGCTGGCCGCCAGCACCACGATCCGGGCGCGGACGTGGTTGTCGCGGCCGGTCGTCTTGTCGATGTAGGTGACGCCGCTCGCGAGCCCGTTCTGATCGACACTCACCTCGCGAGCCATCGCGTTGGTGATGATCTTCAACCGTCCGGTGTCGAGGGCCGGCGGAATGAGCACCGACGGGGAGGAGAAATTCGAATGCGTCGCGCAGCCGCGTCCGCACTGGCCGCAGTAGTGGCACGCCGGCCGGCCGTTGTGGTTCTGCGTCAGGATCGAGAGGCGCGACGGCACGCTCGGGATGTCGAGCTTCTGCTGCGCCCTCTGAATCAACAGCTCGTAGCAGCGCGGCTTGGGCGGCGGCAGAAAGATGCCGTCGGGCTCGTTGGGGAACTTCGGCAGGTTCGCGCCGAAGATGCCGATCAACTTGTCGATCTTGTCGTAGTACGGCTTGATGTCATCGTAGGTGATCGGCCAGTCGTCGCCGAGGCCATCGAGGCTCTTGCGGCGGAAGTCATCCGGGCCGAATCGCAGAGAGATGCGCCCCCAGTGATTGGTCCGCCCGCCGAGCATGCGCGAGCGGAACCAGTCGAACTGGCTGCCCGGCGCCGACGTGTACGGCTCACCCTCGAGCGTCCAGCCGCCGAGCGCGCCGTCGAATTCGCCGAAATGCCGCGCGGGCGTCGCCGCGCCACGGCGGGGCGTGTTGTAGCTCCACGCGTACATGAAGGTGTCGGTGGTCGCGTTCCACATCGGCCCCGCTTCGAGCATGACGACGTTGGCGCCGGCCTGGGTCAGGACCATGGCGGCCATGCCGCCGCCGGCACCGGACCCGACCACGCAGACGTCGTAGGTCGTGCGGTTGGGAATGATCTGCATGGGTCACCTCGCGGGCACAGCGCCCTCGTATCTTTTCCCCGCGGTCGCGTCGTGTCAATTCAATTGGACAGCTTTGGCGCCGACGATCCGGCTGGCACCGGTTGCGTCCATGCGACGCGGCCGTTCGACTCCAGGATCCTCGCGCGAACGTAGCCTTCGTCGCCCTTGAATGTATAGCTCGCGGTCACGTCCGTCTGCTGCGACAGCACGCGCCCGCCGCGGCCGATGAACTCGACCCGGTACTTGCTGTATGTCGTCGGCCGGATACTCAACGAGATGCCCGTGCTGGTCGCCTCGTATGCCGCAAGCTCGACACCGGTCGAGGCGTAGAAGTCGCCGCGCTCGAGCGCCTCGACGATCTCGCGCGCGCCGAGACGCGCGGCGCGCACATGCACCCACCCGCGGCCCGGGCCCGAAGCAGAGGGATCGCCTGGGCGCTTGAAGTGGTGGGCATCGTCCACCGCGATGCCGAACATGAGGCGGCCGCCGGAGAGGATGCGATCCCAGACCTCCTCGAGGCCCGGCACGCTGCCGCCTCCGGCATTGTTGACCTCCGGATGGCCGTTGAAGATCTCGAACAGCCGCGTCCGTTCGAGTTGTGCGAGGTCGTCGGAGGTCAGTGCCCAGCGGAAGTTCGGATGGTTGACGTGCGGAATGCCGTTCGCGCCGCGGATGCCGTCCACACTTTGCTGCAGCGCTTCGCGCACGGTCGCGGCCTTCGGCGGCGCCACGAGCTTGTCGATCGCGAGCCCGTTGACGTGCACCGGCTTCGTCTCGACCGAGCTGGTGACTTCCTCGCCGGCGATCACGAGGAACTTGTCGCTGGCGCCGTGCAGCGCGTTCAATCCGTCGACGCTCGTGAGGTAGTTGTGATCGGTGAGGACGAGAAACTGGTAGCCGTGCTCCCGGTACCAGCGGACGACTTCGTCCGGCGTGCTGTCGCCGTCGCTGTTGAGCGTATGCGTGTGGGTATTGCCTTTGAACCATCGCTGGGCCGCGGCCTGGGTCTGGGCGGGCCCCGTCACTTGCGACCGCACGACGGCGGTCAGGGCCAGCAGCAGCACGCAGGCGAATGGCAGCAACAGGCGTCGAGGGATCTTCACGTAATTGCTCCTTGGTACTTGCTGCTCTGACCTGGCCGTCAAGCGACCGCCAGGTCAGTTAACTCGAGCGCGCGGTCGATGATCGCGAACCCCTCACGCAACTCGTCTTCGGTAATCGAGAGCGGCGGATTCGTGAAGAAGTAGTTCCAGCGCACGAAGGTATACAGGCCTTCGCGCCGGAAGAACCTGCCCAGTTCGGTCATCTCGGGTGAGGTGCCGTTGAATGGCGCCAGCGGCGTGCGCGTCTCGCGATTCCTGACGAGCTCGACGACGCCGAAGAGCCCGATCGACCTGACGGCGCCGACGGAAGGGTGGCGCCGGGCCAGGTCGCGGAGCAGCTCCGCCATCAGCTTGCCGGTCGTCCGTGCTTTCTCGACCAGCCGGTCTTCCTCCATCACCGCGATCGCCGCGAGCGCCGCGGCGCAGGCGAGGGGATGGCTGTTGTAGGTGAGCCCGCCCGGGAACGGCGCGGCCGCGAAATGCTCCGCGATGTGCCGCCTGACGCCGACCGCGCCGAGCTGCACGTACGCGCTGGTGAGCCCCTTGGCCATCGAGATGATGTCCGGCACGACGTTCCAATGGTTCACGGCGAACCATTCACCCGTGCGGCCGAAACCGGACATGACTTCGTCGCTGATCATGAGGATGCCGTAGCGGTCGCAGAGCGCGCGCACCCCCTGGAGGTATCCGTCCGGCGGGACGAGCACGCCGTTCGTGCCGGTCACCGTTTCCAGGATGAAGCCGGCGATGGTCTGCGGCCCTTCGAGCTCGATCACCTCCTGAAGATAGCGAAGAGACTCCTCGGCCGAGTCCCATCCCCGCTCGATGCCGTGGTACGGATCGAGCACGTGGATGATGCCGGGCATCGGCGGCTGCGACCAGCGACGCGGATCCCCGGTCGCGGCGATCGCGGCGGCCGTGCCGCCATGGTAGGACCGATAGCGCGCCAGGATCTTCTGGCGTCCCGTGAATGCCCGCGCGATCTTGAAGGCGTTCTCGTTCGCTTCGGCGCCGCCGTTGGTGAAGAAGAAAACGTCGATGTCTCCCGGTGTGATCGCCGCCAGCTTCGCGCCGAGCCGCGCTCTCGGCTCGGTCGCCATGAACGGGTTGGCGTAGGCGAGGGTGGCCGCCTGCTCCTGAATCGCCTTGATGACGCGCGGCTCGCCGTGGCCGATGTTCACGCACATCAGCTGGCTGTTGAAGTCGATGTAGCGCTTGCCTTCCGGGGTCCAGAAATACACGCCCTTCGCGCCGGCGACCGGAATCGGCTCGAAGGTGCGCTGGGCGGACCACTCGAAGATGGTGTGCTGCTTACACAGGGCGACTATTTCTTCGCTGGTCATCACTAGTTCTCGCGAGCGGCCTGCAGCGGCCTCGGGGCTTTCTTGCGGCATTCGTCCATGACTCCTTGGGTCATGAGCGCGGATTCCTTCTCAGGAACGCGCCCGCGCCGGCTTTCCCCGTGAACCTCCCGCCTCGATGATGACCTTGCCGCGTGAGATGACGGTGTCGGTGACCCCGGTAACCTCGCGTCCCTCGTACGGGTTGTAATCCACCTTCATGTGCAGGGTCTTCACCGACAGCTTCATCTTCTTCTCCGGGTCGAAGATGACGATGTCCGCGTCGGACCCGGGCGCGATCGTGCCCTTGCGGGGAAACAAGCCGAAGATCCTGGCCGGAGACGATGACGTCAGCTCGACGAACCGGTTGAGCGAGATGCGGCCCGTGCGCACGCCGCCGTCGTAGACGAGGCTCATGCGCGTCTCGATTCCCGGCGCGCCATTCGGGATCTTCGAAAAGTCTCCTTCGCCGAGCGTCTTCTGCTCCTTCATGCAGAACGGGCAGTGGTCGGTGGAGATGGCCTGCAGGTCGTTGAACGCCAGGCCGCGCCACAGGCGGTCCTGCGTGTCACGCGGCCGGAGCGGCGGGCTCATCACGTACTTCGCCCCCTCGAACCCGGGCTCCTCGTAGTTGTCGTAGGACAGGAACAGGTACTGCGGGCAGGTCTCGGCGAATGCGGGCAGCCCGCGGTCGCGTGCCTCGGTCACCATTTCGAGCGCTTCGGCGGCCGAGAGGTGGACGATGTAGATCGGGACGTCGGCCATCTCCGCCATCGCGATCGCACGGTGAGTCGCCTCGGCCTCCGCGCGTGCCGGCCTCGTCAGCGCGTGATACTTCGGAGCCGTCTTGCCCTCGGCGAGCGCCTTCTTGACCAGGACGTCGATCACGCCGCCGTTTTCGGCGTGCATGCAGATGGTTCCGCCGTTCTTCCCGGTCCGCAGCAGCGCCCGGAAGATGCTCGCATCGTCCAGCATGAAGACGCCGGGGTAGGCCATGAACAGCTTGAACGACGTCACGCCCTGACCGACGAGCGCGTCCATCTCCTGTTCCACCTGATCGGACAGCTCCGTGATGATCATGTGGAACCCGTAATCGATCGCGGCTTTCCCCTCGGCCTTCTTCATCCACGTTTCCCAGGCGTGATGAAGCGTCTGCCCGTGGTACTGGATCGCGAAGTCGACGATCGTGGTGGTGCCGCCGTGCGCCGCGGCGATCGTCCCGGATTCGAAATCGTCGGCCGACATCGTGCCGCCAAACGGCATGTCGAGGTGCGTATGCACGTCGATGCCGCCGGGAAACACGTATTTGCCCGACGCGTCGATGACGCGATCCGCGGGCATTGCCAACGACGTCCCGATCGCGGTGATCGTCTCCTTCTCGACGAAGATGTCCCCTTGATAGAGGTCGCTGGCGGTGACGATGGTGCCGTTCCTGATCAGCAGGCTCATGGCAGCTGCTCCGCCATCGGCCCGTAGGAGTCCGGCCGCCGGTCGCGATAGAACTGCCAGACGCGACGCACCTCTTCGATCATGTCGAGATCCATTTCGGCGACCACGAGCTCGTTCTTGTCCTCCGAGCCGATCGAGAGAATGTTGCCGCGCGGATCGACGAAGTAGGACGACCCGTAGAACCGGCCGATGTTCCAGGGTGCTTCGGTGCCGACGCGGTTGCTGCACGCCATGAAATAGCCGTTCGCCACCGCGTGCGCCGGCTGCTCGAGCTTCCACAGATACTGCGACAGGCCGGCGACAGTCGCCGAGGGATTGAAGACGATCTCGGCGCCGTTCAATCCGAGCAGCCGCGCGCCCTCCGGGAAATGCCGGTCGTAACAGATGTAGACGCCGACCGTGGCGAATCGCGTCTTGAACACCGGGTATCCGAGGTTCCCGGGTTTGAAGAAGTACTTCTCCCAGAACCCCGACGTGTGGGGAATGTGGTTCTTGCGGTACTTGCCCAGATAGCTGCCGTCGTTGTCGTACACGGCCGCGGTGTTGTAGTAGATGCCCGCCTGCTCGCGTTCGTAGACCGGGACGATCATGGCCATCTGGTACTTCCTGGCGTACCCGGCCATGAGCTCGGTGGTCGGGCCGGGGACGGACTCGGCGATGTCGTACCAGTGGGCATCCTGCGACGGGCAGAAATACGGGCCGTTGAAAATCTCCTGCAGACCGAGAATCTGCACGCCGCGTTTCCCGGCTTCTTCGATCAGCGGGACGTGCGCGTCGATCGACGCCTGGCGGATGGTGTCAATCGGTGTTTTCGGGTCGGTGATGGGTGATGCGGCCTGAATCAGGCCGCCGAGCACGCGTCGAGGCATCGAGACCTCCAGAACCGTCGCGGGGTATAGTAGCCCTTTCCGGAGGGCAATCGACGATGGCACCCCAGTTGAGCGTCACCTTCACGGGACTGCAATTCGAGAATCCGTTCCTGCTGGCGTCGGCGCCGCCGACCGAATCCGACAGCAACATCATGCGCGCCTTCGACGCGGGCTGGGGCGGTGTGGTCACCAAGACGATCGGTCTCCATCCGGTCGTCAACGTCGCCGGCCCGAAGACGAAGTTCATGCGGGCGACGCCGGATTCGCCGCAGCTGTCGATGCAGAAA
Organism: uncultured Acidobacteriota bacterium; assembly: GCA_963785755.1. GTDB lineage: Bacteria > Acidobacteriota > Vicinamibacteria > Vicinamibacterales > 2-12-FULL-66-21 > JACCXG01. The sequence continues at coordinate 733,344 of CAWAXG010000002.1, read as the reverse complement.
CGGCCGGGCACCGCGCTGCACTCGTCCTGGAACTGGGAGCTGATCTCGGACAAGACGCTCGATTGGTGGGTGCCGCGGATCGCGCGGATCAAGAAGGCGCACCCCGGCCGCATCCTCGTCGCCTCGATCATGGCCGGGTCGGGAAGCGACAAGGAGCTGTCGCACTGGCAGACGCTGTCGAAGGCCTGTCAGGACGAAGGCGCCGACGCGCTCGAGCTGAACCTGTCGTGCCCGCACATGGATCGCAAGGACATGGGATCCAACATCGGGAAGGACCAGGTGCTGATCTCGAGCGTGACCCAGGTGGTGAAGGACGTGGCGCGCGTCCCGGTCTGGGCCAAGCTCACCCCCTCGACCACCGACATCGTCGTCGAGGCGCGGGGCGCGTTTCTCGGCGGCGCGGACGCCATCACCTCGTCCAACACGTTTCCGTCGCTGCCCTTGATCGATTCGCAGACGCTCGAGTTCGAGGTCAACGTCGACGGCTACGTCTCGTCAGGGGGCCTTGGCGGTCCCGCGATTCTGCCGCTGTCGCTCGCTAAGATGTCGCAGCTCACGCAGGCGTTTCCGGAGAAGTCGTTCTCGGCGATTGGCGGCGTCGCGGAGTTCGCGCACGCGCTCAATTACATGCTGCTCGGGTGCGGCACCGTGCAGGTCTGCACCGCGGCGATGCTCGATCATGCGATTGGCCCGAACGTGATCAAGCGGCTGACGGCTGGCATGCAGGAGGCGATGGAGCGCCACGGCTGGAACACGCTGGAGGAGTTCCGCGGCGCCCGGCGCGATCGCGTCGTGCAGCACTCGAAGATCCGGCGCCCCGACGGCGACGCCTATCTCGGCGGCTACGACGCCGAAGGCTACGCGGCGTCCGAAACCTCAGCGGCGCGCTAGGGGTGATGAGACTCGCGTGACCGTCGTCGAAGCCACCGAAGACCTCTCGCATAGTCCGTTGTGGAACCCGGATCTGGCGCCGACGCCGCTGTCGCGCCGGACCTGGTCCACCTACGACATCGCCGCGCTCTGGATCGGCATGAGCGTGGTGATCACGACCTACACGCTCGCGTCCGGCATGATGCAGCAGGGCATGACCTGGGCGCAGGCGATGCTGACGATTCTGCTCGGCAACTCGATCGTGCTCGTGCCGATGATCCTCAACGCGCACGCCGGCACCAAGTACGGGGTCTCGTTTCCCATCCTGTGCCGCGCCAGCTTCGGCGTGAAGGGCGCCAACGTTCCCGCGATCCTGCGGGCGCTCGTCGCTTGCGGGTGGTTCGGGATCCAGACCTGGATCGGCGGGCTGGCGCTGAACACGCTGCTCACCGCGGCGTGGCCGCTCTGGGCCGGACTGCCCGGCAACATCTGGATCGCGTTCGCCATCTTCTGGCTCGTGCAGGTGGCGATCATCATCCGGGGTCTGGAAGGCATCAAGCATCTCGAGAGCTGGTCCGCGCCGCTCCTGCTGGCCGGCGGCGCGCTGCTGCTGGTGTGGGCGATCAGGCGCGGCGGCGGGCTCGGGCACGTGCTCACCGAGTCGGCGAAGCTGCAGACAATGCAGACCCCCTTCTGGCAGCTGTTTCCGTCCGCGCTCACGGCCAACGTCGGCTACTGGGCGACCCTCAGTCTGAACATCCCCGACTTCACACGCTACGCACGCAGCCAGCGGTCGCAGGCGCTTGGCCAGGCGCTCGGGTTGCCCGCCACGATGACCGCGTTCGCGTTCATCGGCGTCGCGGTCACCAGCGCCACCATCGTCGTTTATGGCGAGCCGATCTGGGATCCGGTGGCCCTGATTGCGCGCATCGGCAACCCGCTGGTGATCGTGTTCGGCGCGCTGATCGTGCTCGTCGCGCAGCTGACGACGAACATGGCGGCCAACGTTGTGTCGCCGGCGAACGATTTCTCGAGCCTTGCGCCGAAGCGCATCAGCTACGTAATGGGCGGCCTGATCACCGCCGTCATCGGCATCGTGATGATGCCTTGGAAGCTGTACGCGGACGCGGCAGCCTATATCTTTACCTGGCTCGTCGGCTACTCGAGCCTGATGGGAGCGATTGGCGGAATCCTGATCGCGGACTACTGGATCATCCGCCGCCAACAGCTGTCGCTGCCGGACCTGTTCCGACTCGATGGCCAGTATTCGTATCGTGGAGGCGTGAACTGGCGCGCGATTGCCGTGCTGATCGTGTCGATCCTCCCGGTCGTTCCAGGCTTCCTCCGTGCGGCGACCACGCCAGGCGGTCAGGTGGCTAATCCGACATTCTTCGACACGCTGTATACCTACGCCTGGTTCGTCACCTTCGTCCTGAGCGCTGTCCTGTATGTGCTCGCGGGACGAGGACGCCGGCAATCCGGAAGTGACGACGTGAACGCACCCTCTGCCCATGCCGTCCCTCGCTGACAAAGTCGTCCTCGTAACGGGGTCGACGTCCGGGATTGGACGCGGGATCGCCGAGCGGCTCGCCTCGATCGGCGGCCGTGTCGTGATCCATGGCCGCAACGTCAAACAGGCGGAGGAAGTCGCCGAGCGGCTCCGCCGCTCGGGGCACGAGGCCGATCACGTCATTTCCGACGTCGCGGAAGTCGATGGCTGCCGCCGCGCCGTTCATTTCACGATCGAGCGCTTCGGCGGGATCGACGTGCTCGTCAACAACGCGGCGAACACGTCGCGCGGCTACCTCGAGAACGCGCCGGTCGAGCTGTGGGACACGATCATGCACGTCAATCTGCGGGCGCCCTTCGTGTGCCTGCAGGAAGCCGTGAAGTCGATGAAGGCGCGCGGCGGCGGTTCGATCGTGAACATCGGATCGGTCAACGCTTACATCGGCGAGCCCAAGCTCGGTCCGTACTCGGTGTCGAAGGGCGGCCTGATGACGCTGACGCGCAATGCCGCCGCGACGCTCAACCGCTACCGGATCCGGGTCAACCAGATCAACGTCGGGTGGACGCTGACCGAAGGCGAGGAGCGGGTCAAGCGCCTCGAAGGCCACGGTCCGGAGTGGCTCGAGCAGGCGATTGCGACGCGTCCGTTCGGCCGGCTGCTGTCGCCGGAGGACGTGGCTGCCGCGGTCGTCTACTTCGCGACCGACGACAGCGCGCTGGTGACCGGCACCGTGATGGACCTCGAGCAGTATCCCCTCGGCGCGCCGCCCAACTGGTAGTCGCATGGCGCCGCGCATCAGCCTGTTCCCCAAGTGCTATTTCGACGACTTCACCGAGCGGCGACGCTCGTACGAAGCCTGGATCCACGAGGCGGCGACCCTCGGCGGCGAGGGGATCGAGCACTACGACGGCTTCTTTCCGAGCCTCGCGCCGGCCGACGTCGATCCGATCGTGCGCGCGATGGAAGCAACCGGGCAGATCTCCTCCATGCTCTGTTTCTCCCCGGATTTCACGCATCCCGATGCCGGCGAACGCCGCCGCCAGGTCGAGCGCCAGATGGCGGCGATCGATCTGACCGTACGGCTCGGCGCGCGGCATTGCCGCACGTTGAGCGGGCAGCGGTATCCGGGCATGGCCCGCAAGGAAGGCATCGACCGCACGATCGAAGGCATCCGCCGTTCGCTGGACTATGCCGAGGGCCGCGGCGTGATTCTCTGCATGGAGAACCACTACAAGGACGGCACCTGGCGCTACCCCGAATTCGCGCAGCCGGAGGATATTTTCCTGGAGATCATCGAGCAGATCGACTCGCCCTTCTTCGGCGTCCAGTACGACCCGTCGAACGCCGTCGTCGGCGGCTTCGATCCGATCGGGCTGCTGCGCAAGGTCAAGCATCGCGTGGTGACGATGCACGCCTCCGATCGGTATCTCGCGCCTGGCGCGACACTCGACGATCTCAAGTCGGCCGACGGGGCCGCCGGTTATGCGACGGCCCTGAAGCACGGGGAAACGGGCACCGGTATGAACGACTACGGCGAGATTTTCCGCATCCTCGCCGAGGTCCGGTTCAGCGGCTGGATTTCGATCGAGGACGGCATGGACGGCCTCGACGAGATCGCGCGCTCGGCGGAGTTTCTCAAGCGCAAGCGCGCTGAGTACTTCGGCGCGTGATGGGAACCCCGTCGCACCCGCGCATTCAGTCGCTTCGCGCCAGGGCCGTTCGCGTGCCGATGCGCGAGCCGCACCAGACGGCGAGCGGCGCGGTCGCCGAATCGCCGCTCGTGCTGACCGACGTGACGCTCGACGACGGGACCGCCGGGCACAGCGTGGTGTTCACCTACACGGCGCTGGCGCTGGGACCAACGGCCGCGCTCGTCCAGAATCTCGAGCCGCTGCTCGCCGGCGAGCCGCTGGCCCCGGCGGACCTCGATCAGAAGATGGCCCGCCGCTTCCGGCTGCTCGGCCCGCAGGGACTGGTCGGGATGGCGCTCGCCGCGATCGACATGGCGCTGTGGGACGCGCTGGCGCGCCAGCACGAGACCTCGCTGGTTCGGCTGCTTGGCGGAACGCCGAAAGCCATTCCGGCGTACGGCGCGGTTGGTTACGACGGGCCCGAGCGATCGGCGGCGGTCGCGGGGGAGTGGGCGGCGCGCGGCTTCAAGGGAGTCAAGGCCAAGATCGGCTACGCCACGGTCCAGGATGATCTTGCGGTGATCCGCGCGATTCGACGGGCTGTCGGGGATCGCGTGGCAATCATGGTCGACTACAACCAGTCGCTCACGCCGGCCGAAGCGATTCAGCGCATCCGCGCCCTCGAGGGCGAAGGGCTCGAATGGGTCGAGGAGCCGACGCTCGCCCACGACTACACCGGGCACGCCGCGATCGCGCGCGAAGTCCAGACGCCGATTCAGTGCGGCGAGAACTGGTGGGGCGTGACCGACCTGCAGCACGCCATCGATGCGCAAGCGTCCGATTACGTGATGCCAGACGTGATGAAGATCGGCGGCGTGTCCGGCTGGCTGCGCGCCGCCGCGATCGCCCACAGCCGGGGCTTACGCGTGTCGAATCACCTGTGGCCCGAGATCAGCGCGCAGCTGATGTCGTTGACGCCGACCGCGCACTGGCTGGAGTACGCCGACTGGTGGAATCCGATCGTCGCCGAGCCGATCGAGATCAGGGACGGCATGACGAGCGTCGTCGAGGTCCTGGGCACGGGTGTCGAGTGGAACGAACAGGCGATCGAGAGGTTCCTCGTCAGGGGGTGATCGCCGTCGTCATGTCGATCTGGATTTCGGCCTGGGTCAGCGCGCGATTGTAGATTCGCAGCTCGTCGATCCGTCCCTGGAAGAACTCGTTCCACACGCTGCCTTTCGCGATGAATTGGTAGTTGAACGGCCGGGTTGGCGTTGGGGCCCCGCCGAGTCAACGCCAAACTGGCGGATTGAAGTGGCGTCCCGCAATTTTTCGGCGAGAATAGGCAGACGTTCACGCGTTATCTGCCTTCGAGATGACTCTTGTTTCCTTCAGGGCCGACGGCAGGGTAGCCTAGCGCAGAGATGGCACAAGACAATCGTCCGCGTCCGGCCTTCGAAGCAGGGGCGGAAGAGGAGCTCGAGAGGATCCGTCGCGCACTCGAGGAGTCGCGGCAGCGCCGGAGAGAGGCGAACGAGGCGTTCGACGCCTTTCTGCGATCATTCGGCCCGCGAAGCGGCCGCGAGCCCCGCCCGGTCGATCCGCGGTCGGTGGACGTTCGGTCTGTCGAAGCGCCGTCCCCAGCTCCAGTTCCTGGAGGCCTGCCCGCGCCGCCGCCCTCCACCGCGCCGCAGCTCATCAGTGCGCCTTCCCCCGTTGTCGAGTCCGAACCTCCTATCACCGAGCCACCGCCGATCGCGAAGGCCCCTGAGCCAGCAGTCGATGAGCGACCGCCACTCGAAAGCCCTGCGTGGCCTCCATGGCCTCCGCCGGACAATGCGTCACGTCCGTCCGCCGACACCACGCCGCCGCCTGCGACTGATACGCAGCCGCCTGCGACTGATATGCCGCCGTTGGTGAGCGCGTTGGAGGCGACGGCGAGCGTTGCGCCGGCCGTGCCCTCTCAGTCAGCCGATGCACCACTCCCCGTTCCCGAGCTCCCGCCGATAGCCGCGCCAGCGGTTGCTGCCGGGCCGGAGGCCGCGGCTTCGGATCCAGGCGAGTCGTGGATCCCGGAACCGACGACGCCGCTGAGACTGATCCAGGAAGACGGGACGCTGGAGTCGTTGCTCGCGGAACCAGCCCAAATTTCCGGGCCGGCTGCCGCCGACCCGCGGGGCCTGTTCCCGGTCATCCCAGCCGGTCTCCGTCAGAGCCTGCAACGGCGCGGGCTGCGCCGCGAACACGTCGCGGCGGCCGCCGTCGTCCTCGTGGTTCTCGCGGTACTGCTGATCTGGGGTCTGTCCTCGACGCCGGATGACGGTGACACGGTTCAGCGACCCTCGCAGCCGTCGACCGCGCCAGTGGCTACCGCTTCGGCGCCGCAGCCTGCGGCTGCGGCGCCGCAGCCTGCGGCATCAGCGCCGCCCATCTCGGGGCTGCAGGTCGAGTTGAGGACCGTCCGCCATGTCTGGGTCCGCGTGGTCGTCGATGGCGAGAAGACGATCGAGCGTGAGATCCCGGCTGACGAGCGGATTCCGATCAACGGACAGAACGCCGTCGTCATCCGCGCGGGCGATGCCGGCGCAGTGCGGGTCGCTGTGAATGGGCAGGATCAGGGGCCGTTCGGAGAAAACGGATTGCCTGCGACGCGAACGTTCACTCGCGCGCGCTGACAACGCGCTGGTGGGCTTCAAACAAGGACTATGGGAGGAAGGGAGATCACTTTGAAACGAACTCTCCCTTACGCTCCCGTCCTCAATGCCGCTGCTACTTGCGCGTCGCCGTCCAGTTCGTGCCGTTCGTGCCCGTCGAGGTCCCGCGCATCGAGGCCCCCTCGACCTTCCCGGTATACGTGACGCCGGCAGCCTTGAACGTGATCTCCTCGCCGCGCAGCTTGCCTTCGGAGATCGCCTGAGTTCCGAGCATGCCGGCCACGTTCTGGAACGTCTGCGTCAGCTTCAGCTCTCCCTGCGGCATCTGCCAGCTGCCTTCGACCTTCGCGGGGACGATCCACAACAGCGCCGTGCACCAGCTCGTGCAGTTGTCCTCGATCGTCTCGGTCTGATCCGCTTCCCAGTCCTCCATGTTGAAGGAATTCGAGACGATGCGGGTGCCCGGTTTGAGCTCGAGAATCTTCGGCCGGAGCTTCATGTTGATCGAGGGCAGCAGGAACATCGTGATGATCTGCGCCTTCGAGAAGTCGGACTCGAAGAGGTCGGCTTTCACGAACGTGGCTTTGTCGCCGACTCCGGCGGTCGCGGCGTTCTTCTTCGATAGATCCACCATGTCCGGGTTGTATTCGATGCCGAGGGCGTGCGCGCCGCGTTTCGCGGCCGTAATCACCGTGCGGCCGTCGCCGGAGCCCAGATCGATGACGAAGTCCTGGGGCGTGAGCTTCGCCATGTCCAGCATCTTGTCGACGAGCGCCTGGGGCGTAGGCACCCAGACCACGTCCTTGCCCCCCTGGCCGACCTGCGGCTCGAAGGGCTTCTGCTGCTGCGCCGCCCCTTCCTTCTTCTGCGTGGCGGTCGCCTGCGCCCAGACCGGCGAGGCGGAGAGACACGTGACCAGTAACAAGACGATGGGACGAACCAGATTACGTGCGTTCATTTTGATAATTTCTCCGAAACAACCCGCCGTTCCCTGACGGCGGCCAATTCATGGGCAGTCTGGCCTGACCGCTGATCATAGTCCAGACGAACTGCTAATACGCCGGACGTTCCGGCGCTGATACACGTTGGTGGAACCCGTCATTTCCCATTCCCGAGCAGTCTGAACACTGAAGCCCAGCGCTGCCCGCCGAAAGTTGTCTGAGGGGCAGAGCTGGACCCACCGTGCCTCATCCGCTTGTTATCTATACAAACGCGAACAAATTGTGATACGAATCCGTCCATGAAAGGCGAACGCATGGGCGAATTCGAAGAATTGACGCTTCTGGCGGTGCGCGCACTCGGCGATCACACCTACGCGGTTCCCGTCCAGCAGTTCGTGGAGGACGCGACCGGACGCCAGGTCTCGATGGGCGCGGTCTATGCCGCGCTCGCGCGCCTCGAGGGCAAGGGCTTCGTGAAATCCACGATGGGAGACGCGACCGCGCGGCGTGGAGGAAAGTCGAAGCGGCTGTTCGAGGTGACGCCGCTCGGTCTGCGAACCGCCCGCGATCTGCATCGCGTTCGCGAGCGAATCTGGAGCGCCATCGCCGAAGGGCGGCGGCCATGACCGCCCGCCCGCCGCGCGTGGCCGGATGGCTGCTGCGATGCCAGCCGCTCGGCAGCCGCCGACCGGAAGTCGAAGCCGACCTGCTCGAGCTGTTCGAGTCGCGCGCGCGCAGCCGGGGTGAGCGTTATGCGAGGCGGCGGTACTACACCGATGTCTTCAGTCTGCTCCGGCATCACACCATGACGACGAATCCGTCCGCGATCGGTCGAGCGCGCGCCCCCGCACACGCTGAATCTGGACTCTCGCTGGTCTGGCGCTTCCGGGCGAGAGAGATTTGGCAGGACCTCTCCTACGGTGTTCGTCTCCTGCGCCGCAGTCCCGCGGTCGTCGCCGTCACAATCGCGGGTCTCGGGCTCGCGATCGGCGTGAGCACGTCGGTCTTCAGCCTGATCAATGCGGCGGTGTTCCGGCCGAGCGGCATCGAGGATCCGGCGACGGCGGTGCGCGTGTCGCGGGCCCACGCCAGAGGCCTGGGGACGGACTGGCCGTACTCGACGTTCGCGCAGCTTCGCGAGTCCGCGACCTCCGTCACGCTCGCGGCTCAGATCTCGGACAGCGCGGCATTCTCGGAGCGGTCGGACGCCGACTCCACGGAATCGGCAGCGGTGATGTTCGTGTCTGGGACCTATCTCGAGGCCCTCAACCGGAGAGTCACTGCCGGCCGGCTGCTGACGCCAGCAGATGACGCGATCGGCGCGCCGGGCGCGGTGGTGGTGAGTCATCGCTTCTGGACGCGCAGGCTCGGCGCCGACGCGTCACGGGTGGGCCGTGAGATCTGGATCAACGGTGCGCCTTTCACGATCGTCGGCGTCAGCGAGCGCGGATTCACCGGCACATCGGAATCGGCTCCGGCTTTCTGGGCGCCGCTCGGCAGCTACCATCTCGTCTACGGCGGCACGCCGATCGGACCCGCGGCCGGCAAACATGTGACGGTGTTCGGCCGCGTCCTGCCGGGAGTTCCTCTGCGTCGAGCCGAAGCCGAGCTCAGTGCCGTCGCAGCCGGAATCCAGATCGACGCGACGGACCCGAACGGCCCTGTCACCGGAGTGCGATTCTCACGGTCGGATCGTCCGGTGGGACCATCCATGGCCAGACGGATTGCGCTGGTCGTTGGCGTCATCGTCGTGGTCATCGGTCTGGTCCTGCTGCTCGCGTGCGTGAATGTCACGAATCTGCTCCTCGCGAGCGCGCTGACGCGCCGCCGCGAGCTGGGCATGCGCGTGGCCCTCGGGGCGAGCCGCGCGCGCGTCGTCCGTCAGCTTCTCACCGAGAGCCTCGCGCTCGGCATAGCAAGCGGAGCGATCGGCCTGCTGTTCACGATCTGGCTGGTGCCCGCGCTCACGACGTTCATGGGTGTGCCGGTGATGCTGGATACGGCACCGGACTTCCGGGTCTACATGTTCCTCGCCGCGATTGCCTCGATCGCCGGACTTGGCGCTGGACTGACGCCGGCACGGCACGCGATGCGCGGCGATCTGGTATCACCGCTGAAGGGAGCTGACGGCGGCTCCTCCGCAGCACGATCCAACGGCATTCGAACGGCATTGATCGGCCTGCAAGCTGCCGGATCCGTCACGCTCCTGGTGCTCGCAGCATTGCTTACCCGCGCCATGATCCGGTCGACGCAGGTCGATATCGGGTTCGATGCGAATCGCCTGCTCGTCGTCTCGCCGGCTCTGGGGAGGGGCATGTCCGAGGACCAGGTCGAGGCCTATTGGCAACTGGCCCGCGAGCGGGTCGGAAGCGTTCCTGGAGTCCGGCTGGCGTCGCTGGCCTCGACTCCGCCGTACCAAGGCGCAAGCCAGGTCACGATCTTCAGGCGCGCTGGCAGCCGATACACGATCTACCACCACCACACAGAGTCCGACTACTTCGCCACGCTGGGGCTCCGCGCCATACGCGGTCGCACCTACACCGCCGAGGAGGCCGCTTCCGGTGCCGATGTCGCCGTCATCAGTGACGCGATTGCGCGTGACTTCTTCGCCGGTGAAGACCCCATCGGCCAGTCCCTCGATCGCGTGATCGAGGGCTCGCGCGATCGCGTCATCGGCGTCGTGTCCAATGCCCTTACGGCCAGGCTCCGCGACCTCAGCGCCGCCGCGATCTATCAACCGATGCGCGACCGGCGCGCTGCCCGTCTCGTGATCCGGACCGACGTTTCGCCTGAATCGCTGATTCCTGCGGTGAGGACCGCGCTCGAGCCGATCGATCGTCGCATTCGCCTGGAGCTCAGGTCGGTCAACGACGGGCTGCGCCAGCAGCTCGATGAGCCACGCTTGCTGGCATCGCTGGCCGGCGTGCTGGCGTGCCTGGCTCTCGGACTGGCGGTTGTCGGGATCTATGGCGTCACCGCGTTCGTGGTCGGGCAGCGGACCCACGAGATCGGCGTCCGGATGGCGCTGGGTGCAGGAAGGCGCGATGTGATGCGCCTGTTGCTCGCCGACAGCCTCCGGCCAGTGGCGATTGGCCTCGTCCTCGGGCTGGGCGCCGCGCTGCTCGGAAGCCGGGTGTTTTCAGGTGTCCTCTACGGTGTCAGCTCCGCCGATCCGATCGCGTTCGTGGGCGCGTCGCTGGTGCTGCTCACGGCAGCGACGGTCGCGGTGATCGTCCCGACGCGGCGGGCGGCGTCGGTCGATGCGGCGACGACGTTGCGTCAGTTGTAGCGCGCGGCTTCAGCCGCGCGTCAGAACCCGCGACCAGCCTTCTTCGCGCCGCGGAAGAGTAGAACCTTCGTGGCTTCCGCCTTCAGGCGAAAGGAAACGCTTGCTGTGAATCTTCCGCCTGAAGGCGGAAGCCACGCGAGTGGTTGGCTTCAGGCCGCGCAGCTACGGGCGTCGGAGTCGACGAATGAAAAAGGCGTCGGAGCGCACGAATCTGCGCTTCGACAGCGCCGACATAGATGAGGTAGCTCCGTAAGCAGCTCGAGATCGGCTGATTTCTTCATCCTCACCGGCGCGAAGGGCGTCGAAGACGTTCGATTCATCAGGGGAGACGAATCGCTGAAGCCGCTGGCCGAAGAGCTCCGCAGGATGGTGTTCGCCGGCGCCGTGCCTCTCGATTCGGAGGCGCGCATCGTCCGGAGGGCAACCGTGACGTGTGGTGGATCGCCGGCGGCGAAGAACCGCGGATGCACCGCGATACTCGACCCGACGGACACCGCTAAGTGGGACTAGATTTCTCGTGATCGGGCGGCGCCGTATCAACCAGGCCGAACCACTGGCGGGCGGTGGATTCCTCGGGCCACACTGCGGCGCCACAGACCCACATCTCGTCGGTGAGCATGCTCTTCCACACGAGATCAGCCTGCAGCGACATCTCGTTCGACAGCCGCAGCTGAAATGACGGCGGCGGCGCTCCGGCTTCGCCGGGACGGATCTCGAACTTCACACCACCGTAACTGACGTCCACGATCTTCGCTGGCTTGTCGCCGACCTGCGCGGTGAGTCCGACGACCGCCTTTCGACGCCAACGCCGCGGTACGGAGAACGCCGGCGGTGTGCTGCCCAGCTTGTGCCGGATCAGGGTGAGCAGACGTTCGGGGTCGAACGGCTTCACGAGATACTCCGCTCCTCCGCGTCGCGCTTCCGCCTCGAGCACAGCGTCCGCATATCCGGTAATGACGATCGCAGGGACGCGTTGCTGACCGCTGATTACCAGCTGGAGTCCGTTGAACGACCCAAGTCTCACGTCTGCAATCAGAAGATCCGGTGGATCTTCTCGAAGGATCCGTCGGGCCTCTTGAAACGTCCCGGCGGTCACGACGTCGAACCCTTCGTGTGCGAGCAACTCCGCGAGGCCCATGCGGGTCACGCGGTGGTCGTCGACAATGAGAATCGTAGCCATGGCAGAGCTCCCCGAGGAGTGGATACTGCTCCGGTCGCTTGGTGCAGTGTATGTCAGAACGGTGCGATTCGCGATAGCATCCACTTCCCCTATGCCTGTCTCCACGGCCACCGCCCCCCCTGTCCGGGTCCGGCCATTCCTGAAATGGGCGGGGGGAAGCGGCAGCTGCTCGGGGAGCTGCGCCGGTTCATCCCGGCCGATTTCGGCGCCTATCACGAGCCATTTCTGGGCAGCGGGGCCGTTTTTTTCGACCTCTGGCGTAGTGGGGCACTCGCCGGCAGGCCATGCCGATTGACAGACATCAACGTCGATCTTGTGGGCTGCTATCGGGCAATTGCCCACAACGTGGACCTGATAATTGCACAGCTAAGACGCCTGGCCGACGCTCACAACCGGTCGGGCAGCTCAGCGTATTACCGGGTCCGTGATGAGCTGTTCAATCCCCGGCGACGGTCGCTGTCGCGCTCCGGTCCCTATCCGGCTGAGCTTGCCGCGATGCTCATCTATCTGAATCGCACCGGATACAACGGTCTGTTCAGACTCAACGGCCGGGGTGATTTCAACGTTCCGATGGGGCGCTACAAGAATCCGCTCATCTGCGATGAAGCGACGCTGCGGGCGGTCGCCACCGTGCTGCGCCACCCGTCAATCCAGATTCATCAGGATTCCTTTGCTGCCCTCGAGTCCACGGCGGCACCGGGCGATCTCGTGTATCTCGACCCGCCCTATGCGCCCGTGAGCGCGACGGCGCGGTTCACGTCGTACACGAAGGCGAGCTTCTCCGACGAGGATCAGCGGCATCTGCAGGAGCTGGTTGTCCGGCTGGCGGATCGAGGCTGCCACGTCGTCCTCAGTAATTCAACGGCGCCACTCGTCAGCCAGCTCTATCGCGCTCCCGAGGCCAGACGCGCCGGTCTTCGCGCGCATCGGGTCACGGCGCGCCGGGCCATCAACTCGAAGGCGGCCCGCCGCGGCGAAGTGGAGGAGTACGTCATCAGCAACGTGTCTCCCGTTCCATTAAACGCGTAACTCGCGTTACAATAACGGTTTATCTATATGGGTCCAGACGCTACTGCAGCCGGACCGGTGCGCGAGAGAGAGACGCCGACACCGCTCGATTTCATCCGCACGATCGTCGCTGACGACGTGAGGATGGGGAAGCACCATGGGCGCGTGGCCACGCGCTTTCCCCCCGAGCCGAACGGCTACCTTCATATCGGGCACGCCAAGTCCATCTGCCTCAACTTCGGTGTGGCGGCAGAGTTCGGCGGGATCTGCAACCTTCGCTACGACGATACGAACCCGGCCAAGGAGGACGTCGAGTACGTCGAGTCCATTCAGGACGATGTCCGATGGCTGGGCTTCGAGTGGAAGGGCGAGCCCCGGTATGCCTCGGATTACTTCGAGACGCTCTATGGCTACGCCGTGCACCTGATCGAGCGGGGTCTGGCGTACGTCGACAGCCTCAGCGCCGACGAGATCCGCGCCTATCGCGGGACGCTGACCGAGCCAGGGAAGGAAAGCCCGTTCAGGACGCGATCGATCGACGAGAACCTCGATCTGTTCGCGCGCATGCGCGCCGGCGAGTTCGAGGACGGCGCCCATGTCCTGCGCGCGAAGATCGATATGACGTCCCCCAATCTGACGATGCGCGATCCGGTGCTCTACCGCATCCGGCGGGCGCATCACCACCGCACGGGCGACGCGTGGTGCATCTATCCGATGTACGACTTCGCGCACCCGCCGTCGGACGCGATCGAGGAGATCACCCACTCGCTCTGCACGCTCGAGTTCGAGGATCACCGGCCGCTGTACGACTGGCTCGTGGAGAACCTGCCAGTGCCGGCGCGGCCCAGGCAGATCGAGTTCGCGCGGTTGAACCTGACCTATACGGTCATGAGCAAGCGGCGGCTCCTCACGCTGGTCGAGGAAGGCGTGGTGAGGGGCTGGGACGATCCGCGCATGCCGACGATCGTCGGGATGCGCCGGCGCGGTTACACCGCGGAAGCGATCCGCGCCTTCTGCGATCGCATCGGCGTGGCGAAGCGCGAGAACATCGTCGACGTCGCGCTGCTGGAGCACGCGGTACGCGAGGATCTGAACAAGCGGGCGCCGCGGGTCATGGGCGTGCTGAATCCGCTGCGGCTCGTGATCGAGAACTATCCGGAGGATCTGACCGAGGAATTCGACATCGGGAACAACCCGGAAGATCCGTCCGCCGGGGTGCGCAAGGTGCCGTTCTCACGCGTGCTCTACATCGAGCGCGACGACTTCATGGAAGAGCCGCCGAAGAAGTTCTTCCGGCTCGCGCCCGGACGCGAAGTCCGGCTGCGCGGCGCGTACTTCATCACGTGCACCGGCGTGGAGAAGGATGCCGCCGGGCAGATCGTCGGGCTGCGCGGAACCTACGATCCCGCGACGCGCGGCGGCGATGCGGCGGACGGCCGCAAGGTGAAGGCGACGCTGCACTGGGTTTCCGCGCGCCATGCGCTCGAGGCCGAAGTGCGGCTTTACGATCGCCTGTTCAACAGCGAGACGCCCGGCGCGGACCGCGATTACCACGACGACCTGAACCCGGCGTCCCTCGAGGTCCGCCGCGGCTGCAAGCTGGAGCCGAGCGTCGCCGATGCGGCGCCAGGCACCCGTTTTCAGTTCGAGCGCCTCGGATACTTCTGCGTGGATCCGGACTCGACTTCCGGTGCGCTCGTCTTCAACCGCACCGTCACGCTCAAGGACAGCTGGGCGAAGATCGCCGACAGGTCGTAGCCGCCGCCGATCCGCACGCTGGCCGCTGCATCACTGGTCGCTCAGCGCCGCCAGCGGATCGATGCGCGCCGCCCGCCTGGCCGGGACGCTGCACGCGATCACGACCATCAGCGCCACCACGGCGGCAACCGAGGTCAGGACGAACGGATCCATCGCGCCAATCTCATAGAGTTGCGCTTCGAGCACGCGCCGGACCGAGAATGCGCCGGCGAGCCCGGCACTCAGGCCAACCGCCATCAAGGTCAGTCCTTCTCCGAGCACCAGGCTGAACACGCGGCGCGCGTCGCTGCCGAGCGCCATGCGTATGCCGATCTCGCGGCGGCGTTGCGTGACCTGATACGCGAGGACACCGTAGATCCCGAGAACAGCCAGCAACAGCGCCGCCACCGCGAACAGGGTGGCGAGGATCATCGGGGTTCTGCGATCGATCAGCGAAGATGGCGCCGTTGGCGCCGATGCACAAAGCGAGGGTCAGGATTGCCGCGGACGCGAAGCCGCGGTCCCGCCAGAGAAGCCTCGCGGCGAAACGGATGTCCTGGATCAGGCGTTCCATAGGGTGTCGTTACGTGGCCCGTCGAAGCCCGGTTCAAGTAAAGTCCAGGCGAAATGTCCAACGGTTTCTCCGGCCGCCCCGTCCAACCACGGGAAAACCAGTCGGCAGAAGAATCGGTCGCTGATCCCCGATCCTGATCCCCGATCGCCGATCCCGACGGAGGCACCTATGTTTTGGAACGACATTCGCTATGGCACCCGGGCGCTGATGCGTGCGCCTGGATTCACGGCGGCCGCGGTTCTGACGCTCGGCCTCGGCATTGGCGCCAACACCGCGATCTTCACCGTCGTCAACGCGGTCCTGTTGAGGCCGCTGCCGTATCCCGAGCCCGACAAGCTCGTGCGGCTCGTCCGGAACAACCCGGATGGCCCGGGTATGGGGATCAACGGCCGCCGCTATCTGTTCTTCCGTGAGCACCTCCGGAGCGTCGAAGCCTTGACCGCATACGCGGGCCTGGGATCGATGAACCTCGTGCATGGCGACGCCGCCGAGTTCGTGACGGTCACCGGTGTCTCGAAGGAGTACTTCTCCGTCTTCAGGATGCCGCCCGCGATCGGACAGGCCTTCGGGGTCGAACACGACACGCCAGGAGGTCCGGACGTGCTTGTGCTGGGCCATGCGCTCTGGCAGAGATTGTTCGGCGGCGACGCGTCGGTCGTCGGCCAGACAGTCACGCTGGCCGACAAGCCCTACACCGTGATTGGCGTGATGCCCGCCTCGTACGAGTCGATTTCGCGCACCGGCCTGCTCGTGCCGCTGCGCCCGGGTCTCACGGGCCGTGGCGGCGGCTTCAATTACACCGTGACCGGACGGCTGCGAGACGGCGTGTCCATCCGGCAGGCGACGAGCGAGGCTGCGAGTATCTGGCAGGCGTTCAAGACCGAGTTTCCTGACGCGATCCTGCGTAACGAGCTTCCCGCGGGCTTCCTGACTCTTCAGGAGACCCTCGCGCTTCCGGTGCGGCAGGCGCTGCTCGTGATGGCCGGCGCGGTTGGACTGTTGTTGCTGATCGCCTGCGCGAATACCGCCAACCTGCTGCTCGCCCGGGCGACGGGCCGCGGCCGCGAGATCGCCGTTCGTGCCGCGCTCGGCGCGAGCCGCGGCCGGATCGCTCGCCAGATGCTGACGGAGAGCGTGCTGCTCGCGGTCGCCGGCGCGGCGTTGGGGCTCGCTCTCGCGTTCTGGATGGTTCGCGCGCTGGTCGCCCTGACGCCGCCCGCGTACCTGGTCGCCACTCAGGTGCAGATCGACGGCACCGTGCTCGCGCTCACCATGATCGTCGCGATCGGCACCGGGTTTCTGTTCGGTCTTGCTCCGGCCGTCAGCCTGTCGCGGGCAGATCTCGTCGAGGCGTTCAAGGACGATGGCGCCCGATCGATCGGGTCGCGCCGTTCGGGGTGGCTGCGGCGGTGTCTAGTCGTGGGAGAGGTCGCGCTCTGCATGCTCCTGCTCATCGGAGCCGGTCTTCTGCTGCGAACCTTCATCAACCTTCGCGCGATCGATCCGGGGTTCGACACTCGCGGTGTGATGACCGCGCGGATGTCGCTGCAGGGGGAGCGCTACTCGGCGCCGGAATCGGTGAATCGCCTGTTCGACGAGGGTCTCGCGCGGATCCGCAGCATCCCAGGTGTGCGCGCGGCCGCCGTGGTCAGCGGCGTTCCGCTCGAGCCCGCGCTCAACCTGAATGTCGATGTGCTCGACGGCCCGGAGGACGAGCGCGTCAAGGACGCGCTGACCGACTGGCGCTATGCGACCCCCGGGTACCTCGAGACAATGGGCATCCGGATCGTGGCCGGCCGCGGTTTCAATGAAGCGGATCGGATGGGCGCGCCGCCGGTCGCGATTGTCAGCGAGGAATTCGCCCGGCGGCTGTTCCGCGGAACGGGGAACGCGCTCGGGCGGCACATCCGGGTCTTCGACGCGGATGGCGCGATGGAGATTGTCGGCGTCGTCAAGGATCTCAAAGAGGGCGGCCTGCGCGGACGTCAGAACCTCGTGATGTACGTGCCGGCGGCGCAGGCCCACGCGCAGGCTTTACGGACGACGCACAGCTATTTCCACGTCAACTGGATTGTCCGGGCCGACAGGCTCGATGCGGCGTTGATCCGCGAGATCGAGGGGAGCATCCGGGCGATCGATCCGAAGCAGCCGTTCTCCGTGTTCCGGACGATGGACGAGTCGCGGAGGCGGGCGGTATCGATCGAACGGTTTCAGCTGACGCTGCTCGGCGCCTTCGCGGCGATCGGCCTGCTGCTCGCGACCGCGGGAATCTACGGGCTGATTTCGTATTCGGTCGCGCAGAGGACGCGAGAGTTCGGCATCCGCGCCGCCCTCGGCGCCACGCACGAACAGATCCTCTGGTCGGTGCTCCGTCAGGGCGCAATCATGGCGATCGGTGGCGTCGCAGTCGGCTGCGTCGCCGCGATCTTCGCAACGCGCGTCCTGCGGAACTTCGTGTGGGGCGTCAGCACGCTCGATGCGCCGACGTTCGTCGCGGTTGCGGCGTTGCTGATCGTCGTAGCCTGCGCCGCGAGTCTCGTCCCGGCGCTGCGCGCGGTCAGGCTCAATCCTGTCAGTGCGCTGCGGGAGTAGGTTGGGAGTGTCAGAACCGATACCGCACCACGAGCGTGACTCGCGTGAGCGTCAAGTCCTGCGCGACGTCATCGCGGCCGAACTGGTCGTCGCCGAACGCCCGCTCGTATCGCCCTTCGACCCCGAACATGATTCGCCGCGTCATCGGCACATCCACACCGCCGCCGATCGTGATCATCGGATCGGTGGACGTGCGGCTGACGCTGAACGGCAGCTGCGTATCGCGCAGCTCGCGGCGGACGTTCGCGACTCCGCCGCCGGCCGCGACATATGGCTCCATCACACCCAGGCTGAACGGCAGACGAGACACGACACTGACCGCGACCGAACGGGAACGGCCGTGGACGCTGTACGAGCCCGCGCGCAGCGTGTTGCTGCCCGTGAGAATGCAGAAGACGTCCGGCGGGCACAGCGGGATCTCTCCGAAGTCGAGCCGCGGCAAGTACGAGGCGTCGACTTCAACGCTCAGCGCTGGCGTCAAGGGAACGACGCCCGATATGCCGACCGCCCCGGTTGGACCGCCGTCGCCAACCGAGCCGCTGACGAATCCGCCGAGCGCGGGCCGTTCGGGGACCTGAGCCGAGACGAACGTGGGGACGAGCAGAGTGACGGCGAGTGCCACGAGGACGGCGAAACCCGGTGACGAAGCCATGGTGTTCCTTTTGTGGCTGCGAGGCGGCGCGACGCTCCTCGAATCAATCGATATGCCAGCCGTAAGGAGCGTAACTGATTGGATCGACGTCGAACCACGCCCGTGGAATCCATGAGGCCGTTCGTGGCTTCAAGATTCCGAACGACCGTGTCGCGCTCCCTCACGCATTGGGCTCCTCGATCCGACATATTCGGAGATGGGATCGGCTGCGTTCGCTGATTCCGGTCCGGGTGGAGCTCAAGCAATTCGCGTCGCGAAGGCGTAAACCGGAAGATAGAGATGCAGATACGCATCTGAATTCGATCAAACTTTCACCGGTTACCATCGGTCTAAGAAAGCATCATGCGGATCAGGCGAGGACTCTCGAGCCGCGTACTGGCCTGCGGTTGTCTTGCCGGTATCTATGAGACGTATCGCGACGAGATCGTCGTGATCGTCGACGCAAAGAACGCCGACTGCCCCGATCCCTCCCATGTCGACGGGAACGTCGTTCCCGCCTTGACGCGCGATAAGCCACCCCCGCCGCACCAGACGCCACGCCCGTAGCGGCGCGACCGCCAGCGTCGGGATAGAGTTTGATCTGGACGCGCACTCACTGCATCTCTGCCAGCCAGGCTGACGGGAGCGATGCCGTGCGCCGACAGACGCATGAAAATCGCGACCTGGAACGTCAACGGAATCCGCGCCCGGCAGGCTCAGCTGCAAGACTGGATCGAGCAGGAGCGGCCCGACGTCATCTGCCTGCAGGAAATCAAGGCCACGCTGGATCAGCTCCCGGTCTGGCTTTGTGAAATCGAAGGGTACTGGTGTTACTGGCACGGCGGAAAGGGATACTCCGGTGTCGCGCTGCACGTCAGCAAGTCAATCGCCCCGGAGCGTCCGGTCTTCACGCATCCGGCCTTCGACTATGAAAACCGAATCGTCCTGGTCACGCTCCCGCAGGTAACGGTCGCGTCGGTGTACGTGCCGAATGGTGGGAAGGACTTTCCGGCAAAGATGCAGTTCCTTGGCTCGCTCGAGCAGTTCGTTGCGTCGATCGGGTCGCAAGCTCTATCGATCGTTCTATGCGGCGATCTCAACATCGCCCGTACGGACATGGACGTCCATCCCAAGGAGCGGAAGCCGCGGGCCATCGGTCAGCTTCCCGAAGAGCGCGAGCTGCTGGAGCGGATAATCGGCCACAGCCTCGTCGACGTCGGCCGTGCGCTCGAGCCCGACAACGATCAGATGTTCACGTGGTGGGCGCCGTGGCGCAACATGCGCCAGCGGAACATCGGATGGCGCCTCGACTATCTGCTCGCCAGCCAGTCCATCTTCGACAAGGTCGGACGGTGCGTGGTTCAGCGTGACGTCGGCACGAGCGATCACGCTCCGGTCGTGGCGGAGTTCGAGCTCGGCAACGACGGGACCGCCGCCCGCCAGACGGATCGGGAAACCGTGCGGACTGACGATGGTCAGATCCGGCAAGCTCCGCTGTTTCGCAGCAGGCTGAGCGGACCGCTGAGCACCACCATTCGGTAGTCCAACCACTGACCCGACCGGCGCTCCCGCAAGAATCCGCTTGACAATCTCGCCTACTAAATACTAACTACTTAGTAGTCAAGACATGAGACAAGCCCACCCGACGCTGACCCCCAACGAACTGGCCATCATGAAAGTCGTGTGGCGGCTCGAGAAAGCGACCGTCCGCGAGGTCTACGAGGCGCTGCTGACGAGACGCGACATCGCCTACACCACCGTGATGACGATGATGAAGATCCTGGAAGAGAAGGGTTTTCTGAAGAAGACGCGGATCGACCGCGCGTATCAGTACCGCCCGTCGCAGCCGCGGCATCAGGTGATCGGGGCGATGGTCCGCGACTTCCTCGACCGGGTCTTCGACGGCGCGGCCGCGCCGCTGCTGGTCCAGCTCGCCAGGGACGGCCGGCTCTCCAAGGACGACAAGGAAACCATCCGCCGGCTGGCGCAGGAGATCGACGAATGAACCTGCTGAACATCTCGAATGTCATCTCGTGGAGCGCGCAGGTCGCGGCGATTGTCGCGGCGGCCCTGCTTGCGCTCAAGCTCACGCGGCTGGACGCGCCGGCCGTGCGCTACGTGTTCCTTCGAATCGTTCTCGCGGTCTGCCTCCTTCTGCCATTCGTGCAGCCGTACGCCCTGGCGCCGTCGGGATCCGGAACGACCTCAAGCGGCGTCCTCCGCGGGCCAGCAGCGCCTTCAGGCCGGCGAGCGCCTTCCGCGGATTCTCAGCTGATCGTTGGAGCGGGGGCGCTGTTCGCGCCTTCGCAGCAATGGCCTGCCACTCTCGCGGTTCTGCTGATCGCGGGCGCCGGCGCGAGGCTGCTCTGGATCGGCGCGGGCGTGATTCGCCTCCGCCGACTGCGGCGCGCCGGCGAAGCTGCATGCGTCAACGATGCGTGCGACGACCTGCAGCGCATCATCGAAGTGTCTCCGACCATCCGCTATGTCGCGGCGCTCGGCCAGCCTGTCACGTTCGGCTTCCGTCGTCCCGTAGTGCTGCTGCCCGAGTCGATGAAGGAGGAGCCCGCGTCAATCCAGCGTGCCGTGCTGGCCCACGAACTATGGCATGTGCGCCGCCGCGACTGGATATGGACGGTCGCCGAAGAGGCGCTGCGCGCGGTGTTCTGGTTCCATCCGGCCGTGTGGATCCTCCTGTCGAGGATTCAAAGGACGCGTGAAGAGGTGGTCGACGAGCTCGCGATTCTCTGCGACCGGCTCACGCCGAAACTATCTGAACGCGCTGCTCGCGTATGCCGATCGGCCGCCGCTCTTTGCGGCAACTGCCTTCGCGCGGCGGAGGCACCTGATGCATCGAATGATTCTGATCTCGAAGGAGGCGGTCATGTCCGCGAAACGGGTGGTCGCGTGTAGTGCGTTGTCCGTTGCTGCTGTGCTGTCGGCCGGCTGGTATTCGATTGAGGCCTTTCCTCTCACGCAGGCGCCTGCGTCCCCGCCGCAATTGTTGCAGCCAGGGCCGTTGGAACAGCAAGCCAAACCCATCACGCCAGAGAACCCGATTCCTCGCCGTACGCATCATGTGCCGGCGGATTATCCGAATGAGGCCGAAGCGATTGGAATGCGGGGCAATGTGACGGTGCGCCTGACGCTCGATGAGTCAGGGCGGATTGCCGAAACGCGAGTCGCAGGCTTCTCGATCGCACATGCCCGGCAAGGGAGGGATGTCAGGGGCGTTTTACACGACCCGCGACCTGCCGAACATGACCGGACAAGGCACTACCACCCACGGCGTTCCTTCCGAGCAGGCTCGCGCGGCGGTCGAGCGCGTGTTCGAGGCGGCGCTGCGAGCAGTCCGGCAGTGGCAGTACGCGCCGCCGGCAGAGGGCCCGATTGCGTTCTCGGTTAGCGTGCCGGTTGGTCCCCAGCAGGCCGCGGCGATGCCGCCGCCCCCCCCCCCGCCGCCTCCAGGTGGCGCTTCGGGGGTGGCGTCGGACGGCGCGCTGCGCATCGGCGGCGACATGAAGCCGCCCCTAAAAACGCATCACGTCAGCCCCGCGTATCCGCAGGATGCTCAGATAGCTGGGGTTCAAGGCGTGGTGATTATCGAGGCGCGAATCGAGCCCGATGGCAGCGTCAGCGAAACCAGGATCCTGCGCTCGATCCCGATGCTGGACGATGCGGCCGTGGACGCCGTGCGTCAGTGGAAGTTCACGCCCACCCTGCTCAACGGCCAGGCCGTCCCCGTCATCATGACCACGACGGTGAACTTCACGCTGCAGTGACTGTCTCAAGTTGTAAGGAACAAGGCACAAGTACAACGGAACGTTTCGCGATTCGAGCGAATACGTTCCGTTGTACTTGCTGCTTGAAACTTGTTACTTGCTCACTTGCTACTTGTTCAAACCAAATTCCAGATAAGCCGACGATCACTTCAACCGCCTTCTCCATGTCCTGGACCGAGACCCACTCGAGGCGGGAGTGGAAGTTGTGCTCGCCGGCGAACAGGTTCGGGGTGGGCAGCCCCATGAACGACAGCCGCGAACCGTCGGTGCCTCCTCTTATCGGCTTCTCGATCGGCTCGATCCCGGCGCGGCGCATGGCTTCGCGCGCGTGCTCGATCGCGTCGGGATGACGTTCGAGCACTTCGCGCATATTCCGGTAGGACTCCTCGACTGTGATCTCGACCGACGCGCCCGGCTGTCCGGCGACGACCTCTCGCGCGATCCGCTCCGCGATCGCCTCCTTGACCTTCAGCTCTGACGTGGCGAAGTCCCTGATCAACAGCTTTACCCGGGTTCGATCGACCGACGCCTCGAACTGGTACGGGTGCACGAACCCCTCGTACCCCGACGTCGTCTCCGGCGACATGCCGTCGAACGGCAGACGATCGACGAAGCGGGCGGCGAGCCGGATTGCGTTGACCATCCGTCCCTTCGCGTATCCCGGGTGGGTGTTGAAGCCGGCGAAGGTCAAGGTCATCGCGTCGGCGGAGAAGCTCTCGTACTCCAGCTCCCCGCGGCTGCCGCCGTCGAGCGTGTAAGCGCGGACCGCGGCGAACCGCGCGACGTCGAAGCGGTCGGCGCCGCGGCCGATCTCTTCGTCCGGGGTGAACCCGATCCGGACTTTGCCGTGGCGAACCTCCGGATGCCGCAGAAGATACTCTGCCGCGGTCACGATCTCGGCGACGCCTGCCTTGTCATCGGCGCCGAGCAGGGTCAATCCGGACGCGGTCACGATGTCGTGCCCGCGTTGCGACGGCAGTGCGGGATTGTCGCGTTCCCGGAGTACCACGGACGGGTCGTCGGGCAGCACGAGATCCCGGCCGTCGTAGTTTTCGTGAACGATCGGCTTCACGTTCGATCCCGGCATCTCCGGGGAGGTGTCGACGTGGGCGATGAAGCCGATCGTCGGGGCCTCCTCCGCTCCAGCCGTCGCCGGTATCGTCGCCATCAGATACCCGTGCTCGTCGAGCGTCACGTCTTCGAGCCCGATCGCCCGCAATTCATCCGCGAGCAGACGCATCAATACGAGCTGGCCCGGAGTGCTCGGGCACGATGTCGAACGTTCGTCGGAACGCGTGTCAATGACGACGTAGCGAAGAAAGCGATCGAGGACGGACATGCTCTCCGTTGTGGCGCAGGCGCCAGTCTGCCGCGCGGACGGCGGCGATGAAAGATGGCTGGTCGGTCAGGTCGCTGCCGAGGAGCGACAATGCCAGCTCCAGTTGTTCGACGACGGCGCTCAGATCTCCTTGGTACGCCGCCCAGCTCGCGAACACGTGCGAGGCCAGGAACGCCTTGCGCGGCTGCTCCAATGGTCCGTGCGCCAACCTTTCGACGCTCACGCTCTCGGATCGCGTTCGATTGAATGCCTCCAGGATGTGTGCGGACAACGTCTGTCTGCCGGGCGACCAGGTGCGTGCGTGGCGCGTCGCAGTTGAAATGATGTCGAGCGCGGCCCGTGCCGAGTATCTGCGATCGTTCAGCACGGCGAGGCTCTCGCGTTCCCAGACGCCGTAGCCGTCCCAATCCATCAACATATTCGATCGCAGGAGCGGCGGCATGACTCCGGTGGCATCAAGACCCTCGACCTCGCCGTCGAGCGAGATCGACGCTGGGGCGAGGACGATGGCGATCGCGTCGGCGGAGAGCAGGAGTCCGGCGGCAGTCGGACAAAAGTGCGAGAGCGTGACGAAGATACCCCGCGGATCGCGAAGTGCGACGCGGGGGAAGTTGCGGCACGCCGATGGCATCAGGCGCGCGCCGGCATCTCGCTGAATCCCGCAGAGGCCGTCGTGTTCGATTCCGTAGAACACGCACGCGCCCTTCGATGTCTTACGCAGCGAGACTGCCATGCCGTCCTCGTCGCGAAGCGCCCGTGTGTGCGCGTCCGTCAACAGCCCCCGCGTACGAAGTTCGAACACACGCTCCGAGTCGATCGGAATCGGCCATCCGGCCGTGCAGCACTCGCCCGCGTGCTGGCATCGATAGCTCGCGTGGACGCTCAGACAGTACGTAGCCATGTCAGAGGAATGATATCGACGACGCGCGTGCGCGATCGGTGACCGCGGAAACCTCAATGCGAAATCGGTCAGTTGGATTACAAAACTGCGACATATTGGATCAGCTGGCTCCGTGTCCGGCCGAAAATCGAGGTTTGTCTGTGGGCGCGGCTCTTGCTCCGATGTCGAGCACCAGCCATGTCCGACAGGGATACCTTTGGTCCTCGGCTGCGGAGCGAACGTGAGCGCCGCGGCATTTCGATCGAAACCATCGCTTCGGTGACCAAGGTCGGTGCAGAGCTCTGGGAAGGGCTCGAACGTACCGATTTTTCGCGTTGGCCGACCGGCATCTTCGCACGCGCGTTCATACGCGATTACGCCCTCGCGGTTGGTCTCAACCCCGACGAGGTGATTGACGAATTTTGTCGCTTGTTCCCGATCGGGGACCGGCGCGCCGATCGGCTGATCAAAGCGCATGGCGATTTGATCGGGCACTCGGTTTCCCTCGAACCGGCGATGATTCCGCCTGAGGGCGACCGCCGGGCGGCCGGGCGGCAGAAAAAGGAGCAGGCACGCTTGCGGCGTATTCGCCTGGCGCCGCGTACCGTCGCCGCCAGCGTGGACACCGTGAACGCACTCGCCCTGGCAACCGGAATCTCGGTTCTTCTCGATACCGGTTTCTGGACGACCGCCGGCGCCATCGGTCTGGGCTACTACGCGATCTCGACGATCGCGCTCGGTACGACGCCAGGCACACGGGCGGTCGACGCCATGCGCAAGCGGATGCCGACGCTGTTCGCCGTCCCGGACCGCCGCCGCGCACACGCCTAGGACAAGTGGCAAGTTGGAAGGAACAAGTACAACGGAACGCGTTCCGTTGTACTTGTCGCCTTTTACTTAGTACTCGCGCCCTGTAACTTGCAAGAATCCGTCTCCCAACCTTTGGTGTCTAATCACACTGAAGCACGTATGCGGCTCACGTCGCCCCCCGCTTTCATTCTCTCCTTCACAGCTCAATAGGTCCGTCATGATGCGCACACTTCTGTTACGCGTCCTTGGTCTGTTCCTGTGTCTCGGGTTGTTGCCCGATTCCAGCTGGGCTCAGTCCGCCGGAGCTCAGCCATTACGGATCGTCAACGCGGGTCCGACCGGGGAGGTCGCGTCGCTGGCGGAAGCCAACGAAATACGCGTGGTGTTCTCGGAGCCGATGGTCACGCTTGGCAGGATTCCCGAGCGGGTGACCGCTCCGTTCTTCGCCGTCAGGCCCGCTATCCCCGGAACCTTCCGCTGGTCGGGGACGACGATTCTGATTTTCACCCCCGACGCGAAGCGCCCGTTGCCCTACGCGACGAAGTACGACGTCACGATCGATTCGACCGCGACCGCGGTGAGCGGCCGGCGCCTCGCGGAGAGCCATCGATTCAGCTTCACGACGCCGACCGTGAAGCTGCTGCAGACGAACTGGTACCGCCGCGGCGGACGTGCGGGCGCGCCGATGGTGATTCTGCTGCGGTTCAATCAGCCCGTCCGCGTCGCCGACGTCGCGCCTCACATCAGCGCGCAATTCGAGCCGCACGAGTGGACCGCTCCCTCTCTGCCGACCGAGGGGCTGGCCCGGCTGAATGCCATCGATCCGACTTCCATCGCCCGCTTCAACGCAAAGGTGGACGCGACCCGCGCCGTCGTGCGCTCGCGAGCGCCGGTCACCGTGCGTCCGACCGCGGACTGGGACAGGAAACTGTTTCCCCCATCCGCGGACCTCGTCGTCCTCGAGACGATGACCGGTGTGCCGCCCGATGCCTGGGTCCGCGTCTCCGTGGCGCCGACGGTGCCCTCGCCGGCAGGTCCGGAAAAGCCGGCAAGTTCAGCGGAGCACACGATTCAGGCGGAGCCGACGTTCTTCGTGAAGGGCTTTTTCTGCACGTCGGCATGTCCCGCGGATCGGGAGAACGGGCTGGAGCTGCGCAGCCTCGTCAAGGCCTCCGCATTTGCGGCCGCCGTCCAGGCCGTCGATGTCACCAATTCATCCAAGCCGGTTCCCGCAGCCAGGGTGAAGCCCGGGCAGCCGAAGCCCGAGTATCAGCAGGACGAAAGCCAGTCGTTCTCGCTCGAGGACGCCGGCTTCGACCGTCAACCTGCGGCCCGCACGTTTGCCATCAGCATCGCGCCGTCGCTGCAGTCCATCGACGGCCAGACGCTTGGCTATACCTGGTCCGGCACCGTCGAGAACTGGCACGAACGCGCCTTCACCAGCTTCGGCGACGGACATGGCGTCTGGGAACACTCGGGCGGGAAGCAGCTGCCGTTCTACGCGAGAAACTTCCGGACCGTCACGCAGTGGTCGCAGCGCATCGCGCTGCCCGACCTCATGCCCACGATCCGGCGGCTGCAGCGGACCGACGGTGACTACAGCGTGCCGCCGTTCAGCCTGGCTCCGGCGTCGCAGGGCACTCAACGGAAGCTGAACGTGACGCCGGATCGGATCCAGTCGCACGGCATCGATCTGTCGGGTGTGCTGAACGAGTCCGGCGCGGGTCTGGTGTGGGCGGCGGTGAAAGAAGGCACGCCGATCGAGCGCGCGGCGAGGATGAGCCGGGAAGACCGGATACGCGCCTCGATCGTGCAGGTGACGAATCTCGGCATCACGGTCAAGGACAGCCCGCAGAACACACTCGTCTTCGTTACGCGGCTGGATAACGGCGTTCCCGTCGCGAGCGCGCGGGTCTCGATCGTCGACCGCGACAACAAGGCGGTGTGGACCGGCAGCACGGATGCCGGCGGCGTGGCGATCGCGCCCCGGACGCCCTCGCTCCGCGACCGGGACGACTGGTGGCGATTCTCGTTCATCGTGACGGCTGAAAAGGACGGCGACGTTGCCTACGTCGGCAGTGACTGGAACGAGGGCATCTCTCCGTGGGACTTCGACGTCGCGTTCAACCTCCGTCAGGCGGATCCGATGCTCCGCGGCACGGTGTTCAGCGATCGCGGAGTCTACCGGCTCGGCGAGGAGGTTCACTTCAAGGCGATCCTCCGGCTGAACGCGCCGCAAGGGATCCGGCTCCTGCCTGCCGGCACGCCGGTGTTCATTTCCGTCCGCGACACCCAGAGTCGCGTCGTGATCGAACAGACCGTCAAGGTGAACGGCTGGAGCAGCGCGGAGTGGACGATGACGCTGCCCGCCGAGGGGAATCTTGGCGGCTACTCCGTGCGGGCAATCCTGGAGAGCGACAAACCGAAACCGAAGAAACCGGAAGACCTGCGGCCCGGCGACGAGCCCGGGCCGGACATGGACGACTACGTGCTGTCCGAGAAGTCCGTCAACGGCTCCTTCCTCGTGGCGGCATACCGTCGTCCGGATTTCCGCGTGGACGTGACGATGACCGGAGCGAGCCACATGGCCGGGGACAAGGTCAAAGCCTCGGTCTCCGCGAAGTACCTTTTCGGCGCGGCGATGCCGGCGCGTCCGGCGACGTGGACGTGGACCCGGACGCCTGGCTACTCGGCGCCGCAGGCGGTGCAGGACGCGCTGCCCGACGGCGACCGCTGGACGTTCGTCGGCTGGAGGGAGCGCGAGCCCGATCCGACCGCGGTCGTGAGCCGCGAAGCGAAGACCTCGCAATCCGGTGAGCTGGCTCTCGACCTGGAGACGAAGCTCGATGCCGGCGTGCCTTACAGCTATACGCTCGAAGCGGACATCGAGGACGTCTCGCGGCAGCACATCGCCAATCGCGCGAGCATCACGGTCGATCCCGCCCCGTGGTATGTCGGCGTGCGGCGTCCCGCCTACTTCGTCGATCAGAAGACCGGACTGGCGACGGAATTGATCGCGGTCTCGCCGAAGGGCGCGATCGTTGCGGGTGTGCCGATCGAAATCAAGCTGACGCAGATCCAGTGGAACAGCGTCCGGCGCGCCGTCGGCAACGGGTTTTTCGATTGGGAGACAGAGCGGAAGGCTGTGCCGGCGGGATCCTGGACGATCACCTCGGCGGAGAAGCCGGTGCCGTTGAACGTTCCGCTGGCGAGCGGCGGCTATTTCGAGCTCGAAGCCACGGCGCGTGAAGCGTCCGGGCGGTTCGCGGTCACCAGGACATCCTTTTACTCGCTCGGCAGCGGCTATACCGCCTGGCAGCGCTACGATCACAATCGCATCGACCTCGTCGCCGACAAGCCCCGCTACAAGCCGGGAGATACCGCGCGCATCATGATCCAGTCGCCGTGGGAACAGGCGACCGCGCTCGTGACGACGGAGCGCGAGGGCATCCGCTCTCACCGGCAGTTCGCGCTGACGTCGACCCAGGAGTCCATCTCGATCCCCATCGCCGACGCGGACATTCCCAATGTCTACGTCTCCGTGCTGTTGATCAAGGGACGCAGCGCCGCGGCGGCCGAGCCGGTGACGGACGCGCCCAAAGGAGGTCCGTACGCGATCGAGGATCCGAGCGATCCAGGAAAGCCGGCATTCCGCCTCGGTTACGTCGAGCTCGAAGTCGAGGATGCGTCCAAGCGGCTGACCGTCTCAGTGGCGGCGAACCGCCAGGAATACCGGCCGGCGAACGACGCGCAGGTCCGGCTCGAGGTCAAGGATCATCAGGGCCGTGCCGCGCCGAGCGAGGTCACGCTCTGGGCCGTGGATTATGGCGTCCTGTCGCTGACGGCCTACCGCACGCCCGACGTGCTCGGGTCCGTCTACGTCCACAAAGCGCTGCAGATCAGCAACAGCGACAGCCGCCAGCGGATCATCAGCCGGCGCGTGTTGACGCCCAAGGGAGAGACGGACGGAGGGGGCGGCGGCGTCGATGGCGGCGGCATGCGGAAGGACTTCCGCGTGCTCGCGTTCTGGATCGGCTCGGTGACCACCGACAACAACGGCCGCGCGACCGTTGACGTCAAGCTGCCCGAATCGCTGACCACCTACCGCATCATGGCGGTGGCCGGCGATCGTGCCTCGCGCTTCGGCAGCGGCGACAGCGAAGTGCGCGTCAACAAGCCCCTGACGATGAAGCCGGCGTTCCCGCGTTTCCTGGCCGTTGGCGACAAGGCGCTGTTCGGCGCCGTCGTCACGAGTCAGCTGCCGGCTGCCGGAGCCGCGACGGTGACCATTCGCAGTCTCGACACCAACATCCTCGAGTTCAACGGCGCCGCGCAACAGACGGTGACGATTGCGGCCGGCGGCTCGATCGAATCGCGATTCGACGCGATGGCCAAGGCCGTCGGCCGGGCGCGCGTGCAGATGACCGCACGCATCGGCAACGAGAGTGACGCGTTCGAAGACGTGATCCCGGTGGAAATCCTCGTCTCTCCTGAAACCGTGGCCGGCTACGGTCAGGTGGCCGGCGATGTGCAGAAAGGCGGGGAGACGCTGACGATTCCTCGCGGCGTCGTTCCCGGGTACGGCGGCCTGCACGTGGAGATGTCGTCGACGGCGATGGTCGGCCTCGGCGAAGGGGCGCGGTACCTGGTCGAGTATCCGTACGGCTGCGCCGAGCAGCGAGGCTCGCGCGCGCTGGCGATGCTCCTTGCCGCTGATCTCGGCGACGCGTTCACGCTGCCGGGAGTGGACACGGCGAAGATGCGGCCGGCGGTGCAGCAGACGCTGCGCGAGCTCGAGCGGTATCAGTGTCCCGACGGCGGCTTCGCGTACTGGCCCGGCGCCTGCGCGCATCGATCGCCGTATCTCACGAGCTACCTGCTGCACGTCTTCAAAGCCGCGGCGGATTTGAAGTACGACGTCGACCGCGGGATGCGCGATCGGGCTTACAGCTATCTCGAACGGCAGCTCGCGCTGCCGCCGCCGACGAACGAAGGGTGGTGGCCGGCCTACACCGCCTGGCAGGCGTTCGCGGTCAAGGTGCTGGTCGAGGGTGGCCGGAACCAGGACTCGAATCTCACCCGCCTTTACGGGTACCGCGAGCGCATGCCGGTCTTTGCGCTCGCCTATCTCCACGACGCGCTGCTGACCAAGGGTGAAACGGCCGGCGGGCGCGTCGAGGATCTCCGCCGGCGAATGGTGAACGCCGTCCTCCCCGAGGCCGGCAGCGCGCATGTCGAAGAGCTGAGCGACCCGTATCTGCTCTGGTTCTGGAACTCCAACGTGCGGTCGACGGCGATCGTGCTCAACTCCCTCGTCAAGGCCTCGGTCGGGCTCGAGCAGATCCGGCCGATGGTGCGCTGGATGATGGCCGCCCGGAAGCACGGCCGCTGGGGCAATACACAGGAGAACGCGCACGCGATGGAATCGCTGGTCGCGTACTACCGGCGCTACGAAACGGTTGTGCCCGACTTCACGGCGGTCGTGATGCTCGGCGATGGCGTCCTCGCGCGCGAACAGTTCAAGGGACGCACGACCGGATCGACGACCAGGCAAATCCCGATGTCGCAGGTGCTCGCCACGGCAAAGCCCGGAGCCGATCGGCCGCTGACCTTTGCGCGCGACGGCGCCGGGACCCTGTTCTACACGACCAGGCTCCGCTACGCGGCCGACGAGCTCTATCAGAAGGATCTCGACAGCGGTTTCCGGGTCGAGCGCGCGTACGAGCCATACGTCGAGGAGGGGACCCGGCCGGCGGCGACGACCTACAAGGCCGGCGATCTCGTCCGCGTCACGCTGACGCTCCACTTGACGAAGGAACGCCGGTTCGTCGCCGTGACGGATCCCCTGCCCGCCGGCTTCGAGCCGCTCGAGTCCTGGTTCGCGACCTCCGCGCGGTCGCTGCAGCAGAACGAGTCGGACGCGGATGACGCGGATTCGTGGGAGTCGTGGTGGCAGCGCGGCGGATTCGATCACATCGAGCGCCATGACGACCGCGTCCAGCTGTTCGCGACACGACTTGCCGAAGGCCGCCATCAGTTCAGTTACATCGTCCGCGCGACGACCGCAGGAACGTTCAGGACGGCGCCGGCACGCGCCGAAGAGATGTACGAGCCGGAAGTCTTTGGCCGGACGGCGTCGGCCGTGATCACGGTGCAGCGGTGAAGACCTTCGCCAGGACCATCAATCGCGTGGCTTCCGCCTTCAGGCGGAAGATGTCGCAGCACCTCGTGGCTTCGGTGTTTCCGCCCTCGCAGAAGCTTCGGCGGACCCGCCGTAGCCTTTGGCGGAGGCTGGGCAGGCGGCAGATCCTCATCGGCGGGACGCTCGCACTCGCCGGCGCACTGCTCTGGCTCCGCTGCGGCCCGCTGCCGGCAGGGCTGCTCGATTCGCCCGTCGCGGAATCGACGGTCGTCGTCGATCGCCGGGGAGTGCCCTTGTACGAGGCGCTGTCGGGCGACGGCACACGGGCGCTGCAGCTGAGCGCGGAGACGATACCTGGCGTGGTCGCGGCCGCCACCGTCGCGGCCGAGGATCACCGGTTCTGGAGCCATGTCGGCGTCGATCCGATCGCGATCGGACGGGCGGTCAGGCGCAATGTCGCGGAACGCGGCATCGTCGAAGGAGGATCGACGATCAGCCAGCAGGTGGCGAAGCTGCTGCTGCTCCGGCGCGCGCCCGGTCGCCATCGCGTTTGGAGCGCAAAGATCAATGAAGCCATCATTGCGCTGCGGCTCGAGCATCGGTTGAGCAAGCGGGAGATTCTCGCCCTCTATCTGAATCTCGCGGCCTACGGCAATCAGATCAGTGGCTTCGAGCGTGCGAGCCGCGTCTACTTCGGCGTCGAATCGAGAATGCTGACGCCGGCGCAGGCGGCGTTTCTCGCCGGTCTGCCGCAGCGTCCGTCGGGCTTCAACCCGTATCGCCACGAGGCGCTGGCCACGTCACGGCAGCGCGTGGTCCTGCGCCGGATGCTGGCGGCCGGGGCGCTCACCGCGACGGAGCTGGAGCAGGCGCGGCAGGAGCGTTTGAATCTCGCGCGCGACCGCAGGCCTTTCCTGGCGCCGCACTTCGTGGAGATGGTGCTCGCCGAGGCGAGGGCTCCACGTCCGGCCCGGATCGAGACCACGCTCGATGCGGCCCTGCAGGAGGACATCGCCGGCATCATCAAGAGCAATCGCGCGGCGCTCCAGCGTCACGGAGCCGCGAACGTTGCCGTCGTCGTGCTCGACAACGCGCGCGGGGAGTGGCTCGCCTGGGAGGGATCCGGCGATTACCTCGACGTGGAGCGCGGCGGTTCCATTAATGGCCCGCGAGCGCTGCGCCAGCCTGGTTCGACGCTGAAGCCTTTCACGTATGCGCTGGCGTTCGAACAGGGATTCACGCCCGCGACCGTGCTCCCGGACGTGCCCATGCACTTCCCGACCGCGGAGGAGGGAATCGTCTATTCGCCGCGAAACTACGACGGCCGCTATCGCGGCCCGCTGCTGGCCCGCGCGGCGCTGGCTGGATCGGAGAACGTGCCGGCCGTGTCGCTCGCCTCGGAGCTCGGCATCCCGGCCCTGCTCCGGTTCCTGCGCCGCGCCGGTTTTTCGACCTTCGACCAGAACGCGGCGCACTATGGGCTGGGCCTCACGCTTGGCAACGCCGAAGTCCGTCTCGACGAGCTCGTGGCGGGTTATGCCGCGCTCGCTCGCGGCGGCGTCTGGCTGCCCCCGACCTACATTCAGCGTGAGTCACCTGCTGCCGATTCACGCTCGCTCGTCTCGCCGCGGACCGCGTTCTGGATCACAGACGTGCTTTCCGACGACGACGCGCGCGCGTACATCTTCGGCCGCGGGAACAGTCTCGAGTTCCCGTTTCCCGTCGCCGTGAAGACCGGCACGTCCCAGGCCTACCACGACAACTGGACAGTGGGCTACACGCGTCGAGTCACGGTTGGCGTCTGGGTCGGCAACTTCGATCGCCATCCCTTGCGCAACTCCAGCGGTGTCACCGGCGCCGCACCGATCTTCCAGTCCGTCCTGCTCGCCGCCCACAAACGCAGCGGGGACATCGACGAGCCGCTCACCTCGCCCGATTCGTCGCTGCGCGACCGCGAGATCTGCGCGCTGTCCGGAGAGGACGCGAACAGCTGGTGCCCGGTGCGGCGGCGTGAGTGGCTGCCTGGCGATCGAGAGAACGTCCCGTGCAGCTGGCACCATCTGTCAGACGACGGGGTACTGGTGGTGTGGCCGCCGCGGTATCGCGAGTGGGCGCGCCGGAATCGTGCGAGAGAGGACGTGGGCTCGCGTCCGGACGGGATGATCGTGAAACACGCGGTTCACAGGGCCGCCGTCGAGACGCCTCGAGAGCGTCGGGCCCTCGAGCTGGTGAATCCACCGGCCGGCGCGACGTACCTGATCGATCCGACCCTGCGCCGTGATTTTCAAACGCTTCCCCTTCGCGTCGTCGCGCCCAGGCCAACGAGCATCGAATGGAGTGTGAACGGTGTGTCGATCGGCACGGCGAGCTCCGAGTCCTCACTCGAGTGGCGGCTCGTTCCCGGCCGCCATCGGATGACGGCAAAGGACACCGCCGGTTCAATCGTCGAGTCGGTAATCACCGTTCGCTAGCCCGGAGGTACTACGGGAAAACGGAGGGGCGAGACACAGGCTTTACAAATGGCCGTGACCGGTCACAGTATCCCGCAAGGGAGATTACTGGATGAAGAAGCCAGCTCTTGCTCTTGTGGTGGCCGCGGTCTGGGCCACAGCCCACCCGTCGGGACAGCCGCAGACGGCGGGCGTGACGATCTTCACCAATGTCAGCGTGCTGCCGATGGATCGCGACGTGGTTCTCCGCGACCAGACCGTCGTCGTCCGCAACGGACGGATTGACCAGATCGGCGCATCGAAGGGCATCAAAGCGCCGGCCGGCGCCGCCGAAGTCGATGGCCGCGGCAAGTTCCTCATGCCCGCCCTCGCGGAGATGCACGCCCACATTCCCGGAGGAAAGGCTCCGGAGGCGGCCTCCGAACGAACGCTGCTCCTTTACATCGCCGGCGGCGCGACAACGATCCGGGGGATGCAGGGCGATCCCCGGCACCTGACGTTGCGCGACCGGGTGGCCAAAGGTGAGCTCCTCGGACCCAGGATTTACGCCGCAGGCCCGGCATTGAGCGGGAGCAGCGTGCCCTCGGTCGCCGCAGGGGAGGCTGCCGTCGAGGCGCAGAAGGCGGCCGGCTATGACCTGCTCAAGATTCTGCCCGGCGTCACTCGAGAGGTCTTCGACGCGATCGATCGCAAGGCGGATGAGCTCAAGATCCCGTTTGCCGGACACGTGCCGGCCGATGTCGGGCTGCACCGCGCCCTCGAAGCGAAGTATCGAAGCATCGACCATATGGACGGGTACGTTGAAGCGCTTGCGAAGGAAGCCACGAAGTCGACTTTCTTCGGCGCCAATCTGACCGGCGTGATTGACGAGTCGAGGATCCCCAAGCTGATCGCCGAAACCAAGGCGGCTGGCACGTGGATCGTCCCGACCCAGAGCCTGTTCGACAGCCTGCTCGGGGAGCAGGATGCGGACACGATGTCCAAGTGGCCGGAAATCAAGTACATCGCCGCCGACGTGCTCGCGAAATGGGTCGGGCAGAAGGAGAACCTGATGAAGGAGTTTTCAGCCGAAGATCGCCAGAAGTTCCTGGCCCTTCGGCGGAAGCTCCTGAAAGGGCTGTTCGACGCCGGCGTGCCGTTTGCCCTCGGCTCGGATGCGCCGCAGTGGTGGAACGTTCCGGGCTTTTCCGTGCACCGCGAGCTGCAGTCCGTCGTCAAAGCCGGCCTGACGCCGTTTCAGGCGCTGCAGACCGGGACGGTGAACGTGGCTCGCTATTTCGGCACAGAATCCACGACCGGTACAGTCGCGCCAAACAAGCGCGCCGACCTCCTGCTCCTCGACCGTAACCCTCTCGATGACATCTCGAACAGCGTCATGATTGCTGGTGTGATGGTGAACGGCGTCTGGATCCCCAGGGCAGAGTTGGACAAGAAACTGGCGCAGTAGAGCTAGAACCTCTTCCGGTCCGGTGCATTGGTGCCACGCTTGCAACACCGGCGGCTTGGAGTATTGGAGGGAAGCTGATGGGGATTATCACTTGGATTCTGTTTGGTCTCGTGGTTGGCGTGATTGCGAAGCTCCTGATGCCCGGCCGTGACCCGGGAGGCTTCATCATCACCATTCTGCTCGGCGTCGCCGGTGCGCTGATCGGCGGCTTCATCGGTCGAGCCATGGGCTTCATTGGCCCGAGCGAAGGTGCGAGCTGGCTGCTGTCGATCCTCGGAGCCGTAATCCTGCTCGCGCTCTACAGAATGATGGCGCGGCGGACAGTCTAGCCTGGCGCTGAAGTAAACGCAGGGCAGCCGGGTTCTTATGGGGGGGCGTCGAGTCGTCTCCCCATGTACTTCATCTCTCCGCTCGCTCACTCACGAGCTCGAACCTCCCTGGACCGAAAGCTTTACAAATGCCTGGGCCGGGCCGGTACAATTGCGCTCAGCGTCAGCCCTGACCGTTTTCGAGGAGGCCTTTGATGAGCCGTTGTGTTTCACGTGCGGTGTTCGTCGTGGCGGTGATCTGCGCGGCGGCCGCAGCGCACGCGCAGACGGTTGATGAAATCGTCGCCAAGAACCTTCAGGCCAAAGGGGGCGCCGAGAAATGGAAATCGGTGGACTCGGTGAAGATGACCGGCAAGGTGACCCTGCAGGGCATGGAGCTGCCGTTGACGGTTTACGCGAAGCGCCCGAACTACAACCGCCAGGAAATCATGCTGCAGGACAAGCAGCTCGTACAGGCCTTCGACGGAACGACCGCCTGGTACATCAACCCGATGATGGGCAGCGATGTCGCGCAGGAGACCCCTGCGGCGCAGGCTGAGATGATGAAGAACGGCGCCGATTTCGATGGCGCACTGATCAACTACAAATCCAAGGGGCATACCATCGAGTTCGTCGGCAAGGAGAAGCTCGCCGCCTCCGAGGTCTATCACCTCAAACTGACGATGAAGAATGGTCATGTGACACACTACTACCTCGATGCGACCAGCGGCATCGAGCTGAAAACGACCGCGGAGGTCGACATCGGCACCGGCATGAAGCAGCCGCTCGAAACCGAGCTGTCGAACTACCAGCAGATAAACGGCATCATGATTCCGCACAGCGTGAAACAGTCGATCGGTGGCAAGCCGATCGCCCAGATGACGATCGACAAGGTCGAATTCAACGCCCCCGTGGACGACGCGCTATTCAGGATGCCGAAGAAGTAGCGCCACCACTGGGTTTCGGGACGTTCTGGTTCAACCCGGCGGGATCCTCGGATCCCGCCTTCTTGCTGTACGGAGACGGGATGGGGAAGTGGCTCGTGCTCTCGAATGATCTCTATGGCGCCGTGATGGCGTACGGCGGCGCGCCCACGGCGTCGCAGAACACGAATGCGGCGGCGCTCGACACCGGGTTGACGACGAGGGTGAAGGAGTTCGAGGAGCTGGCCGGGCCGAGACTGTCCGCTGTCAACGGCCGGCTGAAGTCTGCTGGAGTTGCGCTGGTCGATCCGCCGAAGCGCTGACGGGCAGGCTGACTCGCCTGCACGGCCTCAGGCCGCGACGCCAGACAGGGCGGACTCGATTCGCTCGAGGAGATCCTCGCGCGTGAACGGCCTGACCACGATGTGGCTCATGCCTTCGGGCGTTCCCGCATTCGCGACGTACACCGCGGTCAGCCTCGGATAGTGGCGCCGGAGCTGCGCGGCGAGCACCGGCCCCGAAACGTCCGGACCGCTCAGATCCGCCACGATGACGTCGAACTGATTGGTTCGACTGAGCAGCACGGCATGTCCCGAGTGCGCGACAGCGCGGACGTCGTACCCCTCGTCCTCGAGAACGCGGCTCACGACCTCGCGCAGGTCGGCATCGGCATTGACGAACAGCACTCGCCGCCTGCGGTCCACGTCTTCGACTGAAACTTCGACAGAAGTATGTTTCATGACGGGAATCAGCACCCGAAAAAGAAGCGGTTGCCTGAGCGCACGAATGGTCGGGGTTCCAGCGCGACAGTAGGCAAGGGCAGTGCCGCGCGATTTCTGGGCGGAAACCCCGCGACCTAGGGGTAATCCCGTAGACCGCGGAGTCACCAAACTGAACACGAATTACGATTGCGTCATCACGAGGCGTGACGCCGGGTGGGCAAGGGCGTTCGTCCTAAAGTCCTCGTCCGAGGCGGTCCTGCAGTTTTTCCCGGTATCCACGGCTCAACGTGAGCCTGGTCCCGGTGCGGAGCAGCACCGCGTATTCCCCGTTCAGCCAGGGCTGGAGCTCCTGGATGCGTTCCATGTTGACGATCCGGGAGCGGTGGATTCGAAAGAATTTCTCGGGATCCAGCCGGCCTTCGATGGCGTTCATCGTTTCCCGCAGGAGATGTGAGGTCGTGCCCACATGCAGCCTCACATAGTTCCCTGCGGCCTCCACCCAGTCGATTTCATCCGTCCGCAGGAAGAAGAGGCGGCCGCCGGACTTGACCACGAGGCGGTCCGATCGCGGCTGATCGCGGCGCAGATCCTTCACCAGCGCCAGCAGCCGGCGCCCGAGATCGCCGGTCTCGTCCCGTTCGATCTGCTTCCGGGCCCGCTGCAATGACTCGGTGAACCGCTCGCGGTCGAACGGCTTCAGCAGGTAGTCGAGCGCGCGCACCTGAAAGGCCTTCAGGGCGTGCTGATCGTAGGCGGTGACGAAGATGACGAGCGGCATCTTGTCGGTGCCCACCGCCTCGATCACCTCGAAGCCGTTCATCTGCGGCATCTGCACGTCGAGGAACACGAGATCCGGTGTGTGATCGTGAATCCCCGTGGCGGCTTCTTCGCCGTCGCGTGCCTGCGCGACGAGCTCGACGTCTGGTTCATTCGAGAGCAGGCTTGCGAGCCTCTCCCTTGCGAGCGGTTCATCGTCTGCGATCAGTACCCGGATTTTTTTCATGGCTGGGATCCTCGGATCGGTCAGGTGAGCGTCGGCTTCAGGGCGCGACGCGAGTAGCCGGCCGATGGCGCCGGCGAGCCGTGGGCGCGAACGCCTGAACGGCGTTCGGCAGTTTCGTCGTTGCCGGGAGGACTGCCCCCTGCCGGCACGTCCGGATCGGTCCTCCAGGGAAGCGCGATGATGACCGCGAGACCCTGCGGGAGCCGGTGGAACTCGAACCGGAAATCGGCGCCGAACAGATGCTGCAGGCGCGCGCGGGTGGTGGAAACGCCGATGCCTTTCTGGAGCGCGGTGAGCGAGTCCTCGGACAGACCGATGCCGTCGTCGCGCACCTCGAGGCGCAGCTTGTCGCCTTCGCGCCGGGCGGAGATGTCGACGTGTCCTGGGCCGGATCGCCGCGCCACGCCGTACTTGATCGAGTTCTCGACGATCGGCTGGAGCAGCAGGCTCGGCACGCGCGTGTCCAGCGTCTCGGGATGGATGTCGAAGCGGACGACCAGCCGATCGGCGAAGCGCGTGCGCTCGATCTCGAGGTACTTCGACAGCGCCCCGAGCTCCGCCTCGAGGGCGACCTCCTGATGGCCGAGATGCTCCAGCGTGATTCGCAGCAGATCGCTCAGCTGCATGAGCACACGGTCGGCGGCGCGCACGTCCTTGTGCATCAGCGACGAAATCGCGTGCAGCGTGTTGAACAGGAAGTGCGGGTGTAGCTGCTGCTGCAGCGTCTTGAGCTGGGCTTCAATGAGCTTGGCTTCGAGCTGAACCGCACGGACGGCCCGGGCGCGCGACTCCCGGTAATAGATGAGCGCATGGCTGAGCCCGACAATGGCCCAATACGTCATCATTTCCCAGTCCACGTAGAGCAATCCCGAGCGCTGGAGCTGCGACCAGAGCGCATACTGGCGCCCGGCGGAATACGCCAGCCACCAGTGCACGGCTTCCATCCCGGCGATGTGCAGAAACGAGAACCCGACGACGGCCGGCACGTGCACCGCGAGCGCGCGAAGCAGGCCGCCGCGCTCGAACTGAAAGTGCTGTGACAGCCAGATGACGATCGGCGCCATCAGCGCCCAGAAGTACCACCAGCTGAAATTGAGCACGAACAGCGTGCTGAGCGGCGTCATCGACTTCCCGAACAGGCGCGTGAACTGCCAGGCGAGGGTAGTCGAGAGCAGCGCCAGACCGGTCGCGACGAGGAGGATGTGCGCGCCACGAACGCCGTGGCGGCCACGGATCCAGGCCGGCACGTCGGTGCCGGTTCCATGAATGTCCAGCAGTCGGTCAGGGGGCGGTTTCATGATGCGAGATCGACGGCTCCGCCGGGACGGGCCCAGGTGTCCTTCCGTTAGACGTTGTCAAAAGGCTTTCCGTCTTGCGGATTTGCGGGTTGCTGTGCATCGAACCGGCCATCCCGGATGCACCGCGCCCTGTCCCAGGGCGACCCTGGAGATCTCGTCCGGCGAAACCGGACGCTCGTCCCTCCGGACCGAACGTTCGTCCCACGGACGTGGCCGCAGGCTGACCGAAAAAATTTCCGGTGATGGGACCGGAAAGGCACCGCGCACCGGCGAACAGTGACCGCGTTCGAACAGGGCGGTCCCAGGGGCGGACGGGGTCTTCGGGGTTCAGGGGTTCGGTTCCCGTTCACCGGTTCAGCGCTTCCTGGTCCGGGGCCAGGCTCCGTTGGACCGCATCGGAGGACCGGACTGGTTGACTCGATGGTGCCGTCGGTCTGCGTTTGTGATTCAAGAGAGGAGCGCGACTGTCCTGGGGACTGAAGCTGGCGAACTCGCGCCCGGTTTGCTCAGCGAGCGACGTCGCTCTGAACTATCGGTGACTGGTGAAACCCTTGAACCTTTCGATCCTGCGCGCAACCAAAGGTGTGTATCATGTTCGCGTGAGTTCTCCCGCAACGCGCGGTCACCGCAACTGGCAGACAGGCGAGGTGTTCACCGTCACCGACGCAGCAGAGCTGTACCGAGGTCGAACGGTGGGGCAAAGGATACTTCTCGGTGTCCTCGTCCGGCCACGTCCTGGTCCACCCCACCAAGGATCCGGCCCGTTCGATCGACCTCAAACAACTGGTCGATCACCTGCTCCTTCGCGGCATCCATCTGCCGGTGCTGATCCGCTTTCGCGACATCCTCCGCCACCGCGTCGCCGACATCCACAACGCGTTCAAATCGGCGATCACCCAGCATCAGTACCAGGGCGGGTATGTCTGCGTGTATCCGATCAAGGTGAACCAGCAGCGGCAGGTCGTCGAGGAAGTGCTCGACTTCGGCCGCGAATACGGATTCGGGCTCGAGGCGGGCTCGAAGCCGGAGCTGCTCGCCGTGGCGGCGCAGGCCTACAACGAGACGCCGATCATCTGCAATGGCTTCAAAGACGCCGAATTCATCGAAATGGCGATGCTCGCCCAGAAA
This sequence comes from uncultured Acidobacteriota bacterium, assembly GCA_963785755.1. Classification (GTDB taxonomy): domain Bacteria; phylum Acidobacteriota; class Vicinamibacteria; order Vicinamibacterales; family 2-12-FULL-66-21; genus JACCXG01. Next base: position 692,495 of record CAWAXG010000002.1, on the reverse strand, counting down.
ATCGGGCGCAACATCATCCCCGTCGTCGAGAAGTACACCGAGCTCGGGTTGATCCTGAAGTACGCCGACAAGGTGGGCGTCCGGCCGCAGATCGGGATGCGGGTCAAGCTGGCCGCCCGCGGTGGCGGCCGGTGGCAGGGTTCCGGCGGCTATCGCTCGAAGTTCGGACTGACGGTCGCCGAAGTGCTCCGCGGCCTCGATGAGCTCCGGTCGCGTGGCATGGAGGACTGCTTCAAGCTCCTGCACTTTCACCTCGGCAGCCAGATTCCCAACATCCGGATTGTCAAAGGGGCGCTCAACGAAGCCGCTCGCGTGTACGTCGAGCTCGTCAAGGCCGGTGCGGGTCTCCAGTACCTCGATGTCGGCGGCGGATTGGGTGTCGACTACGACGGCTCGCAGACCAACTTCGAATCGAGCGTCAACTACACCCTCGAGGAATACGCCAACGACGTCGTCTATCACATTCAGACGGTGTGCGACGACGCGGGCGTGAAGCATCCGACGATCGTGTCGGAGAGCGGCCGGGCCATCGTCGCGTACCACAGCGTGCTCGTCTTCAACGTGCTCGGGGTCTCGGCGTTCGGCGAAGAGAAGATCCCGGACACGATCTCCCCGGACGAGGCCGAGCAGCCGGTCATCGATCTGCTCGAGACCTACCAGAACCTCAGCAGCCGGAACGCGCTCGAGAGCTACCACGACGCCCAGCAGGCGCTGGACATGGCGCTGAACCTGTTCAGCGGCGGATACCTGCCGCTCGAACAGCGCTGCCAGGCCGAGAATCTCTATTGGGCGATCCTGGTCAAGCTCCGGAAGCTCGTCTCGCAGACCGACGATGTCCCCGAGGATCTCCAGGGCCTGGACGATGTGATGGCGGACACGTATTTCTGCAACTTTTCACTGTTCCAGTCGTGCCCGGACTCGTGGGCGATCAAGCAGCTGTTCCCGGTCATGCCGATCCACCGGTTGAACGTGCTGCCGACTCAGCACGCAGTTCTCGGCGACATCACCTGCGACTCCGACGGCAAGATCGACCAGTTCATCGATCGCCGCGACGTGAAGCGCACGCTGCCGCTGCACACCGTGAACGGCGAACCCTACTATCTCGGCGTGTTCCTCGTCGGCGCCTACCAGGAGATCCTGGGCGATCTCCACAATCTGTTCGGCGATACGCACGCCGTGCACGTCAGCCTGGACGAGCGCGGCAGCGTCGTGCTCGACGCGGTGATCAAGGGGGACACGGTCAAGGAAGTGCTGGATTACGTCGAGTTCGACGCCGACACGCTCGTGAGCAAGCTGCGGAACGACGTCGAACTCGCGGTCAGGCAGGGCAAGATCAGCTACGAGGAATCAGGCCGCCTCCTCGAGTTCTACGAAGAGGGGCTGCACGGATACACCTACCTCGAGGACGCTAAGGAGCAGTAGACCGCTTCAGCATCTCCTCCCGTTTCGCCTTGAACTCGTTCCCCGGTTTCCATTCAGGGAATTTGTCCGCGTTGGCGACCCGGTAGCCGACAGCGAACAAAAGGTCCGCATCTTCGACCGCGCCCGCGAGATCCCAGTCAGACTTTATCTCGTCCGACGGCTTGTGATAGTCCTTCTCCGTGTATTCGTCCCGTTTCTGCTTGCTGTACTCAGCGGACTTGCCGATGAACTCGACGCCGCTGTCCACGTAGAGCGCCGGGACCCCTTGCTTCGCGAAGTTGAAGTGATCGGAACGGTAGTAGAACCCCTTCTCCGGCTCCGGATCGGGACGGAGGGTGCGGCCCTGCTCGGCGGCCGCGTCGCGCAAATAATCGTCCAGGTCTGACGCGCCCATGCCGACCACCGTGATGTCCTTCGTCCGCCCCCACTGATTGATTCCGTCGATGTTGATGTTCGCCAGCGTCTTCGTCAGGGGATAAATCGGCGTGACGGAGTAGAACTGAGATCCCAGCAGACCCTGCTCTTCGGCGGTCACCATGACGAACAGCACCGACCGTTTCGGCCTCGGCTCGATGCTCATGAACGATTTCGCGATCTCGAAGAGCTGGGCGATTCCGGAGGCGTTGTCCAGTGCGCCGTTGCAGATCTTGTCGCCGTTCACCTCGGCGCAGATGCCGAGATGGTCCCAGTGCGCCGTGTAGACGACGTACTCGTCGCGGAGCTTCGGGTCGTGGCCGTCGACCTTGGCGACGACGTTCTTCGAGTCGACCGTGCGCATCTTCTGGCGAAGCGAGAGTGACGCGGTGAGCCCGAGCGGAACCGGGCGGAACTCGCGGGTCAGCGCCTGTTTCTTCAGCGCGTCGAAGTCCTGTCCGCCCATCTTCAGAATCTTCTTCGCCGAGTCGAGGGTGATCCAGGCCTCGATCGCGGAGCGGCCCATGTTCTTGTCCGGCGTGATGAGGTCGAACTTCTCGCTCAGGTTGCCCTGGACGACCGAGAACGGATACCCGGCAGGCCCGGTTTCGTGCACGATGATGACGCCGGCCGCGCCGCGGCGCGCGCCCTCCTCGAACTTGTAGGTCCAGCGGCCGTAGTAGGTCATCGCGTTGCCGTTGAAGACCTTCGCATCGAGCTTCGTCCCGTCGGCAGGATCGGGCACCTGCGGGTCGTTGACGAGAACCACGATCGTCTTGCCTTTGACGTCGACGTCCTTGAAGTCATCCCAGTTGAATTCCGGCGCGGTCACGCCATAGCCCGCGAAGACGACTTCGGAGTTCTCGATCGCCGCCGTGTCCGCGACGTGCTTGGACCAGGCGACGACCTCGTCGCCCCACTTGAACGTCTCTTTCGCCGGGCCTTTGGCGATGGTCAAGGGCCTGGTGTTCGTGGCGGTGATGCCGACGAGCGGCACCTGCTGCACGTAGGTGCCGTCGGTGTTGCCCGGCTTCAGCCCGAGCTTCTTGAACTCGTCCTCGAGATACTTGACCGTCAGCTCCTCGCCCTTGGTTCCGGGCTTGCGGCCCTCGAACTCGTCGCCGGACAGCACCTTGATTCGCTCGAGGATCGGTCCCGACTGGGTTTTCGGCATCTCCGACAGCGGGACCCTGCCTGGCACGGCTGGCGCCGTGGTCGCGGCGGGTTGCTCGCTCCTGGAGCACGCCGCGGCCAGCACGAGCGCGGCGAATGTCAGGATCGATCGGGGCAGGACTCGTGTCATGGCCGGCCTCATGCGGTGGCAGCGGGCGGCGGCACGTCGACGCCGGCCCTGGTGCCGAGATCGCGATCCATGTCGAGCAGGGACGCAGGATCGTCGCCGACCATCTTCAGCTTGGTGACGATCTCACGGCCGCTCTTTTCTTCCTCGACCTGTTCGGTCAGGAACCACTGCAGCTCGGCCACGGCAGCGAACGCCTTCTCCTTGAACGCGGTCTCGTAGAGCGCGTCGATCTGGCGCGTCACTTCCTGTTCCTGCTCGAGCGCGCGCTCGAAGACGTCGAGGAGCGATTTGAACGGCAGCTGCGCCGGCTCGATGGCGCGCAGATCGACGTCCATGTCCCGCGCCAGCACGAAGTCGAACAGCTTCATCGCGTGCATGTACTCTTCCTGGCTCTGCAGGCGCAGCCAGCGTGCCGCGCCGGTGAGCTTCTGGCGCTCGCACCAGGCGGACATGCCGAGGTACGAATAGGACGCGCTCAGCTCGGAGTTGATCTGCCGGTTGATTGCTTCGACGACACGTGGATTCATGTGAAAGCCTTTCGCGCTTGTCGGCGGCCATCGGACGGCCCCAAAATCCCAATTCTATCAACGGCGCGCCGTCCAGGTCGCCGGCCCGAAAGCCCGCCTGATCTCCTGGCGCGACACCTCGCGCCAGCGGCCGGGCTGCAGGTCGCCGAGCTCGAGGCCGCCAAACGCCACGCGCTTCAGCGCCGTGACCTCATGGCCGACCGCCTCGCACAGCCGGCGGATCTCCCGATTCCGTCCTTCATCCAGCTCGACGATCAGATGAGTTTCACGCGACGACCGCTTCCGGACGCGCACCGCCACCGCCCGAAGCCCGTCAATCCCAGCGGTCATCCCTGCCGCGGACTCGTCTGAGAGCGCTCCCCGTACCGTGACGAGATAGCGCCGGATGAACCCTGATGCGGGATCCGTGAGCCGGTTCGCCAGCTGGGTGTCTGTGGTCAGGATCAGGAGACCGCCCGTTCCGCGATCGAGCCGTCCGACGGCGACCAGCCGGCTCGCCTCGGCCCCGAGGACGTCGAACACCGTGGGCCGTCCACCAGCAGGTGAGCGCGCTCCGGCTGCACCAGACGCGCCGGATCGCGGACGATCCGCCCGCCCACGCGGACCCGTCCAGCGCGATCACGCGCGCGCTTCGGATCGCGGTGGCCCGCGCCAACCTTGGACAGCGCCCGATCGAGAGGAACGAGTCCGGTCATCGTGAAACGCCAATCAGCAATCTGGCCTGCTATTCTGTGCCGATGCGTGTCGTGCTCGCGTTCGCGGCCAGCTGGATCCTGCTCTCGTCCTCGTCATCTCGCGCGGCGGACGAGGGGCACTGGCCGCAGTGGAGGGGAGCCGGTGGAACCGGAGTGTCTTCCACGGCCGACTACCCGAGCGAGTGGAGCCCGGCGACGAACGTGGCGTGGAAGACGCGCATCGCGGGTCGCGGACACTCGTCCCCGATCGTGTGGGGCCACCATATTTTTCTCACGACGTCTGTCGAAGGCGAACACGCTCCCGGGCACAAGGCGCCCGATCATCTCGGCTACGACTTGAAGCCGGGCTATCTGCATCCCGACAGCGTTGGCGCCGATCACGAATACGCCCTGAAGGTGCTGGCCGTGGACGCGCGTACCGGAACGCTGCTGTGGGAGAGAACGGCGTACGACGGCCTGATGCACGACAACCGGCACAGAAAGAATACCTATGCGTCCCCGACGGCGGTGACCGACGGGACGCTGGCGTACTTCTATTTCGAGGCGGCCGGTGTGTATGCGTACGATTTCGATGGCCGGCAGGTGTGGAAGAGCGAAGCCCTGGGCCGCATCGCCAAAGGCGGCATGGGTCCCGGCACGTCGCCGATCCTCTTCGAGGACCTGCTCATCGTCCAGGCGGATCAGGAAATGGGCGCGAACTCCGCGCTGGTTGCGCTCGACAAGCGAACCGGCCGCGAAGTCTGGCGGACCGCTCGAACGACGCGCCGGAGCTGGGCGACACCGCTGATTGTTCGCGCGAGCGGGCGAACGGAGCTCGTCGCGGCGGGTGCGGAGATGGTCGCCGGCTACGATCCGCGCACCGGCAAGGAGTTGTGGCGCGCGAATGGCACCGAGAGTCATCCGATTCCCAGTGCCGTCGCCGGCCACGGTCTCGTGTTCTTCACGGCAGGCAGCCAGGCGAAGCGTGCGATGGCGATTCGCCCAGGCGGTGAGGGCGACATGACCAACTCGGATGCCCTGGTCTGGACCTATCGCAAGGGGACGGCGTACGTGCCATCGCCGATTCTGCACGGCGATTTTCTGTATCTCATGACCGACGCCGGCCTCGTCACCTGCCTCGACGCACGCACAGGCGCCGTGAAGTACGAAGGCGGACGCCCGCCGGTTCCGGCCACGTTCACCGCGTCGATCGCCGCATATGGTGATCGCCTGCTGATGACGAGCGAGGACGGCGACACGTTCGTCCTGAAGGCGGGACCGGTGCACGAGATCGTCCGGACCAATTCGGTTGGGGAGCCGGTCTATGCGTCGCCCGCGCTGGCGGACGGCACGATTTTCATCCGCGGCGCGGAACATCTGTTTGCGATCCGGGCGGCGCGCTGATCGCGCGACTGTACGGAGGCAGTGACTCTGCGAACCATCCTTCAGCTCGCGGCAGGCTTCGCGATGATCGCCGGGCTCCTGGCGATCCATGCCGCCGCGCTGTACGTGATCTGGTGGCTGGTCATGCTCGTGGTGCGCTTCGTGCCGATCGTCGGCGTCAAGCACAAGCATCGGGACTGGGACAGACTGAACTCCGAGGACCCGTCACGACTGAGCCACCAGAAGGATTTACCGTGACGTCACGATGACCTGCTCCGAACGCCCTTCGGATGCATGGTGCCGGTAGACACCACGCTCGACGCGGCCATTATCGAAGACCACCTCGACATGGTGCGTGTCCGCAGGGAAGCGCCCGAGCTGAATGCCAAGCACAACCATCCGGCATTCTTTCCTTCGTTGCATGTAGCGGTACGTCCAGGTCTCGCCATGCGACGAAACCGCTCGGGTGAGAGGCGTTCCAAGAAGTGCCTCGACTTCGCGCGGCGACATTCCGGTTCGGATTTCAGCTGCTCGCACCTGTGGAAACGTCTGACCTTCGAGAACGATTGGGGCCGGCATGGCCAGCCCGCAGCCGGCAAGTGTCAGCGATCCGGTCAGTGCGATCGCGAGAGGAAAGTATGTCCGGGTCATCACGAGATGCGGAGCCGTCACGTAAGGCGAATCCAGCGACTTCTCTTTCGACGACGAGGGAGGGAAGTCGGCCTGCCGTTCACAGCCGTCGTGACGCGAGAACCGCCCGGCTTCAGCCAAAGAGGGTGATGAACTCCCCGAGCACCATCGCCGTGGCGCCCCAGACGCGATGGCCCGAGAGATCGAAGTAGGGATATTCGATGGCGACGCCTTCGCGCACGTGCGTCCCCGTGCGGATGCGTGAAGCATCGCGGAGATCCTCGAGACGCACCTCGAGGATTTCGTCCACCTCGCCCGGCGCGGCCTGAAACGGCGGCCGATCATCGGTCACCCCGACCACCGGATGCAACGTGAAGCCGCTGACGAGGACGTGGACCGGCGTCAGTTCTCCCAGCACCCGAACCGAGGCGGGATCGATGCCGATCTCTTCGGAGGCTTCGCGCAGCGCCGCCTGCGCGAGCGTTTCACCTGGATCGGTGGCGCCGCCGGGAAGGCTGATCTGGCCGGCATGACGCGCCAGCGTGCTGGCACGCACCGTCAGCGGAATCGCGACGCCGTAGTCCCCCGGATAAATCAGCAGCAGCGCCGCCGCCGTGCGGGCATCGGCCGGAAACTCACCCGCCCGCCAGCCCTTCGCGCCGGGAACCGGTGCGAACCGGACCTGCGCCTCCACGCCGGGAAGAGTCCCGGCCAGCCGCAGCCGCAGCTTTGTTTCGACTTCGGCCAACAGCATCGGATATTCTCTCAGTGCTACGTCCTGCGTGCTACGTGCTCACGTGCGGTGCTGCGTGCTCCGTGCTCAGTGCTCCGTGCTACTGCTGCGTTCTCCAGCTGACGGCTGGGAAGCATCGCGCGCGGCACCGCTCGTCGCCCGTCGCCTCCACGTTCGCCCTCCGCACGCAGGCACCGTAGCACCCAGCACCAGCACCGAGCACGTAGCACACGGACGAAAGCACGTAACATAACCCCATGCCACCGTTTCCCTCCATCGATGCCCGGGTCGGGAAATCTGTTCTCGAGCTGGTGCGAGGCTGCACGTTCGACGACTTCATCCTGACCCCGCAGCACAGCGTCCTGCCGACTCGCGACCCCGATGCGATCGATCTCTCATGTCAGCTCACCCGCCGCATCACGCTCAAGCGTCCGATGGTGTCCGCGAACATGGATACCGTGACGCGCGCGCCGATGGCGGTCGTGCAGGCGGAGGAAGGCGGGATCGGCGTCATCGACCGCGGATACCGGCCCGGCGAAATCGAGCCGCAGGTGCGTGAGGTCGAGAAGGTCAAACGGACGCAGCACGGGGTCATCGGTGATCCCTACAGCATCGGCCCGCGGGTGCCCCTGTCCGAGGCTCGCGCGCTCATGGCCCGGTCCCGCGTCGGCACCCTCGTCGTCGTCGACGAGCAGCGCCGGCTGCTGGGGCTGCTGACGGAGCGCGATCTGCGGTTCGTCAATCCCACCGATCTGACCGTCGCCGATCGGATGACCCCGCTCGACCGGCTGGTCGTGCACCGCGGCGCCGCCTCCAGCGCCGAGGCCGAACGCATCATGATCGAGCGGAAGGTCAAGAAGCTTCCGCTCGTGGACGGGAACGGCGTGTTGACCGGCCTGGTGACGGCGAAGGACCTCGTCCGGCAGCGGCGCAGGCCTTTCGCCACCCGCGATGCGCAGGGACGCCTGATGGTCGGCGCGGCGATCGGGGCGACCGGCGATTACCTCGAGCGGGCGGCGGAACTGATCAAGGCGGAGGTCGATGTCCTCGTGATTGACATCGCGCACGGCCATTCGGTCGTGATGGACCGTGCCATGCGCGAATTCAGGAAGCGGTTTGCGGGGGTCGAGATGATCGCCGGCAATGTCGCAACCGCCGAAGGCGCGCGGTTCCTCGTCGAGCGCGGCGCCGATGGCGTGAAGGTCGGCATCGGACCTGGCGGCGGGTGCACGACGCGGTTGACGACCAGCTTCGGCGTGCCCCAGGTCCAGGCGCTCGTCGAGTGCCGCCTGGCCGTCGCAGGCTCCGGCGTGCCGATCATCGCCGACGGCGGGATCAGGCGGCACGGCGCGCTGGCAGAGGCCCTGCTCTTCGGCGGCGATTGCGCGATGCTGGGGAGCGTCTTCGCGGGTACCGAAGAAGCCCCCGGAGAGGTCGTGCACAAGGCCGTCGTCCTGCCCGAATCGCAGAAGACGGTCAAGGTGCCCTTCAAAGTGCTTCGTGGAATGGCGTCGATCGAGGCGATCCGCGATCGGCTCGACGTGGAGGAGGCCGACCCCCGCGAGCTCGAAGCCATCGGCGCCGAAGGCATGGAGATCAGCGTGCCCGCACGCGGCTCGGCCCGGACGATCGTCCGCGACATGATGAAGCACCTGTGCTCGTCGATCAGCTACGGCGGCGCGTCTTCGCTCGCGGAGCTCCGTCAGCTGTTCTGGGCTGACCCAAACAAGTATCTGATCAAGCTCTCGGCCTCCGCGCGCCGCGAGTCGTATGAGCGATAGGATTCGCGCGCTCCTTCGCGGTCAAGCGGACCGGTCACGCGCGGCGTCATTGCAGCGATTCTTCAAGACCGGACCCGGCGAGTACGCCGAGGGTGACGTGTTCATCGGCCTCACCGTTCCGCAGGTCCGAAAAATCTGCCGGGAGTGTCGGGGAACGGCGATCGAGGATATCCAGAGTCTGCTCGGTTCCCCGGTGCACGAGGAGCGGCTGCTGGCTCTGCTTCTCCTCGTGGATGCATTCAAGGGCGGCACTGACGCGGAGCGGCGGCGCATCTATCGCCTGTATCTGGCGAGCACACCCTTCATCAACAACTGGGATCTCGTCGACTGTTCGGCCGCGCACATCGTTGGCGCCTGGCTCCAGGATCGCCCCCGCGCGGCGCTCACGCGCCTGGCGCGCTCGCGATCGCTGTGGGAACGGCGGATTGCCATCATCGCGACGAATCACTTCATCAGACGGCTGGAATTCGACGACACGTTCCGGATCGCCGACCTCCTCCTGGACGACGACCGCGACCTGATCCACAAGGCCGTGGGCTGGATGCTTCGCGAGGTTGGCAATCGGGACGGCCGCGCCGAGCGGGCATTCCTGAAGACGCGGTATCACCGCATGCCGCGGACGATGCTGAGGTATGCGATCGAGAAGTTCCCGGAGCGCGAACGGCGGGCGTATTTGAAGGGGGAGATCTGACCAGTACCAAGTCGCCTCTTTGTTCCTGCCGTTGTCCTTGCCCCTTGCCCTTTAACAGTGCCTTCTCGAATCAGCCAACACCCCCGGCAGCTCTGACGGAGCGTCGACGAACAGCTCATCCCCCCGGAACGACTCGTGTCCGAATCGGTAGCCGAATCCATATCGGGCAAGGCAGATGCGCGTGCCGGCGGCTCTGGCGGTCTGAAGGTCGATCGGCGAGTCCCCGACGAGGACTGTCGAATCCGGCGACGCGCCCGCGCGCGCGATGATCTTCAGCAGGCCGTTGGGTTGCGGCTTGCGTCCCGCTTCGGTGTCGCCGCCGACAACGTCAGTGAACCAGCGATCGAGATCCAGCCGCTCGAGTATCACTTGCGTAGGCCGTTGCGGTTTGTTGGTCAACACGGCGAGCGCACATTTCCGTTGCCGCAGAGCGTCCAGGGCCTCAGGAATGCCGGCGTAAGGCCGCGTATGCACGGTCAACCGCTGGTCATAGTGGGCGAGGAACCGCTCGAGCGCGACGGCGGCACGCGGTCCAGGCCCGCCGCCGCCAGCGCCCGCCGCACCAGCACCGCGGCACCTTCGCCTACCATCGCCGTCACTTCCTCTTCGCGCAACGCCGTTCCGCCAAGCTCCACGATGAGCGCGTTGGTCGCGTCGGCGAGATCGCGACGTGAGTCGATGAGGGTGCCGTCAAGGTCGAAGACGATCAGGTCGAGTGTCAAGATTGGAAGGGAGACGTGTGTGTGACGTGCCGTTGAGCAATAGTATCCGAGTGCGTCTGCCAGTCATTCGAATGTCGACCATCGTCCTGCTCCTTGTCGGCCTGGTCCTGCTCAAGGTGCTCGTCATCTGGCTCGAGCCGCGGATGGCCTTCTTTCCGAGCCCCGGTGTTCAGGAGACCCCCGCGGCGGTGAGCCTGTCTTACGTCGATTTACGCATTCAGACACAGGATGGCGAGACGCTGCACGGATGGTGGCTGGAACACCCCGAACCCCGCGCGCAGGTCGTGTTCTGGCACGGCAACGGCGGCAATCTGTCGCTCTGGATGGACGTCATCGTGGAACTGCGGCGACGGGGGTTCAGCGTGCTGGCCGTCGACTATCGCGGCTATGGCGCAAGTACCGGTACGCCGAGTGAAACCGGCATCTATCGTGATGCGGCGGCCACAGTGAATGAATTCGCGCAACGGTTGCGCCGGCCCGGCGTCCCGGTCCTTTACTGGGGACGCTCGATTGGGAGCCCGGTCGCGGCGTCGACGCTGTCGGTCCTGCGTCCGAGCGCGCTGGTGCTGGAGAGCCCGATGCCGGACGCGCGCTCCGTGCTGCGATCGAATCCGGTCATGTGGCTGCTCAGTTTTCTGTCCTCGTACCGCTTCGCGACGTCCAGGTTCATCGCCGACTATGACGGACCTCTGCTCGTGATCCACGGCGATGCCGACAGCATCATCCCGATCAGCCTGGGGCGTCAGGTCTTCGCCGATGCGAAATCGGCGCGAGGCGTGTTCGTGACGATTCCTGGCGCCGACCACAACGATCTGCACGTCGCCGCCCCGGATCTCTATTGGCGATCGATCGATCAGTTCGTCGCCAGCGTCCCCAAGCCGCCCGCCGAGAGCCGGTGATGCTCGACTGGATAGCCGCCAGCATCGCGTTCTTCGTGTACGTGATGGTGGTTGCGCCGCTGGTTCCCGGTCTGCCGCCGCGCCGCCGGTTGCTGGCGACGGCGGGATCGGCAGCCGGAATCGCGCTCGCGCTCGTGGCGCACTATCTGCCGCACGTCGTCCTGCTCCACGATTGGATTCTGCCCCTGATTCTGCTGCTGCTCGGCTACTGGTCCAGCGGACTCCTGTTCGCGGCTCCCATGCCGCGGGCGGAACGCGCGCTGGAGGAGCTCGATCGCGCGCTCGCCGTCGATCGCGCCGCCGCGGCGACGCCGCGCTCGATCGCCGAGCTGCTGGAGCTCGCCTATCTCGGCGTGTATCCGCTGATCCCCGTCGCGTTCGCCATCCATCAGTTCGGCAGCGCCGCGCCCGATCCGGAGCGGTTCTGGACGGTGATCCTCGTCACCGACTTCGTCTGCTTCGCATTCCTCCCCTGGATCCAGACGCGGCCGCCGCGCGCCCTTCGAACGGCCGACCCCTGGATCGCCCGCCTCCGGCGGCTCAATCTGCGCGTGCTCGGCACGGCCAGCATCCAGGTCAACACCTTCCCGAGCGGCCACGCCGCAGAAGCGCTCGCCGCCGCGCTGCTCGTCATCGGCGCCCCGTGGCCCTACGTGGCATACGTCGCGGTCAGTGCGGCCCTGATTTCAGCCGGTGCGGTCCTCGGCCGCTATCACTATGCCGCCGACGCGCTCGCGGGCTGGGTTGTCGCGCTTGGCGTGTGGGTGGCTCTCGGGTGAGCTGACGCTGTCAAACTCCAACTCCCAAAGCGATCGGTTCGACGCAGCCGGGTGAAAGTCGCAACGGCCTGCCCCATTGCATCGGCTTTCAGCCAGATCGGTACGAGCGGTGCGCCTTTGGGAGTTGGAAGTTGCCCGCCTTCGCTTGTCGCACTCCAGACGCGAGCGACAAGCTCCGGCGAGGCCTCGCCAGAGCGCGCGTCGACTTTCTGCGCGCGACGGCGGGGAGGTTGGGAGTTGACGAGTTGCAGTAGACTCGCCGGTAGCCAGCCCTGCTCGATTACCGGATTCACTCCAATGCACAGCTTGCTCTTCGCCGTTGCGCTCAGCACGATCGCCGCGCAGTCTCAGCCGCGGACTCCTGCGCCGCCCGCGCGAGCCGAGTTGTGGATCGACGTCACCACGGAAGGGCGTCACGATGCGCCGGTGACCGACCTGACGCCGAAGGAGTTCGAGGTCTGGATCAGCGGCTATCGCATTCCGATCACCGACGTCGTCGCGGTCACACCCGAGAGCGGTCTCAGCCGTACTGTGGTGGTGATTCTCGACAACGCGTCGGTTCCTCCGGTGCTCGTGCCCAGGGTGAGGGAAGCGGCGCGGCTGCTGGTCGATCGGCTGGCGCCCGGCGACCGGATGGCGATCGTCCCGCTCAATGGCGGTGTGATGCAGCTCACCGACGATCGAATGCAGCTGCGGCGCGCCATCGACAGCTACAACCCGCAGCCATTCCCGTTTCGCATCGAGGATGCAGGTGAACATGTGCTGCAGATGGTGACCGACATCACGCGCCAGCTGACCGAGGTCTCCGATCGACGCAAGACGATCGTCGCGATCGGCGCCGGCTGGCTGTTCGACACGCCACTGCCGCCGCCGGGCCAGCGCGATCTCGGTCCGTTGTGGGTCTCAGCGATGCGCGCGATGGGCTCGGCGTATACGACGCTCTACGTGATCGATCCCGCCGGCCTGGGCGCCGGCCCGACCGGATACTTCGGCGGCGAGAACGGATTCGCGCGCGAGACCGGCGGCCATGCGTTCATGAACACGAATGATTTTCGCGGCCCGGCCGATCGGATCTGGCGCGAAACGGGGAGCTACTACATGCTCGGGATCGCGAACCCGCCCGTCCAGCGCAGCGCCGACCTTCGCGAGATCGAAGTGAAGGTGTTGAGGAAGGGAGTGACCGTGAGGACGCGGAGCGTGATTCGGGGCAAGCCGTGATTATTCACAGGGAGGAAGGGAGGACGGGAGTCTGGACTTAACAGGGTGCCGAGAAACGCAGCAGTGAGAACTCCAACTCCCAACCTCCAACTCCCAAGGGCTCACACCTGGTCACTCCCTGACTCATTCCCTCACCGGCGCCAGGCTGTCCCCGACCGTCTTCGGCGCTGCCGCGAGGCCCTCACTCAGATTGAAGCCCTCGAAGATCGCGTCGGGATCCTCCTCTTCGAACAGGAGGGCGGGCAAGGCCGCCAGCGAAAAGCGCCGGTACAGGGCGAGCAGCCGTGTGGCAAGAATCGCGCACAGGCAGAAGATGATGAACTTCCCGGGCCGGGTCAGCAGGCCGCTTTCGATCGCGGCGAGGAAGACCGTGTAGGAGAAGAAGGCGATCAGGTACAACGGCCATAAGGTAAACACGCGGGACTTGCCCGGGAAGTAGGTGCAGGCGAACGGCAGCTTCGCCGTTCGCGAGACCAGCAGCTCGCTGAACAGCGTGCCGATCACCAGGACGAACGCGCCGTGGCTCACCCCCGGCCAGATTCCCCAGAACGTCACTCCCTGCGCCAGCGCGAGAATCGCCGTCGGCAGGACGACGGTCACCAGCATCGTGTCGCGCGTGGCGGAGACCGCTTCGTGGCGGTCGGCCGGCTCGCCCGCGCGAAACGCCCAGCGTCCTTTCGGTTCCGACGGTACCGCGGTGATCACGCGAAGGCCGACGAGCAGCAGGAACTGCAGGATCAGCGGCATGGACAGCATCGCGATCCCCGGCCGCCACAGCCCCGCGCCGTTGTCGCGCATGGCGACCGAAGCGGCCGATGACACGACGAGCGCCAGCGCGATGCCGCCGTAGACCGCCAGCATCATGCGATGGGTGCGGCTTCTGACGAGCGTTCGAACCGCGAACTGCCGGATCGCCCTCCTGAGTGGTGAGTTGAAGCCGGTCCGCCGGTTGAGCAGACCGCTCGCGACCGCCACGTGGCGCGGCCGCCAGCCACGCGGCGCCGGCCCTTCGAGCGCGCGCCGGGACAGATGGGAATACGTGGAGGCGTAGAGCCCGACGGCAAGCAGTACCGCCACGATGTTGCCGCCGATGGCGAGGCGCGCCAGCGGCTGCGCCAGGGCATGGTCGCTGCCGGTCAACACCCCGTGAAGCCCGAGAAACCACGTCGGCGGCAGGAACACGGCCAGGCCGAGTCCTTGTCCTGCGCTGGCGGCGCCGAGCACGCGTCCCATCTCGCCGAGGAATACCAGCATCTGCACGAGACCGACCGCGAACAGCACCTGGAAGGCCATCGACGCGGATTGCGCGGCGCGGCGGCCGAACGCCAGCAGCAGCAGACACTGAACCGCGATGAGCAAGCTGAAGACGAACGTGGCGGCGAGCGTGACGGTGACGAAGTGTGCCGCGGTGCCGTGAATGCGGCCAATCGGGCCGCCGTAGCCGGCGGCGATCATTGCGATCATGATCGCCTGCGGGATGCACACCGGCGCCGCGAACAGCAGGAAGACCTGTCCGAGCGCGGTCAGCCTGGCGAACACGAACCGGTGGTTTGCGATCGGCAGCGGGCCGAGGATGCGTACGTCCCGGCGATCCGGAAACACGCCATCCCAGATGATCAGCGCCACGAAACCGATCGCGACCATCGTCAGGGTGATCAGGATGATGCGATCCGAATCGAAGACTGGATGGCGAATGAGCAGAGGATAGCCAGTGGTTGGCGTTGCGGCGAGAAGGGTTCCCCAGAGCATGAGCTGGACCTGAGGCAGGCCCTCGGGCATCAGATCGCTCTCGAACATCCGCGAGAAGAACGTCCGGGCCAGCAGCCGCGTCTGGCTCAGCACGTCAGACCTTCATGACCGAGACGAGATCGGCGGCGACGCCGTCGAGATCGGTCGCGATGACCAGGTTCTTGAAGACCTCCTCGAGCGACGACAGCATCATCAGCTCGCGCAGGCGCGAGACCGAATCGTGGGCGACGACGTGGCCGTCATGGAGAATCAGCACATCGGTGGCGACCTGTTCGACAATCTCGAGCACGTGCGACGAGTAGATCACCATCCGTCCTTCCGCCGCCAGACGCTGCACCAGGCGGCGCAGCACCAGTGACGTCGTGACATCCAGTCCGGAATTCGGTTCGTCGAGCACGATGATGCTCGGATCGTGCAGCAGCGCCGCCGAGATCAGGATTTTCTGGCGCATCCCCTTCGAGTAGGCAGACATCGGCGCATGGATGTCGTCCTGCAGGCCGAACAGCCGGAGAAACCCGTCGATCTTCTCGTTCAGCCGCCGCGGCGGGATGCCGCGCAGTCCGCCGACGAGTGCCAGGTATTCCGGCCCGGTCAGATAGGTGTAGAGGACCGCCTCTTCCGGCACGTATCCGACGCGGGTCTTGTAGTGGAGGAGATCGTCGCGGACCGGCGAACCGTCGAGGAGGACGCTGCCGCCCGAGGGCTCGAGCAGCCCGGTCAGGATCGACACCGTGGTCGATTTTCCCGAACCGTTGGGCCCGAGCAGCCCGAGGATGCCTCCGTGCGCCAGCTTGAAGCTGACGTCGCGGATGGCCGGCACGGCGGCGTAGTACTTGGTGAGGGAGCGGGCTTCGAGCATGTAGCCATTGGACACCTTCCCGGCGTCGGGGTTCCTCTTATTCGCATCTCGACGGGACTCGGGATTCGGGACTGCTCGGGACTCGGGACTCGGGGCTCGGGCGTGTCTTCGGGATCGGGGATCAGGGGATCAGGTGGGCTCGGTCAGGGTTTACTACAATGGTCCTCATGTATGCGGCTGTGCTGTTCTTGCATTCCTGGCTCAGATGGTTGGTGCTCGTGTTCGCGCTCATCGCGCTCGGACGAGCGATCTCCGGCGCGATCAGCCGCCGGCCGTGGCTGCCTGCGGATGATCGGGCTGCCAGGCTGTTCATGCACAGCCTGGACCTCCAGGTACTGCTGGGGCTGCTGTTGTACTTCGTGCTGAGTCCGATCACCCGCGCGGCATTGTCCGATTTCAGTGGCGCGATGCAGGTGGATGCGACCCGTTTCTGGGCGGTCGAGCACGTCTTCGGGATGCTTGTCGGGGTCGCCCTGTCTCATATCGGCGTCAAACGGGCGCAGCGCATCCAGGATCACGGTCGCCGGCACAAGGTCGTGGCGATTTTCTTCGTCCTCGCACTGATTGCGATTGCCGCCGCGATTCCCTGGCCGGGCACTCCCAACGCACGGCCGCTTTTCCGCTGGTAGGGGAATGATGACGAGCATGAAAACCCCTCTGTCCGCGATGGCGCTGCTCATGGCGACCTTCGCGACGTGTGCGGTTCGAGCGCAGGGCGGCCGGCCGATGGCTGTCGACGATCTGCTCGCGGCCATCCGCATCGCGGATCCACAGCTCTCGCCCGACGGCCGAACGGTCATTTACTTGCGGACGACCACGGACCTGAAATCGGGACGCCGCAACGCCGACATCTGGCGTGTGCCCGCTGACGGGGGCACGCCGCACGAGTTGATTGCCGGTGAACGATCGGAGAACACGCCGCGGTTCTCGGCCGACGGGCGCCGGATCGCCTTCATCTCCACGCGCGAAGGGACCGCACAGCTGTACGTCGCCGACGCGGACGGCAAGGACGTTCGAAGAGTGACGGACCTCGCCATGGGCGTGCTGCCGCCGCTCGTCTTTTCTCCGGACGGCTCGAAGATCGCATTCGTCTCGGATGTCTACCCGGAGTGCGCAGACGAGGAGTGCAACAAGCGCAAGAAAGAGGAAGCGGACAAGAACCCGGTCAAGGTCCGCCGTCTCACCCGGCTGCTCTCGAGGCACTGGGACGAGTGGCGGGAGAACATCCGCCACCATGTGCTCGTCGCGGACATCGCCTCACGCCGCGCCGTGGACGTCACGCCGGGAGATTTCGATGCGCCGCCGGTCCAGCAGGAGGACGCGGGCATGGCGTTTTCGCCGGACGGCCGCGAGCTGGCGTTCGTCTCGGGCCGCGAAGGCAACGACAAGGAAGCCTGGACCACGAACAACGACGTCTGGATCGTCGACGCCGCGGGCGGAACTGCGCGCAAGCTGACGACCAACGCCGCCGCCGATCTGCAGCCGGTGTTCTCGCCGGACGGCAAGACCCTCTTCGTTCGCGCGCAGCGCCGGCCGGGATTCGAGTCCGATCGCTGGTACCTTGACGCCTACGATCGATCGACCGGCGCGAAGCGCACCCTCTTCACGATGCCCGACCTGTCGGTTGGCGACTTCGCGCTGACGAAGGACGGCCAATCGGTCTGGTTCTCCGCCGCGCAGGACGGCCGCGAGCACCTGTTCGTCGTGCCGGCCGGGGGCGGGACGCCAAAGCGGATCGCGGAAGGGGGAGCGATCTCCGCCGCCAGGCCAGGCGATGGCTTCGTAGTGTTCTCGAGATCGACGCTGACCGCGCCGCCCGAGCTCGTCCGGGTCGACGCCGCGGGCGGCAATGAGAAGGTGATCACGCAGGAGAATACCGCATGGCTGCGCGACGTGGCGTTCGCGCGACCGGAGAGCCATACGGTCAAGGGCGCGGCCGGGACACCCGTGCAGGTACCTGGGTGATCAAGCCTCCGCAGTTCGATGCCGCCAAGCGGTATCCGGTCGTGTTCCTGATTCATGGCGGGCCGCAGGGAGCGTGGGAGGACGCGTGGTCGACGCGCTGGAACCCGTCACTCTGGGCCGCGCAAGGATGGGTCATCGTCGCGCCGAATCCGCGCGGCTCGACCGGATTCGGCCAGAAGTTCGTCGACGAGATCACCGGCGACTGGGCCGGCAAGGTCATGGTCGATCTCGACGCGGTGTTCAACGCCGCCGCGAAGCTGCCGTATGCGGATGCCACGCGGATGGGCATCGCGGGAGCGAGCTACGGAGGTTACGCGGTCAACTGGATTCTCGGGCGGAGCAACCGCTTCAAGGCCGCGGTCTCACACGACGGCGTGTTCAATCTCGAGTCGATGGCGATGGCGACCGAGGAGCTGTGGTTCACGGAGTGGGAGTTCGGCGGTCCGCCCTGGAGTGCGAAGGCGCGGGAACAGTACATGACGTGGTCCCCGCACCTTCACGCGCACAAGATCAAGACGCCGACGCTGATCATCACCAACGAGCTCGACTTCCGGGTCCCCGTCGATCAAGGGCTGCAGATGTTCACCGTGCTGCGGCGCAACGGCGTGCCTGCGGAGGCGCTGGTGTTCCCGGACGAGGGGCACTGGGTGTTGCAGGCCAACAACAGCCGCGTGTGGCACGAAGCGGTCTTCGGGTGGCTCAGGAAGTATCTCTGATACGAGGACGGGAGTTCTGTTTCTTTGCACAGGGAGGACCTTCTTTCACAAGGAGGACGGGAGGAAAAGTTTTCGACGTCCCTCCCGTCCTCCCTGTGAATAGGAACCAAGAGGATTCCGTCCTCGAGATCAGGGTCGCTATTTGCGAGAGACCCTGATCCCGCCGTTCGACGTCCGCACCCGAATCGGCGCGCCGCCGGATCCGAGCTGCACCGAGAGATCCCGATCGCGAGGCTCGGCCACGCCGGGATAGTCGATGTTCATGCCGCCATTGTGGGTGGTCGCCTCGAGCCGCGCCGAATAATGTTCGGGGATTGAGAGGCGCACGCCGCCGTTGCTCGTTTCCACCTCGAGTCCTTCGCCGATCCACGCCTGGCCATCGAGATCCACGTCGATCCCGCCGTTCGACGTGCGTCCACGGACCTCGCCCGCGAGTCCGATGAGCTTCACGCCGCCGTTGCTGGTACGGAAGTCCACCTTCGAATCCAGGTCCTGGATGACGATGCCGCCGTTGCTGGTTTCGACCGAGACGTTGAGCGCCCGCGGGACGGCGATGCGATAGCTGACCGACCATCCCTCGCGATTCTGGGTCCGAGGGCCCTCGGCGCGGATGCGCTCGAGCGTCGGATTGAGCTGGATCGAATTTGCGATTTCCCGCGCGCGCGCCTCGGTCGAGGCGGTCGCCACGACCTTGGCGAGGATCAACACATCGCCGCGTGCCTGTCCGTCGACGCGAACGCCGCCATTCGTTCCGCTCACCGACAGGACGCCGGAGGTCGCCGCCACCGTGAACTGCCGGACGTCGCAGACGCCCGCGCGGTCCCGGCCCCAGTTGTCCTCGCGGCACCAGTCGTCGGTCTGCTGCGCCGTCGTGATCGCGCCCCCCGCGGGCGCGAGAAGAGTCAGGGCGAGCGCGAAGCCCAAAGCCCGTGTTGTGCCAACTGTTCCGTGCATTCGTTCGACCTCCGGACTCTTTGACGGCAGCCAGGGCGCCGGCGTTGTCTCGGTGGTCCCGGTTGTTTCGGGGCCTGACCCCCTGTTCACCAATTCACGGCCTGACCCCTTGATGTGCCCGGAACATCGATGGCGACGTGCCGTCTAACCCCCTATGCTGCTTCAAGATATCCGGTATGCCTGGCGTTCGCTCACCAAGACCCCAGGGTTTACAGCCATTGCGGTGAGCTGCCTGTCGCTCGGCATCGGCATAAACACATCAATTTTCAGTGTCGTTGACGGCGTTCTTCTCAAGCCGTATCCCTACTCCGAGCCCGACCGCCTCATCGTGCTGAATTCAGTCAACCAGCGCGTCGGCGTGCGGCGCGGCGGTATTTCATACGCGGACTTCAAGGACCTCAGGGAACAGACCTCCACCCTGAGCGCCGTGGCGGCATTCACCGGACGCAGCCTGACAATCTCGGACGGTACTTCCGAGCCCGAGCGCTACATCGGGCAGACGGTGAGCTGGAACCTGTTCGAGGTCCTGGGCACGCCGCCCGTCCTGGGCCGCAACTTCGGTCCGGAGGACGATCGGCCGGGGGCCGAACCGGTGGTGATGTTGAGCCACGAAGTGTGGCAGAACCGGTATAACGGCGATCGCTCGCTCGTCGGGCGCGCGATCTCAGTCAACGGTCGTCCGCACACGGTGATCGGCGTGATGCCGCAGCGATTCGCATTCCCCGAGACCACGCGCCTGTGGGTGACGCTCGCGCCCTACGGCGAAAAGACCGTCCGGAACGCCCGGAACCTGCAAGTGTTCGCGCGGTTGAAACCAGGCATCTCCGAAGAGCAGGCATCAGCGGATCTGACCTCGGTCGCCGGACGCCTCGCGTCCGCCTACCCGACCCTCAATCGAGACTGGGGCCTGGGCATCCGTCCGCTCAAGGACTGGATGCTTCCCGACGAGCCGAAGCTGATCATCCTCTCGATGATGGGCGCCGTGACACTGGTACTGTTCGTGGCCTGTTCCAACGTCGCGAACCTGCTGCTCGCTCGCGCGTCGGTCCGTCATCGCGAGATTTCGATCCGCGCCGCGCTCGGGGCCGGGCGGGTGCGCATCATCCGCCAGCTGCTGACCGAGTCGATGCTGATCGGTCTGTTCAGCGTGCCGCTGGGCATGCTCGTGGCCAAAGGCGGGCTCGCGCTTCTCGATGGCTCGATTCCGCCCGACAGCATCCCGTACTTCATCCATTGGTCACTCGATGGGCGGTCGCTCCTGTACGCCGTCGCCATCTCGCTGGCAACCGGCATCGTCTTTGGCGCCGCGCCAGCATTGCAGGCGACGGGAACCAGCCTCCAGGAGAGCCTCAGGGAGGGCGGCCGCGGTTCGGCCGGCGAACGCCGCGCGTGGCTGCGCAACGGACTCGTGGTGGCGCAGGTCGCGCTCGCGGTGATTCTGCTGATCGGGTCGTCGCTGTTCGTCCGCAGCTTCCTGAATCTGCAGCGCGCCCGCGTGGGATTCGACCCCGCGCCGCTCATGACGCTGCGCTTCTACCTGCCGGGTGAAGCGTACGAGTCGGCCGACGCGAAGGCGCGACGGGTCGAAGATCTGCTGCGCCGCGTCGAGGGTCTGCCCGGTGTGCAGAAGGCGTTCGCGTCGAACTTCGTGCCGCTCGGCGGGGGCGGCGGCGGAGGCGATGTGCTCGTCGACGGGAAGCCGGTCGAACCTGGCCAGGAACGGAACATCGGCTTCATCGCGACCACGCCGCACATCCGCGAGACGCTCGGCCTGGCGCTCGTGCGCGGCCGCGACTTCACCGACACCGAAAACACGTCGAAGACCGCGGTCGCCCTCGTCAATCAAACGATGGCGAAACAGTTGTGGGGCGACGACGATCCGATCGGCCGGCGGTTCCGGCTCAAGGGGGACGCGCAGCCGGACTGGTTCATGGTCGTCGGCGTCGTTGCGGACTTCAGGCACTTCCAGGGGGACAACGATCAGACGGTCTTTCCCTCGGCCTACGTGCCCTACACATTCGAGCCCGCGCTGAACACGGGCCTGACGCTGCGTGTCGCGGGCGATCCCGCGTCGATCACCGCGGCGGTGCGGGAGCAGTTCCGGCTCTCGGATCCCGCTCTTCCCGTTTTCCAGATCTCGACCATGGAGAACCTGAGGCAGCGAAGCTTCTGGCAGTACCGCCTGTTCGGGATCATGTTCTTCCTGTTTGGCGTGATTGCGCTGGTGCTCGCAGCGATTGGCGTCTACGGCGTGTTGTCGGTACTCGGTCTCGCAGCGGACGCAGGAGATCGGCGTCCGGGTGGCGCTCGGCGCCGCGCGCCGCGACGTCATGCGGCTGATCGTCGGCCAGGGTCTCAAGCTCGCGACCATCGGCATCGTCATCGGGATGATCGGCGCCGCCTTCGTCACGCCGGCGGTCCGCTCGGTGCTGTACAACGTCACGCCCACCGATCCCCTCAGCTTCACCGTCGTCTCGATCTTCCTGGCGTGTATCGCGACCGCGGCCAGCTACGTTCCGGCCCGGCGCGCGATGGCGGTCGATCCAATCGTCGCGATCAGGAACGAGTGACCGTCGGGCGCTGAGCGCGGCGGTTGATCAGCGCCTGGTCACGAGTTGCGGATTCTTCACGAGTCGCGGATTGGCGACGCCCACGCTCCATTCACGCGCGCATACAGCACCTGATCGCGCGGCTCGCCGTGCTTCACGGCGCTCGCGTGCAGGACGCCTTCCCGGACGTAGCCGGCCTTTTCGAGTACACGCGTTGACTGGATGTTGCTGGCGAACGGCAACGCGAAGAGCCGCAGGAGATTCAGACCACCGAACGCGTAGTCGGTCAGCATTGTGACGGCTTCCGCGGCGATGCCGCGGCCCCAGTAGTCCTCGGCCAGCCAATAGCCGATCTCGGCCGAGTAGCGTTCGATGTCCTTTCCCTGGATCATGCCCACCGCGCCCGCCGCCTCGCCATCGACCTCGATCGCCAGGTTGGTCGCGTCCGAGTCCGGCTGCATCACGTGCCGGATGAAGGTCCTGGCGTCGCGTGCTGTATAGGGATGGGGAAAGCGATCGCGCAGCTGACTCGCGATCTTCAGGTTGTTGGCCCGGCGCACGATTGCGGCGGCATCCGAGGCTCGCCAGCGCCGAAGGGTGCAGCGCTGACCGGTCAGCTCCATCAGAACAAGGACCGTCCTTCCACTCGAAGCCAGCGCTCCGCCTCACGGAAATCCGGACAGACCAGCTCGACCAGGCGCCAGTACCGCCGTGAATGATTCTGCTGGCGCAGATGCATCAGCTCGTGCAGGAGCACGTAGTCGCAGATCCGATGCGGCATCTGCACCAGCCGGAAGTTCAACGCGATTGCGCCGGTGCGCGAGCACGAGCCCCAACGCGAGCGCTGATTCCGGATGCTGACCCGCTTCACGGTCAGGCCGTGCTCTGCGGCGAGCTCGTGCAGCCTCGGTACGAGGGTCCGTTCTGCGATCCGGCGCAGCGCTGCTTCGGCCGCTGGCCGGAGATTGAGCACGCCGTCGGGGACCCGGACGCGTTCGCCGCCGAGGTGCAGCACCGATCCGGAGGGGCGTCGGTCGATTCGCAGCGAGGTGGCCTCTCCATGCAGCATGATCGTATCGTCGGCGTGCCACTCGACCGGGGCGTGCAGCGCGGCCACGCGACGGCGTTCCTGATCGGCCCAGTTGCGATGCCGGGCGACGAAGATCTCCGCCTCGCGGCGCGATCCGCCACGCGGAATCGTGACGCGCAGCGTGCCATCGGGACGGATGCGAAGGATGTACTTTCGTGCGCGCCGGACCCGGACGAATTCGAGCTGAGGTTCTGAAACGACCGGACCGCGAAGAAACGGGAGCTCGAGCTGCACGAGGACAGGATACGACAGGACGCCCCGCGCGATCCGCGTGATCCCGTCAAATCCGCGACTCGTGACTCAGGAATTGATCCGTGCCTCCGCGCGAATCCGCGGCTCGTGCCCCAGGAGAATCCGCGGCGATCCGCAACTCGTGAAAGGTCGGCGGTGATCCGCGTCTCGTGAAAGAGAGGCAAGAAATCCGCGAGCTAACGGGGAAAGTCCGGCCGCTTCAGCACCTGCTCCGCCTGCCACAGATGCCGGCGATCGTGCGCCGCAATCACCCGCAGCCCGGTCGCGACCTTGACTCGAATGATCTTCAGGAAGGGATTCGGAAACGTCGCGCGGTTGGCGTCGATCGTGGCCGCGTCCTGAATCACGCGCTTCACGTCCTCGTGCGCGGCGTGGTATCGGCGCAGAATCTCGTCGCGCGTAAGCTGCGAGCCGGGACGGACCTTGCCCGGAGCTCGTACCCGGCGCTTCACGGGCGGTTCCTGGCTCTCGATGAACTTCTGGCCGAAGAATCCCGGCTTCAGCGCACCGGTTCGCGTCCACCCCTTCTGCCGCGCCTGCTCGACGCCGCCGCGTAACGCGCCGCCGTACACCACGTTGATCGTCGCGAGGTGCTCGAGGCATTGCGCTATGCTCCAGCTCCGCCCGGCGTGAGGCTGCCAGTGAAACTGCGTGTCGGAGAGGTTCGCCACGAGTACGTCAGCGGCGCGATCGGAATCGTCGATCTCGTCGAGGACCTGCTGAATATCGGCTGGAAGCGTCGGAGCCATCGAAACATTCTAGCGAGGCTGCGCTAGTGGTGTCGGCCAGCACCGGCCGCGGGATTGGCGGGCACCTGCGTGGCGGCGGCCCCTTTTCGTGAGGGCCGGGCACTGCTGGTAGACTTTGCAGCGCCGTCTGTCAGGTCACCGAGGCGCCGGCCCGAGCCACGAGACCGCCGGCGGCAGGGTAGAAACGAGTCAAACCGCCACGTTGATCGATTTCCAACGAGAAACGCGATAATCAACCAATGTCCGTGGAGTACTTGATCAAACAGTACGGGCTCCAGCAGGGAGCTCTCGAAATCCAATACATCGAGGAGTTCTTCCTGGATTTTCCCCGCAAGAAGAGCGCGACCGAGGTGATGCAGCGCCTCACCAGCCGCGATCATCAAATCCTCATGGCCGAAGCGGCGCTGCCGGAAGAGCCGGGCACCTTCGTGCCCGTGTCGTTCAAGGTCTCGCACGAGCTCAGGGCGATCGAGACCGATCCCAAGCTCGCCGACCTGGTCGCGCAGCTCGAGGATTGCGTCGAATTCGACGGCCGGCGCGTCCTCTACCAGTGGATTGGCGGGACCCGCAGCGACTGGCGCGGGCAGGGGCACTTCCGCGCGCTCACCGAGGAGCAGGAAGTCTGGGCGATGGAAAACGGCTTCGACGAAATCATCGTCAAGACCAAGAACAAGTTCTACGAGATGCGGAGCACGCTGGCGCAGCTGCGGTTCAACATCATCAGATTCGTCCAGCACCCGGTGGATACCGGCGAATCGAAGCTGTTCTTCAGCAAACGGCTCGGTCAGCACGTCCTCGACGCCCATCGCAGCCGGCGGTCCGTCGTTCGCACCGACGAATGATCCATTGGGTTCTCTCGGCTGACGATCCCCGGCTCGATCCCTTTCGGCATGTCGGCGATCCGGACTGGCTGCGTCAGCACGACCTCTTCGTCGCCGAAGGGCGGCTCATTGTCGGTCGCCTGATCGCGCTCGACCGGTTCGACATCGCCTCGATCCTGGTCAACCGCGCCGCCCACGACGCGCTGCTGCAGCCGCTGTCCTCGGCCAACACCGAGGTCTATGTCTGCGACGATGCGACGCTGACCGGGATCACCGGATTCAATTTTCATCGCGGCTGCCTGGCGCTCGCGGCGCGGCCGGCGCCGACGCCGGTCGATCGGCTGATCGAAACGCGATCGCTCATCGCTCTCGAGGGCGTCGGCAACCCCGACAACGTCGGCGGTCTCTTCCGCACCGCTGCGGCCTTCGGCGTCGACGGCCTTCTGTTGAACGGCACGAGCGGCGACCCCTTGTACCGGAAGGCGATCCGCACGTCGATGGGCGCGGCACTGCGGCTCCCTTACGTGCGCATCGACACCTGGCTCGACGGCCTCGATCAATTCAGGCGCCGCGGCTTCAAGCTGATCGCGCTCACCCCGCAAGCCGATGCGGAGCCGCTCGCTGAGTTCGCGCGCGCCGCCGGAGCCTGGGAGCGCAGGATTCTGCTCGTCGGCGCGGAGGGTCAGGGTCTCGACACGGCGACGCTCACACACGCCGACGCGCGCGTGCGCATTCCGATCGATGTCGCGGTGGATTCGCTGAACGTCGTCGTGGCCGCGGGGATTGCGCTCGATCGGCTCCGCGGCAATTGACGGCCCCGATCTCCCGTGCCACGCGGCTCCCGCCGCGTCCATCTCACTCGCAACGCAACGCGACGACCGGATCGACCCGGGACGCCCGTCGCGCCGGCAGGTAGGCGGCGAGACACGCGACGAGCAGCATGACGGCCGCCGCGACGCCGAATGACACAGGGTCTCTCGGACTGATCTGAAACAGGAGATTCTGCGCGAACTGCCCGAGCGCCAGCGCGCCGATCAGGCCGGCGAGAATCCCCAGACCCGCCAGCACGAGCGACTGGAAGAAGACGGTTCTGAGCACCTCGGCGCGGTTGGCGCCGAGCGCGAGCCGGAGTCCAATCTCGCGAGTCCGCCGCGAGACCGCATAGGCGAGCATGCCATAGAGTCCGGCGCAGGCGAGCACGAGGGCGGCAAGCCCGAGCGCGGTCGCGAGCATCGCGATCACGCGCTCGGTGACCAGCGATTCGCGGATGCGGTCGGCGACGGTCTCGATCCGCATGGGCACCACGGCATCCAGCGCCCGCACTTCACGCCGCATGTGCTCGACCACCGGGACGAGCGAGCCGGCGGCACGGACTTCCGCGAACAGATTCTCGACCGGCTGTTGCGTGTAGGGCAGGTACGCGATGCTGCGGGTCGCTTCCTGGAGGCGCTGGTACTTCGCGTCGCGGACGATCCCGACCACCTGGAGATCGCGGCGATTCTTGTTGCGTCCCATCGTGATCTGCCGCCCGACTGGATCCTGACCGGGAAAATATCTCCGCGCCAGCGACTCGTTGACGATGACGACGGGGCCGGCCGAGGCGATGTCGTTCCGGTTGAAGTCCCGTCCGCTTACGAGCGGCGTGCCGATCGTTTCGAAGTAACCCGGTGACACGGCGTTGAAGTAAACCTCCGACTGCCCCGGTGTCTCGGGCACGGGATTGCCATCTATGGCAATGCTCTGGGTCCAGGCGCCGTCTTCGTCGCTGATCGGCGGATACATCGACAGGCTGGCCGACTGGACGCCCGGAATGCCGGCCAGGCGTTCGTGCAGCTGCTGATAGAAGGCGGTCAGCTTCTCGCCCTCATAGCCCAGGGCTTCGACGTCGGTCGCGAGCACGAGCACGCCCTGGCGCTCGTAGCCCGCATCCTGCGCGAGGACGCTGGCGAGGCTGCGGACGAACAGGGACGCGCCGAAGAGCAGGAGGACGGTGAGCGCCACCTGGGCCGCGACGAGTGACTTCCCAAGCGACCATCGTCGCGGTCCCGGGCTGCTGATCTGTCCGGTCTCTTTCAGGCTCGAGCCCGGGTCGAGCCGCGTCGAGCCGAACGCGGGAATCACCGAGCAGACGCAGGCGGTGACGAACGCCAGGGCGATCGAGAACCCGAGGATGCGCCAGTTCAACGACAGATCCACCACGATCTGTTCCTGCGTCGTCGTCATGAGCGAGACGAGCGTGCCCGCGCCCCAGAGCGCGAGCACCAGTCCGACCGCCGATGCGAGACACGTCCAGACCACGGACTCCGTCAGCATCTGACGAATGAGCCGGGGGCGGCTCGCGCCAATCGCCAGCCGGACGGCGATCTCCCGCTGACGCGACACGCCGCGAGCGAGGATGAGATTCGCGGCGCTCGCGCAGGCGACCGTGAGCAGCAACGTGACCAGCGCGAGGAGCACCCACAACGGCTCGGCGAACTGGTTCCGCACCCTGGAATAACCTGCGGATCCGGATTCGAGCGATGTCGTGCGCGCGAGATACGTCGCGCGGCGCTCTGTTGGCATCCCGGGGTTGGTCGTCGCCTGGAGCACCGCCGGCCAGAACGTTCCCAGCGCCGCGTTCGCGGCGCGCAGCGTGACGCCGTCGTTCAGGCGGCCGAGCATGTGCAGCCAGCTGGAGCTCGCCGACGTCAGTCGCCCGGCATTCGCCGTGCTGGTCAGGGGAATGGTCACCTCGGGTGCGAGGCCAGGGGCGACGCCGAAGAACCCCGGTGGAGTGACGCCGATGATCGTGAACGTCTTCTGCTCGATCCGCAGTGTCCTGCCGATGACCGACGGATCCCCGCGAAGCCGCCGCTGCCACGCGTCATGGCTGATCATCGCGACCAGCCCCTCATTGCCGCCGCCGATCGCATCGTCCTCGATGCCGAAGGTGCGGCCGATCGCGGCGCGGATGCCAAGCATCGAATAGAAGTTCCCTGAGGCCATCAACACCTCGGTGGGCTCGAGCTCCGTGGCCCACGCGATGTTGAAACGGTCCATGTCCCAGGCGGCGACGCTCGAAAGCACATGACCGCTGCGGGCCCGTGTTTCCAGCAGCACCGGATACGAGAACGACGGGCGGCTGAAGTACACCAGCCGCTCCGGCTCGTGCACGGGCAGGCTGCGGAGCACGAGGCCATCGACGAGGCCGAACACGCCGGTCGTGGCGCCGATGCCGAGCGCCATCACGAGAATCATCGCGGCCGCGAACCCGGGAGCCCGACGGAGAATGCGCAGCGCGTAGGCGACGTCCTGCCAGACACTCTCGATCCACGGCGCGACCCACGCCGCTCGCGCCTCCTCGCGCGCAAGCGCGGTATTGCCCATGAGGCGCCGGCTTTCCGCGGCGGCCGCCGCATCGGACAGTCCGGACTGTCGAAGCCGTCCTTCAGTCATGGTGCGATGGATCTCGATCTCCTCGGCGAGCTCCCGGTCGAGACGGTTTCGGTCGAGGAGATGTTTGAGCCGGCGAATGAATGAAGACATTCTCTGAACCCTCGAATCAGTGAACCTTGAACCCTTGGACCCTTGAACCTTTGAACTCACTCACACCGCAACACGGGAATCCGAAGCACGTTGAAATACGAGGGCGATACCTCGTAGACGGCGTTGAACAGCTCCTCGCTCGAGCCTGGAACGAGATAGGTGCCTTTGAGGTTGCCGCTGCCGAACGGCGCGACGTGCGTGATGCCGATCGGCACGCGTTGCGCGAGCGTGTCGAGCTGTTGCGCGAGCTGCTGCGTGAACACCCGAGTGCGCGCGGCGTCGTAGCTCGAAACCGGCGGCTCGAACGACATCAGCGTGACTCCGCCGACGTCGAAGCCGTGGTCCAGCCGGTGCGCGTGCTGCACGCCACGAATCAGCAGTCCGCCGGCGACGAGCAGAATCACGCTGAGCGCGACCTGCACCGACAATAGAGCATTCCGCACCGAAAATCGCACGCTCTGCAGCGGCGCGTCGCCCTTGAGCGCGTCGGAAACGTTACGGCGCGTAGCATGGAGCGCGGGCGCGAGACCGAACAGGAGACACGCCAGGGCGCAGATCGCAAACGTGAAACCCAACACGGGCAGGTCCGGCCGAAGTTGCAATGCCGTTGGCTGCCGCGCCGCGGCTTCGAGCGCCAGCCGCGGGAGATGGAGCGTCAGCAACAGGCCCAGTGCTCCAGCGCCCAGCGCCAGCACGAAGCTCTCGACGAGCAGCTGACGCACGACTCGCGATCGGCTGGCGCCGAGCGAGAGCCGCATCGCGATCTCACGCCGTCTGGCGTGGGCCCGCGCCAGCAGCAGATTCCCCACGTTCGCGCAGGCGAGAAGGAGCACCGCCAGCACGGCGCCGAACATCTGGAGGAACGCGGCAGTGTTCACGCCGCCGGGCGCGTCGGCTCCGGCCGTGCCGAACGTCCGGAGACCCCTGCCGCCGCGGCGCCGTGACGGATCGAACTCCATGGCCAGCGAGGTGAGCTCAGCCTCGGCTTGCGCGCGTGTGGCGCCGGGCGCGAGCCGACCGGCGAGCGCCAGGTAGCCGGACAAGCGCGGACCTGGACCGGTCCCGACCGAAATCTCGTCGCGAACCCAGCGTTCGTTCGGACGGAACACCGCGGCGGCAGCCAGCGGCAGCCAGAGGTCCACACGTTCGAATTTCGTCCCGGCGAATCCGGCCGCGGTCACACCGACCACCATCACCGGCACGTCGTCGAGCGTGATCGTCCGGCCGATCAGACGTTCGACGTCGGCCCGGTACCGGCGATGGAGCGCATCGAGCTCGGACGTGGCGTGTTGCCGCGCCACGTCCGGGCCGAGTCGCGCGGCCAATCGAGTCTCCAGGGGCGTCTGTGCGTGGGGCTGCGCGAGGTCCCGCGATCCCAGCGGAATCCACACGTCCTTGCGCGCGAACGATGTGCCGCCGAAATCTCGAGGAGCGACGCCCAGCACGGTGAACGGCACCGAGTTGATGTGAACGGTCTTCCCGATGATGGCCCGATCCGACGCGAATCGCTGCTGCCACAGCGCATAGCTGATGACCGCGACCGCATCCTGCCTCGTCTCCGGTCCAGCCAGCCCCGGCCCCTGCTCCATCGCGATGCCGAGGACATCGAAGTAATTGCGGCTCACGAGCAGCGTGCTCACGCGCTCGTCGTCGAGCGTGAAGCGGCATTCCGGCTCACGATTGTCAGCGCACGCCGACGCGATCAAGCCGCTGACCGATCGCGCGTGCTCACGCAGATGAAGGTATTCCGGGAACGAGAACTCCTCGTTTCGAGAGTTCGCGCTGCCATAGTCGACGGTGACCTCGAAGAGCGTCGAGGGATCGGGGACGGGCCATGGCCGAAGGAACAGGGCACTGAACACGGTGAGTAGGCTGGTGTTGACGCCGATGCCGATTCCTAGCGTCGCCAGCGCGAGGATCGCGAAGCCGGGCTCGCGGCCGAGATTCCGAACCGCGTAACGAACGTCCTGCCATGTGCTGTCGAGCCAGGACCAGACCCAGACGCCCCGCGCATCCTCGCGCGCGAGCGTGATGTTCCCCATGACCCTTCGGCTTGCGGGAGGTTCTTGACCAACAGAAGGAAGGAGGCGTTCCTCGACCATCGCGCGATGCGTCTCGATCTCCTCGGCGAGCTCGCGTTCGTATCGTTCCCGGTTGAAGAGGTAGCGCAGACGGCGGAGCAGCGTCGCCATGGCTGATCAGGCGGATTCGAGGACCTGCTGAATGGCTCCGATCAGGCGCTGGAATTCCTTGCGCTCCGACGTGAGCCGCTTGCGACCGTCCGCGGTGACCGTGTAGTAGCGCGCGCGGCGGTTGTTGTCAGAGGCGCCCCATTCGGCCGTGACCCAGCCGTTGAGGAGCAGCCGCTGCAGCGCCGGGTACAGCGAGCTCTCGCCGACCTGGAGCACATCGTCCGAGACCAGGCGAATCCGTTCGGCGATGCCGTAGCCGTGCAGCGCGCCGCGGCTGAGCGTGCGCAGGATGAGCATGTCGAGCGTTCCTGGCAGCAGATCGGGCGGCTGATTCGTGAGACCCATCCGGTCACTCTCCCATCGTTAGACGATGGGAAGAATGGATCGGTTCGCGGCGGATGTCAACTTCCATCGAGAGACGATGGGAAGGGGGTCTCTCCGGCCTTTCTGGCGAGGGTGCGGACGGCGTCGACCATCGACATCAGTCCCATGCCCTTGCCCATCGAGATGTTCTGCCGGAAGATGCGCTCGACAATCGACGGGTCGATCGTGGCGACGACGTCCGGAGGCAGGCCCGAGAGCGAGCGCTGAAGGATCGCGGCGAGGGCTTTCGCCGACACGCCCGACGGGTTCTCGACGGCGAAATACAGGTCCATCGTGCCGTCCGGCTTCTTCAGCGCCCACACGTAGGCGTCGGATTCACACTGAGGGATCTGGTGCGACTTGTCGAAGGGTCGCGAGGCGATCTCCGGCGGTACCTCCTTGAACTGATCGGCATAGCCGAGCAACAGGTTCGTCCGGTCGGACTGATCCGGGAACATGTCGAATGTCTCGAGGACCGCTTGTAACGGCGCTGGCAGGTTGGCCAAGTGAGACCCTAGTCCGTAGTCCCCAGACCCGATCCCTGATCACCGATCACCGATCCCGTCTCATTTCTCAATAGGCACATTCACCAGATTGCCCCACTCGGTCCAGGACCCGTCGTAGTTGCGCACGTTCTCGAAGCCGAGCAGGTACTTCAGCGCGAACCAGCTGTGGCTGCTGCGCTCGCCGATGCGGCAGTAGGTGATGGTCGCCCGATCCGGCGCCAGCTGCTTCTCGTCGCAGTAGATCTTCCGCAGCTCCGCTGCAGACTTGAAGGTGCCGTCCTCGGGGTTCACCGCTCGGGCCCACGGGATGCTGCGTGCGCCGGGGATGTGGCCTCCGCGCAGGGCGCCTTCATTGGGATAGTCCGGCATGTGCATCCGGGTCCCGGCGTACTCCTCCGGGCTGCGGACATCGACGAGCTGTCCCCTCGACTGCATGTGGGCCATCACGTCCTCGCGGAACGCGCGGTTCGGCGTGTCCGATCGATCCGCCGCGATGTATTTGGTCCGGGCGTAAGACGGAACCGCCCGGGTCAGCGGCCGCCCTTCCTTTTCCCACTTGATGCGGCCGCCGTCCATGACGCGGGCGTTGGTGTGGCCGAACAGCTGGAAGACCCAGAAGGCGTAGCACGCCCACCAGTTGTTCTTGTCGCCGTAGAAGACGACCGTCGTGTCGGGCGTCGCCCCGATCCGCGACATGACCTCCTCGAATCCTTCGCGCGTGATGTAGTCGCGCCGGACCTGATCGTTCAAATCCGACGTCCAGTCGACGTGCACTGCGCCGGGAATATGGCCGGACGGATAGAGGAGCGTGTCTTCATTGGATTCGATCACGCGAACGGTGAAGTCTTCGAGGTGCTGATTGACCCATTCGGTGCTCGCAAGAGCCTCCGGGTGGGCATATCCCTTCTCTTCGATGTTGGCGCTCATCAGTGCTCTCCCTAGGCTCTCATGCGGCTCTCCGTGCGTCTCTGACAAAGCTCAATTATGTGCTCCATGCGGGCAGTGGCGCTATTCTTACGCCATGTTTCCCGGAGCATTTGATCAGCGTTGGACATTCATACGCCCTGTCGCAAGGGCCGCGGCCGCGTTCGTCGCCGCTTCGACCCTGGTCTTACACATGCCCGCGAGCCGAGAAGAACAGCTGTCGGCGAGCACCCTCCAGGAGCGGGGTCCCGTGCTCAAGAGCGGCGTCAGCCTGGTCTCGATTGACTTCCTGGCGCTGGCCAAGGACGGCCGCCCGGTGCCTGACGTGAAAGCCGATGAGGTGATGCTTCGGATCGGCGGGCGCGTGCGCCCCGTGCACTCGATGAGTCTCATCGACGCGGCGTCGCCAGTGGCCGGACGCGCGCCACTCTCGCCGCTTCCGCCGCCGTTCGGCACGAACGTGCAATCCGAGGAGTCGCGGTCGTTCGTCCTGGTCGTGGACGACGATTCATTTCGTGTCGGCACCGAGCGCGCCTTGCAGGAAGCGGCGGATACCTTCCTCGACAATCTCGTGCCGACCGACCGCATCGCCCTCGTCACCTTGCCGTATGGCGGCACGAGGGTCGATCTGACGACGGAGCAGGAGAAGGTGCGCGCATCGCTGGCGCAGGTCGTCGGTCAGGCAGCCAGGACTGAAACGCCGGACGAGATGGCCTGCCGCACGAGGCGTACGCTCGACTCGCTGACCGGGCTGATGCAGAGTCTCGCAGCCAGCACGTCGCCGGTGACGGTCACCTTTTTCTCCGCCAGCATGGTTGGTCCCAATGAGCAGGTCATGCGCGCCGGTCAGACGGTGGCGGGCTGCGCGCTGCTGCCGGACATGTTCCAGCAGGTCGGGAACGCGGCGGCGCTTGCGGGGACACGGTTGTACATCATCGAACCGATCGGGTTCTCCAATCAGGTCGCCGGGCTGGACCATCTGGCTGGCGTCACCAGCGGAGTCCGGCTGCACCTCGGCGGAACGGAGGAAAGCGCATTCACTCGTATTCTCCGCGAGACGTCCGCCTTCTATCGGATCGCGTTCGAGCCGGAGTCGTCGCAGCGCAATGGAAACTCGCACCGGGTCGAGCTCCGCGTGTCGCGCCCCGATGTGACCGTTCGCGTCCGTCCGAGCATCCTGATCGCGAAATCCGATGCCAAGAGCACCCGATCGCCTGCCGACATGCTGCGCCAGGCCACGCTGTTTCGTGACCTGCCGCTGCGCGTGACCGGATTCGCCTCACGCGAACCCGGCCAGACGAAGCTCAAGATCGTCGCGCTCGGAGAGACGGTCGATCCATCAGTCACGCTGACGGCCGCCGCTGCGGGTCTCGTGGACAGCAACGGCAAACTGGTTGCGCAGGCAACGCTCGAACCGGCCCAGCTGAAGGCCGGCCCGTACCCTACGGCAATGCTCGTCCCGCCCGGGACCTACCGGCTTCGCTTTGCGGCCACCGATTCTCAAGGCCGGACCGGAACTGCCGACTACGAGTTCACGGCGGAGCTGCGCCAGGCCGGCACGCTGCACCTGAGCTCTCTGCTCCTCGGGCTCTCACGTGGCGGCTTCATGCCGAGGCTTCAGTTCGGCACCGAGCCGGTCGTGCTGGCGTATGTCGATATTTACGGAGGGAAGCCCGGTGAACAGGTAACGGCCACGTTCGAGCTGGCTCGCTCGCTGAACGGGCCCGCAATTCTGACCGTCCCCGGCACACTCGCCGCGGCCGGCGATCATCACAGCGCCACGGCCGCCGTCCCCATCGGCGCGCTGACTCCCGGCGACTACATCGTCCGGGCGACGGTGGGCATCGCCGGACAGCCGGCGACTCGAGTGGAGCGGACGCTCAGGAAGTCGGTTGACAACAAGTAACAAGTTGCAAGGCGCAAGTACAACGGAACGTCTACGTTGCGCCTTGTTACTTGCGCCTTATCACCGGTCACTTCGTACTTGTCTAAGCGTACGCCGCCCCGATCATGATGCGGCGGATCCGGAGATACGGCGAGCCGTGCGTGATGCTGTTCGTCTGGGTGGGCTGCCCTTTCGCGTCGCCGCCGGTTCCGAACATCCGCCACGACTCCTTGCCCGAGATCGCGTCGAGGTTCGCCCAGAAGTCGGTCGTGATCGCGTTGTAGGTGACGTTGCTCACCATCCGCGTGATCTTGCCGTTCTTGACTTCCCAGAACGCGTTGCCGCCGAACTGTCCGTTGTATCGCTGCTGATCGATCGAATAGCTGCCGCGGCCGTCGATCAGGACGCCGTCCTTGGTGTCGGCGATGATCTGTTCGGGCGTCGGCGAGCCGGCGGGGCCCGCATCGAGGTGCACGTTCGGCATCCGCAGGAACGGGTAGTCGCGCCACGAGTTCGCGGATGTGCAGCCGCGGCTGGCCTTCTCGCCGATGAGATGCGCCATCTCGCGGTTCGTCTGCAGGCCGACCAGGATCCCCTCCCTGACGAGGGGCCACTCCTGCGTCTTCACGCCATCGTCGTCATACCCGATCGTGCCGACGCCGCCAGGGATCGTCCGGTCGGCGGTGATGT
Source organism: uncultured Acidobacteriota bacterium (assembly GCA_963785755.1). Classification (GTDB taxonomy): domain Bacteria; phylum Acidobacteriota; class Vicinamibacteria; order Vicinamibacterales; family 2-12-FULL-66-21; genus JACCXG01. The sequence goes on along the minus strand of CAWAXG010000002.1, from coordinate 657,530 downwards.
TGAACAGCTTCGAGCCGTATTTCAGTTTGCCGAGGTCGGAGAGCCTGATGAAGCTCGTTCCTGCGTAATTCGCCTCGTAGCCCAGGATTCGGTCGAGCTCGGTCGCGTGGCCGACGATTTCGTGGATCGTCAGCATCGCGTGTGACGGCGTCAGGATGAGATCCTTGAGGCCCATCTCGACCGGCTTGGCGGTGCAGAATTCGACCGCCTCCACCGCAATGCGCTCGGCGTTCTCCGGCATCTGCGCGCGCTCGGCGATCTCCCAGCCGCCGGTCATCATCTCGCCGGTATACGTGCGAGAGCGCGTCTGGCCGTCCTTCCGCGCGGTGACCGTGAAAGATGGCGAGACCGACCAGGCTTCCTGCTCGATGTAAGACCCTTCGGAGCTCGCGAAGTACTTCCACTCGTGCTCGACGCCGACAGAGGCGGTCACGCTGACGACCTCTTTGTTCTTGATCGCGATGTCGACCACTTTCTGCACCAGCGCTCGTTTGTCGTCCTGCGTAATCTTGCCCGGATCCTGCTGAATCGGGGTGGCCCAGGTCCTCGGTATGCGCGCGCACCGGCGCGAGGACGACGTCGCGCTGTTTGGCGATGGCGCTGGCCTTGGCGACCTCGGTCGCGAGGCGGGTAATACGGCGGATCTCGTCCTCGGTCACGATCGGGCTGCTCGCGAAGCCCCAGACCCCGCTGTGAATCACGCGCACGCCGAAGCCGGCGGCGCCGCGTCCCGCGGTTTCATCAGCCCCGCCAAGGCCGGCGTTTCCGCCGCCGAAATCGCCGCCGCCGCCACGCCCGCGGCCGCCGCCACGCCCGCCGCGTCCCCCGCGCCCGCCGAACGCGTCGGCGAAGTCGCTGTTCCCGCCGTTCGCGTTCACGCTCGAGTTGGTGCGTCGCGTGAACCTGATATCGGCGTACGAGCATCCGGTCAGCTTCGCCTCGGCAAGCGCCACGTCTCCGAGTCCCTTGAACCGCGACTCGAGCACCTTGCCTTGCGGCGTCTGCGCGATCAGATCGCCGACGAGATCGCTGGCGGCGATGGCGGCGCCCGAGAGCGCCATGGTCTTGACGAAGTCTCGACGATGCATTGGTGGCCTCTGATTACGTGCTGCGTGCCATGTGCTGCGTGCTCATGTGCTTTCCGTGCTTTGTGCTACATGCTCACGTGCCACGTGGTACGTGCTACGTGCCACGTGCGAACGTGCTAGGTGCAACGTGCGAACGTGCTTGGCGCCGCCGCACGTAGCACGGCCGGGCACGTTGGCACATCGCACGTCGCATGTTGGCACGTCGCACGTCGCACGTCGCACGAAGAGCACGTGAGCACGTAGCACACAGCACGCAGCACGGGTAGCGACAGTACGTCTACACCGCCGGCGATACCGAGGTCATGTAGAAATCCTCCATCCGCACCGGCGGTACCAGCGCCGTGCCGGGGCCGTCGTAGGACTCGCCGGTGTGAATCGGGGACGGTTTGCCTACCGCTGTGATGTTGTTGAACCCGACAATCGGCGACATGTTCCAGCGGAAGTTCTGCACCGGACCCGCGATTTCGCCGTTCTCGATCAGGAACAGCCCGTCGCGAGTCATCCCGGTGTTCAGCAGCGTCGGTTGATCGACGGCGCGGATGTACCAGAAGAACGTGACCAGCAGACCGCGCCGGGTGCTCTTGATCATCTGTTCCACCGTCATGTCCGAGCCTTCCATGACCAGGCTGTTGTTGACGGTGCTCGGCGTCGGCTCCTTCTTCTGTCTGGTCGCCCACTGGCGGTCGTAATACAGGTTCTTGAGGACGCCTTTTTCGATCCAGGGGACGTCGCGCGCGGCCGCTCCATCGGCGCCGACCGGCGTCTGGCGCAGAATCGGGTTGCCGATATCGCTCCGCAGCGTGAACATCTCGCTGAAGACCTTCTCGCCGACTTTGGTCGTACCGCGTTCCTTGCCGCTGAAGTAATTGCCGACCGGGCCCTCCGCGGTGCGCGCCGTGAACAGCCCCAGCATCAGCGACAGGAACCGCGCCGCGGGCCGCGGCTCGAGGATCACGGTGTACCGTCCGGGCTCCAGGGCGCGTGCCTTCTGGCTCTTGATCGCTTTGTCAGCCGCGGTCTCGGTGAGCTGCGCGGCGTCGATCAGGCTCGTGTCCTTGACCCCGGTAATGCCTGCCCAGCCCGAGCCGGCGCCGTCTTTCGTGCGGACCGTGAGGATGAAGCTCGCCTCGGCGTATTGGTAATAAGCGAAGAGTCCCTTGGAGTTGGCCGAGCAGGTCGTCAGATGCGACTTCGGGATGTAGCCCGAGCCGAGGACTCCCTTCTTGCTACAGATATCGAGGCTCTGGCGTACGGCCTTCGCGCGTTCGGCCGGACCGTAGTTGATCCCGCTGGGCAAAGCCGCCTCGACCGGCTCGTACTCCTGCGGTCCGAGCAGGACGGGGGGCTCGGTGCTCTCGCGGGCCTCCTCCGCTCGCTTCTGCGCATCCGCCACCGCCTGCTTCAACGTCGCGTCGTCGACGTCGCGGACCGTGGCCGTTCCGGACTTGTTGCCGAGATGGATGGTCAGCGAGACGGTGCGATCGAACTGGACCATGTTCGCCGTGATGTTCGAGTTGGCGAACCGGGTCGCCGAACGCTCACCGCCGTTGAACTCGACCTCGACGGCGTCGGCCTTCGCCATGTCGATGACCTTGTCGGTGATGGCTTTGACTTGATCTCGCGAAAACATGCTGGATTAAAGGTTCAGGAGTTCAAGGGTTCACGGGTTCAGGGGTTCGGGTTCAAAAAGTTCAAAGGTTCAAAGGTTCAAGGTTCAACCGGCGGCGCGTTGCGCCGCACGATAGCACAGGCAGGCGGGGACTACGAGGGGGAGACGGTGCGCGGGTCGTCCGGACGAAGATCGTATTTCCGGCGCGCGGTCGAACGTTTTCGCGCGCCCCAATACGGATCGGACTATGACGTCAGTGGTCGCTGCGGCAGGCGCAGTGCGCGCCGCCGGCGCCGCATCGGCCGGGCATTGGTGCTGAGGCGTCGCGGCGGCTGCCGTTTGCCGCGCCAACCATTCCCGGGCTCGACAGCAGCTTCCTGAGGTTTTCCCCGTGGCACGCCGGGCACTCGGCCTTGCGGTCGGCGGTGACGAACGCCTCGAACTCCTGTTCGCAATCTCCGCATTGATACTCGAAAAGTGGCATGAAGACAGTGTAGCGCGAAACATGAGGCTGGCGTTTTCGGTTGGCCGGTCGCGAGGTGCCGTGGCCGTGTTGACCGTTTCTTCGGGGAGCTCGCCACGATGACTGGTTTACAACGGTCACCTTTCTGAATCGACTACGCCGGCGACCCCCGGGCCCACACCGCCGGATCCTGCTGGAAATAGCCCGCGAGAAACGAATAGAGCTCGAGGTGTGCATCCATCAAGGCGACCGGTCGCTGGAAGAACGTCTCGACCGCGACCGCGAACAGCTCGTTCGGGGCGGACAGCGCATACGGATTCAGCACGGACGTCCCGTTCCGAAGCCGCTCGTCTTCGCGCCGCATAATCGCCACCCACCGCCGGATCGCCTCGTCGGACAGGTGGACGGGAATCCCACCCGTCTGCGAGCGATCGAAGAGATGCGCGAACTCGTGGTAGCCGAGGTGATTGTCGTCGTGCGACTCGTCAAAGCTGCGAAACAGGGCAGGAGCGGAGAGAATCACCACGCCCCAGGGGTGTGCCTGACCCGCGAGAACAGGGCGGCCGAGGCGGTAGTCACGGTCGAAGTTGTCGGGGTACACGATTACTTCGGCCAGCCGATCCCACGTATAGCCGGGCCAGCCGACCGTCAGCGTGACGGCCGAGACCGCGACGAGCAGCCTGATCTCGTCGGTGATGGCGATGTGCACCCCGGTAATGCGCTTCTCTGACAGAAATATCCGGAGTTGATTCTGGAACTCGCTGCGGTAGGGGAGGGGCAGACGCCGGTAGTGATCCGATCGCGCCTCGAGGAACTCCAGCCACGGGCGGGGAACCGGCGCCGTGAGAACCGCCTCACGGCGGGCGCGCCGCGGAGTAAGAAAGCGCCGGAGCGCGGTCAGCACGCCGCCGATCCTGCCAAGGCTCACGTCATGATGATCGCCCGGCCCCGTCCGGAACGCCATCTCCCTGCCGACACGCCCTGATATCCTCTCGCCATGCGCCAGACAGTCACGACCCTGGTTGTGACGCTGCTCGTCTCCGCGTGCGCCGGCAAGACGGCCGTCACGCCAACACCATCAACCCGGCCGCCGACTCCGATGCACCAATTGATTCCACTTCCTGTTCTCGTCGAGCTCTCCACGGGGAACGACTTCGCGATCACCTCAGCGACGATCATCAGCGTTCCTGCGGGAGACGAAAGACTCTTGCGCATCGGGCGTGCGCTGGCCGGCGTTGTCGGTTTGTCTGCGGGTCCCGAGCCGCTGCGTGTGGCGCCGCAGGATGGCGCCGCGGCTGAGAGCGTGATCGCACTTCAGCTCGGCGACGTCTCCGAAGCCGGCGATGAGGCGTACGAGATCACGATGATGCCGGCACGGGCCACCATCAAAGGCAGGACCCCCGCCGGCGTGTTCTACGGCGTTCAGACGTTCAGGCAGCTGCTGCCGCCGTTCGTCGAGCACGCGGCGGCGAGGTTCGACAAGACGCGTCCGCTCCGTGTACCGGGCGGACGGATCGTCGACCGCCCCCGCTTCGTCTGGCGCGGCGCCATGCTCGACGTCGCGCGCCACTTCCTCTCGATCGAAGAGGTGAAACGCTACATCGATCTCATCGCGCTGCACAAAATGAACCGCCTGCATCTGCACCTTGCCGACGATCAGGGCTGGCGGATCGAGATCAAGTCGTGGCCGAACCTCACCGCGCACGGCGGCACCACCGAGGTCGGAGGCGGGCCCGGAGGCTTCTATTCGCAGCAGCAGTTCGCCGATCTCGTGGCCTACGCGGCGGATCGCTTCATTACGATCGTGCCGGAGATCGACATGCCCGGCCACACGAACGCGGCACTCGCGTCCTATGCCGAGCTGAATTGCAGCGGCAAGGCACCGGCCATGTTCACCGGGATCGAAGTCGGCTTCAGCGCGCTCTGCGTCGAGAAGGAGATCACCTACAGGTTCATCGACGACGTGGTGCGGGAGATTGCGGCGATGACGCCGGGACCGTATTTTCACGTCGGCGGCGACGAGGTGAAGACGCTGACGCCGGCGCAATACGTCCAGTTCATCGAACGCGTGCAGACGATCGTCCAGAAACACCAGAAGCAGATGATCGGCTGGGACGAGATCGCGCCGGCCCGGCTGGTGGCAAGCTCGATCGTCCAGCATTGGCGGCCCAAGACCACGCCGAAAGAGGCGGTGGCGAAGGGCGTGAAGGTGATCATGTCGCCGGCCGATCGGACCTACCTCGACATGAAGTACGACGCGTCCACGCCGATCGGGCTCTCCTGGGCGGCATTGATCGACGTGCGGCGCTCGTACGACTGGGACCCCGCGGCAGCCGCAGAGGGCGTGCCGGAATCCGCCATCCTCGGTGTCGAGGCGCCGCTCTGGACCGAGACGGTCGCGGGCATCCGCGATGCCGAGTTCCTGGCCTTCCCACGCCTCGCTGCGCTCGCGGAAGTCGGGTGGTCCCGCGGCGATCGCCGCAGCTGGGAGGAGTTCAGGGTGCGGCTCGGTCGACAGGCGCCTCGGTGGTCGGCGCTCGGGATCAATTTCTATCGCGCGCCGGAGGTCCCGTGGTAGAGGATCACTCCCGTCCTCGACCCGCGATCGCTTCAATCACGTCCGCGGCCCTTGCCGCCCCATCCTCATCGCGCAGCCGCACCGCGGCCTCCCGCGCGTTTTTCGAGTACGACGGATCGCTCAGCAGCGACTCGAGCGCCGCAGCGGCCGTCGTGGCCGAATAGTCCCCGCGTCTGATGGTCCGCGCAACTCCCAGCCGGACCATTCGCGCCGCGTTGTCAGGCTGATCGTGGCTGAAGGGAACGATCACCATCGGGCGCCCGGCGCGTAATACCTGCGCGGTCGTGCCGATCCCGCCCTGATGCACCACGGCGGCGGCGCGGGGAAACAGCTCCGAAAACGGCGCATAGCTGACGATTGCGAGATCGGCATCGGACTGCGGAATGTTCTCGGGATCCGGTCCGACCAGCAGGACCGCGCGCCTTTCGAGGCGGCGGGCCGCCTCGGCGCTGTGGCGGAAGAACGCGCCCGGATCGAATACCGCAGCGGACCCCAGCGTGAAAACGATGGGTGGATCGCCCGCGTCGAGGAAATCGCTCAGCGATCGCGGCATCGGCTCGTGTCGATCGTAGAACGCGAAGCCGGCGGTTCGCGCATTCGCCGGCCAGTCCGGCTGAGGAGCGCCGACGAGGGGGGAGAACATGCCGAGCAGCGCATCGGCGTTCGCTCGCGCGCCGAACAGCGGTTCGAGCCCCCGAGGCAGTCCCAGTTCCCGACGCAGCTCGTAGACCGGCGCCCCCCAGTGCCGTGTCGACCATCGCGCGAATCGCAGGAAAGCGGCGTATGCGGGCCGTGAGAACCTGGCGAGCTGCACCAGCCACGGCGCGGGCGTCAGCGCGGGAGGGTCGTACGCCGACAGGAACGTCATCGGCGCCATCGTCATGGCTATCCAGGGAATGCCGACCGCATCGGCGACAATCGGCCCCGCATAGAGCAGATCGGTGGCGACCAGCACGTCGGCGCCCTCTACGGCTTGACGAAGATCCGTGAAGGTGTCGCGCAGGGCCGGCATCATCACCGTTCGCAGCAGGTATTCCGGTCCGCTGCGTTCATCCATGGTCTGGCGCAGCAGGTCCTTGTCAGCGGGTGTGAGATTCGGACGAAGCGGAAGGAAGTCGAGACCGGCGGACGAGATCTTGTCGCGATAGTACTCGGCGGTGGCGAGCACCGGCTGATGCCCGCGCCGCTTCAGTTCCAGCGCCACGGCAACCACCGGGTGGACGTCGCCGAGCGACCCGAAGACCGCGAGGATGATGCGGGCGATGCGCGTCAGCTCTTGGCGACGGCGACGGCAGCCGGGCGCAGGACCTCGTCGCCGATGCGATATCCATGGCGAACCACGCCCACGACGGTCCCGTCCTGCTCGGGTGTCGCGGCCGGGACGGTCGATATGGCCTCATGCACGGATGGGTCGAACGGCAGCCCCTCCGAGGCAATTCGCTTGACCCCGAATCCTTCGAGCTTCGCGAGGAACTGCCGGCGCACCAGCTCCACGCCCTGGAGCAGCGCGTCCATCTGGTCCGCGCTCGATCCCGCTCTAGCGTCGAGCGCGCGATCCAGATTGTCGACGACCTCGAGCAGTTCAGCGAGGACCTCGCGCCTGGCGCGCTCGATGTCCTTCGAGATCTCGCGCCGCAGGCGAAGGCGCGAGTCGTCGAACTCGGAGGATGCCTGGCGGTACCGCGCGATCGCATCCTGCAGCTGCGTGTCCTTCTGCGCGAGCTGCTGCTCGAGCTCTTCGACGTAGGTCGGCTTCAGCGACGGCGTCGTGGCCGTGGGGCCGCCGGCCTGCTGCTCCTGATTGACCCACCAGCGGCGGTCGACGACTTTGACGGGGACTTCGAATTCTTTGTCGGACATTTCGGCTGATTACGAGGCAGGGCTGACCAGCCTCCGCTAAAGCACGGCGGGCAGGCGTCCTCCGCTCATGCCTCGCTCTTCACGGCCGGTTCGGTCTTCGGCACGTAGGTGAACGCGAGCTTTCCATCCTTCAGATCGATCGTGACCGTGCCGCCGCTCTCGAGCTGGCCGAAGAGAATCTCGTCGGTCAGCGGATCGCGGACTTCGGTCTGGATGACGCGGCCGAGCGGACGCGCGCCGTAGATGGGATCGTACCCCTTGGCCGCGAGCCACTCCCGCGCTTCGGGCTGCAGGGTGATCGCGACGCGGCGCTCGGCCAGCTGCGCTTCCAGCTGCAGGATGAACTTCTCGACGATCGTTTCCATTACCGACGGTGTGAGCGGACCGAACGAGACGATCGCGTCGAGCCGGTTGCGGAACTCCGGGCTGAAGACTTTTTCGATCGCCTGCTTCGACCGCTGTTGCGCCGACTTCTGCCGCGCGTCGACGGTCCGTTCCGTGCCAGCCTCCCAGAAGCCGATTGTTCCCACACTCAGCTCGCGTGAGCCGGCGTTCGAGGTCATGATCAGCACGACCTGGCGGAAGTCCGCCTTGCGCCCGTTGTTGTCGGTCAGGGTCGCGTGGTCCATCACCTGGAGCAGGATGTTGAAGATGTCGGGGTGTGCCTTCTCGATCTCGTCGAGCAACAGCACCGCATACGGATGCTGCCGCACCGCGTCGACCAGCAGTCCGCCTTGTTCGAAGCCGACGTAGCCGGGCGGCGCGCCGATCAGCCTCGCGACGGCATGCTTCTCCATGTACTCACTCATGTCGAAGCGGATGAACTCGTTGCCGAGGTGCAGCGCGAGCTGTTTCGCCAGCTCGGTCTTGCCGACGCCGGTAGGACCGCTGAACAGGAAGCAGCCGGCGGGCCTTTCGGGTTGACCCAGACCGGCGCGCGATCGCTTGATGGCGCGCGCGACTGTTCCCACGGCCTGTTCCTGACCGAACACCACGCGGCCGAGCGCCTCCTCGAGCGTGCGCAGCCGATCGCGATCCGACGATGACGCCTGCTTGGCTGGGATCCGCGCGATGCGCGCGACGACCTCTTCGATTTCGGCGGCTCCGACGTCGATGATGGCAATCTCGGCGGGCGGACCATCCTGCGGGCGGACCCTGGCCTGACGCAGCCGCACGCGGGCGCCGGCTTCGTCGAGCACGTCGATCGCGCTGTCCGGCAGCTTGTAGTCGCGCAGATGCCGCGCGGCGAGCTTCGCCGCGGTCTCGAGCGCGTCGTCCGCGAACTTCACCCGGTGATGCGACTCGTAGCGCGATCGGAGCCCTTCGAGAATCTTCACCGTCTCGGGAATCGACGGCTCGTCTATTGTGATCTTCTGCAGCCGCCGCGCGAGCGCGCGGTCCTTCTCGATGTGCTTGAACTCTTCGTGCGTCGTCGAGCCGACGACGCGGAGCTGCCCGGCGGTGAGAATGGGCTTGATCAGGGTCGCGAGATCCATCGTGCCGCCGGTGGTGGCGCCGGCACCGACCGTCGAGTGGATTTCGTCGATGAACAGGATGGGCATCCGGCGCTTCGAGAGCGCGGCGATGACCGCCTTGAACCGTTCTTCGAAGTCACCGCGGAACCTGGTTCCTGCGAGCAGCGCTCCCGTGTCGAGCGAGAAGACCTCCGCCCCCTCGAGCAGCTCGGGCACGTCGTCGGACAGCAGGCGCGTCGCGAGTCCCTCGGCCAGCGCGGTCTTGCCGACGCCGGCATCACCGACGAACACCGGGTTGTTCTTCCTTCGGCGGCAGAGAATCTCCATCGTCCGTTCGAGCTCGGTCAGCCGGCCGATCAGCGGATCCAGCTCGCCGGCCCGCGCGCGCGTCGTCAGGTTCATCGCGTATGCGGACAGCGGGTCGCGCGACGTCGCGGTGCCGGCCTGGCCCGCTCCGGCCTCGGCATCGCCGCCGGGTTCTTCATCTCCCCGCGGCGCGGCCGGTGGAACCTTGCTGATGCCGTGCGTGATGTACTCGAGCACGTCCAGCCGCGTCACGCCTTGCGCGGCGAGCAGCTGCGCGGCGTACGACTTGTTCTGCTGCAGTGTGGCCGCCAGCACGTCGCCCGATTGCACCTCCTGCCGCCCGGCGCTCTGGACGTGCAGCACCGCGGTCTGCAGCACGCGGCGGAACGCCAGCGTCTGCTCGGGCTCCTTCTGCTGGCCGCGGCCGAACTGCTCGACCGACTCCTTGAGGTATTTGTCGAGATCCTTGCGGAGCTGCGGGAGATCAGCGCCGCACGCCGCCAGGATCCGTTCCCCGTCGGGATCGTGCGCAAGCGCGTACAGCAGGTGTTCCAGCGTGAGGTGCGTATGCCTCCGCGATGTCGCCTCGCGGTAGGCGACGGTGAGCACGATCTCCAGCGCTGGACTGAACATGACCTCTCGTTATGACCCCCGAAAAAACTACTCCGGCTCCATCGCGGCCAGCAATGGAAAGCCGTTTGCGCGCGCCCGTTCGATGACCGTGGCGACCTTCGTCTCCGCCACTTCAAACGGGTAGAGACCGCACAGCCCTTTCCCCTGCGTGTGCACCATCATCATGATGCGGTGCGCCTCGGCCGGCTGTTTGTGGAAGATCGTCTCGAGGACGTCCACCACGAAATCCATCGTGGTGTAGTCGTCGTTCAGCAGCAGGACCTTGTAGAGCTCAGGTTTTTTCGTCTCCTGCCGCGTTCGTTCGAGGACTTCGCCAGATGTCTGACGATCGGGTCCAGCCATGGCCGCCCTTCGATTGTAGCAGCCCTGATATAAGATGCCGGTCGATGGCCATCGGTTGCCGGCTCTGATGACTTCGCTCGCGTCAGGCATCGACTACATCGACGTCGAGTTCCTAGGTTTTCCCAGCATTATCGCCACGGCTGTGCTGCATGGGGCAGCAGGGGTCGCGCTCATCGATCCGGGGCCGTCGACCAGCCTCCCGAACCTGCGCCGCGCCCTGGCTCAGAAGGGCATCGAGGTTCGGGACGTCCGCCAGGTCCTGCTGACCCACATTCATCTGGATCACGGTGGCGGCACGGGCTCACTGCTGAAAGACAACCCTGACATCGAGGTGTACGTTCACGACCGCGGTGCCCCACATCTGGTGGATCCGGGAAAGCTCGTGGCGAGCGCCGGAAGGCTTTACGGGCAGGACATGGATCGGTTGTGGGGTGAGATTCTGCCGGTCCCGGCCAACGCGATCCGCGTCCTGCAAGGGGGCGAACGGGTGGTCGCGGCCGGCAGGTTGCTCGACGTTGCGCATACGCCAGGCCATGCCTCGCATCACGTCAGCTTCTTCGAGCCTTCGGCGGGAATCGCGTTCGTTGGCGACACCGCGGGAGTCCGGAGGGGCAGCGGGGCGTACGTCATGCCCGCCTCGCCGCCTCCCGACATCGACCTCGAGCTCTGGCGGGAAAGCGAGGCACGCATCCTGGCGTGGGATCCCGACACGCTATTCCTGACGCACTTCGGCCCGTTCCATGGCGCCCGCCCGCATTTCCAACAGCTGATGGAGCGGGTGGCGGAGTGGAGCCGCCTCGTGCGACGTCTCATCGCGGACGATCGGCTCACGGAGGACGCCCGGCAGGACCAGTTCGTCGAGGAGGCGACGCGGGAGCTGCGCCGAGTCGTAGGTGTCCAGGAGGCCGATCTCTACGGCCGCGCGGGCAGCCTGCACTATTCCTGGCAGGGACTTGCGCGCTACTGGCGGAAAAAAGGATGATGCGCCTGGGAGCCTGAGATATGAGAGACCGACCTGCCCGCCTGGTGTTCCTGTTCATCCTTGGGTTGTGGCTGCCGGCACTCGCGTCGGCCCAGCTCAGTACGCCGCCGCCTGAACTGACCGCAGAGAACGAGAGCTGGTACCTGTCTGGCGCTCCCATCAATGTTGGCGGCAACATCTATTACCCGTCAGGCCCCGTGACCCATTTCAGTCGGAACGAGATGGTCCTGACCGGGATGTTCGATCGGATTCCGATTTACAAGAAGACCACGCAGGAACCGGGCAGCATCGTCTACGTTCCGCTGCCGGGAGGCCTGGTCAGGCCGTACGAACGCCGTCGTTCGGGCGACCTCGCCGGCACTGTTGGGAGCTCGGCCCCCTCGTTCCCGGTCGTCCTCCCAGCCCAGGAACAGAGTCAGGCGGCAAGCGGCGCGTCCTTCTATTCGGCGCCGGCGCCGACGCTTCCGCAGCCGGTCGGGACGACGGGATTCTTGTATGGCACGTCGCAGCCGGTGCCCCGGCCCGTCGCGACGATCGATTCGACGGTTCCCGCTGCGGTGGGGACGGTGGGGCCGAGCCGTGGTGCGGCTCCCGAGACCTTGCTGCCCTCGGGTCCCGCGCGAATCGAAACCGCTCAGCGTCCGGTCGGCCTGAACGCGGTGTTCCTCGAGTTTCGCAGCGTCCGTTATTACGCCGCGGGTCGCGCCGTGGAGTTCGCGAGCGATCGGTTCAGCAGGATCGGCGACTACCGTGGATTCCCGGTCTATGAAGCCACCGACCGGAAGGATCTGATCTACGTGTCGGTCGTTCCCGGGGAGACGTCGCTGCTCGTCCCATACAAGACGCGCTGAGCCGCGCCGCGGCCCTTCCTTCTGCAGGCGGTGCCTCCACTGCAATTGTGTCGCTGTCACGACGGCTCATCTTCGGTCGGCATCCCAGGCGTACGGTTGTACGTATCGGGGTCCTGGCGGTTCTGAGCTTCGTGATCTTCGGATGGGTGCTGACGCCTATCCGCGTGCGCGGCATCAGCATGCAGCCCACCTACCGTGACGGCGCGCTCAACCTCGTGAATCGCGTCGTTTTTCGCATTCGGGCTCCGGCACGCGGCGACGTTGTCGCCATCCGGCTCGCCGGCCCGAGCATCCTGTATGTCAAGCGCATCATCGCGCTGCCGAGCGAGCGCGTCGCGATCATCGGGGGCGTCATCGAGATCAACGGTCTGCCACTCGCCGAAACCTACGTGAAGGAGCGGCAGGCCTGGGATGTGGCGGAGGTGACCGTCGGGCCTCGCGAGTATTTCGTAATCGGCGACAATCGAGGCATGCGTGTGGGCGATCACGACTTTGGCCGCGTCGATGCCCGGCGCATTCTTGGAAAGCTCGTCTTCTGATGAACAGGCGCGCCTGGGTCGGTGCGATAGCCCTGGCGGTCGCGGTGATCGCCGCGTATCTGACGTGGCGCGCCCTGGGGACACCGGAAGAGCGAGAGATCAAGAGCCGGTTGCAGGAGCTCGCGGCGGAGTTCAACGCGTCGACGACCGACGGCCTCGGGACCGTAGCGAGAGCGGCCCGGATCGGACAGCTGTTCACGCCCGATGTCGTCGTCGAGCTGGGGCAGGGGAGTCCACCGATTCACGGCCGCGAAACGCTCATCGGCATGGCGGCCCGTCTGCAGCCGCGGACGGCCGCATTCGTCGTCGAGCTGAAGGACATCAACGTCCAGCTTCTGGACGCGAATCGAGCAGAGGCTGCGCTGACGCTCGTCATCCGCCGGCGCAGCATCGGATCGGGGGAGGAGTCGCTCGACGCACGCGAATTCTCCTCGGAACTGCGGAAGGACGAGGGTGCGTGGCGGCTCGGGCGCGTCGTCGCCATCGATACCCTGCGATGAGTGAGACGGCGCACGGCGTGCGCGACCGAACGAGGTGAGGAAAGCCGATGGCGTTGAAAACAGGCGACGAAGCTCCGGACTTCGAGCTTCGCAGCCATCGAGGCGGGACCGTACGGTTGTCGGATTATCGAGGGAAGAAGAACGTCGTGCTCGCGTTTCACCCGCTGGCATTCACGCCGGTGTGCGCCACGCAGATGTCGGGATATGAGCTCGATCTCAATCGGCTCAACGAACGTGATGCCGTCGTGCTCGGCATCAGCATCGATCCTCAGCCGTCGAAGACGGCCTGGGCGAAAACTCTCGGATCGATCTCATTCGATCTGCTGAGCGATTTCCACCCGCACGGAGAAGTCGCGCAGAAGTACGGCGTGTTTCGCCAGAAGGAAGGATTCTCCGAGCGCGCGATTTTCATCGTCGACAAGCAGGGGAAGATCGCCTGGGTGCGGACCTACGACATTCCGGAACAACCGAACAACGAGGAGTGCCTGAACGCGCTCAGCGCGCTCGGGACGGCCTGAGAGAGTGCGCGGATGCCTCGAGCACGTGAGCACGTGAGCACGTAGCCCGAAAGGCACGTGAGCACGTGAGCACGTAGCACGCGGAGCACGTGAGCACCCAGCACGCAGGACGGAGCACGTTGGTAGAGGAGTGATGTCGAAGGTGGAGGGCCGGAAGCCCTCAACCTTCGACGAAACCTGGCCGCGGGCGCCATCGCCCGGGAGCGGGGGACGCGAGCCGGTTTGTTCAGGCTGACGAGGCAGGTAGTCAGCCGACCGGCACCGGTAGGGTAAACCTAGGCGACAGCCAACGAATGACCGCGCCGACCGTTCGTAATCCGCGTTGGCAGGGCGCCGTCCTGGCGGACAAACGCTCCGTCTCGCGTTTGAGACAAGAACTTGGCATCCACGAGGGCACCAAGCAGCGCATCACAAAGGTCGCGCTCCAATCCCCACAGACGCTGTGCCTGTGGGGCGGTCAGTCGGAGCCCAGGCATCTCGACGAATTCCCCTTGTATTCTCTGGAGCACTTCATCGATGAGCATGGGATTCCTCCCTTTACTAGTTTCCTGCACCGACTGCTGGTCTTGCTGTGTGCACCCTTAAGTGCAACTGTCGTACCCCGAGAGATTCTGCGCTGAAGTTCTGGGCGTCTCCGGCCGATAGTGGAGGGTAAGTGGTTATCCAACTTTGAGTTAGCCGAACCGTTCGTGGCGGACAGTCCTGGCGAAAGACGCAGACTTCAGCCGGAAAGTGTACTTTCCTCGCTCTCGCCCGTCTGAAATCAATACATAAGCTCTACGGTATTACACGATCCTTATAATTGTATGAAAATGAATGACTTCCGAGACGTGGGACCACCGTTGACCGGCCGGTGCCCCGTCTTTGTGGACAGCGGCCTTTAGAGCTGGCGCAGAGCCGTCACGACCGGAAGGCGGGCGGCGCGGATCGCAGGCAGCAGGCCACCGAGTAGCCCCATCAGGGAGGCGTAGATCAGTCCCCGCACCAGCAGCTCCGGGGTCACCGCGAACGAGAACGCGACCTGACTGAACGACTGCCAGTTCATGGTGGCGGTCTGGTACCCATCGAACGCCGCCCAGGCAAGCAGCCCCCCGAGTGTGCCGCCGACGAGGCTCAACAAGAGCGCTTCTCCGAGCACTGAGAGGACCACCGGCATGGCGCCGAAGCCGAGCGCGCGCAGCGTCGCGATCTCTCTGGTGCGTGCCGCGACCGCCGAGTACATCGTGTTCACGGCACCGAAGACCGCACCCACTCCCATCAGGATGCCGATGGCCATGCCGACCGTACGAATGACGCTCTGAAGTACTTGAGACTGTTCCGCGTAGTAGTCCGGCTCACGAACGACGGTGACGCTGAGCCGCGGATCCGTGGTGAGCGCGTCCTTCAGCTTCTGCAGACTGTCGACGGTCTCGAGCCTCAGGTAGACCGACTGGTAGGAGTTCCCGCGCTGAAACGCGCCCTGCAGCACGCTGGAATCGCACCACAACTCGGATTCGGCGACGCTGCCGCCGGCGTCGAAGATCCCGACGACCTGCCACGACGTCTTGCCCGATCGCACGGTCGATCCCACGCCGACGCCGCTGAACTGCCGCGAAGCGGCGCGGCCGACGACGATCTCCGAGGTGCCCGGATTGAACATGCGGCCCTCGATGATCTCTATCTGTGGTCTCACCTTGAGCGCGACCGGCCGCACCCCTCGCAGGGGAACGTTGGCATCGGTGCCGCTTCGGCTGAGCGGAATGGCAATGATTACGAACAGCTCCGGCGAGGCATGCGCGCCATCTTCCGCCCGCTCGATACCAGGCGCCTCGGTGATGAGTTTGGCCTCTTCTCCCGAGAACGTGCTGGTCATCTCCGTGTCGCTTCCTGATCGCATCACGATCACCGTCTGAGGATCGCCGGTGCCGCGCATCGCCGCGCGGAACCCCTCGGCAATCGAGAGCACGGATATGACCACGATGACCACACCGCCGATGCCGATGACCGCGACGATGGACGAACCGAGACGCTGGGGTATCGATCGCAGTGTTACTGCGGTGACGGCGAGGGTCTGTGACAGCCAGTTCATGGGTGAAAGCCTCGTCTACGTGCTGGGTGCGACGTCCTGCGTGCTCACGTGCTCATGTGCCACGTGCTCACCTGCTATGTGCTACGTGCTGTGCTCACGTGCTCCGTGCTCGTACCTATCCCGCTCGACGTAATGCGTCCACGATCTTCAATCGGCTGGCCTGCAGCGCCGGGATGAGGCCGGTGGCGATCCCGAGGATGCCGACGAGGGCGATGCCGAAGATCAGGTCGCGCGGCGGGAAGTGAAAGATCGGCAGGAACCCGCCTGTGGGATCCCCCTGGGCGATGATGACCCAGGCCAGGAGCAGGCCGATGCCGCCGCCGATGACCGCAATGGTGCAGGATTCCAGCAGCACAATCGCCAGGATCCGGCCGTCCGTGAAGCCGAGGGTCTTCAGCACGCCCAGCTCGTTGATGCGTTCACGGACGGACTGCGCCAGCGAGTTCCCCGCGACGAACAGGATGAACCCCATGACCACCCCGGTGATCGCGATCATGATCGTGCCGATGTCGCCGACCTGGTTCGCAAAGTCCGCGGCGAACGCCTTTTCGGTCGCTGTTTTCGTCTCTCCGGTCGAGTTCTCGAATACCTGGTCGATTCGTTTGGCGAGTGCATCGGCAGAAGCCGGATCGTCAACACGGTACGATGTACCAGCCGATGATGTCGCTGAGCCTGACGTTGGCGGCACGCAGCGCCTCGTTCATGTACTCGTAGTGGAAGAAGAATTGTGTCTTGTCCACGCCCGGCGCTGTCGCGTCGTAAATCCCGTCGATCGTGAAATCCCACGGCGTATCATCCGGCTTCCGGTAAATCGGTGAGATGAGTGGAACCCGATCGCCGATTTTCCAGTTGAATTTCTTGGCGGTGTCGATACCGACGATCGCACCGGCCCGGTTGGCGAACCAGGCTTTCTTCTGCTCTTCCGGTACCTGATACTCCGGATACATCCTGAGCCAGCTCTCCGGGTCGACGGCGAAGTTCGCCAGGAAGTTGCTCGGCTCCTGGTAGTACCCGCCGAACCAGTTCGCATGCGTCACATCGGTCACGCCCGGCGTGGCGCGAATCTTGGGGCCGTGGCCGGGCGGCAGCGGCATCATGAACCCCATCTTGTGGATCACCATCAGCCGATCGGCGCCGGCGATGTCGACGCCCATGCTGAACGCCGCGCGGATCGCCATCAAGACGCCGAACAGGAGGAAGGCGATCATGATCGACAGGATCGTGAAAATCGTCCTGACCTTGCGCCGTCCCAGATTGCGGATGACCAGCGGCAGGAACTTCATGCGGCAGCCTCCTGTACGAGCAGTCCCTTTTCGAGGTGCAGCGTGCGCTTCGCCCGCGCCGCGGCATGGGGGTCGTGGGTGACCATGACGATCGTCTTGCCGTGGTCGCGGTTCAACGCGGTCAGCAGCTCCAGAATCTCGTCACCGGACTTTCGATCGAGATCGCCGGTCGGCTCGTCGCAGAGGAGCAGCGTCGGATCCGTGACGATCGCCCGGGCGATGCCGACGCGCTGCTCCTGACCGCCGGACAGCTGGCGCGGATAGTGATGCGCGCGCTCGCCAAGCCCGACGACATTCAGTGCGACCTGGACCCGCCGCTTGCGGTCCGCTGAGGACAGCTTGGTCAGCAGCAGCGGCAGCTCGATGTTCTTGGCCGCGGTGAGCACCGGCAACAGGTTGTACATCTGGAAGACGAATCCGATGTGACGCGCCCGCCACGCGGCCAGACGGCCGCCCGAGAGCTTGTCGATCTGATCCCCGCCCACCTGAATCGAGCCCTCCGACGGCGTGTCCAGGCCCCCCATCAGGTTCAGCAGCGTCGTCTTGCCCGAGCCCGACGGTCCCATGAGCGCCAGGAAATCCCCTTCAGGGATGTCGAGGGTGATCCCCTGAAGCACGTCGATCCGCTCGCTTCCGCGGAAGTACACCTTGTGGAGATTCCGGATGGCAACCAGTGTATTCATTCAGCGCTCCTTCACCCTTGCTCCGTCGGCGAGCGTCGCGGGTCCCTCGACGACCACCCGCTCACCTGGCGACAACCCCGTCGCAATCTCAATCTGTCCGCCGTCTTCCGGGCCCACCTTGACGGCGCGGCGTTCGGCGCGATCCTCGCGAATCACGAAGACCACTGACGCCCCGTCCGAGGAGCGCACCGCCGCTTTCGGGACGAGGATGCGCGGCCGCTGCGGCTCCTTGGACGTCTCGGCCTTCTGCTCGGCCAGGAACGTGGTCTTCACTCCCATATCGGGCAGGATCCGGGGATCGAGCTTGTCGAACGAGATCCGGACCCTGACCGTGGACTTCTGCCGATCCGCCGACGGCACCGTCGTGATGACGTGCGCCGGGATGCGCCAGTCCGGATAAGCGTCGAGAACGGCTTCCACCGGTTGTGCCGGCACCACGCGGTTGATGTACTGCTCGCTGACGTCGACCTCGATCTCGAGCGACGACATGTCCACGATGGTGCAGATGCCGGTGCGCGTGAAGCCGCCGCCGGCCGAGACCGGCGAGATCATCTCGCCCGGCTGGGCATCCTTCGAGATCGCCACGCCATCGAACGGCGCCCGCACGACCATGTCGTCGAGGTCCGTGCGCTGCGCGTTCACCTGACTCTGCGCCACCTCGATCTGCTGCTGCGCGAGCGCGATGCGCGCTTTGATCGACTCCACCTGCGCTTCGGCTGAATCGAGCTCGGCGCGAGAGATGACCTGCTCCTTCACAAGTTGACGGCGGCGATCGAGCGTAAGTTCGGCCTCGCGGAGGCGTGCCTGATCCTCCGCCGCGACCCGGTCCGCGGCCGCCAGCTGGGCTTCGGCGACCTTCAGCATCGCGCGCACCTGCGCATCGTCGAGCCGGGCGAGCACTTGACCGCGACGGACCTCTTTACCTTCTTCGACGAAAACCTCGAGCACCTTGCCGGTGACTTTCGACGACACCGTGGCCCGCCGCCGTGCCGTGACATAGCCGGACGCATTCAAGACGGCGGCGGCCGCGCCGGCTCCGCCGCTCTGCGCCGCGATGGTCGCGGTCTTCACTTCAACCGCGGCATCGCGGTTCGACCAGGCCCATCCACCGGCGACCGCCGCGACAATGCCGAGCGCCACGACCACCCAGACGCCCCGACGGCTTCCGCCGCCACGGGCCGAGTGATCGATTCGAAGGGAGGCCAGTTCTTCCTTGAGGTTGTTCGATGTCACGCTGTTTCGCTGCTGCAGAGGACCGGCGACCTGCCGGACTGCTCAGTATACATACGGACTTTACGTCGCCTCGTTGAGGCCGGCTATCACGAGACGGTAAATGGCGGGACCCTTCCGGTGAATACCGTACTGGTCTCGCCAGCGTCAAACGCGCGGCGGCCAAGGCCTCGACCCCATCACCAGCTAATCGAACAGAACTCGCGGAAATCGACAGGATCACCCAGGGTGCCCGCCTCGTCGAGTTTCGATCGAACTGTGGATTTTCGAGCGCGTGACGAGCGAGTACGCGGCGGCGGGCGCTTGACTCCCCGCGATGCGCGATGGTACAAACGGCCACTTTTCAAAACTCAACGCGGGAGCGGGCTTGGCCCAGACGGAAGCAGAACTGCTAGACAACCCTGTCGCGGGCCGGCCGACGCTCATCCTGCGCTCGCCGGATTTTCACTCAATCACCGAGGTCGTCGCGGAGCCGATCGAACGGCCGACACCGATCGGCTGGTGGATCTTCTTCATCCCATCGGTCGCCCTCCTCGGCCTGCTCGGCGTCGCGGTCTCATGGCTGTTCTGGGAGGGGATCGGCATCTGGGGCCTCAACGTCCCCGTCGGATGGGCGTGGGACATCACGAATTTCGTGTTCTGGGTCGGGATCGGGCACGCCGGCACGCTCATCTCAGCGATCCTGTTCCTCTTCCGCCAGAAATGGCGCACGTCGATCAATCGCTCCGCCGAGGCCATGACCATCTTCGCAGTCATGTGTGCCCTGACGTTTCCCGGGATCCACGTGGGACGCGTCTGGGTCGCCTACTGGATGTTCCCGCTCCCGAACCAGATGGGCATGTGGCCCAACTTCAGGAGCCCTCTTCTCTGGGACGTCTTCGCGGTCAGCATCTACGGAACCGTCTCGGTCCTGTTCTGGTACATCGGCCTGATCCCGGACCTGGCGACGATGCGCGATCGGGCGAAGACTCCGACGAGGAAGTTCGTCTACGGTCTCTTCGCTCTCGGATGGCGGGGCTCCGTGCGGCAATGGCATCACTACGAATCCGCGTATCTCATTCTCGCGGCCCTCGCGACGCCGCTGGTCCTCTCGGTTCATTCGATCGTCTCGATGGATTTCGCGGTCTCCCTCCTCCCCGGATGGCATACGACGGTCTTCCCGCCGTACTTCGTCGCGGGCGCGATCTTTTCCGGGTTCGCCATGGTGCTGACGCTCATGGTGATCTGCCGCAAGGCGTTCGGCCTCGAGCACATCATCACGCTCCGGCACTTCGACTACATGGCGAAGATCATGTTGGTGACCGGATCGATGGTGGGCTACGCCTATGCCACGGAGTTCTTCACCGCCTGGTACAGCGGGAACCCGTACCAGTACTTCACGTTCATGAACCGCGCCCTGGGACCGTACGCCTGGGCCTACTGGATCATGGTCACCTGCAACGTGATCAGCCCCCAGATTTTCTGGTCCAAGAAGGCGCGCACGAGCATCCCGATCCTGTTCGTAGTGTCGATCGTGATCAACATCGGCATGTGGTTCGAGCGGTTCGTGATTATCGTGACGTCGCTGCACCGTGACTTCCTGCCCTCGGCCTGGAGCTACTTCACTCCCACGTTCTGGGACGTGGCGTGCCTGCTTGGAAGCTTCGGGCTCTTCTTCACGATGTTCTGCCTGTTCGTGCGCTTTCTTCCGATGGTGGCAACCGCCGAGGTCAAGACCGTGCTGCCGCAGGCCGATCCGCATTGGCAGCCCGGCACCGAACGCGTAATCAAGGACCACCGGACCGCCGCGGGGCGTGGGGCGTCGGAGCCCGCTCCCGAAGGAGCCTCCTGATGCCCTTCGACTCGCTTCCGCCTTCGCGCTTCGCGCTATGGCGGACAGGTCGCTCGCTCAGGACAATGCCGTTGCTCTCCCCGCAGCTCCCGAAGGGGCCCTATTACGGACTCCTCGCCGAATTCGCGACGCCTGCGGACCTGTATCACGCGTGCGAGCGGGTGCGTGACGCGGGCTTCACCAAGTGGGATGCCCACAGCCCGTTCCCTGTCCACGGCCTCGAGAAAGCGATGGGGCTCCGGCGATCCCCGCTTCCCTGGATCGTCCTCGGCATGGGACTGATGGGGGCCGCACTCGGGTTCGTCCTGCAGTGGTGGGTCCACACCACCGCCTATCCCCTCGTGATCAGCGGCAAACCGTTTTTCTCCTGGCCCGCCTTCATTCCGATTACCTTCGAGCTCGCCGTCCTTTTCGGCGCGCTCGGCGCCGTCTTCGGCATGTTCGGCCTCAACCGGCTCCCCATGCACTACCATCCGCTCTTCCGATCCAAGGTCTTCGAGCGTGTGACCGACGACGCCTTCTTCATTTCGATCGAATCCTGGGATCCCCGGTTCGATCCGTCGGCCACCGGCAAGCTGCTTGAATCCCTGGGCGCCCGCACCGTCGAGCTCGTGGAGTCCTGAAATCATGAATAACCACTCTCGACAGCGAGTGAGCGCAGCGAGCGAGCCACGCGCGCGGAGCGGGGCGTGAGGGCCCCCGCGAGCGCGCGTGTAAGGGGGTCCGGGGACGAAGTCCCCCGGGGAAGAATGATCTCCGCACACGATCACGTGGCGCTGCGGCCCGAGCAGGCCACGATTCCCCCGGGGCACCCGTGGAACCGCATTCCGATGATCGGCGCCGTGTGCGCCCTGCTGGGAGTGGTGGTCTGCGCGATTCTCGGCGCCGGGAATCCGAAGCAGTTCTTCTTCTCGTGGCTGGTGTCGTTCCTGTTCTTCCTGAGCCTGGCCCTCGGCGCGCTCTTCTTCGTGCTGATCCAGTACGCGGCGCAGGGAGGATGGGGGATCGTGGTGCGGCGGATCGGGGAGACGATCTTCGCAACGCTCCCCGTGATGGCGGCCCTCTTCCTCCCGTTGCTCCTCGGGCTGCACGATCTCTACGAATGGTCCCATGCCGACGCAGCCGAACACGATGCGCTGCTTCGCTGGAAGGCGCCATACCTCAACGTGCCGTTCTTCCTGATCCGGGCGGCGCTCTTCTTCGGAATCTGGTCCTTCATCGCGCTGCTCTACTACCGCGGCTCGCGCGGTCAGGACGAGACGGGGGATCCCGGCGTGTCCGCCCGTCTGCGACGCCTCGCCGGGCCCGCAATCATGGTCCTCGCGCTGACCCAGACCTTCGCCTCGATCGACTGGATCATGTCGCTCACGCCGCACTGGTACTCGACCATCTTCGGCGTCTATTTCTTCGCCGGTTCCTTCGTGGGGTTCATCGCGCTGCTCTCGGTCATCGTGGTGGCGATGCGCAGGGCCGGGCTGCTGGACACGATCATCAGCGACGAGCACCTGCACGATATCGGCAAGCTCCTGTTCGCATTCACGGCGTTCTGGGCCTATATCGCCTTCTCCCAGTTCTTCCTCATGTGGTACGCGAACCTCCCGGAGGAGACGATCTGGTACAAGGCGCGAATGGAAGGCTCCTGGCTGACGGTCTCGCTGTTCCTCATGGCGGGACACTTCGGAGTTCCGTTCTTCTATCTGATGGGGCGTGCCGTCAAGCGGAGGGGAACGACCCTGGCCATCGGCGGAGCGTGGCTCCTCGCGATGCACTTCCTGGATCTCTACTGGCAGGTCATGCCGACGCTCCATCCCCATGGGCCCAGCCCGTCGGCGCTGGACCTGGCCGCGCTCGTTGCGATCGGCGGGTGCTTCGTGGCGGCCGCGGGCTGGCTGATGCGACGGCAGGCGCTCGTTCCATTACGCGACCCGAGGCTTGCCGAATCGATGGCGTTCGAGAACGTTTGACCTGTCCGCCAGCCAGCCTCCGCCGAAGGCTACGGCCGCTCGCCCCCTACCATTGCGAAGGCGAAACCTTTGTCGAAGGCGGAAGTCGGATCGTGGGCCGATTCCCAGTGCGAAGCGTCGACTCAAAAGGCTGTGCTAGGGTTGCACAGACGGCAAGCCCCGGTGTAAAGTCGCCCCACTTAATGATCGCGGGTGCTAGCGTCAAGGTGACGATGGAGGCGAGGTTTGCGATGACCAAGAAGCCGAGTGTGCGCGGGACATTCAACAGGGTGTGGCAGGTGGCCGGGCTGTTCGCGGTGTTGTGCTGGCCGGGCGTTGCATTCGCCGCCTCGTCGATCAGCGGAACCGTCACCTTCGACGGGAAAGTCCCTACTCCAAGGCCGCTCGCCATGGACGCCGACCCCGCGTGCGCCAAGAAGCACTCGAAACCCGTGCCGGCCGAGATGCTCGTGCTCGGCAGCGGCCAGACCATGGGGAACATCATGGTCTGGGTCTCGAAAGGGCTTCCGGCCGGCAAGACCTTCCCGGCTCCCAAGGAACCGGTGGTTCTCGATCAGAAGGGCTGCCTATATGTGCCGCACGTGATGGGGATAATGGTCGGTCAGCCCTACCGGATCCTCAACTCCGACGGCATCATGCACAATATCCACACGCAACCAAAGGTCAACCCGACATTCAACCAGGCGTTCCCGGCGACGCGCAAGGAGGCGACCACGACGTTCGCCAAGCCTGAGGCGATCTTCCATGTCAAGTGTGACGTCCATCCATGGATGAGCGCATACATCGGCGTCTTCACCCATCCTTTCTACTCGGTCACGAGCGCGGACGGGAAGTTCACGATCTCGGGCCTCGATCCGGGCACCTACGAGATCACGGCCTGGCACGAGAAGCTGGGGACGCAGACGGCTTCCGTCACGGTTGCGCGCGAACGACAAGAAGACCCAGGACTTCAAGTTCGCCGTGGCCGCGAAGTAGCGAACCGGAGAACAGCCGCATGAGCCACCCAGCAGCTGTCGCGGGACCGAAGCCGCCCGCCGCGCACGAAGCACATCACGAGGAGCTCGGCTTCTGGTGGAAGTACGTCTTCTCGACCGACCACAAGGTCATCGGTATCCAGTACGCCATCACCGGCTTGCTGTTCCTGCTCTTCGGCTTTTCGCTGATGATGCTCATGCGCTGGCAGCTCGCCTACCCGGGCGCCGCGCTGCCGCTGATCGGCAGTCTCTTCGGCGAGGCGCGCATGCCGGGCGGGTCGATGCTCCCTGAGTTCTACAACGAGCTCGGGGCGATGCACGGCACCATCATGGTGTTCCTCGGGGTGGTCCCGTTAGCCGTCGGCGGATTCGGAAACTTCGTGCTCCCGCTCCAGATCGGAGCCCCGGACATGGCGTTCCCGAGGCTGAACATGGCGAGCTACTGGTTCTTCTTCCTCGGCGGCGTGACGATGCTGTTCAGCTTTCTCGTCCCCGGGGGCGCCGCGCAATCCGGGTGGACCTCCTACTCGCCCCTTGCCAACATCGCGGGCACGGGCCAGACGTGGTGGCTCATCGGGATGGTCCTGTTGATCACCTCGTCGCTGCTGGGAGCGGTCAACTTCATTACAACGACGATCCAGCTCCGCACGAAGGGTCTCACCTTCATGCGGTTCCCCTTCTTCGTATGGGCCCAGCTCGTGACGGCCTTCCTCCTGCTGCTGGCGTTTCCGCCGCTCGAGGCCGCGGGGGTCATGCAGCTCATGGATCGCCTGGCCGGCACGAGCTTCTTCCTCCCGAGCGGCCTCGTCGTCAGCGGCCAGCCCCTCCCGGTGGCCGGCGGCGGCAACCCGCTGCTCTGGCAGCACCTGTTCTGGTTCCTGGCGCACCCGGAGGTCTACGTCCTGATTCTTCCGGGGATGGGAATCGTGGCCGAGATCGTCGCGAACAACACGCGGAAGCCCCTGTGGGGCTACCGTTCGATGGTCTATTCGCTGGTCTTCCTCGGCTTCATGTCGTTCATCGTGTGGGCGCACCACATGTTCATGACCGGCATGGGCACGACGATGGCGGCATTCTTCCAGACGACGACGATGATCATCTCGATCCCGTCGGTCGTCATCCTCACGGCCCTGATCATCTCGCTCTGGGGCGGATCGATCCGCTTCAATACGCCGATGCTCTTCGCGCTCGGTTTTCTCCCGATGTTCGGGATCGGCGGGCTCACGGGGCTTCCGCTCGCCTTCAACATCTCGGACATTCCGCTGCACGACACCTACTACGTCATCGGCCACTTCCATTACGTCGTGGCGCCGGGGACGATCTTCGCCCTCTTCGCGGGAGTCTATTACTGGTTTCCGAAGGCAACCGGGCGGATGATGAACGAGACGCTCGGCAAGATTCACTTTTTCGGCTCGCTCGTCTGCATGAACGTCATCTTCATGCCGATGTTCCTCGTGGGGCTGGCCGGCGTCTCGCGGCGGCTGTTCGACGGTGGCGCGAGCTACGACTTTGCGCAGCCGGTCCTCCAGTGGAATGTCGTGTCCTCCTGGGGCGCGTGGATCCTCGCCGTCTTCCAGATTCCCTTCATCTTCAATTTCTTCTGGAGCATCTGGAAGGGGGAGAAGACCGGCGACAACCCGTGGCAGGCCACGACGATCGAGTGGGCGGCTCCCTCGCCTCCGCCGCACGGCAATTTCGTCGTGGCGCCGGAAGCGCACCGGGGCCCCTACGAGTACAGCGTTCCCGGCGCGGCCAGGGACTTCGTGCCGCAGCACGAGGCGTAACCTAAATGGACATTCCCTACACCGTAGAGGTCCGGCGCGACACCGGTCTCACCAACGGCAAGATCGGCATCTGGCTCTTCCTGGCCTCGGAGGTCATGCTGTTCGGCGCGCTGTTCGCGAGCTACATCCTGATCCGGACAGGAGCGCCGAGCTGGCCGCGGGGAGACACGATTCTGAACGTCCCGCTCGCTACGTTCAACACGATCGTCCTGATTCTGTCCTCCGTCACGATGGTCATGGCGTGGGCGTCGCTGATGCGCCACCGCTTTGGGACTTATCGACTCTACATGGGGGCGACGATCCTGCTCGGGGGCGTGTTCCTCGTGGTCAAGTACTTCGAATACAGCCACAAGTTCCACGACGGACTCTTTCCCAGCACGAGCAACTTCCTCGCCATCTACTTCACCCTGACCGGCCTGCACATGCTCCACGTGTTCGGCGGGATGGTGGTGAACGCCTATTTCTGGGGTCCCGGCGCGAAGCAGTGGAAGACGAACCCGCAGTGGTTCACCAACCGGGTCGAGCACTCGGGCCTCTTCTGGCATTTCGTGGATCTGGTCTGGATCTTTCTCTTCCCGACTCTGTACCTTCTGTAGGCAGCATCCATGAGCGACCACGCAGCTGACATCGACAAGCACGTCAGGATCTACATCACCGTCTTCGTCGCACTCATGGTCCTTACAATCGTCACCGTGGCGGTCTCGCGGGTCCACCTTCCCGTGCCGATTGCCGTGACCGTCGCGCTGCTGGTCGCAACCATCAAGGGATCGCTGGTGGCGTGCTACTTCATGCACCTGATCTCCGAGAAAAAGCTGATCATCGCGGTCCTCGCGCTGACCGCTGTTTTCTTCGTCGTGCTGCTGTCTCTTCCAGTGATCACCCACAGCAACGGCTACTGGATTCACCAATGAACCTCAGGTGGTTCCACGCAACGCTGATCCTCCTCTCCGCGGCCCTCGCGGTGCTGTTCGGCGTGTGGTGCCTGGGGATCTACGGGGAGGAGGGCGGGGTCGGAAGCCTGTTCTCGGCGGTCGCGGCTTTCGGCGTGGCGATCGGCCTGGTCGTCTACGACTCGTGGTTCCTGCGCAAGACGAGGTCGTTGCGATGACCCGCCTTCGCTTCGCTTCGGCGCGGCAGGCCCGCCTTCGCTTCGCTTCGGCGCGACAGGCGTTGATTACCGCCGCGTTCGTGGTGATCGCCGGCGGCGCCCGCGTGCTCGCCTGCCCGGTGTGCTTCGGGGCGGAAGAGACCCCGCTGATCGACGGGGCGAAGCTCGGCGTCCTGGTGATGCTGGCCATCACCCTTGCGGTGCAGGGCGGGTTTGTGGGCTTTTTTCTCTATCTTCGCAGGCGCGCGAAGCGCATCGCCGACCTCGACCTCGATGCCGAATGGTCGGAGCTCCAAAGGGGGCCTAGAACATCATGACAGAGTGGCTCGGACTCCCTCCGCTCGCCTCGACTCACGGCGGGCAGATCGACGGCCTGATCGGCTGGACGCATGTGTTCATGCTCGTCCTGTTCGTCGGGTGGGGAAGCTTCTTCATCTACGCCCTGTTCCGTTTCCGGCGTTCGCGGAATCCGGTGGCGAACTACGCGGGGGTCAAGTCGCACACCTCGAGCTATCTCGAAGGCGGCGTGGCCGTGGTCGAAATGATTCTCCTGCTTCGGATTCGCGATCCCGATCTGGGCCGCGAGGGTCGATCGCATTCCCCCGGAGAGTGAATCGCTCGTCGTTCAGGTAACCGGCGAACAATTCGCCTGGAACGTCCACTATCCAGGCCCCGACGGGAAATTCGGCCGCACCGACATCAAGCTGCTCGACCTCCAGTCGAATCCCCTGGGAATCGATCGCTCCGATCCTGCCGCGAAGGACGACGTAACGACGCTCAATCAGTTCTATCTGCCCGTGAACAAGCCGATCATCGTGAGGCTCCGGAGCAAGGACGTCATCCACAGCTTCGGCGTGCCCGAGCTTCGCGTGAAGCAGGACGCCATCCCCGGCCTGACGATTCCCATCTGGTTCGTCGCCAACGTCACGACCGAGGAGATGCGGACCCGACTCGGGAAACCCGAGTTCCAGTACCGAGATCGCCTGCGCGCAGCTCTGCGGGCTGGGCCACTTCCGGATGCGGGGCTTCGTCACCGTCCAGACCACCGAGGACTTCCAGAAGTGGATGGACGAAAAGGTCAAGGAGCAGATCGAGGCCGCATCGGACCCCTTCAGATAGGTCCATTCAGCGTCGTCAACACCGCGCGATTGGGCGATCACGCCCTCAGTACGCGACCCCTTCAGATTCCTGGGCGGGGACTGGGCCGACTACAACCAGTCGAACTTCAGTAGACTTCCCCAGCCCGTCCTGGAGGTGTGCCGGTGCCGATCGCGCGAGCTCGTTCGTTCCTGCTGGCTGCAGCCGCCGTCGCGGCGGGTGGGGCGATCGCGATGTCCGCCTTCACCCTCCGAGCGCCGGTTGCTGCCGCACAGACCGATACCCGCCCCAACATCATCGTCATTCTCGTTGACGACATGGGCTGGTCGGACATCGGATCCTACGGCGGCGAGATCCCGACCCCCAACCTCGACGCGCTGGCCGCGCGCGGCGTCCGCTTCACACAGTTCTACAGCACGCCACGCTGTTCGCCGACGCGCGCCAGCCTGCTGACCGGGCTCTATCCTCATCAGGCGGGAATGGGGCATCTCGACAACATCGTCCGCGAAGGGTCGTCGGGGACGACGGGCCGCCTGAATGACCGGTCCGTCACGATTGCCGAAGTCCTCCGCGACGCCGGCTACCTCACCGCGATGTCGGGCAAGTGGCACCTGGGTCTGCAGAACGGATCGCCGCCATGGCAGCGCGGCTTCGATCGCGTGCTGAGCCTGCGTGCCGGGGGCATGTTTTTTCCCAATCAGAAGTTCGAGGGTGGCGACGATGCACTCACCCGGCGGGCGCAGGAGCCGCTGTACCTCGACGGCACACCCACGCCGCGCGATTCCCCCGTGTTCGGACAGAACTGGTACGCGACATCCCTGTGGACGGACTTCGGATTGAAGTTCATCGACGAGGCGCGGAAGGCCAACAGACCGTTCTTTCTCTACCTGCCACACAATGCGCCGCATTTTCCGCTGATGGCGCCGCCGGAATTGATTGCCAAACATCGCGGCAAGTACAGAGCTGGCTGGGACAGGCTGCGCGACGCGCGGTATCGCCGGCAGATCTCGATGGGACTCGTCGACGTCAGGTGGCCGCTCAGCCCGCGGGAAGCGGACTCACCCGCCTGGGAATCGCTGTCGGACGAGGCGAAGGACCGCTTCGATCATCTGATGTCGGTCTACGCCGCGATGATCGAGGCGATTGATATCAGCGTGGGGGTGCTGGTGAAAGGTCTGGAGGCGCGAGGCGCCCTCGACAACACCCTGATCCTGTTCCTGTCCGACAACGGCGCCAACGCCGAGTCCGGTCCGGACGGGCGCTACAACGGCAACCCGCCCGGCGGACCGAACTCGAATCTGTACCTGGGGATGAACTGGGCTGCGCTCAGCAGCACGCCTTTCCGCCGGTTCAAGCACTTCACGCACGAAGGGGGCATTGCCGTGCCGCTCATCGCGCACTGGCCCCGGGGCATTCCGGCCAACCGCCGCAATGCGCTCGAGCGTCAGCCCGCACACCTCATCGACGTGATGCCGACGGTCATCGAGATCACGGGCGCGACGTATCCCCGCGAGTTCAAAGGGCAGACCATCCAGCCCGTGGAAGGTGTCAGCCTGCTCCCGGCCTTCGCCGGGCGCCCGCTCCGCCGCACGCGCCCCATCTTCTGGGAACACGAGGGCAACCGCGCCGTTCGATCGGGCAATTGGAAGCTCGTGTCGACTTATCCGGATGATTGGGAGCTGTACGACATGGCTGCCGACCGCGTCGAGCGCAACAACCTCGCGTCGCGGCATCCCGACACCGTCCGAGAGCTCGCGGCCGAATGGAACGCGTGGGCTGAGCGGGCCCACGTGGATCCATGGCTCGGACCGCGTCGGCTGCCGTGGGGCGACGATGCGCCGGCGGCGGGTCGGGCAGTCAAGTAACTACCCAAACATCTTCGGCGTCGGCATCCGCGCGCGGATTCGTTCGAGTTCCTCCACGGTCACGCGGTCGAGGCCGTTCTTACGGCACGATTCCTCGACGGCCCTGACGACCATGCCCCGGACGAATGCGGGGATCTTCTTCATGCGCGCGGCGGCGTCATCGTCCCAGGCGATGCTCGTTGCCGATTCGGTGCCGTAATGAATCGTGGCAGGCCCCTGCGCGCCCGCGACGGACGTCCGGCCACGGATGGCAAGAAGGGGAGACCCGGCGAACGTGCCGGGGGTGTGGGTGCAGAGCGGGTCTTCAGCCATCAGATCGCCGGTCATCCCGTAGGCGCGGGCGCGGCAGCCCCCACAGTGGCCGTTCATCTCGCACTCGCCGCAACGGCCGCCGAGCGAGGTTCGGCGGCGAATGCCGGCGAAGAGCTCCGACGACGTCCAGAGGTCCGCGAGGCTCGAGCTGCGAAGGGTCCCCGCAAACACCGGGAGGTAGGGGCACGGGGTGACATCACCGTTCGGCCGTATCCCCATGTAGTGCGTCCCCGCCGGGCACCCGCCAGCCCCTCCGGAGTAGGTCCTGATCGCGGACAGACCGGGCCACGAGGGACTTGCCTGTCCCGGCTGGCTGTCCCCGTTGCCTGTCCCGGTTGCCTGTCCCTCTTGCCTGTCCCCGTTGCCTGTCCCCGCCTGCTCCAGAACAGTCTTGATGTAGTGTGGCGCGCACTTCGCGTTCACGAGCATCCGGCGGTCGTACTTCCTCTGGATGCGGTAGAGCGAGGCGAGAACCTCATCGGTACTGGGCAGGAGTGATGTCCGACACGTACTGCCCGCGGCCCGTCGGCACCAGGAAGTAGAGGTTCCAGACCCTGGCGGCGAGGCGTTCGTGCGCGAAGTCGGCGATCGCCTCGAGCTCGCCGAGATTGTGCGAGCCCGCGGTCGTCTGCACGATGAAGGGCAGCCCGGTCCGATTGAGGATCTCCGCTCCCTCCACCGTGTTCCGCCAGGCGCCCCGCACCATCCTGAAGCGGTCGTGACGATCGGGATCGAGCGCATCGAGCGAGAGCGAGAGGCCCCGCGCGCCGGCGTCCGCGAGGCGCTTCGCCAGGTTCTCCGTGATGCTCACCCCGTTGGTGCCGACGACGACCCAGAGCTCGCGCTCCGACGCGCGCCGGACGATCTCGAGGATGTCGCGGCGCAGGAGCGGCTCGCCGCCCGTCAGGATCGTCAGGCATTCAGGCGCGAACGCGGCGATTTCGTCGATGACCTTGAAGCATTCCTCGGTGCCGAGCTCGCTCCGGTCGGAGAAGTTCTCCGTGCCGACCTGAGGCGTGCCGCCGGCGTCGAGATAGCAGTGCTCGCAGGCGAGGTTGCAGCGGTAGGTGAGGTTCCAGGAGATAACGTAGGGGCGGGTGAACGTGTCCATGCCGAGGGCGCCGCTCACATGCCGAAGAAGTCGCGGGCTTCATCGAGGATCTTCTCGTCGACTTCAAGGACCCCTCTTTCCCGGGCGAATTTCTCGATGCCGGTCCGCGCCATCGGGCGCACGAACTCGGGAATGTTCGCGAGCCTCGCTTCGGCGGCGGACGTCCACCGGACCGAGATTGGCTCACCGCCTCCCGCCCGTGCGCCTTCCATCCCAGGCATCATCGCGGTGAACGGGCAGCCGGAGCTGGTAGCAGAGGTGCTTGCCCCCGTGTCGGGACCGATCCGCACGCCGAGTGACTGGACGACCTGTGTCTCGTACGGATTGGTCAGCATCGCCATCTCGTAGCCGCACTCGGGACAGGAGTAGACGACGGAGAGCGAGCCACCCTCGGGCGGGCCGATGGTCTGCAGCTTCATCGGGCTGTCGCAAGGGACACACAGGAACTTCATCGGCTGGACTCCGGTGACGATTCGAGGCCGTCAAGCAGTCGTTGCGCGATCTGGTCGAAGGACCGGCCCACTGGGCTGTCGCGCAGTTCGGTGAACGGAATTCCGCGGTCGCAATGGCGCGCGAGCTCGGGATCGAAGGGAACGGTTCCGAAGCAAGGGATTTCCAGCGGCGATGGGGCGTCGGACGCGAACAGCGGCTTGATCGCGTTGCAGTCGCGACAGTAATAGCCGCTCATGTTCTCGACGTAACCCAGCAGGCGATTGGGCCCTTTCGACAGGGCGGCCACCGAGCGCGCGACGACGCCCCGTGCCACTTCAGAAGGGATCGTCACGAGCACGAAGGACGTCCTCGGGCCGAGAAACTCGGCGTACTGAACGGTCCGCTCGGCTCCAGGCGGCAGATCGAACATCAGCAGATCGAGCGATCCCCATTCGAACGACCCGAGGATCTCGCCGAGGAGGGCGAACTCTCTCGTGGCGCGCCACGTATGCGACTCGCCGCGCGCCGCGCTCTCGAAATCGAGCGCCTCCGACTCGGGGATCATCGAGCCCATCGAGAAGACCCCGATCCCGTTCGTGGTCCGCGGGAGCGCGACTTTGTGGCTGCCTGGAACGAACAGCGCTCCCTGGACACCGGCCATACGCGCCTGTGAGGGGCCGTTGAAGTCCGCGTCCAGGATCGCAATTCGAAGCCCCCGGGCACGCAGAGCGCCCGCGAGATGCAGCGTCAAGGTGCTCTTGCCGACGCCCCCCTTGCCGGAGCCCACGGCCACGAGATGGCGCACCCCGGCGAGCCCGTCAGTTATGCGGGTACGCTGCTCAACAACCTGCTCGAGGATTCTGGATCCCCCGTCGCCGACGATGTCGTGGTAGCCCTTCACCTTAGCTGCGTAGCTTACACCGCCCCGCACTGGCCGCGGAGCGTGACATCTTGGTCATCAGTGCGACAAGGTTCGGGCTCATTCTACGTTGCTGCGTTCCAGATCCAGGATGAGGTACCTGTCGCCGGAGCGGGCAGGGCGGATCCGCATCGGCCCATGCTAATCGGACTTGCGCAAATCCTGGAACGGGCGCATTCTTCTGCATTCTGCAACCGACGAATCCTCCGTTCCGCGACGTCACCGTGGGCGATTTGCTGGCGCGGCTGGCGCGGGCGCTTCCCACGCGGCCGGCGTTGTCGTACGAAAACGGTCCGCAGTACACGTTCGCCGAGCTCGAAGCCGAAGCGCGCCTCGTGGCGCGCGGGCTGATGGCACAGGGCGTCGGGGCTGGCGAACGCGTCGTGCTCTGGGCAACCAACGTCCCCGAGTGGATCGTGCTGCAGTTCGCGCTCGCCAAGATCGGCGCGATTCTGGTCACCGCCAACACCGCGCTGCGCCCCAGGGACATCGACTACCTCCTGCGCCAGAGCGAGGCCGCCACGCTGATGACGATCGGCGGCTTTCGGGACGTCGACTACGTTGCCGCGCTTCACGAAATCGGCGCGACGCGGCGCGCGATTCCCGGATTGAATCGATTGTTCTTCATCGGCCGGGGCGACGAGGCCGCGCCGCCTGGATTCACTCCGTACGAAGCGCTGCGCTCGGAGGCCGCGAACGTCTCCGACGCGATGCTGGACGCGCGAAGCGCGGCGGTGGGAGTCGACGACGTGATCAACATGCAGTACACGTCGGGCACGACGGGCTTCCCGAAAGGCGTCATGTTGTCCAGCCGCAACATCGTCAACAACGCGGAGGCCCTCGGCCGGATGCTCGGGTACACGCCGGAGGACCGGCTGTGCCTGTGCGTGCCGCTGTTTCACTGCTTCGGCTGCGTGATCGGCGTGCTTGGCGCGTACACCCACGGTGCGTCGCTCTATCCGCTCGAATGGTTCGATGCCGGCCGCGTGCTGGCAACGGTCGAGCGCGAACGGTGCACCGCGCTCTACGGTGTGCCGACGATGTTCCTGGCGGAGCTGGAGCATCCGGAGTTCGCGCGATTCGACCTGACGTCTCTCAGAACGGGGGTGATGGCGGGAGCGCTGTGCCCCGAGCCGCTCATGCGCCGGGTGATGACGGACATGCACCTGCCGGAGATAGCGATCGCGTACGGATTGACCGAGGCCTCTCCCGCCATCACGATCACGCCCCGTGACGCCCCGGTGACCGACCGCTCGCAGACGGTCGGGCGCGCACTGCCGGAGCTCGATGTGAAAGTCGTTGATTCCGTCACCGGCGAGGCGCGTGCGGCAGGCGAGTGCGGTGAGCTGTGCGTCCGCGGGTACAACGTGATGAAGGGGTATTACAACAACGAGGAGGCGACGCGCGCCGCGGTCGATGCCGACGGCTGGCTCCATACGGGCGACGAGGCGAGCATTGACGGGCGCGGGTTGGTCCGCATCACCGGGCGCATCAAGGACCTGATCATCCGTGGGGGAGAGAACATCTCACCGAAACAGATCGAGGACTGTCTCCGCGACCACCCGGCAGTCTCCGACGCGTACGTGTACGGCATCCCCGACACCTATTTCGGTGAAGTCGTTGCGGCCGCCGTCCGGCTCAAACAGCCTGCGGGGGCCGCACCGCGACGTGCAGATTCGGAGCCGCCGCCGAACGCCGAAGCGCTGATGCTCTGGTGCAGCGAGCGGCTGGCCCGCTTCAAGGTCCCGAAGCACGTGCGGTTCGTGTCTGAATTCCCGATGACGGCCTCGGGCAAGATCCAGAAGTTCAAGCTGCGCGAGGCCCATCAGGCCGATCTTCAGCTTGCCGGAGGGTGATTGTGAGCGCGCTACGCTCGATCGCGGTCATTTGGATCGCCGCCGGTCTTTCGCTCGCTCCTGACTTCGCCGGAAGTTTCGGCGAGGCTCGCCGAAGCGACGATGCATATCAGGCGTCGCGGAGGCGGCCGGATGTGATCATCGTCCTGACCGATCAACAGCGCGCGGACGCGTTCGGTGCCGCCGGCGCCGCGGATCTTCGCACACCGGTCATGGACCGGCTCGCACGCGAGGGTGTCCTGTTTACCCGGGCCTTCACCGCGACGCCGCAGTGCTCGCCCTCCCGGGCCGCGCTGATGACCGGTCGCTATCCTCATCGGACCGGGGTGATGGGAAACAGTGTCGAAGGGCGCGTCGGCGGGCAGGGCCCGCCGCCCGCGGGGATGTCGGGCCCCCTCGATCGGTCGCTTCCGACGCTCGGACGCGTGTTTGCCGCCGCCGGCTACGAGACGGCCTACTTCGGCAAGTGGCACCTTGGCGGCTCGCCTGGCGACTACGGCTTCCAGACCCACGACTCAAAGGTTCACGATCCAACCCTCGCCAGCCGCGTCGTCGCATACCTGTCGGAAGCGCGCCGCGCGCGAAACTAGGCCGCTCCTCCTGATCGTCTCCTGGCTGAACCCGCACGACATTTACAGCGTCGTCGACGCGCCGCCGCCCGAGGCGCGAGCCCAGGCCGCCGCGCGGCTTCCGTCGAACCTGGCCGACGATCTCCGCGACAAGCCGCTTCCGCAGCGGCACTATCTCGAGCAAGACCAGGGGAAGCCTTTCGTCGGCGCCGATCGGACCATGTGGCAGCGCTATCGCGCGTTCTACAACGAGCTGGTCGAAACGGTCGACCGGGAGATTGGTACCGTTCTTGGTGCACTCGCGCCAGGCGATGTCCCTCCGATCACGGTCTTCAGCACGGACCACGGCGACCTCGGGGGCGCGCATGGCCTGCCGTACAAGGGACCCGCGATGTATGAGGAACTGGTCCGGATCCCGCTCGTGATCTCCTGGCCCGGGAGGATTCGCGCGGCTCGCTCCGACGCGCTCGTGAGCCTCATCGATCTGCTTCCGACCCTGTGCGACCTCACCGGCGTGCCTCCGCCTGCAGGCGTCGATGGGCTGTCGCTCCGTCCGGTGCTGACCCCTTCGCCCCGCTCCGCTCCTCGCGTGCGCGAGATGGTTTTTGCGGAGTACTACGGAAAGCAGTCGTGGCGCGTCCCCATCCGGATGGTCCGGACGGCGCGATGGAAGTACGTGCGATACCTGGGCTACGGCGAGGAGTTGTACGACCTCGACGCGGATCCCGGCGAGCTGCGAAACCTGGCCGGCGAGGCGAGCGCCGCAGCGGAGCGGGCGCGCCTCGCGCGCGAGCTGGACGAGTGGATTCGGCGAACGGAGGATCCCTTTCCGAAGCTCACCACGACGGACCGATCGGGGAGCGTCGTGACAGCCGCGCGGGGCAGGTAGGAGGTATCTCCGGCTACTGTTTCAGACCGACCTTCCCGAGCAAGGCGGTGAAGCGCGGGTCGCCCGCAAGGTCAGCCCACCGTGGCTCCACGGTGAGAAACGTCAGCAGCATGTCACGCGCCTCGACGGCCTGTCCGAGCCGGTTGAGCGCCTCGTCGTGCTCGCCCAGGCCGAGATGGACGAGCGCGAGATTCGACGGCGGTACGTAGGCCTGCCCGGCGCGGGTCTTCAACTGGTCGAGAATCGCGCGAGCCTCGTCTCGCCTCCCGCTGGCCGCGAGCGTATAGCCTGCGGTGGCCGTCACCACCAGTGATCCGCCGAGCTCAGTCGCCCTGTTGAAGGCTAGCAGCGCCTCCCGATACATCCCCTTCCGCCCGTAGATCCGGCCCATCATGTTGTGCGTCAGCCACAGTGCCGGGTCGAGTTTGAGAGTCTTCTGAAGGTGCGCGAGCGAGTCGTCGTAGCGCCCCTCGTAGTACATGCACTGCGCGAAGAGGGCGTTGGTTAGGGCGGAGTGGGGCTCGTAGTCGAGCGCGCGTCTCATCTCCTGCAGTGCGCGGGTGTGATCGCCGAGGTTGGAGAACAGATGTCCATAAAAAGTGTGCGCGGCCGGGTCCGGCCGCTCGGCCGCAATCGCGCGCTTGAACTCTGCCTCAGCGCCGCTCCAGTCCCAGTCGAACCAGAACTTGATGATGCCCATGGCCACGCGCGCTTCCGAGAGCCCCGGATCGATGGCGAGTGCGCGCTCGGCAGCGGTTCTCGCGTGAGGGAACGACTCCTTTGGCGCAACGTCGCTCGTCATCGCCAGCAGAATTGTACGCGTCGGCCAACTTCGCGTGGGCGCGTCCGTAGCCCGGATCTATCGCCACGGCCTCGCGAAGGTACTCGAGACCTTTCCGGAGGTCACCCGGCGTGCGCCTCTGCACGTGGTATCGTCCCTTCGTGTACAACTGATAGGCGGCAGGATCCCTGGTGTCGTTGCCGCCGACAAGCAGGCGCCGCGACGAGATACCGAGCTCCTCCACGAGCTCGCGGGCGATCTCGGTCTGCAGCGTCAGGAGATCGTCGATCGGTCTGACGAATTGCCGTTTCCACAACCCTGCTCCGTCGGCGCTGCGCACGAGTTCCAGCCGGACGATGACGGTTTCTGCACGGTGTTCGAGGGTTCCGGTGAGTACGGCGGCCACGCGCATCTCACGACCGGCCTGCGCTGGCGACACGCCGAGCCGCTCGTAGCGGGCCGCCTCGCTCGCGGCCGCCTGGCGGATGGAGGAGAACTGCGCTAGCCGGCTGCGCAGTGAAGCGGCGATGCCGTCCGCCAGGTACTCGCCGTCGCGAATTTCCCCGGCGTTTTCGAGCGGCATGACACCGATCGAGGTAACGATGGGCGTTTCGCGGCTGCGTCCCGCCACTGCGACGAGATAGGCCGTGACCGCGAGGAGAATGAGTGCTGCGGCACCGATCGCGCAGCGTGCGCACGGCCCCGCGCGCGAGGGCGTCCGGCGTGCCACCTGGCCCTGGCGATTATCTTCCTGGACAGATTCTCGAGCACGCGACGCAGCACACGCAGATCGCGGGCCAGTTCGCTGGCCGTCGCGTAGCTATCCGCGCGCTCACGCGACAGAGCGCGATTGATAATCCTCACTAGCTCAGGCGGAAGTTGCGCAAGCCCGTCGAGCGCGGCCGTGCTCGGCGTCCGCGGCCCCATCTCCTGATATGCGTATGCCACCGGGGCCGGCAGGCGCCCAATTGCCATCTCGTGGATGACGACTCCGAGACTCCACACGTCGGTGCGGGCATCGACTGGGAGGCCTTGGCTCTGCTCCGGAGACATGTACCCAGTCGTGCCGATCACCGCGCCTTCGGGCTCCAGTGGATACGGCGGGAGTGGGCTGAAGGCCATAGCCGGTCCTCGTGGCGATGCCGAAGTCGAGGATCTTCACAATGCCGTCAGCGCGCAGCATGACGTTGTCGGGCTTGATGTCGCGGTGCACGACGCCCGCCTGGTGCGCGGCCGCCAGGCCGTGCTGAAGCGCTGGAGGAACGGGGTGTTCGAGGCCAACGTGCTGTTGATCCGGCCCGAGATTTACAACGGTCAGCCCTGCGAGTCGACGGGCCTGCCTTACACGCTCATCGGCATCCTCGGCTACCTCGAGTGCGCGCCACACAGTGGGAAACTGACGCCGATTATCGGAGCAGCAAACTCGTCGTGGGTGGCTTCGACCTGCACGCGGGGATCGTGGTGCGGCCCGGCGACCGCGAACGGCTCGAGCGGCTATGTCGCTACACGTTACGGCCACCGCTGGCGCAGTCGCGGCTGCGCGGCTCTACTACGGAGTCCTGGGGCCGCGTGCGCCGTGGCGCGCGGCCGTCGTCGCCTCAGCCGGATCCGAATTCGACTACGCGGACCGCGCCGTCGCTGCGTAGAGCATGATGCCCGCCGGCGGACGGAAACCGAGCGTCTCCAAGAACTCCTTCGAGATCTCCGCCGGGTGGACCTTCGAGAACCGGACGCTCGGCATGCCTTGCGCGCGGAGTCGAGACAGCAGTTGCTGCAGACGGGCTCCACCGTCCTCGATGAACGTGCGGAGCGACACAATCTCCGCCGTCCCCTCCGCGACCTTCACGTAAAGGATGTAGGCCTCGATGCGCTCGTCGGAGGCGACGGCGAGTCCTGCGATGTCGTCCTTCCTTGCAGTCAGGGTCTCGACCGAGCGCTCCCAGCACACCTGCGCATCAGCCTCGCCAAGGAGACCATTGGCGGCGAGATCGTCGACCGTGACCGGGATCACGAAGCGGCCGACGTGATCGTCGACCACGCCTCCGACGTCGCGCGCATCGTTCTCTTCACGCGAGGGAGCGGAAGCGAGCGAGCCACGCGAGCGGAGCGGGGCGTGGGGCCCCCGCGAGGGAGCGTGTAAGGGGGTCGGGGGGACGAAGTCCCCCCGACTAGAGAGGACGTAGTCTGTCAGGAGCGCTTCCTGGACATATCCGCACGCGCTGAACAACTCGCAGGCGGGGGTGAAAGTCTCGGGGACTTCGGCGATCATTCGCGGCGGGCCGAGAATCGCGAGTTTCGAGCTGAGCGACGTGAGCAGGTGACGGCCATGACCCTGCCGCCGATGATCGGGATGGACGGCGATCTTGTGAATGAGGGTCCCGGACGGCCGTTTGGCGCCGATCAGGACGCCGATCGGGTCGGCGCCCGAGAAGGCGACCATGCAGCTGCTGCACCAGACCTGCAGGTCGCGGATCGACCGCTTGAACGCGGCCGGCGTCATCTCCGACTCGTCAGGAAAGTGCGGACGCCAGCAGCGATTCAGCGCGTCGACGAGAAGCCCGATGTCGTCGGTGCCGGCAAAACCGATAAGAACTCACACGCCTTCAGAGGCACTGCGCGCGGTAATCGGGCTCACCTCATTCAGGTTGTGCTTCGCGGGGCTCGACGCGGGCGGCGAGTAGGTCGAGATCATCTCGGCCATCATCTTCTTGCCAAGCTCGATCCCCTCCTCGACGAGCGCGAGGTCAATTGACGTCGCGGCGCGCTCCTTCGCGAGCTCCTCGATCCGCTCCTGCGTCTTGTTCCGCATGAACCCGGCCGGCACGCGCATGATCCGCTTCGTCGCGTCTTCCGTCCAGTCGAACGTCGAAACCAGCGGGTTCTTCTTCTCGTCACGCGCGACGAGCTTCGCTTCACCGGGTGCCGCCGCGACGGTCGGAACGGCGGCAGACTTGATGTCCAGGGGCGCTCCCGTCTCTTCCTCGATCACCTGCCGGGCGAAGTCGAGGGTGATGGCATCGAGCTTCATCATGCGCGCGCGCTTTTCGACCCGCGCCTTCACGCGGCGGCGCTGATACGCGTTCTTCATGGTCCAGAGGCCCTTCCGGGCGTCCTCCGACCATCGCAGCTTGCGTCCGTCGTAGGTGGTCTCTTCCTGGAGTCCACCCTCCACTGCCGCGATCTTCTCGATCATCTCCTGGGTGATCACTTCGAAATCGGTGGCGCCGCACACGGTGCACTTCACCGCATCGCTCTGCGAGGCCGCGACGCCGCACGCCCGGCACATCGACACGGGTCCCGACTTGGCGCGTTCGAGCGCGACGGCTTCGGCCAGCGCCTTGGTCATGGCCGAGGCGCTCTTCGGCATGAACCGGTCCATCGCGTCGTCGATCACCGCGCTCGTGATCACCGAATGGCCCTTTTCCAGCGCCAGGCGAAGGACGCCGGTACGGGCGATCCCCTTGACCTGCTCCGGCACGTGCGTCATCCGTTCCTCGGCCTCAGGGGTCCAGCGGATGGTCTCCTCGGCGCGCACGTCGAGCCGCGGCACCTCGAGACGCGTCGAGAGGAGGACGTCGCAGGGCGCCGCGCGGAGCACGTTCTCCGCGTTGCTCCCCAGCCCAGTCTCGTCCGCCGGGCTGTGAACGCCGATCCGCCCCATCACGATGAGCCAGGGACTCGTCTTCCGCGCGTGGTCGATGATCTTCTGGAAAGGCTTGCCGTCGAGGAGCGTCTTCTTGATCGCGACGCCCGCCTCGTTCCCCATCCGCTCGCCGATCTCGAGATGCGACTGATAGATCTGCGCGAGCCCGGTGTCGATGATCTCCTCGTGGAGCTGATTCTGTTCCTCGAAGCGGAAGACCTTCGCCGCCTGCTCGGTAAGGACGTTGACGATGCCGTTGAAGACCGAGTAGTGCAGATAGGGGTCGTACACGGCCATCGCTTCGACCTTCTTGCCGAACGTGCGCGCCAGGTCGATGGCGGTCATGAGCGCGCCGAACGACTGGGGACTGCCGTCGACGCCAACCAGGATGGTGTCCCGCTCTGCCTCGCCCGGCTCCGGCACGTGCTTGACAACCCAGGTATCGCGGTCGGACTGGCGGGCGACGCGTTCGCAGACCGAGCCGATCACGCTGTCCCGCGCGCGCCCGATCCCCAGGGCGCCGATCACCACCAGGTCGTGCGGTGAGCCGGCGAGATCCTTGAGGATCTCGGTGTGATGCTTCCCGTCCATCATCCGCGGTTCGAACTCGAGGCTGGACTCTTTACAGAGGCGCGACATGCCATCGAGATAGCTGTCGGAGATGAGCTTGAGGCCCATCGTGATGAGGCTGTCGTGGATCTTCCGCTGGCGCTCCAGTTCCACCTCGTCGATGTACTCCTCGGGCAGCGTGTACTCCATCTGCCGGAAGCGGTAGTCGTGCAGCTTGGCCGCGTAGACATGGCAGCCGACCAGCTTCGCCGAGTACGCCTTGCCCAGCGCGAGCGCGCTGGCGACGGCGCGATTGGAGTGGTCTGAATTATCGACGGGAACGTAGATGCTCTTGTACATCGATCCTCCTACCGGGGGCTAGCGCCCCCCGGACCCCCGCACGGCGTCGCTCGCGGGGCCCCAAATGCCCCGCTCCGCTCCGCCGGGGCGCGCCTTCAGCGCGCCTTG
This sequence comes from uncultured Acidobacteriota bacterium, assembly GCA_963785755.1. GTDB lineage: Bacteria > Acidobacteriota > Vicinamibacteria > Vicinamibacterales > 2-12-FULL-66-21 > JACCXG01. The sequence goes on along the minus strand of CAWAXG010000002.1, from coordinate 616,369 downwards.
GCAACTAACACGGTCACGAACCCTCATGCCCTTGCCGGCTGCGTCGGCTGACCGCCGCGCTCGCCGTGGGCGCGAGAGCGGTAACGCGACCGAACCCAGCCGATCACGACCAGCTCGATGGCGAGAATGAACAGCGCTGTCTTCACCATCGGACCGACGGCCGATGGGACTACTTGTGGCTCGACGTAAAGGGAGTACCAGGTGGTGAGACCTCGCCTGTTGCCACGCTCGCGCGAAAACCCGTCCCACACCGAGAAGGCGACCGGCATGAACTCTCCCTGCGAGAACGCGGCGCCCGATGCCGGGCGAAGCGGTCGCTTGAAGATGACCGACCATTCTCCCTGGTCGTAACTCGCTACCCCGGTGACATCGCCCGTGGAGTTGGCAGCGATGTCCCCGCTTCCCTTGCCCGTGAATTGAAGCGGATCGGGGTTCGCCAGATCGAAGAACCAGAGGTCCACCGAGTTCTGCCCGTCGCCGAAGATGAAGTACGGCTTGCGGGCGCCCGTCGGCAGCTGCGAAGGAATCTGGATTGAGACGGCGTCGGAGAACTCCGATGGCTGGTCGGCCGCCGGCGCTGGCTCCTCGGCGAAGGGGTCGGCCGCGGTCGGTTGGGCGCCTTCCGCCTGCCCGGCCGGAGCCGGCGCGCCTTCCTCCTCCTCGAGCGGCACGGGCAGCGACGGTCCGTTTTTTCCCGTCTTCTGCGCGCTCATGTCGTGCCATCGAACGAGGACGGCGATCGACTCGGCGTCGTAGATTGCCTGAACGGTTACGGATGTCGCGGGAGGATGGAACTGCCGTCCGGGCTCCATGATCTGTCCGATGATCGGGAAGCGGGCGACGCGGGCGGTCTCGAAGCTCGCGGCTCCCTTCTTCAGATCGATCGGATCCTGCACGTACTTGGCGACGACCAGGTTGGTATAGCCGGGTCCGTCGCTGCTCGAGAGAGAGTCGATGAAGTCAGTGATCGCCCATCGTTGCTCGGGCGGGAGCGCGTCGAGGAACGACGGCATGGGTGTGCCGTTGACCCCCGTGGTCATCGTCCTGAAGATGTCCTCGCGGGACGATCCTCCCGGAAGGTCCAGCGCTGCGCGAGGTCCGCCGCCCGTATGGGATGGCCGAAGTCGTCCTTCAGGGTTGAAGCCGAAGGCCCGTCTCCCCGACCGAGCGTGCCGTGGCACTTGATGCAGCCGCTCTCCTCGTAGAGCTTTTTGCCGAGCGCAATGGATTCATTCGAAACGCCCGGCGCGCTCGGGAGCGGTACGGGCTTCGGGACATTCTCGGCGCTCGAGAAGTCGGCGGAGAAGGTTGTAAGGAAATAGGCGAGATCCGACACTTCCTGGTCGGACAGTGCCGGCCAGGCGGGCATCGACGTGTAGGGCATGCCGCGCCTGATGATGTTGACGAGGTCCTGATGCGTCGGCAGAGCCCCGCTCGGCGTCGTCCGGATTTTGTATTTACCTGTCGTGAAGGCCCGCGGCCTGGGGTACAGGTGGGGAGTCGCATAGCCTTCGCCGTCCCCCTTCTCGCCGTGGCATTGCGAACAGTACTTGTCGTAGAGCCTCTTGCCCGACTCACGCTGCGCCTCGGTCCCGACGTCGGGAGCCTGCGCGCGCACCGATCCCGTCGGCGCGGCCCACAACAAGGCGACGAGGACAGCGAGACACCTCAGCGCGTGCGGACCCGCCTGCGCCAAGGCTCCGGCGAGGTCTCGCCGAAGTTCGCGGAGCAAACGGCGTGCGAACGAAGGCGGACGGATCAGACCGGAGGTCATTTAGTGGACCTCCTCCTTGGCGCGAGGCTTCTGGCCGGTGAAATCGTAGAGAAAGAGGATCACTTCCCAGATCTCCTCCTCCTTCAGGATCTTTTCCCAGGCCGGCATGGCCGTCTCCCAGGGAGCCCCTTCCTCCGGAAGCCCCGGGCCCCCCTTGGCAATCCGCCAGAAGAGAAACGTGTCGCGCAACATCGCGAGCGCCCCCTGGTCGCTGAAGTTCGTCGGGATCGGATCCAGCCCGTGGACGAACATGCCATTGCCGGCCATGTTGTCGCCGTGGCAGAAGACGCAGTTCCGATAGTAGACCCGGCGCCCGTTCTCGACTCGTTTGCGAAATTCCTCGGGATTCGAGGTTTCGAGCTGCAGGAAGGGGTTCTCTCCGGCGTCGAGATTGATCGGTTTGTCGTGCACCGTGATCTCGGAAGGCGATGCAGGATGGATCGTTCGCGAGAAAAGGGGCGGCTCGATCGGGACGTTCATCTTGACGTAGACGTTTGCGGCCGCGAGCGCCGGGATGCCGACGACGGTTGCGGCGAGGAGCGCGGTGTACCGCTTCTCCGTCATGAACCGGACGAGCGGGCGGGAGACTTCTTCGCGGCGGTCCTCGCTGGAGGACACGTACGCCAGGATCGCAATCGAGACGATTCCCATGTAGAGCGAGACGACGGAGGCGGGAATCGGAGGCGTGAATCCGAATCGGAAGATGACGTAGAGTCCCACCCACCAGGCGCCCGCCCATAGCAGCAGACTGGCCCGGCGGAAGCGAAGGAGCCCGAACACGACGGCCACGGCGAGGACGACCAGGATGTTCATCGTGATGCTCCGCCTTCGCCGAAGGCTTCGGCGCGACGCGGTCCATCGAGCCGCGCCGCCGCTGGAGCGGAGCGGGGCGAAGGGGTCCCCGCGAGCGACGGCGATGGGGGGTCCGGCGGGGCGAAGCCCCCCGGTCTCTCATGCGCGACTACCGGCTGGAGAATCGCGTCAGGTCTCAGGTGCGCGCCCTTCGCGGGAGCTGCTGGCTGCGCCCCGCCCGGCGCGGCCGCGCCGCCGTTATAGCGATGAACCGTCTTGAGCGTGACCGTCGGTGTACCGCCAAGAGTCTGGAGGGCCGCGATCACGCAGAGGATCTCCTGATCGGTGAGGCCGATCGGCGGCTGATTGACGGGTGGCATCGCCGGCGGGAATCCGGGCACGACGAAGGCGGTGGGTTCGTACATCGATTGGGCCAGGTACTCGACGTCGCTCAGCCCCGGGACTCGGTTTTTCGCCTGAGCACCGATGCCCCCGAGGTCGGGGAACCGGAGCGCGCCGCTCTTGCCGATCGTATGGCAGGTCAGACAGATTCCTTTGCCCTCCATGATTTCGCGGCCGACCTTGACCATGTCGGCCGTGGTCATGTCGCCTCCCAGCGCGGTCTCCTGAGGAGCCTGCACTTCCTTCTGAGGCACCATCTGGCCGACGTAGGTATAGAACCCGGTCGTCGCGATCACAAGAGCGCCGATCCGGAGCATGAGCGGGACCCTCATGATGCGTCGGGGGACTTCGTCCCCCGAACCCCCTTACACGCTTCCGCCTTCGCCAAGGCTACGGCGAGACCTCGCCGTAGCGGTCGCGCCGCAACTTTTCGCGACCGCGAAGGCGGGCGCTCGCGGGGGCCCCAAGGCCCCGCTCCGCTCGCGTGGCTCGCTCGCTGCGCTCGCTCGCAACAGAATTGATTCACAGGCTTTCTCCCCTGTCGTAATCGGGCCGGTCGTGCAAGCTCGTGATCCAGAACACGAAGCCGATCAGGAAGAAGAACGCCAGCACCGTCACACGAGACGACCTGCGTCGCGAAGCCAAGGGTGGGCGTGAACGCGTCGGGCGACTGATCCCGAATGACGCCATAGATATGCCAGTGCTGGCGGAGCCCGGAGCGAACGTAGCCCATGAGTCCCATGAGCCAGGTGAAGGTGACCGCGATGAAGATCAGCACGTACTGGGAGATCGCCGGAATTTTTCCCCAGCGTACTTCGCCCGTCTTCGTCGCCCCGCGGAAGAGGAAGATGTCAATCGCGGTGATCGCCACCATCGCGAACAGGACCGAGAGGACCTGAGGCACCGAGAGCCCGATCCGGACCGTCGCCTCGACGAAGTACCCGTAGACACCGAGGAAGATGACGAATATCGCGACCGCCGCGAAGATTGCGAGCTGCGCCGCATGGCCCGTCTTCGCCCACGGCACCGACGCGACCTTCCCCGTCCGCCGGTAGAGGAGGAAGCTCATGAAGGTCGTGAGGATCAGGATGTTCACCGCGGTGTTCTTCGCGGACATGACACCGAGGAAGCCCAGAACCGGGTGCGCCGATCCTCCCATCGCCCGGACCTCGGAGACCGTCGCGATGATCGACCGGGGCGTTGCCCAGACCATGAAGCAGAGGACGATCGCGACGAGCAGGTACTTGATGAACCGCTGGAACGACTGCGCCCCCTCGACCCGGCCCATGCCGAGCCAGAGGTAGTAGTTGGCGGCGAGGAAGAGGTTCCCGATCAGGACCGCCTGAATGATGAAGAGCCACGAAAACGCCCCGCCCATCATCGTGAGCCCGAGCGTCTGCGAGTAGGCGTAGATCTCCTTCGCGAGCCAGTAGCCGGCAAAGGGGAGCGGAAGGAAGGCGCTGATCGCGACGAAGTTGCCGATGTATCCCATCCAGTCGTAGTGCGCACGCTCCTCGTCGGTCTCTGCCTGGAGGAACTTGAACGCCGCATAGGCGGCGGCAACCGATCCGCCGAAGGCGACGTTCGCGATGACTCGATGAACGTTGATCGGCATCCAGGTGAAGTTGTTGATCGCGTCCGAGACGGAGATGAGCGCCCCTTTGCTCGAGATCCCGGCCGGCGACATCATGAACGTGAGCCAGGCGTTGGCGATCAGCATGATGCCCGTGCCGACGACGTTGAGACCGAGCCCCAGACCAAGATGCACCAGGGGATGAAACTTCCCCCAGCCGTAATAGTAGGTGTAGAGGAAGAAGGCCTCCGCGAAAAAGAGCAGGACGTACGGGAGGAAGGTGGGAGAGAACACGCTCATCAGGTAGTTCGTGAACTTCGGGTACAGAATGATGAGCATGAACGTCAGGAATGCTCCGAACGTCGCCGTCAGGGAGAAGGAGACGGAGAGGAGCTTCGTGAACTCGTGCGCGAGCTTGTCGTATCGCAGATCTCCGGTCTTGTAACCGATCGCCTCGACGATCAACGCGAAAATCGGGATGGCCAGGACGAACGCCGCGAACAGCAGGTGCAGCTGCGCGACCGCCCAGATTGCCACGCGGCTTCCAACGACGGGAAACCTCCGGTACTCGACTTCCTCGTAGGGCTTGTCCTGGAGCTTTTTGGCAGCGGCGGCCGCCTCGTCAGCCTGTCCCGCGGCGCGGGGTGTCTCGTCCACTTGCGCGGCAGAGGCTCCGTAAGGCTCCTTGTACTCGCGGCTCATCAGCGACGAGGCCATCTTGACCGTCGCCCCGAACATCACGAGTGCGGCGACAGGACCGAGAACGATCAGCAGTTTGCGGTTGCGGTTCATCGCGGCGCTTCCGTTTGGTTACCGCCAGCGGGTGCGCCCGTAGCGCTTGCCAGCCGCTTGCGCTCGAGCTCTCGCACGTAGGCGACGATCGCCCACCTGTCCGCTGGAGGGATCGGCCAGCGGTACCCGGCCATCAGTCCCACCCCGTTCGTGATGACGTCGAAGATCTGCCCGTCCGGGTACTTCAAGATCTTCTCCTGGTGGAGCGAGGCGGTAGGAACATTGGCTCGTTGGAACAGGATCCCTTTGCCGTCGCCGCGAGCGTCGTGGCAAGGCTGGCAATAGATCACATACCGCTGACGGCCGCGTTCGACAAGTGCCTCGTCCGTAGTCAACGGGATCGTCGCAACGAACGTCCCTTCCGGGCCCTTGCCGGTGAAGAGGGCCCCGTCCTCCTTCAGCCCGCCGATCGCGACCGTTCCTGGAACGGGCTGGCGCATGGAGGCGCCGTCGTAGAAGAACCTGCTGGCTGTCTGGGGTCGCACCTTCGGTTGGTCGTCCATGCTCGGATTGAGATGGATTGGAGGGCGGCTCGACGTGCAGCCGCGCACGCAGCCCGTAAGGGCCACCAGGGATGTGAGCGCGAGCCCGCCCAGCATGCGCCGTGTCCGGCCGTTCATGCTATTCCGGGGGCTTCGCCCCGCCCGCCTCCGCTAAAGCTTCGGCGAGGCTCGCCGAAGCGCCTTCGGCGCGAAGGCGGCCGGACCCCCCTGCACGCTCGCTCGCGGGGGCCCCAGGCCCCGCTCCGCTCGCGTGGCTCACTCGCTCTCGCTCGTTCGACGTTCTCTCTACAAAGGCCCGGTCCCTTCTCGCACGCCAGCCTTCCGCGTGGGTCGGAACGTCTTCCAGCTCGGGATTCGGGTTGCGCACCTTGGCCAGATAGGTCGTCCGCGGCTTGGTGTTCAGCTCCTCGAGGAGCGCGTAGTTGCGCGGATCGGCCTTCGCCTTCGCGACCCGGCTCGACTCGTCCCGAAGATCGCCGAACTCGATGGCAGAGGCCGGGCAGGCCTGCTGGCAGGCCGTTTTGACGTCGCCGTCACGAAGCTCGCGCCCGGCGAGCCGGGCATCGATCTTCACCCGGTTGATCCGCTGCGTGCAGTAGGTGCACTTCTCCATGACACCCCGTGCACGGACCGTGACGTCCGGGTTCATCGCGAGCTTGAGGATGTCGGGCGTGTCCTTGGTGAAGTTGAAGAAATTGAAGCGGCGCACCTTGTACGGACAGTTGTTCGAGCAGTAGCGGGTCCCGATGCACCGGTTGTAGACCATCACGTTGAGGCCCTGCGCGTCGTGCACGGTGGCTGCCACGGGGCAGACCTGCTCGCAGGGAGCGTCCTCGCAGTGCATGCAGGGAACGGGCTGGAAGACGACGTCCGGGCTGCCGGAGGGATCGCCGGAGAAGTACCGGTCCACCCGGATCCAGTGCATCTCGCGCCCCTTCGCCACCTGGGTCTTGCCCACGACCGGCACGTTGTTCTCGCTCTGGCATGCGACCATGCACGCGTTGCAGCCGATGCACGCGTTCAAGTCGATCGTCATCCCCCACTGGTTCCCCTTATCGTAGGCGTGCTCTTTCCAGAGGGAGAAGCGAGGAGACGCGGCCCCATGCGCGCCCTCGGCTGGCTCCGCCCCCGCCGCCGGTTTCGATCGAAGCGCGGTCAAGGTCGACTCGCGCACGAGCGGGCGGCCTTCCATGCTGCCGTGCTCCTGGGTCTCCGAGAGCGGGTAGGTGCGCGCGAGCTTGGTGATCTTGCCGCCGGTGTCGAAGCCAGGTGCTTTGGAGCTGCGGACCGTGAACGCATCGAACCCGACCCCTGAGCCGATCCGACCTGCGTGCGAACGGCCGTAGCCGAGCGTCAGGGCGACGACGCCGTCCGTCATTCCGGGAAGCAGCCAGACGGGCAGTTCGAGCGAGCGGCCGGCATAGTCGAGACGGACCCAATCCTCGCTTGCGAGGCCGAGCGACTCGGCGGTCTTCGGGCTGACGAGCGCGGGGTTGTCCCAGGTCAGCTTGGTGAGCGGATCGGGAAGTTCCTGCAGCCACCCGTCGTTCGCGAAGCGGCCGTCGTGAAGCGAGGAGGAAGGGACGAAGACGACCTCCAGGCCCGCCTCCGCCAAGGCTTCGGCGCGAAGGCGGCCGAGCTCCGCCAGCGGCTTCCCGGTGAGATCGGGGACAACTTCTGGAAGCTCGCTGCCGGACAGGAGTCCATCATGGAGGACGCGGTTCCACTTCTTGTCGAGCTCGGCCTCTCCAAGAATCGGTTTCCAGGTCTCCCGCACGATGTCATAGCCCGGACGATCCTGGCCTCCCGCCATCAGCCCCAGCACTTCGACGGGTGTTCGTCCGCCGAACAAGGGGAGGATCAGCGGCTGGACGATGCTGAGCGTGCCGCCAACCGCGCGCGCGTCTCCCCACGATTCGAGGTAATGCGCGCGGGGAATGTGCCACGTCGCCTTGACGGATGTCTCGTCGACCATGTGCCCGAGCGCGATCGACTGAGAGGTCTTCGCCATGGCTGACGCGAAGTCGAGATCGGCGGGAGCATCGAAGACAGGATTGCCGCCGAGGACGACGAGCGTCTTGATCGTGCCCGCGTTCATCGCGGCGACGAGCGAGGCGAGCGAGCTGACGCTTGGAAGCGCCGCATCCTTCGTCTCGTAGTAGCTGACCGTCTTCCCCGTGTTGCCGAGATGCGTGTTCAGCGCGCAGACGGCGGCGTGGACGGCCGCGGGCTGGCGTTCCCCCGCCACGATCAATCCCTTGCCGCGATTCGCCAGAAGATCCTTGGCAAGCGCGTCGATCCAGCGCGGGTCGACACCCGGAACGCCCGCTCCCGCCGGGCTCGCGGCCTGCCCTGAGCTTGTCGAAAGGGCTCCGGCCTCGGCAGGAGCGAGGCGTGCTGCGAGCGCCGCAAGGAAGGGAGCGATCTCGACGGCTCTCGAGACGGAGCCGATGATCCGCCATCGCTCCCGTCAGCGAGTAGACGCCTTCAACGGCGTAGAGGCGATTCATCGCCTGCCCTGAGCTTGTCGAAGGGTCGCCACCGGAGGCTCCCGCACGCCTTCCATCCGCGAAGCCTCGCGCGTGACGGATCATCTCCGGGTCGGTCAGCAGCGGGTCGGCGTCGAGGGCGAGAATCACCGAAGCTCGATCGAGCCGGAGCATGAGATCGAGGTCGCGCCCCGTGGCCTGCCGCAGTCCCGCAAGCCGCGTCTCGTCGCTGACGGCGTCGTAGGTCGCCCACTGCAACCGCGGGTAGCGGGCACGGAGCTCGGAGACTAGGCGCGCCAGGGTGGGGGAGGAAAAGGACTCGGAGAGGACGGCAAGGCCGGCACCGCCATCGGCGGCATGAGCCTCCGACAGCTGCCCCCAGGCCGTCACGAAATCGCTCCAGGACTTCCGCGTACCCTGCTGCATGACCGACTGCGAGCGGTCGGGATCGTAGAGACCGAGCACGGACGCCTGGACGCGCGAGCTCGATGCCCCGAGGGTCGAGGGGTGCGAGGGATTTCCCTCGACCTTCGTCGGTCGGCCTTCGTGGCTCTCGACGATCAGGCCGTACGCGCTCCGGCGGAACGGCATCGTCGTCGCGTAGTAGCGCGGGATCCCGGGGACGACATCTTCGGGAGGGCTGACGTAGGGAACGATCTCTTCGACCGGCCGCCGGCACCCTGCGAGCCCCGCGAGCGACAGCGAGGCGCCGAGGAGCATCATCATGTCGCGCCGGGTGACCCCCTCGGGAAGCTCCGAGGCTCCCACCGGGAACTCCCGCTCGAGAAAGGCGCGGGATTCGGGGCGCTCCTCGAGCTGCGCGAGACTTCGCCAATATGTCGGTGTCACCGGTGGCACCCCGAACAGTCAGTCGGCGGATTGACCGGCCGCGCGCGCTCGAGCTCCGCCACGAGCATGCTGACGTCCCTGGGCGGAGTCCACTTCATGTTGGTGACCTCCGAGATGGGGCGCCTGTTGGGACCGGGGTTGCGGTGGCAGTCGAGGCACCAGCTCATGCTGAGCGGCGTCATCTGGGTGACCGTTTCCATCTCGTCGATGCGGCCGTGACAGGTGACACAGCCGATTCCCGCCGTCACGTGCGCGTTGTGGGCGAAATAGGCGTAGTCCGGAAGCTTGTGAACGCGAATCCAGCGCATCGGCCGGCCGCTGGCGGCGCTTTCCCGGATCGGTGCGAGCTGCTCGCTGTCCCTCTTCACGGTCTGATGGCAGTTCATGCAGGTCTGCGTGGGAGGAACGTTCGCGACGGCAGAAATCTCGACCGAGGCGTGGCAGTATCGGCAATCGAGACCAAGCTCGCCGACGTGAAGCTTGTGGCTGTACGGGACGGGCTGAGCGGGACTGTAGCCCACGTCCGTGTACCACGGGGAAAAAAGTACCAGATGCCCGCGATCGCGAATGCCGGGCCGAGGCTGCCAGCGATGGCGGCCACGATCGGGAGCTTGTTCCACCAAGGAGGAAAAATCTGGCCCACTGGCTAGGGCTCCGGAGCGCCGGAGATCAGCTGGCCACGCCGCGAGTCGGGGATGGAAGGATGCCACATCCTCGTTCACCGAAGGATTCTGCGGACGACGGAAATGTCGTCGATTGACGCGAGATGTTATCCACGAACTCGGACCACGGTCAAGCGCGCCGCGCGCTCTGTCGGCCGGCACAGCCCATCGGTCTCACGGCGACACCCACGTCGCGCACCGGCAACACGAGCGGGGTCTGTCGATGGCGAGCCGAACGCGAAGCTTCTCTGAGAGGACGCTGACGAACCCTGACTGGCCGTGCTGTCAGGAACGGGCGGACGGAGACAGGACACCGGAGCCACCTCGGGCCGCTTCGCTCGATAGACGGTTTTCGTCGATCGCCCTGCGCCGCCGAACGCTTTGAGCACGACGGCCGCGCTCATGTACATCAATTCACCCGGAGTGCAGCTGGCGTTCTCGCAGTATCGCACCACCTGAGACAGCGCGCCGGGGGTCTTGCCCGTCTCCTTCGACTGATGTCGTTTGATCGTCTTGATCGATTGGATCGGAAGTTCGACAGGTTCATTCCATGCTCGCAGCACGAGGAGGCAGTCGCTCAGTTCGATCACATGGCCCTGCGTTTTTCGGCCGGACCACTGCGTCACCGTCACCGCTGTCCCCACGCTCAATGCCTTCGCCAGCGCCGTTGATGTCCGTTCCTCCTGCGCCTCGGCTGTGATTGGACAGGCGGCGAGCGACAGCGTGAGCGCAATTGTTGAAATCCGTCCCGACCGGAAGAATGAGCCGGCCATATGCACCCCCTGCCTTGTAAGGCGCAAGAGCGCGACGGACTGGCGCACCGTTGGCTGCAGCGCGTCGCTGGGCCACAGTCCGGTGTCTCGACGAACTCGCAGTAGCGGTCGCCAGGCGCGGGCCGCCAGCGAGGGCTCCCGCTCCCAATTCACGATCGGTTAACGGAAATGGTGCGGACCGGGATCAGCGACGGGAAAAGACGGTTACGCGCGCGCTTGCGGAGTTCCCGCTCGGATCGTAGGCGATTGCCTCAATAAGATTGGCTCCCCTGCTCGCGCGCTGCGTATTCCAGGATGCCGAGTATGGGGATGTCGTGTCGGTGGCCAGCAGCGAGCCGTTCACGTGGAAGTCCACTCGAGAGACCCGAACGTCGTCGGTCGCCTGCGCGTCGATTCGCTGCTTCCTGGCGAGCCATGCCCCGTCGGCGGGCGACGTGATCGCGACGACCGGCGGCGTGACGTCCGGACCTGGTGGAACACCGCCAAACCGCGCCCGCAAGGCCGCCCAGTTCGTCGGATCTTCGCCCCCGAGGCGCCAGAGGGTGACGCCTCCGATGTTGTATAGCCTGGTGACCTGCAGTTTCGCATCGACGCTCGATCCGTTCTCGAACCAGACGGTATGCCGGCTCGGGCCCGAACCGTACTCGAACCACGGCGATGCGCTCGCGCTGTCCCACCTGATCGCCGCGGCGTATTGGTCCGCCAGACCCATCGCCTGGTTCCAGACGAGATCGGTTCCCCGCGGCCCAATCCAGTCGTAGCCGTAGAACGGAACGCCCTGCATGATCTTCTCGGCCGCGACCTGCGAAGTCGCAAACGAGATGACCTCGTTGACCCAGTTCACCGGTGAGATGGGGCCGGGCGGAGAGGTCGACCACGAGTATTCGTAGGTCATGATCCGTACTTGATCCGCGACCTGGCCGATTGCCCGCCAGTCCTGCGCCCGGGGTCCATCCCACGTCCCGGGCTCGCTGGTCTTCGCGTAGACGTTCACTGTCAGTAACTTGCCGTGGGCGTGGAGCGCTGCCGCGAGATTCTGAACGAAGGCAGTGAATGCGGGTCGGTCTGAAGCGCGGAGGTTCTCATAGTCCAGATCGATTCCGTCATAACCTCTAGTGATCGCAAGGTTCACAAGACCGCTGATGTTCGTCGCGCTCAGCTGTGGATCCGCGATGATCTTGCTCACCAACGCGCCATCCCATACGCCATCCAGGATGTTGGCTACCGTGGGGATCACCAGGATGCCGTTGGTTCTGAGAAACGAGAGAATGGCCGGATCTTCGTAACTGGCGCCCGAGGCAGTCGTGTAAGGTACGATGCGGCCGTCTGCCTGGACTCGATACCAGAAAGGACTGACCTCGGAGAACAGATCGGCATTCGCGACGATGGCGGCGAAGCCGCGGCTCTGATCCCAGAACACCAGGTTCCCGCTCACGCGTTTGGTGGCAACCGCGCGCGCCGGTGACCCGGTCAGCATCGCGCACACCATCAGCAGGCCCACCCAGATGACGACGACAGGAAGACGATTCATCAGTCGGTGCAGAATTCCTGCCCATTTTCTATTCGAAGGTGGATGCCGACAACTTGTTTCTGACGGCGTTGGTTCAGGTGCCCTGAGCGGCCGGCTGAAAAAACTCGGCCTCAGCTTCCAAGTTGGTCTCTTCAGCGCGGCGTCCCCACCAGCCAGCCGCGGCTGATGTAATCGGTCATCGTGAAGGTGAACATGATCATCAGCCAGAAGAAGCCCGAAACGGCCACCACCCAGGTCAGCCGCGTGCTCCATCGGACATGCATGAAGTAGAGGATGACCAGAGTGGCCTTTGCGCAGGCAATCGTCAGCATCACGACGTTGTTGAGCGGCCCCAGGTCGAACTTGGCCGCCAGGACCGTCAGCGCCGTGCCGAGGAGCAGCGCGGCGAAGATGACGACATACAAACGTGTTGGGACGACGTGATGTGTGGTCTCTGACATTCGATCACCCGGCGACGTGGTAGCCAATCAGGTAGAGCAGCGGGAACAGGAAAATCCAGACGATGTCGACGAAGTGCCAGTAGAGTCCGGACACCTCGACCGGCGTGAAGTAGCTGCTGTCGAACTGCCGCTTCCACGCCATGATCGAGATCACCGTCATGATCCCGAGCCCGATGATCATGTGCAGGGCGTGCAGACCGGTCATGCAGAAATACAGCGAATAGAACTGTTCGGCGGCGGCCGGATACTTGCCCGGCCACTGGAAGTTCGGGCCCGGAACGAGATGGTGGGTGAACTTGTCGGCGTACTCGACCACCTTGATGCCGAGAAACGTCGCCCCGAGGATCATCGTGGCAACGAGCCAGCCGACCTGCGTCATCGCCGGCCTGCTGGTCTGCGCCGCTCGCACCGCCAGCGCCATCGTCAACGAGCTGACGATCAGCACCACGGTGTTGATGGCGCCCCACGTCACGTTCAGGTGATGACTGGCTTCCTGGAATCCCTCCGGCGACGTCCACCGATAGACGAGGTACGCCGTGAACAGGCCGCCGAAGAACATGATTTCGGTGACCAGGAACACCCACATGCCGAGCGTCGACGCTTCGGCCTGCTGGTCCATGTCATCGAAGTGATGCTGCAGTTTCGGGTGATGGTGCGCGGGCCCGTGCTCGGGATGGACTTCGCCCGAATAGCCCGCGTAGCCCGGCTCGCCGTGGACCTTGGGACTGTGGAGCGGCCCCGGGTAGTGCTCAGCGGGTCGGTAGCCCTCAGACAAGGCCGACCTCCTCGCTGGGCCCGTACTGGTGTGTTCCGTGCGTCACGATCGGCGAGACCGTGAAGTTCTCCGTCGGCGGTGGTGACGGAATCTCCCACTCGAGGCCCTGCGCGCCCCACGGGTCAGCCGGGGACTTCGCGCCAGCGAACAGGGAATACATCAGATAACACAGCGGCAGCAGGTAGCCGACCGCCAGCACTGACGCGCCGGCGGTGGACAGCACGTTGAGCACCTGGAATTCCGGCGGATAGGCATGATAGCGGCGCGGCATCCCGATGTAGCCGGCGACGAACTGCGGGAAGAAGGTCAGGTTGAACCCCACGAAGATGATCACCCCTGACAACTTCGCCCACGGCTCGCTGTAGATCCGGCCGGTGATCTTCGGCCACCAGTAGTGCAGGCCGCCGAGGTACCCATGATCGCCCCTCCGACCATGATGTAGTGGAAGTGGGCGACGACGAAGTAGGTGTCGTGCACGTGGATGTCGATTCCCATGGCTGCGAGGAACAGTCCCGTCAGGCCGCCGATGGTGAAGAGCCCGACGAATCCGAAGGCATACAGCATCGGCGAATCGAGGCTGACCGAGCCTTTGTAGATCGTGGCCGTCCAGTTGAACACCTTGATCGCAGAGGGCACCGCGACCAGGAACGACAGAATCGAGAACAAAAGGCCCGCATACGTCGACTGCCCGGCCACGAACAGATGGTGGCCCCAGACGAAGAAGCCGATCACGGCGATCGCCACGGAGGAAAACGCGATGAACGAATAGCCGAAGATGTTCTTGCGGCAGAACGCCTGGATCAGCTCGCTGACGACCCCCATCGCCGGCAGGATCATGATGTAGACCGCCGGGTGCGAGTAAAACCAGAACAGGTGCTGGAAGAGCACCGGGTCGCCGCCGAGCGCGGGATCGAAAATCCCCAGGTGCAGCACGCGCTCGGCCGCCACCAGGAGGATGGTGATGGCGACGACGGGCGTGCCCAGAATCATGATCAGGCTGGTGGCGTAGTGGGCCCACACGAACAGCGGCAGGCGGAACCAGGTCATGCCTGGCGCCCGCATGCGGTGAATCGTGACGATGAAATTGAGGCCGGTCAGGATGGAGGAGAACCCGGTAATGAACACGCCCAGCGCCGCGGTGATGACGTGCGAATTCGCCGCGGCCGTGCTGTAGGGGGTGTAGAACGTCCAGCCGGTGTCCACGCCGCCGCTGAGCGCAGCGACCATGGTGAAGAGTCCGCCCAGGATGTAGATGTACCAGCTGAGCAGATTGATCCGCGGGAACGCGAGATCCTTCGCGCCGATCATGATCGGGATCAGGAAGTTACCGAGCACCGCCGGGATCGAGGGAATCAGAAAGAAGAAGACCATCACCACGCCGTGCATGGTGAACATCTTGTTGTAGGTCTCCGACGAGGTCAGATCGCCCGCGGGCGTCAGCAGCTCGAGCCGGACCATCATCGCGAAGAACCCGCCGATCACGAAGAACACGGTGATCGCCACCAGATAGAGCAGGGCGATCCGCTTGTGGTCCTTCGTCAACAGCCAGGACGCGGCGCCGTGACCGTTGTTCAGATAATTCAGTGCTGGTGCTTCCATAAGGGTCTTATCTCTTGTCCTGCGGCGCCGGCGTGCTCGGCGCGCCCGGCGACGGCGGTGCGGCCGGCCTGCCGGCGCCTCCGGTCCCGCTGAGCGACTTTATGTACGAGATGAGCTGCAACAGCTGCTCCTCGGTGACCAGCCCCTGGAAGGTCGGCATCAGCGGCTGGTAGCCCGCCACGATCTTGGCCTGCGGAAGCAGGATCGACTCCCGGATGTACGCCTCGTCCGCAACGACTTTTCCGCCACCCTGCAGCTCCACCTGGTGCCCGAACAGATTCGCCAGCGACGGGCCGCGTCCCTGGCTGTCCTCGCGGTGACACGTAATGCACACGAGGTCCGTGAACAGCTTCTGCCCGGCGGCCATCGGCGAATCCTCCGCCTTTCCGCCCTCCAGCCACGTCTGGTACTCCGCCGGCTCCATCGCGATGACCGATCCGATCATGCCCGAGTGCCTGGTGCCGCAGGTACTCGGCGCAGAACAGGTGATATCGCCCGGGCTTGGTCGCCTGGAACCACATCGTGTTGTAGCGCCCGGGAATGACGTCGGCCTTCACCCGGAAGGCCGGGATGTAATAGCTGTGGATGACGTCCTCGGAGCCCATGATCAGTTTCACCGGGCGGCCGACTGGCACGTGCAGCTCGTTGATCTCGCGCTGTCCGCCCATGTGCTGGACTTTCCACATCCACTGCTTCCCGACGACGAATATCTCCATCGCACCGTCGGGGACCCGGTACAGATCGAAGAAGACTTTCGCTCCCCACGTGAACATGCCCATGCAGATGAAGAACGGAATGGTCGTCCACAGGAGCTCGAGCGCGAGCGACCCGTGGATGGCGACGCCAACCTCGTCGTCACTACGCCGGCGATACCTGAACGCAAAGAAGACCATGAGGCCGGCGATGAGCAGGGAGAAGAAGGCCGTGACCGCCACCATGAAGAAATAGATGGCGTCGACCTGTCCTGCCTGTACCGAGGCCTGCTGCGGAAACAGCGGTAAGTCTGTGAACATCTTAATTGTCGGGGCTTCCGCCTCCGCGGGAGCTACGGCGGACGCGCCGAAGCGCCTTCGGCGCGAAGGCGGGCCGCCCCGGGCCGTGCGCGCCGCCTGACGGTTTGGTGAAAGTCTGACCGTGCTCGCGACGCTCGCGTCGCAGGCTGACCGTGAGAAACGACAGAAACGTCAGCACGGTGGCGATGCCGCCCAGGCGAACTAGGCGCAGGACCATCGGGCCGTACTTTCCCGTCGCCGGGTCGTAGTGGTAACAGAACAGCAGGAAGTCGTCGATGGCGGTGCCGATCCGCTCTTCTGACGCTTCGATGAGGCCGAGGCGGATGTCCCGCGACGAGTACTCGATGCCGTAGAAGTATTTGGAGATCACACCCTTCGGTGTCAGGACCTCGATGGCGGCGCCGTGCGCGTACTGCTTGATGCGCTCGTCGTACTCGTAGCGAAATCCGACCGCGTCCGCGAGCTGTTTGATCGACGCCTCGGTGCCGGTGAGGAAGTGCCAGCCTCCGGAGGTGTGCGGCCGTTTGTAGCGCTCGAGATACGCCGCTTTTTTCTGCGCTGCCAGCCCAGGACCCTCTCGCGGGTTGAAGCTGACGGCAATGACGTCGAACTCCTTCCCCGGTTCGAAGTTCATGACCCCGAGCGCGGTGACGAGCCCATTGAGCACCTGCGTGCAGAGCATCGGGCATTCGTCAGTACACGAGCGCCAGAATGACCGGACGCTTGCCGAAGTACTCGCCGAGCCTGACCGTCCTGCCCGTTTCGTCGGTGAATTGCAGATCGAGCGGAACCTGATGATTCAGACGTTGATCGATCCGGATCTTGCTGAGCAGCCCCGGCCGATCCGCCGCCGCGTCCCCCGGCTCGGGAGCAGTGCGCCCCACCTGCGCCGACACCGCCGCCGAGCACACGACCGCCGTGACGAGGGCAGCGAAGACACGACGAAGCAACTTAGGCTCGATCACCATCTCCCTATCCGCGCGAACCGTGAACACCTGAACCCGTGAACCCCTGAACCCCTGCACCCCTGAACCCCTGAACCTTTCGTTCAGTGCCCCCCATGCGGCTTGGCCGCCGCCGGTGGAGCCGGCGCGCCTGCCGGTGGTTCGGGAAGTGGGACCGTAATCACGCGTCCACCCGAAGCCTCCCCTGCGGCCGGCAGGCGCGTGCCCAGGTTTGGCGCAACGGCGCCCTCCGCGCGAACCGGCAGGCCGCGCTGCAGGATCAGCTTCTTGGCTTCTTCAATCGGGATGTGCGCCACGCCGGTCTTCTCGTCGGCCCATCCGTACCCGTGAAGCCGCTTCGCTTCATCGCTCCGCTGCTTGTCGAGCGCCATCGGCTCGTCGGTCAGGAGCTTCGGTCCCGGAATGTTCGCGGCCGGACTGAAAACCGGCGAGCCGGTCGTCGTCGTCGGCATCTCGGTGGCGGGCCTGGCCAGCGGCGAGAGCGTCCCCTGATTGGCCTCGGCCTCCCGCTCGAACCACCCGAACAGCACCAGGATCACGATGTGCGAGGCCAGCGTGACCAACACCAGGACGACCACGGACCAGACAATCGCGCTGATGTTCACATCCATGTGCTCATGCGCGACATCCGGGTTGTGCAGCTCGTCGTCGAGGGCGTGATCGTGCACGCCGTCGTGATAGCTGAGGGCGGGATCGTGAGAGCTGAGGGCCTGGTCGTGATCCGACGGGTGACGGTAGGTCGCGCCGCCGCCCACACCGGGCCGCCGGGACGGTGGGCCGTCTCCTGAACCATCAGGCGCCGAAGCCGTTGGCGACTCCGGACCTTGTCGCGCCGAAGCCTTTGGCGAAGGCGGACCTTGTCCCGCCGAAGCCTTTGGCGAAGGCGGACCTTGTCCCGCCGAAGCCTTTGGCGAAGGCGGATCAATGGGCTTCATGCGCGAACGCCTCCTTGAAGTACGGATCGTTGTATGGGAAGAGCGCCCGTGATCGCAGTTGCCGCGTGAACAGGAAGAGCCACACGGCGGTCAATCCGATCGGGATGGCCAGGTCCATCCAGTGAATCGGGAATCCCCCGGCTGCGTGCGCGCCCCCTCTGACAGCTGCGGCGTGCTGGACCGAGGGTGCCACCAGCCAGACGAGATCCACGAGCCGCATGACCAGGATGAATGCCGCCACGATGGCGATTCTGGGCATGTTCCGCTTCAGGTTCCGCGACAGCAGCAGCGTGAACGGCAGCATGAAGTGTCCGACAACGAGCAGGATCGCGACAACGCCCCATCCGCCCGTGACGCGCTGCAGGTACCACGGGATCTCTTCCGGCAGGTTTCCGGACCAGATGATCAGGTACTGCGAGAAGGAGAGGTACGCCCAGAGCATGACGAAGGCGAGCATCAGCTTGCCGAAGTCGTGGAACTGCCTCGCCGTCAGGTGCGCGCCCGGCAGATCGGGCGCCATCAGCGACAGCACCACGACCGTGAGGGCGAGCGCGCTCAAGCCGTAGCCGGCGACCGTCAGCAGGCCGAAAATCGTCGAAAACCAATGAGGATCGAGCGACATGATCCAGTCGACCGACGCGAAGGTCACGGTGATGACGAGGAACAGCAAGCCGGGTGCGCTGAGTTTCCTGAACCGGACGGAATCCAGCTTCGTCACGCCCACGCCACGATCCTGCTCGGCCGACCACTTGTTCAGCAGCCAGACGCAGACCAGCCAGAACGCGAAGTAGATGGCCGCGCGGATGATGAAGAAGGTGACGTTCAGGTACGGCTCCTTCACCTGGAGGATGTGATCCCCCTGCACGAACGCTTCGTCCGCCCAGAGGAAGATGCGCTTCATGCCGAACAGCAGCGGCAGGAAGAGCACGACGACGATCGGCAGCGTGCGGCTGGCCGCCTCGAATACCCGGCGTCCCACCAGCCCCCACTGGCCGCCGGAGAGGTGCTGAACCATCAGCAGCGCGAGCGATCCGAGGGTCAGGCTGAGGCAGAACAGAAATCCGATCAGCCACGAGCGAAAGAACTGATCGAGGTTGGTCGCGGCGCCGACGGCGCCGGCAAGCAGGGCGACGACGCCGATGACGAGAGCGCGCTGCTGAAGGCGGCCGAGTGCCGGAACGTCGCTGATCGGAAGTGTCTGCATGAGAATCAGTGCTTGGCCGGTCCCGGCGCCGCCGCCGGGGGCGGCACCTTGGTTGGATCGCCGCCCGGGACGTCCGCCTTGTCGGCGCGCTGACTGAGCTGCAGCGCGCGGATGTACGCGACGACGGCCCAGCGATCGTGCGCGGTGAGCTGCGCGCGGTAGTCCGGCATCGCGCCGAACCCGTTGCTCATCACGTCGAAGAAGTAACCCGCGTCGGCGATGCGCAGGCGCTCGTCGTGGAACGACGGCGGGTTGCGGTAGCCGCGCTGCACCACCATCCCGCGGCCTGTTCCCAGCGAGTCATGACAGGGCGTGCAGAAGATGTTGTAACGATCCTGGCCGCGGTTGAGGACACGCTCGTCGACGGCGAAGGGCAGCTCCTTGACCGGGGCGTTGCCGACTTTGCCGGTGAAGAACGCGGCGTCTTCCTGCAGCGTGCCGCGCGCGACCGTGCCTTCGACGAGCGGACGCGCGCTGGATCCGTCGCCGAAGAACGCCGTCGAGCGCAGCGGCCGGTACTTCGGCTGGTTGTGCATGTCCTGCCGGCAGCCCGCGGCTGCCAGCAGGCACAGCGCGACGAGCGAGGCCTTAGTGCGGGATTTCATTGATCTCTCTCGCACCCAGTCCCTTGAGGAACTCGGGTGTGCGGCTGCGATCGAACTTCGGGTCGGTTGATTCAATCGTGAGGAAGAATCCCCTCTCGCTCGCGATTTCGGCGAACCGCGGCACATTGAACACGGGGTGATACGGCATCGGCAGTCCGTTCAGCATGATCCAGCTGAGTACGGCTGCGAACGATGCGATCAGGATCGTGACCTCGAAGGTGACCGGGATGAACGCCGGCCAGCTGTTGTACGGCCGGCCCCCGACGTTGAGCGGATAGGCGATCGCGGACACCCAGTAGCACAGTCCGAACCCGCCGAGGCAGCCGGCGATGCCGCCGAGCAGCACGTTGCGCTGCACGCGGTGGTCATGCGCGTCCAACGCATCGAACAGTTCGTGAATCGGATACGGCGAGTACGCGTCGGTCTTCCGGTAGCCCTCGGCGTGGACCCGCCTGGCCGCCTCGACGAGCGACGTCGGGTTGTCGAACTCCGCCATGATCCCGAAGACGGGGTGGTCGACGTCGATGGTCTTCACCGCGCCTCTCCTTCCACGACGTCGCCGAACGTGATGTCGACGTCCTCATCGGGATCCTTCGGCAGCCTGACTCGCGCCTCGGGCACCAGCGTCCGCACCTCGAAGATCGAAATCATCGGCAGCACCCGCACGAACAGGAACATCAGCGTGGTGAACAGGCCGATCGTGCCGAAGAAGGTCGAGAAGTCCCAGATCGTCGGGTAGTACATGTCCCACGACCCGGGCAGGAAATCCCGGTGCAGCGACGTGACGATGATCACGAAGCGCTCCAGCCACATGCCGACGCTGACGATGAGCGCCATGATGAAGAGCCACGTGGTATTCGTCCGCAGCCGCTTGCTCCACAGCGTCTGGGGCACGATGCCGTTGCAGAAGATCAGCGCCCAGTAGGACCACGCGTACGGTCCGGTCATGCGGTTGAAGATCATGTAGCCTTCGTACGCGTTGGCGCTGTACCAGCCGAAGAAGGCTTCGGTCATGTACCCGTAGGTGACCATCAGCCCGGTCAGGAGCGTCACCTTCGCCATGTTCTCGAGGTGCCGCATCGTGATGAAGTCCTCGAGCCCGTACCATTTGCGCAGCGGGATCGCGAGCGTCAGCACCATGGCGAAGCCGGCATAGATCGCGCCGGCGACGAAGTACGGCGGGAAGATCGTCGCGTGCCAGCCGGGCAGCACGCTGACCGCGAAGTCGAAGCTCACCACCGTGTGCACCGACAGCACCAGCGGCGTCGACATGCCGGCCAGCAGCAGGTACGCGGTTTCATATCGCTGCCAGTGCCGCGCCGATCCCCGCCAGCCGAGCGCGAGGATGCCGAACAGCCGCGCGAGATGCTTGTTCTTCGCCCGATCGCGCATCGTCGCGAGATCCGGTACCAGCCCCGTGTACCAGAAGAGCAACGACACGGTGCCGTAAGTCGAGACCGCGAACACGTCCCAGATCAGCGGACTCCTGAACTGCGGCCAGATGTCCATGGTGTTGGGATATGGCAGCAGCCAGTACGCCGCCAGCCAGGGACGGCCGGTGTGTATCAGCGGAAAGAGCAGCGCGCAGGCAACCGCGAACAGGGTCATCGCCTCCGCGAACCGGTTGATCGACGTGCGCCAGTCCTGCTTGAACAGCAGCAGAATCGCCGAAATCAGCGTGCCCGCGTGGCCGATCCCGATCCACCAGACGAAGTTGATGATGTCGAACGCCCAGCCGACCGGCTGGTTATTGCCCCAGATGCCGATACCCTTCAACAGCAGCCAGCCGATCGACACCATCAGCCCGTTCAGCAGCAGGAACGCGACGAAGAACGTCACATACCACTGCAGCGGATGCCGGCCGCGCAGGACGACGTTGCTGATCTTCTCGGTGACGGACGTCATCGTGTGTCCCGGTTCGATGACCGGAAACTCCCGGTACTCGAGCGCACCGGCCGCCGCGCCGTGGCCGGCCACGGGTCCGGGCTTGGGCGCGTTGGCGTCCGCCATCTGCTGTCTGCCGCGCTCCGATTTCGGATCCATCAGTGTCCCGTGGTTTGGCCCGCGGCCGGGGCCGGGGCGAGTTCGGGGTTCGGGTTGCGAATGTCGGCGAGGTACGTGGTCCGCGGACGGGTGTTCAGTTCCTCGAGCATGCCGTAGTTCCGCTCCTGCGCCTTCAGCTTGTTGACCTGGCTGTTCGCGTCGTTCATGTCGCCGAACACAATCGCGTCGGACGGGCACGCCGACGCGCACGCCGGCACGATCTCGCCGTCGCGCACCCGGCGCTCCTCACGCTTTGCATCGATGCGCGCGTGATTGATCCGCTGCACGCAATACGTGCACTTCTCCATGACTCCGCGGCTGCGGACGGTGACGTCCGGGTTGCGCGCGCCGTAGAGGCTCTGCGTATCCCAGTCCGCATACAGCAGGAAGTTGAAGCGGCGCACCTTGTAGGGACAGTTGTTCGAGCAGTACCGCGTCCCGACGCACCGGTTGTAGGTCATGTCGTTCAGACCTTCGGAGTTGTGGGTCGTCGCCGCGACCGGACAGACGACCTCGCACGGCGCGTTCTCGCACTGCATGCACGGCACCGGCTGATGGAACGATTCGGCGTGCTCGGGATCCCCCGCGAAGTAGTGATCGACGCGGATCCAGTGCATCTCGCGGCTGCGCATCACCTGATCCTTGCCGACGACCGGGATATTGTTCTCCGCCTGACAGGCGACCGTGCACGCGCTGCACCCGGTGCAGGTGCTCAGGTCGATCGCCATGCCCCACTTGTAGCCGGTGTATTCGTGGTCGGGGTAGAGCGTCAGCGTCCGGACCGGCGTGTGCCCCTGCTCATGGATGACCGCCGGCCTGGCCTTGTATTGCTCGAGCGACGCCGATCGAACCGGCGCGCGACCCTCCATCGCATGATGCTTCTGCGTAGTCGCGATCGGGTGCCGCTCGCCGGTCTTCGCGATTTCGAGGCCAGTGCCGAACCACGGCGCGTCAGAGGTGCGCAGGAGGAACGCGTTGAACTGCTGGGCGGCGCCGATGGCATTGCCGACGCGACCGGCGCTGCGGCGCCCGTAACCCAAGAACACCGTCACCGACTGCGCGGGATGTCCGGGAACGATGAACACCGGCATCCGCACGGTGTTGCCGCGGTACCGCAGCTCGATGATGTCTCCGTCGTCGAGGCCGCGGTCGCGGGCGAGGCTCGCCGCAATCCACGCGGTCGTGTCCCAGGTCACTTTCGTGAACGGCTTCGGCAGCTCCTGCAGCCAGCCGTTGTTCGCGAAACGGCCGTCCCACACCGTGGGATCCGGGCGGAAGATCAGCTCGAGCCCCGCACCGCTCGCGGGCGGCGCGGGCAGCTGCGGAGTCGCCAGCTGCTGGCCGGGTTGTGGCTGATTCGTCGCAACCGGCGCCGGTGGTGGCGCCGCTGGCGGCCCGGGTGGAGTCGATGCGGCTGCACCTGCCGCAGCCGCCTGTGGAACGCCGCCTGGCGCAGCAGGAGGACCCGCGGGTGCCGCCGCGGCCGCTGCCGCAGAGGGAACGTCGGGCGCGGCCGGCGCACGCGTCTGCAGCGACGTGGCCGGTCCGCCTTCCGTCACCGCGGTGCCGCCGATGAACCCTTCGTGCAGGACGGTCCGCCAGACGGCATCGGCATTGGGGAACGAACCGTCGCGCGGATGCTTGAATGTCCATCCGCCCTGACCGCTGCTGTACGCCTTGGTCCAGAAGTCCTTGACGATGGCGAGTGCCCGGCGCTCCCCCTGAGACGTGAACACGTTCAGGAATTCGTGCGCGGACCGCCCTTCATACAGCGGCGCGATCAGGGGCTGCGTGAGCGTCACCGTCCCATCGAATGCGCGGGAATCGTCCCAGCTCTCGAGTGGATGCGTGGCTGGCACGTTCCAGTGGCAATACGCCGCGGTCTCGTCAACGTAGTCGCCGTAGTAGACGGACAGCCCGACTTTTCCGAGCCGGTCGCTGAATCGCAGATCGACCGGCGCCGTGAAGACGGGATTTCCGCCCATGATGACGAGCAGCTCGACCTGTCCGGCATCCATGGCTTGCGCGAGATCGGCAATGGAGGAGGCTGCCGGTCCGGAGGCTTCGATGCTGGCGCCATAGGTGACGGTCGTCCCGGAGTTTCCGAGCGCGTCGTTGATCGCCCTGGCGATCGTGCTGACCGCAGCCGTCTGGTACTCACCCGCGACAACGACCGAACGTCCCTTGTGCGCCTGCAGATCCTTGACGATGGCGGCAACCCAGCGCCCGACGTCAGGAGTTGCGGGTCTGGACTCACCGGCACCGGCGCCTGCTGCAGCGCCCGGGACGTTCGCTCCCAGCGCCGCCGCGATCTGGCGCGCGATGGTCTCGACCTCTGCTGCGGCAACCCCGAGGCGGTGATCGGCCTTGGCGCCGGTCAGGCTGGGCGTGCTTTCGATCGCATACAGCCGGTTCATCACCTTGTTGTCGTCGGTGATCCGGCGGCGGCTGGCGAAATCCTTTGAATAGCGGACGCTGCCTGGCCCGCACGTCAGGAAGTCGGCATCGAGGGCCACCACGACGTCGGCTTTGTCGAAGTGGTAGATGGTGGTGGTCTTCGCTTCGTCCGCGGCCGGCCTCCCCGGACGGGCGATGGCGTCGTATTGATGCCAGCGCGCCTTCGGATAATCGCGCAGGATGGTCCCCACGAGCTCCGCAAGCGAGGGCGACGTGATCGGCGGCGTCAGCAGATGCAACCCGGCTCCGCCACGCGTCTTCTGGGTGACGAGCGCCTGCTGCATGGCTGACACGAACACCGTCCAGCCTCGCACATCGCCGCGATACGAAACGGTCTGCGCGCGATCCGGATCGTAGAGACCGAGAATCGCCGCCTGGGTGAAGATGTCCGTGCCGCCGCGGCTCGCCGGATGTTCCGGATTGCCCTCGATCTTGGTGGGACGCCCCATGTGGCTCTCGACCAGGACCGGCATCGCGGTGCCGCTCATCGTGATCGCGCTCGCGAAGAACAGGGGACGCCCGGGGACAATCTCCTCAGGCTGCCGGACGTACGGAACGATGAGCTCCGACGGCTGTTTGGTGCACGCGCCGACGCCAGCCAGGGCCAGCGACGCGCTCATCAGCTTCAGAAAATCGCGGCGCCCCTTCGGATCGTTCCATTCCGACGCCTGTTCGGGAAATTCGCGATGGAGATACTCACGGAAGTCCGGCGTGTCGGCGAGCTCCCCGAGGCTGCGCCAGTACAGGCGCCCCCCGGAGCCGGCAAGGCGGGATCGGATGGCAGCGAAGTCCATATTAATCAGCAGCTTTCAGCGTTCTGTACCGGGCGTCGCACGTCAGTCATTCCTTCACGCGCCGTCCTCGTGACGGCGGAGCCGTCGGTCGAATTACCTGTGACACGTAGAACAGCTGGTCAGTTGATCGGCATTCCCTATCTTGTAGTCAGCAACGAGCTGCTCACCCGAGGGATCGTTCGCTGACCGCGTCCACGTCATGTTGAAGACCTGGTCGCGCGGCCTCACGTACTTCGCCGGATTGCGATGGCAGTCCAGGCACCACATCATCGTCAGCGGCGCATGCTGATACACGAGCGGCATGCGATCGACCGGCCCGTGGCAGGTGGCACAGCCGACCCCCTGTTTCACATGGATGCTGTGATTGAAGTACACGAAGTCCGGCAGGTCGTGGACCCGCGTCCACTGAATGGGGGTGTTGTTCTGAAAGCTGGCTCGGACCGGTTGGAGAATGGGCGCCGAATTCCAGATCTGCGAATGACAGTTGATGCAGGTCTTGGTCGGCGGAATGTTGGCGAAGGCCGACTCTTCGACCGACGTGTGGCAGTAGCGGCAATCGATGCCCATGCCCCCGGCATGATGAGCGTGGCTGAACTGAATCGGCTGCTCGACGAACGCATTCTGGTTCGTATAGAAGCCACCCAGGTGCAGCAGGCCGATCACCACTCCAAGGCCGGCGACGAAGAGTCCGAGAGCAACAATGCTGAGCCGGGAATAGATGTTGGAGTGGCGCTGGAAGAGCTGACTCATCGGTTCGTCCGCAACGGGGTAGAAAGCTCCGGCGCCCTGAACTCGCTCACCGGACCGGCGCCGAGCGCTAAGCGTACTTCACTGGACGCGTCGGCAGAAAGGGCGGCGAGGGCCCGCGAGGTCGCTCTCGATCGGGCGCCGTACCTGGCCCCATAGTGTGAAATTTTTCACAAGGTGTCAACTCACCCCGGCGGATGACATCCGCGACGCCGCCTACTTAGGTTCGCGATTCGAAGCCTGGGTGCGGCCGACGGCCTTGAGCGGGTGGAACACGATCGTGATGAAGGGCTGGGGAACGAACGCGATGTCCCCAAAGAGGGGTCCCCGCGTTTGTCAGTGCTAAAGTTGCTGAAGGTGTGGCGGACCTGCGCCGGCACCCAGCTCCAGCACTTGACACTCATGCGTCTCGCACGCCGCGTTGCAATCCTGATCGTCATCCTCGCGACTGTTCCGCTCTTCGCGGAGCAGCCGATCCTCTACCAGCTGTCGTTTCCGGCTCCCGAGCATCATTTCGCGCAGGTCGAGGTCACGTTCTCCGATCTTTCCACGCCGACGCTCGAGGCGCGGATGAGCCGATCGTCGCCCGGACGCTATGCGCTGCACGAGTACACGAAGAACGTCTTCGATCTCCACGCGTTCGATGGCGCGGGCAAGGAACTGTCCGTCGAACGGCCGAATCCCTACCAGTGGAACGTGTCCGGGCACGACGGCACGGTCCGGATCGCGTACAAGGTCTTCGGCAATCGCGTCGACGGCACCTATCTCGCCATCGACGCGTCGCATGCGCACATGAACATGCCGGCGACGCTGCTGTGGGCGCGTGGCCTCGACCTGCGGCCGGTCCGCGTCACGTTCAAGCCGCCCGCGGGATCGAGGTGGACGCCGTCGACGCAACTCTTCACGACGTCCGATCCCTGGACCTTCACCGCGCCGAACCTGCAGTACCTGATGGACAGCCCGACGGAGCTCAGCGAGCAGTCGAGACGATCGTTCACGGTGCGCAATCCAGACGGCAAGCAGTTCACCATCATCGTGGCCCTTCACCACGACGCGACCGACGCGGAAGTCGACGAGTATGCCGCCGCGACCGAGAAGATCGTGCTCGAGCACGGCGCGGTCTTCGGAGAGTTCCCCGAGTTCGACACCGGCACCTACACGTTCCTCGGCGACTACGTGCCGTGGGGCGGCGGCGATGGCATGGAGCACCGCAACAGCACCGTCGTCGCGGAGGGGGCGTCCATCCGCGGCAACGTTCGCGGTGTGCTCGGCACCGTCGCGCACGAGTTCTTCCATGCGTGGAACGTCGAGCGCATCCGGCCGCGGTCGCTCGAGCCGTTCAATTTCGAGGAAGCCAACATGTCGGGCGAGCTGTGGCTCGCGGAAGGCTTCACGCAGTATTACGGAGATCTGATCATGGCGCGCGCCGGGCTCTCGCAGCCCGACCAGACGATGCTCACGCTGGCGCGGAGCGCGTTGAGCGTCAGCGTCAGCCCCGCGCATCAGTTCCGATCGGCGGTCGAGATGAGCCGGATGGCGCCGTTCACCG
Organism: uncultured Acidobacteriota bacterium; assembly: GCA_963785755.1. Taxonomy (GTDB): domain Bacteria; phylum Acidobacteriota; class Vicinamibacteria; order Vicinamibacterales; family 2-12-FULL-66-21; genus JACCXG01. The sequence goes on along the minus strand of CAWAXG010000002.1, from coordinate 589,103 downwards.
ACGCGGCGCGCGCGAACGATCCCACGAACTTCTCCTACTCGTTCATCGACTACTATCCGTACGGATCGGCGATTGCCCTGGCGCTCGATCTGGGTCTGCGGGTGCGATCGTCCGGCAAAGTCTCGCTCGATGACTACATGCGGGTGATGTGGCGCGTGCACGGGAAGCCTGGCGGTCCGCAGCCGGGCCTGGTGTTGAAGCCGTATACGCTGAAGGACGCCCGCGACCGCCTGGCGGAGGTGTCCGATCGCGCATTCGCGGACGATTTCTTCACTCGCTACATCGAAGGACGCGAGGCGCCGGACTACGCCAGGCTGCTCGCGCCCGCCGGAGTCGCGGTCCGAAAGCGGCATCCGCGCGCGGCCTGGACCGGCGCCGCCATCGACGACGGCGGGAGGGTGACGGCGATTCAGGGATTGATGCCGTGGGGGTCGCCGGCGTTCGTGGCTGGTCTCGAGCACGGCGACGTCGTGGTCGCGGTGAACGGACAGCCGTATTCGCCGGCGGCGGTCAAGAACGCCCAGCCCGGGGACGCCGTCACATTACAGGTGCGCCGCATCGATGGCCGCACCGTGACGCTGCAGTTGACCTACGGCGAGGACCCGCGGCTCGAGGCGGTCCCCGTGGAACTGAGCGGCACACTGACCCCGGCCCAACGGGCGTTTCGTGACGCCTGGCTGGGTTCGAAGCGAAAGTAGAATCCCGCCGCCGTCTACGCGCGTCTGAGATCTGGGATACATATGCCATCTACGTGCTACGTCATCCGTGCAACGTGCTCACGTGCGGTGACAGCGATTCGCGATCTGACTATCGGCGCACCGACTGTGAGCCGTGTGTCGGCGCAGTGTCAGCGATGACGCTCGACGCGGGAACCCGTCTCGGACCGTACGAGATTACCGCTCCGCTTGGCGCCGGCGGAATGGGTGAGGTGTACCGTGCGGAGGACGTGCGCCTTGGCCGGACGGTTGCGGTCAAGCTGCTGCCGGCCGCACTCAAGGCGGATCCCGAGAGCCGGGCGCGGTTGTTGAACGAGGCCCGTGCGGCATCAGTCCTTCGCTCGCCGAACATCGCCGTCACCTACGACATCGGCGAGCACGCCGGCGCCGACTTCATCGTCATGGAGTACGTCGAAGGACAGCTGCTGTCGGAACGTGTCAAGACCGGACCGCTGCCGATCCGGGACGTCATCGACGTCGGCGTGCAGGTGGCCGACGCGCTCGACGAAGCGCACCTGCGCGGCATCATTCATCGCGACATCAAGAGCGCGAATCTGATGCGGACCGAGCGCGGTCTCGTGAAGGTGCTCGACTTCGGCCTGGCGAAGTTCCTGACCACTCCGCAGAACGACAACCGCGTGACCCAGCCCGAGGTCTCGATCGCGGGACAGGTCGTCGGCACGATCTCCTACATGGCGCCGGAGCAGGCGCTCGGGCGCAACATCGATCACCGCGCCGACCTCTTCTCCCTCGGCGTCGTCCTCTACGAGCTCGCGACGGGGAACATGCCCTTTGCCGGCGCCTCGGCGACCGAGATCATCGACAAGATCCTCCACGACACACCGCCGACGCCGTCGTCGCTCAACGCCGCGGTGCCGAAGCCGCTGGATGCGGTGCTCGGCCGGGCGCTGGAGAAGTCCGCGACCTTCCGGTATCAGAGCGCGCGCGACCTGGAAGCGGATCTCCGCAAGATCGGCGCGGACCTCGAGGCAGCGTTCAAGGTCAGCACCGGACGCGCCGCGCTCGCGGTCGCGGCGCACGAGGCCTCCGCCATCGAGCGCTCGGTCGCGGTCATGACCTTCGCGAACATCACCCGCGAGCCGGCGGATGACTGGATCGGCACCGGCATCGCCGAGACGGTCAGTTCCGATTTGAAGAACATCCACGGACTGACCGTGATCGGCCGGGCGCGCGTGTACGATGCGCTGCGGAATCTCTCGTCGACCGCCAACCTCGACGAATCGGTGGCCATCGACATCGGCCGGCGGCTCGGCGCGACGTGGGTGGTGGTCGGCGGCTTCCAGAGGATGGGGGAAGTGGTGCGGATCACCGCCAACTTCCTCGACGTCGCGACCGGCACGGTGCGCCGGACGGTCAAGGTGGACGGACGGGTGAGCGACATCTTCGCGCTGCAGGACAAGATCGTCTACGACCTGACCCAGGGATTGAATCTGGTATTGCGCGGCACCGAGATCGCGGAGATCGAGCGGCAGGAAACGAAATCGGTCGAGGCGTACAGAGCTATGCGCGCGGGATGATGAACCTGCGGCTCGCCACCCGGGACTCGATCGAGCGGGCGATCGCGGCGTTCGAGACCGCGACCCGGCACGATCCCGAATACGCCATCGCCTGGGCGGCGCTCGGCGGCGCGTACAGCCTCAAGGGGTCGTTCCTCAGCCTTCGCGATCTCGTCGACCACGCGATCGAGATCGAGCGGCGCGCGCTCGCCCTCGATCCCGATCTGGCCGACGCGCGGATGTGGCTCGGGACGGCGCTGCTGGGCCTCGGCCAGACCGGCGAAGCGATCGACGAGATCCGCGCCGCAATCGCTCTCGAGCCGGACAACGGCCAGGCGCATCAGGCGCTCGCACGGGCGTTCTGGGTCGGCAAGGGAGACTTCGCGTCGGCGATCCCGGAGTTCGAGCGCGCCATCGAGCTCAATCCGGAGGCCGGCTACTCCTACCTCCAGCTCGGGCTGCTGCTGGCCTGGGAAGGGCAGTACGAACGGGCCGAAGAAATCTGCCGGCGTGCCGTGGAACTGCAGGATCAGTACCATCTCGGGCAACGCCGGGCTGCAGGTCGTCGGCGCCAACGGCCGGCTCGGGTACGTCTACTACCTGCAGGGCCGCTACGATGACGCCCTGCGCGAGTACGAGCGCGGTCTGGCGTTCGTCGCCTCCAGCGATCACGCGTTGAAGGAGCGCACGGCGATCGAGCTGAACGTCAAATTGGGCGCCGCGTATCACCGTCAACAGCGCCATGACCTGGCCAAACGGCATTTCGATCGCGCGGCAAAGATGTTCGATGCGCTGATCGCGCGTGGCGCCGACGATCCCTTCACCCGCTATTACATTGCCTGCCTTCACGCGCTGACCGGCGCGAGCGATCGGGCATTCGACTCGCTCGAACGGGTCGGCGCAAAGCTGCCGGCGCTGACCGCGGCCCGGATCCGGCGCGATCCGGATCTCGAATCCCTGCGGCCGGACCCTCGATTTGCGGATCTCCTCAGCCGCCTCGGCGCTCCTGCCGGCGACCCGCGGTCGTGAGCGGTTCGCTGCACGGATCCAATCCCGGGCCGCTGACCGCGTGAGACCACAGTGCCGAACCCCGCCATGTACGACGTGATTGTCGTGGGCGCCGGTCCGGCGGGATTGAGCGCCGCGTTGATGCTAGGCCGCTGCCGCCGGTCGGTTCTCGTCTTCGATACCCGTGCCCCCCGCAACGCGGCGGCGCGCGAGCTTCACGGTTACCTGACCCGCGACGGGATCGCACCGCACGAGTTCCTGCGGCTCGCGCGCGAGGAGCTGCGGCAGTACTCGACCGTCGAGCTCCGAGACGGGGAGGTTACCGACGCGGTATGCGGCGAGGATGGGCGGTTCTCCGTGGCGCTGCACGATGGCCGGCGCTTGACTGCCCGCAAGCTCCTTCTCGCCACCGGCGTCTGCGACAACCTGCCCGAGATCCCGGGCTTCCACGAGCTCTACGGCAAGAGCGTGTTCCACTGTCCTTACTGCGATGGCTGGGAAGTGCGCGATCGGCCGATCGCCATCTATGGACGCGGCGCCCGCGGGTTCGGCCTGTCGCTCGAGCTCACGGGTTGGAGCCGCGATCTGGTCCTCTGCACCGATGGTCCTTCGGAGCTGGACGAGGGCGAGCGGTTGCGTCTCGCGCGCAACGGCATCGCCGTTCGGGAGGAGCGGGTTGCCGCGCTCGAAGGCCACGACGGCGTACTCTCGCACGTCACTTTCGTCGACGGGCCGCCATTGGCGCGGCGGGCGCTGTTCTTCACGACCGGCCAGTATCAACGCTCACCGCTGCTCGAGCATCTCGGTTGCGAATTCAGCGAGAAGGGCACCGTGATGACCGGCAAGTACGAGTCGACACATCTGCCCGGCCTGTTCGTCGCCGGCGACGTGTCGCGCAAGGTTCAATGGGTGGTGGTCGCCGCGGCCGAAGGCGCGGAAGCGGCCTTCGCGATCAATACCGACTTGTTGAAGGAAGAAACCGCCTAGCGGACGCGCGCGGAGTCAGGCCCGCCCGGGTGGCGGCGGCGCGTCGGGCAGGGCGAAGAGATCGAGGGCGTCGGGCTCGATGAACACCCCGACACGCGGGACATACGCCCGCCAGCCTTCGCGCTGCAGCAGGGTGCGCAGCGCCTCGATCCCGATGTCTCCTTCCGCCGACGCGACCGCGGCATGCACGAGGTCGTGCTTGCCGAGATCGATCGCGATGTAGTGATCGGCGCCCCGCACTTCACCTCGGCCGGAGTCATCGAACTGGATACCCGGCGCGGCCGCGACCACCGAGCGAACCACCTGGTCGTGGCTGCCGAGCGGCGGCGCGCCTTCGATCTGCTCGGTCCCATCCGTGGGCTGCAGATTGAGAAGCAGCAATCCCCGGATGCGGAGCGGTGCCCGCTGCTGCCGCGGCGTCGTCTCAGACGTGTGTTGCGATGAGGTTGCCTGTGGCGCCTTCGAATCGCCTTTCCGCGAACGGCGGAACCAGAGAAGGGACATCGGCCGATTGTACTGCGGGCCGGTCTTGCTCCGTTCTTCAGCTGAAGATCACGCCAGGCGCGAGCTTCCACCCGGGATCGAGCGCGCGTTTGACCGCGCGCATCTGTTCGATGCCGGCGTCGCCATAGAGGTCGCGCAGCAACGCCTGCTTCACCGGATTGCGCCCGACGCCGTGCTCGGCGAGAGGGCAACCGCCGAGCCGCGCGGCTTCACGGCCGAACTCCATGATCGCCTCTTTCCCGCGCGCCACGTCCTCGTAGCTCCGCGGGATGACGTTGGGGTGGACGTTGCCGTCCGAGACATGGCCCCAGATCGCAAACTGAAGACCTCGACTCTCGAACCCCTGCCGATAGCACTGCATCATCCCGGCGAAGCCGTCGAACGGCACGACCATGTCGGCGGCCGTCTTTTCGATACGGGAATCGACGTCGCGCTTGGCCGCGCCGACCAGCTGATTCACCCGGGCCGGCACGCTCTCGCGGAACCGGATCAGCTGCTCCTGCCTTTGCGTATCGTCGGGTGCGGCGAGCTCCGTGCTGTCCAGCAGATCGAATCGATGGAGCAGCCGGCAGAAACGCACGAGGCCGGAGTCCGGCGTGTCGGCGGCGAGCGCATTTTCGATCTGGTCGTAGGCCGCGGCGGAAGTCGTGCCCGCCGGCAGTTCGAGCTGCACCAGCAGCGCGGCGGCCGTGTTCCCGGGAACTCTGATGTCGAGCGGCTGCAGATCCCCGGAGCCGCGCACCAGCGCGAGCGAGCGGTCGTCCATGTGCTCGATCGCGCAGGCATCGATGCCGGCCTTGTCTCCCGAGCGCCACGTCTCGATCGATCTCGTTCGAAGCTCGGCGACGAGCTCCAGCATGCTGGCTTCCGACGGGCAGAAGATGAGGGCGAGCGCTCGTGCCGGCGCCCGGGCCAGAGCGCGGAACGTGATCTGCGTGATGATCCCGAGCGTTCCCTCTGAGCCGATGAACAGGTCGATCAGATCCATCCCCGGCTCGGCGTGGTAGCCGGCGGACCGCTTGGGAACATCCGGCATGCGATACGTGGGGACTGGCACGCGAATCGTCGAGTCGCGGCACTGAATGATGAATCCCTCGTCATCAGCCCGGCACTGACCCCGTACGAGATCGAGCACCTCACCGTTCGCCAGGACGACGGTCAACCCCTCGACCCAGTCGCGCGTGGTGCCGTACTTGAACGTCGCCGCGCCCGCGGCGTTCGTCGAGACGGCGCCGCCTGCAGTCGCGCCCACGAACGTCGGCACTGGCGGATACGCCGCTCCTTCAGGCCGCAACGCCGCCTGCATCGCTTCCAGCGGCACGCCGGCTTCAACCGAGATCCGCGTCGAGCCGACCTCGAGCACGCGGGACAAGCGCGCGGTGCTCAGCACCACGTCGCCGAACGGTGTCGCGCCACCGGTGAGCGAAGACTGCACGCCGACCGGCAGCACTCGTGAGCTCGCGAGCACGAGCCTGGCGACGTCGGCCTCAGTCCTTGGGTACGCAACGCCCGCTGCCTGACCGCCGGGATAGTGCGCGGCGTCTTCGAGATGCGCCGCGACGGTCTGCGGTTCGCGGATGATGCCGCATCCGGAATCTTCGCCGCGCGGCGTTCGGGCGCATACCTCGGGACTTGGGACTCGGGACTCGGGACTCGGGGAGGTGGGCGGATGGTTCATGGGCCGCCATCTATTCTCTGTTCATGACCCAGATCCCCGATTCCCGAGACAAGCCCGAGCCCCAAGTCCCGAGTCCCTGATCCCGAGACAAGCCCGAGTCCCGAGCCCCGAGTCCCTGATCCCGAGACAGCCCGAGTCCCTAGTCCCGAGGCCCCAGTCCCGACACGAATTGACAAAACGCATTGTGACATGATGAGTGCGATGCGCCACCGCTTCACCGTCGGCGTGGAGGAAGAGTTCCAGATCGTCGATCCGCAGACGTGGGAATTGCGATCGCATGTGTCCGAGCTGCTCGCGTCGGGCGCGCCGACTCTCGGCGAACAGATCAAGCCTGAGCTGCACCAGTCGATCGTCGAAGTCGGCACGAAGATCTGCGCCGACGTGTCGGAGCTGCGTGAAGAGATTTTTCGTATCCGCCGCGAGCTGACCAGCGCGGCCGAACGCGTCGGCCTGGCCGTGGCCGCAGCGGGAACCCATCCCTTTTCGCATTGGAAGGATCAGGTCCTTTCCCCCGGCGTCCGCTACGAAACGATCGTCGAAGAGCTCCAGCACCTCGCGCGGTCGCTCCTGATCTTCGGGCTCCATGTGCACGTGGCCATCCCGGATCGCACGACCATGATCGATCTGCTGAACATGGCGCGCTACTTTCTTCCACACCTGCTCGCGCTGTCCACGAGCTCTCCGTTCTGGATGGGCCGCGACACCGGCCTCAAGTCGTACCGCACCACGGTCTTCCGACGATTCCCGCGCACCGGCGTACCCGATCATTTCGAGTCGTGGAGCGCCTACGAGGATTACGTGCAGCTGCTCGTCGAGCTGCACTGCATCGACGACGCGAGGAAGATCTGGTGGGACGTCAGGCCGCACCCGACCTTCGGCACGCTCGAGTTCCGCGTCTGCGACGTTCCGACCAAGCCGGAGGCGGCGGTCATGATCGCGGCGCTGTGCCAGGCCATCATCGTCAAGCTGCACCGGCTGTACACGCGTAACCAGGGGTTCCGGCTTTACCGGCGGGCGCTGATCGAAGAGAACAAGTGGCGCGCCGCGCGCTGGGGGCTCGACGGCAAGCTGATCGACTTCGGCAAGCGCGCCGAGGTCCCGATGCGCGAGCTCGCGGTCGAGTTGCTCGAGTTCATTGACGACGTCGTGGACGACCTCGGGAGCCGTGAGGCCGTGCAGTACGTCCATACGGTGCTGGCCGAGGGCACCAGCGCCGATCGGCAGCTCGCCGTGTATCGGTCGACCGGCGATTTGAAGGCGGTCGTGCGGCACATCGTGGCGGAGACGCGTGCCGGAACGGCGCGCGGACAAGCGAGCTGATTCCGGACGATCGCGTGCCGGCGCGACGCGCCGCATTATTCATGAGCGCTGCGCGGTTCTGAATAATGCGCCGGCGGCATCCGGTGTTCTTGATGCCGCCGGTTTCGACACCGCGCTTCGCGCGGCGCTCAAGACGTCGCCCGGGCAAATCGCTGGAGGAGCAGGACGATGAAGATCGGGTTGTTGTGCGGCCGCGAGTACAGCTTTCCTCCGGCGTTCATCGAACGGGTGAATCAGCTTGGGGCGCCGCATGGAATCAGCGCCGAGATGGCGAAGCTCGGCGGCACCAGGATGGACGAGCCACCCGCCTATCGCGTCGTGGTCGACCGCATCTCTCACGAGATCGAGTACTACCGCGGCGCGCTGAAGCAGGCCGTGCTGTACGGCACTTACGTCATCAACAACCCCTTCTGGTGGACGGCGGACGACAAGTTCTTCAACTATTCGGTGATGCACCGGCTCGGCGTCGCGATCCCGAAGACGGTGTTGCTGCCCCAGAAAGGGTACCCGCCCGACGTCGATCTGACCCCTGAATCCCTTCGCAATCTGATCTACCCGATCGACTGGGACGGGCTCCTGGACTATGTCGGCCGCCCGGCCATCCTGAAGCCGTACTCGGGCGGCGGCTGGAAGCACGTCTACAAGGTGAACGATCGCGACGAGCTGGTCGCGGCCTACGAGCTGACCTCGCCCTACCCGATGACGCTGCAGGAGTTCATCGACTTCGATCGCTACGTCCGCTGCTTCACGTTCGGGAAGACGGACATCACGCCGGTGGCCTACGACCCGCGCGAGCGGCGCTATCTCGTCGAGCACGAGTACCTCTCCGCCGGCCTCGGCGCCCGTGTCGTGCGCGACGCCCAGACGATCAACCATGCGCTCGGCTACGAGATGAACACGATCGAGTTCGCGATCAAGGATGATGTGCCGTACGCGATCGATTTTCTGAATCCGGCGCCGGACTTCGAGCGCGAGCGCATCACCGATTTCTACTTCCGCCTCGTCACCGAGAAGATGTCCCGGCTGGTGATCGACCGCGCCCTCAACGGGCATCCCGCCCAGAGCTGGCCGCGATGGGAAGAAATGCTCGGCATCGGACCGAGCACCGGCTTCTCGGGCGGGCCCGGTGGGGCCTGATGGATCCGATCGCCGATTGGGTCGATCTGCTGCGGCCGGAGTACGAGCTCGCGCCTGAATTCTGCCGCCGGCTGGCCGCATCGATGCGCGACCGCCGGCTCACGTTCGGCGAGCGCGTGCATTGTTCGGTGCTGCGGCCATTCTTCCTTGGTGCGCGCGACGAGACGCGGATTCGCGAGGCGTCCGAGGTCATCGCCGATCTCGGCGAGCGGATCGCCGCCGCCGCGTTGACCGACGAGCGGCTCATGGCGGCGCTCGGCGTGACCGGGGCCGAAGAGCGGCTGGCCCGGATCGACCCCGGTTATGCCACGGCCAGCACCGCGTCGCGGCTCGACGCGTTCATCCTGCCCGATTCACTGCGGTTCGCGGAATACAACGCCGAGTCGCCGGCCGGACTCGGATACACCCAGCGGCTGTGCGAGTTGTTCGACGAATTGGAGCCCATGCAGCGGTTCAAGGCCAGCCGCCCGGTGATGTATCACCGTACGATCCCGGCGCTGCTCGCGGCGCTGCTCGACAGCTACACGGAGTGGGGCGGCAGCGCCGACCGGCCGACGATCGCCATCGTTGACTGGCGCGACGTGCCGACCTGGAGCGAGTTCGAGTTGCTGCGCGATGCCTTCGCCGAGCGCGGCGTGCCCACCGTGGTGTCCGATCCGCGAGATCTCTCGTTCGACGGCGGCAGGCTGTGGGCAGGCGGCCGGCCAATCGATCTCGTGTACCGCCGCGTGCTGATCAACGACATCATCGCGCGTCCGGACGAGTGCGCCGCCCTCGTTCGCGCGTACGAGGCTCGCGCGGTCTGTGTGGCGAACACGTTCCGGTGCAAGCTGCCGCACAAGAAGGCGTTTTTTGCCGTGTTGACCGATCCCACTCATGCGCATCTGATGACGAGTGCGGAGCGGACGCTCGTCGCGGCGCACGTACCGTGGACACGCCTGGTCTCCGATACCGCCACCGACTGGCAGGGCCGGCGGACCCCGCTGATGTCGATCGCGAGACAGGAACGCACCCAGCTCGTGCTCAAGCCGAACGACGAGTACCGGTGGGAAAGGCGTGACGCTCGGATGGGAGACCGCGGCCGGCGTGTGGGAGGCCGCTCTCAACAAGGCGCTCTCGGATCCGCCCGGCACGTGGGTGCTCCAGCAGCGGATTCCCATCCGCCGCGAGATCTTTCCCCATTTCGATGATGACGGCCAGGTGACCATGCGCGACATGCTCGTCGACCTCGCGCCGTACCTGTTCAGGGGCCGGATGGGCGGCTACCTCACGCGGCTCAGCGAGACCGGTCTCGCCAACGTGACGTCCGGCGGCGGCCAGGTTCCGGCGTTCGTGGTGGGTCTGTAACGGTTCGAGGTTGCTACAATCGTGTGAATGACGTTCGGCCGACCCGAACCCGATCTCATGCCTGGGGCGCAGAATGCGATCCGGACCTGTCTGGCGATTCTGCCTGGTGAGCGCGTCGCGCTGATCGCGGACGCGGCAAGCGCGCCGGTCGCGGCCAGTCTCGAACAGGCGCTCGCCGAGCGTGGCGCACGCGCCGACTGCGTCCTGATCGAGTCGATCGCGTCGCGGCCGCTGCGTGCGGCGCCCGCACCGGTGCTCGAGGCGCTCGAGGTGGCGGATGCGGGCATCCTCTGCGTCCAGCCGCAGGAAGGCGAGCTCACCGCGCGCATGGCGATCGTCGCGCTGGTCGAGCGGAGACGCATCCGGTATGCCCACATGGTTGGCGTCACGCCGCGAATCATGCGGGAGGGACTGCGCGCGGACTATCGGCTGGTCGACCGGTTGAGTCAGCAGCTCTGCGAGCGGATGCGGACGGCGGTACGGTTGAACGTCAAGACCCGTGCGGGCACCGACTTCGTGGCGAGCTTCGATCCGGCTCACGCCTGGGTGAAGACGAGCGGTCTCATCAATCCCCGCTACTGGTCGAATCTCCCGGCCGGCGAGGTGTTCACCACGCCGCGTTCGGTGGATGGCACTTTCGTCTGCGACGGCACTGCCGGCGACTACTTCAACGCGAAGTACGGCAGTCTCGAAGCCACGCCCATGGTGCTCGAGATCCGCGACGCGCGCCTGATCGACGTCCGCTGCGACCGCGCCGATCTGCGCCAGGATTTCTGGGACTACTGCCACACCGGCACGAACAGCGATCGCGTCGGCGAGCTGGCGTTCGGCACCAACTACGGCCTGCGCGACATGATCGGCATCCTGCTCCAGGACGAGAAGGTACCGGGCGTGCACATCGCCTTCGGCGATCCGTACGGCAGTCAGACGCACGCCGACTGGACGGCGAAGACCCACGTCGACGTGCTCACGCGCGGCTGTGACGTCTGGATCGACGATGAGCAGGTCATTGCGGAAGGGCAGTACCTGCTCGATCGATTCGACCTGGGCGAGCCGGCGTCGCAGTCGGCCGCGTCCACCACATGACGGCTCACCTCCGCCTCTCGGCTCTCTCCCTCATCGTCATGTTCGGCATCGGCGCGCACGCCTCCGAGGGGCAGCGGCCCGAGGAGGATCGGTCGTCGCCGCCGCTCCGCGTCGAGTGGGCGGAGTTCAAGAAGCTCTACGACGCGAAGAAGATCGAGGTCGTCGACGTCCGCGTCACGGATGCGTTCAAGGCCGGCCGCATCCCGGGCGCGCGTTCGGTTCCCGAAGAGGACATCGCGAAGAAAGCCGGCGATCTGAAGAAGTTGAAGAAGGAAATCATCACCTACTGCGCGTGTCCGTCCGAGGATTCGAGCGTCCGTGCGGCGCAGACACTGCGGAAACACGGCGTCGAAGCGCGCGCCCTGGTCGGCGGCTACCACAAATGGCTGCAGGTCGAAGGCCGGGCCGAGCGCTGACGGGCGGTTTACGCTTCGCCGGAAATCCCTATCCTTAGTCCTCGATCCTGAATCCCGATCCGGATCGGGATCCGGATCCCGATCGGGATCTGGATTCCGGAGTAGGGATTGTGGATAAGGATTTCGACCGCCGGGTCACCACCGACTCAAATACTCCCGGATCATTGCCTTCCAGTAAGGCCAGTCATGTCCCCCGTTCGGGCCCCAGTCGTCGAGATGGTGCCGGATGCGCTTGCGTGCCAGCACCCCCGAGAACGAGTACGAGTGGCGGCTCTCTTCCCACGGTCCCGAGCCGGTGACGATCCGGATCTCGCACGTCGCGAGCTGCTGGTGAAACCACGGATCGTTCAGGTTCGCGGCGTAGTCGATCGGGTTGTGAAAATAGAAGTTGTCGTCGTACAGCCCGTTCATGAACCGGCGCAGGTCGTACACGCCTGAGAAGGCATAACAGCGCTTGATGAGGTGCGGGTAGCGCAGCAGCGTGTTGACCGCGTGGTACGCGCCGAGCGACGCGCCGAACGTCGTGATCGGAATCCCGGGCGTCTGACACTGCGCGTGGACGAACGGCATGACCTCGTCGCGGATGTACTCGTCGAACATCCGCTGCCGCCAGCTCCGGTGATACGGGTGTGCCTGCTTGTTCAGGAACGAATCGTGATTGATCGATCCGACGCAGAAGAACTTGACCTTGCCGGCCTCGATGAAATCGGCGACGGCGTCGAGCAGTCCATGCCGCTGCAACTCCCATTCGTCGCCGTGGCTCGTGGGATAGGCGAGCACGGGTGGTCCCCAGTGTCCGAACACCGCGACCCCCATGTCCCACCCGATCCGCGGTGAATACCAGCGATGATGCTCGGTTTTCATCTTCTTCTACCGGGGGGCTAGCGCCCCCCGGACCCCCGCACGGCGTCGCTCGTGGGGCCCCGAAGCCCCACTCCGCTCCGCCGGGGGCGCGCGTCGGCGCGCCGTCTCGATTAGCGTCACTCGTGGGGCCCCGAAAGCCCCACTCCGCTCCGCCGGGGGCGCGCCGTCGGCGCGCCGTCTCGATTAGCGTCACTCGTGGGGGCCCCGAAAGCCCTACTCCGCTCCGCCGGGGCGCGCCTTCAGCGCGCCGTCCCGATCACCTTCGCACACGGCTCCGCGCTGACGTTCGGACATCCCGGGATTATGACATCTGCCCGAGCACCGCCCATCTACCGGGCGGCGTTGCAGTTCTCGCACCTGATTACGAAAACGTTTGCTGTCCGGACGCCGTCCTCACGGTTTTTCACGCATCGCTCACGGCTTCTCGCGAGGAACCCCCTAGGATGCGACCAGGGGGAGCCTTCAGGCGAGAACGGATGTCGACAAATTACAGGCGCGTCGTCGAATTCCTCGAGTCTGCGCTGGCGCGGCGCGGCCGCGACGAGCTCGTTCGGCTGCGGCCGAACCACGATCTGCCGCCGCCGAGTGTGCCGGGACGGAGCACCGCCGATCGCGACGTCGTCGATCTGCGCTGGCAGCTCCCGGGCATGCCGATCGACCGCCGCGACGCCCTTGCCGATGACGCGACCAGCGATCGAGGCGGCATCTACGACCGGAACATCGAGAACTTCATCGGCACCGTGAAGGTGCCGGTCGGCCTGGCCGGACCGCTGCGCATCAACGGCGTCCACGCGCGGGGCGACTACTACGTGCCGCTGGCGACGACGGAAGCCGCGCTCGTCGCGTCGTATTCCCGCGGCGCCCAGATCATCACCAAGGCCGGCGGCTGCACGACGGTGCTGCTCAACGAAGGCGTCCGCCGTGTGCCGGGCTTTGCCTTCGACACGCTTGCCGAGGCCGCGATGTTTGCCGCCTGGGCGAGCGAATCGCTCCAGGCCTTTCGCGAGCGCGCGGCCACGACCACGACCCACGGACGCCTCATCGACATGGAGGTCGCCGTCGAAGGTAATCACGTGTATCTCGGCCTCGAGTTCACGACCGGTGACGCGGCCGGCCAGAACATGGTGACGTTCGCCGCCGACGCCATCTGCCGCCACATCGAGGCGTGCTCGCCGATCCGCCCAAGTACTGGTTCGTCGAGGCCAACCTCTCGGGAGACAAGAAGGCGACGACGCATTCGTTCATGACCGTGCGCGGCCGCAAGGTCAGCGCCGAGGTCGTCGTCCCGGCCGCCCTCGTCTCGTCAGGCCTCCATTCGACGACGGACGCGGTCGTCGACTACTGGCGGATGTCGACGATCGGTGGAGTGATGAGCGGGAGCATCGGCGTGCAGGGACATTACGCGAATGGCCTCGCGGCGCTGTTCATCGCGTGCGGCCAGGACGCGGCCTGCGTCGCCGAGGCCGCCGTCGGCGTGACGCGAATGGAGCCGCGCGACGATGGGAGCCTCTACGTTGCGGTGACATTGCCGAACCTGATCGTCGGGACGGTCGGGGGCGGCACCGGATTGCCGAGTCAGCGCGCGTGTCTCGACGTCCTGGGTCTTGCCGGCGACGGCAAGGCGCGGGCGTTTGCCGAGCTCGCCGCCGCGCTTTCGCTCGCGGGCGAGCTGTCCATCGTCGGGGCCTTGACGGCCGGTCACTTCGCTGGCGCACACGAACGCCTGGCCCGCCGTACGGGAGCGGCGCTCGAGTGAACAGGTGGATCGTCTATCAGCGCGAGCGGTTTCCGCTGCTTGCGCATGCGACGCTGATCGCGGCGTTCAGCGGATCCGCCGTCTGCTTCTCCTCCCTCGTCCGGGGACGGATGGCGCCGCCGTCGGGATGGTCGCTGGTGGTCGCCTTTCTGACCTCGCTGCTGTTCTTTCTGCAGCTCCGCATCGCGGACGAGCTCAAGGATTACGAGGAGGACAGGCGCTATCGGCCGTACCGGCCCGTGCCGCGCGGTCTGGTCACGCTGCGTGAGCTGCGGATCGTGGCGATTGGCGCCGCGCTCGGGCAGCTGGCGCTTGCGCTCCTGTTCGAGCCTTCGCTGGTATGGCTCCTGATCCTCGTCTGGGCGTACCTCGGCGTGATGACGCACGAGTTCTTCGTCGGTCCATGGCTCAAGCGGCGGCCGATCGCCTACATGGCGACGCACATGATGATCCTGCCGCTCATCGATCTCTACGCCACCGCCTGCGACTGGAAAGCCGCCGGGCTGTCGCGGCCGCCCGATGGCCTGTTCTGGTTTCTCGTTGTCAGCTTTCTGAACGGGGTCGTCGTGGAGATAGGCCGGAAGACGCGCGTCCCACGGGATGAGGAAGCCGGCGTCGAGACCTACAGCGCGCTCTGGGGTCTTGATGGCGCGCTTCGCGCGTGGCTGGCGGCAATTGTCCTGACCGGCGCCGCGGCCTGGATGGCGGCCGGGCGGATCGGAACGGCAACACCGACATTCTTTCTGCTCCTGGTCCTTGCGCTGGTGTGTTTCGCAGGGGCGCGGTTCATGCGGTCGATACAGGGCGGATCGGGGAAGGTTGTCGAAGCTTTGTCGGGAGTGTGGACGCTCGTGATGTATCTCGGGCTCGGTGCCGTTCCGGCGATCCTTGCGCACGTGTCGACGTCCACCCGCGACACATGGTGGACAGCCGTCACTCTGCTGTTCACGCGTGGCGCTTTCCAGGCTCGATGAGGGCTATTCAAATGAACTTCGTCCTCACTGGCCGCGACGGAACGAACGAGGAAGCCGGGAGCAAGGCACGCGCCCTCGCGGAAGCCGCGCGTGCGGGCCTGCCCGTGCCCGCGTGGTTCGCGATCTCGGGCCGGGCGGCCGAATTGTGTTCCGCGAACCGGCCGCTTGCCGTTCCAGCTGGTTGCGACGAATCCACCGAGCAGTGCGATTTCGCGAGTCATGACGCGCAGCTGACGGCGGAAGTGGACGAGGCCGTGCGCGGCTTGTGTGCGGGTGGGGAGCTCGTGGCCGTCCGCTCGTCGGCACGAGATGAGGACGGCGCCGAGCACTCGTTCGCGGGTCAGCTTCAGAGCTTCCTCAACGTCGGACCGGCGGATGTTCTGGACAAGGTGCGCTCGGTCTGGGAATCGGCCAGCACGGATCGAATCGATGCGTATCGCCGCGAACGTGGATTGATCGCACGGACACATCTCCCTGCCGTGCTCGTCCAGCGCATGGTTCGTGCACGCGTTGCCGGCGTCGCCTTCAGCGCCGACCCGGTATCCGGACGACGGGGCGTTGCCGTTGTGAGCGCCGTGCGAGGCTTCGGATCGGCGCTCGTGTCGGGTGAGTCGGATGCCGATACCTGGCACGTCGATCGGTCCGACACCATCGTCGAGCGGTGCGTCGCGACGAAGCGTCGAATGCACGTCGTCGACGTCTGCGCCCGTGACGGCGTGCGCGGCGTCGACGTTGTCGATGGTGAGGTGAACCGGCCGGTTCTGAGCGATGACGAAATCCGTGCGGTCGCGACTCTGGCCCGCCGCTGCGCGCGGCTCTTCGGCCGACCGCAGGACATCGAGTGGGCCTACGAAGAGGACCGGCTGATGCTGCTTCAGTCGCGTCCGGTCACGTCGCTCCACTCGGTTCCCGATCCGGACGGCGCGCCGGCCATCTGGGACAACAGCAATATCGTCGAGAGTTACAGCGGCGTGACCACCCCGCTGACCTTCTCGTTCGCGAGTGAGATCTACGAGCACGTGTACCGGCAGTTCTGCCGGTTGATGCGCGTGCCGGAGGCGGTCGTCGCCGAACGCGACGACGCGTTCAGGAATCTGCTGGGCCTGGTGCGCGGCCGGCTCTACTACAACATTCTGAACTGGTATCGCATCCTCGCGCTGCTTCCCGGGTTCACCCTGAACCGCTCCTTCATGGAGCAGATGATGGGGGTCAAGGAGCCGCTGCCCGAGACTGTTGCAGACGAGATCGTGCGGTCGAACAGGCGCGGCCGGATCGCCGACTCGCTGCGGGTGGCGCGCACGGTTGCCGGGTTGATTGCCAGCCATTTGACACTCGAGCGCCGCGTTCGCGCGTTCTACCGGCGCTTGAACGACGCGCTGCGTTCTCCCGATCGCGGGTTCGAGGAGCTCAGGACCGACGAGTTGGCTGCCCACTACCGTGAGCTGCGCAGGCGCCTGCTGCTGTCGTGGGACGCGCCGCTCGTGAACGACTTCTTCGCGATGATCTTCTACGGGCTGTTGCGGCACGCGGCGCGCGCGTGGTGCGGCGATCGTGAGGGCACGCTTCAGAACGATCTGATCGGTGGCGAGGGCGGCCTGGTGAGCGCGGAGCCGGCGGCGCGGCTGCAGCAGCTGGCGCGGCTCGCGGCGGCCAGACCCGGAAGTGGTCGAGCGGCTGTTGCACGGCACGGTCGACGAGATTCGTGCGGAGCTGCACCACGTGCCGGAGCTGCGGTCGGCGTTCGAGTCGTATCTCGACCGGTTCGGCGATCGAACCGTCAACGAGCTGAAGCTCGAAAGCCTGACTCTCCACGACGATCCGCTGCCGCTCTTCCGCAGCGTTGGGGCGCTCGGGGCGCAGCAGGCGCTCCACGACGAGTCCGCCGGGCCCTCAGCCGGGGAGCGGCTACGCGCCAGCGCGCGCGAACAGGTCGACAGGAGCCTGGCGCGCCGGCCCGTCAGGCGGCTGGTGTTCGGCTGGATCCTGCGCCACGCGCGGTCGCGCGTGCGCGATCGCGAGAATCTCCGGTTCGAACGGACGCGGCTGTTCGGCCGGGTCCGGCGGATCTTCGTCGAGATCGGCCGCCGGTTGCATGCCCAGAACCTGCTCGGCGATCCGCGGGACGTCTTCTTTCTCGAGATCGACGAAGTTCTGGCGTTCATCGAAGGCCGGAGCTGCACGACCGATTTGCGCGGTCTCGTAAAGCTGCGCAAGGCCGAGTTCGCCGCCTACGAGTCGCAACCCGAGCCCGACAGCCGCTTCGAGACCCGAGGCGTGGTCTATCAGGGCCACGACTTTCGCGGCGTTCGCACGAGCGGGGAGCTCACGATCGATGAAGAGCGCCGCGGGATCGGGTGCAGTCCTGGCCGGGTGCGGGGGCCGGTCCGCGTCGTGACGGACCCGCGGTCCGTCGATCTGCGGCAGCGCTCGATTCTCGTCGCCGCACACACCGATCCCGGATGGGTCATGGTGTTCCCGTCAGCGCTGGGCGTGCTCGTCGAACGCGGCAGTCTGCTGTCGCATGCGGCGATCGTCGCCCGGGAGCTGGGAATTCCGGCGATCGTCTCCGTGCCCGGATTGAGTGGCTGGCTGAAAGACGGCGACTGGGTCGAGTTCGACGGCGCGAGTGGAGTCGTCCGGCGCATCGCGACGCCGGACGTGCGCGAGGTCGGCGATGTCGCCTGAAACGGTCCGCGCCGACTTTTCGCGCATTCGCTACGCGCAGGTCTGGGAGGACGCGGACGTCCTGCTCGAGGCGCTCGACGTCCGTCCCGGCGACGTGTGCGTATCCATCGCCTCGGCCGGCGACAATGCGCTGGCCCTGCTCACCAGGCATCCCGCCCGGGTGATCGCGATCGACGTGAGCGCGCAGCAGATTGCCTGCCTGCAGCTGCGCGTGGCCGCGTATCGCGAGCTCACGCACGGCGAGCTGCTCGAGCTGGTTGGCTCGCGGCCGTCCACCCGGCGCGCCGCGCTGTACGCCCGCTGCCGGCCGGCACTGCCCACCGCCGCGCGCGCGATGTGGGACGGCCAGTCTGCAGCGATAGAACAAGGGATCGGCGGGGCGGGAAAGTTCGAGCGGTACTTCGCGCTCTTCAGAAACTACATCCTGCCGCTCGTCCATGCGCGGCCGTCCGTCGAGGCGCTGCTCCAGAGCCGAAGCGTGTCGGAGCGGCAGCGATTCTACGCGGCCCGGTGGGACACCTGGCGCTGGCGGCTGTTGTTCAGGCTGTTTTTCTCTCGAGCGGCCATGGGCCGCCTTGGGCGTGATCCGGAGTTCTTCCGGTACGTCGAGGGTGATGTGGCGCAGCGCATTCTCGAACGGACCAGATACGCGCTGACCGAGCTGGATCCGGCGGTCAATCCGTACATCCACTGGATTCTCACCGGGACGCACGGTGAGGCGCTGCCGTGCGCCTTGCGCGAGGAGCATTTCGACACGATTCGCGCGAATCTCGATCGCCTCACCGTGGAGCAGGTGTCGGTGGAGGAGTTCGTCGAGCGCTCGGGCCCGCGGGCGTTCGATCGCTTCAACCTCAGCGACCTCTTCGAGTACGTTTCGCTCGACCACTACCACCGTGTCCTCGCATCGATTGTGCGCGCGAGCCGCAAAGGTGCGCGGCTCGCGGTACTGGAACCTGCTCGCGCCGCGACGGCGTCCCGACCACATGGCAGACAGCCTGGTCCCGCTGGCGTCGGTCGCCGATCGGCTCCACCGCTTCGATCGGGCATTCTTCTACAGCGCGCTGCGGGTCGAGGAGGTCCGATGATCGCGCCGGCATCAGCCTTTCTCTGGCAGCATCCCTGGGCCGGCATCGCCCTGGCGGCGGCGTCGTTCGGTGCTCTCGTCGCGGCGCTGAAGTGGTATGCGTTCGGCGCCACGGCGCATCCCGAGACGCGGCGAAAACTGCTGCACGTGGGCTCCGGGCTGCTCACGCTGCCGTTTCCTTTCCTGTTTGCCGACGTCTGGCCGGTTCTGCTCCTGACCGGGTCCACGGCCGTGTTCCTTGCGGCGGTGAAGTTCCTGCCGCCGGGCCGCCGCCGCTTCGGCGGCATCCTCCCAGGCGTCGGCAGAACGACATTCGGCGAGTTGTACTTCCCCACGGCGGTCGCGATGGTCTTCTGGCTGTCCCACGGCGAGCACCCAATCATGTTCGTCGTCCCCGTGCTCGTCTTGAGCATCGCGGACGCCGGAAGCGCGGTGATTGGGAAGCGGTATGGCACCATCCGCTACGGCAGCGCGAACAAGACCGTCGAAGGCTCCCTTGCTTTCGCGGTCGTGGCATTCGTCTGCATATACGTGCCCCTGATTGTCTGGCACCCTTCGACAGGCTCAGGGCACCCTTCGACGGGCTCAGGGCAGGGGGCCGGACGAATCGAAGCCGTCCTGATCGCCGCAACGCTGGCCCTCGCTGTCACCCTGATCGAAGGCGTCGCCCGGCGCGGGCGCGACAATCTCTTCATTCCGGTCGGGACCTATTTCATCCTCGGAGCGCTGCTCGATCTGGACATCCCCGGATTGCAGCTCTGGCTCGTCCTCGTAGTCGCGCTGGTGGGTCTCATCGTGATGCGCCTGGGATCGACTGAGCGGAACGTCCACCGTCACCCTGCCGCCAGGATCTGCGTCGGCTGGCCTGCAGGCCGGGCCGATGTCCGGCGGAAGAGAAGCTGCGCGTAGGGCCATGCGCTTCCTTCAGCTCGGCGCCGGCGACCCATACCCGACAGTTGCGCATGCCCCCGGTATCGACCCTCTCAACGATGCCGATCGGCGTGGGCAAGGGGCCGATTGCGATCTGCTCGCCCTCGACGAGACGGACACGGTCGTGGCGCGTTGCTCCTGCTGGTGGACGCGGGCGCCGAAGTTCCACGGGCAGCGGGCCGGCGTCATCGGCCAGTACGCCGCCACCGACCTCGAGGCTGGCTCCGCGGTGCTCTCGCGCGCGGCCGTGCGCCTCGGTGCAGCCGGTTGCGCACGCGCCGTCGGTCCAATGGATGGCGATACCTGGCGACGCTATCGCGTCGTGACGGACAGAGGAAGCGAACCGCCGTTCTTCCTGGAGCCCTGGACGCCCGCCGGGTGGCTGGAACACTGGGCCGCCGCAGGCTTCGAGCCGATTGCGGAGTTCACATCGGCGATGAGCGTGGATCTCGCGATCGTCGATCCGCGCGTCGAGCGCGCCTCGGCCCGGCTCGAAGCCGCGGGGATCGTCATTCGATCGTTGAATGCCTCGGATCCGGAATCGGATCTGGCGCGCATCTTTTCTCTGTCGCTCGAGAGCTTCAAACGAAATCTTCTCTTCACCCCGATCGCGAAGGAAGAGTTCCTCGCGCGCTATCGCTCGCTGCTGCCCGTTGTCAGGCCCGAGCTCGTGCTGCTCGCCGAGCGTCAGGGATCTGGCGGCGCGCTCAGCGGGTTTCTTTTCGCGATTCCGGACGTGCTGCAGGGTCACCGTGGCGCACCGATCGACACCGTCATCATCAAGACCGTCGCCGTGTCTCCGGATGACCGGGTTGCGGGCCTCGGAAGCGTGCTGGTGGCGCGCGCTCACGAGCTCGGGCGCGCGCTCGGATACCGGCGCGCGATTCACGCGCTGATGGCCGATGACAACGTGTCGAGGAACATCAGCCGCCGCTACGCATCAACGATGCGCCGCTACGCGTTGCTCGGAAAGCCGCTGGCCTCCCAATCGAGCCGCCGCCCATGAACATCGCCGCGATTCTCCAGGAGCAGGCGCTCGGGCGCGGGTCGCAGACCGCGATT
The DNA here is from genome assembly GCA_963785755.1 of uncultured Acidobacteriota bacterium. Taxonomy (GTDB): domain Bacteria; phylum Acidobacteriota; class Vicinamibacteria; order Vicinamibacterales; family 2-12-FULL-66-21; genus JACCXG01. The sequence continues at coordinate 568,032 of CAWAXG010000002.1, read as the reverse complement.
GTTCACCGCGGTTGCTCGCTCACGTTCGCCGAGCTCAATGAACGCGCGGCGCATGCGGCCTCCGATCTTCGCGCCGCGGGTCTCCGTCCCGGCGATCGCGCGCTCGTGTTCTGTCCGATGTCGATCGACCTCTACGTGACGTTGATCGGCCTGTTCCGAATCGGCGCCACCGCCGTGTTCGTGGATCCGTCGTCAGGATGGCGGCGGATCGATGCCTGCTGCGAATGGCTCGAGCCGCGCGGTTTCGTCGCCGTTCCCACGGCGCACCTCCTGCGGCTCATTTCGCGCGTCATCCGTCGAGTACCTGTGAAGCTCGCCATCAGTGGCGCCGTTCCGGGCACGAAGACCATTGGATTTTCGAACCGCCGCCGTTCTCCAGGCGTGGAAAAAATCGATCCGTGCCAGCCTGACAGCCCCGCGCTCATCACCTTCACGAGCGGAAGCACCGGGCAATCGAAGGCGGCGCTGCGGACCCATGGCTTCCTCCTCGCCCAGCACCGCGTCCTCGCTGAGGACCTCGAATTGCGTGCCGGCGATGTCGACCTGACGACGCTGCCGGTGTTCGTGCTGGCGAATCTCGCATCAGGTGTGACGAGCGTGATTCCCGACGTCGATCTGCGAGCGCCGGCGGCCGTCGACCCGGTTCGACTGCTGCGTCAGATCCGCCACACGTCTCCGGGCCGGACGGCTGCGTCGCCCGCCCTTCTCGCCCGGCTCGCCCGGCACCTCGAGGCTTCGGGTGAGACCTTGAAGCTTGCCCGCGTCTTCACGGGCGGCGCCCCGGTGATGCCGGCGGTCCTCGATGTCCTGGCTCGAACCGCGCCCCGCGCGTCCATCACGGCCGTCTACGGCTCGACCGAGGCGGAGCCAATCGCGCGTCTGAATCGCGACGACATCAGCGACCACGATCGCGAGCGGATGCGCGGCGGCGCGGGGCTGCTGGCCGGCCTGCCCGTTTCGTCAATCGACGTTCGCGTGGTTCCCGATCGATGGGGCACGCCGCTCGGCCCGTTCAGCGCCGGCCAGTTCGAGAGCCTCGCACTCCCACAGGGCAGATCCGGCGAAATCGTCGTCGCGGGACCACACGTCCTCGGAAGCTACGTCGACGGCCGCGGTGACGGCGAGACGAAGATCCGCGTGGGCGATCGTGTGTGGCACCGCACCGGCGACGCCGGCCACCTCGATGCCAGCGGACGCCTGTGGCTGATGGGCCGGTGCAGCGCTCGTGTCAGCGATGAGCGTGGCACGCTCTATCCCCTGGCCGTGGAATGCGCCGTGAGTGACATCGAGGGCGTGCGGCGTACGGCATTCGTGCAGCACGCCGGCCGGCGCGTGCTCATGATGGAGTTGGAGCCATGGGCGGGCTGGGCAGTCATCGATGCGGTTCGCAAGCGCCTCGAGTGGGCCAGACTCGACGACCTCCGCGACGTCCGCCGCATTCCCGTCGACAAGCGCCACAACGGAAAGGTGGACTATCCGGCGCTGGAGAAGCTGCTGAACGCGTAACACTCCGCAGAAAAACGAATTGCGCTTCGCGCCGCACGACGGCACGACGGCACGACGGTACGAAGGACGGAGCGGCGAAGATCATGAAGACTCCGTCCTCCCGTCCTCCCTGTGAAAAAGAATCAGGTGGAGGACCGGTGAACGGTTTCATTCCGTGGTACTTGTCACTTGCTACTTGAGCCTTGTGCAGCTACTTTCCCCTGCCCCCATACCGCCCGCCCCGGCCTGGCGCCGGTATGCTCCCCGTCGGCGAGCACGCGCGTGCCGTTGACGAGCACGTGCTTCACGCCGACGGCGTACTGATGCGGCTTCTCGAAGGTGGCGCGATCGGCGATGGTCTCCGGATCGAACACGACGACGTCCGCGAACATCCCGTCCTTGAGGAATCCCCGTCCTTCCAGCTCGAGATTCGTTGCGGGGAGGCCGCTCAAGCGGTGGACCGCCTCGGCCAGCGGAATCACTTTTTCCTCTCGCACGTACTTGCCCAGCAGCCTCGCGAAGTTGCCGTACGCGCGCGGATGCGCTGACGATCGCGTGAACGGCGGCTCGGGCGCCATGGACGAGGCGTCGGAGCCAAAGGAGATCCATGGCAGGCGAATCTGACGCCGGAGGTTCTCCTCGGCCATCATGAAGTAGACGGTGCCGACGCGCGATCGGTCCTCGAGCACGAGGTTCATGATCGTGTCGACCGGATCCTCACCGCGCCCCTTCGCCACTTCCGCCAGTGTCTTGCCGGTCAGCGGCTTGAGCGCCTCCGACTTGAACTCCACGAGCAGTACCCGCTCGGGAGAACCGGCCGCGAGGTAGAGGTTTTCCCACTCCGTGGATGGTGTGCGAATCGCCGCCGCGATCTTCTTTCGCGTTTCGGGATTGGCGAGCCGCTTGTAGGCCGCGTCGTAGCCGCCATCCAGCACCCAGGGCGGCATCGACGCGTCGAGCCCGGTCGCTCCGGCCGGATACGTGTACATGTCGGCGGTGATCTTCAGACCGCTTCGCCGGGCCGACTCCACGAGCTCGATGACGCGTTCCAGCTTCGGCCAGTTCGCCTCGCCCGCGGCCTTGAGGTGATAGATCTCCGCGGGAATGCCCGCGCCCCGGCTGATGCGCAGCAGCTCCTGCACGGCCTCGAGGAGGCGGTTGCCCTCGCTGCGGATGTGGGAGATGTACTTGCCCTTGTACTTCGCCGCGACCTTGCACAGCTCGATCAGCTCATCGGTCGTGGCATAGAAGGCCGGAGCGTAGATCAGCGACGAGCCGATCCCGAGCGCGCCGGCTTCCATCTCGCGGCGCACGATGTCGCGCATCGCGCCGAGCTCGGCCGCCGTCGGCTTGCGATCGGCGAGACCGATCACGTGCTCCCGTACGGTCGTCGCGCCGAGGAACGACGCCACGTTCTGCGAGATCCCGCGCCGCTCCAATTCCCGCAGATACTCGGACAGCGTCGTCCAGGTGATCTGGTACTTGATGTCACCCATCTGCTCGACCATCCGCTTCTTCATCGCGGCGTTCAGCGGTCCCATCGAGCTGCCTTCCCCGAAGATCTGGGTGGTTACCCCCTGACGGATCTCGCCTTGCGACCGGCCGTCGACGAGCAGCGATTCGGTCGACCAGGACAGCATGTTGATGAATCCGGGCGCCACGGCCAGCCCGTCGGCGTCGATGACCAGGCCGGCCTTGGCCTGAGCGAAATCGCCAACACCGGCGATGCGATCGCCGCGGACGCCGACGTCCACACGGCGTCCGGGCCCGCCGGTCCCGTCATAGACGGTGCCGTTGCGAATCAGGACATCGAAGGTCTGCGGCTGGATCGCGACCGGGTCGCCGACCAGCAGGGTGCACGCGAAGACGAAGAGAGCCGCACGGGTGCGCCACAGCATGGGGGGTTTATGTGCTTGGAGTTCGGATCATTTGTTGATGTCGGTGAAGCCCGGGCGATTGAGCAGCGTTGGCTGTTTGAGGTTCAGCGTCTGTTTCATGGTGTAGCGGTACGCCTCGATCCCCCAGCCGCCGCCGCGCCTCTTGAGGACCAGCGTGACGAGCCCTTCGACCGGTGGGATCACGCCGCCCTTCTCGTCGGTGACGCCGCGCAGATCCCACTTTCCATCGGCGATCGCAATGTCTCCGGAGAGGCAGCGGATCTGGCCGAACGACAGGCCGTGCCGCGAGTTCCGGTATTCCCGGCGCATGAACAGCGTCGTGCGGTTCTCGCGGATGGTCTGTGCCGAACTCTCGAAGTACCCATCGGGGTGCACCATGTCTCCCTCGGGGTTCCAGAAGCTCGCGAGGTAGATCGCATCCAGATTCAACCAGGCGGTTGAAAACGCCGGTCCGATTCCGCGAATCGCGCGATCGTCGCCCGGCAGACATTCTGCGCGGCCGGCTGCGGGTCGCGGCTGAGGCTGGCCGGCCGGCAGCGCGGACGCTGTCGCCGCCGTCGCCGGAGCGGGCGCCGTACGGCGAAGATCCTCGATGTCGAGGCGAATCGCCCGGACGAGCGCCTCGACGAAAATGCGTCCCTTCTCCCGGGTGGCCAGCGTGGCATCTCCCCAGACGCCGCTCGGCGAGTAGGTGGCGCGGCCGCCTTCCCGGCGTGAAAGCTGAAACGGCACGGACTCGCCGGCGAGCTCGCGGGTAGCCTTGTTCATGTCGACGAGCGACGCATCCACGTACAGCATCATCGAGGTTTCGACTTCGTCGGCGTGGCTGCCGAACGGCTGTCGCGGGCGCGCGGCCGCCTCGAGCCGCGCGCGCGGATCCGTGTAGCGCAGGACGAGCCCGTCGCGTGCGACGACTTTTGCTGCTTCAGCAAGCGCCGGCATCGTCACCGGACTGGTGTTGAGCACGTAGAAGCGTTTCGGGCCGAAGCGCGCGAGCGAGCGCGCCACATCCGCGGTGAGATCCCTTGCCGTGTTCAACGATGTGGACGCCGAGCCGGGGTATTCCACGAAAGCCGAATAGTGGTGGTAGGACAGCGTCGGAGCGACGACGACGTCCATGTCATCGAGGACGCGTCGGGTCAGGTACTCGGCGAGCCGCAGGTCGGTGCCCAGGGGAAGATGCGGCCCGTGTTCGGACGCGCCGGCCCCGAGCGGCAGCACGACGACCGAGTCCGGCTTCAGTTGACTCTCGGCCGCCTGCCACGAGATGGCCTCCAGCCGCGTGCCGACCGTGCGGCCGGAAGATGCGGGTGGCTGCTGTGCACCCTGCCCTGAGCCTGTCGAAAGGGCCTGCCCTGAGCCTGTCGAAAGGGCCTGCCCTGAGCCTGTCGAAAGGGCCTGCCCTGAGCCTGTCGAAAGGGCCTGCCCTGAGCCTGTCGAAAGGGCCTGCCCATGAGCTTGTCGAAGGGACCTGCCGACCAGTGCAAAGAAGACTGCCAACGGGATCATCATCAACCGCCGCATGCGCACCTCGCGGTATTGGACGACTGCCGGGTTTTGACGGACTGTACACTGGAATGCCCTTCGACAGGCTCAGGGCAGGCCTAAGATCAAGTTCGAAACCGATGAGTGACTGGGACGCGTCTCGCTACCACCGGGTTTCCGACCCGCAGTTCGACTGGGGGCTGCGCGTCATCGCGCGCCTGAACCCGAATCACGGCGAGCGGATCCTCGACCTGGGATGCGGCACCGGCCGCCTCACGCGCCAGATCGCCGCGGCGGTCACCGGCGGCCGCGTCGTCGGTCTCGATCGGTCCGGCGCCATGATCGCCGTCGCGCGGGCGGGCGCCGAGGACGGCGGGGCAGGGGTCTCGTATCTTCAGGGCGACGGCGCGGCGCTGCCGTTCAACCACGCCTTCGATGCCGTGTTCAGCGCCGCGACCCTCCACTGGATTCACGACCACGAGGCCGTGTTCGCCAGCGCCTTCGCCGCGCTGACCGCTGGTGGACGGTTCGTCGCGCAGTGCGGCGGCGTTGGCAACCTGCACCGCCTGCTCGAACGAGCGGGACGGCTGATGGCTGCCGCCCCTTACGATCAGTTCTTTCGCCGCTGGCGCGATCCGTGGTATTTCGCCGACCCCGAGATCACAGCGACGCGACTGGCCACCGCGGGGTTTTGCGACGTCGAGACGTCGCTCGAACCGGCGCCCGTCGACCTTCGGGATCACGGCGCGTTCGCTGAATTCACCGCCGTCGTCTGCATCCGGCATCATCTCGATCGGCTGCCGATCGAGCTTCGCGACTGTTTTACCGGCCAGCTCACCGACATGTTCCGGAACGACGACCCGCCGTTCGTCCTCGATTACCAGCGTCTCAACATCACCGCGCGAAAGCCGGCATGATCGCCCGCTACGAACAGCGTGCCGCGGCCCATGCCGCGCGACGCGACGAAGAGATGCGCCTGTCCGCGCGCATTTCGCGCCTCAGGCTCGCGTCGTTCCTTCCGGGCGCCGCGCTGGTGGTCTGGAGTGCCGCGCACGACTTTGCGGCGCTTCCGCTGATTGCCGGCGGTGTGCTGCTGTTCGTGTTCGCGGTCCTGATGGTCTGGCATGCACGGGTCGACGAACGCGTTGCCTGGTTCGACGCCCTGCACGTCGTCAATCGGCACGCGCTCGCCAGGATCGGCCGCGCCTGGGACGTGCTGCCTCCTGCCGAGCCTCCGCTCGCTGGTCTGGCGAGCCCCTCGCAGCGCGACACGCATGCCTGTCGCGTCGAGCACCATCAGTTTGCGCTCGATCTCGATCTGTTCGGCCGGGCGTCCGCGATGCAGTGGCTGGGACCGGCGGCCACCGCGCCCGGCACGGAGACGCTGCAGCGCTGGTTGTTGTGGCCGAGCGTCCCCCGCACGATCGCCGAGCGCCAGCAGGGGGTTGCGAGCCTCGCGGACGTGCATGATTGGCGCGAAGAGCTGGCCGCTCACGGCCGGCTTGCGGCGGCGGTGCGACCCGCCGAGCTCGAACACTTTCTCCGCTGGGCGGAAAGCGCCGGACCGATGACGGCTTCTCGCGCCAGGGCGCTCCGCGGCACCGCGATCGCGCTTGCCGCGTCGATCTGGCTGCTGCTCGCTCTCCAGATCGCGGGCGTGGCTCCGGCCGCGTTCTGGCTCGTCCCGATGGCGGTTGGCGTCGTCATCTCGTTCGCGACCGCCTGGCAGGTGCACGCCGAGTTCCATCGAGCCGGCGCCGGCCAGCACGCCTTCACCAGATACGCGAACCTGTTCGCGCACGCCGGGGCCGCCCCTGCCGGCACCGCCTGCATCAAGGCGATCCAGGCGCGCCTTGCCGCATCCGGATCCTCGGCCCCGGAGCGCCTGCGTCAGCTGAATCGCATCCTCGGCTTCGCGAAGCTCGGCTCGAGCGCCGGCATCTTCCACTTCATCGTTCAGGCGCTCACTCTGTGGGATTTCCACGTGTTCTTCGCGCTCGACGCCTGGCGGCGGGCCGTCGGTCCTGGCGTTCGCGGCTGGATGCAGGCGCTCGGCGAGCTCGACGCGCTGACCGCGTTCGCCCAGGTCAAGGCGGACAATCCCGGCTGGTGCTTTCCCGAGATCATCGAGTCGCCCCGCGATGACCATGACCTGTTCCTTGCGGCCAACCTCGGGCACCCGCTCATTCACGACGAACGGCGCGTCGGAAACGACGTCGAGATCGGCCCTCAAGGCACGCTGCTGCTGATCACCGGCTCGAACATGTCAGGCAAGAGCACTCTCCTTCGCGCCGTCGGACTGAACATCGTCTTCGCGCAGGCGGGCGCGCCCGTATGCGCCACGTCGCTTCGCATGCCGCCGGTCGATCTGGCGACCAGCATCCGCGTCCAGGATTCGCTCGAACAGGGTTTGTCGTACTTCATGGCGGCGCTGGCCCGGCTCAAAGGCATCGTGGATCGCGCCCGCCATCCTCTCGAAGGCCGCGTGGTCTTTTACCTGCTCGACGAGATCCTGCAGGGCACCAACACCGCGGAACGGGCCGTTGCCGTGCGCGGCGTCGCCCGCCAGCTCCTGAAGTCGGGGGCGATCGGCGCGATGACCACTCACGATCTCGCGATCGCGAGCGAGGAGCCGATGAACACGGCTGCCCGCTTCGTCCACTTCACCGAAACCGTGGACGAACACGGCGCCATGTCGTTCGACTACCGGCTCCGTCCGGGGCTCGCCACATCACGCAACGCGCTCAAGCTGATGCATTTGATCGGGATAGACGTGGAGTGAGACTCGGCCGTTGGAGCATGCACCGTTTGGTCGCGTGCTGATGTCTGGCATCGGCGTTGCGAGCAGCCGGGCTCGGAGGAGGGAACTCGTGACACGAACGATCGGACTTTTCGCCGTGCTCCTTGGCTCGGCGGTAGCTGGATGGTGGTGGGTGCGGCAGTGCACGAGGGAATACAACGCCCGAGTGTTCGGCAATGCGCGCCGCGGAACGGTCATCTTCAGCAACACGCCAACCGCCGCCGAGGCCGAGCTTACCCGTATTGAAGGCTGACATCCGCGTACCTCGGTGAGACGGCCTTCCGTTTGCACATTTCGTTCGCGTGATGGTGAGAGTTACCCATTCGCGCGTGTGGGATCGTTCCCGGGCTCCTCGGCCGGCCTTGACCTGGCTCACGATCGGTATCTTGACGGTCGTTGGTGTCGTCGGGTGCCGCCGAGGCGTGCCGTCCATCGACACCGGTCCGAGGCCCGTCACGTCCGACGGCACGATCAGCGGCACCGTGCGTGGCCCGCAGAGCGCCGGCGCCATCGAGGGGCGTACGGTCGAAGTCATCAACATCGCGACCAACGAGCGGCAGCGGGTGACCACCAACAACGCGGGAGGGTTCACGTTCAAGGTCAAGCCGGGGAAGTACCGCGTCGAGTTCTCGTTGCGGGGCGGTGAGAGGCTCGTGAAGCAGCCGGGGGTCATGAACGTCAATCGCAGCGACGTCGATGCTCATGCGGACTTCCTCATCATCGGCGGGCGCGATTCGCGACCGCGCGGGACTGGTTCGCGAACTAACGCCAGCCTCGGGTCGCCGATCACGTAGATGAAATCCCTAATCCCCAGTCCCTGATCCAGAATCCTCCGATCGGGGATCCCGATCCGGATCCCGATCGCGTCCGGATGAGGATTCCGGATCAGGGATTAGGGACCAGGGATTTCGCCTACCTGTCCGGAAGATCCACAAGCCAGGGATCTCGCCAATCCTCCTATACTGAGCCATGCATCCGGCGCGGCTCCTGGCTGCGTTGCTCGCCGTTCTCAGCGGTGCGGCCTCGGCTCAGGTCCCGTCCTTCGACATCGTCATTACCGGTGGCTCTCTGATCGATGGATCCGGGCAGCCCGCGCGCAGGGCCGATCTCGCAATCCGCAAAGGCCGCATCGCCTCGATCGGGAAGATCCCGGCCTCACAGGGTCTCGAAGCCATCGATGCCACCGGCCTGGTCGTCGCGCCAGGCTTCATCGACGTTCACACTCATGCGGACCGTATCGTCGACAGACCCTTCGCCGAGAACTTCGTGCGGATGGGTGTGACGACGGTCATCGCGGGCAACTGCGGCAGCTCTGCGCTCGATATCGACGAGGCGCTCGGCGAAGTAGAGAAGACGGGCGTCTCGGTGAACTTCGCGACACTCATCGGGCACAACACCGTCCGTTTGGCGGTGATGGGAACGGCAAACCGCATGGCGACGGCCGGAGATCTCGCGAAGATGCGGTCGCTCGTCTGGCGCGGCATGGCGGACGGCGCGGTGGGGTTCTCGACCGGGCTGCAGTATGTGCCCGGAACGTACGCGCGGCCGAGCGAGATCGTCGATCTTGCCCGAATCGCGGCGAACGCCGGCGGCGTCTATGCGACGCACATGCGCAACGAAGGCACCGCTCTCGAGGCGGCGCTCGACGAGACGCTTCGCATTGGATTCATCACCGGGGCGCGAGTTCAGGTTTCTCATCTCAAGGTCGACAGTCCGAGCAGGTGGGGCGCCAGCGAGAAAGCGCTGGCGCTGATCGATGCCGCGCGGACGCGAGGGGTGAGCGTGCTGGCCGACCAGTACGCGTACACCGCGGCGAGCTCGGGGCTCGGCATCCGTTTTCCTGCATGGGCGCTCGAGGGAGGGCAGGCCGCGATCGCCCTCAGGCTGAACGATGCCGCGCAGTGGGGAAAGATTAAATCGGAGATCCGGGCGCTGCTCGCCGAACGCGGCCTGTCGGATCTCGCGTTCGCCGTCGTCGCATCGTACCGGCCCGATCCGTCACTCAACGGTCTCTCGATGAAAGACGTCGCCGCGAAATTGAAGGGGTCGGACTCGGCGGACGCCCAGCTCGAAGCGGCGCGCGACTTGATGCTGGCCGGCGGCGCGTCGATGGTCTACCACTTCATGTCGGACGGCGATGTCGAGCGCATCATGCGGCATCCGTTCGTCGGGTTCGCGTCCGACAGCGGAGTACTCGAGGCCGGAGAGGGCGCGCCGCACCCACGCGGCTACGGCAACAACGCACGCGTGCTCGGCGAGTACGTCCGCAAGCGCGGCGTCATCCGCCTGGAAGAAGCCGTGCGAAAGATGTCCTCGCTCCCCGCCGGACACTTCCGATTGGATCAGCGCGGATTGATCAAGGAGGGCTTTGCCGCCGACATCGTGATCTTCGACGCGGCCAGAGTGCGCGATACGGCCACGTTCGAACAGCCGCACGCGCACCCCGAGGGGATCCCTTACGTGCTGGTGAACGGTATCGTCGTGGTCAAGAAAGGCGAGCACACGCGCGCGCGTGCCGGCCAGGCGATCGCGAAATCAATCGTCAACCGCTAGCTGCGAGCTTCTTTGCGTAGCCAGTAGTTCTTCCTAAAACAGACCTCCCGTCCTCCCATCCTCCTTGTAAGAAGGTCAGGTGGAGGACAGTGAGGGTCAGTTTCTTTTTCTGAACTGTTCTTACTCGTCGAGCGCCAGATACACCAGGACCGGGGCCAGCACCACCCAGATCCCGACCGCCAGCAGCGGCAGCGTCGTATAGGCCGCGGCGCTGAGAATCCAGGCTAAGCTGACGTCGGCCGGCAGCGACCACCAGTCGGTGGCGCCGAGTGACGTGATCAGCGCGCGCACCCACGACGAGGCCGCCGGCGCGACGGCGATCGAGACGATCGCCACGCAGATGGTCGCCACGGCCTGCACCAGCGCGATTGGACGAGCGGCGATGCGCGCCGCCTCCTCACGGGCCCGGATCTGCGCTCGCCACCACACGACTGCCGCCGCAGGCACCTTCGCTTCGGCGTGGGCCGTTTCGCGGTCTTCCAGGAAGGCGACGGCGATCTCGACGACGTCCGAGCAGATCGCGCACGCGGCAACATGCTCGCGAAGTGAGGCATCGACCCGATCCGGCCAGCGGTTGGCCGCTATGGCGTCGAGGAGATCCTGTTCGCGAGGGCATTCGAACCTCATGCCTCGCTCCTTTCCGTCCGATTCGATCCGCTCCCGCGGAGCATGTTCGCGAGCCGGCGCCGGGCGCGGAAGAGCAGCAGCTTCACGCTGCCGGTCCGCAGCCCGAGGCAGGCGGCGATTTCGCGGTGCGAGGATCCCTGCGCGTAGGCGAGCCAGAGCAGTTCCCGTTCGCGCGGCTTGAGGCGCGACATCGCCCGATGGAGGTCCGTCGCGCGCTCGGTCGCATCCGTCCGGACGGGATCGACGGCCACCTCGGGATCCGACTGCGCGATGAGCGGCGCGTGGCGGGCGCGGCGCCGGCTGTCATGCACCAGATTCGTCGCGATGCGGAAGAGGGCGTTGCGCCGGTGCGCGTCCCCTTCGTAGTTGCCGCGGGCGCGGAGGAAGCGATAGTAGGCCTCCTGCAGAAGGTCGTCGGCGAGCGCCGCGTCGCCCGTGACCCGCGCGAGATACGCGCGCAGCGTGCGCGCCGTCCGGTCGTAGAAGCCGCAGAACGCTTCTTCGTCCATCTCCAGAGGCACCGCATTCGCAGAAGTGTCTGCGCGCAGCCGTTCGATCTCGGTGAGCGTCAGATCACGCATGGTCGTGAACCGGCCGTTCGAGGAGCCCGAGCCGGCGAGAAAGAACGTAAGCCGCCGCCGCCGAGACGACGAAGCCGGTGCCGATGGCCGACGCGAGACACCCGCCGATGTAGAAGAACTCCTGCGCCTCCGACAGCGCGCGGCCGCTCAGGAACAGCATGCCCAGGCCGCTGACGAGCAGCACGGAGCCGAGCTGGACCGACCACAGGATCCGCGAGAGCGGGGCGCTCATCGTCGGCGTCATCTCTTGAAGCGGGCTCGGGCCGGATTCGAGGAATCTCCGCCCCGACGGCGTCTGCACGTAGGTCAGCAGCTCTTCGTTCGATGAGAACCGGTCCATCAGCTTCGTGTGCACTTCCGCCTGAATCTTCGAGAGCCGATTCCAGCGCCGGTGTTCGACAACCGTGCGAATCAACCAGACGAGGGTACTGATCACAATGATGAACGCCGTGAAACCCGCCAGCCCCGCGAGGATGGCCTCGGTCATCCGCTGCTGCGGCGTTTGCTGCCAGTCGTCGTGACTCACGCGCACGTGCTCGAGATAGTAAAGGGCGTTTCGCGGGATGTCCGGGTGCGTCGCCAGGAACTGGGCAATCTGTGGATACGCCTGGAGATAGCTTTCGTTCCGCATCAGGGACGGGTCGAGCTTCAGGACCCTGGCCACAGACGGAGGATGCCGCTCCAGCACCGACATGAAAGCCCGGCGCACTTCGTCGGCGTCCATCGGGCTGTCCGGGCGGTCGGGCGCCGCTTCAACGGCTGGCGCACGGTCGGGCTTCTGCTGAGCTGACAGATCCGTAACAAAAGCGCCGGACGCCAGGAGGATGATTGACGCCGCGGCGCGAAAAACCTTCGAAAATGCTGTCATGCCTCTAGATACGTTCGCAGCGAGGAGAGGTTAACAGGGGCCGGGACTCGGGACTCGGGATTGGGGCGTCGGGATCGGTGATCGGTGATCAGTGATCGGGGATCAGATCCCCGGCGGGTAGGCCTGTTCGCCGTTTCTACGCCACGTGCCCCAATCTGGCCGATCGCTGATCACCGATCACCGATCACCCCTCGATCACCGATCCCGACTCAGTCCTCGTTGGGACCTGGAATGCGGCCTTCAGTTCGGCACCAATACGTCTGAGGCCTTCTCGGAGAAATTCTTCGCGGCCGCCCAGCCAGATTCGCAGGTATCCCTCGAGGCCGACGTGGATGCCGGGCACGATCAGGGTGCTCTGGTTGACTCGGACCCGCTCGGCCAGCTCGAGGCTGCCGATGTCGGCGGCGTACTTGACCAGCGCGATGGCGCCGGCTTGCGGTTCACGCCAGGTGAGACGTCCGCCGAACCCGGCGATCCACTCGCGGGCGATTGGCAGGTTGTAGCGAAGGATCTCGCGCGTGCGGCTGTAGCAGCGCTCGCGGTTCTGCGGCTCGACGGCAATCCTCGCGAGGCGATCGGACATTTTGTTCGGACCGATGGTCAGGTAGTCGTGCTGGGTCCAGCACTCTCCGGCGATGGCGGATGACGCCACGAGCCAGCCGATGCGCACGCCTGGAATGCCATAGGCTTTCGACAATCCACTCGTCACGATGACTCGATCGCTCATTCCCCAGAAACTGCGCGTCCGCGGTCGATCGATCTCGGCCCCCAGATACACTTCGTCAGCCACGATCAGCGTGCCGGTCTGCTCGCAGCGCTGGACGATGCGGGCCATGGCGGCGTCTGACAGAACGCCTCCCGTCGGGTTGTTGGGATTCGAGAGGTACAGCAGGCGTGTCGCGGGAGTCACGGCGCGCTCGAACTCGGTCCAGTCCGGTTCCCATCCCGCATCCTGCCGCAGCCTGAACGGCGTCACGGTTGCGCCGAGGCTGCGCGCCACGCCTGGCATCTGCATGTAGTTCGGCAGCTCCATCGCGACGGTGTCACCGGGACGAAGCTGGCTCAGGGCGATCAGATAGTTCGCTTCCGATGTGCCGTTGGTGACCTCGATGTGATCGATCGTCGCGCCGGGATAGCCCGCGGCGATGAGCTCGCGGAGCTCGATCGTCCCGTTCGACTGGCTGTAGCCGAGCGGCTGGTCGAGGAAGGCCTCGAGATCGAACCCCATCGAGGTCAGCTCGCGCAGCGTCAGCGGCCGGACGCCGCTCTCGCTCATGTCGTAGTCGACGATGTTCTCCCAGGTCGACTGCATCCGCTCCATCGCGAACGGTTCTATGGGCACGACTGCCGTTCCCTCCAGAATTCCGCGAGCCTTTCCCCGTCCATGTTCCCGCCGCTGACGATCGCCACGACCGGATCGGGGACGTCCGCCACGCCACTGAGCACGGCGGCCAGGCTCGCCGCGCCGCTCGGTTCGGCCACGATCTTCGCCCGCGAGAACGCCCACAGCACCGCGTCGACAATCTGACGGTCGTCGACCGTGACCACGCCGTCGACATGACGCTGTACCAGGTCGAACGTGAGATCGCCGGGGCGGACCGGCATCAGGCCATCGGCAACACTGGCCGCTCGTGGCAGCGTCACGGGGGATCCGGCGTCGAGCGAGGCCCGCATCGCGGCGGCGCCGGCCGGTTCCACGCCGATGACCTTCACCCGAGGCGCGGACGCCTTGATGGCGACGGCGACGCCGGCCGCGAGGCCGCCGCCGCCGATCGGCACGACGACCGAGGCAACCGTCGGCAGCTGCTCGAGAATCTCGAGTCCGGCGGTGCCTTGTCCGGCAACGATCCACTCGTGATCGAACGGAGGCACGATCGTCAGGCCGCGGCTCGCCGCCTCCGCTTCGGCCCGCGCCCGGCGTTCGAGAGAGGTCGTGCCGGCGAAGATGACTTCCGCGCCAAACCCTTTCGCTCCCTCGACCTTCACCTTCGGCGCCGTCGTCGGCATGACGACCACCGCGGGAGCCCCAAGTTCCCGCGCGGCCAGCGCCACGGCCTGTCCATGGTTGCCGGACGAATAGGTGATCACACCGCGCCGCCGTTCGTCCTCGGACAGCTGCGCGATCATGTTGAACGCGCCGCGTATCTTGAACGCGCCAGCCGGCTGCATGTTCTCGCATTTCAGGAACAGCGCCCGCCCGGCGGCGGCGGAGACGTCGATGAGCGGCGTCACCCGCGCGACGCTGGCAATCCTCTGGCGAGCCTGGACGATGTCGGAGAGTGTGGGAGTCTGCACGTTGTAAGAGTCGATTGTACTGGCCTGCTTATTTCAGCTTCTTGCGGATCATCAACACCAGCACGTCCTTCGGCGGGAACGTGCGGGTGTAGACAGGCCCCTTGGGGCCGGCGACGAAATTCACGGCGGTGCCCGCGAGCATGTTCTGCCAGATCGCTTCCGGCATCTCGGGAGAAAACGTCAGCGTGACCTCGCGCGTTTCGCTGGCGTCGTGACTGGTCACGATCAGCAGCAGCGCATCAGACGACTCGAGGAACCGCGCCGTGATCCGGGGATCGTTTCCCTCGATGGTCACGTCGGGCGGATCGGTCTTCGGGACTCGCGGCTGGAGCGGCGCGTAGAGGGCGGCATTGCGGGAGACGTGCTCGGCGAACTCGACCGCCGCCGTCAGCGCGTCGCCGTTCTGCTGCAGTGCCGCCCAGTCGCCAAAGATGATTCCGCGCGCGCCCATCCCGAAGTAGTACCAGGCCGCCTGCTTCACCTGTGGCCCGGACGCGATTTCCTGTGCCGACAGGATGGCGATGCCGCCCATGCGAACGCGGGTGTCAGCCGCGCCGGCAAGCAGACGGTCGATCAGTCCGAGCTCCAGTTCGTCGGAAGGCTTCGCCTCCTGCCCGAGCGCGACGACGTTGAAGCGGAGACGGCGGAACTCGTCCAGGTCCCGCTGCCGCCTGGCGGCGTCGCTGTCGAGCTGATACCGGACGCCGATCGGCACCGAGTCGAGCGTTTGCGCCCGAACGGCGATCGTCCAACTCAGGCCGAGGAGAGAGGCCAGTAGCAGCGCCCCGGCACGTGAGCACGAGCACACCGCACGCGGGCACGGCGCGCGTGAGCCCGTAGCCCGTGGCACGATGCACGTGAGCACGCGGAACGTTGCACTCAGCACGTGGCGCTCAGCCAGCGAAGAACAGGAAGTCGTGCTCGCCCGGCGGCTCGAACCCGGCGAGCCGCACGGCGAGCGCGATCTGCGCCCAGTGTCGCGTCTCGTGCAGCAGGATGTGGAACAGCATCTTGCGCGCGCTGATGGGCCACTTCCGATTCAGGACCTCGAGCGTTCTGACCTCGTCGGCGATGTCCTCGTCGAGATCCTGCGCGAACTGACCGAGCTCGCGGCGGACCGAGGCGCCATAATCGAACAGCGGCGGCGCATTGCTGCCGGTCAGCCCCGTCGATTCGGACAGCGGCTCTCCGGTGAGGCGCTGAAGGTTCCGGCGCTCGGCGAGGAAGATGTGATCGATCAGTTTGCCGACGGTCGAAAACCGCGCCCCCGGCTGTACCGGCGCGTCGATCGCGGCGGGATGCAGGACGAGCCAGGCGCGCCACTTCTCCCGCTCGGCGTTCGTGTAACGCAGGAGCTCGTCGAACGTCATGGCCAATGACATGTGACTCTAATAGTCTACAAGCCTATGTTCTCTTCGCGGCTGCCCGCGGTTCTGGAGGCCAACGCGCTCGCCCGGGCGCTCGACCGCGCCAGATCCGCGGGACGGCGGCTCATCGATCTCACCGTTACCAACCCGACACACGCCGGTATCACCTATCCGAGCGCGACGTTTCAGTCGCTCGCCCAGCCCGACGTTTCGCGCTACCTCCCCGAGCCATTCGGGTTGCGATCGGCCCGCGAGGCAGTCGCTCGCGATTACCGGCGACGCGGCGTGAACATTCCCTGGGAGCGCATCGGTACTGACGGCGAGCACGAGCGAGGCATATTCTTTGCTTTTCAAGCTGCTGTGCGCTCCGTGCGGTGACGCCGTGCTCGTTCCTACGCCAAGCTACCCGCTGTTCGAGCACCTGACCGCACTCGACGGTGTTGCCGCCCGGCCCTACAAGCTCGAATACCATGGACGCTGGCGGCTCGACTTCGATAGCGTGGACGAGGTGTGGGATGCGCAGACGCGGGCGGTGCTGGCTGTCAGTCCCAACAATCCCACCGGATCGCGACTGAGCGCTGACGAGCGCGCGGGCCTGGCCCACCGCTGCGCGAGCCGCGGCGCGGCGCTGATCGAAGACGAAGTCTTCGCCGACTTCCCGCTGGATTCGGCGGAAGGATTGACTGCCGATCCTGACTCGTCGCACGCGAGCGAAGCCCTGACGTTCCGCCTCGGCGGATTGTCGAAATCCGCGGCAATGCCGCAGGTGAAGCTCGGATGGATCGCGATCGACGGTCCGGAGCGCCTCGTCGGCCAGGCACTGCCGCGGCTCGAGCTGATTTGCGACACGTACTTGTCGGTCTCCACGCCGGTGCAGGTCGCCGCGCCGGACCTGATTGCGGCCGGCGCCGCGGGACGCCGGCAGGTGACCGAGCGAGTACGATCCAATTACGCTCATCTCCGGCAGGCTGCCGTCGGGCACCCGTCGGTCGACGTGCTCAACGCGGAGGGTGGCTGGTCGGCGGTCCTGCGGATTCCGTCCCGCGGCACCGAGGAACAGTTCGTCCTCGATCTCCTCGAGCGCGACGGGATCGTGGTGCACCCCGGTTTCTTTTTCGATTTTCCACGCGAGGCCTATCTGATCGTCAGCCTGCTTCCTCACCCCGACGAGTTCCGCGACGGCATCCGGCGCGTGCTGGAGCGTGCTGATGCCTGATCCCGGGCACTTCCACGCCGGCCGGCACGCCGGGCTGCTCGTGCCGCTGTTCTCCATGCCGTCGCGGGCGAGCTGGGGCGTCGGTGAGATCCCCGATCTGCCGAGATTCGCGCGCTGGCTCGAGGCGGCAGGGCTCGATTTCGTGCAGCTGCTCCCCGTCAACGAGATGGAGGACAGCCAGAACTCTCCGGTACTCGGCACTCAGCGCCATGGCGATCGACCCGGTGTTCATCGCGCTCGCCGACGTCCCGGAATTCGAAGAAGCCGGCGGCGAGCGCGTGCTCGATCCGGAGGATCGCCAGCGGCTCGATCGGGCGAGACGGGCCGCGGCCGTGGACTTCCGATCCGTCCGCGCGATCAAGGCGACGGCGCTGCGCGCGTCGTTCACCGTGTTTCGCGAGCGCCACGAGGGAGCGGCGTCGGAACGCAGCCGTGCCTTCCGCGACTTCGCCGAACGCGAACGATGGTGGCTGGACGAGTACACGCTCTTTCGCGCGCTTCACGACGAGCATCGCGCGTGTTACTGGCGCGACTGGGAACCGGAGCTGCGCCATCGCGACCCCAAGGCTCTGGCCGAGGTGCGCACGCGCCTGCAGGCCGCGATTCGATACTACGAGTACCTGCAGTTCCTCGCGGATGAGCAGTGGCGGCGCGCCCGCAGGGACTGCGGGCGAATCGGCATCCTCGGTGATTTCCCGTTCATGGTGAGCGGCCACAGCGCGGATGTGTGGTCGAGGCAGGATGAATTCCGTATGGACGCGTCGATCGGCGTTCCGCCCGACGCCTTTTCCGAGACCGGACAGAACTGGGGTCTGCCGGTTTATCGCTGGGACGTTCACGAGCGTCGCAATTACGAGTGGCTGCGCCAGCGCGCCCGGCGCTGCACGGAGCTCTTCGACGGCTTCCGCATCGATCATCTCGTGGGTTTCTACCGTACCTTCGTTCGCGAGTTCGACGACCGGACCCACTTCACGCCGTCAGCCGAGCCGGCCCAGCTCGCGCAGGGCGAGCGGATCCTCACGGCGTTCCGCGACACCGGCGCCCGCATCATCGCCGAAGATCTCGGCGTCGTTCCCGACTTCGTGCGCGAGTCGCTGGCCCGGCTGCACGTCGCCGGTCTGAAGGTGCTCCGCTGGGAGCGGCGCTGGCATCACCCGGGCAAGCCGTTCCGCATGCCCGACGAGTATCCGGCGGAGTCGGTCGCCCTCAGCGGCACGCACGATACCGAAACGCTCGCGGAATGGTGGGACGGATCGACTGCCGAGGAGCGCCGGCTGTGCATGGAGCTCCCGGAATTGCGCGACGCCGGTTTCGGGCCGGACTCGCCGTTCTCGGCGGCCCTTCGCGACGCCCTGGTCCGCACGCTCTTCCGTGCCGGCTCGGACTTCGTGATCCTCCCCATCCAGGACGTCTTCGGCTGGCGCGATCGCGTCAACATCCCGGCCGTCGTCAATGACGCCAACTGGACGTGGCGGCTGCCGTGGCCGGTGGACGATCTCTCCTCACAGCCCCAGGCGCAGGAGCGGGCCTCTTTCCTGCGGGGACTTTCACACGAGTTCCATCGCTAAAGAGCGCTCAACTCCCAACTTCCAACTCCCAATCTCCAAAGCGATAGGTTCGAGACAGCGGACTGAGAGTCGCGACGGGATGGCTCGTTCTGTCTACCTTTACCCAGATGGTCAGCGAGCCGAGGCGCTGTGGGAGTGTCGCGAAAGTGGGCATCCGCGGCTGCAGCACAGCGCCGACTCGGACCACTCGCGAGCCCGACCGCCGCATCGCTGAGCGAGGCCTCGACCGGACCACAGCGTCGTCGATTGCGGCGCGACCGGCCGCGTGCGCCTGACGACGCTGACCAGGAATTCTTCATGCCGCGGTTCCTCGAGCGCGACGAGGCCGAGCGCGAACCGCCGTCGCGGCAGTATCCGTGGGACGGCGTCCGCAACGTGCGGCCGTTCTCGCGGTTCGGCGCGACCGTGGTTGAGGGGGTCTACTAGACCGAAGCGGTCGACTACGGCATGAACGAGCACACGGTCTTTGTGGGCTTCTTCGTGATTTGGCCGTGGCCCTCGTAAAATCGGCGGCTCAGTTGGCGCAGCCCTCCTGTTCGTTCTCGGACAACCCGCGTGCCAGTGGCGGACACGTCGTCAGAGGTTCGGCCTCCTGGCGGGGCTTTTCGCGGCGCCCGATGGCATAGCGGTTGAGTGTCAGGCCCCCATGCTTCACCTGAATCTGCCGCGACGGGCGCGGAAAAAGGCGTTCCATGCTCGCTGACCTCCGACATGCGCTGCGCCTGCTCCGGCGCGCCCCGGCCTTCACGGCCGCGGCCATCCTGACGCTCGCCGTCGGCATCGGCGCCAACGTCGCCGTGTTCACGTTCGTCGACGCCGTTCTCTTCAGGCCGCTCCCGTTCGTCGAGCCGGACCGGCTCGTGTCGATCTCCGAGACCCATCACGAGACCGGCCAGGATCGCGCCGGCGTGCTTCCAGGCAGCTTCTCGGACTGGCGGGAGCGGAGCCGCAGCTTCGAGGCGCTCGCGATGTACGCGCGCGCAACCTTCCTTGTCACCAACCGTGACGACCCCGCGCGCGTGCAGGGAGCGAGCGTCTCGCCCGGGTTCTTCGATGTGCTCGGCGTCAGTCCAGTGCTCGGCCGCACGTTCCCTGCCGCGGACGGCGCGATGACCGGCCACGAGCGCGAGATCGTGATCAGCCATGGGCTGTGGCAGCGCTGGTTCGGCGGCGATCCCGGTGTCCTCGGCCGGCCCTGCAGGTCAATGGCGCGGTGCCCGCTGACCATTGTCGGCGTGATGCCGGAGGGGTTCGCGCTGCCGCGCGGGGCGGACATCTGGCACGGGCTGGTGTGGGAGGGGTCGTTTGGCCGCGGCGATCGATCGCGCCAGGCGCTGGGCCGCCTCCGACCCGGCGTATCCATCGGCGGCGCCGGTGCGGAGTTGCGGCAGCTCTCGAGCGCACTCGCGGCCGAGCATCCGGCCACGAACGCGGGATGGATCGCGCTCGTCGATCCGCTGGACCGCGCACTCGTCGGGGCCGCACGACCGCCGCTCGCGGCGATGCTCGCGGCCGTGGGCCTCGTTTTCCTCATCGCATGCGTGAACGTCGCGATGCTCGTCCTTCAGCGCGGCATCGGACGCCGGCGCGAACTGGCCATGCGGGCGGCACTCGGAGCGTCGCGCTTCCGCCTCGCCCGACAGAGCGTCGCCGAACACGCCGTGCTCGCGCTCGCCGGATCAGCCGCCGGCGGGCTGCTCGGTCTCTTCATCCTCGACTTGCTCGTGGCGCTGGCGCCCTCGGCCATCCCTCGCCTCGACGCGGTTGCGATCGATGGCCGCGTGATCGGCTACCTCGTCCTCCTCGCGGTCGTGACGATGGGCATCACCGGGCTCCTGCCGGCGTTGCGATTCTCGCGCGCCGATGCAACGTCGGTTCTCAGGAGCGGACCCGGTGGCTCGGGCCCCGGGCGCGGAGGGCGCGCGTTCGTCGTCGTCGAACTGGCCCTCGCGCTCGTGCTGCTGGCGGGTGCGGGGCTCATGATTCGGACGATGCTGCACCTGCAGCGTGTCGATCTCGGGTTCGAGCCGGAGGGCGTGACCTCGACGGAATTGGCGCTGCCGATGACCCGGATGGTCGACGGCCCGCTGGTCGTCGGTGCGCGGCCCGCGTGGGATCGGCTCGCGCTCTATTACGGAGAGGTGGTTGCGCAGGTCGAGGCACTCCCCGGCGTACGCCGGGCCGCCCTCGTGTCGGCACCGGCGCTGGAAGGGCGCACCGCGTCCTGGTTCGCGCGCACCGGCATCGTGCCTCCCCGATCCGACGGATCGCCCGAGTGGCGCCCCATCCAGCGCCGCGTCGTGACGCCGGCCTATTTCGACGTTCTGCGGCTTCCGGTGCTGAGCGGTCGGCCCTTCAGCGCTGACGACCATGCGATGGAGTACCTGCGGACAGGAAAGGGCCGGCGCCGCGGCGTGGCCATCGTCAATCAGGAAGCGGCGAAGCGGTTCTGGCCCGGCGGCGACGCGATCGGCCGCACGCTGACCCTCGACGGCGACTCGCGCGTCGACGGACGCGTCGTCGTCGGCGTCGTCGCGGACGCGCGCGATCTCGCGCCAGACCTCCCGCCCGCGCCGATCGTCTACGTGCCGTTCGCGGAGGCCCCCGTCTTCTCCGCGACGCTGGTCGTGCGGGCCGCCGATGGGATCCTGCCGGCGGCGGATATCCGCAAGCGGCTCCGCGCCCACGATGCCGTGCTCATGATTGGCGCCGCGCATCCGCTCGAGGAGATTTACGCGACGGCGCTCGCACCGCGCCGGTTCATCGCCGTCGTGCTCGCGGTGTTCGCAGGCGCGGGACTCGTCCTCACCGCCGTCGGGCTGTATGGCGTCGTCGCCATGTCGGTGGCGGCGCGGACTCGGGAGCTCGGCATCCGCATGGCGCTCGGCGCGTCCTGGCGCGGCGTCCGAGGGCTTGTGCTGCGCGAGGCGGCCAGCCTCGTGGCGGCAGGGACGGCTCTCGGCGCGCTCGGGGCCACGGCGTCCACGACGTTCCTGCGCAACCAGCTCGTCGGCGTGCAGACCGTCGACGCGGTGACCTGGGTGGGAGCGATCGTCATCCTGGGAGCGGCCGCGCTCGGAGCCGCGTGGATCCCGGCGCGCCGCGCGGCCCGCGTCGATCCGATTGAGGTTCTGCGGCACGAGTGAGGCGGGGAACGGAGAAGCCTGTGAAAACGATCGCGCTGGTGATCTTTGTCGTGTCCGCCGGGAGTGCCGCCGCGCACGCGCAGTGGCCGCAGTGGCGCGGTCCCAACCGCGACGGCGTCGTGCCGGCGGCGTCGGTGCCCGCAACCTGGCCGCAGGCGCCGACGCTCGCGTGGAAGCAGGCGGTCGGCGAAGGATATTCCTCGCCGGTCGTCGCGGGCGGGCGTGTGTTCGTGCTCAGCCGCCGGGATCCAGACGAGTTGGTCACGGCGTTCGATCTCGCCAACGGCAAGACTGCCTGGTCGGCCAAGTACCCCTCGTCGTTCACCAAGAACAAGTACGCGATGAGCATGGCGAAGGGCCCGTTCTCGACGCCCCTCGTCGCCGACGGGCTCGTCTTCACGCTCGGCACTAGCGCGGTGCTCTCGGCATTCGACGCGGCCTCGGGAAACGTACGCTGGCGCAAGGACTGGTCGAAGGAGATCGACACGTCGCGCCTGTTCACCGGTACCGCGATGTCGCCGATCATCGATAGCGGCCTGTTGATCGTTCACGTCGGAGACGACGACGCGGGCGCGTTCAGGGCGGTCGACCCGGCCACTGGCGCAGACAAATGGACGCTGCCGGGTCATGGGCCCGGCTACGCGTCGCCGATCGTGACGGCGGCGGGCGGCACCCGTCAGCTGATTACGATGACCGACAAGGCGGTCGTCGGCGTCGAGATCAAGACCGGCCGTGAGCTCTGGCAGCTGCCGTTTCCCGACGAGTGGAACGAGAACATCGTGACGCCGGTCATGGCCGGAGACGTGCTCGTCATCTCCGGGACGCGGAAGGGCACGTTCGGATACCGCCTGGAGAAGAGCGGCACGGGATCGGTGCCGAAGCAGATCTGGCACAACACGGATCTGCCGATGTATATGAGCTCACCGGTCGCCGACGGATCGTTCCTGTACGGCTTCGGCAGCAAGCGCAAGGGGCAGCTGTTCTGTCTCGACGCGAAGACGGGCGCGGCCAAGTGGACCACGGAGGGGCGCGGCGGCACCAACGCCGCGATTCAGAGCGCCGGTCCTCACCTGATCGTGTTGACCAACGACGGCGACTTGCTGGTGCTGAACCGCAATCCGGAGAAGTACGACGAGGTCAGGCGCTACAAAGTGGCGAACTCTCAAACCTGGGCGCATCCGGTCGTGCTGGGTACGTCGCTCGTCATTCGCGACGCCGACTCGGTTGCGGTCTGGTCGCTGAAATAGCGCTGGCACCGTAAAGGTAGGCCTAACGGCAGGTCATACAAAGAGACGGCTGGCCGCTGGTTAGGAAGCCTCCGGACTATCGTCGCGAAGCAGTTTCTGCGATCGAACTCGCCGACACGGATAGCGCTTGCTGCACACTTCCTGTCGTACACCTTCGGATTTCGCCTGATCCCAACGACCGATACGCGGTACAGCGTTGGCAGCAGTCCGCGCGATGGAGGCGTCGATTCGAGGAGGCGGCGACGCGCGTCGTCCACGACTGCTCGACGTCGTGCGAGCGAAGCTTCGGGCAAAGCACTACTCACCGCGGACGGAGGAAGCCTACGTAGGCTGGATCCGGAGGTTCGTGCGGTTCCACAACCGGCGACATCCGCGAGATCTGGCAGAGTCGGAGGTTGCCGCGTTTCTGACCTCACTCGCTGTCGATGGCAAAGTTGCAGCGTCGACGCAGAATCAGGCGCTGAGCGCGCTGCTGTTCCTGTACCAGGACGTGCTGGGTCTGCAGCTCGATTGGCTGCACGGGCTGGTGCGCGCCAAGCGGCCCGAACGACTGCCCGTCGTCCTGACGAAGAGCGAAGTGCGGCGTCTCCTCTCGGAGCTTACCGGCAGCGTCTGGCTCATGGCGTCGTTGAGATACGGGGCCGGGCTGCGGCTGCTGGAGTGTGCGGAACTGCGGGTCAAGGACATCGATCTCGAGAAGCGGGAGATCCGTGTACGCGACGGTAAGGGAAGGAAGGACAGGGTCACGGTGTTTCCAAACAGGCTCGTCGAATCCGTCGCCGCACGAATCGCCGACACGAAGCGGATCCATGAATTGGACGTTCGCGCCGGTGCGGGCTGGGTCGAGCTGCCCGACGCGCTTGGCCGAAAGTATCCGAGCGCCGGCCGGGAGATCAGCTGGCAGTGGCTCTTTCCGGCCACGCGGACATACTTCGACACGGTCACAGGGCAGCGCCGCCGACACCACCTGCATGAATCCGTGCTGCAGCGAGCCGTCAAGGAAGCGGTCGGCAGGGCCGGCTTTACGAAGCGCGCAAGCGCTCACACCCTGCGCCATTCATTCGCTACGCACCTTTTGGAAGCCGGGTACGACATCCGCACCATCCAGGAGCTGCTCGGGCATCGCGACGTCAGTACGACGATGATCTACACGCATGTGCTGAACAAAGGCGGACGGGCCGTGAGGAGTCCGCTTGACGAGCTTGGGTGAGTCATGCAGCATATCCGACTACATCGACCGGCCTATTTGCTCGCAGCGTGTGGAAGGCAATCCAGGGCAATCCACGCAGGGACTGGGGATTGCCCGGTTGTTGTTGAAGGGGCGGAGCCACATTAGGCTGCAAGGGCCGACCGCTCCTGCGGGTTACTACACGTTAGGGGGCATTGCTGACCCTCTCCCCGGTCTCCCCGTTCTCCGTTCGAGCGATCCGGAACAGCTCGTCGACGGTCACCCCCAGCGCCCCTGCCAGCTTCAGTGCCAAGAGCACGGACGGCACCATGCGCCCGCCTTCGATCGCGTTGACCGATACTCGCGTGATTCCCGCGAGGTCCGCCAACTCGGCCTGCGTCAGGTCCTTCATCGCCCGCTGGACCTTGAGCGTATTCACCAGCGCTCGATCACTCATCGGGGTTCGCGCGAGTGTGATAGAGGTAGCTCGCCGCCCAGGTCCCGCACCCGAGCGCGACCGTCATCATCGACATGCCGACGACGGAGGGCTCCGGCGGAACCAACGCCATGAAGAACGCCAACGCGGGCTGAGCACAGATCATCGTCAATACCGCGTTTCGCGAGGAGCGCTGCATGCCCCGAAGGGTCCACTCGTCACTCCAGATTCGCTTCTGCTCTCGCGCGAAATCCGACCGCCAACGCACGCGTGTGACGAGGCCCAGAACGATCATGAGCGCGAAGAAGCCGCCGGTCGGGATCAGCACGATTTCGGGGTTCTCCCCTGGCGTGAGTACCGCGATGATGGTGCCGACCGCCATGGCCGTGCAGCCCAGCAGATAGATGATCCACTGTCGCCGGTGGAACCTCAGGTGGCGCTCGGAGGGCAGTTTGACGGTGGGCATTGAGAAGGCTCCGTTAGGTGGAACTGGACTAAGACCTAAACATAATGTATCAACGACATTATGTAATAGATACATGTCATTATGTCAAGCATAGACTATACATCCAGGCCCGCTTCCCCTTTGCGTGGGCGGGCGCAGCATCGCGCGCCGCGTACGCGGAGTTGCCCCCTAACCGCGGCATGCAGCGGACGAGCGCTGCGCGCCGCCGCTGATGCCGGGCGTTAGCCAGACTCGACCAATACGAGAGATCGGTTGGCAGGAGCCCCTGGTATCTCTGAATGACGGAGTTGCGTGACAGGTTCATGGAAATCGTATTAGAGGAGAGGGCATGGACAACGTAAGGCTTCTGAAGAATCTCTACGAGGCGTTTGGTCGCGGAGATATCCCAAGCGTTCTTGGGGCAATGAGTTCGGACATCAGGTGGCATCAGGCCGAGGGAAATCCCTACATGCCCAGCGGCGAGGCATGGGTGGGACCGGACGCTGTCCTCAATAGTCTGTTCATGAAACTGGGCGCAGAGTGGGACGGTTTTGCGGTCCATCCGAAGTCATTCCATGGAGCCGGCGACAGCGTCATCGTCGAAGCTCGCTATAGCGGGACGTACAAGGCGACGGGCAAGAGCATCGACGCGCAGGCCTGCCACGTCTGGGACGTCAAAGACGGTAAGGTGACCAGGTTCCAGCAGTACGTCGACACGGCGAAGATCCAGGATGCCATGGGCATGAGATAGAGGGGTCGGATCCACCGATCCGAGTGGGCAGGCCCGTGAAGGTTGGCGGAGGACCTGGCCCCGACGCAGGTCTGCGCGACGACGTGCGTCAGCTTGAGATACGTCGGCACTCCACCAAGTGCTCTAAAAGCGTATTCCGGCTGGATCAGCACTGTGGTCAAGACCGCTGGCTCGACGGAACTGGCTAACCTCCGCTTGCAGCCGCCGGCGGCCGGCGCGATCATGAGCCGCCGCGGCTGAAGCGGCACGTTGGGCGGACATGAGTCACGCGCGCGGCAGGAAGGACATCCATGACGCGCTTTGAAGTATTGCTGGTGATAGCGCTTCTCCTGGTGACTCTGGCGGGCCTTGGCCTTCGCTGGCTCTGGCGCCAGTGGGGCCTCCGGCAACTGACGCTTATCAAGAAAGCGATGATGGTGGTTGTGTTCCTAGGATGCCTACTAGCGCTCTCGCTGGCCGGCGCAGCGCTCTGGGGCCTCTGGCTCGAGCGACCCAAGCCCGTTACGACGGACGACCTTCGCATTCTGGAGAAGGCAGATGCGCTCTTGAAGGACGAATCCGGCTGGAACCGCAACGATGACCGAGCGTGTGATGACGACAGGGCCACAGGCAAGTTTAGTCTCTTCTGCGCGCTGGAGACAGCCTGTACCGAAGTGCTGGGGGAGTACGATCACCGGAGGGCCGCGCTACAGGAAGTCCGGGTCGTCGTCGAGGAGGCAACCCAGCAAAGGAGGTTCGAGCATCGACTGATGGACTTCAACAATCTGCCGGAGACACGTTTTGACGACGTCAAGCAAGTGCTACGGACGTCGGCACAGCGAGTAGCGGCTCGGCTGAAGCAACCGCAGCCCTGATGCTGCCCAACAAACGGTTGGAGCGGACCGCTGGAAAGCGCGGCCGCTCAACCGCAGACCGTTAGGTCGCAGAAGCGACAATCGACCGTGTATCGAAGTGGTTGCGACGGAATCGACATGACACCGGAAGAAATCAGAGTCGTCTTCGCGCGTCACCAGGACGGTTACGCACGCCATGATGCCGCGGCTCTCGCTAGCAACTACGCGGAGAACTGCGTAGTGGACAGTCCGATCGCTGGACGTCATGTCGGCCGCGTGGCCGTTGAGCGCACCTTTCGAACCCTCTTTTCTGCCTTTCCGGATCTGCGCCACCACACTGAGGAGTTCCTGGTGTTTGGGGATCGGGCCGTGTGGACGGTCACGGCCACGGGGACTGACAACGGGGGGCTGATGGGACTGCCACCGACGGGGAAGCCGTTCAGTGCTCCGCTCATCTTGTTGTTTTCCTTTGGGAATGGTGGCGAGATTGTCGAAGAACGGCGAATGTACGACTTCAGCCGGCTCCTGCTGCATCTGGCTGGAGAGGCCGAGCCGCCAACGGAGGGCCCGCACCTTTATCAGGAATTGCTGGAAAGAGCCAAACGGGAGCACGAACTAAAGGTCGCGGCCGGCATTCAACGTGCCCTGCTTCCTCAATCGTTCTACCGAGGCGCCGGCTTCGAAGTTGCGGGAACATCGGTGCCGTGCCGCGCGATTGGCGGCGACTTCTTCGACTACTTCACGGAGCCGAATGGAGCATTCTCGTTTGTGCTGGGTGACGTTGCGGGGAAAGGGCCACCGGCGGCCCTCTTGGCGGCCATGCTGAATCTTTACGGCTAACGCTCTCCGGGGAGATACACCAGCGATGACGATTAGCCGGGCCAACGACGCGCTGGCGCGTCGGGCGATTGACGCTCGCTTTGCGACCGCCGTGTTCGCTGCCCTCTCGCCTGATGGCAGGCTGACCTACTGCAACGCGGGCCACAACCCGCCGTTTCTCCTTGGGAAATCCGGGGTGCTGCGTCTCGAAACCGGCGGCCTTGTTGTCGGAGCTTTCGAGCAGGCGAAATTCGATGAGCGGCCGATGCAGTTAAATCCCGGCGATGTGCTCGTGGCCTACAGCGATGGGATGACGGAAGCGCAAAACTCCGCCGAGGAAGAATTTGGGGAGCAGAGGCTTCTGGACTGTGTGCAGGCCAACAGTGACCGCACGCCAGGCGAGTTGTTGCAATGCCTGCTGGGGGCGGTCCACCAGTTCAGTGCCGGAGCTCCGCAAACGGATGATCAAACAGTCGTGGTCCTGCGCTACTCTGGCGCACAAACGACTGCGGCCTAACACGGTTTGCAGCCGTCGGCGGCTGCTGCCATCTTGAGCCGCCGCGGCTGAAACCCATTCGTTAGGCGCTGACACGACTGTCTGTGCCCTGGGAGATCTCAAAGGCAACGGCCGTGACGAGTCACGAAGGCCATTGGTCGCCGGATTTGAATGGGAGGAGTTATGAGCAGGCACAGTCGCGCTTCAAGAACGTTGTGCGCTCGTTTCGTCGGGGCGGTCGTCATCGGCGTGTTCGCACTGGCCGGTGAAACGGACCTGCAGTCGGTGAACGATACGATCTGGGTCGCCAATCGCGGCACCCACACGATCCGGGGTTTCGACGCCGCCACTGGCGCTGTAGTGCAGACCGTGGCGATGGCGCCGAACTCGCAGCCTGGCGACCTTGCGTACGCGAAAGGCAAGCTCTACGTCGCGGAAGAATTCGGCACGCCGCCCGGCGATCGCCATCGTCGACGTCGAGTCCGGCGTGGTGCTCACCCGGATCTCTTGCCGACGGGCTCACGCCCGCATCACGTGCATGCCAGCCGGGCGGGAACCTCATTGCGGTGGGGCTGTTCGGGACGGACAGGGTGGCGGTCGTCGACACGCACGACGACACGCTGCTCGGTCCGTGGGACAGCAACCCGTTTACGACGAATGGCCGCGTGCACGCGGGCGTTTTCTCGAACGACGGAACACGCTCTATCTGGCGAACGAAGGCGCGAACGATGGTCGCGCACTCGACCCACGGACCGGATTCGTCTTCTGGCGCATGACGGTGCCCGCGCGCGCACGAGCTCGCCGTGACCCACGACGGGAAGTGGGCGTTCGTCAGCCGCCGCACGGCCAACAAGCTGGCCGTGATCGATCTCGAAGACCAGACCTTCACGGACTGCTCGACGCTTAGCCTGCCCGACACGTTGGAGTTGTCGGCGAACGAAAAGCTGCTGACCGTCGGTCTTCGGACATCGCCCGCGACAGATGGCGGTCGTCGATACGCCGACCTTCGTCTTACGAGCTCGTCGATGCTGAGCCCGTCGGGCGGGGCGACCACCATCGCTGGTCATCAATGGACCTCTCCGAACGGGCGCTACACGTTCGCCGCCTTTGAAGGGGGCACGAGTCCAGGTCTCTCGGTCATCGATCACCGGGCCGGGAACCAAGTCATTCAGACGCTCGCGTATCCCGGAAGACCGCACGGAGTCGATCGCGCCCGACCGTAGGACGACAGTGATATAGGCGGGACGAGCTCTTCGTCAAACGAACCAAGCCGTGCGTTGAAGTTAACGGAGCGTACCTGCCAGACATGAGCCCTGTCGGAAGAGGATTCCGAGTTGCCCAACATTGCGATGGACGCCGACGCCGGCGGGCTGCTCGCGCATGCCGCCCGGCGCGGGTCATCGCTTCGTTAGACCGACCAGACGAGGAGGTTGACATGTCGCTCGCAGGAAAACACGTGTTGATCACCGGAGGCTCGCGCGGGATTGGTCGAGGAATTGCGCTGAAACTGGCGGAGAACGGCGCCAAGATTGCGGTTCATTACTATCAGAACGAGCGCGCTGCGAACGATACGCTCGGGCAAGTCCGCAAGCGCGGCTCCGACGGTCTGCTCATACAGGCCGATGTGACGCGTCCCGAACAGATCACCGATATGGTCCGCAAGGTTCGCGCGGAGTTCGGAACGCTCGATATCTTCGTCAGCAACGCACGGCCCGAGGTTCCGGCTTTCTTCCGGCCGCCGATGGACATCACGCTGGAACAGTGGGACGCGGCGTTCGATTCGCAGGCGAAGGCGTTCCTCGTCGGGGTTCGTGAGGCGGTTGTCTCGATGGGCGAGGGCGGGAGAATCTTCGCCATCACTTACGCGCAGGGGAGTCGTACGGGTGGCTTGCTGCCGTGGGTCGGCATGGGTTCGGCGAAGGCAGCGCTTGAGTCGCTCGTGCGCTACTTCGCTGTGGCCCTCGCCAAACGCGGCATCACAGTGAACGCGATCAGTCCCGGGTGGACGGAGGACAGTGTGTTGAACACGCTGCCGACGCAGGCACAGGATCTCATCAGGAATTGGCACACTCGCGGGTGGACGCCGATGGGACGGTTGGGCACGCCGCAAGACGTCGGAAATGTTGTGGCACTCTTTTGTTCTGAAGAGGCCGGCTGGATCACAGGACAGGTGATCTATGCCGATGGCGGCGCGTCATTGATGAATCCAGAAGTCCCGTCGGAGATCCAGCTCGGATAGTTCGCCCGTGGAGAACGCGTTTCGATAATCCGCGGTCTAACGTCCGAATGGAGCCGGCGCGCCAAACGGTCCTCTTTGTTCATGTCGCCTGCGGCGCGCGGCTCATCCGGAAGCGTTAGGCGGAACCAGACATGGAACGAAGAAGGCAGATCCAAGGATTGGCAAGAGTTGTCCTGCTTGGCATGCTGCTTAGCACTGGGACCATCACCGCTCAGCGTGGCGAGGTGGTCTGGGACGTACGGCGTAGCCTGAGCACCGCTGACCAGCGGGCGATCCTCGAATTGGCAGTCAAGGCCGGTATCAGCGACCCTCAGAGAGTTTCGGAAGGCATTCGCTCAGAGTGTGCGCTGCTGGCAGTCGCGTCAACGCCGACAGTGGAGGGCAAGCGCGTCGCTACGAAGCTTGTCCACGTGCTCCAGCTGAGCGGGCCGGGATGTCAGTTCGACGCCGAGCGCCTGGCCGGACGCGACACTGAGAGCAGAGGGAACTGGGTCGTCATCTACGGCCCATCAAATCCAACCTGGTTCGAGTCTTGGAGGATTACTGACGGTGCGTGGCACATGGATCTGGCTCTCCCGCCCGACGTCCCGTATGAGGTGGCTCAAGCCGTGGTCATCGCACTTCGTCAGCGGACGATTGTTGACCTGCAGCCCGAGCGCTTCCGGAGGCCTCTTTCTAGCATTGATCCGCGCGATATCACGGGGATTTCCCGAGACAAAGGGGTCGTCGAAGTCATCACGGTCGTCCCGCCCGTCTCGGATGGATATGAAGTGCGCACAGGACGAAGTGGCGGATACCTGTTGAGCGTGAGAGTTCGTAATGGCCGTGTGGAACTTCACGCTGTTAGAGATTGGATGTCATAGGTGGTCCGCCTAACAGGGACTGGACCCGACGGCGGGCGTTGCAAGTATTGGCTGGCTCGCCTTGTCAGTGAACGGCCGCCGCGGGTCAGCCCAATGCGTTGGGCGGTCCGACGCACCGGGGCAGGCAATTCCTGGAGGTTCGAGTAGCCATGAGTACGCAGGGCACCCCTGTCCGTTCTTTGCGGTTACCAGGCTGTCGCGGCCCCGTTGTGCTCGTCGTGGCGTTGGTTCTGAGTGGCTGCGCGTCTTCGGGTCTGCGCAAGGTGCCGGTCGATATTGCGACGCCACCGATGCGACAGCGATTTCTAGAGATGTGGGCCCGGGCATATTTCCCAGGACGGACCGGTCAGCTCCTGGTCGTGCCACGTGAGGGAGAGTTCATAACTCGGCCTGACCCGAACTACACGTACATGCACGGCTCGCCCTGGCCGTATGACGTTTCGATTCCGCTGATGTTCGTGGGCCCTGCGGTGAAGAGCGGGGTGTATTCGGGGGCAGCTACCCAACAGGACGTCGCCCCAACGCTCGCGGCTGCACTCGGCTTGCGGATGCCCTCCACGGCGACCGGGCGAGTGCTGCCAGTTTTCCAGGATCATTTCACGAACCCGCGCGCGGTCATGCTAATCGTTGCGGATGGGATGCGCCGCGATTACTTCGAACGCTACGCCGCGTTTATGCCCACGTTCAGCGCACTTCGCCGGCGAAGTGCTTGGTTTGCCAACGCAGAGGTCAACGTTCTGCCGACGAACACCGCCGTCGGTCACTCGACCATCGCGACGGGAGCTGATCCCAGTGTGCATGGAGTCACGGGCATCAGTGTGTACGACTTCAGAAATGGGCGGCGCCTAGACATGTTCGCGGGTGCGATACCGCAAGATCTGATGGCATTGACGTTGGCAGACGTCCTGCAACTCGCCACGGCAGGCCGGGCGGTCATACTGGCGCAGGGGAGCATCGACCGAGCGGCCACGCCGCTCGCAGGACATGGGGCGTGCCAGCTGAACGGCGCCACCGTCGTGCTCGCCAGCTACGATCAGGACGAGGGCCACTGGAAGACGAACACCACGTGTTTTCGGCTGCCGGAGTATCTAAAGGACCGAGATGCCAGAGCCTTGTGGACAGCCAGCCCCGATTGGATGGGCCATCGAATCGACTCGCCCATCGCGGTGCGATACTCCGCACTGTTTCCGGCATTCGAAGTAGATGCGATGTCTACGATGATCGCCCGCGAAGGCGTGGGCATGGACAGCGTACCGGATCTGATCCTGATGAACTACAAGGGTGTGGATTTTGTGGGCCACAAATACGGCCCTGATTCCGACGAGCTCCGCGTCACGCTCGGCGAAATGGATCATCAGTTGGCGCGGCTGCTGGCAGCGCTGGAGGCACAAGTTGGGGACAGCTATCTCCTCGCGGTGACCGCCGATCATGGCATGCCGTCGGAACCACGATCATCGAATCGCCGCCACTTCGCGCCGGACATCGTCGATCTGTTGCATCAGAAGTTCGATCCGCAGGCGAAGGGGCTCATCACGTCCTTCGAGCCGGAGAATTGCCAGATGTTCGTCGACGAGGGCCGCCTGGCACAACTTGGTCTGACCTTGCGCGATCTCGCGGCGTTCCTGGAATCACAGCCGTCTATCTTTGCGGTATTCACAAACGCCGATGCATCCCGTGCGAGGGCCTCGCGACCGACGGACACCGATTAGCGACCGCCTCGCATGCAACTGAACGAGAGACAGAGAAGGCTGAGTGACCGCCAGCAAGGAGATACGTGGCCGCCCAACACCTATCAGCCCTCCCGCCGTCAAGTGGGTGGATCTTCTCCGTCCGGTCGTCGAGCCAAGAAGGTGCGCGACCGTAAGAAGTAACCTCCGAGTCATCGCGTCCTCTTCAGTGCCGTCTTCGTTTCCAGCGCTGGCCCTGATCGAGGATCGAGGACCCAACACCTATTGAGGCTCAGGCTCCGCGGAGCGAAGCGCACAGCTCGTGTGACCTGCGCGGCCTAGAAACTCATTCGGTACCCTCATACCGGCCTCCTCATGACGAGCGACGTCGCTGACGCGCGTCCGTAGTCGCCAGGCTCGGGAAAGGGGCAGCGCCTTGAGCACGCGGGTGCATCGCAGGGAGAGAGCGGACGTCCCCTCAAACGCTATTCGCTGCCGGACCTCTGGCTCATGATCGACGGCTCGGGGCGCTTGATAGCGCACGCGTGCTGCGCGATCTCTACGAGCTCGGTCCCGTGGCTCGAGTTAGGCGTCTGGCTCGGCCGCTCCCTCCCAGCTACGCCGCGAGGAACTTCTCCGTCGAAAAGACGGTGCCTCGCGACAGCATGTAGTAAACGGCGCGCCCGATCTTGTCCGCGAGGATCGACAGCGCTTTGCCTTTGCCGTGTGTCTTCTCAAGGCGCGCCAGGAACTTCTTCCCGGCGCTGTTGTGGCGCAGGAACGTCACCGCGGCCTCCGAGAAGGCCCATTTCAAATGGACGTTGCCCATCTTCGCGCCACCGGTCCCGAGCTTCTTGCCACCGGACTCCTTGGTGCATTTGATCAATCGGGCATAGGAGGCAAATTCCTGCACGCGATCGAAGCGCGTGATGTCATGGATCTCGTAGAGGATCGTCAGGGCGAGCACCTTGCCGATACCCGGTACCGACCGGAGCCGATGGAACGCATCGGCATCGTGACGTTTCGCCTCGCGGACGATGGTCAGTTCGAGATCCGTGACCAGCGCATCGTAGTGATCGATGAGGGCGAGGTCGACCTCGATGCTCTTCTGGACGCTCGGGTCGGCGAAATGCTCCACCCCCCCCGTGCGATTGGCCTTATAGGCGAGTTTTCGCCCGAACGCGGGCAGGTTGTATTGCGCGCGCGTGTTCTGGATGTGGGCGAGCAGCTGGCCCCGCTTCCGCACAAGGTGCAAGCGCCGACGGATCAGATCACGCGTGGACCGCATCCCCGCCGGATAGACGTAGGCCTGCGGCAGCATCCCGCCACGCAACAAGACGGCGATCTTGTGCGAATCAATCTTGTCGTTCTTCGCTTTCCCGCCGTGGATGGCCTTCATCGCGAGCGCGTGGCCGAGCACGAACAGGATCCCCTCCGCCGCGCAGACATCGGCCAGCCAGTACCACGTAAACATGCACTCGGCGGCGACAACCAGGTCGTCTCGGTACGGGGCCACTACCTCGAGCAAGGCTTCCGGCGTCGACGGCACGTTGCGGTGCACGAGGACCTGACCCGTACCGTCGAGGATGCACACGTACATCGTCTTCACGTGGAGATCGATCCCGCAATAGTGACGATGCTGGCGGTTGTAGAATCTCATCTCAGCTCTCCTCCTGCGCGGATGCGCGCATGTCCCTGCGCTGAGCCTACTCACAATGAGCAGGTGCGCAGGGGGAGGGCTGAATAAGAGTCATCCGCTTGCAGCCGACGGCGACCGTGCGATCATCGAGGCCGCCGCGGCTGAAGCCGAACGTTCGGCAGCTTGCGAAGGGACATGTGAAGAAGGTCGCCGTCTTCGGGAACACTGGTGGGGGCAAGTCCACCCTCTCCAAGAGGTTGGCGGAACTGACCCACCTTCCTCTCTACCCATTGGACGTGATCCAGTACCGAGCCGGCGGCGGCAAGGTTCCCCACGACGATTATTTAAAGGCGCACGCGGAGTTGTTACGGCGTGATGCGTGGATCATCGATGGCTACGGTTGCCGCGCCTCCGCCTGGGAGCGCTTCGCCTCTGCGGACACACTCGTCTACATCGATCTGCCGCTCTTCATCCATTTTCTGTGGGTAACGAAGCGTCTGCTGACAGGTCTCTTTGCAAACCCGGAAGGATGGCCGGAACGGAGTCCGATGCTCAGCAGCACGATCAATAGTTATCGTGTGCTCTGGCTATGCCACCGGTATCTGACGCCCAAGTACAGAGAGCTCGTGTCTGTGGCTCGCCAGCAGAAACGCGTTCATCACCTAAGGTCGGCGGCAGACATGGAAGCGTTCCTGAAGGAGGTGACGCGGGATGCTCGACTTGCTTGAGCGTGCGTGTCACCTGTGCGCTGCCGAACCAGCCGTTGCAGGCGGACGTGGTCCTCGCTTGCGCTCGGAACCACGCCGCTGAACGGCAGTATCGTTAGACCGTATTTAATCCAATCGGACAAACAGTTGAGAGTCGCTGCCTACCAAGCTCCGTTACTTCCCGCTGGTTCGACAGAGCTCGCCCTGAGTCTCATTCGAGAGCGAGTCGAGTGGTGCGAATCCGAGGGCGTGGAGATTCTGTGTTGCCCAGAGGGCGTACTCGGAGGCCTCGCTGACTACGCGCCGCGGCCGATGGCCTTCGCGATCGACGTCGAAGCTGGACAGCTGGACACTGCGCTGGCGCCGCTGGCGAGTAATCGAGTCACAACGATCGTCGGATTCACGGAGCGTGCATCACGGGGTCGGCTCTTCAACTCCGCGGCGGTGTTTCACAGGGGCTCCGTCATCGGCGTGTATCGCAAGCTCTATCCGGCCATCAACAAATCGGTCTATGCGGCTGGCGACAAGATGCCGGTCTTCACCGTCGGCGATCTGACGTTCGGGATCGTTATCTGTCTGGACTCAACCTACTACGAACCAGCCAGAATCATGGCCGCGCAGGGGGCGGCCGCCCTGTTTGTGCCGACGAACAATGGCATGCCTCCTACAAGAGGTGGGCCCGAACTGCCCGCGGAAGCAAGGAACAAGGACATCGCTCGGGCGGTGGAGAACGGCGTGTCGGTCGTGCGTGCGGATGTGGTCGGGCGAACCAGTGATCTCGTGTCCTACGGATCATCCGGGATTGTCGGCCGAAGTGGGACCGTACTCGGAGCGGCGCAGAGGCTCGAAGCCGGCCTGGTTGTTGCGGACATCAAGACCGCACCACGCGAGCCGCGGCCGGGATGGGACGCCTCGAGGAATCCTGCTGTGGCGAGTGAATACGCGCAACTGGTAGCCAGAGCGTTCGCAATCACTGAACTCTCCACAGATGTCACGAAATCGGTCTAACATCGCGATGGAGCCGACGGCGTGAACAACACGCCGCGGCTCATCGCGCAGCGTTAGCCTGCTGATCGGACACCGAGCTCAGACGGTAGATGGATCAGATCGCGCGTGCGCCCTACCTGGGACGAAGTTCGTCCTTGGAGTTCGCATAGGGGGAATTCATGGCCCGAGGGAGTCGGATCATCGTTGCGGTTATCGGCCTTATCGCTGCCGCGTGTTATGGCGCGAACAAAGGCGGTAGCGACTCCGCTCCAGCGCCGACTGCGGTCAATTGCGCAGACGCTCCACAGCTGCGGCAAAGGGCACTCGATTCTCGACGCCGGAGCATCGAGACAACAAGCGACCAGGAGAAGATTGTCGCCGGCAATCGGGCGACCTTCTATGCGTCGCTGGCCATCATTGCCGACCTCAAGTGCAAGGTGGCCCTAGCCGAGGCCGATGATGCCTTGAAACCGGCTTTCGACGCGGCGCGCAAAGCGGAGGCTGCGCGCAGTTTCTATAAGGAGGCTGTCCACTGGGGCGAGGCAGGCTTCATCGCCACTCAAGTCGTCCCAATGTTGATGAAGCAACTATCGGCGCCGCCAAAGCGAACCGCCTGGCCAGCTGAGTTACAACCCAATGCGTGATACGCAGGCTAACAGCGCGCTGGAGCCGACAGCGCATTGTGGAAGAGAACGTGCTTGCGCTGCGGCTCAGCGCGGTCGTTAGCCGGACCCGATATGCTCCGTGCGCACGCAACTCTTGGAGTCGCGGTTCTGGCTGAATTCGTATCATCCGTTAACCTCGTCCTGACGTGCGCGTAGTACGTGGTGTGTGGACAGCGCATCCTGCTTGGCCTCCTCACCGCAGCAGCGCTGGTGATTCTGACCTGGGCGGTCGGTACCAGGGAGGAATGGGGCCCGGAGTTCGCTACCGACCCGGCATATCGAAGCGGCCGCGTGAGTGTCTGCAAGGCACCAGCACCGGATGGCGAGATTGGCCCTCCCAAGTTCAGGACCCTGGGCCGCGTCCGCTTGAGCGCGGCTCGAACACGCAACTGTCCACACCTTTGACACGACTCAGTTCACGAGTGGTGCGATTGACGTGTGTTCAGAGTACGGCTTCGTGAAGCTCGCGGGCATCAGCGGCAGGCAGGGTCGGGTCGAAATCACCGTGAGCAACCCGTTTCCCGGCGGCGCGACCGCTGTCGATGACACCCGAGTCACCATCCGAGCTGCGCGTCATCGACGGCAGGTTGCAGATCCGGGTGGTCCAGCTGACCCAGGGCGTGACATCGTTTCGGTCGTTCTTCGCGAAGGGCTCGCGCCCGGCAGAGGTGAACGTCGTCGTTCAGGTTCCACAGAGCGGGACGTACGAGCTACACTGACAGCGAATCACCAGAGGATGACGATCGCGGACCTCGACATACGCGGTGTCCTCGAAGGCTACGCCTCTCCGGGCGCGGACATCGACGCGGGTCTCGACGGGCCACTCACCGTGAAGGTGAGTGGCGTCAGTTACCAAGCGAAGTGGGCTGGCAGCGGCAACCTGGCCGGAGGCACAACGGCCAGGTTACGACCACTTCGATCCAGCGAGGTCGAGTTGAAGGCCGACGAGGGCGACGTCCGGCTCGAGGTGGTTGGGAACGACGTGGGACTCGACGTCACGACGAATGGGTCGAACAGCGACATTCGAATCGGCCCGACCGAG
Organism: uncultured Acidobacteriota bacterium; assembly: GCA_963785755.1. Lineage (GTDB taxonomy): Bacteria > Acidobacteriota > Vicinamibacteria > Vicinamibacterales > 2-12-FULL-66-21 > JACCXG01. Next base: position 530,139 of record CAWAXG010000002.1, on the reverse strand, counting down.
ATGTCCCGCGCCAAGTCGAGCACGGCGTCCGCGCGCAGTGCTGGATTCGACCGAGCCGGGGTCCACTTACAGGTCCGCGCAAGCACCAGCACACGATCCGTGGCAGTAACCCGATCGCAACGTTCACGGTGAGCATTCCCCTGGCCCCATGAATTCCGGCACCTGAACTTCGTCACTGCGGTCGCCACTGACCTAACACGCGTTTGCAGCTGTCGGCGGCTGGTGCGATCATGGGCCGCCGCGGCTGAAACGCAACGTTAGGCGGACATCACAATCGGCCATAGAGGCCTGAATCCATTGAATCGGGTCGAGCCATCATGGGAACAGACCGTCGCTGCCCCGACAAGACACGACTGAACGGAGGAACGTGTTGAAGGTCAAGCCAGGCCTGAGGGAAGCGGCTGCGCTCGCCTTGTGGGGTTGTCTGGCCCTTGCGCAGGTGGAGGTCGCGCCGGTGAACGACCGCCCGAATCCCTACCGGCCGGTGGAAGGCTGGGCCAAGCTCCCGGCCGGGCGAGTTTGGGGAGCGGTCAGTGCCGTAGACATCGCTCCCGATGGGCGATCGATCTGGGTGGTCGAGCGGTGTGGCGGGGTCGGTTGTGCCGGCTCCGCTCTGCCGCCGATTCTCGAATTCGACGAGAGCGGGACGCTCGTCAGGAGTTTCGGCGCCGGAATGTTCCTTCAACCGCACGGGCTGCATGTGGACCGCGCCGGCAACGTGTGGGTGACCGACGCCTCTGACGGCACGAACGCCTCGTCTGGTCAGGGGCATCAGGTCTTCAAGTTCAGCCCAAGCGGGGCGCTGCTGCTCACGCTCGGCAAGGCCGGCACGCCCGGCGATGGCCCCGATCGGTTCAACCGGCCCACCGACGTCGCGGTCGCCCCCAATGGCGATGTCTTCGTCTCCGATGGACATGGCGGCGACTCGAACGCGCGCATCGTCAAGTTCTCCAGCGACGGCCGCTTCGTGATGGCATGGGGCAGGAAGGGGTCGGGACCGGGCGAGTTCGATACCCCCCACAACCTGGCGATGGATTCGCAAGGCCGGCTGTTCGTGGCCGACCTGAGGAACAACCGGATCCAGATCTTCGACCAGGCTGGCCGGTTCCTCCGCGAGTGGAAACAGTTCGGCATGCCTGGCGGGCTGTTCATCGACAAGAGTGATGTCCTGTACGTCGCCGATTCGCTCTCAGGTCCGCAAACGAATCCGGGCTGGGTCCGCGGCATCAGGGTCGGCAGCGCCATCGACGGCACGGTCACGGCATTCATTCCTGATCCGACACCCGACGCGAACCCGATCACCGCTGCCGAAAGCGTTGCCGCCGATGTGGTCGGTTCCGTGTATGGCGCGATCGTGCCCACGCGGCGGCTATGAAGCACGTCAGGAAGTAGAGCGGCGAGGCGTTCCGGTTCCAGAGACTCGATTGTGTGTGGATCGGGGAGACCGGTCAGTCCCGCCGGCATCATCTCCGCGTGTCGGGTCCTCGCTGCCGCCTAACCCGCGCTTGCAGCCGACGAGACCGCGTGGAATCAAGAGGCAGCCTCGCGGCTGAAGCGCAGACGTTAGGCCGACAATCATGCGATACACCATGGTTGATTTGAACCGACCATCCCTGCAGAGCGCATTTCAGACGGTTCAGGCGCGAATGGTGGCTCTCCTGGAGTATGCGACCGCCGTTACTCCCGCACTCAAGAGTGACATCAGGCTGTTGCCAGAACTGGCAGACAGCGTCGTCGTTCTGGCCGTTTCGCGTCTCGACGCATTCTTCATCGATGTGGTGAGCCTCGGACTCGACACCGCGAGGAACAGCTCCGTAGGCACTTCGCCAAGGACGGACAGCAGAGCGCGCTGTCTTGCGACCTGCCGACCCTCGTGAAGATGGTTCGACGCAGGGTCTCATTCGAGGAGCGAGGCCGTCAGCTCGACAATCTGTTCCGGCTGATGTTCGGGTGCTCGGTCTGGCCGACCGACGCGGTGCGGGACGTCGTCCTAGATCTGGCATGCTCCGGAACTTCATCGTCCATAGTAGTGGGCAAGACTGGAGTCACGACGGAGTCGTCCCGGCCGACTACGCATCGCAGTTTCGCAGGCCAGACCTGTTGACGGTGCGTCGGTACGGCACGTTCGCGGTGTACACGGTGGACCGCACATCAGGCGCTAATGTTCGTACGCGAAGCGGTGCTTGGGCTGGTTGAACAGCTCAAGTATTTGGAACAGCGGCTGGTTCAGGATATGAGCTGGGCCGAAACCAAATGGTGAAGAAGGGCGGCCTAACAACGGCTTGCAGCCGACAGCGGCCCGCGCGATCATGAGGCCGCTGCGGCTGAAGCCGCGACGTTAGACCGCGACGAGCTGCCGTTCATGGACACAGACGATTTGGTTTCGCCGGTCGACTCGAAGGATACTCGCCGCACAGCCAGGCGCGAATGGTCACGTCGGTTGCCGCGAGCGCTGTTTGAGTCAGCGCTGATCATTTTCAGTGTGCTGTTGGCGCTCGTCTTGAACGAATGGCGTGACAATCGGAGACAGGCCCTTCGGTCGCAGGTTGCGGTCGAGGCGATTGTCGCCGAACTGCGAAGTAATCGCGGTGCAGCGGAACGGGCCATGAAGTTTCATCGTTCGATTCACAAGATGCTGGAAGAAGTGGCTGCCCAAGGCGAATTGCCACGGCTTGACGTAGTCACTGGAGGATTGTTCAACCCTGCGAACATTGTCGAGACCGCGTGGGTGTCTGCTCGAGAGACCGCCGCGCTGGAGGAGTGGCCCTACGATCTCATTCTTCAAGTGTCGCGGGTCTATGAGCGGCAGGCGGGTTACAGCAATCTCGGACGCCAAATCGTCGCCGACGTCTACATGGACCTCCGGAGAAGGGGTGTCGAAGTCGTGCTGCGAGAGGGATACGGCGGGTTCATTCTGTTGACGCAGGATTTTGCCGGCCGTGAAGACGCTCTTATTCGGCAATACGATACAGCCCTCGCGGCAATCGAAGGGCACGTTCATTGATCGTGTCGCGGTCTAACAGGGACTGGACCCGTCGGCGGCCGCGTCGTGGACATCGCTGATTCAAAGATCAGTGAGCGGCCGCCGCGGGTCAGCCCCAATCCGTTAGACCGGCATCTTTTCGAGGAGCAGCGTTTTGACGAGACCATCCGTGAGACGTCGTGGGCATCTGATCTGGTCGGCTCTTGTCTGCCTCTTGCTCGCTTCTGACGCGTGGGCACAGGTGCGGCCTTTTGCGGAACTGCGGGACAGTCTTGACGAAAGGGCCGTAAAGCGATACTTGGACGAAATAGACGTGGAAATCGGCAAGATTTCGACGGAGTACCCGCAACTGGCAAATTGGAATGTACCGAAGGGTCCTGCCTGGTCAGACCCGGGAAAGAAGGCGACACCAAGCAGCCTGGAGTATGCGCACTCTCGCGTGTCACCGAAACCTGCTGCTCTCGTCGATCAGTTTGGGGCGAACGGTTTCGAGTTAGAAGTGAGGGTTATTTCGCAGAAGGCAATGGCAATGCTCTCGGGGTCCGGTCGTGGCACGTTTGTCTTTGGTCGCCCGCTGGCTGGCGGCTGCGTGATTGCCCACATGCTCATGGCTGACCCTAAGAGTCCGAAGAACGTGGAGTTGGCAATGAGGGCCGCAGGTATCGTCAGGAAGTCTCTGCCTGACGGATCTTGCATGTGACCCCATCGGGAGCAGTCTAACTCCGCGTTGCACCAGACGGCCGCTGACGCGATCGTGAGCGGCCGCTGGTGAACGCGACCGTTGGGCAGACAGTACGAGGCGCGCCTCGGGATGGATGCGCGGCCTTCGGTTACCATCCGCGACGAAGGAGAATCTCCGATGACCAAGGTGACACCATTCCTGATGTTCAACGATCAGCTCGAGGCGGCCATGGAGTTCTACACCGCCACCTTCCCGGACTCCGAAATCAGGAACGTCGCCCGCACCGGCAAGGACGGTCCGATCACCTCCGCCGAGTTCCTCGTCGGTGGTCAAGTCTTCATGGGCTACAACGGGGGCCCGTACTTTACGTTCTCCGAAGGCTTCTCGCTCTACGTTGACTGCGAGGACCAGGCCGAAGTCGACGAGTATTGGGACAAACTGGTCAAGGCCGGGGCGAAGCCTACCCAGTGCGGCTGGATCAAGGATCCGTTCGGCCTCTCGTGGCAGATTGTCCCGCGGCGATTCATCGAGCTGATCCGCGACAAGGATGCCAGGAGAGTGAAGGCCGTGATGGAGGCCATGATGACGATGGTGAAGCTCGACGTAGCGGCCCTTGAGCGAGCCTACAATGAGGCGTAGCGGTGCCACACGCCACGCTTGGAGTGCTGCCCAACAAGGCGATGCACCTGCCGGCGCTGCGCGCCGCAGGTGATCGCCACGACGTTAGCCAGACGACGAGAGAAGCCATGCCCATACCATTGAGCGGACGCGTGGCCGTGGTAGCCGGCGCCACACGTGGCGCGGGGCGAGGAATCGCACGGATGTTGGGGGAGGCCGGGGCCACGGTGTACTGCACTGGACGCAGCAGTCGTGTGCAGGCCGAACGTGTCGAGCCATGTCAACGCCGGTCGGCCCGAGACAATTGAAGAAACCGCAGACATGGTCACTGCGGACGGGGGTACGGGCATCCCCGTGCGAGTTGACCACACCGCGGAGGACCAAGTCGTCGCGCTGTTCGAGCGGGTCGGTCGCGAGCAGGGCCGGCTGGACGTACTCGCCATCGTCATGACCGGGCAACCGGCTTCCTGGAAGAACTTCCTCGAAGAGACACCGGCCGAGGGGAAGACGTTTGTCGAGGGCTGGATCTGGCCGCACGTCATGACCGCTTGGCACGGCGCGAACCTGATGGTGCAGCAGCGAGCCGGGCTGATTGTGGAACTGGTCGAACAAGACAACGTCGGGTATCACGGCGCGTTCTACTTCGACCTGATGGAGACCCTGCTGAAGCGCCTCGTCCTTGGCTTGGCAAACGATCTCGGCAAGTCCGGCCTGACGGCGGTGGCCGTTGCCCCGGGCTTCATGCGGACAGAGGCCATTCTCGAAGGGTTCGGCGTCACCGAGGCGAATTGGCGTGATGCCCTCGGCAATCCACAGGCCGCTGCCATGGGCTGGGGCGGATCCGAGACGCCATGCTTCGTCGGCCGCGCGGTGGCCGCCCTTGCAGCAGACTCCCACGTCGCACGAAAGAATGGCGGTATCTATACGACCCGAGCGCTTTCGGAGGAATACGGGTTCAACGACGTCGACGGCGCCCGCCCCGACTACGCCGTGTTCGACGTGGCCATCGAGCAGGCCAAGAAGACGTTCCTGGCTCCGATGGTCGACGCCGGCCGGTTCGCGCAGGTGGACTGGAAGCTGGCTTCGAAGCCCGAGATACCGTCATGACAATCGGAGATACCGCAACACCTAAGCAGCTGGCTAACCCGCAAATGGAGCCGACGCGCCGCTGACGACGAACGGCTCATTTGCAACGTTAGGCGAGCCTGAACATCGTGTTCGGCAACGACGGAGGAGTGCCAATGGCGTTCAAGTTTGAGATCGAACAGAACGGTGTGATCGCCTCGCTCCCGCCACCAATCCAGATGTTTCTGCTCAGTGAAGGCACCACCGTCTGCACGGCGATCAACTTGGCCGCAGAGCTTGGTATCGCCGACCTGGTAGCGACCGGTCCTCAAAGCAGTGACGATATTGCCAAGGCAACTTCGACACATCCTGGTTCGTTGTACCGGTTGCTTCGGTTGCTCACCAGCTTCGGTATTTTTTCCGAGGTTGAGCCTCGCAGGTTCGCGCAGACTCCACTCAGTGAGTTGCTGCGGAGCGGAATTCCTGGTTCTCTTCGCCAGTGGATGAGAATGGTCGGTCTGCCTGTCTGGGGGCCGATGTTTGCTCAAGCCATGCACAGCGTGAGGACCGGCGAGCCATCCTTCAAGCAAACCGCGGGCGTCGAATTCTTCGATTACCTTATCGGTCATCCACAAGACGGTGAGATCTTCAACGAGGCGATGACGTCGCTTGGACAGGGTGTGGATGCCGCCGTCGTCCAAGCGTACGATTTCGGCAAAATTCGAAGGCTCGTTGACGTGGGAGGTGGACACGGCGCCCTCATCAGCGCGATTCTGCAAGCCAACCCTCACCTGAAGGGAATTCTCTTCGATCGACCTCGCGTGATCGAAGGTGCCGTGCGCACACTAAGTGCAGCGGGGGTCGCGGATCGTTGCGACATCTCCGGCGGAGACTTCTTCGAATCAGTGCCCGCGGGAGGCGACGCCTATGTCCTCAAATGGATCGTTCATGACTGGGACCACGATCGGGCTGTGAGTATCCTGCGGAATTGCCGCCGCGCCATTACTCCGACTGGTCGCCTCCTTCTCATCGAAACGGTGATTCCAGGTCCTGACGAGCCGCACGCCGGGAAGATCATGGATTTCGTCATGTTGCTGGGGCTCGGCGGACAAGAACGTACGGAGCAACAATACGCTGGCCTGTTGCGCGAGGCGGGCTTTGAGTTGGCGACCGTCGTGCCAACGGCTTCCGCGATGAGTATCGTTGAGGCAATGCCAACGTAGGCAATCACCACAGAATGCACACATCCATTGACGGTCGCCTAACACGGCATGCAGCCGACAGCGCGAATAATCATGACCGCGCTGCGGCTGATGCCTGTCGTTAGCCCCACAAGCAAATGCCGGATATCGAACGGTGGCGAGCAACGTGGAAGGGGCTCGGGGTCGAGTTGCCTGAGGCCGATCTGTACACCGCCGTCAGGACCCGCTACGGGGAATCGCATCGGAGCTACCACACGATCCAACACCTGGATGAATGCTTCGTCAATTTCGATGAGGCACGCCACCTTGCCGACAAGGTCCACGAAGTCGAACTCGCACTGTGGTTTCACGACGCCGTGTACGAGGTCCGCGGTCAGGACAATGAAGAGCAGAGTGCTTCGTGGGCGCGAGATGCCGCCATCCAGCACGGGGTGGCCAGCTCGGTGGGCGAGCGGGTCCATCGGCTTGTTTTGGCGACGAAACACGACGCCACACCGACCTCGCCGGACGCGGCGCTTGTGGTTGACGTGGACCTCGCGATTCTCGGCGCGGCGGTCGAGCGGTTCGATGAGTACGAGCGACAGGTCCGTCAGGAGTATTCGTGGGTGCCGGGCTTTCTGTTTCGCCGCAAGCGACGTGAGATTCTGGAGACCTTCTTGGCGCGGCCACACATCTACAGCACGGATCACTTCCGGGCTCGCTACGAGGTGTCTGCCCGGGCCAACCTGGCTCGATCCATCGAACGACTTGGGGGCTAACATGGCGTTGGAGCCGGCGCCGCGCGCGGTGGAATCACTGCCGCGCGCGGCGCGGCTCAACGCCGGTCGTTAGGCGCACTCGAACCAGAAAGCGGAAGTGGAATGACTGTCCGTGGACTGAGGGACTTTCGTCTCACGGTGGCTGGCCTTGAGAGGCTCGGGGCACGGCCCGTCACATTCTCTGTCCAGCTGAGGGGCGTTCCGCTCGCCAAGTTGACGCCGCTTTCACCACGACAGCGGGACGCTCGACTCCGAGCGACGCTGAAGGGGCAGCTGGCCAGCTTGACGCGTCGACTTTCCTGAGGCCGGCGTCAAGTCGCGCAATCCGAAGAAAGGTTCATGGACGCTAGACGGGAGTCTTCCGGCCAACAGAATCCGGCGACTGGCGAAACGACCCGAGGTTGTCGGAGCTATGGGTTTCGGCGATCGAAGGGCGCTCCCAATACGCACGCCCGGCTAAGGAGGGATGGTTCTGTGTCTGGGGAATCGTCGCTATCCAGGTCGAGGGGCAGCGCTCAGGCATGATGAAGGTCGAGGATCGGCTGGTCCTCGTAAGGGCGTCTGACGTTGACGACGCGGTGGACCGGCTCGGGCCCGCATGGAAACAATACGCAGAGCCGTACCTAATCCTGAAGGCTACTTGGTGCGGTGGCAGCTTATGGAGATCAAGGACGTCTTCGGACTATACGACGACAGAATTGAAGCCCGAGGGAACTGAGGTGTACTCGCGGTTGCGGGCGGTAAAACTGAGGCCCGAGTACCAGTGGCGGCCGAGCTCGGCGCCTAACAAGCGCTTGCAGCGGACGCCGCTCGCTGGCGTCAAGAAGCGGCGCCGCTGAAGCGCGAGCGTTAGCCCGACACGGCACGTCGGACGATGCTAACGTTCGAACGTGCCGGAACTATCTCGGTTCTTCGGAATCGTCATTCGGATGTTCGTCGAGGCCGGCGGGCAGCACCATCGCGCACACTTCCACGCGTACTACCAGGACCAGGCGGCCGTGTTCGCCGTCGACACCATCGAGTGTCTCGGCGGCACCTTGCCCAAGACGCAGCAGCGGCTCGTGGAGGCCTGGGCAGAGATTCACCGTGAGGAGCTGCAACACGATTGGGAGCTCTTGCAATCCGGCCAGCCACCCGTCAAGATCGAACCACTCAGGTGAGACATGCTTCATGCCATTCACCGCGTGACTGGATTCACGGTTGTGGGGCCCTATACGCTGTCGGTCGCGTTCGCTGACGGCACGCAACAATCGATCAATTTCGAGCCCGTTCTCCACGGCGCTCTCTTCGGGCCGTTGCGAGACCTTGCGACGTTCAATGGTGTGACCCTCGATACTGAGGTCGGCACGCTGGTCTGGCCAAACGGCGCCGACTTCGATCCCGCAACCCTACACGACTGGCCCGTGGTCAAGGATGAATTGGCTACTCGGGCGCGCTCGTGGGCTGACTCGGCACCGGACGGGCGGGCTGACAAGCGAATGGAGCCGACGCGCCGCTGAGGGATACGGCGCGCGGCTCATTCGCGAACGTTAGGCTGCCAACGGCGAAACACGCATGAACGTTTTCACGTCAGCGAAGAGCCCGATACCGAGGTGTTCGAGCCGCGCAATGCGGAAGCCAAGTGCGAACCGCTGGTGTGGGCCATCGACGACGGGCACTTGCGCAACTACCTCGTCCCTCGCGATTGCCCGCGGGTCACGTCCTCCGGTTGGGCCCCGGAGCACCGTCGCCGACCGTCAGCGGTTCCTTGGGTCCAGTGTCTCGTGTCTCGCGCGCGCCGCAGGTGAGCGGCAATGCGTTAGGCAGCTGAACCAACATGACGCCATTCGACCAACGCACGGCCGCCTGTCGGTGTGAGTGGGGCATTGTCGGGCATGACCACCGGGCACCTGCGGACGTGACGATCATCGTCGACGTACTCTCCTTCTCGACATGCGTCGATGTCGCGATTGGCCATGACGTCGCGATCCTGCCGTACACCGGTGGGCACGCCTCAGGCGAGGTCTTTGCTCGCGACAATCATGCGGAATTGGCCGGTCCACGAGGCGTCTCGCGCTATTCTCTGTCTCCAGCGTCATTCCTGAACGCGCCCAGGGGGACCCGTTGTATCCTCCCGTCGCCAAACGGCGCGGCGCTCGCGATGCGTGCGGCAGCGAGAACAGCGGTGCTACTTGCTGGCTGTCTCCGCAATGCCGCCGTCGTGGCTCATCGCGCAAGTCAATTGGGGAGAACCTTCAACGTCTGTCCGGCCGGGGAGCGCTGGCCGGATGATTCGATGAGACCCGCGATCGAAGACCTCCTCGGGGCGGGCGCGATACTCCGCCACCTCCCAGGGCAGAAGTCGGTCGAGGCGCTTGTGGCTGTCGAGGTATTCGAGAGTGTCGTGCCAAGACTCACCGAGGTGATCGCCCAATCCTGTTCGGGTCGGGAATTGGTCGAGCGTGGTTTCGCCAGCGACGTGGAGTTCGCTGTGGCGCTCGATGTCTCCCAGCGTGTTCCGCGGTACGATGGCGTCGCATTTATCAACGATCAGCAACTGGCTGCCTAACAGCCCGCTGAACCCGACGGCACCGGCGCCCGCTCCCGCGTGCGCCTCGCGCGCGTGCCGCGGGTGAGCGGGAAACGTTAGGCGGCCAGCCGTCAAAGCCTTGCCACCTAAACGGTCCTCGATGCCAACCTTCCGGGTCATGACCTACAACATCCTCTATGGAGGAGTTGGCCGGGAGCAGCGAATCCGCGACGTTGTCAGCGCTATGTGTCCCGATGTCGTAGTCTTCACTGAAGTCACGGCGACCGATTCGTTCGAGGCTATCGCAAACGTGGTGGGTCCTCATCGCGTCGCAGCCGCAAGCCGTTTCAGTGGCGAGCATGCAGCGATTGTCAGCCGTTGGCCTATCATTCAGTCTGATCTTCACGGTCCACCTTGGGCCCCTCGAAAATGGGTCCAAGCGACGCTCCGGCCGTTTGGCGGACCCCGCGTCAGCATTCACGGCGTTCACCTGGTGCCACAACCGCTCTGGCCCTTTGAGGTCTGGCGCGGTGCGGAGGTCCGCAGCCTTCTGAAGCGACTGCGCGCTCCTGCGTGTGCGCCACACATCGTCGCCGGGGACTTCAATACGCTCATGGTCGGAGACACGCTCCGTCTAGAAGGTGCTCCAGCGTGGGTCCGTACGCAGTGGGCGATTCAAGGAGGGTGGCCGCGTTGGGCATTGAAAGGGCTGACCAATGCTGGCTATGCCGACTGCTATCGGGCCTGCCACCCGCGAGAACACGGTTTCACCGTGCCCGCGTGGGCACCCGGGGCTCGGATCGACTACGTATTCGCCTCGCCGGATCTCAAGCGATCGCTCCGCGCCGCCGGAACGGTCGAAGCGCGCCCCCTAGATGGTTCCGCCCGGGTGCCACCGCGTCGTTCTCTTCCCGAGCTGTTGGGTTGGACCGCGGTCCGGTCTCTCGAGCATGAGGCTTCTGATCATCTCCCGGTGTGGGCAGATTTCGAGTGGCTATCGGGAGGAGACGGCTCCTCGACATCCGAGGCCGGCTAACAAGCGAATGGAGCCGATGCGCCCATCGTCTCGTGCGATCATGGCGCCGCAGCGCGCGGCTCATTCGTCGCGTTAGCCGGACTAGGAAGACCGAAGGATCGACGGAGACGTGGTGTGCTCGACGAGGAACAGCAACTTGTTCTCAAGCTTCGGAAGATTGAAGCGCTATTTGCGCGGCCTGGTACGGAAGGCGAGCGACGGGCTGCCGAAAATGCCTCGAATCGGATTCGCGCGCGCCTTGCCGAACTCGAGCAGGTCGAACCAGCCGTCGAGTTTCGGTTTTCGCTCACCGACGCGTGGTCGCGATCACTTTTTGTCGCTGTGCTGCGGCGCCACGGGCTCAGACCGTATCGATATCACGGGCAGCGTCGCACGACGGTTATGGTTAGAGTCGCCAAGTCGTACGTTGATGGGTCGCTTTGGCCGGAGTTCCTCCAGTTGCAGACCGTCCTGCACGAGCACTTCGAGGCCGTGACGAAACGCGTGATCGCTCAGGCGATCGGTGCTGATGTCGGCGAAGTGGAACTTCGGGATGGACCGGCCCTGGAAGCCTGAACGCGACGAGGGTCAGCGGGATGTCATGGAGAGCGGCGTGCCTCGTTGAGCCCAAGAACCGGGCGGCGCTGGCGTTCTAAAAGTCCTTGTCGGCCGTATCGGCGTTGGAGATCTATCCGCGACGGGGTAAGGGGACATGCACCACAAGGCTCTGTGGCCATTGGAGAAGAAATCGCGTCGAGGCTTCCGTGGGTATCCGGTGGCGACGGTGGCATTCTACGGTCCCGACGACCGCCATGCCTCGAAGGTCGCCGTGGGCATTGTAGAGGCTGAAGGCGCTGAGCCCTATGTGCTGGAACGCTGGTTCTCCGAAGATAGCGATGTGCGCTCTGACATCGGGATCGCCGGTGAGGTCTCCAGGTTCATCGTGGCGCATGGGGCGAAATCAACAGTGCTGGCGGATCGCATCATCGGTTGTCCTCACGAGGAGGGCGTGGACTATCCCGACGGAACCGCCTGTCCCAATTGTCCATTCTGGGCTGGCCGAGATCGCTGGTCGGGTGAGCGCCTTCAATAAGGGGCCGCGCTACCACTACGAAGTGAACGGCCGGCTAACCTCGGCATGCAGCCGACGGCGCCCGTGCGATCATGAGGGCGCCGCGGCTCATTCGGGAACGTTAGGCGGATTCTCATATCATCTGAAGTGGTAGACACAGCGACGTCTGTTCTTGACGATGCGCCGGTTCTGGAACGCGAACACCCACTACCATCGCTTGGTTCTCGCGTCACTCTCGACTGACGCCTCGCGTGTCCTTGACGTTGGGTGCGGCGACGGCATTTTGGCGGCAGAGCTCGTTGACGCGGGCGTGCGCCATGTTGTTGGCCTCGACCTGAATCGGCCCGTTCTCGACAGAGCGCGTGCGCGCCACGAGGGGAGGTGCATCGAGTGGCTGCACGGAGACGTGCTCGAGGTCGCTCTTGAGCCGGAATCCTTCGATGCAGTCGTGTCCGTTGCGGCGCTGCACCACATGGACGCGGGCCGATCGCTCACGCGCTTCGCGCAACTTGTCCGTCCAGGTGGAACGGTGGTTGTGGTCGGACTGGCGGCCAACGCTTGGTCGGACATGCCGCTGGCAGCGGTGGGGATGACTTCCCGACTGGGGTTCGGCCTCGTTTACGGCCGCTGGAGCCACTCGGCCCCCGAGTGCTGGCCGCCACTGCTGACGTATCGGGAGATGAAAGCCCTGAGCGCCGGTGTCTTGCCCGGCGTACTCTACCGGCGCCACTTGTTGAATCGCTATTCACTCGTGTGGCGTAAGCCGGGAGGGTTGGTAGTCACCGCCTAACCAGCCGCTGCAGCCGACGAACGGCGGCGAGTCGCCGGTGATTCGAGTACACATCGAGCGCCGCTCGCGGCTGAGCGGCAAGGCGTTAGCCGGACGAGGGATTCGACAGGAGAGGACTTCTTGGAACTTCAGAATACGAGAGGCTCGCTGAGGAGATGGCGGAGGACGCCAAGTGGCAGCTGCAGCTGTTTACGTTCGGCGTCACCAGCGCGGCGGCGATTCTGAGGTTGCTCTCTCCGGAATTCACATCTGCTGCGTCAACCGCAAGTAATCGGACAGTTGGCGGCAGTGCCTCGATGGACCTGCGTTGGTCGATTTGATCCACGACCTGTACCTCGGCGAGCGTCGACAACCAGCGCTTCTTCCATGGGCGGCTCGTAGATCCGACAAGCGAACAAAACAAGTATCGGGAATTGATTTCGGAGGCCGTGTTTCCGAACCCGCTCGGCCGCAAGCCGATTCGCATCGCGGGATCGGTGCCGAAGCAGATCTGGCACAACACGGATCTGCCGATGTATGAGCTCACCGGTCGCCGACGGATCGTTCCTGTACGGCTTCGGCAGCAAGCGCAAGGGGCAGCTGTTCTGTCTCGACGCGAAGACGGGCGCGGCCAAGTGGACCACGGAGGGGCGCGGCGGCACCAACGCCGCGATTCAGAGCGCCGGTCCTCACCTCATCGTGTTGACCAACGACGGCGACTTGCTCGTGCTGAACCGCAATCCGGAGAAGTACGACGAGGTCAGGCGCTACAGGCGAATTCTCAAACCTGGGCGCATCCGGTCGTGCTGGGTACGTCGCTCGTCATTCGCGACGCCGACTCCGTTTTGGTCTGGTCGCTGAAATAGCGGCCGCAGGTCATTGCTCGACAGCTCGTGCGCCTGAAAAGATGTGTCGCGCCGGGCTGTGTCCCTGGCTTTCGTGATTCAATTCACACGCCCACTGACCAGGGTGTCGCCACAGCCCTCGTGGCCGCAGGCGCACCTCGGGGCGACGTCTTCATCGGCCTTCAATGGCATCTCCGAGGATACGGCGACCTGGTTGACCAGCTTCGCGCCAAGCATCGCGCAGATGTCGCCACAGAATTTCTCGTCCGGGGAAGCAAGGCACTTGCAGGGCGGGTATGCGCACAACACAGCCATAGTGGGCATACGTAGCGCGCCGCGGCGACGAGGCGGAAGCCACATCACAGCACGATGAACGCGATGTTCGACATCACCGGTCCCATCATCCGCTCGCGTCTGGAGCCGGACTTCTACAAGTTCACGATGGGCCAGCTCATCTGGCGAAAGTACGCCGACGTGCAGACGACCTTCGCGTTCCGGAACAGAACGGCGAAGGCACAGCTCGGCCGGATTGTGGACCTCGGCGAGCTCCGCGAAGCGCTGGACCACGCGCGGTCGCTGATGTTCACGAACAGCGAGCTGCACTATCTGCGCGGCGCCAACGAATACCAGGAGCGGATGTTCGACGAGGAGTACCTCGAGTTCCTGCGCGCCCTGCGGCTGCCGGACTACCACCTCGAGCTTAGCGGTGACGACCTGGTGCTGGAGTTCACCGGACGCTGGGCCGAGGTCACCTACTGGGAAACGATCGCGCTGTCGATCGTCAACGAGGTTTACTACCGGTACGCTCCTCCGCCGTCTGACCAGGTTCGAACGCGAGGCGATCTTCGCGGCTGGCATCGGCAGGCTTCGGCAGAAAATCGCCACCCTCCGCGCGCACCCCGACATCGTCTTTTCGGACTTCGGCACACGGCGGCGCTTCTCGGGACCCTGGCAGCACTACGTCGACGAAGTGCTCCGCGACGAGCTCAATGGCGGTTCGTTCGAAGGGCCGTTCCTCGGGACGTCGAACACCTACTCGGCGATGACCGCCGGCCTCGTCCCGATGGGAACGGCGGCGCACGAGCTGCCGATGATCATCGCCGGCATGCTGGACACGGGCGACGCCGATCCCGCATGGCTGCGCCGCGCGCAGCGGCAGGTGATCGATGACTGGTGGGAACAGTACGGATGGGGGCTGTCGATCTTTCTTCCCGACACGTTCGGCACCGATTTCTTCTTCACCGTGGTCTCCGACGACGACCTCCGCCGCTGGAAGGGATTCCGCTGGGATTCGGGCGACCTGTTCGGCTTCGGTGAACGGGTGATCCGCGCTTATGCCGCGATCGATGTCGATCCTCGAGAGAAGATGCTCGTCCCGAGCGACGCGCTCGACCTGCCGCTGATCCTGGATGCGCAGAAGCGCTTCGCCGGCCGCATTCGCGTCAGCTATGGTTGGGGGACCGGACTGACTAACGACCTGCTCGACAACGTGATGATCGACGATGCCTGGTACGGGCCGGTGTCGCTGGTCGTGAAACCAGTCCGCGCCAACGGCCGCGGTCTGGTCAAGCTGTCAGACAACCCGGCGAAGGCGATCGGCGAACCAGGGGACGTGGAGCGCTACAAGCGCGCGGCAGGATACGGAGAGCACGAGTTGGTCGCCCTGAAGTACCTGAGGCTGATCATCCGATGCCCAGTCCTGGCTTCCGGCCCCGCCGGAAGGGATTCCGGGCGCCTGCCTGCGTTAAACTGGCACGTAACCATGCTCCATCTTCCCATCCTTCGCCACGGCGTTCCGTACACGAGCCTCGATGTCATCCGCGTGCCGCATCACCGGACGCGGGAGCCCTTCGTCGAGATCAGCCAGGCCAATCCGGGTCTCATCCGTCGTGATCTGCGGCCCGAGCGGCAGGCGGCGGCGCGGGCCGCGCTGGCGCGGATTCCGTTCGACCGGCTGATTGCGATGTGCGGGGAGGCGGCCGGGTATTTCCTCAACGACACGCTGCCGCTCGGCGATGCGGAGCAGTCGCCGCAGGACTACGTGCTGCAGCTGACGGCGACGACCGGCATGCCGCATGCGCTGGTGCGGAAGAACATGCAGCGCGTAGCCAGCGTGATGCGCGAGATGCGGACGATCCTGCACGGCCTGACCCGGGGCCTCGACACGACAGCGGGCTGCACACGCCGGGGCACGGGAAGTGACGCTCGACCATCGCGGGTCTCCGCGCCTGGCGACGTTCGACGGCTGCACGTATCTGCAGCCGACCGTCGTCTGCTGTGACGGCCCCGATCATCCGCTCGCGAATCGTGAGTTCCTGTTCCCCTACGCCGCCGTCGTCGCGCTCACGCCCGACCAGGTGAGCCAGCTGCCGCAGCCGATGGGGAAAACGCTGGTCGTGTCGGCGCTGACCCGCGACCGCCGCCTCGTCGATGGCCTGCTCGCGTCGCCGCTCGTCGATCGCCTCAATATCGGCGCGATCCAGACGAACCAGATCAGCTGGGATCAGCCGCACGAAGGGAACCTGTTCGAGCACCTCTACGCCCGCCGATCGTTTCAACAGTCAGCCGACGCGGTCCTCGCGGCGGCCGACGCGTGAGGATCCTGTCGTTCACGGGCGGCGCCGGCGAGATGTACTGCGGGAGCTGCCTGCGGGACAACGCCCTGGCCGCCGCCCTGCTCGCGCGCGGCCACGACGTCATCCTGACGCCGGTGTACACGCCGACCCGCACCGACGAGCGGAACGTGAGCCAGGCGCAGGTGTTCTTCGGCGGGATCAGCGTCTTTCTCGAGCAGCAGGTGCCGCTCTTCAGACGGACGCCGCGGGTGTTCGATCGCCTGTGGGACGCGCCGTGGGTCATCCGGCTCGCGTCGAAGCGTCAAATCAAGGTGGATCCGAAGAGCCTGGGCGAGATGACCGTCTCGATGCTGCGCGGCGAGCACGGGTTCCAGTCGAAGGAAATCCGCAAGCTCCTCGAGTGGCTCGTCAGGGAACAGAAGTTCGACGTCATCAACCTGCCGTATGCGCTGCTGCTCAGTCTGGCCGAGCCGCTGAAGCGCGAGCTCGGGGCGCCGATCTGTTGCACGCTGCAGGGTGAGGATCTGTTCCTCGACGGACTCGGCGAGCCGTATCGCTCCGAGGCGATGCGGTTGATTCGGTCGGCCAGCGGTCACGTCGACGCGTTCCTGCCGGTGAGTCAGGTACCATCTCGACTACATGCCGGAGTATCTCGGGCTTCCGCGCGAGAAGATGTACATCGTGCCGCTCGGCATCAACATGCAGGGGTTCACGCCGCGGCCGTCGCGGCGGAACGATCCGTTCACGATCGGGTACCTCGCGCGCATCGCGCCGGAGAAGGGCCTGCATGTCCTGTGCGAAGCCTATCGGGAGCTTCGCCGTACGCCGGGGATCGGCCGGACGCGGCTGGTGGCTGCCGGTTATCTGCCGCCGGAGCACGCGCCGTATCTCGCGGAGATCAAGAAAAAGATGGCCGAATGGGGGCTCGAACAGGAGTTCGAGTACCGCGGCGAAATGGATCGCGCGCAGAAGACCGCGTTCCTGCAGAGCCTCGATCTGTTTTCGGTGCCGGCGACCTACGAGGAACCGAAAGGGCTGTTCCTGCTCGAGGCGCTCGCGAGCGGCGTTCCCGTCGTGCAGCCGCGGCGCGGTGCGTTTCCCGAGATCGTCAACAACACCGGTGGCGGGCTGATCGTGGACGCGACCCCGTCGGCGCTGGCGGCTGGTTACCTCGAGCTCCTGCGCAATCCCGAGAAGGCCGCGGCGCTCGCCGCGGCGGGCGCGGCCGGGGTCCGCGAGCACTACGACGTCGGCCGCATGGCCGAAGCCGCCGAGCACGTCTATCGGACGGTTGCGGCCTCGAGCTGATCTCGTGCTGAAGGTCGAACACGTCGCGAAGAAATACCCGACGCCGCGAGGTGAGATCCCCATCCTCACCGATATTTCGCTGTCGCTCGACCGCGGCGCGGCGATCGCGATCATGGGGCCCTCCGGCAGCGGCAAGAGCACGCTGCTCTACATCCTCGGCGCCCTCGAACCGCCATCGTCTGGCACCGTGACCCTCGACGGCCAGAATCCGTTTGCGCTGAACGAGCGGGCGCAGGCGGCGTTCCGCAACAGCCGCATCGGCTTCGTCTTCCAGGATCACTCGCTGCTGCCCCAGTGCTCGGTGCTCGAGAACGTGCTCGCCCCGACGCTGGTAGCGCCGGCAGCGCCGGACAGGAAGTGGAGAGGGCAACGATACGGAACGGGCGACCAGCCTGCTGGCGCACGTGGGTCTCGGCGATCGGCTCGACCATCGCCCCGCGGAACTGTCGGGCGGCGAGAAGCAGCGTGCCGCGCTCGCCCGCGCGCTCATCCGCAGCCCGCTCCTGCTGTTGTGCGACGAGCCGACCGGCAACCTCGATCGTGCGGCCGCCGACACGGTTGCCGACCTGTTGCTCCAGCTCCACGCGGCCAGGCAGACCATCCTGATCGTGGTGACGCACAGCGCGGCGCTGGCCGCGAAGTTTCCGGTCAGGTACGAGATGAATGCGGGAACGCTGATCAGGGCATAGTCATGAGCCGGACCACACCATCGCGTCGGGGCGATACTGACTCGAGCTGATACAGTCCACGGACATGTCGTTGACGCGACTCATCTGGCTGAGCGCCACCTATCACTGGCGCACCAATCTCGCCGTGGCGCTCGGTGTCGCGGGGGCGGTGGCCGTGCTCGGCGGCGCGCTCCTCGTCGGCGACTCGGTCCGCGGCAGCCTGCGCGATCTCGCGCTGTCCCGCCTCGGCCGCACTACACACGTGATCGCATCGAGCGGTTTCTTCCGCGATGCGCTTGCCGCCGACGTCGCCGCTCGCGGATCGGTCGCGACCGCGCCGCTCGTCGCGACCACCGGCATGGTCACCCACGAACCGTCGGGCAGGCGCGCCTCGAGCGTGCTCGTGTATGGCGTGGACGAACGGTTCTGGCGGTTCCACGGTCTCGAGCCTCCGAGCGGTGTGTCTGCCTCGGCCGCGCTCGCCGCCGAATTGGGTGCGGCCGCGGGCGATGTGCTGCTCACGCGCCTGCAGAAGCCGTCGGCGATCCCGCTGGAATCGCTTTTCGCGAACAAGGAAGACGTCGCGCGCACGCTGCGGTTGACCCTCGGCGGTGTGCTCCCGCCGACCGCGCTCGGCGAGTTCTCGCTGCGCCCGCAGCAGGCCGAGGTGCGCGCGGTCTTTGCGCCGCTCGGCCGCATTCAGCGCGATCTCGGCGCCGCGGGCCAGATCAACACGATCCTCGTCGCCGGCGATTCGCGCTCCGATACGGTCGAGAAGGCATTCAAATCGGCGGTGACGCTGGACGATCTCGGTATCAAGGTGCTGGTGACCGAAGACCGGTCCGCGCTGATGGTGCAGAGCGACAGCGGCATCATCAGCAGCCCGTTGGAGCAGCAGGTGCGGGAGGTGGCAAAGGCGCTCGATCTGACGCCGCTTCCTCTGTTCACGTATCTGGCCAACACGATTCGGATCCGCGATCGCGAGATCCCCTATTCCCTCGTGACGGGTCTGGATGTTCGCCTGCTGCTCAATGCTCCCGCGGCGCCGTCGCCCAACCGCCAGTCGTCTCCCGATCTCGGATCGCCGATCCCCGGTCCCGGCGTGATTGTGTTGAACGACTGGGCCGCCCGCGAGCTGGGTGCGGCGGTTGGAGACACCGCCACGATCGAGTACTACCTGTGGGATTCCGCCGCCGGCATCCGCACCGTCAACGCGACGTTCACGGTTGTCGCCTTGGTGCCGATGAGAGGAGTGGCCGCGGATCGGCGTCTTGCCCCTGAGTATCCGGGCATTACCGGCGCGGAGAATCTCGCGGACTGGGACCCGCCGTTTCCTCTGGACCTCGCCCGCGTACGAAAGCAGGACGAGCACTACTGGGACGAACATCGCGCGACTCCCAAGGCCTTCATCCCGTACGAACGCGCTCGCGAACTCTGGGCGACGCGATACGGCAACGTCACGGGACTCAGATTCCCTCTCTCTCCCGGCCAGGACGCCGCGTCAATCGCGGACGGGCTCCGGGCTCGACTGAGTGCGGCCGTCGCGCCGGTTTCTCAGGGGCTCATCCTGACGCCGGCGCGGGAGATGGCGCTCCAGGCATCGACCGGCGCGACGAATTTCGGCGAGTACTTCACTTACTTCAGCTTCTTCATCGTCGTGTCGGCGGTGTTGCTGGCGATGTTGTTCTTCCGGCTCGGGATCGAGCAGCGGCTGCGTCAGATCGGCATCCTGCGGGCGTCAGGCTTCACGGCCGCGCACGTCAGATGGATGCTGCTGGCGGAAGCGGCGATGCTGGCGCTCGCCGGCAGCGTGCTCGGCGTGGCCGGCGCCATCGCATACGCGCATCTCATCGTCTACGGCCTGCGGACATGGTGGGTGGGCGCGGTCGGCACGACATTGTTGAACGTGCACGTCACGCTGCCGAGTCTGCTGCTCGGAGCGGCGGGGGGGATGTTGACCGCCCTCGTCTGCGTGCTGGTCTCGTTGCGCACCGTCGCCCGTCGATCGCCACGGGCGCTGCTCGGCGCGTACTCGCTCGAGCAGTCCGTGGGCGGCGAATCCCGCCGTCCGCGCCGCGCGGCGCGATTCGCCGTTCTTGCCGCGCTGATGGGACTGTCGTTGCTGACCCTGGGGTTCATCAGCAGCGGCACGCAAGCCGCGGCGTTTTTCGGCGCGGGCGTCGCGCTGCTGACGTCCTTTCTGATGTTCCTGTCGTCGTGGCTTCGCGCGCACGACGCGCGTGCGATCGGCGGGCGCGGCACCTGGGCGGTCTCGCGGCTCGGCTTTCGTGGCGCGGCATTCCGGCCTGGCCGTACGGTGTTGTCCGCCGCTCTCGTCGCATCCGCCGCCTTCATCATCGTCTCGGTCGACGCGTTCAGGCGTGAGGGTGGCGCGAACCCTGGCGACGCGCTGTCCGGAACGGGGGGATTCGCGCTGCTGGCCGAGTCCGAAGTGCCGATCGTCCACAACCCGAACCAGCCGGCGGGTCGCGACGCGCTGCTGTTGCGCGCCCCCGAGCTCTCACGCGTGCGCTTCAGCCGCTTCCGGCTCAGGCCGGGAGACGATGCCAGCTGCCTCAACCTGTATCGGCCCGAGAATCCGACGATCATCGCGCCCGAGGCCGATTTCATCGAGGACGCGCGCTTCCGGTTCGCGTCATCGCTTGCTCAGACCGATGCCGAGCGCGCCAATCCCTGGCTGCTGCTTCAGCGCAAATCCGACGACGGCACCGTGCCCGCGATTGCCGACGCGACGTCGCTGCAATACGTGCTGCACGCGTCCCTCGGCGACACGATGTCGGTCGATGCCGGCGCCGCGAGTCCGCTGGTGCTGCGGTTCGTGGGCGCGCTGCGCGACAGCGTGCTACAGGGTGAGATCGTGATCGGCGAAGACCAGTTCGTGCGGCTGTTTCCCGGCGAGCAGGGATTCAGGTTCTTCCTGATCTCGGCGCCTGACGTCAAATCGGCCGGGGATGCGGCGAAGCTTGCCGAAGTCGTCGAGCGTGAGCTCGAGCCGTTCGGGGTCGATGCGGTCAGCACAATCGATCGCCTCGAGGCATTCCACCGAGTCGAGAACACCTACTTGTCGACGTTCCAGGCGCTCGGTGGATTGGGACTGCTGCTCGGCACCTTCGGTGTGGCGACGGTGATGTTCCGCAACGTGCTCGAACGGCGTCGCGAGCTGGCGCTGTTGCGGGCCGTCGGCTACAACGCGCGGCACGTCACGGTCATGATTCTCGCGGAAACCGCGTTGCTGCTCGGGTCGGGGGTGGTGGCCGGCGCCGGGTGCGCGCTGATCGCGATTGCTCCGGCCTGGCTCGAGCGGGGGAGTACGCCAGGCATCGGTCTCGTGCTGCTCCTCGCGGCCGTGCTCGCCGCGGGCCTGTTGTCGGCCGTCGCCGCCACGCGCGCCGCCCTGAGCGGCGAGCTGCTGCAGGCGCTGCGCGCGGAGTGATCCGGCGCGTCAGCGCTGCTGGTCTGCAGAGGGACGATCAACTGGGATATGCCGCCTGTGTGAGCAGGAATGCGATGATCACCGCGGCCGCAAGAACGGCGGCTGCGAGGATGCCGCCAAAGACCATGTTGAACAGCGCGGAACGATTGCTGGCCCAGCTCATGATCGCCGAAGCGATAGCGCCACAGATACAGACCGCGCTGAGCACGGCCATAATCTTGAGCGACATGTCACAGACCGGATGTCACGCA
The DNA here is from genome assembly GCA_963785755.1 of uncultured Acidobacteriota bacterium. Taxonomy (GTDB): domain Bacteria; phylum Acidobacteriota; class Vicinamibacteria; order Vicinamibacterales; family 2-12-FULL-66-21; genus JACCXG01. The sequence continues at coordinate 508,364 of CAWAXG010000002.1, read as the reverse complement.
AGCCTTACAGGCTTGCCCAGCCTCCGTGGTCACAATCCCATCCAGACCCAAGTCCGCCAGACTATCAGCAGAGCAGCGAGAATCGCGATCCAGACCCGCCACGAACCCAGCATCGCCTCCCCGCTCTCTTCCCCCATGTGATCTGCATTTACTGTCAGCTCACGAAATTCGTTTCGGCCCCTGAACCCCTGAACCCTTGAACCGAGTATGATCCCTACACCAAAAGGCATAGGCATGACCGCTGGCACACGTCTCCTTCTTCTCCTCGCATTGATCGTCAGCAGTGTCGGGTGCGACCAGGCGACGAAGGCGATTGCCAATGCCGCGATCGGGTCGGGACCTTCGCTGTCGTACTTCGGAGATACGGTCCGGCTCACGTATGCGGAGAACCCGGGCGGATTCCTGAGCGTCGGCGCGAATCTGCCTCCCGCAGTGCGCAGTTGGGTGTTCGGTGCGGTTCCGGCGCTCGTCGTGCTGGGACTGATGGTGCCGCTCGTGCGGAATCATGCGTTGGGGCGTGGCGAGGCGATCGCGCTGGCGCTCATCGTCTCGGGCGCGCTCGGCAACCTGATCGATCGGCTGGTGCTGGGAGCCGTCCGGGATTTTCTCAACGTCGGCATCGGGCCTCTGCGCACCGGCATCTTCAACGTGGCCGATGTCGCGGTCACGATGGGCGCCGCGCTGTATTGCGTGGTTGCCGCGAGCCGGCCGCCGGGCCCGGATGTGCCCGGACCCTGATCGAGAGAGATGAGAGCGCGCGGAGAGAGTCGAAATGGACGTGTCAACCTCCAAACTCCAACCTCCAACTCCCAAAACGCTCGCGGTCGATCGGCGCTGAGCTCCTTGGGAGTTGGAGGTTGGCAGTTGGGAGTTCTCACTGGTCATTTTCAGCCTCCCTGTGGCCGCCCCGTCCGAACTGCAATAACATGACCTTCCCCCGTCCGGATTGACGGGAGCTCGTTGTCCGCGCAGCTGACGCGCTCACCGCAGACGCGTGTGGAGGCTTCAATGAATCGCCGCGATTTCGTGAGGATTGCAGGCTCTGGACTGACGGCCGGTTCCCTGGCCGAAGCCGTCGTCTCGGCTCGAGTCGCCGCCGAGCCGCAGGACCGCCGGCCCACGCCGGCCTCCCGTGTACGGATGAAAGCCGGGACCCAGCACGGTGACTCCGACTCGATTCTGCGTGTGCTCGCCGGTTTCGGGGTCAACCACATCTGCAGCCGGCTGCCTTCCGCAAAACTGGATGAGACATGGACCGTCGACGCGCTGACCCGCCGCCGCGAGCACGTCGAATCGTTCGGTCTGACGCTCGACATGGTGCCGCTGCCGCTCAGCTCGAGCGAAATCTCTCGCAGTGAGTCTCCCGCGATTCTCCTCGCGACGGCCGACCGCGACAAGCAGATCGACGACATCTGCACGATGATCCGCAATACCTCGCGCGCCGGCATTCCCTCGGTCAAGTACAACCTGACGTTCATCGGCGTTCCGCGCAGCGCCCCCACCGTCGGCCGCGGCCGTGCCCGGTACAGCACGTTCGTGTATTCCGAGGCGAAGCAGGATCCGCCGCTGACCGCCGCCGGGCCGATCAACGACGAGATCTACTGGGAACGGATCACGTATTTCCTCAAGCGCGTCGTTCCTGTGGCGGAGGAATACAAGGTCCGCCTCGCCTGTCATCCGCAGGATCCCGGCATGCCCCGCGGCAAGGGCTGGCGTGGCATCGAAACGGTGCTCGGATCGGTTGACGGCCTGAAGCGGTTCATGTCGATCGCGGAGAGCCCGTTCCATGGCCTGAATTTCTGTCAGGGCACGGTCTCGGAGATGCTCGAAAAGCCGGGCGAGCAGATCTTCGACGTCATCCGCTACTTCGGCACGCGGAAGAAGATCTTCAACGTGCACTTCCGCAACATCTCAGGAGGCTTCGCGAACTTCCGCGAGACCTTCATCGACGACGGCGACGTCGACATGTTGAAGGCGATGCGCGTCTACAAGGAAATCGGCTACGACGGCATGATGATGCCGGACCACGTGCCGTCGATCGAAGGCGATACCGGCAATCTTCAGGGGTTTGCTTTCGCGTTCGGCTACATCAAGGCGCTCATCGCGGCAGTGGCGGCGGAAGGCTGAGCTCCCCGCGGCGTCTGGCGGGATCTCTGTACAATCGTCATGTCGGGGCGGCGTCGTTCGTCCCTGTCATAGCCACCTGCGGAGCCCGAGATGTGCCGGAATATCAAGACCCTCGCGAATTTCTACCCGCCCGCCACCGACGACGAAATCCACGCGTCGGCGCTGCAGTTCGTGCGCAAGCTGAGTGGCACGACGCGGCCCTCCCGTGCGAACGAGGCGGCGTTCGACCGGGCGGTGGAAGACGTGACGGCCGCCGCCCATCGTTTGATCAACTCGCTGACCACCACCGCTCCACCGCGCGACCGCGACGAAGAACGGCGGAAGGCACTGGAGCGATCGGCGAAGCGATTCGCGCACCAGTCTTGAGCTCCTCACCAGACATGCGTTTCTCCACCTTCGTGCCGAAGACCACGTTCCTCGCCGCGGCGCTCGTTGCCGGATACGCCGTGTCGCATTCACTTGCGGCCGATGCCCGCGAACCTCAGGATTCCGCGGCCGGCCCGATAGTCCGGTCGGAGTTCATCTTCGAGCAGGCGCCGTTCGCCAGCGCGCACGCCTCGACCATCGTCGAAACGGTCGAAAAGAACGAAGGGCTCGTTGCGGCATGGTTCGGCGGCACCCGCGAAGGCGCCGCGGACGTCGGCATCTGGGTGTCGCGGTACGCCGGGAAGACCTGGTCGCCACCAGTGGAGGTCGCGACCGGACAGACCGATGGCACCCGGCACCCCTGCTGGAATCCTGTCCTGTTCGAGATGCCCGACCGGACGCTCGCGCTCTACTACAAAGTCGGTCCGACGCCGCAGACGTGGTGGGGCATGCAGCTCACGTCGGCGGATGGCGGGCGGACGTGGAAGAATCCGCAGCGGCTGCCCGACGGTGTGCTCGGGCCGGTGAAGAACAAGCCGGTTGCGCTCCGCGATGGCACGCTCCTCAGCGGCTCGAGCACCGAGACGCCGGAGAAGCCGAGCAAGTGGCGCGTGCACTTCGAGCGGAGCACGGATGGCGGCCGGACCTGGACGATCGTGCGCCCCAAGGATGGCGATCCGATCGATGCGATTCAGCCCAGCATCCTCATTCACCCGGCAGGGCGTCTGCAGGCCGTCGGCCGCTCGAGGTCGCGGCGCGTCTTCGAGACCTGGTCCGACGACGAGGGGAAAACCTGGGGTCCGGTCACACTCTCCGCGCTCCCTAACCCGAGCGCAGGCACCGACGCCGTGACCCTGCGTGACGGCCGGCATCTGATCGTCTACAACCACACGGAAAAAGGGCGGTCGCCGTTGAACGTTGCGCTCTCACGCGATGGCAAGACGTGGGAAGCGGGAGCCGTCCTCGAAAGCGAGCCGGGCGAGTATTCGTATCCGGCCGTCATCCAGGCGGCGGACGGCCTCGTCCACGTGACCTACACGTGGAGGCGCCTGCGGGTGAAGCACGTCGTGATCGATCCAGCGCGGCTCCGTTCGACTCCGATGCCCGATGGGAAATGGCCCGCGGCCACGAAGTAACCAGCAGCCCGGGTCGCGCATGCGGAGCGCCTCGAGATCGCTGAGTCGCCGGACATTCATCCGGCTCGCCGCGGCGGCGGCTGCGACGGCCGCCGCCGCGGGTCTCTACACCTGGCGTATCGAGCCGCACTGGCTCGAGATCGTCCGCCGGCGTCTTCCGCTGCGGCATCTCCCGACCGCGCTGCTTGGCCGAACTCTGGTGCAGCTCAGCGACATTCATGTCGGCCAGCGTGTGGACGACAATTATGTGACCGCGACGTTCCAGAGGGTTGCCGCGCTCGATCCCGATATCGTCGTCCTGACCGGCGATATCGCAAGCTATCATCGCCACCTGCTGCCGCAGCTCAGGACCGTCTACCAGCATTTCCCGAAGGGCCGGCTGGCGACTGTCGCGATCCTCGGCAATCATGATTACGGTTTCGGCTGGTCGCACCCGGAGATTGCCGACGCCATCGTCTCAACGGTCAAGCCGTTTGGCATTACCGTTCTCCGCAACGAGATGCACGAGGTTGGCGGCCTTCAGATCGTCGGGCTCGACGATCTGTGGGCCGACAGATTCGGGCCTGAGCGCGGGCTGGCACAGCTCGACCGCTCGAGAGCCGCTCTCGTCCTGAGCCACAACCCCGACACGGTGGACCTGCCAGGCTGGGGCGCGTACGAGGGTTGGATTCTGGCGGGGCACACACACGGTGGGCAGTGCAAGCCGCCGTTCCTGCCGCCGCCGCTCCTGCCGGTGCGGAATCGGCGATACGTAGCTGGTGAAATAGAGCTCACCGGCAACCGTCGTCTCTACATCAACCGAGGTATCGGACATCTCACGCAAGTGCGCTTCAACGTCCGGCCCGAAGTGACCGTGTTCGAGTTGACGCAGGCCTGACAGGCCAACGAGGATCATCGTGCTGTTCCAGAAACCATCGCACCGCCGCCCGACGAATCGAGGCAGTTCCGGAGCCGGCACGGCTCGACTTCGAGCTTCGATCCTCGCGCTCGCCATCGTCGTCGCGTCGATCGCGCTGCACGCTCAGGACTGGAATCAATGGCGCGGCCCATCGCGGTCAGGCGTTGCGACGGCGTTCACCGCACCCACGACGTGGCCGGACAAGCCGGCCAAGGCCTGGCAGGTCAAGATCGGCATCGGACACTCATCGCCTGTCGTCAGCGGCGGGCGCGTCTTTCAAGTGTCGCGGCTCGGCGAGGAGGAGGCCGTCACCGCGCTCGATCTGACATCGGGCAAGCAGATCTGGCAACAGCGGTATGCCGCGCCGTATGAAATGAACCCGGCGGCGCAAAGTCACGGGAAGGGTCCGAAGGCGACGCCCGTCGTTGCGGGCACGCGCCTCTTCACTCTGGGCATCGACGGCGCGTTGTCCGCCTTCGACACGGCAACGGGCAAGGTTCTCTGGCAGAAGCGATACGCCAAGGAATTCGACGACTCGTCGCCGGACTTCGGCGTGGCAATGTCACCCATCGTCGAAGGCGGCGCCGTGATCGCGCACGTCGGCGGCAACAAGAGCGGATCGCTGATCGCGCTCGACGCCGCGACCGGCGCCGAGAAGTGGGCGTGGAAGGGGGATGGCCCGGCGTATGCGTCGCCGGTGGCGGCGACCTTCGGCAAGAGCCGCCAGGTGATCACGCAATCACGCTCTTACGTGGTTGGTGTCAGCGCCACGGACGGCGCACTGCTCTGGCGCATTCCCCTCACGACGCCGTACAACCAGAACATCGTGACGCCGGTCGTTGCCGACGGCCTGGTGATCTATACCGGCCTCGAGAAACCGCTCACCGCGGTTCGCCTGACCGAGGCAGCGGGGAAGTGGACGCCGCAGCCGGTGTGGGAGAACGCGGACGTGCCGATGTATATGAGCTCGCCGGTGCTCTCGGGCGGATACCTCTTCGGATTGACGCACAAGAACAGAGGGCAGTTCTTCGCCGTTGACGTCAAGACCGGCAAGACACTCTGGACGACGCGTGGACGGGAGGCGGAGAACGCGTCGTTCGTCGCCGCGGGCGATCTGCTGCTCGCCACGACGACCGAAGGCGAGCTGGTCGTCGCCAGGCGCGATCCCGCGAAGTTCGATCTGATCAAGCGCTACACCATCGCGGAGTCGCCGGTGTGGGCGCATCCGGTCCCCGCCGGACGCGGCGTGCTGATCAAAGACGCCGGCACACTCGCTTACTGGAGTTTCTAGCAGGGCAGGCGGGGAAGTTGGGAGTTGGAAGTTGACACTGCTGTGTTTTCAGCGCCCTGCCGGCCGTTGTGGAGACAACACGATGGACGAAGATCTCGAGCACTTCGATCGTGATGCGCTCGTCGCGGAGGTGAAGCGGCTGCGCGAGGGAATCCGCCGGCACCGCGACAGTTCAGGTCAAGAGCTGTGCTGGCACCATCCCCAGCTCTGGGCGCTGCTTCCCGGAGAAGACCGATCCGCTCCCGAAGGTGCCGTCGTGGCCCCAGTTCCTGCGCGGCTGTCTGAAATACCGCGAGTCGCTCGATCGACAACTGCCACAGGCTCCGCGGGTGCCCGAGGAGTTCGAGAAGGGCACATGACGGTGATCGGTGATCGGTGATCGGTGATCGGGCGTTTCAACTCCCAACCTCCAACTCCCAACTCCCAAACGGAAGCCGCTCGTACCATCTTGGCGAAAGACGTCACAACGAAGTAGATCGCAGCGACTTGCACCCAGCTCTCTCGAACCGATCCCGTTGGGAGTTGCCCGCCGCCGCTCGTCGGCTCGGTCGCAGCCGACGAGCTCTGGCGAGGCCTCGCCGTAGCGCGTCGATCCGTGCGACGCGCGGAGGCGGGGGAGTTGGAGGTTGGGAGTTGATGAGTTGGCGCCTATTGAATCCGCAATGCTGACAGCGGATCGACCGTCGTCGCGCGCCGTGCCGGGAAATAGCACGCGGCCAGGCCGACCAGGATCATCGCGCCGACGACGGCGCCGAGCGTGAGCGGGTCGTACTGCGGGATCCCCCAGATCTGGTTCGCGATCAGCCGGACGGCGAAGTAGCTGGCCACGAGTCCGAGCACGACGCCGGCGCCGATCAGGCGCAGGCCGGCGCCCGCCACCATCTTCAGCACGCGGCCTTGCGTCGCACCGAGCGCCATGCGGATGCCGATTTCGTGCGTCTGCTGTGACACCGCGTACGCGATGACGCTGAAGATGCCCATCGCCACGAGCACCAGGCCGACCGACGCGAAGATGCCCAGGACGACGAGGCTGAAGCGGGGCTCCGCATAGGAGAACTGTTTCAAGTACCCGGTCAACGTGCCGGTGAGCGTGATCGCGACGCCGCGGTCGACCGCCCAGATCTCCTTCCGCACGCTGTTCAGGAGCGCTTCCGGCGCCCGCTCCGTCCGGACGAGGATGCCCCGCTCGAATGCACCGGTGATCGTGTAGGGGATGAAGACCTCGGGCCGCACCGGGTCGCGAATGCCGTTGTTCTTGGCATCCGACATGACGCCGATGATGTCGAAGAGCGCGTTCTCCACGGCGCCGTTCGGCATCGTTTCGAGGAATTTCAAACGTACCTGCTGCCCGAGCGGATCCTCCGGGCCGAAGTACTTGTCCACGAAGGTCTGATTCACGACGGCGACGCGCCGGGCAGCGTTCACTTCCACTTCGGACAGGAAGCGGCCGCGCGCGAGGCGAAGGCCGAGCGTCGGCTGATACCCCTCGCTGCACAACTGGAAGATCGCGTCCCACCGCTCCGTTGGCGTCTTGCCTGGAATCTGGATCTCTGAGTTGATCCCGCCATATGGCGGCAGCGTGGATGTTTCGGTTGCGGCCACGACGCCAGGCAGGGCGTGCAACCGCGCGAGCAGCTTCTGGAAGAACTGCTGTTTGGCCGCGGCCGAGTCGTACTGGCCGCGAGGCAGCGGCAGCCGGGCGACGAGAATGTTGTCGGGGTTGAGGCCCAGATCGACGCGCTGCATCACGATGAAGCTGCGCATCAGCAGCCCCGCGCCGGCGAGCAGCGTGAGCGACAGCGCGACCTCGGCGATCACCAGTCCGTTTCGCAGCCAGCTGCGCCGGAAGCCTCCGCTGACGCCTTTGCCCGAATCCTTCAGGGAATCCACGACATTGCGCCGCGCCGTCTGGATCGCCGGGGCCAATCCGAAGACGAGTGCCGTCAGGACCGCGGCGGCCAGGCTGAACACCAGCACCGGTACGTTCAAGCGGATCACCACTTCGCGCGGAATGTAGCCGTCAGGGATCAACTGCGCGATCCCTTTGGTGCCGGCGTAGGCGAACAGACATCCGATCGCCGCCCCACCGGTGGCCAGCAGCAGACTCTCGACGAGAAGCTGGCGAACGAGATGCATTCGCCCGGCGCCGAGCGCCCCGCGAATCGCCATCTCCTTCTCGCGTCCGGTTGCCAGCGCCAGCAGCATGTTGGCGACGTTGAAACAGGAGATCGCGAGCAGCAACGCGACCGCGGCGGCGAGCGTGTACAGCGTCGTCTTGAACGGCCCGACGATGCTGTCGACCCAGCTCACGACGCTGACGGTGAACTGCTTGGGATAGAGCGTCGGGTTCTGCTGCGCCACGCGGCGGGCGATGACGTCGACATCCGCCGCCGCCTGTTCCAGCGTGACCCCGGGCTTGAGCTTCCCCTGGAACATGAAGAACTGGCCCTTGAGCGCCGGATCCCCGCGGTTCAGCACGACCGGCCGGTAGAGATCCGCCGCGAGCTTCGTGAACCGCTGCGGCATGATCCCGACGAGCGTCGTCGGTTCGCCGTTGAGCGTGAACGTCCTGCCGAGAATCCCGGGATCGAGGTTGAAGTGCTTGACCCACATCTTGTGGGCCATCACGAAGACCGGCGGCGCGCCGGGCTTCGCGTCGTCTGGCACCAGCGTTCGTCCCAGGACGGCGGGCACGCCGAGGAACTGAAAGGTGTTCGGTGTGGTCAGGCCGCCGGTGAGCTGTTCGGTGCCTTCGGCGGTCGTCATGAGGACGTCTCCCATGGTCCCGCCGATCACGTCGTCGAACACGTGATTCTGTTCCTGGTACTCGAGGAACTCGCCGACCTGGAAGAACGTGCGCCCGCCGGGCCGCGCGCTGCTGGCATCTCGAATCATGATCGCGCCGACCCGCCGCGCGTCCAGGTAGGGAAACGGGTCGAGCATTACGTTGTAAATGACGCTGAAGATCGTCGTCGCCGCGCCGATGCCGAGCGCCAGGGTGAGCACGGCCAGGCTGGTGAAGCCGGGGCGATTGCCGAGGGCGCGGAGTCCGTACCGGAGGTCCTGCCAGAGGGCTTGCATAACGCTCCTTCCTTAGTCCGGGGGACTTCGTCCCCCGGACCCCCTTACACGCTCTCTCGCGGGGCCCCTAACGCCCCGCTCCGTTCGCGTGGCTCGCTCGCTGCGCTCTCTCGCTGCTGGGTTACTTCATCTCCCGGGGAACGTCGTCCGCCAGACCCCTTGCGCCGTCGCTCGCGGGGGCCCCGATGCCCCGCTCCGCTCCGGCGGGCGCGCCTTCGGCGCGCTGATCGACCGTCGTCGCGCGGCGAGCTGGGAAATAGCCGTCGACGGTTCAACGTTTAGACCGTTTTCTACTGAAATGGTTCCTTTCATGGGACAGAACCGCGTCAACTCCCAACTCCCAACTTCCAACGCCCAAAGAGAACCATTCGTACCTGCTGGGTGAAAGTCGGCTTGACTGCCCAGCTGTCACGTCTTTCACCCAAATGGTTCGAGGGGCTCTTCTTTGGGAGTTGCCCGCCGCCGCTCGTCGGTTCGGCCGCAGCCGACGAGCTCTGGCGAGGCCTCGCCGTAGCGCGCGTCGATCGTGCGCGCGCGGAGGCGGGGGAGTTGGAGGTTGGGAGTTAACGAGGTCGCGCGAGCGACCCCCTGATGATGTGTCCTCTGCCGGCGACGAGCTTGCGAAGAATGTCGAGGATGGCGCCGTCGAGGTTGTCGCCGGATCCGACATTGAGCAGGTAGGTGACGAGCGTTCGCAGCTGAGGCTCGTCGCTGTCGGTGAGCCGTCGCACCTCGCCAGTGGGTGACACGACCAGCGCAACTACGGGTGCACTGGTGGCCGACCACGAACGCAGCGCCTCTCGCGTCTCAGCGTCCCAGTACCGGCCACGGCAGCAGTGCAGCAACCGGGGCATGACGATCAGGGCCCGCTTCGTCAGATCGGTTGTCGCGTAAGGGGGACGTGTGACGAACGGCGCGGCCCATTCCCAGCTGGCGACAGGCACGCCGACCAGGAAGAGCGAGCCTTCCGGCGCCTCGCGAACCTGACGCTCCAGCTCGAGAGTCGACATCTCCGAAACCGCGGACCGAAGACGCCAGTCGGAGACTTCGCGGTGCAGCCGCACGCCATACAGAACCACGATCGCCATCGTCGCGGCGGTCACGACGTGTCGCCATGCGCTCGACGATTCAGGTGAGGCGGCGCCAACACGCACACTACGGAGCGCCTCGTATGCGAGAGCAATGACGATCGTCCAGCCGGCCGCGGCCAGGTACGCATGACGGGGGGATTCGTATCCCGCGGCGACGGTGGGGGCGAGGCCGAGTGCGACCCACACCACGCCGAAATAGAATACGGGCCGCAGCGTGGCGGCGCGCGCCGCAGCCCCGGCGCGCGCGATCGCGATGCCCGCCGCCGCACCGTAGAGGATCGCGAGGGACACGATCCAGCTCGAGACCTCTTTCAGATCACCCCAGATCATGCGCCGGATGTGTCGCGTGAAGATGCCCTGGAATTCGGCGAATCGCTGCGACGAGAGCTGGCTCTCACGCAGAACCTCGCCGAGGATGACGTAGCGCAGCGCCAGGAACGCGGCAGTCATCACCGCGAAGGGCACGTAGGGCCGTAACCAGGCCCACGAGATCCGGATCGGCCGGCGCAGCACGATCCAGTCGTACGCCGCGATTGCCGCAACCATCGTGATCGTGTTCTGTTTGCTGAAGAGCGCCTGAAAGAACCAGATGAGCGACCACACGTACAGCCTGGAGGATCCCGCCGGATCCGCGCGCCAGCGGGCGTAGGTCAGAAAGGAGAGGAGATAGTAGAAGGCCGGGAGGCTGTCGACCCTTCCCGTGATCCACGCGACGCTCTCGGCGCCGACCGGGAGCAGCGCGAAGATGACCCCCGCGACGGTCGCGCCGGCGATGGTCACCCCAGCGGCCGTCCGCGCGATGGCGAAGACGAGCAGGCTGTTCGCCGCATGCAGCACGATGTTCAGCAGGTGGTGGCCTTCGGGCGCCGATGGGCCCCACACTGCCGTGATCTGATACGACAAGGCGGTGAACGGGCGAATCTCGTCCGGGGTGTATCCCCAGATGAACTCCATCCAGGGCATCGTGAACCAGCGCGGGAACGTGTGCCACGGCTTGGCCGCGAGCAGCTGCATACCGCCGAAGTCGTCCTGCACGAAATAGTCGGGAATGGTCCTGAGGTACGGCAGGGAAGCGGCGAGCAGGACAGCGATGATTCCCAGGTGCCGCGGGGTCAGACGCGCCATTCGGCTTCGGCTTTCCGGCTCCACACGAATCGATGTCCGACGATCAGCGCGATCATCCGGAACCCCGTCCGCAGCGTGCCGCGCAGATTCCCGGTGATCTTCGATTCACCGATCCGGCCGCGATAGTTGACCGGCACCTCGACGATCTTCAGCTTGCGCTTCAACCCCGCGATCACCATCTCCGGCAGGAAGTGGGATCCGCCGACCGTGAGGTCGCCCTGAATACGATCGAGCGCCGACCGATGGGTGAGGCGGAGCGTGCAGCCGCAGTCGCTCAACGACGGACCGTTGTAGAGGAGCTGAACCATCTTGGCCACGGTCCAGTTGCCGAGACGGAGGAACCAGCCCATGTTCGCCTGCGCCCAGATCAGCTCCCGCGTCGTCCGCGTGCCGCACACCATGTCGAAGTCGTCGCTGTAGGCGAGCAGCTTCAGGATGTCGCGTCCGACGAACGTGCCGTCCGGTTCCGCGAGAATCACGATCTCGCCGGTCGCTTCCCGGATGCCGCGGCGGAGCGCGTGCCCGTAGCCCTGCGCCGGTTCCTGAACGACGCGTGCCCGCGTGTGCCGTGCTTCCTCGACCGTGCGATCGCGCGAGTTGTTGTCGACGACGATGATCTCGTCGACCAGGCCGTCGAGCGAGAAATCCTCGACGGCGCGCCGGATGTACAGCTCTTCGTTGTACGCCGGGAAAACGACGGAAATGGTCTTGGATCCGTACATCAGGCGTCCGTGGGCGAATCGCTCATGACGGGCGCCAGGCCGGCGGCAGGTTCTTCGTCACTTCGATGGCGATGAACGGCGAGGCGGCCTGCGCGCCTTCGATCCGGACCCAGCGGGCCATCCGCTCGAGCCCGTCGTTCAGGCTCGTCTGCGGCCGGTTGCCGAACACCCGCCGCGCCTTGTCGTGCGTGGAGTGCGCGTGCGCCGTCTCCATTCGCGCGGGCAGGTGCTCGATCCGCGGCTCGGCCTCCATCGCGCGCGCCACGCGATGGGCGAGATCGTTGAGACTGCAGGACTCGTCGGCGCCGACGTTGAAGACCTCGTTCCAGGCGCCGCTGACGTCGATGGCGTCGGCCAGCAGCGGCGCGATGTCGTCGATGTAGGTGAACGACCGCGTCTGCGTGCCGTCGCCGAAGATCGTCATCGGCCGGCCGTGCAGAATCTGGTTCATGAAGATGCCGACCACGTTGCGATAGCGATCGGCGATGTTCTGCCGCGGGCCGTAGACGTTGTGGGGCCGGAAGATCATGTAGTCGAGCCCGAACATGTCCCGCGACACCCGCAGCTCCTGTTCGACCGCGAGCTTGGCGATGCCGTACGAATCCTCGGGATGCGGATCGAGCGCTTCGGTCATCTCGGCCACCGGGGCGCTGCCGTAGACGGCAATAGACGAGGCGAAGACGAAGCCGCGCACGCCGGTGTTCACGGCGGCGTTGATCAGCGTCACGCTGCCGATGACGTTGTTCGTGTAGTTGAAACGCTTGATGAAGTGGCTGAGTCCTTCGGCCGCATACGCCGCGAGATGGTAGACATACTCGAACGAGGATTCGGCGAACAGCCGGTCTACGAGCGCCGCGTCGGTCACGCTGCCCCTGACGAAGGTGACGCCGTCGGGCAGGTTGAGCGTGCGTCCACCGCTGAGGTCGTCGAGCACCGTCACGGCGTGACCGCGGTGGATCAACGCGTGCGCGACGTGCGAGCCGATGAACCCGGCGCCGCCGGTTACGAGAATTCTGGACAATCGGTCGTTATCGATCAGGCTCGTCAGTGACGCCGACCCGGCGGCGTGACAGCGATGTGAACGGCAATTTGCCCGAAAAGTTTACCGCAGGCCCCGCTGTTACATCCGGCAAAGGGGCGGCGTATTTCACCGAGAAACGCGCAGCCGGGCAGGATCGGTCCGGCGTGCCGCTAAAAATCTAGCGAGGCTGCGCCTCAGACCCTCGAGGGCTCCGCCTCGCTAGACGATAAGCTTGATCACGCCCCGCTGACGCGGGGACGGTCTTGACCCCGGAAACTTGACTCAAATGCACAGGTTCTGAGGGGTCAAGACCTCTAGCGCTGGAGGCAATTCCGAAATGAGACGCGCGTCTGCTACGGGAATCGTCGCGGTGGCGGCGGCGGTGACATTGTCGGCCGAGAACTGGCCGCAATGGCGCGGGCCGTCGCTGAACGGGGTGAGCAGCGAAAAGGGCCTGCCCATCAAGTGGAGCACGACGGAGAACATTACGTGGAAGCTGCCGATGCCGGGCCGCAGCGGCTCGACGCCGATTATCTGGGGCGAAACCATCTTCCTGAACGTCGGCACCGCCGACGCCACCGGCGAGCTGGAGCTGTGGTCGCTCGATCGGAACACCGGCAAGGTGCTGTGGAAAGGCGCCATCGCCGGCGGCAACCACATCGAACGCAAACAGAATATGTCCTCCCCGTCGCCGGTCACCGACGGACGGACGGTCTGGGTCATGACCGGCGTCGGCATCCTCAAGGCATTCGACTTCAAGGGCAAGGAGCTCTGGGTCCGTGACATCCAGAAGGATTACGGCGCCTTCGGCCTCAACTGGGGCTATGCGTCGTCGCCGCTGCTGCATGGCGGCGACCTGTTCGTCCAGGTGATCCACGGGATGAAGACGGACGACCCGTCCTACATCCTGCGAATCGAAGGGAAGAGCGGCAAGACGCTGTGGCGGGCGGAGCGGCCGACCAACGCGATCAGGGAGTCGCCCGACTCGTACACGACTCCAGCCCTGCTCCGGTATGGCAACAACACGGAGATCGTGATCACGGGCGGCGATGTCGTGACCGGCCACGATCCGGCGACCGGAAAAGAGCTGTGGCGGATGGACGGATTGAATCCGCAGAACAATCCTGCCTATCGGATCATCGCCTCTCCGCTCGTGGTCGGCGACATGGTGATCGCGCCGACGCGCGAGCGGCCGATGCTCGCGATCAAGGCTGGCGGCCGCGGCGATGTCACGGCCACGCACAGAGCCTGGAGCTTCAACAGCGGACCGGACGTGCCGACGCCGACGAGCGATGGCACGCTGCTCTACACGGTCACCGATCGGGGCGTCGCCTACGCGCTCGACCTGAAGACGGGCAGCGTGGTGTACGGGCCGGAACGGCTGAAGCCGGACAGCTACAGCGCCTCGCCCCTTCTCGCCGAAGACAAGATCTACGTCACGAGCGAGAACGAGGGACTGACCTCCGTCTATCGCGCGGGACCGAAGTTCGAGCTGCTGGCCGAGAATCCGCTCAACGACTACTGCCTGAGCTCGCCCGCGGTCTCGGAGGGACAGATCTTCATCCGGACGACCGGGCATCTCTGGGCGATCGGACAGCGGCGGAATAGCAAATAACGACTACGTAGCGCAGGTCTTCAGACCTGCGATGGCCGTAACAACGATCAAGGATCAACGAATGACCTGGTTAGCGTTCGTCGCCGGCGCGGTTCTGTCCTGGGGTGTCTATGGCGCCATGCTGCATCAGGGGCAGGTGAAGCTCGGCAACCCGATGCGTGCGCTGTTGTGCGTCGGCGTCGCCTATTTCCTGGTGGGCGTGGTCGTGCCGCTCATCGTGCTGGCGGCGCAGGGGCAGGGGCTCCGCGGCTTCAACGCCGAGGGGACGACGGGCGCGACGGTGGCGGGAACCCTCGGCGCGCTCGGCGCCGTGTGCATCATCTTTTCGTTTCGCACGGGCGGCACGCCGACCTACGTCATGCCGCTCGTGTTTGGCGGTGCGCCGCTGGTGAACGTCCTCTACACGATGGCGACGCATCCGCCGAAGACCGCCCCGAGCCCGATGCTCTACGTGGGGTTCCTCATCACGGCGATCGGCGCCGGGCTCGTTCTCTACTTCAAGCCGCCGGCCTGAGCCCACGATTTTGCGCTTCGCGCCGCACGAAGGCACGACGTCACGAAGTCACGAAGGATCCGTTGAGACTCAACGCTCCTCGTCGTGCCGCAGTGACGGTCGCCGATCGCGCCGTCGTGCCGCGCGGCAGCGCCTTAGAACCCGACCCTGACGCCGAGCTGAATCTGCCTGGCTGACGTGACGGTGCTGCTGATGCGCCCGAGGGTCGCCAGGACGGGCTCTCCGTCCCGGGTGCCGGCGAACGCGCGCAGCTCGGGCACGCCGAAGTTCGCGCGGTTGAGCAGGTTGAACGCCTCGAGGCGGATCTCGACGCGTCCCGTTCCTCCGCCCGCCGCCCAGGCCGCGGTCTTCGTCAAGGCCACGTCGAGCGTCCGCAGATTCGGGCCGACGAAGTCGCCACGCCCGGTGTTGCCGAACGTGCCGGCGGGCTGCAGCACGAACGCGTTCGGGTCGAACCACTGTTCCGGCCTGCCGAGCACGGCGTTCTCCGGACCGTATCCCGGCGCATAGTCCGGCCGATCCTGGCCGATGCCTGGACCTCGGGATGGGTTCCACTGCGAGCGGGACCGGTTCGTGGTCACGAACACCGTCAGCGGATTGCCGCTCCGCATCGTCCAGATGCCCGAGAGGTTCCAGCCGTTCAGCAGCGCGCCGGACACGCCCGTGTGTCCCGTCGTTCCCGGCAGCGCCCAGATGAAGTTCACGACCCAGTTGTGGCGGATGTCGAAATCCGAGGGGCCTTTGTTGTAGCCGGGAATGAACTCGGGGAGGGCGGACGTGGTGCCGTTCGTGGCGTCCGAGAAGAACGTCGACGCCTGCGTCGTGTCCTCGCTGTTCGAGAAGGTGTACGACGACTGGAACGAAAAGCCCTGGCTCCAGCGCCGGCGGACTTCGAGGATCAGCGCGTTGTACCAGGATTCACCGTCGCTGCTCTTGAGCTCGATGGTCGAGAACGACGGATTGATGCGGGGCGTGCCGGCGGCGATGAACGGGCGGCCGTCGGCGGTCGTCCCCGTCGGCTGCGCGAGGTTCACGTCGCCGCTGCGCAGCAGGTGACGTCCGCGGGATCCGGCGTAGCCGGCCGTCAAGGCGGTGTTGCCCCAGAGCTCGCGCTGGACGTTGACGTTGTAGACGTGCACGCGCGGGTTGTCGAGGTTGTACTGCACCGGACGCATCGAGATCGCGCTGGCGCGATCGAACGGCGGATTCGGGAAGGTCGGGTTGACGATCACCGGCCGCGGCGTGAACGGCGGGTTGGTGACCGTGACGATCAGGTTCTGGTGATTGTTGGTGTTGAAGTAGAGTCCGTATCCCGCACGCAGCGCGGTGCGGCCGTCGCCGAAGAGATCCCAGGCGATGCCGAGGCGCGGCGAGATGTTGGTATAGGTCGGGTTCTCGTAGAGCGGACCGACGACCGGCGCCGAGGCGCTGAGATCCGGCAGCGCGGAATCGCGATTGTATTTCTCCTCCGGCAGCGTCGAGAACTCGTAGCGAAGGCCGCCGTTCAACGTGATCCGTGGCGTGAGCTTCACCTCGTCCTGGACGTAGAACCCGAACAGCGTGAAGCGCCAGTACCGATCGAACTGCGCCTCCGGCGTCAGCCCGACGAAGCTCGCGGCCCGATTCGAGAGGAACGCAGTGAGATCGGCGAACGTGAAGATGCCCAGGCTGAAGGTCGGGTTGACCATGTTGTCCTGGTAGTGCTCCGCGAGCGCGCCGGCCTTGAGCAGATGCCGCCCGCGCGTGTGGACGAGATCGTTCTGCGCACTGAAGACGTTCTGCACCAGGCGCAGGTTGCCGGAACTCTGCGGTCCGAACCGGCGGAGGCCGCCGATGTCGATGTCCCCCATGCTGTCGCGCGTGGCGATGAACGGGGCCAGCGGGGCCGAGGTGTTGGCCTGTACGTTCTGGCCGATGCGGGTGCGGCTGTAGCCCACCCGCGACGTGCTCAGGGTGCTCGGCGACAACACCCGGCGGTACTCCGCCGTGAAGAATTGATTGCGCGAGATGAAATTCCGCGGAAACTGCGGGTAGTCGGTCGGCAGGAACTGATCGGTGTCGTCCAGCGTGTAGCGGGCGAAGAACTGGTTCCCCGTGCCCAGGTTGTAGTCGATCCGCCCCTGCGCGAAATGCTGGTCGAGGCGCTGGTCGAAGGGAAACGTGAACGCCGCGATTCCCTGCCCGAGTGATGCGCCATTGGCGCGAGGGTATTCCGCCAGATACGGCGCGACTGCCGCGTTGACCCCTACCTGGCCGCTCGGCAGGATGCCGAGCCGCGCGTTGTCATCCGGCACGACCGTGTTGATGGTCTTGCCCAGCCGCTCGATGAGCGCTTCATAGCCGAGAAAGAAGAAGCTGCGGTCCCGGGCGATCGGTCCGCCGATCGTGCCGCCGAACTGATTGCGGTAGAAGTCCGGCTGCTCGTCGGTGTCGAAGTAGTTCCTCGCGTCGAGCGCGTCGTTGCGATGGAACACGAACAGGCTGCCGTCGACGGTGTTCGCGCCGGACTTGGTCAGCACGTTGATTTGTCCGCCGGAATTCCGGCCGAACTCCGCGCTGTAGGCGTTCGATTCGACCCTGAACTCGCGAATCGTCTCGGTGCCGAGCGAGGTGCCGGCGGCGCTGCCCGCCGGACCATTGGTGAAGTCGTTCTGCAGTGTGCCGTCGAGCAGGTAGACGTTCGAGCGGGGATCCTGTCCGTTGACGCTCATCCCGAGACCGTGCGCGACGACCGATCCGCCATCGCGATGAGGAAACGCGAGCACACCCGGCTGCAGCAGTGCGAGGTCGGTGTAGTTGCGTCCGTTGAGCGGCAGCTGCTCGATCGCGTCGGATTCCACGAGATAGCTCAACTCCGCGCTCGACGTGTTGATCACCGGGGTCCGGCCGGTCACCGTGACTTCTTCGGTCAGCCCGCCGACTTCCAGCGTGATGTTCAACACGAGCGCCTGCGCGATGGTCAACTGCACGGCGCGCCGTATGTGAGGCTTGAAGCCGGACAACTCGGCGCGAACTTCGTACGAGCCAGGCGGCAATCCGGGAATCACATAGCGGCCTTCCACGCCGGTCACGGCGGAGCGCTGCAGGGCAGTATCGACATTTCGCGCCGTGACCGTCACGCCGGGCAACGCGCTCCGGTTCGGATCGTCCACGGTTCCGCCGATGGTGGCGGCCGTTTGCGCGGCCGCGATCGGGACGAACGCGGGCGCCGAGAACAGTACCGAGCACGGCGACAAGACCGGGAATGCGCATGCGGGCAAGGACTCCTTGGACTTCCTCTGAAGGGGGGCGACCCGCCCTGAGTGTGCAGGCAGGCGGCGCCCCAATTGTATCAGCCGCTTGCCGGAGGGCCGCCGATCGTGTGATAAAGACGTTCCGCCTCGAGCACGAGATCCCGCTTCAATGAGGAGGCTTGTTCGCATGGCCGGGCTTGGCTGGTTCGTCTCGATCCTCGTCTTGTATGTCCTCCACCAGGATCTGTGGCTGTGGCGCGAGGCACGGCCGCTGGTCTTCGGGTTCGTCCCGGTCGGGCTTGCCTACCATGGCGCCTACTGCCTCGCCGTCGCCGCTCTCATGTGGGCGCTGACCCGCTTCGCCTGGCCCGCGCACCTCGAGTCCGCGGGCGCCGACAAGGACTCCCGTCGTTGATTCCGTCGCTGATCGTCTTCGCCTATCTCGGCGTCATCCTCTACATCGGCATCTTCGCGTGGCGCGGCCAGCGGGGCGGCGCCGCGGTCGAGGAGTACTTCCTCGCGGGCCGCTCGCTGGGGCCGGCCGTTTTTCTGCTCTCGCTGTTCGGCACGAACATGACGGCGTTCACGATCCTCGGCTCCGCCGGCCACGCGTTCGCCAACGGCATCGTGACGTTCGGGCTGATGGCCTCGTCGTCCGCGTTCGTGATTCCACTGACGCTGTTCTTCATCGGCACCCGCGTGTGGGCGCTCGGAAAGAAATACGGCTTCATCACGCCGGTCCAGATGTTCCGCGATCGGTGGGAGTGCGGCCATATCGGCACCGCGATCTTCGCGGTGCAGGCCGCGCTGCTCGTGCCCTACATCATCATCGGCGTGATGGGCGGCGGCACCGCGCTTCGCGCGATCAGCGGCGGCGGCATCCCGTACTGGCTCGGCGGCGCGATCGTCGCCGCCGTCGTCATGTCCTACGTCTTCTTCGGCGGCATGCGCGGCACGGCGTGGGTGAATGCGTTCCAGACCGCGCTGTTCCTGTCGTTCGGCGTCGTCGCGCTGACCGTCATCGGCCGGGGCATCGGGGGATACTCCGCCGCGATGGAGTCGCTGCTGGCGAGCCCCGCCAGCTCGCCGCTGCTGACCCGCGAGCGCATCTCGCCGATCTTCTTCCTCAGCTACACCTTCATCCCGCTGTCCACCATCGCGTTCCCTCACATCGCGATCTTCTGCCTGACCGCGCGGCGCCTGGTGCAGTTCAAGCGCACCATCGTCTTCTATCCTCTCTGCATCCTCGCGATCTGGCTGCCCTGCGTCTTTCTCGGCGTCGCGGCGAACTCGATGACCGAGACGCCGCGCATCGCCGCCAAGCTGCACGCGCGGCAGACGCTGGCCAGCGCCCCCGCGTCGATGGCACCGGAACGCCGGGCGGAGCTGCGGCGCGAAGCGGCCGGCGACGACGTGGTCCTGGTCATGCTCGACTGGTTCGCGCCGGTGTGGCTCGCGGGAATCCTGGCCGCCGGCATCATGGCGGCGGTGATGGCGAGCGATTCGCAGATTCTTGCGCTGTCGACGATGTTCACCGAGGACGTGTTCACGTTCTACGGCGGCACCGCGCGGTTCGGCGAGGCGGTCCAGGTGCAGACCGGCCGGGCGTTCGTCGTCATCCTGACGATCGCCGCGTACGTCATCGCGCTGCGCGCGCCGCAGAGCATCTTCGATCTCGCCGTGCAGTACGCGTTCTCGGGCTATGCCGCGCTCTCGCCGCTGCTCGTCGCCGCGCTGTTCTGGAAGCGGAGCACGAAGTGGGGAGCGCTCGCCGTGACGCTCTGGGTGGCCGCCGCGGTCATCTACACGGCCCGCGTGCCCGGCTCTTTGGCCTGGTTCGGGCTGATGCCGGTCGTGCCGATGACGCTGATCTCGTGCGCCCTCATGGTCGCGGTGTCCCTCGCGACTCCCGCTCCGTCAGCGCGCACGCTGGCGCGGTACGGCTGGTAAAAATCTGGGACTGGGGCCTGGGGACTGGTCCGCCGCCGCTTGCCGCGTGCATTCATGATCGGCAAGCTCCGGCGAGGTCTCGCCGAAGCGCGCCGAGTGCTAGGCGCGCGAAGGCGGAGGACTCGGGCGCTTCTCGGGATCGGGGATCGGGGATCAGGGATTCACAGGCGCGGCCTCGTAAATCTCGAGCGCGCCGACCGCATCGAAGGGCCGCGGGTTGAACGTGCCGGTCCACTGCTGCGCGGCCAGACTCGCCAGTTCGGGCAGGGCGTCCTTGGGCACGTCCGTATCCGAGAGCCTGGTCGGCAGACCGCCGGCCCGCGCGAAGTCCTCGAGCCGCTGCGCCAGCGATTCGGCGGCATCGACGTCCCGCGCGCGGCGCCGGGGTGAGCCGAGCAGCGCGGCGTAGCCATCGGCGCCGACCTGACCGTTCCAGCGCACGACATGCGGCAGGATGATCGCGAGGGCGAGCCCGTGGGTTACCGCGAAGCGCGCGGTCAGCGGGTTCGCGCAGGCGTGCGCGGCGCCAAGCATCGACTGCTCGATGGCAAAGCCGGCGAAATGCGCGCCGAGCGTCATCATCGATCGCGCTGCCAGGTCGCCCGGATGCAGCAGGACACGCTCGAAGGCGGTCGAGAGCAGGCGCCAGGCCTCATGGGAATACGTCTCCGACAGTGGCGTCCGCCGCGTCGTCACGGCGGTTTCGACGGCGTGCGCGACCGCGTCGATGCCGGCCATCGCGGTGACCTGCTGCGGCGCCGTCAGGCTCAGCACCGGATCGAGGATCGCCACGCGGAACGCCGCCGAGGGATCGCCGCACGCCATTTTCGTGTGCGTCCCGGCGTCGGAGATGACCGCGTAGCTCTGCGCTTCGCTGCCCGTGCCGGCTGTGGTTGGAATGCCGATCATCGGGAGCAGCGGCCTGGCCGCCTTGCCGTAGCCGCGATAGTCGGCCATCTGGCCGCCGTTGGTCAGCAGGAAATTGATCCCCTTCGCGCAGTCGAGCGAGCTGCCGCCGCCGATCGCCACGATTGAATCGATGCGGTGCGGCGCCGCGAAGCGCGCGCCGGCCGCCACCATCTCGCTGTCGGGGTTCTCGCTGAAGCTGGAGAAGGGGACGACGGTGACCGCCGACGATTCGAGCGCGCGCTGAACTGTCGCGGCGTGTCCGGCCCGGACGACGCCAGCGTCGGCGACGAGCAGCGCGCGGTGCAGGGCGAGCTCTCGTACCACCTGACCGGCGCGCCCGATGCTGTCTCGACCGAAGATCACCCGCGTCCGCGGATGAAAATCGAAGGGAACCATCGTGAAGTAAACTTTATCACCCGCTATGCAGAGTGCCGATTCCGTCCCGCATGCCCGCTTGACGCCCATTCAATGGCTGATTTGCGGCATCGCCGCCATCGGCTTCGCGTTCGACATCTACGAGATCCTGATGCTGCCGCTGATCGTCCGGCCGGCGCTGCTCGAGCTGACCGGCGCGCAGCCGGGCACTCCCGAGTTCCAGATGTGGGTCGGGCGGTTGTTCTACATTCCGGCGTTCGCCGGCGGAATCTTCGGCCTCGTCGGCGGCTACATGACCGATCGCTTCGGCCGGCGGCGCGTGCTGACCTACAGCATCCTGATCTATGCGATCGCCGCGTTCCTCTCCGGCTTCTCGACCTCGGTCCAGATGCTGCTCGTGCTGCGCTGCTTCGTGTTCATCGGCGTCTGCGTCGAGTTCGTGGCCGCCGTGGCGTGGCTCGCCGAGCTGTTCACGGAGCCGAAGCGCCGGGAGAAAGTACTGGGGTACACGCAGGCGTTCTCGTCGCTCGGTGGATTGCTGGTCGCGACCGTGAACGGCTGGTGCATCACGCTGGCCGCGTCGCTGCCGGCGATCGCGGGCCTTGCCGCCACGCACAATCCCCACGCGCCGTGGCGCTACACCTTGATGTCCGGCGTGATTCCGGCGATCCCGCTCATCGTGATCAGGCCGTTCCTGCCGGAATCGCCGATCTGGCAGGAGCGCCGTGCCGCCGGGACGCTCAAGCGGCCGAGCATTGCGGCGTTGTTCTCTCCTGAGCTGCGCCGGACGACGATCGTCACGACGATCATGTTCGCCATGGCCTACGGCGCGGCGTTCGGCGCCATCCAGCAGGTTCCGCAGATCGTGCCGGGATTGCCCGAGGTCCGGGCCATGACCGCCGGGCGTCCTCCCGCCGAGGCCAGGCCGATCGAGCAGCGTGTGGCGTCCGACGTGACCAAGGTCCAGGAGATCGGCGGCCTGACCGGCCGCGTCATCCTCGCCTGGCTGGCCGTCGTCATCGTCAGCCGGCGCGGGCTGATCCGGTTGTTCCAGATACCGGGGCTGATCGTGATGCCGGTGGTTTTTGCGTGGGCCGCGACGACGAGCCTGCAATACCTCTACGTCGGAATGTTCCTGGCGGGACTATGTACGGTCGGGCAGTTCAGCTTCTGGGGCAACTATTTACCAAGGGTGTACCCGGTCCATCTGCGAGGCACCGGCGAGAGCTTCGCGGCGAACATCGGCGGCCGCCTCGTCGGAACGTCCTTCGCCTGGCTCACGGCGACGCTCGCGGTCACATCCGATCGTGCCAATGCGCCGACGAAGGTCGCACTCGTGGCTGCCGGGGTCGGGTTTGCCGTGTACGTGGTCGGATTGATCGCCAGTTTCTGGCTCCCTGAACCCCAGCCGGAACACGAGGAAGTGGCAAGGACCAAGGTATAGTCGCTCGACGAGGTACTGATGCAGCGCAGGACGACAACGGCACTCATCGTCGCGATGCTCGGAGCTGCCGCGGCGGCTCAGGCGCCGGAGAAGCGGACTACTCCAGATCTGCAGGGCAAGCTGTATCGATCGGTCTTCAGCTCGAGCGCCGGCCTGCTCTCGAAGGACGATCTGCCGGCGGTCCCCGAGCCGCTTCGCGGCCGCCTCGACACGTTTCTCGCCCGGCGCGCGGCCTTCAAGTCCAGCTACAAGAGCTCACCGGACGATCTGAAGATGGTGCGGTCGGACGCGAAGAGGCGCCAGCTCGAGCGGTCGATCGTGGCGATGCTGGATGTGCCGGGTGTGGAGAAGATGGCCGCCGAGTTCGTGGCGGCTGCGCCGATCGCTCACGAGTGGGAGGGTCTGCCCGAGCGGCCGCTCGAGGAGGCGAACTTCGCCGAGAACGTGCTGAAGAAGGATCCGTCCTCGCCGTTGGCGCCGTGGCTCTACGTGTTCATCGCGCAGCGCCAGCGGATCGCGTTCGAGGCGCTCGAGAACGTCAAGAACGAAGACGGGATGAAAGCGGCGGCGAAGAAGTACCGGGCGTTCGCGGACCGCGCGCGCGCGGCCGAGGACGTGATCTACGCCGCGCTGTTCGACGACATGGAGCGGCAGCCATTCCTGTACATCAAAGGCGCCCGCCACCCGCGCGACTACGATCCCGACAGCTGATGTAAGAAATAGCGGCCAGGGTGGGCTGCTTCATCGTCAACTCCCAACCTCCAACTCCCAACTTCCAAGGCAGTAGGGTTCGACGGAGCCGGGTGAAAGTCGCATCGACATTGCCCCGTTTGTCTCGGCTTTCACCGAGATGGTACGAGCGGTTCGCCTTGGGAATTGGATGGCGGTTGAGAGTTGACGCTGACAGCGCCCTCAACCACTAAGAGGCGGGGCTGCGCGCGATATCAGCCTAAAGCACATGCTGCCATTCAGCATCTCGGTCCGCAGCGGCATCCCGATTCACGACCAGGTGGTCTATGCGGTCACCCGCGCGGTGGTGACGGGTCAGCTCTCTGCCGGCGATCCCTTTCCCTCGGTTCGCACGCTCAGCCAGGAGCTTCGAATCAATCCGAATACGGCTCACAAGATCGTGGCGACGCTGATCGCCGACGGCCTGCTGGCGGTACACCCCGGCATCGGCACCGTCATCGACGACGCGATCCCGGACGGTGAGCGGCGGGCGATCGCCGACGACGAGATCGAGCGGCTCGTGATTCTCGCGAAGCGCGCGGGGGCATCGCTGCAGGACGTGCTGGCCGCCATCCGCCGGCACTGGACCACGACGAAACGGAAACCGGAATGATGGAGACCTCGATGTCGAGCGCTATCGAAACCACCGGCCTCGCGCGAACCTTCGGCCGTCTGGAAGCGGTCAGGGGGCTCGATCTGCAGGTGCCAGCAGGCAGCATGTTCGCCCTGATCGGCCCGAACGGCGCCGGCAAGACAACGACGCTCAAGCTGCTGATGAACCTGGTGAGGCCGACGCGCGGATCGGCCCGGATCCTCGGGGTCGATTCCCGCCGCCTCGGCGTCGCCGAGTTCCGGCGCATCGGCTACGTCTCCGAGAACCAGCAGCTGCCGGATTGGATGACCGTCGACCAGTTGCTCGAGTACTGCCGGCCGCTGTATCCGACCTGGGACGAAGGTCTGTGCCGGAAGCTGCGCAGCGATCTCGGTCTCACTGCAAGCGTGCCGCTCCGTCATCAGTCGCGCGGCACACGGATGAAGGCCGCACTGCTGTCGTCGCTGGCGTACCGCCCGGAGCTCGTCGTGCTCGACGAGCCGTTCACGGGTCTCGATCCCCTGGTGCGGGAAGAGCTTGTTCGCGGACTCCTCGAATTGCCCGGACAGCAGCCGCTCACCGTGCTGATCTCGTCCCACGATGTCGAGGAGGTCGAGCGGCTCGCGGACTGGGTCGGCTTCATGGCCGGCGGCCGTCTGCTGTTCGCCGAGCCGGTCGCGTCGCTGCTCGAGCGTTTCCGGTTGGTCGAGGTGATCGCGGCTGGAGACGCCATACCGCCCTCGGCCGAACGTCCCGGCTGGCTCGTTCAAGGGATCTCGGGAAGAACGCTTCGATTCATCGACACGACATACCGCGACGAAGACAGCGAGGCGGGTATGGCCGCGGTCTTCCCTGGCGCGACGATTCGGACTTCCCCGATGTCGCTCCGTGAGGTCTTCGTGGCGCTTGCCCGGATGTCCGGCCGTGCGGAGGCCGCATGAACACTCTGAGTCACATCCTGCGGACGGATCTGCGCCAGTTCCGGATGCTCATCGCAGTCTTCGTCGTGCTGGCGCTGGCGGAGACCGCGCTCGAGATCGCGTTGCCGATCCTGGCCGGCGATACAAGGCTCGGGTTGTCGCTCGCGACGGCGTCCAGCCTCGTCTGGATCACGATCGTGTTGTTCAACGTCCTGCTTGTCGGTGTCATCGTTCAGGCGCACGCGCTCGTCGGCAGCGATGCGTTCTGGATGACCAGGCCGTTTCCGCCGCGCACGCTTCTGTTGTCGAAGGTCGCGGTCATCGCACTGCTGCTGATCGGACTGCCCGTGCTGTGCAACATCGGCGTGATGATCCTCTACCAGGTTCCTCCGGGCAGGATCGCCACCGTGGCGATCCAGTCGATCCTGCTCCGAGCGGTCTTCCTCGTCTTCCTCATGAGCGCCGCCAGCCTGACTCGAAACCTCGCCGGCCTGGCTCTGTTGTGCGGTGGCGCGCTGCTCGCGTTCGCCCTGACGATCGTCATCAGCGCCATGGTCATGCGTGCGCGCATGGAAGACGAGGTGGCGATGCTCGCCGTCAACGTCAGCCCGCTCGCTGTGTCGGGTCACGACTCGACCGCCGACGTGCTGGTGTTGCTGCTGCTGATCGCGGCGGGCGTCCTGCTTCTGCTGGTTCGTACCGCACCCGCTTGCGGCGGCTGTCGGTCCCCGCGGGTGCCGCCGCCATCGCGGTCGCGTTCGGCATCGCTTCGATCTGGCCGTGGCCGATCCTGCAGGCGCGCGTATCAGTGCCGGACTGGGCTGGGACGAATACCGTGCTTCTCTCCGCCCGTCCCGCGACGTTCTATTTCGACCGCCACCATGAGTGGGTCACCCACGGACGCAGATGGCGTGCTGGCCGCGCTCGGGTCACCCTCGAAAACGCCAGCCCGGGGTGGGAGGCTCAAGTCCGTGTCGCCAGCAGCGCGATCACGCTCAGCGATGGAACGCGGCTCGAAGGCAGAGCCGTCCCCTATTCGCAGGCGGTCGCGCTGAACGCGACCGAAGATGTGCCACGGAGAACGGTGATGCGAGCCGTATTGGGAGTGCAGCGGGTCGCTGGCCTGTTCGATGGCGGTCCCGCACAGCCGATTCTGATCGTCGTGCCTGATTCCGATTTCCAGGCCCGCAGCGGAAAGTCCGGAGACTACCACGGCACCTTCAGAGTGGACCTGAGTCGAGTCGACATCGCCGCCTCGCTGCCGCTCGAGCGCGGCGCCGGTTATAGGGACGGGGCGGAGAGCTTCATCATCGACGACGTCCGACAGGGCGAAAGCGTGTCGCTGCGCGTCCGCAGCTCCGGCGCCTCGACGATGTTCGATCGCGGCGCGCGCGCGCCACTACGGGTACTACCTCCGCAACAAGCGTCTGAGCCAAGCCACGGCGACCTGGACGCGCCCGGCGTTGCAGAGTCTTCTGGGACTCGGTTTCGTGGGGTTCGGCAGTGCGTCCCACGTCCCCACCGGCATGGCGTTCGGGTTTGGCGTCCATGCCGCGATCGTCGAACACCGCCCCAGCAACCCGTTTCCGGACGATGCGGTGACCATCGACGATCAGTGGATCGCTGACGCCGATCTCGTCATCGTGCGTGTCACGCAAAGCGGTTCGGTGGTGAAGACGCTCGAAGCGTCCGGCTTCACGATTCAGGAGCGGCCGGCAAAGTCCTCAGCCGGAAACGCCGTGAGGCCTCATCGACGCGCTCACGCGCTCAGGCGCCGAGGCAGAACAGCTTGCCGTCCTGTGACCCGATGACGAGCCGTCCGGCGGCAATCGCCGGCGACGCGGACAGCGGCCCGCCCGCCTCGAACTCGAACACGCTCTTGCCCGTCGCCACGTCGAGGACGTAGAGCTTGCCGTCGTTGCCGCCGATGTAGACGCGGTTGCCGGCCACCACCGGCGAGGAATCGACGCGCGCGCGCGTCGGGAAGGTCCATGCCGCCTTGCCCGCCTTGCGATCGATCGCATGCACGAACTTGTCGCGCCCGCCGACGATGACGCGATCGCCGGCGACGGCGGCCGACGAATAGAACGGGAAGTTCCGTTCGGGATGCTTGTAGCGCCACGCAATCTTGCGCGCCTTGAGATCGACGGCCAGCACTTCGCTCTCGTAGGTGCCGTAATAAGCGCGCCCGTCGAGGATGACCGGCGAGGCGCCGGTGTAGGCGCCGGACGAGATCGCGAACATTTCCTTGCCGTCGCTGATGCGGATGGCTCTGAGGATTTCATCGCATCCCGCGATGTACGCCACGCCATCGACGACCGCGGGTGTGGCATGAACGTAGCCTTCGGTCTGCACTTTCCAGAGCAGCTTCCCGTCCTTCGCGCCGAGGGCGTACAGGTACGAGTCGTACGACCCAATCAGGATGCGATCGCCGGCGACGACCGGCGATGATTTGATCTCGCCGTTGGTCTTGAACGTCCAGGCGGCCTTCCCGGTGGCCGCGTCGACGGCATGCACCACGTTGCCGAGATCGCCGAAGTACACCAGGCCGCCGGCGACCGCGGGTGATGATTCGCCGATGCCCTCCGGAGAGGCCTTGTATTTCCAGCGCAGCTTCCCATCCGCCAGGCCGACTGCGTGCAGTTCTCCCGGCTGCGCGCCGACATAGACGACCCCATCGGCGATCGCCGCCGACGACTCGATGGCTTCGCCCGCCTCGTACGTCCACAGCACCTTCAGCTTGTCAGGAAGCGCGGCGGGACTGGTGCCGAGCAGGGCGGGGGAGCCGCGGAACTGCGGCCATCGATCCGCTGGGGCGCCGGCCGGCGCCTGAGCGGCCATGCCGATCGTGGACAGCGTGAGCACGAGAACCTGCGATGACAACTTGAGGAGAGCAACCATGGCTTATCGGATGCGCCGCATCTATTTCGTCGCGATGGCGAACAGCTGATTCCGGTTCACGAGGAACAGCGTGCCGTTGGCGGGGACCGCCGTCGAGTACACCGAGCTCCCCATGTTGTTTTCCGCAATCAGCTTCATCGCCTTGTCGGCGTTGATCACGGCGACGTCGCCATCCTCGTCGCCGAGGTAGACCTTGCCGTCGATCACCATCGGCGATCCCCAGATCGCCGCGAACATGTCGTGCTTCCAGTACGGCTTGCCCGTCTTGATGTCGACCGCGTGCAGGAAGCCGCTGAAGTCGGAGTAGAACAGGATGCCGTTGTAGATGGCGCCGGTCGAGATCGATCGCCGGATGTCGCCGTAGTGCCAGATCTGCCCGGTCTTGGTGATGTCCCCGCGCTTGGTCGCGTCGATGGCGTAGAGGTGCCCCACGCCCTCGCCGTGTTCCGGGTCCTGACCGTTCGCGATGTAGACGACGTTGTCCAGGATGACCGGCGTGCTGATGACCTCGTTGCGCGTCTTCGGCCAGACCGAGTCCTTGGGATTGAGGTCGAACTCCCACAGTGCCTTGTTCTGGCCATCCTTGTGGGCCTTCGCGTCGTAGCCGCGCACCCAGCCGTCGCCCTGGCCGATCACCACCTGCACGACACCGCCGATGGTTCCAACCGCCGGGGACGACCACTGGCCGTGAAGGACCTTCTCTCCGACCGGGTTGTCCTCCCAGACGAGCTTCCCGGTGGTCTTGTCGACGGCGATGATGGCCGGCGCCTTCGGCGACGGGACGTTCACGTGGCTCTCGTCCTGTCCGTTCGAGGTGCTCACGAAGATCAGGTTCTCGAACACGACCGGCGAGGAGTTGGCCATGTTGTGCTGCTGGACGCCGAGCTCCTCCATCATGTCGAAGCGCCAGATCACGTCGGCGTCGACTTCGCGATTCAGCTTCTCGTCCTTGACCAGGCCGTCGTTGGTCTTGTCGCGGAAGCCGTCGGCGTCGACCGCCATCAGCTCGCCGCGGTTGGAGACGTAATAGACGACGCCGTTGTCGACGAGGGGCGAGGAGCAGATGCCCTGGAACGGCCAGTCGTTCGCGCGCCCGGCCGCGAGCTTGTCGTGAACGGCCTGCCACAGGAACTGGCCGTCGGCCTCGCTGAACGCCATCAGGATGCCCTTGTCTCCCTTGACGTTCGGATCCTTCGGGGACTCGTTGTTGGTGCCCAGATACACGACGCCGCCCGCGACGACCGGATTGCCGTAGGTCTGCGACCCGAGCTCGGCCACCCACTTGATGTTCTTCTTCGTCTTGACGTCCCAGCTCGTGGGCAGGCCCTTCATGCTCGAGAGCATGTTGCGGTCGGCGGTGCCGCCCCACATCGGCCAATCGGGCTTCGGAGGATCTGACGCGAGAAGCACCAGCGATCCGACCGAGACCGCGAGCGCCGACACGGCTACGAAAAGTTTTCTCATAGTTATTTACTGGTGTTTCGATAGACCTTGATGTTGTCGTAGAAGATCTCGGAGCCGCCCTGCGGCGCCGAGTTGAGGGCGTCGGCATAGAGGCCCGCGCTGCCCTTGTGGCTGCCGATCGGATCGATGCGCTCGATCAGCCACTTCGCGGGCTCGGCCTCGCCCTTCGGCCAGACCTTGCCGCGCGCGCGGACCTTGTTGCCGTCGAGCGATTGCACTTCCAGCTTCATCACGTACCACGTGTCGGGCTTCCACTTGTATTCGACGCGCTGGGTGCGCTGCGTCTCCGGCTGCCACGGCTGGAGCTCGAGCCGCTGGTGATTGCCGAACAGCACCAGCTCATACCGCTGTGCCACGATCCCGACGTCCGACATCTGCCGGCGGCGCTCCATCGAGCGCACGTCCGCTTCGATGGTGTAGTTGCTGACGTCGGGCGGCCCGAAGAACGGCCGCGTCCGCTTGGCGAACGCGAACGGATTCTCGGCCAGCTTCACCAGCACCTTGTTGCCGTCGACGGCGCGCACGGCGAACTTGCCGGTCGCATTGATCCACTGCGCCGGTGGTGTTTCGCCGCTGCTCTCGAAGTCGAAGGTCCACGGTAGATCGGGAACCACGCGAATACGAGACGCGCCGGAGACGCTGCCTGACGTGACCTTGACCGCGCCGGCCTGCGCGCCGGCGGCCTTATCAGGCGTGAAGCGGCCCTTTTCGAGCGTCCCCTTCAGCCCTTCCAATTCCCACTTGGCCGAGGCCGCCGCCGGATCCTTTATCTCTCGCCCCTGCGCGTCGAAACTCCTGGCCGAAAGCGCGACGCTGACACCCGGCTTCAGAGTCAGCTCGGTGGGCGTCACGAGCAGGGTTGCTGGCGCGCCGGCTGCGGCGGCAGTGGCCCCGCCTGCGCCGGGGCCGCCTGTTCCCTGCGATCCAGAGGGTTTCGGCGTTCCCTTCGGACCAATCGCGTACAACGCGTCCATGGACGTGACGTAGATGCGCCCGCGCGCCACGATTGGCGACGCGATGATCAACTCGGACTTCTGCGGCGTGCCCAGCCAGTCCTGGTCGAGGACCTCCGCCTTGTCCGCGTGCGGACGGATGATGAAGAACTTGCCGCCGGCGTCTCCCGTGTTCTCGGTGCCGAGATAGAGCTTGCCGTCCGCCAGCACCGGCGACGCTTTGGCAATCGTGCCCAGCACCTGATGCCACACCTGATTGCCGGTCTTGATGTCGAACGCGAACAGGACGCCGCCGTTGTCGAGCACATAGATGCGCTCCGCGTCGGCGACAGGCGACGCATACCCCGCCTGCACTCCGCGCGCGATCCAGCGCGCGTTCTTGTCGGTCAGCGCCCCGGCGGACGCCGCCGGGACCGCCGCCAGCATGCCCATTTCGCTCGTCCCGAGGTTCTCCTCGCTGTGACTGACGATGACGTCCGGCCCGAGCAGGAGCGCGGCGGTGTTCAGGCCGCGCTGGCTGACCCTCCAGTTCCAGATCGGTTCGCCGGTCGCGACTTTGATCGCGTGCATGGCGCCGTCGCTGCCGCCCGAGAACAGCATCCGCGTGCCATTGACGTCGCCGATGTAGGGGTTGGCGTAAATCGTATCGGTCGGGCGCCCTTCCGGCGCGCTCATCCAG
Organism: uncultured Acidobacteriota bacterium; assembly: GCA_963785755.1. Taxonomy (GTDB): domain Bacteria; phylum Acidobacteriota; class Vicinamibacteria; order Vicinamibacterales; family 2-12-FULL-66-21; genus JACCXG01. Next base: position 477,228 of record CAWAXG010000002.1, on the reverse strand, counting down.
ATCGCCTGGCCGTTGCTCTTGTCGAACGCGAGAAAGCGATGGGCGCCACCCGAATGCTGACCCCACAGGAACGTGAGGCCGCTGACGATGACCTTCTCGGCATCGATGACCGGCGACGAGACGCGCCCGCCATGGGTCGTCCACATGCCGAATTCCTCGGCCAGCGAGCGTTCCCATAAGAGCTTGCCGGCCGGGGACAGCGCCATCAGGAGGCCGTTCCCGCTGAAGGCGAAGACGTTGCCGGTCGCCGGGTCGACGGCGGGGGACGCCCAGGCAATCCGGTGCGGCGGCACGTCGCTCGTGAAGAGGTTGTATTTGTGCTCCCACAGCAGCTTGCCGGTATCGGCGTTGAAGGCCATCAGCCGTTCCTGCATCTCGGCGCCCGCGCCGGACGTGTTCTGCAGGTACAGGCGGTCGCCGAACACGACCGGCGACGACCGGCCGCCGAACTCGACCTTCCAGGCGAGGTTCTCGCCGGTGGGCGCCCATGAGGAGGGCAGGCCGGTTTCCGTCGAGACGCCGGTCCGGGCCGGTCCCCGCCATTCGGGCCAATCGGCGCCGCTCAGAAGGGCGGCCGCCGGCACGAGGAACGCGAACGTCAGCAGAAGCGAGACGCGAGAATGTCGTGTCATAAATCTCTTAAGGATAGGTCGGGCCCGACGTCGGGCTCAATCTCCAACATTTCGTAAGGACGTCCGCCACGCCTTCACCGTTTCGGTCGGCGCTCGTCCCCGGTTGACGAGCTTCCACAGGTTGCGGGGCGTCATTCGGCCCATCGGCGAGGGCCGATACAGCCCGGGCACCTATAATCGAGACCCACTTCAGGAGATTTCATGCTTCGTGCCGCAATTGGTCCGCTCGCCATGATCGTGTCGATGTATTCCGTCGAGGTCGCCGCCGAGAACTGGCCGCAATGGCGCGGTCCAGGCGGACAAGGCATCTCGGCCGAGAAGACGCTCCCGACCGACTGGCAGCCGGACCGCAACATCCTCTGGAAAGCCGCCCTGCCGAGCGGCCACTCGTCGCCGATCGTCTGGGGCGACCGCCTCTTTGTCACCGCCGTCGTCGAGGGCGAGGCGCTGCCGGGAGCCAAGGCCGTCGAGCACACGATGGAAGGCAAGCCCTGGATCCACCCCGACAGCGTCGCGGCCGATCGGAAACATACGTTCACCGTGCTCGCGCTCGACACGAAGACCGGCAAGACGATCTGGGAGCGGACGGCGTACGAGGGACCGGTTCACGACGCGCGGCATCGGCGAAGCTCGTTTGCCGGACCGACGGCCGCGACCGACGGCCGCATGGTTTACGCCTACTTCGGACCGGAAGGACTGTACGCGTACGACTTCGACGGAAAGCCGATCTGGAAAGCGGTCGAGAAGTTTCCGACCCTCGGGCTCGGGACCGGCACCTCGCCGGTCATCCATCAGAACCTCGTCATCATTCAGCGCGACGAGGACAACGGCGAGCAGTCGGTGCTGGTGGCCTACGACAAGGTCACGGGCAAGGAAGCCTGGCGCACGAAGCGCAGCGTGCAAATCAGCTGGGCGACCCCGGTGCTCGTCGACGTCGAGGGGCGCACCCAGCTCGTGACCAACGCCACCGAGTTCATCGTCTCGTACGATCCCGCGACCGGGAAGGAGCTCTGGCGGACGACCGGCGTCGAAAGCAACGCGATTCACACGCCGCTCGTCGGCCACGGCCTGGTCATCGTGACCGCGGGGTACCCGGCGAAGAAAGTCATCGCCATCAGGCCGGGCGAGGTGGCACCGGACAAGCGCGTGGCCTGGGAGTATTCGAAAGGCACCGGCTACGTCCTGTCGAACATCCTCTATGACGGCTATCTCTATCTGCTCACCGACAACGGGATCGTCACCTGTCTCGACCCCCGGACCGGCGAGGTGAAATACGAAGGCGGCCGCGTGCCGGTGCCATCGCGGTTCATGGGCTCGCCGGTCGCCTTTGGCGGCTACATCGCGATGACCAGCGAAGACGGCGATACGTTCATGCTGAAGGCGGGGCCGAAACACGAGATCGTGAGGACCAACTCGGTCAACGAGCCCGTGCTCTCATCACTCGCGCTCGCGAACGGACGCATCTACATTCGGGGCGAGAAGCATCTCTTTGCTATCGGGCTCTGACTCGTCACTCCTCACTCCCAACTCCCAAAGGAGAGCCGGTGTACGGGGCAAAAGACAGCGCCAAGCCCGTTGTTTCGCTTTTCACCCAGATGGTACGAGCGGCTCTTCTTGGAGTTGGAGGTTGGGAGTTGGGAGTTGACGATGTTCAGAAGAGCGCCCTGAACCCAGCTGAATGCGTCGCGGAGATCCGGCGAGAGAATCTGGCCGAAGGTCGGCGATCCCAGGAACCCGTCCGGCAGATCGTAGTTCGTCGTGTTGAACAGGTTGAAGGTCTCGAAACGCAGCTGCAGCCGTGCGTCGCCGAGCGGGACCAGTTTCGCGATGCCGAGGTTGAGGTTCTTGAAACCCGGGCCTTCGACCGTATTGCGGCCTGAGTTTCCGAACGTGCCGAACGGCGGCATCGAGAACGCGGCGGTGTTGAACCAGCGTTCCTCCGTCCGGTCGTCCGCTGAGAGATTGGGATCGCCGCTGACGTTCGGGCGATCGTTGAAGCCGAATCCGAGATTCGATCGCCCGGTGTTGCTGGCGTCGATGTCGGGATGCACGGCGACCGTGAAGGGACGGCCGCTGTTCGCGCTGCCGACCACCTGCACCTGCCAGTCCTTCACCCACGCGTTGCCCGAGAACGGCAGGTCGTAGGTCAGACCGATTGAGAACCTGTGGCGGACGTCGAAGCTCGATCGGCTGCGCTCCGCGCCCGGATCGAGGCTGTTCTGCGGGAAGTTGGCGTCGCCCGCGCTCGTGAAGAACCCCGACGCATCGTCGGTCGATTTCCCGTAGGTGTAGCCGGCGATCGTGGAGAGGCCGTACTCCAGCCGCTGCACGTATTTGAGCTGGGCGGCGTTGTAGCGCGATGACGCCCGCGATTCGATCAGCGTGATATCGGCGAACAGCGGGTTGGGCCGGAGGTTGGGTTGAATCGGGCTCGCAACCGGCTGGTTGCCGTCGCGGGCGGAGATCAGGTCGTGCCCGCGGGATCCGACGTAGGCGAACTCGATCGCGCGGCTCACGCCGATCTGACGCTGCACGTTGACGTTCCAGTGTTCCATCCATGGCGCCTGGAGATCGCGCTGATAGGCGGTTGCCGATTGCGGGATGAACACCGGGAAGTCCGTGGGGAAAGGATTGGACAGCGTCAACAGCGGCAGTCCCGGCCCGGAAAACGCGACCCCGAGATTGAAGTACGGCGGATTGAAGAACAGACCTTCCGACGTCGCGAGCGCCCCCTGGTTGTAGTAGATCCCGTAGCCTCCTCGCACCACCCACTGCGAGAGATCGTCGAGCGTCCACGCGAAGCCGACGCGCGGAGCGATGTTGTTGCGATCCGGCTCGAATCCTCCTCGCGGCATGCTGTCGGTTCCCACCGGGACGACGCTGCCGGTGGCGAAATCGTACAGGTTGGCGCGGTCGTCCTTGTCGACCGGAGGCGAGGCGTAGTCGTAGCGCAAGCCGGCGGAGACGGTCAGCTTCCGTGTGGCGCGCCAGTCGTCGTGCGCGAACAGACTCCAGCTGTGCGCGCGCAGATTCTGCGGGTTGTCGAGCCGCGCGCCGCCGGTGAGCGACGGCAGTCCGAGCAGCACATCGGCGAGCGCGTTGTTGGTGAAACCCTGTGAGAGGAAGGTCAGGAACCCGCGCGCCTGCACGTCGCGATAGGCCGACTGCCGCACGCCATACCATTCACCGCCAAGCTTGACCAGGTGGCTGCCCCACACGACCGTCGCGGTGTCGCTGAGCTGGAAGCTGTCGGACTGTACTCTCCTGCGGGTTGTTGTACTCGTGGCCGAGCGGTGAGTATCCCGCGATCGAGATGAGGCTCAGGCCGAGATCGCGCGGATTCGTCGCCAGGGATGGCAGGCCGATCGACGCGTTGCTGGTCGTCGGGTTCTCGGGGAACACGCCGATCGAGACGCGGGTGTAACCGAACCGCGCGTCGTTGACGTATCGCGGCGACGCGGCCGTGAAGGTGATGCCGAGGTTCTGGCCTCGCCGATCGACCAGGTTGCCGAAGCCCGGAACCGTCGAGAATCCCGTTCCCGCGAACGGCTCCAGCAGATCCCGCTCGGAAAAGCTGTAACGCGACGTGAATCGCGCGCGCGGGCTGAGGCTGTATTCGATCTTGCCATCGAACTGGTGCACGTCGTCTTCGAGCGTCGGGGACGAGACGAAGTTCGCAAACGGCTGGTTCCGATTCGGATCGGGATAGAGCCGGGCAATCGCGGCGCCGGTGGGGTGCTGGAAGAAGGGCGGAATCACCCCGCCGGGCAGCAGCTGCTGCGTGAACGGGTCGACCGGCCGCGGGAAGAGCGACTGCGAGAAATCGCCGCTGCGCTCGAGCGCCGTCGGCACGTTCGTGACGCGTGTGATCCCCTCGCGCAGCCGCGTGTGCTCGTAATCGGCAAAGAAGAAGGCACGGTTGCGCGCGATCGGGCCGCCGATCGATCCGCCGAACTGGTGCCGGCTGTATTCGGGGTCCTCAACATCATCCGGCGCGAAATGATTGCGTGAATCGAGCGCGCCGTTGCGAAGGAACTCATACCCTGTTCCGGAGAATCGGTTGGAGCCGGAGCGGCTGAGCACGTTGACCTGTCCGGCGGCATTGCGGCCGAACGACGCATCGTAGGTCGACGTCGCCACCTCGAATTCCTGGATGCCGTCGGCCGGCGGCCGCACGGCGGGCGTGTTCAGCTTCGGGTCGACGTTGTAGACGCCGTCGAGGATGTAGTTGTTGAAGTCTTCGCGCGCGCCGTTCGTGATGAACGCGAAGTCGCCGCGGACGGAGCTCGCGGATCCTTGCGGCGCCGGAACCGTGCCCGGCGACAGCAGCGCGAGCTCGAGAAAGTTGCGGCCGTCGAGCGGCAGGTTCGACACCTGATCCTGATCGATCAGCGTGGTCATCGCCGGGGAATTCTTTTCGAGCAGCGGAATGCGCGAGTCGCTGCCGCCGGTCGTGACGCTCGCAGTGGCGGCGACGGTGAGCTGGGGCTCGAGCCACAACTCCTGACCGACCGTGAGATGCGCACGGTTGCGATAGATGCTGAACCCGGTCAGGCGCGCTTCGATGGTGTAGCGTCCGGCGGCCAGCTCGGCAACCGCGAAGCGGCCCTCTTCGTCGCTGGTAACCTCCCGTGATTCATTCGTATCGTCTCGAGTGACCACGATCTGAGCGCCCGGCAGCCGGGCCCCCGTCTGATCCAGCACGACGCCACGAATCGTCGCGCGGGCGGTCTGGGCGTCAGCTGAAACGGTGACGAAAAGGGTGACCACCACGAGAACGATCAAGGCACGCAGCGCATTCGAAGTCATAGGGGCATTAGACGCGAAAAGTTGATGAGTGGCTCCGTAATCGGAAACCTGAATATTATCGGGTTGTGAAGCCCATCCTCTCCATTCTGGTCCTTGTCACGGTCTGCAATACAGGTTGCGCGCTCCGCGCGTTTCACCCGGCGGCACGAAATATTCCCGTGTCCGAAGCGTCCGTTCGCGCACATATGGAGTTCCTGGCCGGCGATGCGCTGAACGGCCGGGGCAGTGGAACCCGCGACGAATGGCTCGCGGCATCGTATGCAGCCGCGTGCATGCGCCGCCTCGGCCTCGAACCCCTCGGAGACGACGGCGGCTTCGTTCAGGTCGTCGCAGTCAAGGGCGATGGTCGAACCTGGAACGCCGTCGGCAGGCTGCCGGGCCGTGACGCAGCGCTGCGGCAGGAGGTGATTCTCCTCAGCGCGCACCTCGATCATCTCGGCAGTCGCTCCGACCGCGCGAACGCACCGCCTGACGCGATCTACAACGGCGCGGACGATGACGCGTCGGGAACGATCGCTGTGCTGGAGTTGATGGAAGCGCTCGCGAAGGGGCGTCGTCCGCGCAGGACCGTGGTGTTTGCCCTGTTTGGGAGCGAAGAGCGCGGCGGCGTCGGCTCGCGGCACTTCGCCGACAAGCCGACCGTGCCGTTGTCGCAGATCGTCGCCAACCTGCAGTTCGAGATGATCGGCCGCCCGGATAACAAGGTTCCGGCACGCACGCTGTGGCTGACCGGTTACGAACGATCGAATCTGGGATCGGAGCTCGCACGACGCGGAGCACGTCTGGTGCAGGATCCGCATCCGGAAATGAAATTCTTCGTGCGGTCCGACAACGTCCAGTTCGCCCGCCGCGGCGTCGTTGCGCACACCGTTTCCAGCTACGGGCTGCACAAGGAGTACCACACGCCCGCGGACGACATCACCCGGATCGACTTCGTCCACATGACCGACACGATCCGCTCGATGATCGAGCCCGTGTTCTGGCTCGCGAACTCGACGTTCAAGCCGGAGTGGAAGGCGGGCATGAAGCCGTAATCAGCGTCGTGATCGGTGATCGGTGATCGGTGATCGGGGATCGGAGGGATGGGAGACTCAGGCCCCGTGATTTGATCACCGATCACTGATCACCGATCACCGATCACGACGCGATCCCACCGGTCACGACGCTACGGTCCTTTTACGACCAACTCCTCGAGCAACCACTCCTCCACCGGGTGCAGGCGCAAATACCGCGCGGTGACGTCCGGCAGCACCAACTGCACCGGCACCTTGACCTGATCCTCGAGTGCGGCGGCGATCGCGGGGCCTCCGGTCCAGTCCTCCCAGACGGTCTGCCAGGTCGTGCCGTCGGCGGAGGTTTCGATTGCGAAGCGGCGGCCGAATTCCTGCCAGCGGCTACGCAGCGGGAACTCGAGGGTGCGCACGACGCGCTCCGTGCCGAAGTCGAGGACGACGTGGCTGCGTGGGAGGGTGGTGTGGGTGAAGGTGAGGGCTGTTCCCCCCTGCGGCCGTCGATCGCGGGGCTGCGAGCGCAGGACGTACCAGATGCCGGCGCCCGAGACGCCGCCGCGCTCGATGCCGGGAATGGATTCGATCACGCGGCGGAAGTCGCCGGCGGGATCGCGGCGCTCCGACACGATGATGAGCAGCGTGCGGCCGCGCGCGAGCTCGATGACCGCCGACGGATCGTCGCGCCTGAGCGACAGGCAGAGGATGCCGTAGTGGGTCGGGATGTAGCCGCTGTAACCATTGATGAGCGGCCGCCCGTGCGAAATCGATCGAAACATTGCGCCGACGCTCACGGCCGCGTCGTCGGGCGGCAGCTCGAGCACCGTTGCCGCCGGCACGTTCGGCAACTCGACCCGGCCGGGCGGGGGCGTGACCCCCATCGGCTGCATGAATCCGTCGAGACCGATCCCGATGGCGATCGCGGTTGCAAGAATCAGCCGTCGCGTCCGTCCCAGTGGCAGAATCTCGAGGGCCAGGCCGCCGGCAACGGCGAGGCAGAGCGCCATCAACATCGCGAATCGCACGGGGACGCGCAGCCCGCTGAATCCCGGAAGATGCACGAGCCATTCGTACGGCCGCAGCCAGCGGAGCGCGTCGGCGTCGGGCGCGGCCGGGCCGAAGCTGAGCGCCGCCATGAACAGCGTGGCGACTACGTAGAACAGGAACACTGAGCGCCGGTTGTCGGGGCTCCGGCGCCACGACCAGATCACGAACAGCAGCGCGATGAGGACAATGGCAACCATCGTGACGCCGGGGAAGAGGAAGTCCTCGATCGTCGGCACGTCGCGCGGCGGCCACAGGGCGAGCATGTGCGGCGGGTTCAGGAACGAACCCGCTTTGGCGTTGAACTGCATGATCTCCGTGCGGCCTCTGGTCAGTCCGAGCGCGCCGTGCACGGCGCGGTATCCAGAACCGTCGGAAGCAGCGCCAGTGAGGCGATGGCGCCAGCCGCCGCGATTTCCGCAGCCTGCCGCCATCGTCGTGGCGCGATCGTGAACCAGGCCATCCAGAGCGCGATCAGCACCGGCGCGAACAGCAGGTAATAGCCGTTCGACAGCCCTTGCAGCACGAGCGCGACGCTGAACACGGCGAGCCACTTCCGGCGGCCGCTCTCGACGTAGGCATGGAGCCCGAGCAGCTGCAGCGGCAGCCATTGCGAGGTCAGGACCTGGAGATGGGACAGTTGGCCGGCGCGAAACGGGGCGAACGCATAGGCGAGCCCCGCGCACAGCGCCGCCGCCGTGGATCCCGTCAATCGCCTGACGAGCAGGTAGCTGAAGAACCCCGAGAGCGCGTAGGACAGCAGCAGCGCGACGTTATACGCGAGAGCGGGCGTGCCGCCGAGGAGCAGGAGAGGCGTGGTGAAGAAACCGATGCCGGCGAGATGCTCCGACAGCGCCAGCGCCCCGCGCATCGGATAGAAGATCGGCGGGCTCCACCACTCGTCCGTGAAGGGGATCGCGCGGGAGTTCCACCAGAGGATCCAGGTATTGAGCAGCGGATCGCCCGGGTCGAAGGCGATCCGCGATGAAATCTGGCGGACGAGGGGCCACGTCCAGACGATCGACAGGGCCGCGAAGAGCGCGAAAATCAGAAGAAGATGAGGATGGTCACGCCGTGCAGTCACCCTCACCGTCCCCTGGCGGTCACCGATTCTCAGCCGATGGCGTTCCGGCGCCGCGGCCGCGCCCGCCGGGAGCCGGCAGCGGCTTGCGCGGCAGCTTCTCGTCGCGGTTGGCCGCGTGATAGGCGAATGCGGCGACGATCACCGCATTCTTGCGCATGTCTGCCTCCTGGATCCGTTCGTACAAATCCATGGTCGAGTGATGCGTGCGGGTGTCGTACTCGACCTCGTCCTGAATGAACTGGAAGCCAGGCAGTCCGACGCGATCGAACGACTGATGATCGGTGCCGCCGGTATCCCTGATCGTGAGCGCCGACATCCCCAGATTCTGGAACGGTTTCACCCAGGCCTCGAAGATCGGGCCGATGGCTTCGTTGCCCTGCAGGTAGACGCCGCGGATCGCGCCGGTGCCGTTGTCGACGTTGAAGTACCCCGCGAATTTCGCGTGCGCCGGCTTCAGGACCATATCGGAGACGTTGGCGAAATTCGCGGTGACGTATTCGCGCGATCCGATCAGCCCCTGTTCCTCGCCCCCCCACAACCCGATCCGCACGGTCCGCCGCAGTCGAAGCCCCGTTTGCTTCAGGATGCGCATCGCTTCCATCATCACCGCCGAACCGGCGGCATTGTCGGTGGCGCCGGTGCCGCCATGCCATGAATCGAAGTGCGCGCCGAGCATCACGATCTCATCGGCCTTGTCCGTGCCGGGAATCTCCGCCACGACGTTGAACGACATGGTCTCGTCGATGAACGAGTTCTTGATGTCCAGATCGATCCTGACCGGCATGCTCTTGTCGAGCGTCCGGACGATCCGTCCGTAATGCTCGACCGAGATGACGATGGCGGGCAGTCCGGGATCGGCGCCCGCCTGCCGATTGGCGGCGGCGCCGCCGACGAACACGTTGCCGCCGTCGCCGCGTCCGGCGGTGATCGTCGCGAGCACGCCCTCGTCTTTGAAGAACTGCGTCCGGCGCTGGGCGAAGGAAATTGCGGCGGCTCCGCGCCCGCCGAACCGTCCGGTTCCGCCGGCCCGGCCGCCGGCGCGGCCGCGAGGCGTCGCGTCGGTCTCGTGCCGAAGATCGTCGAGCTCCTTGTCCGAGTAGCGGGTCGCCTGCGCCGCCCAGAGTGCGGGCACCTCGCGCAGCGCCTGGGTGAACACGACCCTGCCCTGCAGCTTGCCCTTGAAGCGGGCGACGTCCTCGTCGGTTTCGACGACGGCGACGATCGCGTCTCCCGAGACGAGTCCATTGGTTCCCGGAGTCCAGGCAGTCGACATACCGATGACCGGGAAGCTCCCGCCCGGGGTCGTCGCGGTCAGCAGGAACTTCTCATTGGCCCAGCCCCGTCCGAACGGTCCGAAGGGTTCGAGCTTCGCGTTGGCGAGGCCCCACGACGTCATCTCCTTGACCGCCCATTCGCCGGCTTTGCGGAATCCGGGTGAATTGGTCAGCCGCGGGCCATAGACATCGGTCAGCCAGCTCGTGATCTCCATCACTCGCGATCGCTGGAATCCCTCCTCCTTGATTTTGTAAATCGCGTCGAAGTCGACCCGCTCCGGCGCCTGCTGTGCGGATATCGGCGCCAGGGCGAGACCGGCCAGCAGCGCCGCTCCCGCGAGCAGCGGCCGGTGCCCGATCGTGAATCTCATCGCGTCCTCTCCTGAGTGCAAAACGTGCAAAAGGTCTAACAGGATACCCCGAGAGCCGGAGGCTCACGGGCGGCGCCGGCGGGGCCGCGACGGACGACGAAGGTCGATTACAGATTCGCATTCGACCCACCAACACTGTAAATGGGCGCTTCCGACCGATCGCGACGAAAGGCCCAGAGTTATTGGGAATACGGGACTTCCTGACTCGGCCGTCGGCGTGTCCAATTCTGGTCTGCGGGTTGCACGAGGCGACCGCAAGGTACTCCAAATATGAGTCTGGCATCCTCTTCGATCGATCGCGCGGAAGCCCCCCTCTTTGCCGACGGCATCGGCGAGCGCGTGGTTGCCGCGGACGCCACCACCGGTGAGCTCCTGCAGATTCTGCGGCTGCGGCCGGCATTGACTGCCGTTCCCTCATTCGAGTTCGCGCTGCGCGAGCGGACCGCGCGCCTGGTGAACTTCCGCCACGCCTACTACGCGCGTGTGCGGCGCATCGATCGAATGCAGGGCAACGGGTCGCTGGCCGTCGTCTCCGATCACGTCGAGGGCACACGACTCTCCGAAATCCTGCGCGTCGCGCACCTGCGCCGCCTTCAGCTCGATACCAACGCGGCGCTCTGCCTGATCCGTCAGCTCGTCCCCGCGGTCGCGCTGCTGCACGAGAATGCGCGCGACGCCTCGCACGGGTTGATCGCGCCGGAACGGATCATCGTGACGCCGCACGCGCGGCTCGTGATCGTCGAGCACGTCGTGGGCTCGGCCGTCGAGCAGCTTCAGTTCGGACGCGAGCGGCTCTGGCAGGAGTTCCGGATCGCCATGCCGTCGTCGGCGGGAATGTCGAGGTTCGATCATCGCGCGGATGTCAACGGCATCGGCGTCACCGCGCTGTCGCTCGTGCTCGGACGGCCGCTGGCCGCCGAAGAGTTCCCGCACGCCATCCCCAGCCTGCTGATGCAGGCACGCGAGCGCTCGCCGTACGGCGAGGAACGCCCGCTGTCGAACGCGTTCCGCAACTGGCTCGCGCGGACGCTGCAGCTGGATGTCCGCCGTGCCTACGCGTCGGCGCCCGAGGCGCTGGCCGCGCTCGAAGAAACGCTCGCGAGCGATTCCACATATGTCGCCGCGCCGGTCGCGCTCGAGACCTTCCTGTCGCAGGACATGGCGGTCATGCTCGAGTCTCCAGTCGCGCCTGCACTCGCCGTTGTCAGCACAATGGCGCCGGCGCCGTCGCCGGCACTGCGCGCGATTGACGTGCCGGCGCCGATCGCGATCGAATTGCCGCCGCCAGGTCCGCGGCCGGTCGATCCGCCGCCGGCAAGGACCGTAGCCGAGATCCCGGCGCCGCGCGTGGCGCCGCCCTCTCCGGCACCATCTCCAGTCGATGCCCAGGCGGCGTCTCGACCGTTCGAGCGGCCTGCGGCCCCACGGACTGAGGCGGCGCCGGAAGCGCCCGCGGCGCGCAATACGACCCGCTCGCTTCGGGAGCTGCCGACGCTCGCCGATTTGATCCCGGTCAGCGATCTGAAGGGTGCGGTGGATCGCGCCCCCAGGCTCGAGCCGCCAGCGAAAGTCGCCGAGCCCGTGAGCCCACCGGAACCGCCGCCTCAGGAGAGGACGACGACGCCGTTCGACGCGCCCTGGACCTTCGAGGATCTGGACAGCGTACTCCCGCCGCTCGAGACCGAGAACGTGGACGGTGTCGAGAATGCCGACGTGGTCGAACCGCCCGCGGCTGTGAGTGCGCCTCCCGCGCCGCCGCGCGCGCGCCCGCGCGCCAGCCTCGTCGCCGCCATCGTCGGCGCCGTTGCCGTGATTGGTGGCGGCGTGTTCGCCTGGAAGTCCAATACGACCACTCCGCCGCCTGAGCTCGGAACGCTGATCGTGCAGTCGAGTCCTGCCGGCGTCGAAGTGTTCGTCGACGGCGTGACGCGTGGCATGACGCCGGCGCGCGTGTCGCTGCCTGCGGGATCGCACATCCTCGAGCTGCGCGGCCGCGGCGTGCCGCGGGTGATTCCGTTCCAGGTTCCCGCCGGCGGCCAGGTGTCGCAGTACCTGGAATTCGCGGATACGCCGCTGACCGGCATGCTCGTGGTGCATTCGCAGCCCGACGGCGCAAAGGTCACCGTTGACGGTGTCCCCCGCGGCGTCGCGCCGATCACGCTCGAAGGGATAACTCCGGGCGATCACGAGGTCGTGCTGGAGAGCGAGACCGGCATGTCGAAGCACACCGTCAAGGTGCTTGCGGGTACGACCGCGTCCCTTGTCGCCCCGGCTATTCCGGCGGCGGCCGAGGGTCCGGTCTCGGGATGGGTGAGGATCAATGCCCCGGTCACGATTGAAGTCCGCGAAGAAGGGCATCTGATTGGCACGACGGAGAGCGATCGCCTGATGATGGCCGCCGGCCGTCACGTGCTCGAGCTGGTCAACCAGACGCTCGGGTATCGCGAGACCCGCGTCGTGCAGGTGACGGCAGGGAAAGTGGCGTCACTCACGGTCGAGTTACCGAAGGGCAAAGTGAACCTGAACGCGACGCCGTGGGCCGAGGTCTGGATCGACGGGAAACGCGTGGGCGAGACCCCCATCGGCAACCTCGAGGTGTCGGTCGGCCCGCATGAGCTCGTGTTCCGGCATCCACAGTTCGGCGAGAAGCGGCACGCCATCTCGGTGACCGCGGGTGCCCCGGTACGGCTCAGCGTCCCGATGAAGTGATCGGCGCAGTGACCAACGGCCAAATGCTCTGGCGATCGACAACAAGGAACCGAGTATGAACAGGGTGATGCTGGCGGCATTCGTCATCGCGATCGGTCTCGGCGCGTCCGCGTCCGCACAGGAAACGGGCCCGCTCAGCACGGCCAAGGATCTCTACGCTTCGGCGCGCTACGACGAAGCGTTGACGGTGCTGAACGGCCTGCGCGGCGGCGATAACGTCGATCGCCGATCCGTCGAGCAGTATCGTTCGCTCTGTCTCCTTGCGCTCGGACGCTCGTCCGAGGCGGAGAGCGCCATCGCCGCCGTCGTCGCGGCCGATCCCACCTATCGCCCCGGCGCCGACGAATCGCCTCGCGTGCGGTCGACGTTCACCGATGTCCGCCGCCGTTTGTTGCCCGACATCGCGTCGTCGCGGTATGTCACCGCCAAGAGTGCCTACGATCGCAAGGACTGGGCGGTCGCGGAGCATCAGTTCCGCGTCGTCCTCTCGCTGATCGATGATCCGGACACGGGAGGCAAGCTCAGCGATCTGCGCGTGCTGACCGCCGGGTTTCTGGAGCTGAGCGCGCGCGCCGCGGCGCCGCCACCCGAGTCGAAGCCCGATCCGCCGCCGGCCTCGGCTGCGGCTGCGTCGCCCTCGGCACCAGCGCCCGCCCCGGCGCCGCCGGTTCACGCCCCCGCGGCCATGCCCAACCGCACGTATGGCGCGGACGACAAGGACGTCGTGGCGCCGATGATCGTCCGTCAGGACATTCCCGCTCTTCCGCAGACCGCGATCGCCATGGCTCGGCAGCGCGGACTGCTCGAGGTCGTGGTCGACGAACAAGGACGTGTCGCGGGAATGGCGGTGCGCGGATCGATTCATCCCACCTACGACAGCCTGCTCCTGGCGGCGGCGCGCGACTGGAAGTACAAGCCCGCGATGCTGAACGGCCAGCCCGTCAAATACCGGAAACTCATCCAGGTCACGGTAAAGAAATAGCCGCGCATCCCGGCGCGTGAGCTGAGTGCCGGCTCGACCAGGCGGTGTCCGCGGGCGTCACACGGCTGTGAACACTCGTATTGCGGCGCTGTGTAATTTCGTGGACTGTGTCCCTTAATCGCGCTCATCCATTCTTCGTCTCTGGTGAATCCCCAACCAGATCTCGCTGTATCCCGCTGAAATTCGAGGCCCTCGACCTGAGCGGTCAGCTGGCAGGAAAGTCGCAACCTGCTTCCGCCGGATGCCTAAACCGAGCCCGCCTATTTCTCTGGCCGATCTATCCGCCGCCGGGATTCGGCTTCGACCGTACGAAGTCGTGACGATCGTGCGCGAGCTGATTCTGCTCGTGGCGCGCGGCGACGTCGCCGGCGTTCCCTCTGCCCACGTCATCCGGCTCTCGAGTTCCGGTGCCTTGTCGGTGGAAGGACCGGTCGGGGCCGGCGGGCCATCGGTGGCACGGGCCGCTCAACTGCTGGAGTCGTTGCTGCCCACCACGACCGATGCGGATCCGCAGTTCCGCATACCGGGTGCGCTCAAGCTCGTCGTTGCACGCGGGCTTGGCGTGATCGATCTGCCGCCCTTCATGTCGCTCGACAGCTTCGCAGATGAGCTGAACCGGTTCGGCTCGAGCGACCCGGTCGAGACGCTGGCCAAACTCGCGACGGCATGGGCGGACCGCGTCCCGACGCGGGAAGAGCCCGAGCCTGCTCCCGTCGCCGAGGCAGTCGCTCCGTCGGCACTTGCGCCGGTCGAGCCATTCGTCACGCCACGCGGATTGGATGCGTCATCCGACCTGACCGTCTCGGACATCCGGCGCGCGCGACGAGCGACGGGCCTGCCCTTGAAAGAGGTCGCGGTGCGAAGCCACATTCCGGTCGGTCTGCTCCGGCAGCTGGAGTGGGGATACCTCCAGAATTGGCCGGCGGGCCACTACGGCCGGACGCAGCTCGTTCGATATGCGCGCGCGGCCGGACTCGACGACCAGGTGGTGGTGTCCACGATCATGCCGCTCCTCGTCGAGGCCGAACAGCGGCGCGGGGCGCTGGTGCATCGACCTCAGGTCCAGGACCTTCCAGCTCCGGTTGTCGAGCCAGTGGTCGAAGTCGAGATCCTGCATACCTCCACAGGCCGGAGCGATTTCCGCATCGCGCACGGGTCGCGCTGGAGACGTGCGCTCGCCGCGCTGGCGATCCCGGCCTTGCTCGCGATCGGGTTGCTGCCAGGCTGGTGGGCCCGATCGTCGACCGGTACCGGCATTCCTCCATCGGTGGAGCGGGTTGGCCCGAGCGATCGACCGTCGGCGTCTGCTGCGCCGGTGCCGGAGCGTGTTCCGGTGGCGGCGTCAACAGAGTCGAAGAAACCCGATAGCGGGACGCGTGCCGTGGTAGCCACACCAGAGGCCTCGCCGGTCGCGGAAAAAAGCGGAACAACGAACGGGATTCAGGCCGATACGGTGACGACGCCAGACACGAGAGCCGCCGTGGAGCGGGACCCCAGGGCCGATGGCGGGGGCGAGGCACCGTCATTCGAGCCGGTCGGCACGGCGATGTTCAGTCCTGCCGCCGTGGGCGGAGCGGTCGTACCAGCGGGCAGCGACAATCGCGACACGCTCCGCATCACCAAGATCGTGGACGATCCCGCGAACAACGCTCATTTGCGAATGTCGCCCGACGGCGAGCGCATCGCGTTCGACTCCGATCGCGACGGCATTCGTGGCGTGTATGTCGCCGACGCCAACGGCGGGAGGGTTCGCCGGGTGAGCGGCGAAGGATTCGGCGCCGTTCCGAGCTGGTCGCCTGACGGCAACCGGCTGGCGTTCATGCGGGAGGAGCCGTCACGCCCGAGCGTGTGGAACGTGTGGACCCTGGATTTGGGCTCCGACGAACTGAAACGGATCACGAGCCACGAATCCGGGCAGCCCTGGGGCGCGTCGTGGTTTCCCGACGGGCACCGAATCGCGTACAGCCATGCCGATCGCATCATCGTGCGCGACCTCACGAACGGCGCCGAACGCATCTTCCCGTTCCCGCGGCGCGGCCGCGCGCTGCGGGCCCCGGTCGTCTCTCCGGACGGACGACGGATGGTGTTTCATGTCGACCGTGACGGTGCGTGGCTCCTCGAGCTCGGCGACAGCTCGATGCGCCGCGTGCTCGAGGATCCGACAGCCGAGGGATACACCTGGTCGCCCGATGGCCGCCGCCTCGCGTATCACAGCCGCCGGAAGGACGCGTGGGGCGTCTGGATGATGGCGCCGCGGCGGTAACCCTCTGTCATTACGCAACCACGACGTTCTGATCGTCGGACTTTCGCCCCGCCATCAAAAATTCATCAAAAACCTGAGCAAATCCGCCAACGGTTGAGGTCATAGAACGGCGTAGTCCTGTTACACTGCTCCCATCTCATGCGGAGATCGATCTCGATACTCGTCCTCCTGGGGGCAGCCGCGGCGGCGTGCGGCAGGCCGGAACCGGTCCCACAGCCGGCCCCGGCTGCAGCAGTTGTTGATGTGCTGTTGCGGGTCGAGTCGGCGGTGATCGAGTCGCGCGTCCCACGGCATGCCACTCTCGACAGCCTGCTCCGGCAGCACCAGTTGTCGACCGACCTCGTCAACGCGGCCGTACGATCCGCCGCGTCGGTCTTCAATCCTCGACGGCTTCGCGCCGATCGGCCGTACCGGCTGGTGCTGTCGTTCGATGGATTCCTCCGCGAGTTCGAGTACCAGATCGACACCGATCGGTTCCTCCGCATCATCAATCGGGATCACGGCCGGCCGGAGGCGCTCGATGCCGAGGTCCTTCCGATCGAGAAGGAATCGAATGTCCTCGCGATCCGCGGCGAGATCGACGCCGAGCATCCGTCGCTGATCGCGGCGATGGGGGAGACGGGAGAGAACATTCAGCTCGCCATGGCGGTCGCCGACGTGTTCGGCGGCCAGATCGACTTCAACAGCGAGCTGCAGCCGGGCGACAGCTTCGAGCTCCTGTTCGAGAAGTCGACGCGCGACGGCGAGTTCGCCGGTTACGGCTCGATCCTCGGCGCGACGTTCGTGGCCGACGGCAAGCCGCATCACGCCTTCCGCTGGGTGAATCCCGAGACCGGCAAGGCCGCCTACTACGACGAGGAGGGCCGGTCGCTCAAACGGTTCTTCCTCGTGTCGCCGCTCAAGTTCGAGCCGCGTGTCACTTCGCATTTCTCGCGCCGCCGCGTGCATCCCGTGCACAACACCGTGCGCGCGCACACCGGCGTCGACTACGGCGCCCCGCACGGCGCCGCCGTGGTCGCGGTGGCGGACGGGACGGTCGTGTCGGCCGGGTGGGCCGGTGCCGGCGGCAAACAGGTCCGCATCCGCCACACCGGTGGCATCGAGACGTTCTACATGCACCTGTCCTCGTACGGCTCCGGCATTCGCGCCGGCGCCAGCGTCAGCCAGGGCCAGATGGTCGGTCGCGTCGGCGCCACGGGAACCGCGACCGGACCGCACCTCCACTTCTCGCTTCGCAAGAACGACCGGTTCGTCGATCCGGTGGCCGAGCGCCGGCGGCAGCCGCCCGGCCAGCCGATTTCGGCTGCGCACCTCGATGCCTATCGTGCGGCACGCGATGGCAGGCTCCAGCAGATCGACGCGACGCTTGCCGCCGACGCGGCGCCGAAGCCCGACGCCGTCAAAGCCGCCCAGTAAGAATCGCGCAATACATCAAAGCTCTCGCGACCACTTAAAATAACGGGATGGCCTTCATCCAACCGTTCCGGGCATTGCGCCCAACGGCCGAGACTGCGGCCGCCGTCTCGTCAGTGCCCTACGACGTGGTGGGCACGGACGAGGCGCGCGAGCTCGTCTCGGGAAACCCGCTGAGCTTTCTCCACGTCACCCGGTCCGAAATCGACCTTCCCCCCGACATCGATCCGTACTCGCCGCAGGTGTACGAGAAGGCGCGTGAGAACTTCGACAGCATCCGTCAACGGGCGCCGCTGATTCAGGACGGCGCGCCGGCACTCTACTGCTACCGGCTTCGGATGGGCGCTCATGAGCAGACCGGCGTCGCCGGTGTGTTCTCGGTCGACGAGTACGACGCCGACGTGATCAAGAAGCACGAGCGCACGCGCCGCGACAAGGAGGACGACCGGACGCGGCACATGATCGAGCTGCGGGCGCAGACCGGTGTGGTGTTTCTCACCTACCGTGGCTCGGGCGGCGTCGATGGGATCGTCAATCGCATAACTGCACGCGCCCCGTTGTACGACTTCACCGCGCCCGATGGCGTGCAGCACACGGTGTGGAGCGCGGCCGCTGACGAGACCAGGGAGCTGGTCGATGCCTTTGCGCGGATCCCCGCGCTCTACATCGCCGACGGCCACCATCGCGCGGCCAGCGCGGCGCGCGCCCGCGCCGGACTGCACGAGCGCAATGGCGCCGGCGCCGCCGCCGAGGCGGACACCTTCATCGCGGTGGCGTTCCCAGACGGCCAGATGCAGGTCTTGCCGTACAACCGCACGGTCCGCGATCTGGCGGGAAGGACGCCGGGGCAGTTTCTCGACGCCCTGCGTGAGCGGTTCACCGTCACCGACGGCACGGCGCGGCCAGGGCGCAAGGGTCTGGTCTCGATGTATCTCGGCGGCCGCTGGTATTCGATCGATCTCGGATCGGCTGCGCCCGAGGACTCGTCGCGCGCGAGCAGCCTCGATGTCGCCCTGCTCCAGCGGCACGTGCTCGAGCAGCTGCTGGCGATCGGCGACATCCGCACCGACAAGCGCGTCGACTTCGTCGGCGGCGCGCGCGGCACCGCCGCGCTCGAAGCGGCCGTCGATTCCGGCAAGGCGGCGGTCGCGTTCTCGATGTTCCCCGTGACGGTCGAAGACTTGATGGTGGTCTCGGATGCCGGAGGCATCATGCCGCCCAAGTCCACCTGGTTCGAGCCGAAGCTGCGCGACGGCCTGCTCGTGCACCAGATCTGAACGGGTTCGCCAGGATGACACGCACATGAAGGTCCTCGTCGCCGACAAGTTCGAGCAGAGCGGCATCGAAGGGCTGAAAGCCGCCGGCTGCGAGGTCATCGCCGACCCCGATCTGAAAGACGACTCCCTCCGCGAGGCGATCGCGAAGACCGGGGCGGATGTCCTGATCGTGCGCGGCACGAAGGTCACCGCACCGATGCTCGACGCCGGACGGCTGTCGTTGATCGTGCGCGCCGGCGCCGGCTACAACACGATCGACGTCGCGGCGGCCTCCAGGCGCGGCATCTACGTGTCGAACTGTCCCGGCAAGAACGCGATCGCCGTGGCGGAGCTGGCCTTCGCGCTGATCCTCGCGCTCGACCGGCGCGTGCCCGACGGCGTCGCGGAGCTGCGCGGCGGCACCTGGAACAAGAAGGAATACTCGCGGGCCCAGGGGCTGTTCGGCCGGACGCTCGGCCTGCTCGGCGTCGGTAACATCGGCCAGGAGATGATTCGGCGCGCCGCGGGGTTCGGCCTGAACGTGGTCCTCTGGAGCCGTCGCTTTGCGGGAGAGCAGCGGCCACTGACCGATCAGGAAGCGCGTGATCTCGACGTCGAGGCCGCGGCCCGGCAGATCGCGATCGAGCTCGCCCCGACACCCGATGACGTCGCCGCGCGCGCGGACATCCTCAGCGTGCACCTCGCGCTGGACCCGGCCACGAAGGGCATCGTCAACGCCGCGCTGCTCGGGCGATTGAAGCCGGGGGCGATCTTCATCAATACGGCCAGGGGAGAGGTCGTCGATGAGGCCGCGCTCGCGGCTGCGATTCGCGAGAAGGGTATTCGCGCCGGGCTGGACGTGTTCGCCAACGAGCCCTCGTCTGTCACCGGCCAGTTCGCGTCCGGGATCGTGTCCCTCCCGGGCGTCTACGGCACCCATCACATCGGCGCCTCGACCGATCAGGCGCAGGAAGCCATCGCGGCCGAGACGGTGCGAATCATCCGGACCTACAAGGAAACCGGCCGGGTGCCGAACGTAGTCAATCTCGCCAAGCGCACGCCGGCGACGCACATGCTGGTCGTGCGGCATCGCGATCGCCCCGGCGTGCTGGCCCACGTGTTCACACACTTGCGGCAGGCCAACCTGAACGTGCAGGAAACCGAGAACATCGTTTTCGAGGGAGCCGAGGCCGCCGTGGCCCGGATCAACCTGGACGGAGAGCCCTCGCCGTCACTCTGCGGCCGCATCAAGGAAGGCAGTGCGGATATCCTGGACCTTCAGGTGGTCAGGCTGTGACCCCGATCTTCCGCTGACCCGTGTGTTAGAAAGGTGTAGAAAGGCAATCATCATGTCGACGACCGCTGCAACGCGCATTTACAACTTTTCCGCCGGCCCCGCCGTGCTGCCAGTCGAAGTGCTGGAACAGGCTCAACGTGACCTGCTGGCCCTGCCCGGTGTCGGGATGTCAGTGCTGGAGATCAGCCACCGCTCGACCGCCTTCGACGAAATCATCGAAGGCTGCGAAGCGGATCTCCGGACGCTCGGCAGGATTCCCGACAACTACCGCGTGCTCTTCCTCCAGGGCGGCGCGAGCCTGCAGTTCTCCATGGTGCCGATGAACCTGCTGCCCCCGGGGGGATCGGCGGATTACATCGTGACCGGCGTGTGGTCCGAAAAGGCGGTCAAGGAAGCCAAGCGCGTGGGCTCCGTGAAGATCGCCGCGACCACGCAGGCGGACAACTACAAGCGCGTACCGCGACAGGAGGAGCTGACGCTCGACCCGAATGCGGCCTACGTCCACTTCACGACCAACAACACGATCTACGGCACGGAGTTTCACCGCATTCCGGAGACCGGCAACGTCCCGCTCGTGGCCGACGCGTCGTCCGACATCTACAGCCGGCCGATCGACGTCGCGAAGTACGGCCTCATCTATGCCGGCGCCCAGAAGAACCTCGCCCCCGCCGGCGTGACGATCGTCATCGTCCGCGAGGATCTGCTGCCGCGCACGCCGTCATCGCTGCCGACGATGCTGCAGTATCCGGTGCACGCGGAAAGCACGTCGATGTACAACACGCCGCCCGTGTTCGCGATTTACGTGATGCGGCTCGTGCTGGCCTGGATCCTGAAGGCCGGCGGCCTCGAGGCGGTGGACAAAGTCAATGCCCGAAAAGCGGACAAGCTGTACGCAGAAATCGACCGGACCGGGTTCTACCGGGGTCATGCCGCCGCGGACAGCCGGTCGCGGATGAACGTCACATTCCGCCTGCCGACCGAGGAACTGGAGAAGAAATTCGCCAAGGAGTCGACGGCCGCGGGCCTGGACGGCCTGAAAGGGCACCGGTCCGTGGGCGGGCTCCGGGCCTCGATTTACAACGCCTTCCCGGAGGCCGGCGTGGACGCCCTCGTGCAATTCATGCAGGAATTCGAGCGGAAAAACGGCTGATTCCAGGGTGGCGGACCTCGGCCCGGGCGGGTACAGAAGTCTTACAAACGCCGCCCGCCGGACCTGCTACTTTGGTTGAATGACAGCTCGCGCGGACGCTCGGCCTGAATATTCCTATTCGAACCTAAATTTTGTCACGGCGGTGTTCATGGTCCTGTTCCATGTCGCCGCCGTCGCCTCTTTCTGGTTTTTCTCCTGGACCAATGTCATTACCGCCATCGTGCTGCACTGGATGGCGGTCGGGTTCGGCATCAGTCTGGGCTACCACCGGCTGCATACCCATCGCGGATACAAGACGTCGAAGGCGTTCGAGTATTTCCTCGCGGTCTGCGGCACGTTGACCCTCGAGGGGGGTCCGATTTTCTGGGTGGCGACGCACCGTGTCCACCACAAGCACTCGGACAAGGAAGGCGATCCCCATACACCGCACGACGGCGGCTTCTGGGCCCATGCCGGCTGGATCCTCTTCGGGGACACCCATCACAACAACACTGCGGTGATGTCCAAGTACGCCCCCGACCTCGCCGCGGATCCGTTCTACCGCTGGTTGAACTCCTATCACTACGTGCCGTTGACGGTCCTCGGCTTCATCCTGCTCGCCGCGGGCGGGTGGGGACTCGTGTTCTGGGGCGTCGGGCTGCGCGTGGTGTTCGGGCTGCACGCGACCTGGCTCGTGAACTCGGCCACGCACATGTGGGGCAGCCGCCGCTTCAACACCCGGGACGATTCACGCAACAGCTGGTGGGTCGCGCTCCTCACCTTCGGCGAGGGCTGGCACAACAACCATCACGCGCACCCCGTCTCGGCGCGCCACGGTCTCGCCTGGTACGAGTTCGACGTCAGCTGGATCACGTTGAAGCTGTTCGCAGCGATTGGCCTGGTCAGCGACCTGAAGGTCGCGAAGATCCGCGACGAGCGCCTGCGAGAGGCTGCCTAAGCGTTGAAAAGAGCCGGGTCCCCCCGGCTCTGTAATAATTGTCCTCATGATCAGCGGCCGGCGCCGCTCGGTAATCTTCTTTACCGTTCTCGGCATCTGCCTTGTCGCGGTCGCGGTCACGCTCAACGTCGGCTGGGTCGTGATCAGCTGGCAGCAGGGCGTGCTCGCCGTTCTCGGCATCATCTTCTTCCTCGTCATCATTGCCGGGCTCGTCCTGAACACCATCTTCCTGGTGCGGGAGATCCGCCGCAACGAGCAGCACGATTCCTTCATCAACGCCGTGACGCACGAGCTGAAGACGCCGGTCGCGTCGATTCGCCTGTATCTGCAGACGCTCCAGGCCCGGGAACTGGACGAGGCGAAGCGCCGCGAGTTCTACCGCATCATGCTCGAGGACAGCGATCGGCTGCTCAACACCATCGAGCAGGTGCTCCGGGCCGGCAGCGTCAGCTCCCGCCTCCGGCGGCCGGCGCGTTCGCGGGTCGACCTCGCCGAAGTGGCGCGCGAGTGCGTCGATCTCGCCCGGACGCGGTTCCGTCTTGGCGCCGACGCCCTGGCCTACGACGAACACCTCAGCCGGCGCGCCCCAGTCGTGTCCGGCGATTCCGACGAATTGAAGGCCGCAGTGTGGAACCTGATCGACAACGCCGTGAAGTACTCGCCGAACCAGGTCGAGGTCCGCGTCGTGCTCGAGGAAACAGACGACGATCGGCTCGCGGTGCGGGTGCTCGACCGCGGGGTCGGCATTTCGCCGGGGGAATTGAAGCGCGTCTTCCGCCGTTTCTATCGCGTGCCGACCGCGGTCGCGGTCCGCGCCCGCGGCAGCAGCGGTCTGGGCCTCTTCATCGTCCGGTCGGTGGCGAAGCGGCACGGCGGGCGGGCATTTGCGGAGAGCGAAGGGGCCGGCCGCGGCAGCACGTTCACACTGCTGCTCCCCCGCGCCGCTGAAGCATGACCACACCGGCCCCGCGCGTGCTGATTGTCGAGGATGAGCAGCATCTCGCCGACGGTCTGCGATTCAATCTTGAAGCGGAAGGGTACCACGCGGAAATCGTCGACACCGGCGAAGCCGCGCTCGAGCGCCTGCTCGCTGACGGCCCTCGTCCCTACGACGTCGTCGTCCTCGACGTCATGCTGCCGGGCAAGGACGGGTTCACCGTTGTCGCCGAGCTTCGGGCCGCGCGCCAGTTCGTACCGGTATTGATCCTTACCGCTCGAGGGCGTCCGGAGGACGTGCTGAAAGGGTTCAGCGCGGGCGCGGACGACTACCTGCCGAAGCCGACCGAGCTGGCCATACTCCTCGCCCGCGTGGCCGGGCTCTTACGGCGGCGCGAGTGGCTCCGCCGCGCGCAGGATCGCTACACCTTCGCCGGCAAGACGATCGACTTCGACAAGCTCGAGCTGCGGGTCGGCGACCGGTCGCTCCCGCTCACGCTGATGGAAGCCAACCTGCTGCGCTACCTCGTGTCGCGCGAGGGCAAGGCGGTGTCGAGGAAGGCGATGCTCGAGGAAGTCTGGGGCGTGCGCGAGGACACGGACACGCGCGCGATCGACAACTTCATCGTGCGCCTCCGCAAATACATCGAGATGGAGCCGGCACGGCCCCAGCACGTCCTCACCGTGCGCGGCGTCGGCTACCGCTTCGTGGCCAGCCCCGAAGAGACGATCAAGGACAAGTAGGCCTTCGACCAGACCGCGCTTGGGAGCACGTCAACTGCGATCCCACCTATTCCTGCGGCGCGACGTAAGGGAACCGCGAGCGCCGTCGGCGGCGGCGGCGTCGGCGGAAAGGCCCCGCCGGGGGCGCTTCATCGGCTGCGTGCGCCTGCTGCGGTGCGCCCTGCGACTGGAGCGACCGCCAGTGCTCGACCACCTCCGGCCGTTCGCCGTGCACCTCCAGCCAGGTCAACGCTTCCTGAAATGTCGCGCGGTGCAACACGGCTCGCTGGGCTCTATGCGGCGCCTGAATGTCCAGGAGCCGCGGCTGCAGGCCGATGATCTGCTGCAGCCGTTCGACATCGCGGCGTGGAATCGGCAGCAGGCCGAGCTCGACCCGGCGCTCGAGCGGATCCGCGGAGAATCGCTGGCGGCGGCCGGCGAGGCCGAGGGGATGAAGGAGCGTGCCCGCGAGAATGGCATTCGTCAGCGTGTCGGGAGTGCCCGCGAACCCCGCGCGGTAGCGATCGAGCGCCCCGATCGCGCGCCAGACCGCGTCGGGCGCGGCCGCGAGCTCAGGCGTGATCGCTTTCAGCAGCCCGGTGGTCCTCAGCTGTTTGAACGCTTCCGCCGCATGGCCCGACCGCAGGATCTTGAAGTACTCCTCGAGCAGCCGCGCCGGCGCGCTGCGCGCGATCTCGTGCTTGTGCAGCCCGATTGATTCGAGGATCGGTTCGTCGATGGTGAACTCGAGCCGCGCCGCGAGCACGACCGCGCGCAGCATCCGCACGGGATCCTCGAGAAACCTCACGTCCGGGTCGCCGATGCAGCGGATCAGGCGGGAATGCAGATCCTGAAGGCCGCCGACGTAATCGATGATCGAGAACGTCGCGATGTCGTAGAAAAGCGCGTTGACCGTAAAGTCCCGGCGGAAGGCGTCTTCCTCAGGGGTGCCGTACGTGTTGTCCCGGTGAATCAGGCGATCGCGCTGCCGGCGGGCAGCGGCCGAATCGCGCTCCTCGTCGGATGGCAGCGGCTCACCAGGAGCGATGACGTCGGCCGGCTCCGCTTCGGCGAGCTCCTGCTCCGGCGTGGCCGCAGAGTCGACGTAGCGCCGGAACGTCGCCACCTCGATGGTCTTCGTCCCGAACTTGACGTGGGCCAGGCGGAACCGGCGGCCGATGATCCAGCAGTTGCGAAAGAGCTTCTTGACCTGATGCGGATGCGCCGACGTCCCGATGTCGAAGTCCTTCGGGCGGCGGTCGAGCAGCAGGTCCCGGACGCTGCCGCCGACGAGGTAGGCGATGTAGTTGTGCTCGTGGAGCCTGTAAAGCACCTTGAGTGCGTCGGGATCGATCTGACGACGGGAAATGGGGTGCGCTGAGCGCGGAACGATGGTCGGCTCCACCATCAGGCCGGATTATAGCATCGACCCCTGGCGCAGTCTCAGTAAGCTGTTGAAGCCCATCAAGTTAACGCCCCACAGGCAGCGGGTCACCGATCGGGCTCAGTCAGAGGGGCCGAGGTTGGTCTCCCGGCTGAGCTGCTCGACTCTTACCGCGACCGTCTCGTTTCCCGCCCGCGACGTTGATGCAGATCAAGTGATCTCAGCCCCGCCGATCGTGTTTGCCGAGGTTCGATGTACGATCGGGGCACAATGCGACTTCTGATGGCGCTGCTGGTCCTTGCCGTGCTCGGCATCGCACCGGTGAACGCCGCGGATGCGCTGGCCGAGGCGAGGCGGCTCTACAACCAGGGGCAGTACGAGGCCGCCGAGAGATATGCGCGCGAAGGGCTGAAGGTGCCGGCCACGTCGGAGAGCGCGCGCCTGGTTCTCGGCCGCATCTTTCTCGAGCGATTCCGCCGGAGCGCCGACGCCGCGGACCTGACGCAGGCGAGGGAAGCGCTTCGAGCGGTCGCCGCGCAGACCCTCGATCGCCGTGAGCACGCCGAGCTGGCCGTCGGCGTCGCGGAGTGCCTGTTCCTCGAGGACAAGTTCGGCACCGCTGCTGAAGCGTTCGAGCGAGCGCTCGACATCTCGACCGTGCTGGGGGCCGAGGCCCACGACCAGGTGCTGGACTGGTGGGCGACATCCATCGATCGCCTCGCCCTGACTCGCGCCCGCGAATCGCGCGAACCGTTCTACCTCCGCATCATCACCCGGATGGAACGGGAGCTTGCCGACGATCCCTCGTCTGGGCCGGCTGCGTACTGGCTTGCGGCGGCGTTGCGCGGCGCCGGCAACCTCGACCGGGCATGGTTCGCCGCGAGCGCGGGATGGGTGAGCGCGGTGCTCGGCCGCGATCGCGGCGCCGCCCTGCGGGCCGATCTGGACCGGTTGATTGTGCAGGCCATCATCCCGGAACGGGCCGCGAAGCTGCAGCCGCGGGATCCCAAGCAGGCGGCCAGCGTGATGCTGGCCGAATGGGAGGCGATGAAAACGGCCTGGGTCAGGTGACGGCGACCGCTAACTCTTCGCTTCCTTCCAGTTCTCCCCGATCCCCACATCGACCGTCAGCGGCACGCGCAGCTTCACAGCGCCTTCCATCTTTTCCCTGACGATCGCAGCCGTTTCATCGGCTGCCTCGCGCGGCGCTTCGAACAGGAGCTCGTCGTGGACCGTGAGGATCATGCGGGTGCGGCTGCCGCTGCGGACGAGCTCACCGTGCACGTCGATCATCGCGCGCTTCAGGATGTCGGCGGCACTGCCCTGGATTGGCAGGTTCGTCGCCATGCGCTCGGCAGCGGCTCGAATCTGCCCGTTGCGGCTGGTCAGATCCGGCACGAGCCGGCGCCGGTCGAACATCGTCTTGACCACGCCGGTCTGGCGCGCGGTCGCCAGCAGGTCGTCGATGAACGCGCGGACGGCCGGGAACCCGGCGAAGTAGGCGTGGATGAACTCCTGTGCCGCCTGCTGCGTGACGCCGATGTCCTTCGCCAGCGTGAACGCCGTCTTCCCGTAGAGGAGGGCGTAGTTGATGATTTTCGCCCGGCGGCGCAGCTCGTGCTCGCCGAGGCCGCTGTTCTCGCCGAACACCTTCGCGGCGGTGCGGTCGTGAATGTCTTCGCCGCGGCTGAACGCGTCGATCAAGGCGTCGTCTTTTGAGAGATGCGCAAGGACCCGGAGCTCGATCTGCGAGTAGTCGGCGGAGATCAGCACGTGCCCCGGATCGGCGATGAACGCGCCGCGAATCTGACGGCCGAGCTCGGTCCGGATCGGAATGTTCTGCAGGTTCGGGTCGCTGCTGCTCAATCGCCCGGTCGCCGCGACCGCCTGGTTGAAGCAGGTGTGGACCCGGCCGGTCTCGGGATTGACGAGCTGAGGCAGCGCGTCGATGTAGGTGCCTTTGAGCTTCGACAAGGCGCGCCACTCGAGGATGAGGCGCGGCATGTCGTGCGCGAGCGCGAGCTCTTCGAGCACTTCGACGGCGGTCGACGCCGTCTTCGTCTTGACGTTCCGCTTGAGCGTCGGCAGCTGCAGCTTGTCGAAGAGGATGCGTGACAGCTGCTGCGGCGAGTTGATGTTGAACTCCTCGCCGGCCATTTCGAAGATCTGCGCGCTTCTCGTCGCGAGCTCCTGCTCGACGTGGCGGGCCTGCGCGGTCAGTGCGCGCCCGTCGATGCGGATGCCGGCGCGCTCGAGATCGACCAGGACCGGAATGAGCGGCATCTCGAGATCCTGGTACAGCGGCGTCAGCCGCTCCTTTTCGAGCAGCGGCCGGAGGGTCTCGCCGAGCTGGAGGGCCAGGTCCGCACGCTCGCCCGCGTAGTCGAGCGCGGATTCGAGCGGGATGTCGCGAAACGACATTGCCTTGGCGCCGCGGCCGCAGACGTCTTCCTCGCGCAGCGCCTTGTACCCGGCGTGCTCGAGCGCGAGATCCTCGAGCGGATGCGACGATCGCGACGCATCGAGCAGGTAGCTCGCGAGCATCGTGTCGGTCTCGGAGCCTCGCAGCGTCACCCCGTGGCGGGCCAGCACGATGATGTCGAACTTGAGATCGTGCCCGACCTTCAGGATTGCAGCATCCTCGAGCACCGGCTTCAACAACTCGAGGGCCTCGGCGAGATCGACGCCGGATGTGCCGGGTTCGGGTCTCGTCGCGAACAGGCCTTCCTGAGCTCCGCTGACGATGGGGACGTATCGCGCGCGGCGGGGCGCGAGCGCGACCGATACGCCGACGATCCCGGCCTGCATCGCCGACGGGGCGTCGGGCAGCACGCGCAGTCCGATGCGACCGGCTTTGCGAATCTCGTCGACCAGCCCGCGCAGCTCCTCCGTCGAGCCCGCCACCGCATAGTCCTTGCCGACCGTATCCGCCGTCGGCGCGTACTCCATCACGAGCGACCGGAACCCCATCCGGGTGAAGTGCTCGAAACAGCGTTGGCGTGACGCGCCGCGATAGCGCAGGTTCTCCGGCACGAAATCGACCGGCACATCGATCCTGATGCGCGCGAGCTCGCGGCTCTGGCGCGCATCCTCGGCGTGCTGCTGCAGTCCTTCGCGATAGCGCTTGTTGGAGACCTCGCCGGCATGCGCGAGCAGCGCCTCGAGCGTGCCGTACTTGGCGA
This sequence comes from uncultured Acidobacteriota bacterium, assembly GCA_963785755.1. Taxonomy (GTDB): domain Bacteria; phylum Acidobacteriota; class Vicinamibacteria; order Vicinamibacterales; family 2-12-FULL-66-21; genus JACCXG01. The sequence goes on along the minus strand of CAWAXG010000002.1, from coordinate 448,775 downwards.
TGAGATCGCGCGCGCCCTTCTCGCCGATGCCGGGTACGCCCTTGATGTTGTCGATGGAATCGCCCATCAGGGCGAGCACGTCGACGACCTGCTCCGGCAGGACGCCGAACTTTTCCTTCACTGCAGCGGCGTCGAACCAGGCGCCGTCATCGCGCGGGTTGTAGACCTTGATGCCATCGTGGACGAGCTGAAAGAAGTCCTTGTCCCCGGTGACGATCGCGACCTCGAAACCGGCGGCGGCCGCCTTGGTCGCGAGCGTGCCGATGACGTCGTCGGCCTCGAAGCGGCGCGAGGTGATGATCGGCACGCCCATCGCTTCGCAGGCCTCGTGAACCCACGGAATCTGCTCCGCCAGATCGGGCGGCATCGGCGCGCGGTTCGCCTTGTAGTCGGAGACGAGCTCATCACGAAAGGTCGGCCCCGCGAGATCGAACGAGGCGGCGAGGTACTGGGGATGATGATCCTGAATCAGCTTCCGCAGCATCGTCACGAAGATGTAGACGGCGTGGGTCGTCTTGCCTTCGGGTCCGCTGAGGCCGCCGCCGCGCATCGCGTGATAGGCGCGGTACATCTGGGAACTGCCATCGATCAGGAACAAGCGCTCGGCCGTGGACATCGTCTGGGCGGGAGGTCAAAAACCTGTGAGAAAAGTCAGTATATCATTCGGCGAATGGTCTCCGTGGGTGGCGCGCGGCCGCGACGAACCGCGCGCGCGAAGTGGACGTTGGGTATCACCGCGTTCATCGTCGTCGCCGGGATTTTCTGGTTTCGCTCGAGCTTAACCGACGTCTTTGGCAAGCGGTACGAGTACGAAGAGGACCTGACAATCGCGCTCGACGGATCCGCCAGGTTGACGGTCAACACGTCGATCGCGGCGCTCGTCGCCCTGCGCGGTCTGGATCTCGATCCGCAGGCAGCGACCGTCGACCGCGATCGCGTGCGCGCCGCGTACGAGTCGCCGGTGTCGCGGGTGGTCAGCGTGCCGCGGCCGTGGCGCCGGCGCGGCCGTCAGTTCGTGCAGATCAATCTGGACATCGCCGACATCCGGCGCCTCTCTCAAGCCGCGCCATTCGCCTGGTCGCGGTACGAGTTCACGCCGGGGAACGGCGAGCATCTCTTCCGCCAGATCGTCGGACCCTCGGCACTCAAGCCGGGCACGCTCAAGAACTTCGGCTGGGATGGCCGCGAGCTGGTCGCGTTCCGCGTGCACTTTCCGAGCCGGATCGTCGATCACAACGCGCGGGATATCGAGAAGGACGAACCCGCCGGCGTTCATCGCGGCAACATCCTCGCCTGGGAACAACATCTCGCCGACCGTCTCGAGGGGCGTGAGGTGAAGGCCGAAGTCCGGATGGAAAGCCGGTCGATTCTCTATCTCACGCTCTGGCTGTTCAGCGGCGCGTTTCTCGCGGCCGTGCTGACGCTGCTCGGATTCATCTGGCTGATTTTGCGCAAAGGGAAAGATCCCGGGAAGAAGCAGGGAAGCTGAGCTCTTCCAGCTTCCCTGCCCGCTGACTTACCGATCGGTTCTCAACTCGTTGACGACCGAGAGCTCACCCAATCCCGTGGCCAGCGAGCGAGCCATGGCGCGCTCGATGCTGCTGTTCACGACACCGGTCAGCGTCACCCGTCCGTTCTCCACGATGATGTGAATCGGGGGATTCGCCATCGCCGCGTAGGTCCAGAACGAAGGGCTGCCGTAGATGGCGCGCGCCACCCGCCGGCGCAAATCGTCGTCATAGTTCGATACCGGAAGAATGGTGATGACGCTCTGCACCTCGCGGACGCCGTCGATGCGGGCGACTGCGCGCTCGATCGCCGTCTTCTTGTAGGGCATCGTGACCTTGCCGGTCAGCACTACGACGCCGTCTTCGACGTGGCCGCTGACGTCGTCGAAGATGGTGAATTGCGGATAGCGGCGCACGCTTGCCGAGATCTCGTCGGCGAGCCGCTGGTCGCGACGATCCTGCGCGGCGGCTCCGCTGGCGAGTGCGAGCGTCGCGATCACGGACGCGACGATCAACCTGAACTTCATGGAACTTTTCCTCCGAGCCGCTCGTGTGGTGCGGCTCCAGGCCTGGCCTGGTTTCACACCTCGTCAAGAGGCAAAGCCGGTGCCAGGAGAAGCACGCGAAAATACGGCGTTTTGCTGGTGTCTTGGTGTGTTTTCGAAGCCTCCGATGTCCTCGGACAGATCGGGGAGGACACCGGAACCGTGGCTGGCGCGCTCTAGAGGCCTTGACCGGCTCGATTCTGAGCATTTGAGTCAAGTTTCGGTCAAGGCCGTCCGCGCGTCAGCGCGGCGTTACCAAACAATGTGACCTAGCGAGGCGGAGCCTCGAGGGTCTGAGGCGCAGCCTCGCTAGAGCGCCTCCAACAATACGATGGTCAGGATTCCGAAGCCGATGAGGAGCAGCTGCTTGGCGGGACCGCCCTGCAGCCCGCCGTGATGCAGATCCGGTATGAGGTCGGACATCGCGACATAGAGGAAGCTGCCGGCTGCGAAGCTCAAGACGAACGGCAGCACGTCGGGCAGCGACTGCGACGCCAGCAGCATTCCAAGCGCGCCGAGCACGCCGCCCAGGGCAGCGACGATGTTCACGGTGAAGGCCCTCGCGCGTGTGTAGCCCGCTCGTAGAAGAATCGCCACGTCGCCCACCTCCTGTGGAATCTCGTGGGCGGCGACGGCCAGCGCGGTCGTGATGCCCAGCGGGATCGACGTGATGACGGCGGCGGCAATCACCGCTCCATCCACGAACGTGTGAAAGGCGTCGCCGATGATGACCAGCGAAGCGGCGCTGCTCGTGTGAACCTCGCATTCGTGCGAGTCGTGGCAGTGGCGCCAGAGCACGAGCTTTTCGAGCAGAAAGAACGTGAGCACGCCGGCGAGGAGCGTTCCGAGCGCTACGGTCGGCTTCAGCACTTCCAGCGCCTCGGGCAACAGCGCCAGCAGCGCCACGCCGAGCAAGGTGCCGACCGCATAGCTGATCAGCCAGGGAACCAGCCGGACGCGCAAGGCGTCACCGAGCAGCAGGAACGCCGACGCCGTGAGGAGACCGCCGAGACTGCCGAGCACACTGAGACCTATCGCCGCCGCGTACACCTGCACGGGAAGGGATGATATCTCAGCACCCAGCACCGGTCAGGGCGTCGCGACGTACCCCCTGCGTGCTCGAACGACGTACGAGGAGTTGTCGATCACTTCGACGCGGATCGCATGCCAGCGTCCGTCCCGCTGGCTGGCGGCCGGATAGCCGAGGGAATACTGCTTGCTCAATTCGTCGGCGATGCTGCTGGTCGCGCGATCGAGGTCGCGCGGATTGCGGATGATTTCCGCCCGGCCGCCGCTATGTTCGGTGATGTCGCGCAGCACACCGACGTTCACCGGCTCGTCGCCGCGCCTGCCGCCGACGCCAGGCACCGACGGAGGATACCCGGGGACAGTCCGCGGGTCGCGCGGATCCGTGACGGGTCCTCGTGGATCCGGCATCGGGGGACGCGGTCGTCCTCTGGGATCGGAGCCAGGTCCTCCAGGACTGCCGGGCCGTGGCATCGGGATGGGGAAGGGACGAGGCCGCGGACCGGGCCGGCGCTGTGCCAGCACGGAGGACACCGACGAATACACCGACGAATACACCGTCGAGTACCACGGTTGCTGCGCCGGCTGCGATGTCCGGTATGCGAACCCGTCGATCCCGATCGCATAGACCAGCGTCTCGGATTCGTGAATCAGGGCTTTCAATTCACTGATCCGCGTGTAGCTGTTCGTGTCGTTGCCGTCCGAAATGATCAGGAGCGCCTTCTTGCGGTGCCTCCCCGTCGCCACCACCGGCAGCGTCTCCGCTATCGCATCATAGAGGGTCGTTGCGCCGTTGGGTTGAATCCGTCGCAGCTCGGACCAGATGCTTTCGCGATCCGTCGTCCAGCCGTGCACCTTGCGCGGCTTGTTGTCGAAGCGGTAGAGAAAGACTTCATCCTCACGGCCGAGCAGATCGAACAGCAGGTGCTGGAGCGCCTGCTTGGCGGCGAGGATCTTCTCCCCCTCCATGCTGCCGCTCGTGTCGAGCACGATCCCGAGGCTGACCGGAACGCGCTCGCTCGTGAAGTGCGTGATCGGCCGCTGCTGGCCGTCCTCGTAGATCCGGAAGTCTTCCTGCTTCAGGCCTGACACGAAGCGGCCCTGGCCGTCGCTGACCGTCGCCGTGACGTTGATCAGATCGACGCCGGATCGGAAACGGAACGATTGCTTGTCCGAATCCTGTTTCGGCTCCTGCGCCATGACGGCGGCCATGGCGGCTGCGACGAATGCGGCGACGGCGATTGATTTCAACGAGGCCATGACGGGCTCCTCGCATCGGCCGCGTTACGTGCGGACGATCCATCGGTCCGGCGGTCGACGTGCGCGATGACCGAACCATCCGGCCTCCGAAAGCCTACACGATATCGGCTCACGGCACCTTTCACGGGAATCTTGATGACAAAGCCGGATTCGTCGCCGGGCGCCAGGGTCGCGTAATCGAGCGCCGACCGCTGGGTTGCCAGCAGGCTGCCGTCCGCCGCAAAGACGGACCCGGTCACCGAGGGCTGCGCCACCGCTGCGCCATCGCGCGGGTTTATCACGGTTCCGCTGATTACGAACGTCCCCTCTTCGAACGCGTGCTGGAGTGCGACGAGCTCGAGCGGTCCGGGGGTGGCTGCGGCCTCCTGTGTTGGCGATGGGGACGACGAGATCCAGGTCACCCCGTAGCCAACCAGGACCATCAGCAAGCCCACCGCCAGGGCCGCGCCAAACCGCTGGCGCCACGGCGAATCGTCGTCCGCAACCACGAACAATTCACCCGACGCGATGGACGATGGAACTCGGGCAGCACGCTGCGGAGTCGTATCGCGTTCAGCGCGAGGCGGACGTTCGCCGACGGCAGAGGTGAGCAGGGCGACACGCGCCTCCGATCGCAGCCGTTCTTCCCGCAGCAGCTTGAACGCGACCAGCCCGATCGCGATCGCGAGAAACAGGGAAATCGCCGTTATGGTGACGAGTACCAGATCCATAGCCAACCTGTGTTGCAGACGCTGTATCCGGGTTACCGCAGCCTGAATTCGACGGCCACTTCGACGAGCACGTCCACGGGCGTTCCATACCGTCGAGCCGGCGAGAACCGCCACTGACGCACGGCGTCCCCCGCCCGCTGATCGAGGCCAGAGCCGAGTCCCCGAAGGACCTGGACCGCCCCCACCGTGCCGTCCGATCGGACCACCACCTCCAGTACCGACTTCCCCCTCGACTCCGCGGCGGCGGCCGTCCTCCGTGTAGACCGGCTTCACCTCTCGGAGGAGAGCAGGAGGGGTGATGCCGGCACCCGGCCGGTACGGTCCGCCGCCGATGCCCGCAATAGAGCCGTCGCCGATGCCGGCGCCATTGCCTTCGCCGCTCCCGCTTCCGGTTCCGGTTCCCGTTCCCCCTCCGGTCCCGGGGCCGTGACTCGGCGCCGTGGCCGGGCTCTCGGTCACGACACCAGGCCGATCGACGGTCGATGACGGAGCGCTGACGACCGGTGCCGTGACGGGCGGTGTCGGCTGAGGTTGCGGTGGCGGCGGCTCCGGATCCGGCTTTGGCTCTGGCACGGCTGGTGGCGGTGTTTCGAGCCGCTTCTCGGGTTCCGCCCGCTCCACTCGACGGCTGACCGTGACAGGACTTCGCAGCTTGCTCGTTCCACGAATCTCCGCAACAGGAGCGGGCTTCGGCTGTCGCAGGCCGCCCCCGCCTCCACCGCCGCCAGGACCGGGAGTCGACAGAAACACCAGGCGGACCGAATCCTGGACCCGGGTCTCGGTCGGCTCAGTCCGCGCGCTCAGACCAGCGATCAGCACCAGCACGGCCAGCAACCCGGCGTGCAGCGCTCCAGACGCGGCCAGGGGCACGCTTCGCGGTCGCTCTGAGAGGCGCGGCGGGGCAAAGAGTCCCCGCGGCTGCGCGACAGCGCCGGCATCCGAGCGAAGCCTTCGCGCCAGCCTGACGGCGTCATCGAACGCGATGAACCGGTCCCGGACCATCACGACTTCACCCGCGTCAATCACCGCGCGAAGCTCGGACGCCGGGACGCAAGCCGCCAGCGCGACTTCGCGAATCGTGAACAGTTCCGGCGCCGCCGTGGTCCTGGGAGACATGACTGGTAGCAAACGCGTCAGGGCAAAAGACTTGCCGCAGGCGTCGCGCGGTCTTTCCCCCAATTTCGGCCGAAATGGATGAACCCTGCGCCCTCCGGCCCCGGCCGGGCTGTCGTCGCGGTAGGACACGGACGTTCGAAACAGGACAGGAAAACGGCCCCCCGACTCGTAAAACCGGGGATGGGCCGCCCGTCAGCTTCCCGGCTTCACACCTTCCACGAAGGCCAGCCCTTCCCGCTCCGCGAGAGTTCGTACTGCACGGAAACCAGCTGCTGTGAGCGTCGCTTCGGCGCTCTCTCCGGGTGGTTCGTCGGGCCCGCTCCTCAGCAACCCGGCGAGCCCCCCGTGGCGTTCGTTGTCGATGACGATGCAGCGGCCGCCGGGTCTCAGCACCCGGCTCGCTTCCGAGGCGAGTTGTGCGCGACGCTCGCCTTGCGTCGCGCGGAGCACGTTGCGAATCGCGACGACGTCGAACTCGCCCGGCTCGAACGGCAGCGCCGTGAAGGGAGCCGTGAAGCTCTCGATGAGCGCGCCCTCCCGTTCGACGGCTGCCGCCGCGCGCGTCCTCACCGCGTCGTCTTCCTCAACGAGGCAGGCTCGACCAGTGAGACCGGACTTCGTCGCCAGCGCCGCGATCAGCGCGATGTCGGACGATCCGACGATCAGCAGGCGATCGCCGAGCTTGATGCTCGCCATCGATACCGCGAGCGGTTCGGTTGCTGCCTTTCGAAACCAGCGGCTCATGGTGCGGTCGAGACGGATTGAGTTGAAGTCATCGGCATGCCACGCACGTGGCGCGCGTACCAAAGTTTTACATGGAGTTGCGGGCCGCGGCGCGCCGGTTCGCCGTGTGGCGGATGATATAGTCGCCTGTTGTGAAGAATCCTCCAAAAATCGCTGTACCTAAAGGGAAACTGGGTGTTTTGCTTGTCGGGATGGGAGCCGTCAGCACCACGACGATCGCAGGTGTGCTCGCGGTGCGACGCGGGCTCGCCAAGCCGATCGGATCGCTGACCCAGATGGGGACGGTCCGCCTCGGCAAGCGCACCGAGGGACGCTCGCCGCAAATCAAGGAGTTCGTGCCGCTCGCGGGGCTCGACGATATCGTCTTCGGCGGCTGGGACATTTTCGAGGACGACGCCTATGCGGCGGCGAAGACCGCGGGGGTCCTGGACGATGGGCTGCTCGAGCAGGTTCGTCCGGATCTCGAGGCCATCAAACCGATGTCGGCCGTGTTCGATCGGCGCTACGTGAAGCGTCTCGATGGGCCGAACGTGAAGACCGGAGCGAACAAGCGCGAGCTCGCCGATCAGCTTCGCGAAGACATCCGCCGCTTCAAGGAGCAGCACCAGCTCGAACGGCTCGTGCTGATCTGGTGCGGCAGCACGGAAGTGTACCTGACCGAGTCGGAGGCGCACACCAGCGTCGGCGCGTTCGAAAAGGCGCTCGAGGCCAACGATCCGGCAATCCCGTCGAGCATGGTGTACGCCTATGCCGCGATCAAGGAAGGGATCCCGTACGCGAACGCGGCCCCCAACCTGAGCGCCGACATCCCCGCGCTGCTGGAGCTGGCGCAGAAGAGCGGCGCACCGGTGGCCGGAAAGGACCTGAAGACCGGCCAGACCTACATGAAGACGCTGGTCGCGCCGGGCCTCAAGGCGCGGCTGCTCGGCGTGGAAGGCTGGTATTCCACCAACATCCTGGGCAATCGCGACGGCGAAGTGCTGGACGATCCGGAGTCGTTCAAGACGAAGGAAGAGAGCAAGAAGTCGGTCCTCGACTACATCCTCCAGCCCAATCTGTATCCCGACCTGTACGAGAAGCTTTGCCACGTCGTCCGGATCAATTACTATCCGCCGCGCGGCGACAACAAGGAAGGCTGGGACAACATCGACATCTTCGGCTGGCTGGGCTATCCCATGCAGCTGAAGATCAACTTCCTGTGCCGCGACAGTATCCTGGCGGCGCCGATCGTGCTCGATGTCGCGCTGTTCCTCGACCTGGCGAAGCGGGCGGGAATGGCCGGCATCCAGGAGTGGCTGTCGTTCTACTTCAAGAGTCCGATGCACGCGCCCGGACTCTATCCCGAGCACGATCTGTTCATTCAGCTGATGAAGCTGAAGAACACGCTGCGGTTCCTGAAGGGTGAGGATCTCATCACGCATCTCGGACTGGAGTATTACGACTGATGCCATCCAGAATGCAGCCCGCGCTGTTCGGCGGTTTGTTCATCGGCGTGCTGTCGTCGCTGCCGTTCGTGAGCAGCCTGAACGCGTGCTGCTGTCTCTGGGTGATTTCGGGCGGCGTGTTGACCGCCTATCTGCTGCAGGAACGGATGACGGTCCCGATGACCGCGGGCGACGCCGCTGTCGCCGGCCTGATGGCCGGCGCGATCGGCGCGGTCATCTCGTCGGTGGTGGGGGGCATCATCTCGGCGGCCAGCGGGATGAACATGCAGGCCGCGTTCGATCAAGTGCTGTCGAGCGGTGACATGCCGCCGCAGGCGGTGGAAATGCTCGAGCGCGCGCGCAGCGTGCCCCCGATCGTCTGGTTGCTGGGTTCGTTGTTCCTGACGCTGATCATTTTCCCCATCTTCTCGATGCTTGGCGCGCTGCTGGGCGTCGCCATCTTCAAGAAGAACCCGCCACCGCCGCCGCCCGGCACGGTGGAAGTGCTGCCGCCGCAGCCATAAAGTTCGCTACAGACCGGCGACAACGCCCGCGCCATCGATCACTACCGCGCGTTCCTTCAACACGCGGGCGCCGAACACGCCGCCCGCGCGCGCAATCGGGGTGCTCTCGCGAAATCCTATCCCTCATCCCTCAATCCGGAATCCGCATCCGGATCCGGATCCGGATCGGGATCCTGATCGGGATTCAGGATCAGGGATGAGGGATTAGGATTTTCGAGTACCCCACCTGCGCACAGCGGCCCGTGCCCGGACTAAAATGCGGGGTTATGGCCGAAATAGACGCGCTGCTCAAGGAAGACCGCCGCTTTCCTCCCTCCGGCGAATGGAAGACCCAGGCAGTAATCGCGGATCCCACGATCTACGACCGGGCCGCCAGCAATCCGGAGGCGTTCTGGGAATCGTTCGCCCGTGAGCTCGAGTGGATCCGGCCATGGGATGAGGTGGTTCGCTGGAAATCTCCCAATGCGCAATGGTTCGTCGGCGGCAAGCTCAACGCGAGCGTCAACTGCGTCGACCGTCATGCACGCACAGCGCGGCGCAATCGCGCGGCGATCATCTGGGAGGGAGAACCGGGCGACCGGCGGACGCTGACCTACTGGGATCTGTACCGCCAAGTCGGCGCATTCGCCAACGTGCTCAAGTCACTCGGCGTCAAACGCGGCGACCGCGTCGCCCTGTACCTGCCGCTGATTCCCGAGCTGGCGATCGCCATGCTGGCCTGCGCCCGAATCGGCGCGGTGCACAGCGTCGTCTTCGGCGGCTTCAGCGCTGAATCGCTTCGCGATCGGATCAACGACGCCAAAGCGGTGCTGCTCGTTACCGCCGACGGCGGGTACCGCCGCGGCCAGATCGTTCCGCTGAAGCAGATGGCGGACGAAGCCCTCAAGGACACCCCGTCGATCAAGAACGTCGTCGTCGTGCAGCGCCAGGCTGGCGCACCGATTCCGGTCGATGTGCAGGAGGGCCGCGATCAGTGGTATCACCGCCTGATGCAGCATGCGCCGTACGAGTGCGAGCCGGAAGCGATGGACGCCGAGGACATGCTCTACATCCTCTACACGTCCGGGACCACCGGAAAGCCGAAAGGGATCGTTCATACGACGGGCGGTTACCTCGTCGGCACGTACGCGACCACCAAATGGGTCTTCGATCTGAAAGAAGACGATGTCTTCTGGTGCACGGCCGATATCGGCTGGGTGACGGGACACAGCTACGTCGTATACGGTCCGCTGTCGAACGGCGCGACGGTTCTCATGTATGAGGGTGCGCCCGACTGGCCGCAGAAGGATCGCTTCTGGGAGCTGATCGAGCGTTACGGCGTGACCATTTTCTACACCGCGCCGACGGCCATTCGCGCGTTCATGCGCTGGGGCACGCAGTGGCCCGCGAAACGCAGCCTCAGCACGCTCCGCCTGCTCGGCTCCGTCGGAGAGCCGATCAATCCCGAGGCGTGGATCTGGTACCACAAGAACATCGGCCGCGAGCGCTGCCCGATCGTGGACACGTGGTGGCAGACCGAGACGGGCATGATCATGATTTCGCCGTTGCCCGGGATGACGAGCACGAAGCCCGGTTCGGCGACGCAGCCCTTCCCCGGCATCACTGCGGAAATCCGCGATGCCCAGGGCAAGCGTGTCGAGACCGGAGGCGGACTGCTCGCGCTCACCAAGCCCTGGCCGGCCATGCTTCGCGGCATCTACGGCGATCACGAACGCTTCGTCAAAACCTACTTCACCAAATGGGACGACGGCGTGTACTTCACCGGAGACGGCGCCCGGCGCGACGAGGACGGCTTTTTCTGGCTGCTCGGCCGCGTTGACGATGTGCTGAACGTCGCAGGGCACCGCCTCGGCACGATGGAAGTCGAAAGTGCGCTCGTCGATCACCCGCAGGTCGCTGAAGCCGCAGTTGTCGGCAGGTCCCATGAAATCAAAGGGCAGGCGGCGGTGGCGTTCGTCACGATGAAAGAAGGCGTGAAGGTCTCGCGGGCGATGGAGGACGAGCTCAAGGAGCACGTCGTCGAGAAGATCGGCGCAATTGCCCGGCCCGATCAGATCCTGTTCGCGGCCGACCTGCCGAAGACTCGATCGGGGAAGATCATGCGGCGCCTGCTGCGCGACATCGCGGAAGGCAAAACACTGGGCGATACGACCACGCTCGCCGATCCGGCGGTGATCGCGAAGCTAAAAGAGGAGTACGCGGACAAAGAAGGGTAGGGGGCAGCGCTCCCGGGCAGCGCGCTGGTCAGGCGCGGTGGCGATAGTCGTCGATGAGCTGGCGTTCGATGTGCCGGTGACGCCCCCGCCGGACAGCGCGCAGATCCACCGCCCGGACCAGTCGAATCACCCGGAAATCTTTCTCGAGGACTTCTGCGCGCCGGGTCGGCTGTGCAGTTTTGGGACACGGTTGTGAAATATCCTTCCCGCGAGGAGGTTGTCCTTGCGGTTCAGCCTCAACCGTGCGTCAATGAGTAGTTCTCCCAAACATCGGGCGTTTTCTCGAGAGGCGCTCATCGTAGATGCGCGGCATCACAGGCATCGAGGTCGGGATTGACTCGTGTGTGCTCGTAAGCACGCGCGCCCGTCGCGAGTCGGTCCAGGTGTCTGCGGTTCATGGTCTGCATCCCGAGGATGGTCCCGACCCCAGGACGCCGCTCAGCGAACACCTCCGGGACGTTCGCAGCGGCCTCGGGTTTCCGCGAGACGCGCGGATCGTCGCGTGGGGGTTGCATCAGTCGGCGTCAGTCACGGATGCGGCGACACAGGCCTCGCTCGCCCCGTTTCTGCAGGCCGGGTTCCACATCGATGACGTGATGACGCCGCCCCAGGCGCTGGCCGTGCTCGCGCGGCAGCGGCCGCCGGCGCCCGGGCGCGAAGGGACGGCCTGGCTCGCGCTGAACAGGATCGGCGCGGCCATCGCGATCGTGGTCGACGGCGAACTGGCGTACTCGAGAGAGTTCGCCTGGCACTATCTGCCGGCGGCGACGGCGCGTCTCGAGCTGCTCCAGCGGTACACGCTCGTGGCGCATCTGGCCCCGGAGCTGCGCCATGGTCTGGATGTGGTCAGGCAACAGAGCGGTCGCACCGTCGACCGCGTCGTGACGTGCGGTGACCTGCCGGACTTGCGGTCGTTGACGATGCCGCTGATCGAGGAGCTCGACCTGGAAGTCGAGACACTCGATTCACTGGACGGTCTCGACGTCTCGGCGGCGGTAGCGGATCAGATCGGTGACGAGGCTCAGGCGGTTCGGCTGGCGATAGCAGCCGGGACGGGTCGAACGGAAGCGACGAGAGGAACGTTTCTGTCGCGCAGGGTGATGGGCGTGGCGGCCGTGCTGCTGGTCGCGGTGCTCGCCTGGACCGTGATGCGGCTCGTGACGATTCGCGAGGGCCGGACCGATATAGCGGCAGGCCCGCAGCGACCTGCGTCCACGTCGTCCGCGACGACGGCGCGGCCGCAGACTCCGCCTGCTGGATCGGAACGGCCGGATACCGGTACCAGTTCGTTGCCGCAGGTTCCTGCGAGCCCTGGCGGGGCCGGCGATCAGTCCCAGCCAGCCGCGACGACCGGTCGGCCGGGACAGCCATCAGGGACGGATATCCCGGCGAACTCGTCGGCTGCGGCACGGTCGATAACGCCGCCGGAGCAGCGCGCTCCGGACCGATCGACGTCGGTGGAAGCGGGCGCGGGCATCGATTCGGTTCCGGCGCCGCGAGGCGCCGCCCCGGCACAACCGGAGCGTGTAACGCCGCGGGTATCCGAGCAGCCGCCCGGCCTGGCGGCCTCACAGCGGCCGCGGGTTCCGTTGAGGGCGCCGCTGCCGGTCGTGAATTCGATACTGTTCGCGCCGGATCGGAGGCTGGCGGTCGTGGACGGCGCGATCGTGCGCGAGGGGGAAGCGGTCGGTCCCCGCGTGCTCATCCGCATCGAGCCCGACGCAGTGCTGTTACGGGAACCATCGGGCCACGAAGTACGCGTGCCACTCAGGCGGCGTGTCGGCAGTGCCGCTGGATCGTAGTCGTTCCGCGAAGGACTCTGCGCGGGACTGGAACGCGCTGCTGCCGCCAGACACCCCGAATCCGTGCGAAAGCTCCTCGACCGCCTGAAACTCGGCTCGTGATGGGGTCGTATACGTTGTAGTCCGTCCCACTTCCGCATTACAGTTTTCTTACTATGGCGCTCATCGAAACCCGGGATTTGTGGAAGACCTATGTCATGGGATCCGAGGAGATTCACGCGCTCCAGGGAGTCTCCATCCTGATCGAGCGCGGCGAATACGTCGCGATCATGGGGCCGTCGGGCTCGGGCAAATCGACCCTGATGAACCTGATCGGCTGTCTCGATACGCCCTCGAAGGGCAGCTACCTCTTGAACGGCAAAGAGGTTGCGTCGATGAACGACGACGAGCTCGCGCGGATCAGGAACGAAGAGATCGGGTTCGTCTTCCAGACGTTCAATCTGCTGCCGCGCGCCACGGCGCTGCACAACGTCGAGCTGCCGCTCATCTATGCGGGAATGCCGTCGAAGGACCGCCAGGATAAAGCGAAGGCGGCGCTCGAAAAGGTGGAGCTCATGTCCCGCGCGTCCCACAAGCCCAACGAGCTCTCGGGCGGGCAGCGTCAGCGCGTGGCGATCGCCCGGGCGCTGGTCAACGATCCTTCAATCCTGCTCGCGGACGAGCCAACGGGGAATCTCGACTCGAAGACCGGCAACGAAATCATGGGCGTGTTCGAGCGGCTCCATGCCGCGGGCAACACGATCGTCCTCGTCACTCACGAAGCCGATATCGCGGCCTACGCGCATCGCGTCGTCTCCATTCGCGACGGACTGGTGGAGAAGGACGTCCGCCGGGACGACGTCGCGATCGCGGCGCACTAATCCCTGCCACGGGGTCAAGTACCAAGTCGCAAGGGGCAAGTACAACGGAAAGAGCATCGAGGATCTCTTTGTTCCTTCCGTTGTACTTGCCCCTTGCCGTAGCGTCGCGCGGACGTGAAGATCCAGCAGTCGTGGAAGAGCGAGACCTTTCCCACGCGGAACAGCCGGCGTCCGAGGTTGGTGTCTTCGCCGTGGAATTCGATCGACGTGTCGAAGCCGCCGATGCGTTCGAGCGCGTCCCGCCGCACCGCGAAGTTGCCGCCGTAGAAAATCGTGCCGAGGCGAAGCACGTATTTCACGAGTCCCTGCGTGGCCGGCGCGAGGCTGTAGTCGTAGGATCGAATCAGCAGCCGTCCCCACCAGTCCCAGTCATAGAACCGGTACGGTCCGGACAGGGCGAGCAGATCCGGATCGCGTTCCAGCCGTGCCTCGATACGCTGCAGCCAGGTCAGCGGCGCACGGCAGTCCGCATCCAGGTAGACGAGGACGTCGCCCGCCGCGTGCCGGCGTCCAGTCTCCCGTGCGACCACCAGGCCTTTGCGCGGCTCGTCCACCACACGGACGGACGGAACCTGCTGCGCCACGGCCGCCGTCGAATCGGAGCTCGCATTGTTGACGACCAGAATTTCATCGGGAAGACGCGTCTGCGCCAGGAGGGAATACAGGCAGCCCGCAAGATAGCGGGCCTCGTTGTGCGCGCAGACAATGACGCTGATCTTCAGCGCCATGCCCGCGCTCGCCGTGGCCGGCGCTGTGGTGTGCCCACGGACATGCACCCACAGCCTAGCCCGGATAATTCACGAATGAGTACGTAAAAACGCCATCGCCCTCGAAAAAGTCGTGGTACTTTCGCGGTGTTCTAGGCCTCGAAGGTATCCCGACGGAGGAGGTGCGATGGCTACAGAGTGTTATAGCCAACTTGGCTTCGGATTCCAACCGAAACTCGTCGTCGATTTCGCCGGCGGCACGCTCACGACGGATGCCGGCCTGCTGCTCGTTCGCGAATTCGATGAGCAACTCCGGCTCAGCGCCGACGTGGTCAGCCGGATCACCGACACGCCGAGACCCGCGCTACATCACGCACGACCTCGACGCGCTCGTCCGCCAGCGGCTGTATCAGATCGCCGCCGGGTACGAGGACGTCAACGACGCCGACCGGCTCCGCCACGATCCGACGTTCCAGGTGGTCGCGGCGGATGGACGCACGACCCTCGGGTCGCAGCCGACGCTCTCGCGGCTGGAGAATGCGATCGACTGGTCCGCGATTCAGCGCCTGGCGCGCACCGGCGTCGACTGGTTCTGTGCCTACGCCTACGGGCCCGACGAGCACCCGGCCGATCTCATTCTCGATCTCGACAGCACGGACGATCCGACGCACGGGACGCAGCAACTCGCGCTCTTTCATGGCTGGTACGACCAGCACATGTATCACCCGCTCGTCTGGTTCGAAGGCCGCACCGGCCTCCTGCTGCGGACGCGGCTGCGCCCCGGCCGGGATGCGAGTGCGACCGGGGTGGTCGACGAGCTCCGGCACCTCCTGCCGCCGCTGCGCCGGCGGTTTCCGCACACGCCGATCTTCCTGCGCGGCGACGCGGGGATGGCGACGCCGGCGGTCGAAGCCAAGCTCGAAGCCGAAGGCGTCTATTACGTGCTGGGCATCGGCACGAATCGCGTCTTCAAGGCACGCGTGGCGCCGCTCGTCGCGAAGGCGCAGGCCCGCTACGAGCGACGCGGGCGGCCCGTGCACATCCGCACGAGCTTTCGGCATCGCGCGAAGTCGTGGCCCCATCCTCGGCGGATTCTCGTCAAGATCGACGTCACCGCGGCGGGCCTCAACGTGCGCTTCATGGTCACCAATCGCCGCGGCCGCGCCGCCGATCTCATCGCGTGGTACGACGACCGCGGCACGTCGGAGAATTGGATCAAGGAGCTCAAGCTCGACATCCACGCCGATCGCCTCAGCTGTCATCGCTTCCGCGCCAACGCCTTCCGCCTGCAGCTGCACAGCCTCGCGCTGTTGCTGCTCGCGTACTTCCGACGCGCGGTCCTCGCGGGCACGCGATTGGCGTCGGCGACCATCGGCACGATTCGTCTCCACCTGCTCAAAGTCGCGGGGCGCGTCGTCCGGAGCGTCCGACGTCTCTGGTTTCATCTCGCGTCGTCCTGGCCCGGCCAACCGCTCTTCACGGCGCTGTCATCGCGCGCTCGCCCGCGCGCCCGCCTAGCGACGCCACACGCGCCAGATTCTTCGACGGCACGGCGGCGACGGCCGGAGGTGTCGTCACTCGGACGCCTCGGCGGACCGTTCGGCCACTTCAGACGGCCGCTCATCGCGGGCTGACGACATCGCAACGACCATTTTCGACCTCGAACGAGTCGTCACAGCGGGCGATGGCGCTGTGACAGACTCATTCGTGAATAATGCGGGCTAGTGGGCCGCGATGACGAAGCGACTACAGTGGCACGACGAGCCGGTGACGACCCGGGCGGCTCTTGCCGTCACTCCTCGCGCAACACGGTAAGGGGATCTACGGCCATGGCGCGGCGGCTCGGCACATAGCAGGCCATCAATGTGATCATCGATACCGCGCCAACGACCGCGACATAAGTCACCGGGTCGGTCGCGCTGATCCCGTAGAGCTCGCTGGACAGCCATCTCGTCACCGCCATGGCGCCGATGACGCCTGCTGCGACACCGGCCAGGCACAGCGATGCGCCTTCCCTGATCACCAGCCAGAACACATCGCGGCGCTGCGCGCCAAGAGCGAATCGAATGCCGAGATCGCGCCTCTGTCTGGACACGAGAAACGAGAGGACGCCATACACGCCGAGGCAGCCCAGCGCCAGCGCCAGGCCTGCCATCGCCACCAGCAGTGACGTGGTTGCCGCCGGGGTGGCCACCGTATCGGTGACGATCGCCTGCATCGCTCGCACCTCGTCGACGACGACCTCGCGGCTGACACCGTCGATGACGCGGCGGAGCGTTGCCGACAGCTGCTCGGCGGTCATCCCCGTGGTGATCGTCAGCGTCATCGACGTCGGAATGCGGCCGCCTTCCATGGTCGCATTGGGACCATGCGGGACATAGAAGAGGCCGTCGATCCAATCGGGCGTCAGCCGCTTGAGGTCGTAGGCGCGCACGTCCGCCGCGATTCCGACAACCGTATGCCAGTGGTCTTCGCCCACGAACCGGATCTGCTTGCCGACGGCGTTCTGGCCGGGCCAGAAGCGGCGAGCGGTCGACGCTGAAACGATCGCCACACGCGGCCGGCCCGCGAGATCCTCGCGTGCGAAGGCCCGCCCTGCCTCGAGCCGGATACCCATCACCCGGAAGTATTCAGGCGTGATGGCATTCAGCCAGAGGAGTGGGGCATTGCGGGACGGCGGGACGACGTAGCCCTCGAGCTCGAGCGATCGCTTTGCGACGGCACCGGTGAGCGGCAGGGTATTCACGAGGCCCGCAGCCGGCACACCTTCGACCGCGAGCTGCGTCTCGAGGGCACGGTAGAACGCGAGACACTGATCGGCCGTGGCGCAGATCGACTCGGCTGGTGAGATGCGCGCCGTCATGACGTGATCCGGGCGAAACCCCGGATCGGCATGCGACAAGCCCCAGAGGCTTCGCACGAGCAGTCCGGCCGCAATCACGAGCAGGACGGCGCAGGCAATCTGCGCCACCGTGAGAGCCGCGCGCAAGGGGCCGGCGACCACCCGGCCCCCGCCGCGCGTCCCGGACTCCATCGCGGTTCTCAGGCGGACACGCAAGGCGTGCACGACTGGTGCAAAGCCGAACATGCAGCCCGTGACGATCGCGATGGCCCCGGCGAACAGCAACATGCGCCAGTTCAGTTGAACTTCGGCGAGCCGTGGCGTGTCGGGCGGCAGAACGAGCTTCAGCACGCCGATCGCCTGTCCTGCCATCAGCAGGCCGGCAATGCCTCCGAGCAAGGCGAGGAGCACGCTTTCCGTCAGCAGCTGGCGGGCGATGCGGCGCGGCGTCGCGCCGATTGCCGTGCGAATCGCAATCTCCCGCTCCCGCGCGACCGCCTTCGACAGGCTCAGATTTGCGACGTTGGCGCACGCGGTGAGCAGGACCAGCGCCACGGCCGCGATGAGTATCAGCAGTCGGAGCCTGACGCTTCCGACCATCGCCTCCTGCAGCGGCACCACGGTCACATCCTGGTTCCAGTCCGACGGCATCGGCCAGGGAAAGCGTTGGTGGATTCGAGTCTGGAACGATTGAATCTCGCTGCGCGCCTGCGAGATGGTCGCGTGCGGCCGCAGGCGTCCCAGCACCGGCATGAAGTCGCCGGCCCAATAGCGAGCCGTGTTGCGCGAATCGAGTCCGAGCGGGATCCAGAGCTGGGTTCTCGAAGACGGAAACTGGAACGACGCCGGCATCACGGCAACGATCTCGCGGGAAAGGCCGTCGATTTCGACGAATCGCCCAACGACGGTTGCGTCGCCGGCAAATCGCGCCTGCCACAGCGTGTGGCTCAGGATGACGACGTGATCGCGCGGGGCCGCGTCCTCGCCGTCGCGCAGCCACCGCCCAAGAGCGGGTTTTGCACCCAGCATCGGAAAGAGCCCGGCGGAGACGCGGGCACCGGCCACTCGTGTCGGGGTCCCGTCGTCGTTGAGCCTGAACCAGTGGCCCTCGGCGTACGCCGCCGCGTCGAAGCTGCGTATTTCCTCACGCATGCCCGCGAAGGCGCCGTTCGGATACGTGCCTGTGATGGCAATCAGCTGCTCGGGCGCTGCGTAGGGAAGACGAGAGATCAGGATCCCATCGGCGAGGCTGAAGACCGCGGTGTTGGCGCCGATGCCGAGTCCAAGCGTGAGGATCGCGGCCGCTGCGTATCCCGGATTGTGTCCGAGCGTCCGGGCGGCGTAGCGCACGTCGTGAGAGAGGGTTTCAATCATGTCTACACCTCGCGCGTCGCGGCAGCGCTCCTTGACCTGGCCGACGCCGCCGAACTCGCGCCTGACGACGCGTAACGCCTCGGCCCGATCGAATCCCCTGGCCACGAGCTCGTCCACGCGGCACGCGACGTGGTCCGCGATCTCATCGTCGAGATCCCGGTCGACGCGTGCACGGCGCACGATCGAGCGCCACCGCAGCGGCAACGTGTACAGCCAATGCTCGAAGCGCATCGCGGTCTCCTTGGCACTTGCGCTAGGCGCGATTGAGATTCACGACCTGCGTAATCGCGGCGGACAGCCTGGCCCAGTTGTCCGTTTCGCGTTGAAGCTGCCTGCGGCCGAGCCGGGAGAGCGAGTAGAACTTCGCCCGGCGGTTGTTGTCGGTCGTCCGCCACGTCGCGACCAGCCAGCCCTCCTGCTCGAGCTTGTGCAGTGCGGGATAGAGCGAGCCGTCGCTCACCTGCAGGACGTCCCCCGAGACCTGTTTCAGCCGCTGGCTGATGGCATGGCCGTTCATCGGCTCCAGCGCCAGGATTTTCAGCAGCAGGAGATCTAACGTGCCCTGGACTAGATCGGGGGGTTTGCTCATGGACGGCGTTCTACGTGCAACGTGCAACGGGCTGCGTGCGCACGTGCTGTTCGTGCTGCGTGCTACGTGCTCACGTGCCGTTTCGTGCTGCGTGCTCCCCGTGCACGTAAGCACGCAGCACGTAGGACTCAGCACGAGAAGCACGTGCGCACGCAGCACGTATGGACTCAGCACGTATGCTACGCCCCGCTCGGTAACCGAGCCAAGCGTAATAGACCCTCCGCTCGGTAATCAAGGGGAATGTGTGGAGGACTGTCGGCGGGGTGGCGTCAGAGCGGGGCCGATCGGCCGGCCAAATTTTCTATTAATAAAGAACTACAGAATGTCGATTTTCTAGCGAACCCGGGACATCACATCGCGGCCCAGTGTCCGGCGCCGACCTCCTTCAGCGTGGCCATGCGATCGAACGACTCCGGATCCAGCGTGATGCGCTGACGAGGCGCCGCCGGATCGGGGACCGGGATGGCTGAAAGCAACGCGCGCGTGTAGGGGTGAGCCGGCGACTCGAACAGCGATTCGGTCACCCCCATCTCGACAATCCGTCCGCGATACATCACCGCGACCCGGCTGCAGATGTGCCGCACGAGCCGCAGGTCGTGGGCGATGAACAGGTAGGTCAGATGCAGCCGCTCCTGTAACTCCATCAGGAGATTCACCACCTGCGCCTGAACCGAGACGTCCAGCGCCGACACCGGCTCGTCGGCGATGATCAGCGAGGGGTTCAACGCGAGCGCGCGCGCCAGACCGATGCGCTGCCGCTGGCCGCCGCTGAACTGGTGCGGATACCTCGCGATCTGTGCCGGGTCGAGGCCCACCAGGTGAAACAGTTCCTCGACCCGCGCCCGCCGCTCCGCCTTGGTCCCTACCCGATGAATGATGAGTGGCTCGAGCACGATGTCGCCGACGCGCATCCTCGGGTTGAGCGACGAATACGGATCCTGAAACACGATCTGCATCTCACGCCGCGCCTGACGCATGCGGCTCCGCGTGAATCGCAGCACGTTCTCCCCACGGAACTCCACGTCACCCGACGTCGGCTCGATCAGCCGCAGAATGCACCGGCCTGTCGTCGTCTTTCCGCTGCCCGACTCGCCCACGAGACCGAACGTCTCTCCCTCCTCGATCGAGAAGGTCACGTCATCGACCGCGCGGAGCGGCGAGGCCGCGCGGAAGAGCCCGTGCTTGCGTGAAAACTCCTTGACGAGATGGCGGACCTCGAGCAGCGCCATCAGGGGCGCCCCACGGCGCCCGCGACTGGACGTGCCGCCGGAGGAGGTCCTGGCGGCGCGACCTCGGGTTCGACCGCCGGCCCGTGGAGATAACACTTCACCGTCCGTCCACCGCCGAAATCCGTGTCGCCAGGATGGGCCGTCGGGCACGGGTCGAAGCGCGAGGGACAGCGCGGCGCAAAGCAGCAGCCGGGCGGCAGCGATCCGGGCGCGGGGACAGTTCCCGGGATCGCCACGAGACGCGTGCCCGGCGCCCCGCCGGGGATCGACCCCATCAAGCCCCGGGTGTAAGGATGTTTCGGATCGCTGAAGAGCTCGCGGACCGGTGATTCCTCGACGATGCGCCCGGCATACATGACGGCCACGCGGTCCGCCATTTCGGCGATGACGCCGAGATCGTGCGTGATGAGCAGGAGCGCCAGGCCAAGCCGGGCCTTGAGATCGCGAAGGAGCTCGAGGATCTGCGCCTGGATGGTCACATCGAGCGCCGTCGTCGGCTCGTCGGCGATGACCACCTCGGGGTTGCACGCGAGCGACATCGCAATCAGCGCCCGCTGCTGGAGGCCGCCCGAGAGCTGGTGCGGATAGTCGCGGACGCGCTTGTCGGGATCGGGAACGCGAACGGCGTCGAGCAGCTCGATCGCTTTCTGCCGCGCCGTGCCTCGCGTGGCGCGGCCGTGCACCAGCAGGGTTTCCTCGATCTGGCTGCCGATGGTGAAGACCGGGTTGAGCGCCGTCATCGGCTCCTGGAAGATGAGGGCGATGGCGGCCCCGCGGACGCGCTGCATCTCGGCGTCCGAGAGCTGCAGCAGGTCGCGGCCCTTGAACGCGATCCGGCCCCGGTCGATGCGTCCGGGGGGCTGGATCAACCCCATGATCGAGAGCGCGGTCAGTGACTTTCCGCTGCCCGACTCGCCGACCAGGCCAAGCGTCTCTCCCTTGTCGAGATGAAAGCTGACATCGATCACGGCAGGGACGAACCGGCCCTTCGTGTCGAATCCCGTGGTGAGATGCTCGACCGCGAGTAACGCGGGCTCAGACATCAATCTCCTTGTGTTCGCCGAAGACCTCGCGGAGCGTGTCGGCGACCTCGCCGACGGTGGCGGACGCCTCGACCGCCTGAATGATTGGTGGCACGAGGTTCGAGCCCTCGCGAGCCGCCGTCGCCACCTGATCGAGGGCCGAACGCCACGCGGTCCGATCGCGGCGCTCGCGCACCTGCGAGACGCGCTCGATCTGGCGCCGTTCCACGTCAGGATCGATTCTGAGCACCTCGATCGCCGAGGGCGCATCGCTCGTGAAGCCGTTCACGCCGACGACGATCGCTGCCTTCGAGTCGACCTCCCGCTGCGCTCGATACGCAGATTCCTGGATTTCGCGCTGAACCAGCCCGCTCTCGATGGCCGCCAGCGTCCCGCCCATCGCATCGATCCGCTCCAGCGTCGCCGTCGCCTCGCGCTCGATCCGGTTGGTCGCATGCTCGACGGCCCACGATCCGCCCAGCGGATCGACCGTATTCACGACGCCGCTTTCCGTCGCGATGATCTGCTGCGTCCGCAGCGCGATCCGCGCCGAATCCTCGGTCGGGAGCGCCAGCGCCTCGTCGCGTCCGTTGCAGTGCAGCGATTGCGTGCCGCCGAGAACCGCGGCCAGCGCCTGGATTGCCACGCGAACGATGTTGTTGTCCGGCTGTTGCGCCGTGAGCGTGCTGCCGGCGGTCTGCGTGTGAAACCGCAGCTGCTGCGCGCGCGGGTTGGTCGCGCCGAACCGGTCGCGCATGATCCGCGCCCACAGGCGGCGCGCCGCCCTGAACTTCGCCACTTCCTCGAGAAAATCGTTGTGGGCGTTGAAGAAAAACGACAGCCGCTGCCCGAACGAGTTGACGTCGAGCCCGGCGAGCCGCGCCGCCTCGACATACGCGATGGCGTTCGCGAACGTGAACGCCACCTCCTGCGCGGCGGTGGAGCCGGCCTCGCGGATGTGATAGCCGCTGATCGAAATCGTGTTCCAGTTCGGCAGCTCGCGCTCGCAGAACGCGAAGATGTCCGTGACGATGCGCAGCGAGGCACGTGGCGGATAGATATGCGTTCCGCGCGCGACGTACTCCTTCAGGATGTCGTTCTGGACGGTGCCGGAGAGCGCGGCCAGCGAGACACCCTGGCGTCGGGCGACGGCGACGTAGAGCGCGAGCAGGATGATCGCCGTCGAGTTGATCGTCATCGACGTCGACACGCGGTCGAGCGGAATCTCGTGGAACAGATCCGCCATGTCGTCGAGGGAATCGATGGCGACGCCGACGCGCCCGACTTCGCCCGCGGCGAGCGGATGATCGGAGTCGTACCCCATCTGCGTCGGCAGATCGAACGCGACGCTGAGGCCGCTGACGCCATGCTGCAGCAGGTAGCGGTACCGTCGGTTCGATTCCGCCGCGGTGCCGAACCCCGCGTACTGCCGCATGCTCCACAGCCGGCCGCGATACATCGTGGGCTGGATGCCACGCGTGAACGGAAACTGTCCGGGGAAGCCCAGCTCGGCGGTAGAATCCCACTCGTCGAGTGCGCTTGGATCGTAGAAGTATCGGACGGCGTCAGTCACAGTGGGGTCGCCTGCCTGAGGAGATGGTCGACGGTGCGGCTACGCATTGTAGCAAGCAGGTTAGAAAGGGCTACGAGGCTACTACATGTTGCGGACGAGCATTGACAGTGCGGAGGGCCAAGTCTACAATGGCCCCCAACGGTCCCGCGCTGCAACTCCTTCTATATGCATACATTTGGCGCTCCGCCCTATTCGCCCTCCAGGGTGAAGTCCGGTCGGGGAGACGCCCCGGTGACCCGGCTCCGGCGGCGGTGAGGAGGTCCCAGAATGGATGACGTCGTAAATAGGGTGGCCAGGGAACTATCCGACGCCATTGCTGCCGCCGTAGCCGACGATCCCCGTGTCGAAGCCTGCCGTGAACGCGCACGTGCGGCTGGTTTCGAGTTGAGGGTCTCGCTCGAGGCAGTCATCGGATTCGTCAATCGCACGACGCCGGGCGCGCTCACGAAATTGCCCGCGCCCCAGAAGAGCCGGGCCGCCGAGCGGCGGCCTTTCGAGATCAGCGCGAACGATCGCCGGTTTCTGCGATCGCTGCGGATTGCCGCCGACGAGACTCAGGAGAAGGAAGTCGAGTAGGCGACTCCGGATTCAAGATCGATCAATCGAGCGCCGGCGGATTCCGCCGGCGCTTTTGTTTCGGCTGACCGGATTTCACCGTGCCTGCCCCTCGAGCCCCACCGTACGCGGAACCAGGGGACGTCTGGGCGTGGGTTGCCACTCAACCAGCCGGCCGTCGCGCGGGATGCGCAGGAGCACCGGCTGCGCGTCGCCCGGCAGGGGCACCGACTTGCGCGGGTTGGCGTACACGGGATGCCTGCCGTGCTCCCGATACCAGTCCGCGACTGTCGCGTTCTGGTACATGTTCTCGACGATCTGTCGCCAGCCGACGCCGGTGTTATAGGCGCAGAACGAAATCTCCCCCATCTGCGTGGCGTACGGAATGATGCACATCTCGGTGCGTCGAAAGTCGTAGGTCCACAGATCCTGGAACCACATGCCCGCCACGAACATCAGCAGCCACTCGTCCTGCTTCCGGTTGGTGTTGTCCCGTGCGCCGAGCTGGCCGCCGAGCTGACCGCCGCTCTGCTTGTCGTACTTGTGCAGCAGGTCGACGAGCCGGAAGCCTCGGGGCGCGCTGCCCGCCGAGTAGTTGCGCAGGAGGCTGAGCCCGGTCTGGAGCCGGGTCAGGAACGGCCCCCGGGCACTGTCGGCGATGACGCGCGCATCCTGGAGAAAGCGGTCGAGATCGATGAACGAGGCCAGCGGAGCCCATTCACGCGTTCGCTTGCTCACCATGAATGCCGTCCCGATTCCGCAGTCGGGATGGCAGCCGCACTTGAGCGTGCCCCAGTCCGCGCCCGGACCCTTGAGCAGATCGGTGACATCGGAGAGCACGCTCGACGCCGACAGCGGAAACCAGTCGCGGAGCGGCTCGGTCACGCCGGTCTGGCGCTTCACGTCCTCGGCGAGGTGGGAGAGCGTGTAGCGCCGGGCATGGCGGTCGGCATCGGAGATGCCTTCGTCACGGCCGGTGAACGAGACCGGCTGGAATGACACGAAGCTGACCTTGTCGCAGTTCTCCAGCGCGAACTTGATGATCGTTCCCACCTGGTCGTTGTTCACGGTGTTGACAATCGTGACGACGAGGCAGACGTCGATGGCGGCGGCATGCAGGTGTTCGATGGCCCGCAGCTTGACGTCGAACAGGTTGCCGACCTTGCGATGCGCATTCGCCGCGTCGCCGACGCCGTCGAACTGCAGATAGGCGATGCGCATGCCGGCTTCGCGCGCGGCGTGGGCGAAGTCCGGGTCCTGCGCGAACCGGATGCCGTTGGTTGCCGCCTGAATGCTGAAATAGCCGACCTCTCTCGCGTAGCGCACGGCGTCGAGGAAGATCGGCGAAATCGTCGGCTCGCCCCCCGAGAACTGCACCGTCATCTGCCGCCGCGGTTTGACCGTCACCGCATCGTCCAGGAGCTGCTTGACCTCGGGCAGCGTGAGCTCGTGCACGTAGCCGACCTGATTGGCGTCCATGAAGCACGGATCGCACATCATGTTGCAGCGGTTCGTCAGATCGATGGTGAGGACGGCGCCGCGCCCGTGTTTGATCGACGACGTCCCGTGATTGTGCAGACGGTCGGTCACCGCGTCGAAATCGCGTCCGGGGAAGAGGTCTTCGAGCCGCCGGAGGAAGGCCGGATTGATCGCCAGCGTGTCGACGAACGTGCCATGCTGCGGGCAGGACTTCTCGATAATCACCTTGCCGTCGCGCTCGACGATCTGCGCCTCGATCTCCGCCACGTGCTCGTGGATCAGCGACTCGAGCGACTGATCGCCCGCCAGAATCCGCGCTCGCGCCTCGCGCACGCAGGTGGGGCAGAGCGAATCGGTGGTCCGGGGCCAGCCGAACTGCGGCCTGGTGCGATCGGCGGATTTCATCAAGGGAGCGGCCGACCATCTGGGCTGGAATGTTGTCGAGTCGAACTGCCGGTTGAGGGCTTGAAACACCGGCCACGCCAGCCTTGCGCCGCAGCTCAAGGCAAGTTCCACCGGTCTCCACACGTTCATCCGACAGGCCTCCTGAGATGTTGAAGAATGCTGAAACGCGTGTGAGTATCCGTCAGCAAGCTCCGCACGGAATCGCTCCGCGCAGGTGGCGGAGTCGGGGCGGTCGCGGCGCCTATCAGGCACCGGCCCCCGGCGCCTCGCGCAGGTGCGCGAGAACGAGTTCCTGCAGTCGCTGGCGATCGGTCTTGCCGCGATCGGTGAGGGGAATCCGCTCCAGCGTGATGATCGTCCGCGGGATTTTGTAGGGCGCGAGACGCGCCGCGCAGAACTGCCGGATGCCGATCAGGCCCGGGCCGTCGCCGCGGACCACGATGCAGGCGACGATCTGCTGGCCGCGCGCCGGATCGGCCGCGCCAACCACCCGCACGTCGGCAATCCCCGGCATCTCGCGCAGGATCTGCTCGACTTCCTCGGGCTGCACCTTCCGTCCCGCGACGTTGATGAAGGACGAGACCCGGCCGGCCAGGATGAGGTCGCCGCTTTCGTTGAACCGGCCGAAGTCGCCGGTGAGAAACCCGTCGGGCGTGAACCCGTCGTCTCGATCGCAGCCGCCGACGTAGCCGGTGCCGACAGCGCTGCCGGAGACGTGGACGCGGCCGGCGCCGGAGGGCACCCCGTCTTGCGGCCTGAGCGTGATGGCGACGCCCGGCATTGGTCGTCCGACGCTGCCGTCCTCGGGGAGGGCCGCGGAATCGTCGAAGCTGATCCCGCCCGTTTCGCTGGCGCCGTAGAAGGTGTGAATCTTGACGCCGAAGGAATCGTGGAAGGCGCGGGCCGTCGATGATTCGAGCCGCGCGCCGGCGCTGATCAGGCGTCTGAGACCGCGCGGCCAGGCGCCCGGCGGCAGATGATCCTTGAAGTGCTCGAACATGAACGGGACGCCGGGGAAGACACGCGCACCATAGGCCGTCGCATCCGCGGCGAACTGATGCGGGACGAATCCCTCGCGCATCACGATCGGTGTCCCCTGAACGAGCAGGGGAACCACCAGATTGCCGATGCCATAGGCATGTGACAGCGGGATCGCCGCCATCTGACAGTCGTCCGGACCGACGCGCATCGCGGTCGTAATGTGATCGGTATCGTGGATGAGCTGTGCTTCGGTGGTGA
Organism: uncultured Acidobacteriota bacterium; assembly: GCA_963785755.1. Classification (GTDB taxonomy): domain Bacteria; phylum Acidobacteriota; class Vicinamibacteria; order Vicinamibacterales; family 2-12-FULL-66-21; genus JACCXG01. The sequence continues at coordinate 422,026 of CAWAXG010000002.1, read as the reverse complement.
ACGTCGCTTTGGGCAGGCCGGTCGATCCCGATGTCAGCTTCAGCACCGCAGCGCCCCGGTACAGATGGGGCGCGGGAATGCACCGCGACGGCTCGACCCGGCGCAATCCCGGCACGAATGAATGCGCGGCGCCGATCCCATCCACCGCCATCGTTTCGGGAACAATCGCCAGGCGGGCTCCGAACCGTTGCGCCAGCGCCGCGATTTCGTGTGTGGTCGTGCCCGCGTCGACCGGCATCAACGCGGCGCCCAGCGAACGGCAGGCGAGCCACAGTGCGAACAGCTCGGGCCTGTTGCCCGCCGCGTAGATGACGAGATCGTCAGGACCGAGACCCGCGGCGTTCAGCAGGGTCCACTGTCGTTCAGCCGCTTCCCGGATGTCCGCGGCGGTCAGCGTGATCCTCGAGAGAGGCAGGTGGATCAGCGCGCGATCCGGTGTGTCGTGGGCGATGCGACCGAATTGCTCGACGATTCGACTGGCTGATCCCAGCATGCGGCCGGCGTGATCAGGACAGCTCTTCGATCGCGAGACGGCCTGCTGGGGAGTCGGCAGGCCGGCGGCGGTGAATCCACCCGTAAAGCGGACCGGTCATGAGCGTCGTCCCGATCGCCATCATCACGAGAATGGTGAACAGCGTCGGAGTGATCAGGCCGCGCTGCAGCCCGATGTTGAGCAGGATCAGCTCCATCAGGCCACGCGTGTTCATCAGCGCCGCGAGCCCCAGCGCATCCCGCTGTGAGGACCCGGTCGCGCGGGCGGCCGCCCAGCACGCCACGCCCTTCCCGATGCAGGCCGCCAGGAACACCAGCGCGGTTACTGTCCACAGCCACACCGAGTTGACGAGTCCGATCTGGGAATTGAGTCCGGAGTAGATGAAGTAGAGGGGCAGCAGGAGCGCTGTCGTTGCCGGCTCGATCACGCGTTGCAGTTCGCGGGTCAGCAGTCCTCGCGGAATGCCCGCTCCGAGCATGAACGCACCGAAGACCGCATAGATCCCGACGGTATCGGTGAACCATCCGCCAAACGCCAGGGCCGCGAGCGTGGAGCCCAGCATCCAGGGGGCAACCGCACCCTGCCGTTCCGCACGCTGATTGATGCGCCCGAACATGGGGCGGGCGACGAGGAGCACCATTGCCACATACACGAGTCCGCCCACGAACGCACTGATCGCCACGAGCGTGCTTCCCGAGAAGCTGCCGATGACGACCGCCAGGATGATCCATGCCGCCGCATCGTTCATCGCGCCGGCCGCGAGCGCGAGGGTTCCGAGCGCCGTGCCGGCAATGCCCCGCTCGTAGATGATTCGGGCCAGCATCGGAAACGCGGTGATGGACATCGCCGCGCCGATGAACAGGACGGCATGGAACGGTCGAACCTGCGGGCTGAAGAAGCCGCCTTGCTCGTACAGGAGCAGCGCCAGAGCTCCGCCCAGCACGAACGGCGCGGCGATGCCGGCAACCGAAACGGCGGCGGCACGGCGAGCCTGCGTCACCATCAGATCCGTCCTGAACTCGAGGCCGACGCAGAACATGTACAGCACGAGTCCGAGCTGGCTGACGACGAAGAGTACGGGGCGGGCGGACGCCGGGAAGAGCTGTGCCTGCAGCGATGGCGCCAGCAGGCCGAACAGCGATGGGCCCATGAGAAAGCCCGCGACCATTTCGCCGACGACCTGAGGCTGGCCCGCCTTCTGCGCGAGAAACCCGACCAGGCGGCAGACCAGCAGGATCACACCCAGTTGCAGCAGAAAGAGCGCAGCCAGTTCGGTATCGGTCATGAGGCGTGGGCCGCCGCCCAGTATACTGAACGGCACCTTGGTGGATGTGCTCGATTTCCTGCCGCATCGTCCGCCGATGCGATTGATCGAGACCGTCAGTGAGCTCATTGCCGGCGAGCGGGCGAGCGGCGGCCGCCGCGCCGCGGCTACTGACTTCTATTTCACCGGCCACTTTCCCGGCGAGCCGATCGTGCCAGCGATCATCCTCGTCGAGATGCTCGCGCAGATCGGCGGTCTCGCCGCCGCCGCGCCGGCCGGCGTCGCGCTCCACGAGCCGATTCGTCTGAGGGTCGCGGGCCTCGGGCCGTTCAAGTTTCCTGCAGCCGCCAGACCCGGGACATGGCTCGAGGCGCGTGCCCGCATCACCGGACGACTGGGGTCGATGTACAAGATTGACGGCGAGGTAACAGCCGATGGAGAGGTCGTCGCGATCGGGGCCGTGACGCTGGCGGGACCGCGTGAAGGCGCGTCAGCCGAACCGGCCCGATCGGATGGCTAGGAAGGAATGCGCGCGCGTCAACTTCCCCGGCCTCCGCGCGCGTACGGATCAACGCGCGCTACGGCGAGGCCTCGCCAGAGCTCGTCGGCGGCGACCGAGCCGACGAGCGGCGGCGGGCAACTTCCAACTCCCAAAAAAGATGCTTGCGGTTCCGGCGACGAGCAGGACCTGCCGGTCCCCGAGGGTCGTCAGCGTTCCGCGCGCAAAGCAGGGCGGCTTCGGTCCGTATCGCCGCGGGTACCGCCAGGACGCGATCATCCCCGGCGCCAGCGCACGTGGCAGAATGCTGCCGATGCCGCGCGCCTCCGAATCGATTGCGTCGCCTCGATCGGCAGCAGGTCAGATGCGCCGGTTCGTATACCGGCTGCGCACCGAGGGCAGCACACCGGGGCGTGATGCCCTCGCGATCGGACTCGGGGTCTTCATCGGCTGTTCACCGTGGTACGGCTTTCACCTGATGATCTGCTGGGGACTGGGATGGCTGCTGCGCCTGAATCGCTTGAAGATGTATCTGGCGGCCAGCGTCTCGAATCCGATCGTGGCGCCGTTCCTCATTCTCCTCGAGCTGCAGATCGGTGCATGGGTGCGCCGCGCCTCGGCCCATTCGTTGACCATCGAGACCGTCCGCTCGACCGATCCATGGACGTTCGGCGCCGATATCGTCGTGGGCAGCGTCGTAGTCGGCGGCGCGCTGGGCATCGTCCTCGGCCTGGCCACGTGGTTGAGCAGCACGCGGGCGTGATGCCGACCCGCTGTTCGCGGCCCTCGTGGCTGCAGCGTCGGATCGCTACGTGTCCACGAGCATCACGGCCTGGGAGTTCGCGCGCGGCAAGATGCGCGGCGATCCCTTGTATCGAACGGTGATCAGGGGCGGCGCGCTCCATCCGGGCGGGACGCTGGTCGATGTCGGCTGCGGGCAGGGGCTGATGCTCGCGCTCCTCGCGGAGACCGCCGCCGCCTGGCGATCGGGGAACTGGCCAGGAGGGGCAGCGCCCCCCGTTTTCGATCGGCTGGTGGGCATCGAGACTCGCCGGAACGTGGCGGCCGTGGCCCGCAACGCGCTCGGCGCGGACGCGACGATCGTCACGGAGGACGCGCGCGCACACGTGCCGGACCGCTGCCGGGCGGTGCTCTTCTTCGACGTGCTCCACATGATGCCTGCCGAGGATCAGGATCGCTTGCTGGCCCGGATGGCGGATTCGCTCGAGCCCGACGGCGTGATGCTCGTGCGTGAAGCGGATGCGGCGGCGGGCTGGAGGTTCAGGGCCGTCCGCGCCGGCAACCGGCTGAAAGCGCTGCTGGTCGGACGCTGGCGTCAGGCATTCCATTTCCGGACTGCGGAGGAGTGGAAGCAGTGTTTCGCGAACGCCGGATTCCACGTCGAGGCTCGAGGCACCGGCGAGGGCACACCGTTCGGGAACATCCTGTTCATCCTCACTCGCCCACCGCGCGCGTCTGCGTAAACCCGGCCACCTTCACAATCTGTCGAACCGGATTACCGCCGCCGTCGAATTCGCCGCCGAACCACAGGGCACAGGACAGCCTGGCCCCTCCGGTCCCGACAATCGGCTCGAGCTGAGGGGCGTCCCGGGCATCGGGGTTCCAGCAGAAGCGGATGTCGGACCACAACACCCATTCGCGCCCGTCGGGCTGCGCCACGGTCGTCGCCAGCGTCAGATCGTGAACGTGCAGGAAGTTCTGCACTGCGGACAACGATCGCGATTCCTTCACGAGTGGGTGCTCGACGCCGGCCGGCCAGGACAGGATGAGCTCGGCTCCTTGCGACCCCGCGGTCGTGCGCCAGAGTCGAAGATGGTCCGGCGTTCGATCGTAGACGTGCCATTGCGACAGTGATGCCCACTTCGCCTCGACGATCCGGGAGGTGGAGTTGCCGCCGCCGGCCACTGCGCGATAGTCGTTCAACGCCCTCGGCGCCATGACGGCCTTCAGCGAGAGAAACGCCGCGGCAGTTCCAATCACGCCGACCGCGACCGTCTTCTTCTGACCCGCCGCCAGGAAGGCGAGCGCGCCACCAATCAGGATGGCTGCGAGCCAGGGATCCGCCATCGCGACCAGCGGAATGCTGAACTGCCGATCGACCATCGGCCACAGCACGCGGATTCTCGAGCTCGAGAGGACGTCGAGCGTGACGTGGCTCGTGGCCCCGACCCATGCCGCGAACGCGAGCAGACGCCACTGCTGAGTTCGCGCGAACAGCCGGACGAGCGACGCCGTGAGCACCGCGCAGACCATCGTGCCGACGATCGTGTGCGTCCCGATCTCGTGCGCGCGCAGATACACGTCCCACCCGAACGGCATCAGCACCGCGTCGATGTCGGGCGACAGCGCGCCCAGCGTGCCCGCAACGACGACCGCACGGCCTCTACGGTCATCCGGCGCTAACGCAATGAGCGTGCGCCCGAGCGCAGCGTGCGAGAGCAGGTCCATGTCTATGGCGTTCCGAATTACCCGTCTTTGATCCCCGATCCCGAGACAAGCCCCAGTCCCGAGTCCCGAGTCCCCAGTCCCGACTAGATCAACCCCTCGTACGCATCCCTCTGCGCATCCCAATACCGGTAGAAGTGATACCAGAACTCCGGATGCAGCCTGATTCGCTCGGCGAGTCCGTCGGCCACCTGTTGTGCCGCGTGCCGAATCGCCTCGTCCCGCGGGCGGTCGGCGACGATGATCGGCGGGAAGAGCCGCGGCGCGAAGCGTCCGGGGCCGATACGCTCGATGAAAGCCGGCAGGACCGCTGCGCCGGTCGCGTGCGCCATCAGGAAGGGCGTTCGGAGAAACCAGGCGGACCGGCCGAACATGGTCACGGGAACCCGATCGCGGCCGTAGTGCCGGTCGATCAGCATCGCGACGATGTGGTTGTCGGCGAGGCGGCGGCGGATCTGGAGCGCGGTGTCGAGCGATTGGCGGACCTCGAGCGTCTCGGCGCCGATGACGTCCCGGATTTCGCGCCGGATCCGGTTCACTTCGGGACTGGCCTCGGCCATCGCCACGATCGTCAGCGGCAGGTCGAGCGCGCGGCGGATGAGCAGGCTGCCGATCTCCCAGTTGCCGTAGTGGCCGGTGACGAGCAGGATTCCGCGGCCCTGCGCTCGGAGGTCGCGGATGAGCGTCAGATACTCTCGTGCGACCTCGAACATGTCTTCCGTGTGGCCGGACGACGAGAGGGCGCGCACGAAATCGATCGTGTCGCGTGCGTAGCTGCGCAGGGTGTCGAGCGCGCGACGCTCGCGCGCCTCTCGGGTCTCGCCGGGGAAGATGGCGCCGAGGTTCGCGGCGATCGCTTGACGGGTTTCCGCCATCGATCGCCACGCGATCCACGTCCCCACCTGCCCGATCCCGTACGACACCTGACGCGGCAGGACGCGAACGCCGCGATACGTGGCGTTGAAAATCAGGCCGTTGTTGAGACCATGCAGGGTCCAGCGCCGCGGAACGGGAGCGGCATCCCTGCCCGGAGGCGTGGCTTCGCGGATCGGGTTCGTCTCCACGTTCATGCGTCGCCGCCCGCCGGGGTCTGCGCCGGCGAGGGACCAGGAAGGAGAGCCGGCATCACAATCACCGATGCGGTGGCCAGCGTGACGACCGCGACGATCGAGACGAGTCCGATCGAACGCAGCGGAGGATAACTCGAAGCCACCAGCGTGCCGTACCCGAGCAGCGTGATCGCGGCAGCGACAAGAATGACCGGCGCCAGCTCCGCGATCGCCCGCCCGGCGTCCCGGCGCTCGCGATATCGGTGCACGAGATGCACGCCGTAGTCGACGCCGATGCCGACGAACGTGACGACGGCGAACACGGCGAACAGATCCAGCTCGATGCGTGCGAGCGCGATGACGCCGGCCGCCCAGACGAGGCCGAGCACGGCCGGAACGAGCGACAGCAGGGAAAGCCGCCAGTCGCGAAATGCCGCAAGGATGAGAACGAGAACCACGGACGTGCCGATCGCGAGACCGCGGAGGAACTGCGGCGTGAACCGTTCTGCGAGCTCGCGGTTGACGAGCGGCAGTCCGGTCAGAACGGCGCCTTCGCCGGACCCGGCGACGATCTGCTGAAGACGAACGGCGTCGCTGTCCGATGAGGGGGATGCGTAGCTGACGATCAGCCACTCCGGGCCGGCCCTCCTCACGAACCGGCCGATGAGATCCGACAGGCCGTGAGCCCGGTACTCGTCGTACGTGAGCCGTGCGTCGGTCGCGAGCAGCCGCGGCAGCCGGTGTCGAAACTCCGCGAATGAGCTCTTCTTGAAGCCTTCCGCGACGGCGGCCGCGTCGAGGTCAATCGCCACGTCGCCGGCGGACAGTCCGGCCCGCCGGATGGCCGCCGCGCGTTCATTCTGTGACGCCTGCGACGGCAGGAGCGCCGATGCGGCCTGAAATCCCGCCGCTGGCATGGCTGTTCCGATATCGCGTGCGAGACGTTCGTTGGCGGCCAGCAACCCGTCCAGATCGGCGCCGCGCTGGAGCACGAGATAGACATCGTAGGGCAGGCCGAACCGCGGGGCGATCCGCTCCAGCGACACCGCCGCCGGAGTAACAGACCGAAGTCGATCCAGTGTTGGATTGATGTCGATGTTCAGAGCCGCCGCGCCGAGTGCAAGGGTCACCACGGCCGCGACCGCGAGAATCATCGGCTTGCGCTGCTGAATCCATCTGGCAAGTCCTGGCATGCTGAGCAGCTTCGATTTCCGCGTTGCCGCCCGCCGCGGCAGCAGCGCCGGGACGAGCACGAGCGTCACAATGCCGCAGAGGAGCATGCTATGGCCAATCAGCGCGCCGAGCTGCTGCAGGCTCGGGAAATCGACGAAGGTCAGGCCGTAGAACGTCGCCGCCGTCGTCCACATGCCGAGCAGCATGCTGGTTGCCGGTCCTGAGAGATGATCGATGCTGTCGCCGGCAGTCGAGCCCTCGCGAAGCGCCAGCGTGTGCACGACATAGAGCAGAACGACCCCGTCTATACCGAGACCAAAGAGCATGGCCGCCGACGCGGTGGCCGCCGCCGACAACGTGGTCGCAGCCAGGCCCAGCATGCCGAGCACGATTGCCAGCGAAACCGCCGCGGGCACCGGCCCCACCACGACCAGCCACAGGCTGCGGAACACGAGAAAGAGCAAGGGCAGAATCAGCGCGAGAGAAGCGACGGTGTTCAGGATGCTTTCGCGCCGGACGACCGACTCCGTCTCGACCGCGATCGCGTGGCCGCCTGCGAACTCGACCTGCATGGGCGGCAACGCGTCGCTCTCAGGCGCCTCTGCTTTCGCCGGGGCGATCTCTCTCCGCATCCGATCGAGCGCGGCGGCGAGCGCGCGTGAGAACTCGGTGTCGAACGGTGGCCGCACCGGATGCGCGATCACCAGACGGCTGCGCGAGTCAGCTGTCATATAGCCATCTTCGGTGACGCCCAGATTCACGCCAGCCTGGGTGGCCCCGAGCTGTTCCCGCACCAGGTCGTAGAGACCGAGCGGGTCGTGACGGACCACGTCGGTGACGGACGCGGAGGGCACCGCCAGCAGGTCGCGCCGCGAGGCCAGCGCGGCGCGCATGTCCGCTCCCTTGAAGCGGCGGAGCGCGGTGTCGAGCGTCTCACTGCGGAGCAGCAGCAGTTGACGGTTCGCCAGCCATTCCAGATCCCGCGAGGGATCCACGACGCCGGCATCGACTCGCACGATCTCCGGCGTGGCGCGCAGCCGCTGCACCCACGCCTCGATGTCTTCGCCATAATCCGAAATCGCATGGCCTGCGGGCGCGGTGAACACGACGTACAGCTCGTCGAGGCTGCCGAAATGCTCGATGAAGGTCCGGAATGCCGGGATGACGCGCCCGCTGCGCGGCAGCAGGCTCGAGACGTCGGTGTCGAAGGTCAACCGCGTCGCGCCGAACGCCGAGAGCGTCACGACCGCGACCGCGGCGAGCGCCACTACGTGACGCCGTCGGTGGGACCACCGCAGGAGATGAAGAATCGGTGAGATCACTGGGCCGGGATCGAATCGCGCACGTGACTCTCACCCTCGCGTGTATGTTACGCTGCGGCCCTTGTCCATGCACGTCCTGCTGCTGCGTCCGGTGCCCGGCAACGATCGCTTCGGGCTCGGACCCTTCTTCCGGATCGAGCCGCTCGGCATGGAGTACATCGCGGCGGCGCTTGAGGCTCGCGGCCATCGCGTGACGCTGGCCGATCTTCGATTCAGCGGATCGCTCGAGCGGCAACTCCGCCGCGCTGCTCCGCAACTGGTCGGTATCGCCGCCATGCACGCGCTCGAAACGGACGAAGTGCTCGAGCTGGCGCGCACGGTCCGCCATCACGTGCCCGGGGTTCCGATCATCGTCGGCGGCCACACCGCTGCCGCGTATCCGAACCCGTTCCTCGAGGGGGCCGTCGATGCCGTGGTCCTGGACGACGGGGAGCGGGCGATGCCCGGGATTGCGGACGCCCTGGTCCGGGGTGGAAGCCTTCGCGACGTGCCCGGGCTCGTGTTCCGCGAGCCGTCGGGTGACGTCGTGACCACGCCCGCTCATCCCGACGCATTCGAGCTCGATGCCGTTCCACTTCCGGCGAGACGCCACGTCGCGTCCTGGCGGCGGCAGTACGCGTGCCTCGCGCACCGGCCCGCCTGGCTCGTCGAGACCGCGCGCGGCTGTCCGTTCCGTTGCTCCTTCTGTTCGATCTGGCAGCTGCACGCGCGATCGGTGCGCGAGCGATCGATACAGTCGGTCTGCGAGGACTTTGCCTCGACCGGCGATCACGTCTTCGTCGCCGACGATCTGTTCTGGTACCACCCATCCCGCAGCCTCGCACTTGCCCGTGAGCTCCGGCGCCGGGGCGTGCGGAAGCAATGGATCCTCGTCCAGAGCCGGGTGGATCTCGTGGCGCGCCATGCGGATCTTCTCGAGGCGTGGCGTCCACTCGCGCGCGACTTCGACATCTTCTTCGGCCTCGAGGCCGCGACGGATCGCGGGCTCAGCGGGCTGATGAAGGACGCCACCGTCGACCACACCGTCCAGGGCGTGGAAGTGGCTCGATCCCTGGGTTATGGCGTCACCGGGAATTTTGTGATCGATCCGGCGTGGACCGAAGCGGACTTCGAACATCTCTGGGGGTTCGTCGAGCGCCACCGGCTGTTCCAGGCCGGCTTCACGATTCTGACGCCGCTGCCGGGCACCGCCTACTTCGACGACATGCGGCCGCGGCTGCGCGCCAGGCGCTGGGCCCACTTCGACATGCATCATCTGCTGTGGGAGCCGGCGCTCGGGCCACAACGGTTTTTCCAGCTGTATTGCGAAACGTGGCGCCGATCCGTCCTGAACCTGCGCGGCCGCAAGAGCCTCTGGCGGTGGTTGCGCGAGGTCGATCTGCGCAACGCGCCGTTCCTGCTGCGCGCGCTCGCGCGCACGCAGCGCATGATGGATCCGGCGCACTATCTTGCCGAGTACGACCTGAGCCCGCTCTCAGTCGACGCCCGACAGACGACTTCGAACGCCCAAAGGGACACGCTCGAACGAGCCGGGTGAACGGTTGCGAGTAATCGCCTGCGCTACCGCGCTGCACGACGGCTCGAAGGCACGACGTCAGGTATTCAACAGATTCTTGCCTTCGTTCCGTGGTGCCTTCGTGCGGCGCGAAGCGCAGTTGGAGGTTGGAGTCGGAAGTTGATCAGGCTACCGAAACACCGCCGCATCGATGACCGCGTTCGGCTTGATGTCCGTGAATGTCATCACCTTCGTGTCGCCATTCGGAAACGTCATCTTCATCGACGTCATCAACAGCGACCCGGGATCGAGCCGGAGCTCCAGATGTGACAGGCCTTCCTTGATCTGTTTCCGCTTCGGCGCGAGCGTGACGACGTAGGTCGCGCGATCTGGTTCTTCGCGTGCCGCAATTTCGAAATGCGAACGGAGCTCGGCGGGTGAGCTGTCCACGAAGTACTTCTGCACGCGCTGCTGCGACGCGCCGATGTCCCTGGTCTGACGCACGCCCCGCGAGGGCCAGGCGATCGTCATGCGATCCCGATCGATGATCAGAACGCGTCCCTCGGGTTCCGTGTATCTGAGTGCGATTCGAGACGGACGCTCGACGGCGACCGTGCCGCGCGCCGTCAACGGACGCGTCAGCAGTGCCGACGTCGTCGTTTCGGTGAACGCCGCGGTGAATGTCCGCAGTGACGCATTCTGTGCCTGCCCGCGGCGGTAGAGGTCGTCGAACAGATCGCGGCGCGCGGCAATGCCGGTGAACGCCGGCGGGATCAGGAGAGCCGCGAAAGCCTGAAAAACGGCCCTGCGCAGCCGATCGCGGCGTTGAACCCGCATGATCCGCAATGGTAACGTACGCGCCGTGATCGACAGCCGAGCAGCGGGAGAGAGCGCGCCCGTCTACGTCACCGGCATCGGCATCGTCTCGGCGTTCGGCGATTCGCGCGACAGCTTTCGCGACGCGCTGCTCGCCGGGAAGACGGGAATCACGCCGTCGGCTTACTTCGAGTCGCAGGGTTGCCGCTCGATACTCACCGCGCCCGTCTCGAACTTCGATCCCGCCCGCTGGATTTCGCCGATGAAGCTGCGCCGGATGGATGGCACAGGGCCGTTCGCCCTGGTCGCGACCCGGCAGGCGATGGAAGACGCTTGCTACCCGGTGTCCGCGGAGGGAGACGATCGCGCCGGCGTCGTGCTGGGCACCTACAGCGCTGGCGGCCAGGCTTCTCACGAATACCTGGAGGCGTTCTTCCGCGGGGGGCCGACCGGTGCGCCCGCGCTGCTCTTCAACAGCACGGTCGCCAACGCCGCGGCCGGCCTCGTCGGCCTCGAGTACAAGCTTCGCGGTCCCAACGCCACGATCAGCCAGAAGGAGGCATCCGGGCTGGCAGCGCTGGCCACGGCCGTCGACGTGATTCGGGGCGGACGCGCCGACGCGATGATGGCGGGCGGCATGGACGGGATCTACGAGCTCTTCTACAAGGCCCACGACCGCTTTCGCGTGATGAACGCCGCGCGATCGTTCAGCAGTGCCGTCGCTCCGTTCGACCGGTGCCGCCGCGGATTCGTCATGGGAGAGGGGGGCTTCGGCCTGTGGCTCGAGCGAGGCGATCGCTGGCGTGAGCGTGGCGCACGATCGTACGGCGAGATCCTCGGCGTTGGTGCGGCATCTGCGGCGCTGCCGCTGAATGCGTGGCCCGATCGCCCCGAGCCGCTCGTCAGGACAATGGCGCTGGCCCTGGACGATGCCCGACTGAAGCCGGACGATGTCGATATCGTGTATGCGTCGGCCAATGCGTCACGCGTGCTCGACGAAACGGAAGCCAGCGCGCTGACCCAGCTGTTCGGGAACCGCCCCGTGGTGACGAGCATCAAAGGCGCGCTTGGGGAATTCGGCGCGTCGGGCAGCGCCGCCTCCGCGGCGGCGCTGCTCTGCGGTGTGACCGGGCGCGTGCCGCCGGTGAGTGGCCTCGCCGACGTCGACCCGCCGGCGCGAGATCTCCGGCTGGCGACTACCGCGGTCGACGCGCCGGGCCCGATCGTTCTCGTCAACAGCTTCGCCAGCGGCGGCGCGCTCTATTCCTGCGTCGTCCGCGTCAATCGTTGAGGTTCTGTTATCATCGGGCGGCCAGCCTGCAGCGTAGTGTCCTTCGACGAACTCCAACTCAACGGCCGAGTAGCGGTAGTGACCGGCGGCTCTCGTGGAATAGGCCGCGGGATAGCAGAGCTGCTGGCTGAGCGCGGCGCGTCTGTTGCGATCGCGTATCGCGACCAGGAAGCTCCCGCCGCGGAGCTCGTCGCGCGCGTGAGTAACGCCGGAGGACGAGCCTGGGCCGGTCGCTGCGACGTGGCCGACGAGAACGCCGTCAAAGCGTTCTTCGCCGGCGTGGAGCGCGAGATCGGCCGTCCGGACATTCTGGTGAACAACGCCGCCATTACGCGCGACGCCCATTTCCTGTTGATGGACACGGGACGATGGAGTGACGTGCTGCAGGTGAATCTGCAGGGGGCGTACTTCTGCACGAGAGCGGTCATTCGCGGCATGCTGCTCAATGGCTGGGGACGTATCATCAACGTGTCGTCGCCCAGCGCCCGCATGCCGCTCCCGGGCCAAACGAGCTACGCGGCATCGAAAGCCGGGCTCGAAGGCTTCACCCGCGCGCTCTCCCGCGACGTCGCCGCAAAGGGCGTCCTGGTGAACGCCGTGGCGCCGGGGTTGATCGAAACCGACATGCTCGCCGAGATGCCGGCGGAGGCGCGCGCGGCCTACCTCGCGGCCGTGCCCATGAAGCGCGCCGGATTGCCGCGCGAGGTCGCGTCCGTCGTGGCCTTCCTCGCGTCGAATGCTGCGGGATACGTCACCGGTCAGGTGATTGGCGTGGACGGCGGCCTGTTGTAGCGGAGGCGTGGCCTGTGCCCTCGAATCTGAGAGAGGAAATCAAGCAAGCGATCGTGCGCAGCCTGCGGCTGCCAATCTCGCCCCAGGAGATCGGCGACAGCATGCCGCTGTTCGGCGAGGGCCTGGGCCTGGATTCCATCGACGTCCTCGAGCTCGTGCTCGAACTGGAACGGAGCTTCGGAGTATCGATCACCGACGAAGAGACGGGCAGCCGGGTACTCCGATCCGTCGACACCATCGCCGACTTCATCACGGCCGAGGGCAGCAGGAAGCCGGCATGACCGCCGCGGTGGACACGCGGGTGCGGCCGAACGCGTTCACCGTCGACGTCGAAGAATGGTTCCACATCTGCGGCGCCGGCGCCGAGCTGGCGGCGGATTGATGGGACTGCCTTCCAAGCCGTGTGGTCGAGACGACCCGCGCGCTCCTCGACGATCTCTCCGCGGCGCACGTTCGCGCGACGTTCTTCGTCCTGGGGTGGGTTGCCGAACGTCATCCGACGCTGGTCGCAGAGATCGCCGCCGCCGGCCACGAAATCGGGTCGCACGGCTATTCGCACACACGCGCGTACGAGCTCGGCGCCACCGGATTCGCCGAGGATCTCAGGCGGAGCGTCGCGGCGCTTCGAGCGGCCGGCGCGCCTGGCGTCCGGGCGTATCGGGCGCCTGAGTGGTCGATCAACGAGCGATCGCTGTGGGCGCTCGAGATTCTCGCCCGCGAAGGCTTCACGATGGACGCGAGCATGGCGCCAGTGCGGCTCGTGGGTAGTCCCGGCTATCCACGGCATCCGCATGTTCGTCAGACCTCGGCAGGTCCGATTCTCGAGCTGCCGCCATTTGTCGCGTCGCGCTTCGGGCAGACCATGCCGCTCGGCTGGGGGTGGGGTCTCCGAATGAGCCGGCCGTCGCGAGTGCTGCGGGCGATCGCCCGGGTCAACCAGACTGGCGTGCCGGCGGTGTTCACGGTTCATCCCTGGGAGATCGATCCGGATCCGCCTCGAGTGCGCCTTCCGGCGCGATTGCGATTCGCGCACTACTTCCGTCTCGACGGCTTCCGCCAGCGGCTCGTCTCGGTGCTTCGAGAAGGGAATTTCGGCCCGCTCGGCGATCTCGCGTCGATCCGCTGATGGCCTTCCTGCGGTTGTCGATTGTCCTCGGGTTGTGTGGTCTCGCCTCGCTGGCGGGCGCCAGGGCCGCCAGCGCACAGGCGCCGTCTGCCGGCCCCGTCCCGAGAATCGCCGTTGAAGATTTGCTGAGCCGAGAGATCCCGGCGTCATTTCAGGCCACGCCGCCGCTGCCCGTACCGCTGATCGCGCGTGTGGTCGCTGCCGGTGGCGCCGACGATCAGACGCTCGAGAACCGCCTGACCCGCTATCGCGAACGTCGCGTGCCGGTGTGGCTGGCGATTGGTGTGCCGGGCAGCGCTGACGAAATGACGGCCTGGCGCACGCGGCTCGGAGCCGTCCTGTCGCGCTTCGGCGACGGTCTGAGCATTCTCGAGATCGTTGCCGGCCGCCAGGAGCCGCAGCTCGTCACGTTCGCGATTCGTGTGGCGGCAACCGACGCGCGCGCCGGCCGCGACTCGATTCGCATCGCGCTCGGCGGCGAGCGCCTTCGTCAATCGTCGGGCCGATCCGAGCTCTACACTTCCGAAGTGGTTCCATATGTCGATCTCCTGGCAGTGCCGGCAGGGACCGACATCGCCAGTGCGACTGCCGACCTTCAGCAACGCGATCCATCTGCGCGAATCGTCATCACCGGCAACGAGCCCGGCGCCAGACGTGAAGACGCCGTGCGCCGGCTCCTCGATCGCGAGCTCGAGACGCTCGGCACTCCGATCGTCATGCACTCGTGGCTGCCGTCGGATGCGCTGGACTCCGGGCTACGCGCGCTCGCCCCGATTGCGCCGCTCATGGCTGGAGAGATCAGCGTGCTCAACCCCGCCGCGGCGTCGCTCTCGCTGACGCACTCGGGCCGCGATGCCGGAAGCGCCGTACGCCATCGGCTGCTCTTCGACGAACGCACGTTCGCCACGTATCTCATCTACTGGTCCGACTCGTCGCCCGAACCGCTTCGCGCGTCGCTGACCCTGCCGGTCGAGGGCGTGCCGGCGGTTCGCGGACTGAGTGACGGAGCCAGACTGCAGGCCGGCAGCTACGCTCGAGACGCCGAGAGCGGTCGTGTTCAGGTGCTGCTGCCGATGCCAGGCGGCCCCGTCCTGGTTGATTTCAATGAAGGCGCCGGAGACGTGTTCGTCCAGCGCGGCGGCGTATCGGCCCAACGGACGCTGACCGTCGAGGAAATCATCGCGCGGCACCAGCAGCAGCAGCGCGCGCAGGACGCGCTGGTTCGCAGCTACATCGCGACCGCGCGCATGGAGCAGCATTTCCGGCCGACGATGACCGATCCCGGATACGACGTCGTTACCGAGAACCGCTATTACGTCGCCGCCGACGGGATCGAGTGGGAGGAGCTGTCGTTTGCGGTGAACGGATCGAAGTGGGGGAGCGATCGGCCGCCTTTTCCGCTGCTGCAGCCGGAGAAAGTGCTCTCGCTTCCGCTGCAGCTCCGCTTCGGCAACGACTACCGCTACAGGCTGGCTGGCACTGAGCGCGTCGGCGACTACGATTGCTACGTCGTCCGCTTCGATCCGGTGGCCGAAGGGCAGTCGCTGTACCGCGGCACGATCTGGATCGAGCGCCGCACGTTCGCCAGAGTCAAGGTTCAGGCCGTGCAGACCGGCCTCACGGCGCCGGTCGTCTCGAACGAGGAGATTCAGAGCTACGAGCCGGTCGCCACGATTGGCAACCGCCCCGTGTTCCTGTTCAGCGGCCTGGACGCCAGACAGATCCTGCTCATCGCGGGGCGCAATCTTCTCGTCGAGAAGCGGGTCGTCTTCAGCGACTTTCACGTCAACGATGCCCGCTTCGCCGACACGCGCGCGGAGGCCCGGCGCAGCGAGCGCATCATGTATCGCGAAACGGATCGCGGGCTGCGCTACTTCGTCAAGAAGGGGGAGGAACGCGTCGTCAGCGAGCGGCCGACCACCAAGGCCAAAGCCATGGCGATGGGGGTGACGCTCGACCCTTCGTACGCCTTTCCGCTGCCGATCCTCGGCATCAACTATCTCGACTTCGAGTTCAGGGGGCGACCCGATACGCAGCTCGCAATCCTCTTCGCGGGCGTGCTTGGCGCGGGCAATCTGCAGAAACCGAAGTTCGCCGGTCCGCTCGACGCGAGCGTCGACTTCTTCGCGATTGCGGTGCCATCGACCGACCGCCTCTACGACGCCGGCGGCGAACGGGATGAAGAACGGCTGCTGACCTGGCCGCTGACGACCGGCGCGAATCTAGGCTGGCAGTATTCGGCCTTTCAGAAAGTGACCGCTCAGTATCAATTCCGCTTCGACGGCTATGCCCGGGAGCGCACGACCGCGGACTCCTTCCGTGTCCCCGCCAGCACCGTCACCAATGGAATTGGCGGCGCCTGGGAATACAAGCGGGCAGGTTACAGCTTCATGCTGAACGGGGCCTGGTTTGCCAGGACGGGCTGGCGCGAATGGGGGTTTGCGGACGACAGCGCACCCCCGGAGTCGTTCGATGCGCGCTACGCGAAGTACTCGGCGAGCCTGTCCCGTGATTTCTATTTCAAGGTCTTCCACAAGATCCATCTGAATGCCGCCTGGTTCGGCGGCCGGGATCTGGATCGGTTCGCCAAGTATCAGTTCGGGATGTTCGACGACACCCGCATTCACGGCGTCCCGGCGTCGGGCGTGCGGTTCGCCGAGCTCGCCGCGCTGCGCGGCTCGTATTCGTTCAACATCTTCGACCAGTACCGGCTGGATCTGTTTCTCGAGCAGGCCTGGGGACGCGACAAGGCGCTCGACCCGGGCTGGCAGCCGATTACGGGAATCGGCACGGCTCTCAATTTTCGCGCCCCGTGGAATACCATCCTGAGGGCGGACGTCGGAAAGAGCTTCCTTCCGGAGCGTTATCGCGGCGTTGGATCGGCGACGCTGCAGATCATGCTGCTCAAGCCGCTCCGCTGAAGCAGCCGGGGACGATTACCAGTACCCTTGACGCCATCATCGTTGACGACCATGCGCGCCGACCTGCACGTTCATTCGTGCCACTCGCTGCAGAGTGGCAACATGAAGTTCCTGAAGAGCCGCGACTGCTATTCGCGTCCTGAAGACGTCTATCGCGTCGCCAAGGCGCGAGGCATGGACCTCGTGACGATCACCGATCACGACAGCGTCGACGGCTGCCGCGCGTTCCTGGACAGGCATCCGGACGCCAGCGACTTCTTCATGTCGGAGGAGGTCTCCTGCCGCTTCCCGGGGACCGATCTCGACGTCCATCTGGGCGTGTACGGTTTGACCGAGCGGCTCCATCGCGACCTGCAGCGGCTGCGCGGGAACGTGTTCGAGGTGACCGCCGCCCTCCGCGAGGCCCGGGTCTTCTTCAGCCTCAACCACCTGCTGCACTTCTATCGCGGACAGGTCCCGCTTGGCGAGTACCTGCGCCTGATCGACGAGGTTCCGGCGCTCGAGGCGCGCAACGGCACCATGCTGCAGGCGCACAACGAGCTGGTCACCCGGGTCGTGTCCGAGCGGGACGGACGGCACCGGGTCGTCGGGAGAGTGGGCGGCAGCGATGCGCACACGCTGAGACGCGTCGGGCGGACCTGGACGATCGCGCCGGGCCGGACCGTCGTGGAGTTCCTCGACAGCCTGGCGCGCGGCGAGAGCGAAGTCGGCGGATCGCACGGCACCGCGCGCTGTATCGCCGCAGATGCCTATGGCGTCATCGGCGCCTATGTGGCGAGCCTGCTCGGTCGCGGGCCGCGGGACCACTCGCCGTTGCGGCGGGTGGCGTGCCTGGCGTTCGCGGCAGCCACGATTCCCGCGCAGGTCCTGCCGTTCGTCATTGCCTCGGCGGGGAAGATGGCCGAGGCCCGCGAGGTGCGGCGCGCGTCGGCCGCGATTTACAGCGAGGCCGTCGGTGAGTTCGATCGACGCCGCTCGGGTGTTGCCTGACGGGCACATATGAGCCGCCGCATCGCCATCACCGGCATCGGGCTCGTGACGGCGCTCGGGTCGACGCGCGAGGAAACCTGGCGCCGCCTGGTTGCGGGCGAGTGCGGGATGAAGCCGGTGACGCTGTTCGACACGGACGGCTATCGCAGCCGGATCGCGGCGGAGGTTTCTACTCCTGACATCCTCCGGCAGCTGACCCGGCTCGAGCGCCGCCGCTGGTCGCGCGGCGATCAGTTCGGCGTAGTCGCGGCCGAGGAGGCGGTCGAGGACTCCGGCTTCCTGGGACGCGTCGATCCGACGCGCGTCGGCGTGCTGCTCGGCGCCGGCACGAGCGATCTGTTGCGGAACGAGCAGTTCTTCTACACCGCCATGACCCGGGGCGTCGCGCGCGCCCGTCCTTCCGACGCGTGGAATCATTTCTCGAGCACGCCGGTCGACATCATCGGGTCGAGATTCGGCTTCGAGGGGCGGCGCTCGTGTGTGGTCGCGGCCTGTTCGTCGAGCACGATCGCGATCGGTCAGGCGGCGGACGCCATCCGCAGCGGGCGGCTGGATGTCGCGCTGACCGGGGGGACCGACGCCCTCGCCAGGCTGACCTTCAGCGGTTTCAACGCGCTGCGCTTGATGGACCCGGACCCGTGCCGCCCGTTCGACCGCGGCCGGGCGGGCATGAACATCGGCGAAGGAGCCGCGATCGTGGTCGTCGAGGAGATGGAGCGCGCGCGCGCGCGCGGCGCCAGGATCTATGCGGAGCTCGCCGGCTACAGCTTCGGGTGCGAGGCGTTCCATCCGACCGCGCCGGAGCCGGACGGGCGGCCCGTGAGCGCCGTGATAGCGCAGGCGCTGAGCGATGCGCGGATCGACGTGAGCGACGTCGATCACGTCAATGCGCACGGGACGGCGACGCCGCAGAACGATCGCGCGGAGGCGCGCGGCTTCAGGGCCGTCGTCGGCGAGCGGCTGGCCAGGGTCCCGGTGACCGCCTTGAAGTCGATGATCGGCCACTGCCTCGGGGCGGCTGGCGGCCTGGAAGCGGCAGTACCTCGCGCTGACCGTCCAGCGAGGCATCATCCCGCCGACGATCAATCACACCGAGACCGATCCGGAGTGTCCGGTCGACATCGTGGCGAACACGGCGCGCGAACAGCGGGTTCGCTGCGGCGTATCGACGTCGCTCGGATTCGGCGGCAACGATTCCGCGCTCGTGATTACGGCTGTCTGACGCTCGGAACCCGGTCCGGGTCAGACAGCCGATGCGGCTAGTTCGCGGCGCGGCTCTGTTGTGCCACGCGCGCGGCCGCTTCTTCGGCGGCTTTGGGATCGCCGAGATAGAAGCGGTTGCGCGGCTTCAGCAGATCGTCGAGCTCGTAGACCAGCGGTATGCCGGTGGGGATGTTCAGCTCGGCGATCTCGTCGTCGCTGATGTTGTCGAGGTATTTCACGAGGGCGCGCAGGCTGTTGCCGTGCGCCGCGATCAGTATCCGCTGGCCGCTCTGAATGGACGGCGCGATCACCTCGTGCCAGTAGGGCAGGAACCGCTCCACGGTGTCCTTCAACGATTCGGTCAGCGGGACGTCCTCAGGTGACAGACCGGCGTAGCGCGGATCGCGGGCGGCCTGGCGGGGATCGTCGGGTGAGAGCGGAGGCGGAGGAATGTCGTAGCTCCGCCGCCAGATCTTGACTTGCGCCTCCCCGTGCTTCGCCGCCGTCTCCGCTTTGTTGAGGCCCTGCAGCGCGCCGTAGTGGCGCTCGTTCAGCCGCCAGCTGCCGATGACCGGCAGCCACATCTGATCGAGCTCGTCGAGCGCGATCCAGAGCGTGCGAATCGCCCGCTTCAGCACGGAGGTGTACGCCAGATCGAAGGCGTAGCCTCCCTCCCTCAGCAGACGCCCGGCCTCGCGCGCTTCCTGCTGGCCGCGCTCGGAGAGATCCACATCCGTCCAGCCAGTGAATCGGTTTTCCTTGTTCCACGTGCTTTCGCCGTGCCGAAGCAGAACCAGGGTCGGCATGATCAGGTCGTGGCGAGCTGCTTCAAGGCGGCGCGCCCGGCGTAGCGTCCGCGCCCGGCGAGCTCTTCCTCGATGCGAAGCAGCTGGTTGTACTTGGCGACGCGATCGCTGCGGCTCGCCGAGCCGGTCTTGATCTGCCCCGCCGCGGTCGCGACCGCGAGGTCCGCGATCGTCGTGTCTTCGGTTTCGCCGGATCGGTGCGAGATGATGCTCGTATATCCCGCGCCCGTGGCCATCGAGATCGCGTCCAGCGTCTCGCTGACGGTGCCGATCTGATTCAGCTTGATCAGGATGGAATTCGCGACGCCCTCGCTGATTCCGCGCTTCAGGATCTGGGTGTTGGTCACGAAGAGGTCGTCGCCAACGAGCTGCACGCGGTCGCCGAGCGCCTTGGTCAGCGCCCGCCAGCCCTCCCAGTCACCCTCGGCCACGCCGTCCTCGATGGAGACGATCGGATACTGCCGCACCCAGTCTTCGTAGAGTGCGACCATCCCCTCGGAGGTGCGCGTCTGCTCACCGGATTTCTTGAACTCGTACGAGTGCGTGGAGTCGTTCCAGAGCTCGCTCGAGGCGACGTCGAGCGCGAGGAAGATGTTTTGTCCGGCCTTGTAGCCAGCCTGCGCGACCGCCTCGAGCACGAGATCGACCGCTTCACGATTCGACGACAGGCTCGGCGCGAAGCCGCCTTCATCGCCGACACCGGTGGCGTGGCCTTTCTTCTTCAGGATGCCGCGCAGCGTGTGGAAGATCTCCGCTCCCGCGCGCAGCGCTTCGGCAAAGGTGGGCATGCCGGTGGGCATGACCATGAATTCCTGGAAGTCGACGCTGCTGTCCGCGTGGGCGCCGCCGTTCAGGATGTTCATCATCGGCACCGGCAGCACCGAGCCGCCGTCCCGCGCCCCATGCAGCTTGGCGAGGTGCAGATAGAGGGGCACGCCCTCGGCCGCCGCCGCCGCGCGCGCGAGCGCCATCGACACGCCGAGCAGCGCATTGGCCCCCAGGCGTCCCTTGTTGTCCGTCCCGTCGAGCTGGACCATCAGCGCGTCGATTGCGCGCTGGTCCGCGTCGCGCCCGGTAATCGTCTTCGCGATCTCGCCGTTGACGTGCGCGACCGCCTTGGATACGCCCCTGCCGAGATAGCGCGTCTTGTCGCCATCGCGCAGCTCGAGCGCCTCACGCTGGCCCGTGGACGCCCCGGACGGGACGGCGGCCCGCCCCGACGCGCCTCCCTCGAGCCTCACGTCCACCTCAACCGTTGGATTGCCGCGGGAATCGATCACCTCGCGGCCGTGTACACGTTGGATCTTCACTCGTACCTCTCGTCTGTGATCCTACCGCTCCGATCCACGCCGGTCGAATTCAGCTTCGTTCCGGAGCGATTCGTCGCTGATTGGCCCCGTGAAGGGCTCGTCTTCCTTCGTCACGACCACGACGCCGTTGTCGCTGATCGTATGGCGGCGTCGATCCTCCTCCTCGTTGTACCCGATCTGCGCGCCGCGCGGGATGAACACGTCACGGTCGATGATCGCCCGGCGGATGCGGGCATGACGGCCGACGCGCACGCCCGGCATGAGGATGCTCTGGTCGACGTCGCAGAAGCTGTGGACGCGGACGTTCGGGCAGAGCACGCTCCCGGATACGCGGCTGCCCGAGATGATGCAGCCGGCGGAGATGATCGAGTCGAGCGCCTGGCCGCACCGCCGTCCTTCGTCGGCGAAGACGAACTTCGCCGGCGGCGCCTGGACCTGATACGTCCGGAGCGGCCATTCCGGATCGTAGAGATTGAACTCCGGGTTGACGTGGCACAGGTCCATGTTCGCCTCGAAGTAGGCGTCGAGCGTACCGATGTCGCGCCAGTACTTGCCGGCCTTCTTGTTCTCGTCGTAGAAGCGATACGCGTAGACCGGTACCTGCGCGATCAATCCGGGCAGGATGTCCCTGCCGAAGTCGTGCGAGCTGTCGGGATTGCGGGCATCCTCCTCGAGCGCCGGCTCCAGGACGGCCATGTCGAAGATGTAGATGCCCATCGACGCGAGCACCTGATCGCCCGCCGGCAGATGCTTCGGCTTCTCGAGAAAGCCGGTGATGCGATCCTGGTCGTCCACGTGCAGCACGCCGAACCGGCTGGCTTCTTCCGACGGCGCTTCGATCACCGCGAGCGTGACGCCGGCATGCCGCTCGTTGTGGAAGCGGAGCATCTTGGCGTAATCCATCTTGTAGACGTGATCGCCCGACAGCACGATCAGCTGCTTGGGATTCTCGCGAAGGATGGAATAGAGGTTCTGATACACGGCGTCGGCCGTGCCGAGATACCAGTGCTCGCCGACGCGCTTCTGCGGACTCAGGATTTCGATGAACTCGCCGAGCTCGTCGGCCACGACGCTCCAGCCCATACGCAGATGGCGGCTGAGCGACAGGGACTTGTACTGCAGCGCGATGAAGATCCGGCGCAGTCCCGAATTGGTGCAGTTGCTCAGCGTGAAGTCGATGATCCGGTAGGGGCCGCCGAAATAGACGGCCGGCTTCGCGCGCTCTTTCGTGAGCGGGTAGAGACGTTCGCCCGCGCCCCCGGCAAGCACCATCACCAGAATGTCGTCGAGCACCGGCCCCCCTTCAGCGCTTCAACACGACGCGTGCGGGCGCTCCATCCGATCCGGCGACGCGCAGCGGAAGGCAGTAGAGCTCGTACATGCCCGGTTCGACGTCCGAGAGATTCAGGCCGGCGGCCGCGAGGTCGTCCGCGCTGATTCCTCCCCGGCGAGGGAGATCGACGACACGGGCGCGGCCGATCAACATGTCGAGCGCGAGCGCATCGGTGCCGGTCCCGTCGTCGAAGAAATGCCGCGGCGCATCGACATGCGTGCCGGTGTGGGTTCCCATGACCAGGCGGGAGACGTTCGAGCTTGCCCCTTCCGCGATGCGCTTGACTGGCTGCATCTCGAACGCCGGATTCCCCGGATAGGTCGGCGTCCCTTCGGCCAGGGACACGCTCACGTCAAGGAATCGCGGCACGCGCGCCATAGAAGCGGTGATGATATCACCCGCCAGCGGCCGGATGGCTGCGACGCCGGGCCCCGCCAGAGCGCCGGAATGACCGCGTGGGTGGGGCCCTCCAGGCGTTGCGGATCCGTCGCACTTACGTCATCCGCAATTGAATACGGACCGCCGCAGCCTTGCAGTATCATCGACTCTTCACACTGGCATGCGCGCAGGACAGCGGTTCGCCGTGGGCGTGCTTGCGGCCGTCGCGGTCGGCGGCCGGCTCGTTGCTGCGCAGACGCTCGATCGCCGCCAGCTCGAACGCATCGAACAGACGCTTCGTCAGGAGGGCCAGTCGATCGTGGCCCTCGCCGACGCCGCGGCGCAGGGCAGTTCGGGTCCGGCCGACCTTTCGCTGCGCTGGCACAACGACTTCTTCAAGGCTCAGAACGGGACGTTCGTCCCGTTCGTCGTCAGCATCAGCGTCGCCGCGCCGCAGGTCAAGCCGCCCGCGGCATTGTTGTACGTGAGGGCCGCGCGGCGCGCGGCGGATGAGTCCGACGTCAAGCGCAGGCCGCGCCGCGGGGCCGACGAACCGCCCGCGTATCCGTTCGAAGAGATTTATCCGATCGACCTCGCGGCGGACGCAGGGAATCCGGTCCGGATCGCGCGCGGATTCTCCCTCTCACCCGGCGAGTACGACCTGATCGTCGTCGTCCGGGAGCGTGAGCGCGAGGACGACCGCGGACGGAAGCGGCTGGCCGGGGTGCTGCGGCAGGCCCTGAGGGTGCCCGATTTCTCGACCGGGGAGCTCATGACGAGCACGGTGATCGTGGCAGACCGGCTCACCATGCTGCCATCCCCGGGGCCGTCGGCCCAGCTCCAGGACCGCCCGTACGTCGTGGCCGGGCGGGAAATCCAGCCCGCCGGCGACCTGCTTTTCCGGCGCGACGAGGAGCTGATTGTCGTTTTTCTCGTCTATAACCCGGCCGTCAGGTCGGACAAGCATTTTGACCTCGAGGTGGAGTACCATTTCTTCAGGAACAGTGGCCCCGGGGAGACGTATTTCAACCGGACCGAGCCCCAGCGGTTCAACCCCGGTTCCCTGGGCCCGCAGTACGACCCCTCGGCGGGGCAACCGCTGATGGCTGGCCAGGGAGTGCCGCTGGCGGGGTTCGAGGACGGGGACTACAGGCTCGCGATCAAGGTCACCGATCTGGTCTCGAGCCGATCCATTTCCCGGGAGATTTCGTTTTCGGTTCGGTCGAAGTGACGGGGCATGCAACGGAGGAAGCCATGGAACGCCTGACCCGCGTGGTTTCAGTGGCGTTCGTCGGCGTAGCAGGTCTGCTCCTGGCCGGAGTGTCGGTCGACGCGCAGAGCACGCGCGTGGCGGCGACCGGCATGCAGGCGCGCGTCATGAGCGGCACGATCTCCGGTGTCGTCACCGACGACCGCGGCGGCGCGCTTGTCGGCGCCATGGTCTCGGCGCTCGGCGCGACGCTCGCGAGCACCGTGACCGATGACCGTGGCCGCTTCACCTTCTCCGAGCTCCCTCAGGGTGACTATCTCGTTCGCGCGCACATGACCGGGTTCGTCGCGTCGGCGAGCGCCCGTGTGCGCGTCGGCATTTCTCCGTCAATACACAAGCTCGAACTGCGCAGGATCGTCAACGCTATCGGCACGACCGGCGCCGGCGAGCCGCCGGTCAACGCCCGGCCGATCATCGCTGCGGGATTCGAGCTGCCGCGCGGTCCGGAGCCCGCGCCGGAATCGGAGACCGCGAACAAGAAAGACGATCATCCTCATGACGAAATGGCGTGGCGCCTGCGTCATGTCCCGCGCAGCATCCTGAAGGATGCCAGCACGATGGTCGTGCTGACCGACGACGAGCCGGTGCTGCCAAGCAGTTCGCTGTTCGGCCGAGCTGTCGGATCCGCGGCCGGTCTTGCGACGTCCTTCTTCACCGATTTCCCGTTCTCTGGTGAAGTGAACTTCCTCACGACCGGCGCCGTCGCGCCAGGCAGCGTTCTCTCGCCGACCGCGTTGCCTCGCGGGGTCGCGTATCTCGCGCTCGCCGCGCCGACCTCGAGCGGCGAATGGGCGATTCGCGCGGCGATGAGCGAAGGCGATCTGTCGTCGTGGATCGTTGCCGGTTCGTTCGCGACCAAGCCGAGCAGCACCCGGCACACCTACAGCCTCGGCCTGTCGTACAGCACCCAGGATTACATGGGCGGCAACCCCGCGGCGCTCGCGGCCGTGACCGACGGCAGCCGGAATGTTGGTGAGCTCTACGCGTTCGACCGGTGGGCGGTCACGCGGGCACTCTCGCTCGATTACGGTGGCCGCTACGAGCATTACGACTATCTCGCCGATCCAGGCCTCTTTAGCCCGCGCCTGGGCTTCACGCTCGAAGCCTCGGAAGGTGCGCGCGTTCGCGGCGTCGTCTCGCAGCGCATGGTCGCGCCCGGCGCGGAGGAGTTCCTGTCGACGCCTGGCGTCGGACCGTGGCTGCCACCCGAGCGCACGTTCTCGCCGCTGCGGGACAGTACCGCGCCCGACGCGTTTCGTGTGGAGCGCGCGCAATCGTACCAATTGTCGTTCGAGAAAGATCTGGGTGAAGCGGTCGTCCTGGGCATCGGGCGGTTCCGTCAGTCGGTCGACGATCAGCTCGTGACGATGTTCGGGCTGCCGCTCGATGGTGTTCCACGATCCGTCGGCCACTACTACGTGGGCAGCGCCGGAGCCGTCGATGCTGCCGGGTGGATGGTCCGAGTGGATACGCGACTGTCGGATCGGATCCAGGGCTCGGTGCACTACACCATGGCCCGGGGAAAGTGGTATGGCGGCGGCGACAGCGATCTGCTGACGCCGCTTGCGCCCGCCTCGGTCCGCGCCGACATCGAGGATCTCCACGATCTGACCACTTCGCTCAAGGCGGACATCGCCGAGACGTCCACGCGGGTGTTCGTCCTCTACAAGTTGAACAACGGCTTCGTTCGGTCGAACACCGACCTGTTGCGGCCCGGGGTCGACGGCCGCTTCGAAGTCCAGGTCAACCAAGCGCTGCCGGTCACCTTTGCGGGCACCCGATGGGAGGTGCTCGTGGGCCTGCGCAATCTCTTCCGTGACCCCGCCGACACCGCCTCTGTCTATGACGAGCTGCTGGTCGTTCGACCGCCAAAGCGCTTCGTTGGCGGAGTCCTGGTCCGGTTCTAACGCGCCTTCAACCGGCCTTCAACGCGAAGGCCCCAACGTCTCCGAGTTTTTGAATCCAGGCTCCGGCTCATTGAAGTCGCAGGACCCATTTCGTACGAAAACGACTGAAAGACAAGGACTTAAGGGACTACGACGCAGTCAACCCAGGGAACGCCCTTTGCTACCCTCGGCCCCGACGATCGACGTGTCGAATACCGATTTACAGATGCGGGGAGGCGCCAGGCGTGCGGTCTGGCTGCGACTGATGGCTCAGGCCGTGGTCGTCGTCGCATTGATCTGCCTTGCGGTCACGAACATCGGCGTGCGCTGGACCTGGTGGGAGCTCGAAGACGGCGTGTTCTGGCGGCACCAACCCGAAGGCGTCGTGGCGGCGGAACTCGCACCAGATGCGCCGGGCGAAGCCGCCGGCATCCGCGTCGGCGACATTCTGCTGCAGCTGAACGGCAGAGCCATCGAGTCGGACGCGGATCTCATCGCAGCCTTTCACCGCGCCAGACCAGGACAGACGCTGACTTACACCGTGCTGCGACTTGGATCGCAGCAGATGGTGAACGTCCCCGTTCAGCCGATTCCGAGCGGGTCGCGTGCCCTCTACATTTCGCTGGCTGCGGTCGGTATCTTTTCGCTGCTGGTCGGCGCTTCGGTGCGGCTGCGCCGGCCCGAGCATCAGGCGACGCTTCACTTCTTCTGGCTCTCGATCGCCTTTTTCGGCGTGCTGACGCTGTCGTTCAGCGGCCGTCTCGACACGCTCGACAAGATTTTCTACTGGGGCGACGTGGTGGCGATGCTGATGCTGCCGCCGCTCTTCGTGCACTTCGCGCTGATGTTCCCCGAGCGTCCGGATGCCTGGGCGCGGAGCGAAACCGGCCGCTCGATGATGCCGCTCCTGTATCTGCCGGCGTTGCTGCTCGGCGGCGCGCGACTGGCGGCGGTCGTCCGTGCCGGCGGACACGGCGAGGTCTTCTCGAACGTGATCACGCTCGTCGAGCGTGGGGAGCTGCTCTACCTGGGCGCGAGCCTGATCGGCGGCCTCTGGATCATGACGCGGGCGTTGACCCGCGTGCGGTCGGTGACGTCACGACGTCAGCTGCGGTGGATCGTGTGGGGCACGGCGCTCGGAGCCATACCGTTCGTCTGCGGTTACGCGTTGCCCTTCGCGCTCGGCCTGCATCCGGCTCCCGGCACGGAGCTGACCGCCATCCTGCTTGGCCTCGTGCCCCTGGCGTTCGCCTCGGCCATCGTCCGCTACCGCCTGATGGACGTCGAGGTCATCATCAAGCGCACGCTCGTCTACGCCGCGGCGCTTGCGGCAATCGCCGCGATTTACGGCGTGCTGCTCTGGCTCGTCAGCGAAGTGTTCTTCGGCGGAGATCCCGAGCGGCGCAATCCCATCATCGCGCTCCTGGCCACGCTCGTCGTCGTGCTGCTGTCGCGTCCGTTGAAGAACGCGATTCAAGCCGGCCTCGATCGCGTGTACTACCGCGATCGGTACGACTATCGCCGCGCCCTGGTCGGGTTCGCCCGCGATCTGAACAGCGACCTCGATCTCTTCCGGTTGAGCGAGCGGCTGGTCCATCGGGTGATGGAAACGCTGGTCATCGATCGAATGGCGCTGATGCTGTCGCCGGTCACGCCGGGGAAGGACGGGCACTTCACGACGATCGCGCACGTCGGCTTCGCGGCCGAGCCGCCGCTGCTGGCGCGTCCATCGGACGTGGCGACGCGCTTGATTTCCGGGCACACCCTCGCCCTCGACGATCCGCTCGCGCAGCGCCGGATCGATCTGCGCGAACTGGAGTTCTGGCGGGATGCGGGGATCCACTACTTCGTTCCCTGCGTCTCGAAGGAAGGCACCATCGCGGTGATGGCCCTGGGACGCCGGGCCAGCGCCGAACCGCTGAGCAGCGAGGACATGGCGCTGCTCGCGGCAGTGGCGGCGCAGGCGGCGACCGCGCTCGAGAACGGCCGGCTCTACCGTCAGCTGAGAATGAAGGCCGACGAGCTCGAGCGGATGCGTGAGTTCAGCGAGAACATTCTCGAGTCGCTGAACGACGGTCTGGTCGTGGTCAATCGTGAGAACCGGGTCGTCCGCTGGAACCGCCGGCTCGAAGAGCTCTACGGCATCCGTCACGAGCAGGCGGTCGGCAACCGGTTGTACGATCTGTTCGATCCGGGCGTGCTCGAGGTTTTCGCGTCCGCCACGCGCGAGGCTCCCGAAGGGGCGGCGTTCTATCGCGTCCCGATGACGACCCGCCACGAGAACGCGAGACGCGTCCTGGTGAACGTCGCAACCACGCCGCTTCGTGACTCTGACGGCGCGATTGCCGGAACCATCGTGATCATCGAGGACATTTCGACGCGGGTTCAGCTCGAGGAGCAGCTGCAGATTTCGGAGAAGATGGCCTCGATCGGACTGCTCGCGGCCGGCGTGGCGCACGAAGTCAACACGCCGCTGACCGGGATCTCCAGCTTCACGCAGATGCTGCTCCAGAACGCGGATCCCGAGGATCCGCGAACGAAGGTGCTCGAGAAGATCGAGCGGCAGACGTTCCGCGCGGCCAAGATCGTCAACGGGCTGCTCAACCTGGCGCGTCCGGCGCAGGTCGATGCCGGACCGATCGACCTCCACGTCGTCGTCAACGACGTGCTGACGCTGCTCGAGCACCAGTTGCGCAACGGCAGCATCCAGCTCCGCAAGGAGCTCGCGCCATCGGGGCTGATCGTGCAGGGCATCGAGTACAAGCTCCAGCAGGTGTTCCTCAACCTGTTCCTGAATGCCCGCGATGCGATGCCGCGCGGCGGCTGGTTGACGATTGCCACGTCGGTTCGCCCGGACGGCAAGGGCGCCGTGGTTGAAATCTCGGACACCGGGTCGGGCATTCCACCGGAGCAGCTGTCGCGAATCTACGATCCGTTCTTCACGACGAAGGACATCGGCAAAGGCACCGGCCTCGGACTGTCAATCACGTACGGTATCGTTCAGGAACACGATGGCACGATTGACTGCGACAGTGCCGTGGGAAAAGGAACGCGGTTCACGTTGACGCTGCCTCTCGCGGCGATGCGCGAACTCCGCCGGGATGCTGTCCAGTCGTAGCTTTGTGCGAGCGATATGAATCGTAACGGCACCATTCTGGTCATCGATGACGAGGAGATCATGCGTGAGATCCTCGAAACGCTGCTGACGCGCGAAGGCTATCAGGTGCGCCTCGCCGCCAATGCCGCCGAAGGCCTCGATCTGGCCCGGGCGCTGCCGTTCGATGCCGCGATCGTCGACATGATGATGCCTGGAATGGACGGCATTTCCGCGCTCGACGAGCTCAAGAAGATAGACGACGACCTGCCGGTGATGATGATTACCGCATTCGCGTCGGTCGAGAATGCGATTGTCGCGATGAAGCGCGGCGCATTCGACTACGTGATGAAGCCGTTCAAGAACGACGAAGTGCTCGTGGTCGTGCGCAAGGCGCTGGACCAGCGGCGTCTCGTCGCGGAGAACCGGGCGCTGCGCCAGAACCTGCAGGCGCACCAGAACCGCTTCGGTGAAATCATCGGCCGCAGCTCGCGCATGCGGCAAGTCTTCGATCTGATCATCCAGGCGGCGCCGTCGCGTACCACCATCCTGATCAACGGCGAGAGCGGGACCGGCAAGGAGCTCATCGCGCGTTCGCTGCACCAGAATTCGTCCCGATCGGATCGCGCCTTCATCACGGTGAACTCCGGCAACCTGCCGCCCGATCTGCTCGAATCGAACCTGTTCGGGCACGTCAAGGGCGCCTTCACCGGCGCCGTGTACCCGAAGAAGGGGCTGTTCGAGCTCGCCGACAAGGGCACGATCTTCTTCGACGAGATCGGCAACATTCCGGTCGAAACGCAGGCCAAGCTGCTGCGCGTCATTCAGGAGCGCGAGTTCATGCGGCTTGGCGGAGTCGAGACCATCAAGGTCGACGTCCGCATCATTGCCGCAACCAACGTCGATCTACGCCGGATGATGGAGGAGGGCAAGTTCCGCGAGGACCTGTACTACCGCCTGCACGTCATTACCGTGGAGCTGCCCGCGCTCCGCGAGCGCAAGGACGACGTGCCGCTCCTCGTCCAGCATTTCTTCGACAAATACGGGCGCGAGAACAACAAGCCGAACCTCGAGCTGACGCCAGAGGCGCTCGATCTTCTGCTCGAATACGACTGGCCGGGCAACGTGCGCGAGCTCGAGAACGTCATCGAGCGCGCCGCCGTGCTCAGCTCCGGCTCACGAATCGACGTCGACATGGTGCCGGACCACGTCCGCAGCAGCCGGCGTTTTCAGATGCCGCAGGTCGCGATTCCTCCCGAGGGTATCTCCTTCCGCGAGGTCATCACCGATTTCGAGAAGCGCCTGATCGAATCGACGCTGGAAGCCGCCGGCGGCGTGCAGAAGAAAGCCGCCGAGCTCCTGCACATCAAGCCGACGACGCTGAACGAGATGATCAAGCGGCACGACATCCGCCCCCGCCGCAAGCGAGGCAGCGGCCTGCCCGCCGCCCGGCCGGAGCAGCCCGACGATCAGCCCGCCGATGACGACGAAATGGAAGAGGTCTCGAAGTAGCCTCTCGCCAGGTCTCCAGGTCCACCGCTCCTACCGCTTACCCTGACGCAGCCTGGAGAACATCCGCTCGTACTTGCCGATGATCACGTCCCAGCGATAGTTCTGCCGCACGTAGTGGCGGCCGTTGCGTCCCATCGCACCGCGAAGCCGGTGATCGGCGATCAGCAGCCTCAGGCATTCCGTGAACTCGTCGCGGTCGGCGTAGAACAGCCCGGCGTTGCTCTTGTGGCAATGATCCACGAGCACCTCGCTGCGCGCGTTCGCGAGGACGGGCGTGCCGACCGCGAATGACTCGAGCGCGAGCAGGGACAGGCTCTCGTAGGGAGAAGGCACCACGACCACGGTGGCGGCTTCGAGGGCCTGCAGCCGCTCCTGATCGGAGAGCCGGCCGGCGAAGCGGATGAACGGTTCCTCGGGCAGCGGCATCAGCTTGACACCCATCAGCACGAGCGACGCCTCGCCGCCTTCCTGCACGTAGGTGCTGAAGTATTCGATCAGCTCCTCGCAGCCCTTGCCCGGATCGATGCGGCCCCCGTAGAGCACGAACGGACCGTGAAGGCGATGGCGCCGCCGGAACATGCTGCCGCGATCGGCCAGATGCGGGCGGAAGCTTGGCGAGGACTCGTCCGGCCTGGCGTCCTCTTCCTGCGCTCCCTGGTCCGGACCATCCGTCGCCACCGCCGCCCGGTCGGTCTGATTACGGTCGCGCGGGTGCGGCTGCGACTGCGGCAGATCGACGCCGCAGCCGACGGTTTCCTCCTCGACGGCGCGGATCGAGAAGTGCGTCGTCAGGAATCTGCGCTCGACGTCGGTGTTGTAGGCGAGGCCGGCGGGCAGGCTGAACAGCTCCCGGTAGATCTCCAGGTGAATCGCCGGCTCGTCATGCGCCGTCGGGACGAGGATCGACTTGTGCGGCGCGACCTTCGCTCCCAGGACGGTCGGGGCGTAGAGGTAGGTGAAGAAGATCAGGATGTCGTACTGCTGATGATTGCGCTCGAGATACTCGAGCAGCGCGGGACACCACGGCCCCTGCTGCCGCAGCCACTCGATCTCGTCGTCGCGCGAGTGGGGATTGTTGAAGATCCATTCGGAATAGCGGTTGAACGCCTGGATGTCCCGGGTCCGGGCGTTCGGGAAACGCCGGATCGTCACGCCGCGTACGCGATCGGAGCCTTCGGCGTACTCGTTCTTCCAGGTGATGTAGTCGGCGGCGCAGGTGGTCAGCACTTCGACCTGATGGCGCGGCGCGAGCCGTTCCGCGATCAGGCGGCAGTGGTATTCGGAGCCTCCCAGGATCTCCGCTCCGTAACGCTGGACGATAAAGGCGATTCTCATGTGGTCTCGTGAGCGAGCCCTCCCTGGCGCGGCGGGCGTGTCATGCGCCGAGCGCCGCCACGACGTCGGTGAGCCGGGCTTCGATGCGGCCGGCCGCGAAGTCGCGGAGGCGGCGCCGTTGCCCTTCGAGCACGCGCTCCCGCACCGGCCGATCGTATACGAGCGTTCCGAGCATCTCTGCCGCGAATTCGAGATCCTTCGGCGCGAACAAAACGCCGGCGCCGCCGAGCGTCTCGGGCACCGCGCCGGCCCCGTAGGCCAGTACCGGCACGTCGGCGGCCATGGCTTCCACGAGCGGCACGCAGAATCCCTCGTGCTCGCTCAGCGACACGTAGGCGTCGGCCCACCGGTAATACGCCGCCAGATCGTCGTCGGGGACGGCGCCGGTGAACACGAACCTTTCGGGCAGCATCTGGTACTGGACGATGAGCGCGCGAACCATGGCGTGATAGCGCGGCAATCCGTCGTAGCGCCCGACGAAGATGAACCGGTAATAGTTGTCGATGTAGCGCTTGTAGATCTCGGCCAGGCGGATGTGGTCTTCGATCCGCTTGTTGGGCACGATCCTGCCGACGAACAGGATGTTGATCAGGCCGTCGCCGAGGATCTTCTCGAGCGCGGGCCGTCTCGGCGCATTGGTGATGCGCTCGGTGTTGACGGCGATTGGCATGACGCCGGTCGGCGTGAAGCCCAGCGCCTCGAGCTCCTGACGGTTGAACTCCGAGTCTCCGAGCGCCAGATCCACGCGGCCGACCAGCGACCGCAGCTCCTGCCGCCCCAGCGCGGCCAGCCTGAACAGCTGCGGATCGTAAGGGGCGAAGAACGATGCCGGCGTGATGTTGTGATACTGGAGGACGCGGCGGCCGCGAAGCGACGCGAAGGCGTCGGTCATCGGCGACGGCAGCGCGAAATGAAAGATGGTGATCGCGCCTTCGCGCGCCGCCGGCTCCGAGAACGGCCGGATCTCCTGGCGCAGATCGTCGTCTATCGTGAGCGCGAAGATGTCGGACTGATGGCCGTGACCGCGGAGCATGTCCCGGACCCGCCGGGCGCTGTCGCCGATGGCATCGCCGCGATGCGCCGCAGGGACCCACTGGTTGATGATCATCGGCGCCGTTCCAGGCTCGACGCGTCATCCGCGTCGGGCAGCGCCTTGAACAGAGCTGGCCGGTACTGCCTGAGCTCCTCGAGCCGCTCGAACTGGTCGAACTGCGCCCAGAAATCGAACGCCACCTCCGGCGCCGGACGCGGCGGATGCTGCAGCGCCCGGGTCACATAGCCCACGAGCGTGCCGGCGAAATCCCGATGCCGCAGTCGGTCGAGCGCCGCATCCTGCGATGTGAGGATCGCGTTCTCGATCGCCGGGTCGGTCAGCACCGCATCCATCAGCTTGGCCACTGCTGCCGGCTCCTTCTCGTCGTAGAGGACGCCGGCCCCGTCCATCGTCGCCGGCACGGCTGTGGACGCATAGGCGATCACCGGGACGCGCTTGTAGAAGGCCTCGATGATCGGCACGCAGAATCCCTCGTGCTCACTGGCGCACAGGAACAGGTCGGCGACGTCGTAGAGCGCCGACAGCTCCTCGTTCGAGACGTGCCCGAGGAAGTGCACGTCCGGCGTGCCGAGCCGGGCCACCAGCGCATGCAGCATCGTCAGGTAGCGCTCGAAACCGCTGTAGGAGCCGACCAGCAGGAGACGGGACCGGGGATTGTGCCGTGTCCGGTAAACGTGAAACGTGCGGATGACGTCTTCGAAGCGCTTGTTCGGGATGACGCGTCCGACGAACATCACGTTGGTCCAGCCGTCATCGAACTCCGATGCGAGCATCGGGTCCGGCGCCACATCCAGATGCGTGAAGTCGGGGACGACGGGAAGCACGCCGGTGTCCGTGAAGCCTAGCTGCGCGAGCTCTGCCCGGTTGTATTCCGAGTCGCCCAGCGCGATATCGCAGCGGGCGATATAGGCGGTCAGCTCGCGGCGTCCGCGGAAACAGAGCTTGACGAGATCCTTGTGCACGCCGATGAAGTACTCCGGCGGCGTGATGTTGTGATAGACGAGCATCATGCGGCCGGGCAGGGCATACGCCGTGCGCGACGCCCGTGAGCCGATCGAGAAGTGGTGAATCAGCACGTCCTCGGCGGTCACGGCGCCGACCATGTCGCGATAGTCGAGCGTCAGGTCCTCGAGACGCGGATCCGCCGTCTCGACGTAGATGGACGACTCGTATCCCGCCGAGCGCAGCGCCCGCTGAATCCCCAGGACTTCGTGACCGATCGCGTCGCCGTATCCGAGCGTCGCCAGGACCTGGTGAACGCGCGGTGTTCGCGTCCGTTCGCCGGTCATGAGGGTTTCTGCCCGATCGCGGGGCCAGTCGGTATCGTCGCGAGCAGGCTTTCAGCCGAGGCGATGGTGTTGCGGCGCCTGGCGAACCAGCCAGGCAGCGGTTCGAGCTCGGGCTGCGGCGACGGGTCACGAGCGAGCTGCTGAAGCATGTCGAGGTACTTGCCCTCGATCACGCTCCATGCGTAGTGGCGGCGGAAATAGTCGCGCCCATTCTGGCCGAGCCGCGCGTGGAGCGGGCCGTTCGACTCGAGCGAATAGAGCGCCTCGGCGAATTCCTCGAAGCTCTCGTAGTACAGCCCGGCATTGCTGCGAATGCACTGTCCCTTGAGCACGTCACACCGCCCGTTCGCCAGCACGGGCCGGCCGAGGGCCCATGCTTCGAGGGCCACCATCGACAGGCTCTCGTAGTACCGAGGGCATGATCAACAGGTCGGCGGCGGCCAGGGCGTCGAACTTGTCCTCGTCGCTGATGAAGCCGAGATGGTGGATGCGATGGTGCCGCGGCACCGTCATGACCGCGCTGCCGACCAGGACCAGGTCGAGGCCGCGAGGAAACACGGCCGCGTAGCGCTGGAAATGATCGAACAGCTCGCGGCACCCCTTGTTCTCGTCGATCCGCCCGATGTAGATCGCGAACGGCCGGTTCATCTTGAATTTCCGGCGGAACCGCGAGGGATCGGTTCGATCGGGGACGTCCGAGCCGACGCCGACGACCACGCCGGGCACCGCCTGGTTCGCGGTGGCGGCCTGAATCATCGCCCGCTCTTCCGGCGAGTTGTACATGACGGCGCGCACGCCACGGAAGACCGGCCCGAAGATGCTCAGGGCGACCGACGGATCGCGTTCCGCCGTCGGTACCAGCAGCGCGCGGCCGTGGATCCGGCGCGCGGCGTGCCACGCGTGGTAGTAGCGATAGCTGAACAGGATGGCGAAGTTGAACGCCGCCGACGCGAGGTAGTCGATCATCGCCGGGCTGGCGGGCCCTTCGCTTTCGAGCCAGGCGAGCTCGTCGGCGATCGAGTGCGGCTGCTTGAAAACGCGTTCAGACAGCCGGCCGAACTCGCGCGGCACGCGTTCGTGCTGGACGGGAAAGCGGCGCACCGCGACGCCGTTGACGCGCTCGACTCCCGGCGGCCGTTCGTTGCGCCAGCTGACGTAGTCGCGCGCGCAGGTCGTGACGACCTCGACGTCCGCGTGCCTGGCCAGACGCTCGGCGATGTAGCGCGCGTGCAGCTCGGCGCCGCCGTTGATGTCAGCGCCGTAACGCTGAACTGCGATCGCGAGCTTCACGACTCCGAGGAGCTCTCGGGCGGCGGACCTTGCGGAGACTCTGCAGAGGACGGCCGTGATTCCGCCCGATCGGACGGGGGCGCCGAGCCTCCCTCTCCCTGGGATCCGCCTGGACGCGACTCGCCACGATCTCCCGGGCGTCTCGCGCGCCGGCGGCGCCGCCGCCGCGTGCGGCGTTCGGCCGTATCGCCTTCCGGCGGACGGCCGCCTTCGGGGGTCGGCGGCTGCAGCGGGACTGCGGCGCCAGGACGATACATGACGACACCCTCGAGCGCCCGCGCCCGCCGCTCGTCGAAATCGAGCCGGCTGGACATTGACTCGACGCGCATCTTCAGGTTCTTCACTTCGATGCCGAGACGCGTGAGCTCGAGCACCAGATTGTGCAGCATCTCGTAGTGCAGCGCATCCAGCCCTTCCCGCTTCGTGTTCAGCTCCGACTGAATGTGCAGCGCCTGGATCAGCGGATTCGGGTTGAGGAACAGCTTGAGGATTGGATTGAGCAGCTTCCGGATCCACCGGACGAGGCCGCGGTGGGTTTCGTAGAGCGTTTCCTCTTCGAACGCGAAATTCTGCGGCGCCGGCATCGACGCTTTCGAGCGCCGGAACTGATCGATGAGATCCGACCGGACGCTGCGGGGATCGAGAAACTGTTCGAGCTTGACGTTGGCCAGCTCGCGAATCTCTTCCTCGGTGTAGTCGACGCCCCGCTTCTCGCGGATGCGCGACCTGATCTGCCGCATGATCTGTTCGACGTCGACGTTGTCGGATCGAACGGTGAAGTCGGTCATATGCTGAATCTTCGTAGGGCAAACGCCGCCAGCCTGGCCGGGCCTCCGCAACCGCCGGAGCCGCCGATCGTCAGCGCTGGAACGTCTGCCAGTCTCTCGCCTGACACCGCAGGCAATTCATCACGGCCGCCGCGCGGCTGCACTATGCCGCCGCCGCGACGCGAACTCGGGCGCTTCCTTGACGCAGGTCCCGAGGATCCCGAACGACTCCTTGAACGCCCGCATGCCGGTCTTTTCGATGACCGCGGCGCCCGTGCCGACGTCGGGGAATCCATCCGGCGTGCCCTGCACGGTTTCCCAGTTGCGGAAGAGCCGCCCCCAGGGACTGTCGAGGACGTCCTGCATCATCCGCTTGGCGTTGAAGGGATACCAGAAGCTGTCGTGGTAGATCACGCTCGCGACGTACGCCCACGGCGCGAGCACGGTCTTCAGCGACCACTCGATCGGCTTCTTCATCGGACCCCAGTAGATGTGATGCTGCATCCGTGAGGCGAAGGTCATCTTCTTGAACGGGCCGACGAAATGCCAGTTCTCCGCGGCCGCGGAGGTATCGCCGACGATCTCGATCTCCCTCGGATCGCCGCAGCCGAGACCGAGGTCGTGCGCGAGCCGGATGAACTTGATCGACAGCGGATCCATCCCCATCAGCTTCGCCGCCACCGCATCGATCGCGACCTGATCCGCGCTCGCCAGGATGACGTTCTTGACGTGCGGGACCATGCACCGGGGTCCCGGTCCGTCCCCGGCGAACGTGCCATCCATCACGGCGAACACGCCGCGATGGATCTGTTTCTGGATCATGAGGAGGTCGACGAGCGTCTCGTGGATCACCGGGTGGGTCCAGTGCCGCCGCTCGTTCAGCAGGCCGCCGAACGCGTTCTTCATCGCGCCGGTCGTCGTCGTGAAGACGTGGGTCTTCACCGTCGGCAGGTGAATGATGTTTTCGCCGATGAACCGCTTCGGGATCATGAAGCCCGACGGATAGACCTCGTTCAGGCACAGGAACTTCCTGGTCAGATCGCCGACCGCGTCACGGATGTTGATCCACTCCTCGGTCTCGTAGATGTGGATGTTGCGGAGGCCGTGGGCCTGCACGACGTTGACCTGTTTGTTCTCCCGTTCGCCGAGGTGCGCGTCGATGACCACGGTCCGGTTGTGGCAGGCGTGAATGAGGGAGGGGTCGAAACCGTCCTGCTTCAGCGCCTGCACCACGCCGTCGAGCTGCCACGGAGTGGTTGAGCTGCCCGGAAAGAAGAAATGCCACGAAATGTTCACCTTCAGCGCGGTATCGGCGTCCTTGGCCAGGACATCCTGATAGCCGGCCAGGTTCATCAGCTCGTGATAGTCCCGCAACACGGTCGCGGGCGTCGTCCGGAGAATCGCTACCTTCGATTTAGCCATAAATAATGAGGGTCATCGCCACGACCCAGAGCGCGACGCAGGCCAGAAGCGGCCGATCGTTCAGCAGCATGTCCGACGGGCTTCCGCCCCCCTCCTTCTGGTGCACCAGATAAAGGTACCGGAAGATGCCGTAGAGGGGAAACGGCAGGGTGAGGCCGAGCTTGTTCGTGCCCAGCTTCTCGATGGTTTCTGGGCTCACCGTGTAAATGGCGTAGGCCACCAGCGTCGACGCCGTGACCACGGAAATCATCTGGTCGAGGAGGTACGGACTGTATTCCTCGAG
Organism: uncultured Acidobacteriota bacterium; assembly: GCA_963785755.1. Taxonomy (GTDB): domain Bacteria; phylum Acidobacteriota; class Vicinamibacteria; order Vicinamibacterales; family 2-12-FULL-66-21; genus JACCXG01. The sequence continues at coordinate 384,097 of CAWAXG010000002.1, read as the reverse complement.
GCTGGGGCGGTGGTCGGTGGCCTGATCCGCCAGCAGGACGAGCTCGTGACGGCGCTTGCTGAGCGCCAGGAACAGCGCCAGCAGGATCGTCAGGACGTACAGCCAGGGGCTGACCGCGACATCGATGGCGACGGCTCCCGCCACGGCGCGGAGCACGAATCCGACCGCGATGGTCAACACGTCGATGATGACGACGTGTTTCAGCGGTCCGGAATAGATCGCGAGCAGCCCCAGATAGGCCGCTGCCATCACCCCAAAGAGCGGCCGGAGCCAGAACGCGGCGGTCAGCGCCAGCACCGCGAGAGCGGCGGCCAGCGCCAGCGCCGCCCCAACCGGGACCTCCCCCGAGGCGATCGGCCGGAACTTCTTGATCGGGTGGAGACGATCTCCTTCGCGGTCGACGACGTCGTTGAGCAGATACACGACACCGGACAGGACGCAGAAGATGACGAATGCTTCCACCGCCTGTGCGACCGAGGCCGGGTCGAGCAGCCGCTGCGCCAGACCCAGGGGTCCGAAAATGATCAGGTTCTTCGTCCATTGCGATGGACGGAGCGACACGAACAGGGCGAGCGCCAGGGATCTGGAGCGTGTACGAGCCTCAGTCCGCACGGGACTGGTCCCCTCGATGATGTCCGGAAGTTGAGGTCGCGCCATCCTGAGCGCGGCGGGCTCTCGCGGGGAACCGCCGGGACTCCGCTCCGGCTGGAACGCCGAAGTCATGGAGCAGGCGGTCTCTCCCGCGCTACGAGAAGCTCTTGATCGCGTCCTGCTCGGACTCGTAGGTTTCGAACACCGTGAGCAGTTTCGTGATCGCGAGCAGGTCCTGGATGCGTTTCGTCAGGTTGAGCAGCTTGAGCTTGCCTCCCTGGCGGCTGACGGTCGTATACGTCCGCACGATCTCGCCGAGCCCCGCGCTGTCGATATAAGGGACGCCTTCGAGATTGAGCAGCAACTTCTTGCGGTCCTGCTGGATGAGCGAATTGATCTTGTCCTTCAGGAGCTCATCGCCTTCACCGAGCGTCATCTTGCCCTTGAGGTCCAGAATCGTCACCCCGTCGACGACCCGTTCGTCGATCTGCATACACCGCTCTCCTCGCTAACAGAAAAAAGACCGGTCAGCGTACTACGCAATCGAAAAGAGTGTCAACAAAATGCCCGGTTTTTACGCAGGTTGCGACTCCGGGACGCGCCGCCCCCCGCCGCCAAGCTTTCCACGGACCGTTTGTACGACCACATACAGCACCGGGATGAAGATTATGTTGAGGAAAGTGGACAGGAGCATTCCCCCGGCAACCGCCGTGCCGACCGAGTTCCTGGCCTCTCTCCCGGCTCCCGTCGCGAACACGAGCGGGAGCACGCCCAGAATGAACGCGAGGGAGGTCATCAGAATCGGTCGGAGCCGGATCCGCGCCGCCTCGATGGCCGCCTCGACGATGGACATCCCGCGTCCACGCAGCTGTTCGGCGAACTCGACGATCAGAATCGAGTTCTTGGCCGCCAGCCCGACGAGCACGAGCAGCCCGATCTGGCAGTACACGTCGTTGGCGAAGCCTCTCAACCATTGCGCGCTCAGGGCTCCCAGAACCGCGAGCGGAACGCCGAGCAGAACGATGAACGGCAAAACCAGGCTTTCGTACTGTGCCGCGAGCGTCAGGTAGACGAGCAGCAGCGCGAGCCCGAAGATGAGGAAGCCCTGGCGTCCGGCCTTGGTCTCCTCGAGCGACAGACCCGACCACGCGAAGCTCATTCCCTGCGGCAGCGTCGTCGACGCCAGGCGCTCCATTTCCTGCAGCGCCTGCCCCGAGCTGAACCCTGGTGCCGCCGATCCGTTGATCGCCGCCGATCGGAACAAGTTGAAGTGGTTGATGACCGCCGGCGACGTCGTTTCCTGCACGCGCACGACGTTCTCGAGTGGCAGCATCTCGCCCTTTCGCGTCCGGACGTAGAGCTGCCGCAGCCCGCTCGGATCGGATCGAAACGCCTTGTCGGCCTGGATGTACACGCGATAGGCCCGGTTGTTGAAGTCGAAGTCGTTGACGTACTGCGATCCCAGGTAGATCTGGAGGGCGCTCGTGACTTCGCCGATCGGAAGCCCGAGCGCCAGCGCGCGCTCGCGGTCGATTTCAACCGACAACTGCGGGTCGTTGACGGTGAACGTGCTGAAGAGTCCTGTCACCCGGCCGGACTGGTTGCCTGCGCCGACGAGACCGTACGTCGCGTTCGCCAGCGCGCCGATGTCGGCGCCCGCCTGATCCAGCACCTGCATCTCGAAGCCGCCGAAGTTGCCGAGTCCGGGGATCGGCGCCGGCGCGAACGGGAGGACCATCGCCCCGCTGATTGAAAACAGCGGCCCGCGAAGTCTGTTCAGGACCGCCTCGAGCTCGTGTTCGGACCCCTCCCGCTCCGCGAACGGCTTGAGGCTCGAGAAGATCAGTCCCTGATTCGGCGCCGCCCCCGAGAAGCTGAATCCCATCACCGCGAAAACGCCGAGTACAGTCGGGATCCTTCATCAGGATCTGCTCGGCCTGTCGCGCGACGTTCGTCGTGTATTCCAGCGATGCGCCCGACGGGGCCTGGACGACGGTGATGAAATACCCCGGATCCTCGGGCGGGATCAGCGCCTGGGGGACGATCCGGTACATCAGGTAGGTTGCGCCGAGACCGGCGAGGAACACGGCAATCACTGCCAGCCGCACGCGCATGAGCCGCCCCAGGACGGCGATATAGAGACTGGTGCCGCCGCCGATCACGCCTTCGACGCCGCGGAAGAACACGTTCTTGCCATGGTGCGCCCGGTCGAGGAGCAGCGCGGCGAGCGCAGGCGTCAATGTGATCGCGTTGAACGCCGACAACGCGACGGAAAACGCTATGGTGATCGAGAACTGTGCGTAGAGTCGGCCGGTGGTTCCGGGGAAGAAGGCCACCGGAACGAACACCGCGATCAGGACCAGCGCGGTGGCGATGACCGCGCCGAACACTTCCTTCATCGCGTCGGACGCCGCCTGCGCCGCCGACTTGCCGAACTGCTGGATGTGCCGCTCCACGTTCTCGATGACCACGATCGCATCGTCGACGACGATGCCGGTGGCCAGAATGACGCCGAACAGCGTCAGCGTGTTGATGGAGAAGTCCATCAGCTTGATGAACGCGAAGACGCCCACCAGCGACACCGGGATGGTGATCGTCGGGATCAGCGTGGTCCGCCAGCTCTGGAGGAACAGGAACATGACGAGCACGACGAGGGCGATCGCTTCGGCGAGGGTGATGAGGACTTCGCGAATCGACGCGTCGACGACCTGCGTCGTGTTGAATGCGACGCGGTACTGCATGCCGGGCGGGAACTGCGTCGACAGCCGATCGAGCTCGGCGCGCACGTCGCGTTCGACGTCGAGCGCATTGGCGGTGGGCAGCTGCGTCACCGCGAATCCGACGGCGTCATAGCCCTGGAAGCGCAGCAGTGACGCGTAGGATTCGGCGCCGAGCTCGGCGCGCCCGACGTCGCTCAGACGCACCAGGCCGCCGGACTCGCCAGCTTTGAGAATGATGTTCTCGAACTCGCGGACCTCGCGCAGCCGCCCGGCGGCGCGAACGCTGATCTGGTAGGTCTGACCTTCGCGGGCGGGTGCGTCTCCAATGCTGCCGGCTGCGACCTGCACGTTCTGCTCGCGCAGCGCGTTGACCGCATCGCCCGCCGTCAGTCCTCTTGCGGCGAGCTTGGTGGGATCGAGCCACAGCCGCATCGAATACTTGCGCTCCCCGAAAATGACCACGTCGCCGACACCCGGCACCCGCTTGAGCGCGTCCCGGACGTAGACATCGAGGTAGTTGCTCATGAAGAGCGAGTCGTAGGCGCCATTCTCCGAGTAGACGCCGCCCCCCAGGACGAACCCGGTGAACCCTTTCTGGACCGTGATTCCCGTGGTGCGGACTTCGGCGGGCATCCGCCCGATCGCCTGGTTCACGCGATTCTGGACGTCGACCGCAGCGATTTCGATATCGCGCGTGACGTCGAACGTGACCGTGATCTGGCAGACGCCGGAGTTCGTGCTCGACGAGCTGATGTAGAGCATCCCCTCGACGCCGTTGATCGCCTGCTCCAGAGGGGTCGTGACGCCGGTTTCGACAGCCTGCGCGTTGGCGCCGGTGTAGATGGCCATCACTGTCACCTGCGGCGGCGCCAGCTCGGGATACTGCGCCACCGGCATGGTCGGGATTGCCGTGGCTCCCGCGAGAATGATGACGAGCGAACAGACCGACGCCAGGATGGGCCGCCTGATGAACGTATCTACCATTTCGATCTCAGGAGGAGAGACACAGGAGCGGCGCGATCATTCAGGCTTGATCGGCGCCCCGTCGCCGATCTTCTGGACGCCGGAAACGACCACCTGTTCGCCTGGCTTGAGGCCGCTGACGACGACGTAGTCATCGCCGCGGACTTCGCCGACATGCAGGGGACGCTGGCGAGCCACGAGACCCTCGCCCTGCCGGTCGGCAACGAAGCAGAAGTACTGTCCGCTCAGGCGGTTCACGGCGACGATCGGGATCGTCACCCCCGGCACGGTGCGCCAGACGATGCGTGCCTTGATGAACTGTTGCACCCGCATGCGGGGCGGCGCGTCCTTCAGGAGCGCCTTGACCAGAACGGCCTGTGTTCCCTCGTCAACCCGTGGCGCGATGAAGGAAATCGGATTGGTCGCGACGACCTTGCCGTCCTCGTCGAGCACCTGCACGGGCAAACCCATTCTCAGGTCCGGTGCCCGTTCCAGTGGAACTTCGATGTACGCCTCGAGGGACTGGTTCTCGTCAATCGTCGTGATCACCGTCGATGTGGTGACTCGATCGCCCTGCCGGATCGGAATGTCGCCGACGATTCCCGCCTGCGGGGCTATGACGCGGTAGTACTGCAGTTCGACCTGCCCTTCACGTACCTGGGCGTCGAGCGCGCCGAGCCGCGCCTCTGCGGTGCGCAGCGAGTTCTGCGCCTGCTCGAACTCCTGTTTGCTGATGGCGCCCGCGTCCACGAGTGCGCTCAGGCGCTTGACCTGCAACCGCCGGTACTGCACGTCCGCCTCGGTGCCGCCGCGGTTGGCTTCCGTGCTCCGGACGGTGGCCTGCTGCTTGTCAGCGTTGATCTGGACCAGCGGCGCGCCTTCGCGCACGCGGTCTCCCGACTTGACGAAGATTCGCGTCACCAGCCCTTCGACTTCGGGCTGCACGCGCGTCGATCGCAGGGATCGGATCGTGGCGATGAACTCCGACGTCTGCTCGATCGACTTCTCTTCGAGCGCCAGCAGTTTCACCGGAGTAGGCGGCGGCGCTGCGGGTGCCCCCGCGCCCTGGGCGGCGTCGTTGCCGCGGCAGCCAGACGCCAAGGCAAGCCCCACGATGAGGAGTGCTCGCGCGGCGTGATTACGCATGATGAGTGTTAACGACATGACAGATTTCTGGGACGGCTGTTGTCGAGCTTCCCGTGCGGGCGTGTCACCGGCTCGACTTCCAACAGCTTACCGGATCGACTGAGATTAGACGCCGACGGCCGAGAGTCGGATTCCTGGGGCGCAACGGTGCAAATAAAAAAGGCCACGCTGGTGCGTGGCCTTCTTGATACTACCGAAGTTCAGGACTTAGACGCCGGCAGCTCCCGCGAACTTCCGTTGCTGGAAGCATTCGCGGCAGAACACCGGCCGACCTTGTGTGGGTCTAAAGGGTACCGTCGTCTCCTTGCCACACGCCGAGCAGTTGGTCGTCGTCTCCACTCGTTCGCGCGCGAGAGGAGCCCCTGACGCGGGCCGTGACGCACGCTTCGCCTTGCAGCTCTTGCACCGTTTGGGTTCGTTCTTGAAATTCTTGTCGGCGAAGAACAGTTGTTCACCCGCCGTCCAGAGGAATTCCGCTCCGCAGTCAACGCAGTTGAGGCTCTTGTCCTGGAACTCCATCGGTCCTACCTCTCACCACTCGTCGCCTGCGCGCGCTCGCAGGCCTGGGCATCCCGGCACGACAACCTTGATGCCGCCGGCCGGTCAACCCCTGTCAACTCGACGCAGCTAATCCGACTCGCGGCGCTGCTTCTTGCGCGTACGCTTACGCGCCAACGCCTGTTTGGCGCGGCGCCGATCGCCCGGCTTCAAGTAGTAAGAGTGCTTCTTGATATCCTTGATGATATCTTCCTGCTGCACTTTCCGTTTGAAGCGACGGAGCGCGCTTTCAATCGATTCGCCTTCCTGGACTTTGACTTCTGCCAAGCCTAAAACACCCCCCTTGCGGCCACGGCACGGTCCTTCTCTGAGACCTCCGGGTTCGAGGAATATGTTAGGCTATCATAGTAAACGCGGATTCTAGGCGGAAAGCTCATCCGCCGTCAATCAGGCATTCCTTCACGTAAACTCCTGGCGAACTTGCAGTTCGGCTCACTATGAGAATCCTGGTCGTCGGCAGCGGCGGGCGGGAGCACGCGCTCGCCTGGAAGGTCGCTTCGGAGTCCGCTGACCACCACATCCTCGCCGCTCCAGGTAACCCTGGCCTCGCGCGGTTCGCCAGGCTCCTTCCGGCTGAAGCCGGCGACGTGCCCCAGCTCGCCAACCTTGCGGAAGCGAACCACGTCGACCTCACCGTCGTTGGTCCGGAACTGCCGCTCGACCGCGGAATCGTGGATCTCTTTACGTCTCGAGGTCTCCGGATCTTTGGCCCGACGCGAGTTGCGGCCCGGCTCGAATGCAGCAAGGTCTTCGCAAAGGAATTCATGGCCCGCCACGGGATTCCGACCGCCCGCTACCGGGTCTGCAGCAACGCGCCGGAAGCGAAAGCACTGGTGGCGTCGGCGGAGCTTGGCTTTCCGGTGGTCGTCAAAGCCGATGGCCTCGCGGCAGGCAAAGGAGTGGTCGTGGCTCCCGACCCGGCGAGCGCCGACGCGGCGATCATCGCGGCGATGGAGGACCGCCAGTTCGGGGACGCCGGGTCGCGGCTCGTCCTGGAGGAATGCCTCGAGGGTCCGGAAGTCTCGTTTTTCGCGATCTCGGACGGCCGCCATGCCCTGCCCATGGCCTCGGCGCAAGATCACAAGCGCATCTTCGACGATGACCGGGGACCCAATACCGGCGGAATGGGGGCCTTCGCGCCGAGTCCGCTGATCGATGCCGCGATGGAAGCCCGCATCATGCAGGAGATCATCAACCCCGTAATCCAGGGGATGCGCGAAGAGGGGCAGGATTACCGCGGCTTTCTCTATGCCGGGCTGATGCTCACCTGCGCGGGCCCGAAGGTCATCGAATTCAACGTCCGATTCGGCGATCCCGAGGCGCAGGTCGTGATTCCGATGCTGGGCGGGGATCTGCTGCCGCTGCTTCTCGCAGCCAGCGACGGAGCGCTCGGCGACCTGCGAATCCCGCTCAGGCCGGAAAAGCGGGTCGGCGTCGTGCTCGCATCGGGCGGCTATCCAGGTTCGACATCATCAGGCCGGGTGATTTCAGGCCTCGATCACGCGAGCGCGCTCGACGACGTACTCGTGTTTCATGCCGGCACCGCGGCGGCCGCGAACGGAGTCACCGTCACCGCTGGCGGCCGCGTATTGACGGTCGTTGGCCGGGGCGACACATTCGAGGACGCGATCGCGCGCGTATACGAGGGTGTCTCCCAGATCACCTTCGAGGGTATGCAGTACAGAAGCGATATCGGGAAAAAGGCGCTTTCATGGCTCAAATCACCGTCCTGATCCTCATGGGTTCCGACTCCGACGCCGCCGTGATGCAGGGAGCGGTCGACGTCCTGCGCGAACTGCAGATCTCGTGCGAAATGACCGTTGCCTCGGCCCATCGATCGCCGGAACGGGTGATGCGTCTCGTGCGCGAGGCTCCGGGCCGCGGCGTGAAGCTCTTCGTTGTCGGAGCCGGTGCCGCGGCGCACCTGGCGGGTGTGGTGGCGGCGCACACGATCATGCCGGTCATCGGCGTGCCGATTGATTCGTCGGCGCTGAAAGGGCTCGACGCGCTCCTCTCGACCGTCCAGATGCCCCCGGGCGTTCCGGTGGCGACCGTCTCCATCGGCAAGCCGGGCGCGACCAACGCCGGCGTGCTCGCCGCCCAGATTCTCGCCGTCGGCGACCCCGCGGTGGCCACGCGTCTCGAAGACTACAAGAAGCGGCTCGCGGAAAAAGTCGAGCAGGCGGCGGCGAAGCTTCAAATGGGGTGATGAAGTACTCGATCGTGACGTTCGGCTGCCGGGTGAATCAGGCCGATTCCCTTCGGCTCGAGGCGGATCTGCGCGCCCGCGGCGCGGCCGAAGCCGCGTCTGCCGAAGCCGATCTCGTCATCGTCAACACCTGTTCGGTTACTTCCAGCGCCGATCAGGGAGCCCGTCAGACCGTGCGGCGGATCGCGCGCGAGAATCCCTCGGCGCACATCGTTGTCACGGGTTGTTACGCGACGAGGCGGCCCGACGAGATTGCCGCGCTCCCGGGTGTCGGACATGTCGTTTCGAACGAGGACAAGCTGCGGATCATCCCGCTCCTCGAGAACGACGGCACACTGCCGACCGCGAGACGATTCGGCGACGGCGACGGCCCCTGTGGCGCGTCGATCGAGCCCGGGATCGCGGGCCGGACTGCCTTCACACTCCGGGTCCAGACCGGCTGCGAAGAGCGCTGCAGCTACTGCATCATTCCCACGACCCGGGGCGCCGGTCGCAGCCTGCCACCCGACGACGTCGTCCGCGAGGTCGAACGGATTGCTGCATCGGGCTTCAAAGAGATCGCGCTCACCGGCGTGCACCTGGGGTCGTACGGCCGCGACCTGCAGCCGCGCGTGGCCCTGTACGATCTGCTGCGCGCGCTCGCCAGGGTCGATGCAGACGTGACGTTTCGCATCAGCTCGCTGGAGCCGATGGATTGCACGCCGCCGATCGTCGAGCTGATCGCGGCGAGCGGGGGCCGGTTCGCGCCGCACTTCCACCTCCCGCTGCAGCACGCGAGCGACAGGATGCTCGCACTGATGCGGCGGCCGTATACCCTCGAGTACTACGAACGGCTGGTGGATGACATCATCGGGCGCCTCCCGCACGCCTCGATCGGCTCGGACATCATCGTCGGATTCCCCGGTGAAGGCGACACCGACTTCGAACGCAATCTCGAATACCTGCCGCGTTCGCCGTTGTCACACCTGCACGTCTTCCCGTACTCGGATCGGCCCGGCACCGAGGCCACGACCATGAACGGCAAAGTGCCGGGAACGACGGTGCGCGAGCGCGGCGCTCGCGTACGACAAATCGGTGCGGATCTCTCTCGACGATTCCGTCAGAACCAGGACGGATCCGTTCGTCCGGGCCTGACGCTCGAGGACGGCACGCTGGTGGTCACCGACAACTTCCTGAAGGTACGCATTCCGCAGGGGCGCGGCCGAAACGAGCGCGTGCTGGTGAGGCTCGAGGAAGGTGACTGTGGCGTCCCAGTCGATCGGCCGAATCTTTCGGGGTACTCGAAGGCGCACGGCGGCTGTCGTGTGGACTCGCCGCGCTAGCGCTCTCGCGCTCATCGCGGGTCTGTTCGCGACGCTTGCGTCGCCAGCATCGGCGCAGCCGACGCGGTTGGCGCGGTTGGCGCGGTTCGACGTGGGACTGAGGGGCGGCCTGGACGATTGGTACCAGCCCGAATACAACCGGCTCGTAGCGCGCTGCAGTCAGGACGCTGCCTGCTGGCGTCGCGAGATGAAGCCGTTTGAGTGGGTGCAGGGGCCCGTGTACGGAAAGCCTGACGTGGCGTCGGCGCCGATCGGTCACATCGTCGCACTGGCGCGCGTGATGAAGGACGCGGCCGCCATTGAGGTTCCGATGGTTTTCAGAGCGACCGATGGGACGACCGTCGATTGGATAACCGACAACGACTGGGGATACACGACCGCGGTCTACGTTCGCGACGTGCGCCCCGGCAACTGGGTTCGGTTGCCGCAGCCCGGCGCACCGAACGCGTGGGTCAAGATCGGAAACGAGCCCGGTGAACTTTCAGGTTATCTCCAGGATCATCTGGACGGCGAGATGGTGCGAATTCGAGGAGGATTGCCCGCCGTGAACCGGAAGACCGGTCAAACGATTCGCCTGCCGGCCGCTCCGCCCGATTCATACCGCCCGGAGGATGGTGGGTACTGACGTGATCGAGCGCCTGCGATCGGATGGCTGGCTCGAGTTTCGAGCCGAGGTTGGTGCTGACATGGCCTGCGGTGACGAGGCGCAGGAGAAGCAGGTCGTCACGTCCAGGACTCCGCGCTACCGGATTCGTCTCGACCGGGTGTTCGACACGATCGGCCGGCCGCTGATCACGATCTCGCACCCGAAAGGGTGTTGAACGACAGTGATCCTTCCGGCTAAGCCGGAAGCCACGCGCTCAGCTTGCGGTTCAGTGGCGGAAGGCTACGACATTGCCATCGCGAGCCGGCGGCCGGGTGCCGTGGCCCGCGATGATTCGGTGATCAGCTGACCGCACGCCGCGCGGATGTCGCGGCCTCTCGACTTGCGTACCGATACGGTCACGCCGCGATCCGCGAGGATCTTCGCGAACCGGTTCACCGTCGCGTCGTCGGGGCGCTCGAAAGGAATCCCCGCCGCCTCGTTCAGCGGCAGCAGGTTCACCTTTGCCTTGATACCGCTCAGCAGCCTCACCAGCCGCCGGGCATCGTCTGGCGTGTCGTTCACGTCTTTCAGCATCACGTACTCGAAGGTGATGCGCTCGCGCCGCTTGAGTGGGAAACGCCGACACGCGTCGAGCAACTCGACGATGCCGTACTTGCGGTTGATCGGCACCAGCATGTCGCGCTGGGGTTCGGTAGTCGAGTGCAGCGAAATCGCGAGATTCGGCATCAGCGGCTCGGTCGCGAGGCGCTCGAGCGCCGGAAGCACGCCGACCGTCGACAGGGTCACCCGCCTGGGCGAGATGGCGAGGCCATGCTCATCGGCGAGGATGCGCAGCGCCTTCATGGTCTCGTCGTAGTTGTGCAGCGGCTCACCCATCCCCATGAGCACGATGGTGAAGCGCCGATCCAGCGCGTCGAGCTCGCGGCACAGCACTCGGACCTGGCCGACGATTTCTCCCGCGGTCAGGTTTCGCTCGATCCCCATCTTGCCGGTCAGACAGAACGCGCACTTCATCGCACAGCCGACCTGGGTGGAAAGGCAGAAGGTCAGCCGATCCGCGCCGCCGATTCCGGTCTCGCCGCCGGCATGCTCCGGAATGCACACGGACTCGATGTGTTTTCCGTCGGCGAGCCGGAGCAGGAGCTTCGTCGTCCCGTCGACGGAGGCCTCCCGCCGCACCACGGTAGGAGTGCTCAAGGTGAAGTGGAAGGCGAGCTGGGATCGCAGCTCACGGCTGAGGTCGCTCATGAGTGCGAAATCGGTCACGCCCCGCTTATGAATCCACTGAAAAATCTGCCGCGCGTGGAAACGTGGCTTGCCGATCGCGGCGAGCGCCTGTTCGAGCTCGGCCAGCTCGACGTCAGCGATATCGATGACGTGATCGGTGTCCATGTCGGTCTTTTCGCGAATAAGGGCAGATTCCCATTCTACTATGCTGAGGGGGTGACCTCGCGTTCTCGAACCTCAACCATTCCGCCCTCCAAAATGACTGCCGAACCGCATGAAAGTTCGAGCGGCAGCGGCCCAGGCACGACGGTCCCGAGCTTGAGCGGCGGGCGCATCGCATGATAGAATCGCCTTTTCTAGCCAGTCAGATAATTCCTTTATATTCAATGACTTGCGACATCGCGTCGCCCCGTCCGCTGGAGCCGCAGCGGTGACAACATCCTCCTCGCACGACCCAGTCGTTCGCGAAGTCCTTGGCAACGGCCTTCGGCTCATCACTGAGACGATGCCGCATGTGCGGTCGGTGACGCTTGGCGTCTGGCTGACGCGCGGCTCGCGCCACGAGAGCGACGAGCGCGCGGGCATCGCGCATTTCGTCGAGCACATGCTGTTCAAGGGGACGGGAGCTCGCAGCGCGGAGGACATCGCGCAGGCGATCGATTCGATCGGCGGGCAGCTCGACGCCTTCACGGCGAAGGAGTACGCGAGCTACTACATCAAGGTCCTGGACGAGCACGTGCCGGTCGCGGTCGACCTGCTCTCGGACATCGTGCGCCGTCCGGCGTTCGCGGCCGACGAGATCGAGCGCGAGAAGAAGGTGATTCTCGAAGAGATCAAGATGGTCGAGGACACCCCTGACGATCTCGTGCACGAGTTGTTCACCCAGCATTTCTGGGAGGGGCATCCGCTGGCGCGTCCGATCCTCGGAAGCCCGGAGACCGTCGAAGCGCTCAATCGCGAAACCATCCTGAAGTACTTCGCGGGCGCGTATGTTGGCTCGAACATGGTCATCTCCGCCGCCGGAAATCTGGATCACGGTCGCGTTCGCGAGCTCGTGGAGGGGGCGTTCGGCGATCTCGTCGCGACAGGGGAGCCGTTCGGTGAAAATCCGCCGAAGGTGAGCCCGCAGGTCGTGACGCGAACCAAGGAGCTCGAGCAGAGTCATGTCTGCCTGGGCACCAACAGCTATCCGCAGAGCCACGCGGACCGCTACGTCAGCTACATCCTGAACACCGTGCTCGGCGGATCGATGAGCTCGCGGCTGTTCCAGAACATCCGCGAAAAGCGCGGGCTGGCGTATTCGGTGTTCAGCGGGCTGAGCGCCTATCGCGACGCGGGGAACATCACCATTTATGCCGGGTGTGCGAACGAGGCGGTCGGTGAAGTCGTGGATCTGTGCGTCGAAGAGCTCAAGGGAATGAAGCGGACCTCGGTGCCCGACTCCGAGCTGCGCCGCGCCAAGGACCACTTGAAGGGCAGCCTCATGCTGAGCCTCGAGAACACTGCGAGCCGCATGTCGCACCTGGCGCGCCAGGAGATCTACTTCGACCGTCATTTCGGGCTCGATGAAACGCTGGCGGGAGTGGAAGCGGTGACCGCGTCGGACATCCGCCGGGTCGCGGCCGATCTCTTCTCGAACGGATCGCTCGCGGCGACCGTCGTCGGGCCATCGGCTCCGGACCTGACCCGCACGCGCCTCGACCTGAGCTGAGTGAGCGGCCGATGATTCCTCGTTACACCAACCCCGAGATGGGGGCCATCTGGAGCGACCAGCGTCGCTACGAGACCTGGCTAGAGGTGGAGCTTGCGGCGGCGGATGCGATGGCCGAAGCCGGCGTCATTCCGGCCGACGCCGCGCGCGAGCTGCGGGCCAAGGCGCGCTTCGATGTCGCGCGCATCGAAGAGATTGAACAGGTCACGCAGCACGACGTGATTGCCTTCACCACCGCGGTGGCCGAGCACGTCGGGCCGGCGGCGCGATGGCTGCATTTCGGCCTGACCTCGTCGGACGTGCTCGACACCGCCCAGGCGATTCAGATGCGGCAGGCGTGCGACCTGATCGTCAAGGATCTCGCGACCGCGATGGACGCGGTCCGGACGCGCGCCGAGGAACATCGGCAGACGCCGATGATCGGCCGCACCCACGGCGTCCACGCCGAGCCGATGACCCTCGGCGTCAAGCTTGCGTTGTGGTACGCCGAGCTGCAGCGTGCCGTGGATCGCGTGCTGCGGGCGCGCGACGTCGTCAGCGTGGGAAAAATCTCGGGCGCGGTCGGGATGTTCGCGCACCTCGATCCGCGGATCGAGGCGCGGGTGTGCGAGCGGCTGGGATTGCAGCCGGCGCCGGTGTCGTCGCAGGTGATTCAGCGCGACCGGCATGCGGAGCTGTTGTCGGCGCTGGCGATCGCGGCGGCGTCGCTCGAGAAGTTCGCGCTCGAAATCCGCGGCCTGCAGAAAACGGAGATTGGCGAGATCGAGGAGCCGTTCGCCAAGGGGCAGAAGGGCTCCTCCGCGATGCCGCACAAGCGCAATCCGATCGGCTGCGAGCAGATCACGGGACTGGCGCGGCTGCTGCGCGGCAATGCCACGGCGGCGCTCGAGAACGTCGCGTTGTGGCACGAGCGGGATATCTCGCATTCGTCGGTCGAGCGCGTCATCCTGCCGGACAGCTTCATCGCGCTCGACCACATGCTCCGCCGCTTCGCGCGCATCGTGCGCGGCATGGTCGTGTATCCGGAGCGGATGCGGGAGAACCTGCAACGCTCCCGTGGCGTCGTATTTTCGGGAACGGTGCTGCTCGAGCTCGCGCGGCGCGGCGTGACGCGCGAGCAGGCCTACGAATGGGTCCAGCGGAACGCGATGCGCGCGTTCCACGAGCAGAAGGACTTCAAGCAGCTGCTGCTGCAGGATTCGGATTTGACCAAGGTGCTGAGCCGCGACGAGATCGAGAAGGCGTTCGATCTGAACGATCACTTCCGCAATGTCGACGCGATTTTCGGGCGCGTGTTCGCGTCGGTCCCGGTGGGCGCGTCCGGCTGAATGTCATCAGCCCTTCGACGTCGCTCGGGTCGCCGGGAGCAGTTCGAGGGGACGGCAGGAGAGCAATGAAGGCCAAGGTGTTCGTGACGTTGAAGCCGTCGGTGTTCGATCCGCAGGGCCGAACGATTGCCGAAGCGCTCCACTCGATGGGCTACGCCGGGGTCGGCGAGGTCCGTCAGGGCAAGTACTTCGAGCTGGAGGTCGACGCCGCCAGCACGGATGCCGCGAAGTCGCTGGTCTCCGACGTGGCCGACAAGGTCCTCGCGAATCCGGTGATTGAAAGCTACAGGGTCGAGGTGGAGTGACACGCGAGTGCCGGCCAAAAAGATGAAATTTGCCGTCGTCGTCTTTCCCGGATCGAATTGCGATCATGATGCCTATCACGCGGCGAAACACGTGCTCGGCCAGGACGCCCAGTTCATCTGGCACAAGGAGACGTCGCTCGCCGGAGCCGACGTCGTAGTCCTGCCCGGCGGCTTCGCCCACGGCGACTACCTCAGGACGGGCGCGATCGCGCGATTCTCCCCAATCATGGCCGCGGTCAGGACGTTTGCCGACGCCGGCGAACCCGGTGCTCGGCGTCTGCAACGGCTTTCAAATCCTGCTCGAATCCGGTCTGCTGCCCGGCGCGATGCTGCGCAACCGCGGACTGAAGTTCATCTGCGAGCACGTGAATCTCCGGGTCGAGGCGACCGACACGCCATTCACGGCGTCGTGCTCGCAAGGACAGCTGCTGCGCATCCCGATCAACCACGGAGAAGGCAATTACTTCGCGGCTGACGATGTGCTGGACATGCTCGAGCGCGAGCGGCGCGTCATCTTCCGCTACGTCGACGCGTCGGGGCGGCCGTCGGAGGCGGCGAACCCGAACGGTGCCGCGCGAAACATCGCCGGCATCTGCAGCGAGCGTCGCAATGTCGTCGGCATGATGCCGCACCCCGAACGCGCCTGTGAACCGGTGCTCGGCAGTGGCGATGGCCTCGCGTTGTTCGAGTCCGTCGTGGCCGCGCTGTCCGCGCACGGCGCCCTGAGGACGGCGTGAGCATGGCGTTCGACACCGCGGTCCTGGAGCGACATGGCCTCAAGCCCGACGAGTACGAGCGGATAGTCCGGGCGCTCGGTCGCGAGCCCTCGCTGACCGAGCTCGGGATCTTCTCGGTCATGTGGTCGGAGCACTGCAGCTACAAGAGCTCGCGCATCCACCTGAAGAAACTGCCGACCCGCGGTCCGCGCGTGCTGCAGGGTCCAGGAGAGAACGCAGGGGCCGTGGACATCGGCGATGGCCTCGCGGCGGTCTTCAAGATCGAATCGCACAACCATCCGTCCTTCATCGAGCCATATCAGGGAGCCGCGACCGGCGTCGGCGGCATCATCCGCGACATCTTCACGATGGGCGCGCGGCCGATCGCGTTGATGAACTCGCTCCGGTTCGGCCCGCTGGAGGGACAGACTGGGGCGCGTACCAGGCGGATCGTCGAAGGAGTCGTGGCGGGCATCGGCGGCTACGGCAACAGCATCGGCATCGCGACGATTGGCGGTGAGATCGCCTTCGAGGATTGCTACGCCGGCAATCCGCTCGTCAACGTGCTGTGCCTCGGCATCGCGCGGGCGGACGCGCTCGTCAAGGGCCGCGCCGCCGGCGTCGGGAACCCGGTGTACTACGTCGGCGCCAAGACCGGCCGCGACGGCATTCACGGCGCGACGATGGCGTCGGCGGAGTTCGACGAGCGATCCGCGGAGAAGCGCCCGGCGGTGCAGGTCGGCGATCCGTTCATGGAGAAGCTGCTGCTCGAGGCCTGTCTCGAGCTGATGAAGACGGACGCGCTGATCGGCGTGCAGGACATGGGCGCCGCCGGGTTGACCTGTTCGACGTGCGAAATGGGAGCGCGCGGCGGCAGCGGCATCGAGATCGACGTCAAGGACGTCCCGCAGCGCGAGACCGGCATGACCCCGTACGAGATCATGCTGTCGGAATCGCAGGAACGCATGCTCCTCGTCGTGAAGAGCGGCCGCGAAGCCGAAGTCGAAGCGATCTTCGACAAATGGGACCTCCATGCGGCGCACATCGGGTTGGTCACCGACGATGGCCTGCTGCGTGTGAAGGATCACGGAACGGTGGTCGCCGAGATCCCGAATACCGCGCTCGTGGATGAGGCGCCAGTGTACGACCGGCCGACTGCCGCGCCCGCATACATCGACGCCGTCCGCCGGCTGGATCTCCGGTCTCTGCGACCCGCTGCGCCGCAGCAGGCGCTCATCGCCGTGCTGTCGTCTCCGACAATCGGGAGCAAGCGGTGGGTGTATCGCCAGTACGACACCATGGTGCGCACCAACACGCTGGTGCTCGCGGGAATGGGCGCCGGCGTGATCCGCATCAAGGGCACCACGCGCGCTCTGGCGTTGTCCACCGACGGCAACGGCCGGTACTGCTATCTGAATCCGCGCCGCGGCGCGATGCTCGCGGTCGCCGAGGCGGCGCGCAACGTGGCGTGCGCCGGGGCGCTGCCGATAGGGGCGACCAACTGCCTGAATTTCGGCAACCCCGAGAAGCCCGACATCATGTGGCAGTTCGTCGAGGCAGTTGAAGGGGTGGCGGAGGCCTGCCGCGTCCTCGATATTCCGATTACCGGCGGCAACGTCAGCCTCTACAACGAAACCGACGGCAGCGCGATCTATCCGACGCCGATCATCGGCGTCGTCGGTCTGCTGGAAGATGCCGCGCTGGTGCGCGGCCGATCGTTCCGGAACGCGGGCGACGACATCGTGCTGCTAGGCGACGTCGACGCGAATCTGGACGGAAGCGAGTATTTGAAGACCGTGCACGGCACGGTCGCCGGCGACGCGCCGTCGCTGGACCTCGCGCGTGAGCGCGCGTTGATTGGACTGCTGACGGGCGCGGCCTCCAGCCGGCTCATCCAATCGGCGCATGATTGCTCCGACGGCGGCCTGGCCGTGACGATGGCCGAAGCCGCGTTCGACTCCGGGGGAATTGGCTGCACGGTTGATTTCTCACAAGCCGCAACGGAGCCCGAAGGCACCGAGTGGGCGAGGCTCGGCGCCCTGTTCGGTGAATCAGGCGGCCGCGTGATGGTCTCGGTGAAGCCGGAGCATCGCGACGCGTTTCTGGAACTGGCACGAAGCGCCAAGGTACCGGCGAGCGTCATAGGACGTACGGGCGGGACCCACATCGTGATTTCAGTCAATGGCTCGAAGGCAATCGATATAGCAGTATCCGAAGCGGAACAGCTGTGGTCGTCGGCACTCGAGCGACATTTCGCGGGCAAGGCGGCGTAGAATGACCGCACGCGGCGGCGGGCGCGCGCCGCAAGGTGGGCACGAGCGGCTAACTGGCGAGCGCCAGAGGCGCGGGGACCGAGTCGCCGCAAGGTGGGGACGAGCGGTATGACCAGCGAGCGCCAGAGGCGCGAGCGACCCATGGATAAATTCAAAGACGAGTGCGGCATATTTGGCATCTTCGGGCATCCTGAAGCTGCCAGTCTGACCTCGCTCGGCCTTTACGCGCTGCAGCATCGTGGTCAGGAAAGCGCGGGCATTGCGACGGCCGACGGCGAGCGCATGCGGCTCGCGCGCGGCATGGGCCAGGTTGCCGACGCGTTCAAAGAGGAAACTCTCGAGGGCCTGCCCGGCCATCTCGCGATTGGCCACACCCGGTACTCGACGGCGGGCAAGAGCACGCTCGAGAATGCGCAGCCGTTCCTGATCGACTGCGCTCACGGGCAGATCGCCGTCGGTCACAACGGGAACCTCGTGAACGCCAGAGAGCTTCGCGACGATCTCGTCCGCGCGGGATCGATTTTTCAGACGACCAGCGACACCGAGGTCGTCCTGCATCTCTACGCCCGATCCAAGGCACCGTCGGTCGAGGAAGCGCTGGTCGAATCGATTCGACAGGTCAGCGGCGCGTTCTCGATGGTCCTCCTGACGAAGAACCGGTTGATCGCCGCGCGGGATCCGCACGGATTCCGCCCGCTGGCGCTTGGCAGCCTCGGCGACGCCTGGATCGTCTGTTCCGAGACGTGTGCGCTCGATCTCATCGGCGCGACTCACGTGCGCGATGTCGAGCCTGGTGAGCTTCTCATCATCAGCGACGGCGGGCTTCGCTCGATCAAGCCGTATCCCCCGGCGCAACTCGCGCATTGCGTGTTCGAGCACGTGTATTTCGCTCGTCCTGACAGTTACGTCTTCGGCCGCAGCGTGAACGAGGTGCGGACGTCGCTCGGGCGGATTCTCGCGACGGAGTCGCCGGTCGAAGCCGACGTCGTGGTGCCGATCCCTGACTCGGGCGTCTGCGCTGCCATCGGCTACGCCGCGAAGGCGGGGCTGCCGCTGCAGTTTGGATTGATCCGGAACCATTACGTCGGCCGCACGTTCATCCAGCCGCAGCAGTCGATTCGCGACTTCGCGGTGAAGGTGAAGCTCAATCCGGTTCGCAGCATCCTCGAGGGGCGGCGCGTCGTCCTCGTTGATGATTCGATCGTGCGCGGCACCACCAGCCGGAAAATCGTGCGGCTCGTCAAAGCGGCCGGCGCCCATGAAGTGCACGTCCGCGTCAGCTGCCCGCCGACGGTCTCGCCGTGCTACTACGGCGTCGATACCCCGAGCCGTGATGAGCTGATCGGGGCGACCCACTCGCTTGATGAGATCCGGGACTACGTCGAAGCGGACAGTCTCGCGTATCTGAGCCTCAACGGACTTCGGGAGGCGGTCGGTGAGCGGAAGAACGCTTACTGCACCTCCTGCTACACCGGTGTCTATCCGGTCTCCTTCCCGCAGGACGAAAAGGCGTACCTCCAGCTGGCGCTCAAGGCCGTCGACTGAATCTGCCGATGGCGTTGAGAGTCGCGGTCGTCCCCTCGCTCATCGCACTGCTCGCCGTCGCTCCTCGCGCGACGACTCACGCGCAAGCGCCAAAACCCGCGGCGGCGCCAACCGCAACCGCCGGCAAGGTTACGCCCGCGCAATTGAAGACCTCCGTCGACCTGCTGGGCTCGTTCGACTTTCCCGTGAGGATGGAGGCAGGGCGAACCGTCCGGCGGGCCGAGCCGGAAGTCGCCGTTCCCGTGCTGCTCGACACGGTGTCGAACGCCGGCGCGGACTGGTACGTCCGCTTCCGCGCCCTCGTGCTGCTCTCCGGCTTCAACGATCCGCGAACCTCGCAGACGATGATGAAGATGCTGGACGACAAGCACGACCGGCTCCGCGCCGTGGCGTACGCGTGGTTCGAGCATCACTCCGATCCCGTGGCGGTCGGCCGGTTGCTGTCCGCTGTCGATCGAGAGGAGACCGAGTTCGTACGCCCGGCGCTGACGCGTGCGCTGGCGGCGCATTCTGTGAAGCCGGCGACGACCTCGGCCTCGGATCCGACGGCCAAGATTCGCGCCCTCATGACCAAGCTCGTGATGAGCGGCCAGGATCTGTTCAGGGCGGTGGTGATCGAGGCGCTGGGGGACTACCGCGCGGCGTATGCGCTCCAGGCCATTACCGAGGTGGCCAAGGTCGAGGGGCCGCTGCAAGACGATGCGATTCTCGCCATCGGCAGAATCGGTGACAAACGCGGCCTGGTCACGCTCGCGGATCTTCAACGATCCGCCAATCGCAATCTGCAGCCGTCGATAGCCGCGTCGATCTGTCTTCTCGGCAGCAACTGCGACTCGCATTCCAGCTACCTGCACGACACGCTGCGGTTTGCGATCGCCAATCCGGGACATCAGGAGCTGGTCCGGAGCGCCGCCGGCGCGCTCGCGGCGCTCGCGGTCAACGGCCGCAAGGACGCGGCGGCCATCCTGTTCGAGCGTGGCGCGCCGACGCGCGATCCGGAGCGCGCGGCGATCGCTCTCGCGATCGGCACCGTGGCGCTGCGCAATACGCCGCTGCTGCTGCAGGTGCTGGAGACCCAGCAGGATCTCGGCGCCGCCATCGAGCTGCTTCGCGAGGCCTTCGACATGCTCGAGGAGGACTTCGAAGAAGAACGGTTCTACGTCACGGTTCGCCGCGCCTACTGGGCGGCGGCCGCCGGATCGCCGGCGCGGAAGATCGCCGATACGCTCATTCAGCGCCTGGAGTTCTGAAAACCGCTGCGCCCATGGTGGATTACAAGCAGTCGGGCGTCGACATCGATGCCGGCAATGAAGTCGTCCGCAGGATCCGTTCGCTGGCCAGGAGCACGTTCACGACCGGCGTGCTATCCGAGATCGGATCGTTCGGCGGCCTGTTCGCGCTGAGCGGCGCCGATCTCGGCGAGGTCGTTCTCGTCTCCAGCGCCGATGGTGTCGGGACCAAGCTGCGCGTCGCGTTCATGACCGGCGTCCACACCACGATTGGCGTCGACCTCGTCAATCACTGCGTGAACGACATCCTCGTCCAGGGCGCGCAGCCGCTGTTCTTCCTCGATTACCTCGCCACCGGCCGGCTCGATCCGGACGTCGCCGTACAAGTCGTCGAGGGGCTGGCGACCGCGTGCCGGGCGAACGGCTGCGCCCTTCTTGGCGGGGAAACCGCGGAGCTGCCGGGCTTCTATGCCGACGGCGAATACGACGTTGCTGGTTTCATCGTCGGCGCCGTGACCCGGGATCGGCTGGTGGATGGACGCAGCATCTGCGACGGCGACATCCTCATCGGCCTCCCGTCTTCTGGCCTTCACACCAACGGCTATTCCCTGGCGAGAAGGATCGCGTTCGAGGTTGCGGGCCTGAAGTCCGAGTCGCAAGTTCCGGCTCTAGGCAGGTCGGTCGGCAGCGCGCTGCTCGAGCCGCACCGCAGCTATCTGCCGCAGATCAGGCCGCTGCTCGGCAGCGGCCGCATCAAGGGGATGGCGCACATCACGGGCGGGGGGATCACGGAGAACGTGCCGCGGATGCTGCCGCCGGGCACTCACGCAGTCGTGGACCGGAGCGCCTGGAAGGTGCCCGCCATCTTCACCTGGCTGCAACAGACCGGGAACGTGCCGGATGACGACATGTTGCGCACGTTCAACATGGGCATCGGGCTCATCCTGGCCTGCGCGCCCGACGCCGCGCCCGCAGTGCTCGACGAGCTCGCGCGCGGGGGAGAATCCGGCGCCGTCAGGATTGGTGTCGTGGGTCAGGGCGGGGAGGGCGTGAGGTACATCGGTGGCTGAGGGCGGTGATGGCCGCCGGCAGGCACGACGCCCGCGCCTCGGGGTCCTGATTTCCGGCCGCGGCAGCAATCTGCAGGCGCTGATTCTGGCGATCGAACGAGGCCATCTCGCGGCAGAGATCGGCGTCGTCATCTCGAATCGCGCGCACGCGGGAGGGATCGAGCTGGCGAGAGCCGCCGGGATCGAAGCGCTGGTGCTCGATCACCGCCAGTTCGCGACGCGCGAGGTGTTCGACGAGCGGATCGCGCAGGAGCTGCGGGCGCGCGAGGTGTCGCTGGTGTGCCTGGCGGGGTTCATGCGTCTCGTGAGCCGCCGCCTGCTCGAGGCCTTTCCGGACGCGGTCCTGAACATTCACCCGTCGCTGCTTCCTTCTTTTCCCGGCGTCAATGCCCAGCAACAGGCGCTCGAGCATGGCGTCAAGATGACAGGCGCCACGGTCCACCTGGTGACCGGCGAGCTCGACGGCGGTCCAATCGTGCTGCAGGCGTGCGTGCCCGTCGAGGACTTCGACACGATCGACACACTCTCGCAGCGAATTCTCGTCGAGGAGCATCGAATCTATCCGGAGGCGGTCGGCATCCTTCTGTCGGGTGGCTGGCGAATCGACGGACGTCGGTTCGTCAGGACCGGCTGAACGGCCAGCGTCCGTCAGGTCGCGGTGCCCGCGCGAACCGGATTGATCCGGAGAATCGCGACTTCAGGCGGACAGTTCACCCGGATCGGCACGTAGACTGTCCCCACGCCGCGGCTCACGAACACCGTCGTGTTGTCCCGCCGTGCGCTGCCGGCGATGACCGGGAACTCGCGCGCGGCAATCGGTCCCAGCCCGGGAAGCACGATCTGTCCGCCGTGCGTGTGGCCGCTGAGCAGGAGGGGCACCGACAAGGCCGCTGCCTCGATCAATCGCTTCGGTGTGTGGGCGATCAGGATGAGGGTCGGTGAGGCGGCGCGGATGACGCGGGCTACGTCCGTGACCCGATGCGTCCAGTAGCGAAGGCCCGCGACATCGACGGTCTCGCCGCGGATCGCGAGCCGCGTCCGCGCATCCTTCAGCACCTCGAAGCCCGCGTGAACGAGAGCGCTCGGGACGTCGCGCTCGTCATCGTGATTGCCGAGCACCGCGAACACCCCGTGGGGCGCCGCCAGCCCGACGAGCGCCTCGGCCGCGGGTTCGGCGTACCGACGGTCCCGGTTGGTGACGTAATCGCCGCCGATGATGAGCAGATCTGGCGTGTGCGCCATGACGGCGCGGACCGCGCCCGCGATCATCTCGTGAGACACCGTTGCGCTGCGATGGAGATCGGTGAGGAATCCGATGCGCAGGCCGGCGAGCGGCTCGGGCCACCCGAGTACGTCCAGGGTTTCCTCAGTGACCACGATGTGGTGCCGCTCGTACTTGTAGCCATGCGCGGCAGTGCCTGCCGCCGTACCGATCGCGACGGCCCCCAGCCCGCGCAGGATGGCGCGTCGCGTCGGGCGCTCCGCTTCAGGTGGCGGCGGCATCGAGAAGTATGTTAGCGCGGCACGGCTGGATGAGCCGTCCGGCTGCTGACCCGGCGCAAGCTATAGTGGGCGTCGGCCACGAGCATGTTCGAGCCCAATGTGCACCGGATTCTGTCGCGAATCGGTCCGGCCGACGTCGTCCTGGACGTGGGCGGGTGGGCTTGCCCGTTCAACCGCGCGAACATCGTGATGGATGCGGAGCCGTTCGAGACGCGGGGGTATTACCGGACGCTTGGCCTGCCCGCGTCGCAAGCCGGCCCGAAGGAGCATTTCACGCGCGAGTCCTGGATCCAGCGCGATCTCTGCGGGCGTGAGCCCTGGCCGCTCGCTGACAAATCGATTGACTTCGCCGTTTGCTCGCACACCCTCGAAGACCTGCGCGATCCGCTGTGGGTCTGCGCCGAGCTCGTGCGCGTCGCAAAGGCCGGCTATGTGGAGGTGCCGTCCCGCGCGGCGGAACAGTCGCGAGGCTGGGAACACCCGCGGATCGCGGGCCTGTCGCATCACCGCTGGCTGATCGAGATCGAGGGCCGGCGCATCGCATTCCTGATGAAGTTTCACCTCCTGCATGCCGACTGGCGCTGCTCGTTGCCGGCATCCTTTCTGCGCAGTCTCCCGCAGGCCGCTCACGTGCAGTGGCTGTTCTGGGAACAGCAATTCGAATGCGAAGAGCGCGTGATCCACGGCTCGGATGCCCAGGCCGCCGAATTGCGGCGGTTCGTTCGCGAGGTGCGTCCCTATTCCCGGATGATCCTCGGAGCGGCTGACGCGAGCGACAAGGTATTCGGGCTCGCCGGCAGGGCATGGCGCAAAGCGATGCGGCTCGCGCGCGCAGGAGCGAGCCCGGACAAGGGATAATTGCACGCGTAATGACGATAGACGAGCAGGTCGCCTACCTCACCAAAGGATGCGTGGACGTCGTCAAGGTCCACGAATTGAAAGCCAAGCTCGAACGGGCGGAAACGAGCGGCAAACCGCTGGTCGTGAAAGTCGGATTCGATCCGACCGCGCCCGACCTCCATCTCGGCCACACCGTGCTCATTCGGAAGATGAAGCACTTTCAGGACCTCGGTCACACCGTGATCTACGTCGTCGGCGCGTTCACGGCGTTGATTGGCGATCCGACCGGTCGATCGAAGACCCGGCCTCCGCTGACGCCCGAGGAAATCGCCGAGAACGCCGAAACGTACAAGACACAGGTCTTCAGGATTCTCGATCCCGCGCGGACCGTAGTGCGCTTCAACAGCGAGTGGCTCGAGCCGCTCGGGAGCATGGGCTGGATCCGGCTGGCCGCGAAGTACAACGTTGCCCAGATGCTCGAGCGGCGGGACTTCAAGATCCGCTACGAGAGCGGGAAGCCGATTGCCGTCCACGAGTTCCTGTATCCGCTGAGCCAGGCTTACGACTCCGTCTTCCTCCAAGCGGACGTCGAGCTCGGAGGCACCGATCAACTCTTCAACCTCAATGTCGGGCGCGACATCATGCCGGCCTACGGCCTGGAGCCGCAGGTCGTGATGACGACGCCGTTGCTCGAAGGGCTCGACGGTGTCGAGAAGATGTCGAAGAGCCTGGGTAACTACGTCGGCATCACCGACACTCCAGCCGACATGTTCGGAAAGCTGATGTCGATTTCCGACGACTTGATGTGGAAGTACTACACCCTGCTGACCGACTTCGGACCGGAAGGGATTCTCGAACAGCGAAATGCGGTCGCGTCGGGTGCCCTGCATCCGAAACAGGCCAAGGTGAATCTGGCCAAGCGGATTGTCGAGGATTTTTACAGCGCCGCGGACGCGGATCGGGCCGCCGACGACTTCGAGCGCCGTTTCGCGAAAAAGGAGCTGGCGGGGGACATTCCCGAGCACGTGACGCAGTACGGACCGGACGGCTCGAAGCGCGTGGCGAGCCTGATCGTGGAGTGCGGGCTCGCGAAGTCCGGGAGCGATGCAGCGCGAAAGATCGAGCAAGGCGGCGTGACGCTGGATGGCACGCGGCTCAGCGATCCGCGTGCGCGGATCAGTCCGCCGGTGGCTACCGCGCTGCTGCAGGTCGGGCGTCACGTCGTCAGGGTCAGGTTCGAGCAGTAGATCACCAAGGGTCGGCGCAAAAAACACCCCGGATTTCCGGGTTGAACCGAGCTCCAGCGCCGTCTCCTGGCTGAGCATGCTCCGGTGCTCGACGCGCCTGGTCATCCGCGGAATCCGGTGAGGTTGACAGCCGCGGATACGCCGCTTATAGTTGGTGGACCGAGCGTGACCCGCCGGCGGCATTTACCCGCCGACACTTCCTTCAGCTCGCACACTCCCAAGTCGCACTGCAGCGCGCGGCAAGCTCATCGGAAACGATGAGGCACGATTGCGTGGGACGGCACCAGCGGACTCGATAAAAAATCGACGAAGCGGACGCCGGGATGGTTGACAGCCAAGGGGTGGATCTGTAGTATAGGAAGGTTCCCCTGAAGGAAATAAAGCTGACGGGGAGCTCGGCCGCTGTCGCGAAGTTTGGGACGGCGGGGACAGACCAAATCCGGTTCTTTGAAAACTAGATAGAACGTGCAAGCACTTTCTCCGGCGACGGTCGCCGGTGCCGAGTCGAGCCTGTCTCGACGAAGCCCGGGGGGCGAAGTCGGAGAGCCCGTCGAGTATCAGCGGGTGGCATTGTGAATCCCGAGGCTGAGGGTGTAGTTCACCAGCAGCGCAGGGCAATGAACCATCTACAACACTTGACGAACTGAACAACGTTAGAGAGCCGATTCAAACAGGCTATCAACGTTAGAGTTTGTCCTCCGAAGCACCGCAAGGGGCGAAGGGGGACGACCACTTTAACTTGAGAGTTTGATCCTGGCTCAGAATCAACGCTGGCGGCGTGCCTAACACATGCAAGTCGTACGCGAAAGGGGCTTCGGCCCTGAGTAGAGTGGCAAACGGGTGAGTAACACGTGGGTGACCTGCCTTCGAGTGGGGGATAACGTCCCGAAAGGGACGCTAATACCGCATGACATCCTGCCTTTGGACAGGTGGAGATCAAAGCTGGGGATCGCAAGACCTAGCGCTTGAAGAGGGGCCCGCGTCTGATTAGCTAGTTGGTAGGGTAATGGCCTACCAAGGCTACGATCAGTATCCGGCCTGAGAGGGCGGACGGACACACTGGGACTGAGACACGGCCCAGACTCCTACGGGAGGCAGCAGTGGGGAATTGTTCGCAATGGGCGCAAGCCTGACGACGCAACGCCGCGTGGAGGATGAAGATCTTCGGGTCGTAAACTCCTGTCGAGCGGGAAGAACACCTACCGGCCGAATACGCTGGTAGGCTGACGGTACCGCTAAAGGAAGCCCCGGCTAACTCCGTGCCAGCAGCCGCGGTAATACGGGGGGGGCAAGCGTTGTTCGGAATTACTGGGCGTAAAGGGCTCGTAGGCGGCCAACTAAGTCCGACGTGAAATCCCCAGGCTCAACCTGGGAACTGCGTCGGATACTGGATGGCTTGAATTCGGGAGAGGGATGCAGAATTCCAGGTGTAGCGGTGAAATGCGTAGATATCTGGAGGAATACCGGTGGCGAAGGCGGCATCCTGG
>CAWAXG010000002.1:0-355000 GCA_963785755.1 uncultured Acidobacteriota bacterium | reverse complement strand
ACCCTTGGCCAGGGTGAAGTAGAGGTAACACTCTATGGAGGCCCGAACCAGTGTTGGTTGAAAACAGCTTGGATGAGCTGAGGGTAGGGGTGAAAGGCTAATCAAACCTCGTGATTGCCCGTTCTCCTCGAAATATCTTTAGGGATAGCCTCGAGAGGTCGGCGTTGGTGGTAGAGAACTGAATGGACTAGGGGGCTTACCAGCTTACTGAATCCAATCAAACTGCGAATGCCAACGACACGTATCTCGGGAGTCAGACAGTGGGGGCTAAGCTTCATTGTCGAGAGGGAAACAGCCCAGACTACCGGCTAAGGTCCCTAACTCTGTGCTAAGTGGTAAAGGATCTGGAGACGCTTAGACAACCAGGAGGTTGGCTTAGAAGCAGCCATCCTTTAAAGAAAGCGTAATAGCTCACTGGTCAAGCGGCTCTGGGCCGACAATATAACGGGGCTCAAGCACAGGACCGAAGCCGTAGAATAGACGGAATCCTGCGGGATTCCATATTGGTAGAGGAGCGTTCTCGTTCGCAGCGAAGTCAGACCGTGAGGACTGGTGGAGCGGCGAGAAGTGACCCTGCCGGCATAAGTAGCGATAAGGGAAGTGAGAATCTTCCCCGCCGTAAGCCTAAGGTTTCCTGAGGAAGGTTCGTCCGCTCAGGGTCAGTCGGGAGCTAACGCGAGGCCGAAAGGCGTAGCGGATGCACATCCGGTCAACATTCCGGAACTACCTATTCCACGTTATCACGATGGGGGGACGCAGGAGGCTAAGCGAGCCTACGATTGGACGTGTAGGTTCAGGTCTGTAGGGGGATCCGCCAGGTAAATCCGGTGGGTCACATTCCCTGAGGGGCCATGTCGAGGGTCGTATGACCCGCAAAGTCGCTGACGCCATGCTGCCGAGAAAAGCCTCTAAGGAGTGGGATGGGTACCCGTACCGCAAACCGACACAGGTAGGCGAGGAGAAAATCCTCAGGCGCGAGTGAGAACCCTCGTTTAGGAACTCGGCAAACTAGCCCCGTAACTTCGGAATAAGGGGTGCTCGATTAGCGTGGACGATCCTCGCGGTCGTATGCACGAACGAGTTGCAATAAAGAGGCCCAAGCGACTGTTTACTAAAAACACAGGACTCTGCTAAGTCGAACACGACGTATAGGGTCTGACGCCTGCCCGGTGCCGGAAGGTTAAAGGGAGAGGTTAGCCGCAAGGCGAAGCTTCGAACTGAAGCCCCGGTAAACGGCGGCCGTAACTATAACGGTCCTAAGGTAGCGAAATTCCTTGTCGGGTAAGTTCCGACCTGCACGAATGGCGTAACGATTTGGGCGCTGTCTCAACGAGGGGCACTGCGAATTTGTGGTACCGGTGAAGACGCCGGTTGCCCGTGACTAGACGAAAAGACCCCGTGCACCTTTACTACATCTTAGTAGTGAATGCTGGCGTGTTATGCGCAGGATAGGTGGGAGGCTTTGAACCCAGGCTTTCGGGCTTGGGGGAGCCAACGGTGAGATACCACCCTTAACACTCCGGCGTTCTAACCTCGACCTGTCATCCAGGTCAGGGACACTGCTAGGTGGGTAGTTTGACTGGGGCGGTCGCCTCCTAAACTGTAACGGAGGCGCGCGAAGGTTCGCTCAGGCTGTTTGGAAATCAGCCGTAGAGTGCAAAAGCAGAAGCGAGCTTGACTGCGAGTCCTACAAGACGAGCAGGTGGGAAACCAGGCTTTAGTGATCCGGTGGTTCCGCGTGGAAGGGCCATCGCTCAACGGATAAAAGGTACGCCGGGGATAACAGGCTGATCCGAGCCAAGAGTTCACATCGACGCTAAGGTTTGGCACCTCGATGTCGGCTCATCGCATCCTGGAGCTGTAGCAGGTTCCAAGGGTCCGGCTGTTCGCCGGTTAAAGCGGTACGTGAGCTGGGTTTAGAACGTCGCGAGACAGTTCGGTCTCTATCTGTCATGGGCGGAGGAAATTTGAGTGGGGCTGTCCTTAGTACGAGAGGACCGGGATGGACGCACCTCTAGTGTACGAGTTGTCGTGCCAACGGCAGCGCTCGGTAGCTACGTGCGGAAGGGAGAAACGCTGAAGGCATCTAAGCGTGAAACCCTCCACAAGATGAGATTTCCCAGGCCGTAAGGCCTCTAAAGGCTCCTGGAAGATGACCAGGTGATAGGTCGGGTGTGGAAGCACAGCGATGTGTGAAGCTAACCGATACTAATCAGCCGTGAGGCTTGACCATTTCTCTATTTCAATGCACACGATGCTGCGTGTGTAACCCGTGGTTGGGCGAAACTACCGTTTGCAGGATATTTTCCGCCGCCGCGGCGCCCTCATGTGCGCCGACGCGGCGGTCAGCTGTAAGAGATCCGAAACGCTCTTTACAAGATAGTCTGGGACGATCCCCGACTTCGCTCGCTTCGCGAGCTACGTCGCGGCAGGCTCTGAGCCCGCCGCGCCGAAGCGCCGGAGGCGCGAAGGCGGGGGACCCCAGGCAACCACCATTCCGCCTCCGTCCTCGCACGTCGGCGGATCAAGTTTCCCGGTGGTCATAGGAGAGGGGTCACACCCGTTCCCATTCCGAACACGGAAGTTAAGCCCTCTACCGCCGATGGTACTGCGTGCGCAAGTGCGTGGGAGAGTAGGTCACTGCCGGGAGTATTTTTCGTGAAAAGCCCGCGTCATCTTCGGATGACGCGGGCTTTTGTTTTTGGGACTAGGGACTCAGGCTGGGGCCGGTCCTCGGGATCGCGAATCTGGGGTCAGGGGCTGTGGCTTGGCCACCCTGCCGTGTCAGACCTGACGTCGGGGCCTCAGTCGGCCACACCTGCCTTTCCCCGGCACCGAGACTTCGTCCCGACACTCATACCGCCCAGGAAATACCGATCGGATGCCGGCCTCCCACCGATCCCGGCAGCACAACCCACCCGTGCGTTTACCACACGGGCCAGATCGTTACCCGTTGGCCGGGCCGTTCGCATCCAGACCCGGCCTGATGAATGCGCGCGCATCAGGGAAGCGCTTTTCGATTGCCGTGCGCAGCGTCTCGAGCAGCTCCAGCAATCCGTCGATCCGCGCGTCGGCGTCGCTCTGTGCCATTTCCCGGAACGCGGCAATCGACCGATCGATCCCGAGCAGCGCGACCTTGGCCGATCCGCTGGCATCGCAGCCAAGTGCCGGACGGTCGCGGCTGGAAGCGTACGCGCTGACGAGCGCGCGGTAGGTCTTGGCCGCGATGAGGACGTGATACCAGGCGATCACCATCGGAGATGTCGCCTGCGCGCCAGGCGGCTGTTCGGGCATCTGCAGGCCGGTCGATTCGAGGAAGCGTCCCGTCTGCAGAGCGTAATGCCGCGCGAGCAGTTCAAGTGGATCCCCGAGCGCGGGCGCACGCGGCGCCGTAGCCGGATCCGCCAGGCAGACGTCGAGCTCAGCGATCGGTGTCCGGGTCGCCTCCGCGACCGCCTTCGCGAACTCGATCCCGTCGCAGATCTCGTCGTCCAGGTTCTGGGCGCGGCGTTCGTGACTGCGCCGGTCCCGGATCTCCTCGGCCCGGAACAGAAGGCAACGTGACGTGGCCGGACACAAGCCGCACCACATATCGCAGTAGTCGTAGATGTGTGGAATGAACGTCGGGTCGCGAGCGAGCTCGATGATCTCCTTGCGCATGCCCGTGGATCAAGGCAATGCGGATGCCCGGCGGCTGTCGCGTGGATTTGTTCGAGAAAGCGCGTCAGACGGGAGGCGTTGCCCGATCGGATCGCAAACCCTGCGCTATCGCCGCCTCCGGCGCGTGGCAGAAACTGCCCTCCGGCCAGCGTTGGCGGCAGCCGTTCCGCGTCGGGTTCCCGCGCCACTCGTTGCCCGTTCCGCCGCCCTGACCGCGTCCTTCGCCCAGACGGTTAGATCGAGTGCGCTTTCGACAATTGCCAGCGGCACCTCGTAGTACTGCATGGTTGCCGGGCGGTCCGGATACGGCCTGAACGGCGACATGCCGCGCGACTCGTAGCCGGCACGCGTCTCGTCGTCGACCTTGAAGTAGAGAACGTCGCCCGCGATGATCCCGAAGAAGATGCCGTTGCAGTAGAGCCCGACACCGCCGAACATCGCGCGCGGCGTAATCTCGCCCGCGTCGCGCAGCTGCTCGAGGACGAAGGCGCGAAACCCCTCTGTCACCCGCAGCGGACTTTTTCGCGACCTCTCTCTACGAGATGAGTGAGTCATCGAATCCCCGAGTCCAGAGATCCTCCATCACCCCCGACGCATTCAGAAATAAGATACGATCGGAGCCCCACGGAGGTCCGAATGGCGCACACCTATGAGGAATTGAAGGCCAAAACCATAGCCGAGCTGCGCGAAATCGCGAAGAACGTCCAGAGCGACGACGTGCAGGGCTACTCGCAGATGAACAAGGATCATCTGCTCCCGGCGCTGTGCAAGGCGTTCGGCATCGATACCCACGAGCACCACGTGGTGGTCGGCATCGACAAGGCCGGCATCAAGGCGAAGATCCGGGAGCTCAAACGCCAGCGGGACGCGGCGATCGAAGCCAGTGACCACACGCAGCTGAAGAGCCTGCGGCGGACCATTCATCACCTGAATCATCAGGTCCGCGCGCACATGCGCTGACTGCTGGCGAGCCGCTGACCGCCTGGACCGGCGCGATCGTTCTTTCTGAGTGCAGCGCTTGAAGCCGGCGCCTTTCGCTCCACCGGGCCGTCTCGTTTCGATCGGCACCCACCGGCTGCATGTCCAATGCCTCGGCACGGGCGCGCCGCCGGTGATCTTCGACGCTGCGCTCGGCGGATCGTCGCTCAGCTGGACGTTCGTTCAGCCGGCCGTGGCGGCATTCGCCACGGCGTGTGCCTACGATCGCGCAGGCTTCGGGTGGAGCGATGCGGGACCCCAGCCACGCACCGCCGGACGTCTGGCCGACGAGTTGTACGCGCTCATCGTGCAAGCGGGCATCAGCGGGCCTTTCGTGCTGGTCGGGCATTCGTTCGGCGGGCTGACGATTCGGGTGTTCGCCGCCCGCCATCCGCGGCTCGTCGCCGGTCTGGTGTTCGTGGACCCGGCCCATCCTGAAGACTGGGTCGAGCCGCCTCCCGAGCAGCGTGAGCGGCTCGCCAGAGGCGTCCGTCTCTGTCGCCAGGGCGTTCTCGCCGCCCGTTACGGGATCGCCTCGCTGGTGGCCAGGCTGGCTTCGGCGGGCGCCGTAGATCTGGCGCGCGGCATCGCGGCGGCCGTGAGCAGACGCACGCTGCGGCGTGATGACGAACAGATCCTCGCGCCCGTCACAAAGCTCCCCGACGATGTGCGGCGGATGCTTCGCTGGATGTGGACGCAGCCCCGGTTCTTCGAAGCGCTCGGCAGTCAGATCGAACACGTCTGCGCCAGTGCCGCGGAGGTCGATCGGGAACCGCAGTTCGGCGATCTGCCGCTCGTGACGATTTCCGCGACCGAGGTGACCGATCGCCGTCGAGCGCTGCAGGAGTCCCTGGCCCGGCGCTCGACGCGAGGGCGGCACATCATCGCCGCGAACAGCGGCCACTGGATTCCGCTGGACGAACCCGAGATTATCGTGACGGCGGTGCGGGAGGTGGTGCACTCAATCAAGTTGGAAGTGACAAGCGGGAACAAGTAGCAAGTAGCAATCCGTTTCAGAATTGGAAGATGTTCGGCGAAGATCCAGCACCACGCCGGGTCGAGTTGGCCGCGGGCGCCGTGCATTTGAGGCACTACCTGACGCTCGACGAACAGCGCGCGGTCGCGGACCACTGTCTGGCGCTCGGCGCCGGTGAGTCCGGGTTCTATACGCCCATCGTGCGCGGCGGACATCCGATGAGCGTTCGCATGTTGTGTCTGGGACGGCACTGGAACGCGCGGACGTACACGTACGAGGCCTGCAGGTCCGACATCGACGGCCGGCCCGCTCCCGCCCTGCCGGCCGAGCTCGTGTCGCTGGCCGCCAGGGCGGGCCGGGCGGCCGGGTTCGGCTTCGAGCCCGACCTGTGCATCGTGAACTGGTATTCCGCTACGAGCAGAATGGGTCTGCACCAGGACAAGGACGAAAGCGCCGGCTCGATCGCCGCCGGATTCCCGGTGGTGTCGTTCTCGATCGGCGACACGGCGCGCTTCCTGTTCGGCGGTTTACGCCGGAAGGACCCCGTGGAGAAGCTGACGCTGGCTTCGGGCGACGTCTTCGTTTTCGGTGGGCCCTCGCGTCTCCGCTATCACGGTGTCACCGGGATTCTGCCCGGAACCGCGCCTCCGGGTCTGCCGTTCGAGGGTCGGCTGAACCTCACGTTCCGGACATTCTAGGCCCTCAAGTTTGCCCCCCGGCGGTGCCGATGCTATCCTGCGCGCGCTGATGCACTCACGCCACACTGCCGCTGGCCATCTCCTATGAATCAGATAACCGTCAAGCTTTCGATCATGATGTTCCTCCAGGTACTTCATCTGGGGGGCGTGGTACGTGACGATGGGCACGTACCTGCTGCAAACGCTGCGGTTTACGGGCCAGCAGAGCGGCGCCGCGTACAGCACCACCGCCCTGGCGGCGATGGTGTCTCCATTCTTCGTCGGTCTGGTTGCCGACCGGTTCTTCGCGACCGAGCGGATCCTCGCCTTTCTCCATCTGCTCGGCGCCGCGCTGCTGTTCTACGTGTCGACGCTGACCGAGTTCGGCTCGTTCTACGCGGTGCTGCTCGCCTACACGCTGTGCTTCATGCCGACGCTCGCCCTGTCGAACTCGCTGTCGTTCCACCAGATGCGCGATCCGGGCAAGGAGTTTCCGCGGGTGCGGGTGTGGGGCACCATCGGCTGGATCGCCGCGGGGTTCGTGATCAGCTATCTCAACGCGGCGAGCGTGGCGACGCAGTTTCGCGTCGCCGGCACGGTGTCCGCCGCGCTCGGGGTCTTCGCCCTCATGCTGCCGCACACGCCGCCTGCGAAGCTCGGACACAAAGTAGGTATCCGCGACATCCTCGGGCTGGATGCTCTCGAGCTCATGAAAGAGCGCTCGTTCGCGATCTTCGTTATCGGCTCGTTCCTCGTCTGCATCCCGCTGCAGTTCTACTACGCGTTCACCAATCCGTTCCTCACCGAGGTCGGTGTCACGAATGCTGAAGCCAAGCAGACGCTCGGCCAGATGTCGGAGATCGCTTTCATGCTGGTGATGCCGTGGTTCTTCGTCCGCCTGGGCATCAAGAAGATGATGTTGATCGGGATGCTGGCATGGGCGGTGCGCTACGCGCTGTTCGCCTATGGCGATGCCGGGCCGCTGGTCTGGATGTTCTTCGTCGGCATTCTGCTGCACGGGATCTGCTACGACTTCTTCTTCGTGACGGGCCAGATCTACGTCGATCAGAAGGCCGCGCTGCACATCCGCGCCGCCGCGCAGGGATTCATCGCATTCGTGACGCTCGGGGCCGGGATGTTCGTCGGCTCCTACATCGGCGGCTGGGTCGTGGACATGTACGCGTACACCAGCGGCAACCAGGTCCTGCATCACTGGACGCCGATCTGGCTCATTCCCGCGGCCATGTCAGCCGCCGTTCTGCTTCTCTTCGCCCTGTTCTTCAATCCGCAAGCCGCCGGGAGCCCGGCGCGTTCGGCCGCTGCGGGGAGGACGTAGCGCGCGCGAGGCGCTCTTGCAGCACGGATCAGCGGTGCTGAACCTCGGCTGCGGCCGGAAGCACCGCGCCGGGGCCGTGAACCTGGATCGCACGCCGGCCTCACAGCCCGACGTCGTCCACGACCTGGACGTTCGGCCGTGGCCGTTCGAGAACGATCGCTTCGAGCGCGTCTACGCCTTTGATGTCGTGGAGCATCTCGCTGATGTCGTCGCGGCGATGGAGGAACTGCACCGGATCTGCCGGCACGGTGCGGCGATCGAGATCACGGTGCCGCACTTCTCGTCCGGGAATGCCTTCACCGACCCGACGCATCGCCACTATTTCAGCCGCTTCAGCTTCGACTATTTCGACAGCTCGCACGAGTTCGCGTTCTACTCGGATGCACGATTCCGTGTCGAGCGTTCCACGCTGATCTTCACGCCGACGCTGGTCAACCGCGTCGTCTCACGTCTGGCCAACCGGTATCCGCGCAAGTACGAGAGCGCGATGGGCCTGGATGTTCCCGGCGTGGTTCGTCTCGGTCGAGCTGCGCGTCGTGAAAGCCTGAGGGCGGCGCTCAGAAACCGATGAGCACCCCGAGCGTCGGCCCTACGGCTTCGATGTCCGGGTTGCGGCTCGGTCCGGCGAGCCCGTTGTTCGACACGTGGATCCAGCGCAGGCCGGCGACCGCGTGCAGACCGGGGCGGATCCGTGCCGTTACGCCAGCACCGCCCTGTGCGAGGTAATTGAAACGCGTGCCGCGTGGCGGCACGAAGGTATCGGCTTCGGAAACGCCGACCTCGAACTCCCAGAACAACGACCAGCGCGATTGGCGCAGCACGCGGCTGCGCACGCCCGCGGTCGCGCCGAGGAGACAGGCGTCGGTCCCGCGCTGCCAGACGCGAAAGAGGGGAGAGCCAAGCTTGATCGTGACGCCTCTGCCGAGGCCGTAGGTGATGCCCGGGACAAGGGCCAGCATCTCCTCATGCGACGAGTTGTAGTTCCACGTCTCGAGCGCGCCGTGTCCCGAGAGCTCGAGAGTCCAGGCGCGCCGAGCGAACGGATCATCGGCCGGCCGCGAAGGCGACCGTGCCGGCGTCTGGGCGCGCGCGGTGAGGGGCAGCAGCATGACGAAGGTAGCGAGGACGCCGGCTGCGGCGGAACCGTGGGTTAATGTAAGGCGCATGCGGCCGCGCCGGGTTTCAGCATTCCTTCCGATTATCCTGTCGATGCTGGCTTTTGCGGATGCTGCGCACGCGCAGCAGGGATTGACCGTCGGGGCCGACGTCATTTTCTACGGCGACAACACCGAGTTCCAGAACCCGTTTCGCGAGGGAGAAACCATCTTTGGAGCCTCCGGCCGCCTCGACGGCCGCGTCGAGATGAGTGACGCGGTGACGCTGTCGCTCGGGGTCTTCGGCAACAGCCGTTTCGGCGGTGATTCGTTCGAGCTGGTGCGCCCGGTCATCGCGATGACGGTCACGAGCGGGCCGTCGCGGTTCATTTTCGGCACGCTTGCAACGCCGGTGGTGGGCGAGCCGCGCGGGCCCGACCGGACTGGGCCTCACGGCCTGCTGCCGCCGCTGCAGCGTGAGACGCTTGCGTTCGACCGGCCGTACGAGGCCGGCCTGCAGTGGACGCTCAAGGGACCGGCATACGAGCACGACACCTGGCTGCAGTGGCAGCGCCTCAATACCCCCGAGCACCGCGAACGCCTCGACGCGGGAGCGCGCGTTCAATGGCGCATGGGTGGACCGTTCTCGCTGCCGGTCCAGATGCACATCGTTCATGAGGGTGGGCAGTTGCACGCGTCGGGTCCGGTCCGCGACAGCGTTGCGGTCGCGACGGGCATTGCGTTGTCGCCGCGCCCGAGGGATTCCGCGTCAGGGTCAGGGCCGCGAGAGCAGCCGATCGTCGTGCTCACTCCCTCGATAGAGGTCCTCGGACTCTGGTCGCACGACACGCCGGACCGCGAGCAGCCGCAGCGCACGCGGAATGGCGGCGCCTTCTTTGCCCGGGCGGCCGTGGAAGGTCTTGCGTGGCGTGCGCACCTGATCGTCTGGAGGGGCGACGACTTCATCAAAGTCGAGGGCGATCCCAACTACATGTCGATCAGACGCGATGGAAGCCGGTATCGAGGTGTTCGAGACTATGCCGAAGCCGGGATCGCCCGGACGTTTGCGCTGGCGCCAGGCGCTCTGATCGAAGCGTCGTTCCGCTTCCACCGCGTCGAACGCGACTATGAGTATTCGTACCGCATCCTTGGCGTCGTGCGCGCGCGGGCGCGGCTGAAGTGAACGGACGGCGACGATCAGTACTTGAACACCACGCCGAACGACATGGTCCAGTAACGCAGGCGAATCGGGCCGATCGAAACCGGCGGATCGAGCGTCTCTTCGTCGGGCCCTTCGATCTTCCTGAAGTAGCGGAGATCGAACCGCACGCCGACTTTTTCAGTGAGGAATCCGACGGCGCCGCCGCCGAGGTTCATCCCCACCAGGTTCAAATCTACCGGAAACACGTTCTGCGCGTCGGTTCGTGAGGCGTGCAGCAGACCGGCGCCGCCCGACAGATACGGCCGCAAGCCGTACCGGTTCCACGACCGCGGGATTGTGAGCACCGCGTTGCCCATGAAGGCATACGTGCGAGCGCTCGTCACGCAGGTGTTGATGTCGCACGCAAATTCGTCGTTGTAGAAAAACCCTGGCGTGCGAACGAACAATCCCTCGACCCCGACAGGCCCGTCGCCGAGCAGGGTGACCGCTCCGCCGAAATGCCAATGTCGTTTGTCGGTGGCGTTCTCGGTGTCGACGAGGTTCGTCGCGCCGGCAAAGGTGAAGCCGACGAAGGGGACGAACTGCCATTCCGCCGCGCAGGGTTCGGGGAGTGCGAAGCTGAAAATCACCACCAGGGCGAGAACCCAGAGACCCGAGCGCACGAGGGGTCTCAAAGGAGCATGCGGAGGAAAACCGACGCGAACAGGGAGCGCGTGACGTCGCCCGACTCGAGTTGGAACGGAATCGCCAGCCCATCGCTGTTCGCGAGCAGAATCATCGTGGCTTTCCGCGACGGCACTGTCACGATCATCGACGAGTAGGCGTTCGGCACCACGCCAAAGTGCCAGATGACCGGCGTGCCGCGATAGGTCTGCACGAACCACCCCAGGCCCGTCGGCAGCGCGGTTTTGTCGGCGGCCTGAGCGGGCGACCAGGCCGCCGCCAGGGTGTCCTCGTTCAGGAGGAGGTCCGAATGGAGCGCGCCATCGAACCGCGCGAGATCGCGGACGGTCGAGATGATGCCCGTGGCGGCGTTGATGCCGTCGAGCGTGACCTCATTTCGAGTCGCCCGGCCTTTCTTGTCGACCCGGTATGAAACGGCCATCCGTTCGAGAGACTTCGCGTAACGCTCGAGCGCGGCCGGCGCGAACAGGCTCTCGGGTGTCGCTTCCGGGCTTCGGACGTCACGGCCGGGCACCGAGTCGATCATCGCGAGCCGTTCCAGCAGCCGGTGCGCGACGCTCTTCCGGTACGGCTGCGGCGCGCAGTGTTCCATCACCCTCGTCAGCTGGGAATATCGCTCGGGATCGTAGCGAAACGCGCCGCCGGTCCCGCTCGAACTGTGACTCAACACCCCGCGCAGCGTTGCACCGCTGTCAGTCAGCGCAATGCCGTACTCGCGAATTGGAACGTCGAGGTCGAGATGGCGCTGCTCCACGCACTGAAGCAGCAGGACGGCGGCAAAACTCTGACTCAGATCGGCGATGGGATACGGGGTATCCGGGGTCGCCCGGACCTTGGTTTCGACATTGGCGAATCCCAGGCCGCGCTCCCACACGACGACGCCATCCTGCACCAGCGCGCCGGAGATCGCGGGGATGCCGGCCTGTTGCCGCAGCAACTCGATGTAGCTTTCGAACGCCGTCGTTCCGATCTCGCCGGGCGGGGCGGGATTCTGCCGCGCCCCCGCCGTGAGCGTCAGCAGGAACACCATGGCGGCAACTGTGGCCAGTCTACGCATAAAGAACCTCGTCAGTTTAACTGATGCGGCGACCGGCTGAACAGAGGCTCCATGGGCACCCGTTTCCTGCCCCAGGGGAGGAGGAATTGCGATGATTCTGGCCGTAAATGCGGGCGTCGACCGCCGCCCGGGGGCGGCTCCCCCCGTCCGCGGGGTGGCGCTATTTCTCCTTGTCCAGAAGTTTCTCCATTTCGTCCATCACACGGTTCATCTTCTTCATCGTCAGCTCGAGCGGCTCGTCGGTCGTCATGTCGACCCCCGCGTCCTTCAGGAGGTCGATGGGATACTTCGATCCGCCAGAACCGAGAAAACTCAGGTAGCGCTTCGTCGCCGCCGGATCTCCCGCCATGACCTTCTCCGCGAGCGCCGACGATGCGGTGAACGACGTCGCGTACTGGAAGACGTAGTAGGTCCGATAGAAATGCGGAACGAACGCCCACTCGTGCGCGATGTAGTCGTCGACGATGCAGACGCCGCTGTCGTGCCCGTAGTACTTCCTGGTGATGTCGGCATACAGCTTGTCGAGCGCTTCGCCGGTGATCGGTTCCCCCTTCTCGGCGATCTCGTGCACCTTGAGCTCGAACTCGGCGAACTGCGCCTGCCGGAACACGGTGCTCTTGATCCCCTCGAGATAGTTGCCGAGCAGAGAGAGTTTCGTCGCATTGTCCGTGATGCCCTTGAGCATGTGCTCGATGAGCAGCGCTTCGTTGAAGGTTGACGCCACTTCGGCCACGAAGATCGGATAGGACGCGGTCGCGAACGGCTGCACCTTGTTCGAGTAGTAGCTGTGCATCGTGTGGCCGAGCTCGTGCGCCAGCGTGCTGACGTCGTTGTACCTCCCGTTGTAGTTCATCAGGATGTAGGGGTGGACGTCGTAGGCGCCGCCGTTCGAGTAGGCTCCGGCGCGTTTGCCTTCGGTCGGCATCAAGTCGATCCAGCGCTCGCTGAAGGCGCGCGTCACGACGGAGGCGTAGTCGGGGCCAAGCGGTTTGAGCGCGTCGAGCACGTGCTTCTGCGCCTGCTCCGGTGTGTAATTGAGGTCGGCGGTTGCGACGAGCGGCGCATAGAGGTCGTAGTAGTGGAGCTCGGAGAGTCCCATCATCTTCTGCCGCAGTTTCAGGTAGCGGTGGAACGTCGGCAGCTGTTTGTTGACGCCGTCCACTAGCCGCGTGTACACCGCCGTCGGAATGTTCGGTCCGTCGAGCGCCGCCTCGAGCGACGTCTTGTAGTCCCGCGCCCGGGCCACGAAGATGTCGGCCTGAATCTGCGAGTTCAGCGTGGATCCGAACGTCCCGCGGAACTTGCCGAGCGCACCGAAGAATGACGACATCACTTTCTGGCGATCGTCCCGGTTGGGCAGCCCGCGCAGTACGCTGAAGGCGGCGCTGTCCAGCCGCACGTTCTTGCCATCGCTCAGCGTGACCGACGGGTAGGGGAAATCGGCATCGGAGAAGACGCCGAAAATGCTCGACGGGCCGCTGGTGACCGTGACGGCGCTCGCCAGGATTTTCTCCTCGCCATCGGACCTGGTGTGCGCCCGCCGGCGCTGAATGTCGTCGAGATAGAACTTGAAGACCTTGAGCCGCTGCTCCTGCGTGACGAAGCGGTCGAGTGTCGCGCGGTCGATCTTCAGGATCTCGGGCTCGGTGTACGAGGATTCAGCCCCGAGCTGCGACGCGACCTGGATCATCTCCTGCTGCAGTCCCTGGTACTTCGAGACGCGAGTGTCCTCGTCGGACAGCATGCTCGCGTAAACGAACGCGCGCGCCAGTTCCTTGTTGAGGCGCGCCGACATCTCCAGGGCATCGGCCAGGCGCGCCGCCGACTGCCCGAGCGTGCCCCTGAAGCTCCGGAGCTCAGGAATCTCGGAGACGAGCCGCTCTTTCGCTTTCCGCCACGCGTCCTCGGTCGGGTAGATGTCCGCGACGTTCCATTTGTACTTGTCCGGAATCTTGGCGCGGTCCCGCTCCTGCGCGCCGGTCGGCGCGCTGAGGAGAACCGCCAACATCGCCGGAACGGCGAAGCAGGGCTGCGGACGGATACTGGCGTGCATGAGACTCCTTCGTGACGAGGGAGTACCAGAATACTGGAACCGGCGCTGTTGAGTCTGGTTGTGACGAGCGGTGGTGCGAGTGTGCGTGACGCCGGCGATCGAGACTGCCGGAAGCCCACCCGGACACGAAAAAGCGAGGCGAAACGATCCGCCTCGCTTCCTCATTGCGAAACTGTGCGCGTCGCTGGCTACGGTTTGTCGTAGATCGCCGACGGCCCCAGACCCTCCAGCTTTTTGACGATGAGGTCGCGCCGGGCGAGGATGCTCTTGATGTGGCCGTCGTCGAGGTAGTCGCCAAGCTCGCGCTTGAGGGTTGCGCGATCCAGCGCCTTCAGACCTCTCGAACACCTTGCGTTCGCAGCGCGACACGTAGGCCGGATTCTTCAGCGTCGTGTGTTTCCGGAATGCCCGGGTGTGATCGATCAGCCAGAGCCGCCAGTCGCTGGTATAGATTATGTTGCCGAGGTTGCGATCGGTATTCGCGATGAGCTCATCGAACAGCCGCATCATCTGCATCTGACGCGCCCACTCCGCCTTGTCCGGCGGCTCGATCTTCTTTTTCACCCGATCGCCCTCGTCGATCATCACGTCGTCCACCCACCAGGTGATGGCCGCGCGATTCGATCGATAGTGACCCTGCACGCTCACCGGCACCATGTTCAAGCCGATCATCCGATCGAGCTTGTACCCGGCGACGTTGTAGGTCCAGCTGTCGCGGAAATCCAGTTCGACGCCGAGTGTCGAGCGGAACTCGCGCTTGTACTCATCGATGGTCTGGATATGCGCGTCGTGGGTGATGGTGCCGTCCGACATCGTCGCTCGCGTCGAATCGGTGACGCCCTTGCCCGTGCCTTTCGTCTTGGTGATCTTGGCTTGTTTGAGGAAGCGTTCCATTTCCTCATCGCTCAGGAGTGGCGTCGGTGATTTCGCGGCCACCGGCGGCGCGGCCGTAGCGGCTGGCGCCTCCGCGCGTTCCTGAGATGGGGCGGTGGACTGCGCGCTTCCCGCGAGCGCAGCACCATAAATGGCTACAGCGAGGACCGTGAAGGTAAAACCCCCGCGCGAGCGCGAAACTGTCGTCATTGCATGCCTCCGGGACGGCCCGATTCTTGCTCGCGGAGCCGTCCCAATGCAAGCGTGAACCGATTGTCCGGTCATTCGCATATCGCCCCGTTTAGACGACTGGTCGTCACCGGTTGGATCAACCTCCGGATCGTGGAAGGGTCGCTTCTTCCCCCTGGGCCGACCCGTTTGGCTCACGTCCGGACGCCTCGATACGGCCAAATCTCCTCGCAATCCCGTCGCTGAGCAAGACTTACGCGCAGTCGTCACCGGCCGGACGTGCCTTTCCGCGGTGATTGCGAAAATGGCTGGAAACCGCTCGACTTGGGGCGATTAGATGAGGTGTGCTTTTTGCAGACTGAACGCCATGCCGCGCTGCATCATCGTCGATGACCACGGCGACACCCGGGCTGGTTACGCGGAATTCCTCACCACTTTCGGCTTTGAAGTCAGAACCGCGGCGGATGGCGAAGAGCTTCGCACCCTGCTGAAGGAATGGCTGCCGGACGCGATCGTGTTGGACTTACAGCTTCCGCGTACGGATGGCTGGCAGTTGACGCGCGAGATCAAGGCGGACCCACGCACCAGACACATCATCGTCGTTGTCGTCTCGGCGTGCGTCATGCCTTCGGAACGCGCGGCGGCGGAAGCCGCGGGTTGCGACACGTTCATCGGGAAGCCCTGCGATCCGAT
Organism: uncultured Acidobacteriota bacterium; assembly: GCA_963785755.1. GTDB lineage: Bacteria > Acidobacteriota > Vicinamibacteria > Vicinamibacterales > 2-12-FULL-66-21 > JACCXG01. Next base: position 339,568 of record CAWAXG010000002.1, on the reverse strand, counting down.
GCTGATCATCGATGAATTGATCCGGCGCACCCGCACCGTCGCAGAATAACGCCTCAGCGTGCGAGAGGGGACTCCGCGCGCACGCGCACTGCCGTCACAATCAACCCGATCAGATCTTGCGCCGACATCGCGTTGAGCGCCGAGGACGTAAGATCGCTCAAGCCGTACGCGCGAACGATGTTCACCAGGTGCCAGACCGACAGCGCCGCGAGCTGGCGGCGAAGCAGCACCTCGCCTTTCCGATAGACCGAGAACGGGTTCAGGATGCTTTCCACCGGCGGGGGATCTTCGATTCGATCAGGTGCGGGTTCATCGAAATGTGGCTGCGGGGTCGGACGGGCGGCCGGTTTCGCGAGCGGATGCCGGGCACGCTCGAGCGCGCCTTCCAGATACACGGGGGTCAGTCCGGTAGCCCAGTAGACCGTGTCGGTTCTGTTCGGCTGCGTGGTCTCGCGGCCAGACCGAATCGTCTGACCGGTCTTGAGATCGGTGAATTCGAGCCAGCCGTGCCAGTTGCCGTTGTCAGCCTCGGCCCCGACTGCCCGTGCGGCGTACCGGGTGCCGTCCTCAGCTGTAATCACATCGTTGAATTCGACCAGAACCTCTGCCATCGCAAAACCTCCCACGTCGACCGACGTGTGCAAAAGCCTGTCCGAATCCCGGCTGACACGAAGAGCTCTTGCGCTTGCACCCGGATGTTGCGCGATCATTGGAGCTTATGCCGGAGCGTCGTATCGACCGTCGCGTGGAAGTCGGATCCGTCCGCTTGCGAGTCGCCGACCTCGACAGCATGTTGACGTTCTATCGGGACACGCTCGGGTTCGAAATTACGCACCGGCTGGGACAGACGCTCGCCATCCTGAGCGCGGACGGCTTTCATGCGCACATCCTGCTGACCGCTGACACGGAGCGTTCGGGCCCCGTGCCCTCTCGGTTCTCCATTCGTTATCCGGACCGGGCGGCACTGGCGGACGCGTATCGCTGGATCTCCCGCAGCAGCCCGGTCATCGACGCTCGGGACGAGGGCATCCGGGAATCGCTCTACCTGCGGGATCCCGGCGGCAATCAGATCGAGCTCTATTGCGAGCGGCCGCGGGACCAGTGGCCGCAAGGTGAGGACGGGACGCCGCGGCTCGCGACGCGGCCGCTCGATCTGGAGTCACTTCGAGCGGCTGCGCTGGATGCGGATGGACCGTCGGCCGTCCCGCCATCCGCACCTGCTCCGTCGTTGTCGGAGCGGACGCGAACACGGCTGAGCGACATCCGGCTTCGTCTCCTGAACCTGCACAAAGTGCTGCTCGACGACGCCAAGACCGCCTACGAAATGGATCGTGGGCGCATCGGCTCGACGGCCAACCTGCTGCAGCTCGTTATCAACGATCCGTGGTTCGCCTGGCTGCATCCGCTCTCGGAACTCGTCGTCAGAATCGACGAAACCATCCAGCTCGACGCGCCGGCCACTGAAGCCGACGGTCTTGTCCTGCTTGAACAGGTGGAGCGGCTGCTGTCACCTGCGGAGGCGAACGAGGATTTCGCCCAGCGATACTACGAAGCCCTGCAGCGTCAGCCAGCCGTCATCGTCGCGCACGCCGAAGTCCGCCGGATCCTGAAGCAACCCAAGTAACTTGCTATGATCGTCCGCCTTGAATCCCACAGCATCCCCAAGTACTGAAGCACCCGCGGGATCGCCGGCGGAGCTGGCCACCAGCGCATCCGCGCCAGCGGGATCCGCCGCGCCGGCGGTGCCCGCGGGACGGCGATTCGATCGGTCCATCGTCGAAGGGCCGATCGCGCGCGCGGTGTGGACGATTGCGTGGCCGACGGTGCTGCAGAACGCAATCGGCGGCCTGCAGGGCATCATCGATCACGCGATGGTTGGCCACTTCGTGGGCTACACGGCCAACGCGGCCATTGGCGTCAGCTGGCAGATCTTCCTCGTCGTCATCGTCTTCATCACCTCGCTGTTCACCGGGATGGGCGTTCTGGTCGCGCGCGCCGCGGGCGCCAACGATCACGAGCGAGTCGATCGCGTCGTCTACCAGGCATTCCTCGTTGCCGTCCTGTTGTCGGTCGGCGTGATGGCGCCTCTCGGCTACGTGCTCGCCCCGCACCTGCTCAGGCTGGTGAACGCGACGCCGGAGGTCAGCGCTCAGGCGCTTCCCTTCATGCGGACGATGTTCCTGTTCAGCATTGGGATGCTCCTGTTTTTCATGCTGGGAGGCGCGCTGCGCGCCGCAGGTGACGCGAAGACGCCGCTCCGGCTCGGCGTCATCATGACCGTCCTCAACATCGTGCTGAATGTCATCCTCATTTCCGGCGCCGGGCCGATTCCGGCGATGGGAACCCGGGGATCGGCCTTGGGGACGGTGATTGCCAGCAGCACCGTGTCGGCGGCGGCGCTGTGGATGATGTTGACGGGACGGCTGGTCGTTCACTTCCACCCCGGCATGTCGTGGAAACCCGATTTCTCGATCATCCGGCAGCTGTTCCGCTTCGGGCTCCCCGCTGGACTGCAGGGAGTTGCCATGAACATCGCGGGCGTCCTGCTGCTGCGGTTCATCGGGTCTCTCGAGCACAGTGCTGAAGCGCAGGCGGCGTACGCCGTCGCGTACGCGGAACTGTTCTCGTTGATCACCTGGACATCCGTCGGGTTGATGGGGGCGGCTGCGGCCGTGGCGGGGCAGAACCTTGGCGCCGGCAAGCCCGATCGCAGCGCGCGCGCGGTTCACCTGGCCGCGCGGATTGGCCTGGGTGTCGCTGCGTTGCTCGCCGCGTTGTTCCTGCTGATCCCGCAACAGCTGCTGAAAATCTTCGGGATCGACGACCCCACCGTCGTCGCGCTCGGCACTCAGCTATTGGGGTACTTGAGCATCTCGGGCTTCTTCATCACGGTCGCGCTGACGTTTACCGGAGGCTTGCAGGGAACCGGGGACACACGCGGTCCTCTCTACATCACGCTCGTGTCCCAGATCTGCATTCCGCTGGGCATCTGCTTCGCGCTCCAGGGAATGAATCAGCTGACGGCCGCCGGCGTCTGGACGGCAATCGTTTTCGGCCATGCGACGCGATGCGTGCTGACCGTCTGGCGGTTCGAACAGGGCAAATGGAAGCACATCAAGGTGGATTGATTCACAGTCGACCGTAACTCCCGGGCCAGGCGAATGGATGGTGAAATGCCGGAAAACGCCTGGATTCGCTTCCTGCTGGCTAATAGCTGTCATTGCTGGCAATGTTTGCTCACTGGAACGTATGGCTCTCCACTTGCAACTCGTCTGAGACGGAGGGGCCGATGCGATGGACGGCTGGTGATCGGAGCAACGTCGAGGATCGGCGCGGCAGCTCGGGCGGCCGCATGGCGCTCGGCGCGGGTGGCCTCGGCGTCGGTGGGCTTCTGCTGCTGCTGGTGTTGAGCTGGGCGACCGGCATCGATCTGACACCCATGATTGGCGGCGGCGGCGGAGCGCCGCCGCCGGAAAGCGTCGGCACCGCGGGTCGCGTGGCGACCACGCCCGAAGAAGAGCGCATGGTCGATATGGTCGACGCGGTGATGGACGACGGTCAGGATACGTGGAACAGGCTGCTTGGCGGCCGCTATCAGGAAACGCGGGCGGTATTGTTCCGTGACGCGATCAATTCCGCCTGTGGCTTCGCCCAGTCAGCCACCGGGCCTTTCTATTGCCCCGCCGACCGCAAGGTCTATCTCGACCTGGGCTTCTTTGCCGAACTGCACCGCAAGCTCGGCGCACCCGGCGATTTCGCCCAGGCGTACGTGCTCGCTCACGAGCTCGGCCATCACGTGCAGACGATTACCGGAATCGAATCGCAGGTGCGGGAGCGCCAGGCGGCGAACGCCGGCGTGCGCAACGATCTTTCGGTGCGGATGGAGCTGCAGGCCGATTGCTATGCCGGTGTCTGGGGCCATCACGCGAACAAGGGCGACGGCCGGGTCCAGCTCGAAGAGGGCGATATCGAGGAAGGCCTCAATGCCGCCGCGGCAATTGGCGACGATCGCCTGCAGCGGATGCAGGGAGGCCGTGTCGCACCCGATCGGTTCACCCACGGTTCGTCGGCACAACGCGTGGAGTGGTTCAAGCGCGGAATCCAGAGCGGCGACCCGAACGCCTGCGACACATTTCGATGAGATCGGTAGCCGGGCCGTCGACGGCCGCGGCCTCGGCGCCCGGCCCTGATCGTTCGACCTCGATGGCGTGCCGAGCCGGGTCGAGCCTGTCATCGACCTCTCCTCGGCGTCGCTCCACCAACCTCTGCCCGCGTCTTCCCGGACCCGCCGATCCGCCTGGGACCAGCGCCCGGGCGCGTTGAAGCGCGATAGTACAATCTGCTCTTCAACAAGACGATGCGGTCCGAGGCGATTGGTCAGTCCGTTCCACGCAAGGAAGCGCGCCAGAAAGTTGCCGGCCGCGCGCGATACGTCGACGACCTGACGCTTCCCGGCATGCTCCACGGCGTGACCGTGCGCAGCACCGTCGCGCGTGGCATCATCCGCGACATCGACTTCGAGCCAGGGCTGCCGTGGGACGAGTTCACCGTGGTGACATCCGACGACATTCCCGGCACCAACCGCGTCGCGTTGATCGTGAACGACCAGCCGTATCTTGCGGATGAAACGATCAATCATCCGGAAGAGCCGGTCGTGCTGCTCGCGCACCACGACCGGCATCTCCTCGAGGAGGCGCGCCGCCGCGTCAAGGTCGTGGTCGAGCCGCTGCCCGCGGTCTTCACGATCGACGACGCGCTCTCGCGCCGCGAGATCGTCTGGGGCGATGACAACGTGTTCAAGTCGTACCTCGTGTCGAGAGGCGAGGTCGACAGCGTGTTTCAGCGCGCCCGCTTCGTCGTGGAGGGAGAGTACGAGACCGGCGCGCAGGAACAGCTCTACATCGAGCCGAACGGCATGCTGGCGATTGCCGATTCCGAATCCGGCGTGACCGTCTGGGGCTCGATGCAATGCCCCTACTACATCCACCGTTCGCTGATCGGCCTCTTCAACCTCTCCTCCGAACGCGTTCGCGTCGTCCAGATGGAAACCGGCGGGGGCTTTGGCGGCAAGGAGGAGTACCCGTCGATCATTGCCGGCCATGCCGCGCTGCTCGCCTGGAAGTCGGGCCGCCCGGTCAAGATGATTTACGACCGGCTCGAGGACATGGTCGCCACCACCAAGCGTCATCCCGCGCGAACGCGGCACCGGACCGCCGTCGACGCCGACGGCACGCTCCTGGCGATGGACATCGAGTTCGTGATCGACGGCGGCGCGTATTGCACGCTGTCACCCGTCGTGCTGTCGCGCGGCACCATCCACGCAGCCGGGCCCTATTTCTGTCCGAACGTTCGCATCCGCTCCACCGCCGTCGCGACCAACGCGCCGCCGCACGGCGCATTCCGCGGGTTCGGCGCGCCGCAGTCGGTGTTCGCGCTCGAACGTCAGATGGATCGCGCCGCGGCCGCAGCCGGTCTGACTCCGGAGGAGTTCCGCCGCCGCAATTTCATCCGCACCGGCCAGTCGAATGCGGTCGGTCAGACAATCCGTGAGCCGGTCGACATGGCGGCGCTGCTCGATCGCGCGTTCGAGCTGTCGGACTATCACGCGGTGCGGGCCGAATGCGATCGGGTGAGCGCGAACGGACCGATCAAACGCGGCATCGGCTTCGCGTGTTTCATGCATGGCGCCGGTTTCACGGGATCGGGCGAGCAGCATCTCGCCTCGCTCGTGACGGTCGAGGCTGCCGCCGACGGCCATGTCCGCGTGCTCGCCGCGAGCACGGAGATCGGTCAGGGTACGAACACGGTGTTCGCGCAGATCGCATGCGATGCGCTCGGGATCGACTGCACCGACATCGAGGTCGCTCAGCCGGATACCGCGGTTGTTCCCGACAGTGGCCCGACCGTGGCGTCCCGCACGTGCATGGTTGTCGGAAAACTCGTGGAGACCGCGGCTCTCGGACTCAAGTCGACGCTGATCGGATCGGGTCTGCTTCAGTCCAAATACGATGCCTCGTCGTTCCGCACCGCGGCAGCCGAGTACGTGGCACGGCACGGGTCGCTTCGCGCAACGGTGCAGTATCAGCCTCCTGAAGGCCTTCATTGGGACGACGAGAAGTATGAAGGGGACGCATACGGCGCTTACGCCTGGGCCGTCTACGTGGCGCGTGTGGCCGTGGACCTGACCAGCTTCGAGGTCCGCGTGGAGGATTTCGTCGCGGTGCAGGAGGTCGGCAAGGTGATCAATCCGATCCTGGCTGCTGGCCAGATCGAAGGCGGCGTGGCGCAGGCGATCGGCTGGGCGCTCTACGAAGACGTCGTCTGGCGGGAAGGACGGATGGCCAACGGGCAGATGACGAACTACATCATGCCAACGTCGATGGATCTGCCGCCAATCCGCGTCGAGTTCGTCGAGCACCCGTATCCGCACGGCCCGGCGGGCGCGAAAGGCATTGGCGAGCTGCCGATGGATGGTCCCGCTCCCGCGATCTTCAACGCCGTGCATCACGCCACCGGTCTCGACGTCAGGCATCTGCCGCTGACGCCGGAGGTGTTGTTCGAGGTGAACGAATCAGCAGCGGAGCGGGCGCGTGTCTGATCGCGAGGTGACGGTCTCGCTCACCGTCAACGGCTCACCCGTCAGCGTCGCCGCGCATCCGATGGCGAGACTGCTCGATGTCCTCCGGCTGCAGCTGCATCTCACCGGCACGAAGGAAGGCTGCGGCGAAGGAGAGTGCGGCGCCTGCGCGGTCCTCATCGACGGCGAGCTCGTGAACAGCTGCCTCACTCCCGTGCTCCAGGCCGACGGCGCCATCGTGACGACGATCGAAGGAGTGGCGCGACGCCGATCGCCTGCACGCCGTGCAGGAGGCGTTCGTGGCCCATGGCGGCGCGCAGTGCGGCATCTGCACGCCGGGGATGGTTCTTGCCGCCGTGAGTCTCCTTCAACGTCAGCGCCGAAGTGGACGACGAGGCGATCCGGAACGCGCTCTCCGGCAATCTGTGCCGTTGCACCGGATACATGAAGATTTTCGAAGCCGTCCGCAGTGCGGTCGCGGCGTCGCGGCACGGCTGACGGCCTGGTCAATTCGATGCGCTCCTATCTGCCATCGTTCGCCTTGCGCCGGGCAAGAACGGTCGACGAAACGTTGACGCTGATCGCGCAGCCCCCTGGCGCCTGGCGTCCGTTCGCCGGTGGCACAGACCTCATGGTCCTCCTCGCCGCGGGCTCGCTGCGGCATCAGCACTTCGTCAGCATCTGGGGCATCGACGAGCTGCGCAGGATTGACGTGGCTCCGGATTCCGTTTATCTCGGCGCACTGACGACGTTCTCTGACGTGCAGAAGCACGAGACGCTTCGAACCGAGTTCCCGCTGCTGTGCCAGGCGGCCGCCGAGACCGGAGGGATAGCGAATCAGAACCGCGGCACCATCGGCGGCAACATTGCGAATGCGTCGCCGGCGGCGGATACGCCGCCCGCGCTGCTCGTCTACGACGCCGACGTGGAGATCGTCTCGATTCGCGGGCCCGCGCCGGGTGCCGTACCGGCGGTTTCACACCGCCTACAAGCAGATGGATCTGTTGCCGGACGAGTTGATCGCCGGTGTACGGCTGCCGCGGCGAACGGGATGGATTCAGCACTACAGGAAAGTGGGTGCGCGCCGGGCGCAGGCCATCTCGAAGGTCTGTTTTGCCGCCGCGGCACGGCTGGACGCAGGGCGCGTCACGGACGTCCGGCTCGCGTTCGGGAGCGTGGCGCCAACGGTCGTGCGTTCGACGGCGGCGGAGCGCGCCGTACAGGGCGTCGATCTCACGCCTGACCGCATCGAGGCGGCCGTTGCGGCGCTCGCCTCCGATCTCGCGCCGATCGACGACCTGCGATCGACGGCCAGGTACCGCTCACGCGTGGCGCACAATCTCCTCCGCGAGTTTCTGACGGCCTGCGCTCAGCGCTGATTGCCAGGCTGGAGGATCGCATGCTCCGGTTCACCCCACGCCGATCGCGTTTCATCGCCGAATCCGCGCGCTCGGAGGCGGTTCACGGCCCGTCGCGGTAAGATGCCCTGATGCGCCGGCCGATTTTTCTCGTTTCTGTTGAGTCTCCTGTCGCCGGTTCTTGCCGACGCGCAAGCGAAGTCGCCGGGAGCCCTCACCGCCACGACCACCGATACGGCAACCGTGCACGCCGCGCTGTCCAAGGTCGCGCCCAGCCTCGTCCGGATCCACGTGGTGTCGATCGATCACCAGGATGGCCGCGAGTTGAAGCGTCAGGCCGCGGGAAGCGGCACGATCATCACGCCCGAGGGCCACGTCGTGACCAACCATCACGTGGCGGGCCGCACCAAATCGATTTTCTGCACGCTGTCGTCGCGCGAGGAAATCCCGGCCGAGCTGGTCGGGACCGATCCGCTGTCTGACATCGCGGTGCTGAAGCTGAAGCCGCCGCTGCCGCGGCGGTTTCCGGTGGCCTCCTTCGGCAGCGCGCAATCGCTCCGCGTCGGCGATCGCGTGCTGGCGCTCGGAAGCCCGCTCGCGCTGTCCCAGTCGGTGACGATGGGCATCGTGAGCAACACCGAGATGATCATGCCGCAGCTGTTCTGGCCCTTCAATCGCATGACGCTCGACGGCGAGGATGTCGGCTCCATCGTCCGGTGGATCGGCCACGACGCGCCAATCTTCGGTGGCAACTCCGGCGGCCCCTTGATCAACCTGCGCGGTGAGATCGTCGGCGTCAACGAAATCAGCATGGGCCTGGCCGGCGCGATTCCCGCCGAGCTCGCCCGCGAAGTGGCGATGGCGATCATCAAGGATGGTCACGTGAAGCGCGGCTGGATCGGCCTCGACGTCCAGCCGCTGCTGAAGTCGTCGACGTGCGTCCCGCGGCGCCCTGGTCGCTGGCACGATCGACGGGTCGCCTGCCGCCAAGGCCGGCCTGCTGCCGGGCGACGTGCTGCTGAAGATCGGCGCCGAGGAGGTGACGGTGCGGTTCGCCGAGGAGATGCCGCTCTTCAACCAGCGCGTCATGCGGCTGCCGCTCGGGCAGCCCGTCGACATTCTCGTCTCCCGGAAGGGCGTGGAGCAGACGGTGCGGGTCGTGCCTGAGGAGCGCGAAAGCGTCGAGGCGCGGGTAACGGAACTGCCGCTCGTCGGCGTCACGGCCTCGAATCTGACCGCATGGTCGGCAAGGAATTGAAGCGCGACAGCCGGGAAGGCGTCCGGATTCGCGGCGTCCGGCCAGGCGGACCGGCCGCCGAAGGCCGTCCGGCGCTCGAGCAGGACGACGTCGTCATCGAGGTCGATGAGAAGCCCGTCGGGAACGTCGACGCGCTCACCGACATTCGTCGAGCAGCGAACCAAAGGACAGCAAGAGCCGGTGTCGGTCCTGGTGGCGTTCGATCGCGGGCGGCAGCGGCTGCTCACGGTGCTCGAGATCGGGCGCGCCGGGCCTCGAGGATCCGGGCCTCGAAACGCGCAAGGCCTGGATTCCCGTATCGGTGCAGGTCCTGACCTCCCCGCTCGCCGAACGGCTCGGCCTGGCTGGCCGCACCGGCGTGCGTATCACCCGCGTGCTCGGCGAGTCGGCGTCGTCCGCGGGCCTTCGCGTCGGCGACGTGATCACGGCGATCGACGACAATCCGATCGAAGCGTCGCAGCCGTCCGACGAGGATCTCTTCGCGACGATGATCCGCCAGTACAAGATCGGCAGCAGCGTCCAGCTCGGTGTCGTCCGCGATGGCAAGGAGCAGAAGGTGGCCGTGAAGCTGGACCAGTCACCGCGCCTGCCGCGCGAGATGAAGAAGTACGAGGATCCGAACTTCGAGTTCCGGGTGCGCGACGTCAGCGCGGCCGATCAGGCGGAAAAGTCCTGGAAGGAAGGGGAGCGCGGGGTGCTCGTCGAGGCCGTGCGCGAGGGTGGCTGGGCGGCTCTCGGCCAGCTCGCCGATGGTGATCTGCGTGCTGGAGATCGACGGGGTCGCGGTCGAGACCGTCGAGGCCGTGCAACAGACCATGCAGCGGGTGGCCGAAACCAAGCCGAACGCCGTGGTCCTGAAGGTGCGCCGCGGGATTCGCACCCTGTTCGTCGAGTTGCAGAGCGGCTGGCCGGCCGGTCAGGCCGCGTCCGGGAGGCAGCGTGTCGAGTAGACACGCGTTGGTGCTCATCGCGGTCGTGGCACATCGGGGTGACTGTCGACGGCGGCACGCGGCGCCGCTCAGGACGATCGCGCCGCCGCCCGCGAGATCGTCAAGCGCTGGCAGGCGGCGATCGTCAACGTCCGCGTCGTCCTCAAGATGCGCGTGTCGGTCGGCGGCCGCGAGATGCAGTCGATGGACGAATCGGTCGAGACGGTCGGCACCGTGATCGATCCGACCGGGCTCACGGTGCTGTCGCTGGGCGCCCTGAATCCCGGGTCGATGATGAACCGGCTGATGGGCTCGTCGTCGGGCAGCGGTCAGGATCGAATGGAGTTCGGCAGCGAGCCGACCGACGTGAAGCTTCGTCTCCCGGACGGCCGCGAGCTGAGCGCGCGCATCGTGCTGCGGGACGAGGATCTCGATCTGGCCTTCCTCCGGCCGACCGTCAAGCCCGACAAACCGCTGGTCGCGATCAACCTCTCGGACGAGGGTCGTCCCTCGCTGCTCGATCCCGTCGTCATCCTGTCGCGGCTCGGCCGCGTCGGCGGCTGGGCGCCGGCGGCATCGCTGCAGACGATCGGCGCAATCATCGAAAAGCCGCGCAGATTCTACGTCATCGAGACCGGCGGCACAGGCGGCGTGGGCACGCCCGCGTTCACGCCATCCGGCAAGGTCGTCGGTCTGTTGACGATGCGATCGGTGCAGGCGGGGAAGCCCGGGATGTTTTCGATGATGGGCGGGACAGAGGGGCTGGGCCTGCTCCCCGTCATCCTTCCGGCGGCTGACGTGCGCGATATTGCCCAGCAGGCGCCGGACAAATGATCGACACAGCCGGCCTCGTCGCCGATTACCTGCCATCCCGGTCGAGCGGCGCGTGACCATGCCCCGCGCAATCCGCTGGAGCGTGATTGCGGTTGCGGCGGCGCTCGTGATCCTGACCATCGTCGCGAGCGCGGGTTCGCGCACCGAGACGCTGCGCCGCCTCGTCGTCGAAACGCTTGCCGAGCGCCTCGACAGCGACGTCGAGCTGCAGTCGTTCAGCGTCGACACCTTTCCGACGGTGGACGTGCGCGGATCAGGGGCTCGTCATCCGGCTCAAGGGAAGGACCGACGTGCCGCCGCTGGTGCAGATCCGCAGCTTCACGATTTCCGGCGGCATCCTCGGGCTGATCAGCCGTCCGCGGCGCTTCCGCACCGTCATGGTCGAGGGGCTCGAGATCAACATCCCGCCTGGCGGCGCGAGTCTCAAGGGGGCCGGCGGCACCGCGGCCAATCCCGAATCCGGTAGCTCGGTCGTCGCCGATTCTCGTGGAGCGGCTCGTTTCGAACGACGCGCTCCTCAGGCTGATTCCCAGCCGCGAAGGGAAGCGGCCGCGCGAGTTCGCCATCCACCGGCTGACGATGTCGGGTGTCGGCGTCGAAGAGCGGATGCCGTTCGAGGCGGAGCTGACCAACCCTCTCCCGCGCGGGCTGATCAGGACCGAAGGCCGGTTCGGGCCGTGGAATCGGGGCAACCCGGGTGGGACGACGCTCGACGGCAAATACATGCTTCGAGAAGGCGGACCTCTCGACGATCAAAGGCATCGCGGGCATCCTCACGTCTACCGGTGAGTTCGGCGGACAGCTCGAGCGGATCCAGGTGAAGGGTGAGACGCGCACCCCTGACTTCCGGCTCAAGTTGAGTGACAAGCCGGTGCCGCTGACGACGCGGTTCGAGGCGGTGGTGGACGGCACGGACGGCGATACCTATCTGAATTCGGTGGACGCGAACTCGCGAGCAGCGCGATCTGCGGCGAGCGGCGCCGTCGTCGGAACGCCGGGCGTCAAGGGCCGCACCGTCCAGCTCAAAGTGAAGGTCGACGAGGGACGGATCGAAGACTTCCTCGCCCTTGCGGTCAAGGCCGATCGGCCGGTGATGACCGGCCGGATTGCGCTGCACACCGATTTCCTGCTGCCGCCAGGTCCCGACGACGTCGTCGAGAAGCTGCGGCTCGACGGCGAATTCGATCTTTCCGCGGCGCGCTTCAGCGATCCCGGCGTGCGCGAGAAGTTCGCGGAGATGAGCCAGCGTGCGAAGGGGGCATCCGGCTCGCCGGCCCAGGATGTGATGTCGGATGTCGAAGGACGCTTCAAGCTCGCGCGACGGCATCGCTCGCCGCTGACGCCGGTTCGCTTTCAGATTCCTGGCGCGGTGGTGCAGCTGTCGGGTACGTATGGCCTCCAGTCCGAGGCGCTCGAGTTCGACGGAACGCTGCGGATGCAGGCGACGATCTCGGAAGCCGCCGGCGGCGGCGTGAAATCGACCCTGCTCAAGATGGTCGATCCGTTGTTCAAGAAGCGCGGCGCCGGGGCCGTCGTGCCGATCCGCGTGCGCGGGACGCGGCAGGAGCCCAGATTCGGCCTCGACGTCGCGAAGGTGTTGACACCGAAATAGGCGGCGCGCATCGACACAGAGGACGGGAATGCCGCCCGGTGAGGAAGGAACGATTCAGGTCATGACATCAAACACGAAGACGTTTCCAGTCCAGAAGACCGAGGAAGAATGGCGGCGGATTCTGACGCCGGAGCAGTATCAGGTGCTGCGCCAGCATGGGACGGAGCGTCCCGGCAGCTGCGCGCTGCTGCACGAGAAGCGCCGTGGGCACCTTCAGCTGCGCCGGGTGCGGCCAGCCACTTTTCGTCGCCGACCGCAAGTTTGAAAGCGGCACCGGATGGCCGAGCTTCTTCGCGCCGCTCGAAGGCGCGATCGGCGAGACGGTCGATCGCAGCCATTTCATGACCAGGACCGAAGTGCACTGCAACAACTGCGGCGGGCATCTCGGCCACGTCTTCCCCGATGGGCCGCCGCCGACCGGGCTGCGCTACTGCATCAACGGCGTCGCGCTGACGTTCACACCGAAAGCGAGACGTGACGCGGCGTCAGCTGTCGTCGCCGATCATGAACGTCCAGCTGTTCCAGTTGTCGACGCTGCGATCGGCTCCGACCGCGCTCGCGCGCGGCGCGCGCCTCCGCGTCGCGGGCCCTCCGCTCCTGGTCCTTGAGCTCCTCGAGCTGACGCGCGCGGGCGCGCTCGAGGCCGCCCGATCGGATGAATTCCACGATCCGGTGGAGCTCGCCGGGATCCAGGAACGTGCCGTGCACCCTTGCAGACGTCGACGATGGTTCCCGAGAGCCGGCCGAAGTTGACGCGGTTCATCATCTTGGCGCAGCGCGGGCACGGCCGGTATCGAACGCGCTCGGCGGGGACCGCGCTCTGTGCGAACCGGTGAATGACCGCGGCCTGCGCTTCCTTGGTCGGCACAGAGCGACTCGAAGACGTCCGCGTCGACCCAGATGCCGTCGCACCCATCGCACTCGAGCATGGCCGTCGATCCCACCTGCAGCGGCTGCATCGGTTTCCGGCAGCCGGGACATCTGGCGGCTTCGCCGTCGCGCTCAGCTCGGGCCCGGCGCGCGCCGCAGCGGGGGCAGAACGCCGCGCCGTCGAAGATCAACGCGAAGCAGGATGGGCAGCTGACGGTTGCGAGCCGCGCCTCGCAATAGCGGCAGCGCCTCGCGTCGGGCTCGGCAGGCGCGCCACAGTTCGGACAGTGGAGCGAGGATGCGTCGGCAGCCATTTGCATAGAATATCGCCGACATCTGACCACGAGCATGGAGTTGTCGTTCAGCATCGCCACCGACGCCGACGTCCCTGAGGTCGCGCAGCTGCGGGCCGCGGTCGCCGCCGATCTCACCCGCCGCTACGGGCACGGCCACTGGTCGGCGACGGCGACGGAGAAGAGCGTACTCCGCGACGTCATGACGTCGCGCGTGCTGCTCGCTCGTGAGGACGACCGGATTGTCGGCACGCTGCGGCTGGCCAGCAAGAAGCCGTGGGCGATCGACCCCGCCTACTTTTCGCCGTGCAGGAAGGCGCTGTATCTGACCGACATGGCGGTCCTGCCGGGGATGCAGCGCCGCGGCATCGGCCGCCGCTGCTTGAAGCAGGCGCACACGATTGCCGCCGGCTGGCCGGCCGACGCCATCCGGCTGGATGCCTACGACGGGCCCGCCGGCGCCGGCGGGTTCTACGCGAAATGCGGATTCCGGGAGATGGGCCGGGTGACGTACCGGAAGACGCCGCTGGTGTATTACGAGTTGGTGCTCTAAGAGTGATCAGTACAATAGCGCTTTGGAGGCTCTGACGATGGGCATCATGGATTTCATCAAGGGCGAGCTGATCGAGATCATCGAGTGGACCGACGACTCGCGTGACACGCTGTCGTTCCGGTTCCCCGATGATGACAAGGCCATCAAGAACGGGGCGCAGCTCATCGTGCGCGAGTCGCAGCAGGCGCAGTTCGTCTATCTGGGCGAATTCGGCGACACGTTCGGGCCGGGCAAGCACACGCTGACGACCGACAACATCCCGATCCTCACCCGGCTGAAGTCGTGGAAGTTCGGCCTGCAGTCGCCGTTCAAGGTGGACGTCTATTTCGTCAACACCCGGCTGTTCACCGGCAACAAATGGGGCACGGCGAATCCGGTGATGATGCGGGACAGCGACCTCGGCATCGTCCGGGTCCGCGCGTTCGGCACCTTCGACTTCAGGGTCGTGGACACGAAGCTCTTCCTGAAAGAGGTCGCCGGATCCGATCACAACTTCCGGCTCGACGAGTTCGCCGAGACCATGCGCTCGCGAATCGTGAGTGTGTTCGGCGATGCGCTCGCGTCAGCGCAGGTGCCGGTGTTCGACGTCGCCAGCCGCTATACCGAGCTCGGCGAAGCGCTGCTGCCGCTCATCAATCCGGTGGTCGGCGCGAAGTACGGAATCCAGATCGCCAGTTTCGTCGTCGAGAACGTGTCCGTGCCGCCGGAGGTGGAACAGGCGGTGGACAAGCGATCCAGCATGGCCGCGGTGGGCAATCTGAACGACTACGTGAAGTTCCAGATGGCCCAGGGCATGGAGAAGGGCGGCGGCGCTGGAGGGATGGCCACGGAAATGGCCGTCGGCATGTCGATCGCGCAGCAGATACTCCAGCAGCAGGGAGCGTCGTCGCCGGCAGGCGCGGGCGCGGCTGCCGTCGCCGCGGCGCCGGAGCTGCTGGCGCCCGCCGACGTCGCGAAAGTCCTCGGCGTCCCCGAGCAGGACGTGCTCAGCATCATCGAATCCGGCGAGCTGAGCGCGAAGAAGATCGGGACGTCCTATCGCGTGAAGCGATCGGCGCTGAACGAGTACCTGGCGCGCTGATCCAACCGGCCGATCACGCGGATGTCTCAGCTCGCCGCCCGCGAGAAATACCCGTGCGCCGCTTGCGGCGCACAGGCCGAGTGGAATCCTTCGAAGCAGACGCTGGTCTGCTCGTTCTGTGGAACCGTCACGCCGTTCTCCGTCGATCCGGACGGCGCGATCGTCGAGCTCGATCTCGTCAAGGCGCTGCGCGAGCTTCCCGACGAGGCGCGGGGCTGGCTCGCGGAGCGCCGCTCCGTCCAGTGCCAGAGCTGCAAGGCCGTGTCCGTCTTCGATCCGGCGCGCGTCGGAGAGAATTGCGACTTCTGCGGGTCACCGAAGCTTCTCCCCTACGAAGAGATCAAAGCGCCGATCAGACCGCAGAGTCTGCTGCCCTTCAAGGTGTCCGAATCCGACGTTCGCGAACAGATCCGGCGGTGGTACGCGAGCAAATGGTTCGCGCCGAACAGTCTCCGCCGGCGGGCTCTCGTCGATCGCGTCCACGGCGTCTACATTCCCTACTGGACGTTCGATGCGCAGGTCGTCTGTCCGTGGCGTGCAGAAGCGGGCCACTACTACTACACGACCGAATCCTACCGGGACAACAAAGGGCAGCGCCGGACGCGGCAGGTCCGACACACCCGCTGGGAGCCGGCATCAGGAACCGTCAGTCATTTTTTCGACGATGAACCGGTGCCCGGGACGCATGGCGTGTCGGCGCGGCTCCTCCATGAGATCGAGCCGTTCCCGACCGGCGAGCTCGTGCCCTACGCCGCCGCTTTCCTGTCCGGCTTCGTCGTCGAGCATTACCAGGTCGTGCTGGTCGATGCGGCGCAGCGGTCCAAGGACCTCATGACCGAGAAGCTGCGGGGCATGTGCGCGCAGGAGGTGCCTGGCGACACGCATCGGAATCTCGAAATCTTCCCGACGTTTTCCGGTGAGACGTTCAAGCACATCCTGGTTCCCGTCTGGCTGCTCACCTATATCTATGGGAACAAACCCTGGCAGGTTGTGGTTAATGGATATACCGGGCGGATGGCGGGGGAGTATCCGAAGAGCTTCTGGAAGATTGCGGCCCTCGTTGTCGTCATACTGATCGTCGTGCTGTTCCTGATCGTGGCGGCGGGAGAATGACGTCGGGAGCGACGGAACGCCAGCCTCGATTCAGGTGTGCTCGGGGAAGGGACTTCAATGCACAACAAACTACGGATGCCGGCCAAGGACGACGCGTTGCCAGGACGGCAGGAACCGATGCCGGTGCCGGACAGACACTTCGTGAACGGCGCACGGCTGCAGGAGCCGTTTCCGGACGGCGCCGAACGCGCCGTGTTCGGGCTGGGCTGCTTCTGGGGTGCGGAACGCAAGTTCTGGCAGCTGCCGGGCGTCTACACGACTGCCGTCGGCTATTCGGCCGGCTACACGCCGAATCCGACCTACCGCGAAGTCTGTAGTGGCATGACCGGGCACAACGAAGTCGTGCTCGTCGTGTTCGATCCGAAGAAGGTGTCGTACGACACCATGCTGAAGACGTTCTGGGAGAGCCACGATCCGACCCAGGGCATGAGGCAGGGGAACGACGTCGGCACGCAGTACCGCTCCGGGATCTACTACTACGATGACAAGCAGCGCGAAGCCGCCGAACGCTCGCGCCAGGCGTATCAGGAGCAGCTGACGAAGTCCGGCTACGGCCGCATCACGACCGAGATCATGCCGGCGCGAGAGTTCTATTACGCCGAGGATTACCACCAGCAGTACCTGGCCAGGAACCCGGACGGCTACTGTGGGCTAGGTGGCACCGGGGTGAGCTGCCCGGTGGGGGTGGAGGTGCACTGACGTGCTGGGTGCTATGTGCTGGGTGCTACGTGCTGGCGCTACGTGCTACGTGCGGAGTGCTACGGCGCCTCGGTGCTTGGTCAGCCGATTGTTGCCAGGCGCGAGGCCAGGGCTGCCGCCAATGGCCTGGCGTGGGTGATGATGCACGAGTTGTGATCGCCGGGTATGCGCCGGACGGCGAAGTCGGATGACAGCCGGCGCCATGCCGCGGCCGCGCGGGCATTGTTCTCACCTTCGGCCTGCAGACATAGAACGGGCCCGGCGAATGGTGGCGGCAGGTACGCATCGACGGCGCGGCGGTACATCGCCGCAATCGCGGCGTTCCGGTCCGCCGACGGAATGTCGTTGCGCACGGACCGGGCGATGAGCCCTGGCAGCTCGCGGATGGTGCGCAGACGCTTGGGGAGCGACCGGAGGCGCGCCAGCCGCATGGCCCGCTGCAGGAACCTCACGCGATCGTCGGGGCCGCCTGCCGGGTGGATCGCCACGCGGGCTGCCCGGTGGATCGCGTGCGCCGTCCAGCCGCTCTCGATCGATGGCGGCTCGATCAGGACGAGCAACGCGACGCGCTGACCCATCGCGCCGAGCTGGTGCGCCATCTCCCACGCCACGACCGCCGCGCTGCAGAAGCCGCCGAGATAGTACGGGCCGCGAGGCTGTTCCTTCCGGACAACGTCGAGATAAGCCGTGGCCAGCGTTTCGATGCTGGACGGAACCGGTTCGCCGTCGCGGCCGAACGGGGACAGCCCGAAGAACGGCTGGTTCTCTCCGAGGTGACGGGCCACGTTCGCGCAGTACGAACCGGTGCCGCCGTACTCGGCATGGAGGAAAAAGAACGGCGCGCGCGATCCGTTCGGCTGGACCCGGACGAGCGGCGCCTGCTCCGCGATTCGGGGCCCGCCGTCAGTGGGTCCTCCAGCCCCGTCAACCGCAGCGCCGTCGATCAATCGCGCCAGCCGTTCGATCGTCGGCGCTTCGAACAGCGCCGCCGGCGGCAGCGTGCGGCCGGACTTGGCGGAGAAGCGCGCAAGCATCGCCGCCGCGTCGAGTGAGTCCCCACCGAGATCGAAGAAATCGTCGAGGACTCCTATCGATGCGACATCGAGCGTGACTTCCCAGATCGACGCGAGCGTACGTTCCAGGTCCGTGCGCGGCGCGACATACGGCACTTCGAGTGCCGGACGGACGGACGTGACGCCAGGCAGCGCGGCTCGATCCAGCTTGTGATTCGCCGTCAGCGGCAGCGCAGGCAGGCACACGAATCGCGAAGGCACCGACTGCGGCGGCAGCAGGTGCGTGAGTTGACGTCTGAGCGACGAGGTGCTGAGGCCGCCGTCGTTCGGGACGACATACGCGGTCAACCGCGCGTCCCGGCCGCTCGAGGGCCTCACGATGACGACCGCCTCGCGAACCAGCTTCGTGGATACAATCGCGGCTTCCACGCCTTCGACGTCGATCCGCTGGCCGCGAACCTTCGCCTGCCCGTCTTTCCGGCCCAGATGTTCAACGCAGCCGTCGGGCGCCAGGCGGCCGAGGTCTCCCGTCCTGTACAGACGGGTGCCGGGCATCACTCCGGCGGTGAATGCCGCAAGTGTGAGATCAGGGCGCTTCCAGTAGCCGGGAGACAGGTAGCGGCTCTCCACCGCTATCTCGCCGATCTCTCCTGCCCGCACCTCGTTTCGCTGGTCGTCCAGGACTCGCACGCGCATGTCCTCGACAGGGTAGCCGACGGGCACGTTCCCGCCGGGCACAGCCATGCCGTTCTCGATCACGAAGCGGCAGACGAGGCCGCACTCGGTCGCTCCGAGTCCGTGCGCAAGAACCGAGGTCTTGGGAAAGTGCTCGTTGAACAGGGCCACGTCCGTGAGGCTGGCGCCGTCTCCTTCGAGCCGTACGACACGGATGTCCGGGAACTGCTGCGGGCCGCTCGCGGCCCGGAGCATATGGCGGAAGATCGCGGGAACGGAGTGATAGATCGTGATCCGTTCTTCGAGGAGCCACGAGGCGATCCGTGCGAGACCCTCGGCCTGGATGTCGTAAGGGAAGACCGCGGCGCCGTTCAGCAGGGCGCCGAACTGGCTGGACATGACACCGCTGAACGTAGGCGACTGGAGAAGTGACAGCCGGTCGTCCGGGTTGATCCCGAGGCCATTCGTGTACCGCATGACGTTGTGCAGCACGTTGCGGTGAGTGTCCATCACCCCCTTCGGCCGTCCCGTCGTTCCAGACGTGTAGTAGATGCAGGCGAGCGCGTCCGGTTTGACACGGACCGACGACACGATCCCCTTGAAGCGCCCGCGCGAGAGATCGGCGTTGACGATGGCCGGATGCACGGGACCCGCGGATGACGCCGAAACATCAGCGGCGACTGGATGACGGGCCGAGTCGGTGACGATCAGCCGGGCGCCGCAGTCCTGGAGGATGCGGGCGATCGCCGGCCGCGGGTGTGTTGCGTCGAGAGGGACGTAGAAATGCCCGGCTTTCAGGATCCCGAGGATCGAGGCGAGCAGGCGCGGTCCTTGACCGAGCAGGAGCGCCACGGGCTGCGGCGCCGTGGGAACGGCTCTCCTGATATCGAACGCAATCCGGCTCGCGGCTTCATCGAGCTCCGCGTACGTCCAGCTCATGCCTCCGGACTGGACGGCGAGGCGATCGGGCCACGTCCGCGCGACCTTCTCGAACCGCGACGTGATTGATTGCGCGGTGTCCGAGAGGTCGAACGGCACGAACCCGGCCGGCGCATCGATAGCCCGCGTGGACGAGGGTGCCATTCAGGGACACGGAGCAATCGCACTGCCACCCGCCGGCGGGGATTTTCGAGAGAAATCCCCGAAAAGTCGCCCGCGGGGCTGTCAAAACTCGCGGAAACGCGGCTCGACTCGAAGCGATCCGGCTGGCCCCTCCCGGGATGCATTACAATCCCCGCACCCATGGAGTGGTGGCACTGGCTGTTGATAGGGCTGATCCTCGTCGCCCTCGAGATGGCAGCCTCGGGCGGGTTCTACGTCATCTTTTTCGGCATCGCGGCTCTCGCGATTGGCGCCCTCCACCTATTCGATCTTGCCGGCCCGCTCTGGTGGCAGTTCCTGCTCTTTTCCATCATGTCGGTCGCGTCGCTCGTCGTGTTTCGCGGCCCGGTGCTGCGCTGGCTGCAGCTCGATCGGCCCGGCGTCGACGACATGGACTCGCTCGTCGGGGAAGTGGCGATGCCGCTCGAAGACATCGTGCCCGGTGGGGTCGGACGGGCGGAGCTGCGCGGCACGGTATGGTCGGCGCGCAACAGCAGCCGGGCGGTGATCGTCCGTGGACAACGATGCACGGTCGTGCGAGCCGAGCGTCTGATGATTTTTCTCGAGCCTGAAGGAGCACACTGATGACCGGCGGCTTGGTACTGTTTTTCATCCTCGCGGTCTTCGTGCTGATCGTCATTGCGAAGACGGCCATCGTGGTGCCGCAGCAGAGTGCCTACGTCGTCGAGCGGCTGGGGCGGTATTCGGCCACGCTCGGCGCCGGGTTTCACATCCTGTTTCCGTTCATCGACGCGATCCGCTATCGCCACTCGCTGAAGGAATCAGCCGTCGACATTCCCGCCCAGGTCTGCATCACCCGCGACAACGTGCAGGTCGGCGTGGATGGCGTGCTCTACCTGAAGGTGCTGAACCCGGAACGGGCCTCCTACGGCATCTCGGATTACATGTTCGCCATCAGCCAGCTGGCGCAGACGACCCTGCGCAGCGAGGTCGGCAAGATCGATCTCGACAAGACGTTCGAGGAACGCACGAACATCAACACCGCCGTCGTCAGCGAGCTGGACAAGGCGTCCGAGGCGTGGGGCGTGAAGGTGCTGCGCTACGAGATCAAGAACATCACGCCGCCCCAGGACATCCTCGCAGCGATGGAAAAGCAGATGCGGGCCGAGCGCGAGAAGCGGGCGGTGATCCTGACGTCGGAAGGCGCGCGCGACGCGGCGATCAACACCGCAGAAGGCGCGAAGCAGGAGACGATCAAGCATTCCGAGGCGCGCAAGCAGCAGCAGATCAACGAGGCCGAAGGCCAGGCGTCTGCGATCATGGCGGTGGCGAGCGCGACCGCCGAGGGCATCCGCCGCGTTGCCGAAGCGATCAAGCTCCCGGGCGGCTATGAGGCGGTGCAGCTGCGCGTTGCCGAGCAGTACATCGGACAGTTCGGCGAGCTGGCGAAGAAGAGCAACACGCTGGTGCTGCCGGCCAACGTCGCCGACGTCGGCTCGATGATCGCGCTGGCGATGGCCGCGGTGCGGGGCGCCGACGGAGGCGGCCAGACCCCGCCGGCACCCCGCGCGCCGCGTTGACGCGTCGCGCGTCGTTCTCTTGAACCGATCGATCAGCGTGCCAGGGGCATGATGACGAACGTCTGCGGCTGGCCGATCGGCGTCACAGTGTCACCGCTCAGGCGGCCGAGCGTTGCCCGATAGCGGCCTGGCGCCACCAGCGGCGCCTGGTTGCCACGCCCGAACCCGGCGAACGCGGGCTGCTCGTCTCCACCGGCTCCGCCGGCCGTGTCTGCCGCGCCGCCGCCACGGCCTGAGCCACCGCCTCCCCGACCACCGCCAGCCGGCGGCTCTCCCCGAAGATTCCACGTGACGCGGTTGATGCCGGCCGACTTCGACACGTCGAGCCGCCGGATCTGGCGTCCGCCGTCGTCGGTGATGGTCAGGACCAGCTTGGCATCACCCTCCGGCGGCTTGCCGACCGTGTAGGTGAACGCGGCGCCGATCGGTGGATTCGGCGTCGTGATGTTTCCCCACGCCGCGCTCTGCTGGCCGAGTTCCTCGAACGCGTAGGTATCGCGCAGCGGCAGCAGCTTCGCGTCCTCGGTCAATGTCTGCGCGGTGAGCTCGCGCAGCGCCGAGTAATCATCGAGCACGTAAACGCCGCGGCCGAACGTGCCGACGATGAGATCGCTCTCTTTGCGCTGGATGTGCAGATCGCGCGCTTGAATCGTCGGGATGCCTCCCTTGAGCTGCAGCCATTGCTGGCCGCCATCGACGGAGAACCACACTCCGAACTCGAGGCCGGCGAACAACAGGTTGCCGTTGATGTGATCCTGCACGACGCTCCAGACCCCTGACCGCTCCGGCAGGTTGCCCGAGACCGATGTCCAGGTGCGCCCGCGATCCGTGCTCTTCACGATGTATGGCTTGTAGTCGCCGCGCTGATAGTTGTTCAACGTCACGAAGACCGTGCCGGCGTCGCGAGGCGAAGTGAAGACATCGGTGACGTAGGAGTACTCAGCCACGCCGGACAACTTCTCGGCCTTGCGCCAGGTCTTGCCGCCGTCTTCGGTGATCTGCACGAGTCCATCATCCGTGCCGGCGTAGATCAGGCCGTCCAGCAGCGGGGATTCGTCGATGGAGGTGATGGTGCTCAGCGTGGTCGTTGCCTGATTGAACGCGACGGAATAGGTCGGCCAGACCTTGCCCATGATCTCGATCTTGGCCGCGTCGAGCTGGCGCGTCAGATCCGGGCTCACCGTGACCCACGACTCGCCGCGATCGTCGCTTCGATAGAGCCGTTCGCCGCCGTAGTACAGGCGCCGGCTGTTGTGCGGGCTGATGATGAGAGGGGCGTCCCAGTGCCAGCGGCCCAGCGTCTGGCCTCGGCCCCCGCCGGCGCCGCCGCCGCGGCCGCCCAGTCCGCTCAAGCCGCTGCCGCGGCCGCCCTGTCCGCCTTCCGTGGCCGCCGGCGCCGGAGCCGGCGGCTTGCCGTCCACGGTCGTATTCTGCGACGTCGGCCGGATTGCCGTCGAGCGGCCGCTGCGCAGGTCGAGCCGGCTGAGGCTGCCGTTCTGCGACTGGACATAGACGGTCTGCGGTTCCTCGGGATCGACTCGCGCCTGGAAGCCGTCACCGCCCCCGACGCTGTACCAGTCGCTCGTGCGGATGCCGACGCGGTTGACCGTGCGCGAAGGTCCGCAGATCGTCCCGTTGTCCTGCATGCCGCCGCACACGTTGTAGAAGGGCTTCGTGTTGTCCGTGTTGACGCGATAGAACTGCGAGAGCGGCAGGTTCGTGAAATGCCGCCACGTCTTCATGCCGTCATAGGTCTCGTAAAGGCCGCCGTCGTTGCCGAGGATGACGTGATTCTTGTCATTCGGATCGAAGACGATGTCGTGGTGATCGACATGAACGCCCGGCATCGGCACCGTCTGCCAGGTCTTGCCGCCGTCCGTGCTGCGGTCGACGTTGGTCTGCAAGGACCAGATGGTCTCGGGATCGTGCGCGTCGACGAAGATCTCGTTGTAGTAGCCCGGATCGCCGCCGCGATAGCAGTCGTCGGTCGCGCCGCCGCGCCCGCCCTGCGGGGCAGCGTCCGGCGCCGGCTTCTGTGGATTCGGATCGGCAGGTCCGCATGGCTGCGGGGGAGCGGCGGCCTGGCCTCCCGCCGCGCCGGCACGCCCGCCGCCACGGCCTCCGCCGACGGAACGGCCGATCCGCACCCAGCTCGCGCCCGCGTCGTCCGATCGATAGAACCCGCCTTGACCGAGCTGCGAGGTCACGAGCGCGTAGACGGTGCGGGGATTGCGCCAGTTGATCCCGAGGCCGACCCTGCCGATCTCAACGGTCGGAAGCCCCTTCGAGAGCTTCGTCCATTTCTGTCCGCCGTCGGTCGACTTGTAGATGCCGCTCTCGGGTCCGCCGCCGATCAGCTGGCCGACTGCGCGCCGCCGCTGATACGCCGCCGCGTACAACACGTCGGGGTTCTTCGGATCCATGATCAGATCGGTCACGCCGGTGTCTTTGCTGATCGTGAGGATGGCCTTCCACGTCTGGCCCCCGTCGGTGGTCCTGTAGAGACCACGATCGCCGCCGGCTGACCACAGCGGGCCAATCGCCGTGACGAACACGACGTTCGAGTTGCGTGGATCGATGACGATGTTCTGTATGTGCTCGGAATTCTCGAGGCCCATGCGCTTCCAGGTCTTGCCCGCGTCGGTGGACTTGTAGACCCCGTCGCCGAACGCGACGCTGCGCTGATTGTTGTTCTCGCCCGTGCCGAGCCAGACGACGTTCGAGTCCCTCGGATCGACGGTCACGACGCCGAGCGAGAAGGATCCGTAGTCCTCGAAGATCGGCATCCAGGTGTTGCCGCGATTCTCCGTCTTCCACAGGTTCCCCGAAGAGACTGCGACATACCAGACGTTCGAATTCCTGGGATCCACGGCAACGTCCGAGATGCGGCCGGTCGTGAGGCTTGGACCGAGACTGCGGAACGCGATCGGGTTGAGAGCGTCCGACGTCAAGCCGGGCGTTCCCTGCCCATGCAATGCGGCGATGGCGGTCAGGGCGCCGGCCGCGAGCAGCACGCCACGCAGAGCGATATCCAGGGACTTCATGCGATCACGTCTCCACAATGTCGAATGACGCTCGTTGGATTCGAGCGCAAGACGCGCATTCTCCCATCGCTGACCGCGGCGGCGCAAATGCCGCGCGCGGTTGTTCGCCTGGTTCGCAAGCGGCGGCCGCGGCGGTCGGATTACGATGAGGCATGCCCCAGACAGTGGAACGCACACTCCGGTGGGCCAGACGGCTGCTGGTCATCGCCGGTGTGCTGGCGGTCTGGGCCGCCGCGATTGCCATCACCGGCGGCTTTCGCATCGAGCTCGGACCCGTGCGCATCTCGTCGCGCAACGCGGTGCGCGTGCTGCTGATTGCCGTCGTGCCGGCGGCCCTCGCCTGGCGGTTGGCTTATCGGGAATGGCTCGAGTCGAGCCTGGAGCAGTGGCGGCCGGCCCTTCGCCGGCGGGCTGCGGCCGCCGTGTGGCTCATGGCCGCGGGCGTGGTGATCGTCGGCGTCCTCTACGGCGTGCGGGCGGCAGCGGCCTCCGATCCATCCGGATACGTCAGCCAGTCCGCGCTGTGGCTTCGTGGAGCGCTGCGGATCGATCAGTCGTACGCCGACCCGTTTCAGTGGCCCAACGCGAAGCAGACCTTCGCGCCGCTCGGCTACCGGATCGGCGCCGGTGAGGCCATGGTGCCGACCTACGCGCCGGGCCTGCCACTGCTGATGGCAGCAGGACGGTTGATCTCGTCATGCGGTCCCTACCTCGTCGGACCGATCTGCGGGGCCCTGCTCGTGATCTTCACGTTTCTCCTGGGCCGGCGGCTGTTCGGCACGGCGCAGGGCGCCGTCGCCGCGGCGCTCGTGGCCTGCAGCCCGCTCGTCCTGTTCATGGCGCTGACGCCGATGGCCGACGTGCCTTCTGCCGCGTTCTGGACCGGAGCCCTGGCCCTGGCCGTGCCGGCGACGCCGCGCAGCGCGCTCGCGTCCGGCCTGCTCACGGGAGTCGCGATTCTGATTCGACCGAATCTCGTGCCGCTGGCGATCTTCCCCTGGCTCCTGACCATCGTCCGTCTTCGCGATGTGCGGTCGATTGCCGTCCGGACGGTGTTGTTCGCGATGGGCAGCGTGCCGGCGGCGTTGTTCATCGGATGGGTGAACAACCTGCTCTATGGATCGCCGCTCACGTCCGGCTACGGCGACCTGGCGCCGGGGTTCTCCCTCGATTACGCGGCGAGGAACCTGCGGCAATATGCGGGCTGGTGGTGGGACAGCCAGGGACCTCTCGCATTCCTCTTCGTCATCGCGCTCTTCCGGCGGCGGGCTCACATGGGACGCGAAGTCGCCGTCGTGATCGCGTTCGGAGTCGTGCTGGGCCTGCTCTATCTCTTCTACACTCCGTTTTCTGCCTGGTGGTTCCTCCGTTTTCTGCTGCCCGGCGTTCCGATCGCGTTCCTGCTCTGCGCCGACGCGATTGACTGGGCCGCGCGCGGCTCCGTCACCGTCCGCATTGCCGCTCCCGCCGCGTTTCTCGCCGTCGCCGTCGGATATGCCGTCTGGTTCGCCGATCTGCACGGCGTCACGTCGATCGGGCTGGGCGAACAGCGCTACGTCGAAGCAGCGGCATACATCGCCGACAACACACCCGCCGATGCCGTGATTGTGACGATGCAGCATAGCGGCAGCGTCCGGTACCACGCGGGCAGGCTGACGCTCCGCTGGGATTGGCTGGAGCGTGAATGGCTCGACCGTGCGATCGCGGCGCTGCAGCAGCGCGGCGTCCCGATGTATCTGCTGCTCGAGGACTGGGAAGACGCGGAGTTTCGCGAACGCTTCACGGGTCAGCGCACGTTGTCGGAACTCGACGCTGGTCCGTCCGCGGTCGGGCGAAACGGAGAAATGCGTCTATATCCGCTCAGTCCGCCCGGCACGGGTCCCGTCCTGCGTCTGTCGCCCGCCGTGATGCCGGCGCTGCTCGATCGCGAGTGCCGCGAGATCTCGCCCGACTATGTCGAGCCCCCCGCCTGTACGCACGATCCGGCGGAATAGGGACAGGCAGTAGGGGGACAGGCCCTGAATTGAATCGCTCATGTCCTTCCTGTTCCTTCACGTGTCGTACGCTTGCCCCTTGCCCCGTTGCTCCTTGGTACTTGCTGCTTGTTGCGTCGTCCCATCAGATCTTCCGCAGTCGCTCCGCCGCGCGCTGGAGTGTGTCGTCCTGCTTCGCGAAGCAGAACCGGACCACCAGCGGCGCCCGCGTCCTGTGCAGCATCGGTGACGTTGGAATCGACGCGACGCCATGGTCGCGCGTCATCCAGATGGCGAAGTCCGCGTCGGGCTTGTCGCTGATCGCGGAGTAGTCCATCAGCTGGAAGTAGGTCCCCCGGCACGGCAGCGGGCGGAATCGCGATCCCTCCATCAGCTCCAGGAACAGATCCCGTTTCCGCTGATAGAAACCGGGCAGCTCGTCGAGTCCGGTGCGGGCGGCCAGGAACTCGGCGATCGCGTGCTGCACCGGCGTGATCGTGCTGAACGTCACGAACTGGTGGACCTTGCGCAACTCGGCCGTCAGCGCGGCCGGGGCGGCCGCATACCCGATCTTCCAGCCGGTCACGTGATAGGTCTTGCCGAACGAACCGATGACGAACGAGCGCGCGGCGAGGTCGGGATAGCGGGCCATGCTCTCGTGGCGCGCGCCGTCGAAGATGATGTGCTCGTAGACTTCGTCGCTGACGATGAAGATGTCGGTGTCGGCGACGATGGACCGCAGCGCCGCAATATCCGGTTCGGTGATGATCGATCCGGTCGGATTGTGCGGCGAGTTGATCATCAGCAGGCGCGTCCGCGGCGTGATCGCATCCCGGACCGCCTGCCAGTCAATCCGGTAGTCGGGCAGCCGCAGCGGGACGACCACCGGCACGCCGCCGTTCAACTCGATCGCCGGAACGTACGAGTCGTAGCACGGTTCCAGCACGATGACTTCGTCGCCGGGGTGTACGACGGACGCGACCGCGTCGAAGATCGCTTCGGTGGCGCCAGACGTCACGGTGATGTCGGTGTCCGGATCGTAGGCGGCGCCGTAGTAGTGCGCGTACTTGGCGGCGATCGCCTCGCGCAGCGCCAGCGCGCCCTGCATCGGCGCGTACTGGTTGAGCGCCGCGCGCATCGCGCGCTGCACGGCGTCCACGAGCGCGGGATCGCAGTCGAAGTCGGGGAAGCCTTGCGACAGGTTGATGGCGCCGACGTCCGCCGCCAGTTTCGACATGACGGTGAAGATCGTGGTGCCGACCGAAGGCAGGCGCGAGCGCAGAGTCGTGCTGGTCATTGCGGATCGACCGATTCGAAGACGCCGGTTGCCCTGTTCTTGCGTACCTGGTCCCAGGGGAAATGCTGCCCGTTCATCGCGACGTAGACCCCAGGCGGCAGCACCTGCGCGAACGACAGCGCGCTGCCGAGATTGAACTGCCCGTCGGAGCTGCCGAACGCGTACGGCACCATCGCGCCGGTGAGCACGATGGTCTTCCCGGTCAAGACCGCCAGCGCCAGCGCCCGTGCAGTCTCGACCATGGTGTCGGTGCCGTGCGTGATCACGATGCTCGTCTCGGGCGACTCCTGGCATCGTCGCACGATCTCGCCGCGTCCCCGCTCGTCGAGGTCCAGGCTGTCGATCATCATCACCGTGTCCACTTCGACGTCGATCCGGCACCGCCCGCGGTGGAGCATTTCGGGAACGTGCGTGTCCTTGAAATAGAGGCGGCCGCTCAGCTCGTCGTATTCCTTGTCGAACGTGCCGCCGGTCACGAGTATGCGGATCTTCGACATCACCGGGTGACGAAAAGTGTCATCGGGTGGCCGCCCCATTCACGGCGAAAACTGCAAGCCGGTGAACCGATTCGTCGGTGACCCGGGGAGCGGCCACCGTCGCTGCGGGGTTCGGTCTGGTTGTAAACGTCTGGAAACGCCAGCCTTGCCGGGCTCTCCAAGAAGGCCGACTCATCAGGCACCGGGCTTGCGAACGACAGGGCTGGAGGTCCCTGGAAATGTTCGCAGCAATCGCAATCATGCTCGTCGGTGTCGTAGGCATGCTCTTCGTCCGCCGCCGCAGTTCGCGGAAGCGGTCTGGTATGGCCCCGGCGCGTTCCTAAGCGCGCCCCGCCATCCCCGGAATCCCGCCGTCATCGTTTCAGGATGCGGCTGGCGCGGAACAGGTCGTCCGCCGACGACAGGATGTTCCGCCGCAGCCGCTCCGGATACTCCTTCGGAACCTGCTCGAGGAATGATCTCACCATAGACGCGGCGCTCGCGGACTGATGCCCGCTGAGCGTCGCGTCCACCCAGCTCTTCGGGAAGAAGATGTCGCCCGTCCGCTGAATCTCCTGCACGAGCTCGAGACTCGGTGGGATGTAGC
Source organism: uncultured Acidobacteriota bacterium (assembly GCA_963785755.1). GTDB lineage: Bacteria > Acidobacteriota > Vicinamibacteria > Vicinamibacterales > 2-12-FULL-66-21 > JACCXG01. The sequence goes on along the minus strand of CAWAXG010000002.1, from coordinate 310,664 downwards.
CTTCAGACGACGCCGCGCGCAGCGGATGGTGCAGATAGTTCAGTCCCTGCAGCACCCACGCCTCGCGGCCACGATTCTTCACGTCCCGCAGCCGTTCGAAGAACGCGGCTCGCGTCCTGACGTCGGCCGACAACGCCGGCACGACGAACTCGAACTGGGCCTTCCGATCCGGGTTCTGGATCCGTGCGTGCTGTTCGTCGAGGATCGTCTTCCACGCGCCGACCTCCCGGACCGCCAGCTCGAGCGCCAGGACGATGAAGTCTGGCTCTGCGAGCGTCAGGCCGGGCACGGTCTCCGACTTGCGCCACACGTTCTCGAGCCACGCGACGGTCGCCGGCGTTCGCGCGACGTCACGGAGCGCGTTGAACCAGGCGGACTTCAGGCTCGGCGTCTTCGCCGCGCCAAGCCCCGCCCGCAACAACGTCTCGAGCGCTGCAGCACGCGCCTCCCGCTCCTCTGGTGAGAGGAATTTCCAGAACAGACGCGCCAGGTACGTGAGCATGCGCCCAACGTTCAGCTCGTCCGCCTCGCGAGGCAATGCCCGCACCAGCAGCTCGAACAGAGCCCCGGGCGTCAACACGTTCGCCGAGCATCTCCTCCCAGAGCGTGACGATCGCCGCGCCGCGGGTCAGTTCATCCTCGATGCCGGGCAGGTGCTCGAGCAGATAGCGCCTGCTCGCCTCGTCCAGCACGAAGTCGCCGTATCCGATGCCGCCGCCGGTCGGAAGGACGAAATGCGGCGGCCGGTCGACATGGAGCGTCGATACGCTCGTCTCGGCGTCCTTCATCCTCAGGTCGATCGTCTGCATCCTGTTGGCATGGCCCACGACGACCTTCAACCGCTGCGTCCACTTCAGGTCGCGCTCGGCTGCCGGATCCTTCTGGGTGAATGTCATCAACAAGAAGCCCGTGCCGCTGGTGTCGCACGCTCGTGTTCACGATCGGGCGTCCGGGCTTCTTCGACCCAGGCGCGGCTCCACGCTTCGAGATCTTCGGGCGTCCGGCCGTCGAGCAGGCGGATCAGATCCGGCCAGGTCGCGTTGGCGAACGAATGCTGCTTCAAGTACTCACGCAGGCCGTCGCGCAGGCCGTCTGGCGTCACGATCATCTCCAGCTGGCGCATTACGACCGGCGCTTTCTGATAGATGATCGCGCCGTACAGACTGCCGGCCTCGTTCAGGTTGGCGAGCCGCTGCCGGATCGCGTTGGTGCCCGCCGTGCGATCGACCTTGTACGCCGCCGGATAGTGCGCATACAGGAAGCGAAGGTCGTGATTGATCTCGGGAAAGGTGGGATTCACGATCTTCGCCGCCATGAAGTTCGCGAATACTTCCTTCATCCACACATCGTCGAACCACTTCATCGTCACCAGGTCGCCGAACCACATGTGCGCGGTCTCGTGCGCGATGAGGCTGGCGCGTCCGAGCTTCTGGTTCTGGGTCGCGGATGGATCGAGGAGCAGGGTCGCCGCGTTGTAAAAAATCGAGCCGGGATGCTCCATCCCGCCAAACTGGAAGGACGGCACCAGCAGGAAGTCGAATTTTTCGTACGGATACGGGATCGACGTGTACTGCTCCAGCCAGGCGAGCGCGGAGGCGTGCAGATCGAAGACGGCGTCGCGATTCCGCGCGACTTTCTGCGCATCGGTTTCGCGATGGAGCATCCGGAATCGCCGTCCCGCACGTTCTGCGGTTTCGACGCTGAACTTCCCGGCGGCGAACGCGAACAGGTAGGTGGAGATCGGCTTCGTGTCGTTGAAAGAGAGGCGCGTTCCGCCCGGTGCGTCGCTGCGTGCCCGTTCGGCGCCGTTCGTGAGCGCCTCCCATCCGGCTGGGATCTCCAGCGACAGTGAGTAGCGGGCCTTGATGTCGGGCTGATCGAAACATGGAAAGGCGAGACGCGCCCGCGCCGGCACGAACAGCGTGTACATGAACTCGCGGTTGCGGTTGAGCGCGAGATCGCTGGAATCGAACGAGAGACTCAGCTCGTTCTCGCCCGTCTGCAGCGCTCCTGCCGGAAATACGACGTGCTCGTCGCGCACCAGCGCCGTTACCGCGCGCCGCTGCGCCTGAACGCCGCGGATGCTCCCGGCCGGGCCGGCGAAATCGAGCGCCAGCGGACGCGAGGCGTCGGTGAGCCTGAAGCGCACCGTGACCTTGCCGCTGACGGGCTTCTCGACGGCGTCGGGAACCGTGACGTGCAGCTCGTACCTGACGTCGCTCACGCGCGCCGCGCGATCTTCGGCGAGCGCCAGCGGAACGCCGGGGCCTGGCACGTGGGCGGCCGGGAGATCTGGAGCGGACATGTTCTGCGCGTCAGAGCAAGCCGACGCCGTGCTCGCTGCCAGCAGCAGGACGAGCGCCCGCGTCGCGAGGACGGCCATCGCGGGATGATATCAGGCGATTCGACGCACTCTCGACGTCACGAGCGCGGCAACGACGACGAGATAGCAGACGGTCACCACCGACAGGGCCATGAAGCCGGCGTAGGCGCGGCGGCCGATGACGTCGTAGAGCGAGAAGGCGACGATCGCGAGCGCGATCCAGGTCAGGACGCGCATCACGCCCGGCAGCATCCGGTCGTAATTCACCAGATACATGACGGCGGGTGTCGAAAGCAGGAACACGTAGTCCCAGCCCTGCGGCGACAGGAGGGGGATGCAGGTCAAGAGCAGGGCCGCTTCGAGCCCTTCCGGCGCGCCGACTCCGCGACGCAGACCGAACACCAGCGCCGCGGCGCCGACGAGCGCCACCGACGTCGCCAGCGTGAGCGACGCGGCCGTCCGGCCGGGCCCAAACCATTTGGCGAACATCCCGGCCAGCGACACGTTGTCGGCGTTGAGCAGGTTCGGCGCGGTCGATTCGGTCACCGTCCGCCACCACTCTTCGTGCAGATCGATTGTGCCCTGAAGTCCGTACAGCGCGACCGGCAGCGAGAGCGCCGCAATCATCCCCACGAGCGCCGCGGCGAGCGCGCGAGTCGCGCGCTGCGCGCCGAGCCATGGGACGAAGATCACCGCATACGGCTTGATCACCACCGCGAGCGCCACGAGGAGGCCCGCCGTCGAGCGCCCGCGAACGACGAGCTGGACGGCGAGCAGCACGATCGCCGCAAACAGCAGGTTCACCTGTCCCAGCACGAGCTCGTGGCCGTAGAACTTGGCCATTGCCACCAGCGTGATCGCAAGGAGCACCGGAACCCGTTTCAGACGCGAAGGGAGCAGCGTCAGGCTCGCGGCAAGCACGACGGCGACGAGTCCTGTGGAGATCGTGAACCAGATCCCTTTGGCGACGGGGAGCGGCAGGAGAGCGGCGGGAATCGCGAGAATCGCGAACGCCGGCAGGTACTTGAACTGGTAGTGGCCGTCCTCCTCCCGGTAGAGCGGCTCGGCCACGAGGGCTCGGGCGCCGGCGCGCCAGTACACGTCGAAATCCGGCATCTTCTCGGAAGCCTTGAACGCAAACGCGGCGGCGATGAGCGCCAGGGCGGCGCCCGCGATCGCAATCCGCGCGTTCACGGGTTCCGCTCGAGCCCGACGAGCGACCACCCGTCACCGGCCCTGCGGAAATACACGACGAGCGGATGCGACCAGGCGGGATGATCCGCGTGAAACGCGCGCAGCCGTGCGGAGATGTAGTCGGGCCGCGCCGACAACAGCGCCGCGGGCGCCTGACCGCGGGGCCCCGACAGCGTCTCCTCGGCGCCGGTGTCGTGATGAGTGCCGGTGGCGTTGTCGAACCGCGACCACTGCACCGTGTACCGGTCTGCCGGCTTGCCTACTCCGGCCTTTTCGGCCGCGTTGTCGAATGCCAGCTCTCCCGAGTTGCTGAGCGTGACGTTGACGACTGGATTCGTGCCGTTCAGCCAGGCCGCGAGCACCTTGGTCTTGCGCTCGAGCAGCGTCTTGGTGATGTAGTCCGTCGCCTCCGGATGTGAATATCCCGCCGCCCGCACCACGCCCGCTACCGCATCGTCTGTGAAGGCGGCGACGATGCGCGCGGCCCAGAACCGGTCTTCGGGCCGGGCGTTCTTGAATGCCGGGTTCGGATAATCCGGCTTCCACTCCTCGGCGCGGTAGTAGGTCGACTCGATCCGCCCGACCGACGGGACATCGGGGTAGTCCACTTTGAGCCAGGGACGCACGTAGAGGCCCAGCGTCAGCATCGTGATGACCGTCGGGCGCGACTCCCACACGAACTCGTTGCCCGCGCGGCGGCTCTGCGCCTTGACGCTTCCGCTGCCAAGGGTCGACCCGAAATCGAGCAGATGATGACGCACGATCTGCCGGCTGCCCGCCGGGACGACCGTATCCAGCGAGTTCGTGCTGCGCACCTCGTCATGATTGAGCCACGCCGCGAACACCGATAGCCCGCGCAGTTCGCGCCGGTGCTCGTGCGGATGAATGTCGTTGGGATCGTCCGGGCGGGTGCCGTAGTACCGGAACGGTCCGAGCACGCGGCCCGTGAGATTGCGGCTGGCGAGCACGCGGTAGGTGCCGTCAGGCTGGGCGGCGGCGTTCTCGAGAATGTCGTCGATGTCTTTGCGGGTCAGCCGCCGCCGCCGCCCGTCCTCGTCCTTCATCGTCGCGTCAGGCGCGATCTCCAGTTCCTGGGGCCGCAGCGTGGCGATGTAGTTCTCCGGTACGTGATAGCCGAACGCATGGAAGAACTTCGTCGAGATGACTTCAGCGCCGCTGGCCATCTCGGGGAAGCCCTTGGGATCGAACTTGATCCAGTAGATCACGCCGGCGCTGTCCCTGATGGTGAAGCCGGGGGTGACGCCCTCGCTCTTGCGGCTGGTCACCGTCCACGTCCCAGGCGCCGGACCACTCCCCGTATCGGCACCCTTCACGAGATCGGGGATGTTCGGCGGTCCGCTCATGCGCGGTCCGATCCGGTTGGTGAACCAGCTCGAGTCGGGGACCTCGTCGACCGTATTGACGTTCAGCGCGCGAGAGTCCGTCGTCTCGCCGGCGCCGAGAAACGAGTTCTCGATCAGGTCGGTACTGACCGCTGAGCTCGAGGGCCTTGGTCTGGGACGCGTCCTGCGTTTCCGGATCGCGCCAGATCGGATCGTCCGAGTAGAACTTGGCGTTCGCGCCAGTTGCCGGAGCCGTGGCCATCCACAGGGCCACGCCGCAAATCAGGCCCGCGGCGATCAGCCGGCCGGGGAACAGCTTCGAGGAAGACGGGATCACACGCATCGGCTCAGAATGCCCTGCTGTATTTGATGACGTACTGAATGCCTTCGCCGGCACCCACACCGATGTCGAAGCGGAAGAACACCGCTTGTGCCGTCTTCAAGCGGAAGCCGATGCCGTAGCCGTGCTTCAGATCGGACAAGCTCAGATCCGAGGGCTTCGCCGCGACGTGGCCGAAGTCGGTGAAGAGGGCCATATCGAGCAGACCGAAGGCTTCCCACCGGTACTCGGCATTGATCCACAACGCGTTCGTGTCGCGGAAGCGGTACTCCGACACGCTGCGGAGCGTGCGGCTGCCGCCGACCGTCGGCCGCATGAAGAACGGCACTTCCTGTCCGTCGGCGGACGACGTCGTGATGATTCCGGTCTGGAACGCGAACACGCGCTTCTTGTCGAAAATGGGCACGAACTGCTGGAACAGCATGTCGACGCTGGTGAAGCTGTAGCGATCGAGCGTGCGGTCGGAATACTTCTTCAGCGCCACCGAGTAGTACCCGCCGTCGCGCGCGTTGCCCCGCTCGTCGCGGTAGTCGATGGTCGCAAACGCATCAGCATAGAGATAGTCGGGCTGCGCGGCGAGGCCCGGCGCCGACTGGTCGTCGAACATCGTCTCGATCGAGGGAAAGCGGTCGTCGGTGCCGGATCCGACCGAAGTCGCGAGATCGCTGAACCGGGACCCCAGGCGCAGCCACGAGCGAGGCTTGAAGACCGCGCGGCCCTGGTATTCCGTGCCCGTGTACTCGTAGTTGGTACGGTTCTCCTGAAGGGAATCGATCCCGGCGCCGTAGAAATCCTCCTGCGGGTGGTACTTGTAGCTGGCTTCGACGCCCAGTTCCAGGTGATCGTCGAAGAGGCGAGGCAGCGCGAAGTCCGCACGGAGCATGTGATAGTTGCGGAGGGTAATGCCGCCTTCGAGCTCCACCCGGGCACGGCGATCGAAGAGGTCATGCCGGAACCCGCCGCCGAAGCCGATCCCGGCCTGGGCCGGCCGGTAGGTGTAGCCGTACTCGGCGAAGAAGCCGTTATGCGGGGTAATCAGCCGGCGGATCCTGCCTTCCTCCGCCTGCATGACCAGTTTTTCGAGCTTTTTTACTTCGTAGGGCTTCAGTTGCGTGGCTTTGTCGGCGCGCTGCTTTTCGAGCACCTCGGTCCGGGTCTCCTGAGCGGTCGCAGTCGTCGGGTACATGGCGGCTGCAATCAGGGCCGCGGCGAGGAGTCGCATATAAGACGAAAACATTACTACAAGGGCGCGCGGCCGACCTAAGGTCTCGGCGCCCTTACGTGCGCCGCCACTGGGCCGCCATCCGATCGAGCATTCCGTCGGGGAACCGGCCATCATGCGCGACCGCCCGGTAGCGCAGCGTCAGCGTCCGCCCCGCCGGGAGATCCACGGGTGCCGGTGCCGCGATGCAGGGCTGCAGGAACGAAACGGAGCGGGCCCCATGCCAGAGCGAGGGCGGGTTGCTCGGGTGATCGAGGAGCGCCGACGCGACAATCTTGCCGCCAGGCAGCGCCACCGTATGGCTGTACCAGTCGCGTGCCGGCCAGTCGGACTCGGGTTTCGTCGCGTCGGAATTCGGCAGCGTGACCTCCCCCTTCGAATCGGCGAACGTATACGGGCCCTCCTTGCGGCAGCGGAAGCAGGCGCCGGTAAACGCCATGCGATTCAGCTTTACGTCGTAATCCGAGGTGAACCGGTAGGTGAGGTCGAGCACCCGGGCGCCCTGATCCTGCCCGGCGCGAATCGTCGTCGCTTCGCGTATGACCGTCTGATTGCCGATGACCCAGGCGTTGTCGACGGCAATCTCCGCAGAGGATGCGTCGGCGCGCGCCAGACGAACATCCTTGTTGACGATCACCCGGCCCTCGATGGGAGCGAATTTTCCCCAGCCCCAGAAGTCGCCGCGCAGCGTCTCGGCACCCCGTTTGAACTCCATGTCGTGCCACGCGAAGAACAGGCCGCGGTGGGTGCGGTGATCGTCGGGAGCGATGTCGGTCGCCTGTTCGCCGCCGAGGGTGTTGAACGGATGGATGCAGCACGCGCTGTTGCTCGCGAGGGGTACGCCTGCGGGCTTGCTGGTGAGATAGCTGAGCACGATGGCCCCGTTCGCGTCCTTCAGCGTTCTGCCCGAAGGAGCGGGCTCCAGCGAATAGACCTTGCCCTGGAGTTCAAACCCGCCCCGCACGACAGGTGCGGCGCCAAGGTCCGTGCGGTCGGTTAGCGAGGCGCCGAGGGCGGCGCCGCCGGCGGCGAGAAAGGCTCTGCGGCTGATTGACATGTCCGTATCCTACGTCAACGTTTCGACATGAAATAGAACGGGACGCCGAGGAGCAGCAATCCCAGCCCCATCAGCGAGCTTCGCGTCGACTCGACCAGGGTATTGAGGACGAACACCGACGAGACCAGGACGAACACGATGACCGTGACGGGATAGCCGGTGACGCGGTAGGGCCGTTCCCATTCCGGGTGCTTGCGCCGCAGCACGATGACCGACACGACGATCATCGTGAAGAAGATGAAGTTCGCGAATCCCGACATCGTGATCAGGTGCTCGTAGCCGCCGGTCAGGGTCAACAGCGCCGACCAGATCGCGAGCGCCCAGATCGCGACGAACGGGGTCTCGTGCCGTGGGTGGATGCGCGCGAGCTGGGGCAGCAGCAGTCCGTCGCGCCCCATCGCAAAGAACACGCGCGGGCCGGCGAGCACGTTCGCGGAGATGGCGCCGAAGGTCGAGCAGAGGATAGCCACCGTGATCAGCGTGGCGCCGAGCGGTCCGATCATCTCCCACATCGCGTCGGCGGCGACCCGCTCCGCCGTCGCGATCCGGGGCTGGCCGAGGACGTAGATGTACGCCAGGTTCGCGCTGACGTAGATGAAGATGACGATCAGCACGCCGAGCACGATGCTGCGCGGAATGTTGCGTTGCGGGTCGCGGATCTCGCCGGCCACGAGGCTGACGAACTGCCAGCCGTCGTAGGCGAACAGCGTCGAGATCATCGACAGGCCGATCGCGGTGATCAGGCCGCCGGTGAACTGGTCGGGCATGAGCGGCAGAAAGTTCGCGGCATCGCCGCGGCGGGTCAGCACCGCGAGCATCACGAGCCCCAGCAGACCCGCGACCTTGAGGATCGTGAACAGGTTCTGCACGCCGGCGCCGAGCTTTGCGCCGCGTGCGTTGATGAACCCCAGTCCCATCAGGACGCCGATGCCCACCGCCTTTTCGACCGCGAACGTCAGCGGCACGAACGCCTTCAGGTACAGCAGGAACGCGGCGGTCAGCGCCGCGATCGACGCGGGGATGGCCACCAGCATGATCGTCCAGCCATACAGGAATGCCCAGAACGGCCCGTAGGCCTCGCGCATATAGACATAGAGGCCGCCCGAATGCGGCAGCATCGCGCCAAGCTCCGCGAGCGTGAGCGCGCCGCAGAGCACCAGCAGTCCGGAGAATATCCAGATCGCGATCACGAGCCCTGGCTCGGGCACCCGCTGCGCAATCAGGCTGGGCACCACGAAGATGCCGGAGCCGATGACCGAACCGACGAGCAGGGCGGTTCCGTCGAAGGAACTGAGCTTGCGTGGAAGGTCACTCATAAGTTGCTGCGAACGAAGGACCAACGATGGTTCGCGCACCAGTTGTGCGTGGGAAAGGTTACTTCGGAAGAGCTGGCCTCGTCTGCGCCCTGTAACGGCTGTCGCGGCCGGGACGTATTCAGGCCATAATCTCGACGTCTGATGCGGTCTGGCCGCATAACTGGCTCGAACTGGAGGACTTTCCGAAATGCGAACGAAGATCCTGGCTACCCTCGGGATTCTCGCCCTGGCCCTTGCGGCCGGACACTCCCCGGTGGCTCCGGTCGCGGTGACCGCCGCGGCCGCACCCCCGATGGCGTCGATCGGCCCAATGGCCTTCGGGCCCGACGGCGTGCTGTTTGCGGCGGACCCGCAGGCGGCGACGATCTATGCGCTCGAACTGGGCGACAAGGCCAACGGCGGCGCCGCGGGCGCGCAGACGGTCGATGCCATCGACCAGAAGATTGCCGCCCTCCTCGGCACCGACGCCAAGGAAGTCATCGTCACCGACATGGCGGTCCATCCGCGCACGAAGAACGCGTTCATCTCGGTGATGCGAGGTCAGGGCACCGCCGCACAGCCAGCGCTGCTGCGCGTGGACGGCGCGGGGAAGATCGAGGTCGTGTCGCTCGAAGGCATCAAGCATACGAAGGCCGTCCTTCCGAATGCCCCCGATGCCGGTACCAACCCGCAGCGCGATCCGCGGCGGCAGTCGATCACCGACATGGCCTTCACCGAAGGACGGCTCTTCATCGCCGGCCTCTCGAACGAGGAGTTCGCATCCAAGCTGCGCGCGGTGAAGTATCCGTTCGCGGACGTGGACAAGGGCACGAGCGTCGAGATCTTCCACGGCAACCACGGCCAGCTCGAGACGAGATCGCCGGTGTTCGCGTTCGTGCCGTACGCCATCAACAACCAGCCGCACCTCATCGCCGGCTACACCTGCACGCCGCTGGTCAAGTTACCCGTCGCCAGCCTGCAGCCCGGCGCCAAGGTCGTGGGCACGACCATCGCGGAGCTGGGCAATCGCAATCGCCCGATCGACATGGTCGTGTACAAGAAGGACGGGCGTGAGTTCCTGCTGATGTCGAACACCGCGCGCGGCGTGATGAAGATCCCGACCGACAGCTTCGCGGGCGCCGCGCCGATCACCCAGCCGGTGAAGACGGAAACCGGCGGCGTCGCTTACGAGACGATCGCGACGATGAAGGGGATCGAGCAGCTCGATCTGCTGGATGCGAGCCGGACGCTGGTGCTGGCCCGCGCTGAAGGCGGAGCACTGAACCTCGCGGCCGTGGCGCTGCCGTAACTCGCAACGTTCGCGTTCGCAGCATGCATTCTCTGCGACGCTACTCCTGTCGATCGTGGGCGGCCGCCACAGTCCTCGTGCTGGCGGCCGCCTGCAACCGATCCGCGGCGTCCTCCCGGCCGGCCGTCCGGCTCGTCGAGAACGCCGCGAATCCCGCGGCGTCGTACGTCGAAGTGAGCGGCGTCGACGCGGCCACGCGCAACGCGGTCGGGCAGCTGACCACCACATCGCCTGAGTGGGCCGGCGTGCTCACCGTGCGAGTGGTCGACGACAGCGGCACTCCGAGCGAGACCCCCATCGCCGGCCGGTATACCGTGGCCGGACACAGCCTGCGGTTCACGCCGCTGTTCCCATTCGATCCGGGCCGCCACTACGAGGTCCGCTACGCGGGACACGCCCCGGCGCGCGCTGAACCGATCACGGAACGGGTTGCGCTCCCCGCGGGCGCGGCATCGGCGCCAACCGAGGTCACGCAGGTCTATCCCAGCTCGGACGTCGTGCCGGAGAATCAGCTGCGGATGTACATCCATTTCTCCGCGCCGATGGGGAGAAGAGGCGGCGTGGAACACGTCCGCCTGCTCGACGAGAGCGGCCGCGAAGTCGTCGATCCGTTTCTTCCGCTCGACGCGGAATTCTGGAACGCGGATCGAACCCGTTACACCGTGTTCTTCGATCCGGGCCGGCAGAAGCGCGGCATCCTGCCCAACCGCGAGATGGGGCCGTCGCTCGTCGAGGGCCACCGCTATACGCTGGTCGTCGATCAGTCGTGGATCGATGGTCATGGCAAGCCGCTGGCCCAGGCGTTCACGCGCACGTTCCGCGTCGGTCCCGCGGATATGCGTCCGCTCGACTACAGCGCCTGGCGCGTGACACCGCCCGCCGCCGGTACCCGCGGTCCCCTGTCAGTCGAGTTCCCCGAATCGCTGGACCACGGGCTGCTGCTGCGTGCGATCGGCGTCAGGCGCGATGGCCAGGCTCTCGTCGGCGACGTCCGTATCGAAGCGCACGAGACGCGCTGGGTCATGACGCCGAAAGATCCCTGGACCGCGGGCCGCTACGAGCTCATCGCGCTGTCGATTCTCGAGGATCTCGCCGGCAACCGGATCGGCCGCGCCTTCGAGGTCATCGCCTTCGATCGAATCGAGAAGGCCGCCGAGCCGACGGTCACGAGCATTCCGTTCACTATCGCCCCGACTGCCCCGTAGGTCAGGCCCGGCTCGTGTCGACGGGCCCGCGGATTCTTTCCCTCATTACGAGTCGCGGATCACCGCGGATTCCGGCCCGCGGATTCATCACGAGTCGCAGATTTTCGCGGATGCTCGCGGATTTCTTTTCCCTCACTTACGAGTCGCGGATCACCGCGGATTCCGGTCCCAGGCAATTCATCACGAGTCGCGGGTTCACGCGGATGCTTGCTGATTTCTTTCCCCTCGCCTACGAGTCGCGGATCGTCGGGAATCCGCGACTCGAAAAACTCACGACGGCCGCCGTGCGACGAACACCTCATACTGGCCGGCCGGCAGCTCGGAGTGGTCGAACGGCACCACTTCGGCCTCGAACCCGGCATCCGCGAGCCAGCGCAGCCAGTCGGCGCGCGCGAATAGACCTTCGACGTGGCGGTCGTGTTCGACGCGTACAGAGCCGTCGGCCTCGCGCAGCAGATACGCGTACTCGACGGAATACTGGGTGTCCGCGGGATCCGGATCCCACGTCCACTCCAGATAGCGGAGCGCGCGGCCGTTGCCGTCGTGGCCGCCGTGATCGGTCGATGGCCCAAACTTCTCGCGGACGTGATCCGGAGCGAAGAGTGCGACGCCGCCCGGCGCGCAGTGCACGAAGGCGGTCTCGAGCGCCGCCTTGAGGTCCGCCGCGGTCGTCATGTAGACGATCGCGTCGTGCACGAAGACGGCATCGAACGTCCGGCCGAGGCGCACGCTGCGCATGTCTCCCTGGACGTGCTCGCATTCGGGATTCAGCCGTCGGCTGACCTCGAGCATTCCTGCCGACGGCTCGACGAGGGTCATGGCAAATCGCGTCTTCAGGTGCGACGCGTTGTTGCCGCCACCGCTGCCGAGCTCGAGCATCGTGCTGAGCGGACCGCTCGACGCGCGCTGAAGCGCGGCCTCGTAGAAAGCTGCCTCCTCCGCGTAGTCGGCAGGCGCGGAGAGGAGCGGCCACCACTCCGCAAACTCTTGATAGAGCCTCACGATGTCTCCTCCAGAGTCACCAGAATACCGGCGTTCCCGCCGAGTCCGCGACTCGTGTGAGAATCTGCGAGCCTGCGAATCCGCGACTCGTAGTAAAAATCCGCGAGCCTCCGCGACAATCCGCGACTCGTAGTGGAGGGTGAAGGATCCGCGAGTATCCGCGAGAATCCGCGATTCGTGATGAAGTCCTGGGAACCGGAATCACGGCGCGCATCCGCGATTCGTCAGAAACGGCAGTGACCCGCCTGAATCCGCGGCCGAGAGAGGCCGTGGGGTACACTCCCAACTCAGTCGGGGGTGAGGTGCGCGTCCTACCGGAATTGTTCGAAAACAACCGCCGCTGGGCCGCCGCGTGCGTGGCACGGCAGCCGGACTTCTTCTCGAAGTTGAAGTCCCAGCAGGCGCCGGAATACCTCTGGATCGGCTGTTCAGACAGCCGCGTGCCCGCCAACGAGATCGTCGGGCTCCGTCCCGGTGAGCTCTTCGTCCACCGCAACGTCGCCAACGTCGTCGTGTACACGGACCTGAACTGCCTGTCGGTGCTGCAGTATGCCGTGGATGTGCTGCGCGTGAAGCACGTGATCGTCTGCGGCCATTATGGCTGCGGCGGCGTGCGCGCGGCGCTCGAGGAGTCCAAGCTCGGGCTCATCGACAACTGGCTGCGTCACGTCCAGGACATTCGCGCGAAGCACCGGCCCGAGGTCGACAACGCCGGCGACATGGACGCCAAAGCCAATCGGCTGTGCGAGCTGAACGTCATCGAACAGGCGGTGCACGTCTGCAAGACGACCGTGGTTCAGGATGCGTGGGGCAAGGGACAGCCGCTGGCGGTTCACGCGTGGATCTACGCGCTCGATGACGGACGATTGCGGGACTTCGGGTTCAGCGTCACCGGTCCGCGCGATCTCCGGCACGCGACCGTGACGGCGATCAACTCGCGTCCCGTCCTCGCGACCGGGTGAGGTGTCCCCCGAATCGGGGCTACGACGCCTTGGTCTGCGGGTACCGAGACGCGACGGCGCGTCTCTGCTTGGGCCGCCGCGTCGCGCGAGGTCCGTCGAAGACAGCGTAGGACCTGAGCGACCACGCCGTGCACCGGGCCGAGCATTCGGTGTGTCCCGTCTCGCGCTCGAGGGCGTCATCTGCCGCCAGCTTTCCCGCCTCGGCATCAGCCGCGGATTGGACCGGCACCGAGTCGCCATCCGGCGCGGCCCAGGCCGAGAACGAGCCGTCCGGGTTCTCGACGACGCGGGTCAGCCATCCGTTGTCGTGGGTCGCTGTCCAGACCGCCATGAAGCGGTGAGGCATTCCGCGGCCGCCGATGCGTTTCCGTCCGCCTGTCATCGTGTTCGCTCCTGGGTGCCCTTCCCGTGCCTGAGGCGCGGGATCGAGTCCGACGAAAATGAAGGGGAGGCCTGCAATTAAGACGAAGTTGCCCTGTTGCGAGGACGCTTTCCGTCCCCGGCAGTCCTCCCCCGGATGAATATCCGCAACTGTGCAAGAGCAGCGCCAGCACGGCGCCACGCTCGACGCCCGCGAGTGTCCGATTAGGCCCCGAATCGGCCATGCCGCGGAGTGGACGATCCGACAGAAATGTCCGATCGATCAACGTGTGAGACTGAAATGTTGTTGGGCCGATCGGGTCGAGGGTTCGATAGGATTGCGCTTCGCGCCGCACCACGATACGAAGTCACGAAGGATCTGTTGAGCATCGACCGCGCCGTCGCAAGCGTCGCAAAAACGAGCAGTTGGCCGGCCAGCCATCGCAACAAGTAGAAGGACAGCCCGAGATGCGCAATCTGACCGTCGCGTCCACCGCCTGCACCGTCGTGCTCCTGATCGGCCTGAGCAGCGCGGCGCAATCACCTGCACCGCCGGCGCAGCCCTACACGCCGCGTCAAAGCGATCGGCCCGCGCCGCTCGAGGCGGATGAGCCTGGGTTTCAGGCGATCTTCGACGGCAAAACGCTGACCGGGTGGGAAGGCGATCCGACATACTGGCGGGCCGAGGCGGGATCGCTCGTCGGTGAGATTACCGCCGCGACGGTCATCAAGAGCAACACCTTCATCATCTGGCGCGGCGGCAGGCCGCGGGATTTCGAACTAAAGCTCGATTACCGGATCACCCCGGACGGCAACAGCGGCATCAACTACCGGAGCGTCGTCGTGCCCGATGCCGTCACGCCCGGCAACAAGTTCGCGATGCGCGGCTACCAGTTCGACGTCGACGGCCGCAAGCGGTACGCGGGAAACAACTACGAAGAGAAGGGGCGTCTCTTCCTCGCGGTACGCGGGCAATTGACGAAGGTCGTCGGCGGTAGGCCTCCGGTGCTGGTCTCCACCTTCGCCGATCCCGCCGACCTCGCCAAGGTCGTCACCGACGACTGGAACGCCGTTCACATCATCGCCCGCGGCGCCACGCTGACCCACGTCCTCAACGGACACCTCATGAGCGTGGTGATCGATGACGACGCCCCGAACCGCCCCGAGGACGGACTGCTCGGCGTCCAGGTCCACGTCGGTCCGCCGATGAAGGTCGAATACCGGAACATTCGGCTCAAGAACTAGGACGTAGCACGTGAGCACCCAGCACGTAGCACCTGGCACGTGCTACGTGCTACGGCTTCTTCACACTCGCATCCCCCTCAACTCCCGCCCCGGCGGCGCCTGGTCGAAGCCGAGGCGGCCGGCGACGATCTCGGCGCGCGCGTAGCTCTCCGGCCGAACCGGCACCCCCGCCATTCCGCGCAGCATCGCCAGCTGTCCGACGTGCGTGAACGCGTCGGCGAACGGCCCCTGGATCAGCTTCTCGATCGAGCCGAGGAAGGGTCCCTCGGCGGCCAGCACCGCGTCGAGCGCGGCAAGATTGTCGAAGAACCGTTGAACCTCGACGTTCCAGTCGTCGCCGCCGTCGGCCTTCCAGACGTGCTCGGCCCTGGCGAGCCCGACGCCCCACGCCATCAGATCGGCCATGTGCGCGACGACGAGGACGGGCCTACGGGTCGTCGCGCCGAAGGTGGTGGCGCCGAACTCCGGCGGAACGTCGCGCAGCACCTTGGCCGCCCGATAGGCGAGCGTAGCCGCGAGATGACGGAGGACGGCCCGTGTGATGTCCGCGATTTCGGGAGCGGAAAGATCGCTGGTCTGCATCACGCTAGTGTGCACATCGCGGTGGGTGCTCTTCAAGAGGATGCCCGTGCCCGGCCCCCTGATCCGGGAGAGCTGGATCCGGACAGGGATGTGGATTCGGGATCAGGGATGAAGGATAGGGATGTCCGTCCTGAGCAGCGTATCCATCGTGAAGCGGTCGGCAGGATAGAACGACTCGATCGAGAGCTCGGACAGCGTCACCTCGATCGGGGTGCCGAAGACGGTGGTGGTGCTGAAAAATGAGAGTGTGCCGCCCTCGGTCACGAGTTGAAAGGGCACGACGAACCCGGCTCGCGGATGATTCGCCGCCGGCGGTCTGACATCGACGCCGGCCGGCGCCGGATACTCGCGAAGCTCGGCGAGCAGTGCGGAGAGTGTTCGATCTCCGCTGACGTCAATCTGGCGACGGAGCTTGTCCAGGACGTGGAGGCGCCACTCGGCGTAGTTCGCGAGCCTCGGGGCGAGGCCTCTCGGGTGCAGCGTGACACGAAGGACGTTCACCGGCGGCTGCAGCAGCTCCGGGGCCGCGCCGGTGAGCAGGGTGCCCACGACCCGGTTCGATGCCACCAGCGTCCAATGGCGATCGATCGCCACGGCCGGGTACGGCTCGTGGCCGGTGAGGACGACATCGACGGCCTGTCGAACGAGATCGAGCGCCGGGTCGGCCAGCGGCCGCTCGGGAAACACCGGCGCGTAGCCGGCGGACATCAGCAGCTCGTTCTGCTCGCGCAGCGGGACGTCGAGGCGTTCTGCGAGCCGCAGGACCATGTCGCGGCTCGCCTGCGACCGGCCTGTTTCGAGGAAGCTGAGGTGCCGGGTCGAGATCTCCGCATCGCACGCCAGCTCGAGCTGACTCAATCGCCGGCGTTGCCGCCAGTCCCGCAACAACGAACCGAACGTGGTCGTGGTCGACGTCACGACCCGAGCATAACCCACGCGATGTGTGTCCGAAATTACCTCCCAGGTAATGATTCGAGGCAGCTACGATCGAGGCGAACGCTCCAACGCAGCCTCAGCGCAGCGGAGGACGAGATGTCATGACGGAATCTGCGCAACGGCGCGACAACACCATCCGGATCGGCAGCGCCGACATCAGCTATACCAGCACAGGGGCCGGCGACGCCGTGCTCCTGATCCAGGGAGTCGGTCTGGCTGGCGAGGGCTGGCGGCCGCAAACCGATGCGCTCGCGGCCAGATTCCGCACGATCGCCGTCGACAATCGCGGCGTCGGCCGCAGTTCGCTCGGCTCCGAGCCGTTGACCATCGAGCGGATGGCGTCAGATGCCCTGGCGGTGATGGATGCCGAAAAGGTTGAGCGGTTTCACCTCGTCGGGCATTCGATGGGCGGGTTGATTGTGCTCCGGATTGCGCTGACCGCGCGCGAGCGGATCAGGAGCCTGTCGCTGCTGTGCACGTTTGCCAACGGCAAGGACGGCACCGGACTGTCGCCGCGGATGTTCGTGCTGGGGCTGCGCACCCGCGTCGGGACGCGATCGATGCGGCGGAACGCGATGCTCAGCATGATCATGCCCGCCACGTATCTGCGGACGGTGGACCGGAGAGTCCTGGCTGAAGAGCTGTCGGGGCTCTTTGGACGCGATCTCGCGGTTCAGCCGCCGATCGTGATGAAGCAGCTCAGCGCGATGGCGGCGTACAGCGCCGCCGGCTCACTCCACCAGCTTGCCGGAGTGCCGACCCTGGTGATCAGCGCGGCGCACGATCCCATCGCGCCGCCTCGTCTCGGACGCGCACTTGCGGCGGGCATTCCAGGCGCGCGATTCCTCGAGTTCGCCCACGCCGGCCATGCCGCGCCGATCCAGTGCGCCCGCGAAATCAACGAGCTGCTGCTGGATCATCTCGCTTGTAACAAGTAGCAAGGGACAAGGGGCAAGTACTGGTCCCTCGTGCCTTGACAAGGTGTGCTCCCAATACCTTGACTATCTAGGCTTTCGTTCATATCATGCCTCGATAATCTTGGTAACGGAGCAACCCTCACATGGCAACCAAGTACGTGTCGAACGGACTGCTGCACGGCACGCTCGACGCCCTGGTTCTCAAGACGCTGTCGGCTGGACCGCGTCACGGCTATGGCATCGCGCAGTGGCTCGAGGGGGCGACGCAGGATGCCGTCCTGATCGAAGAAGGGTCGCTCTATCCGGCGCTGTACCGGATGGAGCGCCGCGGCTGGATCGCCGCGGAGTGGGGAATGTCGGAGCTCGGCCGCAAGGCCAAGTTCTATCGCATCACGCCGGCCGGGCGGCGGCAGCTCGCGCGCGAGACCGAGCAGTGGGCCCGCTTCGCCGCCGCCGTGTCCGGCGTGCTGCTCCCGGCCTGACTCATGGCATTCGGCAAGCGGCTGCGCTCGCCGTTCTGGCGTGAGAGCGTCGATCGCGAGGTCGACGACGAGCTCCAGTTCCATGTCGAGATGCGGACGCGCGAGCTGATCGCTCGCGGAATCGATGCGGCCAGCGCCAGGCAGGCCGCCTTGCAGCGCTTCGGCGACATCAAACGCGTGAACGCCACGTGCCGCCACATCGGCAGGCAGAGGGACAGGGACATGCGCCGTACCGAATATCTCTCGGAACTGATTCAGGACGTGACCTTCGCGTGCCGGCAGCTGTTGAAGAACCCGGCGTTCTCGATTGTCGCGATCACCACGCTCGCGCTGGGAATCGGCGCGACCACCGCGATCTTCAGCGCCGTACACGCCGTCGTCCTGCGGCCGCTGCCGGTGCCGGAGCCGGAACGGATCCTCGCCATCTACGAGGACTACCGCGGCAACAGAGGAAATGTGTCGGCCGGGAACTTCGTCGATGGCGTAGTGCCGGCGTCGAGCTTCAGCGACGTCACGGCCATCCAGTATTCCAGCTTCAATCTGGCGACGACGGAATCCACCGAGCGCATCGTCGGCGCCCGCACGACCGCGGGGTTCTTTCGCGTGTTCGGGACCAATCCCGAACGTGGTCGTGTCTACTCGGAGGACGAAGATCAGCCCGGGCGCGATCAGGTGGTCGTGCTCAGCAATCGGGTGTGGCGCCGGCAGTTTGCAAGCGATCCCTCCATCCTCGGCAGGCAGCTGATGCTGAACGGCCGGCCGCACGAAGTGATCGGCATCATGCCGGCGCACTTCGACTTCACCGAGCGGAGCGAAGAGCTCTGGGTGCCCATCGCCTTCACGGCGGAGCGCAAGGCGCAGCACGACGAGCACTATCTGCAGGTCTACGGCCGGCTTCGGCCCGACGCGACGGCTGCCCAGGCCCTCGCGATCCTGCAACAGAACGCGCTCCGTCTGCGCAAGGATTTTCCACGCCACAATCAGGAGCTCGGCTTCATCGTCGCCGGTGTGACGGAGGAGCTGGTCGGCAGCTATGGCCGTCGTCTCTTCATCCTCCTGGGCGCCGTCGGCTGCGTACTGTTGATTGCCTGCGGCAATGTCGCGAACCTGCTCCTCGCTCGAGGCGCCGTGAGATCCAGCGAGCTCGCGATCCGCGCGGCGCTCGGCGCCGGCCGCGGCCGCATCGTTCGCCAGCTGCTGACGGAGAGCGCCGTGCTCGCGCTGGTCTCCGCTGCCGCCGGTGTCGCATTGGCGTGGTGGGGCATCCGCGCGCTCGTCTCCGCCGCCCCTGACGGCGTGCCGCGGCTCGAGCAGACGACGCTCGATCCTGTCGCCGTGGGATTTGCGGTGGCGATCGCCTGCGCCAGCGCGCTCCTGTTCGGGCTGGCGCCGGCGTTGCGCGCGGCCCGGACCGACGTCCAGAGCGTCATCAAGGAGGGCGGCCGAGGTGCGGCGACCGGCGGCCTTCGCGACAAGCTGCGGTTCGGCTTGATTGTCGGAGAGCTCGCGATCGCGCTCATGCTGCTTGTCGGCGCCGGTCTCCTCATCCGCAGCTCTCTCGCCCTGCAGCGCGTGAACACCGGCTTCGATCCCTCGGGAGTGCTGTCGGTGCGGATCGCGTTGCCGGCAGCTGAATACCAGGACCGGGATCGCATTGTCGCGGCATTCGCCCGCATCGCTGAACTGTCGTCACGGATTCCAGGCGTTCGCGCCGCGGGCCTGACGACGCAGGTGCCGATGGGCGCTGGCGGCAACGGCAACGGTCTCATTCCCGAAGGACGCCCGTTGGACATCAAATCCTCGATCCAGAGCCGGCTGCGCATCGTCACGCCCGGATACCTCGAGACGATGAAGATTCCGATCCTCAAGGGACGAGGTCTCACCGACGCCGATCGCCACGGCTCGCTCAAGGTGATGGTCATCAGTGAGTCCCTGGCCACCGCGGCATTCCCCAATCAGGACCCGATTGGAAAACGCATCGCGTGCTGCGAGGCGGCGCCCGACGGGAAGAGCCCCGACTTCAAGGTGGTCGTCGGCGTGGCTGGCGACGTGAGGTGGAGAGGTCCCGGCGAGGCGCCGACGCCGGAGTTCTATCTGCCTGCGGAGCAGGTTCCGGCCGCCGCGTGGGACTGGGTGCAGCGGACCATGTACATCGCGGTCCGCACCGCGATCGAGCCGGCTGCGGCAGCGGCGCCTCTTCGCTCGGTCGTCGCCGAATCCGCGCCGGGGGTTCCGCTCTTCAATATCAGAACGATGGAGCAGCGGCTGGGCGACTCGCTGGCCGCGGCGCGATTCAATACGTTGCTGCTGGCGCTGCTGGGGGGCATCGGCCTGGTGCTGGCCGCGGTCGGGATCTACGGCGTGATTGTGTACTTCGTGTCCAGACGCACGCAGGAGATCGGCGTGCGGATGGCCCTGGGGGCAACGCGGCGTGACGTTGTCGTCATGATCCTGAAAGAGACGGCACGGCCCGTCTGCACCGGCATCGTCGTCGGCGTGATCGCGTCCGCGGCGCTGACGCGCGTGCTCTCGACGCAGCTGTTCGAGGTCTCGCCGGGCGACCCGATGACGTTCATTACCGTTGCGCTTGGTCTGGGCGTCGTGGCGCTCGCCGCGAGCCTTGGCCCCGCTCGGCGTGCGGCTCGCGTCGATCCGACGAGGGCGCTTCACACCAACTGATCCGGCGGCCGATCACCGTGCGCTGTATCATCAGCGCATGCAGCGCAGCCGACTGAATCGTGCGACGGTGGTGGTCGCGCTGGCCGCAGCCGCTGCCGCGCGAACGATCGCACAGCAGCCGGCGGCGCCTCCGCGGCCTTACGCGGTTCCGGATTACGTGGCTCCGGACGTCGAACGGCTCGCCGGCCGGACGCTGCGCGTCTATGACGCCCCTGAAGCCGGCCAGGGTGTTGCCGCTGACAGTCGCCACTTCTATGCGGTCGACAATACGGTCATCGCGAAGTACGAGATCGATTCCGGCCGCTTCGTCGATCGCTGGATCGGGCCGCGCAATGGCTTGATCCGCCACTTGAACAGCTGTCTGGCGATCGGCCGCCGCGTTCTTTGCGCCAATTCCAACTACCCCTTGACGCCGATGGGGTCCTCGGTCGAGATCTTCGATACCGGCTCGCTCGAGCACGTCGAGACCCGCAGCCTGGGCTTGCGGGACGAGGGCTCGCTCACCTGGTTCGATCGCTATCGCGACGGCTGGATTGCCGGGTTCGCCCATTACGACAAGACCGGCGGCGTGCCCTACAAGAACCATTCGTTTTCGAGCGTCGTGGTGTTCGATGACGAATGGCGGCGCACCGGAGGATGGCTGTTTCCGGCCAGCGCGATGGAACGGATGGCCCCGTACGCGGCGTCAGGCGGAGCGATTGGCCCGGACGGCTGGCTCTACCTGCTCGGTCACGATCGTCCGGAGATGTATGTCGTCGGGCGTCCGCCGATGGGCCCCTCGCTCATCCACGTCGCCACGATCGATCTCGAAGCGGAGGGGCAGGCGTTCTCGTGGGCGCAGGATGCCTCGCGGACGATCTACACGATCGACCGGCCCAAGCGGCTGGTGCGGCGGATTGAGATCCCTCCGGTCGCTTCCAGGAACACGACGGCTGCGCCGTTCCGGTAGCCAGGGTGAAAACCGCGCATTGAAAACTCCCAACTCCCAATCTCCAACTTCCAAGGCGCGCAAATTCGATCGACCGAGATTGCTTTGGAAGTTGGAGGTTGGAGGTTGGAAGTTGACTAAAGACACCTGCACTTAAAATCGCAACGTCAGGCGACGCTCGAGACGTCGATCTTCCGGATGTCGTCGATCCCGTAGCGAAGCATTGCCAGCCGTTCGAGTCCGCAGCCGATGCCGACAGCCGTGTGAATCTTCGGATCCGCCCCGAGATGTTTCACGATCTTGTCGGTGAAGACGCCCCACGCCAGGACCTCGTACCAGCGCCCATCCTGTTCGATTTCCAGCTCCCACGATTGCGTGCACATCGTGTACTGCGTCGGCACGATCTTCACCGACCGGCCTGGAAACAAGCGGTCGACGGCCTGCAGGATCTGGGCGGTGATCTGCCAGGGATCGAGCACACGCCGCTCGTCCACGTAGAGCATCTCCGCCTGATGGAATGCGTCGAGGTGCGTTGCGTCCAGCTCGCACATCCGGTACGCCTTGCCCGCTGAAAAGATTCGCAGCGGCCGTCCCTCATAGCGAATCGTCATCAGGAGCGGCAGCGTGAGGTCGTACCGCAGGATGCGCTCGCTGTCGAGCCGATGCAGCTCCATCGGATCCACGTAGAGGGCATCGTCACCGATCGTCTTGCGCGCGTCGGCGAAATCGACGATCTCCGGGAGCTCCACTTCGGTGAAGCCGGGGAAGGCCCGTCGAAGCGTCTCCAATGTGCTGCCGACCGGGTTCTCCGGGAGGCTCGTCAACTGTGGCCTGGCGAGCAATTCCAGCACCTTGGCCGGGAAATCCGGCCGAATCTCGTCCGAACGGATGGCACGCTGTTCCTGCACTTCGATCTCCTTGCGCAATCTGTCGCGGATGCGCTGCAGACGTTTCCGCATCGCCGGTTCATCCACGCCGGCGTGTTTCGCGAGACGGGCCGTGCTCCAGCCGCCGTGATATCGCCGATCGCACACCTGGCGATCCTCGCTGGTCAGCGTCAGCAGCGCGCCAGCGAGCCGGCGGCGCTGCCGCTCGCTCCAGCTCGTCTCCGCCTCGTCCAGGATCGGCACTTCCGGCATGTCGTCGAGCCGGAGCAGGGTCATGCGTTGGGCCCGTCGCATGTTCAAGGCGACGGTCACGACGATCCGGCGGAGCCAGCCCGCGAAGGCAGCCGGCTCGTCCAGTTCCGGGAGCCGCCGGAAAGCCCTCAGGTAGGCCTCTTGCGCCGCATCCTCGGCCATCGCCGGATTGCGCAGCGCTCCCCTGGCGACGGTGTACGCCATCGACTGGGTGCTTCGTACCAGGCGGCCGAAAGCCTCGACGTCGCCTGCGCGGGCCCGGAGGACGAGATCGTTCAGATCTTCCACGTTCGTGTTCTACCCGCCGTCAGTAGTAAGACACGTTATCCCGAAAAACGTGACGCATGGGACCTCAGGTTTTTCCAACCGACCTTTCCCGCCGGGCATCGTGCCGCCTGGTGATGTTCGACCGGCTGAACCGTTGCCGGTTCCGACGCCACCGACGAGTCAGCGTCGACCTGCGCATTCTCTCCTCTTGACAATCTAGATAAGAGGCGTATTCTGACTCTCGTCTAGATTGACTAGATGAGGGAGGCGGGCCTTGGCGGGAAACGCGAAACCGAGCGATCTGGTGCAGGGGACGCTGCACATGCTGATTCTGAAGACGCTGGCGCTGGAGCCCATGCACGGCTATGGCATCGGCGTCCGGCTGGAGCAGATCAGCAAAGGAGTGTTCCAGGTGAATGCCGGCTCGCTGTTCCCGGCGCTGCGCCGGCTCGAGCGGGACGGCCTGATCGAAGGGGACTGGCAGGTCACCGTGAACAACCGGCGCGCGAAATATTACAAGCTCACGCCGCAGGGCCGCGCGACGTTCAAGCGCGAGGCGCGCGACTGGGAAGTGCAGACCGCCGCGATCACGAGGATTCTTCAGGCATCGCTCGGAGAAATCTGATGGCTCTCTTCAGCCGCCTCGCCGGAGGGTTTCGCGCGCTGGTTCGACGCGCGCGCGTGGAGCAGGACCTCGACGACGAGCTGCGCGAATACGTTGAAGCCGCAGCGGCGCAGAGGATGGCGGAGGGAATGGGGCGTGAGGACGCAATCCGCGCGGTTCGCGCCGAGATGGGAAGTGTGGACGCGGTCAAGGATCGCGTTCGCGACGTCGGCTGGGAATCGCTCGCCGACAGCGTGTGGCAGGACGTGAGGTTTGCCGGCCGCATGCTCCGCAAGAAGCCGGCGTTCGGCGCCGCCGTCGTCGCGACGCTTGCCCTCGGCATTGGCGGCACGACCGCGGTCTTCAGCGTCGTCGACGCGCTTTTCGTGCGCGCGCCTGAAGGCGTCACGGATCCAGGATCGCTTCGCCGCGTGTTCATCATTCGCGATGCCGGCGGCATGCAATCGCCAGGTGGCGGCCCTGGATCGTGGGCGGACTATCAGGCGATGCGCGAGCACGCGCCTGCGTTTTCGGGGGTTGCCGCGTACATCCGTGCCGAAATGATTGACCTCGGCCGCGGGGCCGCCGCGGAACAGGTGCGCGCCAGCGTGGTCTCGCAGGAGTTCCTACATCTCCTCGGCGTTCGACCGGCGCTCGGCCGGCTGTTCCTGGTCGAGGAGGATCGTGTTCCCGGCGCGCACCCCGTGGCTCTGATCAGCCACGCGATGTGGCAGGCGCGGTTCGGCGGTTTGAGCGACGTCCTGGGCAAGACGCTGCTCTTGAACGGTGTCCCGATGGAGATCATCGGCGTCACGCCAAAGGGCTTCGACGGAATCGATCCGGACCCGGTGGATGTCTGGCTGCCATCGTCAATGGCTGCGCGCCTGGGAGTTCATGGCTACGACACGCCCGGAGACTGGCGCTTCAGTCCCAATGCGATCTTCGCGCATTACGTTGCCCGGTTGACGGCTGCGGGCGAGGAGGCGGCTGAAGGCCAGGCGGCGCGCGCGCTGGCGCGTGCCGCGGAGGGGAATCAGAGGCTCGATCCGACGCCCGGAATCCGAACGGCGCCGCTGGTCCTGGCGTCCGCGCCGGGGGCCCGCGCCATGAACCTGGCACTATGGCTCACGGTTGTCGCTTCGTTCGTCCTGTTGATCGCCTGTGCGAACGTGGCGAACCTGCTGCTCGCCCGCGCGCTGTCGCGGCGCCGTGAGCTGGCCGTGCGACTGTCGTTGGGTGCAGGGCCGTGGCGTGTCGCCAGGCAGCATCTCACCGAAAGCGCAGTGCTGGCGCTCATCGGCGGCGCCGCGGGCGTGCTGGTGGCGCAATGGGCCATGCGGCTGATGCAGCAGTTCGCACTGCCGCCCTCGGCCGGCCGCCTCGACGGGCGACTGCTCGTATTCACCCTCGGCGTCTCGCTCGTCACCGGCCTGCTGTTCGGCATCCTGCCGGCCTTGCGGGCCGTCGCCGTCGATCCGGTCCAGGCGCTCAGGGAATCACGCACGACCGGCGCCCGTACGCGCACGTTCGCCCGGAAAGCGCTGGTCGTCGTGCAGATCTCGCTGTCGCTCGCGCTGCTCGTCGGCGCCAGCCTGTTCGTGCGGTCGCTGCACCTGGCGACCGCAATCGACAGCGGCGTTGACGTGGACCGTCTGCTGGTCGCGACCGTTGATCTGAAGCGCAACGCGTTTCCGCCGGAGGCGCGGGAGGAGTTCTACGAGGTCGCCCTGTCACGATTGTCGAATGTGCCGGTGGTGCAGCGCGCGTCGATCGTTCATTTCGAGCCATTCAGCGGACTGTGCAGTCCGGTTCCCTGGATTCGGCCAGGTGAAGAGAAGCCTGATTTGAGCAAAGGCGCCTGCCTGAATCTGGTCGGGCCGGGTTATTTCGCAACCGTCGGCACGCCTCTGTTGCACGGCCGCGACATCAACGCCGCCGACACGAACGAACGCGAACAGGTCGCTGTGGTGAACGAGGAGCTGGCGCGATTGCTTGTGGACAATGGCAATCCCGTCGGGCTCTGCGTCCCGTTCAACCGGCAGGTGAGAAACGGCGGCTGTACGCGGATCGTCGGCGTTGCGGCGACGCAGCGTGAACGGTATCTCGACGGCGAGACGAGACCAACGTTGTTCCGGCCTCGGGCGCAGATTCCGAACGCCGTTCCGTTCGGTATTCCGAAGCTCGTGGTCCGCACGCACGGCGACCCATACACCGACGCCACGGCAGTCCGCGCCGCGCTCCAGGGCCTGCGCCCTGACCTGCCATACGCGTTCGTCCAACCGCTCGCTGAGGAAGTTCGCGCGGACGTGCTGCCGTACCGCCTTGGCGCCATGCTGTTCAGCATGTTCGGCATCCTCGCGCTGGTCCTCGCCGCGGTCGGCCTGTATGGCGTCCTTGGATACTTCGTCACGGAACGGACGACCGAGATCGGCATCCGTCGATCCCTCGGCGCCCCGGCGCGTGCGGTCATCGCGCTGGTCATGCGGCAAGGCCTGATACCCGTTGCCGTCGGAATCGTGGCCGGGCTCGGCGTCGCCTTCGCCGGAACGCGGTTCCTCGCGTCCTTGCTCTTCGGGATCGACGCGCGCGATCCGGTGTCGTTCACGCTTGCGGCCGCGTTCCTGGTCTCTGTCGCGCTGCTCGCCATCCTGGTGCCCGCCCTCCGCGCGGCCCGCGTCGATCCGCTCATTGCGTTGAAGCAGGAGTAGCGCCTCCGGATCCTTCCACCTAAAAGGTGGAAGCCACGCATCAACGAGGCACGCATCAGCACGGTCCAGGTCACCGGCCCAGATCACCGGGCGTGGCTTCCGCCTTCAGGCGGAAGAACCGTCAGGCGGAAGAAGAAGATCCATCCATCACCTGAACCGGAACACCGAGCTCGAGCACGGCGTCGGCGTCAGCTCTGGCAGCGTCCGTGCATCTCACAAAACAAACGGTTTTGACGAGGTGGCCCATGCCAGAGCGGAGAACAATAGAACGGGCGCGAAAGCTGAAACGGGAAGGCAAGTCGCCGACGACGCAAGCTGGCGAGTTCGTGCACGAAGAGATCGAACACGTCCGGGAAGGCAAACACGGCGCGCGCTCGGCGAAGCAGGCGATCGCGATCGGATTGTCGAAGGCCCGTCGCGCCGGGGTCAAGCTGCCGCCGCCGAAACGCGGTCAGGCGTCCGCGCGCACGCGCAAGAGCGCGAGCCGCGCCTACCGCGCCGGTCAGTCAGGGCGCAGAAAGACATCACCCAAGCGTGCCCGCGCTACGCTGCGCGCGCTGAAGAAGGAGCCACGGTCGACGGTGTCCCGGCAAGCGCTCTCGAAGCAGGCGCGAAGCGCCGCAACGCGCCGCCGCCGGCGCGCCAGCGCCTGAGGCACGGTTGAGGCTGGGCGCTTCAGGCCGAGTTACCCAGCTCACCGGTTCTTCGATTCGCTCGAGCTCTTCGTTGTTGATGGCTGGCGGTGGGCGGAGGTTGTCTTCGACCGCGGCTCGTGACTAGGATTGGATCTTCTGCACCCTGCGATGGCCTCGGCACCGGCCCTTCACGGGACGGTGCTCAATTGCCGAGGTCCGGACACTCCGGCGCTCCCCGTTCGCGATATCGAAACTTTCATTTACCCCTATCGACCATATACCCCTGATCGACCATGAGGATTGCCCAAGTCGCCCCATTGATGGAGTCCGTTCCACCGAAGCTGTACGGTGGAACCGAACGCGTTGTGTCGAATCTCACCGAGGAGCTCGTACGTCAGGGTCATGACGTCACGCTGTTCGCGTCTGGAGACTCCCGGACCTCCGCTCGCCTCGTCCGGGCCACTCCCGCGGCCCTGCGGCTCAGCGGCTGTCGGGACCCGGTCACGCCGCACGTGCTCATGCTCGAGCAGGTGATGCGGCGTGCGAGTGACTTCGACGTCATCCACTTTCACATCGCGCCGCTGCACTTCCCGCTCGCGCGGCGCTGTCCGACACCGCACGTCACGACTCTGCACGGACGTCTCGATCTGCCTGAGCTCGGACCGTTGTTCCACGAGTTTCAGGACATCCCGTTAGTGTCGATTTCGGACGCGCAGCGGGCGCCGGTACCGCACGCAAACTGGGCGGCCACGGTCAACCACGGTCTGCCGCCGCAGGCGTTCCCGTACATGCCGGGTCCTGGTTCCTACCTCGCCTTCCTCGGCCGGATCTCCCCCGAGAAGCGCGTCGATCGGGCGATCGCGATCGCGCGGGCGTGCGGCCAGCCGCTTCGCATCGCGGCGAAGGTCGATCCCGTGGACCACGCCTATTTCGAGCGTGACATCCGGCCACTGCTCGACGATCCGCTGGTCGAGTTCCTCGGCGAGATCGGTGACGACTGCAAGAGGGAATTCCTCGGCCACGCCCGCGCGCTGCTCTTTCCAATCGACTGGCCGGAGCCGTTCGGGCTGGTCATGATCGAGGCGCTCGCCTGTGGCACGCCGGTGATCGCGTTTCGCGCCGGCTCGGTCGCGGAGATTCTCGACGACGGGCTGACGGGATTCGTGGTGGACAGTGTCGAGGAAGCCGTCGATGCCGTGAATCGTCTCGACACCATCGATCGGCGGGCGTGCAGGCTGACCTTCGACGAGCGATTCACGGTCGCGCGCATGGCCGCGGAGTACATCGATCTGTATCGCTACGTCATCATGAATCGCGACTCCATCGCCGGACTTTCGGAATCGCCATGCAACCCGTCATACGTGTAACCGAACAGTTCGAAATCGTTGCCGAGGCTCGGCCCGCGATCCCGCCGCGGGTGCTGAAGTTCGGCGATACGTTCAGCGTGTTCAACCACCGCGGCGACATGGTTCCCGCGGAGGGCGGTGAACAGGGGTTGTTCCACGACGGCACGCGCTTTCTCTCGCGATTCGGGCTGCTTCTCGGCGCCGGCCTGCCACTGCATCTGAGCTCGACGATCAGCGAGGACAACGTGGTCTTCACCGCCGATCTGACCAACGCCGATGTGCGGGTGGAGGACCGGACTGTCCTCAGCCACGGCGAGGTCCACGTCCTGCGGTCGCGGCTGCTGTTCGATGGCGGCTGCGTCGAGCGGATCCGGGTGTCGAATTTCGCGCTCCAGCGCGTCGAGCTGCCGCTGGTGATCCGGTTCGACGCGGACTTCGCGGATATCTTCGAGGTGCGGGGCACCCGGCGCGAACGCCGCGGCACCCGCCTGGCGGACCTGCTCGAGCCGCACTGCGTCATCCGCTACGTCGGCCTCGACGGGGTGGAGCGGAGAACGCATCTGCGCTGGAGCCAGCTCCCCGTCCACGCCGCGCCGGGAATCGCAGCGTTCCGGGTGGAGCTCGAGCCGCATGCCGCGATGACCCTGGAGGTGAGCATCACGTGCGAGGCCGGAGCGGATTCCAGACCCGCGCCGTCCTACGACGAGCTGTGCCGGAGCGCGCGGGAGTCGCGCAGCGCCCACGCGGCGCAGGCGGCCCACCTGATGAGCGTGCAGGAGCGGCTCGATCGGTGGATCCGCCGCTCGACGTCCGATCTCGAAATGATGATGACCGAGACGCCGCGGGGTCTGTACCCCTACGCGGGAATCCCGTGGTTCAGCACGCCGTTCGGGCGGGACGGTCTCATCACGGCGTTCGAGATGCTCTGGGCGGATCCCGACATCGCGCGCGGCGTGCTGTCATTCCTCGCCGGCACGCAGGCGACGTCGTACTCCGACCCGCAGGATGCGCAGCCAGGCAAGATCCTTCACGAGATGCGCGGCGGAGAGATGCCCGCGCTCGGCGAAGTGCCGTTCGGGCGCTACTACGGCACCGTCGACGCCACGCCGCTGTTCGTCATGCTCGCCGATGCCTACGTCGAGCGCACGGCCGATCTGGATTTCGTCAATCGACTGTGGCCGCACATTGCCGCGGCGCTGGACTGGATGGAGCGCTCCGGCGACCTGGACGGCGATGGCTTCATCGAATACGCGCGCCGCAGTGCGACCGGGCTCGTCCAGCAGGGCTGGAAGGATTCACAGGATTCCGTCTTCCACGCCGATGGCACCCTGGCCGAGCCGCCGATTGCGCTCTGCGAAGTGCAGGGGTATGCGTTCGGCGCGTGGGCCGGCGCGGCGCGGCTCGCCGCGATGCGTGGCGACACTGACACGGCTGCGCTGTGGAAGGAGCGCGCCGAGCGCCTGCGCGCGCGCTTCGAGGAGGCCTTCTGGTGCGAAGACCTCGGCACCTACGCCATCGCGCTCGACCGGGACAAGCGGCCGTGCCGGGTGCGGAGCTCCAATCCTGGCCACTGCCTGTTTGCCGGCATCGCGAGCCCCGCCCGTGCCCGCCGCGTCGCCGAAACGATCCTGGCCGAGGATTCGTTCAGCGGATGGGGCATCCGGACCGTCGCCTCGGGTCAGGCCCGCTACAACCCGATGTCGTACCACAACGGGTCGGTCTGGCCGCACGACAACGCCGTGGTCGCGGCGGGCCTGGCGCGCTACGGCTTCACCGCCGCCGCCGCGAAGATCCTGGACGCCATGTTCAGCGTCAGTCAGTTCGTGGATCTGCATCGGCTTCCCGAGCTCATCTGCGGGTTCCATCGCCGGCATGGCGAACATCCCACGCTCTATCCGGTGGCCTGCGCTCCTCAGTCCTGGGCCGCCGGCGCCGTCTACCTCCTGATTCAGGCCTCACTCGGACTCCGGATCGAGGGGACCGAGGGGCGGATTGCATTCACCCGCGCGGCGTTGCCCGAATCCATCCAGTCGTTCCAGATCAGCAATCTTCGCGTCGGAAACGCAACGGTGGATCTGCGGGTCGAACGTCATGCGCACGATGTCGGGGTCAGGGTCATGCGGCGGGCCGGCGAGGTCGACATCATCACGGTCATGTAGAGCTTTCGCCAGTAGCAAGTCGGAAGTAACAAGTACAACGGAACAATAGCGACGTTGCTCCTTCCGTTGTACTTGCCACTTGTAACTTGTCTTGCCCCTTCCGTTGCACTCGCAACTTGTAACTTGTCAGACCGTATAGCCCTTCATGCCTTTTCCTCGCTCTTTTTCCCTCCTCCCGACGAGTGGCTCCGAGCTCAGGCTGGCGGTTCGTTTTCTCAGGAAGCAGCCGATTGTTACCCTGACGACCGTTCTGGCGCTCACGGTCGGGATCGGGATGGCCACCGCCGGGTTCACGCTCCTGGATTCGGTGCTCTACAGCAAGCTGCCGTTTCCGAACGGCGATCGGTTCGTGCTCCTGGACGCGTTTACCGAGCCGGACGCCCGGCGAACGACTCTGGGTGCGGAACGGTTCAGGTTGGTTGCCGATCACGCCGCGGCGTTCGAGCATCTCGGTGCGTTTCAAGGCGCCGAATTGAATCTCTCGCTGTCATCGGGCGAGATTCTTCCGGTCAGAGGAGCCTCGATCACGCCGGATTCGGTCGCCGTCTTTCCTTACGCCCCCGTCCTCGGCCGGATCTTCGACAAGCGCGACGGCGCGCGCGGCGCGGCGCCGGTCGCGCTGGTGCGGGAGAGCCTGTGGCGCCGTAGCTTTTCAGCAGATCCCGGGATCGTCGGCACGACCGCGACCTTCTCCGGTGTCAAGCGCACCATCGTCGGGGTCATGCCGGATGCGTTCGAGTTCCCGACCTCGGGTGAAGTCTGGATTCCGCTTGGTGATGCGCCCGAGTCTTCGCTGACGTGGGCGTCGGCACGCACGTTCGGGGTGCTGCGGCCGGATCGCGAAGTGAGTGTTGCAAATGCACAGCTGACGGCGCTCACCAAACAGTTCGAGGCGGAAGCGCCATCGGCGCCGCGCCTGCGGGTCGTTGCAATGCACTTCACCGATGCAGTGTCGCGCGGACTCGGAGTGCTGGCGTCGCTCCTCGTCGGCAGCCTCGTGCTGGTCCTGATCGTGATTGCCGCGAATATCGCGAATCTGGTCCTTGCCAGGACCTTCTCGCGATCGCAGGAGCTCGCCGTGCGTACGGCGCTCGGCGCGAGCCGCGGCCGGCTTATCGGTCAGATCTTCACGGAAGTCCTGCTGCTCGGCGCGATCTCGGGCGCGATCGGGCTGGCCACGTCGCAGGCCGTGCTGACCTCGGTCAGGCAGAACATGACCGACATGCCCTTCTGGGTCGATTTCAGCGCCAGTCCTCGAACCATGCTGTTCGCGGTGTTCGCGACTGTCCTGGTTGCATGTGTCGGCGGCATCCTCCCGGCGATCAAGGCGACGCGCCGAGACACGGCGGCGGCGCTGACATCGGCGTCGCGAGCGTCGTCTCCGGGCTTAGGCCCCGTGGGCGGCTTCATGGTCGCGATGCAGGTCGCGTTGTCGATCGCCCTCCTGAACGGCGCGCTGCTGATGGCGCGCGGCGTCGCCGGCTACATGAACCCCTCGTTCCGCGTCCCGCCGGCCGAAGTCCTCACCGCCCGGATTGGTTCCGAGACGGCCGCACCGTCTGCGATTGTCGAGGCGGCTGCCGCGATTCCCGGCGTCATCGCGGCGGGGATCAGCACTTCGCTGCCCGGCCTGAGCCCGTCCGCGGAGATGACGATTGTCGAGCCGATTGCAGGGGAGCCGGCGGCGCTGGCGCGGCCGGCTCCGGTGGTTGCCGTCGGTGGTGGCTTCTTCGAGACCTTCGGCGCACGGGCCGATGCGGGCCGCCTTTTCGGTCCCGGCGACTTCGTGCCGGATGCCTCGCCGGTGGCGGTCGTCAACGAGCCGTTCGTGCGGAAGTTTCTCGGCGGCGCGAATCCGCTGGGCCGGCGCGTACGGACGATCCCGGCCGGCGCGGGCGCATCGCCGGGGGCGTGGCACGAGATCGTCGGTGTCGTTCCGGATCTCGGGCTCAGCGCCGGCGACGAGAACATGGCGGCCGGCTTCTACGTGCCGCTCGAGTCTGACCAGTGGTTTCACCTCGCCCTGCGGACTTCCGGCGATGCGCGGCGGCTCGCGTCGCCGCTCCGCAGCGCCATCGACCGGATCGATCCCGATATCCAGGTGCGGGACGTGCAGCCGGCCGACGACGTCGGCCGTGAAGATCGCGCGTTCTTTGCGGTCACGGGCGCGGCGCTCGCCGCGCTCGGCGGCATTTCGCTTCTGCTGTCGGTGATTGGAACCTACGCGATCCTCTCGCTCTCGGTGACGCGCCGTACGCGCGAGATCGGCATTCGAAGCGCGCTCGGCGCCTCGCGCCGTCAGGTTCTTCAATCGATTATGGGGAAGACGTGTCTGCCGCCGGCGATAGGCGCGGCGCTCGGCATCGCGCTCGGCGAAGCGCTCGTGGCGGTCCGCGGCATCTTTGCTTTCAGACTGCCTGACGGCAGTGGACCGTGGGGACTCCCGGTCCTTGCCGCGCTGATGATCGCGGCGGGTCTGCTGTCTGCCTGGGTGCCCGCGCGGCGCGCCCTGGCGGTCGCGCCTGCGGACGCTTTGCGGATGGAGTGAACGGCATCGCAGAGCCGTCAACTCCCAACTCCCAACTTCCAAGGCGACCCCGCTCGTACCATCTGGGTGAACCGCGTAGCGACATGTTGCCCGCCTTTCACCCCATTGGGCGAACAGCCTGCTTTGGGAGTTGGGAGTTGGAGGTTGGGAGTTGGAGGTTGCCGCGCGAAAAGGGGATCATGCTGTCATCGTGACCTCCTTTCCCGACTGGGTCGAACCAATGGCGGCCACACTGACGCAGGACCGCTTCACCGGGCCGGAGTGGATTTTCGAGCGCAAGTTCGACGGCATCCGGTTGCTCGCGTTCAAGCAGGGATCCAGCGTCCGCCTCTACTCGCGCAACCGGCTGCCGCAACACATTCCGGCAGTCGCCGAGGCGATTGCACAGCTGCCGGTCGGCGACGCGATCCTGGATGGTGAAGTGACGTGGGGCGGCAGGCAGTCGTATCACGTCTTCGACGTCATGTGGCTCGACGGCCGCGACCTCACCTCGCTGCCGCTGGTCGAGCGCCGCGCGCTGCTGCGCGATCTGCCGATGCAGGCGCCGCTCCAGCGCGTCGAGCTCCTGGACGATCCGAGGCCATGGGAGCGCGCGTCGTGCGAGGGATGGGAAGGTGTGATCGCGAAACGCCGCGACTCGCTGTACGAACACCGCCGCTCGCCGCACTGGCTCAAGATGAAGTGCGAAGCCACGCAGGAGCTCGTCGTCGGCGGCTTCACCGAGCCCCAGGGCAAGCGGGTGGGTCTCGGCGCGCTGCTGGTCGGATACTTCACCGACTTGTCACCCGAGGCGGACTTCGTCTTTGCCGGCAAGATCGGGACGGGGTTCGATACCGCGCTGCTGCTCGATCTGCGCTCGCGGCTCGATCGCCTCGAGATCAAGAAGCCGCCGTTCACGAAGGCGAAGGGACTGCCGCGCCTGCGCGCGCACTGGGTCAATCCGGAAATCGTCGTGCAGGTGGCCTTCATCGAATGGACCGTGCACGGAAAGCTTCGCCATCCGCGATTGCTCGGGGTCAGATACGACAAGGCGGCCCGTGAGGTCACCAGGGAGTCGCCGTGATCACGCATCCCGAGAAGGTGCTGTTCCCCGATGACGGCATCACGAAAGGGGAGCTGGCCGCCTACTACGAAGCGATCGCGCCGATCATGGTGCCGCACATCCGTGCCCGTCCCATCACGATGGAGCGCTACCCGGCGGGAATCGGAGAGAAAGGCTTCTTTCACAAGGACGTGTCCAAGGGATTTCCGGACTGGCTCGAGCGGGTCGAGGTGCCGAAGAAAGACGGGACCGTCCACCATCCCCTGGTCTCCGACACGCGATCGCTGCTCTGGCTCGCGAATCAGAACTGCATCACGCCGCACGTCTGGCCGTCGCGAGCCCCGGACCTGTATTACCCCGACGTGTGCGTGTTCGACCTGGACCCCGCCGACGATCAGCCGGACGCGCTGAGAGCGGCCGCGGTGGCGGTGCGCGAAGTGCTGACCGAGCTGGGTCTGGAGAGCTGGGTGAAAACCAGCGGTTCGAAGGGTTTCCACATCGTCGTGTCGCTGGACGGCAAGGCCCATTTCGGCGACGTTGCTCGCTTCGCGCATGCCGTTGGCGCCCTGGTGGTCAAACGCCACCCGCGGCGGCTGACCCAGGAGTTTCACAAGGTCGATCGCGCGGGGCGCATCCTGGTCGATACCGGACGCAACGGCTACAGCGCGACGTTCGCGGCGGCGTACGCCGTGCGCCCGAAAGCCGGTGCGCCGGTGTCGGCGCCGTGCACATGGGAGGAGCTCGAACGCGGCGATGTCGGTCCGCGCAGCTTCACGCTGCGGACGATGGCCGACCGGGTCGCCGCGGTCGGCGACCTGTGGTCGGACATCCGAAAACACCGGCGCTCGCTGCGGGCGCCGAGTGAGAAGCTGCAGCGCATCGCGAAGAGCGAAGACTGATCAGAGCGCTTCCCTACGGGCAGACGCTCGCCAGCATCCGCACCGCCTTGACGCCGAGATAGGGCAGTCCCGCGAGATCGCCTTCGACGTTCGTCGTGCTCTCGCGCTTCCGGCGATCGCCTTCGCTGGTGCGCACTTCGCTTTCCGACTCGATCTTCAGCCGGCCGTCGCCGCGATCGGCGGCCTTTCCTTTCACTTCGACGCGGTGGCCAACGTGATCCTTGATGTCATCCAGCTCGTCGCCGTTCGCGACCAGCATGTAGGACCCTTCAACACCGTCCTTCCCGGTGCCGTTCGTGAGCATGAAGTTGCCTTCGTGCGAGCGCGCGACACAGCCCGTGAGGGTCACATCCTTGCCGTCTTCGACGGTGATCTTCGTTTTCGTCTTCGTGTCCTTGCCGGCGTCCTGGGCCATTGCGGCAGCTCCCGCCCCAACCATGGAAACCAGCACGGCGCAGACAAGATTTCGCACGGACTCCCTCCTTGTCGCTCCAGGCATTCGCGCCGGGAGGCCATCAGAGGGAAAGCCAAGAGCATGCCGTTTCGCTGTTGCCGGGTTAGGTTCAGGGGTTCAAAGGTTCAAGGGTTCAGCGGTTCGAGTTCAAGGGTTCAGGAGTTCAAGAGTCAGGAGTTCACAAGGACGAGCTTCGAGCTCATCTGGCATCGCGTCTACCGCCAGCGAAACAGCTTGAGCGCGAGTGTGAAGCTGACGACCAGCCAGGCGATCAGCGTGCCGAGTTGCGGCGCGACCTGAATCAGCGACGCGCCCTGGAGCATATGGGACCGCATCGCATCGATTACGGCGGTCAGCGGCAGAGCCTGAATAATCGGCTGCACCGCGTCGGGAAAGCGCTGTGCCGAGAAGAACACCCCGGAGAGGATCCACATCGGTATCTGAAGAAGATTCATCAGCCCCGATGCCGCCTCGATCGTCTTCGCCCGGCTGGCGATCAGCACGCCGAGCGCGCTGAAGGAGAGCGAGGCGATGATCGAGATGATGATGAGATCGATGAGGCTGCCGCGCACCGGAACGCCGAACGCGAGCACGCCGAATCCGATCGGGACCGCGACCTCGACGCCCAGGATCATCATCCGCCACACCAGGTACGACATCAGGTAGTAGGTCCGCGACATCGGCGTCGCGACGAGGCGTTTGATCAGCTTCCGGCGCCGCGAATCGACGATCGAGAATCCCAGTCCCCACACCGAATTGCTCATGATCCCGAGGCCGACCAGGCCGGGCACGAGGAAGTCGATGTAGCGCGATCCGGGCTCCCGGTACGAGCGCGTCCGACACCGCAACTGGATCGACGCGGCCGCCGGCGCGCTGAATCGCCCGGTCGGCCAGCATCCGCGCGGCACGGCCTTCGGGATTCGTGTCGTCATAGCGATAGACGACGGCGCCGTCGGGTCCCGGCTCCGCGAGCAGGGCCACCTTTCCGGTATTCAGCGCCGCACGCGCCTGATCGCCGTCCAGTTCCTGCACATCGAGCGATGGCTCCTGACGCAGCTGCTGGGCCAGCGACGAGGACGACGTCACGATCTTCAGCACCTCGACCGGGCGGGTCCGGAAGGCGATGCCCAGGCCCGCGGTCAACAGAATCGGGAAGAACATCGCCCAGAAGACGGCCTCGGGCTCGCGGAAGAATTCGCGCACCCGAACCAGCGTCAGCTGCACGAGCGGATGATCGAGGGCCGACCTGCTCGCGGAAGGCGCCACTCGGCTGGAGGTTTCAGTCATCGCGCAGATGCCGTCCGGTCAACGAGACGAAGACGTCCTCCAGGCTTGCCGAGTGCGTGCGCAGCTCGGTGAGCGGAATGCCCTGGCGCCGGATCTCCTGCAGCAGCGCGGGAAGCACGCGATGCAGGTCGATCGCCTGAACGCGGATGGTACCGTTCTCGGTTCGTGCGTCGCGGACTCCATCGATGGCCCGCATTCCGGTCAGATCCAGGCCGCTGGCATGGTCGGTTGCCGACAGCTCGACGAGGTGATTGACGCCGATCGACGCGATCAATTCCGCCGGCGTCCCGAGCGCAATCACTCTGCCTCGATCGACGATTGCCACGCGGTCGCACAGCAGTTCGGCCTCTTCCATGTAGTGCGTCGTGATCAGGATCGTGCGGCCGGCGCTCTTGAACTCTCCAATCAGGTCCCACAGCTGTCGCCGCGCCTGCGGGTCGAGGCCGGTCGTCGGCTCGTCGAGAAACAGCAGATCGGGATCGCCGACGAGAGCACAGGCCAGAGCGAGGCGCTGCTTCTGACCGCCTGACAGGGCGACGAC
Source organism: uncultured Acidobacteriota bacterium (assembly GCA_963785755.1). GTDB lineage: Bacteria > Acidobacteriota > Vicinamibacteria > Vicinamibacterales > 2-12-FULL-66-21 > JACCXG01. The sequence continues at coordinate 273,654 of CAWAXG010000002.1, read as the reverse complement.
CCGGGCGTCGCGCTTTTCCTTCAGCTGGACCAGGGCGATCAGATCGTCGGGCGCCGGTCCGCGCTCGTAGAAGCTGCGGAACAGCCGCAGCGTCTCGGTCACCGTCAGCTTGTCGGCGAGCTGTGTGTCCTGCAGCTGGATGCCGAGACGCTGCCGCAGCGCGTAGGGGGCCGACTCCCACCGCATTCCGAGGACCTCGACGTCGCCCGAGTCGGGTACGGTGAGTCCTTCACAGATCTCGATCGTTGTCGTCTTGCCGGCGCCGTTGGGACCGAGCAGGCCGAAGCACTCTCCAGCACGCACCTCGAGGTCGATGCCGTCGACCGCGATGACGTCCTTGTATCGTTTGTGCAGGTTGTGGACCCGCAGCGCGGGCGCCATTGGGGGAGCTCCTTAATCAAGTGCCAAGTGCCAAGCAACAGGTCGTAAGGAACAAGTGGTAAGGAACAAGTGGCAACGTTGAGCCTTGCGACTTGCAACTTTGCCCTAGCTCGGTACTCCACGAACGCGTCGTCTGGATAGCAGTAGAGCCAGCGCTCGCCGCGCTCGGCCGAGGCGATCACCGGATGTCCGGTCGCCTTGGCATGCTTGGTCGCATGCGTGTTGGGCGAGCTGTCACAGCAGAGCGTCGCGCCGCAGGTCTGGCATGTGCGGAGATGAAGCCATTGCGAGCCCATCTTGACGCACTCGTCGCATTGGTGGCGTTTCGGTCCGGTAATCGATTTGACGTCGGCGATATGGGGACAGGCAGCGTTCGAAGTCATCGCTTCCAAGCGTACGTCATTGGGAGGCTTCTCCGATATGGGGAGGAATGGAGTTTCCAAAATCCAGCCCTTCTTTTCTTGTTCACAGGGAGGACGGGAGGACTGGAAGTTTTCCGTTGTTCAGCTACTCGGCTCGCAGCACCGTCACCGGATCGGTTGTGGCTGCGCGGCGGGCCGGCACGTAGGAGGCGGCGAGCGCCACGAGGCACACGAGCACGGCTACCGAAGCAAAGGTTGCCGGGTCCCGCGCGTCGACCTGGAAAAGCAGATCTCGCAGTCGATCGACGAGCGCTGCCGCGGCGGCAAGGCCGAGCCCGATGCCGGCCACGATCGGTCCCATGCCTTGTGCGGCGACGGTGACCGGCAGGATCTGCGGCCGGGCGCCAAGCGCGATGCGGACACCGAATTCGCGCGTGCGCTGCGCGACCAGATAGGACATCGTGCCGTAGATGCCGATGACACCCAGCAGCAGCGCGAGCGCGCCCAGCGACGTGATCAACACCGTCCGGATGCGCATGAGCGCGGCGTTGCGATCGATCCAGTGCTGCATGCTCTGGACGTCGTAGGCCGCAAGCGCCGGATCGAGATCCTTCAGCCGCTCGCGGATCACCGCGGACGTGCGGTCGAATCTGCCGTCGCTGCGCACGACCACGTTGAACTGCGGGAAGAACCCGAACTGCGAGGGCGGGAAGTACACCACCCGCTCGGGCGTTTCGCCGAGATTCCTCATCCGGACGTCGGCCACGACACCCACGATCTCGCCGGTGTTGCCGTTTTCGAGCCGGAGCCGGCGGCCGACGGCATTCTCCTCGCCGTAAAGAGCACGGGCGGCTTCGTGGCTGATCACGAACACCCTCGGTGATTCGCCGCTATCCTCGGGGCCGAAGAACCGGCCGCGAATGAGTGGAATCTGGAACGTCCGGAAGTATCCGGCGTCGACCAGGCGCCACTGACCATGAAGGAAATCGTCGGAATCCGCCGAGAATCGCGTCATCGTGTGGGCGCCAGGACTCAAGGGGATCGCGCTCGAGATGCCTGCCGCGGTGATGCCGGGCGTGCTTTCGAGCGCCGACGTCAGCCGCGACAGGAACCCGCCGATCGCCGTCCCATCGGGAAGCTTCGCGCGCCGCAACGACAGCTTCGCCGTCACGACCGATTCAGGGTTCATCCCCAGCGGCACCCGCTGCAGTTGGATCAGGCTCTGAATCAGCAGCGCCGCACCGACGACGAGCACCGTCGTGAGCGAGACCTGTGTGACGACGAGCATCGTCCTGGAGCGGACGCGTGAGGGCGCCCGGTCGTCCCGCCCCGTCGCCTGGAAAAGTCCGGCATCCGGCCGGCTCCTCATGTGCCAGACCGGCGCGAACCCGAACCCGATTGCCGTCAGCATGATCAGCCCGAGCGCGAACGCGGCGACCGTGAGGTCGAGGCCGAGGTCTTCGATGCGCGGGACCATGCCCGCCAGATTTGACCGCGCTGCCGCCACGATCCCCGCGGACAGCAGCAGCCCCAGCACCGCCCCCGCGGTTGACAGCAGGGCGCTTTCCGTCAGCAGCTGGCGCGTGATGCGGGCGGCGCCGGCGCCGAGCGCCGTACGGAGCGCGATTTCCCTTCGCCGCGCGATCGCCCGCGACAGGAGCACGTTGGCGACGTTGGCGCAGGCGATCAGCAACACGAGTCCCGCGGCGAACTGCAGGACCATCAACGCGGTCCGGATGTCCCGGGGAATGATCGACTCGGCAAGTGAAATCAGGCTGATTCGGAAATCGCGATTCGCGTCTGGAAACTCCTGTTCGAGCGTGAGCGCCACCGAAGACATCTCTCCCCGTGCCTGCGCGAGCGTGACGTCCTGCTTCAGCCGACCGACGACGGAGAGGTACCGGATGGCGCGTCTCGCCGGCGACGGATCGCCCAGCTGCGGAACCCACAGGTCGGGTTCGAAGGGGACGGTGAATCCAGGCGACGCGATGCCGATCACCGTATACGGCGTGCTGTTGAGAATCAGGCTTCGTCCGAGGACTCCTTGATCCGCACCGAAGCGCTGTCGCCACAGCCGGTTGCTCATCACGACGACGCCGGGTTGTCCGGACTGCGCTTCATCCTCGGTGAACCACCGTCCGCTCTGGAGCGAGCCGCCGGCGACGTCGAGAAAGGATGCCGTTGCGGCAGTTGCCTCGAGCCGCTCCGGCTGCGGCCCGTCGGTCCACGTCAGCGCCTGGCCGCTGTAGGCTGCCAGATCGAGGCTTCGCGACCGCTCCTTCCACGAGAGGTAGTTGGGGAACGAGGCGCCGCCAGAGGCGACGCCGGCGCCCGCGCGCGTTTCCTGGACGACCACCACGCGCCCGGGCTCGCGGACGGGAAGCGGCCGGAGGAGCACGGCGTTCGTCACGCTGAAGACCGCCAGGTTCGCGCCCATGCCGAGCGTCAGCGCCGTCACCGCGATGGCGGGGACCGCCGGCGCGCGGCGCCACGTCCGCAGCGCGTAGCGCACGTCCTGCCGAAGCATGCCCCAGTGTTCCCTCGGCGCATGGAACAGCAGGTCGCCAGCGGCCTGGAGCCACGATCGCACCCGCGCGTCGCCGCAGCGCTCGCGAAACAGCAGGACCATCTCCTCGCCGTACTCGTCGCGAAACTCGCGGGGATACGAGCGGAGCAGCCAGCGATAGACGCGCTCCGACACGTTCATGGCAGCCGTCACGCTTTCTCGAACCGGAGACTGGTGACCCGCGCCTGCTTCAGCAGCTCGGCCAGCCGCGCCATCTCCTGCCGCGCGGTCTCACGCCCCGACGCCGTGATCCGGTAGTACCGCCGCCGCGCGTCGTCTCCGCTGCTCCGGCGCCCGCGGACTTCTTCGATCAGATCCTCTTCGAGCATCTGCTTGATCGATCCGTACAGGGTGCCCGGACTCATGACGATCTTGCCGGCGGTCCGGTCCGCGACCTCCTGCATGATGCCGTAGCCATGCCGCGGCTCGTCGGCCAGGGCGATGAGGATGTGGAAGGTGGCTGGGGCGAGGGGGCGCTCGGCGGCGGGCATGGGGGCAAATATATCGGATTACCGATATATCTACAAGCCGATAGTTATGAGGAGCGGCCGACAAAAGCACGGAGGACGGAGGCAAGTTTCAAGGATGAGAGGACTCCCTTATCCTGACGCCTCGAGGAACCGCGGACGGCCGGCATTGTTCTTTCCAGGGAGGACTGGAGGACGGGAGGCTCATTTCTTGTTATGGAGGTCGGGGTGGCTCAGGCTCGATTCCTTTCCTTCGCAGCGATGGGACATTGAAATTGATCCATTGCGCAACTCAATGGTTGCGTATTCCGCCGGCCCGATCCATCATGCAACCAGGAGGTTGCATGATGACGCTGCTGGATCTGAGCCGCATCGACCGGACGATCGAGATCGATGCCCCGCCCGAACGCGTGTGGCGGGCGCTGACCGACGCGGCCGAGCTTTCGGACTGGTTTCAGGTGACGATCGAAGGAACGCTGGCGCCCGGCCAGGAGGTCTGGATGACCTCGGTCCATCCGCAGAACCCGGGCCAGCGATTCCTCGTGCGGATTGTCGAAATGACCCCGCCGCGGCGGTTCGTCTGGAAGTGGCATCCCGGGGAAGTGGATCCCAAAGTGGATTACTCACGCGAGCCGCAGACCACCGTGACGTTCACGCTCGAGCCGTCCGGGCATGGCACGCGTCTGGCCGTGGCAGAGGCCGGGTTCGACGCGATCTCGGCCGCGCGCCGGGCCAAGGTCTACGGCGACAATACGCAGGGCTGGACCGAGGTGCTGGTCTGGCTGCAGAAACATGTCGAAGCGACGGGTTGAACGAGGGCTGGCCGGCGCCGCGGTCCTGTTCGCGGCGCTCGGCGACGAGACGCGCATCTCGCTGCTGCAGCGCTTGTCGGACGGCGGCCCGGCCTCGATCTCGGTGCTGGCCGATCGCTTCGACCTGACGCGGCAGGGGGTGACCAAGCACCTCAATGTCCTGGCCGCGGCCGGCATCATCGACGGCCGCCGTGAAGGACGTGAGCACGTCTGGGCGCTCAACCCGGCGCGCCTGGCCGACGCCCGGCGCTGTCTCGACATCATCGAGCGCCGGTGGGACGACGCGCTGGTCCGGCTCAAGGCTCACCTCGAGACCGATCGAGCGGTCAAACGAAGCTGATGAAGGCGATCGTCATCGCGCCGACAATCCAGGCGGCTTGCTTCAGCACGCGTCCGGGAGTGCGGTCGGCGGATCGGTGGTTCCTCAGGCCGAACGTCAGCAGGAGCGCGAGGGCGGTAAGGGCGAACACTACTGCCGGGACAAACATGAGCAGCCAATGCCGCTGCAGCCGGCCGGGCGATCCGGTCAGCGCGAACACACCCGCCTGCGCGATCGCCAAAACCACCCCTGATAGAAGCGCCGCGCCGGCAACCGCCGGAATCGCCACCGTGAGGGCGCGCACGCCGCTGCTGGACAGCGACGACACGTAGAGCGCCGCGATGGTGAGAATCGGCGCAGCGACAGCCATGACGACCCACGTTCCCGCGGACAGCTCGCGAATCGCGAACACCATGGTGACGAGCGCGGGCATGCCGACGCCCAGGATCAACGAGAGGCTCACCGTAGTGAACACCTTCACGGTCCATTGCTGCCACATCGGGACGGGCAGTAGGACTTGCCACTCGAGCGTGCCGAGCTGGCGCTCTTCGGCGCTGCCGAGCGAACCAATAAGCAGCGCGAGCAGCAGCAGCCCGACATACAGAATCATCAGCGCGCTGAGCGGAAGGCCGCCGTCGGCGGCCCCCGGCTGCTGGAGCAGTAGCATGGGGCTCGCGGCCAGCAGAAAGAGGCCGGCGACCACGAACGACAGCTGCTGCAGCCGAAGTTCCTTTCTAAACAGCGCGCGGAAGGGATGCTGCCTGCGCCCGGCCGCGAGCGCTGACGCTTCCCGCGCCGCCCGCCGTCCGATCCACGGCGGCAGCTGAATCTCGGCGCCGCGTCCCTCGATCGCGCTCAACCGCGCGAACATCGGCCAGATGGCCATCCCCGCCAGTACGCAGATGGGCATCAGCCCCCAGCGCATGACCGCGATCCGCGCGGCCGCTTCCTGATCGGCGCTCCTGAAGCCATACCACGCGTACTGGATCAGTTCGGCGGAGAACAACACCAGACCGGGAACGGTGATGGTGAACACGGTTCCAGCAAGCTGGCTGCGCGACAGCATGGTCATCGCCGGCGCGAGACACACGCTCACCATGACGATCAGCAGAAGAACCAGCGTGCGCAGTTCCTGACTGCCGGCTCGACCCGGCGTCTCCTCGAACAGCGTGAGTGCGGCGAGGCCGGCCAGCGATACGACCATTACCGCCAGAACCCCGATTTTGATCAGCAGGATCCGGCTGCGCGGCGACGGCTGCGAGAGCAGCAGCGCAAGCGTCCGGTGCGTATATTCGGCGCCAATCGACGTCGCGCCGAGTGCCACGGATCCAATCAAGTACACCGCCAGGGCGGCGCGGAGATCAAGGGACTGTCGATGACCGCGCCGGCCGCAACGACGATGAGGCAGGCGGCCCAGGTGGGCAGGAGCGCGCGAATCTCCTTCGTCGCTCCGGCCGGCAGCGCGAGCGCGCCGCTCACGCCGCGGCTCCGTGCGGCTGCAGCGTCGACACGAAGATCTCCTCGAGCGTCAGCGCTTCGGTGGTCAGCGCCTCGGGCGATAGGGCCTTCACCTGCGCGAGCACGTCTGCGGTGTCACCGTTCGCGATGATCTCGAGGTCGCGTCCGCGGCGCAGCGTCCGCGCGCGTTCGAGCGTGAGCACGGGGGGCTCGCCGGCGAAGCGCGCCCGGATTCTCGTGTAGCGTTCGCGCGCCGCGTCCGCTTCGAGCGTCAGCACCTCGCGGCCGCTGTCGATGATCGTGAACTCGTCGATCAGGCCTTCGAACTCGGAGATCAGGTGGGTCGAGACGAACACCGTCCTCCGCCCCGGGTCGGCGTCCTGATAGGCGCCGATCACCGTCTGGATGAACTCGCGGCGGACGATCGGATCGAGGCCCGAGGTCGGCTCGTCGAGGACGAGCAGCTCCGGCTCCGGACAGATCGCCGTGATCAGCGCGAGCTGGGTGCGTTGCCCTTTCGAGAGATGACTGGCCTTCTGCCGCGGGTCGAGCCGGAAGCGATCGAGCAAGCGCGCGTTCGGTCTCCCGGTTCCAGCGGCTGCGGAAGGACGCGCAGTAGTCGAGCGTGTTCCGCACCGTCATCCAGGGATAGAAGGCGACGAGATCCGGCACGTAGGCGAGCCGCGACTTCACGCTCACTTCGTGCTGCGCCGGATCGAGGCCGAAGACCCTGGCGCTTCCGCTCGTCGGCCGGAGCAGGTTCAGCAGGCACTTGATCGTCGTGGTCTTGCCGGCGCCGTTGCGGCCGAAGAACCCATAACAACGTCCGCGCTCCACGCGCAGGGTGAGGCCGTCCACGGCGTCGGTGCGGCCATAGCGCCGCACCAGACGGTCGATGGCGATAACGGGATCATCGGCGTGCATTCTTGTGTCATCCATTCGTGGCGCGGGCCCGTCTGCTCTGGAGCCCGTCGAAACGTTCCTCCGCGAGGCGAAGGAACTCGGATTTGCCAATCTGGAGGTGATGGGCCTGAACCACGGCGTCGTCAATCGCCTCGGAGATGAGCTTGCGGCGCGCTTCCTTCTTCAGCGGCGAGTTGTTCTCGCGGACGAAACACCCCTTGCCGGCAATCGTCTCGATCACCCCCTGGCTCTCGAGCTCGGTGTAGGCCTTGGCCACCGTGTTCCGATTGACCCGCAGATCCTCGGCCACGGGCCGGATCGAGGGCAACGGATCCCCCGGCTGGATCGCCCCGGACGCGGCGGCGGCCCGGACCTGATCGACCAGCTGCAGATAGACCGGTTTGCCGGACTTGAAGTTGATCTGGAACAGCATGTCGTTCGATGCAAACTGTCATATGACAGTAGGACAGTTTGCCGAAAAAGTCAACTCCTGAACCCGAACCTCTTGAACCTTTGAATTCTTGAAGCTGGCAAGTTTGAGTTGATCTTCAGCCGGGCCCTCCACGATACTGCAGCCCGGTCGACCCGCTAACGGCAACACGTGGTCGGATCAGATCGAGGCAGACTTCATGAAAAGCGTCGCTGCAGGTACGCTCGCGTTCTCGCTCACGGTCCTTGTGTCCATGCCAGCCGAGGGGCAGACGATGAAGCTGGGTGAGGTGATGGTGTTCACGCCGTCGAACGGCAAGCCGGCGGCTGGTGCGCAGGGACAGCTGTTCCAGGCGGATCGCGGGAATCGGAAAGGGCAGTTCCTGCTCGTCTCCACGGCGGGAGCGAAGGGCGCGCCGCCGGCTGACGCCGGCGCGTCGGAGTATCGCCTGTTGAGTCCCGAGAAAGTCGGCGCGCTGCCCGACGTCGACGTCCTCGGCATCCACTACATCAAGGTGCGGCCCGAGCGCCGCGACGCCTTCGAGGGTTACGTTCGCGACACCCTGCATCCGGCCGTCGGCAACCTGCGTCCGGATCTGCGGCTGCTGTACTACAAGGCGGTGCGCGGCCCGGACACCGGCAACTACATCACGATCATCGCGCTCACCAAGGTCTCGCGGGACAAGTACTGGCCGGGCGGATCCGACTCCGACGATCTGCGCGCGGCCTTCAAGCCGGCACAGGTGCATACCAAAGAGCTCGCGACGTATCTGGTGGAAGGTTCGGCGCTGATGGATCCGAAGTTCGCGGCAGCGGTATACGAAAGCCGCGAATGGACCGACTTCGTGCTGGTTCCGGCGGGGAAGTAACCGGCAGCCGGACAGCCGCTACTGCATCTCGGGCGGCCGGACGTGCTCGAACGCCTGGAGCGATGCGCGTTCGGCGTGGTCGGCCTTCTTCAGTGCGGCCAGGCTGCGCTTCTCGAGCGCGTCGGCGCGGAGCCGCCAGCTTTCATTGCGCAGCTGGAGGTATTCATCGGCGCGCGCGAGCAGCGGCCTGTGCTCGGGCGGGACGAGATCGAGCGACTTCAACCGCAGCCGGGTCGCCTGCAGCTCGGGCAGCACCGTACGTTTGATCATTTTGGCCAGCGCCTCTGCGGACATGGCGCCGAGCTTGAACTGGTTCACCGCCGCTTCGTAGGACTGCACGGTGCGGGCCTCAATCACGATCACCCGCTCGATTTCCGGGCGGATATCCGTCAGCTGCTGCTCATAGAGCGCTTGAATCGTGCCGGCGAGCACGACCGCGGCCATGGCTCCGAGCCCGGCAAGGGCCCACGGCTTCCGTGCGAGCAGCGCGATCAGGAATCCACGCAGACCCACCAGGCCGAGGGCCATGACCAGTCCGAGTTTCCGCAGGAATACAAACACCGGAACGAGCGTCTGACGGCGTTCATCGGACGTCATCACGTAGGCCGCGAACGCGGCAACGACGATAATCGCAAGAATCATCATGGCGAGGCCGTCGAAGCTGACCGCAAGACCCGAGCCAAACGCCCGGAGGATTTCCGGGCAATTCTCGCGACTCCGAACCTGCGCACGCCTCCGAGGATTTCAAGAGTCGGAGCCAGCCCACAAAGGCTGTAATTGCAGGCTTGCCTGTCCGGTCGGCGTACGTCTCGCCTGCGAGCACCGAAAGGGCCCGAGGAGAACCTCATGCATTCGCGACTGATTGCCGTGGCTGGCATCGGTGTTTGCCTCGCCGGTGCGCCTGCGCCGCCGCTCGGCGCGCAGGCCGGCGGATCGAACGCCACGCTCACCGCGGTGCCTGGCATTCGCGTCGGGCACCACACGCTCACGGAACGGCCAACGGGCTGCACCGTCGTGCTGCCGGACGGCAGCGCGGTGGCGGGGGTCGATGTGCGTGGCGCGGCCCCCGGCACGCGTGAAACCGAACTGCTCGATCCGGTCAACGTCATCCAGGAGGTCCACGCCATCGTCCTGTCGGGCGGCAGCGCGTTCGGCCTCGATGCCGCGACCGGCGTCATGCAGTATCTCGACGAGAGGAATATCGGGTTCAAGGTACGGAACATCAACGTGCCAATCGTGCCGGCGGCCGTGCTGATCGATCTGTTCGTTGGCAGCAACCCGAAGGTCAGACCGGCGGCGGACTGTGGCTATCGGGCCGCGCAGGCGGCGACCGCTGCACCAGTTCCGCAAGGCAATGTCGGCGCCGGTGCCGGCGCGACCGTGGGAAAGACAGCCGGCCTCGACCGGGCGATGAAGGGAGGCCTCGGCAGCGCCGCGATCGTGCTGCCGGACGGGTTGATCGTGTCGGCGATGGTCGCGGTGAACGCGCTCGGGGATGTGATCGATCCCGCCACGGGGCAGGTGGTCGCGGGCGTGCGCACCACGGACGGACGAGGTCTGGCGGACGCGCGCGTGTTGCTTCGAAGCGGCGCGCCGCTTGCCGCGTTCGCCGGCGCGAACACGACGATCGGCGTCGTTGCGACCAACGCCAGGCTCACCAAGACGCAGGCGACAAAAGTCTCGCAGATGGCGCACGACGGCTACGCGCGGGCAATTGCGCCGATTCACACCATGGCCGACGGCGACACGATCTTCACGCTGGCCACGGGCGCGTGGAGCGGCGCCGGGGACGTGTCGCGCGTCGGCGCGCTCGCGGCCGACGTCATCGCGGAGGCGATCGTGCGCGCGGTGCGCGAGGCGACCAGCATCCCCCGATTCCCGGCGGCGCGCGGTCTGCGTCAATGATGGTGATCACGTCGGGATCGGTGATCGGTGATCGGTGATCACGAACGGGACTCGGGATTCGGACTGGATCGGGCCAGTCCGACGATTGCCGATCGAGCCAGCCTTCGTCGTGATCACCGATCACCGATCTCGACCCCGATCGATTCCGCTCACCGCCCTTCGATCGCAGACCTTTAGGTCGCCATCGAGTGATCACAAAAAGCTGTAGACACTCTACAACTTGTCGTAGAATCTCTACAGCTTCATGCGATCGCGCCGGCGCTACCAGAACCAGATCGAGATCCTGCAGGGCACCCTCGACATGCTCGTCCTCCGGACGCTGCTGTGGGGCGCCCAGCACGGCCAGGGTATCGGTCAGGCGATCCGCGCCAACTCCGGCGAGCTGCTGCAGGTCGAGACCGGCTCGCTCTATCCTGCGCTCCACCGGCTCGAAAAGAGCGGCTGGGTCGCTTCGGACTGGAAGACCTCCGACAAGGGCCAGCGCGCGAAGTACTACCGCCTCACGGCCGCAGGCAGGAAACAGCTGCTCTCGCAGGAATCGAAGTGGGACATGCTGGTCAAAGCGATCGCGGGCGTCATGAAGCGGGCCTGAAACCCGTCAGGAGGACGTATGGCGCTGCGCAGCTTGCGCTGGATTGTCGATCGCCTGATACGCCGGACTGCCGCGGAGCGCGACCTCGACGACGAGATCAAGGCTCACCTCGCGATTGCGGCAGAGCAGAGGATTGCGGACGGCGAATCGCCCGAGACGGCATGGAGCGCCGCGCGCAGGGAGCTGGGAAACGAGCTCCTCGTCAAGGACGCGACCCGGCAGATCTGGGGCTTCACGTCGTTCGAGCGTCTGTGGCAGGACGCACGCTACGGTCTTCGCACTTTCAGACGATCCGCAAGCGTTACCGTGGTGGCCTGCGCCGCTCTGGCCCTGGGCACCGGCGCCACCACCGCGATCTTCACGATCGTCCATGCCGTGCTGATCCGGCCGCTGCCCTATCCCGACCCGCACCGTCTCGTGATGATCTGGGAGCGCCAGCCGACGACTGGACGCAACAATGTCGTGTCGCTCGCGAACTTCCGATCGTGGCAGGAACGCAGCCGGTCGTTCACCGGCATGGCGGCCTATCAGCGGATCCCGATGAACCTCCTCGGCTCGGAGGAGGCGGTACAGGTCGACGGCGCCGCGGTCACCGCGGATTTCTTCCGGCTGCTGGGGGTCGAACCGACTGCGGGCCGGACGTTTCTTCCTGGCGAAGACCAGCCGGCCTCGCCGCCGGTAGCCGTTCTGAGCCACGGATTCTGGCTGCGCCATTTTGGCGGCGCCGCCGACGCCGTCGGCCGGCGCGTCTCGATCAATGGCCGGCATCATGAGATCGTCGGCGTCATGCCGCAGGGCTTCGCATTTCCCCATCGTCGCGTTCAGGCCTTCGTCGTGCTGCGCGGTGGGCAGGAAGACGGCCGCAACTATGCCGTCGTTGCGCGGCTCCGGCCCGGAGTGGGACTGACCGCGGCACAGGATGAGATGGCGGCGATTGCTGCGCAGACCGCCGAAGAGCGGCCGTTGCTGAATTCCAGATGGAGCGCCACGGTGGTGGGGCTGCACGGGGACATGGTGCGGCAGGTCAGGCGCGGGTTGCTGGTACTGTTCGCGGCCGTCGCGTTCGTGCTGCTGATCGCCTGCGCCAATATCGCCAATCTGCTGCTGATGCGCGCCGCGGCGCGCACGCGCGAGTTCACGCTGCGGCTGGCGCTCGGCGCTGGACGCTTGCGGCTGCTGCATCAAGTGATGGTCGAGAGTCTGATCCTCGCCGCGGTGGGGTCGGCGCTCGGTGTGGCGCTGGCGTGGCTCGGCCTCCGGGCATTCGTCCGATTACTGCCGCCGGCCATCGATCTTCCACGGTTGCACGAGATCTCAATCGATCCATTCGTGCTGCTGTTTGCCGTTGGCGTGGCTGGCGGGACGGCGCTGTTGTTCGGGCTCGGTCCGGCGCTCGTGTCCGGCCGATCGGACGGACGGCAGGTGGCCGCGCGCGCCGGGCGGTCAGTGACGACGGCGCAGCGCCGGCTGCAGGGCACGATGGTCATTGCCGAAGTGGCCCTGGCCGTACCGCTGCTCGCGGGCGCTGGACTGATGGTGCACAGCCTGCAGCGCCTCACGCACGTCGACCCGGGGTTTCGCGCCGAAGGCGTGTTGACCGTTCGCATGCTGCTGCTGCCGGCTCGCGATCGCGCCCTTCACGCCGAGCTCGTCGACGACGTGCTTGCACGGGTGCGCGCGCTGCCGGAGGTCCGCGCCGCAGGATCGATCGGCCGGCTGCCGATGGACGGCGGCAACAGCGGATCCTGGTACTACCGCGCAGACCGGCCGGCACCGCCGCTCGGACAGCGTCCTGGCGGCGACATTTCGATCGTCACGCCTGGATACTTCGCGGCCATGGGCATCCCGGCAATCCGAGGGCGCGATTTCACGGATGCGGATCGCATCGGCACTGCACATGTCGGCATTCTCAATCAGACGGCCGCCCGCGCGTTCTTCGGCGACGAGGACCCGGTCGGCAAGCGGCTCACCGTCTCGTGGAACGACACCCGGGAAGTGGAGATTGTCGGGGTCATGGGCGACATCCGCCACGGTCAGATCAACCGGAAGCCCGATCCGTGCCTGTTCCTTCCGAACTCCCAGCAACCCTTCCCGTTCACCGCGCTCGTCGTCCGGACCAATGGTGATCCCCTGCGCCTCGTCGGGCCCGTCAAGCAACAGATCCGCAGCGCCGATCCCGATCAGGGAGTCGGCGAGATACACACGATGGAGCAGCTGGTCGCCGGCGCGATCGCGCAGCCCCGGGCGCAGACGATGCTGTTTGGCCTGTTCGGCGCGCTGGCGCTGGCGCTCACCTGTATCGGTATCTACGGCGTGCTGGCCTACGCCGTGACCCAGCGGACCCGCGAGATCGGCGTCCGCCTGGCTCTCGGAGCGCCGCCGGCCTCGGCCTTCGCCCTGGTGCTCCGCGACGGGCTGCGGCTGACCCTCATCGGCCTCGCCATCGGCCTCGGCCTGGCGATCGCCCTGACCGGCTTCATGCAGGGCCTGCTCTACGAGGTCGAGCCGCTCGATCCTCTCGTCCTCGCCACCGTGACGATCCTGCTCGCGGCGGTAGCCGCCGCCGCCTGCGCCATCCCCGCCGCGCGCGCGATGCGCGTCGATCCCGCGGTGGTCTTGAGGACCGAATAGGGCGACCACGTAGCACGTGCTACGTGCCACGTCCTACGTGCTCACGTGCTTTTCGTGCTACGTGCTCGTGCACGTGCTTACGTGCCGCGTCCGAACGGCACGTCGCACGTAAGACGTCGCACGTGAGCACCTAGCACGAAAAGCACGTGCGCCCGTGAGCACGTGGCACGTGAAGCACGTGAGCACGCCGCACGCAGCCCGTAGCACGTTGTATGATTGCTATTGGTATCCAACTGGAGCGCGCATGGCCGATCGATCGGATGTGAAGCAGGGCACGCTGGCCCTCATGGTGTTGAAGACCCTCGAGACGATGGGACCGCAGCACGGCTACGGCATCGCCCGACGCATCGAGCAGACCAGCGGCCAGCTGCTGGCCATCAACTACGGCACCCTCTACCCGTCGCTGTTGAAGCTCGAGCAGGAAGGCTATATCGCCTCGGAATGGGGCGTGTCCGACAACAACCGCAAGGCAAAGTTCTACAAGCTCACGCGCGCGGGGCGGAAACGCGTCGAGCAGGAAACGCGCGACTGGGAGCGGACGTCGGCGATCCTCGATCGGTTCCTGACGCGGGGGGAACAGTCGTCCTGAGGTGAAGTCGAGGGCCTGCCTCAGGCCACTTTTCCCCGCTCCCGAAGCCCATCCAGTTGTAAAATCTTTTCGCTTCGATAGTCTCCGTTCGAGACGCGCCGTGTCGCCATCGGCCGTACTGCACGCTCTCCCGAACAGTCTCGGTGCCTATGGGTCAGCTTTTCACCGACATTCGCTCCGGCGTCCGGATGCTCGTCAAGTATCCGACGCTGTCGCTCGTCGCGATCCTGACGCTCGGCCTGGGCATCGGGATGAGCACCACCGTCTTCTGCATCGTCAATGGCGGCCTGTTCGGGGGGCTGCCATTTCCCGACGCGGACCGTCTGGTGGCGGTGGTGGCGACGAATCCGTCGCAGAACCAGCCGCGCCAGCCGATCAGCGTGCACGATCTCGTGATCTGGCAGGCACGCCAGACCTCGTTCGAGACGCTCGGGGCTTACGCTATCGTGCCGGTGAATCTGTCGGCGGAAGATCGGCGGCCCGAGCGGTTCAGCTCCGGACAGCTCACCGTCGCGGCGTTCGCGGCGCTCGGCGTGCAGCCCGTGCTCGGGCGGGGCTTTCGCGACGGCGACGATCGCGCCGGATCGGATCGCGTGATCCTGCTCGGTCATGAGCTGTGGCGCGACCGGTATGGCAGCTCGGCCTCCATCATCGGCCAGGCGATCCGCGTCAACGGCCAGCCGCACACGGTGATCGGCGTGATGCCGGAGAAATTCGGCTTTCCGCTCCGCGAGGTGCTCTGGACTCCGCTCGTCGTGGACGCGCTCGCGACGCCGCGGGGCCAGGGGCCGAACTACCAGGTCGTGGCCAAGCTGAAGCCGGGCGTGCGCCTGGCGCAGGCGCGGACGCAGGCCGGGACGATCGCCGGGCAGCTCGCGGCCGAATACCCGACCAGCAATCGCGGGATTGGCGCGGACGTGATGCCGTACGCGAAGGTGATCTTCGGACCCGAGATCTTCGCCCTGCTCTACACCATGCTCGGCGCCGGGATCGGCGTGCTGTTGATCGCCTGCGTCAACGTCTCCAATCTGCTCGTGGCGCGCGCGTCGCTGCGCCGGCGCGAAGTGGCGGTCCGCATGGCCCTCGGCGCCGGACGTCAGCGCGTCGTGCGGCAGCATCTCACTGAAGTCCTCGTCCTCGCCGTTGCCGGCGGCGGTCTCGGGGTGCTGCTCAGCATCATCGGCATGCGCTGGTTCGTTCAGGCGATGGCGGCGAACCCGCCGCCGTTCTGGATCACGTTCGAGCTCGATTCCCACGTCATGCTGTTCGTGCTCGGATTGATCGTGCTCGCGAGCCTGTTCGCCGGCGCGGTGCCGGCGATGCACTCGGCGCGGGTCAGCGCCGGCTCGGCCCTCAAGGACGACAGCCGATCGTCCACGAGCGCGCGCCTCGGCCGCTTCAGCAGCGCGCTCGTCGTCGCCGAGCTCGCGGTGTCGTGCGGGCTGCTGATCGCGGCGGGCCTGATGATCAAGAGCGTGGTGCAGCTGAAGAACCTCGAGATGCCGTTCGCGGTGCAGAACGTGCTGACCGCGCGCGTCGATCTGCCGCGCGAGGACTACGCGGATTCGGCCGCGAGCATTCGCTTCTTCGAACTGCTGCTGCCGCGGCTGCGGGAGCTGCCGGGCGTCGAGGCAGCGACGCTGTCGGACGGCCTGCCTGCGGCCGGCAACGGAACCGTCCCGGTGCAGATTCAGGGCAAGGCCTACGCCCACGAGAGCGACTCGCCTTTGGCGCGCGAGGGGATCGTCACACCCGGGTATTTCGAGACGTTCCAGACGCCGGTTCACCGCGGCCGGGAATTCACGGTCGCGGACAACTCGTCGAGCCAGCCGGTCGCCATCATCAACGAGTCGTTCTCGCGGCTGCACTTCGCCGGCGTCGATCCGATCGGCGCGCAGTTCAAGCGCAGCCGTCCCGGCTCGAGCGAGCCGTGGATGACGATCGTGGGCGTGGTCCCCGATCTGCTGATGCAGGGCATCGGCAACAACAACGCGAGCCCGGTCGGCTACTACATTCCGATTTCGCAAAGCGATGTCGCCAACGGCGTCCGCATGGCGGTGCGGACCTCGCGCGACCCGATGTCGATTGCCTCGCTCGTCAGATCGGCGGTGAGCTCGCTCGATCCGAATCTCGCGATCTATCAGATCAACACGATGAGCTGGGTGATCGAACGTCAGACCTTGTTCTACACGGTGTTCAGCACGTTCTTCACGACCTTCGGGATCTGCGCGCTGTTCCTCGCGGCGGCGGGCCTCTACGGCGTGATGTCGTTCGCCGTCACCCAGCGCACCCGCGAGATGGGCGTCCGATCGGCGCTCGGCGCCCAGGGACTGCAATTGATCCTGCTGGTGATGCGGAAGAGCGTCATCCAGCTGGGGATCGGGCTGATCCTCGGCCTGGGTCTCGCGCTGCTCGCGTCTGGCGCCTTGCAGCCCGTGCTCTATCACGTCAGCCCGCGCGACGCGTCCGTCTTCATCGGCGTCCTGATCATGCTGGCGCTCGTCAGCCTGGTTGCCAGCTTCATTCCCGCGCGGCGCGTGACCAAGATCGACCCCGTGCTCGCTTTGTCAGGTGAATGAGGGATCGCCGTTCGGTCTGCCGCCGAAGCGCACGCTCGCATTCGGCAACTTCCTCGACACTAAAGCCATGCTTAGAACCGGATTCGCCACCCTTCTCGCTGCGGGCCTCCTTCGACTCGCTATGCTCGCTCAGGACGGGCCCGTTCGACTCGCTTCGCTCGCTCAGGGCGGTCGCAGCCACCGAAGGCTGACGCGTCGAAGTTCCTGACGCAGCCGCTGGTCAAGGACGTCTACACCGCCGATCCGTCCGCGCAGGTGTTCGGCGGCAGGATCTTCATCTACCCGTCGCACGACATCGAGGCGGGCGTGAAGCCGGACGATCTCGGCAGTCACTTCGCGATGCGCGACTATCGCGTGTTCTCGATCGACAAGGCCGGCGGGCCGGTCACCGATCACGGCGTTGCGCTGGACATCAAGAACGTGCCCTGGGCGGGACGGCAGATGTGGGCGCCCGACGCGGCGGAGAAGAACGGCCAGTATTACTTCTATTTTCCGGCGAAGGACAAGCAGGACGTGTTCCGGATCGGCGCCGCCGTCGGCAAGTCGCCGGCCGGACCGTTCGTCGCGCGGCCGGAGCCAATCACCGGCAGCTACAGCATCGATCCCGCGGTGTTCAAGGACACCGACGGCGCTTACTACATGTATTTCGGAGGCATCTGGGGCGGGCAGCTGCAGCGCTGGGCGAGCGGCACGTACACGCCGCAGGACGTCTATCCGGCGAAGGATCAGCCCGCGTTGAGCGCAAAAATGGCGCGCCTGGCCGACGACATGGTCAGCTTCGCCGAATCACCCAGGGACGTCGTCATCCTGGACGAGAAGGGCAGACCGCTGACCGCGGGAGACAACGGCCGGCGGTTCTTCGAGGCCGCCTGGATGCACAAGTACAACGGCACCTACTACTTTTCCTACTCGACCGGCGACACGCACTTCATCGCGTATGCGACCGGCCGCTCGCCGTACGGTCCCTTCACCTACCGCGGCAGGATTCTCGAGCCCGTCCTCGGGTGGACCAACCACCACTCGATCGTCGAGTTCCAGGGCCGCTGGTATCTCTTCTACCACGACGCACAGCTCTCGGGCGGTCAGACCCACTTGCGCAACATCAAGATGGTGGAGCTGAAGTATCGAGACGACGGTTCGATCGTGACGATCGACGCCTACATGGAGTGAAGAGACGCTCACTGCAGCCATCGATCCAGATTCTCCTTCACGAACTCATCGTCGGTGAGATGCGGGTATCGACTGACGACGCGATCGATTTCCTCCATCTGTCCGGGGCTCAGCTCCTCATGCGGGTCGAGGCACCAGCGGCCCGCGAGCAGCCCCTGGCGGCGGAGGATTTCATGAATGCCGGGGATGCAGCCGGCGAACTGATGCGAGGGATCGAACAGCGCGGCGTTGGCGTCGGTCAGCTGGGCGCCGAGCGCGAGGAGTCTCAACGACTCCTCGCTGGTCGCACCACGCGCGGCGGCATGGCAGCGGCACAGCAGATCGACGGCGGCTTTCGTCCACACCGCCCACTGGCCGAGGAGCCCGCCGGAGAAACGCAGCGGCTCTCCGTCGCCGGCGGCAGGGAACGGCGTCAGCAAATCCACGACGATCGCGTCGTCGTTCCCCGTGTACAGGGCGATGTCGTTGCGGCCGCTTTCGGCCAGGGCGTTGGTGACATCGATCGTCCGATACCGATCGAACGGGGCGACCTTGATGGCGACCACACGTTCGATGTCGAAAAAGCCCCGCCAGAAGGCGCGATCCAGGACTCGTCCGCCGACGGCCGGCTGGAGGTAGAAGCCAACGACGGGAATGATCCCGGCGACGCGCCGGCAATGATCGAGGACCGTCGAGTTGTCCGCGTCGCGGAGGGCGGCAAGGCTCAGCAGCGCTGCGTCGTAGCCGAGCGACACCGCCAGCTCCGCCTCGCCAACCGCCTGCTCGGTCCGTCCGACCACGCCCGCGATCATGACCGGCGGCCTCTCCCCGCGCCATTCGCGCACCGCGCGCATGGCGAGATCGAGGACGGGCTGGAACAGTCCGATCGCTGTGTCTCTGATCGCGAACTGCGTCGTGTGCACGCCGACCGCGATCCCGCCGGCTCCGGCGTCGCAGTAATAGCGCGTGAGCGCGACCTGGCGGCGCTCGTCCAGACGGCGGCTCCCGGTCAAGGCCAGAGGATGCGCCGGAATGACGAGACCGCGGAGCAGTTCGCTGCGGAGCGCCGCCTGCCGCCCGGCATCAGAAGCGCCCATCGGTGACCTCGAAATGTGTCGGCTTGTTCAGCGACGCGCCGCCAGCCTGGACCCAGTGCGCCACCCATCTGCAGAGCACGAACAGCGGCACGCTCGGTTCGCCGAGCAGCGTGCGGCATCGGGTCGCATCACTCAGCAGCGCGACCGGCCCTTCGGCATTGACGAAGACTGGCGTGCGCTCGAACACCGACCCGAACCACTCGGCCATCTCACGGACCGAGATCCGTTCGGGTCCCGTGACGTTGAGCACGGTTGCCGGAGACGAGCACAGCTCGAGGCTGCGGAGCGCGTAGCTGTTGGCGTCTCCCTGCCAGATCGCGTTGAAGAATCCCATCGTGAGATCGATCGGCGCGCCGGTGAGCACTTTACGCGCGATGTCCACGAGCGTGCCGTAGCGGAGATCGACCGCGTAGTTCAAGCGAAAAATCAGCGCCGGCATGCCCCGTTCGTGTGAGACGAACTCGACGACCCGCTCGCGGCCGAGACACGACTGCGCGTATTCGCCGACCGGACCCGGCACGTCGCTCTCTTTCGAGCCGCGGCTGTCGGCATCGACCAGCGGATAGACGTTCCCGGTCGAAAACACCACCACGCGCGACTGATGAAACCGTTCCGCGACCCGCGCCGGCACGACGGTGTTGGTCGCCCAGGTCAGGTCGGTTCGATCGAGCGTGCCGAACTTGCGCCCGGCGAGAAACAGGACGTTCGGGACGCGCGGCAGCGCTTCGATCTGCGCCGGGTCGAGCAGATCGCACGCCAGCGTCTGAATCCCGTCGGCCTCGAGTCCGGCTCGAACCGCCGGGGACGAGAAGCGGGACACCGCCACAACCTGCCGGCGTCTGCCGCGCCGGCCCATCGCGCGGTGAACGCGCCGGGCCAGCGACGGCCCCATCTTGCCGGCCGCGCCCAGGATCAGCACGTCATCATCCAGCCGTCCGACGCAGGCGACGTCGGCATCCGATGGTTCGGCCAGGATGTCTTCGAGCGCGTCTTCGGAATCGATTCTGTCGGGGAGCGTCATGGCACACACCGATCTACAGGAGTCTCGAAATTAATGTCTCGACCATCGCTACTGGCTGACGGCTGCGCTACCGCGCTGCTCGAAGGCACGGCGGCACAAAGGCACGAAGACAGTAGATGTTTCCATAGATCCCTTCGTGCCTTCGAGCCTTCGTGGCCGTCGTGCGGCGCGAAGCGCAGAACTCGTTCGTTGGACTCTTCTCACGCGCTCATTCTCTAATACTTCTCGTATCGAGCGCGATCGACCCAGCGGCCGCGTACCATCACGCGTTCGACGCTGCGAATCGCCGTCATGGCCTGCAGCGGGTTGTCACGCAGCACGACGATGTCTGCCTGCAACCCCGGCCGCAGGGCGCCCAACTCATCGCTGCGGTAGAGAAAGGCCGCGGCCGTGCCGGTTGCGGCGGCGATCGCTTCCAGGGGGGTGAAGCCGCTGTCCACGAGCAATTCCATCTCGCGCCACGGAGCTTCCCCGCGTCCCGCGAACGGCACCTCGGTGTGGCCGCCCATGACGGTGCGCGCGCCCTCGGTCGCGACGCGGCGTGTCAGCTGCTTCATCTTCGCGAAGCCCTTGACGAAGGGCGTCCCGTCGGTCTCGGGCTTTGCGGGCGGGACGCCGTCGCGGCGCTCGAACACCGCCAGCGTAGCGTCGACGAACGGCTTTCGATCGCGAAGCACGGCATAGAGCGCGCGAGCCTCCGGGCCGTCGAGGTCGGCGTTCGCGAACAGCGCGTAGCGGCCGTTGCGCCGGGCGTCGTTGTTCTTGAGCACCGCCTGGCGGTAGAGCTCCGCCTGCGCGCGCGGCATCAGGCTGATCCCGAACGACGTGATGTGCTCGACGCCGTGCAGCCCGGCCGCGATCAATTCGCGCGCGTCGAGCAGCTCGAGGTGGGCCGTGCAGGGAATCTTCCTCGCCTCGCACACGTCGATGACGGCTGTGGCGCTGGCGAACGGCAGCCTGAAGTAGATCTTGATCGCCGTCGCGCCCTCCTTGACCGACCGTTCCGCATGCCGGCGCGCCTCCTCCGGGTCGCGCGCGACGACGGAGTCGGCGGGATAGGCGGGATTCTCGCCGTCGATGTGCGGTCCGGTCGTGAAGATGCGCGGTCCGGGCAGGTTGTCGGCCGCGATCAGGCGACGGAGCTCCTCGAACCGTTCGTTCCACTGTCCGGGGTCCCTGAACGCCGTGATCCCGTTGCGCAACTGCCGCAGCGCCATTTTCGGATCGCGCTCGATATGGAAGTGCAGATCGATCAGGCCCGGGATGATCGTGCGGCCGGTGAGGTCGATCCGATCGGCCCCAGCCGGCGCATTGACCTCCGCGGCCGGTCCCACCCGCGTGATTCGATCGCCGTCGATCACGATGCGGCCGTTGTCGATCGCTGCAGCGCCGGTGCCGTCGATGATTCGCGCGTTGTCGAGCACCAGCGTGCGGGGCTTGTCGTTCTGCAGCGCCATGGAAGAAAGGGCCGCCACGGCACACAGGACAACGGCGGGGCAGATGGCAGCGCGCATTGATGAAATCCTCAGTGTGGGAGTCTTCATGATCTCCGCCCACCCCGTCGAATGAAAAAGTTCCGAGCATCGCCCCTAGCTCAGGCAACGACCTCGCTGCCGCGTTGCACGAAGGCACGACGGCACGGCGGCACGACGTTCGTGAAGGGTTTTGAACAGATCCTTCGTGCCCTCGTGACGTCGTGCCTTCGTGTGGCGCGAAGCGCGCATCTTGTATCTTCTGAGCAGTTGGAGATTGGGAGTTGACGCGCTGCTTGTTCATCATCCTGCTAGGCGAACTCGGGTCCGAAGATCGCGTACTCGACCCCGTTCGCGCCAGCCGGTGACGCCGGCGTCGTGATGTCGCGCGAGCCAGGCCGGCGCATGCGGAACAACGGACGCTGTGAGACGAACCCGCGACGCTGGAGGCAGGTCGCGAAACGGCCCTGCTCGTCGAACACGTCCGCGACCGCCGCTTTCCCGCCGGCGGACTTCAGCGCGGCGTCGACCAGCGCCGCGGCATCCGCGTCGTTGTTGGCGACAACCGGCCCGATCTGATCGAAAAGCCGGCCCGCACGGCCGAAGCAATACTGACCGCCGGCGTCCGATTCGATGACCCTGGCGTAGTCCGGCGCGGTCTCGAGCGCCCACTCGAGCAGCTCACGACGGTCTCCGCCGAAAACACGCCGGTCGATCTCCATCACCGCGGGTAGATCTGCCGCAGTCAGGCGGCGCACCGTCATTCCGTTGTCCTTGTCCCTTGCAACTTGAAACTTGTCTATGACGTTCCGGCTCAGCATCGCCTCGTCGTCGAAGCCGTACCGTTGATAGAGAGGACGGCCCATCGGCGTGGCGTCGAGACGGATCGTATGATCCTGCGGCACAGCGCTCATCGCGGCCTCGAGCAGCCGTGCGCCGAGACCTTGCCCGCGATACGCTGGATCGACGAGCATCATCGCGATCCAGGCGAAGCGGCCGTAATCGATGCCGATCGCGGTGCCGACGATTCGTCCGCTGGTGACGGCGGCAAAACTGCCGGTGGGCGCCAGCTGGAGCAGCATGCGCCAGTCGGCGAGCCGCTGATTCCAGCCGGCGGTCGAGCTCAACGTCAGCGCGCCGTCCAGATCGCCGGCCGTCAGCAGGCGAATGTTCATTGGTGCTACTTTACCTTCGCTGTTCCATGTAGCAAGTTGGAAGTGGCACGTTGCAAGGGGCAAGAGTTGACGAAGTCTTCGCTACTCGCTGTCGTGATGCTGGCGGGCGCCAGTGCCGACGCCGGTGCTGATGTGCGGCGCGTCTGGGCGGTGAACGACGGGGAGAAGGTCGAGCGCGACGCGCGTCAGCACCCGGCGAGCGCGCGCAACAGCGCCTGGGACGGACGCGTGGTTCGCCTCTTCGGCGCCCGCAACGAGATCGTCGCGTTTCAAGTGATTGTCGAAGCCGACGGCCGCGGCGTGCGCGAGTTGTCAGCCCGCCTGCCCGTGCTCGCGTCGGGCCGCGAACGCATCGCCTACCAACCGCCGGGTCAGGATCCGACGGACTACGTCGGGCGGCCGATTCAGATCTTCGCGACCCACTATATGTCCATCACGGCGCCGTCGAATGCGTCATGGGTGTTCGACAAGGATTCGCCCGCCGCGCCGCCCGATCCGACCGGATGGAAGCCGGTGCAGCTCGTGCCGGAGAACGCGCGCCGCGGCCGCGGCGGATTGCCGGTCGCGATCCGCCCGGATGAAAACCAGGCGATCTGGATCGAGATTTACATCGATCGCGGCCGTGCGCCCGGACGCTATCGCGGCACGATCGAGATCACCGCCGACGGCGCGCGCCGGGCGCTGCCGATCGAGCTCGAGGTGTTCGACTTCACGCTGCCGGACGAGAACAGCATGCACGCGATGCTGTATTACCAGAGCCAACAGCCGGTCCAGTATCACGGCCGGAATCTCGACGCCGCCTATCATCGCTTCGCGCACCGCCACCGGGTCGAGCTCGTGCACGCCTACGACGAGAAAGCCGTCCAGTCCGTGCCGGGACGCTTTTCGGGATCGGATTTCACGCGCGAAGCCAGGTACGACGGTCCCGGGGAAGGCGTGGGCAACGTCATCGCGCCCCGCACGTTCTACGGACCGGGCCGCGGGTTCGACGACCGCGCCAGTGCGTGGGCGCAGAGCGATTCATGGATGACGTTCGTGCGCGCCACGCTGCCGCGCGCGATCACGTTTCTCTACATGCCGGACGAGCCGCGGGCAGCGGAGTACGAGCACATCCGCCAGCTGGCCGAGAACATCCATTCGAACCCCGGGCCGGGTCGATCGCTGCCGACCCTCGTGACGAGCACGTATGTCGAGCCGCTGGACCCGGCCATCGACATCTGGTGCTCCGGGCCGAAAGGCTTCAAGCTCGATCGCGTCGCCAGCGAACGCTCTCGCGGCCGCGAGTACTGGTTCTACAACGGCGGCCGGCCGGCTGGCGGCGCCATCACCATCGACGCGCCGGCCACCGACCCGCGCGCCACGATCTGGGCGGCCTTCAAGCACGACGTGCGCGTCTACTTCTACTGGCACGCCGTGCACTGGCGACACAATTCACAAAAGCAGGGGGAGCGCGACCAGAACGTGTGGGCCGACAGCATCACGTTCGACAATCGGAAGGAGGGGAACCGGTCGCCCGACGACAAGGGCTTCATCCATGGCGACGGCGTGTTGATCTATCCGGGTGAGGAGCGGCTGCACCCGGACGAGGATCGCGGAATCCCCGGTCCGGTGGCGACCATCCAGCTGGCGAACTTCCGCCGCGGACTGCAGGATCACCAGTATCTGACGCTTGCCCGGAAGCTCGGTCTGGAGGATGCGGTGCGCGACGCCCTCACCGCCATCGTCCCCCGGGTGTTCTCGGACGCCGGCGACCGCGTCAGTTATCCAGAGACGGGCGATCCGTACGAGAAAGTGCGGTTGGACCTCGCGCGCGCCATCGTGCGCAGGATCCGCGAGCGGTAAGCCGTCATCACCTCGAGGATGTGCGCCTCACGATTCGAGGATCTCCCGGATCTTGTCGGCAAGATCGCGAAGCGTGTAGGGTTTGGCCAGGAAATGCGCGCTGCCTGACAGCAGACCGCGCCCGGAGAATGGCGCGTCGGCATAACCCGAGATGTACAGCACCTTCAGGCCCGGAATGCGCCGGCGAAGGTGTTCGGCGAGCGCCGGACCATTGCAGTCTGGCATCATGATGTCGGTGATGAGCAGCGCCGGTGACGCATCGGCACACAGCTCGAGCGCCTCGGCCGCAGTCGTCGCGGTGAGGACCGAATACCCTTCCTTCGTCAGATAGAGACGCGTCATCTCACGGACTTCGACATGGTCCTCGATGAGCAACAGGACGCGACCGGTCGGCGTCTTGCTGCCCGGTTCATCACTGTCCCTTTCAGCACTGTCCGGCTGTCCCGGCCCATCGGCCTCGACCCGTGGAAGGTAGACGTGAAACGCGGCGCCCAGCCCCGGCTCACTGTATGCCCAGATGAACCCGCCACACTGCTTGACGATCCCATACACCGTTGAGAGACCGAGCCCGGTCCCCTTGCCGGCCTGCTTGGTCGTGAAGAACGGCTCGAAGATCCGCGCCAGCGTCGCCTTGTCCATGCCCGCGCCCGTGTCCGAGACGACGAGCACCACGTAGGGGCCGGGTGACATCTGGGGATGCTGCCGGACGTCCTCGAAGCCGAGCGTGACATTGCGCGTCTGAATGATCATCCGGCCGCCATCCGGCATCGCATCGCGCGCGTTGATCGCGAGATTGACTACGACCTGCTGGAGCTGGACGGCGTCGGCCATCGTGTGTCCCAGTGCCGGCTCGGTCCGGACCAGCAGATCGATCTCGTTGCCGATCAGTCGCGTGAGGATGCGCTGCGTGCTCGCCAGGACATCATTCAGGTTCAGCACCCGCGGCTGCAGCACCTGACGCCCGCCGAAGGCCAGGAGCTGGCGGGTCAGCGCCGACGCCGCTTCAGCGGCCGCGTAGACGTCTTCGAAGTCCAGACGTACACGATCGTCGACGCCCGGCAGCAGCATCGCATCCTCGCAGCTGCTCATGATGACCATCAGCAGGTTGTTGAAATCGTGCGCGACACCCGCCGCGAGCCTGCCCACCGCGTCCAGTTGCTGCGCCTTGCGCAGCTGCGATTCGAGCTCGTGGCGGACGCTCTCGTCGCGGGCGACGCCGACCGCGGCGATTGCGCGGCCGTGCTCGTCGCGCACCATCGACGTGGCCAGCGAGACCGGGAACACGCGGCCGCTCTTCGACTGGTTCCATATCTCGCCGCGCCAGCCGTCCTTCTTCGTCGCCTCGCTCATCTCGGCCAGGACACTCTCGTCAGTATCGCCCGAGCGCAGGATGTCGACGGGCTGTCCGACAATCTCGCTCTCCGTGTACTCGTAGGTGCGCAGGAAGGCACGGTTCACGAAGAGCAGCCGGTCCTGCAGGTCGGTGATGGTGATGCAGTCGTTCGCGCTTTCGAGCGCGTGGGCGAGCAGGGTGAGGCGTTCGTCGACCCGCATGCGCTCCGTCATGTCCTTCGTGACGCCGGTGACGTAGGAGAGCTCGCCCGACTCCGTGAAGAACGGCTTGCCTCGCGCGCGCAGCCTTTGAATCGCGCCGTCGGGCCGGACGACGCGGAAGTCGCTGGTGCAGGTGTTGCCGTCGCGCACCGCGCGCTCGAACTCCGCCCTGACGCGTGCCCGATCGTCTTCATGGATGAGCGCGAGGAACTCGCGCGCAGGCTGCGTGGACTCGGCCGGCTGCAGACCCAGCATTCGATTGAGGCTGGCGTCCCTGGTTTCCATGTCGGTCGCAGGAATCCACCGCCAGGTGCCCATGTCAGCCGCAGACAGGGCGGCCTGCAGCCGGCGCTGATTCTCGATCAGCGCGGCCTGCATCCGCTCGTGGGCGCGACGATCGCCTCGGCGCGTGCGCAGCCACGCCCCGGCGGTCGCGCCAATGACCAGGACCAGCGCGCTGGCCGTCAGCTGCAGGATTCCCGTCATGCGCTGCCGGGTCACGAAGACGACTTCGTGCGGCCGCCATCGTTTCCGGATGGCGCCCAGCGTGCCGTCCGCCTCCAGGCGCTCGATGGCGGCGTTGATGTCCGCGGCGAGCCGGCCGCGGCCCTTTCCGAATGCCAGGCCCCCCTCGAGCGTCGCGAACGGCGGTCCCGCGAGCCGGATGTCCGGAATGTGCCGCTGCTGGAGCGTGTAGGCCGCCACCCACGTGTCGGCGGCAACCGCATCCAGGGTTCCGGCTCGGACGCGGGCGAAGCCGTCCTCATAGTTGTCGATCAGGACAAGCGTGCCGGCATGGCGGCCCGTGAGGAAGGCGCGGGGATACCCGCCGGCCGTCACGCCGACGCGCGCGTGCGCCAGATCGGCAATGCCGCGAATGACGAGGTCGCTGCGGCGCACGAACAAACCGAACTCCCGGACGACGGTCGGCCGCACGAAGTCGTAGTGCGTCAGCCGCTCGTCGGTCACGCTGAGCGCCAGCAGGCCGTCCGCGCGCCCCTCCCGAACCTCCGCCTGTGCGGCGTTCCAGTCCATCAGCTCGATCCGGAGGTCGAGGCCGAGGCGATCCGCGACGGTGCGAGCGATATCGACATCGAGGCCGGCCGGGTCGCCAGCGTCGAGATGCGTCAAGGGCGGGTAGTCCCGGTCCCCGACCAGACGCAGCACTCGTCTCTGTTGTGCGTTTGCGACGGTCGCGTTCCCCGACACGCTCACCGTCGCAATGACCAACACGAGCGGTCCGATCCATTGCCACGATTGCCGTACTGGAGCTGACACGAATGATCTCCTCAAACTGGCAAGAGCCCCGCACCACACGCGCGAGAAGCCGCGAGCCGAACTCACGACAGCGTCACGCGCCGTCCAACACGTCCCCGACGTAGTCCAATCCCCTGACGCTCGACACGAACTCGATGTCGATCCGGGGCGGCATTGCCGAAACCTCGAGCACCGCGATGAACTGGAGAAACTGATGCGAGCGAATCCGCTCGCGCAGTTCCACCTCGGTCGACCAGTGCTCTGCGTAGTACAGCCCGTCGGGATTCACCAGGTCGGCCGACAGATCGCAGCCGAGGCAGCCGCGCGCGCCGAGCGTCTGGGCCATCACCAATCGCATCGCGGCAGTGAGCCGCTTCGTCTCACCGCGCCGGGGGCAGAGCCGTATCGACAGCCGGACCATCGGTGTGTGTAGAGCATGCTCGCTGCCAGGCGGTCGAGGCGATGACGGGACAATCTAACCAGCTGATTTCAAACGTGTTGTGGCGAAGGAGAGAGGGGAGTGCGACGCAAACAACCCCCCAAATACGGGGGAATCACCTGAATGCGGGGGCTAGCCGCGGCGCGGACGCTTGAGCGCGAGCTTGGCCATCCGGCCTTCGAGGGTGCTGGGTTTCAGGCCGAGGGCCTCGGCGGCTCCGCCGGGCCCGCGGATCTTCCAGCCGGCGCTTTCGAGCACGCTCCGCACGTGCTCGCGCTCGACATCGGCCAGGCGCGTGCTCGAACGCGGTTCGCTCTTCCTCGGCCGCGGCAGCGCGACGGCAAGCTTCGGACCATTCGAGACGATGACCGCGCGTTCGACGACGTTGCGCAGTTCGCGGACGTTGCCAGGCCAGCGGTACTGCTGCAGCGCGCGCATGTGCTCCTTCGAGATCACGTCGATCCGTTTGCCGAGCGCACGGGAGAAACCGGCGACGAACGCCCAGACCAGCGTCGGAATGTCTTCGGTGCGCTCGCGCAGCGGCGGCACGCGAATCGGGAACACGTTGAGCCGGTAGTACAGGTCCTCGCGAAACCGGCCGCTGGCGATGGCGGCGTCCAGGTCGCGGTTCGTGGCGGCGATGACGCGCACGTCCACCTCGATCGAGCGCGGGCTCCCGAGCCGTTCGATCTGCCGGCTCTCGAGCACGCGCAAGAGCTTGACCTGCAGATCGAGCGGCACGTCGCCGATCTCGTCGAGGAAGATGGTGGAGCCGCTGGCGAGCTCGAAGCGGCCCATCTGCCTGGCCAGCGCACCGGTGTACGCACCCTTCTCGCGTCCGAACAGCTCGCTCTCGACCAGCGCCTCGGGGATCGCGCCGCAGTTGACGCGGACCATCGCGCGGCCGCGGCGCGCCGACCGATCGTGGATCGCGGTGGCCAGCAGCTCCTTGCCGGTGCCGGTCTCGCCGGTCAGCAGTACGGTCGTGTTCGTCGGCCCGACCTGTTCGATCTGCGCGAGGACCTGCTGGATCGCGGCACTCTGGCCCATGACCTCCGACGGTCCGTGCAGCACCTCGACTTCCTGCCGCAGGTAGACGTTCTCCTCCATGAGCTGCTCGCGCAGCCGCGCATTCTCGTCGAGCGCCGCGCGCAGCGCGGCGTTGGCCCGGATCTGTGCGAGGGCGCCGGAAAACACCTGGCCGATGAGCACGAGCCGGTTCACGATCTCCAGCGGCCACGCGCGAGGATGACGGAGAGCAGCGAATGTCAGGGCGCCGATGACCTCGCCGCCGGCCTTCAGCGGCACGGTCACGTTCGATTTCGTCCCGATCCGCAGCATCGTGTCGCGATCGCGAATGCCGTCGGGCAACTCGCTGATGCTGGCAAAGCAGATCAGCTCGCCGTTGAGGAGCCGTTCGATGCACCAGGGAAAGTGGTCGGCGAGCGGAATGTCGGTCGGCGGCGGAACCAGCTCCTGCCTCGACCAGTAATGGGTGAACACGAAGGGCTCGGCGTCGAAGCGTTGAAACAGGCTGCTGCGATCGAGATCCAGGGCTTCGACAATCTGCCGCTGCGCGTCCCGGATCGCGTCGTCCACACCGGCGGGGTCGATGTTGACGAAGCGCGCGGAGATGTCGCAGATCAGCCGTTCGAACCGGAGACGATCTTCCAGCGCCGCCCGAAGCTGAACGTCGGCGTCGCTCACGGCGGAATCATAATCCCGGCGGCGGAAGGAGGATAATGCCATTCGCATGAAGGCAACGATTCTCGTCGCGATGCTCGTGGGCGCCGTGGCCGCTGGTGTGACGCAGCGCCGTCCCGACCCGGCCGAGGGCGACTGGCGATCGCCGGGCCGCGATCCCGGCGCCCAGCGCTTCTCTCCGCTGACGCAGATCACTCGTGAGAATGTCGCGAAGCTGGAGCAAGCCTGGGCCTTCGATACCGGCATCCAGAACCTGCAGGTGACGCCGCTCGTCATCGACGGCCTCATGTACGTGACCGGCGGGCCGAAAGTCTTTGCGCTCGAACCGGACACCGGAAAGATGATCTGGACGTTCGAAGCCAAGGGTCCGGTGAGTCGCAGGGGGGTCGCCTACTGGGCCGGCGGTCCCAACGTGCCGGCACGGGTGTTCACTGGCGCTGGCGAGGGCCGCATGGTCGCGCTGGATGCGAAGAGCGGCTCGGTCGTTGCCACGTTCGGCGACGGCGGCTACGTCGATCTGAAAACCAGCATCCGCGGCGACGTGGACGGCCAGTTCACCCTGGTCACGCCGCCGGTGATCTACCGCGACATCATCATCACCGGCGGCAGCAATACCGAAGGAGAACCTGCCGCGGGGCTGTACGGCGATATCCGAGGGTGGGACGCGCGCACCGGCAAGCTGCTCTGGTCGTTCCACACGGTACCGCGTGCAGGCGAGCCCGGCGTGGAAACGTGGGACGGTGACAGCTGGAAGAACCGCTCCGGCACCAACGCGTGGACCTATATGACGGTCGACGAAGAGCGCGGTCTCGTGTTCGCCGCGACCGGGTCGCCGACGAGTGACTTCTACGGCGCGGATCGCAAGGGCAAGAACCTGTACGGGAATTGCCTCCTTGCGCTCGATGCAGCGACCGGCAAGCTCAGATGGTTCCAGCAGCTGGTGCACCACGATCTGTGGGACTGGGATCTTCCCGCGGCGCCGACGCTCATCGACGTGACGCGCAACGGCCGGCGAATCCCCGCGGTCGCGCAGATCACCAAGATGAGCACGCTGTTCATCTTCGACCGCACGAACGGCCAGCCGATTCACGGCGTCGAAGAGATGCCGGTGCCGCAGAGCGACGTGCCCGGCGAAGCGACGTGGCCGACGCAGCCGTTCCCGGTGAAGCCCGCGCCGCTGTCCCGGACCACGTTCGATCCGGCGAAAGACATGTACACCCTGACGCCCGAGCACGCGGCCTACTGCCGCGATCTCTGGGACAAGAACAAGATGTACACGAAGGGCATCTTCACCCCCGCCGGCCTCCAGGGCACGATGGTGATGTTCCCGAGCACGCTTGGCGGCGGCAATTGGAGCGGGCTTTCCTACGATCGGGCGAGCGGCGTCGTGTTTACCAACATCATGAACCTCGGGCAGGTGGCGCGGATGGAACCGCGGCCCGACAAGGTCGCCGAGCGCGGGCCGTACCGGCGCACGTCGCCCTGGGACAACGCGTACGCCCGGTTCTGGAATCCGGCGACGAAGATGCCGTGCTCCGCCCCTCCGTTCGGCGAGTTGATCGCGGTCGACGTGAACCGGGCCGAAGTGCTCTGGCGGACGCCGCTCGGCATGTTCGAAGAGCTGAAAGAGCGCGGCTTCGACAAGACCGGCTCGCCGAACATCGGGGGATCGATCGTCACCGCGTCGGGCGTGATCTTCATCGGCGCCACGATCGACCGGCGCTTCCGCGCCTTCGACGCGAAAACGGGCCGGCTGCTGTGGGAGACGACGCTCGACGCGAGCGCGCATGCCACGCCGATGACGTTCATGGGCAGGAACGGGCGGCAATACGTGGTCGTCGCGGCGAGCGGCGACGGGCTGCTGCAGTCACCGCCCGGCCGGCAGATCGTCGCGTTCGCGCTGCCACGCTGACTCGGGACTCGGGGTTCGGGACTCGGGACTCGGGATTCGGGATGGTGGGCGGATGCTTCGCTGGGCCGCCATCTTTTCGTATTCGCGTCGTGATCGGTGATCGGGGATCGGTGATCAAACTGGACTCGACGCCAATCCCGGTTCCATCGGTCCAGCGAACTAGTCCCTCAGGTCCCGAGCCTGCAGTCCCGGTTTTGGTCCCCGAGTCCCGATCACCGATCACCGATCACCGATCACGACGCGACTCCCCGAGACCCGCCCCAGTCCCGAGCCCCGAGTCCAGCCCCTACTCGTGCCTCAGCGCGGTGAGTGGGTCGATTCTTGACGCGCGATGCGCCGGCAGGTACGCGGCCGTGAACGCCAGCATCAGCAGTACGGTCGTGGCGACGGCGAGCGCGGGTGGATCGTAGGGTTCCACGCCGAACAACTGGCTCTGCAGCAGCTTGACGACGCCGAAGACGCCGGCGAATCCGGCGAGGGCGCCGACGATCACGGTGGTCGCCGCGTCGCGCACGATCAGCCAGCGCACCGCATTGGGCTGCGCGCCGAGGGCCATGCGGAGGCCCATTTCCGCCGTCCGCTGCGTGACGCCGTAGCTCAGGAGGCCATAGAGGCCGATGCAGGCGAGAAGAACGGCAAACCCGCCGACGTAGCTGGTGATGAACGCGAGCAGACGCTCTCTTGAAAGAGAGTCCTGCGTCTGCGCCTCCAGCGTCCGGATCTTGAACATCGTCAGGCCCGGATCGGTGCGGGCGACCGCTTCGCGAATCGACGGGAGGATCCCGGAGGCCTGGCCGGCATAGCGGATCTCGAACGTCGGGGAATACCACATGGCTCGCGGCTGCTGCTGGAACAGCGGAAAGTACACGACCTCGCGCGGCGCGTCCTTGACGTTCGCGTAGCGAATGTCTTTCACGATCCCGATCACTTCGGCCCCCCCGTCACCGCCGCCGATCCGCTGACCAATCGGATTGCCGTCGAAGTGCCGCGCCATCCGCTCGCTGACGAGGGCGACTTTTGGCGAGGTCGGCGTGTCGCGCTCATCGACGTCGCGACCGCCGAGCAGCGGAATCCCGAGCGTCGCGAAGTAGTGAGGGGCCACGACGTTGTATGCCACGCGGACCCGCTGATCCTGCGTCAGCGTCTTGTCACCGATCTGGGTGTACGACGAGATGAAGTAGTAGGAGTCGCTCACCGGCCGGACGGCTGAAAGCGTCACTGACTGCGCGCCGGGAATCGTTTTCAGATCGTCCAGCAGCCGGCGGTACGTCATCGGAACGTCCGGTCCCCGTTTGCCCGCCAGCTTGGCATCGACCGAGAACATGAGGACATTGTTCCGCTCGTATCCGGGCTCCAGGGCCCAGACCTTGCCCAGGCTGCGCAGGAACAGCCCGGCGGAGACGAGAAGGACCAGCGAAATCCCGACTTGCGACGCGACGAGCGCGCGATCGAGCAGCTGCCGGCGGCGGCCGCCACCGATCTGGCGTGTGGTGACGAATCGCCCCGGGGCGGTCGCGCGAATCGCCGGGATCAGCCCGAAGAGCAGGCATGTCGCGGCCGAGACGATGATCGTGAATGCGACCAGCCGGGCATCAAGTGTCAGATCGACCGTCAGCCGCTCGCTGGCCGGCGTGGCGATGCGCAGCAGCGCGCGGCTGCCCCACGAAGCCAGCGCGAGGCCGAGCGCGCCCGCGAACGTCGCGAGCACGATCGACTCGGTCAGGAACTGACGGACGACCCGCCAGCGGCCGGCGCCGAGCGCAAGCCGCGTCGCAATTTCCTGCTGGCGCGCGTCGGAGCGCGAGAGCAGCAGCGTGGCGACGTTGAGGCCGGCGAGCAGCAGGACGGCGCCGAGGAACATCAGCAGGAGTCCCAGCCATCGCTGATAATTGTCGCGAAGCCCGCTCACGCTCCCCCTGGCTCCTGACTCGAGCCGCAGCTGATGCTCGCGTGCCAGGCGCTCCTCGTTGGGATTGCTGGCCGCGTCGCGGCTGACCTGGGCAAAGATCCCTTTCAATTCTGCTGCCGCGCCCGTGAGGGTCACCCCCGGCTTCATCCGTCCCATCATGTAGATCCAGGTCGAGAACGCGCCGTCCCACGACGGTCTGTTCTCGCTCATCATCTCGAGCGCGCGCATCGGCACGGCGATCTCGTACGGACGACCCACTTCCGTTCCGGAGAATCCCTGCGGCTCGATTCCGACGACCGTGAAAGGCAGCTGG
The DNA here is from genome assembly GCA_963785755.1 of uncultured Acidobacteriota bacterium. Taxonomy (GTDB): domain Bacteria; phylum Acidobacteriota; class Vicinamibacteria; order Vicinamibacterales; family 2-12-FULL-66-21; genus JACCXG01. Next base: position 239,948 of record CAWAXG010000002.1, on the reverse strand, counting down.
TTCAGCGTCACGGTCGTGCCGAGCACGCCGGTGCGCCCGCCGAATCGCCGCTGCCAGTAGGCATGATTCAGGACCGCGACAGCCTGTCCCGGACGATCGTCGGCGGGACCGAGCAGCCGGCCGGCCGCCGGGATGAGGCCGAGCGTCTGGTGGTAGTCACCGGTGACGTACATGCCCTCGGCGGCGTCGGCTTCACCCTGAACGCCGACCGTCACACGGCCGAAGGGGTACATCGCGAAGATTCCCGTCAACGTCGTGTTGCGCTGCCTGATCTGCTCGAAGTGCGGATACGGCATGGAGTAGTTGAATCGCCCGTTGGGTCCGCCGAACGACGCCACGACCATCCGATCCGGCTCCGGCACGGACAGCTTGCGCAGGACAATGCCGTCGAACAGGGAGAAAATCGCCGCGGTCGCGCCGATGCCGAGCGCGAGGGACATCACGGCGAAGATCGTGAAGAGCGGACTGCGAACGAGCAGTCTGACCCCGAAGCGGACATCCTGCCGGAACGCATCCCAGTAGGCGCCGGCGCGGACATCACGCACCTGCTCCTTGATCGATTCGGTCCGGCCGAGCGCGAGGGTCGCGGCCCGCCTCGCATCGGCCGGCGCCATGCCGCGCCTGACGTGATCGTCGACCAGCATGTCGAACGTCGCACGGACCTCGGCGTCCAGGTCGTGTTCGACCCGGCGGCGGTGCACGACATTGCGCCACAGGCTGCGGAGACGGTTGAGTGTCAACATGGATTCGCTATCTCAGAGTGGTCGACATGAACGTCTCAATCCGCTTCCCCGCCTCGCGCGTACGGTTCGCCGCGCGCCACGGCGAGGCCTCGCCAGACTCGTCGCCTGCGACCGACGAGCGACGACGGGCAACTCCCAAATACGCTTGGTCAACAGCTCGAGTCTTGGGAGTTGGCAGTTGGAAGTCTTCACAGTCGCGTCTTTCTTCGCAGGCGCGATGCGCAGTCGTCCTTCTTCTGAGGCAGTCGATCCGAGTTCCATTCATTCAGCTTTCAAGGACACGACCGGATCGGTCCGCAACGCACGCCGCACCGGCGCCGACGCGGCGGCGGCGGCCGACGTGATGATGAAGGCGACGATGAGGAGCAGGAGAGCGGGGTCGCCGGGCTCGACGCCGAAGACGAACGACTTGGCCGCCGCGCTCGCAACGAGCGTCAGCACGGCGCCACAGAGCAGCCCGGCCCCGCCAACCAGCGCCACGCGGCCGAGGACCGTGCGCACGACGTCCATCGCGCGCGCGCCGAGGGCCAGGCGGATTCCGATCTCACGCTGCCGGCTGCTCGCCGCATACGAGACGATGCCGTAGACACCGACGCAGGCGAGCGCGATCGCGACCAGCCCGAAGAACGCGGACAGGCCCGCCAGCAGCCGTTCGCGCTGGATCCCATCGTTCACCATGCTGTTCATCGTCGCGAAGCGGACCGCGCCCGAGGGGGAGAATTCGGCCAGCGCCTGCCGCACGGCCTCCATCGTCTGGCCCTCGCCGGCCTGCGTGCGAATCAGGTAGCGGATCGTCATGGCGGGTTCGGCCACCTGGGACGCCGCCGTGTAGGCGATCGGACGGAAATCTTCGCGCAGGGTGTGGAGCTTCGAATCCCGGGCCAGGCCGATGATCTGGTACTGGTTCTTGCCCTCCGCGAATCGCTGGCCGATGGGATTGCCGTTGCCGAAGAACTTGCGGGCGAAGGTTTCGTTGACGACGGCGACTTTCGGTGAACCGGGCGTGTCCTGGGCCGCGAAATCACGTCCGTCGATCAGTCGTGTCCCCATCACGGCGAAGTAGCCGGCGGACACCTGATTCCGGTGCGCCTCCCCCTGGATCTCTCCGGCCGGACCCTGCGCATGCGCGACGATCCCCCACGACGCGCCCACAAAGGGCGGTGTGCCGGAATGCGCGACACCCGAAATACCGGGAATGGCTTCGAACCGCTGCGTAAGATCGCGCATCGCTGCGGCTCTGGCTGGAGGCGGGTAGTCCTCATCCAGCAGGAACACGTTCGCGACCAGCAGGTCGTTGCGGGCGAATCCGAGATCGAGCCTCGACAGGTTGTGCACCGTGAGCACGAAGAGCAGCGCGGCCGACACCAGGACTACGGACATGGCCACCTGCATTCCGAGCAGCACTTCCCGCGTGATGGTGCGTTCCCGTGACCCGGTCGTGCGCGCTCCGCAAATCTGGAACTGCGCGCCGCGGCTCGCCCGCACCGCCGGGAGGACCGCAAACGCGACCGTGGTGAAGAGGACCATGATCGTGGTGAAGGTGAGGACCCGCCAGTCGAGACTGACGTCGAGAATGATCGGGTCGGTGCGCGTGCTGAGCACCGCCATGACGGCGTCCTGCGCGAAGCGGGCGAGCACGAGCCCGGCGGCCGCTCCGGCGCACGCAATCAAGGCCCCCTCGATCACCAGCTGCCTGACCACTCGCAGCGTCGTCGCGCCGAGCGCGAAGCGCAGCGCGAGCTCCGCTTCACGCGTGGTCGCGCGCACCAGCGAGAGGCTCGCGACGTTGGCGCAGGCCGTCAGCAGGACGAGCCCGGCGATCGCCAGGAGAAACCAGAGCGGCTCTTGATATTGCGTTCGAAGCGGGGAGATGCCGTTGGCGGCCGGGTGGACCGACATGCGGAGCGTGACGAATTCCCTCGCTTGTTCCGCGTTGTACTCGGGTGGGGTTACCGCACCAAGCAACGAGGGACCGAGCGTGGCAAGATGCGCGCTGGCCTGCTCGTGCGTCCACCCTGGCGCGAGCCGCCCCATCACGGCGAGCCACCAGTGATCGTGACGGTTGAATCCGGACGCGCAGAGCGGAAGCGCGACGTCGAAGCGCCGGCCGATCTCGACACCGAAGAATCCGGCCGGCATGACGCCGACGATCGGATGTTGCGTGGTGCGAAGGGTGAGTGTCTGCGACAGCACGTCGGGCCTGGCGCCGAAGTCGGTCCGCCAGAGCGCGTCGCTGATCACCGCGCCCGCGTTCTTGCAGCCGGGCTGATCGTCAGCGGCACCCAGTGTGCGGCCGAGAGCGGGCACCACACCAAGAACGGGGAAGAACTCGCCGGAGACGAACAAACCCTCGACGTAGCGCACCTCGCCCTGCGGCGCCAGATTGAAGCGCGTGTCGGCGAACGCGAACACCGAGGCGAACGCCTGCTGTCGCTTCACGATCTCCTGCCACAGCGGCACCGAAACCTGCCGGTTGCGGCTGGTATGGCGGCAGCAGCGCGGTCCGTCGAGACGAATCTCGCCGAGCTCCTCGGCGTGAGCGACCGGCAGACTCCGCAGCTGGAGCGCGTTGACCAGCCCGAACACGGCGCTGTTCGCCCCGAGGCCCAAGGCCAGCGACACGATCGCGGCCAGCGCAAACGCCGGCGTCCGGCGCAGCAAGCGCGCGGCGAACCGGATGTCGTGCCACAGCGTCTCGAGGCCCGCGCCGCTCCTGCTCTCGCGCACCTGAGCCTTGACCGACTCCAGGCGCCCCATCTCCAGGGTCGCCTGACGCCGAGCCTCCGCCGGCGCCATCCCGGCGTGCGTCTTCTCCGCGACCAGCTGCTCGAAGACGCTGCGCAGCTCGTCATCGAGATCGCGCTCGACCCGACCACGGTGCACGATGTTCCGCCACAGGTTGCGAAGGTGGGTGATCGTCGACATGGTCACTTCCCCGAAGCCGCTCATGAAGCCCGAATGCTTCACGACGAACCCGTGAACCGAACCTCTGAACTTTTGAACCCCTGAACCCGAACCGCTGAACCCTTGAACCTGTGAACTCTTGAACCTTTATGGATTACGCTTCGAGCGCGCGCGCGATCGCGAGCGCAATCTTGTTCCAGTGCGCGGTCTCTTCGCCGAGCTGGCGCTTGCCGGTCTTGGTGAGCTTGTAGTACTTGGCGCGCCGGTTGTTTTCCGACGGCTGCCAGTCGGACTCGAGCCAGCCCGCTTCCTCGAGCCGATGGAGCGCCGGAAAGAGCGATCCCGGCTGCACGGCGAAGGTGCCGCCGGTAATTTGCTCGATGCGGCGCGACACCCCAAGCCCATGCAGCTCGCCAGCCGCGAGTGACTTGAGAATCAGCAGATCCAGCGTGCCCTGCAGCAGGGTCTCCCGACGGTCGGCCATGCCGGCTCCTTGTATCGAGTGTCTATACGAGGAACAGTGTCGTCCGGTTCCTATCGAATGTCAATAGGAGTGGAGGCTTCGCCTGTCACTTGGCTTCGCCTCGTCGGTTCAAGGGTTCTTTGGTTCAGGGTTCAGCGGTGAACCCCACGGCTCGCCCTCGTTCAAGCTAAGCCATATCGATCACCCTTGCGCGCGCAGGCTTCCTCTTCATAAGCTCGGGGACCATGGGTATCGGTCAGTGGATGCGGGTGCTCGATACGGTTTCCGGCCTCGTGCAGATGTCCGGCAGGTTTCGCCGGTCCGATGAGGAGATGCCTTCTGCCGGCGGCGGACCGCTCGGGCAGCTCGAGACCCGGCTCGCGGGCGTGGTCGTGGCCGCCCTGAAAGAGGCCTTCGACCGCGACCGCGCACGGATGGATCTCGAGCGTTCGCACCTGGATGCCGAACGTCTGCGGGCCGAGGAGGCGCTCAGGGCCGAGCTCCGGCGGCAGGCCGCGGACCGCGCGCTCGGGCAGCTGCGGATGGTTGCCGTCATGGCATTCGGTCTGCTGATGACGTCGGCGGCGCTCGGCGTCTGGCTGCCCGGCATGCGCGCGGTCGTGCCGAAGGCCCTGATGGGGAGCGGGTGGCTGCTCGCGATCGCGGCGTTGGGCTGCGCCTTCGTCTCCTGGCAGCACGTCTCGGCCTGGTCGTCGCGGGCCGGGGCGTCGGATCCGAGCGGCGCACGGGACGCGGATCCGTCGCAGCCGGAGCATTCAGCGGCCACCGCGGCACTGTGGTTGCTTCTCACCTCGCTGACGCTGACGCTGGCGTCATTGTTGACGGCGCTGTGACGGCGCCGTCGCGCAAAATTTTTGGCAATTTTGGCAATCCCGGCATTTCGGCAGTGTCATGATCGGCAGATGATCACTGTTTTTGGCGCCGACTGGTGCGAAGACACGCGACGTTCCCAGCGTCTCCTCCGGCGGCTTCACGTCCCTTACCACTACCTCAACATCGATGAGGATCTGGACGCGCTCGAGCGCGCCAAGTCTCTCAACCACGGCGATCGTCGTACGCCGACGATTGACCTGGGTCTGGGGGCACAGGCGCTCGTGGAGCCGGACAACGACACGCTGACGGCGGCGCTGGTCGAGCGCCAGATGCTCACCCGCGAGCAGGCGCACGAGCGGCTCGGCTTGCAGAACGTCGGCGATCTCGAGCGCGTGGCCCGCACCACCGTCGGGCTGGCGATCGCCCTCGCCGCGGGTTCCGCGCCGCGCGCTTATCGGTTGCCGCTCCGCCTGCTCGGGCTCTCGACGGCGCTGACGGGTTTCACCGGCTGGTGCCCGACGTACTACGTGACGGGCCTGACATCGATCGGCGGTCCAGCCGATCGTCCAGACGAGTCGGAACGGGACCGGTGGCTCGTTCCGCGCGCCGAGCTGGCTGGCGACCTCCCGTCAGGCAACGGGAGCGATCAGTGAAGACTGCGGCCGACCGCGCCATCGACGCGATCGCCGGCGCCCGGCACGCCGATCCGTTTTCCGTCCTCGGTCCTCATCTCGTCGAGCGCGGGCTCTGCATCCGCGCGATGCTGCCGGGGGCCGAACAGGTGAGCGTCGTGCGGCCCGAAACGGAGCCGGCACGGTTGGAGCGCCAGCACCGGGCGGGCGTGTTCGAAATCGTGCTCGACGGTGTGCACGAGATCCCCGACTACCGGCTGGAGGCGAGGTACCCCGACGGACACACCGCGCTCATCGACGACCCGTATCGCTACGGGCGCGTCCTCGGAGACTTCGATCTCTATCTGTTCGGCGAGGGAAAACACACCCGGCTCTACGACAAGTTCGGCGCCCATCCGATACGCGTCGGCTCCGCCGACGGCGTCCACTTCGCGGTCTGGGCCCCCAACGCGCGGCGCGTCAGCGTCGTCGGTGATTTCAACGGCTGGGATGGACGCGTGCATCCCATGCGGTCACTGGGCTCGAGCGGCGTGTGGGAGATCTTCATCCCGGCCGCGCATGTCGGCCATCGCTACAAGTTCGAGCTGCGTTCCCGGAACGGCCAGATCGTCCTCAAGATCGATCCCTATGCGTCCGCATTCGAGGTGCCACCGCTGTCCGCCGCGGTGATCACCAGATCCGAACATACGTGGAACGATCACGACTGGATGCGGGACCGCACGCAGGCCGCAGGATGGTTCGCCCGGCCGATGGCGATCTATGAGGTCCATCTCGGGTCCTGGGCGCGGGCGCCCGAGGAGGGTCATCGCTTCCTGACCTACCGCGAGCTCGCCGAGCGTCTCATCCCGTACGTCAAGGAGATGGGCTACACGCACATCGAGCTGCTGCCGGTCATGGAGCACCCCTTCGCGGGATCGTGGGGTTATCAGGTCACCGGGTTCTACGCGCCGACCAGCCGCTTCGGATCGCCGGACGATTTCCGCGCGTTCGTCGACGCGTGTCACTGCCACGGCATCGGCGTGATCCTCGACTGGGTTCCCGGCCACTTTCCCAAGGATGCCCACGCGCTGGCCAGGTTCGACGGGACCGCGCTCTACGAGCACGCGGATCCCCGCCAGGGCGAGCACCGCGACTGGGGCACGCTGATCTTCAACTACGGGCGCAACGAAGTGCGGAACTTCCTGCTGGCGAACGCGCTCTACTGGCTCCATGAATTCCACGCCGACGGGCTTCGCGTCGACGCGGTCGCGTCGATGCTGTATCTCGATTATTCGCGGCGGGAGGGAGAATGGGTGCCGAATCGCTACGGCGGCCGGGAGAACATCGAGGCGATCGAGTTCATCCGTCAGCTCAATACCCTGACGCACGCGGAACAGCCCGGCTCGATCGTCGTCGCCGAGGAATCGACCTCGTGGCCGTCCGTGAGCCGCCCGACCTACCTCGGCGGTCTCGGTTTCACCTACAAGTGGAACATGGGCTGGATGAACGACACCCTCGCGTACATCAAGAAGGATCCGGTCTTCCGCCGCTATGACCACCATCATCTGACGTTTTCGCTGCTCTACGCCTTTACCGAGAACTTCGTCCTGCCGTTCTCGCACGACGAGGTGGTGCACACGAAAGGATCGATGTTCGAGAAGATCCCGGGCGACGACTGGCGGAAGGCGGCGACGCTGCGGGCGCTCTACGGATACATGTACTCGCACCCCGGCAAGAAGCTGATGTTCATGGGCATGGAGTTCGGGCAGGGGCGCGAGTGGAACTACGATCAGAGCCTCGACTGGCACCTGCTCGACTATCCGATGCACGCGGGGATCAAGCGATTCGTCCAGGATCTGAACCGGACCTACGCCGCCGAACCGGCGCTGCACCAGGTCGATTTCGATCAGCCCGGCTTTCAGTGGATCGACTGCAACGACAACGAGAACAGCGTGATCTCGCTCATCCGGCGGGCGCGCGATCCGAACGATCAGCTGATCGCGCTGTTGAACTTCACGCCGGTGCCGCGCGACGGCTACCGCATCGGCGTGCCCATCGCCGGCGCATTCGCCGAGCTCCTCAACAGCGACTCGGAAGTGTACGGTGGCACCAACCTTGGCAACGGCGGGATGGTCTTCTCGCAGCCGATTGCAGCGCACGGCTACGCCCAGTCGCTCCAGCTCAATCTCCCCCCGCTCGGATTCCTGCTGCTCAAGCCGTCGCTCAGTAGGTGCTACGTGCTACGTGTCACGTGCCGGCTTACAGGCTGCCGCGCTCACGTGCGGACGTGCTCGACTCTCGTGCCGCCTAGTCTGCCGACAGACACGTGCAGGTTGCACGAGCACGCAGCGCGTAGCACGAACCGCACGTAGCACGTAGCACGAGCCGCACGTTTGCACGCAGCACGTAGCACGCAGCACGAAACGCACGTTCGCACGCAGCACGTATGACGTAGCACGTGTACGTGATAGCGTAGCCCGATGTCTGAAAAGAACGGCGACAAGGCGAGATTCCAGAAGAACCGCAAGCGGGCCGTAATCCGGCGCGCCAGGATCCGCGCGATGGTCGCGGGCGCCACGGCCGCCGAGAAGCCGGCGTCCGGCGAGAAGCGCCGCCGCGCCAAGGGCTGATCGATCCTCAGGCGTGCACGCCTGGTGCTTCGTGGCCGGTGCGCTGCACGTACTCCGCGTAGGACCCCGGATACAGGTGCGGCTGCGTCTCCGTGCCGCTCTCGCCGCCGAGCTCGAGGACGCGGTTGCTCAGCCCGCGCAGGAACATACGGTCATGCGAGACGAAGATCATCGTGCCCTCGAAATCCGAGAGCGATGACACCAGCATTTCCTTCGTCGCGAGATCGAGGTGGTTGGTCGGCTCGTCGAGCACGAGGAAGTTCGGCGGATCGAGCAGCATGCGCGCCATGACGAGGCGGGTCTTTTCGCCGCCCGACAGCGATCGGATCTTCTTCTCCACGTCGTCGCCGGAGAACTGGAAGGCGCCGAGCAGGTTGCGCAGCACGCCGGTCGACTCGTGCGGGAAGTCGCGCTCGATCTGCTCCCACACCGTCAGATCCGGATTGAGGAGATCGAGCGCCTGCTGCGCGAAGTAGCCCATCCTGACGCTCGCCCCGATCACCACCTGACCGCGATCGGGCGAGAGCTGCCCGGCGATCATCCGCAGCAGCGTGGTCTTGCCCGCGCCGTTCCGCCCCATGACGCACCAGCGCTCGCCGCGGCGGATCGTCATGTTGACCCCTTCGTGGACCACCCGCCGTCCATACGCCTTGCTGAGGTCCTCCAGCACCGCCACCTGTTCCCCCGATCGGGACGGCTGCCGGAAGTCGAACTCGACGACGCGGCGCTTTTTCGGTGGCTCGACGCGCTCGATTTTCTCGAGCGCCTTGACCCGGCTCTGGACCTGCGCTGCCTTCGCCGCGTGCGCCGCGAACCGCTCGATGAACCGCTGCTCCTTGGCCAGCATCGCCTGCTGCCTGGCGTAGGCCGCCTCGCGATTGGCCTCACGGACCGCGCGCTCACGTTCGTAGAAATCGTAGTTCCCGGTGTAGGCCGTGATCTCCCCGCCATCGATCTCGGCGATCCGCGTGACCAGGCGGTTCATGAAGTCCTTGTCGTGCGACGTCATCAGCAGCGCGCCCGGGAGCGATTTGAGGAAGGCCTCGAGCCAGATGATCGACTCGATGTCGAGGTGATTCGTCGGCTCGTCCATCAGCAGGACATCGGGGCGGCCGAGCAGCACGCGGGCCATCGCGACGCGCATCTTCCATCCGCCCGACAGCGCGCCGACGTCGCCGTCGATGCGCTCGTCGTCGAAGCCGAGGCCGTGCAGCACCTCGCGCGCCTGGCTCTCGAGCGCGTAGCCGCCGAGATGCTCGTACTCCTCCTGCACTTCGCCGAACCTGGCGAGGATCGCGTCCATCTCGCCGGCCCGCGCGGGATCCGCCATCGCCTGGTTCAGTCCTTCGAGCTCGTGGTGGAGGCCGCCGACCCGCCCGCTGCCCGCAATCGCCTCGTCCAGCACCGTCCTGCCCGACATCTCCTCGACGTCCTGGCGGAAGTAGCCGATCGTCAGCTTCCTGGGAATCGAGACGTCCCCTTCGTCGGGGACTTCTTCGCCCACGATCATCCGGAACACGGTCGTCTTGCCGGCGCCATTGGGTCCGACGAGGCCGACGCGCTCCCCGGGGTTGAGCTGGAACGACGCGTCGACGAACAGGATCTGACGGCCGTACTGTTTGGAGATATGGGAGAGCGAAATCATTTACAGGTGTGATGGAACATGGAACAGGTGAAAACTCCCAACTCCCAACCTCCAACTCCCAAAGCGCTCAGAGCCGACCGACCGGATGCGTTTTGGGGGTTGGGCGTTGGAAGTTGGAAGTTGACAGACTCATCGGGCACTTTCGCCTGCGCGCCGGGCCGGGGCATTTGGCCCGCGATCTCGGTAGATCCGACTCATGCGCATGTCGTTCCATCTTACCGTCGCCCTCGCCTTCGTCGCTTCGGCGCTGGCGCTCGACGCGCAGGACGCCCGGCCCACGCCGGCTTACCCGGCGACCGTGGAGGGTGTGCGGGCGTTCCTGGACGAGGCCAACCGGGAGCTGTTGAGGCTCGGCAACGCGTCGAGCCGTGCGGGGTGGACCCAAGCGACTTATATCACTCCCGACACCGAGCAGATGGCCGCGGAAGCGAACGAGGCCCTGGTCAACGCGCAGACGCGGTACGCGCGGGAGGCGGCGCGGTTCGATGCGCTGGACCTGCCGGCCGCCGACCGCCGCCAGCTGATCGTGCTGAAGAATTCGTTGACGATGTCGGCGCCGCCGGACCCCAAGGAAGCCGAGGAGCTGACGCGGCTGGTCGCCGGCATGGAGGGGGCGTACGGCCGCGCCAAGTACTGCCCGGGTGGCCGTGCGGACGACTGTCTCGACGTCGAGAAGATCACCGAGATCCTCGCCGACGACCGCAACCCGCCGCGTCTGCTCGAGGTGTGGGACGGCTGGCACGGGGCGGCGATCCCGATGCGGAAGGACTACGCGCGATTCGTCGAGCTCTCGAACAAGGGCGCCCGCGCTCTCGGCTACCCGGACACCGGCGCGATGTGGCGGAGCCGCTACGACATGCCGCCCGACCAGTTCGGCGCCGACATCGATCGCGTGTGGCAGCAGCTGCGGCCGCTGTACGTCTCGCTCCACGCCTACGTCCGGCACAAGCTCCGCGAAAAGTACGGCAGCGCGGTCTCCGACACGGGTCCGATCCCCGCGCACCTGCTCGGCAACATCTGGCAGCAGGACTGGTCGAACATCTACCCGCTGGTGGCCCCACCTGGCGTGGCCAGGGCCTATTCGCTGACCGAGCGATTGAAGGCCAGGAAGACCGATGCGGTCGGCATGGTGCGGACCGGCGAGCGCTTCTTCACCTCCCTCGGATTCGAGCCGCTGCCGAAGACGTTCTGGGAACGCTCACTCTTCGTGAAGCCGCGCGATCGAGAGGTCGTGTGCCACGCCAGCGCCTGGAACGTCGATTACGTCGACGATCTCCGCATCAAGATGTGCATCGACGTGACCGGCGAGGATTTCATCACGATTCATCACGAGCTCGGGCACAACTTCTATCAGCGCGCCTACAACCAGCTGCCGGTGATCCTGCGCGACAGCGCGAACGACGGATTTCACGAAGCGCTCGGCGACACGCTCGCCTTGTCGGTGACGCCGGAGTATCTCGTCAAGATCGGCCTGCTCGACAAGGCGCCCGCCGCGTCGGCCGACACGGCGCTGCTGCTGCAGGCGGCGCTCGAGCGGCTCGCGTTCCTGCCGTTCGGCATGGTCGTCGACGCGTGGCGCTGGCAGGTGTTCGCGGGCAAGACCGCCCCCGCCGACTACAACCGCGCGTGGTGGGAGCTGAAGCTGCGCTATCAGGGCGTGGCGCCGGCATCGGCGCGCGGCGAATCCTTCTTCGACCCCGGCGCGAAGTACCACGTGCCATCGAATACGCCGTACGCGCGCTACTTCCTCGCGCAGGTGCTGCAGTTCCAGTTCCATCGCGCGCTGGCGAAGGCGACCGCCTGCACGGTGCCGCTGCACCGCTGCTCGATCTACGGCAGCAAGGAAGCAGGACAGAAGCTGAAGGCGATGATGGAACTGGGCGCCTCCCGCCCATGGCCGGACGCGCTCGAGGCGCTGACCGGTCAGCGCCAGCTCGACGCGACGGCGATGGCCGACTACTTCGCGCCGCTGAAAGCATGGCTGGACGAACAGAACAAAGGGAAGACGGTCGGGTGGTGAGAACGAGATTGGCGAGCAGCGGTCAGAATCGCCAGACTCGACGCAATTGCAGACTGCGGTCCAGAGAGCTGCAAAGCGGCGCGAGGTACTCGCCCCGCGAGCTGGGAGTCGGAGGCTGGGTAGTTGCACGCGAAGGTGCCTCGCCATTCTGCTCGGAGCTTGGGGCTGGGACTCGAGAAGGTAAAGAATGAACTGGTTGATGAAAGAAGAGCCGACGCACTACAGCTTCGATGATCTCGTGCGCGACAAGAAGACGTCGTGGACCGGCGTCAGGAATCCGCTCGCGCAGAAACACTTGCGATCGATTCAGAAGGGCGATCGCATCTTCTTCTACCACACCGGCGATGAAAAGGCGGTCGTCGGCATCGCCAGGGCCGGCAGCGCGCCGTATCCGGATCCGGCGGACGGGGAGGGCAAGCTCTACGCGGTCGACGTCGTGCCGGTCAAGAAGCTGAAGGCTCCGGTGACCCTGAAATCGATCAAGGCCGACAAGTCCTTCGCCTCGTTTCCATTGGTGCGCATGGCACGGCTCTCCGTCATGCCGGTCACCGATGACGAATGGCAGCGAATCGAAGGCATGGCGGGGTGATTCCGGCGCCTGCGCCCGAGGACTGGTCGCGCCTTCGACTGCGGGATCGCATCGCGCCGGGTCTTCGGGTGCTGTTCGTGGGCATCAATCCCGGCGTGCGGTCGGCGGTCACCGGGCATCACTTCGCGGGGTTCTCGAACCGGTTCTGGAAGCTGCTCGTCGAGTCGCGGCTGGTCCCCGAGCCAATCACCTATCAGGACGATCGGCGACTGCCCGAGTGGGGGCTCGGCATCACGAACCTCATCGCGCGGCCCACGCCAGGGATCGGTGATCTGCGTCCGGCCGAGTACGCGGCAGGCTGGAACGTACTGGAGCGAAAGATCGCCAGGTTCCGGCCGGCAGTCGTGGCGCTCGTCGGCGTCACCCTGTACCGCGCGATCCTGCCCGCAGTTGCCGCGCAGCCTGCGCCAGGTGGATCGGCTCGCCGGCCGAACGCATCCGTCCTCGGGCTGCGCCGGGAACTGATTCACGGCGCCCGCGTGTTCGTGCTGCCGAACCCGAGCGGCCGCAACGCGAACTTCAGTTACGCAGAGATGCTCGCGGCGTTCCGAGCGCTCGCTTCACACCTTCGGCGATAACCCCCCGGGCATGGCTGACCGCGCTGCCGCGCTCCCACGACGGCACGACGGCACGACGGCACGAAGCCGATAGATTTGCAAGATCCGTCGTGCCTTCGTGACTTCGTGCCTCGTGAGGCGCGAAGCGCAAACTCGTGACTTCTGAGTAGGTGGGAGTGACGAAGTTCAGGATCTGAACGAATACCCCAACTTCTGTAGCGTCGCCTTGTTGATCCGTGCGGCTTCGAGCGCCGGCACCGGCATCTTCGGCGATGGATCGAGCTCCGCCATGATCATCAGATCGTTACCCGAGCTCTCGAGCAGATCGCACAGGGCGCCGACGTCGACTTTTCCCCGCCCGAGCGGCGCGTAGCCGAGGTAGTGCTCGCCGCCGTCGAAATCCTTCATGTGCACGTGGCGGACGACCGGCAGGAAGTCCTTCACCACCGTGACCGGATCGGATCCCCCCTTCTGCAGCTGCCCGACGTCGGGACCGAACTTCACGAAGCGGGTGTTCACCGCTTCCATCACCGCATAGGTCTCGTCGCGGGTTTCGACGCACGTGCCGGTGTGCTGGTGCAGCGCCGCGATCACGCCGATGTCATCGAGCGCCTTGCCGATCTCGTTCAACGCCTCCACGATGTGCGGCTTGTGCTCGGCGAAGACGAACTCGGGCCGCTTGACGTTGTTCGGCCCGATGACCGCGACCGTGCCGCCGCACTTCTTGATCAGCTGTCCCCAGCGGACGATCTTCTCGATCTCGCCCTTGCGCTTCTCCGGCTCGGTGAGGTTCACCGGACAATAGGCCGATCGGAGCGGCAGGTTCGCGGCCTTGAGGACCGCGTCCAGCCCGCCTTTGCTCTCCCACGCCTCGAGGACGTTGCCGAACGACTCGTAGCCGTGGAACCCGAGGCTCGCCACGTCCTTGATCGCCGTTTCCGCGTCGGCCGGACTGAAGCCCCAGGTGATGCCGGTGTGACCGGCCTTCAGCTTCCGTGCGCGCGGCGCCTGCACCATCGGCAGCGATGCGCCGATGACGCCGAGGGTGAGCGCTGAGGTGAAGGTTCTACGGTTCATGCTTTACGTCCTATTGCCACGCGCTACGTGCGCACGTGCTTCTGTCCTGACGTGCCACGTCCTGCGTGCTACGTGCGAAGTTGTGATGCCGGCATTCGGTTCCGACTTGTGCACCAGCCCTGAGCACGGCGCACGTAGCATGAGAAGCACGTAGGCACACAGCACGTGAGCACGCCAGCACGTGAGGCGTGCGCGCTACACGTAGCACGAAGAGCACGTCCGCACGTAGGGCGTTGCACGACAGCACGTAGTTCAGAACCTCAAAGCCGCCCGCAGCTGAATCTGGCGCGGGTTGTAGGTCGCCATGCCTCTGGTGCCGAAGTTATTGGCGTTGCCCATACCTGGCAGGAGCCCCAGTGCCGGGCTCGGCGTGGTGATCGTGGCGCCGAGACCGCCGACGTACGAGCCGCTGAACTGCGTATGGTTCAGGACGTTGATCGCGTCGGCGCCGATGTCGAGATTCACGCCGTTCGCGATGCCGAACGTGCGCCGGATGCTCATGTCGATGTTGAACCGGTTGTCCGTCCGGAACTCGTCGTAGGTGAGCGCGGCGTCGCCATACCAGAACTGATCAGCGACGATCCGTCCGTTGGGCGTGGTGACGACCCGGCCGACGAACGCGTCCGGATTGTATTTGAGGTAGGAGCGGGCCGGCGGTGTCACCACCCGGCCGCTCGGCAGCGTCACCGACGTCCGCCCGTCGTACCAACCCCAGAGACTTTCCGGCAGCAGGATGTCGGCTCCGTCCAGGCGATCCGGCCGCGCCATTGCCGCGCCGGTGCTGGCGCCCGACACGCCGATCGGGAAGCCGGTCTGCCAGATGACCGATCCGCCGATCTGCCAGCCGTGCACGATCGCGTTCAGCGCCTTCTTGCCGCCCGTCGCGCCGTCGCTGCCGAACGGCAGCTCGTAGAGGAACGTGCCGACGAATCGATGCGGCACATCGCTGTAGCCCAGCCTGCGGTTCAGCTTGTCATCGAACAGGTGATAGTTGTTCGACTGCGCACCGGCATTGAACCCCTGGTTGTCCTCGACGGTGTCCGTGTTGTCGATCTCCTTGGACCAGGTGTAGTTCGCATCGATCATCATCCCGCCCGCGAAGCGGCGGCCGACCCGCAGCACCATGGCGTGATAGTCAGCCGTCGCTCCGGTGCGATTGACCGCGGCGTTCGAGCCGATCAGGTGCGGGAACGGGAACAGCGTATTCTGGCGCGCGATCGTCGCCGCGCCGAGCGCGCCCGCGAACGGCAGCAGCGGACCGCTCGACGGCTGGAACGGGTTCGGCACCAGCTGGGTCGACGGGTTGAGCGTGCCATTGCTGTCGATGTACTGCTGCCGCCACGCCGCGAGCGTCTCCGCCGGCAGGCTCTGCAGGTTCTGAATCGGGAAGGAGCGGTTGAGCAGGTTGCGGCTGACCGACGCCGTGTAGCCGGCCGAGACCGTCCAGTCGTTGAACAGCGATCGCTCGAGGAAGATGTTCCACTGCCTCGCCTGGCCGTTCTGGAAGTGCCGGTCGAAGCGCGCCTCGCCGATGCCGTAGACCTGCGGCGCGGTGGGATCGCCGCCGATGGCCGGGGCGATCGGCGCCGGATCGGAGAAGCGAATCACCGGCACGCCGCGCGGGTTCGTGCCGTACGCAGTCTGCGTCACGCCGCCCGAGAAGTTGGCGGACCCGTAGTCGGTCGGTCCGGAGAAATAGCCGGTGTTGCTCGGCAGATACGTGATGCCGAATCCGCCGCGCAGGACCGTCCGCGAGTTCAACGAGTACGCGGCGCCGATGCGCGGACCCCAGTTGTCGTACTGGTGTCCCACAGGTTCCGGCTGTAACCGTCGACGCCGGGGAAGGCGATCGCGCCCTGAGTACCGAATTCGTTCTGCTTCGTGAAGTCCCAGGACGACATGCGGTCGAACCGCTCGGTCGGACCCGGCTGCACTTCCCAGCGCAGGCCGAGGTTGATCGTCAGCTTCGGCGTCGGCCGCCAGTCGTTCTGTGAATAGAACGCGTAGTATTTCTGCGAGAACGCCGGCGTGACGTTCGCGCCCGGACGAATCCACCACACCCCGGTGCCGAGCAGCATGCCGGCCGCATTGACGCCGCGCTGCGCGTTGGTCGTCACGAGCGACGCCACGCCGCCGCTGGCCGTCGTGTACTGGAAGTTGAAGTTGCCACCGGCATGCGCGAACGGCGACGGCATGGCCACCGAGCCCTGCTCGGGATCCCAGTAGTTCGACAGCAGGTTGCGGAACTCCCCGCCCGCCTTGTGTACCCACTTGCCACGCACCTTCGTGACGCTGCCGGTCACGCTGTGGTTGGTCTGGAACTCACGCTTGGTGTTGAAATTGCCCGTCGTCATCGCCGACCAGTTGCTGCCGCCTCCCTGGCCGCCGCCATACCCGTTCGGGTTGACGTTCGGCGCCACGCCCGGAAACAGGATGAGCGGCAGAAGGTTCGACGGCACGCCGAACATGCTGTAGTCGTTGAATCCTTCCTTGTTTCCCGAAAGGTTCTTGGTGTTGATCCGGCTGACCCCGTATCGCAGATCGACGACCAGGCTCGAGCTGACGACGATCGCGTCCCCGATCTGGAAGTACGGGTTCTTGTCGCCGCGCACGCCGTCCGCGTCGTTGAACGGCGCCTCGCCGAACGGCCGCGGCGTGACGATCTCGGCGTACGAGATGCCGCCGCTGCCATAAATCGAGTGCTTGCCGTAGCGGAAATCCACGCGGTTGTTCGAGCTGTGCCGCCTGATCGTCGTCAGGGTCGTGGCCTCGAAGTTGTTCGTGTTGAACACGTCGTCCGGCGTGCGGTTCGGCTGCGGGTAGTAGCTGAACATCCGCAGCGCGAACTGATCCGGGTTCGGGATGATGCGCATTGGGAAACTCGAGGCGGCGGAAGAGATCGGGCCCCTCCTGAACGACGTTCCAGGGGTCGAAGATGCGGGCGGCGACCGGATTGCCGTTCTCGTCCCGGATGAACGTCTGGCTGAAGTTGCCGACGCGCTCGAGCGCGGTCGGGACGGTCAGCAGCTGCGTCGAGTTCTGGTTGTTGCGCAGGCCGTGATAGCTGCTGAAGAAGAACAGCTTGTTGCGGATGATCGGGCCGCCGACCGTGCCGCCGGCGTCATTGACCCGGAACTCGCGCTTCGGAATGTCCTGGGCGTTGTTCGAGAACGAGTTCGCGTCCAGCCCCTCGTGCCGCATCATGTAGACGCCCTGGCCGCGAAACGCGTTCGTGCCCGACTTCGTGCTCATCGCGATCACGGACTGGCCGCGGCCGTACTCGGCGCTGAAATTGTTGGAGATGACGCGCACCTCCTGCAGCCCTTCCGTGTTGGGCACCACCGACGCCTCGTTGTAGCCGCCGCCCATGACCGGCAGGCCATCCAGCTGGATGTCGTTGGTGAAGGCGCGGCCGCCGTTGACGCCGACCGCCGACCAGGCGCGCCGGCCGTCGACGCCGATGCCGAACGAGTTCGGTCCCTGGGTGTCGTTCGTCGCGTTGCGCGGCACCGCTCCGGCCTGCAGGAAGGCATAGGCGAGCGGATTCTGCGTCACGTTGGGGAGCGCGTCGATCATTTCGGCGCCGATCGCGCCCGACACACTGGTCCGGTCGGTCTGCAGCAGCGGCGCCTCCGCCGTCACTTCGACCGACTCGCCAACCTGATTGACCTTGAGCTCCACGTCGACCCTGACCGTCTCCGCGGTGGCGAGGACGATGCCCGTCCGGCGGAACGCGGCGAAGCCCGGGAGCGTGACCGCCACGGTGTAGGTCCCGGCCGGCAGATACGGTGCCGTGAACTGACCGGCCTCCGTCGTCACCAGCTCGGTGGCGGCGTTGGTGTTCTGATTGGTGACGACGACGGTGGCGCCGGGCACGACTGCCTTGGTGGGATCGGTGACCGTGCCGATGAGTGTGGCGGACCGGATCTGGGCGTGGGCGAGCGGTGCGCAGAGGAGGCTGAGTGCGACGACCATGGTCGAACAAAGCCGCTGGGTGATGGACACAGTCTGACCTCCCTCCCTTTCGCTTGTCGATTATCGATTGTAATGCGCGGCGCACATCCGTTCGCGTCGAATTGCCCGCCTTTTTGTTAGTCGTGACTCCTTCGGGTGTGAGCGGTGGACCCCGTGATACCGGCGACCGGCATTCTCTCACAACTCGGGACTCGGGGCTCGGGACTGGGGACTCGGGACGTCTCGGGACTCGGGACTCGGGGCTCGGGACTGGGGACTCGGGACTGGGGACTCGGGACCGGGGACTCGGGCACGTCTCGGTGAACTGGGAACTGGGAACTGGGAACTCGGGAACTAAACCTCTGGTCCCGGCCCCGAGACCAGCCCGAGCCCCGAGGCCCAAGTCCCGAATCCCGGTCTGATGTTACAGTCGGCGCAGAGGAGGGCGGATGCCGCTCATCGCTGTGCTGCTGGCTATCGCGTTGGTGAGTCCTGCTGCCGAGATTGCTCCCGCAATTGTCGGTGCGCCCGATTCACCGGTAAAGCTCGACCGGGCCAAGGTCCTGAACGTGGTCGCGAACGAACCCGCCGTTCTGCTCTATGCGGCGACCAATGCCGTGGACTACGACCTGGAACACTTCACGGTGATTGCATTCATTTTCGACGCCGAAGGCACGTTGAAGGCCAGACAGATCGCACCGGGCCGCCACATGCTGGAGAAAGGCACGACGAAGTTTTCGACGATGGTCCTCGACGGATGGACCGTGATGCCGACCGATCGGGTGGTGATCGGCGTGAATCAGGCGCAGCGAGTCGGGTCGGCGAAGTGGTGGAGCGCGGAGCTCGAGTCGCTCGCCAAGGCGAGCGTCAAGTCGAAGTAGCCGCCACCTTCAGAGCACGTTTCCCATGTGCACGACTACCACGTCGCACGTCGCACGAAAAGCACGTGAGCACACGAGCACGTAGGACGTGGCACGGACGACGTTCACGCGGACGCTCTGCAATCAATCACCCGCGCGAGGGCCTGCGCGCGGTCCACGTCGCATTGAGATACTCGCCCATGTCGAGCGTGCCCGCCATCGATTCTCCGCTGACCTTGCCGCTGAAACGGTAGGACAACGAGTCGCCGTGCCGCTCGGTCACGTTGCTGGCGAGCGTGACGATGTCGCCGCTGATCGTGCCGGTGATGTCGCGCGAGAGGAAGTTGCCCTGATGGATCCCCTCGAGCCGGTTGCCGTTCTGCTGCAGGTGCACGGTATGCGTCGTGGTGCTGGCCGCGTAGCGAATCTCGATCTCCCAGCGGCCCGCCAGGTTCGACGCCGGCGGCGCCGGCGTTTCGACCGGCTTCAAGGTGTGCTTCTGCGAGAGCACCTCCTGGATGCGCTGCGCGACGATCTTCTCGTCGCCGGGCGCCATCATCGCGGAGACGATCGAGATGCCGGTGTCGCCGGCCTGCTGGGGCTGACCGCCGCGGCCGCCACCGCCACCGCCGCCACCGCCGCCGAGCGCGATGCGCGGCTCGGTGGTGTCGAGAATCTCCGAGACCTGCGCGCCGGTGATGCCGAGCTTCTGCGATTCCCACCGGATCGACACGCGCGGGCTGCGGTTGCTCAGGCTGGCGCCGGGCTCGCCCTGCACCGTCGCCGTGACGCCGGCGATCTTGGTGAGCCGGTCGGCGATGTACTCGCACCGCGCCACCCACTGCTTCCATTCTGCCGCATGATCGCGCTTGACCCAGTTCTCCACGGCGGTGAGCATGCCGATCATCTCTTCGCGGCCGACCTTCATCGCCCGCGCATAGCCGTGATGCGGCGCGCTGTGGACCCAGGCGGCCTTGACCAGATCCTTGCGTCCGAGCATCAGCCCGGCGCTCTGCGGCCCGCGGATGTACTTGCCGCCGCTGTAGCCGACGAGCGTCGCGCCGCGCTGCAGGTGGATGTTCGGAATGGTCAGGATCTCCGCCGCCGCGTCGACGAACACCGGCACGTTGTGCGGCTTGGCGATGTTGCAGATCACCTCGGTCGAGAACGGCCCGCTGTCGTTTCTCGGCCCGGCGAAGATGTAGATCATCGCCGTCTTCGGTCCGATCGCGAGCTGCAGCGCCTCGGGCGAATCGACCTCGACGATCTTCACGCCCACGGCGCGGATGGCGGCGTCGTAGACGTTGCGCGAGTGCGTCGGGATGATGACCTCGTCTTTCGCGAAACCCTCGAGGTTCGGCAGGCGCACGTGCAGGTCGGGATTGCCGCCGGCGACGCAGGCCGCCGTCGCGTGCGACATCGCGGCGGCGCAGCCGGCGCTCACCATGCCCCACTCGGCGCCGGTGAGCTCGGCCAGCCGCTTGCCGACGGCCTCCATCACCTCGTCCAGGTGGGCATGCTGCTGGTTCGCGGCGCTCTTCGCCGCCCGCACCTCAGGCAGCTCGATCGATCCGCCGATGATCGTCAAGGTGCCGCGGCAGTTGATCAGCGGGCGGACGCCGATTGCCTTGTAGACGTTCGGCTCGACGGCCGGCGCCGCGGCGCCGCGGCTTTGCGCCGCTGCGGCGCCGGTCGGGACCATCGTGCCGGCGCCGAAAAATCCGGCGAGGCGGAAGAGTTGGCGGCGGCTATAAGAGTGTTGTGAGTTCATAGGTGTCTTGGTGACGGCGCTGCGCTACGTGCCATGTGCCACGTGCTGGGTGCTCACGTCCTCATCGTGCGACGTGCTGCGTGCCGTGTGCTCACGTGCAGACGTGCTACGTGCTCACGTGCGCACGTGCTTTTCGTGCGACGTGCTCACGTGCGGGGCACGTCGGACGTTGCACATAGCACGTGGCACAAGAAGCACGTGAGCACCCAGCGCGTAGCACGTCGCACGTGCTACCCGTCAGAACATCAGTTTCCCCCCCAGCTCGACTCGCCGCATGTTTCCGGCGCTCGTGATTCTGCCGAAGTTCGCGGCGCCGACCGTCGTATTCGGGCTGCCCCAGTTCACGGTGTTGAAGGCGTTGAACAACTCTACCCGGAACTGGAATCGCGAAGTCCCTGCGAGTGCGAAGTTCTTCGTCAACGACAAGTCAGTGACGATCGAGTGCGGGCCGCTCAGCAGATTGCGCGGCGCGTTGCCGAACGTGAAAATCGCAGGCACCGCAAACGCAGCGGGATCGAAGCAGTTCACCAGCCCGAGACCCGTAGGATTCGGCTGGCAGTTGCTCTCCGGAACCGGGCCGACCAGATCCGCGCGCTGGCCGCCGGTACCAGTATTGGCGCGGTCTCCCTGAATCGTCACATTCAGCGGCGTTCCGCTCTCGTAGGTCGTGATCCCGCCAATCTGCCAGCCCGCCACGACCGAGCGGAGGAACGCGTTCGGCGACGACCGGAGGAACGGAACGTCATAGATATAGCTCGCCACGAACCGGTGCGGAATGTCCCAGTTCGCCGGGCCGTAGTCGCGCCAGATGTCGTAGTTGTCCATGGTCGTGCCGCCGCCGTTGGAATGCGTCGCCATATCGCGCGTGCGCGACCACGTATAGTGCGCATCGGCCTGTATGCCCTTCATCATGCGCTGTCGCAGGATGACGCTGACCGCGTCGTAGTCCGTGATCAGGTCGTTCTGGATGATGCGAAGTACCCTGAAGCTCTGGTTCGGGCGTCGGGGATCGATCGCGCCAGCACCGGGCAACGGCGTGTTGTTGAAGAAGCTGCGATCCAGGTTTTCCGTGTTCGAACCGACGTATTGAAGGTCGAGGGCGCCGCCACGCCACAACTCGCGCTGGATGTCGAAGCTCCACTGGTCCTTTCGCGCGTTCGGCAGATGACGGTTCGGCGTCGTGACGTTCGGAGGACCGCCCGGCCCGACGACCCCGAAAGGACTCTCGAAGGAGAGCGTCGGGTTGGCCAGGTCCGAGTTGAAGGTGAATTCCGCGGCCAGCGGAGGATTATTGGTCAGGAACGTGAAGGTGTTCATCTGGTTCGGGTTGTAGTAGATCCCGAATCCCGCCCGCACGACGGTCTTCTCTGTTATGCGGTAGGTGGCGCCGAGGCGAGGGGCGATGTCCTTGTTGTTCGGCTCGTGGAACTCGAACCCTACCGCCGGGAAGCTCGTCGGAATGATCGCTGTCTGCTCCGCATTGAGCATCGCGGCATATCCCTCGTAGGTTTGAACCGGCGTGTTCCGCTCGTAGCGCAGGCCGATGCTGAGGGTCAGGTCCCGGGTCGCCTGCCACACGTCATTGACGAAGAACCCGTTCCGCCAGCCGCCGACGTGCCCTTGAATCTGGTCCACGGGTGTGGTGACGGTCCGAGCCAGCCCGAGCATGAAGTCGGCCATCGCGTAGCCGGTGATGTCGCCATTGAACGAGAACGATCCGCGCGGACTATTGGCCGCACGTCGGCCGGTCGCGAGCCGGCGCACATCGAAACCTGCACGCACGTTGTGCGATCCACGCGTATAGGCCAGCACGTTCGACATCTGAAACGTCGTGTCGAATTGGTACCAGTTCGTGCCGCCCTGGCCGAGCCCGCTGAAATTGCTGATGCTGATGTTCGGAACGCCGGGATTGCCGTATCTCACGTCACCGTCGAAACCCGGAATGCCCAGCTCCGAGCCAGCGGACGGCACGTCGGTGTACCCGTAGTAATTCAACGTGTCGAAATCGAGCCGGTGATAGCCAATCCGGAAATCGTTGTGAAGGGTGGGCTTCAAGGTGTGCGTGTAGGACACCAGCGTGTTGTGGTTGACCCGGGGCTGCGACAGGCCTTGGATCGGAATCGTTGCGCCGTTGACAGGGATGTTGTCGTGCCAGTTGTAGCGCACGTTCAGGCGGATCTTGTTGCCGAGATTCTGATCGACGCGCATCAGCAGCTGGTTCGTACGGTCAGTGCTCGTCGACTCTCCCTGGTAGTTCGCCGCGGTCCCCGGGAGGTTCGGCAGCGGGTAGTGCGTGAGCACGTTCTGCGCGATTGCTGACTGTGACGAGGACGGAATGATATTGCCGGGAAAGAACTGGGCCGGGTTGGGTGTACCGGGTCCTGTGCCGGGCATTCGGATCTGGGTCGTGACCTCCGAGAAGTTGCCCTGACGCATCAGAGCCGTGGGGACAGATATGATCGCATTCGACGTCGTGTCGGACCGGATGCCTTCGTACGCACCCATGAAGAACGTCCGGTTGCGGCCGTCATAGAGTCCCGGTATCCGGACCGGACCGTCCATCTGGGCGCCGAACTGGTTGCGCCGGCGTGGCGCCGGCGGGTTCGCACGATTCTCGAAGTATCCGCGTGCGTCGAGCGCGTCGTCCTGGAAGAAGTTGAACACCGATCCGTGCGGGGTGTTGGTGCCGCTCTTGGTGACGACGTTGATGTGCACGCCGAGATAGGAGCCGTACTCGGCTGACGTGCTGCCGGTCTGGACCTGGACCTCGGTCACGGCGTCGGCAATCGGACGCATACTGGTCGCAGCGAGCAGGTTGGACGAGGCGTTGATGCCGTCGAGCGACAAACTGTTCTGAATCTCCCGCTGGCCCGCGCCCCTGAAGCTAAGACCGATGTCGCTGTTGTTGCCGGCGAGGACGCCGGGTGTCGTGCTCGCTAACGTCCAGACATTGCGTCCGATGATTGGCAGGTCTACTATCGCCCGCGCGCCGATGGTCTCCGAGATCGTCGCGCTGTCGGTGTTGAGCATTTGCGCCGACGATTCCACGTTGACCGTCTCGGTGAGCCCGCCAACTTGCAGCGTAGCATTGGTTCGGACCACCTGATTGGTGCCAACTTCGACCCCTGACGTCTTGAACGTCTGGAAGCCGCTGAGAGTGACGGTGATGTCGTATTTCCCCGTGCGCACGAACTGGATGTGGTAATACCCTTCCGTGTTCGTGATCGCTTCATAGGTATCCTTCGTCCCGGTATTGACCGCGACGACCTGGGCTCCCGGCACGACCGCGCCACCGCTGTCGGTCACGGTGCCGACCAGCGCCGTTTGGGACGCCAGCTGCGCGCGGGCGTCGGCGGCAGCAAGGAGGAGAACGAGCGTCAGAGCCAACGATGTGCGACTAATCATGCTGGTCCTCGTTTCAGCTTGTTTGTTCGTTTGCTAAGTAACGTGGGATTCGCTCCTGGTAAGACTCGCGCGTGATTCGATCCCTACCTTCGACTGCGAATGTTGTCCCATCGCGGATCGCCGCCGCGCGCGCCGGCGGGCAGCGTATCCCAGCGATCGTAGGTCATGCCGTTCATGTCGTAGACGACCTTGCCGTTGCGCAGGGTCATCTCACAGGACAGGCGTTGACTGCTGTCGAGGCGTCCGCCGACAAAATCGACGAAGCCGAATCGCCCCTTCTCGAGCCGGAGCACGGCGACGTCACCCGGCGATCCGACCGACAGGTTGCCGAGCTCCTCGAGCTTGATCTCGCGAGCCGGATTCCACGTCGATCGCAGGATCACGTCGTCGAACGACAGGCCCATCGCCATGAACTTCCCCATGACGTTGAGCATGTCCTTCATCGCGGCGTTCATGCTCGCCGTGTGCAGGTCGGTCGAGATGGAGTCCGGCACGAAGCCGGCCTTCATCAGCGGCACCGCCGTGGAGTAGCGGAAGCTCGTTCCGCCGTGGCCGACGTCGAAGTACACACCGCGCTTGCGGCCCGCGATCATCGCCTGGCTCGGTCCTTTGGTCTCGGGATCCTGTTCGCCGCGCACGCCGCCGTACATGTGCGTGTAGATGTCGCCGGGCCGGAAGTATTTCGTCAGCAGGTCGTCGAGCGACCGCTTCATCCGCACGTTGCTGCCGAAGTCGACCATGACGGGAATGCCGGCGAGGCGGCCGACCTCCTCCGCCCGTTCGTAGGGCGTCCATTCCGGCCCGCTGAAGTGCGCGCTCTTGATGCCGACGACGATCCCCTTGTGTTTGATCGCCATGTCGGCCGTCGGCTTGACCTCCATGTCCGCGACGTTCTGCTCGATGCCGCCCGATCCCATGCCGGCGCCGACGATGTTGAGGAACGCGGTGACGCGTGTCTTGGACTGATCGATGACCCGGGACTTGAAGTCGTCGAAGGTGCGCCACCCCGACGTGCCCGCGTCGGCGACCGTCGTCACGCAGCTGCGCAGGGTGAAGCCGTCGGGGTAGACGCTCCAGTCGCCGCCCGCGTAATCGTTCTTCTTCTCTCCCGGATAGACGTGGACGTGGATGTCGATCAGCCCCGGGGTGACGTACAGCCCGGAGGCGTCGACGGTTTTCAGCGCCCGCGACGGCGCGATGTCGGCCGCGACAGCCGCGACCTTGCCGTCCTTGACGGCGACGTCACGAACCGCACTGATCTTGTTGCGCGGGTCGACCACGTGGCCGCCTTTGAGCAGGAAGTCGAACTCGAACGTCGCCTGAGCGGGCGCCGCGGCCGGCGCCTGGGCTGGCAAGGCTGGCGTCTGCGCGCCAAGGTGCGTAAACGTGATGCCGGCGGCCATGGCCGCCAGCAGGAGGGCGCCCCCACGTTTCATGATGTCTCCGCGGCCGGTTTTCGATCAAAACGATCAGATTCGAACGGTTGCCGCGGAGTATAGCCTGAGTCTGGGCCGGAGGATGGAACCGTTTCCGCAGGGCGGCGCTTTTGCGGCGCGATTTCGAACGTCCGGGGTATTCGGACGCTCTGACGCGGGGCTAAAGCCCCGCGCTACGGGCGTCGGTGGATTCGAGCGATCGCCGCAACCGACGCCCGTAGCGCGCGGCTTCAGCGCCGCGGCGAACGTCCGGATGACCCCGAGCGCTCGAACGCGCCGCTGAAGTGGCGCGCCTGAGGTAAAATGCGCGACGTTCACGCTGAAATCAGAGAAGGAGTCGAGCATGTCTCTGCGTTCAAGGTTTGTTGTACGGCTGGGTACGGTGGCGCTGCTGGGGCTCATCATGGCGGCGAGCCTCCAGGCGCAGACGGGCCTGGCAACAGTC
Source organism: uncultured Acidobacteriota bacterium (assembly GCA_963785755.1). Classification (GTDB taxonomy): domain Bacteria; phylum Acidobacteriota; class Vicinamibacteria; order Vicinamibacterales; family 2-12-FULL-66-21; genus JACCXG01. Next base: position 214,004 of record CAWAXG010000002.1, on the reverse strand, counting down.
ACGGGGCTCGTATCCGATCAAAGCGGCGCGGCGGTGCCAGGGCTCACCGTGACTGCGACCAACCAGGCTACGAACATCGCCTACACGGGCGTGACGAACGCGGCCGGGAACTACATCATGACCGCGGTGCCGATTGGGGCATACGTCATCTCCGTAGAGATGCCGGGCTTCAAGGCAGTGCAGTCCACGATCAACCTGTCCGCGGCCCAGACCGCGCGTGTTGATTTCCGGCTGGAGCTCGGCACGCTGACCGAGCGCGTCGAGGTCGTCTCGACGGGTGCGGTGCTGCAGACCGAAAATGCGGTTGTTGGCAACAAGCTGGAACGCGATCAGCTCGAGAAGCTACCGGCCGTGGGTCGGAACCTGTCGGCCGTCACATTATTCACCGCTGGCGCGGTGTCCACGAGTCCCGGTCAGTTCGACACGCTGCGGGCCGGCGGTCGTCCAGCGGTCAACGGTCAGCGTCAGCAGGGCAACAACTTCACGGTCGATGGCATCGACTCGAACGAAGCCATCAACAACCAGATCACGTACCAGCCGAGCCCTGACGCCGTGGAACAGGTCAGCGTCGAAACGAACAACTATTCGGCGGAGCTCGGCAACGTTGCCGGCGCGATCGTCAACATGGTCGTCAAGTCGGGGACGAACCGGTTCAGCGGGAACGCGTTTCACTACTGGCGCGACAACGAGCTGGCAGCCACGCCGTGGGCCACCAATCGCGCAGGGGGCGCCAAGGCGAACTTTACGCGCAACATCTTTGGCGGGACGCTGGGAGGCCCGATCGCACGCAACGAGCTGTTCTTCTTCGGGAACTACCAGGGAGGGCGTCAGAGGAATCCGCCCGCCAACGCCTTCGCAACCGTCGTACCCGATGAGTGGAGGCGTGGCGATCTCAGCAGCCTCCTTGCGAGGAACATCATCATCCGCGATCCACAGAACGGCCAGCCGTTCCCGAACAATCAGATCCCTCTCAACCGATTCAGCACATTCGCGAACAATCTGTTCGCCGACGAAACCTTGTATCCGCGTGCGAACGTCGCGCGTCCGCTCAGCGACTTCCGGCAGAACTACCGGGGTTCGACCGCGTCGGAGCAGGACGTGAACCAATTCGACGTGAAAGTCGATTGGAACGCCTCGGACTCGGACAAGCTGTATGTCCGTTATTCCTGGCAGGCGGGCGTCGCCAGCACTTCGGAGACCGTGATGCCCTTGTCGTTCGCGTCGGCTTCCGACAATCCCTTCTGGGGCTTGGCCGTGAACTGGAACCGCATCATGGGCACGGCTGTGGTGAACGACCTGCTCATCGGGTTCAATGACTCCTCGAACCTCAGCGATCCCCTCGACCCGCTCGGCCTCGGCAAGCTGAACAACCGGCTCGGCATCGCGGGAGAGCAACCCATCCGGGGCCTGTCCTCAATCCGCTGGGGCAACGATCTCACCGAGCCCGGCTCCGCCGAAACGGGGACCAACAACTCCAACATGGTGTATCAGATCAACGAACGGTTGACGTGGCTGCGCGGGCGCCATACGTTGAAGTTCGGCGGATCGTGGAACTACTACCAGAGTCTGTCGGAATACCCGGGAAACAACGGCCGGAATGGCTTCATCGCCTACAACGTCTTCAATTTCACGGGCGCTCCCTTCGCCGACTTCCTGCTGGACCAGGTATCGCAAAAGGGTCGGGGCTCGACGGCCGATGCGTGGACCCACCTCCAGCATCGCGCCGGCCTGTTTGCCGGCGATGACTTCAAGGTCAGCACCAACCTCACGTTGAATCTTGGCCTGCGGTGGGCGTACACCTCCCCGTTCGTCGAGAAGGACGACCGCCAGTCAAATTTCGATCTGACGAACGCGCAGATCCTGCTCGCAGGACAAGACGGAAACAGCCGCGCGTTGTACGAGCCGTTCTACAACGGCTGGGAGCCGCGGCTCGGCTTTGCGTATCGCCAGGGGACGCGCTGGGTGTTCCGCGGCGGCTACGGCATCACGCAGTACATGGAAGGGACGGGCGCCAACCTGCGGCTGCCCCTCAACCCGCCGTTCTTCTTCGAGTCCGACGTGCGGTACGACTCCACGAGCGGCGCCGGCACCATCGCGACCGGCTTCGTGGGCCTGCAGGCGCTCGATCGCCCCTCGGGCCAGGTCCGCGCGTGGGATCCGGAACTGCGGCCGCAGTTCACGCAGCAGTGGAACGTGTTCGCGGAGTACCTGGTCGGCTCGAGGTCGTCCATCAACGTGGGATACGTGGGCAACAAGTCGACCCAGCTCGTGACGCCGATCGACGGCAACCAGCCGTTGCCCGGCACGGGCCCCGCGAATACATGGCTGCCAGTACAGCAGCGGCGCCCTCTCTTCGCGTTCAACCCGCTGATCCTGTCCATCAGCACGACGGCGTCCCGCGGGCGCAGTGACTACAACGCACTGCAGGCCACGTTCAAGCAGCGGCTCTGGCGGGGGCTGGACTTCACCGCCAACTACACACTGGGCCGGGCGATGGCGAACAACTCCGGGTACTTCGGGAATGCCGGAGTGGCCGGCGAGGGCGCGTACCCGATGAACAGCTACGACATCGAGGCCAACTACGGCCCCGCGGCCTACGATGCGCGGCATCTCTTCTCGCTGGCCGGCAGCTACGAGCTCCCCTTCGGCATCGGACGGCAGGTCGGCACCGACTGGAACCGCGCGCTCGACGCGGTTGCCGGCGGGTGGTCGCTGAGCTTCGCGGTCATGGCCCACACGGGTTTCCCGCTCACGATCACGGACGCGTCAAACCCCTCGCTGCAATCCTCGCGTTCGCCTGAGCGACCCAATCGGATCGGCAGCGGTGAGGTGGACGATCCGACGCTCGACCGATGGATCGACCGGTCCGCGTTCGCTTCCGCGCCGCTTGGCCAGTTCGGCGATTCGGGCGTGGGCATCCTGCGCGCCCCCGGCTACTGGAACATCGACCTGTCGTTCAGCAAGCGGTTCCTGACCGTGGGCCGGCAGTTCTTCATGTTCCGAGGGGAGATCTTCAACCTGCTGAATCACCCGAACTTCGGGCCGCCGACAACCAACATTCAGAGCACGGCCTTCGGCACCATCACGAGCACCGTGGGGGATCCGCGCGTGGTACAGCTGGTCATGAAGTATTACTTCTGACGCACCATTGCGGATTGGCGGACTGGGGATCCCCAGTCCGCCAATCCACCTGTCGTACCTATTTCTGCCTCTCACTCCACATCGGACGCGACAGGCCGTTCAGGTCCCAGACGACCTGGCCGGCCCTGATGGTCAGCTCGCACTCGAGCTTCTGCTCCCCGAGCATGCGGTTGCCACTGCTGTCGATGAAGCCGAACTTGCCTTTTCGCAGGCCGAGGATCGCGATGTCCGCCTCGCTGCCGGTACTCAGGTTGCCGAGCTCCGGACGCTTGATGACCTCCGCCGCGCGTGCGTGTTCGCGCGGATCACGTCCTGCAGCGGCATGCCCATGATCAGGAACTTCGACATCGTGTTCAGGATGTCTTTCATGCCGGCGTTCATGCTGCCGGTGTGCAGGTCCGTGCTGATGACATCGGGCGTGAAGCCCTGCTTCAGGGCCGGCACCGCCTGCCGGAACAGGAAGCTGCCGCCGCCATGGCCGGCATCGAAGATGACGCCGCGCTTGCGCGCTTCCCAGACGAACGGGCGCACCTGTCCCTTCTCGTCGACGATGGGCATCCGGCCGTCCACGTGCGCGTAGGTGTGGGTGAGGATGTCGCCGGGGCGGAGGTGCTTCAGGAGCAGGTCCCCCAGCGGCTGCGGCGGCGTATTGCGGCCGAAGTCGATCATCACCGGCACGTTCATCTCGCGCCCGGCCGCGACCGCGCGCGTCACCGGATCCCACTCGGCCCCCAGATAGTGCGCGACCTTGATGCCGACGATCAGGGTGGGATGCTGGCGGATGCGCATCGCGGTCAGCTTCGCGTCCATGTCCGACAGGTCCTGTTCGATCGGCCCGCCCTTCATTCCCGATCCGACGATGTTGATCAGCGAGAGCACGCGCGTGCGCGACCGGTCGATGACCTGCTCCTTGAACTGGAGGAAGTTGCGCCACCCCGCGCCTCCCGCGTCGACCATCGTCGTCTGGCCGCTCCTGAAGGAGTGGCTGTCGGGCGGCACCGCGGTGTCGCTGTTGCTCAGATAGGCGTCCTTCTCGGTGCCGTAGAACACGTGCGCGTGGATGTCGATGAGGCCGGGCACGACATACAGCCCGGTCGCGTCGATGACGCGGCCGCTGCCTGCGGGCGCGATGTTGCTCGCGACACGGACGACCTTCGCGCCGGCGACGGCGACGTCCATCACCGCGTTGATGTTGTTCCGCGCATCGATGACGTGGCCGCCTTTGATCAGCAGGGTGTATTGCGGATCCTGGGCGGTGAGCGGCGCGGTCACGCCCGCCAGGCAGAACAACGCACAGAGCCGGAGGGAAAGTCGTCGCTGAGACACGCGGTGCTCCTTTGTGACGGAACGGATTATACGTTCGGCCTTCAACTCCCGAACTGCAACTCCCACAGAACACGGTTTTGCGCTTCGCGCTTCACGACGGCACGAAGGCACGACGGCACGAAGGTAGATAGTTGAAGGAACCACTTCTTGCTGCACCATCCGATGTCGTCGTGCCGTCGTGCCGTCGTGCCTTCGTGTGACCGCGTAGCGGAATCGTGATCCGGAATACCTGCAGGTCTGTGCGCGTGTAAACTCCCCGCGGAGCCTGGAAATGAAGCAACTGCTGACCAGCCTATGCCTGATCCTGCTGACGGCGCCGGGCCTCAGGGCGGAAAACGGCGTCCGGGCCGGACAGTTCGTCGTCGAGCCGCCGACGTTGATCTGCCTCGGCTTCGAGTGGGAGATCTCCGGCGACGACAATCGCAACGCGACGGTCGAGGTCGAGTACCGACGGCCGGGACAGGGCGCGTGGAAGCCGGCGATGCCGCTGCTCCGGATGGGCGGCGAGAAGATTTTCCGCGCGCCGTATACGGTGCCGCACCGCTTCGCCGGCAGCATTCTCGACCTCGATCCGGACACGGAGTACGAGGTCCGGCTCACGATGAAGGACCCGGACGGCGTCACCGGGCAGGCGGTGCAGACGGCGAAGGTGCGCACCCGCGGCGAGCCGAAAGCCGCCGCCGGCGGACGCGTGCTGCACGTGTATCCGCCGACCTGGCGGGGCGCGAAACAGGAGCCGAACTTCACCGGCCTGATGGCCGCGTACGCCGGCGCCGGCACCGGCGACTGGAACGTCGTCTATCAGAACAAGGTCGGTCCCGGCGACGTCATCCTCGTACACGCCGGCCTCTACAAGGGCGATCGGCGCAACTATGTCGACCCGCTCAGCACCACGTTCGATGGCGCCTATCTGCTGACCGCCAAGGGCACACCCGATCGGCCGATCGTGATTCGCGCCGCCGGCGATGGGGAAGTGATCTTCGACGGCGATGGCGCGTTCCGGCTGTTCGACGTGATGGCCGCCGACTATCACATCTTCGAGGGGCTGACGATCCGGAACACCGAGGTGGCGTTCTGGGCGGGAGTGAAGGACGTCGCCGGCTCCAAGGGCCTCACCGTCCGTAACTGCCGGATCGAGAACGTCGGCGTCGGTGTGACGACGCAGTTCGCCGGGTCGAAGGATTACTACATCGCGGACAACGTCTTTCTCGGGCGGGACGACCGCCATCGCGTGCTCGGGTGGGCGAATCCGGGGTTGTACGGCGCCCATCCGATCAACAGCTACTACGCGGTGAAGGTGTACGGATCGGGGCACGTCATCGCGCACAACGCGGTCGCGTTCTTCCACGACGGCATCAGCGTCTGCACGCACGGGGTGCCGGAGCCAGAGCAGGACCTGAAAGCGGTCGCGATCGACATCTACAACAACGACATCCACGTGACCGGGGACGATTTCATCGAGGCTGATGGCGGCGTCCACAACGTTCGCGTGCTGCGCAATCGCGGCGTCAACGCCGCGCACACCGGCCTCAGCGCCCAGCCGATCTTCGGCGGTCCCGCGTATTACATCCGCAACGTGATCTACAACACGCCGGTCGCGCTCAAGTTCAGCAATCCCGCCGGCGTCGTCGTGTATCACAACACGATCATCGCGGAGAACCGCACGGCGCAACGCGTCTCCAACGCCGACTTCAAGAACAACCTGTTCCTCGGGACCGATGCGCCGATCGGCATCTCCGTGCTCGGCGGTCCGACCGCCTACTCGAGCTACGACTACAACGGCTACCGCCCGAACCGCGCCGCGGAGTTCCACTATTCGTGGGTCGGCCCGCGAGCCGGCCTGGTCGTGGACTACGATCGCCCTCAGAACGAGACGCAGCGGTTCACGTCGCTGAGCGAGCTGAGCGCGGCCACGGGCCAGGAGCGGCACGGCATCGAGCTCGACTACGACGTGTTCGAGAGCCTCCGTCCGCCGGCAACGCCGGATTCGTCGCGGCCCGGCCGTCCCTATGACGCGGTGGACCTGAATTTCCGCTTGAGGTCCGGGAGCAAGGCCGTGGATGCTGGTGTCCGGCTGCCGAACGTGAACGACGGCTTCGCCGGCGCCGCACCCGATCTCGGCGCCTACGAGCTCGGCCAGCCGCCGCCGGTCTACGGGCCGCGGGGACAGACGGTGCAGCCTTTTTATCGATAATAGACACGCTGCAACGTTCAACTGCCAAGTGTGCCCAGAAAACACGGTTCGCTCCGCTGATCACGAAGGCACGACGGCACAACGGCACGACGGCAACACTTTCAGGAGTACTAATTGTGCGTCGTGCCGTCGTGCCTTCGTGTCGTCGTGATCGGCGGAGCGGAATCGTCATTCGGGCGGTTTCAACTGCAGCTGTGAGCGTCAAGGAAAAAGCCCATGACTTTCAGTCGTCGTGAATTCCTCGAGATCTCAGCCGGCGCGTCGGCCATGGCCGGCCTCGGCTCGGCGAGTGCGACGACCCCGGCAGCGGATCGGCCCAGGCATCCGTCGTCAGACCAGTGGTTCACCGGCCCGCCCGCCGGACGCTCGCTCGTGCGCGCGCCTCAGGCGATGGTCGCGACCAGTCAGCCGCTCGCGTCGCAGGTCGGTCTGGAGATCCTCAAGCGGGGCGGCAATGCCGCGGATGCGGCGATTGCCGTCGCGGCCGTGCTCAACGTCACCGAGCCCAACATGACCGGCATCGGCGGCGACGCGTTCGCGATGGTCTACTCGGCGAAGACGAAGAAGCTCGAAGCGCTCAACGCCAGCGGCCGCGCGCCGCGGGCGCTGAACCTCGAGTACTTCACCTCGCGCAAGATCGCGCAGATGCCGACGACCGGCATGCCGACGATCACCGTCCCGGGGGCGTTCGACGGCTGGGTCACGCTGCTCGAGAAGCACGGGACGATGAAGCTGCGCGGATCTGCTGGCGCCGGCGATCGCGCTATGCCGAGAACGGCTTTCCCGTGGCCGAGAAGATCTCCGAGGACTGGGCGCCGGAGGTCGCGCAAGCTCAAACAGTCGCCCGCGGCCGCGTCCACCTATCTCGTCGACGGCGGGGCGCCGCCGCCCGGGACGATCTTCGTGCAGAAGAACCTGGCGCGCACGTTCCGCGCGCTCGCGCGCGGCGGCCGCGACGCCTACTATCGCGGCGAGATCGCGCGCGCGATCGTGGACTACTGCCAGAAGAACGGCGGCTTTCTCGCGATGGAGGACTTCGCCGCCCACAAGTCGACCTGGGTCGAGCCGATCTCGACGACGTATCGCGGCCACACGCTGTACGAGCTGCCGCCGAACAACCAGGGACTGACCGCGCTGATCCTGCTCAACATCCTCGAGGGCATCGATATCCAGGCGATGCGCAGCGACCCGCTGGGCTACTACCACACGCTGATCGAAGCCACGAAGATCGCGTTCGCGGATCGCAACCGCTATATCGCCGACCCGACGTTCGCGAAGCTGCCGGTCAAGGAGCTGCTGTCGAAGGAGTACGCCGCCGGCCGCCGCAAGCTGATCGATCCGAAGAAGGCGATCGACCCGCCCAAGTACGGCGATGTCCGCATGGGCAGCGACACGACGTACTTCACGATCGTCGACAAGGATCGGAACGCCGTGTCCTTCATCAACAGCATCTTCAATTCGTTCGGATCGGGGATCGTGGCCGGCGACACCGGCATCATGCTGCACAATCGCGGCACCGGCTTCTCCCTCGAGCCGGGTCATCCCAACCAGTTCGAGCCGGGCAAGCGGCCGTTCCATACGCTGATTCCGGCGATGGTCTTCAAGGACGACAAGCTGCTGCTGTCCTACGGCGTGATGGGCGGCGACATCCAGGCGCAGGGGCACGTCCAGGTGCTCGTGAACCTGGTCGATCGCGGCATGAACCTGCAGCAGGCGATCGACGCGGCGCGGGTGCGCTACATCACCGGCCGCAGCGTGATGATGGAGGATGAACTGACCGGTCCGGTGATTGCCAACCTGATCGCCCGCGGCCACGAACGCGCGATGCCGTCAGGAGGCTACACCCTCCGCGCGCTGATGGGCGGCGGCCAGGCGATCATGATCGATCCGGCAACTGGGGCGCTCCTTGGGGCGTCGGATAAACGGAAGGATGGGATAGCTCTCGGGTACTGACGCTGGCTTCGCTCGTCGGTTCAGGGGTTCAAGGGTTCAAGGGTTCAAGAGTTCGGGTTCAGCTGTTCACGGGTTCAGGTTCAGAGTTCGCTGGCCTGCACTGTCAGTGACGCCGGCGAACGTGGCCAGTAAGTGTCAGCACCAGGGCCGCGTTGCCGCAACACCGACGCGGTGGCGGCGGACGAACTTGCGCGCTCGATACGACGCGCTCGGCGGTCCCGGCGAGCACGGGTTCGTGACTGAGGTGACGGCGCACGTCGAGCGGCCAATCGCGTTCGACGGTCTGGTACGCCGCGTCCGGTCCTTGTCGAGCGCCTTCAACGTGATCCAGTCGAGATCACCGCGTAGCAGGCTGACCAGTTTCCCCGGTTGTCGTCCGGCGGCGCTCGGCCGTGGTGGTCGAATCGGTTTGCCGATCTTGGCGATACGCGTACTGGGCCTTGGGCGGCTCCGTTTCGCGAATCGTGCGGCGCAATCTCATCGACGCCAGCTTCCCTGAGCTTCTGCGCTGTCGAACGGCAGCATCCCGGTCTAGCAGCTGATACAGCAAGGCGCCAAGCGAATAGACGTCGCTGCGCGTGTCGACATCGAGCGGCGACATGTCCGCCTGTTCAGGGCTCATGTATTCGAGTGTGCCGACTAAAGCCGCCGATATCGCGTGTACAGCGGTTGATCGGTCAGGGCTGCGCTTATCGCTTTGGCAATGCCGAAATCAATGATGTGAAGCGCGGGCCGGTGGTCGTGCGGACATACACCAGGACGTTCGACGGTTTCAGGTCGCGGTGGATGATGCCTTTCTGATGCGCGTGCTGGACGCCGTCGCAGAGTTGGATGAACAACTCGAGCCGGTCGGTGAATCGACAGGCGATTGTCGTGTCGCAGTAGAGGTGTGATGGCTTCGCCCCGCACATATTCCATGGCGAAGAACGGCCGCCTTCGGGCGTGCTGCCGCCATCGAAGATCCTGGCGATGGCCGGATGATCCATGAGCGCCAGCGCCTGGCGCTCGGTCTCGAAGCGCGCCATGCACTTGCGCCGTGTCCATGCCGGCCTTGACCACTTTCACCGCGACTTGGCGGCGCACCGGCCACGCCTGCTCGGCCAGCCACACCTCGCCCATGTGGGCTTCAGCTGTTCACGCGTTCAGTTCAGCGTTCGCTGACAGCGACCAGCGACTCTAACGCCTGCCACTGGGCGCGGTATTCACCTTCAGGTCGCCGAGCACGAACTGGAGTCCAGCGAAGAAGAACTCGTTCAAGTCTCGGCGCATGAAAAACGACGGCGCGTGACCCAATGCGGTATAGAAGACGCGCCCTTTTCCGTAGCTTCGTACCCACGTCAGTGGGTAGTCATTGTCAGCGCGAGTACATGAGCCGCAGCCTCTCCCCTGATTCATATCGGTCTTCTCGACGTCGATACTCATCAGCACACGAACGTTATCGCGCGAGGGAGATCCTTCAGCAAAGCGGTAGAACTCGTCCTGATGAACGAATTCCTTGCTCGCGAACGCGGCCACGAGCGGGCTCGCCGGATCATCGACCCTGACCGTCGCTCTCTCGGTCGGCTCACGGTGGCTGCCGCCGATGGCGCCGAGCATCTCGCCGAATCGAGGCCAATCCATCGAAGCGTGGCTCGTTCCGTGATATCCGGCCAGGCCGCCGCCTTCGAGAACGAAACGAATCAAGCTTTCGCGAATCTCCGGATCGACGAATATCGCACCGACGGTGTTGTTCAGGAACACCGCGTCGAACTGTTTGATTCGGGGGTGCTTGAAATTCTCGAGGTCGTTGCTGAACACCGGTTCGTAAGCCCCGGTTGATTTGGCGAATCGTTCAATCGCCAGATTGGCGGCTGGTATCGAACGATGTCCACCGGTCTTGCCGCCGTACGCGATGTTGGCGTCGAACACAAGGAGACGTCTGGACCGCTCCGGTCTGGCGATCGCCTTCTGCGGGACTGCGGCGGTGATCTGTTCGCGCTCCTCCGCTGTCAGCCGGTCAGGACCCTTGATCGGGGTCTCACGCGAGAGTTGTGCCACGCGCAGCGCCGCCAGCCCTTGGACCGCTCTTTCGAACGAATCCAGGGAGTCGGACAAATCGGCCTTGATGTTCGGGGCACCGGCGCCGTCGACGACGATCAGTGACGGCCTCACCTCCATCCGGTGCACGGCACTCAGGAGCTGTGCGATCGAGCCGACGCCGCTTCCCAATGCTACCGAGCGGCTGTTCCTGCCGAGAGCGCTTCGGTCGCTCAGCCTGATGACGAACGCCCTTTGTTTCAGCCGTTCGAGTGCATCAACAGGTGCAATCCCTTCTTCCATCCATGGGCCGACGTCCGCATACGCGCCCAGTCGCTGCCCCCGCCCTTCAATCGCCGACACCACTCTCTTGAAGTCTCCCTTGAGGGCCACCTTGATGTCGTACTCCTCTGCCAGGCTCTCGAGTTGCGGCAGGATCTCGGGCGCGTGCTCGACAACCACCGTCTCGACATTCAAGCTCTTCGCGAATTCAAAAACCTGCCGAGCGATCCCCTCGTTCTCGCCGATCGCAGACGCGAGATAGACGGGCATGCGGAGCGCTGTCAATCGTTCCCGCACTCGCTGGAGTTCTCCTGCGGTCAGCCGGTAGTCCAGATTCTTCGGGATCTCGATGCTCACCTTCTGCATCGCGTGACCCTCGACACTCGAGACGCCCAGCGAGGAGGCTTCAGCGAGCGCCTCGACGAACGTGTCTTCACGAAAGCGTCCGAGTGGGACGCCTATCCTCCAGCCAAGGACGGATTCCACAGCTGTGCGGAGCCGACCCCAGGCCGGAAGCCGCACCAGCGCGTTTTCAACCTGACCACGGCCGCTGGCGGTGTCCAGGGCCGACGGACGACTGCCGGTCTGGGCGCCGATGCCGGGCAGCTTCGCCTGCTGACCGCGCGACGAGCGTGCTGAGGAGCGCGAGAACGAGCGTCAGGTGGCAGCGAGTCATGGCGGGGAGAAGTATCTGCCGAATTCGCTCCGCGTCAAAGGGCGTACTGCGTTCGCTTCGCTCGTCGGTTCAACGGTTCAGGGGTTCACAAGTTCACGGGTGCGCGTTCAATTGTTCTGGTGTTCAAGGGTTCAGGTTGAAGAGTTCGGGTTCCAGAGTTCTGCGAATCGCTGAACCCGAACCTCTGAACCTTTGAACCGTTGAACCCGAACCCCTGAACCGCTGAACCGCTGAACCCCTGAACCGACAGCCGTCAGATTCACGCTATGTCCCCCGAATCAGATCGAGCAGTTCGATCAACTCCTCCCGCGACTTCGGCTCCCAGCGGCTCCCCAGATCCCCGGTGACAAAGCGCCTCAGCGCGCGCGGCGACCGACCCGAGAGACGGACGGTCAGGGATTCCAGTTCGCGGGCAAGTTGCTGGCGCTCGGCCGGATCCGCATCGGCGACGAACGCGGCGACGGCGGCAGGTAGCGATCCGTGCACATCGGGATAGTCCTCGTGCAGGTAGCCCTTGAGAAAGTTCAACAGCAATGGGAAGGCGTCCCGGCTGAGTTCTGCGTCGGCGGCGCCGGGCTGAATCTGAGCCGAACGCGTACGAGCCCGCTTCGTCACCGCGAGACCTCCGGATAGCTGGTGAGCACGAAGAAGCCGCGCTGACCATCCCAGCGCAGCACGACCACAGCATCCGAGCAGACGACAGGCTTCGGATTGCGCCGCGTCACACTCCGGCCGATCGGTTCCTGTTTGTCGCCGCGGTAATCGATCGCCAGATTGGGCCTGGGCCCCTGACGCGCCAGCCAATTCTGCACGCGCGCGCGATCGCGCGAGAGCGTCCTGGCGACGACTCGCTCGGCGGTTGCGCGATCGGTGTAGGTCGATGCCGCGCTGATCCGTGGCTCGCGGCGCAGTCGATCGCGCAACTGGTCGTCGGATCTGCTGACGTGTCTCGCGAGCGTGTGGCCGCCACGCGCTTCGTCGCGCCCGAGATCATAGCGCTCGTCCTCGGCGGCCGCCGGACTTGCCGGAGCCTGCCGCGCTTCCGCGACTGGACGCGGTGGGGCCTCGGTTCGAGGGGCCGTCGATGGCGGCGGCGACTGGCAAGCCAGCAGGAGCGCCAGGGCGAGCCACGCCAGCAGCCATGATTTCAGGCGCGAGGTCGAAGGCACAACAGCCGAACTTACTTCAACCGTCAGTTCGAGAGAAACACCCTGCCACCGATTCTGAGACCGGGCAGAACGAATTCCGTATAGCCGTCGCGTTGCTGGTAGGGCAGCAGAGTTACCGGCTCGTCCGGCGATTCGTACTGAACGATGGAGAACGTGCCGCGGATGCGAATCTGTACGGGCAGACGCTGGTGCGCGTAGTTCAGCGCTGTGATCAGCACTGACTTGCCGTCCGGGTTCGCGTACGGTGCCGCCACCACCGTGATGCCGTTCCAGATGTCGATGATTCGATGATCCCGTCCGAGCAGCTGGCGCACGTCAAGCGCGAAGGTGTTCGGGTCGGCGACCGCTTTCAGCGTTTCCACGACGTGGCCGTCGCCGAGCCGGTAGGTGACCCGGTCGTCGGCTTTCGCGACCGCGGTGCCCTCTCGCCACGGCGCGCGTGGCGCGGTGACTCCCGCCAGGATTACCGTGCCACCTGTGCGGACGAAATCCGTGAGCGGCTGGGTCTGCGCTTCATCCGGCGGCTCGAGCACGATCAGCAGTTTGAAGGCTGAGAGGCTGCGCGAGCGCAAGCCCGGCGGCGCGACCAGCTCGAACGGCAGGTTGTGGCGCAACAGAAGGTTCATCACCTCGAACGACTGCGCCGGCGTGCCGGTGACCACGCCGATGTTCGCGATCGGCTGATAGCGATCGGGCAGCCCCCACGAATAGAACTCGATATGCCGTTTGATGTCGCTCCATGCCAGCCGCGTCTGGGGATGGCCGAGCACGAGGTCCTTCTGAAACCGGTCGTGCAACGGGAGCACGAGATCGCCGCCGAAGCTGCCCACTTCGGCGATCGCCACCAGATAGTTCTCCAGCGCCGGCCCCTCGTTCTTGTCCGACACCGTGATCGGCGTCCATGGATAGCTGAGCACCGGCGGCGCGTCGGGCTGCAGCGCGCGCAGCATGCGAATGAGCGCGGCATTGCTCTCGATCCAGGGCTGCGACGAGCTGCGCGACACCTGCAGCACGTCGTTGTTCCGGGTCACCCAGTTGGTGCGGATGTGGGGCCATTTGCCGCGCTCTTCGAGCGCAATCACGCGCGCGCCGGACGGCTTCAGCCGCTGTCCGAGCGCGGTCAGCTGCGCCGCTGATGCGGCGCCCCTCACAACGACCCCCGACAGTCCCGCGGCCGGCAGCTTCGCGGTGGCGATCCCTGCCGCCTCGACTTCCGCGAACACCCGGTAGCCCTCGCCGAGCGCGCGTCCGATCGCGGCGGGATTCGTGGCCGGAATGACGAGCGTCGTGATCCCCAGGCTCTGCCGCGATGGGATCTGATCCTGGCTCCAGCGGACCAGGATCTCGGCGTCCGCGGCCGACGCGCCGCGGAGGACCAGCAGCACAACGAGCAGCGCGCGCAGGTGAATCGGCATCGCGGCGCTCACCGGGATCCCGGCACGGCGCCGGTGTTGCCCGGATACGAGGCCTGGACGTTCCCGTCCGCCGACACCCAGTAAGCCGACACCCCTGAGAACTCCGCGAGCAAACCGCCGCTGTCGTGTGGCGACATCATCAACAGAGTAGTGGACAGCGCATCCGACACCGTGGCGCGCGGCGCGACGACGCTGATCGCGAGCCGGCTGGCGGCCGGAGCGGCTGACGCCGGATCGATGATGTGCGCGAAGCTGCCGCTGTCGAACGCGAAGGGCACGAAGGTCTGTATCGAGGTGGACATGGAGCTGTTCTCGAGCACGATGGTCGTTCCCTTCGACCCGGCGGCGCCGATCGCGACCGGCCAGCCCTTCGACCCCGGCGGCGCCCCGATGCCGGCGATCGAGCTCGACCCGGCGTTGATCAGCGCGTGCCGGATGCCTGCGGCGGTGAGCACCGCCATCGCGCGATCGACGGCGTAGCCCTTGCCGATGCCGCCGAGATCGATCTCGAGGCAGTCGGATCGGAAGCGAATGCCGCGCGGCGGCACGAGCTCGATGTTCTCGTAGCCCACACACCGCCTGGCCGCCGCGATCGCGTCGGCGCCCGGACGGCGGCCGGCTGCCAGCGCGTCCTTCCACGCCCGGAGCAGCGGCGCGATCGTGACGTCGAATTTTCCGCCCGACCGCCGCGAAAACGCGACGGATTCCGCAATCACTTCATACAGGCTCGGCTCGACCGTGACTACGTTCCTGCGCGCGTCGCGAACGAGCTTCGACAGGTCGCTGTCCGCCTTGAAATCGCTCATGACCTGATCGAGACGAACGATCTCCGCCATCGCCTTCCCGATCGCCTGTTTCGCCTCCGCCTCGGACTCGTGATGCACGATGATGTCGAACATCGTGCCCATGGTGTACTGCTGCTGATGGACGGCGATGAGCGGCTCGCTAGAAATGAGCGGCGCTGTGAGCAGCCGCGACGCGATTAGAGCGGCTGCGATCCTGGTCGCACAACTTGCTGAAGACATCATCCTGTCAGCATTTCTTAATGCGCGGGGCCCCACCCCCGCGCTTCACGCGCTTCCGCCTTGCTGAAGCTCCGGCGGACAAGCCGCGCGACGGCCCTTGGCCTTGCCGCGCCTTCGGCGCGGCCTTGGCGACGGCTGCCCTGCTCACTTCAGCGTGTACACCACACCCTGATAGTTGACCAGGAAGACCGCTTCCTCCGTGACGATCGGCGTCGATTGCAGCGAGCCGCCGAGGCTGGCGCGCCACAACTCCTTGCCGGTGGCGCTGTCGAAGGCCTGGGTCGCGCCGTAGAAGGTTTGAATGCAGACGATCGAGTCGCCGGCGAGCGGCGGTGCGGTGATCGCCCGCATCGGTCTCGACTTCCACACTTCCTTCCCGTCGGCGGCCGAGAGCGCGTACAGGTGTCCGTCTCTGCCGCCGAAGAACACCTTCCCGCCGGCGACGGCGGCAGACGAGGCGATGCCGAGATTCGTTTCGATCTTCCAGCGCACGCTGCCGGTGCCGGCGTCCAGGGCGTAGAAGAAATAGTCCTCGGAACCAACCAGGACCAGACCGTTGGCGACGGCGGGTGACGCGACCACTGCATCGGTTGCGCCATGGACCCACGCGTCCTTTCCCGTCGCGGCGTCGAGCGCGTAGAGGCGGCCATCGCCGGACCCGAAGTAGACCACGCGATCGGCGGCGAATGCGGTCGAGCAGATCTGTCCCTGCGTCTGCCGCGTCCACTTGATCTTTCCCCCGCTCAGGTCGGCGGCGCGGAAGATGCCATCGGTCGATCCGAAGTAGACCGTGTCGCGCTGGACGATGGGCGAGGTCCAGATCGAGCCGCCGCCTTCCGCTTTCCACTGCAGCCGGCCCGACGATCGTTCCACCGCATACACGCACCCGTCATCGCAGCCGGCGAGCACGAGGTTCGCGGCAATCGAGGGTGTCGAGTGCATCGGCGCGGCGGCCTGGAGCGTCCAGCGTTCCTTGCCGGTGCGGCTGTCGAACGCGTAGAGGCGTCCGTTGCGGCAGGTGACGTAGACGACCCCCTCGTACAGCACCGGGCTCGAGCGCACGGCGTCAGCGAGCGTCGCCTTCCAGATGAGCTCGGTGGGTGCGGCCGAACGGGCCGCGCTCGTGCCGCCGCGCCGATCGTTCGACGCGAGCAGAGTGACCCAATCGGAGCGTTGTTGCATATCAAGGATTAAGGATTAAGGATTTCCAATCCGTAGTTTTCTATGATCGATCTGCGCGAGCTCGTATTTCCCCAACCCGAGTTCCGAAGCGGTACGAATGTGTCCCGGCTCGCGGTAGAACGGATTCTTCATCGCCGTGCGTTCGATGTCCGAGCTCCGGCCGATGTTCTCGGGGTTCCGGTCCCACAGTGACGGGACGCCCAGCTCCTTCCGCTTCTGTTCCACGATCTCGAGCTCGATCCGATCCACCGCGACGGGATCGGTGCCGATCAGCAGCGTCTTCGCCTCCCAGACGAACTCGGGATTCCAGCCGAACGGGCCGCCGTGATAGACGGCGCGGATCCCGTCCATGATGTTGAGCACGGCCTTGGTGCGGATCTGCGGCACGTTGCACATCACCGCGATCACCGGGTCGGTGTACGTCTTGGAGCCCTCGTGCGTCCTCGCGACGTTGTTGAAGGATCCATAGGCCAGGTTCTTCAGGCACCCTGTCACCCCCGACGCGTTGTGTTCCTTGAGAGTGGGCAGGTTGACGATCTTGTCGGCCTCGCGCGAGACCACGGTGGCAAGATACGAGCGGGTTTCCCGCTCGCCGAAGCAGTCCATCTCGCAGAAGATGTCCGGGTCGTAGCCGCTCCGCGCTTCTCCCTTGACCGACCACCGCTGATCGAGCCCAACCACCCGGACGCCCGGCGGCACCAGCGTGTGATAGCCGTTCACCTCGAGCTGGTTGGAGTTCCGGTCGTAGACGATGACGTTCTTGTTCTGGACGCCGGCTGCGTTCAACCCGGCGATGACCTCGCGCATCAGCGCGATCGAGGTGATCGTCGGCGGCGCGCTCGACGGGTTGACCTTGACGGCGACCACGTCGGACGGCGCGAAGAACTTCGCCCAGGCGTTGGTCGCCACGTCCTCGCCGGTGAGCGCCTTCATCCCGGCGTCGAGCATGGCGCGGACCGCCGGCTGTGAGATGCGCCGGTTGAGGATCGCATTGGCGCCGAAGACCTCGACCACGCGCCCCGGAAACAGGCCTGGCATGGCCAGCGGCGACGGCGGCATCTCGGGCGCGTTGACGTCGATCCTGAGCGTGTTGCGCGTCGGACGCCGCCTGACCGCGTCCGAACCCGCCGAGCCCGAGATTGAGCGTCCCCAACGCGGCGTTGTATACGAACGTTCGACGATTCATGGCAGAACCAGCACTGTGGGCGACGCAGCCGGCGCTCGCTGGGGTCAGGCCGCCGGCTTCTCGAGCACCTGCCGCAGCCGCTTCGCGACGATCTTCTCCTCGCCCGGCCGCATCATCCACACGCCGATGACCAGGGCCGGCCCTTCCGACCGGATGGCGATCGAGGGTTCGCCCTCGCGCATCGCCGTGACCACGCGGTCCGCGCGGCCCTTCTCGGCCTGATCCCAGGTGATGCGCACGTGCGCGACGTGATTCGCTATCTCGGGAACGAACACTTCCGCCTTCACCCCCGGGACGGCCGCCGCGCTGCTGCGGATGATCTCGGCGCGCTTCTCGAACTCGCGGTTCTCTTTCTCGTGGTCCCGCTCGACGTAGAGCTCGAGGGCAACCATCATGCCGAGCATCTCTTCCTTGTTGACCTTCATGCCGCGCCCGATCGTGTTGCCGTTGGGCGGCGCGTTGAGGCGAGCGGCGGCGATGAGGTCCTTGCGGCCGAGCAGCAGGCCCGCGCTCTGCGGTCCGCGGATCCCCTTGCCGCCGGAAAAGGTCACGAGGTCGAACCCCATGGCGGTGTAGCGCCAGAGATTGTCGACCGGCGGCACGTCGGCGGCGGCGTCGTTGAACGTCGGGACGCCGTGCTTCTTGCCGAGCTGTGCGAACTCCTCGTCCTTGATCTGCCCGACGTTGTTGTTCGCGTTGTAGAAGATCATCATCGCCGTCTGGGCGTTGATCGCGCGCGCGAGATCGTCGCGGCTCTCGACTTCGACCAGCCGCACGCCGCAGTTGCGCACGGCATGGTCGTAGCCGAAGCGATGCGACTTCTGGATGATCACCTCGCTCTTCATCGTCGCGAGATTCGGGCAGATCCACGATCTTCTGGCGATCGGTCCCGGTGAGCACGGCCGCGGTGCCGAGCGTGAGCGCCGAGGCGGCGCCGGAGGTGACCATCGCCGCTTCGCTGCGCGCGAGCTTCGCGATCCGCTCGCCGACGCGATCGTGCAGCTCGTCGAGCATCACGTAGTGCTTGGACGCATAGTTGATCGCGTCCATGACCTCGGGCTGCATCAGCGAGGCGGTCATCGCGGTATACGTTCCCGAGGCGTTGATGAACGGACGCACGCCCATCTCGCGGAAGAAGTCGCGGCTGGCGAACGCCGCGGCCTCCGCGGGGGACGATCGGGCGGCGATCAGGCCGCCCACCAGCGGCAACGTTGAGACGGACTCCAGAAATCGCCTTCGGCTCCACATGGTTGCACTCTCCGGACTGGCGGTCCCGCGGTTATCGTGCGGCAATACAGTCGATTTCGACCAGCGAGCTGCCCGGGATCCCGCCGTAGCACGCGATCGTCGTGCGGACCGGCGGGTTGGCCCCGAAGCGGCCGCGGAAGACCTCGTTCATCCCGTCGTAGTCCTTGATGTCGTGCAGGTACACGTTCACCTTGAGGACTTTCTCCATCGACGACCCGTTCTTGGTCAGCTCAGCCTCGATCTGCTTGAGCACCGAGTCGGTGTGGACCTTGATGTCGCCCGGGCCGTGCTCACCTTTGCCGGCCACGAAGACGAGGTTGCCATACGTGACCCACCCCGAGAACATCGGAGGTTTGCTGCCCGGAGCCTGATTATCGGTTGACGTGCGTTTCACGGGCTCGTTCGTCTGGGCGTGCGCGACGCCGAACAGCCCGGCGCCCGTGGCCGCAGCCGATGCGAACAGTGTCCGAAGCCAGGATCGGCGCGAGGCGGTATCTGCGACTTCCATCGGTAAGGCCTCCGTTGAGAACGGTTAGGGTTCTGTGGCGAGAGGATATCGCTCCAACTCCCAATCTCCAACTCCCAACTCCCAAAGGAGAGTTCGTACCAGCCGGGTGAGAGTCGCCAGAACCTACCCATCTGTTACGGTTTCCACCCAACGCTCTCGGTACGAGCGGCTCCTTGGGAGTTGGCAGTTGGAAGTTGGGAGTTGTCAGGTGGTCTACGATCACCCCGCTCTCCATGTCGCGAGGTGACTCGTGATCCTGCGCTGGTCTTTCGTGCCGCACTCGTCGCAGCCGCGCCGCTCATCGCACCGGCGCCCGCGACGATTGAGATCGACACGCCCATGGCGGCGCCCGCGTGGGCCGTGCTCGAACGCCGGCTGCTCGCCGAGCAGGTGCCGGCCTGCCGCGAGTTCTTCACCAAGTACTACGACTCCCGCGGCTACGTGCAGTGCTTCCTTCGCTGGGGCGCGAACGACGGGCCTGACGACGCGTTCGAGAATTTCAACCGCTGGCCCGAGCTGCACGCGCTGGGCGCGGACGACGAGATCCTTCAGCTCTACCTCAAGGCCCATGAAGGGATGGTTCGCCAGTACTCCGAGGCGAAGACGACCGAGGTGCCTGCCGGGCGCGACGGCATGTACGTGAAGGAGTACTCGGCGCAGTCGGACTGGATGCACCACGGCGAGGGGCTGCAGCTCTTCAACCGCATGGCGCTCTCGGCGCCGGCGCGGCCGGAGTATCTCGATCGGGTGCGCCGCTTTGCCGGCCTCTACATGGGAGAGGATCCGTCGGCGCCCAACTACGACCCGCAGAAGAAACTGATCCGCTCGATGATCAACGGCAGCAAGGGTCCGCTGCTGCGGAAGGCCACGGCGCTCGACTGGGTCGGCGATCCCTTCGATACCACCGGGTTCGTCGCCCTCCACGGCGAGAACAGCTACCAGCAGTTTCTCGATCACTACCGCGAATACACCGACGTGGTCGGCGACCATTTCCTGAATCTCGTGGCGACGACGCTGCCGACCAACGCGTTCATGGCGACCGGCGACGCGAAGTACCGGCGCTGGATCGCCGACTACATGGACGCGTGGCTCGCCCGCATGAAGCAGAACGGCGGCATCATCCCGAGCTTCGTCGATCTCGACGGCAGCATCGGCGGGCCGGAGAAGCGTTGGTGGGGCAATGCCTACGGCTGGGGATTCAGCCCGATCAATCCAGTCAACGGACGCCGCGAAGATCGCAATCGCATCCCGCGGGCGCTCGTGGGATTCAGCAACGCGCTGCTCGTGACCGGCGATCAGAAATACGTCGACGCCTGGCGCGCCATGATCGACGCCGTCAACGCGAACGCGCGCACAGTGGACGGTCGCAAGGAGTATCCGACGATGTTCGGCGCCGATGGCTGGTACGGATGGCAGCGGACGCCGTGGAACGTGGGCACGCTCGAGGTGTGGTACTGGTCGATGCGTCCCGCCGATCGCGAACGCGTCGGGGCGAATCCGTGGGTTGAATTCCTCGAGGGGCGGAACGCGAGCTACCCGGAGACGGCGCTGCAGCGGGATCTCGAGACGATCCCGAAGCGGATCGCTGCGATCCGCGCCGACAACTCGCGCCCGGACAAGCGCCTGGCCGACAACATGCTCGACCTCAACCCGGCCGCGACGGATGCCATGGTGCGCTTGATGTTCGGCGCGCTCGTGCCCGGCCGCGAGGGCGGATTGCTCAACGCGCGCGTCCGCTACTTCGATCCGGAGCGCCGCCGCGCCGGCATTCCCGAGGACGTCGCCGCCCTGGTCTCAGAGCTTGCCGACCGGCGCACGTCCGTCACGCTGGTCAACGTCGGGTCCACGCGTCCGCGCACCGTGATCGTCCAGGGCGGCGCCTACGCCGAGCATCAGATTGAAGCCGTGGAGTGGAACGGCCGCCGCGTGCAGGTGAACGCGCCGGAATTCACCGTGCAACTCGCGCCAGGCGCGGGCGCGACGCTTACGCTCATCACGCGACGTTACGCTAATCGACCGAGGGTTTCGTTTCCGTGGGATCGGTGATTCAGTAGGTTCAAGGGTTCAAGGGTTCAAGTGTTCAAGGGGGTTCAAGGTTCACGGTTCAGGATTCTGGTTCAGAGGTTCAATAGTTCGGGTTCAGCGGTTCGAGAGTTCGAACCCCTGAACCCTTGAACCCCTGAACCCTTGAACCCCTGAACCCTTGAACCCCTGAACCCCTGAACCGACGTGATCGTTTAAGCCCCCGCCGGCTGCTGCGCCATCGCCTCCTTGCCACGGCGAGCCATTTCCTTGGGCGACACGTCCTCGATGTGCGTCGCCATCGACCACTTGTGGCCGAAGGGATCCGACAGCTTGCCGTAGCGGTCGCCCCAGAACATGTCCATTGGCGGCATGTCGGGCTTGGCGCCGGCGCCGACTGCCTGCGCGTACGTCTTGTCGACGTTCGGCACATAGAGGAAAACATTGACCGGGCTGCCGCCGAGGGTTTCCGGAGCGATCGCCCCCATCTGGGGCGACTCGTCACCGAGCATCACGATCGAGTTGCCGATCGTGATCTCGGCGTGCGCGATTTTTCCGTCCGGTCCCAGCATCCGGTAGCGTTCCTTGGCGCCGAACGCCTTCTTGTAGAAGTCAATCGCGCCGGACGCGTTCCGGCACACCAGATGCGGGGTGACCGTGTGATAACCCGCGGGGACTGCGGACACCTTCTTCTTCGCCGCGACCTTCTTCGCGGCCCCCTTCTTGGCAGCCTTCGCCACTGCCTTCTTCTTCGCGCCAGTCTTCTTCTTGGCCATTGGATACTCCTTGCGCGGCGGGCGGCGGCGCCGCCAATCCGATGCCGCCTGATATGAGGAAGCCGCGCGGATTATTGCATAGGCATGCAGTTCTGAGATCCCGCGAAGCGGGCGCTTCTCGCGAGAGGCCTTGACCCCGTTCAGTTTTGAGTCACGTTTCAGGTCAAGGCCGTCCGCGCGCCAGCGCGGCGTTACTTAGCGATGCGGCCTAGCGAGGCGGAGCCCTCGATGGTCTAGGCGCAGCCTCGCTCGAGGTGCAGTGTTTTTTGCCCGTACACTAACGGTTGATGGATGACATTCGGCTGGCGATTCGGAATCTGCTGAAAAGGCCGGGATTCTTCGCGGTCGCGGTGGCCACGCTCGCGCTCGGCATCGGCGCGAACACAGCCGTTTTCACCGTGTTCAACGCGATTCTGCTCGCACCCCTGCCGTACGACCGCCCGGACGAGGTCGTCATGCTCATGGAGCAGACTCCCCAGTTTCCCGGCGTCTCGGTGACCCGCTACAACTTCGAGGACTGGCGGGGGCGCGCCAAATCGTTCACAGGGATGGCCGCATTTCGTCCCACCAACGTCACCGTGACCGGTGCCGGCGACCCCGAACGCCTGCCGGCCAAGATGATTACGCCGGATCTGCTGCCGCTGCTCGGGGTGGCCCTCGAGCACGGCAGAGGCTTCAGCGCGACTGACGATCGGCCGGGCGCCGAGGGGGTCGCGCTCCTGAGCGCGGGCTTCGCGCGGCGCAAGTATCCGGATGGAGCCGTCGGCCGGCCGCTCCTGGTCGACAACATGCCGTATACCGTCGTCGGCATCGTGCCGGCCCGGTTCGAGCTGTTCCAACCCGCCGATATCTATCTGCCGTTCGGGCCATGGGCGGCGACCCTGCCCGAGGACCGCGGCTGGCATCCGGGGATCTATCCGATGGCGCGGTTGAGAGACGGCGTCTCGATCGAGGATGCGCGCGTCGAGATGGACGGCATCGCGAGACAGATCGAGGCGCAGCAGCCGGAGATGAACCGGAACGTCCGCGTGACGGTCACGCGCGCCAATGATCTCCTGGTCCAGAACATCCGGCCGGCATTGCGGATGCTGCTGGGCGCCGTCACGCTGGTGCTGCTGATTGCGTGCGCGAACGTCGCGAATCTGCTGCTCGCGCGCGCGGTCGGGCGGCAGAAGGAGATCGCGGTTCGCGTCGCGCTCGGGGCCGGCCGGGGACGAATCGTGCGGCAGCTGCTGGTCGAGAGCGTCGTGCTGGCGTGTATCGGCGGCCTCGCGGGCGTGCTGGTCGCCGCATGGGGCGTCTCGTTCTTCACCGGCGCCGCCGTCGCCGGTTTGCCGCGGGCCCAGAACATCGCGATTGCCTGGCCGGTCGCCATCTTCACGGCCGGTCTGTCGATTCTCACCGGACTCGTGTTCGGACTGGTTCCGGCCATTCAGGCGATGCGGTTCGATGTCCGGCGGTCGCTCAACGAAGAGGGCAGAAGCGGCGCCGGCACGGTCGAGCATCGCCGCGCGCGCGCGACGCTCGTCATCGTCGAAGTGGGCCTGGCCCTGGTGCTGCTGGTTGGCGCGGGGCTGCTCCTTCGCAGCTTCGCGACCCTTACGTCGGTGTCTCCGGGCTTCAACCCCGAGAACCTCCTCGTCGTGAACCTGCCGCTGTCGCCGCTGCGGTACCAGGACAGTCTCGTGCGCAACGCCGCCGTCGATCGGATCCTGGAGCGGCTGCGGCAGCTGCCGGCCGTCCAGAGCGCCGGGATCACCACGTCACTACCGATGGCCGGACCAGGAATGTCGGTTCACTTCAATCGCGCGGCGTTTCCTCCGAAAGGGCCGGACGACTACGTCATGGCCGGGTTGCGTGCGGTCACGCCCGAGTATTTCTCCACGCTCGGCGTGCCGCTCGGCCGCGGACGCCTGCTGACGGCTCAGGACCGCGACGGCGCCCAGGCCGTCCTCGTCATCAACGAGGCGATGGCGCACCAGTTCTTTCCGGGCCTGGACCCGATCGGCCAGCTCGTGCAGCTCGGCACCGAGCCATCAGACGTGCCGGCGATGGAGGTCGTGGGCGTCGTCGGCGACACGAAGCAGTCGTTCGTCGCCGGCTCGAAACCCGAGATGTTCATGCCGTACACGCAGTTCGCGCATCCGGTGCTCGGCGAGCTTTACCTGAATCTCGCCCTGGTCGTGCGCACGACCGCCGATCCGCTCAACCTCGCCGCTGCCGTGCGATCGATCGTGCGCGAGACCGACCCCAATCAGCCGCTCGTAAACGTGCGGACGATGGAGTCGTCGATTGCGGGAACCGTCGCGCAGCCGCGTCTGCAGATGCTGCTGATCGTCATTTTCGCGGGCGTCGCGGTCGCGCTCGCGGCGGTCGGCGTCTACGGCGTGATGGCGTATACCGTCACGCAGCGAATCCCGGAGATCGGGGTGCGCATGGCCGTCGGCGCGTCCCCGAATCGCGTCATCGCGATGGTCGTCTGGCAGGGCGCGCAGCTGGCCCTCATCGGCCTCGGCCTGGGTCTGGTCGCCGCCGTCTTTGCCGGGCGGGCGGTCGAGAGCCTGTTGTTCGACGTCCACGGCCTCGATCCGCTGACGTTCTCCCTGGCGCCGATCGTGCTCGTCATCGCTGCTCTCCTGGCGACATACATCCCGGCCCGCAAGGCCGCGCGAATCTCGCCGCTCGCGGCGCTCGGAAAGCGGTGACGAGGACAGGCAACGGGGACATGGCAACCGGGACAGGCATGTTCGGGATCGGGGATTCGGGACTCGGGACTCGGGCGGGTCTTCGGGATAGGAATGGTGACGGATCGGGACGGTGAGCGGCGATCGGGACAGGATTGGGGCGATCGGGGATCGGGGGAAGGTGGGCGGGTGACTTGGCTGGCCGCCATTCTTCGGTATTCACCTCGTGATCGGTGATCGGCCATCGGTGATCCGGGATCGGGGATCAACCTCGAAGGTGGCTCGGTCCCCGATCACCGATCACTGGTCACGACACCAGCGCCAGCGCTCCATGTCTCTACCATTGGCTCACCAGATTCCTCACGGCCTGCACCGCGAAATACGAGGCCAACGCGAACAGCAGCGCCATGAGCGCGTTCTCCCACCAGCGATTCTTGTGGGCGCGGCCGATCAGGCGTTCGCTCGCGGTGATCCACCACAGGCCGCCGGCCAGCATCGGCAGCAGGATCACCTGCGCGCCGTTGGCGGTCAGCGTCAACGCCACGAATCCGGGCATGCCGGGCAGGGTCCAGATGAGGGGCGTGGCGAGGCAGGCGAACGCAATCCACCGGTAGCAGGGATGTCCGCGGAAGTCCATGCCGCTCGGGACCGGGGCGCCGCGCCAGCGCAGCCACGCGTGCGTGCCGAGCGCGCCGAGTCCGGCCGCGTGCCCGATGATCGACGTGTAGATGGCCGCGAAGATCCCCGCGTAGAACAGCAACCGGCCGGATTCGCCAAGGGTGACGCTGAGGAGGTTCGGGAGATCTTCCAGATGCTCGATCTGCTTGTCCGGGAACAGCAGTTCCGCGCCGAGCACCCAGACCGCCAGATTGAGCACGAGCATCACGGCGATCCCGAGCAGCAGATCGTAGGTCTGCACGCGGCGGTATTGCGGGCCGCGCCATCCTTTGGCGTCGAGGAAGTACGGATAGACCAGGTTCATCAGCGACCCGCCGACGGCGCCGATCATCGCCAGCGATACGTGCCACGGGTCGTACGCCCCCTGTTGTCCCGGCATCTCCACCCTGACCAGACCGCGCGCGACGTCGCCGGGATTGAAGCCGACCCAGATCGCGCTGCCGAGAAACGAGATCGACAGCATCGCCAGGAAGAACATGAAGATGCCTTCGAGCGCGCGGTAGCTCGGGCGGAAGACCAGGTATGCGGCGACCAGGTTCGACACCACCGCCCATTGCCAGATCGCGCCGAACCCGAACATGTTGCGGCACACCTCGCCGATGCCGCGCGTCATGTAGGACCCGTAGACGTGGCTCATTACTACCGCGGCGAAGAACAGCACCGGCGCGTACGCCGGATGCAGACGGACGAGGCCGTCGACCACCCCTTCGCCATGCTGATTGCAGAGCTGATAGCGGGCGATGAGCGAAACGAACAGGAACCGGAATAGAATCGCGACCACGAAGACCCAGAGGAGTGCGTAGCCGTAGTTCGCTCCGGCCGTGCCCATGTCGACGACATCCCCGGCGCCCAGCCACGTCAGCACGATGACGATGCCGGGACCGAACGAGCGCAGATACTCCATGATGGAGCTCGGCACGACGGGCGCGGCGCGGGGCGGGATGGTCTGGGTCGTCATGAGGAGATGCCGATGAACAGCGCGAATTCTATCCTCGCTGCCCTTCTCGCGTCCGCGTTACTTGTTGCGGCCGAGATCCCGCCGTCGATTCCGTTGTGGCCAGGCGTACCGGCGGGCTCGGAAGGAAAGACCGCGAAGGAGGCCGTCGTCGTCTCCGAGACCGGCGAGCAGCGCGTCTCGAGCATCCACAGCCCGAGCATTACGCCGTACCTTCCGGCGAAGGACAAGGCCACCGGCGCGGCCATCCTCGTGATTCCCGGCGGCGGCCATCGCATGCTCGCGATCACGCATGAGGGCTACAACGTGGGCGAGTGGCTGGCGGAGCGCGGAATCGCGGCGTTCGTGCTGAAGCACCGGCTCGCGCGCGAAGAAGGGTCCACCTACAAGATCGAGGTGGAGTCCTTCGCGGACGCGGAGCGCGCGATGCGGCTGATCCGCAGCCGGGCCCAGGAGTGGAACATCGATGCGGCGCGGCTGGGGGCGATGGGCTTCTCCGCCGGCGGCGAGCTGGTCTCCCAGATCAGCACGCGCTTCGACGCCGGCAACAGCGCCGCGACGGATCCCGTCGAGCGCCAGCCGTCGAAGCCGGCCTTTCAGGCGCTGATCTATCCGGGCCGCTCCGGCGACATCCAGCCGACGAAGGATTCCCCGCCGGCATTCCTCGCCTGCGCCTACAACGATCGGCCCGATATCTCGGAAGGCCTGGCGGAGGTGTACCTGCGCTTCAAGCGTGCGGGCGTCCCGGCGGAGCTCCACGTTTACAGCACCGGCGGTCACGGCTTCGGCCTGCGCACGACGAACAAACGCCCGGTCGGCGCCTGGATCGTGCGATTCGAGGAGTGGCTTGCTGAGAGTGGGTTGTTGAAGAAGTCTTGAATCTCGCGGCGAACGCGATGTTTGGCGAATCGCTGGAATGCACGAATCGCGGATACGACGCGGATCTACCGCGGATCTTGCGATGTCGGCGAGCGCGCCAATCTGCGGTCGCCAAGCGGTCGTGCCCGCGCTTCGCGCGGGTGTGGACGGGAAACCGGGCCAATCACAAACCGGCCCGCCGTCTCCGCCGGCTTGTGATTGGCCCGGTTTCCCGTCCACGACACGCCGGCCGCGGCCGGCGTGCACGACCGCTTCAGATCAGCGCAAATCCGCGTTTCGTGTCCTCTTCCTCAACGCTCGCCGCCACTTCGACGTCGCGTCAGGCCCGCCGCAGCGACGTCACGCGGTCCAACGCCGCTTAGAACACACTCCGCACCGAGTGCATGACGAAAAAGCCATAGAAAGCTGACATCGCGACGAGCACCGCGCAGCGGGCTCGTGAGGGGCGCAGCTCACGCGGCAGCAGCCTGGTGTTCAGGTACAACAGGTGAAGCGTCGCCACCACGAAGACCACGCCGGCGACGTTCGCGGCAATCTGCAGCAGGATGATCGGCTGCGCCAGGCGCAGGGCGACGATGCCCCAGAGCGCCGCCACCATCAGCACGGTGTAGTAGACGAACCGCACGTCGCCGCCGCGCCACGCGCGGACGCGGCGGCTGCCGGTCCAGAGAATGTCGGTGATCGCGCGCACCAGCGCTTCGGTGAGATCGAGCTGGGTCTTGAAGAGCAGCCACGCGCCGAGCACGGCGATCGCGCCCGCGAGCAGCGGACCTTCGCGGGCGCCGATGCCGTTCGCGAGGGCGGCGCTGATGCCGAGTCCGCGGATGTCGGCCCCCGGCGGCAGGAACGTGACGTAGAGGATTGCCGGCAGCACCATGCCGGCGATGGCGCCGACGCAGAACACGCCCCATTGATCGGCCCGCACGATGCGCCACCAGCCCCGCCAGCGCCGCATCGCTTCACCGTCAGGGACGAATGTGAAGCCGGTCGGGGCGAGGGTGACTTTCTCCCCGCCAGCCGCGGGGATGTAGCCGGCGCGCTGTCCCATGCCGTAGCCTTTGTCGCGCGCCCAGTTCGACAGGGTGATGTTCATCATGCCGCCGCAACCCGAGTAAGCGACGAATGCGGCGAGCAGGAAGAAGTCGGCGTTGGCCGGCAGGAAATCGAAGACGCCACGCGACGGATCGAATCCCACGAGGCCGGCGCCGGCAGCCAGCCATGTGCCGCCCGGAACCAGCGCCAGCGCGAGAATCAAGAAACCGCCGAGCGTGCACACCACCATGATCCAGTTGAGCAGCTCCAGCGTCCGTTCCACGCGCCGGCCGACGAGCAGCAGCAGGACGCAGAGCAGGAACGTGCACACGCCGATCACGTACACAATCGTGGCATCGGCCGGTCCTGCCATTCGTCCGGCAAACAGGAAGAAAATGGCGCCCGACGCGACCCCCGCGGATGCCGGCCACCCGACCTGGAGGAAGAACAGGATCGCGTAGAACCATGCCCACACGACCGCATGCGGACGCGTGCGCATGAAGCCGGTGAAGACCGGCTCGCCGGTCGCGAGCGTGTAGCGCATCAGCTCGGTGTTGAAGACGGTCTGAAAGAACACGGCAATGGTCGTGACCCAGAGGAGCGTCAGGCCGTGGCGCACGAAAACGGTGGGACCGAGTAGGAATTCACCGCCGCCAATGGAGGCGCCGAGCACGATGACGCCGGGACCGACCGCGCCCATCCAACCGAAGCCTCGTGGGTCAGGGGCGAGGGGGAGCTCGGCAGGGGTCCAGGGATCGAGGCCGGAGCGCGACTCGGGCGCGACTACGAGATGCTGAACCATCGAGAGTCGGCACGCATGCGCCGGGAGGATAACGCATAATGTCGGCCGGACGCAGCCATATGCAGATCGGACGGCGTGAGTTTCTCGCGGGGATGGGCGCGGCGGCCGTGGCCGGCTGCGGAGCCCGGGCGGATCGCCATGCGCTCGTGCTCCGGCTGTCGCATTCGATGGCATCGGGGACGACGGCGCTGCACGTGTTCGCCGATCGGTTCCGTCAGCTCGCCGAATCGATGACCGGCGGCGCGGTCACCGTGCGGCTGTTCCCGAGCGGCACGCTTGGCCACGAGCGCGAGGTGGTGCAGCAGCTCCAGGAAGGCCTCGTCGATTTCATGGTGTCGGGCACCGCGATCTGGGGCAGCGTCGCGCCGCGGCTGCAGGTGTTCGACTTTCCATTCCTGTGGCGCGACTGGGACCACGTGCACACGGTCCTCGACGGCAGGGTGGGGCGCGAAGCAGCCGAGTACCTGGCGGCGACCATCCGCATGCGGCCGCTGGCGTGGGGGGATTCCTTCGGCTTCCGGCAGGTGATCACGCGATCGCGCAGCGTCGCCGAACCCGCGCATCTCGCGGGGCTGAAGATCCGGACCATTCAGTCGCCGATCTACGTCAAGGCGGTCGAGCTGATGGGCGCCAGCCCGACGCCGATGGCCTTCGGCGAGGTCTACACCTCGATGCAGACCGGCGTGATCGACGGCTACGAGCACGATGCGAGCACCACGCTGCAGCAGCGTTTCTATGAAGTGGCTCGCTACATGGCCCGCACTCGTCACATCGCCGGCGTGCTCGGCTTGTGGGGATCGACGGCGACGTTCGATCGCCTGCCCGCGGATCTGCGCGCGACGCTCGAGCGGGCTGCGCTCGAGGCCGCGAGGCAACAGCGCGCCATGGGCGTGGAGGAGGATCGCAACGCGACGGCGCAGCTGGGCGCGCAGGGGATGACCATTCACGAGATCGACGGCAGCGTCTTCCGCCGCGCCGCCGAGCGGTTGTGGGACACGGAAGGGCGCGCCCTCGGCGTGGGTTCGTGGCTCGGGGCCATTCTCACGTGACGGCACACGGCGCCGATCTCGAGACGCACCCCGGCATCGTCCCCCATCCCGCCCCGCCTCGCGGCCCGCTGGATCGTGCGCTGCATTGGACCATCGCGGTCCTGGTCGTCGCCCAGGCCGTCGTGGTGGGCCTTCAAGTCATCGCCCGGCATGTGATGCGGCAACCGATCCCGTGGACCGAGGAGGTCGCGCGCCTGCTGCTCGTGTGGCTGATGTGCGTCGGCGGCATCTCGGCGCTCGCCCACGGCCAGCATCCGCGGGTCACCGCGCTCGTGCGGCTGTTCGCGGAGAGCCGGCGGCGGGCGATCGAGCAGGGCCTTCGCGTGGTGCTGCTCGCATTCTTCGTGTGCCTGATCGTGCCGGCCTGGAATCTCACGGTGACCAGCGCGGCCGAACAGCTGCCTGCCTCGGGGTTGTCCGGTGCCGTGATCTCCGCGGTGCTTCCCGCGTCGCTGCTGCTGATGTGCGGCGTCCTCGTGTATCAGCTGCACCGTGAAGGCCGGGAGGAATGGCGGGATCGTTCGCTGCTGGCATGGTCGCTGGGCGCCGCGGCATTCGCGATCGCGTCGGTGCTCGTGCCGCTGCTGCTCAATGCGCCGCCGCTGGTCGTGCTGGTGACGGGCTTCCTGGCCACGGCGGCGCTCGGCATGCCGCTCGCGTTCACGCTGGCGCTGACCGCGCTGACGTATCTGCTCGGCATCGGCGGCGTCGGCCTGATCATTCTTCCAATCAAAATCCTCGGCGCGGTGGACTCGTTCGTCCTCCTCGCCATCCCGCTCTTCATCGTCGCCGGCGCGCTGATGGAGGTGGGTGGGATCTCCGAGCGCATCGTCGACCTGGCGATGGCGATCGTGGGCCGGGTCCGCGGCGGCCTGGCGATGGTCGCGGTGGTCGCCGAGATTCTCTTTTCGGGCATCTCCGGATCGACCGCGGCGGACGTGTCCGCGATCAGCTCGCTGCTCGTCCCTTCGATGAGGAGAGCCGGCTACTCCGGCCCGGAATCGGTCAGCATCGTCGCGGCGGCTTCCGCGATGGGCATCCTCGTGCCGCCGTGTCTCACGATGGTGGTGCTCGGATCGCTGGTCAACCTGTCGATCGTG
Organism: uncultured Acidobacteriota bacterium; assembly: GCA_963785755.1. Lineage (GTDB taxonomy): Bacteria > Acidobacteriota > Vicinamibacteria > Vicinamibacterales > 2-12-FULL-66-21 > JACCXG01. Next base: position 182,706 of record CAWAXG010000002.1, on the reverse strand, counting down.
ACGCTGTTCCTTGCCGGGTTCGTGCCGGCGTTCATTCTCGCGGCGGCGCTGCTCGTGCTGATCGCGATTCGAGCGAGGCGCCAGCAGTGGCCGGTCACGAGCCCTGCGTCGCGCGCGCATCTCGGTCGGGCCGCCAGGCGGGCGGCGGTGCCGCTCGGGCTTCCGGTGCTGCTCTTCGGCGGCATCTTCAGCGGCGCGACGACCGTCACCGAGGCGGCGCTGCTGGCGGTCGTGTACGCGCTCGTCGCCGGCGTGATGCTCGGCGGCATCCGCCGCGGCGAAATCAGCGGCCAGCTCGCGCAGAGCGGGATCGTGACCGCCACGACGCTATGGGTCCTGGCGGCGGCCTCGGCGTTCGCGTGGATTCTGGTGCGCGAATGGGTGCCGCAGACGCTCGGCGAATGGATGGGGAACGTCGGCGCCGGCCGCGCCGGTTTTCTCGCGCTGACCGTGGTCCTGTTCGTGGTGATCGGCGCGCTGCTCGAGGGACTGCCGGCGCTGTTGATCTTCGGCCCGATCCTCTTCCCGATCAGCCGCACCGTCGGGATCGATCCCGTTCACTACGGCATCGTGATCGTCGCCGCGATGGGGATCGCGTTCTTCCTGCCTCCGGTCGGCGTCGGCCTGTCAATCGCCGCCGGCATCGCGCGCGTGGACATCGACGAGGCCAGCCGCAGCTACGTGCCGTACCTGATCGCGCTGCTGATCGGGCTCGCGCTCATCGCGGCGTTCCCTTTCCTGACTCTGGTGCTGCCGCGGTTGTTTCTGGGGTACAAGGGGTGACGAGATCTCGGGATTCGGGATTCGGGATTCGGGACTCGGGAAGGTGGGCGGGTGGCTTCGCTGGGCCGCCGACCACTCTTTGATCTTGTCGGGATCGGTGATCAGGGATCGGGGATCAAGACTTGGCGGCGCGCAAAAGCCAAATGGAAGATGGCGGCCAGCGAAGCCACCCGCCCACCACCCCGAGTCCCCAGTCCCGAGTCCCGAATCCCGGACGTTTTCCCCTAGCGCGTGACCCGAATCGCCGTGAGTAGATCTCGCTTCACGCCGCCAGCCGTGTAAGACACCTCGATGAGATAGTCGCCGGCGCCCAGCGCCGACAGGACGGCGTCGGCCGTCAGCCAGCGCTGTCCATCGGTGTCCTGCCGCTCGGCGATCTGTACGGGGATCTGCAGCGGCTGCGCGTTGCGGTCGAGGAATCGTCCGCCGCCAAGGGTGACGTCGGCGGCAATGGGCAGCTCGAGCCGCAGCCGCTCGGTGCGGCTGAAGCGGAAATCGGCGGCGGGCTGCTGACGGTTTCCCGTGGACGGCCCGCGCCGGTAGAGCAATGGCTGCGCCGATGCTGTTGCCGAGTCCACACGGGCCCCTTCCGTCAGTGGCACGGCCGGGCCGTTGACGGCAGACAGGCGGGCGCGCACGTCAATCACGCCGGCCGCCGTCTGGAACCGCCACCTTGATCAGGAACGCGCGTTCGCCTGCTTTCAGCACGACCGATGCGGGCGCCGCGCCGGGGAGTTCGATGGTGGCGGTCGCGCCGGCCGCGAACTCCTGCAGCGGCATCTGCAGCTCGCCGGCGATCCAGAGGCCGGTCACAGGGCCGCCCGAGGTGTCGCGCACGGGAATCGCGTGCACGCTGAAGCGCTGGTCAGAACGGATCCGAGACAAGCTCGCCAGCGCCGCATTCGCCGTTTTCACGGACTCGGGCACCGGTGCCGCTGCGGCCGGACTCGACTTGCTCAATTCCGCGGCGGTCGCCGCGCGGTAGCCGCGCCGCGCTCGCACGTCGATTCCCGGTTTCCTGACGCGCACGCTGATGCGACGGTAGCCCCCATCCAGCTTCGAGTTCGTCGAGTAATACCCCAGCAGGTAGTACGAGGTGAGATCGTCGGCGATCCGCTTCATCCCTTTGTCGAGATCGTTGGTGTTCACGACGGCCAGGCCGTCGGTGGCGTCCGCCAGCGTGCGCAACACTTCGATCCGGTTCTTCAGGCTCGCCATGTTCGCCGTCACCCCCAGCTCCTGGCTCGATGGTCCCATCGGAAAGTCGAAGACCGCGAGCCCGCGAGGATCGATTGGGTAGAAGCTCGCGTTGTTCCGGTTGGCCGCGTCCAGCAGATCGCGGAAGTGCTGCTCGTTGTCCATGTTTGCCAGGTGCATCCGCTCTTTCTCGCAGTCCGTCATCGATGCTGGATTGCCGGACTTGTCCCGTTCCCCGCCAACTTTCAATCTGCCGAGTGGATCGACGGCGATGGGCTCGGTGCCAGGCATGGAATCGCTTTGGCGGAGCCGTCATCATGTCTGCATTGGGCCCGAGGAGCGCCCATCCTTCGCTGATCGTCAAGATTGCCTTGCGTTCCTCCCGGATGGAACCGAGGTACCGGACGAGATCGTGGAGCGCGTCGAGGACGATGCGTTCCCGCCGGCGCACTCTCATCTCGTCGACCAGCCGCCTCCTGGTCCGGCATCGGGTAACAGCCCTCATACAGCTCCTCTTTCTCGCTGTGCGGCATGACCCGGTGGCGCTGTCCCCACATCCAGGTATCCCGAAGCATGGCGGCGGTCACTTCGCTCTTGCGTGCGAACGTGATGTCGGCGGCTGACATTTCAGCCGTCATGACCGCGACCAGATCATCAGGCCCCATCATCCGGTCGATCAGCTTGATGATCGGCTCGGTGATCCGATAGCCGCTGTCCGCGGCGACGTGCGAGATGTCGATGAAGATCACGAAAACGCGGTTGCGCGGGTTGGCCGCCATCTGCTCGCCGCTCCGCACCGAGTTCGGCTCGACGCGCAGGCTCTGCGGACCGGCAGGGGTGATCACGACGTGTTCGAATGCCTGGATCGATTGCCGCGCGCCGTTCTCGGAGACCTCGAAGTCTTCGCTCTGGAGATCCATGACCGGCTTGCCGCCCTGCGTCGGATACACGTCGACGCGGACGTAGTTGGCCTCGGTCCGGAAACGGGGCGGTGGCTGTTGTTGTTGCTGTTGTTCGGCCGCGGGTGTGGCTGGTGGAGCCGGCGGCTGCGGCGGGTTCGCCTGTCGCGCGACGACGGTCGCCGTGAACGCTGCGGCGATCAGCGCCGCGGGGACGCACAACCGCCAAGTGACCGGGGAACCGGCCGATGTATTCCGCATGGAACTCCTGACGGCTGGCGCGTGTGGCTGGCTTAGGGATTGTACGTCAGGAGACTCGCGAACTCTATCAACGCCGAACGCTCCGACTGCCAACTCCCAAGGCAAGCCGCGTCGGGATCCCGATCTGGTGATCGGAAGTCGCAACTCTCACTGGTTGTCCGACTTGCCGATCCCGAAGCCGACCCGGCGATTCCCGTTGCGAGTCTGCGAAGTTGGCAGTTGCGGAGTTTGCTCTAAGCGAGCATCTTCTGCACCAGTTCCCCATGCACGTCGGTCAGTCTGAAGTCCCGGCCCTGGAACTTGTAGGTCAGCCGCTTGTGGTCGATCCCCATCAAGTGCAGGATCGTCGCCTGCAGATCGTAGACGGACACCGGATCCGACGCGATGTTGTAGCTGAAATCGTCGGTCTCCCCGATTGTGATGCCGTTCTTGGTGCCGCCGCCGGCCACCCACATGCAGAAGTTGCGCGGATGATGATCGCGGCCGTAGGTGCTCTCGGTGATCTTGCCCTGGCTGAAGACAGTCCGTCCGAACTCGCCACCCCAGACGACGAGCGTGTCGTCGAGCAGTCCGCGCTGTTTCAGATCGGTGACCAGCGCGGCGCTCGGCTGGTCGGTGCCCTCGCACTGCAGCTTGATGTCGCGCGGCAGGTCGCGGTGCTGATCCCAGCCGCGGTGATAGAGCTGGATGAACCGGACGTTGCGCTCCGCCAGCCGGCGCGCCATCAGGCAGTTGGCGGCGTAGGTACCAGGTTTCCGTGACTCGGGGCCGTAGAGCTCGAACGTCGACTCCGGCTCCTTCGACAGATCCATCAGCTCGGGCACCGAGGTCTGCATCCGGTAGGCCATCTCGTACTGCGCGATGCGCGTCTCGATCTCCGGATCGCCGTAGGCCTCGTGCCGCATCGCATTGAGCTTGCCGACGGCGTCGAGCATCTCGCGCCGGGTGCTCTTGGTGATCCCGGGTGGATCGTCGAGAAAGAGCACCGGTGTGCTGCCGGCGCGGAAGCGGACGCCCTGGAAGCTCGAGGGCAGAAAGCCGCTCGCCCACAGCCGCGAGAACAGCGGTTGATCCGTATTGAGCGCGTGCGCCTGCGACAGCAGCACGACGAACGCCGGGAGATTCTGGTTCTCGCAGCCCAGCCCGTAACTGAGCCAGGCGCCCATGCTCGGGCGGCCGGGCTGCTGGAAGCCGGTCTGGATGAACGTGATCGCCGGGTCGTGGTTGATCGCGTCCGTGTTCATCGTCTTGATGACGGTGATGTCGTCCGCGATCTTCGCGGTGTGCGGCAGGAGGTCGCTGACCCAGGTGCCGGACTTGCCGTGCTGCTTGAAGCCGTAGAGCGACCTGGCCACGGGCAGCGTCGACTGTCCCATCGTCTGCGCGACGCGCTGACCCATGCGCACGGAGTCGGGGATCTGCGTGCCCTGGAACTTCTCGAGGCCCGGCTTGTAGTCGAAGGTCTCGAGCTGCGACGGTCCGCCCGACTGATGCAGGAAGATGACCCGCTTCGCCTTCGCCGCGAAGTGCGGCAATCCGACGAGGCCGCCGGTCTTCGGGTCGCGCACCTCGCTCATCGCCGCGGCCAGCACCTCGGGCCGCAGCAGCGACGCCAGCGCGCCGACGCCGATGCCCCGGGCCGCCATGCCGAACAACTGACGACGGGTCAGGTGAAGATCGATTTCACGCTGCAATGTCATGGAACCCTGCCCTTATTGCCACCATGGCCACTATCGCCGCCATGGCGGGAACGGCCTACTGCTTGGTGATCGTTTCATCGAGATTGAGAATGACGCTGCTCACGGTCGTCCATGCCGCGAGCTCCGCGGCATCCAGTCTCTTGTCACGCGGCGAATCGCCGACCGTCAACAACTTGATCGCCGCCTGCTGATTGCGGCGCGAACTCGGTCCGCCGGCGCCGCAGCAGGTCCTTCAACACGCCCGTTTCCTTGCCGCTCGGATTGCGCGCCGTCGCGAGCCGGAAAATATAGGCGACACGGCTGTCGTCGTCCCGTCCGCCTTCGGTGAGCGCGCGCTGGGCGAGCGCCCGCGACGCCTCCACATACGTGGGATCGTTCATGAGCACCAGCGCCTGCAGCGGCGTGTTGGTCAGTGCGCGGCGTGCCGTGCACTTCTCACGATCGGGCGCGTCGAACGTCGCCATCGAGGCCGGCGGCACCGTCCGCTTCCAGAACGTGTACATCCCGCGCCGGTAGAGATCCTTGCCGTGGCTCTGCTCGTAGGCCTGCGCCGAAAAGCCTTCCCCGAACGCCATCTCTTCCCAGAGCCCCTTGGGCTGGTAGGGCAGAACGCTCGGTCCGCCGATCTCGCCGTTCAGCAGGCCGCTGGCGGCGAGCGCGGTGTCGCGGATCAATTCGGCCGGCAGGCGGGAACGCGGCCCGCGGGCGAGCAGCCGGTTCTCCGGATCCTTGTCGAGCATCTCCGCCGTGACTTTCGAATCCTGCCGGTAGGTCGCGGACGTCACGATGAGACGCTGCATGGCGCGGACGTCCCATCCGGTGCGCACGAATTCGGTTGCCAGCCAGTCGAGCAGCTCGGGATGCACCGGCGCCTCCCCCTGCACACCGAAATCCTCCTGCGTCTTGACGATGCCGGCGGTGAAATACATCTGCCAGAACCGGTTGACCGCGACGCGTGAGGTCAGCGGGTGGGAGGGCTGGACGAGCCATTTCGCCAGCGTCAGCCGGTTGAGCGGCGCGTCCTTGGGCAGCGGCGGCAGCATCGCCGGCACGCCGGGTTCGACCTTCTCCGTCTTGTTGCGATAGTCGCCTCTTCCGAGGATGAAGGTCTCGCGCGGGGTCTTCAGCTCCGACATCACCATCGCGGTCGGAATCTGCTTCTCGAAGTCGGCCTTCTGCGCGCGCAACATCCTCAGCTCGACGTTGGCGGTGCGCAGCGCCTCGGGGGCGGCATGGGTCAGGAAGTATTCGCGCAGCCGCAGCGTCTCTTCCTTCGTGGGCTTGCCCGTGACGCCAGACAGGACCACGCGCGTCGAATAGTGGATCGCCAGCTGCGCGACCTGCTCGGGCGTCAGCGCCCGGTTGTAGAAACGGAGGTCGTCGAGCTGACCGCCGAACGGCGGAAGGATACGCGAGCGGCGCAGCGGACTTGATCGATCCGGTCAGCGTGTCGCGCACGACCTCGGTGTTGAGCAGTCTGCCGTTGAGATACAGCCGCAGGCCCGACGCCTTGCCGGATCCGTCGTAGACCATCGCGACGTGGTACCAGTCCGATTGATTCAGGCGTTCGCGCGTGCGGATCTCGATCGCGTTCGCCGCGGCATCGGACCTCAAGGCGATGTTCAGGCGCGCGGCCCAGCGCTGGATGCCGGCGAGCGCGATATCGTCGAACCGCCATTCGTAGCCGCGGCCGGGTCCGTCGCCTTCGTGCGTCGACATGATCGAGACCGGATGGCGTCCGCGGCCTCTCAGCCAGAGCGCCATGCTGAACGGCTCCGAGCGATCGAACGAACCGACGCTGCCGAAGCTGACCTCGGTGTCGCCGTCGAACGACAGCGCCCGTCCGATCTGTCCGACCTCGAACGTCGGATCGCCCCTCACCGTCCGTCCGTGGCGGAATTTGCCCGACAGATCGGAAAGGTTGCCGTCGAGCTCGTACTGGGCGACCAGCGAATCGGCGCCGAGGCCGAGCGGGCTGGCGTCGAGCGCTTTCTCCCACTCCGCCTGGAGCGGCCCGACCACGCGTTCGGAGAGCGCCGATTCACGAGCTTTGATCGCCGACTCGATCTCCTCGAGCTGCATCTGCTGCGCGAGCGTCGGCAGCGGGAGCAGCGGCACGGCGTTCCCCGTTCTGCCGTCGAGCCCGAACTCGGGAACGTTGTTGAAGAACGCGTAGAACTGGTAGAACTCCTTGTGCGTGATCGGGTCGTACTTGTGCGTATGGCACCGCGCGCATCCCATCGTCAATCCCATGAAGGTGGATGACGTCGCCTCGACGCGGTCGATGACGTACTCGACCTGATACTCCTCGGCGATCGCGCCCCCTTCGAAATTGATCATGTGGTTGCGGTTGAAGCCCGAGGCGACCTTCTGCTCGCGCGTCGCGTTCGGCAGCAGATCGCCCGCCAGCTGTTCGACCGTGAATTGATCGAACGGCATGTTGCGGTTGAACGCATTGATGACCCAGTCGCGCCAGGGCCACATGCCGCGGAGGCTGTCGATGTGGTAGCCGTGGGTGTCGCCGTAGCGCGCGGCATCGAGCCACGGCATCGCCATGCGCTCGCCGTAGCGGGGTGACTGGAGCAGCGCATCGACCCGGGTCTCGTAAGCGTTCGGCGACTTGTCGGCGAGAAACGCGTCGATCTCCGCCGGCGTGGGCGGGAGGCCCGTCAGGTCGTAGGTGACGCGGCGAAGCAGAGTGACCTTGTCGGCCTCCGGCGCCGGCCGCATGCCCTCGCGCTCGAGTCGGGAGAGGATGAACTGGTCGATCGGATTGCTGACCCACGAGTGCTGGCCCGGCACCGGCGGCTCCGGACGCGCCGGCGACGCATAAGCCCAGTGCGTGTCCCACTTCGCGCCTTCGTCTATCCAGCGGCGGAGGAGCTCGATCTGCTTGTCGGTCAGCGCGTGCCCGGAATCGGGCGGCGGCATCCGCTCGGCCGGATCCGGCTCGGTGATCTTCTTGACCAGCACGCTCTTGACGGCGCTCCCCGGGACGATGATGCCGTCCTCGGCGAAGGCGCCTTCCTTGGTGTCGAAATGGAACTTGGTTTCGCGCTGTTTCTCGTCGGGCCCGTGGCAGGCGAAGCAGTTGTTCGAGAGGATCGGCCGGATGTCGCGGTTGAAGCTGAGCGGCTGAGCCGCCGGCTTCTCCTGCGCGCGGCCGGCCACCCCGGCAGCCGCCGCGACAGCCATGGTGAAACACGCCGCAACCGCTGCGGCCCGGATGCCGTGGGCTCTGCGCATGGGACGATATTAAGGCCTGGACCGGAGGTTGGCTAGTTTCCCTGCGCCGGCCGGGGAAAACGAGCCCGGCGGGCAAGGTCGAGAGGGTCGCGGCCGATCACCCGGAGCGGCGCGACCAGGCAGGTCCGACGCGATCCGGGACATCCAGGGCGGTGAACACCCCCAGCGACTCGACGCTGTTCACGAATACCTTGCGGTGATCGTCTAGCAATTCCATCTCGCGCTCGAAATCCACGACGTGCTTCTCGTAGACGAGCATCTCGCTCCAGGTACTCGACCAGGAGGTAGCGCGTCGGGATCGCCAGATCCTTCAGGAACGAACTGCCGAGAAACGACCGGCTCTTCCGCGACAGCCTGGTCCACTCGCCGTCGGCGCCATAGAAGCGCTCGAACTCGTCTCCCGCGTTTTCCTGCACGTTGAACTGCCACACGATTGCGACCAAGAGAAACCTCCCCGCCGGAAGGGGACAGTATAGCGGGGAGGACGTGGCACGTGCCACGTGCAACGCTGCTACGTGCTCACGTGCTTTTCGTGCTGCGTGCTGACGTGCGCACGTGCTTTTCGTGCTTCGTCCGACGTGCTACGTGCGCGCGTGCTTCTCGTGCGACGTGCTCACGTGCTCTTCGTGCTACGTGCTACGTCCTACGTGCGCACTGGCTTGCGTCCAACCGTCTACATGCGTGGGGTCCTTCCGTCGGGCTTCCTGGTGCGTACAGGACATTCACCCGCGTTGGGATTTCACCTGCCGCAGTTCTAATTGCTGAGCTTGATCCGTCCGGAGGTCCGCCACGAAGCACGTGAGCACGTGAGCACGTCGCACGAAAAGCACGTGCGCACCGTGAGCACATCGCACGTCTGCACGTGAGCACACGGCACGTAGCACGTAGCACGAAAGAGCACGTGAGCACGCAGACCGTTGCACGTCGCACGTGCGTCACTCCTGTCTAAGCGCCACCAACGGGTCCAGCCGCGCCGCCCTGCGCGCGGGGAGGAAGCTCGCGAGCGCGGCGATGAGGGTCAGCAGGACGCAGGCGGCGGCGAGCGTCGCGGGATCGTTCGGTTCGAGGTTGAACAACAACGTCGTCGCGCTCTGGCCGGCCAGGAGCGACATCGACGCGCCCGCCGCGATGCCCAGGGTCAGAAGCCAGCCCGCTTCCCGCATCACCATCAGGACGACGCGCGACTGGGGCGCGCCGAGCGCGACGCGGATGCCGATCTCGTGCTGACGCTGGACCATCGCGAACGACATCATGCCGTAGAGGCCGACCATGGCCAGCAGCGCCGCGAGCGCGCCGAAGAATCCGGCCAGCATCGCCAGCAGCCGCTCGCGCACGAGTCCGCCGCGAATCCGCGTCTGGAAATCCACGAAGTCGAAGACCGACCCGGGATGACTTGCCGCGAGCCGGCGCTTCACGCTGGCCACGGTCGCGGCGTGATCGATCGTCGAGTGGATCATGAGGCTGGTCCATGGGCCTGGCGCGGGCGACTGCGAGTCCGGCGCGAACGCCTGGGCCACTGGCGCGTTCCGCAATGTGTTGTATTGCGTATCGGGAATCACTCCGACGATCTCGTATTCGGTCGACGGGTAGTTCGGCTCCGCTCCAGTCCGCAGCTTCCGGCCGATTGCGCGGCCGTCCGGGACGAACCGGTGCACGAACGTCTGGTTGACCACGGCGACGCGCGGCGAGCCGGTCGTGTCCGCCAGCGTGAAGTCACGCCCCTGCAGGATCGGAATGTTCATCGTCACGAAGTAACCGGGGCTCACCCAGGTGAACTTCGACGAATTCTCGATCGTGTCGACGTGAATGCCATGTTCCCAGCTGCTGCCCATCAGCGGCACGTTCGATGTGCTGCCGGCGCTGACCACGCCGGGAATCCCCCGTATCTCGGCAAGAATCTGGCGCTGAACGTCGTTGAGCGCGTGGCGCTCGACCTTCAGCTGATGGAATCCGATGAAGGCGACGGTGACGCCCTGCTGACGCATGCCCGCGTCGAACGTCATGAGGTTGCGGAAGCTGCGGACGAACAGCAGCGCCGCAACGAGCAGCACGACCGACACCGCAATCTGGGTGATCACCATCATCCGCTGAATGGAGAAACGCTCGCCCGCTGTCATCGCGCGACCGCCGACCTGCATGACGGTCGCGGGCTGAACGCGCATCGACCGCAGCGCCGGCGCCAGACCGAAGGCCAGGCACGTCAGGATCGCGACGCCCGCGGTGAACGCGAGCATCCGCCAGCTTGCCGCCAGCGTCAGCGTTGGTGCGTTGCCATCGGCGGCCAGCGACCAGACGAGAACCCGGCTGAGGAACTGGGCGAGCACGATGCCGACCACCGCGCCGCACGCCGACAGCACCGCGCTTTCGGCCAGGCTCTGCCGCACCAGCCTCGTGCGCGAGGCACCGAGTGCGAGCCGCACGGAGAACTCACGCTGACGGACGACTGCCCGCGCGAGCATCAGATTCGCCAGGTTGGCGCAGGCGAGCAGCAGGACGAGACCGGTGATCCCCAGCAGCAGCTGCAGCGAGGTGTCGTATTGCGCACGGAGCGCGCTGACGCCGGTCGAGGCGGACACGGCTTCGAGACGGAATTGTTTGAACCGTTCGATCGAGTCGGTGCCGTACCCGGTCGGCGCCGTCGCCTCGAAGACGCCTCCGCTCAGCGAGTTCACGTGCGCTGACGCCCGCTCGAGCGTCCATCCCGGGCGCAGACGAGCCATGACCGCGACGTCGAACACGTCGCGGCGTGGATTCTGCTGGCGGCAGTGGGGAACCGCGATATCGAAGCTCTCGCCGACGGCGACGCCGAAGAATCCGGGAGGCGTGACGCCGATCACCTCGTAGCTCTCGCCGTTGACCATCAGCCTCGCGCTGCGATCGAGCTCGCGGCCGCCGAGCTCGCGCTGCCAGTACGCGTGGCTGAGCACGACGCGGGGGCTCGGGCAGGTGGTCTCGTCCGCCGGCTCGATGAGTCGCCCGCGCCAGGCGTCGATGCCGAGCACGCGAAAGAAGCCGCCGCTCACCCTGAGGCCACTCACCCGGCGCATATCGGACCGGTCGCCGACGCCCATGGTCGACGCGGACCACGCGAACATTCCGGAGAAGGCCTGCTGATGGCTCTCGAGCTCGCGCCAGATCGGGGTCGTCAATCCCCCGTACTGCCCTGGATTCAGTCCGAAGCCGCCGTTGCCGCCGACGATCTCGATCCGCGCGAGCTCGCCGGGACTGCGGACCGGCAGCGGCCGCAGCCGGACCGCGTCGATCAATTGGAAGATCGCGGTATTCGCGCCTATGCCGAGCGCGAGGGTCAGGATGGCGGTCGCCGCGAAGCCCGGCATTCGCAGCAGCACGCGGCAGGCGTAGCGAAGGTCCTGGAGAATCATGGAGAGGTGCTCCTTCGGCGCTTCCTTGAGAACGCCGGTGATGGCTTCGAGGACGATCAGCGCGCGATCGCCGAGTCCGGCCGCATCGCGATAGCGATCGGCGAAGACCAGGGCCAGCTCGCGCCCGTACTCGTCGCGGAACTCACCCGGATACAACGCCAGCAGCGCGCGAAAGCACCACGTGCTCCAGCTCCATCCGGTGACGTCCCCGACCTTCACGCTCGCTGCGGGCCCCTCACGCCCCGCTCCGTTCGCGTGGCTCGGTCGCTGCGCTCTCTCGCTGGGGGCGGCGACTCATTTATAGCTCTCAGCTCTTTCGCGGCAGCAGCCCGTTCGCGCGCGCGTCCGACAGCAGTCTCTCCAGCCGCCGCGCCTCGGCCATCGCGACGCGGCGGCCCAGCTTCGTCAGCCGGTAGTACCGCCGCCGCTCGTCGTCGTGCCGGGGATCCGGCCGCTCGTCCAGCTCCTCGATCAACTCCTGAGTCAACAGGCGCTTGATCGCGGCGTAGAGGCTGCTCGGGCTCAGGCGCAGCGCGCCGTTGGTGCGCTCGGCGACGTCGAGCATGACCGAATAGCCATGACGCTCGCGATCCGCGAGGGAGACCAGGATGTGGAACGTGTCGCGGGGGAGCGGCAGGAACGACTCAGGCGTCGGATCGTCCTGGACGGTACGTTTTGGCGGCATCGCGCCGACTATAGCATAAAGTGCTATAGCAAAAGAAGAGCGATACATGTCAACTTCCAATCTCCAACTTCTAACTCCCAAAGGACTCTCGGCCGATCGACTCTGAGCCCCTTGGGAGTTGCCCGCCGCCGCTCGTCGACTCAATCTCAGATCGACGAGCTCTGGCGAGGCCTCGCCGTAGCGCGCGTCGATCCGTGCGCGCGGAGGCGGGGGAGTTGGAAGTTGGGAGTTGTCACTGCCGCGTCTTTTGCAACTCCGTTTAGTCCTGCCGCAGCGCCGTGATCGGGCTGACCGCTGCCGCGCGCAGGCCGGGTCCCGCCGCCGCGAGGGCGGCGACGATCAGTACCACGAGCGCCGCGATCAGATAGCTGGGGGCATCTGTCGCTCTGGTCTCGTAGAGAAGACTCTGCATGACTCTCGCGCTGGAAGCCGCGCCGGCGAGACCCACTGCGGCCCCGGCGCCGGCGAGCACGACCCCTTTGCCCACCACCATGGCCACGATCGCGCGGCGGCTCGCGCCGAGCGCCGAGCGGATGCCAATCTCCTTCGTGCGCAGCGTGACCTGATAGGCGAGCGTGGCATAGAGTCCGGCGGCGGAGAGCAGCACCGCGATCGCCGCGAACAGGCCGATCGCCTGCGTTTCGAAGCGCCGGCCGCCGATCCGATCCGACAACCGATCGGCTGCCGGGGCGATCGCGATTGGCAGCGACGGATCGATCGCGCGGAGCTCCTGGCGAATCGCCGGAATCAGCGTCGTGACGCCGGCTTCTCCGCGAATCGTCAGGTCCATGTTCCCCAGCATGTCCGGGATGAACCCGGCCAGGATCGGCGCGACATCCAGCCCTTCGCGCCGCATGTCGCGCACCACGCCGACGACGGTGCTCCAGTTGCCGTCTTTCGGCGGTGAGCTGCCGCCGACCAGCCGCTTGCCGACCGCGCGCTCACCGGGCCAGAAGCGCTGCGCCAGCGCTTCGTTCACGATGTACACCGGCGGTGCGTTGTCCGCCAGATCGCGGTCTTCGAAATCGCGTCCGTCGATGAGGTCGATCCCCATGGCGCGGAAGTATCCGGGCGTGACCGCGTCAACCGTCAGGCGTGGCAGGGCGTCGGATGTCGCCGGCCGTCCTTCCACCGTTACCCGCTGATCGGCATTCCGTCGAATGAAGAAGTCCTTGATGCCGCCGACCGCCGCGACACCCGGCAGCCGTTCGAGGCGCGCCCGCGCGTCGAGAAAGAATGTCTCCGACCGCGGACGCTCGATGCGGACGATTGCGATGCGCCCGGCAGGATAGCCGGGATCCTCGCCGAGCGCCCGGACGAAGCTGCGGGCGAGGAGCACCGCGCCGATGAGCAGCATCAGCGCCCCGGCGACCTGCGCGCTGACGAGCACGTCCTGCAGGACGCGCCGCCGCGAGCTCGATCCATCACGCGTGTTGAATGCCGAGGAACGGTCCGCGCGCGCGGCCATGAACGCGGGGATCGTTCCACACGCGGTGACGGACACGAGACCGGCTAGAAATGCCATCGCGAGACCGGTGCCATCGATCCGTATCTGATCCAGCCGGGGAATGGAGCGCGGTCCGTACGCCAGCAGAAGCTCGATCAGCCCGTAGGCCAGCGCGGCACCCGCTACGCTCGACAACGCCCAGAGGCTGACGCTTTCAGCGAGCAGCTGGCGCGTCAAGCGGCCTGTGCCGGCGCCGAGGGCGGCACGGACGGCGAGCTCCCGTCGCCGGCGCGCGGCGCGCGCCGTGAGCAACCCGCCGGCATTGGCGCACGCGATGGCCAGCAGGGACAGGACCGCGCCGAACCCGAGCCACACGCTTCGGCTCGTGCGGCGTCCGACCACGTGATCGAAGAGGGAGGTGATCCGGACGTCGAGGTTCCGGTTCTCGGCGTACCTGTCCCGCAGCCGCGCCGCAATCAGCGTCATCTCCGCGCGCGCCTCGTTCAGTCCGGCTCCTGCCGCGAGGCGTCCGATCACTTCGATGCCGTCACCGTCACGCTCGCGCTGCAGCCCGGGCCACGACGGCAGAATCGAGATCGGCCGCCACAGCCGCGTATCGCTCGTGGGCAGCTGGAACGTCCGCGGCATGATGCCGATCACCGCATGGCGCTGACCGTCGATGAGCAGCGTTTGTCCGACGATCGCGGCCGATCGCCCGAACTGCTCCTGCCACACGGCTTCGCTCAGCACGACGACGCGTTCGCGGCCGTCGAATTCGGTGCGTGAAAACGTCCGGCCGAGGAGCGGCGGCGTCCCGAGCAGCTCGAAGAACTCGGGGCCGACCAGCCCTTCCTGGGCGCGTTGCGGCGCATCGGCTCCCTGGTAGGTGACCTGGCTCACGCTCGTCCGGCGGAAGAACGTCATGCCGGCGAACGACGCGCTCTGCTGCCGCCAGTCGAACAGATTCGGCGGCGAGGTGCCGTCCGGCTGGTCGTGCACCATGGTGTGCGTCGTCAGGATCGCGAGCTCCGCCGGCCGCGCGTATGGCAGCGGGCGCAGCACGGTGGCCCGGAGCACACTGAACATCGCCACGCTGGTGCCGATGCCCAACGCCAGAATGAGGGTTACCGAGGCGCCGAACAGCCGCTCGCGGCCGAGCGCGCGAAAGCCCAGTTTCACGTCGCGCGCGAGCTCCTCGATCCAGCGCAGGGGCCGCACGTCGCGGCAGGCGTCCTTGGCTTGATCGAGGCCGCCGAAGTCGAGCCGCACCCGGCGGCGGGCGTCCTCCGGTGAATGTCCGCTGTCCACCAGGTCCTGGATCTGGCGTTCGAGATGGAACCGCAGCTCGGCGTCGAGGTCCCGTTCCGGCGATCGTCCTCGCCACAGATTCTTCCACCAGCTCATCACGCGCGCTCCCGATGCCTTGGACTTCGACACATACCGTAGCACGGCGATGTGTCGAAGCCAAAGGCCTGGCCGCGTTCGCGTGCGCCGCCGGGCAGCCGCTCGTTGACAGCCGTTTACACATTACGTATAAAAGCCAGTGTGACCGAGCCGGACTACCGGGCCGCCCTGGCCGCGGCGATTGCCGAGTACCGAAGCGCTCGGCGCCGAGCGGCGGCAGCTCGACGAACGCCTGTCGCAGCTCGCGCAGACCATCGGCAGCCTTTCAAGGCTTCTCGGGTTCACGCCGACGCAGCCGTACGGACTGACCGACGCCTGCCGCCTGGTCTACCGCAATGCCGGCATCCCGCTCTCCCCGACCGAGGTGCGCGAACGGCTGCGCGCCATCGGCGTCGAGCTGTCCGCCTACAGCAACGAGATGGCAGCCATCCACACGGTGATCAAGCGCCTCTTCGAGGCCGGCGAGCTGCGGGTCATCGCGGCGCCAGGCAAGCATCTCTATGCCTGGCAGCGTCCGGTGAAAGCGGTCGCCATCGGTCCCGAAGTCGCGCAGTTCATCCGCGAGCAGGGGCATGTCCACACGCGCGGTCCACGCCGGCGCGCCGCGCCGCGCTCGCGGCGGGTGAAGCGATGAGCGACCTCACGGCCCAGCGGCGATTTTTCGCGGAGGAAGTGCAGATCGCGGCCAACATCCGGTCCGGGGCTCTCGTCGACGCACTGGCGACGGTGCCACGCGAGCGATTTCTTCCGCCCGGACCGTGGACGGTCCGCAGCGACAGCAATCTGACCGGTCAGGCGCGCCAGACACCGGACGCCGATCCGCGCCACGTGTATCACAACGTCGCGATCGCCATCGATCCCAGCCGGATGCTGTTCAACGGGGCGCCCGGCTTGCTCGCGATGGCCATCGATGCGCTCCGCCTCGGGCCGGGCAACCGCGTGCTGCACCTGGGGGCGGGCACGGGATACTTCACCGCGCTGATGGCGCACTGCGTCGGTCCCGCCGGCCGCGTCGTCGCACTCGAAGTCGACGAACCGCTTGCGGCGCGTGCCGCGGCGAATCTCGCGGCGACGCCGTGGGTCGAGGTCAAACGGGACGATGGCAGCAGCGCGCTGACCGAGTCGTTCGACGCGATGCTGATCAACGCCGGCGTGACCCATCCGCTCGACGGTTGGCTCGACTCGGCTGCGCCGGCCGGCAGGATCGTGCTGCCGCTCACCGCGTCGATGGCGCAGATGGGGAACATCGGGAAGGGGCTCCTGCTGCTCCTCACCCGCACGCCGGATCCGGCGGCGTTCGATGCGCGGGTGCTGACCTTCGTCGCGATCTTTTCCGCCGTCGGGCTGCGCGACGAGGCGCTGAACGTGGAGATCGGCAAGGCGCTCTCCAGGCAGCCATTGCCGCGGCTCACGAAGCTCCGGCGCGACACCCACGACCGGGCCGAGTCGTGCTGGCTGCATTGCGCGACATGGTGCCTGACGTCGGCGTGACTGGGTCAGTAGCAGGCGACATGAGTTCACAAGCTTTTTAGCCGGAAGACCCGTGCTCTGTGAGGACGCTACATGAACGATGACTACCGCAGACGTGAGGGTGTGGCGGCGTAGCGGGTCCGACCGGCCCGAAGCGAGGGCGTCAGCCCCGCCGCCGAAGCCGTCGTCGCAGGAGTGCTGCGATCGCTGCGGCAGCGTCCAGCTGATCCGCGTCAAAGCCTGCTGGCGCTGCGAATCCTGCGGGTATAAGAGCGACTGTAATGGCTGGTGACAATAAACCCGGGACTCGGGACTACGGGGCTAGGGCGCGTCTTCGGGACTGGGGGGACCCGATTCCCATCCCGAAAACTCGTCCGAGTCCCCAGTCCCTGATCGTGATCCCCGAGTCCCTGGTCCCGAGTCCCTGACCCGATCCCGAGCCCCGAGTCCCGTACGCGCGACTTCGACGGCATACACGTGCGTTGCGCCGTGCATGTTCGAGCGGAACGTGATCCACTTCCGATCGGGGGTAAACGTCACGTTCGGTTCGAGCTGGTAGTCGTGCTTCGACAGGTCGACGAGCCGTTCCGCCGCCAGCTTGCCTTCCGGCGCCGGCCGGAACAGATAGATCCATTGACCGTTCCCCGGCGCCGCGACGCTGCGCGGTCCGCCGCCATCGCCCGCGAACAGCTGCCCGTCGGGCGAGATGTTGAAGTGCACCGACCATTCCTCCCGCGCCACCGGATACCTCGTCGTCTTGCCCGACGCGACGTCGACGCCGGCGAGCCAGAACACCTTGCTCCGTGGCGTCTGCAGGTCGTACCAGATCGTCTTGCCGTCGGCGCTGAAGAACTCGTGGCCGGCAATCTCCATCTCCATCGTCCGCTTGTGCCTGAGCATCCGCTCGGTGCCGTCCGTCCGGATCGTCCAGATGCGATCGACGAAATGCCAGGGTCCCTCGTGGCAGAACATGATCAGCGTCGGGTCCGACGGGGACATCTGCACGTGGTTCAACCAGTCGGTCGACTCGTAGATCGTCTTCAGCTGGCCGGAGTTGACGTTGAGCGTGTAGATCGCCATCGGCAGGCGCGCGGCCCAACGCGTCTCGAGGCTCGATCGGGTCGGCGGCGGCGTCGCGAGCCTGCCCTGAGCGCTGTCGAAGGGCGGGTTCGCCGGCGGGTTGGGTGGCGGCCCCGTCGATCCCGGCGGCTGCGTGCCTGTCGCGTCGCCGGTGATGAAGCTCCCGGCCAGCGTCGTCTCGTCCGCGCTCAAGCCGAAGCCGGATCCCGTCCGAATCCGGGGATGCTCCAGAATCTTGCGCGTCGCCCCGGTATCGACGTTCGTCGCGAACACGACGTTGTTCTGGATGTAGAAAGCCTGCCGCGTCTTCCGCCCGACGACGAGATGGCTGACGCGGCCGCGGACGAGCGGCGCAATCGTGCGGGAGGCGAGGGTGATGGTGGCCAGTCCGTCCGGTGTCGAGACGACCATCTTGTCGCCGTTGGCCGTGTACGGATTCTGATGAAAGTAGAGGCTCGCGGTCCCCGGCTCGTCGGAGAGCCGGATGACCCGATGTCCAGTCGCGGGCTCTATCCACTCGCGGGGCGGATCCTGCGCACCGGAGGATGGCACCGTCGCAACCAGCGCGGCCAGGCAGGCGATGCAGGAAACGTGTCGTCCAATCATCGAAGACTCCCTCGTGCAGCGGGGCTCCATGATAGCGGCAGTCGCGGCGGCTGCCTCAGCATTACTCAATGCGTCAACTCCCAACCTCCAACGCTCCGAACTCGGCTCGCAAACGAGGTGCCGCGTCGGCTTCCGCCTCGTCGAGCGAAGTCGGCAACTCCCACCTTAGCTCAGACGAGTGCCCGCAGCAATTCGTCGAAGCGCCACGAAGCTCTTGCGAAAGTGCGACTGACCCTTGGGAGTTGGGAGTTGGAAGTTGGGAGTTGACGAGTTCTCACTCGCACCCGGATGAATTCACGCCGTGCCCAGACGCTGACGGATAATCGGCTCCGCGAGGAGGACCGATGGGAACCAAGGACGCCCGGATTGATGGCTATATCGCCGCGGCGCAGCCGTTCGCGCGGCCGATTCTGACGTTCATCCGCAAAGCCGTGCACGCGGGCTGTCCCGAGATCGAGGAGACGCTCAAGTGGCGGCACCCGGCGTTCATGTACAAGGGGATCCTGTGCGGCACGGCGGCGTTCAAAGAGCACGTGACCTTCGGATTCTGGAAGGCCTCGGCGATGAACGGCGTTGGCGGCAAGGCGGCTGATGCGGCCGGTCAGTTCGGACGGATCACCGCCGTCCGCGATCTGCCCGACCGGAAGACGCTGGTCCGCCTCGTGAAAGAGGCGGCGGCCCTGCACGATGAAGGCGTCAAAGCGCCGCGCATGAAGGGGGCGCCAAAGAAACCGTTGAAGGAGCCGGACTATTTCACCGCCGCGCTGAAAAAGAACCGGAAAGCGCTGGCGGCGTACGAAGCGTTCAGTCCGAGCCACAAGCGCGAATACCTCGAGTGGATTCTCGACGCCAAAGCCGAAGCCACGCGCCAGCGGCGCCTGGACACGGCGATCGAGTGGATCGCACAGGGCAAACCTCGGAACTGGAAGTACATGTAATCGGCCTCATGCCGGCAGCCGACTGATCAATGACTATCGCCCAGCTCAGAGACGAAGCCATCACGTCATCGCCGCCAGCCGGCGCACGCCTCGATTCCGTCGATCTGCTTCGCGGCGCGATCATGGTCGTGATGTCGCTCGATCACGTGCGTGACTTCTTCACGCATCTGCGGTTTCCGCCCGAGGACATCACGCGGACCTGGCTGACGCTGTTCTTCACGCGCTGGATCACGCACTACTGCGCGCCGCTCTTTTTCCTGCTCGCCGGCCTGGGCGCGGCGCTCTCCGCCGCCAGGGGCCGATCGCCGCGTGAGATTCGCCACGTGCTCTGGACGCGCGGGCTGTGGCTCGTGCTGCTCGAGCTCACCGTGGTCGGGTTCGGATGGACGTTCTACCCGGGCTGGAGCTTTGGCGGCGTGATCTGGGCGCTCGGATGGAGCATGGTGATCCTGTCGGTCATCGTGCGTCTGCCGATCGCGTGGGTGGCAGGCATCGGGCTGGGGATGATCTTTCTGCACAACTTGTTCGATGGCATCAGGCCCGACGAGCTCGGCCCGTGGATCGGTAAGGTGTGGGGGCTGCTGCACGCGCCGACCTTCATTCCGATCGCGCCGCAGTTCAACATGTGGTTCGCGCCGTACGTGCTGGTGCCGTGGGTGGGCGTAATGGCGACAGGCTACGCGCTCGGCGCCGTGTATACCCTCGAGCCGGCGCGCCGCCGCAGGTTGCTCGTGACGCTGGGTCTGGCCGCGATCGCGCTGTTCGTTGTGCTGCGCGCGACGAACTTCTACGGCAACCCGACTCCGCCCGCGACGCTGGTGTCGCCGGGTGACTTTCGTCCGCAGCCGACGCTCGCCAAGAGCGTCATCCTGTTCCTGGACGTCGAGAAGTATCCGCCGTCGCTGCTGTTCCTGTTGATGACGCTGGGGCCGGGTCTGATTGCCCTCGCGTATTTCGAGCGCATCAATCTGGCGGCGCGCGGGCTGCTGCCGGCGATTGCCTCGCGGGTGGTTGTCTTCGGGCGGGTTCCGCTCTTCTACTACCTGCTGCACATCTACGCGGCCCACCTCATCACGATCCCCGTCGCCCTGCTGTTCGGACAGCCGTGGGACGGCCGGTTGTTCGGTGGGCCCGTCTTCGAACCGCCGCCACCAGGATACGGGCTCAACCTGGGCTCGATCTATGTGATCTGGATCGTGCTGAACCTGCTGCTCTACGTCCCGTGCCGCTGGTACGCGGAGTACAAGCGCACGCACCGATCGCGCTGGCTCACTTATCTCTGAACCCCAACTTCCAAGTGCCCAGAAAATACGAATAGCGCTTCGCGCCACACGAAGGCACGACGGCACGAAGGGCACGAAGGATCTGTTGAAAACCTCTACGTCGTGCCGTCGTGCCGTCGTGTCGTCGTGCCGTCGTGCAGCGCGGCAGCGCCGTCGTCGGCCGGGTTCTGGCGATGCTCGGAATTTTCATCCTACCGGTCTTGGAAGTTGACACCTTACCCTCGCTGACCAGAGTTCTGAGCCCGCTCCCTGATCGCGCACCCGTGCAGGTGATCGTTCACCAGCCCCATCGCCTGCATGAACGCGTACATCGTCGTCGGTCCGACGAAGGACCAGCCGCGCTTCTTCAGCTCCTTCGACAGCGCGGCCGATTCGCTCGTCGTGGCCATGGTTTTCAGCACGTCCCACGTCAGCTTTCGCGGGCGTGACGACGGATCGGGCTGGAAGCGCCACACGAACGCCGACAACGAGCCGAATTCATCGACCAGGTCGCGGCACCGCCTGGCGTTGTTGATCGTGCTTTCGATTTTGCCGCGGTGCCGGATGATGCCATCGTCCTGCAGCAGCCGCTCGACGTGACGGGGCGTGAAGCGGGCGACCTTCTCGATGTCGAACGCGGCGAACGCGCGGCGGAAGTTCTCGCGCTTGCGCAGAATCGTCAGCCAGCTCAGGCCGCTCTGAAATCCTTCCAGCGTGATCTTCTCGAACAGCCGGCGATCGTCGCGCACCGGGAATCCCCACTCGGTGTCGTGGTAGGCGACGTACTCGTCTGAGGCGCGACACCAGCCACAGCGTGTCGTGCCATCGGGTGATGCCCAGAGGCCGGTCTTGGGATCCATCGAGATGAATGTTACCCGGCAATCCGCTCCAGCAGCACGACGCGCGGTCCGTGCTCCGGCGCGAGGAAGAAACCACGGCGGGCCACCCGTGCGTCCGGGCGATCGATCCGCACACGCGTCAGCGTGAGAACGGTGGCGACGATGACTTTCATCTCGAACAGCGCGAATGCCAGGCCCAGGCAGCGCCTGATGCCGCCCCCGAACGGAGTCCACTCGTACGGATCGATGACGCGCTTGCCGAGAAAACGTTCGGGTTTGAACGCCTCGGGATCCGGGTAGAGATCAGGACGGCGATGCAGCAGGTACAGGCCGTTGATCAGGTTCGCGCCCGCGGGCACGACGTAGCCGCCGATCGCGAGCGGCTTCTGCACCCGGCGGGCGCCGCCGGCCGGCATGATCGGCCGGATGCGCAACGTCTCCTTGATTACCGCGTCGAGGTATTCGAGGCGCGGCAGGTGCGACGCCGCGAGCGCATCGCGTCCGACCACGGCGTCCAGCTCGGACCGCAGCCGTTCTTCGACATGCGGCAACGAGAGGATTCGCTCGAACGTCCAGGCGAGCGCCGTCCCGCTCGTCTCGTGACCGGCCATCAGCATGACGACGAGCTCGTCGCGGACTTCACGATCGGTGAGCGCCGTGCCATCGTCATAGTGGACCTGCAGCAGCAACGACAGGATGTCCTCGCGGGCAGCGGCGCCGGGCGAGGTCCGGCGGCGCCGGATTTCGCGCATGATCGCGTCATCCGCGCGGCGGATGATCCGGGCGACGCGTCCCCACGGGCTCCAGGGGCCGAGATCGATCTGCAGCGCCGGGGCGAGCAGCAGCGACGAGCCGACGGCGTCGTTGGCCAGATCGGTCAGCGCCCGGACCAGCGCCACGTCCTCCGCATCGCCGCGTTCCGCGTCGATGCCGAACACCGCGCGAATGATCGTCTGCAGCGTCATCTGCTGCGTTTCGAGATGAATCGAGAACCAGGCGTCCGGCGTCCATCGCGCAACCGCGTCCTCCGCGATCGATCGGATCTGGTGGAAGTAGACCTGCATCCGATCGCCGTGGAACTGCGGCAGCAGCAGCCGCCGCCGGTTCAGATGCGGCGATTCATCCATGGTGAAGACGGACGCGTTGCCGGCGATCGGCCCGAACACGCTCATGTTGGCGTCACCGGCGTGGACGACGTCCGCGGGAGCCGTGAACATCGCCTTCAGCAGCGGCGGAGACGAGAGAAACACCCAGGGCCCGGTGCCGAGCAGACGGATCGTGAAGATGTCGCCAAATCGCTGCGCGCACTCGTCGAGCAGCGGCAGCGGATCGCGCGCGTAGCGATAAGTCTGCACGACGACCGGTGATGACGGACCTGGGGGAAGTTGGGTAGCCGCGTGTCCCGCGGCCGGATTCGGCAGAGCTCCAGCGGCCTCTGACAGCTTCGGTTCAGCAAGATTCGACATGGCTCGGTCCTGCCTGAGGTGCCCGCGCGATCTCGCGGTGCGGCTTGAAGACGCGGCTCGATGCATGGGCTGCGAGCCGGCCCGACCACGGAGTATAGGTCTCTTGCTTGCATCGAGTCTCGCCCGAGGAGGGACTCATGCGGAAAATCTCGGCAATCGCCCTCACATTCGCGACCGTACTGCTGCTCTCATCATCTGCACTCGCACAGCCGTCGTCCGAGTCGCGCTGGACGTTGACGCCGTTCCTCGGCGCCGGCTTCGGCGGCGACATCGCCGACACGACCGCGAGCCTGGGCGTCGCCAGCTCGTACAACTTCACCCCGGAGTTCGCCGTCGAAGGCGAGCTCGCGTATTCCGGCGAAGGCGCGGACAACGACGTCTTCGAGTTCGACAGCAGGCTGTGGACCTTCAGCGGCAACGTCATCTACCACTTCACCGGCAGCGACCGCTTCCTGCCGTACGCCACCGCGGGCCTCGGTCTGATGCGCACGTCGGTGGACATCGAGCTCGGAAGCAATGAAATCGTGGACGCCTCGAACGAGGAGCTCGCGTTCAACGTCGGCGGCGGCCTGAAAGCGCACCTCACCCGGCGGGCGCATCTGCGCGGCGACATCCGCTTCTTCAACGGCGGCGACGTCGACGACAACTTCTGGCGCGCCTACGGCGGCGTGACGATCATGCTGGGCAGGTAAAACGTAAGGTTCAGGGAGGTTCAAGGGTTCAGGGGTTCAAAGGTTCGGGTTCAGAGGTTCAAAAGGTTCAGGAGTTCGGGTCCCGGACTCTTGAACCTGAACCTCTGAACCTGAACCTCTGAACCTGAACCTCTGAACCTGAACCTCTGAACCTGAACCTCTGAACCTCTGAACCCCTGAACTCTTGAACCCTCTCTTGACGTCAGCCCCCGTGTCTCCTACCTTGTGCGGCGAGGAGATCACAGTCATGGAACTCTTGTTCGGGAATCGTGTTCGTTCGGGAAACCGGCGGATTGGTTACCTGGCGGGCGTGGAGGTGGATGCCGCTTCGCGTCGAGTGACGAAGATCATCTTCAGCGACGACGGGAAGCTCGGGTCGAACGCCCAGACTCGATCGATCGAAGCGGTGACGGTCGAGGGCGGCTCGCTGGTTCTCAGCGGGCAGAGCGCCGGCTCGTCACTCGCGGACAAGCCGCTGCTCTTGAGCCGATCGGTCCGGATCGCACCCCGAGGCCAATCGGCGGGCCATGTCACGGGCGTGGCCGTCACCGATCAGGGAGCGCTCGACGCGGTCATCAGCCGCCAGCACTGGTGGAGCGGCCGGCACCGCCTGCGTGCCGCGGACCTGGATTTCTCCCAGCCGGGCGAAATCAAATAGGCGTCAAGTAACCGCATCGGTTCAAAGGTTCAGTGGTTCAGAGGTTCAAGGGTTCATAGGGAGCCTGAACCCCCTGAACCTCGGAACACCTGAACTCTTGAACCGTTGAACCTTTGAACCGTTTCAGTTCTTGCTCCGAGCGACTCCAGTCACCACCAACTCGCCTGCTTGAATATCGCCCGAAATCAGCTCCGTCCATGTGTCATCCGCCAGTCCTGTTTCGACGGCGATCGGCACGAAGCGTCGGTTCTCGAGCTTCCACACATAACCCTTCCTCGTGCGGTTCGCCGATCCGCGGCGCGGTGCCTGCGGGGGCTCGAGCACGGGCGGCTCCTGATCGATCGCGTCGAAGGCCTCGGGTGGCGGCCGGAATGTCAGCGCGTTGTTCGGGATGCGCACGGCGTCCCGCCGCTCGGAGCCCTCGAGCGTGATGATCGCCGTGCCGCCGGGCTGCAGCGCGCTTTTCGAATTGTCGACGTCAATGACTGCCGTATAGGTCACGACTCCGCCGCCGGCCGTCGCGGCACCTGATTGTGGACGCGCAGGGGTTGCGCCGGCGCTCGACGGAGACTGCGTGGATTGAGGCTGGGACGAAGCGGCCGGTGATGTGGATCCACTCGATGCAGCGGCGTTTGCCGCTGGTTGGCCCGCGGCCGCTGTCGGCGTCGACGAAGCTCCCGACGTGCCGACCGGTACCGGTGCTGCGGTCGCGGATCCGGTCGTGGACGCGGCCGCCTGCTCGACGAGCGGCTGCAGCCGCACGGCCGATACCGTGCCGTCGAACGCCTGCTGGCCGATGGATTCGATCTGGAAGCTCACCTTGGATCCGGGCTGCACGCCGCCGACGTCGGCTTCCGCCACCTCCGCGAGCAGTTGCATCCGACTGAGATCGGCGATCGTGAACAGCACCGGAGTCTGCACTGCTGACGCGATGGTCTGACCGACGTCGACGTGACGGCTGATCACGATCCCATCGATTGGCGAGCGGATGATGGTGTGATTCAGGCTGACCCTCGCCTGCGTGATCGACGCCCGCGCCGAGGCGATGCCGGCGTCCGCGCCTTTCAGATCCGCTGCCGCATGCAGCGCGGCCGTCTTCGCGAGATCGAGCTCGGCTCTCGGCACCAGACTCTCAGTGGCAAGCGTCTCGGACCGACCGAGCTTTGCCCGGGCGTCGTCGAGGACGACGCGCAGCCGCTCGCGCTCCGCCTGCGCCTGTTCGAGCCTGGCCTGCGCTTCGCCGAGCTGCGATTCGTAGATCGATGGATCCAGGCGCGCGACGATCTGTCCGGCCCGGACGCGGTCGTTGAAGTCCGCTTCGATCGAGTGGATGGTTCCGGAGACCTGCGCGCCGACGTCGACGGTCCTCACGGGTTGCAGCGTGCCCGTCGACATGACACGACGGGCGACGGTGCCGGTCGTCACCGGAGCGGTCGTGACGTCGAGCGGTGAGTCGGCGCCGTCGCGCGGAACGAGGACCAGGATCGCGACGATCGCCAGGAGGCCGACCGCGGCTGCCAGCGCGGCTGTTCGGTGACGCGACGACATTCAACCAGCATAGCGCCGTTGGCGGGCTCGAGCGCCCGATCTCGCCTTCAGCTGAGCCTTTCCGATCTCATCTGTGAAGGCGCACTGATCAATCGGCGAATCCGTAGTCGTACGGCTTGCGCATGCGTCGCGCGAGGTGGGCGTTGGCGTCCTTCGCTCCCTCGCCGACGAATTTCTCGTCGTCGGCTTTCCACTGCAGGACGCGGCCGGTGCGCAGCGCGATCACAATGAGGTGTCCCACCGTGGCGGAGAGATGGCCCGCTTCGACCGGGCAGATCGGGTCCTTGCGGCTGCGCACGGCGTCGAAGAAATTCGCCATGTGATCGTCGCTGACCTCGAGACGGACTGCCGGATCGGTCAGCGGCGTGTCGAGCATCTCGGGATCGCTGGCGTTGAGGGCGGTGCGGTTCACCCAGATCCATCCGTTCGTGCCTTCCAGGCGGACGCCGTTGCGCTGCCCATCGGGCTTGAGCGCGACGCCGAACGGGCTGTCGTCGACCGTCGTCTTCACGATCTGGGTCACGCCATTCGCCCACTTCAGCGTGGCCTCGAACTCGGGCGGTGTCGTGTAGCCGCCGGGAATGGGTTCGATAGGCGCCTTTGCCTGGATCTCGATCGGACCATCGAGTCCGATCGCCCATCGCGCGATGTCATTGTGGTGCGCGCCCCAATCGGTGACCGGACCGCCCGAGTAATCCCACCACCAGCGGAACGTCGAATGGCAGCGCTCTTTCAGGTATTCCACCTGCGGCGCCTGGCCGAGCCACAGATCCCAGTTGAAGCCGGATGGCACCGGCGTCGGCTTGAACGGTCCCTCGCGCAGGCCGGCCGGCACGAACACGCTGACCTGGGTCAGCTTCCCGATCCGTCCATTCCGCACGAGCTCGCAGGCGAGGCGGAACAGCTTGTTGCTGCGCTGCTGCGTGCCGGTCTGCAGGACAACCTTCTGCTTTCGGACAGCCTTGACCAGCCGCTTGCCTTCATCGACGGTGAGCGTCAGCGGCTTCTCGGCGTAGATGTCTTTCTTCGCCGACACGGCCGCGAGGTTGATGAGCGTGTGCCAGTGATCCGGCGTGCCGTTCAGGACGACGTTCACATCCTTCTGCTCGAGCATCTTGCGGAAGTCCGTGAACTGTGCGGGAACCTTGGCGCCATTCGTGAACTGCTTCGCGGCCATCGCGGCATGGCTCTCGTCGACGTCGACGACGGCGACGATGTCGCCGAACCGGCTGGCGTTCTTGGCGTCGCCGCGGCCCATCCCGCCGCAGCCGACGAGCGCGATCCCCGGGCGATCGTTCGGGCTGGCCGTGACCGCGGGCCCCTGCGTCGATGCGGACAGCTCACGTTCGACGAACCATCGCGGCAGCCCGGTAGCTGCGGCAATGGCCGTGCAATGGCTGAGGAACTGTACGGCGAGAGATATGGAAGCGGTGTGACACGGGAGCATTGAACGCCAAAGCGTGCCACAGCGCAAGTGGGGCGCCCGGCTCCGTTTCGTCCCTCGTTCTTTACGTGCTCCTGAGCGCGAGGAGCGGATCGACGCGGCTGGCACGCCGCGCCGGCGCCAGCGCCGCGAGGCCCGCGACGAGCATGATGAGTAGCGTGACCCCGGCGAACGTCCAGGGATCGGTCGGACTGATGCTGCCCAGGAACACTTCGAGGAATCGAGTCAGTGCGAGCGCGAGGCCCAGGCCAATCGCGCCGCCGGTCGCCGTCCATCTCATGGCCTGCCGGACGACCAGTGCCGCCACCTCGCGCGGCGCGGCGCCGATCGCGAGACGGACGCCGATCTCATGCGCGCGCGCGCGGACGATGAACGACAGCACGCCGTAGATGCCGAGCGCCGCGAGCGCCAGCGCGAGCATCCCGAGCGCGCCGAGCAGGCTGCCCGCGATACGCGTGGGCAGCAGCGAGATGGCCGTCGCGTCGGTCATCGTCGCCACGTTGAACACGGCCACGCCGGCGTCCTGAGCGCGGACCGCCTCGATGATCGCGGGCAACGCCGACCCGGGAGTGCCAGCCGTCCGCACCAGCAGCGTGACGCCCGGCGTGTAGTTCTGCGCCAGCGGCCGGTAGACGAACGGGCGCGGCTCTTCCGTGTGCGTGACGTACTTGCTGTCCCGTACCACGCCGATGACCTCCAGGACCTGCCGCGGATCGGACACGCGGAGCGGCCGCAATCGCTGACCGACGGCATTGGCCCCCGGCCAGAAACGCCTGGCCAGCGTTTCGTTGACAATCGCCACTCGCGGCGACCGATCATCGTCTCGATCGGTGAAGTCGCGTCCCGAGAGCATGGCGATCTGCATCGTCTTGAAGTGACCCGGTCCGACAGAATTCATATAAGCCGGCGGCGGGAGGGGTTGCCCTTCTGCGGGATCCGTGTCTCCTTCACGCAGCAGAAGGCCGATCCTGTTCGAGAGTGTGACCGGCACGATGTCGAGCGCGTTCGCGGAGACGATGCCGGGAGTCGTGTCCAGGCGTTGAACGAGGGTCCGGATGAAGTCGCGTCCGCGCGCCTCGCTGTAGCCGCGCGTTTCGAGATCGATCGACGCCGTCAGGATGTGCGCCGCGTCGAAGCCGAGATCCATGGATTGCGCGTGCCGGAAACCTCTGATGAAGAGGCCCGCCGCGATCAGCACCAGCACCGACATGGACACCTGGGCGGTCAGGAAGAACGCGCGAAGCCGGCTGTGCCGCCGTCCACCGCCGCCAGTACCTTTCAGCGAGGCCACGAGGTCCACCTTGGACGCGCTCAACGCGGGAGCCATGCCGAAGGCCAGCGTGGCGGCGACGGCCGCGAGGGTCGTGAAGGCGAGGACGCGCACGTCGATCCCGAGATCGAGCGCGACCGGGACTGGCGCCGGCAACGACATGTTTCCCACGAGCTGAGTGGCCCAGTAGGCGATCGCCAGGCCGCCGGCGGCGCCGGCGATTGCGAGCAACAGGCTCTCGGTGAGCAGCTGACGAATCAATCGTCCGCGCCCGGCTCCCACCGACTGCCTGATGGCGAGCTCGACGCCGCGTCCGGCCGCGCGGGCGAGCACCAGATTCGCCACGTTGACACAGACGATGAGCAGGACCAGCATGACGACGACCATCAGGACCGACGTGAACGCGGCGACCGGGGTCGAGATCTCGGGGTGCAGGACCGTGCCCGGATACACCGTGACCGCCGGTCCGGTCTCGCGCTGTCCCGCCGCCAGCCGGAGCTGCTGGCCGATCGCATCGAGATCCGCCTGCGCGCGCGCGAGGTTGGCCTCGGGACGAAGCCGTCCCATCAGATGCATCGAGAGTGTCTCGGCTCGCGTGTCAGCGTCGAGCGCGGGCCGCAGCAGCGCATCGGCCGCCAGAGGCAGCCAGAGGTCCCCGCGAAGCGGCGTCATCACCCCTGTGAACCGTTCCGCGGCCACGCCGACGATCGTGAACGGCTGATCGTTGAGCGCGATCGTGCGGCCGATGGCGTCGGGGGACGCCCCGAATCGGCGCGTCCAATAGGCATGCGACAGCACCACCACCGGAGCGGCGCCGGCGCGATCGTCGGTGGCAGAAAGGACGCGGCCGCGGGCAGGGGAGACGCCGAGGATCGAGAAGTAGTCGCCGCTGACGATTTCCCCGAAGGTGTGTTCGGTCTGCTGATCGATCCGCAACCCGAGCGATCGGAGCTGGAAGCCGGTCAGTCCCGCGAGAGTAGAGTTGCGGTCGCGGTACTCGACGAACGACCGCAGGCTCGTCGTCGAAAACCGGTTGGAGCAGACGCGGACCAGATCTTCGACCGCGGAGACCGGCAGCGGTCGCAGGAAGAACGCGTTGGCGAGGCTGAAGACGGTCACCGTCGCGCCGATGCCGAGGGCGAGCACCGCGACCGCGATCGCGGTGAAGCCGGGCGTTCGGATCAAGGAGCGGGAGCCGTAGCGCAGGTCCTGGGCGATGCTGGTGCGGTCATGTTTCAACTCCGCTGCTGGTCGTATTCGGACGGGGGTGACCGGAGACGGAACAGGTTGGAGTTCCGACGCGCAGAACCTCGCGGGTGATGACGATGTTCGTTTATATTCGGTTCCCGGACTTCTCACCTGACGACGGGCCCACGGCTGAAACACACAATGGGCACGAAGCTCACGAAGCCCACGAAGGAAATCCAATAGTTGGGCTTTGTGGGCTTTGTGCCCATTGTGGTCTTCGTGTACAGCCGTCGGCTCGTTCAGGCTCTGCTCGAGACCGTTACCATTCCAGGCGGAACCCCAGTTTCAGTCGCCGCATGTCCGCCTGCTGGATGAATCCCGACGGACCGCCGACGACGGTGTCGCCCATGTCTCGAGCCGCGGTGTAGGCGACCTGGAAGAACAGGCCGCGCGAGAAGCGCCGCTCCGCCTCGCTCGTGACGCCGTGGTCGCTCTGCTGCGGCGCTGTACCGAGTCGTCGATCGTCGCCCGCGCCGGATGCAGTCGACATGACCGCGCCCATCAACCGTTCTCGAGTGGACCTCGTGAACCGATCGAACGGCGATAACATCTCAGCTGTATTGGTCGCGCGGAGGGATTGTCGCACATGACGAAGGAACTCGCGCCGCTCGAGATCCGCGATCGGAAGAAATGGCGATCGTGGCTGGCGAAGAATCACTCGTCGAGCGAGGGCGTGTGGCTCGTGTTTCACAAGGATCACACCGGAGTGAAATCGATCCCGTACGAGGACTCGGTCCGCGAGGCTCTCTGCTTCGGCTGGATCGACAGCCTGATCAAGCGCCTCGACGACGACCGCTACGCACGCAAGTTCACGCCGCGGAAGCCGACGAGCAAGTGGTCGGATCTCAATCGCAAACGGTGGAAGGAGCTCGAGGCGGCCGGACAGCTCGCCGGATCGGGGAAAGCCGCCGCGCCGACCGACAACCGCTATGCGGCCAAGCCGGCCATTCCCGATCTACCCGGATACTTCGCGACGGCGCTGAAGGCGAATGCAAATGCCTGGCGGTTCTTTCAAAGCCTCGCCCCAGGCTACCGCCGTCATTTCGTGGTGTGGGTCCACATGGCGAAGCGGCCCGAGACGCGCGAGAAGCGCATCCGCGAATCGATCAGACTGCTGGCAGCGGGGAAGAAGCTGGGATTGAAATAGCCGGAATCACTTCATCCGCGAATCGCGCAGCCGCGCGGAGCAATGCATGCGCATCAGATCGTCCTTGATCCATTCCTGATTGCCGTTACGCACGATGCTCGTATGGCTCAGGGGACGGCCGGTGCGATCCGGACACGTGACCGTGATCGCCGTCACCGCATTGGTGAAGGGATCGCGTTCGTAGGTGACGGTGGTCGGCTCTCCGCCGTCCCGTCCGCGAGTTTCCGACACTGTCTGGTGGTCATCGTCCCAGGTGAACGACGACCAGAAACCGTCGGAGCGCCGCGTGTCGGTACGGACGATGTGGTCGCCGTCCAGGTGATAGGTGAAGTCGAACGTCAGCGGCTCGGCATCTTTCGGCTCGTCGTCGAAGCGATTGATCTGTCTGACGACGCGCCCTTTCTCATAGATGTTCTGAATCGTCGTCCCCGGCTCCGTCATCGTCGCGAGCTCGTCCTCGTCTGTGTACGTGTACTTGCGGATGGTGCCGTCGCTGGACGTCACCGTAGCGAGCCTGCCGCGATCGTCGTAGGCGTAGCGGACCGAGCGCCCGCCGCTGGCCGACGCGAGGGAGACGCGATCGCTGGCGTCGTACTCGAGGGTGATCCAGCGGTCGGGACCCGATTCCATGCGCGTCAGCCGGCCCGTCTTGTCACGCTTGTAATAGATCGAGTGTCCTTCGGGATCACGCGATTCGATGATGGAGCACACGGTCCCCGGACCGCAGGCCTGAAAGATCATGAGGGCCCCGTCGAGCCGCCGGAGCGCCCACCGTCCCCACGTCCATCCGAGCTCGGCGCCCTGCCACTCGGTGGCGGTCGAGGTGTGCCGGTACATCGCGTTGAAGAACGAAGTGCCGGGTGACGTGCGGATGAAGTGGATCCGCGCCCCGTTGGCCTGGATCAGCGACGCCCATTGAAACCGTTCGCCATCCCCGATCACATATTGCTCACCGTTGTGAGTCGTGCCGATGCCGAACTGCTTCGACGTCCGGTAGCGGGAGAGATAGGTGCGGCGAAGAATCAGTGCCGGCGAGCCCGGGACGACGAGGTCTTCATTTTCGCGGACGTAGAGGCCGGTCGAGAGGTTCACGCCTCCTTTGTGGTACGGCGTGTAGTCCTCGGCGATCCCGGGACCGGCGCTCTGGCCGGCAGGCGGCAGAAGCAGGAACGCTGCCCCGGAGGTCACTGGACCTGAATACAGGTAGGCGGCGCTCAGAAAGAGGACAGCGATCAGGGCCCGGCGGGTTTGGCGCACCGGGCTTGGTTCAGCAACATCGTTGCCGAACGAGATCCGCCGAATCCGGGCGCAAGCGCGCACTCCACGGCGCGTGACGAAACGCTTTTGGTGCTGGTGAATTACAAATCTGCGACCATCGCGCAACTCGGATTTTCTGAGCAGCTTCCCGCTCGCGGCTATCCTTCGCGAATCACGCGCGCGGGATCGATCCGCGACGCCCGATGCGCCGGCACCCAGCCGGCCAGCGTCCCGACCATCACGAGCACGACGATCGCGGTCACGACCGTGTAGGGATCGCGTGGTTGCAGTCCGTAGAGCAGTGGGGCGATGAACTGCGAGGACCAGAGGCTCACACCGGTTCCGACGGCGACTCCCGTACCGATCAGGATCAACACCCGCCGCATCAGGAGCGCGACAACGCCAGCGGGCGCGGCGCCGAGGGCGACGCGGATGCCAATCTCGGCGCGGCGGCGGGTCACCGAATACGATGCGATGCCGAAGAGTCCCAGCCCCGCGAGCAGCAGCGCCAGGGCGCCGAAGAACGCCGAGAGGGACGCGACAATACGTTCCTGAATCAAGGCCGCATCCACCCGATCGGCCATCGGGCGGATCGTGATGACGAGATCGCGATGCACCTCGCCGAGCGCTGCTGAGAGAGGCTTTGCCAGCAGTGTGGGGGTGGTGGTGGCCGCCCGGACGCTGATCGACACGGCTGACGAGACGTTGGCCGCCTGTTCATAGGGAATGTAAAGCGTCGGAGGCGCGGGTTCCCGCAGCGACGTGTACACCGCGTCGCTGACGTAGCCGACGATTTCACGCTCGATGTCCCAGGGATGTCTGACTCGAATGCCGATGGGGTTCTTGCCGCCGGTGAATCGTCTGGCGAATGTCTCGTTCACGATCGCGACGGGCGGCGCCGCGGGGGTGTCGGCGCTGCTGAAGTCGCGCCCCGCCAGCAGCCGGGTACCGTAAGTCTGAAACCATCCGGCGCTCACCAGGTTGAAGTTCGCCAGGCGCTCCGTCAGCGGCAGGCGCGGTCCATCCCGTAGTTCAATGGCATTGACCCAGTTGTTGTTGCCAAATGGCGTGACGTTCGAAAACGCCACGCTCGACACGCCCGGGACGGAAGCGGCCGCTTCCTGCAATCGCTTGAACAATGCGAGCCGCCTGGACGGCTCGACCCGCCCGCCGGGAATGTCCACCGTCGCAACCAGGATGCGGCGATCGTCAAACCCCAGTCCTTGACCCGCGAGCGACGAAAACGTGCGGATGAACAACCCCGCGCCGACCAGAAGGACGAGCGACAGCGCGACCTGCAGGACGACGAGCGTGTGACCTGGGCCGAACGGGCCTTCGCCGGCGACGCGGCTGTGAGATTTCAGCGCATCGTTTGGTTGAACCCTCATGCTGCGGAGCGCGGGGGCCGATCCAAATACGAGCGCCGTGCTGACCGCGACCGCCGCCGTGAAGGCGAGCATGCGCCAGTCGAGCGATAGATCGAGGAAGACGGTATTGGTCGTCGTGGACAGCTCCCGCACGAGCATCCGGCTGCCCGAATACGCGATCGCCAGCCCGAGCAGCGCGCCGATGCCCGAGAGCAGCAGACTCTCGATGAGCATCTGCCGCAGGATCCGCAAGCGGGTGGCGCCCAGCGCGATCCGCAGGCTGATCTCGTGCCGTCGTGCGGCCGCGCGGGCGAGCAGCAGATTCGCGAGGTTCGCGCACGCGATCAGCAGCACGAGGCCCACCACGACCATGATCGTCGCGAGCGGCCGGCTGTATCGCTCGCGAAGGCCCGAGTCGCCGGTCGCGGCAGGTTCGAGGCGGAACGCGTCCTTCAGGTACTTCGGCAGCTCTTCCGGATGCCAGTCGTCTGGCAGCGTCGCCTGCCGGATCTGCGGCTGGAAAGATCGGAGCAACGTCGTCGCCGCTTCCGGAGTTTGTCCGTTACGAAGCCGGAACACGACGCGCAGCCACCAGATGGACCGCTGCTCGAGTGCTCGTGCGCCACTCAACAGAGTCCTGGTCCCGATCGGCACGGCGACGTCGAACGTCCGGCCCACTTCGACGCCGAAGAACTGCGGCGGCGCGACGCCGATGATGGTGAAAGGCACACGCTCGACGAGCAGCGTGCGCCCGATGGCATCCGGTGCTCCGCCGAAGCGCCGTTGCCAGAAGCCATGGCTGATGACCGCGACGGGTCCGTCAGGTCCGCCGCCCGGCCGGTCGTCGGCTTCGGTGAACGTCCTCCCGAGCGTGGCGCGGACGCCGAGGACGTCGAACATCGTGCCGCTCGCCCACAAGCCATCGGCGAACTCGGTCTCGCCGCGCGTGGCCAGATTGAAGCGCGTGCTCGAAACGGCGAAGGCCCCGTCGAACAACCCGGCGCGATCGCGGAGCTCTTCCCAGATCGGGTTCGTCCAGCTCGTGCGCCGTCCAGTCTCGTTGCCGAGCAGCACCAGTTCGGCCGGCGCGGCAACCGGGAGTGATTTGAGAACGAGGGTATCCAGGACGGAAAAGATTGCCGAGTTCGCGCCGATGCCGAGCGCGAGCGAGAGGATCGCGGCGCTCGAGACGACGGGCGCGCCGCGTAGCGCGCGCCACCCGTAGCCGACGTCCTGGATGAGCCGCTCTGCCGCGCCCCAGACCCAGTCCTTGCGAGTCGCGTCCCGAATCGCCGTCACCTTACTGAACCGTTGTGTAGGCACTCACCTTTGACGTAGCGGCGGCTCTCCCAGGTTGTCGACGTCCAAGTTTCCCCTCGAAAGCACGAGTTGCGCTTCGCGCCGCACGACGGCACGACGGCACTGTTGACACGTGCGTGGCTCCGCCTTTAGAGCCTGTGGATAATTGCTGTGTGCTTCCGCCTTCCGCCTTCGCGCGAAGCGCTTCGGCGAGACTCGCCGTAGCCTTGGCGGAGGCGGTCAGGCGGAAGGAAATGATGAATGCGCCTACTCATAGCGGAGAGCGACCATCGGATCGACTTTCAGCGCGCGTCGCATCGGCAGGACCCCCGCCATCGTCGCCACGCCGAGCAGGAACAGCGCGGCGGCGATGAACGCGACCGGATCGAACGGGCTGATTCCGAACAGGAGGGTTTTGAGCAGCTGCGACGATGCCGCGGCGCCGGCCGCGCCGAGCGCCAGCCCCGCCGCGACGGGGCGCAGCGTCTGACGAAGGATCAACCACCGCACGTCCCCGGCGGTGGCGCCGAGCGTCATCCTGATGCCGACCTCGCGGCGGCGCCTGGTGACGACGTAGGACACGACGCCGTAGACACCGACCGACGCCAGCACGAGCGCGAGCAGACCGAGCGAGCCGGACACGCCGGCGATCACGCGTGATCCGGTCCGCCAGATTTCGAGGTTGGCTTCGAGCGGGCTCACCCGGGGCATGAGACCGGCGTCGAGCTCGCGAGACACCGTCTGGATGCTCCTCGCGAGCGCCGCGAACTCTGTGTCGCTTCGCACCAGCAGGCCCAGCCTGCGTTGCGCCGGCTGATTCGCCGGGAAGTACATGTAGCTCGAGGCCGTCTCGGACGCGTGTGATATTTGCGCGTCCCTGGCGACGCCGACGATCTCGACCCTTTCCGCGCTGCTGCCGCCCATGAAGATCGAGCGCCCGATCGGATCGCGCCCCGGCCAGTAGCGCCGCGCCGTTGCCTCCGTGACGATCGCGGCACGCGAGGTGCCGGCGATTTCCGCGGCGGTGAACGTCCGGCCGCGCACGATGGGAATCCCGATCACGCCAAAGAACTCCGCCGAGACGGCATTCACGTCGACTTCGAACGTGTCGTTCCGATCCGGGAGCCGGAACGTCGAGACCATGCGGCCGGGACTCCAGGGCATCTTGCCCGCTTCGGCGACGCGGTGACGCCGGGCAGCGCGCGGAACCGCTCGACGGCCTGCTGGCGGAACGCCGCGACCTTCACGTCGGTATAGCCGGGGCCGCGCATGTCGAAGGACACCATCGTCACGTTGCGGTAGTCGAACCCGGGATTGACCGTCTGAACGGCATGGAGGCCGCGCATCAGCAGACCGGCGGCAATCAGGAGCACCATGCAGACCGCGATCTGGATGGTGATGAGCGATCCTCTGAGGATTCCTCCCGACCAGCTGGTGGCATCGGCGCTGTCCCGCTTCATCACCGTGTGGAGATCCTGCCTCGAGGCGCGAAGGGCCGGGGCCATGCCGCACACGAGCGCCGTGACGATGGTGAGAGCCGAGGCAAACCCCAGCGCGGTCAGGTTCGGCTGCGCATCCATCCTGATCAAGGAAATCGAGCCCGGAAGGGTCGCGAGCAGCGGCGGCAGCAGCGCCCTGAACGCCCACCATGCGAGCACCGGCCCGGCGATTCCCCCCGCGATCGCGATGATCAGACTCTCGGTGAGCAGCTGCTGGATCAGCCGGCCGCGCCGGGCGCCGACCGAGAGGCGAATCGCGATCTCCTTCGTGCGATTGGCCGCGCGGGCCAGCAGCACGTTCGCGACGTTGGCACAGGCGATGAGCAGTACCAATGAGAAGGCCGCCATCGCGATGGCCGACATGCCCAGGAAGCCGCGCCGGGCCACGGGCAGAGCCAGCGCGTTTGCCGGCTCGACGATCAGCGACGTCCTGCGTCCGGGCTGCATGCCGTCGATCTGGCCGGCGATCACCGCCAGCTCGGCACGAACCTGTCGCAGGTCCTGAATCCGGCGCCCGATCAGGGTCAGCCAGCTCATTTGCGGATCGTCGAGGAAGGTGCGCTCCGGATGGAACAGTGGCTGCAGCGTCAACGGGGCGAAGAACGCGGCCTTCGTCAATCCGATCCCCTCGAAACCTTCCGGCGCGACCCCCGCCACGGCCACAGCCTGCCCGTTCAGGATGATGGTCTGCCGCACGATGTCCGGGTCCGCGCCGAGGACGTGCGTCCAGAGCGCATGACTCAGCACCACGGCCGGCACGGGATTGTTCGGCTCGCAATGGGCCGCGGTGAAGCCCGTACCGATGGCCGGGCGGACCTGCAGCACGTCGAAGTAGTTGCAGACGACCAGATCGCCCTCTACCTCGCGAGGAAACCGATCGCCGATCGTGACCGTCCACTCGCTCGAGTACGCCGTGATGCCGGAGAGCGTCTTCGTGCTGTCGCGGTAGATCCGGTATTCAGGCGCGGAGAACATCATGCGCGCGCCGTGCACCTGCCGTCCCTTGACGCCCTGGAACTCCTGATGGACGCTGACGAGCTCACGGGCGCCCGGGACCGGATGCGGACGCATCGCCAGGTTGTAGAGAATCGTGAAGACTCCCGTGTTGATGCCGATCCCGAGCGCGATTGGCGCGGCGGCGGCGACGGCGAACCCGGGATTGAGGCGAAGCGTCCGCAGTGTGTAACGGATGTCTCTCCAGATGTTCAACAGCATGTCGCCTCTTCCTGGTTCGATCGTCACTCGAGGGAAGCTGCGTTGTGATTCGTGGCTTCCGGCTTCAGCCGGAAGATCCATCCTCAGCGCTCTTCGACAATACGGGCCCGCCTGACGAACTGTTTCGGCCCGCGTTATGGGAAACTAGGAACCCACAACCCACGCAGAAAGGCCTACATGAGGATTGAGCACGTCGCGCTGCAAGTGTCGGATCCGGTGGCAATGGCTGATTGGTACGTCGAGCACCTGGGCTGCTCGATCGCGCGATCGGGACCCGAACCGGCGTTCATCCGGTTCCTGAGAGATGGCGCCGGGTCGTCGATGCTCGAGCTCTATCGCAATCCGAAGGTCTCGGTCCCCGACTATCGCTCCATGGATCCGCTGCTGGTCCACGTGGCGTTCGTCTCCGAGAATCTCCCCGCCGATCGCGATCGCCTCGTTGCCGCCGGCGCAACCGTCGTCGACGATGTCGTCAAGACACCCGCCGGCGACGAGCTCATGATGCTGCGCGATCCCTGGGGCGTCGCTTTGCAGCTCGCCAGGCGCAGCAACCCGATGCTCGTGCGGTAGAGGTTCCGTCTCATCTCACGACGCTGGAACATGGTATCGTCGGGATTGCCGCCTGCCGCCCGTCGTGAAGTATCGAAAGTCAGGAGCTTCCCAATGACCGCCATTCTCATGATGCTGGCCGTGGCTCTGACGAGCGCTCAGGAGCCGCAGGAGTCGCGCGTGCCGAAAGACTCGGTCGAACTGACCGTGATCGGCTGCCTCGAGGGCCGCGTGCTGACGACAGACGGAAAGCGCCAGGCGGACGTCGAGCGAGGCCCCTACGTCGGCGAGCGGTCGTTCCGGCTGGCGGGCAAGCGCGAGGTGATGGACGAGGTCAAGAAGCGCAACCATCAGCTCGTCGAGGTCGTCGGCATCGTCAAACGCTCGTCCCTTGACGATAAAGGCATCAAGTCGGGCCGTGTGACGATCTCGGGCGGATCGCCGGTTGCCGGGAGCGGCGGAATGCCGAGTCCCGTCGAGAACGTGGCGGTGATGGACGTGACGTCCGTCAGGCAGCGCGCGACTTCGTGCCGCGCCGATTGACGCATCACACGGGACTCGGGACTCGGGACTCGGGCCGTGCTGTCAGTCGTTTCGCAGAGCCGTGATTGGGTCGATCCTCAGGGCCCGTCGCGCCGGTAGGTAGCCGGCGGCGAGAGCGAGCACGAGGAGCGCCAGCGCCGCGCCGCCGACGATCGCTGGATTCGGTCCGCTGACGTTGAAGAGCATCGCCCGGTACAACCTCATCGACGCAACGGCCATGGGAATGCCGGCGATGATGCCGGCCAGGCCGATCAGGAAAGCGCGCTGCAGGACCATCAGCAGCACTTGTTTCGGCCTGGCGCCGAGCGCGATCCGTATCCCCAGCTCACGAGTTCTCCTCGCCACCGAGTAATTGACCACGCCGAAAACACCGACGAGGGCGAGGAGCGTACCTACGATGCTCAGACCGGTCGCCACCGTTGCGACCAGCCGCTCCTGACGCAGCGAATCGTCCACCCGGGCGCGCATCGTCTGCACCTGGAAGACAGGCAGCGCTGGATCGAGCGCGCGAGCCTCGCGCTGGATGATCGCGACGACCGTCGAAGGATCCGGCTGTGGCGCTGACGTGCAGCGTCATCAGGCTTCGAAACGTCTGCGCGTGCGGCCGATAGACGATGCGGCGAGCCTCCTCGCGCAGGTCCAGATACTTCACATCATTGACGACACCCACGATCTCGATCTCCGCGGGTCCGCTTCGTCCTGACCCTATCCGCCGGCCTATGGGATCCGCATTGCCGAAGAAAAACCGTGCGGCGGTCTCGTTGATGATGGCGACTGCGGGCCCGCGCGTTCCATCTTCCGATGTGAAGTCGCGTCCCTTGCGCATCGACATGCCCACGGCGCCGAAGTAGCCGGGCGTCACGTTGTTGAGATACACGGTCTGGTCCGCGTTCGGCGCGAGCTCCTGCCCGGCCGCATGCATGGAGGTGTTCACGAACCGGGTGCCTGCTGCGAGCACGGCGCTCAGTGAGCCGTAACTGGCGAGGCCAGCGCCGCGCACGCCCGGTTGCGCCCGGAGCCGCGTGAGCAACTGATCGTAGAAGCCTTGCGCGCGCTCATTGGAGTACCCGCTCCTCACGGGATCCAGCGCCGCGATCACGATATTCTCCTTGTCGAAACCGGCATCCACCGAGCGCGCATTGTCCAGCGAGCGGGCGAAAAGCATCCAGGCCGTCACCAGCACCAGGGTGAGCGCGATCTGCGAGGCGCTCAGGGCGGACTGTCCATCCAACCGCCGGAACGGACGGTGCCGCGGGATCGCATCGTGTTTGAGCACCTGGTTGACGTCGAGCCGTGAGGCGATGCGGACCGGCACCATGCCGAACATGAGCCCCGCTACCGTGACGACGGCCGTCGTGAAGAGAAAGGCGCGTACGTTCGGGGAGAACTGCGAGGCTTCGGCGCTGCCGGGGAGAAACGTGAGCAGACCCTGGCCGATGACGATTGCGGCGCACCACCCGAGCCCTCCACCCACCAGCGTCAGGAGGAGCGACTCGGTGACGAGCTGCCGGGCCATCCGCAGAATCGAGGCTCCCTGCGACACGCGGATGCCCATCTCGCGCTGACGCGCCAGCCCGCGAGCGAGCAGCAGGCTGCCGATGTTGCCGCACGCAATGACCAGCAGAACGGCGACCGCGGACAGGAGAATCACGAGCGGCCGGCCGTATTGCCCGCGGAGCAGCGAGAAACCCCGGCCGGCCGGAACGAGCTGCAGCCTGGGCTGCTGCGCTGAGGCCGGCGCGGACGCTGCCATCCATTGCCGATACGCCGTGGTGAGGCTCTCCTCGACGATCCCGATCCGAGCCGGCGACGGGATTCGCATCATGAGCTCGAGGTAGTTGGAGTTGCGCGATGGACGCAGGTCCCCGGCCAGAAGCGGCGTCAGGCCCACAGGCACCCAGAAATCCGGCGTGAAGCCGACCCGCGTACCGAAGAACTCCGGACCCATGACACCGATCACGGTGTAGAGCTGCCCGTT
Organism: uncultured Acidobacteriota bacterium; assembly: GCA_963785755.1. Lineage (GTDB taxonomy): Bacteria > Acidobacteriota > Vicinamibacteria > Vicinamibacterales > 2-12-FULL-66-21 > JACCXG01. Next base: position 142,326 of record CAWAXG010000002.1, on the reverse strand, counting down.
CAATCGGATCGTCTGTCCGACGATGTCCGGACGCGCGCCGAAGCGCAGACGCCACGCCGCATCGCTCAGCACGACGATCGGTTCCGCCTCCGACTGGCGGTCATCGTCGTCGCCGAATGTCCGTCCGGTTCGGGCCGCGACGCCGAGCACGCGAAAGTAATTGCCCGACACGAGCTCCGCGCGCACACGTTCAGCAGACCCGCCGGCGCTCAGATTCACACCCGACGAAACGACGACGCTCGACGCAATCAGATCCTTGAATGCCGGGTCGCCATTCGTGAGCTGCCGGTAGAGCTCGAGAGACAGATAGAGCGGATTCAAATCGAGATTGGAGCGGTTGGCCTGGCTGACGGCGTAAAGCTGGGCGGGCGCCCGGACCGGCAACGGCCTCAGCACGAGGACGTCGAAGAACGTGAACACCGCGGTCGCGGCGCCAACGCCGACGGTCAAGGTCGCCAGCACCGAGAGGGTCAGACCAGGGCTGGCCGACCACAACCGGATCGCATACCGGACGTCCTGACGCAGGTCGCTGAGGAGGGCGCGCATAGTGCGTTGGACGGGGGATACGCGGCACGGGTTGCTCGCGCCGTAATCAGTGATCAGTGATCGGTGATCGGTGATCAGGGATCGGGGGTGGAGGGCGGATGACTTCGCTGGGCCGCCATCTATCGTTGAGATCGCGATCGCGATCGGCGATCAGGGATCGGGAGTGGAGGGCGGATGGCTTCGCTGGCCGCCGTCGTTTGGATCGCGACGTGATCGGTGATCAGGGACCGGGGATCGGGAGTGGTGGGCCAACAGGCAGCTTTTCGGACAAGCAGCACGAAAAAAAGCAGAAAAGATGACGGCGGCCAATCGAAGCACCCGCCCACCACTCCCCGATCACTGATCACTGATCACCGATCACCGATGATGTCGACGATCTCCTGCTTCTGAAAGAACTCCGCCCAGCCGAGCGCGTCGCTGTCGTGTTTGCTGTCGCGGATGGTGGGATCGGCGCCGCGATCGAGCAGGCGTCGCGCCACCGCGGCGTGACCGTGCATGGCGGCGAGGTGCAGGGGAGTCACGTCGGCATCCCAGTGTGCCCACAAGGCATTCGGGTTGGCGCCGTGATCGAGCAGCCACTCGACGCCCTCGACGGCATTGCGTTTCGCCAGCAGGTGGAGGGCTCCGGCTTTGACGGCTGATTCGATCAGGCGCGGGTTCTCGCGCACCAGCCGTTCGGCGGTGTCCCAGTCGCCGAGCGCCAGAACGGCGAGGAGGTCCGTTGCGGTGTCGCGCGGCCGGCGGTCTCCGCGTTCGGCGCTGATCAGTTCCGCTGCCGTCATCGCTCGAATCTTTTCCATCACGCCCCGATCGATGTCCTGGGACGAGGCGTACATCGCGGCGGGATAGCCGGACCCATCGGTCCCGAGCGGATCGGCGCCGAGCTCGAGCAGCAGCGCCACCATTTCGGGGCGCTGCATCCGCACGGCGAAGTGCAAGGGCAGCTGATGGTTTTCGTTGCGGCTCATCCGCCGGTTGAGCCCTGACGGATCGGCGGCGACGATGCGGCGGACCTCGTCTCGGAGATTCATCGCGATCGCCGAGAAAATGTGATGACGCGCGCCGCGGCTGACGAGGAGATCCGCCACCGCCCGATGTGCTTCGTCGTCGCATTCGTTCCAGCAGGTTGCCCAGCCGATCACCTCCAGGGCGTGGTCGTCGCCCTGACCGATCACGTCGCCTCCCGCGTCGGCGAGGCGGCGGACGACGTCGATGTGAGCGGCGGCTGCGGCCCAGTGCATCGCGTAGGTGTTGTCCCCCTTCTCGCGCGTGTTGACGTCGAGGCCGCGCGTCAACAGCAGCTCCACGGCCGGCAGGTGTCCCTTGTGTGCCGCGGCATGCAGCAACGACCACTCGTACGGCTTGTCGCGCGCGTGGAGCTTGTCCGGATGTTCGTCGAGCAGGACGCGCAGGTTGCCGACGTCGCCGTTTCGCGCCGCGTCGAACAGCTGACCGTCGAGCGACAGCGAATCGACGTGCGCCTTGAGCGCCCGCCAGCTGGAGAATCCGTGGGCCTTCGCGAGCTCGAATTGCGCGTCCGACAGTTGTGCGTCCGGCGACGTCTTCCGCAGTTCGTCGAGCTGGCGCTTTGCCTGCTTGCGGAGCCAATCGAGGTTGGGGTTGACCGGGAGGGGCATGGAATACCTTCCTTCCTTTGAAAGGGATCGAACCCTTTCAGGCCGCCCGTCGTCCGCAGCGTGGGCGAGGAACAGAAGGTTGACGTAGGAACGACAGGGGGCGGGTTGAACCCTTTACGCGGACCGTCGGCCGCCCCCGCGGCACATGCGGGGATAGTAACGCCGGAGCGCAGCGGGGGACAAGGATCGGGACTCGGGACTCGGGACTCGGGGTGGTGGGCGGGTTGCTTCGCTGGGCCGCCGTCCTTCTGGATCGCGACGGGATCGGTGATCAGTGATCGGGGATCAGGGGTGGGCGACGCACCCGTAGCGCGCCGCTTCAGCGGCGCGATCGAACGCTCGGGTGCTTCCAGCGTTGCGACGCGGGGGTAAACCCCCGCGCTACGGGCGCGGCGCCCATCCGCCCCGTTTCCCGATCACTGATCACCGATCACCGACTGACGAGGCGATCCGACACCGGCACCCATTTGCGATCGCGCGGGCCTTCGTATTCGGACTGCGGACGGATGATCCGGTTGGCGCGGCGCTGCTCCAGTGCGTGCGCGATCCATCCGCTGACGCGGCTGATGGCGAACGCCGGCGTGAAGAGCGGCACCTCGAGCTCGAGCCCGTGGAGCAGCAGCGCCGTGTAGAACTCCACGTTCGTCTGAAGGCGGCGGCCCGGTTTGTACTCTTCGAGCAGGCGCAGCGCCGTCGCTTCGACGGATCGGGCGAGCGTGTAGAGCGACAAGTCGCCGGCGCGCGTGAACATCCGCTCCGCCGCGACGGCGAGGACGTCGGCGCGCGGGTCACGCACCTTGTAGACACGGTGGCCGAATCCCATGAGCTTCTCGCCGGCTTCGATCTTCCGGCGCAGGATCGCTTCGGCTCGCGAGGCGTCGGCGATCTCGAACACCATGTCCAGCGCCGGTCCCGGCGCGCCGCCGTGCAGCGGCCCCTTCAGCGCGCCAACCGCCCCGACGACGGCGGACACCAGATCCGAGCCGGTCGACGTAATGACCCGCGCGGTGAACGTGGAGGCATTGAGTCCGTGATCAACCACCGTGTTCAGATAGGTCTCGAGGCCGCGCACGCGCTCGGGATCCGGCACGTTGCCGTTGAGCATGTAGAGGAAGTTCGCCGCATGCCCCAGATCCGGTCGGGGATCGAGCGGCTCCTCGTTGCGCCGCATCCGCCAGAACGCCGCGACGATGGTCGGGCACTGCGCCACGATCCGGGCCGGGTCGTCTGATTGCAGAGAGACGGTGCCCACGCCGATCCGCAGGGCGTCCATTGGATCCAGGCCGGCGCGGGCGCACGCGCGCAGGAGCGCGATGGCCGCCGGCGGCAGCGCGCGCCGCGACGACAGCTCGGCCCGGAACGTTGCGAGCTGGCGCGGCGAGGGCAGCTCGCCGTGCCAGAGCAGCCAGGTGGTCTCCTCGAACGTCGCGTGCGCCGCCAGCTCGCCGACCTGATAGCCGGCGATCACGAGCTCGCCGCGCTCGCCGTCGACGTGGCTGAGGCGGGTGGCCGCCGCGACGATCCCTTCCAGCCCCTGATTGACCATGCCGCCACGCTAGCAACGATGTATGATCGAGTCAATGTTGATTCATCAATCAATATGAGCGAAAGCGCGGCATGGCTCGACGCCGCGGCAGCGGCACGGCGTCTCGGCGTCGCGCGCGCCACGCTCTACGCCTACGTCAGCCGTGGCTACCTCCGCTCGCAGCCGATCGCCGGCTCGACCCGCGAGCGGCAGTACGCGCGGGACGACGTGGAGCGCCTGCGGCGGCGGACCGAGGAGCGCCGGGACCCGGACCAGGCAGCGGCGCGCGCGCTGCAGTGGGGGATGCCGATCCTGGAATCGGCGATCACCTTGATCGACGGTCAGCGGCTCTACTATCGCGGCCACGACGCCGTCGCGTTGTCGCGGTCGCGATCGTTCGCGGAGGTCGCCTCGCTGATCTGGATTGGACGATTCGACGAGACGTTCTCGCCGCCACCGTCACGGCTGGCGGCACCGGCTCGCCGGGTGGATCGCGGTCTGCCCTTCGTGGCGCGGGCTCAGGGCGTGCTGGCGCGTGCGCCCGCCGGGGATCCGCTGGCGTTCGATGTCCGGGCCGACCGCGTCGCGCAGACGGGATGGCGCATCCTGCGGCTGCTCACCGAAGTCGCCGCCCCGTCGCGCACCGAGGCCCCTACGATCGAGGACGCGCTGGCGGAGGGTTGGGGCGTGAACGCGCGCGGCGCCGATCTGCTGCGGCGGGCCTTGATTCTGTGCGCCGATCACGAGCTGAACGTCTCGTCGTTCACCGCCCGGTGCGTCGCGTCGGCCGGCTCACACCCGTACGCCGTCGTCCTCGCCGGGCTGGCGGCGCTCGAAGGCACCAGGCATGGCGGCATCAGCGCGCGCATCGAATCGATGCTGGATTCGCTGCACCGTACCCGCAACCTGCGAAGCGCGGTCGTCGAACGGCTGCGTCGCGGTGAAACGTTCGATGGCTTCGGGCATCCCTTGTATCGCGCGGGCGACCCGCGTGCGACCGAGCTGCTCGACCAGCTGCGCGATCGCTATCCGCGTTCCGCCGAGCTCCGATTCGTCATGCAGGTGGCCGCCGCGGCAACCGCCGCCACGGGGGAGAAGCCGAATGTGGACTTCGCGTTAGCGGCCCTGGCGCGCGTGCTCCGGCTGCCGCCCGGATCGGCGCTGACGATCTTCGCGATCGGCCGGACGATCGGCTGGATCGGCCAGGCCATCGAGCAGTACGCAACCGGCCAGCTGATTCGCCCGCGGGCGAAGTACGTCGGCGCAACGCCCTCCGAAAGGGGTTAGGCGCTGGGTGCTCGGTGCTAGGTGCTGGCCTTTCTCTGGCCGCCTCGAGCAGCGCAGCCATGCCGTGGCATAATCGGCGGCACCCGATGAACAGCGGCGAGGACCTCGGACCGTATCGCATCCTCGAGAAGATTGGCGAGGGTGGGATGGGTGAGATCTACCGCGCGCACGACTCGCGGCTGCAGCGCACGGTCGCCATCAAGGTTCTCGCACCCCGCCTCGCGACGGTGGACCGCATCGAGCGCTTCGAACAGGAAGCGCGGGCCGCATCGGCGCTCAACCACCCGAACATCCTGACCATCCACGATGTCGGCCGACAGGGCGACACCGCCTACTTCGCCATGGAGTGGGTAGAAGGCCGGACGCTGCGCGACGAGCTGCGGGCGGGGCCTATTCCGCATCGCCGCACGATCCAGCTGGCGCAACAGATTGCCGAGGGGCTCGCCGCCGCGCACGCCGCGGGATCATTCACCGCGACCTGAAGCCCGAGAACGTGATGGTGAGATCTGACGGTCTGGCGAAGATCGTCGACTTCGGACTGGCGAAGCTGACCCTGCCGGTGTCTCGCGCGGCAGCGGCTGGCGCCGATCCGACGGTCACGCGCGTCGCGCTGTCGGATCCCGGCGTGGTGATGGGCACGGTCGGGTACATGTCCCCCGAACAGGCGAGCGGTCGACCGGTGGACTACAGATCGGACCAATTCGCCCTGGGGCTCATCATCTATGAACTCGTGACCGGCAGGCGGCCGTTCGAACGTCCAACCACGGCGCAGACACTCGCGGCCGCGATCGACGCCGATCCGCCGCCGCTCGAGTCGCTGCGTCCTGACGTGCCGCCGCACCTTGCCGCAGTCGTGAGGCGTCTGCTCGCAAAGAGCCCGGACGAACGGTACGAATCGACGCGCGACCTTGCCCGTGAGTTGAGGAGCCTGGGCGAGACGACGTCCGCCCCGGCAGCCGTGGGAACCAGCGGCAGGCGGCGCAAGAACATCACGTACGCCGCCGCGATCGCCGCCATTCTGCTCGTTGCCACGACCGCCCTCACCGTCTGGCTGTGGCGCGCACGCGGCAGCGTTTCGGCGGCGGACGCCGAGCGTCCGCTGCTGGCCGTTCGCCCGTTCCGCAGTCTGTCCGCCGACCCGGGACAGGGCTATTTTGCCGCCGGGATGACGGAGGAGATTCGCGGCCAGCTCTCCCAGATCTCGGCGCTCCGCCTCCTGAGCCGCAATGGTCTCGACGCGTACAAGGACGACGCGACGCGCGCGGTTCGGGAGCTGGGGCTTCGGCACCTAGTGGACGGCAGCGTCAGGGTGGACGGCAACCGCGTGCGCGTGAGTGCCGAGCTCGTGGACGCCTCGACGCAGCAGACGCTCTGGTCGGACCGGTACGATCGCGATCTCGCGGATGTGCTCACGGTGCAGAGCCAGATCGCGCAGGAGATCGCGCGTGCGCTCCACGCCAGTCTTTCACCGGCGGAGCAACGCCGGATCGAGCAGCGCCCGACATCGAATCTCGAGGCCTACTCGCTGTTTCTTCAGGCCCGTCCGGCCAGCACGAGCGATCGCGCGCGGAATGTCGAGGCGATGGAGCAGTTGCGCAAGGCGCTGGCGCTGGACCCCCAGTTCGCCCTGGCGCGAGGCCATCTCGCATACCGCCTGATGTTCATGGCCAACTACGACGGAGCGCCGTACCTCGACCAGGCAATTGCCGAAGCCGAGGCGACCGTTCGGATGGACCCGTCGCTTTCCTATGGCTATTTCGCGCTCGGAACCGCGTACGGCAGGAAGGGGTTGGGGGCGCAGTCACGACAGGCGTTCCATCGAGCGCTGGAGCTCGATCCGAACAACACGAGCGCCATGAACAACTTCTCCAACGAGGAGGGCCGCCGCGCGCGGTGGGACGAGGCAGCCTATTGGGGACGGCGGAGCTTCCTGCTGTCGGGCAAGGCAGGCAATGACTTCTATCATCTGATCAACCCCCTCTTCAATTTGCGAGCGGACTCCGAGGTGCGGGCGCTGTTAGAGGAGGCGGAGCGAACCGCGCAGTATCACACGCGCATCCAGCGGCTGTTGGCCTGGCTCGAAGTGTCTGAAGGGCGGGTCGATCGCGCGGTGAAGCGTGCCGACGAGCTCATCGCGCGTGCCCCGACGACCGAGGAGGTCAAGTTCTTCCGGGCCGAATTTGCGTTTCTGCTCGACGCACCCGATCTGGAGCGGTGGGTCGAGCCGCTGATGGAACGCTCGGCATCGAACCGGGGCATGTCCGCCGTATCCCATCGCCTGAAGTACGCATACGTGTTGCGCAAGCGCGGCGAGGCAGCGAAAGCCGCGGCGCTCGTCGCCGAAGCCGATCGGGCCGTGCGACCCTTGCTGGATCAGCAGCCCGATACCACTGAACTGCGCGTCGAGCTGGCGGCAGTGTCGGCGATGCGGCAGGACACGAATGCCGCACTCGAGTGGCTCCAGCGCGCGCACGACGGCGGATACCGCGACTTCGCGTTCCTCGAGCGCAATCCCATCCTGAAGCAGCAGATGGGTAGCGATCCCCGCTTCATCGAGTTCATCGATCGTATGCGACGCGATGTAGCAGCGCAGCGTGAACGCGCGAGAGCGCGTGGTCTGCTGGAGCTGACCGGCTTGCTCGGCTCCCCGCAGTAGCCGCTCAGATCGAACCGGTGTCTGCCTGACACCCTTCAGCTTTGGTCCAACGTGCCAGGTCTAAACCCACCGCCTATGAAGAAACTACCGCTCGCAGGCGGCGCGGTTGCGACTTTCAGTCGCGCGCGGAGTCTACCGCCTTTCAGGCGGGAGTTTCTTCAATGTTCGCCTCCCTCCTCGGTCGTCCACTGCGCGCAGAGAAAGAGCAGCGACATGCCGGCGTAGCCAATCACGAACGGCCATGCCGGCGCGAGCTTCAGGGCCGTGTCACCAAACGTCCACTGGTAGGAGTGCATCAGCCCGCAGGCCGAGAGCAACGCGGCGAGCGCCGACCACGCCGCCGCTCGCCGCCAACGTCGCTCGATCACGCCGACCACCGCCGCGGAGAGCAACATCGCGGTGAAGAGGAATCCCTGCTCGAGCGCGAACGCGCCCGCAATCCACGTATCGGTCCTCTGGAACTCGCCGACGAGCGATTCGCTGAACGGCCCCGCCGGCCCTCCGAGCCCGGCGGCGCGCAGCCCGTTCTTCGCCATGAGCGCGCCCCACGCGCCGATCCCTGGCAGGAGGCCGACAACGACGGCGGGCGCATGCTCGCGTGGCGTTGCCTGAAATGCCTGCGCGACGATCATCATGCCGATCCAGAGGACGATCGCCATCCCGGCCTCGATGGGGATCGCCCACGCGATCCAGGCCAGCGTACCCGTGACGCAGATCGTCGTCACGAATGCGCCGTTCAGGATCGAATACCCGGCGCGCGCGCCCATCGCCTTCCACCCGGGATGCCCGATGTAGATCGTCGTCGGGAACGCGGATCCAAAGAGCGCGGCCGAGACGCTCCCGACGCCGTTGACCGTCAACGAATACCTGGTGTCGTAAGAGTCGCCGGCCGCTTCCGCCGACTCGATGTTCTGGAGCGAGCCCAGCACGTTGAACAGACCCATCGCGATGATGACCGATAGATACGGCAGCATGTGTCCGCCGCCGATGGCGGCAATCAGGTCGCCGACGACGGGGACGGGGATGTGGATGGTCGGCAGGGGAGGGCGGTGCGCCGACCGGCGCGATCCCGGTGATCCAGCACAGGAGTGTCCCCAGCGTCACGGCCACGACACCGCCGGGAAGGTGTCCCTTGAAGCGCACGCGACCGAAGTAGGTCAGCATCACGATCGCCAGCGTTGTCAGCCCCACGACCGGATGCGCGAAGGTGCGGAAGAGAAAGCCGAGCGAGATGAACCCCAGGGCGATGCCCGCGAGGGTCGAGAGGAGCGCCGCCCGCGGGGTCGCCTTGCGCACGCGCTCGGCGACGAAGGCACACCCAAGCTCGATCACGCCGGTCGCGAATGTCGCCAGCAGACCCGCCTGCCACGCGACGCGCACGGGGTCGACCGCGCCGGCCCTTTCGGCCAGGGCCTTCGCCGGTAGCATCACCAGGAACACGTGGGCAAACAGCGACACCGTGTTGATGCCGTACGGCAGCGCGCACACGTCCGTACGTCCCGTGCGCGCGGCGAGCGCGCGCGCCTGGAACGCGTACGCCACGTTGCCGACGAGGATGGAGATCGCAGCGGCTGGCAGCACCTGGCCGTAGAGGAGCTCGGGCGGGAACCCGAGGACGGTGCGACAGAGAGTGTCGATCAGCAGCAGCTGAACGAGATTGTCGAGGGCGAGGCCGAAGAACCCGTCGATGTCCCCGCGAACGATCCAACGCACACGCACATGCTACTCTTTCGCGCCCCTCTACTGCTCGCGAGGCAATCAGGCGGTCGGCCATACAGCGCTACCTGGCTGAAGCCGGGAACGCGTCCACGGATGTAGAGGTATTCGTTCTTGGGATCAAGGCTTTGCCGCGATGAGGTACAACCGGCGCGCGGTCGCCAGATAAAGCGCATCGCCGATCAGCGCCGGACGCGAGTAGAGCGGCGCATCCATCTCGATCTGCGCCAGCAATTCCTTTCGCCGTCCGGCACGAAGAACCGTCATGCTGCCTTCTACGTTCCCAACGTAAAGCCGGTCGCCGGCCAGCAGGAGGCTTCCCCAGATGGCCTCGTTCGTCTCGTGCTTCCAGACGTGGGCGCCGGTTGCCGCGTCGAGACAATGAACCGTTCCGCCCAGGTCCCCAACGTACAGCAGACCGTCCTTCGCAATGGGCGTTCCCACCACGCGGCCGACCTCGCGAGAAGTCCAGAGGAGCCTGCTCCTGGTGACGTCTCCCTGGCCGTTGGGACTGATCGCATGAATCAGCGAGGGTCCATCGCCGTGCGTAGGATCCTGCCCCATAGCAACGAAGACACGGCCGTCGGCGAAGACCGGTGAAGCAATGATAGAGCTGCGCGAAAGGACGCCGGGGCGCGGAAGCCAGCGGGCGTCTTTCGGGTTGCCGTCAAATCGCCAGACCTGGTGACCCGATGCCGCGTCGTAGGCGCGCAGCCAGCCATCTCCTCCGCCGAAGAGCACCTGCATGCGCCCGTTGACGTTGGCCGCCACGGGGCTGGACCACTGGCCGTGCAACACCTGCTCGCCCGGGCCGATGGCGCGCCAGACCACTTCGCCTGAGTGCTTGTCCACCGCGATCAGGCTTGGGGCGCGCGGCGATGGGACGCGCGTATGGCCTTCATTCTGGCCGTTGGAGGTACTGACCATCAGCAGGTCACCCACGGGCAACACTTCGCTGTTGGAGGCTTCATGCGGAAAGACACCCAGGCGGGCGCACATGTCCAGCTCCCAGACGATGTCGGCCGCAGCGTTGTCCTGGAAGACCTCTTCCCGATAAGGACCACTGTTCTCGCCATCACGGAAACCCTGCGTGTCGAGGCAACGGAGTTGGCACTCGGCGGTGACGTAGTACAACCGGTTCCCTTCCACATATGGCGCACTTGTCGTCGAAGGCAGCAGGAACTCCCGCAGGCCGCGCTCCACTCGCGGGGCCACGTCCTGCCAGAGGAACGCGCCATCCGTCACTCGAAAAGCCATGAGCACGCCGGACTCTTCCTGAAAGGCGGGGTTCATCTGCCTGGCGTTGTCGGTACCCACATAGACCGCATCGCCGGCAACCACGGGACGGCCAAACGCGTCGTTTCCCAACTCGACGCTCCAGACGATGTTCCGCCCGGTGGTCGGATCCCAGTCAACCGGAGGATTGCCCGTTTGAGCGACTGTTTTAACCGAGGGGCTTCGCCCCTCGGACTCCCCGACTGGCTCGCTCGCGGGGGCCCCACGCCCCACTCCGCTCGCCAGGCTCTCTCGCTGCCGCTCGTTCGCGCCGATTATTGGATGACTGCCAGCGATTCGATTCAACGCCCACTCTGCTTCGTTACGCAGTATGGGATCGTTTGCGGCCGCTCTCAGCGCCTCCCGGGCCGTCTGTGCCTTCGGCCCGATGCTTCCCAGCGCCCCGGCCGCGAAGATGCGCACATAAAGGAATTCATCCTTCAGCGCTTCTATCAACTGCGGCACAGCGGACTGAGCCGCCGGGCCGATGCTTGCGAGGGCCTCACACGCCGCCCATCGGACGCCGGGAATCGGATCGCCCACGGCTCTGGCGAGGTCCCTGGTCGCCGCGCTCGCCTTCGGACCGATTGACGCCAAGGCCTCCGCCGCGTAGATGCGGACGTAAGGATCCTCGTGCGAGAGAGCCTCGACTAGAGCGCGTACCGAAGGACTGGCCCTCGAGCGCAAAGCGCCCAGGGCACGTGCGGCATCGCCCGCGACCACCGAATCTTCGTCGCCAAGTGCCCGTCTCAACGCCGGTTGAATCCGTTCTGTATGGGGCGCCAGGTCAATCAAGGCATCAACGGCGCTGCGCCGAAGGGAGACCTCCTCATGACGAAGCAGTTCCACCAGCAGCGGAATCGCCGGTGGACCGATCCGCCGGATGATTTCAAGAGTCTTCAGTTGCAGGTCTTCATCACGACGGTTGAGGAATTGTCTCAGCAAAGGCAGCGAACGCCCCGCCCCTTGGACCAGGGCGTCTTCGGCGATTGCCCGGACCTTCGGGTCGTTGGCCGTCACGCGATTCATCCAGTCAAGCACCAGGGCGGAGTTCCTGGAAGGATCCGAACCCTTGGCTTGGCCCGGCTGAGGAAGTGAACGCGTGGTTTGAGCGAGTACCGGTATCGGCAGAATACAAAGCAGCGTGCAGATGAACAGGTGTCGCATGATCGGGCACGGAACGTCAGCGAGCGACCGGCCCGAATCGACGTTCTGCATATTGCCGGAACGCCGCGTCGAATTCCGCCGGCGTCAGATCGAACACGGCGTCATAGGTCTTGTCCACGCGCGGGACGATGAGCGCATCTAAGAAGCGACGAATGCTGGTGGGTCCCCAGCGGCTCTCGATGTAGTCGAACGCGACGTGCCCGAGCGCGTCGTTCAGACGCGGGTTCGCGAAGCTACCGCTGCCGGTCAGTTGCGACAGTGCCGGGACGTTGCCCGCGGCGACGAGCTCGCGCATCAGACGCTCGTGGTCATCGGACCAGCCGTCTGCCATGTAGCTCGCGATCCCTTCCTGCACCCAGCGCGGTACGCCGCCGTCTCCCGGAGTCTGCGGCAGGATGATTTCACTCACAAGGAGGTGCGTCAGCTCGTGGACCATCAGCGCGTCGAGCTGGGTATCGCCCTCACGCAGTGGGAGTACGATGCGACTTCGGTGTGGATGCGGTGGCGCGACTTGGTTGCTGGTGGCGTAGGTCACGACCTGTTCTCGGGTCAAGGCCCCCGACGGTGCGAACATGACCAGCGGCACTTTGGTTGGGAAGGTGAAGTTCAATCGCCCGCTGATCCGATCGTACGCGCGCTCGGCGCTTCGGATGACTCGTTCGAGTTCACGTGCGAGCGCCGGCAGGTAGTGGATTTCGAAGTGTTGGCTCTCGGTTCTCTGCCAGGCTGATTGGACTTGCGAGAAGGGTGCGCCGGCTTCTGGTGATGACCCCACACTGGCCGTCGTCAGAGTCAGAGCGAATGCGAGCGCTCGTTCGAGCATTGTGGGTCCTCCGGTGGCGATGGCGATCGGAAGTCTACAGCGAAGATCCTGTCCTACTCGCGCTCGCGGGTAGTCTTCGCCGGCATCGCCCTGACGGGTGCGACGCTGCGCCAGGATCTCGATGAGAACGCCGAGATGTACGGCACGCCGATCACCGCCTATCAGCGCGATGTCATCGAGCGCCTCGAAGCCCTTCCGGGCGTGCTTGCCGCGAGTCTGGCGGGCGTACCGCCGTTGCCCCGCTGGAGTCGCCCGGTCACGCCGGTGCGGCTGCCTGGCGACCCGGTCGATCCGGCGCAGCCGTACCTGGTGGGCACCACGCTGGCCGGTCCTCGGTACTTCAAGACGCCGGGCGTCGGCGTCGTCGAGGGTCGCGAATTCGATGACCGCGACAGGATCGAGGTCGACTCCGACGTGCCTATTGCGGACGCCCAGTCGCGCGGCGTGAGCCTCGACTATCACTTCGCCGGCCCGGCGTGCCATGAATCAGGATCCGATCATCGCCCTGCGGGCCGAGTGACGAACGGCGAGGAACCATCTCCGTCCCGCTGCACTGGCGCCCGCCTACAGCCTGCGAGGTCGGTTCAGAACCTGAACGTCACGCCCGCCTGTGCATTCACGAACACCGGCTCGAAGCGGACGGGCGGCAGGCTGTCGAGCAGCTCGTCGAGGATGTCGAAGCCGTTCTCGGCGTCGAAGCGCAATTCGTACTCGCGGAAGTAAAAGACCCGAACCTCCCCGACGAGCGCCACGCGCCCGCCGATGCGCAGGCCTGCACCGCCGTTCACACCCCAGCGGTGATCCGACTGGCCCGGCACGGCGACGAGCGTCAGCCTCGGGTCGAAACCTGGGAGCGGGGGGATGCCCGGTACTTCCAGGCGCAGGGGAATGGACCCGGTCACGCTCATGTCAGACAGATAGCTCAGGCCGCCGGAGACGACCAGCGCGACTGGACCGGGCGTGCGGAGTCTCACGTTCGCCGACAGGAGCGGGATGCGATCGGCGTCGAATCTCCCATCGGAAAGCGTAATGCTCGCGGTGAGGCCGTCGAAGGGCGGCTGAGTGCCGCGGAGGTTGTACCGCGCGCCGGTGAACTCGAGCCCGACTTCGGTTGCATCGAGCCGGCCCTCGAGACCGAGAACGCCAAACTCGAACGCGAGCGCGCCGCCGAACACCGGCCCGCCGTCCGCCTTGATGAGCGGCGATCCCACCACGCTGATGTCTACGCCCGGCACCGTTGGGGTCGAGGGTCGGAGAGTCAGCCGCTCGTCGTAGATCGGGAACGCCTGGCCGACGAAGAACGTGAAGTCGACCCCTTGCGCTTCGGCGCGTCCGCCGATCCCGAGCAGAACGCTCACGGCACAGACTGCACGGGTAAAGTTGCACTTCAACACGTCGATTCCCACTCGTCAGACATCACCAGGTCCTCCGTTTCGCCCGCGTTCCCATCGGAACGTACCGTCCAGGCCCCAAACTCTACTTCAGCTTACAGTCCGCACCCCATCGCGCATATGCTCGTAGCCGGCGAACGAGAACGCCCAGTGATCGAATCCACGCTGCGGCTTCGACGTCCAGACGACGAGCAGGTGATCCTGATCCGCGACCGGCAACGGCTTCAACAGCACGCCGTCAACGACGCTGAAGACCGCCGTCGCCGCGCCGAGGCTCAACGCTAACGACAGGACGGAGGCGTAGGAGGAAAGTAATCGTCGGTTCAAGGGTTCAATAGTTCAGGGGTTCACGGGTTCTAGGTTCAAGGGTTCAGGGGTTCGGGTTCAGGGGGTCGGGTTCAGATGTTCAGGTTCAGAAGTTCAGCCCGAACCCTCGCCCGTGAACATTAGAACCCGAACCCTGAACTTTTGAACCTTGAACTCTTGAACCTTGGAACCCCTGAACCCCTGAACCTTTGAACCTTTGAACCTTTGAACCGACGCATTCGCAATCATGATTGACGACTTTGTCGCGTCCCTGAGATCCCTCCGATCCTCCCGCGGCTTCACGATTTCGGCGCTGATCGTGTTGACTCTGGGAATCGGCGCCACGACGGCGATCTTCTCGGTCGTGGACGCCGTCGTCCTGCGCGGGTTGCCGTTTGACGAGCACGACCGTCTCGTCGCGGTTGGCCAGCGATCCTCGGCTCCCGAGCGGCGATCGGGTGGACGCGATCCGGAGGCGATCATGCTGGTCGCGCCGCAGAACTATCTCGATTGGGAGGCCGGGCAGCGCGTGTTCGAGTCGATCGCCGCGATTGGCAGCGGCTGGCTCACGCTGCGCGAGCCCGGGCGCGAACCCGAGTCGCTGGTGCCGCAGCGTGTGACCGCCGGTTTTTTCACGGTCCTGCGCGCCGCGCCGGCGTTGGGGCGGACCTTCACGGTGGAAAACGAAGTGCCGGGCCGCGATCGTGTGGCCATCATCAGCGACGGATTGTGGCGGCGCCGGTTCGGGGCCGATCCCGAGATCATCGGCCGGGCGATCCCGCTCGAGGATCTCGAAGGCGGGCGGTCGGCGAGCGACAGCGGCGGCTACGAGGTGATCGGGATCATGCCGCCGCGATTCACCTACCCGGTCGGCGCCGCGCGCGCCACCGACATCTGGATTCCGTACGTGGTTCCGGCCGATCAGCGGGTGCGCGATCCGCAGAAGTACGTCAGCTACCTTCAAGTCATCGCGCGTCTCAGGTCCGGCGTGTCACAGCCGCAGGCGCAGTCCCAGATGCTCCAGGTGGCGGCCGCGATCGAAGCGGCCAATCCGGTCTGGAACAAGGAGAGCTCGATTGGCGTGCGGCCGCTGATCGATCACATCGTCGGCGCGCGGATCAAGGCGTGGATGTTGATGCTGCTGGCGGCGGTCGGCCTCGTCCTGCTGATTACGTGCGCGAACATCGCGAGCCTGCTGCTCGCCCGCGCCAGCGCGCGCGAGCGGGAGGTCGCGGTTCGCGCCGCGCTCGGCGCCAGCCGCTGGCGGCTGATCCGCCAGCTCATGATCGAGAGCCTCGTGCTCGCCGCCGCCGGAACCGTCTGCGCCATCGTCGTGGCGGGGTGGGCCGTCGAGGTGCTACGGGCCTCGATGCCGGACAACGTGCCGCGCGTCACTGGCATCGCGCTGGACCTGCGGGTGCTCGGCGCGGCCGCAGGGCTGTCGCTCGTCACCGGTCTGCTGTTCGGGATCGTCCCGGCGCTGCAGGCGTCGAGACCCAACCTTTCGAACGCGCTGAAGAATGGCGCGCGCACCGGCGCGACGGGACGCCAGCGTCTGCGCAGCGCGCTCGTCGTCGCCGAAGTCGCGCTCGCCGTGGTCCTGCTCGTCGGCGCCGCGCTGTTCATCGGCAGCTTCGTGTCGGTGATGCGGATCGATCCCGGGTTCAGCGCGGATCACGTCCTGACGGCGCAGATCTCGCCCCGCATCGAGTCCAGAACCAGGCCTCGGGACTTTACTCCCGAGTTGGCGGACATCGTGGGTCGCATCAGCCAGATTCCGGGTGTCACGCATGCGTCGATGATTGCCGGCGGCCGGCCGCTGAGCGGCTACGTCAGCGCAACGAGCATCTCGATTCGCGGCCGGCTGGACATCTCGGCGGGCCAGCAGATCGTGGTGCGGCGCGTGACCGCCGACTATCACGCAGCGTTGAAGATTCCACTTCGCCGCGGCCGGCTGTTCAGCGCGGACGATCGAAGGAGCGCGCCCCAGGTCGCGATCCTCAACGAGTCGGCGGCGAAGAAGTTCTTCGGTGACGAGGATCCGGTTGGCCGCAGCGTGAGCATCGACGATCAGCGAACGATCGTCGGCGTGGTTGGCGACGTCCGCCACGCCAGCCTGGAAGTGAATCCCGGCGCCGCGGCCTACATTCCGCTGGAGCAGAGTGAAGTGTCCGGCGCCGAACTGATCGTCCGCACGAGCGGCGAGCCAACGGCCGTGCTTCCCGCAGTGAAGGCTGCCGTGTTCGCCGTGCTGCCCGACGTGCCGCTGCGCAACGCGAGAGCCCTGGAAGACCTGGTCGCGGGGCAGCTCGCACAGCGCCGGCTCAACATGCTGCTCCTCGGTCTCTTCGGCCTGCTTGGCCTGGTGATCGCCGCCGTCGGGCTCTACGGCCTGATGGCGTTCCTGGTCGCGCAGCGCACCCGCGAGATCGGCGTCCGCATCGCCCTCGGCGCGAGCCGCTCGAGCGTCGTCTCGATGGTGCTGGTCAGAGCTTCAGTGCTGGTCGGCTGCGGCCTCGTGGCGGGCGCGCTGGCGGCGTGGTACCTGAGCGCGGCGTCGAGAGCGTTCCTGTTCGGCCTCGAACCGACCGATCCTCGTGCTTTCGCCGGCGCCGCGGCTTCGCTGCTGCTCGCGGCGCTGATCGCCAGCGCCATCCCCGCCCGGCGCGCCGCGAGCGTGGATCCTGTCACGGCGCTCAGGGTCGAGTAGTCCCGCCGATCGCGCTGTCGGCGGCCGTTGACGGCGAGCGTCATGTATGTTCGATACGAATCGCGGATCAACGCGGAACTGCAGCGGTCGTGCGCGCCGGCCTCCGGCCGGCGCCTCGTAAAGTTGTGATTATAAATTTTCACGGTCCGCGCGAAGCGCGGCGCACGACCGCTCGTCGCGCTGCCGCGGATCAACGCGCTCGCCTTGGAGCATCCGCGTGAATCCGCGAAAATCCGCGACTCGTGAATTCTTATGGCAGGCGAATCGCCTCCATCAGCGGGGAACGGCGCGCTCGCGCCGCCGATCCGCGACCCGTTGAATTCGCTCGCCGCGCCGCGAGCGTGGATCCCGTCACGGCGCTCAGGGTAGAGTAGCCGTCGTCGGTTCAAGAGCTCAAAAGGTTCAAGGGGTTCAGGCGCTGCTGTCGCTGGGCCACGGCCGCATATTCAAAGCAGGAACAACAAGATGATCGTCACGCGAGTGTCCCTGGTCGTCCTCATGAGCAGTGTCATCGGCACCGTTATGCTGGCGCAAGGCCAGAGTGCCACACCGGCGGTGCCCCCGACCTCGGCGCAGCCGGCAGCGCGGGGCAATCGGCCCCCGCCGCCCACTCGCGATCCGCGAACGCCCGGCTATGTCACCGCCACGAACGCGACCGAGCTGCCCGACGGCGCGGTGCCGCCGGTCGATGCGTATGGAAACTACATTCTGGGCCCCACGCACCCTCCGGCGCCCGAAATGACCGAGCAGGACACCGTGCCGCGCGGCGTCGTCCATACCTTTACGATGCGCTCGGCCGACAGCACGATCTATCCTGGCATCGCCCGCGCGGAAGGCACCCGTGCGACGATCGATCCGACCGATCCCGCGAAACGCATTGTCAACAGCGGTCCTGCTCCTTACACGCGGACTGTCGCGGTGTACGTCCCTCGGCAATATGTGCCGGGCTCGGTCGCCCCCTTCATCGTTGGCGCCGACGGACCCGATCAGCTGCTCTTCACGGCGCTGGACAACCTGATCGCACAGAAGCGCGTGCCGGTGATGATTGCGATCTCCATCGGCAATGGCAGTGGCGACGCGCAGGGCAGTCAGCGCGGCCTCGAATACGACACGATGTCAGGACTGTATGCGCAGTTCGTCGAAACCGAAGTGCTGCCGCTCGTCGAAAAGCAGTACGGCGTGAAATTGACCAGGGATCCGGACGGCCGCGCAACGATGGGCTGCAGCTCCGGAGGTTCGGCGGCGCTGGCGATGGCGTGGTACAGGAACGATCTCTACCATCGCGTGCTGACCTATTCCGGGACGTATGTGAATCAGCAGTGGCCCTACAATCCCGAGACGCCGGGCGGCGCCTGGGAATTTCACCGGAGCCTGATCCCGAAGACGCCGGCCAAACCGATCCGCATCTGGCTGCACGTCGCCGATCGCGACAACTACAGCGAGAGCGACGGCATGCACGACTGGGTGCTGGCGAATCAGCGCATGGCCGGCGTGCTGGCGGAAAAGGGCTACAAGTACCAGTTCGTGTTCGCGCGCAACGCCGGGCACTGCGATCGCAGCGTGAAACAACAGACGCTGCCGCAGGCGTTGGAATGGCTGTGGAAGGACTATTCCAACGTGAGCACGAATGGCCGCTGACGTGCGCTCGGGGCCATCGCCATGGGCTCCACGAAGGCCGGTTACTTCGTCGGCAAAAGCGTGAGCAGCCCGTCGGCGAACGTCGCGCGGAAGTGCAGGTTGTTATGCAGCCCGGCGGTCTCCCGGTAGATGACGTCGTAGCCCTTGATCAGCACATCGGATCGGCACTGCGTTCCAGCCTGTCGCGCACGCGCTGCTCGTCGATTGCGTGCTCCTGACCGATGAGCCGCCAGGCCAGCCCGCCGAAGACGCTACTGACGATCACCGTCGTCGTGACCAGTGCTGCGATGAGAGCGAGGGGACGAGGGAACACCGGCGCGTATCTTAGCGCCACGCCCTGAGACGGCAGTCAGAGAAGTGTCACGTTTGTGTCAGCCTGGCCTCGAATGGACGACGGCGCGATCCGCCACGGCGCCTGTGCCGCGGGCGTGTACATGTACAGCCATGGGGAACATGAAGGTCGCGGAGGCCAGGGCCCGGTTCGGCGAGATTCTCGATGCGGCCGAGAAGGGCCTGCCCGTGATCATCGAGCGGCGCGGCGTCAGGTTCCGCGTGGTCGCCGAAGTTGGCCGGAGGGCGGTCGCGGCTGACGAAGCCGTGTTCGATTTCGTCGACCCGGCGGTGAGCAGCGGGCAGTGGACGTGGCGGGCGGACGCGACGAAGGGAATGCAGTTCGTACCTCGTCGGAAGCGCCGATGATCCTGCTCGACACGCACGCCGCGATCTGGCTCCTGCAGGGGCACCGCCGCGCCCGGCCGCTCGAGCAGTTGCCCCGACTGCTTCTCTCACCCGCGACCGTACTCGAACTGCAGTTTCTCTCCGAAGTCGGTCGTGTCCGCTTTGCCGGCCAGGCATCGCCGGCGACGCTCGCTGCCAGCGCGCGCTGGCGGCTGGACGATCCACCCTCGGGTCGATGGTTCGCGGCGGCGTGCGATGTCAGCTGGACGCGCGACCCTTTCGACCGCCTGCTCGCCGCGCACGCACGCCTGCGCGGCTGGAAGCTCGCCACGGCGGACGCGGCGCTCCTGCAGAAGATGTCTGGCTCGGATGTCCTGGCGCTCTAAACGAGCGGTCGTCTACGGCGACGGTGGAACTGATCTCCGCGAGGCCGCGCAATTCCTTCATCCGGAGCCACGACGACTGGCTGACATCGCCGTGGCCCCGATTCACGTCCTCGAGTGGCTATCGCCGCGGCGCCGTGGTCGGTTGCGAGGGCAGGAAGTTATCCAGCCGCCACAACTCCATCGCATTCCGGCCGGTGTGCTAAGCGACCTGACGGCCATCCGGATGGATCCTCATCGAGGCGTAGCCCAGACTGAGCTCCAGGTTCAGCGCTCGGGACTCTCCACCGCCAGCCGGAACAACCCATAACGACGGCTTGCCCTTCTCATTTCTGGCATAGAGGATTGCGCGACCATCCGGCGTCCAGAGCAGCAGGTTCCCGAACTGGGCAGGCTTGGCGATACGCAGGATTTCTGTTGTCGCGCCGGTCGCAAGGTCGATCGAATTGAGAATCGCCGCCGCCCCGTCCTGGTCGTCGATGGCGTACGCGACCGTCGGGAGCAGGCGAGTGGCCGTGCAGTCGCGGGTGGTCAACCAGCACACGCTCCTCCCCGGTGGAGACGTTTCGCAAAATCAGCGATCGGCCGCTGCCGCCGATATTGCGCTGATACAGCAATCGTGTGGCGTCCAGCCACGCAGTGCGCGAACACTCTGTCTGTGTCCGCCCCGCCTGAGACGATCGGGGTAGCTTGACCCGCGTCGAGGTCGAACCGGTAGATGCCCTGACGGCCTTTCAAGTCCACGCCCATGACGGTAATCGAGCCGTCAGGTGCACAGCGTGGGCGCTGAATGTAGCTCAATGGCAAGTGCACATCACGGAGACGCCTCCCCTCATTCGTCCGGAAACGTCAACGACGCCCGCGTGCGCGACCGTTCAGCAACCGCCACGAGCACGCCGTCGCTCGACCAATCCGGAGCGCGCACAGTGGCGAGATAGTTTTCGAACGGCGTGTGTGGGCCTGAAACAACGACGCCGCGCTCGAGATCGATCGTCGCGAGGGCAATGGTTACCGCACTGGTGCGAATGCTGTAGGTCAGCCCCCCGGAGCGATCCAGGCCGAGGCTGTCGCTGATAGTCCCCAGATTGCTTCTAACCAGGATCGCTGCGGAGTCGGGCTTGCCGCCCGCGATCCGCGCCGCCCACAGATCCTTCGAGCCGGATCGGTCGCTGACAAACAGCAGGGTTCTGCCATCAGGCGCCCAACCAAGGACTGTCTCGTCGGCGTCGTGGGGTGCGACGCTGAATCGTGCGCCGCCGTCGACCCGCATCACGAAGACGTCGCGAGTGCCGGCCCCGGACTCATCGAGGAGATCGTAGGCAAGCAGCGACGCGTCGGGCGACAGGAACAACCTCGTCGACCCGCGCCAGTCGGTCGACTGCAAGGGCACGAACGACCCATCGCCGGTAGCGAGCAGGCCGATCTGCGCGCTGCGGTCGCGCCGCTGCAGCTGGACGGCAATGCGCTTGCCGTCCGGCGTCCAGTCGTACCGGGCGATCCACGAGACATCCGGATTATCGAACAGCACGCGGGGCTGGCTCGCGCCCTGGGCATTCGGGCGGATGACGCGTAGTTCGTAACGCTGCGACTTCCCATTGAACCAGGCGTAAGCGATCTGCGATCCGTCACGGGAGAACGCACTCGATTCGGCGAAGTCTTCCGAATCTTGCCACGACCCTTTGCTGGTCAACCGGCGCTTGTACCAGTCGCCATGTCACGCACGGCGAGATCGCCCGTATCCCAGTCGACGAACGAGAGATGTCGCCCGTCTGCGGAGATGGTGCCCATGTTGTCCACCTCCGGTCCCGACCACACCTGCCGGTTGAGAACACCGGCAGCGACCGCTTCAGGCTCGCGCCGATCGAGCCGCGCCGACGCCGCGCTCGCCGCCTCCTTCTGCTCTGGAAACTCACGCACGATCCGTTGGAAGAGCGTGGTCGCTTGCTGGTCCCCAAGCCTCTGATAGCACACGCCCATCCGTAGGAGCGCGTTCGCGAGCGTGTGGCCTTCTGCGACGATGATCACTGCCGCTTCGACCTTTCGAACATGACGTTGACAAGGCGGCGCGGCGTCTCGCCGTCTTCGCGAATCCGGCCTCGAGATGCACCCGCGGGCAGGCGTCAGGCGGGCTCGTACAGCTTCAACGGCTCGAGGTCCTGGAAGTCGTCAGGATTCAGCGTCCACAACCGTGCGTCATGTTCGAGCGCGCAGGCGGCGATCGCGATGTCGAGATCGCGGCCGCGGGCGCGTTTGAGGCGGCGGTACAACTGGGCGGCCCGCCTGGCCTCGCCGGGACCGAACGCGCATGCCTCGGCCGCCGGCAGCAGCGACTCCTGATCGCTGACCTCCGCTTCCGTCCGCGGACCACGCAGCCATTCGTACAGGGCGAGACTGGTAATCGCCAGCACATGCCCCGCAGCAACCGCGCGTTCCAGCGCGGCGTAGGATCGGCGCGGCCCCGTGAGCGCGTCGACGAGCACCGACGTATCCAGGTGAATCCTCATCGCACGGCGCGGCTCCAGCCGGTCCGGCGCGCGCGCCGTATCGCTTCGAGCTCGCGGTCGACCTCGTCTGCCGATCGGGTCGGCCGGCGCGCCTTGATCCGACGGAGCACGGCGAGCAGGCGCTCCCGCTCCGCTTCGGACAGCGTGTCCTCTTGCGCGGCGTACTCGGCAATCGCTTCACGAACGACCTGGCTCTGCGGCTTGTTCGTGCGCTCCGCCACTTTTCGAAGAGCGGTCACGGTGTCCTCGTCCAGCGAGAACGTCAGCTTTACCATACTGCCATACTACCATACCGCTGACCACGGCCGAGGGTGCGGCACTTCCCTCAGCGCCTCGACCCATGCGTGACCGGAACCGCGGAGCCGGTCGTCGTTCCGGCGGTCAGTGCAGGGCCGCTGAGCTTCTCGCGCCAAGGCGATGCGCTTCTCTACAGCGTATGAGCGGCGCTTCCCATGCTGACGGGTCACTGGTCGCGCGTGCCTCGGCCCATCGTCCTTGGCCTGATGCTCGCCGCCGTCGTCGCGATGGTGCTGGTCAGAGCTTCAGTGCTGGTCGGCTGCGACCTCGTGGCGGGCGCCTTTGCGGCTTGGTCCCTGAGCGCGGCGTCGAGAGCGTTCCTGTTCGGCCTCGAACCGCCCGATCCGCTGCCTTCGCCGGTGCCGGGGCCCCGCTGTGCTCGCGGCGCTGATCGCCAGCGCCATCCCCGCCCGGCGCTCAGGGTGGAGTAGCCGTCGTCGAGCCCTGAACGCTTGAACCCTTGAACTCCTGAACCCTTGAACCGACCATGATCATTCGCAGCGAATCGCGGTGATCGGATCGATCCGGGTAGCGCGGTGCGCCGGCAGGATGCACGCGATCAGCGCCACGGCGATCATCACGAGCACCGCTGCGACGATGCTTACCGCGTCGGTCGCAGTCAGTCCAAACAACAACTCGGCGATGAAACTCGACGTCAGCCGGACCGCGGCGATCGCGAGGATGAGCCCCGCGACCAGTCCGGCGGCGAACACCACCATCGTGTCGCGCAGCGACTCGCGGACGATCGACCAGCGGTCGGCGCCGAGCGCCATCCGGATGCCGAGCTCCGTCGTCTTCTGCGAGACCGTCGAGGCGGCGACGCCGAAGATGCCGATGGACGCGAGCAGCAGGCCGAGGAGGCCGAAGAACGCGCTGGTCGCCGCCACCATCCGCTCCTGCGCCAGCGTGTAGTCGATCTGCCGGTCCATCGTCCTGATGTCGATCAGCAGCCGCGGGTTCACGCCGCCGATCGACGTCGCGAACCGCCCGCGCCACCGGCGCCGGGTCGCCGGCGGTCCGGACTTCGAGTGCGTTGAAGCGGTCCGGCTCCGTCGGCGCCATCCAGTACATCATCGGCCCCGCCTCGATGCGGACGCCGTTGAGCCTCGCGTTCGGACGACCCCGATGATTTCGAAGTCCGGCCTGCCACCGACTCGAATTTGCCGACGGGTTCCTGCCGGGGAAATAGCGCCGGGCGAAGGCCTCGTTGATCACGACGGCGCGCTGTTCCCCCCGGAAGTCCGCGTCAGTGAACGTGCGTCCCTGCAACACGGGATTCCCATCGTTTCGAAGAAGGCAGGACCGATTCCGCCACGTCCCACGATTCGTTGGGAGCGAGCTCGACGCCGGGAATCGACATCGATCCCGCGGCTGGCACCGCCGCCCATCAGAGGATTTCGAATGGCCGTCACCGACCGGACGCCGGGAATCGCCGCGACGCGCTCGAGCAGCAGGCGATAGAGCGGCCCCACCTGCCCCTTGCCGTAGCCGCTGGACCGCGTGTCGACTGACACCTGCAGGAGTTGACCGGGGTCGAACCCGAGGTCGAGCCGATTGAGATTGCGCAGCGTCTGCACGAACAGGCCCGCTCCAATGAGCAGCAGCACCGACAACGCCACCTGGCAGCCCACCAGCAGCCGGCCCAGACGGCGGGCGCTCCTCGTCGGCGTGGTCGTCTGACTGGTTCTCAGCGCGGTCGGAGATCGCACTCGGTCGCACGCCAGGCGGGCACCAGGCCGAAGAGCAACGCGCTGGCCAGCGACACCAGGGCGGCAAAGCCGAGCACGCGCGCGTCCACTTCGAAGGCGAGGGCTTCCGGAATCTCCACGAGGGGCAGCATCGACAACAGGATCGACACACCCCAGCGCGCGATGACGAGTCCGAGGACGCCGCCGAGAAGCGCGAGCACAGCGCTCTCGAGCAGGTACTGGACGATGATTCGCGTTCGGCCTGCGCCGAGCGCCACGCGCACGGTCACTTCACGTTTGCGCGACGTACTGCGCACCATCAGCAGATTGCCGACGTTCGTGCAGGTGATCAGGAGAACGAGCGTGACGAGCACGGTGAGGGCCAGGAGCGGCCGCCTGTACTGATCGCGCAGGCTCGAGATCCCCTTGCCCGCAGGAAGCACATCGACCTGCAGGGACATGTTCGGCCCGATGCCGGGCAGCGCCCCTGGCATCTCTTTCGCGAGCTGGTTGATCATCAGCTGCAGCGCTGCCTGCGCCTGGGTGGGGGAGACCTCCGGCTCCAGACGGGCAATCAGCTGTCTGCGTCGTGCCGCGAGTCGATATCCAGACGTCCGCGGGGTCTTCAATCGAGAGCCCGTGGAAGCGCGGCGGGGCAACGCCGACGATGGAATGCGATCGGCCGTTCACGGTCAGATGCGGCCGACGACGGCGTCGCTTCCCCCGAACCTCGTGTGCCACCAGCCATGGCCGATCACCGCGACGGCATCGTCCGAGGGCGCCGGTAAGCGCCCGGCTGCGGGAACCACTCCGAGATCGCGGAAGAAGTTCTCCGAGACCAGCTCCACTCTCTTGCTTGGCTCCATCGCGCCGTCGACGGTCAGCACGGGCCGGTCCACGCGCTGAAAAGCCACGATCTCCGAAAGCACCTGGTTGTGGGTGGTCAGGTACTCGAACGCCGGCGGGGAGAGGGCGAAGGGTTTGTTCAGTCCGAGTGCCCGGACCGTCGTCCGGATCTGCACCACGCGATCGGGCTCGCTAATCGGCAGCGAACGCAGCAGCAGATCGTCGACCAGGCTGAACAGCGCGGTATTGGCGCCAATCCCCAACGCGAGCGACAGTGTCACGATGGCCGTGAATCCTGGCGCCTTCCGCATCATGCGCACGGCGTAACGGAGATCCTGGGCCAGCACGTCGAGCACAGGCACCCCTCGCTGTTCGCGATGCATTTCACGGAGCAGGTCAGGCCGGCCGAGCCGGAGCAGAGCCTGACGCCGCGCGTCGGCCGGCGACAAGCCGTTGCCGGCGGCCTTCGTCGATCAGCAACTCGAGATGGGTCGTCAGCTCTTCGTCGAACTCGCGGTCCAGTCGCTCGTTCCTCGACCCGCGCCCACAGACGCGACCAGATGACGCGCAATGACTGCTTCATCGGTTGCCCTCCCCACTCGACAGCACGCGCCCCATCACCGCCGCCAGCCGCTCCCAGGTACTCGGTCTCGACCACGAGCTGCTTCTCGCCAACCCTGGTGATGCTGTAGAACTTCGCCCGGCGGTTGTTCTCCGAGACGCCCCATTTCGACTTGATCCAGCCGCGCTGCTCGAGCCGGACGAGAGAGGTATAGATCGTCCCCTGGTTGAGGATGACGCGGTCGCCGCTGACCTGCTCGATTCGGCGCGCGATGCCGTAGCCGTGCAGGGCGCCGAGGCTGTACAAGCGTGCGCAGCACCATCAGATCAAGGGTGCCCTGGAGAATGTCGAGCTTCGATTCCACGCGGTTGCTCCTGTCGAAATGCCACATGAATACTCGCTCAACTCATGTGGCATGTCAACATGAATGGCCCATCGCCGCGGTGGCTGACGACCGCGCTACCGCGCCGCACGACGGCACGAAGACACGACGGCACGACGAATGATGTTTCTCACAAGGCTTCGTGACTTCGTGACGTCGTGGCCTTCGTGAAGCGCGAAGCGCCTTTGCGTCCTTTGTGATCTTCGTGCGCCGCCGTCGGCTCGTTCGCGCTCCCACGCGGCGCGCCGGCCGGATACAATCGGGGCTCCACACGCAAAACGGATCGGGATGGCATGACAGACGATTCGAAATTGACGATTGAAGAACGCGAGGCCGGGGACGTGACCGTCCTGGTGCTCGCCGGCCAGATGCTGATGGACGATGGCGATCTGGCGTTCCGGCGCCAGGTTCACGACCTGCTCGGCCGCGGACGCTCCAAGATCGTGCTCGATCTCGGCGGCGTCAGCTACATCGACAGCTCCGGCGTGGGCATGCTCGTCGCCAAGCTGAAGACGATCCGCGAAGGCGGCGGCGACATGAAGCTGCTCAACCTGACCCGGCGAAGCGAGAGCCTGTTCGGCATGCTCAAGCTGCTCATCGTGTTCGAGACGTTCGACAACGAGGCCGCAGCCGTTCGCAGTTTCGGCTGGCGCACGTAGCACGTGAAGTCCACGTAGCACGAGCACGTCCGCACGTAGCACGAACGCACGTGAGGACGTAGCACGCAGCACGTAGCACGGAAAGCACGTGCGCACACAGCACGTGGCACGTGGCACGTGCGTCACGTGCGCTCACCTCACTCGATCGTCGTTTTCGTCAGTCCTGAAGAGCGACGCCGGCAGCCCGGCCGCGTTGATCAGATTGCCGTCGGGGTTGTAGTCCCAGGCGTAGCGGACGGACCACGGATTGGTCACCTCGGGACTCGACACGAGAATGGTCGTCCCCTCGATGCGCGCCGTCGCCGCGACATACTTGCCGTCCGGTCCGGCGATCTGGAAGCCGGTCAGCGCGGCGTTGCCGCGCGTCTTCAGCGCTTTCCCCGCGTTGTCGAACCAGATCCGGATGGCAGTGCCCTCGCGGGTGAACTGCCTGTACAGCGGGCTCGCGTCGCGGTTCTGCGCGAGCATCGCCAGCCGCCAGCCGACGTCCTGCTTGTTGGTCGGATGGATGTCGGTGGGGTTGCCGATGTCGTTGATGATGGCGACGCCGGTGTTGCGGAGCACGGTGGCCTTGACCTGGCCTTCCTGCACCTTCATCCAGTGTCCGTTCTTCGCCGCGTTGCCGTAGTTCGCGAGTTGCACCCAGTAGAACGGGAAGTCGCCCTGACCGAAGGCGCGGCGCCAGTCCTGGACGAGCGTCATCATCGCCTCGCCGTAGACATGACCCTGCGCGCGGCCGGCTTCCGTCTCCCCCTGATACCAGAGCGCGCCTTTGATCGTGTACTTGACGACGGGCGCGATCATCCCGTTGTAGAGCGACGTCGGCTCGTGCGCGTGCCCGGGGCCCATCGGCGCCGCGGGTCGAGCGCCCTGCGATCCGCTCGCTTCCCACTTCTTGATCGCCTGCTCGTGGCGGCTCGCGCCCATCGGGTACTGCAGGATGACGTTCTGCCAGTAGGTCAGGAATGGCTCGAGCCGCGTGTTGGCCACGAGCGACGGTCCGCTGATCCATGACGCGATCGGGGTGCCGCCCCACGACGTATGGATCAATCCCATCGGGACCTTGAGATCCTGGTGCATCTGGCGGCCGAAGTAGTACATCACCGCCGAGAAGTCCCTCGCCGACTCCGGCGTGCACACCACCCACTTCGCGTCCACGTCTTCGACCGGCACGGGCGAGGGCTTGCGGGGGACGTAGAAGAATCGCATCTGCGGGTATTTCGCCGCGGCGATCTCGGTCTCGGCGTTGGCTGATTGGCGGACCGCCCACTGCATGTTCGACTGGCCGGACCCGACCCAGACGTCTCCGACCAGCACGTCGGCGATCTTGATCGTGTTCGTCCCGCTGATCGTCATCTCGGCGGCAGCGCCCGGCGCCAGGGGCTGGAGCCAGACCTCCCAGCGGCCGAGCGGATCGGCGACCGTCTGCACGCTCTGGCCGCGGAACGCGACGCTCACGGCTTCACCGGGATCGGCCCTGCCGAAGATGCGCGCGGGCACGTCGCGCTGCAGCAGCATGTGGTCGCTGATGATCCCCGGCAGGCGGACCTCGGCGAACGCGTGGCCGGCGAACGTCAGAGAAGCGACGAGGACGGTCGAGAACAGGCGTGACAGCATGGCGACATTCTAGTCCCGGCCGAGCTTGACGGTCGAGTTTCACGACACACTGAATTGCTTACCCTGTCTGTCTGAAACTCAGACACGGAGCCCGGCCGCTCGTGGTGTATCTGCGATCGCGCCAACGACCACCTCAACCAGTTCCCGATTCCGAGTTCCCACAAAACCGCGGCTTTTGCCCGCGCTCGCTGCGCGGAAGCGCAACGGCTCAGCCAGGTGCACATCCGTGGCGCGGTTTCTGCAGTTCCGATTGCTACAGTTTCAAGTGCGCCGAAGGAGGAGCTAATGAAACGTTTGATCATCTCTACCTGTACAGCGATGGCTTTTGCAGTCGGCCTCGCGGCACAGACCCCGCCCCCGGCAGGTCAGACGCCGGCGGCGAAGCCCGATCAGTCAGCCGCTGCTGAGAAGACAGTGACGTTGAAGGGCTGTTTGAAGGCCGGTGACACGCCGGAATCCTTCGTGCTCGCGGACGCGGCCCCCGCCAGCGAAACCGCGGGGACAGCCGGAGCGCCGTCGGCGATGAAGCAGACGGTTCGCCTGATCGGATCGCCGGCTGGCACGAACCTGAAGGAGCACGTCGGACATATGGTGGAAGCCACCGGGGCGATCACGCCGGGTGCGAAGTCCTCGTCACCAGCGGCGGGCGCGCCGCCGGCCGGCGGAGCGGCCCCGCCAGCGGGCGCTTCGGCCAGCGACCAGCCGCGGCTGAACGTGAAGTCATTTAAGCATCTCGAGACGAAGTGCTCGTAGGGACAGTCCGGACCTAGCAAAGGGCCCTGACGGTCCGTCAGGGCCTTTTCGTTTTTCTACGGCAACCACCAGGCCGTCCTGCCGCCCCTAAGTTGGAGCATCGCCGAGCAACGAGCCGGCGTCTCGATCCACGAACAGCGAACAGTTCGGATGCGTGCGCAGCAATGATGCGGGGTTGGCCGTAACGATCTCGCCACGCACGGTCCGTTGAACGATGTCGGCTTTGGCCGCTCCGTTCGCGAGCAGCCACACTTCCTTCGACGCGCGCACCGCCTTCAGGCCGACGGTGAGACCCCAGCGAGGCAGGTCGAGATGCGTGAAGTATCTCGCCGACGACTGAATCGTCGCGCCGTGCAGCTCGACCCGGCGCGTCGGACTGTCGACGGGTGAGCCGGGCTCGTTCATGCCGAGATGTCCGTTGAGCCCGATCCCGAGGACCATCAAATCGAATCCGTCGCCGATCGCCGCGTCGTAGTCCAGGCAGTGCCGCGCGAGATCGGGCTCGTCCGGTTCGAGATACCGGAACGCCGCCGATGGCAAATTCACGGCGTCGATCAGTTGCCGCTGCAGTGTATGCCTGGTGCGACCGGGATCGTCGGGAGCGAGGCCTCCAAACTCGTCGAGCGCGAACACGGTCGCGTGCTCGAACGAGACGAGCCCTTCCCTGGCGCTGCGCGACATCTCCGCATAGACGCCCACGGGCGTCGTCCCCGAGGGCAGACAGATCTTCAAGTCCGGCTTTTCGCGGAGCCGGTCCCGCCAGAACGAACACACCGCGCCAATCCACGCCGGCTCGGAATCGAAGCGCAGCAGATTCATTGGCCGAGCCACAAATCGACGGGTTTGGCCACCGACGGCCTGAAGGGCAGCGCCACCTTCTGGCCGATCCGCGCCGAGTGATACGCCGCATTCAGCATCTCGAGCACGGCCCGCCCATCTTCTGCAGTGGTCAGCGGCGGCGTGTCGTTGCGCACGCACTCGATGAAGTGCTTCAGCTCGTGCGGGTAGCCCTGATTGAACGCTTCCTCGAAATTGGTGAAGGTCCAGCCTTGCGTCGCCCCGGCCTTCTCCATGGCGTAGCCGTAACCTTTTTCGCTGTAGGTCAGCGTGGAGTTCCCCATGAACAGATCGGCATAGACGATGCCGCCGGTGCCGCAGACCTCGACCCGGTCCTCCATGCCCCCCAGTTTCGCCCAGCTGTTTTCGACGATGCCGACGACGCCGCCGTCGAATTCGACGAGACAGAGCGAATTCTCTTCGCCGCGTGTCCGGCCGCGATGAATGAGGCCGGTCTGCATCTGGGCGTACACGCTCAGCACCCGCGGCTTGCCGCCGAGCATCCAGCGGAACCAGGCGAAGCCATGACAGCCCATGTCCATGAGCGCGCCGCCACCCGATTGATCGATGTCGTAGAACCAGTCGCTGTGCGGGCCGGAGTGCTTTTCGCACTGGCGCATGTAGTAGACGGATCCGACGGCGCCCTCGCGCACGAGCTGCCGGACCCGCTCGTACTTCGGTGCGAAGCAGAGTTCCTCGGCGTACATCAGCTTGCGCCCGTGCGTCCGGCCCGCCGCGATCATGGCGTCCGCTTCGTCGAGGGTGAGGCACAGCGGCTTCTCGATGATCACGTGCCTGCCGGCGGCGACGGCGTCGATCGTGAGGCGGGCGTGCAGGTGATTCGGCAGGCAGATGTCCACCACGTCGCAGTCGACCTGCGCGAGTGCCTCCTCGAGATTGGTCAGCCAGCGCGCGATGCCGTGCTTCTGCGCGAACGCGCGCGCGCGGTGCTCGGTTCGCGAGTAGACAGCGACGATCTCGGCGTCGGGCACGAAGCGGTGAAAGCATTCGGCGTGAATCTCGGCGATGAATCCGGCGCCGAGCACGGCGACTCTCGTTCTGCTCATGCGCTGATCGTATGTCGGATGGCGGCTGCAACCTTGCCTGTGGTGGATCGAAGGGGACGCCCTGGCCTTTTGGATTCACGAGCGCGGATTTTCGCGGATCGACGCGGATCGCCAGGGCGAGCGTGCTGATCTGCGGCGCGACGAGCGGTCGTGCCCGCGCTTCGCGCGGCCCGTGGACCGGATGGGTGAGTAATCACAAGCCAGCGAGACTCTGACCGGCTTGTGATTACTCATCCATCCGGTCCAGGAGACGCCGGCCCTGGAAGGCCGGCGTGCACGACCGCTGTGCAATCCGCGAGGATCCGCGACTCGTCAGAAACACTCCGACGCTCGCCTCCAACGAGAGCCGCCTCTATCCGCGTGCCGGCGCGATCCACCCGGCGCGCTCCAGGAGCTCGCGCGCGACGTCGGTGATCGATCGGCCGTCGTTCGCGACGGTGAAGTCTTCCAGGGCCGCACGCTCCAGCACGCGATCGAGCTCGCTCGCGCGTGTCACGAACTGTTCCTGGAGCATGCCGGGCTCGCGCGTGCGCAGCCGGCGCTGCATCGTTTCGACGGTGGCAGTGAGCCGGCACACGACGATCTCTGCCCCCGGCATCGCGCGGCGCAGCCGGGTCAGGCCGTCGCGATCTTCGACGGCCTCGGCGAGCAGGATCCGCGTAACGCCGGCGCCGAGCACGTTCGCGTAGATTGCCTCGAGGTTGCGAGAGACCAGATCGCGCGCGACGGCATCCGCGACCAGCACCGTACCGATGGCATCGAGATCGATGGTGGCGTGCGCAATCTGGCGGGCCGAGAGCACGTCCGACGCCTCCCCCAGGACGGTCGTCTTGCCGCTGCCCATCGAGCCCGAAATCACGATGACGTGGGAGGGCACTGATCTCACGAAGTTCAAAGGTTCAGGAGTTCAGGGGTTCACAGGTTCGGGTTCACAGGTTCAAGTGTTCGAACCCTGAATCTCGGAACTATTGAACCCCAGAACCCCTGAACCTGGAACCATTGAACCCCTGAACCCCTGAACCCTTGAACCAACGTTTTGTCCAATATGTGCCACATCTACGCCACATCTCTCCTGTCTACTGAGGCATCGGAATTCGGCCGGTTCGACCACACTGACCGGCGCGTGAACGAGGGTTCATCAATGGGACATGAGCATCACGACGACTTCGGCGGCCTGCATCGCGATCTCGCGGCGACCGGGACCGCCATGGAGAGCATGAATAGAAGGACGCTGCTGCGGATCGCCGCGGGTCTCGGCGCGTGTTTCGGCAGCGTGCAGCTGCTCGGTTGCGGGGGAGACAGTCCGACGTCGCCGAGCGACGCCAGCGCAAACTCCGGCGGCGGGACCGGAAGCACCGCGTGCAGCAGGATCCCGGCGGAAACGGCAGGACCGTTCCCGGGTGACGGGTCCAACGGACCATCCGTCCTGAGTCTGTCGGACGTGGTGCGCACCGACATCCGCTCCAGTTTCGGCGGACTCACCGGCACGGCCGACGGGGTGCCGCTCACGATCGCGCTGACGATCGTGTCCTCGTCTTCGTGCTCGCCCCTCGCGGGCCGCGCGGTCTATATCTGGGAGTGCGACAGGCTCGGCCGTTATTCGCTGTACTCCGCGGGCGTCACCAATCAGAACTACCTTCGCGGTGTCCAGGAGGCGGACTCGAATGGGACGGTGACGTTCAACGCGATCTTCCCCGGCTGCTATCAGGGCCGCTGGCCGCACATCCACTTCGAGGTGTTCCCCAGCGTTGCCGCCGCCACCAACGTGGCCAACAAGGTCGCGACGTCGCAGATCGCGCTGCCCAAGGCGGCGTGCGATCAGGTGTATGCGACGGCCGGGTATGAGTCGAGCATCGCGAATCTCGCGCGCGTGTCGCTCGCGACCGACAACGTGTTCAGCGACGGCTCGGCCCTCGAGCTCGCAACGGTCTCCGGCAGCGTCGAGAGCGGCTTTACGGCGGCGCTGACCGTGGCGATCTAGCCTTCCGCCGTGACCGCCTCCGCCAAGGCTACGGCGAGTCTCGCCGAAGCGCTTCGCGCGAAGGCGGAAGGCGGAAGGACTCGACGAATTCTGCACCGTTGGGAGTTGGGTCGTTGCGTGTGTTTGGCTACTTGATCCGCAGTTCCATCGCCCAGATATCGGCTCTCGTCCCTGGCCACGCTGAAGTAGAAGCGCTTGCCGTCGGTCGCGAGCTCGCGCCGCAGCGACCGCCGCGACGGATCGTCGAACCGCACGAGCAGCCGCGGTGTCCCGCCGGCCGAGGGCACCGACCAGATCGTCGAATGGCGATCGCGATCGTACGCCTTGTAGTAGATGGTCTGGCTGTCCGGGGACCAGACGGGATATGCCGGGTCGAGCTGGTCCTTTCCGCGCCCGACATCGACGAGGATGCGCTCGCCGCTGCCGTCCGGGGCGACGACCCGGAGCTGTCCGCCCACGCAGTACGCGACCAGCCGTCCGTCCGGCGACCATTTCGGATCGGAACTGCCGCCTTTCGTGAGCTGGCGCGGCTCGCCCCATGGCGCGCCGCGCCGCGCCCGCGTCACGATATGAGCCTGCCAGTGATTGACGTCGCCGGTCTCGTTCGATTTGTCGTAGACGACCGAGTTGCCGTCGGGACCCCACCCAGCATGCTGCTCTTCCGCTGGACTCCGCGTGACCTGTTCGGTTCGAGTGCCATCCGCCGACACCACGAACACATCGCGCTGGCCGTCCCGGATCGTGTGGAACAGGATCTCCTGGCCGTCGGGTGACCAGTCGTTCACGAACTTGTGGTTGGGGCCGCTCGTGACCTGCTCTGGCGTCCCCGCCGGCAGCCGCATCTTCCAGATGTCTGCCACGCCGTTGCGATCCGAGTCGTACGCGAGCCATTGTCCATCGGGCGACACCACCATTTTCTCGATCTTCTCGCTCCCGAACGTGACCTGGGTGGCGTCGGCGACCGACGCCACCCCTGCGGTGGGGATGTCGATCGACCACACGTTGGCGCTCGGCGTGTACGAGCGCATAGGCCAGCACCGTGCCGTCGCGGGAGAGCGAGATCGTGTGCGCGTTCAAGCCCGAGGTCAGGCGCTGTGGCTGTCCTTCTGGCTCTCCAGTCGCCGTCACCCCGATGCTGTAGATATCCCGCCCGCCGCCGCGGCCCGACACGAACAGCAGTCTTCGGCCGTCCGGCAGCCAGATCGGATTCGTATCGAGCCATTCGCCGCTGGTGATCTGGCTGACGCGCCCCGTCGCGGGCGTCACGATCAAGAGCATGCTGGTCGACACGTTTCCCATCATCTCTTCACCAAACGTGAACAGGGAGGCGCCCTTGACGTACGCGATCTTCGTGCCGTCGGGCGACCATCTGGGCGAATGCAGCTCCACGCCGCTGACCAGCATCTGCGGCGTGCCGCCGGCATCCGCCGGAGCCGTCGGAACAACGGCGAGACCGTCCGCTGCCCCGAAAACGACGCTCGCCGCGTCGTGCGACCACGACGGACTGAGGGCGACCCGTCCGGGAACCGACGCGAGCAGACGCCGCGGCGTTCCTCCAAGCGCCGGCACCTCGTACAGCATCGGCGTCGTGACCGCCAGGCGGAGTGTGTAACGCTGGCGGCCGCCCTGGTACACGATCCGCAAACCGTCGGGTGACCATTGCGGCCAGCGGTGTGCTTCATCGACGGCGACGTCGTCGCCGGTGACCGGCATGCTCCGGCCGCCGGCAATCTGCCGCACGTAGATGCGCATCCGTCCCGGCGGACCGGCGGCGTAGGCGATCGCGCGGCCGTCGGGCGACACCGCCGGATCGAGCTCGAGCCCGGGGTCCGTGGTCACGCGGGTCATCCGTCCGACTTCGAGCGACGGCGAGTTCCGGTGGACGAACGGGTGACATACCAGGCCGCCGCCATCGACGCCGACGGCGGCCAGCGCCGCGACCGGCGCCGAGCCACCGCCGCCGTCGCGCCGGCGTTCGCCGCATCCCCTGCCACCGTGCGCAGCGTCGGCGCTGATCGAGCACCGCGAGGACGTCATCCATCCGCTGCCACCGCGCGTCCGCATCTCGCGCCAGACACCGCATCACCATGCCGCCAAGCGCCGAGGGACATCGGGTCGATGCCGCACGATCGGCTCGGGCGATCCGCTGAGCTGCGCGCCGACGACGTCCTGCGCGCTGCCGGAAAACGGCATCAGCCCCGTCAACGACTCGTACGCCAGCGCGCCGAACGCGTAGATGTCGCTCCGATGATCGACCGGCCCCCCGACGATCTGTTCCGGCGACATGTAGCCGGGC
This sequence comes from uncultured Acidobacteriota bacterium, assembly GCA_963785755.1. Classification (GTDB taxonomy): domain Bacteria; phylum Acidobacteriota; class Vicinamibacteria; order Vicinamibacterales; family 2-12-FULL-66-21; genus JACCXG01. Next base: position 107,099 of record CAWAXG010000002.1, on the reverse strand, counting down.
GTACCGATCATCATTCCGGTCCCGGTCATGGTGGCGCCCGGCGCATGCGGACCGAGCGCGCGCGCAATGCCGAAGTCGGAGAGGAACACGTCGCGATCGGCCACCAGCACGTTGTCGGTCTTGACGTCGCGATGAACGATGCCGCGCGCGTGGGCATGGGCGAGGGCGTCCGCCAGTTGGCGAAGGATCCGGATGGCCTCGGCGAGCGGCAGCCGGCCGGTGCGGCGAAGCCGCTGCTTCAAGGACTCGCCGTCGATGAACGGCATCACGAAGTAGAGCGCCGACCCGTCGGATCCCGAGTCGAACAGCGGCAGGATGTGTGGATGCTTGAGCTGTGCGGTGGTCTTGATCTCGGACAGAAAACGGTCGGCGCCGATGACGGCCGCGATGTCCGCCTTCAGAACCTTGATCGCGACGTCACGATCGTGTTTCAGATCGCGAGCGAGATAGACGACGCCCATTCCGCCTTCGCCCAGCTTGTCCAGCACGCGGTATGGGCCGATGGTTTCACTAATCATCGCGTCCACCTGCTGGCTCCTCGTCGGTGTCGTCATGCGACTTCGGCGAGGTCTCGCCAAAGCCGCTGCGCGGCGAAGGCGACGCGATCGCGCCGTAGCTCGCGGGTCGTTCGGTGCGCGAGCGGAGGCGGACCGCCTTCGCCCAGCTTGCCCAGGACGCGGTACGGGCCGATTGATGAGCCCGGAGTCAATGGTGGAAGGGATTCTACCGCACGGGGCCGGGCGCGCGGTGCGGCGTGTCAGCGGGTCATTCGTAGCGAAGGGCGCGCACCGGGGAGATGCGTGACGCCCGCCAGGCCGGCGCGAATGACGCGATGGCCGCCGCCGCGAGCAGCGCCGCGACGCTCAGCGCAAACACCGGCCAGTCTCCCGCCTTCACCCCGAACAGCTGCGCCTCGACGTAGCTCCCGCTCAAGTAAGCAGCTGTCGCTCCCGCGGCAAGGCCGAACAGGATGACGGCCAGCATCTCGCGCATGACGAGCCGGATCACCGTGCCCTGTCGAGCGCCGAGCGCGATCCGGATGCCGATCTCGCGCGTGCGCCGCGCGACGATGAAGGCGAGCACGCCGTGCAGCCCGACGATCGCGAGGATCGTGGCCAGCAGCGCGAAACCGCCGGACAGGTAAGAGAGCATCCGTTCGTTGGCGAGCCGCATGTTGAGCTGATCGTCCATCATGCGCATGTCGAAGACGACCAGATTCGCGTCGACCTGCCGAACCTGCGCGCGCAGCAGCGGCAGGACGGGGCGCGGATCGCCGTCGATGCGCGCGTAGACATTCACGCTGCCGACGCCGCGAATCCGCGAATCGAGGTTGACGAAGGTCTGGCGTGGAATCTGCCCGCGCACGTCGTGGTAGCGGGCGTCGGCGAATACGCCGATGATTTCGGTGTCCGCGGGCACGGCGCGGCCCTGACCGAGCTGGCGGCCCAGCGGATGCGTGCCCGCGAGATAGTCTTTCACCAGCGTTTCGTTGACGAGGCAGAGTTTTCTCGACCCGCCCCAGTCGCTCCACCTGAAGTCGCGCCCCAGCTTGACCGGGATACCCAACGCTTCGAAGTATCCGGGCGTGACCGCGTTGAAGAAGCTCCACGGCACGTTGCCGTCCTTGGGCTCCACGCCGGGGATCGTGATCTGGCTGTCCCAGCGGCCGCCGGTCAGCAGCCGCGACGAGTTGGCGCCGACGGCCTTGACGCCGGGCACGGCCGCCAGGCTCTCGAGCAGCGTGCGGAACACCTGGAGCTTGCGTGCGTCGTCGTACTGAGTGGCCGGCCGGACGCCGAACATCGCGATGTTGTCCGTGCGTGAAGCCGAGATCGACCTTGCGGAGATTGTCGAGTGTCCGTACGAAGAGGCCGGCGCCTACCAGCAGGAGCAGCGACAGCGCCACCTGGAGCGCGACGAACGACTTCCGCAGGCGCACGTGCCCGTGCCCGCTCGTGACCGAACCGGCTTCGTCCTTGAGCGTGGCGGCCGCCGCGACGCGCGAGCCGCGGAACGCCGGCAGCAGCCCGAACAGCACCGCCGTCGCAAAGGTCACGACGCTCGTAAACAGGAGAATCCGGCCATCGGGGGCGGTCGACAGCGAAAGCACGGCCGGATCGTACGGCAGGAAGCGCACGAGGCCGCGCGCGAGCCAGGTGCTGAGGAACAGCCCCGCGGCTCCACCGGCGGTTGCGAGAATCATGCTTTCGACGAAGAGCTGCCGCACCACCTGGCTGCGGCTGGCGCCGAGCGCGCTGCGGATGGCGATCTCACGCTGGCGCGCCGCGGCACGCGCGAGCAGAAGCCCGGCGACGTTCGTGCACGCAATCAGCAGCACCACACCGACCAGCCACTGCAGCACGACGAGCGGGCGCTCGAACGTTCTGCGCAGCGCCGACATCCCACGATCGGCCGGAACGAGCGAAAGCGTCGCACGGAGAAACCGTTCCTTGGTGTCCGGAAACTTCTGGAAGAACTCGCCCTGCAGCTCCTCCTGTTTGCGCTGGTCGTGAAGCACCCGCATTGCCGCCTCCGCCTGCGCGAGGCCGACGCCGCGCTTCAGGCGGGCGAACAGATAGAACCACGCATAGCGCTCGTTCTTCAGGTCGTCCCGCCAATCGGGCGACAACGCTGTTCGAGCGGTGACCGGCGCCCACAGCTGGGTGAGGAGTCCCGCGTTGGTGCCGCCGAATTCGGGCGCCGCAACCCCGACGACCGTGAACGGCGCACCATTGAGCCGGATCGTGGATCCCACAACGTCCTGCCGTCCTCCATATCGAGACTGCCAGAAGCCGTGCTGGAGCACGACTACAGGGGCGCCGGCATCAGGACGATCGTCTTCGGGCGTGAGCACGCGTCCAGCGGACGGCTTCACACCGAGCACGTGAAAGAAGTTGCCCGCCACCCAGCCCGTCTCGATCATCTCGCCGCGGTCGCCCGCGACCAGGCTCACGCGCTCGGTGTACTGACCGGTCAGCCCTGAGAAGACGGTGTTGCGATCGCGAAAGGCGACGTAGAACGGGTACGAGAACGTGTGGAGCCCATCGCCGTTCTGTGACCCGACCCGTCCGCCTTCCATGCGGAACTGCACCAGTTCGCGCGGGTTCTGGACCGGCAGCAGACGCAGCAGAATCTGGTCGGTCAGGGTGAAGATCGCGGTGTTCGCGGCAATGCCGAGGGCGAGCGACAGCATGGCCGTCGCGGCGAATCCGGGGTTGAGCCGCAGGACGCGGACACCGTACCGGAAATCCTGGCCGAGCATCTCGAGGAATCCTGCGCGTGTCATGGTGAGATGCCTCCTGTCCGACCGGCGCGGGCCACAGCTGCCGGCTGGGGCGCCCGCGTCACGCGGCGCTCGACCGAAACGGCTCGACCGTTCACGTCTGGCTGAGGCGCCGGCGTCCGGCGAGCAAAGTGCTACCCGCCCTTGGACGGTGGACGGGTGGCTTTTGGTTGCCATCTCGCGTCGCCTCGAGCGAGACGCACTATCATCTGCACGTCCATGCTGCAGCCCGGCACCCGAATCGGTCCCTATGACGTCGTCAGCTCGCTCGGCGCGGGCGGTCCGCCTCCGCTCGCGCAGCGAACGACACGCGAGCTACGGCGGGATCCCGCCATAGCCCAGCACACGAGGACGCGATGATTGGTGAAACCGTCGGCCCGTACCGCGTCCTGAACAAGCTGGGCGAAGGCGGCATGGGCGAGGTCTATCGTGCCCGCGACACGAAGCTGAATCGCGACGTCGCGATCAAGATCCTTCCGGCCGCGCTCTCAGCCGACCCGGATCGCCTCGACGCGGTTCCGCCGGGAAGCGCAGGTGCTCGCCGCGCTCAATCATTCGAACATCGGACACATCTATGGTTTCGAGGACGGCTCCGGCACGAGCGCGCTCGTCCTGGAGCTCGTCGAGGGGCAGACGCTCGCCGATCGCATCGCCCAGGGGCCGGTGCCGGTGTCCGAGGCGCTGCCCATCGCGCGCCAGATGGCTGAAGCGCTCGAAGCCGCGCACGAGGCCGGCATCATCCACCGCGACCTGAAGCCGGCCAACGTCAAGGTCCGCGACGACGGCGCCGTGAAGGTGCTCGACTTCGGGCTGGCCAAGGCGCTTGATCCCGCCGCGTCCTCGTCTGCAACAGCTGCGATGATCTCACCGACGATGACGTCGCCGGCGATGACCGAGATGGGGATCATCCTCGGCACCGCGGCGTACATCACCAGGCTGCGCCTCCGCGACATCGGCGAAGCCCGGATCCTGTTGTCGCAGCCGACGGATGCGGCGACATCGCCGGAGCGTCCGGGGAGCTCAGCCGCGAACCTCGCGTTCGTCGCCAGCGCGCTGGCACTCGCGGCCGCGTCGGCGCTGGCGGTCTGGTACCTTCGGCGTCCGGAACCGCCGCCGCTGCGCCGGGTCGAACTGTCCGCGGCCATTGCTGCGTCACCCAGCTTCGCGTTGTCGCCGGATGGCTCGCGCATCGCGTACGTGTCCGATGGCCACTTACACGTCCGTGCCCTCGATGCCCTTGACGCACAGGATCTCGGCGCCGTACCCGTGACGGCCGATCATCTCGCGTGGTCGCCCGACGGCCTCAAGATTGGGTTCGCTGCCGCGGGTGCGATTCACAGCATCTCTGCGGGCGGCGGGCCTGCCTTCTCCATCTGCAAGATTCCGGCATCGGGACGAGCGATGGATTTGCAGTGGCTGGAGGACAACTCTCTTCTTTTCTCCGTCTGGCGCGACAGTCTGTACAGCGTGCCATCGACCGGAGGCACGCCGGTCGTCCACGTGGCGGTGAATCCCGAGGCCGAAATCGACTTCCATGGCATCTCCGTTCTTCCAGACAATCGGCTTCTTTTCGCCACGCACCTGCGGAAGGGCGACATGGACCTCGTCGAGCTGTTCGACGGGCAGCGACGGATACCGGTCACGTCGGATCCGACGCTGATCGGGTTTCAGTACGCGTCAGGATTCCTGCTGTTCCTCCGGCGCACTACGAACGCCGGCCTCTGGGCCGTCCCATTCGAGGACGGCCCCGTCGACATGGCCAGGGCGCGCCTCGTACAGGCCGGTGCCACGACGTTTCATGCGGCCAGCGATGGGACACTGGCCTATGCGCTGCCGGCGCCGGCGAAAGCGTCATTCGTTTGGACCGATCGCGCGGGTGCGATGTCGCCGGTTCCTGGCGCCACCGTCGAGATCACGCGGTCCGATTTGCGCTCGCCAGACGGACGCCGCGCGCTGTTCATTGTCGGATCGCAGCCGATCATCGTCACGCCGGACGGTAGCACCTTGATCTTCGTGATCGACGATCGCGGCCGCGGCCGGCTGCGCCGCGCGCCGTTGGGGTGCCGATGGCGCGATCGGATCCGCTGTGCCGGTGTTGGCGAACGGCGACGAGGAACCGAACGTCACCGAGATCGAGATTTCGCGCGATGGCCGCTTGCTCGCGTACGGCGTCAGGCCGCCGGAAGGCAGGATCAACCTGTTCCTCACACGGTTCCCGAGCGGGTCAGGGCAATGGCTGCTCGCCGAAGGCGCCACGCGTCCGCGCTTTTCGCGCTGATGGCAAGGAGGTCTTCTATCTCACTGGTGCACGACGCGACGAACGCGGGCAGCCGAGGGGACGGTTGATGTCTTCATCAGTGCGGACCGAGCCGACTCTCGCCATCGGCCCACCGGCGGTGCTCTTCTAGTGACCGCCCGGGCGACGGGCCTGGGATCGGCGGCTACGACGTCGCGCCGGACGGTCGCTTTCTGATGTGGAAACCCGTCGCCCCGGGACCCGGCGAGGGTCCGCGCCTGGTGCTCGTGCAGAACTGGATCGCGTTGATGAAAGACTGAATCCTCTCAACTCTCAACTCCGCAACTCCCAACTCCCAACCTCCAAACTGCGAAGCCGATCGAAGAGTCGGGTGGCATTGGTGACGACCGGGAGATGTCGGGCCGCATTTCACACCGACTGTAGGAACGGCTCTCTTTGGGAGTTGGGAGTTGGAGGTTGGGAGTTGATGCAAGGACCTCGCGCCTCGCCGCTGCAACAGTTTGCGGCGGCGCTGTGCCGATTCGGCACACGTTTCCACCGATTACGATCCCCGAACCTGCATCAAGTTACACGCTGACAATCAGTTGCGAGCAGCGGACGGTTGGTGTCCGCCTTGCTACGTCGAGCCGATGTGGGTCGACGTGTGGGAATCAACCGTGTAGTCGGCTGACATGGGGTCACTTCCTTCTCGAGTGGGCTTCGCCGCTCTCGCCGCACTGCTCGTCATTGCGGTGTTCCTCCCGCAGGTTGCCGGCTGGACGTCTTCCAATCTCGCCTTCGAACTGGCCGGTCTGAATCTCGCCGCGATGCTGACGGCGCTGCTCGCCGTCCAGCAGGCAGCGACGAAGGACCGCGCGATCATGCCGCCGTCCTTCATCTTCGTTTTCGGATCGCTGCTGCTCTTCGGTCCTGATGTCGCGACGCTCGTCGCCGCGGCCGTCGCGCTCACACCAGGGTTCGCGTCTCCGGATCGCGCGTACCCGCGACGCCAGATGGTCATCGATGCGGCAATCGCCGTGCTCGCCACGCAGATCGCCGGCCTCGCCTACCGATCGCTCACCGGCACCGCGATCGGGTTCGTGTGGCCGTGGCGCGCGCTGCCGATCGCCGCGGCGGTCGTCGGCTATCACCTGACGCAGGGACTCCTTGCCGACATCCTCGAGCCGCTGCTCGGAAGGCAGCCGCTCAACCGTTCCTGGCCGAAGAGCACGCTTCGGGGATGCCCCATCTACCTGGTTGGCGCCAGCATCGCCGCGGGTCTCGTCGCGCTGATCGAAAGCCAGTTGTGGGAAATCCTGCCGGTCGCGGCCGCTTCGCTCTGCTTCGCGTACGGTCCGTATGCCGACTACGTGAAACAGCTCGACGAGAAGCACCGCCGCCGCGAGGTCGTCGACTTCCTCGAACAGGGAATGTCCGTCGTCGATCGCACCGGCCGCGTGACGCTGTGGAACGATGCGCTGGAACGTCTGCTGGGGTGTTCCCGCAACCAGGCGCTGGGTCGCACGCTCGAGACCGCGGTGCCGGCGCTGGCCCGGACGGACCTGCCGCGAACCATCAAAGCGACGCTCGCCGACGGGAAGTCACGGACGCTCCCGCAGGTCAGGCTGTCCACTTCCACCGGCGGACGGATTCTCGAAGTGAAGGTCCTGGTGGTGGCCGGGGGCGCGGCGCTCCTGTGGCACGACATCACCGAGCGGATGCTTGCGGAGCGCGAGCTCAAGCAGACCGGAGAACGCCTCGCGCTCGCGGCCGAAGGCGCGAACGACGGGCTGTGGCAGTGGAATCTTCAGACCCGGGAGTTCTACGTCTCGGGGCGGTGGCGCGCGATGATTGGACTTCCCGCGCATGCCGACATCGTCCGTCCCGACGAGTGGCTCGAGCGCGTGCACCCGGACGACGTCGCCGATCTCAAGGAGACGTTGAAGACGCACCTCGCCGGGCAGACTCCCGTCTTCCAGCACGAACACCGCATCCGCCACGAGGATGGCACCTACAGGCGTTTCCTCTGCCGCGGTCTGGCAGTGAAGGACGGGCGGAACCGGCGTGACCGCATTGCCGGATCGCTGACCGATACGACCGAGCAGGCGATCGCGCAGGAGCGGTTGCGCAGCGTCGGATTCCTGGATCCGCTGACCGGGCTCTACAACCGCGCGGTGTTCGTCGAGGGGCTCGGCCGCCGGCTCGAAGAGTTCAAGCTGCGCCGCACGAGCGCGTCGTTCGCCGTGCTCTACCTCGATCTCGACCGGTTCAAGATCGTCAACGACAGTCTGGGCCACCTGGTTGGCGACGAGCTGCTGATTGCCGCCTCACGCCGGCTCGAGTCGTGCCTGCGCCACGGCGACGCGCTGGCCCGGCTCGGCGGCGACGAATTCGCGATTCTCCTCAACGGGCTCGTCGACGACGGACAGGCCAACGGCATCGCCTTCCGGATTCAGGAGGCGCTGAGCGCGCCGTTCTCGATCGGCGGACGCGAGGTGTTCACGTCCGCGAGCATCGGCATCGCCTACGGGCCGGCGCACTACACGAATCCGGACGAGATCATGCGCGACGCCGACACCGCCATGTATCACGCCAAGGCGCGCGGCAAGGCGCGGCATGAAGTGTTCGACGCGGACATGCACGCGCGCGTGCGCGATCGCCTCAGCCTCGAGAACGACCTGCGCCGCGCGGTGGCCAGCAACGACTTCGAGGTGCACTATCAGCCGATCGTGTCCCTCACCTCCGGGATGTGCGTCGGGTTCGAGTCGCTCGTTCGCTGGACGCGCAACGGCGAGGCGGTCTCGCCGGCCACGTTCGTGCCGATTGCCGAGGAGCTCGGCCTGATCGAGCCGCTCGGCACCTGGGTAATGCAGCAGGCGTGCTCCACGTTCGCCGACTGGCAGCGGCGGTTCCCCGGCGCCGGCCTGGACTGCATTACGGTCAACGTGTCGAGCCGGCAGCTGATGCAGCAGAGTTTCGTGCGCGTCGTGCAGCACGCGGTTCAGGAAGCGGGGCTGAAGCCCGCCGACCTCCGCGTCGAGATCACGGAAACCGCGCTGATGGACAGTCCCGGCGAGGCCGCGGGTGTGCTCCGCGAGCTGCGCGACTTCGGCGTCAAGGTGTATCTGGACGACTTCGGGACCGGCTATTCATCGCTGAGCCATCTGCACAAGCTTCCAGTCGATGCGCTGAAGATCGACCGCTCGTTCGTGAAGAGCCTGCTGCTTCCCGATCGTCCCGCCATCGTCGAGAGCATTCTGGCCCTGGCCCGGACGCTCAACACGAGCGTCGTTGCCGAAGGGATCGAGAGCGACGTCCAGGCCCGCGAGCTCGAGCGGCTCGGGTGCACGCACGCGCAGGGCTTCCTGTTCTCGCGGCCGCTGTCGACGCAGTCGGCCGAGCAGCTCGTCAGGGCCAGCCTGCCGCTCGGACCGAAAGCAGCCCGGGCGAAGCAGCCGGCACCACCCGAGCTCGATGGACCGCGCGTCGCTGACGAATCCGCTCTGCTCGCCCGCGCCTGACAGTCGGCGTGCACGACCGCGGCAGGTCCGCGATGATCCGCGACTCGTTGGAACATCGCGCTGCCACGTCGGTCGCTCAGCCGATTCTTCGACGTTCGTCTACTTCAAGCCGAGCGAGATGAGCTGGTTCTGCGTCCGCACGAGCAGGCGGCCTTCCGAAATCGCTGGCGTCGCCAGCACGCTCGCGCCCATGTCGTTGGTCGCGATGCGCTCGAACGTCTCCCCGGCCTTCAGCACGATCATCTGCCCGTCTTCGCTGGCGATATAGACCTTGCCGTCGTTCGCGACGGGCGACGAGGTGAACGCGGACGCGGTGTTCTCGAGCAGCCGCTGCTGCAGCTTCCGCTCGCCGGTCTTCGCGTCGAAGACGCTCAACACCCCGTTGTAGGTGACGATGTAGGTGAGGCCGCGATAGATGAGCGGCGTGCACATGTAGCCGCCGCCCTTCGGAACGCTCCAGGCGATGTGATCCGTAGCCGTGGCATCCGGCTGCGGCGTGATGTCGCCGGTCGCGGTCTCCTTGATCGCGTAGACGGGCGACATCGGGCCGTGCGCGTTGGTGATGTAGATCAGGCCGCCGCTCACCACCGGCGTCGGCACGGGGATGTCGCCGTTCCGGCCGAGCTTCCAGATTTCCTTCCCGGTCTTGAAGTCGTACGCGCCCGCGTGCCGGAAGCCGTTGACGATGATCTGCGTCTGGCCGTTCACGCGATGGACGGTCGGCGTGCCCCACGTCGGCACGTCGGTCCGGGCGGTGCGCCAGAGTTCCTTCCCGGTCTTCGCATCCAGCGCCGCGAGGAACGAGTCCTTCTGCACGTCCGCGAGGACGATCACGACGTCCTCGTGCAGGATCGGCGAGCTCCCGGTCTCCCATTGCGCCGCCGGGACCATGTAGAAGCCGGCATCGAGGACGCCGAGGTCCTTCTTCCAGAGCAGCTTGCCCTTGAGGTCGTACGCATACAACCCTTCCGAGCCGAAGAACGCGATGATGCGCTCGCCGTCGGTGGCGAGCGTGGAATTCGCGTGGGTCGCCTTCGTATGCCGCTTGATCTTCGGGACCGCCTTGTGGACCGACTGCTGCCATTTGATCTTGCCGGTCCTCTTGTCCACGGCATACAGCCGCCACTCGTGCTCGGTGTCGTCATTGACCGGCGCGATGTCCCCGTACAGCCCGACCTTCAGGCCGGCGTCTTTCTGACCGCTGATCGAGGTGGAGATGAACACGTCATCCCCCCACACGACCGGGCTCGACAGCCCCAGGCCGGGGATGGCGGCCTTCCATCGCACGTTGGTGCCGTCAGCGGTATTCCAGGTTGCAGGCAGCGAAAACCCCTCGGCCACGCCCGCCGCGGCGATCCCGCGGAACTGGGGCCAGTCGATGCCAGGCCGCGGCGCGACGGCCGCACCGAGCGTGCGCGACAGCGTGACGGACGCGGCGACCGATGCCAGGGTCAGGGTGAGCGCAGTGATGAAGGACAGGCGGCGCATGTGCATTCCTCGCTGGCGGCCATCGTACCCGAAATTGTGCGCGGTACGTCGGGCGCACACGATGTTGCGCTTCGCGCCGCACGACGGCACGACGGCACGAGGCACGAGAACGAAATAGATGTTGCGTGGCTTCCGCCTTCCGCCTTCGCGCGAAGCGCTTCGGCGAGACTCGCCGTAGCCTTGGCGGAGGCGGTTAGGCGGAAGGAATCGCGGCGTCCGCGCGAACTCTCAGTTGGCATCCGGGTGATTCACGGCCGGCGGCTAACCTGAGGTCCGTTCAGACAGGCCCTGCGGTTCTGCAGCTGTCGACGTCACCATCCGCACCGTGAGCTGCTGCGAGGCGAGCGAGAACAGGCAGTACGCCGCGAACCAGTAGAACCCCGGCCCGACACGGGCGGTGAACGCGATCATCGCCGGCGCGGCATTCGGGCCCTCGGTCGGCGTCGCGCTGGCCTGCGCCGCCAGGTAGGTGATGAACAGCGCCACGACGAAGACGTCGGCCATCGACCATTTGGCGATCGCCTCGACGAACTTCACGGTGCGGCGCCGCGCGCCCTCGCTGGTCATGAACATCGCCCAGGCGACGAGCGCCGCCTTGCCGAACGGGACGATCACGCTGAAGAGCAGGATCAGCGTCGCCGGCACCGGACTGCCGACTTCGTAGAGCCGCTGCACGGCGCCGATGATGCTGCGCGTCTGCTCGTAGACCTCGACCTCGCCGACGTTCTTCTGCAGCGCCGTGGAGATCTGCGGTCCGAGCTTCTCGATGACGATCTTGCGGATGTCGCCGCCCGTCGCCTGCATGAACGCGAGGATCGTCGGGTTCATCATCGACTTGAGCACGGCGAGGGTCTCGTCGTTCAGCCCGCGCTCGAGCATCATCGGCGCGACCTTCGCGATCCCCTCGCGCGTCAGCACCCCGCGGATGGTGAGGACGGGGAGGAACAACCCCGGAATCAGCAGCCCCATCGAGCACACGAGCAGCACGAGAACGACGAGACGCTTGGCACTGGAGGTCATAGGGTCCGGACATCATGCACCGGACGGGCGGGATCTGGGAAGCGGGGCGGCGCCAGGACGCGCGCGGGGAAGCACCTCGTCAGAATGTACCGAAGGCCTACCGGCTGCCTTGAGGATACGAGACGCGGATTCTCGCGGATTTCGCGGATTTCTTGCGGATGGCCCGGGCAGTCTGCTGATCCGCGGCGCGACGAGCGGTCGTGCCCGCGCTTCGCGCGGCCCGTGGACAGGACGCTCGAATATTCACAAGCCGCAAAGATGCGGCGCGGCGGCTTGCGAGTATTCGAGCGCCCTGTCCGCGAAACGCCGGCCAGAGACCAGGCCGGCGTGCACGACCGCTGCAGATCCGCGACGATCCGCGATTCGTCCTCAACGTGCACGACTCCTCAGAACAGCAGCTTCACCGCGAACTGCATCAACCGCGGCGGGCCGGCGGACAGAATCCGTCCGAAATTCGCCGAATTCAAATCCGCGACCGGCAGGCCGAAATTCACGTGATTGGTCAGGTTGAACACCTCGGCCCGGAACTGCAGACGCGTGGCGTGGACGATCGCGAAATCGCGGACCAGCGCGAGGTCGACGTTCGTGTAGTCGGGGCCGCGCGCGATGTTGCGGCCGGCGTTGCCGAACTCGCCGGCCTGCGTCTGCACATTCAAGCGCTCGAACGCTGACCGGCTGAGCCACGCGTCGACGGTATGCGGTCCCGCGTTGGGATCGCCGACGAGATTGGGGCGGCTGGCGGGGAACCCGGAGATCGGCGGGCTGTTCGCCTGCAGCGCGACGTTCGCCGAATCCGAGACCGTGAACGGCGTGCCGGAGTTGTGCGCCAGGATCACATTCACCTGCCATCCGCCCAGCATGGCTCGTCTGCTGCCGGCGCCGTTTCCCCATCGTGGGCAGAATCCAGCTCGCGCTGGCGACGATGCGATGCCGCGCGTCGAACAAGGACGGACCCCATTCGGCGTCGAGATCGAACGGATTCTGCGCCAGATCGTTCTCGCCGGCGAGCGGCCGCGCCGCCGCGCCGGAAAGATTCATCGCGGAGAGATGATCGAACGTTCGCGAGTACCAGTACGACACGTTGAACGCCACGCGTCGCCGAAGCGCCGCGAGATGCTCGCCTGACCCGCCTGATAACTCGATCGCGCGACGCTCCGCAGCATCGCGACGGTGGACAACGCGCAGGCGCTGCCGTCCGCCGGGCAGCCGGCATAGATCCGACGCCGGTCGGCATTCTGCGCCGTCGCTCCCGGACCGAACAGGGCAGGGTTCGCCTCGACGTTCCGCGGCAGGTCCCGGCCCCTGGCGCCGACGTATCGAGCCTCCACGACATACCGGCTGAGGAACGAGCGTTGGACGCTCGACGTTCCAGTTCTGCACGGACGGCGGCTTCGCCTCGGGGTCGAGCGCGAAGACCGTGGACGGCCGGACGAACGTATCCGCCGCGGGCAGGTGGTCTGCCCAGATAGGGATTCTGAAAGTTGAGCCCGGCGCCGCTGAACTGGACGAACTGCGCCCAGGGTGTCGCGCTGATCGCCACCTGCGAGGACGTCCCCGCGCCGTTCTGGAACTGGTCGTAGAACAATCCATACGCGCCGCGGACCGACCACACACCCGAGCCGGTCGGATCCCAGGCGAAGCCGCCGCGCGGCATGAACGCATGAACGCTGTCCGCAATCCCGCAACCGATGCCGGGTCGCCCGGAAACACCAGTCCCGACCGGAGCGTCGGGCCTGACCCGCGACTGCACGCCGGGGATGAAGCCGTTCAGGCGATCCTCGATCTCCGTGAAGGGATTGATCCGTTCGTAGCGCAGGCCGTAGTTGAGCGTCAGGCGCGGGTTGAGGCGCCATTCGTCCTGCGCGTACGCGTTGCCGTTCCAGACCCGGACGTCGCGGGCGAAGTCGCCATGGCCCTGATAGAACGTGACCGGCGCGCCGAGCAGGAGGTTGGCGACCGCGTTGTTCGTGGGAAACGTGCCCGCGAACACGTAGAACGCATTCGGGGCGATCGCCTGGACCATGTCGATCGACGTATGCCGGAACTCGCCGCCGATCTTCACGAGGTGCGAGCGCTTCGTCCAGGCGACGTTGTTCTGGACCTCGACGGTGTGCTGCGTCGTGTTGCGCGGGCCGGTGATCGCGCCGCCGATCGGCGAGTAGCCGCTGACATTGAAGAACGGCGGACCCTGCCCGACCTCATTGGACGACTCGTAGCCGAATCCGAGCGCGGACGGCGGCGTGCGGTTGAGCCGCTGATCGAAGAAGAATTCGTGGCGCAGGAACGTGCCGCGCAGCGAGCTGGTCAACGACGGCGAAAGAATGCGCGTGTTCGAGACCGTGGCGTGATGCGTCGCGAAATCGTCGCGCGTGGGGAAGCCGGGGACATCCGTGCCTCGAACGGAAACCGGATTGAGGTTGTTGCCGCCCGAATACGAATAGCGCCCGAAGATCTGATTGTCGGGAGACAGGGTGAAATCCAGCCGGCCGCCGGTCTGGTCGTAGTCGTTCTCGAGGATGACCGTCTCGCGGTAGATCGACGGCGACACGTTGCCGAGCGGATACATGTTCAGCACGTTCCGCGAGACCGGGTTGATGGCGGCCTCCGGAATCTTGTTGCCGGGGAACGGCACGCCGCCTGCCGCCAGATTGAGGAGCGGCACGCCGAGCTGCGAGAAATCCCCTTGCCGCTCGAGTGCCGTGGGCACGGTCGCGGACGTCGTCATCCCTTGCGTATTGCGGAATCCTTCGTAATAGCCGAAGAACAGCACGCCGATCGCGGGTCACCGGGCCGCCGAAAGTGCCGCCGAACTGGTGCTGCTTCAGCGGCTCGACATGTTCCGAAAAGTAGTTCCGGGCATCGAACGCGTCGTTCCGCACGAACTCGTACACCGCGCCATGAAACTGATTGGTCCCCGAGCGGGTGACGACGCTCGTGGTCGCGCCGGCGGTGCCGCCGTATTCGGGCGGCGCCGTCTGCGTCAGGATGCGGAACTCGGCGATCGCCTCGACCGGCAGCTTCAGCGCGTAGCCGCCGTCCATGCGATTCTGATTCTGCGCACCGTCCACCAGATACATGTTCTGCTCGGGGCGCATGCCGTTGACCGCGTAGGCCTGTCCCTGACGCAGGCTGCCTCCCGCCGTGACCACGCCGGCGGTGAGCGGCGCGACGCCGGTCTGCAGCAGGCCGAGCTGCGTGAAGTTGCGGCCGTTGAGCGGCAGATCCACCAGCTCCCGGCCGGTGACGACGCGTCCGAGCGCGTTGCTGGAGGTGTCGACGAGCTGCGCGCCGCCTTCGACCTTGACCGTCTCAGAGACTGAGGACAGCTCGAGCTGCAGATTCAGGCGCACGCTCTGGCTCACATTGACTTCAATCGACTCGCGGACGAGCGTCGCGAACCCGGGTGCGTTCACGGTGACGTTATACTGCCCGACCGGCAGCAACAGCACCCGGTAGAAGCCGTCCGCCGCGGTTTCGGTCTCCTTGGTGAGGCCAGTTTCCCGATTGAGGACGACCACACGCGCGCCGCGAATGGCGCCAGTCGTCCGGTCGGTGACTGCGCCTTCGATGGTTCCGGTCGTTTCCTGCGCATACGCGTCGTGGGCGCCCGCGCCGAGGCTCGAGATGACCGCGAGCGCAAGGGCCGCGTACCACCAGAATCGGTCTCTTGCGAAAGTCGCCGGTGAGCAACGTCACCTCCTGTCGATCTATCGACGGCTCCGTTGGTGAGGGGATGTGAATCTATTCGCCGGCGCGAACGTAGCCCTCGCGGGCCATCCGCTGGCCCATTCGATCGTAGAGGGCGGGATCGCTCGGCGTGACCGTGGCGAGGCCGTCGACGTACCGGTTGTACATGCAGAAGGCCGCGGCGATGAGCACGGTGTCGTGAATCTCGACGTCGGTCGCGCCCTCGGCGCGCGCGTGGTCGATGTCCTCGTTGGAGACCTGTTTGCCGCCCTGCTGAACCTTGCCGGCGATGGTCAACAGCGCTTTCATCTTCGCCGTGACCGGCGCCGACTGCAGATCGCACCTGACGGCGTCGACCAGACTGTAGTTTCCCGAGAGATGGTGCGCAGCCGCCGCGCGATGGCTCGCGTGGCAGAACTCGCAGTCGTTCCGCGCGGAGACGAACGCCGCGATCAGCTCGCGTTCGCCGCTGGTCAGCGTGTTCGCCCCGCGCAGCAGCACCTCAGCCAGCTCGCGCATCGGCCGCGCGGTCTCGGGCCGGTAGGCGAAGGCACTGGTGATTCCGGGGAGCCCGTCGGGGAGCGCGATGTGCGGCATGGTGGATTGGACCGGGACGGATGGTACGAAGATCGCGGGAACGGCTCAATAATTGGAATCGACTAGGGAGGGCGGGAGTGCGGGGCTCATTCATCTATTCACAGATGACGCACGCCTTCTTTCGAGACTGCCGCGGGCGCGGCCGGGCCGACTGCCGCATCGTTGAGTGAATTCGGCAGAGAACGAGTTGCGCTGACGCGCCACACGACACGACGTCACGAAGCGCACGAAGGATTCTTTAGGCTGTTTACAACTTGCCACTTGTTATTGAGCGCTCAACGTGTGCACCGGATCGACCCGCGTCGCGCGATGAGCGGGGACGACGCAGGCGAGCAGCGCGACGGCCGCGGTTGCCAGCGCGATGCCGCCGAGGATGACGGGATCGGTCGGCCGCACGCCGAAGACCTGGCCCTCCAACGCCCGTCCCATTGCCAGCGCGCCCAGCAGGCCGAAGGCCAGCCCGGCGGCGACCAGCACGAGACCTTCGTGGAACACGAGCTGGAAGATCCCACGCGCCGTGCTGCCGAGCGCGAGCCGGATGCCGATCTCGCGTGTTCTCCGCGCGACCACGTACGCCAGCACGCCGTAGATTCCCACGGCCGACAGGAACAGCGCGACGGCGCCGAAGACACCCGCGACGCCCATCGCGAGACGCTGCGGTGCGACCGAGCGCGCTGTGCGCTCGGTCATCGTCTGGATGTCTGAGAGCGGCAGGCCGGGATCGATGGCCTTCAGTGCCGCTCGCACCGCCGGCGTGACGGCGGCGGACCCGGCCGCGGTTCTCACCGCGATCCATCGCAGACGCCCCACCTCGGGCGCCTGCGTGTGCGGGAAGTAGGCGGCGCCGACTGATTCAGCCTGCCCCGCGAGGCTTTCGAACCGCACACTCCGAACGACGCCGACGACGGTATAGCGTCCGGAGTCGCCGCGGCGTATCGCCTGCCCGATCGGATCCGCGTTCGGCCAGAACCGTGACGCGAGACGTTCGTCGACGATCGCGACGCGTAGCGTGTCGGCCCGGTCGCTCTCCGCGAAGTACCTGCCGCGGACGAGCGGCGTCATCATGGCTTCGAAGTATTCCGGTGTGACGCTCACCACGGAAGGAAGGACCACTGCCTCACCAGGCTGAGGGCTCTGGTCCGCCGCGGAGACCGTCGCCGGACTGAGACGTCCGCTCAGGGCGATGTTCGACGTGATCCCTGCCGCCTCGACTCCGGGAATGTTGCGTACGGACTCGAGGACGCGATCGAATAACGCGACCATGGCCTGGCGATCCGGGTAGCGCGACGGTGGAGGAAAGATGGTGGCCGTGGTGACACGCTCGGCGTGAAACCCGGCGTCGACCGCGAGGAGATTGCGAAAGCTGGCCAGCAGCAGTCCGGCGCCGATCAGCAGGACGACCGAAACCGCCAGCTGCGTGACGACGAGAGCACGGCGGAAATGACGAGTCGTTCGTCCGCCCGTGCCGAGCCTGCTCCCGTCGGAAAGTACCTGGCTGAGGGTCGCGCGTCGCATGGCAGCGGCAGGCACCAGTCCGATCAGGGCGCCAATCACCACAGAAACCGCGGCGGCAAATCCCACGACGGTCCAGTCCATTCGCACGGACGCCGCGTTCGGCAAGTTCGTCAGCTCGCCGGATACCAGCGTCTGCACGATCCACGCGCCGACGGCTATACTCGCGAGGCCGCCGAGACCAGCCAGCACGACGCCCTCGACGATCAGTTCCCGCGTCACGCGAAGCCTGCCCGCGCCGAGCGCCAGCCGCGTGGCCAGCTCGCGCGCGCGTGCGCTCGATCGGGCGAGTGACAGGTTCGCGATGTTGAGCGCGCCGATCAGCAGCACGAACGCGGCTCCGCCCCAGAGCAGGTAGAGGGTGCGGCGAACGGGGCGCGTGAGCGCCTCCTGCAGCGGCGTGACCGCGGTGTACATGCCGAGCTCGGGCAGTCCGAGCTCGGGAAAGCGCTGGAAGATCGCCGCGTTCAGTGCATCGACCTGAGCGCGGACCTGCTCGATCGTCGCGCCGTCCCGCATCCGGCCGACGTGGAAGTATCCATAACGGGTGCGCGCGCTGTCCGACAGCTGCGCCGGCGTGAAGGCGAGCGGTATCCAGAACTGGATCCCGTCACCAGGCGTCCGCGCGTGGCCATCGCTGCCCCGATCGAAGAACGAGAACCCGCGGGGCATGACGCCGACGATGGTGTAGGGCTGTCCGGTCCAACCGAGTCGAAGGTCCTTTCCGATCACCGCAGAGTCTCCGCCGTAGAGGCGCTGCCACAAGCCGTGGCTCAGGATGATCTTTCGGTCGCTGCCGATCGTGCCCTCGGCATCGGTGAACGTTCGTCCCAGAGCCGGAGCAACCCTCAACAGCCGGAACAATGACGGCGTCGCTCGCATGCCGCGGAGCTCTTCGGCAAGGCCATCGATCGGAACCGTGTCGAACCAGAAGGTGAACATCGCCTGATCGTCGAGCGCCGGAACCGCTCGAAGCCGATCGACATACGACGGTGCGGTGTTGGACAGGATGTCGTTGGGGGTGATCGTCGGGTAGACATCTCCCATCGCGACGATCCGATCAGGCGCGGGGACGGGAAGCGGCCGCAAGAGCACCGAATAGACGATGGTGAAGATCGCGGCGTTCGCGCCAAGACACACGGCGAGCGTGAGGATGGTGGTGACGGTGAACCCGCGGTCCTTCACCAGCCGTCTGATGCCCGACTGCAGATCGCGGCCGATGCCCGATCCCAGGAATTCCCGAAGCGCGGCGATGACTGTTCCTTTCATGCGGCCCGCGCCACGGTCCGCGCCCGGGGTCCGCGAGGCGGACGATGGCCGGCTCGGCGTCGAGGAGCTCGTCGGCCAGCGCCTTCCAGTCGGGAATCTGCCGTTGCAGCTCGTGCCACGCGTCGTCGTGCGAAAGGCCGCTGGCGACGAGGGCGTCGTAGGTGTCCTCGATCTGCGCGGCCAGTTCCTCGACGATCTCGAGCTCGCGCCGGCGCGGCAGCGAGAGCCGCGGCAGATGGTGCCGGACGAACGCTTTGAAATCAGGCATAACCCAGCCCGGCGGCGGCCTGCACCGCCTGCATGAAGGCGCTCCAGTTCCGGCGCTGTTCGGCGAGGACCTTCCGCCCGGCGGCGGTGAGCGTGTAGTAGCGGCGCCGCCGTTGTCCGGCCTTCTCGACCCAGCGGCCGGCGATCAGGCCGCGGCGTTCGAGGCGGTAGAGGATGGGGTAGAGCGACGCGACGTGAAACGACACGGCGCCGCGCGAGCGGGCTTCGATCTGCTGGCCGATCTCGTAGCCGTGGCTGGGCCCGTTCTCGAGCTGCGCGAGGATGAGCAGCTCGGCGGTGCCTTTCTTCAGCGTCTTGTCGTCAGGGTATTGGACCGGCATATGTGTGAATCATACATATGCCGGTCCCATTCTTCCAGCGTTATGTGATCAGCTGTCCGGGGCGAGCTCCCGGTGCGCCCGGGCCCGCTCCCGATCGATTTGTTCGGGGGTGGCGCCGAGCGTTTCGAGAATGTTCTCGATGAAGGCCACCGCGACTTCTCCTTCGCCGGATACACCGCGTCGGCGCCGGCCCCCTTGAGCGCGTCGACGTCACGGAGGAACGGCGCGCGTGCGAGGACGCGGATCTCCGGGTTGAGCGCGCGAGCCGCGCGGATGACCTCCGCGCTGTCGGCCATTCCGGCAGATCCGAGAATGAGGCTGCCCGACGCCGGCACGCCTGCCGCCACGAGCGTCTCTGGACGGGTGGCATCGCCGTACACCGCGTCGAACCCGCGGTCGCGAAGACCGCGTACAGTCTCCATGTTGAGCTCGATGATGGTGGGCTGGATTTCGTTGTCCCGCAGCAGCTTCGCCACGGTGCGCCCCGTCGGTCCGTAGCCAATGACGACCGCGCGATGACTCGGATCCAGAGAACGAGGCGTGCCGGGAGAGGCGGAGTCGACTGGTGCCGACGGTCCGCGATCCAGCAGTCGCCGCAGCCGTGGCCGCGCGGCGATCCATCGGTCCACCGGCTCGATCGCGCGGTACAACAACGGATTCAGCACGATCGACGCGATCGCCGTCGCGACGAGCGCGTGGGTGGCCACCGGTGTCAGCACGCCGAGCTCCCGTCCGAGGGTTGCGAGGATGAACGAGAACTCGCCGATCTGCGACAGCGCGATTGCGACCGTGACCGCCGTCTTCAGCGGGTAGCGCATCGCCCACACGATCGCCAGCGCCACGACCGGCTTGCCGACCAGGACGACGAGCAGTGCGCCGGTGATCAACGCTGGTTCGGTCACGAGTGCGGTGGGATCGAGCAGCATGCCGACCGACACGAAGAACAGCACGGCAAACGCGTCGCGCATCGGCAACGCCTCCGAGGCCGCGCGCAGGCTGTAGTCCGATCGGCCGACGACCATGCCGGCGAGGAATGCGCCGAGCGCCATCGAGACGCTGAAGATCAACGCGGATCCGACGGCGATGCCCAACGCGAGGACGAGAACGGTGAGCGTGAAGAGCTCGCGCGACCGGGTTGCCGCGACATAGTCGAGCAGCCGCGGAATCACGCGCGTCCCGACCACCGCGGTGAACGCGACCAGCGCAGAGACTTTGACCGCCGTCAGCGCCAGCGCGGTCAAAAGCGGCGTCTCGCTCTCGGTGGCAAACAGCGCCGGGAGCAGCACCAGCGCGAGCACGGTGAAGAGATCTTCGACGACCAGCCAGCCGACCGCGATGTGTCCGGCCTGAGTGTGCAGGTCGTTGTTGTCGGCCAGCACGCGGATCAGCACGACCGTACTGGCCACCGACAGCGCCATGCCGAAGATCAGACCGGCGGACCAGTCCCACCCGACGCTCCGCGCGAGCACCGCGCCCAGCGCCGTGGCCGCCGCGCTCTGCGCGATGGCTCCCGGGATCGCGACCCGACGCACGGCGAGCAGCTCGTCCAGGTGAAACTGCAGCCCGACGCCGAACATCAGGAGAATCACGCCGATCTCCGCCAGCTGTTCGGCGAGCGAGCTGTCCGCGACGAAGCCTGGTGTGTGTGGACCGACCAGGATCCCGGCGAGCAGGTAGCCGACGATCGGCGACAGGCCGATGCGTTGCGTGACGAAGCCCAGGATCAGCGCCGCGCCGAGACCGCCAGTGAGTGTGAGGATCAGATCGTAGTCGTGCATTCGTCGTGAATCGAACGTGGTGAAAAAGCGATCGTCCGGCGGCCGGCGCTTCGCGTTCAGACGAACCGCGAGCCTGTGTTATTGGGAGCCCTCGTGCCGGTGTGCGGGCGCGATGCGCAGTGTAATCAGGCCAGCGGGCGCTGGCCGGTACGCTCGAGCTAAGCCCGTAGACAGGAACGAGCAGGCGGAATACCCGGCGGCGTCGTAACGTCGTGCAGTATATCGCGCGGAGTAGCGTTCAGCGCCGCAGCTCGCGCATCAGCCAGGCCTTCGCGAGCCGCCAGTCGCGCATGACGCTCTGCGGCGACACACGCAGGACCTCGGCGGTCTCCTCGACCGTCAGCCCGCCGAAGTAGCGAAGCTCGACGACGCGGGCGCGGCGCGGATCCAGGCGGGCCAGGCCATCGAGCGCCTCGTCCAGCGCCGAGACCTCCGCGGCGGTTCTCTCGTCGGCGCCAGAGATCCTCTCGATATCGACGACCGCGCGAACCGGTCCGTCAGGTCCGCCGCCCCGCTTCGCGGCCGCGCGCGTCCGGGCCGCGTCCACCAGGATGCGCCGCATGATCTGGGACGCGACCGCATAGAAGTGCGATCGGTCCCGCCAGTCGACGGCACGCGCCTCCACCAGGCGCAGGTAGGCCTCGTGGACCAGCGCCGTGCCCTGGAGCGTCGCCCCGGCGCGTTCGTGCCGCATGTAGCGGCGCGCCTGCGCCTTGAGGTGTCCGTACACCAGCGGCGTCAGCCGGTCGAGCGCCCGTTCGTCGCCCCGGCTCCAGGCCCGCAGCAGTGACGTGATTTCCGTCGGTTCAGGGGTGTCCACGGCGTCGTTTCCCGCCCAAATCGCAGCGATTGTAGTTCCTGCTCTTTTTTTCCGCTAAAGGGGCCAAAAGGGGACATCTGACAACTCCAACCTCCAACTTCCCCGCCTCCGCGCGCACGCATCCACGCGCGCTACGGCGAGGCCTCGCCAGAGCTCGTCGGGGTGTGACCGAGCCGACGAGCGGCGGCGGGCAACTCCCAAGGCGCTCGGTCTGCACCTTCTGGGTGGAAGTCGTCGCACTTGGTCGCATTGGCACAGTTTTCACCCAGTTGCCTCGAGCAAGGCGCTTTGGGAGTTGGGAGTTGGAAGTTGGGAGTTGACATCGACTGCGATGAGAGTGGCAGGCCTGGTGGCGGTGATGTCGCTGACGTGCCTCCCGATCCTCGCGAACGGCTCCGAGCTCCTCGACGCGATCCGTCGCGCGGATACGAAGCAGGTGAGAGCGATGCTGCAGGCCGGCGCGAATCCCGACCTGCGCGATGCGGGCGGCGTGCCGGCATTGATGCGCGCGGTCGTGTATCTGCCGGCTGAAGACGTCCGGCTGTTCATCGATCGCGGCGCCGATGTCAACGCGTCGAGCGGCAGCGGCGCGACCGCGCTGATGTGGGCCGCTCCCGATACCGGCAAGGTCCGCCTGCTGCTCGATCGCGGCGCCAGGCCGGACCTGCGGGCGAAGGACGGCGCGACGGCACTCGTGGCCGCCGCGCGGTTTGGCAATTCGGACGCGATGCGGCTGCTCCTGGCTCGCGGCGCCGACCCGCAGGCATCGGCCAACGGCGCGCTCGACCTCCTGCGCATTGCGTATGGCCGCAACGATCGCACGATGCGTCAACTGCTGGCCGACGCCGGCATCCGTCCTGCCGACCCGAAGCAGCTGCCCGGCGCGGTTGCGTCGAGCATCGAACAACCCGAGGCGGTGAAAACGCTCTTGAATGCCGGCGCCGATCCCAACGAACCCGTACGGCTGGGAACCATCGCGCTGCCGTCGATCGCGATCGCGGCTCATGCCGGCGCGGTCGCTGGCGTATCGACGCTGGTCGACCACGGCGCCAATCCGAATGCGGTCGGGGCGCGCGGTCTGAGACCGCTGATGGTCGCCGCCGCAACGAACCGATCGGACGCGGCGCCCGTTCGCGCGCTGCTGGACCGCGGCGCCGACGTGCACGCCCGTGACGAGGCCGGACGCACCGCGCTCGACTGGGCGCTGATGCGAGGGGAATCGGAGGTCGCCTCGGTGCTCAGGCTGGCCGGCGCTCGTGGCACGGTCCCGGTGCCGCGATCGACGCCGGCTGGCGAACCGCGAACCGCGCCGGCCGCGATCGAAGCGGCGCTCGCGCAGCTGCTGCCATCGGGCGTGACTTTTCAGGAGGAGGCGGGCTGCATCTCCTGCCATCATCAGAGCCTGCCCGCGATGGCCGCGGCGCTCGCCGCGCGGCGCGGCGTCGCGGTCAACCGCACGCTGGCCCGCCATCCCACTGAAGCGACGCTCGCGCTCTGGCGGCCGCAGGAAGAGCAGCTGCTGTCCGGCGCGACGCGCGGCGTGACCTTCGGCTTCATCGCGAGCACGACCTACGGGCTCCTGGCACTGGCCGAAGAGGGGATACCGTCCTCGTCGGCGATCGATGCGGTAGTTCTCCGCCTCGCGTCGTTTCAGGATGCGGACGGCGGCTGGTATCCCGGGCATGCCGACGTCCGTCCGCCGCTCGACGGCTCGCCGATCACGCGTGCCGCGTTGGCGATTCGCGCGCTGTCCGTGTATGCTCCGCCCGGCAGGCGCGCGGAGATGAACGCCCGGATCGCCCGCGCACGCCGCTTCGTCCTCGCCGCCACGCCCGTGGATACCCACGACGAGGCATTCAAGCTCCTCGCGCTGGTCTGGTCGGGCGCCCGGCGGCCGGACGTGATACGGCAGCGCGATCGCCTGCTCGCGCTGCAGCGGCAGGACGGCGGATGGGGACAGTGGCCCGAGATGGCACCCGATGCGTTTGCGACCGGACAAGCGCTCTACGCCTTGTACGCCAGCGGCCTGAAGCCACGGACCGCACCGTACCGCAAGGGCGCCGACTACCTGCTTCGCACGCAGTTGACTGACGGGACCTGGTTCGTCCGGTCGCGCGCGATCGGCTTTCAACGGTACTTCGACACCGGGTTTCCGCACGGCCGCAACCAGTTCATCTCCGCCGCCGCGACGGGATGGCCGCCATTGCGCTGGCCTACACGCTCGATCGCTAGCGGGATTGATGAAATGGGTCAACTCCCAATCTCCAACTCCCAACGGCCAAGGCGACTACCAGCCTGTTTTGACACGCTTGGCAGTTGGGAATTGGGAGTTGGGAGTTGACTTGTGGAGTTTTCAGTAGTCTGCCAATAGCCACGAGGCACGACCGTGAACAGCCAACGATGGGAAGAGATCGCGCGACTCTACGAGCAGGCGCTCGAGCAGGAGCCGCCGGCGCGCGCCGCGTTCCTCGACCAGGCCTGCGGCGGCGACCTCGAGATGCGGCGGGAGCTCGAGACGCTGCTGGCGCAGGAACAGGCGCCCGGTCTCATGGATCGGCCGATGTGGGACGCCGCGGCGCAGCTGCTGGACGACGCGCCGGCCCTCGCGCCGGGGACGGTCCTCGGGCCCTACGAGATCGATCGGCTCGTCGGCGAGGGGGGCATGGGGCAGGTCTTCCATGCCACGGACTCGCGCCTCAACCGATCGGTCGCGATCAAGGTGCTGCCGCCGACCGTCGGCATCGACCGGCAGCTGCGCGAGCGCTTCGGCCGCGAAGCGCAGGCCGGCGCGTCGCTCACGCATCCGCACATCTGCACGCTCTATGACGTCGGCTCCCATGACGGCATGGACTTCATCGTCATGGAGTTCCTGTCGGGTGAGACGCTCGCGGCCCGGCTCGAGAAAGGGCCCGCTGCCGCTCGATCGGGCGCTTCGCTATGCCATCGAGATTGCGGGCGCCCTCGATCACGCGCACCGGAACGGCATCGTCCATCGCGACGTCAAGCCGGCGAACGTGATGCTCGACCGCGGGCGGGGTCAAGCTGATGGATTTCGGCGTGGCGAAGCTGCGCCGGCCTGCCGGCGGCGGGAGGCGCGGAGCACGTCGCTCACCGAACACGGCACCATCGTCGGAACGGTGCGCTACATGTCGCCCGAACAGGTGGAAGGGAAGGACGCCGATCAGCGCAGCGACATCTTCTCCCTGGGTGCGGTGATCTACGAGATGGTCACCGGGCGTCCGCCGTTCGATGGCGGCAGCGCCGCGAGCATCATGGCGGCGATCCTGGAGCGCGAGCCTCCGGCCATGGCGACGCTGCAGCAGTTGACGCCGCCGACGCTCGATCACGTCGTGCGGCGGTGCCTGGCGAAGCAGCCCGAGGACCGATGGCAGCACGCGGGGGACGTCATGCGAGAGCTGAAATGGGTCGCCGACGGGACGTCATCTGGGGCCGCGGGCGAGTCCGCAGGTGCGCAGGGTTCCCGGTCTTTGATCGGACGCGTCGCTTCGCGCGCGCTCTCGTGGCCGGCCTTCGCCGCACTGCTCGCGCTGTTGTTGCTGATTGCCGTCGCGCGATCGCCGTGGCGGGAGGCGGCTCCGCCCGCGCCCGTGCGCTTTGGCATTGACGCGCCAATCACGCGGGCGCTCGCCGTCGGAGTCGGCTCCGAACGGCGGGCTGTCGTGTCGCCGGACGGGACGCAGATCGTGTATGGGTCAAGCATGGGTCCGTCACAGCGGACGCTGATGGTGCACCGCCTGAGTCAGCTGGAACCCGTGCCCCTGCGCGGGACCGCGACGGCGCGCGCGCCGTTCTTCTCTCCAGACGGCAGGTGGGTCGGCTTCCACGACTTGAGGACGAGGGAGCTCAGGAAGGTTGCGGTTGACGGCGGCAGTGCGATGACGTTGTGCAAGGTCTCCGCTGTCACCGGAGCGAGCTGGGGATCGGACGATGCCGTGATCTTCGCGAGCGCCGACCTGGAGACCGGGTTGATGAGCGTGTCCGCGAACGGCGGCGAGCCGAGAGTGCTGACCAAGCCGGACAAGTCGCAGAAGGAAATCAGCCATCGGTTTCCATCAATCCTGCCCGGCAACCGGGCGGTGTTGTTCACCATCGCGACCGAGGGCAGCGACGACACCAGCGTGGCGGTGCTGGATCTCGAGTCGGGAAAGGTGAAGGTCCTCGTCGCCGGCAGCGGCGCCGAGTACCTCGACAGCGGGCACCTCGTGTACGTCGCCGGCCGCACGCTGCATGCCGCCCGGTTCGATCTCTCCAGCCTGGAGCTGAAGGGACCTCCGGTGCCGCTCGTGGACGATGTGGCCGTCGCGCGGGGCACACAGGGCGCGCCACAGTTCTCCATCTCACGCATGGGTACGCTCGTCTACGTACCGGCGTCCGCGGTTCAGTTTCCCCAGACCTCGTTGGTGTTCGTCGAGAGAAGCGGGCAAGAGCTGTCGCTCGAGGTTCCGGAACGGCCGTACTACAACCTGCGGCTCTCGCCCGACGGTGTGCGCGTCGCGCTCGACGTGCGGGACGGCCAGTACGACACGTGGGTGCTGGATCTGCGTCGCCGCACCCTGGACAAACTCACGTTCAGTCCGCGTAACGATGCGTTTCCCGTCTGGAGCCCTGATGGAGCGCGAATCGTGACGGGCGATGGTCCCGGTCTCGTCTGGCGGCCTGCAAATGGCAGCGGCGCCGATGAGGCGTTGACCACGTCCACTCACACTCAGTTCCCGATGGCATTCACGCCGGATGGCCGGAGCCTGGTCCTGACGGAAGTGAGGGGCGGGCACAACGACCTCAGTGTGCTGAACATGGACGGCCCGCGAGAGGTCAAACCCCTCCCGGGATTGAATACGCCAGCCAGCGAGGGGCCGGCGGACATCTCGCCGGACGGCCGCTGGATCGCCTATCAGTCGAACGAGTCAGGGGAGAACCAGATCTACGTCCGTTCGTTTCCAGACGTGTCGCAGGCGCGTTACGCGGTCACCCCGTCGGGCGGAACTCACCCGGCGTGGTCGCGCACCAGCCGCGAGCTGTATTACATCGACGCCTCGGGCATGTTCACTGCCGTGCCGGTCAGCATGACGCCGCAGTTCCAGACCGGTCATGCCGTGCGGCTGTTCAGCACGAGCCGATATGTCGCCGCGGGCCAGAGCCGCAGCTATGACGTGACGGCCGATGGCCAGCGGTTTCTGTTCATCAAGGAAATGACGGCCCCGTCGGGGCCGAGCATCGTCGTGGTGCTCAACTGGATCGAAGAGCTCAAGGCGCGCATGCCGCGGAATTGAGGAGTGTCCAGACGGCACGAGGTGCGCTTCGTGACGCACGACGAACGACTTGCGCTCCGCGCCGCGCGAAGACACGACGGCACGACGGCACGAAGGATCTAAAGGATACCGAGCAGCGTGCGCTTGATCTCTTCCGACACCGGCCGCTGGCCGATCCAATGGTCGAGGAATGCGAGCATCAGATCGTGGCTCGCGGCGGGCACGGTGACGCCCTTGTTGATCCGTACGGTCGTGCCCTTGCCGGGTACGTACTCGACGAGCACGACGTCCCCTTGCCTCAGCGGCGCGAACGCGCCGCGCAGATGCGCGATCGCGGGCTCCTCGAGCCTCGGGATGAGCTCACCCTGCCAGTCGATCGCAGGCTTGCGGCGGCTCAGGTCGTCTCTGTATCTGATTTCGATCCGCAAAGCCTTCGGCACGTCGGGAGAGAGCAGCCGTGCGCGGTCGATCGGCGGAGCGTCGACGTACACCGCCAGGCTGTAGAGCTCGTAGAAGCCGAGCAGATGCACGCGCGCCGCCTGGCCGGCGCGAGTCAAGGGGAGGACGGTGCCCCTCGGGTGTGAGACGTGGCAGGATGATCGATCGGCTGCGCGCCGGCGGACAACACGACGACGGACGCGATCGTGAGGGTCGAAAGGAATGTTCGTAGCATTGCTGCGTCACCTACAGGTGGAGACGAGCGCGGTACCGTTCGCGTTTCACGCGACGAATGGCTGAGGAGGTGGAACGTGATTGGTGATCGGTGACCGGTGACGTGATCGGTGATCGGTGATCGGTGATCGGGATCCGGATTGGGATCGGGATGAGGATCAAGGATCAGGGATTGGGGAGAGGGATTCAAGCGCCCTCGTCTGAGACGCGCCGCTGAAGCGGCGCGCTACGGTCTGAGACGCGCCGCTGAAGCGGCGCGCTACGGGTCTCACTGAGCCGCCGCGTCAGCGCCTCGGCGGCGGCCGCATCCATCAGCGGACGGACGACGAGAAGCACCCACGCGATGACCGCCGCGATCGTCAGCACGATCGACACTGCGCGCGGCGAACCCATGTCACTGGCGATGACCGCAGGCACGAGGGTCAGGTAGATACCCCAGAACATCCGACCGCCGGCCTGACGCCAGCTCGCGCGATAGTGAAGGTGCCGGGGGTCGTCCGCAGCCTCCGGGCGCTCGTGCTCCCGGTGGAGAATCGTGAGGCGGCCCGAGGCTCCGCACGATTGCACGATGGCCATCTCGGTCGCCATCGCGTCGCTCCAGTCGGTGGCATCGAGCACGACCGCATCGGCATGCCTCACCAGCTGTGTCACGTGCGCGACCCACTGATCGTCGGTGCTCTGCAGATACTGGGGCAGGCCGCGGCGGAGCCCGTCGAACGCGACGACCACCGGATCCCATGATGCGACGCCCTGGCGCTCGCCGACCAGGAACACGAGGGACGCATCCCGGGGCAGTGCTCTCCGGATCGCCGACGATACGAGCCGGTCCGCGGTCCGGCCGAACCGCCGAAGAAAGAGCACGGTTCGACCGGCGGGCAGGCCTTGCCAGCTGCGCCTGAAGTGGTAGACGCGAGCAAACCCGCCAGCGCCGACGGCGACGGCCACCACGACCGAGATCCATTCGGCGCGCGTGAGAATCAGCACAACCGGGAGGAGGAGCCACGACATCCAGAGGACGGCGGGAATCGCCGCCGTGTCCGGCCGTGCGATCGGCAGCGGCGAGAGTCGCAGTGACACGCGGAGCACTGCCTTGGACGACACCGGCATCAGCAAGCCGGTCATGAGGAGCGTCGTGGCGACCGCGAGAACCGGAGTCGCCGCGTCGCCGACCGGCATGCCGGTCAGCGCGTCCCAGATGGCGAGGACGACAAAAATCGGGACGGCGCACGCCACTGACGCGAGAATCGGCGCGGCGATCCACACGAGCCAGACCACCGCCGAGCACGTGAATGCCAGGAAGGCGTCGACCAGCCGCATTGCCGGCCGGAGCAGGTCGCGTCCGAGCGTGGGGGATGGCACCGGAAACCTGTGGTCCGCTCGATCTCCGGGGCCATTCTACGCTTGCCGCGGCATGGGGCGTTGAGTTCGGTAGTGTTGGATCCCTTCGTCGCGTCGCTGTCCCGCGAGCGTCTCTGGGAGCGCAGACCGCCGATCACGGACGGATCGCCGACGAACGCGCTGGTTGCGTCGTACCCGCCGTCTTTAGCCGGAACGCTACGTCCCCCCGCGCACCGGCTGATACTTGTCCAGCCAGTCGAGCACTTCGCGAATCAGCGCCGCGGAAGTCGTTCGGGACGTGGCCGCCGTCGAGCATCACGTGGCGCTTGTGCTCAGGCGACGTCCCGATCAGATCGATGAAGCGCTGCTGCGCCGCAACCGGCGCAAGGAAGTCATCCCGGCCGTTCACGAGCAAAACCGGCACCTTCACCCGCGGCATGAAGTTGACCGGCTGGGTCTCCGCCGGATAGTTGAACCGTAGACCAGCCAAGGCAAAGATCGCCAGCTTGAGGCGTGGCTCGAGCGCGACCGGAATCGGACCGTAAAATCCGCCCATGCTGGTGCTGTAGTACGCAAGCTGGCTGATGTCGAGGTCCGGGCGTGTCTCGAGGTAGTCGACCGCGCGGAACACATCCTTGGCCCAGGCCACGTGCATGTCGCGCACTGCGCTCGGCCCGGTCAGCGGCGTGCCGCCACCGCGCTCGAACGTGCCTTTGTAGACGGGGTAGAGCAACGCCCGGCCGCTGCGCACGACGAATTCAAATACCTCCATATCCAGCTGGCTGCTCGATTTCGTCTGACGGGCGTAGGCGTTGGGAAAGTACAGCACCGTCTGATACGGCGGCCGCGCGTTCTTCGGCAGGTAGAGATGGGCGGGAATGCGCTCGCCGCCGTATGCGGCGGCAAAGCTCACCGTCTCGCGGCGGAAGTTCGGCGAGCTGTCGTCGACGGCCTCGACCTTTGCCGCGAGCGGCGCACGGTCGTAGGCATAGAACCCCTTGAGTACCTCGAACTGCACATCCGCGACCGGCACGAGCGATTGTGGATCGCCGTGCAGCGTGGGCACCGGTTCAGCGGCGTCCCCCACCGGCCCGAGATTCTTCACCAGCCGCAGTCCAAAGGCCTGACCCCGCTGCCACGGATCTGCCGCTTCTGGGTCGCGGAAGCGATAGGCCGGCTCGTTCCACGCGCCGCCGAGGATGTAGCGGACGTCGGTGCGCGTGGACGCATTCAGACACCATTCCTTGGCGTTGCCCGCCATGTCGAGCGTGCCCCACGGCCCAACCCCGGCGCGCCGTCCCACTGGTTCGAGGCCTTTTCCATCGAAGTTGCTGAGCCGCAGAACATAGGAGTGCGGACTGTCTGCACCGGCAGCGCGATGCCAGTGATAGATGGTCGGCAGCGACTTGCCGGTGAATTCGGCAAACGCCGCGGCCTCGAACCAGCTGATCCCGCTGACCGGATACTCGGCGCGCCCTTCGGGGTAGCTGCCAAGCTCCCAGACCGCCGGACCCGGACGGCCGGTCGCGTCACGAAATCGCGCCATGGCGTTCTCGAAGGTCATCGTGCCGTTCGGTGTCGTGAACGGCATGCTTCCAGAACTGCGGGTTGCGATAACCGCCGGCGTCGACGAACCGCTTGTAGTCCTGATTGGTGACCTCGGTCCGGTCGATCCAGAAATCAGGCAGGGTCACCGCGCTCGCCACGCCGATCGCGTAGCGGCCGCCGGGCACGAACGTCATGCCCGGAGGGGTTGTTCCGGTCGGCCACAGTCGAACGGCGTTCTGCGCGTCGTCGCTGATGCTGATCTCCACGGGATCGTGACCGGCGAGCGTCAAACGCGCGCGATACATCGCGAGTGGAAGCCGATAGCCGCGAACCGGCGTCCGGCCGATCGACTCCCACGGCCCGCCGACATCGACGTAGTTCTTCAATTGGACTTCGGCGCCTTCGGGCGAGCTCGTGAAACTGCGTGGACGCCACCGCTGCCGTTCCCGCTCGACATCATCGGGCGCATATCGCTCGACCGCGCGCGCCAGGCGAACCGCGCCGACGCCGTCCGCGGTCTGGGCCAGGCGCTCGATTTCCGGGATCTGCTGCCGCGCCCACTGCACGCGCCGTCCCTGCACGATCAGCCAACCACCGGCGGCCGCTGCGGCGAGCACGAGGAGTGCAATCGGTACGACGACGCTCCGGCGCCAGCGCATGTCGCGCGGGCGGCTCAGGCTGCCCTGCACTTCGTCCAGTGCGGCCTTCAATGACGGCGCGCCGGGAAATCTCGCGCCAGGATCCTTCGCCAGACAACGGTCGACGATTGATTGCAGCGCGGCCGGCACATCCGCGCGAGCGGCCTTCAGCGGCGGCGGCTGGTCGCGGAGGATCGCGGTGATCAGGCCGATCTCGGAATCGCCGGCAAACGGCCGGCGGCCGGTGAGCATTTCGTAGAGGACCGCGCCGAACGAAAACAGATCCGAGCGGGAGTCGACCGGATGGCCCTGCGCCTGTTCCGGCGACATGTACGCCGCGGTTCCCAGAATGATGCCGGGCCGCGTGCCGACGCCGGTCATCGTCGCGTCGGTGGGCTCCGGCTCCATCAGCTTTGCGAGACCGAAGTCGAGGACCTTGGCCCGGCCGTCGCGGGTGATCACGATGTTCGCGGGCTTGATGTCGCGATGGACGATGCCGGCCTCGTGCGCGACGCCGAGCGCCGAGACAATCTGCACCGCGTACTGCAGCGCGTCGGGCACCGGCAGCGGGCCGCCGCGCAGCATCTTGTCGAGCGGCGTGCCGTCGACCAGCTCCATCGCGATGAACGTCGCGCCGTCCTGCTCGCCGACGTCGTAGATGGTGACGATGTGCGGGTGGTTGAGGACCGAGGCGGAGCGCGCTTCCTGGATGAAGCGGGCGCGGCGATCCGGATCGGTCGTCGCCTCGGCGGCCAGCATCTTCACGGCGACCGTGCGGCCGAGGCGCGTATCGACTGCCCGATACACGACCCCCATGCCGCCGCGGCCGATTTCCTCTTCGATGCGGTAATGCGAGACCTGCACGCCGGCATTATATGCGTCGTGCGGGGTGGTGCCGCCTTCGTCGCCGGGAGCGCTGCCAGGATCTGCGGCACGTACGTGGTCTTCAACTTCGCTGAGCAGCTTCTTCGCCACGTCATCGGCGACCGGTCCCCTGACCCGTGGTGAGGCGTGGTGCCCAGCAGCTCGTTCCGGAACGAGTTCACCTGGACGCGGTGCCCGAAGACGGCACGCACGATCGCTGCAGATCCGCGTGGATCCGCGACTCGTGTGTTCACCGATCACGGATCACCGATCGCGACTGTTACTCCAGCCTGACGAACGCGAGCCCGTTGTTGGGATTCATCGGGATGACCAGCTGGTTCGCTCCGGCGTCGTAGCACATCGAGGCGGCGCTCGGAATGTTGCGGGCGATGAGCTCGGCAGGCTTGCCGGCACGAATGCGCGACACCCCGCCGTTCAGGACGCTGCTCACATACTTCGTCCCGTCCTTCATGATGACGAGACCATCATTGCCCGCCTGCGCCGCGTGCTCGGTCTTGACCAGCTGACCGGCTGGAGAGAACGTCAGCACCTCGTCGTTGCCGACGTTGACGACGACGATGTTGCCCTGCGCGTCGAGGGCGACGCCATTGGGCCGGCGCAGCGGCGGACCCTGCACGAAGATCGATGCCGTGCCGTCCGGTGTGATTTTCCAGACCTGCCAGGTCGCCGTATCCGGCTTCTCACTTGCATCACCGGTCTGAGTGGCGTAAATCGTGCCGTCGTCCGCGACCTCGATGTCGTTGAACCAGGTGGAGCGGTCGACACGGATCTCGCCGGCTGGCGCACCGGTCTGCATGTTGAACCGGCGAATGACGGCAACGCTGGGTTCGGTCGGGCTCGTTCCGCCGTCGCGGTCGGCGAGATACAGCATGCCGTTGGCGATGTCGCTGCCGACGGTTCGTTCAACACCAACGGCGGCGTCAGGTTGCTGCGGTCGGGCGGGTTCTGCACGCCGATCCAGCGCGCCGTGTGCACCGAGCCGTCGTGATTGAGCAGCGACACCCAGGCGTTGTTCGCTTGCACGGTTTGCGGGACGCCGCGGTTGGGCACCACGATGAGGCCGCGTCCCGCGTCGTAGGAACAGCTCTCGGCCGAGTAGATCGAGCCGTAGACCTTCACGTTCGACGAGATGGGCTCGAACTTGCCGTCGGCGGCCGGGTTGACCGGCAGACCGAGGCGATTGCCGACGAAGAAGGGCAGCGATCCCGGTGCCTGCTGCGCGAGCAGCGCGCCGGCGACGACGCCGGTGAGGAGCGCCGCCAGGGTAGTGAGCAAGGTGATTCGTTTCATCTGAGCTCTCCGCTTTAGTGAGAATTCCCTAACCTCCAACTCCCAAGGAGCTCAGAGCCGATCGGCCGAGCGTGCTTTGGGAGTTGGGAGTTGGAGATTGGAAGTTGACAACACACACAATACCGCGCCACTTAGCGACCGGTCATGCGCTCCAGGTGTTCGGGGTACCGGGCGCCCTGCACCGTGATCGCGGAAGCGGCGCTGTCGATGTCCCGGAGATCCGCCGCGGTCAGCTGGACCCCGGCGGCCCCGAGATTTTCCTCCAGCCGTCCAAGCTTCGTGGTGCCGGGGATTGGAACAATCCAGGGCTTCCGGGCCAGCAGCCAGGCGAGCGCGATCTGGGCCGGCGTCGCGTTCTTCCGATCGCCGATCCCGCGCAGCAGATCGACCAGGGCCTGATTCGCTTTCCGGGCCTCCGGCGTGAATCGAGGCACGGTGCTGCGGATGTCGGAGCTGTCGAACGCCGTCTCTTCGTTGATCTGGCCGGTGAGGAAGCCTCGACCAAGAGGACTGAATGGAACGAATCCGATCCCGAGCTCCTCGAGCGTTTGCAGCAGCTCCGCTTCAGGACCTCTCGTCCACAGCGAGTATTCGCTCTGGAGCGCCGTCACTGGCTGGACGGCGTGTGCGCGACGGATGGTTTGCACCCCCGCTTCGGACATACCGAAGTGCTTGACCTTGCCTTCCTGAATCAGGTCCTTCACGGTGCCCGCGACGTCCTCGATGGGCACGTCCGGGTCGACGCGATGCTGATAGAAGAGATCGATCGCATCCACCTTTAGCCGCTTGAGCGAGGCCTCGGCGACCTCCCTGATGTGCGCCGGCCGGCTGTCGAGGCCGCTCGGGCCGCCGCGTTCGAACGTGAACCCGAACTTCGTCGCGATCACCACGTCGTCGCGGACAGGCGCGAGCGCCTCGCCCACGAGCTCTTCATTGGTGAATGGCCCATACGCCTCGGCGGTGTCGAAGAATGTGACCCCGCGTTCGACCGCCGACCGGAGCAGCGAGATGCCCTGCTGCCTGTCGACGGCCGGGCCGTAGCCGGAGCTCAGCCCCATGCAGCCGAGCCCGAGGGCCGATACCTCCAGGTGGCTTCTGCCAAGCGTGCGTTTCTGCATTGTTCTCCTCGATACCAGCGTAGGCGATCGATCGAGGATTTGGGTAATGGCAAAAGTAAATAGAGGCTCGTTGGCTCAACCTCCAAGGATCGCAGCCCATGAACCGAAATGTCTTGCACAGCGAGCGCCCGGCATTATACGTAGAAGCTTCAGGTATGAGCGGATCGCACCCACATTGAGATCGACGAACACGAGCTGAAATCAAATGAACAGGAGCCGTCATGCTCGAAGCACGACGCCTGGTGAAACGATTCTATGGACACGCGATCGTCGATCACGTGAGCTTTGCGGTCCATGCAGGAGAAGTCGTCGGCTATCTCGGACCGAACGGGTCCGGCAAGACGACCACGACCCGCATCCTGACGGGTCTGCTCGAGCCCACGAGCGGGGCGGTGCTCTTCGACGGCCGCGAGACCCGGCTCGATCCGATCGAGTTCCGGCGGCGCCTCGGATACGTGCCGGAGGAACCGCATCTCTATCCGTTCCTTTCGGGCCGCGAGCACCTCGAGCTGGTCGGGCGGCTGCGCGAGCTGCCGCCGGCCGCGATCGATCGCAAGATCGGCGCTCTCCTCGAACTGTTCGGGCTGTCCGATGCCGCCGAGCAGGGGATCGGATCCTATTCAAAGGGGATGAAGCAGAAAATCCTCGTGATCGCCGCGCTCCTCCACGATCCGGACCTGCTCATCTTCGATGAGCCCGATTCCGGGCTCGACGTGACCGCGGCGCTCGTGTTGCGCCATCTCGTCGCGAATCTTGCCCGGCGAGGCAAGGCGATTCTATACACGTCACACATCCTCGACGTCGTCGAACGGCTGTGCACGCGCGTCATCATTCTCCATGAGGGCCGCGTGGTGGCAGACGACTCGGTGACCGAGCTGCGGACGCTGCTGGCGAGCAGCTCGCTCGAACAGGTCTTCGCGCAGCTGGTCCTGCGCCAGAATCCCGAGCGCATCGCGCGCGACATCGCCGACGTGGTGACCGCGGGTGCCTGAGCGCCTTCTCACTCGTCTTTTCCTGCAGCGGTTCATCGAGAACGACCTGATCTCTCCGGACGCCGACCGCGCGCAGGTGCTCTCGCAGGCATGGGCGGCGCTGATCACGGGCGGTCTGTTCGTCAGCATTCTGCTGTCGTTGCCATATCTGAACAGCCCCTACCCGATGCCGGGCCGCACGGCCGCGAACATGATCCGCGTGCAGTTTCTCTACGCCGCGTGGTCGATCACGGTCATGGCGCTCGTGGCGATTTCGCTGTGGGACGCGCTGGCGCTCGATAGCCGCGATACGGAGATTCTCGGCCCGCTGCCGCTGAGGCGCGGCGTCATCATTCGCGCGAAGGTCTCGGCGCTGATCGTGTTCGCGGCGGGATTCGCCGCCGCATTGAATGTGGTCCCCGCAATGATTCATCCGGTCGTGGCAGCCAGCCGGCTGCGGCCGAGTGCGCTGCAAGTCGCCACGCTCGTCGTCGCTCACATCACGAGCACGACGGCTGCCGCGGCTTTCGGGTTCGTCGCGGTGCTCGGCCTGCGGGAGCTCCTGCATGCGATCCTGGGAACCGCCGCGTTCCGCCGGATTTCAGTGGTCGTTCGAGCGGCGCTCGTCGTGGCGCTCGTGACCACGCTCCTGCTCATACCAGCCATGTCCTTCAGGGTCGCCACCCTGTGGCTGCAGGGCGCCATCACGACGCGTCTGCTGCCGCCGATGTGGTTCGTGGGACTTCACGACATGATGAGCGGACACATCTGGGCGCAGCTGCCGCGCCCGGACCTGCCGCGTCCGGTGGCCCTGTCCGAGGGCGCATTCGAATTCATGTATCAGAGCCACCGTCCGATGTTGTCCGAGCTCGGACTGGTGGGCGCGGTCACGTTCCTGGCCGTCTTGTTCGGTTCGGCCGCCGCGTACCTCTGGAACAATCGACGGCTGCCCGATCCGCCGTTTTCACGGACGGCAGAACGCGGTCCCGTGAGCGCGATCTTCGACGCAATCGCGCGGCGGACCGTTGCGCGCCGGCCCCTCGTTCGGGCGGGCTTCTTCTTCACCATGCGCGTCGTCGCCCGCAGCGTGCAGAACCGCCTGTCGATTGGGGTTCCGCTCGCGGTCGCGATCGCTGTGGCAACGGTCTCGCTGCGAGTCGCGGGGATGAGCGCATCGCTGGATTTCTCGAGCGCCCCGGTTGCGTTGCTGGCGGTTCAGCTGTTGTTCGTCACCGCCATAATCACCGGCTTTCGCCATTCCGTACGGGTGCCGGCGGATCTGCGCGCCAGGTGGCTCTTTCATCTCATACGGCCCGCCAATCATCACGCGTACATGACAGGCGTCAAACGGGCCGCCATCGTCAAGCTGGTGGTTCCCGTACTGCTGGCATTACTGCCGTTACACGTCTTCGCGTTAGGCGGACCAACGGCGATCCTGCACTTCACATACGGGCTGCTCGGCGCGCTCGTCCTCGACGAGGCCTTTCTGCTCGGATATCGCCAACTGCCGTTTGCGTCCAGTTACGTTCCGGCGGCAACGGTGACGACTCATGGCGGCGTTTACGTCTTCATCTTCCTGGTGAGCGTGTACGCGGTGGCCTGGCTGGAGCGTCTGGCGCTGAGCACTACCGCGGGCACGGTCGTTCTCTTTGTCGTCACCGGAACCATCCTGGCGGTTATCCGTGCAATCGACACGTGGCAGCGGCGTGAGACCTTTGAAGTCGAGCTCGACGACGTCGTCGATCCGCCGACCCTCCGGCTCGGGCTCACGGAATGAGCGATCGTCGGCCTCAGGTCGACGTCGCCACAGCCGCAGACTCGCCGGCCACTTTCGTCCGTAGTTTCGCCTTCGACCCCTTGTGCTCTCGGCAGTGATGCGCGTGACCGCGACCTCATGCGCGAAGAGTGGTTACGGGCACCCCACTTGCACCGGCTGGAGCAATCGGAGATCTGGTCTCGTTGGCCCAGCCGGATTCGCCCGAGGCTGCCAGCGGCTGAGCATCTGGAAAACGGACCGATGCCGCATGCGTTGATAATCAGAGGAGGCGACCCATGGAGAAAGATGTCGTCTGCGGGATGCAGGTCGATCCGGCGAAGGCGGCCGGCACGAGTGAGTACGGGGGCAAGACGTACTACTTCTGCTCGACCGGCTGCAAGACGAGGTTCGACGCGAACCCGGCGCACTATGTGAAAAAACCATGAGGGGCGCATGCGATCCGTGCTGAAAGCCTTCGTGCTGCTGCTTGGCCTGGCCCTGATGGTCGGCGCAATCGGGCTGTGGTACGTTGTCAACCGCGGAGTCAGCGCCAGGGAACAGCCGGGCCGGGTTGAGGAGTTCGTGGCCCGACGTGTCAGGAACATGGCCATCGGCCGCCGGGCGAAGTCACTCACCAATCCGGTCGAGCAGTCGGTCGAAGTTCTCGCCGAGGGACGCGCCCACTTCGCGGATCACTGCGCGCTCTGTCACGCCAACGATGGCAGCGGCAACACGGAGACCGGTCGGGGAATGTGGCCGAAGGCCCCTGACATGCGGCTCGCTCAGACCCAGAACCTGTCGGACGGCGAGCTGTTCTGGATCATCGAAAACGGCATCCGCTTCACCGGGATGCCGGCGTGGGGCACTGGCACGAAGGAGGGAGCAAGCGCCAGCTGGCACCTCGTGCACTTCATCCGCCGCTTGCCGAAGCTGACGCCCGAGGAGCTGGTAGAAATGGAATCCCTCAATCCGAAGTCACCCGCCGAGATCCGCCAGCAAATCGCGGAGGAGGAATTCCTGAAGGGCGGCGCCGATCGGCCACCGCCCAAACCCGCGGCGCCACACAAACACTGAGGAGAACCGATGCGTGCACGATTGGTCGTCACGGCCGTATTCGCGATGGTCGCCGCTCTGGCGATTCCCGGATCCGCGCCTGCCCACGAAGGGCATCCCCACAAAGTGATGGGGACCGTGACAACACGCCATGACAATCACCTGGAGGTCAAAGCCACGGACGGAAAGACGTGGGCGATTACCCTGAACGACAAGACCAGAATCCTGCGCGGGAAGACGCCGGTCAAAGCGGACGACATCAAGGCCGGCGAGCGCGTCGTCGTCACGGCCATGGAGACGAAAGGCAAGGATGGCAAGGCCATGATGATGGCGACGGAGGTCAAGCTCGCCGCCGCCACTGCCGCGGCATCCAGGTAGCGCGACCTCGAGCACGAACCCGGCATTCGACAAGTAGACCGCTCAAAAGCCCATCTGGGCGCGCCCGAGATCCGTCAGGTCCTCCACCGTCGCACGCCCCTTGAAGTCCACTTCGAAGTCCATGGCCGCGAAGTCCGGAGCCGATCGACCCTGGAGAAAGGCCTCCCGCTGTTTCGGCAGGTAGGCGCGATTCTTCGGGCAGTCGGGCGCGGATCCGATGTAGATGACACTGGCGTATTCGCTGCCCGCGTGTTCGTCGCCGACGGCATGGCAGATGTCGGTGTGCCAGAACACCGTATCGCCGGGCATGACCTCAGGGATTGAGACCAGCGCGGTGATGAGCTCCGGGTGCCACTCGACGCTGACGCCGAGCGCACGCCCTGGCGCCGCCCCGCACAGATCTCCCTCGTCCACGTCGTCCTGGAGTGCGCGCAGGAGCACGTAGGCAATGCCCGCGGCGATGGGGATGAGACGAAGAGTGCCGTCTCTGGGCCCTTGCCGCGTCAGCGCGGTCCAACCCTGATAGGTTCGGAACATGCTGCACACCGCCGGCGATGGAATCTCACGGGTGTTCAGCCGGTGCCTGGCGTCGAACGCGTCATGTCCGCGCCAGTCCCCGGCGAAGATGTGTTCGTACACCTTCTGATAGCCGGGGTCGATCCAGCGCTCGACCGTCCCCGCGTCCATGTGGGGGGAGATGCCAAGCGTCTTGTCGCCAGGCTGCCGCCGCCGGACCCGGTCGGCATACGTGCACTGCCGGTCGGGATCGAACATGCCGTCGTATTTCCACAGCCGATCGAGAAAGGCCCGCGTCTCGGCAAGCTTCGCATCCTGCCGCGCCATCACCTGCGGCCTGGACCAGTACACGTTGAAGATCTGCGGCGTGCCAGCCTTCAGCGACGAGAAGTACTTGTCGAGGCTCCGCTTCTCGACTTCGCGTTCCTGATAGCGGTTCGTCTCGAGGTACTCGCCGAGCTCCGCGAACCAGCCGCTCGCGCTCGCGGCGGGGAAGACCCCGCGGATCACGGCGCACCCGCTGTTCCGAATCGACTGGCGCGCTGCGTCCGAGACCTTGCCGTCACGGATGTCTCGATAGTCGAGCTCTGGCACCACCGGCCGTCCGCCAGCGACATCGCTGAGGATTCTGTCGGCGGAGCGGCTGACGTGGTCCTTCACCTCCGCGTAGGCGCGTTTCAACCGCTCGCGATTCGGCGCCAGCGTGCGCTTGAATGCGACGATCTGGTCCCGCACGTTGACCTCAACACCGGCCATGGCTCGTCCTCCTCCATTCCACGCGCATGGCGCGAGTCTAATGCGGATTGCCAGATGTCGGCCGAGATTGAACGCGCGCCAGTCACTCGTTCCAGGAACGAGCCCATCCCCAAACGCACGGAGTACCATCGGACTGACCAATGACGTCGGCGTTTCAGATCATGTTCGGGAGCGCGCCGCGCCGGGCTGACGCGCGGTTCGGGTCGTCTTGGCCGCATCGGAGCCGGCATCGTGTGGCCTGAAGCGCTCATCCTGGTCGTTTCCGCTATCGCCGGTGGCATCGCGGCCGTCACGGGCTTTGGCATTGGAAGCCTGCTGATACCGGTCTTCGCCCTTCAGGTCGATACGCGCCTGGCGGTCGCCGCCGTTTCAGTGCCCCACGTGATTGGCACCGCTGTTCGCTTTTGGCTGCTCTCGGGCGGCATCGATCGCCGGGTCTTCTGGAGCTTCGGGTTGACCAGCGCGGCAGGAGGCTTGATTGGAGCCCTCCTCCAGAGCCGGGCCAGCAATCGCTGGCTCAACGTCAGCTTCGGCGTCCTGCTCCTGTTCGCGGCGGTCAGCGAACTGACCGGGCTCGCCCGCCGTATGCGTTTTCGCGGCCCGGTGGCCTGGATCGCGGGCGCCGTGTCGGGCTTGCTGGGTGGGTTGGTTGGGAATCAAGGCGGGCTGCGATCCGCCGCCCTGCTCGGATTCGATCTCTCCAAACACCGCTTTGTCGCCACGGCCACGGCAATCGGACTCGTGGTTGACGGCGCCCGCATGCCGGTCTATCTGATGATGCAGGCCCGAGAACTATCAGAGATAGTGCCCTGGATCGCACTCGCCGCGCTCGGCGTGACGGTTGGAACGGTGTTAGGCAACCGGATGCTTGCTCGGATCGCAGAGGCGTGGTTTCACCGAGTGCTCGCCCTCGTGCTGGCGCTCCTCGGGGGAGCGATGCTGTGGCGCGGCGTTCGCTAGGGTCTGAGCGTCAGCGTCGACTCCACCATCCGCACTTCAAGTCGAGCGGCGACTCACACGCGACGAACCTCGGCCGGCGCTGCGGTACCCTGAATCAAGGCGGAGTAGAGCGACGCCCGCCGGTAGACCGAGGGACGCGAGCGCAACATCCTGATCGACCGATAGCCGGCCGATGAGAACAGGGCGCTCAGTCTGGTCTGACTCACCGGCTGCGGGACCCATCGGCTGGCCTCGCGCGTGTCGTACTCCACGATCAGGAAACGTCGCTGCGATGGCATCCGCGACTCGCACGCGCGAATGAACGCCGGCTGGTCTTCGACATAGTGGAGGGAGTTGGCCATGAGGATGCCCTCCAGATCTCCGAACGGCCACTTCTGGCTCGTGAAGTCTCCTCGGTGCGTCTCGAGGCGGACATCATGGTGCGCCCGCGGAATGTGCCGAAGCGCCGAGGCGTCGCGGTCCATGGCGTGAATGGTGCTGCCGGCGGCGAGCAGAGAGGCGAGCGCGAGGGTGAAGGTGCCATCGCCGCATCCCAGATCAGCCCATGTCGTGGGGCCGAGAGCCTCGACGCCGCTGTCCGCGAGCATCTCGACCGCGTCAGCCAACCGCATCAACGCATGATAGCAATGCTCTTCTCGCGGGTCCGCCCAGGGTAGCCGTGGATTGCTCGTGAGTAGCCGGTGAACATCGAACGAGGTTTTCAGAATCGTATCCGCACGCCGCCGTTGAACGTCCGCCCTTCGAGCGGCGCCCACGCGTCGACGGTCCACCGGCCATCAGGAGCTCTGGCCGGCCGGACCAACGGATCCTCCCGCGTCTGACGAACGTCGCCGAGATTTTCGACGTTCAAGAAAATCCGGGCGCGGCCGACGGCCCAATCGATGAGTCCGCCGAAGAGCACGTGCGGAAAGCCGCGGTCGCGATACGGATTGTCGTCGAGAGACTGGCGGCCGGTGTAGAACACCTCGAATCCGACGCGCGCCGGACCGATCTCACGAAGCAGATCGAAGGTCGCCGAGTGGCGCGGGTTCAGGGGGGTCTCGCGAAGACCTGGAGCATCTGGATTGGGCTCCGTCGACCAGAGGTACATGTGGGTCAGGATCAAATCGAAGCCCTCGACGTGGCGGCGTGCGATCAGCTCGGTCCCGCGAGTTTGCGTGAGCCCATCGCCATTGACAATCGCGACGGGAAAATCCGAACGGCCGGTCTCGACGACGGCCAGCGCTCCGTCGATCCGGGAATAGAAGAAGGTCGCGGTGACTTCGAACGGCGCGCGCGACCAGGTCACGTCGGCCGAGAAGCTGTCGGCCTGCTCCGCATCCAAGTCTCCGAGCGGCGCGATTCGCGAGAGACCCGTGGCCTCTGTCTCCTCGGTAAACGGCGTTGGTGCGAAATACCCGCGTCCTCCCGATGCACGGAGCGTCCACGGATCGGACGGCCGCAACAGCACCGAGATCCGAGGACTCGCGAACGTCCCGAACTCGTTGTGCCGATCGACACGAGCACTTGCCGAGACCGTGATCCATTTCGCGGCCGCGAAGTCGTCCTGCACGAACACGCCCGGGACGTTGTAGGTGTAGTTGAACCGGGGCACATCGCGAGAGTCATAGCGCTCGAACTGCAGCGCTCCGCCAGCCACCCACGTGTGACGGCCAGCGGTCCCGGTCGCTGACACCTCACCAAAGATGGTCTGGTGAGTGTCGCGCTCGACGTCGGGCCCGAACGTGTGCGTGTGCGCCTGATGCGTGCCGCTTCCCCGTGCGCTGTAGACGACGCCGCCCGAAGTGGCAATTCTCATGACCCCGCCGGCGTCGACGCGCGTCGTCTCGAGGTTCTCCTCGAACGGCAGCCCGTCCGGCATCCGGAAGCCGGGCATCGTGCCGCCTCTGCGTTCCTCGGCCAGGCCACCCATGGCGAGCGTCAGCGACTTGCCGCGGCCATCCTCCCAGAACAGGCGGGGTCTCGCGACCGCGCGGCGGTACATCGGCAGGTCCGTCCACCCATCGTCATCGAGATCGGATCGTTCTGCGAAGTGACCTCCGCCGACGAAGGTGTAGCCCCAGTGGGGACTGAGGGGAGCGGCGAGCCAGTTGACGACATCGGTGCCCACATGGCTGGTCTGATTCACCAGCACTTCCGCCTCGTGACCCTTGGCCGGCGGGCGTCGCGACACGAGATTGACCACGCCGCCGATCGCCGACATGCCGTACAGCGCGGACGCCACGCCCTTGATGACTTCTACTTGCCCGAGATCCATGGGTGGAATCTGCAGCAGCCCGATTGACCCGGTTTGACCGCCGTACAGCGGCAGGCCGTCGGCAAGAATCTGCGTATACCTGCCGCGCAGGCCCTGAATG
The DNA here is from genome assembly GCA_963785755.1 of uncultured Acidobacteriota bacterium. Lineage (GTDB taxonomy): Bacteria > Acidobacteriota > Vicinamibacteria > Vicinamibacterales > 2-12-FULL-66-21 > JACCXG01. The sequence continues at coordinate 63,774 of CAWAXG010000002.1, read as the reverse complement.
CGGACGTTCGCGCCGCCGAGCGAGGGTGACGTCGTCTGCACCCGCAAGCCGTTCGTCTCGTTGAGCAGCATCGAGACGTCGCCTGGCGTCATCATGAGCTTTTCCTGGACTTCCTCCCCGGGCACGACTTCGACCCGCATCGGCTGGTCATCGAGCCGCTTGTCGGTACGCGTGCTCGCGACCACCGTGACGGTCTCTTCAACCGCAGGCTCCGGCTGCAGGTCCACGATGACGTCCTGCTGTGAGCCCGCCGCGACCTGCACCGTGGTGGTCTCGGTTACGTAGCCGGGCTTGACGACGGTCAACCCGACTTTGCCAGGCGTCACCGCGATCGTCACGGTACCCGACGCATCTGTGTGATGCGTCACTCCGGCCACCAGGACCTGAGCGTCTGCAACGGGTTTGCCGGCAGCGCGCGCCTGAACCCGAATCGTGGTGCTTGGGTTCTGGCCGATGAGCACCGGCACGTGAAGGCATATGAGGACCCCGATGACCAGAAACCGTTGTCGCATACATGTCTGTGTCTGAGGGCACAACCTTTACGGACCTGCGCCCGCCATGCTGGGCATGGGGTAAACCTCGGCCACTACTCCAAGCGCATCAAGTTTAGACCCGCACGCGCGGCTGTGCGCTGACCGCGATCCTGGTGATCGGGCCGCCCGACGGACGCGGCTGGATGACCGTGTCCGAAAACCGCGAGCGAACAGGCGGCGCCGCTGCGCATGATGATGTGGAACCTGAATCCACGCTGCGGAGAGACATCATGGAACGATCGAACCACACGCTGCTCGCGAACCGCTTCCGCGAGCTCAATCGCGCCGGACGACTGCTGCTGCCCAACGCCTGGGATGCCGCCAGCGCCCGCATCTTCGAGGCGGCCGGATTCGCGGCGATCGGGACGACGAGCGCCGGTATCGCGTATGCCCGCGGGCTCCGGGACGGACAGCAGATCACGCGGGACGCCATGCTCGAAGAGATCCGCACGATCGTCAATGCGGTCGCGTGTCCGGTCACGGCTGACATCGAAGCGGGGTACGGACCCGCGCCAGACGATGTCGCGTCGACTGTGGAGGCGGTGCTCGAGGCCGGCGCCGCGGGCGTCAATCTCGAAGACAGCGGCGTCCCGGGAGAATCACCGCTCTTCAGCGTCGGCGATCAGATGCGCCGACTCGAGGCGGCGCGTGCCGCCGCCGACCGTCACGGCATCGCGCTGGTGATCAACGCACGGACCGACACGTTCATGCTGGGGCTCGGGCGCGACGTCGAGGAGCGCGTCTCGATGACCGTGGAGCGGGGCCGCGCGTATCTCGGGGCGGGGGCCGATCTGGTATTCGTGCCGCTCCTCGTCGACCCTGACGTAGTGCGTCGGGTCGCCGACGGTCTCGGCGGGCCGCTCAGCCTGATGGCGCTCCCCGGCGCACCCGCGGCGGAGGCGCTGTTCGCCGCCGGTGCCAGCCGCGTCAGCCTCGGGCACACGGCGATGCTGGCGATGCTGGGCGCGCTTCGCGATTTGGCGCGCGAGGTAAAAGAGACGGGACGCTGGACCGCGATCGAGCGGACGTTCTACGGCAACCGCGAAGCGTACGAGCTGTTCGCGCCGAAGCCCCACGCCGAACGGGTGTCCGTGCGCACGTAGCCGCATGGCCCCCCTAAGCTCAGCCGCTGCGGTTATAATCACGCTCGATGCCGCTCGCTCCCGGCACGCAGCTGGGTTCCTATGAGATCGTCGGTCTGCTCGGCGCAGGCGGCATGGGTGAGGTGTACCGGGCGAAGGACACCAGGCTCGCCCGCGAGGTCGCGCTGAAAACGCTGCCCGACAGCGTCACGCAGGATCCGGATCGTCTGGCGCGGTTCCGGCGCGAGGCGCAGGTCCTCGCCGCGTTGAACCATCAGCACATCGCCAGCATCTACGGCCTCGAGGAGGGAGCTGCGCATCGGTTCCTGGTGCTCGAGCTCGTCGACGGCGAGACGCTGGCATCGCGCATTCAGCGAGGGCCTGCTGCCCGCTCGATGAGGCGATTGCTATTGCGCGGGAGATTGCGGAGGCGCTCGAAGCCGCCCACGAAAGGGGTATCGTTCACCGCGATCTGAAGCCCGCGAATATCGCGCTCACTTCGAGCGACCGCGTCAAGGTGCTCGATTTCGGCCTCGCCAAAGCCACCGACGCGGCCGGCGCCGACACACTCGCACCGCTCAACGCAGCCCACGATCACCTCGCCCGCCATGCTCACGCAGGCCGGGATGATTCTCGGCACCGCGGCGTATATGAGTCCCGAGCAGACGAGAGGCCGTGCGGCCGACAAGCGCAGCGACGTGTGGGCGTTCGGCTGCGTCCTGTTCGAGATGCTCACCGGCAGGCGGGCCTTCGAAGGCGACGAGGTCAGCGATACGCTCGCGTCGGTACTTCGGGGCGATCCGGCGTGGGATGCCCTGCCCCCCTCGCTCCCGCCGCCGATCCGCACGCTGCTGAAAGGGTGCCTCGAGAAGAACCACCGCGACCGAATCAGCGACATCTCGACGGCGCTGTTCGTGCTGAAGCATGACCAAGCGCCGCAGGTGGACCTGCCAAAGCCCGCGCCTTCATCCGTGCTGAGACGAGGCTTGACTCTGGCTGCGGTCGTCGCGGCCAGTGCCGCCGCCGGCGCCGCTGCCGTCGCCATGTTCTGGCTGCGTTCGCCGGCGCCGGACACCCCGGTGGCGCGCTTCGCTGTGCCCATCCCGGACGGACGCATGCTCACGCTGTCCCGCCGCGCCGTTGCGGTCTCGCCCGATGGCTCGCAGATCGCCTACGCTGCCGATGGGCGGATATATCTCCGGCTCGTCGCAGAGGCGGAGGCACGGCCACTGGCCGGCGCCGATCCAGGGATCCTCCCGGCGTTCTCTCCGGAAGGGCGATCGCTAGTGTTCTGGGCGGACGGCACGCTCAAACGGATCTCGATCGCCGGCGGTGTGCCGGTGACAATCTGTCCGGCCGCGCCCGCGCCGTTCGACATCGACTGGGACGACAGCGGGATCCTGTTCTCAAAGCCGGGGACGGGACTGATGCGCGTGTCACCCGGCGGCGGCGCGCCAGAAGCCATCGTGCGACTGACCGTCAAGGACGGTGATCCCCAGAGCGTGCAACTGCTGCCGGACGGCGACACCGTCCTGTTCAGCCTCGCGCGTTCAGACGCATGGTATTCGAACGTCTGGCAGAAGGCAGATGTCTTCGTTCAATCGATTCGTACGGGCGAACGTAAGACGGTCGTCGAAGGCGGCAGTGACGCGCGCTACGTGCCTACCGGACATCTCACCTACATCGTGGAGGGCACCCTCATGGCCTCCCCGTTCGATCTGGATCATAAGCAGGTCACCGCGGGTCCGGTGCCGGTAGTCGAGGGTGTGCGGCGCGTCGGTGGCGCCCATTTTGGGGTGTCGGATGGCGGGGTGCTCGTGTACATCCCCGGGCCGGCGCGGGCCGGAGAGGACCACGTGTTCCTGTACGACCGCAAGGGTGTCGTGACACCGTTGCCGTTGGCGCGTGGCTCGTATCAGAACCCGCGCGCGTCTCACGATGGAAAGTGGCTGGCCCTCGAAACCCACGACGGGAAGCAGACCGCGATATCCGTCTACGAATTGGCGGGAGGGGACTCGATCCGGCGCCTGACGTCCGGGGGCAACAACCGCGTGCCGGTGTGGTCCGCCGACGGCAAGCGCGTGGCGTTTCAATCCGATCGCGAGGGCGATCGCGCGATCTTCTGGCAGCCGATCGAGGGAGGCGCAGCCGAGCGGCTGACGCGGCCCGAGCCGGGCACATTTCATACCCCCGAGTCCTGGTCGCCGTCCGCCGACGTGATGCTCTTCAGCGTCACCAAAGACGTCGAGACGACGCTGTGGACCTTCTCGCTTCGCGACCGGAAGGCCTCGCGCTTCAGCGACGTGACCTCCATCGGTGTGCCAACCGACGCCGTCTTCTCGCCGGATGGCCGCTGGGTCGCCTATCAGAGTGGCGATGCCACAACCGCCGAGCCCATGACCTACGTGGAGCCTTTCCCGGCCGACCGGGACCAAATTCGAGATTGTGCGTGCGGGCCGCCCGATGTGGGCTCCCGACGGCAGTGAGCTGTTTCTCGTGCCGGCGCCCAGTCAGTTCATCGCGGTTCCCATGCGAACGCAGCCGACGTTCGGCTTCAAGCCTCCCGTCAAGGTGCTCCGCCGGTTCGGTCTCGCTCCGCCGGGCAACCCGCGGCCGTATGACATCCTGCCGGACGGCCGATTCGTTGCCGTCGACGCGGCAGGCCAGGCCGGCGACCAGGCAGCGCCGCAGATCCAAGTGGTCCTGAACTGGTTCGAGGAACTGAAAGGGAAGCAACCGGGCGGGAAGTAGGCCCCGACAGGCAACACGGCTCCTTTCCATCCGGACGCCCGGTCGGGTAGCTGGGAACGACGAGACTCGGATCACGCCGCGCGACGGACGCGGCTCCCCGATGGTGTGACCGTCCACAGGTATTGCGCCGCGTAAGCGCGCCACGGCCGCCAGCGTTCCGCGCGCGCCAGCAGCGCCTCGGGCGTCGGCCGGCGCCCGCGGCGGTCGGCCATCGAGCGGAGCAAGCCGATGTCGGCGGCCGGAAAGGCGTCCGGTTCGCGGAGTACACGCATCGCGATGTATTGCGCGGTCCACTCGCCGACGCCGGGGAGCTGGCGCAGCCGTGCGATTGCTGCCTCGAGACTCCCGCTCAAAGCGAGGAGGCCGGAATCGGAGTCGACCGCAGCGGCAAGCCCGGACAGGGCGGCCGCGCGGGCCTTCGGCATGCCCAGCGCCGCGAGATTCACCCGAGCCAGCCGTGACGGACGTGGAAAGACGTGCGTCAGTCCCGCGGTCGCAAATCGTGGATCGAGCGGATCGCCGTGCTGCACGACGAGGCGGCCGGCGAGCGCGCGTGCGCCGCTCACCGTGATCTGCTGACCGAGAACGGCGCGGACCGCGAGCTCGAAGCCGTCCCAGGCACCGGGCACCCTCAATCCAGGACGCGCGAGCACGCGTGGCGCGAGCACGGCGTCCTCCACGAGCTGCTCGGCGATGGCCTGCGGATTGGCGCCGAGATCGAACACGCGGCGCAGCCGCGCGATGATCGCAGGCAGCTTCGAGAGCTTGGGGAATCGAATCTCGGCGCGGAGCGCGTTCCCCTGGTGCGGCCGCACCGAGATCGTGCCGTGCAGCCCGTCGATCTCGATCGCTCGCCGGTATTCGTCGCGCTCGACGACCTCGAGACCCTGGATGGCACGCGCCTCGAGGAACGCCAGCATGCCGGGCCAGTCGTATGGCGGCCGATACCGGAGCAGGATGGTGACCACACCGGCGCTGGCCGCCTCGGGTCCGGCGGCGCGGCGCAGCAGGTGGGGAGGCCGTCCGTACAGCGTGCGGAACACCTCGTTGAAACGCCGGATGCTGCCGAAACCCGACGCCATCGCGATGTCCATCATCGAGAGCCGGGTTTCGTGAATGAGCTGCTTGGCGAGCAGTACGCGGCGGGTCTGCGCCACCGAGACCGGCGATGCGCCCAGGTGCTGGTCGAACAGACGTCTGAGCTGCCGCTCGCCGAGGCCCAGGCGCGAGGCGAGCGCGTCCACGCCGGCGTGGTCCAGTGCGCCGAGCTCGATCAGCGCCAGCGCGCGCGACACGCTGTTCGACGTGCCGTTCCAGGCGGCCAGCTCCGGCGCCGTCTCGGGACGGCAGCGCAGGCAGGGACGGAACCCCGCCGCCTGCGCGGCGGCGGCGGACCAGAAGAACCGCACGTGCTCACGCTTAGGCGTTCGCGCCGGGCAGATCGGACGGCAGTAGATCCCCGTCGTCGTCACCCCGCCGAAGAGGATGCCGTCGAAGCGCGCGTCCCTCGTGCAGATCGCGCGGTAGCAGGCGTCGGCGTCGAGATCCATCACTGCGATCGTGGCCCCCGCCGCCGCGGCGTGTCTAGCGGTTTTCGGACATGGTCGGCGCGCGTCACTTCATTCGCCTGATGCCGACCACCTGCCGGATCATGCCGTCGCTCTTCGTCAGCAGATAGAGCTCACCGGCGTTGTCCTCCGCGAAACGTACGTCGACGCGTCCCTTTCCCGAGACGGCGGCGGCGCCGGGCAGCACCTCTCCACGGCCGCCGCGCGCGCGGAACGTCTCTTCGGCGAGACGGCGAAGACCAGCGTCCACTTCGTGAATCGGCGCGAGGGTCGCCGGGTTGCCGTCGTCGGCACGCAGGACATCCGCCCACTCGGCGTACCAGATGCGGCCGGTCGTGATATCGCCGAACAGCAGCTTGCCCCTCAGCGCCGGGATTCGCGAGCCGCGATAGACGAAGCCGTTGGCAATCGCATCGCCACCGCTGTTGGTGTGCGGATAGGCAATCACGGGGTAGGTCGGCTTCACCGTGCCCCGCGTGATCGTGTCCGTGATCTGCACCGGAATGGTGTCGTCCGCGGGTACCGCAACCATCCCGCCCGCAGTCATCGCCTGCGGCCCTTCACGCAGCGGGTAGCCGTAGTTCGCACCCTTCTTGATGATCAGCACCGTCTCCCAGGCGGCGAGCCCGATGTTGAACGCGAGCAGGCGCGGCTCGCGGGGCCGCGCGGGATCGACGTGCCAGACCATCCGGTGAGGATTGCGCAGGCCCGAGGCCCAGATTTCCTTGCGCGCACCTTCCACCGCGACGAACGGGTTGTCGTTCGGGATGCGATATCGCCCGTTCTCGCTCACTGTGCTCGTGGCCGTGTGCTCGCGCAGATCCGGAACGATGCGCAGGATCTTCCCGTTCAGGTTGTCCAGCCGCTGCGGATTGAGCCGGCGGATGTCGCGCTGCTCGCCGGTGCCCGCGTCGCCGACGCCGACATACATCACGCGCCAGTCCGGATCGCCGCGCCGGGCGGTCGGGTTGAACGTCATTTCACCGAGCGGGTGGATCGGCGACGCCAGCTGCATCCGCAGCAGCTCGCGGGCCGTGCCCTCGAACGTCGTGTTCGCGATGTTGCGGTCGGTCCATTCGATCACCACGTTTTCGCGGGTGATCCGGGCGCCGGGCAGCGTCAGCGTCACGATCGTCGGCGTAGTCCTGTACCCCGACAGGTCGAGCCCTGCGACGACGCCTGGCTTCGGCTCGGCGGGCGCCTCGGTTGTCGGGTCCTCCATGTGAATCGTGTAGAAGACGCCGTTGCGCGCGTAGTCGGGGTCGAGAATGACGTTGGTGAGGCCGGTCGCGAGATTGCGCTCGAAGGTGAACTTCGAGAACAGGCCGGGCCGGCCGCCGAGACCGTTGAAGTCGAGATAGGTCGTGAACTGTTTCGTCTTCTTGTCGAGGATGTACAGCGGTCCGTTGAGGTCGTTCACGAAGAATCGACGGCCGCCCGGTTCGTCGCGGAGGAAGTTGACGCGCGCAAGCTGCGCTCGCGTGTTGTCGGCGCTGTTGTCCGCCGTGATCGGCATCTGGACGTAATCCGCCACATCGAGCGCCGGTCGTGCCGTTGGATCTGCCGCAGTCGTCGGCGCGACCGTGAGACTCGGATTGGCCTTCAGCGCGCGAACGTAGTTGACGATGCTCCAGATCTCGGTATCGGAGACTCGACCCTCCCACCCTGCCATCATCGTCGGCGGAATGCCCCGCTTGATGACGGTGAACATCTCGCCGTCGGTGGCGCCGTAGTCCGTCGCCTCGTCGGTGAGATCGGGCGGCTGCTTACCGCCCTGCTCCTGGATGATCGAGATCGGCGTGCCGGCCTTGACCGCGCCCTGGGCCCTGTCGCCGTGACAGCTCGCACAGTTGGCGTCGTACGCCTTCTTGCCGGCGGCGATCGAGTCAGGCGTCGTCGGGACGGGGTTCTGGAGCGCGGCGGCTGCCGGATTCTTCGGCTGCTGGCCGAACACAACGGCAGCGGCAAGGATGATGGAGAGAGCGGACCATTTCGCGTGTGTGAACATTGCTCTTGAGCGTCTCAGCGGCCGGTCAGCTGCTCCAGCCGCCCGGGGTACCGCGCTCCCTGCACCGTAATCTGTAGAGCCGCTCGATAGTAGCCTAAGCCTAGCCTGCAAAACCGGATTCAGGAAACGAGGCTACAGCGTCAAAAGCTAAGGTCCCTCATCGGCCGCTGTCGCCCCGCGCGGCGCACGCAGCGACGCGCGTGCTGATGCGGACTCGGTCCGGACCGAGTCGCGGGCTTTTGCACCAAATAGTACTTGACAGGTTTTTAGAGCCGGGTCGACGCCGATCCGGGACAGGCCGCAGAACACGTCTTCTGACCACACCACGTTCGCATAGTGCGGCTTTCGTGCGGCAGGACAGGCACAGGGCACCCTGTCGTTCAGATCCCGCGATAGGAGGCACGTAAACCGGCCAAAATTGACGATGTTATAAAGGATCATGACGATCGATCTGTCGAATGGCACGGCGCTGTCCGATCCGGAGCTGCTGCAGGAGGTGCGCCGTCTGGCCAGCCAGGAACGGCACGCGATCGCGCGACTGATCGCGGCACTCGGTGAGCTGGATGCGCGGAGGTTGTACCTCGGCGAAGGCTGTTCATCGCTGTTCACCTACTGCACGCAGGTCCTGCACTTGTCCGAGCACGCGGCCTACGGGCGCATCGAAGCTGCCCGTGCGGCGCGGAAGTGGCCGGCGATCTTCGAGCTCCTCGCGGACGGGTCGGTGCATCTGACGGCGATTGGCCTGCTGGCGCCGCATCTCACGGCGGAGAATCACCAGCAAGTTCTCGCCGCCGCACGTCACAAGAGCAAGCGCGAAGTCGAGGAGATCGTCGCGAGCCTGCGGCCGCAGGCGCCCGTTCCAGCATCGGTGCGCAGGCTGCCAACGCCGAAAGCGCTCGTCGCGGATCGAGCTCCGGCGCCGCCAGATCCAACGCGTGCTGCGCCCACTACGACTGAACGGGCCGCGGTTCAGCCAGCACTCGAGAAGCCGAAGCCGCGTGCGGAAGTCAAGCCGCTCGCGCCCGAACAGTACAAGGTGCAGTTCACCGTCTCGCGAGAGACTTATCAGAATCTGCGCGAGGCACAGGATCTGCTTCGGCACCGCATCCCGAACGGTGATGTTGCCGCGATCTTCGACCGGGCCCTGACGCTCCTGCTCGCGGAGCTGCGCAAGACGAGGCACGCAGCGAGTGCGCGGCCGCGGACGACTTCAGGGTGCGACCCTCGCGTTCGCCACATCCCTGCGTCGGTGAAGCGCGAAGTCTGGGCGCGAGACGGCGGGCAGTGCGCTTTCGTCGGCGCAGCAGGCCGATGCACCGAGCGCGGATTCCTGGAGTATCACCACGTCGTCCCGTTCGCGGAGGGAGGCGCGACGATCGCAGACAACCTCGAGCTGCGCTGCCGCGCGCATAACGCCTATGAAGCGGAACGGTGGTTCGGAGGGAAAGAGGAGGATTCTGGTACGCGAGGTCGGAGATGTCTGGATTTAGCTCCGTCGAAGCTGGAGACCCTGATGCCGGGCGGCCGCCTGACCACCGCCTCCGGTATCGACCAAGCTCTGGCGCCTGACGGCCGTCTCGCCGCGGCGCGACTCGGTCCGGACCGAGTGCCGTCGGTCAACGAAACAACTTGGGCGGCGCCTCGGCCAAGTTGAGGCGCCAGTTCTCCCAGGGATGACCGCTTCGGGCTGTAGGATGGTTCGATGTCGCGTCGTGACGATGGGGACGTGCGAGCGCACCCATTCCGTCGTTCATCTCCAGCGGGTGCAAGTCCCGCCTCGGTAAGCGCCGGAGCGCCGAGTAGCAGACCCCAGGCATCGGAAGAGATTTCGATGGCCCAAGCAGGGTGTCAGAAGCCTCTACGGAGGGAGCCAGCACGCGGGCCGCAACCTAACGTGAAGCCTGCAGCCTCGACACATTCACAATCCGAGAGCCGAGCCGCTCATTTCACGGTGAAGGCCACGTCTGCCGCGTCTCAGTCCGGAGATGCACGCGCGGCAGGCCTCGGCGGGGTACGGGGCGCAGCACGCGTGCACGGAGAGGAACGAAACACGAGAGGCCCGTCTGTCCAGCTCGGGTTGGAGCAGCGCGGCTCGTATAAGCCGATGGTGAAAGCGAGCGCGGGGCAGCGGGCGTCCGAGGGGGTCGTAGTACCGCGGATTGTCGCGACGAAGAACGCGACGGGAGGGAAGGGCCCCTGCGGTGGGCACGTCGAGGACGCAAGGACGCGCGAGGGCATGGCCGGCAGGACCGGTCCCACTCACCCCGATCATCGTCCGATGGTCGACAACGTGCGCCAATTGCAACGTCGACTCTGAGTCGCGGCCAAGCGATCCCCGGAGCGCCGCTTCCATGCCCTGTTGGATCGGATCTACAGGCGTGACGTCCTGTGGGAGGCATGGCGGCGGGTGAAGGCGAACCGCGGCGCGGCGGGTGTCGATCGGGAGACGCTCGATCGCGTCGAGCAGTCCGGGGTGGAGCGCATGCTCAACGAGCTCCATGACGTGCTGCGCGCAGGCAGCTATCGACCGCAGCCGGTCCTGCGGCGATACATTCCGAAGGCCGATGGGCGGCAGCGGCCGCTCGGCATTCCAACGGTGCGGGATCGGGTCGCGCAAATGGCGACCACAATCGTGCTGGAGCCGATCTCTGACCAGTGGTTGGCTCGATGACGCTGACGATTTGCACCCTGATGGCCTCTTCGTAGCGCCGTGTCGCGGAGGCCTGATCCACGATATCGAGGCGACGACGTCGCGCGTGATTCTCAATCGTCGAAGGAGGGAAGCATGGAACTGGGTGCGTTCTCAATCAGCCTGGCGGTCAAGGACCTCGAGGCCTCGAGGCAGTTCTACGAAAAGTTCGGGTTCACGCCCTTCGCCGGCGATGCCGCGCAGAACTGGCTGATCCTGAAGAACGGCGATCACGTGATCGGCCTGTTTCAGGGGATGTTCGAGAGGAACATCCTCACCTTCAACCCGGGGTGGGACCAGAACGCCCGGCCGCGCGGGTCCTTCACTGATGTCCGGGAACTGCAGCGGCAGTTGAAGGCTCAGGGCGTGCAGTTGCAACAGGAGGCGGACGAGGGCACCACCGGGCCGGCCAGCTTCGTGGCTGTCGATCCGGATGGCAACCCGATCCTGGTCGATCAGCACGTGTGAACCGCCAGTCCGTCGCTTGATGACAGGCTTGGTCTATCATCCGATTCACCATGATGGTTCGCTGCCTGTTACCGACACTCGCCGCCTGTCTCGCCGTCGGCTTTTCGCCCGGCGGGCAAGTTGGCGGCGCCACCAGCGATTGCTCGCGCATCACGCTCGAGAACACCGACGAGTGCGTGCGGCTGAACGAGATACAACTGCTCGGGACGCACAACAGCTATCACATCGCCCCGGCGCCGCCGATGCTCGCGGCGCTCGGGCCGCGGGCCCGCGACATCGAGTACACGCACCGGCCTCTCGTCGAGCAGCTGTCACAGCTTGGCATCCGCAAGTTCGAGCTCGACGTGTTCGCCGATCCCGAGGGCGGCCGGTTCGCGACGCCGGCGGCCTTCCGGATGGTGAAGGGTCTGGACCCAGTCGATCCCGAGCTCCGCGAGCGCGGCTTCAAGGTGCTCCATACGCAGGACGTCGATTACCGCACGACGTGCGCGACGCTGAAGGCGTGCCTGGTCGCGATCCGGGACTGGTCGCGGTCGAATCCGCGGCACGTGCCGATCATGGTGATGATCGAAGCCAAGGACGCGCCCCTCAAAGACCCGGATGGCGTCGGCTTCGTCCAGCCTGTTCCCATAGGTGTCGCCGAATTCCGGGCGCTCGACGCGGAAGTCCGGTCAGTGTTCGACGATGACCATGTCATCACGCCGGATCGCGTGCGGGGGAAGCATCGGACGCTCGCGGAGGCCGTGAAGTCCGATGGGTGGCCAGCGCTGCGGGCCGCACGAGGAAAGGTACTCTTCGCGCTCGACAACACGGACGCGCACCGGGACGACTACCTGCGCGACAATCCCTCGCTCGAGGGACGCGTGTTGTTCGTGAGCTCGGCGCCGCCCGAAGCGTCGGCAGCGTTCATCAAGATGAACGAGGCGCTGGGCGAGGAGGAAGATCGGATCCGCCAGCAGATTCGGGCCGGCTTTCTGATCCGCACGCGTGCCGATATCCCGACCGTCGAGGCAAGAAGCGGAAGCACGGCGCGACGGGACGCGGCGTTCCGCTCGGGCGCGCAGTACGTCAGCACCGACTACCCCGAGCCGAGTCCGTTCAAGTCCGGATACGTCGCACGCCTGCCTGGCGCCGGGCGTGGCGCGGCGCGGTGCAATCCGGTCAACGCCCCTCGAGGCTGCCGGGACGAGTGGCTCGAGCCGGTCCTCAGACGGTAGCCTTCAGACTTAACGGCTGGTTCGACACGGGCTCTCCTGCTTCAGCACCACGAGCCTCAGAAGCGCCCGCATCTTCAGAAGCGCAGCCGAATCCCGAACTGGAACGACCGCGGTTCGCCGACGGCGGTGATCTGGTTGAAGGTAGGCGACGGGTTGGTCGGGTACGCACCGGCGCCGAAGTTCGTGTTTCGCGTCAGCACGTTGCGATGGTTCGTCAGGTTGAAACCTTCTGCCAGCGCCTCGAGCTGGACGCGGCCATTGACGCGGATGGCGCGGCTGACACGCATGTTGAGGCTGAGGAAGTCGCTCCCGATACCGGCATTGCGTTCGATGAACTCGCCGTTGACGATCGGCCGGCCGGCCGTACCGTAAACCGTCGTCACGCCGGACGTGATGTTGAAGGGCAGGGCCGAGTACGCCTGCAGCATGCCGCTGACCTGGAACCCGTGAGTCAGGTATTCCCAGGCCGTCGCCGCCGGCGCCATCGATGTCTGAACCGCACCATGGATCACCAGCCGGTGGCGCTGGTCGTCGTCCGAACGTCCCCAGTCTTTCGACAAGTCGAAGGGATCGATCGGAGAGCTGAAGAAGAACTCGCCGAGATTGTTCATCGACTTCGACAGCGTGTACGAGACGCGGTAGTGTCCCCATCGTGTCGGCCGTTGCGTAAACGAGACGTGCAGTCCGTGATAGTTGGAGTCACCAACCGACGAATACTGGCCGTTGTTCGCATAATCGGGATTGGGCCGGCACCCGTTGTTCGTACCCGACGCGACGCAGGTCGGCACGTTTTGATTCACCGACATCAGCAGGTCGAGGCCGCGCAGATACTGATACCCGACGCTGATCGTCGCGCGCTCGCCGATCTGGTGCTCGACTTCGAGGCTGGCCTGCCGCGAGTTGGCGTTCTGAAGATGCCGATCCATGGTCGTGAGGTTGACCAGGGTGACCGACGGGACGACGCCCGGCAGAATATTCGGGAACGCCGGCGCCCCCACCTGCGCCGGCGAGAGGCTCACGCCAATCTGCTGGAGGTTTGCCAGATCCGTCGTGTTGCCGGCCGAGAGGATGGCATTGGCCAGCGCGCGAAGAGGCACGCGATCGTAGAACAGTCCCGCACTGCCCCGCACCAGCGTACGGCGCGACTCGGACGGTGACCAGGCCAGGCCCACGCGCGGCGACACGTTGTCGGCGTCCGTGCCGATCGTCTCCAGGAACTGCAGGTCGTAACGGACCCCCAGGTTGAGGGTCACACGAGGATTCACTTTCCACTCGTCCTGCACGTAGAACCCGATGTTCGGGTTCGTCTGCGACACGTCGGACACACCGAACGTCTGCGTGAAGCCGGCGTTGTTGTAGACGCCGGCAAGAAAGTTGGCCAGCGACGAGAACGAATAGCTTCCGCGCACCGAGCGTGGGTAGGTGATCTGGTCGTCGTTGTACAGGAAATCGACACCGCCCCTGAAGGCGTGCGCTCCCACCTGATGTGTCAGGTTGTTGACGACTTGGTACAGCCTGTTCACTCGCCGGGTGGGGGCGCCCGAGCTCGTGCCGAAGGACGCCACGCCGGCAATGCTCACGGCCGGTCCGATGGGATCCGTCGGAGGCGCCTTCAGATCCCCGTGCGCAAACTGCGCCCGCGTCTCGAGCACCGTGCGCGACGAGAGGGCGAACGTGTTGCTCATCGCGATCGCCTGGTCGCGGTTGTCGAGGGCTGCTGAGGCGCTCGGCGCATTGAGGCCGCCGGCTCCCCGTGAGTTCTCGGCGGCGACGTCGTACAGGGTGTAGCGGACGCTGAACTGGTCGCGGCCGTTGAGCTGATGGTCGACTTTGGCGAGCAGGTTCGTCGTGTCCACCGGGTTGGGATAGATGCCCGTGGCGATCAGTGGGCCCTGATAACCGACTGCGCCAAGCCTGGCGTTGACCACCGCGACGTTCGCGTCCGAAATCGTGGCGAGGCCGGTCTGATCGAGTCGTCGCTGTTCGGCGTTCGTGAAGTAGAACGTGCGGTTGGAGACGAGCGGTCCCCCGAGGCTGCCGCCGTACTGCGCCTGGTCCATCGGGAGTTTTGTTCCCGACAACGCATTCTTCTGGTTGAAGCGGTCGTCCCGGAAGTAGTCGTACACCGTGCCGTGCAGGACGTTGGTTCCGCTCTTGGTGACGACGTTCACATACCCGCCCAGGGCGCGCCCGAGCTCCGCCTGCGCACCCGAGGTCACCACCTGAAACTGCTCCACGGCATCGACGCCGTAGGTGATGCCGCTCAAGCCGGCGGCATCGTCGTTGGCAGACAACCCGTCGACGATGAAGTTGTTCGACAGGTTCCGTTGGCTGCCGACCGAGAGGCTCACCCCCGGAACCGCTGACGTCTCGGGAAACAGCTGGGTGCTGCCCACATTCGCGGGCGAGACCCCTGGGACGAGGAGCGCCAGTTCCAGAAAGTTGCGTCCGTTCATCGGGAGGCTCCGGACCTCCGGTTCCGAAACCGTCCCCGCGATCTGACTGCGGGCGGCTTCGAGAACGGTCGCTTCGCCCGTCACGATCACGCTCGCGTCCACCGCGCCGACGCTCAACGTCACGGGCAGCTCGAACGCGGAGCCGACGGTCACCGCGAGGGTGCGCGTCGCTTCCTGAAATCCCGGCTGTTGCACACGAATTTCGTACGGGCCGACCCGCAGGTAGGGAAAGCGATAACGGCCGTCCGAATCGGTCACGGTTGTGGCCGTGACGTTGGTTTCGGCGTGACGCGCGGCGACCTGCGCGCCCACGACCACCGCGCCAGACGGATCACTCACACGCCCGCTGATGCTGGCGTAATCAATCGATTGTTGTGCCGCCAGCGGGACAGCCCACGCAGCGAAGACCGCTGCGAGGGCGAACCGACCTGCTCTGTTCACGAGACACCTCCGCGAGAAACGACACCACGCGGCCGCTCGAGCACACCTGTGCTCGGGGGCCTGAACAGGCACGTGGATCGTTACGCTCGGGGTGGAGGCGGGTCGGGCGGTGCGGAACGCAAGGACGCCGTTGTGACGTCGATCGGGCGAGAGACTTCTCGATGGTCGGGAACGAAGACTTCGGCGCGTGCGGGCACGAGCCCCAGATTCAACAGCCAGCTGAGGGGGGCGAGGTCATGGTCGCCGGCGCTGGTCATCACGCAGATCCTCGAGCCGGGCGCCGGCTTGTGATGCATCGGACAGACAGAATGGTCACCGTGCGCGCACGTGCATGCCACCAGCTGTCCGGTTGAGCCGAACGCGAGAATCGACGGGGCAAGCGTCAACGTCGCCGCTTGACACAGCAGCCACACGACCGCGATTCGACGGACCAGGCGACGCAAACGCGTCATGACAGAGTCCACAGTAGCGCCGACCGCTGCCGTATGTCAAAGCGGCGGGCTGCGTGACGCGATCGCGGGTTATTCCTGCTTCAGCACCACGAGCGGATCGAGGCGCGACGCACGCCAGGCCGGCATGAAGCCGGCGGCGAGCATCGCGAGCAGCAGAATGCCGGCCGAGGCAAGCACCATGAGCGGATCGATCGACGGCGTCCCGAAGATGTTGGCGTTGACGATCGCGCCGCCGGCGATCGCGGTCACACCGCCGATCGCCGAGCCCCAGAGCGCGAGGCGCATCGCCTGCCACAACACCAGCTGCAGGACCGCCGCCGGCCGGGCGCCGAGCGCCATCCGCACGCCGATTTCGCGCTGGCGCAGCGAGACGATGAACGAGAACAGACCGTAGAGGCCGGCAGTCGCAAGCACCAGCGCGACGGCGCCGAGGATGGTCGCGCCGAGCGCGAGCATACGCTCCTCGAGATTGCGCTGTTCCGTGCGCGTGCGCAGACTGGCGAGGTCGACGAACGGGACGCGCGGATCGATGGCCGCCACGGCCTGGCGAAGATCCGGCACGAGATCCGCCAGCGGCGTGCGCGATCGCACGTAGAGCGTCAGCGCCGGTTCGTACTGGAGCGGCGCAGGAAGGTAGATTGCCGGCACGGGCTTCGGGCTGTACGACCGTTCGATGGTTGGCTCGATGACGCCGACGATCTGCACCTCGACGGCGTCTTCGTAGCGCCGTGTCGCGGAAACCCGGATCGATCGTCCCAGGACGCCCGTGCCGCCGAAGATCCGTTCCGCCAGCGGCTGATTGACGACGACCACCCGGGGCCGAGGCGCCACATCTTCCGGCTGGAAGCCGCGGCCCTGGACGACCTTCAACCCGACCGCGTCGAAGATCCGACCGCCGGCGTAACCGCCAAGATAGACGCTCCCTTTCTTCGGATCGTCCTCGGGCCGCCACACGAGGACGGCCGCACTGCTCATGCCGCGGCCGAACGTCCAGAGGCCGTTGCCTGGCGCGAGCCCGGCCGCCTCGACCTGCGGCAGGTGCCCCACGCGGTCGAGCAGCTGGCGGTAGAAGTCCTGACCCTGCTCCGGCCGCATCCGGAGATGGTCGAGATCGAAGGACGCGAGCAGCAGCCGCTCCGGATCCTGCGCGCCCGTGGCGGCGATCAGGGCCGAGACGGCGCCGATCGACTGCGTGCCGGTGGCGAGCAGCCCGAGCGAGGCCGCGATCTGAATGAGGACGAGCGCGTGCCTGAGCCGGGGCGCGCCGGTCCCGCTGTCGCCCGGCCTGGACGACCCGAGCGCGAGGTTTCTGGAAGACGCCCGCAGCGCCGGCAGGACGCCGAACAGCAGCGCCGCCGCGGCCGCGATGCCGGCGGTGAACGCGAGCACGTGCCAGTCGATCGGGATCGACATCGGCATGAACGGCTCGGTCACGCGAATGACCCAGATGGTCGCGGGAACCGAGCACGCTCCGGCCGCGAGCGCCAGCAGGCCGCTCTCGAGCAGGACGTAGCGCATGACCCGCCACCGCGTCGCGCCGAGCGCGAGCCGGACGGTCGTTTCGCGCCTGCGATAGGTGGCACGCGCCAGCAGCAGGCTCGCCGCGTTGAGACAGGCGATCCCGAGCACCAGCAGCGGCAGCGGCATGATGACCGCGACCGCCTCGAGCACGCGGTCCGAGGTCCAGTCACGCAGCGCGAAGCGATTGACCCGCGCACCGTAACGGCTGCGCGCGTCCGGCCGGCGCGCCCCGAGGGTGGTTGCCGCAAAGACCTCCACTTCGGCGCGAACGCTCGCCAGCGAGGCATCGGGCGCGAGGCGGCCGACGTACTCGATGTAATGCTGGTCCGCCGCACGAGGCGCACTGAACGGCGAGACCCGCATCGGTGAGGCGGCCGCATCGAACAGGCCGAACGGCATCCACACCTCGCGCCCGCCGCCCGCGCCCGTCGCGCCGAGAAAGTCGGCCGGTGCCACGCCGACGATCCGCAGCGACACCTGCCCGATATCGATGGCCTCGCCGAGGATCGCGGGGTTCTCGTGGAACTGGCGCCGCCACAGATCGTGGCTGATGATCGCCACCGGTTGGTTCGCCTCGGCCGGCGCAAAGCCCCGGCCGAGCGGCAGGCGCGCGCCGAGGACGTCGAAGTAGTTCGGCGAGACGAACCCGGCGCGGAGCGTCAACGCCTCGCCGCGTACCCGCCCGGCGACCTGCGCCTGGGCGCGGGCCGACAGCCCGGCGACGCCCTTCAGCAACCCGCGCATCAGCAGGTAATCGTCGTAGGACGACGTTTCCCAGATGCAGCCGCCGTGCTGGGTCCAGCGGCACAGTTCGATCCGCACCACGCGCCGCGGCGCCTCGATGCCCGGCAGCGATCGCAGGAACATCGCGTTGATGATCGCGAACGCGGCGGCATTCACGGCAATACCCAGCGCCAGGCTGCCGATCACCCCGAACGCAAAGCCTGGAGCGCCGGTCAGCACCCGGACCGCGTAGCGCACGTCCTGCATGAACCCGTTGAACGGATGGCCTCGCGGACGTGACACGAGCGGTGGCGATGGAGGTGCGCCATCGAGACGCCGGATCGCGACGACGTCCGCCAGCGCACCGAAGGACATGCGGAGCAGGCGCAGCGAGCCGCCCCGGCGCCGGGCGAGCACTCCCGCGGCGTGATCGATCTCGGCGAGCCATTCTTCGAGAAAGCGGGCGCGCGCGTCTCGCGGTACCAGCGACGCGACCACCCGGATCACGGCCAGCGCCAGGCGCCTCACGTCGTCGACCTGCCCGGAAAGAGGCGCTTGAGCGCGCGGTAGCGTGCGTCGGCCTCGACCAGCCGCTTGCGGCCCGCCGCGGTCAACTCGTAGTACCGGCGCCGCGGCCGGCCGTTCTGGCGTGCCTCCTGATCCGATTCCCAATCGGACCGCACGAGCGCCCACGCTTCCAGCCGGCGCAGCGCGGGGTAGACGGTGCCGCTCGGCAGGCCGGTGACCTCCATCACGTCGAAGCCGAAGCGATGACCGCGCGCGAGGGCCTGGAGCACGAAGAGCCCGGTATACGACAGCGCTGGAACGTCAGCAGGCATGGCGAGTGCGCCCTCCGCGGCCGAGTCGAGGCCGCCCTATGCGCGTATCTACATAGCCTGGCTCGCCATGCTTTGTCAACGGCGGACGACCGCCCGCGCCCCCGCGGATCGCGTGGCTCGGCCTTGTGTGCTAAATCCGCGTGGACCCGCGCACGTCGGCGTTTCGTCGACAAGCCCACGTCTCGACCGACGTGATTGCAGCCCGTGCATGCCTCTTGACGGTCGAGAGTACCCGGGATGCCTGCACCAGGCACTCGGCACCTGCACCAGCAAATAAACCCTTTCCCGAGTACGCCCGTCTTTCTACAATGTAGAAAGCCGTCATGACCCCCTTGCCCCCGTGGCGTCCCCCGCTCGGCGTCCGCGCGATATTCCGCGCGTTGCTACCGATCGCGGAGCGCGACGAGGTCCTGAGCGAGCTCACCGCTGAGTTCCAGCGGCGGGTCGTCGCGCAGGGAGAACTGGCCGCGCGCCGCTGGGCGTGGCGTCAGGCGCTCGGCTCCACGCCGGCGCTGCTCCGCCGGGGCTGGTGGCGCGGCATGACAGGATTCGAGCCGGACGCCAACCGGCTTCGGCCGGGAGGACCCATGTACGAGAGCTGGATCATGGACGGTCGTTACGCGGTCAGGCGGCTTATCAGCCGGCCCGTCTATGCGGCGCTGGCCATCGCCACACTCGCGCTCGGCGCAGGTGGAACCGCCGCGGTGTCCAGCGTCGCCGGGACAATCCTTCTCGATCCGCTGCCGATCGTGAAGGAGGAGCAGGTTGGCGTGCTCTGGTTCGGCGGCTCGTGGCGCGAGCAGGAGTTCCTCAGGCTGCGCCCGAACTTTCCGGGATTCCAACGCATGGCGGCGTATCGGCCCGAAGACGTGACGCTCGAGTCCGCAGGCCAGCCGCTGCGGCTGATTCCCGGCATCGCCGTGTCCTCGGAGCTGTTCGATGTGCTTGGCCGGCCGGCGATGCTCGGGAGAACGTTCAAGCAGGGCGAGGATCTGGTCGGGGCAGAGATGGTCGCCGTGCTGAGCCATTCGTTGTGGCAGGAGTTGGGCAGCGATCCGGACATCGTCGGGAAGCCGTTGCAACTCGGCGGCGTCGCGCGGACGGTCGTGGGCGTCATGCCGCGAGGGTTCTGGTTTCCAAGTCCGGCCACGCGCGTGTGGACGGCGGCCCCGATGAATCCGGAGAACCGATCCGGGCGGTACACGCTGGTCGGCCGCGTCGCCGAGGGCCAGACGCTCGCGCACATGGACGGTCCGCTGCGCGCGCTGGCGAACCTGCTGGCCGCCAACTTCCAGTACCCGAATCCGCAGTGGGACAAGACACGCAACCCGTCGATCAGGTCCGCGCGGGAGTTCTTCGTCGGCGACGTGAAGCCCGCGCTGATGGCCACATTGATTGCGATGGCGGTGATCCTGCTCATTGCCTGCGCGAACCTGGCGGCGCTGATGCTCGGCCAGGTCGACGCCCGTGCCACCGAGATCAGCGTGCGCGCCGCGCTCGGCGCCACGCGCCAGCGGCTCATTCAACAATTGCTCGCCGAATCGCTGCTGCTCGGCGCGTCCGCCGGCGCGATCGGGGCGGTGCTGGCGGTTGCCGGTTTCCAGGTGCTCCTGCAGGCATTACCGCTTGGCGTGCTGGCCGACACCGCCCACCTCGACTGGCGCGTATTCTGGGCCTCGATGACGGCGGCGCTCGCCGCGGCGGTGCTCGTCGCCGCCGTGCCTGGCGCAGTGTTGTGGCGCGGCGGCAATCTCCAGGCCGTGCTCGCCACGACGCGCACCGGCGGCGTCGGCACGCGTGGGGGAGCGTTCGAAAGTGCGCTGGTGGTGGGGCAGGTGGCCCTCGCCGTTCTGCTCGCCGCCGGGGCCGGCCTGCTCATTCGCAGCGTGGTCAATCTCCGCGCCATCGATCCGGGAGTTGACGTGGACGGGGTCGTCATTGTCGATACGACGATGCCTGCCGGGCTGAGCATGAGCGAGCGGCGGCTCGCCGTCGAAACCGTGCTGACGGCGCTGCAGGCGCTTCCCGGTGTTCAGTCAGTCGGCGCCGCGCAGAAGCTGCCGCTTCGTGCCAGCGGTGACAATTGGAACCTGGCCGTCCGCGGACGCGGAAATCTGAACGCGACCGCGGCGATGCGTTTCGTGACTCACGATTACCTCACGGTCATGGGCATGCGCGTCGGTCGGGGGCGTAATTTCTCATCCTCTGACCGCGCCGGCAGCGAGCGGGTCGTCATCGTCAACGAGGCGCTCGCCGCGAAGTTCTTCCCCAACGAGGACCCGATCGGACAGGTCCTGCAGACCATGGACGAGGCCGGTGAGCGCATCATCGGCGTCGTGTCGAACGCGGCGGAGGCCGCGCTGGTCGACGGGCCGGTTCCTGCACGCTACGTGCTCTATCCGCAGATGCCGTTCGTGTACACGCAAGTGTCCCTCGTCGTGCGGGCGACAGATCGCGCGAACCTTGCCCCACTCGTTCAGGCGGCACGGCAGACGATAGAGCGCGAGAGCCGTCATCTCGCCATCCAGCAGGTGACTACGCTGCGCAATGTCTTCGATCTCGCGGTTGGACCGGTCGGGCAGGTGGTGACGCTCGTCACCATCCTGACGACTCTTGCGCTCGTGCTCGGAGCCGTCGGGGTGTATGGGGTCATCTCGCATTTCGTGCAGCGCCGGTCGCGCGAATACGGCATCCGCATCGCGCTCGGCCAGAGCCCCACCCGGGTGATTCGACAAGTGCTGACGCGCGGCGCGGCACTGGTCGCGCTGGGCTGCGCGATCGGGATCGCCGCTGCTCTGAGCGGGGCAAGACTGCTGACCTCGATGCTCTACGGCGTCGTGGCCAGCGATCCGCTGTCGATGGCTGGTGCGGTGGGTGTTCTGCTCATTGTTGGCCTGCTGGCGGCGTTCGTGCCGGCACGTCGCGCGAGCTTGACCGACCCGGCAGCCGTGCTGCGTCACAGTTGATCGCAACAGGAGCGACATGAAACGCCACAAACGGGTTGCCCCGGTCCAGCTCGGTGCCTTCGAGGAACAGGTCATGCTCGCCGTCGTTCGCATGGCCCGCCTGAGCAACGAGGCGTACGGCATGAACGTGCGCCGCGAGCTGGAAGAGGTGACCGAACGCGACGTCACCATCGGATCGGTCTACGCGACGCTGGATCGGCTCGAGGCGAAAGGACTGGTCGCCTCGAATCGTGTGCCCGCGGCGGCAGACGTCACGTCGCGGCGGATCTTCGCGGTCACCACGCCAGGCGCGCACTCGCTCGCCCTCACCCGGACCGTGCGCGACCGCTTGTGGAGCGGGATCAATCTCCGCGCGCTCATCCAGACGTGAGCGGCAGCCAGACGACGGTCCGACCTGAAGTGCGGATTAGCCCACCGATCATCGCGGCGTGATTCACAGGCCTTGACGTCGAACACGTGGTAACCCCATGCCGGCATATCCATGTAGAGACCGCGTGCGTCGAGATCGCTTCCCTCACGATCGAAACCGGCAGGGCCCATCAGATCCTGCAAGCGCACCGACCGGCCACTGAGCTCCTGAAGCGGTAAGCGAACGTAGCACTGGCTCTGGTTCGCGGCATAGTTGACCACGACGAGGCGGCGCTCGCCGGCCGTCCCGGTCCACATCCACGCCACGAAACAGTCGGACGTCCAGTTGTGCTCCCATGCCGGCACACACTCGAGCAGCCGCCAGTCACCGTCGCGAACGGCCGGATGGCGCAGCGCGGTCAGGAGGCGGTCGTAGAACCGCTGCAGCGAGCCGTCAGCGGGTTCGACTGGCGCTCGGACGAGGTGCGGCGAAATACGCTTCCTGCGGCCTTCGAACTGACCCTGATGGAAGAACCGCAGACCAGGCGACAGGTAGGTGATGATCGCTGCCGCTTCGTGCATCGCCGGCGCGAAAGTAGCGGCCGCCCGCGGCTCGTCATGATTCTCCATGAAGCGCGCGAGCTTGGCCTGGTAGTCCAGACCCGCGTGGAGATGTTCCCGCACCGGGACGGCGTGACCATCGCGAAGCCGATCGTACTGCCGCTTGTCGTAGGCGTAGTCGAACCCTTGCTGGAGCATCGTCCATTCCCGGTCCCAATAGACTTCCGCCATGAAGCAGAAGCCGGGGACGCTCGCGCGCACGCGCCGGATCGCGTCCGGCCAGAAGAGCGGCGCGCTGCGGCCCCAGGTTCGTTCGAACACGTCCGGCAGCACCAGCATCGCCATGTCGCAACGGAGCCCGTCACACTGTCCCGCGATTCTCAGGAGCTCCCTGGCCATGGCTTCTTGTGTGGCGGGATTGCTGTAATCGAGCTGGATCGTGTCCGGCCAGCCGGCGAAGTACGGATCACGTCCCATGGCCAGCACCCGATGACCGGCCGTCCCCTTGATGCGCGTGTAGTTGTGCGGTTCGCGCTCCAGATCGGATGCGGTCCCGGCCACATAGTACTCAGGGTGATCGGTCGCCCAGGGATGATCGGGTGCGGTGTGGTTCGGCACGAAATCCAGCATCAGCCGCAGCCCGCGGCGGCGAAGCCGTTCGCGGATCCGCGCCAGCGCCTCGTCGCCGCCGAGCGCTCCATGCACCGTGTACCCGGTGATCGCGAACCCCGAGCCCGCGATATCGTCGTCTCGTAAATCGGGCAGCGTCTCCTGGAACTCGTGCAGCCACTCGGGATTCGTGCGCGAGATCTGCTGCGCGACGGAGCCCGTCTGCCAGACGCTCAAGAGCCAGACCCAGTCGAAGCCCATCGCTGCGATGCGATCGAGCTCGGCGTCGGGAATGTCATCCAGCGTCGCTTTGCGGCGAAGGCCGCGCGACAGGTCGGTCAGCCAGACGCGGGTGTTGATCTGGTACAGGCTGGGTAACGCGGTACGGCCATGGTCAGGTGCTCCTCTCAGGCCCGCTGCGGCTACTCATCCTAAAGCGGTTTCACGCAGCGGAAGCCGAGATGGTTCGTGCCGGTGCTGATCTCACCCTTGCCGCGCGTGCCGACCATGTAGCGTGAGCAGTACTGATCGGTGCAGAGAAAGGATCCGCCGCGATGGACGCGTGACTTCGCACCTGGCTCGCTGGGATCGAGCGAGTCGGCGGGCCCTTGCGGGTTGCGGGCGACGGCTCCGGCCGCTGCCAGCTGGCCGTAATAGTCAGGGCGATACCAATCGCTCACCCATTCCCACACGTTGCCGCCGACGTCGTGCAGCCCGTACCCGTTCGCGGGGAACTGCGCCACGGGTGCGATGCCCATGAAGGTGTCGGCGCCCGTGTCGTGATTGGGGAAGTCGCCCTGGTGGCTGTTGGCCATCCAGCGGCCGTCCTTCTTGAAGTCGTCGCCCCACGGAAAGATCTTGCCGCTGAGGCCGCCGCGCGCCGCAAACTCCCATTCCGCTTCGGTGGGCAGGCGCTTGCCGGCCCACTGCGCGTACGCGAGCGCGTCTTCATAGGCCACATGCACGACCGGCCATCGTTCCTTCCCCTGGATCGAGCTTGCCGGACCGGACGGACGACGCCAGTTCGCGCCCTTCACGTAGGTCCACCATTGAAAGTGATCCGTCAGCGGGACGGGACGGCCCGGCGGCGAGAAGAGCACCGATCCGGCAACCAGCTTGTCCGCCGGCGCGCCGGGAAAATCCTCGGCGCGCGGCGTGCGCTCGGCCACGGTGACGTACCCGGTCGCCTTCACGAAGGCGGCGAACTGTGCGTTGGTCACTTCCGTCGCGTCCATCCAGAAGCCGTCCACGGAGACGCGATGCACGGGACGCGAGTCGGTCGTCGCCTGCATGCCGACCGCATCGTGCATGTCCGGCGGATCCTGCGCGCCCATCGAGAATTCCCCACCGGGAATCCACACCATGCCATCGGGCGCGGGCCCGGAGGGCCGGGTCTTGTTTTCGACGGTTGAAAGGAAACCTGATGATGTTGACGGCGATGATAGTGACGCTGATGCGAGCGTCGCATTCGTCTCAGTCGCCGGCGGTGTCGCGCGCGTTGCCATGAAGCCATAGACCACGGCTCCGCCGATGAGCACGATGGCGATCCACACGCGCGCGCTTGTGAACCGGCGCGGTGCGGGGGCCTTGACGGGCTTGGCGCGGCGACTACTCATGGGCGTTATTCAGCACCGGACTTCAGACACTCCCGTTCCTGGGCGTTCGCCGAACTCGCGGCGATCGACAGGACCAAGAGTATCGAAATGCGCTTCACCATGTGCCAGGTTCGCGCCCTTTTAGGTTACACGGTACGTACAGCGGCTGATCGCCACGATCACGAATCGCGGATTTTCGCGGATTTACGCGGATCTGGGCGAGCGCTCGCGGCTCCAGATCGGCAAGCGGTCGTGCCGGCCGGTCCCTGGGGACCATCGTGCCTGACTCAACGTGGTGAGGGTCGGGGCCGCGCGTAGCGCGGCTCCAGCGGCGGCCATCCGGCCGCCGCCCCGACCCATGCCTTGAAGCCAGGATACCGTTGTCCGCCGGAAGGCCGCGTCACACGACCGCTGCTCATCCGCGTGAATCCGCGTGAATCCGCGACTCGTGCCAAGGTATCGCGCGCTCGCCCTTAGCAGTCCTGGAGTTTGAGACCCTTCAACGAGCCCCACTGCGCCGGGCGAATAACCCGTTCGAGGTATCAATCCGTACAACCCATCCGGGAAGTGACAATTACCCGTTTCTCGGGATGCGAGGGCCGGCCTCCGATCGGTACGCTGTGCCGACAGCAGCGGAGAAAGAGCAAGGAGACCGACATGACCTCGATCGCGACGCTAGATGGCAGACACTCCGGGACCTCGCGTGCGCCGGCGGCCACGCCGATTGTCTTCGTCGTCGACGACGACGTCTCGGTGCGCGAATCTTTGGAATTGCTGATTCAGGTGTCGGGCTGGCAGCCCGAGACATTCGCGTCGGCGCAGGAGTTCCTGGCTCGTCCCCGAGCCGTGGGTCCGAGCTGCCTGGTACTCGACGTCGCCCTGCCGGACCTCAGCGGTCTGGATCTTCAGAAACGCGTCGCTGTCGATCGGGCGGACATGCCAGTCGTCTTCATCACGGGATGCGGCGATGTCCCCACGAGCGTCCGGGCGATGAAGGCGGGGGCCGTTGAGTTCCTGACGAAGCCATTCGGCGACGAGGCGCTTCTGGGGGCAACCCGGGATGCCCTCGAGCGTAGTCGCCGTGCACTGGAGCACGAAGCGAAGATGAAGGCGCTTCGTGAGAGTTACGCCTCGCTCACGCCGCGCGAGCGTGAAGTCATGGCGCTGGTCGTCTCTGGTCTCTTGAACAAACAAGTGGGAGGCGAGCTCGGGATCAGTGAGATTACGGTGAAGGCGCACCGGGGCCAGGTGATGCGAAAGATGAAGGCCGACTCGCTGCCCGCGCTGGTGAACATGGCCGCACGGCTCGGCCTGGCGACAGCGCCTGACAGCTGACCTCGTGATGGGCGTGCTGAGAGTCTCAGCGGCTCGGCGATTGTGGTGACTTCCGGCCGCGGATTACTCACTCGCGCTGTAATGCGAACGAGCTCATCGGTCAGCTGCGGGCCTCACGGGGTCGGGCAGCTGAATTGATGGGCGAGGTACTGATCGACTTTGCCCTTGCGGATCGCCGCCAGAAGATCGGCCGCCGCCTGAAGATGCTGCTGCCGCAACGACGCCAGTGCCGCCAGCAGCTGCGGAGAAGGGTTGTTGAGATTGGTCAGGTACTGGTCGCCATCGGGAAAGGCAATCCAGTCATTACCTGGAAAAGCGATGCCAGCCTGGGCCGTCGTGGGTTCGCCGTTGTTGTTGCGCGTGACATACGCGGCCCCGGTCGTGGTGCTGGCTGCGGTAGAGAGGCCGTCGATGAACCGCCGCTTCGTCGCGGCAGGCTTGAGAAACAGCATCGAATTGTTCGTTAGCGAACCTGCGAAGTCGATCTGCGTGAACCCGGCAAACTGCCCGCCCCAGAGCGCGAAATCGATGGTGCCCAGGTAATCGAAAAACGCCTTGGCTTCCGCGCCGGTCAGTGTGCCGTCAAATGTCACGACCGCGTAGTCAAGAGAGAAGAAATAGGCCTTCGCGTTATCCGGGCTGAAATGTGCGGTGCCGCCCTGGTTCAGGACGTACCCGAGCGCATTGTCGAGCACGTCAACGTCTTCTTCACTTACCGGATCGTCCCCGGAGTCCAGGACCGTCGCCACGAAGGAAGGATTGGTGACGGCCTCGAAGCCACCCGCCGCCACAGTAAAGCTGGTGTTGCCGGAATTGACGGTGCTGATCGCGCCATTCTCCGTCAGCACATCGATCACGTCCTGCACGATGCCGCAGTCGCTGAGGAGCCGCTGGCTCCACCGTTCGAGGTTGGGATACCCCGCGCTGAGGATGGTGGCGAGCGCGTCCTGCCCCACCACATCTCGATTCGGAATCGGCTCGACCGAGATGTAGGTGGTGGCGGCGAGCGAGTGGGCTCCCAGCGTGGCAGCCAGAACGGCGACGGCAAGGCGGGTGATCGTGCGTCGAGTCTTCTTCATGGTGGTATTCCTTGATGGATGTTGCTGCATCATGGAAGTGACGCGTGCGAGTCACCGGCCGTGTGGGACACGATAAGACAAAGCGCCGACACCGATCGCCTTCTGCCCTCGCCTGGACGCACCTCCAACAGGGCGGACGATACGCCTCGGCCGAGCGCACAGTCAATCCGCCCGTGTGCCTCGCAGGTCACGGTGAGGTCGTGCCGTGCGGCGAAGCCTCGCGCGCGTAGCGGCCCGGAGGCCGGCCCACGTGCCGGCTGAACGCGGTGCTGAAGGTGCTCGCCGAGCCGTAGCCGACGCGTTCGGCGACCTCGGCCAGCCCGACGTCGTGCCGGCGGAGCAGATCCTTCGCCACCGCCATCCTCCAGGCGACCAGGTATTCCATCGGTGCCAGTCCCACGATTCGCGTGAACCGTTCGAAGAACGCCGACCGTGAAAGCGCGGCCGCCCTCGCGAGTTGAGCCACAGTCCACGACCGTGCGAGATGAGCGTGCATCTGTCGTATCGCCGGCGCGAGTCGCGCGTCGGCCAACCCGTGCAGCAGCCCAGGAGGCGCGTCCTCACCGGGCGTCGCCCTCAGCGCTTCGATGAGCAACACCTCCACGAGGCGGGTGAGCACGAGGTCACGGCCTGGCCTCCGCTCGCTCGCTTCCTCGCCGACGAGGCGCACCAGGATGGAGAGCCGTTCGACCCCGCGCACGTGGACGACAGAGGGCAGCAGCGACACCACCCGCGTCGAATCCGGGGAGTCGAAGACACACCAACCGCCGAGCCACTGCACGTCAGGGCGCCCACCACGCGTCCCATGGCGCGTTTCACCAGGCACCTTTGACGTCACGTGCGGGTCGAGGTGCTTGAGTCGCCCTGGCTCGAGGCTCGACATGGTGAAACCCGGCGTTGCTGGCAAGAGCACGAAGTCACCAGCTTCCAGAGTCAGGGGGCGGTGGCCATCGACGGTCAACCGGCAGCTGCCCTCGAGCACCGCGCAGAAGCTCGGCTGGCCGAAGGCCGAGTAGCGAAAGCCCCAGCGGCCGGCGCCGCTGTTCCGCCTCGAGAACACAGCACGCGGCTGAAGCAGCGCGATGACTTCCGTGAGTGGGTCGTTCATAGGGGCCTGCCGGGCCAAAGACAGCCTTCGCCGCAGACAAGAGCGAAGGCTGGACGATCACAAATGAAATGTGGACTCCACGTTGTAGAAAGTCCGGATCGCTTCCGCCATAGTAGTCGGCGAGAAGGTGAGGGTCCACCAGAAGGTGAACCTCAGAAAAGGAGTCGCCATGAACACCGTGCTCATTACCGGTTGCTCTTCCGGCTATGGCCTCGAGACCGCCCGCCATTTTCACGCGCATGGCTGGAACGTGATCGCCACCATGCGAACGCCGCGCGAAGACCTGCTGCCCCGGTCGGAGCGGTTACGCGTCCTGGCGCTCGACGTGACCAGGCCCGAGAGCATCGCCGCCGCGATCGAAGCGTGTGGGGCCGTCGACGTGCTCGTCAACAACGCCGGCATCGGGATCATCGGTGTCTTCGAGGCCACGCCGATGGCCACGGTGCGCGAGGTCTTCGAGACCAACACCTTCGGCGTGATGGCGATGACGCAGGCGGTGCTGCCTCAGCTTCGCGCGCGGAGGTCTGGGGTAGTCGTGAATGTAACCTCGAGCGTGACGCTGGCGCCGATGCCGCTGGCGGCCGCGTACACCGCGAGCAAGATGGCCATCGAAGGGTTCACCGGATCACTCGCGCACGAGCTGGAGGCGTTCAACGTGCGGGTCAAACTGGTCGAGCCGGGCTACGGCCCGACCACGCGCTTTACGAGCAACGTTGGATCGCGCATGGAAGGGCTGTTTCCCGACGCATACGCGGCCTTCGCGCAGCCCATCCTCGCGTCATTCGCGCAGGTGACGACGGTGACGACGGTGTCCGACGTGGCAGAGGCGGTGTACCGTGCCGCGACCGATGCGTCCGGGCAGCTTCGATTTCCAGCGGGTCCCGACGCGGTGGCGCTGGCGCAGTCGAGATGCGCATGACCTGGCCTGCTTCGCGCCGCGCGCTCAGCGGCGCACAATCGCCGTTACGATGTCCGCGAGGCCGGCGCGTCCGATGTCGCTCCAGGTCTCGCGGATGCGGCGGTCGAATTCGGCCTGTTCGATGATGCCGGCGTGATACCCCTCGCTGTATTGACATTTGCCGCCACCCTTCGATACTACGTCCCATGGCGCGCCTGGGGCCGACTGATCCGCTACGCGCGACGGCGTCAGGACCGTCCGTCCAGGGATGGGTCCTGCCCTACCTCATCGGGTGGGTGGAAGAGCAGGGGATCGACGCTTCGTCCATCCGCGGGCTGCCCGGCATGGCGGACCTGACCGATCCGGATCTGCGGCTGCCCGAGGCATCAGTCGAGGCGGCCTGGCGCCGGGCCACCACCCTGACACACGACGAAGCCATCGGTATTCACCTCGCGGAGTCGCTTCCGCGCGGAGCGCTGGACCTCATCGAGTACGCGTTCCGTTCGAGCGCGTCGCTGGCGACTGCGCTCGAACGGCTGGCTCGCTATGGCCGTGTGCTCAGCGACCGGGTCGCCGGACGGATGGATGCGAATGTCGAAGGGCTGCTGCTCCTGTTCCGCGATGCGGGGAGCACCGCGCTGCATCCCGGCCGCGCCGAGTTTGCGCTGGCTACGGCACTGAAGCTGGCTCGCGACAGCACGGGGCACGACATTATCCCGCTGCAGGTGTGCTTCGCCCATCCGGCACCGCCGGAGGACATGGAATACCGTCGGTTCTTCCGAGGCGCCGTCCGCTTTGGCGCGGGCTCGACGTCGATGATCCTGAGTCGCCTGGATGCGGCGCGGCCCATGCTGGGCGCCGATGAGGCGTTGTCATCGATCGTGCGCCGCCGGCTCGACAAGGCGCTGGCCGAGCGTGACCTGCACGACGTGGGGTCGTTCAGCGGACGCGTGCGGCGCCTGATGGTGGAACGTCTGGGCGGGACCACGTTGACGCCACCGAGTGTGGCAAGGGCTCTCGCCGTCAGCCGCCGGACGCTGAGTCGCCGGCTGGCCGGCGAGGGCACATCGTTCCGTGACATCCTGAACGATGTCCGCCGGGAGCTCGCCTGCGCCCTGCTGCAGGATCGCAGCTTGAGCGTCGGCGACGTCGCGTTCTTCCTGCAGTACTCGGAGCCTGCCGCGTTCCATCGGGCGTTCCGGCGCTGGATGGGCCGGACGCCGCAGGATTTCAGGGCCGCCGTCATCGGCCAGCCGGCTCACCCGGACGTCCAGACCGCACGTTAGTAGGTACTCGAGCGTTCGCACCTATGACGATGGCTCGAGGCGGATCTCCCTGCGCTGTGCGCTTTCACCGCGTCCCGGGTTCATCTCGTATCCTGAATCGGCCGCCTCCAGAGTGCCGCTAACATATCCAGCAATGACATCCACCGCTGCCGCCACCGCAAAAATTCTGGCCGATGCCGGCATCGAGCGCGTCTTCGGACTGCCTGGCGGCGAGGTGCTCGTGTTGATGGACGAGCTCCGCCGCGCCGGCGTCGACTTCGTGCTGATGCGGCACGAGGCGAACGCGGGGATCGCGGCGGCGGTCTACGGCAAGCTGCGCCGCCAGCCTGGCGTCGTGCTGACGACGCTCGGCCCGGGCGCGGCGAACCTGATGCTGCCGATGTCGAACGCCTATCTGGACCTCGAGCCGCTGCTGGCGATCTCGGCGCAGATCCCGGACGATTTCCCGGCCAGCCACACGCACCAGCGGCTGCCGCTGCACGAGAGCTACCGGCCGATCGCACGCTACGTCGAGAAGATCACCGGCTCGAACGTGCTCGACGTCGTGCCGCAGGCGCTGGCCCGCTGCATGGAGCGCCCGTTCGGCGTGTCGTACCTCACGTTGTCCGCCCGCGAGGCGCTGAAGGCGGCGGCCAACGGCGCCGCGCGCCCGGTCACGACGACATCACTCTCGAGCGTCGGCGCGCGCGAACAGGCGGCGACGCTCGTCTCCGCGCTGCGAGGCTCGAAGCGCCCGCTGGTGGTGATTGGGCTCGGCGTCGATCCGGCGAACGCGCCGGCGATCCGGCGCTGGCTGACGGAGTGGAATCTGCCGGTCGCCGTAACGCCGAAGGTCAAGGGGATCGTCGACGAGACCTCGGCCAGCTTCGTCGGCGTCGCCGGCGGGATGGCGGCCGACGGCGTCGTGTGCGACGCGATTGCCGCGGCGGATCTGGTCGTCGGCCTGGGCCTCGATCCGGTGGAAATCGACAAGACGTGGCACGCCGAACGGCCGATTCACTGGCTGCTCGAATCGCCAAATGCCTGCGGCATCGTGCCGGCGGGGGCCGCGCTCGTCAGCCACCACGCGCTCTTCGACGCGCTCGTCGGCGAACGGCCGCCGGCGGCGTGGCATCGAGATCCTGAGCCGTTCAGGGAGTTTCAGGACAAGCGGAGGCGGATGCTGACCGATCGCACGCCGGCGGCCGGCACGATGTGGCCCGGCGACATCATCGAAGCCCTGGCGTCGGTGATGCCGGCGGAGACGATCGTCACGACCGACGTCGGCTCGCATAAATATCTCTTCGGACAGTACTGGCCGAGCCGCGAGCCGGAGACGTTCTGGATGTCGAACGGGTTGTCGGGGATGGCGTACGGGTTGAGCGCCGCGATCGGCGCCAAACTGGCGCGGCCCGAGGCGCCGGTGCTGGCGGCGGTCGGCGACGGCGGCTTCTCGATGAACGCGCAGGAGCTCGAGACCGCGGAGCGTGTCGGCGCGCCGTTCGTCACCGTCGTGCTCGAGGACGGCAGCTACTCGCTCATCAAGATCTCGCAGGCGGGCAAGAAGCTCGAGCCGTACCGGACGGAGTTCCGGCCGATCGACACCGTGAAGATGGCGGAGGCGTGCGGGGTCGCCGGCCTGCGCACGAGCAGCCCCGACGAGCTCGCATCGGCCGCCAGGGACGCGGTCGACCGTCGCCGCAGCCTCGTCATCGCCGTTCCGGTGAACGACGCGGACTACCCCCGCCTGTTCTGACGACACAGAGACAGTCCCATGACCATCAACTGGACCAGACCCATGGCGCATTCAACCACAGGGCGAATGCTTCTCTTCGTTCTGGGAGGCCTGGTGCTCTTCTGCGTCACGGCACCCGGCGCGAGCGCACAAGAGCGTAACGCTGCCTCGACGTCTCGTGACGGCGGTATCGTGAAGCTACCGATCATTGACAAGCAAGACATCCGCTTCACTAGCGTTTCCACAAACAATGTCCGACTTCAAACTTTCACGTGGAGCATCGTGCAGGATCAGTACGGGTTCCTGTGGTTCGGCACGGTCGACGGTTTGTTCCGGCATGACGGGTACAACCTGAAGACCTACAGGCACGACGCGGGTAACCCAAACAGCCTGAGCGAAAACTTCATCCGATCTATTTACAGAGATCGGTCCGGCATGCTTTGGATCGCCACTATCGCTGGAGGGCTCGCCAAACTGGACCCGGCGCAGGACACCGTTACGCGCTATCGGCATGACCCTGGCAATCAACAGAGCTTGAGCAACGACGATGTCTATTGCGCCTATCAGGAGTCCGGGGGCGTGCTTTGGGTTGGAACCGGTGACGGTCTCGACCGCCTGGACCCGGCTACTGGCAGTTTCATCCACTACAAGCACGACGCCCGGGATGCGGGCAGTTTGAGCAGCAATCGGGTTACTGCCATTTTCGAAGATCGGCAGAGCAATCTATGGGTGGGCACTGACGCTGGCTTGAACAAGCTGAAGCGGGACACCGGCCGGTTTTCGCGCTTCTTACACGACCCGGCGAATCCCCGCAGCCTTGGTCATAACTCCGTGGGTTCCATCCTGGAGGACCAGGCCGGTGTTCTCTGGGTGGGCTCGGAATTAGTAGGTGGGTTGAGTGCCCTGGACGTGAAGAGCGGTGAATTCACGCGCTACTCGTTCCACTCAGAGCAACCAGGCGGCCAAAGCGTCGCGGGCGTGACCGCCATCTATGAAGACCGCGATGGGGTGCTCTGGCTGGGTACGCTCGACACCGGGTTGCTGAAGCTTGACCGTGAGCGCAAGCAGGTCATGAGGTACGCCAGACAGGCGGGCAATCCGAACGGCCTGCACGATAACGCCGTCAAAACAATATTCGAAGATGCGGAAGGGGTGATGTGGGTAGGTACCCAGGAAGGGGTCAGCCGATTCCTCAAGAAACAACTCCCATTCGCCAACTACCGACATGAGCCCGGCAATCCGCACAGCCTGCATGACAACACAATCCGGTCCGTTCAGGGGGACAGCAAGGGATTCCTTTGGATAGGGACGAAGCTCGGTCTTAACCGGCTGGATCGAAGAACCGGGCACGTCACTTCATACCTGCTCGATTCAAGGAATGGCGACAGTCTTCTTGGGAACAGGGTTGCCGCAATCCGCGAAGGCCGGGCAGGCGAGCTATGGATTGGGACCTACTATGGCGGCGGCCTCAACCGCTTTGACCCTGCTACGCGGCGATCCGTCACCTACCGGCACGACCCGAAGAACCCTCGCAGCTTGAGCAATGACGTTGTCTTGTGTCTGTTGTTAGACCGGCAAGGAGTTCTGTGGGCGGGCACCGATGGAGGGGGCCTGAACCGCTTTGACTCGACGACGGGACGCTTCTCCGCCTATCGGAGCGAACCGAACAATCCCCGGAGTTTGTCCGACAAAATAAGGGCCATATTCGAGGACCGAGCTGGAATCCTGTGGCTGGCGACGTTTGCGGGACTGAGTCGGTTTGACCCCAGGACGGAGCAGTTCACCGTCTATCGCCATGACCCCCAGAACGTTCGCAGCCTGAGCCACAACAGTGTGAATGCCATCCGGGAAGACAGGCAGGGACTGCTATGGGTTGGCACTCGGTACGGCCTCAACCAGCTGGACCGAAGCCGAGGGGCCTTCACGGCTTTCACAGAGAAGGACGGCCTGCCGGATGACAGGATTCAGGCAATCCTGGAAGACCGTCAGGGGTATCTCTGGCTGGCTACGCATAACGGCCTCAGCCGATTTCATCCGCCGACGAAGACCTTTCGCAATTATTCAGAAGCGGATGGCTTGCCGGGCAAGATCCTCAGCCCATATGAGGCGGAGAGCAGCTGGCAAAGTCAAGACGGTGAGATGGTCCTTGGGTCAATGAACGGCGTGACAACGTTCTACCCCGATCGGCTTTCCCCCAATCCCTATGTCCCGCCGGTTGTATTGACAGACTTTCATTTGTTCAACAAGCCCGTGCACCCGGGCTCAGACTCTCCGCTCCAAAAGCCAATCTGGACGACCGATTCTCTCACACTCACTCACACCCAGAGCATCTTCACGCTGGAATTCGCTGGCTTGAGTTATGCCGCCCCGGAGAAGAACCGGTATCGCTATCGGCTGGAGGGGCTGGAATCAGAATGGAACGAGGTGGATAGCAGGCGTCGCCAGGCCACCTATACCAGCCTCCCGGCAGGACGATATGTCTTTCGCGTCCAGGCATCCAATAACGAGGAGGTCTGGAACGAGGACGGGGTAAGCCTCGCACTCACGATCCTGCCGCCCTGGTGGGCGACGTGGTGGTTCAGGAGCCTGATGGGTCTGGCGTTTGTGGGCTTGATTCTCGGCACCTACAAATTGCGGATAAGGGGTTTGAAGGAGCGGGAACAGCAGCTCGATGCGCTGGTGCAACAGCGCACCGCGGAACTCGTTGCGACCGATGAGGAACTCAAAGTCGCGAAGGAGAAAGCGGAAGAGGCCACGGCGATGAAGTCGATGTTCCTGGCCAACATGAGCCACGAGATCCGGACGCCGATGAATGCGGTGATCGGCATGGCGTATCTGGCCTTGAAGACGCCGCTGAGCGAGAAGCAGCGGGACTACGTCAACAAGATTCACAATGCGGGGACGTCGTTGCTGGGCGTGATCAACGACATTCTCGACTTCTCCAAGATTGAAGCCGGGCGGCTGGACATCGAGACCGTGGACTTCCGCCTGGATGACGTGATTGCGTCAGTCACCGCCATCACGGCCGAAAAGGCCCAGGAGAAGGGGCTGGAGTTTCTCGCCGAGGTCGCCAGTGCCGTGCCGCAGCACCTCGTGGGTGATCCCTTGCGTCTGGGCCAGGTGATTGCGAACTTGATCAACAACGCGATCAAGTTTACCGAGCGCGGCGAGGTCTACCTGAAAGCGGAGCTGCAGGAACAGGTCGGCGAGCGGGCCCGGCTGCGCTTCTCGGTGAAGGATACCGGCATCGGCATGACGCCCGAGCAGGCAGCCAGACTGTTTCAGCCGTTCACGCAGGCCGACGCGTCGACGACCCGCAAACATGGCGGGACGGGCCTGGGCCTGACCATTTGCCGGCGGTTGGTGGAACTGATGGGCGGTGAAATCGGGCTGGACAGCGAACCGGGCGCGGGCAGCACGTTTCACTTTACCGTGTCGGTGGGGGTCGCGTCCGGCGCGGCGCGGGACCGGGTCGTGCCCGAGCCGCTTCGCGCGGTGTCGGCGCTGGTGGTGGATGACAATGCCGCGGCGCGGGACATTCTGGTGCACGCCCTCGAGGGCGTCTGTGCCCGGGTGGATGCGGTGAGCTCGGGCGAGGAAGCCATCGCCGCCGTGAAGCAGCACGACACGGGCCAGCCGTACGACGTCATCTTCATGGACTGGCGCATGCCGGGTCTGGATGGTGTCGAGGCGGCGCGTCTGCATCAAGCAGGACCCCGACCTGACGACGCACCCGGCCGTGCGTGCTGGTCACCGCGTTTGGGCGCGAGGAAGTACGGGCAGAAGCCGAGCGCGTGCAGGTGGACGGGTTCCTGCTGAAACCGGTCACGGCGTCCATGGTGGTCGATACGCTGGTCGGCCTTTTCGCCGGGACCCGGCAAGACCGCACGGCACTGGCTCCGGCTCTGGACCGCCATGCAGACCGGCTGCGGGGCGTACGCGTGCTGCTGGCCGAAGACAACGAGATCAACCAGCAGATTGCCGTGGAGTTGCTGGAGGGCGTGGGCGCAACGGTTGAAGTGGCGAACGACGGCCTGGAGGCGGTCCACAAGTTACTGGAGCAGCCAGAGCCTCCGAACGTTGACGTGGTGCTGATGGACGTGCAGATGCCGGAAATGGATGGCTACCAGGCGACGAAGACGATCCGGTCGGACCCGCGCTTCGCGGGTCTTCCGATCATTGCCATGACGGCCCACGCCACGATCGAGGAACGGCAGAAGTGTCTGGACGCGGGCATGAACGGTCACGTGTCGAAACCGATTGATCCCGCGGCGCTCTTCGAGACCGTGGAGGCTTCGTCCGCTTCGTCGCCGCGAGGGTGCAAGGCCCCGCCGTGCCGGCTGCGGAGCCGGCCCCCGCTGCGGTCTCCGACGGGGACGAGCTGCCGGCGGTGCCTGGACTCGACGTGGCTGACGGTCTCGGGCGGGTGGCCGGCAACACGAAGTTGTACAGAAAACTGCTGCACCGGTTTGCCACCACGGAGGCCGATGCCGCCGAGCGGATCGCGTCCGCCCTGGCCGCGCCGGATCGCGCGCTGGCCGTGCGGCTCGCGCACACGGTCAGGGGCGTGGCCGGAAACATCGGCGCGGCCGCCGTGCAGCAGGCGGCGGCCGACCTGGAGCAGGCCATCAAAGGGTCAGCTCCTGCGGCGGACATCGAAGCGGCGCGCGCATCGCTCGAGGAGTGCCTGGCCTCGCTCATCCACGGTGTGCGGACCGCATTGGAAGGAGCGGACGGCGACACGACGCCGGCAGGCGATCCGAAGCAGATGAAGATCGCGGTCGACCAGTTGTCGCGCTATCTGGCCGAGACCGATGCCGCCGCGATCGACTATTTCGCGTCGGCGGGGTCTCACCTGCGGCCCCTGTTCAGCGCGCAGGAGTTCCAACGCTTTGCCAGTCTGATTGAGAACTATGCGTTCTCCGAGGCCTGCGAGCAACTGACGGCCGCGGCGGAGAGGCACGCGCTCACCCAGGAATCTGCCTAGTCATCGCGTGAGCCCGACCCGTCGCATCAGATCCACGAACCGCGGGTCCGAGCGCAGCGGATCGAACCCCGGCTCGACGCCAAGGTATTGCAGTTGGATATCCCGCGCTCGATACGCGTCTTCGAGCGACGCGAACGCCTGCTCCCGCTCGCCCAGAGCCGTCAGCAGGAGCGCGAGTTCGGCTGGGGAGCCGCCCTCCTTGCTCGATCGCAGTTGCTGAAGCACCGCCTGCGCTCGCGTGCGGTCGCCGGCGCGTGCGGCCGCGGCGCCAAGATAGACCTGTGTGGCAGGCGTGTCGAGACCGAGCGCAATGGCTCGCGTGTACGCCGCAACAGCCTCCGCGTGCTTGCCCTGAGCGGCATACGTGTGTCCGAGAAACAGATGCGTATAGGGATAGTTTCGGTCCAGCTCGATGGTCCTGTTCAGGGCGTCGATCGCCTGATCGTATCGACGGGCAGACGACAGCACGTACCCGACGGTCGCGTTGACTCCGGGTGAGAGCGGATCGAGCTCCCTGGCGCGGGTGATGGCGCTGATAGCTTCTTCGTGCCGTCCCATGAGCCGCAGATACGTGGCGTACCACCGGTGCGCCAGCGCAAGGTTCGGGTTCAGTTCGATCGCACGCTTGTATTCACGCTCGGCGTCGGCCCACTCCCATGAATACGACATGAGGTTGGCCAGCACGTAGTGCCCATCGGCAAGACCCTCGTCCAGTTCGAGCGCCTTCTGCGCCGCCTCTCTGGCTTTGGGCAGATACTCTTTCGGGTCGACCAGTCCGCTGTTGGCGAGGCTCCGATAGATGTCGGACAGATCGGCATAGGCGAGCGCGTACCCGGGATCGGCGGCGATAGCCCGAACGAAGTATTCGCTCGCTTTCTGCCGGTCCTCCGTCCCTCCCCTCGCGCGATGGAAATGTCCTTTGAGCAGCAGTTCGTACGCTTCCGGGTTTCGTACCTGGCGCGTGCCGGGACCTGGTGAGGAACCAGCGGCCGGGCCCATCTGCAGCTTCCTCGCCACGTCACGAGAGATGTCCTCCGACACCTGGGACAGGTCGGCCGCCTTCCGCACGTATTGCTCGCCCCACACCTGCGTCCGGTCGCGCCCGTCGATCAGCTCGATGCTGATCGACAGACTGTCGCCCCGCTGCGAGATCCGGCCGGCCAGGATGCCCGCAACATCCAGCGCCTGCGCCACTGCCTGCGGATCCGCGTCCTGCCCTTTGAACCGCGATGAGGAACTGTTGGCGACAACCTTCAACCCCGGCACCTGCGACAGACGGTTGACGAGGGCTTCGCTGAGGCCGTCCGACAGGTACTCCTGCTCAGGATCGCTGCTGCTGTTCCTCAACGGCAGGACTGCGATCGACGTGATGCCCGCAGGCCCGCTTCCGGCGTACCTGGCGTACGCGAAATAGCCGGCTACGAGGGTCGTCACGATGATCAGGGCCGCCGCCAACGAGGCGGCACCGGCCCACCGTCGCGGCTTGGGCGGGG
Source organism: uncultured Acidobacteriota bacterium (assembly GCA_963785755.1). Taxonomy (GTDB): domain Bacteria; phylum Acidobacteriota; class Vicinamibacteria; order Vicinamibacterales; family 2-12-FULL-66-21; genus JACCXG01. Next base: position 25,047 of record CAWAXG010000002.1, on the reverse strand, counting down.
CAGCGGTTCCCGGCTCGACGCGTCCGCCTTCCAGCGCGGTCACGACGTCAGCAGCACTGGCGAAGCGATCCTCGGGCCGACGGGCCAGGCACCGCAGAATCGTGTCCTCCCACAGCGGATCGAGGTCCGCGACGTGGACACGCGGGCTCGCCGGCGGCTCGTGCAGGCGTGCCGTGGCCATCTTGAGCGGATTTTCACCGACGAAGGGCCAGGCCCCGGTCACCATCTCGTAGAGCACGACGCCGAACGCGTAGACGTCTGTCGCCGGCGTCACCGGGCCGCCCTCGACCTGCTCGGGGGCCATGTACGCCGGGGTGCCAGAGATTTCATTCTCCGCCGACATCGCCAGCGACAGCGCCGTGCTCTCGTTTTGGGCGCTCCGCCACGCCAGACCGAAATCCGTCACGACGACGCGCGTCTCTTCGTCCGCATGCGCCGGCTTCACGAGCATGACGTTGTGGCTTTTGAAGTCCCGGTGCACGACTCCAGCCCGGTGTGCGGCGGTCAAACCGGCGGCCATCTGCTCGACGAGCGGCAGCATCTCCGTCGTGGAGAACGGTCCATCCCGCCGGAGCCTGTCGGAAAGCGTCTCGCCGTGCAGCAACTCCATCGCGAGAAAGACGACGTCGTCGGCCGGCGTGTCAGCTCCCCGGGCCGCGTCTTTGTGGCGGAAGACATCGTAGATGCGGCAGACGTTCGGGTGGGTCACCTGTCTCGCCAGGTGCACCTCGCGCTTGAACCGCACGACGGCACGCTCGTCACTCGCGATGTCCGACAGGATGGTCTTGAGCGCGACCCGCTCGTGCAATTCGAGATCCTCCGCTTCGTAGAGCTCGCCCATGCCGCCTTTCGCCAGGTAACGCACGATGCGGAAGCGGAAGGCGACGATGTCACCGGTACGAAAGACGGCGGCCCCAGGCGTCCGGGCGGCGGCCGTCGGGGCGCTGGGCGCCTCGCCCTTGTGCGTAACTCCCAGGCGGCCGTCGCCTCCGCTTCGACCTGGCGATGGAGCAGTCGCTGGATCGCGAGATGCGTATTGACGCGCGCGATCACCTCCTCCGGCTGGACGGGCTTCGAGATGAAATCCACCGCGCCCGCTTCGAACCCGCGAATGCGGTCCTTCGGGTCCTTGAGCGCGGACACGAAGATCACCGCGGCGTCGCGGGTTTCCGGATCGGCCTTGAGGCGGCGGCATGTCTCATAGCCGTCGATGCCCGGCATGACGACATCGAGCAGGACGATCAAAGGTCTGGCGCGCGATGCGACCCGCAACGCCTCCTCACCACTGCGGGCGACGAACAAGCGGTAGCTCGGACCGGCGAGTGTTTCGCGCAGGATGTCCAGGTTCGTGGGTTCGTCATCGACCAGGAGAATCCGGCCCGCGTCACCCGCAGCGGCTGGTGTGAGTTGATCGCTCATCGTCCCTCATCTTCGGCGTCGAGGTCGTGGCCGGTGAGCGCCTCGTTGATCTGCTTGCGACTCATGCGGATCGTGGCTCCTGCCTCCAACAGTTGCGCCCGCACCATCGCGGCACCGCGCTTGTGGGACACCGGCGCGGGCACGGCTGAGAGTCGTGGAACCAGCGCGGCGAAGATCCCTGACGGCAGGACCGTCTCGAGATATTCGAGCGCGGTCCCGCGCAGGTAGATGTCGCCGGAGTCGAACGCCAGCGCCGCAACGTGTACCGGCTCGCGCTCCAGCACGAGCGAGAGGAGATTGAAGACGTGCTCGCGGGCGACGCCATCATCGCTTGCGACCGTGAGCTCGCGTTCGACGGCCTCATAGACGGCGGTCGGCGAGAGCGCCAGCTCGGGATGTTTGTCCGTCAGGGCCAGGAGCGCCCGTCCGCAGCGCAGTCGAACCTCGAGGCCGGACGCGGTGAGCGCCTGGACCAGGCCATCGCGTGCGCGGATCGACGCGCAGGACTTCAGCACGAAGGGCAGCCGGCGGCGAACGTTCTCCGGCGTCGCGGGGTCGAGCAGCGCGTCGACGAGCTGGCCGGCGGCGCGCGGACCGTACGCCGACAGGCTCTTGACGACTGACCCGAGAAGGTCCTTGTTCGCGAGCAGTGGAACGAGCGCCCCGATGATCAGCGGGTCGCTCGGCGGAGCACGGAGCACCTGCCGGATCCGTGGAAGATCTCCCGAGCGCAGATCGGCGATCGCCGCAACCACGGGATCATCGAGCGCGGCGACCTTCCGCTCGGATACATCGTCCAGCGCGCGGCGGATCGAGGCGGCGTCGATGCCCGCCATGCTGACGGCGACGGTGAAGTCGAAGGCGGGCGTGCCCTGGACGAGGTCTTCGCCCTGGCGTTTGAGTCCTCCCTCGAGCGCGCGTACATACTGCGCCCGCAGCCGGCGGGCCACGGTGAACTCCATTCCGGCGGTGAGCACACCGGCGATGTTCACGGCGACGAATGTGTACACGGGGTCCAGACGGGTGAGCAGCACGATCAGCGCGGCGCCGGCGCCTTTCCCGACACAATCGGCGCTCACGTCCACCGCCGACTTGGCCGCTCGCTTGGCGGCCTCGGGCAGCGGCGTGTAGAAGAGCTCGTAGCCGGCCCGGAAGATTGACGCGCGCAGCGTCACATCGAGGCCGCGTGGAAGAATGGCGCGCCAGGGCGTCGGGGCGAGGAAGCTCACCAGACCAGCCGCACCCACCAGCAGCGGGTGGCTGGTCACCGAGCCGCCGAGTCCGATCCGAGCGAGGATCTGGCGGCCGAGCAGGGCCTGCAGCAGGAACGCGGCGAGGGCCGTCCCGGCATAGAAGAAGCCGAAGAAACGCACCAGCGGCTCGCCCTTGCCAAAATAGCTGACGACTTCTGCCTTGAGCACATAGTCGACCAGTGCCGCGAGCGCCGCGGCGAGTGCGACCACCAGGGCGAGATCGCGAAGCAGCGGCACGCGCCGGATCTCGGCCCATCCGCTCCGGCGGTCTTCCTGCACCGCCGGTCGTCCACGCCGCGCGGGCATGCCGCGACCGATGAACACGGAACCCGCCACGCACGCGGCGCCCGACAGTCCCAGCAGACCGAACACCGCTCCCTGGGACAGGAGGACCGTCACGCGCTCCGCGCCGACGCCTCCAGCCAGGCCGCCAAAGGCGCCCGCCGCGGCGACACGCGCCATCAGCGCCTTGGCCGAGTGCGGGTCGAAGCGCTCGTTGAGCAGCGACCAGAACGCTGAGATGCCGATGGCGCCAAGCACACTGGCGTGAACGTAGACGAGCGCCGACACCGCGCGCGGGTATCCACTGAGCAGGCTCCACTCCACCAGGAACAGCGCGGAGCTGACGGCGAGGATGAACGGGACGAAGCGAGCCGGGCCGAACCGGGCCAGAAGACGGCCGGATGACTCCGCCGCGGGGATCGCCAGCACCGCCCCGGCAGCCATGAAGTACGGGAGCGTCGTGACCTGAAACCACGTGAGGAAGAGCGCGTCGCGAAGCGCATTGGACGCGACTTGCTGAGCGATCAGCGCCGCGGCGGTCAACGGGGCCAGGAGCTGGGCCGAACGCCTCAGCTCACCCGCGGCGGATGCCGCCCGTGGTGTCACGAAGGGCTCGTCCTTTCGAGTTGCGTCACGATGCGCGCAAGGATGGTTCGCTGTTCGAGGCCAATTCCAGTGTCCCGTACGCTGATCTGCAGCGCAACACGTTGCGACGCCAGGTCGGCGTCCGACGGTATTGTCTCAGCTTTCAACACGACCTCGCCCTCACCCTTCGCCGCTTCGCGTCAACAGCGGGAGCAGCCAGTTTTTGAGCAGTGGCAATTCGGCGTCCAAGGGAACCGCCGCACGACGATTTGATTCAGCCGTTTTTCACCCGGAAAGCGTTGCTTCCAAGAATTTGGAGCGGTGCGAGCCTGCTTCGGTCACGAAATACCGTGACCTGCGCTACGGTTGTCGGTTGCCGCGCCGGTTGCTGGTGGCGGCAAATCACGGCGACGCTCGGGCCGCCCGGCATCACGCAGACCACACTTTGGTATGCTTGCGCCTGGCGCTCGGGGCGCCACCCACGTCCGCGGGAAGGACCGCGTCCACCCCGACATCGTTCGTCACAGCAGTCGTGACATGAACTCCTTTCTTGCCCGTTACAGCGGACGGCGGGCACCAGCGGCACGCGCGCCGGACGCGCGGCCAGGGAAGGAGCTCATATGAGCCTCACACCGCCGACTCGCGCCATGCGCGAGAACCCCGACCTCGATCAACTGAAACGACAGGCCAAGGAACTGCTCGAAGGCTACCGCGCGTCGTCTCCTGAAGCCGTGGCCGAGGTCGAGGCCTATCACCGCACCGCCACGCCCGAGACGTTCGCGCTTCACGACGCGCAGTTCGTGCTGGCACGGTCCTATGGCTTCGAGAGCTGGCCCAAGCTGAAGGCCGCCGTCGACGGCGTCACGGCGGCCAGGCTGCACGAGGCCGCGGAAAGCGGCGCCCTCGAGACGGCGCGGGATCTGCTCACGCGACGCCCGGAGATTGTCGATCTGGGCCGCGGCGAAATGCGGGCGCTGCACATGGCCGTCCTGAGGCGTGATCTCGACATGACCAAGCTGCTGCTCGAATTCGGAGCCGACACGGACGGCGGCATCTGGCCCAAGCGGGACGCGACCAGCCCGTACATCATCGCCCACGACCGCGGCTACGACGAGATCGTTGACGTGCATCGACGCGGCTCGCAGAAGGCGTGGAGCGCGGGCCCAAGGGACCGATCGAAGCCAAGCGCAAGCTCGAACTGGCCTGTCAGAGCGGCAGCGACGAGGCGATGGTCGCCGTCTTCGATGAGCACCCGGTTCTGGCGGAAATGTGCCCGCCCAACGGCTTGACGTTGCTGCACCAGATGGCGGGCCACGGCGCGCTGCTGACGATGAAGTGGCTGCTCGATCATGGCGCGGACGTCAACCGGAAGTCGCAGCAAGGCTGGACACCGCTCGATTTTGCCGCCACCGGCCACGGCGGAGACTGGCTCTTCGACAACGCGAAATTCGAGCGCGTCGCTGCACTGCTCCTCGACCATGGCGCACGAGCTCAGTCCTCTCTCAGCTGCGGCCCTCGGCCGTTGGGACTATCTGGCGACACGGTCGAAGCCGGAGTTGGAGGGGAAGGGCGTGCTGGAGGCAGCCGTCAAGGGCAACCATCCGGATGTCCTGCGCCGCTTGCTCGACCTCGGTCTCGATCCTGATGAACGGACGCAAATCGGTCACCTCGCCGAGCAGACCTGGTCGGCTGGCGGCCCGCTGTTTCAGGCCGTGGTCCTGAACCGCATCGAGATGGCGCGCGTGCTGCTGGAGCGCGGCGCCGATCCGAATGCGAGCGTATGGACCTCGGGCTCGCCCGCATCCAGGGCCTACGATGGACGCAATCCCGAGATGATCGCGTTGATCGAACAGTATGGCGGCTGGATCGATCCCGGCTCGGCGGGCTATGCGCGCCAGACGGACATCGCGCGCAAGATGCTGGCTGGCGAAATCGATCCTCACCTCGAGCCGAACGATTTCTCCGGTCGGACCGTGGCGGAACAACTGTTATGGGGCGGCGCGAGCGCGCTTTCCGCCGAGATCGTCCGCATGGCGCTCGAGCATGTCGACTGGCGGCCGGATGATCCGCGCTGGTTCTGGATGTTCTGGCGGCCGGTGCCCGGCCATGAAGACTACAACGCGCAGCAGCAGGCCGAATGTTGCGAGTGCTTCAGGTTGATCCTGGCCCGGTGCGGTCCCCATCACCGCGCGTCAGACTACGGCCAGACCATGCTGCATGAGGTCGTCGCGCGCGATCACGGCGTGGGTGTTCAACTCGCCACCATTCTGCTCGATGCCGGCGCTCGTCCTCGACGTGCGCGACGCGCTGCTCGAGAGTACGCCGCTCGGGTGGGCATGCCGGTGGGGGCGCGTCGAGATCGTGAAGCTGCTGCTCGCGCGCGGTGCGGATCCCGTTGAAGCGGACGCGGAGCCGTGGGCCACACCCCGTGCCTGGGCACAGCGAATGCACCGCCCGGAGATCCTGGAACTGCTCACCGGGGCACCAGAGCAACCGGCCGGCCGCTAGCCCGCTGAACACCGTGCGGACTCCGTTGGTCCTTTCGCGTTTACTCGTTCAGTCCAGGCGCTGTTCGCGCTTGCCGCCGGTGCCAGGCGAGATAGGGAATACCCGCAAGTGCGCCGAGCAGCAGGCAGAGCAGGATGGTGCCGCCGAAGCGCTCCTCCGGGAAATTCGCGGCCGCGATTGTCAAGGCGACGGCTGGATGCCGGCAGGCGGTGGACAGGCCGAGTACCACGGAATGATCGGCATCGGGCCCGCCGAGCACGTGGCCAACGGCGAATCCCACGCCGAGAAAGAGGATGATGGCGATGAGCGTGCCGCTGCCAATGAGCTGCCACATCGCCGGCGCGGCGGCAGCGAGCAGCGCGACCAGACCCAGGACCAACAGCACCTTGGCGATGAGGGCGACCGGCTTTTCGATCCAACCAACCAGCCCGGGCGCGGCCGCTCGCACCGCCATGCCGACGGCGAGCGGCAGCAGGATGCTAACGATGACGACGCGTGCGACCGCGCCGAAGGCCATCTCCAGGGGTCGTCCGACGACAGCCTGGAGCACCAGTATCTCGAGCGGCACGACGACAATGGCCGTCAGCGCAAGAATGGCCATCAGTCCGAGCGCGTAGTGTGCGTGGCCACCGGCCTTGATCTCCCTCACCGGCAGCAGCGGTGGCATCGGGGAAATGGACAGGATGATCAAAGCCCTCTCCACGGTTTGTGGAAAGTCGAAGAGCAGCGCGAGCAGCACGGCGGCGGCCGGCATGACCACGAACATCGCGATCAGCGACCGCGCCAGCAGGCCGGGGCGCCGAATCAGGTACGACAAATCGCCGGTCGTCGTCTTGAGGCCGAAGCCGAAGACGGTAGACATCACGCTCACCTGCAAGGTGAGGATGACGAGTTGCTTCAGGTCCATGACATCTCGAGCATCGGCGTGTGACTCAGAGGCGCGCCACCAATCTATCACTTGCGTAATGGTGTCAAGGCTGCGCGTGATCGCGGGGCTTCGCCAACGGCCGGCGGGATGTGTGTCTTGGTCCTGCCGGTTGCGACGACAAGCGTGCTGACAGGGTTGGCCGTGCGGGTGTCGCCTGACCGAGGCGTGAGCCTCAGCTGCCGGACCTGAACGCGGCCGACCAGGATATCGACGGCAAGCTGGCGAAGGTCAAGGCCGGCGATGTCCTGTTCGTCCCGGCCGGAGCGATCCACACCGCGAAGAACGTGGGCACCGGCAACGCGGCCGAGCTTGCCACGTACATCGTCGAGAAAGGAAAGCCGCTCCTCACTGTGATCAAGTGAGCGCAACTCCGGCGGTGGATCCGCGGAACAACCGCAGTCTCTGGTTACCGCGTCCCACCGTCCAACATCGCGGTGACCGCGGCAGACGGTGAGGCTCGTGGTGTACCGCTGTCCGGTACGAGTCGCGGATCGACGCGGATCTCCGCGGATCATGCGACGCGGGCGAGCGCGCCCATCTGCGGGTGGCGAGCGGTCGTGCCCGCGCGTAGCGCGGGTGTGAGCGGGAAGCCGGGACACGCACAAGCCGGCGGAGAGCGGCAGGCCGGTTTGTGCGTGGCCCGGGTTCCCGTTCACGACACGCCGGCTTGCAGCTGCTTGCAGCCGGCGTGCACGACCGCTGCAGATCCGCGCATATCCGCGTCTCGTGTTCTTCGTCCAGGAGGCTCGCCCGTCACGGCGCCGCGGGCGGCGATGCGGCTTCGGCGCGTCTGACCCGGTAACCAGATACCAACCGCAAGCTGGTGAAGGACCTCGCCGAAACCTCCTTGCCGTTCAGCTACTCATTTCGCAGCGCCTCGATTGGACTGATGGTGGCGGCGCGCCGGGCAGGGAGCGCGGTGGCGAGGAGCGCCGCCGCAAGCAGTGTGGTCATCGCCACGGCGTAGGCTCGAACGTCCGTTGGGTCGAGGCCGAACAGGAACTGACCGGCCAGGTTCGACAACGACCATGCCGCGAGAGCGCCGACGACCAGCCCTGCGACCACGAGCCCGCCAGCGTGACCGAGTACGCGGGCGACGATGCGCGATCGTGTCGCGCCGAGCGCCATGCGGATGCCGATGTCTCTCGTCTGCTGCGACACCAGATACGCCATGACGCCGAAGAGGCCGACGGCCGCGATCGTCAGGCCGAGGACGCCGAAGAGGCCGAACATCAACATGTTCAGCCGACGCTCGGCGGTCTGGGCGGCCACGAGGTCGTCCAGCCGTGCGATCTGGCGCAGCGGCTGCTGCGGCAGCACCTGTGCGACGACAGTGCGGAGCGCCGGCAGCGCATCGTTCGGATCGCCGCTCGTATGAAGGAGGACGAAGCCGTTGGATTGGCTGCGAGTCTGCGCCATTGGAAGGTAGACCTCGGGACCCGGGCTGACCTCGAGGCCCGCCTGCCGCACGTTGGCCACGACCCCCACGACGCGACGCTCGTCGTCGCCGCCGCCGACGACGACGACCGTGCGTCCGAGTGGGTCGTCGCCGCCAAAGAACATGCGCGTCGCCGCGTCGCTGAGGATGACAACGGCTTCCGCTCCTTCACGATCATCGTCAGTGAAATACCGGCCGCTCCTGAGGGGGATCGAAAGCGTCCGGTGGTAACCGGCGGTGACGGCCTTGAGGCTCACGATCTTGTTGATGTCGATCGGCTGGCCTGGCGCCCGCAGCGCATCGATACGCATATTCACGCGCAGGGGAATGCCCGATGCCGCGGCAGCATCGATCACGCCCGGCAACCGCCGCGCGCGATCGACGATGTCGGCATAGGCCGGGCGGAGATCGGGCGGCGCCGATCCGGGACTCGTGCGCGGAAGAACATACGCCGTCAGCACGCGGTCGCTCCGGAAGCCGGAATCGACTCGCATCACGTTGACGAAGCTGCCGATGAAGAGCGACGCGCCAACGAGGAGCACGACGGCCAGCGCGACCTCGGCGACGACAAGCACCGCACGGGCGCGGCGACGGCCGCGGGTCGTGCCGCCGCCACGGGTGCTCTCGGTGAGCGCGGTTGAGAGCGCGGGACTGGATCCCTGCAGCGCCGGACCGAGGCCCGAGACGAGTCCCGTCACCAGCGCGGCAACAGCCGCGACCGCGAGCACGCGCGTATCGATGCCGATGGTGGCCACGCGCGCGAGGTTTTCGGGCAAAGCGGTCGCAAGCACGCGAACGCATACCCAGGCAACGACGAGACCGACGATGGTTCCCGCTAACGACACGACGAGGCTCTCGATCAGCACGCGCTGTACGAGTCGGCCACGACTGGCGCCGAGTGCCGCACGCACAGCGGCATCGCGCTGCTGCCCGGAGGCCCGCGCCAGCCACAGGTTCGCGACGTTCGCGCACGCGATGAGCAGCACGATACCCACCGCGGCAAGGAGCATGAGCATCCACGACCGCGTGGTGCTGCCGACGAGGTGATCGCGAAGCGGCCGAATGCCAATGCGGCGGCCGCTGTCGGTCGCGGAATTGGCAGCGGCGATCCTCGCCGCGACCTGCGACATCTGCGCCTGTGCCTGGTCGAGTGACACATCCGACTCGAGGCGCGCAATGGCTTGTACCCCGCCCCCCAATGCGCGGGCTCCGCCTCCACCGCCGACTGGAGCCTGCGGAGCCACCCAGGGCGTCCAGAAATCGGCTGGCTGCGACGAACCGGGCGGATAGGAGAACCTCGCCGGCATCACCCCCACGGTCGTGTAGGCCTCGTCATTGAGCACGAGGGAGCGGCCAACGGCTGAGGGATCGCCGCCGAAGTACCGCTGCCAGAAACCATGGCTCACCACGACCACGCGGTCGCTGCCTGCGAGTTCATTCTGTGACGTGAAGGCCGCACCCAGCATTGGCCGCGCGCGCAGCACGTCGAAGAAACTCGCCGTGACGCGTTGGCCTTTCACGATCTCGAGTTCGGCGTCCGGACGTTGAAGGACGGTGTCGCCGGTGTCAACGATGGCCGCCATGGACTCGAAGACGTGTTGCTGAGCCGCCCAGTCCAGATAGTTTTGAGACGTGACGTTCATCAGGGCGTCCGGCTCGGGCAGCTTGGCACCGGGCATGGCCCATTGCGGCTGCGGAGGTCGCTGCGGCCCTCCGCCAGGCACGGGCCCACCCGGCCCCGGCCGCTGTGGTCCCCCAGGGCCGCCGACAGCCGAGTCCGCGCGCAGCCCCACCGCGACGATGCGGTTGGGATCGGGAAACGGCAGCGGACGAAGCGCAACCGCGTCAACGACCGAGAAGATCGCGGTGGTGGCGCCCGTGCCGAGCGCCAGCACGAGAAGCGCGCCGAGCGTGAAGCTGGGCGTTGCCCTCAGTGCCCGGATGGCGTGACGCAGATCGATCAGCGCGCTGTCGAGCGAGAAGGCGCGCGCCGGACCCGGCGGCGGCGTTTCGCGCCAGTGCGCCTGGCGCAGGGTTCCGAGGAGGGCTTCGAGCCGGGCGCCGCTGAATTCGGTCCTGGCGATGCGCGCGGCGCCGTCCGGCGTCTCGCCACGCGCCATGAGCTCGCGCCAGCGATCGTCGAGGTGTTGCGTCAGCTCCTCCACGATCTCGGCTTCGCGCGACGGCGCGATCGAGAGTTGCGACAGGCGCGCTCGAATGTCCGGTCTCCAGTCACGTCTCGACTCCGCTCGTCCCTCGACGGGGGGTCAGGCATGTTCGGCTCCCGTGACCAGGCGCACGGCCTCCACGAAGTCGTCCCACGTCGTGCGCTGTTGCGCCAGCACGCGCCTGCCGGTCGCCGTGAGACGATAGAAACGGCGCCGGCGCTCACCAGGCTTCTCGACCCACGCGCCCTTGATCCAGCCGCGCTCCTCGAGGCGATAGAGCAGGGGATAGAGGGAGTCGAGATGGAACACCACCCGTCCCCCTGACCGCGTTTCGATCAGCTTCCCGAGCTCGTAGCCATGGCGGGGCCGTCCCTCCAGCACCGAGAGCAGGAGCAGCTCGGCTGCACCCTTCTTCAGCTCGCGGTCCAGCGCCGAGAGGTCGATGTCTGTCATAGGCAGATACTAGTCCCTGGACGAAGCTCCTAGGCAACCCCTTAACCTCCTTGAACCCCCGACTCGTCTCTGACACCATTGTGATCCTCATGAGAGACCCCTTCGACAAGCTCAGGGCAGGCCCCTTCGACAAGCTCAGGGCAGGCAGGCCCGATCGCTCGACGCAGACAGCCGCGCCCGACGCTCGCCGCAGTACCGGCACCGTGGTGCCGCCGTTCTCATCGCTGGTCCGCATCGATGTGAGCGCCCTGTCGCACACAGGGCACCTTCGCGAGAACAACGAGGACCAGTTCTTCGTGACGAAGATGTCGCGCGCGCTCGAGACGATGCTCACGAGCCTGCCGCGCGGCGACGTGCCCGAACGGGTCGAAGAGGTCAATTACCTGATGATCGTCGCGGACGGGATGGGCGGTCATGCCGCCGGCGAGCTGGCGAGCCGGCTCGCGATCAGCGCGCTCGTCAGCCTCGCGCTGGAGATCCCTGACTGGATGCTGAGGCTCGACTCCGAGGCGGCGTCGGCCGAAGTGGAGCGTCGCGCGCAGGACATCGTGCGGCAGGTCGGGGCGGTGATCTTCAAAAAGGGGCGCGAGGATTCGGCGCTGGGCGGCATGGGATCGACGCTGACGGCCGCTCGCAGCCTCGGTCGGGACCTGTTGATCGCTCACGTCGGAGACTCGCGCGCCTATCTGTTCCGGGCGGGCGGCCTCCATCGCCTCACCAAGGATCACACCTACGCTCAGATGCTCGTCGACTGCGGGAAGCTCGAGGCGTGCGACATCCCCTCGTCTGGCACGGGGCACATTCTCACGAACGCGCTCGGCGGCTCCAACGAGCACGTCGATGTCGACGTCGATCTCCTGCGTCTCGAGGACGGCGACCGCCTGCTCCTCTGCAGCGACGGGCTGACCGACCTGGTCGATGACGACACGATCGCGCAGACGCTGGCAGCTGCGGCCTCGTCCGCCGACGCCTGCGCGCAACTCGTGCAGTTCGCCCTCGATCGCGGCGGACGCGACAACGTCACCGTGATCGTCGCGGCCTACACGTTTCCAGACGAGCACTGAACCGGGGTCCTCTATCGAGAGTAAGCCGCCCGCAGAGCCAGGATTTTCACAAGGAGGACGGGAGGACGGGAGAACACCTTCCTCTGCGGCTCGCCAACTCGTTCCTGTCGTGGCCGGTGAGCTTCAGGCACGGCGAACAGAGGTTGATTCTCTGGAATTGAACCTCCCGTCCTCCCATCCTCCCTGTGAAGAATTCCGCGCCTCTACTTGAAGACGTTCAGAGCCTTGAGGACGGCGATCAGAATCGCCGCGCCGCCAATGGACACGAGCCACTGCGCGACCGTGCCGCTCGCCCCGAGGCCCAGCGCGCCGGCGAGCCAGAACCCAAGCGCCGATCCGACGATGCCGACGATGACATTCGCGATCAGCCCCATCTGGGCGTTGGTCTTCATGACCATGCTGGCCAGCCACCCGACAATGCCGCCAATGATCAAGCTGACGATCAGGTTCATCGCAGTGTCTCCTCAATGTCCGCGGCGATGGCTGCCAGATTCACCGGCTCATGCCGACCTGATGATGCCGCTCATGACCACCAGCACGCCGCTGTCGGCCGCGAATTGTACACCTTCGCCGGGGTGAACACTTGATCGAACTGGTCACGGCGAAGCGCCAGCGAAGCAGCGCCTTCTCCACGTTCGACAAACCGGCTGGCCCCCGCCATGATTCCTCCTCGGGCATTCGTGAGATAGGTTCTGCACTCATGCAGGAGACCGAAGATGATCCGCATGCTGACTCGCCGTAACTTCATGCTCGCGACCGCTGGTGGCCTGTTCACGGCGCCGTCGCCCGGCGCGCAGCAACGGCGCGCATCTGCTGGCGCGCGCATGCTGCAAATGAACGCATTTCCGACCAATGCGGAGACGCCGCTCGATCTGCTGACGGCCTACATCACACCGAACGATCTGTTTTTCGTGCGGCACCACTGGAATCCCGTGGTTCCTGCACCGGCCGACTGGAGGTTGACGATTGATGGCGAGGTCAGCCACCCACTGACGCTGACCCTCGCGGATCTCCGGCGCATGCCCCGGACGGTGCGGACCTGCGTGCTGCAATGCAGCGGCAACGCCCGGAGCCTGCATCGGCCGATCGTCCCGGGACTCCAGTGGACGCACGGCGCGATGGGCAACGCGCGCTGGACCGGAGTCTCGGTCGAGGCAGTGTTGAAACGTGCCGGCGTCAAGACTGGCACGGCGCATCTTCATCTGTTCGGCGGCGACGGGCCGCCCGGAAAGGTGCCGCCGTTTCACCGCAGCATCGAACTGCAGAAGGCGCTCACGGACTGCATCATTGCCTACGAGATGAACGGCGAACCGCTGCCACTTCTGCACGGCGGGCCCGCGCGCCTCGTGGCGCCGGGGTGGACGGGCAACCACTGGATGAAATGGCTCGTCCGACTCAGCGCGCAGCCCAAGCCCCAGACGGGCTTCTTCATGGACACCGGGTACCGATACCCGAAGCGCCCGGGGACACCGGGCGTCGCGGTGAAGCCGGAGGAAACCGATGCGGTCACCGAGCTGTTCGTGAAGTCGACGATCACTCAGGCGCCGGAACGGGCGAGGGTCGGATCGTCGTTCAGGGTCGGCGGCGTGGCCTTCTCGGGGGCACCCGACATCGTCCAGGTCGACATCAGCGATGACGACGGCGCGACGTGGCGGGCGGCGACGTTGAATCCAGCACACGATCCGTATGCGTGGCGGCTCTGGTCGATCCAGGTACTCGCCGGCAAAGCCTGGCACCATCAGGTTGGTGGCGCGCGCGACCGACAGCGCCGGCCGCGTGCAGCCCCGAGACGGGGTCTGGAATCAGAGCGGATATCTGCACAACGGATGGCATGCCGTAAACATCGAGGTGGTGCCATGACGCGCATTCGACTGGCCGCGTCGATCGCAATTGTCGCGATCGGTATGGGGTCCGCCCTCTCGGTCGCTCGCAGCTCGACGGCGATTGCGCCCCTGCAGCGCCCGGTCGGAGCGGGCGCCCTCCCGCAGCTCGGCACCCGGATCACACCGCTGCCCGACGGCGCCGGGAGAGTCGTTGCCGACGCCGCGTGTCTCAGCTGCCATTCATCGGACGTCATCCGCCAGCAGCGGTTGACGAAGGCACAGTGGACCACGACGCTGACAAAGATGATCAACTGGGGGACGGCAATTCCCGAAGATCAGCGAAACGTGTTGCTCGACTATCTTGCGGCGAACTTCGGGCCGGAGAACGCGTCGTTCCAGCCGGTCGTCACGCGTCCGGTCGGACGGTGAGATGGTCAATGCGAGTCTGATTCCGGGCAGCTCGGAAGTAATCGGTTTTTCCGGCGATGCCTGGCCTGACTACGTGCCTGTTCGAGTGCCGGACACGCTCTGCGTTCAAGAGCGGCTGCCGCCGGGGGCAGCGGGAGTCCTGATCAACCGGGCTCATACCTACACCGATATCTTCCTGCCGATCGACGCGCGCGAGAAACGCCTGGTCGACGCGATCGACGGGGAGCGCAGCATCGGCGAGATCGCCGGCGACGAGCGACGCGATGTCTGCCGCGCCCTGTTCGAGCGGCTCTGGTGGCACGATCAGGTCGTGTTCGACGGATCGCGGAAGCGATAGGAACGGAGTGCCCCGAACTAGTGCCGACGTTATCGGCCGGCGGCGCGCCAGCTCACCGAGCGGCAGCCGTCGCGAGATTCCGATCGCGTCGCGCCCGTGGCAGCAGGACGCTCGTGCGCGGCGCTGCCGCAAGCGCCGACTCGACCTCGGATATCACGTCAACCACGGGTCCGTTGAACAGTACCGCCGAAGGCAACTTGTCAGACCATGTTGCACCCGGAGGATACAGCGCGGCCAAATCCCAGAGGATGCCAGACCGCAGGCAGCAGTCCTGCACCGGTTGTGGCGCGCGTGCGTCGTTCTTCATCTGCGTCGCAAGCACATGATTCGGATCCCAGGTACCTGCTGCACGCGCCGATCCGAGAGCCGCTTGAGAACCGAACTGGCCGGCGCGGCCCAGTCAGTCACCAGCATGGGTTGCCACACCGCAAACACGCGAATCCGATCGTCCGCGCGGTGCTCGAGGAGCGATTCGACTGCGGAGGCCCCCCGCAGACATGTCCCTCACGTTGGTGAGAGCAGGACGATGACTCGAGCGTGGCTCGATTCCCGATTGAAGTCAGCTCGAAGGGCCTGAAGGGACGTCGAGTCGAGCGTCGCGAGCGGAGGCTGCCCGGCTGGAGCCTCGCCCGGGGCGAATCGGTACCACCCGAACGCCGCCACGAGGACGATCGCCAACGCCGCCAGGCCGAACGTCTTTCGTCGATTCTTCATGGACGTCAAGGCAACCAGTCCGCGAGCATGCCCGCAATTTCCTGTGGAAACAGCACGACGAGCAGCACGATGACAGCAGAGACACCGAACACGACAAACGAGGCGTAAGGCCGCCGGCTGCAGGTCCTCCGTGTCTGATTGAGCTGCACCAGACCGACGGCGAGCAGGACGACGGAGGCGCCAAGAAACCACGGTTGGTAGGCTGCGACAACGGTGCTCAGCCCCGCGGTCACGGCGGCGGCCGCAAACCCCACCGGTAAACAGCACGCGAGCGTAGCCAGCCCGGTCAGAGCCGCAGCGACTGGCGCGATCTTCTCACCGTGCTTCATCAACCTTTACTCGCGCGCTTCGGACGGTCGAGTGCATCGATCGTCGGGCACTCCGGCTCCGTCGCCGCTGCCAACGCCTGTTCACACGCCATGAGGTGCTCGTGCAGTGTACGACGGAAGCTTCGGAGCTCCGTGATGCGCCCGTCGATGTCGTCGATCCGGCGGGTCAACAGATCGCGAACCTTCCGGCAGGACGATGCATGGTTTCGACGTTGCTGGCCGGTGACCAGCTGCTGAATGTCGTCGAGGGTCAGACCCAGCGACTGCGCCTGCTTGATGAATCGGACCTGGTGCACCACGTCGTCCGAGTAGCGCCGGAACCCGCCCTCCGATCGTGGCGGGACCTTCAGGAGCCGCCGCTTCTCGTAGTATCTGAGCGTCTCGACGGAGACGCCGGTGTGATGCGCAATCTCGCCGATGCGATAACTTCGTGCTGGCTCCATCAGTCTTCCTTCCCGGCGGGCAGCGACTGCTCCAGACGCCTCACCGCGGCGATCACGTCCCCTAAACAGCAGGCGCCTCGAGGATTCCGAAGATCACACGCGCATCGCTGCGCATCGATGTGTTCGCGAATGCGGTCGACGACCTCGGTCCGTCCGTGCTCGGTCAGCTCGGCGCGAATGGCGGATTCGGTTTCTCCGAAGCAATAGCAGAGGAGACGTGCGCCTTCGGGCTCCTTCTGCCAGACCGGCACACGAAGATCATTCGTGTCGAAACGATCGCCGGCGTCGCCGAAGTACACGACGTCGCAGGCCGGATCACCGCAGAATCGGTAATGCGTCAGCTGAACGCGTCGAAGCGCGACCTCCGTCAGCAGCGCCTTGACGGTCAGAAGTTGAACGGGCGCACCAGGCTCGCCGCATGCAGAGCAGGCACGGGCGCCGGGCTCGACGGCGGGGCGATCGCAGCAGTCGCTCATCGCTCACGAGTATCAACCCTGAAGTGCACTTCCGAGTCAAGCGTCAGTCTGAGCCGAGCTCCGCGCCGGTATGCATTCCGCCCGAGTCGGGCAATCGTCAGCTCGAAGTCGCTGCGAATCCGCGGAGCACGTCCTGCACGGCAGGACTACCCTCGATCGCATCAGGGCGCCTGGCCCCGGCGCGAATCAATGCCACCACGGTGGCGCCGTAGTCACCCGTCCGGCAGTACCATCCGTGCTCGGATCCATGGACCGCCCATCGGAGCGGTGTGCCATTGAAATCAGCGTCGGTTGCCTCGAGTGGCGGATTGAAACGCAGAATCGTCTCCGCCATCTCGGCGTTGCCGTGGAACGCGGCCCAGTGCAGCGGCGTCGCTTGATGCTGACCTGTCGCGTTCACGGGCCAGCCGCATTCCAACATGAGCCGGACAACGGCACTCTGGTTGTTCCTGGCGGCGTGCGCCACTTGACGACGGTCACCTTCTGAAAGGCTCTGGACGGTGCCGGGGTGCTCGCGCCGAATCGTCTGAACCGTCGGCTCGTCAGCCATCCAGCACGCGTCGATGAGTCTGGCGTCCACGGGCGTGCGCTCGAGGAGCAGTGTCAACAGGTCATGGTGGCCGAACTTCCTGGCGACTTGATGTGCGGACACATGGAAGCCCAACGTCCACTGGTAAATAATTCCACCAGCTCGTTCATTGACCATCGGAAAGAATTCGTCGTTGACGCGCATCCGGATGCAGCCAGGATCGGCGTCGAGATGCCGTCGTGCCAGATCGAGGTCGCCGAGCGCGGCCGCCATGAGGAGATCCGTGCGACAGCCCCGCGTGATCAAGTAGCGAGCAACGTCCTGCCGCTCCTTCACCATGTATTGAGCCGCCGTGGATTCATGGTCAACGTCGCGCGCGTCGATGTCAGCCCCGCAATCGAGGAGATACCGGGCCGCCTCCGGCGTGCGGGCGAAGTGGAGCGGCGTCTGACCGTCTCCGCCTCGAGCATGCACGACAGATGGATCCCTGGAAACCAGCTCACGCAGGCGGTCGAGCATCCCGAGCCGAGCCGCTGCATGCGCGTCGACAATCGCGCCTCGCTCGATGGCATAGGCCGCGAGCTCCGGTTCCGCCGAGTCCAGCAACCCGAAGCCGCCCGCCCACCAGCGACTCCTGACGTTGATGTCCGCGCCCGCATCGAGCAAGACGTCCAGCATCTCCCGGCTACGGACATTGACGATGGCAGGGGAATCGAAGGGACCGACTGGCTGGTCGATCGCCGCTTTCAGCTGGGGATGCTGATTCAGGATCGCGCGGACCTGGTCGGCGTCATTGGCTGCAAACGCGGCCCTCACCGCGTCAACGAGCTTTACAGTTTCTGGTTCAGACGCGTTCATTTCTTATCAACCTCGGAAATTCAACGGCTCTCAGTCATGACCTCGGAATTCGCTCGAACGATCGGCGCGGGACCGCCGATGACGGTTACGACCTGCAAGCACTCTGCTCATCTTTCACGGGCGGGCAACGCGATCACGTTCCAGTCTGCATCCTGAAGCGCACTCCAGAGTCAAGCCGTCCTCATGAGATCGTCGGCCGACCGCGGCAAGCAACAGTTGCCCTTGATGGATTAGGTCGTCCCTGCATTCGCACGTACCGGCGACGGCTATACTGGAAGAGCCCGCAAGTGATCGCGGCACAGACGAGCGGCAGGTCCTGCTTGGACCGTTCCAGCGGTCGGTGGTCAGGGGGCGACATGGGCAATCTCGAGCAGCTCGCCAGGCTTCGGTCAGGAGTGGATTCCTGGAACGCATGGCGAAACGAGAATCCCGGTCTGCGACCTGACCTCTCTGGTGCCGACTTGCGGTTTTGTGTCCTGGAGCGGGTTGACCTGCGCCAGGCGAACCTGGCGGGTGCCGATTTCACACACGCGTTCCTTTATGAAGCGGACCTCTGCGGCGCCGAGCTCTCCGCCGCGACGATGGTCGGGACGAACCTCTGCCTGGCGCGGCTGCGCGATGCACGGCTTGGTCACGCCGATCTACACCGGGCGAACCTCGATCGAGCAGACCTGACAGGAGCCGATCTCAGCGGCGCGAACCTTGAGCGCACGTTGCTCGTCGGGACGATTGTCTCGGGGGCGAGATTCTCGCAGTGCAGAGTATATGGCGCCTCCGCCTGGGACCTGGACCTGAGCGACGTCGCAGACCAGTCGGGGCTGCGGATTACGCGAGACGATCAGCCTGAACGGATCACGGTCGACAACCTGCAGGTGGCGCAGTTCGTCTACTTGCTGCTTCATAACCCCAACATCCGGGATGTCATCGACACGGTCGGCAGGAAAGGGGTGCTGCTGATTGGCCGGTTCACCGGCACCGGCGGTGACGTCCTGCGTTCAATCCGGGACGACCTCAAGAATCGGTACGGGCTGGTGCCGATCATGTTCGAGTTTGCCGCCCTGCCGACCCAGGAGACGACGAGAACCCTCTCGACGCTGGCTCACCTCTCGCGATTTGTCATCGCGGATCTCACGGACGCGCAGTCTGTCTTGCAGGAATTGACGGTGATCATCAAGGACTTGATCACACTTCCGGTCCAGCTCCTGTTGCAGGAATCGGCGCCGACGCCGCCAATGGTTGATGGCCTGCTCATGAGCCAATCGGTCCTGGGACCGTATCGTTACAGCACGAAAGAACGGTTGCTGGAGGATCTCCCGACGAAGGTGATTGGCCCGGCGCACGACCGCGCGCGCCAGATCGAAGCCAGGCTGGCGGAAATCCGGCGGGAATACTTACCGTGGCAAAGCGCACAACCCGCTCGCAGCGGCGTGGATCCGATCTCTTAGAGAAGATCTCTACCGGCACATATTGCCGCTACTCGATCGGTCCGTAACCGCAGATGAAATCTCCACCCCGCGTCGCTCACGCCGCCGTCAAACCGGCAGAGACAAAGAGGCGGCGAGCTTCACCAGGTCCGCTTGCCGATGGAGGCCCGTTTTGTCGAAGACGCGGAGAAGATGTGTTTTGACGGTGCTCGGCGCGATACCGAGCGCCCCCGCGATCGCGGTGCTGGTTCGGCCCTCGACAATCAACTCGAAGATCCGGGACTCTGCCGGCGTGAATTCAAGCCGCGATGTCGATCAACACATCCGCCACTTTGTCGGGCATGGTAACAGCAACGTGATGGGGGGCCGGCAACTCCCGATAGCGCCACAGCGCGCTGCGCCGGGCCATCTCGGCGTGCTGGTCGAGGCGCGGGTTCGGGAACTGCCGGCAACGAATGTAGACGCGCGACAATTTCTCGGCCGCAGGATTCGTGCGGTGCACGGGGTCTTTCAGATGTCCGAACGGCGTCGGCCCCAGGCGGTCCAGCATCCAGCGCACATCGTCATCGTCGGTCACGCCCCACATGTCGCGCACGATCGTTTCCCACGGCGGCGGCGCAAAGCGCGGCAGGAGCCACCCGTTGCCTTCCGTCTTCACCAATGCCTCCATCATCCGTCGCCTCTCGGGCGTAATCAGATCGAGCACGGCTTGACCGTCTTCAGGCACGAAGGCATCCAGGTAAACGACGTGCGCGATTTGCGCTGGGACGCGATCAGCGACCCCTGTAATCACCGCCCCGGAAGAACTGTGCCCGACGAGGACAACGTCGCGCAGATCTTCGTACTTCAGCACGTTGAGGACGTCGGTGACGCGAGAGCAAGAATCACCTCATCCTCTCTCATGAGCCAGCGTGGCCGCGGTTCATCGATGAGATTTCCAGGTTTCTGAAGTCCGAGGAAGAACCGGCGCGACTGACGACCGCAGTCTGATCGTTCCTAGCCGGGAGCGATCTGGTCTCCATCGGAGCTCCCAACGATCCTCACGGAAGCCCAGGCCAATCGCCTGCGATCTTCCGAGGGGACGGGGTCATGAAGGAGTGAAATCAGTTGGAAGAGCATCGCTGCCAGGCATCGAGAGACTCGAAGAATTGCTTCGACTCGCCTGTGGAGTTCTCGGCGATGTACGCAAGCAGGAGTTTCTTGTGTGGACAGAGCCGCTTCTCGACGTACCAATTGAGCGGAAACTGGACATCGTCTTTTCGCACCAGGCCCGAGCGTACCGCCGACTGCAACTGACTCACCTCGAACAGAAAAAGGTCGTACCTGTCAGTGATGAATCGCTGTGTCTCCGTGCGCTGGCGCCCGCTCTTTCGTAAGGCTGCTTCAATGGCCACCGGGACATCTTTTGGCAGGATGCGCACTGTCATGCCCGGCGCGATCTCGTAGGTGCGGCCTTCCTCCCAGTCGAGCATCGTCATCGCCTGCCACCCCTCATTCTTCATCATGCCGCTGATCATCGTTCGCGCCATGTCGGCCTGTCGCCATTCGAGCTCCCTGATGCTTTGCGACACGCCTCGCCGGTATTGACCGATGCCGACCGCCATGGCGACGAGGGCGCTCAGGATCGCTGCGTACTTCCCAATCCATTCGAGCCTGGTGGCGTTAGGCACGGCGTTTTCCCTCTGGAAGTCTTGAGCCTCGAGACTGATTGCCGCGCAATCATCACAAGACCTCGACGCAGCTCACTTGACCAGTTCGATCTCGCTCGGACGCCAGCTCTTGTCGAAAAACGGCTGGAGCGGGCTGTAGAGGCGAATGATCGTGAACCAGCCTTTGCCTGGCATGGTCTGGATCCAATTGCCTCGTGTGACGCCCGTCAGGCTGAGTGGGACCGAAGTACACCGTTGTAGAGCCATCGGCGTTCGGTTCGGCGGCGGGCGACGGATAGCTCTGGCTGCCGGCTCGCGGATAGCGTTGCGGCGTATCGAGCATCGATCGTGTCTGATTGTCATAGACGGTCAAGGACCAGAACCGCGCGGCAGGAATCTTGGGTGGAAGCGTGACCTTATAGGTCTTGCTGCCGTCGAACGGATTGCCCTGGCTGTCCCTGAAGTTCTCGAGATACTGAGAACCGATGTTCTCCAGGCTGCATGCACATGGCCGGCGTGATGCCGGTGATCGAATAGAACATCCAGAGCCGGGCATTGAGTTTTCGTGCGCCGTCACTTGGATAAGGCTTGACCCCGTCCTTCGTGATCTCCGGCGGCGGCGTCATGAATTCATAGCCACCGACGAACAATCCATTCACCCAGTTCGACTCGGCACCGTAATAACCAAAACCCTCTGACGGCCGGCCACCCAGTGACACGGCCCGCCCGACGGCATTTCCCACGGCGAGCGCCTCGGTCAGGATCTTTTTCATCCGGGCATCGGGGTTAAAGGGCTTTCCTTTCACGATGCCGATGGCGGCGATCTGACCCGCGATCTCCGGATCCATCGCGTCGGCCGGCTGCGCCTGCACGGCCTCATTCAACATCTCCCAGAAGCTGAAATCCGAGGGAGGAATGGTGTTCACGACTCGCCCGGTACCCTCGACGAACGTGGGGCTGACCGGTTTGCTCAACGCGCCGAGCCGTCCTTGTCCCTTCAGGTAGTTCGCAATGCTCGACCCTTCGCCGCCAGGCCGGTATGGATAGATCTTGAGCGTCTTCTTGACGATCTCGTCCATCGGCTTGGGATCGTTGTTCTGGAGGAACCCACGGCCGAGGAAGGAGACGTGATTTGTTCTGGACCGGCGCACGTAGAAGCCGCCCTCGGGCACGTCCCCCGTGTATCCAGGTGGCAGGATCAGATACTTTCCGCCGAGTCCGCGGTCGGCCCCGGGAGGCCGAAATCGGAGACCCAGTTCCACCACATGTCGTCAATGATGCCCAGCGTATCCGGCGGCGTTTCGACGACGAGCGGCCCTTTGCTCAGGTCCAGATAGGACCAGAGATAGTAGGTGTCGGCATTGGCCGTCAGGAACAGGCACTTGGCATCCATCAACCCTGAGGTCACCAGCACCTCGTTGTCGTTGACGCCGGCGGCCCTGAATCCCTTGAGCAGCGCCAGTTGGTTCACAGCCGCATAGCCGTTGATGAATGCCTGGACGGCATGGACGTAGTCCAATTCGTCGAACAGCTTCTGCGCCGTTGCGGCATCCGGCACGCCATCCGTGAAATTGAGCGTGCCCAGGCGCGATTCCACACGGTCGGGCGTGGCGATGCCGGGCGGGATATCGGTGATGGTGGTGTTCGTCGTCGTCATGTTCGCTGTCTCCTGTATGTGCTAGTGCGTCAACTCGACATCCGGCAAGGTCCACGTTTCCGTCGAAGCACGCCTATGCGCGTCTCCACCGTGTCGCTCGTGAGACGGTTCGCGCGCTGTCCGTAGGACTGGTCATTGAGATAACTCCTCACTCGTTGAGCTATTGCCCCCGCGATCAGAATCCGTGAACGCAGGTATTCGTCGCATGCCTCGACCCCTCCCTACACGGTTTCGGTTGTCGCTTGGTGTTCGTAACCAGTGAACTCTTCACCGGGCTTGATGTGGGGATAGCGAGTTGCACTCTTCGCGAGCACCCCAAGCAGCCGGGAATACCGGGGCGATGACCCAGCCGCAGTCCAGCCGCTTCTCGATCAGATCCCACTCCTCGACCGGGTCGTCGATGAGGTCGAAGACAAGAGGCCACTGTGGCTTGATGATCGGCCCACTCGTGCTCTCGCTGAACCGGAACACAACTTTCATCGTCTTCCATTTGACCGACATGACCCCGGCATCGGACCCGTAGTAGATGACGTGATCCCGACCGGTGGTCACGCTGTCGCCCAAAAGGAACGCCGATGCATCGACGCCGTCGATAGGTCGGTCGGTGGGGACGCGGTTCTTCTCCCCAGCCAGCGACGCCAGTGTCGGGAACCAGTCAATAGCGGAAAAGATCTCGTCCGTCACGCTGCCGGCTTTCACCTTGCCTGGCCAGCGCACGATCGCCGGCGTTCGCATGCCGCCCTCGAAGCCGGATCCAAAATGGCCGCGCCACGGCCCGTTCGAGCCGCCCATCGACATGGCTCGCCCGGCCGGATTGTCACTGTTCCAGACGACGATGGTGTTCTCGGCAATGCCGGCCACGCGCGCCCAACTCATTCAGCCTTTTCCGCCGAAAAGTCCTGATTCCAAGAAGCTGGAGCGCTGCGATTCTGATTCGGTCACGAAATACCGTGACCTGCACTACGTCTTCGGTTACCGCCTATCGCGATCTCGCTTTGGCCCCCGGCGTAACCTTCATGCAGGGTGTCAGAACTTGAGCGTCCAGCCACTTTGAATCTGACTCGAGGAGGCGCGCTGGCCATTCTTGTCGACGCGCGTGCCGGCCAGGAACTCGACGACGATATCCACGAACGGAACCGGATTCCACATCAGATTGATCGAAGTCCGCTGGGTCCGGTGGAACGCATCCTCCAGTTGAATATCGAGGTTGCTGACGTTCACCACGCCGTATGTCACGGCCGTCGTGAACACTCGCGACCAGGCGTGCTCATACCCGAAGTACCCGCTCGCGACGGAAGCGCCCGAAGGCTGACCTGCACGGGGTCGTACACCGCATCCTGTCCGCCGAGTGAGCTCAAGTCGGCGATATACCGTCCGATCCCCGATCCAGCGTCGACGGCAAACTTGATGCGGTCGTGCGCAGCCCAGCGCGGCACGAGGACGCCGCTGACGTTCCCGCCGATGCCGCCCGTGATGAGCGCGTCGCCAGACTGGCCGGACACCTCGCCGCGCAACTGCCTGACCAGGAGCGACGCCTGGATGTGATCCGTGTAGAGCGCCAGTCCCCGTTTTCGCCCCGGCTGGTATTTCAGCCTCGCGATGAAGTCGGGCGAGAAGTTGAGGCCCTCGGCACCTGTGAGATTCGGCGCGGATTCTCGACGGCAAAGGCCCACTGGTAGCGTGCACCCGTGGCGCTCGGCGTCCAACGAAACAGCGGTTGCCGGAACAGCGAGATGGCATTCAGGCCCTCGAAGTCGATCCCGATGGTTCGGCCTCCGGATCAGAAAACGTGGACCATGTCTGGCCGACGACGAAGCGGTCGGTCTGGAGGAACGCGTGTCGCAGCCTCATGGTCCGGCCGCTGCCGCCCGAGAAGCAGAGAACTGCTCAGGCCG
The DNA here is from genome assembly GCA_963785755.1 of uncultured Acidobacteriota bacterium. GTDB lineage: Bacteria > Acidobacteriota > Vicinamibacteria > Vicinamibacterales > 2-12-FULL-66-21 > JACCXG01. Next base: position 386 of record CAWAXG010000002.1, on the reverse strand, counting down.
TCCGCCATCTCACTTGCGCTTTCCGCGCTCCGCCTTCGCCGCTGCACGTCGACTCTCCTGATTGCTGACCAGACGGTAGGTGATGTAGGAATCGGAGATGTTGCTGACGTAGGTGACCGTTTCGCGGCCGATCCGCTCCGAGGCGACGCGCTCGACGTTGCTGAACCAGAGGTTGGGATTGAGGCCCCTGGGTTTCCGTCTCGCGCCGGAGCTGTCGCAGACGTCCGGGCCCGGCATTGTAAGCCGCGAACGTCATCAGCATCTTGTTCAGGTCGTCCATCCTGACGGACGGAATGAGGGCCCTAAGGTTCGCCACGAACGCAGAATAGCCATATGCCAGGCGTCTGTAGGAGATTCCAATGTGCCGCGGTGGCGGGGCTGCTGGT
>CAWAXG010000001.1:0-28916 GCA_963785755.1 uncultured Acidobacteriota bacterium | reverse complement strand
AGCGTCGCCACGGCTGCCGTGCGCAGCTGATTCAGATACGGACCGTTGCCGGCGATGCGCGGCTGCTGGTTCACGCGGTTGAACCACTCGCGATACTCGTAGCGATGCTGATCGTCGGCATGGTCCTCGTTGAACCACTTGAAGTAGGTCTTGCGGGCGTCGAGCGTCCAGCCCACCGTGACGGAACGGAGGTTGTAGCGGTAGGCGAACTGCTCTTCGTAGATCTTCGACTGCGCCATCAGCCGCAGCGTCTTCTCCACCACCGTTTCGGCGTTGAACGCGGCGAGGATCTGCGACATCTCGGTGTTCAGCTCGAACGAGGCGCCGGGAAACACCGCGTCGACGTCGGCGATGACCTTCTGGATGGCGGCGTCCGAGGGCTTGCCGTTCCGGCTCACCGCCACCTCGATGACGCGGAGCTTCTGGATGCGCAGCGGATCGGACAGCGTCGAGAGCGGGAAACGGCTCAGCGTCGCGAAGAGATCTTCGTTGGCTGCCGGACCGCCCACTCTCGCCAGTGCCAGCATCGCGATGATTGCCGTCGCCGCGTCCTGCTCGGCCAGCGCCTTCGCCTTCCACGTGTCGGCTGAGACGGTCTCGAGCGCCACTCGCGCGGCGAAGCGCAGGAATCGATCCTCGCTGCCGAGATGCGGCCATGCGGCAGCGACGGCCTTCGGATCGTTGCGGGTCCAATGGAACTGCTCGAGCGCGCGGCGCGTCGCGCGATCCTGGCTGCCGTCGGTGTTGCGGTACTCGACGCGCGTCGTCGGCTGCGTGCCGGCGTAGGTGGCCTTCATCAGGTAGGACTGCGTGCGGCGGTTGCCGATGACGTAATAGAACGTGCCGTCCCGCGCCACGATCATGTCGGTCACGTTGTGTGACGCGCGCGGCGTGCCGCCATAGAGCGACTTCGGCCAGATGAAGTTCTCCCACGAGGTCGCGACGTAGCCGCTGCCGGACGGCTTCAGGTGCACCGCGATGATCTTGCCGTAGTTGTTGTCGGCGACGTAGAGCGCCTTCTGGTATTTCGCCGGGAAAGGCCGTGCGGTAGCCGAACGTCACGCCGACCGGACTGCCGAGCCCGATCTCGACGAGCGGCGGCAGCGAATCCTCGTACCAGGTCGGATACTTGCCGCTGTTGCCGCGATACCCGAGGTCGGCGCCGCTCGGCATCCAGAACACCCGCACCGGCCGATACCAGGGCACGCCGAACTCCGGCTCCATGTCGCTGTCGAACGAGAAGATCTCGCCGTCGGCGTTCCAGTCGAAGTGCAGCGCGTTGCGCATGCCGCCGGCGAAGAGATGGAGGTCCTTGCCGTCGAAGGTGGTCCTGGCGATGGTGCCGCCCGGCGCCTTCTCGTGACCGAGGCGGTTGGTCTGCGGCCCGAGCAGCGGAATGATGCGGTCGTCCGCGTAATTGCGATGCGGCGAGTTCGGCGACACGTCGGGCGGCGGCACCACGCCGTTGCCGTTGATGATGTAGAAGCTCTTGCCGTCGGGCGAGACGCGGGCCTCGTGAATCCCGTGGTCGCTGTGGCCGCCCTCGTGGCCGTCCCAGGTGCGCAGCGTCTCGATGGTCGTGAAGCTGCCGTCACCCTTCGGATCGCGGAGACGATGCAATCCTGCCTGGCCGCTCTGCTTCCCGTACCCGGGGCGTCCATGGTCTCGGTGAATGGCTTCTCGAGCCGCCCCCCCTGCACGTACAGGGCGTTGTCGTGCCAGGTGATGCCCATCGCTTCGGACACCGGCGTGAAGATCGTTTCCGTCTTCACGACCTTGCCCGCCTTGTCGAGCGTGAGACGCGTGAACGGCTGCTGCTCGTTCGCGCCGAGAATCAGCCGGCCCTGATCGTCCTCGGCGATGCTGATCCACGAACCCTGCTTCGGACGATCGGCCTTGGCGACGATCTCGACCTTGAAGCCGTTCAGCGCCTGGATGACGTCGTTCGGGTTGGCCGGATAGTCCGGCATCGGATCGAAGACGCGTCCGCGACCGGTGGCAGGCGCCGGCGGCTGCGGCTGCCCGGCGGCAGGTGCCGCAACCGGCGGGCTCTGCTGCCCGGCAGGCTGCACGAAGACGGGGACGGCGCTCATGACGAGCGCAATCAGGGTGGCTGACAAGGGGCGTCGGAGGCGCGTGGTCGGTCCGGCGCATCATTCGGGATCCTGCGACGTGGCATTTCTTCTTCGGCCGGTGAGTTCGCCGCGACTGCCGCACTCTACACCGGCAGACGCGCCGGCACTGCTGCAGTGCATCGATTTCGCCTGTTTCACACAGTAAAAACGCCAGGATCGCCGTAACGTCTACACTTCTGCCAGAGCGAGTCGGACAACTGTCGTGTGGCGGATCCCGGCGATCCGTCTGTCTTTGTCGAAGTTCTGCATCGATGTGAAGAACCGAAGGCGAAGATGACCAGCGATTCTCGCGTTGCCGCTCTACGTCGGCCGTCACGCTCGATCCGATGCGCCGCTGCTGTGGCGCGACGGAGCGCTGGTGCCGCGCACGCCGAAGACAGTCGACGTGCTCTGCGCACTGGTCGAGCGACACGGCACGGTCGTCGCGAAAGACGATCTCCTGCGTTTCGTCTGGCCAAACGCCGTCGTCGACGGAGAACAACCTTCCGCGGCAGGTCTCCATCCTGCGGAAAGCTCTGCAGCAGAGGCGCGGACACCTACGCGTGGACCGCCCGCTCCACGGCTCGCCGGAACGCGGCCGGATCTATCGCGGGATAGCGATAGAGTCGCGGCTCGATTGCCGAGAAATACTCCAGCAGCTTGACTCGATCGACCAGGCCACGATCGAACATTTCCCGGACGTCACCCTCGTCTTGCGCATGCCCGCGCTCGATCTTCGACAGCGCTTGTGCGTAGAGGTCGAAATGACGGAAGGCCAGCTGCCCTTCCTGGGCGATGAACGGGCTCCTGTCCTCCCAGCCTTCCCGGACCGGGATGAAGTCATCTGGCGAGGCGAGCTCGATATTGATCTGCAGGCGTTCCTTGATCTCGGGGATGGCTCCGAAACACGCGATCGAGGTCGGGCACCATTTTCATGTCCACATCGATGGTGCTCTCACGCCAGCCGTAGAGGACCGCTGTCGCCCCGCCGGTCAGGTACACCTGTGCGGGCCGGTCCGCTTCGCGGCCCAGCGCCTTCATGAACTGCTGGATGCGTGTCGCGTCGGCTAGCGCGCGCATGCCAGCGCCCGCTCGAAGCTCACGAGCCGCCTGACCAGCGCGTTGTAGCGGGAATGCGCGGAATCGGGATCGCTTCGGCTCAACAACTCGTACAGCCGGTGTTCGCTGCCGGGAATCGGATCGGCAATCTGCAGGCCCAGTTGCCGCAGGCGAGGAGCGCCGATGGACACCAGCAGCGCTGCCGCCGTTTCTGCGCCGGCAACGAGATCGTCGAGCCCCTGCGCGATCAGATCGTGTCCAGGAAGGTCGGTCTGCATCGACCTCGTGATTATATCGGCGGCTCGAGGACCGACACGGTTCAGACACTGTCTGACCCCTGAACTCTGACGGTGTCACGGGTCTTCGGCCCGCGACGCCTCAACCTGTTAGGCTGCCAGCGATGACGACGGCTGCCGTGGACCTGGTCGTGCTGCATGAACACCCCGAGTGGCAGAAGCCGCTGTTCGAGGCGCTGGCACGCCGCGGCGTCTCGTTCGCGCCCTTCGACCTCACGCGCGCCGCGTTCCACAACGACGAGACGCCGCGCGCCCGGCTCTATTTCAACCAGGCCAGCCCCAGCGCGTATCTTCGCGGCCATACGCGGGCTGTGCCGCTGGCGCTCGCCTACATGCGATCGCTGGAGCTCGCTCGGCGCCCGCGTGCTCAACGGCGCCAACGTCTTCGCGCTGGAGTTGAGCAAGAGTGTCCAGGCCACGCTGTTGCGGACGCTCGGCATCGATACGCCTCGCTCGATCACCTTCAACGATCCCGCAGCGCTCCGCCAGTTCGCCGGCGACATCCGATGGCCCGCAGTGCTCAAACCGGACCAGGGCGGAAGCGGCGCGCGGATCCAGGTGGTCGAATCGCTCGCGGAGGTGGACGACGATCTTCAGGCGCGATCCGTCCATCTGGCTGCCCGACAACCTCTTCCTCCTGCAGGAGTACCTGCCCCACGACCCGGACCAGGGCATCGTCCGGCTCGAGTTCGTCGGCGGCGAGCTCCTCTACGCGATGCGTGTGAAGACCCACGGCCGCTTCAACCTGTGTCCGTCGCCAGTGTGCAACCCGGACGAGGGCGACCCGCGTGCGCCCTGCCCGGCGAAGCCGGCTGTCGCGGCTCCGCCGGTGGAGTTCGCGGCGTTCCAGGCTGTGCCGCAGGACGCGGTGCGAATCGCGAAACGGATCGTGCAGGCTGTCGGCCTCGATGTCGGCGGGATTGAATATCTCGAGACCGTGGACGGACGGCGCGTGTTCTACGACATCAACGCCAACTCGAACCTGCGCCCGTCGGTGGCCGCCGAGTTCGGCTTCGATCCGTTCGAGCGCGTGGTGGACTACCTGGTGGCGGAGCTGCAGCGCTGAGCGGTCCCTTCACCGGCAGGCATTCCGTGCCGGAGCGCCTGCGGCGGCCGGTCGACCCGCGGCCGAAAGACAGAGACCGTTGAGTGCTTCACGTCGCACTCTCACGTCACCGTTACCACGTCCACTTGTGTTCCGGCCGCAGGATTCATACGATTCCGCACCGTGGAGGCGCGTGAATGAAGCGTTTCGTCCTGTATCTGCTGACCACCTGCGTGCTGATCGGATTCGTCTATCAGCGTCGCGCGAACAGTCAGATGAACACCGTCAAGGAGCTCGCTCCGGGCGTGTTCTTCCACGAAGGCGATATCAAGGGGCGCGGACACTGCAACAACGGCTGGGTCGTCTTCGACGACTACGTCCTCGTGATCGACGCGAACTTCCCGTCGGGAGCCCAGGAAGTCATCGCGAAGATCAAGGCGCAGACGAACAAGCCAATCCGGTTCGCGTTCGATACTCACCATCACGGCGACCATGCGTACGGGAACCAGGTCTGGGCGGATAACGGCGGCGTGATCGTCGCCCACGAGAACGTCCTGTCCGAGATGCGGAAGTACGAGACGGGCTTTTTCGGTGGTAAGCCCGGACGTTGGGAAGACACGGCGAACGGGCGCGAGGACGTGAAGGCGACGCGGCTCAAACCGCCGTCACTGCTCTACCGCGACGTGATGATCTTCGACGATGGGACCCACCGCGTGGAGTTGCGGTACTTCGGCGTGGGGCATACGCACGGAGACGGGTTTGCGTGGCTGCCGAAGGAACGCATCCTGTTCACCGGCGACGCCGCAGTCAACGGCCCGTACAACTACATGGGCGACGGCGAGAGCGCCGCCTGGGTCGAGACGCTGGCCAAGGCGCTGAAGCTCGGCGCCACGATCGTCGCGCCGGGCCACGGTCCGGTCGGAGACCTCAGCGTGCTCGACGCGCAGCGCGAGTACTTCGTCGCGCTCAGAGCGGAGGTCGAGAAGCGCAAGGGGCTGGCCCCCGATCGTGTGCAGGCTGACGTGCCGGCCATTCGCACGGCACTGCTGAAACGGCATGCCACCTATATCGACAGCGACGAAAAACAGATCGCGGGGTTCGAGGCGCAGGTTGCGCAGGTCTACCGGGAAATGACCGGCAAGGACTTCCCGAAACGAGCGGCGCTCGACGAAGCGAACCAGGCGCACGAGCGCCATCACGGCATCGCGGAACAGTGAGCCGCATCAGGCCGCCGCGCCGAGCTGCCTGCGCGCTCGCCATCATTCCGTCAGTCCGTGGTCCAGGGTCCGCTGGTCCGTTTTCTTCTTCCGCAGCGCGAAGATCACCGCCGCCACGCCGAGCGCCAGCGCGAACGCCGTCCATTCGGCCAGCGTGATGCTCGTGAGGATCCAGCCGATGGCCAGGCAGGCAAGGACGACGACCAGCGCAGGCGCGGGGACCTGGAACGGCGTGCCGCCGGTACGGACGTCGCGGCGCCGGAGCTGCCACATCGCCAGGCAGCAGGTCGCGTAGAGCACGAGCATCGACAGGTTGGCGAGAACCGCGAGCCGCTCGAACGTGCTGGTGAGGGCGAGCGTGAGCACGAGGTCGCACTGCAGCACGATCGCGGTGGCCGGCGTGCGATGGACGGGATGCAGGCGCGCGAGCGCCGCCGGGAAGAGCCCGTCGCGCGCGAATGCGAACAGCATGCGCGGCGTCGCCAGGATCATGGCTCCCGCGTGGCCGAGCATGGAAATCACCGCGCCGACGAGGATCGTCGCTCTCGCCCAGCCGCCGAGCGCCACGCCAGCCGCTTCCGCCAGCGGCGCGGCCTTCGAGGTCGCGAGCGCGGGACCCAGTACACCCTGGGAGACGAGCTGCACGCCGGCATAGAGCAGGGTGATGGCGGCCATGCCGATCAACAGCGCCCGCGGCACGGTGCGAGCCGGATCCTTGATTTCACCGCCAGGCACGAGCGCGGCCTCGGCTCCTGCGAACGCAAACAGCAACAGCAGGCTGCTCCGCGCCAGCGTCCCCATGTCCGGCGGGTCGGGTGACGTGAGGTTCTCCGGATCGATCGCGAAGCTGCCGCCGACGATGAGCAGCAGCAGCGGCAGGAGCTTCGCCACCGTCAAGGCGGTGTTCACCCGCGACCCGCGCTCGACACCCAGGATGTTGATCGCGGCGAACACCACATAGATCACGATCAGCGCGGCGGCGGACGCGGGACGCGACGCGAGCGGCGGCACCAGCACGCCGAGGTTCGCGGCGAGCACCGTCGCCACCGCCGCCATCGCGAAGGTCAGCACCATCCACAGGACGAATCCCGCCAGGAATCCCACGAAGCGCCCGAACGCGACCTCGACATACGCGTAGAGCCCGCCGGTCAGCGACACGCGGCTTCCGGCCTCCGCCATGCACAGGACGATGAGTCCCATCGCGATCGCGCACAGCAGGTAGGCGAATGGCGCCGTTGCTCCGAGCTGCGCCGCCATGTCTGCCGGGAGCCGGAAGATCCCTGCGCCGATCGTGGTGTTGACGATGCCGGCGGCGAGGGCGAGGGTCCCGATCGAACGGCGCAGGGACGATTCGGACGACGATGGATTGTTCAAGGGGCGACGCCACTCTACAACACACCGCCGTCGTCAGCGCACGACCTGCCGAAGGATGAACGTCACCCTCAGGTTGACGCCGCCGGTGGGGTTGAACCCGAGGAACGTCTGGCGCTGTTCGCCGATGAAGCCCGCGTAGTTGCCCGCGCCTCCGGTCACGATACGCGTGACGGTGCCGCCGCCCTCGACCCCTTCGGTGGCCAGCTGTTCCCTGCCCTGCCGCCCGAGGATGAACAGCTGCGCGCTGTCGACCCACAGCGGCGCCGCGGGAATCTCCGACGCCGCGACCAGGTGCGTGCCGCGGCAGAACCACACGCCGATGTGGCCGCTCCTGTTGGGATCGAAGCTGGCGCCGTCGCCCTCGATGGTGCCGCCCGGAAAGATGCGTCCCTCGGTGATGAAGAACGATCCGCGCTCAGGCTGCGTGTGCTCCGGCTTCACGAAGGTCGGGACGAACTTGCCCGCCAGGTCCTCGGCCACGTCGATCGTGAACACGATGGGCTCGCGATCCGGTTTTGCACTGGTGTTCTCCGAGTGCTGCGCGCTGGCGAGCGAGCCCGCAGGCAGAACCAGCGCGACGGTGGCGGCGGCGACGACCGCCGCACGGGTCACGGAACGGGCGAAGGGTGATGACTTCCAGAACAGCGACATGTGCATTTCTCCTCTGACCCGGTGAAGCCTCTCACGGGTTGTGAATGCGCGCCTGCACCGGGGCTCAGGGAGTAATGCCGAATCCGCTGGATCTTTCCCTCAGGCCATGAGGCGATTCCTTAGTCTGTGTGTTGCCGGCCAGTTACTCGCTCATCCGCCGGCACGCCAAACGCCAGCGCCACCTGGACAAGTCCGCTCTCGACCTCTTTCCAGGCCGCCAGCGGGGCCGGCGACAAGGGACGGCCCGATGCCGCGGTCCGGATCGCTGCCGCGCGATCGAGCAACGCCTTGGCCTCGCCGGATGCCGGCCGTCCGTCGCCAACGGTCGAGGCGAGCGTGCTCGCATCCTTTTTCAATGCGTCGGCTGCCTGGACCGCAGCTTCGCGCGTGGCCGCGGCCACGGTCGTGTCGGCCTTGAGCGACGAATCCAGGTCCTTCTTGAAGCGGTCCGCGCTCTTTTCGACCGCCTCGGCCGCCGTCTTGACCTCGCGGTCGTTCATCCGCCGCGCCTGCATACCCTCGGGCAAGGGCATCGTCGTGCCGTAGGCCACCGCCAGCTCGCCGAGGCTGGAGGCCAGGCGATTCCACTCGCTGAAGCCGTCGAAATTGGGCGGCTGGGTCGCCATGAATCGCTGGATTTCCGAGCCTTGCCGCAACACCGTGGTCGCCTCGGCGCTGGCGGCGTAATCCCCCTTGTATCGCTCCTTCAACTTGCCGACGTTGTCCTGCAGGTCGTCCAGGTAGCGCTCGACGTGCACTTCGCCGTTCGGGCCGCGAATAATGCTGCTCTTGATCTTGCCGTCGAGCTGATCCTCGAAGCGATCGCGCTCCTGGTTGATCCGGTCGATGAGCCCCTTGACGTCCTTGTCGGTCGGGCGGTCGGCGAGCAGCGTGGGTGCCGCCGCCAGAACCACCGCGACAACCGTGCCGACTGCGGCAACCTTCCTGATGTCATGCCACACACGCACGTCGCACCTCCCGATCAATCCGCGATGGGTTGCGAGGACAACGTGCCGCCCACGAGATGTCGTGGGCGCCGTTTCGCGCTCGCAAGAATGCAGGCCGTGAGAGCACCGCGACTCCGAACGAGTCGCAGTCTAGAAGGTCACTGTGAGGGAAGGAACCGCAGAAGTACGGGCGGAGCGCGGAAAGACTACGCACGCCGGCAGGAAAAAGTACGGCAGGCGGCTCGTCGACCGCGCAGCTCGGCCGAAAGAAATTGCTGCTCAGGTTTGAGTGTCACTGCTGACGCGCGACCGAGAGGCGGCGCTGCCGCCTCACGTAGGGCACAGTGAGCACGGTGAGCAGGATCAGGTACAGCAGAATCGTGGCCCCGAGATGCGGCTCGTCTGGAAAGTTGAGCTTCGCGACGGCGAGCGCAATGGCGGGATGCCGGCTGGCGGTGGAGAGCGCCAGGACGGTCGAGTCTTCGGCCTGCGGGCCGCCGAGCCAGTGCCCGACGCCCAGCCCGACCAGGACGAACACCGTCACCGCCACGCAGAATACCGGGTTCCGTCACACTCCAGATCACCGGCATCGCCGCGATCACCAGCGCGAGAGCGCCGGCCAGGAGCAGAACGGTCGAGACGAGCCTGGCGGGTTTCTCGAGGCGGGTCGCGACGGCCGGAAGAAGGGTACGGACGATGACCCCGGTGATGAGCGGCAGGATGGTCATCACGACGACGACTTTCGCAATGGCGGCCGGCGGCATCTGGAGCTGCCGGTCGAAATAGCGACCCAGGAGCTGCACCCACAGCGGCACGACGACGATCGCCAGGATCGAGACGACGGCCATCAACGCCAGCCCGTACGCGGCATGGCCGGCAGCCTTGCCCTCTTTACCTGGCAGCAGCGGCGGCACCGGCGAGATCGCCAGCGCGAGGAGCGCGATCTCGAACGACGGCCGCAGCTCGAATGCCCGCACCAGGATCACCGCGACGATCGGCATGATGACGAACATCGCCAGCAGCGACCGGGCCAGCAGGCCCGGGCGCCGCACGAGGTACTGCAGGTCGTGCAGGGTCGTCTGCAGACCGAATCCGAAGACGGTCAGCAGGATGCTCACCTGCAGGACGAGGATCACCACCTGTTGCATCGTCATGCGGGGCGTCCAGTCCAGGCGATGATTCTCAGAAGTAAAGGCCCACGCCCACAATCGGACCGTGGAGCGTCTGCTTCACCGTGAACGGGCGGCCCAGCGCGGTCATCGGAGATCTTGAAGTAGAGGAACTGATAGCCCCCGGTGATGCCGAAGTGTCGGAATCGGCTTCCAGTCCGCTCGCGCCGAAGTGGCCACATCGACATCCGAGCCGACGCCGAACCCTCCGCCCTCGAAGATGGCATGCCACTCGAAGGTCCGTCCCTGGGTGTGCCAGCCGAGACCGATCAGCGGATCCCACACGCCAGGCTTTCGCTCGAAGCTGCCGAAGGCGTCGGCGTCGATGTTGTACTTCACCGCAAATCGGCGGACGCCGGCCGTCGCATAGAGATCCTTGAAAAGCCTGAAACCTCCGGAGACGTGCAGGTAGATCACGTCCGCGTCCACAGTGAACACCGGCAACTCGAGGCGATCGCCGCCAAAGGCCGCCCACAGGCCGTCCGCGTCGATGCGCCACGCGCCTTTGGCGGCCGAGAAGCCGCCGAGAAATGCGCCGTCGAAGCGTGAATCGATGATCTCCCCGGCAAACCCGGCGTCGCCGCCCGATGGCGGCAGGCTGAGGTCGGTTTCGATGCCGGAGGGCACCCAGGCCAGCACCGGGTAAATGGTGATGCGCCAGCCTTCGTCCGGGGCAGGCACAGCGTACGGCACTGCTTGCGCCACGGCGGAGCCTGTCGGCAGCAGGCAGAGAGCAAACATGAAAACGATGAGTCGCTTTGGCATGGTGATCGGTTTCCGGACGGTCGAAGTCTACGTGTCTCTGCGGGCGGGAGGAATCGCAGAACTACGGCTGGCGGGGCCGAAATACTACGCGCGCGGGTCAGGGAAAAGTACGGCAAGCCGATCGGCGGATGCCGGCGGACCGGTCTATCGTGGCATCCTCGTGGCCGGCCGATTCCCGGCCAGACGATGAGAGCCAAGCATGTTGCTCATTGAAAAGACGCGGTCCGCACTCTCCTGATTCCCGGCCTGGCGGTGGCCATGGCCGCGGCAATCGCTGCACCTGCGCTCACTGAAGGTCCGGGTCAGGCTGACGATAGGCGCGCTGCGCGAGCGGGCGCAGGCGGCGCTGCGGAAGGCCGTGGAGTTCTACAGGACGAAGGTCGCGACAGAAGGCGGCTATCACTTCGCCTACGCCGAGGATCTCAGCTACGGCCGCTCGGAGATGAGCGAGGGACCGACGCGCGTCGAGATCCAGCGCGACGGCACTCCCCTCGTCGGCATGGCCTACCTGGACGCCTACCAGGCGACCGGGGACACCTACTACCGTGACGCGGCGCGCGACGTGGCCCGCGCGCTCGTCAAGGGGCAGGTACTGCAGCGGCGGCTGGGATTACTACATCGAGTTCGATCCCCAGAAGCGTGCGCCGTTTCCCTATCGCGCCGACGGCCGCTGTGCGCAGCCAGGCACCGACAAATCCACCCGGCCGACGACGCTCGACGACAACGTCACGCAGGCGGCGATGCGGCTGCTGATGCGGGTCGATCGCGAGCTCGATTTCAGCGACGCCGCGATTCACGACGCGGCGCGCTTTGCGCTCGACAGTCTCGTGAAGGCGCAGCATCCGAACGGCGCCTGGCCGCAGCGCTACTCGCGCTTCCCCGATCCCGCGGAGTACCCGGTCAAGCGCGCGAGCTACCCGGAGTCCTGGCCGCGGACCTGGCCGGGGGCGGACTACTACACCCACTACACCTTCAACGACAACTCCATCGTCGATGCGCTCGATGCCATGCTCGAGGCCGCACGGATCTACAAGGAGCCGCGTTACCTGGCGGCGGCGGAGAAGGGTGGAGAGTTCATGCTCCTCTCGCAGATGCCGGAGCCGCAGCCCGGGTGGGCGCAGCAGTACGACCGCGAGATGCACCCGGCGTGGGCGCGGCAGTTCGAGCCGCCGTCGATCACCGGCGGGGAATCACAGAGCGTGATGCGGGCGCTGATGCTGCTCTATCGGGAGACGGGCAAGCAGAAGTACCTGGAGCCCCTGCCGCGTGCGCTGGCGTACTACAAGCGGTCGATCCTGCCAGAGGTCGAGACCCCGTCCGAAATCCGGCGCCGTGCCTGCCCCGGACGGACGCCGTGCGCGGCGCGCTTCTACGAGCTGAAGACGAACCGCCCTCTGTACGTCACCAAGGGCACGCGCGTCACCGCTGTCGGACAGGGCGTGACGAATGTCGACGGCTATGAACTGAGCTACAACGACCAGTCGGTGATTACCCACTATGCCGTGCTGACCTCCGGTGCCGGATTCGCCGACATCGAGAAGGAATACAAGACGCTCCTGGGCGCGGACGCGCCGTCTCTGAAGAGACCGGACAGGCTGCACGGCCTCTCGCCGTGGACGAGTACACGGCTGCTGCCGGCGGGTACTGAATCCGCGGCCGCCGAAGGGCAGGCGCTCGAACCTCGCGTCCGCGCGGCTGATCGAGTCTATGGATGCGCGCGGCGCCTGGGTCGAAGACGGGGCGATCGGCAAAGCCGACCGCCTGGTATCGGTGCTGGCCGGCCGCGATCTCGTGGTGACGCTGGGCGGAAAGACATTGACGATGAAAGAGAACGAGACGCTGGAGGTGTTCTCGGGGCCGGAGCCGCCGAAGCAGCGGATCATCCGGTCGCGCACGTTCGCCGACAACGTCGGCGTGCTCAGTGCTTATCTCGCGAAGCGCGCCCGGTAGGAGATGTTGAGCCTTCCGGCTGAAGCCGGAAGCCACCGGCCTTGGCGCACGAAGCCGTCGCGGTCAGTACGCCATCGCGAAGCAATCCCGCCGCGGATCCGCACCCGCGATCCGCGTGCCCGTTGCCGGATCGACGAGCACGGCCGTCGCGCAGCTCGGGATGCTCCGTGGCGCGATCGTCTTGACGTCGTGACCGCGCGTTTTCAGCTCCTCGACGACCGAAGTCAGGAAAGTCCGATTCGAGGTTGAGCTGATTGAATCCGCCAGCGTGCGGCCAGAACGACCCGTAGAAGTGCAGCGTCTGCACGCGCGGCCAGCGGAACGCCTCGTGCAGGTTCGGGTACCACTCCTGCCAGAATTCGACGACGTTCAGCAGGCCTTGCAGGATGGTCTGTTCCTGGTTGTCGCCCCCGGGTGTGCCGATCGCCATGAACGGCTCGCCGTTCTTCAGCACGATGCTCGGCGTCAGCGTGTAGCGCGGCCGCGAGCGCGGACGTAACTGGGCCGCGCGCGTCTTGTCGAGCCAGAACGACTCTCCGCGAACGCTCATCATGACGCCCGTGGATCCGAGGACGACGGACGTCGGGAGCCAGGCACCGCTCGGTGTGCTGTCGAACACATTGCCGGCGCGGTCGATGACCGAAATATGCGTCGTGTCCTTGACGATCCCGGCGGTGGGATCGTCATCGCCCGCCACGGGCGCAGACGCCACGGCATCGGCGATATTCGCGATCCAGTACGGCCACGTCTTCACTTTGGAATCGAACGGCAGCGGGTCGCCGGCCAGGTAGCCGCGCGACGCGCGGCGCGGATCGATCTGCGCGGCACGCTTCTGCGCGTAAGCCTTCGACAACAGACCCTCGGCGGGACTCTCGACGAATGCCTGGTCGGCAAAGTAGCTGTCGCGATCGGCGTAGGCGAGCTTCAACGCTTCCACCACCGTGTGGACGTAGTCGGCGCTGTTCCGTCCCATCGACTTGATGTCGAGCTGCTCCAGGATGTTCAGCGCTTCGAGCAATGCCGGTCCCTGGCTGCCGAACGAGTGCTTGTAAACCTCGTACCCTCGATAGGTCGTCATCGCGGGCTCTTCGACCTTGGCGAAGAACTCCGAGAAGTCGTCGAGCTCCCAGGGCGCGTCGTGCTGCTTGAGGAAAGCCGACCATCTCGCGCGCGATGTCTCCCTTGTAGAACCTGTCGCGAGCGGCGGCGATCCCGGCGGCCCTGCCCCGCCGGGCCGCACGGCGCTCGGCATCGACCATTCGATTGAGCGTGCGCGCCAGATCCGGCAGCACGATCGTGTCCCCGGCCTTGTAGGCGGAGCCGTCCGGCTTCAGCCACATCCGGCGATTGTCCGGCCACGACTCGATGAACTTGCGATTCGCGTCGATCGCCTGCGCCGTCCGCGGCCGCAGTGGGAAGCCGCGCTCGGCGTATTCGATCGCCCGGGCCGCCACCTGCTCGAACGTCATCGTGCCCCATCGTTCGAGCACGGTCAGCGCCGCGTGCAGCGCGCCCGGAACGACCGCGGGGTCGAGGCCGACCCCCGCCATCGTCTTGCCCCGCGAGACATACCAATCGACGGTTGCCGCTTTCGGCGCCCAGCCTTGACCGACCACGGAAACGACCTTGCGGCTGCTGCGCGGATAGACGAGCACCAGGCCTTCGCCGCCAAGGCTGTACAGATCCTGTTCGACGACGCCACCCACGAGCATCGCGGCCACGCCCGCGTCGAACGCGTTGCCGCCTTTCAGCAGCGTCTCGAACGCGGCGGCCGTCGTGAGCGGATGCCCGGCGGACACGGCGGCATTGCGACCCATCACCGGCGGGTGATCGGCGGCCCTGGACGACAGGCCTGACACCGCGACGACGAGACAGACGACGAGCGCTGCCGCGGAGCGACCGGCTGTTCGCATTGACGCCACCTCCCCGATCCTCAAAGTGGTGGGATTATCCGCGCTTGGCGCGATGCTTCCGTCCCGACTACTCATCGTCCGCTCAGGACTTCCCCGACTTCCGGCTCGCCGACGTGCGTGCCGACAGCGCGTGCACCGGCTCGAGGCAGTGCGGCCTCGCGGCACGGCTTCAGCCCGGCGCCCGTGTGGCGATTGGCGTCGGCAGCCGCGGCATCGCCAACATCGATGTCATCGTGCACAGCGCCCCTGATAATCGCCAGTGAGAAGCCCGCCGCTTTGGCGTAGCGATCGTCGGTACATCAACGCGGCAAGCTGCCCGCCGGACGAGTGCCCCATGACAAAGACGGATCGCCAGGTCACCGCCGTACGCCGCGATGTTCTTGTGGACCCGATCCCATCCCAGCGCGCGTCAGCACTCACCGTTCGGCACGTGACTCTGTCACGGTCGAGCCACGATTCCGGACCGCGGTGAACGTCAGCCTGACCGAGCCGAGACGAATCGAATCGCCGTTCACGAGTCGCGTCGGCGAGTCGACGCGTCGATCCGAGACGAACGTGCCGTTCTTGCTGTTGAGATCCTCGATGGTTGCCTCGCTGCCCGCGATTGTCAGGCGCGCATGTCGCCTGGAGACATCGTGCGCATCGAGGAACAGCTCGAGATCGGGGTCGCGGCCGAGGACGTACTCGCCGTCGGTCAGGGCGGCGCGGCCTCCAGCCCATACCAGACGGACTCGTACGTCCGCCCGGCGACTCTTGGCGCCGCTGGCCGGCGCCTCGGACGTCGAGTCCCGGAACGCGTAGCCGAATCGCGGCACCGTACGCACGAACCGCGGGTTGCTCGCGCTGTCGCCAAGCGCTTCCCGGATTTCGGCGACGAGATTGACCAGGTTCTTCTCGAGCACGAACGTGTCGGGCCACAGTCGCTCCTGCAGTGCTGATTTCGACAGCGCCTTCGGCCTGTTGACGACGAGCACTTCGAGGAGCTGATACGCCTTTGGCGAGAGCGCGACGGACTCGCGGCCGCGGCGCAGCTCGCGCGTGTCCAGATCGAGCACGAAGCTCCCGAACGAGACGGCGCTCACTTCAACCCCTCGACGACGAACAGCTCCGAGAGGACGCGCACGTAATCGTGGCAGTAGGACTTGCCATCCGGGGTGATCAGGATTCTGAAGACCGCGTCTATGCCAGCCAGGTCCGCTGGCTGAATCGTTTTCCACGACTCCGCGGTCGCCCGTAGCCGTGTTCACCCGGTCCACCGCCGCCGGCCACGCACCGGCCCGCCGTGACAAACAGGAGAGATCCATCGGGGCTCCACTGCAACGGCTCGTCGTCCGGATCCAGATAGGTCAAAGGGATCGGTGCGCTGCCGTCGACGGCAAACTTGAACACATGTTCCGTGGTTCTCCCGACGACATAGCGGCTGTCGGGAGTCGCCAGCCCTTGTGTTCCGACATTCTCAGGAGAGATGGCGCGAATCGATCCTCCGTCGATGTCCTGGACATAGATGCGCCCGCCGCGATCCTTCTCCCTTCCTCCGAACACGATCTGACGTCCGTTGGGCAGAAAGTTGGCCTCCCCACGGGCCACCAGCGGTCCTGGCGGGAGAGTGATCGCCGATCCAGGCCCGGTCGGCATGATGATCCAGTGCTGGCGGGTTCCGACCGGGGTTGCCAGAACCCACTTCCCATCCGGCGAGAGATCTTCGCCAAATCCATCGCCGAGTCGGATGGCGTCCGAGCCGTCGGTTTTGCGCAGGTAAATCGAACCGTTTCCCGGCACCTCTGAGCACTTCGCTGAACAGCACCGAGCCGCCGTCACGCGAGAGCGCCTCTGGCGCGGAGCCATCGAGCCAGGAGAGCTCTCGCGGCTGAACCTCCCCTGGCGCGGACACATGAGCACCCCATCCTGGCGACGTGCGTCGCGATCAGGGCACGGCCATCGTGGAAGACGTCGAGGATCGACAGCAGTGTCCCGGCGGAAGAAAAAAGCACGCGCTCCCTGCCGTCCAGCGAGACAGCGCGCAACGTCCACGGGAAACATCGTTGGCGACGGCGATTCGCCGTGAACCACACCTCATCACCTGACGGAGACCACGCAAGAGCTGATCATGTCTCCCCATCCGGAGGACAACGTCGTCTTCTGCCCGGAGCGATCGAGCACGACGATACTCGACCCTTCGACGAGCGCGAGTCTCTGGCCGTCCGGCGCGATCCGGACATACGTGAACTGGTGCCGTCCGTGAATGGTGTTGCCCGACGGGAAACTCCAGCCGGTCCCGGCGGACGACGGCGAGCTCGTCGCTGCCCGGTCTCCAGTCGGCTGCAATCACGTCGTCGAGAATCTCGCGCGGCGCGCCGCCGGTCAGTGCAACCCTGGCAAGGGTCCCCGTGCGTGCAGGCAGGAGGAACCTCACCGCGTCATGACGGCCGCGGAGAAAGACCAGGTCGCCGCTGGATGACACGCCGAGCAGCCTGGCGTCAGAGATGTTGAGCGGTCGCGATTCGGGAATGCCGCGCCGGGTCATGAACAACGCGTAGGGTCCGCCGTTCCACGCGGCACTGTAGATGACGGTCTCACCGTCCGATGCGAAACGGGCCGCGGAGACGGTGCCATTCCGGAACGTGATCGGGATGAACTCAGGAGTCAGCGCGGGTGTGCGACCGACCACGCCGCGGGCCGCCAGCATCCACATGGCGATGGCACCAGCGGCGGCACCAATTGTCAGCCCCGCCGCTACCGTGCGGTTGAACGGCAGCCGCTCTACGGCCGCTGCCCATTCGTCACGGCGTGCTCCGCTGTCATCTCTGCTCCACCGCAGCGCCGCGGCAAGATCCGCAGCGCTTTGCCAGCGGTCATTCGGATCCTTGGCCAGGCACTTCCTGACGACGCGATCGAGGCTGGCGGGAACGCCGCCTCGGAGCGATGACAGCGGCTGCGGATCGTGCGTCAGGATGGCGGCCATGAGACTCGCGCGACTGCGTCCCTCGAACGGCGGGCGGCCCGCGGACATCTCGTAGAGAATCACCCCCAGCGCAAAGATGTCCGTGCGTGCATCCGCGTCGCGCCCCTCGACCTGCTCCGGCGCCATATACGGGATCGTGCCGAGCACCGTGCCCTGCTCGGTCAGTTCGAGGCTCTGCGTGGATCGGTCGACGGTCTCCTCGCGTTCGAGGTCCCGCAGTTTTGCGAGCCCGAAATCGAGAAGTTTCACTCCGCCGCCGGCGAGCATGACGTTGCTCGGCTTCAGATCGCGATGAACCACGCCCTTCCTGTGGGCGGCGTCGAGAGCCCCGGCGATGTCGCCGGCGAGCGCGACCGCCCGATCCACGGGAACGGGACCGCCCTCGCAGACGTTCGGCGAGCGTTTCTCCCTCGAGCAGCTCCATCACGAGAAACGGCACGCCGTCGACCTCGCCGACGTCGTGAATGGTGCAGATGTGCGGGTGGGTTATCCGGGCGATTGCCCGCGCTTCACGCTGAAATCGCTCCAGCTGCAGGGTCGTCGCATGCCGCGACGACGTCAGGATCTTGATCGCGACCGACCGATCGAGTTGTGAGTCTCGAGCGCGATAGACCTCGCCCATGCTTCCGGCGCCGATTGGCGCCAGGATTTCGTAACGGCCGATTCGCTCTCCCGCAGCCAGGGACATGGGTGCCAGCAGCCAGGAATGGCACCCATTCTACGCCCCGGCCCATCTGGCCGCCCTGCCCGGATCCTGCCGTTTTCCTGCCGCAGGCTTGCGACTTCCAGGCGCGCCCCGGGTACGTTACGCGCCTGAGAACCAGGAGGCTCCATGGACAGCACCCGACATCTGCCGGCCGCACGACGCATGACAACGTGGACAGCCGCCGTCCTGTGCGGTAGCGCCGCGTGGGCGGCTGCCACATGGCTGGCGTCAGGGCCTCCCGGTCTGAATCGCGTCTCGCCTCTCGCCGTCGCGGCCGCTGAACTGAGTGAAGGTCAGCGCCTGTTCGACCATGAGACGTTCGGCGGCAACGGCCGGACCTGTCGCACCTGCCATTCCGGGGACGACGGCACCATCGACCCGGCAGAAGTGGCCGAGCGCTTTTCGGAAAACCCGTCCGAGCCGCTGTTCAGCCACGATGGCCTCGACGACTTCTTCAGCGGCACCAGCCGGATTGCCGCTCACGCGACGATCCTGATCGAACGCGACCTGCCGGAGGGCGTGGTCCTCGTGGACGACCCGTCCGCGACCTCCGTCGTCCTTGCCCGCGGGGTTCCGAGCACGGTCAACACGCCCGGGCTCGATCCGGCATTGATGTACGACATGCGGGACCCTGACCTGCAGGCGCAGGCGTCGGGCGCGATCACCCGGCACGCGCAGGCCACCATCGCGCCGACGACAGGCCCAGCTCGACGCGATCGCAGCCTTCCAGCGACCGACAACCGCTTCTTTTCGAGCAAGTCGCTGAAGTCGTTCGCCCAGGGTGGTCCAGCTCCGGACTTGCCGCAGGGACACACGGCGTCCGAGAAGCGCGGGCGGGAGTTCTTCGTCGATGCGCCGTGGAATCCGCCGAGCAAGAAAGGTGTGTGCGCCCTCTGTCACAGCGGGCCGATGCTGAACACGGCGAATCGAGTTCACCACCGTCCCAACCGGCGCGCCGCCGGGGTGGCGTGCGTTCGACATCCTGGTGAGCTCACGAAACCTCCTGAACAATCCGGTCCGCACGTTTGACGTCACCGATCCGTGCGGCACGACCCTGCGGGTCAACTCACCGGATCCGGGAATCATGATCACGGACGTCTACAACATCCCGATGCTGGCGCAGTTCCTTCCGCCCAAGGAGCTCTGCCTCGCCCATCCAGGGTTTTTCGCGAACATGTTCAAGACGCCGCAGCTTTGGGGTGTGCGGCATACGGCGCCGTACTTTCACGACAACTCGGCGAAGGACCTCGAGGCCGTCCTGGAACAGTACGTGTTCATGTTCACCTCGAACCTGGGCTTCCCCCTTTCTGATTCGAACATTCTCCTGACCCAACAGGACATCAAGGACATCATCGCGTTCCTGCGGCTTCTCTGATCCGGGCTCGTCAGAGCCGCCACAGTCCGCTGCGGGTCTGAACGCCGGTCGCGGAGGGACACCGCCAGCTCGACCACGGTCCGCCTGGGGTCTGCCCCGGGGACGGTGAGCCCGATCCGTACGCGATTCCGCTTCTGCCAGGGCGCGGCGCTGCGGACGTCACCCAGACGTCCGCCAGCCGCCGCTCACTGGAGCGGATCCGTGTCCCCGTCTGCAGCAGTCCTCGGCCTTCTGGTCATCCTCGAAGGCCACATGCGTTTGACCGCCATTGCCTCTTACCAGGACCGCGACGTGCGGCCCACGCCACCTGTCAGCCGCAATCAGCAGTCGCCAGCCGACACTCCTCCAGTCATGTGGAGGCTGCACATCCAGGATCCCTATCTCCAAGAGTCGGCACGACGGATTGTGGGAGAGGCGGCGGACTGGCTTTCCTTCCCACAATGTCAGTTGCTGTTGTCCGATTATGCCGATCAACGCGGTCGGGAATTGACCGGGAAACTCACGGAACTCGGCGTCACTGCCGCTGAGTATCTGAGGTTGATCGTTTTCGAGGACGGGACGACGCGGGCTGCCTGCAAGCGACACGGCATCCTGGCATTCACCAGCATTGGCAGCCGGGTCATCTACCTCTGCGGCCGGGAGTTCGTGCGCGCGGCTCAACGTGGACCCGAGGAGACGCGGGCCGTAATCATCCACGAAATGCTGCACTCGCTGGGACTGGGCGAGAATCCACCATCCAGCAAGCAAATAACCTATCGGGTGAAGAAGCGCTGCTGGAGGTGAAGCGGAACGCCTGGACTCCAGTGAACGGGCGTCGCTATCGAAAATTCTCGATCGCCATCAAATCTGACGTCGCAATGTTGCGCTGGACGAGGATCGTGCTTCCGTCGGGCGAGACGGCAAGACGGGCCGAGTCGAACGGTGGCGCGACGCGGCCCAGAACGCGCGTCCGCCCGGTCGAAGGGTCGAGCACCTGAATCGGAATCTCCGCGCCTGGCAGCCAGGTCTGAAGGAAGCCATTGGTTTGATTGCGATCGCGCCGGTCGCCGCACGGACTGTAGTACACGCCGGACTCAGTGACGGCGAAGCTGAGCCATCTGACGCAGGGCAGAAGCTGACGCGCGGGTCCTCCAGCGACGGGAACGGCCAGCAGCGGTCCGTCGCCGAAGGTTTGATAAGTGAAGCGCTTCTCACCTGTGGATTCGTAGATCAGGGCGGTCTGATAGATGAGCTCTTTTCCATCAGCGGATTCGTACATGACCGGCGCGCTGCCTCGCTCGGTCACACGCTCGGCAGGACCACCCGCTGCCGGGACCTGCCACGCGTCGTGGCCGCCCCACAATCCCTGGCCCCCGCGATCGGAAAGAAAGTAGATGCGCGTCCCGTCACGAGACCACAAGGGCGCATTCTCTTCGCCAGCATCGGTCGTGGCCCTGCGCGGGACACCGCCGTCGGCCGGAATGACCCAGATGTGGGAGCGCCCGTCGGCGCCCCTCGATTCAAAGGCGACGTGACGTCCGTCGGGTGACCACGCGGGCAGGCTCTGGCGTGAGCCCGGGCCGGTCGTGAGCTGTCGAGCGCCCGATCCGTCAGCCGATGCGACCCAGATCTCGTCCACATCGCCGGATCGCCGCGAGTTGAAGGCGATACGCCGTCCGTCCGGTGAGAACCGCGGGTTGTAGTCCCACGCCGACGACACGAGCACGGGCTCGGGCGGGCCGTTGTCCCGAAGTCGGAAGACGCTGAACCCGTCGTAGCAGGCGCTCGAAGACGAGGCGGTCATCCGCAGTCGCGATCGCGGGCGACCGGGAATGATCGCCCGCAAGCTCCAGTCGTTCCGCTTCGGCGCCGCCGTCGCGGCTCACGCGCCAGAGCTCCCATCGGCCTCGCCCGTTCGTGTCGTACACGATGGATCTGCCATCCCTGGTCCACGCGACGGCGGTGACCTGCTGGCCGGCGTTCACGAGACGCCTGGCTGGTCCTGTCGGAGTGTAGCCGGCGTCCAGATCGACGACGTTGATGTCGCACACGCGCCGCGTCAGTTTCGCGCACGAGGCAAATGCCAGCGACCGCCCCTCGGGCGAGAACGCCGGAGCCATATCCATGTCGGGCGCGTTCGCCCCGGTCAGTCGGCGCGGCGCTTCGCCGCCGAGCGGGAGGAGATACAACGACCAGAGACCTTTTCGCGCAGCGTCCTCCGCAAAATCTGGTCTGCCGACGATCGCACGGCCATCGGGCGACCACGCGATGCGCGCGGAGATTCCGCCGCCGATACGAAAATCAGTCAGTTTCCGCTCCCCGCCCCCGGTCGGGTCGACAGCATGCACGATTGTGCCGCCGCCGGGATGATCGCGGAGAAAGGCGATTTGTTTCCCGTCAGGAGACCAGACCGGCAACGTGTCGGCAGCGGCGTCGGTCGTCAGCCGGCGCACCTCGGATGATCCGACGGTCTTCACGTAGATGTCGTAGTTGTCCTCGCGCTCGCCGTTCCAGGAGAACGCCACGTGCCTGCCGTCGGGAGAAAGCGCCGGTCCGATTTCGAGACCGTTGAGTGCGGTCAGCTGCACGACCCGCATCGGCGCGGCCGCCCGCGCGGCTGTCTCGCGCGGCCAGAGAATCCAGGCAACGATGCAAGCAGCGATTGCCACGAGTGCCATGACGCTGGCGAGCAGCTTCCCCGAACCTCGGTTGATCGTCGCCGTCCCGTAGCCACGAACCGATGCGATTCTCTCGAGCTCGAGCCGTAACTCATTCACGCTGGTGAACCGCCGATCGGGCTCTTTTTCGATGCACCGTCCGATGATCTTCTCCAGCTTCCGAAGCGCATTCCGGGTCGGCAGCCACGACCGGGGCCGGCGGGTCGACAATCCTGGCGGATCCGCGTCGAGAACAGCGGACATGACTTCGTCAGCCGTCCCGCCGGAAAACGGCGGATGTCCCGCCAGCATCTCGTAGAGCACGCTGCCGAACGCGAAGATGTCGGTCCGGGGATCGGCCTCTTCGCCGCGCACCTGTTCGGGCGCCATGTACTGCGGCGTGCCGGCAATGGCCCCGCGTGTGATCGAGCCCGCGCGGGCTGCCGGTGTTCCCGCTCCTTCCGACAGCGGCGCAGCATGGAAGACAGCGAGACCGAAATCGAGAAGCTTTGCCTCGGGTCGCGCGGCTCGTACCGGGCGGCCGTCCACCAGCATCACGTTGGCCGGCTTCAGGTCGCGATGCACGATGCCCTCGGCGTGTGCCGCGGCGAGCGCCTCTGAGATCTGGATCGCAATCCCCACGGCATCGGCAATCGGCATGGGGCCATTGCGCAGACGCGACGCCAGCGTTTCGCCGTCGAGAAACTCCATCACCAGGAAATCGATGCCTTCGTGATGGCCGAAGTCATGAAGCGCACAGATGTGCGGGTGTGAGAGCCGCGCGATCGCCCGCGCTTCGTAGGTAAATCGCGCGCGGCCGCGGGGATCGGCTGCCGCCTCGCGCGGGAGCACCTTTATCGCGACATGCCGATCGAGCCGCGTGTCGCGGGCGCGATAGACCTCACCCATCCCGCCGGCACCGACGAAGCATTCGATCTCGAAGACGCCGATGTGCGTGCCCGGCGCGAGCGTTCCCGGCGCCGGTGCCGCGGGATCGGTTTCCTGCGACGCGAAGCGCTGCGCTCGAAAGAAAGCCCTCCGCTTCGCGATGCGCCGCGAGCAACGACTCCACCTTCTCGCGCAGCCGGGCGTTGTCGCCGCACTCACGCGCAAGCAGCGCGTCGCGCGCCGCACCCGATGTTGCCAGCGCCGCATCGAATACAGCGAATACGTCAGTCCATCGATCAGAAATCATTCGCCGGCGGCTCGCTGCGTGCGTGAACCTGTTGAGCGACGGGTGCCCGGCCGCTTCGCCGCGGTTCCGGATCGACCGCCACCCGCGTGTCGCAGCTCGCGGAACAGCCACGCCCGGGCACGCGTCCAATCCCGCTTGACCGTCGCGGCGGACGAATGGAAGACGTCCGCAGTCTCTTCGACGGTCAGGCCACCGAAGAACCGCATGACCACCATGTCGGTCAGACGAGGGTCGATCGTCCCCAGCCTGGTCAGCGCAGCCTCGAGATCGAGGAGGTCCACTTCACGTGCATCCGTGACTCCCGATATCGTCTGACAGCGGTACTCTCCACGCGGCTCCCCCGCGCTTGACGGCGGCGTGGGCGCGCGCGTGGTCCACGAGAAGCCGACGCATCAGACGAGCGGCTATGGCGAAGAACTGCGCGCGATTCTGCCAGCGCACGCGGCGTAAATCGACAAGACGTATATAGGCCTCGTGGACCAGGGCGGTCGGCGTCAGCGAGTGATCCGCGCGCTCGGCTCGGAGGCGCCTGCGGGCGACCTTACGCAGATCGGCATACACGGCCTCAATCAGCCGATTGTCTGCGCCGGCATCGCCTTCGCCCCACGCTATGAGCCAGGCCGTCACATCCTGCTTTGACATCTGCTCTGTGGTGAGGATTGTACAGCCTTACCTGCGACAGGACCGGCCCTTGCGGAGATCAGAAGCACATGCCGGCGCGCAGAGTGGAGTGCAGATCGAAAAGCCGCAGCGCTACCGAACGGGCCCACGGCGAACACATCGATGAACGCGAAGCGCACGAAGACCACGCAATTTGGCTTCGTGAGCGTTGTGGCCTTTGTGGCCTTCGTGCAGCGCCGGCGGCGCGTTCATGCTCTACGTCAAGTGAGCTTCGAGGTTAGAGCACGCCCGCCTTCTTCATCACCGCCGCGCGTCGTTTCCAGCCCCAGCCGCGCTCCCTCTTCGGGCGACATCTCCGCCGGCACGCGGCCAATCGGCTCTGGGCTCACCGCATCTTCATAGCCGATCTTCTTCAAGGCCTGGAAGAAGCCGACCGAATCGATGATCCCTTCGCCGGGCATGAGCCGCTGATTGTCGCGCACCTCCTCCGCCGGCTGCGCCTTCGCGTCCGACACGTGAATGTGCACGATGCGCGACTTGCCGGCGCCGATGATGTCGTCGACCGTTCCGCCGGAATGATGCCAGTGCCAGATGTCGAGCACGATGCCGATGTTCGGCCCGATCTCTTTCGCCAGCGCCACGGTCTCGCGCAGGGTCCAGATGAACTGGTGCGGGTTCCGCTGTGACGGCGTCCGGAAATGCAGCGGGCCGAGAAACTCCAGGCCGAGCCTGATGTTCGACCGTGCGAGCACTTCGGCGACGGAGACGAGGCGCTCCTTGACGAACTTGTACCGCTCTTCCTTCGGCACCGGACTGCCGGGGGACAGGACCGCCATCATCCGGTTCAGGCCGATCGCCGCGCAGAACTTCGCGTTCTCGTCGAGCTCGCCGAGTCCCTGTTTGAACGCCGCGTCATCTGCCGCGGCGAACTGCAAGCCGAGATTGGCGATGCCGGGCCTCACCTTCGCTTCCGCGAGCAGCGCGCGCGTCGCGTCGACGCCATCCTTCCGCGCCGGCGCCACGCTCACGTCGACACCGCCGTAGCCCAGCTTGCCGGCAAGCTTGACGAACTCCGGCCATGGCAGCGACTGACCGGGCTTGTTCACCAGCGAACCGTTCAGCGAGATGTACATGCCCTGGAAGGCGCTCGCCGGTCTGGCGAAGGCCAGCGCCGCAGCGGCGCCCGTCGTCTGGGCGAGAAAATCGCGGCGAGTCAGGAGTGACTGCATGACGCGGGTGAGGATACCTCAACGCGCGTCAGCGCTGAAACCAGTAGGCGATCTTGAACATCAGCACGTCGTCCGCAGGAGCCTGAAACGTGCGGCCGATGTCCTGTCCGAAGTGGAAACGTCCGGGGTCCGTAAGATCTCACGCTGCTCCGTCCAGACGAAGTACATCGCCGAGCCGGGCCGCCACTCCCATCGGAAGATGGCGTTGAGTCGGAAAGATTTGAAATTGAAGTCGGGATCGTCGAACTCGAAGTCGGCGCCGCCGTCGCCAGGGTTGACTGTGTATCGCGCGCGAATCGCATCGTAAGACACCGTTCCGCTATCCTGCCCGTAGCGGATGAAGTCGAACGTGCGCGGCCGGGCCAGCTCCTTGAATCCTCGTAATCGCCGACCGAGACGAGCGGCTGCATGTAGACCTGCAGCGACATCTTCGGCGAGAGGACGTAATTCACGCGCGTCTGGATGCTGAGCTCCCGCTGTTTCGAGCCGGCCGAACACGTAGCGGGAGCCATACGTCGCGGACGGCCGCCGGATCGGCAAAGGTGCCGACGTACTGCGCGACGTTGCGGTTGCAATAGAAGCCCGGGCCGACCGAGACTTCCAGCGACGAGGACGGCCGGGGGCGGACGTTGAGTCCGCTGCCAATCCGCGAGCCGCCGAAGTCGCTCCTGTTCGTGTTGAAGTTGGCGCCGAAGGACAGACGTTTCCGGCTGTCGGTCTCCCCGCCGATCGATCCGCCGGTGCGAGTTGGGAGTCAGCATCGAGGGTCCGCCTCGCGTCTCGGTGTCGTTCTGTGTGGCGCGGAAATAGTAGACGTCGCTGAACACTCGCCAGTAGTTCTTGAACTGCATGTTGCCGAAGAGGAACGTGCCATCGGCCTGCACCTCGCGGCCGTAGTTCCACGTGTAGAACTTCGCGGCGGCCAGGAACCTCTGGCGCGAGAACCGTTTGACCTCCTGATCCCGCCACTTATACACGGCATGCATGCCGCCGCGATCGCTCTTGAACGTGAAGCCGGCATCGCTCGAATCGAACGCCGGGCTGACTCCCCACAACGCGGCGTTCACCATGTGCACGCCGCTCTGGCGGTTCAGATTGATGCTGCCGGTCCAGCCGTCGAGGTCCGATGCCGCCGATCCAGTTCGACGTAGCTCGCATCGGCCGATCGAAGTAGCGCTGCGAGGACTGCTGCACGCGAGTGATCGCGTCGGTCGAGCCGCGCAGGTAGCTCCCCGGCAACCTGACCGTTGATCACCCAGTCGCGCTTGGCGTCGAGGTAGAAATGGCCGTGGACGCCCGCGACATAGGACTGGGCCGGCAGGGTCTCGCGCAGCGACGGCTCCCGCAGGTCCCGGTTCACCGCGGTCGCGATCACGCCAACGGCAGCGCGCCGGCCAATCTCGCGCTGCGCGCGGCCAACGAAGTAATTCGACAGCGGCTCGACTTCTCCTTCGCCGCGCGTCGTGTCGTCGACCGTTATCGCGTATTCCCGCCCGGTCACCGCCTCCAGCGTCCCGAGGCTCCAGCCGTTGCGCGTATTCCCCGTCACCTTCGCCGCGCCCAGGATCGTCGTGGCGGTCGGCGTGTCGACGAACTCGGCGTCGACTGAGCCCTGCGGCGACCGCCCGATGCGCCGCGAATAGAGAATCAGCGGCTCGGCGCGGTTGGAGCCCCCAGAAGTTGTTCGAACCGGTGCGCCCGAAATCGCCGAAGATGTTCGCCCCCTCGATGAAGAACGGGCGCTTCTCCTCGAAGAAGGTCTCGAAGGCGGTCAGATTGACGACCGCCCGATCGACTTCGACCTGGCCGAAATCCGGATTGATCGTGCCGTCGAGCGAGAGGTTGCTGCTGAACCGGTCCCTCGGAATCGATGCCGGTGCCCGCAAACATCCGGGCGCCGTCGTTGAACGGATCCCAATGGCTCGACGGAGCGATGAACTCGGCGCGGCTGACCACGTACAGGCAGGAGCTCGAACGTCCGCCGCGGAGAAACGCCCTCCAGACCTTCGAGATGGCCGAGCCGCGACGCCAGCCCGCTCTCCTTCTTCGGCACGTGCACCAGCCACGCCCGCTCGTTCTTCCGCTGGATGTAGCGCATCGCATTGATGCCGAAGGTGTGGCGATCGGCCGCCGGAAAGCGCAGCTGTGAGAACGGAATCCGCATCTCCGCGACCCATCCATCCTCGTCGATCCTGGTCGCCGACTCCCCAGACGGCATCCCACGTCCCATCGTTCCAGCTGTCATTGAAGATGGTCGCGTCGCTCTGGACACCGGCAGCGCTCACGCTGAACATCGCACCGGTCAGATGGTCGTGATGCGGGTCGAGGTAGAGCGAGAAGCCGTCCGCCTCGCCTTCCTGATCGCGCCGCGCGAGCTGGCGCGCGATACGCGAAGGCTCGCGGTCGCGAAGCCGCGCCCCGACGTACAGCGCGCGGTCGTCGTACACCACGCGCAGTTCGGTCTCCTCGCTGACCGGTTTGCCCTCCTCGGGATCACGCTGGATGAACGCGGTCGCCGGCGTTGCGCGCAGCCACGCCTCATCGTCGAGGCGGCCGTCGATGACGATCGGCCCGGTAGCCCGCGCGGCCTGGATGACGGGAACGGGCCCGTGTGCCGCGGGTGTGACGGGTGCGTCCTGGGCCGCCGCGGCCGCGGTGAGCAGCAAGGTCGTCAGTAAGATGGAACACGCGCGGCGCATCAGTTCCAGCCAGCCAGTATGACGAACATTTGGCAGGGATAGTTTGACGATCACGTCGCGTGACAAGCGCGCGCGGCGCGCGATTGTCTCAGTCGTCCCACGTTCGCACATGGATCGTCGGGACTGATGCGCGCAAGACGCTCGTCGGTGCCATGACGTTAGCGGTCGTTCCACGCAGTGGCGAGATCCCGCACCATGTCGTCCCCGACCTTCCATGGCCTGCCCGCCTGGTCGGATCCCCGGTGGTCTTGCATGCAGAAGTGACGGGCAGACCGCGCCAGCAGCGGATAAAGGCTGGGGGTGAAGCTTGAACTGCATGCAGGAATCACTTAGACTCCGCCCGTTCGGACACGATCGGCGGTTGCTGTCTTTGCACGGCCGGAAGGAGCAGACACATGGCGCAGGTCACGTCCAGCCAGACGGTGCACGACGTCGTCATCATCGGCTCGGGCGCCGGCGGCGGCACGGCCACGAAGGTCCTCGCCGACATGGGTATTTCAGTGCTGCTCCTCGAAGCGGGTCCGATGCTCAACATGGCGGATCTGGAGGACCGCATCTGGCCTTTCAGTTTCCGCATCGCGGCGCGGGCGCGCGCGGGCAGGCCTATACCGGCGGACCGACCGGGTTCACCTACAGCGCGACCTACGGCGGCAATCAGCTCGAGGGCGAGCCGTACACGGTGGCGCCGGGCAGCGATTTCTCCTGGTTCCGATCGCGCATCCTCGGCGGCAGGACGAACCACTACGGCCGCGTTACCTTGCGATTCGCCGATTACGACTTCAAGCCGCGTTCGACCGACAGCCTGGGATTCGACTGGCCGATCGCCTACGAAATCTGGCACCGTACTACGACAAGGCGGAGCGGCTGATCGGCGTGACCGGGACGGTCGAGGGAATCCGCAGCGCGCCGGACGGCATCTTCAATCCGCCGGGAGCGCTGAAGGCGCACGACGTGCTCGTGCAGCGCGCGTGCGCGAAACAGGGCATTCGCGCC